>NZ_AUGT01000035.1 GCF_000422805.1 Nocardioides halotolerans DSM 19273 | reverse complement strand
TGTGAGTGCTGGCTGTCAAGGGCAGGGTGAGGCGCCGCCGGGTCGGGTGACCTGGCGGCGCCTCGTCGGTCTCGGGTGGGTGACTGCTTCGCAGCGTGTCTTGGCGACGCGCGGTCGAGACTGATATGCGCGGGTTGGTTACCGCATGACGGCGTTCGGCAGGAGCGCTCCGCTTCTCTGAGGTCGAGCGTCACCAGTCGGTCTGGTGGCTCACAGTCGAAACGTGGGTCGGCTCCTCGCGCTGCACGTCGCAGTCGGCTCAAGCCCGAGACCGGGCTTGGCGGGGCGCGGGCCTATTCCAGGATGGCCAGGGACCAGCACCAGCCGGCGAGCTCGCGGGCGATGGCGGTGTTGGCGATGGTGTGCTTCTTGCCGCGTGCGGCGTAGCGGACCCACTGTCGGTGGAGCCGCTGGTTGCCGGCGTGGCCACGGGCCCGAGCCGCTGGGGTGGCTTGGTCCCAGCGGGCCTGGAGCACCGTGCCCACCTTGTACTGAGCCTTGTGGTGCCAGGCGGCCTCGATCAGCAGCCGACGGGCGTGGCTGTTGCCGGTCTTGGTGATCCCACCTTGGCGACGTGAGTCGCCGCTGGAGTGCTCGGCGGGCACCAGACCGAGGTAGGCGCCGATGCTCGCGCCGTTGAACCGGTCCCAGTCGCCGAGCTCGACAGCCAGCGCGAAACCGGTCAGGGTCGAGATCCCGCGCAGGCAGCACAGTCGCCGGGTGGTGGCGGTGAACTCGCTGTCGGCGGCCATCGCGCTGATGGCGTCGTCGAGCCGGTCGCGTCGGATCAGGGCGAAGTCGACGGCTTCCCGGTCGGCGTCGTAGGCGGCCTGGGTGCCGGGCTGGTCGAAGCGGACCGAGTTCAGCCAGACGGTGTGCTTGGCGGTCCACGCGGCCCCGCCGTAGTAGACGTGTCCGTGGCGCAGTAGCAGCTTGGAGACCCGGTGCCGGGCCCGCATCAGGTCACCGCGGACGTCCTCGCGGGCGCGGACCAGGTCGCGGGCGGCCTCCTCGGTGATGGAGGGGACACGGACCGGGACGATCTGCCCGACCTGGAGCAGCTGGGCCAACAGCAGCGCGTCCTTGGCGTCGGTCTTGACCCGGTCACCGGCCGGACGGTTCAGCTTCGAGGGCGCGGCCACCTCGCACCTGATCCCGGCCGCGGTGATCGCCCGGTACAGACCGAACCCCGTCGGCCCTGCCTCGTAAGTGGTGGCGACCGGGCCCGGCAGCCCGCGCAGCCACTCGATGACAACCTCGCTGGCCGGGACCAGTCGCTGCCTGAACACCTCACCGGTCACCGCGTCCAGCCCGGTCGCCATCACCGACCGTGCGTGCACATCCAGCCCGACACTCGTACGCTCTTTGATCACCGGGGCCTCCTATGCCTGTGGATAGGTCGAGCAGGCCACTCCTGCCCGACAACCCACGTACATGCATGTGAGAGGCCCCGGCCCGCAACCCCCTCAGGCCGAGGCGGTCACGTCATACCGTCTGA
>NZ_AUGT01000034.1 GCF_000422805.1 Nocardioides halotolerans DSM 19273 | reverse complement strand
CACCACAGACGACGAAGCAGAGGCGCCCGCCCCGAGCAATCGGGACGGGCGCCTCACCCTGCCTATTGACAGGAACGACCTACATATCAGCTGTCCCTGGCGGGCTCTAGTCGCGGCAGATGCGGATGTCG
The DNA here is from genome assembly GCF_000422805.1 of Nocardioides halotolerans DSM 19273. Classification (GTDB taxonomy): domain Bacteria; phylum Actinomycetota; class Actinomycetes; order Propionibacteriales; family Nocardioidaceae; genus Nocardioides; species Nocardioides halotolerans. Next base: position 6,071 of record NZ_AUGT01000034.1, on the reverse strand, counting down.
ATCAGGGACGGTCCAAAGCGCGCAGGTAGCGCGAGGTCATCAGCTGCTGCACTCTCCGCGTGAAGGGACCGCCGAGAGTGGCGAGACGTGAGGCAGGGTGCGAGAAGGCCGTGATCGCGATGGTGATACTTCCGTCGCCGTGTTGTTCCAGAACGAACCGCTCTTCGCCGGACTCGGGGTGGCCGGGCAGGGTGCCGTAAGCGAATCCGCGCAGCGTCGGCTCCTTGATCACGTAGGCGACTCGGCAGGGGATCCGGACGGAAGCAGGGCCAAGCCCGAGGTGCATGAGCACCACGGTGTCCTGCCGGAGCGGTGACTCCGATGTCTGCACCCGCAGCCCGGCCCGCTCGTGCAGTCGCCACATGAACAGGTCCGTGGATGCGCCCTCGAAGTCTCGACGAACCAACGGTGCGGACCGCTCCAGCCAGTCGTATCCCGCCGGGCGGTCGGAGGCGGTCGCCCCAACCTGGTCGTAGGTGAAGGGTGCTGCTCGCAGCATCGCGACCAGCTGCGCCGGAAGTTCGCCTACTGCCATGGAGACATCATCGGGGACCGGCGCTCGCTCATAGGCAGATCCGGGCGCTCGGCCCTCGCCCCGCCCAATCAGAGCGGATCGGCGCTCGACGAGTAGGTGTGCCCCGTCGGGGTGGTGATCTCGACGGTGTGTGTCGGCCCAGGGACGGTGCGGGAACTCCAGCCGTCGGCTTCCTTGGCGTAGTTGCAGAGCTCGCAGAGTCCCTGGCCGTTGGCGGCCGAGGTCGGCCCGCCGCGGGAGCGTGGCTCGACGTGGTCGAGATGGCGGATCGGGGCGCCGCAGCCGGGGGTGCGGCAGGTGCGGTCGCGGATGCGGAGGAAGGCGGCAAGTCCGCCGGTGAAGTGGGTCGCCTGGGAGTCCATCGCGACCAGGCGGCCCGTGGCGGGCTGCTCGTAGACACGCCGCAGCCAGGTGTCGACGCCGGAGTCGAGGTTGTCGGCGACCCACTGACGGAGCAGGTCGCCGGGGACCGGGCCGTGGCCCTCGACCCAGCCGGTGCCGTCCTCGTCGCCGAGGAGCACGTCGTCGCGGACGATCAGATTGACCGTCACGGGGGCGGCCTTGTCGGCCCCGGTGCCGGTGACGCGCTGGACGAGGAGGTCGGCCATCAGCTGGCCGATGCTGCGCTCGTCGCCGGCCGCCTTGGCGGCGCGGGCGTCGCGGTCGAGGGTGGCGTGCACGGCGACGCCGTCCTTGACGGGGAGCAGTGCGCCGAGCCAGGTCATGGTGTCGGGCGCGGGGCGCAGGGTCGTGTGCCGGTCGGCCTCGGCGCGACGGCGACGCTCGGCGACCGCGGCGGGCTCGAGCTCGACAGTGGCGCGCTGGAGCCGGCCGACCAGCTGGCGCGGCGAGAGCGACTCGATCTCGCCGGGGTCGGCGCAGAGCTGCTCGTCGACCAGCGCGCGGTGCTCAGCGGTGAGGCAGGCGGTCTCGCGGGCGACGAGGGTCGCCTTGAACGCGTCGATCCGGCCGGCACGGAACGCCGCCCGGGTGTGGCTGAGCTCGGCCCGCAGGATCAGCGCGAGAGCGACGTGCTGCTGGCCGCGCGTCGGCGACACTCCGCGCGCCAGCGCCACCTGGGCACCGACCCCGCGGTCCTGGCGCGCGGGCGGGACGCCGCGATCTGCGGCGGCCCGGCGCTGGGAGAGCGCGAAGTCGGCCACCGTTTCTGTCTGTGCCGCCTCAGCGGCGCAGCGCAGCCTCTCGAGCGCGGAGATCCGGTCGATCCGCTCGGCATCGTCGAGCTCGGGCGCGTCGAGCCCGAGCCGCTCGATGAGCTCCTCGATCTCCGCGACCGACGGCGCGCACAGCCGGGCGCCCGCCGTGCTCGCCCGACCGTCGGTCCCGAGATCTCGCATGTTCACCGCCTCTGGATGTGGTGCTGACTCCTGGTGAACACTCTAGGAGAGACCGCCGACAGTGGTCGGGCGCGATCCACAGCCCCTCTACCCTCAGCGGCATGCACCGCTTCGACCTCGGCGACCCCGCCTTCGACGTCACCTCGGAGGAGGTGCACGCCGCGCGCGAGCAGGACTGGTACGTCGAGACGACGTGGGGCTGGGCGGTGCTGCGGTATGCCGAGGTGAGCGCGCTGCTGCGCGACCGCAGGTTCCGGCAGGGCAACGCGCGGTGGCCCGCGCAGAACGGCATCCACTCCGGCCTGTTCTCCGACTGGTGGCAGGAGACGCTGCTGTCGCTCGAGGGCGACGACCACGCGCGCATCCGCAAGCTGATGGTGCCGGCGTTCAAGAACCGCGTCATCGCGGAGATGCGGCCGACGTTCCAGGGCATCGCCCACGAGCTGATCGACGCGTTCGCCCCGCGCGGGCAGGTCGAGTTCGTCCACGAGTTCGCCGAGCCGTACGCCGCCCGGATCATCTGCCTGCTGCTCGGGTTGCCCCAGGACCACTGGCCGCAGGTGGCTCGCTGGGCCGACGACCTCGGGGCGTCGTTCGGCATCGACGTCGGCAACCAGGTGCCGAAGATCGAGGCGGCGCTGACCGGCCTGACGCGGTACGTCGAGGAGGCCGTCGCCGAGCGCCGCGCCACCCCGCGCGACGACCTGGTCACCACGCTGGTGCAGGCAGAGCAGCTCACCGACCACGAGCTCTCGGTCGCGCTGGTGTTCCTGGCGTTCGCCGGCATGGAGACCACCCGCAACCAGCTCGGCCTCGCTCTCCAGACGCTGCTCCAGCACCCCGACCAGTGGGCACTGCTGGCCGAGCGCCCCGAGCTCGGCGCCAACGCGGTCGAGGAGGTGATGCGGGTCAACCCGACCGTCACCTGGGTGACCCGCGAGGCGCTGGAGGACGTCGAGTTCCAGGGCCTGCACATCCCGAAGGGCGGCATCGTGCAGATGCTGTCGCACGCGGCCGGCACGGACCCGCGGGCGGTGCCGGACCCGTCGTTCGACATCACTCAACAGCGGCCGCCGCACCACGGCTTCGGCGCCGGCATCCACCACTGCCTCGGCCACTTCGTCGCCCGCACCGACATGTCAGTCGCGCTGCCGCTGCTGGCGCAGCGCATGCCGGACGCCGTGCCCGAGGGTCCGGGTCAGTGGCTTCCGGTCTCGGGCAACACCGGTGCGCTGTCGTTCCCCATCAGGTTCCGCGCTGAGGAGACCTGACCCAGATCAGGCAGTGGTGTGGTGCACGTAGCACCAGCGCCAGTTCTCGTCGGGCTCGGCGGTCTCCATCACGGGGTGGGTGGCGTCCTGGAAGTGCGCCGTGGCGTGCTGGCCGACCGAGGAGTCGCAGCACGCGACGTTGCCGCACTCGAGGCACTGGCGCAGCGCCACCCACTCCAGCCCCTCGTCGATGCACCGCTGGCAGAACGGGTCGGCCACGGTCTCGACGACCGGGTAGCGCTCGAGGTCGTCGCACGTGAGGCCGGTCTTGCGGAGCGTGGAGTACTCCTGCAGCTCGCGGCGCTCCTCGGTCGCGATGTCGAGCATCGACTCCTCGACGTCGAGCAGCGCCAGCACGTCGGCGACCACCTCGGAGTCGACCCGGCCCGAGTCGCGGATCTTGAGGACCTTGGTGCGCTCGGCCTCCAGCAGCAGCAGCCGGATGCGGACGTAGAGGTCGCTGGGCGACTCGCGGTCGGCGACCGTGCTGAGCCGCTCCCACGCGGCGAAGTTGCGCTGGTCGAGCCGCTGCCGGATGAGCTCGACGACGCCCTGCGAGTCGTCGTACTCCAGCTCGTCGAGCCGGTGCAGCGCGGCCTTGGACGCCTGCTGCAGCAACGTCGCGCGCGCCAGCGCGTCCTCGGCCGGGTCGGGGCTCGGCACCCGCAGCCGGCGCGCGACCCACGGCAGCGTCATCCCCTGGAAGAACAGCGTGCCGGCGGTGACCGTGAACGCCATCAGCAGCAGCACCTCCCGCTGCGGCGCGTCCTCGGGGATGACGAACGCCGCCGCGAGCGTCACCACGCCGCGCATCCCTGCCCAGCCGAGCACGAACGTGAACGTCCACGGCGGGCGCCGGCCGGTCTGCGGGTCCGGCCCCGGCCGCACGATGAGGTAGCGCACGGGGAACACCCACACCAGTCGCAGCACGACGCACGCGGCGAGCGTCGCGGCGCACACGCCGATCACCCGGCCCCACGACAGCTCACCGTCGCCGGCGCCCTCGACGATCACCCGCGCCTGCAGCCCGATGAGCAGGAACACGGCGTTCTCGAGGACGAAGGCGATCGTGCGCCAGTTGAGCCGCTCGGCGATCCGCGACTGCGCGGTCTGCAGGATCGGCGCCTTGTGCCCGAGCAGCAGGCCGGCGACGACCACCGCGATCACGCCGGACGCGTGCACCTCCTCACCGATCGCGTACGCCGCGAACGGCACCACCAGCGAGAGCCCGCTGTCGAGCACGGGGTCCTCGAGGCGGCGCCGGATCTTCGCGACCAGGAGGAAGAACAGGAACCCCACGACCACGCCGCCGCCGGCCGCGAGGAGGAAGTCGAGGCCGACCCGTCCGACGTTGAAGTCGCCTCCGTCTGCGATCGCGAGCGCGGTGCCGAGCGTCACCAGGGCGGTCGCGTCGTTGAGCAGCGACTCGCCCTCGAGGATCGTGACGATCCGGCGCGGCAGCCCGATCCGGCGACCGATCGCCGTCGCGGCGACGGCGTCGGGCGGAGCGACCACCGCGCCGATCGCGAAGGCGATCGGCCAGGAGATCCCGGGCAGCAGCGCGTGGGCGACCAGGCCGACCCCGAGCGCCGTGAACGCGACCAGCCCGACCGAGAGCAGCAGGATCGGCCGACGGTTGGCGCGGAAGTCGACGAGCGAGGTGCCCTGCGCCGCGGCGTAGAGCAGTGGCGGCAGCAGTCCGAACAGCACGAGGTCCTCGGAGAGCTCGACGTCCGGCACGAACGGCACGTACGACGCCACGACCCCGACGGCGATCAGGAGGAACGGCGCCGGGACGTCGATCTTCTGCGCGACCCAGGTGCACACGAGCACCCCGACCGCCAGACCACAGAGCAGCAGGGTGACCTCCACGGCGGTCATTCTTCCGGTGCGCAGGCCTGGTCACCTAGGGCGTGTTTCCTTAGTCCGGGCGTGGGGGGCTGATTTGCTGCTGACATGTCCCGTCAGAGATTGCTCAGCGACGCTCAATGGGAGCAGATCGCACCGTTGATGCCGTGTTCGGACGGGGTGAAGTCACGCCCCTTTCGCGACCACCGGCAGGTGGTCGAGGGAGTGATCTACCGGTTCCGTACCGGTGTCGCTTGGCGTGACCTGCCTGAATCGTTCGGTCCGTGGCAGACGGTCTGGAAGCGGCACCACCGGTTCTCGATCGATGGCACTTGGGACAAGATCCACGCCCGGTTGCTGGCCCAGGCCGACGCAGGCGGTGACATCGACTGGATGGTCAGCGTCGACTCCACGGTCAACCGCGCCCACCAGCACGCCACCAACACCCGCCGGGTCGAGCAGCCCGTCGGCGACTCTCGCGCCGCACGTTCGGCACGAGCCGCGGCCCGCACAGGGGGCTGAATCGAGTTACACAAACCCGTGGGACGAGCCGCCCGATCATGCGATCGGACGCTCCCGTGGAGGTTTGTCGACCAAGATCCACCAGCTCGTCGACGGGCGTGGCCGACCCTTGGTCATCGCACTCACCCCAGGGCAGGCCGGCGACTCCACGATGCTGCAGCCGCTGCTGGCCCAGCTCGCCGTGCGCCGGCTCGGTCGCGGACGGCCACGCACCCGACCGGTCGCGGTCATCGGTGACAAGGCCTACTCCTCACGCAGCAACCGAACGGCACTGAGCAACCGGGGAATCAAGGCGGTGATCCCCCAACCCTCCGACCAGATCGGGCACCGCAAGCGGCGCGGTTCGGCCGGCGGCAGGCCACCGGCGTTCAACGCCATGACGTACAAGGACCGCAACGTGGTCGAGCGTTCCTTCAACGACCACAAGCAATGGCGCGGCATCGCCACCCGCTACGACAAGCTCGCTGTCACCTACCGAGGCGCCGTCGTCCTACGCGCCATCACCATCTGGCTGATGACTTAGGAGACATGCCCTAG
>NZ_AUGT01000033.1 GCF_000422805.1 Nocardioides halotolerans DSM 19273 | reverse complement strand
GCATCATCCTGGCGAGCCCGCCGCTGGACTTCCACGTGTCCGACTCCTACTTCGTGGTCGCGCACTTCCACTACGTCGTCTTCGGCACCGTGGTGTTCGCGATGTTCGCCGGCTTCTACTTCTGGTGGCCGAAGATGACCGGCCGGATGCTCGACGAGCGGCTCGGCAAGGTGCACTTCTGGCTGCTGTTCGTCGGCTTCCACACGACGTTCCTCGTGCAGCACTGGCTGGGTGTGGAGGGCATGGCCCGGCGCTACGCCGACTACCTGCCCGACGACGGCTTCACGACCCTCAACCAGGTCTCGACGATCGGTGCGTTCCTGCTCGGCGCGTCCACGCTGCCGTTCCTCTACAACGTGTGGATCTCCCGCAAGGGGCCGCTGGTCGAGGTCGACGACCCGTGGGGCTGGGGCCGCTCGCTCGAGTGGGCGACGTCCTGCCCGCCGCCGCGCCACAACTTCGTCACGATCCCGCGGATCCGCTCCGAGTCGCCGGCCTTCGACCTGCACCACCCGGAGATCGCCGCGATCGAGCTGAAGCAGAACGAGGTCGCAGCCGAGGGCAAGAGCACTGATGTCCCGGACATGCGGGGCCGCAACGCCATCGTCCGCGAGCGCACGGAGACGCAGGAACCGCAATGAGGGACGGATGCCGGTGGGGTCCCGGGCCGGTCAGGCGTCTGTCAGGAGGGCCACAGGCAGCCCGACGATCGACCGGCCATCGCTGTTGCTGGTCATCGGCAATGACCGCCCATCGAAGTAGCCGACGTTCCGCCTAGATGGTCCGTCCTTCCGGCGGAAGGCTGGAGGCACAAGTCAACCTGTCGCACCGGTCTATGTCGGGCCGCCACAGATGGAGCGGACATGACTGTCATACCGACTGTGACCGGGTCGCCCAGACCGTCTCCGCGCTTGCGCAGCCGCGGAGGCTGGGACTCGGGTTCCTCCGAAGTCTCCTGTCGGAGGAACCCGAGCCGGTCGCGTCCGGGACGAGAAGCCGGGTGGTCGCGGTCTCGGAACCGATGCGAGTCGTGCCCGGCCAGATCGCGCCGTTCGTCCGAAGTGACTGGTCCGCCGGTAGGCCCAGCATCGCCGTGACGGGCCCACGCGCCCAACCACCTCGAGGTGGTTGCACGGCCGCAAGGCATCTGAACAACACATTCCGTTTCGCCAATGAAGGATGAGGTGAGCCATGACCATGACGACTGCCGACCACACCCGGACCGAGCCGGGCGCGGACCGCGCGTTCTTGTTGCTCCGCACCGTGTTCACGATCGCGCCGATCGTCTTCGGCCTCGACAAGTTCGCGGAGGTGCTCACCGACAACTGGGAGGGCTACCTCGCCAGCTGGGTCAACGACACGGTCCCCGGCAACGCCCACCAGACGATGCTGGTCGTCGGAGTCATCGAGATCATCGCCGGCATCGCCGTCGCCGTCACGCCTCGCTACGGTGCACTCCTGGTGGCCGGCTGGCTGGCCGGCATCATCGTGAACCTGATCTCCGTCGGCGACTTCTACGACGTCGCACTGCGTGACTTCGGCCTGCTGGTCGCCGCTCTGGCGTTGGCGGTCCTGGCCGCGCATCGAGGCAAGCCCTCGACGTCCGCATGACCGACACTGCGGCGGAGCACGTGATCCTGGCCTCCGTCGCTGGTCCGCGGGACGAGCGCCGGGCTCGGGGCGTCGCCGTGGGTGTCGCGGCCGAGCACACCTGCCTGGGCCTGCGCGGAGGTACCCCCTCCCGGGCGTTCTTCGGACAGCTCGCAGACGGGCTCCGCCGCTCCGCCGAGGTCCTCTCGCTCGCCGAGGGGGAACGGTGAACATCGTCGTGGTCGGCGGCGGGCTCGCCGGCGCCAACGCCGTCGAGGAGCTGCGAGTCCAGGGCTACAGCGGTGACATCACCCTCATCGGGGCTGAGCCGCACCTGCCCTACGAGCGGCCGCCGCTCTCCAAGGGTCTTCAGCTGGGGACCGTCGAGCCCGACTCGGTGTTCGTGCACGACGTCCAGTGGTACGCCGACCAGCAGGTCGACCTCGTCACCGGCGATCCAGTGAGTGAGATCGACCTGGACAGAGGGCACGTCGCCGTAGCGACCCGCCAGTGGTCCTACGACCGGCTGCTGCTGGCCACCGGGGCCTCGTCGCGGCATCTCGACCGGGCGGACCGGTCCGGAGCAGACGTGATCTACCTCCGCACCCTCGACGACGCCCTCGACCTGAAGGCCAGGCTCGCCGGCCACGTGCTGATCATCGGTGCCGGCTGGATCGGCCTCGAGGTGGCGGCCGCGGCGCGCCAGGCGAACGCCGCCGTCACCGTCGTCGAGGCGGGCGCTCTACCGCTGGCGCGCGTCCTCGGTCGCGAGGTCGCACCGGTCTTCGCAGACCTCCACCGCGACCACGGTGTGGACCTCCGTCTCGACACTTCGGTCGCATCCGTCGAGCACGTCTCTGGAACGACCACCGTCCGTCTCACGGACGGGCACGCGCTGACCCCCGACGTCGTCGTCGTCGGTATCGGCGCCGAACCGAACCTCGAGCTCGGAGCGAAGGCCGGTCTGGTCGTGGATCGCGGGATCCTCGTCGACGCTCGCCTCCGCGCGAGCGACCCGCACGTCTACGCCGCCGGCGACGTGGCCACCCACGCCCACCCCACGCTCGGCCGCCTGCGCGTCGAGCACTGGGACACCGCCATCCACCAAGGGCGCCACGCAGCCCGCACCATGCTCGGCGACGACGACCCGTACACGCGTCAGCCCTACTTCTTCACTGACCAGTACGACCTCGGCATGGAGTACATAGGCAATGTCGGCCGAGGCGGATACGACGACGTGGTGATCCGAGGCGACATGTCCGAGCGTGTCTTCACCGCCCTCTGGATCAGGAGGAACCGCGTTGTCGCCGGGATGCACGTCAACGACTGGGACGCCCTCGAGGTTCTCCGCAGCTGGGTGGGCAAGGAGGCACCTTCGATCCTTCGGGACGTCGACGTCGCTCTCGCGGACCTCCCTGGTCCGGATTCGGATGCCTGACGCGCCCGCCGCGGCTCTGGGGGCGTCCACGACTCACCCGGTCAGGCAGCGTCTGCCCCGGGACTGTCGTCGGCCCGTGCCGTCGTTGGCGCTCTTGCATCGGCTGCGGGCTGGACGATGTCCGAACCCGATGGGCCGCATGGGACCGAGAGGCGTTCGGGACGTCGTTGCAGCCGCGAGGTCCGACGATGCGGCAGCCGGACGACATGACCTGCGACGAGTGCCGTGATCGTCACGATGACCATGGTCTCGAGGGCCATGCTGATCAACCACACCAAGAACTCGATCACTGTCACCGTGACCTCCGAACCTGGCCCTGCGCCCGGGTGCAGCTGAGCTCGCGGTCAGCATCGGGGGCTTGCCCCAGTGTCCGCCCGCTCGATCCCAGGAGGAACGAGGTTCATCGGCGGACTTGTGCGGCCCGGGACTGCCAGAGGTCGGCAAGGAGTGGATCGTTACCGAGGACGCGAGTCGGTCAGTCGGTGATGGTGACGACGCCGGTGGGCGCGTCGAGCAGCTCGACGGTCCGTGCTGCGGCGCGGTCGATGTGGACGCGCGGCGTGGCTGGCATGGCACCGGGGTGGTAGGTGCCGGGTCCGTAGAACTGCCCGTAGCTCAGCACGACACCTCCCTCGGCGAGGACGGACTCCTCGAGCTGCCGGACCGCGCGAGCGTCGGGGCCTTCGGGAAGTGCCCACGCGACGGTCTGGGCGAGCACCTTGGGGGATCCGGCGGCGCGGGCTGCGTCGAGGAGGTTCTGGTTGCCTTCGGTGCGGACTCGGGCGTTGAGGTCGCCGAAGTCCGCGATCTCGTCGACGTCGTCGGGCAGGTCGGTGAGCTCGTTGAGGATGACGTCGGGCTTGAACGCGACGACTGCTGCGATGAGCGCGTCGCGGTCGAACACGTCGACGACGACGGGTTGGGCGCCGAGCTCGGCCAGACGGTCGGCCTTGTGTTCCGAACGGGTCATGCCGGCGACACTGTGACCGGCCTCGACCAGGAGGGGGATGAGGCGTTGGCCGATGACGCCGGAGGCTCCGGCGAGCCAGATGCGAGACATGGGTGCTCCTTGGGTTCTCTGGTTGGTGGATCTCCGGGTCATGGATGCTGTCGGCCTATTCGCAGCTGGCCGATGAGGCTCAGCACGGCGAGCAGGACTGTCAAGGCGGTGTACGCGACGACGGCCGGGACCTGGCCCCATGGGCCCACCAGCTGGCCTTCGATGGTGATGGGGACTCCGAAGGCGACGTACGCGACGACGTAGATGGCGGCGACGACTCCGGCGCGCTGGTGTGGCAGGGCCAGCGGGATGAGGAGCCCGAGCGCTGCAGTGAACGAGGCGCCGAAGGCGACACCGGAGACGGCCTGGCCGAGGAGCATGATCGGCAGGACCTCGGCAAGCGTGCCGACGATGATCCCGACCGCACCGATGATGGACGCGTGGATGCCGATGAGCATCGCCCGGCGGGACGGGACGTTGGCGAACAGAACGCCGACGAGGGTGCCGACCGCGGGGGCGATGAAGCCGGCGAAGCCGCCGAGCAGGGGCCTGTGATGGTGGAAGACGCTGCTGACCATGCTGGGGGCGAGACCGCCGGAGAGGCCGGCCAGCATCCACACCGCTGCGATGACTGGCGCCGCAGCGAGGAACTCGCCGCGCATGGTCGCCGGGACGGCGACCTGAGGGACCATCGACCGGACCGCTCCGGTGGTGCGGGTGACCGTCTCCTCAGAGAATGCGATGCCCGCACCGCCGAGGGCGGTCATCACGATGAGGACGATGAAGACGACGTCGTTGGCGTGGACGGTCGACTCGATCGCCCATCCCGCGACGAGCGATCCGATGGCCAGTCCGCCCGTGAGGCTGACGCCGCCGAGCACGGCGCCGATCCTCTTGTTCGCCGCTGGGGCGTACTCGACCATCGCGGCACTGAACGCGCCGGTGGCGGCACCGCCCGCGATGCCTTGGACGAGGCGTCCCGCGATGACCCAGGCGAGGTCGTGGCCGAGGAGGAACATCAGGCTCGATCCGAGCTGGACGGAGAGCGAGGCGATGAGGACGGGTCGGCGCCCGAGGTGGTCCGACAGGGATCCGAGGACGAGAGCGGCCACGAGGAACCCGGCCGCATAGACGGCGAACGCCAGGTTCAGCATCGAGCCGGCGAACCCGTAGTCACCTTGGTACTCGACCAGCAGCGGCGTGAGCGCGCCGGCCGACAGGTACACCGTGAAGAACGCGGCCGCGCAGACCGCCAGTGCGAGGCCGGCCGGGAGCTTGCGGCTGCCGCGGACGACGTCCGCCGCGGGGGATCGGGTCGCAATGGGCACGGGAGACTTCCTTGTCAGCAGTCGAGGCAACCGAGACCACGCGGTCAGGGTGCTGCCAACGCTAGGGCGAAAGAGGTCTTCAACCCCGGGCCAATATCGCTTGCAAGAAGCGGACCACTTCTGAGGGAGGTGGCGGCTCTCGTCAGGGGAGGATGCCGCGGAGCGCGGCGACGGCTCGTGGCCACGCGCTGTCCGAGATGGACGCGAAGTTCACCACGATCGCGTCGTGCGACGGCCACTCCGGGTCCGCGGCCGGGTGCAGGAACTCGGACAGCCCGGCGACGGCGAGACCGTGGCGCGAGGCCGCTCCCAGAACCCTGGCTTCGGTGCCGGCGGGGAGGCTGACGACTGCCTGGAGGCCGGCCGCCATCCCGACGAGCCGTACGCCGGTGGTCCGTCCTGCGACGGCTGCGGCGAGCTCGTCGCGTCGGCGGCGGTAGACCAGACGGCGTGCCCGCACGTGACGGTCGAACGCGCCTGTTCGGATGAAGTCGCTCAGGGTGAGCTGGTCGAGGATGCTGACGGTGTCTACCCGTCCCTTCGCGTGGGCGACCGCTGGGAGGAGCCGCTCAGGCACCACCATCCATGCCAGTCGCAAGGCGGGAGCGATCGACTTGCTTGCAGTTCCGAAGTAGACGACGTGGTCAGGGTCGAGGCCTTGGAGTGCGCCTATCGGGCGCCTGTCGTACCTGAACTCGCCGTCGTAGTCGTCCTCGAGGACGACTCCGCCAGTCCGGCGTGCCCACTCCAGCACGTGGGCTCGGCGCTCGGGGGCGAGCGCGTAGCCCGTGGGGAACTGGTGGGCCGGGGTGAGCAGGGCGGCGCCAGCCTCCACCATGTCGCCCAGGTCTGAGACTCGTGCGCCGCGGGTGTCCACCATGAGAGGAGGAATGTCGACGTTCTCATCGTGGAGGACGGCTCGGTAGATGTCGAGGCCGAACGCCTCGACCGCGATGGTGTCGATCCCCTCTGTTCTCAAGGCTCGGGCCGCAATACCAAGGCCGTGGTGGACGCCTGAGGTGATCACGAGGTGCGCGGGGTCGGCGTAGACGCCGCGTACGCGGTTCAGGTACTCGGAGAGCGCGGTGCGCAGCTCGATACGGCCCAGCGGGTCGCCGTACCCGAACGCAGTGTGCGGCGCCGCGCCGACAGCGCGCTTGGCGGAGGCAAGCCACGGAGCGCGAGGGAAGTCGGCGTAGCCGGCCGCGCCTGGCTCGAGATCGTGCTGGGGTCGCGGGGCCGGGTCGTCAGCCGGCTTGGGGCGCCGTGGCTGGACCCGGTCGGCCACTCGTGTGCCGGACCCACGGCGAGCGTTCAGCCATCCCTCGGCAACGAGCTCCTCGTAGCACTCGGTGACGGTGCTGCGGGCAATGCCGAGGTCCTCGGCCAGGGCTCGGGTGGCCGGCAGCCGCGTGCCGGGCGCAAGCCGGCCCGAGCGCACCGCCTCTCGCAAGGCACCCGTCAGCCCGGCACGCAATCGGGTGCCGTGGAGCTCGAGGTGGAGATCCACGCCCGCCTTGGCGAGCACGCCAGCCGGGGAAGTGGCCTGCTCCAGCGACACAGAAATGGATCATACTCCCATACCTCCTGGGCCCCTGCGGTTCGTCTCATGTCGAGCCTGCCGGCAGCTCCACGGTGACCCGCAGGCCGCCGTCGGGGCGGGGGTCGAGGGCGAGTGTGCCGCCGTGCGCCTGGGCGATGCTGTTGACGATCGCCAGGCCGAGGCCGACGCCGGCGTGGTCGTCGTGGACGCGGCCGATGCCCCGCTGGAACGGCTCGACGATCGTGGCGACCAGCTGGGGCGTGAGCGGCTCGCCGGTGTTCTCGACGGTGAGCGACACTGTCCGGGGTCCGACGCCGGTCGTGACCCACACGGCGCCGTGCTCGGGCAGGTTGTGCACGATCGCGTTGTGCACGAGGTTGGTCGCCAGCTGCAGCAGGAGCGCGTGCGAGCCCACGGTCGGCGCGACGTCGCCGGAGGTCTCGATGGTGAGGCCGCGCTCCTCGGCGAGCGGGAGCAGGGTCTCGGTGGCCTCCTCGGCGACCAGGGAGAGGTCGACGTGGTCGCGGTTGAAGGCGCCGCGGTCGGCCCGGCTCAGCAGGAGCAGCGCCTCGGTGAGGTCGATCGCCCGGGTGTTGACCGCGCGCAGCCGCGCGACCAGCTCGCCCGGGTCGCGGCCCGGGTCCTTGCGGGCGACGTCGAGCAGGGTCTGGGTGACGGCCAGCGGCGTGCGCAGCTCGTGGGAGGCGTTGGCTGCGAAGCGCTGCTGCTCGGCGGCGTCGGCCTCGAGCCGCGCGAGCATCGTGTCGAAGGCGTCGGCGAGCTCGCGGAACTCGTCGTTGCGGCCCTCGAGCTCGATGCGGTGCGAGAGCGAGCCGTTCGCCGCCAGCCGGGTGGCGTGCGCGATGCGCGTCAGCGGAGCGAGCATCGCGCCCGCGAGCAGCCACCCGCCCACCAGGCCGAAGACCAGCAGCGCGACCAGCGCCCAGGCCGCCTTCGGTGTGAACGCGTCGACGAGGTCGCCGCGGTTGGGCCCGAACGTCCCGGGTCCCTGGACGCCGGCCGGCACGTAGCGCAGCAGGAACGCCCACACGACCGCCAGCAGCAACGTGCCGGCCACCATGAGGAAGCCGGCGTAGCTGAGGGTGAGCTTGAGACGGACGCTGAGGCCCGGACGCCTAGTCACCGGAGCCGACCTCGCGGGTGGCGGCCGGTGCGCCGTCGATCCGGTAGCCGACGCCGGGCACCGTGACGATCAGCCACGGCTCCCCGAGCCGCTTGCGCAGCGCCGAGACCGTGATGCGCACCGCGTTGGTGAACGGGTCGGCGTTCTCGTCCCAGGCCCGCTCGAGCAGCTCCTCGGCACTCACGACCCCGCCCTCGGCGGCGACCAGGACCTCGAGCACGGCGAACTGCTTGCGGGTCAGCGCGACGTAGCGCCCGTCTCGGTAGACCTCGCGCCGGAACGGGTCGAGCCGCAGCCCGGCGAGCTCGCGGACCGGTGGCCTGCTGTGTGAGCGCCGTCGGTCGAGGGCCCGGAGCCGGAGCACGAGCTCGCGGAGCTCGAATGGCTTGGTGAGGTAGTCGTCGGCGCCGAGCTCGAACCCGGTCGCCTTGTCGTCGAGCCGGTCGGCCGCGGTGAGCATGAGGATCGGCAGGCCGCTGCCGGACGCGACGATCCGCGCGGCGACCTCGTCACCGGACGGGCCGGGGATGTCGCGGTCGAGCACCGCGATGTCGTAGGCGTTGACGTCGAGCAGCTCGAGCGCGGTGTCGCCGTCGCCGGCGATGTCGGCCGCGATCGCCTCGAGTCGCAGGCCGTCGCGGATGGCCTCGGCCATGAAGGGCTCGTCCTCGACCACCAGCACGCGCACGCACCCGATGCTACGAACCCGCGCCTATCGCGGACATATCGAAAAGCGCATACGCCGTCGCAACGGCGCCTCGCCTGCACTGGGACCCATGAGACGCATCTTCCTGCTCGGGGCGCTGGCGGTCGCTGTCGCGGTGGCCATCGGCGTGCTCGCTCGTCCCTCGGCCTCGTCGTCGACCCCGGAGCCGTCCGTCCCGATCGCCAGCACGGGCCACCTCCCGCGCGGCCACGCACCGGTCGGGGCGGCCGACGGCGTCGTGCCCGACGGGGTCACGGTCCTCGACGACGTCCCGGCGGTGGCGAACCTCGACGAGCACCTGCTCGAGAGCCTCCGCGATGCGGCGGCGGAAGCCGCGGGCGACGGTGTGGTGCTGGAGGTGAACAGCGGGTGGCGCTCGCCGGCCTACCAGGCCCGGCTGCTCCGCGAGGCGGTCGGCACGTACGGCTCGGCGCAGGAGGCGGCGCGCTGGGTGGCGACCCCGACCACGTCGGCACACGTGTCCGGCGACGCGGTCGACCTCGGCGCGTCCGGCGCCGCGTGGCTCGCGGAGCACGGCGCGGCGTACGGGGTGTGCCGGGTCTATGACAACGAGCCGTGGCACTTCGAGCGCCGCCCGGCAGCCGTCGACGACGGCTGCCCGCCGACCTACGCCGACCCGACCGACGACCCGAGGATGCAGCAGTGACGACCGCCGTCACGGTCTTCGGGTGCGCCCCCGAGGAGGTGGCGCTGGTCGAGCAGCTCGCGCCGCGCCTCGGTGTCGTGGCCACGACGACCAGCTCGCCGCTCAGCGAGGCGAACGCCGGGCTGGCGCGCGGCACGCGCTGCGTGAGCGTCAACCACAAGACGCCGGTGACCGGGGCGATGATCGAGGGGCTGGGCCGGGTCGGCGTGCGCTTCGTCTCGACGCGGAGCATCGGGCTCGACCACGTCGACCTGCACGCCGCCGAGCGGGCGGGCGTCCGCGTCGAGGGCATCGCGTACTCGCCCGGGAGCGTCGCCGACTACACGCTGATGCTGACGCTGATGGTCCTGCGGCACGCGAAGGCGGCCGTCTGCGGTGCGGGCCGCGACCCGACGCACGAGCCGCCCGGCAGGGAGCTCGGCGACCTCACCGTCGGGGTCGTCGGCACCGGGCGCATCGGCCTCGCCGTCATCGAACGGCTGCGCGGCTTCGGCTGCCGCGTGCTCACCCACGACCTCCGGCCCGCCGACGGTCACGCGCACGTCCCGCTCGACGACCTGCTGCGGCGCAGCGACGTGGTGACGCTGCACGTCCCGCTCATGGACGCGACCCACCACCTGCTCGACCGCCGCCGGATCGCGCTGCTCCGGCCCGGGGCGGTGCTGGTCAACACCGGGCGCGGCGCGCTCGTCGACACCGCCGCGCTCCTGGCCGCCCTGGTCGCCGGCCGCCTCGGTGGGGCGGCCCTCGACGTGGTGGAGGACGAGGCAGAGGACGGGGCGGGGGACAAGGCGGGGGACAAGGCGGGGGAGCGGCTGCGCCGGCTCGACGCGCTGCCGAACGTGCTGGTCACCCCGCACACGGCGTACCGCACCGACCGCGCGGTCCGCGACATGGTCCAGAACTCGCTCCGCGCCTGCGTGAGCTTCGAGAGGAGGGCGGTCGCGTGCCCAACGTGAGGATCGGCGTGGTGTTCGGAGGCTGTTCCGAGGAGCACCCGGTGTCGGTGAAGTCCGCGGTCGAGGTCGCGCGGAGCCTGGACCCGGAGAAGTACGACCCGGTGTGGATCGGCATCACCCGCGCCGGGCGGTGGCGACTCTGCGAGGGCCCGCGCCCGGGCTGGGAGCGCGACGGACGCCCGGCCGTGCTGTCGCCCGACCGCAGCGTCGGCGGGCTGCTCGTCCGCGACGAGGGTCGCTGCGAGACGGTCGGCCTCGACGTGGTGCTGCCGCTCCTGCACGGCCGGTGGGGTGAGGACGGCGCGGTCCAGGGGCTGCTCGAGCTGTCCGGCATCCCGTACGTCGGCTGCGACGTGCAGGCCTCCGCGGTCTGCATGGACAAGTCGCTGGCCTACGTCGTCGCACGCAGCGCGGGAGTGGCCACACCGACGTACTGGACCATCGGCGCGCACGACAACCCCGCTCCCGAGCGGTTCACCTACCCCGCCTTCGTCAAGCCGGCTCGGTCGGGCTCGTCGTTCGGGGTCAGCAAGGTGACGCGGGCAGCCGAGCTCGCGGACGCCGTCCGGGCGGCCCGGGAGTACGACGCGAAGGTCTTGGTGGAGGAGGCCGTGGTCGGCAGCGAGGTGGGGTGCGCGATCCTCAGCGAGCGGTTCGGGCTGGTCGCCGGTGAGGTCGACCGGGTCGACCTCTCCCACGGCTTCTTCCGGATCCACCAGGAGGACGACCCCGAGCACGGGTCGGAGAACGCCACCTTCGTGGTCCCGGCCGACATCCCTGCGGCGTCCCGGCTGCTGGTGCAGGAGACGGCGAAGACGCTCTACCGCGCCCTCGGGTGCCGGGGCCTGGCGCGGGTGGACCTGTTCCTGAAGGAGGACGGGACGGTGGTGCTCAACGAGGTCAACACGCTGCCGGGCCTCACGTCCTACAGCCGCTACCCCCGGATGATGGCCGCCGCGGGGCTGCCGCTGTCCGAGGTGCTCGACCGGCTCGTGGCCCAGGCCCTGCGGGGAGGCGCGCGATGACGGACGCGGTGACGAACGCGGTGACGAACGCCCGGACCAGCACGCTGACCGAGGTGCTGCCCGACGTGCTGCCCGACGGGTTCGGGTACGTCGACGAGCACGTGCCCGGCATCCGGTGGGACGCGAAGTACGCCACGTGGGACAACTTCACCGGCCGGCCGGTGGACGGCTACCTCGCGAACCGCGTCGTCGGCACCCTCGCGCTGTGCGCGGCCCTGTGCCGGGCGCAGGAGCACGCGGCGTCGCTCGGCTTCGGCCTGCTGCTGTGGGACGGCTACCGCCCGCAGCGTGCGGTGGACCGGTTCCTGCAGTGGTCGCGCGAGCCGGACGACGGACGCACGAAGTGGCGCCACTACCCGAACATCGACCGGCCGGCGATGATCGAGCAGGGCTACGTCGCCACCCGCTCCGGCCACAGCCGGGGGAGCACCGTCGACCTGACGCTCTTCAGGCTGGTGACCGGCGACCTCGCGGCGATGGGCGGCGACCACGACCTGATGGATCCCGTGTCGCACCACGGAGCGCGCGGCGTGACTCCTGTCGCGACCGCGAACCGCCGGCACCTCAGGTCGGTCATGGAGGCGTGCGGCTTCGCCGCCTACGAGTGCGAGTGGTGGCACTACACCCTGCGTGACGAACCGCACCCCGACACGTACTTCGACTTCCCGGTCGCCTGAGCGCCGGCCCGGCGTACGGCGCCGGGCCCATCGTCCCGAGCTTCGAGGACCTTCGCCTCGCAGTGGTCGCGTTCGGCTGAGGTGTGCTGGTTGCGCACCTAACGTCACGAGGACACGGAGTGGGAGCGAGGACGGATGAGCACGCACACGCGAGCCAGGACGCAGGCGCAGCGGCAGGTCCGGCAGGCCGAGGAGGCCCGCCGGGCGAGGAAGCGGAGGATCGCGACCGCCGTCGGCGCGCTCGTCATCGTGGGCCTGGTCGTCGCGATCGTGGTGGTCGTCGTGCAGGCCGCCGGCAAGGAGCGCACCCTGCCCGAGGTGACCGGTGCGGTCGTCGCGCCCGCGAACCTCACGGCGACCGGCGCGGTCCCGGTCGGGGACGGCGCGGCTCCGGTCACCCTCGAGATCTACTACGACTACATGTGCCCGGCCTGCGGTGCCTTCGAGGCGGCCAACGGCGAGGAGCTCGACCGCCTCGTCGCGAACGGGACCGCGCGCATCGAGCTGCGGCCGATCGCGTTCCTCGACGAGCAGTCGCGCGGCACGGAGTACTCCACGCGCAGCGCGGCGGCGTTCGCGGTCGTCGCCGACGCGGCGCCCGACCGGGCGTGGGCCTTCCACACCGCGCTCTACGCGCAGCAGCCGGCCGAGGGCAGCGAGGGCCTCACCGACGACCAGATCGCCGCGATCGCGACCGGCGCCGGGGTGCCGGCCGAGGCGGTGGACCGCCTCTCCGACGGCACCTACCGGCCGTGGGTCGCGTCGGTGACGCGAGAGGCGTTCGACTCCGGCGTGCAGGGCACCCCGACCGTCAAGATCGACGGTGCGGTGTTCGGCGGCAACGTCTACCAGGTGGGTCCGCTCACCGAGGCGATCGAGGCCGCGGCCGCCTCGTGACGACCCTCCTCGCTCCCGCCCCGCCCGACGTCGAGGGCTCCCGGCTGCACCGGCTGCGCCACCACGAGGTGACCGCCTGGGTCACGATGCTGGTCGCCTCGCTGGCGAGCCTGGTGGCGTCGTTCGTGCTGTCCGTCGAGGCCGTCACGCTCGCGAAGGACCCCGACGCCGACCTCGGGTGCAACCTCAACGCGGTCATCAGCTGCGGCACGGTCGGCACCTCGTGGCAGGCCTCGGTGTTGGGCTTCCCCAACGCGTTCCTCGGGCTCGTCTTCGAGCCGGCGGTCATCGTGCTGGCGGTCGCCGGGCTGGCGGGGGTGCGCTTCCCGCGCTGGTTCATGCTCGCCGCGCAGGTCGTCTACACGATCGCGCTGGGCTTTGCGTACTGGCTCTTCGAGCAGGCCATGTTCGAGATCGGCGCGCTGTGCCCCTGGTGCCTGCTCGTCACTCTCGCGACCACGCTGGTGTTCTTCGAGATGACCTACGTCAACGTGCGCGACGACAACCTCTTCCTGCCCCGGCGGGTGCAGGCGGCGCTGGCAGGGTTCGTCCGGTCGAACCTCGATCTCGTGCTGGTCGTCGCCTGGCTGCTCGTTCTGGTCCTCGCGGTGGTGGTCGAGTACGGCGAGGCGCTGTTCGCCTGAGTGGGTACCGGTCCGGCCAAACCGAGGAGGTCGACATGCCGAGCAAGTCAGCCAACGTGAAGAGCGAGAAGCAGTACGAGGCGCTGAAGGACAAGGGCATGTCCAAGCAGCGCGCCGCGAAGATCGCCAACAGCAAGGACGCCTCGAAGCACGGTGGCGAGCAGAGCGGCAAGGGCGGTGACAGCAGCCAGGGCGGCACCACCGCCCAGAAGAAGAAGGCGGGGCGAAAGGGCGGCAAGGCCGCGGCGAAGAAGAGCTGACCTCCGCGGCTCAGCCGAGCCGCTCGACCGCCTTGCCCAGCCCCTGGGCGCGCCGGCGCACGTCCGACCACGGGCAGGCACGCCGCGCGAGCCGCCGGCGTACCGACGTGATCGTGAACTGCGCCGGCCGCACCCGCGACAGCTCCTCCCACGTGATCGGCGTCGACACGGGAGCACCGGGCCGGGCGCGCACGGCGTAGGCCGGCACGGCGGTCTGCCCGTAGGCGTTGCGCCCGATGTCGACGTAGACCCGGTCGCCGCGCTTGGCCTTGCGCTGCTCGAGGGTCAGGAGCTCGGGCGCCCTGTCGACGAGCACCTCCGCGCACCGGCGCGCGAAGGCCCGCACCTGGTCGAAGTCCCGCGCGGGCCGCAGCGGCACCAGCACGTGGTAGCCGCGCGAGCCCGTCGTCTTGAGGTACGTCGTGAGGCCGAGGTCGTCGAGCAGCTCGCCCACCATCCGGGTCGCCCGGCGGACCTTGGCCAGGTCGTCGTCGGACGGATCGAGGTCGAAGACGAGCTGGTCCGGCTCCTCGAGGCTCTTGGTCGTGCACAGCCAGGTGTGCGGGGTGAGGCAGGCCTGCTGGGCGAGGTAGACCAGGCTGCGGCGGTCGTCGACCACGACCTGGCGCTGGTCGCCGTCCTCGGTGTGCACCTCGACCGTGGCGAACCAGTCGGGGAAGTGCGAGGGCACCTTCTTCTCGTAGAACGCCATGCCGCCGATGCCGTCCGGGAACCGCTGCATGTTCACCGGCCGCCCGCGCAGGTGCGGCAGCATCACCGCGGCGATCGCGTCGTAGTAGGTCGCGAGGTCGAGCTTGGTGATGCCGTCGTCGGGGAAGAGCAGCTTGTCGGGCTTCGAGATCTCGACGCCCGCCACCTCGCTCGACGGCGCGGTCACTGCTCCCTCACCACGTCGCTCGCGCTCTTGTCGGTGCGCAGCCCGAGGAAGCGGGGGTGGCGCAGCTGGTTCGCGGCGGTCCACTCGGTGAAGGCCACCTGCGCCACCAGGCTGGGTCGCGCCCAGTGCACGGCCTTGCGCGGAAGGGCGCCCTTCGTGCAGGGCGACTCGTCCACCTCGAGGTCGGTGAGCTGGGCGTGCAGGTCGCGGAGCACCGCCTGGGAGAAGCCGGTGCCGACCTTGCCGGCGTAGACGAGGTCGTCGCCGTCGTGGTAGCCGAGGAGCAGCGCACCCAGGGCCACCCGCGACCCCTCGGGGTCGGTCCACCCCACGACGACCAGCTCCTGCCCCGCCTCGCACTTGAACTTCAGCCACCGGTCGGTCCGGCCGGTGGCGTACGCCGCGTCCGCGCGCTTCGCGATCAGCCCCTCCCAGCCCTTGCGGCACGCCTCGGCGAAGTAGTCCTCGCCGCCGCGGCGCCGGTGCTGGGTGTAGCGGACCGGCCCGTCGAAGGTCAGCAGCTCGCGGAGCAGCCGCTTGCGCTCGAGGAGCGAGCGGCGGCGGACGTCCTCGCCGTCGGCGCGGAGCACGTCGAAGACGTAGAACCAGACCGGCACCCCGCTGCGCCGCGCCTTCTCCGCGCTGCTCAGGTGGATGCGCGGCTGGAGGCGGGCGAACGACGTGCGCGTGCCCTCGAAAGCGACGACCTCGCCGTCGATCACGAAGTCGCTGGACGCCTGCTCCTCGAGCGCCTCGGCGATCTCCGGGAAGGCGACCGTCACGTCGCGGCCCGAGCGGGAGTAGAGCTTCGTGCCACGGGCGGTGCGGACCGCGAGGCAGCGCTGGCCGTCGAGCTTGCGCTCGTAGACCCAGCCGTCCTCCCAGAACCGCTCGTGGCTCAGGGTGGCCAGCGCGGGCTGGGGGACGTCCGGCGCGCTCGTCACGTGCCGGGGGTCGTCGGTGCTGGCGCGAGCGCGTGCCGGGCCGGCAGCGTGCTGTCCTCCGGTGTCACGGTGTCATCGTCGCGCAGGTCGCGGATGAGGAGAACCAGCGCCAGCAGCACGCCGAGCAGCACGAACGCGACGACCAGCCAGCGGGTCGGGATGCGGCGCCTCATGTGCGGCGGGTACCCGACGCCCGCGGCCACCACGCCTCGGCCGGCGCGTGCCGCGACGCCCGGCTGGTCACCGTGCGGACGTGACCGTCTTCCTCGCCTGGACCTCCGAGCCGCCTGCGGACCTCGAGGGACCGTGGCGCGAGGCCCGAGAGATCGCTCCGGGCCTGCTCCTCCTCGACAGCGCCGAGACGCTCTCGGTCGTCTACCACGCACTCAAGTGGGCGCTCCCCGACGGAGCGGCGATGGTGGTGAGCCCAGTGCACCAAACGCCGAAGTCGCGCGGCCTGGCGCCGGGCACGACGGCGTGGCTGCGGCGGCGTACGCCGCGTCAGGTGGCGGACGCCACCTGAACGGGTGGGCTGAGGCGCACCGAAACGGTTACCGGTGGGCCGTGACAGATCTGCCGAAGCCGCGCGGGCCGCTCAGCGTCGCGGTCCTCGGTGCGCTGCGGGACCTGCCGACCGCGCCCGTTCCCCGGATCGAGGAGGCCCCCGAGTCCGACGACGACGCGGCGCTGACCCTCTGGGTGCTGCACGAGCTGAGCTACGGCGGCTTCGACGGCGTCGACGAGGCCGCCGAGAGCGAGCCGGAGCTCGTGCGCGTCCGCGGCATGCTGGAGCGACGTCTCGAGGCCGACCTGCGCAGCCGGTGGCCGGGGGTGCCCGACGTCGACCTCGCGTCCGGGTTCTTCGACTGGGTCGCCGGGCACGACGGTCCCTCGATCGCGCGGCACGTGCAGACGAGCGCCACCCGCGAGCAGGTGCTGGACCTGATGCGGATGCGCTCGGTCTACCACCTCAAGGAGGCCGACCCCACGATGTGGGTGATCCCGCGGCTGCCGGTCTCGGCCAAGGCCGCCCTGGTCGAGCTGCAGTACGACGAGTACGGCGCGGGCGACCCGTCGCGGCTGCACTCCCACCTGTTCGCGCAGGGGATGGCGGCCAGCGGTCTGCGGCCGGAGCGTGGCGTCTACGTCGACGAGGCGCCGTTCGAGGTGCTCGACCAGAACAACGCGCTGTCGATGTTCGGTCTCCAGGGCCGGCTGCGCGGTGCCGCGGTCGGCCACCTCGCGGCGTTCGAGGCGACCAGCTCGATGCCCTCGCGCCGGATGGCCCAGGGGCTCGAGCGGCTGGGCTTCCCCGAAGAGCTGATCGGCTACTACACCGAGCACGTCGAGGCCGACGCGGTGCACGAGCAGGTCGCCCTGCGCGACGTGTGCGTCGCGCTGGTCCGCGAGGAGCCCGCGCTCGAGCCGGACGTGTGGTTCGGCGCCTGGGCCTGTCTCGACCTCGAGGTCAGGGCCGCGCGCCGGATCCTCGGCGCGTGGGGAGCAGCGGCATGACCGAGGTGGCGCCCCGTCCCGACGTCGAGCTGTGCCCCGGCGGGCCGATGCTGCTGCGCGGCGACCACGTCGTCGTCGACGACGAGGGTGTCCGTCACGCTACGAAGCGTCCCGTCTCGGCGGTCTGCCGGTGCGGGAAGTCGGCCTCGAAGCCGTGGTGCGACGGCACCCACAAGGTGCTGCCGCCCAAGCTGCGGCCGTAGTCGGAGTCGCTCGGCGCGGTCTACGCCGCCTCGGGGACGACCCGGTCGATGCGGACCAGCGCGCCGCGCTCGTAGTCGCGGACCTCGACCACGTCGAGCTCGTCGTAGTGCTCGACGAGGTCACGGATGCGCTGGGCCTGGTCGAGGGGCCCGACCTGAAGGAGCGCCGAGCCGTCGATGGCCAGGTGTCGGTCGATGACGGCCAGGCAGGTGCGCGCCAGGTCGAGGCCGTCGCGCCCGCCGTCGATCGCGGTGACGGGGTCCTCCGGGAACGTGCCGACCTCCTCGGTGCGCACCCACGGCGGGTCGGCCACGATGACCGGGAACTCCTCGCCCGCGGCGACCACCTCGTCCATCGGGCCCTGGCGGACGTCGACCTCGATGCCGGCCAGCGCGGCGTTCTTGCGCAGAAAGCCGCACGCCACCGGGTCGAGGTCGACGCACACCAGCGGCCGAGGTGCGAGTGTTACGGCGAGCAGCCCGATGTGGCCCGCGCCCGCGCAGAGCTCGAGCACCGGCCCCGGCGGGGCGGTCCTGATCAGCTCCGCGGCCCAGCGCGACTGCGCCGCCGTCCATGGGCGCGGAGTGAGCACCCGGGCGTCGTACTCCACACGCAGGCCGCCGAAGTCGACGAACTGGGCCTCGGCGGTGGTCATGGCCGCAGGTATCCCGCAGCGGTCCGGTCCACACCTGGTGCCCGGCGCCGGGCGTCAGCCGGCGCGGAGCGGTTACCGCAGGGCATGGCCTCCGACGCGACCGCCACCGTCGTCCTCGACGTGGACGGCACCCTGCTCGACTCGAACTACCACCACGCGCTGGCGTGGTCGCGGGCGTTCCGGCACGTCGGCGAGAGCGTGCCGGTCTGGCGCATCCACCGCGCGATCGGGATGGGCGGCGACCGGCTCGTCGCGGCCGCCGCGGGCGACCGGGTCGAGGAGGAGCACGGCGACGACGTGCGCGACCGGTGGAAGAAGGAGTACGACCAGCTCATCGACGAGACCCGGCTGCTGCCGGGGGCCGTCGAGCTGCTCGCCGCGTTGCGCGAGCGCGGGCTGTCCGTCGCGCTGGCGAGCTCGAGCATCCCCGAGCACGCGCAGCACGCGTTCGACCTGCTGGACGCCGACGACCTCGCCGACACCGCCACGACGTCCGAGGACGCCGAAAAGTCCAAGCCGGACCCCGAGCTGGTCGAGAAGGCGCTGTCGCGGGTCGAGGCCTCGTCGGCGTGCGTCGTGGGCGACTCCGTCTACGACGTGGAGGCGGCGCAGCGGGCCGGCATCCCGGCGTACGGCGTGCTCACCGGCGGCTACGGTCGCGCGGAGCTGGAGGAGGCCGGAGCGGCGGGGGTCTACACCGACCTCCCCGAGCTGCTCGAGCACCTCGACGACTGGCTGCCGACGGGTGGTCAGGCCGGGTAGGCCGCACCTCCGAGCAGCCGGGCGAGGTGCGCCGCGTTGGCTGCGAGGGTCTTGGTCGTCTCGGCGGTCTTCTCCGGGGTCTCGTCGTGGTCGGCGTAGTCGACGGACTGCATCGCCTCGCCGACCCAGTACGTCGCCGCGCCCGCGGGGAGCGTGAACCCGACGTCGTTGAGCGCCTGGAAGACCTCCGCGCACACGTGGTGGGCGCCGTCCTCGTTGCCGACGACCGCGACGGCGGCCACCTTCCCGGAGGTGGTCATCCGGCCCTCGTCGTCGGTCTCGTCCAGCTCGGCGTCGAGCCGCTCGAGCACCAGCTTGCAGACCGAGGACGGCTGCCCCATCCATATCGGCGTGGCGAGGACGAGGATGTCGGCCGCCAGCACCTTCTCGCGCAGGGCGGGCCAGGCGTCGCCGTCGCCCTCGTCGGTGCTGACCCCGAACCGCACGTCGTGGTCGACCACACGCACCACCTCGCCGGTGACGTCGTGCTCGCCGAGGGCGTCGAGGACCTGCTGGCCGATGAGCACGGAGCTGGACTCCGCGGGTGACGGCTTGAGCGTGCAGGCGAGCACGAGCGCCGTGGTCACGGCGCCGCCGCCCGTAGCTTCTCGAGGAGCGGCCCGGCCGCCTCCTCGAGGAACCGGTCCTGTCCCTCGTCGCCGACCTGGACCATGCAGATGTCGGTGAAGCCGGCCTCCCCGTAGGCGCTGACCGTGGACACGATCTTGTCGAGGTCCGGGCCGCACGGGATCGACTCCGCCACGTCGTCGGGCGTGACGAACTGGCTCGCCGCGGAGAAGCCCGCGGTGGTGGGCAGGTCGGCGTTCACGTTCCAGCCGCCGCCGAACCAGCGGAACTGCTCGTGCGCCCGCTCCACGGCCGTCTTCTCGTCGGGGTCCCAGCAGATCGGGATCTGGCCGATCGCGCGGGCGCCGTCGCCGATCGTGTGCGCGCCCTCCACGGCGTTCCAGCTCTCGATCAGGTCGGACTTCGGCTCGACCGCGATCAGGTCGTTCGCCAGCGGTGCGAGCCGCTCGACGCTGCGGTCACCCGACACCGCGAGCGCGATGCGCACGCGCTCGTCGGGCAGGTCCCAGAGGCGGGAGGAGTCGACGGCGAAGTGCTCGCCCCGGTAGGTGACGAGGTCGCCGTCGAACAGCGCGCGGATCACCTCGACCGCCTCCTCGAGCATCTCCTGGCGCGTCTCGAGCGCGGGCCAGCCGTGTCCGACGGTGTGCTCGTTGAGGTTCTCACCGCTGCCGAGGCCGAGGGTGAACCGGCCCTCGGAGAGCAGCCCCATCGTCGCGGCCTTCTGGGCCACCACGGCCGGGTGGTAGCGCATCGTCGGGCAGGTCACGTAGGTCATCAGCTCGACGCGCTCGGTCGCCTGGGCAACGGCTCCCAGGACGCTCCAGGCGTACGGCGCGTGGCCCTGCTCGGTGAGCCACGGCGAGTAATGGTCGCTCGAGACCTCGAAGTCGAACCCGACCCTTTCGGCCGCGACCGCGTAGCGCACCAGCTCGCGCGGCCCCGACTGCTCGGTCATCAGGGTGTAGCCGAAGCGGGTGCTCACGCTGCTCACCCCAGGACGGAGCGTGCGTCGACCGCGCCGTGCCGCTCCTCGATCGCGCCCGCGAGGCGGGCGACGTCCTCCTTGCTGACCTCGACCCCGGCCTCGGACAGCCCGTCGGTCAGCTCGTGCTCGACGGTGCCTTCGGGTGCGCCGTCCTGGTAGGAGCTGACGCGGTCGACGACCACCTGGATGGCTTCGAGCTCTTCATCGCTGTGTGCTGGCATGCGACGCCGGTACCCGCCCCGGTCGGGGCCACCACCACCCCTGAGGCTGAAGTGCGGGTGGTGTCGGCCCTGGCCTTCTCAGACCGCGGCGAGCTTGGCCCGCGTCGGCACGAACGGCGTGATCCGCAGCCGCAGGCGGGCCTCGGCCGGCGTCCGGTTGGCCTTGCGGTGGTTGCACGACGCACAGGCCGCCACGGTGTTGAGCCAGGTCGAGCCGCCACCGCGACTGAGCGGCAGGACGTGGTCGACCGTGGTGGCGTGGTGCCCGCAGTAGGCGCAGGTGTGCCGGTCGCGCAGCAGGACGCCGTTGCGCGACCAGCCGGCAGGGCGGTAGAGCCAGTGCGCGGCGACGTACCGCACGAGCCGGATCACCCGCGGCCACGGGTGCGGGCCGATCATCCGGTCTCCGTGCTGCTCCTCGACGAGGGCGACCTCGCGGAACAGCATGCGGACGGCGTGCTGGAAGGTCACCTTGCCGAGCGGTTCGAACGAGGCGTTCAGCAGGGCGACGTGGGTGTTGGCCACCGCTGGCACCTCCTCGGGTCTCCGGGCCGGCGCGCGTCAGGCAGGCGCGTCGCCGACGCGTCAGGGTACGGCGCGCGCAGGGGCGCTGACGAGGGTTTATGGCGCCCGGAGCTGGTCGGACCGGCCTAGGTGCGTCGGTGGAATGTGTACTTGCCGGTGGGGAGCTGGTCGAGGTGGTAGCGGGGGTCGTGGGCTCGTGCGTGGTGGTGGGGGCAGAGGGAGATGAGGTCGCGGAGGTTGGTGTTGCCGCCGTCGGCCCAGCGGGTGCGGTGGTGGGTGTGGGTCATGCCGGGTGGCCAGTCGCAGCCGTCGATCTCGCAGCCGCGGGTTTCGATGGTCTTGGCGATGCGTTGTGCCTCGGAGGCGAAGCGCTGCTTGCGGCCGAGGTCGAGGACGTGGGAGTTGCCGTCGAGGACTGCGGGGAGGACTCCGG
>NZ_AUGT01000032.1 GCF_000422805.1 Nocardioides halotolerans DSM 19273 | reverse complement strand
CCGCGCCCCGCCAAGCCCGGTCTCGGGCTTGAGCCGACTGCGACGTGCAGCGCGAGGAGCCGACCCACGTTTCGACTGTGAGCCACCAGACCGACTGGTGACGCTCGACCTCAGAGAAGCGGAGCGCTCCTGCCGAACGCCGTCATGCGGTAACCAACCCGCGCATATCAGTCTCGACCGCGCGTCGCCAAGACACGCTGCGAAGCAGTCACCCACCCGAGACCGACGAGGCGCCGCCAGGTCACCCGACCCGGCGGCGCCTCACCCTGCCCTTGACAGCCAGCACTCACATATCAGTCGAGCGGACTGCCCGGCGGGCTCGCCGGCGGGCGCTCCGTTCCCGGTCCGGTCGACCGGAGCCAACCATGCATCTTCCAGGCGGTCACGCCGGCCACGCCGCCGAGGACCGCGGTGGCGGGGCCCAGCGCGGTGAGGGTCGCGAGGCCGCCGATGGCGATCGGGCCCGCACTGGAGCCGATGTCGGAGAGCAGCCGCCACGCACCGAGGAAGGTGGCACGTTGCCGAGTGGGGGAGACGTCGGCGCCGATGGTCATGTTGGTGCCAGAGGAGATGCCGTTGCCCAGACCCATCAGGCACGCCGACATGCCGAGGGTCAGCCCGTCGGAGCTGAGCGGCATCAGTAGGTGCGCGAAGGCGAGCCCGATCAGCGAGGCGATGACCAGCGGTCGGCGCCCGAAGCGGTCCAGCGCCATCCCCGAGGGATAGAACAGCAGCGTGTCGACGGCGCCCGAGATGCCGAAGATCAGGCTGGCGGTGGTCGGCGACAGGCCGAGGTGATCGGCCCACAGCGGGACCAGGACCTGGCGCGACCCGCGCACCGCGTTGATCATCAGCGCTCCCACGCCGAGGGTCCGCAGGACCGTGAAGTTCTCGCGGACGACCGCGACCATGCCGTCTGCGCCGTCGTGGTGGCCGGTGTCGACGCCGGGGGCGCGCGAGACATCCGGTACGGCGAGCAGCGCGACGGTCGCGACGACCGTCACCACGACGTCGACCCAGTAGGCGCCGGCCAGCCCGAGGGGACCGATCGCGGCGGCACCCAGGAGGGGACCGATGAACATCCCGATCCGGTACATCCCGCCGAGCGTCGAGAGCGCCCGCCCGCGCAGGTGCGGTGGCATCGTCTCGGTCAGGTAGGCGTGCCGGGCGAGCCCCCACACGGCCGACCCGATGCCCGAGATCGCGACCCCGAGCCCGAAGACGGCCAGGTTGGTGGCGCTCAGCATGACCGCCAGAGAGACCAGGGTCAGCCCCGCGCTCACGAACATCGCCATCCGCTCGCCCACCCGGGTGGCGAGGAGCCCCGCTGGGACGTCTGCGATCACCTTCCCGAGGGGCAGCAGCGCCGCCACGAGCCCGGCGGTGGCGAGGGACGCCCCGAGCTCGCGGGCCGAGAGCACCACGGTCGGGGTGATCGCCCCGAGCCCGACGCCGTACAGCGCGCTGGGCAGGTAGACGGACGCTCCGAAGCTCCACCACTCCCGGGCAGAGGGCATGGTCAACTCCCTCGAGGGGTCGGGACGGACCAGGGGACCGGCGAAGACTGTGTGCTAAACGCATGCAATCGTGTCCCATTGCGCCGTGTCGAGGCAAGCCCAGCATCGCCAACTTCCCGCACTCTCGGGCTATACAGCCGTCAGATAGGCCTGACGCGAGAAGTGCAGGGGTTCTGAAAATTGCATGGAACAACTATTGACCGACCGTTGAACACCGCATACCTTCTGTATGCATAGGGTGTCGTGATGGACGTCACTGAGATGGAGTAAGGGGATCAACATGCGCTCGAAGTGGACTTCGGTGGTGGCAGTGGTTGGCATCGCCGGCACCCTGGCCCTGGCCGGTTGCGGGGGCGACTCCTCGGCCGAGGACTCCCCCAAGCTGGCCAGCTCGATCAAGGACGCCTGCGCACTGGGGGACAAGGAGAAGGCGGTCAACTGGTGGCGCTCCGGTGACGAGGCCGACCTGCGCGAGGAGATCGCGCCGTTCGAGAAGGAGCACCCGGACATCAAGATCACGATCGGCCTCTACCGGCCCAACGAGATCGTCCAGAGGATGAGCGCCGAGATGCAGGCCGGCAAGAAGCCCGGCGCCGACGTCGTGGACGGCGACCTGCTCACTCTCGACCCGCTGTTCCAGCAGGGCTGGATCCAGGACTACGACTGGGCCGCTGCGGGCACCCCGGAGGAGCACATCACCGAGGTCAACGGGGCGCCCGGCGTCCGCAACAGCCGCACCTACATCGGCCTCGCCTACAACACCGACGTCGTGCCCGCCGCCGAGGTCCCGAAGACCTACCAGGACCTGATCGACTCCAAGTGGGCGGGCAAGGTCGTCTACGACCCCCGCGGCACCTACCTCCAGGGGACGTCCGTCGTGTGGGGTCCGGACAAGGCGATCGCCTGGTTCGACGACCTCCTCGACACCACGAAGGCGGTCCCGATCGAGGGTGGCACCGCGAGCATCGAGGCGGTGGTCCAGGGCCAGTACGCCATGACGACCAGCGCCAGCCAGAACGACGCCCAGGCCAACATCGACTCCGGTGCGCCGCTCGGCTTCCAGCTGCTCGACGTGATCCCGGTCAACGACTACAACACCGCGCTGATCAAGGGTGCCGAGCACCCGAATGCCGCGGCCTGCTTCCTGGAGTGGTGGACCGGCCCCGAGGGCGAGGCCGGCCGCTTGAAGGTCGAGGGCAAGAGCAACGCCGAGGCTCCGGCGGACATGCCGGCCGGTTCCGAGCTCGCGGTCGTCGACACGCAGGAGGACTTCGACGCAGCCGACAAGATGGTGACGCACATCGCCGAGTCGAGCCAGTAGCTCTCGCGACCAGGAGCAGGTGTCACACCATGTCTGCAGTCACCGTCCGCAACCTCGAGCACCACTACCAGTCGAAGAAGAACCGTGACCGACCCCAGGTCGACAACGTCTCCTTCGACGTCAACAGCGGGGAGATGTTCGTCCTGCTCGGCCCGAGCGGCTGCGGCAAGACGACCATCCTCCGGTGCATCGCTGGGCTGATCAGGCCGAGCAGCGGCGAGATCGCGATCGACGGCAAGACCGTGGCCGGGCCGACGAAGTTCGTGCCCACCTACCGGCGTGACATCGGCCTGGTCTTCCAGGACTACGCGGTCTGGCCGCACATGACGGTCTTCGAGAACGTCGCGTTCCCGCTGCGGCACGGCTCGGCGAAGAAGCTGAGGCGCAACGAGATCCGGGACCAGGTCATGGCGTCGCTGGAGATGGTCAAGCTCGAGAAGTACGCGACCCGCGACGCCACGGCACTGTCCGGCGGCCAGCAGCAGCGCGTCGCGCTCGCCAGGGCACTGGTGCGCGAGCCCGCGGTGCTGTTGCTCGACGAGCCACTCTCGAACCTCGACGCCGCGCTGCGCGAGCAGATGCGGCACGAGCTGCGGCAGATCCAGCAGCGCATCCGGATCACGACGCTCTTCGTCACCCATGACCAGTCCGAGGCCCTCTCGATGGCGACCCGGATCGGCCTGATGCGCGACGGTGTCCTGGAGGAGGTCACGACCCCGCGTGACCTCTACCAGGCACCGAAGAGCCAGCACGCAGCCTCCGCGGCGGGCGCCGCCGTCTTCTACGAGGGCACCGTCGAGGCCGTCGAGGACGACGGCATGCAGCGGTCGGCCCGGGTCGGGACCCCGGTCGGCAGGCTGCAGGCTCGGACCCTGGGGCCGGTGCAGGTGGGGCAGACCGTGACCGTGGCCGTGCGCCCCGAGGACATCGAGGTCCACCCTGCGCCGCCCACGGACCGCCCGAACGTGCTCGCCGCGAAGATCACGAGCGTGCTGTTCCTCGGCCCCTCGGTCGACGTCCGCCTCGAGGTGGCGGGCCACACCATGCGGTCGACCCGACCGGCGAAGGGGTGGACCCAGGTCGAGGACGACAGCGCGTACGTCGAGCTCCCCGTGGACCGTGTCCACATCCTTCCGGCGTGAGCGGGCCGACCTGATGACGACCCTCACCCCCGTCGCCCCGCCGACGGGAGAAGCGCACGTCCGGCCCGCGCCGCGGCCCGGTGTGGGCAGGCGGATCGGCGCTTTCGCCCAGCGTCAGTGGCTGGCCCTGCTGGTCACGCTGATCCTCTTCTACCTGATCGCCGGCCCGGTCGGGATGCTGGTGGCCAGCTCCTTCCAGCAGACCGGGCTCTCCCTGCCGTTCGGACCGACGGCCCGCTGGACGACCCAGAACTACAGCGACGTCTTCACCAGCTCCAAGACCTGGTCGGTGATGGGCGACACTCTCGCCTACGCCTTGGGGGCGCTCGTGCTGGCGACGGTGTGCAGCATCGGCGCGGCCTGGCTGATCGAGCGCACCAACGTCCCGGCTCGGCGGCTTCTGTACGTGATCGTGGTCACCGGGATCGGCATACCGGGTCTGGTCTACGGCATCTCGTGGAACCTGCTGCTCAACACCAACAACGGCGTGATCAACCAGGGGTTCTCGGCGGTCGGGCTGCCGCAGTTCAACATCCAGTCGCTGCCCGGGATGATCCTCGTCGAGGGCATCCGGATGACTCCCCTGATGTTCCTCCTCGTGAGCGCGGCGATCCGGCAGATGGACGGCACGATGGAGGACGCCGCTGCCGCCAGCGGGGCCCGACCCCTCACGACGATGCGCAAGGTCACGATCCCGCTGCTCCTCCCGGCCATGGCCGCCGCCGCGATCTACCAGTTCGTGACCGCGATCGAGGCGGTCGACGTGCCGCTGATCCTGGGGCTGCCCGGCCACATCACGGTCCTGAGCACCCAGGTCTACCTCGAGGTGCACCCGGCGATCGGGGTGGCCGACTACGGTGTGTCCAGCACCTACGGCATGTTGCTGCTCGTGCTGGCCGCCGGTCCGCTCCTCGCCTACCAGCGGCTGATCAGCAAGTCGAGCCGGTTCGCCACGGTGACGGGCAAGGCCTACCGGCCGCGCCGCATCCAGCTGCGCCGGTGGCGCTGGCCGGCGTTCCTCGTGATGGTCTGCTACGGCATCGTCACCTTCGCCGCGCCCCTGCTGGTGATGATCTGGGCGTCGACCCAGCCCTACTTCAGCGGCTTCAGCTGGGAGGGCGTGCACCGCTTCACGCTCGACGCCTATCGCTCGGTCTTCGACTCGCCCAACTTCACCAACGCGCTGTGGCACACCTTGGTGATCGGGGTGCTCACCGCCCTGTTCACGATGCTGCTCTCGCTGCTCTCGTCGTGGGTGATCGTGCGCTCGCGGTCGCGGACCACCGCGCTGCTCGACTTCCTGGTCTTCGCGCCGCACCTGATCCCGAGCGTGATCGTCGGCCTGGCGATCGTGTTGATCTACCTGGTCGTCCCCGTGGGGCTCTACGGCACGATCTGGATCGTCGTGCTCGCGATGGTCACCCGGCAGATCGCGCTCGGCACCCGGATCACCACCCCCGGCATCGCGCAGATCCACGCCAGCCTGGAGGAGGCCGGCGCCGCCTCCGGCGCGCCGCCCTGGGTGGTGTGGTGGAAGATCCTGCTGCCCCTGCTGCGGCCGGTGATCGCGAACGGCACGCTGATGATCTTCGTCGCCGTGGCGCAGAACCTCACCCTGGCCCTGATGCTCGTGGCACCGGGCAACTCGGTGCTGGCGACCGAGATCTACAACTTCTGGGACCAGGGCGACGTGGCCAGCTCGATGGCGATGAGCGTGATCCTGACGGCCGTCACCGCCACCGCGGCGACGCTGCTCCGCGGCGGGGAGAGAGACGCGTTGTGACCGGTGACGACACCAGCACCGAGCGGGTGTGGGACGCCTTCCTGACTCCCCAGGACAAGGAGCTCGAGGCGAAGAAGGCCTTCCTGCCCAACGTCAACGAGATCGGTCACCGGCCGGTCCTGTTGCTCGTCGACCTCTACCGCAAGGCCTTCGGCGACCGACCGCAGTCGGTGCTCGAGGTGATGGACGACGACTCGGCCAGCTCGAACCTCGGGCTGACCGGCTGGGCGGCGCTGCCCCGGATCGTGGCACTGCTGGAGGCCGCGCGGGTCGCCGGCATCCCGGTGATCCACGTGACCAGACAGGTCGAGCTGAGCAACTGGAACCGGCTGACGGACCCGTCGGCGGTGCTGACCGGGGCGGCGGCCGAGGCCCGCGAGGCCGACTACGCCATCGTGCCCGAGCTGGCGCCGGTCCCTGGCGAGATCGTCCTCCGCAAGCGCTCCGCGAGCGCGTTCCCGACGACCGCGCTGCCGGCGGCGCTCAACCACCTGCGCGCGGACACGGTGATCGTGGCCGGCGAGTCGACGAGCGGCTGCGTCCGGGCCACGGTCGTGGACGGCCGGGACCTGCGCTACACGATGGTCGTGCCCGAGGAGTGCGTCTTCGACCGCACCGAGGCCTCGCACGCGATGAGCCTTTACGACATGCACCGCAAGTACGCCCACGTCGTGCCGCTCGACCACGCGCTGGCCTACCTCGCCGACCACCGTCGTACGACGGAGGCGGCAGCGGCTGGATGAGGTTGGCCGGATGAGGTTGGCAGTGCCCGCCACGACCGAGGAGGCGCTGGCCTGGCTGGTCGCGCGGGCCCACGAGACGTGGGACGTCCGGCCGGACACGGACCTGGTCGCCGTGCTGACCCCGATGGCGCGGGCGATGGCCGCGCTGACGACCCTGGACATCCCGGAGCGCATCGAGCCCAACGCGTGGTGAGCGACCTCGACCTGGACCTGACGGCGACGGAGATGGCCGACCTGGTCCGGCGCAAGGACGCGAGCCCGGCCGAGCTGCTCGAGCGCACCGTCGCACGGATGAAGGCGCACGACCCGGTGGTCTGCGCGTGGTCCGAGGTCGACCTCGACCACGCCCGCGCCGTCGCGAGGTCGCTGACCGACGAGGCCGCCCACGGGCGGTTCCGTGGCCCGGTGCACGGGGTGCCGTTCGCGGCCAAGGACCAGTTCCACGTGCGCGGAATGGTGACCCGAATGCGAGGAGCGGACTCGGCGCCGGCGGACGTGGACGCCACCGCCGTCGCGCGGCTCCGGGCGAGCGGGGCGGTCCTGGTCGGCAAGACGACCATGCCTCTCGGCGGCCGACCGCCTCCCACGCGCAACCCCTGGCACCCCGACCACACCCCCGGTGGGACGAGCAGCGGCTCCGGGGCGGCCGTCGCAGCACGGATGGTGCCGGTCGCGCTGGCCGAGCAGACCGCTGGCTCTGCTCTGCGTCCGGCTGCCTACTGCGGGGTCGCCGCGATCAAGCCGACGTACGGAAGGATCTCGAGGGCGGGACTGGAGCCGATGACCTGGTCGCGCGACCACGTCGGGATCATCGGGTTGTCGGTCGCCGACCTCGCGCTCGTGCTGGGGGTCATCGCGGGACCCGACCCCGACGACCCGACGTCCCTGCCAGACCCGCCAGCTCGCTACCTCGACGCCATGCACCAGCCGCGGCCTGCCCGGATCGGCTTGATCGGCACGCGACAGCTGCCCGCGGAGGCCGAGCCCGCGATGCTCGACTGCACGGCCTCGGCGGCCGAGCGGCTGGCGGCCGCTGGTGGAGAGGTCCGGCCGGTGTGGCTCCCCGACGAGCTCGCCGCCGCGGGGTCGATCGTCAACCTGCTGCGGGCGGAGGGGGCCGCCCTACAGGAGCGGCGGCGTGGCGACGGCGCGCCGGGGAGCTACTGGGCCGGGGAGCTGGTCCCCGCGCCGTTCTACGTCCAGGCGAGACGGGCGCGGGTCTGGATCTCGGAGCTGGTCGAGGAGGCGATGGCGGGGCTGGACGTACTGTTGATGCCGGCCGCCCCGGGAGCCGCACCTCGCGGCCTCGAGCGGACCGGCAGCGCCCAGTACCTCTCGCCGTGGAGCTTCCTCGGTCTGCCGACCGCGACCGTGAGTGGCGGACTCGCGCCCGAAGGGCTGCCGCTCGGTCTTCAGCTCATCGCCCGGCGCCGGGACGACGCGGGGCTCCTGCGGGCGGCCGCCTGGGTGGAGTCGGTGCTGGGGCGGCTCGGCCCACCTCCTATGTCCTGAGGGGTGTCGACCCTGCGAGCTCGAAACGTGGCACCGAGATCTCGTCGGAGACCGGCTCGAACACGACGCGCACGCGGTCACCCACTCGGACCGAGCCCGGCTCGACCCCGATGACGTTGCTGAACATGCGCGGCCCCTCCGTCAGCTGCACCATCACGAGGTTGTACGGCACGTCCTCGCGGTAGGCCGGGTGGAAGGCGCGCCGGTAGACGATGGAGGAGAACACCTCGCCGTCCCCCGAGAGGTCCTGCCAGGAGAAGCCGTCGCCGAGGCAGCGCGGGCACAACGCCTGGATCGGGAACCTGATGTGGTCGCAGGACGCGCAGCGCTGCATCCGCAGCGTGCCCGCGCGGGCACCGTCCCAGAACGGGCGGTTCTCCTCGGTGACCGTCGGCTGCGGCTTCGCCACGGGCTCCCTCGCCGGCTCGCTCATCGGCTCTCTCCTGTCAGGACCAGCGCGGAGGCGGTGTTGAGCACGAGTCCGCGCCCGGCGACCAGGCAGACCTCCGCACCGGGGACCTGTCGCTCCCCGGCGTCGCCGCGCAGCTGCTCGACGCCCTCGATCAGCGTCCACCAGCCCTGCGGGTGGCCGGCGGACAGGTGGCCGCCGTGGGTGTTGACCGGCAGCTCGCCGCCGAGACGGATCCGACCGCCTTCGACGAACGACCCGCCCTCGCCGACCTCGCAGAAGCCGGCGTGCTCGAGCCAGAGGACCGTGCTGATGGTGAAGTTGTCGTAGAGCTCGGCCACGTCCACGTCGGCCGCGGTGATCCCGGCTTCGGCGTAGGCCCGCTCCACGGCGTCGCGCTGGTGCGGGCCGTACCACCACTCGGGGTGCTCGTGGTCCTGCGTGATGAACCCCTGACCCGAGCCCGCGATCCGCACGGCGGGCCGGCGCAGGTCCCTGGCCCGCTCGGCCGAGGTGACGATGACGCACGCGCCGCCGTCGCTGACCAGGCAGCAGTCGAGGAGGTGGAAGGGCTCGACGATCATCCGCGACGCCTGGTGGTCTGCCAGCGTGATCGGCTCGCGCATCATCGCGAGCGGGTTGAGGGCCGCGTGCCCGCGGGCCGCCACGGCCACCTCGCCTAGCTGCTCGCTGGTGGTGCCGTAGAGAGCCATGTGCCGGCTGGCGCTGAAGGCGCTCCAGGTGGCGGCGCCGTACGCGCCCCAGGCGCCGTTGTTGGCCGTCTCGGTGCCCAGCGCGCCGCCGGCGGCGAGCAGCGGGCGCTTCTTGCCGGTCTTCGCCGCGTCGCCGAAGACGCACGCGACGTAGTCGGCCTTCCCGGTCTCGATCGCCATCGCCGCGAGCTGCACGAGGTTGCCCGCGGTGGCGCCACCCATCGCGAAGCTCCCGGTGAAGCGTGGGTTGATGCCGAGCGCCCGCCCGAGCCGCAGGTAGTCCAGCGCCCAGTGCATGTCGGTCGTCCCCGGCTCCGAGAGCAGCCCGTCGATCTGGTCCTTGGCCAGGCCGGCGTCGGCCAGCGCGAGCTTGAAGGCGTCGGTCTCGAGGGACAGGTTGGTCGAGCCGGGCAGCGAGCCCTGGGGCGTGAGGCCGACCCCGACGATCACGGCCTCGGTGCCGCCGGTCCGGCTCATGCGAGCAGCTCGTCGGTGGTCATGGCGTCGATCTCCGAGCCGGACAGGCCGAGCACCTCGGTGAGCACCTCGCGGGTGTGCTGCCCGAGCAGGGGAGCGGGCGCCCGCAGGACGGGCTCGTCGATGCTGGAGAGGCGGAACGGCGGCGCGTTGTACGCCGACGGCCCCATCTCGGGGTGGTCGAGCACCACGAAGTGGCCCCGGTGCCTGAGCTGCGGGTCGTTCTCGAGGAGATCGCGGTAGTCCTTCATCGCACCGGCCGGCACGCCGCGCCGCTGGAGCTCGTGCATCAGCTCGACCGCGTCCCGTGCCGTGGTGCGCGCCGTGATCTCGGCGTCGAGCTCCTCGTGGCGGGCGTGGCGGTCCCGCATCGACGAGAACCTGGCGTCGCCGGCGAGCTCCTCGGCGCCGAGCACCTCGCACAGCGCGCGCCACTGGTCGTCGTCGAGGACGCTGAGCGCCAGCCAGCGGTCGTCACCGGAGCACCGGTAGACGCCCTGCGGCGCTGCGTCGTGGGCGAGGTTGCCCTGCCGCATCGTGTCGTGGCCGTTGGCGGTCGCGTCGACCATCGCCGGCCCGAGGAGCCCGACCATCGTCTCGGCCTGGGACAGGTCGATGTGCTGCCCCTCGCCGGTCCGCCGCCGGTGCCGCAGCGCGGCGAGGATCGCGAAGGTCGCGTGCATCGGCGCCGGGACGTGGTCGGGGTAGTTGGTGCCGGTGCCGACCGGCACCTGGTCCGGCAGCCCCGAGAGGTGGTAGAGCCCGGTCAGCGCGCTGACGGTCTGGCCGTACCCGACGACGTTCGCGTCCGGGCCGTAGCCGCCCTGCATCCCCATCTCGAGGTAGATCACGTCGGGACGGACCGCCCGCGCCTCGTCGTACCCGACGCCCAGCTTGGCCATCGTCCCGGGCGCGAAGTTGCTGGTCACCACGTCCGCGGTCTCGATCAACCGGAGGATTATCGCCGGGGCCTCCGGGTGCTTGAGGTTGACGGTCACCGAGCGCTTGTTGGTGTTGCGGTCGGCGAAGTAGCCGCTGCGGTTGAGGCTGTCGAGTCGCTTGCCGTCACGGAACGGCGGCAGGATCCGGAGCCGGTCGAGCCGCTTGCCCGACTCGACCCGGATGACGTCGGCACCGTGGTCGGCCATCGCGCGGGTCGTGTAGGGCCCGGCGCCGAGCCAGGTGAAGTCGACGACGCGGACGCCGCGCAGGGGAAGGGTCATCGCGGTGCTCCCGCCGTGGTCGCCTCGACGGGCTCGGCGAGGGACCCGCCACCGTGCTCGCCGAGCCGCGGCGCCCCGGACTGCGTGCGGCCCGGCGTGGCGCTCAGCTGGTAGGGGAGTCCCGGCATCCGCAGGGTCCGCCCGGTGG
This sequence comes from Nocardioides halotolerans DSM 19273, assembly GCF_000422805.1. GTDB lineage: Bacteria > Actinomycetota > Actinomycetes > Propionibacteriales > Nocardioidaceae > Nocardioides > Nocardioides halotolerans. The sequence goes on along the minus strand of NZ_AUGT01000032.1, from coordinate 16,835 downwards.
CCTCGTGGTGCACGTCGACGAAGTAGCCGCGCGCCGCGAGCTGGGGGTTCGCCACGAGGTCGGCCGGCGTGTAGACCGGGCACAGTGGCAGCCGGTGCGCCTTGGCCTGGCGGTACAGCTCCTCCTTGGTCTGCTGCATCGAGAACCGTTCGAAGACGGCCTGGAACTCGGCCTTGCCCTCCTCGCCGGCGGCGAAGGTGTCGTCCTGCCACTTGTCCTCGCGGAGCCCGGACGCACCCTCGACCCCTTCCTCCTCGAGCCACCCGACGAGCTGCGGCCAGAAGACGCCCAGCCCCTTGGCGAGCAGGTAGACGTGGCCGTCCGAGCATGGATAGACGCCGACCGCGGCCTGCCGGGGAGTGCCGCCGTTGCGCGTCCGGACGACCCCCTCGAGGTCGTAGTAGGGCACGGCGTTCTCGTGGGCCATGACCACGCTCTCCTGCGCCGAGACGTCCACGAGCTGGCCGGCGCCGGTCTCCTCGGCCTCCAGCACGGCCAGCATCGTGCCGATCGCGGCGAACTGGGCGGCCGCGAGGCACGCCTGGTCGCCGTAGGCGCGCGTCGGCTGGCCGTCGGCGTACCCACCGAGCGAGAGCAGTCCGCCCAGTGCCATCAGCACCAGGTCGGTCGCCTCCCAGTCGGCGTAGGGCCCGTCGGTCCCGAACGGCGTCACGACGGTGTGGACCAGCCGCGGGTTCAGCGACCGCAGCTGCGCCGGTCCCAGCTCCCGGTCGGCCATCAGGCGGGGGTGGCCGGTCCCATCGAGCAGGACGTCCGCCTCGGCGACCAGCTCGCGGAAGCGGGTGACGCCATCCGGGTCGTCGAGGTCGAGGACCACGCTGCGCTTGCCGGCGTTGAAGTAGCCGAACCAGAGGCTGCGCTCGGGCCCGGCCCGGTCGTCCAGGAACGGCGGACGGCCGCGTGCGGCGGCGCCCGCCGGTGGCTCGACGAGGGTGACCCGGGCGCCCAGGTCGGCGAAGAGCTTGCCGGTGTACTCGGCGTACGGCCCGGGGAGCTCGAGCACGTCGATGCCGGCCAGCGGGCCGGTGGTCGCAGCGGTCATGCGGTCCCCCTCGCGTGAGTGCGGGTCGTGGTGATTGTATGCGATCCTGTCACGGGTTGCCGCGGCAGGGTAGTACCCGGACCATGGTGGACCGGGCGATCGTTCCTGCATTGACGCGGCAGCCCCGGCCGGTCAATGTATACGTGCTGGATGCAATTGCGAAGGAGAAGGTGACGTGGACGGCATCACCGAGAAGCTCGTCGACTACGCCCTGGGCTACTCCCTGGAGGCAGCGGGCGAGAACGCCGTCCGGGCCACCCTGCACCACCTCATCGACTCGGTGGCGGTGGCGATCGCGGGCACCACGGCAGAGTCCTCCCGCGCGGCCGCCGATGTCGCGACCGCGTGGCCGGCCGCGGGCGGGGCCACGGTCATCGGCCGGAGCGAGAAGGCCCCGCCCGACCTGGCCGCGTTCGCCAATGCGGTCATGGTCCGCACCTACGACTGGAACGACGGGATGCAGGCCTCGGCCGGAGGCCACCCCAGCGACATGATCCCGGGGCTCCTCGCCGTCGCCGAGGTCTGCCACTCCTCCGGCGCGGAACTGATGAACGCGACGGCGCTGGCCTACGAGCTGCTCGGCGGCGTGGGGATCGTGCTCGAGCGTGGGGTCTGGGACCAGGGATTGTTCATGGGCGGGTCCACGGCGCTCGCCTGCGGCAGGCTGTTGCGGCTCACGCGCGAGCAGCTGGGGCAGGCGGCCTCGCTCGCATACACCACTGCGCTCCCGCTCAGCGTCCACCGCTGGGGCGAGCTGTCGATGATGAAGGGCGCCTCCACGGCGTACGCCGTGCGCAACGGCGTCTTCTGCGCGCTGCTGGCACAGCGCGGCTTCACCTCGGCGCCGGAGCCGATGGAGGGCTTCTACGGGATGACCCACGTCATGGGCGAGTTCGACCCGCGGCTCCCCGTCGTGCCCGGCGGCCCGAGCGTGATCGAGATGTCGCACCAGAAGCTCTATCCCGCGGAGACCCAGGTCCTCGGCCTGCTGGACCTGGTCCCCAAGGTGCGCGACTGGGCCGGTGACGAGGAGATCGTGCGGATCGACGTGGAGATGTCCGAGCGCGCCGTGCGTCACGTCGCGGACCCGGCGAAGTACGACCCGAAGAACCGGGAGACGGCCGACCACAGCCTGCCGTACATGCTCACCGTCGCGCTGCTCGACGGCGAGATCACGCTGGAGTCGTACGCCGACGAACGGGTCCACGACCCGGCCCTGCGTCCCCTGATGCGTCGGATCGTGGTCCACCCCAACGAGGAGTTCACCCGGATCCGGCAGGTCTTCGACGGCGTGACCCGGGCCCAGCCGGTCAAGATCTGCTTCCGCACCGCATCCGGCCGGGAGTTCAACGAGGAGCTGCGCTACCACCGCGGCCACTTCCGGAGCCCGCTGACCAGCGCCGAGATCGACCACAAGCTCGACTCCGCGAGCCACGGGGTGCTCGACGATGCCACGCGCGACCGGATCCGTGGGGAGTGGTGGGGGCTCGGCTCGGCCACGGACGTGGCATCGCTCATGCGGTCGCTCGGGTCCTTCGGGCCGCGGTGACACGCACGCGGGAGCTGGCGTCCTGGGCGGCCGGCATCGCCGGCAGGCCCGAGGGGGCCGTGCCGGAGGAGGCGCGCCGGTACGCCCGGGCCGCCTTCGTCGACACGGTCGGGGTGATGCTCGCCGGCGTCGCAGAACCCGCCTGCCGGCTGGTGCGGGGCGTCGCGCTCACCCCGGTCGCGGCCGGGCCGGCCACCGTCGCCGGCACGGCGCTGCGGTCGTCCGCGGCCGACGCGGCGCTCGCCAACGCAACGGCCGCGCACGCGCTCGACTTCGATGACACCCACCAGAGCGTTCGTGGACACCCGTCCGCCGTGCTGGTGCCCGCGCTGCTGGCCATCGGGGAGGAGCGGCACGCGTCCGGCCCCGCGGCCGTGACGGCGTACGCCGTCGGGCTCGAGGTGGCAGGGCTCGTCGGGGTGGCGCTGGGTGGGTCGCACGCGGCGCGGGGCTTCCACAGCTCGAGCGTGCTCGGCGTGCTCGGCGCGGCGGCCGGCTGCGCGGCGCTGCTCGGGCTGGACGCCGAGCGAACCGAGCGGGCGTGGGGGATCGCGGCGAGCGGTGCCTCCGGACTCCGGCGCGCCTTCGGCACGATGACCAAGCCGCTCCACGCCGGTGAGGCGGCGCGCCGCGGGCTGCTGGCGGCGGTGCTGGCCGAGCGAGGTTTCACCGGGCCGGTCGACGTGCTCGACGGGGCCCAGTCCTTCCTCGACGCCTACACCCCGGACGCCGGTGCGAGCGCGCTTGCGTGGGGCCGCGCGGGGGACGGGTGGCAGGTCGTCTCGCCCGGGCTCGCCGTGAAGAAGTACGCCTGCTGCAACCGGGGGCACCGCGCCCTGGACGCCGCGCTCTTCGTGCGCGAGGAGCTGGGTCGCCCGCCCGCCGACCAGATCGCCGGCGTCGAGGTGTGGATGCCGGCCGGACAGGTCGGCGCCGCCGGCGAGGTCGGCCCGATGATCCACCCCGACCCGGCCACGGGGCTCGAGGCGAAGTTCTCGATGCCCTACGTCGTCGCCTGTGCCCTGTTCGACGGCCGGCTCGGCACCGACGCCTTCAGCGACGAGGCCGTACGACGTCCCGGAGTGCGCGAGCTCATGCGGCGGGTGCGGGTGGCCTCCGACCCGGCGCGCCCCACCGAACCCGGCGACCACGTCGAGGTGGTCGTAGAGCTCCGGGACCGGTCGCGGGCCAGGTGTCGAGTCGAGCACCCGCGGGGGGACCCGCGTACCGGCGCGCGGCTCGGTGAGGACGAGGTGGCCGCCAAGTTCCGCGACTGCGCGCGGCCGGTGCTCGCGGACCGGACCGACGCCGTCCTGGACGGCCTCGGCCGGCTGGACGAGCTGGCCGATGTCGCTGATCTGGTGCGCGGCCTGGCTGGCGCACCGTGACCATCCTCGCAGAGTGATTGCATGCAACATCGGCATCCGTCATGCAGCTGTCGGCCCTGTGAACACGCGATGCGCAGAGTTGACGGGGTCAAGGGCACGACATACTGTGTGCAAGTCATATGCAATCTGGTGATGATCCTCAGGAGGTCGTGGTGACTGAGCGGCACACGGAGCCCGAGGTGGTGGCGACGCTGACGGCCCTCGCAGGCGGCGCCGAGCTCGACGACGCGGGCGCCGCGGTCCTGGCCGGCAGCCCGGTCACCGACGTCGCCGACGGAGCCCGCCTCCAGCTCGAGGTGCTCCGGCGGCTCGAGGCCGGTGGAGCGGCGCGCGGCGGCTGGAAGATCGGGTGGACCTCTCGCGGTGCCCGGGACGACGCGGGTGCGGACGGGGCCCGCCCGTTCGGCTACGTGCTCGCGGACCGGGTCCTACCCTCGGGGTCGCGGCTCGACCTCGGAGCGATCCCGAGCTGCCGGCTCGAGCCGGAGATCGCGCTGGTGATGGGTGCGGCGCTGTCCGGCCCCGACGTCACGCCCGAGGAGGCGCGGGCCGCCGTCCGCGCGGTCGCGCCGGCGTTCGAGGTGAACTCCTCGCGGCTGCGTCCCGGCCTCTCGATGGCGGTGCGGATCGGCAACTCGCTCAACAACTGGGGGATCGTGGTCGGACCCGAGCAGGACCCGGACCTGCCGCTCGACGCGCTCCATGTCGAGATGCGGGCCGACGGCGAGGTGGTCAGCAGCGGCTCGTCGGGGCCCGACGTGCTCGACGACCCGTTCCTCTCCCTCAGCCGGGTGGTCGCGACGCTCACCGGCCACGGCATCGCGCTCGAGCCGGGACAGACGCTGATCACGGGGTCGCTCACGGCGCCTCTGCCGGTGTCGGCCGGTGTCACCTACGAGGCGACCTTCAGGCCGCTCGGCTCCGTCTCGGTGCGCTGCTGACGATGGACCTAGATGGACGCGTGCGCTGGAGCGTGAAGACGCACCAGAGGGGCTGGCGCTTCGAGGACACCCTCCACCTGTGGCAGGCGGCAGAGGAGCTCGGCTTCCACGCGGCCTACCTCAACGACCACCTCTACGGCAGCTCGCTCGAGACGTGGTCGACGCTCTCCGCGCTGTTCGTGAGCACGAAGCGGATCCGCGGCGGGACGATGGTCACCTCCAACTCCTTCCGCCACCCGGCACTGCTGGCCAAGGCGACGGCGACCGTCGACGTGATCAGCGGTGGCCGGCTGGTCGTCGGGCTCGGGGCCGGCAACGAGCAGCACGAGTACGACGCCTACGGTCTCCGCTTCCCGCCGCCCGGCGAGCGGGTCGCCCGGCTCGAGGAGACCTGCCGGATCCTGCGGCAGGCCTGGACCGAGGAGCGCGTTGACCTCGACGGTGAGTTCCACACCCTCCGCGGCGCGGAGTTCGAGCCCAAGCCGGTGCGGCCGGGCGGACCCACCCTGGTGCTCGGCGTGAAGGGCGACCGGGCGCTGGGCGTCGCCGCCCGGCACGCCGACGAGTGGAACTGGAACCGCGGTCAGGCCCGGACCGAGGAGTTCCTCGAGCGGATGGACCGGCTCGACGCGCTCTGCGCGCGCGCCGGCCGCGACCCGGACACCCTGCCGCGCGGTGTCGGCTTCCGCCGGCTCAAGAGCTTGCTCGACCGCGGCGACGAGGACTGGGACGACGTGGTCGACGTGACCCGTCGCTCCATCCGCCGCGGCGCCTCCCAGGTGGTCCTGATGTTCGACCGTCCCGAGGACGTCGAGGACGAGATCACCTTCTACAGCGAGAAGTTCATCCCAGCCGTGATGGCCGGGGTCTGAGGACAGGAGAACCTCCCACATGATCGCCGCCCAGATCGCGGAGCTGCTGACCGGAGTCGGCATCCGCCGCGTGTACGGCCTCCCGGGCGAGGACCACATGGCCCTCATCGACGCCTTCGAGGCAGCAGGGCTGGAGTACGTCACCGCCTTCAACGAGTCGTCGGCGGTGATCATGGCCGCTACCGACGCCCAGCACACCGGGCTCCCGGGCGTCGTCGTCCTCTCGCTCGCACCCGGCGTCAGCAACGGGGTGAACGGGCTGCTCAACACCTACCTCGACCAGGTGCCGCTGATCCTCATCTCCGGCCAGCACCCGGCGCACCGCTACCCGTTCGTCACCCGCCAGGGCTTCGACATCGAGCAGCTGGTCACGCCGATGACCAAGTGGCGGGCTCGCGCGGTGCCCGGCACCGACATCCCGGGGCTGGTGGGCCGCGCCGTCGACGAGGCGATGTCCGGCAAGCCGGGCCCGGTCTACCTCGAGGTTCCCGACGACGTCGCCACGGCCGACCCGGTGGCGCCGACCGAGGCGGTGGCCGCCGCGGTCGAGCAGCTGAGGGCGCGCTGGGGTGCGGCCCCCGGACGACGTCCCGCGGTGCCGGCCGAGGTCGCCGACCTGCGGTCCCGGCTGGAGACGGCCGAGCGACCCGTCCTGGTGCTGGCCGGGCGGCGCCGGCGGGTGAGCCCGGAGACAGCCACCGCCTTCGCCGAGGCGTGGCGGCTCCCGGTCTTCACCAGCTCGCGGCAGAAGGGCACCGTGCACCCGGACTCGCCGTACGCCGCAGGCACCTTCCTCAACGGCCGGCTCGAGCGCCACCTGTTCGACCGCAGCGACCTCGTGGTCCTCGTCGACCCCGACCCGTTCGACTTCTACAACCGCGCGTGGTGCTTCGACTCCGAGGCCGTCGCGTTCGTGGAGGACACGTTCACCGACTGGTCCAACCCGATCGCGCGGCGGCTGGTCGGCGACCCCGAGGCCTCGCTGGCGGCCCTCGCCGACAATCCGGCACCCGCGTCGGTGTGGACGGCCGAGGACGTCCAGGGCTACCGCGACCACCTGCGCGCCACGCTGCTGCCGCCGACCGAGACGCTCTCGGTCTCCCAGGCCGTCGACGCCGCGCTCGCGGTGTGGCCGCGTGACGGCTACCTGATCGCGGACGCCGGCTTCAGCAAGCCGCTGGTCGCGATGCTCAGCACGCCGAGCGAGCCCGACCTCTACTACGCGTCCAACGCGCTCTCGACGATGGGCTACACGGTGCCGACCGCGGTGGCCACGCGCCGCGCGGTCGGCGGTCGGCCGGTGCTCGGCTTCCTCGGCGACGGCTCGCTGCTGATGCGGGCGACCGAGCTCATGGTCTCGACCGAGGCCGGCGGGCCGCTGGTGTACGTCGTCGTGATGGACCGCGCGCTGACCCAGATCGAGGTCAAGCAGGAGCGGCGGCACCTGCGGCCCGTGGGCGCGACGCTGCCCGAGCTCTCGGCAGCCAAGCTCGGCGAGGCGTTCGGGATCGAGGGCATCGACGCCCACACCGCCGACGACGTGCGGGCGGCGGTCGGGAAGGGGCTCGGCTCGGACCGGCCGGTGCTGGTCGGCGTGCATGTCGACAAGCAGCCGGCTCGCGAGCTGTTCGAGGTGCTGCGCGGATGAGCGACCGTCCCGTCGTCGCGGTGCTCGACGTGATGCCCGAGGCATCCCGCGCCGTGATCTCGCAGGTCTTCGGGTCCGACTTCGACGTCGTCTTCGCCGACGGCGACCGACCCGAGGACAAGCAGGCCCTGGCCGCCGGCGCGACTGCGCTGCTCACCATGTGGGGTGCGGTCGACGCCGACACGATCGCGGCCGCCGGGTCCTGCCGGGTGATCCAGAAGCTCGGCATCGGCACCGACAAGATCGACGACGCGGCGGCGCGGGCGCGCGGTATCGCCGTCCTCAAGGCCGCCGGCATCAACGCCGAGGCCGTCGCGGAGCTGGCCGTGCTGCTCGCCCTGGCCGTCGGCCGGCAGCTGCCGCGGGCCACGGCGGCTGCGCGCGAAGGGCTCGCCGTGAAGGAGGAGCTGCGCGCTGTCTCCTTCCAGTTGATGGGCCGCACCGTCGGCCTGGTCGGCTTCGGCCACATCGGCCGGGCCGCGGCCAGCCGGTTCCGTGCCTTCGGTGCCGAGATCGTCTACTTCGACCCCTACCGTCCCGACGCAGGGGTCGAGGCGGCGCTCGGCGCTCGTTACCTCGAGCTCGTCGAGCTGCTCGCGACCGCCGACGTGGTGTCCCTGCACGTGCCGGCCGCCGACCGCCCGGTGCTCGACGCGAGGACCCTCGGGCTGCTCAAGGCCGGGGCGATCGTGGTCAACACCGCGCGCGGCTCCCTCATCGACGAGCCCGCGCTGGTCGAGGCCGTCCGCAGCGGCCGGCTGCTCGGTGCCGGACTCGACGTCACCACGGTAGAGCCGCTGCCCACCGACTCACCGCTGCGCGACCTGGAGCAGGTCGTGCTCACCCCGCACGTCGGCGGTGCGGTGGCCAACAACTTCCCGCGCGTCATCCAGCGCGCTTTCGACAACGTCCAAGCGGTGCTCGACGGCCGGGCCGTGGCGCCGGCCGACGTCGTCGTACCGGCGCCGGAGCCGGTCCGGTGACCGCGGCCGAGCCGCTGGGGCTCTACGTCGACGGCGCGGACGCGGCCGCGGGCGGCGATCCGGTGCCGGTGGAGGACCCCGCCACGCGGGAGCAGCTCGCCGTGGTGCCCGAGGCGACCGCGTCGGACGTGGCCCGGGCCGTGGCGTCCGCCGCGGCGGCCTTCCCCACGTGGCGGGACACCTCCGGGCCCGAGCGCGGCCGGGTGCTGTGGCGGATCGCCGAGGCGATCCGGGGCGATGCGGACGGGCTGGCGCGGCTGGAGTCCCAGGACACCGGCAAGCCGGTCGGCCAGGCGCGCACCGACGTGGAGACCTCGGCCCGCTACTTCGAGTTCTACGCCGGCGTGGCCGACAAGGTGTACGGCGAGACGCTCCCCGGCGACGGCGCCTACTGGGCCTACACCCTGCGCGAGCCCTACGGCGTGGTCGCGCACATCACCCCCTGGAACTCTCCGCTCGCGCAGCTGTCCCGCGGCGTCGCCCCGTCGCTCGCGGTCGGCAACACCGTCGTCGTGAAGCCGTCGGAGGTGACCCCGCTCTCGACGTTCCTGGCGGCCCGCCTCTTCGCCCGCGCGGGGCTGCCGGCCGGGGCGTGCAACGTGGTCGCGGGTCTCGGCCCGACGACGGGCGCCGCGCTGGTCACCCACCCCGACGTCGCCCACGTCACCTTCACCGGATCGGTCGCCACCGGGCAGCGGATCCTGCACATGGCCGCGGACCGCGTGCTCGGCTGCAACCTCGAGCTCGGCGGCAAGTCACCGACCATCGTGCTGCCGGACGCCGACCTCGACGCCGCGGTCCGCGCCGGAGCGATGGCGATCGTCCGCAACGCCGGGCAGTCCTGCTTCGCCACCACCCGGATCGTGGTGCACCGCTCGATCGCCCAGGAGTACGCCGAGCGGCTCGCGCTCGCGGTGGGCCGGCTGAGCGTCGGCCCCGGGCTCGACGACCCGGACCTCGGGCCGCTCGCGTCGGCCGCGCAGCTCGAGAAGGTGCGCTCCGCACTCGCCGGCGCCGAGCGGGAAGGTGCCCACATCGTCGTCGGCGGCACTGCCGTCGAGGGGCTGCGCGGCTACTTCCTCACGCCGGCCGTGGTCGCAGGTGTCACCAACGACATGAGCGTGGCCCGCGACGAGATCTTCGGCCCGGTCCAGACGGTGCTCGCCTTCGACAACCTCGACGAGGCGGTCGCGATCGCGAACGACTCGACGTACGGCCTCGCCGCGGGGGTCTTCACCCGCGACATCACCACCGCACACGCACTCGCCCGGCGGCTCGAGGCCGGTCAGGTGCAGATCAACCGCTACCCGCTGGGCGGCGTCGACACCCCGTTCGGGGGCTACAAGCAGAGCGGCCTCGGACGCGAGAAGGGGCTCGCCGCGCTCGAGCACTACACCCAGCTCAAGACCGTCATCGTCAGCGAGTGACGGACCAGAACCCGAGGAGACCCATGCCCATCGCACCCAAGGTCGTCGTCGTCGGTGGCGGCAACGCCGGCCTCTGCGCCGCGATCTCGGCCGCCGAGTCCGGTGCCGACGTCACCCTGCTGGAGCGCTCCCCGCGCGAGCTCCGCGGCGGCAACAGCACCTTCACCGCGGGCGCGATGCGCGTCGCCTACGAGGGGACCGACGACATCCTCACGCTGGTGCCGGACCTGACCGAGCACGACCTGGCCCGCACCGACTTCGGCTCCTACGACGAGGGTGCGTTCTTCGACGACCTCGCGCGGGTCACCCAGTTCCGCGCCGACCCCGAGCTCGCCGAGACCCTGGTGTCGCGGAGCCTGTCGACGCTGCAGTGGATGCGCGGCAACGGCGTCCGATTCGTGCCGATCTACGGCCGCCAGGCCTACGAGGTGAACGGGAAGTTCACGTTCTGGGGCGGGCTCACGCTCGAGGCCGTGGGCGGAGGCCCCGGCCTGGTCGAGTCGCTGGGCCAGATCGCCGACCGGCTTGGGGTCAAGACCCGGTTCAACTCCCGGGCGGTCGCCCTCGACACCGGCAAGGACGGCGTGCAGGGCGTGGTCGTCCGCACCGGCTGGGAGGAGGAGACCATCGCGTGCGACGCGGTCGTCCTCGCCGCGGGGGGCTTCCAGTCCAATGTCGAGTGGCGGACCCGCTACCTCGGGCCGGGCTGGGACCTCGCCAAGGTCCGCGGCACCTCCTACAACACCGGCGACGGGCTGCGGATGGCACTAGACATTGGGGCCAGCCCGGCCGGCAACTGGTCCGGCGCGCACGCCGTGCAGTGGGACCTGAACGCGCCCGAGTACGGCGACCTGGCGGTCGGCGACGGGTTCCAGAAGCACAGCTACCCGCTGGGCATCGTGGTCAACAACCGCGGCCAGCGGTTCGTCGACGAGGGCGCCGACTTCCGCAACTACACCTACGCGAAGTACGGCGCGCAGGTCCTGGAGCAGCCGAACCAGGTCGCCTGGCAGGTCTTCGACGCCAAGGTCGACCACCTGCTCCGCGACGAGTACCGCATCAAGCAGGTCTCGCGCGCCGAGGCCGACACCCTCGAGGGGCTGGCTGCCAAGCTCGACGGCATCGACCGGGCCGGCTTCCTGGCCACCGTGGCCGAGTACAACGCGGCGGTCGACCAGGGGGTCGAGTTCAACCCGAACGTGAAGGACGGTCGCGGCACGCCCGGGCTCGACGTACCGAAGACCAACTGGGCCAACACGCTCGACACCCCGCCGTTCAAGGCCTTCGCGGTCACCTGCGGGCTGACCTTCACCTTCGGTGGGCTCCGCATCGACACCGACGCCCAGGTGCTCGACGGCGACCTCGCACCGATCCCCGGCCTCTATGCGGCCGGCGAGATGACGGGCGGCTTGTTCTACTTCAACTACCCGGGTGGGTCGGGGCTGACCAACGGCTCCGTCTTCGGCCGGATCGCGGGCGAGCGCGCCGCGACGGCGGCGCGGTGATGGCCATGGACCGCGTGACCGAGCAGCTCGTCGAGTACACCCAGGGGTTCGACCCGGGCTCCCTCTCCGCCGGCATCCGGTCGGCCGCGGTCGACCGCGTCGTCGACTCGCTCGCCTGCGCCATCGTCGGCTTCACCTCGGAGCCCGGCCGGATCGCGCTCGAGGCGGCCCGCGGGTTCACCAGCGACCGGCCGGCCTCGGTCTTCGGCGCCGGCTTCGCCACCACCGAGGAACTCGCGGCGTTCGCCAACACCACGATGGTCCGCAGCTGGGACTGGAACGACGGGATGCTGGCGCAGGGCGGAGGCCACCCGAGCGACATGATCCCCGCGGTCCTGGCCGCCGGGGAGGCGCAGCACGCGAGCGGTGCCGAGGTGATCGACACGATCGTGCTCGCCTACGAGCTGCTCGGTGCCCTCGGCAACGTCGCGCCGACCCGGGCCAGCGGCTTCGACCAGGGCACCTTCATGGGCCTCTCGGCGGCGCTCGCGATCGGGCGGCTGCGCGGGCTCGACGAGGCGCAGCTGGCGAACGCGATCTCCTTGGCGCTGGTCCCGCACGTGCCGCTGCGGGTCACCCGCACCGGGAACCTCTCGATGTGGAAGGGCGCTGCGACGGCTTCGGCGATGCACTCGGCGCTGTTCGCCGTGCGGCTCGCCGGGCTCGGCATGACCGGCCCCGAGGAGCCGTTCGAGGGGGTGTCCGGGCTCTGGGAGAAGGCCACCGGGCCGTGGGAGCTGATCCTGCCCGCCCAGCCGGGCGGGCAGATGGTCGTGGAGATCTCCCACCTCAAGCAGCTCCCGGCCGAGACCCACTCCCAGGCCCTGCTCGGTCTCGTGCCGAAGGTGCGCGAGTTCGCCAAGGCCGACGAGATCGAGTCGATCCGGATCGAGACCTACTACCAGGCCTGGCACGAGATCGCGCTGCACCCGTCGAAGTGGGACCCGACCACCCGCGAGACGGCCGACCACAGCCTGCCCTACCTGCTCGCCGTGGCCATGGTGGACGGCACGATCACGCCGGCGTCGTTCATGCCCGAGCGGATCGCGGACCCCGCGTTGCGCCCCCTCATGCAGAAGATCAGCGTGGTCGAGGACGAGGCGTTCACCGCCGTGTTCCGGCCGGGCGGCAACAGCATCGCCGGTCAGCCGAGGGCGCGGATGGTCGTGACCCGGACCGGCGGCGAGGTGTTCTCGGAGGAGGTCGGCTACCACAAGGGCCACGCGAGCAACCCCATGACGCGCGCCGACATCGACGACAAGTTCGACGCGGCGTCGGAGGGGATCGTCGACCCCGACACCCGGGACCGGATCCGCGAGGTGGGCTGGACGATCGACGCTGCCGACAACGTGGCCGACGTGATGCGGGTCGTGACCGACTTCAGGAGGGACCGATGACCGAGGACGACTTCTTCGCGCCGTACGTCCGGGTGCTCGACGGCGAGCGCGTCGCCAGCACCCCGGACACCGAGCGCTACTCGCAGGCGCTGGTCGAGAAGGCCGACCCCTACGCCGCGGACGTGCGCTGGATCCGGACGCCGCCCGGCGGCGGGTCCCCGCGCGGCCCGCACACGCACGAGCACGAGCAGCTCTTCTACATCCTCGAGGGGACCATGGAGATCGAGATCCTCGGCCGCCGCACGCAGGTGGGGCCGGGCTCGGTCGTGGTCTTCCCGAAGGGCGTCGAGCACCGCAACTGGAACGAGACGGACCGCCCGACGGTCCACCTCGCCGTCAACATCCCGGTGGAGGCACAGTCATGATCGAGATCAACGAAGAGTTCACCGTCGCGGCACCGCCCGACGAGGTCTACGCCGTCCTCTCCGACCCGCACGCGGTCGTGGAGTGCGTGCAGGGCGCCGAGCTGGGGGAGACCCACGAGGACGGCACCTTCGACAGCAGCATCACCATCAAGTTCAGCGCGCTCAAGATCAAGTTCCTCGGCCGGGTCGGGCTCGACCTGGACGAGCCCGACCGTCGGGGCACCATGACCGCGAGCGGCAAGGACGGCCAAGGCGGCACGAAGTTCAACGTCACCGCCGAGTTCACGGTGCAGCCCGGCCAGGAGACCGGCACGTCGTTCGTCACCACCAAGGGCGAGGTCGAGCTGCGCGGCAAGTTGGCGGGGATGATCGAAGGGGCCGCGACCGCGGTGACCAAGCGGATGGCCGGCGAGTTCATCGAGGCGCTCTCGCTGCGCTGCGCGAGCGGCTCCACCCAGTTCTCGGCCGCGCCGGCGGCGGGCACAACCGACAGCGGCGGCGAGGTCGCCGCGCCGGCCGGCCCCGCCTCGGCCGCCGTGCTGGTGCACGACTTCGGCGGATCGCCGAACACCTTGCGAGCCTGGGGCGAGGCGCTCGCCGCCAAGGGCGTGGCGGTCTCGATCCCGCGGCTGCCCGGCCACGGCACCCGGTGGAAGGACCTCAACGCGACCACCTTCGACCAGTGGTACGACGCCACGCGGGCCGCGGTCGCAGACGCCCGACGCGAGCACCCGACGGTGGTCGTCATGGGGCTCGGCCTCGGCGGCACCCTCGCGCTCCGCGTCGCGGCCGAGAGCGGCGAGGTCGCCGGCGTGGTGGCCGTCAACCCGGTCGTGACCGGGTTGGCGAACGTCACCGGCTGGGACCTCGCGTGGCGCTGGCTGCGCCGCTCCAAGCCCGCGGTCGCCGACGACATCAAGAAGGCCGGCGTCGTCGACACGGCCTACGACCGCACCGCGCTCAAGGCCGCCAAGGAGCTGCGGCGCGGGGCGGCCGCGACCCTGGCCGTGCTGGGCCAGGTCAGGTGCCCTGCGACCGTGGTCGTCAGCGGGACCGACCACGTGGTCCCGACCCGCGACGGCGCGACCGTCGCGGAGGCCCTGGGCGAGAGGGCCAGGCCGGTGAGCGCCGCCAGCAGCTTCCACGTGGTCCCGCTCGACCACGACGCGGAGCTCCTGGTCGCCGAGAGCCTGGCGCTGGTCCGGTCCGCCGACCCCGTCGACGTGGGGTCGAGCACTACCGGGGCGTGAGCGCCGCGCGGCTGGTGCTGATGCGGCACGGCCGCAGCCTGTGGAACGCCGAGCAGCGGTTCACGGGATGGGCCGACGTCGACCTGGACCACCTCGGGGTCTGCGAGGCGGTGGCCGCCGCCGAGCGGCTGCGCACCGACGGGGTGCGGCCCACCGTCGTGCACAGCTCGAAGCTGGTCCGCGCGGCCCGGACCGCAGACATCGTCGTCCAGACGCTCGGGCTCGTCGACGTCTGCGTCGAACGCAGCTGGCGGCTCAACGAACGCCACTACGGAGCACTGCAGGGGATGACGCTCGCCGAGGCCAACCGGCGCTTCGGCTCCGAACGGGTTGCTCGATGGCGGCGATCAGCGGCGGCGCGACCTCCACAGCCCACCGACGAGGGGCGGCCGGTGCGGGCTGAGTCGTTTGCCGACGTGGTTGAGCGGGTCGAACCGTGGTGGCGGTTCCGGGTGGTCCCCGCACTACAGCGCGGGACCACGGTGTTGGTGGTCGCGCACGGAACCACCGTCCGAGCGCTACTACGCCACGTCGAGAGCCTAGACAACGAAGCCGCGGCGCGAGTCGAGGTGCCGACCGGGAGACCTCTTGTGTACGAGTGGCTTCCCGGGACGACCGTAGACGGGTTGTACCGCCGACTGAGCGGCGAATGATTTGCAGGACGGGACGCCGTCGATTCCACCTCCGAAGGGTCCCCCAAGGGTGTCTCACAGCCTGCAGACTCCAGTCGACCGGGACGCACGGCGTCCAGATCGGCGGCATCCTCGTGTCGCAGCGAGTGGTGTGCGGGTCAAATGGAATTGCGGTTGGCTGTTGTGTTGTTGCCTGCTTGGCACGAGGAACGCAATTAAGCGACGTTTGCCCACAGTTGCGTGCAGTGCCGGCGGCCACGCCAGATCCGCGCGTCCCGCAAGCTTCGGAATGCTGGATCACCGAGGCCTAGACGGTATGAGTGATCTCGTCGTCTGACGGGGTTGCGGGCCGGGGCCTCACTCACAAATGGTCGTGGGTTACCGAGTAGGGGCTGCCTGCTCGGCCTATCCAACAGTTGTGGGAGGCCCCGGTGTTCACCGAGCGTACGAGCGTGGGGCTCGACGTGCACGCACGATCTGTCGCGGCTGCGGCGATCGATGGCGTCACGGGCGAGCTGTTCAAGGCGAAGCTGACCCCGTCACACGAGCACATCAGGTCCTGGCTTGGTGACCTGCCGGGTCCGGTGGCGGTGGCTTATGAGGCGGGCCCGACGGGGTTCGGGTTGTCGCGGGCGTTGAACGCGGCCGGGATCCGGTGCGAGGTGGTGGCGCCGTCGAAGCTGCAGCGACCCAGTGGTGATCGGGTCAAGACCGACGCCAAGGACGCGGTGCATCTGGCTCGGTTGCTGCGGCTGGATGAGATCACTCCGGTCGCGGTCCCCAGTGTCGAGCAGGAAGCGGCCCGGGACCTGGTCCGCGCCCGTGAGGATGCCCGCGGTGACCTGATGCGAGCCCGGCACCGGCTGTCGAAGCTGCTGCTGCGCCAAGGGCACGTGTACTGCGGCGGGCAGGCGTGGACGGGTGCCCACGATGTGTGGCTGCGACAGACCGGCGCCCAGCTCGCAGCGGTGGCGACCCGGGCGACGTTCGGGTCCGACTACGAGGCCGTGCTGGCGGTGAAGGCCCGCCGGGACCGGCTCGACGCCGCGATCGCGGCGATGGCCGCGGACTGCGAGTTCACCCCGCTCGTCACTCGGCTGGGGTGCCTGCGTGGGATCGGCACCCTGACCGGGTTCGCGTTGGCGGTCGAGGTCGGCGACTGGGACCGGTTCACAGGTAAGACCATCGGCTCCTTCGTCGGCCTGGTGCCCAGCGAGTACTCCTCGGGCCAGTCGAGGGTTCAGGGCTCGATCACCAAGACCGGGAACACCCACCTACGCAGACTGCTGGTCGAAGCGGCCTGGCACCACCGACCCGCCTACCGGGTCGGCAAGACGATGCGTGAGCGGTGGGAGCTGGCCGGCCCCGCCGCCCGAGCCCGCGGTGACGAGGGCAACCGACGGCTGCACCATCGCTGGAACACCATGCGCGCCCGACACAAGCGTCACGTCGTGGCCAACATCGCCGTCGCCCGCGAGCTGGCCGGCTGGTGCTGGTCCCTGGCCGTGCTCGAGGAGTAACCCACCCCGGACTGCTTCGTCGGAGGAGGACGGTGGCAGCAGCGCGAGGAGCGACCCGCGAAACAGCTATGAGCAACGCCGAGTGATCGGCGCGACGCTCGACCCTAGACACGCGACCCGCTCCAGCCGAACAGCCCGTCCTGCGGTAACCAACCCGCGCATATCAGCCTGACCGCGCGTCGAAAGACACGCCCAGCCACCACCACAGACGACGAAGCAGAGGCGCCCGCCCCGAGCAATCGGGACGGGCGCCTCACCCTGCCTATTGACAGGAACGACCTACATATCAGCTGTC
>NZ_AUGT01000031.1 GCF_000422805.1 Nocardioides halotolerans DSM 19273 | reverse complement strand
CTGGGGTGAGTCCGTGCGCGGGTTGCGGTGATCTCGACGGATGGTGACGCATTTGTCGTCGCGCCGGCACTGGTCCACCGGCCTGTAGCGGTGCGGCAGCCGCAGCCGCGAGGATGCGCGCATGAGCGGGAAGGGCGACGGCAGGGTCGCGCTGGTCACCGGCGGGTCGAGCGGCATCGGCGAGCAGACTGCGCTGCGGCTCCGCGAGGCCGGCTTCACGACGTACGCCGTCGCGCGGCGCGTCGACCGGATGGCCGGGCTCGAGGCCGCGGGCGTGCACACCTTCGCCATGGACGTCACCGACGAGGACTCGATGGTCGCCGGCATCGGGAGGATCCTGGCCGAGCAGGGCCGGATCGACGTGCTGGTCAACAACGCGGGCTACGGCTCGTACGGCGCGGTCGAGGACGTGCCGATCGAGGAGGCGCGGCGGCAGTTCGAGGTCAACCTGTTCGGCCTGCCGCCGGCCGGTCCAGCTCGTGACGCCGCACATGCGGGAGCAGGGGTCGGGCCGGATCATCAACATCTCCTCGATCGGAGCGGTGATCTACGAGCCGTTCGGGGCGTGGTACCACGCGACCAAGTTCGCGGTCGACGGGTTCAGCGACAGCCTGCGGGTCGAGCTGCGCCCGTTCGGGATCGACGTGGTGCTGGTCCACCCGGCCGGCATCGTCACCGAGTGGAACGAGATCGCCCGGACCTCGCTGGTCGAGCGCAGCAAGGACGGCGTCTACGCCGCCAGCGCGGTCAAGGCCGCGAAGGCCATGGCGGGCGTCGACAACCCGCGGCTCTCGAGCGGCCCCGACGTCGTGGCGAAGGCGATCGTCAAGGCGGCGACCGCGCGGCGGCCGAAGTCGCGCTACTCGACCGGGAAGGGCGCGAGCACCGTGATGACGACGCGACGGGTGCTGCCCGACCGGGCGTTCGACGCGATCATGACGCGCCTCTACATCGACTGACCGAGGCGTCAGACGCCCGCGGCCTTCTCCAGCGCCTTCACCTCGTCGTCGAGGAACGTGAGCAGCCGCTGGAGGTGCGGCACCGTGCGACGGCAGCCGGTGAGCCCGAAGGCCATGTTGCCGTCGTAGGACGTGCAGGTGATGTTGAGCGCCATCCCGTTGATGGGGATCGAGAGCGGGTAGGTGCCGACCATCCGGGCGCCGTTCCAGTAGTGGGTGGTGCGGGGGCCGGGGACGTTGCTGATGATCAGGTTGTACGGCGGCCGGACGATCCCCTGCATGCGCAGCATCGGCGTGAGGATGGCTGGCGCCTGGCCGAGCGCGCTCATCGCGAGGATCTGGACCGGTGTCATCCCCTCGAGGGCCTGCTTGCCGTCCTTCATCGAGGCGTGGATCGACTTGAGGCGGGCGGCGGGGTCGCTGCGATCGGTCGCCAGCTGGCACATCACCGCGCCGACGGCGTTGCCGCCCTCGGCGGAGGCGACGTGCGACTGCTTGGCGTTGAGGCCGACGGGGACCATCGCGACCAGCGGCGCCTCGGGGAGCGCGTCGAGCTCGAGCAGGTAGGCGCGCACGGCGCCGCTGCACATCGCCAGCACCACGTCGTTCAGCGTGGTGCCGGTGGCCTTGCCGATCGCGCGGAGCCGCTCGACGGGCCAGTCCTGGGCGGCGAACCGGCGGGAACCGGTGATCTTCTGGTTGAAGAGCGTGCGGGGCGCGTAGAGGGACAGCGCCGAGGTCTCGTTGCGCACGCTCTTGGTGAGCGTCTTGACGAGCGCGCTCGGCATGCCGGCGGCCTCCGCGGTGATGCCGAGCGCGCCGCGCAGGGCCGTCATCGGCACCTCGGAGAGGCTGAAGTCCTGCCGCTCCTTCCTGGGTCGCGTCGAGCCGGCCCCGGCGCCCCAGGGCGCGGGCATGCCGCGCTCGTCGGGGTCGGTGCTGAGCACGCTCTGGAGGAGCCGCATCGCCGAGACGCCGTCGACGAGCGCGTGGTGGAGCTTGGAGTACATCGCGACGCGGCCGTCACGGAGGCCTTCGATGACGTGGGTCTCCCAGAGCGGTCGCTCCCACGCGAGCCGGGTCGAGTGCAGGCGTCCGCACAGGTCGAGGAGCTCGCGGACCCGACCCGGCTTGGGCAGGGCGCTGTGGCGGAGGTGGTGCTCGATGTCGAACTGGTCGTCCTCCTTCCACACCAGCTGGCCGCCGGTGCGGATGGAGCGGTGGGGGTGCTTGAGGTAGAGCGGCCGGATCTCCTCGACGTCCCGCATCGCCTCGAACATCTCGCGGGTGTAGTTGCGGCCGGCGCCCTCCGGCTTCTCGAACAGCTGCAGCCCGCCGACGTGCATGGGCATGTTGCGGTTCTCCGCGAGGAGGAACGCGGTGGACGTCGGGTCGATCGGAGTGGGCACCGGACTCCTTGGGTCTGAGGGCTGGCTGTGATCCTTCCCCGCGCTGCCGGGTGCCACAACCCCGGGGCGGGGCCGGCCGCCACGAGCTCTCCACAGGTGGCCCCGGTGCGGACGCTGTCCACAGCCCGGCAGCTGCGCGCGGGCGTGCGTCGCTCCGCCGTCCTAGCGTCGACCCGTTCCCAGCCCCACGTCCTGCGGAGGACTCATGCACCCGCTGCACCCACGTCCCAACGCCTCGCCCAACGCCTCGCCCGGCGCCGCGCCCAACGTCCCGCCCGGCGCCTCGCCGGGCGCCCTGCGCACCCTCGGCCTGGTGGTCGCGACGGTGACGACCGCGATCGTCGCCTGGTCGGCCGTCTCGCCACCGCCGACCTCGACGGTCGCGCCCGGCGCGGCGGGCCGGCCGTGATCGGCCGCCGCGTGCCCGGCGCGGGGGCCTGCCCCGTCTGGCAGCATCGACGGACATGGAGGCCGAGGCGGAGCTGGTCGACCGGCTGTGGGACCGCGGCCGCGTCTCGGTCCGGGCCCGTCTCGCCCGGGTCGCCGCCAAGCGCTGGCAGATCGCTCAGTGCGCGGCCGCCGCCGGGGTGGCGTGGCTGATCGCGGCCGACCTCCTGGGTCACCCGCGACCGTTCTTCGCGCCCGTCGCTGCGGTGGTGAGCCTCGGCACGTCCTACGGGCAGCGGCTGCGCCGGGTCGCCGAGGTGACGACCGGCGTCGCGCTCGGGGTGCTGCTCGCCGACCTGCTCGCGATCCTCATCGGGTCGGGATGGTGGCAGCTGACGCTGGTGGTCACGCTGTCGATGACCTCGGCGCTGCTGATCACGAGCGGCCAGATGTTCGTCACCCAGGCGGCCGTGCAGTCGATCATCATCTCGGCGCTGGTGCCGGCGCCCTCCGACGCCCTCGTGCGGTGGAGCGACGCCCTGGTCGGCGGGTGCGTCGCCCTGGTGGCGGCCACGCTGGTGCCGGCGGCGGCGCTCCGGCGGCCGCGCGAGCAGGCGGCGACGGTGATGCGGAAGATCGCCGAGCTGCTGCGGGCCGCGGGCGAGGTGATGGTCGACGGCGTGGCCGAGCGGGGCCTCGAGCTGCTGGCCGACGCGCGCTCGACCGACAGCCTGATCCGCGAGCTGCAGGACGCCGCCGACGAGGGCATGGCGGTGGTGTCGTCGTCGCCGTTCCGGGTCAGGCACCGGCCCGGGGTCCGGCTGATGGCCGACCTGGTCGAGCCCCTCGACCGGGCGCTGCGGAGCACCCGCGTGCTGGTCCGGCAGACCGCGGTGGCGGCCTACCACGACCGGCACGTCCCGAAGTCCTACTCGCTGCTGGCCCTCGACCTGGCGAACGCCGCCGACCTCGTGGCCGACGAGCTGGCGGCCGACCGGATGGCGGTGGCGGCGCGCGGTGCGCTGCTGCAGGTCGGCGAGGCGTCGAGTCTGGTGGAGCGGGCCGAGGAGATGACCGCCGAGGTGGTGCTGGGCCAGCTGCGCTCGGTCATCGTCGACCTGCTGCTCCTCACCGGGATGACGCAGATCGAGTCGACCGAGGCGCTGCCGCCGCCACCCCGGTGGGAGGCGCGCCCGGGCGCGGACCCGGCTGGCGATGACTGAGGACGGCACCGCGGGTCCGACTGCGATGGAGCACCCGATCGACCACTGGGTCCTGCACGTCGACCTCGACCAGTTCATCGCGGCGGTCGAGGTGTTGCGCCGGCCCGAGCTCGCGGGCCGACCGGTGATCGTCGGCGGCGACGGCGACCCGACGAAGCGCGGCGTGGTGTCGACGGCGTCGTACGAAGCGCGGGAGTTCGGGGTCGGCTCCGGCATGGCCCTGCGGATCGCGGCGCGCAAGTGCCCGGACGCGGTGTTCCTGCCGGTCGACCGCGAGGCCTACGACGAGGCGTCGGCCGCGGTGATGGGCACGATCCGGTCGCTCGAGTGGGGTGGGCGTCCGGTTGTCGTCGACGTGCTGGGCTGGGACGAGGCGTTCGTCGCCGCCGGCCCGCAGCCCGGCGACCCGGCGACGAAGGGCACCGGCCAGCTCGGCCGCGGCCGGCCGTGGGCCGGCGCCGCCGACCAGCTCGAGGCCGACGCAGCACCACCGGTGGAGGAGGCGGGGCAGGGGAGCCTCCCACCCGTGCAGCAGGAGGCGGACGTCTCCTTGGGGAAGGGGCCCACGGGTGGGCCAACCCTCGACCCCCTCGCGTTCGCGGGGGAGATCCGGGCCCGGGTGCTGGAGGAGACGCGGCTGCACTGCTCGGTGGGGATCGGCGACAACAAGCTGCGGGCCAAGATCGCGACGGAGTTCGGGAAGCCGCGGGGGAGCTTCGTGCTGACGGCGGAGAACTGGTTCGAGGTGATGGGGGACCGGCCGACGACGGCGCTGTGGGGGATCGGCGGCAAGACCGCCAAGAAGCTCGCCGCGCTCGGGATCGACACCGTGACCCAGCTCGCGCAGTCGGACGCGCGGGTGCTGGCGGCGGAGCTGGGGCCGACGATGGGGCCGTGGTACCACCGCATCGGTCGCGGGGTGAGCGACAGCGTGGTGACCGGTGAGCCGTGGGTGCCTCGGGCGCACGGGCGGGAGACCACGTTCCAGGAGGACCTGGAGGACTGGGACCGGATCGCCGAGGAGGTGCGCGCGCTCACCCGCCAGGTCGTCGAGGACATCGACCGCGAGGGCCGGCCGGCAGCGCGGGTCGGGCTGAAGCTGCGCTACAAGCCGTTCTTCACGATCAGTCGCAGCCTGACGCTCAAGGAGTCGAGCAACGACCCCGAGCACCTCGCGGAGCAGGCGGTGAGCCTGCTCGACCGCGTGGAGAAGGACCGGCCGGTGCGGTTGCTCGGCGTCCGCCTCGAGATGGTGCCGCCCGAGGGCGGCTACTGACCGGCTACTGACCGGGTCGGCTTCGCCCGCCTCGTGCTCGGCCCGCTCAGGCGGTGTCCGGGACCTGCTCGCCTGCCTCCACCGCGAAGCCCAGCGTGTTCGCCGGTGGGGGCAGCGGGCACGTCGCGAAGTCGGTGTAGGCGCACGGCATGTTGAACGCGCGGTTGAAGTCGATCCGCACGCTGCCGTCCTGCGCCGGCGGCTCGACGACCAGCTGGCGCAGGGCGGCGTACGTCGTCACGCCCGAGGTCGCGTCGCGGAACAGGATCCACAGGCTCCCGTCATCCTCGCCCCACGCGACGAGCCGGTGCTCGGCGCCGTCGCGCTCGAAGACCACCTCGCCGACGGCGTCGCCGTCCGGCCGGGTGTAGGGCTCGAACCGGCCCCGCACCACCCAGCCGGGGTCGGCGGGGTAGCAGGGGGTGCCGCGGTAGGCGCGCAGGTTCGGGGAGTCTGGGTGGCGGGGGCGGAGGATCACGCGCCCCTCGCGCTCGGCCACCTGCACCACCGCGTCGCCGAAGCCCAGCCGCACCCCGAGGTCGTCGAGCGGCCCGAGCACGTGCACGCCGGCGGCCAGCACGGGGCCGTCCGGAGGCTGCAGCGTCTCGCCCGGCCCGAGCGACACGGTCGCCCGGGCGCCGTCGGCCGACCACTCTCCAGGTGCGTCGGCGAAGCGCTGCGGCACCGACGTCGGCCAGTGGATCGCGGTGATCGACAGCCAGCCGTGCGGGTCGCGCAGCCGCTCCTCGCGCGCGTCGTGCCAGGCGCGCCACTCGGCCACGAAGCCGTCGGGGTCGAGGTCGTCGCGGACCCAGCGCACCTCGCCGTCCTCGACGACGTCGGTGCGCCGCAGGCCGAGCCGCTCGGCGACGCGGGCCGACGCCGCGTGGTCGGGGTGGACGTGCGCGACGAGCCGGCGTACGCCGCTGGCGGTGAGCTCGTCGACCATCGCGCGCGCGGCCGCGCTCGCCACGCCGCGGCCCTGGGCGGGCGGGGAGACGACCCACGCGATCTCCGCGGAGTCGCCGGTCACCGTGGCCTGGACGTAGCCCACCGGGTCGGAGTCGAGCAGCACCACCCAGTTGAGCCACCGCTCCGAGCCGTCGGAGGAGTGCCCCGCCGTCTGTCGGGCGTAGCGGGCCGTGAGCTCCTCGAGCGTCGGCTGCGTGCCGCCGGTGAACTCATAGATCGACGGGTCGGCGAGCACCGCCACCATCGCGGGCGCGTGGTCCACGCTCAGCGGCACCAGCTCGAGGCTCACCCGAGCTCCGCCCGCAGCTCCTGCACCACCGCGTCGACGACCGCGACGAGGTCGCCGTCGGCCCGGGCGGCGACCTCCCGCTGCCGCTGGTACGACGCCCCGCGGGCCGGGATGTCGAGCACCGACGCCAGCTCGGCGGCGCAGCCGAGCCGCTCGGCCACCGGGGCCAGCCGCTCGACCAGGCGCGTGAGGTCGTCGGTGAGGAGCGCCTCGTGCGACTCGGCGTCGAGGATGATGATCGCCTCGAGCCCGTAGCGGGCCGCGCGCCACTTGTTCTCCTGCACGTGCCACGGCGGCAGCACGGGCAGCTCCTCGCCGGCGGCGGCCCTGGCGTCGAGGTCGACGACGAGGCAGTGCATGAGCGCGACCAGCGCCGAGAGGTCCGCGAAGGTCGAGACGCCGTCGCAGATGCGGTTCTCCAGCGTCCCGAGGTGCGGGGCGGGCCGGACGTCCCAGCGCACCTCGGTCAGCTCGTCGATCACGCCGGTGGTGACCTGGTCGCCGACGTACGCCTCGAACTCCGACCACTCCGCGAACTGGAACGGCAGCCCGGCGGTCGGCAGCTGCTGGAACATCAGCGCGCGGTTGGACGCGTAGCCGGTGTCGTGGCCGGCCCAGATCGGCGACGACGCCGACAGCGCCTGGAGGTGCGGGTAGTGGTTGAGCAGCGACGACAGCACCGGCATGACCCGCGACCGCTCCGGCATGCCGACGTGCACGTGCACGCCCCAGATCAGCATCTGCCGGCCCCACCACTGGGTCCGGTTGATGAGCTCGGCGTAGCGGTGGCCCTCGGTCAGCTGCTGGACCGTCCACGACGCGAACGGGTGGGTGCCCGCGCCGAACAGGTCGATGCCGAGCTCGTCCCCGGCCGGCACGACGACCTCGAGGGTGCGGCGCAGGTCGGTCATCGCCTCGTCGACCGTGGCGCACACGCCGGTGACGACCTCGACGGTGTTCTTCAGGAGCTCCTTGTGCAGCCGCCCGGGGTCGGGGAGCCTCGCCTTCGCCCGCGCGAACAGGTGCGCGGCGTCGTTGCGGAGGTCACGGGTCTGCCGGTCGACCAGCGCCAGCTCCCACTCCACCCCGATCGTGGGCTCGGCCGAGGGGTGGAAGTCGATCCGCACCCGGTCAGGCTGTCACACGGGTGGCGGCACGGCGGCGGCCAGCCGCTCCGCGGCCTCGGCCCACCGGCCCGGTCCGCCGTCGTCGACGATCAGCCCGAACAGCTCGTCGTCCTCGCTGATGTCGACGCGTCGGCCTGCCCAGCGCAGCAGCGTGTTCGCCGAGTGGTAGCGGACCAGGTAGGCCTCGGCGCGCACGCCGTCCGCGGCCGCGGCGACCAGCGCGGGCGTGGGCGCGAAGTCGGCGAGCCGCCGGGCCGCGTCGAGCCTCACTCCCCAGTGGTCCGGCGAGCGCAGCACGGCGGCGACCTCGGCGCCCATCTCCTCGGCAGAGGCGCCGAGGGCGTGCAGCGAGGCGGCCACCTCGGTGCGGGCGGCGCCGTACGTCGCCGGCCTCGCCTGCTCGAGCAGCGCGACGATGGTCGGCACCTGCTCGGCGGCCGCGCCCAGCTCGCGACAGGCCTGCGCGGCGACCGGGTCGTTCTCGGCGATGCCCTGCTCCAGCAGCGCGAGCACGGCCTCCGGGTCGTCGGCGAAGCGTCGCGCGATCTCGTCGAAGTCGGGCCCGTCGTGCCAGACCAGGTAGGGCTCGCCGAAGACCTCCTGGCGGTAGGCGGCCCAGTCGCCGTCGCTCACCGGGTGAGCGAGTGCAGCACGTCGAACCACGGCTGGGCCGACCCGTCGAACGGCGGGTGCTTGTCGCGCACCGCGGTGAGCACCAGGTCGCGCGTCGCCATGGCCAGGTCGACCACCTCGCGCGGGTAGCCGAGCTCGACCCGGTGCTCGTCGAACTCGTCCTGGTCGTCGACGTACACCACGCGGTCGAGCCCCTCGACGACGTCGAGGTCGAGGTCGACGGCCCGGACGGTGTGCCCGTGCCACGACGGCACGGTGGTCATGTCGACGTAGGTCCAGACGTTGCCGCCCGGCCCGTGAAAGGTCGCCAGCCAGGCCCGGCCGACGGCGGTGCCGGCGGACGGCACCAGCCCCACCTGCTCGTTGGTCGTCGTGACGGACACCCCGGGCCGCGACATGACGGTGCCGACCGGGAACGCGATCCAGTCGCCGGCGTGGTCGGCGCCGAGGTAGAGGGCGTCCATCTCCCAGTGCGGCCGGTCGCCCCACTTGGTCATCACGACGCGGACGGCGTCACCGGCGGAGAGAGCCACCCCGAGGTTCTACCGCAATCCGAGACACTCAGACCACGGTCGCCTTGTCCGGCAGCACCCGCTTCGACGTCTTCGCGACGACGTCCTGGTAGCGCGACCCGAGCAGCTTGGCGAGGTGGTGCACGGCGTGGGCGTCGATGCCGACGAGCACGCGCGCCCGGTTCTTGAGGATGCCCTGCACGATGATCTCGGCGGCCCGCTCGGGCGTCATCCGCGCGAGCTTCTTGTCGAAGAGCTGGGCGGTCTGCTCCTTGCTCTCCTTCGCCGAGACGCGCGCGTTTCGGGCGATCGCGGTCTTGATGCCGCCGGGGTGGACGGCGGTGACGCCGACCGGGTGACCGGCGATGAGCATCTCCTCGCGCAGCGCCTCGGTCATGCCGCGGACGGCGTACTTGGTCGCGTTGTACATCGACTGGCCGGGCATCGAGACCAGCCCGAACAGCGAGGACAGGTTGACCACGTGGCCGTCGCCGGAGGCGATCAGGTGGGGCAGGAACTCCTTGGTGCCGTGCACCACGCCCCAGAAGTTCACGCCGACGATCCAGTCGATGTCGGCGTACTCGAGGTCGGTGAAGTCGCCGGCCAGCGCGACCCCGGCGTTGTTGACGACCACATTGACCCGGCCGAAGTCCTGCACGACGTCGAGCGCGTAGCGGGCGAACGCGTCGCGGTCGGCCACGTCGAGCCGGTCGCTGCGCACCTTCGCCACGCCGGCCTTCCGGACCTGCGCGACGGTCTCGGCCAGGCCGGTCTCGTCGACGTCCGACAGCGCGAGCAGCGACCCGCGGCGGGCGAGGTCGAGCGCGAGGGCGCGGCCGATGCCCGAGCCCGCGCCGGTGATCACCACGACCTTGTCGTCGAGCGTCTTCATGCGCGTACCTCCCGATAGGCCTCGGCGTCGAAGGACGCCAGCCGCCGACGGAAGTCGGCGGTCGTCCTCGGCCAGAGGGTGGTGTTGCGGCCGTGCGAGTCGAGGTACCAGCTCTGGCAGCCGCCCCGGGTCCACACGGTTCGCTTCATGCGGCGCTGCAGGGAGCGGTTCCACCGGTCGGTGGCGCGGGGCTCCGCCTCCACGCTGGTGAGGCCGTGGCGACGCAGGTGCTCGAGCGCGGCCCGGATGTAGGCCACCTGCGACTCGATGATGAAGATCATCGAGGTGTGCCCCTGGCCGGTGTTGGGGCCCACGATCATGAACAGGTTGGGGAAGTCCGGGATCGCGGTGCCCTTGTAGGCCGCCATCCCGCTCTGGCGCCACCGGTCGGCCAGCGACTGCCCGCTCCGCCCCCTGACGTGCTCGGTGATCGGTAGCTCGGTCGTCCAGAAGCCGGTCGCCACGACCAGCACGTCGATCTCCCGCTCGACGCCGTCGGCGGTGACGATCGCGTTGCCGGTGACCTTCGCGATCGGGTCGGTGACCAGCTCGACGTTGTCCGCGGCGAGCGCGGGATACCAGTCGTTGGACCTCAGCACCCGCTTGCAGCCGAGCATGAAGTGGGGCGTGACCTTCTCG
This sequence comes from Nocardioides halotolerans DSM 19273, assembly GCF_000422805.1. GTDB lineage: Bacteria > Actinomycetota > Actinomycetes > Propionibacteriales > Nocardioidaceae > Nocardioides > Nocardioides halotolerans. Next base: position 39,460 of record NZ_AUGT01000031.1, on the reverse strand, counting down.
CGGAGCTCCGGGTCCTTGATCCCCTTCCTGATGTTGGCCTGGGCCTGCTTGACCGCCGGCAGGGCCAGCCCGGGGGCCAGGGTGAACGCCGGCACGAACGCCTCGTGGCCCCAGTAGAGCGCGGCGCGATAGAGCTTGCGCAGGCCCGGCACCCGGCGCAGCGCGGACCGCTCGACGGAGCTGTAGACCCGGTCGTTGCGCGGGATGACCCACGGCGCGGTGCGCTGGTAGACGTCGAGGTGGCCGCCCGTCGCCTGCAGCACCTTCTGCAGCTCCGGCACGATCTGGATGGCCGAGGCGCCGGTGCCGATCACGGCGACCCGCTTGCCCGACAGGTCGAGGTCGTGGTTCCACCGGGCCGAGTGGAACACCTCGCCCTGGAAGGTCTCGATGCCGTCGATCTCGGGCATCCGGGGCGCGGACAGGCCACCGGCACCGACGATCAGCGTCTTCGCGACGTAGTCGCCGTGCGGCGTACGCACTGTCCAGCGCTGCGCCTCGTCGTCCCACGAGGCGTCCTGCGCCGGGGTGTCGAAGACGAAGCGGTCCAGGGTGCCGGACTCGGCCGCGACCTGCTGGATGTAGGCCTGGATGTCGGGCTGCTGGGAGTAGGACCGCGGCCAGTCGTGCGGCGCGAAGGAGAAGGAGTAGAGCTGGCTGGGGATGTCGCACGTCGCGCCCGGGTAGGTGTTGTCGCGCCAGGTGCCACCCACGTCGGAGCCGGCTTCGAGCACCGCGAAGTCCTTCTCCCCGTCCTCGTCGAGCTTGATCGCCGCGCACAGTCCGGCGAAGCCGGCGCCGATGATGAGGTGGTCGACCGTCCGGGACGTCATCCCCCGACGGTATTGGCGTTGTTGAACAAACGTCAATAAGGTGGACGACGTGACCGCCACCACACGCTCCCGGCTCGCGCCGGACGAGCGGCGCAGCCAGCTCCTCGACCTCGGGGTCCGGCTGCTCGCGACGCGGTCGCTGGACGAGCTCTCGATCGACCTGCTCGCCGAGGAGGCGGGCATCTCGCGCGGCCTGCTCTACCACTACTTCGGCAACAAGCACGCCTTCCACGAGGCAGTCGTACGGCGGGCGGCCGACGACCTCATCGCGCAGACGACGCCACCGGCCGACGGCGACCCGCTGGTGCGGCTCCAGGTCTCGGTGGCGGCGTACGTCGACTACGTGCTGGCGAACTTCGAGGGCTACGTCTCCCTGCTCAAGGGCGCCGCGGGCGGCAACGAGGCGCTGCGCGCGATCTACGAGGAGGTGCGCGGCGTGCTGTCGGAGCGCATCTTCACCGAGTCGGTCCTGGCCGCCGGCAGCGAGCTGGTCGCCGACACCCCGCGCAACCGCCTCGTCGTCCGCGGCTGGTCGGCGATGACCGAGGAGCTCGTCATCACCTGGGGCACCGACCAGCGGGCGGGCCGCCCGACCGTCACGCGCGAGGAGCTGCTCGCGATCATCGGCGGCTCGCTGGCCGCCCTCGTCTGAGGCTCAGGCGGAGGAGACGACGGCCTCGAGCTGGTCGAGGCCCCAGAGCAGGTCCTCGGAGGAGGTGACCAGCGGGGGCGCGAGCCGGATCGTGGAGCCGTGGGTGTCCTTGGCGAGGACGCCGCGGGCCATCAGGGCCTCGCAGACCATCCGGCCGGTGCCGATCGCGGGGTCGACGTCGACGCCGGCCCACAGACCGCGGGTGCGGACCCCGACCACGCCGTGGCCGAGCATCGTCTCGAGGCGCTCGCGCAGCAGGATGCCGAGCTCGGCCGCGCGGGCCTGGTGCTCGCCGGTGCGCAGCATCTCGACCACGGTGAGGCCGACCGCGCAGGCGAGCGGGTTGCCGCCGAAGGTGCTGCCGTGCTGGCCGGGGCGGAGCACGCCGAGGACGTCGCGGTCGGCGACGATCGCCGACACCGGCACGATGCCGCCGCCCAGCGCCTTGCCGAGGATGTAGATGTCGGGGACGACGTCCTCGTGGTCGCACGCGAAGGTCTTGCCGGTCCGGCCGAGGCCGGCCTGGATCTCGTCGGCCGCGAACAGCACGTCGTGCTGGGTGCAGAGGTCACGGATCCCGCGCAGGTAGCCGTCGGGCGGGATCACGATGCCGCCCTCGCCCTGGATCGGCTCGATCAGGACCGCGACGGTGTTGGCGTCGATCGCGGCCTCGATGGCGGCCAGGTCGCCGTAGGGCACGGTCACGAAGCCGGGGGTGAACGGACCGAAGCCGTCACGCGCGTCGGGGTCGTCGGAGAAGCCGACGATGGTGGTCGTGCGGCCGTGGAAGTTGCCGGCCGCGACGATGATCTTGGCCTGGTCGGCCGGGACGCCCTTGACCTCGTAGCCCCACTTGCGCGAGACCTTGATGGCGGTCTCGACGGCCTCGGCGCCGGTGTTCATCGGGAGCACGAGGTCCTTGCCGCACAGGTCGCCGAGGGCGGCGCAGAAGTCGGCGAAGCGATCGTGCACGAACGCGCGGCTGGTCAGCGTGAGCTGGTCGAGCTGGGCGTGCGCGGCGGCGATCAGGCCGGGGTGGCTGTGGCCGAAGTTGAGCGCGGAGTAGCCGGCGAGCAGGTCGAGGTAGCGGCGTCCGTCGACGTCCCACATCCAGGCGCCCTCGGCGTGCGACACCACCACGGGGAGCGGGTGGTAGTTGTGCGCCGTGCGCGACTCCGCCCGCTCGAACTCTTCCCTCGCGTGCGTGGGGTTCTGGGTGGCCGTCATGGGATCGCCTCCTCCGTCTTGTCGCGTCGTCCGTCAGATTGTCTGACAATTTCTGTACGCCGCCAGCGTAGCCCGGCGGCGACGGCGGTGCCACTCGGCGCGCTGCCGGCGCCCTTCCGGCGGCCTGCAGCGGCAGCGCGGACCCCCGGCGGTGCCGGAGGAAAATTCTCGGAACCATCCCAACCGATGAGGGCGCCACCTCGTCAGAGGGGTAGAACAGAGGTTCTGCCACCGACGATCGGAGCGGGCGCTTGGGCGGCTCACGGGACGACGGCTTCACGGCGTACGTCGCCGGTCGCCGTGCGCACCTGTTCCGCACCGCGTACCTGCTGTGCGGTGATCCGCACCGCGCCGAGGACATCGTGCAGACCGCGCTGGCGAAGCTCTACGTCGCCTGGCCGCGCGCCTCCCGCGCCGACTCGGTAGACGCCTACGTCCGCCGGGTGATCATCAACAGCCACCTCGACGAGACCCGTCGCCCGTGGCGCCGCGAGGCGCCGACCGAGGACGACCGGCTCGACCGGGCGGCGCCCACGGGCGTCGCGCCGGAGGACTCCGACGCCCTGTGGGCCGCCCTGCGCGACCTCGGGCCCAAGCAACGGCGCGTGGTGGTCCTGCGCCACTACTGGGGCCTCTCCGTGGAGGAGACGGCCGCCGACCTCGGCGTCAGTCCCGGCACCGTGAAGAGCCAGACCTCGGCCGCCCTCGACAAGCTCCGCACCGCCCTGCTGACCCCGACCGCCACCGATCATCGAGGAGGACGGCGATGACCGACCCAGCCGACCGCCACCTCGAGGAGCGGCTGCACGCGCTGGCCCGCGGGGTCAGCGTGCCGGTCGTGCCCACGACCGACGACGTGCGCCGCGGCCGCCGGCGGCTGTTCCGCATGCGGGTCGCGATGACCGGCGCGACCACGGCGACCCTGGCCGTCGTGCTCGGCGTCACCGGGCTCACCGCCGGCGACCCCAAGGCCACCGAGGTCCCGTCGGTCACCCGGCCCTCGAGCACGGCGACCTCCACGCCGAGCGCGGGCTCCACGCCGTCCGCGCAGAGCAGCGACGGGGTCGTAGCGCAGGGCCAGGGCTCCGGGAACGGCCACGACAAGGGTGCGGGCGCTCAGGGTCTCGACCCGGCGGGCCCGCCGTCGGGCGCCGGCGACGACCTGCCGGCCAAGGGGTCGACCCACGGCCCGGACCTCGGCGGCTCCGCCACCCAGGGCACGAGCGGGACGCACTACACGTCCAGCCACGGGCCGACCGGGGAGTCCACCCCGACGTCCACCCCGACGTCCACGCCCACGGGCACCCCCACCGGCACGCCGACCTCGACGCCCACCGAGACGCCGACGTCCACCCCGACCGTCGCGCCGACGACCGATCCGACTGTGCCACCGACCCACACCGGCAAGATCCGGGTGCACCGGGTGCTGAGCTACTACAACACCGTGCTCGCCGAGCGCCTCGACCCCGACCGCGTGCACCTGCAGCCGTACGACCGCAAAATCGACACCAAGGAGACCAAGACCCTCGGCGGCAGCCTCTACGCGCTGGGCTCGACCTTCCGCTGGGAGAACGGCCGCTCGCGGTCAGGGCTCGAGATCACCGTCACCAGCGGATGGGACCAGGTCGACTGGCTGTGCGGCGCGTCGTTCGCGTCCTGGAAGTGCCACGTCGCCGACGGCTTCACCAACACCCGCGCCCCCGACACCCGGGCGCCGGAGGTCGCGACGCACGACGGCGTGCTCCAGGTCGCGGTGGAGCACGACAGCGGACAGGTCGTGGTGCTGACGTCCGACCCGACATACAGCCCCGGCCGCCGCGCGGCCGGCGTGACCTCCAGCGAGGCCCAGCTCGTGGCGGCGGCCTCGGACCCCCGTCTCATCCTGCCCGGCACGGCGCCGGTCGCGCCGCGCAGCATCGACGTCGACGGCTTCGTCACCGCCGGGGTGGCGGCCCTGGTGAAGCCCGGCGAGTCCTTCGCGCAGACCGGCATCAGCCGGACGCCCTGGGTGCGCGGCACGTGGAGCGTCGGTGGGGTGTCGAAGGGCACCCTCGCCTGGACGGTCGAGCCGATCTACAGCCACGGCACCTTCACGTGCCTGACCAGCTTCCGGTCGTGCTCGCAGGTCGTCATCGACGACCTCGGCACCACAGTGCACCTGGCGCGCCTGAAGAAGCGGGCCGGCGGCGGGTGGCTGGTGCAGTACGACGGCGACGCCTACGGCGTGCGGGTCTTCTCCTCCAACCCGAAGTTCCCGAAGAAGCGGGCCTACGGCTTCGTCATCCAGCAGGCCTGGCAGCCGGCGCGCTAGGCCACGGCCTAGATGATCTGTCCGGAGGTGTTCTGGCCGGCCAGGTCGTCGACGGCCAGCGCGGCGAAGACCATCGCCGAGCCGAGCGGCGCCCCCGGGCCGGGGTAGACCGGACCGAAGACCGACGCGGCGGTGTTGCCGGCGGCGTACAGCCCGGAGATCGGCGTGCCGTCCTCGCGGAGCACGCGGCCGGCCGCGTCGGTGACCAGGCCGCCCTTGGTGCCGAGGTCGGAGAGCACGAAGCGCGCCGCGAAGTACGGCGGGGCGTCGAGCGAGGAGAGCGCCTTGTTGGGGCCGTGACCGGCGGCGAAGAACAGGTCGTACTCGTCCTCGCCCCGGTGGAACTCGTCGTCCACCCCGGTCGCGGCGTAGCCGTTGAAGCGCTCGACGGTCTCGACGAGAGCTCCGGCGGGGAGTCCCGCCGCCTCGGCGAGCTCGGGGAGCGTGGTCGCGGTGACCCACGTGCCGGCCTCGAGGTGCGCGGCCGGGTCGCCCTCGGGCATCGCGATCGCGGGGAGCCGGCCGTCCTCGCGGGAGTCGAAGACGAACCACGACGGGATCCGGTCAGGAGCCTCGGCCATCTCCCGGCCGAACCGGTCGTAGGGCAGGCACTCGTTGGCGTAGCGCCGGCCGGTCCGGTCGACCATCAGCCCGCTGCGGAACCCGAGCGTGAACGAGCCGCCGCCGTCGGGCTGCTCGAGCCCGGGGCAGAACCACCCCTGCGCGGTGAAGTCGGTGGCCGCGCCGATCGCGATCGCCGCGGTGATCGGCTCGCCGGTGTTGGTGCCGCGCGGCGCCATCGTCCAGGCCGGGTCGCCGGGCACGCCGTGCTCGCGTCGCATCTCGTCGTTGCCCTCGAAGCCGCCGGACGCCAGGAGGACCCCGAGGCGGGCGCCGAGCCGGACCGGCCCCTCGGGCGACATGGCCGCGACCCCCACGACGCGGCCGCCCGGGTCGTCGGGGTCGGTGACGAGCCCGGTCACCGGGAGGTTGGTGCGGAACGTGCCGCCCTCGCGGACCACGACGGCAGCGAGGCGGGCGATCAGCGACTGGCCGCCGCTGAGCGTGTTGCGGCCGCGCTCGCCGGCGCGGTCGCGCTCGACCGGCGGCCGGACCAGTTCGGCGACCTCGGGCGGGAGGTCGGCGCGCTTGAGGTTCGTGGGCTGGATCGAGCGGCCGAACGGCACCCGGCCGGGCGCGTCGTAGTACTCCGAGAACGGCAGCCACTCGAACTCCATGTCGGGGTCGTCCTCGAGGCGGGCGACCAGCGCGGGCGCGGTCTGGAGGAAGGCCTCGACCTTCGCCTGCTGGGCGCTCGGCAGGCCGGGGCCGAGGATCGCGGCGAGGTAGTCACGCGCGCCCTCGGTCGAGTCGGCGATGCCCGCGCGCTGCTGCACCTCGGAGCCCGGGAGCCAGCACGCGCCGCCGGAGTACGCCGAGGTGCCGCCCAGCTTGTCGGTCTTCTCGACCACGCAGACTGAGAGCCCGGCCTTGGCGGCCAGCGCCGCGCCGGTGAGCGCACCGCCGCCGGAACCGACCACCACGACGTCGTACTCGCTCATGCCGGCGATCGTTGCAACTAGAACGTGTTCTAGGCAAGTGGCGGGTAACCGGCCGACCCGCCGTCGTCGCCCACCGCAATCGCCTCGCTCTCTGTCACGCACGCACTGGACAATGGACCTGTCATGACCGAGACCTCGCTGCGGATCAGCTATCCCGAAGAGCTCCCGGTCAGCGAACGCCGGGCGGACATCGCCGCCGCCATCCGCGACCACCAGGTCGTGATCGTGGCCGGTGAGACGGGCTCGGGCAAGACCACCCAGCTGCCGAAGATCTGCCTCGAGCTCGGTCGCGGGGCCGGGCGCCAGGGCGGCCGCGGCGGAGGGATCATCGGGCACACCCAGCCCCGCCGCATCGCGGCGCGGTCGGTGGCCGAGCGGATCGCCGAGGAGCTCGGCACCGAGCTCGGCGACCTCGTGGGCTACCAGGTGCGCTTCACCGACCGGACGTCGAGGAGCAGCCGGGTCAAGCTGATGACCGACGGCATCCTGCTCGCGGAGCTGCAGCGCGACCGCGACCTGCGCCGCTACGACACGATCATCATCGACGAGGCGCACGAGCGGTCGCTCAACATCGACTTCCTGCTCGGCTACCTCAAGCGGCTGCTGCCGCGCCGGCCCGACCTCAAGCTCATCATCACCAGCGCGACGATCGACGTCCAGCGCTTCGCCGAGCACTTCGACGCGCCGGTGGTCGAGGTGTCCGGGCGCACCTACCCGGTGGAGGTGCGCTACCGGCCGCTGATGGAGCTTCCCGAGGATCGCCGGGACGACAGGGACAGCGAGGGCGAGCTGATCGTCCGGGACCAGGTGGAGGCCATCGTCGAGGCGGTCCGCGAGCTCTCCGCCGAGGGGCCCGGCGACGTGCTCGTGTTCCTGCCGGGCGAGCGGGAGATCCGCGACACCGCTGACGCCCTCGCCGAGCTGACCGGCTCGACCCGGGGCGGCGGCACCGAGGTCGTGCCGCTCTACTCCCGGCTCTCGGCGGCCGAGCAGCACAAGGTGTTCGCCCCGCACACGGGTCGCCGGGTCGTGCTGGCCACGAACGTCGCGGAGACCTCGCTCACCGTGCCCGGCATCAGGTACGTCGTCGACACCGGCGTCGCGCGGATCAGCCGCTACTCGGTGCGCACGAAGGTGCAGCGGCTCCCGGTCGAGCCCATCAGCCAGGCCTCGGCCAACCAGCGCTCGGGCCGCTGCGGACGGCTGGGGCCCGGCATCGCGATCCGGCTCTACTCCGAGGAGGACTTCGAGGCGCGACCGGCGTTCACCGACCCGGAGATCCTGCGGACCAACCTCGCGAGCGTGATCCTTCAGATGGCCTCGCTGGGCCTGGGCGACCTGGCGCGGTTCCCGTTCGTCGAGCCCCCGGACCGCCGCAACGTCACCGCCGGCGTCCAGCTCCTGGAGGAGCTCGGCGCCCTGCGCGGTGAGCGGCTGACCAAGGTCGGGAGGCGGCTCGCGCGGCTGCCCGTCGACCCGCGGCTGGCGCGGATGGTGGTCGAGGCCGAGCGCCGGGGGTGCGTCCGCGAGGTGATCGTGATCGCCGCGGCGCTGTCGCTCCAGGACCCGCGCGAGCGGCCCGGCCCGGACCAGCAGAGCCTGCAGGCGCAGGCCGACCAGCAGCACGCACGCTTCAAGGCCGAGGGCAGTGACTTCCTCACCTGGCTCAACCTGTGGCGCTACGTCAAGCAGCAGCAGAAGGAGCTGTCGTCGTCGGCGTTCCGGCGGATGTGCAAGCGCGAGTTCCTCAACTACCTGCGGGTCCGCGAGTGGCAGGACTTCGAGTCGCAGCTGCGCCAGGTCTGCAAGGAGATGGAGATCCGGCTCGGGCACCCTGCGGACACCCCTGACGCCGACGGCATCCACCAGTCGCTCCTGGCCGGGCTGCTCTCGCACATCGGGCTGCTCGAGGAGCGCGACCGGCGCGACGCCGGCCGCACCAGGGGCCCGCGCGAGTACCTCGGCGCCCGCGGTGCGCGGTTCGCGATCTTCCCGGGCAGCGGCCTGCACCGGAAGAACCCGCAGTTCCTCATGGCCGGCGAGCTGGTGGAGACCTCACGCCTCTGGGCCCGGCAGAACGCCGCGATCAAGCCCGAGTGGGCCGAGGAGCTCGGCGGCCACCTGGTGAAGCGGACCTACTCCGAGCCGCACTGGTCGAAGAAGAGGGCGTCCGTCATGGCCCACGAGCGGGTGACGCTGTACGGCGTCCCGCTCGTCGCCGACCGGCTGGTGGCCTACGGCAGGATCGACGTGGCGCTCTCGCGCGAGCTGTTCATCCGGCACGCCCTCGTGCACGGGGAGTGGGCCGCGTCCGAGTCCGGTCGGCACCGCTTCCTCGAGACCAACCGCCGGCTGCTCGAGGAGGCCGAGGAGCTCGAGCACCGGGCCCGGCGGCGCGACATCGTGGTCGACGAGCACACCCTCTTCGACTTCTACGACGAGCGCGTCGGCGCCGGCGTCGTCAGCGGCGCCCACTTCGACCAGTGGTGGAAGCAGGAGCGACGCGAGCGGCCCGACCTGCTCACCTTCGACCCGGCGATGCTCACCCACGACACGGCCGAGGCCGTCACCGACGCCGACTACCCCGAGCAGTGGGACGGCGGCGAGGATCTGACCTTCCCGATCAGCTACCACTTCGAGCCGGGCACGGCCGAGGACGGCCTCACGATCGACGTGCCGGTCGCGACGCTCAACCGGGTCGAGGCGGACGACTTCTCGTGGAACGTCCCGGGGCTCCGCGAGGAGCTCGTCACCAGCCTCATCCGGTCGCTGCCCAAGAGCCTGCGGGTGTCGTTCGTGCCCGCGCCCAACAAGGCGAAGGAGTTCCTCGCCGCGGTGCCGGCGGGCGAGGAGCCGTTGCTCGATGCGCTCGAGCGCTGGATGCGGTCGACCACCGGCGTCGTCGTGCCGCGCGACGCGTGGGACTGGTCGAAGGTCGCGCCGCACCTCCAGCCGACCTACCGCGTGGTCGACGAGGGCGGCACCGAGCAGGCCCGTGGCAAGGACCTCGAGGCGCTGAAGGCGCCGCTGCGGCCGCAGTTCGAGCGGGCGCTGGAGGAGGTCGCGACCGACAGCGGCCTGGCCCGCACGGGCGAGACGACCTGGGCGTTCGGGACCCTGGAGGAGTCGGCCACGCTGACCCGCGCCGGGCACCGGGTGACCGTGTTCCCCGCGCTGGTCGACGAGGGCGAGAGCGTCGGGCTCGGTGTCTTCGGCACCACCGACGAGGCGGAGGCACGGCACCGGCTCGGCGTGCGGCGGCTGCTCCTGCTCGGCCTCGACCTGCCGTCGGACGCCGAGCTGACGGGTGGGTTGAGCACCGCGCAGCGGCTCGGGCTCGTCGGCACGCCGTACGGCGCGGTCCCGGCGCTGCTCGACGACGTCCGCGCCGCGGTCGTGCAGGGGCTGGTGGACGCCGCGCCGCCCGTGCGCACGCCGGAGACCTACGCGGCCCTGCGCGCGTCGGCGAGCGCCACCGCACCAGACGGTGTCCGGACGCTGCTCGCCGACCTGCTCCGCGTGCTGGACGACTGGCGGGCCGCCGACAAGGTGCTGAGCGGACGCGCCGAGCTGCCGCTGCTGCCCGCGCTCGCCGACCTCAAGGCGCAGCTCGGCCGGCTGGTGCACGTCGGCTTCGTCGCCGAGGCCGGCCCCGAGCAGCTGCGCCGCTACCTGACCTACCTCCGCGCCCTCTCGCTGCGCCGCGCGGCGCTCGACCAGGGCGGGGGCGCCGTCAACCGCGACCGCGCGCTGATGGACCGGGTCGCCGACCTGCAGGAGTCCTACCTCCACCAGGTGGCGGCGCTCCCCGAGGGGCGGCCACCGGGCGAGCGGCTGCGGCGGGCGCGCTGGATGCTGGAGGAGCTGCGCGTCTCGCTGTGGGCCCAGCAGCTCGGCACCGCCCACCCGGTCAGCGAGCAGCGGCTGAGGGCGGTGCTGACGGACGGCTGAGGCGCGAGGAGCGCCCCAGTAGCGTGAGCAGCGTGTCGTCCGACCGCCAGCACCACCGCCCGATGAAGCCCGGTGCGGAGTTCTTCGCCGACATCGTGGGCGGCGAGGACCCGGCCCGCGTGAGCGAGGCGGCCGACCGGGCGGCCAACCTGCTGGTCCGCGGCGTGCGCGACACCGACGACCCGGAGGTCGCCGAGCGGGTCCTGCACCTCGCCGAGACCGAGGGCATCGAGACGATCGCCGAGGTGTGGGCCGGGTCGCCGGCCGACTCGCTCGCCGGGTGCCTGTGGCGGCTGTTCGTGCTGCGGTCGTGGGTCTACGCCGACCCGGTGGCGGTCGCGCGCGAGTACGACGCGGGACGGCGTACGGCCCAGGTCGCGCAGGTCGTGGCTGGCGTCGCCGACCCGCCCGGCCCCGACGAGCTGCGGACCATGGTCGACGCGGTGCTGCGCGGGATCGCGGGCAGCGACTTCGCCGACGTGCTGTTCCGCGCGGCGGCGTTCGCGCGGGTGGTCGCGACCGGCCGGGCCGCGCTCGACGAGGCGTCGGAGACGGAGGTCGCCCGGATGCTGGTGCTCTCCGAGCAGCTCGAGGCCGCGGGGCACGAGGAGCTCGCGCACGGACTGGCCTGACCGGGCTGCTCGACCCTGGAGCTGGTGCATGCCGGACCGGGAGCGCCTCACGGCGCGTGGCCGCTCGAAGCGGCTGATTTTGGGACCCGGGGCTGCCGCGGCCCGGCATGCACGTTCATTGTAACGACCGGCCCCGGGGCGGCATTCCAGGTTCTCCTCAGATTCCGACCCTAGGTTGGTCCGGTGACGTCCTACGAGCCCGAGGCAGACGGTCAGCCCGACCCCGGTGAGGTGGTGTGGGGCTGGGTGCCGTTCGAGGAGGACCCGAGCCAGGGCAAGGACCGCCCGGTGCTGCTGATCGGCCACACCGAGATCGAGGGCGTGGAGTACTGGGCCGGGCTCATGCTGACCAGCCAGGACCACGACCGCGACGCCGCGGACGAGGCACGGCACGGCCGGCACTGGATGGACATCGGCACCGGCGCGTGGGACGACGAGCACCGGCCGAGCGAGGTCCGCCTCGACCGGCTGATCATCCTCGAGGACGCCGCGATCCGCCGCGAGGGCGCGGCGGTCACCCGCGAGGTCTTCGACCGCGTCGTGGCCGAGGCCAGGCGCTTCCACGCCATCAGGTGAGCGCCCGGCGGAGGGCTCGGACTGCTGTCGGTGGGCGGTCTGTAGGGTGGCGCGGGCCGAGAGGAGGGCGGGGCGTGCAGCGCAGGTGGGTCGTGGTGCCACTGGCTCTCGTGCTGGGTGCGGCCCTGGCCGGGTGCACCGGTGACGACGACCCCGACCCCGCGCCGCCGTCGCCCACCCGGGCCGTCTCCAAGGTCAACCTGACCTTCGGCGTCTGGGGCACCAAGAAGGAGACCGACGCCTACCGGTCGGTGGTCGACACCTACAACGCCTGGCACGCCGCCGAGAAGGTCAAGGTCAAGGTGGAGGCCTACGGCACGCACGACGACCTGATGACGGCGATCGACGGCGGCGACGTCCCTGACGTGTTCCTGGTCAGCCGCGGCGACCTCGCCGACCTCCGCGAGCGCAACCTCAACCAGCCCATCGGCAACCTCCTCGACGACCGCGACGTCGACTTCGGCGACGGCTACTCGCGCCCGGCGCTCGAGGCGTTCTCCGGAGACCGCGAGCTCCAGTGCATGCCCTACGGCATCTCGCCGATGGTCATCTACTACAACACCAAGCTCGTCGACTTCGAGGCGATGGCCGAGAAGGGCCTCGACGTGCCGAACGTCGACAACGAGGACCTCGCCAAGAAGCCGACCTGGACCCTCGAGCAGTTCCAGACCGCCGCCGACTACGCCAGCCGCCCGCGTCGCAACATCGGCGGCTTCTTCATCTCGCCGACCGTGCGCGGGCTGGCGCCGTTCATCTACTCCGGCGGCGGGCAGGTCTTCGACAACGACGAGGAGCCCACCTCGCTCGCCTTCTCCTCCGACGACACCAAGTCGGCGCTCGAGGAGGTGCTGCCGACGCTGCGCGACCCCAAGCTGACGCTCTCGGCCGACATGCTGTCGCAGAAGACCCCCCTCGAGTGGTTCCGCGAAGGCAAGCTCGGCATGATCGCCGGCACCCGCGACCTCGTGCCGGAGCTGCGGCCCACCGGCGTCCTCGACTGGGACGTCATGCCGATGCCGGTGGTCGACGACGCGGCGACCATCGGCGACCTCACCGGCATCTGCATCTCGAGCGAGACCGCCGACGTGGCCGAGTCGGCCGACTTCCTGGTCGACTTCATCTCGACCGAGTCGGTGAGCGCGGTCGCGGCCGCGGGCTACCTCGCCCCGGCCAACACCGAGGTGGCGCTCTCCGACGCCTTCCTCCAGGTGGGCCGCACGCCGGTGCACTCGGGCGTGTTCAACAACAGCGTCAAGTACATGCGGATTCCGCCGCTGCTCACCAACGGCGCCGACCTCGAGGCCGCCGTCGCGGCGCCGCTCAAGCAGCTGATGGAGGTCGAGGTCGTCGACCTCGACGTGCTCACCGAGCAGATCGACGAGGCGTCGCGCAGCGTGCTGGCGCCGCCCGAGGACCCCGACGCCCCCGACCCGGGCGGCACCGAGTCGCCCGGCGCCGACGAGCCGGACGCGGACGACGACTAGTCCGCGTCGTCGGTCCCGGTGTCGGCTTCGGTGTCGGCTTCGGTGTCGGCTTCGGGCTCCGGCTCGGCGGCAGGCGTGTCGGCCTCCAGGATGGCCCTGGTGACGACCGGTCCGGCGAGCCCGATCTGCCAGGCCCGGGCGCCGAGCCCGGCGAGCGCGGCGTCGACCGCCGCCGCGAGCGACGCCGGGTCCCGGGTCGAGGGCGGGGACCAGAGCACGCGACGCAGGTAGTCGGGGGTGAGGAGGTTCTCCACCGGCAGCCCCTGCTCCTCGGCCAGCTCGCCGAGCGCGGCCCGGGCGAGGGTGAGCCGCCGGGCGGCGACCGGGTCGCGGTCGACCCAGGCGCGGGGGAGCGGTGGGCCGTCGGAGCGGGGGGACCGGGTGGGCAGCTCGGACTCGTCGAGGCCGGCGACGTCGCGCAGCGCGGCGACCCAGCGCGAGGCGTAGCGCTCGGCCCCGCGCCCGTGGAACCCCTTCACCGCCAGCAGCGAGTCGCGGTCGGACGGCATGGCCTGCGCCGCCGCCACGATGGCCGCGTCGGGGATGATCCGGCCGGGGGTGACGTCGCGGCGCTCGGCGAGCTCGTCGCGGGTCTGCCACAGCGCGCGCACCGCCGCGAGCCCACGGCGCCCGCGGATGCGGTGCATCCCCGACGTACGCCGCCACGCATCGACCCGCGTCGTGGCCTCGAAGGACAGGAGGCTCTCGAACTCCTGCCGGGCCCACTCGTCCTTGCCCGCCTCGACGAGCTGGGCCGCCAGGGCCTCGCGGAGCTCCACCAGCACCTCGACGTCGAGGGCGGCGTACTCCAGCCAGGGCTCGGGCAGCGGCCGCCGCGACCAGTCGACGGCAGAGTGCTCCTTCTTCATCCGCCCGCCGAGCACGGTCTCGACCAGGGTGGCGAGGCCGACGCGGGGGTAGCCGAGCAGCCGGCCGGCCAGCTCGGTGTCGAACAGCGACCCCGGCCGGAGGCCGACCTCGGCCAGGCAGGGCAGGTCCTGGGTCGCCGCGTGCAGGATCCAGTCGGTGCCCTCGAGGGCCGCGGCCAGCGGGGCCAGCGACTCGAAGGCGATCGGGTCGACCAGCCAGGTGCCGGCACCCTCCCGGCGCAGCTGGATGAGGTAGGCGCGGCTGGAGTAGCGGTACCCCGAGGCGCGCTCGGCGTCGATCGCGACCGGGCCGCTGCCGGCAGCGAGCGCGGCGCACGCCTCGGCGAGCGCGGCGTCGGTGTCGGTGATCGCCGGGAGGCCGTCGCGGAGCGTGAGGAGCGGCCGCTCGGGCTCCTCCGGCACGTCGTGGCCGGGCCCGCCGGCGTCGTGCTGCTGGTCGGCGTCCGGCATCAGCCGCGCTGCCCCCGGCGGCTCGGGATGACCGCGACCCCGTCGGGCACGGGCGGCAGTCCCACGGCCGTGCAGAGCAGCTCGCCCCAGGCCTCGACGTGCGGGCCGACGTCGAGCTGCGCCCTCGACGTCGCGGTGCCGAGGGCACCGGCGGGTGCGAGGGGGGTCCACGAGGCACGGATCTCAAGCTGGGCGGCGGCGCTGTCGTCGGCCATCCCGCCGAAGCTCTCGGTCGCCACCTTCGTGACCGTGCCGGAGGCCATGTGGAAGGCCGCACCGTGCGCCTCGAGGGCGTCGGTCAGCCAGGTCCAGCCGACCGCTGCCAGCATCGGGTCGGTGACCAGGTCGACGTCGATCTCGGCCCGCGCGTAGGCGACGCAGCGGAACTCGCCGTCCCAGGCGTCGTTGCCCTGCGGGTCGTGGAGCAGGATGATCCGACCGGTGCCGACCTCGTCGCCGTCGACCGTCACGTCGGCGGAGAGGGCCGCCGCGAACGGCGCGATGCGCTGCGGCGCGGGCATCTCCTCGCAGTGGATCTCGGGACGGAGCCGGGCCGCACGCATGGTCTCGACGGCCGCCACGAACTCCGGCGGCTCGCCGTCGGCACCCGCTCCCGGGCGCGTCTCCTGACGCACGACCATGCGCACACAGTATGTGTGGGCGCTGATTCTCGATGCCCGAACACGCCGTACGGCGCCCCGCCCGCCCGCGCGCACGCGGGATTGGGAGCCCTGGGCACCGCCTGACAGGCTGGAGCTGTGAGCACCCCCGCCAACCCGATCCTGACGAGTGCGTTCATGCGGGCGGTGCGCGGCGAGCCCGTGCCGCACACGCCGGTGTGGTTCATGCGGCAGGCCGGGCGCTCGCTGCCGGAGTACCGCAAGCTTCGCGAGGGCGTCGGGATGCTCGAGTCGTGCATGGACCCCGACCTGGTCACCGAGATCACCCTGCAGCCGGTGCGCCGCTACGGCGTGGACGCCGCGATCTTCTTCTCCGACATCGTGCTGCCGCTCAAGGCGGTCGGCGTCGACCTCGACATCAAGCCGGGGGTCGGGCCCGTCGTCGCCACGCCGGTGCGGACCCTCGACGACGTCGCCGCGATCCCCGACCTCACGCCCGAGCACGTCCCGTTCATCACGCAGGCGATCGGCCAGCTCGTCGCCGAGCTCGGGAGCACGCCGCTGATCGGCTTCGCCGGCGCGCCGTTCACCGTGGCGTCGTACCTCGTCGAGGGCGGGCCGTCGCGCGAGCACGCACTGACCAAGGCCATGATGTTCGGCGCCCCGGAGGTCTGGGACGCGCTGATGCGCAAGATCGCCGGCGTCGCGGCGGCCTACCTCGAGGTGCAGGTCGCGGCCGGCGCCTCGGCGGTGCAGCTCTTCGACTCGTGGGCCGGCGCGCTCACGCCGCGTGACTACGCGACCCACGTCCAGCCGCACTCGACAGCCGTCCTCGCCCGCGCCGGCGCACTGGGGGTGCCGCGCATCCACTTCGGCGTCAACACCGCCAACCTGCTCGGGCTGATGGGCGAGGCGGGCGGCGACGTCGTGGGCGTCGACTGGCGGACCCCGCTCGACGTCGCGATCGGTCAGGTCGGCGACCGAGCGGTGCAGGGCAACCTCGACCCCACCCTGGTCTTCGCGCCCACCGAGGTGATGACCGCGCGCGCGGCCGAGATCATCGAGGCCGGTCGCGCGGCCCGCGGCCACGTCTTCAACCTCGGGCACGGCGTGCTGCCGAGCACCGACCCCGACCAGCTCCAGCGGCTGACGGAGTTCGTGCAGTCCTACCCTCTCTGAGACTTCCGTTCCGACCGCTTGCGCGTGGTCACCGTGGGTCGGCTCGGCTCGGGCGCCGCTGGCGGCTCGGTCGGCTCGGTCGGCTCGGTCGTCGCGACGGACGGTGCCGGCTCGGGCGGAGCGACGGTCTTCTTCGCCGCAGCCTTCCTGGCGGTCTTCTTCGCCGGCACCTCCTCGGCCGACTCCTCGGCCGTCTTCCGGGCTGACTTCTGAGCCGACTTCTCGGTCGACTTCCGGGTCGCCTTCTGGGCCGACTTCTCTGCCGTCTTCTGGGCGGCCCTCTTCGACGGCCGGTTGCTGCGCAGGCGCACCCGCGCGGACCCGCCGTCGGGCTGCTCGACCTCGAGGTAGTCCTGCGCCCGGACCAGGTCGATGAGCTTGCCCGCGCCGTAGTCCTTGACCGAGAACGACGGCTCGACGCGCGTCACGTGGTTGGCCACCGACGACAGCGACGCCCACCCGTCGTCGTGGGCGGTGCCGGTGACCGCCCGCTCGAGGAGCCGGCGCAGGTCGGGGATGCTGCGCTGCTCGGCGTCTTCGCCGGACGTCTCGTCGCCACTGCCGCCGTCGTGCAGGTCCTCCAGGAAGATGAAGCGGTCCACCGCCTGGCGCAGCGACTGCGGGGTCTTGCGCAGGCCCATGCCGTAGACCGTCCGTCCGGAGCCGCGCAGCCGGATCGCGAGCGAGGTGAAGTCGCTGTCGCTGGAGACCAGCGCGAACGCGTCGACGTTTTCGGAGTAGAGCAGGTCCATCGCGTCGATGATGAGCGCGGAGTCGGTGGAGTTCTTGCCCGTGGTGTTGGCGATCTGGAGCATCGGCTGGACGGCGAACTTCGGCAGCTCGCTGCGCCAGCCGTTGAGGTGGGAGTTGGTCCAGTCGCCGTAGGCCCGCTTGACCGTCGGGACGCCGTACTTGGCGACCTCCTCCAACAGCGCCTCGGCGTGCTTGGGGGAGGTGTTGTCGGCGTCGATGAGGACGGCGATCCGGACGTTCTCGGGTGACGGCACCCCCCGAGACTAGGCCGTGGCTAGGCCGCCGCCGGTGTCCGCCGCCGCAGACGCCGGACCAGGGGCCAGCCCGGGACGGCCAGGACCAGCGCGAGGGCCAGCCACGGCAGCAGCGCGCCGGCCACCGTCGAGCCGCCGACCAGGAACGTCTTGAGCGCACCCCAGCCGTCGGACAGCCCGGAGAGGAAGCCCGTGGCGTCGTCGTCCTTCGGCTCCGGCTTGGTCGCGGAGCGGGTCCGCTCGACCGCCAGGGTGATCGTCGACATCGAGGTCTGGTCGGCGAGGTAGCGCTGCTGGGCCTGCAGCGAGGCGAGGTCGGCCTGGCGGCGGGAGAGCTCGGCCTCGATGCTGACGACGTCCTTGATCGTGGTGGCGTTGTCGAAGAGGACCTGGATCCGGTCGATGCTGCGCTGCTGGGCCTCGACGCGGACGTCGACGTCGAGGACCTGGGTCGTGACGTCGGCGGTCTGGTGCTTGGAGGAGATGAGCGTCGCGACGCCCTCGAGCTCGGTCATGGCGTCGTCGAAGTCGGCGGTCGGGATCCGCAGCACCATGCGCGAGCGCAGCGGGACGCCTTCCTTGTCGGTCTCGGTGTCGTCCTCCGACACGGTGCCGCCATGGGCGTCGACGACCTTGCGCACGTCGAAGACCGCCTGCCCGACGTCGCCCGACCTGAGCTGGACGTTGCCGGTCGAGATGAGCTTCTGCTGCTCGACGGGCGCGGCGGCGTCGTCGCCGCCCTGGGACGAGAGCGCGGCGCCCTCGGCGCCCGCGTCGGACGCGTTCTCGTCGAGGGCCGGGCCCGCTGGCTCGGCCGCGACCGCGCGGTCGGCGGAGGCGCCGCCGGAGTCACCTGCGGAGCCGGCGTCGTCGGACGTGGAGGAGCAGCCGCTGAGAACG
Source organism: Nocardioides halotolerans DSM 19273 (assembly GCF_000422805.1). Taxonomy (GTDB): domain Bacteria; phylum Actinomycetota; class Actinomycetes; order Propionibacteriales; family Nocardioidaceae; genus Nocardioides; species Nocardioides halotolerans. The sequence goes on along the minus strand of NZ_AUGT01000031.1, from coordinate 21,186 downwards.
ACGAGGACGACCGCGGCCCCCGCCGCGGACGCCGTGCGCAGGAACCTGACCCGGGTGCTGCCGGGTCGTCGAGTCGCCACCATGGCGACTCGGACGGGGTGGCGTGCCGGTCGGTTCCGGACGTGTCCGAACCGTGATCCGCTGCGGATGGGTTAAAGTGCAGTAGTCGAGTCGAATTACAGGACACAAGGAGGCGCCCGTGCCGTCAGCAGTCGTCGTCGGGAATCCCAAGCCGGGCTCCCGGACCCTCGCGGCCGCGACCTACGTCGCCCGCGAGCTGGCCGGTGGCGAGCCGGACCTGGTGGTCGACCTGGCCACGCTGGGGCCCGCGCTGCTCGACTGGCAGGACCCGGGGGTGGCGGCGCTGGTCGCCGAGGTCGGCGCTGCTGACCTGGTGGTGGTGGCCTCGCCGACGTACAAGGCGACGTACACGGGGCTGCTCAAGCTGTTCCTCGACCGCTTCTCGACCGACGGGCTGCGCGGTGTGGCGGTGCCGCTGATGCTCGGAGCGGGGCCCGCGCACGCGCTGGCGCCGGAGCTCACACTGCGCCCGCTGCTCGCCGAGATCGGCGGCACGACGGTCCGCGGCCACTACGTCGTCGACAGTCGGCACGACGACCCGGCGGCGTACGCCGAGTGGCTGGCCCGGGTGCGCCCGGTCGTCGACGCCCACACACGTGTGCAGGCCGGGGCGCGGACGGGGGTGCCGGCGTGAGGCTCGGGCCGCTCACCACCAACCAGGACCTCGACCCGGCCCGGCTGCGCGCGGCGTTCGGGACGTTCCCCAGCGGTGTCGTCGCGGTCGCGGCCGAGGTCGACGGTCAACTGACCGGCCTCGCGGCCAGCTCGTTCACCTCGGTCAGCCTCGACCCGCCGCTGGTGTCGTTCTCGGTCGCGAACACCTCCAAGACCTGGCCCGACCTGCGGCGCGCCGCGCACCTCGGCCTCACCGTGCTCGCGGCCGGCCACGGCGAGGTCTGCCGGCGGCTGGCAGGCCCGGTGGCCCACCGCTTCGACGACGTCGCGGTCACCTCGTCCGAGGATGGCGCGGTCACGCTCGACGAGGGCCTCGCGCGGTTCGACTGCACGGTCTACCGCGAGGTCGAGGCCGGTGACCACACGATCGTGATCCTGCGCCTGCACGCCGTCGAGACGCTGCCCGACGGCGGCGACGCCACGCTGCCGCTGATCTTCCACCGCAGCGGGTTCGGACAGCTCTCCCGACCGGCTTGAGACTCCTCGTGCCGCCCCCGCCTGCACCCGGCCGGGGCGGCACGAGGTCTGCAGGGACACACTGGGCGCGTGCGAGTGGTCGTCGTGGGCGCTGGGCTGGCCGGGCTGACGTCGGCCCACGCGCTCACCGGCGAGGGGCACGAGGTCACTGCGCTCGAGGCGTCCCCGGCGGCGGGCGGCAAGCTGCGGCGCGCCGAGGTCGGTGGCGTGCTGGTCGACGTCGGCGCCGAGGCGATGCTCAACCGGCGGCCCGAGGGCGTCGCGCTGGCCCGCGAGCTCGGGCTGACCGTCGAGCACCCGACGGTCGCGTCGTCGCGGATCTGGACGCGGGGCGCTCTCCGCCCGCTGCCGCGCTCGCTGATGGGCGTGCCGCTCGACCTCGAGCAGCTGCGGTCGTCGGGCGTCCTCTCCGAGGGCGGCGTCCAACGGGTCGAGGCGGAGCGCGATCTCCCGCCCACGGACCCGGATGAGGACGTCTCGGTGGGCGACCTCGTCGACGCGAGGTTCGGGCCGGAGGTCACCGACCGGCTGGTCGAGCCGCTGCTCGGTGGCGTCTACGCCGGCCGCGCCCGCGCAATCTCGGCGCGGGCCGCGGTGCCCCAGCTCCTCACGATGGCGGGCAGGGGGTCGGTGCTGGCGCAGGCGGGCGAGATCGCGACGACCTACGACCTGCCTGTCTTCGCGGGCCTCCCGGGCGGGATGGGCCTGCTGACCGACGCGCTGGCCGCGCGGATCGACGTGCGCCTCGGCGAGACGGTCCGGGAGCTGGTGCGGACGGCCGCCGGCTTCGCCCTGACGGTCGGCCCGACCACCGAGCCGCGGCGCGTGGACGCCGACGCCGTCGTGGTCGCCACGCCGGCGGCGCCGACCGCGCGCCTCCTCGAGCGGGTCGCGCCGGCAGCCGCGACGGAGCTGGCCGCGATCGAGTCGGCGTCGGTCGTCGTGGTGACCTTCGCGTTCCGAGCGGCCGACGTCTCCGGCCTCGACGACTCCTCGGGTTTCCTGGTGCCGCCGGTCGAGGGCCGGGCGATCAAGGCGTCGACGTTCTCGTTCGCGAAGTGGGGCTGGGTGCGCGAGGCGGGTGCCGCCGAGGGGCTCGTCCACCTGCGCACCTCGTTCGGCCGCCACGGCGAGGCGGAGGTGCTGCAGCGCCCGGACGCAGACCTGGTGGCGCTCTCGCTCGCCGACCTCGCGGACGCCGTCGGACTGACCGCCCGGCCGGTCGACACGCACGTGCAGCGCTGGGGCGGCGGGCTGCCGCAGTACGCCGTCGGCCACCTCGACCGCGTCGCCCGCATCCGCGCCGCGGTCGCAGCCGTGCCCGGCCTGGCCGTCTGCGGAGCGGCGTACGACGGCGTCGGCGTCCCGGCCGTCATCGCCTCCGCCCGCGCGGCCGCCGCGTCAGCGACCCGACCCCCCTCAACCGACCACTGACCCGTTGCCCGGGTCGGCGGTCAGTGCGGGCGGAGCTCGACGCAGCACTCGCCGGGGCGGGGGGCGAGCTCGGTGGCTACTCGGTCGCCGGCGTCGAGTCCCTCGACCATGCCGGCGAGGTAGGCGCGGTTGAGTCCGCACACCAGGGCGGGAGCCACGCCGGCCATCGGGTGGAACGGGCAGTTGCGCAGCCGCACCGAGCCGTCCTCGCGGAATGGCTCGAAACCGTGCCGCGCCAGCAGGTCGGCACTCGTCGCCAGCGCGCGCTCGGCTCCCACCCTGCCCCCGCGCACCCGGGCGCGCTCGGCCGCGCCCAACGCAGTGCCGCGCTCGTGGGCCACCCGCAGCACGGCGTCCTCGGCCCGCTCGTCGTCGCGCTCGGTCGTCACCGCCTCGACCAGGATCGAGGCCAGCAGCTCGGGGCTCCGCTCCGGCACGCGGACCGCGATGTCGTCGGCCGCGGGCTCGTAGCGTCGCGGCGCCCGCCCGACCCGCCGGACGGCACCGGGTGTCTCGAAGCCGGACCGGAGCACGCCGAGCTCGACCAGCTTGTCGAGGTGGAAGGCCGCCAGCTTGCGCGAGATGCCGACCGCGGCAGCGGCCTCCTCGCGGGTGACCGGCGACCCGGCGCCGCGCACGTGCTCGTAGAGCGCGCGGCGCACGTCGTCGTCGAGCGCCGCGATCGCGGCCACCGCTGCCCGGTCCATGCCCCTCATTGAACCAACGACTACTGGTTCATGAGAATCCCACGCACGTATTGACTTTGACTGAAAATAAAACCAGTCTTCGTTAGTGAAAAGGAACGGAGACTGATGACTGCCACCGCTGCCCTCCGGGTGGTGCCGCCCACCGCCACGATGGACCTGTCCGCCGCGGAGCGCGCCGCCGCCGACCTGCTGCACGCCCTCGGGATCGAGACCGACACCGAGAGCCTGCGCGGCACCCCGGGCCGGATGGCCCGCGCCTACGCCGAGCTGTTCAGCGCGCCCGAGTTCGACCTCACGACGTTCCCCAACGACGAGGGCTACGACGAGCTCGTGCTCGCGCGGTCGATCCCGCTGCGGGCGGTCTGCGAGCACCACCTGCTGCCGTTCATCGGCGTCGCGCACGTGGGCTACCTGCCCGGCGACCGGATCCTGGGGCTCTCCAAGCTCGCCCGCGTGGTCGGCCACTTCGCCGCCCGGCCCCAGGTGCAGGAGCGGCTGACCACCCAGGTCGCCGGCTGGATCGAGGAGCAGCTCGCGCCGCGGGGCGTCGGCGTGGTCATCGAGGCCGAGCACACCTGCATGACCCTGCGCGGGGTGCAGGCGCGTGGCACCACGACCGTGACCTCCACGCTGCGCGGCGTCCTCCGCGCCGACCCGAGGTCGCGCCAGGAGTTCTTCGCACTCACCCGGATGGAGGCCCGACGTGACTGAGTCGCCCGAGAGCGTCGTGATCGTGGGAGGAGGGCTGGCCGGCGCCAAGGCCGCCGAGGCCCTGCGCGAGCGCGGGTTCGCCGGGCCGGTGACCGTGCTCGCCGCCGAGGACGAGCTGCCCTACGAGCGACCGCCCCTGTCCAAGGGCTACCTCGCCGGCAAGGACGAGTTCGCCAAGGCGCTCGTGCACCCCGAGGGCTGGTACGCCGACCACGACGTCGAGCTGCGCCGAGGCACCGAGGTCACCGCGATCGACCGCGCCGCGCACGAGGTCGAGCTGGCCGACGGCAGCCGGCTCCACTACGGCGCGCTGGTGCTGGCCACCGGGGCCGAGCCGCGGACGCTGGCGATCCCCGGCGCCGACGGGGCGCTGACCCTGCGGACGCGGGCCGACTCCGACCGGGTCCGGGGGACCTTCGGCGAGAGGCGCCGCCTCGTCGTCATCGGCGCGGGCTGGATCGGCCTCGAGGTGGCGGCCGCCGCGCGCGAGGCGGGCACCGACGTCGTGGTCCTCGAGGCCGCCGAGCAGCCGCTCCTCGGTGTGCTCGGCCCCGAGCTGGGCGCGGTCTTCGCCGCACTGCACCGCGAGCACGGTGTCGACCTGCGGCTCGGCGCGCGGATCGCCGAGGTCACGCCGTCCGGCGTACGCCTGGAGGACGGCGAGGAGATCGCGGCCGACGCCGTCGTCGTGGGGGTCGGGGTGCGTCCGCGCACCGAGCTCGCCGAGGCGGCCGGGCTCGAGGTCGAGGACGGGGTGCTCGTCGACCGGTCGCTGCGCACCAGCGACCCCGACATCTACGCCGTCGGCGACATCGCCAACCACGACCACCCCGTCCTGGGCCACCGGGTGCGTGTCGAGCACTGGGCGACCGCGCTGAACCAGCCCGCCACCGCGGCGGCGGCGATGATGGGCGAGGACGCGGCCTACGACCGGCTGCCCTACTTCTTCAGCGACCAGTACGACCTCGGCATGGAGTACGTCGGCCACGCGTCCCGCGACGACACCGCCCGCGTGGTCACCCGCGGCGACGTCGGCGCGCGGGAGTTCGTGGCGTTCTGGCTCGACGAGGGCGACCGGATCCTGGCCGCGATGAACGTCAACGTCTGGGACGTCCCCGACGCGGTGAAGCCGCTGATCGCCGCCGGCACCGTGGTCGACCCCGAGAAGCTCGCCGACCCGGGCACGGCGTATTCCGACGTGGCGGCCGGTTAGGTGACTCAGGTCGTCGGGCGCGTAGGCCACCCCGTCCTCGTGCCCGCCCGGGCGGCACAATGGACCTCATGAGCGAGGGCCAGTCGAACGCCGCGCGGATCCGCGAGATCAATGACTCGATCCGCTACACGATGTGGTCGGTCTTCCGGCTCGCCGACGTGCTCGGCGAGCAGGACCGGACCGCCGAGGGCGCCGAGGTCGAGAAGCTCTTCGCGGCGCTCGCGGAGGAGGACGTCGTCGTGCGCGGCGTCTACGACGTCAGCGGGCTGCGCGCGGACGCCGACCTCATGGTCTGGTGGCACTCGTCCGACTCCGAGGCGCTGCAGGCGGCCTACCACCGGTTCCGCCGCACGGCGTTCGGCCGCCGGCTCGCGCCGGTCTGGTCGCAGATGGCGCTGCACCGGCCCGCGGAGTTCAACCGCAGCCACGTCCCGGCGTTCCTCGCCGACGAGCAGCCGAAGCGACACGTGTGCGTCTACCCGTTCGTGCGCTCCTACGAGTGGTACCTCCTCGAGGACGACGAGCGCCGGGCGCTGCTCGCCGAGCACGGCAAGATGGCGCGGGACTACCCCGACGTGCGCGCCAACACCGTGGCCAGCTTCGCGCTCGGCGACTACGAGTGGATCCTCGCCTTCGAGGCCGACGACCTGTCTCGCATCGTCGACCTGATGCGGCACCTACGCGGCTCGGAGACGCGGCGGCACGTGCGCGAGGAGGTGCCGTTCTACACCGGCGCGCTCGTCCCCGTCGCCGAGCTGGTCGACCGGCTGCCGTAGTCCGGCCCGGCGGGCGTCCCCGCGTGCGGGCGTCGCCGCAACAGTGCAGGGACGTGTGGGAACGTCGGGACGTGAACGCGCGTCAGAGCATCATGCGGACCCGCTTGTCGCTGCTGGCTGCCCTGACCACCCTCGTCCTGGCCGGGTCGGCCTGCGGCGACGAGGGCTCCGACGACGTCGCGCGCGACCCCACGCCGTCCGCGCCCTCGGGGCCGCCCGCCGCGGCGGTGCCCGACGGTCCGGTGCGCACGCGCGACCTGGCCACGGTGATGGACACCGGGTCGCCGGAGCTGTGCCTGGGGCCGGTGGCCGAGTCCTACCCGCCCCAGTGCGGCGGGCCGGCGCTCCTCGGGTGGGACTGGGCCGAGCACGCGGGCACCTACGACGAGCAGGGCGACATCCGCTGGGGCACCTACGCCGTCACCGGCACCTGGGACGGCACCGCCTTCACCGCGACCGACGCCGTCCCCGGCGCGCTCTACGACCCCGCGATGCCGACGCCGACCCCGACGCCGAGCCCCGCCACCGCCCACTCCGACGCCGAGCTCGAGCAGATCGCGACCGAGCTGCAGGCGGCCCCGGGCGTGCTGGGCGCCTACGGCGGCGAGGGGAGCGAGGGTCATGTGCTCGTCGACGTCTACTACGACGACGGGACGCTCCAGACGTGGGCCGACGCGACGTACGGCACGGGCGTGGTGCTCGTCAGCGCGGCGCTGGTGGACGCACGGTGAGCCGCGCCCGGTCGACCGCGGCCGCCGGTGTCGTGCTGCTGGCCGCCCTGGTCGGGGGCTGCGGCGACGAGGTCGGGAGCCGGGCCTCGAGCGAGCCGCCGGGCGCGCCGACGACCACACAGACGACCACGCAGGCAAGCACGCCACCCGGCCGTCCGACCGCGGTGCCGGCCGCGGCGGGCGAGGTGACGACGGTCGTCCCCGTGACCGTGCTGGACGACGGCGGCGGTGCCGAGCTCTGCCTCGGCGGGGTGCTGGACTCCTATCCGCCGCAGTGCGGCGGTCCGCGCCTGGTCGCATGGGACTGGGCCGACCACGACGGCCAGTACGACACGTCCGGCGACGTGCGCTGGGGCGACTTCGTCGTCACCGGCACCTTCGACGGGACCTCGGTCACGCCGTCCGAGGTGCGGGCGGCGGCCGAGGTGGACGACCTGCCGATCCCGGAGGACGACGACGAGTTCGCGACGCCGTGCGCGGAGCCCGCCGGCGGGTGGCAGCCGACCGACCCCGCGAAGGTGTCGATGGACGACTTCAACACCGCCATGACGACGGCCGAGCAGCTGGACGGCTACGCGGCCACGTGGGTCGACCAGTCGATCAACCCGGTCTACGGCCACGTCGACACCTCGTCGCTCGCGGACATGGGCAAGCTCAACGACCCCGCCCTCGAGGTCCTCAACGTCACCGTGACCCACGACGCCGACGCGGCCGAGCGGCAGCTGCGGGCGGTCTACGGCGGCCCGCTCTGCGTGACCGTGGCCGCGCACAGCGCCCGCGAGCTGCAGTCCGTCGCCGGGGACATGGAGGGCCTGCCCGGGGTGCTGAGCTACGGTCCCGGCATCGAACAGGTCGAGGTGTCGGTGACCTACGACGACGGGTCCTACCAGGCGTGGGCGGACGCGGCGTACGGCGCGGGCGTGGTGCTCGTCAGCTCGGCACTGGTCGACGTGACGGACCAGGAGCGCTAGGAAGCGTCCGCGCCGTCGGCCGGCTCGAGGGTCAGGCTGATCGAGTTGATGCAGTAGCGGTCGCCGGTGGGCGTGCCGTAGCCGTCGGGGAAGACGTGGCCGAGGTGCGAGCCGCAGTTGGCGCAGCGGACCTCGACCCGCTTCATGCCGAGGGTGTTGTCCTCGATGTACTCGATCGTGTCGCTGATCGGCTGGTAGAACGACGGCCAGCCGCAGCCGGAGTGGAACTTGGTGTCGGACTCGAAGAGCTTGGCGTGGCAGGCCTTGCAGGAGTAGACGCCCTTCGTCTCGGTGTCGGTGTAGGCACCGGTGAACGCCCGCTCGGTGCCGGCCTGACGGAGCACGGCGTACTCCTCCGGGGACAGCTCCTCGCGCCACTGCTCGTCGGTCTTCTGCACGGCGTACTCCATGCCTCAAGGGTAATGAAGGCCACAAAGGCGGGTACCGCTGTTGACACGCTGGGAGAACACTCGTTCACTGAAATGAACCACCGCTTCGGGGAGGCGAACGCATGTCGGGGACGATCCCGTGGGAACGAGTCAGGCGCGCGGGCTCGAAGCTCACCACACCGTTGCTGCCGGACGACTACCTCACCCTGCTCAACCCGCTCTGGAGCTCGCGCGAGCTCCGCGGCCGGGTCGAGAAGGTCGTGCAGGAGACCGACGACGCCGCCACCCTGGTGATCCGCCCGGGGTGGGGCTGGCGCTACGACCACAGACCGGGGCAGTACGTCGGGATCGGCGTGCAGGTCGACGGGAAGTTCCAGTGGCGGTCCTACTCGGTGAGCTCGCCGCCGCAGCGCTCCTACCAGCCGGGCAGCGGCCGGACCATTGCCATCACGGTGCGCGCGATGCCCGAGGGGTTCGTCTCGTCCCACCTCGTCGGCGGCCTCGAGCCGGGCACGATCGTGCGGCTCGCGCTCCCGGAGGGCGACTTCGTGCTGCCGGACCCGCCGCCCGAGAAGCTGCTCTTCCTGGTCGGTGGGAGCGGGGTGACGCCCGTGATGGCGATGCTGCGCACCCTCGACCGGCGTTCGGCGGGCAACGGCAGGGCGATGCCCGACGTAGTCCTGCACTACTCCTCGCCGACCGAGGACCGGATGATCTTCCGCCATGAGATCGAGCGGCTCGAGGAGAAGTACGACGAGCTCACGGTCCACAAGCTCTTCACCGAGACCGACGGCATGCTCGAGCTCGCCGACCTCGACGACCTCTGCCCCGACTGGCGTGAGCGCGAGACCTACGCGTGCGGTCCGGGGCCGATGCTCGACGCGATCACCGAGCACTTCGAGGCCGCCGACCTCGAGGACCACCTGCACCTCGAGCGATTCTCGCTCGACCTGGGCGGCGACGGCGGGGAGGGCGGCGAGATCACCTTCCGCAACACCGGCAAGACCGTCGAGGTCGACGGCGCCACCACCGTGCTCGAGGCCGGCGAGGAGGCCGGCATCGGCATGCCCTACGGCTGCCGCATGGGCATCTGCCACACCTGCACCCTCACCCTCGTCTCCGGCAAGGTCCGCGACCTGCGCAACGGCGACGAGTTCGACTCACCCAACGAGCCCGTGCAGACCTGCGTGACCACCGCCGTGGGCGCGTGCACGCTCGACATCTGACCACCCCGGTGGTCGAGGAGGTCGCGCAGCGACCGTCTCGAAACCTCTGAAAGGAAGGCATCCAGTGGCCATCTCGGACGTCCAGGAGTACACCCACCTCACCGACGAGGAGGTGGAGCAGCTCGGCCGGGAGCTCGACGCGATCCGCAAGGAGATCGAGGAGTCGCGCGGCGACTCCGACGCGGCGTACATCAACCGGATGATCCGCATCCAGCGCTACCTCGCGGTCGCCGGCCGGCTCACGCTGCTGCTCGGCACCCAGTCGAAGAAGACGCGGGTGCCGGCGGCCATCGCCGGAGCGACGTTCCTGGGACTGCACAAGATCCTGGAGAACATGGAGATCGGCCACAACGTGATGCACGGCCAGTGGGACTGGATGAACGATCCCGAGATCCACTCCTCCAACTGGGAGTGGGACACCGCGCAGCCGGCCGAGCAGTGGAAGCACAGCCACAACTACATCCACCATCAGTTCACCAACGTGCTGGGCTACGACAACGACATCGGCTACGGCATCCTCCGGATGGCCCGCGAGCAGAAGTGGCACCCGGTCTACCTCGGGCAGCCGGTCTACAACGCGCTGCTCGCCTCGCTCTTCCAGTGGGGCGTCGCGCTCCATGACCTCGACCTCGAGCGGATCCGCAAGGGCGAGAAGGATCCGAAGGAGATGAAGCGCCAGCTGCGCCAGATCGGGCGCAAGGGTCGCAACCAGGTGCTCAAGGACTACGTGATCTACCCGGCGCTGTCGGGTCGACAGTGGAAGACCACCCTGGCCGCCAACGCCACGGCCAACCTGATGCGCAACCTGTGGGCCTACGTGATCATCTTCTGCGGCCACTTCCCCGACGGTGCCCTGCACTTCACCGAGGAGGAGCTGGAGGACGAGACCCGCGCGGAGTGGTACCTGCGCCAGATGCTGGGGTCGGCCAACTTCAACGGCGGGCCGCTGCTGCACATCATGTCGGGCAACCTTGGCTTCCAGATCGAGCACCACCTGTTCCCCGACCTGCCGAGCAACCGCTACGCCGAGATCTCGGTCAAGGTCCGCGCGCTCTGCGAGAAGTACGACATCCCGTACACCACAGGACCCCTCTACAAGCAGTACGGCCAGGCGCTGCGCACGATCATCAAGCTCTCGCTGCCCAACGGCATGACCTCCAGCGACCAGCCGGAGCCGCCCACGCCGTCGCGCTCGCGCAAGCGCAAGTCCGACTCCGAGCGACCCTCCCGCATCCAGGAGCTGGGGGTCTGGTCGCGCGGCAAGTCCACCGAGCGGCAGGCGTCGTGACGTCCACCCCACGAAACCGCACCGGGGGACGCTCCGCGCTGGCGGCGGCGCGCTTCCGCGGGGACCCCGGACATGCGCTGACTCAAGCCTCGCGGGTGCACGAACGTCATTGGGTGACCCAGTGCGCCCTCGCGCGGATCTGCGGCGGCTGCGCGATGTCGCTCGGCCGGCCGATCGCGTTCCTCGGCACGCCCGACGAGGTCGCGCGCAACGCCTTCCACCTGCCGCCGATGCACACGGCGTGCGCCGAGGAGCTGCGGCGCACTCCGGGCGCCGACCCGACGTGGCAGCTGGTCACGACGGCGGGGTTCGAGTTCGTGCGGCCGGCCACCGAGGACCTCGACCGCGAGCCGAGGTTCGAGCCCAACTCGCTGCTCTGAGCGCAGCTCCGGCGGGTCAGCCGTCCCCCGGGTTGGAGCGCCGGAGCCGGCCCAGCGGCCGGCGGCGGCTCGCCAGCTCGGCGTCGCGCTCCTCGATGACCTGGCGCTGACGGGCCAGGCGTCGGCCCTGCTGCTTGACCCGCTTCTCGAGCATCTCGATGGTCGCCTTGGCGTGCGCGAGCTGCTGCTGCACGTCCTGGACCAGCACCGACTCCGGCTTCTCCAGCTGCGGGACGATCTCGGCCTCGGGGTCCATCCGCGCCTCCGTGCCGCGGGGGACGCGGCGCATGATCGCGTAGAACTCGACGTCGTCGGGCCGGGTCGGGACGATCTGCTCGACGTACCAGCTCGAGTGGCCGCCTCGGCGCAGCTCGCGCATCTGCCGCAGGAACGACTCCGGCGTGAAGAGCCACACGTGGCAGTCGACGTACTCTCCGCGCAGCGTGCGCTGGACCTCGTCGTTCGCCTGCCACCAGGGATGGGCGGGTGTGTCGTACGTCGGCGCGTTGCCCCGCCAGATGTCCAGGTGCTTGTAGTCGAGCGTGGCGGAGAAGTGGTCGTAGACCGCGCGCACGGACGGGCGCTTGTCGCCGTCCGCGTGCGCCTGGAGCATCTGCCCGACCGTCGTCAGCGGCCGGTGCACGTCGAAGCTGAAGCGCTGGTCGGGGACGATGAGGGCGAGCACCCCGTCGTCGACGGTGATCTCCGCCAGGTCGGTCAGCCAGCCGACCACGTCGGGCACGTGCTCGATGACGTGCGAGGCGACGACCCAGTCGTACGGCGCGCCGGGCGCGGCTGCGTCGGCGATCGAGAGCGTGCGGCCGTCGGGCTGGATCAGCACGTAGTCGATGTCGGGGATGTTGTCGACCACGACGCCGTGCCCCTCGGCGTAGTGCTCCTGCAGCGCGTCGCGGCTCACGACGTCGAGGTAGCTGACGTCGGCACGCTCCTCGCGGACCATCGGCCGGTCGAGCGGTCCGATCTCCAGCCCGTGCCCCGAGCCGAAGTCGTGCATCCGCCAGAACCGCCGCCGGCGCTCCGCCCGCCGGGTCTGCTGGCCGGGCCAAGGGTCGTCGGTCATGGGGGTCACCCTATGAGGGCGCGGTCCCGCTCCAGGCCCGCGGTCCGCTGCGGTCGGTCCGCCGTCAGCCATCACGCCGGCGAGCTCAGAACCCGGTGATGCAGTACGGCGCGGGCCCGACGTCGGCCATCGCGGCGAACGCCTCCACGCCGGGTCCGGAGATCCGGCCGGCGCGCCCGAGCGTGCCGATGCCCACCCCGCCGAGGTGGAGCGCGCCGAGGGTGTCGGCGTCCATCCGGACGTCGGCGCCGGTGTCGTCGGCGTCGCTGACCTCGGCGGCGCCGTCGCGGGTGACGAGGCGGAAGCGGCCGGCGGCGTGCCCGAGCGGGTCGTCCACCTCGAGGACCACCTCGCCGTCGCGTCCCCACGGTCGCGACCGGAGGGCGGCCGGCACGTCGAGCACCCGCACCCACAGGGAGTCCACCTGTCGCGTGACCCGGGCGGTGAACGGGTCGACCAGGGCCCAGGAGAGCGGGTCCTCCACCGGTGCGTTGTCCCACTCGACCGAGTCGCTCAGGTCGAGGTCGGCGAGGAACCTCCACAACCGGAGGTACGCCGCCGTCGTCAGCGCGACGAGGTCGCTCACGTGGATGGTGCGGCGGCCGTCCTTGCGCGGCCCGGGTCGGTAGGCGACGTAGCCATCGGCGTCTCCGGACCCGTCGAGGTGCACGGCGGTGCGCAGCTTGGTGTCGCGGCCGTCCTCGAAGTTGAACTCTCCGGTGAGGATGGGCTCGTAGAACTGCGGCCGCTCCACCGATCCGCGGGTGCGCTCGTGGAAGAGCGCGAAGACCGAGGTCACGACCGGCCAGGCCTCCAGCGGCTCGACGAGCTCGACCACGCCGTCGTCGGCGAAGGGGCGCAACGCGAACCCCGCGCCGGTGTCGACCTCGAGGCGGTGCCGGAAGACTGCAGGGCCGAAACCGAAGCGCCCGTAGATCGCGCCCTCCGACGCGGTGAGGACCGCCAGGGGGACGCCCTGCTCTGCGGCGTCCGCGAGGTCCTCGGTGATCATCGTGCGCAGCAGCCCGCGCCGCCGGTGGGTGGGGCTGACCGTCACGTCGCTCACCATCCGCACCCGCTCGAGGCCCCTGCCGGTGTTGAGGGTCTTGTCGTAGCTGGCGTAGGTCGCGACGGGGATCGCTCCCGAGCCGAGCGCCGGGGCCTGCTGCCAGGCGCCGCGCAGCACGGCGTGGTCGGCGTCGAGGTGGTGGCCGAAGCGCTCGCGCAGCTCCTCGCTGGTCCGGCCCTGGTGGAAGCCGCGCGACTGAGCTTCGTACCACCCGGGCATCAGGTCGGGCTCGTCCGCCGCTCGGAAGGTGCGGAAGGTCAGGCCGTCGGACGCTGGCTCGCTCACGGTCAACCAACCTAGAGGCTGGAGCTCGACCGCGCCGGGACGGCCGCGGGGCGCTGGGTAGGGTCCCGGCATGGAGCTCGTCGTCAACGATCTGTACGAGGACCGGGCGCCCAGTCCGGAGGCCGTCGTCGCCCTGTTCGACGGTCAGTGGGTCTCCGCGCTGCCGGGGCTGCCGTCGGGCGACGTGCCGCTGTTCGGCGACGACCGCATCCAGTGGGCGATCGACCTCGCCGGCGGGGTGGCCGGCAAGCGGGTGCTCGAGCTCGGGCCGCTCGAGGGCGGCCACACCTTCATGCTCGAGCGCGCCGGCGCCGTCGACGTGCGCGCCATCGAGGCCAACACGCTGTGCTACCTCAAGTGCCTGCTGGTGCAGCAGCTGTTCGGTCTGAAGCGGTCGCGGTTCGAGCTCGGCAACTTCGTGCCCTGGCTGCTCGAGACGGAGGAGACCTACGACCTCGTAGTCGCCGCCGGGGTGCTCTACCACCTCTCCGACCCGGTGACCGTGCTCGACGCGATCTGCCGGGCCGGCGACCAGGTCTACCTCTGGACGCACTACGTCGACCTGGAGCTGATGCCGGTGACCGACCGGCGCTACAAGCGCTGGTTCGTCGGGGTCGAGGAGCACGAGCACCGCGGGCGGACCTACCCCCTGCACCGGCGGGCCTACAAGAGGAACCCGACCAGCGACCCGAAGTTCATCGGCGGCGTGCACACCACGACGGCGTGGGTCGAGAAGCAGACGATCCTCGACGTGTTCGAGGCCAACGGGTTCGAGGTGGAGGTCGCCCACGAGGCGAACAACCACAGCGGCCCGTCGGCGTCGTTCTTCGCAAGGAAGAAGGGCGTCTGATGCCGAAGGCGGCTGCCGTCGAGGTGCAGGCCGGCGACCGGACGGTCCGGGTCTCGAGCCCCGACCGGGTGATCTACGAGGCGACCGACACCACGCCCGAGGTCACCAAGCTGATGGTGGCGGAGTACTTCGCCTCCGTCGAGGACGGCCTCATGCGCGCGCTCCGCGACCGGCCGACCGCGCTGGAGCGGTGGACGTCCGGTGTACGCCCGGGGATGAAGCTGGCCACGTCGCGGATGGACCGCGACGCCGACGCGTTCTACCAGAAGCGGGTGCCGAAGGGCGCTCCCGACTACCTGGAGTCGGTCGAGATCACCTTCCCCTCCGGCCGCACCGCCGAGGAGATCTGCCCCACCGAGATCGCGGTGCCCGTGTGGTGCGCGCACATGGGCACGCTGACCTTCCACCCGTGGCCGGTGCGGCGCACCGACGTCGACCACCCCGACGAGCTCCGCATCGACCTCGACCCGCAGCCGGGCACGTCGTTCGCCGACGCGGTGCGGGTCGCCGGCGTGGCCCGCGAGCTGCTCGAGGAGCTCGGGCTGCACGGCTTCGCGAAGACCTCGGGCAACCGCGGCATCCACGTGTTCGTGCGCATCGAGCCGCGCTGGGAGTTCCTCGACGTCCGGCACGCCGCGATCGGCTTCGGCCGCGAGCTGGCCCGGCGCGACCCCGGTGTCACCGTCGACTGGTGGAAGGAGGAGCGGGGCGAGCGGATCTTCGTCGACTTCAACCAGAACTGCCGCGACCGCACCATCGCCTCGGCGTACTCCCTGCGCCCGATCCCCGGCGCGCCCGTCTCCATGCCGCTGACCTGGGACGAGCTCGCGGCGCTCGACGACCCGCGCGGGCTCAACCTCTTCACCGTGCCGGAGCGGCTGGCCGACTCGGGCGACGCCTGGGCGGGCATCGACGACACGGCGTACTCGATCGAGCCGCTGCTCGCGCTCTACGACGAGCTGCCGGGCGGCGAGATGCCGTTCCCGCCGGACTACCCCAAGATGCCCGGCGAGCCGCCGCGGGTGCAGCCCAGCAAGAAGGTCGAGGAGCACTGGGAAGCGGACGGCAACCGCATCGAGTGACGGCTACGCGATCGCCTCGACGATGCGCAGGTCACGCTCGGCTCCGTCGCCGAGCACGCGCAGCGCCTCCTGGTAGGGCTCGCTGTGGTACGCCGCCACCGCGTCGGCCACGCTGTCGAACTCGATGAGCGTGGTGCGCTCGGTGACGCCGAGCTCGAACGCGGCCGCGGCGTCACCGCGAGCCAGGAAGCGGCCGCCTGCCGCGCGCATGGCCGGACCGGCGAGCTCGACGTAGGCGGCGAGCTTCTGGTCGTCGCTGATCGTGCGGAACGTGTTGATCCAGTAGGCCTTGGGCACGAGGTTCTCCGTCAGTGGGTGGCGGTGGTGGGGCGCCGGCTCGATGCAGCCGATTATTGTCTGGTCATCAGACTGAACCAACTCTATTCTTTGTCTGGTGAACAGACTCGATGTGCGAGACGCCGTGCCCGGCGCTCGCCCGGAGGAGGCGCACCCGCGCGCGACCCTGTCGATCGCCTCGCTCGGCACCTTCGTCGCACTCGTCGCCTACACGGGGCCGCTCGGCAACCTCCCGACCGTCGCGCACGCCCTCGGTGCCGGTCCGACAGGGCAGACCTGGATCCTGAGCTCGATCAGCGTCGCGCTGGCGGCCTCCCTGCTCACGGTGGGCACCCTCGCCGACCGGCACGGGCGGCGACGCGCGTTCGTGCTCGGCTGCCTGGTGCTCGCCCTGGGCTCGGTGCTGTGCGCCGCTGCCCAGGGCACGCCCGCCTTCATCGTCGGGCGCCTGGTCCAGGGGGTGGGCAGTGCCGCGGTGATCGCGGCCAGCCTGGGTCTGATCGGGAGCGTCTTCACCACTCCTGACCAGCGGGCACGCGCCAGCGCCGCGTGGGGGGCCAGCGTGGGCGCAGGCATCGCGATCGGACCCGTGGCCACCGGGCTCCTCGACCTCGCGGACGCCTGGCGCTGGATGTACGTCGTGCTCGCCGCCGGCACGCTGCTGCTCGCCGGCGCGGGGCGGGGCCGCCTGCCCGAGTCGCGGTCACCGGCGCCGCGGCCCCTCGACATCCCCGGCGCGGTGACCCTCAGCGGCGCGATCGTGCTGGCCCTGGTCGCCCTCGTCGAGGGCCGGCACGGCGTCGACCCCGTCGTCGCCGTCGTCACGGCCGGCGCCGGCCTGCTCGCGGCGGTGTTCGTGGTCGTCGAGCGGCGGGCCGAGCACCCCGTGCTCGAGCTGGCGTTCTTCCGCCAGGCGCCGTTCACGGCGGCGACGCTGGCGGCGCTCGCGACCGGCGTCAGCGTCATCGGGCTGATGTCCTACGCGTGCACGTTCCTCGTCGGCACGATGGAGACGACCACGCTCGGCGCGGCGGCCGTCCTGTTCGCCTGGTCCGGCACGAGCGCCGTGTCCGCGTCGCTGGCCCGACGGCTGCCGCCCGCGCTCGCGGGGTCACGGCAGCTGGTCGTGGGCCTCCTGGGGGTCTCGGTCGGCGAGCTGGCCCTGCTCGGCGCGTCGCCGGGATCGATCGAGCGCCTGATCCCTGGACTGGTGCTCGCCGGGGTCGCGAGCGGCGTGCTCAACGCCGGCCTCGGTCGCCAGGCCGTGGCCACGGTGCCGGCGGACCGCGCGTCGTTCGGCAGCGGCGCCAACAACACCGCGCGCTACCTCGGCTCGGCCGTGGGCGTCACGATCGTGGTCGTGATCGCGACGAGCCCGGGCGCGAGCGCGGACGCGCGGGTCGCCGGGTGGGACCACGCGGTCCTGGCGTCGGCGATCATGGCAGCCGTGAGCGCCGTCGCCGTGCTCGTCCTGCACGGGCGGGGCGTGCGACCGGCCGGCGCGGGAGGAGTGGAGCGATGAGGGGCGTGCCGTCGTGGCGCTAGGGATCGGCTACGCCGACCAGACCTGCAACCTGGCCCGCGCCCTGGAGGTGCTCGGCGAACGCTGGACGATGCTCATCCTGCGCGACTGCTTCTACGGCGTACGTCGCTTCAGCGACCTGCTCGCGCACCTCGACATCTCCCGCGCCGTGCTGACCGAGCGCCTCAACACCCTGGTCGAGGCCGGCATCGTCGAGCGCCGGGCCGAGGGCGGCCACCCGGTCTACCTCCTCACCGAGGCCGGGACGGCCACCTGGCCGAGCCTCTACGCGCTGGCGCGGTGGGGTGAGCGGTTCGGGCCGCCCGAGCGGCGGTCCGGCCGCACGTTCCGGCACTGGGGGTGCGACGCCGAGCTGGACGACCACGGTCGGTGCCCGGAGTGCGGCGCCACCCCAGGTCCCGCGGACGTCGTGACGCATCCCGGTCCGGCGCGGGCCGGGGACCGCACCGACCCGGTCAGCGTGGCCCTCCGCTCGCCCCACCGGCTGCTCACGTCCGTGCCGGCGTAGGTCAGGCCGCGCGCGTCAGGAAGCGGGTGAGCTGCTCGGGCTCGGTGACCATCACGTCGTGACCGGTCTCGACGTCGATGACCGAGCCGGCGACCTCCTCGGCCCAGGTCCGGAACGGGATCCCGTTGCCGGGGGAGCAGACCACCGCCCGGCACGGGACGGTGTCCACGGCGCCCGTCAGCCGGGTCGGCTCAGAGAAGGTGCGCCGCGGCTGCGCGGTCAGCAGCGGCTCGACCCAGGCGATGTCGTCCGCCTCCGTGATCCCGACGACGCCGGGGGCCGGGATCGCGATGAGGCCCTCGGACGTGTTGGTCTCGATCCAGGTGCGGAACCACTCCGGCGCCAGGCTGTCCAGGGAGTCGCCGTCGCGCCCCACCCAGGCGTCCACGAGCACCAGCTCGGCCACCCGGTCGGGCTCGCGGTCGGCGACCTCGCGGACCACGAGGCCGGCGTAGCTGTGGCCGACCAGCACGACGTCGCGCAGGTCGCCGTCGCGCAGCAGGGCGACCACCTGGTCGACGTGGTCGCGCAGCCCGACGGCGGACGCGGTCGGCGCGCCGGCCTCCGCTCCGGCGAGGGTGGGGGTGAGCACCTCGTGGCCGTCGTGGCGCAGGCGGCCGGCGACGCGGTCCCAGCACCACCCGCCGTGCCAGGCACCGTGCACGAGTACGAACGTCGACATCTGTCCTTCTCCTCTTCCTCTTCCGGCTGTGAGCACTAGGGCATGTCCCTCGATTCCCGGCGGCGCCGAACGCCGCCCAGATCACGCGCTGGCGGCGTTGCCGACACTTCGAAGACACCCAGTCTGCGCGCGTGCCGGCGCCTTGCCAGCCCGCGTCTGGACGACGCCGGCATCCACCGCGAATCGAGGGACATGCCCTAGACGGCGCATCGAGCCTCGCTGTGACACGGGGCGGTCAGCTGCTCGGTCGCCGCCGGGCGAGGGTGATTGCCGTCAGGGCGGTGACCGCCATCGCGGCGACGCCGACGAGGGCTGCGGTGGTGTAGGCGTGGCCGTCGGGGAAGAGCTCGCCGGTGGCCGTGCCGGTGGCCAGGACCAGGCCGCCGATCGCGCTGCCCAGGGAGAAGCCGACGCTGCGCACGACGTAGTTGACGCTCATCGCGCTCGACGTCTCGCTCATGGGCGTGGCGGCGAGGATGACGCCGGGCATCGCGGCCGAGAAGCTGCCGACTCCCAGCCCCAGCACCCCCATCGCGGCGAACAGCTCGGCCAGGTTCGACCGGGCCGCGGCGAACAGGACGAACCCGCCGCCGACGACGACCGCGCTGATGGCCAGGAGCACGGGGCCCTCGACGACCGTCCGGACCCGGGGCGTGAGCCTGCCGGCGACGAAGCCCAGGACCGAGAACGGGACGAACACCAGCCCGGCCACGAAGGTGGTCAGCCCGAAGCCGTAGCCGGCGCCGTGCGGCGTCTGCGCGTAGCGCGTGACGAGCGTGAGCAGGAGGTACATGCCGCTCCCGCCGACCAGCATGGCGAGGTTCGCCCCGGCGACCGCGGGGTGGCGGACCGCCCGGACGTCGACGAGGGGCGTCGTGCTGCGCAGCTCGGAGGCGGCCCAGACGCACAGGAGGAGCACGGCGACGCCGGCGAGGACGACCGCCACGCGGAGGTGCCCGGTCCACGTGCTGCGCTGGCTGGCCAGGAACAGGACGAGGAACAGCGCGCCCGCGAGGAGCACGGCGCTCGGCACGGACACGTGGGCCGAGCGCCCCTGCGGGGCGCGGGGGACCGAGCGCCAGGCGGTCAGCAGCGCTCCTGCGGTGACGGCCAGGCCGAGGCCGTAGGCGGCGCGCACGCCGCCCAGCTCGGCGAGCAGGGACGTCAGCGGGTAGCCGACGCCGGCGCCGACGATCGAGACCACCGAGATCAGGGCGATGGTCGCCGAGCTGCGCTCGTCGGTCAGGTGGTCGCGGGCCACTCCCATCATCAGCGCGGTCAGACCGAGCCCGACGCCCTGGGCCGCCCGGCCGGCGAGCAGCCCCGCGAACGGCAGCGGCAGCACGGTCAGCGCGCTGCCGAGGACGACGACCGCCAGGGTGGCGAGGATCGCGCCACGTCGGTGGGCGCCGGCTCCGAGCCTGCCGAGGACGGGCGTGGCGACGGCCCCGCTCAGCAGTGGGGCGGTCAGGGTCCACTGCGCGCTGTCCAGCGACACGTCGAACGTGGTCGCCACGCTGGTGATCAGCGGCGCTCCGAGGCTGGCGACCGCAGCCACGACGAGGGCGATGAACATGAGGGCGGGCACCAGCAGCCGCGCCTCGGAGCGCACCGAGGCCCGCCCCGTCACCGCGCCGGTCCTTCGCGCTCCTGGCTCTCCAGCTCCGCCAGGTGGGCCAGCGCCGGGAGGGCTCCGACGAGGGCCTCCACCTCGTCGTCGGGGAGCTCGTCGACCAGCCGGGCGAGCGCGTCGACGCCGGTCTGCCGCCGCCGCTCGACGTACGCCGCACCGGCCTCGGTCACGCTCACCAGCGTCACGCGCCGGTCGGACGGGTCGCCCCGCCGCTCGACCAGTCCGGACTCCTCCAGCACCCTGACCAGCACGGTCATCGCGGGCTGGGTGACACCTTCGGACGCGGCCAGGTCCGTGATGCGTCGGGGGCCGGTCCGGTGCAGCGTCGCCAAGGTGGCGGCGGACGTGATGCTCATGTCGCGGGGGAGGCGGCGGACGGCCCTCACGGCCAGCCCGTGGAGGGCTGCCCCGATGGCAGCGGACGCCGAACTGGAAGCGGCTTGACGGCTCATGCCTGAAACATACAGGCTTTATATGAACACTTTATACATCTGAGGAACGGAGAGGCTTCCGTGGCCAAGGGTTACTGGGTCAGTGTCTACCGCGCCGTCGCCGACCGGGCGCGGCTGGCGGCCTACGACGAGCTGGCCGGGTCGGCCGTCCGAGCCGGGGGAGGGCGGGTCCTGTCCCGTGACGGCCGGCTCGTCGCCCACGAGGCGGCCACCGCGGAGCGGGTCGTCCTCATCGAGTTCGACAGCTTCGACCTGGCCGTCGCCGCCTACGAGAGCCAGGCCTACCAGCAGGCGCTGGCGACGCTCTCGGACGCCGCCGAGCGTGACTTCCGCATCGTCGAAGGTGTCGACTGATATGTGAGTGCTGGCTGTCAAGGGCAGGGTGAGGCGCCGCCGGGTCGGGTGACCTGGCGGCGCCTCGTCGGTCTCGGGTGGGTGACTGCTTCGCAGCGTGTCTTGGCGACGCGCGGTCGAGACTGATATGCGCGGGTTGGTTACCGCATGACGGCGTTCGGCAGGAGCGCTCCGCTTCTCTGAGGTCGAGCGTCACCAGTCGGTCTGGTGGCTCACAGTCGAAACGTGGGTCGGCTCCTCGCGCTGCACGTCGCAGTCGGCTCAAGCCCGAGACCGGGCTTGGCGGGGCGC
>NZ_AUGT01000030.1 GCF_000422805.1 Nocardioides halotolerans DSM 19273 | reverse complement strand
GGCGGCGTTGCCGACACTTCGGAGACGCCCAGTCTGCGCGCATGCCGGCGCCTTGCCAGCGCGCGCCTGGACGACGCCGGCATCCACCAGCAACTGAGAGACACGGCCTAGTGCCCCGCCGTGCCTCCGCGCCCGTGCGGCTCGGTGCCAACCTCGCCGGCCTCGTGGTGTTCGTCGCGTGCGCGTTCCCCGTCTACTGGATGGTGAACACCTCGCTCCTCCCGCGGCGCGAGATCAACGCACCCGAGCCGACGTGGCTGCCGCTGGGCGGCTCCTTCGACAACTACCGGCGCGTGCTCTCGGGCGGCCGGTTCTTCGACGCGCTCCTCATGAGCCTCGGCGTGACCGTCGCGACGGTCGCGGTGTCGCTGACCTTCGCGTTCCTGGCGGCGCTCGCCGTCACGCGGTTCAGGTTCCGTGGCCGCAAGGGCTTCATCGTCACGCTGCTGCTGATCCAGATGATCCCCGTCGAGGGCCTCTTCATCAGCCAGTACAAGATGCTCGAGGGCTTCCACCTCCTCAACACCGTCGCCGGGCTCACGCTGGTCTACGTCGCCAACGTGCTGCCGTTCACGGTCTGGACGCTGCGCGGCTTCGTGGCCGGCGTGCCCTACGAGCTCGAGGAGGCCGCGATGATGGACGGCTGCTCGCGCTTCCAGGCCTTCCGCAAGGTCACCTTCCCCCTGCTCGCGCCCGGGCTGGTCGCAACCGGGGTGTTCGGGTTCATCCAGGCGTGGAACGAGTTCACCCTCGCGGTGGTCGTGATGACCCGCGAAGACAAGAAGACGCTGCCGGTCTGGCTGGCGAGCTTCCTCGACGTCAACCGCGGCGTCGACTGGGGCGGCGTGATGGCCGGCTCGACGCTCATCGCGGTGCCGGTGATCATCTTCTTCCTGCTCGTCCAGGGGCGGATGGTCTCGGGGCTGACCGCCGGGGCGGTGAAGGGTTGACCACGCTGGAGTCGCTGGCCCTGGCCGTGCTGCTGCCGTCGTTCGACGGTACGACGGTGCCGGACGATGTCCTGGCGCTGCTCGAGGAGGGGCTCGGCGGGCTGTGCCTCTTCGGCAGCAACACTGCCGACGGGCCGGACGCCGTGGCGGCGTACTCCGAGCGCGTGCGGTCGGTCGCGCCGCGGGCGGTCGTCGCGGTCGACGAGGAGGGCGGCGACGTCACCCGGCTGCATGTGTCCGACGGGAGCCCGGTGCTCGGGCCGCTCGCGCTGGGCACCGCCGACGACCTGGCGCTGACGCGCGCGGTCGGGCGGGCCATCGGCCTCGAGCTCGCCGCGGTCGGCATCACGCTCGACCTCGGGCCGGTCGCCGACGTCAACTCCAACCCCGACAACCCGGTGATCGGCACCCGCAGCTTCGGCTCGTCGGCCCCGGAGGTCGCCGCGCACGTGGCCGCGTGGACCCGCGGCCTGCAGTCGGCGGGCGTGGCTGCCTGCGCCAAGCACTTCCCGGGCCACGGCGACACCGCCGAGGACAGCCACCTCGCGCTCCCCGTGCTCGACGCCGACCTGGCGACCCTCACCGCGCGCGAGCTGGCGCCGTTCGCGGCCGCGGTCGAGGCCGGCGTCGCCGCGGTGATGACCTCGCACGTCGTCGTGCCCGCCCTCGACCCCGCGCTGCCCGCCACGCTGAGCAAGTCGGTGCTCGGGCTGCTGCGCGACCGGCTGGGCTTCCGCGGCGTGGTCGTCACCGACGCGCTCGACATGGCCGGGGCCTCGGCCGGCCGCGGCATCCCCGAGGCCGCCGTGCTGTCGATCGCCGCGGGCGCCGACCTGCTGTGCCTCGGCACCGGCAACTCGGTCGCGCAGGTCCGCGCGATCCAGGCCGCGCTCGTCGACGCCGTCCGCTCGGGCCGCCTCCCGGAGCACCGCCTGGCCGCCGCCGCGGACGCCGTGGGAGGACTGACCGGGAGCGCGGCTCGAGCGCTGGTCGACAGTCGAGGAATTTCTGAGGCGCTGGCTGCTGGCGCGGCGCGGTCGGTCACGACGTACGGCGACCTGCCGTCGCTGTCCGGCGCACGGGTGGTCCGGGTCGACTCGGCCGGCACGATCGCGATCGGGTCCGCGCCGTGGGGGCTGCCGGCGGACGCCGTGGTCGCCCCGGGCGCGACCGACCTGCCCGACGGGCCGCTGGTCGTGCAGGTCCGCGACGCGCACCGGCAGCCCGAGGTCCTGGCCACGCTGGCCGCTGCGCCGCCCGGCACCGTCGTGGTGGAGTGGGGCTGGCCCGGCAGGCGAGCCGACGGGCACCCGACGATCGAGGCGCGCGGCTGGTCGCGGCCGGGCGCGACCGCAGTGACGGAGATCCTCAGACAGGCAGGGTGGGAGCAGTGACGGGCAGCATCGGTCTCGACATCGGGGCCACGAAGACGCTCGGGGTGCTCGTGGACGCCGAGGGCCGGGTGCTGGATCAGGTCCGCGAGGCGACCGAGCAGGGGGCCGACGGCGTGGTCCGCACCGCCGAGCTCGTCGTCGCGCACCTCGGCGCGGGCTCGTCGGTCGGGCTGGGCATCCCCGGGCTCGTCGACGTGGAGCGCGGTGCGGTCAAGCACGCCGTCAACCTCGGCGTCGACGGCGAGTGGGTCCCGCTGCGCGACGAGCTCGAGGCCCGGCTCGGCGTGCCGGTCGCGGTCGAGAACGACGTCAACGTCGCCACCCTCGGCGCGGTCGCCCTGAGCGGCATCCGCGACCTCGTCTACCTCTCGATCGGCACCGGGCTGGCCGCCGGGCTGGTGCTCGACGGCACCCTGCGGCGCGGCGCGACCGGCGCGGCGGGCGAGATCGGGCACGTGCCGATCGACCCGCTCGGCGCGGTCTGCCAGTGCGGTCAGCGCGGGTGTCTCGAGACGGTCGCCTCGGGCCGCGCGCTGGCCGAGGCCTGGCTGCCCGACGGCGCGACCGACGGTGACACACCCCCGGCGCAGGCGCTCTTCGCCGCGGCCGCCGCCGGCGACGCGCGGGCGATCGAGGTGCGCGACCGGTTCGCGGCCGGGGTGGCCGACGCCGTGCGCACCCTCTGCCTCGCGGTCGACCCCGCGACCATCGTGCTCGGCGGCGGCGTCTCCCACCTCGGTGCCCCGCTCGTCGACGCGGTCTCCGACGCGCTGCGCGCGCAGGCCGCCTCGTCGCCGTTCCTCGCCTCGCTCGACCTCGCCGGCCGCATCCGGGTGGTCCCCGACGACCAGCCCGTCGCCGCGATCGGCGCCGCGCTCCTCGGGCGGTCGTGATGGAGGTCGTCCCGCTCGGGTCCGCCGCCGAGGTGGCCGCGCTCGCCGCCGACACGATCGAGGCGCTGGTGCGCTCCCGTCCCGCCGCCGTGCTCGGGCTGGCCACCGGCTCGACCCCCGTCGCGACGTACGCCGAGCTCGTCGCCCGCCGCCGCGCCGGCACCGCACCGTCGTACGACGAGGTGCGGGCGTTCCTCCTCGACGAGTACGTCGGCCTCCCGCCCGGCCACCCGCAGTCCTACCGCGCCACGATCGCGCGCGAGCTGACCGACGACCTCGGCCTGCCGCCCGACCGGGTGCACCGGCCCGACCCGACCGACGTGCCGACCGCGGGC
Organism: Nocardioides halotolerans DSM 19273; assembly: GCF_000422805.1. Lineage (GTDB taxonomy): Bacteria > Actinomycetota > Actinomycetes > Propionibacteriales > Nocardioidaceae > Nocardioides > Nocardioides halotolerans. The sequence continues at coordinate 49,557 of NZ_AUGT01000030.1, read as the reverse complement.
GCCGCCTACGAGGCGCAGCTCGCCGAGGCCGGCGGGGTCGACCTGCAGGTCCTCGGCATCGGCAGCGACGGCCACCTCGCGTTCAACGAGCCCGGCTCGTCGCTCTCGTCGCTGACGCGGCTCAAGACCCTGACGGAGGAGACCCGGCGCGACAACGCGCGGTTCTTCAACTCCCTCGACGAGGTCCCCCGCCACGTGCTCACCCAGGGGCTCGGCACGATCCTCCGCGCCCGCCACCTGCTGCTCATCGCGACCGGCGCAGGCAAGGCCGAGGCGGTCGCCGCCGCCGTCGAAGGACCGCTCAGCGCGTCGTGCCCGGCCTCGGTCCTGCAGCTGCACCCGCACGCGAGCGTCCTGCTCGACGCCGATGCGGCCTCGCGTCTCGCCCGCGCCGACCACTACCGCGAGGTCTACGCCGGCAAGCCCGACTGGCAGGGGCTCTAGCGGCTCGTCGGCAGCCGCCGGCTCAGGCCAGCGCGAGGGTGAGCGCGAGCACCGTGTCGGGCTCCTCCAGCCGGTCGCCGTACAGCTCACGCAGCTGGCCCATGCGGTAGCGCACGGTCTGCGGGTGCACGAACAGCGCGGCGGCGACGTCGTCGCGGCGGCCCTGGTGGAGCAGCCACGCCCGCAGCGTGTCGGCGAGCTTGTCGCGCGCCCCCGGCTTGAGGTCGTCGAGCGGGGCCAGCACCCGGGCGCGCAGGTCGGCCAGCGCCGACTCGTCGGCGTGCAGCACCAGCCGCGGGAGCTCGGCCTCGGTGTCCAGCTCGACACCGAGCTCCCGTGCGCGCAGCGCTCGGTCGACCGACCGGCGTACGTCGAGCCACGGCACCGCCGGGCCCGCGATCGAGCCGCGGTTGCGCAGGGTGCGGAGCAGGGCCGCCCGGCTGCGGCCGTGGGCGTCGGGCACGAGGAGCAGCACGCCCTCGTCGAGGCCCGGCAGCTCCGCGGCCTGGATGGTGGCGGCCGCGACCAGGCCGAGCACCGGCCGCACCTGCGACTCGGGCACCACCACCGCGGTCAGCGTGGTCGGCGGCGTCCACCCGGCGCGCTCGGCCGCCTCGGTCACCTCGTCGTCGGGGGCCTCGCCGAGGAGCAGCGCCGCGATCCGCTCGAGCAGCCGCTGCCGGACCCGGCCGGTGGTCTCGGTCTCGTCGGTGTGGCCGGCGACCGCGGCAGCCGACAGCTCGTCGATGTAGGCGAAGACCAGCTCGGCGAAGTCGGCCAGCACGTCGGCCGGCAGGCCGTTGCGCACCGCGATCGCGGACAGGTCGCGCCACGACACGCGCGCGCCGATGCGGAACGCCGCCAGCAGCGCGTCGGTCGTGCGGCCGCTGCGGGCCTCGCCGCGGCCGAGCTGGTAGCTGCCCTCGACGGCCGGGGCGGTGGGGGTGCGCAGGTCCTGGGCCCGGCCGCGGCTGGCCAGCGTGAGGAAGCCGCCGAGGGCGAGCTGCACGGCGTTGCGGATCGTCTCGCCCATGGGGCCGGAGAAAGCGTCGCGATAGCTGGGTACCTCATCGACGATGGCGCCCACGACGTCGTCCGCGACCGCGGAGAGCTGCCCCCGCATCTCCTCGAGTGCGGCGGGGGAGAGCTCGAGCCCGTGGTCGGAGGTGGCGCTGCTGCGCGGGGCTCGGCGCATGTTGTCTCCTGCGAACAAATGTGACGTGTTCGTTCACGTCCACCGGACATGAATCATCGCACGCGAATAGGACACCCTAGAGACATGGCATCCATCTCCGCCTCCGGACCCGCCCGCGGTCGCCCCGCCGGCCCGTCCCTGCGGAGCGCGCTGCGCAGAGTGGCCGAGGCGGCGGTGACGCCGCTGGAGCTCGGTGACGTCTTCGACGTCTTCCACCCGCTGCGCGGCGGCCGCGACGGGCTGCAGGGCCGGATCGTCTCGGTCACCGCCGAGACTGCCGAGTCCGCGACCATCCTCATCCGCCCCGGCCGCGACTGGGCCGGGCACGTGCCGGGCCAGTACGTGCGCATCGGCGTCGACGTCGACGGCGTACGCCTGTGGCGCACCTACTCGCTCACCCACGGCCCGCGCCGCGACCGCAACCTCAGCATCACCGTGAAGGCGATCCCCGACGGCGTCGTCTCCAACCACCTCGTCCACCGGGCCCGCGCCGGCCAGATGGTGCAGCTCGAGCAGGCCGAGGGCGAGTTCGTGCTGCCGACGCCGATCCCCCGCAAGCTGCTGCTCGTCACCGCCGGCTCCGGCATCACGCCGGTCATCGGCATGCTGCGCAACCTGTTCTCGCGCCGCGTCCCGGTCGACACCGACATCGCGCTGGTGCACGTCAACCAGAACGAGTCCTCGGCGATGTTCCGCGACGAGCTGCGCGCACACGGCACCGCCGGGCACCTGCGGCTCGTCGAGCGGTACGACGACCGGCACGGCATCCTCGACGTCGACCACCTCGACGAGCTCGTGCCCGACCTGCGCGAGCGGCTCACCTACGCCTGCGGGCCGGCCGGCCTGCTCGACGCCCTCGAGAAGCACCACGCAGACCGCGGCCTGTCGCTGACCACCGAGCGGTTCCGCCCGACCCTCGCCACCCTGGCCGGAGACGGGCAGAGCGGGGGCACGGTCACCTTCGCCGACGGCCGCGAGGTCGACGCCGACGGCGCCACGCCGATCCTCGACGTCGCCGAGGGCGCCGGCGTGCTCATGCCCAGCGGCTGCCGGATGGGCATCTGCATGGGCTGCGTCGTACCCATGACCTCCGGCGCCGTGCGCGACCTGCGCAACGGCGCCATCACCACCGCCGTCCCCGGCGAGACCGGGCCTGACGGCATCCCCATCCAGACCTGCATCAGCGCCGCTGCCGGCGCGTGCGAGATCCGGGAGACCCGATGACCACGATCACCAAGAAGCCCGACAACCCCATCGCCCACCTCACCCCCGAGGACATCGAGCAGATCGGCTACGAGCTCGACGCGATCCGCCAGGACGTGCTCGACGACCGCGGCGACCGCGACGCGGCGTACATCCGCCGGGTGATCACCGTCCAGCGCCGGCTCGAGCTCGGCTCGCGCGCGGTGCTGCTCGGCTCGGCGCTGCCGCCGCTGTGGGTGCTCGGCACGCTCGGCCTGTCGGTCTCCAAGATCCTCGAGAACATGGAGATCGGGCACAACGTCCTGCACGGCCAGTGGGACTGGATGCGCGACCCGAAGATCCACTCCACGACGTGGGAGTGGGACATGGCGACGCCGGCGGAGCAGTGGAAGCACTCGCACAACCAGGTGCACCACACGTACACGAACATCGTCGGCCAGGACAACGACCTCGGCTACGGCATCATGCGCGTCGACGAGGATCAGCGCTGGGTGCCGGCCTACCTGCTGCAGCCGCTGTGGAACTTCATCAACGCCTGCTTCTTCGAGTACGGCATCGCGGCCTACGACCTCGAGCTCGGCCGCAACCTGCGCATCCCGAAGGAGAAGCGGCCGCCGGAGTTCCGCGACAACGTCCGCAAGGTGCTCGGCAAGATCCGCCGCCAGGCCACCAAGGACTACGTCGTCAACCCGGCGCTCGCGCTGCCGTTCGGCGCGTTCGTGCCGACGCTGGCCGCGAATTTCGTCGCCAACGTCGTCCGCAACGTCTGGTCGCACTCGGTGATCATGTGCGGCCACTTCCCCGAGGGCGTCGAGACCTTCGAGCGCGCGTCGATCGCCGACGACGAGTCCCGCGGCGAGTGGTACCTCCGTCAGATGCTCGGCTCCGCCAACATCTCCGGCTCGCCGCTGCTCCACCTGATGTCGGGCAACCTCTCGCACCAGATCGAGCACCACCTGTTCCCCGACCTGCCGTCCAACCGCTACGCCGAGATCGCGCCGAAGGTGCGGGCGCTGTTCGAGAAGTACGACCTCAGCTACTGCACCCGGCCGATGCCGCAGCAGGTCTACTCGGCCTGGCACAAGGTGGTCCGGCTCTCGCTGCCCAACGGCTGGCTCGCCACGACCACGACGCGCAACCTGCCCTCGCAGCTCAAGCTGCTGTGGGCGATGTCGACCAAGGGGCCGAAGGTCCGGCGCGCCGCCCAGGCACGGCTGACCCAGCAGGCACGCAAGCTCGCGGCGACGGCGTAGGCCCGTCAGGCGTGCTGGTGCGCGGTCACCAGCGCGGCCAGCTGCGCGCGTGCGGTGATGTCGAGCTTGGTGAAGATGTGGGCCACGTGGGTCTGCACGGTGCGCCGCGAGACGAACAGCCGCTCGGCGATCTGGGGGTTGGAGAGTCCCTCGGCGACCAGCTGGGCGACCGTGCTCTCCGTGGGGGTCAGGCTCTCCCAGCCCTGCTGGGGCCGCTGCCGGGCGCCGCGCCTGCCGCGGCGCACGCCCAGCGACCGTAGGCCGGCGTCGACCCGCAGGATGCCCCTGCTCGCGTCGAGACGCTCGAAGATGTCGCCCGCCCTCTCCATCAGCTCGCGAGCCAGGCCGGGGTCTCCCTCCCGCGCGGCCAGGCGGGCTGCGTCCTCGCAGCTCAGTGCCTCCTCGAGCACGCGCCGGCCCCGCGCGTACGCGTCCGCGGCTTCGCGCGCGGCGTCGAGGTCGTCGGACAGCAGGGCACGGCACCGCAGCGCGGCGCCGGTGATCGACGGCACGTCGTTGCGCTCGGCCACCGCTGCGACCGCGTCCGCCACCTCCGCGGCCAGGTCCGCGTTGCCGGTGGCGCGCGCCAGGCGCACCAGGTCCGGACCCACGGCGGGGTAGTCGATGGCCATGCCGACACTGCGGCACAGCCGCCACCGGTCGGCGAGCGCGCGGTAGGCCCGGGGCACGTCGCCCTCGGCCTCCAGCAGCAGCGCCTGGGCCAGCAGCACGCGGTAGTCGAACAGCCGCGACCCCCGGTCGGCGAACGTCTCCGCGTCCCGGATCGCCCGACGGGCGCCCGGCAGGTCGTTGCGGTAGAGGCGGATCACGGCCCGGGCGCTGTGGCTGGGCTTGACCGCGTAGGTGACCCCGGTCTCCTCCGCGAGGGCGATCCCCGCCTCCAGCTCGGCGACGGCGTCGTCCCACTGGCCGACGACGAAGAGCTCGACCGCCAGGTAGGCCTGGTACGTCGCGAGCGGCCAGCGCACGCCGAGCTCCTCGCAGAGCTGCCGTCCGGTGGTGAGCGCGCGGACGGCGGCGTCGTGCTCGTCGCGCTCCATGAGGATCCAGCCCCGGGTGGCGTGCACCGGGAAGGCGTGCCCCGCGCGACCCGGGCTGCGATCGGCCCGCGCGACCGCTTCGTCGTTCAGCGTGACCGCCTCGGAGAGCTGCCCCCGCATGCAGGCAACGACCGACCGGGTCGCCAGGGCCGCGGTCGCGGCGCGGTGGGCGCCGCACCGCTCCGCGAGCGACTGCGCGAGCTCGGCCGACGCCTGGGCGCCGTCGAAGTCCCCGAGCCACAGGCTCGCGAAGCACGCCTCCGAGAGCCCGAGAGCCCGCAGCTCCTCGCTGCCGGCCGCGGACCGCGTGACCGGGTCCAACGCGCGCAGCGCGTCCGCGGGCCTGCCGTTGACCATGAGCGCGGCGCCCAGCCGGAGGCGGGCCGGGGCATCGGCCTCGGTCCGGTGACCCCGCTCCACGAGTGACTCGCAGGTCGCGATCGCCTCAGTGACCCGGCCGGCCATCATGAGGCTGTCCGCGCGCTCGACCTCGAGCAGGTCGAGGCGCGCGTCCGTCGGCTCCATCAGCCCCGCGGCCTGCTCGAGCAGCTCCGCCGTCGTCTCCGGCGACGTCGACTCCGCCTCCCGGGCCGCCCGGATCAGCCAGTCGACCGCCTCGGGGTCGCCGTGGGTCGCGCCGCGCGCGAACTGGTCGGCCACGCGGGTGGTCGGCGAGCCGGCGTCCGCGAGGCGGGTGGCGGCCTCGCGGTGCAGCGCGAGGCGCAGGCTCGACGGCATGTCGGCGTAGATCGCCTCCCGGAGCAGGTCGTGGCGGAAGCGCAGCTGCACGCCCTCCTCACCGAGGACCCCGGAGGCGATGACGGCCTCGACGGCCGGCATGAGCTCGGAGACCGGGCGGGCGAGGACCGTCGCGAGCTCGGTGATCGAGAACGCCGACCCGAGCAGCGACCCGCCCCGCAGCACCTGGATCGCCTCGTCGGGTAGCGAGCTGAGCCGGCCCAGGATGGTCAGCTGCAGGGAGGGCGCCAGCGACGCTCCGGTCACGTCCGCGTGCCCGTCCGTCCGCCGGAGGCTGCCCTCCTGCGTGATCGCCTTCAACAGCTCGGTGACGAAGAGCGGGTTGCCCGCGGCGCCGGCGACTACCGCGAGCAGCCCGGGACCGGGCGTGGCGCCGACGAGCTCCGTGACCACCTCGCGCACGTCGTGCTCGTGCAGCTGGCGCAGCTCGAGCCGCTCCATCCCGCCCAGCGACTCCAGCAGCCGGAGCAGGGCGGGCGGTCGCGGGAACGGCCGTCGGCAGCAGACCAGCGTCACGGGCAGGCCCAGCCCGGTCCGTGCCAGCGCGCCCAGCGTCACGAGGCTGGACGGGTCGGCCCACTGCAGGTCGTCGAGCGCGAGCACCAGCGGCCTCTCGATCGCGACCGACTCGACCAGGTCGCACAGCGCGTCCACCACCCGGAACTGCAGCCCCGGATCGCTGCTCACCGTCGGCGCCGCGCGGTCGCGGCCGTCGTGCCCCGAGATGAGCTCGGCGATCGCGGCCCGCCGTTCGTCCGCAGCGCCCCGCGCGCAGCCGAGAGCCGCGGCGATGACGCCGAACGGCCGGTTGCGCTCCATCTCCTCGGCCTTCGCCGTGGCGACCTGGAAGCCGCGGTCGCACGCGGTCTGCAGGGCGTGCGCCAGCAGCCGCGTCTTGCCGATGCCGGCCTCGCCCTCGACCATGACCACGGACAGACGGCCGGCCACGGCCCGGTCCAGTGCGGCCCCGAGCCGGCCGATCTCGTCGTCCCGGCCACGCAGGGTGGGCTCCGGCGACGTCCCGGACATGGACGCCATGCTATGTCGCCGGCGGGACACCGCCCGGGGAGCCGCCCGTGGATCCGCCCCCGGACCCCAGCGCCTCGGAGAGCGCGTGCAGCAGACCGAGCCACCCCGTGAACGGGATCGACGACTCACCTGGTCGCGCGCCCGGCGGGCTCGTCACCACGAGCCTGCCCACCGGCGGGTCTGTCTGGTCGAATGAGATCCGCACCTCCATGGGCTGCACTCAACCCGGCCCGACCGGCCACGACATCGGCCAACGTGCGGATGCATCGACCTCACCGGGCGGGGCATCGTCGGTGCCGCACGCTGCACGCGGGCCGGGTCAGGCGCCGTGGAACGCCGTCAGCACGGCGATGCACGCGGCGATACCCGCCAGCATGCCGATGTCTTCGGCTCCGCTTCGGCGAAGGCTTGGGGTGACCGGGCAGGACCACACGAACGAGGACATCCCATGCACGCGACGCCGCCGTACGACCTCGACCTCCGCGTGGTCGGGGCAGCCCCGGGCCAGGGCAGCACTCCCTGGCCCTGCCGCGAGGACCCGGACCTGTGGTTCTCCCCGCTGCCGGAGGGGGTCGAGCGCGCCAAGCGCATCTGCCACACCTGCGCCGCCATCGACCACTGCCTGGGAGCCGCGATCGCCCGGGGCGAGCGCTGGGGCGTCTGGGGCGGCCAGCTCCTCGAGAACGGGCGCATCATCCCCCGCAAGCGCGGCCCGGGCCGGCCGCGCAAAGACCAGGCGGCGTGACGCAGCGCGCCTGCTCCCCGCGCGCGATCCGATCGTGCTCGGCCCTGGCGAACTCCGACGTCGACCACCACCTCGTCGGGTGCGGTCGGCGTCGACCAGAGCTAACGCTCGCGGCCCCGACTTGGCAACCTCGGCCGGCGACTCCACCAAAGGCCAGACTCGGCGCCTCCTGGGCCTTACGGTCGCAACATGAACGTCTCACGGCTCACTGTTCCGCAGCGGATCTCTGCGGTCTCCGTCCTGGTCATCGCGCTCGCTGCATTCCTCCCCTGGGTCTCGCTGCTCGGCGTCAGCGCGCTCGGCATCGAGGGAGATGGCGTCATCACCTTGGTACTGGCTGTTGCCGGCGCGATTGTCTTGGCACTGACCACCGGCCTGATCGGTAAGAAGAAGAACCCGGGCAAGTGGTCGCAGATTTCACTTCTCGTGTTGGCGATTCTGGTTGCTCTGGTGGGTCTCATCGACATGAACGGCGCCGCCGCCATTGGTCTGTACTTGACCTTCTTTGGTGGCGTGGCTTGGGTCGTCGGTGCTGCCTGGCAGCTCAGCGCCTCGAAGAAGATCGTCGAGGAACACCAGGCTCAGCAGCCCATGTAACTGGGCGCCGGTTGCGAAGGCGCTGCGCTTGTCAATCGGCGTCCGGCAGTCTCCTTCGTTGGTCTCTCAGACTGAGACGTCGTAGGTCCGCCCGAACGGGTCGGTCCAGGTGTAGCTGCCGTCGGCGTTGCGCCGGTAGGTCCAGCCGTAGTGGGTCTTCGCCCGGTGCTCGCACGGAGGTGCGAGCTTGCGAGCCTCGAAGGGTGGCGCCTGGCACAGCGGCGCGAGGTTGTCGGGCCGGGTCTGGCCCGGCGGTCCGCCGTCGTCCACCTCGACGAAGGCCTCGATGTGGTCGAGGTCGCACTCGCGCGCGTCTCTGTCGCAGTTGGGGTGGACGCAGGTGCGGTCGCGGAGGATCACGAGCTCGCGCATCCACAGTGGTGGCTCGTAGCAGTCGACCGCGTCGGTGCGGGCCAGGTCGAGGACGGGCTGAAGCGTGAACCTGCTCGTCGCCAGCCAGCTCTGGATGGTCGGCGCCGTCACCGGACCGAACCGCTCGAGGGTGCCGACCTCGTCGGTGGGCGACAGGTGCAGGTAGAGCTTGGTCTTGGACGTCGCGCCCGCACCGTCGGCGAGGTCGCCGAGCGCTGCCACCTTGCGGTGCTCGAGCGACGGTTGCTCGTCGGCGGGCACGGCGGGGTCGAGGCGCGCGTGCGCCTGCTTGCAGATCGCGTCGTAGAGCTTCTTCAGGGTCGGGGTGTCACCGACCGCCTCGAGCCGCGACGTGCCGGCCCACACCGGGCCGGAGTAGGTCTCGAACCGGACGTCCCACTCCGCCTTCGCGGCGTCCTCCTCCGCAGCCTGCTCCCCGGCGTCGAACCGCGCGGCCGCCTCGTTGACGAGCCGCTCGATGCGGGTGCGGCCGACCGAGTCGGCGATCGGCGCGACGTTCGCGTCGACGTACGCCGCTGCCTCGCGACTCAGCCGGTGGGTCAGCTGCGCGATCTGCTTGGCCCGCCACGGAGCCAGGCGCAGCTCCTCCATCGCCCGGTGGGTCTTGGGCAGCCGGTGCTTGAGGTCGAGGCCGTCGGACATCAGCTGCATCGCGCCGCGCGCCGACGTGGTCAGCGCGGCCGCCAGCGGTGCGACGGCCTTCGCGTGCACCAGCGGTGTGCCCTCACCGCCGATCGGCTCGCAGACGTCGCGCCGGTCGGCGTCGCTCCAGTGCGCGGCCCGGGTCTCGTCGTCGACGACGTGCCGCTCGGCCCAGGCAGTGGCGAGCCGCAGCTTGCTGCGATCGGCCTCGCGCGCCTTGAGCTCGGCGTCCTCGACCAGCTGCAGCATGAACTCGTCCGCCACGTCGTCCACGACGACCGGCGAGCCCGAGCGCTGCACCTCGATCAACATGATGCGAACCACGCTAGACGCGACCACCGACATTTAGCGTGGGTCATGGGTCCGGGGACGGCCCGACCACCGACCGGGACACGTGGTGATCCCTGAGCGCTGAGTGACCGTTCCCGGGCCTGGTGTCTGGTCGATGCGGTGTCCTTGTTTGGGAACTTGAAGCCGTCCTTCGCGGCAGCGCGATCGGGGGGACTTCTGCTTACAGAATGTCTGGGCTGTGGCCGCGCCGTTCAGCCGCCTTCCCACCCCTCGTTGACAGGACGGTGCATTGACGATCGCGACGACCATCCCGGTGACCCCGCTGTGTCTGGGGGTCGATGTGGCCTGCCGGGCTGAGCACCAAGCAACACTTGCGGTGGGCGGCAAGGCAGCCTGGAAGGGCCGGAAGTTCTCGACCCAGCCGGCTGAGCTCGAGCGGCTGTGGGCTGATCTGGACCTTGCGGACCCGGCCGAGCTGACTGTGGTCCTCGAGCCCACCCGGAACGCCTGGATTGTGCTCGCGCACTGGTTCAGATCGCGTGGTGCACGGGTGGTGATGGTGCCGACCACCCAATCGGCCGACCTGCGGGCTTACTACTCCAAGCACGCCAAGAACGACCGGCTCGATTCGGAGATCCTCGCCAAGCTTCCGTTGCTGCACCCCGAGGGACTGCGCGAGTTCACCGGTCCCGGGTCGGCCGACCCGCTGCGCCGACTGACCAAACAGCGCTCCACGATGGTCAAGCGTCGAACCGCGGTCTACTCCCGCCTCGACGCGTTCATCGAGCTCCTCGGCCCGGCCTGGTACGGGGTGCTCGGGTCGAACTACGGCAAGGCCGCGCTGATGCTGCTGGCCCGCTACGCCGACCCGCAAGCGGTGATCCGGCTCGGACAGGCCCGCCTGGCGCGGTTCTTGGTCCGTCACTCCCGGGGCTTCTGGCGCGAGGACCACACCAAGGCATTGATCGTGGCCGCCCGCGAGACCCTCGCCCTGTGGACCGGACCGGACGGCACGATCGGGCTGGACTTCGCTGAGCTGGGCGCCGACATCGCCGCCGAGGCCGAGCAGGCACGGTTCCTGACCGAGCAGATCGAGGACCTCGACGAACGTATCGCCAACCTCAATGACCAGGCCGACCCCGACGGAATCATCGCCTCGGCGCCAGGCGTGGGACCGGTGACCAGCGCGGTCATCGCCGGCCGGATCGGGGACCCGCACCGGTTCACCTCGTTGGCCGCCATCCGTGCCTACTCCGGGCTGGTGCCCAAGGTCAGCCAGTCCGGGACCAGCGACCCCACCCTGGGGCTGACCAAGGCTGGTGACCCACTGCTGCGTGAGGCGCTGTACATGGCCGCCGAGCAAGCCCGACGCATCGACCCGCAGCTGGGTGCTCTTGGCGTCAGACCGGTTGTTCACAGGTCTCGTCCTGGCGCTCGCGACGCATCCGGATCTGGCACCCCTCGGTGTCAGGAACTCGGGACGCGCGCCGGTCGCCGGTCTCCCCGAGGTCGTCGACGAACGGGTCGAGGTGCATCTGCATCGGAACGTCAGGCTGGCGTCCCGGTGTGATCTGGAGGCGATCCTGCAGTCCGGCCGCTGACCTCGATCGGCGCTCGCAACAGACGCCGTTGCTCACGAGACGCGGTTGGGCAAGGGTGAGTGCATGACCGCGCTGCCCACCTTCGTCGGCACCGCCGACGTCGCTGTCCTGGATCACCTCTCCTTCCTCTGCCGAACGCCGCTGACCAGCCAGGCGACCGGCGGGAGCTTCTCACTGGTCGAGGAGCGTGGGCGGGTGGGCTGCATGACACCGCGCCACGTACATGAACGCGAAGCGGAGACCTTCATCGTGCTGGACGGTGCACTCGAAGGCTGGTGCGAGGGGGAGACTCAGCTTGTCGAGGCCGGGAGCATGATCCATCTCCCAGCGCGGAAGGAACACGCCTTCCGGGTCGCGTCAGACACGGCGCACTTCTACACGCTGATCACTCCGGCAGGATTCGAGGAGTTCTTCGCAGCGACGGGCACACCCGTCGAGACGTCCTTCGACGGTGAGCTCCCCACGCCCGGACCAGTCCCACCTGAGGCGGTGGCTCTCCTCCAAGAGGTGCTCACTCCTCTCGGCTGCACGATCACCGGCCCGCCGCCGTTCGCTCATCACTGAGGACGGCGCCGACCCGAGCCACGAGGCGGCGCGCTGGCCGGGTGGTCGCTGACTGTCAGCGGCTGGTGGCTCACCTCCAGGGCGCTGACCCAGCGCCTACTCGTCGCCCGTCAGGTTGAACGCCCGCAACGCGCGCCCGGTCATCCACACACCGGCCCCGAACGTCACCGCGAGCGCCAGCAACGCATAGACGAGCGGCAGGTCGTCGACGAGCTCGAGCGAGGCGATCTGGTCGATCAGCTCGGCGGCCCAGCGGGTGATCGAGAGCCAGCGGATGCCGTCGAGCAGGCCGCCGAGCAGGCCCTCCCAGACCAGCAGGTAGATCAGCCCGATGACGACCGCGTGGCGGGTGAGCACCGAGAGCCAGGCGAAGACCGCGCAGTAGGCAGCGCCGGCGAGCAGCGAGGCGAGGCCGAAGCCGACGGCGAACGACGGGGAGTCGCTGCGCAGGACGAGACCGGCGACGAACATCGGCAGCGCGCCGAAGACGAACACGCAGACGATCGCGACGACCAGCTTGGAGGCGACGATCGTGTGGCGCGAGAGCGGCTTGGCGAGGAGGTAGGAGATCGAGCCGTCGTCGATCTCGGGCGCGAGCAGGCCGGAGGTGGCGAGCAGTGCGACCAGCGGCAGGATGACCACGAGGCCGAGGCCGTAGAGCGTGCCCTCGGCGGCGTCGAGGTCGTCGCCGACCAGGCCGCGCACGAGCAGCGAGATGGCGAGCAGGACGACGGGCAGCACGATGAGGAGCACGCCGCGCCAGCGCCCGAAGATGCTGCGGACGCCGAGCCGGACGATCGTGGGGCTCAGCATCACGACCCCACCAGGTAGGAGAAGACGCTCTCGAGCGACTCGTCGGTGGGCGTCACCTCGTGGAGGCGTACGCCGTGCTCGCGGGCCAGTCGCGGCAGCACCTCGCTGAACCGGCCGAAGTCCGATGCCTCCAGCTCGATGCCGCCCTCCGCGCGCAGCCGCGCACCCCGCACGGACGCGTCGCCGAGCAGCGCCGAGGCGAGCAGGCGGTCGTCCGACGTACGGAGCACGAACCGGTTGGGCCGGTCGGTCATCAGCCGCCGGATCGCGCCGAAGTCACCGGACGCGGCGTGCCGCCCCGCGACCATGACCTCGATCTGCCGGGCGACCTGCTCGACCTCCTCGAGGATGTGCGAGCTGAACAGCACCGTCCGGCCCTCGGCACCCATCGTCCGCAGCAGCTCCATGAGGTGCATGCGCTGGCGCGGGTCCATGCCGTTGAACGGCTCGTCGAGCAGCAGCACCGCCGGGTCGTGCACCAGCGCCGAGGCCATCTTGATGCGCTGCCGCATGCCCTTGGAGTACGTCGAGATGTCGCGGTCCTGGGCCTCGGTCATCTCGATCTGGGCGATGGCGCGCTGGGCGGCCGCGCCGGGATCGGCGAGACCGTGCAGCTCGGCCATGGCGACGACGAACTGGCGCCCGGTCAGGTAGTCGAAGAGCGCCTCGCGCTCGGGGACGAGCCCGAGCTTGCGGTAGACCTGCTCGTTGCGCCACAGCGGCTCGCCGTCGAGCGTGACCGCGCCGGTCGACGGCGCGAGGAAGCCCGACATCATCGCGATCAGCGTGGTCTTGCCGGCGCCGTTCGGGCCGAGCAGGCCGGTGACGCCCGGGCCGATGGTCATCGAGACGTCGTTGACGGCGACGACGTTGCGGTACCAGCGCGAGACGTGGTCGATCCTGATCTCGCTCATGGCTACGGGCTCACGTTCCGGTAGCGGGCGAGCAGCGCGCCGACCGAGCCGGCCGCCATGACGAGCGCGACGGCGACGTAGAACAGCCCCATGCCGGTGCCCTCGGGAGGCAGCACCGTGGCGTTGGGCGCGTCGAAGAGGAAGACCTGGACGCCGTTGACGAGGGTGTACGGAGAGAAGACGCCGGCGACCTGGCCGACCTTCTCGCTGTCGGTGCTGAAGGCGATGCCCTGGATCGTCGACACCGCGGTGTAGGTGACGCCGAGCACCACGATCACCGCCGCCACCGCGAGACCCCGCCGGACCGTCAGAGCAGCCACCAGCGCGGCCAGCCCGGAGAGCAGCAGCGCCAGCAGCGCCGCGCCGAACAGCCCGCCGAGGAAGTCCTTGGTCTCGCTGCCGACGGGCAGGTCGGCGAGCAGCCCGCCGGCGTACATCAGCGCGAGCGGCGCCGCGATCAGGATGAACGTCGCGACCGCCAGCGACGCGAGCCGGATCAGCACGTAGACCGTGCGCGGCATCGGCCGGGCGAGGTAGAGCGTGATGGTGCGGAACCTCAGGTCGCGCGAGAGCAGCGCCGGCGCCTGGGCAGCGACGAACACCGAGATCAGGGCCTGCGTGACGACGGGGTAGCGCGAGTAGGCGACGAGCTGCTCGTCGTACTGCAGCAGGTCGCGCGCCTGCACCAGCACGCCGACGAGGATCAGCGCCGGCAGCAGCATCATCGCCAGCAGGATCATCGGCAGCACCTTGGAGCGCCCCGAGCGGCCGAGCCCGTAGGCGTTGCGCAACCCGGTGAGGAAGAACGACCGCGCGACGGGCCCGCCGCCGAGCCGCGGGCCGGTGTAGGGCCGGTAGCCGAGGTCGTGGATGACGCCCGCGGGGCGGCCCCTCGACTCAGGGGCGTCAGACGGGGAGGACACTGCCGGCACCTCCCTCGCGGAAGACGTCCTCGATGCGCTGGTGGCGCTCCTGCATCCGCACCAGGCCGAGGCCGAGGTCGACGGTGAGGTCGCGTACGACGTCAGGGGTCGCCTCGTCGCGCACCTCGACCTCGATCAGCGCACCGCCCGCGGGCCGGGCGGTGAGGCCGGCCTCGACCAGCGCCTGGCCGAGCAGCCGGTCGGCGTCCGGCTTGCCCTGCACCTCGACGACGAGGCTGCCGGTCGCGTGGAGGAAGTCGGTCGTGGCGGAGGAGCGCAGCAGCCGCCCGCTGTCGAGCACGACGACGTGGTCGCTGACCCGCTCGAGCTCGCCGAGCAGGTGCGAGGTCACCAGCACGGCGATGCCGAACTCGTGGCCGACCTTGCGCACCAGCGCCAGCATGTCGTCGCGGGAGGACGGGTCGAGCCCGTTGGTCGGCTCGTCGAGCAGCACCAGCCGCGGGTCGTGGACGAGCGCCTGCGCGAGCTTGGCGCGCTGCTTCATGCCCGTCGAGTAGCCGCCCATCGGCCGGTAGCGCTCCTCCGCCAGCCCCACGTGGCGCAGCACGTCGGCGGCGCGCTCGCGGGCGGCGTTGTGGGGGAGCCCGGACATCTGGCCCATGTGGACCACGAAGTCGCTCGCCGACACGTCGGCGGGCAGGCAGTCGTGCTCGGGCATGTAGCCGACCAGGGCCCGGATCGCGGCGCCGTCCGTGGCGACGTCGTGGCCGAGGACGCTCGCGGACCCGCTCGTCGCACCGACCAGGCCGAGCAGGATCTTGATGAGCGTCGACTTGCCGGCGCCGTTGGCCCCGACGAGCCCGGTGACCCCGTCGCCGACCGTCACGTCGAGGTGGTCGAGCGCGGTGACCGACGGGTACTGCTTCGTCAGTCCCTGCGTCTCGATCACGGCCACGCGCTCAACCTAGACGTCGGCACCCACGGACGGCGTCCTACTCAGGGCGACTTGGCCGCGTCTTTGGTCGTAGCCTCGGGCGGGTGAACCTCCGACAGGTCGTCGCGACCGGCTACGGCGGCCCCGAGCAGCTCGAGGTCCGCGAGCACGACCCCGGCGCACCCGACGAGGGGCAGGTGCTCGTCGAGGTGCGCGCGATCGGCGTCAACGCGTGGGACATGAAGTCCTACAGCGGCACCGTCGGCGACGACCCCGACAAGCTCCCGATCCTCCTCGGCGGCGAGTGCGCGGGCGTCGTGCTGGACGGTGCGCTGACCGCCGGCGACGAGGTGGTCGTCCACCCCGTGAGCGGGGCGTACGCCGACCGCGTGGTCGCCAAGGCGACGTCCTGCCTGCCCAAGCCCGCGGGCCTGTCGTGGGAGGAGGCCGCCGGCCTGATGCTCACCGGCACCGCCGCGGCCCACCTCGTCGCCGCGACCGGCGTGCGCGACGGCGAGGTCGTGCTGCTCAACGGCGCGGCGGGCGGCGTCGGCCTCTACGCCGCGCAGCTGGCCCGACGGCGCGGCGCCCGGGTGCTCGGCACCGCGCTGCCGGGCGACCACGACCTGCTGCGCGAGCTCGATGTCGAGCCGTTCGACTTCCGCGAGGACGTCGAGGCGTGGGTGCGCGAGCAGGCACCCGAGGGCGTCGACGCCGTGCTCGACGCCGTGGGCGCGCCGCCCGTGCTCGACCTGTCGCTGGCCGTCGCCAAGGACAGGGCGCGGGTCGCGACGCTGATCCCGAGCTCGGCCGCCGCCGAGCGCGGGCTCACCCAGCTCGGCTTCGGCGAGGGCGCCGACCCCGGCACCGAGCTGCGCGCGGCGGCCCGCCACGACCTCGTCCGTGCGATCGAGGAGGGCTGGCTGCGGGTGGTCGTCGCCGAGACGTTCCCGCTCGACCGCGCCGCCGACGCGCACCGGGCGATGGCCGCGCCCCACGGTGCCGGCAAGATCGTGCTGGTGCCGTGACCGACAGCGCCCGCGCGATCGAGAACCTGCTCTACACCTACGCCGACCGCATCGACCGCGGCGACCTCGACGGCGTCGCCGAGCTGTTCGCGCACGGGCGGATCCACGGTGTCGAGGGCGGCGGCCCGGAGACGGTGTTCGAGGGGCCCGAGCGCGTGCGCGCCCTCTACGGCCGGACCACCCGCATCCACGACGACACCGGCACGCCGAAGACCAAGCACCTCACCACCAACGCGATCATCGAGGTCGACGACGAGGCCGGCACCGCGACCGCGCAGTCGAGCTACCTCGTCACCCAGGCCACCGCCGGGCTCCCGCTGCAGGTGATCGTCACCGGCCGCTACCGCGACACCTTCCACCGCATCGACGGGCGGTGGTGGTTCGACACCCGGACCATGTACGTCGACCAGACCGGCGAGCTGAGCCACCACCTGCTGACCTGAGGCGCCTCTATAGGTTGGACCGATGGGCACGACGTCGGCACTCGCCCCGACCGCCGTGGGGGGCGACGAGGTCGTCTTCCGGCTCGCCGACCCCGAGCACGAGCTCGACGGGGTGTCCCTGTGGCTCGACCTCGTGCTCCCGGCCGACTGGCCCGAGGACCTCTCGCTCGCGCCGGTCGAGGGCGGCTGGGAGCTGCGGCTCGGGCTCCCCGACCTCGACTGCCTGGAGTACCTCTTCGACGCCGGCGGCGACATGGCCCCCGACCCCGGCAACCCCGACCAGGTCGACGGTGCCTTCGGTCCCCACTCCTGGCTGGCGCTGCCCGGCTACGCGCCGCCGGCCTGGCTCGAGGCCGAGGGCCGGCCGGGCGAGCGCCACCCGCTCACCGTCGGCGACCTCGACCTCGAGGTGTGGGAGCCCGACGGCAGCGCCGGCGAGCCCCTCCCGCTGCTGCTCGTGCACGACGGCGCCGAGATGGACACCTACGGCCGGGTGCTCCACTACGCCGCCACGCGGCCGCCGATGCGGGTGGCGCTGCTCAGCCCCGGCGGCGCACGCGACGAGCGCTACGCCGCCAACCCGGCGTACGCCGCGGCGCTGGTCGGTGACGTGCTGCCGGCGCTCCGCGCGGCGTACCCCACGGCGTACGAGCCCGTGCTGCTCGGCCAGAGCCTCGGCGGGCTGGCGGCGCTGCACGCCGCGTGGCTCTACCCGACGGCGTTCTCCGGGCTGATGCTCCAGTCGGGGTCGTTCTTCACCCCGGTGCTCGACCCGCAGGAGTCCGGCTACAGCCACTTCGACCACGTCGTCGGGTTCGTGTCGATGCTGCACGAGTCGACGGGGGCGCCGGCCGGGTTCCCGCCCGTGGCCATCACCTGCGGGCTGGCCGAGGAGAACCTCGCCAACAACCGCCTCATGCACACCCACCTCACCGAGCTCGACGTCGCGGTCACGTGGGGGGAGGCGCGGCAGGGCCACACGTGGACGTGCTGGCGCGACACCCTCGACCCCCACCTGGGTGACCTGCTCGACCGGGTGTGGGCATAGTGCGCTGATGGACCGCCACCAGGTCGAGCTCGACGCCCCCGGCTTCGGTCGGTCGGGCACGGTGATCCGCTACGGCCACTGGGGGCGGCCGGTGCTGGTCTTCCCGAGCGAGCGCGGCCGGGCCTGGGACTACGAGAACAACGGCATGGTCGGCGTCGTCGCCGACCTCGTCGACGCGGGTCGCTGCAAGCTCTACTGCGTCGACTCCTTCGACGACCAGACCTGGTCGGACTCCTCGCTGCCGCTCGAGGAGCGCGCCCGCCGGCACGGCGCCTACGCCTCGTGGATCCTCGACCAGGTGGTGCCCTTCGTCGGCACCGACAGCCCCGGCGCCACCGACGCCGTCGTCACCGGCTGCTCGATGGGCGCCTACCACGCGCTCCAGCTCGCGCTGACGCGCGCGGACCTGTTCCCCGTCGCCATCTGCCAGAGCGGCAACTACGACCCCGCCGCCTGGAACGCCTGGGGCGAGCGCGGCGAGGCGGCGTACTTCACCAACCCCAGCGACTACGTCGCCCACCTGAACGGCGAGCACCTCGACTGGCTGCGCGCGCGCCTGCACGTCGTGCTCGTGGTCGGCGAGGGTCCGTGGGAGACCCACCCCACCGGCTCGCTGCCCTCGGCGCGGCACCTCGCCGGCCTGCTGGCCGACAAGGGCATCCCGCACGAGCTCGACGTGTGGGGCCACGACTCCGCCCACGACTGGGACTGGTGGCGCAAGCAGATCGCCCACCACCTGCCGCGGTTCGTCTGAATGGACGGCGGATCCGAGCAGGCTCTGAAACGCGAGCTCCTGTCCTGGCTCGACGAGCAGCGGCGGCACGTCGTGGAGCAGGTGGAGACGATGCCGTCGGAGGCTCGTCGACGGTCCCAGGTGCCGTCCGGTTGGACGGCCCGTGGTCTCCTGCGCCACCTGACCCTCGACGTCGAGCGCGTGTGGTTCCGCGCTGTCATGGCCGGTGAGGAAGTGGAGCTTCCCCAGGGCTACGAGGGTTGGACCGCACCTGAGGACGAGAGCGACGACGACCTGCTCGCGGCGTACGCCCGGGAGTGCAGCCTGGCGACGGCGGCCATCGAAGGCCTGAGTCTGGATGCGGAGCCGGTGTGGTGGTTCGAGGGTGCTGGTGACCCTCCGCACTCCTCCCTCCGCGAGGTGATCCTGCACGTGATCGTCGAGACCGCGACCCATGCCGGCCACCTGGACGTCTGTCGCGAGCTGGTCGACGGGAGCCAGCGCCTCGTCCTCGACGAGCCGACGACCTGAGACGCTCTCGTCTGCCGCGGGTCGGGCGCTCTGCCTAGTCCGGTCCCAGGTCAGCGTCAGCCTCGAGCACCTCGCCGGTGAGGCTGTCGATCAGCTGGGTGCCTCGCGCGGCCGAGCGCAGAGCCAGAAGTGCGATCGCGCGGCGGTCGAACGACTCGGGCTCCGCGCGAGGGTCCGGGCCGACGAGGACCCAGCGACGCGGGCGCCGGGTGCCGGGGGCGGGGCGGCCGGGCTCGGGGTCGCGGTCGACGGGTGCGACGTACGCGCCGTGCAGCGCCTCGGCGAGCCGGGTGGCGCGCACCCGGCCGATGCCGGGGTGGCGGCGCAGGCCGTCGGGCGCGGCCTCGGCGACCCCCGCGAGGCTGCCGTAGGCGGCGAGCAGGCTGCGCGCCATGGTGCCGCTGATGCCGGGGACGACGGACAGCATCACCTCGGCCTGGGCCGACGGGTGACGCGGTGCGCGCCGAGGCCCCTCGGTGCGGGCGGTCGGACCGGTGCGCCGGGCGCGCTTGGCCAGGCGGACGATCCACGCCGCGCTGTCCTCTGCGTCCAGGCTGTGCAGCACGGTGAAGCCGTCCTCGATCAGCCGGCACACCGCTCCTCGCCACGCGTCCTCGGCGATGCCGTGCGGCTCGCCCTCGATCATCAGGACCGCCTGGGGGAACGCCGACTGCAGTCGCACCGCCTGGTCGAAGATGCGCCCGTCGCGGATCGACGCGCCCAGGTCGGCCGGGCCCTTGCGCTCGACCGCCAGGCCGACGCCCAGCACGTAGTCGCCGACGGGCAGGTCCGTCATCCGCACGTCGAGTCCCGCGTCGGTCAGTGCCTCGGGGATCGTGCTGTCCCGCTCCCGGTGGTCGACCAGCACCGGACCCACCTCGACCACACCTGTCCGCTACCCAAACCGCAGCCGTCTGACCACACGGTGTGATGGTCATGGCTGGGTACGGGACCACGTGAGCATCGACGCGTCCGACCACCTCGTGCGGGTCCGCGGTGCGAGCGAGCACAACCTGCGCAACGTCGACGTCGACATCCCCCGCGACGCGATGGTGGCCTTCACCGGGGTGTCGGGCTCGGGGAAGTCGTCGCTGGCCTTCGGCACGCTGTACGCCGAGGCGCAGCGCCGCTACTTCGAGTCGGTGGCGCCGTACGCGCGCAGGCTGCTCCAGCAGGTGGGCGCTCCGCACGTGCAGGAGATCACCGGGCTCCCGCCGGCGGTGGCCCTGCAGCAGCGCCGCGGAGCCGCCACCTCGCGGTCCTCGGTCGGCACCATCACCACGCTGTCCAACCTGCTGCGGATGCTCTTCTCGCGAGCCGGCGACTACCCGGCCGGCGCGGAGCACCTCGCGGCCGAGGCCTTCTCGCCCAACACCGTGGCGGGCGCCTGTCCCCGGTGTCACGGCCTGGGCGTCGTGCACGACGTCACCGAGGAGCTGCTGGTCCCGGACCCGTCGCTGAGCATCCGCGAGGGCGCGATCGCCGCGTGGCCGGGGGCCTGGCAGGGCGCCAACCTGCGCAGCATCGTCAGCGGCCTCGGCATCGACATCGACCGGCCTTGGCGCAGGCTGAGGAAGAAGGACCGGGACTGGCTGCTCTTCACCGAGGAGCAGCCGTCGGTCCTCATCGAGCCCGAGCGCGACCGCATCGACTACGGCTACTACGGGAAGTTCTGGAGCGCGCGCCAGCACGTGATGCACGTCCTCGCCGACTCCAAGAGCGAGCGGATGCGCGAGCGGGCCCTGCGCTTCGTCGAGGACGCTCCGTGCCCCGACTGCCGCGGCAGCGGGCTCCGCCCGGAGGCGCTCGCCGTGACCTTCGCCGGGCACTCCATCGCCGAGGTCAACGAGCTGTCGTTCGTCGAGCTCGTCGAGCTGCTGCGGCCCGTCGCGGAGCTCCCCGAGGAGACCAACGAGGTCGCCGTGCGGATCTGTGCCGACCTCGTCGCCCGGGTGGGGGTGCTCCTCCACCTCGGCCTGGGCTACCTCAGCCTCGGCCGGAGCTCGACGACGCTGTCACCCGGTGAGGCGCAGCGGCTGCGGATCGCGACCCAGCTGCGGTCGGGGCTGTTCGGTGTCGTCTACGTCCTGGACGAGCCCTCCGCGGGCCTGCACCCCGCCGACGCCGAGCCGCTGCTCGACGTGCTGGACCGGCTCAAGGCGTCCGGCAACTCGCTGTTCGTCGTCGAGCACGACCTCGACGTCGTACGCCGTGCGGACTGGGTCGTCGACATCGGTCCCGGTGCGGGGGAGGCCGGCGGCCGGGTCCTCTACAGCGGCCCGGTGCCCGGCCTCGAGGCCGTGGCCGACTCCGCGACCAGCGCCCACCTGTTCGGGCGCGCCGAGCGGCTCGAGCACGACGCGCGTGAGCCGCAGGGGTGGCTCCGGCTCGACGGGGTCACCCGGCACAACCTGCACGACCTGTCGGTGGAGATCCCGCTGTGCGTGCTGACCGCCGTCACCGGCGTCTCGGGCTCTGGCAAGTCGACCCTGGTCAGCCAGGTGCTCGCCGAGGACCGCGACGCCCTCGAGTCCTTCGACCGCCTCGTGCTCGTCGACCAGCGGCCGATCGGCAGGACGCCGCGGTCCAACCTGGCGACCTACACCGGGATGTTCGACGCGGTGCGCAGGCTCTACGCCGCCACGGACCTGGCGCAGGAGCGCGGGTACGGCGCCGGCCGCTTCTCGTTCAACGTCCCCGAGGGCCGCTGCGAGACCTGCCAGGGCGAGGGTTTCGTCGCCGTCGAGCTGCTCTTCCTGCCCGGGACCCACGCGCCGTGCCCGACCTGCCACGGTGCGCGCTACAACGCCGAGACGCTCGAGGTCACCTACCGCGGCAAGAACGTCGCCGAGATCCTCGGCCTCTCCGTCGACCAGGCCGCGACCTTCCTCGCCGACGTGCCCGCGGCCCTCCGCAGCCTCCGGACCCTGCGCGACGTGGGCTTGGGCTACCTGCGGCTGGGGCAGCCGGCGACCGAGCTGAGCGGCGGAGAGGCGCAACGGATCAAGCTCGCCACCGAGCTCCAGCGAGCCCACCGCGGTCATGCGCTCTACCTGCTCGACGAGCCCACCTCGGGGCTGCACCCCGCTGACACCGCGCTCCTGCTCCGCCAGCTGCACCGGCTCGTCGACGCCGGCAACACGGTGGTCCTCGTCGAGCACGACCTCGACGCCATCGCCACCGCCGACTGGGTCATCGACCTCGGCCCCGGCGGCGGCGACGCGGGCGGTCGGGTCGTCGCCACCGGCACGCCGGCCGACATCGCGAGGACGGAGGGGAGTGCAACGGCGCCGTACCTCGCGCGCCGGCTCGACCGGCCGTGACCTCGGTGCCCCAGAGTCGGCGGGTGTCCTCCGAGCCCGCCCACCACCCGTCGGCATGGCGCGGCCTGGTGCTCGTCTGCATCGCCGGGATGATCTGGGGCACGATCGGGCCGGTCGTGGACGTCGTCGACGACCGGTCCTCGCTGTCGGTGTGGATGGTCGGCGCCTACCGCGCCGTGGCGGCGGTCGTGGTGCTGCTGGTCGCGGTCGCCGCGTCCCGACGGCTGCCGCACTGCCGCGCGCTCGTGGCCGAGGACCCGTGGCGTGCCGTGAGCGTCGGGGTGCTGACCGCGACGTTCATGCTGCTGTTCTTCGTCTCGGTCGTGTCGGTCGGGGTCAGCATCGCGACCGTCGTGTGCCTCGGGTGGGCGCCGGTCCTGCTGCTCGTGGCAGATGTCGCGCGAGCACATCGACGGCCGCCACCCGGCCAGGTCCTGACGGTGGGTGCAGCGGTGGCCGGGCTCGTCCTGATCAGCGTGGCCGGGGGCGGCGACAGCGACCCCTCACACCCGGTCCTCGGCGTCGTGACCTCCCTTGCCTCGGGCACGGCGTACGCCCTGTCCGCCGAGCTCGGCCGCCCGCTGTCGACGGGTCACGACGCCGTCAGCGTCGCGACGGTGACCATGACCGTGGCCGCGGGTGTCCTGGTGGTGAGCGGGCTGGCCGTGACGCTCGTCCGAGGGGAGACCATGACGACCACGGACGGCACGACCTGGCTGCTCGTCGTCTACCTCGGCGTAGGCACGATGGCGCTGGCCTACGTGCTGCTGTTCGCCGGGCTGCGCACCACCCCCAGCCGCACCGCCGTGGTCGCCACCCTGCTGGAGCCGGTGACCGCGGTGCTGATCGCCGTCCTCCTCCTCGGCGAGCACCTCACCGCGGCCGGCACGGTCGGCGCGGTCCTGATCGTGGCCGCCATCGCGTCGCTCGGCGCCCGGCGGCCGACCCCTGTGCCACAGTGATTCGACAGCTGATGCACGGAAGCATCGACGCCGCGCGCTTGTTGGACCAGTGATGACCGAGACCATCTCCACGCCCGCAGCGCTCCCCGTCGCGCTCCAGCACCGGTTCGCCGACGAGCTGCCCGAGCTCGCCCTGCCGTGGCGCGCCGAGGACGCCGTCGAGGCGCGGCTGCTCGCGCTGTCCGAGGACCTCGCGACCGGGCTCGGCCTCGATCCCGTCGCACTGCGCACCGAGTCGGGCCTCGGCCTGCTGACCGGCACCGTGGTCCCGGCGGGTGCGACACCGGTCGCGCAGGGGTACGCCGGCCACCAGTTCGGCGGCTACTCGCCCCGTCTCGGGGACGGGCGGGCGCTCCTGCTCGGCGAGCTCACCGACACCGACGGGCGGCTGCGCGACCTGCACCTCAAGGGGTCGGGACGCACGCCGTTCGCCCGCGGAGGTGACGGCCGGGCCGCGGTCGGGCCGATGCTGCGCGAGCACGTGGTCAGCGAGGCGATGCACGCCCTCGGCATCCCCACCACCCGGTCGCTCGCCGTGGTCGCGACCGGGCGCGCGGTGCAGCGCGAGACCGTGCTGCCCGGCGCCGTGCTGGCCCGCGTCGCCTCGAGCCACCTGCGCGTCGGGAGCTTCCAGTACGCCCGCGCGCTCGGCGCCCAGGCGGGTGACGACCAGGTGCTCCGCCGACTCGCCGACCACGCGATCGCCCGCCACCACCCCGATGCGGCGGACGCCGATGCGCCGTACGTCGCGCTCTACGACGCGGTCGTCGCGGCGCAGGCCGAGCTGGTCGCGTCGTGGATGCTGGTCGGCTTCGTGCACGGCGTGATGAACACCGACAACATGACGATCTCCGGCGAGACGATCGACTACGGACCCTGCGCGTTCCTCGAGGCCCACGACCCGGCGACGGTGTTCTCGTCGATCGACACGGGCGGCCGCTACGCCTACGGCAACCAGCCGGCCGTCGCGTCCTGGAACCTCGCCCGCCTGGCCGAGGCGATGCTGCCGCTCTTCGACGCCGACGAGGAGGCGGCGATCGCGATCGCCCAGGAGTCGCTCGGTCGGTTCGCCGGGCTCTACGCCGACGCGTGGACCGCCGGCATGCGCGCCAAGCTCGGGCTCCCGGAGGGCCTCGACGACCAGGTGCTGCGCCCGCTGCTCGAGGAGCTCGAGGAGCTGATGACGGGCGGTCACGTCGACCACACGTCGTTCTTCCGCTCGCTCGCGCGGCTGGCGCGCGGCGACGCCGAGCCCGCCCGCGGCGCCGTGCTCGACCTCGTCGCGTTCGACGCGTGGGCCGAGCGCTGGCTGGCGCTCGAGCCGGACGCCGACGCGATGGACCGGGTCAACCCGGTCTACGTGCCGCGCAACCACCTCGTCGAGGAGGCCCTCGACGCCGCCACCGGCGGCGACCTCGCTCCGGTCGAGCGACTGCTCGAGGCCGTGCGCCGGCCCTACGACGAGCGCCCCGGGCTCGAGCGCTACGCCGCGCAGGCGCCCGAGGACTTCGGCCGCTACGTCACCTACTGCGGCACCTGAGCCGCGTAGGCGAGCTCGACCGCGTCGAAGATCGCGGCGTCGATCGTGCGCGGCGCGAGCGCGTCCCCGATCACGTGCGCCGACGCCAGCCCCTCGGGGAGCACGGACTCGCGCGGCTCGACCGCGACGACGGTGTCGACACCGCGGATCGTGCCGCGCGCGCCGGTGAGCGCGTCGCAGACCGTGAGCTCGCCGCCCGCCCACGACTCGACGACGTGGTGGACGCTCCTGCCGAACGACGCCGACCCGAGCCGCTCGAGGAGGAGCTGCCGGTCGTAGCCGCTGCCGACGTGGGGGAACAGCGACTCGAAGACGGTGACCACCTCGACCTCACGGTCCGGCCCGAGCAGCGACTGCACGACCCCCGAGGCGTACGACGTCCCGTCGGAGTCGACCACCACGACCCGCCGCCCGAGCGCGGTCGGGTCGTCGAGCGCGGCGAACGCGTCGACGACGTCGTGCGGCACGCCGTCGGCCCAGGTGCCGCCGGCCGCGAGCGACGTGCCGCTCGGCGCGCGGGCGCCGGTGGCGACGACGACCTCGTCGGCGCCGAGGTCCCGGATCGCCTCCACAGTGGAGGAAATTCCGAGCCGCACCTCGACACCCGCGGCCGCGAGGTCGCGCAGCAGGTCCCGGAGCAGCAGGTCCACGCTCTCGCGACCGGGCACGCGTCGCGCACGGAGCAGCTGCCCGCCGAGCTCGGCGGCCCGCTCGAGCAGCACCACCTCGTGGCCGTCGCGTGCCAGCTCGACCGTGGCCCGCATGCCGGCCGGGCCACCACCTACCACCACCCAACGACGGGGCGAGGAGGTCGGCGGCCGGGGCGGCCGCTCCCGCTCGCGGCCGGCCACCGGGTTCACCGTGCACGAGACGGGCAGGCCCCGGCTGCCGCGGCCCAGGCAGCCCTGGTTGAGCCGGATGCAGTGCGCGATCTCGGCGTGCCGCCCCTCGCGCAGCTTGGTCGCCAGGTCGGGGTCGGCGAGCTGCGCCCGCGTGAGCGCCACCATGTCCGCGACGCCGGAGTCGACGACCTCGGCGGCCTCCTCGACCGACGCGACCGCTCCGACGCCGAAGACCGGCAGGTCGGGGTTGGCCGCCTTGACCGCCGCCACCTCCTCGCGCAGCCACGGCGCCGGCACCCCCGACGGCGCGAACACGAAGTGCACGTTGTGGTAGCCGCCCGCCGCGAGGTCGACGAAGTCGACGCGAGCCTCGGCGCGCAGCCGCGCGATGACCTCGCGGCAGTCGGCGGGGCCGAGCCCGCGCGGGTGCCGCTCGTCGGCCACCACGCGGATGCCGACCGTGAAGTCGTCGCCCACCCTGGCCCGCACGGCCGCCAGCACCTCGCGGGGGAACCGGGTGCGGCCGTCGAGGTCGCCGCCATACGCGTCGGACCGCAGGTTGTAGAGCGGGGAGAGGAACTGGTGCAGTAGGTAGCCGTGCGCCAGGTGCAGCTCGACGCCGTCGAACCCGCCCCGCCGCGCGAGCTCCGCGCAGCGCGCCCACGACTCGACGAGCCGGGCGATGTCGGCCGGGGTCATCGCGGTGGTCGCGTGACCGGTGGCGGGCGAGACGACCCGCGAGGGGGCGTACGCCGGCCGCGGGCCGACCGGGCCGTCGGGCTGGGTCTGGGCGCCGTGGTGGTTGAGCTGCACCAGGATGCGGGCGCCGGCCTGGTGCACGGCGTCGGTCAGCCGGCGGTTCGCCTCGACCGAGCGCGGGTCGAACGCGTCCTGGAAGTGCCGGATCGAGCCGCTCGGGTCGACGAGGTGGTTGCCCGCGACGAACAGCGCGCAGCCGCCCTCGGCGCGCCTCACGAAGTACGCCGTCTCGCGGTCGGACTCGACCCGGTCGGAGTACTGCTTGGAGTGCGCCGCCTGCATGAGGCGGTTCGCGACCTCGAAGGTGCCGATCCGCAGCGGCGTGAACAGCGCGCTCACGGTCAGGAGTCGAGGTGCGCTGCGAGCCGCTCCACGGTGCCGTCGACGTCGGTGAGCTTGTCGAGCCCGAAGAGCCCGAGCCGGAACGTCGAGAAGTCGTCGCGCTCCCCGCACATCAGCGGCACGCCGGCCGCGACCTGCATCCCGCGCTGCTTGAGCGTCGCGCCGCTGCGGATGTCGGGGTCCTCGGTGTAGGACACGACCACGCTCGGGGCGGCGTACTCCGCGGCCGCGACCGACGGGAAGCCGCGCTCGGCCAGCAGGGCGCGCACCCGCGCGCCGAGCGAGGTCTGCGCCTCGCGCAGCCGGTCGAGACCGGCGTCGCGGGTCAGCAGCATGAGCTCGGCGTCGTGCGCGAGCGTGTCGGTCGGCATCGTGGCGTGGTACGGCGTCTGCCCCTGCGTGTAGGCCTCGCTGATCGTCAGCCACTTCTGCAGGTCGACGGCGAAGCTGGTCGAGGTCGTCGACATGACCCGCTCGCGGCCGGCCTCGCCGAGCATCACGTAGCCCGCGCACGGCGACCCGCTCCACCCCTTCTGCGGGGCGCTGAGCAGGACGTCGACGCCGAGGTCGGTCATGTCGACCCACAGGGCGCCCGAGGCGATGCAGTCGAGGACGAGCAGCCCGCCCACGTCGTGGGTCGCCGTCGCGAGCGCGCGGACGTAGTCGTCGGGCAGGAGCATGCCCGCGGCGGTCTCGACGTGCGCGGCGAACACCACCTCGGGACGCTCGCGCTCGATCGCCGCGACCACCTCGTCGACGGGCGCCGGGACCCAGGGCGCCTGCGGCTCGTCGGCCACCTGGCGGGCGCTGCACACCGTCGCCGCGGCCGCCACCGACCCGGCGTCGAAGATCTGCGACCAGCGGTAGGAGAACAGGCCGTTGCGCACGACCAGGCAGCGCCGGCCGGTCGCGAGCTGCCGGGCGACGGCCTCCATCGCGTAGGTGCCGCCGCCGGGCACGACGGCGACCGTGTGGGCGGCGTACGTCGTGCGGAGGACGTCCATCACGTCCTGCATCACCCCGACGAAGCGCTGCGACATGTGGTTGAGGGACCGGTCGGTGAAGACGACGGAGTACTCGAGCAGACCGTCGGGATCGACGTCGGGGCGCGGAAGGGTCACTCCCGCAGGT
Source organism: Nocardioides halotolerans DSM 19273 (assembly GCF_000422805.1). Classification (GTDB taxonomy): domain Bacteria; phylum Actinomycetota; class Actinomycetes; order Propionibacteriales; family Nocardioidaceae; genus Nocardioides; species Nocardioides halotolerans. Next base: position 21,553 of record NZ_AUGT01000030.1, on the reverse strand, counting down.
TGCCACAGGTCTGCTAGGCAGTGTCCATGGGAGTTCCCGGGACCAACCCGCCGCCACCAGGGCTGGCCGAGACCGAGCTGTTCGCGGTCGACGCCTACCGCACCGAGTTCGACGCGACGATCACCGAGGTCGACCACGAGGGCGGGCGGATCGCGCTCTCGCGGACGGCGTTCTACCCGGTCGGCGGCGGACAGCCCAGCGACACCGGCACCTTGCAGACGGCGGCGGGCGCGCTCGCCGTGACCGGCGTACGCCGTGAGCGCGGCACGATCTGGCACACCCTCGCGCCGGACGCCGGCGAGCTCCCCGCGGTCGGCGCGGAGGTGCAGGGGGAGATCGACTGGGACCGCCGGCACCGGCTGATGCGGACCCACACGGCGCTGCACATCCTGTGCGGGGTGATCTGGGCCGACTACTCGATCCCCGTGACCGGCGGCAACATGGAGCCGATGAAGGGGCGGCTCGACTTCCCCTTCCCGGAGATGTCCACCGAGCTCGGCAGCCAGGTCGAGCGGCGCATCAACGAGGAGATCGCCAGGGCGCACGAGATCGTCGTCGACTTCCTCCCGCGCAGCCTCGCCGACGCCGACCCGGCGCTGATCCGGACCTCGGCCAACCTGATCCCGCAGGAGATCGACCCGCTCCGGGTCATCGACATCGTCGGCCTCGACCGGCAGGCCGACGGCGGGACGCACGTGCTGTCGACGGCCGAGGTTGGCGGCGTCCGGGTCGTGGGCACCGAGAGCAAGGGCAAGGACAACAAGCGGATCCGGATCGAAGTGGTCGACGCCCAGGGAGACACCGCATGACGAAGGACCATCTCATCGGGCTGCTGCTGGGTGCCGAGGAGGACTGGCCGCGCGCGTTCGAGGAGATCCTGCGCCGGGTCGGGCCGCTCGACGTGGGGGGCGAGACGCACACCGTGTCGAGCGAGCGCCTCACCATCGAGCCCTTCCACCTCGACGACCCGGTGCGCACCGAGCTCGTGATCGACCGGCTCGCGCACTGGTACTACCACCCGCGCGAGTGGCTGAAGAAGGCCGCGCTGGTCAACGGCACCTACCTGCTCAACAGCCCGTTCACGTTCCAGTCGATGGAGAAGCACAGCGCCTACTGCGCGCTGGTCCGGATGGGGTTCAAGGTGCCGCCGACGACGCTCGTGCCCTACAAGAACCCCGTCGACAACGTGAGGTGGGCCTACACGTCCGAGCGCTACAACCGCGACTTCGACCTCGACCGGCTCGCCGAGGAGCTCGGCTACCCGCTCTACATGAAGCCGTTCGACGGCGGGGCCTGGCGCGGAGTCTCCCGGATCGAGGGCCGCGACGACCTGCACCGCGCCTACGACGAGTCCGGCGAGATGCTGATGCACCTGCAGGCGACCGTCGACTACGAGCACTTCGCGCGGGCGCTGTCCATCGGCCCCGAGACGATGGTGATGGACTTCCGGCCCGACCAGCCGATGCACCTGCGCTACGCCGTCAACCACGGCTTCCTCTCCGAGGCGGCGGGACGGCAGACGGTGGCGACGTCGAGGATCGTCAACGCGTTCTTCCGCTGGGAGTTCAACTCCTGCGAGATGCTCGTGGTCGGCGACGACGTGCACCCGATCGACTACGCCAACGCCTGCCCCGACGTCTCGGTCACCTCGCTCCACTACTACTTCCCGTGGGCGATCACCGCGCTGGTGCGGTGGGCCACCTACTGCGTGGTCAACGGCCGGAGGTCGGCGGTCGACCTGCAGACCAGCCGCTACTTCGAGGTCGCCGACGACGCGTCGCTGTCCTTCGACGACAAGCTGGGCCGCTACCTCGCCCTGGCCGACGAGCACTTCGAGACCGAGCGCTACTGGGAGTGGTCGAGCCGGCACCTCGCGCACCTGCCCGAGGCGGTGCTCGAGTGGGTCACGAGCGACGACTTCGACCGTCTCCTCCGCGACACCGTCGCCGCGACGTACCCCCCGCACGAGCAGGAGCAGTTCCTCGCCCACTTCCGCGGGCTCGTCGGGCTGTGGGCCTCCGACCAGGTCGGGCTGGTCACGTGAGGTTCACCGAGAGGGAGCTGACCCTCGCCCTGGAGGGCGCGGCCAAGAACGTGCTGGCGGTCCAGGACAAGACGGTGCGCAAGAAGCAGCGGACGGCCGACGAGGCGTGGGACGCGCTCACGAAGTTCCAGCGGTTCCAGCTGCTCGACGGCCTCGGCGACCAGCTGCTGCCGGTGCTGGTCGGCCTGCCCGACGTCGAGGTGGCGCCCGGCAACCGGCCGACGTTCTCCGACGCGCAGCTGCGCACCGCGGTCGAGGAGCGGCTCGAGCCCGGCCTCAAGGACGTCAAGCGGCGGGTGGTCGTCGAGGCCCGGGTCGCGCTGCTGCGCACCGCGCTCCAGGCGCTGCCGCCCCGGGCCGACCCCGACGCGCTGGTCGTGCCCGACCACCTCTGACCGGCCTGCCGGGGTAGTCCGTGACCCAAGGGGCCCGAGAGGTGGGGATCGAGGGCCGTTGAATCACGGACTACCCAGCCAGAGCCGAGTCCACGACCGCCTTCGCCTCGGCCTGCACCTCGGCGAGGTGCTCGGGTCCGCGGAACGACTCGGCGTAGATCTTGTAGACGTCCTCGGTGCCGGAGGGCCGGGCCGCGAACCACGCGGACTCGGTCGTCACCTTCAGGCCGCCGATCTTCGCGTGGTTGCCGGGCGCCTCGGTGAGCTTGGCGGTGATCGCCTCGCCGGCCAGCTCGGTCGCGGTCACGTCGTCGGGCGAGAGGGCGCCGAGCTTGGCCTTCTGCTCGCGCGTCGCGGGCGCGTCGACGCGGGCGTACGCCGGGTCGCCGTGCTGCGCGACCATGTCGGCGTAGTGCTCGCTCGGGCTGCGGCCGGTCCTCGCGACGATCTCCGAGGCGAGCAGCGCGAGGATCAGACCGTCCTTGTCGGTGGTCCAGGTGCTGCCGTCCGTGCGGAGGAACGACGCGCCGGCCGACTCCTCGCCGCCGAAGCCGAACGACCCGTCGATCAGGCCGGGCACGAACCACTTGAACCCGACCGGCACCTCGACCATCGGCCTGCCGAGCGACGCGGCGACCCGGTCGATCATCGAGCTCGACACCAGGGTCTTGCCGATGCGCGCCGACGACGGCCAGCCGGGGCGGCCGCCACCGAACAGGTACTGGATCGCGACGGCCAGGTAGTGGTTCGGGTTCATCAGCCCCGCGTCGGGCGTGACGATGCCGTGCCGGTCGGAGTCGGCGTCGTTGCCCGTGGCGATCGCGTAGGTGTCCTTCTGCGCCACGAGCGAGGCCATCGCCGACGGTGAGGAGCAGTCCATCCGGATCTTGCCGTCCCAGTCGAGGGTCATGAACCGCCACGTCGCGTCGACCAGCGGATTGACGACGGTGAGGTCGAGCCGGTGCCGGGTGGCGATCTCGGCCCAGTAGTCGACCGAGGCGCCACCGAGCGGGTCGGCGCCGATCTTCACGCCGGCGTCGCGGATCGCCTCGAGGTCGACGACCGAGGGCAGGTCGTCGACGTAGGTGCCGAGGAAGTCGTAGGAGCTCGCCGCCGCGCGCGCCCTCGTGAACGGGATGCGCCGGACGCCGTCGAGGCCGGCCCGGATCAGCTCGTTGGCCCGGTCGGCGATCACCGTGGTCGCGTCGGTGTCGGCCGGCCCGCCGTGCGGGGGGTTGTACTTGAAGCCGCCGTCGCGCGGCGGGTTGTGCGAGGGCGTCACCACGATCCCGTCGGCCAGGCCCTCCGACCTGCCGGTGAGGTCCTTCCCCCGGTTGGCGCGGATGATCGCGTGCGAGACGGCCGGCGTCGGCGTGTAGCGGTCGCTGCTGTCCACGAGCACGGTGACGTCGTTGGCCGCCAGCACCTCGAGCGCGGTCGCCCACGCCGGCTCCGAGAGGCCGTGGGTGTCGCGCCCGACGAACAGCGGACCGTCGTACCCCTGCTGCCTGCGGTAGTCGCAGATCGCCTGGGTCGTGGCGAGGATGTGCCACTCGTTGAACGCCGTGTCGAGCGACGAGCCCCGGTGGCCGCTGGTGCCGAACACGACCTGCTGCTCGACGACGTCGGGCTCGGGGACCAGCGTGTAGTACGCCGTCAGGAGGTGGGGCAGGTCGACGAGGTCCTTCGACTGGGCGGGCTGTCCTGCGCGCGGGTCGGGCATGAGGCCATCATGCCGCCGAGGGCGCGGGAGACTAGCCGCCGGACACCCACGCGCGTGGCCGAACCGTCGGCATCGTCCCAATTGACGAGGACGCCGCTGGACCACCCGGCTCAGTTCGGGTCGAGACGGGCTGAGTCCGGGCGAAGCCGCCCCGGGAGCCCGCCTCGTCGGGTGTCATTTCTGTCATGGCCCTGCTCGACCTCCCTGCGACTGCACCTCTGCCGCAGGCCGCGGTGGAGGTCGAGCAGGGGCCTGTCCACCCGCAGCTGCGGATGGTGCTGCGCAGGGTCGGGCTCAACCTGCTCGTCGCGTGCGTGGTCCCGGGCATCGTCTTCTACACCCTGTTCGTGAGCGCCGGGATCTGGCCCGCGATCGGCGGCGCGCTGATCTGGTCCTACGGCGCCATCGCGGTCCGGGCGCTGACCGGCCGGCGCACGTCGGGGATGCTCCTGCTGACCGCGGGCGTGCTCACGCTCCGGACGATCGTGGCCCTCGCGGCGCAGAGCACGTTCATCTACTTCCTGCAGCCGGTCCTGACCGACCTGCTGATCGGGACCGCGTTCCTGGCCTCGGCGATGACCGCCCGACCGGTGGTGACGCGGCTGGCCGGCGACTTCTATCCGCTCACCGACGAGCTGCACGCGCGACCCGGCATCAGGAGGCTGTTCCGGCGCCTCACGCTGCTGTGGGCCACCGCGCTGCTGGCCAAGGCGGCGGCGGTGTTCACGCTGCTGGTCAGCCAGCCGCTGACCACCTTCGTGCTGGCGAAGGGGATCGTCGTGCCGGTCACCAACGCGGCCTGCATCGGGCTCACGATCGTGGCGGCCACTGCCGTGGCCCGGCACGAGGGGCTGCTGCCCTCGCGCGGCGCAATACTGCGCACATGGCACTCACGGCACTCGAGGACTTCCCCCGCCACCCGCTGACCTTCGGCCCGAGCCCGGTGCACCCGCTGCCCCGGCTCAGCGCCCACCTCGCCGCTGAGGGCGGCGGCGCGCAGGTGTGGGCCAAGCGCGAGGACTGCAGCTCGGGGCTGGCCTACGGCGGCAACAAGACCCGCAAGCTGGAGTACCTCGTGCCCGAGGCGCTGGCGCAGGGCGCGGACACGCTGGTCTCGATCGGCGGTCACCAGTCCAACCACACCCGGCAGGTCGCCGCGGTCGCCGCGCACCTCGGGCTCGGCTGCGTGCTGGTGCAGGAGAACTGGGTGCCGGACTGGACCGACCCCCTCAGCACCCAGGTCGGCAACATCCTGCTGAGCAGGGTCATGGGGGCCGAGGTGCGGCTGGACCCGGCGGGCTTCGACATCGGGTTCCGCGATTCATGGCGGCAGGCGCTGGAGGACGTCGAGCGGCGCGGCGGAACGCCGTACGCCATCCCCGCCGGCGCGTCCGACCACCGCCTCGGTGGCCTCGGGTTTGCGAGGTGGGCCCACGAGGTGGCCCAGCAGGAGGAGGAGCTCGGCGTCTTCTTCGACACGATCGTCGTCTGCACGGTCACCGGCTCGACGCACGCCGGCATGATCGCCGGGTTCGCGGCGCTGGAGGAGGCCGGCGGCCGGCCCCGGCGCGTGCTCGGCATCGACGCCTCGGCGACGCTCGACAAGACCCGCGAGCAGGTCGGCCGGATCGCACGCAGCACCGCAGAGCTGATCGGGGTGGGGCGCGACCTGCGTGACGACGAGATCACCGTGCTCGAGGGCTGGGCCGGTGACGTCTACGGCGTGCCGGTGCAGTCGACGCTCGACGCGATCCGGCTGACCGGACAGCTGGAGGGCGTCGTCCTCGACCCCGTCTACGAGGGCAAGTCGATGGCCGGGCTGATCGACCTCGTGCGCAACGGCGACATCCCGCGCGACTCGACCGTCCTCTATGCACACCTCGGCGGGCAGCCCGCCCTCAATGCCTACGCCTCGCTGTTCGCGGAGACAGACCGCGTCTAGGGACGCGCTTCCCTAGGTCGCAGACGGCCGCTGGTCGAGCGGCAGGGTGCCGCAATGCGCCATGCTGCGCCACGTGGGATTCGTCATGGCGCTGGTCCTGCTGCTCGCGGGATGGCTGGCGATCGGGCCGTGGGTGCTCGCGCTGCTGCTGGCCGCCCTGCTGGTGTCAGCCTCGCGCCGGCGGATGCGGCCCCACCGGTGGGCGCTCGCCGCGGTCGTGGCCGTGGTGGCGGTCGCGATCGGGGTGGTGGTCGTGGTGCCGGACGGACGGCTGCCCATCCCGCCGGGAGGCGGACTGCTCGTGACGTCGTCGTACGACGGGCACGCGGTCGAGGCGCAGCCGATCGACCTCGCGGTGCCGCAGCACCCCGCGCTGGCGCCCAACGGGAGCAGCTCGATGCACGACGACTCGTGGGCGACCGACAGCTACCAGGGCGCCGGCCCGCTCGGGCGGGACCCCGAGGTGTCGTCGGCGTGGTACGGCCTCGAGGAGTGCGCGACGCTCGCGTTCGACGCCGAGGGCCGGCTGGTCGCGCTCTGCGGCAACCGCGTCGGGCCGGTCATGCACGTGCTCGACCCCGGCACCATGCGGCCGGTCGACACCTTCGACCTGCCCGAGCGGGAGAAGTCCGACAAGCGCCCGTGGGAGGACCTCTGCGGCGGCGCTTACTTCTACCTCGACGGCGACGACCGCGCCGTCGTCGCCACCACCGACCGGCGGGTCCTCACCGTCGACACCGACGGGCTCGAGCAGGTCGACGAGGTCGACCTCGGCGACGTCGTCCCGGACGACGACTGCCTGGTCGCGCTGCTGCCGGACTGGTCGGGCAACCCGTGGTACGTCACCCAGGACGGTCGGGTCGGCGTGGCCGGCGGCGCGGACCCGTTGTCGCTCGACGGCGAGATCGCCAACTCGGTCGCGGCCGACGACACGGGCGTCTACCTGGTCACCACCGAGGCGTTCGTCAAGGTCGCGCTCGACGACGCGGGCGCGCCCGAGATCGTCTGGCAGACGGCGTACGACAACGGGGAGGAGAAGAAGCCCGGGCAGCTCAGTGCTGGCAGCGGCACCACCCCGACGGTGCTGCCCAGCGGCCTGGTCGCGATCACCGACAACGCCGAGCCCCAGATGCACGTGCAGTTCTACGACGCCACCGACGGCGACCTGGTGTGCGAGGCCGCGGTCTTCGGCAAGGGTGAGAGCGCCACCGACAACTCGCTCGTCGCGGTCGGCGACGCGAGCGTCGTGGTCGAGAACAACTACGGCTACCAGGCGCCGTGGACGACGATGCTCGGACGCGCGACGCCGGGTGGGCTGGCGCGGGTCGACGCCGACCCCGCCTCGGGCGAGTGCACGGTCGGGTGGCAGTCCGACGAGGTCGCGCCGACGTCGGTCGCCAAGGTCTCGCTGGCCACCGGCCTCGTCTACGCCTACACGACGCGCCCCTCGTGGTGGGGCGTGAGCGCGTGGTACCTCACCGCGATCGACGCCCGCACCGGCGAGACCGCGTGGTCGGTCCGCACCGGCACCGGCACGCTCTACAACAACCACTACTCCGCGGTCACGCTCGGGCCGGACGGGTCGGCGTACGTCGCCACGCTGGGCGGCATGGTGCGGGTCACCGATCGGGGGTAGTGCCGCGGTCGCGGCGCCGCTTGATCTCTGCGCGCGCGATGACGTAGGCGACGACGACGGGCCAGACGTACTTCACCTTGTCGAGCACCCACCACACGCGGTCGGGGACGTCGGGGAGGTCCGGCAGGTCCGGTGCCGGCAGGTCGGGGAACGGGATCGACGGCAGGTCCGGGGACGGGACGTGCGGCCACGGGACGCGGATGGCGAGGTGGACCGCCAGGCCGGTCAGCAGGATCGGGACGATCACCTTCGCCGCGCCGCCGAGGGCCGCGAGGCCGGCGTAGCGGTTCGGGTGCGCGCGCAGCCTCTCGTCGTGACGCTCGGCGGGACTGCCCGGCTCGGGCGCCAGGTCGAGGCCGCCCAGCCGGACCAGAGCTCCGGCGTCGTCCCCGTCGGGGTAGAGCGTCGCGCGCCGCGGGGCGCCGAGGGCGGAGTAGTAGACGAAGAGCCTGGCCGGATCGCCGTCGACCCGGAGGGAGACCTTGTCGTTCATGGTCCTGCGCTCGGCCAACAGCTCGCCGTCGACGTACCACCGCACGCGGTGGGCAGCCGTGCGTCCTGCGACGACGCGGTGCTCGCGGCCGTCGTGCACGAGGGTCCAGACCTGCTCCGGCGGCACGTGCCGACGCTAGGAGCTCCGCAAGCCCCGTCACATCAGGCGACGGTCGCTCGCGGTATGACTTTGGTCGTGGTCACCATCCGTCCCGCGCAGCCCGACGACGCACCGGAGGTCGCTGCCGTCTGGCAGGCCGCCTGGCACGACGGCCACCGCGGCCACGTCCCGGACGCGCTGGTCGAGGCGCGCGACGGCGCGTACTTCGCGCAGCGCAGCCGCGACCTGCTCGACCACGTCACGGTGGCGGTGGACGGCGAGCGGGTGCTGGGCGTGCTGATCACGAGCGGCGACGAGCTCCAGCAGCTGATGGTGAGCGACGCGGCGCGCGGGAGGGGAGTCGGGGGGCTGCTCCTCGCCGAGGCCGAGCGCCTTGTCGGGGCCGACGGCTTCAGCCGGATCTGGCTGGCCGTGGTGCCGGGCAACACCACCGCGCGCCGCTTCTACGAGAGCCACGGCTGGGTCGACCGCGGTGAGGAGGTCTACGACGCGGTGACGCTCCAGACGACGACGGTCGCCGTGCCGGTGCGGCGCTACGTCAAGGACCTCACAGGGCGACCACCGCGGTGACCGCGAGCGCGATGCCGGTGGCGTAGGTGCCGAGGGCGCCGACGTCGCGCAGCGGGACGTGCGCGGCCATCGACCTGCTCGTCAGGAGCGCCACCGCGTGCAGCCAGCGGAACGACGTCGCGGCGATCGCCAGCGCGTCCAGCCACCAGCCGTCGGTGAGGGTCGCGCACACGACGATGAGCACGGCGAGCGTGGGGACGTACTCGCTCGCGTTGCCGTGCGCCCGCTGCGCGATGAACATGCGGTCGGCCGGGTCGCTGGGCGCCTGGTTGCCGGTGGCGCCGCGGATCGCACGGTGCCGGGTGACGTTGGCGCCGAGCACGAAGACCAGCAGGCCGAGGAGCGCGACGCAGACGACGGGGATGGTCGGCGGGGGAGTCATGACGGGAGTTCCTCTCGGGTGGTGGCGTGCGTGGTCAGCAGCCGGCGCACGATCACGGCGCTGAGGTCGGTGCCGAGCAGGGCGTCGGTCTTGTGCATGCCGCCCGGGCAGGTGACGTTGACCTCGATGAGGCGCCCGTCGATGACGTCGAGCCCGGCGACCGCGATGCCGTGCGCGACCAGCCGGGGCGCGAGCGCGTCCGCGATCCGGCGGTCGGTCTCGTCGACGGTCGCGGCCGTGACCGGCGGGCCGATGCGGAAGTCGCCCGGGTCCGGGCGCCGCAGCACCGCGCCGACGATCTCGCCGTCGACGAGGAAGAGCCTCTTGTTGCCCTCGTCGACGGAGGGCAGGTACTCCTGCACGATCACGTGCCGCCCGCCGGCCGTGGCCGACTCGGCGAGCGCCCGGCAGCCCCTCCCGCGCTCGAGCAGCCAGACGTCGGTGCCCGCGAAGCCGTCGACCGGCTTGACCACCGCCGCGGCGTACGTCGCCACGAAGGCCTCGACCTCGGCCGGGCTGCTGGTGACGAGCGTGGCCGGACACAGGTCAGGGAGGTGGAGGGCCACCAGCTTCTCGTGCAGCGCGCGCACGCCGACCGGGTGGTTGACCACGCGGACGCCGGCCGCCGCGGCCAGGTCGAGCAGGTAGGTCGTGTGCAGGTAACGCGCGTCGACGGGTGGGTCGATCCGCAGCCAGACCAGCTCGCAGGTGTCGGCGACGTCGAGCGTCGCGCGCTCGACCTCGTCGTACCAGCCCGGCTCGACGACCCAGCGGTGGTCGGCGCCCCGGCGCCGGGGCCGCAGGCGGACGTGCCGGGCGCGTGCCACCAGGCGACCCCCGGTGACCCCCAGGCCCGCCGGCTCGCACACCCACACCTCGGCGCCCTCGGTCTGGCAGGCGTCCATGAGGCCGACCGACGCGTCGATGTCAGCGGCCAGCCCGTCGAGCGGGTCGGTGACGAAGAGCGTCCTCACGCGACCGCTCGATCCACGGGCGCGAGGTCCCCCGCCGCCGCCGCGTGCCACAGCTCGGCGAGGTGGGGGGCCTCGGGCTCGAGCCTGGCCAGGGCGCGGCGACGGACCTCGTCGTCGTAGACCAGTCTCGTGAGGGCGCCGACGACCTCGCCGATCCGCTCCTCCGGTTGCGCGTCGAGGAAGCGCACCTCGAGGTAGCGGCCCCGCGGCCGCACCGGTGGGAACAGCGTCGACAGGTGCTCGCCGGGACCCGTGAACCGCGTGGCGGACCGGGCGAACGTCGCGTAGGCCGCCACGAGGTCCGGTCCGTGGAGCAGCCGGTCGTCGAACGCCGTGCGGCCGGGGTCGACGGCCAGCCAGGTCGCGAGGCGGGAGCCCGGCCCGGTCGAGCGGGCGTACGCCGCCGCGACGCGCGGCCCGGCCAGGTGGAGCACCCGCCACTGCTCGAGGCCGGCCCGGCCCGGCCACCAGTCGAGGCAGACCTGGGTCGAGGCGGTGCAGCGCATCATCCGCCGGCCCGCGGGACCGATGGCGTCGAAGTGCGCCTGCATGGCGACGTAGCGCGCGGAGGTCAGCTGCAGCGGCACCTCGGCCGGCGTGCGCTCGTCGACGGGGGAGGCGTCGAGCACGATCCCGGCCGCCGCGAGGTCGGCACGCAGGGTCGCGACAGTCCGCCGCAGCCGCGGCACCACGAGGTGCGCGGCGCCGCACGCCTGGTTGAGCTCGACCTGTCCGCCCGGCTCGAAGGAGAGCTCCGTGGCGGTGGCGGCCCGCACCCGCTCGACCGCGACGGGCGCTCCGGTCGCGGCGTCCCGGGTGAGGAGCTCGTGCTCGATCCCCACCCGCGTCGTACGGCGGTTGGCGGCGCCGGGGAAGAGTCGTGCGACCGGGTCCATGACAGCTCCTGATATCGTAAGGTAACCTACCGAAATAATGTAAGGAAGCCTTACGGATGTCAAGGGACAAACCGGATCGGAAGCCGTTGATCGCGCTGGTGCACAACGCGGACAAGGCGTTCCAGGCGCACATGGTCTGGAGCGCCCACGAGCGCGGTCGGCCCGACATCAAGCCGGCGCACAACTTCCTGTTCGCGATCCTGGGCGACGACGGCGACCGCGCCGCCAACCTCGCGGTCCGCGCCGGGATCACCCGTCAGTCGATGGGCGAGGTGATCCGCGACCTCGTCGACATCGGCATCCTCGAGATGGCTCCGGACCCGAACGACGGGCGGGCCAAGATCGTGCGCTACACGCCCGAGGGCAAGGCGTTCGCGAGCGCGGGCTACCGCCACCTGCGCGAGCTCGAGCAGCGCTTCGAGGCGGAGTTCGGCGCCGACTACGAGGCGACGCGGGTGGTGCTGGAGCGCGTCGTCGGCCTGCTCAGCGACACGGCGGCAGATCCCGGTCAGGGATAGCGGATCCCCGTCGTCTCCTCGCTGAGCTCCCACAGCCTGCGCTGCGCGGCCTCGTCGTGCGAGAGCGCGGTCGAGGTCACGACCTGCGGCGTGCCGGTGAGCTCGCCGAGGCCGTTCGGTCCGACGTACGTCGAGCCGGGGAGGTCGGCGGTCGCGGCCATCAGCAGCGGCCACGCGCCGCGGGCGGCCGACTGCGAGACGGCCCGGACGGTGGCGTCCAGGATCGTGGCGATGCCGCCACTCGGGCGGCCGTACTGTCCGTTGGCGGCGAGGTGGGTGCCGGCGAATCCGGGGTGCGCGGCGAGCGCCTTGAGGGGGAGCTCCTTGGCGCGCGCCCGGCGGTCGAGCTCGTAGGTGAAGAGCAGGTTCGCGAGCTTGGAGCGGCTGTACGCGGCCCACTTCGAGTAGCGGCCGTGGTGGACCCGGGGGTCGCCGAGCGGTGCCGAGCGGGCAGCGCGATGCATGCCCGACGAGACGGTCACGACGGTGGCGTCGTGGCTTGCCAGCAGCTGGGGCAGCAGCAGCCCGGTCAGCAGGAACGGCCCGAAGTGGTTGGTCGCGAGCTGGAGCTCGAGACCGTCGGCGGTGACCTGGCGCGGCGTCCCCATCACGCCGGCGTTGTTGACCAGCACGTCGACCGGGCCGAAGGCGGTCGCGGCCTCGGCGGCCCGCCGCACCGAGCCCAGGTCGGCCAGGTCGACCTCGAGCCGCTCGAGCGCGGCGCCCGGGACCTCCTCGTCGATCGTCTCGGCGGTCTCGTCGAGCTTCGCCGGGCTGCGTCCGGCGAGGACCACGCGAGCGCCGCGCCGGGCGAGCTCGAGGGCGGTGTGGTGGCCCAGCCCACCGACCGAGGTGCCAGTGACGATCACGGTGCGCCCGGCCTGGTCGGGGATGTCCGCGAGCCGCCAGGCGTCGACCCCGGTGGAGGTCATGGCGTGGTCGCGAGGCTCGCGAGCAGCTGCCCGCCGAGCTGCTGGTCGCCGTCGACGGTGACCTTCCCGGGCTCGGGCGCGCAGCGACCGCCGGCGAGGCGGACGAACGACTCGCGGTCCAGGTGCAGGGTCGTCGTCGGCTCGGCGGGCGGCTGGACCCGCTGGCCGCGGCCGTTCTTGTCGATCTCGAAGGCGAACGGCGTGCTGCCCTCCATGTCGAGCACCACGCTGGTGCCGACCGGGGCGCCGACCTTCTTGCCCAGGACGTAGCCCAGGCTCTCGGCGAGGTACTCGGCCGTGTGCCGGGCGGCCGCGGAGTCCATGTTGCCCGGCCGGCCGACCGCGCGGCGTACGTCCTGCTCGTGCATCCACACGTCGAGAGGGCGGTTGCGCAGCAGCGTGCGCCAGGTCCACGGGACGCCGCCGAAGATCACCGCCGGCTTGGCGCCGCCGTCGGTCGGCGGGTCGGCGAGCAGCGCGGTGTGCCGCTTGGTGACCGCCTCGCGGAGCTCGTTGATGATGGCGTCCGCGCTGGCGTCGCGGCGGTTGACGACGCCGATCTCGGTGTAGTGACCCATCGGGCCGGTCACGTGGGCCGGCTCACCGACCTCAGCGGTCTCCTCGGGGTTGCCGGCGAGGACGCCCTCGAGGTGGGCGGTGTGGCTGGCGCACGCCCGGACGTCCCAGCCGGCCAGGTCGGTCGGCGTCGTCCACTCCTCCTCGGGCACCTCCTCCAGCAGGTCGAGGAAGTCGTTGACCGCCTGCCACCAGATCTCGACGTAGCCGGCCAGCTCGTCGCGGTCGTCGCTCATGTGCGGCAGCCTACTGAGGAGTAGGTCCGAGCCGCGCGGCGCAGGCGTACGTTCTGGGGTCGTGACCGCACGCGTCCGCGCCCCCGAGCTCCGCGGCCGGGGTTGGCTCAACACCGGCGGAGCGGCGTACTCCATCTCCGAGCTGCGCGGCCGGTTCGTGCTCCTCGACTTCTGGACCTTCGCGTGCGTCAACTGCCTGCACGTGCTCGACGAGCTGCGGCCGGTCGAGGAGAAGTACGCCGAGGAGCTCGTGGTGGTCGGCGTGCACTCGCCGAAGTTCGAGCACGAGGCGGACGCGGAGGCGTTGGCCGCGGCCGTCGAGCGCTACGGCGTGCACCACCCGGTGCTCGACGACCCCGAGCTGGTCACCTGGCAGGCCTACACCGCGCGGGCCTGGCCGACGCTGGTCCTCGTCGACCCGGAGGGCTACGTCGTCGCGCAGTACGCCGGCGAGGGGCACGCGCACGCGATCGACCGGCTGCTGTCGGACCTGGTCGAGGAGCACCGGGCGAAGGGGACGCTCCAGCCCGCCGGCTCGCCGTACGTCGCGCCGGAGGTGGAGCCGACGACGCTGCGGTTCCCGGCCGATGCGGCACCGCTCCCCGGCGGCCACGCGCTCGTCGCCGACGCCGGTCACGACCGGGTGGTCGAGCTTGACGGCGAGGGCGAGGTCGTCCGGGAGTGGGGCGGCTTCCGGGAGCCGAACGGGCTCTGCGTCGTGGGCGATACGGCGTACGTCGCCGACACGGTCCACCACCAGCTCAAGGGCATCGACCTCGCATCGGGCGAGGTGACCGTGCTGGCCGGCACGGGCGAGCAGTGGATGCAGGGCGACCCGACCGAGCGCCTCAGCAGCCCCTGGGCGGTGGCCTGGTGGCAGGGCCGCGTGTGGATCGCGATGGCCGGTATCCACCAGCTCTGGACCTACGACCCCGCCACTGGCGCCGTCGAGGTGGCGGGCGGGACCACCAACGAGGGCCTGCTCGACGGGCCGCTGGCGCAGGCGTGGTTCGCGCAGCCGTCCGGGCTCGCCCCTGACGGCGACCGGCTCTGGGTGGCCGACGCCGAGACCTCGAGCCTTCGCTACGTCGAGGCCGGAGCCGTGCACACGGTGGTCGGCGAGGGGCTCTTCGACTTCGGCTTCCGCGACGGCCCGGCCGACCAGGCGCTGCTCCAGCACCCGCTGGGCGTCGCCGTCCTGCCCGATCGCAGCGTCGTCGTGTGCGACACCTACAACGGCGCCCTGCGCCGCTACGAGCCCGCGACCGGCGCGGTGACCACGCTGGCCAGCGGTCTCCTCGAGCCCAGCGCGGCCTACCGCGACGACCTCGACCTGGTCGTCGTCGAGTCGAGCGCGCACCGGCTCACCAGGGCGCCGCTGGGCGCGTCGGCCCGCGTCGTCGACGGGTTCAGCCACACCACCCAGCGCCCGGTCACCGAGGTGGCCGCCGAGGTGGACCTGGTGGTCACCTTCGTCCCGCCGCCCGGCCAGAAAGTGGACGACCGGTTCGGGCCGGCGTCCCAGCTCGTCGTCGAGGCGACACCGCCCGCCCTGCTCAAGGACGGCGCGGGCCGCGGCACGGACCTCGCTCGCCGGCTCGTGCTCGACCGGACCGTCGGCGAGGGCGTGCTCCACGTCGCCGCGCGCGCGGCGTCCTGCGACGTCGACGACCAGAACGCGGCCTGCCACGTGCACCAGCAGGACTGGGGCGTCCCGGTCCGGGTCGCCGCCGGCGCGGACGGCGTGCTCGAGCTGCCCCTGGGCGGGTGGGCTTGAGGCGGTCAGCCGAGCGCCAGCATCACTGCGATCGCGAGCATGGTCAGGCCGATCAGCACGTCGAGGACCTGCCAGGCGCGCGGCCGGGCGAGCAGGGGTGAGAACACCCGGGCGCCGAAACCGAGCCCGCCGAACCACAGCACCGACGCGACCGACGCGCCGGCCGCGAAC
Source organism: Nocardioides halotolerans DSM 19273 (assembly GCF_000422805.1). GTDB lineage: Bacteria > Actinomycetota > Actinomycetes > Propionibacteriales > Nocardioidaceae > Nocardioides > Nocardioides halotolerans. The sequence continues at coordinate 6,168 of NZ_AUGT01000030.1, read as the reverse complement.
CACCAGCGGCCGCCGTGCCCGTGGGTGTTGGCGATCGAGCCCACCAGCAGCACGGTGTCGAGGTAGACGTGCGGGTTGAGCCAGGTCAGCGCCGTCACCCGCAGCGCCGCCGAACGCCGCGACATCGGCTCGGGCGCGGCCGCGGCGAGGGCGGAGGCTCGGCGGGCACGCAGCAGCGACGTGACGCCGTACCACGTGAGGAACGCGACGCCGAGCCAGCGCACGACGTCGACCACCCAGCCGGCCTGCCGGATCACCGTGCCGATCCCTGCCACGCCGGCGAGGATCAGCACGAGGTCGGAGACCGCGCAGATCACCACGACTTGCAGCACGTGCTCGCGGGCCAGGCCCTGCCGCAGCACGAACGCGTTCTGCGCGCCGATCGCGATGATCAGCGACAGACCGGTCACGAGGCCGGCGGCGGCGGAGTCGAGCACACCGTCACGCTAGAGCCGGCGCCTCGTGCAGACCAGCGCATGATTCTTTAGTTTCATTAGCATTGCTTCATGCGCTACAACGCCGCCGCGGTCGAGGCGCTGGTCGCGATCTCCGACCACGGCACCTTCGAGGCCGCTGCCCGGGCACTGCATCTCACGCCGAGCGCGGTCAGCCAGCGGATCCGATCGCTCGAGCACGAGGTCGGCCAGGTCGTCGTATGCCGCAGCACGCCCTGCGAGCCGACGGAGGTGGGCGCGGCCCTCGTGCGGCTGGGCCGGCAGACCAAGCTCCTGGACGAGGAGGCCCGTGCCGCCGTCGAGGTGCACGGCGAGCGGGTCGACGTCACCGTGGCGGTCAACGCCGACTCGCTCGCGACGTGGCTCCGCGAGGTCCTGGCCGAGCTCGCCGGTCGCGACGACCTCGCGATCCGCCTCGTCGTCGAGGACCAGGCCTGGTCCGCCGAGCTGCTGCGCAGCGGCGAGGCGCTCGCGGCCGTCACCAGCGACCCCGTCCCGGTCCAGGGCTGCCGGGTCGAGCACCTCGGCTTCCTCCGCTACCGGCCGGCCGCCACGCCGGGGCTGGCCGAGCGCTGGCGCAAGGGCAACGGCTACGACTGGCAACGGATGCCGGTCGTGGTCTTCAACGCCAAGGACGACCTCCAGCACGACATCCTGCGCGAGCGCGGCGTCACCGACCCCGACGTCGTCCACCTCGTGCCGACCAGCGCCGACTTCCACGAGGCGGTGCGCCTCGGCCTCGGCTGGGGGATGCTCCCCGAGCCGCAGCTGCTCCCCGACCTCGAGGTAGGGCGGCTGGTGACCCTGGGTCGCCGCACCCACCACGACGTGCACCTGCACTGGCAGCGCTGGCGCATCGACTCCACGGCGCTGGCCACCCTCACCGCCGCCGTACGCCGCGCGGCCGGCGGCACCCTTCGGCGGTGACCGGAGCGTTCCGGTCTCGAGCGGCAGACGATCAGGTCTCGACTCGGCAACGCACCTGTCGCCGGCCGACCCGACGGTCCTAGCGTCGCAGGCATGCGGATCGGCGCCCTCCTCGTCGCGGCCCTGCTCACCCTCGGCGCCTGCGCCGACGACAGCGGCGACGCGAGCGACGACGCCAAGGAGCCGGCCGGCAGCCCCAGCGCGTCCGCGTCTCCGTCGGCATCGCCGTCAGCCGACGAGCCGGAGCCACTCCCCACGGGGAAGGACGACCTGGAGGTCCAGGCGAGCAGCCACCTCTCGCCCGACCTCTTCGCCCCCGAGCTCCGGCTCGACCTGCAGTTCTCCGGCCTGGTCGGCTGGACCAGCGTGCACCGCGGCGCCGACGGCTTCGACCTCGGGCTGCCCGGGCCGGACGCCGACGCGCCGCTCGTCGCGATCGCCTTCCTCGCGCCGGCCGAGGCCACCGCGGCCGAGGCGCTCGCCGCGGTGCGCGACGCCGCCACCGCTGCGGGTGCGCAGGTCAAGCACGTGTCCGGGCCGTTCGACGAGCTCGGCGCGACCGCCGGGGTCGACCTCACCGGCGGGGAGGGCCAGGTCGTCGCGAGCCGCGACGCCGGCATCGCCCTCGACGCGGTGCCCGGTGGACGGCTGCAGGTGTTCGCGACCGACGAGGGCGGGTCACCGTTGCTGATCGCGGTCTTCGCGCCCGACGCGAAGCAGTGGCCCCAGGTCAAGGACGTGGCGGAGCGGCTCTCCGGGGCGCTCTCGTTCGTCTAGGCACGAAGAACGCCCCGCCGGCGGACCGGCGGGGCGCTTCCCTTCGCAGAGGGCCGAGCGGCTAGAAGGCGTCCTCGGACAGGTCCATCACCGACAGGTCGGTCGCCTTGGCGATGGCCACCTCGGCGCTGATGCGCGGGAGGTTGGTCTGGGCGAAGAACTGGGCCGCCGCGATCTTGCCCTCGTAGAACGCGGTGTCCTTGCCGCCCACGTCGCCGGCGAGCTTCTCGAGCGCCACCTCGGCCTGGCGCAGCAGCAGCCAGCCGCACACGACGTCGCCCAGCGCCATCAGCAGCCGGGTGGTGTTGAGGCCGACCTTGTAGATGTTGCGGATCTCGTCCTGCGCCGACATCAGGTCGTTGATCATGTGGCCGACGAGGGCGTTGGCGTCCTCGAGCGCCTGGGCGAGCAGCTCGCGCTCGACCTTCAGCCGGCCGTTGCCGGCCTCGCTGTCGACGAACGCCTGGATCTGCGCCGCAAGGTGCCCGAGCGCGGCACCTTGGTCCTTGACGATCTTGCGGAAGAAGAAGTCCTGCCCCTGGATCGCCGTGGTGCCCTCGTAGAGGGTGTCGATCTTGGCGTCGCGGACGTACTGCTCGAGCGGGTAGTCCTGCAGGAAGCCCGACCCGCCGAACGTCTGGAGCGACTCGGTGCCGAGCAGCACCCACGAGCGCTCCGAGCCGTAGCCCTTCACGATCGGGAGCAGCAGGTCGTTGACCGCCATCGCCAGCCTGGCCTCGTCGGTGTCGAGCGTGCCCTCGTGCTCGAAGACCTGCACCTTGTCCTGCCACGACGCGGTGTAGAGCACCAGGGCGCGCATCGCCTCGGAGAAGGCCTTCTGCACCATCAGCGAGCGGCGTACGTCGGGGTGGTGGGTGATCGTCACCCGTGGGGCGGTCTTGTCGCCGGACTGGGTGAGGTCGGCGCCCTGCACGCGGGTCTTGGCGTAGTCGAGCGCGTTGAGGTAGCCGGCCGACAGCGTGGCGATAGCCTTCGTGCCGACCATCATCCGGGCGTTCTCGATGACCTGGAACATCTGCGCGATGCCGTCGTGCACCTCGCCGAGGAGGTAGCCGCGGGCCGGCTCGCCGCCACCGATCGACGGGTCGCCGAAGGTCAGCTCGCAGGTGTTGGAGACCTTGATGCCCATCTTGTGCTCGACGTTGGTGACGTAGACGCCGTTGCGCTCGCCGGTCAGCTCGCCGGACTCCACGTCGAAGTGGAACTTCGGGACGATGAAGAGCGAGAGCCCCTTCGTGCCCGGGCCGCCCACGCCCTCCACGCCCACGGGGCGGGCCAGCACCATGTGGATGATGTTCTCCTGCAGGTCGGACTCACCGCTGGTGATGAACCGCTTGACGCCCTCGATGTTCCAGGTGCCGTCGTCGTTGGGGGTGGCCTTCGCGCGGCCGGCGCCGACGTCGGAGCCCGCGTCGGGCTCGGTGAGCACCATCGTGGTGCCCCACTCGCGGTCGACGATGTGCTTCGCGATCGTGACGTCGCGCTCGTTGCCGTTGCGCTCGATGACGCCCGCGAACGCCGGGCCGCAGCCGTACATCCAGATCGGGGCGTTGGAGCCCAGGACCATCTCGGCGATCGCCCAGTTGAGGGAGGACGGAGCCGGCGTGCCGCCGATCTCCTCCTTGATCTGGAGGCGCCAGTACTCCGCGTCCATCCACGCCCGGTAGCTCTTCTTGAACGACTCCGGCAACGGCGCGGTGTGGGTCTCGGGGTCGAAGACCGGCGGGTTGCGGTCGCTGTCCTCGTACGAGGCCGCGAGGTCCTCGCGGGACATGCGCTCGACCTCGGCCAGGATCGCGCGGGCGGTCTCGCCGTCGACCTCGGAGAACGGTCCGGTGCCGAGCACCTCGTCACGGCCGAGCACCTCGAACAGGTTGAACTCGATGTCGCGGAGGTTGGTCTTGTAGTGGCTCACGGTGGGGAGCACCTCTTCGTGTCGGTCGTGCGGGTCGGGCTGGCGCCTCGACGGGGCTACTGATGGGTTCTACCAGTCAGTAACTTCATCGTAGGCAGGAGGTCACGGGCCTCGCAAGCGAACCCGGCGAGAGCTGTGACCCGCGTCTCGCTACCGCTCGCAGTTGCGGCGCACCTCGGCACGACAGGTGTCGACGCCGCCGGCGCCAATCACCACGTCACGGCCGCGGCCACCGGAGCCACCCTGCCTCGGCTGGTCGTGTAAGACGACCGAACCGATCAACACATCTGACACACTGGCCCCGTGCGAGTTTCAGCGAAGTCCGACTACGCACTCCGCGCCCTCATCGAGATGGCCTCCTGGTCCGACGGCAAGGCCGTCAGCGCCGAGGAGCTCGGCAAGCGGCAGGAGATCCCGCACGGGTTCCTCCAGGCGATCCTCGCCGACCTGCGCCGGGCCGGCATCGTGATGTCGCAGCGCGGCCAGTCGGGCGGCTGGCGGATGGGCCGCTCGGCCGACTCGGTCTCGGTGGCCGACGTGATCCGCGCGGTCGACGGCCCGCTGGTCTCGGTCTACGGCCTGCGCCCCGAGGCGGTCGAGTACAACGAGACCGCGACGGTGCTCCAGCACGTGTGGATCGCCGCCCGGCGCTCGCTGCGCGACGTCTTCGAGCAGGTGTCGATCCAGCAGCTCGCCGACGCCAAGCTGCCCAAGGCCGTCACCTCCCGGACGGCCGACGAGGACGCCTGGCAGCCGCACTAGAACACGTTCCAGTTCGGCCGGTTTCGCTCTACGATGCGGGGCATGAGCACCTCGGCGATCACCTCGGACGCGATCACCTGGAACGCCCCCGACGACGACCACCCGGCGCGCACCGCCTCGATGCGCTCCTACTCCGCGGTCGCCAAGGGTGACCTCGCCGAGTGGCTCACCGTCTACGCCGAGGACGCCGTCCTCGAGGACCCGGTCGGGCCGTCGATGTTCGACGAGCACGGCCGAGGCCACCACGGCCACGCCGGCCTGTCGGCGTTCTGGGAGCTGGCGATCGCGCCGATCGCGACGTTCGAGTTCGAGATCAACGACTCCTTCGCCAACCCGGCCGGCAACACCTGCGCGAACGTCGGCCGGATCCGGACGGCGTTCTCCGACGGCAGCAGCACGACGACCGACCTGATCATGGTCTACGTCGTCGACGACGGCGGGCTGGTCACGTCGATGCGCGCCTACTGGGAGCCGGACCGAACCATGGCGAGCTTCCGGCACGCCTGACGCCGGTGGTGGAGGTCAGTGCACCCCGTGCCGCTCGGCCCACTCGACCAGCGGCCGGGTGGCCCGCCAGTCCTCGCGGACCAGGTCGAGCAGCTCCGGGGTGTGCACGACCGGCTCGAAGCCGAGCACGTGACTGGCGATGATCGACTTGTGGCGCAGCAGCTCGATGCGCGGGTGGTCCTTGTCGTAGCCGCGCGGCGTCGTCTTCAGCACGTCGCCACCGACCGTGAAGCCCTTCCGCTCCAGCCCGCGCACGATCTTCTCGAGCTCCGCGCCGTAGGTGTCATGCGCGATCGCCGCCCGCAGCGCGGCCAGTCGCGGCGCCTCGGCGCGGTAGTAGCCGCCGCCGGTGCGCACGCCGCGGGGTGAGACCTCGACGTACCACCCGGTCGCCTCGGCCACCCGCACGAAGGCGCCCTGGTGGGTCTTGTAGGGCGTCTTGTCCTTGGCGAACCGGACGTCTCTGTAGGGGCGGAAGATCTTCGCACTCTGCTCGTCGGGGGCGAACTCCTTGGAGAGCGCATCGATCAGCGCGGTCATCGGAGCCTTCACCGACTCGTCGTAGACGTGCTTGTGCTTCTCCCAGAAGCTCTTGGTGTTGTCGACCTCGAGGTCGTCGTAGAAGTCGAGCGCCGCGACGGGGAACCCGGTGAACTCCACGCCCCGACCCTAGAACGGGATGAGTCAGAGCGGATGAGCGACAGCGGAGGAGTCAGAGCGGATGACGAGATTCGAACTCGCGACATCGACGATGAGCAGAGCGTCGCGCTCTGCGCTGGCCGTCGGATCGGTGACAGTGGATGA
>NZ_AUGT01000029.1 GCF_000422805.1 Nocardioides halotolerans DSM 19273 | reverse complement strand
GGCCTAGACGGTATGAGTGATCTCGTCGTCTGACGGGGTTGCGGGCCGGGGCCTCACTCACAAATGGTCGTGGGTTACCGAGTAGGGGCTGCCTGCTCGGCCTATCCAACAGTTGTGGGAGGCCCCGGTGTTCACCGAGCGTACGAGCGTGGGGCTCGACGTGCACGCACGATCTGTCGCGGCTGCGGCGATCGATGGCGTCACGGGCGAGCTGTTCAAGGCGAAGCTGACCCCGTCACACGAGCACATCAGGTCCTGGCTTGGTGACCTGCCGGGTCCGGTGGCGGTGGCTTATGAGGCGGGCCCGACGGGGTTCGGGTTGTCGCGGGCGTTGAACGCGGCCGGGATCCGGTGCGAGGTGGTGGCGCCGTCGAAGCTGCAGCGACCCAGTGGTGATCGGGTCAAGACCGACGCCAAGGACGCGGTGCATCTGGCTCGGTTGCTGCGGCTGGATGAGATCACTCCGGTCGCGGTCCCCAGTGTCGAGCAGGAAGCGGCCCGGGACCTGGTCCGCGCCCGTGAGGATGCCCGCGGTGACCTGATGCGAGCCCGGCACCGGCTGTCGAAGCTGCTGCTGCGCCAAGGGCACGTGTACTGCGGCGGGCAGGCGTGGACGGGTGCCCACGATGTGTGGCTGCGACAGACCGGCGCCCAGCTCGCAGCGGTGGCGACCCGGGCGACGTTCGGGTCCGACTACGAGGCCGTGCTGGCGGTGAAGGCCCGCCGGGACCGGCTCGACGCCGCGATCGCGGCGATGGCCGCGGACTGCGAGTTCACCCCGCTCGTCACTCGGCTGGGGTGCCTGCGTGGGATCGGCACCCTGACCGGGTTCGCGTTGGCGGTCGAGGTCGGCGACTGGGACCGGTTCACAGGTAAGACCATCGGCTCCTTCGTCGGCCTGGTGCCCAGCGAGTACTCCTCGGGCCAGTCGAGGGTTCAGGGCTCGATCACCAAGACCGGGAACACCCACCTACGCAGACTGCTGGTCGAAGCGGCCTGGCACCACCGACCCGCCTACCGGGTCGGCAAGACGATGCGTGAGCGGTGGGAGCTGGCCGGCCCCGCCGCCCGAGCCCGCGGTGACGAGGGCAACCGACGGCTGCACCATCGCTGGAACACCATGCGCGCCCGACACAAGCGTCACGTCGTGGCCAACATCGCCGTCGCCCGCGAGCTGGCCGGCTGGTGCTGGTCCCTGGCCGTGCTCGAGGAGTAACCCACCCCGGACTGCTTCGTCGGAGGAGGACGGTGGCAGCAGCGCGAGGAGCGACCCGCGAAACAGCTATGAGCAACGCCGAGTGATCGGCGCGACGCTCGACCCTAGACACGCGACCCGCTCCAGCCGAACAGCCCGTCCTGCGGTAACCAACCCGCGCATATCAGCCTGACCGCGCGTCGAAAGACACGCCCAGCCACCACCACAGACGACGAAGCAGAGGCGCCCGCCCCGAGCAATCGGGACGGGCGCCTCACCCTGCCTATTGACAGGAACGACCTACATATCAGCTGTCACGGTGTTCGCAAGCGGTCGTCAAGACCAGCGCATCGGTTGCGACAGCAGCTTCCCGACGACAGCGGGAACGTGATCCTCGGGCGCGGGTCGCGGCACTGCCGCGTGGCGAGCGCGCCACTAGTTGCGTGACACCCGACGTACAAAGTCAATAGCGAGCCCCGCCCGCTTGAGCTGATGCTCGAGGCGTACAGCCGTTGAATCCGCTTGACGTGGAATGGTCGACGTTCGCCCGGGCGGGCAGATTCGGATGACCTCACACGCGGTAGGACGCGGCAGATCCGGGTGAGTCGACACGACGGCCCTCTGCTCTCACTCAGCGGCCTCGGGTGCCCGTTTGCGGCATGCACGAACCTGCTTGTCTGTGCCTTCATGACATTGCGGTGCGAGCGGGAGCCCGCAGATCGAGGAGTCGCAGGGGAGTCCTGACATAGCCTGCGAACGTGGCCACTGTCGTGATCTGTCTCGTCCTCGTCGTCGCGGGCACCCTGGGCCTTCTCCGCGTGGTTCGAGGTAAGTCGTCCCACATGCCGCCATCCGCGTCACATCGGCCAGATGTGCCCAACAGCAGGGTGGCCTCGCCGTCGACGAGGCCCCCTAGCCCATCAAGTGCAGGTGGCTCGTCGTCGTGGCCGAGTCAGTCCAATGTCCCGGCACCTGTCCGCCACCGCATCCCATTCGCCGAGGCCGGCATGCACGGCGTCCTGTTCACCTACGGCGGCGATCGTGCCAGTCACGGCCCACACCAGTTCAGCGGTCCGTACGCGGTGATCGACTTCCAGACAACCGGTTTGGCTCCCCGTGGGGCTGACCGAGTGATCGAAGTGGCGCTGGTCCGCGTCGAGGCCGACGGCACGGTTGGAGAGGCTTGGTCGACGCTCGTCAACCCGGGCCGCAACACCGGCGTTCCGTTCATTCACAAGATCAACGACGCGGATGTTTCAGAGGCCCCTACGTTCGCCCAGATCGCTCCATACCTGCTGTCGCAGCTCGACGGCGCAGTAGTCGTGGCACACAACGCGCCGTTCGACGAGGAGTTCTTGGCCGCAGAACTCCGCCGGGCGGGCTACGCCGACCTGCGAATGCCAGGCCTGTGCACGCTTTGGCTGACCGAGCGGACCATGGGCGATCTCCCAAATCGGAAGCTTCCCACGCTGGCTCGCGAGCTCAACATCCCGTTGACCACCTATGTGTCCCGCGACCACGTCATCGCGACCGCCGTCGTTCTCAACCACGCCCTAGCCATCTATGGGAAGCCGTTGCTCTATGGGAGCGATGTGTTCCATTGGAACGGGGGCCCCGTCCTCCCGCCAAGGGTGGTGAACAAAGTCCGAGGGCTTCGCAAGGGCTCCGGCTGGATGTCCTCACTGTTGACCAAACTGCCCGTGATCGCGGGGGACGTGCCCGACGCGGCCAGCGAGGCCTACTACGAGTTGCTGTGTGCTGCCATGGAAGACGGCCAGATCACCCGCGATGAGGCTCAGGCCCTCGGGTCGCTGGCCGGCGAAGGGGGGATGAGCCGACGCGACGTGGAGGGCCTCAACAAGCGCTTCCTGGAGACGATGCGCGAAGCAGCATTCACCGACGACGAGCTGACCGCCGCTGAGCTGAGAGAGCTCACACGAGCCGCGAAGGCACTCGGTGTTCCCGACTACTTCGACGACCTCACGCCTACGGATAAAATGACGTCGTCCCCACCGAGCCCGGTTGAAGCCTCGGCCGGATCCGGTGCCGAGGCGTCGACACGAGCGGCCACCGCTGACGCGTCCCCTGTCGCCCGCCGGTGCGGCAATTGCGGCGAGGCGGGACACTACCGTCCCACCTGTCCGAGCCTCACCGCTGTCGACGATCGCAGCGGCGGCTAGGACGGCACCTGCGCCAAACCTCCATTCGGTGAACTCAGAGGTGTGGACGCCCTCGCGACCGGCAGTTGCAGCACTCATCGCGGCTAGATCCGGATGGCTCATCCATCGGCACCTGCGTCCGCGGATCTGTTCCATGCAAGGATCGCCGAGTGGCGGTGAGCAGCGAACTCGTCATTGGTGCGTGCCCTATTTTTCACCGGTTGCAGCAGATCCTGGCGAACAAGTCTCTGACACCAGGAACGAGGCCTGTCCTCTGCGTGACGCTCGCGAAACGAGAAACGCAGCGGTCAGAGTGCCGCGACTAATCCTTCGGTAGCCACTCGGCGGTCTCCGTTCCCCCCGGCCGCCAGACCACCGAAACGATCTTGGTGCCCTTCGGAGCCTGGAGTGATATCCAGCCCTTGTAGCAGCGCCCGGGATTCAGAGTGACGGACTCCGGGAACTTGGGCGCCGGCCAGTCGCTCCAACTCGAGCCATCGCCGCCGTACTCGAAACCTTGCGGGTCCAACACCACCCAGTCGCCGTTGTACGTCGTCGTGTCCGGGTACTCCGGATCTACCTCTGCGTCCTCGTCGAAACACTGCTCCAATTCGAGGCCCACGAAGTCGTTCCCGGCGTCGGGCTCGCGAGCGTAGTCCGGCGGGTAGGGATACTTCACGCTCTTCAGCGTGGTCCGGATGGCCTGACCCACGCGGGTATCGCCGATCTTCAGCGCCCGATCGCCAATGTTCGGGGCGTACGGGTCGTCGTCCTCGCTGGGCGTGGGCTCTGGCTCCGGTTCGATAGCCGGGGCGGTCTCTGTGACCGTGACGGTCGCCGTCGGCGTCGCGTCCGGATCCCCTGAGTCGTCCGCGCACCCGCTGAGTAGCACAATCGCCGCACCTGCGTAGACCAGTCCCCGTCGCATGGCCGCAGCGTAGGCACGCTGCGGCGGCCTTGTCAGTGATTGCTCGTGTCTCATCGTCGCGTCGGTTCCTAGCGAGATCTGCATCCGCTCCAGGCCCAGTTCTCAAATCATCAGTCGGGCGTCGTCAGCAGCGCGCAACCCGCGGCCCAGCGATGTGCCCCGCTTGACCCGTCGAGTCGTTCTTGACGCAGAGCGGGCTCCGGCGTCCTACTCTGCAAGCCGCGGCGAGTGTTATGGAGGCCATGATCGTGACCGAAGAGACTTGGCATGAGGCTCGGTTGATCCCTACGTCCGGGATCTCGGGTGCTGCGGAGCAGGAACGCAGAGCGACCTCCGCCCTGCTTGCCGTGATGGGGATCGTCAAGGAGTTCAGCAAGGCGGTCCTCGGGCCACTCAACGCGCCGGCCGGGAGCCTCGAAACCTACATCGAGGTGCCCTTCACGTTGGGCGAGAAGCGGTGCTACCCGGACGGTCTCATCCGAGTCAGCCGCGGCGCCCGGATTTGGACGGCGCTGGTCGAGGTCAAGACGGGCAAGAGTGAGCTGGAGGCACAACAGCTCGAGAACTATCTGGACATCGCCCACGAGCAGGGTTTCGACGCCCTCATCACGATCAGCAACGAGATCCCACCCATCGCCGGTCAGCACCCGACCAAGGTCGACAAACGCAAGCTGCGCAAAGTCGACCTCCATCACTGGTCCTGGACTTACCTGCTCTCCACAGCCGTGATGCAGAAGGAGCACCGCGGTGTCTCCGACCCCGAGCAGGCGTGGATCCTCGGTGAGCTCATCCGCTACCTCGAGCATCCTCGCTCCGGAGCCATGGAGCTGGAAGACATGGGCCAGCACTGGGTCTCGATCCGCGAGGCCGTGACCGCGGGGACCCTGCGGGCATCGGACAGGGCCGCCCCCGAGGTAGTCAGCCGGTTTGACGCGCTGCTCCGCTACGCCAGCCTCCGCCTCGGCCGCCAGCTCGGCACGGAGGTCCTGCCCGTGCTAAGTCGCAAGGAGCAGGCTGAGCCGGGTGTCCGTGCACAGTCCCTGCTACAGGGAATGGTCGGGCAGGGCCTGCTGAGCGGCGCCATCCGAATCCCCTACGCCGTGGCACCCATCCATGTCACCGCCGACCTGCGAGCAGGACGCATCACCGCATCGGTCGACATCGACGCACCTCGCGAAGGCAGGGCCCAGACCCGGGTCAACTGGCTTGTGCGTCAGCTCAAGGGCGCGCCGGACTCTGTGCGACTCGAAGCGTTTGTTGCGAATGCCCGAGGCGCCGGTGCAACAGAGCTACTCGGCAAGGTTCGCAAGGATCCGACCCTCCTCATTGCCGACCCCAAGCGAGACCTTCGCGGGTTCCAGGTGGCGATGTCGGCGCCGATGGGGGTCAAACGTGGCCGAGGGCGAGGTGGGTTCATCGACTCCGTCCTCGATCTCGTGGACGCGTTCTACGCCGAGGTGGTCCAAGACCTCAAGGCTTGGTCGGCCGCGCCACCCCGCATGCGCGAGCCCGTGTTGGTACAGGAAACCCCTGCCGCGCTCGTGTCCACTTCCCTGTCCTCTCAAGATGGCCCGGAGGAGTATGCCGCCGGGTGCGAGGAGCCATCCGCTAGCGATGGGCAACAGATCGGCACTACCCACTCGAACTTCGGATCGGCGCGCCCCAGCAAACAGCCATGACGCATCGCTCCGCTCGCTCGAATTGTCGGTGGACGGCCATACCGTCATGGGCGTGTACCCACCGCCCCTCGGGCCAGTTCTGACCTCAGAACAGGCGCGCCAGCTCGACGACACCTTCCTAGCTTCAGACCCCTTCGAGTACTTCCGGTCCCGGATCGGCTCTTTGCTGGCCTGGCATGAGCGCGCAGTGGCTCCGGACAATGAGCCGCCGGGCGAGGGGACCATCCGCGCCGAGTTCAACGCCTACCTTCAGCGCGACGCGGCCAAGGGTCCCTTCAAGGATCTCGATGTGTATGCCCAAGTCGCGACGGACGCTCTCTCCGTTCGGCACCATGCCGCCGAGTCGCTGCTCCGCCTTGCTTGCGCCCGCCTAGTCCCCAGCGAGGCTGCGTCTGTGGGCTGCTTGTGGGGAGAGATCGCCGGGGGGCCGCAACAGATCGTCGATGTGATCGGGCGGCTGCGCGAAGGCGCTGCGAGCCCGGATGCCGGAGAGCGGCTCTTCCACTCGGTTGTGCCGCCAGAGTTCCGCGAGGAAGCGCGCAGCAATGCCGACGTGGTCGACGCGGCGAACGTCTACGGCGAGTGGCTCGCTTACGCAGGAAGACTATTGAGCCCGGCAGAGATCGACTTCCAGGCGGCTCACAACAAGGTCAAGCACGGACTCGCCGTCCGAGCCCGCGCTGACCTGAAGATCACCTTCACGACCACTCCGCCGAACGAGGACGGCTCGGTGCCACTCAGTGCCCTGACCGGTGCTGGCGCGATCGACATCTTCGATCAGCCCGTGGTCGAGCTCCTGGCCAGTCCGAAGGTCGACGGACACGGACAAGGACTCGAGCTGACACAGCTTCGCCTCAATCCGGCCGCACTCCTGGCGGAGGCCTACATGCTGGCGACGGCACATGGAGCGATGTTCCACGTCGCGGCGATCGAACACTTCGCAGATCGGGCGGACCTGCCGGACCACTTGGCGCCACCGACCTGTCCCGATCTCCCCGTCGGCGGCCCCAGGCCGGCTGACATCGACTCGGCCTCACCACTTGGGATGCGTTTCCCACTCACCACTCCACCCGCTGGCGGCCCCGGGAAACGGCTGGCTGGCATCGGCTTCCGCGAGTACTTCCAGATCATTCACATGAGCTACGCGGAGCGAACAAGTAGACAGGTCGTCGACGGCTGATCGAGAGATCTCATGGTCGACTGTCCCCGGAACCGGTTGGCGGCACGGCCGACTTAGCCGGGGTGATCGCCAGCGACGCGGTACACCCGTTCGGGCCGAGTCGGCGGCGGCCCGGTTAGCGGCCAGATCCGCGCGCCGACGCGCGCCATGCGGCAGATCCGTGCATAGCCACGGGAACCTCTGTCGCAGCGGCGTCGGCCACGCGATGCATGACGATAGAGACGGCGACCTCGGCAGCGTCACGGGCGATGCCCTCCGCGTGCCCGGCGCAACAGGTAGGCCAAGACGAGCAATGGCACGGCTAAGAGCCAAACTCCGGTCCGGCGCGCTTCGGGATCCCGAAGAGGTTCGTCGAGGGGCCCAAGTGTCGCGGCTTCACGAGCTTCTGGTCGATGACCACTCGTTCGCGTCCACTCGAGGAGCATGGACGCGACGATTGAACCAAAAACGCCGAGACCTACTGCGAACAGCGCCGACCATCGCTGGAGCGAGCTCAACTTCGCCGGCTCACGCACCTTCGTGGTCGCCTGAATGGGCGCATTCTCGAACCAGGATGCAACGTCGGAGTCGAGCGGAGCTGGGCGCGGTTGATCGAGTTCCATCCCGGACGAGAGGGTTCCAGCGTCCACGTCGACAGCCAACAATCGAGGTCGTACATAGGAGCCGTCGAGGGCACCCGCGACTCGGAATTCGCCGAGTCTGTTTCCCGTGCCCGGCAAACTGCCTACGTACGGCATCGACCACCGCTGTACGGCGCTGTCGAAGACGCCCGTTGACGGACTCGTAACTACAGGCTCCGAGGCAATCCCCTCGACCCGAAAGCCGGTTCCGACGAAAGTCTGTTCGCTGACGGCACCGACGCAAGGTGGGAGCGAGCCTATTTCCACTTCAAGGACCTGCACGTCCTTGAACTTCAGTCGCTGCCCGGTGCCGACATCGTCGACCTCAATGTCGCCAGGGACCAGGCTTCGCACCGTGTTAGGACTCGCCTCGATGTCTTGAGTCAAAAGGCGTGCGCCGCCGCCGATCAGGAAGTAGCCCGAGAACGAATCGGCTCCGCAAAGCGAGAGCCCGTACGCCATTCTCGGGTCGGTGCGGTGGTCCAGCGCAAACGCGTTGACCCGCACTTGAACGTCCGACTCGAGCGTGGAAATGGGTGTGAGGACGGCGATCCAGCCCGTTGATGCTGGATCAGGCGGCTCCGCATTCAGCGCAACGGATGCGCCGTAGTAGCCCAAGGCACTGCCGAGACCGGCCGCGATAAAGGCAACCCGCATCAAGAGCGGCCATCGTCGAATCCTCACGCGACGAGCATCGCGCACGCTCTATGCGCGCGGACGCGAAGTGCCGGAGGGTCGTCGTCAGAGGCTCAAGAACATGCTGGATTCAGGTAGGCCGCTAGGCGCGGCAGATCCGCATGTTGGTGCGAGTTGGTCGCGCCGAGACACGGCCTTGGGTCAGAGCGGGGCTTACCAGGCGGAAAGGTGCTCGGTTACAGAGGGGGCGCCCTTCACCAAGGTGGTTCGCCAAGGGAGCCTTCCAGCGTTCTGCAGTTGACCGATGAGGACGATGGGATGGACGCCGATCTCGTTAGCTTCGGCAGTGATCCAGGGAGCCGTCACCCGATCTGGCACCTGAGGAAGTGGCGTTGGCAGAACCCACGCCGCGGCAACTCGATCGGCTTCGTCTTCGAGCCCCAAAGTTGGACGTCGCTCTTGGTCATCGACGATGTAGGGCTCCTTCTCGAGGTGTCCGCAATGGATGTGAGCGGCTTCATGCAGGATCGTGTATAGGACCTTGTCCAGGCGCTTGCCACGGCCCGAAATGCAGATGACTGGTCCGCCGTCGTCGTGACTCAGCGAGCATCCATCGATCTTGCTCGCCGGGAAGGCCTCGAGGTAGACGAGGCGTACGCCAACGTCGGCGAACGCCGAAGGAAGGCGTCGTACTCCCGCGGGCGCTTTGGCCATAGACGTAACTTGCGCTGCCACGGCCTCGAGCCCTTGGGCGTCGTACGGCGCGACCTTGAGCTTGTCGGCGATCCGGCGCGCGCAGGCCGCCCAGGCCAACTGCGTGTTGACCACGGGCTCGGTCGGATTCGCTCGCCGTGCCGCGATCAGCAGTGCTGGCTCCTCAAAGATGTCATCGACATTGAACAGCTTTTCGAGCGCCTTACGTTGAGCGGACAACGTCCCGCCGTTGATGAGCCCGCGCTTCTCGAGCAAGGACATTGGAGCGAGTTCTTGGAGGCGGGCGCGCAGGCGCACCGCGTCGAGCTGAGCTTGGACGTTGGTGTCGTTTCGCTGATTCCAAAGCAGGTACGCGTTCTGCAGGTTGAGCCAGTATTCAGGCGACGTCCCAAGCGCTGCTGCGATCTGCACTGCAGACTCGCGAGTTATCTCCTTCTTTCCGGAGACGATTTCGGAAACGAACTGAGCGGGCCGATCGAGGATCTCGGCGAACTCGGCCTGAGTCCAGCCCCGAGCGTCGAGCTCGTCGGCGAGGAACTCTCCTGCGGGGAAGGCCTCAGCAAGGCTGTTTGTCATCAGGGCCTCCTTTCAGTGGTAGTCAACAAGCTCGACAACGGTGACCATCCGACCCGAAGGTTCGGTCCGGAACCTCAGAATTAGGCGGTACTGGTCATTGAGGCGGATGGAGTAGCTGCCTCGACGCGGCCCCTTCAGTTTCTCGAAGCGAAGCCCACGCAGAGCGGAAAGGTCGCGTTCGTCCGTCGCGGCCGTGAGGATCTGGATCTTCTTGCGGAACGACCGAGTCACCTCCGCGCTCCAATCGGGAGCGCGAAAGGTCACGTCCTCCGCCAGGCGACGCAGCGAGTCGTCGTCATATTCGATCTGCACGTGGTTCCTGATTCATCACCTGAAGGCTGATCCGGTGATGCAGACCGTACATCTCGTTGTGACCAGCGTAGCGCAGCGACACAAGAAGTCAACATAGGGGCATCACCCTTGGGGTGATGCGCATGATGCGATGGAGCAAGCAAGCCAGTGGACCCTCCGCCGGCCCAAGCAGAAGGGAGTGCGTCATGACTGACGCCATCCGAGAAACCCGCAAGAAGATCACCATCACGATCGACGGCCAGTCCTTCGTGACCCGTGACGACGACCAGGAGGCGGCCTCACTGCTGCGCCTGGCCGGTGTCGACCCGGCGCAGTACGACCTCGCCAAGATCAAGCACAATGGCGAGCCCAAGGTCTACCGCGACGAGAAGGTCATCGACCTGAAGGACGGCGACGCCTTCGTCACCGTGCGTCAGAGCGCCCAGGTCGCCTGATGACCGCCGGGCCTTCCCCCGCCGACGGGGTCTCACGGTTCATTGCCGACCTCGAGGAGGAAGGCCTCCAGCCGACCCGCTGGGGGGAGGCCGTGCGCTACATGGTCGTTCCCGCGGCGGGCCGGTACGCCGGCCAGCAGGTGGAGACCGGCGTCAGCGCCGGCGAGCTGCAGGGGTGGCCCGTTGTCCCGCCGCACTGGATCCACCTCCGCGACGAGGTCAACTTCACCCACACCAACACCGACGCCACCGACTGCGAGCCTGGCTGGCGCCGGCACTCGCGCGACGCCGGGCCGTGGAACATGGACCGCGAGCCGATCCTGATCTGGATCTCGCACGTGCGCGGGATGCTCGGTCTGGCGGCCTGAGATGCCCCGACACTCGGTGGCGATGACCGCGGCCCACCACCACGACCTCCGTCAGCACCTTTTCCGCGACGACGGCCAGGAGGACATCTGCCTCGCCACCTACACCGTCTCCACCGGGTCGTACCGCACCACCAGGCTCATCACCGGCATCGAACTGCCGCGCGACGGCGAGCGTGAGGTACACGGCAACGCCACCATCACCGGCTCCTACGTACTCCGCGTCGCCGCTCAGGCCGCCCGCGAGCAACGCGGCGTCGTCATCATGCACAGCCATCCCCGAGGTCACCGCTGGCAGCAGATGAGCGCGCCTGATGCAGACGCCGAATCCTCCTTCGCCGGACTTGTGGAACAACTCACCGGTTTGCCACTGGTCGGGATGACCTTGGCCGGCGACGGGGCATGGTCCGCGCGCGTCTGGGTCGACAGCAAGCCCGAGTCGGCAACCTCGGTCCGCCGAGTCGGGGCGACGCTTCACACGTCCTGGAACGACGGCTTGGTCCCGTCGCCCGCCGACGTCGCGACCCAGGCCCGGACCATCTCCGCATGGGGCGAGAACCTGCATCGCGACATCACACGGCTGCGGATCCTCGTCGTCGGCGTGGGCAGCGTCGGCCTCGACATCGTCCAGCGCCTCGCCGCCACGGGCGTCCTAGCGGTCGGCGTCATGGACTTCGACCGCATCGAGCCCCTCAACCGCGACCGCATGATCGGCGCCACGCGCCGGGACGCGCGACTTCGACGCCGAAAGGTCGACATCGCCGCCCGTCTCGCCCGACAGGCAGCCACGGCCGAAACGTTCACCGTCGTGCGCCACCACGACAGCGTCTGCTCGCCGACTGGTCTCGCCGACGCCCTCGACTACGACGTCATCTTCAGCTGCGTCGATCGTCCCTGGCCCAGGGCCGTCCTCAACACGCTCGCCTACGCCGACCTGATCCCCGTCATCGACGGTGGCATCGCCATCGACACCTTCGAGACCGGCGGCATGCGCGGCGCCACCAGACGGTCCCAGACGACCACCCCAGGCGTCCCCTGTCTCGCCTGCACCGGCCAGATCGACATGAGCGAGGTCGCCCTGGAGATGAGCGGAGACCTCGACGACCCCGAGTACATCCGCCGGGCAGGACGAACCTCGGTGTCAGGCCGCCCCAACGTGGCGGCCCTGTGCGCGGGCGTCAGCAGCGCCCAGCTCGACCAGTTCGTCAGCCTGATTGCTCATCCCGCGGGGCTCGGTGTGCCCGGTGCCCTGCGGTTCAACCTCGCCGTTCACCACCTCGAGCACCTTCCTCACCTGACGCAGCGCTATTGCGCGACCGAGGGACAGACGAACTTCGGAGACGGTCGAATCGATCTCACCCGAAGCTCGGGACCGTGGTCTGCGCCGAACCGACCCCGGATGCGGTGGCGTGGGTGGATCAATCTCATTGATCGCATCCTGGAGTCCGTTGCCAATCGCGGACCGTGACCAATCCCTTCTGACCTCACCGATGAGGGGGTGGGGCGTGCCAGCCTGGCAATCGGATCTCGGCTGATCCGGGGTGCATCCGACTGCAGCCTAACTGTCATAAGTACACAACTAGTCACGCCCTGCCTCCTCTCGCGGAGAGGAGGTGCCGCAAGAACGCCTCTGTGGCCACTCGATGCCTAGCCGCTTGGAGAAGGCAGCCGCGTCGTGCTTGCGTGGCGGCAACCGAAGTTTGCGATCGTGACTTTGGAGCCGCCCTAATCGCGGTAGCGGTCGTACGGGATGGCGGCCCAGATGTTGCCGGCGCGGTCCTTGCGGCAGTTCTCGAGGGTGCAGACGGCGCCTTGGGTCTCGATCATTCGGAGGGGGTGACGCCGCTGGTGGCCGCAGTGCGGGCACGGACGTAGCCGCAGGCCGTCGGGCTCGATGTCCCAATCGTCTGCGAATGGTCCAGCACGCAGGTAGGCGCGGATCTGGTGGTAGTCCGACGGGTGCATCTGGTCGATCGAGACCCAACCGGTTCGGTCGGCGAGGTGGTAGGTCAAGGCCAGGGTTCGGTGTCGTATCCGCAGCCATCGAGGCACGCGCGGCGGCGGTGCGACGACGTAGAGGTCGTGCATGTGCCGGAGCAGATTGAGGGGCTCGCGGAGACGCTTGGCGAGGGCATGGAGCTGTCGGCGGGCCAGCGGTCCCCGGGCAAGGAGTGGGACCCCTTGATGGAACTCGATAGAACCAGGCCTGGGCGGGTGCAGCATGGCGACCAGAATCCTGTGAATCCGCGGGTCGGTAACGCCGGAGAGGCGGTAGTGCCGACCTTCGGGGATGCCGAGACAAGCTCGGAGGAGTGGAAGCATCTCGCTGTGGTTGCTGCGGCCGAACACCTCCACAGAACTGCAACCGGCGGCGAGCTTCCCATAGATCTCTCGCCACCTCTCCTCTTCCCTGTCTTGTAGCGATCGTCCAGCGGACTGCTCGCCCTCGAAGTCGAAGGTCACCGTCCTGGTGTCGTCGTGTACGGCGATGGTGCCGCGCCAGCGGAGCACCCGCTCTTTCCCCCGGCGGCCGCGGCGGCGGGTTTCCGTCCAGAGCTGGAAGGCGATCGTGCCGTCGATCAGGGCGGCGCGGAATCTCACGTCAGTTGGGTCACGCATTGCCTTAGCAAACTCGAGCAGGTCGTCGACGTGGATGCCGCGCAGCTCAGGTTCCCGCGCCGCCCGCAACCGCACCTGAACTTGGCCAAGCTCGGTTTCCAGTTTGACGCGCTCGTCGACAATCTTGTTGTACTGCTCGGCGGACTTCCTTCTGGCGTGCCCCGTCATGTCCTCCCAGTACTCTTCGTCGTACTTCGCCTCCTTGCGTTGAAGGCGTCGGATTCCGGCTTCCAGGACCGCAGCGCGGGCCTCGTCGGCCGCATACCGGTTGGCGATCATGCTCAGGAGCGGGCGAAGTGCGTCGACGTTGTTTGCGAGTCCGTCGACGATTGACGCGGTGATGATCGCGTGGTGCAGCGGTGGGAGCGGATCGTCGCGAGTGCCGAGCCGTCGGCGGGTCGCATGATCTTGGATGTAGTAGACGACGTTTCCCAGAATCGCGCGCGCGACAAGCTCGCCCTTTCCTTGCGGAGTCTCGACCGCCCAACGCGACAATGCGTAGCCGGCTGTGTTTCGGTGCCGGGCGCTACCGACGGCGAGGAAAGCAATGATCCGGTCGTAGTCCTCGACCGTGAGCCATGGCCCGTTCGCCGGGCGGAATCCCTCGATCTCCAGGTTTGCGCGGTTCGTCCCCGTCTCGAGGTCGTCGGCATCTTTGGCGACGCCATGGCCGTTCGCGTCAGAGTCGTCCATTCCCAGGCCCCGCAAGACGATCTTCTCGGCAAGGTACTCATCAAGGTGACGCAGGATGGACCAGCAGATGTTGCGGGCCATACTGTGACCGTCGTCGGTCCGACGTCGGTACCCCTCCTCTGGGCTCTTGCCGCCTCGCAGTAGGCCAGCTGTGCGATATCCATTGGCCACGAAGTAATCCGCGCACTCCTCATATCCCCAGCCGGGTCGGCCGAAGTTGTGGAGAAACCACACGACGAGCTCGACCTGGTTGACCGGATCCGCGATGCCACGGATGGCGTCCTCCGCCAGCCAGCCAGAGAGCACCTCGGCTGGCTCGGGGCGTGTGCCCGGCTCGTCGAGGTACGCAATGTGCAACGGTCGGCCGCGACCGAAGGCGGGCCGAAGGGCCGCCAGTTGTGCGCCGGCCGGCACAGTGGTGTTGGCTCCAAAGGCGACCCGACCCTGATGGAATCGGGTGCCAACCATGGCCTGTATCCCGCTCGCGGATCGATGCTCGAGTCGCTCGACTTCGTCTTCTCCGGCTTCGGCGATGTCGATCAGCCGTCGTCGAACCGCTTTGCCATAGGGCTGCGGGGGTTGCTTGTCTCCGAAGTAGACCCAAGGCGCTGTCCGGGTGCGCTGACTGAGCGCATCGAGGGTGCCAATGATCCGACCGGCGCCGGCGACCGTGCGGAGCGCGCGGGTGCCTTCGTGCAACACGACGAGGCCGACGCTGTGTGCCCACATCGTGTCTGAGATGTCGTCCGAGATCGGGTTCGACCGCGTCTGATCGCTGAGCTTCCTGCGGCTTCCCGTCGACAGGTGGATGACGAGCTGTGGACCAAGTCGATCGACCAGACTGGTGGCGCGGAGCGGACGACCGGTCTTGAGATCGATCCCGGCGTCGAGCGGATCGCCGCGAAGCCGGAGATCTCGTGCAAGCGCATCTCGGTCGGGGAGTCCGACCGTGGCGTCGATGCCGCCGAACCTCGCGAGCCGATTGAGTGCCGAGTGCAGGTTCTTGGCAGCGCCCGTGGCGCCAGCGAGGCCGGAGGATTCGCTATTCGAGCCGATCGCCAGGACCACCGCGCCGTCGCTGAGGAGCTGTCTCAGACCGGCTGGACACGCGTCGCTGACCAGCAGCGCGACCTCGTCCTGAACTAGCTCGACGGATGCCGGGTAAGACACATCGTCACCCCTTTACTTCGCCGTGGGTGAACTATAACTATGGGGCATGACCTGGTGGTTGACCATCGCTGGTCGATCCGAGGACCTGCCGCGGCACGGCTGGAAGGTCGTCGGTCCACCCGGTCTGCACTACGCGGGAGCCCGCGCGCTCAAGGCGCCAGAAGAGGGCGCGTGCCTGCGTGTGGCGGTGGGAGGATCCGGCGCCGATAGCGTCCGATTCGCCGGAGTCGGTAGCGCGCTAGCTCAGCTCCTCACTTCCGACGATGTCCGGGACTTCCTTGCCGACCCGCGAGACGTGACAGCGCTCGCGGTCGGCGATGTGATCTTGGCGCCCTACAATCCCCTAGATCGGGCCCTGTTGCGGCTGGTGGCTGCGGTTGGTGCGGCGCCCTCCTCGGTGCCGCGTGCGTCACGGGCACGGCCTACACCGTCGGGCGCGGCCCCGGCAGCCGCCAGTAGCCGAAGCCGACCCCGGACACGGCCGGCGTTGAACGCGGTCAGCACTGCCTCCGCCGCGCTCGACCCGGGGGGCCCGCGCAGCACGAAGCGCTCCGACGCCTGAGCCCGGTCGGGTTTGCTGCGACTTTGCCGGTCGCGGTCGGCGAGGTTGGTCATCGCCGGACCGTTGAAATCGATCTCGTGGCCGCCGGCGTCGGTCTCCGCGGGAGACTACAGATCCTCTCGCGCTCGGCCGCCGGGCGGGGTCGTGCCATCCGGGCGTGTAGCTCGGCGGACGCGTCTTCCCGTGCACATTCTTCGGTAAATGGGGCACTCGGACGCGGTTCATCCGAGTGGCCTCCACCTCCGATCTGCGCCCTAACGTCGCGTGTCGTGGTCACCGGGGTTGGCGTAGCCCCCGGTTCGGACGCTGCGCGCCGCTCCCGCGTCCACACGGTCAGCGCATGGGACGAGGAGGACAGCACGGCGTGTACGGGGCGAGCACGGCTCATCTCGCAGACCGTCTGGATGTGGATGGCCTGTTGACGGTCGCCATGCGCCTGCTGCCACTCAAGGACGCCGCACGCCTGCGCTGGGAGGTTGATGGCAGTCCCGAGGACGTGGCTTTCCTCTGCCAGTTCCTGGACGGGCTCAAGCGCTGGACTGCCACTGAGGAAGGTGGCCCGTCGGGGGACCAACGAGCGTCCACGAGCA
This sequence comes from Nocardioides halotolerans DSM 19273, assembly GCF_000422805.1. Taxonomy (GTDB): domain Bacteria; phylum Actinomycetota; class Actinomycetes; order Propionibacteriales; family Nocardioidaceae; genus Nocardioides; species Nocardioides halotolerans. The sequence goes on along the minus strand of NZ_AUGT01000029.1, from coordinate 46,886 downwards.
ACTTGGGTCGTCCGTGCGATGGCCGCGAGGGCCCCTATCCCGGTCGGCCCTCCCCGAGTCACAGCGACCCGAACAAGGAGAAGCACTATCGCTGGGTGCTGTTGTTGATGTCGGCCCTGCACCGGATGGCCCACTCGTACACCGGACTCTCGACGTACCCGGGGCTGGGAGGTGGGACCGTGCTGAACCTGTTCCACGGTCGGGTGTGGGGCACGGTGGAGACCCGGCGACGACTCACCTGGCATGTGTTGCTCTGGATGCTCGTCTCGTGGGGACTGAGAGACACCGTCGATTTCATCCGGGCTGGCGGTGATGCGGCGCCGAGGGGCGAACGCAACGCGGAGTGGTACGCCAAGGATGGTGACTGCCTGCAGCGACCCTCGTTGCAGTACCCCCCCGAAAACGGAGAGTGGCGAACCGTCAGAGTCGGTGCCTGGGTCGAGGTTAACGAAGAGAAACACGCCGGGCTCGACAGGCGACGCCGGGCAGCCGGGAGGAACGGAGCCGGGAGGTACGACGGAGGAGGGAAGGAGCCGCGGTGAAGAAGTGTGGACCCGCGTGGTCGTACGTCCTACGAGGCCCTTCGGCAACGGGCAGCGCCGACCCGGGCTGTTTCGACCGAGGCTACGGCGAACGGGGCCGCGACGACTGATGGCGAGCTCAAGCCCTAGGGCGAGTACAGCCGCCACGGCGAACGGTGACGCTGAGCCATCAGGATGGGTCACGGCGTGACACTCCTAGCAACGCCGGACTGCTTCTCGACTGCGTGCCGGTAGGTCTCTGCGGTGCTGCCGTAGTAGCGGCTGATGACGAAGGCCTCGTCGGCCCAGCCGCCGTTGAGACAAAGTTCGGCGCCGGTCCAGCCCCAGACGTCGCGGGCAGCGCAGGCGTAGTGGTGCCGCAGTGCGTGCACCGGGTGCCGCCAGTCGTGACGCTCGGTCTGGACCGTGACCCAGCGTCCGGCGACCCGGCGTCGGACAGGGCCGTGCCACGTCAGTTGTTCCCAGTCGGCGGCGGTGGCGGCTGGGTTGAAGCAGCGGGAGCGGAAGTTGCTGCGGGTCCACCATGTGCCTCGGGGCGTCGCCACGAGGACACCGGCTCGGTTTCGGCCCGCCGTTCGCTCGGCGGCTGCGACGTGCGCCCGATGGTCGATCCACTCGCGCAAGGGGAATCCGATTGGCGTGGTGTTGCAGATGGCGGTCAGGCGCGCGAACCCGTTCTTCGGTGCGGTGAGGCGCTTGGGCGCGCTGCGCGGCTCGATGACCTGGTGCCGCACGGCCACCAGGCCCGTGGGGAGGTCGTCGAGGACGCTCTCGACATCGAGCGCGAACAGTTCCCCGATCCGGAAGCCGCCGTAGGCGAGGGCGTTGACGATGCCGGCCCACAGCACGGGGGCCAGGCCGGGCGGTGCGGCTGCGGCCAGCCGGGCGACCTGCTCGGTGCTGGGTACTTCGTCGGGTCGCAGCAGCATGATGGCGTCAGGTTGCCGGGTACGGGGGTGGCGCTCTGGCCGCAGTTCCGGGCGGAGCGGGACGGCGACTCGGTGCAGCTCGCGCTGGTCAGGGCGCAGGAAACTGTTGGCGATCCCGAGGCTGATCACGCTCGAGAGGGTGCGGCGCACCTTGTCCACGAGGTAGTTGGTCGGGCAGCCGTTGAGCACGGCGTAGGCATGCCCAGGTGCCCACGCGGCGAGTGCGACCCTGGCAAGGTGTGGCCGCAGGTAGCGGTTGATCAGGTACCGGTTCTGGTCGGCGTAGGAGGTGCTCCACCGCGCCGGGCGGTCAGGATGGCCGAGGTTCTTTGGCCGGGTGTCGTCGAGGAAGTAGTCGAGCAACTCCACGCCCATCGTTGCATGGGCGCCGGCGGGGGAGTGCGTGACAAGCTGTCGGTCGAGGTCCCGCAGCCGCTGCACTGCACTCTCCAGGCTTGTCCCTCCGGTGGTCTGGTGGATCCGAAACCGGCAGGTCGGATCCAGCACCGTCAGGCGCCAGTAGCGGGTGCCAGCGGGCGGCGGTGTGGCCCTCACCCGGCCGGACGGACTGACGAGCGGGACGACGGTCGGGCTGGCTGGGCGGGTGAGACGCGTCTCGGCGCCAGGGCCGATCACGACGCGGTCGCGACGCCGGGAGAGCGCCGGGGTGGCGATGGGACGCGAGTTCACGGCCGCCTCTTATCGACTGTGGTCCGCCTAGGTGCGGCAGGGCGTTGGCGGTGGCCAGCGGTGGCCCAGGAACGGATCTCTCTGCCGATCCAGAGCCGGCGCCGTGTGGCACCGACGGCGATCGGGGCCGGGAAGGTGGCGTCGCGGGCGACATCGAAGGCAGTGCTGCGGCCGCAGTGTAGGTAGGTCGCGAGGTGCGCGGTCGTCCAGAGTTCGTCGTTGAGGTCGAGGCTGGTCGCGGTGGCTCCGGGCGGGGCTGCCATGAACCTCGGTCTAGCACCGGCGCCGGGGGCTGACACGCACTCAGGTCCAGTGGGTCTGAGTGAGCAACTGCTTCTCGCCGCGGACAGTGTGGGGTGAAAACTCGTGTGAAATGGCGTCGTTGGCGGACCGACGCTGAGGGAAGAGCGCCGGTGACCCGGTGCCTCATAATCCTTGGGTCGTGGGTTCGAGCCCCACCCGCCCCACCAGAGGTCGTCACCTGGCAGCACCCTCGCTTCTCGGAGAGCTCATGCTCAGGCGGCGTGGGTGAGTGCCGAGGGCGTCTCGCGGCCGACGATCGCGGGTGCCTCGTGGACGAGGTCGTCGTTCACGAGGGCCTCGACCATGAACAGGGCGAAGTCCACCCGACGCGTGAGGTTGCTCGCCAGGACCGGATCGCCCACATGCTCGCTCCACACGGGCAGGCCCTGGCTCTCGCCCTCCTCGAGGTCGCTGCCGCGCACGACCGTCCACCGGGTGTCGCTGGCAAAGATCCGCCGGGCGGCCTCGACCTGGTCGTCCAGGTCGACCATCCGAGCGAGTCGCGCGAGCCGGCCGACGACGTTCACCATCAGCTTGAGCTTCCACGAGTACACGTCCCGGCCGTCGCGGGTGATGTGCCACCCGCACGAGAACACGAGGCGCGCGCCCGGTGGCGCGTGGTCGAGGACTGCCTGCGTCGTTCCGGTCGAGTACCCGCTGACGCCGACCGGGGTCATCACGACGAGCACCCCGTCGCACCCCGCGACCGCGCGCTCGATGACCTCGCGGTCGTCGGTGGCTCCCGGGATGACGGTGATACGCCCTTCGAACCGGTCGAGCTTCCCCACGCTTTCCTGCCGGCAGACGCTGACCACCTCGTAGCCCCGGGCCAGCGCGTGCTGCACCAGGTACTGCCCAAGCTTGCCGGAGGCTCCGACGATGCAGATCTTCATCGTGCGCCTCCCGTTGCTGGTGGTCATGGACATGTCCTCTCGAGAGTTCGTGCGCAATGGCTCGGGTTCATGGCTTCCTCGGATCGTCGGTGCCTGGTGGTCGTGTGCACAGAGTCGTCGCGGTGGCTGTCCACGCGCTGTCCCGACGGTGTCCCAGGCCGCGCCGGCGCCACCTCACCTCGCCGCGTGCTCACCTCCGGTGCTGCTCCCGGCCGTCAGCTCGTCGGCGATCGAGACGACCAAGCCGCCGAGCATGAAGGCGAGGATGGCCGCGACCAGGGCGCCTGTGCCGAAGCTCGGGATGAATCGGCGAACACCGGTGGTCGTACCCACGGCCCCGTGGTACTCGTGCGTCAACGCGTGCCCCCGGCCGCGCTGCAGGAGGTAGCGGTTGACCGGCCAGGCGGCGAAGAAGGCCACTGTCAACGAGATCATCATGCCGATCCAGAAGGTGACGTTGACCAGACCGGCGTTCATGGCGCCCGGGACGAGCGTCATGACCACGTTGTCGGTGACTTCCATGGCGGCGATCGACAGCGTGTCGGCAGCGACGACGACCGACAGTGCAGCTCCCAGCGCGAGGCCAGCCTTCAGCAGTGGCAAGGTCGAGAGCGTGTAACCGAACAGGAACGCCAACGCGATCGAGATGGCGATGGTCACTGCGTTGCTCAGGCCAGCGGCGGTCCCGATGATCAGACCGGCGATCTCCCCGATCGCACACCCGGTGAGGCAGTGGAGCGTCGCGCTGATCGCCATCTTGTTGCTGCCTGCATCGTGATGAGCGTGCGCGTCCGGACCCGAGTGGGCGGGTGCGTGGTGCCCGTGGTGCTGCGCGGTCATGATCGGCCCTTCTTCGAGGCGGTGAATGGTGGCTGAGGTGGACGTCGGTGAGGCCCCAAACCGACGGTCAGACGACGGCCTCCCGCTGCTCTGCCTGCCCGGCTTCGGTGGGAGCGGCGGCCCGGAGCCAGGTCGCCGCCGCCACGGCGCCGAGGGCTGCGATGCCGGCGGCACCCAGGAGTCCTGCGGAGAATCCGTCGGTGAGTGACGCCACTCCGCTCTCTTCGGCACCGAACGCCGCGGCCACCGCTGTCATCGCGGCCAGGCCGAGGGCGGAGCCGACCTGGTAGTTGGTGTTCACGATGCCGGCGGCCAGGCCGCCTTCCTCCGGTGCGGCCGAGGAGAGCGCCAGCCCGAGTGAGGGGATGAACGCCATCGCCATCCCCGCTGCGGTGACCAGCGTCGCCGGAAGCACATCCACCACGAAGCTGCCGTCGGCCCGCAGCAGCGAGAGCCAGACCAGGCCTGCGGCGAGGGTCACCAGTCCCGCGACGGTCATCGTCTTGGGCCCGTAGCGGCCGATCAGGCGGGGGGCGACCGCGATCATCCCGATCATGATCGTGACGGTGAGGGGCAGGAGCGCGGCACCGCTCGCGAACGCACCCAGCCCGAGCACGTGCTGGAGGTAGAGGTTGACGAAGAAGAACATGGGGATCCAGGCCGCCCCCAGGAAGAACTGGGCGGCGTTGGCCGCAGCCAGGTTGGGAGCTTTGAAGATCCCCAGGCGGACCAGCGGCTGCCGCAGGCGCCGCTGCAGGTGGACGAACAGACCGAGCAGGCCCGTGCCGACCAGGACCGCCGCTGCCGTGGAGTACGAGGTCCAACCGGCGTCAGGGGCGCGGACGATCGCGAAGACGAGGGCAGCCAGCCCTCCCGTGGCCGTGATCGCGCCAGCGACGTCGAGCGAGCCGCGCTGCCGGGCACCCCGGGGCATGACGGACGGAGTCAGAGCGAGCACGGCGACGGCGAGCGGGAGGTTGATGAAGAAGACCCACGGCCACGACGCGTACTCGGTCAGGACCCCACCGAGGAACACGCCCGCTGTTCCGCCGGCCGGGGCGGCTGCGCCGTAGAGCGCGAGGGCCTTGGTCAGGTCAGCGGGGCTCGCGCCGAAGGTCATGAACAGCAGGGAGAGCGCGGCCGGCGCGATCAGCGCCGCCCCCGCGCCCTGGATGGCCCGACCGGCGAGCTCGGCCTCGACACCGCCGGCCAGGCCGGCCAGCAGTGAGCCGACGCCGAGCACGGCCCAGCCGGTGCTGAAGATCCGCCGTGCGCCGAAGAGGTCGGCGAGGCGACCACCGAGCAACAGCAGGCCGCCGAACGCAACGACGTAGGCGTTGAACACCCAGCTCAGCCCTGCTGAGGTGAAGCCGAGGTCACCCTGCATCTCCGGGAGTGCGACACCGATGATCGAGGTGTCCATGATGACCATGAACTGGGCCGCGGCGATGAGCGCCAGGGCCAGCCATCGTTGGCGGCTCCAAGCCGCTGACGTCGTGGTGCGCATGATGGTCCTTCCGTGGTCGGGGCCACCGTGATCGGCGGCTACGGAGGGAAGGGTCGTCGCGGCCACTGTCCGGCCCCTGTTTGGTCGCTGTCGGCGCTGATCCGCATGACCTTGAAGCGCGTGTCCTTGAGCGCGGCTCCGACGTCGTCGCGGCTCATCGAGCCGGTCAGGAGCACGACCGAGCGGCGGTGGTCGGCCGTCACGGTCTCGACGCCCGGCACGTCTCGGAGGCGCGCGGTCACCTCGCGCACGCACGCGCGACGGCCCATGCCGTCGAGGTGCAGCGTCAGCTTGGTCATCTGCTCGCTCCCTTCGCAGGGGAAGCATCACCAGCGACGCTGTCCGGCCGCTGTCCCGAGCAGACCCGGATGCCGCCCGGTGCTCCGGGTGCTCGTTGCGGACGCCTGGCGCTAGGTGGGCCAGGCCTCCTGGTGGCCGGGGCGGGGGCGGCCGAGGCGCACTCGGACGTCTGTCGCCGTGGCCTCGAGTTCTGCCGCGCGGTCCGGGTGCTCCTGAGCCCAGGTCCGCGCCAGCCCCTCGAGGCCCGATGCGGTCAGACCTGGCTCGCCGGCCTGTGTCCCGAGCTCGAGAGCTCTCTCGTACGAGTCCCGAGCCTCAGGGGTCTTGCCACGGAGCTCGCGGCAGCGGCCGAGCGGGACGAGTGCCCAGCCTTCCCAGACCGGCGTTCTCAGCCTCGCGAAGCCGTCCAGGGCGAGGGTGAGGTGGCGCTCGGCCTCGTCCAGCTCTGCTTCCTGAAGGGCGAGAAGCCCGCGGCCGTAGTGCGCCAGCACGGTGCCGGCGCCGTCGCCGATGTGTTCCGACGCCGCGTCCGCGCGGTCGAAGAGCTCGCGAGCCGCATCCGGGCGGCCCAGGTTGAGGTGCACGAGCGCGAGGTCGGCCAGCGCCCACTGGACCGTGTTGTACAGACCGGCGCTCGCTGCGACGTCGATGGCCTCCTCGAGCTCATGGGCGCCGTCCTCGTTGCGGCCGAACTGCCGCAGCCCCCACCCGAGGTGGTAGAGGATCGCGGAGAGGCCCCAGAAGTCGTCCAGCTGGCGGAAGCGGGCGGCCGCGGCGCGGCCGGTCGAGATGGCCGTCTCGAGCTGGCCCGTCTTGAGCGCGGTCTCCATGCGGACGAAGCCGATCACCCCGAGGCCCCACTCGTCCGCGTCGATGCGGAACTGCGCCTCGGCCTCGGCGAGCAACGCCTGCGAGCGCTCGGGCTCGGCGCCGGTCACTCCTTCGACCGCGACCAGGACCCGCGACAGCGCAGCCCTCGACCACTCGTGCTCATCGACGAACATCGTCAGGCTCTGCTGTGCGGTCTCGGCGCACAACGGGCTCGGGTGCACCAGGCAGCCGCGCGGGCGTTCGACGATCGAGACCGCCTGCAACGCATGAGCGCGCGCCGCCTCGCTGCCGCCGAGGTCCAGCAGCCGGTGCAGGACCTCGCGACCCTCCAGGTGGCGGCCGAGGTGCCAGAACAGGCCGAGCGAGCCGGCCAGCTCCAGGGCCTGGTCGAGGTCTCCGTCCGGCCCGCTGAGCCAGTTCAGCGCTGCGCGGATGTTGGGCTGCTCCCGCCGGAGCAGGAGCAGGGCGTGACGTTGGCCGGGCCCGCGCAGGTCCAGCTCCGCGGCGAGCACGAGGTCGTGGAAGTGGCGCGCGTGGCGGGCTGCGGTGGACGCGCCCTCGCCCCTCTCGCGAAGTCGCTCGGCTGCGTACTGGCGAAGCGTCTCCAGCATCCGGTACCTCGTGGGCGATCCGGGTTCGACGGTGACCATCGAGCGCTCGACCAGCCGGGCGATCGCGTCGAGCACGAACCCCGGCGGGGCGCCGACGTCCTGGAGCACGGCTTCTGCGGCGTCCATGGTCCACCCGCCCTGGAAGACCGAGAGCCGGTCGAACACGCCCTGCTCCTCGGCGCTCAGCAGCGCGTAGCTCCAGTCGACCGTGGCCCGCAGCGTCTGCTGCCGGGCCTCCGCGGTCCGCGCTCCGGAGGTGAGCAGGGCGAACCTGTGGTCGAGCCGGACCGAGATCTCACCCGGGGACATCGTCCCGGCCCGTGCCGCGGCGAGCTCGACGGCGAGCGGCATCCCGTCCAGCGCTCGTGCGATGCGGCCGATGGCGGCGAGGTCGGTCTCGTCGAAGACCGTGCCCGGCCGAGCCGAGCGGACCCGTTCGACGAACAGCTGGGCCGCCGGGTAGGTGAGGACCTGCTCGGGGAGCGCGTCCTCGGGGGGCGACGCCAGAGGTCCGACGTTGGCCTGGACCTCGTCGGGCACGGCGAGCGCCTCGCGGCTCGTGGCGAGGAGCACGATGTCGGCGCAGCGGGCGAGGACCTCGTCGGCCAGGCCGGCGACTGCGTCGATGACGTGCTCGCAGTTGTCGAGGACCAGGAGCAGGCGGCGGTTGGCGAGGTAGCTGTGGAGCCGCTCGCGGACGTCTCTCTCGGCGGCGGCGCCGTCCATGGGCATGCCGAGTGCGTCTGCCACGGCCAACGGCACCTGGTCGGGCCGGTCCAGCGCCGCGAGCCGGACGACGAAGGCGCCATCAGGAAACTCCGGGAGGGCACGGACGGCGAGGGTGAGCGCGAGGGACGTCTTGCCGGCGCCTCCGGGACCGACGAGCGAGAGCAACCGGACACCCGGGAGCAGGGTGCCCAGTGACTCGAGGAGCTCGTCGCGACCGATGAGTGGTCGCACCACGGCGGGCAGGTTGGTGGGCGGCCCCGCGGCCGGGGTCTCGTGCAGGCGGCTCGGACCTGGAGACGGCTCGACCGCACGGGTTCGCGCAGATGCCGGGGCGCGGACGGGAACGGTCATCTCGGGCTGAGCGCCGAGCGACTCGTCGTGGCGGAGCACCCGCTCCTGCAGCGACCTGAGACTGACCGACGGCTCGAGGCCAAGCCCTTCGTCGAGGGTTGTGCGGGTCCTGGCGTAGACCTCGAGGGCGTCGGCCTGCCGACCGTTGCGGTAGAGCGCCAGCATCAGCAGTCCGGCCAGCGACTCCAGCGTCGGGTCGCCGCCGACCACAGGTTCGAGGTCGTGGACGACCTCGTCCTCACGGCCGAGGGCCAGGGCGGTCTGCGCGCGCTCGGTGAGCGCGGTGATCCGCAGCCCGTTGAGCCGTGCCGCCTCGCTGATGGCCCAGTGCTCGGTCGCGAAGTCACTGAGCGGCTCGCCCCGCCACAGGTCGAGCGCCGCGTCGTACGCCCTGAGGTTGGCCTCGAGATCGGCCGGCTCGACGCCCTCACCCGCCGACGCCGCGGTAGCGGCCCGGGCGAGACGAACGCGATGGGCGAAGTCGATCGCGTCCACCACGTCGGGATCGACGTTCGCCCGGTAGCCCACGCCTTCCCGCGTGACCAGCTCCGGGACCTGGCTCGCCTTCAGGCTCCTGCGCAGCTTCGACACCCGGATCTGCAGCGCGTTGGTGGGGTCGACGGGCAGGGCCGACTCCGCCCAGAGCCGGTCGATGAGCATCGATGCCGGGATGATCCTGCCCGCGGAGAGCAGGAGCTGCGCCAGCAGGGCCCGCTCGGCACTGCCGGGCAGGGGCAGCGAGGTGCCCCTGGACGTGATCTCCATCGGCCCGAGCACGCGGAAGCGCAGGTCGTTCACCGACGTCCCTTCGGGCAGGGCAGCCCTCCGCTGCCAGGCTCAGCGTGCCTCAGCTTCGAGGCCGGAGCAACGGCGGACAGCCGCCGGACAGGCCGGGGCAAGTCGCCGCCTCGAAGGTCCACCCATCAACCCCTCCCGGGCGAGCCGTCCTCGGCTCACGTGATGGCAAGGATGTGAACGGCATGGCCCGCACGACCACCCACGACGAGAGCCCCACCTCGATCCCGGGCGCAACGACGACCGGGCTGACCGCCCCTGGAACCCGCCGGAGCCGGATCGGCCCGCTCGTGACCCTCGCGATGGGCGCCGGTCTCGTGGCCGCCGTCGCCTTCGCGGCCACCCCGGTCGTCCCGGTCGAGGAGAGCGCCCTCACGGGCGCCGTCCTCTGCGGGTTCGCGGTGGGCTGGGCCGCGCTGTGGATGCTCTCGCACCGGTACACCGACCGGCCCCAGCGCTGGGCGGCGGCGCCAGCGCTGTACATGGGGGTCGCGGGGCTCCTGCTGGTCGCCGGTGGCTCGCCGGTGCGAGAGGCCCTCACGTGGGTGTGGCCCCTCACGCTCCTGGCGCTGGTGACCTGGATGTGGCAGCGCACCCGTCACGCCATGCCCAGCCGCGGCGGCCGGATCCAGCTCTACCTGGTCTTCAGCGTCCTGGCCGCGGCGGCGGTCGGAGGAGGCTACGAGGCCATCGGAGAGGCCACGGACCACGCGACCATGCCCTCCACCGGACGGCTCGTCGACGTCGACGGGCACCGGCTCTACCTCAGCTGCGTCGGCTCCGGCAGCCCGACCGTCGTGCTCGAACCCGGCGCCGGCGGGACCTCGGCGCAGATGGGCTGGATCGCCCCGGAGGTAGCTGGCCACACCCGCGTCTGCGTCTACGACCGGGCCGGCCGAGGCTGGAGCCAGCCCGCCGACACCGCGCAGGACGGCGCACAGATCGCCGCCGACCTCCACACCCTGCTCCACCGCGCCGGTGAGGCCGGACCCTACGTCCTTGCCGGTCACTCCTTCGGCGGGCTCTACGTCCGGATCTTTGCCGAGCGCTACCCCGACGAGGTCGCCGGCCTGGTGCTCCTCGAAAGCACCGCGGCTCAGGGACCAGCAACCTCCGCCGCCTCGTCCGAGGGCAACGCCCGCGACGCGGTCAGCCGTTTCGCGGCGGTTGCCGCCGTCGCCGGTCGCATCGGGGTCGCCCGCCTGCTCGCACAGACCGACTGGGCCGAGCTGCCCTCTCAGTCCCAGACCGAGATCCGGACGAGCAACTCGCAGGCCGGATGGTTCGGAAGCACCGTCGAGGAGTACCTCCGCGCCGGCCCCTCGGCGCGGGAAGCAGCGTCCTTCCGCGACTTCGGCGACAAGCCCCTCCTCGTCGTCACCGCCGGCCGCCACCCGCAGTCCTGGATGGCAGCACAGAGCAGGCTGCTGGACCTCTCGACCAACAGCACGCAGGAGATCGTCGGAGGCGCCGGGCACATCGACCTGCTCGTCACGAAGAGGTACGCCGCCGAGACCGCTGCGGCCATCATCGCCGTGGTCGAGTCAGGTCGAGACTCCAGGCCCCAGGTGACCTATGAGTGAACGGCCCGCCCGGGCCATGTCGCTCGGGGTCAGGTCGGTGACAGCATCCGGCGCATGATGCAGCGTTGGGGCCTGGCCTCGGTGGCACTCGTCGTGGCGCTCGCGCCGTTCGCGGGCGCGCCCGCGGAGGCGTCGGGCGGGATCTTCGACAACTGCACGGCCTTCAACCAGAAGTTCCCGCACGGTGTCGGGAAGAAGAACGCCGTCGACCACACGTCGGGCACGCCGGTGACGACGTTCCTGAGGTCGAACAAGAAGTACGCGACGGCGATGAGGAAGAACGACGACCTCGACCGCGACGGCGACAAGATCGCCTGCGAGAAGGCCTGAGGGAGCGCGCCGAGAGGCCCGCCCCCTCGCGGGAACGGGCCTCCCCTCGGGTGAGCTGATCCCCCCTCGGTCAGCTCCGCTCGGTGCGGCCGGCGTACTGGACGATCGCCACGACGAACATCAGCGCGACCAGCACGGCGACCGCGATGCCGATGCCGTGGCGGGTGCTGTCGGCCCAGGCGATTCCGGTTGCGACCCCTCCGAACGCGAGCCCGCCGGCCAGCGCCCGCCTGGCCGGACTCGTCAGACGCACGAGACGGCTCCGGGGAAGGGGAAGTACTCGACGCGCATCTTGGGTCGGGACTTCGGGCAGACGCCGTGGCGGTCGACGTAGTGCTGGATCGCGGCGGCGATGCCGACCGCGGCCCCGCACGTGATCAGGGCCGTGCCGGCGCAGATGAACGCCGCGGCGGTCGTGAGGGAGACCGCGGCGATGTAGCCCGCCTCGATCTTGTTGAAGGTCAGGCACCACGCCGGGCCTTGCAGCCACCCCCCGCAGTAGTCGTGGCCCATGTAGTTGACGTGCGGCCGGTAGGGCTTGGCGTGGTCGCGGGCGTGGGGCGTGGCGGCCGGTCGGGACGCGGCCGGGGCGTGGTGGGTGCGCTGGACCTGGACTGCGGCCGAGCGGTCACTGGAGTGGACGGCGGCCGCGGCGCGGGCGGGTGACGCGGTGCCCAGGGCGAGCGCGACCACCAGCGTGAGGACGAGGCCCGAGAGCCTCAGCATGGGTTGCATGGTGCCTTCCTTCGATTCGTGAGTGGTGAACCGAACGCCGCGGGAGGCACCGTGGAAGGTCGCAGGAGGGGGCGTGCGGGATGAGGTGTCAGGCGAGAACCTCCGGGTGGCGGTGGACGTGACGTGCCGGGCCACTGGTCGGCGACGGGTCGAAGAGGAACCCGGCGTCGACCTGGAGGAACCTGGCGATGCGCAACGCGGCCCGGGGGTGGAGCGTGGTGACCTCGCCGCGCAGGAGACGACCCAGGTAGGCGTGGGAGCGGTAGCCCGCGGCGCGGGCGAGCCGGCGCTGCGAGACGCCCTGCACGACCATCAAGGTCTTGAGGCCGCGCAGGTTGTGCAGTCGCATGCCGAGCTCCCGAATAGCTGCCGGATGGATCGAGCAGACCGTACATCGATGATGAACATGATGTCCAGTGTCGATTGTCGTCCTGTGTGTCGTCGGTGCCCACCGAGGTGCGCCGCGCGCGGGGGAGTCGCGGCAACCACGGCCTGACCTGCGCGGACGCACCCGACGGGTGTGGATACCGTGGTGCCCACCACGCCCGCCCGGTCGCAAGGAGAAGGTCACATGGGTCAGCTCTGGGAGCTCGTCCAGGCCTACGTCGACCGGCACGGCACGTCGGAGCGCCAGCTCGCCAAGCGGCTCGGCTACGCCTCCTCCGGCGTCTTCACCAACTGGCGCGACCCCAGGCAGCTCCCGAGCGCCCAGGCCCTGGCCCGGTTCTCCTCGCTCTCCGGCACGCCGTACCAGCGCGTGCTCGACGCCGCGCTGACCGACGCGGGCTACCTGCCCGAGCCGGCCGTCACCGACGTCGCGATCCAGCTGCGCCGCACGCCGTCCGGCCGGCGTACGCCGGGGCAGCAGCGCGCCCTCGGGTCGTCGGCCGGCGAGGAGAGCCAGGACGACGCCTGACCTGCCGCCTGACCTGGAGCGGGGTCCGAGGTGTGGCCGCCGTGTCGGCGCTGCTCCCTAGGTTGCGCCCATGCGTCCTCGGGAGTACGCGGCGAGCCACCCGCACCACCCGTGGCGGCGGTTCGCCGAGCTGACGGACTGGTCGCTGGTGTGGGCCGAGCTGCCCGAGGGGGTGATGGGCCGGACCTGCCACCAGACCAGGACCGTCACCCTCGCGCTCGGGCTGAGCCAGGCCGAGCGCCGCTGCACGATCGCCCACGAGACGGCCCACATCGTGCGCGGGCCGGTGGCCCCGCACCAGACGCTGCGCGAGGAGCTGGCGATCGACCGGAGCGTGGCCCGCCTCCTCGTCCCGAGCGTGCCCCGCCTCGTCGACGCGATGGTCTGGGCCGACGGCCATCTCGAGACGGCCGCCGACGCGCTCTGGGTCGACCACTACCTCCTGTCGGTGCGCCTGCGCACGCTCACCGCGGCCGAGCGCACCCTCGCGTCGACGCGGCTGGGGCCCGCGCTGTCCTGATCAGCCGGTGGCGGTCCAGCCGAGCGCGACGCCCACCTCGATCTCGGTTCCGACGGGCAGGCCGTACTGCGCGGTGCTGAGGGTCAGGTGCAGCGCGCGGACGTAGCCGCCCCACTTCTCCCTGACCTGCTCGTTGAGGACCAGCGTCCCCACGCCGGCCAGGTCGATCCTGGTGTTCGGCGCGACGTTCACCGGGATGGCGTTGCCGGCCACGGTGAGCCCGAGCAGCTGGCTCCCAAGCCTGGTCCGCACCCGCTGCGACTTCTTCTTCTTGACCACGACGCCCGCACTGATGACGTCGGCCGTGATCAGCCCGTTGAGCACGTCGAGCCCGGCGAGCTCGTTGTTGACCTTGACCTTCCCGTGCCCGGGGACCGTCTTCCCCTTGGTCCACGACTTCGCGGCGGCCACGTGCAGCACCTGCGGCACGGTGACCTCCGCGGTGGCGTTCTGGATCGTCTTGCCGTCGGTGCCGCCGGGCGGGGTCGCGACGAACGCGCTCGAGCCGGCGTCGAGGTCGAGCGCCGGCCCGACGTTCGCCTTGATCATCGAGCTGTAGCCGACGCCGCCGATCTGCGGCGCCGACGGCGGCGGGGCAGGTACGACGATCGACTGGGTCGGGTTGAGCAGCACCGTCGCGGCCGCGGGCACGTTCTTGAACGGCTTGAGCAGCCCGACGTAGAGGCCGAACCCGGTGGTGTAGGTGCCGCCGGCCACGGTGTACGACGTCGAGGAGTTCGCCACGATCGCGGCGAGGCCGGGGATCGTGATGTTGAAGTCCTTCGGCAGGTTCACCGGGTACTCCTGCCCGGCGATGGTCAGGCCGATGAACCTGGTCGACGACGTCGAGGTCACGCCGCTCGGGGTCTTGGTCGCCGTCGTGACAGTCTCCACCGCGTCGGCCTTGATCAGCCCACCGAGCAGGGACAGGTCCGCCGTCCGGGCGCCGGTGATGGTCCGGGTGCCGTTCGCGACCGGGACCGCGTCGGCCCAGGTCGTGACCGCGCCGATCTTGACCAGGCCCGAGGCGACGTTGACGCCGGCGGCGCGGTTGTCGTCGTGGGCGGGGAACGTGAAGCCCTCGACGCCGGAGGCGGCGGTGAGGTCGGAGCGGATGGTCGTGCCGAGCGCCTGGACCTGGGTCCCGCCGGCGTGACCGATGTAGAAGTACGGAGAGGTGGAGGGGTCCTTGCGGTGGTGGGGGGTCTGGGCGATTGCGGATGTCGGGGCGGACAGCACCGCCGCTACCAGCGCGGCAACAACGGTGACGACGCCCCCGTGGCGTCGCGACATGTCGTGTCTTCTTCTGTGGGGGAGGGAGCACTCACCGGGCCCAACGCGGTCGCGGCGCTCCCGTGATGCTCGGCGGCCAACTGGTCAAGACCAGCTGGCCGCGTCGACGGCGCGGACGGACGCCGTCAGAACCCGTGCGCGAGCCCCCAGGCGACCGCCTGGGCGCGCCTGCTGACGCCGATCTTCTGGTAGATCTGGCGCACGTAGGTCTTGACCGAGTTGACGCTCACGAAGAGCTGGTCGGCGATCTCGAGGTTGCTCATGCCGGCGCAGATCAGGTCGAGCACCTCGGCCTCGCGCGCGCTGAGCTCGGCGACGCCCTTGGGCGTGCGCGCCCGCCGGGAGGCGGCCGGCGACATCAGCCCGCCGCGGGCCACGGTCTCGATCGCCGACGCGAGGTCGCCGGAGCTGGCGCCCTTCGACAGGAAGCCGCGCGCACCGGCCGCGAGCGCCCGGCGCACGCTCGACGGGCTGCTGCTCCACGTGAAGACCAGCACCGGAGCGGTGGTGAGCGCGGCGACGAGGGTGAGGTACTCCTCGATCTGCACGGTGTGGCCGACGGGGTCACAGAGGAGGACGTCGACCTCGGCGGTGTCGTCGTCGCGGCGGACCGGGACGACGTCGACCGGCGGCCCGGAGCGGGCCAGCATGGCGTCCACGCCGGAGACGATGAGCTCGGGTTCGTCGTAGACACCGACGGCGAGGGGTGCCGACGTTCCCGGTCCCCGTGCACCCGAATTCATGATGAGATGAATGTAGGCACAGATCCAGCCGAACCTCCCGCGGAATGCCTCACCCTCTCGGGTGAAACTGGCCCGGGGATCCCCGCTCAGACCTCCTGGTCGATGAGGTAGGTGCCGTCCTCGTAGGTCAGCCTCAGCACGACGTCGTCCTCGACGGGTGGCCCCGGTGGCTTGGTGTAGCGGTAGGTGTAGCGCACCTCGAGGGTGGCGGGGTCGGCCGAGACCTCGAGCACCTTCGCGTCGCGCACGTCGCCCCAGAACCCGAGGTAGCCCGAGAGGCCCTTGCTCGCGTCCTGGAACGACGGCGTGAGCATGTCGAACGCCGACTCCGGGTCGCTGGACGCGGTCGCGATGTAGGTCTCGATGAAGTCGACCATGCCGACCTCGGTCGGCTTGTCCGGCTGCTCGGACGCGGAGGCACTGGGCCGGGGACCGGGGCCGGAGGACGACTCCTCCGGGTCGTCGCCGCCGCGGTCGTGCAGGCCGAGCGCGAACGCGACCGCCATCGCAGCCACCAGCGCGAGCACCGCGGCCGCCACCACCCACCACCGCCGACGCGGGGCGCTGTCCCGCCAGCCGGGGCCGCCGGGCACCGGAGGCGGGCCGGTCGGCGCGACCGGTCGTGGCGCGGTCGTGGTGGTCAGCGGCAGCACCTGGGTGCCCTGGTCGTCGTAGGACCTGGTGCGGCCGGCCTCGGCAGGGTCGGCGCCCACGAGGCCGAGGTCGGCGAGCCCACCGGCTGCCACGGGCTCGGTCGCGGGCTGCGTGTCCGGTGGGGTGTCCGGTGGGGTGGTGTCACGGCCGGACTCGAGGAACTCCTGCACCCGCGCGATCGGCCACCGCTGGTCGGCGTCGCGGGTCATCGTCGCCGCGAGCGCCGGCGCCAGCCACCCGGCCTCCGGGCAGGGTGGCGGGTCCTCGTGGACGATGCGGTAGAGCGCGCCCAGCAGGTTGTCGCCGACCTGGTAGGGCGGCCGCCCCTCAAGGGCGTGGAACAGCGTCGCCCCCCACGACCACACGTCGCTGGCGGGCGTCGCCTGCTGGCCCGAGGCGACCTCGGGGGAGAGGTACGCCGGCGAGCCGGTCACGAGGCCGGTCTGCGTCAGCGAGGGGTCGGCGGCGGTGCGGGCGATGCCGAAGTCGGACAGCTTCACCTGACCGTTGGGGGCCACGAGGATGTTGGACGGCTTGACGTCGCGGTGCACGATCCCGGCGCCGTGGGCGGCGGCCAGCGCGGCCGCGACCTGGGCCAGGATCGGCGCCGCGTCGTCGGGGGTGAGCCGCCCCCGCTGTCGGATGACCTCGGCCAGGTCGGTGCCGTCCACGTACTCCATCACCAGCCACTGCTGGTTCTGCCCGTCGGTCGTCTCCTCCACGAGGTCGAAGACCGCGACGACGTTGACGTGGTTGAGCTTGGCCGCGAGCTTCGCCTCGCGCTCGGCGCGCCGTGCGTCGGCCGTGATGCCGCCCGGCGCCACCCCGATCTTCTTGAGGGCGACCGGACGGCGGAGCACCTCGTCGAGGCCCCGCCACACGGCACCCATGCCGCCGCGGCCGATCTCCGCCTCGAGCGTGTACCTGCCTGCGATCACGCCGTCGTCACCGTGGTCGTTGCCGTGCTCGTCACCGTGCTCGTCACCGTGCTCCCACCCTGCTCCCGCCGTCCCTCGGACTCGCGACCCTCCACCCTACGGAGTACCCGGGGAACCGGTTCGCACCGGAGACGGCCGATCGGCGAGGATGTGCAGGTGCCCGGCGACACCCCGCAGATCGACCAGAGCCTGCTCGACGACCTCGTGTGGCGCGGTCTCGTCGCGCACTCGACCGACCTCGACGCGCTGCGCGAGGCGCTCACCGCGGGGAGCGTCCGGTTCTACGTGGGCTTCGACCCCACCGCACCGAGCCTGCACATGGGCAACCTGGTGCAGATCCTGACCGCCAAGCGCCTCCAGGACGCGGGCCACACGCCGTACGCCCTCGTTGGCGGCGCCACCGGCATGATCGGCGACCCGAAGGACTCCGGCGAGCGCGTCCTCAACTCCGCCGAGACCGTGAAGGACTGGGTGGAGCGCGTCCGCCGCCAGATCGAGCCCTTCTTGTCCTTCGAGGGCGCGAACGCCGCGACCATGGTCAACAACCTCGACTGGACCGAGAGCCTGTCGACGATCGACTTCCTGCGCGACATCGGCAAGCACTTCCCGGTCAACCGGATGCTCGCCCGCGACGTCGTGAGGAGCCGGCTCGAGGCCGGCATCAGCTACACCGAGTTCTCCTACGTGCTCCTGCAGTCGATGGACTTCCTCAACCTGTTCCGCGAGCACGGCGTGGTCCTGCAGTTCGGCGGGTCCGACCAGTGGGGCAACCTCACGGGCGGCGTCGAGCTCATCCGGCGGGCCGACGGCGGGCACGCGCACGCGTTCGCGACGCCCCTGATCACGAAGGCCGACGGCACCAAGTACGGCAAGACGGAGGGCGGCGCGCTCTGGCTCGACCCCGAGATGATGGCGCCGTACGCCTTCTACCAGTTCTGGCTCAACCAGGGCGACGCCGAGGTCGGGCAGCTGCTCCGGGTCTTCACGTTCCTGTCCCGTGCCGAGATCGAGGCGCTCGAGGCGCGGCACGCCGAGAAGCCGTTCGCCAGAGAGGCGCAGCGGACCCTCGCGGCCGCCGTCACGACGCTCGTGCACGGCGCCGAGGAGACCCGGCGGATCGAGCAGGCGTCCGAGGCGCTGTTCGGGGGCGGACCGCTCGCCGAGGCGGACCCCGACGTGCTCGCGCAGGCGCTCGCGACGGCCCGCCCGCTGGTGACCGCCGCGGAGGGGAAGTCGCTCGTCGACCTGTTCGTCGACTCGGGGCTGGTGCAGAGCCGCGGCGAGGCCCGCCGCGCGTTCGCCGAGGGCGGCGCCTACCTCAACAACGAGCGGGCCGACGATCCCGACCACGTCCCGGCGCCGGCCGACTTCCTCGGCGGCAAGGTGCTGGTGCTGCGCCGCGGCAAGAAGAACTTCGCCGGAGTGCTCGCGCCGTGACCTGGCTCGCCGAGCTCGAGGAGCGCGCGCGGGCGAGCCTGACCGCGCCGGTGCTGGAGTACGTCGCGACGGGGGCCCGCGAGGGCGTGAGCGCCCGCGAGGCCGGCTGGGCCGACGTCCGCTTCCTGCCCCACGTGCTGCGCGACGTCACCGACGTCTCGCTGGGCACCACGCTGCTCGGGGGCGAGGCGGAGGTCCCGTGGGGCGTCGCACCGTCGACGCTGCAGCGGGCCGTCCACCCCGAGGGCGAGGTCGCGATGGCCCGGGCGTGCGCGGCCGCGGGGTCGGTGCTGGTCGTGTCGAGCAACGCCGGCACGCCGTTCGCCGAGATCGGTGCGACCGGCGTGCGGTGGTGGCTGCAGGCCTACCTGCCGGCCGACCGGACCCTGGCCCAGCCGATGCTCGAGCGCGCGGTGGCGGCGGGTGCCGAGGCGGTGGTGCTCACCGTGGACACGCCGGTGGTCGCGACCAAGTACGCCGCCGGCGAGCAGGTCATCTGGGACGTCGTGGACCCGCAGCTCCTGCGCGTCAACTTCGACCCCGGCTACGACGACCGCCCCGGCGCCGAGAAGGCGACCGACCTCGGGCCGCACGACCTCGGCTGGCTGGCGGAGGTCTCGGGGCTGCCGGTCGTGGTCAAGGGGGTGCTGCGCGGCGACGACGCCCGGCGCTGCGCCCAGGCCGGTGCGAGCGCGGTCTGGGTCTCCAACCACGGCGGCCGCCAGCTCGACCGCGCCGTGCGCACGTCGGCCGCGCTCGCCGGTGTGGTCGAGGAGGTCGGGGCCGACGTCGACGTCTACGTCGACGGGGGAGTGCGGAGCGGGCTCGACGTGCTCGCCGCCCTGGCCCTCGGCGCCGACGCCGTCTTCCTCGGCCGGCTCCCGCTGTGGGCGCTCGTCGAGGGCGAGCCCGGGGTGGCCCGCATGCACGCAGACCTGCGCGCCGAGGTCACCGAGGCGTTCCGGCTCGGCGGCTGCCGCACCGTCGCCGACGCGCGCGGAATCGCCGTCCTCCCCGAGCGACCGTAGGCTGGGGGACCGTGCCAGACAACCGTCGACCCCAGCGTCCCGCCGGCAAGAAGACCGCCGCCGGGCGCAGCGGTGCGCCCGCCGGGCGCGGGTCGGCCCGGGCCGGCGGCAAGGGCCAGGACGGGCGCGCCGACCGGCGCCCCGACCGGCGCCCCGACCGGCGTGACGACAGGCGCGACGACAGGCGCGACGACAGGCGCGACGACAGGCGGCGCCCTGACCAGGCGCAGCGCACCAAGGACCAGCAGGCCTACGACGGCCCCGACCTGCCCGAGGGCGTCACCGGCGCCGAGCTCGACCGGTCGGTGACCGCGCAGCTCAAGGGGCTGCCGGAGAAGCTCGCGGCCCGCGTCGCGCGGCACCTGGCCGCCGCCGGTCTCTACCTCGACCAGGACCCCGAGCTCGCCTACCGCCACGCCCTCGCCGCGCGGGCCCGCGCCCCGCGGCTGGCCGTGGTGCGCGAGGCCGCCGGCGAGACGGCGTACGTCGCGGGCCACTACGCCGAGGCGCTCGCTGACCTCCGGGCCGCCAAGCGGATGAACGGCGCCACCGCCTACCTCGCGATCATGGCCGACTGCCACCGCGCGCTGGGGCAGCCCGACCAGGCCGTGAAGCTCGCCAAGAGCCCCTCGGTGGCGACGTTCCCCGCGGCGGCGAAGGCCGAGATGACGATCGTCGAGGCCGGCGCCCGCCGCGACATGGGTCAGCTCGACGCGGCGCTGCGGATCCTCGAGCAGGCACCGCTGAGCTCCAAGTCGCGCGAGCCGTGGGTCGTGCGGCTGCGCTACGCCTACGCCGACGCGCTGGAGGAGGCGGGCCGCACCGAGGACGCCCTGGCGTGGTTCCACCGCACCATGGCCATCGACGCCGAGGAGCTCACCGACGCGGGCGAGCGCGCCGCGGCGCTGGAGAAGTCCACCCGCTCCTGAGCGTCCACCCACCTCAGCGGGGCAGGATGCTGACCCGCGCGCGGGAGCCGGCGTCCTGGGTGGCCCACTGCAGACCGTCGCGGTAGGCCACGCGGACCCGGTCGATCTCGACCACGGCCGGCACGTCGCCGAGGACCTCGAGCACGATCGCGTCGCCGCCCTTGAGCGTGGCGCCCTCGGTGGGCCCGAGCTCTCGGCAGAAGCTCTCCGGCGTGGTCGTGACGCGGACCGACCCGCCGTGGCACACGTGCGGCACGATCGTGACGTCGGTCGTCGCGGTCGCGAAGACGTGCACGCCGGCGACGTACAGCGTGCGGTCGAAGTCGGCCGGGGTGCTGAACACCCCGACGAAGACGGGCTGCGCCAGCGGCGTCTCGGCCTGGATCGTGGTGTCGGTCGTGGCGAGCGGGTCGGGGTGGGTGCTGACCCAGCCGATGACGCCCGCGAGCACCGCGAGGATCGCGACGTACGTCGTGATCCGCCAGCCCCGGCGCGACGGGCTCACCGCCAGCAGCGCCGGCCCGCTGGGCTCGGGGGTGACCGACGTCATGGCCGGAGGTTAGTGGCTCCACGCATGCTGTTCGGGTACCCGTTGAGACGATTGACGGTAGTCAGGACCACGGGGTGTACTGCCTCAACCGCCCTTCTCGGGGGCGTGTCTCCGGAAGGAGCCATAGGTGCTGCGGTTCGCAGGCGCTGGGGTGAGTGACGTGGGGCGGGTGCGCCCGCACAACGAGGACTCCGCGTTCGTCGGTCCCTACGTCGCCGTCGTCGCCGACGGGGTCGGAGGCGCCGCGGCCGGGGAGATCGCCTCCGCGACCGCGGCCTACTCGGCCAGCGCGGTCGCGCTCGGCCGCCGCGGGCAGCGCCCGGAGCGGGTCCTCGAGGAGGCCTACGCCGCCGCGGCCGACGGCGTGCGCACCGGGGTGCAGCGCGACCTCGACCGCCTGGGCATGGCCACCACCCTGACGATGGTCGTCACCGACGGGCGGAGCGTGGCGCTCGGGCACGTCGGCGACTCCCGCGGCTACACGTTCCGGGACGGCGAGCTGCGCCAGGTCACGACCGACCACACCTACGTCCAGCACCTCGTCGAGACCGGCAGGCTCGACCCCGAGGCGCGGACCACCCACCCCTGGCGCAACGTCGTGCTGCGCTCGGTCGACGGCGACCCGGAGGGCGGCGGTCTCGACGTGGTGCCGCTCGACGTGGAGGTGGGCGACCGGCTGCTGCTGGCCAGCGACGGGCTCACCGACCTCGTGCCCGACGACGTGATCGCCGAGGTGCTCGCGGTGGAGGAGGGCGACCTCGCGGTGGCGACGCTCACGCGGCTCGCGCTCGAGGCCGGCGGACGCGACAACGTCACCGTCGTCGTGGCCGACCTCATCGACGGCCCTCCGGTGGTGGGCGACGGCAAGGTGCTCGGCGCGCTCGCGAACCCCCACAACGTCGTCGACCCCGCCGCCGTGCACCTGCCGCGCGTCGGCTGAGCCGGCGTTGCGCCGCTCACACTGCGCGTCCTGACCCTCCACCGTCTGGGACACTTCGGCGCGTGTCCGACATCGCCCGCCCCGCCCTCGAGGGCACCGTCGCCGTCCGCGACGGGCGCCGGCTGAGCTTCGCGGAGTACGGCTCGCCCCGCGGCGCCGCGATCATCTGGATGCACGGCACGCCGGGGGCCCGGCGCCAGATCCCGCTCGAGGCCAGACGGTACGCCGCCGAGCACGGCCTGCGCATCATCGGCGTCGACCGACCGGGCATCGGCTCGTCGACGCCGTACCTCTACGGGAGCATCGGCGACTGGACCGGCGACCTCGAGCTGCTCCTCGACGCGCTGGCCATCGACACCTGCCGGCTGATCGGCCTCTCGGGCGGCGGACCCTACGTGCTTGCCGCGGGCGCGCACCTGCCCGAGCGGGTGCACGGCGTGGGCGTGCTCGGCGGCGTCGCGCCGACGTGCGGGCCCGACGCGGTCGACGGCGGACCGATCCAGCTCGCCGTCCGGCTCGCACCTCTCCTGCAGGTGGCCCGCGTCCCCCTCGGGGTGGCGCTCACCCAGACGATCCGGCTGGTCCGGCCGCTCGCCGGCACCGCGCTCGACCTCTACGCCGCGGTGCAGCCGGCGGGGGACAAGAACCTGCTGTCGCGGCCGGAGTTCAAGGCGATGTTCGTCGACGACCTGCTCAACGGCAGCCGGTTCCAGACCTCGGCGCCGCTGAACGACCTGGTGCTGTTCACCCGCGACTGGGGCTTCACCGCCGCCGACGTGACGGTGCCGGTGCGCTGGTGGCACGGCGACGAGGACCACATCGTCCCCCACCGGCACGGCGAGCACCTCGTCGCGCGGCTGCCCGACGCCACCCTGACCACCGTCGACGGGGAGAGCCACCTCGGCGGGCTGGGCATCGCCGAGGCGGTCATCGCCACCCTCATGGAGCTCGGCCCGCGCCGCGCCCAGAAGCCCCGCACGGCCCGACCGGGCCACTGAGCCTCGCGATTCCGCCATTCCCCGGCGGCACGCGGCAGCGTTACCTACGCTCTCTGAGTGACTGACGTGCACGGGGCCCTGACAGCTCAGGCCGAGCTGCTCGACGCGCTGCTGGCGCCGGACCCGCCGCCGAAGCGCCGGGGCTGGCCGCTGGTCCTGCTCGCGCTCGTGCTGGTCACCGTCGCCGTCGCCGTCGGGATCGTGGTCGTCAGCCGCGACCGCGGGCCGAAGGGACCGCCCCACCCCGCCAAGTGGGACGCGCGCGTGCAGAAGTACGTCGAGTTCGTCGAGCAGCACCGCGAGATCAGGTTCCAGCACCCGGTCTACGTCGACTTCCTCACCGACGAGGAGTTCGCCGAGAAGGTCACGGCGGACGAGAAGGACCTGACCGACGAGGACCGCACGGAGATCGAGCAGGCCACCGGTCTGCTCCGCGCCCTCGGGCTCGTCGAGGGCGACGTCGACCTGTTCGAGAAGTCCAACAAGCTCAACGGCACGGGCATCATCGGGTTCTACTCCTACGACGACGAGCGGCTCCGCATCCGCGGCACCGAGATCACCCCCGCCGTCGAGTCGACGATCATCCACGAGCTCACCCACGCGCTCCAGGACCAGGCCTTCGACCTCGGCAAGCGCAAGAAGGAGCTCGAGGAGGCCGACGACGCCAACAGCTCGGCCGCCGCCGACGGCTTCGACGCCCTCGTGGAGGGCGACGCGCGCCGCGTCGAGACCATGTGGCGCGACAGCCTCAGCGACCGCGAGCGCCGGGCGCTGGACAAGGCGCAGAAGAAGGACGTCAAGAACTTCGAGGACGGCTCCAAGGACGTCCCCGAGGTGCTCAAGGCGATGGTGGCAGCGCCGTACGAGCTCGGGCAGGCCATGCTCGCCGTGGCCGTGCAGCAGGGCGGCGAGCGCGCGGTCGACGACCTGTTCCGCTCGCCCCCCAGGACCGAGGAGCAGCAGCTGGACCCGTGGACGCTCATCGCGGACCACCAGGGCTTCCTCAACGTGCCGGAGCCCGAGCTCGCGGACGGCGAGAAGGCGCTCGCCGGTGACGACGGCGGGTCCTTCGGTGCGGTCGGCTGGCTGATGGTCCTCGCCGAGCGGGTGCCGCTCGAGCAGGCGCTCACGGCGGTGGACGGCTGGGGCGGCGACTCGGCGATCTCCTACGAGCGCGACGGCACCACGTGCCTCAAGGCCAACTACCGCGCGGACACCCCCGAGGACCTCACCCAGATGCAGACCGCCCTCAAGGCGTGGGCCGCCAAGGGGCCGAAGGGCGCGGCCGGCGTCACGAAGGACGCGATGACCCTCGCCTTCACCTCCTGCGACCCCGGCAAGAACGCCAAGCGGGTCTCGTCGGGCAGGTCGATGGAGGCGCTCACCCTCGCGCTGACCCGCACCTACCTCTCGGTCACCCTGGTGAAGTCCGGGGCGACGGTGGCCATGGCGCGGTGCAGCGCGGACCGCTTGGTGCGTGCCTTCAGCCTCGCCGAGCTCAACAACCCGAAGATCGACCCGAAGCGGGTCGCGGCCGTGGTGGCGCCCTGCCGGAGGGACTCCTGAGCCCTCAGCGACACGTGATCGCGGCTGCTGCTGGTCTACAGCCGTCCCATGCGTCACAATGGCCGCACAACTACATCGCTGTCGTTCGTACGACGTCCGATTCGTCTGGTCGAGCCCGCTGGGGAAGGCGCAGCTCGCGCTGAGGACGAAGGAGACGCTGATGTACGGACCCCGCATGATGCTCGGCCCCGAGGCCACGAGCAGCACTCGTGGTGTGCTCTACGTGCACTCCGCGCCCTCTGCCCTCTGCCCCCACATCGAGTGGGCGGTCGGAGGCGTGCTCGGCGCTGCGGTCAACCCCTCGTGGATCCCGCAGCCCGCGCAGTCGGGCACCTACCGCACCGAGCTGTCCTGGAGCGGCGACTCGGGCTCGGGGGCAGCGATCGCGTCCGCGCTGCGCGGGTGGAACCACCTGCGCTTCGAGGTCACCGAGGACCCCACCGCGACCACCGAGGGCCAGCGCTACTCCTACACGCCCGACCTGGGCGTCTTCCACGCCATGACCGGCGTGCACGGCGACATCCTGATCCCCGAGGACCGGCTCAAGGCCGCCGTGGTGAAGGCCGCGCTGGGCGACACGACGCTGCTGGTCGAGATCGACAAGCTCCTCGGCAAGCCGTGGGACGACGAGCTGGAGACCTTCCGGCACGCCGGTGAGGGCGCGCCGGTGCGCTGGCTGCACCAGGTGGTCTGAGGGCTCGACGCAGGGTCAGCGTCGGGGCGCGCGCAGCCGGTAGCGGTCGGCGGGCAGCCGACCCTCGACGATGTGACCCGAGCCGTCGTCGACCGACACCTTCGCCTCGATCTTGAATCTGCCCGGACGCGTCGTCACCCGGCACAGCTTGTAGCGGCCCGAACCGGTCTTGGGGTCGAAGCCGTCGAGGAACGCGCTCGCGGCGAGGTGCTTGAAGCCCGGGCCGCTGATGAACACCTCGATCGCCCAGATGCCGTCGGGCGGCACGATCGCGTAGGTGAAGGCGTACCGGTGGCAGCCCCGCTTGAGCACGCCGCTCGTGCCGATGATCGAACCCCACTCGGGGTGGACGGTCAGCCCGTCGAGCGGGTCGGTCGAGGGCTTGGCGTACGCCGGCCGCACCGGCGCCGCTTCGGCTGCAGCAGGCGTCAGCGACAGCGCGGTGGCCACGGCGACCGCGCCGAGAACGCTCCGGAGCACCGTTGATCCCCCTGTCCGAGCCGTGACGACCGTCTCCAGGGTCCAACGAGACCCGTCCGGGGCGGTTACGTCAGAGGGGGATGTTGCCGTGCTGGCCCTTGCGGACGCCGACCGTCTGCACCGCCTCGTCGATGGCCTGCGCGATCGTGGAGCGGGTGCGCGAGGGGTCGACCACCGCGTCGACGACGCCGATCTCGACGGCGCGCTCGACGCCGCCCGCGATCCGCTCGTGCTCGGCGGCCAGCTCGGCCTCGACCTGGGGGCGGATGTCCGGCTGCACCTCGGCGAGCTTGCGGCGGTGCAGGATCCGCACCGCGGCCACGGGGCCCATCACGGCGACCTCGGCGCCGGGCCAGGCATAGACCTTGGTCGCGCCCAGCGAGCGGGCGTTCATGGCGATGTACGCGCCGCCGTAGGTCTTGCGGGTGACCAGGGTGACCCGCGGCACCACGCACTCGCCGAAGGCGTGCAGCAGCTTGGCCCCGCGGCGTACGACGCCGTCCCACTCCTGACCGACGCCGGGGAGGTAGCCGGGCACGTCGACCACGACGACGAGCGGCACGCCGAACGCGTCGCACATCCGCACGAAGCGCGACGCCTTCTCCGCCGAGAGCGAGTCGAGGCAGCCCCCGAGACGCAGCGGGTTGTTGGCCACGACGCCGACGGTGCGGCCGCCGAACCGGCCCAGCACCGTCACGATGTTGGGCGCCCACTTGGCGTGCACCTCCTGGGCGGTGCCCTCGTCGAGGATCGCCTCGACCAGCGGGTGCACGTCGTAGGCGCGCTTGCGCGACTCCGGCAGCAGGTCCTCGAGGTCGCGGTCCTCGACGGCGGCGACGTCGAGGCTGCCCTGGGCGCCGAGGAGCGCCGCGACCGTGCGGGCCCGCTCCAGCGCCTCGGCCTCCGACTCGGTGAGGATGTGCACGACGCCGGAGCGGCGCCCGTGCGGCTCCGGGCCGCCGAGGCGCAGCATGTCGACGTCCTCGCCGGTCACCGAGCGGACGACGTCGGGGCCGGTCACGAAGATGCGGCCCTCGGGGCCGAGGATCACGACGTCGGTCAGCGCCGGGCCGTACGCCGCGCCGCCGGCGGCCGGGCCGAGCACGACCGAGATCTGCGGGATCTTGCCGGAGGCCTGGGTCATCGCGTGGAAGATCCGGCCCACGGCGTGCAGCGACAGCACGCCCTCGGCCAGCCGGGCGCCACCGGAGTGCCACAGCCCGACGATCGGGACGCCGTCGGTCATCGCGCGGTGGTAGGCGTCCACCACGACCCGGCACCCCACGTCGCCCATCGCGCCGCCCATGGTGGTGGCGTCGGAGCAGAACGCGACGACCGGCGAGCCGTCGACGTGGCCGATCGCGGCCAGCATGCCGGAGTCGTCGTCGGGCGTGAGGAGCTCGAGCGAGCCCTCGTCGAAGAGCGCGGTGAGCCGCTTGACCGGGTGGCGCGGGTCCTCCTCGCGTGGCAGCCTGGCCGGCTTGGCCGCCGGGGCGTCGGCGGTCGTCGTCATCAGACTGATCCGAAGGCCACGGCGACGTTGGCGCCGCCGAAGCCGAAGGAGTTGTTGAGCGCCACGATGTCACCGACCGGCAGGTCGCGCGCCTTGGTGGCGATGTCGAGCTCGACCTGGGGGTCCTGGTCGTCGAGGTTGATCGTCGGCGGGACCACGCGGTTCTGGAGGGCGAGCACCGTCGCGACCGCCTCGAGCGCCCCGGCGCCACCGAGCAGGTGGCCGGTCATCGACTTGGTGCTCGTCACGACGACCTGGTCGACGTGCGAGCCGAGCGTCGCGTGCAGCATCAGCCCCTCGGCGATGTCGCCCTGGGGCGTCGAGGTGGCGTGGGCGTTGACGTGGAAGACCTGCTCGGGGCCGATCTCCGACTCCGCGAGTGCCCGGAGGATCGCCCGCGAGCCGCCGCGCCCGAGCGGGTCGGGCTGCGCGATGTCGTGGGAGTCGGCGGTGATGCCGGCGCCCAGGACCTCGGCGTAGATCCTCGCCCCGCGGGCCCGCGCGTGCTCCTCGGACTCGAGCACCAGCACGCCGGCGCCCTCGCCGAGCACGAACCCGTCGCGCGCGGTGTCCCACGGGCGGGAGACCGTCGTGGGGTCACCGGGGTTCTTGGAGAGCGCCATCATGTTGGCGAACGCCGCGATGTTGAGCGGGTGGATCGCCGCCTCGGTGCCGCCTGCGACGACGATGTCCGCCCGGCCGAGCCGGATCTGGTCGACGGCCAGCGAGATCGCCTCGTTGCCGGACGCGCAGGCCGAGACCGGGGTGTTGACCGCGGCCCGCGCGCCGACGTAGAGGCTCACGTTGGCGGCCGATGCGTTGGGCATCAGCATCGGCACGGCGAGGGGCGAGACCCGGCGCGGCCCCTTCTCCTTCAGCACGTCGTAGTTGTCGAGCAGGGTGATCACGCCCCCGATGCCCGAGGCCATGGCCACACCGAGCCGGTCGCCGTCGAGGTCGTCCTGGACCTCGGCCAGGCCGGAGTCGGCCCAGGCCTCCATCGTGGCGACCATCGCGAACTGCGCGGCGCGGTCGAGCCGGCGGGCCTTGACCCGCTCGAGGACCTCGGTCGGCTCGACCGCGGCGACGCCGGCGATCTTGACCGGCATCTCCTCGGCCCAGTCGGCCTCGATGTGCCGGACGCCGGAGCGCCCGTTGACCAGGGCGTCCCAGGTGCTGGCGACGTCACCACCGACGGGGTTGGTGGTCCCCAGTCCGGTGACGACGACTCGGGTGCGGCTCATGGGGTGCTCGCTCTCGTGCTGGTGTGGGGAAAGGGTGGGCGCTGCTCAGCCCTGGGCGCGCTCGATGAACGCCACCGCGTCACCGACCGTCTTGAGGTTCTTGACCTCGTCGTCGGGGATCGAGACGCCGAACTTCTCCTCGGCGGCCACGACGACCTCGACCATGGACAGCGAGTCGACGTCGAGGTCGTCGACGAAGGACTTGTCGAGCTGGACGTCATCGGCATCGATGCCGGCGACCTCGTTGACGATCTCGGCGAGGTCGGAGCGGATCTCCTCAGTGGTTGCCATCTGGCGTGTCTCTTTCTCTTCGGGTTCTCTTTGGGTGGTGTCCCGGGTCGGGTCTGGGGTGGTGCGCCTGCGGATCTGGGTGGTCAGGGGAGCACGACGACCTGGGCGGCGTAGGCCAGCCCCGCGCCGAAGGCGATCAGCAGGGCGGTGTCGCCGGTCTTCGCGTCGCCCTCGGCGTACATCCGGTCGAGCGCCAGCGGGATCGAGGCGGCCGAGGTGTTGCCCTGCTCGGCGATGTCGCGCGCGATCTTGACGTTGTCGGGCAGCTTCATCGCCCGCGCCATCGCGTCGGTGATGCGCATGTTGGCCTGGTGCGGCACGAAGCAGTCGAGCTGGTCGGCGCGGATGCCGGCGCGGTCGAGCGCCTGCTGGCCGACCTTCGCCATGACGAACGACGCCCAGCGGAAGACGGGGTTGCCCTGCATGACCAGGTGCGGCATCTGGGGGTGGTCGGAGGCGACCACGTCGCGCCAGTCCTCGCGCTGCTGGATCAGGCCGTACTGCTCGCCGTCGGAGCCCCAGACCACCGGGCCGATGGCCGGGGTGTCGCTCGGGCCGACCACGGCCGCGCCGGCGCCGTCGGCGAAGATGAACGCCGTGCCGCGGTCGCCGACGTCGGTGAGGTCGGAGAGCCGCTCGACACCGATGACCAGCGCGTAGCCCGCGCTGCCGCCGCGCACCATGTCGGAGGCGAGCGCCAGTCCGTGGCAGAAGCCCGCGCACGCGGCGGAGATGTCGAACGCCGCGGCCTGATCGGTGCCGAGCTCGTGCGCGATGGCCGTGGCGATCGCCGGGGTCTGGAACATGTGGCTGACGGTCGCGACGATCACGCAGTCGATCTGGCGCGCGTCGACGCCGGACCGCTCGAGCGCCTGGCGCGCGGCGGTGACCGACATCAGCTGCACGGTCTCCTCGGGCGTCGCCCAGCGGCGCTGCTTGATGCCCGAGCGCTGCTGGATCCACTCGTCGCTCGAGTCGATCGCCTCGACGACCTCGCTGTTGGGGATCACCCGGGAGGGCCGGTAGGCGCCGATGCCGTAGATGCGCGCGTGCGGGGCGCCGGTGACGGACTCGATGGCGGTCATGACATGCCTCCCTGGCTGTCGGAGGTCTGGGGGTGGAGCCGGATCAGGGGCTGACCGGGCGAGACGGGGTCGCCGTCCTCGATGAGCCACTCGACCACGGTGCCACCGTGCGCGGCTGTGACGGGGATCCGGTCGCTGCGGCTGGCGACCTCACCGAGCAGGGATCCGGACGGCAGCTGCTCGACGTCCGCCGCCTCCGGATCGATGTGGAAGGTGCCCTTGGCGGGGGAGACGACCATCCGCCAGGTCGGGGAGGAGTCGATCTCGGCGAACTCGCCGTGCTTGTCGCAGAAGGCCCTGGCCTCGTCGAGGAGCTCAGGCCCCTTGAGGGCGAAGGTCTCGACGCCCTTGAGGGCTCGCTTGGCGATGCCGGTCAGCGTGCCCGCGGGCGGCATCTCGAGGATGCCGGTGACGCCGAGGTCCTCGAAGGTGTCCATGCACAGGTCCCACCGGACCGGGCTCGCGATCTGACCGACGAGACGGCGCAGCACGTCGCGGCCGTCGTGGACCACCTGCCCGTCGCGGTTGGACACGAAGCGGGTGCGGGGGTCGTGGACCGAGACCGACCGGGCCAGCGAGGCGAGGTGCCCGACCGCCGGCTCCATGTGGTGGGTGTGGAACGCACCGGCCACGCTGAGCGGCATGAGCCGGGCCTTCTCGGGGGGCTCGTCGGCCAGCGCCTGGAGCTGCTCCAGCGTGCCGGCGGCGACCACCTGGCCCGGCCCGTTGTCGTTGGCAGCGGTCAGGCCGTGCTTCTCGATGACCGCGAGCACCTCGTCGCGGTCGCCGCCCAGCACGGCGGTCATCCCGGTGGCCGTCACCGCGGCGGCCTCGGCCATCGCCCGGCCGCGCTCGCGGACCAGCACCATGGCCTGCTCGGCGGTGATCACGCGGGCACCGGCGGCGGCGGTCAGCTCGCCCACCGAGTGGCCGGCGACCGCGCTGACCTTGCCGAACGCGTCGGTGGGGTGGGGGAAGATCCCGAGCGCCGCCACGAGCCCGGTCGCGACCAGGAGCGGCTGCGCGATGTCGGTGCGGCGGATCTCGTCGGCGTCCGCCTCGGTGCCGTAGTGCACGAGGTCGAGCGAGGCCACCGTCGAGAGCCACTCGAACCGGTTGCGGAACTCCGGGTCCTCGAGCCACGGGGTCAGGAAGCCGGGACTCTGGGCGCCCTGGCCGGGCGCGACGATGACGAGCACGGGCTCCACTCTGCCCGGCCCCCCGGGCCGACCTCGCCTCCGCCGCCCACGAAACTGCGCGGAGCGTCTTTGTAGGGTTCCTACAAAAACGTGTCCAGGCTCAGATGTCGCGGCCCGACTGCCGCCCGAGCACGAGGGCGATCTGGAGCGTGAAGGCGTCGCGGGGCTCGCCGGGGGTGAGCCCGGTGAGCTCGGCGACCTGGCGGAGGCGGTAGCGCACGGTGTTGGGGTGGACGAACAGCGCCCGGGCGGCACCCTCGATGGACGAGCCCCCCTCGAGCCAGGCGGTCAGCGTCTCGACGAGGGCGGCGCGGGCGTGCAGCAGGGGCAGGTAGACGTCGTCGACCAGCTGCCGGCGGGCATGGCCGTCGCCGCCGAGCGCACGCTCGGCGAGCAGCTCGAGGGCCAGCACCGGTCGCGGTGCGCCCGGCCACCCCGGTGCGGAGCGGTACGCCGAGACCGCGGCCCGCGCGGAGGCGGCGGCGCCGGCGAGGTCCGCCGCCACCGGCCCGGCCACGACCGGGCCGTCTCCGAACAGCCCGGCGATGACCGACGCGGCCTGGCGGGGCTCGGCCGCGCCGCCCAGCAGCACCACCAGCCGGTCGCCCTGCACGGCGCACAGGGCGTCCATGCCGGCGTCGGCCGCGGTGCGGCGTACGTCGTCGAACAGGTCGGTCTCGGTGCGGCGGGCGGGCGAGGCGCCGAGCACCACGCACACCGTGCCGCGCGCCTTCCAGCCCAGGGCGCTGGCCCGCGACAGCACCGCCTCGTCGGTCTCCGCACGCAGCACGGCGTCGACGACCAGAGCCTCGAGGCGCGCGTCCCAGGCCCCGCGCACCTCGGCGGCCCGGGCGTAGACCTCGGCGGTCGCGAAGGCGACCTCGCGGGCGTAGCGGGAGATCGCGCGCCGCACCTCGGCGGCGTCCTCGGTGGCGTCCTCGGCGGTGACGATCTCCTCGACGTTGCTCTCGACCACCTCGATCGAGAGCTTCACCAGGTCGACGGTCTGCTGGAGGGTGATCACGCCGGCCAGGGCCCGGGGGGCCGCGCCGAACACCGAGGTCGCGACGGCCGGCCCGGTGCGCGCGTCGCCGTGCAGGCCGGCCTTCTCGAACCAGTCGACGAAGCCCCTGATGCCCGCTTGCAGGATGGTGCCGACCCACGCGCGGTCCTCGGCGCTGAGCTCCCGGAACCACGGGAGGTCCTCGGCCATGCGGGTCGTCGCAGCGGTGCTGAGCCGGCCGATCGAGCGGCGCAGGTCGTCGGCCACCCGGCTGCGGGGGTCGGCGGCACGGCGGGCGCTCACGCCGTGATCCTGTCACCTTTGCTTTGTGCGCTCGAGAAACGGCCGGGCGGGAGGAGGCCGGCGGAGAATCGAGGCCAACACGTGATGGACGGGCGCTTGCCCCGGCCCGTCGTGGGTAGGTTGAATCCGCGAGACGAGCGCACGGCCACCGGGCGGTGCAACGGGGAGGGATCCGTGGGAGACCTGCAGCACCGGGCACGGCACGAGGTCCAGTTCGTCACGGTGCACGGCCACAGGCGCGCCTACGTCAAGGCGGGGCAGGGGCCGGCGCTGCTGCTGCTCCACGGGCTGGGCTGCGACCACACGACGTGGGAGCCGGTGATCGAGACGCTGGCGCGTCGCTACACCGTGATCGCGCCCGACCTGCTGGGCCACGGGCTCTCCGACAAGCCGCGTGCCGACTACAGCGTCGGCGGCTACGCCAACGGCATGCGCGACCTGCTCACCGTCCTCGGCGTCGACAAGGTGACCGTGCTGGGGCACAGCTTCGGCGGCGGCGTGGCGATGCAGTTCGCCTACCAGTTCCCCGAGCGCACCGAGCGGCTGGTGCTCGTCGCCTCCGGCGGTCTCGGCCCCGAGGTGAGCCGGTCGATCCGCGCCGTCACCACCCCCGGCTTCCACCAGGTGATGGGCGTGCTGACGCTGCCCGGCATCCGGCACGTGGGCAGGGTGGGGCTCGTCGCGCTCTCCCGCACCGAGCTCAAGGCGACCCGCGACCTCGACGAGGTCGCCGCGATCTACGACTCGTTCAAGGACCCCGCGGCCCGTGCGGCGATCCGCCACGTGGTCAAGGCCGTCGTCGACTGGCGCGGCCAGATCGTCACGATGGCCGACCGCGCCTACCTCACCGAGGAGATGCCGATGGCGGTGATCTGGGGTCGCGACGACCGCGTGATCCCCGTGCGCCACGCCAGCAACGCCGCCGCGCTCGCGCCCAACGCGCGCATCGAGGTGATCCCGCACGCCGGGCACTTCCCCCACAAGGACCACCCGCAGCGCTTCGCCAAGATCGTCCACGAGTTCATCCGCTCGACCGAGCCGGCGAAGTACTCCCGCGCCCGGTTCCGCGGCCTGCTCAAGTCCGGCCGCGCGACCTCACTCAGCCCCGTCGCGAACGCCAGCGCCTCATGACTTCGGGCGAGCTGTCGCCGGGGTCGAGGCAGCGAGGTGAGCTCAAGGGCGCATCTGGCCGCGACGTAGGCGGGTGCCGTTGTTGCGGGGGCTTCGAGGCTCGGCCGTAGCCGGCCTCGCACCTCAGCCACCGTGGGCCGGCCCCTCGCTACGGCTAACGCAATCGGAGCGTGGGAGCGAAGCGACCCGGTCTGTCGCGGCGAAGCATCGCGGGGGCACAGAGCTAGGCGTCGCCGCCCTCCTGCTTCACATCCGCGACGGCCGTCGGGTCGTCGATGCGGTACTCGGCGAACGCCTTCTCGACCTGGCCGCGGTCGATCTCGCCGGCGTCGGCGAGCGCCTGCAGCGCCTGCACCACGACGGACTGGGCGTCGATGTGGAAGAACCGGCGCGCGGCGGGGCGGGTGTCGGCGAAGCCGAACCCGTCGGCGCCGAGCACGCGGTAGTCGGCCGGCACCCAGCGCGCGATCTGGAGGGGTACGGCGCGCATGTAGTCGGACACCGCCACGACCGGTCCCTGGACGCCGGCGAGCCGGTCGGAGACGTAGGCCGTGCGGGCGGTCTCGCCGGGGTGCAGGAGGTTCCACTCCTCGGCGGCGGTCGCGTTGCGGGCCAGCTCGTTCCAGGACGTGACCGACCAGAGGTCGGCCTGGACGCCCCAGTCCTCGGCCAGGATCCGCTTGGCGTCGTCGATCCACGGGTAGCCGACACCGGAGGCCATCAGCGTGACCCGCGGGCCGTCGCCCTCGGCGCGCGCCGTCTGGTGCATGCCGCGCAGGATCCCGTCGACGTCGACGTCGTCGGGCTCCTTGGGCTGGGGGACCGGCTCGTTGTAGACGGTGAGGTAGAAGATCACGTCCTCGCCGTGCGGGTGCGCCTCGGTCTCGCCGTACATCCGGGCGAGGCCGGACTCCATGATGTGCGCGACCTCGTAGGCGAACGCCGGGTCGTAGTGCACGACCGCGGGGTTGGTCGCGGCCAGCAGCGGCGAGTGGCCGTCGGCGTGCTGCAGGCCCTCGCCGGTGAGGGTGGTGCGACCGGCCGTGGCGCCGATGAGGAAGCCGCGCGCGAGCTGGTCGGCCATGGCCCAGATCGAGTCGCCGGTGCGCTGGAACCCGAACATCGAGTAGAAGATGTAGAACGGGATCATGTGCTCGCCGTGCGTGCTGTACGCCGAGCCCGCGGCGGTCGCGGAGGCCATCGCACCGGCCTCGCTGATGCCCTCGTGGAGCAGCTGCCCCTGCTGGGACTCCTTGTAGGCAAGCAACAACTTGCGGTCGACGGGTTCGTACTGCTGCCCGCCCGGGTTGTAGACCTTGGCACTCGGGAACATCGAGTCCATGCCGAAGGTGCGGTACTCGTCGGGCGCGATCGGGACGATCCGCTGGCCGATGTTGGGGTCCTTCATCCAGTCCTTGAGCAGCCGGACCGTGGCCATGGTCGTGGCGACCTTGTTCTTGCCCGAGCCCTGCTTGAGCTCGTCGTACATCTCCTTGCCGGGCAGGATGAGCGACTTCGCGCGGATCGAGCGCCGGGGGATCGACCCGCCGAGCTGGCGGCGCCGCTCCATCATGTACTCGATCTCGGGGGAGTCGGCGCCGGGGTGGAAGAACGGCGCGGTGCCGGTGGCGTCGTAGGACTCCTCGATGTCGCGATCGCTCATCGGCAGGTAGAGCCGGTCGCGGAACTTCTTGAGGTCGTCCTTCTTGAGCTTCTTCATCTGGTGGGTCGCGTTGCGGCCCTCCAGCGCCTCGATCGTCCAGCCCTTGATGGTGTGGGCCAGGATCACCGTCGGCTGCCCGGTGTGCTTGGACGCGGCGTCGAACGCGGCGTAGACCTTGCGGTAGTCGTGGCCGCCGCGCGGCAGCTTCTCGATCTGCCGGTCGCTCATGTGCTCGACCATCTTGCGCAGCCGCGGGTCCGGGCCGAAGAAGTGCTCGCGGTTGTAGGCGCCGTCCTCGACCGAGAAGTTCTGGAACGCACCGTCGGGGGTCTTGTTCATCTGGTTGACCAGGACGCCGTCGACGTCGCGGGCGAGCAGCTCGTCCCACTCGCGGCCCCAGATCACCTTGATCACGTTCCAGCCGGCGCCGCGGAAGTTGGCCTCGAGCTCCTGGATGATCTTGCCGTTGCCCGTGACCGGGCCGTCGAGCTGCTGCAGGTTGCAGTTGATGACCCAGGTGAGGTTGTCGAGCTCCTCGCGCGCGGCGACCCGGATGGCGCCCAGCGACTCCGGCTCGGCCATCTCGCCGTCGCCGAGGAAGGCCCACACGCTCTGCTGGGAGGTGTCCTTGATGCCCCGGTTGTGGAGGTAGCGGTTGAACCGCGCCTGGTAGATCGAGTTGATGCCGGTGAGCCCCATCGAGACCGTCGGGAACTCCCAGAACTCGGGCATCAGCCGCGGGTGCGGGTACGACGACAGGCCCTTGCCGACGCCGTGCTGCACCTCCTGGCGGAACCGCAGGAGCTGCTCCTCGGTGAGCCGGCCCTCGAGGAACGCGCGGGCGTAGATGCCCGGCGAGCCGTGGCCCTGGATGTAGATCTGGTCGCCGCCGCCGGGGTGGTCCTTGCCGCGGAAGAAGTGGTTGAAGCCGACCTCGTAGAGGCTGGCGGCCGACTGGTAGGTCGCGATGTGGCCGCCGACCTCGAGACCCGGCCGGTTGGCGTCGGAGACCATCACCGCTGCGTTCCAGCGGATGAACGCGCGGATCCGGCGCTCGATGTCCTCGTCGCCGGGGAACCACGGCTCGCGCTCGGGCGGGATCGTGTTGATGTAGTCGGTGCTGCGCAGCGCCGGCACGCCGACGTTGAGCTCGCGCGCCTTCTGGAGCAGCCGCAGCATGACGTAGCGGGCGCGGTCGCGGCCGCGCTCGCCGACGAGCTGGTCGAAGGACTCGAGCCAGTCGGTGGTCTCGTCGGGGTCGATGTCAGGGAGCTGGGTGGGCAGACCCTCGTGGATCACCGGGGCTGGGGAGCCCACGGCCCGGGTGCCGGTGTCGGTGCCGGAGTCAGGGGACGTTTCCTCGGTCACCCTCTCATCGTGTCACGCGTCGCCAGGACGGACGAGCCGGAACGGCTACCGATGAGTACGCCCGAAGACTGCCTGTGTGCACCCGTGACAGGCGGCGCCGAACAGGTCCTGGCCCTGTGCCGACCGCTCCGGAGGGTGCAGGGCGGGTGCCCACGCGGCGCCGCTCGCTTGCGTGTGCCGCCCAACTCCGGTGGACTGTCGCCCAGTCGACCCCCGCGAGGGCGAGGGTCCGCCATGACGACGCGACACAGGACGCGACACAGGAGGAAGACGGCGTGAGCTCGACCGAGGGTGGAGGCGCCACCCAGACGGGTGCTCCCGGGGCCGCCGAGCGGCTCGGCTTCAAGCCCGGCATGGTCATCCAGGAGCTCGGCTGGGACTCCGACACCGACGACCAGCTGCGGGTCGCGATCGAGAACTCGATCGACGCGGACATGGTCGACGGCGACTACGGCAACGTCGTCGACGCGGTCCTGCTCTGGTGGCGCTCCGAGGACGGCGACCTCGTCGACGGCCTGGTCGACGCGCTGACCGACCTGGTCGGGGGCGGCGCGATCTGGCTGCTCACCCCCAAGGTGGGTCGTCCCAACGCGGTCGACCCGGCCGACATCGCCGAGGCCGCGCCCATCGCGGGCCTGTCGCAGACCACCACCGCCGCGGTCAGCAAGGAGTGGTCGGCCACCCGCCTGATCGCTCCCAAGACCCCGGGCTGAGCCCCACCTCCCCGGACGCCCGGGCCACCCGGCGCGGAGGTCGTGGCATCCTGCCTTTCGTGCCCCTCACGTTGCCCTCCCCGCTCGACAGGCTGGCCGGCAAGGCCGCCTCGACCGGCTACGGCCTCAAGGTGCTGGCCGAGTCGGGCATCCTCCGTCCCTACTCACCGGTGGCGCTGGCCAAGGCCGGTCGCGCGCTCCAGCAGTGGGGCACCGGCCCCGCCGGAGGCTTCCTCGCGATGGCGGCGCTCATGCCCGACCGGGTGTGGATCGTCGACGAGCGCGGCGACCTCACGTTCCGCGAGGTGGACCGGCGTACGAACGCGCTGGCCAGGGCGCTCGGCGCCCTCGGCGTCTCGGAGGGCGACTCGGTGGCGCTGATGGCCCGCAACCACCGCGGCTTCGTCGAGGCCACCGTGGCGGCGGCCAAGCTCGGCGCCGACCTGATCTACCTCAACACCGCGTTCGCCGGCCCGCAGCTGGTCGACGTCCTCGAGCGCGAGCAGCCGAGCGTCGTGGTCCACGACGAGGAGTTCACCGGCATGCTCGAGAAGGCCGACGTCGAGAAGCGGGTGCTCGCCTGGGTCGACGACGAGACCGACCTCGACACCCTCGACTCCCTGATCGAGTCCGAGAGCGGCGACGAGCCCGTGGAGGTGCCCGGCCGGCACAGCCGGATCATCATCCTCACCTCGGGCACGACCGGGACCCCGAAGGGCGCGCCCCGCAACGAGGCGGGCGTCGACGCGGCCGTCTCGCTGCTCTCGCGGATGCCGCTCAAGTACGGCTGGCGGGTGCACATCGCGGCCCCGCTCTTCCACACGTGGGGCTTCGCCCACCTGATGCTCTCGCTGCTGCTCGGCCACACGATCGTGCTGCGGCGCAAGTTCGACCCCGAGACCGCGCTCGGCGTCGTCGAGGAGCAGCACTGCGACGGCATGGTCGTGATCCCGGTGATGCTCCAGCGCATCCTCGGCCTGCCCGACGAGAAGCTCGACCAGCACCGCCTCGAGACCCTCAAGGTGGTCGCCGCGTCCGGCTCGGCGCTGCCGGGCGACCTCGCGATCAGCTGGATGGACCGCTTCGGCGACAACCTCTACAACACCTACGGGTCGACCGAGGTCGCCTACGCCTCCATCGCCACCCCCGAGGACATGCGCCAGGAGC
Source organism: Nocardioides halotolerans DSM 19273 (assembly GCF_000422805.1). Classification (GTDB taxonomy): domain Bacteria; phylum Actinomycetota; class Actinomycetes; order Propionibacteriales; family Nocardioidaceae; genus Nocardioides; species Nocardioides halotolerans. The sequence continues at coordinate 8,551 of NZ_AUGT01000029.1, read as the reverse complement.
CCACCACCGCGGGCAAGCCGCCGTGGGCCACGGTCGTGAAGATCTTCGACGAAGAGGGCGCGGAGGTGGCGCAGGGCGAGTCCGGTCGGATCTTCGTCGGCAACAGCCTGCTCTTCGAGGGCTACACCGGCGGCGGCCACAAGGACATGATCGACGGCCTGATGTCGTCCGGAGACGTAGGTCGCTTCGACGAGCACGGGCTGCTCTACGTCGAGGGCCGCGACGACGAGATGATCGTCTCCGGCGGGGAGAACGTCTTCCCCAAGGAGGTCGAGGACTGCCTGGCCCGGCACGAGGCGGTGGTCGAGGTCGCGGCGCTGGGCGTCGACGACGAGGACTTCGGCAAGCGGCTGCGTGCCTTCGTCGTGCTGCGCGACGGCGCCTCTGCCGGCGAGGACGAGCTCAAGGCGCACGTGAAGGACAACCTCGCGCGCTACAAGGTGCCGCGCGAGATCGTGGTGCTCGACGAGCTCCCGCGCAACGCCACCGGCAAGGTGCTCAAGCGCGAGCTGCAGGACTACGACCCGGACGGCGGGTCCGGCTCCGGCTCCGACTCCGGCTCGGACGCCGAGTGACCGGGCTCCAGCTCGGCGGACCGGCGCCCGACTTCACGCTCCGCGACCAGTTCGGCCAGGACGTCACGCTGTCGTCCTACCGCGACCGCAAGGCGGTCGTGCTGGTGTTCTACCCGTTCGCCTTCTCCGGGGTCTGCACGGGCGAGATGGCCGGCATCCGGAGGCGCCTCGCCGACTTCCTGACCTTCGACAGCGAGGTGCTGGCGATCTCCTGCGACCCGATCTACGCGCTGCGGGCGTTCGCCGACGCCGACGGGCTCAACTTCCCGCTGCTCTCCGACTTCTGGCCGCACGGCGAGGTGACGCGCGCCTACGAGGTCTTCGACGAGCAGCGCGGGGCGCCGCGCCGGTCGTCGTACGTCGTGGACAAGGAGGGTCTGCTCCGCTGGGCGGTGCACAACCCGAGCTCCGAGGGCCGCGACCTGGAGGAGCACCTGCGCCAGCTCCAGGCCCTGGTCTGAGCGCGCGAGCAGTGCGTGGCGACGCCCGGTCTGGACCAGTTGAGAAATAATTCATCGGGATGTTTGTGACGGTCTGACGCGGGCAGTACGTTATGCCCCGTTGAGCCGCTGGTGACCCGAGACGCCAGCGGCTCAACTTCCATTTGGGGCCGGTTGCGAGCCGTTTTCCACGGCCGCGCCCCACTCCCGTACTGTGCGGGCGTCCACGGGCGTATAGCTCAGCGGTAGAGCTCTGGTTTTACAAACCAGCGGTCGGGGGTTCGATCCCCTCTGCGCCCACCAGCCCGAGAACCTCCCCCGTCGTTCGCGACCGACAAGGGAAAGGTCTGGGGCCGTCGGCCCGGTTGGACTGACGATCTCGTCCGGGCCGCCGACACCATTTCCGTGCCCGGGGTGCCCACCCTGCAAACACCCGTTCCCAGACTGTGGACGCCGTGCGGCGGGTCCGACCCGCCTCGGGGACGCCTGTCCGGGCGGTCCCGGCGCGAGGCCCTGAAGCACCTGTGACGGCACCAGCCTCTTGATCGTGGTGAGCGACATGGCAGGGTTCCGTCTCGTGGGTCAGAGGGACACGCCGTCGGTTGCCGAGCGGCTCGCCGGGCAGCACGTCCTGCTGACCGGGGTGACCGGCTTCGTGGGCGAGGCGCTGCTGCACCTCATGCTCACCGAGGTGCCCGACGTGCGGGTCTCGGTGCTCGTCCGGCCCAAGGGCTCGACCAGTGGGGCGGCGCGCACGGCGAAGCTCCTCGAGAAGCCCGTGTTCGCCGACGTCGTGGCCGCCGCGGGCGGCGTCGAGGCGCTCATCGACGCGCGCGTCGCCGTGGTCGAGGGCGACCTCGCCGACGTGCCGGCGCTGCCGGCCGACATCGACGCGGTCGTGCACTGCGCGGGCGACGTGTCCTTCGACCCGCCGGTCGACGAGGGCTTCACGACCAACGTGATCGGGGTGCGCGACCTGCTCGACCGGATCGACGAGGCGCAGGCGGCGAGCGGCCGGGAGATCCACTACGTGCACATCTCCACGGCGTACGTCGCCGGGCGGCGCCGCGGCAGCATCCCCGAGGCGCCGGTCGAGCACGACGTCGACCTCGAGACCGAGCTGGCGTGGGGCCTGGGACAACGGCGGGCCGTCGAGGACCAGTCGCGCGGCGCCGACCTGCTGACCAAGGAGCGCAAGAAGGCCGAGAAGGAGCACAGCCGCGCCGGGCTGCTCACCGCCGCCCGCGCGACCGAGGCGGCGCGGCGGCAGTGGGTCAAGGACGAGCTCGTGCGGATCGGCACCGAGCGCGCCCGCAGCCTCGGCTGGACCGACTGCTACACGTTCACCAAGGCGATGGGCGAGCGCGTCGTGGAGCGCTGGGCGGCCGGCTCGACGCCGGGCGCGGCCGGCCCGCGCCGCGCCTCGATCGTCCGGCCGAGCATCATCGAGTCCGCCCTGGAGCGTCCGCACGTGGGCTGGATCGAGGGCTTCAAGATGGCCGAGCCGCTGATCCTGGCCTACGGTCGCGGCGAGCTGCCGGAGTTCCCGGCCGCCCCCGACACCATCGTCGACATCGTGCCGGTCGACCACGTCGTCTCCGCGATCGTCGCGGTCCTCGCGCACCCGCCCGAGCCGGGCGACGTCGGCTACTTCCACGTCTCGAGCGGCGACCGCAACCCGCTGACGTTCAACATGCTCTACAGCTCGGTGCGCACCTACTTCGACCACCACCCGTTCACCGCGGGCGACCGCGGCGCCGCCCGCCTGCCGGAGTGGCGCTTCCCGGGCGCCCGCTCGGTGGAGCGCCTGCTCTCGACCAGCGAGAAGGCGTGGAAGGTCGCCGACTATGTCGTCGGGCACGCGCCGCGCAGCGACCGCGCCCGCGAGCTGGCCCGCAAGCTGCACCAGCAGGGCCGGCGCCTGGAGTTCCTGCGCCGCTACCTCGACCTCTACATGGAGTACGCCACCGCCGAGCTGCGCTTCTCCGACAAGCAGACGATGGCGCTGTTCACCTCGCTCTCCGAGGAGGACCGCGCGACGTTCGCCTTCGACACCTCGGTGGTCGACTGGCCGCGCTACTTCATCGAGGTGCACTGCCCGGCCGTGACCGCGCCGGTGCGCCGCCTCGACGAGCTCCGCGCCCTGCGCAAGAAGCCGAGCGGGACGTCGCTGCGCGAGGTCGGCTCCGGGGGCGAGGGCATCGCGGCGTTCTTCGACATGGACGGCACGCTGCTGTCCTCCAACGTGATCGAGACCTACCTGTGGGTGCGGCTCCGCGAGCTCGACGGCGGCGAGCGGCTGGCCGAGCTCGGCCGGATCGCGTCCAAGGTCCCGAGCCTGGTGCAGGCCGAGCGGCGCTCGCGCAGCGACTTCCTGCGCGGCGTCTATCGCGAGTACGAAGGCGCGCGGGCCGCCGACCTCGACGCGGTGGCCGACGAGCACCTGACCGACCACATCCTGTCGCGGCTCTCGCCCGACGCCGTGCGCCGGATCCGCGAGCACCGGGCGGCCGGGCACCAGACCGTGCTGATCACCGGGGCGATCCGGCCGCTGACCCGGCCCCTGCGGCCCCTGTTCGACCACATCGAGGCCGCCGACCTCGCCGTCGACGAGCGCGGGGTCTGCACGGGCTTCCTGGCGTCCTCGCCGCTGGTCGGCGAGTCGCGCGCCGCCTGGATGCGGTCCTACGCCGCGGAGCACCACATCGACATGAAGGCGTCGTTCGCGTACGCCGACTCGCACTCCGACCTCCCGCTGCTCGAGGCGGTCGGCAACCCGGTCGCCGTCCGGCCCGACGTGCCGCTCTACCGCCACGCGCGCCGCTCGCACTGGGACGTCGCCGACTGGGCCAGCCCGTCGGGCTCCGTGCGCGCCCTCGACCCCGGAGTCCGTACGTGACCCACCTCCTCGACATCGGCGCGCTTCGCGCGCGCAGTGCACGCACCTCGCGGCGTTGCCGTCGCTCGATGATGGGCCTACAGCGTCTTCGCTCCGGCGCCTTGCGATGCACGCACCCTGAGCACGCCAAGCGCATCGCTGCCGAGGAGGTGGGCCACGCATGATCCTCGCGCTCGAGATGTTCCGCAGCCTGCCGCGCACGGTGGCCGGCAAGGCGATGGGCAGCCGGATGCCCGGCATCCTGTCCGGCTTCGCCGCGCCGCTGCGGCTGGTCACGATCGACCCGCCCAAGGTCGAGCGCCCCGGCTGGGCGCGGCTGCGCTCGCGGCTGTCCGGCATCTGCGGCTCCGACCTCGGGGCGCTGTCGGGGCACACCTCGCTCTACTTCTCCGCGGTCGTGTCGCTGCCGTTCGTGCCCGGCCACGAGGTGGTCGCCGAGCTGCTCGAGGACTGCGAGGAGCTCCCCGCCGGCACCCGCGTCGTGCTCGACCCCGTGCTGACCTGCGCGGCCCGGGGCGTCGAGCCCTGTGAGAACTGCGCGGTCGGCCACACCAACCGCTGCTCACGGATCACCGTCGGCCACCTCGCACCCGGGCTGCAGACCGGCTTCTGCAAGGACACCGGCGGCGGCTGGGGCCAGCAGCTGACGGCCCACCGCAGCCAGATGCACGTCGTGCCGGAGGGCTGGTCCGACGAGCAGGCGCTGCTGATGGAGCCCCTGTCGTGCGCGGTGCACACCGCGCTGCGGGCCGCCGTGCCCGACAACGGCCGGGTCCTGGTGAGCGGCGCCGGCTCGGTGGGGCTGTTCGCCACGTTGGCGCTGCGCCAGCTCACCCCGGCCGGCGAGATCATCGTGGTCGCCAAGCACGGGCACCAGCGCGAGCTCGCGCTCGAGTTCGGTGCCACCGAGGTCGTGCAGCCGGCCGAGGTGCTGCGGCGCGTCCGGCGTTCGACCGGCGCCTTCCAGCTCAAGCCGGAGCTCTCCGCGCCGTACCTCCTCGGCGGCGTCGACGTCGCCGTCGACGCGGTCGGCAGCAAGCAGTCACTGGAGACCGCGCTCAACGCGACCCGCGCCGGCGGCCGGGTGGTGCTGTCGGGGATGCCGGCGGCGGCCGACCTGTCCGCGGCGTGGTTCCGCGAGCTCGAGGTGGTCGGCACCTACGCCTCGTCGCAGGAGGAGACCCTGCCGAACGGCGAGCGCCGCGGCGCCTTCGACCTCGCCGCCGACCTGGCCGAGCTCGAGCCCGTGGTCCAGCTGTCCAAGTCCGTCGCGTCCTACCCCTTGCACCGGTGGCGGGAGGCGCTCGACCACGCGCACGCCGCGGGCCGGCTCGGTACCGTCAAGGTCGCGTTCGACCCCCGGAGCTCCCAATGAGGAGCAGTACACAGATGGAGGGCCAGTGAGCCGCCCAGGATTCGTGCTCGAGGTCGACGACCGGACCCCGCCCATGGTGGTCCACGAGGGTCTCGGGTTCCGGCTCGAGAGCTTCCCGCTCGGCACCCGCGTGGTCTACCCGCCGGAGTCGATCCCGGCCGTTCCCGACGTCGACGAGGCGATCCAGCACGCGCTGCTGAACCCCCTCGACTCCGAGCCGCTGCCGGCGCTGCTCAAGGCCGGCATGCGGCTGACCATCGCCTTCGACGACCTGTCGATCCCGCTGCCGACGATGAAGGCGCCCGACATCCGAGGCCGGATCATCGAGGCGGTCCTCACCATGGCGGCCGAGGCCGGCGTCGACGACGTGAAGCTCATCGCGGCCAACGCGCTGCACCGCCGGATGACGGCCGCCGAGCTCAAGCACATCGTCGGGGAGCGGGTGTTCCGCTCGTTCTACCCCCAGGGCGACCTCTACAACTTCGACGCCGAGGACCGCGACGAGCTCGCCCACCTCGGCACCACCGAGAAGGGCGAGGACATCGAGATCAGCAAGCGGGCCGCCGAGTCCGACCTGCTGGTCTACGTCAACGTGAACCTCGTCGCGATGGACGGCGGCCACAAGTCCGTCGGCATCGGGCTCGCGTCGTACAAGTCGCTGCGGCACCACCACAACGCCAAGACGATGGTCCACTCGCGCTCGTTCATGGACCACAAGCACTCCGAGATGCACCACTCGGCGTGGCGGATGGGCCGGATCATCAAGGACACCGTGAAGGTGTTCCAGGTCGAGACGACGCTCAACAACGACGTGTTCCCCTCGCCGTTCGGCTTCCTCCAGAAGCGGGAGTGGGAGTGGTCGGTCAAGGACCAGGCCTCGATGCTCGGCGTGCGGCGCGGGCTCGCGGTGGCGCCGCCGAAGCTGCGGCACAAGATGTTCCACGACCTGCGGTCGGTCTACGGGCTCACGGGCGTCAACGCCGGCGAGGTCGAGGCGGTGCACGAGAAGACGCTGGAGAAGGTGCACGCGCAGCACTCGGTCGAGGTCAACGGGCAGTCCGACGTGCTCGTGATGGGCGTGCCCTACCTCGGGCCCTACAACGTCAACAGCTCGATGAACCCCGTGCTGGCCGCCTGCATGGGCCTGGGCTACTACTTCAACTCCTACCGCGGCCAGCCGGTGGTCCGGAAGGGCGGCGCGGTGATCCTCTACCACCCGCTCGACGAGGGGTTCAACCAGCTGCACCACCCGTCGTACGTCGACTTCTACGAGGAGGTCCTCGCCGAGTCGACCGACCCCGCGGTGGTGGGAGAGAAGTACGAGCAGCAGTTCGCGCAGGACCCGTGGTACATCCACCTCTACCGCACCTCGCACGCCTACCACGGCGTCCACCCGTTCTACATGTGGTACTGGATCGCCCACGCGCTCGACCACGTCGACGAGGTGATCTGGGTGGGCGGCAACCGCAAGGCGGCCGCGCGGATGGGCTTCCGGGCGGCGACCACGCTGCAGGACGCGCTCGAGATGGCGTCGGGCACCGTCGGCACGTCGCCCTCGATCACCTACCTGCACAACCCGCCCCACCTGCTCGCGGACGTGCGGTGACGCGATGAGCTTCCTGTCCGAGGGGGTCTCCGACCTCCGGCGTACGGCCCGGGGCTGGCGCTGGGGCCGGCGCTCGCAGGTGCCCCGCTCGGCCGAGCCCTACGTGCTGCCGGCGAAGCAGACCGTGTTCCCGTCGGACTGGTCGCGCAGGCGGCCGGCCATCGCGGCCCGCGAGGTGGCCCAGAAGGGCGGGCTGGAGCCGCTGTTCCGCTCGCAGGTCCGCACGAAGGTCGAGGGGCTCGACGTGCTCGAGCGGATCGAGGGGCCGGTCATCTTCGCGGCCAACCACGCCTCGCACCTCGACACGCCGCTCGTGCTCCTGTCGTTGCCCGACGAGTGGCGCCGGCGCACGGCGGTCGCCGCCGCGGCCGACTACTTCTTCGACACCTGGTGGCGCGCGGTCGGCTCGTCGCTGATCTTCAACACCTTCCCGATCGACCGACGGGGCGGCTCGATGGCGACGACGCCGGGCGAGGTGCTGGCGGACGGCTGGTCGCTGGTGATCTTCCCCGAGGGCACGCGGTCCAAGGACGGCTGGATGGGGAACTTCCGGATGGGCGCGGCGTTCCTGGCCCACGAGCACGGCGTGCCGGTCGTCCCGGTCGCCCACCGCGGCACGTTCGCGGCCATGCCGCGCGGCCAGGGCTGGCCGTCTCCGGGGCGCCGGCAGCTCACGATCCGCTTCGGCGAGCCGCTGCGCCCGCGGGAGGGCGAGTCGGTGCGCGAGTTCGCCCCGCGCATCAAGGCGGCGGTCGCCACGCTCCTCGACGAGGACAGGACGACGTGGTGGGACGCGCGCCGCCGTGCGTCGTCCGGCGAGACGCCCGACCCCGGCGGACCCGACGTCGCGGCGTGGCGCCGCGTGTGGGAGCAGTCGGAGTCACCCGCGCCCGACGCGCCGGGCCGCCGGCTGCGCGCGTGGGCGCGCTCGTCCAGGTAAGAGCGCTCTCACCACCGGCTCATGCCCGCCTCACGGTGCTGGCCCACGCTGCTGCCATGACGACGAAGATCTCCACCGCCCTGGCCGCCCTGACCACCGCCTCGCTGTTCGCCCTCGGCGCGCCCGCGTTCGCCTCGCACGGAGGCGACGACGGCCCCGGCGACGACAACGGCGGCAGCCAGAGCGCAGCGAGTGGCAGCAAGGACGACCGCATCATCAAGACCGGCAGCTGCTCCGACGGCGCCCGCTGGAAGCTCAAGGTCAAGACCGACGACGGCGGCCTCGAGGTCGAGGGCGAGGTCGACACCAACCGGGCGGGCCAGACCTGGCGCTGGAAGTTCAAGGACAACGGCGCGGTCGTGGCCAAGGGCTCGTCGACCACCGGCGGCCGCAGCGGCTCCTTCAGCGCCGAGCGCCGGATCGCGGACCGGCCCGGCACCGACAACGTCGTGTTCAAGGCGAAGTTCGACGGTCAGGTCTGCACCGGCACCGTCGCGTTCTGAGGACGGCCCCGACCGCTCGGCATCGACCGCCGGCCTAGGTGCGTCGGTGGAAGGTGTACTTCCCGGTGGGGAGCTGGTCGAGGTGGTAGCGGTGGTCGTGGGCTCGTGCGTGGTGGTGGGGGCAGAGTGAGATGAGGTCGCGGAGGTTGGTCTTGCCGCCGTCGGTCCAGCGTGTTTGGTGGTGGGTGTGGGTCATGCCGGGTGGCCAGTCGC
>NZ_AUGT01000028.1 GCF_000422805.1 Nocardioides halotolerans DSM 19273 | reverse complement strand
TCGGCCTGCGCCTGCGCGGCGGCGGGGTCCGGCTGCGCGGCCGGCGGCGCGCCGCTGGCGGTGAGCGTGCCGCCGTGGATCGCGCCGGTCACGGCCGTGCCGGCGACGGCCAGGCAGAGCGCGGCGAGCGGCAGCAGCCGCAACCGGTTGGTCAGCTTGGGGCGCTGGGCCTCCGCGAGGACCTCGCCGCCCTCGGGGGCGTCGCTGGTCGGGGTCGCGGGACCTTCGGGGGTGGTCATCAGAGACCTTCCTCTGTCGCAGTGGCGGGGACGAGCGCAGGGCCGGCCGCGGCGTGGTGCCCGGGGCCCTGGGACGGGTGGTGGGGCTCGGACGCCTGGGCGGCGGGCTCGGCGGGCTCGGCCGGCTCGGCCGCCGGCTCGGCGGAGGCGCTCCTGCGGCCGCGCAGCGCGGCGAGGACCGGCGCCGGCGACCAGTCCTTGAGCGACATCGCAGGCTTCTCGATCAGGTGCCAGCTGCAGAACGCGATCGCGTGCACGGCGATCGTCAGCACCGCGAAGTAGACGAGCATGCCCCGCTCCTGCAGCCCGAAGTAGCAGGCGAACATCATCAGCGGCCACGCGAAGATGTAGACGCCGTAGGAGAAGTCGCCGAACTTCTCCCAGTGCTGGAGCCTCGTCCAGCGGATGGCGCCCCACATCAGGAAGTAGAGGAGCCCGAACTGCCCGCCGGCGTTCCAGCCGCCCTGGTCGTAGGTGAACAGGGCCACGGCGATCGCGACCACCGCGAGCACGTCGCTGACCGGGATCTTGTCGCCCCAGAGCGCGAACAGCATGCCGAAGGCGAACGGCGCGAGCAGCATGAGGTTGAACGGGTCGCCGAGGAAGGGATGCCCGAACGGCGCGAACAGGAAGGCGTCGACCTTGTCGACGAGCCACGAGTGGCCGAAGACCCGGGAGAGCAGGTTGTCCCAGGTGAAGATGTTGACGTGGCCGGTCCACAGCATCGCGTTGAGCGCGATGATGCCGACCGCGACGAACGTCGAGACCCACTTGCTCGCGGCGTAGCCCAGCACGCCCAGCAGGCCGATCAGCCCGACCATGATGTAGGCCTTGAACTCATACTGGAGCGTCCAGGCCGAGCCGTTCCAGTCGTAGCCGCCCTCCTTGGCGAACGGCACCGAGCTGCCCATCCCGGCGATGTTGCGCTGGTCGAGCTTGAGGAACATGTTCTGGTAGACGTAGGTGAGCGGGGAGTCGACGTCGGCGTTCCAGAAGCCGCCCATCGAGCCCGTCTCGCGACGCCACGCGATCGGCGCGAGCACGAACGCCGTCAGCAGCAGCGCGGTCCAGAACGCCGGCATGATCCGCAGGCACCGCCGCCAGAAGTAGCGCACGACGCCGGTGCGGCGCCTGCTGCGGGTGATCAGGAAGCCGCTGAAGAAGAAGAAGCCGGCGACCGCGACGCCACCCAGTGACTGCTCGTCGCTGATCTGCACGCCGAGGTCCTCGCCGTGGTAGAACCCGGCGATCGGTCCGGCGTGGGAGAAGATCACGAGGAACGCCATCAGCCACCGGAAGAAGCCGATGCTGTTGGCGCGGGAGCTGAACCGCGTCGCGACGGTGTTGTCGCGGCTCAGGAGCGAGGCGATCACCGTCGCGGAGCCGTCGTCGTCGCGGGAGACGAGCCGGTCGAGCCGGCCGTGCCGGTCGAGCGCCGGGCGGCCCGCTTGTCCTCGCGCTCGGCGCGGATCTCCTCGCGGCGCGCGGGGTCGTAAATGCCCTGCTTGAGGGTCTTGCGACGGAACTGCTTGAGCTTGGAGATCCGGTTGAGCTGCTGACCGGGGTAGGCCGGGAGCGTCGAGCCGATCCGGATGGCGCGGTACTCGAGGAACTTGTAGTTGACCGCGGCGAGCTCGGCGTTCATCACCTCGCGCACGTGGTGACCGGTGCTGAGCACGGCGTAGGTCATCAGCCGCTCGAGCACGTGGGACAGGGCGCCGTCGCCGTAGCCCGACTCGTCGGGGAAGTCGTCGTGCGCGTAGCCCGCACGGGTGATGGCACGCAGCGTCTGCGGGCGCGCGATGAACATGCTGCCGTAGGCGGACACCGGCGTGCTGTCGTCGAACGGCACCCTGATCCCCATGCGCTCAGCCTGCTCCTCCGCGGCCTCCTTGTTGAGGAACCACGCATGACCGAGCGTGGGGTAGCCGATGTGGTAGACGGGCGGGATCACCATGCCGAGGGAGCTGTGCTGTTGGAAGAGCCGCAGGACGTTGGCAGCGTAACCCGGTGAGCCGAGCAGATTCTCGAAAAGGTGCCGTTTGAAGAGCTCGCCGATGTTGTAGCCGTCCTGGGGGCTCCGCTTGGAGTGCAGCTTGACCACGAGGTCGTGGTCGTCGCTCTCGATGACGTCGCGGCAGTCGATGAAGAACGCCGAGATGTCGCGCCCCCGGTTGCTGGCCACGAGGCGCACCTCGGCCTCGACCCCGCGCCGGGCGAGCACGGCCTCGATCTCCTGGCGGCGGCCCTCGTCGGCGGTCGTCATCACGATGGTCGGGGTGACCGGCAGCCGCTCGACGAGGTCGAGGAGCTCGTCGGTCATGTCGGGGTAGTAGACGTGCGCGACGACGGCGACCCGCAGCGGCCGCGACGCGTCGTAGCCCAGGTCGACGTCTGGCAGCACCTCGAGCAGGCCGAGGTTGGTCATCATCAGCCGCGGCGTGGTGGTGCGGGCCAGGTTGGCGAAGATCTGCTCGACCGGGTAGCCGCGCTCCTCCATGAGCCGCAGGATCTGCCGTCCGTCGTTGGCCTTGCGCTCGTTGTAGAGCGGGTCGTGGAAGAACGAGCGGCGCTTCACGACGGGGCAGCCGTCGCGCACCATCTGCGCGACGTTGTCCATCACCGGGTGGGCCGAGTCGTAGTCGTCGGACGGGTAGGCCACCGCCATCTTGTAGCCGTGGTCGGTGAAGAACGTCGTGAGCCGGACCTCGTGCCGCGCGATGCTGTCGTCGTAGGACACGATCATCGGCATGTCGCGCCAGTAGGTCGCCCACTCCTCGGAGGTGAACAGGCTGTGGCGCGCGGCGATCCAGTGGGACTGCAGGTGTGCCGCCAGCGGCCGCACCTTGCCGTCACGGACCTGCTTGCTGGCGCCGTGCTCGGTGATGCCCCAGAAGTCGAGCTCGGTGCGCGCGTCCATGCGCGCGAACAGCTCGTCGAAGCTGCCGATCGGCCCGAAGAACGTGCAGTTCATGAGCACGAGCTCGTCGAACTCCGCGAGCGCGTCGGCACCGAAGACCTGCATGGCCTCCTTGTAGGCCCACACGTCGTAGCCGACGTTCTCGCGCGCCCAGACGCGGTCGGCGACACCCTCGAGCCGGGCCCGGTTGGCGTCGTCGAGGGGGCCGTTGGAGACCACGAAGATGTGCTCGGCGTGGGCGCGGAGCCCGGTCAGCGTGTGCAGGACGTAGTCGTCCACCCGACCGTCAGGGTCGTAGAACAGGTAGAAGACGGCTCGACGCACGAAATCCTCGACAAGGACGGGGACACGACGCGGCGGCAAGTTCCGCCCGCGCTCTGGGCTCCGTGGACTATACCGTCCGCGGGTCCTGATCCCGATTCGGCGAGCGGCCGCTCCCGGGCAGCATCCCGGGTGCCTGCGGGGCCTCCCCGGAGCCCGTTCCGGAGCGTCTGCCGAGGCGCGAGGAGACGCGCCGCCGCACGCCGCCGGCCACCCGGCGGACCGTCCACGGTGCCGGCCTCGACGGCCCGGCCTCGTCGAGCCGCGCCACCAGCGCACGCACCATGGCCTCGCTCGCCCTGCGGTTCTTGGCCAGCGCCGTCTCGAACCGCTCGGCGAGGCCGGTCACGTCCTCCTCGATGTCGGTGAGCATCTCGCGCATGAGCAGCATCTCGCCGCGCAGGCGGCCGAGCTCGAGCTGCACCTCGGTGCTGACCACGTCGAGCTGGTCCTGGTGGGCGTGCCCCCACGTGTCGGTCACCCGCGACAGCTCGCGCCAGGCGGCGTCGTTCCTGGCTCCGATGCCGCGCAGCTGGTGTGCGAGGCCGAGCTGCGCGCCGAGCCCGCTGACGCCGTCCGCGCCGCTCGCGAGGTCGCGGCGCACGTAGCGGTCGCGCAGCCTCAGCTCGGCAGCGGAGTGGTCCGGCAGGTCGGGCTCGTGGTGCCAAGCGGCCAGCGGCTCGGCGTCGAGGAACCCGACCCGCCCGTGCGCGAGCAGTCGCAGCACGAAGTCCCAGTCCTCCAGCGCGTCGAGTGCGGTGTCGAACCCGCCGACGGCCCGGCGCGCGTCGTCGCGGACGACGAGCGAGCAGACCGGGAGGTAGCTCCCCCACACCGAGGCGACCAGGGAGGCCTCGTGGTCGTCCTGCGCCAGCGGCTCGCGGCTCAGCTCGCGGACGCCGTCGGCGTCGCGCGCCTCGACGACGACCTCGGCACGGACCGCCACGGCGGCGTCGGTCGGGTGGTGCTCGAGGTGCGCGAGCGCCCGCTCGAGGAACGACGGGTGCCAGGTCGCGTCGTCGTCGTGGAGGGCGACGTACGCCGGCGCGTGCGCTCCCAGCGCGTCGAGCCCGGCGTTCGCCGCCTCGGCCGCGCCGGCGCCGGGGAGGTCGAGGAAGGTCACCCGCGGATCGGCGGCCTCGCCACCGAGGTCACCGAGGTCGGCGCCGACCACGACCGCGGTCCAGTCGGCGTGCGACTGGGCGGCGACGCTGCGCAGTGCCCGCTCCAGCAGGAGGCGTCCGCCCCGCGCGCGGATGACGATCCCGACGGGCTGGCTCACGTCTGGGCAATATACGTGGGCGCGCGGGACCGGTCCGACTCGGTGGCGGCCGGTGGTGGCCCGCGGCTCGGTCAGGTGTTGCGGGCGAAGACCAGCTCGAGACCGCGAAGGGTCAGCCACGGGGCGGTGTCGGTGAAGCACCGGCACTCGTCGGCGACCAGCGGGGCGAGGTAGCCCGTCGCGACCACGTGGACGTCGGCGGGCGCGGCACCGAGCTCGTCGATCATCCGGTCGACGATGCCCTCCACCTGCGCGGCGACGCCGAAGACCAGCCCGGACTGAAGCGCCTCCACGGTGTTCCTGGCGATCACGCTGCGGGGCCGCACCGGCTCGACCTTCCGCAGCTGGGCGCCGCGGCGGCCCAGCGCCTCGAGGGAGACCTCGATGCCGGGGGCGATCGCGCCGCCCACGTACTGACCGGCGCCGTTGACGACGTCGAAGGTGGTCGCGGTGCCGCCGAAGTCGACGACGATCGCGGGACCGCCGTACTCCGTGGCGGCGGCGAGCGCGTTCATGATCCGGTCGGACCCGACCTCGCGGGGGTTGTCGGTCAGCACCGGGATGCCGGTGCGCACGCCGGGCTCGACGACGACCGCGGTGACGTCGGGGAAGTGCCGGCCGAGCATCTCCCGCCACTCGTGGAGCACGGCGGGGACGGTGGCGCACACCGCGATGCCGTCGACCTCCTCGATCGCCGTGCCGAGCAGGCCGCGCAGCAGGACGGCCCACTCGTCGGCGGAGCGGCGGTCGTCGGTGGCGACCCGCCAGTCGGCGCTGACCTCGCCGTCGTCGACCAGCCCGAGCACGGTGTGGCTGTTGCCGATGTCGGCGGCGAGGAGGGGCACGGGAGCTCCGCCCTCAGCCCTCGGTGAGGTCGAGACCGATGTCGAAGACCCGCACGGAGTGCGTGAGCGCCCCGACCGAGATGAAGTCGACGCCGGTCGCGGCCACCTGGCGGGCTCGGTCGACGGTGAGACCGCCCGAGGCCTCGAGCCGCGCCCGGCCGGCCGTGACGCGGACGGCCTCCGCCATCAGCTCGTCGGACATGTTGTCGAGCAGGATCTCCTCGCACCCGGCGTCGAGGAGCTCGCGCAGCTGGTCGAGGTCGGTGACCTCGACCTCGACGCGCAGGTCGGGGTAGGTGCGCCGGACGGCGTCGTACGCCGGCACCACGCCGCCCGCGGCGACCACGTGGTTGTCCTTCACCATCGCGCGGTCGGAGAGGCTCATCCGGTGGTTGAGGCCGCCACCGCAGCGCACGGCGTACTTCTGGAGCGCGCGCCAGCCGGGCAGCGTCTTGCGGGTGTCGAGGACCCGCGCGCTCGTGCCCTCGAGGGCGTCGACCCACGCGGCGGTGGCGGTGGCGACGCCGGAGAGGTGGCAGGCGAAGTTGAGGGCGGTGCGCTCCGCGGTGAGCAGGCCCCGGGTCGGTCCGGCCACGCGCATCACGACGTCGCCGGCCGCCACGCGCGTGCCGTCGGGCACCCGGTCACTGACCTCGACGTCGTCGCCCAGCACGGTCTCGAAGACGAGCGCCGCGATGCCGAGCCCCGCGACGGTGCCGGGCTCGCGGGCCGCGAAGACCCCCTCGCCGCGCGCGTCGGCCGCGATCGTGGCGACGCTCGTGACGTCCTCGCCGGGCACGTCCTCGGCCAGCGCGCGGTCGATGGCCGCCTGCACCTCGACCGGGTCGAGGCCGGCCGCGGCGAGCTCGTCGTGGAGGGCGGCCGCGCTCACAGCGTGTCCGTCGCCGGGCTCGGCACGAAGACCAGCTCGGTCTCGCCGTCGCTCATCACGACGTCGAAGTGACCGGCGAACCGCTCGTCGTCGCGCTCGGGGAAGTCCTCGCGCCAGTGCGACCCGCGGGTCTCCTCGCGCAGGGCGGCCGCGTCGGCCAGGGCGGTGCTGATGGTGAGCAGGTTGGTGGTCTCCCACGACTCGACGTCGACGACCTCGGCCGCGACGCCGGCCAGCTTGTCGAGCACCGCGGTGGCACCGGCCAGCCCGGTCGCGCTGCGCAGCACGCCGACCTCGGCGGTCATGGTCTCCTGCAGGTCGCGGCGCAGCCGGCCGGGGACCAGGCCCGCCGTACGCCGGTCGGTCGCCGGCTCGGCCCACTCGCGAAGCTCGCCGGGCAGCACCTGCGCGATGCGGCGCGAGAAGACCAGCCCCTCCAGCAGGGAGTTGGAGGCGAGCCGGTTGGCGCCGTGGACACCGGAGCACGCCGCCTCGCCGGTGGCGTAGAGCCCGGGCACGTCGGAGCGGCCCCACAGGTCGGTGCGTACGCCGCCGCTGGCGTAGTGGCACGCCGGCGCGACCGGGATCAGGTCGGTGACGGGGTCGACGCCGTGCGACCGGGCCGTCGCGAGGATCGTGGGGAACCGCCGCTCCCAGAAGTCGGCCCCGAGGTGCCGCGCGTCGAGCCACATGTGCGGCTGGCCGGTCTCGATCATCCGGCGCATGATCGCCTTGGCGACGACGTCGCGAGGGGCGAGGTCGGCGAGCTCGTGCACGCCCTGCATGAAGCGGTGGCCGCCCTCCTCCGGCAGACCGTCGACGAGGAACGCGCCCTCGCCCCGGACCGCCTCGGAGATGAGCGGCTGCTGGCCGCGGGAGTCGGGACCGAGGTACATCACCGTCGGGTGGAACTGCACGAACTCGAGGTCGCGCAGCGTCGCGCCCGCGCGGAGCGCGAGCGCCATCCCGTCACCGGTGGAGACGGCGGGGTTGGTGGTCTGGGAGAAGACCTGCCCGAGGCCGCCCGAGGCCAGCACGACCGCGCGGCAGCGCACGGCGCCCACGCCGTCGCGGACGCCCTCGCCGATCACGTGCAGCGTCACCCCGGCGACGCCACCGTCGTCGGCGAGCAGCAGGTCCACCGCGAGCGCGTGCTGGATCACCTCTATCTCGGGCGCCCGCTCGACGGCGGCGATCAGCGCGCGCTGGATCTCCGCGCCGGTGGCGTCGCCGCCCGCGTGGGCGATGCGGTCGCGGTGGTGGCCGCCCTCGCGGGTCAGGCTGAGCTCGCCGTCGGGGCTGTGGTCGAAGTTGGTGCCGAGCGCGATCAGCTCACGGACGGCGTCCGGCCCCTCCTCGACGAGCACCCGCACGGCGTCGAGGTCGCACGCCCCCGCGCCGGCGACGAGCGTGTCGACCTCGTGCTGGGCCGGGGTGTCGCCGGGCCCGAGCGCGGCGGCGATGCCGCCCTGCGCCCACTGCGTCGAGCCGGCGGCCAGCACGTCCTTGGTGACGACCAGGACCTTCACACCACCGGGTGGCAGCGCCTCGCGGAGCCGGAGCGCGGCGGTGAGCCCGGCGATGCCGGAGCCGATGACGACGACATCGGCGGTCGTCGTCCAGCCGGGGTCGGGCGCGGTGAGGCGGCCCGGGAGCCGGCGCACGGGGGTGGCCATCCGGAGAATCTAGTGGTTCGCCGGGAGGTCGCCGCGGACGAGTCCGGAACCGTCGGGCGCCTCCGCCGGGTCGAGGCCGGTGGCGAGGATCTTGTTGTCGGCGTCGACGAAGACCACGTGCGGCTCCAGCTCGCGCGCCTCGGCGGTGTCCATCTGCCCGTAGCCGATGAGGATCACGAGGTCGCCGGGGTGCACGAGGTGCGCCGCCGCGCCGTTGATCCCGATCACGCCGCTGCCGCGCTCGCCGGCGATCGTGTAGGTCTCGAGCCGGGCTCCGTTGGTGACGTCGACGATGTGCACGAGCTCGCCGGGCAGCAGGTCGGCGGCGTCGAGGAGGTCCTCGTCGACGGTCACCGACCCGACGTAGTGGAGGTCGGCCTGGGTCACCGTGGCGCGGTGGATCTTGCTCTTCATCATGGTGCGGAGCATCAGCGGTCCACCTCTGCCTGGGTTCCGATCGTGAGGGGGAGGTTGTCGATGAGGCGCGTGCTGCCGACCTTCGCGGCGACGAGGATCCGCGCCTCGGTGCCGGGTCGCACGTCGCCGGGCAGCTCGCCGAGCTCGGGGTCGGTGACGACGAGGTAGTCGAGGTCCACGCCGTGGCTGGTGCGCAGCGCGGCGCGGGCCGCGCCGAGCGCCGCGTCGACGCCGCGGACGGCGTCCTGCTGGGCTGCGCGGAGGGCGCGGCTGAGCACCGCCGCCTCCAGGCGCTGGTCGGTGTCGAGGTAGCGGTTGCGGCTCGACAGCGCGAGCCCGTCCGGCTCGCGCTGCGTCTCCGCACCGACCACCTCCACACCCAGGCAGAGGTCGTCGACCATCCGGCGGACCAGCACCAGCTGCTGGTAGTCCTTCTGGCCGAAGACCGCGAGGTCGGGACGCACGAGGCCGAAGAGCTTGGCGACGACGGTGAGCACCCCGCGGAAGTGGCCCGGCCGGGTCCTGCCCTCCAGCACGGTGGCGAGCGGGCCCGGCTCGACCGTCACTTGGGGCTGCGCGGGCCACTCGGGGTAGACCTCGTCGACCGCCGGTGCGAAGACGACGTCGACGCCCTCGCGCTCGCAGACCGCGAGGTCCTCGTCGAGGGTGCGCGGGTAGCGGTCGAGGTCCTCGGTCGGTCCGAACTGCAGCGGGTTGACGAAGACCGAGGCGACCACCGGTCCGTCGCCGGCCCGCTCGCGCGCGACGCGGAGCAGGCTGGCGTGCCCCTCGTGCAGCGCGCCCATGGTCGGCACGAACCCGACCCGTCGGCCGTCGCGGCGGGCGTCCGCGAGCACGCCGTCGAGCTCCGCGCGGGTGTGCGCGAGGACGGGAGGTCGGGTCATCGGACCTGTCGGAGCGGGCGGCCTGCCACGGCGGCGTCGAGCAGGTCGCGGATGCGGGCCGCCCGGATCGGCACCACCCGGCCGTCGGTCACGGCCCGGTCGAGGGTGTCGCGCGCTAGGGCGACGTACGCCGCCAGCGTCTGCGGGGCGTTGGCCGTGATGTCCTCGAGGTGGGCGCGGACGGTGCCGAGGTCGCCGCGGACGATCGGCCCGGTCAGCGCGGCATCGCCGTGCTCGAGGGCGTTGTCGAGGGCGGCGGTGAGCAGCGGGCGCAGCGTGCCCGCAGGGTCGGCCGCACCGGCGGCGGAGAGGATCTCCATCGCCTCGGTGACCAGCGTGACGAGGTGGTTGGCGCCGTGGGCGAGCCCGGCGTGGTAGAGCGTGCGCATCTCCTCGGGCACCCACATCGGGGTGCCGCCGAGGTCGGCGACCAGCGACTCGACGACGGCCCGCTCCTGCTGCCCGGCGGTGAGGCCGAAGACGGTGCCGGCCAGGCGGTCGAGATCGACGGAGGTGCCGGTGAAGGTCATCGCCGGGTGCATGGCCGCCACCCGGGCACCGACCAGGCGGGCCGGCTCGAGCACGGCCAGGCCGTGCCGGCCGGAGGTGTGCACGACGTGCTGGCCGGCGTGGAGCGCCCCGCTGTCGGCGAGCATGGTGACGACGTTCGCGAGCATGTCGTCGGGCACGGCGAGCAGCAGCAGGTCGGCGGCGCGCGCCACGTCGGTGGGCTTGCGGCGTGGGACGCCCGGCAGCAGCTCGTCGATCCGGCGGCGCGACGCGTCGGACTCGCCCGCGGCGGCGACCACGTCGTGGCCGGCGGCCCGGAGCGCGGCGCCGAGCACGGCACCCACCCGGCCGGCGCCGACGACACCCACGCGCATGCGCGTCATGCGAACCTCTTTCGTTCCAATCCCTCCGACCACCTCTGCGAGCAGAGGCCGGGGCGGGTACCGGACTACTTCTTCTGAGTTCAACGACAACGGTACGGCGAAGTTTCCCTCGCTGACACCGCTGCGGACGTGACGAGGGCGACACCGCTGATGGGTTTACGGCGAGCCTGCCAGGTGTGCGTGGCTACGGCTGCGACTCGCGGGCCAGCGCCTGCTGGGCCGGCGAAAGCGGCGCGAGCTCGGGGAGCCCGACCTCGAGCGGGCGCGGCGCGCGCGGCAGCCACTCCTGGGTGACGTGGTCGACGATGTGCACGCCGGCCGGGGCGGTTATCTCGTGCACGCCGGGGAGCACCGTGCCCTCGAGCAGCGCGTTGTAGACCGTCCACTCGCGGCGCTTGCGCTTGTTGCGGTAGCTCGTGGCGAACGACGCGGGGTCGGTCCAGTGCGCGAACTCGTCGCCGTCGAGGTACTTCAGCTCCACGCAGAGCCCGTGCGGGAGGCCGATCGAGCGCACCGGGTCGGGCGTCGTGCGGATCTCCCACTCGTAGGCCTTGGTGAACACGAAGTCGGGCCCGATGGGGAAGCCCCACTCCTCGGCGTTGCGCAGGCCGAGGTCGAGGTAGCCCTTGGAGTCGCTCTCGAGGTAGAGCCCGTGGCGAGGCACCCGGATGATCGACTGCACGTCGCCGACCTGCCAGCCCAGGTCGCCGATCGAGACCTCGCCCTCGGTGGTGAGGACCATGTCGCCGTCCCACTTCCAGGAGTAGCGGGTCTGCACCTGGGCGAAGCACCAGTTGTAGAAGTAGGCCAGCGAGTGCACCGAATGCTCCGGCTGGGCGAGGTGCTCGGCACCCGCGCGCGCGACGCTGAAGGGGTACGTCGCCTGGCTCAGCTTGTCGGCGAGCCCGGCTGCGGCGGCGGTCTCGGCGGTCACCTCGGGCGTGCCGTCGGTCGAGCCGTTGTCGACGACCAGCACGTGGTCGCAGGCGCGCAGCAGCGGCGGCAGCACCCACGGCATGCTGCGGGCCTCGTCCTTGACGCGGAGCACCGCGGTCGCTCCGGGCCGGAGGCCGCCCGGCCTGGTCCACGGCCAGGCGATGTCGAACTCGGCGTGCCCCTCGAGGTTCTGGATGCCGGTCGCGCTCACTGCGTCAACCACGGTCACTCACCGGCGGGCCGCTCGCGGCCGGCCATCCGGCGCAGCCCGCGGCGCACCGACGGCGGGATCGCGGCCCGCACGCCGTGGGGGATGAGGTCGGCACCGCGCGGCTCGACCGCGGCACCGGCCCCGCGCTGGCGCTTGAGCCGCTGCTCGGCCGCCACCACCGAGGAGCGCGAGATGGCCGCGGACTCCTCGTAGAGGTCGACGTACGCCTCGCGGAGCTGGTCGAGCGCCTCGTGCACGGCGGGGGTGTCACCTCCCGGGTCGGCGAGCTTGTTGAGCTCCTCCCACGTGGCGGCGGTGAGCTCGTGGAGCTGCTTCGGGAGGTTGAGGTCCTCGAGGGTCTGGCTCATCCGGCGCAGCCCGGGGTCGACGAACCGGTGGCCCTCGCGGATCTGCTCGCTGTCGGCGTGCAGCACGTGCTGGAGCTGCAGCGTCTCGGCCACGTGCATGGAGGCCTTCACCCAGTCGTCGAGCAGGTCGCCGTAGCGGACGAAGACGCGGCCGCCGTCGGCGACCGACTCGCGGGTGCCGCGCTCGGTGTGCAGCATCATGTTCAGCCAGCTGGCGGCCAGGTGGGCCGAGCCGAGCCGGTTGGCGTAGTAGGTCTGCTTGCTGCCGACCACCTCGCTCGGCGGCCGGAGCATCGTCGCGAAGACAGGCGTCGCGCCGGTGCGGACCGCGGCGACCCGCCACAGGCCGAGGAACCACCCCAGCCGCGGGTCCTTCACCACCAGCTCGGTGCTGACCCGGAAGTGGCTCTCGAGCCACTCTGCGGTCGCGATCCGCTCGTGCTCGCGGGTGGCGACCCGGCCGGTCTCGAACCACGCCTCGGGCCGGGAGTCGCTGACCTGGACCAGCGCCTCCTTGAGCAGCCGGTCGTGGTGGTCGACCACCCAGCGCGGCTCGCCGAAGCCCTTGGGGTTCGTCTCGTCGGCGACGACCTCGGGCTGCGGCACGTGCAGGCCCATGATGCGCATCAGCCCGGCCATCGTGGAGGTGCCGCTGCGCCCCGCCCCGGCGACGAACAGGACCTTGCGCGGGTACGTCGACGCGTCGGTCAGGCTGAGCTCGGTCACGGCGCGCAAGCCTATCCGTCACGGGCGCCGATGGCGGGATCGCTCCGCCCGGTCGGGGGGGTAGTCCGTGACGTTGGGGCCCCGGTTGTGGATGAACTGGGGCCCCAGCGTCACGGACTACCCCCGGACTAGCGTGGCGTCCATGTTCGCGAGGGGCCGACCGTCGCTGCTGAGCGTGGTCGTGCCGGCGTACGACGTCGCGGCGTACCTCCCGGCCTGCCTCGACTCGGTGCTCGCGCAGGCCGGCACCCTCGGGCGCACCGCGCTCGAGGTCGTCGTCGTCGACGACGGGTCGCCCGACGACTCCGGTGAGATCGCGGAGGGCTACGCCGCGCGGGACCCGCGGGTGCGGGTGGTGCACACCGAGAACCGCGGACTCGGCGCCGCCCGCAACGAGGGGCTGCGGCACGTCGGTGGCGACCTGCTCGCGTTCGCGGACTCCGACGACGTGGTGCCGCCCGGCGCCTACGCCACGCTGCTGCGCCAGCTGACCCGCACGGGCGCGGACTTCGTGACCGGCTCCGTGGCGCGGTGGGAGGTCGGGCCGGAGGGCGAGGCGCTGGTCGAGCCGCCGTGGATGAGGCGCCTGCACCGGCAGCGGACCGACGTGGTGGTCGACGACCTGCCGGAGATCCTCGGCGACGTCTTCGCCTGGAACAAGCTCTGGCGCACCGACTTCTGGCGTGCGACCGGGCTGGCGTGGCCCGAGGGCGTGCGCTACGAGGACCAGCCCGCGACGACGCTGGCCTACCTGCGGGCGCGGAGGTTCGGGATCGTCCCGGAGGTCGTCTACCACTGGCGCATCCGCACCGACGGCACGTCGATCACCCAGCAGCGCTCCTCGCTGCGCGACCTGGCCGACCGCTGGTCGACGAAGCTCGACTCGCTGCGCTCGGTCGAGGAGTACGGCGCGCCGAAGGTCACGGCGGTGATGCGCGACCGGGTGCTGGCCGGCGACCTGCACCGCTACTTCGCGGAGATCCCAGGCTGCGACGACGAGTGGTGGGACCTGCTGCGCGAGGGTGTCCTGTCGATCTGGGGCTCCCGCTCGCTCACCCACAGCGGCCTGCTGCCGGTCGACCGGCTGGTCGGCTGGCTGGTCGAGCAGGACCGCCGTGACGACGCTGCCGCGGTGGTGACCTACGCGCGCGAGCTCGGCCGCCCGGTCGACCGGGTCGAGACCCCGGCCGGGCGGCGGATCGACGTACCGGTCATCGACTTGGCGACGGTGGCTCCCGAGGCGCTGGCGTTGCGGGAGCATGAGCGCTGACGTGCGCGGCAGTTTTGTCCGGGAAGCGGCAGTTTCGTATGGGAAGCGGCAGTTTCACCGGGTACCCGGTGAAACTGCACCTGACCGGCTGGAGTTCCTTACGGGAAGGGCCAGTTTCACCGGGTACCCGGTGAAACTGGCCCGCCCGTGAGACGTGACTAGAGCAGCCCGTTCTCGCTGAGGAAGTCGGCGGCGACGTCCTCGGGCTTCTCGCGGTCGACGGCGACCCGGCCGTTGAGCTCGGTGAGGTTCTCCGTCGTGAGCGCGGCCATCAGCGGGCCCAGGACGTCGGCGATGTCGGGGTGGGCCGTGAGGAACTCGGTGGAGACGGCCGGCACGAGGTTCTGGGCCGGCTGGATGTGCTTGTCGTCCTCGAGGACCACGAGGCCCTGGGACTCCAGCGTGCCGTCGGTCGTGCTGGTCTCGCCGAGCTCGGACTCGCCGCTCAGCACCGACTGGTAGGTCTGGTCGCTGGCGTAGCCGAGCGGCAGTACCTCGGTGATGTCGATGCCGTACTGGTCGGACAGGCCGCCCTCGCAGTCGAGCCGGCCCTCGCAGTCGGGGGCGGCGGCGAGCTTGACGCTCACGCCCTCGAGGTCGGAGAGCTTGGTGACGCCGTTGGAGTCGGAGTAGTCCTGCGTGACCATGAACGCGTTGGTGTCGGTCGCGGCCGACTGGTCGAGCAGGGTGATGCCGGCCTCGTCGAGCAGGGCCTTGCCCGCCTCGGCGAGCTCGTCGCCGTCGCCCGCCTCGAACGGCGAGGCGTTCTCGCCGTTCTTCTGGCTGTTGAGGAAGTTGACGATGCCGCCGACGTACTCCGGCACGACGTCGACGCCGCCCGGGAAGTCGGCCATGTAGCCGTCGCGCGAGTCGACGAGCTTGGTCGTCACGTCGTAGCCGGCGCTTTCCAGGAGCTGTTCGTACATCGAGGCGACCAGCGCCGCCTCGGGGAAGCTCTGCCCGGCCAGCGTGAGCGGGCCGCCGGCGGCGGTGTCGCCACCGGTCTCGGAGGTCTGCGCGGACGGGGACGTGGTGGCGTCGTCGTCCTTGGCCCCCCCGGAGCTGAGGTCGTCATCGGCGCACGCCGTGGCGAGGAGGAGGGTGCCGACGGAGAGCACCGCGGCGAGAGATCGTCTGATCGACCGTTGCATGGTCATCGTGTCCTTCTGTGTCCCGTGGCCGACGGCCACGCGTGTCCGGAGGTGCAGGAGCGGTGCTGGGCTGTGCTGGGCCGGCGTCCGAGCGTCAACCGGCCTCCACGGCAACGCTAGAGCCCGTCACCGACATTCCGGGGTCACGGTTGGGTGACGATCCGTGGTGCGACGGTGCCACGAGACGCTGCAGGCCCGCCGCGAGCAGCTCCAGCACGAGCGCGACGAGGCCCACCACGACCGCGCCCGCGATGCCCTTGCCGTAGTTGGTGCGGAAGAACCCGTCGGTGATCACCCGGCCCAGCCCGGGGCCGGCCACCAGCGCGGCGATGGTGGCGGTGGCCCAGACCTGGACGAGCGCGAGGCGTACGCCGCTGGCGATCAGCGGGAGCGCGAGCGGGAGCTCGACCCGGAAGAACTTCTGCGCGCCCGTCATGCCCATGCCGTCGGCCGCCTGCTTCACGTCGGCCGGCACCTCGCGCACGGCGACGTAGGAGTTGGTGATGATCGGCGGCAGCGCGAACAGCGCCAGCGCGAGCAGCGTGGCCAGCCCGGCCCGGCCGTACGGTCCGAACTCGCGGACGCCCGGGAAGTCGGCGGTCACGAACAGCGCCAGCAGCGCGAACGTCGGCACCGCACGACCGATGTTGCTGATGTTGATGGCCAGGAAGCCACCCCTGCCGAGGTGCCCGAGCCACAGCGCGAGCGGCAGCCCGACGACCATGGCCATCAGCAGCGCCGTGACCGTGAGCAGCAGCTGCTGCTCGAGCAGGTGGAGCATCCCGCGGTCGCCGGTCCAGTTCGCGGCGGTCGTGAGGTAGTGCCAGGTGTCGCGGAACGCGGTCATGTCTTCCGGGGTCCCCGCGGAGGCGAGAGAGCCTCCGCGCGCAGCGCCCCTTTCGAGCGCCTTCCTGGGGTGATCATGCGCGCACCCCCCTGCTCCACGGGGTGAGCAGCCGCTGGGCGGCGACGATGACCACGTCGAGCACGACGGCGAGGACGACGCACAGCACCGAGGCGGTGAACAGCTCGGCGCGGAAGTTGGAGTTGACGCCGTCCTTGATGAGGTTGCCGAGGCCGCCGTACGCCACCAGGGAGCCGATGGTGGTGAGCGCGACGGTCGAGACGGTCGCCACCCGCAGCCCGGCCATGATCACCGGGATCGCCAGCGGCACCTCGACCCGGACCAGCAGCCGGGTG
This sequence comes from Nocardioides halotolerans DSM 19273, assembly GCF_000422805.1. GTDB lineage: Bacteria > Actinomycetota > Actinomycetes > Propionibacteriales > Nocardioidaceae > Nocardioides > Nocardioides halotolerans. Next base: position 52,017 of record NZ_AUGT01000028.1, on the reverse strand, counting down.
GCGCCGTAGCCGAGCCCGCGCGCGGACTCCACGACCTCGTCGGGCACGCCGCGCAGGCCCTCCAGGATCGCGCGGACCAGGATCGTGAGCGCGTAGAGCGCCAGCGCGATCACCACGGTGGTCTTCGAGAGCCCGGTGAACGGCACCATCAGCGGCAGCAGGGCCAGCGACGGGATCGTGTAGATCGCGGTCGCGAGGCCCACCACCGTCGACTCCAGGCGGGTGAAGCGCCGGGCGACCAGCGCCAGCGGGAATGCGATCACCAGGCCGAGCAGCACCGCGAGCGCCGTGATCTGGAGGTGCTCGACCGTCGCGTGCTGGATCTCGGGGCGGAAGTCCTCGACGTACTGCCGGCAGATCCACTCGTTGGTCAGCCGGCTGTAGCAGCTCGGGCCGTCCGCCGGAGCGGCCGCGAGCGCCGCCGCCGCCGGTAGGGTCACGCGCATGGAGGCTACCCCTTCGGGTGTCCGGTCCGGCCGGGCGATGATCCGCCTGTCGGGTGTCGGCAAGACCTACGACGACGGGACCGTCGCCGTCCACGAGCTCGACCTCGAGGTCGCCGAGGGCGAGCTGGTCGTCCTGGTCGGCCCGTCGGGATGCGGGAAGTCGACGACCCTGAAGATGATCAACCGCCTGATCGAGCCCACGACCGGCGCCATCGAGATCGACGGTGCCGACGTGACCCGCTCCGACCCGGTGAAGCTGCGCCGCGGGATCGGCTACGTGATCCAGCAGATCGGGCTGTTCCCGCACCAGACGATCGTCGCCAACGTGATGACCGTGCCGCTGCTGTACGGCGAGTCGCGGTCGGTCGCGCGGCAGCGCGCACACGAGCTGCTCGACCTCGTGGGGCTCGACCCGGCGACGTACGGCGACCGCTACCCGCACCAGCTCTCCGGTGGGCAGCAGCAGCGGGTCGGCGTGGCCCGCGCGCTCGCCGCGAACCCGCCGGTGCTGCTGATGGACGAGCCGTTCGGGGCGGTCGACCCGGTGGTGCGGATCCGGCTTCAGGACGAGTTCCTGCGGCTGCAGTCCGAGCTCGCCAAGACCGTCGTGATGGTCACCCACGACATCGACGAGGCGGTGCGCATGGGTGACCGGGTCGCCGTGTTCGCGACCGGTGGGCGGCTGGCGCAGTACGGCACGCCCGCCGAGCTGCTGGGCCACCCGGCCGACGAGTTCGTCGAGGACTTCGTCGGCGCCACCAAAGGCCTGCGGCGGCTGACCGTCACCCAGATCGACCCCTCGCACCTCGAGTCCATCGACGGCGTCAGCACCGGCGACCTGGCCGACACCGTCGACGTCACGGCGACGCTCGAGGAGGCGCTGACCATGATCCTGCGCAGCGACAAGGGCGTGGTCGGCGTGCGCGACGGAGCGCAGTTCGTCGGCGTGCTGACCCCCAACGGGATCCACAAGGCGCTGCGGGCGTCGCTGGCCGAGCCGGCCGCCTGAGCCGTCCCGGGGTAACTCGGCGGCCGCCTGAGCCGTCCCCGGGGTAACTCACCGTTCGGTCGGCTTCCCGACCGTCCTGCCGGTGCACAAGCTGACCGAACGGTGAGTTACCCCGGACGCGCAGGGGCGACCCGGGCAGCCGGGGACGACCCGGCGACCCCGGGGCGACTCACGCTTCGCGGGCGGCCCGCTCCCCGGGCGCCAGCACCACGGCCTCGACCCCCGAGCCGGCGAGCGCGGCGGCGAAGCGCGGGCCGGGCGACACGAACAGCCGCTCGTGGTTGGTGCGGGCGACGTGCTGCAGGCCGGCGGGCCAGAACGTGCCCCAGTGCACCGGCACCGCCCAGCGCGCGCCCACGCGGCGTACGGCGACCGCGGCCTCGTCGGGGTCGAGGTGACCCTCCTCCAGCGTCGGTCCCCAGCCGCCCGCGGGCACCAGCGCGAGGTCGACCGGGTCGACGTCGGCCATGTCGTCGCGGAGCTCGGTGTCGCCGGGGTACCAGCACGCGCCCGCGTCGTTGCCGAAGCGGAAGCCGAGCGCGGGCGGCCGGTCGCGCGACAGGGGGTGCCGGCGCCCGTCGTGGGTGGCGGCCAGCACCTCCACGCGTACGCCGGCCCGCTCGACGACGTCGCCGGGCTCGACCAGCAGCAGGCGGTCCCCCGCCAGCCGGGCGAGCAGGCGCTCCGCCCCGCGCGGGGCGACGATCGGCACGTCGGCCCCGTAGCGGGCCAGCGAGGCCCGGTGGCAGTGGTCGTGGTGCAGGTGCGAGACGAGCACGAGGTCGGCCTGCGCCGCCGCCGCGCCGGGCGCCGCGCTGTGCCGGACCAGGTGCAGCAGCCGGTCGGTGAGCAGCGGGTCCGTGACGACCCGGCTGCCGCCCAGCTCCACGGTGGCGGTCGAGTGGCCCCACCACGTGCAGGCGATCACCCGACGGTCACGTCACGGTGCCACGACTCGGTGACGTACGACGTCTCCCAGCCCATGCCCCGGTAGAGCCGGTCCGCGCCGGTCGGGGAGTCGGCGTCGACCTCCAGGCCGACGTTGTCGCGGCCGCGCGCGGCGGCGTCCGCGATCACGGTCCGCAGCAGGCCCTTGGCGACGCCCCGCCCGCGCGCCAGCTCGACGACGCCGATGTAGGCGACGTAGGACCCCGACCCCGACTCGGTGCCGACCAGCGCCCCCGCAGGCTCTCCGTCGACCTCGGCCAGCCACCAGTGGTCCCAGCGGTGGCCGGGGTCGAGCCGCAGGCGGAACAGGAACTCGTCGAACGTCTCCGGCTTGGAGTTGAAGTGGTCGGTGAACGCCGCCTCGAGCACGTCGTGCACGGCACGCAGGTCGGCCTCGATCGGCTCGCCGCCGTCGCGCTCGCACTCGACGCGCCGGACCACCACGCCGTCGCGCTCCCAGCGCGCGGGGTCCTCGACCAGCCCGACCTCGTCGGGGGTGACCGGTCGCGTCATCTGCCACCAGGTGCGGACCTTGGTGAACCCGGACGCCGCCAGCCACCGGTGCTGGCGCTCGTCGTCGGCGTACGCGCCGGTGTCGATCTGCTGCACCTCGAGACCCCGGGCGGCGCCGACCTCGCGGGCCTGGCCGACCGCCCACTCCACCAGCACGTCGGAGCACGCCCGCCCCACCTGCTCCACGAGCCCGCGCTCCACGACGTGCGTGAACAGCATCCGGCCGCTGGCCCGGTCGTGCACGCTCCCCCACGCCCGGACCACGCCGGCCCCGTCGCGGACGACGACGTTCTGCCGGGTGCGCAGCCCGTGCTCGGACACCTCGACGAGCACGTCGGCCTTGCCGGCCCCGGCCCACCCCCGGCCCGCGCTCTCGTGGGCGCGCAGCAGCTCGGTCAGGCGGCGTACGTCGCCCGGGTCGTCGGGGTCCGGCGTGCCGACCCGCCAGCCGTCGGGAAGCCCGGGCGGCGGCTCGACGAGCGCGTCGGGGTCGGGCTCGAACCGGCTCTCGTCGGGCATCACGACCCGCCATCCTGCCGCACGCGCTCCGTTGACCCGGCGCGAAGTTCGCGCCGGGTCAACGACTCAAGCGTGCTTGCGGAGGTTCTCGGCGGCGTGCCAGGCACTCGTGACGGTCTCGAGCTCGGCGCGCAGGGCGAGCACCTCCTGCTCGAGCTCGACGACGCGGAGCTGGGCGATGGCGGCACGCTCCTCGGCTCCGCTGAGGCGCACCTGGAGGCTCGCGGCACGGCGGCCCTCGGCGTTGCGCTTGCGGGTCGAGGTGGCGGCACGTCGCTGCGAGAGCGACAGCGCCAGCTCGAGCTCGTCGAGCGCCTGCTCGCGCTCGGCGAGCCGGGCGCGCACGTCCTCGACGTACGACGCGTGCTCGGCGGTGCGCTCCTCGGTGAGCGCGTTGTAGGCCGCGGCCTGGGCGGCCCGGTCGCGCGCGGCCTCGACCCTCGACTCGACGAGCTCGCTGTAGGTGATCCGGGTGGCCGCGGCTCCGAGGAGCACTCCGAGGCCGGCGGCGAGGGTGACCAGGAGCCACGACCCGCTCAGGGCTGCGCCGGCGACGGCCAGCGCAGCGAGCACGATCAGGCCCACGGCAGTGGTCACGCGGACGGACCGCTGACGCCTCCGTGTTGCCTGTGTTACTGGTGGGGAAGCCATGCAGGCAGGCTATTGCCCTTTCGGGCCCTGGCGGACGCGACACGCACGTTCGAGCAGGAGGGCTCCGACGACCGTCAGCACGCCCGCCACCACCGCGACGGCGCACCGCAGGATCCGCTGGGCGGCCAGCTCGGCGGGATCTCCGACCCAGCTGAGGGCGTAGCCGGCGTACCCGCCGGCGGCCAGCGCACCCACCAGCGCGCCGGCGCGGCCCAGCACCAACCGGTTGACCGCGCGGTGCGGCTCCAGCCGCTCGCGACGCACCTGGACCGCCCGGTGCGTCTGCCACCAAGTGCTGCCGATGACCACGGCCACCAGCCAGAGCGCGGCCGGCTGGGCCCACGAGATCACCGGCGCGGTGTCGGCGAGCCGCTCGGACACCGGGTGCCAGAGCCAGCCCAGCACCAGCCCGGCCACCGCCCAGCCCACCACGACGGCGAACGCCAGCGGCCGGAGCGTGCCCTCGGGCTCCGGAGGCTCGGGAGCGTCGTCCGGGTCGTCGGGCTCGGGGCCGAGAGGGTCTCTCGTCACTCCAGCTCGAGCACCAGGTCGTCGCGCCGCGCGATCCCGCTCTCGCCGACCGCGGACAGCAGTTCCGCCACCCGGCCCCGGTCGGGGAACTCCGCGTCGGGGTCGACGTCGAGCCATGGCCGGAGCACGAACGCCCGCTCGGCGGCCCGCGGGTGCGGCAGCCGGAGCTGGTCGTCGTCGGCCCGCCGGTCGCCGACCACGATCAGGTCGACGTCGAGGGTGCGCGGCGCGTTCTTGACCTCGCTGCGCTCGCGGTCGAAGGCGTCCTCGATCGCCAGCGCGCGGTCGAGCAGCCGTGACGCGGCGAGCGTCGTGTCGGCCATGACCACGGCGTTGAGGAACATCTCGGACCCGTCGGGTGCGTCGACCGGCTCGGTCTCGTAGACCGGCGAGACGCTGGTGACCCACACGTCGGGGGTGTCCGCGAGCGCCCGGACGGCGCCCTGCAGGTTGTCCATCCGCTCGCCGAGGTTGGACCCCAGCGACAGGACGGCCCGGCGGATCGGGCGCATCTCGCCGGTGAGCGTGTCGGCGTCGATGATGTTCGGGTTCGGCGTCTCGGTCACGGGCGGCCCTCCTGGGTCCGGGTGATCGTCAATGCGACGTCCGAGAACGTCGCGTCGATGGGTGCATCCGGCTTGTGGACCGTGACGCGCACCCATTGAACACGGCTGTCCAAGAGGCAGACCTCCGCGATCCGGTGGGCGAGCGTCTCGATCAGGTCGACCGGATCCTGCTCCACGGCGGCTTTGACCGACAACGCGAGACTTCCGTAGTCGACGGTCTCTGACAAGTCGTCCGACGCCGCCGCGGAGGCGGTGTCGAGGCCCAGGACGAGGTCGACGACGAAGGCCTGTCCCTCGCGGCGCTCGTGCTCGAAGACGCCGTGGTGGCCCCAGCACTCCAGCCCGGTCAGGGCGAGCTCGTCCGTCAAGGTGTACGGCGTCGCCGCGATGTGCGTGCGATCGGTGCGCGGAGCACTGAGATCTCCCGTGGGGGACACCTGCATCTAGCCCTCCTCCCGAGCGGTGTCGAGTGCGCGAAGCACTCTCAGGGCGTCGCAGGTGGACCTTACGTCGTGCACCCGCAGCCCCCACACCCCCTCCTGCGCGAGCAGCACGCTGAGCGCCGTCGTCGCGTCGTCGCGGCCGTCGATCCCGCGCGGGGTGCCGTCGGGGTCGGCCAGCAGCGTGCCGAGGAACGACTTGCGGCTCGCGCCGACCAGGAGCGGGTAGCCGAGGGCCTTGACCGGCCCCAGGTCGGCGAGGAGCTGCCAGTTGTGCGCGCCGTGCTTGGCGAACCCGAGCCCGGGGTCGAGCACCAGCCGCTCGGGGGCGACCCCGGCGGCCAGCACCGCCTCCACCCGCCGGGCGAGCTCGTCGCGCACGGCGGCCACCACGCCTCCGGGGTTGTGGTACGTCGCGAAGTCGGTCATGTGGTCGGCGTGCGCCCGCCAGTGCATGGCGACGTAGGTGACGTCCGACTCGGCCACGACGCGGAGGATCTCCGGGTCCGCCAGACCGCCGGAGACGTCGTTGACGATCCGCGCGCCCGCCGCCACCGCGGCGGCGGCGACCTGAGACCGCATCGTATCGACCGACACGGTCGCGCCGTCCGCCGCCAGCGCGGTGATCACCGGCACGACGCGGTCGAGCTCCTCCTCGACCAGCGGCCGGGTCGCGCCCGGCCGGGTCGACTCGCCGCCGACGTCGAGGATGTCGGCGCCGTCGGCCAGCAGCCGCCGGCCGTGCGCGATCGCGCTGTCCGCGTCGGCGTACAGACCGCCGTCGCTGAAGGAGTCGGGCGTGACGTTGACGACGCCCATGACCACCGGCGGGTCGCCGCTCATGCCTGCTCCGTCGCAGCGGGTCGCTCGCGCCCGACCCGGCGGCGGTGCACCGACAGCTCCTGCCGGGCGCGCCACAGCACGGTCGCGCAGTCCTCCGCGCCGGCGAGGGCCTCGTCGAGCTCCGGGACCACCGCCTCGCGCCGGCTGATCGCGGCGTACCACTCCGGCGGCGCCTGGTCGCGCCAGTCCTCCAGCGCCCCGTGGGGGTCGACGACCTCCACTCCCTCGCCTGCCGCCGCGCCGCCCAGCCACGCAGCCTCCTCGGCGGCGAGCCGCCCGAAGTCGGCGGGCAGCGCATAGCGGGGCGCCAGCGACTCCTCGTCGCGGTGGGCGAAGCCCGCCCCGCGCCACCGCTCGAGCAGCGCGCGACCCGGGCGCGAGGTGCCGAGCGCGAGGCCGGCGCGGTTCATCCGCAGCACGACCTCGGTGTCGGTGCCCAGCGAGGCGTTGCGGGCGCCCTGCCCGGCGGCGCGCTCCGGGTCGGGCAGCCCGAGCGCCGCCGCGAGACCAGCGGCGAGGTTGGGCTCGGGAGGCACGGTGCGGACCAGGCGCACGACCCGGCGCGCGGCGGGGAGCAGGCCGGCAAGGTCGCGCAGCCGGCCGGGCCGCAGGGCGGCGAAGTCGAGCACGTGCACGCCGGCGTCGGCGGGGTACTGCGCCATCCCCTGCTTGACCAGGGTCTGCCAGCCCGAGCACCAGCGATGCACCGGCCGGGTGGCGGTCAGGACGACGGTCAGCTCGTGGCCGCCCAGCGCCTCGACCAGCCGCGGCCGGTCCTCCTCGACCGCGCGGTCCAGGCTCTCGCTGGACAGCAGCAGCGTGCCGGTGCCGCGCCCGGCGGCGTCGGCCACGACCTCGGCGAGCCCTGGCCCCCGGTCGCCGCCCAGCGCGTGCCGCGTGCGGGCCGCCTCGAGGTCGGCCGCGCGCCCATCGGTGAACGCCGCGAGCAGCGGGCGGAACAGCGCGTGGTGCCCGGGCGGCCCCGACCCACGGCGCGGGTAGGACACGTCGGGGTGGTCGGCGTAGGCGGCACTCCAGGCCGCCTGCACCGACGTCGTGCCGGACTTGTGCAGTCCCGCGTGGAGGATGATCCGCACCCGGCGACCCTATTGGTCCCGGTCCCCCGCGAGCACCGCTCGGAGGAACTCGCCCTCGCGCTCCGGGCGGTAGACGAAGTCGGAGTGGAAGCTCTCGCGGCTGAAGTGCCCGTCGACACGCGGCACCAGCGGCTCGCACACCACGACGTCGAGACGGTGGCCGAGCAGCATCGACATGAGGTACTCGTTGTGGGCGGGATAGGCCTCCGAGACCACCAGCACGACGTGCTTGGGAGCGCCGGCGAGGGCGACGTGGAACATCGCGCTGCCGGCGTAGCCCGCCACCACCTCCGCCCGGCGGACGAGCTCCACCTGGTCGGCCAGCGGGTGGTCCTCCATGAACACGACCTCGAAGCCCGCCGACCTGAACTCGGCCTCGAGCTCGGCGGCGTTGACGCAGGCTCGCTTGGTGCCGCGGCGGCCGAGGAAGACCCGGCTGGGCCACGGGCCCGCGCCGGCCTGAGCCGACAGCGCGACGCTCAGTGCGTCGTAGGTGTCGAGCATCGCGGGGTGGACGTACGCCGGGCGGCTGAACATCGGCGTGCAGCCGACCAGGCGCTCGACCCGGACCGGGCCGGTCGCGACGTGTACCGCGCCGGCCGGGACGCCGCCCGCCGCGAGCAGGTCGCGCTGCCACTCGGCGAGCTCACCGGAGTCAGCGAAGAGGAGCGCCCCGAGCGACGGGTCGTCCTGCCGCGCGCGCTGCCAGCCCCAGAGGTGCGAGACCTGCTCGCTGACGGCGTGCCCGAAGTGCCACCCGAGGTGGTTGTCGAGGTGGAACCACCGGCCCGGGAGGAGCGGCGGCTCGGCGTCGGGCAGCGGCGACCGGGCGAAGTCGGCGCCCAGCTTGTCGAGCGCGACGTTGCGGCGCCGACGGTCCTCGACGGTCGTGAACGTCTCCGGCAGGACGACGTGCCGACCGACCACGACCTGCTGCGGGAGGCAGACGGCGTTGGGGTACTCGCGGAGGAACATCGGCGGGGCGTCGTAGTGGTCCGGCGTGGGGTTGGCCGGCATCGGGCCGCTGGTCCGGAGGCGGCCGCGCACCGGCCAGCTCGCGCCGGGCACCACGTCGAGCACGCGGCCGCGGCCGGGGTCGAGGGCCAGCAGGTCGCTCGTCTCGGCGTCGCCGACGATCGCGCAGGCGTCGTCCTCGGCGGTGACGGCCTCGACCCGGCCACCGGCGGTGCGGCGTACCCAGACGCCCCCTGGCCGGACGTGCGGCAGCAGCCGGGCCGCGCGCCCGTCGCTCCCGCGCGGCACGAGGTCGGCCACGGCGTCGTAGCGGCCCTGCGCCGCCAGACGGACGTGGAGGCGGGTGCCCCCGGACCGGACGTCGTGCCGCACGACGCAGCCCGGCCGCCACGCCTCGATCGCGGCCACCGCCGGCCGCTCCTTGCCGTCGACGAGCACCGCGACCCGCGTCGCCGCCAGGTGTCCGATCGACCGCTCCAGCTCCGCGAGCACGGGGTGCTCAGTCGAAGGCATAGCCGAAGGCGCGCAGGTCGGTCTCGAAGAGGTCGGCGACCCGCTGGCGCATGGCGGGCGTGAAGTGCGCCCGGAAGTCACCCCCGCCGCCGGCGTTGCGCTGGTCGAGCTCGGGCTCGAAGCCGAGCCGCTCCCCGACCCTCGCGATGTCGTCGGACAGCGTCTCGGTGCGGCCGATGAAGTCGACCCGGCGCTCGCCGTCGCGCAGGTAGTCGAGCTGGGGGCGGCGCAGCCGGTCGAACCGCTCGGTGCCATCCATGACGAAGCTCTCGAAGTCGGGGCAGTGCTCGAGGACCCCCGCCCAGAAGTCGTTGCGCTCGATCCGGGTGGCGACCCACGTGTTGCCCCGGTCGGCGGCCGCCTTGCGGCGCTCGATCATCTGGTACCACGACCACAGCCGCGCCCACGGGTTGCGGACGAACCCGAAGGACCAGTGGTCCGTTAGCTCGGGGTGGGCGCGCAGGGCGTCGGCGTACGTCGCGTGCTTGGCGCCCGGCAGGCCGGTCACCTTGCGGACGTCGGGCACGTGCCGGCGCAGCAGGTGCTCGATGCTCTGGCCGCCGGTCTTCTGGACGTGCACGAACAGGACGCGCTGCGCCTCGGACGCCATCATCGGCCGCGACCGCGGAACAGCCTGGCGACCAGACCGTCGTCGTCCTGCTGCTCGGATCCCTGCCCGGACCCGAGCCTGGCCTCGGCGCTCCGGCGCCGCTCGCGCTCCTCGCGCAGCCGGCCGCGGATCTTGTCGGCGCCGGCGGCGGTGCCACGGCGCTCGCGGTGCCGGGCCTCGTCGAGGGAGACCGCGACCGCCTCGGCGTAGTGCGCGTCGTAGAGACCTCGCAGCTCGTCCATCCGGGCCGCGGCCGCGGCGTCGCCGGGGTCGGCGACCAGCAGGCCGAGCTGCTGCCACGCGTCGTCGGCCAGGTCGCGCAGCCAGTCGGGGAGCACGATGTCGTCCCAGGTCAGGGTGGACCGGCGCATGCCCGGGTCGAGGAAGGCGTCGAGGCCGCGCTCCTCGGCCAGCGGCAGGTCGAGGGCGAGCTGGGTGTCGACCCGCCCGAGCGCGGTCCGCCAGTCGGCGAGCAGGTCGTCGTAGCGGATGAAGGCGCGGCGCGCGCCCCGCGAGCGGGCCTCGGTGACCAGCGCGACGTTGAGCCAGGCCGCGGTGTTGGACGTCTCCTTGACCCGGCGCTCGGCGTCGGTGCGCCGGCCCTCGCCCCAGGTGCGGTCCTGGGAGCCGACGACCTCGGCGGGGTGCCGCAGCGCGGTGAGGATCCGCAGGTCGCGGCCGGCCTGCTCGGCCGCGCGCAGCCACAGCGGCAGCACCCAGGCGGCGTGGGGGTCCTTGACGACGACGTGCGGCTCCTTCTGCCGGCCCAGCCAGTCGCGGAGCTCGGCCTCGACCGCGCCGTCCTCGAGCAGCGCGGCGACCCGCGCCTCGGCGCGCGGGCTGCCGTCGCTCGGGCGCACCAGCGCGCTGCGCATCAGGCGCTTGTGGAACTCGATGACCCACCGCGGCTCGAAGTGGCCCTTGGCGTTGCGCTCGGAAGCCGGGACCTCGGGCTGCGGCACGTGCCAGCCGAGGTGCTTCAGGCTGCCGGCCAGGGAGCTGGTGCCGCTCCGCATGGAGCCGGTCACGAGCACCACCGTGTGGCCGGACTGTTCGCTGGTCATCTCAGCGGAAGCCTAGGACGTGTCTATGTTGGGCCGGTGATCGTCTCCCACGAGCACGGGTTCGTGTTCATGAAGACCCGCAAGACCGCGGGCACGTCCGTCGAGATCGCGCTGTCGCGGGTCTGCGGCGCGGACGACGTGATCACGCCCGTGATCGACGAGGACGAGGAGCTCCGCCGCGCGCACGGCGGCCGGGGTCCGCAGCACTACGAGTCGCCGCCGCACCTGGAGCGCAGCGCGTTCAACCACATGCCGGTCTCGATGGTTCGCAAGATGCTGGGGCGCAAGAAGTTCGAGTCCTACCTCTCCTTCGCCGTCGAGCGGAACCCCTGGGACGCCGTGGTCTCGCTCTACCACTGGCGCAACCGCGACGCCGCGCCCGGCGCGGAGGTGCCGTTCGGCTTGTACGTCGCCTCGGAGGCGGTCACGACGTTCGCGACGAAGAACCAGCGGATCTACCGCATCAAGGGCGAGGTCGCCGTCGACCGCGTGCTGCGCTACGAGGCGCTCGACGCCGAGCTGGCGGTGCTGTGGTCCGAGCTCGGCCTCCCCGGCGCACCCGACCTGCCGCACGCCAAGGGCGGCACCCGGCCGCGCGCGGCGTCGTACCGCTCCTACTACGACGACGCGTCCCGCGAGCGGGTGGCCGAGCTGTTCGCGGCGCCGATCGCGGAGCTGGGCTACGAGTTCTGAGGTGCGTCGTTTGGCGTCGAGTGACCCCAGGTGGTCCCCGGGAGCGCTCCCAGACGTGCAGAACGGGTCACTCGACGGGAGCCGACCCGTCCACCACCGGCATCGGCAGCCCGTCGGGCACGTCGTCAGGCGACGCGAAGTGGTGGTTGACGTACTCGTTGGCGCCGCGGAACCAGCTCACCAGCGCCTCGCGGTGCTGGTCGGGCACGCCGGCGTCCTCGAGCGCCCGCGCGAAGCACTCGACCGCGCGCCGGTCCATCTCCGCGTGGGGGCCGTTGCCGCTGTGCCGACGCACGACATCGGCCTCGGTGCCCATGGACGCCGAGAACGTCGTCGGCCCGCCGAGGACCTCGGCCCAGTACGCCGCCAGCCGCTCGGTGTGGTCGTCGCGGAACCCGTGGCGAAACGCGTGGCTCACCACCGGGTCGGCGAGCACCCGCTCGTGCCAGTGGTGCGCGACCGCCAGCACGGCGTCGGCCCCGCCCATCGCGTCGTACAGCGTGGTCATGATGGCCAGCCTCGCCGAGGTGGCGGTGGGTGGGCAACGGGTGTGCACAGGGACGGACGTTGCTACGCCATCGCCCCGCTGTGGAGACCGGTTGCTCACCCACCGCTCCCCCTGACGTGCGGCGGTCGACCTTCAGCCGTTGCGGTGGATGAGCGCCATGGCCTCGTTGCGGGTGGTGGCGTTGGTGCGGAAGGAGCCGCGGACCGCGGAGGTGATGGTGCGGGCGCCGGCCTTCTTGACCCCGCGCATGGTCATGCAGAGGTGCTCGGCCTCGATCACCACGATCACGCCGCGGGCCTGGAGGATCTCCATCAGGGCGTCGGCGACCTGGGTCGTCAGCCGCTCCTGGACCTGAGGGCGCTTGGCGTAGACGTCGACGAGCCGGGCCAGCTTGGACAGGCCGGTGATCCGGCCGGTGCCGGAGGGGATGTAGCCGACGTGGGCCACGCCGGTGAACGGCACCAGGTGGTGCTCGCACATCGACCAGAGCTCGATGTCGCGGACCAGCACCATCTCGTCGTGGCCGAGGTCGAAGACGGTGGTCAGCACGTCCTCGGGTGCCTGGCGCAGCCCGGCGGTCAGCTCCTCGTAGGCGCGTGCGACGCGGGCCGGGGTGTCGCGGAGCCCCTCGCGGTCGGGGTCCTCGCCGATCGCGATGAGCAGCTCGCGGACGGCGGCCGCCGCGCGCTCGTGGTCGAACGCCGGTACGTCGGCAGGCGCGCGGGAAGCCTCGGTCACGTCGGTCCGGAGCCGCCAGGTGCAGGAGGCGTGGGGGCCTCGCCGCCGCCGACCGGGGGGGCGCCGTGGACGTCGCCGCCGGCGCCGGGCGGGGTGACCACGACGCCACCCTCGCTCTCGGGGCCGGAGCCGTTGGCGCCGTTCGACCCGGGTGCGTAGCCGTTGACCGCCGCCCGCGCCCGGATCTCCTCGGGGATCTCGACCGCCGGGATCGTGGAGGGACGCCGGTCGGGCGAGCCCGTCCACGCGGGCCGCTCGGGGCGGCGCCGCAGCGGCTCGAAGACCTTCGCGATCTGCTCCTTGTCGAGCGTCTCCTTGTCGAGCAGCTCGAGGACCAGCGCGTCGAGGACGTCGCGGTTCTCCTCGAGGATGTCGAAGGCCTCCTGGTGCGCCGTGTTGAGGAGCTTCTTGGTCTCCTCGTCGACGATGCCGGCGACCTCCTCGGAGTAGTTGCGCGCGTGGCCGAGGTCGCGGCCGAGGAACGGCTCGGAGTTGGAGTCGCCCAGCTTGATCGCGCCGAGCCGCTCGGTCATGCCGTACTGGGTGACCATCGCCCGCGCCACCGACGTGGCCTTCTCGATGTCGTTGCCGGCACCCGTGGTCGGGTCGTGGAAGATCAGCTCCTCCGCTGCCCGGCCGCCGAGCATGTAGGCGAGCTGGTCGAGCATCTGCGAGCGCGGCTGGGAGTACTTGTCGGAGTCGGGCAGCACCATCGTGTAGCCCAGCGCCCGCCCACGCGGCAGGATCGTCACCTTGTGCACCGGGTCGTTGCCCGGGAGCGCCGCCGCGACGAGCGCGTGGCCGCCCTCGTGGTAGGCCGTGATGAGCTTCTCCTTCTCGCTCATCAGGCGGGTGCGGCGCTGCGGGCCGGCGATCACGCGGTCGATGGCCTCGTCGAGGGTCTCCATCGTGATCTGCTTCTGGTTGGTGCGCGCGGTGAGCAGCGCGGCCTCGTTGAGCACGTTGGCGAGGTCGGCGCCGCTGAAGCCGGGGGTACGCCGAGCGACCGAGATCAGCTGGACGTCCTTGGCGAGCGGCTTGCCGCGCGAGTGGACCTTGAGGATCTGCTCGCGGCCGGCCAGGTCGGGCGCGTCGACCTGGATCTGCCGGTCGAAGCGGCCCGGGCGCAGCAGCGCCGGGTCGAGGACGTCGGGACGGTTGGTGGCCGCGATGAGGATCACGCCGCCGCGCACGTCGAAGCCGTCCATCTCGACCAGCAGCTGGTTGAGCGTCTGCTCGCGCTCGTCGTGGCCGCCGCCCATGCCGGTGCCGCGGTGGCGACCGACCGCGTCGATCTCGTCGATGAACACGATCGCCGGGGCGTTCTCCTTGGCCTGCTCGAACAGGTCGCGCACCCGCGAGGCGCCGACGCCGACGAACATCTCGACGAAGTCGGAGCCGGAGATCGAGTAGAACGGCACGCCGGCCTCGCCGGCCACGGCGCGGGCGAGCAGCGTCTTGCCGGTGCCCGGGGCGCCGTACAGCAGCACGCCCTTGGGGATCTTGGCGCCGACCGCCTGGAACTTCGCGGGCTCCTGGAGGAACTCCTTGATCTCGCCGAGCTCCTCGATCGCCTCGTCGCAGCCGGCGACGTCGGCGAACGTCGTCTTCGGCATGTCCTTGGAGATCAGCTTGGCCTTGGACTTGGCGAACTGCATGACGCCGCGGCCGCCGCCGCCCTGCATGGAGTTCATCAGCCAGATGAAGATCACGATCAGCACGATGATCGGCAGGATCGAGAACAGCAGCGAGCTCAGCAGGCCCGGCCGCGAGACGTCGACGGTGACCTTCTCGATGTTGCCGTCGCGGAACTGCTTCTGGGCGGCGTTGAACAGCCCGCGCTGGGTGCCGCTGAGGTACTTCGTGGTGACCTCGCGCCCGCCGTCGCGGTCGACGCTGTCGTCGAGCGTGGCCTTGATGACCTGGTCACCGTCGACGAAGGTGATGTCCTTGACCTCGCCGCTGGAGATGTACTCGCTCATCTGCGACGAGCTGATCTCGTCGCCGCCACCTGAGCTGATCAGGAACTGCATGGCGATGAGCACGCCGACCACCGCGACGACGATCCAGATCAGTGGACCCTTGAAGATGCGCTTCACGGACTTCTCTCAACGACGGACACCTGGAGGTACGACGGTACAGACCGCCGCGAATGTCAAGTGTCTCAGGTGACTCGCGATCCGGCGAGGCGACGACGACCCGTTCGCTGAGCGCGGACGGATCCTCAGGCTGCGTTCAGGCTCGCGCCTCAGCCAGCCCCAGCCGGCCTCAGGCGGCCTCAGCCGGCCTCAACCCCCGTAGACGTGGGGGGCGAGCGTGCCGATGTCGCGCAGGTTGCGGTAGCGCTCGCGGTAGTCGAGGCCGTAGCCGACGACGAACTCGTTGGGGATGTCCCAGCCGACGTACTTCACGTCGACGGGCATGGTGAGCGCCTCGGGCTTGCGCAGCAGGGTGCAGATCTCGACGCTGGCGGGGTCGCGCGAGCCGAGGTTGGACGTCAGCCACGACAGGGTCAGGCCGGTGTCGATGATCTCGTCGACGATGATCACGTCGCGGCCGCTGATGTCGGTGTCGAGGTCCTTGAGGATCCGCACGACGCCGCTCGACTTGGTGCCGGAGCCGTAGGACGAGATCGCCATCCAGTCCATCTCGACGTGCCGCGAGAACGAGCGCGCCAGGTCCGCCATCACCATCACCGCACCGCGCAGGATCCCGACGATGAGCAGGTCCCTGCCCTCGTAGTCGGCCTCGATCTGACGGGCGAGCTCGCCGAGCCGCTCCTGGATCTGGGCCTCGGTGTAGAGAACCTCGACGAGATCGGACTCCACGTCGGCTGCGTGCATGGCGGTCAGCCTTGCACAGCCGTCGGCCGGAACCGCAGCCGACCGTTCCGTCCCCCGGAGGAGAGGTACGCCGTCACGTGACCGGGCAGCTGGGTCTCCGCGCCGCCGGTGTGGGAGGCCACCAGGTGGCCGAGGGCGGCGACGTGGACGTGGAACAGCTCGGCGCCCGTCGCACCCGCGTCGAGCGCGGCCAGCCGGAGCACCCGCGACCGGGTCGCCCGGGGCAGCTCGGCCAGCGCCGCGACCTCGATGCCCTCGGGGTCGACGAGGTCGGCGTACGCCTCCTCGGCGAGCCGGTCGAGGAGCTCCATGTCGGCGCGCAGCTGGTCGGCGGTGCGGGCCAGGGCACCGGTCACGCCGGGCCCGAGCTCGTCCTCGAGGAGGGGGAGCACCTTGCGGCGCACGCGCACCCGGGCGTACGCCGGGTCGAGGTTGTGCGGGTCGTTCCAGTACTCGATGCCCTCGACCTGGCAGGCGGTCACCGTGTCGGTGCGGGTCACGTCGAGCAGCGGCCGGCGATAGGGGCCGAAGCTGCGCCGCATGCCCGCCAGCGAGCGCCCGCCCGAGCCCCGGGTGAGACCCAGCAGCACGGTCTCCGCCTGGTCGTCGAGCGTGTGACCGAGCAGCACCCCGATCGCGCCGAAGTGCTCGGCCAGCTGGTCGAGCACGGCGTACCTCGCCTCGCGGGCCGCGGCCTCGGGCCCCTGCCCGCCGCCCTGCACCTCGACCCGCGCCGTCGCGGTCTCGTCGGCTCCGAGACCGGCCATCTGCTCGACGACCCGCGCGGCGTGCGCCGCCGAGTCGTCCTGGAGGCCGTGGTCGACGGTCGCCCCGATCACGCGCAGGCCCAGCTTGTGGCCCTCGAACACGGTCGCGGACAGCAGCGCCAGGGAGTCGGGCCCGCCCGAGCAGGCCACCAGCACGGCGGCCTCCGGGGCCGGCGCGCCGCCCGGTTGCTCGGCGAGCAGAGCCGCGAGGGTCCGGCGTACGGCGACCCGGACCGCCGCCAGCGACGGGTGGAGGCTCACGCTCGCGCCGCCTCCGCGCGGGGGTAACTCACCGTTCGGTCAGCTCCCCTGCCGTCGTGACGGTGCACAAGCTGACCGAACGGTGAGTTACCCCGACGGGTCCGAGCCACGGTCACGTCCGCAGCACGCGCGCCATCCAGGCGTCGGGATCGGAGATCTCGGCACGGGTCGGCAGGTGCTCGGGCTGCTCCCAGACCACGTTGAAGCCGGACATCCCGGCCTTGTCGGCGACCGAGCGGACGAACGCCGCGCCGTCGCGGTACTGCGCCATCTTGGCGTCGAGCCCGAGCACCCGGCGAAGGAAGCGGTCGAGCACGCCGACGCCCTTGCGGCGCTCGGTGAACTTGGCCCGGATCTGGGCGACGGACGGGATGACGGTCGGGCCCACGCCGTCCATGACGACGTCGGCGTGGCCCTCGAGCAGCGACATCACGCCGGTGAGCCCGTCGAGCAGCGCCTTCTGCTCCGGCGTCCCGACCACGTCGAGGAGGCTGCCGCCGCCGGAGCCCCCCGAGCGGGCGTTCCTGAGCCCCTCGAGCACCCGGCCGAGGCCGTCCTCGAGCAGGCCCGAGGGCTCCATGGTCTCGGCGAACTCCTGGATCTTGCCGAACAGGTGGCCGCGCATCCACGGGACGGCGGTGAACTGGACTCGGTGGGTCTCCTCGTGCAGGCAGACCCAGAGGCGGAAGTCGTGCGGGTCGGCCCCGAGCTCGCGCTCGACGTGCACGATGTTGGGGGCGACGAGCAGGAGCCGGCCGTCGGGCTCGTGGAACGGGTCGAACTGGCCCAGCACCTTCGAGGCCAGGAAGCCCAGCACCCCGCCGACCTCGGCGCCGGTGATCTTGGAGCCGACGGCCGCGCTGAGCCCGGTCGGCGGCTTCTTCTGCGTGAGCTTGTCGACGACGGGCGCCAGCAGGGTCGAGAACGCGTCGGCGTTCGCCTGCACCCAGCCGGCCCGGTCGACGACCAGCACCGGCGCGGAGTGCTCGCGCGCGGTCAGTCCGGTGAACTCGCGCACCAGCCCGGTCGACCGCTCCGCGCCCGCCCGGAGCTCCTCGACGATGGCAGGTGCCTCGTCGCGCCCGACGCTCGGCCCCTCGCCGGCGAGCCGGCCGCCGATCCGCACGGCGAGGTCCCAGTCGACCATCTCGGCTCGGTCACCCGCGCCGCCGTCGGCGCGATAGGCCTGCGTCATACGTGCCAACCTAACCGGCGGGCCGAAGCCCGGTGCCGCGTCAGGGGCAGCCGAGCCCCTCGCGGTACCAGTCCGGGACCTTTCCTGCGGCCACGCCGTCGCCCAGCTCCCAGACCACCTCGGGGTAGTCGCCCTCGGCGTCCATCTCGACGAGGATCGGCCACTGCCGCGAAGTGCCGAGCACCCGGGCCGCCTCGTCCGCGAGCGCCGGCTGGTGGTGGGTGACGGCGTTCTCGAACGCTTCGATCCAGGCACACGCGTAGGCGCCGGCCACCTCGACGCCGAACTGGTAGCGGTCCTCCGCCTCGCCGTCCACGAACGACGCGAACCGGCCGGGCGGGAGCGCGGCTCCGGAGACGCCCTCGATGTCCTGCAGGATCCGTTCGGCGGTGGCCTGCCGCTCCGCCACGGTGACGTAGCCGTCGGGGAGCGAGGCGTCGAACTCCGCGTCCGTGGTCAGGCGGAGCTTGCCGAGGAGCGCGAGGTAGCCGGCGCGGTCGACACCGTCGGCGCGCAGCTCCATCCAGCGGCCGTTGACGACCTCGCGGATGGCGGTGTGGTCGGTTGGGGAGTAGGCCCACATCTGGGCGGGCCGGCCGAGCACCTCGATCGGGTCGCCGGGCGCGGGCGGGTCGACGATGTACTCGCGGTCCCTCACGTAGGAGTCGTAGTCCTTCGCGGCGTACGTCGTGATCTCGAGCGAGGCGTCGCCGTTGCTCCAGCGCACGCCGTCGCCCAGCCCGTCGTAGTGCCACCCGGGCGCGTCGAGCACCACCGCCTGGCCCTCGCCGAGGCCGAGCCGGGCGGCCATGGAGGTCTCGCGGCCCGGCGGCTCGGTGGTGCCGTGCTGCTGCCACCACACCGTGCCGCCGGCGAGGCCGGCGACGACCGCCGCGGCGGCCAGCGGCGCCGTCCAGCGGGTACGGCGCGAGGCGCGCGGGGGCGTGGCTTCGGTCCGGCGGTCGGGTGCGACGGTGGTCATGATCTCCTCCAGGAGCTCGGCCCGCCCGGACCCGAGCGGGAGCCTGGAGACCGCGTCGTCGGTCAGCTTCGGGATCATGGCTAGCGCTCCTTCCGGGTGAGCTCGATCGGTCTGTCGGAGTGGTGATGTCCGGGCGGTCCCGGGTCGTTGCAGGCGTCGTTGCACGCGTGGCCGCAGGGATCGTGGCCCAGCAGCTCGCGCAGGCGGGTCCGCGCGCGCGAGAGCCGGGGTCGGACGACGGCGCCGCTCAGCCCGAGCACCTCGGCGATCTCGCGCGACTCGAGCCCCTCCCACAGGTGCAGCTCGAGCACCTCCTGGTCGCGGGCGCTGAGCCGCCCCATCGCCGCGGTGACGTCCTCCCGCTGCACCACCTCGTTGCTCGCGTCGGGGACGTGGGCGCTCAGCTCGCGGCGGAGCCGTTCGCCCAGCGCGGTGCGGCGGCGCTCACCGCGGCGATGGTTGGCGAGCACCCGGCGGGCAACGCCGTACAGCCACGGGCGCACGTCCGGGCCTTGCGGCGCGTACGCCAGCCTCCGCCACGCGACGAGGAACGTGTCGGCGGTGACGTCACCGGCGTCCGCGGCCCGCTCGACGCGGCGCAGCGCATAGCCGAGCACCGCGTCGAAGTGGGCGGCGTACAGCTCCCGGAACGCGCGCTCGCGCTCGTCGAGACTCGGTCGCTCGGGAGGAGGGCCCACGTCAGTCACATGTCCGGCAGCGCGGGGTGCGTTGCACGGTCATCGGGTCATCCTCCCGCACGGCGCACCGGCCCGGGATCGCGCGAAGACCGGCCCGCACGGGGCACCGTGTACCCATGACCAGCACCGCCGCCGCACCGGGGAGGGGCTCGCACGCGCGCTCGTCCTCGACGCGGCGCACGGCCGCCCTCGCGGTGCTGCTGGCCGTGGTGTTCACCGCCGTGGCGTGGCTGCGGCTCGACGGCACCACGCGCGGGACCGGCTGGGCCGACGACCGGCAGTTCGTCCAGGACGGGGTGGAGCAGGGCCTGTGGTCGAGCCTGTTCGACCCGTACGCCGGCTACCTGCACGTCGTCCCGCGCCTGGTCACCCAGGTGGTGCTCTGGGTGGCGCCGTTCCCCGACGTCGTCATCGGGATCACGCTCGCGTCGTGCGTGGTGGCCGGGCTGGTCGGCGCCCTCGTGTTCGTCTGCAGCGGCTCGGTGGTCGACCACCTCGCAGCCAGGCTGGTGCTGGCCGCGATCACGGTGCTGGTGCCGGCGGCGCCGATCGAGGTGGCCGGCAACGCGGCGAACCTGCACTGGTACTTCCTGTGGCTCGCGCCGTGGCTGCTGATGGCCGCGCCCACCCGGTGGCTGAGCGGCTTCGCGCTCGGCGTGGTCGCGCTCCTCGCCGGGCTCACCGAGATCCAGGTCGCGATGTTCGTCCCGCTGGTGCTGGTCGACGCGCGCAGCAGGTACCGCCTCCCGGTGGTGGCCGGGCTGTTGCTGGGGGTGGCCGCCCAGGTCGTCGCCACCGTGACCAGCCCGCGCACCGAGCCCTACGGCCGCCCGCCCGACCTCCACGACCTCGTCCAGGCCTACCCGGTGCACGTCGTGGTCCCGGCGTGGCTGCCCAAGTTCCACGGCATCCGGGCCACGGCCTTCGACACCTGGCCGATGGTGGTGCTCGCCTGCGTGCCGTTCGTGCTGATCGCGGGCGCGCTCGTCGCCACGACGATCGTCCGGCTGCGCCGGGGGCGACCGAGCGCTCGGCGCGACCTGGTGGTGGTCGCCTTCTGCCTGGTCGGGGCCGTGGTGCCGTTCGTGATCGGCTACTGGCTCAACCACGTCGCGCAGCCGGGCACCGTCACCCTGCACCGGCTCGGCAAGCAGGCGCCGCTGCGCTACGGGCTCGTGTCGACGATGTTCCTCCTCGCCACCGCGGTCGTCGGGGCCGACCGCCTGCCCACGCGGCTCCCCTGCCGCCGGCTGGTGGTGCCCGCTCTCGTGGTCGCGGTGGCCGTGCTCTGCCTTGCGCACTTCGACGTCGGCCGGACCTACCGGTCGCACGGACCGGCGTTCAAGCCCGGCTACGAGCGCGCCAGCGCCTCGTGCCGCGCGGGTGCGTCGTTCGGCGCGATCTACTTCGCGCCCAAGTCGCACTTCTGGCTGCTGCGCCTCGACTGCGAGGACTTCCGGAGGGTCGAGGGCGGCTAGGCCGTGGCCTAGACGATGCTGCCCGGCACGTACGCCGCGGCCTCGGGGTGCCGGCTCGTCACCTCGGCCACCCGGCGGACGACCTCCTGGGTCTGCGCGACCGCCGCTCCGGTGAACGAGATCGGCTCGGCGACGAGGACGTCGAGCTGGTCCTCGGTCAGGCCGAGCCGGGCGTCGGCGGCGAGGCGGGCGAGCACGTCGTTGTCGGCGGCGCCCTGCCGCAGGTCGAGCGCGACCCCGACCGCGGCCTCCTTGATGGCCTCGTGGGCGACCTCGCGGCCCACGCCGTTGCGAACCGCCGCCATCAGCACCTTGGTGGTCGCGAGGAACGGCAGGTAGCGGTCGAGCTCGCGCTGCACCACCGCCGGGAAGACCCCGAACTCGTCGAGCACGGTGAGGAAGGTCTGGAACAGGCCGTCGGTCGCGAAGAACGCGTCGGGCAGGGCGACCCGGCGTACGACCGAGTCGGAGACGTCACCCTCGTTCCACTGGTCGCCGGCCAGCTCGCTCACCATCGACAGGTGGCCGCGGAGCACCACGGCGAGGCCGTTGACCCGCTCGCAGGAGCGGGTGTTCATCTTGTGCGGCATCGCGGACGAGCCGACCTGGCCCTCCGCGAACCCCTCGGTGACGAGCTCCTGGCCGGCCATCAGCCGGATCGTGGTGGCGAGGTTGGACGGCGCCGAGACCAGCTGGACGAGCGCCGAGACGACGTCGAGGTCGAGCGAGCGCGGGTAGACCTGACCCACGCTGGTCAGCACCCGGTCGAAGCCGAGGTGGTCGGCCACCCGCTGCTCGAGCTCGGCCAGCCGGTCGCTGTCGCCGCCGAGCAGGTCGAGCATGTCCTGCGCGGTGCCCATCGGGCCCTTGATGCCACGGAGCGGGTAGCGCGTGAGCAGCTCCTCGAGCCGCTGCAGCGCGATGAGCAGCTCGTCGGCGACGGTCGCGAACCGCTTGCCGAGCGTGGTCGCCTGCGCGGCGACGTTGTGGCTGCGGCCGGCCATCACGAGCGTCTCGTGCTCGGCCGCGAGCCGAGCGAGCCGGGCCAGCGCCGCCACGGTGCGGTCGCGCAGCAGGACCAGCGACTGGCGGACCTGGAGCTGCTCGACGTTCTCGGTGAGGTCGCGGCTGGTCATGCCCTTGTGGATGTGCTCGTGTCCGGCCAGGGCGCTGAACTCCTCGATCCGCGCCTTCACGTCGTGGCGGGTCACCCGCTCGCGGGCGGCGATCGAGTCGAGGTCGACCTTGTCGACGACGTCCTCGTAGGCCTCGACCACCCCGTCGGGCACGTCGACCCCGAGGTCGCGCTGCGCCCTCAGCACCGCGATCCACAGCCGCCGCTCGAGCACGATCTTGTGCTGGGGCGACCAGATCTCGGCGAGATCGGCGCCGGCGTACCTCGTGGCGAGGACGTTGGGGACGGTCACGGCTCCATTCTCCCGCATGGAGCCGACCCGGCCAGTTTCACCGGGTACCCGGTGAAACTGGTCCTGGCCGGGTGGAGTTCCTTACGGGAAGCGGCAGTTTCACCGGGTACCCGGTGAAACTGCCGCCGCGCCGGCGATGTCGGTGCGGTGCTGGGCGCCCGCGAAGGAGATGCGGTCGACGCCGGCGTACGCCGTGGTGCGGGCGGTCGCGACGTCGGGGCCGGTGCCGACCACGGCCAGCACGCGGCCGCCCGCCGTGACGAGCTCACCCTCGTGCAGGGCCGTGCCGGCGTGGAAGACGTGGACGCCGTCGAGGGACTCGGCGGCCTCGACGCCGGTGATGACGTCGCCTGACGACGAGGTCACGGGGTAGCCGCGGCTGGCCATCACGACGGCCACCGCCGCGCCGTCGGCGAACACCGGCGGCGGCACCTCGGCCAGCCGGCCGGTGGCGGCGGCCAGGAGCAGCTCACCGAGCGGCGACTCGAGCAGCGCCAGCAGCGGCTGGGTCTCCGGGTCGCCGAACCTGGCGTTGAACTCCACGACCTGGAGGCCTCGGGAGGTCAGGGCGAGGCCGGCGTAGAGGAGCCCGGTGAACGGAGTGCCTCGACGGGCCAGCTCGTCGACCGTGGGCTGCAGGACGGTCGCGACCAGCTGGTCGACGAGGCCTGCCGGCGCCCACGGCAGGGGGGTGTAGGCACCCATGCCACCGGTGTTGGGGCCCTCGTCGCCGTCGTGGATGCGCTTGAAGTCCTGGGCCGGCTGCAGCGGACGGACGGTCGCGCCGTCGGCCTCGTTCCAGCCGCACAGCGCGAACAGCGAGACCTCCGGGCCGTCGAGGTACTCCTCCACCACCAGCCGCTCGCAGGCCGCCGCGTGCGCGAGCGCCTCCTCGCGCGACTCGGTCACCACGACGCCCTTGCCGGCCGCGAGGCCGTCGTCCTTCACGACGTACGGCGCACCGAGCTCGTCGAGCGCGGCGGCAGCCTCGTCGAGCGTCCGGCACACGAACGCCCGGGCCGTCGGGACGCCCGCGGCGTCCATGACCTCCTTGGCGAACGCCTTGGAGCCCTCGAGCTGGGCGGCCTGCGCCGACGGCCCGAACGCCGCGATGCCGGCGGCGCGGACCGCATCTGCCACGCCGGCCACCAGCGGGGCCTCCGGACCGACCACGACCAGGTCGACGCCCAGCGACGCGGCGAGCGCGGCGACCGCCGCGCCGTCCAGCGGGTCGACCTCGTGGAGCGTGGCGACCGCGGCCATCCCGGGGTTGCCGGGGGCGGCGTGCACCTCGCTCACCCCGGGGTCGCGCGCCAGCGCCCACGCGAGGGCGTGCTCGCGCCCACCGGTCCCGATCACGAGGGTCTTCACGGGTGAAGGCTAGGAGGTCGGACTAGGAGGTCGGGCTAGGAGGTCGGGCGGGCCCTCCGGGACACGGACTCGGAGTAGGCGCCGGTCCGGTAGCGCAGGATCGGGTCGTCGGAGAGCTCGATGCCGTCGACCACCCGGGTCGGGTCGAAGACGGTCGGCACGCCGCCGACCTCAGGGTCGGGCAGCTCGCCGGTCACCTCGATCCGGCCGGCGAGGAGCTCGCGGCAGCCCTTCCACTCCGAGGTCGCGGAGTGCGGGTCGTGGCCCCCGCCCGCCACCTGGACCCACAGCTCGTGGACGACCGGACCACGGCGCAGCCGGGCCGCCATCTCCTCGGCCAGCCGGTCGCGCCCCGCGAAGTCCTCGTCGAGGCGGTCGGCCTTCGACGCGGTCGCCCGCAGGACGTAGCGCACCCACGACCTGCGCCCCTCGGCGTCGAGCCAGCCGTAGGCGTGGATCGGGTAGAAGGTCACCTCGGCGAAGCTGACGGGTGAGCTGACCGCGCGGGCGCGGGCCCCGGCGAGGAGCGCACCGAGGGTCCCCGGGTGCCGCGCGAGGAACACCGGCAGCCGCAGCGGCGCCAGCCTGGGGTTGGCCGCCGCCTCGGTGAGCTGCACGAAGACCTCGGGGTCGTCGGTCGGGAATCGCGGCGAGGTCTGGCCGAGCAGGTCGGTGGCGGTGCCGTCGGGCTGGCGGAACTTGACCGCCATGCCGCGGATGTCGGGCGCGGGGTCGGGGACCCGCGCGTTCCCGCCGGCGTTCGACCACCGGACCACGACCTCGTGCGGCCGGCCGTCGAGGTGCGCCGCCCGGCACAGGGTGGTCGCCTCGGGGGTCGCGGTGAACGTGCCGGTGTAGAACCGGCCCTTCGCGTGGAGCGTGCGGTGCCCGTCCGGCCCACCGAACGTCGCACGGAGCCGGTCGACGGCCCGCTGAGGGCTCAGGGGGGTCACCACGACGCCAATCTAGTGACGCGGGTCGGGCCGGAGACGCCGAGCGCCCCGGCCCGCACGTGGCGGACCGGGGCGCTCGTGAGCAGCTGGGCTGCGAGGACTACTTCTTCTTCTTGTGGTTCTTGACCTTCACGACCACCGACGCCTCGGAGGTGAGGGTCGAGCCGGTCCCGGCGAAGACCGCCGTGATCGTGTGCTTGCCCTTGGCCAGCGTGGAGGTCACCTTGATCTTGACCATGCCGTTGGCGCCGAGGACGCCGGTGCCGATCTTGGTGTCACCGTCGAACAGGTCGACCGTGCCGCCGGTCGCCACACCGGTCGAGGTCACGGAGACCTTGCCGCGGACGTGCTTGCTCTTGGTCGTCACCTTGCGGGGGCTCACCTTGAGCGTGGTCGTCGAGGCGGCCTTGGTGACCGTCACGGTGACGGTGCCGTGGGTGCTGCCGCCGTTGCCGTCGGTGACCGTGTAGCCCAGCACCTTGGTGCCGACGAAGTCCTTCGGCGCCGCGTAGGTCAGCTTGTTGCCGGCCACGGTGCCGTCGGTCGAGGTGAAGGTGAGGGCGTCACCGTCGGGGTCGGTCGCCGCCAGCGTCACCTGGACGCTGGTGCCGGCCGCGGTCGTCGCCGCCTGGTCGGGCGCGACCGGGGCGCGGTTGGCGCCGGAGAAGGTGAACCGGCTCAGGCCGACGGTGATCGAGTTGATGACGCCGTCACCCTGGACGCCCGAGCCGAGCGACCAGCCGGCCAGCACGATCTTGGCGTTCGGGAAGTTGGCGCGCCACTCGGAGAGCAGCCCGTGGTTCTCCGAGCCGGAGCCGCCGGTGTGCGACGGGGCGCCGTCCTTGACGAACTGCGCCGAGCCGTTGCTGAGCCACCAGTCGTGGCCGTAGATGGTCTCGCCCACGAGGATGCCGTCGGACGTGCCGTCGCCGTTGAAGTCGGTGACGAGCTGGACGCTCGGCTTGGTGCCGCTGTAGTAGGTGTGGTCCATGCTCGGCTCACCCGCGTCGGCCAGGGCCACCGGCGCCGGGAAGTAGCCCGCCGCCTTGTCCTGGGAGGTGTTGCTGTCGGTGTGGACCCGGACCCCGCCGATGGCGCGGAAGTCGTTGTGGCCGCCCGGGCGCGTCTCGGACAGGTCGACGTCGCTCTCGTACTTCACGATGGTGGTCGGCTCGTCGGACTTCACGAAGTAGTAGGGCTGGCCGCCGATGACGAAGGCGTGGATGACGCCGTCGCCCTTGACGCCGGACCCGAGGGACCAGCCGGCCTGGATCACGTCGGCGTTGGGGAACGCCGTGCGCCACTCGGCGAGGGTGCCGTGGTTGTCCGAGCCGAAGCCGCCGGTGTGCGAGGGTGCGGCGTCCTTGACGAACTGGGCGGCGGCGTTGTTGAGCCACCAGTCGTTGCCGTAGAGGACCGAGCCGTCGGGCTTGGTGGGCTCACCGACGAGGATGCCGTCGATGGTGCCGTCGTTGTCGAAGTCGACCTTGAGCTGCTTGCCGGGGACGACGGTGTTGGCGCCGTTGGGCGTCCAGGTCATCGACGGCTCGCCGATGGCGGCCAGCGGCTTGTGGGCGTCGAAGTAGCCCGCGGCCTTGTCGGTGGAGGTGGCACCCTCGGTCCAGACCCGGACGCCCGAGCCGTCGGTGCGGAACTCGTTGTGACCGGTGGCGCGGGTGTCGGTCAGGTCGACCGTGTGCGAGGCGACCGCGACCTCGTCGGCGGCGTGGGCCGACGGCGCGGCCAGGAACAGGCCACCCGTGACGAGCGCGCCGACGGCGGTGCCGGCGCTGAGACGGCCGAGCCGTCGATGGTGGTGAGACATGACTGATGAAGCCCTTCGAGGAGGAGGGATGAGACCTTTCCGGCTCCCTCACCGGAAGGTCGGCCGCCCGAGCGGGCCGTAGCGAAGGTAACTGTTGTCGCCGACAACGACTAACCAACGACGGCCCCTTGGGTCGAAATGACCCAGGTGGGCTACGTCGCCTGGCCCGTCTCGGGGGTGCGGTGGTGCGGGCGCGCGGGCTAGAGGAGAGCGTGGACGACGATCGTCGCGTCACGGGCCGGGCCGACCCCGATCGCCGAGATCCGCGCGCCCGAGAGCTCCTCGACGCGCTCGACGTAGGCCCGCGCGTTGGCCGGCAGGTCCTCGACGGTGCGCGCCTCGGAGATGTCCTCCCACCAGCCCGGCAGGTACTCGTAGACGGGGACGGCGTGGTGGAAGTCGGACTGGTTGACCGGCATCTCGTCGTGGCGGGTGCCGTCGACGTCGTAGGCCACGCAGACCGGCACCTGCTCGAGGCCGGTGAGCACGTCGAGCTTGGTCAGCACGAAGTCGGTGACGCCGTTGACGCGCGCGGCGTAGCGCGCGATGACCGCGTCGTACCACCCGCAGCGCCGTGGCCGGCCGGTCGTCGTGCCGTACTCCTGGCCGACCTTGCGCAGGTGCTCGCCGGCGTCGTCGTCGAGCTCGGTCGGGAACGGCCCCTCGCCGACCCGCGTCGTGTACGCCTTCACGATGCCGATCACGCGGTCGAGCCGGGTCGGCGGGATGCCCGAGCCGGTGCACGCCCCGCCCGCCGTCGCCGACGACGAGGTCACGAACGGATAGGTGCCGTGGTCGACGTCGAGGAGCGTGGCCTGGCCGGCCTCGAGCAGGACGGTCTCGCCGCGGTCGAGCGCCTGGTTGAGCAGGAGCCCGCTGTCGACGACGTACGGCGCGAGCCGGTCGGCGTACGACGCCAGCTCGTCGACGATCTCGTCGACCTCGGGCGCGCGGCGGTTGTAGACCTTGGTCAGGATCTGCCCCTTGAGCTCGAGGACGCCCTCGACCTTGGCGCGCAGGATCTTGTCGTCGAAGAGGTCCTGGACGCGGATCCCGATGCGGTTCATCTTGTCGGCGTAGGTCGGCCCGATCCCGCGGCCGGTGGTGCCGAGCCGGCGCGAGCCGAGGAAGCGCTCGGTGACCTTGTCGAGGGTCTTGTTGTAACTCGCGATCACATGGGCGCTCGCGGAGATCCTGAGCAGCGAGGTGTCCACCCCGCGCTCCTCGAGCCCGTCGATCTCCTCGAAGAGCACGCCGAGGTCGACCACGACGCCGTTGCCGATCACCGGCGTGCAGCCCGGGGTGAGGATCCCGCTGGGCAGCAGGTGGAGGGCGTACTTCTCCTCCGTGTCGCCCAACCGGATGACGACGGTGTGGCCGGCGTTGTTGCCGCCGTTGAACTTCACGACGAAGTCGACGCGGCTGCCGAGGACGTCGGTCGCCTTGCCCTTGCCCTCGTCGCCCCACTGGGCGCCGATGATCGCGATGGCTGGCACGTGTCGAAAGGATAGTGTCACCGCCGATGGATCCCCTTCTCGTGATCACCAACAGCGACGCCGGCACCGCCGACGACGAATCGCTGCAGACGGCCCTGGGCGTGCTGCGCGCGCACACCTCGGTCGAAGTGCAGGCGACCTCCGACCCGGGCGAGCTCAACAGCGCCCTGCACCGCGCCGGCTCGCGGCGGATCGTGGTCGCGGGCGGTGACGGGAGCCTGCACGCGGTGGTGACCACGCTCTACCGCCGCAACGACCTCAAGAACGCCGTGCTCGGCATCCTGCCGCTCGGCACCGGCAACGACTTCGCCCGCGCCAACGACATCCCGCTCGACATCGAGGAGGCCGCGCAGGTCCTCGTCGAGGGCAGCCCGCGCCCGATGGACCTCATCGTCGACGAGGTGGGCGAGATCGTGGTCAACCACGTCCACGCCGGCGCGGGCGCCCAGGCCAGCCGGCGCGGCGCGAAGTGGAAGGACCGGCTGCACGCGATCGGCGTCGGCAAGGTCAACCTCGGCAGGCTCGGCTACCCCATCGGCGCGCTCTCGGCCGCGGTCAAGCCGCCGTTCATCCGGGTGCGGGTGGAGGTCGACGGCGAGGTCGTGGTCGACCTCGACCAGCCCGTGCTCATGGTCGCTGTCGGCAACGGCGCCAACGTCGGCGGTGGCACGGAGCTCACGCCGTACGCCGACCCGGGCGACGGCAAGGTCGACGTGATGGTCTCGCGCGCGATCGGCCCGATCGCCCGACTCGGCTACGGCGCGAAGCTGGTCAGCGGCCGGCACCCGGAGCGCGACGACGTGACCTACCTGCGCGCGTCGACGGTGTCGGTGTCGGGCGAGGAGTTCTGGTGCAGCGCCGACGGCGAGATCTACGGGCCCGAGCGGCACCGCTCGTGGCGGGTCGAGCCCGCGGCGTACTCCCTGGTCGTGCCCCGATAGCGTTTGCGGGTGCCCAGGACCACCGACGGCGAGCCCCACGACTGGGTGACGCGCGCCGCTGACGACGCGATCCGGCACGCCGGCGAAGGTGCGTCCCTCGTCACCGTGTCGTCGGGGGCGAGCCCGTCGGGCCGGGTCCACCTCGGCAACCTGCGCGAGTTCCTCACCGTGCACTTCGTCGCCGAGGAGCTGCGCCGGCGCGGCGTGGCGACCCGGCACCTCCACGTGTGGGACGACTACGACCGCTTCCGCAAGGTGCCGGTCGGCGTGGACCCGTCGTGGAGCGAGCACATCGGGCGGCCGTTGACGAAGGTGCCCGACCCCGAGGGCTGCCACGACTCGTGGGCCGCGCACTTCAAGCAGCCGCTGCACGACGCGCTGCACGACATGGGCGTCGAGATGGACGAGGTGTCGCAGACCGAGCGCTACGAGTCCGGCCTCTACCGCGACGCCGTGCTGACCGCCGTCGCCGCGCGCGACCGGATCGAGGAGGTGCTCGCGCGGCACCGCACCAAGGCCGCCGCCGCCACCGACCCCGCCGCCGCGGAGAGCGAGCAGGAGGCCGCTGCGCTGGCGGAGTCGGTCGCGTCGGACGACGACGAGCCGGTCGGCAGCGGCGACCTGGCGCGGTTCCCCTACAAGCCCTACTGCCGCGACTGCGGCCGCGACACGGTGACGCTCACGTCGTACGACGACGCGACCCACGAGCTCGCCTACAGGTGCGACGTCAACGGCTACGAGGGCACCACCAACCTGGCCACGGACTTCGAGGGCAAGCTGGTCTGGAAGGTCGACTGGCCGATGCGCTGGGCCTTCGAGCACGTCGACTTCGAGCCGGCGGGCATGGACCACGCGACGCCCGGCTCGTCGTTCACGGTCGGGCACACGCTCGTGGAGGACATCTTCGAGATGCCCCGGCCGGCGTGGTTCGGCTACGGGTTCGTCGGGTTCGCCGGCGTGCAGAAGATGTCGTCGTCGGCCGGCGGCGCCCCGACCGCCGCCGAGGCGCTGCAGGTCCTCGAGGCGCCAATCCTGCGCTGGCTCTACGTGCGCCGCAACCCGCGCCAGACCTTCAACATCGACTTCGGCCCCGAGGTGCTCCGCCTCTACGACGAGTGGGACGCCCTGGGCCGCAAGGCCGCCGACCCCGCACGGCGCGACGCGCAGGTGCTGGCCTTCGAGCGGGCCTCGGCCACGGCCTCGGCGGGCCGGCTGCCGACGCCGGAGCGGGTCGAGTCGTTCCGGCTGCTCTCCTCGGTCGCCGACATCACGAACGGAGACGAGGCCCAGATCAGCCGCATCGTCGGCGCCCCGGTCGAGAGCCTGGAGCCGCGGCTCTCCCGGGCGTGGACGTGGATGCGCGAGTACGGCGACCGCACCACGATCCGCGACGTCCCCGACGCCGACCGGCTCGCGAGCCTGACCGACGACGAGCGCCGCTGGCTGGCCGAGCTCCTCGACCGCCTGCCCGAGCCGCTCGACCTCGAGTCGACCACGACGCTGGTCTACGGCGTGCCGAAGCTGGCTCGCGGCCTCGGCCTCGACGACCCGCCGACCGACGAGGTCAAGGCCGACCAGAAGGCGTTCTTCCGCCTGCTCTACAACCTGCTCGTCGACGCCGACCGCGGCCCGCGCCTGCCGACGCTGTTCGTCGCCCTCGGCTCCGACCGGGTCCGGTCGCTGCTAACCCCGCCTGCCTGAGGGCGGGCCTACCGGCGTACCTGGGTCGAGTCTGGCGGGGTCGGGCTGTCAGGACGACCTTGCCGGGGTAACTCACCGTTCGGTTCGCTCCCATGCCGTCCTGCCGGTGCACAAGCGAACCGAACGGTGAGTTACCCCGAACGACCCGGCCGGCCCCGAACGACCCCGACGGCCCCGAACAAGCCCGCCAGGCCCGAACAAGCCCGGACGACAGCAACGCGCTCATCCACAGATCGGCTCAGGGGCGGGTGCCGGACCAGCACTCCGGGGCAGGACACCGCCATGAAGAACGCCAAGGCCCGAGCCATCATGGCCGCCAACCACGGGCTCATCACCCGCACCCAGGCCCTCGACGCCGGGCTCTCACCCCTCGACATCCGCCATCTCCTGCACGCCGGCATCCTGGTCGTGGTGCGGCGCGGGGTGTACGCCGACGCGGAGATCTGGAACGCCCTCGACGAGCACGTCGGGCGCCCTCGGCTGCAGACCCGCGCTGCGCTGGCGACCATGCGCCGGGCCTGGGTCGTCAGCCACGACTCGGCGGCGCACGAGCACGGCCTGGAGGTGCTGCGGCCGCCCGATCCGCACGTGCACATCACCCGACCGGGCACCACGGGAGCCTGGACCAAGTTCGGGGTGAAGCACCACCTGGCGAGGTTCAGGGACGAGCAGGTCGTCGAGGCCAGCGAGCTGCGGGTGCTGGACCTGGCGAGGACCGCCGTGGACATCGCCCGGGAGCACGGGACGCCGTACGGCGAGGTTGCGTGCGACTCCGCCATGCGCATGGGCGTCACCCGCGCCGCGCTCGAGGAGGCGGTGGCGCCGATGACGTACTGGCCCTACTCCCGCGCCGCTCGCGCTGCCGTCGACTTCGCCGACCCTCGGGCCGAGAGTCTCCTGGAGACCTTGGCGCGGATCCTGGTCAAGGCCCTGTCCGTGGGCGACGTCGACCTGCAGTTCCCGGTCGAGGTCGACGACGGGCGGGTGATCTGGGGCGACATCCGGGTCGGGCGCCACATCTTCGAGGCGCACGGGAAGATCAAGTACCTGCCCCCGTCCCTCGGCGGCGTGGCGCACCGCGCCGCCGCGGAGGTCGTGTGGGACGAGAAGAAGCGCGAGCGCAAGCTGCACCGCCAGGGCCTCGGCACGTCGTCGATCCTGTTCGAGGACTACTGGAACCCCCGCCGCAACGAGGTGCTCGCGCGCATGCGCGCCGAGTACGACGACACGGTGGCGCGCTTCGGCACGGAGCTGCCGGAGCACCTGGTGCGCAACGCCCGGGAGCTCCGGTCCCGGTTCGGCGTCCGTCGGCTCCGGGGAGCGTGAGCGAACCTCCGGGGTAACTCACCGTTCGGTCCGCTTGCGTGCCGGCAGGACGGCATGAGAGCTGACCGAACGGTGAGTTACCCCGACTCGGGGCCCGCGAGCAGCACGTCGTAGGCGGCCGGGCTCGAGTCCCGCAGGAAGTCGCGGCAGCGCTCGTACTCGCTCGTCTCCCCGATCTGCCTCGCGGCGAGCGCGAGCAGCGCGAGGCACGTGAGGAAGCCGCGGTTGGGCTCGTGCTCCCACGGGACCGGGCCGTGGCCCTTCCAGCCGTTGCGGCGGAGCAGGTCGAGGGAGCGGTGGTAGCCGACCCGGGCGTAGGCGTAGACCGTCACCACGTCGCCGTCGCGCTCGCGCTCGGCGGCCGCGAGCGCGGCCCAGGCCACGGGCGAGGCGGGGTGGCGGCGTACGACGTCGGTCGGCGCGGTGCCGGAGTCGAGCTCCGCCTGGGCCGGGTCGACGGGGAGGTGGGTGGGCGGGGGGCCGGCCATGAGGTCGGCGCCCAGGTCAGGAGGGGTCACGGAGCCATTGTCCCCGTCAGGGTGTTGGCTGAGGTCATGACCCAGCCGTCCCCGCCGGTCGAGCCCGTCGAGGAGAAGGACCCCTGGCCCGCGCTGTTCGCGCTCTGCCTCGGCTTCTTCATGATCCTGGTCGACTCGACGATCGTGTCGGTGGCGACCCCGGCGATCATCAGCGACCTCCACGCCGACGTCAACGACGTGGTGTGGGTGACCAGCGCCTACCTGCTCGCCTACGCCGTGCCGGTCCTCATCACCGGCCGGCTCGGCGACCGGGTCGGGCCGAAGAAGATCTACATGACCGGTCTCACCGTCTTCACGCTCGCCTCCCTGTGGTGCGGGCTCACCGGCTCGGTCGAGATGCTGATCCTCGCGAGGGTGGTGCAGGGGCTCGGGGCCTCGATGATGACCCCGCAGACGATGGCGATCATCACCCGCATCTTCCCTGCCGTACGCCGCGGCAAGGCGATGGCCCTGTGGGGCGCGACCGCGGGCGTGGCGACGCTGGTCGGCCCGATCGTCGGTGGCGTCCTGGTCGACGGTCTCGGCTGGGAGTGGATCTTCTTCATCAACGTCCCTGTCGGGATCATCGGCCTGGTCCTCGCTGTCCGGCTGGTGCCGACCCTGGAGACGCACAGCCACCGGTTCGACTGGCTCGGGGTCGCGCTCAGCGGCGCCGGCATGTTCCTGCTGGTCTTCGGCATCCAGGAGGGCCACCAGTACCACTGGTCCACCACCATCTGGGCGCTGATCGTGGCGGGCGTCGTGGTGTTCGCGGCGTTCGTGCTCTGGCAGGCGCGCAACCGCCAGGAGCCGCTAGTGCCGCTCGGGCTGTTCCGCGACCGCAACTACTCCCTGGCCAACGTCGCGATCTCGGTCATGGGCTTCGCGATCACCGCGATGGCGATCCCGATGATGCTCTGGGCCCAGGTCGTCCGCGGGCTGAGCCCGACGCGGTCGGCGCTGCTCCTGGTGCCGATGGCGGTAATGACGATCCTGCTGGCCCGGCCGGTCGGCAACCTGACCGACCGCACCCACCCGCGCAACCTCACGGGGTTCGGGTTCGCGGCGACGATCGTCTCTCTCGTGTGGCTGTCCTTCGAGATGACGCCCGACGTCTCGATCCTCGCCATCATCGGCCCGATGGTGCTGCTCGGCGTCGGCAACGCCTTCATCTGGGCCCCCAACTCCGCGACGGCGACCCGCAACCTGCCGATCCCGCAGGCCGGCGCGGGGGCGGGTGTCTACAACGCCACCCGCCAGGTCGGCGCCGTGCTCGGCTCGGCGGCCATCGCGGTGCTGATCGACGCGCGGCTCTCGGCCGAGGGGCTGCCGCCGTTCGAGGGCACCGGCGGGGGCGGGCGGCTGCCGTCGTCGTTCGCCGACGGCTTCAGCCAGGCGATGGCGACCTCGATGCTGCTGCCGGCCGCGGTGCTCGTGCTCGGCCTCGTCGCGGCGCTGCTCCTCGAGCGGCCGCGCCACGACGGCTACGCCGGCCCGGGGGCTAGTGCATCCGCTTCGGCCGACGCCGGATCCGCACCAGCAGCGTCAGCAGGCTGAGCATCATCACCGGCCCCCAGACGAACGCCCCGCGCAGGGTGAACGGCGCGGTGGTCGTGAAGGGTCCGGCGGCGCTGTCCTGACGCGGCGGGTCCGAGCTGGGCGTCGGGGTCTCCTCGGCGCCCGGCGAGGCGGAGGAGGTCGGCCCGGGCGTGGGCTGCGCCGACGGCGATGAGGGGAGTGGAGGCCGGTTGGTCGGCTCGACCACCGACGTCGCGGTCGGGGTGGACTCCGGCGTGCTCGGCGGCGGGGCCGGGGGCTCCGGCGCCGACTCGGTGGGAGTCGGGGGCGCCGTGGGGGTCGGCTGGGTGGTCGGCTGCGACGTGGGCGGCGGCGTCGTCGCGGCCTTCTTCACCCGGTTGGTCACCGTCACGCCGAGCTCGTGGCGCTTCGCGGCGACCAGCACGTCGGGCGTGATCTCGGGTGCGGCCCAGGCGCGCAGCGGCGCGGGCGGGAAGTCGAGCCGCTCCACGACGGAGCAGACGGCGCCGGACGGGATCTCGTCGGACAGCACGCGCGGGGCGTTGCCGGCCCGCATCCGCCACGAGTGGTCGGGCGGGGTGACGTCGACGTCGCCCAGCAGGCACGCGAACTCGCCCTCGAAGAACCGGTCGTGGTCGACGATCGCCTCCGGGTCATCGAGCACGACGGCGAGCTTGAGAGACGTGAGGTGCACCGGGTCGGCCCCGCAGGCGAGCCGGGGGTCGGCGGGGTAGGGGTAGGCGTGCAGCTCGCCGGTCCCGGTGTGCACCAGGTCGCCACCCACGAGGACGCGGCCGTTGGTGCCGGCTCCGGACAGCGTCGTGGTGCTGGGGGCAGTCGGGACCAGGAGCGACCCGGGCAGCTGGGCCCGCCCGCTGACGTCGACGGTGGCCGCGGACGGCGCGTTCCACAGCAGGTGCGTGGCCAGGCTCGCGAAGTACGGGTCGGCCTGCGGGTCGACGGGCGACCCGTCGGGCGAGCGCAGCTCGTCGATGTCGAGGCGGACGGCCGTGCCGGTGAGGTTGACGACCACCGCGGCGTCCTGGGGGACGTCGCGCAGCTGCAGGGCCCGGCCGCCGTCCTCGGGCGTGGGCAGGGAGGACCCGTCGACCGTGAAGACCTGGACCGGGGAGACACCGTCGCCGACCAGCGTGAGGGTCTCGTCGGTGACCTCGACGGCACCGGTCAGGGGGAAGCCGGCGTAGCCCGCCGACATCGGGGCGAGCTGCGCGGCGAGGTCGAGGTAGGGACCGGTCGCGCCGGCCACCGCCTGGTCGATGCTCTCGCCGTGCGGGTCGAGGTCGGTGCCGTCGACCACTCCACCACCGACGACGACGTCGCCGCCGAGGCCGGCGCCCACGTCGAGGTGGGTGCCGGCGGTGGCGCCGAGGTTGCCGCCGACCACCAGCATGTCGCTGCCGGCGTACGGCGGGACCTGCGAGCCGAGCGCGGTGACGCCGATGGCGTAGCTGCCCGGCTCGGTGCGCGCGAAGAGCGCGTCGCCGAGCGCGACGACCGTGCCCTCGGCGCCGGTGGCGGTGCCGGTGACCTGGAGGTTGCCGCCCACCAGGACCGAGACGTTGCCGTCGAAGCCCCCCGACGGGGGTCCGGCGTGCAGCGCCGGCCAGGCAGGCGGGCAGGCGTCAGGGGCGAGGGCCGGAGGGCTCGTCGCCTGCGCTGCTGTCGCTGCCTGCACCCCCCCGAACGCCGCTGACGCAGCAACAAGGCATGCGGCAGCAAGAGTCCCCGAGAAGGTGTGGCGGCA
Organism: Nocardioides halotolerans DSM 19273; assembly: GCF_000422805.1. Taxonomy (GTDB): domain Bacteria; phylum Actinomycetota; class Actinomycetes; order Propionibacteriales; family Nocardioidaceae; genus Nocardioides; species Nocardioides halotolerans. The sequence continues at coordinate 16,267 of NZ_AUGT01000028.1, read as the reverse complement.
TGGGGTCGCCACACAGCGAGCCTTACATCCGCCGAGGCGTCTTCGCAGCAGAACCGCAGAACTCGTCGAAACTGGTCGACGGGACGGCGGGATCACCGTCCGATCATGACACCCCGGGGGGTATCAATTCACGTCGGGCTCAGCCGATCGAGTGACCTGCGGCACGCAGGTGCTCGCAGGCCTCGACCACCCGCGCGGCCATGCCCGCCTCCGCCGCCTTGCCCCAGGCACGGGGGTCGTAGGCCTTCTTGTTGCCGACCTCGCCGTCGACCTTCAGGACGCCGTCGTAGTTGCTGAACATGTGGGCGGCGACGGGCCGGGTGAAGGCGTACTGCGTGTCGGTGTCGACGTTCATCTTGACCACGCCGTAGTCGACCGCCGCGCTGATCTCCTCGGCGGTCGAGCCGGAGCCGCCGTGGAAGACGAGGTCGAACGGCCGCGAGCCCTCGGGCAGGCCGAGCTCCTTGACGACGGCCTCCTGGGCGTTCTTGAGGATCTCGGGGCGGAGCTTGACGTTGCCCGGCTTGTAGACGCCGTGCACGTTGCCGAAGGTCAGCGCGGTGAGGTAGCGGCCGTTCTCGCCGGTGCCGAGCGCCCGCACCGTGGCGATGGCGTCCTCGGGGGTGCTGTAGAGCTTGTCGTCGATCGCGCCCTCGACGCCGTCCTCCTCGCCGCCGACCACGCCGACCTCGATCTCGAGGACGATGTTGGCCTTGCGGCAGGTCGCGAGGAGCTCCTCGGCGATGGCGAGGTTCTCGTCGAGCGGCACCGCCGAGCCGTCCCACATGTGCGACTGGAACAGCGGCTGCTCGCCGCGCGCCACCCGCTCGACGGAGATGTCGAGCAGCGGCCGCACGAAGCCGTCGAGCTTGTCCTTGGGGCAGTGGTCGGTGTGCAGCGCGATGTTGACGGGGTAGTTCTTCGCGACCTCGTGGGCGTACGCCGCGAACGCGACCGAGCCGGCCACCATGTCCTTCACCGTCGGGCCGGAGAGGTAGTCCGCACCGCCGGTCGACACCTGCACGATCCCGTCCGCGCCGGCCTCGGCGAACCCCTGGAGCGCGGCGTTGAGCGTCTGGGACGACGAGACGTTGATGGCCGGGAACGCGTAGTTGCCCTTCTGGGCCGCGTCGAGCATCTCGGCGTACTTCTCATGGGTGGCGATCGGCATGACCAGAACCCTAGTCGTGGCCAGACCCCGCTCTCGAACCGTGGACACCGCCCTTCCTCGCCGCGGGGTAGTCCGTGACGCACGGGCCCCTGTTCGTCCACCAGAGGGGCCCACACGTCACGGACTATCCCTCCGGGGGAGGGTCACCCGCGCCAGGCGTCCACGCCGGACAGGTCGGCATGAGCCCGCACCCACGCGTGCATCGCGATCGCAGCGGCGGCCGAGGCGTTGATCGACCGCGTCGAGCCGAACTGCGCGATCGAGAAGGTCGCGTCGCACGCCTCGCGGGCGGGGCCGGAGAGGCCGGGACCCTCCTGCCCGAACAGGAAGCAGACGCGGCGCGGCACGTCGGTCGTCTCCAGGGGCAGCGACCCGGGCAGGTTGTCGATCCCCCAGAGCGCGACCGGCCCGCCCGGCTGCTCGCGCAGGTGGGCGGCGAGCGCGGGCACGTCCGGGTGGTGCACGACGTGCTGGTAGCGGTCGGTGACCATCGCGCCGCGCCGGTTCCAGCGCCGGTTGCCCACGATGTGCACCTCGCGGGCGAGGAACGCGTTGGCCGAGCGGACGATCGTGCCGATGTTGAAGTCGTGCTGCCAGTTCTCGATCGCGACGTGGAAGTCGTGGCGGCGCAGGTCGAGGTCGGCCACGATCGCCTCGAGAGTCCAGTAGCGGTAGCGGTCGACCACGTTGCGGCGGTCGCCCTCGGCGAGCAGCGCTGCGTCGTACTGCTCACCCTCCGGCCACGGGCCCTCCCACGGACCCACGCCCACCTCGGCCGGGCCGTGCGGCATCGGGTCGTACGGCGCCCGCTCGTCGTCGGCGCGATCAGGATCCACGACGTGACAGTAGACAGCGCCCCGGCGCCGCGGAACTGCGTCGTCGCGTGTCACCCCGGCAGGTACCGTGTGCGCCGTGACCGTGCTCCCGGACCTTCACGTGATCGTGGAGCCGATGCTGCTCGGCATCAAGTGGCTCGACCCCGCCTGGCTGCTCGCGGAGTTCGGCGGCGCCTTCCTCTGGGTGAGCCTGGTCATCGTCTTCGTCGAGTGCGGGCTGTTCTTCCCCTTCCTGCCCGGTGACACCCTGCTGTTCGCCCTCGGGCTCTTCATCGCCGGCGGCGACTACCACGTGCTCGGCATCGACAACAAGGCCGCCGGGCTCACGATCGCCATCACGCTGCTCACGGTCGCGGCCTTCGTGGGCAACGTGGCCGGCTACGAGATCGGGCGACGGATCGGCCCACCGCTCTACCAGCGCGACGGACGGTTCATCAAGCGCGCCCACCTCGACAAGACCAGCGCGTTCTTCGAGCGGCACGGCAACAAGGCGCTCGTGATCGGCCGCTTCGTGCCCTTCGTCCGGACCTACATCACGGTCGTGGCCGGCGTCACGCAGATGCAGCGGCGCCGCTTCTTCGTCTGGAGCGCGGTCGGCGCGGTGCTGTGGGTGATCAGCATCGTGCTGCTCGGCTACTTCCTGGGCGAGACCTTCCCGGCGCTCGGCGAGAACATCGACTACGCCGTCCTGGCGATCCTCGCGTTCTCGGTCGTGCCGTTCACCTACGAGTACGTCAAGCACCGCCGCAACGCCCGCCGCCGCGAGCAGGAGCGGAGGGCCGCCGAGGCCGCATCGGCCGGAACCCCCAGCGGCGACCCCGAGGTGGAGCAGGCCCAGGCCTGACCGTCAGGTCAGCACGTGGACGCCCCTCACGCAATGGGGGCGGCGGGAGCGCAGCGACCCGGTAGTTCCGAGCGAAGCGAGGCGCCCCGCGATCGGCCTCCGGGCCGTGGCGCCCGCGCGGAGACGAAACTTGCGGGTTGAAGTCGCAATGGGAGCGTGGGAGCGCAGCGACCCGGTAGTTCCGCGCGAAGCGCGGCGCCCCGCGATCGGCCTCCGAGCCGTGGCGCCTGCGCCGCAGCGAGCGCCAGCGAGCCAGGCGCCGCGAAGCTGGCGCCACGGGCTGGGGGCCGAAGCTCGCGGGGGTATTCAGCTGGCGGCCGAAGCTCGCGGGGGTATCAGGACCGAGTGGCGTCGAGGTCGGCCTTGGTGAGCACGGGGCGGACCTCGAGCCCGACGTCCGCCAGCGGGTTCTCCCCCGCGGGGCTGCGGTCGATCGCGCACACGACGACCTCGACGACCGCGCCGGCCTCGCGCAGGGCGCGGGTCGCGTCGCGCACCGCTCCCCCGGTAGTGATCACGTCCTCGACCAGCGTGACCCGCCGGCCGGCGACGTCCGGACCCTCGGCGAGCTTGCAGGTGCCGTACTCCTTGGCCTTCTTGCGCACGAACAGCGCCGGCAGCCCGGTCCTGCTGCTGAGCACCGTCGCGATCGGGATGCCGCCCATCTCGAGCCCGCCGAGCAGCTCGGTGCCCTCGGGCACGAGGCCGACCATCGCCTCCGCCACCCTCGCCAGCAGCGCCGGCGAGGTCTCGAAGAGGTACTTGTCGAAGTACTCGTGCGACACCTGCCCCGACCGGAGCGTGAACGTGCCGGTCAGCCGGCACGCGGCGTCGACGTCGGCGGCCAGGCTCACATCGGAGGTGGCGTCGGAGGTCGCGTCGGAGGTCGCGTCGGAGGTCACGGCGCCATCCAACACGATCGGTGCGCGCGACCACCGCCTACCGTGGCACTCGTGACCTCGCTCCCGCTGGCGGCCCGGCTCCGGGGCATCCCGCCGACGATCTTCACCGAGATGTCGGCGCTGGCCGTGCGCACCGGTTCGGTCAACCTCGGGCAGGGGTTCCCCGACGTCGACGGGCCGCCCGAGGTCATCGCCGAGGCGGTGCGGTCGCTCGAGCACGGCGCCAACCAGTACGCGCCCGGTCCCGGGCGGCCCGAGCTGCGGCAGGCGGTCGCCCGGCACCAGCAGCGCCACTACGGCATCGAGCTCGATCCCGACCGCGAGGTCGTCGTGACGACCGGCTGCACCGAGGGCATCGCCGCAGGGCTGCTCGGCCTGGTCGACCCGGGCGACGAGGTCGTGGTGCTCGAGCCCTACTACGACTCCTACGTCGCGATGATCCAGATGGCGGGCGGCGTACGCCGGCCGGTGACGCTGCGCGCGCCCGACTTCCGGCTCGACGTCGACGCGCTGCGCGCCGCGGTGACGCCGCGGACCCGGTTCGTCCTGCTCAACAGCCCGCACAACCCGACCGGCACCGTGCTGACCACCGAGGAGCTGCAGGCGGTCGCCGACGTCGCGGTCGAGCACGACCTGGTCGTCATCACCGACGAGGTCTACGAGCACCTCACCTTCGACGGCGCCCGGCACGTCCCGATCGCGACGCTGCCGGGGATGTACGAGCGGACTTTGACGCTGTCGAGCGCCGGCAAGTCCTACTCGTTCACCGGCTGGAAGGTCGGCTGGGCGACCGGTCCGGCGGCGCTCGTGGGCGCGGTCCTGGCGGCCAAGCAGTGGCTCACGTTCACGTCCGGGTCCCCGCTGCAGCCGGCCGTCGCGCTGGCCCTCGACGCGGCCGGCGACTTCCCCCTCGAGCTCGCGCGTGACCTCCAGGGCCGCCGCGACCTGCTCGTCGACGGCCTGCGCGCGGCCGGCCTCACGGCGTACGTCCCCCAGGGCACCTACTTCGCCACCGCCTCGGTGCGCGACCTCGGGTGGGACGACGGGATGGCGTTCTGCCTCGCCCTCCCGGAGCGGGCCGGCGTCGTCGCCATCCCCGAGCAGGTCTTCCACGACGACCAGACCGACGCGAACGGCGGGCGCCACCTGGTGCGGTTCGCGTTCTGCAAGACGCCCGAGGTGATCGAGGACGGCACCGCGCGGCTGGCCGCGGCCGGCCTGACCGCCTGAGCCTCACCCGGACGCGCGACCTGGGGCCGAACCTCGGGTGTGCTCCCGATGTGGCAGCGCCCCTCCCCTGCCTACCGTCGAGGTGCACCGGCGAGCCAGAAAAGGGGGTGCACGAGATGGACGTGGCCACGCTGTCCGGGACGCTGTCGACCGCGGTCTTCGTCGGCTCGAGCCTGCCCATGCTGGCGAAGGCGCTACGCACCCGCGACGTGTCCTCCTACAGCCGCGGCAACCTGATGCTGGCGACCGTCGGCAACGCGCTCTACTCCGTCTACGTCGCGAGCCTGCCGTGGGGACCGGTCTGGCTGCTGCACCTCTTCAACGTGACCGTGACGGCGTTCATGCTGCTCTGGCACCTGCGCTACGCGCGCGACGACCGGTCCGACAGCCACGCGCGGGCCTCCGGCCTCAGCAGCAGGGCCAGCACCGCGGCGCACGCGGCCACGGGGACGGCGAACGCCAGCGACGACACCACGCCGATCACGCTCAGCGCGGCCGCGGCACCCGCCGAGATGCGCAGGGCGATCGCGGCCCAGCGCACGCGGCGCCACACGAGGACGGCCAGGACGATGGCAGCGGCCGCCCAGACGAGCATCCCGGCCGAGACGGCGTAGAGGACCGCCTCGAGCTCGCCGTCGCTCATCCCGCGCGCGGCGAGGTCGGGGTCCTGGCGCTGGAGCTCGTCGATGAGCGGCTGGGAGTCCGCGACCATGGAGACGATGGTGGCCGCGAACAGCAGCGCAGCGCAGGCCGAGAACGACCAGGTGACCACGCACGCCCACCGCACCGCGCCCGGGCGTCGCCCGACCCTCGCGGAGTGGGGCGCCGGACCGGCGGCGTACGGCGTCGGGTGCAGCGGGGGCGCCGTCGGCGGCGGGAGGTCGAGGAGCGCGTCACGCCCCGAGGCCGGTTCGGTGCCGTCGAAGGGCCGGTCGGGCAGCGGGCGCGGCGAGGCCGGCGCCTCGCGGGTGATGCCGTCGAACCAGTCGCGCGCCGGCTGGAACCACAGCATCAGGATGGCCGCGGTCACCATCGCCGAGGCGAACCCGCCCTGCTGCACGAGGCCCGCCACGAACAGCGGCCCCGCCAGCACGGTCAGCGCGATCCGCGCGCCCTTCGAGCGGCGGAGCACGTGCCACCCGAGGATGGCGGTCGCCGTCGCGGAGGCGGCGGCGACCATCAGCAGGACCCGCATCGCGGTCAGCACGCCCTCGACGTCGAGCCCGAAGAAGTCGCCGCCCCGGTCGGCGACGCGCCGCTCGACCGCCTCGCGGGTGTCGAGCGAGTGCAGCGAGGCGACCTCGCTGAAGGCGAGCAGCACGACCAGGACCGAGCCGCCCATGACCAGCCACCCGGCCAGGGTCACCTGGGGCGGGCGGGTCGGAGTCGGCTCGCTCATGGCCCCAAGTGTCCCTGCCCGCACGAAACTGGCGCTGACCGGATGGAGCTCCTTGGGGTCAGCGCCAGTTTCACCGGGTACCCGGTGAAACCGCCTCCGCCCGCAGCACCAGCCCGTCGTCGCCGCGGTCGACGGTGACCGAGCCGCCGTCGGTGACCTCGCCGCCGATGAGCATGCGGGAGAGCGGGTCGCCGATGGCCGACTGGATGAGGCGGCGCAGCGGCCGGGCGCCGTACGCCGGGTCGTAGCCCGTCTCGGCGAGCCACTGCCGGGCGGCGTCGGTCACCTCGATGGTGATCCGCCGCACGGCGAGCCGCTGGCCGAGCAGCGCGAGCTGCAGGTCGACGATGCGTGCGAGCTCGGCCTGCGTCAGCGCCTCGAAGACCACGATCTCGTCGAGCCGGTTGAGGAACTCCGGCTTGAACGACGACCGCACGGTCGCCAGCACCGACTCCTTCTTCTTCTCCGGGTCGAGGAGCGGGTCGACCAGGTAGGCCGAGCCGAGGTTGCTCGTCAGGATCAGCAGCGTGTTGCGGAAGTCGACCGTGCGGCCCTGGCCGTCGGTCAGCCGGCCGTCGTCGAGGACCTGCAGCAGGATGTCGAAGACCTCGGGATGCGCCTTCTCGACCTCGTCGAGCAGCACCACGCTGTAGGGCCGGCGGCGCACCGCCTCGGTGAGCTGGCCGCCCTCGTCGTAGCCGACGTAGCCGGGAGGAGCGCCGACGAGGCGGGCCACCGAGTGCTTCTCGGAGTACTCGCTCATGTCGATGCGCACGATCGCCCGCTCGTCGTCGAAGAGGAAGTCGGCGAGCGACTTCGCGAGCTCCGTCTTGCCGGTGCCGGTCGGGCCGAGGAAGAGGAAGGACCCGGTCGGCCGGTTGGGGTCGGCGATGCCGGCCCGCGAGCGGCGTACGGCGTCGCTGACCGCGCGCACGGCGTCCTGCTGGCCGATCAGCCGCTCGCCGATGACCTCCTCCATCCGGAGGAGCTTGGCGGTCTCGCCCTCGAGCAGGCGGCCGGTAGGGATGCCGGTCCAGGCCTCGACGACGTCGGCGACCTGCTCGGCGCCGACCTCCTCGCCGACCAGGGGCTCGAGCTCGGACTGCTCGGTCTCCTCGACCCGGGAGATCTGCTCCTCGAGGGCCGGGATCCGGCCGTAGAGGATCTCGCTGGCCGCCTCGAGGTTGCCCTCACGGGTGAGCTTGTCGGCCTCGATGCGCAGCTGGTCGAGCTGGCGGCGCAGCTCGCCCTCGCCCTCGAGCGAGGTCTTCTCGCGCTCCCAGCGCGCCTCGAGACCACGCAGCTCCTCCTCCTTGTCGGCGAGGTCGGCGCGCAAGGCGGCGAGCCGCTCGACCGAGGCGTCGTCGGACTCCTTCTCAAGCGCGAACTCCTCCATCTTCAGCCGGTCGACCTGGCGGCGGAGCTGGTCGATCTCCTCCGGGGAGGACTCGATCTCCATCCGCAGCCGGGAGGCGGCCTCGTCGACGAGGTCGATCGCCTTGTCGGGCAGCTGGCGGCCGGTGATGTAGCGGTCGGAGAGCGTCGCCGCGGCCACGAGGGCGGCGTCGGTGATGCGGACGCCGTGGTGGGCTTCGTACTTCTCCTGGATGCCGCGCAGGATCTGGATGGTGTCCTCGACGGTGGGCTCGCCGACGAAGACCTGCTGGAAGCGGCGCTCCAGCGCCGGGTCCTTCTCGATCCGCTCGCGGTACTCGTCGAGCGTGGTGGCGCCGATCATGTGCAGCTCGCCGCGGGCGAGCATCGGCTTGAGCATGTTGCCGGCGTCCATCGCGGAGTCGCCACCGGCGCCCGCGCCCACGACGGTGTGCAGCTCGTCGATGAACGTGATGACCTGCCCGCCGGCGTCCTTGATTTCCTCGAGCACGGCCTTGAGCCGCTCCTCGAACTCGCCGCGGTACTTCGCGCCCGCGACCATCGCGGCCAGGTCGAGCGAGAGCACCCGCCGCCCCTTGAGCGAGTCGGGCACGTCACCGGCGACCACGCGCTGCGCGAGCCCCTCGACGACGGCGGTCTTGCCGACGCCGGGCTCGCCGATGAGCACCGGGTTGTTCTTCGTGCGCCGCGACAGCACCTGCACGACCCGGCGGATCTCGGCGTCGCGGCCGATGACGGGGTCGAGCCGGCCCTCCTCCGCGGCACGAGTCAGGTCGACGCTGTACTTCTCGAGCGCTTCGTACGTCGACTCGGCGTCCGGGCTGGTCACCCGGCGGTTGCCGCGCACGGCGGTGAGCCCCTCGCGCAGCCCGGCCTCGGTGAGGCCGGCGTCCTTCAGCAGCTGCTGGGCCGGGCTCTCCACCCCGGCGAGCGCGATCAGCAGGTGCTCGGAGGCGACGTACTCGTCCTTCATCGACTGCGCGAGGTCGAGCGCGGCAGCGAGCACGCGCGTCGTCGCGGCGGAGGCGGCGGGCTGCTGGACCGTGCTGCCGGTGGCGCGCGGGAGCGCGGTCATGACGGACTCGGCCTGGGCGAGCAGCACGCGCGGGTCGACCCCGGCCTTGGTGACCAGCGTGCCGGCCGTGCCCTCCTCGTCGCGCAGCAGCGCGACGAGGAGGTGGACGGGCTCGGTGGAGGTGTTGCCGGCCGTGGTCGCGGCGAGCTGGGCGGCCTCGATCGCCGCGCGGCTGCGGGTGGTGAACTTCTCGGCGCCGAACTGGCTCATGGGTCTGTCTCCTGCGGAGCGTCACATCGGATCGGGGGTGTGCGGGCAGTCGCGCCCGCTCATTCTTCCCAACATCGGCAAAGTTGAGTGCATTCCACTCAACTCTGGCGTCGTTGAGTCCGGACTTCTGTCGCTCGAGTCGTGACTTCTGCCAGTCGAGCCCGGCGGAAGTCCGGATTCAACCGGCGGAAGTCCGGATTCAACCGGCGGAAGTCCCGACTCAACGCTGGCGCCGCCACACGACGACGGCGCGGTTCGGGTGCTCGGTGGGGATGGCGGGCAGGCGGGAAGCGGGCTGCGGCCGCCCGGCGACGGCCTGCCGGAGCGCCTCGCGGGTCGCGTCGAGCTCGGCGACGAGCTCCTCGTTGCGGGCGGCGAGGGCGTTGAGGCGGTTCTCCAGCTCGAGGATCCGGCGCACGCCCTCGATGCCGATGCCCGCCGAGGTCAGCTCGGAGATCTCGCGCAGGAGGTCGATGTCGCGAGCGGAGTAGCGGCGCCCGCCGCCGCCGGTGCGGCCGGGCCGGATCAGGCCCATCCGCTCGTAGGTGCGCAGCGTCTGCGGGTGCAGCCCGGTCAGCTCGGCGGCGACCGAGATCACGAAAACGGCGGCGTCGGGCGACGGCGCGCCGAAGAACGGCTGCCGGTCGCTCATGTTGCGGACCCGTCGAAGAGGTTGGCGCGCAGCGACGGCTCGTTGCCGGCCGCGCGGTAGGCCTCGACGGCCTCGCGGGCGGCGGCATTGAGCGTGCCGGGCACCTGGACCTGCACGGTCGCGAGCAGGTCGCCCCGGGTGCCGTCCTTCTTGCGCGAGCCCTTGCCGCGGACCCGGAAGGTGCGGCCGTTGGGGGTGCCGGCTGGCACCTTCACGGTCACCGGGCTGCCGCCCAAGGTCGGGATCTTGATCTCGGCCCCGAGCGCGGCCTCGTCGAAGGAGATGGGGACGTCGAGGGTCAGGTTGTCGCCCTTGCGGCCGAACAGCGGGTGGGACGCGACCTTCACGGTGACGTAGAGGTCGCCGGCCGGGCCGCCGTTGACGCCGGCGGAGCCCTTCCCCTTGAGGCGGATGCGCTGGCCGTCCTTCACCCCCGCGGGGATGCGCGCCTGGATGCTGCGCGCGGACATGCCACGACCGCTGCCGTGGCAGGTCGGGCACGCCTCGTCGTAGACGAGCTGGCGGCCACCGCACTTCGGGCACGTCTCCTGGAGCGAGAACCCGCCGCCCGCGCCGTTGACCACGAAGCCGGCGCCCTCGCACTCCGGGCAGATGTGCGGCCGCGTGCCCGGCTTGCCGCCGGTGCCGTTGCAGTCGGGGCAGGGCGCGTCGGAGGTGAGGCGCAGCGAGATCGTGACGCCGTCGATCGCGTCGGTGAAACCGATGGTCGCGGTCGTCTCGACGTCGGCGCCCTTGTGGGGCCGGGTCGGCGCCTGGGTCCGGCCGCGGCCGAAGCCGCCGAACAGGTCGCCGAACATGTCGCCGATCCCGCCGCTGGCGCCGCCACGGTCGCGCAGCAGGTCGTCGAGGTTGAACCCGCCGCCGGCTCCGCCGCCGCCCCCGAAGCCACCACGGAACCCCCCGGAGCCGTAGAGCTCCCGCATCTCGTCGTACTTCTTGCGCTTCTCGGGGTCACCGACGACGTCGTAGGCCTCCGCGACCGACTTGAACTTGTCGTGCTTGGCCGTGTCGCCCGGGTTGGAGTCGGGGTGGTTGGCGCGCGCGAGCTTGCGGTAGGCCTTCTTGATCTCCGCGGCGGTCGCATCCTTCTTCACGCCGAGCTCGGCGTAGAAGTCCTTCTGGGCCCAGTCGGCCCGGAAGCCCTCGGTGGTGGCCATGCGCGCACCTCCCTCCTGTTGCTCGTGCTGGTGCTACTGGTCCGGCTGGTCCTGCTGGTCCTCGCGGGGTACGTCGGCCGCAGCCGGGTCGGCGTTCTCCGCCGTCGCGGCGGCCTCGGCGGGCTGGGCCGCGTCGGCAGGCTCGGTGGCAGTCGCCGGGCCGTCCGCCGCCGGGTCGACGACCAGGACCTGTGCGGCCCGCACGACGCGGTCGCCGATCCGGTAGCCCGCCTTGGCGATCACCTTGCAGGTGGTCACCGTGACGTCGGGGTCCTCGCCGATGTGGCTGAGCGCCTCGTGGATCGTCGGGTCGAACGCGTCGCCGACCGCTCCGAACTTCACCAGACCGACGCCGGCGAGGATCCGCTCGAGCTGCTCGGCGACGGCCTTGAAGCCGCCCTCCAGCTCGCCGTGCTCGCGCGCCCGGTCGATGGTGTCCATCACCTCGGTGATCGGCGCCAGCGCGGAGTAGGTGGCGTTCTGCAACACCTGCTCGCGGTCGCGGTCGACGCGGCGCTTGTAGTTGACGTACTCGGCCTGCAGCCGCTGCAGGTCGAGCGTCCGCTCGGCCAGCTGGGCCTCGAGCTCGTCGATCCGCACGTCGCCGGTCGCGACAGCCTCCTCGAGGCCGACGTCGGTCTCGGCTGCCATCGGGTCTTCCGGGGACGCCGGGAAGGAGCCGTCCGCCTGGACGGGCTCCTCCCCGGTCACGTCCTCGCGGGGCGTGTCCGTCACTTGGTCTCGCCCTCGGCACCGTCGCCTGCGGCCTGGCTGTCGTCGGCGGGCTCGTCGACGATCTCGGCGTCGACGACGTCGTCGTCGGACTCACCGGTCGCGCCGGTGCTGCCGCCCGCCGCCGCGGAGTCGGCCTCGGCCGCGGCGTACATCGCCGCGCCCATCTTCTGGCTCGACTCACCCAGCTTGGTGACGCCGGACTGGATCTCCTCGGCGGTCGCCTCGGTGTTCTCCAGCGTCGCCTTGAGCGCGTCGACGTCGGCCTGGACCTCGGTCTTCACGTCGTCGGGCACCTTGTCGGCGTTCTCGGACAGGAACTTCTCGGTCGTGTAGACGAGCTGGTCCGCCTGGTTGCGGCTCTCGACGGCCTCGCGGCGCGCGGCGTCGTCGGCGGCGTACTGCTCGGCCTCCTTGACCATCCGGTCGATCTCGTCCTTGCCCAGCGCCGAGCCGCCGGTGATCGTCATCGACTGCTCCTTGCCCGAGGCCTGGTCCTTGGCGTGGACCTGCACGATGCCGTTGGCGTCGATGTCGAAGGTCACCTCGATCTTCGGCACGCCGCGAGGCGCCGGCGGGAGGCCGGTCAGCTCGAAGTTGCCGAGCGGCTGGTTCTGCGACCACATGGGCCGCTCGCCCTGGGCCACCTTGATCTCGACCGACGGCTGGTTGTCGTCAGCGGTCGTGAAGATCTCCGAGCGCTTGGCCGGGATCGTGGTGTTGCGCTCGATGAGGGTGGTCATCACGCCGCCCTTGGTCTCGATGCCCAGCGACAGTGGGGTCACGTCGAGCAGGAGGACGTCCTTGACCTCGCCCTTGAGCACGCCGGCCTGCAGCGCCGCACCCACCGCGACGACCTCGTCGGGGTTGACGCCCTTGTTGGGCTCCTTGCCGTTGAGCAGCTCCTTGACCAGGTCGGTCACCGCGGGCATGCGGGTCGAGCCGCCGACCAGGACCACGTGGTCGATGTCGGCGATCGCGACGCCGCCGTCCTTGAGGACGGCCTTGAACGGCTCGCGCGTGCGGTCGAGGAGGTCGGCGGTCATCTTCTGGAACTCCGCGCGGGTCAGCTTCTCCTCGAAGTGCAGCGGGCCGGACTCACCGTGGGTGATGTAGGGCAGGTGCACCGTGGTCTCGCTGGACGCCGACAGCTCGATCTTGGCCTTCTCGGCCGACTCCTGGAGGCGCTGCTTGGCGATCTTGTCCTGCGAGAGGTCGACGCCGTTGTTGTCCTTGAACTTCTTGACCATCCAGTCGACGATCCGCTGGTCCCAGTCGTCACCGCCGAGCTCGTTGTCGCCCGAGGTCGCCTTGACCTCGATCGTCGAGAAGCCGTCGTCGTCCTTGCCCACCTCGAGCAGCGAGACGTCGAAGGTGCCGCCACCGAGGTCGAAGACCAGGATGGTCTGGTCGCCGTCGCCCTTGTCGAGGCCGTAGGCGAGCGCGGCCGCGGTCGGCTCGTTGACGATGCGCTGGACGTTGAGGCCGGCGATCTCGCCCGCCTCCTTGGTCGCCTGGCGCTGCGCGTCGGAGAAGTACGCCGGCACGGTGATCACCGCGTCGGTCACCGTCTCGCCGAGGTAGGCCTCGGCGTCGCGCTTCAGCTTCTGGAGGACGAACGCGCTGATCTGCTGGGGGGTGAAGGTCTTGTCGTCGATCGTGACCTTCCAGTCGCCGCCCATGTGCCGCTTCACCGAGCGGATGGTCCGGTCGACGTTGGTCACGGCCTGGCGCTTGGCGACCTCGCCGACGAGGACCTCGCCGTTCTTGGCGAAGGCGACGACCGAGGGAGTGGTCCGGGCGCCCTCGGCGTTCGCGATGACGGTGGGCTCGCCACCCTCGAGGACGGCGACGACGCTGTTCGTCGTGCCGAGGTCGATACCGACCGCTCGTGCCATGGTTGTTGCTCCTTGAGTCCGGGGAATGTGAGTTGAGTCCATGTGACTCAACTTTGCTCACTGGGCTCAACGCTACTCGGTCGCGTGGATGTTCCCGAACCCGGGGAGAAGATCTCTCGACTCCCGACGCCGGGGCCGGACTCGGCGAATCGCCCTCGACGGGCGCGCGCGGCGTCTACCATCTCGGTGAACAGGAGGTGACCGAGTGGGTCGAGCGCGCGCACCCCTCGGGGTCGTGCTCCTGTGGACGGCAACAGCGGTGCTGGTGGTCGCGCATCTCCTGCGCCCGACCGGCCCGTTCGGGGACGCGACGTACCTCGCCGCGATCATCGCCGGGCCGGCCGTGGCCTGGCTCGGCGCCTGGCGCGCGCCCGGACGCCGCCGGATCGCCTTCCTGGTCAGCGCGGGACTCACGGCGTCGGCGCTCGGCGACGTGATCTGGCTGGTCTACAAGTGGGCAGGGCTCGAGCCCGACGTGTCGCTGGCCGACGTCCCCTACTACGCCGGCTACCTCGGGCTCGGGGCCGCGATGCTGGTGATCGTCCTGACCGACCGCGAGGACACGCGGCGCCTCGACCTCGACGCGGCCATCGACGCGCTGACCGTGGTGGTCGTCAGCGTCCTGGTGCTCTGGAGCGTGGCGGTGCACGGCATCGTCACCGACTCGTCGGTGTCGGCGACGACGCGTGCCGTGCTCGCCGGCTACCCGGTCGCGGACGCCGTGCTGCTGGCACTCGTGCTCCGTGTGCTGTCGGTGCGCCGGCACCGCGCCCGGCTGGGCTTCCGCTTCGCCGTCGGCGTCGGCTGCTGGCTCGTCTCCGACCTCGGCTACCTCCTGTTCCTCGTCTCCGAGCGCGTGTCGGCGCTGCTCGACGTGGGCTGGATGCTCGGCGGCATGCTGATAGCCACCTCGGTGTGGCGGCGTCCCGCCGCCGTGGCCCCCGAGCCGGAGCGCGAGCACTCCCGCCCGGCGCTCGGACAGCTCGGGCTGGCGATCCTCCCGCTCCTGGTGCCACCGGTGCTGCTCGTCGTGATCTACGCCCGCGACCAGGAGATCCACCCGATCGACGGGGTCGCGGGCATGCTGATCCTGATCGCGGTCACGTTCGTCCGGATGGCGCGGCTGCTCAGCTCGGAGGCGCGGGCCCGCGGCGAGGTGGCGCTCGCCCGCGACGCGGCGCTGGAGGCGTCGCGGGCCAAGTCGACGTTCCTCGCCACCATGAGCCACGAGATCCGCACCCCCATGAACGGCGTGATCGGGCTCAACGACCTGCTCCTCACCACCCAGCTCGACTCGCAGCAGCGCCAGTACGCCGAGGGCGTGCGCGGCGCCGGGCACGCGCTGCTCGGCGTCATCAACCAGATCCTGGACTTCTCCAAGATCGAGTCCGGGCACCTCGACCTCGAGACGGTCGACTTCGACCTCGTCGCGCTCGTGGAGGGGGTCGCCGAGGTCGTCAGCGAGCCGGCCCGCTCCAAGGACCTCGAGCTGCTCGCCTACTGCTCCCCCGACCTGCCGCCCGCGCTGCGGGGCGACCCGGTCCGCATCCGCCAGGTGCTGTTCAACCTCGCCGGCAACGCCGTGAAGTTCACCGCCGAGGGCGAGGTGGTGGTCCGGGCGTGGCTGGCCGACGGCGACGGCGAGCGCCTCGCGGTCCGCTTCGAGGTCTCCGACACCGGCATCGGCGTGTCCCCCGAGGACGCGACCCGGATCTTCGAGACCTTCTCGCAGGCCGACTCCTCCACCACCCGCCGCTACGGCGGCACCGGGCTCGGGCTGGCGATCTCGCGCCAGCTCGTGGACGCGATGGGCGGCGAGATCGGCGTCGACAGCGAGCCGGGGCGGGGCAGCACGTTCTGGTTCACGGTGCCCCTGGCCCCGGCGCGCGACCCGGAGGTGGTCACCGCGCCGCGGACCGCCGCCGCCCTCGCCGGGCTCCGGGTGCTCGTGGTCGACGACAACGCCACGAACCGCACGATCCTGCACGACCAGCTCGCCCACTGGGGAGTGAAGGTCGACGTCGTCGACGGCGCCCTCGCCGGTTTGGCCCGGCTCGTCGCCGCGAGGGAGGGCGGGTCGGCGTACGACCTCGCCGTGCTCGACCTGTGCATGCCCGACCTCGACGGCCTCGAGCTGGCCCGGCGGATCTCCGCCACCCCAGGCATCGCCGGCACCCGGCTGGTCCTCATGACCTCGGGGCCCGAGATCAGCAGGGCCGAGGCGGCGGCCGCGGACATCGCGACCGCGCT
This sequence comes from Nocardioides halotolerans DSM 19273, assembly GCF_000422805.1. Taxonomy (GTDB): domain Bacteria; phylum Actinomycetota; class Actinomycetes; order Propionibacteriales; family Nocardioidaceae; genus Nocardioides; species Nocardioides halotolerans. The sequence continues at coordinate 495 of NZ_AUGT01000028.1, read as the reverse complement.
CACCAAGCCGGTGCTGATGTCACGCCTGCGCAGCACGCTGGAGCAGGTCGTGGCGGACGCACCGGTCCGCGCGCACCACGAGCCGACGGCTGCGGCGTCCAGCGGGCAGCGGGTGCTCGTCGTCGACGACAACGAGGTCAACCAGCTCGTCGCGGCCGGGATGCTGCGCAACCTCGGCTACGCGGTCGAGGTCGCCGACGACGGGGTCCATGGCGTGGCCGCGGCCGTGGCGTCGCAGTTCCACGCGATCCTGATGGACGTGCAGATGCCGCAGATGGACGGCTACGCCGCCACCGCCGAGATCCGGCGCCTCGAGGGCGAGAGCCGGCACACCCCGATCATCGCGATGACGGCCACCGCCAGCGAGGAGGAGCGCGGTCGCTGCCTCGCGGCCGGGATGGACGACTACCTCACCAAGCCGATGCGGCGCGCGGAGGTGGCGTCGGTGCTGTCGACGTGGGTGCCGTCGAGCTGACGCAGGTGCCCGCGCTGCGG
>NZ_AUGT01000027.1 GCF_000422805.1 Nocardioides halotolerans DSM 19273 | reverse complement strand
AGGATCTCGGTCACGATGCCGAAGAACGGCAACGCGATGATGTAGACCTCTGGATGGCCGAAGAACCAGAACAGGTGCTGCCAGAGGATCGCCCCGCCGTGGGCCGCGTCGAAGACGTGCGCACCGAGCTGCCGGTCGGCCTCGAGCGAGAGCAGCGCGCCAGCCAGCACCGGGAACGCGATCAGGACCAGCAGGCTGGTGATCAGCGTGTTCCAGACGAAGATCGGCATCCGGAACATGGTCATGCCGGGTGCGCGCATGCAGATGATCGTGGTGATGAGGTTGACCGCGCCGAGGATCGTGCCGAGACCGGCGAGCCAGAGGCCCATGATCCACAGGTCGCCGCCGACGCTGGGGGTGCGGACCGCGTCGTTGAGCGGGGTGTAGGCGAACCAGCCGAAGTTGGCTGCGCCGTTGGGGGTCAGGAAGCCCGAGGCGGCGATGAGGCCGCCGATCAGGAAGAGCCAGTAGCTGAACATGTTGAGCCGCGGGAACGCGACGTCGGGCGAGCCGATCTGCAGCGGCATGATTGCGTTGCCGAATCCGAAGAACAGCGGCGTCGCGAACAGCAGCAGCATGATCGTGCCGTGCATGGTGAACAGCTGGTTGTAGAGCTCGTCGTTGACGACCTGCTGGCCGGGGTAGGCGAGCTCGGAGCGGATCAGCATCGCCATCGCGCCGCCGATCAGGAACCAGCAGAACGAGGTGACGAGGTAGAGCTTGCCGATCACCTTGTGGTCCGTCGTGGTGAGAACCCGCACGATCGAACGTCCCAACGGCGCCGGCGACGGCCCTGAGACCGGGGCGTGGGCCTTCGTGGACGTCACCGGCAGCAGCCCCTCACCAGGACGGGACTCAGGAGCTCGACGGCTGCGACCGAGCGAGGAGGCCACATCGCTCGGTCACCAGTTCGCGGGTGGGTCACTGGCGGGGAATGACTGGGCGCCCCACTCGTCGACCAGGTCCCAGGCCGTGGCCTCAGGTTCCTGATCGGCCTGCCCGGCCGGCTGGCTCTCGGTCTGGGACCAGGAAGACGGCTCCGACCGCGGACCGCCCGTCGGCGAACGCGGGTCTGAGCGGCTCTCGATCTGCTGGCCATCAGCAGTCGGAGACGCGTCCTGGCGCGAGCGAGCGTGCCCTAGCAACATGGAGGCTCCTTTCCGTGAGGCAGCACGACGTGCGGAGCCGCACCGTGCGGAACGCCGTTCCACACCCTTTGCGCAGCGAGCCTCGGAAGGGTCCAGAGTCACCGATCACCGCAGCCCCGGGCAGTCGAGGGGTCGGCGAACATCCGCGCACGCGCTTGCCGACGCTCGGCAACGGGCTCGTCCGAGCACGGCTCGGCAGGGCGGGAGCGCACCTTGCCTCCCGAGCGGGCGTGTAGGGCTACGAAGCGGACTCCGGGTGGGGCAAGGGGCGTTGGGGCCAGCCCAGCAGCTTTGCACCGAGAGCCGCGGCCTGCAGGGTGAAGCGATGGGCAGGGTCCAACGGATCGAATCCCGTCAGGGACTTGACCCGGTCGAGCCGGTAGGTCACCGCCCGGACCGACAGGTGGAGCTTGGAGGCCGCCGCCGTCGCGACACATCCACACTCGAAGTAGGTCTGGAGGGTCTCGACGAGTGGGCCGGCCCCGCCGCGCGCCTGATCGAGGGGACACAGGACGGAGTGGACCAGGTCCACCAACGCCGGCTGGTCCCGTGCGAGGACCCGATACGTCAAGACGTCCCTCATCTCGACGATCGGCCTGTCCAGGTTCATGCGGCTCGCCATCGCCAGCCCCTCGCGGGCCTCTTCGTAGGAGCGTGCGATCCCGTAGGCACCCGGGTGCGCGCGGCCCACCGCCACCCGCCAGGGAGACCCCCGTCGCAGCCGGTTGAGCTCTCCGTGGACGATCTTGCCGAGGTCACCGGTCGGCGCCAGAGCCTCCGCGGTCGCAGGCGCCCCGGTGGCCTCGGCCAACGCCAGGACCACCACGAGACCCTCCTTGGTTGCCACCAGCACGTCTCGGTCGCCGAACCGGTCCAGCACGACCCGTTCGAGGGCGCTGGTCGCGGCCGTGATCGATGGGAGCCGCTGCGAGGGCTGAGCCAGGGCGACCTGATGGGCGCGGGTCAGGTCGAGACCGAAGGGCTCCGCTCTCTCCACGAGCTGGCTGAGGTGTGCGTCTCCCCGGAGCAGGTCGTCCACGAGCTCGCGCCGAAGGGTCTCCTCTCGGCGAACCAGCTCGCGCCCGGCTTCGGCATGACCGTCCGCAAAGGACGCGACGGCGTCGTCGACGACCTGCAGGACGGCCGCCGCGGCGGCCCGCACCGCCTTGTTGTCACGCTCTCGAACGACCGCCGGGAGCTCGTTCCACACACGACGAGCCGCGGACAGGTAGAGGTCGATGCCTCTGCCTGCAGCCACTCCTTCCTCGGCAGCCCGTCGACCCTGGAGACGCACGGCCTCCAGCTGGGCTCGCCCCGGGAAGTGCCCGAAGGTGGCTGCATCGGCCAGCATCGGCAGGTAGTCCCCGAGGAACTCGCTGGAGACACCTCCCGCGTCGTGACTGGCGCCCTCGGCGACACGCGCCAACCAGTCCTGGTCCGGACCCGGCCCCCGACCGGGCTTGGACGGGGAGCGCCCACCTCTGGATCGACCACTCTTCAAGCGCACATCCGTCCATCAGCCCCGCAACTGTCTTTCAGTACACGACAGAGTCCCGATTCCGGCAAGGACATCGTCGAGGACCGGTCAGCGTCACGCGCGCAACATCTCGGCGAGTATCGCGGCCTGACTGATCTCCGCGCGCTTCGTGGCGGTGAGCAGCGTCAGACGACTGTGAGCGGTCATCAGCCGCAAGTGGCGCAGCGCCAGCGCCCTTTCCGGTTCTTCGAGCTCCCTTCGATAGCGAGCCCCGAACTCTTCGAACTTGTCTGGCGAGTGCCCGTACCACTTCCGCAGCGCATCCGAGGGTGCGATCTCGTCGCACCACTCGTCCAGCTCTGCGCGTGCCTTGCTCACGCCTCTGGGCCATCGTCGATCCACCAGCACGCGAATCCCGTCCTCGACGGAGGGAACGTCGTAGATCCTTCGCACCTGCACGTCGCACGGCTGTGTCACTGTTCCTCCGGACCGACTGGTAAGGCACCCTTCCGGACCGCGATGGCCGGGCGTGGACGCCACAGAGCCGGATCAGGTGCCTCACGGGCCTCCATCGGACAAGAGTGCTCGGTGGCTGCTGCCACGGCACAGCCATGGCGTCGGCGAACTTCCGGCGGCGTCGTTGCCTGTACTCGGCAATCGAGGTGACCCCGGACGCGATCGTGTGGGTGGTCGCGTCCGATCCTGACCATCCGCCAGTGCGAGGCACACGCGCTGCCCCGCGATCTCCTCGCCCTCCGTTGCCTGCCACCGGCAACCAGCGCCACCAACCTTCGCCGATGGCTTGCCTCACGGCTGAGGCAACCCAGCACCGATCCTTGGCGGTGTCCGATCAAGCAACCGGGAGGGTGCCATGCAGTCCCTTGTCGCCACCCGGAGCGAGCTGCTCGACCGACGTCGGCGAGCCGCCTTCGTCTCCCAGGGTCGGGACCTGCTCAAGGACAAGAGAGCAGCACTCGTCCAGGAGTTCGGTCAACACGGGGCCGAGATCCTCAACGGCATGGTGCTGTTGCGGCGTCGCTCGATCGAAGCCCGACGACGTCTCGACGAGGGGGTCGCGGTCTGCGGACCGGAGCCGCTCGCGTCGGGCGCCTTGTCGGCCGAGGCCGGTATCAGCGCGGAGCTGCGATCGCGTTCGGTTGCCGGCGTTCGCGTGGTCGAGCTCCGCCACGCGCCGGCCCGCCGCGACCCCAAGGACCGCGGGTGGGCCCCGGCCTTGGCGTCGCCCCATCTCGACAGCGTCGCGCTGGCCTACGAGGAGCTGTTGGACTCGATGCTCGACCTGTGCGCGGTCGAGCTGAGCATCCGGCGTCTGGCCACGGAGATCGCGCGCACCACGAAGCAGGTCAACGGCCTGGAGAACGTCGTGCTGCCCCGGTTGCACGATGAGACCCGCCGGATCGTGCTGACCCTGGACGAGCGCGAGCGCGAGGAGCACGGCCGGCTGAGACGGGCTCGCGCCCGGCGCGCGTCCCGCGGCGCCGCACGAAACAGTCTGACGGGGTCGGAGGGTCGTGCATGAGTCGGACACCGCCCGACCCAGCGGCCGGCCCGTCCACTCCCCACGAGCTGGTGGTTCAGCTCGAGAGGTCGATCGAGGCCCGGCTCGCCGCCGCCGACGAAGCCCGCGTCGAGGTGGCCCGAGCACACCAACAGGCCGCTCAGGTCGTCTCCGAGGCGGCCGAGGAGGCCGAGCGCGATGCGCGGAGGCTGGCAGAGGTGATCCTTGCGGACGCCCGCGCCGAGGCGGGTCGTGTGATCGAGGCGGGCACCCACCGCGCGGCGGACCTGACCGCACTCACCGCCCGACGCCGCGACGAGGACGTCGCTGCTGTGGTGGCCACCGTGCTCGCTGCCGGGATCGGCCCCGGGCCGGAGGCGGTGAACCGACCATGATGGTTCCGCTCACGCAGCTCGAGGTCATCGCGATGAGGCCGGCCCTGGACCAGGTGCTGTCGGTCCTGCAGGAGCTGCGCCTGGCCGAGGTCGTGGCCCTCGTAGAGCCGGGTGGCGCTCCTCCGGGCCTGACCGACCTCATCGCGCGCGCCGACGCTCTCTGCGCCCTGGTCGACCTGCCGGCAAGCGGGTCCCCGATGAGCGATGACGTCCTGCAGACCACCCTCGACGGGCTCGAGCCCGTGGTGGTGGCCTTGCTGGCCGAGGCCGAGGACCTGCGCAACGAGGCCGAGACCCTTCCCAGATCCATTGCCGCCCTGGACGCGGTTCAGCCTCTGGTGCCGGAGCTGGGCCGCCTGAACGACCGGCAGCTGGCGAACCTGGGTCTCGCCAGCATGGCGTTGGTGCTCGACGACCCGGACCTGCGAGTCGTCCGCGAGCTGGCGCGCCACCTGGCGGACCTGCTCGGACGGGCGCACCTGCTGGCCTACGCGACGGCCGGGCCCGGGACCCCGGTCGGCTGCCTGCTCGTTCTGCGCCGCGACGACCTGTCCGGCGTCAACGCACTGCTGGGGCAGGAGCGCATCGCCGAGGTCGGCGTGCCAGCTGACTTCGCGGGCAGGTCGTTGCGGGCGACCATCGAAGCCATGCGCGAGCGCCTGGCAGCGCTGCCCAGGGAGCGGATGCGAGTCCAGGGGCTCCTGGTCGATGCGCTCTCACCTGCCGTGGGGCCGTTGCGCGTGACCGCGCAGTCGCTGCGAATGCGCGCCGAACGTCTAGTGGCTGCCCAGCGGGCCGACGTGTCCGCTCGCACGTTCCGCCTCAGGCTGTGGGTGCCGGCTCGGCGAGCGGCGATGATCGAGCGAACGCTGACGGAGCGAGCGGGGCCGACGGTCGCGGTCGAGCACCTCGTCGAGGGAGACCTGGCCTCAGACCAACCAGTTCTGCTCCGGAACCGCCCCGGCTGGCAGCCCTTCCAGCAGCTGGTCGGCTTCCTGTCCTGGCCAGCGCGCGGTGGCCTGGACCCCACGGGACTGATGGCGCTGGTGCTACCGATCTTCTTCGGGATCATGGTGGGCGACGTGGTCTACGGCGCCGTCATGGTTGCTGCCGCGTGGTGGCTCAGGACGCACGGGGCACACGACAGCACCCGCGGTGCGGTCGGACGGGTCCTGACGCTCGGCGGCGCCTGGGCGATGCTGTTCGGCCTCCTCTACGGCGAGGCCCTCGGCAGCCTGGGGCACCGCGTCGGCATGCCCGCGTTGTGGGTCTACCGGGGTGGGCCGACCGCCTTGGAGCCACTGCTCCTCTTCTCCTTGGCGGTCGGCCTCGTCCACGTCACCCTGGGGTTGCTGCTGGGGGCGTGGACCGCGGTCCGTCGACACCGGCGCCGTCAGCTTGCGTCGAAGACGGGCACGCTGCTGGCACTGGCCGGTGTCGCCGGTCTGGCCGGTGCGCGCGGTGCGGGATCGCCGGCAGACGTCGCGCTCCTCGCCGCGGTTCTGGTCATCACCGGTCTGGTGCTGGCGAGCGCAACCCAGGGTGCACTGGGGCTGCTGACCGGACCGCTCGAGCTGCTCGGCACGCTCGGCAACGTCCTGTCCTACCTGCGGCTCGCCGCGTTGGGGCTCGCCTCGACCTACCTGGCAGAGGTCGCCAACGAGCTGGGGACCAGGGGTCCGCTGCTCCTCGGCGTCCTGACCGCCACCCTGTTCCACGCACTGAACCTCACGCTCGCGGCGTTCAGTCCGATGATCCAGGCGCTCCGACTCCACTACGTGGAGTTCTTCGGACAGTTCCACGAGGGCGGCGGACGGCTCTTCTCGCCGCTCGGTGGCGCTGTCGCCCTCACCGTGGGAGCCGGCCGCGGCGCCGTGCCCCCTGCCGTCGATCGCACGATCCCGCAGCCGGTCCCGGCCGGGTCATCCTCTTGAGAGGGAGCTTGTCATGGAACTTGGTCTCATCGCCCTGGGCGCAGGCCTCGCCGTAGGACTGTCGGCCCTGGCCACCGGCTATGCCCAGGCGCGGATAGGCGCCGCCGCGATGGGGGCGGTCGCGGAGAAGCCAGAGCTGATCGGCCGCGCGATCCTGCTCGTGGCCATCCCGGAGACTCTCGTCATCCTCGGGTTCGCAGTCGCCGCCATGATCATCCTCCTCCTCGGGGGCGCGTGATGCCGCTCCAGGACCTGCTCCACGCGCTCGAGGAAGAAGGCACCGCAGCGCACCAGAAGGCCCAACAGGACCGGCGCCGAGAGGCGGCGCGGATCATGACCGAGGCCAACGACCAAGCAGGCAGGGCTCGCGAGGAGAGGCTTGCCACGGCCGAGACCGCAGCCCTCGAGGAGGCGCACGACATCCTGGCCGCGGCCCGCGCGAGCGCCCGCCTCGCGTCCCGCACCGCGCGAGACGACGCGCTCGAGACGGTGCGCGCTCTCGCTGCCGAGCGGCTGCTGGAGGTGCCGGGCAGCCCGGAAGGCGCGCTTGCTGCACGTGCCTGTGTGGAGGAGGCACTGGCTGCCCTGCCGCACGCAACGACCGTTCACGTGCACCCGGCCGATGCCGACGCCTTGCGGTCGAAGATCTCGATCGAGCTGATCGCCGACCTGACGGTCGGGGGCGCCACGGTCGAGGACGACGCCGGACGCTACGTCGACAACACCTACCTCAGCAGGCTGGCCAACATCTGGCCGGCCACCCGCGTCCGGCTGAGCGGCGCCTGGGGCCAGTCGTGACGAGTCGCCCCGACTTCGTCGCCGGCAACACACGGCTGCGCGCGCGGCTGCCGGCACTGCTGGACCGCACCGAGTACGACCGCCTCGCGGGCATGCCTCTCGAGGCCGCCCGCGAGAGGCTGGCCGCGACGCTCTACCGTCCCCAGCTGAACGCCGGCGACGCCGACGCCGGTCTGGTCCTCCGCGCGGCCGGTCAGCGGCTCTGCGACCTCCTTCGTGGGGTGCGGGGGTGCTACGTCGGCACCGCTCACAGCGTGGTCGGCGTCCTGCTCGCCCGTCACGACCTGCACGACGTGCTTGCCTTGCTGCGTGGCGCCCGCGCGGGGCAGCCGGCTCCCCGACGGCTGGCTGCGGTCCTGGCCGTCGGTGTCCTCGACGTCCGAGCCGCTGCCGAGCTCGCCGCCGGCGACGGCCCGACGACCGCCCTGCGCCTGGCAGCTCAACACCTCCCGGACCCCGTCACTGCACGCGCGCTCCCGGCTGCCTGGGACAGGTACGAGCTGAACGCGGACGACGACGAGCTCGAGGCCACGGTGGCCTCCACCGCCATCGGCGGCTGGACCGCCGCGTTGAGTCGGGTCGGCCGCGCCGCTCGACCGGTGCTGGACCTGGTCCGCGCGGAGTGCGATCGCGCCAACCTGCTCGCGGTCCTGCGAGATCCCATGCGGGATCCGCCACGGTTGCTCCCTCCGGGGCTGCTCACCCTGCCGGCGCTGCTGGCCGCCCGTGACGGCGACCACACCCGCGTCCTGGCGGCGCGTCCGGGCTGGGGAGCAGCCCTCGACCGCCTGCCCCGCCACAACGAGCTCACCGCGCTGGAGTGGGACCTCAACGCGGCGCTCTGGCGGCAGGCGGTACGCGACCTCCGTCGCGGTGACCCCCTCGGCGCAGACGTGGCGGTGGGCTACGTCGTCGCGGCGGAGTGCGAGGCACGCACGGTTCGGTTGCTCCTCGCCGGCGCAACCGCCGGTCACGACCTACGAGATCTCCTCGTGGCATGAGGAGCGGCCGAGGCAGGTGTGAGAACCCAGATGACTGACGTCGTTGTCGTCACGACAGCTGCCACCGCCAGCGGTTACCGCCTCGGCGGAGCACGGACGGTCGCCGCCGTCGACGCGGAGGACACCATCGCCGCGGTGAACGCGGCGATCGAAGGCGGCCAGGCCGCGGTCGTCGCAGTGCACGCCGCACTCTGGTCGGCCGTCGCGAGCCAGACCCGCGACACGTGGACGCGACGGTCGTCGCCGCTCATCCTCGGCCTTCCCGACGAGGGCAGCGCTGCCGCCGAGGCCCGCGAGACCGGGCTGCGCGATCTGCTCGCCCGAGCGGTCGGCTACCAGATCACGTTCACTCCAAGGGACGACGCGTCATGACGGGGCAGGTGCCGAGCGACACCGGCGGCGTGGTCAAGGTCTCCGGGCCGGTGGTCACCGCCGCGGGCCTGCCCCGCACCCGCCTGTTCGACGTCGTCCGGATCGGCACAGACAGGATCCTCGGGGAGGTCATCAGGATCGACGACGACCTGGTGGTCGTACAGGCCTTCGAGGACACCACCGGGCTCCGGGTCGACGAGCCGGTGGTGGCGACGGGCGAACCGCTGTACGCCGAGCTCGGCCCCGGGCTGCTCGGCGCCATCCTCGACGGCACCCAACGCCCGCTCGAGTCCCTCGGAGCCGAGAGCGGTCACTACATCGCCCGGGGCGCGGACCCCCCGCGCCTCGATCCAGACCGCCTGTGGGACTTCCAGGCGGCTGCCGCCGTGGGGAACGAGGTCACGCCGGGAGATCTGCTCGGGACGGTCACGGAGGGTCGCGCCTTCGAGCACCGGGTGCTCGTTCCAACCGGGTGGAGCGGCACCGTCACCGCGGTGCGTCCCGGCCCCGCGACGGTGCTCGATCCCGTCGTCGACATCGACGGGCACCCCGTCACGATGATGCACCGCTGGCCGCTGCGCCGCGCGCGGCCCGTCGCGGGCCGACTGCCCCTCACCGTCCCCCTGAACACCGGTCAGCGGGTCCTCGACCTGCTCTTCCCCGTCGCGCGCGGCGGGAGCGCGATCATCCCCGGCGGCTTCGGGACCGGCAAGACGGTCATGGAACAGGCGCTGGCGAAGTTCTCCAGCGCCGATGTCGTCGTGTACGTCGGATGTGGCGAGCGCGGAAACGAGCTCACCGAGGTCCTCGAGCAGTTCCCTCGGCTGACCGACCCGCGCAACGGTGCATCGCTGATGGAACGCACCGTCATGGTCGCGAACACGTCCAACATGCCGGTGGCCGCGCGGGAGGCAAGCATCTACACGGGGATCACCGTCGCCGAGTACTTCCGCGACCAAGGCTATGACGTCGCCATGCTGGCCGACTCGACGAGCAGGTGGGGTGAGGCCCTTCGCGAGGTGTCGAGCCGGCTGGAGGAGATGCCGGCCGAGGACGGCTACCCCGCCTACCTGGCCACGCGGCTGGCCGGCTTCTACGAACGGGCCGGTGCGGTCCAGTGCCTGGGCACACCAGAACGCAACGGATCGGTGACGATCGTCGGCGCCGTGTCGCCTGCCGGCGGCGACTTCTCCGAGCCGATCACCCAGCACAGCCTTCGCCTCGCGGGTTGCTTCTGGGCCCTCGACACGACGCTGTCCAGGCAGCGCCACTTTCCGGCGGTGAACTGGTTGCGGAGCTTCTCCCAGTACGACCTGGACGGGTGGTACGACTGCGAGGTCGCGGACGACTGGTCCCGGCTGAGGCGATGGGCGGCCGCCACCCTGCAGGACGAAGGCTCTCTCCAGGAAGTGGTCTCGCTGCTCGGGGTGGAAGCCATAGCCGCCGAGCAACGGATCACGCTCCGCCTCGGCCAGGCGTTGCGCGAGGACCTGCTCCAGCAGTCCTCGTTCGATCCCGCCGACGCCACCTGCCCGCCCGACCGCCTGCTCGCCATGCTCCGCGTCCTGCACGCCGCCGACGGCGCCATGAGCTCAGCGCTCTCACGGGGCGTGGCCGTCCCCGACATCGTCGGCGCGTCGGTCCTGACCGAGCTCGGTCAGATGCGGCGCTGGCCCGCAGGTCGCGTCGACGACTCCGCTCGCGACCTCACCCGTCGTGTTGCCGAGGAGATGGAGCTGCTGTGACCACCCAGGAAGGCACGACCCCGTTCATCGTCGGCCACCGCACGGTGACGCGGATCGCGGGCCCGCTCATCGTCGCGACCGGCATGGACGGCGTCGGGTACGGCGAGCTGGTCGAGGTCGACACCGGCGACGGTGTGGTGCGAGAAGGACAGGTGCTCGAGCTCGACGAGTCCCTCGCTGTCGTGCAGGTGTTCGGTGGCACCGTGGGCGTCGGCCGCCGGACGACCTCCGTGCGCACCCGGGGCCGAGCCGCCTCGACCGGTGTCGGAAAGGACTACTTCGGCCGCGTGCTCGACGGCATGGGTAGGCCGCGCGACCACGGTCCGGAGCCTGTCCCCGAGGACTATCGCCACGTCAACGGGCTCCCGCTCAACCCGATCGCTCGCGCCCACCCCGACCAGTTCCTCGAGACGGGTGTCTCGGCCATCGACGGCCTGCTCACGTTGGTCCGCGGCCAGAAGCTCCCGATCTTCACCGGTGCCGGCCTGCCCGCCAACGCCCTCGCCGCCCGGATCGCAGCTCAGACGAGAGCGCCCGACGACGCCACCGAGGTCGTGGTCGTCTTCGCCGCCATGGGCGTCACCAGGCGCGAGGCGGCGTTCTTTCGCACCGAGTTCTCCGCCGATGCCGCCTCGAGCAGTGTGCTGCTGCTCAACCTGGCCGACGACCCGACCATCGAGCGGCTGCTGACACCCCGCGTCGCCCTGACCATGGCCGAGTACCTCGCCTTCGAGCTGGAGCTGCACGTGCTCGTGGTGATGACCGACATGACCGCCTATTGCGAAGCGCTTCGCGAGATCTCGGCTGCACGGGAGGAGATGCCCGGTCGGCGCGGCTACCCGGGGTACATGTACACCGATCTCGCCTCCCTCTACGAGCGGGCGGGCCGGGTCCGCGGCGGCAGCGGGTCCCTGACCCAGCTGATGATCGTCAGCATGCCCGACGACGACATCACCCATCCGATCCCCGACCTCACCGGCTACATCACCGAAGGTCAGATCGTGCTCTCGCGTGATCTCGACCGGACGGGCGTCGCACCACCGATCGACGTACTGCCTTCCCTGTCTCGCCTCATGAACGCAGGCATCGGCGCAGGGAAGACCCGAGCGGACCATCGCGGTCTCGCCGACCAGCTGTACTCCTGCTACGCGCGCGGCCGCGAGGTCCGTCGCCTGATGTCGATCGTGGGCGAGAGCGGCCTGCCGCAGGAGGACCAGCGCTACCTCGCCTTCGCCTCTGCATTCGAGGCGACCTACCTCGACCAGGGCGACACGAGACGAACCATTGCCGAGACTCTCGAGCTCGGCTGGCGGTTGCTGGACCCCTTCCCGGCCCCCGAGCTGACGCGGCTCACGGCCGACGACCTGGCCGAGCACCATCGGGCCGGACCGAGTGCCTGACCACAGGCGAGCGTCGGCCCATGGAGGATCTCAGGCGGCCCGATCGTGTGGTGGGTCGTCGTGATCGCTGTGAGGGTCGTCCTCCGGGGGCGGGTCCAGCTTCGAGACAAACACGAGGCTGGACCCCAGCGGCATGAGGGTGTCGACGAGGTCGGCGCTTCGCTCAGTGTCGGCGTCGGGATGTGCGTCGCGTGCACGTCGGCCTGGCTTGCCTGTGCGAGAACGGTGGAGCAGGTCGGCGGCGCCGAGCGTCCCGACGACGAGAACGGTCATGGTCGCGATCGCCATGAGGACGAACCCGACCACGTACGCGGTGACTGTCATTCTTGACCCCTGTCCTTGTGTTGACGTGACCAGCCGGCGTGCTCACGCACCCGCAGTCGATGGTCCGGACTCCGATGCGTGCCTACTCGGACGCCCTGGTCTCGGGCTGGCGAGGGTCGTCCTCGATGCGCGCGACCTGGCCCGGAGCGTGCCCAGGACGTGCGCGACGGAGGCGTCGAACGCGGCGATCCCTTGTTCTTCCAGCGTGTGGCCGACGTCGTCCATGTCGATGCCCACCGTCGAGAGCGCACCCATGAGGGCGAGAGCGTCCTCGACGCCGGTGTCGATCGTGCGGGCCACGGTGCCGTGGTCGACGAACGCGTGCAACGTGACTTCGGGAAGGGTGTTGACGGTGTCGGGACCGATGAGGCTGTCGACGTACAGGGTGTCGGGCCAGCTCGGGTTCTTGGTCGATGTCGACGCCCACAGCGGCCGCTGCACTCGCGCACCCTGGTGGGCGAGCCGTTCCCAGCGCGCGTTCGAGTGGGCCTTCTGGAAGAGCTGGTATGCGAGCTTCGCTTGGGCGATCGCGGCCCGGCCCCTCAACCTCAGCGCCGCCTGACCACCCGTTGCGTCCAGCCGCCGATCGACCTCCGTGTCGACCCGGCTGACGAAGAACGAGGCGACGCTCTGCACGGTCGAGAGGTCGCCACCGCGCCTGGCCAGTGCTTCGAGGCCGGAGAGGTAGGCGTCGAGGACGTTGCCGTAGCGGCGCAACGAGAACACCAGGGTCACGTTGATGCTCCGCCCCTCCCCGATCATCACCTCGATGGCGCGGACCCCCTCGTCGGTCGCTGGGATCTTGACGAGAAGGTTCGGTTCTCGGATGCGCTCGTGGAGGGCCCGGGCGGCGACGATGGTCGCGTCGGTGTCGTGTGCCCAGCGGGGTGCGACCTCGATCGAGACGAACCCGTCGCCGCGATGGCTCTGGTCGAACGTGGGCCTCAACAGCTCGAGCGCTCGGACGACGTCGGAGATCACGAGCTCCCAGTAGGCCTCCTCGACCGTGCAGCCGGCGGAGAGAAGAGACTCGAACTGCTCGTCGTAGGCGTCCGAGGACTCGATCGCGCGCGCGATGATCGTCGGGTTGGCGGTCACCCCCCGGATCCCGGCAGCGACCAGACGGGCGAACGTGCCGTCGCGCAGCTGGGGACGGCTGAGGTTGTCCAGCCACAGGCTCTGGCCCTGCTCGACGGAGATGCGCTCGAGCCTGGTCATCGCTCGGTCGCCTGCCCGCCGGTGAGCTGGTCCCAGTCGATCTGTGTCGACTCGAGCCGACACCCGGGCGCGAACGGCAGGGAACCGTCCGGTGCGCCGGCATCGGACGCGAGCCACGCTCCGAGGAGACCCGGCTGTCGCCTCGCGAGCTCGTTGAGGTATCGCCCGCGCTCCTCGACGGCAGCCAGCAGGGCGCCCGGGCTGGGAGGACGCCGCAGCGCTGCCTCGCTGTCGACCCAGGCGCTGCGCAGCTCGTCGTCGGTGAGCAGGCGAAGATCGAAGGGCAGCTCGAACGGGACGTACATCGGGCTCGCGTACGCCATGGACCGAGCCAATGCGTCCAGCTGGTCCGGTGTCGGGCGCGGCAGTGATCCAAGCCCTCGTCGGCAGACGCGGAGCGCGTTCGGCGACGTGACAGCGACCAGAACCGCGAAGAGCGGTAGCAGGACCACCAGCCCGGCCGGGAGGAGGACCAGGACCACCCCCAGACCGACGACGCCCGACGACAACGCGGCAATCCGCCCGACTCGACGCGTGCTCACCGGGCGCCGCTCCCTGCCTCGATCGTCACCACCCCACCGTGCCGCGAGACCACGCCGGTCGTCAGTGACCGAGATCGGCCGACATGTGGGCCGCCTCGTTGCCGAGACCATGCAACGGGGCCCGACCGCGCTGGGGTCTGCCTGCCTGACCGACGAGCGGTGTCGGTGTCGACGTGCCCGGAGTTGCCGGTCAGCGGAAACAAGCGGCTCGGACAGTCGCCGACGTACCCCCTCACGATCGGCCCGGGGATCGCGGCACAGTGGGTTGCAGAGCCGACCCCTCGGCTACCGCGCCGCACAAGGTCGGCGCGGGCTCTCCCCGGCGGTCGGGAGCGGTCGCCCGCGGGTCCAGGGAACGGAGAAGCCATGACGTTGCTGCTGTGGAGCCTGTTGGTTCTCGGTGCCGTGGGCGCCGGCGTCGTCGGCGCGAGCCTTCGAGTGATCAAGCAGTACGAGCGCGGTGTGGTGTACCGACTGGGACGGGTCCTCGCCGAGCCGCGACGACCGGGCCTGGCCCTGTTGATCCCGTTCGTCGAACGGCTGCAGAAGGTCAACATGCAGATCATCACGATGCCGGTCCCGGCCCAGGACGGAATCACCCGTGACAACGTCACCGTTCGCGTGGATGCCGTCGTCTACTTCCGCGTGATGGACCCAGTCCGAGCGGCTGTGGACGTCCAGGACTACCTCGCGGCCATCGGCCAGGTCGCCCAGACCTCGCTGCGCTCGATCATCGGCAAGAGCGACCTCGACGACCTCCTGTCGGACAGGGAACAGCTCAACCAGGGCATGGCCCTGATGATCGACAGCCCCGCGCTGGGGTGGGGGGTGCACATCGAGCGCGTCGAGATCAAGGACGTCGCCCTGCCGGAGTCGATGAAGCGCTCGATGTCACGTCAGGCCGAGGCCGAGCGTGAGCGGCGTGCACGGATCATCACCGCCAACGGCGAGCTGCAGGCCTCCGAGGAGCTCGCTCAGGCCGCCGAGATCATGGCGGAGCATCCGGCAGCACTGCAGCTGCGGCTCCTCCAGACGGTGGTCGAAGTCGCCGCTGAGCGGAACTCGACGCTGGTGCTGCCCTTCCCGGTGGAGCTGCTTCGCTTCCTCGAACGGACGACGCCGCCCGAGCCGACCCCGGCCGCGACGAACAAGTCGATCACCGGTGTCGGTCGGGCACCTGTCCCAGCTTCGGTGCGCGCCCCGGGCGAGGCCGCCGGTAGCGCTGCGCACCTCGTACCCCACCATTCGCCTCTGCAGACCGTCACCGACGCCCACGGCTTCCTGGCCGGTCAGTGCGGTTGACCTCGAGGCGCCGGCCGGACTGGTGACCCGTCCCCGCGGGCCTGGCTGGCTCACCAACGACACCACCGCGGGTCGACTCGCACTCCAGAAGCTCTCCACCACCTCACGAAGGACCCACCATGACGCTCTCCGCCAGCTCCTCCATCCACAAGCTGAGCGACACCGGCAACACGATCACGCCGGCGACCGACGACATCCGCGGCCGCTCGGTCACGGACAAGGACGGTGAGCCGATCGGGAGGGTGCACGACCTGCTCATCGACGACGAGGAGCAGCGAGTTCGCTTCCTGCTGGTCGAGCACAGCGGGTTCCTCGGGTTCGGACACACCACCTCGTTCATCCCTGTCGATGCGATCACCAGGATCAGCGAGCACGAGGTAGCCATCGACCACGACCGCGAGCACGTCGCCGCTGCGCCCCCCTACGACCCCGCGCTCATCGCTGACTCCACCTACCACGGCAGGGTCTACCGGCACTACGGCTACAACGCGTTCTGGGACGACGGGTACGTCTACCCGGCGAACTTGCCCGCCATGCTGGCGCCGCACTGAGGCGGGGCCGACGGCACATCCGCTGGGGTCAGAGGTGCATGAGCATCACGCCGGTGACGGGGAGCGCGACCACCTTGACCAGCTCGAGACCGACGTACCAGTAGTGCGCTCTTGATCGCGGCGGGCTCTCGCCGGCCAGGACGCGGTCGGAGCGCCTGCTCAGCACCGGCCGCACCAGCGCCACCTGCGCGGCCAGGACCACGACGGCCACGGCCGCGCCCGTCACCACGCGCGCCGGTGGGGTGGCGACCACGAGGGCGATCACCAGGACGGATGCGAGCACGAGCTCGGCCGCGTTGAGCGCGCGGAAGACCAGGCGCCCGATGCCGAGCCCGAGCTGGACGGTGACGCCGGGCGCGCGGAACTTCAGCGGGGTCTCCATGAACGAGATCGCCAGCACCATGCCCAGCCATACGAAGAGGACGGCCGTCGCCAGCATCGTCGAGGCGCTCACCGCGGAGCCTCCCTGGAGTCGGCCGTCCCGGTGTGTGCCAGGCACAGGTCGACCTCGGCGAAGGGTTCGAGACGGGTCACCGTGACCCCGGCCCCCATGGCACCCAGTGCGCCCTGCATGAGGCCCAGGTGCAGGGGGCAGATGACCGCCGCATGCTCCGGGACGAGGTCGAGGAAGGGGCAGTGGCGCAACCCGATCGGGCCTGCTCCCGCCGGGTCGCGCTCGGGTGCGAAGCCGAGCTCGTCCAGGATCTCCACCATCCGACCGGTGGCCTGCTCGTCGCTGGCGGGAGCGCTGGGGGTGACCCGGGCGGCGTCCCCGGCGTCGCCCTCGATCAGTCGGCCTGCCCACGCGCGGCCGGCCTCGACCGCGACGGATGCGGGGTCGGGGCCGGCGCCGAGCACGCCGGCGAGCGCGCCCGCGAGGAGCTGGTAGTTGCGCGGGCCCGCGGGGTCCATCCCCACGTGCGCACGGAACAGGAGTGCGGGACGTCCGGGAGCGCCACGCGCCGCCTCCACCTGGTCGACCCGGCCATCCCCGACGAGAGCCCGGAGGTGGAACCGGACGGTGTTGGGGTGCAGGCCCAGGCGGTTCGCGATCGCGAGGATGCTCAGCGGCGAGCGGCTCGACCGGAGCGCCTCGAGGACCTCGCGGCGCCGATCAGGCATCGCCCGGACCCTGAGGAGGCAGCCCTGCGACCAGCGGCGTGTCGACACCGAGGGGCCCGACCTTGGCCGCACCACCCGGCGATCCGAGCGGCGCCGGTCGGCCGTCGAGGGTGTCGCTGAAGAACGCGGCATTGTCGGTCAGGTGCGCTCCGAGCCCCGCAGGCAGGTCGTCCTCGTAGTAGATGGCCTCGACGGGGCACACCGGCTCGCACGCCCCGCAGTCGACGCACTCATCAGGCTGGATGTAGAGGCTGCGCCGCCCTTCGTAGATGCAGTCGACGGGACACTCGTCGACGCACGCGCGGTCGACCACGTCGACACACGGCTGCGCGATCACGTAGGTCACGGGCTAGAGTTTACACAACATTCACTTGTAGAAACTAGGGAGACTCCGACGTGACCACCGAGGTGCTCGACGTACGACCGCTTCGCAAGCCTGACAAGCACCCGACGATCTTCTCCGTCTACGACGGTCTCGCGCGTGGTGAGTCCTTCGTCCTGGTCAACAACCACAACCCGCTCCACCTGCGCGAGGAGTTCGAGGCCGAGCACCGGGGCAGCTACGGCTGGGACTACCTCGAGCGCGGCCCGCGGGAGTGGCGGATCCAGATCACCAAGCTGGCGTCCAGCCCGCTGCCGAGGGTGCTGTGCAACACCCTCGCCGTCACGTCGACCGCGTCCGAGCCCGGAGACGCGGGTGCGGCGTGGAAGCTCGAGACGCGGCGCCGCGACCTCGACTCCAACATCATCCGGCTGCCGGCCGGCGGCACCATCGAGGCGCACACGGGGCCCGACCTCGACGTGCTGATCCACGTGCTCGCCGGGTCGGGCGAGCTCACCACCGAGCTGGACACCGTCCCGCTCGAAGCCGGCGCGCTGGTCTGGCTACCGCGCCGGTCGCGTCGCCAGTTCACCGCGGGGTCCGACGGCCTGAGCTACCTGACCGTCCACCGGCAGCGGCAGGCGCTCACGTTGACCGCCCCAGGACCCTCGTGACGGATCGGCCGAGCCAGAGGAGCGCGCCGACGGACGCGAACAGGGCCGTCCTGACCATCGGACACTCCAACCGCTCCTTCGACGAGGTGCTGGCCATGCTGCGCGCCAACGACGTCACCCACCTCGTCGACGTCCGCGCCTTCCCGTCCTCCCGCACCTTCCCCCAGTGGAACCGCGACGCGATCGAAGCCGCGCTGCCCGGCGACCTCGACTACCGCTGGCTCCCCCAGCTCGGCGGCCGGCGGCACACGCCCGCCGGCATACCGACCGAGAACGGCGCCTGGCGGGTGAAGGCCTTCCGCGACTACGCCGACCACATGGCCACCGACGAGTTCGCGCAGGGCCTGGCCGTGCTGCTGGACCTCGCGGCCCACGGCCGGCCGGCGATCATGTGCAGCGAGGCGGTGCCGTGGCGCTGCCACCGCCGCCTCATCACCGACGCGCTCCTCGTGGCCGGCGCCGCCGTCTCCCACATCATGTCGCCGACCTCGACCCGCGCGGCCCAGCTCAACGAGACCGCCGTCGTCGCCGGCGACCGGATCACCTATCCCGCGCCGGACGACGGCCCCGACCTCACCGACCGCGTCCGCGACCTCGTCGCGACCATCCCCGCCGGCCGGGTCGCGACGTACGGCGACCTCGCCGACGTCCTCGGCGTCCACCCCCGCCAGGTCGGCCGCGCCGTGAGCCTGCTCGACGCCGCGGTCCCCTGGTGGCGCGTCGTCCGCACCGACGGCACCCCGTCGAGCTGTCGCGACGGGCGGGCCGTCGAACTGCTGGAGTCCGAGGAGACCCCGATGAAGCGCTCGCGGATTGACCTGAGCCTGGCCCGGCACGGCTGGGAGTGACTCCAACAAGTCCGCGACCGGCCGACAAGGTGAGAGGCCGCCTCCAAACTCCGGAAGACGGCCTCTGACCTGACGTTCTCTTTGTAGCGGGGGCAGGATTTGAACCTGCGACCTCTGGACGCAATCAGGGGCATTGCGACGACTACGGTCTCGGGCCGGAAGTTACCGATTCACTCGATGTGGTGAGGGATTCGCCCTCGCTTCCGGTCTCAGGATACCCGTTCACTACCGACTCGGGCGGACCCAATGTGGACCGTTAGTGGACAGGGTTTTAATCCTCGCGTGAGCATCAGGTGTCAACTGGGCCTGGCCTTCGCACGCCAATGCTCGAGAGCGCCGTCTAGCAAGGGCCGTGGAGGGCCAGCCGGGCGTGACTTGGTTTCAGAGTCTGCAGCGCATCCGCAGCTTGGATGCGTCTAAGCAGTGGAGAGTGATTCTTCCGGCTTAGCGGGGTGGAAGCAGACGTGGACTTCGAGGAGTACGTGGCTAGCCGTGGTCAGGACCTTCTGCGGCTGGCCTACGTCCTCACGAGCGACCGTCACCGGGCCGAGGATCTGACCCAGACGGTCTTGACTGAGGCCTATGCCCGCTGGCGGAAGGTGTCATCGGCGCGGGACCCGCACGCCTACATGCGCAAGATGCTGGTCAACCGGAACATCGACTGGCATCGACGTCGCTCCTCGGCCGAGCAGCCGTTGTCACCGGACCGGATGAACCAGTCCCTGATCCGGAGCCGCGCTCCCGACCACGCCGTAGCCCACGCCGACCGAGAAAGTCTCCGCGCAATGGTGGACGCGCTTTCTCCGCGGTCTCGCGCCGTGCTGGTCCTCCGCTACTACTGCGACCTCGACGACGCCTCGATCGCGAAGGCGATGGGCATCAGACCCGGCTCGGTGCGATCGCTGGCATCGCGCGCTCTCGACCAATTGCGTTGCCTGTCTAGTCAACAGGACCATCAAGATCAGAAGAGTTGTCATGACCCGATACCTCGAAGACGAGCTCAAGGAGATGTTCAGCGAGGAGGCCGCACGCGCACCCCGCCTACCCGATCCCTCCGTCGTGCTCGCCCGAGCCCAGAATGGTCGAAGCGCTCCTCATCTGCCTCGTGTACAGCGAGTCCGGCTCGCCGTCGGCGGCGCGGTCCTGGTCGCCGCCTCGGTCGCCCTGGCACTCGGGGTCGCCGGAGTGTTCGACGATCCGCGTGGTCCCACTGACAGCCCCGTCCGGGTGGTGCCGTCACCGTCATCACGCACCCCGGATGCACCCGTGGCCCCTTCTCCGTCGGGCGCCCTACCTGCGCCCGCGCTCCTGCGCTGCACCACCTCGTACTCGCTGGAGACCCTCCGGCAGACGTCGTCCTTCGCCTTCGACGGGACTGTGACAAAGATCGGTCCTGCTCGAGACGAGGACTCCGATGACGGCGCCTACGTGGCGGTGTCCTTCACGGTGAATCAGTGGTTCGCGGGTGGCGACACCGACACCGTGACCGTCGACATGATTCCGCCGGAGGTCGATGCCTTCGAGTCGACGCCGCCCGCCTACCGCACCGGCACCCGACTACTCGTCAGCGGCCAACTACGCTCCCTGACGGACGCCGACCGCGGCCTGGTCGCCGAGGCATGCAGCGGCTTTACTCGCTACTACGACGCCGACACTGCCACCGCCTGGCGCGGCGCGTACCGCTGAACGGTTGAGTTCACGCAGGAGATCGAACCCCTCTTGCGCAACGAGTGAGATCCACGGCGTGCCCGGACAGTTCCATTCGAGCGGCCAACTAGGTCACTCCCGGAAGGCGCCGGCCACGACAAGGCGATGGTTGACGCAAGAGAGCAAGGGGACGCGGATGAAACAACCAGTTTGTATTGCGGCCATCGTGGTCGCAGCGGCCGGCGCACTCGCGGGCGGCACGGGCGCCTTCGGCACCGCAACGGTCGACAGGGACGCTCCGGCGCCGGTCACAGCGGCAGAGTAGCGATATTAGCGCCACGCCTGCTGCATCAGGTCACCTCACCTGACGGGCGGTTGTTCTTGACAGAGGTTGCCGAGGTCGCTCATCAATGGGCCGGTCACTCCGGAGCCGCCCTCCCTGCCGTCCGGTCGAAGGCGAGCCGGGGTGGCCGTCGGGTAGGGGGTGGATACTGCTGAGGCATGGGTAGCCGGCCCGCGCGCGTGGATGGTGGTCATGAAAGTTGAGTTGCTCTATTTCGATGGCTGCCCGAACTGGGAGGTGGCCGAGGAACGCCTAGCCCAGGCGCTCAAGGCGGTGGGGCGGGACGATCTCACCGTGCGCTTGCGCCA
This sequence comes from Nocardioides halotolerans DSM 19273, assembly GCF_000422805.1. Classification (GTDB taxonomy): domain Bacteria; phylum Actinomycetota; class Actinomycetes; order Propionibacteriales; family Nocardioidaceae; genus Nocardioides; species Nocardioides halotolerans. The sequence continues at coordinate 48,433 of NZ_AUGT01000027.1, read as the reverse complement.
AGTGGAGACCGCGCAGGACGCTGCCAACACGGGGTTCACCGGGTCACCGACGGTCCTTGTCGACGGCAGGGATCCGTTCGCGACTGGTCACGAGCAGATCGGACTGGCTTGCCGGGTCTACTCGACACCGCAGGGTCTGGCTGGATCGCCCAGCCTGGAGCAGTTGGTGGAGGTTCTCTCGTGAAGCGACTCTTCTTGTTTGGGCTCGGCGGCTACCTGCTACTGGCGGTTGGCAACAAGGTGGCGGAGGCAGCGGGTGCCAGGCGATGCGACTGCGCACGTGAGTGCTGGTGCCGGCGCCCGGGCCTCAGCCTCTTCCGATGGGTGTTCCCCTGGCACACGAGCCGTCAGCACCCTGACGTGGCGGCTTACCTCATGGACGAAGATTGACGGCCGTGCAGGACGACACGGCCCGGCAGGCCGGGCGCCGAACCTTCGAGGTCCGCTCCGACCTGAGTGCCCCTGCCGAGCGGGTATGGGAGCACGCGACGGATCTCGCCGGGGTAAACGCTGAGTTGATGCCCCTGATGCGGATGACCTTTCCAAAGGGAGCGGGCAGCCTGTCGGCTGATCGAATCCAGCTCGGTGAGCGGCTGTTCCGGTCATGGCTACTTCTGTTCGGCGTGGTGCCGATCGACTACGACGACCTCACGATCGTCGAACTACAGCCTGGACACCGCTTTCTGGAGCGGTCCCGCATGATGAGTGCCTCGGTCTGGGAGCACGAGCGCGTCGTCGAACGCACGAGCAGCACCTCGTGTCGAGTCAGCGACCGACTGTCGTATCGTCCGAGGTTCGCTCCTTTCGGTCTCGTGCTCGGCTGGCTCGTGCCTCGCCTGTTCGCGCATCGCCACCGCCGACTGCGGCGTTTGTTCGGCGGCGCGGACGGGTCGCACGCGGATCCATCCCGTCCCTGCTAGGAGACGTCGCCGCCCGGGGTCGCTCTACGAGGGTGGTCGTGCAGGACGCTGACCCATGCCCACATGGCCTGCGGGTCCCTTGCGCGGACGACGGGTCGGCGCCAGTCCCTGATGCCGACCCGTCGTCGTGGTGCCTCGCAGGTTCTTACTTGCTGACCTTGACCATGTCGGTGTCGGTGACGGTCCCGCCTGGCCCGACGGCCGTGACCGTCACGGTGACGCTGCCCGGGCCGGCCTTCCCCTTCAGCTTGGCGGTCCCCCCATCGCTCCCAAGTGCCTTGGCGTCCAGGATCGCGCCATTCTGCGAGAGGGTCACCGTCACCTTCGTGGCGCCGGCTGCGGCGACCACGACCCGGAGCCCCTTCTTCCTCAGGTCCGACTTACTGATCTTGTTGTCCGTCGCCACGACGCTAGCCTTGGGCGCTAGCGGTGCCGGGGGTTGCGTACCCGGACCCGGCAGAGTGCTCGGTGTGCGACCCAGCATCGTCAGAAACAGGTCGGTCTGGTCGATCGTGCCCGTCACGTTCGCTGCCTGCGGACCCTTGGCGGCTACCCGGATCTGCGAACCGGTGTGGTCCGAGCCGGCGTCGCTGGTCGAGTAGGCCACCGTCATCGGGTCGCCGTCGGCGGTCCTGAGCGTGGCGACCTGCTTTCCGTCGGTGTTTCCACCGACGATCTGGGTGGAGTGGGAGTGGTCGCCTGTGACGATGATGAGCGTGTCCGGGTGGGTCTTCTGGTATTCCAGAGCCACCTTGACCGCCGCATCGAGCTCGACAAGGTCGCCGATCGCGCCGCAGATGTCGGACGCGTGCTCCTGCTTGTCCACCATGGCGCTCTCAGCCTGCAGGAAGAAGCCATTCGGGTTGTCCAGCAGCTGGATGGCCTTCGTCGTCATCTCCGACAACGTCGGCTGGTTGCCGCGTACGGAGGGAAGGCACTGAGCGTCAGGCCCTCCTGTTCCGGGCGGTGGGGCGGCGACAAGCGGTGCGAACATCGGCGTCATGTTGCCGCCGGTGAACAGACCGAGCACTGGGCCACCCTGCAGCGAGGTGATGCCGTCCATGGCGGCCTTGTCCTGCACGAGCCGGTAACCCTTGGTGGTCGTGGCGTAGGTGAGCGCCGTCGGACCAGCGTCGGTCACCTGGTCGTAGCGGTTCTTGCCGCCACCCATCAGCACGTCGACACCGGAGTCGACGAGCTGCTCAGCGATGGAGCCCTTACCGCCGTTGGACTTCTTTGCGGTCGGGCAGTTGGTGAGGTCCGTCGGGCCCTGGCAAGCGCGCAGGTTGATGTGCGAGGCGGCTGCGGCCGGCGTGGCGTCGGTGATCTCGGACGTCGTGATGTTGCCGGTGAGCTTGCCCTGCTTCTCGTACTTCTCGAGCACGGTCTCGTAGTCCTGACCCGGGACGTTGTCCGCCGTGCTGGGTCCCTGGGAGACGCGGCTGTCGACGGTCTTCTTGCCGGTCGACCAGGCGCTGGCCGTCGGCGCCGAGTCCGAGACGTAGGCCTTCTGGTAGTCCGGGCCAGGCCCGACCTTGAGGCCGTGGGTTGTCATGGCGCCGGTGAACGGCAGTTCGTCGAGGGCGAAGCGGCCGTCCGCCCCGAGGGCGTAGTTGCGGGCGGCGGTGATCATGGAGTCATCGGTGCCGTCGCCGATGAACAGGATGACGTTGCGGGGTTTGGAGGGGTCAATCTGGGACGCGAGGACAGCAGAGCGGTCGTCGGTGAAGCCGACCTGCACAGCGGCCGCGGTTCCGGCTCCGAGGGCGGCGGTACCTACAAGCAGGCCCGCACCCAGGAGCGCGAGACGTGGGTTTCGCACGAGGTTTCCTTTCGATGGAGTGGTCGCGCGAAACGTCTCCTACGCAGACGACCTGCCAACAGTCGTCGCACGCCTTGCACGTGACTACGAGATGACGCCACGGAGAAGCGATCGGACCGCGTTTCAATCTCACCGCGCACGACCGCAGCAGTGCCGTGTGGATACGCCGAGCAAGCGCAAGTCCCTGTCCGCAGTGAATTTTCGGGGCCGTTGCCAATCCGTTATGGTCGGGCTTCGCCTACCGCCCCCGATGCGTTCACAAGAGGTCTATCCGTGGGTCAGCACCGAGCAGACGTGCCTTCACCGGCACGCGCCGGCGCAGCGACCTCCCACGCTCCAGGACGACGGGCGGCCAACGTTCCCGTTGACTCTCGTAGCACGACATCGAGCCTCCTCGCGGCGGACATCCGGGCGGAGGCGGACAGGCAGTCATACGTCGGAAGGCGTCGGGCGTCGGTGCCGCAATCCTCGGAGGTATCGACATATCGGGACGACGTCGACAGACGAGCCAGTGTCGAAGATGTACTCGCGTCTCTCGAACCGGTCGACCAGACCACCTCCTTCGAAGCTGAGGACACCGCGCGGCTCACGATCGACCGGTGGCGGCCAGAGGCAGAGGCGGCAACGTACGTCAACGATCGGCCAGTCCAGCCCGGCAGGCGCCGCGCGATCAAGCACGCCTCTTCCCGTGGTCCACTCTCAAAAGCGCTCCCCTCCGCACCGGTGCTACTCGGCATCGCTGCCCTCGCAGTGTCGATAGGCGGCGTTCTAACGACGGGCGACCAACTGCCAGTCAGCACCGTCGCCAGCGGGCCAGAGCCCGCCTCGGCCCTCAGTGGCTCGAGCAACATCGGCAGGGCCGTTGCCGACCGGGGTGAGGTCGTGACCCGGAACTCGTACCGCGCGGCCGATCGCAACAAGACACACCAGGGCACGCCCGGGTCGGTCGAGGATCTTGCGGGCCATCGCAGCACCGCCCTGACGCAAATCGCGGCCGACGCCGAGAAGCAGGCCGCCTTCCTCGAGCTCAACCTCTGGCAGTACCCCCTGTCCTCGGTCAACCTCACGGCGACGTTCGGTCAGTACGGACTCTGGTCGAGCTACCACACCGGCCTGGACTTCAACGGCGACACCGGGGACCCGATCTACGCGATTGCCAACGGCGTGGTCACGGCAGCAAGCTACGACGGCCCCTACGGCAACAAGACCGTCATTACCCTCGATGACGGCACTGAGCTCTGGTACTGCCACCAGACGTCGTTCAGCGTCAGTGTCGGCGACACGGTGCGAGGTGGTGACGTCATCGGCACCGTCGGAGCGACTGGAAACGTCACCGGCTCTCACCTTCACGTAGAGGTCCGTCCCGGCGGCGGCGACCCCGTCGACCCCTACGCCGCGATGCAGCAGCACGGCCTTTTCCGCGATTGAGCCGCTCCTCGGCTGGCTAGCGCCACAAACAGTGCGCAGGACCGGCGACCTCAATCGCCCGAACTGGCTCAAATGGGAGGCTGCCAAGCCGCAATCACGGCTTGCAGCCGAGCCACGAGCTCGGACCAGACGCCGCTGACCTGGAGCACCCCCACCACGATCAGGACCACCCCGCCACCGATGCTGACCCACCGTGTGCGGTTCCGCATCCACGAGAAGACGCGCATCGCGCGGGTGAGGGAGAGCGCAGCAAGTACGAACGGCGTGCCAAGTCCGAGCGCGTAGGCCAGCGAGAGGAGCGCTCCCCGACCTGCGGTTGCGGACGTCGTTGCCAAGGTGAGCACCGCGGCTAGCGCCGGTCCGATGCAAGGAGTCCAGCCCACGCCGAACACGGCACCGAGGATGGGCGCACCGGCGAGGCCCACCCGGGGTCGTAGTCGTGGCCGGATACTCGCGTTGAGACCCGGGATCCGGTCCCCCAGGCCAGCGAAAAGCAGCCCCAACAGGATCGTGATGACGCCTGCCACACGGATGATCGCGTCCTGGTGCTCGACCAACCTTCCGCCGAGACTGCCGAAAAGGGCTCCGTAGCTGGTGAAGACGGCGGCGAACCCCAATACGAAGAGCAGCGACCCGGCCAGCACTCGTCTACGCCCTGTCTCGATCGGCTCGCCTCGCAGCTCGCGAGTGACCGTCGACTCCTGGCCGGCGATACCGGCGACGTAGGACAAATAGCCGGGAACAAGCGGCAGCGAGCATGGCGTGAAGAACGACAGCAGACCGGCCAGAGCCGCGATCGGAAGTGCAATGACGAGCGAGCCGCTCAAGATCGCGTCCTGGGCACCATTCACAGCAGGGTCGACCAGTACGACCAGAACTGCTCGCCGATGAGAACCACGAGAAGTAGCGCCACGGCTAGCAGAGGCGGAGCATGCCAGCTGCGCAGCGCTCTGGATGCCGCGGACCGCTGCGCCCGCTCACCGAAAGCTCCCGCATGCAGGTTGCGAATCGTGACGTACCAGAACGTAGGTATCACCACGGCCCACACGACCATGCAGTAGGGGCAGAGCGCGCCGATGCGGTAGAGGCTCTGGAACACCAGCCACGCGACGAAGACGACGCCGAACACCGTCCCGGCCTGCAATCCGAGCCAGTACCAGCGGGCGAGACGACCGCCGGCCAGGACCGCGGCCCCCGTGGTCGCGACGACCGCGAAACCGGCGATGCCGAGCAAGGGATTCGGAAAGCCAAAAATCTCGGCTTGATCGGTCTTCATGATCGAGCCGCAGTTCAGGACCGGGTTCATGCTGCAGCTCGGAACGTAGTTCGAATCCTTGAGCAGCGCGATCTTCTCGACGAGCAGGGTGCCTGCGGCGACGAGACCGATGAGGCCACCTACCAAGAGCCACCACGCGAGCCGCCGGTCGGATCTGACGTTGGTGCCGCCCTCGTTGACGGCGGCGTCGATCACTTCGTGAGGGCTGCGTCGATCGCGTCGACCAGGTCCTGAGCGCTCTCCGGCTGGATCAGCTCGCCGTCGATGTAGAGCGTCGGCGTCCCCTGGACCTCGAGAGACGTCCCGTCGTCAACGTCCCTCTGGACGCGCGCGGCCACCTCCTCGGACGAATAGTCAGCATCGAATTGCGCCATGTCGAGACCGAGCTCCTCCGCGTAGCTGCGGAACAGGTCGTCCATCGGCTCTTGCTTCTCCGACCAGGACGTCTGGGTGTCGTACATCTTCATGTACATCTCCTCGAACTTGCCCTGCCGGGCCGCAGACTCGACTGTCCGCGCGGCCCGCTCGGAGTTGAAGTGTCCGGGCAACGGGAAGTATCGAGCTACGAAGGTGACCTCGCCGGCGTAGTCCTCGCGCAACTGCTCCACGATGGGAAACAGAGCCAGGCAGGCCTCGCATTCGAAATCCAGGAACTCGACGAAGGTGACACCACTGGCCCCTTCCTCACCGATGATTCGGCTGTCCTCGCGCAATAGCGGCGAATCCGCTTTGGACGTGTCGACCTTGGCGACTGGTCCGTCGTCGGATGCAGCCCCCATGGCGAAGAAGATCCCCACCATGACGGCGACCGCGGCCGCAAGTCCTAGGGTGATCTGAGTAGGGGTTCGCACTCTTGCTCCTCCGGAGATCGGGCTGCTGCGGACGCGAAAAGACGTGGCGTCCGCCTTGTACTAAGCAGAATAGTAGTGTCTGGTTGGTGGACAGCCCGAAGGCCGTCGCGACCCGCATAGTCGTCTGCCTACTTCTCACGTCTACCGCCGCTTGCTCGGTTGGCGGTCAGACAGAGATCGATGGTGGCATCACTAGCGACGAGTCAGGCGAGGGCACGATCCAGCGGTACGCCCCCGAGGATCGGGTAGGCGTCGACGATTTCTCGGGCACCCTTCTTGACGGCGGCGTCATTGCCGCAGACGACCTCGATGGAGATGTCGCGGTGGTCAATGTGTGGGGCTCGTGGTGCGGCCCGTGCCGGGTCGAGGCACCCGCCCTGCGTGAGGTCGCGAACGCGTTCGAAGACCAAGGCGTGCAGTTTCTTGGACTCAACGTGCGCGACAACGATGCGGCCGCACTCGCCTTCGAGAAGCGCTTCGACATCCCGTACCCGAGCCTCACGTCAAAAGACTCCCCCGCGGCGTCACTCGCCTTCGGGGGGGAGCTGAGCACCATGGCGGTGCCCATGACGGTCGTTCTCGACCGTGACCGCCAGATCGCCGCCCGCGTCGTGGGGCAGGTCAGCGAGCCGACCTTGCGCGGCCTGGTCGAAGACGTGCTGGCGGAGAGCGACGAGTAGTGGTGCCGCAAGGGCGGCACCGAGCCTCGCGTCGCCGGTGGAACCATCTGACAGTCGGGGCGCTATCACTGGCCGGCACCCTTGGCGCCGCCGGTGTGGTACTGCTCCTCACAGGAGGAGCCGGGACATCCACTGGACCTGGGACGGGCGCCGGCGACAAACCACGCGCCGCCGCGTCCGTGCTTGTTGAGACGCGACCCCCAAACGAGCCCAGCCCGGCGTCGTCACTAACTGAGCGCCCGAGGCCGACCCCGAGCCTCACTCCAAGACCGAAGCCCTCCGCTCCACCCATCCCCGATGACGGACCCGGCACCTTTGCTGTCGTTGCGGCCAGCGGCGAGGCGCCAGAGGCCGTCGAGGCCATCTCTTACACCGTCGAGCTTGAGTCCGGTCTGCCACTTCGGCCGCGAGCCGTGGCTGGCTTCGTCGACGCCACGCTCGCCGATTCGCGGGGGTGGACCTCCGAGGGCGACCACGTGCTGGGGCGAGTTGCGAGCGACCCGGACGTACGGGTGCTAGTTGCCTCGCCAGGCACGACCGACGAGCTGTGCGCTCCCCTTGACACACAGGGACAGGTTTCGTGCCGCAACGGAGCATTGGTCGTCCTGAACGCGTTGCGCTGGGCGGAAGGAATTCCCGACTATGAGGGCGACCTGCTGCAGTACCGTCGCTACTTGGTCAACCACGAGGTCGGTCACGCGCTGGGGCATGCCCATGTGACGTGCCCCGGTCCAGGCGAACCCGCGCCGGTGATGATGCAGCAGACCTACGGCTTGGAGGGGTGCTCGCCAAACCCCTGGCCGTGAGCCGAAGTTGAGCTCGCGACTGGCGTCGAGCAGCAGGTGCCCTCAACGGCAGGGCTCAGAGCCAGAGCGACGGGCGCCGCGAGCACCAGCGCTCCCAAGGTGGCAGCAAACACGAACCGCGGCCTGCGCATAGGAACCGTCGACCGACTCAGTCGCTCAATTCGCGCAGCGGCCTCGCAGCGCTGTCGCGGGGCAGAGCCGCTTGCTCCCAAGGCGGGACCGACTGGCATCGGCGAGAGCGCGACCAAGGCTCGGGCGAGGTCTTGCCGATCCGAGATGTGGCGCACTGCGTCATCGGCCTGCATCTCAGCCAGGGCCCCGATCTGTTGGTGAGCGAGGCCGAACACTCCGACGCCGTAGAAAGTACGCGACAAAGCCGCGGCCAGACTCAGCGCCAGATGATGCCGCACCCGCAGGTGACGTCGCTCATGTGCGAGCACCAGGTCAAGCTGGTGCGACGACAGTGTGTTCATTGCTCCGCGTGTGACGACGACCGTGTTGGACCGCCCTGGGAGGCAGTAGACAAGGGCGACGTTGTGCTCGACGACATCGAAGCCTCTCGGGTCCGTGACGCCTACGAGGGCCAGCGCCTGTCGCTGCCCGGTACGACGTCGACGCGCGATACGCAGTTCATTCACTGTCAGAAGGCCGAAACGCATCGCGATGGCCACGCTGACGGTGAGGCCGACGGTCGCCGCGGCGAGGCCGCCCGGCGCCTCGTAGTGCTCCGCCAACGCGTGGGAGCAGGAGCGCAACAGCGCAGCGAACTCATCACGCAATGGCGTCGCGGGCACGGCGACAACGACTCCAGCCAAGACAAGGGAGATTGCCGCCGAGACGCTGGTCGTCTGCCAGACCCAGATCCCCCATGCCGGAGCTCGCGCCGCCCAGTCTGATCGCACGAGCAACCTCGCGAACCCAAAGACCAGAAGCGTGAAGCCCAGCAGCAATAGCGTGATCATCGCGCCGACCCGTCATCGGTCTGGCCGAGCGCTCCGCGCAGGTCTGCCCGGGTGTCCTCGTCCAGTCGGCCCAGGAAGTGCAAGAGCGCCGCACGCCTGTCCCCGGTGCTGTCCAACACGTCATCGAGGAGTGCGGAGGTGTACGCCGCCCGGCTCTGTTCGGCCTCGTAGACGAAGGCCCGCCCGTCCTTGTGGCGCCGTACCAGGCCCTTGGCGTACAGGTTGTCAAGGACCGTCATCACGGTCGTGTAGGCGATTGCACGCTCGCGCCGAAGGTCCTCCAGAACCACGCGCACAGACAAAGGCTCGGAGGCATCCCAGAGTCGTTGCATCACGACCGCTTCGAGCTGACCCAGCGACTTCACCAAAACTCCTCGCTTGCTCCTACCCGGCATAGTAGATACCTCAGTGACTCGAGGACCAGCAGCCATGACATCACCTGGTCGCGCCGTCGCCAAAGCCAGGTCCGCCAGAGCCAAAGCCCCCATAGCGGTATCGGCCTTGTGCGGGGTTGTTGGGGGTCTGGCTACCGCGGCGGCGTTCGAGCCGTGGACGTTGCCCTACCTGGCCCCGGTCGGCATTGGTTTGCTCGTCGTGGGCGTCCGCCATGGCTCCAGAACCGCCACACTGCTGACCGGCACGCTTTTCGGGCTGGCCTTTATGGGGCCGGTGCTGTGGTGGCTCTGGTCCTCCATCGGGCCCGGAGCCTGGGTCATTCTTACCTTCGTCCAAGCGGTCTGGTTCTCGATCTTGGCGATCGCGTTCCGATGGGTCGCACACCTACGGGGCTGGCCCCTGTGGTGCGCGCTGCTGTGGACGGCCGCCGAGCAACTGCGCAGCACCTGGCCCTTGGGTGGCATGCCCTGGGGCCGGCTCGGCTTCGGAGTCGTGGATACGGCCTGGGCCCCGACGTTGAGCTGGGTGGGAGTGACCGGCGTCAGCTTTCTGGTGGCTCTCATGGGATGCACCTTGGCCTTTATGGTCCTTAGTCCTACGCGAAGGCCCAGCGGCCTGCTGGCGCTGATGGCGCCCTGGCTGCTCGCCGTGACTCCCGCCTCAGCGGGGGCGGTCCTGCCAGCTTCTCCCCTTGCAGAGACCGCACAGGTCGGCGTGGTCCAAGGTGGTGTCCCGGGGGCCGGAAACCGGCTCTCCGCGTTCCACCGCGAGGTCACCCGCAACCACGTCGAGGAGACCCGAGGCCTGATGACGCGGGCCAGGGCCGGTGGCATTGCCCAGCCGGACTTCATCCTCTGGCCGGAGAACGCCACCGCAGTCGATCCGATCCGGGACGTGGAGGCTCAGAGCGGGATAGTCACCGCACTTGCCGCGGCGGAGGTTCCGATCGTGATCGGCTCGATCGTGGACACAGATCGCGCCGACCGGGCACTCAACCAGGGCATCGTGTGGACCAGCGACGGTTCGGCGGACCGATACACCAAGCAACACCTGGTGCCGTTCGGCGAGTACGTACCGTTCCGATCGTTGGCCGAACGGATCTCCTCCCGCGTCGCCGAGATCCGGCGCGACATGATCCCTGGCTCCGATGCCGCGCCACTGAACATAGGAGGGTTGGCCGTCGCGGACGCGCTGTGCTTCGACGTCGCCTACGACGACGTCATCGGGCCTCAAGTTCTGCGGGGCGCCGACCTCGTCACCGTTCAGACCAGCAACGCGATGTTTCTCGGAACTGCGCAGCTGGAGCAGCAGTGGGCAATCAGCCGGGTCCGCGCTTTGGAGACTGGCCGGTCGGTTGTGGTGGCATCGGTCAATGGCGTCTCCGGCGCTATCGGTCCGGACGGAACCGTGCTGTCGCGGCTGCCGGTGCGAGCGACCGGAAGCGACGTGGTGGAGGTTCCAGTGTCCGACCGGCGCACCCTGGCGGTGACACTCGGGCCCTGGCCCGCACGCAGCGCTGTCGCGCTAGGAATCGCCGGGCTGCTCGCCGCGGGGGTCGTGCGCCGACGTACCCGTTCGTCCCGGACCGAGGCCTGACAGATAGGCGTTGTAAGCCGCCAACTGACGACCGCCGTCCCGTTCCTCCTGGCGGTCGAACCGCGCTCCATCGAGCTGGTCAGATCGGACCCACGAAAACACGAGCAAACCTGCCAGCAACGCGAGCGGGTAGTCGCCCAGGGCCCAGCCCAGTGACGCGCCGAGGTACTGGTCATCGGCGAGCGAGGCCGCCCACGAGGGTCGGACACTGACGAACCAGCCCTCGGCAAGGATCCGTGAGCTGGCCATCAGGGTGACTGAGAACAGTGAGTGGAAGCCGAACGTCACCATGACCATGAGCACTCGGAGTGGGTAGTCCGGCTGGCGCAGCCCAGGATCGATCCCGACCAAGCATCCCGCAAAGAAATAGCCCGATACGAGGAAGTGGGCGGTCATCAACACATGGCCGGTATGCGTCTCGAGCGCAAGCGGGAACAGTCCGCTGTAGTAGAAGACGACCAAGCTCACGATGAAGTTGCCGGCCGCGACCAGCGGATGCGACAACAACTGGGACACAGGAGAGTGCACTATCGCGAGAGTCCACTCCCGCGGCCCCATCGAGCCGTCCGCTCTCCGCCGAAGGGTCCGCAACGCCAAGGTGACAGGAGCGCCGAGGACGAGCAGCACCGGGACGGTGGTGGCAATAGTCATGTGCTGGACCATGTGCATGCTGAACAGGACTCGGCCGTACGCGCCGGGAGCGCCACTGGTTGCCCACACAAACAGAGTCCATCCCAATACCCATGCGATGGTGCGACCAACCGGCCAGCGGTCGCCACGTCGGCGCAGACGCATCGCTCCCGCGACGTACAGGAGAACGCCCACCAGCGCGACAGGCAGCCAGAATCCATCGACCTGCCACGCGGTGAACCAGTCGACCGCGTGGAGGCGATCCGGCACTGGGTAGCCGAGGAAGTCTTCGGCGCCGTCGACGATGCGTGCGTCCGACGACGCGGGCGGAGGTGTGCGGTTGAGGGCCACGGCAGTTCCGGCGGCCGCGGCCATTACAACCGCCTCCACGACAACCATCCGACGGAAGACGGCTGCCCCCCGGGACTCGATGAGACCAGCCATCCGACGCCGGTGCTGGAGCCCGAGCAGGCCAAGCAGAGCCGCGGCCGCAATCTTGAGAAGGAGCAACACCCCGTAGTCCGAGGCCAACGCCGCCGGACGCTCGATCCGGATCACTGCCCCGGCAACACCGGCCACGGCCACCAGCGCAAAGCACCAGCCGGCGAGAGAGGAGTAGCGGCGCACCGCGGCCCCCAGCCGGTCTCCCAAAGAACCCCGGACCACAACGAGACCGAACAAGCCACCCGCCCACACGGCCACACCGAGTAGGTGCGCGGCCTGCGCGTCGACAGCGAGGTCGTGGCGGAGCGTCCCTGCGCCGTGCGCGTTCAGCGCCATGGGCCACAAAGCTGCCATAGCGATGACGGCCGCCAGACCGGCCACGCGGACGCTGGCGGCCGTCAGTGCGAGCAGACCTGCGCTCATGGCCAGCACGGAACTCCAGAGCAGGTACTGCCCCAGCTCGTAGTCGTGCGCGAAGAACAGCACCTGGTCGACGAACCCGGCCGTGCCGAACGCCGATCCGGAGACGTCGGAAAATGTGAGAGCGATCAGCGCCATCCCGAGTCCCGCCCACAGCAGAGCGATCCGGCCCGCGAGGTCGACCAGCCGTCGAGAGGGTCCATGAAGTCGTCCGGCCCGCATGCCGTCCGGTGCCCACACGCAGGCCACCGCGAGGACCAGCATTCCCACAGTTGCCATCGCCGCCAGGTCGCGGAGCGCCTGAGTGAACGGTAGGCCGATCCGCGTGACCCGGCCCGGGTCCGGGAGCCCCGGAAGGCCAGGGCCGAGGCCGCCTGTGACCAGGAGCAGTCCGATGGCGGTTGCCGGCGCCACCGCGACAAGCGCGAACGCCAGGCCGCGCTGCCTCACGAGTCGAAAGAGCGGCGTCGGGCTCGGATCAACCAACCACAGCCGGTCGCGACGCCTAGCAGGGTGATGCCGCCGATCACCAGCGTGGAGGTCGTCGTGCTTGTCGTCGCAGTCGGTCCGTCAACCGCCTCGGGTACTGACTGCGGCGAGCTGCTGGGCTGAGGACTCAGCGTGGGTGACGACTGACCCGGGGTCGTGGGCGCCGCCGCCGGGTCTTCGTCCGATCCGTCCGCAGCCGGTGCGCGAAAGGCTATAGACCCTTCGACGGCATGGCCGTCTCGGGACGTCACGCGATAGGTAGTTAGCCAGACGGTGCCGGCCCGACCCTCGGGGAGCGCCTCCGGCGGCACAGTGGCCGTGAGCGTCGAGGGCGTCCTTCCTTGTCGAACAGGAAGGACGCTGCGTCGTTCATCCCCCTTGTCGCCCACCGACAGCAAGACCGTCGACAGTTCGGGACTGATCGCGTCATTGAAATACAGCGTGACGGTCGTAGGCGTCACGTCGAGCCGGGAGCCGTCCTTCGGATCCGTCCTCACCAGCTCGGTGTGGGCGGAGGCGAGCGATGGGACGAGAACCACTGTCAGCGCCGCTAGCGTCGCGGCGACCCTGCGTGTCCTCAAGGCGATTCTCCCTCCCAACGATGGCCCGGTTCGATAGCGCTTCAACAAACTACTACCCTGCTTCGTAGTTGCTGATGTCGTCCTCGTCGCAAGGAGCTTCCGTGCCCGCCGTGCCGGTGCACCCCACCCTCCGTCCCTCATGGGGATGGTGGCGCTGGACCTGGCGCACCCTCGTGTCGATGCGCACGGCTGTCGCGCTGCTCTGCCTTCTCGCCCTAGCGGCGGTCCCGGGGTCTCTGCTGCCTCAGCGTGGGGTTGCCAGTGATCCGAACGCGGTCCCGCAGTTCTTCGTCGATCACCCTCGTCTCGGGCCGTGGCTGGACCGGGCCGGGCTGTTTGAGGTCTACGCGGCCCCTTGGTTCGCCGCGATCTACCTCCTCCTCTTGGTCTCCATGTTGGGTTGCGTTCTCCCTCGGTCCTTGCGGTTGTGGCGCAACGTCCGAGCTCGCCCGGTCGCCGGGCCGCCCCGTCTTGAACGTCTGGAGCAGCACCGCAGCTGGAATATCGAACGAGAACGGATCTCGGACGCGCGGCTAGCAGCCACCTCAGCGCTGCGCGCCGCGCGTTTCCGTGTCGACATCGATCGCGACGAGGTCCGCGCGGAGAAGGGATATCTTCGCGAGCTGGGAAATCTGGGCTTCCACCTGTCCCTTCTCATCCTCCTCGTCGGTGTCGGTTACGGAAAACTCGTCGGCTTCGAGGGGCGCGTGGTCGTCGTCGAGGGTCAGGGATTCACGAATACCCGGTCGCAGTACGACGAGTTCACGGCGGCTACGTTGACGGACTTACGTGAGCTCACGCCGTTCAGCATGACGCTCGACGCGTTCGACGTCGTGTACGCCAACTCTGGTCCCAATCTCGGGCAACCCTTGGTGTTCGACGCCACGGTCTCCGTCACCAAAGGAACAGGGGCCGGCGCGGAGACCACGATCGTGCGTCCCAACGAACCGTTGAACGTTGACGGCACCAAGATGTTCGTGACCGGCAACGGCTATGCGCCCGTCATCACGGTGCGCGACGCCAAGGACAACGTGGTCACGTCGGGACCCGTGGTCTTCCTGCCGACCGACCAGAACTATGGCTCGAGCGGTGTCATCAAAGCCCCAGACGCGCAGCCCGAGGGGCTCGCCTTCGAAGGTGTGTTCCTGCCCACTGCCGCGACAGGTACGGCGGCCCCCATCTCTGCGTTCCCCGACCTGCAGAACCCCCAGATCCTGCTCACGGGCTACTCAGGAGACCTCGGCCTCGACCGCGGCCCTCAGTCAGTCTTCGTCATCGACAAGAGCAACCTGACTCAGCTGAGCGTGGACGCGAAGCCCTTCCAGATCTCCCTCGCGCCTGGCGAGACGGTCGAACTGCCCGACGGTCGCGGCTCGCTGACTTTCGAGCGGGTCGACCGGTTCGTGAACTTCCAGGTGGCTTATGACCCCGGTCGGCAGATCGCCCTCCTCGCCGCGATCTTGCTCCTCGTCGGACTGACCGCCTCCCTGACCATCCCGCGCCGCCGCTGGTGGCTGCGAGTGGTCGAGAGCCAGGGATCGGCCCGGGTCGAGCTGGGTGGGCAGAGCCTGACCAGGCGCAGCCTGCCCGATCGGGACCTTCGACGTCTCGAGTCCGCCCTCGCACCTCTGCTCGGCGACGCATCCGACAGCCTCCACGACGACCGGAGATACGCCCATGTCCGCGACTGACCTAGCCATCTGGAGCGATCGCGCGGTTGCAGCCGCGATCATGGTGTACGCCCTGGCCATGGTGTGCCTGGCCGTGACCACCGCACGTCTGCGGTTGGCCCGGCCGGCTCCGGCCGAGGTTGTCACAGCCAACGCGGCGATGGTCTTCGGACCAAGTGCGACATCAGCGGACGAATCCACCTCCGGCGCCGCGTGGGGTCCGGGGTCAACGCCGACGCAAGGATTCCTGGAGCGGCTCGGCGTGGTTCTTTTAGGGCTAGGCGTGGTCCTGCACTCCGCCGGCCTGCTTACTCGCGGCCTTGCGGCCGGACGCGCCCCTTGGGGCAACATGTACGAGTTCACGCTCGCCGCGTCCCTGGCCGCCGCCGTCGTCCTCTTGGCGCGGATCCGGTTGGCCGCCGTTCGCGTCCTCGCGGTGTGGGTCGTCGGCATTGTCCTCCTCGCACTTGGCCTCGCCGTGACTGTGCTCTACGCACCCGCCGACGACCTTGTGCCGGTGCTGAAGTCGTACTGGCTGGTGGTCCACGTCGCCGCGGCCATCACTGGCGGCGGCATCTTCACGCTGGGGTTCGTTGCCTCGGTCGCCTATTTGTTCCGCGAGCGTGCCGAACGTAGAGGAGCCGTCCCACGCGACGGACTGCCTTCGGCCGGCACCCTGGATCGGCTCATCTACGGCGCTCACATGGTCGCCTTCCCCATCTGGACGTTTGCCGTGATCGCGGGAGCAATCTGGGCGGAGAACGCTTGGGGCCGCTACTGGGGATGGGATCCCAAAGAGACGTGGGCGTTCATCACCTGGGTCTGCTACGCCGCCTACCTGCACGCCCAAGCAACACCCAGCTGGCGAGGACGGCGAGCGGCCTGGCTCGGCGTCGTTGGCTACATGGCCTTCTTGTTCAACTTCTTCGGCGTCAACCTCTGGATCTCCGGACTGCACTCCTACGCGGGAGTTTGACCATGAGCACTGGTGGACAATGTCGGCCTCTGCCGATAACATCGGCATATGCCGATGAATAATTCTTTGCTCGAAGCGGGCCCGCGCACCCATGGCCGAGACAACCTGCGCGTCGCGGCGTGCCTGTTTCGCGCACTCAGTGACCCGTCCAGGTTGGAGATCCTGCGCCACTTGCAACTTGGACCTCATCGCGTCGTCGATCTGGTCGACCATCTCGGGCTGGCACAGTCGACGGTGTCGCAACACCTCGCCTGTCTTCGTGACTGCGGGTTGGTCCGATCCCAGCCCCGGGGAAGGGCGTCTGAGTTCTCCCTCGATCCCGACGTGCCCGTCACGCAGCTGCTCGCAGCAGGAGAGCAGGTACTGGACGCCACCGGGGCTGCCGTTGCCCTGTGTCCGACGCTCAACCAAGAGGGAGGTCTGGACTGATGGGGCACAACCATGGTTCGAGCAGCGCCTCGACGAGTCACCGTTGGCGACTGGCCGTTTCGTTCGGTTTGGTCGCCGTCTTCTTCGTGGTCGAGCTGAGCGTGGGCCTGCTGAGCGGGTCTCTAGCCCTCATCTCGGACGCCGGGCACATGGCCGCCGACGTCGTCGCCCTCGGCGCCGCGCTCGTTGCCACGAAGATCGCGACCCGCACGGATCGATCTGGACGCCGGACCTATGGCTCCTACCGCGCGGAGGTCTTCGCGTCCGGCTTCACAGTCCTCCTGATGCTGGGAGTGTCCGTCTACGTCGTTCTCGAGGGCATCTCGCGAATAGGCGAGCCGGTCGACGTAGCCAACGGTCCGCTACTCATCGTGGGTGCCATCGGCCTGGTCATCAACTTGGTGTGTCTGGTGCTACTACGCGGCGGTGCGGACGAGTCGCTCAACGTCAAAGGCGCCTACCTTGAGGTCGTAGCCGACGCCGCGGGCAGCGTCGGCGTACTCGTCGCCGGCGGTCTGATCGCCCTGACCGGCGAGGGCTACTGGGACACCGCGATCGCGCTCGCTATCGGCGTATTCGTCGCAGTCCGAGCCGTGATGCTGGGTCGCGAGGTGCTGGCTGTGCTCGGGCAACACGTCCCGGCCCACATGGATCTCAACACCGTGATCTCCGACCTCGAAGCCGTCGACGGAGTCGCCGACGTTCACGACTTCCATGCTTGGACCTTGACATCCGGAATGAACGTTGCCACCGCTCATCTGGTCCTCGCGCCGTCAGCCGACGGACAGGCTGTCCTGTTGCAGTCCCGGACGGTGCTGCGGCAGCGTCACGACGTTCAGCACGCCACTTTGCAGGTCGAGAGCAACCCCAGTCGAGAGTGCCAGGAGTCCACGTGGTGACTGAGGTGCTAGCAACCGGGCACTGGCCGTCATGAATCCGACTGTCAGCGCCTTGCTGGGCTTCCTCATCTACGTCCTGGTCGTGTTCGTAGCGCGCTCTTGGCTGCAACGACGCCGCACCGGCGATGCAGGTTTCCGAGGGATCAGCGGTCGACCTGGCTCTCTCGAGTGGCTGGGCGGCGCGGCGTTCATCGTCGCGCTGATCGGCTTTCCTAGTGGCATGACCCTTGACCTCGTCGGGCTACCGCCGTTTTGGGATGGCGAGATCACCAGGTTTGCAGTTCCCCTGGGCGCCATTCTTGCGATCTCAGGTGCCGTCGGATGCCTGATCGCGCAGCTCGGCATGGGCGCCGAGTGGCGAATCGGCGTCGATTCGGACGAAAGAACAGGCCTGATCACTGCCGGGCTGTTCCGGTGGATGCGCAATCCCGTGTTCAGCTTCATGGTCGTCTCCGGCTGTGGCCTGCTGCTGATCGTGCCCAATGTGTTGACCCTGTGGAGTCTGGTCCTCGTGATCGTCGCTATCGAGCTGCAGGTCCGTCTCGTCGAGGAGCCCTACCTGCTCCGCACCCACCCAGCAGAGTTTCGTCAGTACGCCGCGCGAACCGGTCGTTTCCTTCCCGTCATCGGCCGACTCGCCGCCGACGTCGGAGGCCCAACGGAGGACTCTGCGCGCCCCCAACCCCTCATCGACAAGACGGACTCGTGAAGATCACTCACACCGTCGACGTACCGGACACCACGACGAAAGGTCAGATCCGATGAAGCGCCCTCGCCTCTTGGCCGCCGCCCTGCCCCTCCTACTTGTATTGGGCGCGTGCTCTTCCGACGACCCGGAGGACCCCACCACCGAGGCTGCCACCACAACCCCGTCTGCTTCCGAGTCGGCGACCCCATCCAGCCCTACGCCTGGCCAGGACATCCCCTCCCCCAGCGCGTCCTCAACCCCGACGCCGACGCCGAGCCAACCGGCCGGTCCCGAGCTGGTGGTCACGATCAAGGGCGATCAGGTCAAGCCGAACAGTCAGGAGATCGATCTCGAGGTGGGCGAGACCCTGATCATTCGATTCGACACCGACCGAGACGGTGAGCTGCACGTCCACTCCACCCCGGGGCAGTACGTCGAGTTCGAAGCAGGGACGTCGACTAAGAAGCTCGTCATCAAGGCGCCAGGGGTGGTCGAGGTCGAGGAGCACGACACCAGCCACGTCGTCGCCAGCCTCGAAGTCCGGTAGGGGCGTCCCTTTGATCGAAGCCCACGGGCTCGGCGGCGCAACCGACCTGCCCATCCCAGCCTCGTTGGCCATCGCCGGTGGGGCGGCTGCGCTGGTCCTGTCCTTCGTGGTCCTCCTGCTGGCTTGGCGCGAACCCCGTTTTGACGGCCACAACACGGGTCGACAGGTTCCAGCTGCGCTGGGCCGGTTCGCCGACAGCCGCGGCTGGAAGATCACCTGCCGCGTCGTCGGCGTCCTCGGACTCCTGGTCACCCTCGGCCTGGCCATACTCGGCCCTGATTCGCTCAACAACCCCGTGTTCGGCATCTTCTACGCCTACCTGTGGGTCGGGCTGATCCCGGCGTCGCTGCTTCTTGGACCGGTGTACCGCGCCATGAGTCCGGTGCGATCCATGCATTGGCTGCTGACCCGGATCTCCGGCACCGATCCCGACGAGGCCGTGTTCTCCTATCCCGCTCGCTTCGGCTACTGGCCTGCGGCGATCGCCGCGTTTGCTTATGTGTGGCTGGAGCTCGTCTACCCAGGATCGGTCAACCTCGGCCCCGTCCGGCTCTGGATTGCCGGCTACGTCGCCGCCATGCTCGTCGGCGGCGCCATATTCGGACGGACCTGGTTCGAGCACGCGGACCCCTTCGAGGCGTTCTCCACGGTCGTCTCACACCTGTCGTTGTGGGGGCGAGACCACGACGGTCGGCTGGTGTTCCTCAGTCCCTTGCGAAACCTCGCCCGCCTGGAGCCGAGGCCAGGGCTCGTTGCGCTCGTCGCTGTTCTCCTGGGGTCGACCGCCTACGACAGCTTCCGTGGTCTCAACCGTTGGGTGCGGTTCGTGCAAGGGAGCGAACTCAACCCCACTTGGCTCGGATCGGCGGGACTGATCTCAGCGGTAGCGGTAGTCGGACTGACCTTCAGCGCAGCCACGCTGGCCGCCACCAGTCGGCCGATCGGGTTCACGCGCCGGCAGCTTCCGTCCGCACTGGCACACTCGATCGCGCCGATCATCGTGGGCTACTTCATCGCCCACTATCTGTCGTTCCTGGTCGAGTACGGCCAGGTGACCATGATCCAACTGAGCGACCCGATGAACAACGGGGCCGACCTGCTCGGCATCTCAGGTGAGGAAGCCAACTACTTCCTGTCATTGCATCCGACGCTGCTGGCCTCGATCAAGGTGCTCGCCATCGTCACCGGTCATATCGCTGGGGCCGTCGCAGCTCACGACCGAGCCCTGTCTGTGCTGCCTCGCCGCCATCAGGTGACAGGACAACTGCCCTTGCTCGCCGCCATGGTGCTCTACACCTATGCGGGCCTCTATCTGTTGTTCGGGTCGTGAAGCAATGACCGAGGACAACTCAGCCGACGAGCCGGGCCGCGACCCGCCTTCGACGTGGCTCATCTGGACCGTCTTGATACTCGTCTTTGTCCTGACAATAGCCATGTTGGTGGGACTCATCGAGCTGTTGGAGCGACTGTGACTCGACCAGTTCAGCGCAAGGCCAACGACGCGATCACCGCGTCCCTCTTAATCGATGCACGGGATGAACAAGATCAGCAGCACCTCAAGCAGTAGTGCCCGCGCCAGCGATGGATCAGTTGACGTGACAGCCGATGCGCGAGTCTCCTGGGGGGCGACAGGCCACCGCCGACGCTCAGCGACTCCTTGCCGAATAGGTCAGCGGCGCTCGTGCCCCATGCCCCCGTCGTGCGAGCCGTCGTGCGAGCCGTCGTGCGAGCCGTCGTGCGAGCCGTCGTGCGAGCCGTGGTGTAAGCCGTCGTGCACGTCGTCGGCGCCCTGGCCCCCGAAGCAGTGGTCGGTGCCCGCGCCGCCGTAGACGTCGTCGTCGCCATGACCGCCGTACAGGTGGTCGCGTCCGTAACCGCCGTAGAGGCCGTCGTCGCCGTCGCGGCCATAGAGATGGTCGGCGCCCCCGCCGCCGCGTACAACGTCGATGCGACTCGAGCCGCACACCAGGTCGTCGCCTCCGCGCGCGCGGACCACGTGACCGCCGTCGCGGATCGCGATGACGTCACGGTGGCCGGTTCCCTTGACAACATGCGGTGAGTCCGCGGTGACTACGACCGTCGCAGCCTGCCCGTTACACGTGATCGGGGCGGCGGCTGGGGAGTCGGCAGCGGCGACGGAACCAGCGGGTTGGAATGCGAAGAGCACCATCGGGGCAGTCATTGCGACTCGTAGAGTGCGCTTGTGCTGATGCATGAAGGACTCCTCATCCAGTCGGACCCCCCGGAGCCGTTGATACGGCCCAGGTGCAACAGTCCGCAGACACCCGTGCCCATCCTCGGACTCATGCGCTCTGAGCTGGAGAGCCGAACGACTCCACACCGTGGGTCGAAGCGCCCGGGAGCGCGTCCTTCCCTTCCCGGCGAGGCGTCCAGAACTGTCTGCGGGTCGGTGCCGTCGCGGGTCACCAGGTGACCGGTCGAAGATCCCAGTAGGCGAGCTCGAGGTTCACCTTGAAGTACTTGGGCCCACAGTGGTCGGTGCACATGACCCAGGAAAGGCCGAAGCTCTTCGCCATGATGCGTTGGTTACGTGATCGTTCATCGAAGCTGCTCCTGGACGCGATTGGCGGGTGTACCTCCATCCGACCCGACTGAGCCGATCGACTGAGCCGATCGACTGAGCCGATCGACTGAGCCGAAGCGTCCCTCACTCGCCCTCAGGATCGCCGTTTGCGGCGTCGTTTGGCGAAGGCGTGGGTCTGTTGAGTCACGGTGCGGCGGGCAAGGTGAGCGTGAAGGCCGCTCCCCGGCCCGGCCCGGGGCTGGCGGCGCCCAGATGGCCGTGCTGGGCCTCGGCGAGTGCGCGGGCGATGGTCAGCCCTACGCCGGTTCCGGCGGGGCCACGGAGCGGGTCGGGGCCTCGGTGGAACCGTGCGAACAAGCCCTCGGCGACCGATGGTTTGAAGCCGGTGCCGGTGTCGGCCACGACCAGGCTGACGGTGTCCGCCCGGGGATGACATGTCACCGTGACCGTGTCCCCGCCGGCGCAGTGCCGCAGTGCGTTGTCCAGAAGCTGGTCGAGGATCTCGGTGACTCGGTCGGGATCTGCCCACCCGTACACCGACTCGTGCGCCGGGCCGGCTCGGGTCTCGTCGCCACGCGCAGTCGCGGTGAGGGTGACGTCCGCTGACCGGTAGCGGGCCTGGTGGGCCGCTACCGCAGTTCTGGCCAGATCGGCGAGATCGACCCGGAGAAGCTCGAGCCGGAAGGCGCGCTCGTCGCTGCGGGAGACGGCCTGCAGGTCGCGGGTGAGTCGGGTGAGCCTCCCGGTCTGGTCGGTCAGCGTTGTCAGGGTCTCGGGGTCGGCGGGCAGGATCCCATCCACGATCGCCTCGACCGTGGCCTCCAGTGCTGCCAGCGGGGTGCGTAGCTCATGCCCGAGGTCGCTCAGCAGTCGCATCCGGTGCTGTTCGGCGGTCTCCAAGCGCTGGGCCAAGGTGTTGACCGCAGCGGCCAGCTCGTCCAGCTCGGGCCCCACCCCGGGCATCGCCATCCGGACGCCGTAGTCGCCATCGGCCAGGCGTCCCGCGCTGTCCGCCGCCACAGCGACCGGCCGGCTGATCCGTCGCGCGATCACCGCGGCGACCACCACCGCGACCAGGGAGGCGGCGAGGACGGCCGCGCTGATCGAGGTGACCAGGGCGAGGGTGAACCCCTCGTCGATCTGCGAGGCCAGCGCGGACTCGGCGCTGACACCGGCATCCTCCAGGTGGCCGCGGAAGACCACCGGGGCGGTCACGAGTGCGACCAGGAGCAGCGTGCTGGCACCGGCCAGGATCACCAGGGCGATCGCGACGAAGATCCGCGTCCCGAGCCCGGCCCTGCGCCAGGAATAGCCGGGCCAGAAACGCAGCCGCACCTCAGCCGCCGCCCATCTTGAAGCCGACTCCTCGCACCGTGACCACATAGCGTGGTGCGGAGGCGTCATCGCCGAGCTTGGCGCGTAGGTGGGAGACGTGGACGTCAGCCAGGCGGTCGTCACCGACATAGCCTGGGCCCCAGACCGACTGAATCAGCTGGCCCCGGGTGTGCACGTGCTGGGGCCGACTCGCCAGATGCAACAGGATGTCGAACTCGGTGCGGGTCAACTCGACCCGCTCCCCTGCGACCCACGCCTCACGGCCGGCGGCGTCGATGCGCAAGTCACCGATCTCGACAACCTGGCCGGCGTCCTCATCGGTCGCGTCCGCGTCATCGTTGCGGGGTCGGCGCAGCACCGTCCGGATCCTGGCCACCAGCACTCGTGGGCTGAACGGTTTGGTCAGGTAGTCGTCAGCGCCCACGGACAGACCAATCAGGGTGTCGACCTCGTCGGTGCGGGCCGTCAACATCACCACATAGGTGTCGGTGAACCTCCGCAACTGGCGACACACCTCGATCCCGTCGAGGTCGGGCAGCATCAGGTCGAGCACGATCACGTCGGGATGCTCTGCCCGCGCCAGTTCGAGTGCGGTGGTCCCGTCGGCGGCCTCGAGCACGTCGAAGCCCTCCTTGACCAGGTACGCCGCGACCACGCGCCGGATCGCGTCCTCGTCGTCGACAACGAGTGCGCGCATTGGCTCCCCGCGGCGGGGCGGGGAGCCAGGGGGTCTCGGAATGCTCACCGGTAGCCGGTCGGCCGTAGTTGTCCGAAGATCGTGGAGGTGTCGTCGTCGACCATGATCATGGCCACCACTGTGCCGCCTTGCGAGGCCAGGAACCGGTAGCCCATCGGCATGGCCACGGGGTCACCCAGGCGGGCCGAGGTGGCGTAGCGGTCCAACCATCGCTGCGCGACCTCGCGTGCCTGCGCGGCGGTCACCGGGCCGGTGCCGTTCCATCCATAGGAGTGTGAGTCGCTCCAGCCATCGCCCGACCAGCCATCCGGCCAGTCGTCCGTCCAGGCTTGTCCAGATGACCCGGACCCCATCATCCAGCCGTAGCCGTCGCCCCCCTCGCCCATCATCGAGCCGCCCCAGCCCGGGTCACCCAGGTCCGGGTCCACCATCCGACTGTTCCCGGGGCCGCCATAGGAATCGTCGTACCGGTTGGCGTAGCCCGGCTGGTGGCCCACCGATCCCCGGTCACCGGAGGCGGCCACCGCGATGGCGGTCCCCACCGAGGCCAGCAGTAGCAGCACCGCAGCCACCAGGGCCATGGTGGTCCTGCTCCGTGTCGTGGTCATCTCGGCTCCCTCGTCTGCCCCTCGCCGCGCATCTCGCTGAGCGCCGAGCGCCGAGAACGGTATGTCTCCTCGTCGATCTCCCCGGTCGCGAACATACGGTCCAGGATCTGCTCGGGCGTTTCGCGTACTGCGCCCGACGACTGGGTCGAGCGCGGGCCGCTTCCGGCGGGAAGGAGCTTGACCACCAGGAAGACGATCAGCGCGATCAGCGCCACCCAGAACACCAGCATGAACATCCACATCACCGGCCCGAAACCACCCATGTGGTCCCCGTCATACCAACCCATCATCACCGGCTCCTCTCCTCCGCGCCCTCCGGCTCCCGCCGGGGCTCTACGACCAGCATGCGCAGCCCACCTGCAACTTCTGATCGAGGAACCGTGTAGTTCCCGTTGAGATCCGCCCGACGGTGCCCCGGGTGTAAGGCGTGCATGCCGTGTTCATGGGCTGGATGGTGAGTATCGGTAGCCGGGTGCTCTGGCCGGCGTGTAGATCGTGAACGTTGTGGACGTCTAGAAGCGCCAGCATCAGGTCCACTCGCCCCAGCGGAGTCGAGCGATGCCCGTGACGAGCACGGGCTCGGCGCGGAGTTGTTCCTCCTCGGTGCGCAGCCGCAGTCCGGCTTGGACGGCGTAGCCGCCGGCGATGATGCCCAGGATGCTGAAGGTGCCGGCGAGGAACCCGTCGCTGGCCCCGGCGCGGCCGCCGACAGCGAGCCACCGAGCCGCCGCAGGGTGGGCGCCTCGTACCAGCGTTGCAGCGCCCGGCGAGCCGGACTGTCGACCACCCACGTCTCGGTCTTGTTCATCAACATCGCGCACAGACACCTCTCTCCGAGGACGCCCAAGAGTCAGCACGAAAACCAGGTGGCATCCGGATTTGACGATCTATCGACGCCGCAAGGTATCATCCGGATATGGCGATGATGCAAGAGGAGCGGGCGACGTTGGCCCCGGCAACGGCTCTGTTTCGCGGGCTGGCCGATCCGGTACGGCTGGCGATCGTGCGGCAGCTGGCATCGGGGGAGGCACGGGTGGTGGACCTGGAGCGCCGACTCGGGCTAGCGCAGTCCACGGTGTCGGCGCACCTGGGGTGCCTGCGCGAATGCGGCCTGGTCGAGTACCGAGCCGTGGGCCGGCAGTCCTTCTACTCGCTGACCCGCCCGGAGCTGATGGACCTGCTCACTTCGGCCGAAACCCTGCTGGCCGCAACCGGGCAGGCGGTGGCTCTCTGCCCCACCTACGGCACCTCGACGGCCACGAGGGAGACCCGATGAGTACGGCTTGCGGCTGCGCCGACGACGAACCCCGAAACGACGAAGGTGAGTTGGAGGAGCAAGAGCCCGAACGTCTGTGGGAGGTCAGCGAGCTGAGGTTCGCAGCCCTCGCCGGACTCTTGCTCCTCGCCGGCTACATCGCCCACCGCGCCGGCGCCTCCGAGGGTGTGGTGACCGGGCTGAACGCCGTTGCCCTCGCCCTGGGGGCCTGGACCTTCGTCCCCGGCACCCTGAGGCGACTGGCCATGGGCAAGATCGGCGTGGGCACCCTGATGACCATCGCCGCGGTCGGCGCGGTCATCCTGGGTGAGGTCGCCGAGGCCGCAGCGCTCGCGTTCTTGTACTCCATCAGCGAGGGCCTGGAAGAGTACGCCGTCGCCCGCACCCGCCGCGGTCTGCGCGCTCTGCTCTCCCTGGTCCCGGCCGAAGCCACCATCCTCCGCGACGGCGCCCAGGTCACCGTCCCTCCGGCCGCGCTGGCAATCGGCGACCTCCTGCTGGTCCGGCCCGGTGAACGAGTCGCCACCGACGGCGTGATCCGCACCGGCCGCACCGCCCTGGACGTCTCCGCCCTCACCGGTGAGTCGGTGCCGGTCGAGGCCGGCCCCGGTGACGCCGTCTTCGCCGGCTCCATCAACGGGACCGGCGTCCTCGAGGTGGAGGTCACCACCACCGCCGAGGACAACTCTCTGGCCCGGATCGTCACCATCGTCGAGGCCGAACAGTCCCGCAAGGGCAACGCCCAACGACTCGCGGACCGGATCGCCCAGCCGCTTGTGCCCGGCATCATGGTTCTCGCCGCGATCATCGCGATCGTCGGCAGCCTGCTCGGGGACGCTGCGACCTGGATCGAGCGCGCGCTTGTCGTTCTGGTTGCCGCCTCTCCGTGTGCGTTGGCGATCTCCGTGCCGGTCACCGTGGTTGCCGCGATCGGCGCCGCGAGCCGCATCGGAGCCCTGGTCAAGGGCGGCGCCGCCCTGGAGGCGCTCGGCCGGATCCGGGCCGTCGCTCTGGACAAGACCGGCACCCTGACCCGCAACCAGCCCGCGGTGGTGGAGGTCGCCACCGCCACCGGCCACACCCGCGAGCAGGTCATGGACATCGCCGCCGCCCTTGAGTCCCGCAGCGAGCACCCGCTGGCACGCGCCATCCTCGCCGCCGTCCCCGACCACCGCGACGCCGACGGCGTTGAAGCCGTCACCGGCGCCGGCCTCACCGGCACCATCGACGGCCGACCCGCCCGCCTGGGCCGGCCCGGCTGGATCCCCGCCGGCGCCCTCGCCGAGCCCGTGACCCGGATGCAGGCTGCCGGCGCCACCGCGGTGCTGATCGAGTACGACGGCGCAGTGATCGGTGTCGTCGCGGTCCGCGACGACCTGCGACCCGAGGCCGCCGAGGTGGTCGCCCGCCTGCGCGCCGACGGCTACCAGGTCACCATGCTCACCGGCGACAACGAACGCACCGCCACCGCATTGGCCGCCCAGGCCGGCATCACCGAGGTGCACGCCGAGCTCCGCCCCGAGGACAAGTCGGCCATCATCCACCGGCTCCGCGAGGACCGACCGACCGCGATGGTCGGCGACGGCGTCAACGACGCCCCCGCCCTGGCCACCGCCGACGTCGGGATCGCAATGGGGGCGATGGGTAGCGACGTAGCGATCGAGACCGCCGACGTCGCTCTCATGGGCGAAGATCTGCGGCACCTGCCGCACACCCTGACCCATGCCCGCCGCGCCCGGTCCATCATGCTGCAGAACGTCGGCCTGTCCCTCGTGCTGATCGCCATCCTGATCCCCCTGGCCGCGCTCGGCGTGCTCGGGCTGGCCGCGGTCGTGCTGGTCCACGAGGTCGCCGAGATCTTCGTGATCGGGAACGGCGTGCGTGCCGGGCGCGTCCGACCTCTCCCTCCCGCGCCCGTCTCCATGCCCACCACCGTTGCGGTGCCGGCCGATGCGGTGGCCAAATGAGCCGAGGTCCCGACACGTCGATCAGGCGCGAGCGCACGGGCCGCGTCTTGGTCCTGCTCACGGCGGCGACATTCGCAGGGATTGATCTGGTCGCGAAGGCGGCATCCGAGGTCCGGCTGGCCAGCTCAACAGTCGACCTCGGACTGCTCCAGCTCCAGCTGGCCTACAACTCCGGTGTGGCGTTCAGCATGGGCAATCGACTGCCTGCGGGCGTGATCGTGGCGATCACCGCGGCTCTCGTCGTCGTCATGACGGCGTACGCGTGGCGCTGGGCCCCCCGAGCGGGCCTGGTCGAGCGGATCGCTGCAGGCGCCGTCATCGGCGGCGCTCTCGCGAACGTGCTGGACCGCGCCCGCGACGGTCGGGTCACCGACTACCTGCACACGGGCTGGTGGCCCACGTTCAACCTCGCCGACACCTTCCTGGTCTGCGGGTCCATCGTGATCGTGCTCGTGCACGCTCGGCCGGAGCCGGCGACTGACACAGCCATCTCGCTGACGACGGATCAGGGCGCCGACCCCTCCGTCTAGGACATGAACGTGCTCTCGTCCGCCCTGCAGGCCGTGGTCCTGTTCCTCGTCACCAACATCGACGACATCATCGTGCTGTCGCTGTTCTTCGCACGCGGAGTGGGGCAACGAGGCACCACGGCCAAGATCGTCGTCGGGCAGTACTTGGGCTTCGGCGGCATCCTTCTGGCCTCGCTGGCGGTGACCTTCGGGGCGAGGCTGTTCCTTCCCGACGATGCCATTCCGTACTTCGGCCTGATCCCACTGCTGCTCGGCGCCTTCGCGGCCTGGCAGGTGTGGCGCAACGGAGACGATGACGACGACACCCTGGCCGACAGGCCCGTCAGCGCCCTTGCGGTAGCCGCAGTCACCTTCGCCAACGGTGGGGACAACATCGGGGTCTACGTGCCGGTCTTTCTCGCAGTGGACACCGGCGCCCTGGTGACCTTCTGCGTCGTCTTCCTGGTCCTGGTCGCCGTCTTCGTCCTCACGGCGGGGTTCGTGGCTACCCGCACGCCAATTGCCGAGGTGCTCGAACGGTGGGAACACATCCTCTTTCCCCTCGTGCTCATCGGCCTGGGGCTCGTCATCTTGGTCGAGGGCGGAGCGTTCGGCGTCTGATCGGCACGCACCCCATTTCTCACGCGCCAATTGGTTCAACCCAGCCCTCAGCCGGGGAGGGCAATACCCCTGGGCGGTCTTTGGGATCGTATGGCCCTATGTCTGCGTGGAGAGTACGTGGCAGATGTCGTCGTCTGCGCACTCGGCGGGATCCAGCAGGTAGCTGCGTTCGAGCAGTGCTTCGAGCTCGACGACGTGGGGTCGCTGTTCTGCATAACGAAGACTCCTAGCAAGGAAGGCCAACGAGGCAGACCGATCGGGGTGACGATCTGCCCCGCTGACGCTCGGAAGCTTGGACGGCTACTAGCCGTCCAGCAATGCCTGCATCGTGTCGATCTCGGCCGTCTGGGCCGCCTCGATCTCCTCGGCCAGCTTGATCGCAGGCGAGTACTGGCCGTCTTCCTGCTCGGCCTTGGCCATCTCGATCGCACCTTCGTGGTGCTCGATCATCATCGTGAGGAACATGTCCTCGAACTCGACGTCGCTGGCCGACTCGAGCTCGGCCATTTCTTCGTCGCTCATCATCCCGGGCATGTCCACACCGGTGTTGTCTTCGTCCATGCCCTCCATGCCATGTTCGCCTTCGTCGGCGTTGGCGTGGTCGTTGACGGTGGCAGGGATCGGCTCGTCCCACTGGGTCAGCCAGTCGGTCATCGTCTCGATCTCCGGAGCCTGTGCCATTCGGATCGCCTCGACGACAATCTCGAAGTCGGCGTCGAGGTCGCGGCCCACCGACAGGTCAACCATCGCCAACGCCTGCGCGTGGTGCTGGATCATCTCGGTCGCGAAGGCGACGTCCGCGTCGTTGTGGTCGGTACGGGTGCTCGAGCTGGTGTCAGGCGCGGTTTCGTCGTCGCCACAGCCGCTCAGAACCAGGCTGAGGCCGATCAGAAGTGCCGCTACGGCACGGGTGGTACGCATTCGCATCCTCCTTGGATGACGTCATATGGGTGAGTGGCCTGCGGGCGCGCAACAACACGCGCCGAGCAGTCGGCTCAGCACCTGATGACGGTGAATGCGAGCGTTCGTGGCGGCCCGTTGTCAGCCACAATCAAAGACGGGCGCCACCGGCTCATGCTCATCGGGAGCAGCGCGATCGGACGATCGACTCGACGGCGACGCAGCAGCATCAGGATTGCCCCGGCACCGAACAGCATGGCCGCGCAGAGCAGCAGCATCTCGTCCAGGCCGCCGGCTGGATGGTCGGTGACCTGCAGAACCTTGATGCCGGTGTACGCCGACGCAACGGCGTCCGCTAGGTGCTCACCGGTCTGATCGGTCGTATGAGCCACCGATGTCGACACAGGCGTGGTGTGCGGCGGGGTCGGACAGTGCTGCATCAGGGCATGCATGCCGACGATCCCGAAGATCACCGCAGCCACGCAGGCAGGCAGCAGCCGCTGGTGACGGTGGCTGACGGTCCTGCCCTGGTTGGACACGGGGTCATCCTATGGATCGTCGCGAATCTGTGGAGCCAGCAGGTCCGTTGCACCGCTCGTACGGACGTGCCCCATTCTCAGCTTCGGGCTGATGACCTTTCGCTCGGCGGTCGCCACGTCACGGGGTCGGCTGAAGCTGCGAGCGCTTAGCGGGTTGGGCCCCGGAGGGCTGTGCAGACAGCCGAAGTCGCTTGAGCAGCAGTGCGTTGACTGCCACCAAGAAGCTAGACCCAGACATCGACAGGGCAGCGATCTCGGGTCGCAGCACCAGGCCGAACGCGGGTTCGAAGACGCCGGCGGCGATCGGCAGCGCGATCGCGTTGTAGCCGACGGCCCATCCGAGGTTCTGTCGCATCTTGCGCAGGGTGCCCCGTCCGATCGTGAGCGCCACGGGCACGTCCAGGGGGTCGGACCGCATGAGGACGACATCGGCGGCCTCGATCGCGACATCGGTGCCGGCGCCGACAGCGATGCCGACGTCGGCCCGCACCAGGGACGGAGAGTCGTTGACGCCGTCGCCGACCATGGCGACGACCCGCCCCTCGCCCTGGAGTCGCTGCACGTGGCGGGCCTTGTCCTCGGGGAGCACCTCGGCGATCACGGTGTCGATTCCCAGCTCCTCGGCGATGCGTTCGGCGGTCGCCTGGTTGTCGCCGGTGAGCATGACGACCCTGATGCCGGCCTCGTGCATCGCCGCGACGGCGGCGGCCGAGGTCTCGCGCACCGCGTCGGCGATCCCGATCACCGCGACGGCCGTGTCGTCGACGCCGACGAACACGGCGGTGCGGCCACCGGCGGCGATCTCGTCGCGCTTGGCCGCGAGGGCCTCGACCGAGATCCCTTCGGACTGCATGAGGCGCAGGTTGCCGATCGCCACCTTGTGTCCGTCGACCTCGGCCAACGCACCGATCCCGGTGACGTTGCGGAACCCGGTGGCGCGCAGGCGTGGGACGCCTTCCGCGTCGACATGGCGCACTACTGCCTGGGCGAGCGGGTGCTCGGACTCGCGTTCGAGAGCGCCGGCCAACGCGAGGACACGTTGCTCGTCGACACCGGGGCCAACGACGACGTCGGTGACTTCTGGCTCACCTTTGGTCAGCGTGCCGGTCTTGTCCATCACAACGGTGTCGATGCGGGCCGAGGTCTCAATCGCCGTGGCGTTCTTGAACAGGATGCCGCGCTTGGCGCCCAGCCCGGAGCCGACCATGATCGCGGTCGGTGTTGCCAGGCCGAGGGCATCGGGGCAGGTGATCACCACGACGGTGATCGCGAACAACAAAGCTGTCTGCACGCTCGCGCCCGCCGCCAACCAGACCAGGAACGTTCCGACCCCACCGACCAGGGCGACCAGAACGAGCCAGAACGCGGCCTTGTCGGCCAGTCGCTGTCCGGGAGCCTTGGAGTTCTGCGCCTGCTGGACGAGCGCGACGATCTGGGCCAGGGCGGTGTCGGCTCCGACCTTGGCGGCCCGGACCCTCAGGGTGCCGGTGGTGTTGACCGTGGCTCCGATGACCGGGTCGCCCGGCAGCTTGGTCACGGGGAGGCTCTCGCCGGTGACCATCGCCTCGTCGACGTCGGACTCACCCTCCTCGACGACCCCGTCGGTGGCGATCTTGGCGCCGGGGCGGATCAGGAGCAGGTCGCCGACAACGACGTCTGAGGTGGAGATCTCGACCGGTTCGCCGTCGCGGATGACGAGCGCCTGGGGTGGGGCCAGGTCGAGCAGGGTTCGGATGGCGTCGTTGGCGCCGCCACGGGCGCGCATCTCGAACCAGTGGCCGAGCAGCACGAACGCGGTCAGCACCGTGGCCGCCTCGTAGAACACCTCGCCGCCACCGGTCAGCGTGACTCCGAGCGAGTACGACCAGCCCGCTCCGACGGCGACCGCGACGAGCACCATCATGTCGAGGGTTCGTGCGCGCAGGGCCCGCCAGGCGCCGTCGAAGAAGATCCAGGCGGAGTAGAAGACGACCGGCAGCGACAGCAGCAGGCTGAACACGTCGTCGCGGAGGCCGAAGGGGGCGGCGGTGTTGAAGTTGAGCACCTCGCGGCCGATCGGCGACCACAACAGGATGGGGACCGAGAGAAGGGCGGCGACGAGGAACCTGTTCCGCATGTCGCGAACCATGTCGGCCATCGACATCGACCCGTGACCGCCGTGGCCCATCGCGTCGTGGGGCGAGCTCACCGGGGATCCGGGCGCCATGGCGTGCCCCGCGTGGGCGTCATGGGTGACGCGCTCGTCCAGTCCGGGAGCCGCCGTGGGTTCGGTCATCGGGTCGCACACGTGGTGAGGGACCGACTGGCCGGCGCAGTGGAAGCCGCACTCGCGCACCCAGTCCCTCAGTTCGGTGAGGTTGGTGCGTTTCGGGTCGTAGGTCACGGTGGCGGTCTGCGCGACTGGGTTGGCGTCGACCGAGTGGACCCCAGGTCGTCGTGACAGGACGGCCTCGGCCACGTTCTTGCTAGTGGCCCATTGGACCCCGGACACCTCGAGCACCGCGGTGGCGGTTCCGCTGCCTTCTGCTTGTTCGTGGTCGTGGCGGCGCTCGGGGTGTGCGTGCGCGGTCATCGGTCTGCCTTCCTGGGGAGGACACCGGCGGCGGCCCGGTCGTGACTTGCGTCCGGGTGAGGTGTGGGGGTCGTGGAGACGGCCTGGAACCGGCGCAGCCGCAGGCTGTTGGACACCACAAACACCGAGGAGAAGGCCATGGCTGCGCCGGCGATGAGGGGGTTGAGCAGGCCGACTGCCGCGAGAGGTAGGGCGGCGACGTTGTAGGCGAAGGCCCAGAACAGGTTGCCTTGGATGGTGCGCAAGGTGCGGCGCGAAAGCCGGATAGCGTCGACGGCGGCGCGGAGGTCGCCGCGCACCAGCGTCAGGTCGGAGGCCTCGATGGCCACGTCGGTGCCAGTGCCCATGGCGATGCCTAGGTCTGAGGTGGCCAGCGCGGCGGCGTCGTTGACTCCGTCGCCGACCATCGCGACGGTGCGGCCCTCGCGTTGGAGACGTTCGACGACCGCGACCTTGTCGGCCGGCAGCACTCCGGCGATGACCTCGTCGATGCCCACTTCCGCGGCGACGGCACGGGCCGCACGTTCGTTGTCTCCGGTGAGCAGCACCGGCCGGAGTCCGAGGTCCTTGAGCTCGGCAACGGCCTGGGCGCTGGTGGGCTTGATGGTGTCGGAGACCACCACGACACCACGAGCCGCGCCGTCCCAACCGACTGCGATCACGGTGCGGCCCTGTTGCTCGGCAATATCGACCGTGTCAGCCAGGCGCTCGTCGAGAGGTTGGCTCCACTGGGTCGCCAGCCAGGCTGGCCGCCCGGCCACGACCGCGTGACCCTCGACGACGCCCACGACTCCGAGACCTTGGGTTGAGGTGAAGCCCTCAACTTCCGGCAGCCGCTTGCCGAGGCGGTTCACCGCCCCGGTGGCGACGGCCTGGCCGATCGGGTGCTCGGAGGCGTGCTCGAGCGCGCCGACCAGGAGGAGCAGCTCGTCGGGGTCGACACCGGCGGCGGTGATCACGTCGGCGAGCTCCATCCGTCCGGTGGTCACGGTGCCGGTTTTGTCCAGCACGATGGTGTCGACGACCCGGGTGGACTCGAGGACCTCGGGACCCTTGATCAGGACGCCTAGCTGGGCGCCGCGGCCGGTCCCGACGAGGAGGGCGGTCGGGGTAGCCAGGCCAAGAGCGCAGGGGCAGGCGATGATCAGGACCGCGACCGCGGCGGTGAAGGCAGCGGTGACGGTGTGGCCGGTCAGCAGCCAGCCGCCCAGGGTCGCCAACGACAGGGCGATCACGATGGGCACGAAGACTGCCGATACCCGGTCAGCGAGCCGTTGGACCTGGGCTTTGCCGTTCTGGGCGTCCTCGACGAGTCGGGCCATCTGAGCCAGTTGGGTGTCGGCTCCGACCCGGGTGGCGGAGACCACCAATCGGCCGCCGGCATTCACGGTGGCACCGACGACGCTGTCACCTGGGCTGACCTCGACCGGCACGGGTTCCCCCGTGAGCATCGAGGCGTCGACGGCGGAGGTGCCCACCTCGACCACTCCGTCGGTGGCGATCTTCTCTCCAGGGCGTACGACGAACCGGTCGCCGACGACGAGCTGGTTCACGGCGATGCGCACCTCTCCCCCGTCACGAAGAACTGCGACGTCCTTCGAGCCCATGTCGAGCAGGGCACGCAGCGCCGCACCTGACTGTCGCTTTGCGCGCGCCTCGAAGTAGCGGCCGGCGATGATGAAGGTGGTCACAGCCGCGGCCACCTCGAGGTAGATGTGGACGCCAGCCTCCCCGTCGGGGAAGAGGTCGAACGGCATCCGCATCCCGGTCATGCCAGCGTGGGTGAACAGCAGTGCCCACAGCGACCACAGCCAGGCGGCCGAGACCCCTACAGAGATCAGGGTGTCCATGGTGGCCGCGCCGTGCCGGGCGTTGGTCACCGCGGCGCGGTGGAACGGCCAAGCGCCCCAGACGACGACGGGTGAGGCCAGGGTCAGCGAGATCCACTGCCAGTTGTCGAACTGCAGCGCAGGGATCATCGAGAGGGCCAGGACCGGCACGGTCAGGGCGGCCGAGACGACGAGCCGTTGCCACCAGCCCGCGGCAACGGCGTCGCGAGCGTCCGGCTCGGTGTTGGTCGGAGCCGCGTCCTCGCGTCGTGGAGTTGGCACGGTCGCGGTGTAGCCGGTTGCCTCGACCACACCGACCAGCTCGTCGGTGGTGAGGGTGCTCGGGTAGCTGACCTTGGCTTTCTCGGTGGCGTAGTTGACCGTGGCTGAGACGCCGTCGAGCTTGTTCAGCTTCTTCTCGATCCGCGCGGCGCAGGACGCACACGTCATCCCACCGATGGCGAGCTCGACGTCGCTCAGGTCACCGGTTGTGGTGGTGTGACGTGTCATGGCTGTCTCTCCTGCAGGGATCGTGGTTGGACCCGGGGTTTGGCTCCTCAGGTGAGCTGGTAGTCGCCGGCCTCGTCCAGGGCGGCGGCCACCTGCGCCTGGTCGAGCGGCTGGGTGCTGGTGACGGTGACGGACGAGGTGCCGCCGGCGACGAGCTCTACGGCGACGTCGATGACCCCATCGAGGGTCTTCAGCTCGCTGGTGACGGCACTGGCGCAGTGACCGCAGGTCATGCCGGTGACGGAGTAGGTATTGGTGGTCATGTCGGCCTCCTTCGTTGTGGTAACGGCGGACGACCCAGCGGCGGTGCCGGTGGATCGTCCGGTCTCGTTGCCGGTTTCGCAGCCGCATCCCCCGCAGCCGCACCCACCACCGGCATCGAAGGTGTCGAGCAACTGGAGATCGTGGCTGGTGTCTGTCGTGGGCATCGGTGCTCCTTGATTGGGCGGATGGATCATGAGCGGACAAGTCGTCGGATCGCTGCGGAGGCCTCGTTGAGCTTCTGCTTGGCCTCGGCAGGGTCGGTGGCGTGTGTCAGACAGTGCTCGAGGTGCTGGTCGAGGAGAAGCAGGGCGACGCCTTCGAGAGCCTTCGTGGCGGCCGAGACCTGGGTGAGGATGTCGATGCAGTACTGCTCCTCGTTCACGAGGCGCTGCAGGCCGCGGATCTGGCCCTCGATCCGACGAAGCCGGCTCAGGAGTGCCTGCTTCTCGGTGATGTATCCCGGTTCCATGGCCATGGCGATCCTCTTGACTGAGTACCCCGTTGGGGTATGTGACCCTCTAGAACCAAGGTACCCCGGGGGGGTACTAGGACAAGAGTCTCGAGAAGACCTTCACCGAACCTTCATGAAGGCGGCGGTTCCCCCGGTTTGAGGGTCAGGCTCCAAGTCGGTTGCGGACTTCATCGAGCAAGGCGTCGGGTGCCAGCCACATGGAGGGGTACTCGCCGTACCAGCGTTGCTGGCCCTTCTTGTCGATGAGCACGAAGCTGTGGCCTGGCAGGCCGCCGTGCATGCCCTTGCCGAGAGTGCCGTAGGCCTCGGACACCGTGCCGTCGTCGAGCAGGAAGGGGGTTGTGACTCCATTGGCGGCCATGTCGGCAGTGATCTGCTCGCGGGTGTTCATGACGATCGGCAGCACGGTGACGTCCTCCCGACCGTAGGCGTCGGCCATCTTCTCGATCTCACCCATCTGGACGATGCAGGACTGACAGCCGGCGCCCTCAGAGAAGTACAGGAGCACGTTCTGGCCGCGGTGCTGGGCCAGGGTGTGCTGGGTGCCGTCGGTGTCGATGAGAGTGAAGTCGGGGGCGGTGCGGATCGCATCGGATGACTCGGGCCGCGACGTGAGCATCATGGCCGTGACAACCGCGACGAGCGCCAATGCGGTGGTTGCCCCGATGCCGATGCGCAACCGACGCCGACGCGCTGTCCGGGCGGCCTGTTCGGCGCGCAGGAGGCGTTCCTTGCGCGATTGCTCGGCGGCTTTGTGCGACATGACGTGTTCCTCCAGCGTCCGGGTCAGTGGTGGGGTTCGGGGTGGGTCTCGGCGCTTGAGCCGTGGCAGGCGTGGTCGTGCTCCTCGCCGGTCGATCGGTCTGTGTGGTGCCGGTCTCGGAGGGTGGCGGCGACGAAGACCGCCGCGAGCCCGAGCACGGCGAGTGCGAGCACGGGCTCTGGGACTGGGTCGGCCCACTTCTCGATGCGGACGAAGACCTCGGACAGTCCCTTGCCGATGGAGACCTGGAATCCAGGGCCGCCGGTCATCTGTCCGGTGTTGGCCAGGTAGATGACGAAGCCACCCATGACGGCGAACGCAACTGCGACGGCGAGGTTGATGGTGTTGGTAGCCAGCACCTTGCCGGCGAGCCGAAGCCGGACGGGCCGGGCCTGCAGGAAGCGACGCTCGCCGAGTCCGAAGCGGTCCCACAGCAGGGCCATCACGAACAGGGGGAACACCATGCCGAAGGTGTAGGCGAGGCCGAGCGTCGCTCCGCCGACGGCGGAGCCAGAAAGTGCAGACAGGGTCATGACCCCGACCAGCACCGGGGCGCAACACGAGCTGGCGATCCCGGAGAAGACGCCGAGCGCGAAGAAGCTCGCTGAGTCTCCACGAGTCGTGTCGGGGGCACGCAGGAACGACGGCAGGCTGACCATGCGGCCGGACAGACTCAGCCCCGCCAACGCGAGCATCAGCGCTCCGCCGGCGTAGTAAAGCGGCGCGTGGTAGTTGGCGATGGTCGAGGCGATCAGGCTCATGCCCAGCGTGATCGGAACGAGCACCAGTGCAAGGCCGGCGGCGAACACGAAGGTGAGCGGCAGCAGTCGCCACCGCCGGTTCTTGACCGCCACGGCCAGGTAGGAAGGGGCGAGGAAGACGATGCAGCAGGGTGCGAACAGGGCGACGCCGCCAGCGAAGAAGGCCGCGAGAACCGACCCGGTGGTGAGCAGGTCACCCATGGTGGGACTCCCCCGCGGAACTGAGAGGGGCGCCGGTGTTGCCGAATCTGTCCCTCAGGAGCTTGTCGAGCTTGCGTCGCGGCAAGCGTCCGCTGCTGAAGAAGGCGTCCTCGAGCAGGACCAACGGGGTCATCGCCGCGCGGTGGCGCGCGATCAGCTCTCGGCCGGCGGCACTGCGCGCGTCCAGCGTGTCAAGCGCGACAGGGTAGCTGGCGGCGAACGCTTCCAGCGCTCGGTGCGCGTCCTCGCAGAAGTGGCAGGCCTCGCTCTCCACCACGGTGATCCGGGCCGGCTCGAGTTTCGGCGTGGGTGATGACATGGGTTCTCCCTAGGCGCGCTGGTTCGACACCCCCGAGCGTCGGCGAAGTCCTCGGCGAAAACCCGCGAGGTTGTGTGAAGGTTCCCTGAAGATGCCGGGCCGTTGGTCCCGACGACTGGGCCGAAGGGCCTAGTGGATGCCGGGCAGCCGGACCGTGAACGTGGCGCCGAGTCCAGTCCCAGCGCTGGTCACCGAGATACCACCACCATGCGCGTCGACCAGCGCCTTGGCGATGGCCAGCCCGATGCCCGATCCGCCATGGCGACGATCGCGGGCTGTGTCGGCGCGGAAGAACCTGTCGAAGAGGTGGGGCAGGTGCTCCGCTGCGACTCCCTGACCGGTGTCGGCGACCCGGTACTCGACCCAGTGATCGATCCGGCGGCAGGCCAGCGTCACGGTCCCGCCCTCGGGTGTGTGGCGTAGTGCGTTGTCGAGCAGATTTCCGAGCACCTGTCCGAAGCGGTCGCTGTCGACGCGGACCTGGCCGGCTTCGTCGAACTCGGTACGAAGCTGTACCCCCTTGGCGGCGTAACGGTCTTGGGCGACCTCGGCGGCCGCCGCAGCCAGTGCAGCAGCGGCCATCGGTCTCAGGGTGACGTCGAGTCCTTCCTCCGCCCGGGAGACGGCTGTCATGTCCTCGGCGAGGCGCCGCAAGCGGCCTGTCGAGCCCCGGATCACGCCCAAGGTGTCATCGTCCAGGGCTCGGATGCCGTCCTCGACAGCCTCGAGGTGTGCGTCGATCGTGGCCAGGGGCGTGCGCATCTCGTGGGCCAGGTCGGCCAGCATGCTGCGCCGACTCGACTCCGTAGCCCCGAGACGCTCGGCGAGCCGGTTGTAGGTCAGTGCCAGCGACGCGAACTCGCCGCCCAAACCTGGATCGGGCACCCGTGCGTCGTAACGACCGTCGGCGATCTGCGCTGCTGCGGCGGCTACGTTGCCGATCGAGCGCTGCACGCGACGGCTGAAGTACCACGAGACCGCCAGCGCCGCGAGAACAGAGGCGAGCAGCGCCAGTGCGACCGAGAGGACCAGCGCCGAGGCGAAGGCTTCCTCGACGTGCCGGGTCTCCTCGGCGGTGTGGGTGTCGCCGGCTTGTTCGAGGTGTTCGGTGAAGATGCTGGGTCCGACGACCGAGGCGACCAGCCAAGTGGTCAGGGCTCCGGCCACCAGCACGAGAGCTTGGGCGACCAGGAGCCGAGCGGCGAACCGCGGCCGAACACGGCCCGTTTCCACCGGATATGCGGCAGTGGTCACTGCCCGGTGCCCATCCGGTAGCCGACTCCACGGACCGTCCGGATGAACCGGCCTTGGGTGGCGTCATCGTCGAGCTTGCGGCGAAGGTGGCCGATGTGGACGTCGACCAAGTGCTCGTCTCCGACCCAGTTGGGACCCCAGACGGCGTCGATGAGCTGGCGCCGGCTGAATGCCATCCGTGGCCGTCCGCTGAGGGCAGCGAGGAGGTCGAACTCGGTGCGTGTCAGCGCCACTGGTTCGCCGTCGAGCCACACGTCGCGTCCCAGCGGGTCGATGACTATCGCACCGAAGCTTCGGGCGTCTTCCAAGGCGGCGGCCGCTCCCGATGGGCGTGGTCGGCGCAACATGGCCTGGATCCGGGCCATCAGGACCCGGGGGCTGAAGGGTTTGGTCAGGTAGTCGTCGGCACCCACCGAGAGCCCGATCAGTGTGTCGATCTCCTCGGTGCGCGCCGTCAGCATGACGACGTAGGCATCGGAGAAGGTGCGCAGCTGCCGACAGACCTCCACTCCGTCCAGGCCCGGTAGGCCAAGGTCCAGCACCACGACGTCCGGATCGACGGCGTGGGCGGCCTCCACTGCCTCCAGTCCGTGATGGACCACTGTCACCTCGAAGCCGTCGCGCTCGAGATAGCTGCCGATGAGTCCGGCCAGCTGCGTCTCGTCCTCGACCACCATGGCCCGCAGGCCAGTGACGGGTCGCGACCTCGCGGCACCCGCTGCCGGTGAGCCGGTCCGTCCGTCCGTCAGGTCCTCGCCCATACCCGTCATGGTGGCAGTCCCCCGCGGGCCAACTGCCGGCCCGCACCCCTGCCGGCGAGTTCTTCAGCGAACCTTCACATGATCGCGACGGAGACGCACGGGTGCCCGAGGGACCGTGGGATGAATCGAGCCACGTGAAGGAGCTGAGGACGATGATGGGCTGGTACCACGACGGTTTGGGCTGGGGCGGCTGGATTCTTATGACCGTGGCCATGGTCGCGTTCTGGGCGTTGGTCGTTTTCGCCGTCGTCGCGATCTTCCGCGACGCTCAGCGCACCAACACTTCCACACCCGAGCACCGGGACCCGGCGCAGATCCTCGACGAGCGGTTCGCCCGAGGTGAGATCGACGAGGACGAGTACCACGCCCGCAGCAGCGTGCTGCGCTCCTCGGCGCACTAGCACCCTCGCCCTCCCCACCTCGCAACTTCGGCTTTTGCCGACCACGAGTCAGGAGCCCAACCTTGTCTGAGATCTCCCGCCGCGCCGCCTTGCGCGGAGCCACCGGCCTCGCGGGTCTCGCCGCCCTCGGAGGCCTCGCCTCCTGCAGCCGACCGACAGGGACGGCGGTCGGCCCCGCCAATGACGCGGTGGCAGCGGCTGAGGCGGCGCGCCGGAATCCAGGAGGCCGGCTGGTCACCGCCCGGCTCACTCCGCAACCGGTGACCCTCGACCTGGGCGGACGGACCGTGAACACGTGGGCCTACGGCGACACCGCGCCTGGACCACTGCTCAGGCTCGACGCCGGCGACGTACTGCGCGTCGACGTCGACAACCAGCTGCCGGCCGCAACCAGTGTCCACTGGCACGGCCTCGCACTGCGCAACGACATGGACGGCGTGCCCGGGCTTACACAGGACCCGATCGCCGCCGGAGAGAAGTTCCGGTACGAGTTCACGGCGCCGGACCCGGGCACGTACTTCTACCACCCGCACTCCGGCGTCCAGCTGGACCGTGGCCTGTACGGCGTCCTGGTCGTCGACGACCCGGACGAACCGGGGCGGTACGACGCCGAGTGGATCGTCGTGCTGGACGATTGGGTGGACGGCACCGGCCGCACGCCCGATGAGGTCCTGGCCGAGTTGCAGGCCGGCGGCCATGACCCGATGGGCGACATGCAGGACATGGAGGGGATGGACCACGGCTCGATGGGTGGGATGGAGGCCATGCAGTCGCCCCTGCTGGGCGGTGCCGGTGACATCTCCTACCCGCACTACCTGATCAACGGCCGCAGCCCCACGGATCCGGGCACGCTGTCGGCAAAGCCGGGGGAACGGGTTCGGGTCCGCTTCGTCAACGCCGGCTCGGACACAGCGTTTCGGGTCGCCGTCGGTGGGCACCGCATGACCGTCACGCACAGTGACGGCTTCCCCGTGGTGCCGGTGCCCACCGACGCGCTGCTCATCGGGATGGGCGAGCGCTTCGACGTCACCGTCACCCTCGCGGAGGGCGTGTTCCCCCTGGTCGCCTCGGCAGAAGGCAAGCAGGGCCAAGGGCTCGCCGTGATCCGCACCGCCGCTGGTCGTCCGCCCAGTCCCGACGTGAAGCTCCAAGAACTGTCGGGCCAGGTGCTGCTCGGGACCGCGTTGTCGGCGGCGGAGTCGGTCCGCCTGGACCAGCGGCCGACCGACCGAAACCACGACCTGGTCCTGGGCGGTCACATGGCGCCCTACCGCTGGACCATCAACGGCAGGACCTTCCCCGACACCGACCCGCTGCAGCTGACCCAGGGCGAGCGCGTCCGGCTGCGGTTCGTCAACCACACGATGATGTTCCACCCCATGCACGTACACGGACACACCTTCGCCCTGACGAAGAACGGCGCCCGCAAGGACACCGCCATCGTGCGCCCCATGACGACCCTGGACGTGGACCTCGATGCCAACAATCCAGGCCAGTGGGCGACCCACTGCCACAACATCTACCACGCCGAGACCGGCATGATGACCACGCTCTCCTACCGGACCGGCGGATGACGATGTCCGATCCGCCCGCCCCGGGCGCCGCTGACGAGCCCTTCGGGTCTGAGGCGCTCGCCACGGCTGAACCGGACGTCGAGCGCCCTCGCATCCTGGCGACGGTGTGGAACGCGCTGACCGCCCTCGTCGGCGGCATCATGGGCCTGCTCCCCCACCTGCTGCACCACGTCGGGCTCCTCGGAGGAGCGGTACTGGTGACAGGCGCGACCGGCAACGTGCTGTTCGCTGTGGTCGGACTGGTGTTCTCCCTACCGCTGCTCCGACGCCTCTACCGGCGCTTCGCCTCGTGGAAGGCACCGGCCCTCGCATTGGGGGCATTCGCGCTGATGTTCTCGCTCTCGGCCCTCGTCATCGGCCCCGCCATCAGCAACGACGATCCGGACCAGGACCGCGCCCCCGTGCAGACCCCCGATCCTGCCGACCACGAAGGCCACCACGACTGAGGCATCCATCGCTCTGGAGCCACGTGCTTCTTCAGCGAACCTTCACCAGACGACGCCGGTACCTTTACCCCCTGGCGAGACCCTCGAATTGGACCAGTACCTCAGTGGTCCACCAGGAGTTGGAGGAAGTCATGAGTAACCGTTGGAGCACCAACATCACCCCCACGGAACGCGTCGCCCGCGTCGCCATTGGCGGCCTCGGCGCCGTGGCCGGAATGGTGTTGCTCGCCGGCGCCGCATCCACCTTGGCCGTCGTCCTCGAACTGCTACTGGTGCTGGCCGGCCTCGACCTGGTCGTTACCGGCGCCCTCGGCCACTGCCCGCTCTACAGCAAGCTGGGCCACGTGCCCGCCTCCCTGAAGGGAAGGACATCATGAGCACCCCAAACGGCATGGACCACGACCCACTGCGCGCTGCGCAGGAGTGGCCGTACTCGACGCAGTCTTCGGCAACCCCCCAGACTCGCCAGGCCGGGCACGAGCCTGGCACCGACGAAGGTGTCCACGGAGCGCACGGTGGCCACGGGTGGATGATGATCGTCTGCTGCATCCCGATGCTGGCCATCGCCGGTCTGCTCTTTCTGACCGGCGTGGCTGGCTCCGGCATCATCTTCTCCGCGCTGCTGTGCACCGCGATGATGGCGGCCATGATGTTCGCCATGCCCGGTGGGCACGGCGGCCACGGCCCCAAGTAGACGAGCGCAGTCCACGCTCGCCCAAGGGATGTGAGCCGATATGGAAGGCCGCACGGCATCGGTGCCGGTCACCCGCCG
This sequence comes from Nocardioides halotolerans DSM 19273, assembly GCF_000422805.1. GTDB lineage: Bacteria > Actinomycetota > Actinomycetes > Propionibacteriales > Nocardioidaceae > Nocardioides > Nocardioides halotolerans. Next base: position 6,027 of record NZ_AUGT01000027.1, on the reverse strand, counting down.
GTTCCTCACCACCCGTCCGGTGCGCACCGCCGCCGTCGCCGCGGTGGCGTCCGACCCCGCCAGCGGTCTAGTGGCCCCTGGGCCTTCACCTCTGGCCGTGCCCCCGGGACAGCCGATGAGGTCGCAGGTGCTCGACACGAACCCGATCCAGGTCGCGGAGCGCGTGGGTCAGCAGCCTGTCGATCGCCGAGGATCCGTCACTGGCGTGCCTCCTCCAACACAATCCTAGGAGGCGCGGGTCCTGACGACGCGCGAGCGAAGCGTCCCCAGCCCGGGGCCGCTCAGCTCATCCAGAGCCTGTGTGCGACCGGCCACACACATGAGGAGGGCTTCTGCGGTGCCGATGATCTCGGGGCCCTCGCCGGTGCTCCAGTCGATGTCTGTCGCGACCAGGCTCAGGTTCTTGGCGTGCTTCTTGGCGGGCAGCGTCGGGGCCTGGAGTGCGAAGTCGAGGACGGCCGGGAGCCGGCTTGTCGGGATGGTGCGTGCAAGGCCGAGAGCGCGTCTGATGTCTTGGTGGTGGATGGTGCCGTCGGTCAACGCGATGCCGCCGCGGAACCCTGACGTGAGTCCGCGTGTGTTGCGGGAGACGAGGTCGATGATGTCGTCGGGTTCGAGGGCGTCGTACCGCTTCAGGGCGACGTCGTTGACGCGACTCACACGTAGGGCGCCGCGGAGGAAGGTGGCCGCGAGGGTCGCCTTGGACAGCTCGTCGTAGCTGACGACGTGTGTGGCGACGTCACGGACGCGCCATTGGCTGCAGAGCGAAGGCGCATTCCACTGGGTGTCTGTGAGTGTGCGCAGCAGTGCCAGGAGCTCGGTGCGTTCTTCCTCGGCGAGCGCCATGAGGTCGGGCTTGCTCACGCGGACTCCTCGGCTCCCTGGGTGAGGGCCTGGTAGCGGGCCAGGTAGAGCGGCCATCCGTCCGGTGCGTCGACGCCGGCTTGCATGGTCTCCCAGCCGTTGCCGTGTCGTTCGATGCCACGGTGCACGAGGGTGACGCGGGTACGATCCTCTCCCTCGGCCTCGAAGGTGACCTCGACCTCGCTCGTTCGGGCCAGGTCCGCGGCGACCTGCCAGTCCGGCCCGATATCCCAGGTAAATGCAAGCCTCCGCGGTGGGTCGAAGGCTAGGACGCGCCCCCAGCGGCAGATGGTCCCATCGACGCCGCGATCGTAGACGTCGCCGCCGGCGTGCTGCTCCAGGACCGTTCGCTCGATGGGAACCGCCAGCATGTTGTGCTCGCGCGGCTTGATCCGATCCAGGTCAGTGAACCTCCAGAACGCCGCTTCCTGCGACAACCCGACCACGACCTCGTGCCGCACTGTCCCGTCGGACTCCACACTCACCCTGCTCCTCTTTCCTGCTCGTGAGGTCCGGCGGCCAAGTTGCCCAGGGCCCCGGCCCAGAACTGCTCGAGCTGCCGCCGATACCGGTCCAGCCGCTGCGCGTCGATGCTGTAGACCCGGTGACGCCCCGTCTGAAAGTCGTCGACGATCCCGGCGTCCTTGAGAACCTTGAGGTGCTGGCTGACCGCTGGCCGGCTGATCGGCATCTCGGCTGCCAGTTCTGTCACCGTGCAGGGACCTAGCGAAAGCCGCTCGATGATCCCGCGCCGGCTCGCATCACCGAGCAACGCCCATGCATCTAACGGGTAAGCCACCACGAACACGTAAGTTAGCACTAACGCGTCGCCGGGACCACCCGGCCGACCTGCCGCGCCGCCTGCATCAATGGACATGCAGGTTCTGTGGCCATGCTTGAAGGCCGTTGGGTGAGGATGGCGTTGTGAGCGAAGAGCACTGGGACCGGGTCTACGCGACCAAGGGCCGCGACGACGTCAGCTGGTACCAAGCAGTGCCGGCGACGTCCGTACGTCTCGTCACCGCAGCCATCCCCGCAACTGCCGCCCCGAGGCGGGTCATCGACATCGGCGCGGGAGCGTCCACTCTCGCCGACGAGCTCCTGACGCGCGGCTACGACGTCACCGTCCTCGACGTCGCCCCGAGCGCCGTCGCGTCGGTGAAGGCCAGGCTCGATGATCGTGCCACCTACCTCATCACCGATCTCCTGGAATGGCAGCCAGAGACGACGTACGACGTGTGGCACGACCGCGCCGTCTTTCACTTCCTCACCGATCCGACCGCGCAGACCGCGTATGTCCACCTCGCCGCCAGGGCGGTCCGCGCGGGTGGCGTCGTCGTGCTGGGGACCTTCGCCCCCGACGGGCCCACGGCGTGCTCCGGTCTCCCTACCGCCCGTCACGACGCCGACTCGCTGGCCGCCCTGTTCGCGGACTACTTCGAGCTCGTATCGAGCGAACGGGACGAACACACGACACCGTGGGGCGCCGTTCAGCCGTTCACCTGGGTGACGCTGTCCCGCCGGCCCTGAGGTGTCCGTGGCTTGACGTCAGCCATTGCCGAACGCGCGTCACACCTGTCCAGCGTGCGTGCTGTCCGGGGTCGCGAAGGCCTCGCGGTGAGCACTCGCCAACACGAAGGAGACCTCCGAGGGAGCGCCGTCGGGGTGGTGACACTGACCTTCGAGGCCGGCGCTGGCCAGCCAGGCAATGCACTGGTCGGTGGTGACGTCCGCGTAGACCTCCGGGTCGAGCCGGTTGGGTAGTGGGTGTTCGCGCCCGCGGAACACCATGAGGACTCGGCCACCGGGACGCAGGACGCGGGCGATCTCCGCGATCGTGGCCTCAGGCTTGGACCAGAAGTAGAGGTTGTGGACCGCGAACACCGCGTCTTGGGAGTCGTCATCGAGAGGGAGCGTGACCCCATCCCCTCGATGGAGCGTCAGGACGCCGGTCCGGACGGGCTCGGAGTTGCGGCGCCCGGCCAGGCGGACCATCTCCTCGGAGACGTCCACGCCCGTGACGCGGGCGCCGCGCTCGACAAGGAGACCGAGGGTGCGGCCGGGGCCGAAGCCGATCTCGAGGATGTCCTCGCCTGGGCGAGGCGCGAGGAGTTCGAGGGCGGCGTCATTCGTCTTCGCGGTCTCCTTCACCCACAGCCGCCCGATCAGTGGACCGCCGAGTCCGTGCGGGTGGGCGGCCTGCGCGGAGAGGTAGCGAGTCAGCGGTCGGGTGGCGATGGAGAGAGCTCGTTGCGGCCAGGGTCTGCGGTCGAGCGAGCATTGGCGGGTAAGGACGGGCATCAGGCACCTCCGGTTGGTTTCATCGAGCGGGTGATCATCGCGGCGAGGGTGGTCGCCACGGTGGTGTCGTCGTACGGCGACGGCGACGCGAGTGGGGCGGGGTCGAAGCGGCAGTGCACGCCCCACAGCACGCACAGTTCGACTGTCGTGCGCGCGACCAGGTCGACCGGCCCGGGCAGCGCGAGCAGGTCGGCCCGATGGCGGCTGTCGAGGTAGGCCTTCATGCCCGACATCTGGTCGCCGCGGCCAGTGTCGGACCAGACCTTGCCGAGCTCCGGCAGCTCGGGGGCACAGCGGTCGACGAGCTTGATGGCGACGCGGTTACGGGACAGCCGCTCGTAGAGGTCGACGACGATGCCGGAAAGCTCGGCCGCGGCCTCGTCGGGAGTTCGCGGCAGACGGTGACGCCCGAGCGCCTTGGTGAGAGCCAGGTCGGGGACCTCGGCGGCCAGGCGCCCCGCCACCAGCTCGGCGAGCTCGCCGTCGGCGGGAGCGCGCACTGGGAGAGCGCTAATGTCCGGCATTGCTTCGAGTCCGTCCCCGTAGCAAATGGCGGCGGCGAACAGCGCCTCTTTGCCAGCGGCGTAACCGTAGAGCGTGCCCTTTGCCAGCCCGAGGACGTCCGCGATGTCCTGCATCTGGGTGCGCCGATAGCCGTGGGTCACGAAAACGCCCACCGCGGCGTCGATGACGGCGGGCAGTCTGTCTGGAGGAATGCTACGTGCCACGGTTCTCACAATAACTGACCGACCGAGTCAGTCAAGTCACAAACGCCAAGGCAAGGCCCCTCCCCCGCTTCTAGCCCGTGGTCAGAGGCTGCCCAGGTCGAGGCGTCGGGCCTCGGTGGCGGCGCGTTCACCGGCGTGGGCGCGGGTGTAGCGGATGAGCATCTCAACGCGGGTCCAGCCGGCCATGGCCATCAGGCCGGACTCGGATCCGCCGGCGGCGAGCCAGCGGTGGGCGGCGGTGTGCCGGAGTCGGTGTGGGCGGAACCCGGCGATGCCGGCCAGATCGGCGCGGCGGCGCAGGGACCGGTAGAGCGCGTCGGCGGCGAGCCCGCACCGGCGTTCGCCGAGCCAGAGTTCCTCGCGGTCGGCGTGCGGCTGCGTCCGGCGGACGGCGAGGTAGGTGCGGATCGCGGCGGTGGTGGCGGGGCCGACCGGGATGACGCGGCCGCGGCCGTCCTTGCCGCGCTGGATGGTGACCAGGCCCGCGTCCAGGTCGAGGTCGCGGGCGGTGAGGGCGATGACCTCGCTGAGCCGGATGCCGGTCTCGGCCATCAGCCGGATGATCGCCTCGTCCCGCACGTGTCGCAGGGACCGCGCCTCCGGGTCGGGCTGCCGGATCGAGCTGGCAGTCGCCAGCAGCGCGCGGACCTGGGCGACGGTGAGCGGGTCGACTACGGGCTGGTCCAGCTTGGGTGACGTCATGCCCTGGAACGGCGCGGCGTCGAGGTGTCCGACGGCGGTGAGCCATGCGGCGTACCGGCGTACGGCCTGCTGTCGGATCCGCGCGGTGCTGGGTGACCGGCCGGCGGTGAGCATGTCGGTGATCCAGGTCTGCAGGCTGGTGCGCCGCATCGGCGGCAGGTCCTGAGTCTTAACCCAATTTGGGTAGCGGCTCAGGGCGTCGAGGTAGAGGGCGATGGTCATGGGGCTCTTGCGCTCGGCGGTGAGCGCAAGGCGCCACTCCCCCGTCAGGTCGCGGGCGGCGGATGCGGTGAGGTCGGTCATGCCGACAACCGACCAGCGCGCGGTCAGCGGCACGCGCTCAGCGACAGGAGACGGTCAGGACCCTGCTCGGCTCGGAGCCTGGTCCGGATAACTCAGCCGTACCGAGCAGAGCGGGCTCAATGTGAACCCTAGGGCGTGTTTCCTTAGTCCGGGCGTGGGGGGCTGATTTGCTGCTGACATGTCCCGTCAGAGATTGCTCAGCGACGCTCAATGGGAGCAGATCGCACCGTTGATGCCGTGTTCGGACGGGGTGAAGTCACGCCCCTTTCGCGACCACCGGCAGGTGGTCGAGGGAGTGATCTACCGGTTCCGTACCGGTGTCGCTTGGCGTGACCTGCCTGAATCGTTCGGTCCGTGGCAGACGGTCTGGAAGCGGCACCACCGGTTCTCGATCGATGGCACTTGGGACAAGATCCACGCCCGGTTGCTGGCCCAGGCCGACGCAGGCGGTGACATCGACTGGATGGTCAGCGTCGACTCCACGGTCAACCGCGCCCACCAGCACGCCACCAACACCCGCCGGGTCGAGCAGCCCGTCGGCGACTCTCGCGCCGCACGTTCGGCACGAGCCGCGGCCCGCACAGGGGGCTGAATCGAGTTACACAAACCCGTGGGACGAGCCGCCCGATCATGCGATCGGACGCTCCCGTGGAGGTTTGTCGACCAAGATCCACCAGCTCGTCGACGGGCGTGGCCGACCCTTGGTCATCGCACTCACCCCAGGGCAGGCCGGCGACTCCACGATGCTGCAGCCGCTGCTGGCCCAGCTCGCCGTGCGCCGGCTCGGTCGCGGACGGCCACGCACCCGACCGGTCGCGGTCATCGGTGACAAGGCCTACTCCTCACGCAGCAACCGAACGGCACTGAGCAACCGGGGAATCAAGGCGGTGATCCCCCAACCCTCCGACCAGATCGGGCACCGCAAGCGGCGCGGTTCGGCCGGCGGCAGGCCACCGGCGTTCAACGCCATGACGTACAAGGACCGCAACGTGGTCGAGCGTTCCTTCAACGACCACAAGCAATGGCGCGGCATCGCCACCCGCTACGACAAGCTCGCTGTCACCTACCGAGGCGCCGTCGTCCTACGCGCCATCACCATCTGGCTGATGACTTAGGAGACATGCCCTAG
>NZ_AUGT01000026.1 GCF_000422805.1 Nocardioides halotolerans DSM 19273 | reverse complement strand
AGAGCGTCGCGCTCTGCGCTGGCCGTCGGATCGGTGACAGTGGATGAGTCAGAGCGGATGACGAGATTCGAACTCGCGACATCGACCTTGGGAAGGTCGCGCTCTACCAACTGAGCTACATCCGCATGCCGGAGGCCCGGCGCGCAGATGCTACCTCAGCGCCGCGACGGAGAGCCCGCTGGCGTCAGCTGCCGAAGATCCGCTTCCACCATGGCTTCCTGACCTCGACGGCCTCGCCGACCGTCGTCGGGACGCCGTTGAGCATCACCTGGCCCGGCTGCAGCGACGTACCGGTGGCCGGCGGCGGTGCGACCACGCTGCCGGGCTGGAAGATGCCGAGGGTGTTCTTCAGCAGCTCCTGCACCTCCGGCGGCAGCTGGCCGAGCGAGCTGACCTGCTGGCCGTCGACGCTGACCGACGTGAACGACTGGGCCGGCGTGCCGCCGGACTGCATCGCGCCCTGCACCATCGCCTGGACACCCGAGAGGTTGCCCTCGAGCAGGTCCGGGACGCCGTTGTGGTCGGTGTCGGGGAGGGTCGCGGCGAGCTGCGCGCGCACGTCCTCCGGGACGTCCTCCCACCTGGTGTAGCTCTGGCCGTTGATGTTGATGAGCATGGCGACCTCGCAGGCTCTCTGGACCCCGCGGCCCGGTTCGGCGACAGCGTAGCCCCGGTAGGTTGTGCGCGTGCTGCTGTCAGACCGCGACGTCCTGGCCGAGATCGAGGCGGGCCGGATCAGCCTCGAGCCCTTCGACCCGGCGATGATGCAGCCGTCGTCGATCGACGTCCGGCTCGACCGCTTCTTCCGCGTCTTCGAGAACCACCGCTACCCCCACATCGACCCGGCCGCCGACCAGTCCGACCTCACCCGGCTCGTCGAGCCCGAGGGCGACGAGCCGTTCATCCTGCACCCCGGTGAGTTCGTGCTCGGGTCGACGTACGAGGTCGTCTCGCTGCCGGACGACGTCGCCGCGCGCGTGGAGGGCAAGTCGTCGCTGGGCCGGCTCGGGCTGCTGACCCACGCCACCGCCGGCTTCGTCGACCCTGGGTTCTCCGGGCACGTGACGCTCGAGCTCGCGAACGTCGCGACGCTGCCGATCAAGCTCTACCCGGGGATGAAGATCGGGCAGTTCTGCTTCTTCCGGCTGTCCTCGCCATCCGAGCACCCCTACGGGTCGGAGAAGTACGGCTCGCGCTACCAAGGCCAGCGCGGCCCGACCCCCTCGCGGTCGTTCCAGAACTTCCACCGCACGCAGATCTGAGCGCTGCCCAGGACCGATTCAGCGCAAATGCGCCGATCGGCCTTGTTTCACGCGTGAAACAGCGCCCAATGGGCGCGATTGCGCTGATCCGGTCGTTTCATGAGGTTAGGCTACCCTAACTCCATGCTCGCCGCCGAGACGCCGACCGAGACCCCGACCGAGACGCCGACCGCCCCGCTGCCGATGGTCCTCGACGAGGTCGAGGTGGAGACGGTCGAGCGGATCTCGCCGAGCTTCGTCCGGGTCGAACTGGGCGGCCCGGCGCTGGCGGACTTCGGCGTGGACGGCCCGCTCTACGACCAGCGGATCAAGCTCGTCTTCCCGGACGACGCGGGCCGGCTGCCGTCGTTCGCCGGCGCGGACGACTCGTGGTGGGGCACGTGGCTCGACCTGCCGGAGTCGGAGCGCGGGCACCTGCGGACCTACTCGGTGCGCGCCGTGCGCGGCACGCCGGCCGAGCCGCGGCTGGTGGTCGACCTCGTCCTGCACCTCGAGCACGACGCGACCGGGCCGGGATCGGCGTGGGCGGCTCAGGCCGCGCCGGGCGACCGGCTCGTGGTGATGGCGCCGCGGCGAGGGGTGCCGTTCGGCGGCATCGAGTTCACGCCCGGCACCGCGAGCGAGCTGCTGCTGGTCGGCGACGAGACCGCCGCGCCCGCGATCTGCCGCATCCTCGAGGACCTCGACCGGGACGCGCGTGGGGCGGCGTTCGTCGAGGTGCCGGTGGGCCGCGACGCGACCGCGCTGGCGGGAGTGCCGGCCCCGGCGAACGTCGACGTGGTCTGGCTGCCGCGCGACGGTGCGCCGCACGGGTCGCGGCTGGACCGGGAGGTACGTCGCCACCTCGGCGTCGCGGGGAGCGACGACCCGGTGCCGGAGACCGAGGTGGATCCCGACCTGTGGGAGACGCCGGTCTACTCGTCGTCGGGGGAGGACGTCGACCTCCCGGTGGCCACCGTGGGCCACGACCTCGACGGGGTCTACGCCTGGATCGCCGGCGAGTCGGGGACGGTCACCGGCCTGCGCCGGCTGCTGGTGAGGGAGCTGGGCATGGACCGCCGCCAGGTGGCCTTCATGGGCTACTGGCGGCGGGGTGTCGCGATGCGGTCGTAGGGAAGCGGTCGTAGGGAGCCGGGCGGGTCAGCCGTCGACGCGGTCGGCGACCTTGCGCAGCCGCTCGGCGACGCGGTGGCGGCGGGTGGTCAGCGGCAGCCGGGGTGCGGAGGCGCGGGCGAGCCGCTCCTGGATCTGGTGCCGGGCCTGCATCTCGATCATCGTGTTGCTCATGGCCGTGCTCCTTGTCTCCTGGTGAGTCCAGTCTTGCTGTGGGCACCGACAGTCGGCCTGACTGCGGTTGCTGATCGTGGTTGCTGATCGTGCTTGCGGGTGGTGCGTGCGGATCGGTCGTGCGGAAGCTGCGTGCTGCGGGCGAGTCAGACCTCGCTGAGGGCGATGTCGCCGCTGACGGTCTTGGCGCGGACCTCGATGTGGTCCTGGCCCTCCTCCGGCTGGCCGGCGCCCTGCAGGTCGGAGCGGATGGTGCCGGACACCGTGGTGATGTCGGTCCACACCGGAACGCCGGCCTTGACGCCGATCGACACGTCGCCGGAGGCACCCTTCACCGTGTGGCGGCCCCGCTTGACCAGGTCGATCGACACGTCGCCGCTGCCGGTGCTGAACGACGTGTCGTCGTCCGCCGAGTCGATGCTCAGGTCGCCGCTGCCGGTCTTGACCACGATGTTGCTGCGGGCCTTCTCGACGGAGACGTCGCCCGAGCCGGTCGAGATCGAGCTGGTGCCTCCGGCCTGGCCGACCTCGACGTCGCCGGAGCCGCTCTTGATCTTGAGGTTGCCGTGCACGTCGTCGACCCGGATCTCGCCGGAGCCGGTCTCGACGAGCAGGTGCCCGTCGACGGCGTCGATCGTGCAGTCGCCGGAGCCGCTGCGCAGCTGGGCGTGACCGGCCCGGCCCTCGACCTGGATGTCGGCGCTGCCGGTGCGGATCGCGGGGTTGCTGGTGTCGGGGACGACGACGTCGACGCGCAGCGCGTTGTCGCCGAAGATCCGGCCGCGGCCGGGCTCGATCACGCTGATCGTGTCGCCGTGCTGCTCGACCGTGACGTCGTCGGCGTTGCGGCCCTCGACGCGGACGATCGACTCGTGGGTGTCGACGCACTCGACGTGCACGTTGCCCTTGCTGATCTCGACGACCAGGTCGACCGGGCTGTGGGTCTCGAAGCGGTACTCGGGCATGGCTGTCACTCCTGTGCATGAGGGAACGGGAAGAGGGTGTGCTGGGCCGCCGGACCGGCGCCCTGGCTGTGAGTGGGCGCCGGCCCGTGGCTGACCGGGTGGCGGTGGGGCGGGGCGGGGCGGCTAGACCCAGCCGCTCATCCGCCGGCCTCGCTTGCCGCCGAAGGGCCCCTGCCCACCGAACGGGTCGTTGCCGCCCACGAAGGGGAGGCTCGAGAGGTCGATGTCGACGTTGATCGCGCCCTCGCGGGTGGCCGCGCGGACGACGTTGACGAGCCAGGTGTTGAGCGAGTGGCCGGACCGGGCAGCGAACTCCTCGGCCTTCGCCTTGACCGACTCGGGGAGCCGGAGCGTGATGCGGGCGATGCCGCCCTCCTCCACCTCGTCGACCCCGGGCGGGGGCGGCGGGGCGGGCGGCGCCGGCGGGGCGGGCGGCCCGGTCGGCGCGTCGACCACGAACGCCAGCTCGCGGCCGTCGAGGCGTACGTCGACGCCACCGGCGGGCATCTCGGCGGTGATCTCGGTGGCGGCCTGCGAGATGGCCTCCATGAGGGCGAGCCGCGCGGCGGGGTCGAGGGCGAAGGTGAGGCGCTCGGCCGCGGCGTGGGCCTCGGGGCCGGCGGCCTCGGCGGCGGCGAGCAGGTCGCGCCGGAGGCTGTCGACGTATGGCGTGATGTCCATGTGCACCATCGTGACACCACGATGATGTCATGTCAAGTGGAAAGTGGTGTCACATGACGTCAGGTGACGTCATGGCCGCAGGTTTGCCGCACGAGACGGCCGGGCACTGCGTTTCTGGCCTCGGGGCCTCTCAGCCGCAGAAAGGGCGTTCGCATGTCCGCACCAGTGCTGGCCAACACGATCATCGACGCGGGTCCGGTCGACTACCTGATCGTCTTCCTCTACTTCGCCGTGGTGCTCGGCATCGGGGTGCTGGCCCGGCGCCAGGTCTCCGACTCGGTCGACTTCTTCCTCTCAGGCCGGGCCCTGCCCGCCTGGGTGACGGGCCTGGCGTTCATCTCCGCCAACCTCGGCGCCGTCGAGATCATGGGCATGTCGGCGAACGGCGCGCAGTTCGGCCTCCCGGCGGTGCACTACTTCTGGGTCGGCGCGATCCCGGCGATGCTCTTCCTCGGCGTCGTGATGATGCCCTTCTACTACGGCTCGAAGGTCCGGTCGGTGCCGGAGTTCATGCGGCGCCGGTTCGGCACCGGAGCCCACCTGGTCAACGCGATCTCCTTCGCGGTGGCCCAGCTGCTCATCGCCGGCGTGAACCTCTACCTGCTCGGCTCGATCATCCACGCGCTGCTCGGGTGGCCACTGTGGCTCGCGCTCATCGTGGCGGCCGCGATCGTGCTCTCCTACATCACCCTCGGCGGGCTGAGTGCCGCGATCTACAACGAGGTGCTGCAGTTCTTCGTGATCGTCGCCTCGCTCGCACCGCTCACCCTGCTCGGCCTGCACCGTGTCGGCGGCTGGGACGGCCTGACCGACAAGATCACCGAGGCGGCGGCCGACGACAAGTCCGGGGGCGTCACCGCCGCTCAGCAGCTCAACTCCTGGCCCGGCAACGCGCTCTCTGGCTTCGACTCCGACCTGTGGTCGGTCGTCGGCATCGTGTTCGGGCTCGGCTTCGTGCTGTCGTTCGGCTACTGGACGACGAACTTCGTCGAGGTGCAGCGCGCGATGGCCTCCAACTCCATCTCCTCGGCCCGCAAGACGCCGATCATCGGCGCCTTCCCGAAGATGTTCGTCCCGTTCATCACGATCTTCCCCGGCATGATCGCCGCGGTCCTCGTCACCGAGATCTCGAAGACCAAGGCGGGCGACGCCGTGCCGGGTGGCGCGTCGGGCGACGTGAAGTTCAACGACTCGCTGCTGTTCCTCATGAAGGAGGTCCTGCCCAACGGCCTGCTGGGCGTCGCGATCACCGGCCTCCTGGCGGCGTTCATGGCCGGCATGGCGGCCAACATCTCGGCGTTCAACACCGTGCTGAGCTACGACCTGTGGGAGACCTACGTCGTCAAGGAGCGCGAGGACGGCTACTACCTGCGCGTCGGCCGCATCGCGACGGTCGTCGCCACGCTGGTCGCGATCTTCACCGCGGCGCTGGCGTCGAACTTCTCCAACATCATGGACTACCTCCAAGTGCTGTTCGGGTTCTTCAACGCGCCGCTGTTCGCGACGTTCATCCTCGGAATGTTCTGGAAGCGGATGACGCCGGCCGCCGGCTGGATCGGCCTGTCCGCCGGCACCCTGGCCGCGGTCGCCACCGCGATCTGCACCGAGGGCACGCTCGGCGGCCTGAGCCAGGGCTGGATCCACCTCTCCGGGCAGGGCGCGGCGTTCGTCGCGGCCTCGGTCGCCTTCGTCGTCGACATCGTGCTCAGCGTCGTGGTCTCGATGGTCACGCAGCCGAAGCCCGCCTCGGAGCTCAAGGGCCTGGTCTACTCCGAGACGCCGCGGGAGGACCTCGTCGACGCCGACGAGGAGACCTATCCGTGGTACCGCCGCACCATCCCGCTGGCCTCGATCGCCCTGGTCCTGGTCGTCATCCTGAACGTCATCTTCTGAGGAGGGTCGACTGATGAGTGAGCACACTGGCCAGAAGCACACCGCGGGGGCGCTCGACATCCGCAACATCATCGGCGGCCTGCTTGGCGTCTACGGCGTGATCCTCGTGCTGATGGGGATCTTCGGCGACAAGGAGTACGACAAGACAGGCGACGTCAACGCGAACCTCTGGGCCGGTCTCGCGCTGGTCGTGGTCGGGGCGGCGTTCCTGATCTGGGCGAGGGTGAAGCCGATCGTCGTGCCAGAGCACGTCGACAAGCCGGACGAGATCTAGGCCGGGTCCACCACGAGTCCTTCGCCGTCCGCCCGGGCGGGGTAGACGACGACCGTGTCGATGACGCGCTCGGAGCGGTAGAGGTCGACGCTGAGCGGGCAGCCGCCCTCGGCGCGCGAGGCCCGCGGGTCGATCTGGAGGCGCAGCGCGAAGCGGTCGCCGAGCTCCGGCGGGCGCGCCACGCCGCACCACGCCTCGGGCGGGAGCGTCGCCTCGACCCGCAGGGCGGGCATGCCGCTCGCGGTCGGAGCAGCGGCGCGCGCGGCGGCCAGGACGAGGTCGAACGCCTCGCCCCAGCGCGTGCCGTCGCCGGCCTCGCCGCGGGTGAACGACCGCGGCTCCGACCCGGCGACGACCAGCGTCACGGTCGCGGCGAACGGCGGCGGGTCGCCGCCGAGCGCGAACGCGACGTAGTCCCAGGCGTCGCTGCGTGCCAGGAACTGCGCCTGGCAGAACGCGTCGGACCGCGCCGCCGCCCGGAGGGTCACGGTCGCCCCCTCCCGCGCGAGCGTGCCCGCCGGCGGCTCCGACCCGAGCACGAGGCCGTCGGGCTCGCACGAGCGCGCCGGACGGACCAGCACGGCGTACCCCTCGTCCTCGAGCAGGCGCTGGGCCTGGGTCGCATCGAGGCCGAACAGCGACGGCACGGGCTGCGGTGGAGGCCGGTAGGTGAGCGCGGCGCCGACCGCGACGGCGACCGCGACCAGCCCGACCGCCATGAGCGGGCCGGTGCGGCGCGACCGCGGCGGTGTGCCGCTGATCGCGCTCTCCAGCGCCTCGTGCACCAGCGGGTCGGGGTCGTCCGCGCCGCGGATCTGCTTGCGCTGCTCGAGCAGCACCCGGTCGACGCAGGCGCCGGCCTCGCCCTCCGCGCAGCCGAGGAGCACGGCGTGCTCGACGAGCCGGCCGTACCTCGCCGCGACGTACTGGTCGAAGTCCACGACGTCACCGGCCCTGCGGGGTGTAGACGATGACCGCGTCGATGGCCGAGTCCGTCCGGTAGAGGTCGACGGTGAGCGGGCAGCCCCGGCGGTCCTCCGGGCGGGGGTCGATCTCGAACCGGATCGCGCTTCGGTCCGCGACGATCGGCGGGAGGTCGATGCCGCACCAGGTCGCCGGTGGTGCGGTGAACACGACGCTGAGCCGGGGCAGTCCGCTCTCGCCGGCTCGGGTCTGCTCCGCCGCCCGCTCGATGGCGAGCGTGAGGTCGACCTGCCCCTGCAGCCCCGCCGCGACGTCCCCGTCGAGATGTCGGGGTGGCCCGCCGTCGACCACGACGTCGAGCTCGTCGGCCAGCGCGGGGGCCGGTCCGCGGCCCAGGGCGAACAGCACGAACTCCCAGGCCGCCGACCGTCGCGGGAAGGCGGGCTCGCAGTGGCTGCCGGCGATCACGGAGGTGCGGACGGTGACCGTCGCGCCTTCGCGGACCGGTCCGCCGCTGGGCGGGTCGGAGTCGATGACCAGGCCCGGCGGCTCGCACGACCTGGCCTCCTCCAGCGTGACCTCGTAGCCCTCGCTCTCGAGGAGTTCCTCGGCCTGGGCGCCGGTGAGCGCGAACAACGACGGCAGCTCGTGGGGGGCCGGCCGGTAGGTCGCCACCACCCCGACCGCCACGGCGACCGCGACCACACCGAGCGCCACGAGCGGTGCGGTCCGCCGTGAGCGCTCGGGGGTGCCGCGCACCGCGCGCTCGAGCGCCTCGCGCACGAGGGGGTCCGGGTCCTCCGCGCGGCGGATCCGCCTGCGCTGCTCGGCCAGCACCTGGTCGACGTGGACGCAGGCCTCGGACTCGGCGCACCCCAGGTCGAGGGCGTGCTCGACGAGCCTGCCGTAGCGCGCCGCGACGTACTGGTCGAAGTCCACCTGACCCTCCGCGGCGAGCCTACGGCTCCCGGGGCCTCCTAGGGCGAGCCGAGCACCAGGTTGGCGGCGACGAGCTGGCTGACGTCGTTGAGGTAGAGCTCGACGGCGGCGTAGTCGAGGCAGCTGCCGTGGGGCCGGGCCAGGAGCGTGACCCGCTTGGTGCCGCCGACGTCGCCGGGCTCGAGACCGTGCGGCCCGGAGCAGGGTTCCTGGGCGGGCTCGGTCGAGAACGTCACGCCCTCGCTGTCGGCGAGCGCTGCCAGCGCCGACACCGGGCAGGACCGCTCGGCGTAGCCCTTGCCGCTCGAGTCGCACAGCTGCTCCCACGAGGCCCGGTCGTCGGCCTGGGTGCTGGTGAGCACGGTGGCCTGCTCGCCCCCGAGGAGCACCGTCACCTGCGGCTCGACCGGGAGGGTCGCGCCAGCAGCGCCGCGCGCCAGCCGCAGGAACATCCGGCCGACCCGCACGAGGTCCTCGTCCATCCCGGCCGGTACGACGTCGACGACGCCGGCGGCCTCCGCCGCCGGCTGCGTGGTCATCGGTGGCGGCGGCGTGGGGCCGGCGGTCGGGCTGGGTGTCGGGCTGGGGGTCGTCGACCGGGTCGCCGGTGCGGCGGACGATGCGGATCCGGCGTCGGAACCGCTGTCGGTGCCGCAGCCGGCGACGGCGGGCAGAGCGAGGAGCGCGGCGAGGAGGAGGGCGGGAACGGGCGGCCGGGAGGGGGAGGTCACGTTGCTGTGACGCGCAGCCGGCCCGGGTGGTTGAGCTCAGAGGTCGAAGAGCGAGCCCGACTCGTTGATGTCGACGTCGGTCTTCGGCGTGTGCGCCTCGCCGGAGGCGGCCGGCTTCGGCTTCTCCTCGGCCTCGGGCTTCTCCTCAGGCTCGTGCCCCTCGCCGTCCTCGGGCTCCTCGCCGTCGTCGGGGTCGGAGAACGTCGCCGCCTGGCTGAGCGCGGCGCCGGCCGAGACGCTCTCGTCCGCTGCGGGCTCGGGCTCCGGTTCGGGTGCCTCGGCCTCGTCCTGAGCGGGAGCGTCGACCACGTCAGGGGCGGCGATGTCGAAGAGGGAACCACCCGAGGACAGGTCCGCGCTCGGTGCGGTGGGTGCCTCCGCTGCGGGGGTCTCGACAGGCTCGACCGGCGTGTCCTCGGCCTGGGCTCCTTCCTTCGGCTCGGGCTCCGCGGTCTTGTCGGCGGCGATGTCGAAGAGCGAGCCGCCCGAGCCGAGGTCTGCGGCCGGGGTAGCGGGCTGCGTCTCGGGTTCGGTCTCGGGTTCGGCCGGCGCGGTGACGGCGTTCTCGGCAGCGGGCGCCGGCTCCGGCTCCGCCTCGAGGTCGAACAGCGAGCCGCCCGACGCCTCGGGCTTCTCCTCGGGCTTCTCCTCGGGCTCCGCCTTCGCTTCGGGCTCGGACTCGTCGTCGCCGCCCAGGTCGAACAGCGAGCCACCGGCCGTGGCCGGCGTGGTCGGCGCGGGCGGGTCGCCGCCGCCGTCGGAGTCATCGGAGCCGCCGGCGTCGTCGGCAGGGGTGTCGAAGAGCGACGAGCCGCCACCCGACGCCTTGGCGGCGGGCGAGGCCTCGGAGGTCTCGGTGACGGTGTCCTCGGTGACCGTCTCGTCACCGGCCTCGGGCTCGGCCTTGGTCTCGACCGGGCGCTCCTTGAGCGCCGTACCGCCGCTGCCCGGGGCGCGGCGGGTGGCCTGCTCGCCCTTGACCGAGGCGAGCAGCATCTGCGCGACGTCGAGGACCTCGACCTCCTCGCGCGCCTCGCCCTTGTCGATCGCGGCGGTCAGGCCGTCGGAGAGCATCACCCGGCAGAACGGGCAGCCGACCGCGATCTGGTCGGCGCCCGTGGCGACGGCCTCGCTCGTGCGGTTGACGTTGATCCGCTCGCCGAGATTCTCCTCCATCCACATGCGCGCGCCGCCGGCGCCGCAGCAGAAGGACCGCTCGGAGTTGCGAGGCATCTCGACGAAGTCCGCGCCCGGCAGCACCTGGAGCAGCTCGCGCGGCGGCGAGTACACGCCGTTGTGACGACCGATGTAGCAGGGGTCGTGGTAGGTGATCTTGCGCTGGTGGGCGCCGGCGCCGTCCTTGACCGGGGTCAGCTTTCCCTCACGCACCAGCCGGTTGAGCAGCTGGGTGTGGTGGACGACCTCGAGCTCGATGCCGAAGTCCTTGTACTCGTTCTTCAGCGTGTTGAAGCAGTGGGCGCAGGTCGAGACGACCTTCTTGACCTTGTGCTCCTTGAACGTCTCGACGTTCTGCTGGGCGAGGCCCTGGAACACGAACTCGTTGCCGGCCCGGCGCGCCTGGTCGCCGTTGCAGGTCTCGCCGTTGCCGAGCACCGCGAAGGAGACGTCGGCCATGTGCAGCAGCTCCGCGACGGCGCGGGTGGTCTTCTTCTGGCGGTCCTCGTAGGCGCCGGCGCAGCCGACCCAGAACAGCCAGTCGACCTCGTCGAGCGACTCGACGTCCTCGCCGACGACCTTGACGTCGAAGTCGAGGCCCTGGGCCCAGTCCATGCGCGCGGTGGGCGACATGTTCCAGGGGTTGCCCTTGTTCTCCATCCCCTTGAAGAGCTGGTTGAGCTCGGCGGGGAAGTTCGACTCGACGAGCACCTGGTAGCGCCGCATGTCGACGATGTGGTCGACGTGCTCGATGTCGACGGGGCACTGCTCGACGCAGGCGCCGCAGGTGACGCACGACCAGAGCACGTCCGGGTCGATGACGGCCGCGCCGCTCTCGGGCATGTAGAACCAGTCGTCGCCGGTCTCGCCGACCAGAGGGCGCTCGACCTCCTTGGTCAGCGTCTGCGCCCGGGCGCCGTCGCCGTCGAGCAGCCCGGCGCGCTTGTCGTCGGAGGCGAGCACGTAGGGAGCCTTGGCGAACGACGCGTCGCGCAGCGCCATGATGAGGAGCTTGGGCGAAAGCGGCTTCTCGGTGTTCCACGCCGGGCACTGCGACTGGCAGCGGCCGCACTCGGTGCAGGTGGCGAAGTCGAGCTGGCCCTTCCAGGTGAAGTCCTCGACGGACCCGACGCCGAGCGTCGCGCTCTCGTCCATGTCCTCGATGTCGTCGAGCGTGACCGCCCGGCCCTCCGAGGTGAGCGGCTTGACCGCGCCCAGCGCCTTGGGTCGGCGGCCGAAGAGCACGTTGAGGGGCGCCACGAAGATGTGCAGGTGCTTGGAGTTGAGCACGAAGATGAGGAACCCGAGCATGACGCCGATGTGCAGGAGGAGCCCGATCCCCTCGATGACGTCGGTCGTGTGGTCCGACAGCCCGCCGAGCAGCGCGCCCACGGCGTGGGAGCCGAACGCGCCGTTGCCGTAGGGGAAGTGGTCGTCGGTGGCCCAGGCGGCGCCGCGGAACAGGAACATGGTCCAGACGACGTTGAAGATCATGAACAGCGTGAACCACGCCGGCCCGAGGTGGGAGCCGCTGAAGCGGGACTTGCGGCCGAGGGTCTGGGGGTTGTTGCGCAGCCGGATCGCGACGAACGTCGCCAGGCCGAGGACGCACATCACCGCGATGAAGTCCTGCGCGAAGCCGAGCACGTCCCAGTGGCCGATGACCGGGATCGCCCAGTGGGGGTTGCGCGAGAAGAGGATGCCGAACGCCTCGAGGTAGACGCTGCCGAGGATCACGAACGCCCAGAACACGAAGAAGTGCGCCGCGCCCGGCACCGACCACTTCAGCAGCTTCTTCTGCCCGAGGACCTCGACCACCTGGGTCGTGAGCGCCTGCCCCAGCCGCTTGGTGACGTTCTCCACCCGGTCGGGAGCCGGTTGCCCGCTCGCGATCAGCCGGTAGAGGAAGACGACGCGACGGCCGGCGATCGGCAGCGCGACGGCCAGCATGACCAGCCCGACGACCAGGACCCACAGCTCCACTGCTTCAGCCTCTTCCCGACTTCTCGACGTACCTCGGCCATGCACCCCGCACCGGCCGCGTCCGGCAGCCTACGGCGAGCCCGACGGGCAGCACGACGGTCCCGATGCCGACTGAGACGGATCCTACTTTTCGGTAACTTCCCGGCGTCCGGCAGGTCATGGACGGAACCGGAATTTCTCGCGTGTCGTCCGAGATCTCGCCACGGATTCTTTACGGTGTCCCGGCATCTCATGCACACTCAGCGCTCCGCACCTGCTCATCACCTGCACACCTGACTCAGGGGGACTCGGCCCCCGCCCACGGGAGAGATCGTCGACATGTCCGAGAGCCACACCCCCGAGCTGCCCGCAGGCGCCCGCTTCGACCCCGTCACCGGGGCGGAGCTCGCCGGTGGCGGAGGCGAGCGCAAGCAGAGCTTCGCCCTCCAGCCCGGCGAGCCGGTCGCATCGTTCAACCTCGTGAGCTCCCTGATGCCGCTGGCATCGGGCTCGGCGCCCCAGACCTACCGCTGGGCGCTCGGCCTCGGGGTGCTGATCCCGGTCGTCGCGGGCGCGCTGGGCTTCCTCGCCTTCGCGTTCGTCGCGGCGGCCCTGGTGGTCCCGGCGGTCTACGTCGTCTACATGTACGACGTCAACCAGTGGGAGGACCAGCCGATCGGCGTGGTGCTCGGTTCGATCGGTGCCGCGGCCGCGCTCGGGGTCGGCTTCACCTTCCTCTGGCACGCCGGGATCCTCGGCGACGACCTCGCGCCCGTCGACCTCGACGGCACCCAGCCCGGCATCCGCTGGACCAGCTTCCTGGTGCTGGCGCTGCTGGTGCCGATCGTCAGCGAGCTGCTCAAGGAGGTCGGCCCGATCCTGCTGGCCCGCCGCCCGGCGTTCGACGACATGATCGACGGGCTGACCTTCGGCGTCGCCGCCGGTGCGGCCTTCGCCGCAGCGGAGACGATCGTCGTCAACCGCGGTCTGTTCAGCAGCTTCGGCCAGGTCGACTCGCCCGACGCCGGCTTCTGGGTCTCGCTGATCCTCTCGGCCGCCGTGGTCAAGCCGATCGTCTACGGCGCCGCCACCGGCATCGCGGTCGCGAGCTTCTCCGGTCTCGGGGCGGGCTACGACGGCTTCAAGCCGGCCTACGTCCGCGGCCTCGTCGAGGCGCTGGTCGCCAACATCCTCTTCCAGGCCGGCCTGTTCTTCGCGTCCCGCCTCGACGGCACCGCCGGCAACGTCCTCGGCCTCGTCTGGGGCGCCCTCATCGCGGCCGTGCTCGTCGTCCGCCTGCGCTACCTCCTCCACTACGCCGTGCTCGAGGCCGCCCTGGAGGCCGCGTCGACCGGTGGTGCGCTCAAGGACAGCGCCGTGGGCACGGCGTACTGCCCCTCGTGCGAGATGCCGCTGCTCGTCGGCGCGAACTTCTGCGTCGCCTGCGGCACGTCGGTCCGGGCCGGCAGCAAGGTCACCCGCGCCCGCAACCGCAGCGAGGACGCCGACCCCGCCGTCGCGCGGCCGAGCCTCCGGCCGGCCGCTGCGGGGGTGGCGCCGCAGGACAACAAGAAGACCGCCATGGTGGTCGGCGCGATCGTCGCCACGATCCTGGTCGGTGGCGTGCTCGGGCAGGTCGCGGCCTCCGCGGCCGGCGACAGCGACGACATGAAGCCGCCGTCGGAGACGGGCATCACGCTCGACCCCGACGCGGGCGACGACCTGCTCAACAAGACCTCCGCCGTCCGGCTCGGCGCCGACGACGGGACCGGCGAGGGCAAGAACGTCGAGGCCGCCGGTGGCAAGGGCGGCCTCGTCTTCCTCAGCGACGACGTGGTCTTCCTGGTGCCCAAGGGCTTCAAGATCGAGGACCCGGGCCCCGGCTACGCGCAGGTCTTCGGCTACAAGGGCTACTTCTTCGCCTACCTGACGCCGAAGAAGACCACCCTGGCCAAGCTGATCGCCAACAACCTCACCGGCATCCAGAACATGGGCGTCGAGGAGCTGGAGATCACCCAGCCGAAGGCGGTGCAGGTCACGGGGGTCAAGGGCGCGGCGATGCTCAACTTCCGCGGCCTGCTCGCCACGCAGCAGGGCGGCAGCATCCCCGTCGAGGGCTTCGCCTACTACTTCCAGCGCGAGGACGGCACGGGCGCCACGGCGTTCGGCCTCTACGGCAAGGGCGCGCTCAAGCCGAAGTCCAAGCTGCTCAACGGCTACAACACCATGCTCGGCACGCTGATCAGCACGCTCTGACCCGGAGGAACCATGACCACAACACCTGAGAACCCCGCCACCGGCGGCATTCCCGTGGCGCCTCCGGGCGCCCGCTTCGACCCGATGACCGGCGCCGAGCTGAGCGCCGGCGTCGGTGCCGGTGGCGAGCGCCGGCAGAGCTACGCGCTCCAGCCCGGCGAGCCCGTGGCGTCGTTCAACCTCGTCACGTCGCTGATGCCGCTGGCGTCCGGCAACGCGCCGCAGACCTACCGCTGGGCGCTCGGCCTGGGGGTGCTGATCCCGGTCGTCGCGGGCGCGCTGGGCTTCCTCGCCTTCGCGTTCGTGGCGGCGGCGGTCGTCGTCCCGGCGATCTACGTGGTCTACATGTACGACGTCAACCAGTGGGAGGACCAGCCGATCGGCGTGGTGCTCGGTGCGATCGGTGCCGCGGCCGCGCTCGGGGTCGGGTTCACCTTCCTCTGGCACGCCGGGATCCTCGACAGCAACATCTCGTCGGTGAACTTCGACGGCAACGGCGCCGGCGGGGTGCGCTGGACGAGCCTGCTGGTGCTCGTGCTCCTCGTGCCGATCGTCGGCGAGGTGCTCAAGCAGGTCGGGCCGCTCGTGCTCGCCGGCCGACCGCAGTTCGACGACATGATCGACGGGCTGACCTTCGGCGTCGCCGCCGGTGCGGCCTTCGCCGCCGCGGAGACGATCGTCGTCAACCGCGGTCTGTTCAGCAGCTTCGGCCAGATCGACTCCCCTGACGCCGGCTTCTGGGTCTCGCTGATCCTCTCGGCCGCGGTGGTCAAGCCGATCGTCTACGGCGCCGCCACCGGCATCGCCGTCGCGAGCTACTCCGGCCTCGGCGCGGGCTACGACGGGTTCAAGCCCGGCTACTTCCGCGGCCTCGCAGAGGCTCTGATCGCGAACGTCGCGTTCCAGGCCGGGCTGTTCTTCGCCTCGCGGCTCGAGGGCACCAAGGGTGCGGTCGTCGGCCTGGTGTGGGGCGCGATCGTCGCCGCCGCGCTGGTCGTGCGCCTGCGCTACCTGCTCCACTTCGCGGTGCTGGAGGCGGCCCTCGAGGCCGCGGCGACCGGTGGTGCGCTCAAGGACACCGCGCGCGGCACGGCGTACTGCCCCTCGTGCGAGATGCCACTGCTCGTCGGCGCGAACTTCTGCGTCGCCTGTGGCACCTCGGTGCGCGCGGGCAGCAAGGTCACCAGGGTCCGCAACCGGGTCGACGACACCGTCGAGGGAGTCACGCCCGCCCGGCCCGCGCTGAAGCCGGTCCCGGTCGGGGTCGCGCCGCAGGACAACAAGCGCACCGCGCTGGTGGTGGGCGCGGTGGCCGCCACGATCGTGGTCGCCGGAGTGGTCGGCCAGGCTGCGGCGTCCGCGGCCGCTGCCGACGACAAGCCCCCGGTGCCGATCCAGATCGAGACCCAGGTCGGCTCCGGCCCGACGACGGAGCCGGCACCGACGCCGGTGCCGGCTCCCGGGCCGTCACCCGACGCGTCCGAGGCCCCGTCGACCGGCACCGCGCCGTCGCTCACCCAGGGCTTCGGCAGCGTCTCCTCGGCCGACCTCACGTCGCCGGCCGACCCGTCCGACTCGCCGGACGGCGGCGGCCTCGGCGGCGGCATCGACACCGGGTCGTCCGACAGCCACGTCGTCGTCGGCGGCGACATCGGGTTCGACCTGCCCGCCGGCTACGAGATCGAGCAGCAGGCCGACGGCTTCGTCCAGGTCTTCGGTGACGGCGGCTACTTCTTCGCCATCATCAACCCGGCCCCGACCGACGCCAACGCGATGATCACCGAGAACCTCAACGGCATCCAGAGCATGGGTGTGCAGGACCTCGCGGTGAGCGACCCGCAGGAGATGCAGATCCCGACCTCGGCGGTCGTGCAGGCCGTCGCGCTCGGCTACCAGGGGGCGCTCGCGAGCCAGCAGGGCGGCACCATCCCCGTCGAGGGCTTCGCCTACTACTTCCTGCTCCAGGACGGCACCGGCGTCACGGCGTTCGTGCTCTACCAGCAGGGTGCGCTCGACGTCGACAGCAGCCCGCTCATCGACGGCTACAACGCGATGTTCAACTCGCTGGTCAGCAGCTTCTGATGCGCACGCGAGCATCCCGGACCGGGCGACGGATCGTCGCGCTGACCGCCGCCCTCGCGGCGGCCGGCGCGACGACCCTCGCGGGCGGTCTCGGCACCACCAGCCAGGCCCTGGCGCCCGCCGCGGACGACACGGTCGCGGACTGGACGATGATGGTCTACGCCGTCGGCGACACCTCCGGGGTGCCGCAGCTGATGGTCGAGAACCTCACCGAGATCGCCGAGCTGCCCGACGACCCGGACGTCAACGTCGTCGTGCTGCTCGACCTCCCCGAGGCGACCGACACCGACGCGCCCACCTCGCCGGTGCCGGGCGTCGGCGACTTCAGCACGGCCAAGCTGCTGGTGCTCGAGGACGGGCGCTACAACGAGGTGCGCGATCTCGGCGAGGTCTCGATGGGCCAGCCCGACGTGCTCGCGACGTTCGTCGAAGAGGCGGCCGACCGGTTCCCGGCCGTGCACTACGGGTTCACGTTCTTCGACCACGGCGGCGGCAACACCGGCGGGTACGTCGACACCGGACCGCCCGGCACCCAGGAGCTCAGCGTCCCCGAGATGCGCGAGGGGCTGCTCGTCGGCATGCAGAAGGCCGGCATCGACCGCTTCGACGTGATCAACCAGGCCGCGTGCCTCATGTCCAACTACGAGACCGTCTCCGCCCTCGCGCCGCTCGGGCGGTGGCTCGCGGGCTCGGAGGAGATCATGATCGCCCACCCGCTGGCCCCGGCGTCGTTCCCGCCGATGTCGGAGGGCGGCGACGGCCAGGCGGTCGCCAACGGGTTCGTGTCGGGCTACGTCGACCTGCTCGACGACATCGCCACCCAGCCGGGCGGGCAGGCCTACCGCGACCTCGTCGCGATGTCGGTCGTCGACGGCGACGCGGTCTCCGGGCTCGACGCGGCGATGGAGTCGTTCAGCCAGGCGGCCGTGGCGAACCTGCCCGAGATCACCACCTCGGTGGCGCGGGCGCGGGCGCAGGCGCTGGAGTTCGTCGCCGGGTTCCCCGGCCTCGAGGGCGAGTCGCTCGACCTGATCGACCTCGGCGACTTCATGAAGCACCTCACCGACGTGCCCGACGACGTCGCCGTCGCTCGTGACGCGGTGACCGCGGCCGTGGACCGTGCGGTGACCGAGCAGGCGATCGGCCAGGGCACCCAGCAGGCGACCGGCATCAACGTCTACCTGCCGGCGAACCCGCGCCACGTGAACGCGTCCGTGCTCCGCGACGGCACCGAGCCGCAGGGCTGGGCGGAGTTCATCGAGGCGTTCGTCCAGAGCGCCGGGTCGTCCCAAGGGCAGTCGGGCGCGGGCGTGAGCTTCGTGTCGGAGCAGGCGCAGGTCCTGCAGGCCGACGAGTCGGGCATCAAGATCGCCGCCCAGCTCACCGACGGGTCGCGGGCCAACGTGACGAGCGCGGAGACCTACCTCTTCACCGGCCTCGGCGGGCAGCAGATCGCGCTCGGGCTGATCCTGCCGGCGTACCTCGACGCCGGCGGGCCGGGCCAGGTGCAGGGCGTGTGGAGCTACGCGCTCACCGCCCTGACCGACGGCACCACGGTCGCCCCGGCGACGGCGGTCTACCAGGGTCAGTCGGGCGGTCTGCTGGGCAGCTTCCTCGCGCAGTACACCGCGCCCGACGGCGGCGTCACCGACGTCGGGATCCGGGTGCTGCTGACCAGCTCGGGCAACATCCAGAGCGTGAGCATCGTCGACGCGAGCACCGGCTCGAGCTCGGGCGTCTCGCTCGAGGTCGGCGGGACGCTCACGCCGTACGTGTTCGTGCCGAGCTCCAACAGCTACGAGCAGGTGCTGTCGACCCAGTCGGTCGAGGTGACCCAGGACCTCCGCGTCGGCTTCGTGCGGATGGAGAAGAACTCGCGGTTCGACATGGGGCTGGTGGTCCAGGACGCCGCCGGCAACGCCGCGACGGCGTTCGCGTCGGGTCAGGTGCGGTGAGGGGCCTGATCAGGGAGCGGTGACCTTGGTGGGGTGCTCCGCGAGGGCCAGCTCGGCGAGCCGGGCCAGGTCCTCGCGGAGGGCGGCCCTGCGGTCGCGGTGCTCCGGCATGATGCGCCAGACCAGGCGCCCCCACCAGCCCGCCATGTGCAGGATCCGGAACGACTGCGTCAGCCGGGTGCCGGCGCCGTGCGGCTCCAGCTCGAAGGTCCACTCCGTCGCGTCCATGCCCAGCGGGCCGGTGGTGTGGAAGACCAGGCGTCGGGCGGGCGCCCAGGCGGTGATCGTGCAGGGCCGCACCCAGCGAGCGCGACCGGCGCGGTTGGCTCCGGTGAACCTCGCCCCGACCCGGCCCTCGGTCGCGCCGTCCAGCCAGGTCACCTGGCGGCACTCGTGGCTCCACTCGGGCACCCGGCGTACGTCGGAGAGCACCGCCCAGACCTGCTCGGGCGAGGCCGCCACGTCGACGGTGTTGCCGCCCGAGACCAGCAGCCTCCACGGCGCGTCCTCCTGCGCCTGCCAGCGCCGGAAGAGCGCCTTGCGGTAGCCGCGGGAGAGCACGTTGAGGATGATCCAGCGCGGGACCGGGGGCACCAGTCGAGCCATCAGCTCCTGGTCCTCGGGCGCCTGGGCCTCCATGATCCAGAGACCCTCGTAGGCGAGCTCCCGCTTCGGCTTCGGCTTGACGTTGTAGGTCTGGGTCCAGTCCTCCCACTCCTGCCAGGTGATCGTGGCCGCGACCACCGGCATCATCTCCTCCTCCTCGCGCAGCAGGTGGGGGAGCAGCGTCTCTTCGAGCCGCTGGATCGCGCGGACGACGTCCTCGCGGGCGGCCTCGTCGGCGCCGTACCTCGTGGCGGCCTCGACCAGTGCGTCCATGCCCGGGTTGATGGCGTCGTGGTCGGCGTCCATCGCGTCGAGCAGGGCGATCGCGGCGGGGTTCTTGGCGCGGACGAGCGGGTAGAGGCCGGCGTCCTCACCGCCGTGGTGGTGGTGGAGGAACTGCATCATCCAGGCCAGGTGCTCGGCGAGGGCCTCGCGCTGGGCGGGATGGGGGTACGGCGCCGTGGTCAGCACCTGCTTCGCGCGGGTCAGGTCGCGGCGCAGCGCGTTGTGCACGATCCGCATCGTGCGGGTGTCGGCCGGGCCTTGGGGATCCCAGGTCTCGTTCATCGTTCCTCCTGTTCCTCCAGGCCCAGCAGCCTGGTGATGGCGGTGGCGACGAACTCCCGGTAGTCGTCGTCGGTGTGGCCCCGCTGCTCGGTGAGCAGCAGGTAGGTCTCGTTGCTCGTGACGGCCTGCACCAGGTCGACCTCCAGGTCCGTCGGCTCCCGGCCGAGGACGGCGAGGACGCCCTGCCGGTTCTGCTCGCGGATGTCAGCGAAGTCGCGCCTGAGCTGCTCGGCGAGCTCGGGCTCGCCCACGGCGGCGTGCTGCAGCGCGCGGTGCAGCGGGGCGGTGCGGCGGTGCATGCCGACGAGCAGGCCCGCGATCGCCTCGGCGCGCGCGTGCGGGGTGGGCGCCGCCATGATCTGCTGCCAGGCCGGCCGCTCCGACAGCGGGACCGGATCGTCGTCGCCCACGACCGCGAGGTCGATCGCCATCCGCAGCAGCGCGGTCTTGTTGCCCACCGAGCCGTAGACGGTCTCGACGGACACGCCGGCCTCGCGGGCCACGTCGCGCATCGACGTGCCGGCCCAGCCGCGCGTGACGAACAGCGCGGACGCGGCCTCGATCACCTTCAGCCTCGTCGTCTGGGCCTGCTGGCGGCGTCCGGACCCGTCGTACCTGCGGGTCGTGGTCGAGCTCATGGGTAGAAGGTAGAACGTCTCTGTATTGAATACAAGAGCGTTCTTGTGAAATGACCCGAGTGGGCTATGCAGGGCCGCTGTCAGAGTCCTTCGAGCAGCGGGATGGTGGCCTCGACGCCGGGCAGTCCGTCGATCTCCGCGGCCACCGCTCGGGCGCGACCGGCGATGCCGTCGTCGTCGAGGGCCTCCTCGACCGCGCGGCGGACCGCGGCGGCGGTTGCGAGAGCGGCGTCGAGGATGCGCGCGACGCCGAGCTCTTCGGCGCGGCGCGCGTTGTGCGGCTGATCGGCGCCCAGGGGCAGGAGGACCGACGGCAGCCCGTGCGCCAGCGTGGCGGTGAGGCTACCGGACCCGCCGTGCGAGACGACCAGGTCGGTCTCGCGCAGCACCTCGGCCTGCGGGACGTACTGCTCGATGCGGACGTGGGCGGGCTGCGGCCCGAAGGCGGCCGGGTCGACGGTCCGCCCGACCGTCACCAGCACGTCGGCGTCGACCTCGGCGAGTCCGGCCAGCAGGCGCTCGAAGAGGTCGCCCGACTCGGTGTTGAAGACGGTGCCGAGGGTCGCGTAGACGCGCGGTCTCTCCGGGCGGGGCGTCATCGCGACCCGGTCGCCGGGGCGGTACCAGAACGTCGACTCCGGCAGCGGCACAGGCGACTCAGGGCTGCGGAACGACGGCGCGAACGGCACGAGCACCAGCCCGCCCTCGAGCATCGATGACGCGGGTCGCAGTGGAAGGCCGTGCTCCTCGCGCAGCCTGACCAGCGGCGGCTCGACCAGCTCCGGACGCACGAGCATCCCGGCGGCGAGCACCAGCACCGTGGCGCACTGGACGCCGCACACCTCCGCCGCGATCGCCGAGCCGAGGTCCGCCTCGTCGCGGACGATGACGTCGGGCCGCCAGTCGCGGATGTGCTCCTGTACCGCGGTCGCGTGCCGACGAGCACCCTTGTCGGCGAAGTTCTCCGCGAACTCCACCTCGGCAGCGCGCGCGTCGGTCGGCGCGAGCGGTGTCACGTCGCGGGGAGCTGGGCTCGCAGGCGGCCGCGGCGGACTCGTCGCGAACGCCCGGAAGCCGGCGTCCTCGATGCGTGCAATCAGTCCGCCTGACCCCGCCACCGCGACGTCGTGACCGGCGGCCGCGGCGGCGCGGGCCACAGGGACCAGAGGTTCGAAATGTCCGAGACCGCCGATGAACGTGAACAGGATCCGCATCGCGGACCGAATCTAGCCCGGCCGTGGCGTGCGCGGACACACGTTGCGGTGGTCTCGACAAGCTCGACCAGCGGTGGGCGAGCGGGTGCGAAGCGCTGGACTGACTGGCTACCGGCCGCGATTCAGGGAGAGGACCTTCCCGGCGGGTGAGAAGGTCACCGTCATCCGCACCGAGCGGTGCCCCTTCTCCTTGGCGCAGAAGCCGAAGGCGCGGCCGAGGCGGGTGTAGGGCTGGCCGACGGCCTTCATGACCGCGCGCGTGGACATGCCGGGGTGGATCAGCCGCTGCACCTTCGAGACCTGCTGGCGGAGCGAGGGGTTGCGGCACGAGTCGGGCTTGATGCCCTCGGCGCGCTCCCACATCTGGAGGTAGGCCTCCGCGCCGCGGGCGATGTCGTCCTCGATGTTGCGGGCGTCGGCGGCCGAGGTGGCGCCGGCGACCTTGGTGAGGTCCTCGATCCAGTCGGGATAGAGGCCGTACTGCGCGACGCCGTCGGTGTTGATGTCCCAGGTGCGGGCGCCGGCGGTCTGCCGCTTGACCGTCACGCCCTCGATGCCCTTGAAGGGATAGGTGACCGGGTTGGCCACCGACGCACCGCGCGGGTTGCCCTGGGCGCCGAGGCCGTTCATGTCGGCGCCGTAGCCGATGCCCCAGTAGTAGCGCGGGTCCGCCCAGCCGACGTGCTTGCGCCACTTGTCGACGAAGCCGGCTGAGTCGCCGGCGTACGGCGTGATGAAGCCGCCCTCCTCGTAGATGCGCGGGTAGGCGTCGGGGGTCGCCCACGAGTGCGAGGAGACGACGCCGTGGTAGCCGAGCTCGTCGATCGTGTCGAGCGCGGAGGCGCGGGCCTTCACCGACATGTGGTCGGGGTCGAAGATCATGTGCCGCTGGGCGAGCGCCTTGATCGTGTGCTCGCCCAGGGTCGTCAGCCCGCGGGAGTTGCAGTGGTTGGGCTGCGGGTAGAGCGGCAGCGCGATGGTGGGCAGCCCGAGCTGCGCGACCGCGCCGAACAGCGCGTCCTGCTGCTCGGCGTTGATGCCGGGCGCGGCGACCTGGTTGCGGTCGTGGCTCTCGCCGTCGGCGGGCTCACAGTGCCGCATGTCCCAGAACGAGCCGGTCTCGAGGAAGTTCGCGGCGTTGACGAGTGCACCGACCTCGCCGGTGTCGCCGGCGACTCCGGCGAGCGCGTTGTCGAACTTGTTGACCAGCTCCATCTGGCGCACCCCGAGGCGGCGCACCTCGTCGAGCTGGCGGTCGATGTCCGCGATCGAGCAGGTCGGCACGTCGAGCTTCATCGAGCAGCCGAACGGCACCGAGGTCTCGATGCCCATGACCACCGCCATCTTGCCGGCGTTGATCACCTCCCGGGCCTCGAACGGCGTCTTCACGATCCGGTAGAAGCCCTTGCCCGGCCCACCGAACTGGGCGTCGATGTAGTCCTGCATCTTGTACATGTCGCGCGCCTGGAGCCGGATCGAGTCCATGTCGTCGCAGGAGTTGCGCTTGAGGGGGTAGAGCTTGCAGAGCTGGTTGTTCTCGACGAGCAGGTTGACGAAGATCCGCTGGCCGCCGCGCCACGAGCGCTCCAGCCACTTGTAGTAGGTGCCCTCGTGGGTGAGCGAGTCGGGCGCCGGCCAGTCCTTGAACGTCGGCCACCCGACCGGGTCGTGGTGGGTCTTGCCGGACAGTGCGTCCTCGAGGATGCCGCCGTAGCCGCCGGTGATCGTGTGGTCGGGGCAGTCGACGAGGGCGTACGGCGCACCGAACCGGTCCCACGGCTTGCCGCAGTGGGCCGAGCCGCCGAGGAACTCGAAGGCCATGCCGTGGGTGTGCGCGTCGACGTACCCGCGCACCTCCTGGTACGACGTCACGCCGGCGTGCGGCTTGCCGCTGATGTCGACGCCCGCCTCGGGGTAGGCCGTGCAGCCCCTGGTCCGCTTGAGCCGGAACGTGGTCTTGCCGCCGAGCACCAGCGGCTTGCCGGCGCTGCTGAAGCTGAAGCCGTGCTTGCGCTGCCGGGCCGTCCAGATCGTCGCGTCGCTGGGCGTGGCGACCTTGCCGCCGTGCACGAGGAGCTGCCGGTCGGTCGTGTAGAGGAGGTACTGGCCGAGGTCGGTGGGCTTGAAGAAGATCTTCTGACCGCCGAGGCCGTAGCAGCCGTTGGCCATCGCGTAGCGGTTCTGCGGCCGCTTGAGCCGCTTCGGCGTCGCCCGCACGTGCGTCAGGGCCGGGTCCTTCATCCGGCGCTGCGTCGCCACCGTCGAGCGGGCCACCGCCCGGCTCACGAACGTGCTCGGGTCGCGGACGTCCTTGCCGGTCTCCCCGGCGCGGGAGACGAGGTTCTTGGTCTTCGGGTCGTTGTGGACGTGCGGCGGGGTGCCGGGCGGGTCGACGTGGGGTCGCGCCTCGAGCGCCTTCTGCTTCTGGACGGCAGCCACCGTGCGCAGCGGACCCTGTCGCTCGCCACCGGCACCACCGCCGTACGACGGCAGCGCGACGGTGCCGACCACGAGGGCGGCCGCCAGCACCGTCGCCCAGCACAGCCGTCGGACCGCGTGACGTTCCATGTCAGGAGGAACGCCGTCCGGCCGCGGAGGTCACGGTCGCGCCCCGGCCGCCAGCGCTGCTGCTCAGGCCTGGCTGCGGGCGAAGCCGGCGAGGAAGCAGTCGTTCGAGCCGGCCATCGCGTCGGCCTCGT
Source organism: Nocardioides halotolerans DSM 19273 (assembly GCF_000422805.1). Classification (GTDB taxonomy): domain Bacteria; phylum Actinomycetota; class Actinomycetes; order Propionibacteriales; family Nocardioidaceae; genus Nocardioides; species Nocardioides halotolerans. The sequence goes on along the minus strand of NZ_AUGT01000026.1, from coordinate 55,901 downwards.
AGCGCAGGTGGAAGTCGAACCGCACGCTCCGGCCGTTGGCGCGCAGCAGCGTGACGGCGCCGGAGGTCGTGCCGCCGGCGCCCAGCGCGGCCGACGCGGGGTTGCCGACGCCGAAGGTCTGGTGCGCCGACGACCCGCCGCTGGTCGCGGTCGAGAGCAGGCCGTAGTCCGCCGGGTCGGCTGCCCGCACCTCGATGACGGCGAAGTTGGCCCCGCAGCCGAGACCGATCTGAAGTCCGTCGATCGTCGCCACCGGACTCGAGGTGGTGAGGCTCGGGGCAGCGGCGCGGACGGCCTGCTCGCGGACGCCGTTCACGCTGGCAGCCGTGGTCGCGGTGGCCGCGGACTGCGCGGTGACGGCCGAGGGCACCGTGCCGAGCGAGGCCTCGTCGACGGGGCTGCCGTTGACCGCGCCGGGCGCGAGGTCCGAGGCCTTGACGGCCTTGGGCGCGATGTTCCTGGACTTCACGATGTTCTTGCCGAGCTGGCCGGCGGCGTACGCCGTGCCGCTGAGGCTCAGGCACAGGGCGAGGGTGGCGGCCACGGCGGGGTAGGAGCTCCGAGTCATCCTCCGACCCTCGACACCCCGGTGACGGTGCGCAATGGCCCGCTCGGGTCATCGCCGACCGCGCGCGGCCTCAGTCGGAGGCGCGCTCGCGCCACCAGTGGATGCCGGCGGGGATGACCGTCAGCAGCAGGAGGCCGAGGATCAGGTAGTCGATGCGCTTGACCAGCGACGGGAACGCGTCGCCGACGAAGTAGCCGATGAGGGTGATGCTGAGGACCCAGAGCAGCGCGCCGACCAGGCTCCAGACGAGGAACCGCGGCCGCTTCATCTTCGAGGCGCCGGCGACCACGGTGATGTAGGTGCGCACCACCGGCACGAAGCGGCCGATGACCAGCGCCTTGCGGCCGTGCCGGTCGAAGAACGACTCGGTCTTGTCGAAGTGGTCGCGCCGCAGGATCTTGCCGTCGTGCTCGTAGATCACCGGGCCGACCTTGCTGCCGATCTCGAAGCCCATGACGTTGCCGAGGATCGCGGCCGCGACCAGGAGCGCGCAGGCGACCGCGACATCGAGCAGGGCGGGCCCCGGCAGGATGGACAGCTTGTCGGTCGCGACGAACAGCCCGATCGCGACCAGCAGGGTGTCACCCGGGAGGAACGGGAAGAACAGGCCGCACTCGACGACGATGATCGCGAGGCTGACCCAGAAGAACGCCGACCCGAACTCGTCGAGCATCCATTCGGGGTCGAGCCACTTGATGCCGAACATCAGCGGCGCCACCAGGGCGTGCGTCACCGAGACCCCTCCCTCCCAGGCCGGTCGATCCTGCCTCCGCGGAGCCGGTAACCAACGGGGTCGCTTCGCTCACCCGCGGCCGCCGAGCCGGGTGCTCAGCAGGCGGGCCGTGCGGCGTACGTCGTCGGCCAGGGCGGTCGGGTCGGCGTCGCCCTCGGCGTAGGTGACGGCGACGCCCGCGAGCGGGTGGCCGTTGTGGTCGAGCACGGCGGCGGCGACCGAGGAGAGGCCCGGCGTCACCTCCCCGGTCTCGACGGCGTAGCCGCGCTGCCGGGTCTCGGTCAGCAGTGAACGCAGCGCGCTGGGCGTCGTCGGACCGGTGCCGTGGCGGACCACGAACGACGCGGCCGAGGGGTAGAGGGCGCGCACCTGCGGGCCCGACAGGTGAGCGAGCACGGCGCGGCCGCTGGCCGTGAGGTGCGCGGGCAGCCGGACGCCGACGTCGGTGACCAGCGGCGGCCGGCCCGGCGCCCGCTCCTCGAGGACGTAGAGGACGTCGCTCCCGTGCAGCACGGCGAGGTGCGCGCTCTGCCGCGTGCGGTCGACCAGCTCGGCCAGCGGGCGGCGCGCGATCCGCTGCAGCGGCCCCTGGCGGGCGTACCCGCTGCCCACCTCGAACGCCGCCACCCCCAGCCCGTAGCGATGCTCGTCGTCGAGGTGGACGACGAAGCCCTCCTCGACCATCGCGCTCACGAGGTGGTACGCCGAGCTCCTGGGCAGCGCGCACGCGCGCGCGATCGCCTCAAGCGGCACCGGGTCGGGCTGGCTGGCCAGGTAGCGCAGCACCCGCAGCGTCCGCGTCGCCGCCGGGACCTGGGCCATGGGCACAGGCTAGGCCGCGTCTCTCAATTCATGGCGGCGCCGGACGCCCCCCAGATCACGCGCTCGCGGCGTTGCAGACATTTCGAAGACACCCAGTCTGCGCGCGTGGCCGCGGCTTGCCAGCGCGCGACTGGACGACGCCGGCATCCACCAGCAATTGAGAGACACGGCCTAGGCGGGTGGTCCGTCACCCCTGGGTGGCAGTCGCGTGTGGACGACCGCCCCGAGGTGACGGACATCCCCGGGTTCAGGGCGTACGTCGCGGCGGCGTCACGTCGCCGGGGGCGTAGTCCTCGCTGCGGTGGTCGACCGCGGGGTCGAGCCGGTCGGCCTCGCGGAGGGCGTCCTCGCGCTGGGCGTCGGTGTGCATGAGCTCGCGCTCGGCCTCGGCGGCGCGCGCCTCGGCGATCTCGGCCTGCTCTCGGGCCTGCTCGGCAGCGGCCCGCTCGGCGGCGGCCTGACGCTGCGTCTGCTCGACCTCGACCGAGGTCTCGGCAGCGTGGCTGCGCAGCTCCTCGGCCTGGCGGGCCCGGCGCTCTCGGCCCCGCGTACGCATCAGCAGGGCCGCGACGACGGCGACCACGAGAACGATGACCGCGATCACGATGATCGTGGCAACAGTGTTGTCCATGTCTCTCCTCCCTTTCCCCCGCGCGCGGAGGCGGTACCCGGCCCGGGGGAGAGCATTCAGAGCGGCAGCAGCGCGGCGACCCGGCCGCCGCTGGCGCCCGGACCGGCCTCGAGCGTCCCGCCCAGCTCGGCCGCGCGCTCCCGCATCGACGCGAGCCCCACACCGGCCCGCCACGGCCCACTCCGGCCGCGGTCGGTGACTTCGACGTGCAGCCCGTCGGCCGCGGGTTCGAGGCGCACCGATGCCGACCCGCTCGAGCTGTGCCGGGCGACGTTCGTGAGCGCCTCGGTGACGATCCGGTACGCCGCCACCTCCACGGCCGCGGGCAGGTGGGGGAACTCCTCGGGCGCGGTCACCTCCACCGCCACCGGCGTCCCCTCGCGGTTGCGCAGCCCGACCGCCTGCTGGCGCAGCGCCGGCACCAGGCCGAGCTCGTCGAGGGCCGGTGGGCGCATGGCGTAGACCATCCGGCGGATCTCCTCGATCGCGGTCACGGTGTCGGAGCGCAGCTGGGCGACCAGCTGCTCGGCGGCCGCGGGGTCGGTGCGGATCAGGTTGCGCGCGGCGTCGGAGGTGAAGGCGACACCCGACAGCCGCGGGCCGAGGCCGTCGTGCAGCTCGCGGCGCAGCCGGCGCCGCTCCTCCTCGACCGCGGCGATCGTGGCGCCGCGCGACTCGATCAGCTGCTCGGCGAGCGCGCGGGCGCGCAGGGTCTGGGCGAGCAGCGGCACGGTCAGCCGGAGCACTTGCTCGTCGCCGGGGGAGAACGACAGGTCGCCGGGCCGCAGCCCGACCACGAGCTCGCCCGCGCCGTCGAGGTCGAGGGTGCGGGTGTGCGTGGTCTCGGCACCGGAGACCGCGACCGGGGCGCCGTCCACGAGCACTGCGGCGTACGGCAGGACCAGCGCCTCGCGGATCGCACGCAGTGCGACGACCGGGTCCTCGCCGATGCGGCCGGCCACGCTCGACGCGGCGCCGAGCGGGTCGGGCCGCTCGCCGAACAACAGCTGGTCGACCACACCGCGGAGCACCACTCGGGTGGGCTGGAAGGCCACTGCGGCCAGAGCGGCCAGCAACGCCAGCGCCCCCGTGTTGAGATCGTCCGCGCCCACCGCCTGGAGCAGCGCGAGCTCGAGGACGAACACCGACATCACCGTGACCAGCGCGACCGTGGTCACCACCACCGTCACGACGAGCCCGCGGACGTCCACGAGGTCGGGGAGCGTGGCGCCGACGTAGAGAGCGGGTCCGAGCAGCGCGAACACCCCGATCGCGACGTCGGTCACTCCGGGCGACTGGGCCTCGGCGGAGAACGTCATGAAGAAGCACACCAACCCCGTGGTGGCGACCGCGAGCGTCATCCAGATCAGCGGCCGGCGGGCGGCCGTGTCACTCGTCTCGATCCGCCACCAGGTGTGGGCCACGAACACGCACCCCTGGACGATCCCGAGCGCGCCGACGACGTCGGCGTCCCGGTAGGCGGCGGCGACCAGGCCGCAGCCGACCAGGACCACCAGCGCCAGGAAGTCGGGCAGCTCCCTCCACCGGGCGCGCGGATAGACGGCCAGCGCGAACGGCGCCAGCACCATGCCCGCGCCGATCGCGACCGCGACGGCCGCCTCGCGCCGGTCCTGTGCGAGGAGGACGGCGGCGGCCAGGCCGAGAGCGCCGCAGAGGACCATCACGACCGCCGCGGCGAGGGCCTGGCGGCGCGCGGCGAGCGCCAGACCGCTGACGAGGAACGACGCGAACGCGAGCGCCGTCGTCAGGGGCAGGACCTCCACGTCAGCCGCCGAGGCCGCGCTCGCGGGCCCGGATCACGGCCGCCGTCCGGTCGGTCACCTCGAGCTTGGCGAAGATCGCGGTGAGGTTGTTGCTCACGGTCTTGGGCGAGAGGTGGAGGGCCGACGCGATCTCGGCCGTGCGTCGGCCGTGCGCGAGGAGCTCGAGGATCTCCTTCTCCCGCGCCGTCAGCTCGGGGAACGGGTCGTCGGCCGCGGCCTGGCCGGGCGGGCTGGCGAAGTGCTCGAGCATCCGCGAGGCGATCGCGGCGCCGAAGATCGCCTGGCCGCGGACCACTGCGCGGATCGCGTCGGCGATCTCGTCCTGCTCGGCGCCCTTGAGGAGGTAGCCCCGCGCGCCGGCCTGCATCGCGGTGAACACGGTCGCGTCCTCGTCGTACATCGTCAGCATGAGCACGGCGGCGTCGGGGACCGCCTTGCGGATCCGGCGGGTGGCCTCGACGCCGTCGATCCCGGGCATCCGCACGTCCATCAGCACCACGTCGGGCCGGGTCAGCTGGCACTCGCGGACCGCGGCCTCGCCGTCCTCGGCCTCGGCGACCACCTCGAAGTCGTCGAGGGTGCCGAGCAGCGCGGCGAGGCCCCGACGCACGACGGGGTGGTCGTCGGCGAGCAGGACGCGGATCGGCGGCACCCGCACATCATCGCGCCGAGGCACCCCCGGGCGCTCGGGAAGAAGTTCCCGCGGTCGTGGCACTGGTCGGGAGGAGAGGGGGAGTGCATCCTCTGGGTCAGGGGGCGTGGACGGGCCGAGCGTGGAGCCGTCAACCACGACTCCACCAGGAGGAACCATGAGCACCATCGCCGCCACCGCCCACCGCTCGGCCATCACCACCAAGCAGAGGGTCGGGCTCGTCCTCTGCGGGCTCTACAGCCTCGCCAGCGTGCCGTCGGTCCTCGAGTCGCCACCCGACGGCGAGGAGGGGCCCCCGATGGCGATCCTCGTCGTCGGCAGCATCCTCGGTCTCATCGGCCTGGTCGCGACCGTGATGGCCTGGCGCGGCAACCGCGTGGCGCTCCGCGTTGCCGCCGGCGCGATCATCATCGTCACGCTCACCGGGCTGCCGGCGTTCTTCGTCGACGTGCCGATGTTCATCAAGGCGTTCGTCGGCGTGAGCGTCGTGCTGACCGTGGTCGCGGTCGTGCTCATGTTCTCGACCGACCGGCGTCCCGCGTCGATCACGGACTGAGCTCGCCATGATCGCCGTCGTCACGATCCTGTGCGCGTTCCCGCTCGGCTTCTTCCTGAGCAGCCGGCTGGCTGCCAACACGACGTACGCCGTCGCCTACCTGTGGGCGTTCGTCTTCCAGACCCTCTACCTCGTGCTGGACGCGATGAACGAGTCCTCAGGTGCGGCGTTCGAGCGGCAGGAGTTCCCGCTGGCCTACGGCGTGGTGACCCTGTCGATCTTCGTCGGCGGCTTCGGCCTCGTGGCGCTCGGCCACCGGGTCGGCCGCGGGCGACGAGAGCGGCGTCAGGAGCGGGGTCAGGAGCAAGGTCAGGAGAGCTCGCGCTCCTCCCTCACCGGCACCATCGCCAGCGCGGCGAGCGGGAAGACCGCGGCCAGCGCGAACGTCGCGGGGTAGCCGAGCGAGGTCACGGTCAGCCCCGCGAGGGGCGGCACCGCGGCCGCGGTGAGGAACTGGGCGGTGTTCTGCACGCCGAGGGCGCGGCCGGACCAGAACGGTCCGGCCCGCTCGGCGACCGCGGTGAACGCCAGTCCGTTGTCGGCCACCGTCACGACGGTCGCCAGCACCACGAGCGGGATCGCGACGGGCGCGTCGAGCCCGGCGGTCGCCCCCAGCAGCAGCATCGTGGCGACGGCCGCGACGGTCACCCAGCGCAGCGGCCGCATCCGGCTCGCCACGACGTCGGAGAGCTGGCCGGCGCCGATCCGCCCCACGGCTCCGGCCACCTGGGCGCCGGCGACCAGGCCGCCCGCGGCGGCCGGTGACCAACCGCGGTCCTGCACCAGCCAGACGAGCGCGAAGGTCCACACCACGAACTGCGGCACCACCAGCAGCACCGACACCCCATGGATGCGCGGCAGGTAGCGGTCGGCGCGGTAGGGGTTGTGCGCCACCCCCGACCCGGTGGCCGGGCGCGGTGGGTCGAGCACCACCAGCGCGACCAGCACCGCGGCGACGCCGCACGCGACCACCGGCACCCACACGGCGGCGTACGGCCCGTGCCGGTCGGCGACCACCGCCATCGAGACCGCCGCGACGCCGACCCCCACGGGCTGGGCCATCTGGCGGATGCCCATCGCCAAGCCGCGGCGCCCGGCCGGGAACCACCCGACGACCACGCGCCCGCTCGCGACGTTGCTGCTGGCCGCCGCCAGGCCGGCCAGGCCGAGCCCGAGCGCGAGGAGGACGACCGACCCGGACAGCGCCGCGAGCGCGCCGAGCACCACCGAGACCGCCAGCCCGGCCAGCAGCGAGAGGCGCTCTCCGCGCCGGTCGGTCACCACGCCCCACGGCACCAGCGCGAGCATCGTGCCGACCATCGGCGCCGCGGCCACCAGCCCGGCGCGCGCGAGAGAGAGCCCCTGCTGCTCGTGCAGCGCCGGGATCAGGAACGCCGGCCCGTGCACCATCACCGCCGTCGACGCCTGCGCGAGCGTGCTCGCGCCGAGCATCGCCCACCTCCGCCGTACGCCGACCTCGGCGGTCCGGTCGGCGGTGGCGGTCACCCCCCGATTGAACGACGTCCGCCCCGGCCCGGCCATCCGGTGCGCGGGTTTCGAGACGGCGTGGGCCCGGCCGGTCGGGATAGTCCCTGACGTACGGGCCCCTGGGACGCCGGTTCCACCGCTCAGACGTCAGGGACTATCCCACCTGGGTCTCAGATTCGAGACAGAGGCGCCTGGGCGGCTCTGGCTGGTGGCGCCGGCGGGGGGATTGGATGGAGGCATGTCTTCCGAGCGTGCAGCTGCGGTCACCGTCGACGTCGGCGCCCTGGCGCCCGAGGACGTCGTCGCGGTCGCCCGCGGTGGTGCACCCGTGGTGCTGAGCGAGGCGGCGCTCGCCGCCATCGACCGCGCGCGTGCGGTGGTCGAGGAGCTCGCAGCCGCGCCGACGCCTGCCTACGGCATCTCGACCGGGTTCGGCGCCCTGGCGACCCGGCACATCCCGACCGACATGCGCGCGCAGCTCCAGCGGTCGCTGGTGCGCTCGCACGCCGCGGGCTCCGGTCCGGAGGTCGAGCGCGAGGTGGTGCGGGCGCTGATGCTGCTGCGGCTCTCGACGCTGGCCACGGGTCGCACCGGCGTACGCCGCGAGACCGCCCAGCTGCTCGCGGACCTCCTCTCGCACGGCATCACGCCGGTGGTCCACGAGTACGGCTCGCTCGGCTGCTCGGGCGACCTCGCGCCGCTGTCCCACTGCGCGCTTGCGCTGATGGGCGAGGGCTCGGTCCGCGACGCCTCGGGCGCCCTCCTCCCCGCCGCCGACGCCCTCGCCGCCGCGGGTCTGACGCCGGTCGAGCTCGAGGCCAAGGAGGGGCTCGCCCTCATCAACGGCACCGACGGGATGCTCGGGATGCTGGTCATGGCGGTCGCCGACCTCCGCCGGCTGCTGCGCACCGCGGACGTCGCCGCCGCGATGAGCGTCGAGGCGCAGATGGGCACCGACCGGGTCTTCGCCGCGGAGCTGCAGGCGCTGCGGCCGCAGGTCGGCCAGGCGCTCTCGGCCGCCAACCTCACGGCCGTGCTCGCGGGGTCCGGCGTGATGGCGAGCCACCGCGAGGACAAGTTCCACCGGGTCCAGGACGCCTACTCGCTGCGCTGCTCGCCCCAGGTGCACGGCGCCGCCCGCGACACCGTCGAGCACGCCGCCACGGTCGCCGGGCGCGAGCTGGCGTCCGCGATCGACAACCCCGTGGTGCTCGTGGAGGAGGGCCGCGTCGAGTCCAACGGCAACTTCCACGGCGCGCCGCTCGGCTACGTGCTCGACTTCCTGGCCATCGTCGCCGCCGACGTCGCCTCGATCAGCGAGCGGCGCACGGACCGCTTCCTCGACAAGACCCGCAGCCACGACCTGCCGCCGTTCCTGGCGAGCGACCCCGGTGTCGACAGCGGGCTGATGATCGCGCAGTACACCCAGGCCGCGATCGTCTCGGAGCTGAAGCGGCTCGCGGTGCCGGCCTCGGTCGACTCGATCCCCTCCAGCGCCATGCAGGAGGACCACGTGTCGATGGGCTGGAACGCCGCCCGCAAGCTGCGCCGCTCGGTCGACGGCCTCACCCGCGTCGTCGCCGTCGAGCTGCTGGCCGCCGCCCGCGCGCTCGACCTGCGCGCGCCGCTCGAGCCGGCGCCGGCCACCGCCGCGGTGGTCGCCCTGCTGCGCAGCAACGGCGTCGACGGCCCCGGCCCGGACCGCCACCTCGCGCCCGAGATCGAGGCCGCCGTCCGGCTGGTCGAGTCGGGCGCCGTCCTCACCGCCGTCGAAGAAGTGATCGGAGACCTGGCATGACCACCACCGACAACCCCCGCCTCCCGATCCACGCCGCGCACGGCACCGAGCTGACGGCGCGCTCGTGGCAGACCGAGGCGCCGCTGCGGATGCTGATGAACAACCTCGACCCCGACAACGCCGAGCGGCCCGAGGACCTCGTGGTCTACGGCGGCACCGGCAAGGCGGCCCGCAGCTGGGAGGCCTACGACGCCCTCGTGCGGACGCTGTCCACCCTCGGCGACGACGAGACCATGCTCGTGCAGTCCGGCAAGCCGGTCGGCGTGATGAGGACCCACGAGTGGGCGCCGCGGGTGCTGATCGCCAACTCCAACCTGGTCGGCGACTGGGCCAACTGGGAGGAGTTCCGCAGGCTCGAGGACCTCGGCCTCACGATGTACGGGCAGATGACCGCCGGCTCGTGGATCTACATCGGCACCCAGGGCATCCTCCAGGGCACCTTCGAGACCTTCGCGGCCGTGGCCGACAAGCGGTTCGGCGGGACGCTCGCCGGCACGATCACCGTGACCGCCGGCCTCGGCGGCATGGGCGGTGCCCAGCCGCTCGCGGTCACGATGAACGACGGCGTGGTCATCTGCATCGAGTGCGACCCCGCGCGCATCCAGCGGCGCATCGACCACCGCTACCTCGACGTCCAGGCGCCCTCGCTCGAGGAGGCCGTGCGGATGGCCGTCGAGGCGCGCGACGCCCGCCGGCCGCTGTCGATCGGCGTCCTCGGCAACGCCGCCGCCATGCTGCCGGAGCTGCTCGAGATGGACGCGCCCATCGACGTGGTCACCGACCAGACCTCGGCGCACGACCCGCTGTTCTACCTGCCCGTCGGCACGGCGTTCGAGGACTGGGAGCGCGAGCGCACCGAGGACCCGGTCGGGTTCACCAAGCGCGCCCAGGAGTCGATGGCCGTCCACGTCCGCGCGATGGTCGAGCTCCAGGACAAGGGCGCCGAGGTGTTCGACTACGGCAACTCGATCCGCGACGAGGCACGCAAGGGCGGCTACGACCGCGCCTTCGAGTTCCCCGGCTTCGTGCCCGCCTACATCCGCCCGCTGTTCTGCGAGGGCAAGGGCCCGTTCCGCTGGGCCGCGCTCTCCGGCGACCCGGCCGACATCGCGGCGACCGACCGCGCGATCCTCGAGCTGTTCCCCGACAACGAGCGCCTGCGCAGGTGGATCACGATGGCCGGCGAGCGCGTCTCCTTCCAGGGCCTGCCGGCGCGGATCTGCTGGCTGGGGTACGGCGAGCGGCACCTGGCCGGGCTCAAGTTCAACGAGATGGTCGCCTCGGGCGAGCTCAAGGCCCCGATCGTGATCGGTCGCGACCACCTCGACTGCGGCTCGGTGGCGTCGCCGTACCGCGAGACCGAGGCGATGCTCGACGGCTCCGACGCGATCGCCGACTGGGCGATCCTCAACGCGCTGGTCAACACCGCCTCGGGTGCGACCTGGGTGTCGTTCCACCACGGCGGTGGCGTCGGCATGGGCCGCTCGCTCCACGCGGGTCAGGTCACGGTCGCCGACGGCACCGAGCTCGCCGCGCAGAAGATCGAGCGGGTGCTGACCAACGACCCGGGCATGGGCGTCATCCGCCACGTCGACGCGGGCTACGAGCGGGCCGCGGAGGTCGCCGGCGAGCGCGGGGTCCGGGTGCCCGTGCGAGAGGGCTGAGGCGGGCGTAGTTTCCGCCCATGGATGTCAGCACGTTCTACGCGCTGTTCTCAGCCACCTGCTTCGCGTTGCTCGGCTTCTGGTGGAGCCTGCTGCAGGCCAACCCGCGCTGGCTGCGCGACCCCGGGACCCGGACCGCGGTCGGCGGTGTCTACCTCTCGTTCCTGCTGCCCGGGCTGATGGGGCTCTTCGCGCAGGTCGGCCAGGCGGGCTCGACGCCGTTCTGGCGGGTCAGCTTCGTGGTCGTGGCGGCGGTCGGCCTGGTGACGACGCTGCGCGCGCTGCAGCACAGCACCCGCTCGGGTGTGGACGACCGTCCGCACCGGATCGCCGCGGTGGTGCTCTACGCCCTCGTCGCCCTCACGGGGGTCGCGCCGGAGATCGGCTCGCGGCTCAACCTCCGCGGCATCCAGGTGGAGGCGATCCTGCTCATCCTGCTGGTGCTGGTCGCCCACGGGCTGGTGTGGCGGTTCATGACGATGGACGACCCGACCCGCACCTCCGATGAGTGAGGCAGGCTGACGTGGTCGGACCGCCATGACCCCCGCGCAGGAGTTCCGTGAGATCGGCGGCCGGTTCGGCGCGGTCGCCGCCGGCTTGCGCCCCGACCAGTGGGACGACCCGTCACCGGTGGCGGAGTGGACGGCACGCGATGTCGTCCGCCACCTCGTCGAGTGGTTCCCGGCGTTCCTCTCCTCCGGCGCCGGGGTCGCGCTGCCGCCCGGGCCGTCGGTGGACGGGGACCCCGCGGGGGCGTGGCGTCACCTGCAGTCCGAGGTGCAGGCGCTGCTCGACGACCCCGGCTCGTCCGGCCGGTCGCTCACCAACCCGCACCTCGGCTCGGTGCCGCTGCCGCAGGCGGTCTCGCAGTTCTTCACCGCCGACGTGTTCATGCACACCTGGGACCTCGCCCGGGCCACCGGCCAGGACGACACCCTCGACCCGGAGCGCTGCGCGACCATGCTGGCCGGGATGGAGCCCATCGCCGACGTGATGCGTCAGAGCGGTCAGTACGGGCCGCCCGTCGACGTACCGGAGGACGCTGATGCACAGTCGAGGATGCTGGGGTTCATCGGTCGCGATCCGGGGTGGGAACCACCCCCGTCTGCCTAGTCTGAGCACGTGACGAGCACTCCGACCCGGCCCCGGGTGACCCTGACCGGCATCAGCTCGCGGGCGTGGGAGCACCCCGCAGACCGCGGAGCGCTCGTCGCGCTGCGCAAGCTGAGGGGCTTCGACACGATCCTCAAGGGGCTCTCGGGCTTCATCAAGGAGCGCCGGATCCGGCTCGACTACCTCGGGGGTGCGATCCGCGTCGACGACCGGCAGTTCGCGGGGCTGAGTCGGTTGCTGGCCGAGGTGGGCCGGGTGCTCGACGCCGAGGAGCTCCCCGAGCTCTACGTGCGCAACAGCCCCTTCACCAACGCCTTCTGCATCGGCATGGACAGGCCGATCATCGTGATCAACTCCGCCCTGCTCGACCTCCTCGACGAGGAGGAGATGCGCTACATCGTGGCCCACGAGCTCGGGCATGCGCTGAGCGGTCACGCCGTCTACCGCACCCTGCTGATGTGGCTGGGCAGCGTGACCGGCTTCTGGCGATCCATCCCGATCGGCGGGATCGGCTTCCGGATGATCGTCGCCGCCCTCACCGAGTGGTCTCGCAAGTCGGAGCTCTCCGCGGACCGCGCCGGGCTGCTCGCCACCCAGGACCCTGCGGTCGCCTACCGGGTGCACATGAAGCTCGCCAGCGGGTCAGGTGACCTCTCGGAGCTCGACCAGACGGCCTTCTTCGCCCAAGGGGCGGAGTACCTCGAGGCCGACGACATCCGCGACTCGGTGCTCAAGCTGCTGCTGGTCGAGGGCCGCTCCCACCCCTACGCCGTCGTCCGGGCCGCCGAGCAGCGGCGCTGGGTGGAGTCGGGGGAGTACACCGCGATCCTCGGCGGCGACTACCCGCGCCGCGACGGTGACGGCGACGCAAGGATCTCGGAGGCGGCGAAGGAGGCGGCCGACTCCTACTCCGAGGCGTTCCGCTCCTCGCAGGACGCGCTCGGCAAGCTGGTGCACGACCTGGCCGGGGTGGCCGGCGGCGCCAAGCTCTGGCTCGACGAACAGCTGCGCCGCAACCGGGACTGAGCGAAGGGCGTCCAGACCCGGTCGCGGCGTACGCCGCTGAGGGCTACGGCAGCGGGCGCGGTGCCGCGATGCGCGCCGGGGCGCCGTCGCGGAACCGGGTGACCCGCCGGAAGCAGCCCTGCCCGAGGCCGTCGGTCGCCAGGCCGGCGAGGTCGCCGGCGCCGTAGAGGGCGCGGAAGTAGCCGTCGGGGTAGACGCCGTTGCCGGCCTGCCAGTACATGATCTGGTCGGGGCCGTTGGAGTGGTCGAGGCCGAACGCGTGACCGAACTCGTGGAGCATGACCTCGCCCCAGAGCGGCTTCTTGCCCACGAAGGCCTGCTCGAGGTCGGTGCCGTACCACTTGTTGGTGTCGAAGACGACCGCCGACTGCGTCGCCTCCCACACCCGGCGGTGGCGGCCGTCGCGCGCGGGCCTCAGCTGGACCGGGCCGCCGAACCCGAGCGCCGAGCGCGTGACGAAGTCGGGCATCTCGGTCTCGTCGGCGAAGGCGATCAGCAGGTCCTGGTTGCCCGGCAGCCTCGTCTCGTCGGTCTGGAACGGGATCTGGTGGGAGAGGCCGACGTACCTGACCGGGATGCCGGTGGCCATCGACGTCTGCGCCATCACCATCTGCGCGAACAGCACGCCGAACGGGCCGACGTCGTCACCGTTGACGGCGTAGCGCACCGTCTTGCAGGGGTTGAACGAGTAGCGGACGCCCTGGTGGTTGAGGAAGACGTGGTCGGCGGGGTTGCCGCGCGGTGCGTAGGTGTAGAAGACGTTGACCTTGGTGCTGCGGTTGAAGCGGTGGCGGCCCGACGTGGAGACGCGCACCTTGTGGCTGCCGTACCAGTTGAGGGTGCCGGCAATGGAGAACGTGCCCTTGCGGCTGCTCTTGGTGCTCGCGAAGGTGTGCCAGCCACCGGGCAGCTTGACCTGCAGCTTCACCTTCTTCTTGCCGCCGGGCACCTTGCCGTGGGCGGCGACGGCTCCGGAGCCGGCGTAGAACGAGGTCGAGTCCCAGACCACCTTGCCCTTCTTGCGCTTCTTGTCGTGCTGGCCGTGGTGCCCGAGGCCGGCGAGGGCGGGCGACGGCGAGACGGCGACGAGGAGGGCGGCGGCGAGGCCGAGGACGAGGGAGGCCGCGACGACGCGGACGGAACGGGGGAGAGTCACCTGCCGAACCTGCCCCACCGGGCCGGGCGGGAAACCTCCGGTCGCACGACGGCTGCTACCTGCCGACCGCGGCATCGAGCTCGAGGACGCGCTGGGCCGACTCGACGTGGAGCGCCTCGATCATCCGGCCGTTGACGGTGACGACCCCGCTGCCTCCTGCGGCGTTCCAAGCATCGATCACCTCGCGCGCGTCGGCGACCTCCTGCTCGCTGGGCGCGAAGACCTCGTTGGCCCCCTCGACCTGGCCCGGGTGGATGAGCGTCTTGCCGTCGAAGCCCAGCTCGCGGCCCTGCCGGCACTCGGCCAGGAAGCCGTCGGTGTCCTTCACGTCGTTGTAGACGCCGTCGAGCACCGCCAGGCCGGCAGCCCGGCCGGCGAGCAGCGCGGTGTGCAGGCTCGGCAGGATCGGTGCCCGGCCGGGCACGTGCGCGGCGTACAGCTCCTTGACGAGGTCGTTGGTGCCGAGCACCAGCGCGGAGAGACGCTGCGAGGCCCTGGCGATCGCCAGCGCGTCGAGGATCGCGACGGGTGTCTCGATCATCGCCCACAGCGTCGTGTGGTCGGGGGCGCCGGCCTTCTCGAGCGCGCTGACGAGCCGCTCCACGTCGGCGGCGCTGCTCACCTTGGGCACGACGACCGCGTGCGGCCCGGCCTGCGCGGCCGCGACGAGGTCGTCGTCGTGCCACGGGGTGCCGAGCCCGTTGACACGGATGGTGACGGTGCGGCTGCCGTAGTCGCCGCTCGCCGCCGCGGCGCATGCCGCCTCGCGCGCCGCGGGCTTGGCGTCGGGGGCGACGGCGTCCTCGAGGTCGAGGATGAGCCCGTCGCAGGGGATCGACTTCGCCTTCTCGAGCGCCCGGTCGTTGGAGCCCGGCATGTAGAGGACGCTGCGCAGCGGCGAGATGTCCTCGCTCACGCGCCGGCCTCCGCGTCGGTCTCGATGGCGTCGTACTGCTTCTTCAGCTCGGGGTCGATCGCCGCCAGCTGCTCGGCGAGCTCGACCATCACCAGGCACTGCTTGAGGGAGGCGTCGTCCTCCATCTTGCCGTCGAGCATCACCGCGCCGGTGCCGTCACCCATGGCCGCCACCACCCGGCGCGCGTGCGCGACGTCCTCGACGCTGGGGCTGAAGACCCTGTTCGCGATCGCGATCTGCTTGGGGTGCAGCGACCAGGTGCCGACGCAGCCGAGCAGGAACGCGTTGCGGAACTGGTCCTCGCACGCCACGACGTCGGCGATGTCGCCGAACGGGCCGTAGTAGGGGTAGATGCCGTGCATCGCGCAGGCGTCCACCATGCGCGAGATCGTGTAGTGCCACAGGTCTTGCTGGTACGTCGCGCGGCTGGCCTCGAGGTTGGCCACGCCGTCGACGCGGGGCGGGTCCTCGCGGACCAGGTAGCCGGGGTGGCCGCCGCCGACCCGGGTGGTCTTCATGCGCCGGTCGGCGGCCAGGTCGGCCGGGCCGAGGGACAGACCCTGCATGCGCGGGCTGGCGGCGCAGATCTCCTCGACGTTCGCGACGCCGCGCGCCGTCTCGAGGATCGCGTGGACGAGGATCGGCCGGTCGAGGCCGGCCTTGGCCTCGAGCTGGGCGAGCAGCCGGTCGACGTAGTGGATGTCCTCGGCGCCCTGCACCTTGGGGACCATCACCACGTCGAGCCGGTCGCCGATCTCGGGGACGAGGGTGGTGAGGTCGTCGAGGCCCCAGGGGCTGTCGAGCGCGTTGACGCGGGTCCAGAGCTGGGTCTTCGCGTCCGGCCCCCCGAGGTCGGCGGTGTCCTTCGCGATCTTCACCAGGCCCTCGCGCGCGGCCAGCTTGTTGTCGGCCTTGATCGCGTCCTCGAGGTTGCCCAGCAGCACGTCGACCGTGCCGACCATGTCGGGGATCTTCGAGGCCATCTTCTCGTTGCTGGGGTCGAAGAAGTGGATGGCCCGGCTCGGCCGCGCGGGGATCTCGCGCAGCGGCTCGGGTGCCCCGACGGCCAGCGGCCGGAAGAAGTCCTTGGCGCTCTTGCCAGTCATGGATCGGAACGTAACAGCGATGGTGTCGGCGTCGGTATGACCGATCTGACACCGCGGCAGTTTCACCGGGTACCCGGTGAAACTGCACCTGACCGTAAGGAACTCCATCCGGTCAGGACCAGTTTCACCGGGTACCCGGTGAAACTGCCCGGCGCCACCAGCGGCGCTTCGCCCGCGGCCGGGCCGCCTCCTCGGCGAGCAGCTTCCTGGCCTTGGCGCGCTGCTCGGCCAGTCGGGCCGTACGCCGCTCGCGCCAGCCCGCGACCTCCTCGTCGACGTCGCGCGGCATCGTGACCAGGGGCGGCCCCTCGGGCAGCCGGTAGCGCGCGGCGACGACCCGCTTGTTGAAGTCCTCGACGTGGCGGCGCACCTCGCCCTCGACGTTGAGCCTGTCGAGGGTGGCGGCCAGCTCGGCGTCCTCCTTGCGCAGCGCCAGGCTCGGCGGCAGCACGGCGACGTTCTCGCGCTCGACGAGCTTCTTGAGCCACCAGTTCGGGTCGTGGGAGTCGCCGAGGTCCTTGATCGGCTTGCCCGCGCCGGGCAGGTCGTCGAAGTCGCCGCGCTCCATCGCCTGGCGCACCTGGAGGTCGACCCACGTGTGCTGCTGGGCCATGCGCGCCCGGGCCGCCGCGCGGCTCTCGGCACGCGACCGGGGCGTCGCCTCGGGTCGCTCGCGCCGGTCTCCGGTCACGCCTCCAGTGTAGGTGGCGCCCCCGGCTCGGGGCCGCGCGGCATCAGCCACAGCGCCACCGCGGCCAGGAGGGCCGCGACCGCGCAGATCGCCCAGACGGTGAGGTAGCCCGACAGCGGGGCGTGGCCCTTGACGGGGTCCTTGATCGAGCCGGCCGAGGCGAGGCAGATCGCGAAGACCGACGACGCGATCGCTCCGCCGACGGTCTTGGTCGCGTTGGTCATGCCGGTCGCGAACCCGGTGCGGTCGGCAGGTGCCGCAGCCGCGGCGGTCGCCGGCAGCGCGGCGACCAGGGCGCCGGACCCGACGCCGGCGATCGCCATGTTGAGCAGCGCCTGGCCGGTCGAGTCGTGCAGCGGGAGCCAGAGCCCGTAGCCGACGGCGACCAGCAGGGCGCCCAGCACCAGCGCGCCGCGCGGACCCAGCAGCCGCGCCGTCAGGGGCAGGGTGAAGGCGCCGATCGCGAGGAACACGACGTACACCCCGATCAGCGTCGAGACGAACGACGCGTCGGCGCCCAGGCCGTAGCCCGCGGTGTCGGGGTCGGTGCGGGCGAACGTCGAAAGAGGGATCTGGGCTCCGAGCACCGACATGCCGAACAGGAACGCCGTGAGCTGCACCGGCCACTGCCCGGGGCTCGCGAGCAGGCGCACGTCGACCATCGGCTCGGGGTGCCCGAGCTCGTAGCGCGCGAAGGGCACGAGCGCGAGCAGGCCGAGCGCGACGAGCGCCCATGCGAGCGGCGAGCCGGGACCCTGGACGCGGATCGCGATCAGCCCGCCCATCACCAGTCCCAGCGCAGCGGTGATCAGCACCAGCCCGCCCCAGTCGTAGCCGCCGGTGGCGTCACCCGGGACGTCCTCGATGCCCCACCAGACGACGAAGAAGACCGCGGTCACCACGATCGCGGGCAGCGCCAGCAGGAAGCCCATCGACGTCGCCTCCACCAGCGCGCCGGAGGTGAGCGCGCCGATGATCACCGCGAGCTCGAGCGCGCCGACCAGGATGGCGGCAGCCCGCCGGGTGAGCACCGCCTGCCGTCCGGTGCCGGCGGTGCGGCGGTGGATGATCGCGATCTCGAGCGGCAGCCAGACGACGTACGCGCCCTGGACCGCCCACCCGACCAGGAACGTCGTGAAGCCCGGCGCGAACGCGAGCACCCAGCTGCCGAGCGCGGTGACCGCGGTCGAGACCAGCAGAACCTTCTTGTGGCCGACCAGGTCGCCGAGGCGGGCCAGCGGCGGCACGACCAGCGCGGAGACGACCAGCTGCGCCGCCTCGAACCAGTTGACGTCGGCGTCCTTGATGACGAGGTGGTCGGCGATGTCGCTGTAGATCGGCGTGTAGTACCCCTGCAGCACGCCGCTCGCCAGCTCGACGCAGACGAGGAAGCCGACGATCGCGAACAGCCCGTGCACCGGCCGGACCGGAGCGGGCGCGACGGCGCTCACGAGGCGCTCACGAGGCGCTCACGAGGGGAGGCGCTCGATCAGGCGCTGGTACCACCGCACGCCGTCGAGGAAGTCGTCGACGCCGAGGTGCTCGTCGTAGGAGTGGATGGCCTCGCGCTGCGCCTTGGTCATCCGGAACGGCGCGAAGCGGTAGACGCGCTCGCAGATCGCGGTGAACGTGCGCGAGTCGGTGGCGGCCATCATGACGTACGGCGCGGGGACGGTGTCCGGGAAGACCTCGCCGATCGTGGTCTCGATGAGGTCGAACGCCTCGTCGGTGTGGCCGTCGGTGGAGTACGGCGAGAGGGGGCACGGCTCGAAGACCTCGACGACGTCGATCTCCACGCGGTCGTCGCCGATCACCTTGCGCAGGTGGGCGAGCACCGACTCCGAGGTGTCGCCGAGCATGATCCGGATGTTGACGCCGGCGGTCGCGGTCGCGGCGATGACGTTGAGGGCCGGGCTGCCCTGCAACGTCGTGACGGCGAACGTCGTGCGCACCATCGCCGCCGACTCGGGCCCGAGGGCGGTGAGCACCTTCGGCAGCGCCGGTCCGAGCCGCCCGGCGTTCGCCAGCAGGGGGCGGAGGGCGAGGGGCGCGTGCGGGGCGAGCCGCCGGAACAGTTCGACCGTCGGCGCGGGCAGGCTGCTGGGCATCGGCGAGCGGTCGAGACGGGTGATCGCTCTGGCGAGGCGGGCGGTCGGCCCCATCCGGGCCGGGGTCGAGGCGTGGCCGCCGCGGCCCTCGACCCGCAGCCGCACCGACATGACGCCCTTCTCGGTCACGCCCACGACGCCGACCGGCCTGCCGACGCCGGTGAACGCGTCGTGCGCGATCGCGCCGCCCTCGTCGACGACGAACCACGGCCGGACGCCGCGCTCGCGGAGCGCGTCGACGGCGCCCTCGGCCGCCGTGCCGAACACCTCCTCGTCGCAGCCGAAGGACAGCCAGACGTCCTGGGCCGGCACGACGTCGCGCTCGAGCAGCGTCTCGACCGCCTCGCAGATCGCGACGAGGCTGCCCTTGTCGTCGAGGGTGCCGCGCCCCCAGACCTGCCCGTCGACGACCGCGCCGCTGAAGGCGTCGTGCTGCCAGGTGCCCTCGACCGGCACCACGTCGAGGTGGGCCATCAGCACGACCGGCCGCGCGTCGCTCGCGCCCCTCCAGTGGAAGAGCAGCCCGTGGGTGTGCACCCGGGTGAGCTCGAGCCGCTCGTGGACCAGCGGGAACTGCCGCGCGAGCTCCACGACGAAATCGTCGAACGCCGCGGTGTCGACCTGCTCGGGGTCGAGCCGCGAGACGGTCGGGATCCGGATGAGCGCCTGCAGCCTCTGCACGGCGCGTGGCAGCCCGTCTCCTCCCTCGGTCCCTCCCTCGGTCATGGCGGGACCCTAGTGCCCTCGGGGCTGCGATCCCCGGGGCTCGGCGAGAACGGCGTCCCTCAGCCGCGGGCGGCCTGACCCCAGTGACCACGGTGCACGAGCTCGTCGAGCGGACGGCGCGTGCGCGTGCGCGGCGAGCCGGACGGCGCCTCGCCGCCGGCGCGGTGGCCGATCGTGATCACGCCGACCGGGTCGTGGTCGTCGGGGATGCCGAACGCCTCGCGCACGGCGGCGTCCTTGTCTGGCGGGACGCCGATGAAGCAGCTGCCGAGGCCGGCGTCGGTCGCCGTCTGGAGGATGAGCAGGGCCGCCATCGCGGCGTCCATGTGCCAGAACGGCATCGGCCAGCGCGACTCGTCCTGGTCGGTCCAGCCCTTGTCGTCCTCGGCGTAGCGCCGGAGGTAGGTCGCCTTGCTGGAGCACGGGAGGATCACGACCGGGGCGCCCATCATCCCGGCGAGCCAGCTGTCGGGCTCGTCGAGGTCGTCGGCGGTGGCGGCCCAGAAGCGGCGTACGTCCTCGGGCTGCTCGAGCACCAGGAACGCCCACCCCTGGCTGAACCCCGCGCTCGGCGCGCGCACCGCGTTGGCGAGCGCCCGGTCGACGACGGCCGGGTCGACCGCCTCGTCGCTGTAGTCGCGGACCATGCGGCGGCGGCGTACGACGTCTTGAAACTCCATGCGCCACAGTCTGGCTCACGCGCCCTCGATCTCGGATCCGAGACCCTCGCTCGCGGCGTGCTGGTGGCAGCGCGGCGCCGGCTGTCGTTGGATGAAGGGGTGCCTGACGATTTCGAGCGGATGTGGTCCGACCTGGCACCCGTCGGCCGGTCCGCCACCTCGGGCGGCTACTTCCGCCAGCCGTTCACCGCTCCCGAGCGCGAGCTCGCCGACTGGTTCCGCGAGCAGGCGCGCGCCCGCGGCCTCGCGCTGGACTCCGACGCCACCGGGAACCTCGTGGCGTGGTGGGACCCGGACGGTGGGATAGTCCCTGACGTTTTGGCCGTCGACCCGCCGGATTCCGTGTCACAACGTCAGGGACTATCCCGGACCGGGGGCGTGCTCACCGGCTCCCACCTCGACTCCGTGCTGGACGGCGGGGCGTACGACGGACCGCTGGGGGTCGTCTCGGCGCTGGCGGCCGTCGACGAGCTGAGGGAGCGCGGGGTCGTGCCGGCCAGGCCGATCGGGGTGTCGGTGTTCGTGGAGGAGGAGGGGTCGCGGTTCGGGCTGGCGTGCCTGGGGTCGCGGCTGGCGAGCGGGGCGATCGAGTGGGAGAAGGCGCGCGGACTGCGCGACCGTGACGGCGTGGCGTTCGAGGAGGTCGTCGAGGGCGGCGGCCCGGGGCTGCTGGACGGCGTCGAGATGTTCGTGGAGCTGCACGTCGAGCAGGGCCGCGACCTCGTCGACCGCGGGGCGGCCGTGGGCGTGGCCAGCGAGATCTGGCCGCACGGGCGCTACCGGTTCGACTTCCGGGGCGAGGCCAACCACGCGGGCACGACGCGGATGGAGGACCGCGTCGACCCGATGCTGACCTACGCGATGACCGCGCTGGCCGCCAACAAGCAGGCGCGGCTGGCGGGCGAGCGGGCGACGTTCGGCCGCGTCGAGGTGACGCCCAACGGCACCAACGCCGTCCCGTCGCAGGTGCTCGCCTGGCTCGACGCGCGCTGCTCGTCGGAAGCAGCGCTGGGCGAGCTCGTCGAGACCGTCACCCGGCAGGCGACCGAGCGCGCCGAGCGCGACGGGACCGCGGTCGAGGTGACCGCCGAGTCGGTCTCGGACGCGGTCACCTTCGACCCTGCGCTGGCCGCGCGGATCGCCGCCGACCACGAGTCGGGCGACTGGCCGGTGATCCCGACCGCAGCCGGCCACGACGCCGGGATCCTCGCGGCACAAGGGATCCCGACCGCGATGCTGTTCGTCCGCAACCCCACCGGCGTCTCGCACTCGCCGGCCGAGACCGCGTCGATCCCCGACTGCCTGGCCGGCGTGCACGCGCTGGCCGAGACGCTGGAGAGGCTGGCGACGTGAGTTCGTCCTACCTCCTCGAGCGCGCCTGGGTTGGCGGCGCCGTCCACGACGACGTGCTGGTCGAGATCGCGGACGGCAGGTTCGCCTCGGTGGTGCTGACCCGACGAAACTCCCCCTTATCGGACGGAGTTCCATCCGGTCAGCGCCAGTTTCACCGGGTACCCGGTGAAACTGCCCGGCTCCCCGGCCTCACTCTCCCCGGCCTCGTCAACGACCACAGCCACGCGTTCCACCGCGCGCTGCGCGGCCGGACCCAGCGCGAGCGGGGCACGTTCTGGACCTGGCGCGAGCAGATGTACGCCGTGGCGGAGCGTCTCGAGCCCGACACCTACCGCGCCCTCGCCCGCGCTGCGTACCGCGAGATGGTGGCCGCGGGCTACACGAGCGTGACCGAGTTCCACTACGTCCACCACCGGCCCGACGGCACGGCGTACGCCAGCCCGAACGCGATGGGCGACGCGCTGCGCCAGGCCGCCGAGGACGCCGGCATCAGGATCACGCTGCTCGACACGTGCTACGTGAGCAGCGGCTTCGGCGCACCGCCCGAAGGCGTGCAGCGCCGCTACTCCGACGGCGACGCCGAGGCGTGGGCCGCGCGGGCCGGCGACGGGCCGGCGGCGATCCACTCGGTGCGCGCGGTGCCGCGCGAGCAGCTGCCGGTCTTCCGAGGCCGGGCGCCGCTGCACGTGCACCTGTCCGAGCAGGCCGCCGAGAACGACGCCTGCCTCGCGGCGTACGGCGTCACTCCGGCCCGGCTGCTGCACGAGGCCGACCTGCTCGGCCCCGGCACCACGGTCGTGCACGCGACGCACCTCACCGGCGACGACATCGAGCTGCTCGGCACCACCGGCACCCGCGTCTGCATCACCCCGACCACCGAGCGCGACCTCGCCGACGGGATCGGCCCGGCCCGCCGGCTGCACGAGGCGGGCTGCCCGGTCACCATCGGCAGCGACAGCCACGCGGTCGTCGACCCGTTCGAGGAGCTGCGTGGACTGGAGATGGACGAGCGGCTCGCGACCGGCGAGCGCGGCCACTGGACCGCCGCCGAGCTGCTCGCGGTGGGCACCGCGGGGCGGGGCATCGAGGTCGGCGCCGAGGCCGACCTCGTCACCCTCGACACCAGCACGCCGCGCACGGCGGGCACCGGCGCCGACGAGCACACCGCTGTGTTCGCGGCGACGGCAGCCGACGTCAGCCAGGTGGTCGTCGGCGGGCGCGTCGTGTTCACGAGGGGCGACGAGCAGGAGATCGGGCGCGAGCTCGACGACGCGATCGGAGCGCTCCGGTGACGGCCACGACCCTCATCACCCACATCGGCGAGCTGGTCACCAACGACCCGCAACGATCGACGGCGGCCGACGACCTCCTCGGCACCATCGTCGACGCCGCCGTCGTCGTCGAGGGCAGCACGGTCGCCTGGGTGGGGCCTGCGGCCGACGCGCCAGCGGCCGACGAGCAGGTCGACGCCGGGGGCCGGGCCGTGCTGCCGGGCTTCGTCGACAGCCACAGCCACCTCGTCTTCGCGGGAGATCGCGCTGCGGAGTTCGCGGCGCGGATGGCGGGGGAGTCCTACGCCGCCGGCGGCATCCGCACCACCGTCGCCGCGACCCGCGCCGCGACCGACGAGCAGCTCACCGCGCACGTCGCCAGGCTGGTGCAGGAGATGACCCGGCAGGGCACCACGACGGTCGAGATCAAGTCCGGCTACGGCCTCACCGTGCACGACGAGGCCCGCAGCCTGGCGGTGGCGCGGCAGTTCACCGACGAGACGACGTTCCTCGGCGCGCACGTCGTCCCGGCCGAGTACGCCGGCGACCCCGCTGGTTACGTCGACCTCGTGACCGGGCCGATGCTCGAGGCCGCGGCGCCCTACGCCCGCTGGGTCGACGCCTTCTGCGAGACCGGAGCCTTCGACGCCGACCAGGCGCGGGCCGTGCTCGAGGCGGGTGCGGCCCACGGCCTGAGGGGCCGGCTGCACGCCAGCCAGCTCGGACCCGGCCCGGGCGTGCTGCTCGCGGCCGAGCTGGGGCTGGCCGCGGTCGACCACTGCACCTACCTCACCGATGCCGACGTCGACGCGCTCCGCGACAGCGGCACCGTCGCCACGCTGCTGCCCGGCGTGGAGTTCTCGACCCGCCAGCCCTACCCCGACGCGCGGCGGCTGCTCGACGCCGGAGTAGCCGTCGCGCTGGCCAGCGACTGCAACCCGGGCTCGAGCTTCACCAGCTCGGTGCCGCTGTGCATCGCGCTCGCCGTCCGCGAGATGGGGATGATCCCGGCCGAGGCCGTGCACGCCGCGACCGCGGGCGGTGCGCGCGCCCTCGACCGCGACGACGTCGGCCGCATCGCGGTCGGCTCGCGGGCCGACCTGGTGCTGCTCGACGCCCCGTCGCACGTGCACCTCGCCTACCGCCCCGGCGTACCGCTCGTCGCCGGCACGTGGCTCGGCGGCCGCCCCGTCGGGCCCTGACGGGGCCGTACCGACCGCCCACCCCCTCAGTCACCGGTGGGGCCGGTGTGACGCATGAGGTGCCTCCTACGCGTGCTCGGCGGCATCGGTGTCGTGCTTAGGGGTTCGCGTCCGTGGACCTGGTGCCAGAGATAAGGCACCTTCCCGATGTGGGTGCCTACCTCAGGCGGCGATCTTTGTGATCACCAGGCAGCACCGGAACACCGACTGAGGAGCACACCAGAGATGTACAACACCTTCGAGACCTACCAGGCCGAGATCGAGTACCGCAGCAACCGGGCTCGCAAGGAGGTCGGCCGCCACGGTCGCCGCGTGCGGATGCCGTTCGTACGCCGACCCGCCGAGGCCACGCGCACGCCGCGCTGACCGCGCACCGCCACCGAGATCGAGCTCGGATGAGCATCGACACGGCGCCGGACAGGAAAACGGTGCACGACCTCACAACTGAACAAGGGATCATGGACGGTGTGGCTGTACACACGACCAGCCGGACCTTGATCGGCAGAGACGCCGAGCTGACGGAGATCGCTTCGTTGCTCGGCGTCTCGTCGTCGGCGGACGACGCGGAGCGGACCGTGCCTCCGCGGCACGTCGTGCTCTCTGGTGACGCCGGCGTGGGCAAGACCCGGCTGCTGGTCGAGCTCCGCGACCTCGCGGTCGAGGAGGGGTGGCGCGTGTTCGCCGGGCACTGCCTGGACTTCGGCGACAGCGCGCTCCCCTACCTGCCCTTCTCCGAGGTGCTCGGCCGGCTCCAGGCCGAGCTGCCCGAGGTCGTCGCGCGAGTCGCCGAGGCCCACCCCGCGCTCGCGCGTCTCCAGCCCGGACGACGGGTGCTGGTGCCCGCCGAGGGCACGCCCGGCCGCATCGAGGGCGAGAGCGTCGACCGTGCGGACCTGTTCGCCGCGGTGCACACGCTCCTGGGCGAGGCAGCCGCGGAGGCGCCGCTGCTCCTGGTGATCGAGGACTGCCACTGGGCCGACCAGTCCACGCGCGACCTGCTCAGCTTCCTGTTCTCCCGGCCGTTCGAGGGCGCCGGCGAGGGCCGGGTGGCGATCGTGGCGTCGTACCGCTCCGACGACCTGCACCGCCGCCACCCGCTGCGCCGCCAGGTCGCCGAGTGGTCCCGTCTCGGCGGCGTCGAGCGGCTCCAGCTCGCCCCGCTCGGCGACGAGCACGTCCGGTTGCTCATCGCCAGCCTCTCGCCCGACTCCATGCGCGAGAAGGAGCTGAGCGCGATCGTGCGCCGCGCCGAGGGCAACGCGTTCTTCGTCGAGGAGCTCGTCGGCGCCGCCACCCAGCCGGGCAGCTGGGTGCCCGACGAGCTCGCCGACGTGCTGCTCGTGCGCCTCGACCGGCTCAACGAGGCGGCCCGCCAGGTCGTGCGCGTCGCGAGCGTCGCCGGCCGCAAGGTGGCCCACGACCTGCTGGTCGCGGCGTCCGGGGTGCCCGTCGACTCGCTCGAGGAGGGTCTGCGCCAGGCCGTCGAGATGAACCTCCTGGTGCCCGGCGAAGGCACCTACTCCTTCCGCCACGCGCTGCTCGGCGAGGCGGTCTACGACGACCTGCTGCCCGGCGAGCGGGTGCGGCTGCACGCGCAGTACGCCGAGGCGCTCAAGGAGGGCATGGGCCGCGGCACCGCCGCGGAGCTGGCCCGGCACGCCCGGCTGGCCCACGACCTCGAGACCGCCCTCGACGCCAGCATCCGCGCGGGCGACGAGGCGACCGCGGTGGCCGGCCCCGACGAGGCGGCCCACCACTACGAGCAGGCGCTCGAGCTGCTCGCCGACCCGCGGCGCCGCTCGACCTGCCAGATCGACATCTCCAAGCTGTCGGTCAGCGCGGCCGAGGCGCTCACGGCGTCGGGCCAGCCGACCCGCGCCGCGGCCCTGCTCGCCGAGCAGCTCGCGGCGCTCGCCCCCGACGCCCCGCCCGGGTGGCGGGCCCGCATGCTGGCCGCGCAGGCCGACGTCGTGATCCTCACAGAGAGCCCCGACCTCGACCCCTGCGAGCTCGTGCAGCAGGCCGTCGACCTGCTGCCCGAGGACGCCGGCGGGCTGCGTGCGAAGGTGCTCGCGATCCAGGCGCGGGTGCTCACCGGCTACGGGCGCTACGACGAGGCGCAGGCCGCCGGGCTCGACGCGCTGGCGCTGGCCGAGCGGCTCGACCTGCACGAGCTCGCCGCCGACGTCATCACCACCCTCAGCCAGCTCAAGAAGGCCGGTCCGAAGGACGCGCTCCGCTCCGCGCTGGTCGAGGCCGTCCACCGCGCGGTCGAGACCGGCGCGCTGCGCGCCGAGCTGCGTGCCCGCTACTTCCTGGGCCGCTCCTACCAGGACTGGGCGGAGTGGGCCCAGGCCGAGACGTGGTTCCGCAGCGCGATGAAGTCCGCCGCCGACGCCGGCGTCCCCTACGGCCCCTGGGGCTGGGAGTCGCGGTGGCAGCTGGCGTGGATCAAGAGCGTCGACGGCGACTGGGACGAGGCATTGCGGCTGGCCGACACCAGCAACGAGCAGGTGCCGCCGATCCCGGCGGCCCTGGTCGCCGGCGTCGCGCTGCTCGTGGAGTCCGGCCGCGGCGAGCCCGTGGCCGAGCGCGCCCGGGCCCTGCGCCGGTTCTGGGAGCTCGAGGGCGGCGTGGCGATCAACTCCGTCGTCGCCGAGATGGCCGACGCCGCGCGCGCCGACGACCCGATCAAGGTCATCGGCGTCTACGACGACGCCGTGACGGTGCTCGGCCGGATCTGGCACCCGTGGTTCAGCGCCCGCATCCGGCTCGCCGCGATCGCGACCGGCGCGGTGGCCGATGCGCTGCCCCGACTCAGCGGCGCGGAGCGCACCGAGCTGATGGCCGAGGTGGAGCGGCTGCACGGCGACGGCCACGTCGTGCTCCAGAAGTACACCGACCCCTCCGGTCACTGGGGCCCGGAGGGCCGGGCGTGGGTGAAGCGGCTCGACGCCGAGACCCTGCGCGCCCGCTGGCTCTCCGGGGTCGACGCGCCCACGCAGGACGACCTCGTCCAGGTCTGGCGCGAGGCCGCCGACCTCTACGAGGAGTTCGGGCACGTCCACGAGCTCGCCACGGTCCGGGCGGTGCTCGCCGGCATCCTGCGCTCCACCGGTGACACCGCGGGCGCCCGCGAGCTCGCCGACCAGGCCCGCGAGGTCGCCCACCGGCTGGGCGCCGTACCCCTCCTCGATCGGTTGCGCGCCCAGGGCAGCGCGCCGGCGCGCGCCGACGGATCCGCGTCCGACACCCTCACCGCGCGCGAGTCCGAGATCCTGGCGCTGGTCGCCGAGGGCCGCTCCAACGGCGAGATCGGCAAGCAGCTGTTCATCAGCGCCAAGACGGTCTCGGTGCACGTGTCCAACATCCTGGCCAAGCTCAACGCGTCAGGACGCACCGAGGCGGCCGCGATCGCCCGGCGGCGCGGGCTGATCCCGGGCTGATCCGCGGCTGACCGGCTCGCGGTGTGTACACCGAGGCCCAGGGGTACTTGACTGGTCCCACACCGACCCACTGGAGGACACATGACCACCACTCCCGAAGAGCCGCTCGGCGACGACGACATGACCACGGCCCCGTCCGGTGACGCCGGGCTCGGCGGCGGCGACGCGGACGGCACGGACGGTGGCGACGCCGACGGCACCGACGGCGACTCGACCGACGGCGACTCGACCGACAGCACCGACGGTGACTCCGGCGACGCCGACGGCACCGACGGCGACTCGACCGACACGACCGACGGGGACGCCTCCTGAGCGCTCTCCAACAGCTCACCGGTGACGCCCAGACCTTCCGCGAGAAGGTCTGGGCGTCGCAGGTCCACCACCACGAGGTCGACCCCGACGAGCTGGCGGCGTACTTCTCCCTCGACGACGCCGACCGCCTGCTGACCGCGACCGGGATCCGCACGCCGAGCGTCCGGCTGGTGCGCGACGGCACGGTGCTGCCCGAGAAGGACTACACGCGCGGCGCCACGCTCGCGGGCCGCGCGCTGACCGGGCTGGTCGACGGGCGCACCGCGGTCGAGGAGTTCCGCAACGGCGCGACCGTGGTCTTCCAGGGCCTGCACCGCTCGTTCCCGCCGCTGGTCGACCTGATCTCCGAGCTCGAGCTCGAGCTCGGCCACCCCTGCCAGGCCAACGCCTACCTCACCCCGCCCGGGTCGCAGGGCTTCGCGGTGCACTCCGACACCCACGACGTGTTCGTGCTGCAGACCGCCGGCACCAAGCAGTGGGAGCTGCACCCCGTCGGCGCCGCCGCCGAGGAGCCACTGCTCGAGCCCGGCCACGTGATGTACCTCCCCACCGGCACCCCGCACGCCGCACGCGCGCAGGACACGGTCTCGCTGCACATCACGATCGGCATCAACCAGCTCACCTGGCGCGGCCTGGTCGAGCGGTCGCTCAGGTCGCTGACCGAGGGCGTGCCGGCCGAGCACCTCCCGGCCGGCTACCTCGACGACCCGCAGGCCCTCGCCCACCAGCTGGGCCGGCACCTCTCCGACGTGGCCGACCGGCTGCGGGCGGTCGACCCGAGCGAGGCGGTGCAGGCCGAGGTACGCCGCTTCCTCACCTCGCGGCCGCCACGTCTCGAGGGCGCGCTGGTCGACGGCCTCGGCCTAGACGCGATCGACGACGAGACCCTGCTGCGCCGCCGCCCCGGCCACCCCCTGGTGCTCGTCGACCGCGCGGACGGCGAGCGGGTCGAGGTGCTGCTCGGCGACCGCAGCATGGACGTGCCTGCCCGGATCCGGGAGGCCCTCGAGGTGGTCCGCGACCGCTCCGAGCTGCGCCCCCGCGACCTGCCGCTCGACGAGCAGAGCCGGCTGGTCCTGGCCCGTCGGCTGGTCCGGGAGGGGCTGCTCAGGGTCGTCACCGGATGATGGGTGCCATGCCCTTCCGATGCGCGGTCGCCAGTGAGGAGCGCAGCGAGACGATGGCCGGCACCGCGTCGACGGTGCGGTCCTTCCTGCTGGTGGAGCACCCCGGTCCGTGGGGCGAGGACGCGCTGCGCGACGCACGCATGCCGCCGGGCATCGGGCCCGAGCTGCGCGAGCGCACCGCTGCGACCCGCACCAAGGTGCTGCTGATCCGGCGCCCGTCCGGGGCGTCGAAGGCCACCGCGGGCGTGCGGGTCTTCGCGGCGTACGCGCACCACGCCGAGCCCTGGTTGGAGACCGCCGTCCTCGACGACCTCGCCGGTGTCCACGACCTCGACCTCGAGACGCTCGCCGAGGGCCGCTCCCTCGGGCTGGCGCGGCACGCCGACCCAGTGCTCGCGGTCTGCACCCACGGCCGGCACGACGCGTGCTGCGCCGAGCGCGGCCGGCCGGTCGCGGCCGGGCTTGCCGAGGCGTTCCCCGACGAGACCTGGGAGTGCTCGCACATCGGCGGCGACCGGTTCGCCGGCAACGTGCTCGTCCTCCCGCACGGTCTCTACTACGGGCGCCTCGAGCCCGACACGGCGCGCGGGATGGCGCGGCTGCTGGCCGCCGGCGAGGTCGACCTCGACCACCTGCGCGGCCGATCGGGGCTGGCCACGCCGCTGCAGGCCGCCGAGGCCGCGCTGCGCCGCCACGTCGACGAGCGCCGCCTCGACTCGGTGCGCTTCGTCTCCCGGCACGTCAGCGACGGGCACACAGACGCGGTCTTCGACGTCCGCGGACGCCGCTACGCCGTGACCGTGACCACCACCCGCGGCGAGGACGTGCAGCAGCTCACCTGCCGGGCGCTGCGCCACAATCCGGTGATGCACCACGAGGTCCACGAGATCCGGGCGCTTCCATGAGGAAGGCCGCGGCGCTGCTGGGTGCCAGCCACCCCGGGCCGGCGTTCGCGGTCACGCTGCTCGCCGGCCTGCTCGCCGGCGCGGTCGGGCTCGGGCCGGGGCGGATCGCCCTGGTGGTCGCGGCCGTCCTCGCCGGCCAGCTCTCGATCGGCTGGTCCAACGACCTCGTCGACCTCGCCCGCGACCGCAGCGTCGGTCGCGCCGACAAGCCGCTCGTCGACGGGCGGGTCTCCGAGCGCACGGTCCGGGTGGCGTGCGGCCTGGCTCTCGTCGCCACGGTCCCGCTGTCGCTCGCGTGCGGCTGGCTGCCGGGACTCGTCCACCTCGTCTGCGTCGCTGCCGGCTGGGTCTACAACCTGGGCGCAAAGGCGACGCCGTGGTCGTGGCTTCCCTACGCCGTCGCGTTCGGCGGCCTGCCGGCGTTCGTCTCCCTGACCGACAACCCCGACCAGGCGCCGCCGCTGTGGCTGCCGCTGGCCGGCGCGCTGCTCGGGGTCGGGGCGCACTTCGTCAACGTGCTGCCCGACCTGGCCGACGACGCCGCCACCGGCGTCCGCGGGCTGCCGCACCGGCTCGGCGCGCGCTGGAGCCCGGTCGTCTCCGCGCTCGTCCTCGTCTCGGCGGCCGTCGTGATCGTGGTCGGCGCACCGGTCGACAACATCGCTCTCGCCGTCACAGCACTGGTGATCACGGCCGGTCTCGCGGTGGTCGCGCTCGTCGCACAGGGGCGGACCCCGTTTAGAGCGGCCATCGCGATGGCACTGGTGGACGTGGCGATGCTGGTGTGGGCTCGATGAACACCCCACGAAACTCTTCGCGCCGAGCGCTGCGCGCGGAGGCGAACAGTTCCGTGGGGACCCCAGAAGCGATGATCACCCCCGACGGGTCCTGGGACCTCGTGGTCGTCGGCGCCGGGCCGGCCGGGGCCACGACCGCGCTCGCCGCCCTGCACGCCGACCCCTCGCTGCGGGTGCTCCTGCTCGACCGGTCCGACTTCCCGCGCGACAAGTCGTGCGGCGACGGCATCGCTCCGCACTGCTTCGCGAAGCTCGCCTCGATCGGCGTCACCGGCGTCGAGGACGGCTGGACCCCGCTCACCCGGCTCGAGCTGGCGCGCGGCGAGGGGTCGGTCGAGGGGACGATGTCGCGGCCCGTCCACGTCATCCCGCGACAGGTCTTCGACGCGCGCCTGGTCGAGCGGGCGGTGGAGCGCGGAGCGGCGTTCCGGCGGCAGCGGGTCACCTCCGTCGACGACCTCCCCGACGCCGGTGTGGTCGTCGGCGCCGACGGCGCGCACTCGGTGCTGCGTGCGCACCTCGGCCTGCCGACCGGCCGGCGCGCGCTCGCCATCCGCGGCTACGCGCCGACGCCGCCCGACCGGCGCGGCACCCAGGTGATCAGGTACGGCGACCGCCGCCAGCCGGCGTACGCCTGGGCCTTCGACCGTGGTGACGGCCTCTCCAACATCGGCTACGGCGAGCTCCTGCCACCCGACGGCGAGGACCCGCCCTCGCGCGCCCTGCTGCTCGACCAGCTCGAGCAGCTGCTGCCGGGCTACGACGGCGCGGAGTGGAAGGGGCACCACCTCCCGCTGTCGAGCTGGCGGTGGGACCAGCCGGACGGGCGGGTGCTGCTGGTCGGCGACGCCGCCGGGCTCATCAACCCGATGACGGGCGAGGGCATCTACTACGCGATCGCCACGGGGATCGCGGCCGGCCAGTCGTCCGTGCGTGCCCTGCGCGGCGGGGGAGACCCCGGCGCGCTGCACCGGCAGGCGGTGCGCGACCAGCTCGGTCGGCACCTCAAGCACACGTTCGTCGCCTCCCGGCTGGCCGAGCACCCCGTGATCGTCGACGGCGGCATCCGGGTGGCCCGCCGGGACCGAAGAGTCTTCGACGAGCTCGTCGAGCTCGGCCTCGGCGACGGCCGGATCTCCGGTCGGCTCGTGCGCGGCCTGGCCGGCGGCCTCGGACGCAAGGCAGTGACCGCGACGCGAGCAAGGGTGGGCCTCACGTGACACAGATCCTGACGGTCCGCGGTGCGCTGCCGCCGTTCCGGCACGCGCAGGCGGACATCACCGACGCCTTCGCCGGGGTGATCGCCCGCGGCGGCGGGCTCGACGAGCGGGTGCTGCGACGCTTCCACGCCAACGCCGGCGTGGACCACCGGCACACCGTGCTGCCGCTCGAGGCGTACGGCGAGCTCGACGGGTTCACCACCGCCAACGACCACTTCATCGAGCACGCCGTCGAGCTCGGCGCGCGGGCGCTGCAGGACGCCCTCAAGGCTGCCGACCTGACGCCGACGGACGTCGACCTCATCATCTCGGCGACCGTGACCGGCCTCGCGGTGCCGAGCCTCGACGCGCGGATCGCCGCCCTCGTCGGACTGCGGCCCGACGTCAAGCGGGTGCCGCTGGTCGGCCTCGGCTGCGTGGCTGGTGCGGCGGGGATCGCGCGCCTCGACGACTACCTCGGCGGCCACCGCGACGAGGTCGCCGTGCTCGTGGCCGTCGAGCTCTGCTCGCTGACCGTGCAGCGCGACGACGTGTCGGTGCCCAACCTGGTCGCCAGCGGGCTGTTCGGCGACGGCGCCTCGTGCGTCGTCGCGACGGGCGACGACCGCCACGGGTCGGCACCCGCCCGGGTGGTCGCCACGAGGAGCCGGCTCTACCCCGACTCCGAGCGGGTGATGGGCTTCGACGTCGGCACCACCGGGCTGCGCATCGTCCTCGACGCCCAGGTGCCGACGGTGATCGGACGCTACGTCCGCGAGGACGTCGACGGCTTCCTGGCCGACCACGGGCTGACCCGCGCCGACATCGGCTGGTGGGTCTGCCACCCCGGCGGACCCAAGGTGATCGAGGCGCTCGAGCAGGCGCTCGAGCTCGACCCCGACGCGGTCGCGCTCACGCGCCGTTCGCTCGCCCAGATCGGCAACCTGTCGTCGGCCTCGGTGCTGCACGTCCTGGAGGACACGCTGCGCGAACGGCCGCCCGCGCCCGGGAGCCACGGCCTGCTGATGGCGATGGGTCCCGGCTTCTGCTCCGAGCTCGTGCTGCTGCGGGCCGGCGGGGAGAGCGCCGCGTGACCTCCCTGACGGCGTTCACGATCCTCGTCGTCCTCGTGGGCGTCGAGCGGCTGGCCGAGCTCGTCGTCTCCAGGCGCAACGCCGCCTGGTCCTTCGAGCGCGGCGGTGTCGAGACGGGGTTCTCCCACTACCCGCCGATGGTGGTGCTGCACACCGGGCTGCTGGTCGGGGCGCTCGTCGAGGCCTACGTGCGCGAGCCGCACACACCGTCGGCGCTGGCCTGGTCGATGCTCGCCGTCGTCGTGGTGAGCCAGGCGCTGCGCTGGTGGTGCATCGCGACGCTGGGCCGGCAGTGGAACACGCGGGTGATCGTGGTGCCGGGGCTGACGCCGGTGCGGCGCGGTCCCTACGCTCTCCTCCCGCACCCCAACTACGTCGCGGTGGTGCTCGAGGGCGTCGCGCTGCCGCTCGTGCACGCCTGCTGGATCACCGCCGTGGTGTTCACGCTGCTCAACGCGGTGCTGCTGACCGTCCGGATCCGGGTGGAGAACGCCGCACTCACCACGCTCGCGGAGCCGTCCGGTGCCTGACCTCGTGGTCGCCGGCGGCGGACCGGTCGGCCTCGCGGCCGCGCTGTACGCCGCCCGCGCGGGCATCGACGTCGAGGTGCGCGAACCCCGCCCCGGACCGGTCGACAAGGCCTGCGGCGAGGGGTTGATGCCCGGCGCCGTCGCCGACCTCGCCGCGCTCGGCATCGACCCGGCCGGGCACCGGCTGGCCGGCATCCGCTACCTCGGCGGCGGCCGCACGGCCGACGCGCCGTTCCGGCACGGCGAGGGCCGCGGCGTCCGGCGCACGACGCTGCACCGCGCGATGACCGACGCGGTGCGCGCGGCCGGGATCAAGATCGTCGAGCGCGCGGTCGGCGAGGTCGAGGACCGCGGCAGCCACGTGCTCGTCGACGACGAGCCGGCGCGCTACCTGATCGCGGCCGACGGCCTGCACTCGCCGGTGCGCCGGATGCTCGGGCTCGACCGGCCGCCCGAGGGCCGGCGGCGCTTCGGGCTGCGCGTGCACGTCGAGATGCAGCCCTGGACGCCGTACGTCGAGGTGCACTGGGCCGAGGGGTCCGAGGCCTACGTGACGCCGGTGGCCGACGAGCTGGTCGGCATCGCGGTGCTGACCGAGCGCCAGGCGCCGTTCGACCAGCTGCTCGCGGAGCACCCGCTGCTGAGGGAGCGGCTCCAGCGCCGGCCGCTGTCGCGCACCCGTGGTGCCGGTCCGCTGCGCCAGCGCTCCACGGCCCGGACCCGCGGCCGGGTGCTGCTCGTCGGCGACGCGGCGGGCTACGTCGACGCGCTCACCGGTGAGGGCATCGCGCTCGGTCTCGCGCAGGCGCGCGCGGCGGTGGACGCGGTCGTCATGGACCGTCCGGAGCAGTACGAGGCCGTCTACCGCCGGCTCGGCCGGCGCCACGAGCTGCTCACCCAGGCCTTGCTCTCGTCGTCGCGGGTGCCCGCCGTGCGCCGGCGCATCGTGCCGCTCGCGGCCCGCCTGCCGCGGGTGTTCGCGGGCGTCGTCGACCAGCTGGCGAGGCCGGCATGAGCTCCCCGGCCGAGCAAGTGGTCCTCCTCGACGAGGACGGTCGCGCGATCGGGGTCGCGGACAAGGCGTCGGTGCACGGCCCCGACACCCCGCTGCACCTGGCGTTCTCGGTCTACGTCTTCGACGGCCGAGGCCGCTTCCTGCTGACCCAGCGCGCGGTCGACAAGCCGACGTTCGGCGGCGTCTGGACCAACTCCTGCTGCGGCCACCCGGCTCCGGGCGAGCCGATCGCCGAGACGGTCGTGCGGCGCACCACCCAGGAGCTCGGCCTCGAGCTCACCGACGTGCGGCTGGCGCTGCCGGCGTTCCGCTACCGCGCGGTCGGCGACAACGGCACGGTCGAGCACGAGCTGTGCCCGGTCTTCACGGCCGTCGCCGCCGGCGACCCGCGACCCGACCCGAGCGAGGTCGAGGCGTGGGAGTGGGTCTCGTGGTCGGAGTTCCGGGCCGACGTGCTCTCCGGCGCCCGCGAGATCAGCCAGTGGTGCCGCGAGCAGGTCGAGCAGCTCCCCGAGGACCCCCTGTCCGCACCGGCCGCCGACCCGGCTGCCCTGCCTCCTGCGGCCCGGCCGGGGTAGTCCGTGACGTTCGGGCCCCTCGTCCACACGTTCTGGGGCCCCACCGTCACGGACTACCCACCCCGACACGAGAGGATGGGCCGGGTGGACCCCACGACGTACGCCGTGATCGCGGCCGCGGTCCTGGTGGGGTCGGTGGTGCAGTCGGCGGTCGGGCTCGGGGTCGGGCTGGTGGCGGCGCCGGTGACCGCGCTGCTGGAGCCCGCGCTGATGCCGGGGGCGCTGCTGATGGTCGCGGTGCTGCTGCCGTGCCTGACGCTCGTGATCGACCACCACGACATCGACTGGCGCGGGCTGGGGTGGTCGCTGCCGGCACGGTTCCCGGGGACCCTCGTCGGCGTGTGGGTGGTCGGCGCCCTCAGCGCGCGCGAGCTCGGCATCGCGATCGGCATCGTCGTGCTGGGCGCGGTGGCCCTCACGTGGCGCGCCGTCACCGTGCCGCTCAACCGGCTCAGCCTCTCGGTGGCGGGGTTCGCCAGCGGCATCACCGGCACCGCCACGTCGATCGGCGGGCCGCCCATCGCGATCGTCTACCAGCACCGGCCGGCCCGCGAGATCCGTACGACGATGGCGGTCTACTTCCTCATCGGTGCCGGGCTGTCGCTGGGGGCCCTGTGGGTCACCGGCGACCTCGAGCGCGACCAGGCCGTCGCCGCGGCCGAGCTGCTGCCGTGGCTCGCGCTGGGCACCGGCCTCGGGGCGCTGGCCCGGCGCTCGCTCCCCGCGCACGTCGTCCGCCCGGCCGTGCTGGTCGTCAGCTCGGCGTCCGCCCTGGTGCTGCTGGTGCGGTCGCTGGTCGGATGAGCGATGAGTCCCCTCGAGCCCAGGAGTCAGACCCGCCATGCCGAAGGTCACCGCACACCTGTCCATCTCCCTCGACGGCTTCGTCGCCGGCCCCCACCAGACGCGCGAGGAGCCTCTGGGCGTCGGCGGTGAGGAGCTGCACCGCTGGCACATCGGTGCCCCGACCAACGACGTCGACAAGGCCATGACCGAGCGCATCCTCGCGCCGCGGGGCGCCTACGTCATGGGCCGCAACATGTACGCCCCCGACCGCGGCGACTGGGGCGCGGAGATGTGGCGCGGCTGGTGGGGCGACGACCCGCCGTACCACTGCCCGGTCTTCGTGCTCACCCACTACCCGGCCGACCCGATCGAGATGGAGGGCGGCACGACCTTCCACTTCGTCACCGGCTTCGACGAGGCGATGGAGCGGGCGTTCGAGGCGGCGGGCGAGGACACCGTGACGATCGCCGGCGGCGCGAGCGCGGTGCGGCAGGGCTTCGAGGCCGGCGTGATCGACGAGATCATGCTCAACCACGCACCGGTCGTGCTCGGCAGCGGCGAGTCGCCGTTCGCAGGCCTCACCGACCTGCGGCTGACGCCGATCGAGGTGCACGCCTCGCCGCTGGCGACGCACGTCGTCTACTCGACGCGCTCCTGATCCGCCGCGGGTCCCCGATAGTCCCTGACGTTTCCGACGCGACTCACGCGTGACCGTGTCGGAAACGTCAGGGACTATCCCGACCCGGAAGCAGTTGACGCGTGTCAAGTTAGTGCCTAGCGTCCCCGGCATGCCATCCCTGCGCCGACCGACGACCGCGGTGATCGGCGCGGGCATCAGCGGGCTGACGTCCGGCAAGATGCTCGGCGACTACGGCGTGCCCTACACGTGCTTCGAGGCGTCCGACCGGATCGGCGGCAACTGGGCGTTCGGCAACCCCAACGGTCACAGCAGCGCCTACCGCTCGCTGCACATCGACACCAGCAAGCACCGGCTGTCGTTCAAGGACTTCCCGATGCCGGAGGACTACCCCGACTTCCCGCACCACACCCAGGTCAAGGCCTACCTCGACGCGTACGCCGACGCGTTCGGCCTGCTCGACCCGATCGAGTTCGAGAACGGCGTGGTGCACGCCGAGCGGCGGCCGGGCGGCGGGTGGGCGATCACCGACCAGGCCGGCGCGACCCGCGAGTTCGACCTGCTCGTCGTCGCCAACGGCCACCACTGGGACCCGCGCACGCCGGAGTTCCCCGGCCACTTCGACGGGGAGTCGTTCCACTCCCACCACTACATCGACCCGACGGACCCGCTCGACCTCACCGGCAAGCGGATCCTCGTCGTCGGTCTCGGCAACAGCGCCGCCGACATCGCGGTGGAGCTGTCCGGCAAGGCGCTGCAGAACCAGGTCACGCTCTCGACGCGCTCGAGCGCCTGGATCGTACCGAAGTACATGTACGGCCTGCCCGCCGACAAGTACTTCGCCACGTCGCCGCACATCCCGCTGGCCTGGCAGCGCAAGCTCATCCAGAAGATGCAGTTCATGACCGGGTCCAACCCCGAGCTCTACGGCCTGCCGAAGCCCAACCACAAGTTCTTCGAGGCGCACCCGACCCAGTCGGTCGAGCTGCCGCTACGGCTCGGCTCCGGCGACGTGGTGCCCAAGCCCGACATCGAGCGGCTCGACGGCGAGACCGTGCACTTCGTCGACGGGACGTCGTCCGGCTTCGACGTGATCGTCTACGCGACGGGCTACAACATCACCTTCCCGTTCTTCGACGAGCAGCTCCTCAGCGCTCCGCGCAACGTGATCCGGCTCTTCAAGCGGATGTTCAAGCCCGGCCTCGACGATGCCGTGTTCATGGGGTTCGCGCAGGCGGTGCCGACGCTGTTCCCGTTCGTCGAGGCGCAGGCGCGGCTGCTCGCGGCGTACGCCGTCGGTGCCTACGCGCTACCCGACGTCGAGGAGATGGAGCGGGTCATCACCGCCGACGAGCAGCTCTACCTCGGCCACGTGACCGACCGGCCGCGGCACACCCAGCAGGTCGACTACTTCGTCTACGAGCACGACCTGCGGACCCGCGAGCTCCCCGCGGGCATGGCGAGGGCGGGCCGGTGACCGAGGCCCGCGGCGACCGCCGCCGCACCGCGCTGCTCGAGGCGCTCGACCACCACCTGCGCGAGAGCAGCCTCGACTCGATCAACATCGCCGACATCTCGCGCCGGGCCGGCGTGACCCGCTCGGCGTTCTACTTCTACTTCGAGAACAAGGCCAGCGCGGTCGCGGCGCTGATGAACGAGATGTACGCCGAGTCGACCGCCGCCGCCGAGCAGCTGCGCAGCGACGGGACGCCGGCGCAGAACATCGAGGCCATGGTGCGCGCGCTGTTCTCGACGTGGGACAAGCACGAGCACCTCTTCCGGGCCTCGCTCGATGCGCGCTCGACCAGCAGCACCGTCCGCCAGCTGTGGGACAGCGACCGCGAGTCGTTCGTGCCTGTGGTCGCGAGCCTCATCGAGGGCGAGCGAGCCTCGGGCGCGGCGCCGAGCGGCACCGACGCCACCGCCCTGGCGAGCGTGCTGCTCGAGCTCAACGACCGGATGCTGGAGCGGCTCGCCCTCGGCGGCCCCCTCGACCGCGAGCAGCTGGTCGAGGCGGTCGTCGCGGTCTGGCTGCACACGATCTACGGCGAGGTGCGTGGGTGAAGCGCGACGAGGTGACCTTCGACTCCGGTGGCGTCGAGCTGTCGGGCTGGCACTTCACCGGCGCCGGGTCGGCGTTCGAGGGTCCGCGCGGGCGGCCCGTCGTCGTGATGGCCCACGGCCTCGGCGGCACGAAGGACTCCGGTCTCGAACCGTTCGGCGCCGGCCTGGCCGAGGCCGGGCTCGACGTGCTCGCGTTCGACTACCGCGGGTTCGGCGCCTCGGGAGGTACGCCGCGCCAGCGGGTCAGCATGGCCGGTCAGCTCGAGGACTACCGCGCCGCGATGGCCGCGGCCGCCCGACTGCCCGGTGTCGACGCGTCGCGGCTGGTGCTCTGGGGCGTGTCGGTGTCCGGTGGCCACGTGCTCGCCGCCGCCGCGGACCGTGACGACGTCGCCGCGGTGGTGTCGCTCTCACCCCTCGTCGACGGCCGCGCCGCCGGCCTGCTCGCGCTGAAGCACCACTCGGCCCGGGCGATGCTCGGCTCGACGCGCGCCGGCCTGCGCAGCCGGCTGTCCGCGCTGCGCGGCGGTGAGCCCGTGATGATGCCGGTCGTCGCGCGCCCGGGGGAGGTCGGCGCCCTGACGCTGCCGGGCCACTACGAGTCCTACCTGGCGATCGCCGGCCCGACCTGGCGCAACGAGATCGACGCCTCCGTCGGCCTCGAGCTCGGCGGCCACCGTCCGGCGAAGCACGCCAAGGCGCTGCGCTGCCCGCTCCTCGTCCAGATCACCGACTTCGACCGCAGCGCACCCCCGCGCGCCTCCGCCAAGGCCGCCGAGGCCGGCCGGGCCGAGGTCCGCCACTACCCGTGCGACCACTTCGACGTCTGGCCGGGCAGCGAGTTCTTCGGACCCGTGCTCGCCCATCAGCTGTACTTCCTGCGCCGCCACCTGCGTGGGCCGGTTTCACCGGGTACCCGGTGAAACCGGCGCTGACCGGATGGAGTTCCTTGCGGTCAGCGGCAGTTTCTCCGGGTACCCGGTGAAACTGCCCATCTCCACCCGCGGTCGGATGCCCGGAGACACGGTGTCTCAGTAACCTCGGACCCGTGGCCATCCTCGAGCACGACGAGACCGACACCCGGGCGCTGACCCAGCAGCGGTTCGAGCGGATGACGCTGGCCGGCGGGGGCGGGCTGCCCGAGGTCGACCTCAAGGGACTGCCGGCCGGACCGAGGTGGCCGGCGTTCGCGCAGACGGTGGCGCTGATGCGGTTCCGGCACTGGTTCCACCCCTACCTGCACCGCACGTACGGCGACGTCTACACCGTGCGCCTGATGCCCAAGGGGCGGCCGCTCGTGTTCTTCACCCGGCCCGAGCACGCGAAGGAGATCTTCGCCGGCGACCCCGAGATCTTCCACGCCGGGAAGGGCAACGCGATCCTCGGCCCGGTCATGGGCGAGCACTCGCTGCTGCTCCAGGACGGCGCCGAGCACAAGCGCGCCCGCAAGCTGCTGATGCCGGCGTTCAACGGGCAGGCGCTGCGCGGCTACCAGGGCCTGGTCGCGGCGCTCGCGCGCGACGAGGTCGCGCACTGGCCGGAGGGACGGCCGTTCCGCAGCCACGACCGGATGAACGTGCTCACGCTCGAGGTCATCCTGCGCGTCGTGTTCGGCGTCACCGACGAGAAGCGCCTCGCCGCCCTGCGGCCGCGGGTCACCGCGACCGTCAACGTCAGCCCGGCCGTGCTGCTCGTGTGGACGATCCCGGCGCTGCACCGCTACGGACCCTGGAAGGCCGCGGTGCAGAACCAGGTCGAGCTCGACGAGCTGATGTACGCCGAGATCCGCGAGCGGCGTACGGCGCCCGACCTCGCCGAGCGCACCGACGTGCTGTCCCGGCTGATCCGCGAGGGTGCGGAGAGCGGCGACGGGCCCGGTGGAGGACTGAGCGACATCGAGCTGCGCGACCAGCTTGTCACGCTGCTGCTCGCCGGCCACGAGACGACGGCCACGGCGCTCGCCTGGGCGCTCTACGAGCTCGGGCGCGACCCGGCCCTGATGCGCCGCACCCAGGAAGCCGCGGATGCCGACGACGCCGACGGCGACGCCTGGCTCGACGCCGTGCTCAAGGAGTCGATGCGGCTCCACCCGGTCATCCCCATGGTGGTCCGGACGCTGATGAAGCCGCAGACCATCGCCGGTGTCGACATCCCGCGCGGCGCCACCGTCGGGCCCTCGATCCTCATCGCGCACAGCCGCGAGGACAACTACGAGCACCCCGAGCGGTTCGACCCCGAGCGGTTCCTCGGCCACAACCCGCCGCCCAACACCTGGATCCCGTTCGGCGGTGGCGTCCGCCGCTGCATCGGTGCCGGCTTCGCGATGATGGAGGGGGTCGCCGTGCTGCGCGAGGTGTTCCGCTCCGTCGGCGTCACGGCGGTCGGCACCGACGAGCCGCTGGTCCGCAACATCACCTCGGTGCCGCGACACGGTGCGCGCGTCGAGGTCGCCGCCCGATAACCGCTTCGTCCTGGCCGCCTCGGCCTGAGAGGCTTCGCACTCGTGACCTGGGGTGAGCGCCTGCGCGCGCTGCGGCTCGACGTCACCCCGCTCCGCTCCTCGCGCGACTTCCGGCTGCTGTTCTACGCCGGCACGGTCTTCTACTTCGGCGCGATGGTCACCTACGTCGCCATCCCGTTCCAGATCTACACCCTCACCGGCTCGAACTTCGCGGTCGGCGCGGTCGGCCTGGTCGAGCTGGCGCCGCTGGTCGTCTTCGGGCTGTACGGCGGAGCGCTGGCCGACCACGTCGACCGGCGCAGGCTGCTCGTCGCCTGCGGGGTCGCCCAGGCGACGTTCACCGGGGTGCTCGCCGCGAACGCGTTCCGCGACGACCCCTCGATCTGGCTGATCTTCGTGCTCAGCGTCGGCCTCGCCTCGACCTCGTCCATGCAGCGGCCGAGCCGCGAGGCCCTGATGCCGCGGACGGTCACCCACGACCAGCTCGCCGCCGCCAACGCCCTGACGAGCCTCGGCATGCAGATCGGGGTGCTGGTCGGGCCGGCCGTCGGCGGACTGCTCGTGGCCTACGTCGGCATCGGCTGGTGCTTCCTCATCGACATCGCCGGCCTGTCGGTCGCCTCGCTGATGTTCTGGCTGATGAACGCCTACCCGCACCGCGACGAGACCACCCCGCCCTCGCTCGCCGGCATCCGCCAGGGCCTGAGCTACGCGCTGAGCCGCCGCGACCTGCTCGGCACCTACCTCGTCGACATCGCCGCGATGCTCCTGGCGTTCCCGGTCGTGCTGTTCCCCGCGCTGGCCGAGGAGGTCTTCGACAAGCCGCAGGTCCTCGGGCTCCTCTACTCCGCCGAGACCGTCGGCGCGCTCGTCGCGACCGCGCTGAGCGGCTGGACGTCGCGGGTGCACCACCACGGCCGGGCGATCGTGCTGGCTGCGACGGCGTACGGCGGGATGGTCGCGCTCGCCGGCCTGATGCCGTCGATCTGGCTGGTGGGCGTCTTCCTCGCGCTGTCCGGAGCCGCCGACATGATCAGCGGCGTCTTCCGCGGCACCGTCTGGAGCCAGACCATCCCCGAGTCGATGCGCGGGCGCCTCGCCGGCATCGAGATGCTGTCCTACTCCCTCGGCCCGCTCGGCGGCCAGGTCCGGGCCGGGGTGACCGCCGACCTGTGGTCGGTGCGCGGCGCGATCTCCAGCGGTGGGCTCGCGTGCGTGGCCGGCGTCGGCCTCACCGCGGTGTGGCTGCGCGACTTCTGGACCTACGACGCCCGCACCGACGAGCACGCCGTCGCCGAGCGGGCGGTGCGCCAGGCCGCG
This sequence comes from Nocardioides halotolerans DSM 19273, assembly GCF_000422805.1. Classification (GTDB taxonomy): domain Bacteria; phylum Actinomycetota; class Actinomycetes; order Propionibacteriales; family Nocardioidaceae; genus Nocardioides; species Nocardioides halotolerans. The sequence goes on along the minus strand of NZ_AUGT01000026.1, from coordinate 13,586 downwards.
GGCGAGGCCTGACCTCGCTGGCCCGTGTCGACGCGAGCCGGCGAGCCGGTCCCGCTCAGCCCCGCGACCGCAGGGCCGCCACCGCGAGGGCCGCGAGGGCACCGGTCGAGGTGAGCGTGCGCGCGACGTTCAGCTTCACCCAGAGCGACTCGAAGTCGGCGCGGACCGCCGCCAGGTCCGTGATCCGGTCGACCGGGCCGGCGCCGTCGAGCGCGTCGTTGAGGGGGATGTTGCCGGCGAAGCTGATCACGAGCGTGCCGACGGTCAGCGCGGTGGCCGCGATCGCCCACGGCCGCGCCTGCGGACCCGCGACCACCGCGGCCGCGCCGGCGAGCACCGGGGCGCCGAGGAAGGTGGCGATGAAGACGGGGTTCACGATCGCGACGTTCATCTGCTGCATCGCGTGCACGAACGTGCGGTCGTCGACCCTGGCGAGCCCGGGCATCACGCCGGTGGCCCAGGTGAAGTAGGTGCCGGCCTGCAGCCCGGCGACGACGGCGGCAGCGAGGAGGGCGGGCCCGCGGGCGCTCGTGGTCATGGTGGTGGTCATCAGGTCGGTGCTGGTGGAGGTCATGAGCCCGAGTCAATCGGCGATCCGTGAGACTATCCATGGCTGGATCTGGCAATTGCATACGCGAGCGTCTACGGTCGCGCGCATGGACGGACTCGCCGGGCTGCTCGACGGACCTCGCGCGCGCGGTGCGTTCCTGCTGCGCATCCTCCTCGACGCGCCCTGGTCGATCCGGCTGGAGGACGAGGCGCCGCTGTCGGTGACCGCGGTCGTCCGGGGCCATGCATGGGTCTGCCCGGACGGCGACGCCCCGGTCCGGCTGGACGCCGGCGACGTCGTGGTGTGGGTGGGCGAGGAGCACTGGACCCTCGCCGACGACCCGGCCACGCCGGCCCAGGTGGTCATCCACCCCGGCCAGGTCTGCACGACCGTCGACGGGCACCCGGTCGTCGAGGAGCTGAGCCAGGGCGTGCGCAGCTGGGGCAACAGCGCCGCCGGCGAGACCGTGCTGCTGACGGGCGTCTACCTGCTCGAGGGGGAAGTGACGCGGCGGCTGCTGCGCGCGCTGCCGCGCACGATGGTCCTGCGCGCGGCCGAGCTCGACACCCCGCTGATCGATCTGCTCGGCCAGGAGGTGGTGCGCGACGCCCCGGGCCAGGAGGCCGTGCTCGACCGCCTGCTCGACCTGCTCCTGATCACGCTGCTCCGCACGTGGTTCGACCGGCCCGACGCCGCCCCGCCGGCGTGGTACGCCGCCCAGGGCGACCCGGTCGTCGGCCCGGCCCTGCGGCTGATGCAGCACCACCCCGAGCTCCCGTGGACGGTGGCCGAGCTGGCCGCGCGGTCGGGGGTGTCGCGCGCGTCGTTCGCGCGCCGGTTCGCCGAGCTGGTCGGCGAGCCGCCGATGGCGTTCCTCACCGCGTGGCGCATCGCGCTCGCCGCCGACCTGCTCCTCGAGGCGGACGCCACGATCGGCTCGGTCGCGCGGAAGGTCGGCTACGCGACGCCGTTCGCCCTGAGTGCGGCGTTCAAGCGGGAGCGCGGGATCAGCCCTCGCGACCACCGGCGGCGGGGGGCCGACCCGGCCGCTCCCGCCGCCGTCTAGCGGGTCAGCTCCGCGGCTGGGCCGCCAGCCAGGTCTGCCAGTCGATGCCGCGGATCAGTGCGCCGTCGCCCGGGAGGATCGAGCCGCCGGCCATGCTCGGCACCGCAGCGTCGGGCTCGACGACGACGTCCGCGCCGACGTGCTCGGCGTACCTCCGCACGAGGTCGACGAGCCGCTCCGGCTTCGGCCCGGCGAGGTCGACGTCGCCGTCGAGCTCGCCGGTCGCGAGCTCGAGCAGCACCTGGGCGATCTCGGCGGTGTCGACCGGCTGGGTCGGCACGTCCATGATGCGGGCGACGCCGCCGTCGGTGTTCCACTCGAGCATCTGCCGCGCGAAGTCGTGGAACTGCGTCGCCCGCAGCACGAGCGCGCCCGGCGCGGCCGCGCGGGTGGCCCGCTCGTGGGCGAGCTTGGCGCGGTAGTAGGGGTAGTCCTGGCTCTCGTCGAGGCCGACGATCGAGAGCACGACGCTGCGCGGCACGCCGGCGGCGGTCGCCGCCCGGCCGAGGTTGGTGGCGACGGTGGTGAAGAACTCCGTCGACGCCGCCTCGTCGATCGCCGGGAACGACGTGACCTCGACGACGGCATCCACGCCCTGCAGTGCCGCCTCGAGCCGGGTCGTGTCGGGGTCGGTCAGGTCGAACCCGGTCTCGCGCGAGATCTCGACGACCTCGTGACCCTCCTTGCGGGCGAGTGCGGTGACCTGGGAGCCGACCTGTCCGGTGGCGCCGGCGACAGCGATGCGCATGGCAGAACCTCTCCTCGATACTCGGATGTCTATTGTCCTAGTAAGAGTCAACCATGAACTCGGACAGTTGTCATCCGGGTACGCTCGCCGCATGAAGATGTCCGCCGGCGTCGAGTGGGCCGTGCACTGCTGCATCCTGCTGAGCCAGGCCGACGAGCCCGTGCCGGTGCCGCGGCTCGCGGAGTTCCACGGCGTCTCGCGCACCTATCTCGCCAAGCACCTGCAACAGCTCTCCCGCGCCGGGCTCGTGACGGCGACCGAGGGCCGCACCGGCGGCTACGTGCTCACCCGGCCCGCCGACGAGATCACCGTCCTCGACGTGGTCCTCGCCATCGAGGGCGACGAGCCGGCGTTCCGCTGCACCGAGATCCGCCAGAACGGACCGTTGCCGGCCTCGCCCCAGGCCTGCCGGCGCGCGTGCGGCGTCGCGCGGGTGATGTACGCCGCCGACCATGCGTGGCGCTCGTCCTTGGCGGGGGTGACCATCGCCGACGTGGTCGGCACCGTCGAGCGCGAGAACGGCGCCCAGACCTTCGCGCGGGCGCGCGACTGGCTCGCGACGGGCTCAGCCGGCACCACTGCGTAGAGGCCGGATCGCTGCTCAGCCGGGCGAGCTCTCGCCCTCCTGCTGGGCACGCTCGCGACGCTCGCGCTCCTCGACGAGGGCGACGATCCAGTCCTCGGACGGTCGCCCCATCATGCGGTCCGCCTTCATCACCAGCGCTCGGGCGTCACCGGTCGAACGCCTCCCGCACCTGGCGCTCGGTGAGGCCGTAGTCGTCGAGCGAGTAGTCGTGCCGCGGCGCCGCGTGGCCCGACTTGGACTCCCGGTCGAGCGCGGTGATCGCGGCCTCGGCCTCGGGCGTCCAGTCCAGGCCGAACTGCTCGTAGATCCCGCGCGTCACCCCGAGCGGGTCGTCGCGCAGGTCCGCGAACGCCACGTCCGCGAACTGCGCCTGGTCGTAGCGCGGCCGCGCGTCGTGGAACGCGTGGAACGCACGTGACCACAGGTCGAGCTGGGTGCGGCCGATGACCTCGCCGACGTACGTCGTCGAGTGACCCGCCGTGGTCTCGGCCGACAGCGACGCCGACGACGCGATGCACGTGACCGGGTCGCGGTGCGTGTAGACGACCAGTGCGTCGGGGTAGACGGTCATCAGCGCGTCGAGCGCGGTCATGTGCGAGGGGTTCTTCAGGATCCAGCGCTTGTCGACGTCGTTGAGGCCGACGAGCTGGAGGTTCTGCTTGTGGCGGGCATAGGCGTCGGTCCAGTCCTGACCCCGCAGCCAGTCGCGGTATCGCGGCAGGTTGGCGAGCGACTCGTAGGAGTTGGACTTGCCGGTCTGCCTCAGCAGCCGCCAGCACTCCTCGACGGTCGTCGCGTCCATGTAGTGGATCCCCATGAACTCCGGGCTCTCCACGTGGTGCGCGGTGAACGCCTGCTGCATGACCGTGAAGATCGGGTCCTGCTCCCAGGTCTCGCGGGGCGGGCGCGGCTGGGGGTACTGCGTCAGCCACATCTCCAGCCCCTGGGTGGAGGGGTCCGCGTGCAGGTAGCGGTGCAGCGCAGTGGTGCCGGTGCGCGGCAGCCCCATCAGGAACACCGGCCGCTCGATCGGCACGTCGCGGTGCTCGGGGTGCGCCGCGAACTGCGCCTCGGTCAGCAGTACGCCGACCAGCGCGCTCTTGACCTCGGAGCGCTGGAAGTAGTTGCCTCGCGGCGTCAGGCCGGCCTCGGGCGAGGCGAGGTCGTCGACCAGGATCCGCAGCCCCTCCTCGTGCGCGCTGCCGCCGAAGCCGCCGAGGCCGGTCGTGCGCTGCGCGGCCGCGACGATGTCGTCGTACGACCCGACGTCGGCGCGCTCGCGCACCATGATGTTGTCGCTCATCGCCGCTCCGGTAGGTGCACAATCAGCGCATTCGCGCCGGACGTGCTCGGTTTCACGCGTGAAACAAGACCGAATGGGCGCGATTGCGCTGATCTGGTCTTAGGACGAGAGCGGAGCGCGGGCATGGCCTAGTCGTGGAACTCGCCGCAGTCGACGGTCAGCATCTGGCCGGTGACCGCGGAGGCCAGGTCGGAGGCGAGGAACAGCGCCGCCCGGGCGACCTCCTCGGGCGAGGCGAGCCGCTTGAGGTCGGTAGGGGCGGCCTTCTCGGCGTAGACGACGTCGTGGGTGACGCCGGCCTCCGAGGCGAGCCAGTCGAAGTAGCCCTTGTTGACGTCCTCGTAGATGTAGGACGGCGCGACCGAGTTGACCCGGATGCCGCGCGGGCCGAGCTCGGTGGCCAGCGACGAGGCGAGGTGCTCGAGCGCGCCCTTGGAGAGCTTGTAGCCGGCGTACTCCGGCTGCGAGCTGAACACCACGCAGGAGTTCAGCATGATGATCGACCCGTGCGAGGCCGCCAGCGCGTCGGCGAACAGCGCGGAGAGCCGCAGCGGCGCGAACACGTTCGTCTCGTTGGCCGCGCGCAGGGCCTCGAGGGGGACCGTGCTGATCGGGTCCATCGGCGGGATGCCGAACGCGTTGTTGATCAGGCAGTCGACCCGGCCGAACTCCGCCAGCGCCCGCTCCACCAGCTCGGCGCGTGAGTCCTCGTCGGTGATGTCGGTCGGTACGACGAGCGCGCGCCGGCCGTGCGAGCGCACGATCTCGGCCATCTTCTCGAGTCGCCGCTCGGTGCGGCTGACGAGCACGAGGTCTGCGCCCATCCGGGCGGCCTCCTCGCCGAGCGAGCGGCCCAGGCCGGGGCCGACCCCCGACAGGACGATGACCTTGTCCTCGAGCAGCGGGACGGGCTCGTAGGCGTCGGCGACCGGCGTCGCGTGGTGGGTGGAGGTGGTGGTCACGGCGTCAGACTAGAACGTGTTTCAGTTTTGGTCGAGCCGTCACGGAAGGAGCTCGTCCGGAACCGTTCCTACGCTGACCCCATGAGCGACTACGCGATCAAGGCCCTCACGCCGGAGACGTGGCCCGACTTCGCCGGCCTGGTCGAGCGCAACACCGGTCTGTTCAGCGGGTGCTGGTGCGTGTGGTTCCACCACGGCGTCACCGACGGTCGCGGCGAGGGCGAGCCGAACCCGCAGTTCAAGAAGCGCATGGTCGAGGCCGGCATCGCCCACGCCGCGCTCGTCTACGACGGGCCGGACGCCGTGGCGTGGGCGGAGTACGGCACGCCGTCCGAGCTGCCCAACGTCCACCACCGCAAGCAGTACGACGCCGATGCGGCTGCGGCCGGCTGCGCCCCGCCCGACTACCGGATCACCTGCATCAACGTCGCCAAGTCGCACCGCGGCAAGGGTCTCGGCCGGCTGGCGCTCCGAGGTGCGCTCGACCTCATCGCGCAGGCCGGCGGAGGCGTGGTCGAGGGCTACCCGCACGACCTCTCGGTCCGCGACCCGGCCAAGAAGATGAGCGCGTCCTGGCTCTACAACCTCACCCGCCACTCCTACGAGGAGGCGGGCTTCACCTACGTCCGGCCCAAGGGCCAGGGCAACTGCGTGATGAGCAAGGTGGTGGCGCCGGCCGGCTGAGCCCCCGCTGGCGACGGGGCCGAGCCGGACGCTACGAGATCATCCGGCGCGCCACGGCGCGCTGGCGGGCGGTGATGCGGGCGGCGTACTCCTCTGCCGAGATCGGGGAGTAGTACGGCAGGTGCGACCGTACGTCGGCGAACGGCACCACCTCCACGGTCGGCCCGTCGGCGTCCTGGGTGAGGTCGCGCTCGAGCCGCTGCCAGCGCAGCATCAGCGAGCCGGTGCGGTGGCCGGTGGTCTCGAGCCAGTTCGCGATGCCGGGGTCCTGCTCCGAGACGACGAACCTCATCCTGCCGTCGGGGTCGGTGACCGCCTGCGCCTTGGTGAGCGAGGTCTGGTGGGTCTCGTAGTCGGTGGAGGCGTACCAGTCCGAGCCGACCTGCGCGGCCTGGTAGCTGCAGTCGTCGCAGCGCGGGACGGTGATGACCAAGGCCTGGTCGTCGTCGAGCTCGTAGTGGCCGATCGACGAGCGCTGGGACGCCAGGCCACCGGGCGTCGACCGCGGCGCGGTCAGCGTGTTGACCGGCTCCTTGTACTGGAAGAAGTGGGGGAAGGCGAACCACGTCTGGATCGAGCCGACCAGCGAGCGCGCGGCGACGTCGTACTTCTTCGCGAGCAGGTCGCGGGTCAGCGGCCGCGCCGGTCGCCCGAGCGTGTCGGTGCGCTCGATGGTGAGCGTGCCACGCTCCTCGGTGTCCCAGTCGTTGAAGACCTCGCGGACGATCATCGACTTGGCACCGGGCTCGGCGACGTAGGTGAACTCGAAGGTGCCGTCGGCCGCGAGGTCGAGCTCGCGGTCGTCGAAGGCCATGAGCGAGGTGGCGGCCGAGTCCGCGGTGTACTGCCCGCACATCACCTGGAAGGACAGGTCGGCGCTGGTCCCGCGGCATCCGCGGACGACGTACTCCACCCCCTCACGGAGGAAGGCGTTGAAGTAGATCGCGTCCGGGTTGTCGAGCCCCTGCCGCGAGAACTGGTGGGTGGGGTTTACGAACAACGGCCGGTCGAGGTCGTAGTCGAAGGCCATCTGCATGGCCATCCGGATCCGGCCGGCGAGGTAGTCGTAGCCCTCGAGCCGGTCCTGCTCGGTCCGGATGAACGGCGCGTTGGCGACGAGCTCCTCGGCCTCGGCGATCGCCTCTCTCAGGGGCCGCGTCAGGTCCCACGACTCAGACATTGCTCGTCCGGTGGTTGAGGAGGTCGCGCAGCGACCGTCCCGAAACCTCTGGAGCCGAGGCTGGGACTGTCGGGATCACGTGGGCGCGCGGGTGTGGTGGTTTCGAGACAGGCGCTAGCGCGCCTTCCTCAACCAGCGGCAGTGCGCTCACCCGTTCGCCTTCGCGATGATGGTCTCGGCGTAGCGCTCGAGGTGCTCGATCTTCTTCTCGAGGGGCTCGGTGTCCGGCCCCTTGATGTAGGGCACCCGGAAGCCGACGATGCAGTCGGTCACGCCCTTGTCCTCGAGGCGCTTGATCCCGTCGAGGTCGTAGGCGTCGTAGGAGATGACGTGCACCTCGAAGTCGTCGCGGGTGTCGCCCTCCTCCTGCCGGATCTCGGCGAGCCGCGTGAGCAGCCGGTCGAGCTCCTCGCCGTCGCCGCCGGCGTGCATCCAGCCGTCGCCCTTGCGCACCGCGCGCCGCAGCGCGGCGTCGGCGTGGCCGCCCACGAGCAGGGGGATGCGCTCGGTCGGGGCGGGGCACTGCTTGAGCGGCTCGACGTCGTAGAACTCGCCCTGGAAGCCGAAGAAGTCGCCGGCCGGGTCGGTCAGGCCGCGAAGGATGTCCATGCACTCGTCCATCCGCTTGCCGCGCTTCTCCCACGAGACGCCCAGCGCGGCGAAGTCCTCGGGCCACGGCGAGATGCCGACCCCGAGCCCGAGCCGGTTGTCGGAGAGGAACGCGATCGACGAGGCCTGCTTGGCCACCAGCACCGGCGGGCGCACCGGCAGCTTGAGCACGAACGGCGTGAGGCGCAGCGTGCTCGTCAGCGCGAACAGGTGCGCACACAGCACCATCGTCTCGATGAACTCCTTGCCGTCGAGGAACTCCCGGTCCCCGGTGTCGGTGTAGGGGTACTTCGAGTCGGACTCCTGCGGGTAGATCAGGCTGTCGGCCACCGTCATGCTCGTGTAGCCCGCTGCCTCGGCGGCCTGCGCCAGCGGTGCGTAGAAGCTCGCCTGGGTCATCGCCTCGGCGTAGGTGAACCGCATGGCCGCCAGACTAGAACGTGTTTCAGTTTTGGTCGAGCCCCAGGGTCTCCGCGAGGAACGCCACGAGGTCGACCGCGGCCCGGTCGTCGAGCATGTGGTCGGCGCCCTCGTAGACGATGCTGCGCGCGTCGCCGTTCGCCGCGGCGTACGCCGCCCGCACGTCCTCGGAGACGAAGGTGTCCTTGCCGGCCCACTGGAGGAGCATCCGGTCGCCGAGTCGACCGGCCAGCTCCGCGACCCGGTCCAGGGGCTCGAGGCCGGCGAACCGGCGGGAGTAGTCGGCCCGCGCCTGGCCCTCGAGCCTCAGCCAGTACGTCGCGAACCAGCCGCCCCACGCCGAGTCGAGCGCCTGCAGCGCCAGCGCCGAGACTCGCGCGTCGCGCGCGGCGAGGAGGGCGGCGTACATCCCGCCGTAGTCGTGACCGACCACCGCGATCCGGGCTGGGTCGACGCCCGGCTGCGCCGCGAGGTGGTCGAGGGCGACCGTGTGCGCGTCGACCTGCTCGCTCACGCGGGCCACGTCCTGCGCGGTGCCGTCCGGGTCGGGGACCCACGGGAAGTGCCCGGCCGGTAGCAGCGAGACGACACCGCGCGAGGCGAGCTGGACCGCGAGCGCGAGGAACTCGGCGCGGTCGTTGTGACGGTAGCCGAGCCAGTGGAGCCACAGGACCGCGGGCCGCCCCGTGCCGTCGTCGCCGCCCCTCACGAGCCAGGCGCGGACCTCGTGGTCCTGGCCGGGCACCTCGAGGCGGACGTCGTCGACGGCGGTCGTCGACGTGACGGACGGAGCGGCCGCGGGTGTCGCACTCACGCGCAGAGTCAAGCGTCAGTAGCATGATCCGTCAAGCAACTGATGAAGGAATCGCCCGTGACCGACGACCTGGACCTGGCCGTCCTGCTGCTGAACTCCGTCGACCTGCTCGAGGACCCGCCCGACCGGATGGCCCACGACCTGGTCTGGTGGCGCCGCGCGCTCGAGCGCAACGGCCACCCGGAGCTCGCGGCCGCCCAGCGTGACGACGACCTGCCGATGCTCCAGTCGCTGCGCGCGACGATCCGCACGATCTTCGAGTGCGTCGACGCCGACGAGGCGCGCGCGGTGCTCAACGTCGCGCTCCTCTACGCGGAGGCGGTGGTCCAGGTGGGCCCCGACGGGCTGACCGTGAGCGGCGACCTGCGCGCCCGGCTCCTGTTCGCCGTCGCGCTGCACGCGGCCGAGCACGGCGTGGGCCGGCTCGGCATCTGCGCGAGCGACCCCTGCCGCTGCGCGTACGTCGACCGCACCCGCGCCGGCACCCGTCGCTACTGCTGCACCCTGTGCAACGACCGGGCTGCGGCCCGCGCCTACCGACGGCGCAGGAGCGAGACCGGATCGTGACAGGGCACCGGCAACCCGTCGCCGCTCCTCGGGCGTCTTCGGGGTGTGCGCTCCCTCCGTCTCCTGGTGCCCTCCATCCCCCTGCTGACGGCCGTGGTCCTCGCGGCCACGCTGACGCCGGTCACCGCCGCCGCTGACGACCCGCCGGTGCTCGGCTCGCCGGCCCACGCCCAGCCGACCGGCGCCGGCTGGGGCACGGCTCACCCGCGGCACCTCTACAACGGCGGTGACCCCTCGGGCGAGGTCGCCCACCTCGTGTGGAAGCGCTGGGGACGCCACGCCACCACCGGACGCGGCGTGACCTGGCTGCTGCGGCCGGAGGGCGGCTACTACGCGCGTCCGGGTCGGATCGTGCTCCGGGCCGACCGGCTCGGCGCCTGTGCGGACGGCTCGGTCGCCTACACCCGGTTGCGGTTCCGGGTGGCCCACCGGCCCGGCGGCCCGGTCGGCTCCCACTGGCGCCGGTGGGCCGGCGACGGCGACATCTGCTGAACGGGCTGGCCCGCCGCGCAGGAAGTGCCGCGGTGCCGGCGGCGGGTGCCGCCGGCGCCGGGTGCCGATGGATCAGCGTGCTACCGGGTGATCCGGAACTTCACGGTGGCTGGCTTCGCCTCCACGATGCCGACCCCGCTGGTCGCCAGGATCTTCACCTTGTGACGGCCGAGCCCGAGCCGCTTGTCGAACGGCGAGGAGCACGGCTTGAACTTCTTGCCGTCGACGCTGCACGTGAACGTCGAGCCGGGGACGGTCGACTTGAACTTGATCGTGACGAACCGGTTGTGACCGACCCTGGGCGGCTGCTTCTTGATCGTGGTGTCCGGTGCCGGGCACACCGCCTGGGTCTGCGCCGACACGGGGCAGGCGTCCTGGCTGACGTCGCCGTAGCCGTCGCCGTCGGCGTCCGGCTCGAGGACGGCCGCGACGTTGATCCGGATCCCGGCTTGGGCAACGCTGTTCGGCAGGTCGACGTTGGTCGCGGGGTCGTAGGGAGCGGCGGCACCGGCGACGGCGTCGCCCACGACCGTTGCCCCGACGCATGCCATGCCGGGGACCGTCGTCTGGAGCGCGATCGCGGTCCCGGCCGTGACCGGGATCCGGGTCGGGAAGGAGTTGAGGGCGTTGACCGCGACGGGCTGCAGGGCGCTGGTGCCGAGGACGGTGCGGTGGCCGGGTACAGCGGACGGCCCGACCACGACGAGCCGGGCCGATCCGGGCGTCGCGTTCGCCAGGTGCGACCAGGTGGTCAGGACACCGTTGGAGGGGATCGTGAAGCTGGGCGGACCGGACTCGGCGGACATGAAAAGGGTGAACGCCGAGCCGCATGACGTCGGGAGTGCCGCGATCTGGCCGACGACGACGCCGGTGGCCTTGGCCGCGACACGCTCGAGGGCATCGGCGTGCCGCGGTGCCGGCTCACCTGCGGTGACTGGGTCGGCCGTGGCGACGGCTGGCAGGGCCAAGGTCAGCGATGCCGCGCCCAGCGCGGCAGCGACGAACGAGCTTCTCATAGCGGGTTTCCTCTCGGGATGGGATGACGGCCCAGGGGCCGCATCGGGTCGGCCGGATCGCTTTCCACGAATCGCCGACACTTCTCGAAACTAGGACCGCGTGTGCCGGCGTTGAATAGCGACAACGGGCCATTGCTCGGGTCGGCTGGGGTCCGCGCGGTAGAGGCTGCCCTAGAACACGTTTCAGTTGTGTGCGATCCTCCCGCCGTGGACCTCCAGGAGCTGAGCGACCGCGCGGAGATCAACGACGTCCTGGTCCGCTACACGCGGGCCATCGACACCGGTGACTGGGACCGGCTGGACACGGTGTTCACCCCGGACGCGCGGATCGACTACACGGAGTCCGGCGGCATCGCGGCGGGCTTCGCCGAGGTGAAGCCGTGGCTCGCCGAGGTGCTGCCGGCGTTCTTCCCGAAGCGGATGCACACGCTCGGCCAGGTCGACATCCGGCTCGACGGCGACGACGCCGAGGTATCGGCGTACTTCCACAACCCGATGCCGATGGACGACGGCCAGGGCGGCACGAAGGTGGTCGAGCTCGGCGGCCTCTACCACCACTCGATGACGCGTACGCCGGACGGCTGGCGGAGCCGGCGGCTGCACGAGGAGATCGTCTGGAGGCAGAACCTCTGATGGCTCCGCCGTCGACGTTCACCCGCGCAGCCCTGGCCGCCGTGCCGGGTGGCCGCTAGGCAGGTCTGGCCGGCAGCTCCCCGACGTTCGCGAACAGCTGACCGTAGAGCGTCGCCACCGCCATGTCGGTCTTGAGCAGCGGCGTCCAGTGCGCGCCGGCGGCGTCGTAGTCCTCGCGCGTGTGGCCCAGGGCCGTGACCACCCGCTGGACCAGCGCGTCGTCGCCGTTGGCCCAGCCGACCGCCTTCGCCGCGATGGCGTAGGTCACGAGCGGCATGCCCACCGGTGCGAGTCGCGGGTCGTCGGGCGCGAAGCCGGTCTCGGGGTACTCCGCCGTGAGCGCCGCCTGGCGCACCTGCTCCATCTCGGCGGCCTCCGCGGCCGGGTCGGCGGCGGCGGGCGGGGTGGGGTGAGCGGTGGCTGACGCCGCGACGGCCGTCAGGTCGTCGGGCGTGAAGCCGAGGCCGCGCGCCGCGAGGTCTGCCTTGTACTGCGTCACCCACGCGCCGGCCTGCGCCATGATCGCCTGAATCGCGCGGCCCATGGCCGCCGGGTCCTGAGGCATGGAGGGGAAACTAGCGGGTCACGGCGCGGCCGGGGAGCCCTTCATGGGCAGGGCGCCGACCTGGGCGAACAGCTGCCCGTACATCGTCGCGATCACGACGTCGTCCTTGATGCGCTCGGTCCATCCCTCGATCGCGGCCTCCCAGTCGGCCGGCGTCACGCCGAGCGCGGCGGTCACGCGGGCGACCAGGTCCTCGTCGTCGGTCGCCCAGCCGATCGCCGCGGCGGCGGTGGCGTACGCCGGGAAGCTGAGGCCGGCTACCGGTGCGAGCCTCGGGTCGGAGAGGTCGAGGCTGTCCGGATAGCTCTGGAACGTCGCCTTCAGCCCGACCCAGACCATCGAGACGTAGGTGCCGGGGCCGGGCTTCTCGGTCGGCGCCGGGTGGGCCGCGCGCGAGGCCTCGACCGCGGCGACGTCCTCGGCCGTGAACCCGAGCCCGCGTGCGAGGAGGTCGGCGTCGTGGTCGGCGAGCCACCGGGCCGCCTGCGCCCGGAGCGCGAGGAGCGCGCGCTGCTTCGCCAAGGGGTTCTGCACGATGTCATCAGACCAGACCTGCCGCTCGACGACACGGGTCCCGGCGGCGCCGCTGGTTGGATCGCCGAGGGATCCTGGCCGACAATGGCGGCGTCGTACCCCCACGACAGGACCAGCTCACGGAAAGGACCTCCGCGTTGAGCGACGACGAAGGCCACCCGGTCCTGTCCGGCCTGGCCGCACTCGCGGGCGTGGGCGTGGTGGTCGGGCTCCTCGTCAGCGGGGGAGCGCTCGCCGCCACCTCGATGCTCGGCCTCGGCGGCGACGACGAGGGCGGCACCGCCTCGAGCCAGCAGTCGATGTACCTCCCGAAGCCCTCCGACACGCTGCAGGAGACCGGGCCGCAGATCACGCTCCAGCCCGGCGAGCAGACCCCGAGCGGCCCGCCGTCGTCCGACGCGCCGCCGGAGTTCGCGATCTCGCTGTCGGCCGCCTCGACCGAGGTCGGCCCGATGGAGGAGATCTACCTGACCGGCGTCTACCCCGGAGGCGAGGGCGCCGTGGTCCAGGTGCAGCGCTTCGAGAACGGCAAGTGGGACGACTTCGCCGCCGTCGACGCCGTGGTCAGCGGCGAGACCTTCTCCACCTACGTCCAGACCGCCCAGTCCGGCGTCAACAGGTTCCGCGTGCGCGACACTGACGGCCCCAACGTCTCCAACGAGGTCCGGGTCAAGATCCGCTGAGCGCAGCGAAGCAGGTCCTCCGCAGTCAAGGTTGCTTAGAGAGCACTCCGCTCGACGGCGCCCATCTCGACAGCACCGGCCACCCGCCGCGCGCCAGCCCGCCGGGAAGGCACGTGCCGGGCCACCGCTGATCGAGCTTGTCGAGATCACCGCAGCGCGGGCACCTGCGTCAGC
>NZ_AUGT01000025.1 GCF_000422805.1 Nocardioides halotolerans DSM 19273 | reverse complement strand
CGTTGGCCCGCCGCAGTTCACGGTTCTCCTGCTCCAACGCCTTGAGCCGGGTCGCCTCATCGGTGGAGACACCCGGCGCGTGACCCTCATCGATCTCGGCCTGACGCACCCAGGCCCGCACCGACTCCAGCCCGTAGCCGAGTTGACGAGCTACCCGCGCGATCGTCCCGATATCGGTGCCCAACTCCGCCCGCAGAGTGCGAACCATCCGCACCGCCGCGTCCTTCTCCTCCTGGCTGTACCGCCTCGTGCTCGGCTTCCCAGGCGTGATGTCCCTCGGCATAACTCCATCCTCGTTCCCAAACGATGGAGCCTCCAGCAAACCCAGGGCGATTCAATGAGCATCAGCGAGCCGACCTCGACGCCCATCTGAGTGAGCCATTCCCTGCGAGCATTGAACGAGGTGAGGTCTACGGCGTCGTGGACCCGGTGCTCGTCGGTGCGGACGTTGTTGGGTACATCCAGCAGGGACAACTCAATCCTGTCCAAGGGCGGTCCTTGCGAGAGCTTGCTGACCAACTCACGCGCTCGCTCGATGAGTTCCCTGCGGATGCCCGCCCGTACTTCGAGCGGCTTCGGCGTATTGCGCAGCGTGGTGCCGCAGCCGAGTAGTTTGCCTGGGACAAGAGCCGTTTCCCGGTGGCAGAGGCAGCCCACAGCACGGGCGGGTACTGGGATACCCCTAGCCAAACGTGTCGTGAATCGACTTGCTGGCCTTGCTCTGGCTGTAGGTCCGCAGCGTCACGGCTGGGTCGGAGTGCCGCATCTGCTCTGAGACCACCGATAGAGGGACGCCCCGCTCCAACAGCGTCGTGGCGTACCAGTGGCGGAGCATGTGCGGGTTGAGCCGGATGCCGACCTTCTGACCGGCTCGCCTCAGCGATTCCCTCACGGCGTCTGGCTTGGCTGTGGCGGTCAGGCTCAGCACCACGTTGGTCAGCCAATGCGGAATGACGACGTCGGCTTCTCCGGTCTTGACCGGGCCGGTACGGGTGACGGTCGGCTTCCCCGTTCGGTGAAGCTGCTGGACCTGCTTGTCCACCCGGAGACGGTCGCTGCTGACATCAGACAACGTGATGGCGCAGGCTTCCCCAATGCGCAGTCCGGCATACATCATCAGCAAGCCCCTGGGCTCGTGAGGCGTGGTCATCAGCGCCAGTCGCAGGGTGTCTTCGTCGGGCAGGTCGTACCGGCGCGGTATCGCCCGTGGAATCTTGATGGACCATCCGAAAACCGACCTGAGTGCGATGACCGCAGCCCGTCTGGTGTTGGGGTTGTCGATGGTCCAGAGTCGTTCTGTCACGTCGGACTGCAAGACATCAGACACGTTCATCGAGAGCAAGCCAAGCCTTTTGAGCAGTCGCTCGTAGCTGATGACGGTGGATTGCCTAAGGCCCCGCTCCAAGGCGATGGCGAGCAATTGTTCGTGGACTGTCACGGGAGGTCTCCAGATTCTCGATGAACCTCCACGGCCTCTCGCCTCGTACCCTGAGGGGGTCATGCGCACCTACGAGGTCCGCACCTACGGGTGCCAGATGAACGTCCACGACTCCGAGCGGCTCAGCGGCCTGCTCGAGGACGCGGGGTACGTCGCCGCGATCGACGGCGAGGACGCCGACGTCGTGGTGCTCAACACCTGCGCGGTGCGCGAGAACGCCGACAACAAGCTCTACGGCAACCTCGGCCACCTCGCGCCGAAGAAGGCCGCCCGGCCCGGGATGCAGATCGCGGTCGGCGGCTGCCTGGCGCAGAAGGACCGCGCGACGATCACGCAGAAGGCGCCGTGGGTCGACGTGGTGTTCGGCACCCACAACCTCGGCAGCCTGCCGGTGCTCCTCGAGCGCGCGCGGGTCCACGACGAGGCGCAGGTCGAGATCCTCGAGTCGCTCGAGGTGTTCCCGAGCACGCTCCCGACCCGCCGCGAGTCGGCGTACGCCGCCTGGGTGTCGGTCAGCGTCGGCTGCAACAACACCTGCACGTTCTGCATCGTCCCGAGCCTGCGCGGCAAGGAGAAGGACCGTCGCCCGGGTGAGATCCTCAGCGAGATCGAGGCGCTCGTGGCCGAGGGCGTCAGCGAGATCACCCTGCTCGGGCAGAACGTCAACGCGTACGGCGTGGAGTTCGGCGACCGGCAGGCGTTCAGCAAGCTGCTGTGCGCGTGCGGCGACGTCGAGGGGCTGGAGCGGGTGCGGTTCACCAGCCCGCACCCCGCGGAGTTCACCGACGACGTGATCGAGGCGATGGCCGAGACGGCCAACGTGATGCCGAGCCTGCACATGCCTTTGCAGTCGGGCTCCGACCGCGTGCTCCGGGCGATGCGGCGCTCCTACCGCTCCGAGAAGTACCTCGGCATCATCGACCGCGTCCGCGCCGCGATCCCCGACGCGGCGATCACCACCGACATCATCGTCGGCTTCCCCGGCGAGACCGAGGACGACTTCCAGCAGACGCTGGCCGTCGTCGAGCGGGCGCGGTTCAGCGGCGCGTTCACCTTCCAGTACTCCAAGCGCCCCGGCACGCCGGCCGCCACCCTGCCCGACCAGATCGACCCGGCGACCGTGAAGGACCGCTACCAGAGGCTCGTCGCGCTTGCCGACGACGTCGCCTGGGCCGAGAACAAGCGCCAGGTCGGCCGGCGCCTCGACGTCATGGTCGCCGAGGGCGAGGGCCGCAAGGACGCCGCGACCCACCGCCTCTCGGGCCGCGCGCCCGACAACCGGCTCGTGCACTTCCAGGCGCCCGACAGCGACGTGCGCCCCGGTGACGTCGCCACCGTCGAGGTCACCTACGCCGCCCCGCACCACCTGGTCGCCGACGGCCCGGTCGTCGTACGGCGCACTCGCAGCGGCGACGCCTGGGAGGCCCGCACCAAGGCCCCAGCGCCCGGCGGGGTCGGTCTCGGGATGCCGACCGTGGGCGTCCCCGCCCCGCTGCCTGTGGACAACGTCTGCGGGTGACCGCGGTGGCGTTCCACGATGGACGCCGTGTCGGTGGTCGAGTCGCTCGGGCGCCTTGGTGGCGTCGCGACCCGGGGCGCGCTGATCTCGACCACCGACCGCGCGCGGGTGGATCGCGCGCTCGAGGTGGGCGACATCGTGGTCCTCGCTCGAGGTCGATACGCCCTCCCGGAGGTCGACGCATCGCGAGCTGCCGCACACCGGTTGAGCGGCGCCGTGTCGTGGCGCTCGGCGGCCCAGCTTCATGGATGGGAACTGCTGCGCCCGCCCGCGGTCCCTGACATCACGGTGCCGGCCAGTCGCAAGGTCTTGCCGTCGCAGCGCGCCGGCGTGGCGATCCACCGGGGTGACCTGCACTCGTCCGAGGTCGACGAGGGCGTCACCGCCCGAGCGCGCACCTTGGTCGACTGCATGCGCGGACTCTCGTTCGCAGAGGCGCTGGCCGTCGCCGACTCGGCCCTGCGCCACGGCTTCTCACCACGGCTACTGCGCGGTCTCGCAACAGGGGCACGCGGGCCCGGCTCGGCACAGATGCGCCGTGTTGCGACACTGGCGTCGGCCGACAAGGCGAACCCGTTCGAGTCCGGGTTGCACGCCATCGCAGCGCAGGTCGCCGGTCTGCACGTCCGCCCGCAGGTGTCGATCTACGACCCGGGCTTCCTCGGCCGGCCGGACCTCGTTGACGAGCGGCTGAAGGTGATCCTCGAGGCCGAGTCCTTCGAGTGGCACGGAGGACGAGAAGCGCTCAGGCGCGATGCCGCGCGCTACAGCGAGTTCGCGGTGCGCGGTTGGCTCGTGGTGCGGTTCGCATGGGAGCACGTCATGTTCGAGCCGGAATGGGTGCGGTCCGTGCTGGTGGCAGCCGTAGCCGAACGTAGTGAACAGCTCTGCCGGGGCTGCGGCGCCGCGTGAGGGTCTGGCGCCCGGCGCGATCACTACGTCTGAATACGGCTACGCGTCCTTGTAGGGCTTGTCCTCGGAGCGAGGGTCGAGGCTCGGGTAGCCGGCAGCCGGGTCGAGGCCCTCGACGCCGGCCTCGCTCTCATCGGCGCCGAGACGCTGCTCCTCGTCGTTCGGGGCGTCGGTGCGGGAGGTGTCCTTGATGCCGTCGGTGGCGTGCTGGCCCGGTCCGGTGTGGCCCACGCGCTCGCTCGAGACGCCCATCCCGCCGGCGGCTCGCGAGGGTCCCGTCGAGTTGGGCGTGGAGTCGCGGATGTCGGTGTCCTGCTCGTGACCGCTCATGCCGGAGCGGTACCCATCTCAGGCGGGCGACTCCTCGTCGCCGGAGGAGCCCTCGTGCTCGCCGCCCTCCGACTCGGTCGCCTCAGTGTCGGTGTCCTCGCCGCCCTCCAGCACCCGCTTGAGAGGGTCGGGGGTCTCCTCGACGGCGGGGTTGGTGTCGGGGCCGAGGTCGGCCGGGACGACGTCGTCGTCCTCCTCGGGCACGGCGTCGACGCCGCCGGGGTTCTCCTCGCCGGGCTCGATCTGCGGCTCGGGCTGGTCGCCCAGGTCGCCGGTCTGGGTGGGTTGCTCGTCACTCATGGGTCTCTTCCCGTTCGAAGCCGTAGGTCGTGTACGCCGCCACGTCGCCACCGATGATGCCTCTCAGCACCTGGAGCTCGTGCGGCACCACCGGATCTGGCAGCGCGGTCAGCGCGAACCACTCGAGCCCGCCGCTCTTCTCGGGCTCCACGATGCGCGGCGTGCCCGACCACGAGCGCGCGGTGAAGAAGAAGTCGATCCGCTCGTCGATCGGCTCGCCGCCGCGGGTGCGCTGCATCGAGGTCACGAACGAGAGCGCGAGGTCGTCGACCCCGATCTCCTCGCGCGCCTCGCGCCGAGCCGCGTCGTACGCCGTCTCGCCCTTCTCGACGTGACCGGCGGCCGCGGCCGCCCAGTGGTCGTCCATGAACCCCGTGTTGCGCCGCAGCTGGAGCAGCACCTCCGGCCCGCCGACGCCGTCGCGGAGCAGGAACACGTACGCCGCCGGCACGACGACGAACCGCTCGTCGATGGACTTCGGCGTCACGAAGACGGCTGGTCGAGCGAGGTCTCGGCGTTCTCCTCCTGCACCGCGGCCTCGGCCTCGGACTGCCCAGGCTCCTCGTGGACCGGCGGCACCGATCCCGCAGGAGCGCCGTCGTCGGGGTCCGGGAGGGCGCCTTCGTCGTCGGTCGGCCGGAGCGGCCCGTCCGGCTGGTCGTCGCGCAGGGGGCTGCCGGGAGGCTGGCTGCCGGGAGGCTGGCTGCCGGGAGGCTGGGGCTGGTCGCTGGAGGTCACGTGCTGCAGGTACCCCGGATCAGGCCGAGGTGGAGCCGTCGGCGCCGAGCGCGTCCTTGGCGCGCTCGGCCGCGGACTCGATCTTGTCGGTGTGCTTGCCGCCGGTCTTGTCGTCGACCACCTCGGCGACCTTGTCGACGCCGTCGGCCACCTTGTCCTCGTGGCCGTCGACCAGCCCCTCGACCTTGTCCTTGGCCTGGTGCAGCTTGTCCTTCGCGTCATCGAGGAAGCCCATGCGCACTCCTGTGCTCGAGCGGGGTCCCGATGATCCCGCGGCGTTCGCCAGACTAGCCACATGGCAGGGGGTGACACCACGGGCGCGGACCCGCCCATCGTGGCCGTCGTCGGCGCCACCGCCTCGGGCAAGACCGGCCTCTCGCTCGACCTCGCCGAGCGGCTCCACGGGGAGGTCGTCAACACCGACGCGATGCAGGTCTACCAGGGCATGGACGTCGGCACCGCCAAGCTCCCCGAGGCCGAGCGCCGCGGCATCCCGCACCACCTCCTCGACACCCTCACCGTCCGCGAGCCGGCCACGGTGGCGGAGTTCCAGCGCTGGGCGCGCGACGTGATCGACCGGCTCCGCGCGCGGCGCAGGACGCCGGTGCTCGTCGGCGGCTCCGCGCTCTACACCCGCGCGATCCTCGACCGGTTCGAGTTCCCGGGCACCGACGACGCGGTCCGCGCGCGGTGGCAGCGCGAGCTCGAGACCCACGGGTCGCACCGCCTCCACGGCGTGCTGCGCGAGCGCGACCCCGACGCCGCGGAGCGGATCCTCCCCGACAACGGGCGCCGCATCGTCCGCGCACTCGAGGTCGGCGAGCTGACCGGCCGCCCCTACGCCGCGAGCCTCCCGGTCCTCGAGTACGCCGACCCACGGACCGTCCAGATCGGCGTCGACATCGACCGCGAGACGCTCGACGAGCGCATCGCGGCGCGCGTCGACGCGATGTTCGCGAGCGGCTTCGTCGACGAGGTCCGGCACCTCCTCGGCCGCGGCCTCGCCGAGGGCCGAACGGCTCCCCGCGCCATCGGCTACCGCGAGGTCGTGGCCCATCTCCGCGGCGAGCTCACCGAGCAGGAGGCCCGCGATCGCACGGCCCAGGCGACCCGGCGCTTCGCCCGCCGCCAGGACTCGTGGTTCCGCAAGGACCCGCGCATCGTCTGGATCCGCCACGACGACCCGGACCTGCTCACCAAGGCGCTGGCCGCGGTCGACGAGGTCTGAGCAGCAGCGACGCGAGCAAGAACGGTCGGGCCGCCGGCCCACGATCCGGTCCAGACTGGGCGCGTGAGCGAGGAGACCGACGCACCCGCCGGCCGCGACCGGCTGCGCGAGCTGCTCGACGCGGTGCTCGACGACGACAACCACACGCTCGACGACATGGCGGGAGACGCGTACTCCTCGCCGTACCACTTCAACCGGCAGCTCTCCCGCAGCGCAGGGGAGCCGCCGGTCGCGATGAAGCGGCGCGTCCTGCTCGAGCGCGCGGCGTGGCAGCTGCGCCGGGGGGCCTCGGTCACCGACGCGGCGTTCGAAGCGGGCTACGAGTCGGTCGAGGGCTTCAGCCGCGCGTTCGCGCGCGCCTACGGGCACCCGCCGAGCGTCCTGAAGGGCGGCGGCACGGCCCACTGGCTGAGCGCGCCCAACGGCATCCACTTCCACCCGCCGTTCTCGCTGTGGGTCGAGGCCGAGCCCGAGCGGGGGAGCACCGGCGGCGGTGGGGTCACCTCGCTGCTGCTCCAGCACGACGTCGCCGACACCCGGCTGCTCCTCGACGCCGCCAAGCAGCTCACCGACGAGCGGTTCCGCGAGCAGCGGCTGCCGGCCCGGCAGGTCACGGTGTTCGAGGTGCCGGAGCGCTCGGTGGCCCAGCTGCTCGAGCGGCTGGTCTTCACCAAGGAGGTCTGGGTCGCGTCGATCACCGGGGGCACCCACCCCGATGAGATCCGCCCCGACCGCGCAGCGGACGACGTCGGGAGCCTCGTCGAGCGGCACGAGGTGGCGGCCGCGGCGTGGCTGGCGGTGGTCCGCGACATCGAGCGCCGCGACGCGTGGGCCGACCGGGTCGTGGACGCGCTGTGCGACCCGCCGGAGAGCTTCGTGCTCGGCGGGATCGTCGCCCACGTCGTGACGCACTCCGCAGGCCGCCGGCTGTTGGCCCGTCAGCTGCTCACCGAGGACGGCGTCTTCGCGGGCGAGGACCTCGACTCGCCGGGGTTCTCCGGCGACCCGCTCAACTGGATGAAGAGGCACTGACGTGGCCCGCACCACCTTCTACACCGCGATGACCCTCGACGGCTTCCTGGCCGACGAGCACGACGGCCTCGACTGGCTCTTCGTCCAGGAGCAGGACGAGCAGGGCCCGCTCAACTACGACGACTTCATCAAGGACATCGGCGCGATCGTCATGGGTGCGACGACGTACGAGTGGCTGCTCGCCCACCTCGAGAAGTCCGGCGAGGGCTGGCCCTACGCGATGCCGGCGTGGGTCCTGACCCACCGCGACCTGCCCGGCATCGACGGGGCGGACGTCCGGTTCGCGCAGGGAGACGTGGCCCCGCTGCACGACGAGCTCGTGGCGGCCGCCGGGGGCAAGGACGTGTGGGTGGTCGGCGGCGGCGATCTCGCCGCCCAGTTCGCGGAGGCGGGCCGGCTCGACGAGGTGATCTGCTACATCGCGCCGGTGACGCTCGGCGCCGGCCGGCCGCTGTTCCCGCGGCCCTTCGACTTCGAGCTCGTCGAGGTGCACCAGAACAAGGCCTTCATCGCGGCCCGCTTCGAGGTGAGAGGTCCGCGCTGAGCGGGTACTGCCACTGGCATGTTCTCGGGACCCCTCGCCGTCCTCGGCGCCGCCTCGCTCACGCTCGTCACCCTCCAGGCTCCGGTCGCTGCGCCGGCCTCCGCCCAGGACGCTCCGCCCGGGCCCGCCCAGCGGGTCCACGAGCCACCTCGCAAGGCCACGGTCACCGGCAGGGGCGGCGCGGTCACCTCGGTCGACCCCTACGCCTCGCGGATCGGGCTCCAGGTCCTCCGCCGCGGCGGCAACGCCGTGGACGCCGCGGTCGCCACCGCCGCCGCCCTCGGCGTCACCGAGCCCTACAGCTCCGGCCTCGGGGGCGGCGGCTACTTCGTCTACTACGACGCGAAGACCAAGCGGGTGAAGACGCTCGACGGTCGCGAGACCGCGCCGGCGGCGATGAAGCACGACGCCTTCGTCGACCCGGCGACGGGGCAGCCCTACCCGTTCACTCCCGACCTCGTCACCAGCGGGGTCTCCGTCGGCGTGCCCGGCACTCCCGCGACCTGGCAGGCGGCGCTCGACCGCTGGGGCTCGATGCCGCTGGCCGACGTGCTCGCCCCGGCGGCGGCGCTGGCCCGGCGCGGCTTCAAGGTCGACAAGACCTTCCACCAGCAGACCGACGACAACGCCGAGCGGTTCAACGCCTTCACCTCGACCCGCAAGCTCTTCCTGCGGCACGGCAAGGCCCCGAAGGTGGGCAGCGTCTTCCGAAACCGCCAGCTCGCCAGGACCTACGACCTCCTCGCCGCGCGCGGGATGGGGGCGTTCTACCGCGGCGCCCTCGCCCGCGAGCTGGCCCGGACGGTGCGCAAGCCCCCGGTGCGCCGCCACACCGACCTGCCGGTGCCTCGTGGCCGGATGCGCGTCAAGGACCTCGCGAAGTACGCCGTCGTCCAGCACCGGCCGACCCACGTCGGCTACCGCGGC
Source organism: Nocardioides halotolerans DSM 19273 (assembly GCF_000422805.1). GTDB lineage: Bacteria > Actinomycetota > Actinomycetes > Propionibacteriales > Nocardioidaceae > Nocardioides > Nocardioides halotolerans. The sequence goes on along the minus strand of NZ_AUGT01000025.1, from coordinate 78,816 downwards.
CTCGACGTCTACGGCATGCCGCCGTCGAGCAGCGGCGGCACGACCGTCGGGGAGGCGCTCAACATCCTGGAGCGCTACGACCTCAAGACGATGACGCCGGCGCAGGTCCAGCACCTCGTCATCGAGGCCGCGCACCTCGCCTTCGCCGATCGCGCGAAGTACGTCGGCGACCAGTCCGGCGTACCCGTCGGCACGCTGCTCTCCGACACCTTCGCTGCCGAGCGCGCCTGCCGGATCGACCCGCTGCACGCGTTCACCCCGCCGGTCGCAGCCGGCGACGTCACCGCCTCCGACGGGTCGTGCGCGACCCCGAGCAGCCGGAGCGGCTCCGGCCCCGACACCGAGGGCGTCAACACCACGAACCTCACCGTCGCCGACGCCGAGGGCAACGTCGTCGAGTACACGCTCACCATCGAGCAGACCGGCGGGTCCGGCATCGTGGTGCCCGGCCGCGGCTTCCTGCTCAACAACGAGCTGACCGACTTCAGCGCCGTCTACGACCCCGCCGACCCCAACCGGATCGAGCCCGGCAAGCGGCCGCGCAGCTCGATCTCGCCGACCATCGTGCTGCGCGACAAGAAGCCGGTGCTCGCGCTCGGCTCGCCCGGCGGCTCGACGATCATCACCACCGTCCTCGGCATCATCGTCAACCGGCTCGACCTCGGCATGACGCTGCCCCAGGCGATCGCTGCGCCGCGGGTAGCGCCGTCCAACAAGGCGACGCTGAGCGCCGAGCAGGCCTTCCTCGACCAGTACGCCGCGGCGCTCGCGCTGCTCGGTCACACCCTCGCTCCCGCGGGGGCGCCGGGCACCAGCGCCGCCGAGATCGGGGCGGCGACGGCGATCGAGTTCGGGCCGCGCGGGCTGCTGACCGCGGCGGCCGAGCCCACCCGCCGTGGCGGGGGAGCGGCGGCGGTGGTCAGGCGCAGGTAGGCGCGTGCGCGGACCTCTACCCTGAAGGGGTGAGCACCGAGACCTCCGCAGGGCTGGTGACGATCGACTCCGAGGACGAGCTGGTCGCGCTGCTCGGCACCCCGCACGAGCGCGCGGCCAACAAGGGCCGGGCGGCGCTGCTCGACGTCGACCGCGCCTGGCTCGCGGCGACGCCGTTCTGCGTGCTCGCGACGTCCGGGGCCGACGGCAGCTGCGACGCCTCGCCCAAGGGCGACCCGCCGGGGCAGCTCGTGCACGTCATCGACGACCGCACCATCGCGATCGCCGAGCGGCCCGGCAACAAGCGCGCCGACGGCTACAAGAACATCCTGGCCAACCCGCACGTCGGCCTGAGCTTCTTCATCCCCGGGCGCGGTGACACGCTGCGGATCAACGGTCGGGCCCGGCTGGTCAGCGACGCGCCGTTCTTCGACGACATGGTGGTCAAGGGGCACCGTCCGCTGCTGGCGGTGGTCGTCGAGATCGACGACATCTTCTTCCACTGCGCGAAGGCGTTCCTGCGATCCGGGCTCTGGAAGCCGGAGACCTGGGACCCCGAGGCCCACGTGCCCCGGCGGGCGGTGATCGCCAAGGAGGTCGAGCCGAGCGGCATGACGATCGAGCAGCTCGACGACTACTACCGCCCCGACCACTACGCCAAGGGCCTCTACGGCTCATGACCTACGAGTTCCTCAAGGGGCACGGCACGGAGAACGACTTCGTCCTCCTGCCCGACCTCGACGGCACCGTGCACGGCGCGCTCTCGGAGGAGCACTTTGCCGAGCGGGTGCGCCGGCTCTGCGACCGGCGCGCCGGCATCGGCGGCGACGGCGTGCTGCGGGTCGTGCGCTCGAGCGGACCCGACGCCGCGTGGTTCATGGACTACCGCAACGCGGACGGCTCGATCGCGGAGATGTGCGGCAACGGCATCCGCCTCTTCGTCCGCTACCTCGTCGACGCGGGGCTCGCCGACGGCACGGCACCGATCCCGGTCGACACCCGCGACGGCGTGAAGACGCTGACCGTCGAGGGCGACCTCATCACCGTCGACCTCGGCACGCCGAAGCTGCTCGGCGACACCGCGGTGTCCATCGACGAGCGCACGTGGCCGGCCCGGCACGTCGACATGGGCAACCCCCACGCGGTCGCCTTCGTCGACTCGCTCGACGACGCCGGCCGGCTGCTCGACCCGCCGGGGCACGACGAGGGTCTCTACCCCGACGGCGTGAACGTCGAGCTCGTCGTGCGTCGCGGGCCGCGCCACGTCGCGATGCGCGTCCACGAGCGTGGCTCCGGGGAGACGCGGTCGTGCGGCACCGGCGCCGGAGCGGTGATGGTCGCCGCCGCGGACGCGGACGGCGCGCGCCGCGACGGTGCCGAGGTGGCGTACCGCGTCGACGTGCCCGGCGGCACGCTCACGGTGACGTGGACCGCCGACGACCGGGTGCTGCTCACCGGCCCCGCCGTCGTCGTGGCCCAGGGCGAGACCGACCTCTGAGCGGGCGCCGGGCGTCATTAGGCTCCCGGCCATGGACATCAGTGGATCGACCGCCATCGTGACCGGTGCCGCCTCCGGGATCGGCGCGGCCTGTGCCCGTCAGCTCGCAGCGAAGGGCGCCACCGTCGTGGTCGCCGACCTGCAGGCCGACAAGGGCGAGGCCCTCGCCGCCGAGATCAACGGCGTCTTCGCGCAGGTCGACGTGACGAGCACCGAGCAGATCACCGCCGCCGTCAACGCCGCCGCCGAGATCGCGCCCCTGCGCGCCGTCGTCAACTCCGCCGGCATCGGCTGGGCCCAGCGCACGATCGGCCGCGACGGCCAGATCGAGTCGGCGCACGACCTCGACGCGTTCACGAGGGTCATCGCGATCAACCTGATCGGCACCTTCGACATGGTCCGCCAGGCCGCCACGGTCATGAGCCGCAACGAGCCCGACGCCGACGGGCAGCGCGGCGCGATCGTCAACCTCGCCAGCGTGGCGGCGTTCGACGGCCAGATCGGCCAGGCGTCCTACAGCGCGTCGAAGGGCGGCGTGGTCGGCATGACCCTGCCGGTGGCTCGCGACCTGTCCGCGTCCGGCATCCGCCTCAACACGATCGCGCCGGGCCTGATCGACACCCCGATCTACGGCGAGGGCCCCGAGTCCGAGGCGTTCAAGGCCAAGCTCGGCGAGAGCGTGCTCTTCCCGAAGCGGCTGGGCGTGCCGGACGAGCTCGCGAGCATGGTCGTGGAGTGCCTCACGAACTCCTACATGAACGCCGAGGTCATCCGCGTCGACGGCGGGATCCGGATGCCACCGAAGTAGGCGGGTTTCACCGGGTACCCGGTGAAACTGGCGCTGACCGTAAGGAACTCCATCCGGTCAGCGCCAGTTTCGTGGGGGCAGTCCTCAGTCGGCGAGCGAACGGCGCTCGTCGTCGGTGAAGGCCTCCATCGGCGCTGCCGGCGCCACGACGCGGGCCGCGCGCAGCTTGGCGACCTTGGCCGACGCCACGCCCATCGCCTCGCGCGACTTCCCGCGCGAGTAGGTCACGGACAGGTCCCGGTCGATGCCGAGCGCGGCACCGACCTCGACGGCGTCCTGGTCGGCGCCCATGTACATGAATGTCCAGCTGAAGTCGCGCGTCTGCTGCTCGACCAGCGCCTTGATCGCCACGCTGGTCCACTCCTTGCTGGCGTTCTCGAGACCGTCCGTCATGATCGCCACGATGACCGTGCCCGGCCGCTCGCGCTCGGGCAGCGCGGCGAGCTCCGCGCCGGCGTCGGTGATCAGCCGGCCCATCGCGTCGTGCAGCGCGGTCATGTTGCGCGGCTGGAGGTCCAGCGGCGGCACGTCGGCGATCGGGCGGCCGGCGTAGACGACCTCGTAGACGTCGTCGAACTGCGCCAGCGTGGCCCGGCACTCGCCGGTGCCGCGCCGCTGCTCCTCGACGAACGCCGCGAAGCCGCCCTCGATGTCGGACTTGATCGACTGCATCGAACCGCTGCGGTCGAGCAGGAAGTAGAGGTGGGTCAGGTCGGAACGGGTCATCGCGGTCTCCTCATCGGCTGGGTCATCGGCTGGGTCGGCGCGGCTTGAACCGCATGGGTGCTGCTGCGGGGGCCGGGGGCGGCTTGGGCGTCCCCGACTCGTGGTCGTACTTCGCGCGCTCGACACCGGCGGCGGTCACGCGCCCGTCCTCGTTGGCGTAGGCGCCGAGGGTCTGGGTGCGGGCCAGTCGGGGAGGTACGGCGTTCTCGGTCAGCCCCGCGGCCGCGCCGGCGGCCCGGAGCGACACCTTGCCGGCCAGCAGTGCCTCGGCCATCGACTCGTCGATGAGCGCGGTGAGGCGGTCGGCGGCGTTCCGCAGGTGCGGGAGCGCCTCGTCGGCGTCCTTGTCGGCTGCGGCCTCGAGGGCCTCGCGGACGGCGTCGAGCTGGTGCGGGTCGGGTGCCATGAGAAGAGAATGCCGCATAAACTGCGGATATGCAAATTATGCGGAAGCGCAGGTAATGCGCCTCAGTCGCCGCTGATGATCACGCCGGACCAGCCGCTCAGATCGAGCCGCTCGTCGGCGGCATCCGCCGCGGCCTCGACGAGCACGGCGTTCGGCTGGTCGACGCGCTCCACCCACGCCCGCGCCTCCTCGGGGTCCTGGCCCGCCGCCAGGCGGCGGGCGACCAGGCGGTCGCGCCGCAGCGCGTCGTCGATGGTCAGGTGCCACACGGCGTCGCACTCGCGGCGCGCGCCGTGCCAGCGCGGCTCGTCGAGCAGCAGGTAGTTGCCCTCGGTCACCACGAGCTCCGCCTCGGCCGGGACGTGGATCGTGTCCGGTTCGGGGTCGGGCCGGCCGTGCTCGAACGACGGCGCCAGCACGTCGCCCCCGCACTGGAGCCGGCGCAGCACCCCGGCGTACGCCTCGGCGTCGAAGGTGTCGGGTGCGCCCTTGTGCTCGAGGAGCCCCATCGCGGCAAGCTCGGCGTTGCTGCGGTGGAACCCGTCCATCGGCACGACCGGGCAGGCGTACGCCGCGGCGAGGGCCGCGGCCAGCGTCGACTTCCCGGCCCCGGGCGCACCGGTGAGACCCAGCACGAACCGGCACGACGGCAGGGCGTCGACCAGGGCTGCGATCTCGTGACCGTCGGAGGAGACCCGCACGCGGTCACGCTAGACCGTGATCGTGAAGATGAGTACGGCCCGAGGAGCATTGCTCCTCGGGCCGTACCCCTGGTGCTCAGCTGGTGTTCAGCTGGTGGTGCTGGTGATGCGGTGGTGCGTTGGTGCGTCGGACAGCGTCAGCGGGCGCTCGAGAGCGAGAACCCACCCTTGCTGGCCGGCTTGGTGGCCTGGCCACCGGCGGGAGCCGCCGGAGCCGGCGGCAGCGCGGGCTGCGCGCACTTGGTCGCCTGCGCCGCGTTGGCAGCGGTCAGCGCCGCGTCCGCAGCAGCCTTGGCAGCCTGGGCGGCGGCGTATGCAGCGTTGGCAGCCTTGGCGGCCTTCTTGGCCTTCTTGAGCTTCGCCTTGGCCTTCTTGATCTTCGAGGCGACGCCCGACTTCTTGGCCTTCTTGAGCTTCTTCTTGGCCTTGGTGACCTTCTTGTCAGCCGCGGCCTTGTCGGCCGTGGCGGCGGTCGCCTTCGTCGCAGCGGCAGCAGCCGTCGTGGCAGCCGTCGTGGCGGCGGTCTCGGCCGTCATGCAGTCGGTCGTCTTGCCGTTGACGAACATGATGTTCGCGATGCCGGCGAAAGGACCGACCGCTGCCAGCTCGGTCGGCTCCGTGATCCCGCAGCTCGTCGAGGACAGGTAGGTCGTGCCGAGCTCGGGAGCCTCGTTGGCGCCCGGGTAGAAGCTGGCGTCGCCGGCTCCGGCGTCATCGACCGAGAGCTCGATGACCATGTCCTTGCCGGCCGGGATCGTCGCGGAGATCGCAGCCGACTTGAGCTCCGAGCCGCTCGCCGACTCGAGGTCGACCGGCGTGGTTCCGACCGGCGTGCCGAGGTTGGCGATGGTGAGGTCGGCGGTGTGGTCGATCGCGTAGATGTTGAAGTCGCCCGGGACGCCCCCTGCGGAGCTGGTCGCCTCCTCGACGGCCACGGTCATCTTCGACACCTTGAAGCCGTTCTGGGCGCCGTAGACGCTCATGTCGAAGCGGCGGTAGTACTGGTTGTCCGCGACGATGCCGCCGCCGTTGCAGGAGATCCCGTCACCGGCGACGATCGCGTCGGAGTAGTTCTGGGTCACCTTGATGTCGGGTGCCGGTGCCGCGTCGGCGGCGGGCGCCACTCCGAGAGACAGCGCAACTGCCGCGGCCAGCAGACCCGCGGCACTGCCCGCGATGCGTTTGGAGCGCATCAGAGAATGCATAGTTCCCTGCTTTCTAATGTTTCGGGTCTTCCTGGACGAGGCCCGAGGCGCGCAGGCTAACACCGGGCTCGCCGTGTGGATACCGCCCGTTTGTGCGGGTTGGGCCGAAAGCCGAATGCGCCGTGAGGGAGCGGAACGTAGGCTGGACGTCGTATGACGAACGCACCTGACCTCGACGCCGACGATCTCGGACCCGCCGGCTCCACCATCGACCTCGACGAGTTCGACCTCGACGACGAGCTCGAGGCGACCTCTGGCTGGGAGTCGGAGGCCGATCCAGAGGACGAGCCCACCGCCGGCGCGATGGAGCTCGCCGAGCGGCACGCACTCCGCCGGGTTGCGGGACTGTCGACCGAGCTCGAGGACATCAGCGAGGTCGAGTACCGCCAGCTCCGGCTCGAGCGGGTCGTGCTCGTCGGCGTGTGGACGGAGGGGTCGGTCGAGGACGCCGAGAACTCCATGGCCGAGCTCGCCCTGCTCGCCGAGACCGCCGGCTCGGAGGTGCTCGAGGCGGTCTACCAGCGCCGCCAGTCGCCCGACCCCGCGACGTACGTCGGACGCGGCAAGGTCGAGGCGATCGGCGAGATCGTGCGTGCGACCGGCGCCGACACCGTGATCTGCGACGGCGAGCTGGCGCCGAGCCAGCTGCGCAACCTCGAGGACCGGCTCAAGGTCAAGGTCGTCGACCGGACCGCGCTGATCCTCGACATCTTCGCCCAGCACGCGAAGTCCAAGGAGGGCCAGGCGCAGGTCGAGCTCGCCCAGCTCAACTACATGACCCAGCGGCTGCGTGGCTGGGGTGGCAACCTGTCCCGCCAGGTCGGAGGCCGGGTCGCCGGCGGTGCCGGCATCGGTGGCCGCGGCCCGGGCGAGACCAAGATCGAGACCGACCGCCGGCGGATCAAGACCAAGATCGCCAAGCTGCGCCGCGACCTCAAGGAGATGAAGAAGACCCGCGACGCGAAGCGCTCCATGCGCCGGGCGCGGGCCATCCCGGCCGTGGCGATCGCGGGCTACACCAACGCCGGCAAGTCCTCGCTGCTCAACCGGCTCACCGACGCCGGCGTGCTGGTCGAGAACGCGCTGTTCGCGACGCTCGACCCGACGACCCGCCGCACGACCACGGCCGACGGCCGCGTCTACACGATGAGCGACACCGTCGGCTTCGTCCGGCACCTGCCCCACCAGCTGGTCGAGGCGTTCCGCTCGACCCTGGAGGAGGTGGCCGACGCCGACCTGATCCTCCACGTCGTCGACGGCTCGCACCCCGACCCCGAGGGCCAACTGTCCGCGGTCCGCGAGGTCTTCGCCGAGATCGGCGCCAGCCAGGTCCCCGAGATCGTGGTCATCAACAAGGCCGACGCCGCCGATCCGCTCGTGCTGGCCCGGCTGCGCCGCGAGGAGCCTCACTCGGTGGTGGTCAGCGCCAAGACCGGCGAGGGCATCGCCGAGGCCCTCGCCCTCGTCGAGAGCGAGCTGCCGCGCCCGGGCGTGGAGTTCAAGGCGCTGCTGCCCTACGACCGGGGCGACCTGATCAACCGCCTCCACCAGCACGGCGAGATCGACACGATGGAGCACACCGCCGACGGCACCCTCGTCGCCGGCCGGGCCAACCAGGACCTCGCCGGCGAGCTCGCGTCGTACTCCGTGTAGCAGTCCGGCGGGTCCCGGAATGACCCCTGAATGACCCCTGAATGGCCCAGTTGGACCATGGGGTCCGGGGCCACTGCGACGCACACTTGCCCTCGTGCTCTCTCGGGTCGTCCCGCTGCGCCGTCGCGCCGTCCTCATGACCGCGACGGCTCTGGTCGTCGCGCTCGTGGCGACCGGCGTCGTCGCGGCCCGGGCCAGCGCGCACCAGAGCAGGTGCGAGCGGTTCGCGGCCGCCTCGGTCAAGCGGGCCGCGATGGTGACCGGCTCGGGCGAGCGGGTCGTCGTGGTCGGAGACTCGTGGTCGGCCGGGCTCGGCCTCGACAAGCCGGTGCAGTCCTGGCCGTCGCGCCTGCCGGGCCGCGTGCACGTCGCGGGCTTCTCCGGCTCCGGGTTCAGCGCCAAGGCCAGCCCGTGCGGCCGGGTCTCGTTCGCCGACCGGGCGCCCGCCGCGCTGAGGGGCGGCGCGGACCTCGTGATCGTCGAGGGCGGCCTCAACGACTACGACCGCACCCAGGCCGAGATCGAGGCCGGGTTCGCCCGGGTGATGCGGGCCGCGGCGCCGTACCGCACGGTCGTGGTGGGTCCGGCGACCGCGCCGGCCCGCGCGGCCAGGGTGCCGCGGGTCGACCGGCTGCTGGCCCGGCTCGCGCGGCAGTACGCCGTGCCCTACGTCTCGATGGTCGACCTCGAGCTGCCCTACCTCGACGACCGCCTGCACCTCACGCCGGCCGGCCACCGCGCCTTCGGCGACGCCGTGTCCGAGCGGATCGCGGGCCTGTCGTCAGGCGCTTCCTAGATCCCCGCCATCCGGCGCAGTCCGGCCAGCACCTCCGGCAGCTGGGTGACCAGCGTGAGGTGGCCGTCGTGGTCGGTCAGGTGCGTCTCGGCTCCGGGCACGTGCGCGGCCAGCCACTCGCCGTGGGCGAAGGGCACCATGGCGTCCTGACGGCCCTGGTAGAGCGCCACCGGCACGCGAATGCCGGAGACGTCGAAGCCCCACGGGCGCACCGCGGCCTGGCCGTCGTCGAGCACGCCGGCGATCCGCTGGGTGCCGGCGCGGTGGAAGGTCTCGGTCAGCCACTCGGTGAACCCGCGGTCCATGGCGGCGCGGTCCGCCTCGGGCAGCAGGCCGCCCATCGCCTCCGCCAGGTCGTCGGCATCGGCCAGCAGCACCGGCAGGAACTCCTCCTCGAGGTAGGCCGCGTAGGCGTCGCGCCCGGTCGCCGCGGCGGTGTACTCGGCGACGTTCTCCTCGGCCATGCCCGCCATCCAGTCCAGGCCCTCGCCGTCGTACGGCGCGAGGCCGGCCAGCGACGCCGCGGCCAGGCACCGGTCGGGGAGGAGCGCGGCACAGCCGAGCGCTCGCGGACCGCCTCCGGACCAGCCGATGGTGAGGAAGCGGTCGACGTCGAGCGCGTCGAGGACCGCCGCCGAGTCGGCGACGTCGTCGACCATGCGCGGCTCCGCGCGCGGCCGCGCGGTCGACCCTCCGTAGCCGGGCCGGGAGTAGGTGACCAGGCGCAGGCCGTGCGTGCGCGCCGCGCTGTCGAGCGGCTCGTAGGTGACGGCGGCCGAGGGCGAGCCGCCGTGGTAGAGCAACGGGAACCCGTCGGGGTCACCGCCGGTCAGCACCTCGAGGGTGCGGCCGTCGCGGGTGTGGACCTCGCCGTAGCCGTCAGTCACCGGCCGACGATATCCCGGCCGGGTCAGCGGCCCTCGACCAGCCGCAGCGCCGCGCGGGGGCAGGTGCGCACCGCCTCGCGGGCGTCGGCGAGCAGGTCGTCGGTGACCGGGCCGCGCACGATCGGGTAGCCCCACGGGTCGAGCTCGACCAGGTCGGGCAGCACCTCGTGGCAGAGCCCCCGGGCCTTGCACTCGGGCCAGTCGACCCGCAGCTGGGTGCTCACGAGGCCCGCCGCACGGCCGGGGCGTCGGGCCGGTCGGGCACCACGTGCAGGCGGCGGTGCTCGGAGCACCCGCTCCTGGCGTGCAGCCCGACCTCCTCCGGGAACGTCGCCAGCATCGAGCGGACCAGTCGCACCGTGCCGTCGGGGTGCGCGCACGCGCCGCGTCGCTCGACCAGCGCGGCGAGCTGCTCCACCCGGGCCGGCCCGTCGGTGCCGTCGACCACCGACGAGACGGCGCGCGCGAGCGCCGGCAGCCCGTTGAGGCACGGCCCGCAGCGCCCGGCGCTCTGGCCGGCCAGGAACGCGACGATCTCGCCGGTCAGCGTCACCGGGCAGGTCCCGTGCGGCGCGCTCAGCACCACACCGGCGCCGAGCGGAGCGCCGAGGGCGCGCATGCCCGGCACCGAGGTCCGCGCACTGGCGAGGGTCTCCCAGGTCGTCCAGGAACCGTGGAAGCCCCCCACCAGGGCGGGCCGGCCAGCGAGGGCCGGCAGCAGGTGGGCGCGCAGCCGCGCGCCGTACTCCGCCTCGCGCACCACCGGGTCGTGCCCGGGCGCGCTCAGCGTGAGGAGGGTGGTGCCGGGCTCCTCGCGGGTGCCCAGCGAGCAGAACGACGAGACGCCGCGCAGCACGAGCAGGCCGACGCGGGCCCAGGTCTCGGCGTTGCTCAGCAGCGTGGGCCGGCCCTTGTGGCCCGAGACGGCCTCGGGCTGCCACGACGTCACCGGCAGGTTGGGCCGGCCCGAGAGCAGCTCGACGACCGCCTTCGCCTGCCCCGAGACGAAGCGGGGCGCGGCGACGTGCGTGCGGATGCGGACGCCGTCGGAGCGCTCCTCGAGGGCGGTGCGCATCGCGGCGGCCGCCGCCGGGCGCTCGCCCGGGAGCACGAGGTGGACCTCGCGCGCCCGCAGCGACCGGGCGGTGGTGACGACGCCGTCGAGGACGAGATGCGGACGGGTCAGCGCGATCGCGGTGTCCTTGCTGCTGGCCGGCTCGCCCTCGCTCATGTTCACGACGAGCACCGGGCGCGAGCCCTGCTGGAGGACGGCCTCGAGCTTGGTCGCGAACGGGAAGCCGGCACCACCGCGACCGCGCAGGGCGATGCGGCGCAGGGCCTCGTGCAGCTCCTCGGAGGAGACGGCGGGCGGCTCGCCGTACTGCCGCCGGTGCGCGGCCAGCGACGGGCCGTGCTCGATCCCGGCGAGCAGGGCAGGTCCGGGCTGCACGTCGACACGGTCAGGGAACGGCACCGGTGAGGGCGGGCAGGTCGTGGTCATCGGAGCACCTTCAGCTCGGGGGTGGACGGGAGGACGGGGTCGGGCTCGGAGCGGGCGAGCCGGGCGCGGACCAGGAGCACCAGGCGCCAGACCAGCGCGAGGGCGACGGTGGCCCCGCACCCGAGGCTGACCAGCCACCACCCGTCGCGCAGGTCGGTGCCCATGCCGACGCCGTGGGCGAGCGCGATGCCCCACATCGGCCACGCGAGCTGGTGCAGCAGGCGCCAGGTCCGGTCCTGCAGGCGCCGCCGGAGCAGGCTGGTCGCGGCGACCACGAGCATGAGGTCGACCGACACCGCGCCGAGGCCGAGCCAGAGCGGCTCGTACGTCGCACCGACGGGCACGAACGTCTGCCACCAGCGGATGTCGACGAACGTGTCGAGAACGGCCGAGACCACGTGCGCGCCGAGCATCGCGAACGCCAGCATCGCGGCGTTGCGGTGCAGCGACTGCACCACGAAGCGGGGCAGCCCACGGGCCGGTGCGCCGCCCAGCGAGAGCACGCCGAGCACCACGGTGAGGGTCAGCATCAGCAGCGCGACCGCGCCGCTGCCGCGGTTGAGGTACCAGAGGAACGGACCTTCCATCAGGCGGCCCTCCGCTCGGCGTCCAGGGGCCACCCGCCGGTGCCGTGCACCCCGCCGTCGACGGCCACGAGGCGGGCGGTGACGTCGTGCCGGTCGAGCCAGGCAGGTGCCGCCGCACCGAGCACGACCGCCGCGGCGGTCGCGATGTTGGCCGCCACGCACGTCGGTCCGGTGGCGGTCACGGTGCGCCAGTGCTCGGCGGCCGGGAGCCCGGTGCGCGGGTCGAGCAGGTGGTGGCGCTCGACGCCGCCACGCCGCCACCGCCGCACCTGCGTGCTCGACGTGGCGAGCCCGCCCCCGGTCAGGTCGACGACGCAGCCGGGCCGGTCACGGACGTCGTCGGGACGCTCCGCCACGGCGACCGGCCACGGGAGGCCGTCGGGTGCGGCGATGGCGAGGTCGCCGCCGAGGCTGACCAGCGCCGGCTCGCCGAGCTCCTGCTCGATGCCTGTGGCGACCAGGTCGGCCGCCCAGGCCTTGGCGGTGGAGCCGAGGTCGAGCGCGGTGCCGGCCGGGATGCGGAGGCGGCCCTCGTCGAGCTCGATGTGCTGCCATGCGTCGAGCGCCGGCGCGGCCGTGCTCGTCGATGCCGAGGGCACCTCGCGGAGCTCCCCGAAGTCGCGGTCGTAGCCGAGCGTCATCATCGGGCGTCCGAGCAGCGGGTGCACCAGCCCGTCCGTGGCGGCCGCCGCCTCGGTCGCCACGCGGACGGCCTCGACGAGCAGCGGGTGCACCTCGACCCACCGGCCGGGCTCCCGGTTGACCCGGGCGAGGTCGGAGTCGTCACGGAAGCGGCTGCACGTCGCGTCGACGTCGCGCACGACGCTCCGGGCGACGCGCAGGGCGGGCGCCAGCGCTTCCGGCCGGCGCACCGCGAGGTGGGCGTAGGTCCCGAACGCGGAGAACTCCGAGTACGTCGACATCACGACCCGCTGCTCGGTGCCGGGGGCGGCGGGGGCGCGGGCGCGGGCGCCGGGGCGGGCTGCGGCGCGGGAGCCGCACCGGACCCGCCGCTGCCGCCGGACCCGCCGGAGCTGCTGGACCCGCCGGAGCTGCTGACGCTGCCTCCGGGGCCGGGTGCGCTGCTCGATCCGCTGCCGGTCGTGACGTAGCGCGTGGTGACCCGGGTGACGTACTCCCGCTCGCGCAGGGGTGCCGCCTCGGCTGCCCGGCGCTCCGCCCGGCGCTCGGCCCGGCGGTGCGCCCTGAGCTGGGCGGCGTACTCCGCCTGCGCCGCGGCCTGCTGCTCCGCGTCCTGGGCCTCGGCCTTGGCGGCCTCGCCGGCCGCGAGGCCCATCAGGCCGCCGGTCAGCGTGAGGGCACCGATGCCGGCCGCACCGGTCACGCCGGTGACGACCTGCCGGTAGCGGTCGCGGGTTCGCCTGTCATAGCTGCTCACGACGACCACGGTGCGCGACCGCCCGACAAGCGCGAGTCATCGCGACGTCAAAAGAACATCAAGGCACTTCTTGACCCACCCTTGATGCAGCGACAACCCCGTCACAACACAGGGGTGCGCATCCTCCGGTCATGAGCCTGAACTCGAAGTCGCTGGTCCTGTCCGTCGTGCTGCTGGTCGGCGTGCTCGGCGGCGCGGTGGCCTACCGCGTCGTCGCCCTCGCCGACAGCCCGCAGGCCACCCCGCGCGAGTCGCTCGTCATCGACACGACGCAGACCCCGGCGGTCACCCCTGCCGGTCAGGACCGGCGACCGGGGTTCGCGCCGTGCCGCAAGCCGGCGCAGCTCGAGGACGGCAGGTGCGTCACCGAGGAGGTGCGGACGATCGCCGTGGCGGCCCCGGCCGTGGCCGCCGCGCCCGCCCCGGCGCGCCCGCCTGCCCCTGCCGGCTCGTCCGACGACGGCCGGGCCGACGACGACGGGCACCACGGTGGCCATCACGGTGGCGACGACGACGATGACGATGACGACGGCGACCGGGACGACCGGGACGACGACACTGGGCACCACGGCGGGGACGACGACCGCGACGACGACAGCGGGCACCACGGCGGCCACCACGGCGGTGACGACCACGGCGACCACGGCGACGACGGCCACCAAGGCGGTGACGACCACGACGACGACCACGACGACGACCACGACGACGACCACGACGACAGCCACCACGGCGGGGACGACGACTGAGCGTGCCGGCCGCCCGAGCGTCAGTCGGTCACGAGGGGCAGCACGAGGTCGACCTCGGTCCCGCCCTCGGGCCGCGCACCGAACGTGAGCGACCCTCCGGCCGCCGCCGCGGCCCGACGGGCGATGTCCAGCCCGAGCCCGGTGCTTCCCTCGCGCTCCTGACGCACGCCGCTCGGCCCATCGCCCTCGTCGACGACCTCGAGCCGCGCGCTCGCCTCCGAGACGACCAGTCGCACCCCGAACCCCACCGGCTCGGGCGTGTGGGCGAAGACGTTGTCGACCAGGACGTCGACGACGTCCGCGAGGTCGTCGGCCGCCAGCGGCACGACGACCGGCTTCTCGGGCACCGTGACCTGCACCGGTCGCCCCTGGTCGTCGGCCAGCGCGCGCCAGAACGCCACCCGGTCGCGCACCACCGCCGCGGCGTCGCACCGCTCGCGCAGGTCCTCGCGGACCGGTCGGCGCGCGTCGCGGACGATCGCGTCGATGCTGCGCTGCAGCACCCCGATGTGCTCGCCCAGCCGGCGCGCGAGCTCCGCGTCCGGCACCGCCTCGGCGTCGAGCCGGAGCGCGGTGACGGGCGTGCGCAGCCGGTGGCTCAGGTCGGCGACCGCGCCCCGCTCGGCGGCGAGCAGCTCACGGGTCCGCTCGGCCAGCCCGTTGAGCGCCCGCGCCAGCTCCTCCGTCTCCTCGGTCCCGTCGACCTCGGCGCGCGCGGACAGGTCGCCCTCGCGCAGCCGGTGCGCGACGGCGGCCACGGCGTACAGCGGCTCGCTGATCCGGCGACCCAGCAGCGAGGCGATGAACGCCGCGACCGCCATCAGCGCGATGCCGAGCCCGATGATGCTCGCCCAGGCGCGGGTCACCCCGGCGCGCAGGACGTCCACCGTAACGCTCGCCCGCACGACGGCGGTGCCGTCGGGGGTCACGACCGGCAGCAGCACCCGGCCGCCGCGGTCGTCCACGGTGGTGACCCCTTCGCCACCCAGCGCGCGGCGCACCTCTCCGTCGGTGCGCGGCGTCGCCCCGTCGCCGAGGACCTGGTCGTCCGCGGTGTAGACGGTGAGCCGGACGTCACCGGCAGCGTTGCGGGTGTCGACGACGTCGCCGAGGTTGGCGGCGTCCAGGCGACCGGCCACCAGCGCGGCGATGTTGCCGGCCTCCTGGTCCGCCGCGGCCATCGCGCGGTCCTCCGCCAGCGTGCGCACCAGCAGGCACAGCGGTACGACGAACGCCGCGACGATGGTCGACGTCGTGATGAGCACCAGCCATGAGATCCGGCGGCGCATCACTCAGCCTTCGTGGTCGGGTCGACGAGGCGGATGCCGACCCCGCGCACCACGTGGAGGTACCTCGGCTCGGCCGCCGTCTCGCCCAGCTTGCGGCGCAGCCACGAGACGTGGACGTCGACCGAGCGCTCGGACCCGCCGTAGGCCTGCTGCCACACGTCCGCCAGCAGCTCCCGTTTGGTGACCACCTCGCCCGCCCGCGAGGCCAGGGCGAGCAGCAGGTCGAACTCCTTGCGTGCCAGCTCGAGCGCCTGCCCGTCGAGCGTGGCGGTGCGGGTCCGCTCGTCGAGCACGAGGCCGCCGACCCGGATCGGCTCGGCCGGCGCGCCACCGCTCCCGCCGCCCCGGCGCAGCACCGCGCGGATGCGGGCGGCCAGCTGGTCGGTGCCGAACGGCTTGACGACGTAGTCGTCGGCGCCGCTGTCGAGGGCCTTGACCATCGTCGGGTCCTCGTCGCGCGCCGTGATCACGATGATCGGCACCTGCGAGGCCGCCCGGATCATCGAGATCAGGGTGAGGCCGTCGAGGTCCGGCAGGCCGAGATCGAGCAGCACGAGCTCGGGTGGCCGCGCGAGCACCTGCTCGAGCCCGGCCATGCCGGTGGCGGCGGTCGCGACGGCGTGGCCGCGCTCGACCAGGCCGCGGTGCACGGCCTTGCGGATCGCCTCGTCGTCCTCGACGACGAGGATGCTGGTCATGTCCGCACGCTACGGGAGGGAGGATGACCTGATGGCCCGCTACCGGAGATTCGCGCTGGGCGCCGTCGCCTGGGTGGTCGTCGTGTCCGCCGGCGCGGCGCTGGTGTGGACCGTGATCTCGCAAGCGGGCGCGGACGTCGCTGGCGAGCTGCCGGCCACCGAGACCCAGAGCCAGGCATCGTCCGCCCCGCCCGCGAACCCGACCCGCTCGGCCGGCACGGGGGCGGCGTCGCCGGCCCCGCCCGGCCCGGCCAAGCCGGTCCGCCGCACGTGGCAGGGGTCCGCCGGCGTCGTCGTCAGCGAGTGCCGCAAGTCCGCGATCGACTTCGTCAGCGCCCAGCCCGCCAGCGGGTGGTCGATCGAGGTCGACCACACCGGGCCGGTCGACGTGCGGGTGGAGTTCGAGGCCGGCGAGGCCAAGACCCGGGTGGAGGCGGTCTGCGTCGGCGGCGTGCCGTCGTACACCGTCGAGGACGACTGACGCGGGTCCTCAGATCGACCGCAGCGCCTCGGTCGGTGGCACCGACGCGGCCCGCAGCGCCGGGTAGAGCCCCACTACGGTCCCGACGAGCAGCGAGCAGCCCAGGCCGGCCAGCACCGGCTGCCAGGGCAGCACCACCCCCCAGTCCTGGTGGACGGCGTACGCCGTGGTCAGGGCGACGCCCAGGGCTCCGCCGATGAGGCCGCCGAGCAGCGAGAGCAGCACCGACTCGGTGAGGAACTGGCTGCCGATCCCCGCGCGCGTGGCGCCGAGCGCCCGGCGCACGCCGATCTCGCGGCGGCGCTCCAGCACCGAGATGACCATGACGTTGGCGATGCCGACCGCGCCGACCAGCAGCGCGACCGCACCGAGGCCGAGGGTGAGCGTGGTCAGCGACTTGTCGGCCGCGGCCTGCGCCTCGAGCGCGTCGGAGGGTCGCGAGACCCGCACCTCGCTGGGCGACGACGGGTTCGCCGTGCGCGCGAGCAGGGCACGAGTGGCGGCCACCTGGTCGGTGTCGACCCGCGTGTAGACGGTGGTGGGCGGGAGGTCGTCGCCGTCGCCGTAGAGCTGCTGCGCCACACCCGTGCCGATCAGCGCGGCCGCGTCGAGCTCGGGCGCGAGCACCAGCGGCTCGAGCACCCCGACGACCGCGAACCACTGGCCGTCGAGCCAGACGCGGACCCCGTCGTCGAGCGGCCCGATCGCGAGCCGCCGGGCGGCTGTCGCCCCCAGCACGACGGCGGGGTAGTCCGAGGTCGCCGCGTCGAGCCAGCGGCCCGCGCGCAGCTCGGCCGACACCGCCGCGTCCAGCCCCGGTCCGGCGGCGGCCACGACGACGCCGCTCGTCTGTGCCGCCGGCACCCGGTCGCTCTTGCGGACGGTCGCGTCGACGGCGTACGTCGCGGCGGTGGACCGCACGGTCGGCACCCGGGCGATCATCTCCACCGACGTCTCCGGGAGGGTCGCGTCGTCGCCCATCAGGTCCTGGCCCGGCTCGACCACGAGCAGGTTGGTGCCGAGCGCGTCGAGCTGGGCGTTGAGGTCGGCCCGCGACGACTCCGAGAAGCCGAGCACGGCGACCATCGCGGTGATCCCGATCGCGACCCCCAGCGCCGAGAGCGCCGCGCGGCCCTTCCGGGCGGTCAGGCCGAGCGCACCGAGCCGCAACCGGTCCGCCGGGCTCAGCCCCGCCCTCATACGGCGGCTCCGTGGTGGAGGTCGGACTCGATCCGCCCGTCGCGCATGGCGACCACCCGGGGGATGCGTGCCGCGATCGACTCGTCGTGGGTCACGACGACGATCGTCGCGCCCTCGGCGTGCAGGAGGTCGAAGAGCTCGAGCACCGCGCGGCCCGACGCCGAGTCGAGGTTGCCGGTCGGCTCGTCGGCGAGCAGGACGCGCGGCCGGTGCACCAGCGCGCGGGCGACCGCCACCCGCTGGCACTCGCCGCCGGACAGCTCGGCCGGGGTGTGGTCGAGGCGCGCGCCGAGCCCGACCCGCCGCAGCGCCTCCGCGGCGCGCCGGCGCCGCTCGGCGCGCCGCACGCCCTGGTAGAGCAGCCCGTCGCCGACGTTCTCCAGTGCGGAGCGGCGGTCGAGCAGGAAGAACTGCTGGAACACGAAGCCGAGGTGCGTGCCGCGCAGCCTCGAGAGGCGCGCGTCCGACTGCGTCGTGAGGTCCTCGCCGGCGAGCAGCACCCGGCCGGTCGTCGGCCGGTCGAGCGCACCGACGATGTTGAGCAGCGTCGACTTCCCCGATCCCGACGGCCCGACGACCGCGACGTACTCGCCCTCCCCGACGGTCAGGTCGATGCCGTGGAGCACGGTGAGTGCTGCCGAGCCGGTGCCGTAGGTGCGGGTCACCCCGCTGAGCTGCAAGGCCCTTCCGGCCTGGGCCGTCACGGCGTCACCACGACCTCGTCGCCCTCGGCCAGGTCGGGTGACTCGACCTCCACCAGGGTCTCCGAGAAGGCGCCGGCGGTGACGGCGACGTACGCCGTGTCGCCGTCGGCGACCTTCTCCACGCCATAGCCGCCGGCGACCAGCGCGACCAGCGCGGTCACGGGCATCGCGAGCACGTCCTCCGCGACGGTGTGCGCGAACCCCACCTGCACCGACGTTCCGTCGACCTGCTGGTCGACCTCCTGCCGCTTGGCCTTCGGCCCGACCACCTCGATCCTCACGTCGAGGGTCTCGTCGGACGCCTCGGTGGCGGGCAGGTGCTCGACCTCGCGGATCCGGCCGCGCGCCGTGGTGCCGTCGGGGAACTCGAGCTCGACGGCTTTGTGCACCGGCGCGAGCCGCTTCTGGGTGGGGTCGACGGAGACCGTGACCGTGCGCTGGGTGGCGCTCACCTGCAGCACGACGGTGCCGGGTTGCACCGCCGTCCCGTCCGCGACGGGCATCGTCGCCACCCGCACGTCGCCGTCGGTGAAGACGACGCGGCCCAAAGGCAGCTCGCCGTCGTCGTCGAGCCCGTGGTCGCGCTGCCACCGCTCGACCGCGATGGTGGTCACCCACGTCCAGTCGCCGTCGACCTCGAGATCGAGGTCGCGGGTGTAGCCGAGCGCGGTGAGCGCCCGCTCGAGCTGCAGCACGTCGCGCCCGCTGCTGACGCCGGGGTCGAGGTCGCGCCAGGCGGGCACCTTGCCGTCGAGCCTCAGCACGGGGTCGGCGTCCAGCCGGTAGACCGGCTCGCCGTTCTCGACGACGCCGCCGACGTCCGGCAGCCAGGTGACGGTGCCGGTCAGCCCGGTCGGCAGGTCGAGCGCGTTGCCGTAGCCGAGCTGACCGGTCTCGGTGAGGGTCTCGGTCAGGTCGGTGCGTCGCACGGTTGCGGTGACCGGTGCGGCCGCTGGCTCCTCCGTCGCCCCGGCCCCGTCGCCGCCCGGGAAGGTGCACCCGGTCAGCGTGACGCTGGTGAGGACGGCTCCGGTGGCGAGCCAGATGGTCCGGCGTGCCACGTCAGCCCTCGTGCTCGTCGGTGGCGGGTCCGGCGCCGCCTCCGTTGCCCGGGGGCTCCAGGCCGGCGTCGGCGCTGCACTCCTCCATGTCCTGCTGGAAGGCCGGGTCGTCCGGCCCGGGCAGGTCCGGCCCGCCCTTCTCCTTCTCGATCTTCTGCGTGACCCGGCCGCCGTCGAAGGTGGGGTCCGGGAAGTTGTAGCCGCGCTCGCGCATGCAGCCGGCCATGTCGAGGAACTGCTGCTTCTCCTCCTCGGTCAGCTCGTGGCCGCCCTCCTCGGGCTCGGCCATGTCCATCCACTTCTGGCAGTCACGCTGGGCGGCCTCCATCTGCTCCTGCGACAGCCCCTCGCCGTTCATCCGGATACCGCCGCCCGGCGCCGGGTCCGGCATGTCGACGCCGTGCTCGCGCATGCACTCGGCGAACTTGAGCATCGCGTCCTCCGGGTCGAGGTCGGCCTGGTCGCTCGACGTCGTCGCGTCCGCGGACGGCGACGCCCCTGCGGCGTCCGGCAGCGCCGACCCGTTGCCGCCGGGGTCGCCGCCGCACCCGGAGGCGAGACCGAGCACGACGAGGAGGGCGGCGGCCACGAGGAACCGGTGGACGACGCGGAAGGCGAGGTCGTGCGCGGCACGGGAGGCCGCGGACCTGGGGTGCGAGAAGGTGGTCATGGCCCCACTGCACCGGTTCGCCCGCTGGGTCAGCGTTGGCGAACTCAGCAGGTTCTGCGGATTTCCTTATCCGGGCTGAACCTGACCCGTGGCAGCGTTCGGGCATGCGCGTGCTGGTCGTCGAGGACGAGGAGATCATGGCCGACGCGCTCGCGCGCGGGCTGCGCCGGTCGGGCTACGCCGTCGACGTCGTGACCGACGGCGCCACCGCGCTCGAGCAGGCCGCGGTCAACCACTACGACGTCGTGCTCCTCGACCGCGACCTGCCGGTCGTCCACGGCGACGAGGTGTGCCGAGCGCTGGTGCGCGACGGAGCGTCGGCGCGGGTGCTGATGCTCACCGCGGCCGGCACGGTCGCGGAGAAGGTGGACGGCTTCGCCCTCGGGGCCGACGACTACCTTCCCAAACCGTTCGCGTTCGCGGAGCTGCTGGCGCGGGTGGAGGCGCTCGCGCGGCGCACCAGTCCCGCCGTACCTCCCGTCATCCGCAGCGGCGAGGTGGCCATCGACACCGCGCGCCGGACCGTGACCCGCGCCGGGCGGCCGGTGCAGCTCACGCTGAAGGAGTACGGCGTGCTGGCCGAGCTGGCGCGGGCGCGCGGCGCGGTGGTGTCGGCCGAGGACCTGCTGGAGCGGGTGTGGGACGAGCACGCCGATGCGTTCTCCAACGCCGTGCGGGTGACGATGGTCGGCCTGCGTCGCAAGCTCGGCGACCCGCAGGTGATCGAGACGCTGCGCGGCGTCGGCTACCGGCTGTGCTCGTGAGAGTGGGCGTGCGCACGTGAACCGGGGCCTGAGCGTGCGGTGGCGGCTGACGATCGTCTACTCGCTGATCTCGGTGGTCTCCGCGTCCGTGCTGCTCGGCGGCATCTACGCGCTGGTGAGCCACCCCCCGAAGGCGACCTACTTCATCGGCTCGACGCAGGGGCCGCCGCCGGACGTCGACGGGCCGGCCGTGGGGGCCGCGCCGCAGCCGGGGGAGACCTTCGGCGACACGGTGTTCCAGGCGCGCGTCGACGCGGTCGACCGGACCCTCAACGGGCTGCTGTGGTGGTCGGGCGTCGGTCTGCTGCTGACGGCGGCGGTGTCGGTCGGTGTGGGCTGGGTCTTCGCCGGCCGGGTCCTGGCGCCGGTGCACACGATCACCAGCCGGGCGCGCGCGATCTCGGCGCACTCGCTGGACGAGCGGGTCTCGCTCGGCGGCCCCCACGACGAGCTGCGCGAGCTCGCCGACACCTTCGACTCGCTGCTCGACCGCATCTCCTCGGCGTTCGCCACCGAACGCCGTCTGGTCGCCACCATGTCGCACGAGCTGCGCACGCCGCTGGCCAACCAGCAGGCGGCACTCGACGTCGCGCTCGCCAACCCCGAGGCGTCGGAGGCCGAGCTGCGCCACGCCGCCGAGGTGGCGCTGGGCCAGAACGACCGGGCGAACCGCACGGTCGATGCGCTGCTCACCCTGGCGCGGGTCCAGTCCGGCCTCGAGCCGGCCCGGCACGAACGGGTCGACCTCATGGCGCTGGTCAGCGACGCCGTCGACCGGGTCCGCGGGGAGGAGGACGCCGGCCGACCGTGGCACCTGCACCTGGCGCCAGTGAGCGTGGCCGGCGACGCGGAGCTGCTCGACCGGGCGGTCGGCAACCTCCTCCAGAACGCCGAGCGCCACAACCTGCCCGCCGGCGAGGGCTGGGTCGACGTGCGACTGCTGGAGCGGGACGGCGAGGCGGTCCTCGAGGTCAGCAGCACCGGGCCGCGGATCGACCCGGCCGACGCCGCCGGGCTGACGCTGCCGTTCCGCCGCGGCGTGCGAGACCGGGTCGGCTCCGACCGGGGCGTCGGCCTCGGGCTGTCGATCGTCGAGGCCGTCGCCGACCACCACGGTGGGCGGCTGACGCTCACCCCGCTCGAGCCCGGCGGCCTCGCCGCCGAGCTGGCGCTGCCCCTCGGTGGAGAGAGCCGCGCCGGGGTCGGTCCGGCCAACTAAGGTTCTGGGGTGCCCGCCCCGACCGCCTCCGACGTCGACGCGGAGACCGCGGTCGCCGGAGTGCTCGCGGCCGCCGTCGAGGCGCTGGGTGGCCAGGAGCGGCCCGGGCAGATCGAGATGGCCGAGGCGGTGGCCGCCGCGATGGTCGACGGCACCCACCTGCTCGTCCAGGCCGGCACCGGCACCGGCAAGTCACTGGCCTACCTCGTGCCCTCCCTCCTGCACGACCGCCGGGTGGTCGTCGCCACCGCGACCCTGGCGCTGCAGCACCAGCTCGTCGAGCGCGACCTCCCGCGCCTGGTCGACGCGGTCGGCGACCTGCCCGGCGTCGACGCGTCGTACGCCGTGCTCAAGGGGCGGTCCAACTACGCCTGCCTGCACCGCATCCGGGCCGGCGTCCCCGACGACCAGGGCACGCTGGTCGACGTCCCCGTCGGCCCGATGGCGAGCAAGGTGATCGAGCTGCGGGCGTGGGCCGAGGAGGAGTCCGAGGCCGGCGGCAGCGGCGAGCGCGACAACGCGCCGCGCCACACCGACCGCGAGTGGCGCCAGGTCTCGGTCAACCACCGCGAGTGCCTCGGCGCCGCGAAGTGCCCGTTCGGCCAGGAGTGCTTCGCCGAGCTCGCGCGCGAGAAGGCCCAGCGCTCACACCTGGTCGTCACCAACCACTCGCTGCTCGCGATCGACGCGATCGAGGGCGTGCCGATGATCCCCGACTACGACGTCGTGGTCGTCGACGAGGCCCACGAGCTGGTCAGCCGCATCACCCAGGCCGCGACCGACGAGCTGTTCGCGGCCGACGTCGACCGGGCGGCCAAGCGGTCGCAGCGCCACGTCGAGGGCCACGAGGCCGACGACCTCGCCGACGCCGGCGACGCGCTGCGCGCCGCGATCAACGACCTCCACCCCGGCCGCATCGACGTCGTGCCCGACGCGCTCTCCGAGGCGCTGGTGGCCGTGCGCGCCAGTGCGCGCGCCTGCTTGTCGGCGTACCCCAAGGGCGACTCGGGCGGCGCGGCGCAGGGCGACGGCGATGCCGGGCTCAACCAGGCCAAGGGCGCGGTCCAGGAGGTCTTCGCCACCGCCGAGCGCATGACGGCCCACTCCGAGGGCGACGTGCTCTGGGTGACCGAGGGGGGCGACAACCGGCCGCCCCACCTGTGCGTCGCGCCGCTCCAGGTGTGGGGCCCGATGCGCGACAAGCTGCTGACCGACAAGCTCGCCGTCTTCACCAGCGCGACGCTCAAGCTCGGCGGCGACTTCAACGCCGTGGCGTCCAGCTTCGGGCTCAAGGCGGCCGAGAACGTCGACAGCGGCCCCGTCGAGCGGGGCGACGACGTGCTCCCGTGGCGCGGCCTCGACGTCGGCAGCCCGTTCGACTACGCCCAGCAGGCGATCCTCTACGTCGCCCGTCACCTGCCGCCGCCGGGTCGCGACGGGCTGGGGCAGGCCCAGCTCGACGAGATCGTCGAGCTGGTCGACGCGTGCGAGGGCCGCGCGCTCGGGCTGTTCTCCAGCCGGCGGGCCGCCGAGACCGCGGCGGAGGCCGTCCGGGAGCGGCTGCCCCACCTCACCACCCTCGCCCAGGGCGACGCGCAGCTGCCCGAGCTGGCCCGGCAGTTCGTCGACGACCCGCACACCGCGCTGTTCGGCACGCTCTCGCTCTGGCAGGGCCTCGACGTCCCAGGTGACACCTGCCAGCTCGTGCTCATCGACCGGATCCCCTTCCCCCGCCCCGACGACCCGCTGATGAGCGCCCGTCAGCGCGCCGCCGACAAGGCCGGCGGCAACGGCTTCATGCAGGTCGCCGCCACCCACGCCGCGCTGCTCCTCGCCCAGGGCACCGGCCGGCTGATCCGCACCACCACCGACCGCGGCGTGGTCGCCGTCCTCGACCCGCGCCTGGCCACCGCCCGCTACGGCGCCTTCCTCAAGGCCAGCCTGGCGCCCATGTGGGCGACCTCCGACCCGGCCGTCGTCCGCAAGGCGCTGGCCCGGCTGGCGGCCGCTGCGCCCTCGCCGATCAAGCAGTCCGACGCACGCTAGTCACGACCGGATGAGACGCTGGACGGCATGCGCACGCGCCTCGGACCGTCCGGACTCGTCGCCCTCGTGCTGGTGGTCTCCGCCGCCTGTGCCGGAGCAGGGGAGCCAGCAGCCTCCGGACCACCGCGCGGGGTGAGCTCGGCGGTCACCGCTGCCGACACCGCTGACGAGACTGGTGACGACGCCGCCGACGGCACGGTCGAGAGCACCCCGGCGACAGACCTGACCGTGCCGGACGACACGGCCGCCCGCACCGCCCTCAGCGGCTGCAACGCCGCGGGCGCCTACGAGGTCTGCTTCTCCTCGCCGGCGACCCACGGCGGCAAGGACCCTGCCGTCGTGCGCCACTTCATCGACATCTTCAAGTCGGCGGGCGCGGGCGACTCGCTGCGGATCGCGATGTTCCGCTGGGACATCCCGGCGACGACCAAGGCGATCGTGGCAGCCCAGCAGCGCGGGGCCCACGTCGAGATCGTGGCCGACGCCGACATGACCACCAAGCCGGCAGGCAAGAAGGTGATCGCCCAGATCGAGGGCGGCGACCCGATGCCGGGCAACGTCGTCGTCTGCAAGGGCGCCTGCCTGCCGTGGACCGGCAAGCCGCCGGCCCCGCCCTCGCAGGACGTCAACCACCTGAAGTACCTCCTCGCCGACATCGGTGGCAAGAAGTCGGTGATCACGTCCTCGAGCAACTTCGAGGGTCGCCAGTACTCCCAGGTCAACAGCCTCACCCGGGTCTTCGACGACTCCTTCTACGCCTTCGGGCTGCAGTACTTCCAGCGCCTGCGCGCCCAGAGCTGGACGGCCGGCGGCGTCTCGTGGTCGGACAAGCAGAAGTCCTTCGGCGGGCCGCCCAACGCGATGGTCTACCCGCGCAAGCGCGGCGACCTGGTGGTCGACACCCTCCGCTCGGTGCACTGCGCCAAGGGCATGAACACCGTCAACATCATGATCGCGGTGGTCCAGCGCTACGACGTCCGCACCCAGATCGGGCGGCTCGCCAAGGAGGGCTGCAAGCTGCGGATCGTCACCACCCGCGACCTCATCGAGAACTGGCTGCAGTCGCCGTTCAAGCTGCCCGACGGCCGCACGGTCGACATCGACAACAACCGGGTCCGCACGATCATCACCCACGACAAGGTCTACGCGATCCACGCGAAGATCCACGGCAAGGAACGCTACGTCGTGGTGACCGGCACCAGCAACACCACGTGTGGCGGCCTGCGCTACAACGACGAGATGATGCTGCGCCTCGACGGCAAGTGGCTGTTCAAGACCTACTCGGCCCACGTCAACGACGCCTTCAAGCACGCCCACCAGAGCCGCGTGTCGGCGGTGCCGAGGCAGGCGCGCTGCCGCTGACCTGCCGCGGACCGGGCATGTGGCCCCGGATGTTGACCCCGGACGTGCAACATCCCCGGCCGACGACGTCGGCCGGGGATGTTGACGGGACCTCAGCTCAGGATGCCTTCACCTGGACGCGGGCCTTGAGGTTGTTGTCGACCGGGCGCCCCGAGCAGCTGTACGGCGTGCTGCGGCGGTAGCAGTCGCGGTAGCGGGTGCTGGCGTTGACCAGCGTCACCTCGACCGCGCCGACCGTGCCGTCGAAGACGACGGTCTTCTTGCCGACGCCCTTCTTGTTCAGCTTGAGCGTCACGAAGCTCAGGCCGGACGTGGAGTAGATCGCCACGACCGCGCTCGGCGAGGTCTGCTTCCTCGCCATCTTGACCGTGACCTTCAGCTTCGACGTACCGCCACCGGGCGTCACCTGGAAGGTGGAGCTGGTGAGGTGGTCGAGCTTGCTCTTGAAGGACTTGCGCTTGCCTGCGGGCAGCGAGGCCGAGCCGGCGAGCGGCTTGCCCGGGTAGCCCAGCGTCGCGCCCTCGAGGAAGGTAAACGCCGGCGCCCGGGTGGCGGCCGAGAAGTTCGCGAACTGCTTGGTCAGGCTCGTGTGGGCGTCCTTCTTCAGCGCCTTGTTGATGGCCTGCGTGGAGTACCTGTCCTTGCGCGGGCCCTTGGAGCTGTCGGCGTTCTTCCACATGTCGAGCAGCAGCGTCGGCAGCGATCCGGTCTTCGCGGGGTAGTGCTCGGTGAGGTAGCGGAAGAAGCTCCAGACGCCGTAGTGGAACACCGCGCCGTTCTTGAAGGTGTCCATCGGCTTGCCCGGGTGGGTGATCGGGCTGTCCTTGAGGTACTGGTAGTTGTCGTTGATGGTCGGGTACATCTCGTCCTCGACCCATGCCGCGGTCGCCTCCTGGAACCACGGGTCGTCCGCGATGTCGTAGGCGAACTGGGTCGCGTGGTAGTACTCGTGCGCGATCGTCACCTGGAAGTTCTCCAGCGGCGTGCGCGGGAAGCCGACGTAGTCGGCGTCGAGCACGCAGTAGGCCCACACGTCGAAGTGGCCCGGCTTGACGAGCTTCTTCTGGTCGGTCGTGCAGTAGCCGTAGAGACCCGGCTCGAGCTGGGCGACGTAGATGTCGACGCGGCCGTCGCCACCCCTGGTGCCGTCGCTCTTGGGACGGCGGTAGCCGGAGTTGGCGTAGGTGTCGGCGACGTACTTGACGTTGGCGAACGCGACGTTGGGGTCGTAGGCGAGCTCGGTCGGGTCGTAGTGCATCAGCACGTTCTCGTCACCGAGCAGCGCGGGGACGCCGCTGCAGCGCTTGGGCGGGCAGTCACCCGAGAGCTTGGGACGCTGGTAGAGCTTGTTGGCGGCGCGGCGGTCGGCCGCGGGGAGCGAGTCCTTCAGCAGCCACAGGTTGCGCAGGGCCAGCGTGGCGTCGGGGCGCTCGCCGGCGGGGGTCTCGGCCGCGAACGCCTTCTTGGCGCGGGCGAGCGCGTGCTTCGCGCGGGTGGCGCGGGTCCAGTGGGCAGCGGGGGCCTGCTTCTTGGCGTGGGTCGTGCCCACCCGAGAGGGGGACGGTGCGGCCACGGCCGGCGTGCTGAGCGTCGGGGCGACCAGCGCGATGACGCTGGTGGCGACGACGGCGAGCAGCAGCGCCGAGGCGCGCGCCCGAGGTGGGTTGGGCATGAGATCTCCGTGTCTCTTTCGGGGATTCGACGAGGTCGTCTGACCCTACCGTGAGAGACGGACACGCAGCCCGGTCGGTTGTGCGCCTCCGGGCTTTCGCTCAGAGGCGCCGCAGGACCGCCGTGACCTTGCCCAGGATCGAGGCGTGGGTGCCGTCGATGCGCTCGTAGGCCGGGTTGTGGGGGAGCAGCCAGACCTGGCCGTCCTTGCGCTGGAACGTCTTGACCGTGGCCTCGCCGTCGATCATCGCTGCCACGATGTCGCCGTTCTCGGCGGTCTGCTCGCGGCGCACCACGACGAAGTCGCCGTCGCAGATGGCGGCGTCGATCATCGACTCACCGGAGACCTCGAGCATGAACAGCTCGCCGTCGCCGACGAGCTCCTGGGGGAGCGGGAACACGGTCTCGAGGTTCTGCTCGGCCAGGATCGGGCCGCCGGCCGCGATCCGGCCCAGCATCGGGACGTAGGTCGCCGGCGGCATCGCGTCGCCGACGCCGGTCTCGTCGTAGGACGCTGAGCCGTCCGTGAGAAGCCTGTCGGCCGAGCCGACGGCACGCCGGGCGGCCATCACCTCGGGCAGGAACACCTCGAGCGCCCGCGGGCGGTTGGGGTCGCGGCGCACGAACCCCTTCTCCTCGAGGACCTTGAGCTGGTGGGCGACGCTCGAGGAGCTCGTCAGGCCCACGGCCTCGCCGATCTCGCGCATGCTCGGTGGGTAGCCGCGCTGCTCCATGAAGTCGCGGAGATGCTCGAGGATCCGCTGCTGCCGGGCCGTCAGCCCGGTCGCGTCAGCGGGTCCGTCGGGAAGCTCGGAAACGGTGCCGCCGTCGTTCGAGTCGCTCGCCATGCCGCGCACGCTATCGGCGACCCGGCCCCGAATTCAAACATCTGTTCGAACGGGCGTGTCGCCGACCCGTCGTCGAGGCGTGGCGCGATCGCGTCGGAGGTGCGGCGGCCGTCGCGACACGCCGTTCGAACGTGTTTGAAATCATTCGAACACGTGCTCTAACCTCGTACACATGTTCGATCGAACGTCTGATCGAACCCCGCTGACAAAGCAGTCGTCGACGCAGCGCCCAGAGCCACTGTCGGCGGCGGCCTCTACAACTTGATCCAGCCAAGACCAGAGCAGCACTCCACTTCCCCAGGAGATCCCGATGACCACGATGACCCTCGACACCCTCTTCGACAGCCCGCGCCTCCCGCGCGTCCGGTCCTCGGTGCGGCTCACCCGCCGCGGCCGGGTGGTCGTCGTGATCGCCGCGCTCCTCGTGGCCTTCGCGATCGGGGTCTTCGTCACCGCGGCCGGCTCCGTCGCCACCCAGCAGCCCGGCACGCCCGAGCCGACGCGGATCGTCCAGGTCGGCAGCGGCGACACGCTGTGGGACATCGCCTCCGGCCTCGCCGCCGACGGCGACGTGCGTGCGGTGATGGAGGAGATCAAGCAGCTCAACGCGCTCGACTCCGCCGACCTCCAGGCCGGGCAGCGCCTGGTGGTCCCCGCCGGCTAGGCGGCACACAGACTTCGTCAGCCGACTCGACCCCGGCTGACGGGCCGGGGAAGACAGGGGCGGGGCGGGTCCATCGAGACCGTGCCTCGCCCCTGCGGTCATTTCTGCGCCGGCGGGATCCGGGACGCCACAATGCGTCCGTGGCCGGCTACTCAGGCACCCCGCTGGTGCGCAAGCTCGGCATCAAGGACGACCACGTCGTGCTCCTCGACGCGCTGCCCGCCGAGGTCGGGCTGGGCGACCTGGGTGGCGCGCACGTCGTGCGCCGGCTGCCGCGCACCGCCGACGTCACGCTGACCTTCCGCACGACGTACGCCGACCTGGCGAAGCGGCTGCCGACGCTCTTCGAGCACACCGCCACCGCCGGGATGGTCTGGGTCTGCTGGCCCAAGAAGGCGGCCCAGCGGTCCACCCGCAACCCCGACGGCCTCGTCAGCGACCTCGACGAGGACGCCGTGCGCGCCCTCGGACTCGAGCTCGGGTTCGTCGACGTCAAGGTCGCCGCGATCGACGAGACATGGTCGGGCCTGAAGTTCGTGCGCAGGCTGGCCGACCGCTGACCGACCGCGGGCCTGTCTGCCTGCCTAGTGCCGGTGCGGCGCGGAGACGGGCCTGCTCCGGCGGTGGTCCTCGAGGATGCCCACGCGCCGCAGGGCGAGCGTGCACAGCCACAGGCAGAGGAACAGGCAGGCCACCGCGCCGACCGAGGCGCCGCCGAGCTGCACCCACTTGCCCGCCTCGCCGCCGCGCGCCGCGCGCCCGGAGTCGATGGCGAGCCACACCAGGAGCGCCCACGCGCCCAGCGCGGCCAACGCACCGAGAGCCAGCCCCAGGAGCGCGGGCTGGAGGCTGCGCTTGGGCTTGGCCGCGCGCCGCGCGCCACCGCGCGGCGTCGGCACCGGACCGGGTCGGCCGGCCTCGGGGTCGCTCCCTGCCACGGCGCCATTGTGGCTTCCCGACCCGAATCGATCCGGGAGGGACGCGCGCGCCCTATCGTGAGAGACGTGCCAGACGCATCCGCGGGCGGCATCGACGAGATCGCCAGGGGGCTGCTCGCCGATGTCGCGGCCCTGCCCGGCGTACGCCGCGTGGGGCTGGCGCTCTCGGAGGGCGGCGGCCGGCGGCTGCGGTTCACGGCGAGCGACCGGACCGACGGCGAGCACGTCGACTGGTGCCACATCGACGCCTACGACGACGTGCCGCTGACCTCGGTCGTGCGGACGGGCGAGCCGGTGCTGGGCAGCCGCGCCTCGCTCGACAAGCGCTTCGACGCCTTCGTCTCCGCCCAGCCCGACGAGGTCCGGGCGCTCGCGGCGGTCCCGCTGCCCGGCATCGGCTCGCCGGTGGGCGGCGTGGTGGTGTTCCTCGACCGCGCCCTCGGCGAGCGCGAGCAGCGTCTCCTCGAGGCGCGCGCCCGGCGCGCCGCCGACGCCGTGCGCCAGGCCCGGGTCCGCACCGACCTGCGCGACGACGACCCCGAGCCCTCCGACGACGGCGGACGCACCGTCCGGACCGTGCTCGACGACGACCCGCGCGCCGCGTCGGCTGCCCGCCGCTTCCTGCGCGCCTTCCTCGCCGAGGCGGGCGTGTCCGAGGACTTCGCCGCCACGGCGGAGCTCTGCCTCTCCGAGCTGGTGACCAACGCGATCGTGCACGCGGGCGGCGGCTCCGAGCTGCGCGCCACGCTCGACTCGGCGCTCACGGTCTCGGTGCGCGACCACGGCGGTCAGGCGCCGGACGCCGCGCCGATCGACGACCTCGACCCGCTCCGCGTGCACGGGCGCGGCCTCCACCTGGTCGAGGCGCTCTCCGACCGGTGGGGCTCCGAGCGCGACGCGGTCGGCACCAGCGTGTGGTTCTCCCTCGAGCTCGACGACGACAGGAGCGCGGGCTAGAGACTGACGACGACGCCGGCGATGGCGGCGTTGGCGAGGTTCGCGAGGCTGCCGGCGAGGAGCGCCCGCAGCCCGAGCTCGGCGACCCACGAGCGGCGTTCGGGGGCCAGCGACCCGATGGTGCCGATCAGGATCGCGATCGACCCGAGGTTGGCGAAGCCGGCCAGCGCGAACGTCACCACGGCCACCGTCACGCCCGACAGCGAGTCGACCTGGGGCCCGAAGTCGGCGTACGCGACGAACTCGTTGAGCACGGTCTTCTGCCCGATCCACGAGCCGGCGTCGACCGCCTCCGACCACGGGACGCCGAGCAGCCAGGCCAGGGGAGCGAACGCCCAGCCGACCACCTTCTCGAAGGTGAGGTCGTCGGCCCCGAACCAGCCGCCGATCCCGCCCAGGATGCCGTTGGCCATCGAGATCGCCGCGATGAACGCGATGAGCAGCGCGCCGACCGTGACCGCGATCCGGCCGCCGGCCAGGGCGCCGCGACCGAGCGCGTCGATGGCGTTGCGCGACTCCTCGTCGCGGATCGTGCGTACGTCGATGTCCTCCGCGTCGCGCGGGGCCACGCCCTCGGCCTCGTCGTCGGGGTCCGCCGGGGTGCTGTCGGGCCAGAGGATCTTGGCCATCAGCAGCGAGGCCGGCGCGTTCATGACCGTGGCGGCCAGCAGGTACTCCAGCGGCGCGCCCAGCAGCGAGTAGCCCACCAGCGTCGATCCGGCCGCCGCCGCGAACCCGCCGACCATGATCGTGAACACCTGGCCCTTGCGCAGCGACCGCAGCCACGGCGCGATCATCAGCGGCGCCTCGCTCATCCCGAGGAAGATCACGGTCGCGGCGAACAGCGACTCGATCCGGCTCACCTGCAACAGCCAGCTCAGCGTGCCGCCGACGAGGTAGGCCAGCCACTGGATCACGCGCAGGTAGAACAGCAGCCCGATCAGCGCGCCGAGGAACACGATCACCGGCAGCACCTGCAGCGCGAAGATCGTGTCGTTCTCGTCGCCGACCGCCATCAGCGGCCCGAACACGAACTCCGTCCCGTCCTGTGTGTAGCCGATCAGCGACTCCACGCGGTCCGACACCCAGCCCATGGCGTCCTGCCCCGGCCCCCAGCGCAGCACGAGCAGCGCGAACGCGACCTGCAGCCCCAGCGCCACCCCGACCGTCCGCCAGGAGATCCCGCGCCGGTGCTTGGAGAACGCCACCGCCAAGAGCAGCACGAAGACCAGCCCGAGCACCCCGCGGAAGTCGCCCATGTCGCCCCTGTACCCCGTACGCAAGCCCACGCTGGTTGAGGAGGTCGCGCAGCGACCGTCTCGAAACCTCCGCAGCGAAGGCACCCGATAGACCACCGCTGGTCGAGCTTGTCGAGACCACCGCAGCGAAGGCACCCGCGCCACCCCACGCTGGTTGAGGAGGTCGCGCAGCGACCGTCTCGAAACCTCCGCAGCGAAGGCACCCGCTCGACCACCGCTGGTCGAGCCTGTCGAGACCTCCGCAGCGAAGGGCACCCGCGCAACCGGGTACCCGCCCCACGTGGAGCTCCTGCCCGACATCGTCGGCCCCGACCCGGTCATCGTCTTCTGCGGCATGGCCGGTGCCGAGAGCACCAAGACCCGCGACCACTACTACGCCTCCCCGGGCAATAACTTCTGGGAGTGCGTCCACCTCTCCGGCCTCACCCCGCGCCGGCTGCGCCCCGAGGAGGACCGCACCGTCGTCGACCACGGGCTCGGCCTCACCGACCTCGTCGGTCACTGGGACCACGACTCCAACCGCGGCTGGGTCGAGATCGACGTGCTCGTGGCGGCGGTCGAGCGCTGGGAGCCGGCGTTCCTGGCGTTCACCGCCAAGGGCACGGCGGCGTACGCCGCGAGGGCGCTCGGCCACCGACCGCCCGGTCTCGGACCGGCCCCGTGGGGCATCGGCCGCTCGGAGGTCTTCGTGCTCCCGGGCACCAGCGGCGCCAACCAGCGCAAGGATTACGACGGTCGCCCCACCCGCCTCGCGTGGTGGCGCGACCTGGCCGCGATCGCGGCCCCCGAGCTGGCCGCGCGCTGACGCGGGCGCTGACCGCGACACGCCGGTTCTAGTCCGCAGATCCGGCCGCCGTACGCCCTCTGACCTGCGCAAACGCAGGCGGGGTGACCTGGCTCAAATTGATCCGGCAGTGATCTTGCGCCACGTCCGGACCCGGCGTACGGTTACCACAACATCTAGTAGTTACACCGGTGTAGTTATCCACATCTAGTCCCCAGCGCGAGCTGGTCACTCCCCAGACCGGATGCGGAAGCCCCACACCCGCAGCGGTGTTCTACACAGCAGGACCCCCGTTATCCACACCCTCTCCGAGGGTGTCCCAGCCGCGCCCACCGAGGCCCGTTCCCCACCCCCGAGGAGGATCGTCGTGCACTGCCCGTTCTGCAAGCACCACGACACCAAGGTCCTCGACTCGCGCGTCGCCGAGGACGGCTGCTCGATCCGGCGCCGGCGCTGCTGCCAGTCGTGCGAGCAGCGGTTCAGCACCCTCGAGCTGATGCAGCTGACCGTCCTCAAGCGGTCCGGCGCCACCGAGGGCTTCGACCGCGACAAGGCGATCGCCGGCGTCCGCAAGGCCTGCAAGGGCCGGCCGGTCTCCGAGGACGACCTGGCCCGCCTCGGCCAGCAGGTCGAGGACGCGCTGCGCGGCGCCGGCCAGGCCGAGTTCGCCGCCCACGAGGTCGGCATGGCCATCCTCGCCCCGCTCCGCGAGCTCGACGACGTGGCGTTCCTGCGCTTCGCGAGCGTCTACAAGCAGTTCGAGTCCGCCGACGACTTCGAGATCGAGATCGAGAGCCTGCGCACGCACCGCGCCGAGCAGCTCTCCGCGCTCCTCGACGACGACGTGCAGGACCTCACCTCGGCCCCCAGCGGCTGACCCACAGACCGCCCGGTACGTCGTGGGGAAGCGGCGTACCGGGCGCATCACGTCGGCAACCCCGCTGTCCCTGCGCAGTGTCGGTGCCACCAGAGAGACTGATCAGCAGGGACCACGCCTCAATCACGGGACCAGGAGACACAGCGCATGACCGAGACGGTGAGCGGCAAGGCCGCCAACAAGTCCGCCGACAGCAGCCAGGGCGGGCTCAGCCTCACGCGGCACTTCAGCACCGAGGGCGTGCACCCCTACGACGAGCTCACCTGGGAGCGCCGCGACGTCGTCCAGACCAACTGGAAGACCGGCGAGACCGTCTTCGAGCAGCGTGGCGTCGAGTTCCCCGACTTCTGGTCGGTCAACGCCTCGACGATCGTCACCACGAAGTACTTCCGCGGCGCGCTCAACACCGACGTCCGCGAGACCAGCCTGCGTGAGCTGGTCGACCGCGTGGTCAAGACCTACCGCAAGGCCGGCGAGGACCACGGTTACTTCGCGACGCCGGCCGACGCCGAGCTGTTCGAGCACGAGCTGACCTGGCTGCTCGTGCACCAGTACTTCTCGTTCAACAGCCCGGTGTGGTTCAACGTCGGCACCGAGTCGCCCCAGCAGGTCAGCGCCTGCTTCATCCTGTCCGTCGACGACTCGATGGACTCCATCCTCAACTGGTACAAGGAGGAGGGGTTCATCTTCAAGGGCGGCTCCGGCGCCGGCCTCAACCTCTCCCGCATCCGCTCCTCCAAGGAGCTGCTCTCCTCCGGCGGCACCGCCTCCGGCCCGGTCTCCTTCATGCGCGGCGCCGACGCGTCCGCCGGCACCATCAAGTCCGGCGGCGCCACCCGCCGCGCGGCCAAGATGGTCGTCCTCGACGTCGACCACCCCGACATCGTCGAGTTCGTCGAGACCAAGGCGCGCGAGGAGGACAAGATCCGCGCGCTCCGCGACGCCGGCTTCGACATGGACCTCGGCGGCGCCGACATCACCAGCGTCCAGTACCAGAACGCCAACAACTCCGTCCGGGTCAGCGACGAGTTCATGCGCGCCGTCGAGGACGGCACCGACTTCGCCCTGCGCGGCCGCAAGACCGGCGAGGTCATCGACACCGTCGACGCCCGCGACCTGTTCCGCAAGATCAGCAAGGCCGCGTGGGAGTGCGCCGACCCGGGGCTCCAGTACGACGACACGATCAACGATTGGCACACCAACCCCGAGACCGGCCGGATCACGGCGTCCAACCCGTGCTCCGAATACATGTCGCTCGACAACTCCTCGTGCAACCTCGCCTCGCTCAACCTGCTGAAGTTCCTCAAGGACGACACTGATGCCGGTCCGGGGGGCTTCGACGCCGAGCGCTTCGCCCAGGCCGTCGAGCTGATCATCACCGCGATGGACATCTCGATCTGCTTCGCCGACTTCCCGACCGAGGCGATCGGCAAGACCACCGTCGACTACCGCCAGCTCGGCATCGGCTACGCCAACCTCGGCGCCCTGCTGATGGCGATGGGTCTCGGCTACGACAGCGACGGCGGCCGCGCGATGGCTGCTGCGATCACCTCGCTCATGACCGGCACGTCCTACCGCCGTTCGGCCGAGCTCGCCGCCGTCGTCGGCCCCTACGCCGGCTACGCCCGCAACGCCGAGGCGCACCAGCGCGTCATGCGCAAGCACCAGGCCGCCAACGACACGGTGCGCACCCTCTCCATCGCCGACGCCCAGGTCCACAAGCTGGCCACCACCGAGTGGGCCAAGGTCGTCGACCTCGGCAAGACCAACGGCTTCCGCAACGCGCAGGCCTCGGTGCTCGCGCCCACCGGCACCATCGGCTTCATGATGGACTGCGACACCACCGGCATCGAGCCCGACTTCTCGCTGGTCAAGTTCAAGAAGCTGGTCGGCGGCGGCTCGATGCAGATCGTCAACCAGACCATCCCGCGCGCGCTGCGCAAGCTCGGCTACCAGCCCGAGCAGGTCGAGGCGATCGTCGACTACATCGCCGAGCACGGTCACGTCATCGACGCCCCCGGCCTCCGCCAGGAGCACTACGAGGTCTTCGACACCGCGATGGGCGCCCGCTCGCTCAAGCCGATGGGCCACGTCCGGATGATGGCGGCCTGCCAGCCGTTCCTCTCCGGCGCGATCTCCAAGACGGTCAACCTCCCCGAGACCGCCACGGTCGAGGAGATCGAGGACGTCTTCCTGCAGTCGTGGAAGCTCGGCCTCAAGGCCACCGCGATCTACCGCGACAACTGCAAGGTCGGCCAGCCCCTCTCCGACGGCAAGTCCGACTCCGCCAAGAAGGACCAGGGCCTGCCCACGTCCTCCGACGAGGCCGCGGTCGAGGTCGTCGAGAAGGTCGTCTACGCGCCGACCCGCAAGCGGCTGCCCAAGTCGCGCGTCTCGCGCACCACGTCGTTCACCGTCGGCGGTGCCGAGGGCTACATGACCTCCGGCGCCCACGACGACGGCGAGCTCGGCGAGGTCTTCCTCAAGCTCGGCAAGCAGGGCTCCACCCTCGCCGGCGTGATGGACGCCTTCTCGATCGCCGTCTCGATCGGCCTCCAGTACGGCGTCCCGCTGGAGACCTACGTCTCGAAGTTCACCAACCTGTCCTTCGAGCCCGCGGGCCTCACCGACGACGCCGACGTCCGCATGGCGAAGTCGATCATGGACTACATCTTCCGCCGGCTCGCGCTCGACTACCTCGACTTCGAGACCCGCCAGGGCCTCGGCGTCTTCTCCGCCGACGAGCGCCAGCGCTACCTCGAGACCGGCTCCTACGAGCCCCTCGACGAGCTCGGCTCAGCCGCAGAGGTCATCGCCGACTCGACCCCCCTGGTCGAGCCCGTCGAGACTTCCGCCGTCCACGAGGTCGTCGACGCCGAGGTCGTCGAGACCAAGGACACCCACGGCTCCGAGCAGCGCGAGGTTCCCGCCTCCGCCGACACCGGCCGCCAGGCCAAGACCTCCGCCGAGCTCCTCGAGCAGATCACCGGCACCGCCGTCGACTCCCCGCTCTGCATGACCTGCGGCACCAAGATGCGCCCCGCCGGCTCCTGCTACGTCTGCGAGGGCTGCGGCAGCACCAGCGGCTGCAGCTGACGGTCGGCCTTCGACGGGGAAGGAGCGGCGAAGCGGGCAATGTATCCATCACGCATCGTCAGCGGTTGTCGGCGGAATGTGTTCAGGTGATGTGTCGCCTGTCCGCAGGTCGATCTTGCAAACTCTCGTACGCCGCCACGATCAGTTCGGCCGCCTGATCCGGTGGGAGGTGTTCCCAGATCCGCAGCGAGACGAGCCCGTGCTCGATGAGTTGACGATCGGTGTCACGGTCCCGATCGCGGTTCCGTCCCACCTTGTTGAGCCAGAAGTCGGTTCGAGTCTTCGGGGTGACGAAGTGTTCCGAGCAGCCGTGCCAGAAGCACCCGTCGATGAAGACATAGAGGCCAACGCGGCTGAACACGATGTCGGCTCGACGACGGCGGTCGAAGGGCAGCGGCACGTTCACCCGGTAGCGCAGTCCGGCCCTGTGGAGAAGAGCGCGAACTGCGAGCTCGGGGCCAGTGTCCGTGCTTCGGTTACCTTGCATCGTGCGCCGAGCGGCGGCGGAGACCGGCGGCTGAACTGTCGGTGGCGCCAAATAGCCTGTGGCCGACACACCTTCTCGACTCGGGTCCGGCCGCCTCGCGCCTGGCATGCTGTGAACACTAGGAGGTTGACTCGATAGTGGACACCAAGACGTACGAGGTAGCACCGTCCGCGGCGCGTCTCACCGGGTCCCTTCGTGACATCGGGTACGACTTCCCGACCGCTATCGCCGACCTTGTTGATAACGCCATCACTGCGAACGCGGCGCGCATCAACATCTACACGCACTTCGAACCGAACGGTTCATACGTCCTGATCAGTGATGACGGCGACGGCATGAGAGCACGCGAGCTGATCGAAGCTCTTCGGTTCGGAACGAGAAGAGCGTACGGAAAGAACGAATTGGGTCGATTCGGCCTTGGCCTGAAGACCGGCTCCTTCTCCCAATGTAGGCGGCTGACGGTCGTCACCCGTACCGCGCCGAAGCGCGCCAGCTTCCAAGTCATGACCCTGGATCTGAACCGGGTGGCACGCAGTGACCGGTGGGACATCACCGTGGGGGAGACCTCCACCGCCATCGAACGCGCGAAGGATCTGTTACGCGAGTCCCCAGGCACCGTCGTGGTCTGGGAAGACCTTGACCGCGTGCTCCCCGAGCGGTATGCCGAGAGCGGGTGGGGCCGTCGCCGTCTTCGCTCACTGGCGTCCAAGACGTCGCAGCACCTGGCCATGGTGTTCCATCGGTTCATCGGCGGAGACGTCGCTGGACGTGAAGAGGTCATCATCTGCGTCGACGACGAGAAGCTCCGGGCCTGGGACCCGTTCGCTCCAAACGAGCCCGAGCGCAAGGTTCTCGACGAACACCACTACGAGATCGAGACAGAACGAGGCTCGTCCGAGGTTCGGTTCCGAGGCGTGGTGCTGCCGGCCCGGGACCGGTTCACCTCGTTGGAGGAGTTCGAACGGCTGTCGGGACCGCTCAAATGGAACCGGCAACAGGGTCTCTACATCTATCGCGCCGATCGGCTCGTGCAGCACGGTGGATGGTCAGGCCTGCGCGGCATCGACGAGCACATGAAACTTGCCCGTGCCGCCATCGACTTCGACACCGATCTGGACGAGTCGTTCCAGATCAACGTGGCAAAGATGAGCGTAGAGCTTCCACCGGCTTTGCGGCAGATGCTCGAGCGTCCGGTCCAAGAGCTGTGCGTACTCGCTGACGACGCCTACCGCCGATCGGCCAACTCCGGCGGCCGTTCCGACGTGACCACCAAGGCGTCTAAGGCCTCGGAGACGGCCTTGCGCGACGTCGGGATCGCACTGAAGGCCGCGATCATGGAGGACAGGTCGCTTGAGGAGTTCCGAGGTGCGCTTAGCAAGCTGCGGCAGCGACTGCCGGAACTAGCGCGACAGCTTGAGCTCTGACTCTCGGTCAGCGCTGACGATACTGGCACCATCTGGCCAGAGGGCAGACGCCGCAGTCGGGCGCCTTGGGCGTGCAAATTCGCGCACCCAGCTCGATGAGCGCGATCTGGGCCTGACGGCTCTCCTCGTCGAAGCCGATCAGGCGAGCGACCGCAATCCGACCGTCGGAGTTCCGGTTCTTCAGCCACCGCTCGGTGCCTTGGAAGAACCGACCTGCGACGCGGAGCGCAGCAGTGTTCGCGATGACCGGCTCCTCCCCTTCGGGATCGGCGAGCATCGCGAGCTCGGAAGCAGCGCGTCTGAGCAGTCCACGGGCGACCAGGTTCGCCGAGTGGTCATCGTCGAGCGACCAACCCTCCGAGGCGATCGTCTTCGCCAACTCCGTCAGTGCAGCGGCAGCGGCCTCCTTGCCGATCCATGACACGACCTCGGCGACACGGGCCTCGTCCTGAACGAATAGTTCCGGGGTCGGCCACTTCCGTACCAACGGCCAGAGCGCCGCAACAGTCGTGGGCGACTCATCCCCTAGAAGCGTGTCACCGAGGACGACGAGCCAACGCGAATGGGACCGCAACCATGGTCTGACCTGCTCCGCGGTCCTTCCCCACTCTGCGAGGGCGGAGCGGGTCGCCTCCGTTCGAAGGCCGACGGACGCGGTGCGCTTGGAGAGTACTTCGGAAACGGCGGTGCCGATCGCACGGGCGAGCTTGGGCGGAACCGCGTTGCCGATCTGGCGGAAGGCCGCCGTGGGCGGCCCAGCGAACCTGAAATGGTCCGGGAACGTCTGGATCCGGGCTGCTTCTCGGATCGTCAGCGTCCGGTTCTGCTCGGGATGGATGTACCAATACCCGTCCTTCGCGATGTGCGCGGTGATCGTCCGCGAGAGGTCATCGGCGTCGAGCCGCTTGTACTTGTCGTCGAAGATGTCATCGCGGTAGCGCTTGAGTTCGTCTGGAAGCTCGGAGTACTTGGTCTTGGTGTCGAGGAACTCGAAGGCCGCCGCATCGTCATCACGAACACGGCGGGTCACATGATCGTAGATCCGATCAGTGTGTGCGGCCGGCACGGACGCCCGCATCTCCCGCTGGAACTCAGTCTGCGGTCCGTCGTACCTACGCCACACCTGGCGGGTCTCGTCAGAGAGCCAGCCCTCCTTCGCGCCGACCGGAGGAAGGTCGCGGATCGCATTGCCCAGAGTGACCTTCTTGTTGGACTCCTGCGGCCACGCGAACTCAAGCCCGCCGGCCAGCGCAACGAGGATCAACCGCTGTCGGAACTGCGGAACGCCGTACCGATAGGTGTCCACCACCCGCTCCTGAACGGAATAACCCCAGTCCTCGAGCCTGCGCACGATCGACCGAAGGATGAACATCTCACGGTCAAGCGCCATGTCGGGGACGTTCTCCATGATGACTGCACGCGGCTTGGCGACCCGGACGATCTCCAGGTAGGACTCCCAGAGGTCGCGGCGCTTGTCGTGGGGCTCCCGCAGGCCGTGCTGAACCAGATAACGCATGCGGGACCGGCCCGCCTTCGAGAACGGCTGGCATGGAGGGCCGCCGGCCAACACGTCGATGTTGACGGCCCGCAGGATGCTGCCCACCTCGGCAACGCGATCAGGGTCACCGAGGTCCCAGTCGACCGACATCCCGCCGAAGTGGTGCGCGTGCGTCTCGAGCGCATCGGGGTCGAAGTCGGCACCGAAGACGACCCTCATCCCGGCGGCTTCCAGGCCGAGACTCATGCCTCCGGCCCCGGAGAAGAGATCGGCCGCGATCAGGGGTTGGGGGGCCGCTGCTCGAAGTCTCCTAGCGAGCTCAACGACACCGTGAACGTCCTCGCAGTGGTCCGGGTGGCGCGGCAGTCGAAGAGCCTGTCCACGGTCGAGCCGCAATCTCATCGATTCGGGGGCCGGCACCCGTTGATTCTATCGACGGGCACCCCCAGCGCCCGTAACTCAGACCAGCCGGTCGCCCGAGACACGCCGCGAAGTTCGCGGTGCCGGATGCGTTGGGATCGTGCCCCACCTGAGCCGTTTCTCCCCCGGGAAGTGGCCTAGCTCAAGTAGCGTCGCGACGGAGGTGGAGGAATGGACGAACAGGTCATAGCGCGCACACGGCAGATCATCATCGATCAGATCGGTCGTCTTCGGCTGAGCCTTGACGAGGTGCTCGACTCGCTTGGTGGCATCGTCGATTCGGCAGCGCTCGATGCTGCCGCGGACGGGATCCGGCGCGACCAAGCCGAGAACGACCTCCTCGATTCGCCGACAGGCGTCGTGGACCGGTCCCTCGTCGCGAATGTCCAGATGGCTCGGTGGTACTCCGGCCCCGAGCCGGGCGACCGGCATTGGGACGCCCTCAAGGATCGGCTGCTGAGCGGCCGAATGGCGGCCGCTGTGCCGGACATCGATCGGGCGTCGACCAAGGTCGTCGCGCAGCTGGCCAACCCGAACGTCCACGGGCTGAAGAAGCTCGGGCTTGTCATCGGATACGTCCAGTCCGGCAAGACGGCGAACTTCACCGCCGTCATGGCTAAGGCTGCGGACCGAGGCGTCGGCCTACTGATCGTTCTCTCGGGAATCCATAACAACCTGCGCGAGCAGACACAGGTTCGCATCGCGAAGGACCTCGACTTCGCGTCAGGGGCATGTGTCGCGTTGACGACGGCCGATGCGGACTTCGTCAACAGCCACACCCACCGCGGCGCGGCGCTCCTCGGGTCCGACAAGCCCGTCATCATCGTCATCAAGAAGAACGCGTCGCGTCTCGCGAATCTTCGCGACTGGCTCAAAGAGACGCCGGTTGACATCCTTCGCCGGACGCCCGTCCTTCTGCTTGACGACGAGGCCGATCAAGCGACGCCGAACAGCGCCACTGGCCGCGCCGAGCGGTCGGCGATCAATGGGCTTCTCAAAGAGATCTGGGCATTGGTCCAGAGCGGGACCTATGTCGGGTACACCGCCACGCCGTTCGCCAATATCTTCATGGAGACCGACGGTTCGGACCTGTATCCGTCCAACTTCATCATCAACCTTCCCCGACCCATCGAGTACTTCGGAGCCGAGCGCCTGTTCGGGCGGGAACCACTGTCCGATGAAGACGAGCCGGATCCCGGGCTCGACATGATCCGCGAGATCACCGACGCCGAAGCGACAGCTCTCCGGCCGCCCAGCGGCACCGAGGCTCGCGAGTCCTTCGTCCCGCCTGTGCCCAAGTCGTTGAGAGACGCGCTTGAGTGGTTCATCCTGTCGTCGGCCATCCGTCGGGCCCGGGGACAGGACGATCACAGTTCGATGCTGATCCACACCACTCACTACTCGGCTCCGCACTTCGCGATGCAGAGGAAGGTGGCGGCTCTGCGTGACGAAATGAAGCGAACTTGGCAGAGCGGCGCCCGTTCCGCTCTGTCGGCGGCCTTCGCATCGGAGAAGGATCGCGCGGCCGCCTGCGCGACCGAACCCATGCCGGCCTGGGACGAGGTCGCCAAGCATGTCGGCGCCATTCTCGTAGACGCACGTGTGATCGTCGACAACGGTATGTCGACCGACCGTCTCGACTACGACAGGAAGGATGCCTCCGGGAACCCGGTCCGTGAAGTGGTCATCGCGATCGGCGGCGGTACGCTCTCCCGCGGTCTGACTCTTGAAGGTCTTGTCGTCTCGTACTTCACACGGACGTCGAACACTTATGACACGTTGCTCCAGATGGGTCGGTGGTTCGGCTATCGCCCCGGCTACGAAGACCTGCCTCGGATCTGGCTTCAATCCTCGCTGGCCGACGAATATCGGTTCTTGGCGCTGGTGGAAGCAGAGATCCGCGGGGAGATCGCCGACATGGAGCTGCAACGGCTGACTCCAAGTGAGGTCGGAGTCCGAGTGCGCGAGCACCCAGGACGCCTTGCGATCGTGGCGCGGAACAAGATGGGAGCGGCCAGACTGGTGCGGGTCACCTACGCCGGTGAGCGGATGCAGACATTCATCTTCGACCGCAATCAGGACGTCGCTCTTAACAACATCCAGGCGGCACGCGACTTCCTCTCGCGATGCATGTCGACCTCCGAACTGGTCCGGTCCGATTCTCCGCCGCGTTGGCGCTTCAGCGGAGTGTCCGCGGAGATCGTCTGCGACCTGCTCAAGCAGTACCGGTTCCACCCCGACCAAGCGTCGATGCGTTCCGACTTCATGACCGGGTGGATCCGCGAGGCGGCGCCCACGAGCACGTGGAACGTCACCGTCATCAGCTCATCGCGGCCTGCGCGCGACGCGGGTGGCGACCTGGTCGACCTCGGCGGCCTCGACCTGGGATTCGGACACGTCACGGCCGTCAACCGTGCACCGCTCAAGGATTCGGGCCCGGGAACCGTGAACATCAAGTCCCTCTTGAACCACGACGATTGGTTCGCCGACCTCGACCCAGTGATAGTCAGCTCGCTAAGCGCCGACGAGCGGCGACAGCCGCGAGACGTCCGCCGGAAACACGCCGCGGGTGCGGGTCAGATCATCATCTACGTGGTCAGCAAGGACTCCCTGCCGCAGAACGAGGGTTCACGTAGAGCGCGCACCGAGATGGGGATGGCCGAACATCTTGTAGGACTCGGAATCATCTTCCCCGCCGCCGGCGCGGACCCGCATGCCGAAGGGACCTACTACGGCGTCACACCTGACTGGCAGCCGGAACTGGATCCGTCGAGCGAGGAGATCCCGACTGATATGGAAGGTGATGCCATGCCCGAACTCGAGGCGGCGGAATGAGCGCATCGATCTCCGAGCAGTTCGCCCTCCTCCTCGGGGACAGCCGCCGCCATGGGGAACAGGTATTGACGCGGAGGTCAGGCGTATCCACGCCGCTCGGACCGGTCCTACTTGGGGTGGACGACGACG
Organism: Nocardioides halotolerans DSM 19273; assembly: GCF_000422805.1. Taxonomy (GTDB): domain Bacteria; phylum Actinomycetota; class Actinomycetes; order Propionibacteriales; family Nocardioidaceae; genus Nocardioides; species Nocardioides halotolerans. The sequence continues at coordinate 35,589 of NZ_AUGT01000025.1, read as the reverse complement.
GTCTCCGGCACCTCCTCGTCCCCGTGCCCAATGGGGAGACTCCGAAGGACCGTGTCAGTCGGGGGATCGATCTGGGTCATCGCGACCTCGTATTCAACGACATCGAGGTTCGGTACGCAGACCTGAGTTGCACGATCCGCCGCCTAGTCGGCCCGTTCGACAGGCTGGTCGAGGATGCGTTGAGCCGACTCGGGCGCGAGCCAGGTGCGGGACTTAACGCTGTCATCTCGACCCTGGACGATTGGCGAGCCCTCCTGCGCCGCTCCCTCGAAGGGTTGTCGCGCGACGAAGTCATCGGGCTCATCGGCGAACTTGAGGTCATGGCCATGCTCGGATCGGTAGATCCGGTCAAGGCGGTCCTCGGGTGGACCGGCCCGTCGGGAGCGGTGCATGACTTCAGCCGCAACGGGTGGGATGTCGAGGTGAAGAGCACAGCAGCGGTCAACGCCAACACGGTCCGCATCTCCAATCTCGATCAGCTCGACCCGAGCCTCTCGACAAACCTCCACCTGGCGGTCCCCCACCTGTCGAGTGCAACCGACGCACCCGATATCGACGCCAGGATCGACCGACTCGTCGAGGCAGGCGTACCGATGGACGCGCTCGAGACACGACTCGCCGATATGGGTTACTTCCGGGGGATGGAACTTTCCGTGCCTGCGCAGTACGCGCTGCGAGAGATCCGCTGGTGGACCGTCGGCGACGACTTCCCAGGACTGCGGGCAAGCGATATCGACGTCGCCCGCTTGTTCGGGGTGGACGCGGTCTCCTACGACCTCCTGATCGGCGTACTTCCGACGGCATTGATGGACGACCAGGTCGCCGACGTGGTACGAGGATGGGCGCATTGACCGAGCTGAGCGCGCAGCAGCTCATCGCAGCGCTGGCCCCTGTGCAGCGCCATCACCGTCCCGGAGAGGTGAGCGCGAACTCGGTGCTTGCGGCGTATCTGCGAGCAGCCGACATCGACCCTGAGGGTGGCGCCTGGGAACGCGCGAAGGAGGAATTGGAACGAACGGAGAACTTCGACCTCGCAGTCCGAGCCGCGGCCGGCGAAACACGCGAGTCAGCGCGTTCAAGGGACACACGCCCGCGGGCCGCCGTGACTCGGGCGACCGACCTCATCGGTGCGCGCGCCTCACGCGGTCCTCTCAATTGGTTCCCTCAGAGATTCGAGCCCGGAGCGATCCAAGGCGCGGGAGCGAAGAAGCTCCTCGGCACACCGAACGTCTCGATGGAAGAGCTCCTCGTGCGGGAGACCGCTCAGAACAGCTGGGATGCTCGCATCGGTGACCGCCCCGTCGAGTTCACACTCAATCTTCGTCAGTTGACGTCCGAGATCACCGATCTCCTGCTGGATTCGGTCTTCACCGGCGCGGCGAGCGGGACCCGGATCCGCGAGGTGCTGTCGACGGACGGCGTCAATGCCGTGGAGATCTCCGACCGAGGCACCGTCGGCCTCGGTGGCCCGGTGCGGAATGACCGTGCGATCCCTCCGGAATCGGTAACTCATTTCATAGATCTCATCTTCAACATCGGGGCCACCAAGAGCGATCTGACATCCGGAGGTACGTACGGGTTCGGCAAGTCGATCGCCTACATGGTGAGCGAGGTCGGCGCGATCATCGTCTGGTCGCGATGCGCAACGGATCGCGGCCCCGAGGACCGCCTGATCGCCTCGGCGATCGGCGATGTCTTCGAACTGGACGAATTCCGGTACACCGGCCGACACTGGTGGGGCCGGACCGTCGACGGGCGCCCTGAACCGATCGTCGGCCCCGCGGCGCGTGAACTGGGGGATCGGCTCTTCGCGAAGACCTTCGGGGCCGATGAGCTTGGCACCAGCATCCTGATCCTTGCTCCTGATCTCGGAGCGCCTGGCCCCGAGGACGACGCCGCTGTCTTGACCGAGGCGGTGCTGTGGAACCTCTGGCCGAAGCTTCTGCCCGACGAATCGGGTATGTATCCGATGGAGATCCGGGTCGAGGTGGATGGCGTTGACCACCCCATCCCGGATCCGTCGACCCACCCGATCCTCTCGGGGCCGGTCTCGTGTCTGAACGCGGTACGTGCGGTGCAGTCAGGTGCCCCGCGACCGCACTCCCTGTTCGCAGTCGATGTCACCGAGGTGAAGAGATACAGCGAGGTCTTAGGCCATATCGCGCTGACGAAGTATCCGATTGCGAGCGGCGCCGCCTCTGGCCTGCCGAACAGCCACGCTGTGACCCTGATGCGCCACGGCGCTGAACTTGTTGTTCGCAAGATCGAGCGAGCTCCGCTCGCGGAGCCGGGCTTTCAGTGGGCCGGGGTCTTCAAACCCGTCGGCGCCCTTGATCCGACCTTCGCGCGTTCCGAGCCACCTGCGCACGACGATTGGTCGCCGGCATCGCTGCAGGACAAGATTCAGCGGAGTCAGGTCAAGCTTGCGATGCAGCGCATCCAGGAGGCTGCCGACAGGTTCGTCGAACCGTATGCGTCCACTCGGACTGCGAGTTCGACATCCTCCGCCGCCGGCGTAGGCGACATGCTCGCGGGCTTGATGGCTGGTTCCTCTGGATCCGCACCCTCCCGTGCCGGAAGTGCGAGCCGGCCCGGCGGCACCCGCAGTTCCAAGGCGTCCGCTCAGCTCGGCGCTCCGCAGTGGACCGACTCGTCGACGCCGGGCTGGACCCGCACAACGGTTCCCGTTCGGCTCGTCGGCGGTCCGCCGACCGGCTCACGGGTACGGATCGAGATCGGGATCGGCACCGACGGCGGGACCGAGCGGCAGATCGACCCGTCGTACTTGCGCGACGGAGGCTGGGAGGAGCAGGAAGGGACGCCAACCGCTCTGATCCCACCCGGTGGTGTGCGGAACTACTGGTTCGAGTCCAGCGACGCCATCGCCGTGGACGTCGCGACACGGATCCTGAGCGAGGACAGTGATGAGTAGGGTCCGCTTCCTCCCGTACCGAACCGTCGGCGAGCTTGGCATCTCTTGGGGCGGGTGGTGGCTCGAACGGGACGGCGTGCGGGAACCGCTTCCCGATCTCCTTCCTGGTTGGGACTATGCGGCCACAGACACGGTCGGGTTGATCGTCGAGATCAGCGGTCAAGACATCCTCGACGCGACCGGACACGACTCCGTCGGCCTCTTCGAGCTGGTCGCCGTGGTGGACTGCCCGTCGATGCTGCGCCGCTTCGTGGTCAAGCACCGGCTGACGCGCGACCAGCACCAGCAGGTCGAGTTGAGGATCTCCTTGCCGGCCGGGAGCGTCGCGCAGAAGATTGTCGTCTCGTCGTTCCTGCTGCTCGCAGAGGATGTCGAAGCCGCGCCACGGGCAGCATCTCGTCGCGGCTCACGTCTGGCCTTCGGCCCCGCTCGCACGGTCCTCTTGGAAGGCGATGCCTCTCGCTTCCCGACGGAAGCAGTGTCGTTCTCGACGTTGCGGTACGAGGACGCGCCTTGGACGGTCAGTGCCGTCTTCGATGGTCTGAGTGATTCCTTCATGGGATCGGTCCGCTTGCTGGTCAACGAGGACCACGAACTCGGTCGCGCCGTTCTGACCCAGCCGGTCGACTCGCATCTGGGGAACCGGCTCAAACTCGAGGTCCTTCGTTCCCTCATCGCTGTCGTGAGCACCCACGGTCTCGGCGATGACGGAGAGTTCCCGCCGGACTCGATCGCAGAGGTCGTGGACTCGATGTCGAAGCTTTTCCTGAACCGCTCCTTGTCGGAGGCGGTGCAAATGTACGAGCGGATCCCGCTCAAGTTCGACCGGATCCTTCATGCAGGGGTGAGCGCGTGAACCTCTGCTATCCCCGCCTGACCCGCGGTGACGCCGGCGCCCTTCATGCGACGTTGCAGACGGCGTACGCCTCTGGTGGCGTCGCGGCCCTCACTGAAAGGGTGCAGTTCGACCATGAGCGCAAGGTCCCGGTGGCAACCGGCCGGATCGCGACCCCTGACGAGATCAAACAGGCCCGCGAGACCGTGATAGGCGAGGTCGCGGAGTGGCTTGATGAGGCGCACCTGACCAATCTGCAGCGGACCGAGCTCGACGCGAGGCTGGGCCGTGTCCTTCACCACGCACTTGAGATCGTCCCAGCGGACGCGGCACATGAGGGCACGTGGAGCTTCCTCACACTGGTCGTGTTTCCGGACGTGGCAGCTATTCGCTTCCCGGACTTCCACGTCGATCGCTTCGTCGGAACGCCGCGGAACGCGCTCCGCCGCACTTGGCAGCGTTTTGAATTGCTCGGTGACCTTCCTGAGCCGAGCGCCGGCGGTCTCGGAGAGGACGAGCTCGTCGGCCTCCTCGAGCGCACGCAACTCGTACGCAATCGCGCGTTGGCACGGGCGCTTGCATCGCGTGTCATGGCGTACACCGGCACGAAGCGGTCCCAGTGGGCCCGTGACCTGTACAAGATCGCCACGTTTCAGAGCGGGTTGCGCCTCTTGGATGCGTTTGACCACGACGAGATCGACTCGTTTGTCGCATCCCTCGATCCGTCTCCTGCGCATGCCACGGTCGAATGAGCACGGCGGGGAGCCGCGCCGGGTGGCCTCGTCGCGTAGGCAAGTCGCTGTGCGGGATGCCCTATCTCGTCATGAAGCGGCTGGATCAGAACCCAATCAGCGTGACGCCCACGAGATCGAGGTCGATGCCGTCAGCACCTGACAGGGCGCCGACCTGCTTGAGGACGTCCCCATAGGTCGAGCCACGCTTGTACCGCTCTGGGAGCACGAGGATCAACCAGTCGACATCGGGGCGCGCGGCTGCGGCTAAGACCGAGACCAAGCCGCCGTTGTTGTTCGCCGCGCGACCCGCCTGGATCGCGACGGCCAAAGCCTTCTCGCGATTCTCCCAGGCGAGTTCGCCCGCCGCGAATGTGTCGCCAGACGGGTGCACCAGTCCGTGCTTCGTCGCGATGGCTCTGAGCACGTCGCGCAACTTGATGACCTTGACGCCGCCGTCGGGCGTGACCGCCTTCGCCAACGCCCCTGTCTCCAGGATCACCGAGTCGATCACCTCCTGCAGAGCAGCGGAGGGACCAGTCACGGCGGGCGAGAGAAGCACGGAGGCCACGGGCACTCAGTCAGCTTGTCAGCTCACAGCGTTTCGCGGTGGAGTTCGCCTCAGCTGCCGCCGAACGCGAATTGGACCAAGGGCAGGTCTCCACTTCGCGTGCTCAGATCCGACCCGCAGATCCGAGCCGCGGGTCTGGCCCTGAGACCTGGACGCCCGGATACCGCACCCCGACGAACTGGCCTCGCCTCGATCCTGGAAAGGCGTGCCACCGGGTCGTGCTGCTGATCACCGGTCGACGAGGACGAGCTAATGCTGGAGCGCTGCGGTCGGGCGTGAGCGGGTTCCTGCTTGCGGACACCCGGCCCGAGCAACTGCGGCGGACGATCAGCGCCGCGGCCGCAGGGGAATCGATGCCGCACTCGCCGGTGACCAGGCGGTTGATAGACCGGCTTGCGAAGCTGCCCGCCCCACGGGTAGGCCGGACGACGACGTGACCCACCGCTGACTGGTATCCAGAATCCGGTGATGTCGGGACATGGCTGTTATCCGCTCTCACGGTGCCGCCGAAGGGCGGGTGGCGAGTGTCGACATCACACATCTCGGAGGGCCGGCGGCAGGAGTCCCGGTTCCGCGCGCAGGTGGCGAGGGCCGAGCACGACGAGGAACCGGGGCTCGTCGAGCGCGGTCTCGAGCTGGTGGCCGACGTGCTGATGCCGGTCATCCTGGTTGTGCTCGCGGTCGACGGCTGGCTGGCCTACCGCTCGTTCCACAAGGACGCGGATTCGCCCGCTTCGGGGTCCACCTCGATCACCTTCGGAGCCACGAGGTCGGCCGACGTCTAGGACGAACTGATCACGTTCCAGCGTTCTCCTGCGAGCCCCCGGGCATCGCCCGTAACGTCGGGGACAGCACCATCCAGGAGGGAAAACATGGCTCAGCTCGCACCCGCAGAGGTCGACGTGGTGATCGAGCGTGCCCTGGCGGACCTGCCGTGCGACGACTGGCAGGTCATCGACACGCGGCGCGAGCTGAGAAGTCCGCGCGCGGACTTCGTGGTCGTCGGTCCGCCCGGTGTCTTCGTCATCGCCTGCGGCCGCCGCCACGACAAGGAGCGGGCGCGCGCCAAGGAGCTGATGAGGCTGCTGGAGACCGCGCACCAGGTCGCCGACGCGGCCGGCGTACGCCGCGACGAGGTGCACCCGCTGCTGTGCCTGACCGGTGACCAGGCCGAGGACTCGTGGAGCCGCGGCGTCACCGTGTGCGGCATCGTCAACCTCGCCGACACCCTGGTCTTCAAGCGCGACCGCCTCACGCGCGACGAGGTCGCCGCGGCCGCGACGGCGATGGGCCGCTCGATGTCCGACGGCGGCGGCAAGCACCGCGCCTGACGCGCACGCCGCCGCGAGTCGCGCACAGGCGCGGCTGTTCGGTTCGTTCTCCACAGACCTGTGGAGGCCGTCCGACGTCCATGCGCGATCCGGGGCAGGGTCGTCGGCATGGCAACCAGCACAGATTTCATCGGTCACATCGGCATCGAGCCGCCTCTCAACCCTGACCAGATCGAGTGCGTGACGGCGCTTCGCAAGGTCGGCGAACGCGCGAGCCGAGCGGCGCGTCCGAGTGGGTGGCAGGTGTCCGATGACGGTCGCTGCCTGACCTTGTCCGGAGACAGCAAGTACGGCGACCCGGCCAAGTGGCTGCGCTACCTCATCAAGTGGCACCTCAAGCCCGGAGGGCACCGGACGGACGGGGTCGTGGTCGGCTGCCGGCGGGACACGAAGGAGCTGTTCTGCGTCCACGTGAGCGCCGGCCGAGTGAGCGAGAAGGACCTGTGGCCGCGGTCTGTCGAGCCCCGTGAGGTGCGACGGAGGACGACAGCGACCCACACGCCTGACCCACCGGGGGCGGCCAACGTCATCGACCTCGCGTCGCGACGTGCGCGAGCCTGAGGCGGCGTCATGAGGACTCTCGGAAAGACAGGTCAGCGCCACCCCGACTGGCAGGTCACCGCCGTCTTCGACCCCGACGGCGAGGGCCACGACTTCGCCTACACGGTGGGCCTCGACGAGCGCGGTCTGCCGGAGCTGCACATCTGGGCTCGCCCGTCGCTCGGCGACGACCCGGGCGCCGACTGGAAGTTCAGCCCCCAGGACTGTGCCCGGATCCTCAACGAGCTCGCCTGGCGGCTCATCGACGGCCAGCTCGACGTGGGCGACACGTGGGAGGACACCTTCGACGAGGGCCTGGTCACCGGCCGGTTCCGGCTCGACCCGCCCGGCGACCGCGACGAGCTGGAGGCGCTCGGGATCGCCCCGGGCGCGCTGGTGCAGCCCGTGCGGTGGTCGCTCCACCGGCGTCCGGTCGGCCGGCCGCGACCGCTCGACGAGGCGGCGCTCGAGCGCGCGACCCAGGAGTACGCCGAGCTGCTCGCCGGGCTGCCCGGGTCGGCGGCGGAGACCAACGGACTCGCGGCCGAGTTCGTGCCGGGCGGCGACCTCGGACCTTTGACCCCGATGGTCCACGGCCGCATCGCGCAGCTGCGCTCCGCCGACTCGATCGTGCTGAGCAACCTCAGCTGCGCGGCGGTGACCATGCACCTCGGCGGCGGCATCACCTGGCCGGTCGCGGCCGCCAGCGCCCTGGCCCGCGACGCCGGGCGGGTGGAGGAGATCGCCAAGACGCAGCGGCTCGCCGCCGACGTCGTCGAGGCGATGATGGCGCACGACGACTGGCCTCAGGTCCAGCTGGAGATCACCGCGGCCATCGGGTTCGAGCCGGGCGAGGCGACTGACGAGGAGGTCCGGCGCGGCCTGCGTGGCAACCTCACCGAGCTGCTCTGGACCATCCTCGCCACCGAGGTGGTGGCCGACCGCCTGAGCGACGAGCAGCTCCTGCACGGGCGCGGCGCCTGGCTGACCGGGTTCGCCCCCGTGGGTGACCTGCCCGGTCCGCAGTGGCGGGCGCCGCGGCCGGTCCTCGAGAGGCTCTACGCCGTACTCCGGCCCCTGGGCCCCGGCAGCCTCCTCGAGCTGGCCGAGCGGCACTGCGACGACGACCTGACGCGCTACACCGAGCTCGCCAACGCCGCGGAGGGCTGGGCGCTCGTCGCTGCAGCCGGGTGCCCCTGGCGAGGCGGACTCGACCAGCTGCCCGGTGCCATCTGGCCCGGCCCGATCCACGAGCTGCGCGAGTGGGCGACCGTGATGACGTCGGCAGCCTGCCATCGCGAGCGGCTCTCGCCCGACGATGTCGCGACGTTGACGACGCCGTTCCTCGACCTCGTCCCGGACCTGCCGTCGGTCATCAGCGCGGGAGGCCGGTGAGCATGCCGAAGTCACGCAGGCGCAAGCCTCCCAACCGTCGACCGAAGAGCGGCCGTCGCGAGCTGCCACCGTGGATGTCGACGCTGTTCTCGGCCGACGAGGCAGAGCGGCGCGGCGACGCCGCGGGCGCCCTCGCCCAGATGAGAGCCGCGGGAAAGGACGACCACGGGCGACCGATCTGGCGCCCGTGGCGGATGCAGTACCTCGCACAGTTCGCGGACCTGGGGCCCGTTCTCCCGCGCTGGGCCCACTCGCGCTGGATCGTCGCTCAGGCCGCGCAGTGGCTCGACGCGGACAACCGCGGGATCGCCCGGTCGGCGATGCAGATGGCGATCGACGTTCGCGGGGGAGTGCAATGCCTGCCGGGGCGTGACGCGGCCGACAGGCGGGCGCGCGTGATGGACCACGACTGGATCTACCGGCAGCTCCTTCTTTACGACCTGGGCAAGCTCGACCGTTTCTGTCGGCGTCGCGCGAGCCCCGACCTGCTGGCCGGCGCGGACGACATGGAGACGTGGGCTCGGGCGCCTGTCGACGCCTACTGTCTCGTCGAGCGGCACTCCGTCTCGGTCACCTGGCAGCGCCTGCGAGACGGCGCCCTGCTGCGTACGCCGAACGCCGGCTGCGCACCGATGCTGTGGCCCGGCGACGCCGTGGTGGGCCGCGCGGTGACGACCGAGGGGGAGCAGATCTTCGAGTCCGCCCCACTGCCGGTGACGCACGATGTCGCACACCGGGTGGCCGAGGACCCGGACAGCTGGCTCGCTGCCCTCGGGGACTGGGATCTCTACCGTGAGGTCGTTCCGCTCATCCGTCCCACGGAGCACGACGGCCTGCTGGTCGAGCTGCCCCCACGGATCTGGCAGAACGTCGTCTGCGACCAGCCCGACGCGTCGACGCTACGTTCCTTCTCACCGGCGGAGCTGGCGCAGGCTGCGATCGGTCTGGGCGCCTTCTTGCTCGACGAGTTCGAGCCACCCGACTTCCCGCACCTCGACACCTGGGCCTGCCTCGCTGCCGCGTTGGTCGAGCCCGCCGTCGTTCGGCACCTGGTCGCCTCCACGGACGCGGAAGGGCGAGCCTTGCTCGCCCGGCTGTCCGCACACCTGTCCGAACCGGCCGGCACCGTATGTCGACTCGTGGCCGAGGGCGACCTGCCGCTGGCCGCGTAGCGTCATCCACAGATGCCGCGCAGGCACTGGTGGGTGTCGACGGGCGAGCGTAGAATCGAACACATGTTCGAACTCGGGATCGACTCGGCGCCGACAGTGGACGACATCCACCGCGGCACGGCGGTGGTGTCCCGGATCGGCGAGGGTCGCGACGATGTCGAACGCATCGACCTGATGCGCGCCCTCGAGGAGCTGAAGTGCGCCGCCGAGGCCGCGCAGGCAATGCTGACCGCTGCCTTCGACCGGTCGCAGCGCGAGCGCGAGGCTCGGGCAGGAGTCCCAGTCGAGCGCCGCGGGCGCGCGGTCGCCTCGCAGGTCGCGCTGGCGAGGCGCGAGTCGCCGCACCGCGGCCGGCAGCACCTCGGCCTCGCCCTGGTGCTCGAGGAGCTGCCCTGCACCCGTGACGCGTTCCGAGCCGGGCGGATCACCGAGTGGCGAGTGATGTTGCTGGCCCGCGAGACGGCGTGCCTGTCGAAGGCCGACCGGGGCGAGGTCGACCGGCGGATGGCCGGTGACGCCGACGTCCTCGAAGCCATGGGCGACGGCGAGCTCGTGAGCCGGGCCAGGGAGGCCGTCTACGAGCTCGACCCGGTGTCGTTCGTCGAGCGACGCCGGCGGGCCGAGGCCGATCGACACGTCGGCTTGCGGCCGGCGCCCGACGTGATGAGCCAGCTCTCGGCGCTGCTGCCGGCGAAGGACGGCGTCGCGGTCTGGGCGGTGCTCGGCCGCGAGGCCGACCAGCGGCGGGCCGCCGGTGACGAGCGGTCGCGCGGCCAGATCATGGCCGACACCCTGGTGCGGCGGATGCTCGATCCGCGGGAGGGCGAGCGGTCCCTGCCGCTGATGATCAACGTGGTGGTGCCCGACTCCGTGCTGCTGGGTGACGACCACAACTTCGGCTGGATCGAGCACTACGGCCCCGTGCCCGGAGACCTGCTGCGCGAGTGGATCGCGACCAACGCCGAGGACGGCGTCGACCAGTGGGTGCGGCGCCTCTACGTCGCGCCGGCCACCGGTGCGCTGGTGGCGATGGACTCCTCGGCCCGCCGGTTCGAGGGTCGGCTGGCCGACTACCTGCGCCTGCGTGACCGCGGCTGCCGGACGCGCTGGTGCGACAGCCCGGTGCGCCATCTCGACCACGCTCTTGACCACGCTGACGGCGGACTGACCAGCGCCGCCAACGGCCAGGGTGTGTGCGAGCACTGCAACTACGCCAAGCAGGCGCTCGGCTGGAGCGCCCGACCGCGCCCCGGACCTCGCCACACCGTCGAGACCGTGACCCCGACGGGTCACCGTTACCTCAGCACGGCGCCGCCGCTGACCGTCGCCGAGCGAGGGCTGCGCGTCGACTTCGTGATGACGGCCTAGTCCGGCACGAGCGCCAAGAACGGCGTGCTGACCTCGCCCGTGGTGTTGATGTCGAAGTCGAGTGGCGTGTCCGGAGCGGCTGGGCGTCCGCTGCTCAGGTCCAGCGCGGGCCAGTCAAACCACTCCAGGTGGAGGCGGTGGAGCTGCGTGATCTCTTCGTAGGCCTCGCCACACAGGGCCGCGATGTCCTGCTCCGTCAGGCCTCGCTTCTGACCGCGGACCCACCAGGAGAACGAGTAGAGGGGCAGGTAGCCCTCGGACTCGAGGCTCTCCTCGAGATCCCAGATGAGCTGCTGGAAGGGCGTGGTCACAGGAGCGGGTTTCCTTCCAGCGGGATCTTGGTCTTGCCGCCGTTCTGGGAGATCACGGCGTACGGGCCATGGGTCAGCGGATCGGGTCGGTTGCCGTGCAGGTAGCCGTCCATGACCCGGATCTGACGGTCGCGGCGCGTGGGGTCGAGGTAGACGATGCCCTCGCCCTCGCTCGATGGCCTGACCGGCCAGTCCTCCAAGAGCTGTCGTAGCCGCTTCGGGCTGAGGCCGCGCAAATCCCGAGGATCGAGCAAGTGCGGGCTGTTCAGCAGTCCGCGAAGACGCTCGACCCGGGCGATCCGCTCCGCGTCGAAGGCCGAGGCAACCGTCACGCGGGCGCGGCGGAACACCGCCAGCTCCGCACGTACGTCGCGCGCAGCCGTGGCGGCCAGCCGCAGCGGAGCCGCGCACGTGGAGGCGAGCGTCCGCAGCGTCGAGATGATGCGCAGGAGGCGAGGAGCAGCGCCGGCGATGCGAGCGGCGTTCAGGGCGGTCGCTCCGGCGGCCGTCGCGCCGCCGGTGACGACGCCGAGCACGATGCCGATGCCTTCGATGATCACGGCGTCGCGGAGCAGGTCGTGGACGAGGTCGAGGATCATGGCGCGCTGCTCGTCGACGTGGTCGGCGTACGCGTCGCAGGTGCGGGCGAGCACCGCGCACTGGTCGCCGATCGCGCGGCAGCGGTCGGCGAGCGCCGACGTCACCTCGACGGCGACCGGCACCTCGGCGGAGCGGAGCAGGGAGAAGGAGCGGATGGCCGTCGTGCAGTAGGCCGACAGGTCGGACACCTGGAGCGAGGCGTTGCGCCACGCGGCGGCGGCGGCGCGCAGCGCGTCGGTGTCGGCATCGGGCCAGACGAACCCCTCGACCTGGTCGAGGATCCACGCCGCCCACGACGGCAGGCCCGAGGGATCGCCACCGAGCGAGGAGGGCAGCGAGCAGGGCAGCACAGCGACATAGCCGGCGACGCACGGCGTGGCGTCGAAGACGGTGCGGCCGGAGATGAGCGAGCGGTTCTCGGCGTCGCCGTGGTTGGCGAGGGTGGCCGCGGTCAGCCGGCCGCAGGCGCTGAACGCGTCGACCAGGTCGCCGAGGGCGTCGAGGCAGGCGGCCGCGGCCTCGTCGTAGGCCGCCGCGAACACCTCGGCCACCGAGGCGTCGCCGGCCATCGCGCCGCACGCCGACAGCCGCGAGCGGAGCGTGTCGTGGACCAGCGCCGCGCTCTGGTTGCCGTGCTCGAACGACGACGAGGCGTCGACGAGCGGCACCGAGTCGACGAGCATCAGCGGACTCCGTTCCACATCGTGGTGTTGGCGGTCACCGCGGCGCCGTAGTTGTCCGCCGCCGCGTGGAGCGCCCGGCGCATCGCGACGAGCGCCGTGTGCATCTCGCGGTACGACGCCTCCCACGAGCCGTGCGCGGCGAGGTGCGCGGCAGCGGCGGAGCCCGCCCACATCTCGTGCAGCCGGGCGACCCGCCAGCGGAGATCGACGACCACCTCGTCGAGCTCGGCCTCGACGGCGTTGAGCGAGGCCACCACCTCGCGCGCGAGCTCGAGGTCGACGGCGTAGGAGAACCTGCTCACGACAGCCTCCCCGCGAGGGCCGAGAGCGACGACGCGGAGCGGTCGTCGGCGACCCTCATGTCGGTCTGGAAGAGCGTCATCGAGTCGGCCAGCCCCGACAGCGCCGACTCGACGGCCGCCGAGGATCTCAGCCAGTCCGACCACGCCTCGGCATACGCCGCCCCGGCGGCGCCGTGCCAGCCGTCGAGCAGGACGGCCGCCTCGCCGGCGGCGCGGTCGCGCGTCGCGGACAGCGAGGCCGCGGCACGCCGCACCTCCGCGACGGAGGCGTGGAACTCGGGGGTCGTGAACTCGATCGTCATGACCCTCACGCTGCCCGCGCACGGGCCCGTCGAACGGGCCTCGAGCAATCTGTGGATGAAGGCGTCGATGGGTACCCGTTCCACATGCTCCGACGTACGACGATCGCCACTCTCAGCCTCGGGCTGACCGCAGCAGTCCTGGCCGCCGTGCAGAGCGGCGGACCGACCGACGCCGCGCCAGCGGCCGAGAAGCCCCACCGCAGAGCTGGATTCACCGAGGCCGACAAGGCGGGCTTCGGGACCTCCTACACCCGGCAGAGCAAGGCGTGGTTCACGCTGCAGGGCGGCCGGGTCAGCGAGGTGTTCTACCCCGACCTGTCGACGCCCAGCCTCCGCACCCTCGAGCTCACCGTGACCGACGGCGGCTCGACGGACCGGCAGGGCCGCGACATGACCAGCGTCGTCACCCGGCCCGACGAGCGCAGCCTGCGCTTCACCCAGGTCAGCACCGACAAGGACGGCCGCTACCGCGTCACCCAGGAGGTCGTCACCGACCCGGCGCGCAGCGCGGTCGTCATTCAGGCGAGCGTCGAGTCGCTCGACGGCGGCCAGCACACGCTCGGCGTGCGCTACGAGCCGGCGCTCGGCAACGGCGCCGCCGGCGACCGCCTCCGCAGCAGCAAGCACGCGCTCACGGCGGTCGACCGCAAGGCCCGCGTCGCCAGCACGCTGGTGAGCAGCCCGGCCCTCCGCAGCGCCGGCCGCCAGGCCGCAGACATCGGCGCGACGACCGCCACGATCAGCCTCGGCTTCGGGCGTACGCCGCGCAGCTCGTCGAAGACCGCCCGCACGGCGCTGACCCAGCCCTGGAGCACCATCGCCGCGGCGTACGACGCCGGCTGGCACGACTACCTCGCGACCCTCAAGCCGGTGCCGGCCAGCGCCGCCGCGATCGAGCGGCAGTACCTCGCCTCGGCGCTCGTGCTCGCCGCGGGCGAGGACAAGCGCAACCCGGGCGCGTTCGTCGCCAGCCCGTCGATGCCGTGGGTCTGGGGCGACGAGGTGAAGGACCTGAGCTACCCGTCGGCGTCCTACCACGAGGTCTGGTCGCGTGACCTCTACCAGATCGGCACCGCGCTCTACGCCATGGGCGACACGGCCGCGGCCCGCCGCGCGGTGCGCTGGCTGTTCGAGACCCAGCAGAAGAAGGACGGCTCGTTCCCGCAGAACTCCGACGTCGACGGCCACGAGGAGTGGGCCGAGCTGCAGCTCGACCAGGTGACGCTGCCGATCGCGCTGGCCCACCTCGTCGGCAAGACCGACAAGCGCACCTACCAGGGCATCAAGAAGGCCGTGCGCTTCCTGATGGGGTTCCGTGACGACGAGTCGCACAAGAAGGCGCCGTACTCGCCCCAGGAGCGCTGGGAGAACCAGTCGGGCTACTCGCCGGCGACCATCGCCGCCCAGATCGACGGGCTGGTCACCGGCGCCGCGATCGCGCGGCAGCACGGCGACAAGTTCCTCGCGAAGCAGTGGGAGAGGACCGCGGACCGCTGGGCCCGCAAGGTCAAGCGCTGGACCGTGACGACCAACGGCCCGCTCAGCGACGCGCCGTACTTCCTGCGGGTGACCAAGGACGGCAAGCCCGACAAGGGGACGAAGTACGCCATCGGCGACGGCGGGCCCGCGCGGGCCGACCAGCGCCGCGTGGTCGATCCGAGCTTCCTCGACCTGGTGCGCTTCGGGATCCTGGCGCCCAGCGACCCGGTCGTCCTCAACAGCCTGGCCGTCGTCGACCAGGACCTCGCGTCGTCGACGCCCAACGGCACCTTCTGGCACCGCTTCTCCTTCGACGGGTACGGCGAGACGCGCACCGGCGCCCAGTGGGACATCAGCGAGGACGGCGAGCGCCGGACCCTCGGCCGCGCCTGGCCGCTGCTGGCGGGCGAGCGCGGGGAGTACGCCGTTGCGGCCGGCCAGAGCGGGGCGGCCTACCTCGCCAGCGTGGCCGCGGCCGCGAGCGGCTCGGACATGATCGCCGAGCAGGTCTGGGACGGCCGGCCGCCGACCGGCGACCCGTGCTGCCCGGCGGGCGAGGGCACCCGGTCGGCCACGCCGCTGCTGTGGTCGCACGCCGTGCTGGTCCGGCTCGCGTGGACCATCCAGAACGGCCGCCCGGTCGACCTCCAGCAGGTCGTCGCGGACCGGTATCTGGGCTGACGAGGCGCAAGTCGGTCCAGACCGGCTGTTTGTGAGGGCCCCAGACACGGTAGGCATGGGGTAGTCGGCCATCAGAGTGGGGGGAACCGACTGATGCAGCTCTCGTGGAGTGATCCGCGCCTGTCGGTGGCGAGCGACTCTCGCCGCACGGCGCGCTATCGCTTGCTCCAGTCCTGGTACCGCGAACAGGTGCTCATCGCCGAGTACGGCGAGTACCGCGTCAACGGCGGCAACCGCCCGCTCGGCAGCCTGCTGGCGCTGCACGACGTGGTCGAGAGACCCGGGCTCAACTTCCTGTCGACCGACGCGGCGCACTACGCGCTGGACCGCGCCGAGATCGTGCAGGCCTCGGGCGGCAGCATCGACAAGGCCCGGCTGGCGCGCAACATGCTCTCGAGCATGCCGATGGCGTTCTCGATCTTCGGCGAGCTGCGCGCGGCGCCCGACCGCGGCCTCGACGTCGTGCGCGCCTTCCTCGACCCGCACGCTCTCGCCGTCGAGGTCATGGAGTGCGTGTGGCGGCCGGCGGTCGACCTGCTCGGCGACCGGTCGGCGTTCGATGCCGCCGTGATCACCGTCCGCGACGACGGCAGCCGGCACCTGGTCGGCATCGACGTGAAGTACACCGAGCAGTTCAACCGCACGATCTACAACAGCGACGGCTACCGCCAGGTGCACGAGTACAGCGGCTGGTTCCACCCGGGCACCGCCCGGCCGCTGCTCGGCCCGGCGACCAACCAGCTGTGGCGCACGAGCCTGCTCGCCGCCGCATGCGCGCGCCACGGGGTGATGGGCGTGAGCTCGGCGTCGGTCGTCGTGATGTGCCTCGGCGAGGACCCCGACGCCACCCGCGCGCTGGCCGGGCTGAGCGCCGCGCTGCGCGAGCCGCAGGAGCACTGCCGCATCGTGAGCCTCGAGTCGTTCGTCTCGGGAGTGCGCGACGGGCTCGGGCCTCAGGACGGCTGGGGCGACGCGTTCGCCGAGCGCTACCTCCAGCCGCCGGACATCTACGCCGAGCTGCCCCACGAGGACTCCGAGTCGCTGGAGCTCTGAGCGGGCCGTGACCACCGCCTCTCGGGACCAAGCGGCGGCGCGGCTCGAGGCCGAGCGCCGGCGTACGACGCAGCGGCTCGAGCGCCTGCGTCAGGACCACGAGGGCTTCGTGGCGGCGTCGCTGAACTCCAACGCCGACGACGAGCACGACCCCGAGGGCGCCACGATCGCCTTCGAGCGCTCGCAGGTCGAGACGCTGTCGCGTCGGCTGCAGCAGCACCTCGCCGACATCGAGGCGGCCGAGCGGCGGGTCGAGGACGGCACCTACGGGATCTGCGAGCGCTGCGGGGCCGCGATCCCCGACGCGCGCCTCGAGGCCCGCCCGACGGCACGGACGTGTGTTGCCTGCGCTGCCTAGACTCTGCCACTAGCCTGCACCGCACCCCGACCGCACCCTGACCGGACGCACCGACCCCACCGACGCCCCTCACCCGGAGATCCCCATGACCGTTCGCCCGTACGCCGCCGCTGCCGCCGCCGGCACCGCCCTCGTCACGCTCCTCTCCACGGTGCTGACCGCCGCGCCGGCGCAGGCCCTCCCGCCCACCACGCGGACCGTCAAGGACGCCACCGAGCCGGACAAGGCCTACGACATCACCCAGGTCACGCTCCGCAGCGCGCCCAAGCCCAACCGTCCGGCCGTCGTGATCGTCAAGCACGCCCGCGGCGTCAAGGCCGGCGACGCGGTCGAGGTGTGGTTCGACCTCGACGGCGACAAGGTGCCCGACCTCCACGTGAGCGGCGACGCGTTCTCGGAGTTCACCGTGCGCAAGGCGAAGTCGTTCACCAAGGACGGCAAGGACATCTCCAACAAGGACGTCGCCCGTCTCGCGATGGCCGGCTCGACCTCCAAGATCCGGCTGTTCCTGGGCCGCCTCGGCCAGCCGACGCCGACCGCGTTCGCGGTCGCGGTGAAGTCGTCGACGTTCGACATGCCCGACAGCACCGACGACTGGGCGCCGGCGACCAAGAAGTTCACCAAGCCTGTGCTCGCCGCTCCGCTGACCTGACCCGTGACCTGACGCGGTGACCGCCTTGCGTGCGCCGTAGTGTGGGTGGGTGGCCGAGGAGTACTGCGATCTCTGCGACCTGCCGCTGAGCACCTGCGTGCACGGCATGCCCAAGCCCCCGCCACCTCCGCCGCCGTCACCGCGGACGCCCCGCGCCCGGACGTCGACGACGCAGCGCGCCTCGGCGGTGCGGACGACGACCGCCCCGTCGCGGATGCCGAGCAGGGTCACCGGCCAGTCGGCGTTCCGCCCGCACATCGTGCGGATCCTGCGGGCTGAGGGCAGCCTGGAGACCGAGGACATGCTCCTCGAGCTCGAGATGGCGATGGAGGACGAGCTCCTCGAGCGCGACCGTCAGCCCACGCCGACCGGCGAGGTGCGCTGGCACCAGTCGGCCCGCGCGGAACGCAAGGCGATGATCGACGCGGGCCTGATGGCGGGCGGCAAGCCGGGCGTCTGGGAGCTCACCGACGCCGGTCGCGCCGCCGACCACTGAGGTCGGTTGCGTCCCAGCCCCGGCGTACGAGGTTTCGAGACGGTCGCTGCGCGACCTCCTCAACCACCGACCAGCGTGCCCACCGCTGGTTGAGGAAGGCGCGCTAGCGCCTGTCTCGAAACCTCCGCAGCGTTGGCACCCGCTCGACTGGGTGCACTCACCAGAGCCGGCCCCTGCCGCGCTGGTAGACCTCGATCTCGTCGCCGAGGGTCGCGCCGAGCTGCAGCTCGAGGTGGTCGCCGGACCAGAACTTGCCGGGGTCGTAGTAGTTCGAGGGCCGCGAGCCGTCGAGCAGCCCCATCGCGGTGTAGGCCTCGGCGACGACCTCGGCACAGTAGGCCAGCTCGGCGGGCGCGCGGCGGCGCAGGCGTCCCCGGGCGACGCGCCCGAGGAGGCCGACCGTCGAGGGGAACGGCAGCCCGTCCATCCGCGCGACCGTCGTCAGGAGGGCGTCCTCCATCGCCGGTGTGACGTCGACCGAGAGCTGGCGCAGCCAGCCGCGCTGGCCGTAGCGGTCCATCCACTGGGTGACGGCGGCCTCGAGGTCGTGGAGCTGCACGCCGCGCTGGTGCTTGCCGGCCCAGACGTCGAGGAGCCCCTTGCCGAGCTCGGCGTGCCACATCAGCGGCGGCAGGTCGTCGAGGACGACGGCCATGCCGACGTGGTTGACCGGCGCGTTGGTGAGCGTGCGGATCGCGTGGTCGGCGACCGACCCACCGCGGAACAGCCACAGGTCCCCGGTGCGGGTCAGCTCGACCGCCTCGTCCAAGGGGATCCGCGAGTGCGCCATGGCACGATTCTCGCGTGAGGCTGTGGAAGTGGCTGGGGCTGGCGGGGCTCGCCGGCGTGGCGGCCACCGGCGTGGTGATCGCCCGCGACCGTCGCCAGCGCGCGCAGCTGACGCCGGACGACGTACGCGCGCGACTGCGCGAGCGGGTCGAGAGGGGCACCGGCCAGGGTGCGTGACGTCCTCGGCGTCTTCGCGGTCGCGGGGCGCCTGTTCCTGAGGCACTGGCCCGCGCTCGTGACGCTCTCGCTGCTCGCGGGTGCCGTGCGCAACGGCGCGGTGTGGGCCGCGACCGAGCTCAGCGACGTCCATGGCCAACTCGGGCAGCTCGTGCTGCTGCTGGCGCCGCTGGGGTTCCTGGTCCCGGTCGTCGTCATGCTCTGGGTCTGCCGGCGCTCGCTCCCGGCGCTCCGCGCGGTCGAGTCGGCCGAGGTCGACGTCGCGCCGACCGAGCGCCGCCCGCTGCGGCTGGTGGACGTCGCCGTGAGCCTGCTGGTGCCCTTCCTGGCGGTGTACGAGTCGCTCGGGCTGCTCGACGCGGACCTGCTGCGCTACCGCAACGCGGCCGCCGCCGACAACTTCATCCGGGCCTTCGGCGGCGACGAGGTCGACGACACGAGCAGCCGGCTGGCCATCTACTCGCTGCAGGTCGCACTGCTCATCGTGCTGGGGGCGTGGGTGCTGCGCTGGGTCCTGGGCCGCATCGAGCGCCGAGTGCACCTCGTGGCGCTGGCCTTCGTCGGCGCCTTCGTCGAGCTCTACTACACCGTCCAGCTGGCCAGCCAGATCGTGGTGCTGCGCACGCGCGGCGAGCCGTGGCTCCGCGACCGGGTGGCCGCCCGCTGGGTCGAGGACGCGTACGACGCGGTGGTCGACGCGCTGGGGCCGCTGGGCGGGGCCTTCGGCACGCTCGCCGGCTGGGTGCAGCAGGGCGTCGGCTCCCTCGACGCCGTGGTCGTCGTACCGGTCGGGTGGATGGCGTTCGCGGCGGTCGTGCTCGGCTACCGGATGGCCACCGACGAGCCCGAGCCGCAGGAGGCGCCCGACCGCTCCGAGCGACAGGCTCCGGGACTGCTGCGGTCGTTCTGGGCTGACGTGCGGGAGCGGTGGTCCGCGCTGTTCGACGGGCTGCGCCTGCTCCTGGCCGCCGGGCTGGCGCCGATGCTCGTGCTCAGCCTGGCGATCCTCCTCGTCCTCAGCCTCCCCGCGCTGGTGCATCCCGCCGTGGCCGCGGTCATCGGGCCCCAGGCCTTCAACGTCTCGCTGGCCATCACGCCCTACGAGATCGCCGGAGGCTTCGCGCTCTCACTGATGCTCACCGCGCCGCTGCTGGCTGCGTCGGTCGACTACCTGGTCAGGACACGGACAGCGACACGTAGTCGGGTCGCTCCCACCACACCAGCACCCGGGTGATCGTGCGCCCGTCCGGGACCAGCACCACGGGCGCGGTGGTCCAGGTCGGGGGGCGGTCCGCCTCGCCGTCGGGGACCACGCCCCGGCCGACGTCGCCGTGCGGGTCCTCCGGGCCGCCGCGCTCCTCGGGGACGCACGCGACCGGGGAGTCGCTGCTGTCGGCTTCGTACCTGCGGCCCTCGTCGTCGACCAGCGCGACCTTGCACCCCCGCAGCACCTGGTCGGGCTCGGCCCTCCAGCGGAGGTGCACCGCGACGGCCTGCACCCCGTCGGGTGGCGGCGCGGGCTCCTCGAACGCGTACGGGTAGAGCTCGGTCGTGCGCAGCTCGGCCAGCTCCACCTCGAAGGTACGCGAGGTCTCGCCGAGCGCGTCGTCGTAGTCGTCGGTGACCCGCGCGGTGCCGCCCTGCGGAGCCGAGCCGAGCTCGTGGTGCAGCCCGTTGTCCCACCAGAAGTCGAGGTCGTAGGAGGAGGACGCCGTCACCGCGGCCAGGGCCAGGGGCAGCGAGGCCAGCCAGAGCCGGTTCTCCCGCCACCAGCCGGCGCGGGCGGTCACGGTGCCACCTCGTCGAGGGTGACCGCCTCGAGCTCGATCGGCTCCCGGCTCGTCGTCTCGGCCAGGTAGACGGCATCGGTGCGGTGCCACGAGGCCTCGTCGTCGCCGTCGATCCCGAGGTCGACGTCGGCGAGGTGGTCGCCGGCCAGGGTCGAGAAGGTGAGGTTGCCGCGGCTCAGCTGGAAGCGCATCCCCGCGAGGGCGTCGGGCGGGACGTCGAAGCAGAAGACGGCGTACGCCGGCACGCCGGTGCCGCTCCTCACGTTGATGGCGCAACCGGCCTTCGCCGAGGTGCGGTACTGGCGGCCCTCGGAGTCCTCGAGGTAGGCGGCCAGGAACGACGTGGGCTCCCGGGTCGCCGTCACCGTGACCGTGACCAGCACGTAGACCCCGCCGGCCTTGCTGGCCAGCTCGTCACCGAGCTGCGAGGCGACGTACTCTGCCGGCCGCACGTCGGTGACCTCGACGTCGCCGTAGGTCAGGTGCGTGACTTCCCCGACGCCGCCCGGCTCGGCGACCGGCTCGAGCGGGCTGTTCGCGTCGAGACGGGTGTTGATGACGTTGCCCACCGCGAGGGCAGCCAGGATCGCCGCCGTCGAGGTGGCTCGCCTCGCCCTCACGCGTCGACCTCGACCGGCAGGTGCCCCTCGGCGATCGGCGTCTCGTCGAGCACCCACCGGTCGGGGTCGAGGGTCTGCGGGTCGACCTCCTGGAAGTGGTAGCCGCGCACCCCGAGCGTGAGCGCGGCGAGATCGGTGTCCGGCTGCTGCCGGAGCACGAACGCCAGGTGGAGCGTGATGCCGGGGTTGACGAACTCGCCGGACGGCAGCCGCACCGCGTCGTCGACGCCGTAGACGCGCAGCTGGGCCTCCTCGTCCGGCCAGGCCAGGAATCCGGTGTGGTCACCCGAGAACGCCGCCTCGGCCAGCGTGACGCTCTCGGCCCGGTCGGTGTGGTTGGTGACCGTCGTCCGGATGACCAGGTAGCGCGCGTCCGGGTCGGCCTCGAGGACCGGCGGGAGTGCGGTGACCTGCTTGACGCTGTCGATTGTCAGGTGGAACGGCCCGAGGTCCAGCCGCTGGTCCAGGGCCAGCGGGACGACCTCCTGGTCGGCGGCGGACCGCCACCCGCCGAACGGCGCCGAGAGCACGACGACGAGCGCCGCCACCGCCCCGAGGCGCTGGGTGGGTGAGCGCCGCGCGACCAGTCCGCGGACCCGGCCGGGCACCCGACCGCGCATCCCGTCGGTCGGCGCGGGTCCCGGGTCGCTCGACACGCAGATGATCGTAGGCGGCTGCTCCGGACCGTCGGCGGTCCGTCGTAGCGTGCTGGTCGTGGACCTGCGTGACGCTTTCGCGATGGCGGAGTACCTCCTGGAGGTGCACGGCCTCGACGACTGGGAGGTGTCCTACGACAACGCCAAGCGGCGGGCCGGCATCTGCCGGTTCTCCGAGCGCACCCTCGGGCTCAGCGCGCCGCTCACCGCGATGCACTCCGAGGACGACGTCCGCGACACGATCCTCCACGAGATCGCCCACGCGCTGGTCGGCCCGACCCACGGGCACGACGCGACCTGGCAGGCGATGGCCCGGCGCATCGGCAGCTCCGGCGAGCGGTGCGTCTCGCCCGACCTGCCCACCCCGCCCGCACCCTGGCTCGGCACCTGCTCGGGCGGCCACACGATCGAGCGGCACCGACGCCCCGACCGGGTGCTGTCGTGCGGGCTGTGCTCGTCGGAGTTCGACCTCGCCCACCTCTACACCTGGACCCACCACGGCAAGCCCGCCGTGCTGCCGCCCAAGCACCGTGCCGAGCTCGCGCGTCTCGGCGTGACCTCGCCGGTGCCGGCTCGTTGACCTCCACGTCGGACGCGGTGACCCGCGGAGGCGACCCTGGTGATCGGGGAAGCCCGGATCAGTGGCCGTCGACCTTTCCCGGGGAGGCCGAACATCGATCCGGGCTCGGGGCTCGCCCGGTGCGGGTGCCCCGACTCCGCTCGTCGGGTTCATCCCAACGGGGGGTGGTTTCCACTACGTTGCTCCCGTGACGACGCCGGACGAGCGAGCGGACAACAGCGCTCGCAGCGCTGCCATCAAGCTGGTCGAGGGCGCCCTGAAGTCCGGGCGCATCGTCCAGGCCGACCACGACATGCGGGTCGCGCAGCTGCGCGGGGCACAGACGATGCAGGACATCGACCTCGCCGTGCGCGACCTCCGCGCGGTCGGTCCGGCCGCGCCGGCGACGATCGCGCCGGTGGCGGCGACCGCGACCGGGGCGACGCCGCCCGCGGCCGGGCAGCCGTGGCCGCTGGTCAACTACGGCCCGGGCGGCGGTGGCTCCGCCCACGGCGCGGCCGCGGTCGGCTCGTCGGGCACGGGCAGCAAGGCGGTCGGCGGCATCATCGCGCTGATCATCCTGGCGGCGGTGGTCGTGCCGATCGCCGGCGCCGTGATCGCGTTCGTCTCGGCGCGCGACTCCTTCCCCGACTTCGGCGGCATCGGCCCGACCGACGACACGACGTACCTCCCCGGCCAGGCACCGGGCGAGCACGGCGTCAACGTGCACACCGTCGACGGCTACCACGAGATGGTCGACGCGCTGCGCGACGAGACGGGCGAGGCCTACGCGTTCTCGGCGGTGCTCTACCCGCGCTACGGCGTGCTCGAGGTGCCGACCGGCACCAACAACCGCTACCAGAACTTCTACTGGAACGGCGAGGAGCTCGAGCTCCAGGACATCAAGGGCACCACCGACGACAGCCAGGTCGACCTCGAGCTCGTCGACGCCCAGCAGATCGTCGACATGCTCGGCACCGTGCGCGGCCGCCTCGACAACCCGGAGAATTGGTACGTCATCATCCGCGACTCGTTCGGCTCGGGCCCCCAGATCAGCGCGTACGCCAGCAACGACTTCAGCGAGAGCACCTACATCATCGAGACCCTCGACGGCACCCTCGTCTACGACTCCGAGCTCGAGGTGCAGCCGACCCCGCCGGCGCCCGCCGGCTGAAATCGGGTACCTGCCCGGCATGACTGGTCCCGACCACCCCGTCGTCGTGATGGGCGTGTCCGGCTCGGGCAAGTCCACCGTCGGCGCCGCGCTGGCGGGCCGGTGGCGGGTGCCCTACGAGGACGCCGACGACCTGCACCCGCAGGCCAACATCGACAAGATGAGCCGCGGCGAGCCGCTCGACGACCACGACCGCCACCCGTGGCTGGAGCGCATCGGCGAGTGGCTGGTGGCGCACGAGGGCGGCGGCGTGATCGCCTGCTCGGCGCTGAAGCGGAAGTACCGCGACCAGCTGCGCCACCACTGCCCGAGCGTGGAGTTCCTGCACCTGGCGGGCAGCCCCGAGCTGATCGAACGCCGCCAGGCCTCCCGGCCCGGGCACTTCATGCCGCGGTCGCTGCTCTCCTCGCAGTTCGAGACGCTCGAGCCGCTGGCTCCGGACGAGCGGGGCGAGGTCGTCGACGTCGCGGGGAGTGTCGACGAGATCCTGGCCGGGTACCTCGCGAGGAGTCGTCACGAGGAGGGCTGATGCCCGTCGTTGAGATGGTCCCGGGGCTGGTCGCCCTGGCGGAGGACCTGCCGGAGCCTGTCGCACCCGGCTGGCAGCTCATCACCGCGACCCTGGTCGCGATCGCGCTCCTGATCGTGCTGATCTCGGTCGTCAAGCTCAACCCGTTCCTGGCGCTGATCCTCGGCGGGTTGACCGTGGGGTTGATCGCGGGAGAGAACCTGCTCGACGTCCTCGCCTCCTTCAGCGGAGGGTTCGGCGACACCACGGCAGGGGTGGGCGTGCTGATCGCGCTCGGCGCGATCTTCGCGAAGCTCCTCGCGGACTCCGGGGGCGCCGACCAGGTCGTCGACACCATCGTCGGCCGGGCGTCCGGGCGCGGGCTCCCGTGGGCGATGGCCGGGGTCGGCGCGATCATCGGGCTGCCGATGTTCTTCGAGATCGGGCTCGTGATGCTGATGCCGGTCATCTACCTCGTCGCCCGCCGCGCCCAGGTCTCGCTGGTCGCGGTGGGCATCCCGGCGCTGGCCGGCCTGTCGGCGATGCACGGCTTCGTGCCGCCGCACCCCGGCCCGGTCACCGCCATCGACCTCGTCGGGGCTGACCTGGGTGTCACGCTCGGGCTCGGGCTGCTGGTCGCCGTACCGACGGTGATCGTGGCCGGCCCGCTGTGGGGTGCCGTGGCCGGCCGGTGGGTGCAGGTCTCGCCGCCCGACACCTTCGGCGACGCCGACCGCGAGCCGGTCGAGGAGAGCCGCCGCCCGTCGTTCGCGGTCACGATCGGCACCATCCTGCTGCCGGTGGTGCTCATGCTCGCCAAGTCGCTGGCCGACATCACCATCGACGACGAGGGCGACACGGTGCGCCAGGTCTTCGACGTGGTCGGCGAGCCGTTCATCGCGCTGCTCATCGGCGTCCTCGTGGCGATGCTGACCTTCGGCACCGGCGTCGGGATGAACCGCACCCAGCTCTCCGACACCGTCACCGCGTCGCTGCCGCCGATCGCGGGCATCCTGCTGATCGTCGCCGCGGGCGGCGGCTTCAAGCAGGTGCTCGTCGACAGCGGCGTCGGCACGCTGCTCGCGGACTGGGCTCGCGACGCCGACGTGTCCGTGCTGCTGCTGGCCTGGGTGCTCGCGGTGCTGATCCGGCTGGCCACGGGCTCGGCGACGATCGCGACCATCACCGCGTCGTCCCTGATCGTCGACCTCGTCTCCGGCATGTCGACCACCGAGGTGTCGCTGGTGGTGCTGGCCGTCGGCGCGGGCTCGGTCTTCTTCTCCCACGTCAACGACGCGGGGTTCTGGCTGGTCAACCAGTACTTCGGCCTCACCGTCGGCCAGACCATCAAGACCTGGTCGCTCATGGAGACCGTGCTGTCGGTCTCCGGCCTGGGCTTCGTGATGCTGCTGTCGCTGCTGCTCTAGCGGGGATCAGAGGTCGTAGACGTAGCGGCTGCCCGGCACCAGGTCGATGTCGCGGTCGAAGCCGATCCGGGCCACGCTCGCCATCAGCCTGGTGAGCCGGTCGCCGAGCTCGGCCTCGTCGCCGCCGCTGCCGTAGAACGCGTGCATGTCGACCATCCCCGCGCTGGGGAACAGCTCCTCGACCAGCGCGTCGACCCGGCGCGGCTGGTGGGGGGTCACCGGCCTCGTCACGACGTTCTGCACGTAGCCGAAGCTCGCCTGGGTGGCGATGGCGACCGGCGTGTGCTCGACGAGCCAGCGGTGCAGCCACTCCTCGCGGCGCAGCTCGTCGGGCCGCCTGAGGACGGCGACGTTGGCGAGCGCATCGAGGCGTACGCCGTCCGGCGTCTCCGGCGGCGGGATCGGCAACCGCTCGTCGACCTCCCAGCCGGCCAGCAGGTCCGTCGCGCCCGCGAGGGCCTCGGTCACCGCGGTGTCCGAGCCGGCGTCGGTCCACACGCTGACGATCGCGCCGATGTGCTCGGGACTGGTGGCGAGCCGCATCGCCGGGGCCACGTCGGCGTCGTCGACGTTGAGCTGGAGGCGCCGTGCGCCGGCCGCCGCGAGCCGCTCGCGCAGGGCCTCGTCGCGCAGCCGCTGGGTGAGCTCGCCGCCCCAGGCGGCGTACATCAGCTTCACCGGGCTGAACCTAGCCGCCGGCCACCGAGCGGTAGACCCCCACCGTCCGCTCGGCGATCGCGGCCCAGCTGAACGCGTCGATCGCGCGCTGCCGGCCCGCCCTGCCGAGCGCGGCGGCGCGGTCGGGGTCGGAGACGACCTCGACGAGCGCGGCGGCGAAGTCGGCCACGTAGCGGTCGGGGTCGAGCGGCGTGCCGGTGCCGTCGGTGGCCTGGTCGATCGGGACGAGCCGGCCGGTGGCCGCTCCGTCGGTCGTGCCGAGCCCCGAGTGTGGGTCGACCACGACCTCGGGGATCCCGCCGGTCGCGGTGGCGACGACCGCGGTCTCGCACGCCATCGCCTCGAGGTTGACGATGCCGAGCGGCTCGTAGATCGACGGGCAGGCGAACACCGTCGCCGCGGTGAGCAGCGCGACCACGTCGGAGCGCGGCAGCATGTCGGGGATCCACACCACGCCGTCGCGCGACTCGCGCAGACCGTCGACCAGCCCGACGACCTCGGCCTCGATCTCGGGGGTGTCCGGCGCGCCTGCGCAGAGCACGACCTGGACCTCGGGAGGCAGGTGCGCGACCGCGCGCAGGAAGAGCGGCAGCCCCTTCTGGCGGGTGATCCGCCCGACGAAGACCACCGACGGACGGTCGGGGTCGACACCGAGCTCGCGGACCCGGTCGGGGTCCGGTCTCGGCGACCACAGCTCGGTGTCGATGCCGTTGTGGACCACGTGCACCCGGTCGGGGTCGACGGCCGGGTAGGCGTGCAGCACGTCGTGGCGCATCGCGGCGGAGACCGCGACGACGGCGGCGGCCGCCTCGTAGGCCGTGCGCTCGGCCCACGACGAGACGGCGTACCCGCCGCCGAGCTGCTCGGCCTTCCACGGCCGCATCGGCTCCAGCGAGTGGGCGGTGACGACGTGGGGCACGCCGTGCAGCAGGCCGGCGAGGTGGCCGGCCAGGTTGGCGTACCACGTGTGGGAGTGCACCAGGTCGGCGCCGGCGCAGGCGTCGGCGATGGTGAGGTCGACGCCGAGCGTGCGGAGGGCGGCGTTGGCGCCGGCCAGCTCGGCAAGATCGGCGTACGACGCCGTGCCCTCCTCGTCGCGAGGGGCGCCGAAGGCGTGCACCCGCGTCGTGAGGTCGTCGCGGGCCCGCAGCGCGCGCACCAGCTCGGCGACGTGGACCCCCGCGCCGCCGTAGACCTCGGGCGGGTACTCCTTGCTCAGCACGTCGACGCGCATCCTGCGACGCTACCGCTGTCGCTGCCTGCTGACCTCGGACGGGTTCGTGGTTACTGTCACTCGCATGACCGCCAAGCGACCGAGCGTGCTCGCGATCGTCCTCGCCGGTGGGGAGGGCAAACGGCTGATGCCCCTCACGGCCGACCGGGCCAAGCCCGCGGTGCCGTTCGCCGGGATCTACCGGCTCATCGACTTCGCGCTGTCGAACGTCGTCAACTCCGGCTACCTCAAGGTGGTCGTGCTGACGCAGTACAAGTCGCACAGCCTCGACCGGCACGTGACCCAGACCTGGCGGATGTCGACGCTGCTCGGCAACTACGTGACGCCGGTGCCGGCCCAGCAGCGGCTGGGCAAGCACTGGTACCTCGGCAGCGGCGACGCGATCTTCCAGTCACTGAACCTGATGCGCGACGAGCAGCCCGACATCGTGGTCGTGGTCGGTGCCGACCACGTCTACCGGATGGACTTCTCCCAGATGGTCGACCAGCACATCGAGAGCGGGGCGGCCTGCACGGTGGCGGCGATCCGGCAGCCGCTGTCGATGGCCGACCAGTTCGGGGTCATCGACGTCGAGCCGGACTCGCCGACCCGGATCCGGGAGTTCCTCGAGAAGCCGACCGACGCGCAGGGGCTGCCCGACAACCCCGACGAGGTGCTCGCCTCGATGGGCAACTACGTCTTCGACGCCGACGCGCTGGTCGAGGCGGTCACCCGCGACGCGACGACCGACGGGTCCAAGCACGACATGGGCGGCGACATCGTGCCGGCGTTCGTGCGCCGGGCGCAGGCCGGCGTCTACGACTACAAGGACAACGTGGTGCCGGGCTCGACCGACCGCGACCGCGGCTACTGGCGCGACGTCGGGACGCTGTCGTCGTACTTCGCCGCGCACATGGACGTCGTCTCGCCGCTGCCGGTGTTCAACCTCTACAACTTCCAGTGGCCGATCTACACCTCCTACGGCCCGCAGCCGCCGGCCAAGCTCGTGCAGGGCGCCGACGGCACGCCGGCGCGGGCCGACGAGGCGGTGCTGTCGCCGGGCGTCGTGGTCAGCGGCGGCACGGTGCTGAAGTCGGTGCTGTCACCGTCGGTGTCGGTGTCCAGCGGCGCGCACGTCGAGGGCGCGGTGCTGATGAACGGCGTGCGCGTCGGCGAGGGCGCAGTGGTGCGCAACGCGATCCTCGACAAGAACGTCATCGTGCCGGCCGGCGCGGAGATCGGCGTCGACCCGGTGGCCGACGAGAAGCGTGGCTTCGTGGTCGAGGACGGGCTGACCGTGCTCGGCAAGGACCAGCAGTTCCCGGTCGACCAGGACTAGGACTCGGACTGGGCCTGATCCTGGAGGACGCCGGCCGCCCGCGCGGCGGCGGCGTACGCCGTCGCGAGGCTCGCGACGGTCTCGTGGGCGTTGAGGCCGCTCGGGTTGGGCACGACCCACAGCTCGGCGCCGCCGAGGGTCTCCTCCTGCCGCCCCAGCGCGGCCTTCCGGCGCCCGAACGCCGTGCGGTAGGCCGTGATGCCGGCCAGGGCGACGACCCGGGGGTGGACCCGCTCGACCAGCGCCTCGAGCAGCGCGCCGCCGGCCCGGAGCTCCTCGTCGGTGAGCTCGTCGGCGCGGGCCGTGGCACGGCGTACGACGTTGGTGATGCCGATGCCGCGCGAGGTGAGGTGCTCGCGGTCGGCGTCGGTCATGCCCGCGGCCGGGTCGATGGGCCGCTCGATGATCCCCGCCCGGAGCAGCGCGGGGTAGAAGCGGTTGACCGGGTGGGCGAAGTGGGTCTGCGTGGCGGCGGTCCAGAGCCCGGGGTTGATGCCGACGAACAGCAGCCTCAGCGGCTCGCCGGGACCGGGCAGCAGGTCGGGGACGACGGCGTCGCGGAACGACTCGAGCTCTCCCTTGGTGAAGCGCGGCACCCGGGCAGCCTGCCGGAACCCCCGCCGGGCCGCTACCGTCCCACTGTCATGCGTCGCCTTCTCGGATCGGTCCTGCCCGCCCTCGCCGTGGTCGCCGTGCTCGCTTCGGGCTGCGGCGACGAGGAAGGCGGGTCTGCCACCGACGACAGCACCCCGACCTCGTCGGGGTCGACGTCCACCGGCACTCCGACGGAGACACCGACCGAGTTGCCGACCGAGACTCCGACGGAGACGTCGCCGGATGCGCCGCCCCTGGGGGAGGTGGTCGACGTCGAGATGGTCGACATCATGACCGAGACGGCTGCGGGCGGGACGGTCTCCGAGCTCGCCGTGCCGCTGGGCGACCAGGCGGCGGTCGACGAGTTCACCGCGCAGTTCGAACCCCCGCGGCTGCCCGGCCGCGTCAACGAGGCCGTGGCGGGTGCGGAGGTGCCGGACGGGATGCTGCTCTACGGCGCCGTGATCGCGGTCGGCTGCGACGCCCCGCCGGGGCTGCAGGTGGTCACGAGCGAGGCCGGCTTGCAGGTGACCGCCGCGAAGGTGCCGTCGCCCCACGTCGAGTGCTTCGCGCCGATGACGACGGTCGCGGTCTTCCTCGTGCCGGCGTCGGCGGTCGCGTGACCGGTCAGCCGGTGGCCGGCACGTCGTAGGTGACCTCGAGGCCGTTCGCGACCGGTCGGGGGTGCCCGTCGGACGGTGAGTTGGCCACGGCCAGCGAGCCGTCGAGCTGCCGGAGCAGCATGATCGACGAGCCGCCGCCGTCGAGGTTGAGCGCGTCCTCGGCGCCGAGCCGCTCGAACAGCTTCGCCAGCTCCTTCATCGTGTAACCACGGCTGAAGGCCTGCCGGCCGTCGACGACGAGCAGGAGCAGCTGGCCGGTGTCGCGGTCGATGCCGATGGCGGTGCGGGGGTGCACGTCGACGTCGTCCTTCGACAGCCGCTTGCCGTCGCGCAGGATGAACTCGTTGCCGGTGACCGCCATCGCCACGTCCTGCGAGAGCGAGACGTCGGCTCTGAGCCGCTGCCCGGACCGCAGCGTGGCGAGCTGGCCGGCGCCGGCGCCCCGGCCGACCAGCACCAGGTCGCGCACGCGGAGTGCCTTCGGGAACGGCGAGCGGTTGGACACCACCCGGCCGTGGCGCACCACGACCATCCGCACGCCCCGGCGCTGCCCGTCGACGACGCGGTACTTCTCGAGCGTGCCCCACCTCCGGGTGTAGAGGCCGACCTGGCCCGGCCGCACGGACGGCGAGTTGACCGTGGTGACGTCGAGGCGCCGGCGCTGCCTCAGCACGGCGTCGGCGTAGAGGTCGCCGATGTGCGCGACGCCGGCGGTGTCGATCCAGAAGGCGCTGTTCCAGCCGCTCTCGACGCCGTTGAGGATGCCGCGCTGGCGGTCCTTGGCGACGCCGAGCGGCGCCTCGGTGTCGCGGATGTCGAAGAAGTCGCCGTTGACGCCGACCACGGCGTTGGGGTCCATCATGTCGGCGACCGCGTGGCGTGAGGCGACGTTGCGGCCGGAGACGAGGTCGAGCCCGACGCCCGGGGTCGCAGGGTCGATGCGCACGAGCTGACCGCGGGTCACGCCGCGCGCGCCGGTGAGCGTGAACTGCTCGAAGACCACGCCGGGGGCGACCGGGTAGACCTGCAGGGTCGTCCAGACGTCGGGGCCGCGCCGGGCCCACGGCACCGGCAGCGCGCGCTCGCCCCGGACGCCGTCGGACGTCTGGCTGTGGTGGTTTGGGACTGGTCGGTCGCGGTCGGCGTACGACGGGGCGACGGTCAGCACCGCGGCCGAGACCAGCGCGACCCCTGCGGTGAGGACTCTTCGCACTGCTCGAGGCTAGGTCGGTCGGGGCCGCTCGCCGCGGACCTCAGGAACACGGCAGGTCGTGCAGGCGCTCGAGGCCCTCGCGGTCGCCCGGGCCGAAGCCGTCCTGGCCGACGTACTCCGCGTTCATCAGCTCGCCGAGGTCGTCGACGTGGTCGAGCCCGAGCACGTGGCCGAGCTCGTGGGCGAGGATGAGCTGCTGGGAGCGCTGGTCGCCCCGGCTCTCCATCCGGTCGTAGGCGTTGGTGTCGAGCACGACCAGGCCGGTGACGAACTGCACCCGGCCGCGCACGCGCCCGGGCGTGCTCCCGCCGATGCCGGCGGTCGTGCCCTTGAGGTCGGGCACCTCGTCGGAGCCT
Source organism: Nocardioides halotolerans DSM 19273 (assembly GCF_000422805.1). Lineage (GTDB taxonomy): Bacteria > Actinomycetota > Actinomycetes > Propionibacteriales > Nocardioidaceae > Nocardioides > Nocardioides halotolerans. The sequence continues at coordinate 4,081 of NZ_AUGT01000025.1, read as the reverse complement.
GCCCAGGCGATGAGCACCGGAGGCGGCTTGCTGCTGTCGGGGACGCGCTGGTCGAAGGTCCGCTCGATGGAGGTGCCGTCGTACTGGAAGTCGAAGCCGCTCGCGTCGGCTGCCGCCGCGACCCCGCCGCGGATGACCTCCTCCCACGCCTCGGGGGCGCCGGCGGGGTTGACGACGTAGTGGATCGGCTTGCAGTGGTCCCAGCCGACCGGGTCGCCGTCGGGCGTGGTGACGACGAACGCGTAGGAGCCGTCGCCGTTGCCCTTGAGGTGGTCGACGAGCTGGCGGAAGCGATAGCCGGTCATGCCGGGGTCGTGAAGCATCACGAGGCCGGCGAGGATGCCGCTGATGAGCAGGCCGGGCAGGACCGGCCCGACCCTGCGCCGCGGACGTGCGGCCCGCTGGAGGCTCGGCCCGGCGGTGGCGGCCCGGTCGAGGGCGCGCAGCTGGCGGCGCATCCGCCGCTCCCAGCGCTGCTGCTCGCGGCGCTCGCGCCGGGACCCCTCCACGCTCACATTCTGCGGGTCAGCTGCAAGGGACGTCGTGGAGGCGCTCGAGGCCCGCGATGTCGCCGCGGCCGAGGCCGTCCTGGCCGTGGTAGCCGGCGTACATGAGCTCGCCGCGGTTGGGGGAGTGGTCGAGGCCGAGCACGTGGCCGAGCTCGTGCTCGAGCACCATCTGCGACTCGAAGCGTCCCTCGATCGTCGAGTCGAGCCAGACCTGGCCGATGACGTAGCGCAGTCGGCCGTTGACCTCGATCGGTGCGCTCCCGCCGCGGCCGATCACGCCGCCGTCGAGCAGGCCGGTCTGGTAGCGGTCGGACCACAGGATGAGCACCGGCTCCCAGTCGTTGCCGGCGTACCGCTCGCCGATGAGCTGGGTCTTGGTCGTCGTGCCGAGGTCGAGGAACACGAACCCGCTCGCGTCCTCGATGTCCTGCACGGCGTCGTCGACGACCTCGCGCCAGCCCTCCGGCGCGCCCTTGGGGTTGACCTGGAAGCGGATCGCGCGGCAGTGGTCCCACGTCACCGGGTCGTCGCCCTGGGTCGCGAGGAACTCGTAGCTGCCACCGCCCAGGCCGCCGGCCGCGACGCGGACCACCACGACCACGAGCACCGCTGCGCAGACGGCACCCGCGAGGCCGAGGCGCCACCTGTGCCACTCGGTGCGCTGGGGCTGCGTCGCCGGGGGCTGCGCAGGCGGCGGTGTCCCCGGCGGCCCCATCCGGGAAGTATCCGGTCGCGCCCGGCCGGCTGTCCGTGGAATCTGGCTTTCCACAGGGCGTCTGCCGGGGGTCGCGGGCGGTCCGTGGGCGGCGGTAGGTTCTGGTCAAGGTTCTCTTTTCTCGGGGGTGGACCGCATGACCCGCACGCGTGCAGCGCTCGCCGCGCTGGTGGCTGCCTGCCTGCTCGGTGCGTGCTCGGACGACGACCCCGAGCCGGACATCCCGGATCCGACGCCTTCGGTGACGAGCTCGAGTCCGGCGACGGTCAGTCCCACTTCCGGGTCACCCGAACCGGTACTGGACCCCGAAGAGACGGTGGGCGCATGGGTGTCAGCGCGAAACGCAGCTCTGCAATCCGGTGACACGTCCGCCGTAGAGGACTTGAGTTCAGCGGCATGCGAGACCTGCGAGGACTCGATTGATCCGATTCGAGAGGTATTCGATCAAGGGGGGCACTTCGAAACAGCGGGCTGGAAAGTCCTCGCTTCGGAAATCGCATCGCAAACGCCAGCCAAGGCCGAGGTCTCGGCTGGTATTGAGTACGCGGCCGGGAAAACCTTCCCAAACTCCGACAGCCCGCCAGTGATCTATGACAGCGAGAAGCACATCGTTCAGTTCCGACTCGCACTCGTTGATGGCGCTTGGCGGGTTTCCTTCATCGGATACCTATCGTGATGCGACGGCTCGCGTGTCTCGCGGTCGTGGTCGTTGCCATCTGCTTGATCCCAGCCCAACGAGCATCCGCAGCTTGCAGTTGGGTCACTGACGTGGTCATGGTGCAGGGGGCAGCGCAAACGGTGACCAGCTTCGTATGCACGGAAGATGTCGAAGTCGAGCCCGGGGTAGACGTGGCCGGACCAGCGGGGCCAGTCGATGTCGGTCTCGATGGCATCTGCACTAGCACTGCGATCTCTCTAGGTCTCGACCCATATGAGGTGTGCGGAGCGACCGAGGAGGACGACACATCCGAGGTGACGCCCGGTCTTGTTGGAGCGGCCTTCAAGCTCGTTCCTATACCGCCCAGCAATCTGATGATTCAGCCGCCGAACGGTCGGACTCTGGTCAACTTCCAGACGAATTTCTTCGCTGAGCCGCAACCTGTTGACGCCAGGATTGCTCTTCTCGGGCAGCAGGTCGAGCTCCACATCGTGCCGAAACAGTTTCTCTGGCAGTTCGGCGACGGGGAGTCCGCGGCGACCGCGGAGCCGGGGGCGCCGTACCCGGCGCTCGACGTCACCCACCGCTACCTGACCAAGGGCCGGGTCGCGCCGAGCGTGGACACGACGTACACCGCGACGTTCCGGGTCAACGGTGGGCCGTGGCGTGACGTGCCGGGGTCGGTGACGATTCCCGGCGCGCCGGTGGACCTGCAGGTGCTCACGGCCACGCCGACGCTGGTGGGGTACGGGCGCGGCTAAGGTCGCGCCGTGGTGTGGAACACCTTCGTCGAGGGCGACAACCTCGACGTGCTCCCGACCCTCGAGAGGGCGTTCGGGAAGGTTGACCTGATCTACACCGACCCGCCGTACAACACCGGCAACGAGTTCGCCTACCGCGACGACATCCGCGGCGTGGCGGGTGGCACCCGGCACGAGGCGTGGGTGGCGATGATGCGGCCCCGGCTCGCGGCGGCGCGCGCGCTCCTGGCCGACCGCGGCGCGATCTTCGTCAGCATCGACGACAACGAGGCGGCGTACCTGCGCCTGTTGATGGACGAGGTGTTCGGGGAGCCGAACTTCCTGGCGCAGGTGGTGGTGAACCTCAACCCGAAGGGGCGTCAGCTGGGGAGGGGGTTCGCGACCAGCCATGAGTACCTGCTGGTCTACGCGCGCGACGCGAGGCAGACCGTGCTCGACGCGAGCAGCCCCGACACGGTCGTGGCGAGCGACTTCCCGCTCGTCGACGCGCGGGGCCGGCACTACCGGCACCTCCCGCTGCGCAATACCAACAAGAAGTTCAACCCCGTCACGGCGCGGACCCTGCACTTCCCGGTGTACGGCGATCCGGAGAGCGGGCTGGTGCTGACCAGGCCGTTCGAGGGCGGTCAGGAGATCGTGCCGGTCTTCGGCGACGGCACGCCGGCCGTGTGGCGGTGGAGCGCGCCGCTGATCGACGAACGTGGGGCCGACCTGGTGTGCCGGGTGGTCAGGGGCAAGAACGGCGAGCGGCTCGACGTGTTCCAGAAGGACTGGCTGCACCGCGACGGCGGGCGGCGCAAGAAGCTGCGGACGATCTGGCTCGCCGAGGAGGTCGGGTCGACCGACACCGCCGTGGCCGAGCTGAAGGAGCTGGTCGGTCACGTCTTCGAGTCACCGAAGCCCACCGGCCTGGTGCGGCGGATCCTGGCCACGATGCCGGACGACGCGCTGGTGCTCGACTTCTTCGCGGGCAGCGGCACGACGGGCCACGCGGTCGCGCTCGCCAATGCCGAGGACGGCGGCACGCGGCGCTGCCTGAGCGTGAACTCCGCCGAGCCGACGCGCGTCGGCTCCAACGCCCGCAACGCCGGCCTGCTCACCGTCGCCGACATCACCCGCGCCCGGCTCCGGGCCGTGGCCGAGCGGTTCGGTGGCGGCCTCGATGAGCGCGTGCACGTGTCGCCCGTCGACTGAACGCTGCGCAGAAGACCGGGCCACCGTTGGTCGAGCTTGTCGAGACCTCCGTCGGGAAGGCACTCGGGTGAGTCCGTGCGCGGGCTGCGGTGATCTCGACAGGCTCGATCAGCGGGTGGTGGCGCGGGTGCCTTCGTGCGGGGGCTTCGAGGCTCGGCCGTAGCCGGCCTCGCACCTCAGCCATCGCCGGGGCTGGGGCCGGGCCACCGCTGGTCGAGCTTGTCGAGACCTCCGTCGGGAAGGC
>NZ_AUGT01000024.1 GCF_000422805.1 Nocardioides halotolerans DSM 19273 | reverse complement strand
GGCTTCGAGGCTCGTCGCTAGCGCTCCTCGCACCTCAGCCACCGTCGGTGGCTGTCGTCGTACCGCACCACCGCCGTACCACCGCCGGACCGCAGCCATGCCGCCCCCAAGTGAGCAGGTGCCTTCGCTTCAGAGGTTTCGAGACGCTCGCTAGCGCGACCTCCTCAACCGACGGTGAGCCGACGACCGAAACGAGCACGTCAGCTCGCAGCCTGCTTCACCAGCTTGCTGAACAGCTTCTCGTCGGCGGCGGTCAGGCCGCTGACGGCGTAGCAGGTGGGCCAGGTGGTGCCGTCGTCGAGGTTGGCCTTGTCCTCGAAGCCGAAGGTCGCGTAGCGGCTGCCGAACTTCTCGGCGGGCTTGAAGTAGCAGACGACCTTGCCGTCCTTGGCGTAGGCGGGCATGCCGTACCAGGTCTTGGGGTCGAGGGTCGGGGCGGCGGTGGTGACGAGGGCGTGGATGCGCTCGGCCAGGCCGCGGTCGCCGTCGGGCATCGCCGCGATGGCCGCGAGGCAGGCCTCGGCCTCGTCGGCCTTCTTCGCGCCGCTGCGGCCGCTCGCGCGGAGCTCGTCGACGCGGGCCTTCATCGCGGCGCGCTCGGCTGCGGAGAAGCCGGAGTCGGAGGTGGTCTTGCTGGTGGTCTTCTTCGTCGTGGTCGCCATGGGCACCACGCTAGAGAGGTTGCGCGGTGGTGCCTTCTCGATTCCTGATCGATGTGCACGCCGCCCGCTAGCGTGAAGGCATGCTGCACGCGCACACGGTCGAGCAGGTCCGGGCAGCCGAGCGGGAGCTGATGGCGCGGCTGCCGGAGGGCGCGCTGATGCAGCGGGCGGCGGCCGGGCTGGCGGCGGCGGTCGTGGAGTTCCTCGGGTCGCTGTACGGACGGCGGGTGCTGCTGCTGGTCGGCTCGGGCGACAACGGCGGCGACGCGCTGTGGGCCGGCGCGATGCTCGCGCGGCGGGGCGTGCAGGTCGAGGCGTGGCTGCTCGGCGACTCGGCGCACGACGCCGGGAGGACGGCGCTCACCCGCGCGGGCGGCCGGGTCGTGAACGGACCGAGTCGGAGGCCGGAGGTGGTCGTCGACGGGATCGTCGGGATCGGTGGCCGCGGCGGGCTGCGCGACAACGCCGCCAGCGCGCTCAAGCTGCTGCACGGCGTGCCGGTCGTCGCGGTCGACACCCCGAGCGGTGTCGACGTCGACACCGGCGAGGTCGAGGGCGACCACGTCGAGGCGGCGCTGACCGTGACGTTCGGGACCCACAAGGCCTGTCACCTCGTCGACCCCGCGGCGCGCGCCTGCGGCGCGGTGCACCTCGTCGACCTCGGGCTCGACCTGCCCCGCGCGGAGCTCGAGGCGCTCCAGCCGGAGGACGTCGCCGCCCTCCTGCCCCGACCCACGACCGACGCGCAGAAGTACGCCCGCGGCGTGGTCGGCGTCCGCGCCGGCAGCGCGGAGTACGCCGGTGCGGCCCTGCTCAGCGTCGCCGGAGCGTCGTGCGGACTGGCGGGGATGGTCCGCTACGTCGGCGACGAGTCCGTCGCCGCCACGGTGAAGTCGCACCACCCCGAGGTCGTCGGCGGGGGCCGCGTGCAGGCCTGGGTCGTCGGCTCCGGCGGAGGAGAGGCGGCGGGCGCCGAGCTCGACGCCGCGCGCGCCGACGGCGTCCCCCTGGTGGTCGACGCGGACGCGCTCCGGCACGTCACCGGCCAGGTCGGCGACGCCGTGCTCACGCCGCACGCCGGAGAGCTCGCCGGCATGCTCGGCGCCGACCGGGAGGAGATCGAGGCGCGCCCGCTGCACTTCGCCCGAGAGGCGGCGCGGACGTACGACGCCACGGTCCTGCTCAAGGGGCGACGCACGGTGGTCGCCCGGCCCGACGGCCGCGCCCGCGTCAACACCACCGGCACGTCCTGGCTCGCCACCGCCGGCGCGGGCGACGTGCTCGGCGGCGTCGTCGGCGCGCTGCTCTCCGCAGGCCTCACGACGTACGACGCCGCGAGCGTCGGGGCCTGGCTGCACGGCGCCGCGGCCACGCTCGTCTCCGACGGGGGGCCGCTGGTGGCGAGCGAGGTCGCCCGGGCCGTGCCCGAGGTGGTGCGCGGACTCCTCGCCTGAGCGATGGGAGGATCGAGGCCATGACCGCCCGGGCCGAGATCGTCGTCGACCTCGCCGCGATCCGGCACAACGTGCGGGTGCTCAAGCAGCTGGTCGGGACGCAGTACATGGCGGTGGTGAAGGCCGACGCCTACGGCCACGGGCTCGTCGAGTCGGCGCGGGCGGCGCGCGAGGGCGGCGCGGACTGGCTCGGCGTCGCGACCATCGACGAGGCGCTCGCGCTCCGTGCGGCCGGCGACACCGGCCGGGTGCTCTGCTGGCTGACCGTGCCCGGCGACGACTGGGCCGCCGCGATCGAGCAGGACGTCGACGTGACGGTCTACTCCGAGGATGAGCTCGACGCGGTGCTCGCCACGGGCCCCCGTGCGCGCGTCCAGATCAAGGTCGACACGGGTCTGCACCGCGGCGGCGCGCCGCGTGCGGCCTGGCACGACCTGATCGCCTCCGCGGCGGACCACGACCGAGAGGGGCGGATCGACGTCACCGGCATCTGGTCGCACTTCTCCAGCAGCGACGAGCCCGACGACCCGGCCAACGACGCCCAGGAGGCGGCGTTCCAGGACGCGCTCGACGTGGCGGCCGGCGCCGGCCTCGAGCCCGAGGTCACCCACCTCGCCAACTCCGCCGCGGCGATCCTGCGCCCCAGCAGCCGGCGCGACCTGGTGCGCGTCGGCATCGCGACGTACGGCCTCGACCCGGCCCCCGGCCGGACGCCTGACCTCGGACTCCGCCCGGCGATGACCGCGCGCGCCACCCTCGCCATGGTCAAGAGGGTCGAGGCCGGCGGGGCCGTGTCCTACGGCCGCACCTGGACCGCCGACCACGAGACCACGCTCGGGCTGGTCCCGGCGGGCTACGGCGACGGGCTGCCGCGGGTCGGCGGGAACCGCGCCGAGGTGCAGGTCGCAGGCAGGCGTCGGCCGGTGCGCGGCCGGATCTGCATGGACCAGCTCGTCGTCGACCTCGGCGGCGACGACCCCGGCGCCGGGGCCGACGTCACGGTGTTCGGACCCGGCGACGGCGGCGAGCCGACCGCCCAGGACTGGGCCGAGGCGTGCGGCACGATCAGCTACGAGATCGTCACCCGCATCGGGGGCCGATTCGTCAGGCGCCACACCGACAGCGAGAGAATCGCAAGGTGAGCACCCGCTCGAAGATCCTCGGGGCCGCCGCCGGTGCGGTCGGCCTCGCCGCGGCCGGCGCGGCCATCGGCGTCCGCCGGCAGGCCCGCGCGATCGGCCGTCGCCGCGGTGACGCGACGCCGTTCGGGACCCTGCGCTCGCGGCCGGTCACGGTCGTGGCCGACGACGGCGTGCCGCTGCACGTCGAGGTCGACGAGCTCGACCCCGGGCTCCGCCAGCGGACGAGCCCGCTCACCGTCGTCTTCTGCCACGGTTACGCGCTCAACCTCGACTGCTGGCACTTCCAGCGCGCGGCCTACCGCGGCCTGGTCCGCGCCGTCTACTACGACCAGCGCTCGCACGGCCGGTCGGGTCGCGCACCCGACGGCCACGCCACCATCGACCAGCTCGGCCACGACCTCGCGACGGTCCTCGAGCACGTCGTGCCGGACGGCCCGGTCGTGCTGGTCGGTCACTCGATGGGCGGCATGACGATCGTCGCGCTCGCCGAGCAGCACCCCGAGCTCTTCGGCGACCGCGTCGTGGGCGTCGGCCTGATCTCGACGACGGCGGGCGGCCTCGACCCGAGCCGGCTCCTGCTGCCGATGCTCCCCGCCAAGCTCGGCGGCCAGCTGACCCACCGCACGGTCCGCACGCTCGCACGGGGGCACCGCACCGTCGACGGCGCCCGGAGGATCGGCCGGTCCGTGGCGCGAGTGGCCACCGACCTGTTCGCGTTCGGCGACGAGGTGCCAGCGGCGTACGTCGACTTCGTGGACCGCATGCTGTCGCAGACGCCGTTCGAGGTCGTGGCGGAGTTCTTCCCGAGCTTCCACGCGCTCGACAAGTTCGACGCGGTCGAGGTGCTCGGGCGGGTGCCGACCGCGATCATCTGCGGCACCGACGACAAGCTCACCTCGATCGGCCACAGCCGCAAGCTGCACCAGCGCGTGCCCGGCTCGACCCTCCTCGAGTGCGACGGCGCCGGCCACATGGTCATCCTCGAGCGGCACGGCCAGGTCAACGCGGCCCTCGACCAGCTGCTCTCGGCGGCCGCAGAGCGAGTGGGCCAGCCGTGACCGGCTCCGGAGGCGTGGTCGAGGTCAAGCCGGTCGGCGCGGGCGACGCGGAGGTCGTGCACGCCGTCGTGCAGGCGGCGTTCGGCGCGCGCCCGCCCCTCGACCCGCCGGCCGCCGCCCTCGCCGAGACCCCCGCGCAGCTCGAGCAGCGGCTGGCCGGGCACGGCGGGCTCCTGGCCCGCGTCGACGGCGTCCCGGCGGGAGCGCTCGTGCTCGACCCGGTCGGCAGCACGATGTACCTGCGCCGCTTCGGTGTCGTCCCCGACCTCCAGGGGCACGGCGTCGCCGCCGCCCTGATCGACGCCGCGGTCGACGCCGCGGTGGGCTACGACGACCTCACGGTCGTGGCCCGCGAGGAGCTGCCGGAGACCATCCGGTTCTGGGAGCGCCAGGGCTTCCGCGAGATCCGCCGCGACCCGCCGAACGTCGGGCTGCGCCGCCCGCTCCGCACCGCCGTCTACCGCGCGCCCGACGCCGACGCCATGCGCGCCCTCGGCCGCTCCGTCGCGGGTCAGCTGGCGCCCGGCGACCTGATCGTCCTGACCGGTTCGCTCGGCGCGGGCAAGACGACGTTCACGCAGGGGCTCGGGGCCGGGCTGGGCGTCCGCGGGGCGGTGACCTCACCGACGTTCGTCATCGCCCGCGTGCACCCGAGCGAGGTGGGCGGGCCGGCGCTGGTCCACGTCGACGCCTACCGCATCGGAGGCATCGACGAGCTCGACGACCTCGACCTCGACACCTCGCTCGACGAGGCGGTCACGGTCGTCGAGTGGGGCGAGGGGCTGGCCGAGGGTCTCTCGGAGTCGCGGTTGGAGATCGCCCTCGTGCGTGGCGACGACGACACTGAGGAGCGCCGCGTCGAGATCACGCCGGTCGGCCCCCGCTGGCACGCGTTCTCCTTCAGGGGGCTCGGGTGATCACCCCACGACAGCGCGCGAGGGACGCGCTCCGCGCGGACGCGGCGCGCTTCCGCGCGGACCCCGAGACGCCATGACCATCGTCGTCGCCCACGTGAGCGACACCCACTTCGGCGGCCCGCCCGACGCGCGGCGGCGCGCCGAGGCGGTGCTCGACCACCTGCTCGCGCTCGACCCGGCGCCAGACGTGCTGCTCGTCTCCGGAGACGTCGCCGACCACGGCCTCCCCGAGGAGTACGCCGAGGCGCGGGCCGTGCTCGACCGGTGGCCCGGCCCGCGGCTCGTCGGCACCGGCAACCACGACGTCCGCGAGCCGTTCGCGCGCGGCCTGCTCGACGTCGAGCTCGCCCCCGGACCGCTGGTGCAGGTGCTCGAGGCCGCCGACTTCCGGATCCTGATGCTCGACTCGCTCGTGCCCGCCCGCGACGGCACGCGGATCGACCACGGCGAGCTCTCGGCCGACCAGCTGGCCTGGCTCGACGAGCAGCTGGGCTCCGACGACCGCCCGGTCCTCCTCTCGCTGCACCACCCGCCCGCCGATCTCGGCCTCGGGCTGATGGCGCCGATCCTGCTGAAGGACCCGGAGCCGCTGGAGCTCGTGGTCATGCAGCACTCCCACGTGGTCGCCACCCTCGTCGGCCACGCCCACACCGCGTGCGCGACGACGTTCGCCGGCCGTCCCCTGCTCGTCGGCGGTGGCTGCGCGTCGACGGTCCCGCTTGACGCCGAGCCCTACCCGGTCGTGTGGGAGGCCGGGCCGCCGACGCTGGCGTTCCACCTGCTCCACGACGACGGCCGGCTCACGACCCACTGGCGCGCGCTGCCGTGGGGAGGCGAGGCCTGATGCTCCTCGCCTTCGACACCGCCACCCCGCTCGTCACCGTCGCGCTGCACGACGGCGCTGACGTGGTGCTGGAGCTGGTCTCCGAGCGGCCGCTCCAGCACGGCGAGCAGCTCGCCCCGCTGATCGACCGCGCCCTGCACGAGACCGGGCTGGTGCGCCAGGACGTCACCGCGATCGGTGTCGGCGTCGGCCCCGGCCCGTTCACCGGCCTCCGCGTCGGGCTGGTCACCGCACGCACCCTCGGCCACGTCCTCGAGATCCCGGTCTACGGCGTCTGCACCCTCGACGTGCTGGCGGTGGAGGCCGCCGACACCGGCGCGGTCGACGGTCACGACGAGTTCGTGGTCGCGACCGACGCCCGGCGCAAGGAGGTCTACCTCGCGACGTACGACGGAGCCGGCGCGCGCCTCGACGGCCCCGACGTGGCCAAGCCGGCCGACGTCGCCACCTCGGCCCCGGTGGTCGGGGAGGGCGCCGTGCTCTACCCCGACGCATTCCCGCACGCCGCCGGGCCGAGGCTGCCCAGCGCGGGCTGGCTGGCGCGCGTGATCACCGAGGAGCGGGCCGAGCTCCACGACCCGGAGCCGCTCTACCTGCGCCGGCCCGACGCCGCCGCGCCCGGGACGCCCAAGCGGGTCTCGTGAGGGTGCGCCCGGCGACCGAGGCGGACGTCGAGGTCGTCGCCGCCTCCGAGACCGCCAACCTCGGCGCCGACGCCTGGTCGCCCGGCCTGGTCGCCGAGGGCCTCGCCGGACGGCTGCCGACGGTGCACTACCTCGTGGCCGAGGGCGACGACGGTGTTGTCGGGCACGCCGTCGCGAGCCTGGCCGGCGACGTCGCGGAGCTCCAGCGGATCGCCGTGACCGCGACGAGGCGCAGGTCGGGCGTCGCGACCGCCCTGCTCGACGAGGTGCTCGCGCTCGCGGCGACCGGCGGCGCCGACCGCGTCCTGCTCGAGGTCCGCGAGGACAACGCGGGCGCGTTCGCGTTCTACGCCGCGCGCGGCTTCGTCGAGGTCGACCGCCGGCGCCGCTACTACCGCGACGGCGCCACCGCGGTGGTGCTGCGACGGTCGCTCGGCCGGGGCTGCGGCGCGGCGTCCTAGGTCCCGTGCGAGGCGCGGATACCCCGACCCGTACGACATCGGCCATGCCCATTACCCGGTGATGACTACGCCCGTGCCCGTGCGCGTGGTCCCTGCAGGCCAACCGCGGGCCAAACCCGCCAGTAGGGGTCGTCCTCGGCCGTTCCGGCACCCAGACTCGTCCGTGCGGAGCCCCGTGCGGCAGACGCGTGTGACCGAGGAGTCACACGGCGCCGGCGGAGCGGCTTCCGATCTCGGAGGATCTCGGATGGTGCGGTTCACCCCTGGCCGGCTCGAGCGCGCGCGCTGGTCTGTACCGGGCCTAGTGCCTTCGGCCCATGCTGCGGCGAATCGCTCACGGCCCGCGCGCGCCGGCCGAAGCATTGGTCAACAGGGGTCCAGCCACCCCCGACGAGCCGCCGTGATGGCGGCCGCGGGCTGGACCGGGAGGAACACCACGATGCGCAAGCTCATCGGTGTCGCCGTGGCCTGCCTGCTCGGCGGCCTGCTGGTCGGTACCACGGCGTACGCCGCCCCCGCGGAGCGGGGTCAGCGGGGTCACGGCCTGGTCCTGGACCGCCCGGCCACCAGGCCCGACTCGGCGACGCTGACCGGCCGCGCGGCCGGCCACCGCGACGTCGTCCTCCAGAAGCGCCGGCACGGCGCGTGGCGCGACGTCCGCGTCCTGCGCGTCCGCGACGGCCGCTACCGGACCGAGGTCGGCCGCAGCGGCCACGACCAGCGGTTCCGCACCCGGGCCGGCCACCACACCAGCCGGGCCCGCACGGTCGCCGCGAAGGTGAAGACCCCCAGCGACGGGTGCGGCGCCCAGCCGCGCAAGGCGGACGGGTCCTACTGGAGCTGCACGTTCGTCGACGACTTCAACGGCACCACCCTCAACCGGACCAAGTGGGTGCCCCAGACGATCTTCTCGACCGGCGACGCGCTCAGCGGCTACGCCTGCTACGACGACGACAAGTCGGTCGTGTCGGTCGGCGGCGGCACGCTCAACCTGTCGGTCCGCAAGAACGCCACCGCGCTGCCGTGCGCCAACGGCCTCCCGCCCACCCCCTACCGCGCGGGCATGGTGTCGACCTACCACCTCTTCAGCCAGCAGTACGGCCGCTTCGAGGCAAGGTTCAAGACCACGGCGACCACCGCGCCCGGGCTCCAGGAGTCGTGGTGGCTCTGGCCCGACGACCGCGACCCGCTGGCGCAGCTGCTCTGGCCGCTGAACGGCGAGATCGACATCGCCGAGACCTACTCGGTCTACCCCGACCTCGGGATCCCGTTCCTGCACTACGGCGAGAGCGACAACGGCGGCCCGATCCCGGGCACGAACACGTCGTGGAGCTGCGCGGCCCCGCGCGGCGTCTTCAACACCTACACGCTGGAGTGGACCGCGTCGCGGCTCGAGGTGCTGATCAACGGGCACACCTGCCTGGTCAACACCTCCGGCGACAGCGCGTTCCGCAAGCACTACATCCTCAACCTCACCCAGGCGCTGGGCACCGGCGCCGACGCCATGACCGCCGCGACCAAGGTGCCCGCGGTGATGAACGTCGACTACGTCAAGGTCTGGAAGTAGCCCCACCCCGGGCAGTTCGCGGTGTGCCGCGGACGAGGGGACGACTAGGCCATGGCCTACGTGTGCGCCTGGCAGTGATCGCCCCTCTTGCAGAATGGGCAGCGTGAGCGAACCCCTCGTCCTCGGCATCGAGACGTCGTGCGACGAGACCGGCGTCGGCATCGTGCGCGGCCACACGCTGCTCGCCGACGCGATCGCCAGCAGCGTCGAGGAGCACGCCCGCTTCGGCGGCGTCGTGCCCGAGGTGGCGAGCCGGGCCCACCTCGAGGCGATGGTGCCGACCCTCGACCGCGCCTGCGAGACGGCGGGCGTGCGGCTCTCCGACGTCGACGCGATCGCGGTGACGTCCGGCCCCGGGCTGGCCGGGGCGCTCCTCGTCGGCGTCGCGGCCGCCAAGGCGCTCGCGGTCGGCCTCGGCAAGCCGCTCTACGGCGTCAACCACCTCGCCTCGCACGTCGCGGTCGACCAGCTCGAGCACGGGCCGCTGCCCGACCCCTGCCTCGCCCTGCTGGTGAGCGGTGGCCACTCCTCGCTGCTGCGCGTGGAGGACGTGACGACCACCGTCGAGCCGCTCGGCGCGACCATCGACGACGCGGCGGGCGAGGCCTTCGACAAGGTGGCGCGGCTGCTCGGCCTGCCGTTCCCCGGGGGGCCGCACATCGACCGCGCCGCGGCGTCGGGCAGCTCGGTGGCCATCGACTTCCCGCGCGGGCTGACCAGCCGCCGCGACCTCGAGCGGCACCGCTTCGACTTCTCGTTCTCCGGGCTCAAGACGGCGGTCGCGCGGTGGGTCGAGGCGCGGGAGCGGTCCGGCGAGCCGGTCCCCGTGGCCGACGTCGCGGCGTCGTTCCAGGAGGCGGTCTGCGACGTGCTGGTCCGCAAGGCGCTCGACGCGGCGACCACCACCGGCATCACCGACCTGCTGATCGGCGGCGGCGTCGCCGCCAACTCTCGGTTGCGAGCGATGGCCGAGTCGCGGGCCGCCGAGGTCGGCGTGCGCGTGCGGGTGCCCCGACCGGGACTCTGCACCGACAACGGCGCCATGGTGGCCGCGCTCGGCTCGGAGATGGTCGCGCGCGGGCGGACGCCGTCCTCCCTCGACCTGCCGGCCGACAGCAGCCAGCCGGTCACCAGCGTGCTGGTCTGACCGGTCGCTCCCTGCGAGGCACGCCGCGGAGTCCCATGCCCGGCTCCCCCCAAGCCATCACCCGCCACGGAACAGCGGATGCGCCTGCGCCGGACCCCGACGACGTGCCTGCGCACGGTCGGTTCCCGGCCGCGTCGCCCGGAAAACGTCTGCCGCCGGCCTCTCGGTCCCGACAGCTCACTCCGACAGCAGGAACGGCGACCACATCTCGGCGTTCGGACCGTCGACGGGTCCGACCAGCGTCTCGGGCTCGCCACCGTCGATCGGCACCCGCAGGAGGGTCCAGTCGGGCGTCGCGCCGAGGCCGACGGTGACGACCAGCAGGTGCGACTCGTCGGCCCAGGTCGCGCCCTTGACGACGCGCTTGCCGGGCGGCTCGAAGACGGTCACCTGCTGGAGGTCCTGGTCGTAGACCTCGACCTGACCGAACATCGCGTTGTCACCCCGCATGCCGAGCAGGTGGTGCCCGTCGGGTGCGAAGCGCAGGCCGGACGTCTCGCAGCTGCGCGCCAGGACCTGGCCGGTCTCGGCCTCGTAGATGCCCGAGCACCCGAACTGCTCGTCGTCACCCGGCTGGAACCCGACCGCCCACCGCTCGCCGTCCGGGCTCACGTCGGTGATCCGCATCGGCTCGCTGGTCTCCAGGTCGGCCCCCGGCTCGGAACGCCGCTCGAGCCGGGTGGTGGTGGTCGAGAAGTCCCCACCGAGCACCGTGCAGCCGTCGTGCGCGCAGTCGGAGCCGAAGACGGCGTCGACGCTGCCGGAGGACTCGCCGGGCAGCGGGATGCCCCAGTCGTAGGTGGTGGGCTCGGGCACGCCGCTCTCCAGCACCACCACCCGGAGGTTGTCGTCGACCCACGCGGCCAGGGTGTCGTCGGCGCTCATCGTGATCGCGTTGCTGTCGACCCGGTAGCGGGCGATGCGCTCTCCGGTCGGCGCGAAGACCTGGACCCCGTAGGGGCGTGAGGTGGCAGCCACGATGCGTCCGTCGGCGAGCACGCCGAGCTGGGTGACGTCCTCGTTGGCGAGGCCGACCTCGACGGCGCGCCCGTCGGGGAGGTCGACCTGGCCGTCGTGCAGGACGGCCGGACTCACGGCAGGTGGGGGCGGCGCCGGCACCGGCTCCTGGCTGCGCGGTGAGCCGCCGAGCAGCGTGGGTGCCACCAGCACGGCGGCCACGACCGCGGCTGCGGCCCCGGAGGCCGCCACCCGCCGGTGCCGTCGGATCCGGTGCGCCGAGGCGCGGACGTCCTCGAACCGCAGGTGCGCGGGGTGCACGCCGTCGGCGTGGCGCGCCAGCTCGCGGACCAGGATCTCCTCGCTCATCGCTCCTCCTCCCTGCCGGGCCGCAACGACTCCGGTGTGCGTTCCCGCAGCGCCGCCATGGCCCGCGAGTTCTGGGACTTGACCGTCCCGACCGAGACGCCGAGGACCTCGGCGGTCTCGGCCTCGGTCAGCTGCTCGTAGTAGCGCAGCACCACGACCGCTCGGGCGCGGCGGGGGAGCGTCTGGACGATCCGCCACACCTCGTCGCCCACGCCCTCGTCGTACTCGTCGCGGATGGGTGTGCCGGCCGGCGCGCCCTCCGCCGAGAAGTCGGTCACCCGCTCGCGCCGCCGCCACGGCCGCCGCCACGCGGAGTTGTTCTCGTTGACCATGATCCGGCGCGCGTAGCCGTCGATGGAGCCGCGGTCGCGCACCTTGTCCCAGGCCAGGTAGAGCTTCGCCATCGAGGTCTGGAGGAGGTCCTCGGCCTGGTTCTGGTCCCCGGTCAGCAGGTAGGCGGTGCGCAGCAGCCGGCCCTGCCGGGCCTCGAGGTACGCCGTGAAGTCGGCGTCCCGGTCCGTCATCCCCACTCCCGTCGTCGCCCGAGCGGCCACCGTCGCTGGTTCGATCATGGTCGTCCTCGCACACGCCAAGGACGCGGCCGCGCGGCCGATGGTTGTCATCCCCCTGCCGCGCGCCCGGGTCGATGCGGTTGGCTGGTCCCACCAGTCACGCGAGGGAGAGGCGGGAGCCATGCAGCAGGTCAAGGCCGTGGTCGCGAAGGCCAAGGGCGCGCCGGTCGAGCTGGTGACGATCAACGTGCCGGACCCCGGCCCGGGCGAGGCGGTGGTGAAGGTGCAGGCCTGCGGGGTCTGCCACACCGACCTCCACTACCGCGAGGGCGGGATCAACGACGACTTCCCGTTCCTGCTCGGTCACGAGGCGGCCGGGGTGGTCGAGGCGGTCGGGCCCGACGTGACCGGGCTCGAGCCGGGCGACTTCGTGGTCCTCAACTGGCGGGCGGTGTGCGGCAGCTGCCGCGCCTGCGACCGCGGCGAGCCGTGGTACTGCTTCGCGACGTTCAACGCGACCCAGAGGATGACGCTGGAGGATGGCACCGAGCTGTCTCCCGCGCTGGGCATCGGGGCGTTCGCCGAGAAGACGCTCGTCGCCGCCGGGCAGTGCACCAAGGTCGACCCCTCGGCGCGGCCGGCCGCGGTCGGGCTCCTCGGCTGCGGCGTGATGGCGGGCATCGGCGCCGCGATCAACACCGGTGGCGTCACCCGCGGAAAGTCGGTCGCCGTGATCGGCTGCGGCGGCGTCGGTGTGGCGGCCGTCGCGGGCTCGGCGCTCGCGGGCGCCTCGACGATCATCGCGGTCGACATCGACGCCAAGAAGCTCGAGGCCGCGAAGCGGATGGGCGCGACCCACACCGTCGACTCCTCGTCGACCGACCCCGTCGCCGCGATCCAGGAGCTGACCGGCGGCTTCGGCGCCGACGTCGTGATC
Source organism: Nocardioides halotolerans DSM 19273 (assembly GCF_000422805.1). Taxonomy (GTDB): domain Bacteria; phylum Actinomycetota; class Actinomycetes; order Propionibacteriales; family Nocardioidaceae; genus Nocardioides; species Nocardioides halotolerans. The sequence goes on along the minus strand of NZ_AUGT01000024.1, from coordinate 87,317 downwards.
GAGGCCGTGGGCCGGCCCGAGACCTGGCAGCAGGCGTTCTACGCGCGCGACCTCGCGGGCACCGTGGTGCTGGTCGGCGTACCGACGCCGGACATGAAGGTCCCCGACCTGCCGCTCATCGACGTCTTCGGCCGGGGCGGCTCGCTGAAGTCGAGCTGGTACGGCGACTGCCTGCCCAGCCGCGACTTCCCGATGCTGGTCGACCTCTACCAGCAGGGCCGGCTCGACCTCGACGCCTTCGTCAGCGAGGAGGTCGGCATCGGCGACGTCGAGGCGGCGTTCGCGAAGATGCACGAGGGCGGCGTGCTGCGCTCGGTCGTCGTCCTCTGATGGCCGGCCGGCTGCGGGTCGACCACGCCGTCTCGTCGGGCACCTTCTCGCTCGACGGGGAGACCTTCGACGTCGACAACAACATCTGGGTGGTCGGTGACGACGACGAGTGCGTCGTCATCGACGCGCCACACTCGGTCGACGACATCCTGGCGGTCGTCGCCGGGCGCCGGGTGAAGGCGATCCTGCTCACCCACGCCCACGACGACCACTGCCGGGTCGCGCCGGCGCTGCGCGAGGCGGTCAACGACGGCGGCGGCGCCCCGATCTTCCTGCACCCCGACGACCGTCCGCTGTGGGAGCTCGTCCACACCGACCACCTCTGGGACCTCGACCTGCCCGACGGGTGGGAGCTCTCGGTCGCAGGCACCACGGTGCGCACGCTCCACACGCCGGGCCACGCGCCTGGCGCCTGCTGCTTCCTCGTCGAGGACCTCGGCTGCGTCTTCACCGGTGACACGCTCTTCCACGGCGGCCCCGGCGCCACCGGCCGCTCCTACTCCGACCGGCCGCTGCTCGAGTCGTCGATCCGCACCAAGCTGTTCGGCCTCCCCGACGACACCGTCGTCCACACCGGCCACGGCGACGACACCACCATCGGCGCCGAGCGCGAGGCCTCCGCCTCCTGGTGACCCGCCGAGTCGGCGTTGCTGCTGACGAGTAACACGCCGACTCGGCGGCAGGAGGCGGCACTTCTTGCGACGAGTGGGCGGTCAGAAGGGGCGGACGAGCAGGCAGGTGCCCTGGCCGGCGACGCGGGTGAGCACGATCGTGGCCTCGTTGTCGCCGGTGAGGGCGAGCCTCTTGCGCAGCTGGTCGGGTACGACGTCGACGCCGCGCTTCTTGATCGTCAGCCGGCCGATGCCGCGCTCGTGCAGCGCGGCGCGCAGCGGCTTCTCGCGGTGGGGGAGCGTCTCGAGGACCTCGTAGGAGCGCGCGAACGGCGTGCGGAACGACGAGTCCGCGGTGACGTAGGCGATGTGGCGGTCGAGCAGCCCGCCCTGGACGCCCGCGGCCACCGCCGTGACCAGCCCCGCGCGGATGACCGCACCGTCGGGCTCGTAGAGGTAGCGGCCCAGGGGCACCACGTCGGCGCCGGGGTCGTCCTCCTCGGTCAGCGTCGCCAGTCCGCCGTCGCGGATCACCGTGGCCCGGCGCGCGACGGTGGCGAGCCGGCCGCCCCAGAGCGCCGCCTCCTTCACCTCCCCGTGGTCGCTCACCCACTCCGCCTCGACCCCCGCCGGCACAACGTCGTGGGGGATCCCCGGCGCGGTCTTCACGCAGGCGTCGCGCTCCAGCAGCGTCTCCGCGAACGACCACGGCGGCGTCCACGCCTCGAGCGAGAACGTCCGGCCCCGGCCGGTGCGGCGCGCCGGGTCGGCGAAGGCCACGTCGAACGGCGCTACGTCCACCTCGAGCGCGTCCGCGACGCCGACCGCGCCGGGCAGGTCCAGCGCCGCGAGGTTGGCGGTGGCCACCGCCACCCGCACCGGGTCGAGGTCGACGCCGGCGCACGTGAGCCCGGCGCGCGCGAACGCGACCAGGTCGCCCCCGATGCCGCAGCCGAGGTCGATGACCGTCGAGGCGTCGTACGCCGTGAGGCGGGCCGCCCGGTGGGTGGCCACGGAGAGCCGGGTCGCCTGCTCGAGCCCCTCGGGCGTGAACAGCATCGAGGCGGCGAGCGCCCCGAACTTCGCGGCCGCACGCTCGCGCAGCCCGGCCTGGGTGAGCGCGACCGCCAGCAGGTCGGGCGCCGTGCCGGGGCAGGCGCGCTCGAGGGCGGCGCGGGCGCGCAGCGGGTCCGGCTCGTCGAGGCTCGCGGCCCGGTCGAGCACGCGGCGGCCGTCCTCGGTCTGCAGCCAGTGCACGGACGCGACGTCCACGGGGCCACCCTCTCTGGCACTCCATCGATGAGAGTGCTAGTTTCGGTGCTGGCACTCTCCGGGTGAGTGTGCCAGCCCAGTTCTTGCAACCACCGCAGCATGAAAGTGGAGGTCGACACAGTGTCGGTCAACATCAAGCCCCTCGAGGACCGCATCGTCGTCAAGCCCCTCGACGCCGAGCAGACCACGGCCTCCGGCCTGGTCATCCCGGACACCGCCAAGGAGAAGCCCCAGGAGGGCGAGGTCCTCGCGATCGGTCCCGGTCGCGTCGACGACAACGGCAACCGCGTCCCGCTCGACGTCGCGATCGGCGACAAGGTCATCTACAGCAAGTACGGCGGCACCGAGGTGAAGTACGGCGGCGACGAGCTGCTGATCCTCTCGGCCCGCGACGTGCTCGCCGTCGTGTCCTGATCCAGGTCACCCCTGTCTGACGGGTCGTACCGAGACCGCACTCGCGCGCTCTCGGTACGACCCGACGTACGTTCCACCGAAGGAGAACCATGCCCAAGATCCTCGAGTTCGACGAGCACGCCCGCCGGGCGCTGGAGCGCGGCGTCGACAAGCTGGCCGACACCGTCAAGGTGACCCTCGGCCCGCGCGGCCGCTACGTCGTCCTGGACAAGAAGTGGGGCGCCCCGACCATCACCAATGACGGTGTCACCGTCGCGCGTGAGATCGAGCTCGACGACCCCTTCGAGAACCTCGGCGCCCAGCTGACCAAGGAGGTCGCCACCAAGACCAACGACATCGCGGGTGACGGCACCACCACCGCGACGGTCCTGGCGCAGGCGATGGTCCACGAGGGCCTGCGCGCGGTCGCGGCCGGCGCCAACCCGATGGGCCTCAAGCGCGGCATGGACGCCGCCGCCCAGGCGGTCAGCGACGAGCTGCTCAAGTCGGCCCGCGAGGTCGAGGCCAAGGAGGACATGGCGTCGGTCGCCACGATCTCCAGCCGCGACGAGGTCATCGGCGGGCTGCTCGCCGACGCCTTCGACAAGGTCGGCAAGGACGGCGTGATCACCGTCGAGGAGTCCAACACCATGGGCACCGAGCTGGAGTTCACCGAGGGGATGCAGTTCGACAAGGGCTACATCTCGCAGTACTTCGTCACCGACGCCGAGCGCATGGAGACGGTCCTCGAGGACCCCTACATCCTCCTGCACCAGGGCAAGATCTCGGCCGTCGCCGAGCTGCTCCCGCTGCTCGAGAAGGTCATCCAGTCCGGCAAGCCGCTGTTCATCCTCGCCGAGGACGTCGAGGGCGAGGCGCTCTCGACGCTGGTCGTCAACAAGATCCGCGGCACCTTCAACGCCGCCGCGGTGAAGAGCCCGGCGTTCGGTGACCGCCGCAAGGCGATGATGCAGGACATCGCGACGCTGACCGGCGGCCAGATCGTGGCTCCCGAGGTCGGCCTCAAGCTCGACCAGGTCGGTCTCGACGTGCTCGGCCAGGCCCGACGCGTGGTGATCACCAAGGACAACACCACGATCGTCGACGGCGCGGGCGACTCCTCCGAGGTCGCCGGCCGGGTCAGCCAGATCAAGGCCGAGATCGAGAACACCGACTCCGACTGGGACCGCGAGAAGCTCCAGGAGCGCCTCGCCAAGCTCGCCGGCGGCGTGTGCGTCATCAAGGTCGGCGCGGCCACCGAGGTGGAGCTCAAGGAGAAGAAGCACCGCATCGAGGACGCCGTCTCGGCGACCCGCGCGGCCATCGAGGAGGGCATCGTCGCCGGCGGCGGTTCGGCCCTCATCCACGCCGCGTCCGTGCTCACCGACGGCCTCGGCCTCACCGGTGACGAGGCCGCCGGCGTCCGCGTCGTCCGTCTCGCCCTCGACGAGCCGCTGCGCTGGATCGCTGAGAACGGCGGCGCCAACGGCTACGTCGTCACCACCAAGGTCCGCGAGCTCGGCGTCGGCAACGGCTACAACGCCGCGACCGAGGAGTACGGCGACCTGGTCGCCCAGGGCGTGCTCGACCCGGTGAAGGTCACGCGGTCCGCGCTGGTCAACGCCAGCTCGATCGCCGGCATGCTGCTGACGACCGAGACGCTGGTCGTCGACAAGCCGGAGGACGACGAGCCCGAGGCGGCCGGTCACGGCCACGGGCACGGCCACGGCCACTGAGCTCGCGTAGCGAGCGAAGGTCGAGGAAGCCTCGCGGCTGAGGGACGAAGCCGCGACAGGCGCCGAGACCACTGAACGCGAGGCTGGGACGCAACCGAGCAGGTTGCGTCCCAGCCTCTTCTTGCGTGGTTTCGAGACGCTCCCAGCTCCAGGTGTCGCACACGCAATGAGGGCCTCCTCAACCAGCGGTGGTGGCGCTCCACAAGCAGCGCAGATTGGGGCTACCCATGAGTAGCGGACGGCGCTAGGTTCTCCCCGGCGGGGAGGGAGACCCACGTCACACTCGCACTCTCGGAAGGCACGCCCGTGCATCGATCCCGTCCGTCCGCCGTCCTCGGCGTCCTCGCCGTCCTCGCCTCGCTGCTCACCCTCGGTCTCGTCGGCGCCCCGGCGGCGCACGCCGACGGCCCAGGCGTGGGCTCGCCGTGGGTGGTCAGCCTCGGCGACTCCTACATCTCCGGCGAGGCGGGTCGGTGGGCCGGCTCGTCCAACAGCAGCTCGGCGCGCGCCGACGCGCTGGGCGGCTCGGCCTACTACGACAACGCGAGCGGCACCGGCGAGACGATCAACCGCTGCCACCGCAGCAAGTCGGCGGAGATCTACCTCGGCGGCGGCGTCAACGGCCTGAACCTCGCCTGCTCCGGCGCCACCACGTCGACCAGCACCGGCAGCAACTTCAAGCCGGGCCTCGACTTCTACAACAGCGGCGGCCAGCAGGGGCAGGCCCTCATGCTGCAGGGCTTCGCGAGCAGCCACAACGTCACCATGGTCGCGGTCTCGATCGGCGGCAACGACTTCAAGTTCGCCGACATCGTCACTCAGTGCGTGGCCGACTTCCTCGCCTCGCCGACGTGGTGGAAGGACTACTGCCAGGACGACTCCTCGGTGACCAGGAACTTCACGGCGGCCAACGTCGCCACGGTCAAGACGCGCATCGCCACGGCGCTGCAGAACGTGCGGACCGCGATGCGCAACGCCGGCTACAGCGACGGCGCCTGGACGATGCTGGTGCAGACCTATCCCTCGCCGATCCCCAACGGCAGCGGCTTCCGCTACTCCGAGAGCGGCTACACCCGGCAGAGCACGGGCGGCTGCGGCTTCTGGAACAGCGACGCCAACTGGGCCAACGGCACCGCCCTCCCGACGATCAACAACACCGTGACCGGCGCGATCAGCCAGGCCGGGATCACCAACGCGAAGGTGCTCAACCTGTCCTCGGCCCTCGACGGACGGCGCCTGTGCGAGTCCGGCGTCGGTCTCTACGAGGAGGTCGGGATCCCCTCGTGGACCAGCCTCGACGCCGTCAACAGGACCGAGTGGGTCAACCAGATCCGGACCGTGTCGACGTGCTGCTCGGGCAGCCCCTACTACATCCAGGAGGGCCTGCACCCGAACTACTGGGCACAGCTCGCGTTCCGCTCCTGCGTGCGCCAGGCCTACAACGGCGGTACGCCGCGCGGCGGCACCTGCACGCGGTCGGGCAACGGCCTCGTCAACGGCGAGCCCGCGATGACGCTGTCGTAGCCGGGGACAGGAGTCGCCCGCTCAGGGCCCGGAGCTGAACTCGAAGCCGCCGTCGTGGCACTCCGGCTCCGGGGTGGGCCGGTCCTCGTCGCGCAGCAGCCAGATGGGGCGGTCGCCGCACGCGGTGCCCGCCGGGACGTAGCGCTCCTGCACGAGCTCGTCGAGGAGGGCGCCGTCGCGGGCGTCCCAGTGCCGGAAGCCGACCCACTCGACGATCCACGTCGGGGCCTCGTCGCTGCCGACCAGCTCCCGGAGCTCGACGAGGTCCGGGTCGAGGGTGCGCATCGGGAGGCTCCACAGGTAGGCGTACGGCGAGGAGAGCCCGCTCTCCAGCTGGACGTCGGCGCGGCCGCCGTAGACGACGAGGGTGTCGCCGGGCTCCGCGACCGCGCGCAGGGCGAGGCCGGTGTCGTGCTCGTCGTACTCCTGGAGGCCGCCGGCGTTGTACGCCGTCCAGCCCACCAGGCACAGCACGGTCGACGCGGTGGCGGCGATGATCACGGTGCGCATCGCCCGGCCGCGGCGGCTCGCGCGACGGGCCAGCAGCGCGGCGCACAGCGCGGTGCCGGGCAGCAGCGGGAACAGGTAGTCGCGCCAGTAGCTGCCGCCCGACACGAGTCCGACCACGTCGACGACGAGCAGCGCCGCGACCGCCGCGGTGAGCGGTGCGTCGTCGGCCCACTCGCCCCGGATGTGCACCACGAAGCCGCCGATGATCAGCAGCATCCCGGCACCGACCGCGACCAGCACGAGCAGGCCGGCCCGGACCGTCGGCGCGGTGTCGGTGGCGTCGGAGAGGACCCGGCTCGCGTCGAACCGGAAGCCGTAGACGGCGTACCACAGCGTGTGCAGGCGTACGCCGGCCGCCAGCGCCCAGCCGAGGGTGGCGAGGACCGGCACCGCGAAGCCCGCGGTCGCAGCGGTCGCCAGCCGGACCAGCTCGCGGCGCGCGAGGCGGCGAGCGCGCCACGACCCGAGGTAGAGGACGGCGGCGAACACGGCACCGCCGACGAGGTTCTGCTTGAAGCCGATCGCCAGGCCGGCCAGCAGCCCGGCGACCAGCGCCGCCCGCCAGGAGCGGTCGCGGACCGCCACCAGCGAGAGCCCGAGGCTGCCCATCAGCACCGGCAGCGCGAGCAGCTCGCCCTTCACGGCCACGGCGTCGATGAGCACGTTGGTGCTGAGCGCCGCCATCGCGACCGCGGTCCAGCGGGCGGCGCGCTCGTCGGCGACCAGCCGAGCCACGGCCGCCGCGGCGAGCACCAGCCCCGCGCACGCGAGCGCCCCCAGCACCCGGATGAACAGCGGCCCCCCGAGCGCGTCGGAGACCTTGAAGAGCGCGATCAGCAGCGGCGGCCGGTCGACGAAGTAGGCGCCGTAGACGCTGTCGGCCATCGGCTGCCACGCCCGCGCGACCAGCTCGAAGCCCGCCTCGTCGGCACGGACCGGCCGGGTCAGCCCGGGCAGTCGCAGCAGGAACGCCGCCGCGGCCGCGACGGCGACCGTCCACCGCGAGTCGACCAGCCGCGCGACGCGGCGTTCGGCCCGGACCACGGCGCCGAGGGGCGTCGCGGTCCGCGTCTGGGTCATGGCGCCAAGCATGGCCCACCACCACGTCCTAGAATGAGCAAGGTGGAGCTGCCCGAGAAGTTCGCGACCCTGGGTCTCACCTACGACGACGTGCTGCTCCTCCCCGGGCACTCCGACCTGGCGCCGGCCGACATCGACACCACGACCCGGCTGACCCGCGAGATCTCGCTCAAGGCGCCCTTGATCAGCGCCGCGATGGACACCGTGACGGAGTCGCGGATGGCGATCGCGATGGCCCGCGAGGGCGGCCTCGGCGTCCTGCACCGCAACCTCTCGATCGAGGACCAGGCCTACCAGGTCGACCTCGTGAAGCGGACCCAGACCGGCATCATCTCCAACCCCGTCACCATCGGCCCCGACGCGACGCTCGAGCAGCTCGACCGGCTCGCCGGCCAGTACCGCATCTCGGGCTTCCCGGTCGTCGACACCGACGACCGGCTCCTCGGCATCATCACCAACCGCGACCTGCGCTTCACCCCGGTGGCCGAGTGGGCCACCACCAAGGTCGACGAGGTGATGACCCCGATGCCGCTGATCACCGGACCGGTGGGCATCTCGCGCGACGAGGCCACGCTGCTGCTGCGCAAGCACAAGCGCGAGCGGCTGCCCTTGGTCGACGACAAGGGCCGGCTGGGCGGGCTCATCACCGTGAAGGACTTCGTGAAGTCCGAGCAGTTCCCCGACGCCTCCAAGGACGCCCACGGCCGACTCATGGTCGGCGCGGCGATCGGCTACTTCGGCGACGCCTGGCAGCGCGCCACCACCCTGGTCGACGCCGGCGTCGACGTCCTCGTGGCCGACACGGCGCACGGCAACGTCCGGCTGCTGCTCGACATGGTCAAGCGCCTCAAGTCCGACCCCGCCACCGCCCACGTCCAGGTCATCGGCGGCAACGTCGCGACCCGCGAGGGCGCCCAGGCCTTCGTCGACGCGGGCTCCGACGCGGTCAAGGTGGGCGTGGGCCCGGGCTCGATCTGCACGACGCGGGTCGTCACCGGTGTGGGCGTGCCGCAGGTCTCGGCGGTCTACGAGGCCGCGCTCGCGTGCCAGCCGGCCGGCGTGCCGGTCATCGCCGACGGTGGGCTGAAGTACTCCGGCGAGATCGCCAAGGCGATCGTGGCCGGGGCCGACACCGTGATGGTCGGCTCGCTGCTGGCCGGCTGCGAGGAGTCGCCCGGGGAGCTGGTGTTCGTCAACGGCAAGCAGTTCAAGTCCTACCGCGGCATGGGCTCGCTCGGCGCGATGAGCAGCCGCGGCAAGAAGTCCTACTCCAAGGACCGCTACTTCCAGGCCGAGGTCACGAGCGACGACAAGATCGTGCCGGAGGGCATCGAGGGCCAGGTCGCCTACCGCGGACCGCTCTCCGCGGTCGCCCACCAGCTGCTCGGCGGCCTCACCCAGTCGATGTTCTACGTCGGCGCGCGCACGATCCCCGAGCTGCAGGAGAAGGGCCGGTTCATCCGGATCACCTCCGCCTCGCTCAAGGAGAGCCACCCCCACGACGTCCAGATGACGGTCGAGGCGCCCAACTACTCCGGCTGACCCGCCCGCCCGGCGCCGCGCTCGTCAGGGGAGCGCGGGGACGATGTTGGCATTGCGGTGGAAGACGTTGTCGGGGTCGTACGTCGTCTTGATCTCCACCAGGCGGGCGTACTTGCCGGGGCTGTAGGCCGCCTGCACCGAGCTGACCGCGTCGAACTCGGTCATGGAGTTGACGTAGATCCCGTCGTCGGCGGCCGCCGGGCGCAGCGCGTCGGCGGTGGCACGCACCCACGCGCGCTCGGCCGGGAGCAGCTCCGGCGAGGGGCACACCCCGATCACGAACACCCCGAACCGCGGCGACCGACCGCCCCCGAACGCCGTCGCGTCCTCCGCGACCCGCGAGAACGCGCCGTCGAGGCGGTAGAGCAGCACGATCGACATCGGCGAGGTCTTCTCGGGCACGTGGGTGGTGAGCGCGTCGACCACCTCGTCGGAGAGCTCGGTGACGTAGCACCCCTTGTCGTAGCAGTGCAGCCCCCACCCGTTGGCGTCGTCGAGCATCTTCTGCAGCTCGACGTAGGGCATCGGTGTGGTGAACTCGAAGAGCGGAGGTACGCCGCCGGCCAGAGCCGCGCAGACGTCCGCGTGGCTCTCGGCCGTCCCGGTGCCGACCACGATGGTGGCGTAGCCGGGCGAGAGCCGGTGCTGCTCCGGGACGAACGGCGCCGGCGGCGCGCTGATCGCGCCGACGATCACGTTGACGTCGTCGGGCAGGGTGTCGATGACGCCCCGGACGTGGCGCAGCATCTCCAGGCCCCGGTCGAGCGACCAGAACAGCAGGCCGTAGTGGATCAGCGGCCCGACCTCGTGCAGCGCGAACTCGAACTCGGTGACGACACCGAAGTTGCCGCCGCCGCCGCGGACCGCCCAGAAGAGGTCGGGGCTCTCGCTCTCGGACGCGACCCGCACCTGTCCGTCGGCGGTGACGACCCTGACCGACAGCAGGTTGTCGATGGTGAGGCCGCCGAGCCTGGTCAGCCAGCCCATCCCGCCGCCGAGCGTCAGGCCGGCCACGCCGGTGTGGCTGACCAGCCCGGCCGGGACGGCGAGGCCGTGTGCCTGGGTGGCGGCGTCGACGTCGCCCAGCAGCGCACCACCGGCGACCACCGCGCGACGGGTGGCCGGGTCGACCGTCACCTGGTTCATCGCCGCGAGGTCGATGACGATGCCGTCGTCGACCACCGAGGCGCCCGACATGCTGTGGGCGCCGCCGCGCACGGCGATCTCGAGGCCGTGCTCGACGGCGAAGCGGACGGCAGCCTGGACGTCGGCCTCGTCGAGGCACCGGGCGACGACCAGCGGTCGTCGGTCGATGGCGCCGTTCCAGACCCTGCGGCTCTCGTCGTAGCCGGGGGCGTCGGCGTCCACCACCTCCCCGCGCAGCTGCGACCGGAGGTCGGCGATCGGGGTGTCTGCTGTCTGCGTCATGACGTGCTCCTCGCGACGGGTGATGGAGCACCGTGTGCTGGCCGGCGGCCTCCGTTACACGAGCCGGGCAGTGGGCTCGCCGTGACTTCTGGCCGAGGTCGTGGTTGAGCCAGGCAGACGTGATCGCCACTGGAAGGTGGAGGGGATGGGTTCTGTCTCTCGGCGTGCCGTGCTGCGCGGGTCGGGGGCGGCCGCGGCGGCGGCCATGGCGGCAGGTCCGGCGTCGCCGGCGCTGGCGCGCCGGCGGCGGTCGGTCGCCGTGCTCGGTGGCGGCATGGCAGGCCTCGCCGCGGCGCACGAGCTGGTCGAGCGCGGGTTCTCGGTCACGGTCTACGAGCGCAACGTGCTGGGCGGCAAGGCGCGCAGCATCCCGGTGGAGGGGACGGGGAGGGGCGGACGCCGGGACCTCCCGGGCGAGCACGGCTTCCGGTTCTTCCCGGGGTTCTACCACCACGTGCCCGACACGATGCGCCGGATCCGGTACGGCGCCAACCCCCACGGCGTCTTCGACAACCTCGTCCCTGCGCCGACCCCCTACTTCCCGCGCTCCGGTGGCCGCAACGACCAGCAGCTGTTCGGCTTCATCCCCGACGGCCGCGACCTCAGCTCGGCGGACGCGGTGATCCGGCTCATCCGCGACGAGTGGCTCGGTCGTCAGGGCGTGATGCCCGACGAGGCGGCGTACTTCGCGACCCGGCTCGTCGTCTTCCTCTCCAGCTGCGACCAACGGCGGGCAGGCGAGTGGGAGCGCACGTCCTGGTGGGACTTCGTGCGGGCCGACAACCGGTCCCCGGAGTACCAGACGGTCGCGGCCCGCGGACTCACCCGTGCGCTCGTCGCCGCCAAGGAGGAGGTGGCGAGCGCCCGCACGATCGGCACCATGGCCGAGGCGTTCCTCTACGCCCTGGCCGGTCTCGGCGCCGAGGGCCACGCCGACCAGGTGCTCAACGGCCCGACCAACGAGGTGTGGATCGACCCGTGGGTGCGGCTGCTGCGTGCGCGCGGTGTGCGGTTCCGGACCGGCACGACGATCGTCGGGCTCGACGTCTCTCGCGGCCGGATCACCGGCGCCCGCGCGAGGACGGCGCGCGGCCGGCGCACCATCGAGGCCGACTGGTTCGTCTCGGCGATGCCGGTCGAGCGGGTGACCCGCCTGCTGTCGAGGCCGGTGCTCCGGGCTGCTCCCGAGCTCGAGTCGCTGCGGCACCTCACCGTCGACTGGATGAACGGCATCCAGTTCTACCTGCGCCGCCCGGTGGAGATCACCCACGGCCACCTCGCCTTCCTGGACACGCCCTGGTCGCTGACCGGGCTGACGCAGGGGCAGTTCTGGGACCGCGACTTCCGCTCGACCTACGGCGACGGCACGGCGGTCGACTGCCTCTCGGTCGACATCTCCGACTGGTCGAGACCCGGCATCCTGTTCGGGAAGCCGGCGAAGCGCTGCACGAAGCGGGAGATCCGCGCCGAGGTCTGGGCGCAGATGAAGGCCGCCCTGGAGGACACCGGCCGGTCCGTGCTGCCCGACGACATCCTGCACTCGTGGTTCCTCGACCCGGGCATCCGATGGCACCCGAAGCGCTCTGCCAACTCCAACGACGAGCCGCTGCTCGTCAACACCGTCGACTCGTGGAAGCTTCGGCCGACCGCGCGCACCGGTGTGGGCAACCTCCTCATGGCGGGCGACTTCTGCCGCACGCACGTCGACCTCGCGACGATGGAGGGCGCCAACGAGTCCGGCCGGCAGGCCGCCAACGCGATCCTCGACGAGACCGACGCCCGCGGCGGCCGGGCGGCGATCTACGAGCTCTACCGCCCGCCGGAGTGGGAGGCGCTCAAGCTCGCCGACCAGCAGGCCTACGCGCTGGGGCTCCGCAACGCATTCGACCTCGGCTGACGGTGGACGGCACCCGAACTTGCCAGACTGGAAAGTAGCGCTCATACTTTCCAACATGGCAAGTATGAACGCCGTCCCATCCGACCCCGCGGCTGAGCTGGCGGCGGCCGAGGTCGCCCGGCAGCGGTTGGCGGGAGCCCTGCGCCTCCCGTCGTGGTTCCACGTCTCGCTCGGCGTCGCGGTCGCGCTGCAGATCGGCTCCGCGGCGTACGGCCTCGGCGACCCGTCCGGCGCCGGGCTGCTGGCCCTGGTCGCCGGGTGCCTCCTCTTCGCAGTGGTGGCCTGGGTCCAGGTGGTGCGGTTCCGCAGGCTCAACGGCGTGCGGGTCAACGGCCTGGTCAGCCGGGCGGTGCTGGGCACGTCGACGTGGTCGTCGCTGGCCGAGGCGGGCGGCATCGGAGCCGCCTTCTGGGCGGTGCTCGAGGACCAGCCGTGGCTGGCCGCCCTCGCGGCCCTCGCCGGCGGTGCGGGCTACGGGCTCAGCGCACACCTCTGGTGGCGGCGCTACCAGGCCGACCCGGCCGGGCACGCCCGCGCCGAGTCGGGCGCGACGCTGCTGGCCTACGGCGTGCTGGCCGTCGGTGGCCTTGTCCTGCTCGTGGTCCTGCGCTGATGGTCGCGATCGACCCGCTGATCCACCCGCCCGCGAGGCTGCAGCTGATGACGATGCTGACCGCGGTGTCGGAGGTCGAGTTCGTGACGCTCCGCGAGGCGCTCGGCGTGAGCGACTCCGTGCTGTCCAAGCACGTGTCCGCCCTTGCCGCGGACCGCTACGTCGCGAGCCGCAAGGGCGCCGTCGACGGCCGCCGCACCACCTGGATCTCCCTCACCAGGGTCGGCGACCGCGCGCTGCGCGCGCACGTGGCCGCCCTGCGGGCGCTGATCGAGGCCGTGGACGTGGGGGACGCCGGCTAGGTCCGGCGCAAATGCGCTCGGCAGCGGCACCGGGTCGGCGGCAGGATGGGCCGGTGCTCGAGGCGATCGGAGTCGGTCCTGACGACGAGGCGGTCTACCGGGAGGTGCTGTCGAGGTCCCAGGCCGAGGTCGCGGAGCTCGCCGACTCGCTCGCGCGCGATGCCGGCGAGATCCACCGCTCGCTGTCCGCGCTGGAGGAGCTCGGCCTCGTGCACCGCCTGCCCGGCCGGCCGGTGCGCCTGCGTGCGGCGCGTCCGGACGTCGCGATCGACGCGCTGGTCAACCGACGGCGTGCCGAGCTCGCCCGGACCCAGCTCGCCGCCCGCGAGCTGCTCGCGGAGCTGCCGGCCGAGGAGCGGCACCGGCCCGAGGACATCGTCGAGGTGCTCGTCGGGCGGTCCGCGATCGCCGCCCGCTTCGACCAGCTCCTCGACACGACCCGGGGTGAGCTGATGGTGCTCGACCGGCCGCCGTACGTCGCGGACCCCGAGGACTCCGACGGCGCGGTCCGCCGGCTGCTGCGCGACGACGTCACGGTCCGTGGCATCTACGCGCCCGAGGCGCTGGAGCTGCCGGGTGCTCTCGTGGAGCTGGAGGACGCCTCGCGGGCCGGGGAGCAGGCCAGGGTCCACCCCGCCCTGCCCATGAAGCTCGCCATCGGGGACCGTCGGCTGGCGATCCTGCCCGTGGGTGTCGACACCGTCGACGCGGCGGTGTGCGTCCGTCCGTCCGCCCTGCTCGATGCGCTGGTGCGGCTGTTCGAGCTCCTCTGGGCCCAGGCGACGCCCGTCGGCGCCCCGGCCGGCGCCGGCCCCTTCGACGACCGTCAGCTCGTCGCGCTGCTCGCCTCCGGGGCCAAGGACGACGTGGTCGCCCGCCATCTCGGCACCAGCACGCGGACCCTGAGCCGACGGATCGGGGAGCTGATGGACCACCTGAACGTCCGCACCCGGTTCCAGGCGGGCGTCCAGGCGGTCCGGCTCGGCTGGCTCGAGCCCCCGCCCGGGTCAGCCGGTCACCGCGAAGGCCCGGACGACGGTCTGGTCGACGGTCGAGCCGCCGGTGTCCTCGGCCCGCAGCCGTAGCGACACGAGACCGCTCCCCGGCGGCAGCGTCACCTGCCACCGGTCGCCCGACCCCACGAGGGTCGCCTCCTGCCAGGTGGCCCCGTCGTCGTACGACGCGTCGAGGCGCACGGTGGCGACAGGTGACGCCGTCGCCCCCTCGGGCCGGCTCAGCCCCAGGTCGAACGACACCGGCTCGCCGGGCTCGGAGCGGACGCGGTTGCGGAGGTCGACGTCGACGTCGTAGTCCGGCATCAGCAGGGCCTCGACGACCGCCTCGCCCGCGGGCGTGGTGGTCGACTGGAACGTCCAGGTCGAGACCGTGTGCGTGGACAGCTCGGCCCAGGCCTGCGGGTTGTCGGTCGTGAAGTGCACGGACACCGTCGAGGGACCGGCGGGCAGGGTCACGATCCCGTAGGGGATGTTGTCCGTCTCGGCGACGAGCTCCTGCCCGGCCCGGATCTCCAGGCGGGTGGCGTAGTCGCCGTCGGAGTAGCCGATGCCGTGGTTGCCGTCCTGGTCCACGAACGCCTCGATGGCGACTCGCAGGTCGTCGCCGGATCTCTCGACGGGCTGCTGGACGTTCGGGCCGGTGATGACCGGGGCGGCCCCGATCGGGACCGTGCTCACGCCCGGCGTGGTGAACACGTGGTAGTCCGGGTCGAGCAGGGTCATGCGCAGGATCTCGGGCTGGGGGAACATCGCGTTCTGGGCGGGCTCGGGCGTGGTCACCATGTAGCGCCACCGGGTGTCGGGGTCGAGCAGCCGGTACTCCACCCTCGAGCGCGCGTCGCCGCGGAAGGGGAGGACGCGCGAGATCGACATCGTCTCCCCGGGCTGGAACGGGTAGGCCGCCTCGCCGAAGGTGGAGGCCCGCGTGGGCTGGCCGTGCACCTCGTGCGTCTCCGCGGCGGTCTCGTCGGTCCTGACGACGTGTCGCACGTCGTCGGGGATCCGGCCCTGCTCCTTGAGGTAGAGGTCGTAGACGTAGGGGCTGGCCGGCTCACCCGAGACGGTCAGCCGCCGGCCGTGGATCCGGGCGAGGGCCCGGCCCTCGGCGCGGTTCAGGCGGATCGTCGGCACCCGCAGCTGCACGCCGGTGCCCTCGGGGTCGGCCAGGTCACCGGGACCGTCGTTGCGGACCACCACCATCGAGGCGCCGTGCGCCGCGGCCCGGTTGGACTGCTCGGCGACCGGGACGCCGTCGACGTGGGTCACGAGCGCGAGCGCGCCGTGGAGCCGGAGCCCGGCGAGGTCCCTCGGCCTCGCGCGGCCCACGTCGATCACGCGGGGGCGCGCCACCCCGTCGACGAGCGGGAAGTCGGAGTCGAAGTCGGCGAACCACACCGAGTCGACGTACTCCGGGTGCAGCGTCCGCACCAGCGGCGACGACATGGCGATGTCGGGTGCCTGGAGCCGGATCCGGGCCCTGGTCTGGAACGTGCCGACCGACACCTCGGCGGTGGGCTGGAGGTAGAAGTGCTGGTCGAGCAGCACGCTCGGGTGCATGTCGATGTGGACGGCTGAGCCGTCCGCCGCGGTCCGGTCGTAGCCGATCTGCAGCATCCCCTCGGCAGGCACCTTGGTGCGCTGACCCGGTGTGCGCACCGTCATCCGACGGGCCTGGCTCGCGTCGAGGGTGACCGTCCGGGCGGCGTCGACGGTCGTCTCGGGGAGCCCGACGAGTGCGACGTTCTGGAAGGTGCGGCCCTCGCCGATGCTCGGCTCCTCGGCCGGCAGGGTCGAGACCAGCGCCATCACCGAGTAGCTGCCCGGCGGCACCAGGGCGCACGACGACTGCGCCCACGGATCGGCGGTGCACCGCCGCTCGACGACCGGGCCGCCCGCGACCTGACGGGTCCAGGTCGTGCCGTGCTCGAGGTCGAAGATGGTGACGTAGCCCTCGGCCGGCCGCCCGCCGCGGCCGACGACACGCACCACGAGCGGCACGGACCCGGCGTCGGCCGCCGGGGCTCGTGGCGCCCGCCGGCCGAGCACCTGCGTGGGGACGCTCCCGGGGTCGGTGGTCTGCACGGTCGTGCCCGAGTCGGTCCGCTGCGTGACGACGCCGGGGCGTGCGCCGTCCGCACCCGGCAGCGCCTGGAGGTCGGCAGGCTCGCCGTTGCCTCCGACGGTGACGGCGACCCGGGCCCCGCCGCCGACCTCGACGACGCGGGTCGCGCCCGCGGGGCCTGCGTCCCCGAGCCCGCCGGCTGCGAGGGCGTCGTCGTGGGCCGCGGCGGTCTGCACCGGGCCGAGCAGCGCGGCGCCGAGCACGGCGGTCAGGACCGCGCTCGACGCAGCCAGCACGGTCCGGGCTCGTGGTCGGCGGTGGGACGAGGACATGGGAGCTCCCGGGGAGAGAGGACAGGTGGCATCCCCTTGATATCCGGCCCCTGTGCCGGGAGGACAGGAGAAGGGCTGGCGACCACACGACATGGCGGGGGTCCGCCATCGCGGTCCTACAGGTAGAGCCCCGTGCCGTCGGTCTTGCCGGTGGTCGACGTCGAGCCGGGGAGGTCCTCGGGTCGCAGCTGGGTGACGACTGACGTGTCGGGATCGGTCAGCGCGGTGATCCGCATCGCCTGGCGGGTGGCCGCCTCCTCGAAGACGTTGCGGACGAAGCGGCCGTTTCCGAAGGCGTCGGGCCGCGGGTCGGGGACCAGCCGGCGGAAGGCGCCCTCGACGCCGTCGAGCAGCGAGAACCCGGCCTTGTCGGCGTACAGCCGGAAGATGCCCCAGAGCTCGTCGGGGGAGTAGTCGGCGAACGAGATCGTGCTCGGGAACCGCGAGGCGACGCCGGGGTTCGACTCGACGAAGCGCTGCATCTCGCGCGGGTAGCCCGCCGCGATGACCACGACCTCGTCGCGGTGGTCCTCCATGAGCTTGAGGAGCGTGGAGATGGCCTCGTTGCCGAAGTCGCGGAACGAGTCGGGCGGCACCAGCGCGTAGGCCTCGTCGATGAAGAGCACGCCGCCGGAGGCCTGGTTGAAGCGCGCGGTGGTGCGGGGCGCGGTCTGGCCGATGAACTCCCCGACCAGGTCGGCGCGGCTGACCTCGATGAGGTGCCCGTGGGCGAGCACGCCGAGCTGGGCGTAGATCCGGGCGAGCAGCCGGGCGACGGTGGTCTTCGCGGTGCCGGGGTTGCCGGTGAAGACCATGTGCCTCGACTTCTCCGACGGCGGCATGCCGGCCTCGGTGCGCAGCTTTTCGGCCTTGAGCTCCGCCACCAGGCGCTTGACCTGCTCCTTGACCGGCGCGAGGCCCACCAGCTCCTCGAGCTCGGCCATCGGGTCGCCGATCTCGACCTCGGGCGCGGCGAGGTCGGGCACGCCGTCCCCGCCCTCGGCCGCGGCCACCCGCACGCCCTCGGGGGTGACCGTGGTGCCGGTCGCCAGCGGCGGACGGTTGCGGTGGTCCTCGAGCAGCTTGGTGGCCATCGGGTTGACCACGGCAGGCGGCGCGCGGAACACCGCGGTGAGGTCGTCGAGGTAGCCAGTGCGGCTCGGGCACGACGTCGACCGCGCGAACGACGGCAGCCCGACGACGAGCTCGGCGACCTGGGTCGCCATCGCGAGCCACAGCCGGACCGCGTCGATCTCGCCGTTCACCATCCCGCGGGCCAGCCAGCCGCGGTTGTCCGACATCCAGTCGTCGCCGTCGTAGCCCGGGCGCAGCCGCTCGAACGCCGCGTTGATCGAGCCGAACCGCTCGCTGCCGACCGCAGCGGCCAGGGCGGCGGGCAGCTCGTCGACGACGTCGTGGAGGGCCATCGACGCGATCACCTCGTCGACGTGCTGGGCCCGGCTGACGACGCCGCTGAGCACGTGGTGCGCCGCGTCGAGCCCGCTGATCGACCACACCAGCTGGGAGGTCCAGCCCCCGCCCTCCGAGAAGGTCTGGGCGTCCTGCTCGGTGCAGACCTGCTCGCGCCAGGTCTTGACGACGACGTCCCACGTGGCGGTCTCGTGCAGGGCGCGCAACTCGGGGTCGTCGAGCACCTTGCGCAGCATCGCGGTGAACGTCGCGGCGCGCGCGGCGTACTGCGGGACCTCGGCGAAGACGGCGACGCAGTCGATCGTGAGCTCCAGCGCCTTGAGGCGCGCCTCGGCGCCGAGGTCGCGCTGGCGCCACCACAGGTCGAGGTGCCAGGTGTCGTCGCTGTTGACGTAGTAGGTGATCTTGGGCTGGGTCGGCACGTAGGTGTCGGACAGCCACGGCGCGAGCAGCACGTCGCCGAGGCTGGCGTAACTGCCCGCCCACACCGGGATGGCGCTCGGCAGGAACGTCGTGAGGTTCCAGAGGAACGGCACCGCGCCCGACGTGCCGGGCTTCCAGCTGCCCGAGGGGGTCACTCCGCCGTGGCCGCGTGGGTCCTCGGCGAGGGCCTTCATCCTCTGCTGGGTCGTCTCGAGCCAGTCAGCCGGCAGGACCCAGGGATCGGACGTGCCGAGCACGTCGAGGTGCGGCTCGGGTCGGAGCAGCGGAGCGAGGTTCTGTGGCAGTTCGAGCATCGGGTGGGAGTGTGCCGCATTTCTCGCCCCGTGTGCTGGCGATGGAACACTGGCGTCGTGAGCACCCCAGGATGTTCTTCAGCTCCCCCGCTTCGCTCCTCCGGCGAACGACGCCCAGGGGACCCCGCAAGAGCATGACCGAGATCGAGATCGGCCGGGCCAAGCGGGCTCGACGCGCCTACTCCTTCGACGACGTGGCCATCGTCCCCTCGCGGCGCACGCGCGACCCCGGAGAGGTCAACGTCGACTGGCAGATCGACGCCTACCGCTTCGAGCTGCCCGTGCTCGCCGCACCGATGGACTCGGTGATGTCGCCCGCGCAGGCGATCGCCCTGGGCCGCTACGGCGGCCTCGGCGTGCTCAACCTCGAGGGGCTGTGGACCCGCTACGAGGACCCGACCCAGCTGCTGACCGAGGTCGCCGGGCTGCGCGGCGAGCAGGCCACCGCCCGGCTCCAGGAGATGTACGCCGAGCCGGTGAAGCAGGAGCTCATCACCGAGCGGGTCCGCGAGATCCGCGACGCGGGCGTCACCGTCGCCGGGTCGCTGTCGCCGCAGCGCACTCGTGAGTTCGCCAAGACGGTCGTCGACGCCGGCGTCGACATGTTCGTCATCCGCGGCACGACGGTCAGCGCCGAGCACGTCTCGAGCCAGGCCGAGCCGCTGAACCTCAAGGAGTTCATCTACGAGCTCGACGTCCCCGTCATCGTCGGCGGCTGCGCCACCCACCAGGCCGCGCTGCACCTCATGCGCACCGGTGCGGCCGGCGTGCTCGTCGGCTTCGGCGGCGGCGCCGCGCACACGACGCGCACGGTCCTGGGCGTCGCGGTGCCGATGGCCTCGGCAGTCGCGGACGTCGCCGCCGCCCGCCGCGACTACCTCGACGAGTCCGGTGGCCGCTACGTGCACGTGATCGCGGACGGCTCGATCGGCATGTCCGGCGACATCGCCAAGGCGATCGCCTGCGGTGCCGACGCGGTCATGGTCGGCTCGCCGTTCGCCCGCGCGACCGACGCGCCGGGCCAGGGCTTCCACTGGGGCGCCGAGGCCCACCACGGCTCGCTGCCGCGCGGCCAGCGGGTGGAGTTCGAGACCGTCGGCACGCTCGAGGAGATCCTCTTCGGCCCGTCGCGCGTCGCCGACGGCACCATGAACCTCATCGGCGCCCTCAAGCGCTCGATGGCCACCACCGGCTACACCGAGCTCAAGGAGTTCCAGCGGGTCGAGGTCGTCGTCGTCGGGTAGGGCACGTGGTTGCGTTGGCTCGCGTCGAGTGACCCGATCGGCAGGTTTTCCACCACGAAATTCCTGCAGTTCGGGTCACTCGACGGCAACCGGACGTAACCCCACCCGGGTCGCCACGGCCTGCATCGTCGGCTGAGACACGACCCGACGGGCCGCGGTCACAGCCGGTGCAGGCCCGGCTGCGCGCCCAGCCCCTCGACGTACGCCGTGACGCGGTCCGCCGCCGCGCCCCGCAGGCGCGTCACGCGGATCGGCTGCGTGCCGGGCCGCCAGACGTTCCACCCGATGGGGGCGTACGCCGCCCGGGTCACCGCGAACCGGCCGCTGCGCCGCTCGGTGAACGTGAACCGCACGAGGATGCCCTGGTAGGTGTCGGTGCGGGCCGGGTCCTGCTGGGCGACCATGTTGCCCATGCCGTAGACGACCCACGTGCCGTGCACCCGCGTGATCGGCTGCACCACGTGGGCGTGGTCGCCGAGCACGAGGTCGACGTCGGGGGAGCGGGTCAGCCGGTCGACCAGCGCGGTCTGCGCGGCGTTCGGGAGGTGGTCGTACTCGTCGCCGCCGTGCAGGTGCACGACGACGATGTCGGCGCCGGCCCGGCGAGCGGCGCGGGCCTGGGCCAGCAGGTTCGGGGCGTCCCACATGGACACCGACCACTCGCGACCGGTCGGGAGCGGGAAGCCGTTGGTGCCGTAGGTGCCCGCCACGACGCCCACGCGCACGCCGTCGGCGGTCGTGAGGATGACCGGCCGGGTCCGCTCGGCCCGGGTACGGAAGGTGCCGATGTGCTCGACGCCGGCGCGCTCCAGCAGGTCGGCGGTGCGCACCAGTCCGTCGTACCCCTGGTCGAGGGCGTGGTTGGACGCCGTGGTGCACGCGTCGTACCCGAACGAGCCGATCCAGGTCGCGGTCTCGGGCGGTGCCGCGAAGACGGGGAAGTTCTGCGGCGGCTGCCCGGGCGCCGCGAACGGCACCTCCTCGTGGCACAGCGCGACGTCCGCGCCCGCCACGAGCGACCGGACGCCGGCGAACATCGGGTCGAAGTCGTAGCGCCGGCCGCGCCCCGTCCGGGTGTGGTCCTCGGCCGCGCTCGCCCACACGGTGTTGTGCCACAGCAGGTCGCCGCCCATCACGACCGTGACGTGGCGGCGCGGCCGGGGGGTGGCGTTGGCCGCCTTCGGCGCGACCGGGGCACTGGGCGCCGCCTGTGCGTCGGACGCCAGCACGATCGATCCCGACGCGGCGGGCCTGCCGGGCGAGGGTGGGTGCGGAGCGCCGAGGGTGGCCGCGAGTGCCGCGAACGCCGCCAGCGCGCCGAACACCGCGCGTGACCCTCCCCTCACGACGCCCTCACGCCGACAGTGACGCACGACCGGCGGCGTGGGTTGCGCAGGCTCGCCTCCCACCCCACGAAAGACGCTCGCTGCGCTCGCGTCCGCGGGGACCCCGGGACGAGCCTGTCAGGATGGGTGGCATGGACCGGGGTCCGAGCGCGCTCAGCCCGGAGGCGCGCGGCCGCGCCCTCGACAGCCTCGCCGCGAACGGGTCCGACGAGCTCGACGTGCTCGTGGTCGGTGGCGGCGTCGTCGGCACGGGCGTCGCCCTCGACGCGGTCACGCGCGGCCTGTCCACGGCGCTGCTGGAGCAGCGCGACCTGGCCAGCGGCACGAGCAGCCGCAGCAGCAAGCTGATCCACGGCGGGCTCCGCTACCTCGAGATGCTCGACTTCGGACTGGTCCGCGAGGCGCTCCGCGAGCGCGGGCTGCTGCTCACCCGGCTGGCGCCGCACCTGGTCCGCCCGGTGCCGTTCCTCTACCCGCTCACCCACCACGTGTGGGAGCGGCCCTACGTCGGCTCGGGCCTCCTCCTGTACGACGCGATGGCACGCCTCGGGCCCGGCGAGGCCGGCCTGCCCCGGCACCGCCACCTGACCCGCAGGACCGTCGCCCGGATCGCGCCGGACTTCGCGCCCGAGTCGATCGCCGGCGCGATCCGCTACTACGACTGCCAGGTCGACGACGCCCGGCTGGTGCTCACGCTGGCCCGCACTGCGGCCGCGCACGGCGCGCAGGTGGCGACGCGGGTGAAGGTGACCGGGTTCCTCCGCGAGGGCGAGCGGGTGGTCGGCGTACGCGCCCGCGACCTGGAGGACGGCCGCGACCTCGAGGTGCGCGCCCGCGTCGTCGTCAACGCGGCCGGGGTCTGGACCGACGACCTCCAGGACCTGGTCGGGGGCCGCGGCTCGCTGCACGTGCAGGCCTCGAAGGGCATCCACCTGGTGGTGCCGCGCGACCGGATCCGCTCCGAGGCCGGGTTCATCGTGCGCACCGAGACGTCGGTCCTGTTCGTGATCCCGTGGGGCCGGCACTGGATCATCGGCACCACCGACACCCCGTGGGACCTCGACAAGGCGCACCCCGCCGCGAGCCGTACCGACATCGACTACGTCCTCGACCACGTCAACGCGATCCTGCGCGAGCCGCTCGACCACGACGACGTCGTCGGGGTGTACGCCGGCCTGCGGCCCCTGCTCTCCGGGGAGTCGGAGCCGACGTCGCGGATCTCGCGCGAGCACACCGTGGTCACGCCCGTGCCCGGCCTCGTCATGATCGCCGGGGGCAAGCTCACGACCTACCGCGTCATGGCGCGCGACGCCGTCGACGCGGCGGGCCACTCCCTGGCGACGACCGGCGCCGGTGTCCGCGAGTCGATCAGCCACCGCGTGCCGCTGATCGGCGCCGACGGCTTCGAGACGCGCACCAACCAGCGCGTGCAGCTGGCCCGCCGCTCAGGCCTGCACGTCGCCAGGGTCGATCACCTGCTCGGGCGCTTCGGCGACCTGGTCGACGACCTCCTCGCGCTGGTCGAGCAACGACCCGAGCTGGGGGAGCCGCTCGACGGCGCCGACGACTACCTGGCCGCCGAGGTCGTCTACGCCGTCACCCACGAGGGCGCGCGCCACCTCGACGACGTGCTCACCCGGCGTACCCGCATCTCCATCGAGACCTTCGACCGCGGCGTGCGCGCCGCGCCCAGGGTGGCAGCGCTGATGGGCGCCGAGCTGGGGTGGGACGACGCCCGGCGAGCCGACGAGGTCGACCACTACCTGCGCCGGGTGGAGGCCGAGCGGCAGAGCCAGACGATGCCGACGGACCAGGAGGCCGACGAGGCGAGGGTCAAGGCGCCGGACATCGTCTGACCTGTGGCAGCCGCTGCGTCCGATGGGCAGCCACCATGTCCAGCTGCCCACGCAGCCTGCCCGGTCCTCGCAGGCTGCTGCCCTGGTCTCGCCGCCCGTCGCGACCTCGTTCCTCGGTCGCGGAGCTTGCTCGACCTGCTTCGCCGACGGAGCTCGCTCGTTCCTCGCGACCTCCTGGCTCATTGACAACTAGAACACGTTCCACAATTCTGACGCGTGTCAACTTCCGCCGCGTCACCGAGGGAGGGCCCGTGACCCAGGCGCCGCCACCGACCGACCTGAAGATGCAGCGCACCAGTCGCGACGCCAGCACGGTGCCGGGTCTGCTCGAGGGGTGGCTGGCCGGGCTGCTGCCCGAGGGCGCCGACCCCCAGGTCACGCTGCTCAGCGGCATCGACGCCAACGGGATGTCGTCGGAGACCCTGGTGCTCGACGCGACGTGGACCGAGGACGGCCGGCCGCGCGAGGGGCACTACGTCGCGCGCGTGGCGCCGTCGGCCGCGGACGTGCCGGTCTTCCCGAGCTACGACCTCCGGGAGCAGTACGACGCCATCGCCCACGTCGGTGCGCACACCGACGTGCCGGTGCCGGCGGTCGGGTTCATGGAGCCGACCGGTGCCGTGCTCGGCACGCCGTTCTTCCTCATGGACCGCATCGAGGGCATCGTCCCGCCGGACGTGATGCCCTACACCTTCGGCGACAACTGGCTCTTCGACGCCTCGCGCGAGGAGCAGCAGCGGCTCCAGGACAGCTCGGTCGCCGTGCTGGCGGGGCTGCACGCGATCCCCGACGCGGCGTCGACGTTCTCCTACCTCGACCCCGGGCGCCACCTCTCCGGCGCGGCGGCGAGCGGCACCCCGATGGAGCGCAACCTCGCGGCCCGGCGGGCGTGGTACGACTTCGCCGTTCCCGACCTCGGTCGGTCGCCGCTGGTCGAGAAGCTCCTCGACTGGCTCGAGGCGAACCAGCCGGCCGACCCCGGCGACACCGTGCTGAGCTGGGGCGACGCCCGGATCGGCAACATGATGTACCGCGACTTCGCGCCCGTCGCGGTGCTCGACTGGGAGATGGCGACGATCGGATCCCGCGCGCTCGACGTGTCGTGGATGGTCTTCGCCCACCAGGTCTTCGAGTCGATCGCGACGATGTTCGAGCTGCCGGGCATGCCCCACTTCCTGCGCGAGGACGACGTGCTGGCGACGTACGCCGACCTCACCGGTGTGCACCTGGGAGACCTGACCTGGTACCACCTCTACAACGCCACGGCCTGGTGCATCGTCTTCATGCGCACCGGCGCCCGGCAGGTGCGGTTCGGCGAGATCGAGAAGCCCGACGACGTCGAGACGCTCTTCCACTGCAAGCCGCTCGTCGAGCGCTACTGCGCCGAGGTCGGCCTCCAGTGATCACGGGGATGGACGAGTACCCCGTCCACCAGCTCCCGCAGCCGATCGCCGACGTCGGCAGCAGCGACCGCAACTTCTACGACCGGTGCTACCTCAACGCCCACGACCGGACCGGCGACCTGTTCCTCATCACCGGGATGGGCTACTACCCGAACCTCGGCACCAAGGACGCCTTCGTCCTCGTCCGCCGCGGTGACGAGCAGACCGCCGTGCACCTCGGCGACGCGCTCGACCACGACCGCCTCGACCAGCGCGTCGGCGGCTACCGGGTCGAGGTCGTCAAGCCGCTCGAAGAGCTCCGCGTCGTCCTCGAGGAGACCGAGGGCATCGCCATGGACCTCCACTGGCGCGGGCTGTTCCCGGTCGTTCAGGAGGCGCCGCACGTCATGCGGACCGGCACGCTGCGCAAGGTCCTCGACGCGCAGCGGTTCGCGCAGTGCGGCTCGTGGGAGGGCACGATCTCGATCGACGGCGAGGAGATCGCCGTGACCCCGGACCGCTGGGTCGGCTCGCGCGACCGGTCGTGGGGCATCCGCCCGTCGGGCGAGTCCGAGCCCCCCGGCCGTCCCGCCGACCCGGCGTGGGGCGGGATGTGGTGGCTCTACGTGCCGGTCGCCTTCGACGACTTCGGCATCTGCCTGATCATCCAGGAGGAGGCCGACGGCTACCGCCTCCTCAACGACTGCACCCGGATCTTCAAGGACGGCCGCGTCGAGCAGCTCGGCTGGCCGCGCATCCGGACGACGTACGTCTCCGGCACGCGGACGCCGAAGAGCGGTGTCATCGACTGCACCCTCCCCGACGGCACGCCGGTGACGATCGAGGTGGAGTCGCTGCTCGCGGTGCCGATCCACGTCGGCGGCGGCTACGGCGGCGACTCCGACTGGGGCCACGGGCAGTGGAAGGGTCCGGGGTTCACCGAGCGCGTCACCTACGACCTGACCGACCCGGCCGTCGTCGGCCGGGTGCCGTTCGGCCTCACCGACAGCGTCGGCCGCGCCGTGTGGCGCGAGGAGGGCCGCGACCCGATCGAGGGCTGGGGCCTCTACGAGCACGGCGTCCTCGGGCTGCACGAGCCCACCGGGTTCACCGACTGGTTCATCCACGCGCCATGAGCGCCCACGACCGCCGACCAGGAGCACCGACATGACCGACCACGACCGCGACGCGCTCTTCATCGACGGAGGCTGGGCCGCGCCGGCCTCGACCGCCGTGCTCGAGGTGGTCAGCCCGCACTCGGAGCAGGTGGTCGCGCGGGTGCCGGAGGGCAGCCCGGGCGACATCGACGCCGCGGTGGCCGCCGCCCGCCGCGCGTTCGACGAGGGGCCCTGGCCGCGGCTGACGCCGCAGGAGCGGATCGACGTCGTGCAGGCCTTCTCGGGGCTCTACGCCGGCAGGCTCGCCGAGATGGCCGACCTGATCACCCTCGAGATGGGGTCGCCGACGTCGTTCTCGAACCTCGCGCAGTCGCCCGCGCCGTGGATGCAGATCGAGGCGTTCCTCGGCATCGCCCGCGAGTTCTCGTGGGAGGAGGAGCGGGCCGGTGTGCTCGGCTCGCCGGTCGTCGTACGCCGCGAGCCGGTCGGCGTGGTCGCCGCGATCCCGCCGTGGAACGTCCCCCAGTTCACGATCATGTCCAAGCTCGTCCCGGCCATCCTGGCCGGCTGCACGGTCGTCGTGAAGCCTGCGCCGGAGACGCCGCTCGACGGCTACCTGCTCGCCGAGCTGCTCACCGAGGCGGGCGTGCCGGCCGGCGTCGTCAACATCGTCGCCGGCGGGCGCGAGGTCGGCGAGCACCTGGTCGCGCACCCGGGCGTCGACAAGGTGGCGTTCACCGGCTCGACCGCCGCCGGGCGCCGGATCGCCGCGGTCTGCGGCGAGCAGCTCAAGCGGGTCTCCCTCGAGCTGGGCGGCAAGTCGGCCGCGATCGTGCTCGACGACGCCGACCTGGCGGCCACGATGGCGGGGCTGCGGTTCACCGCGCTGATGAACTCCGGCCAGGCCTGCGTCGCCCAGACGCGGATCCTCGCCTCGCGCGCCAACTACGACGCCGTGGTCGACGCGCTGGTCGAGACCGTCGCGTCGATGCCGGTCGGCGACCCGGCCGACCCGGCCACCGAGATCGGCCCGCTCGTGGCGCAGCGCCAGCAGGAGCGGGTCGAGAAGTACATCGCGCTCGGCCAGGAGGAGGGCGCCCGCGTCGCCATCGGCGGCAACGGCATGCCCGACGGGCTGTCCTCCGGGTGGTACGTCCGCCCCACGGTGTTCGCCGACGTCGACAACCGGATGCGCATCGCGCAGGAGGAGATCTTCGGGCCGGTGCTCTCGGTGATCCCGTACGACGACGTCGACGACGCGGTGCGCATCGCCAACGAGTCCGACTACGGCCTGGCCGGCACGGTCTGGACGTCCGACAAGGAGGCCGGTCTCGACGTGGCCCGCCGCGTCCGCGCCGGCACCTACGGCGTCAACACCTACACGATGGACTTCGCCGCGCCGTTCGGTGGCTACAAGTCCTCGGGCATCGGTCGCGAGTTCGGCCCCGAGGGTCTGGCGCAGTACACCGAGCTGAAGTCGATCTACACCGAGGCGCCCGCGGGGTGAGCGACGTCCGAGCGGAGACGGTCGGCTGTCGGGGTGGTGGCGGGCTGCGGAGCGGTCAGCCAGCAACCTTGACGGGGCTGGTGGGTCCGCTGCGGGTTGCCTGCTGACCGCTGGCGTGGTCGGTGGGCTGGGCAGCGGTCAGCCCGCAACCTTGACCGGGCTGGTGGGGCGAGTGCGGGTTGCCTGCTGACCGCTGGCGTGGTCGGCGGCCAGGGCAGCGGTCAGCCAGCAACCTTCACGGGCCGAGGCGATCGGTTGCCGGTTGCCTGCCGACCGCCGCCTTGACCGGCGGCCAGGGCAGCGGTCAGCCAACAACCTTCACCAGGCTCGTGCGGTCGGCTGCAGGTTGCCTGCTGACCGCCGGCGCGCCGGTGGCCGGACCGCCGTGCGTCAGCCGGGGACTGCCCCCAAGAAACTGACGCTGCCCCGATGGAGTTCCTTGCGGTCAGCGGCAGTTTCACCGGGTACCCGGTGAAACCGGCCCCCGGCGCCACCCGCTTGACACGACAATCCGATGTGTAAAGCACCACAGAGGCTACTCACGGGTAGTGGCGCACGTCACGACGGCCTAGGCTCACCGGTATGAGCGACCGGAACCCGAGTCCCGCCGGCGGTCCGCTGGTCGAGGGGCCGCGCGACCCCGAGCACGACGCGACGGCGTCGTACGCCCTCGAGCCGGAGTACGCCGAGAGCCTCACGCGGCGGCTGCTGGCCACCACGGGGGAGACCGTCGAGGTGCGGAGTCCGCTCAACGGCGCGCCGCTGGCGCACGTGCCGCAGTCGAGCGCCGACGACGTGGCGCAGGCGTTCGCCCGGGCGCGGAAGGCGCAGCAGGCGTGGAGCCGGGTCAGCCTCGACGACCGGGCCGCGTGCCTCCTGCGGCTGCACGACCTCATCCTCGACCGCCAGGACGAGATCATCGACATGATCGTGCTGGAGTCGGGCAAGGCCCGCAAGCACGCCTTCGACGAGCCGCTGCACGTGGCGCTCACCGCCCGCTACTACGCCCGCACCGCGCACCAGCACCTCGACACCCAGCGCAAGCTCGGGGTGGTCCCGGGCCTCACCCGGGTCGAGGTCAACCGCGTCCCCAAGGGCGTGGTCGGGATCATCTCGCCGTGGAACTACCCGTTCACGATGGCGCTCTGCGACGGGCTGCCCGCACTGCTGGCCGGCAACGCCGTCGTCGCCAAGCCCGACGCGCAGACCATGCTCTCCGCGCTGCTCGGCGCTCAGCTGATGGAGGAGGCGGGCTTCCCGGCTGACCTCTGGACGGTGGTCGCCGGCCCCGGCGCCGACATCGGGCCCGAGATGATCAGCCGCGCCGACTACATCTGCTTCACCGGCTCGACCGCGACCGGCAAGCTGATCGCGAAGGGCTGCGCGGAGCGGCTGATCGGCTGCTCGCTCGAGCTCGGCGGCAAGAACCCCATCCTGGTCCTCCGCGACGCCGACCTCGAGAAGGCCGCCGAGGGCGCCGTGCGGGCGTCGTTCTCCAACGCCGGCCAGTTGTGCGTGTCGATGGAGCGGATGTTCGTCGCCGACCAGGTCTACGACCGGTTCGTCGAGCGGTTCGTGGCCCGCACCGAGGCGATGACGCTCGGGGCCAGCCTCGACTGGGGCGTCGACATGGGCTCGCTCATCTCCCAGGCCCAGCTCGACACCGTCGTCCGTCACGTCGACGACGCCGTCGCCAAGGGCGCGCGGGTGCTCACCGGCGGCAGGGCGCGCCCCGACCTCGGCCCCTACTTCTACGAGCCCACGATCCTCGAGGGCGTCACGCCCGACATGACCTGCTTCGGCGACGAGACGTTCGGCCCGGTCATCGCGCTCTACCGCTTCCACGACGAGGCGGACGCCGTGGCGCGGGCGAACGCCGGCCAGTACGGCCTCAACGCCTCGATCTACAGCCGGGACGGCGCCCGGGCGCGGGCGATCGCGCGCTACGTCAAGTGCGGCACGGTCAACATCAACGAGGCCTTCGGCGCGACGTTCGCCTCGATCGACAGCCCGATGGGCGGCATGCGCGAGTCGGGGATGGGCCGGCGCCAGGGCAGCGAGGGCATCCACCGCTACACCGAGTCGCAGTCGGTCGCGACCCAGCGGCTGATCAGGTTCGCGCCGATGCTCGGCATGTCCGATGCGACATACGCCAAGGTGATGACCGCCAACCTGCGGCTGATGAAGAAGCTGGGCCGGGCATGACGCGGGCGGCGGCGTTCGACTTCGACGTCCTCGTCGTCGGCTCCGGCTTCGGCGGCTCGGTCACCGCCCTCAGGCTGACCGAGAAGGGCTACCGCGTCGGCGTGGTCGAGGCGGGCGCGCGGTTCCGCGACGAGGACTTCTCCAGCGGCACCTTCGACCTGAAGAAGTACCTCTGGGCACCCGCCCTGGGCATGTACGGCATCCAGCGCATCGACGCGGTCCGCGACACGATGATCGTGGCCGGCGCCGGGGTCGGCGGCGGCTCGCTGGTCTACGCGAACACGCTCTACGAACCGCTCCCCGCCTTCTACAACGACCCGCAGTGGTCGCACATCACCGACTGGAAGGATGAGCTCGCGCCGTACTACGACCAGGCCAAGCGGATGCTCGGCGTGGTCG
This sequence comes from Nocardioides halotolerans DSM 19273, assembly GCF_000422805.1. GTDB lineage: Bacteria > Actinomycetota > Actinomycetes > Propionibacteriales > Nocardioidaceae > Nocardioides > Nocardioides halotolerans. The sequence goes on along the minus strand of NZ_AUGT01000024.1, from coordinate 57,444 downwards.
ACAACCCCGTGCGCACGCCGTCCGACGAGGTCATGGAGAAGGTCGCGACCGACCTCGGCGTGGCCGACACGTTCCACCCCACGCCGGTGGGCGTCTTCTTCGGCGGCCCGGGGCAGGGGCCGGGGGAGACGGTCGAGGACCCGTACTTCGGCGGCGCCGGCCCGGCGCGCAACACGTGCCTCAACTGCGGCGAGTGCATGAGCGGCTGCCGCCACAACGCCAAGAACACGCTGGTCAAGAACTACCTCTACCTCGCCGAGCAGAACGGCGCCACGGTGCTGCCGCTGACCACGGTCACGCGGCTCACGCCGCGCGCGAGCGGCGGTTACGACGTGCGCGTGAAGTTCACCAAGGCGAAGACCGGCCGCGGCCAGAAGGTGCTGACCGCCGAGCACGTCGTCATGGCGGCGGCCTCGCTCGGCACCCAGAAGCTGCTGCACCGGATGCGCGACGAGGGGCACCTGCCCCGGCTCTCACCCCGGCTCGGTTTCCTGTCCCGCACCAACTCCGAGTCGATCCTCGGCGCCATCGCGCCGGCCGACGACCCCACCGACTACACCTACGGCGTCGCGATCACCTCGTCGTTCCACCCCGACGAGGACACCCACATCGAGCCGGTCCGCTACGGCAAGGGCTTCAACACGATGGCCATGCTGCAGACCGTCCTCACCGACGGCGACGGCGACGGGCCGCGCTGGCGGGTGTGGCTCAGAGAGATGTGGGCGCAGCGCGCGAACATCCGCGACCTCTACGACTTCAAGCACTGGTCGGAGCGCACCGTGATCGCGCTGGTCATGCAGAGCCTCGACAACTCCATCACGACCTACGGCAAGAAGGGCCGCTTCAGCCGGGTCTGGCGGATGACCTCGCGGCAGGGCCACGGGTCACCGAACCCGACCTGGATCCCGGTCGCCAACGACGCCGTACGCCGGATGGCCGCGACGGTCGACGGCACGCCCGGCGGCAACATCGGCGAGCCGTTCGGCATGCCGCTGACCGCGCACTTCATCGGCGGCTGCGCCATCGGCGACTCGCCGGAGACCGGTGTGATCGACGCCTACCAGCGGGTCTACGGCCATCCGGGCCTGCACGTCGCCGACGGCTCAGCGGTCTCCGCCAACCTCGGCGTGAACCCGTCGCTGACGATCACCGCCCAGGCCGAGCGGGCGATGGCGTTGTGGCCCAACAAGGGGGACCCCGACCCGCGGCCCGCCCTCGGCGAGCAGTACGTCCGCGTGCAGCCCGTCGCTCCGTTGGCACCCGTGGTCCCCGAGTCCGCCCCCGGCGCACTGCGGCTCCCGATCGTCGGGGTCAGCTGAGGGGCAGTTTCACCGGGTACCCGGTGAAACTGCCGCTTCCCGGATGGAACTCCATGACAGGAGCGGCAGTTTCGTGACACCAGCCCGACCGTTGTCGCAGGTCAGACACGGGGCCGGGTATCGCTGGTCCAGACCGGCCGATTTCCCCGCGGGATTCGGTGTTCTACAGGCGTAACCCCCCTGCCAAGGCCTCGTTGAGCCACACGGAACCGGTCGTCATGCTCCCTCCCTCTGACCGGTCTCCGTTGTCCAGGCGCTGTCCAACAGATGCGTGGACGATCAGGGCCCGGCCACCCTCCCTCCCCGGCCGGGCCCTGGTGCATTTCTGGGTCTTTGTCCTGGCGGACGGCCTCTCGTGGTGGCGCTGGGTTCCGGCGCTGCGGTACTCGCCTCCCCGGGCCGCAGGCTTGCCGTGTCGCGGGCGGCTGCTTCCAGCCGGGTTGCGTCGCGCTTGCCCGCGCCACGCCGCGCTTTGAGCGTCCCGGTGAGCCGACCCCCACAGCGCCGGTTGCTGCGGCGGGTGCCATGCGAGTAGTCGGTTGAGTGGTGAGCGACGATGGGTGAGGTGCGAAGGCGTGGTGCGCCTGGGCCTCGACGCGACCGCAGCGGGCGGCGCCGCTCAGGCGCTGACGCGCTCGAAGACGGCGGCCAGCCCCTGCCCGCCGCCGATGCACATGGTCTCCAGCCCGTAGCGCGCGGAGCGGCGGTCGAGCTCGCGCAGCAACGTGGCGAGGATGCGGCCGCCGGTGGCTCCGACCGGGTGGCCGAGGGAGATGCCCGAGCCGTGCACGTTGAGCCGGGGGTCGTCGTCGGCGATGCCCCACTCCTCGGTCACCGCGAGGACCTGCGCGGCGAACGCCTCGTTGAGCTCGATGAGGTCGATGTCGGACAGCGTGAGGCCGATGGCGCCGAGCGCCTTGGCGGTCGCCGGGACCGGGCCGATCCCCATGGTGCGCGGGGGGACGCCGGCGAGCCCCCACGACGCCAGCCGGGCCAGCGGGCGCAGGCCCAGCTCGTCGGCCCGGTCGCGGGTGGTGACCACGCAGATGGAGGCGCCGTCGTTCTGGCCGCTCGAGTTGCCCGCGGTCACGGTCGAGTCCGCGTCCACGCCGCGGCGCACCGGGCGCAGGGCGGCAAGGGCGTCGAGCGACGCGTCCGGGCGAGGGTGCTCGTCCGTGTCCACGACGTGCTCGCCCGCTCGGTCCGGGACGACGACGGGGCAGATCTCGTCGGCGAACACACCCGACTGCTGCGCCGCGACCGCCTTCCGGTGGCTCTCGAGCGCGAACCGGTCCTGCCGCTCACGAGAGATGGCGTACTCGGCTCGCAGGTTCTCCGCGGTCTCCAGCATCCCTCCGGGCACGGGGTGGTGGCGGCCGCCCGCGGTGGTCCGGCCGCGGGCGAGGGCGTCGTGGAGCATCACGCCGTCGCCGCGCGCGCCCCACCGCATCGCGGTGGAGAAGAACGGCGCCTGGCTCATGCTCTCGGCACCGCCGGCCAGGACCAGGTCGCTGGCCCCGGCCGAGACCTGGAGCGTCGCGTAGATCACGGCCTGCAGCCCGGAGCCGCACCGCCGGTCGATCTGCAGCCCGCTCGCCTCGACCGGGAGCCCGGCGTCCAGCGCGGCCACGCGCCCGATCGCCGGTGCGTCGGCGCTGGGGTAGCACTGGCCGAGCAACACGTCGTCGACCGCGTCCGGCGGCAGCCCTCGGCGGACGAGCTCCTGGATCACGCCCGCGGCCAGCGTGGGGGCGGAGATGTCGCGCAGCGCGCCGCCGTACCGGCCGACCGGCGTGCGCAGCGGTTCGCAGATCACGACGTCGGGCTTGTTCATCGGGTCTCCTCCTGGTGGCTGGCGGTCTCTGCGAGCAGGGCGACGGCCCACTCGCGCAGCACCGCACTCCTGATCTTGGTGCCATTGGTGCCCGAGGTGACCGGGAGCTCGTCGACGACGCGCACGGCACGCGGGACCTTGAACGCCGCGAGGCGGGCGCGGGCGGTGCCGAGCAGGTCGTCGGCGGTGACGGCCCGTCCCCGGTCGTCGGAGTCGACGGTCACGAACGCCACCACCACGTCGGTGCCGTCGCCGTCCGGAGCAGCGACCACCTTCGCCGTGTCGACACCGGGCTGGTCCATCAGGAAGCGCTCGATCTCGGCCGGCTCCACCAGGAACCCCCGCAGTCGGAGCGCGTCCCCGGCTCGGCACAGGTAGACGAACTCGTCGTCGCGGTCACCCTGGTGGCCGAGGTCGCCGGTGCGGAACCATCCGTCCTCGGTGAACGGGTCGGCGCCGGTCGACCCCAGGTAGTCGGTGACCACGTTGTAGCCGCGCAGCTGGAGCTCCCCGGTCCGGCCGCGCGCCGCCTCGAGGCCGGTGTCGGGGTCGACGACGCGCACCTCGATGTCCGGCGCCACGACCCGGCCCCCGCCGCGGGCGCGCGCGTCGAGCGGCAGCCCGGCCGGCCAGGCGGCGGTGAGGGCGAAGACCTCCGAGGAGCCGTAGACGCCGGTCACGTCGGCGCCGAACTGTTCCTCGGCCCAGGCGACACAGGCCACGGCACTGCCCCCGAAGTCGGCGATGCCGCCCCGGCGCCAGGCCAGCGCCGGGCGGCCCGCGCTTTCCCAGCCCTCGCGCAGCCGGCCGAAGAGGTCGTCGCCGCCGATGACGTGCGTGACGCCGTGCTCGGCCATCGCGAGCACGGTCTCCACCGGGTCGAAGACAGGGACCAGGACCGTGGTGCCACCCGTGAGCAGCATGGCGATCACGTGGTTGAACCCGAAGACCCCGGACAGGGGGAGGACGCCGAGCGACGCGTCGCCGGGTCGCATCCCGAAGGCGGCGGCGGCGTTCCGCGCGTGCCGCACCACGGACTGCTGGTCGTGCCCGGCGAGCTTGGGAAGCCCGGTCGAGCCCGAGGTGGTGAAGTAGTTGACCGGGTCGTGCGGCTGCCCCTCGTCGTACGTCGCGGACCCGCCCTCGAGGACCGGCTCGAGCTGCCACGAGCTCACGGAGCCGACCGCACCGGCGTCACGGCCGATCCACGCGACCCACTTCGGCGGGGGCGCCGAGGCCGCGTTCGCCTCGACGGCGGCGGCAAGCCGACCGGCGAAGTCGATGCCGTGGAAGTCGGCGGGCGCGATCATCCCGACGGGCCGACCGGTCGCCAGCAGGTGGGCGATCTCGTGCTCGCCGTAGCGCGTGTTGACGCCCAGCGTCGCGGCGCCGAGCCGCGCGAGGGCGAGCTCGAGGGCGACGCTCTCGACCGTGTTGGGCAGCCAGACCCCGACCACGTCCCCACGGCGGACGCCGTGCTCGGCCAGGGCCTGCGCGAGGCCGGCGCCGAGCACCTCCAGCTCGGCGAAGGTGACCTGTCGCGTCGTGCCTCCGAAGACCTCCACGAGGGCGACCGCATCGGGCGTCTCCCGCGCGAGCGCGGCGAACGCCGTGGTGAGCGTGAGGTCGTCAGCCATCAGTCGAAGGAGACCGTGCGACGGGCGAAGCGCCAGCCCCGGTCGGTGAGCACGACCTCGTCGTCGTAGCCACCGGTGTCGAGCGTCCGCTCGCCGTGGGGGTGGGAGACGAAGACGACGTAGCACCGGTGGCGGGCGGCGGTCTCGCCGGTGAACTCGACGAGATGGGTGCTGGTGATGTGGCGCATGGCGCCGAACTGCCCGGGGGAGGCGGCCACGAAGTCGTGCAGCGCGCCCCGGCCCACGTGCGCCCCACCCGCGGCGTCGACGAACACACCGTCGGCCACGAAGGTGGCCACGACACCGTCCGCGTCCCCGGTGTCCCAGGCCATGTCGTAGGTCGCGACCAGCTCGTGGATCGCGAGCCGTGCGGCGGTCTGGTCCATGTGCTTCTCCTTCGCTCGGATCTGGTGGGGCCTCAGCGGGAGGACCGCAGCACGGCCAGCCGGGAGGCGCCGACGGCCACGGCGAGCACGGCGCCGTCGAAGACGGGCTCGACCCACACGGGCGCCCCGTTGAGCTGGAGGCCGTTGAGCCCGATGGCCACCAGCGCCACCGCGATGACCGTACCGACGACGTTGAACCGGCCGACCTTGATCGTCGTGGCGCCGAGGAACCCCGCCGCCAGTGCGGGCAGCAGGAAGGTGGGCCCGATCCCCGAGCTGGCCGACCCCACCCGTCCGAGCAGCAGCACTCCCGCGAGTCCCGCGAGCAGCCCCGAGGTGACGAACGCGCCGACGACGAGGCTGCGGGTGCGGATCCCCATCAGCTGCGCGGCCTCCTTGTTGAGGCCGATCGACGCGACCTGCCGGCCCACGGGGGTGCGCTCGGTGACGTACCACAGGACAACGGCGACGGCGGCGGCCACGAGGAGCAGCTTCGGCACCGTGTCGGAGCTGCCCTGCGCGAAGGTGCGCAGCGACTCGGGGATGCCCTGGAAGAGGATCGCCCCGTCGGTGAGATAGAGCGAGAGGCCGGCCGCCAGCGAGCCGACCGCGAGGGTCGCGATGAACGAGCTCATCCCCGTGACCGCGACCAGGATCCCGTTGACCAGCCCGATCAGCGTGCCGATCAGGACCCCCGCGAGCGCGGCGGTCGGCAGGGACCAGCCGTGCTGGCTCGCGAGCACCGCGACCAGGACCGACGACAGCTCGACGGTGGCGCCCACGGAGAGGTCGAACTCGCCCACCATCAGGGGCAGGAGCGCCCCGAGCGCGATGATCAGCGCGATCGAGTTGCTCGCGGCGACGATGCGGAAGTTGTCGCCGTTCAGGAAGTTCGGTGTCGTGACGGCGAAGACGACGACCAGCAGGGCCAGGGTGAGGACCACCCCGTAGCGACCCCACCAGGGCATCGTGCTCCTCCGGCGGCGTACGACGGACCGCGTGCCGGGCGCCGACGGCTGTTCCGGCGACGCGGGTGTGGCCGTGACGGTGTCGGCGGCCGGCGAGGTGTCAGACATGGCTGCTCGCTTCCAGGGTGACGTGGCTGAGCGTGGCGACGTCGAGGTCGCCGTCGAAGCGCGCGACCACGCGCCCCTCGTCGACGACCACGGCGCGGTGGCACAGCTCGACGATCTCCTCCGCGCTCGAGGAGAGCACGAGGACGGCGGCGCCGTCCGCGGCGCAGGTGCGGACGAAGTCGTAGATCTCGCGACGGGACGGGACGTCGACGCCCTCGGTCGGCTCGTCCAGGACCACCACGCGCGGGCCGCGGGTGAGCCACCGCGACATGACGACCTTCTGCTGGTTGCCGCCGCTGAGGGTGTCGATGACCTGCTGGGGGTCGCCCGGGACGATCCGGTAGTCACGCACCGCGCGCTCCGCGGCCCTCGCCTCGGCCCGGCGGTCCAGCCACCACGGCCGCCCGAGCGTGCCCAGCCACGCCAGGCTGAGGTTCTCGCGCGTCGAGGCGCCGGTCAGCAGGGCCTGGCGCCGCCGGTCCTGGGGCACGTAGGCGACCCCGGCGCGCGCCAGCCGGCGCGGGGTGAGGGGCCCGTCGTGGCCGGCGTAGCGGACGGTGCCGGCCGTGCCCTGCTGGAGCCCGAAGAGCACGCGCCCCAGCTCGCTCTTCCCGCAGCCCGCACGCCCCGTGACCCCGACGATCTCGCCGGAGCGGACCTCCAGGTCCACCCCGCGCAGCACCCGCGCCGCGAGCCCGGCCACGCTGAGCGCGACCTCGGCGGTCGCCGGCGGGCTGGTCAGGGCGCTCGAGGCGGTCGGGACGGTCGGGGTGGCCGGGGTGGTCCGCACGGTCGCGGGCTGGGGGCCCGCGCCGGTCAGCGCCTCGACCAGCGTGGCCTGGCTCAGCTCGGCGACCGGCGTGGTCTGCGCGACCTTGCCGTCGCGGAGGACCGTGGCGCGCTGGGCGATGGCGAAGACCTCCTCGAAGCGGTGGGTGACGTAGAGGACCCCCACGTCGTCGGCCGTGAGCCGCTGGATCAGGTCGAAGAGCCTGGCGACCTCCTCGCGGGGCATCGCCGCGGTCACCTCGTCCAGCAGGATCAGCCGGGCGCGCCCGAGGTTGCCGTGGAAGGCGCGGGCCACCGCGACGCCGACCCGCTGCCACGCGGCCAGGCTCGCGACCGGGTCGTCGGGACGGACGTCGAGACCGAGCCGATCGAGCGTGGCCGCGACCGCCTCCCGGCTGCGCCGCCACGAGATCGTCCCCAGCGGTCCGGTGGCGTAGCGGGTGCCGAGCGCGACGTTCTCCGCCACGGTGAGGTCCGGGACCAGCGCGAGCGACTGGTGCACCACCCGCACGCCGAGCTTGCGGAGCTGGCCGCGGCTGACGGGGAGGGTGGCCTCCCGGCCGCCCACGCGGACGCCGGCGACCGCCGTGGGTGAGTAGACGCCGGTGAGCAGCTTGACCAGCGTCGACTTGCCCGAGCCGTTGGAGCCCACCAGCGCGTGCACCTCGCCCGCCTCGACGGCGAGCGAGACCCCGTCGAGCACGACGGCGTCGCCGAACCGCTTGACGAGGCCGTCCACCTGCAGGGCGGGTGGAGGCCCGCCCTGCAGGCTGCTGTGGGTGGAGGCGGTCACGGACGGGTCACTTCCAGAGGGCGAGGTACTTGTCCTTGAAGCCCGCTTCCTCGCCGACGAACGGCTCGCCCTCGGGCGGCAGGTTCGACTTGGTGAGCAGGACGACGGGGACGTTCTCCTCGACGGTCGGCTGGCCGTTGAGGAGGCGGATCGCCTGGTCGACGGCGGCCCAGCCGCCCCACTCGTTGGAGGCGCCCACGTCGGCGGCCATCACGGTGTCGTCGGCGATGAAGCCCAGGGCGGCGGTGGTGCCGAGCTGGCTGTAGAACTTCGCCTGGTCCTGGAGCCCGGCCGCGACCATCGCCGGGATGACGGTGGTCACCGGCGGGTCGAAGCCCACCAGGATCGCGTTGATGCTCGGGTCCTGCCGCAGCGCGGCGACGACCCGGCTCGGGAGCGTGGTGCCGACCGTGGCCGCGGTGAAGTTGATCTCGTCGGCGTACTTCACGTCGCACGCGTCGCAGCCGTCGAGCGTGTCCTTCGCGGCGGCGAGGACCGCGACCGGCAGCGAGAACTCCTCGTCGGGCATGAGCAGGGCGTTCACCTTGCCGCCGTGGTCGACGATCATCGACGCGGCGAGCAGCTTGCCCTCCTGCTCGGGGTCGGGCGAGACCTCCACGTCGACCCCGTCGGGGCCGGCCTCGTTGTTCTGGAAGAGGCTGACCAGCGGGATGCCCTTGTCGTGGGCGGCCGCGATGCCGCCGGGGATCAGGTGCTGGTCGACGCCCACGAGCACGACGGCGTCCGCACCCGAGGAGATCACGGTCTGCAGGGCCTGGTCGTAGCCGGTGGGATCGGTCACGTTGACGACGTCGGCCTCCCAGCCGACCGCCTTGGCGGCGTTCTCGGTGCCCTCGGTGAGCAGCTTGCAGCCCTCGAGCGCCATCGTGCAGGTGACGATCGCGAGCGAGACGCCGGCGGGGGCCTTCGCGGCGTCGGTCGGGCCGGCCCAGGCGACGGGGGCGGTGCCCTCGTCGACGATCTGCTGGTAGGCCGCGAGGTCGGCGTCGCTGGCGCCCGACCCGGACGCCCCGCCGGAGCCGGACGAGCTGTCGCTCGACCCGCATGCGGACAGCGCGAGCACCGCGCCGAGCGCGGCCGCGAGCGCGGAGGTGGTCTTGTTCATGGGAGCTCCTGTGTTCCTGGTGGCGTGCCCCGAGGCGGTTGGGTGAGGTGGTGCGTCGTCAGGACGGCTCGTCCATCGGGATCCCGGCGTCGACCTGGAGCCGGCGGACCGAGAACCGCCAGCCGTCGGCGCCGCGGACCAGCTCGTCGGCGTACACGCCGAACATCACGGGCTGGTAGCCGTCGGCGCTGAGGTAGAGCAGGTAGCTGCTGCCCGTCGCCCGGTCGCCGTCGACGTCGATGACGAAGTTGGTGGACAGGTGGCGTCCCTGGACGGGGAACGTCGTGATGAGCTCGCGCAGGGCGTCGTGCCCCTGGTAGCTGCGCAGGGCGGTGGATCGGTGGAACAGACCGTCCTCGGTCCAGGTCGCGAGGTACCCCTCGACGTCGCCGTAGTCGAACGCGAGGTTGTAGCGCGCGACCAGCTGCTTGACCGCCTCGATGTCGTCCACGTGCGGCTCCTTCCCGGTCTGTGGGGCGGGCGCCCCGGGGTCGTGCTGGTCGGCCGGGCCGGCGCCGAGGGCGTCGAGCCAGCCGCTGAGCACCGCGGGGAACCCCGCGATCTCGTCCATGGGGTAGTGGCCGACGCCCTCGAGCAGGTCGAAGGTGCAGTCGGGGATCGCGGCGACGGTGGGCGCGAGGTCCGCGGTGTTGATCCAGAAGTCGTCCTCGCCGATCACGAGCCGCACCGGGCAGGCGATGTCGGCCAGCCGCGGGCGCAGGTCGTGCAGCGACCAGCCGATCAGGTCTGACGTGGACACGATCGGGTCCTCGCGGCGGTGCATGGCCGCGATCACGGCGGCCCGGGCAGGAGCCACCGACGAGCCGACCGAGGCCAGCGTCCCGTAGTAGGTGCGGTCGGCCCGGCTCGGCGACGCGGCGTCCTCGAGGGCTCGCACGTAGCCGCGGGCTGCGCTGGGGTCGTTGTGGGCATCGGCCGCCATCGCGACGACGCCGCGCGGCGAGACCGAGGGGTCGGCGGCCAGCTCGAGGGCGATCTTGCCGCCGATCGAGCAGCCGACGACCCACGGCCGCTGGACGCCGAGGGCGGCCAGCACCTTGCCGATCCAGGCCGAGTAGACGCCGAGGTCGGTGACCGGGCCGCCGACGGCGTGGTCGGAGCGGCCGTGGCCGGGGAGGTCCGGCACGATCACCTGGTAGCCCTGCGTGGAGAGGACCTGGAGGACCTCGCGCCACTGCACGCCACTCTGGCCGGCGGTGTGGATGCAGAGCAGCGGGCGGCCGGTGCCGGCGACCTCGACGAAGGCCGTGCTGCCGTCGATGGTGAGGTACTCGGCCCGGATCACGGCGCCACCACCGAGGCGGCCAGGGAGCGGGCCGCGTCCCAGATCGCTACCAGCGCCTTGGTCATCCGGAGGTACTCGAAGATGTCCCCGGTCGCCCAGAACTCGTCGCGGCTGAGGCGGGCGAGGAGGTCGTTGCGTGGCGCGAGCGCCAGCTGGGTCCAGGCGCGCTCGGTGCCGCAGAGCGTGAACGTCGGCCCGTGCGGTGTGTTGCGGGCGACCTCGAGGATCGCGCCCTTGTAGACGCGCAGCACCACGGCGTCGCGGCCCGCCTGCAGCCCGATCGACCCGTCGAAGGTGTCCACGGCCGACCGGAACGGCTCGCTGGACGTGAGGAGGGGCACCAGGGCCTCGGCCCAGGCGACGGTGCCGAAGTCGGTCGCCACGGCGTGGTCGTCGTGGCCGGACCGGTGCCGCGCCTGCACGAGCATGGTGCTCGCCCCCTCCTGCAGCACCCGACCCGCGTCGTCGACCAGGGCCAGGTGTCGTCCGACGAGACCGGCCTGTCGGCGCGTCGATCGGCGGCAGCGGGTGACCAGGATCCGGGCCTGCACCGAGGCGCCCACCAGCAGCGGGCGGCGGAAGGACCACTCCAGGTCCAGGGTGGCCAGGGCGGTGGGCTCGACGATCCCGAGGTCGTAGAGCTGGCCGAAGACCACCCCGATACCGAGCGGGCCGTTCGTCACGACCCCGTCGAAGCCGGCCGCGGCGGCGACCTCCGGGTCGCGGTGCACGGCCCCCAGGTCGCCGGTGAGGGCCATGAACGCCTCGTGGTCCTGCGCGGTGATCGTGCGTGCGGCGCCCTCGAAGCTCATGCCGACGCGGAAGTCCTCGAAGTACAGCGGCTCGCTCACGCGCGCACCTCGACCAGGGAGAGCGCGAAGCGCGCGTACTGCTGGGCGACCTCCTGCGGCCCGAGCTCGCCGCCCGGCCGGAACCACACGGTGACGCCCGAGCAGAGGGTCAGCACGGCGAGCGTGGCCTCGTGCGGGTGGGGCGTCTGGAAGACGCCGCTCGCGGCGCCCTCGCTGACCAGCGAGGCGAAGATCTGCTGCTCGCGGTCGCGCTCGGCCACGACCTCACGGCGCTGGTCGCCCTCGAGGTAGCGGAGCTCGCTCGTCGCGACCAGCGAGACCTCGGGGTTGTCCACGTAGTAGCGGACGAACGCCGTGATGCCGGCCCGGAACCGGTCGACCACGTCGTCGCCGGCCTCGTCGATCGCCTGCTGGGTGAGCGCCATCTGGGCCGCGATCGCCTCGCGCAGGATCGCCAGCAGGATGTCGGCCTTGCCGGGGAAGTAGTTGTAGAAGTTCGACTGGGTCACGCCGGCCTGGGCCGCGAGCTGCCGCATCGACGCCCCGTGGAACCCCCGCTCGGCGAACACCTTGACCGCGCTCGCGAGCATGGCGGGCCGTCCACCAGCACCCTCTGGAGGGGTGAACGATCGTTCGTTCATGCTGGGGACCGTAGTGAGCCTTCGCCGGGTGTGTCAAGGGTCAGGCCGACGAACGTGGTTCGGCGAGCGGGCGTCGTCGGCCCGGCACCGATGGGTGACGGGGGTCCGCGTGGTCTGCTACTCGGGTGGGACACGTGCAGCGGTTCGACCACGTCGGGATCACGGTCACCGACCTCGACGGCGCGGTGGCGTTCTTCGAGGCGCTCGGGCTCGAGGCCGGCGGGAGGATGGTCAACGAGGGCGACTTCATCGACACCGTGTGCGGGATCCCCGGGTCGCGGTGCGAGATCGTCGGCCTGAACCCGCCGGGCGGCGGGACCTGGCTGGAGGTCGCGCGGTTCCTGCACCCCGACGGCACGCCGGGGTCGCCCACGGCGATGGCCACTGAGGTGGGCATCCGCAACGTGTGCTTCGAGGTCGACGACATCGAGGCCACCGTCGCCACGACGGCCGAGCTCGGCTACGGGCTCGTCGGGGGCATCGGGGAGTACGAAGGCACGTGGAAGATGGCCTACGTCCGCGGGCCGGAGGGCATCGTCGTGTCGGTGACGCAGCGGGTCGGCTGACGCCTACGGTGACCCGATCAGGGCGGCGCGGTAGCCGGCCTTCTTGGCGCCGTCCGCACTCGCGAAGCACTCCTCCGGAGTCGTGACCTTGTAGTACGGGTCGCCCTTCGGCAGGTGGTAGATCCACTCGTCGCCGCGGTTGCCCTTGATCGGCGCCTTCTTCGGGCAGGCCTGCCGCGAGACCGGCCGGTAGGACCGCAGGTCGTGGTTGGAGCAGTAGTCGCGGTGCTTGACGTCCTGCTGCCGGTACTTCTTCTCCTGCGGGTGGCCGTCGTAGCCGTCGGTGGAGTCGTACTTGGCCTGCGACCCCTTCTTGATCTGCGCCAGCCCGATGTCGACCCGGCCGACGGCGACGTACCGCAGGAGGCGTCCGTACGCGTCCGTGCCGTCGTGACCGTCGGGCAGCGTGAGGGTGACGGTCGTCCCGGCCGGAGCGAGGCGCTCGGCGAGCCGGGTGGCCTTGCCGTAGCCGCACTCGTGGACATCGGGCGCGTTGACGCCGATCAGCCGGACCGGCCCGAGCTCGGTCACCACCGTGTCGCCGTCGCTCCAGTGGTCGACCGTCACCGTGACGGTGGTGTCGGCCTCCGCGGCCGGGACGACGACCAGCAGCGTCGCCACGACCGCGATGGCCGGCAGCCACGTCCTCATGCCAGCGAGGGTAGGGCGCGGGCGCCCGGTGAGGCGGGGGTTCGCCGAAGTCGAGGCGCTACTAGGCTCGGTGCATGACGGCCGATGGTGCTCACAGCGACCACGACCTGGTCCTCGTCGTCGACTTCGGGGCGCAGTACGCCCAGCTGATCGCCCGGCGGGTCCGCGAGGCGCGGGTCTACTCCGAGATCGTCCCGCACACGATGCCGGTGGCCGACATGCTGGCGCGCAACCCCAAGGCGATCGTGCTCTCCGGCGGGCCGTCCTCGGTCTACGAGGAGGGCGCGCCGAGCATCGACACGGCGCTGTTCACGGCCGGCACCCCGGTCTTCGGCATGTGCTATGGCTTCCAGCTGATGGCGCAGGGCCTGGGCGGCGACGTCGCGCACACCGGCGTGCGCGAGTACGGCCGCACCCCGGTCTCGGTGGGCGAGCCAGGCACGCTGCTGGCCGACGTACCGGTCCAGCACAACGTCTGGATGTCGCACGGCGACTCGGTCGCGGCGGCGCCGGAGGGCTTCACGGTGCTGGCCTCGACGGCCGGCACACCCGTCGCGGCGTTCGAGGACGTCGGGCGCGGGCTGGCGGGTGTCCAGTGGCACCCGGAGGTGCTGCACACCGAGCACGGCCAGCGGGTCCTCGAGCACTTCCTCCACGACATCGCGGGCTGCCGGCAGACCTGGACGATGCTCAACATCGTCGAGGAGCAGGTCGAGGCGATCCGCGAGCAGATCGGTGACGGCCGGGCCATCTGCGCGCTGTCCGGCGGCGTCGACTCCGCGGTCGCGGCGGCGATCGTGCAGCGCGCGATCGGCGACCGGCTCACCTGCGTCTACGTCGACCACGGGATGATGCGGCAGGGCGAGACCGAGCAGGTCCGCTCCGACTTCGAGGCGGTCTTCGACACCCTCGACGTCGTCGACGCGAGCGACCAGTTCCTCGGCGCGCTCGAGGGGGTCCACGACCCCGAGGAGAAGCGCAAGATCATCGGTCGCGAGTTCATCCGGACCTTCGAGGCCGCCGAGATCCGCGTCTTCGGCGACGAGCACGGCGGCACGGCGTACCTCGTGCAGGGCACGCTCTACCCCGACGTGGTCGAGTCCGGCGGCGGCGCCGGCACCTCCAACATCAAGTCGCACCACAACGTCGGCGGCCTGCCCGACGACCTGACCTTCGAGCTGGTCGAGCCGCTGCGCACGCTGTTCAAGGACGAGGTGCGCCTGGTCGGCGAGCAGCTCGGGCTGCCGTCGACGATGGTGTGGCGCCAGCCGTTCCCCGGCCCCGGTCTCGGCATCCGCATCATCGGCGAGGTCACGCGCGAGCGACTCGACATCCTGCGCCAGGCCGACGCGATCGCGCGCGAGGAGCTGACCCGCGCCGGCCTCGACCGCGACATCTGGCAGATGCCGGTCGTGCTGCTCGCCGACGTCCGCTCGGTCGGCGTCCAGGGCGACGGCCGCACCTACGGCCACCCCGTCGTCATCCGGCCGGTCACCTCCGAGGACGCCATGACCGCCGACTGGGCGCGGCTGCCCTACGACGTGCTCGAGCGCATCTCCACCCGCATCACCAACGAGGTGCAGGAGATCAACCGGGTCACCCTCGACGTGACCAGCAAGCCGCCCGGCACCATCGAGTGGGAGTAGCCCCGACCCGGCTCAGTCGGAGTCGGGCTCGGTGCGCCTGCGGGTCCGGCGGCGTACGCCGCGCACCGCACGGACGGTCAGGGGACCGACCAGGCGCGGGCCGGCGAGCTTGTTCTCCAGGCGGCGGGCCTCGCGGCGCACCGGCTGGGCGAGGTACTCGCCGAGGATCGCACCCGAGCTGAGGGCGATCGCGATGGCGGCCGCGGTCACCATCGCGAGCAGCGCGGCGCTGGCGCTGGTCGCCAGCAGCGACAGCCCGCGGAAGATCGAGAGGCCGGGAAGCAGCGGCGTGATGCCGGCGGCCACGACGACCAGCGCCGGGATGCGGGCGCGCGCCGCGAGCGGATAGCTGCCCAGCCCCAGCAGCAGGGCGGCCAGCGCCGAGGACCACGCGATGCCGAACCCGCGCTCGTTGACGACGTCGTAGAGCCCGACCGCGAGGCCGGCCATGACGGCGATCGGCACCAACCCCCGCAGCGGGGCGTACGCCGAGAACGCGTACGCAGCCGCGGCGACGGCACCGCCCACCACCATCACCGGCGTGGCCGCGGTCGAGTAGGCGCCGGGGTCGACGGGGCCGAGGTCGATGCCGAGCACGTCGGCGACCTGCAGCCCGCCGCTGACCCCGGCGACCACGCCGGCGGTGGCGAGGAACGCCTCGAGGATCCGCGCACTCGCGGTCAGGGGGAAGCCGGTCAGCGCGTCCTGGATGGCTCCCAGGAAGTTCACGCCCGCCAGCAGCATCACGATGCTCGAGGAGATCACCAGGCTGGGGGAGACCTCCGCCGGTGTCGCTGCGACGCCGACGGCGAGCAGCGTCGCCAGCAGGCCGCCGGCCACCTGCTGGTAGAACGCCGGCAGCCTGCGCCGCCGCATCCGGAGCTGCAGCGCGTCGACGAGCATCGCGGCCGCGGCCGCCACGGCGACCACCACCGCGTCGCCGCCGAGCACCAGCCCGATGCCGCCGCCCATCACCCCGAGCGCCACGGTGACCGACCACCTCGGTCGGTCGTGACCCGTCGAGCTGATCCGGTTGAGCCGGGCCGCTGCCTCGACCCGGTCGATCTCGCCGGCCACGAGCTGCCGGATGAGGTGGTCGACGCCGGTGAGGTCGCCGTAGTCGACCTCGCGGTAGCGGACCTGCCTGATCTGGATCAGTGCAGGCTCCTCCGGCGAGGCCTGGTGGCTCATCGTGAGCTCGGTGAACATCACGTCCGCGGTGAACCCGCGCAGCCCGCACGCCCACGCCACGTTGTTCATGGCGGCGCTGACGTCGCTCGCGCCCGCGCCCGACGACAGCAGCAGCTCGCCGATGCGTAGGGCGAGGTCCATGGTCGCGGAGATCTCGCGGGTGTCCCGGGTCTCCGGGGGCGAGGGTTCGTCGGTGGGCATGGCGTCGCCCAGTCTGGCGGTCGGGCGCACGGCGTCGCCAACCCGCGGGTCGCCGCTCGGCGCGTCGCTATCGTCGGGGCATGGTGCACCGTCCCGGGTGGCGAGCCCGGCGACCGGGTGGTGCTGGTCAACGGGGCGGACCCCCTTGACGTGATCACCAACTGCGGCTCCACGACCGTGCAGCGGCTGACCGTGCGCTGGGACGCCGCCTAGGCCGTGTCTCTCAATTCATGGCGGCGCCGGACGCCGCCCAGAGCACGCGCTGGCGGCGTTGCCGACACTTCGAAGACGCCCAGTCTGCGCGCATGCCGGCGCCTTGCCAGCCCGCGCCTGGACGACGCCGGCATCCACCAGCAATCGAGAGACACGGCCTAGCCGTTCCCGCCGACCGAGTGCCGGGTCTCGAGGACCTCGCGCAGCGCGGCCGCGTCGTACGGCTCGCCGAGCCAGTCGAATAGCCCGCGCAGCGCCGACGGGTCGGCGACGTAGTCGTTGTAGTGCACGCGGTACGCCGCGTCGCCGAGGCCGTCGGCGAGGGAGAGGATCCGCGCCTCGACGGCGGGGAGCTGCTCGGCGTGCTCGGGGTGCTTGGCCCACCAGCCACTGCGCCGCACCTCGTCGTGGTCGCGGGTGTTGACGACGAACCGCGCGCCCGGGAACACCTCGCGCATCCAGGCGACGTACTCCACGACGTCCTCGGCGTACCACCGGATCTCCTTGAAGCCGGTGACGCGCGTGTCGTCGCGTGGGCGGAGCACGGTGTCGAGCACGAGACGCCGGGCGCCCTCGAGCGACTTGCGCACCGGGAAGTCCCCGGCGCCGAAGAAGGGGTGCGTGCGCTGCCGAAGTCGCGCGGGGTCCCACTTCCGGCTGCCGTCCGCGAGGGTCCGGTGGAAGCGGAACAGGTGGTGCAGCGCGTCCCAGTTCTCCCCGCGGAGGAGGTAGCCCGGGATGCTGTTGAGCAGCCCCATCAGCAGGGTCGAGCCGGACCGCCCGTAGGTGATCACGAACAGGTAGCCCAGGTCGCGATCGTCGTCGGACGCCGGCCCACTCACGGAAGCAGACTAGGACGTCGCGCCGAGCCGCTGGCCGTGCCTACCCGAAGGAATGAAATCAGGTGAAAAGTCCATGATCGAGGGCTTCCGAGGCGTGACGCGGGTTAGCGTCATGCGGTGAACCGCATTCGCCGCTCCCTCCTCCTCCCCGCCTCCCTCCTCGCTCTCGCACTCGTGCCGCCGCTCGCGGCCGAGGCGAAGACCTTCCACGGCACCAACAAGGCCGACCACGTGAAGGGCACGCCGGGCAAGGACAAGTTCAAGGCCAAGGGCGGCAACGACAAGTTCAAGGGCATGGCCGGCAACGACCGGGCGTGGGGCGGCAACGGCGCCGACACCCTCCAGGGTGGGCCGGGCGCCGACCAGCTCTTCGGCGAGAACGACGACGACCGGATCGACGGCGGCGGCGGCAACGACCCCGTGCTCGACGGCGGGCCCGGCAACGACACGATCAACGGCAACGCGGGCAACGACCACGTGTCCGGCGGTGACGGCGTCGACACCATCAACGCCGGCTCGGGCGACGACGTCGTCGACGCCGGGGCGGGCGACGACCTGAAGGTCATGCTGGGTGCCGGCAACGACGTCGCGCACGGCGGTGACGGCAACGACGGCGACGTCGCGCAGAGGGGCATCGGCATCCAGGGCCAGGAGGGGAACGACACGATCTACGGCGACGCCGGCAACGACCACGTCTCCGGCGGCGCGGGCAACGACCACGTCGAGGGCAACGACGGCGACGACACCCTCGACGGCGGCGACGGCGACGACTACATGGACATGGGGCCGGGCAACGACAACGCCACCGGTGACGAGGGCAACGACACGATGCTCGCGGGCGACGGCATCGACTACGTCTACGGCGAGCAGGGCTCCAACCACATCATCCTGACCAACGACGGCGTGTTCGACCTCGTCTACTGCCGCTCCGACCGCCTCAACGTCGGCGACGGCTACGTCACCTACATCGGGAGCGTCGCCGACACCGCCGACCGGCTGGTGGGCTGCTCCAAGGTCACGTTCGCCCGCACGCTGCGCGAGGCCCTCGGGGTCACGGCCGTGCCCCGCCTCGAGCTGCGCGTGCCCCGCGGCACCTGGTGACGCCGGATCCGGCACGCGGGTGAGCAAACCTCGCTGCGTGCCCCGGTTCTGGTGTGGTTGGCCAGGTCAGGGAACGCATCCGGTCATCGGCGGAACCACCGCGTCAGGCGTTGCTGCAAGCGGACGGCCCGGCCGCCTGGGGTCGTCTGTCGACCAGGGGCGTGGGCTGCTGCTCCGGGCTTCTTGCGCCTCGGGTTGACCGGCAGCGACACCGCGGCGACCAGCCTTGACGGCGCGACCGTCGCGGGGGTGGCGGGCCCGTTCCAGGGGAAGATCTCGTAGCCACCTGAGACCCAGATCGACCCCGCCCAGATGCCCCAGAGCTGGGCCGCGCGCCCCGGACTCCGCGGGCGAGAGATCACTCGTCTGATGCGGGCCGGGTCGAGAATCGCGTGCAGCGCGTTGTCGCTCGCCAGTAGCTCGGCCCCGTCAGCCGTCGGTGCGAGCTCCATCCTCGGATCTGCCAGGCCTCGGAGCCCTCGACCGTCGAGTGGACGGGTGTGGGGTTGCCGGGACCGTCGGGTGCGGCCAGCGAGGAGTCCCAGTGCACGTGGGCGAGCGGCACGGTGAGGAGAGACGGGTCCAGCCGCTCGATGAGCCGGTAGTGGAGCTCGTCGCGGCTCCTGGCGTCGGGCTCGGCGGCGAACCCGGCGATGATGCACTCCTTGAGCTGCAGGAGGTTGGCCGTGGCGTTGAGGGTGTTGGTCTCCTCTGCGGTGCCCAGCCAGCGGCGGACCCGCATCTCCGCGTAGAAGAGGTCGAGCAGGCTGCGTGGGGTCCAGCCCTGCGACATCCTGAATCTCGCCCACGACGCGAGCTTCTCGTCCAGAGCCTCGCGAACGTGCGGTCTTAGCATGCGCTGGCGATCCCAGCCCATCCCGTTCTGCAGATGGTCGATCGCCCGGTCGGGAGTGTCCAACGGCTGGTCGAACCGGTAGATGGTCCGCATGAGCTCGCCGTACAACCCGGTCGCGTTGATCTCCGTGCTGTTGCCGTAGAAGCCCTGAAGGTTCCAGGCACCGAACATGCCAGCGGTCTGGAAGGCGTGGCGGCGGACGCGCTGGTCGAGCTCGAGCAACGTCGGGCCCGTGTCGACCCCGGGCTCCTGGATCTCGAGGTCGAGCCCGTAGGCATCGGCGAGGAGCACCGCGGTCTCGCGATCCGAGGCGCCGGGCATGCCCACCGTGCGGAACTTGATGTCGCCCGCGCACCCAGCGGCCCGGAGGGCCGCCAGGACCAGCCGCGAGTCCTTCCCGCCGGACAGGCTCACCACGGGCGTCGCCACCGTGGTCGACGCGATAGTTCCGGCCTGCTCGACGAGCGCGTGCGCGGCGTCGTCGAGCGCTTCTTCGACACCGATGGACGAGAACGCGCCGACCTCCCACGGTGTCGTACCGACGTCGAGGACCGGAACGGTCCCGGGCGCCACCCTCACCGCCGAGCTGGCCGGCAGGAGCTCGACCCCCCTCACCGAGGTGCTCGTGGCGTCGAAGAACGCGTGCATCGCCATCCAGGCCTGTGCCTCGACGTCCGGTTCCCAGTCGCCGTACAGACCGATGGCGGCCAGAGGTGCCCGGTTCGACACCGCCCAGACATCACCTCCCCGCGCCAGGTGGACGTGCCCGGTTCCGGTCGCATCAGTGGTCACGAATCCTCGGCCGCCGGTGCTGATCGACACCGCCGAGAAGCTCCCCGTCAGCGCGTCGCGCATCTTCGCCGGGTCCGCAGACACGTCACCGGTCTGCGCCAGGGACGCTGCGGTCTCCCAGGACGTGCGCGACCACGCGCTCCCAGCCAGGGCGAGCACGCCGCGCTCGGTGGCGTGCACGTGGCGGCCTCCGACCTTCTCCGTCGCCGACTCCCAGGTCCACAGAAGGCAGCCACCAGCATCGTCGGCCCACAGCGCAGCCTCGGCGACCTGGAGAAGGACCTTCGGAGCCGCCGCGCGCACCCGCGCATCGAGGGCAGCTGCGTCGCGGCCGGCTACGCCGGGCCCGCTCAGCAACAGATAGGTAAGCATCGCGCGGAGTCTAGGACGCGTCGGGAAACCCCTGGCGGCGCCAGCGCCGCCCAGCCACGCACGCTGGCGGCGTTGCCGGTGCATGGATAGACGCCCAGTCTGACCGCGCGCCGGCGCGCGGGCGACCATGCGACTGGCATCCCGTTCACGGTCGACGACCCCGTCAGGATCCCCGAGCGGAGGCCAGAGGCTCGATCACGTCGTCCGCGAACCGCGCCATGCCCTCGACCTTCTGCTCGACGGTGGCGTCGCGGCCGGAGTAGTACATCCACGGCATCGTCATGCAGTCGGTGACCCCGCCCTCCTCGGCCCGGGCGAAGTGCTCGGGCAGGAAGGCGTCGGTGAGCGCGACGAAGACGCTGAAGTCGCCCTCGGCGCCGGTCTCCGCACGGACCTCGGCGAGGCGTGTGGCCCAGCCGATCGCCTCGTCGGTCCTGTACATGTCGCCGACCCAGCCGTCGTGCCTGGCCGCCCGTGCGAACGCGATCTCGGAGAGGCCGCCGACGTAGATCGGCACCGGCGCGGTCGGTGTCGGCTCCATCACCAGCCGGGGCGCGTCGTAGAACTCACCGTGGAACTCGCGCCAGCCGGGCTGCCAGAGCTCCTTGATCAGCGCGAGCCCCTCGTCGGTACGCCGCCCGCGCGTGCGGAAGCCCTGCTCCAGCAGCTCGAACTCCTCCTCGCACCAGCCGATCCCCACCCCGAGCGCGACCCGGTTGCCCGAGATCACCGCCGCGGTGCCGACCGACTTCGCCACCTGGAACGGGTTGCGCAGCGCCGGCACGTAGACGCTGGTGACGAAGCGCAGCCGGGTGGTCACCGTCGAGAGCGCGCCGGCCATCACCCACGGGTCCGGCCACTCCGCCTCGGGTCCCCAGCGTCGTGCGCCGTCCGGTGTGTAGGGGTACGGCGTGCGCAGCGTCTCGAGGTCGACGACGTGATCGGGCATCGCGAGGCTGTCGTAGCCCAGCTCGTCGGCTGCGCGCGCGATCGGCACCAGCTGGTCGGTCGGCAGGAACGCCGTGCTGATCGAGAACCGCACCGCCTCATCCTAGGTGCGCGAACTGGAACCTGTTCTAGCCAAGCGCGTCCCGCAATCCATGGCGGCGCCGGACGCCGCCCAGGACGCACGCTGACGACCGCGCCGACCCTTCGAAGACGCCCAGTCTGCGCGCGGGCCTGCGAGGCCGCCATCGCACGCCCTGGACGACGCCGGCATCCACCAGCGATTGCGGGACACGCCCTGGCCGCGCTGGGTACCCGTCGGGCATGGTCGCCGAGGAGCGCCCGGGTGCCGAGCGGTGGGTGCCGGGGAAGCCCACGCTGGCCGGCCTGCGCGCGGCCGCCACCGAGTGCCGGGGCTGCGAGCTCTACCGCGACGCCACGCAGGTCGTCATGGGTGCGGGGCTGCGTCGAGCCCGGCTGGTGCTCCTCGGGGAGCAGCCCGGTGACCAGGAGGACCGGCACGGCAAGCCGTTCGTCGGCCCGGCCGGCCGGGTGCTGGACCGCGCGCTCGACGAGGCGGGCATCGACCCCGCGGACACCTACCGCACCAACGTCGTCAAGCACTTCCGCTGGCGGGCGCGCGGCAAGCAGCGGATCCACCAGACGCCTCAGCAGGCGCACGTCACCGCGTGCGCGCCGTGGCTGGCCGCCGAGCTCGCCGTGCACAGGCCGGTGGGTGTCGTGCTGCTGGGCGGGACGGCCGGGAAGGCCATCTACGGCTCGTCGTTCCGCGTCGGCGAACGCCGCGGACAGCTGACCGACTGGCCCACACGCGTGGAGGTCGACCACCCTCCCGACTGGGTGCTTCCCACGACCCATCCCTCGGCAGTGCTGCGAGCCGAGGACAGGGACGCGGTCTACGACGGGTTGGTGGCCGACCTCCGCGTGGCGAGCCGGGCCCTGGCCGGTTGACGGCCGGGCGACGTCGCTACTTGTCGAAGATGCTGTAGCCGCCGGGGCCGACGACGAACGCCAGGATGATCAGGATGATCCCCCACAGAATCTGTCCCCGGAACAACGAGATGATGCCCGCGATGCCGATGACGACAGCGAGCAGCCAGAGCAGAAACATCAGTACTCCCTTCCCTCGAACCGCCTGGTGGCGGTCCGGCGAGGAGCCCGGTACCCCTACTGGTCGGTAACGATGTGCACGGCGGCTTCCTCCGCCGATGCGGCCGCTCCGTCGATGCCGACGTCGTCGCCCACGAGATCCTTCTCGGTGTCCTCACCGAGCCCCTCGTCAGGATCGACCAGGCGACCGGCGCGCTGGTCGCCGACCTCGCCGTCGTCGAGGTTGTCGTCGTCGACCTCGGCCTCGTCGTACGGGTCCGGCTCGGGGTCCTCCTGTGCGACCCGCTGGTCGAGCGTCTCGCCCGTGGCCTCCTCGTACGGCGTGTTGCCGTAGCCCTGGGCGGCCGACCACTTCTCCGGCGGCGAGTAGCCGCGGTCGAGCTCGTCGTCGACGTCGGGGTCGGGCAGGCCGTCGATGTTGGAGGGCTGGTCCTCGTCGTCGACGCTGTAGTCGCCGTAGGACTCGCCGTCTGCCGGGTCGTTGTCGCTCACGCTGATCAAGGTAACCGGTGGGTGAGAGCTCAGTCGACGGCGAGCTCGGTGCGCTCCGCGGCGAGCAGCACCGCCCCGACGAGGCTGGCGCGCTCGCCCAGCTCGGAGGCGAGCACCGGGGTCAGGGCGACCGAGTCGAGGGCGTGCCGACGCAGGCCGATGCGGGCCGACTCGAGGAGCAGCTCGCCTGCACGGGCCATGTCGCCGCCGACGACGACGAGCTCGGGGTTGAGGAGGTTGACGATGCTCGCGAGCCCCCAGCCGAGGTGGAGCCCGGCGTCCTCGAGCGCACGCTGCGCCGAGACGTTGCCCTCGTGGGCGGCGGCCACGACGTCGTCGAGACTGGCGTCCGGCAGCTGACCGGCCAGCATGGCGAGCACGTTGGCGGTGGACGTGTAGGCCTCGAGGCACCCGCGGCTGCCGCACCGGCACAGCGGGCCCTGCTCGTCGAGCGTGAGGTGGCCGATCTCGCCCGCGGTGCCGCCCGCGCCGTGGAACAGCTCGTTGCCGATGATGATCCCCGCGCCGACACCCGAGGAGATCTTCACGAATACCGAGCTGCTGCGGCCGCGACCGACGCCGTGGCGGTGCTCCGCGAGCGCGCCGAGGTTGGCGTCGTTCTCCACGTGGACGGGTGCGGCGAACGTCTCCTCGGCCACGGCGCGCGCGTTGACGCCCTCCCAGCCCGGGAAGATCGCCGAGGAGCGGATGACCTCCTCGTTGACCGGGGCGGGCAGGCCGAGGCCGACGTGCCGGAGCTCGCCCAGGCCCGCCGACATCCGGGCGAGCAGGTCCTTGGCGAGGGCGAGCGCCTCCTGGTGGCCGGTGGGCGTGTCGAGGGCGATCCGCTGGTCGGCGAGCATCCGGCCGGCGAGGTCGCCGACTCCCACCGCCACGTGGCTGTGGCCGAAGTCGACGCCGGCGACGATCCCGGCGCCGCGGGCCAGCTGCACCGAGGAGCCGCGCCGGCCGCTGCCCGCCTCGGTGTCGACCAGCCCCGCGCCGGCCAGCTCGCGGACGATGCTGGAGACCGTGGCGGGGGCCAGCCCCGTCGCCCGGGCCAGCTCGGCCTGGGTGAACACGCCGTCGTCGTCCGCGTCGCCCCTGCGCCCGCTCGAGGCCTCGGCGGCCCAGGGGGTCGGTACGCCGCGCAGGACGTCGAGCACCCGGTGCTGGTTGGCCGTCCGCAGCGAGGCGGTCGACCCGGGAGACGGGTCGCTGCGCGGGGGCGACGTCATGGGCGGAACTGTGCCTCGCGACTCGGGTGCGGTCAAGAGATGGCAGCTCGTTTGTGGACGAGAGATGGCGACAAACTGCCGATATCCAACATTCGCGAAGAATTTACGTTCAACTCTTGACGACAATGGTGTGACGGTCAACACTCCACTCTGAGATCACCGGGCGGCCGGACCGCCCGCACCTGTCGAGGAGAAACATGTCCACACCCCTGCACCGCGCGGCGGCACTTGGTGTCGCCCTGCTCATCGGCACTGCCGGCCTCGCCGCCTGCGGTGACGACTCCGACTCCGACGGCTCGGGTGGAGGGGGTGGCAGCAAGTCCGACGTCACCGCTGCCTGCAGCCTCGACAACCCGCCCACCAGCGCCGCCTCGGCCCCGGCCGACTCCAGCGGCGGCGGCGCCTCGGCGTCCGGCAAGGTCGGCGTGATCCTCCCGGACACGACCTCCTCGACGCGCTACGAGCTCTACGACAAGCCGCTGCTCGAGCAGGCGCTCGGCGACGCCGGCATCACCGCGGACGTCCAGAACGCCCAGGGCGACAAGAACAAGTTCGCCTCGATCGCGCAGAGCATGATCGGCGACGGCGCACAGGTGCTGATCATCGACTCGATCGACGCCGCGTCCGGTGCCGGCGTCGAGCAGCTGGCGGACGCCGCGGGCGTGCAGGTCATCGACTACGACCGGGTCAACCTCGGTGGCACGGCGCCGTACTACGTCTCCTTCGACAACGAGGACGTCGGCCGCCTGCAGGCCCAGACGCTCGTCGACTGCCTCAAGGACCAGGGCGTCGACAAGCCGAAGATCATCATGATGAACGGCGGCACCGACGTCGACAACAACGCCGTGCTGTTCCAGAAGGGCGCCCACTCGGTCTTCGACCCGCTGGTGGAGTCGGGCGACCTGGAGATCGCCCAGGAGACCACGGTGAAGGGCTGGAAGGTCGAGAACGCCGCGCCGGCGTTCACCCAGGCGCTCACCGCGTCGGGCAGCGACATCCAGGGCGTGCTCGCCGCGAACGACGACATCGCCAACGCCGTCATCGGTGTGCTGAAGAACGAGGGCGCCGACGGCAAGGTCGTCGTCACCGGTCAGGACTCCAGCGTCGAGGGCCTGCAGAACGTCGTCACCGGCAAGCAGAGCATGACGATCTTCAAGAACGTCACGCTCGAGGCCGGTGCGGCCGCCGCGCTCGCGATCTCGCTGATCTCGGGCACCGACCCCGCCGACGCCGGGATCACGCTGTCGCCGTTCGAGGACCCGCAGGCGCCGGACCACCAGCTCCAGGCCCTGCTCCTGCCGTCCGAGGTGATCACGCAGGCGAACGTCCAGGACGTCATCGACGCCGGGGCGCTCACCGCCGACGACATCTGCGCCGGCATCGAGGACGACTGCAGCGAGCTCGGCATCAAGTGAGCTCCGCCGGTGCCGGCCGGGTGGGCACGTCCCACCCGGCCGGCACCGGGCTGCGTCCCCCGACCACGCGTACGCATCCGACCGAACGGCGGTGACCCGGTGGCTGACCCGATCCTGCAGATCTCGAGGCTCAACAAGAGCTTCGGCCCCGTCCACGTGCTCAAGGACGTGGACCTCAACATCTACCCCGGCGAGGTGACCGCCCTCGTCGGCGACAACGGCGCCGGCAAGTCGACGATCGTCAAGTGCATCGCCGGCATCAACAACATCGACAGCGGCGAGATCCGCTTCGAGGGCCGGCCGGTCACGATCGCCGACCCGCGCGACGCGACTGCGCTCGGCATCGAGTTCGTCTACCAGGATCTCGCGCTGGCCGACAACCTCGACATCACCCAGAACATGTTCCTCGGCCGCGAGATCAGCCGCTACCGCAGCTTCCTCTCCGACGGTGAGATGGAGCGCCAGGCCCGCGCCACGCTGGCCAGCCTGTCGGTGCGCACCGTCTCCTCGGTCCGCCAGCTCGTCGCGAACCTCTCCGGCGGCCAGCGGCAGACGGTGGCGATCGCCAAGGCGGTGCTCTGGAACTCCAAGGTCGTCTTCCTCGACGAGCCCACGGCGGCGCTGGGCGTCGCCCAGACCCGTCAGGTGCTCGACCTCGTCCGCCGCCTGGCCGACCAGGGCCGGGGCGTCGTCCTCATCTCGCACAACATGAACGACGTCATGGAGGTCGCCGACCGGGTGGCGGCGCTCTACCTCGGCCGGGTCGCCGCCGAGGTGCACACCAAGGACACGACGACGACGCAGATCGTCGAGCTGATCACCTCCGGTCGCAGCGGCGAGCTCGGTCTCGCGCAGACCGTCGCCAGCGAGAGCATCTGAGGGGCGCCATGTCTTCCACCACTCCGGAGACCAACGTCGAGGCCGGCGCCCTGCCGGCCGCGCCCGACGGCGGCTTCGCCCTCGACGTCGAGGAGAAGTCGATCGGCGACGCGGTCCGCGGCTGGGTCGGCAAGCTCCGCACCGGCGACCCCGGCGCGCTGCCGTCGGTGCTCGGCCTCGTCGTCCTCGGCATCATCTTCAGCCAGGTCAGCGACCGGTTCCTCTCCGCGCTCAACCTCGGCAACCTGCCGGGCCAGGGCGCCTACATCGCGGTCATCGCCCTCGGGCTCGTCTTCGTGCTCCTCCTCGGCGAGATCGACCTGTCGGCCGGCACCGCCGGCGGTGCCTGCGCGGCGTTCGCCGCGGTCGGGGTGTTCAAGGGCAGCCTCGACGACGGGCTGCCCGGCTTCCTCTACTGGGCGCTGGTCATCGGCATGGTGTGCGCGATCGCACTCGCCGTGCTGCTCAAGACCTACGCCGGCGCGGCTGTCGTCGCGGTCGGGCTGGTGCTGATCCTGACCAACCTGACCCAGCACCTCGTGCCGGCCCTGGTCGCCGCGATCTGCATCGGCGCGGCCATCGGCATCTTCAACGGGTGGCTGGTTGCCAAGGTCGGCATCCCGAGCTTCGTGGCGACGCTGGCGCTGTTCCTCGCCTGGCAGGGCGTGCTCCAGTTCGCGCTGAGCGGCCAGCCGATCAACACGTCCAACTACGACCTGTGGCGCGACCTCACCTACGGCACCCTCAGCGTCGCCCAGAGCTGGATCCTGACGATCGTGCTGGTGGCCGGCTTCATCGGCTACACCGTGCTCCGCTCGGTGCGCTCCAAGGCCGCGGGCCTGGCCCACGAGTCGCTCAACCTGGTGCTGGCCCGCGGCGGCGCGGTGGCCGCGGTGGCGATCGTGCTCACCTACCTGGCGTGCCGCGACCGCGGCACGTTCGCGGTCAAGCAGGGGATCCCGGTGCCGGCGGCGATCGCGATCGTGCTGATGATCGCCTGCACGATCCTGCTCACGAAGACGACCTGGGGCCGGCACCTCTACGCCACTGGCGGCAACGCTGAGGCCGCCCGCCGTGCGGGCATCGACGTCGTGCACATGAAGGTCACGGCGTTCGCCATCTGCTCGGCGTTCGGCGCGCTCGGCGGCGTCATGCTCGCCTCCTCGCAGTCCTCGGCCTCGCTCGACCTCGGCTCGGGCAACGTGCTGCTGTTCTCGGTGGCGGCGGCGGTCATCGGCGGCACCTCGCTCTTCGGTGGCCGGGGCCGGCCGCGCGACGCGATCCTCGGCGCCCTGGTGATCGCGATCATCCCCAACGGCCTGCTGCTCCGCCCGAGCCTCGGCGCGCAGTGGCAGTCGGTGATCACCGGCGTGGTGCTGCTGATCGCCGCCGCCGTCGACGCGATCTCGCGCCGCAGGGCCGCTCGGGGTTGAACCCGGTCCATCTGTGGGGGAGTCGACCCGGCGCGAAGTTCGCGCCGGGTCGACGTCTACCGGGGTCCGTACGTGGTGGTGCGCTCGACGACCGGACGACCGATGCCGGCGCCGATCTCGACGAGCTCGGCGACGGTCTTGGCGGAGCCGTGCTCGGAGCCGGCCATGCGGGAGATCGTCTCCTCCATGAGGGTGCCGCCCACGTCGTTCGCCCCGGCGCGGAGCATCGCGCGCGTGCCCTCGACGCCGAGCTTGACCCAGCTGGTCTGGATGTTGCGGATCCGGCCGTGCAGGAGGATCCGGGCCATCGCGTGCACGGCGAGGTTGTCGCGCAGGGTCGGGCCGGGGCGGGCGACGCCGGCGAGGTAGATCGGGGCGCTGGTGTGCACGAACGGCAGCGGCACGAACTCCGTGAAGCCGCCCGTCTCGTCCTGGATCCGGCTGAGCACGCGGAGGTGGCTGACCCAGTGGCGCGGGTTGTCGACGTGGCCGTACATCATCGTGCTGGTCGTCGGGATGCCGACGCGGTGCGCGGTCGAGACGACCTCGATCCAGGTGCGGGTCGGCAGCTTGCCCTTGGTGAGCACCCAGCGGACCTCGTCGTCGAGGATCTCCGCCGCGGTGCCCGGCAGCGACCCGAGCCCGGCCTCGCGCGCCTTGATGAGGAAGTCCTCGATGGACAGGCCGGTGCGGGCGGTGCCGTTGACGACCTCCATCGGGCTGAACGCGTGCACGTGCATCTCCGGCACCCGCTGCTTCACCGCGGTGACCAGGTCGAAGTAGGCGGTGGCCGGCAGCTCGGGGTCGATGCCGCCCTGCATGCAGACCTCGGTGGCGCCGAGCTCCCAGGCCTCGTGGGCCCGGTCGGCCACCTCGTCGAGGGAGAGCGAGTAGGCGTCGGCGTCGGTGCGCCGCTGCGCGAACGCGCAGAACCGGCAGCCGACGTAGCAGACGTTGGTGAAGTTGATGTTGCGGTTGACGACGTAGGTCACCTCGTCGCCCACGGTCTCGCGGCGCAGGTCGTCGGCGAGCCGCACCACCTGCTCCAGCAGCGGGCCCTCCGCGGTCATCAGCGTCAGCGCGTGCTCGTCGGACAGGTTGCCCGGGTCCTTCTCGGCCGCCGAGAGGGCCGATAGTCCCAGACGTTTCGCACCGGACACGCCGGGATTCGTGTTGGAAACGTCTGGGACTATCCCGGAGGCGGCGGCCTTGACCGAGTCCCAGTCGCCGTAGACGTCGGCGAAGTCGGAGCGGCGGTCCTCGGTGCGGCCCTCGTGGTCGACGGCCTCGAAAAGGTCGGTGCGGCCCACGGACTCGAAACCGCCGTCGGGTTCCTGCCACGGCAGGCCGGTCGGGCGTACGCCGGGGCGCGCGAGCCCGTCGGGCTGCGCGAGGGCGGCCACGTGCGCGGAGACGCGCGGGTCGAGCCACGGACTCCCGTCGTTCAGGGCGGCGCGGACGTACTCCGGGTGCACGGTCAGCCGGGCCGCGAGCTCGAAACCGCACTCGGAGGTGATCGCGCGCAGCCGGTCGAGAGAGGGCCAGGGCCGCTCGGGGTTGACGTGGTCGGGCGTGAGCGGCGAGACGCCGCCCCAGTCGTCGACGCCGGCCTCGAGCAGCGCGCGGCACTCCGCGAGGTCCACCAGGTTGGGTGGGGCCTGCACGCGGGCCTTCGGCCCGAGCAGCAGCCGCGTGACCGCGATCGTGGCGCGGTAGTCGTCGAGCGCCAGGTCGTCGATGTGCCGCATGGCGGTGTCGGGCTTGGCCCGGAAGTTCTGGACGATCACCTCCTGCACCGCGCCGTACGCGCGAGAGGTGGCGCGCAGCGCCAGGATCGTCTCGGCGCGCTCGGTGAGCGTCTCGCCGATGCCGACCAGCAGGCCGGTGGTGAACGGGATCGACAGCCGGCCGGCGTCCTCGAGCACGCGGAGCCGGACCGCAGGGTCCTTGTCGGGCGAACCGAAGTGCGCCTCGCCCTTCGTCTCGAACAGCCGCCGCGACGTCGTCTCGAGCATCATCCCCATCGAGGGTGAGACCGGCTTGAGCCGGTTGAGCTCCTCCCACGACATCACGCCGGGGTTGAGGTGCGGCAGCAGGCCGGTCTCCTCCAGCACCCGCACCGCCATCGCGCGGACGTAGGCCAGCGTCGAGTCGTAGCCCTGCTCGTCGAGCCACTCCCGCGCCTCGGGCCAGCGGTCCTCGGGCCGGTCGCCGAGGGTGAACAGCGCCTCGAGACAGCCGAGCTCGGCGCCCTGCCGCGCGATCTCGAGGATCTCGTCAGGGGAGAGGTACGGCGCCCGGCCCTCGCGCGCGGCCTGGCCCGGCGTCTCGACGAAGGTGCAGTAGTGGCACCGGTCGCGGCACAGCCTGGTGACCGGGATGAACACCTTCGGCGAGTAGGTCACGACGCCCGGGCGCCCGGCCGCGACGAGACCCGCGTCGCGCACCCTCGCCGCCGCGGCGCACAACCGGTCGAGGTCCTCGCCGGTGGCCGCGAGCAGGACCGTCGCCTCGTCGAGGTCGAGGGCCGCGCCCCGCTCGGCCCGCGCCAGCGCGCGGCGAACCTGCTGGGGGGTGGGGGAGTCCACGGTTCAGGCTAACGAGGGGTGGGCCGGAGGCATTCCTCCGGCCCACCCACTGGATCGTCTCGTCAGACCGAGACCGGCTCGCGCTCCGGCTCGGAAGCGCCCGGGTCGACGGTGTTGTCGCCCCGGTCGAGCTTGCTCGGCCACCAGATCTTGCCGCCCAGGTCGAGGTTGAGGGCGGTGACGAGCACGGACCGGACGATCATCGTGTCGAGCAGCACCCCCAGAGCGACCGCGACCCCGAGCTCGGCCAGGAACACGAACGGGATCGACCCCAGCACCAGGAACGTCGCCGCCAGGACGACGCCGGCCGAGGTGATCACGCCTCCGGTCGATCCCAGCGCGATGAGGGAGCCCTTGCGGGTCCCGTGGTTGGCCGTCTCCTCCCGGACCCTGGTCATGAGGAAGATGTTGTAGTCGATGCCGAGGGCGACCAGGAACACGAAGGCGAACAGCGGGAATCCTGGATCGGAACCGGCGAACCCGAAGACGTACTTGAACAGCAGCGACGAGAGGCCGAGCGCGGCGCCGAAGGACAAGATCACGGTCGCCATCAGGATCAGCGGCGACGCCACCGCCCTCAGCAGCCCGACCAGGATGAAGAGCACCACCACCAGGACGATCGGGATGATCACCCTGTTGTCGCGGTCGGAGGCGATCTTGGTGTCGAGGTAGAACGCCGAGCCGCCTCCGACGAGGGCGTCGGCGCCGTCGACGCCGTGCACCGCCTCTCGCGTGTCCTCGACGATGTCGAACGCCGCCGTGGACGAGATGTCCGCACCGACCGTCGCTTCGAAGTAGGACCGACCGTCGCCGACCTCCTCGGGAACGGTGGGCTCCCCCAGACCCTTGACGCCGTCGATGGCGGCTACGACCTGGTCGAGCCGGTCGCTGTCAGCCACGACCTGGACGGTGTTGGAGTTGTCTTGGAGGCCGTGCTCGACCAGCAGCTTCTGACCCTTGATCGAGTCGAACTCCTTGGTGTAGGTGTCCTCGGTCGAGAGCCCGTCGGAGTCGAGCGTGAACAGGCCGAGCGACGCAGCGAGGAGAAGCACGGCGGTGACCGTCCACACCTTGCGGGGCGCCTTGGCGATGCGGTCGCCGACGCGCGCCCAGAAGCCGCTGGTGTTGGGCTCCTGCGAGCCGAAGCCGGGTCGCTTGGGCCAGAAGATCCAGCGTCCGAAGATCACCAGCAGCGCCGGCAGCAGCGTGACCATCACCAGGCAGGTGACGGCGATGCCGACGGCGTTGACCGGGCCGAGGCCGGCCGTGGAGTTGAGCTCGGCGAAGGACAGGCACAGCATGCCGACGGCAACTGTCGACGCGCTCGCCAGCAGGGCAGGCGCCGCGCGGTGCAGGGCGAAGGCCATCGCTTCGTGCCGGTCGTCGTGGCGGCGGAGCTCTTCTCGATATCGAGCGACGAGGAGGAGCGCGTAGTCGGTGCCGGCGCCGATGACCAGGATGCCCAGGATGGCCTGGCTCTGCCCGTTGACCGTGAGGTCGGCGTACTTGGCGAGCAGGTAGACCACGCCGCCGGACACGGAGTAGGCGACGACGACGCTGATGATCGGGAGCAGCCACAGGATCGGGCTGCGGTAGGTGAACAGCAGGATCACGACGACGACCAGCAGCGTGATGAGGATCAGGTTGGTGTCGATGCCCTCGAACGCCTCCGCGGCGTCGCGGGCCTGGCCGCCGTAGCCCGCCAGGTGGACGGTGACACCGTCGATCTTCGCGATCTCGTCGATCTGGCCGGCGGCGTCGGGGATGTCGTTCCAGCCGTTCTTGCCGAAGTTGAAGGTCAGGGAGCTGACCGCCACCTCGCCGTCGTCAGAGCTGAGCTTGAACGGCAGGTCGGGGATCTGTTCGGCGGCTGCGGGCGTGAGCACCTTCTGGTCGACGACGCCGTCGATGTTGCCCAGCTCGGTGGCCTGCTCCTCGATCGCGGCGCGGTCGCTGTCGGTGAGGCCGCCATCGCGGTAGTAGACGATCAGCGTCGGGATGTCATTGGGGTCGATGGTGCCGGAGAGCTCCTCGACCACCTTCGTCGACTCGGCCGACGCGGGGAGCCACGAGGACGCCTCGTTGTTCTGGACGTCGGCGAGCTTGGCGCTGAGGCCACCGGCGCCCGCGAGCAGCACGATCCACACCGCGAGCACGATCCACTTGGTGACGCGTCCGGTGAGCTTTCCGGCGATCTGGCGATGCATGGGGACACTCCATCAGAGAGCGGGGACAGTCGGCATCGGGGATCTCCCCGAGAGGGCAGCGACAACGACCCGCCAACCCTGCCGAACTCATCGACGGCACACCCACTCGGTTTGTGCCAGCGCCGACGCTGGTCTGGACCAGCAGGCGAGTCAGAGGCCGAGCATCCGGCCGATGATCTCCTTCTGGATCTCGGTGGTCCCGCCGTAGATGGTCTGGATGCGCGAGTCCACGAACGCCTTGGCAATGGGGTACTCCGTCATGTAGCCGTAGCCACCGAACAGCTGGACGCCGCGATCGACGATCTTGGTCTGGAGCTCGGTGGTCCACCACTTCGCCATCGACGCCAGCGAGGTGTCGACCTCGTCGGCGTTCAGCCTGGTCACGCAGTCGTTGAGGAAGACCCTTGCGATGTGCACCTCGGTGGCCATCTCGGCGAGCAGGAACCGGTTGTGCTGGAAGCTGCCGATGGGCTTGCCGAACGCCGTCCGGGTCTTGGCGTAGTCGAGGCACAGCTCCAGCACCAGCTCCGACACCGCCACCGCGATCGCCGCAATCGAGACCCGCTCCTGCGGCAGGTTCTCCATGAGCGAGACGAACCCCGAGCCCTCGGTGCCGAGCAGGTTGGCCTTGGGCACCTCGACGTTGTCGAAGAACAGCTCGGCGGTGTCCTGCGCACGGAGCCCGACCTTGTCGAGCTTGCGGCCGCGCTCGAAGCCGGGCATGCCGCGCTCGACCACCAGCAGCGAGATGCCCTGGTGGCCGGCGTCGGGGTCGGTGCGCGCGACCACGATCACCAGGTCGGACAGGATGCCGTTGGAGATGAAGGTCTTCGAGCCGTTGAGCACGTAGTGGTCTCCCTTGTCGACCGCCGAGGTGCGGATGCCCTGGAGGTCGGAGCCGGCCCCGGGCTCGGTCATGGCGATCGCCGAGACCAGGTCGCCGGAGACCAGGCCGGGCAGCCACCGCTGCTTCTGCTCGTCGTTCGCGAGCGCCGAGATGTAGGGGACGATGACGTCGTTGTGCACCGGGAAGCCGACCCCGCTCGCGCCCGCGCGGGTGATCTCCTCGGTGAGGACGACGTTGTAGCGGAAGTCCTTGACCCCCGCGCCGCCGTACTCCTCGTCGACGTCGAAGCAGAGCAGCCCCGCCGCGCCCGCCTTGCGCCACACCTCGCGGTCGACCTGGCCGTCCTTCTCCCACTGGTCGTGGAACGGCACGACCTCCTTCTTCAGGAAGGCGCGCGCGGTGGCGCGGAAGTCCTCGTGCTCCTGGTCGTAGAAACCGGGCACCGTGGTCGAGGGCTCGTCAGGCAACGGTCCGCTCCTTCTTGTTCAGGTCGTCGAGCATCGAGGCGGGGCCGATCTTCGCCAGCTCGTAGCCGTTCGGGTAGGTCGGGTGCGTGCGCTCGTACGGCGCGCGGCGCGGCGGGAGGAACCGCAGGACCCTGGCGCGCAGCCGCAGGCCGAGGTCGACCGCGCGCACCAGCCAGCGCGGCTGCTCCTCCATGCCGAGCGCGAGGCGCAGCGGCTCGTCCATCAGGGCGATCGAGACCCGGCGGAAGCCGGGTTTGAGGTACCACGGCGCGGTGGCGCGGCCGATGCGGATCGTCGCCTCGGTGACCCGCCTGTTGGCCGGGTCGAACGCGAACCGCTCCGCCTCGTAGGAGTCGAGCAGGTCCTCGTAGCCCTCGTAGGTCTCGGGCAGGCCCTTGATGCCCATCAACTCGCCGAACCGGGTCGTGAAGCGCGCCATCGCCACCAGCTCGCGCTCGTCGAGCGGGCGCCAGCCGTAGCGGCGGATCCAGCGCACCGGCCCGACGATCGTGGTGGCGAGGACGTACTGGAACTCGTCGTTCGGGATGTCGTAGTGGCCGTGGATGCGGTTGAGCCGGCGGATCGCGGTGTGCGAGCGCTCGGAGTCGACGCCCTCGAGGATCGCCTCCTCCTGGAAGAACAGCGTGTCGTCGTACCGCTTCACGCCGTGGTCCTCGAACTCGCGGGTGCGGTCGAGCAGCCGGGAGATCGACGGGATGCCGTAGTCGCGCAGGAACGCGATGGCCGTGCCCTGGTCGAAGTCCCAGGGGAAGTCGTGGCGGCCGGTGAGGCTGACGATGCGGTCGCGGTCGGCGTCGTCGTAGGGGTCGAGGGTCCGGATCAGCTCGAGGTTGTCGTAGCGGTGCCGGGACGCCAGCCTCACAGCGTCGGCCTCACGACACCCATTCCTTGAGCTGGCTCACCGTCGCCGCGGGGTTGTCGGTGGCCGGGACGATCGAGAGGTGGCTCACGCCGGCCTCCTTGAACGCCGCGATGCGCTCCTGGACGTACGACGCGGGGCCGACGAGGTTGCTCTGCTCCATCCACTCCATCGGGACGAGCGCCTCGGCCTCCTTCTTCTTGCCGTCGAGGTAGAGGTCCTGGATCTCCTTGGCCTCCTTCTCGTAGCCGTAGTGCTGCGCGAGCTCGTTGTAGAAGTTCTTGCCGCGCGCGCCCATGCCGCCGACGTAGAGGGCGTACATCGGGCGCAGGAACTCCAGCAGCGCCTTGGTGTCCTCGCCCTCGCCGATGGCGACCATGCCGCCGGCGCTGATCTGCAGCGGCGCCAGCCCCGGGTCGCGCTTGGCCGTGCCGGCGTCGAGGGCGTCGCCCCAGACGTCGCGCGCCTTGTCGGGCACGAACATGATCGGCAGCCAGCCGTCGGCCAGCTCGGCGGTCATCTCGACGTTCTTGTCGCCGAGGGACGCGACCCAGATCGGGATCGTGTCGCGCTCGGGGTGGACCAGGATCTTGAGCGGCTTGCCGAGGCCGAGCCCCTTGCCCTCCGAGAGCGGGATGTCGAAGATCCCGTGCGACTCCAGCGGCTCGCGCTTCAGCCCGGAGCGGACCAGGCGGATCACCTCGCGGGTGCGGCCCAGCGGCTTCTCGTAGGGAAGGCCGTGGAACCCCTCGATCACCTGCGGGCCGCTCGCGCCCAGGCCGAGCACGGCCCGCCCGGCCGACACGTTGTCGAGGCCGGCCGCGGTCTGCAGGATCGCGCCGGGCGTGCGCGAGAAGACGTTGATGATGCCCGCACCGATCTGGAGCCGCTCGGTCTTGGCGGCGAGGTAGCCCATCAGCGTCGGTGAGTCGAAGCCGTAGGCCTCGGCCACCCAGACCATGTCGAGGCCGGCCTGCTCGAGCTCGGCGACCTGGTCAGCGGTCTCGCGCGGGTTGCCGGAGTACTGGAGGGGATAGGAGAGCTGCACGCCCCAACTGTGACAGTGGCACTGTCACTATTACAAGGTCGCGAAGGACACACGTCCCGACTCGATGGCTGAGGTGTGAGGCCGTCCACGGCCGAGCCTCGAAGCCGCTGCAGCGAAGGCAGCCATCCTGGACCACGCCAGTCCCGGCGCAGCGTTCAGAGGCTTCGAGGCTCAGGCGCCAGAGCGCCTTCGCACCTCAGCCACCGTCGGCGCGGGCCTCACTCCACCGCGGTCAGCATGTGCAGCGCGTGGCCGAGCTCGCTCCAGAGGTTGGCGGCGTACTCGGTGGTGATGTGGTCGGTGTCGCGGTAGCTCAGCGTGCCGCCGATGACGATCGGGCACTCGCCCTGGTAGCAGAGCCACGGGGTCGGGTCGACGACCTCGATGCCGGTGCTGCGGGCCGAGTCGACCGCCACGTTGCCGAGGACCGTGGAGCGCTCGACGGGCTCGAACATGCAGTCGCCGAGGCTGGGGCTGCCCGAGGAGAGGCAGGTGGCCGGGTCGTCGGGTGACTTCGGCACGTCGCGGACCAGCGCCACCTGGTCGGCGTACTGGCTGAGCTCGATGAAGAGGTCGTCGTAGCCCGCGCGCAGGATCGGGATGATCCCGTCGACCGAGGTGATGCGCTTGCCGCCGTCGAACACCCCGTTGACCGGAGGGGACGACGCGACGACCACCAGGTCGGGGTGCAGCTCCTCGACCTGGCCGACCACCCAGTCCTGGAAGTCGGAGCAGTCGGTGAACGGCTGGTCGGACCCGAGCGAGGCGATCGTGACGTGCGCGGCGGTGCACTGCGGCTTGACGAGGTAGTAGGCGGTCCAGTGGCCGGCGTCGATGATGCGGTTGAACGCCGGGATCCAGGCCCGGGCGTGGGAGTCGCCGATCACCACGACCGACCGGTCGCCGTCGCCGTGCGGGCAGAGGGTGCGGACGTTGTCCTCGTAGTCGCACTCGCCGACGTCGGCGATCGAGTCGCGCAGGTTGAGCAGGTCGGGGGTGAGGTTGCTCGGCACCGCGCGCTTGTCCTTGGCCGCGGAGACCGAGGCCCGCACCAGCGCCTCGGTGTTGTGCACACCGTCGATGGGTGGGCCGGCGACGGTGATCGGCGGGGTGTTGCCGTGCTCGCCGCCCTGGTGGCCCGTCCACCACCAGGCCCCGCCGGCGGTGGCGACCACCAGCACGGCGCTGGCGGGGTAGAGCACCAGCGCCCGGCGCCGGACGAGCCGGCGCGCCGGGCGGCCGACCCGGAAGGGCGTCTCGACGAACCGGTAGGAGTACGCCGACAGCGTGATCACCACGAGGACCGCGAGCGCCTTCTCGACCGGCGTCATGCCGCGGTCGAGCGCGACCGGCGGCAGCACGAACGCCGGCCAGTGCCACAGGTAGAGCGAGTAGGACCAGTCGCCGATCATCCGCATGGGGGCGACGGCCAGGGCCCGGCTCGACGTCGTCCGCTTGCCGGGCGCGTCGGCGGCCGAGCCCGAGAGGATCAGCAGCGCGGTGCCCGCGACCGGCAGGACGGCCGCGATGCCGGGGAACGGCGTGTCCTCGGTGATCACCACGCAGGACGTCACGAGCAGCCCCGCGCCGGCGACCGCCATTGTCTCGAGGCTGAGGCGGGTGAGGCGGCGCACGAACGTCGGGGGCACCAGCGCGACCAGCGCGCCGGCGCCGAGCTCCCAGGCGCGGGTCAGCGTCGAGAAGTACGCCGAGGCGGGGGAGGCCACGGTCGCGTGGATCGACCACGCGAGGGACGCCAGGGTCAGCACGACCAGCATCGTGAGCACCGCGCTGCGCGGGAGCCGCTCGACCTGGCGGGTCCGGCCCCGGCGCAGCCAGCGGGTCACGACGAGGCACGCGCCGAGCAGCAGCGGCCAGACGACGTAGAACTGCTCCTCGACGGCGAGCGACCAGTAGTGCTGCAGCGGCGAGGGCCCCTCGCCCTGGGCGAAGTAGTAGACGCCCTGCTGCGCGAAGTGGATGTTGGCCGCGAACGCCGAGGCCCAGAGCGCGTCGACGACCACCTGGCGCGCGTCGAGCAGGCTCAGCCACGCGAGCGAGAGCAGCACCGTCACGACCGTGACGAGGGTGGCCGCCGGCAGGATGCGCCGGGCCCGGCGGGCCCAGAACGCCCCGACCGAGATCCTCCCCGTGAGCAGCACCTCGCGGTAGAGCAGCGAGGCGATGAGGTAGCCGGAGATGACGTAGAACACGTCGACGCCCACGAAGCCGCCGGGCAGGAACGGCACCCCGGCGTGGGCAGCGATCACCGTCAGGACCGCGACCGCGCGCAGCCCCTGGATGTCTCCGCGCAGCTCTCTCGGCATCGCCTCGTGGTCCGTGTCCTTGATGGGTCGAAAATATCAACTGCCGGGCCACTGCGAGGTCACGTCGCCGTGGCGTGCGAGCATCGCGCGGGTGACGACGTACCGGATCGCGGTGATGGGCGGGACCGGCCCGCAGGGCAAGGGTCTCGGCTACCGCTTCGCCCGCCACGGGCACGACGTGGTGATCGGCTCACGGGCCGCCGAGAAGGCCGCGGTGACCGCGGAGGAGATCCGCGCGCGGCTGGAGGGCGTCGACGGCGCCGGGGAGGTCACCGGCGCCGCGAACGCCGAGGCCTGCGCCGACGCCGACGTGGTGCTGCTCGCGGTGCCGTGGGACGGCCACGACGAGCTCGTCGCCACCCTGCCGCTGGCGGGCAGGACCGTGGTCTCGTGCGTCAACCCGCTCGCCTTCGACAAGCGCGGGGCGCACGGGCTCGTGATCGACGGCGGGGAGGGATCGGCTGCCGAGCGTGCGCAAGCGCTGGCGCCGGACGCGACCGTGGTCGGCGCCTTCCACAACGTCTCCGCCGTCGGGCTCTGGGGCGAGGAGGACTACCTCGACGAGGACGTGCTCTGCGTGGGTGACTCCGACGACGGCAAGGCCGTCGCGATGGAGCTGGCGCGAGCGGTCACCGGCCGCGAGGGCATCAGCGCCGGCAAGCTCCGCCTGGCCCGCCAGCTCGAGCCGCTCACGGCCGTCCTGATCTCGATCAACCGCAAGTACAAGGTGCACTCGGGCATCCGGATCACGGGCCTGGAGCACGCGCCGCACGCTGGTTGAGCTCGCGCTGGTCGAGCTTGTCGAGACCTCCGCAGCCTGGGCTGGAAGCTGAACGAGCTCGATTGCGTACCAGCCCATGGCCCACCGCTGGTTGAGGAGGTTGCGCAGCGCCCCACCGCTGGTTGAGGAGGTTGTGCAGCGCTCCACCGCTGGTTGAGGAGGTTGTTCAGCGCTCCACCGCTGGTTGAGGAGGTTGCGCAGCAACCGTCTCGAAACCTCTGAAGGTCGCGCTGGAACTCTCATGGTCCAGTTCCAGCATCGGCTGCGGTGGTCTCAACGCGACGCTTGCTCAACCCTCCCGAGCGCCCGGTCGCCGCTCGTACCTCGCGGCGACCTGCTCGCGAGCCTCAGTCGCGCCGCTCGCTCAGCCCGTTCAGGCGACGGGCGCCCGCTCGTCCCTCGCGGTCGCCCTGCCATGAGCGCCACAGGGCGGCGTAGGAGCCGCCGGCCGCGACCAGGTCGTCGTGCGAGCCGAGCTCGGTGATCTTCCCGTCCTCGACCACCGCGACGCGGTCGGCGTCGTGGGCCGAGAAGAGGCGGTGGGCGATCGCGATCACGGTGCGGCCGTGCAGCACCGCGGCCAGCGACCGCTCCAGGTGCCGGGCCGCGCGCGGGTCGATCAGCGAGGTGGCCTCGTCGAGGACGAGCGTGTGCGGGTCGGCGAGCACCAGCCTGGCCAGCGCGATCTGCTGGGCCTGGGCGGCGGTGAGCGCCCGGCCGCCGGACCCGACGACGGTGTCGAGCCCGTCGGGCAGGGCCTCGACCCACTCGAGGGCGTCGACCGCGGCGAGCGACGAGCGGATGTCGTCGTCGGTCGCGCCAGGGGGCGCCGCGAGCGCGAGGTTCTCGCGCAGGGTGCCGACGAACACGTGGTGCTCCTGGGTCACCAGGGCGACGTGCCCGCGCAGCTCGGCGAGCGGCAGCTCCACCAGACCGACGCCGCCCACGGTCACCTCGCCGGTGCGGGGCGGGTGGATGCCGGCCAGCAGCCGGCCCAGCGTGGACTTGCCGGCGCCCGAGGGGCCGACCATGGCGATCCGCTCGCCGACGCCCACGTCGAGGTCGACGCCGTGCAGCACGTCGCGCCCCTCGACGTAGGAGAACCGGACGTCGCGGGCGTCGAGCTCCTCGCCGGCGGGCTCGGCGCCGGTGACCTGACGGTCGTCGGGCACCTGGGCGACGCCCAGCAGCCGCGCCAGCGAGGCCGCACCCAGCTGGAGCTCGTCGAGGATCGAGACGATCCGGTCGACCGGGTCGATCAGCATCTGCACGTAGAGCGTCGCCGCGGTGACCTCGCCCAGGGTCACGCTGCCCTGGGAGTAGAGGTAGCCCCCGAGCAGCAGCGTCGCCACCGTCGGGATGAGGTAGGAGAGCTCCATGCTCGGGAAGAACACGGTGCGCAGCCACAGCGTGTAGCGCTCGGCGTCGTAGGAGTCCTTGACGTCGGCGTCGATCGCCGCGATCCGCTCGTCGCCCAGCCCGAGCGCCTCGACGGTGCGCGCGCCCTCGACGGTCTCGGTGAGGGTCGCGTTGGTCGCGGAGTACGTCGCCGACTCGCGCAGGTAGCCGTCCTTGGCGCGCGCGAGGTACCACCGCAGCCCCACGACGAGCGGCGGCAGGCCGAGCACCACCGGGCCGAGCACCCACCAGCCGACGGTGACGGCCGCGACGAACGTGACGACCGCCGTCACGACCGCGATCGTCCACTCGGGCAGTGCCCACCGCACGGACCAGCCGAGCTGGTCGACGTCGCGGCTGGTGCGCGTCAGCAGGTCTCCGGAGCCCGCGGACTCGACGACGCCCACCGGCAGGGCCAGCGCGTTGCCGACGAAGTCCTCGCGCAGCTCGGCCAGCACCTGCTCGCCGAGCACCTGGCTGGTCAACCGGGCGTAGCGGGTGAGCACGGTCTGCACGACCAGGAACACCGCGAGCGCGAGCACCACGCGGTCGACGTGGCCCACGGTCGTGCCGGCGTCGACGGCCTGCACGAGTTTGCCGAGCAGCCGGGGCGCGGCCAGGCCGGCGAGGGCCGCGGTGACGTGCAGCGCGAGGGCGCTCCACAGCAGCCGGGGGTGCTGGCGGGCCAGCCGGCGGACGTAGCGGCGCAGGGACCGGGCGTCGGCGACCGGCAGCGCCGTGTGGGTGGTCATGAGAGTGCCTCGGCAGGCTCGACGTCGCGGATCACGACCGCGCGGTAGTCGGCGTCGGTCTCGAGCAGCTCGGCGTGCGTGCCGGTCGCCGCGACCCGCCCCTCGCGCAGGAACGCCACCTCGTCGACCGCGTCGAGCACGAGCGGGCTCGAGGAGACGACGACCGTGGTGCGTCCGGCGCGGTGGCCGCGCAGCCGGGCCGCGATGCGCGCCTCGGTGTGCGCGTCGACGGCCGAGGTGGGCTCGACCAGCACCAGGATCTCGGGGTCCGCCGCCAGCGCGCGGACCAGCACCAGCCGCTGCCGCTGCCCGCCCGAGAACGTCCGCCCGCGCTCGGCGACCACCGTGTCGAGGCCGTCGGGCAGCGCCTCGAGGATGTCGTCGGTGGAGGCGGTCTCGAGGGCCTGCGACACGTCGCGTCCGGTCGGGTCGAGCACGGTCGCGAGCCGCCCCGAGAAGAGCGTCGCGCCGGTGTCGGACACCACGATCCGGCGGCGTACGTCGTCTCGACGCATCCGGGTGAGGGGCACACCGCCGAGCGTCACGTCGTCGTCGGGCTGACCGGCGACCTCGGGCGCGCACAGGCCGAGCCGGTCGGCGAGCGCCGCGGCCGCCTCCGGCTCGTCGCTGACGATCGCGGTCACCAGCCCCGGGCGGACGCGCAGGCCGGTGCGGGCGTCGGCCAGCTCGGCGCCGGGGTGCGGCGGCGCGACCGGGTCGACGGGGTCCTGGTGGTCGGGCGTGAGGGCGAGCACGCGGCAGACCCGGCGGGCCGCGACCCTGGCCCGGATGAGCTTGTTGGCGTACTCCGTCGCGGTGCGCAGCGGGATCATCAGGAACGCCGAGTAGCCGTAGAACGCGACCAGCTCGCCCGGGCTGATCTCGCCGCGGGCGGCGGACCGCGCACCCAGCCAGACGACGAGCACCACGAAGGTGCCCGGCAGGAAGACCTGGAGGGCGTCGAGCACGGACTGCAGGCGCGCGACCTGCACGCCCGCCTGGCGGGTGTCCTGCGACTCGCGGCGGTAGCGCTCGTGGAAGAGCGCCTCCCCGCCGATGCCGCGCAGCACGCGCAGCCCGCCGACGATGTCGCTCGCGGTGTTGGACAGCTCGCCGGTGAGGTGCCGCTGGTGCGCGCTGCGCCGGTCGAGCGGACGCAGCAGCGGGCCGATGAGCAGCATCAGCGCGGGGACGCCGATCAGCACGAGCAGCCCGAGCGAGACCGAGGTGTTGAGCAGGATGGCCGCGACCAGCAGGAAGGACACGATCGCGCCGGCGAACCTCGCGGAGACGTCCATGACCTGGCCGAGGTGGGACAGGTCGCTGGTGCCGATCGCGACGACCTCGCCGGTCGAGACCTTGCGCGGCAGCGTGCCGCCGAGGTGGACGGCCTGGCGGCCGACGAGCTGCACGGTGCGGTAGGCCGCGGTGAGCCAGTTGGTGACCGCGAAGCGGTGCCGCATGATCCCGGTGACGGCCTGGACCAGCCCGATGGCGAGCATGAGACCGGCGTAGGTCAGCAGCGCGGAGCCGTCCTTGTCGGCCACGCCGCGGTCGATCGCGCGGCCGATGACCGCCGGCATCACGGCCTGGCTGCTCATCCAGACGATGCCGAAGGCCATGCCGCCCAGGAGCGTGTGCCACTGGCCGCGGGCCATCCACCAGAGGAACGCGCCCGGTGAGCTGTGGACCGCCGTCCCGGGGTGGTCGAGGGGGAGGCGGCGCACTCGCTCAAGGGTACGGAGCGCCCGTCACGGGAGCGAACGGTTATCGGTGTCCCGGGCGTCAGCCCTGACCGCCTCCGATGGAGGTCAGGAACCCGCACGAGGCCTTGGCGTAGGTCACCGCGTTGACCGCCGCGACCGGCCCGAGGCGGAGCACGAACGTGCCGGGCTCGCCGTCGACGTGCACGTTGATCCCGAACGCCGCGAAGCTGCCGGACTCGCCGAACGCGTGGGCGTCGCACCGGGTGGGCTTGATGGGCACCGGGACCCGCCGCGGGGGCTGGTCGCCGGTGATCGTCAGGTCGGCCTCGTAGACCCCGTGGTCACCCGGGGAGAGGATCGGGTTGCCGGCGATGCTGTCGATCCTCAGCGTCGGCCCGGGCCGGCCGGTCGGCTCGATCAGCAGCGTCATCGTGCCGATCGAGCCCTTGCCGCCGTCGCCGTCGGCGGTCACCTCGTCGGCCCAGCTGAGGTGCGCGACCTTCGCGATACCGAGCTCGAGACAGGTCGACGACGCGATGCGCTCGACGACCCCTGCCTCGTCGGCCACCGGGATCGTCTCGCTCTTCTGCTCGCCGTCGACGACGTAGTCGACGGTCACGGTGCCGCTCTCGGCGGTGCGGCCGCAGGCCGGCTGGTCGGGCTCGGTGATCTGGAACCCGCGGCGGGCCTGTGACGGGATGTCGCGCAGCCTGGTCGCCTCGAGGGGAGCCCCGAAACGGTCGTCGTGGTAGACCACCCGGGTCGGCGTGATCGGACGGTCGGTGTCGTTGTCGATCCACACCTGGAACCGGTTCGCGGCGCCGTCGCGGGACGACTGCTCGATGTCGGCGATCAGGGTGCCGGTGGGCGGTGGCTTCGGCGGCAGCGGGATGGGCGTCAGCGTGTAGAGAGACCTGGTGGGGCTGGACTCCGGTCCGGCGTCCGGCGAGCCCGGGTCGTCGTCGCCGCCGCACGCCGCGGGCAGTGCGAGCAGCGGCAGCAGCGCCGCGAGCCGGAGGAGGCGCGAGCGGGTCATCCGGCCAGTGACCCGGCCAGTGACCCGGCCGGTGATCCGGCCAGTCATCCGGCCAGCCCGTCGATCACCTCGGCCCCGGGCAGCGCGCCGGCGAGCCGGCCGGGGAGCAGCAGCTTGGACCGGCGTACGCCGGAGCCGATCACCGCGACCTCGACGTCGAGCACCCGGGCGTCGACCAGCAGCCGCCAGGAGTCCGGCAGCCCGACCGGCGTGATGCCGCCGTACTCCATGCCGGTCTCCTCGACCGCGCGCTCCATCGGCAGGAACGAGCACTTGCGGACGTCGAGGGTCCGCTTGACCACGGTGTTGACGTCGGCCCGCGTGTCCGCGCGCACCAGGCACGCGGCCACCCGCTCCTGCCCGTCGCGGCGGCCTCCGACGACCACGCAGTTGGCGCCGGTGTCCATGCCGAGGTCGTAGGCCTCGCTCATCGCCGCGGTGTCCGCGACGGCCGGGTCGATCGCCACGACCGCGAGCTCGCCGCCGTGCTCCCAGGCCTCGAGCGCGGCGAGCACCGGTGGAGCCAGCAGCTCGGGATGGTCGAGGGCCGGCAACGACTCCAGG
Organism: Nocardioides halotolerans DSM 19273; assembly: GCF_000422805.1. Lineage (GTDB taxonomy): Bacteria > Actinomycetota > Actinomycetes > Propionibacteriales > Nocardioidaceae > Nocardioides > Nocardioides halotolerans. Next base: position 13,160 of record NZ_AUGT01000024.1, on the reverse strand, counting down.
CGACCGAGGGTGGGGAGAGCCATGGGCCCATCCAACCCCACGGGCGGCGCTGAGGTCAGACGGTTTCCGAGCGGTCGTCGGCTCCGGCGTCGTCCGCCGGCTCCTCGGGAGCGCTGCCGACCCAGCCGGTGTGCCGGACGGCGTAGCGCCGCGAGCCGGTGAAGGCCGTCGCCGCCAGGCCGACGGCGCCGGCCACCACCCACGGGATCGGCATCAGCCAGCGGACCTCGTGGCCGGCGACCGTGTCGGTCTGGATGAGGGCCCAGACGCCGACGATGCCGAGGAGGGCGATCCCCACGACGAGGTGGCCGATGCTGACCGGGTGGCGTCCACTGGGGCGGGTGTCCTCGGTGCCGGGGCCGGTGGTGGTGCTCATGAGACGTGCTCCTCGTAGATCTTGATCTCGCCGACCGAGAGGCCTGCGTCGACGAACAGCTCGGGTGCGCCGAACCCGCCGTCGTGCCGGACCTCGTCGTCGATGCCGATGCCGCCGCGCTCGTCGCCGAACAGCTCCAGGTGCCCGGGGCCGTCGACGGCGGCGTCGACCTCGACCGACAGGCCGTGGGGGACGATGACGACGATCCGCCCGACGTCCGCATGGAGGTCGACCTTCTTGCCGTCGAGGGCGGCGAGGTCGGACACGTCGGTGAGGTCGAGGAGGATCTCCCCCGCGGAGGTGTCGAGGCTGGACGGCACCTCGGCGGCGGTCAGCGGGTGGCGGGTGATGTCCTCGCCGTCGAAGCGCTCCGAGACCGTCGCCAGCGACAGCACCAGCGCGGCCACCAGGCCGACGAAGATCAGCCCGCCGGCCCGGCCGTAGAACGCGCCGAGCACGAGCATCGCGCCGCAGACGCCGACCACGAGGGCGGGGTAGGCCGCGTCGGCGACCGGAGCGCCCGCGAGGTCGACGATGCCGAGCACGCCGATCCCGAGCGCGGCGAGAGCCATGGTGAACCAGAACAGGATCGGCCCGCGGCGACGGGGGTTGCGCGGCGGCGGCCGGTACGACGGAGGCGTGACCGTCGGCGTGCCGGGGGCGACGGGGGAGTATCCGCCGGTGGCCGGGTCGAGGGCGTGCGGCACGGGCGGTGCGGTGGGCTTGACACGCCGGTCGCGGTCGAGCACGCCGACCACGAAGAACACGACCAGACCGATCACGATCGCGACCGGCCAGGGGAAGAAGTCGTTGCCGAAGGTGTCGCTCAACAGCGCCAGTCCGGACAGGATCCCGACACCGACCAGCGCGATGCCGCGGTTGCGGTCGTCGAGGCCGAGCGGGCGGCGCAGGCTGCCGTCCTCGGGGAGCAGCAGCCAGCACAGGCCGTAGGCGATCACGCCCGCGCCGCCGAAGAAGACCAGCACGACGAAGGCGACCCGCAGGATGACCGGGTCGACGTCGACGTGGCGGGCCAGGCCGCCGGCGACGCCCGCGACCTTGCGGTCCGGTCCGGTGGTACGGCTGATCCGGCCCAGGTCCTTGAGCTCCTCGCGGGTCACGCGAGGACCCTCGCTGCTGGGCGGCGGCTCGGGTGGCGCCTCGGGCGGAGTGGTGGTCATGGCACCAAGGTTGCTGCCTCGCGCCGCTCGCGACCATCGGGGACGACCCTGAAACCCGCCGGACCTGCCCGGGGGGCCGTCAGGGTCGGCTCGGGGTCGTTCTCCATGGGGTGGCGCCACTCGGGCTGCGATGCTGGACACCTCATGACCGCCGCGCCCACGCATCCTCACTCGTCCTCGCACCGCGAGTGGCGCCAGGTGACCCGCGACTCGGAGTCCCCTGTGCTCGGCGGCGTCGCGGGCGGGCTGGCGCGTCACCTCGCGGTGCCGGTGCTGTGGGTGCGGGCGGCGTTCCTGCTGGCGACCGCGATCAGCGGCCTCGGCATCGCGATGTACATCGGCCTGTGGCTGATCGTGCCGTCCGACTCGCGCTTCGAGACGAGCACCCCGGGCGCCGAGAGCGCGTCGCGAGGTGGCCGTCGGCCGCGGCGGGTCCGCCGCCTCGGCGACGCCGGTCCGGCGATCGCTCTGGCAGCTCTCGGTCTGGGCGTGATCCTGGTCGCGCAGGCAACGCTCGGCAGCGGCGCCGTCTTCTGGCCGATCGTGATCGGCCTGGCCGGCGTCGCGCTGCTCTGGCGACAGGCCGACGAGGTCCAGCGGGAGCGCTGGCTCGACACCTCGGGGCGGCTCGACCCGGTGCGGATGGTGTTCGGCTCCGGTGGCGCCGCGTCGTACGCCCGGGTCGGTGCCGGTGTCGCCCTGGTCGTGGTGTCCCTGGTCGTGGTGGGCGTCAACGGCAGCTCGTTCGGCGAGGCCAAGGTCGCCCTGATCGCCGGGCTGCTCGGCGTCGCCGGCCTGGCCCTCGTGGTCGGCCCGTGGGTCTTCCGGCTCGCGTCCGACCTCGGCGCGGAGCGCGAGGAGCGCATCCGCACCCAGGAGCGGGCCGACGTGGCCGCGCACCTGCACGACTCCGTGCTGCAGACCCTCGCTCTGATCCAGAAGAGCTCGCACGACCCGGCCACCGTCGCCCGCCTGGCACGCGCCCAGGAGCGCGACCTGCGCTCGTGGCTCTACGCGGGGGAGTCCACCGACGAGTCCAGCCTGGCCGGGGCCCTGCGCGCGGCGGCCGCGGAGGTCGAGGACGACCACGGCGTCACGGTCGACGTGGTCGCCGTCGGCGACTGCGACCTCGACGAGCACCTGCGCCCCGTCGTCCAGGCCACTCGCGAGGCGGTCACCAACGCCGCCAAGCACGCCGGCACCGGCCGCGTGGACGTCTACGCCGAGGTCACGTCGGGCGCGGTGGACGTCTTCGTCCGCGACCGTGGTTCAGGCTTCGTGCTCGACGACGTGCCCGAGGACCGGTACGGCGTCCGCCGCAGCATCCTCGACCGGATGGAGCGCCACGGCGGCACCGCCGAGGTCCGGTCGACCCCCGGCGAGGGCACCGAGGTCCGGCTGCACCTGCCCCGCCCCCACGCTCCAGAGGAGAACTGATGACCACCCCCACGCCCGGTCCGGTCCGCATCGTCATCGTCGACGACCACGCCATGTTCCGCAGCGGCGTACGCGCCGAGCTGGCCTCGGCCGGCGCCGGCCAGGTCGAGGTGCTCGCCGAGGCCGCCGACGTCGACCAGGCCGTGGCCGCCATCGCCGAGCACCAGCCCGAGGTGGTGCTGCTCGACGTCCACCTGCCCGGTGGTGGCGGCGTCGAGGTGATGAGGCGGTCGCAGGCCCGCGTGCCCGACACCCGCTATCTCGCGCTGTCGGTCAGCGACGCAGCCGAGGACGTCATCGGCACCATCCGCGGCGGCGCCCGCGGCTACGTCACCAAGACCATCACCGGCCCCGAGCTGGTCTCGGCGATCCGCCGGGTCTCCGACGGCGACGCGGTCTTCTCCCCGCGCCTGGCCGGGTTCGTGCTCGACGCCTTCGCCGGCTCGATCGAGGTCGCCGCCGTCGACGAGGACCTCGACCGGCTCACCGAGCGCGAGCGGGAGGTGATGAGGCTGATCGCACGTGGCTACGCCTACAAGGAGGTCGCGAAGGAGCTGTTCATCTCCATCAAGACCGTCGAGACCCACATGAGCAGCGTGTTGCGCAAGCTCCAGCTGTCCTCCCGCCACGAGCTGACCCGCTGGGCCAACGACCGCCGGCTCCTCTGACCGGCGGCGCCGCGCTCATTCCGGGATCGGTGGTCCGACGACCTCGAGGCCGTAGCGCGGGCCGACCTCGACCCACCTCGGGATCTCGACCTCGGGGGTCAGCGCGTCTGCGCCGGGCAGCCGTCGTTCGGTGGCGGGGATGCCGACCTCGTCGTAGAGGTGCAGCAGTCCGGCGGGCGTGGTGAGCGCCAGGAACCTCGCCGGCTCCTCCCCGCGGATGCGGAACGCGTGCGGCACTCCCTGCGGCAGGTGGATGAAGCACCCGGCGTACAGCTCGTGCAGGTCCTCGCCCGCCAGGTAGTCGAGCCGGCCCTCGAGGACGTAGAACGCCTCGGCCTCCTCGTCGTGCCGGTGCAGCGGGGTGGCCACACCCGGCGGCTGGGTCACGAGCGCGACGCCGAGGCGGCTGCTCTGGTCGGGCTCGAGCAGGTGCTCGAAGAGCGACTGCATCGCCCAGGTGGGCCGCCCGGTGCCCGGCTCCCGCACCACGACCTGCTCGTCCTGCGACACCGCGGGCCTCCTACAATTCATCCGAAACTAGTTCGGATAAAGTAAGGCGCATGGCGGCACCGGTCAAGAGGCGCTACGACGGCTCGCGTCGCCGGGCCGCCGCGGAGCAGCGGCGGCTGGCGATCCTCGCCGCGGCCCGCGGCCTCTTCACCGAGGGCGGGTACGCCGCCACGTCGGTCCAGGCGGTGGCCGACCGGGCCGGGGTGTCGCTCGACACCGTCTACGCGACCGTCGGGCGCAAGCCGCAGCTGCTGCTCGCCGTGCACGACATGGCGCTGGCCGAGGGGCCGGCGCCGGTGCCGGCGGGGCAGCGCGACTACGTCCTGGCGGTGCAGGAGGCACCCGATGCCGAGACCAAGCTGCGCACCTACGCCGCGGCCATGGGCCGGGTGCTGCCGCGCACCGTGCCGATCATGCGGGCCCTTCGCGAGGCCGGCGCCACCGATCCGGAGTGCGCCGCACAGCACGACGCGATCTCGGAGCGCCGGGCCGCGAACATGCGGCTGCTGGTCGCCGACCTGCGCGAGACCGGCGAGCTGCGCGCGGACCTGTCCGACGACGACGTCGCCGACCTGATCTGGTCGCTCAACAGCCCGGAGTGGTTCGGCCTGTGGGAGAGCCGCGGACGGACGGCCGAGCACTACGCCGAGATCCTGGCCGAGGTCCTGGTCCGGACTCTCCTCGCCTGAGCGGGGTACTGCGCTCGCATGACTGCGACCGCCGACACCCAGGAGAGCTCCGGCCGCGACTCCGAGCTCAAGCAGACCGTCACCGGACGGCTGCTGTTCTTCTACGTCCTCGGGGACGTCCTCGGCTCGGGGATCTACGTGCTCATCGGCGCCGTGGCCGGCGCGGTCGGCGGCGCCTTCTGGGTGTCGTTCGCCGTCGGCGTCACCGTCGCCGTGATCACCGGGATGGCCTACGCCGAGCTCGCGACGAAGTACCCGCAGGCCGCCGGCGCGTCCCTCTACGTCAACCGGGCCTTCGAGAAGCCGGCCCTCACCTTCCTGGTGACGGTGTGCATGCTCGCGGCCTGCTTCGCGGCCGCCGGGTCGCTGGCCACCGGCTTCGCGGCGTACTTCGCCGAGCTGTGGGAGCTGCCGCCGGCGCTGCTGGTCTCGCTCGTGTTCATCCTGCTGCTCTCGGTCGTGAACTACCTCGGTATCACCGAGTCGGTCGTCGCCAACCTGGTCATGACCGTGATCGAGGCCGCCGGCCTGCTCGTGGTGATCGTGGTCGGGGTGGTGCGCGTCGGCCAGGGCGGTGCCGACTTCGGGTCGCTGGTGGACTTCAGCGGGGCCAGCAACCCGATCTGGGCGATCGTGGGCGGCGTGGGGCTCGCGTTCTTCGCGATGACCGGCTTCGAGAACGCCGCCAACCTCGCCGAGGAGACCACGAACCCCGAGCGCGACTTCCCGCGCGCGCTGGTCGGCGGGATGCTCACCGCAGGCGTCATCTACGTGCTGGTCTCGATGAGCGCGGCCCTGGTCGTGGAGCCCGGCGAGCTCGCGAACTCGGCGGCGCCGCTGCTGGACGTCGTCGAGTCAGGGGTGCTGCCGCTGTCGGTCACGCTCCTGGCGACGGTGTTCGCGGTGATCGCGTGCACCGCGATCACCAACACCACGCTCGCCTCGGTCGTGACGCAGTCCCGCGTGCTCTACGGCATGGCCCGCGAGGACGTGGTCCCGGCCGTGTTCGGGCGGGTGCACGCCCGGCGGCGCAGCCCGCACGCCGCGCTGGCCTTCTCCGCGATCGTCGTCTGCGGCCTGCTGGTGGTCGGGGCGGTGCTCAACGGGGCCGGGCTGGACATCGACGTGGTCGCCCGGCTGGCGACCGTGACCGTCGTCCTCCTGCTGCTGATCTACCTCATGGTGATCCTGGCCGCGATGAAGCTGCACGGCCAGGACGAGACCGAGGGCAGCTTCCGGGCCTCGCTGCCACTGCTCTGCGCGGGCCTGGCCGCCAACCTCGGGCTGCTCGTGTACGTCGTCCAGGACGACCCGTTCTCGCTGGTCTGGTGCGCGGCGCTCGTGGGCGTCGGGCTGGTGCTCTACCTGGTGGAGCGGGCCTTCGGCAGCAGCGGCGCCACGGCCGACAGCGCGGGGGGTGCCGCCACGTAGTCTTGGGCGGACATGATCACCCCACGACGTTCTCCGGCTCCCGCGCTGCGCTCCTCCACCGGACAACGCCGCGGGGGCCCCGGAGGAGCATGAGCACCGACGCGCTGCCCGGCTTCGAGCACCTCGCCGCGCCCGCGGAGAAGGAGTCCCGGCGCGGCGGTCCGAGCCGCGAGCAGCTGCTCGAGGGGCTCAACGAGCCGCAGCGCGCGGCGGTCGTCCACGAGGGGTCGCCGCTGCTGGTGGTGGCCGGCGCCGGCTCCGGCAAGACCCGCGTGCTCACCCGCCGGATCGCCTGGCTGATCAGCGAGCGCAAGGCACACCCCGGCTCGATCCTGGCGATCACGTTCACCAACAAGGCCGCGGCCGAGATGAAGCACCGGGTCGAGGAGCTGGTCGGCAAGCGGGCGCGGATCATGTGGGTCTCGACGTTCCACTCCGCCTGCGTCCGCATCCTGCGCAAGGAGATCACCGCGCTCGAGCGCGGCGGCGGGGCGACCTACAAGTCGTCCTTCTCGATCTACGACGCCGCCGACCAGAAGAGGCTGATGGCCAACGTCGCCAAGGAGCTCGACCTCGACCCGAAGCGCTTCCAGCCCGGCTCGTTGCTCCACTGGGTCTCCGACCACAAGAACGAGCTGCGTGACGAGGAGGACGCCACCCGCGAGGCCAAGAACAAGCTCGAGGAGCAGTACGCCGCCGCCTACACGCTCTACCAGAAGCGCCTGCGGCAGGCCAACGCCCTCGACTTCGACGACCTCATCATGCTCACCGTCCACCTGTTCCAGCAGTTCCCCGAGGTGCGTGAGGTCTACCGGCGCCGATTCCGGCACGTGCTGGTCGACGAGTACCAAGACACCAACCACGCGCAGTACGCCCTCATCGCCGAGCTGTGCGCGGAGAAGTTCGAGGACCCCGACGCGGTCGGCTCGGGCGGCGAGCGCGTCGAGCCCGCGGAGCTGATGGTGGTCGGCGACGCCGACCAGTCGATCTACGCCTTCCGCGGCGCCAACATCCGCAACATTCTCGACTTCGAGCAGGACTTCCCCAACGCGACCTCGATCCTGCTCGAGCAGAACTACCGCTCGACGCAGACGATCCTCACCGCCGCCAACTCCGTGATCGGCCACAACAAGGGCCGCAAGGAGAAGAAGCTGTGGTCAGACGCGGGCGACGGCGACCGCATCGTGGGCTACGTCGCCGACGACCAGCACGACGAGGCGCGCTTCGTCTCCGACGAGATCGACAAGCTCGTCGACAGCGGCCACAAGGCCTCCGACGTCGCGGTGTTCTACCGCACCAACGCGCAGTCACGTGTCTTCGAGGAGGTGTTCATCCGCACCGGCCAGCCCTACCGCGTCGTCGGCGGGGTGCGCTTCTACGAGCGCCGCGAGATCCGCGACGCGCTCGCCTACCTGCGGCTGCTCGTCAACGCCGACGACGTCGTCTCGCTCCAGCGGATCCTCAACGTCCCCAAGCGCGGCATCGGCGACCGGGCCGTCGAGAGCATCCAGGCCCTGGCCGCTCGCGAGGGGCTGACGTTCTGGGAGGCGCTGCGCCGCTCGTCCGAGGCACCGGGTCTCGCGACCCGGTCGCAGACCAACATCCAGGGCTTCGTGGCGATGATCGAGGAGCTCCAGTCGATGGTCGACGCCGGCGAGCGGCCCGACGTCGTCCTCGAGTCCGTGCTCGAGCGGTCCGGCTACCTCAAGTCGCTGGAGGAGTCGGAGGACCCCCAGGACGAGACCCGCCGCGAGAACCTCGGCGAGCTCGTCGCGGTCGCCCGCGAGTTCGCCGACGACCCCGTTGCCGGCCCGTCCGCCGACCCGGCCGACGTCGACGCGGGCATCGTGGCGCCCGGCCTGTCCGACTTCCTCGAGCGGGTCTCGCTGGTCGCCGACACCGACCAGATCCCCGACGACGCCGACGGCGTGGTCACGCTGATGACCCTCCACACCGCCAAGGGGCTGGAGTTCCCGGTCGTGTTCCTGACCGGTCTCGAGGACGGCGTCTTCCCCCACTCCCGCTCGCTCGGCGACCAGCCAGAGCTCGAGGAGGAGCGCCGCCTCGCCTACGTCGGCCTCACCCGCGCCCGCGAGCGCCTCTACATCTCCCGCGCCGTGGTCCGCTCCGCCTGGGGCGCACCCCAGCACAACCCCGGCTCCCGGTTCCTCGACGAGCTCCCGGTCGACCTGGTCGACTGGCGCCGCACCGAGGCCGCGCAGACCACCTGGGAGCGGCCCGACCTCTCCTCGTCGTACGGCGGCGGGTCGTGGGGCACCCCCACCGACCGCGGCCGCCGCAACTTCTCGACCGCCGCCGCCCGGGCCGACGCCGCAGCCAAGGCCAAGCCCGCCCGGTCGATCCCCTCGCTCGAGCCCGGCGACCGCGTCGTGCACGACTCGTTCGGCCTCGGCACCGTCGTCGCGCTCGAGGGCGTCGACGACAAGCAGGTCGCCTCGATCGACTTCGGCTCCGAGGGCGTCAAGCGCCTGCTGCTGCGGTACGCGCCGGTCGAGAAGCTGTAGTCCGCCGGTCTCGCTGCGGAGATCTCGACAAGCTCGATCAGGGGGGGCGAGCGGGTGCTTAGGCTCCACGCTGGTTGAGGAGGTTGCGCAGCAACCGTCTCGAAACCCCCGCAGCGAAGGCACCTGCGCCACCGCGGGCCGGGTCGACCGGGTGCCTTCGCTGCGGGGATCTCGACAAGCTCGATCGGCGGTGGGCCAGTTCCAGCCCCGGCTTACGGGGCTTCGAGGCTCGTCGCTGGCGCTCCTCGCACCTCAGCCACCGTCGCGCGGGCGAGGCAGCCGCGCAGCGGCTGACGAGCCCGCCCACACCCACCCGTGATGACGGAGCGAGGGCGGCGCGCGCAGGCCCCGGGGGATGGCGCCCCCTCGGAGCGTCATCCATCTCGTGGAGACGGGTGCTCGAAGCCTATGACGCAATGAGAGCGGGGGGAGCGGAGCGACCCGGTAGTTCCGAGCGGAGCGAGGCGGGGGTATCAGAAGAGACCGTGCTGCTGCATCGCGGTGTAGGGGTCCACCGCGTCGCCGCCGCCGGGGTGCACCTCGACGTGGAGGTGCGAGCCGGTGACGTGGCCGGTCGCGCCGACCAGGCCGATGACCTCACCGCGGGTGACGGTGTCGCCGACCGAGACGTTGAAGGCGCTCTGGTGGCAGTACCACAGCTCGGTGCCGTCCTCGAGCTGCACGACGGTCTTGTTGCCGTAGGAGCCGTCGTAGCCGGCGGAGGTGACCACGCCGTTGGCGATCGCGTGGATCTGGTCGCCGGTGTCGCCGTTGAAGTCGAGGCCGGTGTGGTAGCTCGACCACAGGCCGTACTGGCCGAAGCGGGCGGTCAGGATGACCGGCTCGAGGGGGTACTGCCAGACGTCCTTCGCGAGCACCTTCGCGTAGCCCTCGGCCTTGCCTGCGAGCTGCTTGATCGCGGTGGCGTGCTCGGCGGCGACGGCCTCCGCCGCGTCCTGGAGCTGCTGGTCGGCGGCGTCGGACTGCGCGTCGCGGGCGTGGTCGCGGGAGACCTGCGGCTTGCGCGGCGAGACGGTGCCCGTGCCGCTGGTGCCGCCGAGTGCGGACGGCGCGTGGGTGCTGGCGGCAGCGGAGCCGGAGCCGCTGGCGGGCTGGGCGTCGTTGACGGTGGCGACGCCACCGACCGAGACGGCCAGCGCGGCGATGCCGAGCAGGACCGGCGCCGACGGGAAGCCCTTGAAGAGGGGGCCGCGGCCGCCGGAGCGCTTGACCGCGCGGCGCTTGCCGGCAGTCGACGGCGGCTCCGCGCGCAGCATCGGGAGGCGGGTGGTCGGCTCGTGGGCGAACGACGTGGTCTGGTCGACGGGCTCCAGCGACGAGAGGACCCGCTCGATCGTGCCGGTGTCGAGGGCTGTGTCGAGGGCAGGCGCGTCGAGGACGGGCGTCGCGGGCGGCGCCACCTCCACCTTCGGGTGGTTTTCGACGACGAGCGTGTGACCCAGGGGCTCCTCGGGCACCACAGCCCTACGACGCCCGACGTACGGGGTCTCGACAGGAGGCACGTAGTCGACCGGCACGTCGGCTCGGCGACGGCCTCCGGCGTTCGGGGTCACGGCATCCCGGGTCGAGGAGTGCGCCTCGAGAAGCTGAGGCTCAGCTCGGTGACCAGACACAGGTCAGGGTCCCCCCAGGCCGACGACAGGAACAGCGCGCTCGACCCTAGCGGATGCCCTGGGGCGCCCGAAATCGGTGTCAACGCATTTTGTGGAACACGGGGTCGGTCCCATGGTTACCTCCGAGCCATGTCCGCGTCGGCGATTCGCCTCCTGTACTGCGGTGACGTCCAGACCGGTCACCGCGCGCTGCGCGACGCCGGTCACGAGGTGATCGTGATCGAGCCGGGCGTGTCGCCCGCAGAGCTCGCCGCGGTCGCCGTCCAAGAGGACGTCGACCTGGTCGCGGTGGCGGACGCGGACCTCGGGGCGGATGCGCTGGCCGGGCTGGACGACGACGTCGTCGTGTTCTGGATCACGTCGGGTACAGGGGCCTCGTAACGGCCGGTGGCCCGGGACTAGGGTGCGCCGAGGGCGTCGCCTCGGCGACGCCACGAGCACCTACGACGATCAAGGACTTCCCTCGTGGACCTGATGGAGTACCAGGCGAAGGAGCTCTTCGCCAAGCACGGCGTCACCACCACCCTCGGCACGGTGGTCACCACCGCCGAGGAGGCGCGGGCGGCCGCCGAGGAGTACGGCTTCTGCGTGGTGAAGGCCCAGGTCAAGGCCGGCGGCCGCGGCAAGGCCGGCGGCGTGAAGCTGGCCAGGACGCCCGACGAGGCCTTCGAGCACGCGTCGAACATCCTCGGGATGGAGATCAAGGGCCTCACCGTCAACCGCGTGCTGGTCACACCGGCCACCCCGCCGGTGGAGGAGTACTACTTCTCGTTCCTGCTCGACCGCGCCAACCGGCAGTACCTCTGCATCGCCAGCGTCGAGGGCGGCGTGGAGATCGAGGAGGTCGCCAAGACCAACCCCGACGCCGTCAAGCAGATCGCGATCGACCCCGGCAGCGGCGTCGACGAGGCCAAGGCCCGCGAGATCGCCACCGAGGCGAAGTTCCCCGAGCCCGTCTTCGAGCAGGCCGTCGCGATGATCCAGGCGCTCTACACGGTCTTCGACGAGGAGGACGCGACGCTCGTCGAGGTCAACCCGCTCGCGCGCCTGGAGGGCGACAAGCTCGAGGCGCTCGACGGCAAGGTCTCGCTCGACGACAACGCGGACTTCCGGCACGAGGACCACGCGGCGTTCGAGATCAAGGAGGAGACCGACCCGCTCGAGGCCAAGGCCAAGGACAAGGGCCTCAACTACGTGAAGCTGGACGGCGAGGTCGGCATCATCGGCAACGGCGCCGGGCTGGTGATGTCCACGCTCGACGTGGTCGCGTACGCCGGTGAGAAGCACGGCGGCGTGAAGCCCGCCAACTTCCTCGACATCGGCGGCGGCGCCAACGCCCAGGTGATGGCCGACGGCCTCGACGTGATCCTCCACGACGCGCAGGTGAAGTCGGTGTTCGTCAACGTCTTCGGCGGCATCACCGCCTGCGACGAGGTCGCGAACGGCATCAAGGGCGCCCTCGAGATCCTCGGCGACGAGGCCTCCAAGCCGCTCGTCGTGCGCCTCGACGGCAACAACGTGGTCGAGGGCCGCCGGATCCTCGACGAGCTCAACCACCCACTGGTCACCCAGGTCGACACCATGGACGGCGCGGCCGACAAGGCCGCCGAGCTGGCCGGCGCCTGAGCACCGGACGACGACGAGAGAAGCAGAAGAAGCATGTCGATCTACCTGAACAAGGACTCGCGGATCATCGTCCAGGGCATGACCGGTGGCATGGGCTCCAAGCACACCACCCTCATGCTCGAGGCGGGCTCCAACATCGTCGGCGGCGTCAACGCGCGCAAGGCCGGCACCACGGTCGAGCTCGCCGGCCAGGAGCTGCCGGTCTTCGGCTCGGTCAAGGAGGCCATGGCCGAGACCGGGGCCGACACGTCGGTCGTGTTCGTGCCGCCGGCGTTCACCAAGGACGCCTGCATCGAGGCCATCGACGCGGGCATCGGCCTGCTCGTGGTGATCACGGAGGGCGTGCCCGTGCAGGACACCGCCGAGGTGTGGTCCTACCTGCAGGGCCCGACCAACACCGGCGGCACCCGCATGATCGGGCCGAACTGCCCCGGCATCATCACGCCGGAGGAGTCGCTCGCCGGCATCACGCCGCACACCATCGCCGGCAAGGGCCCGATCGGGCTGGTCTCCAAGTCGGGCACGCTGACCTACCAGATGATGTACGAGCTGAAGGACTTCGGCTTCTCGACCGCGATCGGCATCGGCGGTGACCCGATCGTGGGCACCACCCACATCGACGCGCTCGAGGCGTTCGAGGCGGACCCCGACACCAAGGCGATCGTGATGATCGGCGAGATCGGCGGCGACGCCGAGGAGCGCGCTGCGGCCTACATCAAGGACCACGTGACCAAGCCGGTCGTCGGGTACGTTGCCGGCTTCACCGCGCCCGAGGGAAAGACCATGGGCCACGCCGGCGCGATCGTGTCCGGCTCGTCGGGCACCGCGGCCGCCAAGAAGGAGGCCCTCGAGGCCGTGGGCGTGAAGGTCGGCAAGACGCCGTCCGAGACAGCCGCGCTCATGCGTGAGGTGCTCCAGGGGCTCTAGGACCCGGCAATCGCGTCGGGTGGGCGGTCAGCCAGCAACCGGTGGGGGTCGGTCGGGGTCGGTGCGGGGTTGGCTGCTGACCGCTGCCGGGCCTCGGTTCGGGTCGGCGGTCAGCCAGCAACCGGTGGGGGTCGGTGGGCGTCGTGCGGGGTTGGC
>NZ_AUGT01000023.1 GCF_000422805.1 Nocardioides halotolerans DSM 19273 | reverse complement strand
GCAGGCCACTCCTGCCCGACAACCCACGTACATGCATGTGAGAGGCCCCGGCCCGCAACCCCCTCAGGCCGAGGCGGTCACGTCATACCGTCTGAGTGGCCGCGAGGAAGGGCCGCCCGGAGAGCCGACCTCGCGGGTCAGGCCTCCTGGCCGAAGTGCAGGCGACGGTAGGGGATGCTGATGACCTGGGTGGAGATGCGGACGTCGACGATGGTCGGCGCCGGATCGGCGACGAACTCCGCGATCGCGGTCTCGAGCTCGGCGATCGAGCGGACCAGCGACCCGCGGCCGCCCAGGGCCCGCCCGACCTCGCCGAGGTCGGGCGTCGAGATCCGCGCCAGCTCGGCGTTGAGCCCCTTGGCCACCGCCTTGTGATACTCCGCGCCCAGCAGCTGGTCGTTCATGACGATCACCAGCAGCGGGAGCTCGCTGCGCACCGCGGTCTCGAACTCCGGCAGGTGCATCATGAAGCCGGCGTCGCCCTCCATCAGGAAGGTCGGCTGCTTGCCGGTCGCGAACATCTGCCCGATCGCGGTCGTGAGCCCCTGGCCGATGCAGCCGAAGTGCTGGTTCATCAGGATGCTGCGGCGCTTCTTCTTCATCAGGATGGTCGAGAAGCAGATGTTCTGGCCGCCGCCGATGACCAGGCCGATCTCGGCCGGCACCTGCTCGTCGAGCGTGGTGCACACGTCGCGCGGGTCGACGGTCCCCTCCTCGACGTCGTACGGCTCGTCGTCGACCCAGGCCGTGGCGAGCTTCTCCTTGACGTCCGGGGTGCGGTAGCCGGTGTGGTGCACGCCCCGGGTCTCGAGCGCGGCGCGGAGCTCCTGCACCGCGAGCCGCGCGTCGGCCTGGAGGAAGATGTCCGCGCTGCGACCGTCGCCCATGACGACGTGGTGCTTGGTGTCGACCTGGACGTACTTGGCCATCGGGTAGTTGTAGCCGTGATTCGTCGTGTACTTGTTCAGCCCGGCGCCGAGCGCGATGACCAGGTCGGCGTCCTGGAAGAGCTCGATCGCGGTGCGGGTCGCATAGTTGCCCGAGATGCCGACGTGGAACTCGTCCTCGCTCAGCCAGGTCTTGGTCATCAGCGTGGTCGCGATCAGGGCGCCCGTGTCCTGGGCGAGCCGCAGGATCTCGTCGCCGGCCCCGGACCGCTCGGCGCCGCGCCCGGCGACGATCACGATCCGCTCGCTGGCGGCCACGAGGTCCGCCACCTGCTCGACCACCTCGGGGTTCGGGAAGATCGGCCGCACCGGCGCCAGCAGCTCGGTGGACGGCACGTACTCATCGTCCGCGTCGGGGAACGGCTTCTGCTGGACGTCCATCGGCGCACTGATCAGCACCGGCCGCGACTCGGTCCGGGCGATGTAGAAGGCCTTCTGCACGGCGTCGTAGGCGAGGTCGGGAGTGGTCACGTGGACGAAGGCGGCCTCGCAGGCCTCCGCGAACCGCGACTGGTCCAGCCGTTGCACGTAGGACGGGTCGCCGGCCGGCGCCTCACCGATGAACGCCACCAGGGGGGTTCTGGCCCGCGCGGCCACCACCAGGGTGGTCGCGAGCTGGGTCACTCCCGGCCCGCTGGTCGTGGTGCACACGCCCGGGTCGGCGTGGACTCGCCCGTAGCCGTCGGCCATGGCCAGGCCGCCACCTTCGTGACGGGCCTCGACCAGCTCCACCCCGAGCTTGTCGAGCTCCTCCATCCAGTACATGTTGGCGTCACCCATCATGCCGAAGACCGTCTTGGTCCCCTCCGCGGCGAATGCCTTCGCCAGCGCCTCGTACACCTTCATCGCCAAACTCCGTTTCTGGGACGCCGAACTGTTTCGCAAGATTATATGCTGATCGTATGCAATCACATCGAGGGGCGACACGCAAGGCGTCGCGCGGCTGCGCACCTGTCGCGTACGCTCCGCTCTGTATACGATCGGCACTCGGGTGTCGACACGAGGAGGCCACCAGATGGACGAGAACGCCGACGCCGGCGGGTCCCTGAGCGGGCTCGCGCTGCTCGTGGACGGCAAGCCCCCGACTCGGGGCGACATGCCGAACGCCGTCGCCAACGCGCTGCGCGAGGCGATCCTCAACGGCTCCCTCGGCCCTGGTCGCTGGCTGCGCGAGGCGGAGGTCGCCCGCGAGATGAACGTGAGCCGGACCCCGGTCCGCGACGCCTTCCGGATCCTGGCCGCCGAGCGGCTGGTCGAGATGAAGGCCAACCAGGGCGTCGTGGTGAGCCAGATGAGCAGCGAGGACGTGCTCGAGCTGTACGTCGTGCGCGAGGCGCTCGAGGGCCTCGCCGCCCGGCTCGCCGCACGACACGGCCAGCGGCAGTGTCTCGACGCCTTCACCACCCTGATCCCGGAGATGCGCCGGGTCGGCGAGGCCGGCGAGGTGCGGGAGCTGTCCCGCCTCAACTTCGAGTTCCACGCCGTGGTCCGCGACTCCGGGGGCAACCGCTACCTGGCCCAGCTGCTCACCCAGCTCCAGCAGGCGGCTCGTCGCTTCCCCGACCCGACGCTGGGGCTGCCGGGCCGGATCGAGGAGTCCATCGACGAGCACGTCAAGCTCGCGGACGCGATCAGCCAGGGCGACGCCGACACTGCCGAGAAGATCGCGGTCGACCACATGCGACACCTCGCCGAGCTCCGGATCCGGATGCTGCTGCGCAACTGAGCCCAGGCCCGATCCGCGGAGCACCCTCCCCGGCCTTCCCGACATCGCATACAGGCCGCGCGGCGGCGTGCCGACGCGCGAAGGTCCGCGGCCAGCGGCGCCGCTTGCTTGACGAGGATCCTCGGGCTAAGGATATTGTGTGCGCGTAGAATACAATGTCTGACGACCAGGGCGGGGTGCGCCGATGGACAGGACCACCGAGCGGCTCGTCGAGTTCGCGCTCGACTACCGGCTCGCGGCCGAGCCCGAGCGCGTCCACACCGCGACGCTGCACCACCTCATCGACACCGTCGCCGTCGCGGTCGCCGGCACCACGGCCGAACCGGCCCGGATGGCGGCCAGGGTGGCCACGCGGAGCCGGCGTACACCCGGCGCCACGGTCGTGGGGTCGGGTGGCGACGTGGCGCCCGACCAGGCCGCCTTCGCCAACTCCGTCATCGTGCGCACCTACGACTGGAACGACGGCATGCAGGCCAAGGGCGGCGGCCACCCGAGCGACATGATCCCGGGGCTGCTCGCGATCGGCGAGATCGCGCTCGCCTCCGGAGCCGAGCTGCTGTCGGCGACCGCCCTGGCCTACGAGCTGCTCGGCGGGCTCGGCATCGCGGTCAGCCGGGCGCACTTCGACCAGGGTTTGTTCATGGGCGGCGCCACCGCGCTCGCCTGCGGTCGGTTGCTCGGGCTCGACCGGGAGCAGTTGGGCCACGCCGTCTCGCTCGCGCTGACGACGGCGCTGCCGCTGGCCGTGCACCGCTGGGGCTCGCTGACGATGATGAAGGGCGCGTCGACGGCATTCGCCGTGCGCAACGCCGTGCACTGCACCGAGCTGGCGGCCGAGGGGTTCACCGCGACCGCGGCGCCGGTCGAGGGGTTCTTCGGCCTGTGGGAGGCGCTCGGCGAGTTCGAGCCGCAGCTGCCCGTGCTCCCGGGCGGGCCGAGCGTCATCGAGATGGCGCACCAGAAGCCGATCCCTGCGGAGAGCCAGGTGCTGGGGCTGCTGGACATCGTCCCGCGGGTCCGCGCCTGGTCGCCTGCGGACCGCATCGAGTCGATCCATGTCGAGGTCTGCGAGCGCGCGTCCCGGCACGTCGCGGACGCCGACAAGTACGACCCGCAGACCCGGGAGACGGCCGATCACAGCCTGCCCTACATGCTCGCCGTCGCCCTCGTCGACGGGGAGATCACGCTCGACTCCTACCGGCCCGAGCGGTTTCTCGACCCGGCGCTGCGACCGCTGATGCGCCGGATCACCGTGGCCGCCGCCGACGACCTCACCGAGCTGCGCGACCAGAACATGGGCGTCACCAAGCCGCACCCGGTGCGCGTGGTGTTCCGCGACGTCGACGGGCGCGAGCTCCGCGAGGAGACGATGTACCACAAGGGCCACTTCCAGGACCCGATGACCGCGGCCGACATCGATGCCAAGTTCGACCGGGCCTGCCAGGGGCTCGTCGAGGGCGCCGCCCTCACCACGCTCAAGCGGGCCTGGTGGGAGGTCGGCTCGGCCGACGACGTCGCCGTACCCATGAGCCTGCTGGCCCACGTCGGTGCCGCCGACGACGGCCGGCCCACCCGCAAGGAGGACCGATGAAGATCACCGTGCGCGTCTCGGCGCCCCCGACCGCAGGCCCCGACGGCTTCACCGCCGCGTCGTTCATCGACCGCGTCGAGAGGGCCGACGCCTACGGCTTCGACCGGATCTCGGTGGGCGACACCCAGCTCAACAACCTCGAGTGCTTCTCCGCGCTGAACCTGGCCGCCACCCGCACCAGCAAGGCTGGGCTCGGCCCCGGGGTGACCAACGCGGTCACCCGTGACGTCGGCGTGATGGCCAACGCGCTCGGCAGCCTGGACGTGGTCAGCGGCGGGCGGGCGTTCTGCCTGATCGCCCGCGGCGACGGCGCGGTCCGCAACGCCGGGCTCAAGCCGGCCAGCGTGGCCGAGATGCGGGGCTACTTCCTGGCGCTGAAGTCGCTGCTGCGCACCGGCCACGCGGAGTACGGCGAGCGGACCGTGCGACTGCCGTGGATGGCCAAGCACCAGCACGCGGTCCCGCTCTACATGGTGGCCGAGGGGCCGCGGATGCTCCGGATGGCCGGCGAGATCGCCGACGGCGTCTTCGTCGGCGCAGGGCTCACCGAGATGGTGGTGCGGGAGAGCCTCGACACCATCCACGCGGGCGCCCGCGACGCCGGCCGCGACCCGGCCGAGCTCGACATCTGGTGGGACACGCGCTCGGGGATCGGCCCCACCTGGGAGGACGGGCTCCACCGGGCCAAGGAGAGCCTCGCCTCGATCGGCAACCACGCCTTCCGCGCCGGCTTCGAGGGCAAGCACGTGCCCGAGGAGTTGCACGACGTGCTCCGGGACTACGCGCGGCGGTTCGACTACTCCGAGAAGGGCACCTCGGCCCAGAACGGGCCGCTGATGGAGGAGCTCGGGCTCACCGACTACTTCGTGGAGCGGTTCGGCGCCGTGGGGACACCGGAGCAGGTGGTCGAGCGGCTGCGGCACCTCGAGTCGATCGGGGTCACCCAGGTCAGCATGGCCAGCCACGACCGCGGCCTCGCAGGCGTGCCCGACAGCATCGAGCTGCTCGGCGAGCAGGTCCTCCCCTACGTGCGCTGAGCGGCGCCGGCCGGCTCGGACGCCGCGCGGGCAGCCAGGCGTCGCTCGCCCATCCAGCTGTGGACGACCGCTGCGGCGATCGCCGTACCGATCCCGCCCAAGAGGAAGCCGAAGCGCGGGTCGGTCACCTCGCAGAACCAGCCGATGATCGGGCCGCCCACTGTGGTGGTGCCCTGGGTCGCCAGCACCAGGAGAGCGATCACCCGCCCGCGCATCTCCGGCTCGGCACGCAGCTGCAGCACCGAGTTGGCGACCGCCCGGAACAGGACGCTGCTCCCGCCCAGCGCCACCAGCGAGACGTAGGCCAGCGTCAGGCTCGGAGCGAGCGCGGTGGTGCACATCAGGAGCGAGAAGACCAGCCCGGCGACGGCCAGCCGACTCGTGGTCGGCCGGAGCGCCCCCGCGAACGCCAGCCCGGACACCACGCCGCCCAGCCCCATGCAGGTGAACATCAGTCCGACCACTCGCGCGTCCTCTCCGAAGCCCTGCCTGGCCAGCAGCGGCAGCACCACCGTCCAGTTGTAGGCGAGGGTGCCGCTGACCGTCATCAGCACGAGCGGGCCGAGGAGTGCCGGCCGGCTGCGCACGTAGGAGAAGCCCTGCCACGTCGCGCCGCGAGTGCGTGGCAACGGCTCCGGCGCCGGCTGCTCGCGCCGGATCCGGGCCAGCCCGACGATCATCGCGAGGAACGACGCGGCGTTGATCAGGAAGGTCGGTCCGATGCCGAGCCACGCGATGGTGACGCCCGCGACGGCCGGGCCGACCACCTTGCCGACGTTCTGGGTGATGCTGTTGAGGGCCACTGCGTTGGTCAGCCGCGCGGGGTCGACGATCTCGCTGACGTAGGTGAGCCGGACCGGCCGGTCCACCGACTCGATCACCCCGAGGACCAGCGCCGCCACCATCACCATCCAGATGGTCACGTGGTCGGTGAGGGTGAGGACTCCGAGGGCCACGGCCGGGACCGCGGCGGCCGACTGCGTGACCAGGAGGACCCGGCGCTTGTCCAGACGGTCGGCGAGCAGGCCGCCCCACGTGGTGAGCAGCAGGGTGGGGAGCTGCTGGAGCGCCGCGGTGATGCCGAGGACGGCACCGGAGTCGGTCAGCTCGAGGACCAGCCAGGCCTGCGCCACCTTCTGCATCCAGGTGCCGATGACCGACATGCCCTGGCCACTGAGGTAGCGACGGAAGTTCGGGCTGTGCAGCGAGTCGAAGGTGGCGCGGAGGTACCTCCTCACCAGCGCACCGTGGCGAGCTTCTCCAGCACTGGCAGGGCTGCCAGCAGCCGACGCCGCTCGTCGGTGGACAGCGCCACGAGCTGCTGTGCCAGCAGGTCCTCGGCAGAGCGCTCGACCTTCGCGAGGTAGGTCTTCGCGGCCGGGGTCAGCACCACGCCGTACGTGCGCTGGTCCAGCGGGTCCACGAACCTGCTGAACAGCCCCAACCGCTCGAGCCTGGCCGCGACCCGGGTCGCCGAGGACTTGCTGATCGCCTCGCGCCGTGCCAGCTCACCCACCCGCATGCCACCGTGCCGTCCGACCGTGGCGACGGCCGAGGCCTGGGACGGGGTCAGCTCGCCGTCCGCCGAGTGCTTGCGCAGTCTGCGGTTGAGCCTGACCAGCACCTGGCGGAAGAGGGCTATGTCCTGGGCCTGGAAGTCCGTGCTCACGATCCGAGAGTTTAGTACGCCAGTGCAACTATCCCTCCGCACGACCTCCCGCTTGCTCCACACAAGACGCTCTACTCAACCGGTCTGATTGCATATAGACTGCACGCAATTACGTACTCATTGTATGCAGTTTCGAACCGAGGATGTGAGCCGTGAGCCACGATGACCGGTCAGCGCCAGGAGATGGCCCGCTCGAGGGGATCCGGGTGCTCGACATCAGCACCGTCTACGCAGCGCCGATCGCGGCGATGCTCCTGGGCGACTTCGGAGCCGACGTCATCAAGATCGAGCACCCGCGGGGCGACCCCGCCCGCACCCACGGCCCGAGCAAGGACGGGCACGGGCTGTGGTGGAAGGTCATCTCGCGCAACAAGCGCGCGATGACCCTGGTGCTCAGCACGCCTCGGGGTCGCGAGCTGCTGCTCGACCTGGTCCGGAGCAGCGATGTGCTCGTCGAGAACTTCCGTCCCGGGGTGCTCGAGAGGTGGCACCTCGGACCCGATGTGCTCCACGCCGTCAACCCGGGGCTCGTGGTGCTGCGCACCACCGGCTTCGGCCAGACCGGCCCGTACCGCGAGCGCCGCTCCTTCGGCACCTTGGCCGAGGCGATGAGCGGATTCGCGCACCAGACGGGACCGGCGGACGGCCCGCCGACGCTTCCGCCGTTCGGACTGGCCGACGGCGTGGCCGGCATCTCCGGTGCCCTGGCGGTCGTCACCGCCCTCTACGAGCGGGCCCGCAACGGCGGCCACGGCCAGGTCATCGACCTCTCACTGCTCGAGCCGCTCCTGGCGATCCTGGGCCCGGGGCCCTCGGCGCACGACCAACTCGGACAGGTCCCGGGCCGGCACGGCAATCGCTCGCCTAACAATGCGCCCCGCAACACCTACCGCACGAGCGACGGGCGCTGGGTCGCCATCTCGGCGAGCGCCACCTCGGTGGCCGAGCGGGTGCTGCGCCTGGTCGGCCGCCCCGACCTCGTCGACGAGGCGTGGTTCGCCAGCGCGAGCGGGCGGGTGGCACACGCCGAGCTACTGGACGACGTCGTCTCGCGGTGGATCGCGCAGCGCACTCTCGCGGAGGTGTCGGAGGCGTTCGAGACCGCCGGTGCGGCCCTCGCCCCGATCCTCGACGTCGGCCAGTTGGCCACCGACCCGCAGGTGTTGGCGCGCGACTCCTTCACCACCGTCGACGACGCCGACCTGGGCCCGTTGAAGATGCAGAACCTCCTGTTCCGCCTGAGCCGGACGCCGGGGCGGATCCGGTTCGCCGGCCGGCGGCTCGGCGAGGACACCGAGGTGATCCTGAAGGAGCTGCTCGACCTGCCCGACGACGAGGTGAGCGAGCTCCGGTCGGCGGGAGTGCTGTGATCCACCGAAGCTACCTCTTCGCACCAGGCAGCTCGGCCCGGGTGCTCGCGAAGGTGTTCGACGCCGGTGCCGACGTGGTCGTCCTTGACCTGGAGGACTCCGTCGCCGCACCCGACAAGGCCACAGCCCGACGGGCCGTGCACGACGTGCTGGCCGAGCACGCTGCGATCGTCCGCATCAACGCGGTCGGCACGCCCGAGGCCGAGCGTGACCTCGACGCGGTGGCCGACCGGGCCCTGGCGCTGCGCGTGCCCAAGGTCGAGTCCGCTGCCGACATCCGGTGGGTCGCGGAGCGCGCTACTGGCCTGCCTCTCATCTGCGCGGTCGAGTCAGCGAGAGGATTGCTCGCCGCCGAGGAGATCGCCTCAGTCCGCACTGAAGGCATTCCGCTCCAGCTCAGCATCGGTGGTGTCGACCTCCGCCGCGACCTCGGCACCGGGCCCGGCGTGACGCCGTTGACCTACGCGAGGTCGCACCTCGTCGTGGTCTCCCGGGCATACGGGCTCGATCCTCCGATCGACAGCGTCTTTGCCCACGTGAACAACGTGCCGGGCCTCGCCGAAGAGGCCGGGGTCGCGCGCGACCTCGGCTTCTTCGGAAAGGGCGCGATCCACCCGCGTCAACTCGAGACAATCCACTCGGCCTTCACTCCTCGACGTGAGGAGCTTGAGTGGGCGGCCCAGGTCATCGCGGCATTCGAGGACTCGGCCGGCGGGGTCGCCCGCCTCGAAGATGGCGAGATGGTCGACGTACCCGTGGTCCAGCGCGCGGAAGCTTTGGTAAGGCTTGCTTCCCACGTCGCCGGTGCCGCGGGGGTACGCAGGACGATGTGAGAAGCCCGCGACCTCGCGGCCATCGGGTTCGTTTGTCTTGGACACCCGCGGGCTGCGCCATAAAGGAACTGGGTGGCAGGTGGCTGGCGTGACCCACCGCGGACTCCTCGGACTCTCTTCACGGTTCGCGCTCGCTGCACCGCCGCAGAAAAGACCAGGCTGGTAGTGCTTACTCCGCCCGCCAGAGCCGGCCGTATCGCCTCGGCCTGGAAATGCTCCGTAGCCTCTTACGAAGGTCCGGTGCCCCCAAGTCACCCGGAGGCCGCGCGCGACGCAGGCTGCGCGACGTCTCGCGCAAGATCAAGACCGAGCCACGCTCCCGGCCCGCGTCGAGCTGCCGCCCGCCCGGACGACCTGATTGCCGCTGCGCGCGGCCTCGGCACGATGCACCCCATGACCACAGACACCGCCCAGCCCTTCTCCCGCATCCCTGACCCGGACGCGCTCCGCGAACCGGTCTGCCCCACGTGCGGAGGAACACAGCTGATCAACATCCAGGAGATCGAGGAACGCCGCGAATATTCTTTGCGCACGGTGGCGCCTGACCTCGCTTACGGCATCCCCGAAATCGCTTGGACCATCCACATGGTCAACGACCTCAGTTGCGAGATCTGCGAATGGACCGTCCCAATGTCCTCAATCGAGGCAGACAACGTGCTCGAGTGACCCACCTCGACTCACCGCGTCGAGACAACGCGGAACATGGATCCTCGTACCCCCGGCACCCGCCGATAGGTCGAGCGACTCCCCCAGGTCCACATCCAGAGTGCGGAAGGTGGCTCAGTAGGGAACCAGTCATGTGACTGACCCGCTGTCAGGGACCTGACCGCTCAGAGACCAGGGTCCGGTGCCCCTACCTTCCACGACGACAAAGTCCCGAGACGCTGGTCGACACAGCCGCCGGACATCGGGGCGTGCCAGGTGAGTTTCTGATCGCACGCGACAGTTGGGCTCCATCCTCGCTACAGATCAGGTGTCCGAGCTACCCGGGTCAGGCTCCGGGCCTTAGCGGCCGATCCGCCATCGACGTGTCCCGTGGGCGCAGAGCGGACCTAAGCGTTGGTGCGGTTGTTCAGGGTTCCCCGTACTCGACATAGGGGTTGAGGAACTCACGTCCCCACATCGCCTTCCGGTCCGCGGCGCTGACGCGGGCCTGGTCGCACACATCGTCGTAGTCGACGCGGACTCTGGTGGTGACGCGATCGATGAGAGCGGCCGCCTCAGCGTCGTCGAGCTCGAAGTCGTGAGCTGCGGCGCGGGCTAGGTGCAACTGGCTGGCTCTGCGGCCGTCGCGGGTGATGCCGAGCGCGTGGGACAGCGGACCGCCGGCGCGAGGGCTGGGCGCGATGTCATAGGCCGGGGTGAGCTCGAGCAGATACCCGTCCCAGAACGCCGCGTGGTTGCGCAGGTGGTCGTCGCTGTTGCCGACGCAGATGTTGAACACCATCCGGGTGTAGAGCTCGCGCAGTGTGTCCGCGGGGTGAGTAAAGGAGGCGCGGACGGTGTCCGCAAGCTGGGGGTAGGTGGCGTGGCGTGAGGCGAGCTCGCCGTACCCGAGGAGGGTTAGAGCCGAGACCATCATGTGGCGGGTCCCGGCCTTAGGCCGGTCGAACCGTTCCACCAGCAGCACGTCGCGACCCTCGACCGGCACCATCTCCACCGAAGCCACGTTGATCCCGACCCGCTGCGCCAGGAGCATCGCAACCGCCTCAGCGTGCAGCGCTGGCCTGGCCTGGGTGATGGAGGGGAACTTCGCGATCAGCGACCGCTCCCCGTTGACCAGGAGTGCCTTCGGTTGTGCGCCACCCACTCCGGTGAGGTGCCGGATGCCTTTGCGCAGCTCCGCCGGGACGGGTTTGCCTATCTCGATGAGCTCGCACGCCTGCACCAGCTGATCCAGGGTCGCCTGCTCAGCGGCCTGGGGAGTGTACGCCGAGGGTGTGGTGGTGACGTCGAGTGCACCGATCCGATCGCTGCCTGCGGCTAACAGGTAGGTCAGCTCCGAGAGCACGGCCGTGGCTTTACCGGCGATCTGGCTGTTGAGGACCCGGCGCCCCCACGCGTCGGGGGATGCGTCTCGCAGGCACGACGCGATCGAGAGCGGATCTCGCGACGGCGGGCCCTCTGGCTGGGTTGGGTCGAAGACTCCCGAGCGCAAGGGCAGCTCGGGGGTGAACAAGGACACAGCGTCGGGCCGCTCCAGGAAGGAGTCGTCGTAGGTGAACGTGCACACCGGCGTGTTGTCGTGCTGACCAGTGGTCTCTGTGATCCGGCCGGCGAGGACGGGATCTGCGGCTCCGGGAGGCCAGAGCCACACAAATGCTTTGCCCTCGGGAGCCGGGGCGGGGTCCTCGCAGTCTCCTTCGTCGTCGACCTTGTGGTAAGCCTCACGACGAGCCTTGCGTCCTGGCGTCGGCGTCATCGTCGCCTCACGCCTCACAACGGCTCAGGAACCGCTCGAGTCGTTCCATCTGCCGCGGGGTGATACCGACAGATGTGCGCGGGGCGAGGAGCAGGGTCTCGATGCCGCGCTCAGCCAGGGTTTTCCTGATCGCGGCTACGCCATGCGCCGCGTGGTCTCCATCGTCGGCCGTCAGGCCCTCACCGGCGGAGTCGTCGGGCCCGACGAGGTGAGTGTCAGTGAGGTGGTCATCGCACCAGGCGAGACGCCGAACGGACCCGTGGTGGTCGAGCCAGCGCAGAAGCGCTGTCCACTTCCACCAGTCCACGTCGTCATTACCGGGGTCCTCGTACTCGCTGGTGATCTGGGGCCAGGCCGGACCGGGGAATGGGTCCATACGGTCGCGGAGCGGCCTTGGCCAGGAGGTGAGCCACCGGCACGCCAGGCCGGGCTGCGCGGCGAGCTGATCGATCCGTCGGCACAGTGTGGGAGACACGTGCACGGGTCCGAAGACCTGGCCGGCGACGACGTCATCGCCCCAAGCAGTGTGGCCCCAGACCGGTGAAACAACACCGTCGACGTCGACGATCAGCGCCAGCGACGGGTTGCTGCGTGACATCGCTATCGGACCATAGGAACGAGGCCCAGATCGGAGTGGGCGACGCGGTCTATGCCGAACCCAATGGAGACCCGACAGCTTCCCCTCCTGGTGTCGCTGCCCATGACGCGGGATAGGGCAATCTCTGAGCCACTGACGGTGCAGAACCGCGTGGAGTGAGGGTGAGACCTCGGCATTGACCACCTCGTCATGACGTCAGCAAACAGATACTACTCTGTTAGAGTAATATCAAATGAACGGGAAACGCCAGAGGCGAACAACCCCACTGCCGGCACGCGAGGATCGTTCGCTCGTGGTCGCTCAGTTGATTGATCGACTGCCGGACCGGGTCCGAGCCGCGCTCGGTGGTGACGAGGAGGCACTGATCGGCCTGCTGATGCTGGCCGCAGAGTTCACGTGGCAATCGCGTGCCGACCTCGGCGGGACGGTCCCGGAGATAGCGGCGGAGATGAACAGCTTCGTCGATGAGGTAGCCGACTGCTATTCGACCGAACGGCCGCCCACCGACCGGATGTGTGACGAGGGCTTTGTGCTTGCAGCCCGGGTGGACGCCCTGGCGGTCGAGGTGTTGTACCGGCGGTCCATGGTCAACATCGACGATGACGCCGTTCTGGTCGCCTCGGTCGGATCTTCAAAGAATGAGGAGCGACACCTGGCGCGCGCACATCTCGCCGCGCTTCGGGACGCTGCGGCAGACGGTCGCGAAGTTACGGATCTGGATGTTCAGGCCGCCGAGCAACTGTATCGAGCAGTCGTGGCGAGCCGTCGCGAGCGAGCCGACCGTGAGATCCGGCTTGGGCTGCGGGACGAACCGTAGGAACCCGCCAAGAATGGAGCGCACCGACCGCGCGTACCCTCTGTCGCAGCACACAGGCGCTCGGTCGGAGCGAGCCATCATCACTCATCGTCGCGTGCACGATAGCGTCGACCCATGGCCACAGCCCCCGAGCGACGACTCGCCACGGGCCGCCTGCTCCTCGGCGCGAGGGTGCGTGCTCTGCGTGCCGACTCAGATCTTCATCTGGCCGATCTCGCCGAGGGAGCCGGCATCTCGCTGGCCTACCTCAGCGACATCGAGCGGGGCCGCAAGCTTCCCTCGCTGCTCGTCCTGGACACCTTGGCGACAACACTGAGAATGACGGTTGTCGAACTGCTGGACGACATCTACCCGTGGGGGACGGCTCAGACGCCGCGCACGCGTCCCGCACCCCCACCGGACGGACGAGCCGGCCGAACGGTCCGGCACAAGGCATAGCGGGAGTGCACAAGCCCACCGCTGCCGATATTCCGCCGGGCCGGTAGCAGCGACGTAGCACGACAGAGGGCGGGGGGCGTCGCAGCTCAGGATCCGGCTCCCCAGAGCTGGGCCACGCTACCGTCACCACTCGCCACCCGGTGGATGGAACAAGAGAACGAGGTCCTGCGCCGCGCCGCGGCCCATCTATCCCAGGGCGAACCTGTAGGGAGAACGATGTACTCGCCCGTCCGCGAGCTCGCTGGCGACGGTGTTGCCGTCACGGTGGCGTGCCGGGTGCTCAAGCTGGCCCGCTAGCACTACTACCAGTCGCTCGCTGCACGGGTCACCGACGCCGAGCTCGTCGAGGCCTACCGTGCCAACGCCCTGCTCGACGCAATCGCGATGACCCGGAGTTCGGCGACCGGTTCCTGGTCGACACAGCTCGTGAGGCTGGCGAGTCGATGGCGGCCAGGACGGCGTAAGGTCGGCGCCGCCGGCGACAACGCAGCCATGGGGTCCTTCTTCGCCGTGCTGCAGAAGAACGTCATGAACCGACGCATCTGGACCACCCGGCAGGAGCTCCGAATCGCGATCGTGACCTGGATCGAACGGACAGACCACCGACGCCGCAGGCAAGACACGCTCGGCCGATTGAACCCCATTTACTACGAGACCATCATGACCACGCCGACCACTCAGGCGGCGTGACCCGATTTGTCACCCGATCGTGCTGCAGTCCACTTCTTCGAGCGCACACATATACGCCTCCGTGGTTTTGGACTATCTGTCCCACGGAGTTCAGAGGCGCGTCCTCCCACCGCTCTCATCAGCGGATCGTCCTCGACTCCGACGCCCTGCTCACCAGTGACTCAGGCGATGGTTGAGGCCGCCTCACCAGTGCCGCGCCAGATGGTGGGGGGCGAGCCTCTGCAGGTCTGAGCCATAGACGTTGCTGCGGCGTGCAGCCGCCAGGCTCGCCCGCCAGCTCAATCGGATCCCGCAGCCCAGTCAAGACAGTCCGAAACCGGGAGGCGATCGATTCGCGGGATGACGTCCGCGCATGGCCGCAGTGCACTCCCAGTCATGGTCTTCATCCCGGTGCGGGCTCGCTGGCGAGGTCAACAACGCTTCACACAGTAGCGCTCAGGACGGCTGCCATACCTTGCCCGCCGCCGATGCACATGGTGACCAAGCCGTGCCTGCCGCCTGTACGTCGTAGCTGCCGCCCCACGGCGCCGACCATCCGGGTACCCGTGGCGCCGACAGGGTGGCCCAGCGAGATGCCCGAGCCGTGTGGATTGATCCGGAGTCTGTCGTCCGGCGTCACCCCCCACTCGCTGAACACCGCTAGTACCTGAGCGGCGAACGCCTCGTTGAGCTCGATCGTGTCGAGGTCGTCCATGGTGAGACCGGCTCGGTCGAGCGCCAGCCGGGTCGCGGGCACCGGACCGATCCCCATCACTTCCGGTCCGACGCCGGCGACAGCCCAGGACGTGATCTGGAGCAGCGGCTCGATGCCGAGCTGGTCTGCACGGGAACGGGTGGTGACGAGCGCCATCGCGGCGGCGTCGTTCTGTCCGCTGGCGTTGCCCGCCGTGACCGTGGCGTCCGCGTCGGTACGAATCAGCACAGGGCGGAGCATCGCCAGCTCGTCGACGGACGTTCCGGCGCGGGGGTGCTCGTCAATGGCTACAACGGTGCCGTCGGGCAGGGAGACGGGCGCGATCTCCTCGGCCATGACGCCGGACTCTTGAGCCTCGACCGCACGCCGGTGCGACTCGACCGCGAGCTCGTCCTGCGCCGAGCGGGCGATGTCGTAGCGGCGGCGCAGGTTCTCGGCGGTCTCGATCATGCCGCCCGGAACCGGGTGGTCGCGGCCGCCAGAGGTCTCGCGGGCCCGGACCAGGCTGTCGTGCATCCGGACGCCGGCGCGACCGGCACCCCAGCGGACATCGGTGGAGTAGAACGAGGCGCTGCTCATGCTCTCGGTGCCCCCGGCGACGACCAGCTGGGCTGCTCCCGCGCCGACTGTCATCGCGGCGTTGAGGATGGCCTGAAGGCCGGAGCCGCAGCGTCGGTCGATGTGCATCCCTGGCACCGAAGTGGGCAGCCCTGCGTCGAGGGCGACCACCCGGCCGATCGCGGGAGCTTCGCTGTTCCCGTTGCACTGGCCGAGGATCACGTCGTCCACATCACCGGGGCTGACCCCAGTGCTGTCCAGCAGCGCCCGGAGCACAGTGACGCCTAGGTCGACTGCCGTGAGCCTCTTGAAGACGCCCCCGTAACGGCCGATCGGCGTGCGCAGCGGCGCACAGACCACGACGTCCGACCCCTGCGCGAGCGGCTGGCTGGTCACATGAACCTCCCACCGGTGACCTCGGTCACCGTTCCGGTCAAGTACGACGAGAGCTCGGAGGCGTAGAAGACGCACACGGAGGCCACCTCCTCCGGCCGGCCGGGCCGGCCCATCGGGATCTCGGCCATCTTCTGGTCCCACACGCGTTGCGGCATGGCGGCGGTCATCGCCGTCGCGATGAGACCGGGCTGGACACAGTTGACGCGAACTCCGTGGTGGGCCAGTTCCTTGGCCGCCGCCTTGGAGAGTCCGACGATCCCGGCCTTCGCCGCCGAGTAGTTGGTCTGCCCGGCCAGGCCCACTTTCCCGGACAGCGACGAGATGTTCACGATCGAGCCGCGGCGCTGCTCGCGCATGACCGCTGCAGCGAGCCGGGTGCCATGCCACGTTCCCTTGAGGTGGACATCGACCACCTGGTCGAAGTCCTCCTCGGTCATCGTCCGCATGGTCGCGTCGCGCGTGATCCCCGCGTTGTTGACCATGACGTCGACGCTCCCGAAGCGGTCGCCAGCCTGGTCTAGGATGTATTGCACGTCGGATGCCGAGGTCACGTCGCAGCGGAGGCCCGTCGCCCGCTCTGGACCGAGCTCGACAGCTGCCGCTCGGACGGCGTCTTCGTTGAGGTCGACGAGGACGACGCTGGCACCGTGCTCCACGAACGAGTGGGCGATGGCGAGGCCGATGCCCTGGCCGGCTCCGGTCACGACGCCGACGCGCCCTGCGAGGAGCCCGCTCACTCGAGCTCCGACAGGATCTGTTCGTTGTGCTCACCCAGAGCCGGCACTGGATCCATGCGCAGGTCGACGTCCGCGAACGTCATCGGCGGAAGCAGCGCCCGGATCGCGCCGTTCTCCGTATCGACGGTCCGCCACCGCTTCCGCTCGGAGAGCTGTGGATGGTCGACGACCGCGCCCATGTCGTTGATCTGGGCCGCCGGCACGCCGGCCTCCGCCAGCCGCTGATCGAGCTGCTCGGTCGACCACTGCGAGGTCTGGCTGGAAACGAACTCGTCGCACTCCTGGCGGTGAGCGACCCGCGCCATGTTGGTGCTGAAACGCGGGTCGTCGGCGATGTCCGGCCGGCCGAAGACGCCGTCCGCAAGGCTGCGCCAGCCGCTGTCGTTCTGCACCCCGATCAGGATGCTGCCGTCCTTGGTCGGGTAGGCGTCGTAGGGCGCGATCGACGCATGGCCGAGGCCGCGCCGCTCGATCTGCCGGCCGGCGTACAGCTGGACGTAGAGGGCGTAGCCCATCCACTCGACCGCGGCGTCGAACATGGAGACCTCGACCGTCGCGCCGGCCCCGTTCCGGGTCCGGCGGAAGAGGGCCGAGGCGGCCGCGAGCGCCGCGTACATGCCGGCCGCGATGTCGGCACTGGGGATCCCGGTCTTCGTCGCGGTGTCGGGCGTTCCGGTCACCGACACCATGCCGGTCTCGGCCTGGATCAGCATGTCGTAGGCTTTGCGGTCGCGCTTGGGGCCGTCCTCTCCGTAGCCCGAGATGTTCACCACGACCAGTCCTGGCCACAGCTTGCGGAGCGCCTCGCTGCCGAGCCCCAGGCGCTGGGCCACACCCGGGGCGCAGTTCTGCACGAAGACGTCCGCGCGCCCGATGAGCTGAAGGGCGTTGGCCCGCCCCTCATCGGTAGTGAGGTCCACCGCGAAGGACTCTTTGGAGCGGTTCAGCCAGACGAAGTGGGAGGCGAGCC
Organism: Nocardioides halotolerans DSM 19273; assembly: GCF_000422805.1. Taxonomy (GTDB): domain Bacteria; phylum Actinomycetota; class Actinomycetes; order Propionibacteriales; family Nocardioidaceae; genus Nocardioides; species Nocardioides halotolerans. The sequence continues at coordinate 111,150 of NZ_AUGT01000023.1, read as the reverse complement.
CGTTGACCACCTGGTCGTAGCCGCGTGCGAAGTCGCCGATGCCCGGTCGCTCGAGCTTGATGACGCGGGCACCGAGGTCCGCCAGGTGCCGGGTGGCCATGGGGCCGGCCACGGCCTGCTCCAGAGACACCACGGTGACGCCGGCGAGGGGCAGCTCTAAATCCGTCATGCCGCACCGGCCTTGGCGTCGCGGAGCAGGGCGCCGCCGATGATCAGCCGCTGGATCTCGCTGGTGCCCTCGTAGAGCCGCAGGAGGCGTACGTCGCGGTAGATCCGCTCGACCGGGACGCCACGCATGTAGCCCGATCCGCCGTGCACCTGCACCGCTAGGTCGGCGACGCGTCCGGCCATCTCGGTGCAGAAGAGCTTGGCAGCCGAGGGGCCGATCCGGCGGTCCGCGCCGGCGACGAAGCTGCGGGCCGAGGCTCGCACGAGCGCCTGCCCGGCGGCCACGCCGGTGGCCTGGTCCGCGAGCATCGCCTGGACGAGCTGGTGCTTGCCGATCAGGGTCCCGCCCTGGGTGGCCGTGGCGGCGTAGGACACCGACTCGTCGAGGGCGCGCTGCGCGAGTCCGACCGCGAGCGCGGCGATGTGCACGCGGCCGCGGGTCAGGCACGCCAAGGCTTCGGTGTACGCCGCGCCTTCGGAGTCGCCGACGAGCGCGGCGGCCGGGAGGTGCACGGCGTCGAGGACCAGCTCCGCGGTGGTCGCGCCCTCCTGGCCCATCTTGTGGTCGCGCGGGCCGACGGTCAGCCCGCCGGTGCCGGCCGGCACCAGGAAGGCCGAGATCGCCGGGCGGCCGCCGGCCTCGGGTCCGGTGCGGGCGAAGACCACGAACAGGTCGGCGTCTGGAGCGTTGGTGATGAACCGCTTGCGGCCGTCGAGCACCCATCCATCAGCGGTGGGCCGGGCCGTCGTGTGCAGCGCCGCCGGGCTCGAGCCGGCGCCTTCCTCGGTGAGGGCGAACGAGGCCACGACCTCGCCGGCCGCCATCCCGGGCAGCCATCTGGCCTTCTGCTCCTTTGTGCCGGAGGCGACCAGGAGCTGGCCGGCGATCCCGTTGTTCGTCCCGAACATCGAGCGCAGCGCGAGCGTCGTGTAGCCCAGCTCCATCGCTAGCTCGACGTCCTGGCACAGGTCGAGCCCCAGCCCGCCCCACTCGGCGGGGATCGCGTAGCCGAACAGCCCCATCGCGGCCGCCGTCGACCGGAGGTCGTCGGGCACCCGGTCGGCGGCCATGATCTCGTTCTCACGCGGCACCACACGCTCCCGGACGAACGAGCGAACCTGGTCGTGGACCAGCGCGAAGTCCTCGGCCGACACCTCCGTTGCGAGCTCCATGGCCGTTGAATCTTTCGCGATTGCCTGTTGCATGTCCAATGCCTAATTTCTCGCTATTGATGAGTCAGAGTGAAACAATCTCGGGATGGAACTGTTCGAGCTACGTGCCTTCCTCGCGGTTGCCGAGGAGCTGCACTTCGGACGGGCCGCCGATCGGCTGCTGCTCGCGCAGCCCTACCTGAGCCGGACCATCAAGAAGCTCGAGGCGGACCTCGGCGTCCAGCTCTTCGACCGCACGACCCGCAAGGTCGAGCTGACCTCGGCCGGCAGTGCCCTGATCGAGCCCGCCACCGAGATGCTGGTGCTGAACACCGAGGCCCGCATGGAGGTGCGCCGCGCCGCCCGGGGGGAGACCGGGCGCGTCCGAATCAGCTTCGCCGGCCCCTCCTCGTACGACCTGATCGGTCGGTTGGGACGCGAGATGCGGGAGCTCCACCCGGGGATCGACCTGCTGTTCGACCCGGGCCGCTATGGCCTGCAGGTCTCCGACCGGCTGCTCAACGGGTCGATCGACCTGGCCATCGCACGGTTCCGCACGGTGCCCGCCGGGATCGAGGCGCGGCCGATCGCGGCCGAGCGCTACCTGATGGCGGTGCCCAGCACGCACCCCGCGGCCGACGGTGGACCGGTGTCGCTGTCGAGCTTCCGCGATGACGGCTTTCTGGGCCTGCCCACGGACTCCGCCGTTCAACGAGACTTCCTCGAGCTCTGCCAGATCGCAGGGTTCGTGCCGACCATCGCGCAGACCCTGCCAGACACCGGCACGATCATGGCTCTGGTCTCCGCCGGAGCCGGCGTGGCCTTCACCGTCGACACTGCCATCGAGCACGTGCCACGACAGGGCATCTCTGCGGTGGAGCTGAGCGAGAAGCTGGACCCGGTCTACGCCTACCTGGCCTGGCGTCGGGAGAGCAGCAACGCCGCGCTCCACACGGTGCTGCGTGCCCTCGAGACGCTCTTCCCGACACCACCGCAACCTCCGGACGCCTGACCCGGCGGCCCCTGGCCCGCGCATCTCAACGCCCCGTGATCAGGGCGCCGAGCCGGGTCAGCCGGCTCTCCCGCTGGAGGCCGCCAGCCTCGCGGCGGTCCGCGGCCTTGTAGAGGTGGTACATCGTGCGGACCCCGAGCCATCGAACAGGTTCCGGCTCCCACTTGCGCACGTGGTGGCCGACCAGCGGCAGCCGCGTCAGCGGCGTGTCCACGCCCGTGACCAGATCGCGCAGCACCCGGCCGGCCAGGTTGGTCGTGGAGACACCGCTCCCGACGTACCCGCCGGCCCAGCCCAGGCCGGTGCCCGGGTCGAAGACCATGCTGGGTGTCCAGTCGCGAGGCACACCCAGAACACCGCACCACCCGTGCTCGATCGGCGCGTCGCGCACCATGGGAAAGAGATCGTGCAGGGTCCGGGTCAGGATCGCGACGGCGTCCGAGGTGGTGATGCCGTCGTGGTCCGGACGTGATGCATACCGGTAGCGCGGCAGCATCCCCCGGCCGCCGAGCACGATCCGGCCGTCCTCCGTGCGCTGCGCGCACGCGTAGGCGTTGGCTCCGTCGGCGACAACCTCACGGCCCTCCCACCCGATCTCCGACCAGGTCTCCTCGGGCAGCGGTGCGGTGGCGATGAGGGAGGAGTTCATGGGTAGCCACTCGCGGCGCAGGCCGGGAAGCCCTGCCGTGAAGCCTTCGAGACAGCGCAGCACGACCGGAGCGGTCACCGTCCCGTGGGAGGTCACTGCCCTGCCCGCTTCGATCGACCGCACCTCGGTGCCCTCGTGGATGCGGACGCCGAGACCTCGCACGACGGCCGCCAGACCGCGGACCAGCTTGGCGGGGTGGATGCGGGCGCCGTACTCGTTGAAGGCTGCGCCGACGGCGCCGGACATCCGCAGCCGGGCGTCGACCTCGGCCCCGGAGAGCCACCGGTGGCCGGCGGCGACGTCCCACTCGGCGTCGGTCGCGAGCTCGTGCCGGAGCCGGGCCTCCTCGACCGGATTTCGGGCGATCCGGAGCACACCTCCCCGATGCGCGTCGGCATCGATGCCCTCGCTGGTGCACACCGTGAGGACCTCGTCCACGGTCTCGTTCATCGCCCGGACCATGGCCTGCACCGCGTCGCGGCCGCCTCGCCTGGCGAAGGTGCCGTACTTGCCCGCGAGCTCGGAGGAGAGCCAGCCGGCGTTGCGCCCCGAGGCACCGAAGCCGGCAAACTCCCGCTCGAGGACCACGACGTCCCAGTCCGGTCGGGCCAGCTTGAGGTAGTACGCGGCCCACAAACCGGTCAAGCCGCCCCCGACGATGCAGACGTCCGCGGTGCGGTCCCCCTCGAGCGCGTCACTTGGTTCGGGAACGCCCACTTGCTGCAGCCAGAACGAGACCCCACCGAGCGTTGTCGTCCCGGCGGACGCGGTGTCGTAGGTACGGGAAGCCATGGGTCTCCGTTCAGGCGTTCAAGGCGATGCGGGGGTCGGCGAGGGCCTGCCCTATGTCGACGAGGGTGTTGACGGTGATGAAGAAGGCTCCGAAGACCAGGGCCACGGCGAGGATCGCGGGGAGGTCGGTGGCGCCGATCGAGAGTGCGAGGTACTGGCCGACACCTGGCCACGCGAACATCGACTCGATGATCGTGACGGCGGCGAGCATCACGCCGAGCTGCAGTCCGCCCATCGCCAGAGCGGAGTTCAGGCAGTTCCGCAGCACGTGACGGGTGACGAACTGGCGGTTGCTCAACCCCTTCATCCGAGCCGTCTTCACGAAGTCGGCCCGCATGGTCGTAGTCAGGGCGCTGCTGAAGGCGCGCCCGATGGCGACCGCGGGCGTCGCCGCAAGGGTGAGGCCTGGGAGCACGAGGTGGTGCAGCGCGTCGAGCATCGTGCGCGGCTGCCCGTGCAGCAGCGAGTCCAGCACGAGCAGCCGGGTGGGGCCCGTGGGCGCCGTCGCGATCGAGGTCTGGCCCGTCGCGGGGAACAGGTCCGCGCGGCTGTAGAGCAGGATGATGAGCAGGAGCGCGAGCAGGAAGGGCGGCACGGACGCCGTCGCGATCATCGTCATCCGCACCCCGGAGGCGACGCGGCCGCCCCGCAGCGTCAGCAGTCCCAGCAGGAAGCCTCCGCCGAACGCGAGGAGTGCTGAGAAGGCCAGCAGCTCGACCGTCGGGCCGAGGGTGTTCAGGACATCGATCGACACCGCGTGCTTGGTGCGTAGCGAGGTCTGCAGGTCGAGGTGGGCGAGGTCGCCGAGGTAGGACCAGAACTGCACGAGGAGGGGCCGGTCGTAGCCGAGCTGGTGGCGCGCGTTCTCGATCGCTTCGGGTGAGGCCTTGTTGCCGACCAGCGCACGCACCGGATCTGCCGGACTCAGGTGCTGAAGCACGAACAGGGCCGCGATCAGGAAGAACAGGACGAGCAGCCCCGAGACGGCCCGACGGACGACATATCTCAACATCGACTCACTGGTCCTTCAGGAGGCTGCGCAGGCCGTCGCCGCTGAGGTTCGCCACGAGCGCGAGCAGCATGACGCAGGCTGCCGGAACCACCGGGATCCACCAGTTGGTGAGGAGGTAGGGCAGTCCCTGCGCGGCCATGGCGCCCAGCTCGGGCGCGGGCGCGGCGCGACCGAGCCCTAGGAAGGAGAGCCCCGCCAGTATCACGATGGTCCCGCCGAGGTCCAGGGTCAGCGTCACCAGCAGGACGGGCCAGGCGCCCGGAAGGATGTGCCGGACCATCAGCCGGAGGTGCCCGTTGCCCGAGAGTCGAGCGGCCTCGACGAAGGGCAGGGCCACCAGCGACCGGACCTCCGCCCGCACGAGCCGTGCGTAGTAGGGCCAGCTCAGCACCCCGATCGCGATCAAGGCGTGCTTGAGGGAGGGTCCCAGCACCGCAGCGATGACGATCGCCAGGATGGCGGCGGGCAGAGCCAGGAAGAAGTCGACGATCGCCATCAGGACCCGGTCGAGCAGCCCGCCGACGTAGCCAGCCACCAGGCCGACCGCGGTGCCCACGAGGCCGACCACCGCCACCAGAAGCAGGGTGGCGAGCCAGCTCACCGACATCCCTTCGAGCACGCGGCTCAGGACGTCGCGCCCCACCTGGTCGGTGCCCAACAGCGCTCCGCCGCTCAGCGGCGGCTGGTACGGCGCGCCGACGGGGACGAGCGAGTCGTGCGGCTGCACGTGCGGCGCCAGCACGGCGAGGACCGTCACCACCACCAGGGCGCCGGCGCTGACGAGCGCCGCGCGCCCTGCGCGAGGGCCGCAGGAACCCGGACTTCGCCTGGGCCCGAGAGCGGGACGGATCGCCCACGGGCCCTTGGCGAGGCGGGTGTCGACCGCCGGATCTGGACCGTCCGTCACTGACCGCCAGCGCTCCCGGTCAACGCGTAGGTCGGGCCGAACGGGTTCCCCTGGGTGTAGGAGACAGGCCCCACCTCGTCGCGGGTGTAGATCACGGCGGGCGGGTCAGCGAGAGTGATGAAGTAGCCCGAGTCGGCGTACGCCTGCGCCGCCGTCTCGTAGTCGGCCTCCGCCTGGACCGGGTCCGCCTCGTTGATGGCCTGGGTGAGGGCGGCATCTCCTTCCGGGACCGAAACGCCGTTGAGCGTCAGGCCACCACCGGTCTTGTAGTAGCCCGACATCCACGCCGCGGGTGATGCTGCGTCCGCGTTGGTCCGCAGCACCATGATCTCAGGGGCGTCAGTCGGGTCGGCGCCGAAGCCGAAGAACTCCGAGCCATAGCTGCGCACCGTGGCGTCGAGACCGGCTGCCTGCAGCTGCGTCTGCATCAGCTCGGCGGCGAGTGCGTCCTCGGCCAGCGACTCGTAGTAGCCGATCGTGATCGGCCCGACGTCACCCGCGTCCTCAACGAGACCGGCCAGCACCGACGGGTCGTACTCGGGGTCGTCGTTCGCGACGTCGCCGCCCTGCATCGACGACGGAATCATGTTCGTCGACGCCGTCGCGTCCTCCCCGTAGGCGCCCTTGGCCACCGCCTCCTTGTCGATCGCCTGCGCAAGGGCCTTGCGTGCCTCCGGGTCCGCGAAGAAACCGTCGTCCTTCACCCAGGCCAACGCCTTAAGGATGGTGTTAAACGACGTCACATTGATGCCGTCGGTCTCGCGCAACTGGCTGGCCAGGTTGGCCGGAACCTGGGCGGTGACCATGTCCACGTCACCCTTCTCGAGGCTCAGCACCTGGGTGCTGATATCCGGGATGATCTGGATCTGGATGGTCCCGATGGTCGGCGCTGCGCCCCAGTAGTCGGCGTACGCCTCGAGCGTCAGGCTCTTGTCGGTGACCACCTCGGTCAGCTCGTAGGGCCCGGAGCCGGCGTCGTGCGAGGACAGGAACTCCGCGCCGTCATCCTCGCCGGAGTTGGCCTCCATCAGGGTCGGACTCATCACCTTCGGACCGACGTACGACGCGAGGTAGTCGAGCATCGGGTTCGACGGCGCCTTCAGGTGCATCACGAAGGTCTGCGGATCCGGTGCGTCCATGGACTCCACGTCATCGAGCATGTACGACGGGCTGCCCTCGAGGTCGCTGAACCGCTGGAAGCTGAACTTCACCGCCTCCGCGTCGACCGGGGTGCCGTCATGGAACGTGGCTCCCTCGCGCAGCGTGAACGTGTAGGTCAGGCCGTCGTCCGAGATGGTCCAGTCGGTCGCCAGCTGCGGCTCGATCTCGACGCTCTCGGCTGCGTATCCCACCAAGCCCTCGTAGAGCGCCCCCATCGGGGAGAACCCGGGACCGCCGTAGAACGTGGCGGGGTCCATCGTCTGGTCCTGGTATGCCCACGCCTGACGCAACGTCGTGAGCTTGGTCGAGGGCAGCGCGGAGGTGTCGTTCTCCTTCTTGGGGCTGTCGCTGTCCGAGCTGCCGGAGCAGGCCGTCACGGTGAGCAGCGCCGCGGTGGCCAGAGCGAGGGGCAGGGTGTGTCGGACGCCGGGCTTCTTCTGCTTCATGGAGTGTTCCTGTCTGGTCGGGCCGGTGCGGTGTCGAGCTCCGAGAGGTGGGTTCAGGTGCCGCTCGTCCGGGCAAGGGCGGCGTTTGGGTCCTCGCTCGTCGTGAGGTAGCGCTGGCGCTGCTCCCGACGTCCGGGACCAGGGAGGGCGGCGAGAAGGGAGCGCGTGAGGGTGTGCGCGGGGTGCTGGGTCACCTCGTCGGCGGGTCCGTCCTCGATGATCCGACCAGACTCCATGACGACGATCCGCTCCGACACAAGCCGTGCCGCCGCCAGGTCGTGGGTGACGAAGAGCAGGGCCAGGTCGAGCTCGCGGCGCAGCCGGCCGAGCAGGTTGAGGATCGTGGCGGCCAGCGACACGTCGAGCGCCGACGTCGGCTCGTCGCAGAGCAACAGGCTGGGAGGCACGACGATGGCGCGGGCGATCGCCGCCCGCTGACGCTGTCCGCCCGAGAGCTCGGCCGCTCGCGAGGTTCGTAGCTGGGCAGGGAGCCCGACTTGGCGCATCGCCTCTTCGACGCGGGCGCGCTGGGCGTCGGGAGCGAGCCCGGTGCCCCGCAGCCGCTCCTCGATCAGGTCACCGATGCTGAGCCAGGGGGTGAGCGAGGACCCGGCGTCCTGGAACACGACCTGGGGGGCGCCAGTGTCGTGCAGGGTCAGCTCGCCCTCGTCGAGCTCGACCAGCCCAGCGATCGAGCGGAGCAGCGTCGTCTTGCCGCAGCCGGACAGGCCGACCACCGCCACGGCCTCGCCGCGCGCGACCGTGAGGTCCACCCCGTCGAGCGCCGCGATGTGCACGGCCCGCTGCCCGCGACCCAAGCGGTAGCTCTTGCGCGCGCCGCGCACGGTCAGTGCCGGGCCGGGCGTAGTGATCGGAGTCGCCGGCCACTCGGCCCCGGTGCCGACCGCGGTGAGGTCCGCCGGTAGCTCGGCCTCGCGGACGCAGGCCGTCTCGGTGTTTCCCTGTGCCGCCGCCCGCAGGGCGGGGAGGCCGTTGTCGCAGGGTGTGTCGTGGAAGGCGCAGCGGGGGCCGAAGGGGCAGGCCTCCACTGGGCGGCTCGGGTCGGGGGTCTCGCCTTCGATGCTGCTTATCTGCAGCTGTTTCGGCGTGGTCAGGGTGAGCCGTGACGAGCGCAGGGCGGCGCTGTAGGGGTGCCGCGGCCGGGTGAGCACGTCGGCGGTCGGGCCGAGCTCGGCCTGCCGCCCGCCGTACAGCACCGCGATCCGGTCGGACACCTGGCTGGCGACACCGAGGTCGTGGGTCACGAACAGAATCGCCAGGCCGAGGTCGTCGCACAGGTCGCGGAGCAGGTCCAGGATCTGCGCCTGCACGCTCACGTCCAGCGCAGTGGTGGGTTCATCGGCGACGAGCAGCTTGGGGCCACCGGCCAGGGACATCGCGATCATGGCTCGCTGGCGGAGACCACCGGAGAGCTCGTGGGGGAAGCTGCGCAGCCGGTGCCTGGCCTCCGGGATGCCCACGGACTCCATGAGCCGGACCGCTTCGTCGTCGGAGCCGGTGACCTCGTGGAGCTGCTTGCCGATCCGCTTGGTCGGGTTGAGCGAGGTCATCGGGTCCTGGAAGACCGCGCCGAGGCTGAGCCGGCGCACGGTGCGCCGGGCTCGTTCACCACCGTGGATCATGTCGACGCCGTCGACGAGGACGCGTCCGGTGACGGAGGCGCCGGCCGGCAGCAGGCCGAGGATCGCGGAGCCGAGGACGCTCTTGCCCGAACCGGACTCTCCAACCAGGCCGAGCACCTCGCCCGGTCGGATGGTGAGGTCCACCTCCCGGAGGGCGTGGATCGTCTCGCCGCGGCGCTGGAAGGTGACGGCCAGCTTCTCGACCTCGGCGATCGGTGCCGGCTCAGCGTGCAAGCCAGTCGGCTCGGTCACCTGAGGTTCCCGGTGACGGACTGGTAGCGCAGGTACGGCGTCACAGCTTCGGGTCCGAGCTCGACACCCAGCCCCGACTCCTTCCAGCCACCGAACGGCGCCACTGGGTTGAGCACGAGCGAGTTGATGCCAACGGTGCCGGCCTCGAACCGGCAGGCGACCCGTTCTGCGCGGTCCAGGTCGTCGCCGTACACCATTCCGGCGAGGCCGAACGGCGAGTCGTTGACCATGGCAATGCCCTCGTCCTCGTCGGCGTACGGCATCGCGACCAATACCGGCCCGAAGATCTCCTCACGGGCGATCCGCATCCCCGGGTTGCTGTCAGTGAACAGCGTGGGTTCGACGTAGTAGCCCACCGGGAGGTGCTGGGGGCGCGACCCCCCGGTGGCGACCGTGGCGCCCTCGCTCCTGCCCAGGGCGACGTAGTCCTCGACGCGCTGTCTCTGCCTGTCGCTCACGAGCGGTCCGACCTGGGTCTCCTCGCGCATGGGGTCACCCACCACAGCGCCCTGCACCACGTCGGCCACGGCATCGACCAGCTCGGCGTAGCGTGCACGAGGGAGCAGCAGCCGCGTCGCGGCGTAGCAGGTCTGGCCGTTGTTGCGCAGCGAGGCGCGCATCAGGTTCGCCCTCAACACATCAGCGTCGACATCGTCGAGGACCAGTGCCGCCGACTTGCCGCCGAGCTCGAGCGTGACCGGCTTCAGCTGCCGCGCGCAGGCGACGGCGATCTGGCGGCCGGCCTCCGTGGAGCCGGTGAACGCGATCTTCGCGACGCCCGGATGCTCGACGATGGCCTGCCCGGTGCTGACGCCGCCGGCGACCAGGTTGACCACGCCCGGCGGCACCTCGGCCGCAACCAAGGCCTCTGCCAGGACGGCGAGGTGGAGGGGAGTCTCCGGCGCCGGTTTGGCCACGACGGTGCAGCCGGCGAGCAGCGCCGGACCGAGCTTCATGGCCAAGATTGACAGAGGGAAGTTCCACGGGGTGATCAGACCGGCAACCCCGACCGGACGGCGCGCGACGCGGCTCACCAGTCCGGCGACGCCAGAAGGACGGAGGTCTTCGCAGTCCAGTGAGCCGGCAAGCGAGGCGTAGTAGGCGAGGATCCGCGCCGCATTCATCGCGGTGCTGGTCGTCTCCTGAACGGGCGAGCCGTTCTCGCGGGTGACGATCCGGCCGAAGTCCTCGGCCCGCGCCTCGACCTCGATGGCCAGCCGCGACAGGACGAACGCTCGGGCGGTCGGGCCTGCGGCCGACCACGCGGGTAGAGCGCGCGTGGCCGCTTGGACGGCGACGTCCACGTCTCTGTCGGACGCCATCGGCGCGTACCCGATCACCCGCTCGGTCGCAGGGTTGACGACCTCGAGCAGGTCGTCCCCATCGGCCGCGATCCACCGGCCGTCAGCAAAAATGCCCGTGAGATTCGCGGTATCGATGCTGTTCGAGCGCACGCCTGACTATGACCACGGTCACATAGCCGAGTCCAATACTAAATCCCAGACCATTCATGCACTCTCGCAAACAATAGAAGCCGAGTTCTCAGAACGCAGTCGAGTCGGCGGGCGTAGCTCACCTCCGATACTTCACGCACAGCGTAGTACAGGGTAACGTGGTGATCCGGTCGCACACGGGTTCACACGAGAGTCCGCAGCGGTCCACCAATGTCCAGCCCAGTCCGCGGAGGTCCGACGATGGCAAACCAGCCGCGCGTCCAGCCCAGGCAGGACCAAGTGATTGAGTGGGGCGGGTGGGGCTCGAACCCACGACCCAAGGATTATGAGTCCTCTGCTCTGACCGACTGAGCTACCGCCCCTCGAAAGGGGTGAGCCTAGACGGCGTCGCTCCGGTCTCGCCGACGACCCACGAACGGTGGGCCTGACGGACTTGATCGCTCCCCCGGCTGGACTCGAACCAGCAACCCTTCGATTAACAGTCGAATGCTCTGCCAGTTGAGCTACAGGGGATCGGGGTTGCAGCGCCAAACCCTAGCAAGGGCCCGACCGGTGTCGTAATCGGCGCGTCAGGCGGGCGGCGGAGCGGTGCTGTCGCGGATCACGAGGCGGGTCGGGAGCAGGACGCGCTCGGGTTCCTCGGGCGGGTTCGTGCCCATGACGCCCATCAGGAGTCGCACGGCCTCGTGGCCCTTGCTGGCCACCTCCTGGTGCACGGTGGTCAGCTGCGGCTGCGAGGCGAGCGCGAGCGGCGAGTCGTCGTACCCCACCACCGAGAGGTCCTCGGGCACCCGCAGCCCGAGGGAGTGCGCCACCTGGATCGTCGCGACCGCGAAGGCGTCGGAGAAGCACAGGATCGCGGTGGGGCGGCCGGGGCGGTCCAGCAGTGCGCGGGCCTCCTGCTCGACCGTGCCGCGCCGGCGGTACGACGCCGCGCAGACCTCGGGCTCGATGCCGGCCGCCTCGAGCGGTGCGCGCCAGCCGACCAGCCGCTCGCGCGCGGGCCGGTTGTCCTTCGGGACGCCCTCGACCCGCAGCGTCAGGATGGCGACGCGGGTGTGGCCGAGATCGACGAGGTGCTGGGCGGCCGCGGTGGCTCCGCCGCGGTCGTCGACGTTGACGCTGGGCGCGTCGGCTGCGGGGTCGCGGTCGACCGCGACCAGCGGCAGCCCGCGTCGCTCCAGCCAGGCGATGTCGGGTGAGGCGGGGTCGCAGATGTAGACGATGGCGCCGTCCATGGCGACGTCGCGGGAGGGCACGTAGCCCGACGGCGCACCGGCGACGTCGCCCGACGTGAGCAGGGTCAGCGCCAGCCCCTCGTGGGTGAGCGCCCCCGCCACCGAGCTCAGGAACTCGGTGGCGACGGCGTCCTCGAACGCCTGCGACAGCTCGTCGGTGAGCAGCAACCCGACCGAGCCGGTCCGGCCGCGGGCCAGGGCCCGGGCCGCCGGGTCCGGGCCGACGTACCCGAGCTGGTCGGCCGCAGCGAGGATCTTCGCGCGCAGGTCGGCCGAGAGCTGGTCAGGACGCGAGAACGCGTTGGAGACCGTCATCCGGCTGACGCCGACGTGGTCCGCGATCGACTGGAGCGTCACCTTGGCCATGGCAGACCCAGTATCCCGGGTCGCCCCAGCCGCGGCGGGAGGCAGGCGGCTCAACTCAGCAGCTCAGCCGGGCTGGCACACCTTGGCCGGGCGGGGCTCGACCCAGCGGGCCACCGAGTGCAGGCTGCCGGCCACCCGGAGGCGCGCGCTGGCGACACGCGCGGGGCGCGGGCGGTCCGGGACGACGGGAGCGTCCGGGCGGGCGCTCTCGACGGCCCTGCGGGTCAGCTCGACGGCGAGGTTGGCGGCGGTGGGCTCGTTCATGACTCCTCCTTCGGAGCATCTTTAGCGGTACAGATCTTTACCGATACAGTATCGCCGCGTTCTGTACCGGTCAAGAGAGTTTCCGAGAAAGTGCGCCGGCCGCGCCGACCGGGTGGGCTCAGGCGCCGATCTCGCCCCGGGCCGCGGCCAGCGCCTCCTGGGCGGCGTGTGCGACGAACGGGTCGTCGGGGTCGATGCCCTCGTCGTACTCGAAGAGCCAGGTCACCTCGCGCTGACCGTCGGGCGCGCGGCGGCCGATCACCCGCACCCCCAGCCGGCCACGGATCGGCACGTGCCGCTGCAGCAGCACCGTCGCCGTCACCCGCTCGCGCACCAGCTGCAGCAGGCGGCCGGGTTCGCTGAGCACGAGTGAGTACGTCGGGCGCGGCTCGCCCCAGGTGCCGACGCCGGTCACCTTCAGGGTCTCGGAGTCGAGGTCCCAGTCGGCCGCCTCGACCTGCTCCCACGGGAGGCGCACCCCGACCGGCAGGTAGAGCGCCGACCGGGTGCCGGCGACCGGGCCGGCGTCGGACGACGCCCAGGCCAGGACCTTCTCCCCCGCCGCCACCTCGACCGGCGGGGTGGTGCGGCGCAGCCTCGACGGGCGCGTCACTGGGTGCCGACGATCCGGTCGCGCAGCTTGCGGCGGTGCTCCTCGAGGGCAGCGAGCTCGCCGAACATCCGGCGGTAGGCCTCGTCGTGCTCGACGGGGTTGGTGCGCTGCATCTTGGACTTCACCTGCTCGATCCGGCGCAGGACCGTCAGCTCGAGCAGCCGCACGACGTGCTGCAGGACGTAGTCGGCGGTCGGCTCCTTGGCGGTGTGCACGGGCTCGACGCTCAGCTCGGTGATCGCCGAGGCGACGGCGGGATCGGTCGCGGTGTCGCGCAGGCGGCCCGACCAGGTCGCGTCGCCCGCGCCGGCGACCGGCCCGCCGCCGGCCGCGATGACCTCCCAGACGCCGCGGTAGGTGGGGTGGATGAAGTCCTCCGGACCGACGTCCGACGTGGTCCGGCCGATCACCATCGGGTGCTGGAGGACGAGCTTGAGGGTCTCGCGCTCGATCGCGAACCGCGGGTCGCGCAGGCTCGGCAGCTCCTGGCGGGCCGGCCGCTCCGCGACCAGCTCCTCCTCCGCCGGTGGGCCCGGACGCCCGGACGGCGCCGGGCGCCGCTGGGACGCGCGGCGTACCTCCACCCTGGCCTCCTCGACGTCGACGCCCACCATCGAGGCGATCTCGCGCGCGAAGGCGTCGACCTTCGACCGGTCGCGGATGCTCGACACCAGCCGGGCGCTCTCGCGAAGGGCGTCGACCCGGCCGTCGGCACGGTCGAGGTCGTACTTGCCGACCACGTTGGTGAGCACGAAGCGGTAGAGCGGCACCCGCCGCGCGACCAGCTCGCGTACGGCCGCGTCGCCCTTCTTGATCCGGACGTCGCAGGGGTCGAGTCCGTCGGGCTCGACGGCGACGTAGGTCTGCGACACGAAGTTCTGGTCGCCGGAGAACGCCTTCAGCGCGGCCGCCTGACCTGCGGCGTCGCCGTCGAAGGTGAACACCACCTCGCCGCGGAACTCCTCGTGGTCGGCCATGTAGCGCCGGAGGACCTTGGCGTGCTCGTCGCCGAACGCCGTGCCGCACGAGGCGACCGCGGTCTTCACCCCCGCCAGGTGGCAGGCCATCACGTCGGTGTAGCCCTCGACCACGACCGCCTGCGACGACCGGCCCATCTCGCGGCGCGCGAGGTCGATGCCGTAGAGCACCCGGCTCTTCTTGTAGATCGGGGTCTCGGAGGTGTTGAGGTACTTCGCCTCGACCTTGTCGTCGTCGAAGATCCGCCGGGCCCCGAAGCCGATCGTCTCGCCGCTGGCCTCGCGGATCGGCCACAGCAGCCGCCCGCGGAACCGGTCGTACGGCGACCCGCCGCGCTGGCTCGGCACGGCCAGGCCACCGACGGTGATCACCTCGGGCGAGAAGCCGCGGGCGCGCAGGTGGCGGAACAGGTCCTCTCCCCCGCGCGGGGCGAACCCCAGCCCGAAGGTCTCGGCCGCGGTGCCGTCGAAGCCCCGCTCGGTCAGGAACTGCCGCGCCTGGGAGGCCTCGGGCGTGAGCAGCTGCTCGGCGTAGAACTCCTGCGCGACCCGGTGCGCCTCGACCAGCTTGCCGCGCGGTGGCCCCTTGGGTCGCTCGTCGCGGCCCTCGCCCTCCTCGTGCTTGAGCTCGACGCCGTACTTCTCGGCCAGCCGCTCCACGGTCTCGGTGAACGTCAGCCCGTCGATCTTCATCAGGAACGAGATGACGTCGCCGCCCTCGCCGCAGCCGAAGCAGTGGTAGCCGCCGCGCGACGGGTTGACGTTGAACGACGGCGTCTTCTCGTCGTGGAACGGGCAGAGCCCCTTCATCGAGCCGCCGCCGGCGTTCTTGAGCGTGACGTACTGGCCGACGACCTCGTCGATGGCGGCCTTCTCGCGCACCTCGGCGATGCTCTCCTCGCGGATCCGGCCTGGCACGAGCGACAGCCTACGGCGGGGTCAGTAGTCGCCGGACATGACGTTCACAGGCTCCTCGCCGCGCGCGAGGCGGTGCAGCTGGTCGCGGACCAGGCGGTGCGCCCGGGGCCACATCGCGCTGCTCGAGCCGCCGACGTGCGGCGAGACCAGCAGGCCCGGGCAGCCCCAGAGGGGGCTGTCGGCCGGCAGCGGCTCGGGGTCGACCACGTCGATGGCCGCCCGGACCCGGCCGGCGTGCAGCGCCTCGACCAGCGCGGGGGTGTCGACGACCGGCCCGCGGGCGACGTTGACCAGCAGCGCGCCGTCCTTCATCGCCGCGAGGAACGCCGCGTCGACGAGCCCGCGGGACTCCTCGGTCAGCGGCAGCACGAGCACCACGACGTCGGCGCCGGGCAGCAGGTCCGGCAGCTCGGAGACCGCGTGCACACCCTCGCGCGCCGAGCGCGCGACCCGGACCACCTCGCACTCGAACGGCGCCAGGCGGGCCTCGACGGCGGCCCCGATCGCGCCGTACCCCACGAGGAGCACGGTCCGGTCCGCGAGGGCGGGGTGCCAGCCCGGCGTCCACTCGTGCCGGTCCTGGGCGCGCACGAACCCGGGCACGCCGCGCAGCGATGCCAGCACGAGCGTGAGCACCAGCTCCGCGGTGGACGTGTCGTGGATGCCGCGGCCGCTGCACAGCGTCACGCCCTCCGGGACGGCCTGCCGGATGTTGTCGACCCCCGCCGTGAGGGTCTGCACGTAGCGCAGCGAGGTCATCCGCGGGATCACGTCGGCCACGTGCGGCCCCACGGCGTACGGCGGGACGTAGATCTCGACGTCCCCGACCGAGTCGGGCACCGAGGTGGTCGGGTCGACCACCTCGTAGGTGAACGCCTCGGGAGGGTCTCCCAGCTCGGCCGGGTCGAACGGGAGCCACACCAGCGGCGCCGCCCCGGTCATGCGCGCCAGCCGCCTCGGGAGCCGCTGCCGGAGCGGACCAGCCGGTCGTGCCAGGCCACGGCACTGGCGTCGGTGAGCGAGGCGACCTGGTCGATCACGACGCGCAGCCGGGCCGCGTCGTCCGGCGCGGCGTCCCAGTCGTCGGTGAAGGCCCGCTCCAGCGCGGTCGGCGCGTGCGCCAGCAGGGCCTCGACCAGCTCGGCCACCAGCTCGCGCTGGCGGCCCATCAACGCGACCCGGTCGTCGGCCTCCATGACGTAGTGCGCCGCGATCCCCTTGAGGACCGCCATCTCGATGCGGGTCTCCTCGGGGACGACGAGATCCGCGCGGTAGCGCACGAACGGCCCGCCGGCGGCCGCGAACGTCGCCTCCTGCACCGCGCCGCAGAAGCGTCCGATCAGGTCGCTGGTGAGGTTCTTGAGCGCGGCGAGGCTGCGCCGCGACCCGTCGTAGGGCGCATCGGGCCAGCTCTCGACCTCGGTGAGGGCCGACAGCGCGGCGTCCATGGCGTCGTCGTCGGCCTCGGGGACGTACCACGCGCGCACCGCGTCCCAGACCCGCGGCCGGTCGAGCCTGGCCAGGTCGACCCGCTCCGCGACGACGCCGTCCTCCACGTCGTGCACCGAGTAGGCGACGTCGTCCGCGAGGTCCATGATCTGCGCCTCGACGCATCGCCGCGGTCCGTCCGGCGCGCCTCTGCGCAGCCAGGTGAAGACCGGCAGGTCGTCGGCGTACACCCCGAACTTGCGGGTGCCCGGCCGGCGCTGCCAAGGGTACTTCGTGCAGGCGTCGAGCGTCGCCCGCGTCAGGTTGAGACCGACCGAGGCGCCGCTCGCGTCCACGGTCTTGGCCTCGAGCCGGGTCAGCAGCCGCAGGGTCTGCGCGTTGCCCTCGAAGCCGCCGCACGGCTCGGCGAGCTCGTGCAGCGCGTGCTCGCCGTTGTGGCCGAACGGCGGGTGGCCGAGGTCGTGCGCCAGGGCGGCCGTCTCGGCGATGTCGGGTTGCGACCCGAGCGCCCGCGACAGGTCGCGCGCGACCTGGGCCACCTCGAGGCTGTGGGTGAGCCGGTTGCGGACGAAGTCGTCCATCTGCGGCCCGTGCACCTGGGTCTTGGCCGCCAGCCGCCGCGACGCCGCTGCGTGCACCACCCGCGCCCGGTCGCGCTCGAACGGCGTCCGCTCGGGCGCCTCCACGCGCTTCGGCGGCTCCTCCACGCGCCGCTCGCGGTCGTGCGCGTCGTAGAGGTCGGTGCTGTCCATCGACACCGACCCTAGGTCAGGAGCGCAGCAGGCCGATCAGTAGACCGAGACGTGCACGTGGTCGTAGTGGTTCGCGGTGGCCGAGCCACGCGACGGCATCGACCGCCAGCCCTCCGAGGCGCGGACCGGCGTCCAGATGTGCTGGCGCCAGATGACGTCGTAGAGGTGCAGCTCGGAAGCGTGCGAGCGCAGGAACTCCGCGATGGCGGTGCCGAGCTCGACGTCGCTGGTCATGATGTCGAGCGCCCGGCCGCTGGCGTGCTCGCCGTGGCCGTCCCAGCCGCCGTACGACGTGATCTGGGGGAACGCGTGGCACACCGAGCGGTAGACGTAGACCGCGTTGTCGGTCAGGCCGCTCTCGGTGCTCCCGTCGGGGCAGGGGTCCATCGACAGGCCGGCGGCGGCCGCCAGCGGCTTCTCGTCGGAGAGGTAGCCGTCGGTGACCCAGCGCGACTGGCCCTTGAGCACGATCTCGGTGCGGCCCCACATCTCACGACCGGTGACGACGACCTTCTTGCCCGAGTCGAGCTCCCCGAGCAGCTTGGCCTTGTCGCCGGGCTGGTTCCAGATGTTCAGCTCGTCGGTGGTCCACAGCCTGGTGTCCGCGGCCTTGATCGCGGCCTTGATCGCGGCCTTCGACATGAACGCCGGCGGCGGGAGGTCTCGGGACGCGGTGGCCTTGATGCGGTTCTCGGAGCGGGTGATCGCCTCGTTGGTGCGGTCGGCAGAGGGGGTCGCCGCCGGCGCGACCGCGGTGAGCGGCGCCAGGTCGGAGGCGGCCGGGTCGGCACTCAGGACGCCGATGGTCACGGCGGAGGCGGTCGCCAGGACGGCCAGCGGGCCGATGACGGCCTTCGCCTTGGGCATGCGGCGGGCTTCGGTGTCCCGCTTGTGGCGATGGTCTGCCACAGCGCTGATCCTCTGCTGTCGGGTACAAAGTCGAGCGCCGGCCGGGGCCGACGCGATTCACCAATCAACCACATGCCCCAGGGCCCCGCCAATCCCCGGACCGGGTGTCGCGTGGCCCGCGTCACGCGGTTCCGGGTGGTTGAGCGTGAAATCAGGTCGCCGGGAGGACGGGTCCTGTTACCGGGATCACCCGCCGGTGGTCTCGTTGGTGTCCTCTGTCGGGCCGTAGCCCGTGCCGTCGGTGTCGTCGAGCCAGCCCTCGGGCAGCGCGACCTTGTCGCGCGGAGACCCCTGCCGCCCCCGGGGCGCGCCCAGCTCGGAGACCGGGAACGGCTCGGACCGGTCCAGCCGCGCCAGCAGCGCGTCGAGCTCGGCCAGCGAGGAGATCATCGCGAGCGACCGGCGCAGGTCGCCGCCGGCAGCGAAGCCCTTGAGGTACCACGACACGTGCTTGCGGAACTCCACGCAGCCCCGCTCCTCCCCCAGGTGCTGCGCGAGGAGCTCGGTGTGGCGGCGCATCATCGCCGCCACCTCGCCCAGGGTGGGCAGCGTCGCCACGGTGTCGCCGGCGAACGCCGCCGCGAGGTCGCGGAACAGCCACGGCCGGCCCAGGCAGCCCCTGCCTACCACGACCCCCGCCGCGCCGGTCTCGGCCACCATGCGCAGCGCGTCGGAGGCCTCCCAGATGTCGCCGTTGCCGAGCACCGGGATGTCGACGTGCTCGACGAGCCGCGCGATAGCGTCCCAGTCGGCGGCGCCGGAATAGGCCTGAGCGACGGTCCGACCGTGCAGCGCGATCGCGGCGACGCCGGACTCCTGCGCGATGCGGCCCGCGTCGAGGTAGGTCAGGTGGTCCTCGTCGATGCCCTTGCGCGTCTTCATCGTGACCGGCACGCCGTACGCCGCCGCGGCCGCCACGGTGTGCTCGAGGATCTCGCCGAGCAGCGTCCGCTTCCACGGCAGCGCGCCACCCCCGCCCTTGCGGGTCACCTTGGGCACCGGGCAGCCGAAGTTGAGGTCGACGTGCGCGACGCCGTACTCCGCGCAGAGGATCTCGGTCGCCTTGCCGACGTAGACCGGGTCGGTGCCGTAGAGCTGCACCGAGCGCTGGGTCTCCAGCTCGTCGAAGACCAGCATGTCGAGCGTGTGCCGGTCGCGCTCCACGACGCCGCGGCTGGTGATCATCTCGCAGACGTAGAGCCCGGCTCCCTGCTCGGCGCACAGGCGGCGGTAGGCCGCGTTGGTGATGCCCGCCATCGGCGCGAGCACGACAGGCGTCGCCACCTGCAGCGGGCCGATCGTGAGCGCGGTCATGGGCCCATTGTCCCGGCCGCAGGGGTGGCGCCGAAATCAGCCGGCGGAGCCGGTCGGCTGGTCGCCGTCCTGGTCTCCCTTGCCGTCTCCCTTGCCGCCCTTGCCCGGCTTGTCGGGCTTCGGCGGCTTCGGCTTCTCGAGCTCGCCGGTCCAGGTGATGGGGTCGAAGGCCTGCGTCGGCCGGAAGCTGACCGCGGTCAGCTCGCCCTTCTTGGGCGAGAGGAAGACCAGGCACACCTTCAAGGTGCTGCCGGTCTTGAACTTCTTGGGGAACGAGCCGGGCTCGCAGGGCGGGAACGCGCTCGCGAAGGTCGTCGCCTCGACCAGCGTGTTGGTGCCGTCGACGATGTAGAGGGGCACCCTCTTGCCACCGAGGTCGGTGTCGCCGCGGTTGGTGACGGTGGCGCGCACGAAGTAGGGGTTGGAGTTCTTCTGGCCCTGGTCGAGGTCCCAGCCGACGAACGACTTCTTGAACGACGTCTTCTCCAGCCGGGTCACCTTGATGTCGAGCACGCCGACCACGCCCTGGCGCAGCTCGTAGGCGACGGTCGCGGTGTCGCCGACCCCGAGCTGGCTGCCCTCCGGGCTCAGTTCGACGCCCTCGGGCACCGGCAGCGTGGGCCCGGCCGAATCGCTCGCCGACTCTGAGGCCGAGGTCGCCCCCGACGGGCTCCCCGACGTCGAGGCCCCGACGTCGGGGCCCTTGTCGTCGTCGGAGCAGCCTGCGAGCAGCGCGGCGACCGTGACGAGCGCGGCCAGCGACCCCGAGAAACCCACCCTCCCGAACACCCGGCCATTGTGCCGGGGGAACGGCGTCAGCACCCGACGAATCGCTCGGCGAAGTACGACGTGATGCCCTCGATCGACACGCGCTCCTGCGCCATCGTGTCGCGCGAGCGGACGGTGACGGCGTTGTCGTCGAGGGTCTCGAAGTCGACCGTCACGCAGTACGGCGTACCGATCTCGTCCTGACGCCGGTAGCGACGCCCGATGGCCCCCGAGTCGTCGAAGTCGACGTGCCAGCTGCGGCGCAGCTCGGTGGCGAGGTCGCGGGCCTTGGGCGAGAGGTCGGCGTTGCGGCTCAGCGGCAGCACCGCGACCTTGACCGGCGCGAGCCGCGGATCGAGCTTGAGCACGACCCGCTTGTCGACGCCGCCCTTGGTGTTGGGGGCCTCGTCCTCGTGGTAGGCGTCGACGAGGAACGTCATCAGGCTGCGCGAGAGGCCGGCGGCCGGCTCGATGACGTAGGGGTAGTAGCGCTCGTTGTCGGCCTGGTCGAAGTAGGACAGGTCCTGCCCGGAGTGCTTGGCGTGGGTCTGCAGGTCGAAGTCGGTGCGGTTGGCGATGCCCTCGAGCTCGCCCCACTCCGAGCCCTGGAAGCGGAAGCGGTACTCGATGTCGACGGTGCGCGTCGAGTAGTGGCTCAGCTTCTCCTGCGGGTGCTCGTAGTGGCGCAGGTTGTCGGGGTCGATGCCGAGGTCGGTGTACCAGCGCGTCCGCTCGTCGATCCAGTGCTGGTGCCACTCCTTGTCCTCGCCCGGCTTGACGAAGAACTCCATCTCCATCTGCTCGAACTCGCGGGTCCGGAAGATGAAGTTGCCCGGCGTGATCTCGTTGCGGAAGCTCTTGCCGATCTGGGCGATGCCGAACGGCGGCTTCATCCGTGAGCTCGTGACGACGTTCGCGAAGTTGATGAAGATGCCCTGGGCGGTCTCCGGGCGCAGGTAGTGGAGCCCCTCCTCGTTCTCGATGACACCGAGGTAGGTCTTGAGCAGGCCGGAGAACTGGCGCGGCTCGGTCCACGCGCCGCGGGTGCCGCAGTTGGGGCACGCGACCTTGGCCAGATCGACGTCGTCGGGGTCGACGCTGTGCCCTTCGGATTTGGCCTTCTTCTCCGCGACCTCCTCCTGGAGGTGGTCGGCGCGGAACCGCTTGTGGCACGACTGGCACTCGGTCAGCGGGTCGGTGAACGTGTCGACGTGGCCGCTGGCCTCCCACACCTGCCGCGGCAGGATGATAGAGGAGTCGAGCCCGACCATGTCGTCGCGCTGCTGCACCATGGCCTTCCACCACTGGCGCTTGATGTTCTCCTTCAGCTCGACGCCGAGCGGGCCGTAGTCCCAGGCGGAGCGGGTGCCGCCGTAGATCTCACCGCAGGGGTAGACGAAGCCCCGGCGCTTGGCCAGGGAGACGACGAGATCGACGGTGGACGTGGGTGGCTTGGCCACGGGGGTGCTCCCTGCTGGTCACGGCCGGCTGGCTGCCGGTCTGGCGTTTGTCGTGCGCTGAAGGGTTCAGCCTAACGACCTGGGCGACCCGATATTGAGGACGGTCCCGGGCTCGACGACCTCGTAGGCGCTCGGCTCGTCGATCGCCCGGCTCAGCAGCGGCACGGCGATCAGCTTCACGTCGTACGACGACAGCGCGCGGCGGTAGGCGCCGACGTTCTCCCAGCGCGTGGTGAGCACCCACAGCGTCGGGTCGTCGAGGTTGCGCCCGACCTGGCCGCCGACGTACCCGGGCCGCTCCGCCAGCGCGTCGTGCGCGGCCACGAGCCCGGCGCGGAACGTCTCGCCGTCCTCGACGGGCACGCGGAACCTGTTGACGACCAGCACGGGTGAACTCTAGGTCGCCGCTGCCGCTGCTTCGGTTGCGCCGGAGCCTCGACGCGGTGTCACATGGGAGGCCCTCGTCGCACCTCGTCGATCACTGGAGACTGAAATGCCGGCCCCCTCCGTCCGCGGCCGAGCGTGGCCCGTCGCCCCGCTCGCCGTCCTGCTCGTCGCGCTGGCCCTGCCCGGCACCCCGGCCCCCGCGTCCGCTGTGGCGGTTGCGCCCGCGTCGGCGCCCTCCTCGGCGCCCCCGTCGGCCAAGGCTGAGGCCGCCAAGCGTTCCGGCATCCAGGTCCGTCGCGGCGGACGGGACGCGGAGGTCAGGTTCAGGACCACCAAGCCCGGCGAGGCGTTCCTCGGGCTGCGCGTCTCGGCCCGCAAGGTCGCCTGGGGCAAGCCGAAGCACGAGGCGGCCGTCTTGTCGGTGTTCGTGGACGACCACTACGCCACCGACCTCGTCGTCCACTCCGACCGTCCCACGCGGCGCGAGCTCGCGCTGGGCTCGCTCGCCGCCGGCGTGCACACGCTACGGCTCCACTACGCCGCGGACCGTTCCTCGCGGCGGGCCGGCGCCGTCCGGGTCAGGCACCTGCGCGTGCACACCGTCTCGAGGAAGAGCCCGGAGTACGCCGCCGCGCGCTACGCGCCGGTGCTGTACGGCCGCAACGTGTCCGGACTGGGCGGGAAGTTCCAGAGCGCCAAGACGGACTCGCCGCTGGTGGCCTGGCACGAGATCACGCCAGGCGCCAAGCCGGGACACTCGGTGATCGAGTACTCCGTGGTCTGGAGCAACGAGGACGGTGGCACCGACACGGCGGGACTCATGGCGCGGTGGGGTCGCACCACCGACATCGAGTGGGTCTACCGCGTGGAGGTCAACCGGGCCGGCCACCTGGTCCGGGGCTCCGGGGTCTACCAGGCCAGCGGGCACCGGACGCTGCGCTTCAAGGGCCGCTACGACGGCACCCACCCGCTGCTCCAGACCTGCACCTCGAACAACAACGTCTGCGACACCGTGGACGACCCGATACGCTTCGCCCTCTCGACGCGCGAGACCAGGTCGGCCGAGCAGCCCCGCGAGCACGTGATGGACGCCCATCCCTGGACCTACTCCGTCATGGCGCAGGAGATGCTGCGCGAGGGCCGGATCGAGACCCCCTCGGACCCGTCGACCCCGGCGGTCGGCGACCAGCGCAGCTACCTCTACGTGGCCTTCGACCACGACACCAGCCCGGCCGGGTCGGAGGCAGGAGTGGGGCTCGCCGTCGACGTCCGGCTCGTCGGCGACCCGGCGACGTACTCCTCGGACCACCAGATCCCGGAGCTGAGCGTCAACCGCGACGTGCCGGCCGCCACGACCGTCGAGCTGCCTGTCGGCACCACGCCCGCCGACGTGGCGTCGGTGTCGGTGCGGCGGGTCCCGCTCGGCCTGACCGACAACGGCGCCACGCTCACCGTCACCGACCTCGACCGGGCGTTCTTCCTCGGCTCCAACTACCTGCCGCAGGCGTCGTTCGTCTCCTGGCACGGCAGTCAGGTGCTGACCGCTGTCGCGCCGACCGCCGTGCTGTGGTCGGCGGGCGGCTGAACGCCGCTCTCGAGAACGGCCGGTGTCCGAGGCCCGTGCTCCAATCCGTGCATGATCGAGGTCGTCCTCGGGGCGCTGGTCCGCGGAGGCAGGGTGCTCCTCGTGCATCGGCGCCCGGACAAGCGCGCGTACCCCGGAGTGTGGGACCTGCCCGGTGGGCTCATGGAGCCCGGCGAGTCAGAGCTGGGCGCGCTGGCGCGGGAGCTGCGCGAGGAGCTCGGGGTGCGGATATCGGCAGCCTCAACCTCGTTCCTGTGTCGAGCGACCGTCGAACCGGCGGGAGAGCCGGCCGTCCTCAGCGCCTGGATCGTGCGTGACTGGCACGGCACGCCGGCAAACGTCGCTCCTGAGGAGCACGACGGCATCGGTTGGTTCGGCGTCGAGGAGCTGCCTCCCCCTGTCCACGAGGAGATGCGCGCGGCTCTGGTGGCTTTGATGAACGGCGACCCAGCCTGAACGGTGGCGCCTCGCGGGCTCGGGCAGACTGAAGCGCCTCTTCGACGCAGGGAGCAGGTCAGGGCGCTTCGGTGGTACACCCCTGGTGGTCGACTGCCACGACATCGAGGGCGCGTGGGAACGCCCGTATCGCGGCTTCGGCCACGCGCACGTATTCGGACGTAGCGAGCGACGATGCTGCGTGCCGGCCTCAGCCTGGGAGGCCAAGTCGGGCTCACGATCGCTACGTTCGGCTACGCCACCCTGCAGCCAGACGCACTCAACTCGGCTGATCCGCGCACACCTTCCGACGCGCACCACGCCGGATGGCAGGACTCAGAGCCGCTCGGCCGTCGAGGTGTAGACGTGCCCGGTCGGCGTGGTGATCTCGACCGTGTGGCGGAGGCCGGGGACGGTGCGGGCGGTCCAGCCGTCTGCTTCCTTGGCGTAGTTGCACAGCTCGCAGAGTCCCTGGCCGTTGTCGGCGGAGGTGGGTCCGTCTCGGCAGCGAGGGACGACGTGGTCGGTGTGTCGGATCGGGGCGCCGCAGCCGGGGGTGCGGCAGACGCGGTCGCGGAGACGGATGAACTCGGCGAGCCGGCCCTGGAACAGCTCGGCGGGGGAGTCCATCCCGACCAGCGCGCCGGTGGCGGGGCGCTCGTAGAGTCGGCGGACGAAGGTGTCGACGGCGGCGTCGGCGTTGTCGGCGATCCACTGGCGGAGCAGGTCGCCAGGGACGGGTCCGTGACCTTCCACCCAGCCGGAGCCCGCGCCCTCGCCCAGGAGCACGTCGTCGCGGACGATCAGGTTGATCATCACTGGGACGGCCTTCTCGGTGCCGGTGCCGGTGACGCGCTGCACAAGAACGGTCGCGCCGCGCGGCGGGGACACCGCGCCCGGACGCCGCCGCCCGCTGCGAGACGACGAAGTCGGCCACGGTCTCGGGCTGCGCCGCCTCGCCGGCCCGGCGCAGCCGCTCGAGGGCGGCGATCCGGTCGATGCGGTCGGCGTCGTCGCTCGCACCGCCGTCGAGCGCGAGCCGCTGGGTGAACAGCTCGATCTCGGCGGCCGTCGGCGCGACGAGGGCGGCCGCGCCGGCCGTCCCCCTCGCATCGGTCCCGAGATCCCGCACGTTCACCACCTCTGAGCAGTTCGTGGTCTGGTGCTGAACACTCTAGAACGAGCCGCCGACAGTCGCTCGCGTCGATCCACAGGCCCGTCGATCAGATCTCGACGCGGACCAGGACCTCCCTGTCGAGCTCGGCGATGCTCGCGTAACCGTTGAGCCCCATGGTCAGGTCCGCCTCGGCGAGCAGGCAGGAGAGCACGAACTCGACACCGGCGGTCCCGCCCAGCACCGCACCGTAGGCGTAGGGACGGCCGATGCCGACGGCCGTCGCTCCGAGGGCGAGCGCCTTGACCACGTCGACGCCGGAGCGGACGCCGGAGTCGAAGAGCACCGGCAGCCCCTCTGCGGCGTCGACCACCGCGGGGAGCAGGTCCACCGCCGGGGCGCTGGCCGCCTGCCGGCCGCCGTGATTGGAGCAGTAGATCCCGTCGACCCCGGCGTCGCGCGCCCGGCGTACGTCGGCGGGGTGGCAGATGCCCTTGAGCAGCAGGGGCAGCTCGGTGAGGCCGCGCAGCCACATCAGGTCGTCCCAGGTCAGCGCCGGGTTGCCGAAGGTCAGCGCCCACTGCACGGTGGCGGCACCGGGGTCCTCCTCCGGCGGTGCCGCGAGCCGCGAGCGGAAGACAGGGTCGGAGAAGTAGTTGGCCAGGCAGTAGCCGCGCAGCTGCGGGAAGGTCGCGTGCTGCAGGTCGCGCGGCCGGTAGCCGAGCGACCACGTGTCGAGGGTGACGACGATGCCCGCGAACCCGGCGGCCTCGGCCCTGCGGACGAAGCTCTCGGCGAGCTCGCGGTCGTTGGGCGTGTAGAGCTGGAAGAACCCGGGGGTGTCCCCCAGCGTCGCGGCCACGTCCTCCATCGGGTCCTGGACGAGGGTTGAGACGACCATCGGGACACCGGACGCCGCCGATGCGGCGGCCACCGCGAGGTCACCGCGCTCGTCGTCGGTCATGACGCCGAGCACCCCGATCGGCGCCAGGAACACCGGCGCCGGCCACGTCCGGCCGAAGAGCGACACGGTGAGGTCCCGCTCGGCCGCGCCGGAGAGCATCCGCGGAAGGATCCCCCACCGCTCGAACGCCGCGACGTTGCCGCGCTGGGTGTGCTCGTCGCCCGCTCCCCCGGCGACGTAGTCGAACAGTCGGTGCTCGAGCTTCTCGCGGGCTGCGGTCTCGAGGCCGGCGAAGGTGAGCGGGTACGCCGGAACCTCGCCGGCGAGACCGGCGAAGTAGAGGCCGGTCTGGAAGTCCGCGTAGTTGGCCACGAGCGAAGTCTGGCAACCCGCAGACGAGTTGACAATGATTCTCAACTATCTGAGAATCGTTCTCATGCGTGCGGTCTGGCTGCCGATCGCCACCCTCCTGGTGGCGACGAGCGGCTGCGCGGCGTTCACCGACGAGGCGCCGGGTGGCGGGGCGGGGATCGACGTGGTGACTGCGTTCTACCCGCTGCAGTACGTCGCCGAGCGCGTCGCCGGCGACCACGCGGACGTCGTCAACCTGACCAAGCCCGGGTCGGAGCCGCACGACCTCGAGCTCGCCGTCGCGCAGACCGCGGCGGTCACCAATGCGGACCTCCTGGTCTACGAGAAGGGGCTGCAGGCGGCGGTCGACGCGGCCGTGGACCAGGCCCACGACGTGCGCACGGTCGAGGCCGGCGAGGTGGCGGGCCTCGAGCCGCTCGCGCATGACGGCCACGACGACGCCGAGCACGACGCCGGGCACGACGACCTCGGTGACCTGGACCCGCACTTCTGGCTCGACCCGCTCAAGCTCGCGAAGGTCGCCGACGCGGTCGCCGAGGGCCTCTCGAAGGCGGACCCACTGCACGCGCCCGACTACCGGGCCAACGCCGCCGCGCTCGGCTCCGACCTCACGACGCTGGACGAGGAGTACGTCGACGGGCTGCGGGGCTGCGCTCGTGACACGGTCGTGGTCTCGCACAACGCGTTCGGCTACCTCGGCCGCTACGGCCTGTTCATCGAGCCCATCTCCGGCCTCTCCCCCGAGGCCGAGCCGACGCCCGCCGACCTGGCCCGGCTGCACGAGCTGATCGAGGACGACGGGATCACCACCGTCTTCGGCGAGCGGCTGGTCAGCCCCGAGCTGGCGCAGAGCCTGGCCGACGACCTGGGCGTCGAGTCCCGCATCCTCGACCCGATCGAGGGCCTCACGTCCGAGACGTCCGGCGACGACTACCTGTCCCTGATGAGGGCCAACCTCACCGCCCTGCGAGAGGCCAACGGATGTCCGTGACCCAGACGACGACGCCGATCCAGCTGGCCGACGGTGCCGTCGCGATCGGCGGCCGCCCGGTCCTGCGCCACATCGACCTCGAGGTGCCGGCCGGCGAGTTCCTCGCCCTCATGGGCGCCAACGGCTCCGGCAAGTCCACGCTGGTGCGGGCCCTGATCGGGCTGCGGCCGCTCACCGACGGGCGGCTGAGCCTGTTCGGCACGCCGATCGAGCGGTTCCACGCGTGGGCGCGCATCGGCTTCGTCCCCCAGCGCGGCGGCGCGACGTCCGGCGTACCGGCCTCGGTCTGGGAGGTGGTCGCCTCGGGGCGCCTCACGCACCGCCGCCTGTTCCGGCCGCTCTCGCGCACCGACCGCGCCGCGATCGACGAGGCGCTCGAGGTCGTCGGCCTGGCGTCCCGGGCGAACGACGGGGTCGGCACCCTCTCGGGTGGCCAGCAGCAGCGGGTGCTGATCGCCCGGGCGCTGGCCGCCGAGCCCGACCTGTTCTTCCTCGACGAGCCCACCGCCGGCGTCGACCTCGCGAACCAGATCTCGCTCGCCACCTCGCTGGCCCGGCTCAAGGAGCGTGGCGCCACGATCGTCCTCGTCGCCCACGAGCTCGGCCCCCTGGCCTCCCTCGTCGACCGCGCGGTCGTGATGCGCGACGGCCGGATCGCGTACGACGGCGCGCCGCTCGCCGACCACGCCGTGCACGAGCCTGCGTTCGGCGACGCGCACACCCATCACCACCACGCCTCGCACCACCTCCACGACCACGTGCCGGTGGTCCGCTCACCCCTGGAGGGTGGCCGATGACCTTCTGGGAGCTCTTCGAGTACCCGTTCATGCAGCGGGCGCTGATGGCGGCGGCGTTCACCGGCGTCGCCGCGCCCGCCGTGGGCACCTACCTCGTCCAGCGCCGCCTCTCGCTCATGGGCGACG
Organism: Nocardioides halotolerans DSM 19273; assembly: GCF_000422805.1. Classification (GTDB taxonomy): domain Bacteria; phylum Actinomycetota; class Actinomycetes; order Propionibacteriales; family Nocardioidaceae; genus Nocardioides; species Nocardioides halotolerans. Next base: position 82,763 of record NZ_AUGT01000023.1, on the reverse strand, counting down.
GGATCGGGCACGTCGCCGTCACGGGCGTCGCGCTGGGCCTGCTCACCGGCACCTCCCCGACCTGGACGGCGGTGCTGGTCGCGGTGGTGGGTGCGGTCGTGATCGAGGCGATCCGCTCGCGCGGCCACACGAACGGCGACGTCGCCCTGGCCCTGCTCTTCTACGGCGGCCTGGCCGGCGGCGTGCTGCTCAGCGGCCTCGGCGGCGAGAGCTCGGCACGCCTGCAGGAGTACCTCTTCGGCTCGATCACGACGATCTCGGTCGCCGACGTCGTCGTGACCATGGCCCTGGCCACCGTGGTGCTCGTGGTCGGGATCGGCCTCTCCCCACAGCTGTTCGCGGTGGCGCAGGACCAGGAGTTCGCCCGGGTCACCGGGCTCCGCGTGGGGTTCTACAACGTGCTGGTCGCCGTGCTCGCGGCGGTGAGCGTCTCGGTGGCGATGCGCACGGTGGGACTGCTGCTGGTCTCGGCGCTCATGGTCGTGCCGGTCGCGACCTCGCAGCAGCTCACGCGGTCGTTCCGCACCACCCTGCTGACCGCCATGGTGCTCGGCGCCGCCGCGTCGATCGGCGGGCTGGTGCTGTCGGCGTACCTCTCCTTCCACGCGACCGTCGCGCCCGGCCCGACGATCGTGCTGCTGTCGCTGGCAGGGTTCGCGGTCACGTGGCCGGTGGGTGCCTGGCTGCGGCGGCGGGCCCGGCTGCGGGCGCCGTTCCCGGCGGTGCCCCCCGCCGACCACGAGCCCACGGAGCACCGCCACCAGCACGGGCCCGACTGCGGACACGTCGCCGTGCGGCACGGCGACCACGTCGACTACGTCCACGACGGCCACCGCCACGCCGAGCACGGAGCGCACTATGACGAGCACTGAGGGCCAGCCGGGCGGGCTGCGACCGACCAAGCAACGTCTCGCGGTGGTCGAGGCGATGGCGTCGTTCGACGACTTCCGCTCGGCCCAAGAGATCCACGACCTCCTGGGCCGCCGTGGCGACCCCGTGGGGCTCGCCACCGTCTACCGGACCCTCCAGCGGCTCGCCGACGCGGGCGAGGTGGACATGCTGCGCACCGAGGACGGCGAGGCGATCTACCGGCGGTGCTCCGAGCGCCACCACCACCACCTCGTGTGCCGCGGGTGCGGCCGCACCGTCGAGGTCGAGGGCCCGACCGTGGAGCGCTGGACCCGGGTGATCGCCGCCGAGCACGGCTTCTCCGAGGTCAGCCACGAGCTGGAGATCTTCGGGACCTGCCCCGACTGCGGGTGACCGGTCAGGCGGCGTCGGCCACCTCGGCGTACCGCTTCAGCATGTCGCCCCACGCGTCGGGACCCTCGAAGGTCTCGCGCATCTGCTCGGCGTCGGCGCCGAAGCCGTCGAGGTCGCGGTGCTCGAGCTCCACGAGCGTCCGGCCGTCCTCGGTCGGGGTGAACCGGACCTCCACGTGGGTGACGAGGTCGGTGTGGAAGGCCCAGTCGGCGCCGACCTGCCAGGTGACGGTGAAGCCGTGCGGCGGGTCGTACGCCGTCACGACGCCGGTCTCGGTCTCGGAGCCGTCGGTGTGGCGGGTGTACCAGCGACCACCCACGAACGGCTCCACGACCACCTTCTCGATCGGCGCCTCGCCGATGTGGTGCTCGGCCGGCCACCACGACGTCATGTCGTCGGTGAACGCCTCGAAGGCGCGCTTCTGGTCCACGCCCACGGACACGCTCACGCGGACGGGCTGGATGGTCTCGGTCATCGGTGCTGCTCCTCGGTCGGGTGATCTTCTGCGTACTGGGCGAACGCGACCATCGCCTGCTTCCAGAACCGGTCGAGGTAGGCGCGGACCGGCGCCAGCCCCGCGGGGTCGACGCGGTAGACCCGACGGGTCCCCTCCTGCCGGTCGACCACGAGGCCGACCTCCTTGAGCACCTTCAGGTGCTGGGAGACCGCTGGCCGGCTCACCGGCAGCAGCGCGGCCAGCTCGCCGACGGGCTGCGGGCCCTCCAGGAGCAGGTCGAGGATCGCCTGGCGGGTCGGGTCGCCCAGCGCGCTGAGGATGGTGTGTGCGTTCGTCATGACTTACCGTAAGTTAGAACTAACGGTAAGTGGCTGTCAACCGTTGCGGCGTCAGGTGACGGAGACAGGTTCCTGGTCCGGGACCCGGCGCTCCGCGGCGGCGTCGAGCGGCAGGCGGACGCGGAACGTCGAACCACGGCCCTCCTCGCTCTCGACCTCGATGCGGCCGCCGTGGCTGTCGACGATCGCCTTGGTGATGCTGAGCCCGAGGCCGATGCCCTGGATCGATCGCTGCGAGGCGTGCCGGCTCCGGAAGAAGCGGCTGAAGACGTGGCTGCGGTCGCGCATGCTGATGCCGATGCCGGTGTCGCGCACGACCAGCTCGACGCGCTCGTGGGCGACCGAGAGGTCGACCTCGATGCGCCCGCCGGACGGGGTGTACTTGACGGCGTTCGAGAGCAGGTTGTCGACGACCTGGGCGAAGCGCTGCGGGTCGACCATGACGACCAGGTGGTCGGGCACGCTGCTGGACAGGCTCAGCCCGGCGCGGTCGATGGCCGGGCGGGCGGCCTCGATCGACTGCCGGACGAGCGCCGCGACGTCGGTGCGCTCGCGGTCGAGGTGCACGAGGCCGCGCTCGACCTGGGCCGTCTGGAGGAGGTCGGCGACGAGCCGGTCGAGCCGGTCGACGTTCCGCTTGACGACGCCGAGCTGGTGGACGACCTCCTCGGGCAGGTCGTCGCGCTCGAGCACGATGCTCGTGAAGCCGTGGATCGAGGTGAGCGGGGTGCGCAGCTCGTGCGAGACCGACGCGACGAACTCCTCCTTGACCTCCAGCGCGCGCATGAAGTCGGTGACGTCCTTGTAGGCGAGGGCGGCGCCGGCGAAGCGCCCGCTCTCCTCGCGCACGACGCGCGAGGACACCGAGAGCGCGCGCCGGGTCAGCGGGTCGGAGCCGACCCAGATCAGCTGGTCGTCGAACTCCTCGCCCTGCGTCGCCCGGAACGTCGGCATGTCCTCGTGCTGGACCAGCGTCTCGCCGTCCTCGTGGTAGACCGCGCCGAGCTGGCCGGCCTGCCCGCTGTGCCCGTGGGGGAACGCGAGCCGCATGAAGTCGTGGTGGCGCCGGTTCATCGTGAGGTAGCGGCCCTCGCCGTCGAGCAGGATCAGCCCGACGTCCACCGTGTCGAGGATCGCCTCGCCCACCCGCCGCTGGAGCTCGATGAGCTCCTGTCCCCCGCGCACCCGCTGGATGACGTTGGCGATCGCGAGCGAGACCGTCACCGCGATGACCGTGGTGGTGACCGACCGGGAGAGGTTGATGCCGGTGGCGCCGATATAGAGCACGCCCGGCACCATCACCAGCAGCACGGTCGCGACGGCGGTGATGAGCGCCCCGCGGTTGCCGTAGGCGAAGCCGAGCCACAGCGCCGGGATGACGACCAGCAGCGCCGACCCGCCCTGCGGGTCGAGCCGGCTCAGCCCGACGATGCCGATGTCGAGCACGAGCAGCGCGAGCCGGCACCACTCCGGGGTGCGCGTCCAGGGCAGCACCAGCGCGACGACCCAGGCGGTCGGCACCAGCACCAGCCCGATGAGCGGGCCGGTCCGCAGCTCGAGGTCGCCCGCGATCCGCAGCCCCATGTCGAGCATGAACAGCACGCTGAACCCCAGCTGGAGCAGCCGAGGGTCACGCGGCTCCAGCCACAGGCGGCGGAGCTCCTCCCTCAGGCGTGCTCTCACAGATGAACAGTGGCAGAGCAACCCCGCGCGCGCGGGCGGTTCAGGCTTTCCCGTAGCGGCGGTGGCGGGCGGCGTAGGTCTCGATGGCGGCCCAGAGGTGGCGACGGTCGACGTCGGGCCACAGCACGTCGGTGAAGACCAGCTCGCTGTACGCCGCCTGCCAGAGCATGAAGTTCGACAGCCGCTGCTCGCCCGAGGTGCGCCACACCATGTCGGCCTCGGCCTGCTCGGGGACGTAGAGGTGGCGCGCGACCGTGCGCTCGTCGATCTTCTCCGGGTTGAGGCGCCCCGCAGCGACCTCGCGCGCGATCGAGCGGACGGTGTCGGCCAGCTCCGCCCGGCCGCCGTAGTTGACGCACATCGTCAGCGTCAGCACGTCGTTGTCGCGGGTCAGCTCCTCGGCGACCTTGAGCTCCTTGATCACCGACCGCCACAGCCGCGGGGCGCGGCCCGCCCAGCGCACCTTCACGCCGAGCTCGTGCATCTCGTCGCGGCGCCGGCGGATGACGTCGCGGTTGAACCCCATGAGGAAGCGCACCTCGTCGGGCGAGCGGGTCCAGTTCTCGGTCGAGAAGGCGTACGCCGAGACCGCCCGCACGCCGATCTCGATAGCGCCCTCGACGACGTCGAAGAGCGAGGACTCCCCCGCCTCGTGGCCTTTGGTCCGCGGGAGCCCCTGCTGCTTGGCCCAGCGGCCGTTACCGTCCATGACGATCGCGACGTGCCGCGGCACCTGGTCGCGGGGCAGGTCGGGCGGCCGGGCCCCCGAGGGGTGCGGGGTGGGCTGGCGGACGGGGCGGGGCACGGGGGTCAGGGTGGCAGATCAGCGCTCGACGTAGGCCAGCGAGCGCAGCCCGCGCTCGAGGTGCCAGGCCAGGAACGCCGCGACGAGGCCGCTGGCCTCCTTGAGGTGGCGGGGATCGCTGGCCTGGACGACCGGCCAGTCGCCGGCCAGGAGCGCGCCGAGCAGGGTGATCGTCTCCGCGGCCGGGCTGGCCGAGCCGGGGACCCGGCAGGTGGTGCAGAGCATCCCGCCGTACGACGGGTTGAACCAGCGGTGCGTGGCGCCCTCGTGGGGCAGCGTCCCGCAGCGGGCGCAGGCGTGGAACGACGGCGCGTAGCCGGCCACGGCCAGCGAGCGCAGCAGGTAGGAGTCGAGGACCTGGCCGGGCCGGCGCTCACCGCCGACCATCGCTCGCAGCCCGCCCACCAGCAGCAGGAACTGCTGGGTGGACGGCTCCTTCTCCTCGGTGACCAGCCGCTCGGCGGTCTCGAGCATGACGGTGCCGGCCGTGTAACGCTCGTAGTCGGCCCCGAGCTGGGCGGCGAACGCGTCGTGGGTCTCGGCCTGGGTGATCGTGTCGAGGTTGCGGCCCTCGGCGAGCTGCACGTCCACGTGGGTGAACGGCTCGAGCCGCGAGCCGAACTTCGACGTGGTCCGCCGTACGCCCTTGGCCACCGCGCGCACCCGACCGTGCTCCCGCGTCAGCAGGGTGATGATGCGGTCAGCTTCGGCCAGCTTGTGGGTGCGCAGCACGACCGCCTCGTCGCGGTAGAGAGGCACCCGCCCATTGTGCCTCGGTCAGCGAGGCGTACGACGCCCGCGGGAGCGTGTCGCCGCCGGGACGTCCTCCCAGACCTCGAGGGCGAACTTCGCGGCCTCGGCGTTGAGCCGGTCGGGCCAGAACCGCCACTCGAGGATGCTCCGGGCACGCACGAACCGGGCGTTCGGCAGCTCGTCGGCGAGCATCGCGGCGTCGGCGGCCGGGTGGATCGGGTCGGCCGGGTGTCCGACGACCAGCGCCGGTGCGGCGATCTGCTTGCGCCGCCGCGACGGTGGCGCGATCCGCCCGAAGAACAGCCCGTGCACCACTGCTGCGACCGACTCGGAGCGCTGGTCGAGCGTGTCGAGGCCGATGCCGGCCCAGAACGGCACGACGCCCCGCGGGATCGGGCGGGTGAGCGCGCGCAGCCCGTCGACGGTGAACGGCAGGAAGCGGGCGGCGAACATGAGCGGCGCGAAGGCGAGGATGCCGGCCTCCACGGCGTTGTCGAGCACCGGCATCTCGATGAGCAGCCCGCGCACCCGCTCGGGCGCCAGGTCGGCCACCTCCAGCCCCACGTTGGCGCCGAGCGACGTGCCGCCGACGACCGCCTGGTCGGCCCCGAGGTGGTCGAGCAGCGCCACGACCTGCTCGGCGAAGGCCGTCATGGAGTAGACGAGCGGGTCGGCCGGGCGGTCGGAGCGGCCGTGCCCCAGCAGGTCGAGGGTCACCACGTGCAGGCCCTCGGCCGCGAGGGCCCGGGCGAGCGGCTGGTGCATCCTGCGCGGCATCAGCTGACCGTGGAGGAGGACCACCCAGCAATCGCCGGCGCCGTACTCGGTGTACTCCAGCCGGTCGCGCCCCGAGCCGGCGTCCACGAAGAACTGGCCGATGCGCTCGGAGACCAACATGGCGACCAGCGTAGATCGGGGCGGTGACGCGCCGCCTCCAGACGTCTCGAAACCCAGCGCGGGACAGGTGGGGTGCCCGAGACTGAAGGGGTGAGCACGCTCGCCGAACGACCCCTCGGCTGGGCACCCACCTACGCCCTGCTGGCCGGGGTCGTCGCGGCGGGTGCCGTCGCGGTGCGCCTCGCACCCGACGGCCAGGCCATCGCAACGTTCTGGCCGTCGGCCGGGCTGGGCCTGATCGTGCTCTCGCTCAACCCCGTGCGCCGCTGGACGGCCCTGGGGCCGCTACTCGCGCTGGCCACCTTCTCCGGCGACGTCCTCGGGGGCCGGGGGCTGCGGCTGGCGGGCGCGCACGCCGTGGCCGAGGCGATCGCGATGGTGGTCGCCGCGCTGCTCGTCACCCACGCCGGCCGGAGGCGCCCGCGGCTGGCCGACCAGGAGGACTTCGTCCGGCTGCTGGCCGCCGCGGTCATGAGCGGCGGCCTGCTCGCGCTGGGCGGCGCGAGCGCCTCGCGCCTCGTCACGCTCGAGCCGCTCGGCGTCTCGCTCGCGACGACGTTCGCCGTGCACGTCGCCGCGGTGCTGCTGCTCTTCCCGCTCGCCGTCGTCACCGAGCACCACTGGACCGGCCGCCGGCTCGAGCTGCTCCTGCAGATGCTGCTGCTCACCGCGGCGGCCGTCCCGACGTTCGTGCCCGGCGCGAGCTCGACGCTGACCTTCGCGCCGGTCCTGTTCCTCACCTGGGCAGCGCTGCGCTTCGACCTCCGCGTCGCCTGCGCCGAGCTCGTGCTGCTCGGCATCCTGGTGACCTCGCAGACCGCCGCGGGCATCGGTCCGTTCGGCGACGCCGTCGACTCCGACCGGGTCAGCGCCCTGATCGGCGGCGCCCTGACGCAGGGCTACCTCGCGAGCGCCGCGCTGCTGGTGGTACCGCTGGGCCTCGCCGTGCAGCGCAACACGATGCTGCTCGACCGGATCACCGCCGACGGCAAGCTGTTCCGCCGCAACTTCACCGAGTCGCTGGTCGGCATGGCCTTCCTCGAGCCCGACGAGACCCGCCGCGACCTGGTGATCGTCGACCTCAACGAGACCGCCCTCGGCATCCTCGGCGGTCGCGAGGAGGCACTGCTCGGGCTGCGCCTCAGCGAGTTGATGGACGTCGGGCCGGACTACCACGAGGCGCTCCCCCAGCTCATCGACGGCTCGCTCGACGGCTGGCGCGTGGAGGGCCCGCTCACCTTCGCGCGGTCCGGTCAGGTCACGCTGCAGATCTCCTCCCTCGGCGAGAACGGCGACGAGCCCTTCTTCGCCGCGCAGCTGCTCGACGTCACCGCGGAGTACGACGCCCGGCACGGCCTCGAGGCCGCGCAGACGCTCACCAACGCGACCCTCGACACCACCAACTGCATCATCATGGTGACGAACGTCGAGGGCATCGTGGTCCGGGTCAACCAGGCCACGTCGGTGATCACCGGCTACCGCGAGGACGAGTTGCTCGGCCGCAAGGTCTGGGACACCGGCATCACCCCCTCGGACGCCGACGACGTCGAGGCGCTGATCATGTGGCCCAACCGCTCCGGCGTACCGATCGTGCGCGAGTCGGACTCGCTCACCAAGTCGGGCGAGAAGCTCCGCATCGTCTGGAACACCAACATCGTCCGCGACGAGGTCGGCAACCCGATGTACGCCGTCATGACCGGCATCGACGTCACCGCCGAGCGGACCACCGCCGGCCTCGTCAACCACCTCATGGAGGCCTCGCTCACCACCGCGATCGTCGGCATCGACACCGCCGGGCGGATCTCGGTGGCCAACTCCGGCATCCAGCACCTCCTCGGCTACGAGCGGGGCGAGCTGGTCGGCGAGCCGTTCCACCGGCTGCTCAAGTCGTCCGAGCTGCTCGAGCGCACCGGCGCCGACACGCTCGACGAGGCGTTCGACATCCTCGTGCGCGGCCTCGGTCGTGACGGCGAGACGCGGGCGCGCGACTGGACGTGGCTGACCAGGTCGGGTGGCGAGCAGATGGTGTCGATGACGCTGTCGGTCGCCCAGGACGCGTTCGCGGCGCAGAGCGGCTACCTGTGCGTGGCCCGCGACGTGACCGAGCAGCGGCACAGCCAGGAGATGCTCATCGCGGCCCTCGACAAGGAGCGCACGGCCGTCGAGCGGCTGCGCGCCCTCGACCAGGCGAAGAACGAGTTCGTCTCGACGGTCTCCCACGAGCTCCGCACGCCCGTCACGAGCATCGTGGGCTACACCGAGATGATGACCGACGGGTCCGTGGTCGAGCCGCTGCCCGAACAGGTGCCGCTGCTCGAGACCATCAACCGCAACGGCCAGCGCCTGATCTCGATGATCAACGACCTGCTCATGCTCTCCGGCCTCGACGCGGAGACCGTCCACTGGCGCCACGACGCCGTCGACCTCGCCACGACCATCGGCCCGATCGAGGAGGCCATCCGGCCGCTCCTCAACAACCGCCACCTCGCATTCTCGGTCGACCGGCCCGCCGGCGCCGTACCGGTCCTCGGCGACCGCGCCCAGCTCGAGCGGGTCATGATCAACCTGCTCTCCAACGCCGTGAAGTTCACCGAGGACGGCGGCACCATCGGCTTCGGCCTCGCCGTCGTCGACGACCACGCGGTGATCACGGTCAGCGACACCGGCATCGGCATCCCGGAGGAGGAGCAGGCCGAGCTGTTCCAGCGCTTCTTCCGCTCCTCCACCGCCCAGGTCCGCCAGATCCAGGGCACCGGCCTCGGCCTCTCCATCGTCTCCGCGATCGTCGCCGGCCACGGCGGCACGATCGAGGTCCAGTCCGCCCACCTCCAGGGCTCCACCTTCACCGTCCGCCTGCCCCTGGCCCGGTCCGAGCGCCTGACCCACGCGGGCTGACTCGGGTGCTGCGCGGCGCTGGCCGCGCGGTCGTTGCTGTACGACGCGCGGCCCACGGTGGCTGAGGTGCGAGGAGCGCTAGCGACGAGCCTCCTCGAAGCCTCCGCAAGGTAGGCACCCGCTGGACCACCGCCCCACGGTGGCTGAGGTGCGAGGAGCGCTAGCGACGAGCCTCGAAGCCACCGCAGCGAAGGCACCCGCTTGCGTGGGGGCGGCAACCCGATCGCCGAGTGTCTGCGCTCCGCCTGGTCCGTCAAGGCAGTCTGAAGCGCTCCGCGTCCTTGACGGACCAGACGGAGCGCAAAGGCTTGGCTGGCCATCGGGTCGCCGCCGGCGGGCTGGCTGCGGTCCGGCACTGGGGCGGTACGGCGACCGCGCCCACGGTGGCTGAGGTGCGAGGAGCCCTGGCGACGAGCCTCGAAGCCCCCGCAGCGAAGGCACCCGCTGGACCACCGCTGATCGAGCTCGTCGAGATCACCGCAACGAAGGCACCCGCCGCACCACCGCCCCACGGTGGCTGAGGTGCGAGGAGCGCTAGCGACGAGCCTCGAAGCCACCGCAAGCAGGGCACCCGCTGCACCACCGCTGATCGAGCTTGTCGAGATCACCGCAGCGTGCGCTCCCAGCCGCCCCCGGACGCCGGCGAACGTCCACTTCACGTCCACAACCACAGCGCCGGAACCCCTTGTCCACAACGGGATCCGAGCCACCCAGCGAGTGTCGGTGGTCAGTGCTGGAATAGGTGCCATGACAGCGCTCGCCCACCACCCCCACCCGGTCACCCGGGCCGTGGCCGACGCGCGCGAACAACTCACCGCCGTCGCAGAGACACCGGTGTGGTCGATGAACGCCGAGGACACCACGACCACCCTGCACGACCTCGCCGCACTGGCCGCCCAGGTCGCCGAGCTGCAAGCACGGACCCTGGCCCACGCCGCCCGCGTCGACCTCCCGGGCAACACGGGCGCGACCTCGACCGCGACCTGGCACGCCGCCACCACCCGCACCACGAAGACCCACGCCCACCGCACCATGCGGCTCGCCGACGGCCTCGAGCACCACCAGGCGACCCGGACCGCGCTCGCCGACGGCCGCCTCCACGTCGAGCAGGCCGAGGCCATCCTCCGCGCCCTCGCCGACCTCCCCGACGACCTCGACCCCGCCATCGCCGCCCAGGCCGAGCAACGGCTCCTGGACTACGCACGCGAGTTCGACGCCAAACACCTCAAGGTCCTCGGCCGCCGGATCCTCGAAGTCACCTCCCCCGAGACCGCCGACGCCCACGAAGCCGCACTGCTGGACAAAGAAGAACGCGACGCTGCCGCAGCCACGCGCCTGACGATCTGGGACGACGACCACGGCAAGACCCACGGCCGCTTCACCCTCGACACCCTCACCGGCGCCATGCTCAAGAAGCACCTGCTCGCCCTCGCCGCCCCCAAGCACCAAGCCAGCAACGGACCGCTCGGCGAGCGCAAGCCCACCCCGCAACGCCTCGGGCAGGCCCTCGTCGAGCTCATCCAGCGCTACCCCAAGAACCATCTCCCGAAGGCCGGCGGCCTCAACGCCACCGTCGTCGTCACGATGACCCTCGACACCCTCGAAGGCCGCCTCCAAGCAGCCCACCTCGACACCGGCCAAAGACTCTCCCCCGGCGCCGCCCGCCGGCTCGCCTGCGAAGCCGGCGTCCTCCCCGCCGTCCTCGACGGCACCTCCCACGTCCTCGACCTCGGCCGCAAGCAGCGCTTCGCCTCCGAGGCCCAGCGCATCGCGAAGACCATCGAAGCCCGCGGCTGCGAGATCGACGGCTGCGACTGGCCACCCGGCATGACCCACACCCACCACCAAACACGCTGGACCGACGGCGGCAAGACCAACCTCCGCGACCTCATCTCACTCTGCCCCAGCCACCACAGCAAAGCCCACGACCAGCGATATCACCTCGACCAGCTCCCCACCGGCAAGTACACCTTCCACCGACGCACGTGAGCGCCTACCGATGTGACAGGAAGCTGATCACCTGCTGGAACGTCGGGCGGTTCTGCCAGTCGATCGGCCGGACGCCGACCACGCCGCCGGTGCTCGAGCGGATGAAGTCCTCGGACTTGGCGTAGGTGAGCTCACCGACCGAGCTCTTGCCCTGCTTCTGGAGGATCCGCGCGACGGCGGCGGCGAGCGAGGTGCGCAGCGTTGCGCGGCAGGCCTTGAGCGAGCCCTTGCCGCAGTAGCCGGTGGAGTAGGCGCCGTCGACGTGCTTGCCGAGGACGGAGCGGAGGTCCTTGGAGAGGTAGCCGTACCACGCGACGCCGTTGAACGACGAGCCCTGCCCGGCGCGGGGGTGGTCGTCGAGGATCTGCGGCAGCTGGCGGGTCAGCGGCCCGAGCCGGCCGCTCATGGCGTCGTAGGCGACCGAGCGCGGGCCGTCCTCCCACCACGTGTCGAAGAGCGCGATCGCCGCTTGGTACTCGTAGGCGCCGTCGCGATCGCGGTCGGCGCGCGGCGTGCCGGCCTTGAGCCACTGCTGGAGGAGCGTGCGCGCCGCCTTGGTCTTCTTGTCCTTGCCGATCACCTTGAGCAGCCACGGGAGGGTGTACGCCGCCCGCGAGTCAGCGGTCGCGCCGCCGGCCATCACGCCGACCATGCCGGGGAGGTCGATCTTCTTCCTGCCCTTGATCTTGGGGAGCAGGCGCTTCTCGAGTGCCATCGAGCGGTAGACCGAGCCGTAGCTCCAGGTGTCGTCGGCCGCCGAGAAGTCGGGTGCCGGCTTGTTGTTCCAGCTGACGAGATAGCCCCGCTTGGGGTTGGTCTCCCGGGCGTGCTTGCGGAACGACAGCCAGCCCTTCCAGTCGTAGGCCTTGCCGGCCCAGTGCGGGAGGTCGGGCTCGACCTTGGCGGAGCGCTTCGGCAGCAGGCCGGAGGAGTAGTAGGAGATGTCCTTGGAGTCGGCGTAGAACCAGTTGAACGTGTAGTCGATGTCGCTCGCGGCCCTCTGGAACGACTTCGCGCTGTGCACGAAGCCGGGGTCGTTGAACTCGCCGAAGCCGAGCACGGAGTCGACCTCGTGGCCGTACGTCGACCGCTGGATCACCAGCGCGACCGGCTTGCCGCCGACGGTGGTGCGCTCCTGCACGATGCCGTGCCGGGTGCGCAGCACCTGGAACTTGTAGGTCGTCGCCGGCGCGGGCGCCTGGAGGTTGGGAGTGGTGGTCTCGGTGTGCACGTCGGACTGCATCGGGACGCACTTCTTGCCGACCAGGTAGCGCGTGGAGCTGACCGTCGCCTTGCCGCCCTTGGGGTTGCACAGCCGCTCGACGACGGTGTCGATGTTGTCGCTCCCGGCGGAGGTGGCCGACCACGCGTAGTCGAGGCCACGCCCGAGCTGGACGAACAGGTTGGTGCCGGCGAAGGCGACGCCCCGGGCCTGGATGCCCGGACCGTTGAGCACCTGCTCGACGAGCAGCTGCGGCGCGTAGTAGCCGGTCTGCGGCCCCATCACGGCCAGGGGCTTGCCGGTCCGTGACTCCTTGCCTGTCACGAGCAGCGCGTTGCTCATGCCGTGGGCGCCGAGCTCGGAGAGGTCGATCGAGACGCCGCCGGGCAGGTCGAGCCGGGGCTGCACCTCGCCGGGTGCGGGGGCGCCGCCGCGCAGCGCGTGGCCGGTGCCCGGCGCGGTGGGCCCGTTGCGGTCGGGGAGCGCGACGCCGGGCAGGTCCGGGTCGAACGCCGTGCCGTCGTACGGCGCGCGCCTGCTCGAGGTCGTCGGCGCCTCGGGGTCGTTCTTCTCGCGGAGGTCGCCGTAGATCTGGAGCGCCCGCTTCTTGCCGAACCGCGCCTTGAGCGCCTGCCACCACTCGGCGTTCTGGACCTCGTGGCCACCGCCCTTGCCGAAGATGCCGCCCACCAGGGAGGCGACGTAGACGATGTCGGCGCGGGTCCAGTCGGTCGGGATCTTCTGGAGCAGGGCGTACTCGGCGGGGCAGGTGGGCGCCGCCAGGATCGGGCACAGGTCGTGCTGGGCCTGGTTGATGCCGGCGAGGAACGCGTCGACGCCGTTGAGCAGCTTCTGCCCCCGGGCGCGGGCGTCGCGGGCCGCTCGCTCGATCTGGGCGTTGGCCTCTGCCGGCGTGTAGTAGGCGGCGCGGATCTGCGACTGGTCCATCGCCACGTTGCCCGGGGTGTTGCCGACGAACTCGGCCATCCGGCCGGCCCCCGTGTGCCGGAGCACGTCCATGAGGAACATCCGGTCCTCGACCGCGGCGTAGCCGGCGCCGAACTCGACGTCGTCGTACGTCGCGCCGTTGATGAACGGGACGCCGAACGCGTCACGCTGGATCGTGACCCCGGGCCTGGGCGCCTTGGTGCTGACGACGGTTGCCGGCGTGAGGTCCTCGCGCTTGTAGAGCTGCTCGATGTCGGCCTGGCTGATGCTGCCGGGGTCGTGCGTGGTCAGCGCGTCGTACATCTCGAGCTGGTCGGCGAAGTGCGCCGGCTTCGTCGGCGTCGCCGTGGTGCCGAGCAGCGAGGCGAGGTCGACCGTGGTGACGTTGCCGTTCGAGCCCGGCGGGAGGATGTTCCAGAGGTTGCCGTAGGGATCCCCCGCCTTGGCCGGCACGGGCGCCGGCGGCTGCCCGGACGCGGATGACGGGGGCGCTCCGGCCGTGGTGGCCAGGAGCGCCCCCGTCGTGATCACGAGGACGAGACCGCTGAGCGTGGTGCGCATGAGCGGTCAAGTTACCCGACGTGCCGGGGTTGCGCCGCTGGGTGCGGCGCTCCCCCGGGCCCGTTCGGGGTCGTGCGTGTCAGCGCCGGCTGGTGTCGACCGTCGAGGCGGCGACCCGCGGGCTCCCGCCACACGGAGCGGCTGCGGAGGTGGCCGCTGCCACCTCGGCCTTGGCCGCCTTCGCTGCCTTCTTGGCCTTCTTCAGCTTCTTCTTCGCCTTCTTGACCTTGCTGGCGTTGCCGGACTTCTTGGCCTTCTTCAGCGCCTTCTTGGCCTTCGCGAGCTTCTTGGCCGCCGCGTCCGCCTTCGCCTGCGCCGCGGTCACCGCAGCGTTCAGCGTGGTGCAGTCGTAGGCGGTGAAGGTCACCGTCGCCGGGGTGGCGTCGGTGTTCATCGCGGCGTCGGTCGCCGCGACCTTGAAGGTGTGCTGGCCCGGGGTCACGGTGAGCGACCTGGGGCTGGTGCACGGGGCCGAGGCGCCGCTGTCGAGCGTGCAGGTGAACGTCGACGGGGTCTCGGTCGAGGTGAACGAGATCGGGACCGTGAGAGACTTCGCGATGCCACCCGCAGGGCTGCTGGTGATCGTCGTGTCCGGCGGGGTGGTGTCCGGCGGCGGCCCGGCGTTGATGCTCACATCGTCGACGGACATGTTCGTGATGCCGGTCCCGCCGTTGAGGTAGTTGAACGACAGGGTGTGCGACCCACCGTCGGCGAAGGCGCTGATGTCGACGGTCTGCTGCGTGTAGCCGGGCTCAGCGGTGCTGGCCTCGGTGTGCGTCTTGACCGTGGTGGCGTCGATCTTCACGGTCAGCGTGGCGTCGAACGGCGTGTTGACCGACCCGTTCCAGTACCAGTAGGTCAGCGTCGCGGGGTCGCCGGTGGGGATGGTCACCGCCTGACTCACGCTGCCGGTGTGGCCGGTCGTGGCGGAGCCACCGAACCAGGCCCAGACCGTGCCGCCGTGCGGGCCCGCCGTGCCGCCGCCCGTGCCGCAGGCAGCGGCGGTGCAGAGCGGGGTGCCGAACTCCGTGTCGGCCTCGATCCACGCGGGGCTGTCACCCGATGCGCCGGCCTCGAAGCCGCCGTCCTGGATCAGCTCGACAGCGTTCGCGGTGGTGGCGAAGCCCAGCTGGCCGAGCACGAGCCCGGTGGTCACCAGTGCGAAGCCCGAGAGCCTCGTCACCTTCTTCCGAAGTGCATTCAAGATGAGGTCTCCTCATGGATCGCCGAGAGATGTGCTACCTAAGAACGGTCTTAAGTTCGGCGATCCTCTCCCCGCGCGGGCGCGTTTGTCACGCCTCCCTGACCGAAAGGTGCAAAATTTCTTGCAGCCGGCCTCAGGCCGCGCGGTTGACCGCGCTGATCACGGCCTTGAGCGAGGCGGTCACGATGTTGGCGTCGATGCCGACCCCCCAGTAGATCGTGTCGCGCACCAGGCACTCGACGTACGCCGCGGCGAGGGCGTCGCCGCCGGAGGAGAGCGCGTGCTCGGCGTAGTCGAGCACCCTCACGTCCCAGGCTGGATCGCCCGTGGCCTGCGGCAGCTCGTTGATCGCCGCGACGAACGCCGAGAGCGGGCCGTTGCCCTCGCCCTCGAGCGACTGGAGCTCGCCGTCGACGTAGACGTTGACGAACAGCGCGTCCTTCTCCCCCGCGGCCGAGGAGGTGTGCACGGAGTTGAGCTTGAGCGGGGTCTCGCGGTCGAGGTACTCCGCGCGGAAGACGCCCCAGATCTCCTCGGGCGTCATCTCGCCGCCCTCGGCGTCGGTGCGCTCCTGGATGACCCGGCTGAACTCGATCTGCGCCCGGCGCGGCAGGTCGAGCTTGTGCTCGGCCTTGAGGATGTAGGCCACGCCGCCCTTGCCCGACTGGCTGTTGACCCGGATGACCGCCTCGTAGGTGCGGCCGACGTCGTGGGGGTCGATGGGGAGGTACGGCGCCTCCCAGGGCAGCTGCTCGACCGGCACGCCCTGCTCGGACGCCTGGCGCTCGAGGTCCTCGAGCCCCTTCTTGATGGCGTCCTGGTGGGATCCGGAGAACGCCGTGTATACGAGGTCGCCGGCGTAGGGGTGCCGCGGGTGGACGGGCAGCTGCGTGCAGTACTCCACCGTCCGGCGGATCTCGTCGATGTCGGAGAGGTCGACCATCGGGTCGACGCCCTGGCTGAACAGGTTCATCGCCAGGGTGACCAGGTCGACGTTGCCGGTGCGCTCGCCGTGGCCGAACAGGCAGCCCTCGACGCGGTCGGCGCCCGCCATCATCGCGAGCTCCGTGGCCGCGACCGCCGTACCGCGGTCGTTGTGGGGGTGCAGGCTGATCACCGTGTTCTCGCGACGGGTCAGCTGGCGGGAGAACCACTCGATCTGGTCGGCGTAGACGTTCGGCGTGGCCATCTCGACCGTCGCCGGCAGGTTGAGGATGATCTCGCGGCCGTCGTCGGGCTGCCACACGTCGCTGACCGCCTCGCACACCTCGACCGAGAACGGCAGCTCGGTGCCGGTGAAGATCTCGGGGCTGTACTCGTAGCCGATCACCGTCGTGTCGAGGTAGCTCTCGATCCCCTTCATCACCGCCCGGGTGCCGCGGACCGCGATGTCCTTGATCTCGTCCTTGCTGGCCCGGAAGACGACGCGGCGGAACAGGGGCGCCAGCGCGTTGTAGAGGTGGATGTTGGCGCGGGGCACGCCGACCAGCGACTGCACGCTGCGCTCGATCAGGTCCTCGCGCGCCTGGGTCAGCACCGAGATCGTGACGTCGTCGGGGATCTTGTCGCTCTCGATGAGCTGGCGCACGAACGCGAAGTCGGTCTCGCTCGCGCTCGGGAAGCCGACTTCGATCTCCTTGTAGCCCATCCGGACCAGGAGCTCGAACATCATCATCTTGCGGGCCGGGCTCATCGGGTCGATGAGCGCCTGGTTGCCGTCGCGCAGGTCGGTGGAGAGCCACCGCGGCGCCTGCGTGAGCACGGCGTTCGGCCAGGTGCGGTCGGGCAGGTCGACGGGCGGGAACGCCGCGTAGCGGCCGAACGGCATCGGGCTGGGCTTCTGCGGAGGGATGGTCATGTGGTCCTCGCTGGGGTGTCGAGCTCGGGAGCCGGTCGCGCACGCTCACTCCGCAGCGAGGGGGTCCGGCTGTGGCTCAGACCTCGCTGCGGCGGCGAAGGAGAAGACGTCGCGTCATGACGTGGTCACTGTAGCGGGTTCAATGGGTCCATGAAGACCCGCATCCAGTGCCCGTGCGGCGAGACCATCGTGGGCAAGGACGAGGACGAGCTCGTCGAGCTCACCAACGCCCACCTCACCGAGCAGCACGACGGCCGCACCTACGACCGCGACATGATCCTCATGCTCGCTACCTAGACCAATGCCCTCAGGGTCTCGGCCACGGGTTGCGAGCGGACGTGGCGGTGGCCGGTGCCGGCCCAGAGGTTGACGTGCTCGGGATTGCCCGCGGCCGCCGCGGCCCGGCGGATCGGACTGGTGAGGTGGTGCACCGCCGGGTAGCCGAGCGGGGCCTTGCCGTCGTACGCCGCGAGGAAGGCGTTCATCACCCCGCCGGCGGGACGGCCGCTGAAGGCGGTGGTGGTGAGCTGCGGGCCGCGGTCGCCGCCCGCGAGGCCGGCGCGGTGCGCGGGGTTGGTGCCGGCCTCGTCGGCGAGGAGCAGCAGCGTGCCGACCGCGACGGCCTCGGCGCCGGCCTCGAGCGCCGCGCGCACGTCGGCGCCGGTCGCGATGCCGCCGGCGGCGACCACGGGCAAACCGACCGCCGTGCGCACGGCACGGACGAGGTCGGGGAGGGGCACCCGCGGCGGCGGACGCTCCGGGGTGAAGGTGCCCGAGTGGCCGCCGGCGCCGGCCGACTGAACGGCGAGCGCGTCCAGGCCCGCGTCGGCGGCGAGCCGGGCCTCCTCGGGAGAGGTGACCGTCTGCACGAGCAGGCAACCGGCCGCGCGGAGACGCTCGGCCGAGCCCTCGTCGGGCAGGCCGAACGTGAAGGACACGACCGGCGGCGCCGCCCCGACCAGGACGTCGACCTTGCCCTGCCAGTGGTCGTCGTCCTCGACCGGCACGGACGGGAGCTCGACGCCGTAGCGCTCCGCCAGAGGGAGCAGCAGCTCGCGGTAGGCGGCGTAGGCCGCCGGGTCGACCGGCACCGGGCTGGGGGCGAACAGGTTCACGCCGTAGCCGCCTGTCTGCCCGTGCACCGCGGCGATCTCGGCGGCCAGCGCGTCGGGGGTCTTGTAGCCGCCGGCGAGGAAGCCCGCCGACCCCGCCTCGGAGGCGGCAAGCACGAGTGCGGGCACGGTCGGGCCACCGGCCATCGGCGCGGTGAGCACGGGCACGCGGCACCCCAGCCGGGCGAGCAGGTCGACCACCACGCGCACAGCCTGTCACCTCACGGCCCGCCGGTAGGCTCTGGTCGGTTCCGGCCATGACGCAGGCCACAGCAGGGAGGTCACGTGCGCGCTCGCGCCGCAACGCTCGCGAGCGTGCTCGTCGCGGCCGCGCTCGTGCTCGCTGCCTGCGGCCAGGACGACAACGGCAACGTCGACAGCGACCAGGTCGACGCGGTCGAGCCCCCGCAGCAGGGTGCCTGCCGGGTGCTGACTCCCGAGGACGTCGCCCTGCCGAGCAACGCGACCAAGGTCGTCGACTGCTCGACGAGGCACACGGCGGAGACGTTCGCGGTCGGCGACCTGCCCCCGGTGGCCGCCGACGCGGCCTACGACGCAGAGGAGCTCGGCGCGTTCGCCTACCAGACCTGCTCCACGAAGTTCCGGGAGTTCCTCGGCGCCGACGAGAGCACGGTGCTGCGGACCGTCGTCAGCTGGGCGTGGTTCCGGCCGTCGGAGAAGGCATGGGAGAAGGGCGCGCGGTGGTACCGCTGCGACGTGATCGGCGGCGGCGAGGAGAGCAAGGCGTACGCCGCGCTCCCGCCCACCGCGGCGGGGCTGCTGGCCCAGCAGCCCACCAACGACGAGTGGATGGTGTGCGCCAACGGCCCCTCGGTCCAGGGCGCGCCCAAGATCCCCTGCACCGAGAAGCACAACTGGCGCGCCGTCACCACCATCAAGGTGGGCGACCCGGAGGACCCCTACCCCGGCGACCGGGTGGTCGAGGTGACCACCCGCGACTACTGCTCCCGCTCGGTCGGGGCGTGGCTGGGCTACCCGCCGGCCTACGACTTCGGCTACACGTGGTTCCACGAGGGCGAGTGGAAGGCCGGCAACCGCCGGTCGGTCTGCTGGGCGGCCACGACCGCATGAGAGCCGTGGTCGTCGCGGTGGCGCTCCTGGCGCTCGCGTCGTGCACGAGCGACGACGCGGAGCCCGACGCGAAGCCGACGCCGACACCCACCGCCACCCCGAGCGCGACGCCCGCCCCGGCGCCACCGCCCGCCCCCGCGGTCGGCGCGTGCTACCGGCTGTCCTACACCGAGGCGGTCGCGCCGACCAACGAGGACACCCCGGTCGCGTGCGCCAAGGGGCACACCACACAGACCTTCGCCGTGGGCCGTCTCGACCTGGTCACCAACGGGCACCTGCTCGCCGTCGACTCCGAGGAGGTCCGCGCGCAGGTGGCCCGTCGCTGCCCGACGAAGCTCGCGGCGTACGTCGGCGGCACCGAGGCGCAGCTGCGCCTCTCGCTGCTCCGGCCGGTGTGGTTCACGCCGACGATCGAGCAGGCCGACGCAGGTGCGGCGTGGTACCGCTGCGACGTCATCGCGGTCTCCGGCGACAAGCGCATCGCCAAGGTCGAGGGCGACCTCGCCGGCGTCCTCGAGAAGGCCGCCGGCCGCGAGGCGTACGGCATGTGCGGCACCTCCACACCCGGCGAGGCGGCCTTCGCCCGGGTGCTCTGCCGCGAGGACCACAGCTGGAAGGCGATCTCGGTGGTCGACCTGTCCGGCAAGGCGGCCAAGAAGGGTCGCTACCCGGGCGAGGGCGTCGTCAAGGACGCCGGCCAGGGGCCGTGCGCCGACGCCGCCCGCGAGATCGCCTCCGACGCGCTCGACTACCAGTGGGGCTACGAGTGGCCCACCAGGGACCAGTGGCAGGCGGGGCAGACCTACGGCCGGTGCTGGTCGCCCGACCCGGCCTGACCGACGGCGGGGTCGCGCGCCTCGGCGATCGCCTGCCACGCCGCGACGGGTGCGGGGATCGTGATCAGAAGCCCAGCTTGCGGAGCTGTCGCGGGTCGCGCTGCCAGTCCTTGGCGATCTTCACGTGCAGGTCGAGGTAGACCGGGGTGCCGAGCAGCGCCTCGATCGACCTCCGCGCGCGCATGCCGACGTCCTTGAGGCGGGCGCCCTTGTGGCCGATGACGATGCCCTTCTGGGAGTCGCGCTCGACGTAGAGGCTGGCGTGGATGTCGAGCAGCGGCTTGTCGGCCGGCCGGTCCTCCCGCGGCAGCATCTCCTCGACGACCACGGCGATCGAGTGCGGGAGCTCGTCGCGGACGCCGTCGAGCGCCGCCTCGCGGATCAGCTCGGCGACCAGGACCTCCTCGGGGGCGTCGGTCAGCTCGCCGTCGGGGTAGAGCTGCGGCCCCTCGGGCAGCAGTGCCAGCAGCAGGTCCGCGAGGAGCTGCACCTGGCTCTGTGGTTCGTCGCCCTGGACCGCCGAGACCGGCACGATCTCGGCCCACTCGATGCCGGCCTCGGCGCCGAGGCGCTGGATGTCGAGGAGGTGCTCGCCGATCCGCTCGGGCCCCGCCAGGTCGGTCTTGGTCGCGACGGCGACCTTCGTCGTGCGCTTGATCTTGGACATCTCGGTGACGATGAAGCGGTCGCCGGGGCCGATCTTCTCGTTGCTCGGGAAGCACACGGCCACCACGTCGACCTCGGCCCACGTGCTGCGGACCAGGTCGTTGAGCCGCTCGCCGAGCAGGGTGCGCGGCCGGTGCAGGCCCGGGGTGTCCACGAGGACCAGCTGCCCGTCGGGCCGGTGCACGATGCCTCGCACCACGGTGCGGGTGGTCTGCGGCTTGTCGGAGGTGATCACCACTTTCTGCCCGACCAGCGCGTTGGTGAGGGTGGACTTGCCGGCGTTGGGGCGGCCCACGAACGACGCGAACCCGCTGCGGAAGCCGGCGGTCACGATCGGGCCTCGTCGTAGCGCGCCCAGATCTGCTCGTCGCTGAGCCCCTGCGCCTTGCCCTCGCGCCAGATCGGGCCGGGATCGACCGCCCGCGGCTGCCGGCCGCTCGAGGACCGCCAGTAGCCCATCACGTCGTAGGCCGTCGCGGGCAGCTTGCGGTCGCGCATGAGGTGCTTGCGGATCGCGCGCATCTGCGCGGACTCGCCGGCCATCCAGAAGTAGCCCTCGCCCGGCGGCCACTCGATCGCCTCGACGACCTCGGCCAGCCTGCTGGTGCCCGGCGGCGACTCGAGCCAGGTGACGTCCACGGTGCCGGGGAGGTAGCCGGGCAGCGGGTCGGCGACCTCGGCCCACATCCGGGTGGGCAGCGCGGTCGTCTCGGCGATCCGGGCCATCGCGGGCAGCCCCGTCAGGTCGCCCACCAGCAGCAGCCACGCCGCGCCGGAGGGCGGGTCGAAGGAGCCCTTCGCCTCGGTGATCGTCACGGTCGAGCCGACGCAGTCGTCGCGCACCACCCACTCGGTGACCAGGCCGACGTCGTGGAGCACCACGTCGAGCACCAGGACACCCTCCACGTAGGACCGGACCGTGTAGTAGCGGCTCTGGAACTGCCCCGGCACCACCAGGCCGACCCACTCGTCGGGGATGCCCGTCGACGCGAACGCCGGGTCGACCGCCAGGGTCAGCCGCACGAGGTGCGCGGACAGCTCCTCGCGGCGCTCGACGCGCGCGGCGTACTGGCTGGCCCGGGTGCTCACCGGACCAACGGTAGTGGTGGTGCCGCGCCGGTCAGACGCCCCAGTCGTGCCGCAGCGGGTAGCCGCTCTCGCCGTGCTCGTCGGTCTTGGTCGCCAGCACGTGGTGGAGCTGGATCTCGTTGCGCTCGAAGGCGATCCGCGACCCCGCCATGTAGAGGCCCCACACGCGCGCGGTGCCCTCGCCGACCTCGGCGACGCACGCGTCCCAGTTGTCGGCGAGGTTCTTGCACCAGCCGGCCAGGGTCTTGGCGTAGTGGATCCGGAAGTTCTCCTCGTGCTGCACCTCGAGGCCGGCGTTCTGCACCTCGGTGATGATCTTGCCGCTGCCGATCAGCTCGCCGTCGGGGAAGACGTAGCGGTCGAGGAACTGCCCGGTCTCGCGCCAGCGGTTGTCGTGCCGGGTGATGCAGTGGTTGAGCAGCCGGCCCTGGGGCTTGAGGCGGTCCTTGATGAAGCCGAAGTACGCCGGGTAGTTCTTCACGCCGATGTGCTCGGTGAGACCGATCGAGGAGATCGCGTCGAAGCCGGTCTCCTCCACGTGCCGGTAGTCCATGAACCGGACCTCGGCCAGGTGGTCGAGCCCCTCCTCCTTGATCTTCTGCATCGCCCACGAGGCCTGCTCGCGCGACAGCGTCACGCCGAGCGCCTTGACGCCGTACTCCCGCGCCGCGTGCCGCACCATGCCGCCCCAGCCGCAGCCGAGGTCGAGCAGACGCTGGCCGGGCTGGAGGTCGAGCTTGCGCGCGACCAGGTCGTACTTGTGCGCCTGCGCCTCCTCGAGCGTCGCGTCCTCGGTCGGGAAGACCGCGCAGGTGTAGGTCATCGACGGGCCCAGGACGTACTCGTAGAAGGTGTTGGAGACGTCGTAGTGGTGGTGGATCGCCTCGGCGTCGCGGCCGAGCGAGTGGCGCAGCCCCTCGAGCGTGCGGCGCAGCCTCGAGGGCGCCTCCTGGGGCGGAGGGGCCGGCGGGCGGAGGTGGGAGATGCCGAGGCTGCGCAGCAGCGACAGCGCCTCGACCGGGCTCGGGCGGCGGAAGGAGAGCTTGCTGGCGATGAGCTTGAACGCCTCGTAGGGGTCGCCCTCCGGGGCGCCGCGCACCTCGAGATCGCCGCTGACGTAGGCACGGCCGAAGCCGAGGTCGCCGGGCGCGGTGAGGATGTAGTTGAGACCGCGCTCGGTCGCCAGGTGGATGCCGTACGGCGAGTCCTCCGGCCCGGCTGCGCTGCCGTCGTAGGCCGTGAAGCGCAGCGGGAGCGGCTCCTTCAGCATCGAGTTGAGCGCCTCGGCGATAGAGAGCTTGGTCTTGCCGGGGGTCAGGGTCGTGGTCATCGGTCGCGTACCGCCTTGTCGTAGAGGCTCAGGAGCCGGTCATCAGGGTCGTAGCGCTGCTTCACGGCGGCCAGGTGCGGGCCGTCGTACAGCTTGTCGAAGGTCTCGCGGTCGTAGAAGGCCTCGGAGTAGAGCGACTTGTGGCCGCCCAGCTCGGCGACCTTGGCCTCGATGGCCCGGTTGAGGGGCGCGTCGGGCGCCTCGGGGCCGACGTGCACCGTGCCCCAGAAGCCGACGTTGACGTAGGTGGTGCCGGGGTGGAGCGGGTAGGTCGGCCACTGGTGGCCGGCGCTGGTGCCGGGGCTGACCAGCGGGCACAGCCAGACCGGTCGCATCCCGACCTCGGCGTCGAACCACGCCAGGAACTCCTCGAGCCGCTCCACCGGGATCTCGACGTCCTGCACCACCTGCTCGCGCTGGGGCCGCCCCTTGCGGCGGTCGACCCAGTCCATGAACCCGGTGCGGTGGTTGAGGCCGATCAGGTGGTGGTAGACGTCGCTGCGCCGCCAGCGCCGGGGCCACAGCCGCCGCACGGTGGGGTTCTGGACCCCGAACGCGCCCGAGCACCAGAACCAGTCGGTGTCCCACCGCCACAGGTAGTCGTGGGTCGTCAGCAGGTCGGTCTGCCGCTGCTGGATCGACCGGTAGTAGATCTGCTGGCCGGTGTAGTCGCTGGTCCGCTCCAGCGCCTTCGGCGCCCCGTCGATCGGGTTCTCCTCGCCAGCCTCCGCGCTGAGCCAGCGCGCGAGGGTGAGGTAGTACTCCCCCGGCTGGAACGCCACGCCGTCGAGGCCGTCGACCTGGAGCCCGTCGTGGAGCCGGGTGTCGACGATCTCGGCGACGGTCTTCGCCAGGAGGCCCGCGTCGTCGAAGCGCACGTGGCGCAGCTCGACTCGGTCGGGCACCTTCTCCAGCTTGATCCGGATCCGCGTGGCGTAGCCGAGCGACCCGTAGGAGTTGGGGAAGGTGTCGAACAGGTCACTGTGCTCATGGGGGGCGGGGCGCGTCGTCACGATCTTGCCCGCGCCGGTGAAGACGTCCATCTCCTCCACCGACTCGTGCGGCAGGCCGCTGCGGAAGCTGGTCGACTCGATGCCGAGCCCGGTCACCGCGCCGCCCAGCGTGATCGTCTTGAGCTGCGGGACGACGTACGGGATCAGGCCGTGCGGCAGGGTCGCGTCGACGAGGTGCTCATAGGTGCACATGCCCTGCACCTCGGCGACCTGGCGCTCGGCGTCGACCTCGATCACCCCGTCGAGCCCGCTCACGTCGAGGCCGGGGGTGCGGTGGCGGGCCCGGGGCCGGAACAGGTTCGAGGTCTTCTTGGCCAGTCGTACCGGTGCGCCCGCCGGGATCGCGGCGTACGACGCCCGCAACCGAGCCACCGCCTCCTCGTGGCGCGCCCAAGCGCTCCCCTCAGTCACCCGGGGCACGTTACTCCGGACGTGTTGCGCGTGGATGACGAGATCCTGTGGAGCTCTGTGTCACCCGCTCGTGGAGCGGCCGGGACAGAGGCGCTCAGGTCGTCGTCGAGCTGGAGACGGTCCCCCGCGGGTCACCGACGTGCACGACGACGCCCGGGCCGGCGAAGTCGCGCAGCACGTCGAGGTCGAGGGGCGACACCTGCCCGGAGTCGCCGAGCACGACGGCGGCCTCGAGGCCACGCGAGCCGGATGAGACTGCCATAGCGACGCAGACACCGAGCGCCGAGACCTGCAGCGAGGGCAGGGCGACGGTTGCCGCGGCGTAGGTGCGGCCGTCGGAGTCGCGGACGGCGGCCCCCTCGCGCGCGGCGGTGCGGGAGCGGGTGGCGCGAGCGAGGGTGACGAGCTTGTCGTCCTCGGGCGAGAGGTCAGTCACGGACGGCCTCCTTCGACGCCCTGCTTCGTCGCCACCTCGAGCTCGGCGTCGGGCGCGGGCTCGACGCGCGCGATGCGGACCGTGCCGATCTTGTTGCGGCGGCCCGCGGTGTCCTCGGCGGTGAACCGGAGCCCGTGCGCGACCACCTGCGAGCCGGGGATGGGCACCAGGCCGAGGTGCTTGGCCATCAGTCCGCCGACCGAGTCGACGTCGTCCTCCTCGACCTGGAAGCCGAACAGCTCGTCGAGGTCGTCGGTGGGATAGCGGGAGGAGACCCGCACCGACCCGTCCTCGAGGGTCTCCGGGGTGATCTCGTCGGCGTCGTACTCGTCGGTGATCTCACCGACGATCTCCTCGAGGAGGTCCTCGATCGTGACGAGGCCGGCGGTGCCGCCGTACTCGTCGACCACGATCGCGAGGTGCTGGCTGCGTGCCTGCATCTCGCGCAGCAGGTCGTCGACGGGCTTGGACTCGGGCACCCAGTAGACCTCGCGCATCACCTCGTCGATGTGCTGGGTGAGCTCGACGTCGGGCGCCTCGAAGTCGCGGCGCACGATGTCCTTGAGGTAGGCCACGCCGACGATGTGGTCGAGGTTGTCCTCGATCACCGGCACCCGCGAGAAGCCCGAGCGCAGGAAGAGCGACATGGTCTGGCGGAGGTTCTTGTGCCGCTCGACGAACACGACGTCGTTGCGCGGGACCATCACCTCGCGGACCGTGGTGTCGCCGAGCTCGAAGACGGAGTGGATCATCCGCCGCTCACCGGCCTCGATCAGCGCCGAGGCCTCGGCGATGTCGACGAGCTCGCGCAGCTCGGTCTCGGTCGAGAACGGTCCCTCGCGGAAGCCCTTGCCGGGCGTGAGCATGTTGCCGATGAGGATCAGCAGCCTCGGGATCGGGCCGAGCACCGTGGTCACCCAGCTCAGGGGCGCCGCGGACCAGAGCGCGACCCGCTCGTTGTGCTGGCGGCCCAGGGTGCGGGGCGCCACGCCGATCGCGACGAACGAGACCACCAGCATCACGCCGATCGTCGTGAACGCGCCCGGCAGCCAGCGGCCGTCGTAGGCGCTGGTGACCTCGCGGGTCACGATCACGATCGCCGAGATCTCGCAGAGCAGGCGGAGCAGGATCGCGGTGTTGAGGTAGGGCGCCGGGTCGGCCAGCATCGTGACGAGACGCCGCGAGCCCGCCTGCCCCTCGGCCTGGAGCTCCTCGGCGCGCGCCCGGCTGAACGACGTGAGCGCTGCGTCGGCAGCCGAGAAGAGACCGGCCAGCAGCACCAGCGCGGCGGCCAGGACGATGATCATGAGCGGGTCAGGGTCCCGTCAGCGACTTCGCCACGCGGCGAGGAGCTCGTCCTGGAGGCCGAACATCTCGGCGTGCTCCTCGGGCTCGGCGTGGTCGTAGCCGAGCAGGTGCAGGATCCCGTGCACGGTGAGCAGCTCGAGCTCGGCGTCGGTCGAGTGGCCGGCCGTCACGGCCTGCTTCTCGGCGATCGACGGGCACAGCATCAGGTCACCGAGGATGCCCTCCTCGGGGTCCTCGTTGACCAGGCCGGGACGCAGCTCGTCCATCGGGAAGGCCAGCACGTCGGTCGGGCCTTCGCCCTCCATCCACTTCTCGTTGAGCTCGGTCATCGTCTCGGTGTCGACAGCCTTGATGCACAGCTCGGCGAGCGGGTGCACCCGCATCCGGTCGAGCACGAAGCGGCTCAGCCCGACGAGGTGGTCGACGTCCAGCGCCTCACCGGACTCGTTGAGCACCTCGATGCTCACCGTTGCCCACTCACGGGCGACCCGTCGTGCGCGGACCTCGCTGCTCGCGCCGCTGGGCCTCGACGTCGAACTCCTCGTAGGCCGCGACGATCTTGCCGACCAGCCGGTGCCGCACGACGTCGTGGGCGGTGAGCCGGCAGAAGCTGATGTCCTCGACGTCGTCGAGGATGCCCTCGACCACGCGCAGCCCCGACTGGGTGCCGCCGGGCAGGTCGACCTGGGTGACGTCACCGGTCACCACGATCTTGGAGCCGAACCCGAGGCGGGTCAGGAACATCTTCATCTGCTCGGGCGAGGTGTTCTGGGCCTCGTCGAGGATGATGAACGCGTCGTTGAGGGAGCGCCCGCGCATGTAGGCGAGCGGCGCGACCTCGATGGTGCCGGCGGCGAGCAGCTTGGGGATCGACTCGGGGTCGATCATGTCGTGCAGCGCGTCGTAGAGCGGCCGGAGGTAGGGGTCGATCTTCTCGCTCAGCGTGCCGGGCAGGTAGCCGAGCCGCTCGCCCGCCTCGACCGCGGGGCGGGTGAGGATGATGCGGTTGACGGCCTTCGACTGCAGCGCCTGGACCGCCTTCGCCATCGCGAGGTAGGTCTTGCCGGTGCCGGCGGGGCCGATGCCGAAGGTGATGGTGTGCTTGTCGATCGAGTCGACGTAGCGCTTCTGGTTCAGCGTCTTGGGGCGGATCGAGCGACCGCGGTTGCTGAGGATGTTGAGGCTCAGCACGTCGGCCGGCCGCTCGGTCGTCTCGGCGCGCAGCATCGCCAGCACGCGCTCGACCGTCTCGACGCTCACGCCCTGGCCGGTGCGGATGATCGCGACCAGCTCGTCGAGCAGGCGCTCGGCGAGGGCGATCTCGGACGGCTGGCCCGAGAGCGTGATCCGGTTGCCGCGGACGTGGATGTCCGCGTCGAAGGCCTGCTCGATGAGACCGAGGTGCTCGTCGCCGGGGCCGAGCAGGCTGACCATGTTGATGCTGTTGGGGACCACGACGGTGTGACGTGCGTTCTGGGGAGCCGTCGGCGGGGTCGAGGTCGTCGCCACATCAGGAGTGCTGTCAGTCATGTGTGCCCGGGCGGGCAGGCCTTTCGGTCGGCAGTGAACCCTTCCATGTTACGGGCTGGGCGCGCTCCGTCCCACCTGGTTGCGCGCCGGGGACGTAGGGTCTGCTCATGCCGGTCGATGACTCCGTCGACTACACGGAGGAGTACGGCGACGAGAACACGCCGCCCTCGTGGTTCCCGGGCGGCCACCTGCCCGCGGACGCGCGCCGGATGGGGCTGACCCACCACGTGCCGGAGGGTGCGCTGCTGGACTTCGCCGGCAAGCTCGACGCCACCAAGCCGTGGCACCGGATGGCGGCGTGGGGGCTGCTGGTGGTCTTCGGCCTGCCGGTGGTGTTCGCGGTGATGCGGGTGCTGGGAGCGCTCAGCTCGTAGAGCTGGAGTCAGGAGTCGTACGCCACCGACAGCATGCCGAGGCACATCTCGTCGGTGCTGCCCTCGGCCCACATGACGTAGCGGTCCTCGCGCTGGGTCTCGAACGCCGGCAGCTTGTCGCGCAGCCACTGCTGGTGCTGGCACGTCACCCGCACGGTGTCGCCCGGGTCGAGGTGGACGGGGTCGACCGGCTTGGAGCCCTGGTCGTCGAAGTCCCACACGGGGATCCGCAGGATCGTCTTCTCGCGGTCGGTGCCCGGGTTGACCTCGATGGTGATCTTGCGGCCGAGCAGGTGCATGTGGCCGGCGACGCCGAGGATGGTCATGCCGCGGTTGATCGGCCGCGTGCAGGTCGTCGTCTCGCTGGGCTCGATCTCGGTGCCGCAGAGGAAGTGCAGGAGCGTGTTGGTGTTGCCGGCCGCGCCGAACCGCTTCTTGACGTCGATCGCCGCGGCGTCGCGGTCGCACAGCGGCCCGTCGCTGTGGTCGGCGCGGCAGGGCAGCTCGACCGGGGCCGGCATCAGGAACGTGTGCAGCGCGGTGAGGTCGGTGCTGCCGGGCATCCACCGCAGCTGGGTCGCCGACTGGTCGGGGGCGGCGCCCTTGAGCAGGTTGTAGTGGACCTGCATCACGATCCGCGAGCCGGCCTCGAGCCGGACGCCGTAGTCGTCGCGGGTCTTGGTCTCGTCGCCGCCGGGCGCCCACGCCGCGAGCCAGTTGGCGTCGTCGAGGTCACCGAACTCCCCGGCGATGCCGGTGCCCCCGAAGCAGGTCCAGCCGGGGTCGCCGCTGGCGGCGTCCTTCGCCTCGGCGGCCTTGACGTCGTCGGGTGAGAGCTTGAACAGGATCACGTGGTGGACGACGTCGGGGTTGCCGGGCAGCACGTTGCTGCCGGTCAGCCAGACGTCCTGGTCGAGCTGGGGGTCGAGCAGGAAGCAGCGGTAGTCGTCGGTGCCGCTGCCGTAAGGAGCCGACGGCGTGTAGGTCTCCGGCATCGTCAGCGTCATCCGCTGCTCGCCCTCGCGCAGCGGCAGCAGCTTGCCCTTCGGCACCGCGGCCAGCTCCTGGGCCTCGACCTCGGGCGGCTTGGTGGGGGTGAGGAGCGCCCCCGGGTCGCCCGCGCGACGGCCGTCGTCGCCGGCGTCCATGCAGGCGGCCGCGAACGGCACCACCAGCGCGACCGCCGCCGAGACGAGCACGCGGCGGGCGGAGCGGGCGGTCACCCGGGCGGCCAGGTCATCGAGCGCCCGGCGAGCAGGTGCAGGTGGGTGTGGAAGACGGTCTGGCCGGCGCCGGCGCCGGTGTTGAACACCAGGCGGTAGTCGTCGTGGCCCTCGGCGGCGGCGACGGCGGCCGCGGTGGTGACCAGCTCGGCGGACGCCTGGGGGTCGCCGGCGGCGAGCGCTGCGGCGCTGGCGTAGTGGTCGCGCGGGACCACCAGCACGTGGGTCGGAGCCTGCGGGTCGACGTCGCGGAACGCGATCGTGCGCTCGGTGGCGTGCACGACGTCGGACTCGACGTCACCTGCGACGATGCCGCAGAACAAGCAGCCCTCCACGACCGCGCTCCCTCCTCGAGACCCCCGCCGTCATCGTCGCACAGGCGTGTCAACCGGCGAAGGCGGTGAAGCGTCAGACTGGTGTGACCGCACGTTCCCTGTTGGCCACGTCGAGGCCGCTGGAGGTCGACCTGGACGCCGACACCGCGCTCGAGCAGCTCTACGCCGCACACTGGCGCGGGCTGGTGCGGCTGGCCGTCCTCCTCCTGCGCGACCGCGGCGCGGCCGAGGAGGTCGTGCAGGACTCGTTCGTGGCGATGCACGGCCGGTGGCGCTCGCTCCACGACCACGACAAGGCCCTCGCCTACCTGCGGCGGACGGTGGTCAACCGGTCGCGCTCGGCACTGCGGCACCGCGGCGTCGTGGAGCGGTACGTCGCCCGGCAGGGCCCGGCGCTGACGCTCGCCGACCCGGCGGACACCCCGGCCCTCGTGAGCGACCGGCGTAGCGCCGTGCTCGACGCCCTGCGTGCGCTGCCCACCCGGCAGCGGGAGGTGCTCGTCCTGCGCCACTACCTCGACCTGTCCGAGACCGAGATCGCCGAGACCCTCGGGATCAGCCGCGGCTCGGTGAAGGCGCACGCCTCCCGCGGCTCGGCCGCCCTGCGCGGCCTGCTCGCCGACCAGCTCCACGAGGGAGAGATCTGATGGACGACCTGGCCACGCTGATGCGGGAGGCGGTCGAGGACGTCGAGCCGTCCGACCGGCGCGCGGAGCTGCGCGAGCGGGTCGCGGCCGCGTCGAAGCGGCGCCGCGTGCGCTACGGCGTCACCGTCGGCCTGCTCGCCGCGGCGGCCGTGACGACCGGCGTCGCGGTGGCGGTCCACCAGTCCGACGGCCCCGAGGCCCAGGTGTCGCACGGCACGCACGCGATCGACCGCAGCCGCGACCAGCGCCCGGCGTACGCGCTCTACTACGTCGGCGACACGCCCCAGGGTCCGCGGCTCTTCCGGGAGTTCCGGACCGGCCCCGGGCCTGGCACCACCCCCGGCGCGGCGCTCGACCTGCTGCAGGCCGACCCGGACGACCCCGACTACGCGTCGTACTGGTCGCCGGGACAGCTGCTCGGCGCCGAGCTCGTCGACGACGTCATCGAGGTCGACGTCGACCCGTCGCTGGCCCAGCTCTCGGCGGGCATGAGCGTGGCCGACGGCGAGCTCGCGCTCCAGCAGGTCGTCTACACCGTCCAGGCCGCGGCCGGCGACGCGCAGCTGCCCGTCCAGTTCGTCCACGACGGCAACCCGGTGGCCGAGGTGTTCGGGCAGCCGACGAGCGAACCGCTGACGAGCGCGCCGCAGCTCGACGTGCTCGCCCTCGCCAGCATCAGCGACCCGACCGAGCGGCGGGTGGTGGTCGACTCGTTCAGCGCCCGCGGCCGGGCCAGCTCGTTCGAGGGGAACGTGCCGTGGGAGCTGCGCGCCCCCGACGGGAGCCTCGTGCGCTCCGGCACCTCGCAGACCTACGGGTGGGAGGACCACCTCTACCCCTGGGCAACCGGCCCGATCGACGTGTCCGACCTCGAGCCGGGCGACTACACCTTCGCGGTCATGACCGACGACCCCTCCGGCGGCGAGGAGGGGGCCGGGCCGACGGTCGACACGCGCACGGTCGTCATCAAGTAGCGGCGGACACACGGCCCAATTCCCACCAGTCACACCTGTCCCAGCAGAGGATGGACCCATGACCGCCCACCGCACCCGACTCCGCGCCGTCCTCGCCCCGCTGCTGGCGATCGGACTTGCCGTCGGGCTGGCGGGCTGCGGCGACGACGACGACCCGCAGGCCAACGACCCCAACGACAAGCCGTCGCACTCGACCAAGCCCACCAGGACGCCGAAGCCGAGCGACGACCCGAGCGCCACCCAGTCAGGCGGAGGCGAGCCGGACCGCGTCGCCGCACCGCTGTACTTCGTGGGTGACACGCCCCAGGGGCCGCGGCTGTTCCGCGAGTTCCAGCAGGTCGAGGCCGACAACCCGGCCGACGAGGCGCTGGCCCTGATCAGCGCCGGCGACGCCGACGACCCCGACTACGGCACCCTGCTCCCGGGCGGGCAGCTGCGGCTGGCGGGCTACGACGAGATCGCGTCGGTGACCGTCCCCGACGAGGTCCAGGACCGGCCGGGCGACATGAGCACCAAGGACGCCAAGCTCGCCCTCCAGCAGGTCGTCTACACCGTCCAGGGCGTGCTCCAGCAGCGCATCCCGATCGGCTTCGTCACCGCCGACGGCGACAGCACGACGTTCCTGGGGCTGCCGACGCCGTCGGGCGGCTTCAAGGCCGCGCCGCAGAACAACGTGCTCGCCCTGGTCAACATCACCCAGCCGCAGCAGGGCTCCGAGCCCGGGCGGACGTTCGTCGCCAGCGGCGTCGCCAACTCCTTCGAGGCGACGGTGCCGTGGCAGGTGCGCGACGAGAACGGCAACCAGGTGCTCGAGGGCTTCGCGACCGCCGAAGGCTGGGGCGACCACCTCTACCCGTGGGAGTCCGCGGTCGACGCGAGCGCCCTGCCGCCGGGCGTCTACACCTTCGTGGCGATGACCGACGACCCGTCGGACGGCGAGGGCTTCGGGCCGACCGAGGACACCAAGACGTTCACGATCAGCTGACGGGCGAGGCTCGACCGCGTGAGGCTCTCCCCGCGACGACTCAACCGCACCCTGCTCCAGCGGCAGCACCTTCTCGCGCGGACCGACGCGACCCCGCACGAGGTGGTGCGCCACCTCGTCGGCCTCCAGGCGCAGGAGAACCTGCCGCCGTACCTCTCCCTGGCCGCGCGGCTGAGGTCGTTCGACCCCCACGACGTGTCCGCCGGGCTCGAGGACCGCTCGCTCGTGCGTCTCCTGACCATGCGCGGCACCGTGCACCTGCTGGTCGCCGATGACGCCCTGACGCTGCGGCAGTGGACGGCGCCGGTGCACGAGCGCGAGATCAGGCTCAGCCAGAGCATCGGCCCCGCCCGCGACGTCGACCGGGAGGCGTTCCTCGAGGCCCTCGCCGAGCTGCTCGCCGACGGGCCCCAGCCGCAGAAGGCGCTCGGGCTCGCCCTGGCCGAGCGGTTCGCCGGCCCGACCGCCACGCAGCTGGGCCAGCTCGCCCGGTCGGCGGCGCCGCTGGTGCAGTGCCCGCCGCGCGGCACCTGGCGTGGCAGCGGCGGCGTGGTCTACCAGTACGTCGACCGGTGGCTGGGGCGTCCGCTCGTGGAGCCCGACGTCGAGGAGATCGTGCGCCGCTACCTGCGCGCCTACGGCCCCGCGACCGCGGCCGACGTCACGGCGTGGTCGGCGGTGACCCGGCTGGGGCCGGTCGTCAAGGCGATCGACGACCTGGTGGTCCATGAGGACGAGCACGGCAAGCCGGTCTACGACCTCCCGGGGCTCGAGCTCGCCGACGAGGACGCACCGGCGCCGGTGCGGCTGCTCGGGCAGTACGACAACGTCTGGCTCTCCCACGCCGCCCGCGACCGGGTGACGACGCCGGAGACGCGCTCGTTGTGGATGGGCACCAACGGCGGCCTGGCCAGCACGATCTTCGCCGACGGGATGCTGGTCGGTCTGTGGCGCCCCACGAACGGCCGGGTCGAGATCCTCTCCACGGTCCGCGACCTCACCCGGCAGGAGAGGTCCGAGCTCGACGACGAGGTCGCCCGCGTCGACGAGCTCCTCGCCCGCTGATCCCTCAGCTCCAGCGCGACGTGCGGGACAGCAGCGCGGACACGGCCGCGACGCCCGCGGTGGAGGTGCGCAGCACCTCGGTGCCGAGCCGCGCGGTGCGCGCCCCGGCGTCCTCGAACGCCGCCAGCTCCTCTGGCGCGAGGCCGCCCTCGGGCCCGACCACGAGGACGACGGGGTCGGGCACGTCGGCCGGCACCAGCGCGGGCAGCGCCAGCGTCGCCTCCTCGTGCAGCACCAGCGCCAGCGGCGCGCCGGCCACGAGCGCGGCCACGTCGGCCGTCGTGGCGAGCGGGGACACCTCGGGGAACCACGCGCGCCGCGCCTGCTTGGCGGCCTCGCGCGCCGTCGCCTGCCACTTGGTGAGCGACTTCGCGGCCCGGTCGCCACGCCAGACCGCGACCGACCGCGCTGCGGCCCAAGGCACGATGCGGGCGACGCCGACCTCGGTGAGGAGCTCGACCGCCAGCTCGCCGCGGTCGCCCTTGGGGAGTGCCTGGACGACCACCAGCTCCGGCACGGGCCGCGGGACCGACGAGACCGAGCGCACCACGACGTCGAGCCGCGCCTTGCCCGTCGCGGTCACCTCGCACTCGGCCACCTGACCGGCGCCGTCGGTCAGCACCACCGACTCGCCCACCGCGAGGCGGCGTACGACGACCGCGTGGTGCGCCTCGGCGCCCTCGACCGTGACCGTCGAGCCCGCGTCGACGCCCGCGAGCGACGGCACCAGGTGGACGTGCAGCGACATCGGCGTCGCGTCAGTGCGGGTTGAAGGCGTCGCGGAGCCGGCCGAACGGGCTCTTGCGGCCACCGGGCCGCAGCCGCGCGGCGGGCTGCTCCTCGCCACGGATGGCGGCGAGCTCGCGCAGCAGCTCCTCCTCACGAGGGCCGAGCCGCGACGGCGTCTCCACCGCGATCGTCACCACCAGGTCACCCCGGCCGCCTCGAAGCCCGGGGACGCCGCGGCCGCGCAGCACCTGCTCGGTGCCCGACTGCGTGCCGGGATGGACGTCGAGCTCGAAGGTGGTCTCGAGGTCGGTCGAGGCGCCTTCCGGACGCACGACGTCGGCCTCCAGGGTCGGCAGCTCGAGCGTCGTGCCCAGCGCCGCGGCGGTCATCGGGACCGTCACTGTGCAGTGCAGGTCGTTGCCGTGCCGGGTGAACACCTCGTGGTGCGCGACGTGGATCTCGACGTAGAGGTCGCCGGGCGGGCCGCCGCCGGGGCCGACCTCGCCCTCGTCGGCGAGCTGCACGCGGGTGCCGGTGTCGACGCCGGCGGGGATCTTGACGGTCAGCGTCCGCCGGGAGCGGACCCTGCCGTCGCCCGAGCACTCGCGGCAGGGGTCGGGGATGATCGAGCCGAAGCCGCGGCAGGCCGCGCACGGGCGCAGCGTGCGGATCTCGCCCAGGAACGACCGCTGCACGTGGGCCACCTCGCCCGCGCCCCGGCAGGTCTCGCAGGTCTGCGGGTGCGAGCCCGGGGCCGCGCCTTCGCCGTGGCAGGTCGAGCACACGACGGCGGTGTCGACCTTGAGCTCGCGGGTGACGCCGAACGCCGCCTCGGCGAGCTCGACCTCGATCCGGATCAGCGCGTCCTGGCCGCGCCGGGTGCGCGGCCGCGGGCCGCGGCCCTGACCGCCCTGCTGGCCGCCGAAGAACGCGTCCATGATGTCGGTGAACGAGAAGCCGGCGCCCTGCCCGAAGCCGCCCATCCCGCCGAACGGGTCGCCGCCGCGGTCGTACGCCGCCCGCTTCTGGGGGTCCGACAGGACCTCGTAGGCGCGCCCGATCTCCTGGAAGCGCGACTGCGCCTCCGGGTCGGGGTTGACGTCGGGGTGCAGCTGACGCGCCTTCTTGCGGTAGGCCTTCTTGATGGCGTCCGCGTCGGCGTCCGGGCTCACGCCCAGGAGGGCGTACAGGTCCTGCTGTGTCATGGTTCCCTTCGGGAGTGGGGGCGTCTCACGCCTCGTCGAGGATCCGCGAGACGTAGCGGGCGACGGCACGCACCGCTGCCATCGTGCCTGGGTAGTCCATGCGGGTGGGTCCGACGATGCCGAGCGTGGCGACGGCCTCGTCCTTCGGGCCGTAGCCGGTCGTGACCACGCTCGTCGCCGCGAGCTGCTCGTAGGGCCCTTCGGCACCGATCGTCACGGTGACCGCGCCGCCGGTCGAGGCCTCGCCGAGCAGCTTGAGCAGCACGACGTGCTCCTCCAGCGCCTCGAGGAGCGGCCGCACCGCGGAGTCGAAGCTGTCGCCGTAGCGCGCCAGGTTGGCCGCGCCGCCGACCACGATCCGCTCGTCGGAGCGCTGGTCGATCATCGCGTCGACCAGGACGTCGACGACCGCGGCCGTCGTGCCCCCGTCGCCGGGAGGGACGGCGGCCCGCAGCGCGGTCACCGCATCGGCGATGACCTCGCCGGCCGCCGCGGCGTTGAGCCGGGTGCGGAGGTCGGAGAGGGCCAGGTCGGTCAGGTCGGTGGCGAGCTCGACGATGCGCTGCTCGACCCGCCCGGTGCTGAGGATCAGCACGACGAGGAGCCGGCTCGGCGCCAGCGCGACCATCTCGATGTGCCGGACCGTCGAGCGCGAGAGCGTGGGGTACTGCACCATCGCGACCTGGCGGGTCAGCTGCGAGAGCACCCGCACCGAGCGACCGACGACGTCGTCGAGGTCGACAGCACCGTCGAGGAAGGTCGCGATCGCCCGCTTCTCCGGGGCGCTCATCGGCTTGACCGTGGTGAGCCGGTCGACGAAGAGCCGGTAGCCCTTGTCGGTCGGCACCCGGCCCGCGCTCGTGTGCGGCTGGGTGATGTAGCCCTCGTCCTCCAGCGCGGCCATGTCGTTGCGGACGGTGGCCGGCGAGACGCCCAGCCCGTGGCGCTCCACCAGCGCCTTGGAGCCGACCGGCTCCTCAGTGGCCACGTAGTCCTCGACGATGGCGCGCAGCACCTCGAGCCGACGTTCCTCCTGCATCGCCACCTCCGACCTGGCACTCGTCCGTCCTGAGTGCCAATGCTACTCGGCCGGCGCCATCACGCCCCGCTCATACTGAGGGGGTGCGGTTCACCGAGGTAGGTCATGACGTCTGGGTCGGCCGCTACGAGTGGTTCGACGTCAACATCACGCTGGTGCGTGGCACCGCGGGCCTGCTGGTGGTCGACACCCACGCCTCCGCGGCTGCCGCCCGGGAGGTGGTCGCCGACGTCCGCGCCCTCGGGGCGGGCGACGTGGTCGCGGTCGTGAACACCCACGAGCACTTCGACCACACCTTCGGCAACGGCGTCCTCCTCGCGGAGTACGGCGCGGTGCCGGTGCACGCCCACGAGGTCGCGGCCGCCCGCACCGTCGAGGCGGGCGAGTGGATCAAGGCGCGATACGACGAGCCCGCCAACGCCGACGACCCGCACCGCGAGGAGGTGCAGGAGACCGAGGTCGTGCCGGCGGACACGACGTTCTCCTCCGCCGTCGCGCTCGACCTCGGCGACCGGATGGTCGAGCTGGTCCACCCCGGGCGCGGCCACACCGCGGGCGACCTCGTCGTCCGCGTGCCCGACGCCGACGTCCTGCTCGCCGGCGACCTGGTCGAGGAGTCGGCGCTGCGCCAGGGCGTGCCCGGCTTCGGGTCCGACTGCTACCCGCTGGAGTGGCCGCTCACCCTCGACATCGTGCTGGGGCTGCTGACGGCCGGCTCCGTGGTCGTGCCCGGTCACGGCGCCCCCGTCGACCGGGAGTTCGTCGAGGCCCAGCGCAACGACATCGGCATCCTCGCCGAGACCGTCCGCGACCTCGCGACCCGTGGGGTCCCCGTCGCCGAGGCCCTCGACAGCGCGGAGTGGCCCTTCCCCAGGGAGTACCTCGCCGACGCCGTGAGCCGCGGCTACGAGCACCTCCCCCGCAGCCAGAAGCGCCTGCCGCTGGTCTGAGCCTGCGCCCGCCCGGTCGTCGGGGGTACTGGAGGGCATGACGAGCTCGAGCGACGAGACACAGGACACCCAGGGCATCGACGACGAGGCGCTGCCGGAGGACCTCAGGCCCGGCGACGACAACCCGCTGGCCGAGGGACTGGACGCCGAGGAGACCGCGGGCGACCTGGGCCCGGGCGAGCTGCTGGAGGAGGGCAAGAAGCCCGACCAGTGGGACGACGAGCAGCTCGAGGACTGACTCTCGGCGTGTGCTGCCCGGGGCGCCCGGCGCCCGCCCCTACCGTCGTGGGGTGGCCGACCGCTATGGGACAGACGTGCTCGCGGGCGACTGGCAGGCCCCCAGGCGCGGGCGCGCCGTCGAGGCCGCCGCCGAGCTCGGAGCCGTGGTCGAGGAGGTCATGAGCGACTTCTGCGGCGAGATCGTCGCGGTCGACCGCGACCTCGACACCCTGACCCTCGAGGACCGCCGCGGCCGGCGCCGCACGTTCCCGCTCGGGCCGGGGTTCCTGCTCGAGGGCCGGCCGGTGATCCTCCGCCCGCCGGTCCGGCAGGCCGCACCCGCCCGGCCGACCCGCACCGCCTCGGGCTCGGTCGCCGTGCACGGCGCACGGGCGCGCGTCGCACGGGCCAGCCGCATCTACGTCGAGGGCCGCCACGACGCCGAGCTGGTCGAGAAGGTGTGGGGCGACGACCTGCGCCTCGAGGGCGTCGTCGTCGAGTACCTCGGGGGCGTCGACGACCTCGTGGGGCACCTGCGCGACTTCGGGCCTACCGCCGAGCGCAAGGTGGGCGTGCTCGTCGACCACCTGGTGCCCGGCTCCAAGGAGAGCCGGATCGCCGACGAGGTCGCCCGCTCCCCGGTCGGGGCGCACGTGCTGGTCGTCGGCCACCCGTTCGTCGACGTCTGGCAGGCCGTCAAGCCCGACCGGATCGGCCTGTCGGAGTGGCCCGAGATCCCCCGCTCGGTCGAGTGGAAGAAGGGCGTCTGCGCCCACCTCGGCTGGCCGCACGCCACCCAGGCCGACATCGCGCGCGCGTGGCAGCACATCCTGGCCCGGGTCTCGTCCTACGACGACCTCGAGCCCGCGCTCCTCGGCCGGGTCGAGGAGCTCATCGACCACGTCACGGCCTGAGGGTCACGGTCTGAGGATGTAGCCCTGCGCGTCTTTGGTGTCGTCGTGCACCAGCATCAGGATGCCGTCGATGAGCGTCCAGATGTGGGCCAGCCCGCAGGTCAGCACCGTCGCGACCGTCTGCCAGACCCCGATCGTCGTGTCGCCGATGTAGTAGCGGCCGATCCCGAACGGCAGCAGGATCTGCAGCAGCCCGGCGACGATCTTGGACTTCTCGGAGTACGGGATGCCGGTGGCGGGGTGCAGCCCGTACGGCGCCTGCGAGCTCACGCCGTAGCCACCCGCGGGCACGCCCGGCGCGGTGTAGCCGGCGTAGCCCGGCCCAGGCGTCGTCGGGGGCGGCGGAGGCGGCGGAGGCGGCGGGACCGAACCGTAGGGCTGGGTCGGGTCCGGCGGCGGGGTGTCGGGACCGGTCGTCATGCGGCACAGCCTAGGGCCGTCGCGGGCCTCGGACGGGGTGCCTCAGGGAGGGTTCAGGGTCGGGTCAGGGGAGCAGGTCGCGGACCACGCCGTCGGCCAGCAGCCGGCCCTCGGCGGTCAGCACCAGCCGGTCGCCCTCGACCGTGACCAGGCCGCGGGCGACCTGTCCGTCGACGGCCGCGCGACCGGCCTCGTCGAGCACGGCGAGCGGCAGGCCCTGGCGCAGGCGGAGCTCGAGCAGCACCCGCTCCACGCGCCGGGTCCCGGGGTCGAGCACCTCGCGCGCCTGCGCCGGGCTGACGCCGGCCGCGATCCGGTCGGCGTACGCCGCAGGGTGCCGCACGTTCCACCACCGCACACCGCCGACGTGGGAGTGCGCCCCGGGGCCGACTCCCCACCAGTCGGCGCCCGTCCAGTAGAGGAGGTTGTGCCGGCAGCGGGTGGACTCGTCGGTGGCCCAGTTGCTGACCTCGTACCACCCCAGCCCCGCGGCGGAGAGCCGCGCGTCGGCGACGGCGTACTTGTCCGCGAGGTCGTCCTCGTCGGGCATCGGCAGCTCGCCGCGGCGGACCCGGCGGGCCAGTGCCGTGCCGTCCTCGACGATGAGGGAGTACGCCGAGACGTGGTCGGGCCCGCACGCGAGCGCCGCGTCGAGGGTGGCCTCCCAGTCGGCGAGCGACTCCCCCGGCGTGCCGTAGATCAGGTCCAGGCTGATGCTCCCGCCGGAGGCGGGCTCGAACCCGGCCGCGCGCGCCCAGGCCACCACGTCGGGGACCCGCGCCGGGTCGTGGGTGCGGTCGAGGACGCGGAGCACGTGGCCGACCGCGGACTGCATGCCGAAGGAGATCCGGTTGAACCCGGCCTCGCGGAGCGCCACGAGGTCGGGGGCAGTCACGCTGTCGGGGTTCGCCTCGGTGGTGACCTCGGCCCCGGGGGCCAGCCCGAGCTCGTCGTCGATCGCGGCCAGCACGGCGCCGAGGTCGGCGGGGCTCAGCAGCGTCGGCGTGCCCCCACCGAGGAAGACCGTCTCGACCGGGGCCGGGGTGCCGAGCACCCGCCCGGCCAGCCGCACCTCCTCGACCGCGGCGGCGGCGTACGTCGTGCGGGAGGCGCCGGGCACGCCGCCGGCCGTGCCGAGGTCGGCGACCGTGTAGGTGTTGAAGTCGCAGTAGCCGCAGCGGACCGTGCAGAACGGCACGTGCACGTAGACGCCGAACGGCCGCTCGGCGACACCGGCCAGCGCCGAGGCCGGGAGGCTGCCGTCGCTCGGCGCCGGCTCTCCTTCGGGCAGGGCTGACGGCACCCGACCAGTGTGCCGGGGGGCGGGTCAGCCCGTGTAGAAGGCGTCGATCCGGTCCTTGTTGTTGCTCTCGACGACGTTGCGCTTGACCTTCATCGACGGGGTCAGCTCACCCGACTCGACCGAGAGGTCGTGGTCGAGGAGCTCCCACTTCTTGATGGTCTCCCAGCGGTTGAGCCGCTGGTTGAGCTGGTCGACGTACTCCCCCACCATCGCGCGCACCGGCTCGGAGCCGACGATCTCGGCGTAGGACCGGCCGGCCATGTCGTGGTCGGCGGCCCAGCCGTTCATGGCGTCCTCGTCGAGGGTGATCAGGGCGACGCAGTAGTTCTTCTCGTCGCCGAAGACCACGAACTGGCTGGCGTAGGGGCACAGCGCCTTGAACTTCGACTCGATCGCCGACGGGGCGATGTACTTGCCGCCGGAGGTCTTGAAGAGGTCCTTGATCCGGCCGGTGATCGTCAGGAAGCCGTCGGCGTCGATGGAGCCCTTGTCGCCGGTGTGCAGCCAGCCGTCGGGGGTGAGCGCCTGGGCGGTCTCCTCGGGCAGGTTGTGGTAGCCGTCCATGACGTGCGGGCCCTTGATCATGACCTCGTCGCCCTCGCCGAGCTTGATCTCGCTGCCGGGGAACGCCGTGCCGACCGTGCCCATCTTGTAGTCGTCGGGGTGGTTGACCGCGGCGCCGGCGGCGTTCTCGGTCATGCCGTAGCCCTCGAGGATCAGGATGCCGGCGGCGTTGAACCACTCGGCGATCTCCTGGTTGAGCGCGGCGGCGCCCGAGATGAAGAACCGCACCCGGCCGCCGAACCGGTCACGGACCTTGCTGAACACCAGCTTGTCGAAGAGGCCGTGCTGGAGGCTGAGCGGCAGCGGCACCGACTGGCCGGCCCGCTTGCGGCGGTTGACCTCGAGGCCCACCTTGAACGCCTGGTTGAAGATCTTCTCCTTCAGCCCGCCCTCGGCCTGCTGCATGGTGATGATCCGGCCGTGCGCCTTCTCGAAGATGCGCGGGGCGGCGCCCATGAACGTCGGCTTCACCACGCCGAGGTTGTCGACGATCTTGTCGACGCGGCCGTCGATCGCGGTCGCGAACCCGCAGGCGAGCTGCGTCGAGAGCAGCACCTTGCCGAAGGAGTGCGCCATCGGCAGCCAGAGGAACTGCAGGTCATTCTCGTCGAGGATGCCCTGCGCCTCGATCGCCGCGCCCTCGTAGACCCACGCGCGGTGGGTGAGCCGCACGCCCTTGGGGCGGCCGGTGGTGCCGGAGGTGTAGATCAGCGTCGCGAGCTGCTCGGGCCTGATCGCCGCGACGGTCGTCGTGATCGCGTCGGGGTGCTCCACGAGGTACTTCTCACCGAGGTCGGCCAGCTGGTCGAGGGAGATGATCCAGTCGCCATCGGTCGTGCCCTCGAAGGTGACGACCTTGCCGACCGTGGGCAGCTCGGAGCGCCGCTCGGTGAGCTTCTTGATCTGGTCGTCGTCCTCTGCGAAGACGATCTGGCACTCGGAGTCGCTGAGGATGTAGGCCGTGTCCTCCTCGTTGGTGGAGGGGTAGACCGTCGTCGTCGCGCCGCCCGCGCACATCACGGCGAGGTCGGCGAGGATCCACTCGTAGCGGGTCGACGACGCGATGCCGACGCGCTGCTCCGGCTGGACGCCCAGCGAGAGGAGCCCGGCGGCGAGGTTGGCGACCCGGTCGCCGGCCTGCGCCCAGGTGACCGACTCCCACCCGCTGCCGCTGGGGTAGCGGTAGGCCTCGAGGGAGCCCGAGGACGCGACCCGGTCCAGGAAGAGCTGGGCGAAGTTGGGCGTCATCGTGTCGACGAAGCTCGAGTCGATGTTGCGCGGCATTGCGTCTCCTGGCTGGTCCGTCCGAGATCCGTGGGGGCGGCGTTTAGCGACGTAACCTAGTTCACAGGGGCTACCGACCGGTAGCGACCGTCTCGGCGCGCAGCCTGACCTTGGCAGCGAGGCCGTCCAGGCCGAGCAGGCTCGGCAGCAGCTCGGGCTCGCGGGTCAGCGCGCGGAAGAGGTACGACGCGGTCAGCCCGTGACCCGGCCGGTGGACGACCTCGATCGGGTCGCCGGCGGCGAGCACCCCGGGCTGGAGCACCCGCAGGTAGGCGCCGGGGCGCGCCCGCTCGGCGAAGCGGCGCACCCACGCCCGGTTGTCGTGCCCGCAGCGACCCATCCACACCTTGAAGTCGTTGCAGGGCGTGCGCACGAGCGCGACCTCGACGAGCACGGTGCCGAT
Organism: Nocardioides halotolerans DSM 19273; assembly: GCF_000422805.1. Taxonomy (GTDB): domain Bacteria; phylum Actinomycetota; class Actinomycetes; order Propionibacteriales; family Nocardioidaceae; genus Nocardioides; species Nocardioides halotolerans. Next base: position 40,434 of record NZ_AUGT01000023.1, on the reverse strand, counting down.
CCGCCAGCGCTCGCCCAGCTCGGCGCCGTCGACGTCCACGCCGGTGGTCGTGAGGTTCTCGCCGAACTCACCGTCGCGGATCTCGTCGCCGAGCTGGTCGGCCCACCAGTCCAGCTCCTCGCGCGCGAACGCGTAGACCGCCTGGTCCGGCCCGCCGTGGTGCCGCGTGTCGGAGACCTGGTCGCCCTCGAGCCCGAGGCGATGCACCTCCACCGGGCCGGTCACAGGCGTCTTGTCGATCGAGGTCCGGCCGATGCCCGCCCACGCCGCGTCGCGCGGCCGGCCGACCTGCACCGACCTCAGCACCCCCTCGTTCACGCCGCCATCATCCCGGCCCCGGCAACCCGTGTGCGGCGCGCGCTCAGTCCTGGACGGCCTTGGCGATGGCGATGCACATCGTCAGGTGGCCGTGGTCGGGCGAGTCCGGGTGGTCCTCGAGCTCCCACAGGGCGTTGTGCAGCATCCGCACGACGACCCAGTCGCGGCAGCGGTCCTCGTCGAGGAGGGCCCCGTCGACGAGGGTGTGGAACCGCCGGCGCACGGCGGAGCGCAGGTCGCCCGAGGCGACGACCTCGTCCCAGCGGTTCCAGAGCATCGGCGCGAGCTCGTAGTGCGGGTCGCCGCTCACCGGCTTGGGGTCGATGGCCAGCCAGGGCTCGCGGTCGCCGGCGAGCACGTTCTCGTACTGGAGGTCGGCGTGGATCATCGTGCCGGTGCTGGCCTCGTCGGCCGCGAGGTTCCGGCCCAGCGAGACCGCCTGCTGGACGAGCCGGTGCGGGACGGGCGCGGCCCGCGGCAGCTCCGCGAGCCGAGCCGTCCAGCGCTCGACGTACGCCGTGAGCGGGCGCAGCTGGGGCAGGGCCGGCACGTGCAGCCGCGCGTAGAGGTCGGCGACCAGCTCGCACGCCCCGAGCGCGTCGACCGAGCCCAGGTCGACCGGGTGCAGCCGCTCCAGCAGCAGCGCGGAGCGGTGCGGGTCGGCGGCGAGGAGCCGGACGGCGCCGTTGCCGGCCCAGCGCTGCAGGGCCAGCCCCTCGTGCTCGCTCTCGTCGTCGGGGAACCCGAGCTTGAGGATCGCCGGCTCGCCGGCCCGGCGGACGGGCACCACCAGGGCGCAGTAGCCGTGGGTCGGCTCCCCGTCGACGACCAGCCCCCACTCCTCGGACACCTCGCGGACCAGCCGCGGCAGCCGGTCGACGAACGCCGCCCAGTCGGCGCCGCGCGCCGCGAAGGCGAGCACTCTGGGCGGCAGCGGGAGGGACGTCACCCGCCGATGGTGACCGACGGCGCCAACGACCGACGACCCCCATGGACATCGGCGCCGCTCCGGGGTTGGATGGGCGGGCCGGGGCGTCTACAGGGGGCCGCACCCGGGTGGTTCGGGGGGACTGCTGTGCTGGCACGTGTGCGCCGGGGGATCCCGTGGCTCGCCACGGTCGGACCCGTGCTGACCGTTGCCGACGCCGGCGCGGTCGCCGCGGCGGGCGCCGTGGCCACCGACGATTCCCCCGCGACGCTGGTGCTCGGGGCCGTCGTGGCCGTGCTCGTCGCCCGGGCCGCCGACCTGCACCGCCCTCGGCTCGTGCTCTCGATCGCCGACGACGTCCCCGGCCTCGTCGTGGCCGCGGGGGCCGCGACCGTGGTGCTGGCGGGCCTCGGCAGCGCGGGCCTGGCCGTGTGGGTGCTCGCCCTCGCCTGCCTGGTGCTCGCGCGCACGCTGGTCTACGCCGTCACCCACGTGCTGCGGCGCAGCGGCCGACTGGGCCGACGCGTGCTGGTCGTCGGCACCGGCCCGACCGCCCGGCGGCTCGCCCGGACCCTCCTGGCGCGGCGCGAACTGGGACTGCGGCCGGTCGGGCTCGTGGGCACCGGGTCGGGCGACCCGCTCGACCAGGCCCGCGGGCTGCCGGTCGCGTGGCTCGGGCCGGTGACGCGCCTGCCCCGTGCGATGACCGAGACCGGCGTCGACGCCGTGGTGGTCGCTCTCGGGGGGCCTGCGGGCGACGACGAGACCGCCGCGGTCGAGGGCCTGCTCGCCACCACCGCGGACCTCTACGCCGTGGCCGCGTGGTTCCCCCCGGTGCGGGCCGGCGCCCGGCACCCGCGCGAGCTGGTCGACGGCATCCCAGTCGTGCGCCTGCACAGCCGGGGGGCGCCGCTGCCGGTGCGCGCCTTCAAGAGGCTGGTCGAGGTCCTGGTCGCCCTCGCCGCACTGCTGGTCCTGGTCCCGGCGTTCACGGTGCTCGCGCTGCTGGTGAAGGCCGAGACCGGCGGCGTGCTGGTCCGGCGTCCGGTGGTCGACGAGGGCGGGCACGAGACCACGAGACCGCGCTTCCGCACCCGGCGGGCCCGGTCGGTGGCCCGGCCCGGGACGACGACCTCGATCACGATCTCCGGCCGGATCGGCCCGGTCGGGCGGATCCTGCGCCGCACCCGGCTGGTCGCCCTGCCCGAGCTGGTGTGGGCGCAGCTGCTGAGGCTGCGGTACGCCGGCGGGGTGCCGGTCGCGCGGGCGCCGTCGTCAGCGACCCCGCCGCGCCCCAACGAGACGCAGGTAGACGCGGGCCAGCTCACGCGCTGACGTCGTCGCGTCGTGCTGCGACTCGACGTGGGAGCGGCCGCGCCAGCCCTCCTCCTCGGCGAGCGTGGGGTTCTCGAGCCGCTCGACCACTGCCTCGACCAGCAACGCCGGGTCGTCCAGCGGAACGACCGCCCCCGCGTCGGGCGGCACGCTCTCGACGACGCCGTTGACGTCGGTCGCGACGACGCTGCGCGCGCAGGCCATCGCCTCGAGGGGCACCAGCGCCATCCCGTCCCACCGCGACGGGACCACCACGACGTCGGCCGCCGCCATCCACAGCGGCACGTCGGTGCGCGACCCGACGAAGGTCACCCCGTCGAGCCCCTCCGCCAGCCTCTCGAGCGCCAGCCGGTCGGCGCCGTCGCCGAGGAAGAGCAGCTCGGCCCCCGGCACCCGGGCGCGGATCGCCGGCCAGTCGGTGATGAGGTCCTGCTGGCCCTTCTGCACGACGAGCTCGCCGACGCACAGCACGGTCGGCACGTCGTCGAGGCCGAGCAGCTTGCGGGCGTGGATGCGGTCGCGGGGTCCGGCCGGGCGGAACTCCGCGAGGTCGACTCCGTTGAGGACCACGGTCGTGGGCGCGTGGATGCCGAGGCTCTCGCCGAGCTGCCGCTCGGTGGTGCTCACGCAGACGAGCTCGGTGGCCCACCGGGCGGCGTACCGCTCCCACCGCAGCGAGGCGCTCCGCACGCCGCTGCGGTGAGCGAGGAAGGCCCAGGCGTGCGGCTGGAAGACCGTGGGGATCCGGTCGCGCACCACCAGGCGCCCGGCCAGCCCGGCCTTGCCGCTGTGCAGGTGCACGACGTCCGGCTTGGTCTCGCTCACGATCCGTCTCAGGCGGGCGACGGCGCCGGGCAGCGTGCTGTCGTGGGGGTCGGCCCGCCACCACCGCACGGCGGCACCGGCCTCGCGGGCGGCGTAGCCCAGGTCGCCGCGCGAGGGGCAGGCGACGGTGACGTTCCACCCGCGCTCGACCTGGTCGCGCACGTAGCGCGTCACGACCGTGGCGACGCCGCCACGCGTCGGCGCGGACACGTGGAGGACGTGCAGCCGACGGTTGGTCGGGATCTGCTGGTCTCTGAGAGACACGACCTAGGCCACCGCCCGCTCGGGCTGCTTCGCGACGAGGACGACGCCGAGCAGCCGCGCGCCCACCGCGCGGATGCGGTCGGCGTGCTGGCGCAGGGCGCTGGCCGAGACGGAGCCCTCCACCAGTGCGAGCACGATCGAGCTGTCCACGGCCATCGCGCGCGAGTCGTCGGAGACGTCGAGCGGCGGGCCGATCACCACGATGTTGTCGAACTCGCTCGCCGCGGAGTCCATGACGCTCACGAAGCGCTGCGCGATCAGGTCGGGCACCTCGGCGCTGCCGTAGGTGCCGGCCGGCAGCACCTCCAGCAGGTCCACCGGCCCGGGGCTCATCGCGGTCTCGAGGTCCGCACCGAGCAGGACGTCGTAGAGACCGGGCGTGTCGGGCGCGTCCTCCACCGGGGTCCCGAAGCGGTCGCCCATCCGGCCGTCGACCAGCAGCACCCGGTGGTCGGTGCCGGCCAGCGCGAGCGCGACGTTGGCGCCGATCCAGATGTTCACGTCGCCGTGGGTGATGCCGGCGACCACGACGCGTGGTGAGCCGGCCTCGGCCTGCGCCTCCAGGGCGAGCCGGAGGTGGCGGAACAGGTCGGCCTCGCCGGTGCCCGGGTGCAGCGCCGGCATGGTGGTCAGGTCGCTGGGCGGCGTCAGGTGCGCCAGCAGGGGTGCGGTCGCGGCCTCCTCGACTGCCGCGGCGTCGTCGACGGTGTGGGTGCGCCGGTCGCGCCAGACCGCGGCCGTGGTCGCGAGGCCGACCGCGAGGAGCACGCCCAGACCCAGCGCGAGGCGCAGGTCCGGGCTGCTGAAGGTGCCCGGCGGGTCGGCGGGGTCGCTGGCCGTGAGCACGAGCGCGCGGTCGAGCGACGGGCCGGCGACGTCGCCGACCACGCCACCGCCGACCAGCACCGCCGCCACGGCGTTCGCGAGGGCGGCCGCGGTGTCCGGGTCACGATCCTCGACGGTGATCCGCACGAGGATCGTGCCCCGGACCCAGTCGCCCTGGATGGAGCGACGCAGCTGCGCCACGCTCCGGTCGGTCGAGGTCCGGGACCGGACCTCGTCGACCACCCCCCGGGAGCTGGCGAGCTCCGCCAGGGTGGCGCGCAACGCGTCGGGATCGTCGGTGACGGCCACCCCCGGCGCCTCCGCGGCGCTGATGGTCGCCGTCGCGGCGTACGACTTCGGGGCAAGCAGGATCCCGGCTGCGACGGCGCCGCCGGTGATCACCAGGATCAACACGACAAGCGGTCGCTGGCGCCAGAGCGCCACCCCCACGTCGCGCACGTCCATCGATGTCCCCACGCTTTGCTCAGACGGCCGGTGCGCAGACCCCCCTGAGCACCTGGCCGTCGTGTGGCGTCAGTATTCACGTCCTGACCCCACGTACCCCATTGCGGCAGCGCCCCCCGCGTTGCGCACAGGACGCACCACCGCCGAGGCCATGATTGCGACGGCGCGGCCCGGGCGCCGCAAAACTCACGATCTGGGCCCGACCTGTCCAGACGACCCCTCGCCCGGCTCCACCGCGAACAGCGGACGCCGCGGGAGCGGCGGTCGGCCCACCGCCAGCGCCATCGCGGCCACGAACCACAGGGGCAGGACGAACTGCTCCGACTCCAGCAGGGACGCGGTGAGGAGGCCGGCGAGGGCGAGCAGCACGGCCGAGGTCAGCTGCGACCGGTGGCGCCGCCGGCGCCGGTGCGCGCCGACGGCCGGCACCAGCCACCCGGCGTAGAGGGCCGCGGTGCCGAGCACGCCGAGCTCGGCCGAGCTCTCGAGCAGGGTGCTGTAGGCGGTGTCGAGCTCGCGCTCGCCGAGGCCGTCGCCGTCGTGGCGGTAGTCCTGGTGGAACAGCGCGAAGGAGCCCGGGCCGAGGCCGAGCACGGGCGCGGCTCTCGTCATCTCGAGCGCCGCGCGGCGCACGTCGTTGCGCTCGGCGATGTTGGAGTCGGAGTAGCGGTGCGGGTCGGCCAGCACCTCGCTGACCGACACGGGCAGCACGGCCACGACGAGCGCGACCCCGGTCGTGACCAGCGCCAGCAGCGCGCCGGCGTGGCGCAGCGCGAGCGCGCCGGTGAGGACGGCGAGCACGACCATCACGACCAGCGCGACGAACGCCGCCCTCGACTGGGTGCCGACGCCGGCGACCACGATGACGGCGAGGCACGTCCACACCCGCCAGGCGCGCTGGTCGGGGCGGGTGCGCAGGGTGCCGACCAGCGGCAGGGCCGCGACGAGGAAGAAGGCCATCGTGTCGACGCTCTCGACCGGCCCGACCACGCGGTGCCGCTCGGTGAGGACGGCGGTGACGATCCCGCACACCGAGGCCGCGACGCACGAGAGCACGTAGAGGCGGGCGGCCCGGCGTGGGTCGAGCGGCCCGCACAGCACGTCGGCGAGCACGAGGGCCACGAGCGCGAGCTCGGCGTAGGTGGCGCAGGTCCGGGCACCGTCGCTCCCCAGGGGGTGCGCCACGAAGGCCGCGCCGAGTGCCAGCCCGAGCGCCGCGACCGGGACGCCGAGCGCGACCACCCGGTGCGGGTGCAGCGGTCCCTGCGCGCGCCGGACCGCCCACGAGACCAGCAGCACCGCGGCGAGCCAGTCGGTCGCCCACGGCGAGACGAGGTCGAGGTAGCCCTCGAAGACGCCCGTGGCCACCACCGCCAGGGCCGCCCACTCGACCCTGGCCACCAGCACGACCGCGGAGACCGCGGCCGCGACCACGGTGAGGGTCGCCTGGGGCGACGCGCCCGCCTCGAGGCCGACCGCGGCAGCGACGGGGAGCGGGAGGAGGAACGCCGTCCGGCCGCGCGGCCGGGTGACCGGGAGCGACCGGGCGTCCGGGCGCGTGGCCACCGGCACGCTCACGGGTCAGCCGGTCCGGTCGCGGTCGCGACCCGCTAGGACGAGGACCGGAACAGCCAGCCGAGCGGCTTGCCGGCGTCGGTGTCCTCGCCGGCGTCGTCCTGGTCTGCGTCGGTCACGCGCTCGTCGGGCCCGGGCTTGCCGCTGCGGCTGGGACGCCGCTCGACCTCGCGCTCGGGCAGGACCTCGAGCGTCTCCTCGTCGCGCCGGCTGCGCGCGCGGGCCGTGGCGCGCATGGCGTCGCGGGCGTAGCGGGCCCCGATGTCGCTGTCGTCGGTCGGCGGGAGGGGCGGGTCGCCGTGGTCGATGTGGGCCGAGCGGAGGAAGGCCTCGGTCGCGGTCAGCGGCGGGTCGTCGTCGTCGGCGACCCTCTCGTCGAGGTCCGCGAGGGCGTCGACGAGGTGACCGGACCGGACGGTCCGGCCGGAGGCCGGTTGACCGTCGTCGGCCTCGTCGTCGGCCTCGTCGGTCTCGTCCTCGGTCTCGTCCCGGGTCCCGGCCCGGGTCTCGTCCGCCCCGTCGTCGTCGCCAGCGTGGGCCTCGAGGTCGTCCGGCCGGTCGTCGCCCGCCTCCGCGTGGCGGGCCGGGGTCAGCGAGGTGGTCGCGTCGCCCAGCGACTCGGTGGAGTGGGCGCGCAGCGAGTCGAGCGCGCCCAGCATCTCCGAGATGTTGGCGGTCGCGGCCTCCATCGAGACGCCGAGGATGCGCACCGACGCCTCGATGTCGCCGATCATCGACTGCTGCCGCTCGTGGAGCCGGGTGAGCTCGCGCCGGCTCTGCTCGGTGACCTCGCGCGTGACCTGCTCGGTGAGCTCGGCCCGGACCCGCTTGCGGTGCTCCTCGACCTGGGCCTCGGCGCGAGCGCGTACGGCGTCGGCGGCGGCGCGGGCCTGCCGGGTGATCTCCTCGGCCTCCTCGCGGGCGCGGGCCACGACCCCCTCGGCACGCACGCGGGCCTCGCTGGTCGTGCGCTCGGCGTCGGCGCGGCTCTCGCGCAGCAGCTGGTCGGAGACCTGCTGCGCCTCCTCGATGATCGCGTCGGCGTCGGCGACCGCGGCCTCGCGGGTCGCGCTGGCCTCGGCCAGCATGGCCTCCACCTCACGCCGTGCGCCCAGGCTGGCGCGCAGCTCCTGCGCGCGTGCGCTCGTGCTGGCAGCGTCGTTCGGCTCCATCAGCCGTTCCCCCTGTGCTCCGTCGCCGGCTCCCCACAAGCCGACACCCGAGACGCCCCCACAATGCCTGACCGGAGCTGGTCGAGGGCAGCTCCGGTTCAGGATATCCCCTCTTTGGGAGAGCGTTTGCGCTGGCCACGCGGGGTGGCGCCGGCCGAGCGGCGTACGCCTGTGACGGGTGTGACAGCAGCGCCCGGATGAGGCGGAGGTGACTGGCCGCGGCTACTTCGTCGAGCGCTCGGTCGTCGAGAGCGCGGCGACGAACGCCTCCTGGGGGACCTCGACGCGGCCGACCATCTTCATCCGCTTCTTGCCCTCCTTCTGCTTCTCGAGGAGCTTGCGCTTGCGGGTGATGTCGCCGCCGTAGCACTTGGCGAGCACGTCCTTGCGCATCGCGCGGATGTTCTCGCGCGCGATCACCCGGGCGCCGATCGCGGCCTGGATCGGCACCTCGAACTGCTGCCTCGGGATGAGCTCCTTGAGCTTGCCGGCCATCATCACGCCGTAGGAGTACGCCGCGTCCCTGTGCACGATCGCGCTGAACGCGTCGACCGGCTCGCCCTGGAGCAGGATGTCGACCTTCACCAGGTCGGCGGCCTGCTCGCCCGAGCGCTCGTAGTCGAGAGAGGCGTAGCCCTTGGTGCGTGACTTCAGCTGGTCGAAGAAGTCGAAGACGATCTCGCCCATGGGCAGCGTGTAGCGCATCTCGACGCGGTCCTCGGACAGGTAGTCCATCCCTTGCAGCGTGCCGCGCTTGGTCTGGCAGAGCTCCATGATCGTGCCGATGTAGTCGCTGGGCGAGAGGATCGTGGCCCGGACGACGGGCTCGCGGACCTCGGCGATCTTGCCGTCGGGGAACTCGCTCGGGTTGGTGACCTCGTGCTCCGAGCCGTCCTCCATCACCACGTCGTAGACGACGTTGGGCGCGGTGGAGATCAGGTCGAGGCCGAACTCCCGCTCGAGCCGGTCGCGGGTGATCTCCATGTGCAGGAGGCCGAGGAAGCCGCAGCGGAAGCCGAACCCGAGCGCGCCGGAGGTCTCCGGCTCGTAGGTGAGGGCGGCGTCGTTCAGCTGGAGCTTCTCCAGCGCCTCGCGCAGGTCGCCGAACTCGTCGCCGTCGATCGGGTAGAGCCCGGCGTAGACCATCGGGTTGGGGTGCTTGTAGCCGCCGAGCGCCTCGACGGCGCCGTGGTGCTGGGTCGTCACCGTGTCGCCGACCCGGGACTGTCGGACGTCCTTCACGCCGGTGATGAGGTAGCCGACCTCGCCGACGCCGATCTCGCCGGCCCTGACCTGCTCGGGACTGATCACCCCGAGCTCGAGCAGCTCGTGGGTCGCTCCGGTCGACATCATCTTGATCCGGTCGCGGTGGGTGAGCTGGCCGTCGACGACGCGGACGTAGGTGATCACGCCGCGGTAGGTGTCGTAGACCGAGTCGAAGATCAGCGCGCGGGCCGGGGCGTCGGCGTCGCCGACCGGGGCCGGGGTCTGCTTCACGACCTCGTTGAGCACCGCCTCGACGCCCTCGCCGGTCTTGGCGCTGATCCGGAGCACGTCGTCGGGGTCGCAGCCGACGATGCCGGCGATCTCCGCGGCGTACTTCTCGGGGTTGGCGCTGGGCAGGTCGATCTTGTTGAGCACCGGGATGACGTGCAGGTCGGCGCCGATCGCGAGGTAGAGGTTGGCCAGCGTCTGGGCCTCGATGCCCTGGGCCGCGTCGACGAGGAGGATCGCGGCCTCGCACGCCTCCAGGCTGCGGCTGACCTCGTAGGTGAAGTCGACGTGGCCCGGGGTGTCGATCATGTTGAGCACGTAGGTGCCGGGCTCCGCGCCCTCGTCGTTGCCGGCCGGGACCGTCCACGGCATCCGCACTGCCTGGCTCTTGATGGTGATGCCGCGCTCGCGCTCGATGTCCATCCGGTCGAGGTACTGCGCCCGCGCGCTGCGCGCGTCGACGACGCCGGTCAGCTGCAGCATGCGATCCGCGAGCGTCGACTTGCCGTGGTCGATGTGGGCGATGATGCAGAAGTTGCGGATCGTCGCCGGGTCGGTGTGGCCGGGCGGCGGCGCGGGCTTCACGGGACTCTCGGCTCGCTCTCGGGATGGTGCGGAAGGGGACTCCCAATCCTCCCACGGGCGGCGCGGCGGTCCGATTCCTGAGCGCCTCGACCGCGCCGCGCCGTCACCCCGCCGGGGAGACCAGGCCGCGGTCGAAGGCGTAGACGATCGCCGCGGCGCGGTCGCGCAGGTCGAGCTTGGTGAAGATCCTCCCGATGTGGCTCTTCACGGTGACCTCGGAGATGACCAGGGTCGCGGCGATCTCGCCGTTGCTCAGCCCGCGCCCCATCAGCTCCAGCACCTCACGCTCGCGGGCGGTGAGCTCCTCGATGGGCCCGGCGACGGCGGCCGGCGCGTCGGGGCTGGCGCGGAACCGGTCGAGGACCCGCCACGTGACGGCCGGGTCGAGCAGCGCGTGCCCGGCCGCCACGGCCGCGACGCCGCGGACGACGTCTTCTGCCGGGCTGTCCTTGAGCAGGAACCCGGCCGCGCCGGCGCGGAGCGCTCCCGACAGCAGCTCGTCGTCGTCGAAGGTCGTCAGCACCAGGACGGGCGGGGTGTCCGCGCGGCGGCGGAGGGCCGCCGTGGCGTCGATCCCGCTCGTCCGGCGCATCCGCAGGTCCATCACGACGACGTCGGGACGCAGCTCCTCGACGGCCGCGACGACCTGGTCGCCGTCCTCGCACTCCCCCACGACCACGAACCCGTCGCGGCGGCGCAGGATGCGGGTCAGCCCGGATCGCACCAGCTCCTGGTCGTCGACGAGGAGCACGCGGATCAGCGCGTCACCCCCGCCGGTCGCGCCCGTCATGCCGGCCCCGGCGCGGTGCGGCGGAACGGCGCGGTCAGCCGCGGCAGCGGGCACACGCGGCCGTCGCTGCCGGCGTCGCCGCGGGGCAGGTCCACCCGGACGACCCACGCACCGTCGACCGGCCCGGCGCGGAAGCCCGCACCGAGCTGGGCCGCACGCTCGGCCATGCCGGAGAGGCCGGACCCACCGGTGTCGGCCCTGGCCCCGCGTGGCAGGTCGCTGGTGACGGTCAGCTCACCCGGGTCGCCGTCGACGTCGAGACGCACTCGCACCCGCGCTCCCGGGGCGTGCTTGGCCACGTTGGCGAGCGACTCCTGCACGATGCGGTAGAGCCCGAGCGCGGTGGTGGTCGGGACCTGCGCGAGGTCGCCCTCAGCGGCGTAGTCCACGGCGAGGCCGGCGCCGCGGAAGTCGGCGACCAGGCCTGCGAGGTCGTCGAGCCCCGGCGCCGGCGCGGTGACCGGCTCGTCGCCGCGCCCGAGGAGGCCGACGGTGCCACGGATGTCGGTCATCGCCTGCCGCCCGACGCGCTCGGCGTCGCGCAGCGCGGCCATCGCGTCGTCCAGGCCGGCCACGTCGCCCTGCCCGGCGGCGTCCTCGACCTCGCGCCGGGCCGCCGTGAGGTGCAGCAGCGTGACGCTCAGCGAGTGCGCGACCAGGTCGTGGACCTCGCGGCCGATGCGGTGACGCTCCTCGAGGACCGCCTGCCGCTCGCGGGTCGTGTGCTCGCGCGCCTGGGCGTCGAGCCGCAGCTGCTGGGAGCGCAGCACGAACCCCATGTCGAGGCCGACGACGATGCCCGCAGCCCAGATGCCGACCTCGGGCCCGGCCAGGTTGCCCGACAGCCAGACCGTCACGACCACGGCCTCGCCGACGAGCGTCACCACGACCCCGCGCCCGAGGCCGGCGACCGCCGTCACGTGCCCGGCCATGAGGATGAGGAGGAACGGCGCCCACTCGTAGGCGACCGGGTGGACCGTCATCAGCACCAGCACCGAGCCGCCGGTGAGGACGACGAACGCGATCCAGGTCGTCGCGTGCGTCCACAGCTCGGCCACCCACGGCACCAGGGCGAGCGCCGCCAGGCCGATGACCGGGACGAGGTTGCCGTCGTGCCGCTGCACGACGACCACGCCACCGGTGACCAGCGCCGAGGAGTCGATGAGGGCGGCGATCCACAGCGGGTAGTCGGGGAGCCCGTCGGCGACCCAGCGCTTCTTCCTGCGCACCACGAAGGCCGGCACCGCGCGGGTGGGGAGGTCCACCCGTCGAGGGTAGGCCCGCGTGCGCCCGCGCACATCCGACTGCGGGCGGAGGCGGGCGGCGCGCGTCCGCCCCTGGACGGGGGTCCAGGACCCGCCCCTCGACGGCAGATCGAGCGAGGCTCGCTCCCTAGCGTCGGAGCATGGACCACAAGACCCTCCCCCGCCGTTCCACCCTCCTCCGCGTGGTGCGGGCCGTCGAGGACGACGGCGCCCTCCCCTGGGACGCCGAGCTGGCCGCGGCCTACGGCGACCGCGACGCGCTGCTCGTCGCCCTCCAGGACCACTGGTCGCGGCAGCTGCTCTCGCGCATCGACGTCGCCCTCGAGCTGGGTGCGGAGACGCCGGAGGCGAGCGTCGCCGTGGCCTGGCGCTCGGCGCTGCGCGACCAGCCGGGCGTGCACCGGCTGCTCGACGACGAGGCGGACAACCCCGCGCTACGCGCGGCGAGGCGCTCGCTGCTGGCGTCCGTGGCGGTCGCCGCGGGCCTGGCGACGTTCGACGACCCGCGCTCAGCGAGTGCCGAGGCCGGAGCCGGGCTCCTCGGGTCGGTCACCGGGCCCGGTGCCACCGACCCGCGCCCCTCCCGGCTGGCGCGCCTGCTGCGCAGGCTGTGGGACGGCGGCCCGGCTCCGGACCGGTACCCCTGGGCCGCCTGAGCGCAGGCCGCCCGAGCGCAGGGCACGCCGAGCCGGGAGGATGGGGCTCGTGCCCGCCTCACCGATCCCTCACGGCCGCACCGCGCGCCGCCTCGAGTGGTCACACCTGCCGCGCACGGTCCGCGAGGCGGTCGAGCAGCGGTGCGGGACGCCGATCCGCTCGGCGACGTCGCAGAACAGCGGGTTCACCCCGGGGTTCGCCTCGGTGCTCGAGGGCGAGGACGGCAGCCGGCACTTCGTGAAGGCGGCGTCGACCGTCGCGCAGCGGATGTTCGCGCAGGCCTACCGCGAGGAGGCGCGCAAGCTGGCCGCGCTGCCGCCCGAGGCCCCGGCCCCGCGGCTGCTGTGGACCCTTGACGTCGACGGCTGGTTCGTCCTCTCGACCGAGTACGTCGACGCGCGGCAGCCGCGCCGGCCGTGGCGGCTGCCGGAGCTCGAGGCGTGCCTCGACACGCTCGCCGCCGCCGTGCCGGTGCTGACGCCGCCCCCGGCCGGGCTCGACCTGCCCCCGGCGTCGGAGGAGTTCGCCGAGTGGCCGGCGTACTGGGACGTGCTGGCCCGCACCGAGCCCGGGCTCCCGCACCTCGACGAGGCCGCGGCCCTGGCCGGCCGGTACGTCGAGGCGATGGCGGGCGAGACGGTCGTGCACACCGACGTGCGCGACGACAACATCCTCCTCACCACGGACGGCCGGACGCTGCTCTGCGACTGGAACTGGCCGTTCGTCGGGGCCTCCTGGCTCGACTCGCTGTTCCTCCTGATCGGGCCGCGCGGCGACGGCCTCGACGTGTCCGCGGTGATTGCTCGCAGCCCGCTCCTCTCCGCGGTGCCCCCCGAACACGTCGACATCGTGCTCGCGCTCGTCACGGGCTACTTCCTCAAGAGCGCCGGAGACCCGGTGCCGCCGGCCTCGCCGTACCTTCGCGACGCCCAGCGCTGGCAGGGCGAGGTCTGCTGGGCGTGGCTTGGCGAGCGCCGCGGCTGGACGTGAGCCCGGATTTGAGCGGGCGAGCGCACCGCTGTTACCGTTGTCCGTCGCGCTGGCGGTCGATCCGCCGTGCCCATCGACTCACCTGATCGTCCACTTCACACCGGAAGAGCACCTGTGGCCAACATCAAGTCCCAGATCAAGCGGAACAAGCAGAACGAGAAGCGTCACGAGCGCAACAAGGCCGTCAAGACCGGCCTCAAGACCGCCGTGCGCAAGTTCCGCGAGGCCGCCGACTCCGGCGACGCCGCGCAGGCCAAGGCGCTCGCCCAGGACGCCGCGAAGAAGCTCGACAAGGCCGCCTCCAAGGGCGTCATCCACAAGAACCAGGCCGCGAACCGCAAGTCCGCGATCGCCCAGAAGGCCGCCTCTCTCTGAGCCCCTCCCTGCTCGGCCCGCCAGAAGCTCTCTCTGGCGGGTCGATCTGCATTTCGCGCCGGGGTGGCCGGCGCGCGGGGCTCAGCGGGGGTCGCGCAGGCTGGTGATGGTGAGCACCAGCCGCTCGAGGGTGTAGCTCGCGTCGCTGGCTGCTCCCTTGATGTCCGCGTCGGCCTGGGCGACCGCCCGGATCGCCCGCGCCAGGCCGGCCTCGCTCCAGCCGCGCGACTGCTCGCGCAGGCTCCGCAGCTTCCACGGCGGCACGCCGACCTCGCGGGCCAGGTCTGCTTCCTTCAGCCGCGGCGGGGCGCCGTGGTAGCGCGCCAGGCCACGCACCCCGCCGGCGAAGGCCGAGGTGACCAGCACCGCCGGCGTGCCGCCGTCGAGAGCCCAGCGGAGCTCCTCGAGCGCGGTCTGGCGCCGGCCGGAGAACGCCGCGTCGGCCACCGCGAACGACTTCGCCTCGGCCCGGCCGCCGAAGTACTTCTTCACCGACTCGACCCCGATCGTCTCGCCGGGGAAGTCGCTGACGAGCTGGTGGGCCGCGGCCGCCAGCGAGCGCAGGTCGAGACCGACCGCCTGCACGAGCACGGACGCCGCCTCGCCGTCGATGCGGGCGCCGAGTCGCTTGACCTCGCTCACGACGAACTGGGGGAACTCGCTCGGACGGAGCTCGGCCGACTTGTGCTCGGTGACGGTGGGGAGCTTGCGCAGCTTGGTGAGCACCCCGCTGCCCTTGGCGCCGCCGGAGTGCACCAGCACCAGGGCGACGTCGTCGGCCGGAGCGGCGGCGTAGGCGAGCAGCCCGTCGACGGACTCGTCGGGGAGGTCCTCGAGCGCGCGGACCACGACGCAGCGCACCGAGCTGAACAGCGACGGCGCCGCGAGCTCCCCGAAGGTCGCCAGGGTCAGCCCGGAGGCCTGGGTCTCGGAGAGCTCGGCGTCGGGGTCGGCCCGCCGCACGGCCTCGCGGGCGGCCGCGACCGTGCGCTCGCCGAGGAACTCCTCCTTGCCGGTGACCAGCGTGACCCGGCCGAGCGGTGTCTCCGGGCTGGCCATGCCGGCAAATCTAGTGGTGTGTGCCGACAGCCCGCCGAGGGCCCCGCCTGCGCTCAGCGGCTGGTCGCGACGGCGGCGGCGCCGTCCTCGGCGACGACCGCGAGGTCGCCGTGCTGGTCGGTGCGGACGACGAGGGCGCCGCTCTCCTCGAGCGGCCGCAGCGCCGACCCGGCAGGGTGCCCGTAGTCGTTGTCGGCGCCCACCGAGACCAGCACGACCGAGGGCTGGAGGGAGAGCAGCCAGGCCTCGTCCTGGTGGGCGCTGCCGTGGTGGGGCATCTTGAGGACGTCGACGCGGAGCCCCGGCAGGAGCCGCGCCAGCTCGGCCTGGCCCTCGGGCTCGACGTCGCCGGTGAGCAGCAGCCGCAGCCCCGCGACCTGCACGAGCAGCACGACGCTCGCCTCGTTGGCCGTCGACCCGTCACCCGGGCCCGCGCTGGGTGGCCCCGGCGGAGGCCACAGCACCTGCATCGAGAGCGGTCCGACGCTGGAGGCCGCCGCGAACGTGGCCGGAGCAGGGGTCAGCCCGGCCCGGGCGGCCGCGTCGTCGACCTCCCGCACGCCGCCCGGCGGGTCGAGCAGCGTCGTGGTCTCGACCGCGCCGACCGGCCGTCGCGCCAGCACGCCCTCGACGCCGCCCACATGGTCGGCATGGAAGTGGGTGAGCACGAGCAGCGGCACGCTGTCGACGTCCAGCCGGTCGAGGCACCGGTCGACCGCCGCCGGGTCGGGGCCGGTGTCGACCACGACCGCGCGCCCGGACCCCGCGTTGAGCACCAGCGCGTCACCCTGGCCGACGTCGCACGCGACGAGCACCCAGCCCTCGGGTGGCCAGCCGAACGTCGGAGGCCGCACCAGGACGCCGAGGACCAGCAGGAGGGTGGCCGCGACGCCCGTCAGCGGTCGTCGCAGCAGCCACGGCCCGGCGAGGGCGACGACCACGGTGACAACGGTCAGCAGCGCGACCGCGGCCGGCCCGGTCCCCCACCCCACGGCGGCCGTCGGGAGCGCGGCTCCGTGCTCGGCCACGGCGACCAGCCACGCCACGCACCATGACGCGAGGGTCCCGCAGAGGCGCCCGAGCGGTGGCCACACCAGCGTCAGCAGGCCACCGGCCAGGCCCAGCACGGTCGCGGGCCCGACCACCGGGGCGACCAGCAGGTTGGCCGCGACCGCCACCAGGCTGACCTGCCCGGAGATCGCGGCGACCAGGGGCGTGCAGGCGAGCTGCGCGGCGGCGGGCACGGCGATCGCCTCCGCCACCCAGCGAGGGAGCCAGCGCGCGAGCGCGTCGCGCCACGCCGGCGCGAGCAGCAGGATGCCGCCGGTCTCGAGCGCGGACAGCGCGAACCCGGCCGAGACGGCCAGCGTCGGGTCGAGCAGCACCAGCACGACGACCGCAGCCCCGAGGCCGCGCAGGGCACGGTGCCGGCCGTCGGCGCCGAGCGCGACCAGGCCGATGGTGCCCATCACCGCGGCCCGCAGCACGCTCGGCTCGGTGCGGGCGATCAGGACGAAGCCGACGATCCCGGCCGCGGCCACCACGTGCAGCCACCGCCCGCGCACCCGGCACCAGCGCGCCACCGCCAGCAGGAACCCGACGAGCAGGGTGAGGTTGGTGCCGGAGACCGCGAGCAGGTGGGTCAGCCCCGTCGCGCGGAACGCGGCTTGCAGGGCCGGGTCGACCTGCGCGTCGTCGCCGTCGACGAGTGCCGGCACGAGGGCCCGCTGGTCGTCGGGACGGTGCGCGACCGAGTCGCGCAGCGCCTGGCGGACGGCGCCGGCAGCGCGCCACCACGGGCCGGG
The DNA here is from genome assembly GCF_000422805.1 of Nocardioides halotolerans DSM 19273. GTDB lineage: Bacteria > Actinomycetota > Actinomycetes > Propionibacteriales > Nocardioidaceae > Nocardioides > Nocardioides halotolerans. Next base: position 23,707 of record NZ_AUGT01000023.1, on the reverse strand, counting down.
CGGCTCGAGGACGTCGACTTCGCCGCTCGGCCGGAGCAGGGCGACGAGGTCGCGGTCGTCGGCGGCGAGCAGGCGCCCGTGCACGCGCACGGTCGCACCGAGCGGCACCCGGCCCCCGTCGGCCTTGCCGAGCACCAGCACCGGCGCGACGAGCTCGAGCGTGCGCCCGCGACCCGCGACCTCGCGGAGATCGAGCCGCCAGACCACCCGGTCGCCGGCGAACGCCGGACCGCCGCTGACGACGTGGGGGTCGGAGGCGACCGTGCCGACCGCCGTGACGGCGGCGCCGTCGGCGGCCAGGGACGCCACCGGGTTGTGCGCGATGCGGTCGGCCCGGAGCGCGGCGACCGCGACCGCGGCGAGGGCCACGAGCACGAGGCCGGCCACCGCAGGCACCAGCCCGGGCGGCCGGCGTCGGGCGCGCGCCACGACGACCGCCACCACGACCGGACCCACCACCACCAGACCGACCACGACGCCGAGGAGCAGCGCGCCGGTCGCCAGCGTGCCAGCGACGGCGCCGAGCCAGGCGGCCGCGCCCAGCAGCGGCATGCGGAGGTCGAGGTCGCGGTGCGGGCCATCGTCGGTCACACCGTGACGTAGGGGGCCAGCTTGCCGAGCGTGACCTCGCCGATGCCGTCGATCTCGAGCAGCTCGTCCACCGAGCTGAACCCGCCGTGCTGGTCGCGCCACTGCAGGATCGACGCCGCGGTCACCGGCCCGACCTCGGGCAGGGTGTCGAGCTCCCCGGCGGTCGCGGTGTTGAGGTTGACCAGCGTGACCGGGCCGTCCGACGCGGCCGGTGGCGGCGCCCCGCCGGCGGCCGCTCCCGAGGACGGCGGCTCCCCCACCACCACCTGCTCGCCGTCGACGAGCACCCGGGCGAGGTTGAGGCCGGTCAGGTCGACGCCGGGCCGGGCACCGCCGGCGGCCTCGAGGGCGTCGACCACCCGCGCGCCCGCGTCGAGCACGGCGATGCCGGGGTGGCGCACCTTGCCCGCCACGTCGACGGTCACCGTGCCGGGAGCGGCGGCCGGCGTCGCCGCACCGGTGGGCGCCGCGGCGACGGGCTCGACCTCGGGCGGGGCCGACACCAGCGGCCGGGCCGGCGCCGCCGCCAGGGCCGGCGCCTCGTGGGCGGAGCCGCGCACCAGCCACCAGCAGGTGACCGCGAGCCCGACCGCGACCACGACCGCGACCACCGCGAGCTGGGCCGGCCCGAGGCCCGCCGGCCCCCGGGAGCGGGCGGCGTGCCGCCCGGGCGCGACCGGTGCCGGCACGTCGGTCGGCGGCGCAGTCCGGGGCCTCGACCGGGGCCTGGTGTGGTCGTCCCACCACGGGGCGGTCGTGAGGTCGGTGGCGGGCTGCGGCTCGGGCCGGGCCGGACGCACGCCGCCGGCCCACCGCTCGGCGGCGAGCTCGTCACCGAGCTGGTCACCGAGCTGGTCACCGAGCTGGGCCAGCCGGCGCGAGAGGGCCGCGTCGTGCTCGGCGGTTCGTCGCGTGCGCATGGGTCGAACCTAGGAAGATCCGGCGGCCGGCGTGGCGGGCGCCGGCGCGACCTGTGGACAGCCGACGCGCACGGGCCGCCTGTGGACAGCAGGCGGACGGCCGGCCGTGCCTACAGGAGCGGCGCCACGCAGACCGCGAGCATCCCCGGCCCGACGTGCGCGCCGAGCACGGCGCCGAGCTCTCCGCACCCGACCTCGCGGCCCTCGAGGTTGTCGGCCAGCCGGGTGGCCAGCTTCTCCTGCAGCTGCCCCGCACGGTCGGGGCTGGCGAGGTGCGCGACCGTGACCTCGACGGGGTCGCTGCCCGCGGCCTGCACCGCGAGCTCCTCCAGGCGCGCCAGCGCGCGGCCCGAGGTCCGCACCCGCTCCAGGGAGGCGACCCGCCCGTCCGAGATCTCCAGCAGCGGCTTCACGGCGAGCGCCCCGCCGACCAGGGCGGCGGCGGCTCCGATCCGGCCGCCGCGCCGGAGGTACTCCAGCGTGTCGACGTAGAACAGCGACCGGCTCCCCGCGGCCCGGGCCCGCGCGGCGTCGGCGGCCTCGGCCGCCGACCCGCCCCGGTCGACGACATCGGCGGCCGACAGGGCGGCGTACCCCGTCGCCACCCCGACCTGTCGGCTGTCCACGGGTACGACGGGCACGGGGGCGTCGCGCGCGGCGAGCTGGGCGGACTCGAAGGTCCCGCTCATCTCGGCCGACAGGTGCACCGACACGATCTCGGTCGCGCCGTTGCGGGCGCACTCCTCGTAGACCTCGAGCAGGGCCGCGGGCGTGGGCCGCGACGTGCTCACCGGCCGGAAGTCCTTGAGCGCCGCCGCCACCAGCTCGGGCGTCGCGCCGTCGGAGCCCTCGTCGTAGACGTGCGCACCGATCACGACCTGCAGCGGCACCACCACGATGCCCCGCTCGGCGGCCAGGTCGGGCGGAAGGCTGGCCGTCGAGTCGGTGACGACGACGACCGGCATGGACGCGAGGCTAACGGTTCGCGGACGCGGTCAGACGACGACGTTGACCAGCGACGGCTCGCGCACGATCACCCGGCGCACCTCGCGGCCCTCGATGGCACGGGCCACCGCGGGCTCGGCCAGCGCCAGCGCCTCCAGCTCGGACGCCGCGATGTCGGGGCTCACCTCCAGCCGCGCCTTGACCTTGCCCTGCACCTGGACCACCGCGGTCACCGACGACTCGACCAGCAGGTCGGGGTCGACGGACGGCCAGCTGGTGCGCGCCACCGTCGGCTCGTGGCCCAGCCGCGACCACATCTCCTCGGCGGTGTACGGCGCCACCAGCGACAGCATGATCGCGACCGCCTCGGCCGCCTCGCGCACGGCGGGGTCGGCCGGGCCGCAGCCGGAGTCGATGGCCTTGCGGGTGGCGTTCACCAGCTCCATGACGCGGGCGATCATCACGTTGAAGCGGAAGCCCTCGACCAGCTCGCCCGCCTCGTGCACGGCGTGCGCGGTGGCGCGCCGCAGCTCCACGTCGCCGCCGGAGGCGTCGGCGCCGACCGGCGACGTCACGTCGCCGCTCAGCCGCCACGCCCGCTGCAGGAACCGCACCGACCCGGTGGGCGACATGTCCGCCCAGTCGATGTCGTCCTCCGGCGGACCGGCGAAGACCAGCGTCAGTCGGACCGCGTCCACGCCGAAGGCCGCAAGTTGCTCCCCCAATCGCACGCCGTTGCCCTTGGACTTCGACATCTTGGCGCCCTCGTTGATGACGGTGCCCTGGTTGAGCTGCGCCGAGAACGGCTCGCGGAAGCCCACCAGACCCATGTCGTTGAGGACCATCGTGAAGAAGCGCGCGTACAGCAGGTGCAGCACCGCGTGCTCGACGCCGCCGATGTAGACGTCGCACGGCCCCCACGCGTTGACCAGGTCGGTGTCGAAGGCCCGGTCGGTCTCGTGCGGCGAGCAGTAGCGCAGGAAGTACCACGACGAGTCCACGAACGTGTCCATCGTGTCGCTGTCGCGCTTGGCCGGGCCACCGCACGACGGGCAGTCGACGTTGACCCAGTCCTCGGCCGCCGCCAGCGGCGAGACGCCGCGCGGGGTCAGGTCCGCGCCGCGCAGCTCGGGCAGCAGGACCGGCAGCTGGTCCTCGGGCACGGGCACCTCGCCGCACTTCGCGCAATGCACGATCGGGATCGGGGCGCCCCAGTAGCGCTGGCGCGACAGCAGCCAGTCGCGCAGCCGGAAGTTCACCGCGCCGGTGCCGGCCCTCTGCTGCTCCAGCCAGCCGATGATCGCCGTCTTGGCCTCGTCGACCTCCATGCCGTCCAGCGAGATCTCGTCGTTGGCGGAGTTGACCGCGGGGCCGGGGCCGACGTAGGCCTCGCCCTCCCAGTCCGCGGGCGGCTGCACCGTGCGGACGATCGGCAGGTCGAACTTCTGGGCGAACTCCCAGTCGCGCTGGTCCTGCGCCGGCACCGCCATGATCGCGCCCGTGCCGTAGTCGGGCAGCACGTAGTCGGCGGCCCAGATCGGGATCTGCTCGCCGTTGACGGGGTTGACGGCGTAGCGCCCCAGGAAGACGCCGGTCTTCGGACGCTCGGTCGACAGCCGCTCGATGTCGGAGGCCTTGCGGACCTCCTCCAGGTAGGCGTCGTACGCCGGACGCTGCTCGTCGGTGACCAGCTGCGCGGCCAGGTGCGCGTCGGCCGCCACGACCATGAACGTCGCGCCGAACAGCGTGTCCGGGCGCGTCGTGTAGACCGTCAGCGGCTCGCCGTCGACCACCTCGAAGGTGACGTGGGCGCCCTCGGAGCGGCCGATCCAGTTGCGCTGGGCGTTGATCACGCGGTCGGGCCAGGTCGGCGCCAGGACGTCCAGGTTGTCCAGCAGCTCCTGGGCGTACTCGGTGATCTTGAAGTACCACTGGGTCAGCTCGCGCTTGGTCACCTCCGCGCCGCAGCGCTCGCAGTGGCCGTCGATGACCTGCTCGTTGGCCAGCACGGTCTGGTCGACCGGGCACCAGTTGACCGGGCTCTCCTTGCGGTAGGCGAGCCCCCGCTCGCGGAACTTCAGGAACAGCCACTGGGTCCAGCGGTAGTACTCGGGGTCGGAGGTGTTGAGGGTCCGGCTCCAGTCGAAGCTGGTGCCGAACTTCTTGCACGACTCGGTCGAGATCGCGATGTTGGCGTAGGTGAACGTCGCCGGGTGCTCGTTGTCGCGGATCGCGGCGTTCTCGGCGTTCAGGCCGAAGGAGTCGAAGCCCATGGGGTTCAGGACCTCGTAGCCGCGCAGCCACCAGTAGCGCGCCGCCACGTCGTGCAGTGCGAACACCTCGGCATGACCCATGTGCAGGTCGCCGCTCGGGTAGGGGAACATCGTCAGCGCGTAGCGCTTCTCGCGCGGCGAGTCGTCGGCGGCGCGGAAGGGGTCGAGGTCGGCCCACACCTGCTGCCACTTCTGCTCGACCGATGCCGGGTCGTAGCGCTGGTCGTCGGCCTCGTCGGTGTCGCTCATCTCCAGGTCCTCATCACTAGAATCCCGCTCTTGTCTCGGGCACAAAAAAGCCCCTCGTAGGCGAGGGGCGGCCGCGTCGACTGGTGCTGGTCGGCGCGGCTAGGTAAGGAGCAGGGTCCTGCGCATGGGACCAGACTACCGGACGGGGTCGACCGACCTGCCGACCGGTGCGCCCGTCCGCCGGCCCGCCCGCCTGCCCCCGCGGGTGCCGGCGCGCGTGCCTGCCGCGCGCGGCAGCGGGCCGAGGGTCAGCGGCAACAGGACGTGCACCTGCTCGACGAGTCGCGAGACCGCGTCGGCGTTGCCGGTCACGTGGGCGAGCAGCGCGGCCTCGAACAGCCCGTCGAGCACGGCGTACGCCGCCGGCGCGTCCATCGCGACCTCGCGGTCGACGAGCACGGCGTAGCGGCTCACGACCTGCCAGATCATGTCCTGCAGTGCCGCGTCGATGTGGAGGACGGTCTCGCGGAGCCGGGCGTCGAACATGCTCTCGACCCGCAGGTCGTACCAGAGCCGGTGCATCGCCGTCTCCTCGAGCAGCGTCTCGACCAGCCTGGCCGCGAAGGCCTCGACCAGCGCCTCGGGCGTCGTGGACCGCTCGACCACCTCGTCGTAGCGGGTCACGCAGCGCTGCTTGTAGTGGGTGATGCTGTAGGCGACGAGCTCGAGCTTGTCGGCGAAGTAGTAGTGCAGGACCCCGTGGCTGTACGGCGAGTTGCTCGCGATCTCGCGCAGGCTGGTGCGCGCGTAGCCGAGCTCGCCCAGGGTCAGCAGCGCCGACTCGGCCAGCTCGTTGCGCCGCTCGTCGTACTTGTCGACCGGGGAGCGCCGAGTCCTGGAGGACGGGATCATCACGTCATGGTGACACGCGTCCAGACATTTCTGCCGCGTGTCAGGACGACCCTTGACAGGTGTCCAAACCAGGCGGGAACGTGGGAGTCCCCCCAGAAGAACGGCTCGGGACCTCGGCGGGTCGGGGCCGTGACCATCCCCCGGACGTCCCCGCCCCGCCGGTCCCGACGCCTACCCCGGGCCTACGATCGCGACCATGGCAGACCGTCCCGTCCTGGACCGATTCCGACTCGACGGCAAGGTCGCCGTCGTCACCGGCGCCTCGAGCGGGCTGGGCGTCGCATTCGCCCAAGCCCTCGCCGAGGCGGGCGCCGACGTCGCGCTGGGCGCGCGGCGCGTCGACCGGCTGGCGGAGACCGCGGCGCTCGTGGAGGGCGCCGGGCGCCGCGCCGTCACCCACGGCACCGACGTCGCCGACCCGCAGTCGTGCACGGACCTGGTCGCGCGGGCGATGGAGGAGCTCGGGCGCGTCGACGTGCTCGTCAACAACGCCGGGATCGGCACCGCCGTGCCGGCCACCCGCGAGACGCCGGAGCAGTTCCGGCAGGTCATCGACGTCAACCTCAACGGGTGCTACTGGATGGCCCAGGCCTGCGGGCGGGTCATGCAGCCGGGCTCCAGCATCATCAACATCAGCTCGGTGCTCGGCCTGACCACCGGCGGGCTCCCGCAGGCGGCGTACTCCTCGTCGAAGGCGGCACTGATCGGGCTCACCCGCGACCTGGCCCAGCAGTGGACCGGCCGCAAGGGCATCCGGGTCAACGCGATCGCACCGGGCTTCTTCGAGTCCGAGATGACCGAGCAGTACCCGCCGGGCTACCTCGAGGGGCAGCTGTCACGCATCCCGGTCGGCCGCAAGGGCGACCCGGCCGAGCTCGCGGCGGCCGTGGTCTTCCTCGCCTCCGACGCCGCGGGCTACGTCACCGGGCAGACGCTCGCGGTCGACGGCGGCATGACGATCACGTGAGCGGGCCTCGGGTCGTCGTCATCGGCGCCGGGTTCGGCGGGCTGGGCGCCGCTCGCGCGCTGCGCCAGCAGGGCATCGAGGACATCACGATCCTGGAGCGCGCCGGCGCGGTCGGCGGCGTGTGGCGCGACAACACCTACCCGGGCGCGGCCTGCGACGTGCCGTCGCCGCTCTACTCCTGGTCGTGGTCGCTGAACCCGGGGTGGACGCACCGGTACTCGGGCCAGGCCGAGATCCTCGCCTACCTCGAGCGGGCTGCGGGCGACGCCGGCCTGCTCGACCTCGTGCACACGGGGCAGGCGGTCGCGGAGGCGGCGTACGACGACGCGACCGCGACGTGGTCGGTGCGGACCACCGACGGGACGACCCACGAGGCCGACGTGGTGGTCTCGGCGGTCGGCCAGCTCTCCGACCCGGTGGTCCCCGGGCTGCCGGGCCGCGACACCTTCGCCGGCCCGGCGTTCCACTCGGCGCAGTGGCGCCACGACGTGCCGCTCGAAGGCGCCCGCGTCGCCGTGGTCGGCACCGGCGCGAGCGCGATCCAGTTCGTGCCGGCCATCGTGGACCGGGTCGGCTCGATGACGGTCTTCCAGCGGTCGGCGCCGTACGTCGTGCCCAAGCCGGACACGGAGTACCGCCCCTTCCACCACCGCACCTTCGACCGGTGGCCGGCGGTGATGCGGGGCGAGCGCGGGGCGACGTTCCACCTGACCGAGCTGCTCAACCGGGCGCTGGGCGGCGACTCGGTGCTGTCCACCCCGCTGCTGGCCACGATGCGCCAGGCGTGGCGGCTGCACCTGCGGCGCCAGGTCGCCGACCCCGCCCTGCGCCGCAGGCTCGAGCCCGACTACCCCATCGGCTGCAAGCGGATCCTGTTCAGCAACGACTGGTACCCCGCGCTCGCCCGCGACCACGTCGAGGTCGTCACGGAGCCGGTCGCCTCGGTGGAGCCGACCGGAGTGGTCACCGCGTCCGGTGCGCGGCACGACGCCGACGTGCTCATCTGGGGCACGGGCTTCGCGGCCACCGACTTCCTCCGGACGATTCGGGTCACCGGCCGCGAGGGCGCCGACCTGCACGACGTCTGGCGCGACGGCGCCTCGGCCTACCTCGGGATCGGCGTGCCCGGCTTCCCCAACCTGTTCTGCGTCTACGGGCCCAACACCAACCTCGGCGGCAGCTCGATCATCGGGATGATGGAGGCCCAGGCGGGCTGGATCGCGCAGGTGGTCCGGCGGGTCGCCGACGGCGGCGCCCGCACGGTCGAGGTCCGCCCGGAGGTGGCGCGGGCCTACGACCGGGAGATGCAGGACCGGCTCGGCGACAGCGTCTGGTCGGCCTGCGACAACTGGTACCGCGACGGCGGCAAGATCACGACCAACTGGCCGGGCCTGGTCGGCGAGTACCGCGACCGGCTGGCGCACGTCGACTGGTCGGCACTCGTCGCCTCCTGACCGCTGGGTGCGGTCAGGGCGCCGAAACGACCACGACCGTCTTGCCGCCGGCGCGGCCGGCGGGCATCCGGTCGTCGTTCGTCCGGAACCTGGCCTAGCGTCGCCCTCATGGCAGACGTACTCCTCTTCCACCACATCCAGGGCCTCACCCCCGGCGTCCTCGCGTTCGCCGACGAGCTGCGGGGGGCCGGCCACACCGTGCACACGCCGGACCTCTTCGACGGCCGGACGTTCGACTCGATCCCCGAGGGCGCGAAGTACGCGCACGGCGACGGCGCCCCCGACTTCGAGGCCCTCACCGACGCGGTCGCGGCCGACCTCCCCGCGGGGCTCGTCTACGCCGGGTTCTCGATGGGCGGCGCCCAGGCGCAGCGGCTGGCCCAGACCCGGCCGGGCGCGGCCGGGGCACTGCTGTTCGAGTCGTGCATCCCGCTCACCGGCGAGTGGGCCTTCGGCCCGTGGCCCGAGGGCGTGCCCGTGCAGGTCCACGGCAAGGACGACGACGAGTTCTTCGCGCACGAGGGAGACCTCGAGGCCGCCCGCGCGCTCGTCGCCGCGGTGCCGGACGCCGAGCTGTTCACCTACCCCGGACCCGAGCACCTCTTCTCCGACTCCTCGCTGGCGTCGTACGACGCCGAGGCGGCGGCTCTCATGAAGGAGCGGGTGCTGGAGTTCCTCGCGCGGGTCTGACCGTCACTGGCCGAGCGAGGCGAGCATCCGCTCGGCCACCTCGCGCACGGCGGTCCGGATCTCCGGGCCGCCCACGACACGGTAGGTCGCCGGCAGCTCGGCGATCTCGGTGGCGTACCAGTGCAGGTTCTCGGTGGTGCCGGTCAGGCGGGTCCGGTCGTCGTCGATCGCCTCGGTGCGGCCCATGCTGCGCCGGACCCACCGTCGCACCTCGTCGACCGGGGCGTCGATCTCGACCTCGACGGCGTACGGCCAGCCCTGCGACATCTGCTCCTCGAGGGCACGGAACGGGTCCAGCCCCTCGGGCGGCTCGAACGACTCGTCCTGCACCTCGACCGAGCGCACCCGGTCGACGCGGTACATCCGGCGGGCCTGCGCGGCGTGCGACCAGCCCAGGACGTACCAGCGGCCGTGCCGCACCACCACCGCCCACGGGTCGACCTGGAGCGTGCGCTCGCGGTGGGGGCCGAGCGCGTAGCCGATCCGGACCCGGCGCCGGTCGGCGCTGGCGCGCACCAGGGTGGCGGTGGTCTCGGGGTGCGGCGGGTCGGGGTCCGTACGCCGCGCGCTCACGTGCCGCAGCGCCTCGAGCGGGCGGGCGACGTTCTCGGGCAGGACGCGCACCATCTTGCCCACCGCACTGGCCACCGGGTCGTCGCCGTGCGTGCCGCCGTGCGCCTCCAGCACCGCCATCACGAGACCGAGCGCCTCGGTGGCGGTGAACATCAGCGGCGGGAGCCGCAGGCCGCGGCCGACCCGGTAGCCGCCGTACGGCCCCCGGACGGACTCGACCGGCACCCCGGCCTCGCGCAGGATCGCGACGTAGCGCCGGGCCGCTCGCTCGGAGACGCCGAGGCGGTCACCCAGCCGCTCGGCGGTGATGCCGGGGCTCCCCTGCAGCAGCTCGAGCGCCAGCAGGGTCCGGGCGGTCGGGCTGGAGTCCTCCAGGGCGAGCAGGTCGGGCATGCCGAGACGCTAGCGCAGGTACCGGCAGCAGAACGTCCGGAATGGCTCCTAGCCTCGCGCCATGACCACCTTCGCGGACATCCAGGTCGCCCTGCCCACCGCCGGCGACGAGACCCAGACCCTGCTCGGCGCGCTCGACCGCAACCGGCGCACGTTCGCGTGGAAGTGCCTCGGCCTCCCGGCCGAGGACCTGCGCCGCACGCTCGCGCCGTCGACGCTGACCCTCGGCGGGCTGGTGAAGCACATGGCGCTGGTGGAGGACCACCACTTCACCCTGCAGTTCGACGCCACGATGCCGGAGCCGTGGGCGTCGGTGGACTGGGACGCCGAGCCGGACTACCCGTGGACCTCCGCCGCCGACGACTCGTCCGAGGAGCTCGGCGCGCTCTGGAAGGCCGCCGTCGACCGGTCGCGCGACCTGCTCGCCCGCACCGGCCTCGACCAGCCCGCGAAGTACTCGGAGTGGGACGAGCTGCCCAACCTGCGCCGGGTGGTCGTCGACATGATCGAGGAGTACGCGCGACACACCGGGCACGCCGACCTGATCCGCGAGTCGATCGACGGCCTGGTCGGCGAGGACGCGCCTCGCTGAGCGACACCCCGCGGATCGGCACCGCCGCGCACCGCTCGTGACCTAGGGTCGACGGCAGGGGGAAGGACCGGTCCGCAACACGGCGGGGTGTGGGGGCACGCCAGACGAGCAAGGGGTAGGGGTGTCCAGGCCACCGCGCGCGGTCGTCGTTCTCGGCCTGCTCGTCCTCACGGCGGCGTTCGGCGTCGTCGCGGTCGCGGCCACCCCCGAGCACGGCCGGGGCATCGGCATCTGGCCCGTCGCCCTCGCCACCGCGACGCTCATGCTCACCCCGCGGCCGCGGGCCTGGACGTGGGTGGCGCTGCTGGCCCTGCTCGCGACCGCGACCATCTGGGTCGCCGGCCGTGAGCCCGGGGTCGCCGCCGGCCTGGGCGTGGGCCTCGCGGCCGAGGTCTGGGTGACGTGGCGGATCGCGTGCCGGGGCCGGCGCGAGCGCGCGCCGCTCGAGACCGTCGTCGACCTCGCGAGGTTCCTGAGCGCGGTCAGTGCCGGCGCGCTCACGATGGCCGCGGCGTCGATCGTGACCAGCGTCGTCACCGGCTGGGGCTCGCCGCTCCTGCTCGCGCTGACCACCGGCAGCTCCAGCCTGGCCGCACAGCTGACCCTGCTGCCGTTCTTCTGCCGCTTCCGCAACCACCCGCCGCTCGCCGGACCCGTCGAGCGGTGGGCGCAGTGGAGCGTGCTCGTCGCGGTGACGGTCGCGGTCTTCGTCCCCCAGGACTTCCCGTTCCTCGGGCTGCTCGTGCTGCCCGTCCTCGCGTGGGGCGCGCTGCGCAACGGCTCCTACGAGTCGATGGCGCAGATGGCGGTCGCGGTGGGCATCTCGCTGCCGCTCACGACGTTCGGCCACGGTCCGTTCGCGCGACCCGACCAGCGCTTCGACGTACCCGTCGACCTGCAGGGGATCATGCTGGCGACGTTCGGGGGCGTCTGCGCGCTGGTGGTGCTGGCGCTGCGGCTGACGGTCGGCGAGCAGCACGAGAACGCCCGCCAGGTGGTCGCCGAGCGCGACCGGATGCGCCACGTCGTCGACGGCATCGACAGCGTCGCGATCATCGGGGCCGAGCTCGACGGGACGATCACGCTCTTCAACCCCGGCGCGCAGCGCCTGCTCGGGTACGACGCCGAGGAGATGCTCGGCCGCACGACGCGCACGCTGCACTCCGAGCGCGGGGTGGCGGAGAAGGCGGCCGAGCTCGGTGTCGCCGCGGACTACTCGACGGTGGCCCAGACCCTGATCGGGCGCGGCCCGACCGCGATGGGCTTCGTCCGCAAGGACGGCGAGGAGCGCCGCCACTGGATGTCGCTCAACGAGGTGGTCGACGACCGCGGGCAGCGGATCGGCTACGTGAGCACGTCGGAGGACATCACCGAGCGGGCGCGGGCCGAGGCCCGCCTCGTCGAGGCGCTCGAGACCGAGCGGGAGGCGGTCGAGCGGCTGCGCGAGGTCGACCGGGTCAAGGACGCCTTCGTATCCAGCGTCTCCCACGAGCTGCGCACGCCGATCACGTCGATCCTGGGCTACACCGAGCTGCTCGAGCAGGGCGCGCTCGGCCCGCTGTCGGCCGAGCAGCTCGACGCCGTCGACCGCGTGAGCCGAAACTCCAACCGGCTGCTGACCCTGATCTCCGAGCTGCTCACCCTGTCGCGGGTGCAGTCGATGGACGGTCCGGTGGACGAGGAGGTCGTCGACCTCGCGCAGGTCGTGGCCGCCGCCCTCGCGGTCCTCTCCCCCATCGCGGCGCGGCGCGGCGTCGAGCTCACCGTCGACCTGCCCTCGGTGCCGGTGCCGGTCACCGGTGACCGCGAGATGCTCGAGCGGGTCGTGATCAACCTGACCGACAACGCCGTGAAGTTCACCCCCGACGGCGGCCACGTCTCCGTCGCGCTGACGTCGTCGTCGGGCCACGCCGTCCTCGAGGTCGTGGACACCGGCATCGGCGTCCCGGCAGCCGAGCAGCAGCGGCTCTTCGACCGGTTCTTCCGGTCCTCACTGGCGCAGCACCACGCGATCCCGGGCAGCGGTCTCGGCCTCTCGATCGCGCACAAGATCGTCGAGGACCACGGCGGCACGCTCGAGGTCGACTCCGAGGCCGGTCAGGGCTCGACGTTCCGGGTCCGCCTGCCCGCCTGAGGAGCCGTCGGCCGGGCGGTCCGGGCTAGGTCTCGGCCAGGAGCCGCTCCGCCACGACGCGGAGCTTGACCTCCTCCGTCGAGGAGAGACGGGTCAGGAACGCGAAGGCGCGGGCCTCGTCGAGGCCGTACCGCTCCATCACCACGCCGACGGCGCGCCCGATGAGCGACCTGGTCTCGATGGCCTCCTCGAGCTGGCTGATCTGGCGCGCGTACCCGAGCGCCATCGCGGACTGGTGCGCGAACAGCTGCTCGAGCGTGCCGAGGTCCTCGAACGCGCCCTCCCGGCGGGAGTAGAGGTTGAGGGCGCCGTTGGACCCGTGCGTGTCGAAGAGCCGGATCCCGGCCTGTGCCCTGATGCCGGCTCGCGCCGCGACCGGTGCGTAGCGAGGGAACCGGTCGTCGTCCGCGAGGTGGGGCGCGGCGACGTGCACGGTCTCCGTCGCGGCCTCGTAGCACGGCCCCTCCTGGAGGTCGTACTGGGCGGCGTCGACCTCGCAGAGCACGTCGTCGGTGGGTGCGAACGTCTCGAGCCGGCCGTCGGCGTGCTTGACCGTGATGCTGGCACTGTCGACGTCCGGCAGCACCTCCACCGCGGCCGCGGTGATGCGCTCCAGCGTCCGGTCGAGGTCACCGGGCTCCAGCGCCTCCGAGGCCCGACGGCTGGCCTCCAGCATCGCTGCGTCCTCCACGTCGCCCCTCCCGCTCGTCTCGGGCCTCTCGATCCTCCAAGACCGGCGGTCCGCCGCCGGCGGAGCCCCTCCCCACTGGGCTCGAGGGAAGGGCCCCTACCGGCTCACCGTCGTCCGGACTGTGTCGTGCCGGCAACGGGCGGGTACCCGCGGAGCGGCCGATGACACGCTCGTGCGGGCATGAGCTGCGCTCATGACGTGCGTCGGGTCGGCTCGGGCCATACACGACAGCACCCCCGGGGCCAGCGCTGCGCGCCGTCACCGGGGGTGCATGTCCTGAGTGGAGCTGAGGGGACTCGAACCCCTGACCCTCTGCATGCCATGCAGATGCGCTACCAGCTGCGCCACAGCCCCAAGGTGTTGCCCGAGGGTGGAAGCCCCGCGGACAACTCGCGGAATCTTAGCCAACGGCGGGGGCGGGGCCTAAATCGGGCGGCACCCTCGGGACCGGGACGGTGCGGTTGTAGGCGTGCAGCCGCCAGCGCTCGGCGGTGGTGCGCCGTCGGAGCACCGCCCAGCCGCAGTTGTCCATGCCATGCAGCGTGAGCGCCTCGTCGGAGTCCCAGCCGAGCAACGCCGCGACGCAGGTGCGGATCGCCGAGCCGTGGGAGACGACGAGGGCGACGCCGTCGGACGGCACGGTCGCCACCGCCTCGGAGACCGCCGCGACCATCCGGGCCGCGACCTCGGCCAGCTTCTCGGCCCCGGTCACGGCGTCCCAGTCGGCACGGATGAAGCGGGCGTACTCCTCGGGCGCCTCCGCCTCGAACTCGTGGTGGAACAGGCCCTCGCGCGGGCCGAGGGAGTACTCCCGCAGCCGCGGGTCGAAGGTGGGCGCCAGGCCACACGCCGCGGCGACGTACGACGCCGTCGAGCGGGCCCGGTCGGAGTCGGACGACCACAGCACGGCGGGCGACAGCGCGGCCAGCACCGGCGCCACGGCCTCGGCCTGCGCGTGCCCGAGCTCGTCGAGCTGGGAGTCGGCCTGGCCCTGGATGCGGCGGGCGGCGTTCCAGTCGGTCCGGCCGTGGCGCAGCAGCACCAGGTCAACCACGGGGGTCAGCCACGGTCGGAGGCGGTGACGTCCGCGGGGAGCGGGATCGTCGGGCAGTCGCGCCAGAGCCGCTCGAGGGCGTAGAACTGCCGCTCCTCCTCGTGCTGGACGTGGACCACGATCTCGCCGTAGTCGATCAGGACCCAGCGTCCGTCGCGCTCGCCCTCGCGCTGCACCGGCTTGGCGCCGATCTCGCGGAGCCTGTCCTCGACCTCGTCGACGATCGCCTTCACCTGCCGGTCGTTGGTGGCCGAGGCGAGGACGAACGCGTCGGTGATGGCGAGCTGGTCGCTCACGTCGAAGGCGATGATCTGCTGGGCGAGCTTGTCGGACGCCGCGCGGGCGGCGGCGACGACGAGCTCGACGGCACGGTCGGTGGCGGTCACGGGTGTTCAGGAGCTCCAGGGTCGGACGGGTAGAGGCCGTGCTTGGCGATGTACTGGACGACGCCGTCGGGGACGAGGTACCACACCGGCTCGCCCCGCTTGCTGCGGGCGCGGCACTCGGTGGAGGAGATGGCGAGCGCCGGGATCTCCACCATCGTGACGCGGTCGGACGGGATCGCGGCCAGGGTGGCGGGGTCCATCTCGTGGCCGGGCCGGGTGCAGCCCACGAACTGCGCCAGCGCGAACAGGTCCTCGGTCGAGCGCCACGTGAAGATGTCGGCGAGCGCGTCCGCGCCGGTGATGAAGTAGAGCTCCGCGTCGGGCATAGCCGCCTGCAGGTCCTTCAGCGTGTCGACGGTGTACGTCGGCCCGTCGCGGTCGATGTCGACGCGCGAGACGTTGAACCTCGGGTTGGACGCGGTCGCGATGACCGTCATGAGGTAGCGGTGCTCGGCCGTGGTGACCGCGCGGTCGGACTTCTGCCACGGGTCGCCGGTCGGCACGAAGACGACCTCGTCGAGGTCGAACCACGACTGCACCTCGGACGCCGCCACCAGGTGGCCGTGGTGGATGGGGTCGAAGGTCCCGCCCATCACTCCGACGCGGCGGGTCATCCCTTGCCCAGGATCAAGAGTGCTCGCGTCCGCCACCGAAGGCGACCAGGGCGCCCAGCAGCCCGAGCAGGATGAGCAGTGCAGCGCCCCCGACGCCGAAGCTGATGCGCTGGTCGACCTCGAGGGCCACGACCGCGAGGTTCTGGGCGAGGATCATGGCGCCAGCCTATCCAAGGACACCGACCGGTGACGCCGGGGTCAGCGCACGTGGCCGTCGCCGACGACGACGTACTTGGTCGAGGTCATCTCTGGGAGGCCCATCGGCCCCCGGGCGTGCAGCTTCTGCGTGCTGATCCCGATCTCCGCGCCGAAGCCGAACTCGCCGCCGTCGGTGAACCGCGTCGAGGCGTTGACCAGCACCGCCGCGGAGTCGACCTCGGCGACGAACCGCCGGGCAGCCGCCTGGTCCTCGGTCACGATCGCGTCGCTGTGCTTGCTCGACCAGCGGCGGATGTGGGCGATCGCCTCGTCGAGACCGGCCACGACGCGGGCGGAGATGTCGAGGGAGAGGTACTCCTCGCCCCAGTCGTCGTCGGTCGCCGCCACCACGCCGTCGTACGCCGCGAAGCGCTCGTCGCCGTGGACGGTGACACCGGCGCCCCGCAGAGCCTCGACCACGCGCGGCAGGAAGCGGTCGGCCACGGCGGCGTCCACCAGCAGCGACTCGGCGGCGTTGCACACGCTGGTGCGCTGGGTCTTGGCGTTGAGCACGATGGCCAGGGCCTTGTCGAGGTCGGCCGCCGCGTCGACGTGGACGTGGCAGTTGCCGACGCCGGTCTCGATGACGGGGACCGTCGACTCCTCGACGACCGACCGGATCAGCCCGGCCCCCCCGCGCGGGATCAGGACGTCGACCAGGCCACGTGCGCGCATCAGCGCCTTGACCGAGTCGTGGGAGTCGCCCGGCACGAGCTGGACGACGTCGGGGTCGAGCCCGGCGGACGCGGCCGCGTCGCGCAGCACCGCCACGACGGCGGCGTTGCTGGAGCGCGCGGACGACGAGCCGCGCAGGAGCACGGCGTTGCCGGACTTCAGGCAGATGCCGGCGGCGTCCGCGGTGACGTTGGGGCGGGCCTCGTAGATCATCCCGACCACGCCGAACGGCACCCGGACCTGACGCAGCTCGAGGCCGTTCGCGAGGGTGCTGCCGCGCACCACCTCCCCCACCGGGTCGGGCAGCGCGGCCACGTCGCGCAGGCCGCGCGCCATGTCCTCCAGCCGCTGCGGGGTCAGCCGGAGCCGGTCGACGATGTTGGCCGGCGTCCCGTCCGCCTCGGCCCGGGCGACGTCGTCGGCGTTCGCGTCGAGCACCTCGCTCCAGCGCGCGAGCAGGGCTGCTGCCATCGCGAGCAGCGCGGCGTCCTTCTGCGCCCGGGTCGCGAGCGCCAGGCCGTGACTCGCCTCGTGGGCGCGCCGCGCTGCGTCGAGGACGTCCTGGGTACTCACGCAGGCGAGGATAGGCCGGAGGAGGTCCGCCAGTGCCCGTGTACCTGCAGGCTGGACTGTGGGGCCTGGCCGCCGGCGCGATGCTGGTGGTGGGTGCCGCGATCGCGTGGTTCGTGCGCGTGCCGCGCGTCGTCGTCGCGGGGGTGATGGCCTTCGGGTCAGGCGTGCTCTTCTCCGCGCTGGCCTTCGACCTCGTCGACGAGGCGGAGCGCTCGGGCGGCCTCGTCGCCACCCTGGTCGGCCTGGTTGCCGGCGCGGCGGCGTACGTCGCGGCCAACGTCGCGCTCAGCCGGCGCGGAGCGGCCCGGCGCAAGAGCGACGGCGAGGAGCAGATGTCCGAGCAGGACCAGGCCGGCAGCGGCACCGCGATCGCCGTCGGCGCGCTGCTCGACGGGGTCCCGGAGTCGATCGTGCTGGGGCTCTCGCTGCTCGGGGGCGGCGGCGTCGGCGTGCCCGTCCTGGCCGCGATCGCGATCTCGAACCTGCCGGAGGGGCTCTCGAGCTCGGCCGGCATGAAGCGCAACGGACGCAGCGCGCGCTACGTCTTCGGCGTCTGGGGCGCCATCGCCGTGGCGAGCGGCCTCGCCGGGCTGCTGGGCTGCCTGGCGCTCGACGGCGCCTCCGACCCGACGGTCTCGGTGATCACCGCGATCGCCGCCGGCGCGATCCTGACCATGGTCGCCGACACGATGATCCCGGAGGCGGTGGCCCGGACCCAGCTCTGGACCGGGCTGATCACGACGCTCGGCTTCGTGACGGCGTTCGCGCTGACGAGGGCCTGAGGTGGACCCGCTGCGGTTCGTGGTCAACCGTCACCACGCGACCACCCTGCACTTCGACCTGCGGCTCGAGGTGGACGGCACGCTGCCCTCGTGGGCGGTGCCCAAGGGCCCCTCGCTCGACCCCGCGGCCAAGCGGCTCGCGGTCGAGGTCGACGACCACGGGATGGAGCACCTCGACTTCGAGGACGAGCGCAAGGTCGTCTGGGACACCGGCCTCTACGTCCCGGCCGAGGACCCCGGCCCGGCGCTGGACGGAGGTCACCTGCGGTTCGTGCTGGGCGGGCAGAGGCTGCGCGGCGCCTTCGCCCTGACCCGCACCCGGATGGGCGGCAACCCGCGCAACTGGATCCTGGTCAAGATCGACGACGAGTACGCCGTCGCCGGTCACCAGTGGACGACGGGCGACCTGGGTTCGGTGCTGACCGACCGCCGGCTCGAGGCCGACGGGACCGGTGGTTGAGGGAGGCGGCCTGCGCCCTCCTCAACCACCGACCGGGCAGGTCACCCCTTGCGCTGGTTGACGGCCTCGGTGGCCGCAGGGAGCACGGTCTTCAGGTCGCCGACGACGCCGAAGTCGACGAGCTCGAAGATCGGGGCCTCCTCGTCCTTGTTGACCGCGACGATCGTCTTGGAGGTCTGCATGCCGGCGCGGTGCTGGATCGCACCGGAGATGCCGGCCGCGACGTAGAGCTGCGGCGACACGGTCTTGCCGGTCTGGCCGACCTGGAAGGCGTGGCCGATCCAGCCCGAGTCGACGGCGGCGCGGGAGGCGCCGACGGCACCGCCCAGCGCGTCGGCGAACTCCTCGATCGGGGCGAAGTCGCCACCCGTGCCACGGCCTCCGGAGACCACGATCGCGGCCTCGTTGAGATCGGGGCGGCCCGACGCCTTCCGCGGCTGGGAGGCCACGATCTGGGCGCCCTTCGCGGCGTCGGAGACCTCGGCGGTGAACTCCTCGACGGTGCCCGCACCCTCCGACTCCTCGGGGGTGGCGGAGTTGGGCTTGACCGTGATGATCGGCGTGCCCTTGGTGACCTTCGCGGTCACCGTGTAGCTCCCGGCGAACACGCTCTGCGTGGTGACCGGGCCCTCCTGGACGTCGACCGCGTCGGTGATCAGGCCCGACCCGAGCTTGATCGCGAGGCGGCCGGCGATCTCCTTGCCCTCGATGGTGGAGGGGATCAGGATCGCGCTCGCAGAGGTCTTCTCCGCGAGTTGTTGGAGCGCCTCGGCCTTCGGGGCGACGAGGTAGCCCTTGATCTGGGCGTCGTCGACGACGTAGACCTTCTCGGCGCCGTACTTCTTGACCTTGTCGACGACGTCGGAGGCCTTGGCGCCGTCGCCGATGAAGACGGCCGAGGGCTCGCCGAGCCGCTTGGCGATGGTGAGCAGCTCGTAGGTCGGCTTGCGGACCGCACCGTCGAGGTGGTCGACGAGGACGAGTACTTCAGACATGGGTTCTCACGGCTCCGTATCGGGGGAGGTGGCTCAGATGAACTTCTTGGAGGCGAGGAACTCGGTCAGCGCGGTGGCGCCGGACCCGTCCTCGTCCTTGACGATCTCGCCCTGGCTGCGCGGCGGGCGGGCGGTGGTCTCCTCGACCTCGGTCCAGGCCACCGACAGCCCGACGTCGCCTGCGTCGACGCCGAGGTCGCTCAGCGACCAGGTGTCGAGCGGCTTCTTCTTGGCGGCCATGATCCCCTTGAACGACGGGTAGCGGGCCTCGCCGGACTGGTCGGTCACCGACAGCACCAGCGGCATGGACGCGCCGATGACCTCGGTCGCGGTGTCGCCGTCGCGCTTGATGCGGACCTGGTCGCCCTGCGACTCGATCACCGAGGCCATCGTGACCTGCGGCCAGGAGAGGCGCTCGGCCAGCATGGCCGGCACGACGCTCATCGCGGCGTCGGTCGAGGCCATGCCGCAGAGCACGATGTCGACCTTGCTCTCGGCGCCGGCCTTCTCGACGGCCTTCGCGAGCACGAGCGAGGTGCCGATCGCGTCGGAGCCGGCGATGGCGTCGTCCACGACGTGGATGCCCTTGTCGGCACCCATCTGGAGCGCCTTGCGCACCGCGTCGACGGCCTTCTCCGGCCCGACGCACAGCGCGGTCACCTCGACCTCGCTGTCGCCCGCCTTCTCCTTCAGCTGGAGGGCCTGCTCGACGGCGTACTCGTCGAGCTCGGACAGGAGCCCGTCGACCCCCACGCGGTCGACGGTGTTGTCGTCCTCGAACTTGCGGTCGGCGGTGGCATCGGGCACGTGCTTGACACAGACGATGATGTTCATGGTGCTTCGGAGGTTACCGCCGTGTCACACGCAGTTACACCGAGGCCCGGCGAGGCCTTCCTCACACCAGAACTGTCACGGTCGGCCGTGACCCACCGGCGTCCGACCGGGGTCCGACCGGCGTCAGGGACGGATGACCCGGTCGAGGATCCGGCCCACGAACAGCCACGCCGCGGCGCCGAGGCCCCAGTTGAACAGCGCGTTCTTGGTGTCGGCGTCGGCGCCGGAGAACTGCTTGACGCCGTTGTCGCGCGAGAAGATCCCGAGGTCGACCCGGTCGGCGCCCTCGAGCACGAACGTCACCAGGTCGTTGCCCTGGTTGGCGTCGAGGGCGACCAGCAGCGCCCCCACCGCGAGGAACAGCGCGGCGACCAGGAACAGCAGCCAGATCACCTGCGAGAGCACCGTCCGCACCCGGGCGACGGTCGTGGCGCCGCGGCCGGGGGCACCCGACCTGCCCGAGGCCTCCGCACCCGAGTCGACCCCGGCGCCCGTGCCGCGTCCGAACATCCCGCTCCCCCGTCAGCGACCCTCGAAAGTGGCCTTGCCCGGCCCCTGCTCGACGAAGGATTGCATACCGGCGGTGCGGTCGTCAGTGGCGAACAGGCCCGCGAACGCCGCCCGCTCGAGCTCCAGACCGGTGTCGAGGTCGGCCTCGAGCCCGCGGTCGATCGCCTCCTTGGCGGCCCGCAGGGCGAGGGCGGCGGCGCCGGAGAACTGCGCCGCCCAGGCGACCGCCTCGTCGTACACGCTGCGCTCGGCGTCCTTGGGCACGACCCTGTCGACCAGCCCCATCGCGAGCGCCTCGTCGGCCTTGACGAACCGGCCGGTGTAGATGAGGTCCTTGGCGCGGCTCGGCCCGACGAGCCGGCTGAGCCGCTGGGTGCCGCCCGCGCCCGGGATGATCCCGAGCAGCACCTCGGGCTGGCCGAGCTGGGCGTCCTCGGCCGCGAATCGCACGTCGGCCGCCAGCGCGAGCTCGCACCCGCCGCCGAGCGCGTAGCCGGTGATCGCGGCGACGACCGGCTTCGGGATGCGCGCCACGGCGGTCACCGCCGACTGCACCGAGCTGCCGAGCCTGACCATGTCGGCGTACGACAGCCCCGCCATCTCCTTGACGTCGTTGCCGGCCGCGAAGACCCGCTCGCCGCCGTAGAGCACCACCGCTCGGACGTCGTCTCGCTCGGTCGCCTCGGCCGCCACCTCGCGCAGCTCGGCCTGCACCTGGAAGCTGATGGCGTTCATCTTCGGCCGGTCCAGCCGGATCGTGCCGACGCCGTCCGCGACCTCGAGGTCGACGAACTCCCTGCTGCCCTGACCGGCGATCTCACCCATGACCTGCATCATGCCGCTCGCGCTCTGCATAGGGTGACCGGGTGCCTGGACTGTGGCGGACGCGCGGCGAGGTGGCGCCCATCTGGCCCGGCTCGCACCACCAGCTCGGCTCGACCTGGTCGGAGGAGTCCACCAACTTCGCGGTCTGGGCCCCGGAGGCCACCGCTGCCTACCTCTGCCTGGTCGACGACGACGGCACCGAGACCCGGCACCGGCTGACCGAGCGCACGCTCGGCATCTGGCACGGCGCGGTGCCCGGCATCGAGCCCGGCCAGCGCTATGGCTACCGCGTCGCCGGGCCGTGGGCGCCGCAGCAGGGCCTGCGGTTCAACCCCCAGAAGCTCCTGCTCGACCCCTACGCGCGCGCGGTCAGCGGGCGGCTGGTCGAGGACCCGGCGATCTTCGGCTACACCGTCGGCGCCCCGCAGACCCGGGACGCCCTCGACTCCGCGGGCAAGGTGCCGCTCAGCGTGGTGGTCGACGACCGCTTCGACTGGGGAGCGGACCGCCCGGCGCGCCGCCGGTGGCGCGACACCGTGATCTACGAGCTGCACGTCAAGGGGATGACCGCGCTCCACGACCGTGTGCCCGAGGAGCTGCGCGGCACCTACGCCGGGCTCGCCAGCCGGCCGGTGACCGACTACCTGACCGACCTCGGTGTCACCGCGGTCGAGCTGCTGCCGATCCACCAGTTCGTCACCGAGCCCGAGGTCGCGGCGCGCGGGCTCGCCAACTACTGGGGCTACAACTCCATCGGGTTCTTCGCCCCCCACGCGGCGTACTCCTCGAGTGGCGACCGCGGCGAGCAGGTGACCGAGTTCAAGGCGATGGTGAAGGCCTTCCACGACGCCGGGCTCGAGATCATCCTCGACGTGGTCTACAACCACACGGCGGAGGCCGGCGTCACCGGGCCGACGCTGAGCTTCCGGGGGCTCGACGACAAGATCTACCACCGCGTCGCCCCCGAGCCGGGCGACGGCGGCCCCCCGAGCCTCGACTACCACGACACCTACTGGGACGTGACGGGGTGCGGCAACACGGTCGACGCGAGCCACCCCTTCGCGCTCCGGATGATCCTCGACTCGCTGCGCTACTGGGTGACCGAGATGCACGTGGACGGCTTCCGCTTCGACCTGCTCTCGGCGCTGACCCGCACCCGCCAGCGGCTCGACATGCACAGCGACCTGCTGGTCGCCATCGGCCAGGACCCGGTGCTGCGGCAGGTCAAGCTGATCGCCGAGCCCTGGGACGCGTCGATCGACGGCTACCGGGTCGGGGAGTTCCCGCCGCCGTGGATCGAGTGGAACGACCAGTTCCGCGACGAGATCCGCGACTTCTGGAACGGCCGCAGCTCCGGCATCCGCTCGGTGGCCACCCGGCTGGCCGGGTCGTCCGACCTCTACGCCGACGACGGCCGCTCGCCGTACGCCTCGGTGAACTTCGTGACCGCCCACGACGGCTTCACCGTGCGCGACCTCGTCAGCTACGACCGCAAGCACAACGAGGCGAACGGCGAGGACAACCGCGACGGCACCGACAACAACCGCTCCTGGAACCACGGCGTCGAGGGCGAGACCGACGACGAGGTCATCGTCGCGCTCCGTCGCCGCCAGGCCGCGAACCTGATGGCGACGCTGTGCCTGTCCAACGGCGTCCCGATGATCACCGCCGGCGACGAGCGCGGCCGCACCCAGCGCGGCAACAACAACGCCTACTGCCAGGACAATGAGATCTCCTGGGTCGACTGGCGCGCCGACGACGCCTGGCTCGACGTCTACGAGGTCACCAAGGCCGCGCTGCGCCTGCGTCGCGAGCACCCCGCCCTGCGGCAGCGCCACTTCTTCGAGGGCCGCCCGACGATCCGCGGCGGCCCGAAGGACCTTGCCTGGCTGCACCCGTCCGGCCGCGAGATGACCGGCGACGACTGGCACGACCCGACCCTGACCCTGCTCGGCATGTTCGTCTCCGGCGACCCCCTCCGCTCCCCCGGCCCCCGCGGCGAGCAGCAGGTCGACCGGTCCTTCGCCATGTTCTTCAACTCCGGCGACCGCTCGGTCCACGTCGAGCTCCCGGTCAACGACTGGGTCCACGCCGGCGAGGTCGTCCTCTCGACCGACCCCCTGCTCCCCCTCGGCACCCCCGTCAAGACCGGCGACCGCCTCCGCCTCGGCGAGCGCAGCGTGGTCGTCCTGCGCGAGGCCTGACCGCCGGCCCGCCGGCTGGCGGAGGACGAGTCCTTGCGTGGGTGCGGCAACCCGATTGCCGAGTGTCTGCGCTCCACGGTGGCTGAGGTGCGAGGAGCGCCAGCGACGAGCCTCGAAGCCCCCGCAACGAAGGCACCCGCTTGCTTCGGGTGCGGCAACCCGATAGCCGAGTGTCTGACCCTCGCCGGGGCTGTCAATCCTGGGTGCCTTCGCTGCGGTTCGGTGGGCGGGTTGACAGCCCCGGCGAGGGTCAAAGGCTTGGCTGGCTATCGG
>NZ_AUGT01000022.1 GCF_000422805.1 Nocardioides halotolerans DSM 19273 | reverse complement strand
CGTGTGGAAGCCGACGAACAGCAGCCAGAAGTGCACCTTGCCGAGCCGCTCGTCGAGCATCCGGCCGGTCATCTTCGGCCACCAGAAGTAGAAGCCGGCGAACATCGCGAACACCACGGTGCCGAAGACGACGTAGTGGAAGTGCGCGACCACGAAGTAGGAGTCGGACACGTGGAAGTCCAGCGGCGGGCTCGCCAGGATGATGCCGGTCAGGCCGCCGAACAGGAACGTCGTGAGGAAGCCGAGCGACCACAGCATCGGGGTGTCGAAGGACAGGCTTCCGCCCCACATCGTGCCGATCCAGTTGAAGAACTTGATGCCTGTGGGGATGGCGATCAGGAAGGTCATGCCGGAGAAGAACGGCAGGTCGACGGCCCCGGTCACGAACATGTGGTGCGCCCAGACCGCGACCGACAGGATGGCGATGGCGGTCGTGGCGCCGACCAGGCCGATGTAGCCGAAGACCGGCTTGCGGCTGAAGACCGGGAGGATCTCGGTCACGATGCCGAAGAACGGCAACGCGATGATGTAGACCTCTGGATGGCCGAAGAACCAGAACAGGTGCTGCCAGAGGATCGCCCCGCCGTGGGCGGCGTCGAAGACGTGCGCGCCGAGCTGCCGGTCGGCCTCGAGCGAGAGCAGCGCGCCAGCCAGCACCGGGAACGCGATCAGGACCAGCAGGCTGGTGATCAGCGTGTTCCAGACGAAGATCGGCATCCGGAACATGGTCATGCCGGGTGCGCGCATGCAGATGATCGTGGTGATGAAGTTGACCGCGCCGAGGATCGTGCCGAGACCGGCGATCCAGAGGCCCATGATCCACAGGTCGCCGCCGACGCTGGGGGTGCGGACCGCGTCGTTGAGCGGGGTGTAGGCGAACCAGCCGAAGTTGGCTGCGCCGTTGGGGGTCAGGAAGCCCGAGGCGGCGATGAGGCCGCCGATCAGGAAGAGCCAGTAGCTGAACATGTTGAGCCGCGGGAACGCGACGTCGGGCGAGCCGATCTGCAGCGGCATGATCGCGTTGCCGAATCCGAAGAACAACGGCGTCGCGAACAGCAGCAGCATGATCGTGCCGTGCATGGTGAACAGCTGGTTGTAGAGCTCGTCGTTGACGACCTGCTGGCCGGGGTAGGCGAGCTCGGAGCGGATCAGCATCGCCATCGCGCCGCCGATCAGGAACCAGCAGAACGACGTGGCGAGGTAGAGGTTGCCGATCACCTTGTGGTCGGTCGTCGTCAGGACCCTGACGATCTGTCGCCCGAGCTGGCGCCGTTCGCCGACGACGGTGCTGGGATGCGACGCGGTGGCGGTCACTTGCCCTCTCCCTCGGGATCCTCGCTGGTGGCCTCTTCGCCGGCCGTGGTGTCGGCGTTCTCGCCGCCGAGCAACGGCTTGTCGGACGTCAGGCCGGCGTCCTCGAGCTCCTGCAGGTGCTCGTCGTACTCCTCACGGCTCACGACGTGGACCTCGAACAGCATCCGCGAGTGGTAGACGCCGCAGAGCTCGTAGCACTTGCCCTTGAAGACGCCCTCGCGGGTCGGCTTGATGACGTAGTGGTTGACGCGGCCGGGCACGACGTCCATCCGCATGAGGAAGCTCGGGACGCCGAAGTCGTGGATCACGTCAGGGCTGTGCAGGTTGAACCGCGTCGTCTCGTCGACCGGCAGCCACAGCTCAGGGATGTAGGCGGCGGTGCCCCCGTCGTGGACGTAGGAGTCGTAGGGGAAGCGGTCGTCGGTGCGGTCGTCGTCGGCGGAGTTGTCAGGGTCGCCGACGCCGTAGTTGAAGGTCCACGACCACTGCTGGCCGGTCACCTCGATGATGTTGTCCGGCGCGGTGTCGTCCTCGAGGACGAGGTTCTGCGTGTGGACGGTGTGGGAGAAGAACACGATCACCATGACGACCGGCGCGATCGTGTAGAAGATCTCCAGCGGCAGGTTGTAGCGCGTCTGCACCGGGATCTCGTCGTCGGAGCGCCGCCGGTAGCGGATCACGACGAAGAAGATCAGCCCCCACACCACGATGCCCGTGGCCAGGGCCGCGATCCACGCGCCCTGCCAGAGGGCGAGGATCGGCTCGCCCTGCTCGGACGCCGGATCGGGCATCGCGAGCCGCTTGCCCTCCTCGGAGCATCCGCTGGCCAGGAGCGCCACTCCGGCGAGCGGTACGGCCCAACGCGCGACGCGCTGCAGACCCACGGAAGAGCCCCTCTCGACCAACACCTAGGACAAGCCTGAGCCTAGACCAAGCGTCGCCCGGTGAGCCCGCCGGGTGGGTCTCCCAAAGGGTAGTTTTCGGGCGTGTACCTCGACACGGCCTCGTCCGAGCCGTTGCACCCGGCGGCGAGGGAGGCCCTGCTCGCGGCGCTCGACCGGGGGTACGCCGACCCGCGGCGTCTTCACGGCGCTGCGCGCGACGCCCGGCTGATCCTCGACAACGCCCGGGCGGCGGTCGCGGAGGCGCTCGGTGTACGCCGCGACGAGGTCTCCTTCACCTCGTCCGGCACCGACGCCGTGCATCGGGGCCTGCTCGGGCTGGCCCGCCCCGGCGCCACGGTCGCGCACGCCGCCGTCGAGCACTCCGCCGTGCTCCACGCGCTCGCCTGGCGCAGTGACCTGACCGTCCGCGCCCTGCCCGTCGACCGCCTCGGCCGGGTGGAGCTCGACGCGGTCGGCGAGCCCGACGTGGTCGCGCTCCAGCACGCCAACCACGAGGTCGGCACCGTACAGCCGGTGTCGGAGGTCGCCGCCGGGGCGGTGTTCATGGACGCCTGTGCCTCGATGGGCCGGCTCCCCCTGCCCGACGGCTGGTCGGCCGCCGCGGGCTCGGCCCACAAGTGGGGCGGCCCGGCCGGGGTCGGGGTCCTGCTGGTCCGGAAGGGCGCGGCGTGGCGCAACCCGTTCCCCGCCGACGACCGGGTCGACGAGCGGGTCTCCGGGTTCGAGAACGTCCCGGGCGTCCTCGCCGCCGCGGCGGCCCTCCAGGCGGTGGTCGCCGAGCGAGACGAGGTCGACGCCCGCCAGCGGGTCCTGGTCGACCGGATCCGGGCCGCGGTCGCCGAGATCCCCGACACCGAGGTGGTCGGCGACCCGGTCGACCGGCTCCCCCACCTCGTGACGTTCTCGTTCCTCTACGTCGACGGCGAGGCGCTGGTCGACGGGCTCAACCGGCGCGGGTTCGAGGTCGCCAGCGGGTCGGCCTGCACCGCGTCCACGCTCGAGCCCAGCCACGTGCTGGCCGCGATGGGCGCTCTCACCCACGGCAACGTGCGGGTCTCGCTCACCCGCGACGCGAGCGAGGCCGACGTGGAGCGGTTCCTCGCGGCCCTCCCGTCGACAGTCGAGGAAATTCGGAAGGACGCTGGGCTGTCCACCGGAGAAGCGTGGTGACCGCCGACCTCGAGCTCGACTGCCGCGGCCTGCTCTGCCCGCAGCCGGTCATCGAGCTGGGCAAGCGGATCGGCGAGGTGCTGGTCGGCCAGACGGTCGCCGTCGCCTCGACCGACGCGGCCGCGGCCTTCGACATCCCGGCCTGGTGCCGGATGCGCGGGCAGGAGTACGTCGGGCAGGAGCCCGCCGACGACGGCGTGCCTCGCTACGTGGTGCGGCGGGTCAGCTGACCGCGGTCAGGTGTGGGCGGACCGCCTCGGCGGCCTCGCCGCCGTACGACGCGTCCAGCCGGGCCAGGAACTGCTCGGCGGTGAACTTGTAGTCCTGCGGGCCGACCGTCTCGACGACGTACGCCGCCAGCACGCAGCCCACCTCGGCCGCGTGCTCGAGGCTGAGGCCCCACGCGAGCGCGCCGAGGAACCCGGCCCGGAACGCGTCGCCGACGCCGGTCGGCTCGAGGGCGGTGACGTCCTTGGCCGCAGGCCGGGTGAAGTCGACGCCGTCGCGGCTGCGGACGTGCACGCCGTCCTTGCCCAGCGTCTTGACCTGGATCGCGACGCGCTCGAGCACCTCGTCGGAGGACCAGCCGGTCTTCTGCTCGATCATGTGCGACTCGTACTCGTTGGAGAACAGGAACGCCGCGCCGTCGATCAGCTGGCGGATCAGCTCCCCCGCGCCGAAGGCCAGCTGCTGGCTCGGGTCGGCGATGAACGGGTAGCCGCGCTGACGGCACTCCTCGGTGTGCCGCAGCATCCCGTCGGGGTCGTCGGCGCCGATGAGGACGTAGGACGGCGCGCCGACCTTCGCGACGATCGGCGCGAGCTCGACGAGGCGGGCCTCGCTCATCGCGCCGGGGTAGAACGACGCGAACTGCGCGCCGGTGGTGTCGGTCGTGCACACGAACCGCGCCGTGTGGTGGGTGTCGGAGATCCGCACGTGGTCGCAGTCGACGCCGTGCCGCTCCAGCCACGAGCGGTAGTCGGCGAAGTCGTCGCCGGCGCACCCGACCAGCACCGGCCGGAGACCCAGCCGGCCGAGCCCGAAGCACATGTTGGCCGCGACCCCGCCGCGCCGGATCTCGAGGTCCTCGACGAGGAAGGACACCGAGAGCTTGTGGAGCTGCTCGACCACGAGGGAGTCCTCGAACTTGCCACCGAAGTTCATCAGGTGGTCGGTGGCGATGGATCCGGCGATCAGCAGGGATCCGGCCCCGTCAGGAACTGATTCAGGCACGTCGGGAAAGACTAGAGCCAAAGGCTACTGACGCGTAGTTGTGGGCGTACCCGGCGGTAATCCGTACCGTCGAGAGCGTGAGCGCCTTCTACGAGCTGGACACTCCCCAGACGATGCGGACCGACGCCGCCCTGGTCGGCGCCCGCCTGCCGCTCGTGGCGCCACGGCTCGCATACGCCGACGTCTACGTCGGCTACCCGACCGACCAGGCCAAGCCGGTGGTCGAGATCACCGAGGCGGCGCAGCGGATCGCCAACGCGCTGCACCTGCACGTCGACTGACCCTCCGGCCGTACGCCGTCCCGGAGAAGACGAAGCCCCCGCCGTCGGCGGGGGCTTCGCTGTCGTGCTCGGGCTGGTCGAGGCGGTCGCCCGCCACGCCGATGGTCGAGGAGGTCGCGTCGCGCCGGTGGTTGAGGAGATCGCGCAGCGACCGTCTCGAAACCTCCGCAGGGAAGGCACTCGTCGTCCGCGCGAACCGAGCCCGGCAGCTACCAGCGCCGGTTGCGGTGTGTCTCGACCCGCTCGTTCCTCGCGGTCGACTGCGCGGTCGCTCAGTGGAAGGAGTCGCCGCAGGCGCAGGAGCCGGTCGCGTTGGGGTTGTCGATCGTGAAGCCCTGCTTCTCGATCGTGTCGACGAAGTCGATCGTCGCGCCGTTGAGGTAGGGGACGCTCATCCGGTCGACGACCACGCCGACCCCGTCGAAGTCGGTCACGACGTCGCCGTCGAGGCTGCGCTCGTCGAAGAAGAGCTGGTAGCGCAGACCGGAGCACCCCCCGGGCTGCACGGAGATGCGCAGGGCCAGGTCGTCGCGACCCTCCTGCTCGAGGAGACTCTTGACCTTCGCGGCGGCCACCGGGCTCAGGTTGATGCTGTCGGTGCGGCGCTCGCTGTCGAGCTGGGTCTCAAGCTGCTCGGTCATGTGCTCCAGGCTCCCAAAAGTGTCGGTGCAGGGTGGTGCTTCTGCCTGTCCCAAGTTTCGCACACGGGGGGTTATTCCCAGCCTTCTCCACGGCCTGCCCGCACGAAACTGGCGCTGACCTGCTGGAGTTCCTTGCGGTCAGCGCCAGTTTCACCGGGTACCCGGTGAAACCGCCCCCCGTCAGCGCGACCACGTCCGGGCGGTCCGCGCGGCCAGCTCGGTGAGGGCGGCAGCGGGCTCGGCGAAGGCACGGTCCTCGCCGACCAGGTCGACGAGCGAGTACGCCGACTCGACGCCCAGCGCCCGCATCTCCCGCGCCCCGACGAGCACCTTGCCTGCCAGCACGACGCAGGGCCGCAGCGCCTCGCCGGCCACCGTGGCCACGCCGTGCGGCACCTTGCCGGCACCGCTGGAGAAGTCGAAGGCCCCCTCGCCGGTGAGCACCAGGTCCGCGGCCCGCGCCCGTTCCGCGAGGCCGACGGCCTCCGCCACCAGCGAGATCCCGGGCTCCCGGGTCGCCCCGAGCACGAGCAGGCCGTAGCCGAGCCCGCCCGCCGCGCCGGCGCCCTTCTCGAGCGCGAGCCGGCGGTCGAGCGCCGCGGCGTACTCCTCCAGCCAGCCGTCCACCACCGGCAGCCGCTCCTCGGTGATCCCCTTCTGCGGCCCGAAGGTCTTCGCCGCACCGAAGAGCCCCGTGAGGGGGTTGTCCACGTCACTGGCCGCGACCAGCCGCACCGAGCCGATCCGCTCGCGCGCAGGGCCGGCGTCGACGCCGGTCACGCCCGCGAGGCCCGCGCCTCCGGCGTCGAGGGGTACGTCGGCCGTGGCCCCCAGCGCCGCGAGCAGCCCGGCGCCCCCGTCGGTGGTGCCGCTGCCCCCGAGGCCCACGACCACCGTCGAGACGCCGGCGTCGACCGCGGCCGCGAGCAGCTCGCCCACGCCGTACGTGCTGGCCTCCTCGGGGCGCTCCTGCCGGGTCAGGTGCAGCCCGCAGGCCTGCGCGCTCTCGACGTACGCGACGTCGCCCCGCTCCCCCGCCACCAGCACCGTGGCCGGGGTCGGCGCACCGAGCGGTCCCCGCACCGTGACGGCGAGCAGCTCACCGCCGAGCGCCTCGTGCAGCACGTCGACGAACCCAGGCCCGCCGTCCGACATCGGCGCGAGGTCCAGCTCGTCGTCGGGCGCGGTCTGGCGCCAGCCCGCCTCGATCGCGCTCGCGGCCTCCACCGCCGAGAGGGTGCCGGCGAACTTGTCGGGCGCCACGAGAATCCGCA
The DNA here is from genome assembly GCF_000422805.1 of Nocardioides halotolerans DSM 19273. Classification (GTDB taxonomy): domain Bacteria; phylum Actinomycetota; class Actinomycetes; order Propionibacteriales; family Nocardioidaceae; genus Nocardioides; species Nocardioides halotolerans. Next base: position 154,316 of record NZ_AUGT01000022.1, on the reverse strand, counting down.
TGCCGTCATCCTCCCCGACCACCTAACTTGTCGGCGTGCAGTGCGTGATCCGGCCGATGACCCTCGACGACGTCCCCGGTGCGGAGCGGGTGAGCGACGAGGGGTTCTACGAGCTCGACACCCGGGTGCCGCGGCCGTGGGAGACCGCACCCGCGCGACGTTCCGAGGCGCACCGCGCCGTGTGGATCGAGCGCACCCGCCACGTCGTGGAGACCGACCCGGGCGGCTGCTGGGTCGCCGAGGACGACACCGGGCTGGTCGGGATGGTCACCTCGTTGCGCCGCGAGACGCTGTGGTGCCTCGCGACGTACGCCGTGCTGCCGGGCCGTCAGGGTCAGGGCATCGGCAAGCCGCTGCTGGCCGCGGCGCTCGACCACGGGCGGGCGTGCACCCGCGGCATGCTCTCCTCCTCCGCGGACCCGAAGGCGGTGCGGATCTACCGGCAGGCGGGGTTCGACCTGCACCCGCAGATGTACCTCACCGGCACCGTCGACCGGTCCGCCATCCCGGTGGTGGAGAAGGTGCGCGAGGGCAGCGCCGGCGACGTGGACCTGATGGACTCCCTCGACCGCGTCACCCGCGGCGCCGGGCACGGGCCCGACCACGCGCTGATGCTGCGGACCTGGCGGCTCCTCGTGACCGACACCAGCACCGGCTCCGGGTACGCCTACCTCGACGAGCGCGGGCGGCTGGGCCTGCTGGCCGCGAGCAACCGGCGCACCGCCGTCCGCCTCCTGTGGGCGACCCTCGCCGAGGCGACCGGGGAGGCGACGGTGCCGCACGTGACGGGCGCCAACCAGTGGGTGCTCGACGTCGGGTTCGCCGCCCGCCTGGATCTGCACCAGGAGGGCTACCTCGGGCTGCGGGGGATGAAACCGCCCGCGCCGTACGTTCACAACGGCGCCCTGCTCTGAGATTCGTAGGATGGCGCCCATGACCACAGTCGACCTGCCCCTGCTTCCGCTCGGCCGGGGCGTCGACCTCGGCTCCGAGCGCGGCGTCGAGTGCCCTGGCGACCTGCCGTCGGCGTCCGACCCCGACCTCGTGGCGCGCGCCCGTGCGGCCAAGGAGGCGCTGGGCTCGCGCGTCTTCGTGCTCGGCCACCACTACCAGCGCGACGAGGTCATCCAGTTCGCCGACGTCACCGGCGACTCCTTCAAGCTCGCGCGCGAGGCCGCGGCTCGTCCCGACGCCGAGTTCATCGTGTTCTGCGGCGTGCACTTCATGGCCGAGTCGGCCGACATCCTGACCTCCGACGAGCAGCGGGTGATCCTCCCCGACCTGGCGGCCGGGTGCTCGATGGCCGACATGGCCCGGTTGCGTCAGGTCGAGGACGCGTGGGCCGCCATGGAGGCGGCCGGCGTCGCCGACGACGTCGTCCCGATCACGTACATGAACTCCAGCGCCGACATCAAGGCCTTCTGCGGCCGGCACGGCGGCGCCGTCTGCACGTCGTCCAACGCCGAGACCGCGCTCGAGTGGGCCTACCAGCAGGGCTCGAAGGTGCTGTTCCTCCCCGACCAGCACCTCGGCCGCAACACCGCCGTCCTCAAGATGGGTCTCTCGCTCGACGACTGCGTCGTCTGGGACCCCCACCGCGAGAACGGCGGGCTCACCCCGGAGCAGCTCCACGACGCGAAGATGATCCTCTGGAAGGGTCACTGCTCGGTGCACGGCCGCTTCTCGGAGGAGACGATCCCCGAGCTGCGGGCCTCCATCCCCGGCGTGCAGGTGATCGTGCACCCCGAGTGCAAGCACGAGGTCGTGCTGGCCGCCGACCTCGTCGGCTCGACGGAGTTCATCATCCAGACCATCGAGGCCGCCCCCGCCGGCTCCGCGTGGGCCGTCGGCACCGAGCTCAACCTCGTGAAGCGCCTGGCCGCCGACCACCCCGACAAGCGGATCGTCTTCCTCGACAAGACCGTCTGCTACTGCTCGACGATGAACCGCATCGACCTCCCTCACTTCGTCTGGGCCATGGAGTCGCTCGTCGACGGCGTGGTCGTCAACCAGATCGAGGTCGACGACGACACCGAGACCTGGGCGAAGGTCGCCCTCGACCGGATGCTCGCCCTGCCGGGCAAGACCCACAAGGACTGAGTCACCGCAGCCAGCGCTGGGACCCCACCACCGGCCCTTCACACTGGGTCCGTGCTGCACCGCCACCCGTTCCTGAGCGTCGTGACGCTGGCCTACCTGGCCTTCGTCGGCTGGGTGACGCTGACGCCGGCGGCCGACGCACCGACCCAGAGCGACCTGGTGCTGCGGGTGCTGGCGCGGCTTCAGCGCCACGAGCACCTCACGTGGCTCACCTACGACCGGGCGGAGTACCTCGCCAACGTCGCGCTGTTCGTGCCGATCGGGGTGTTCCTGCTGCTGCTGTTCGGCACCCGGTTCTGGTGGCTGGCGGTGGCCGCGGCGCTCGCGATGACGTCGCTCATCGAGACCGCGCAGCGCTCGATCCCCGGCCGGGTCTCCGACGAGCGTGACATCGCGGCCAACACGATGGGCGCCGTGATCGGCGTGGTGGTCGGGCTGGTGCTGACGTTCCCGGCGACCCTGAGGGGCTGGCGGCGCGAGGCGCGGCGGGCGCGGCTCAGTCCGGAAGCTCGAACCAGAACCTCGCGCCCTCGGTGACCGCCGGGTCCACCCCGATCCGGCCGCCGTGGGCGCCGACGATGCGCCGGCAGGTGGCCAGGCCGATGCCGGAGCCCTCGATCGAGTCGTCGACGCGGGCCAGCGGCTCGAAGACCCGGTCCCGCTCCGCGGGCGGGACGCCGCGGCCGTTGTCGGTGATCTCGATGCGCCACGCGCGCTGCACGTGCCGGGCCGCGATGCGCACCTCGAGCGGGCGCTCCTCCGAGCGGTAGCGACTGGCGTTCGCGAGCAGGTTCTGCAGCACGGCCCGCAGCTGGGCGCGGTCGCCGAGGAGGGTCGGGAGCCGGCCGATGGTCAGCGTCGCGTCGGCGAGCTCGGGCCCGAGGTCGTCGAGCACCTCCCCGAGCACGAAGTCGAGGTCCACCTCGGTGGCCTTGAGGGTGCCGCCGAGCCGGGCGTAGTCGAGGACGTCGTCGACGAGGTCCGCCATCCGCGTCGCCCCCCTGGCCGCGCGGTCGACCAGCGAGACCGTCTCGGGACCCACCTCGCCCGCCTCGACCTGCTGGTGCAGCAGCTCGAGGGAGAGGGACAGGGTCGTGAGCGGTGTCTTGAGGTCGTGGCTGACCTGGCCGGCGAACGACGCGAGCCGCTCGTTGGAGCGCTCCAGCTCGGCCTGGACGGCCTGGATCTCCATCATGCTGAGCGCCAGCTCGCGACTGCGCAGCCTCAGCTCGAAGACGTCGATGACGCGGTCCGCGAGCGTGGCGACCCCGCGCATCGCCTCCTCGTCCACCGGCCGCGCCACATCGTCGAAGACGCAGAGCGTCCCGACCGTCACGCCGTCCCGGCTGACCAGCGGGAACGACGCGTAGAACCTGACCCGCCCGAGCGGGCCCGCCACGAACGGGTTGGCCGCGAAGCGCGGGTCCCTCGAGGCGTCGGACACGATGACGGGCTCGGACGTGTCGACCGTGCGGGCACACATCGAGTCCTCGCGCGCGCAGACGTCGCCCTCGAAGCCGAAGGTCGAGACCTGGTGCTGCTCGGTGTCGGTGATGATGTTGACCGTCGCCTTCGGCACGCCGGCGATCCGTGCGGCCAGCTGGACGACGGAGTCGAGCTCCTCGCGCGGCGGCTTGCGGACGGCGTCGTACATCCGGATGGCGGCGATGCGTCGCTGGACATCCGCGCCGGCCACCGTCACCGGGTCAGGATAGGGAGGGCCCGCGGCAGCCGTGGCAGAACCCGCGAGGTGGCCGGCCGTCAGAGGCCCGGCGCGCCCCAGAGCGCCATCCACCCGGAGAGCTCGGGCTCGATCGGCAGCTCCGCGCGCAGGGCGTCACGGACCTGGAGCTCGAGCAGGTTGTCGCGCTGGCGCGGGCCGGTCGGCGCGAAGGGGTAGAACGTGCCCTGCTTGTAGAGGTAGACGAGCCCGACCTTGCGGCCCGCGGCGTCCGCGAACGGGATCAGCGAGCAGAGCAGACCCGGCCCGAAGCCCTCGGCCTCGAGGGTCGTGTTGACCGCATGGAGGTCGGTGCACAGCTCGGACATCTCGGAGAGGCCGTCGGGGTCGACCAACCGGTGCACCTGGAGCCACGTGAAGCCGAACTCGTCGGTCGCGGTCTGCACCCGGGGCGCATCTGCCGAGCCCTCCAGGAGCTCGACGATGTCGTCCTGGGTCTCGTGGAAGCCCGCGCCGACCGCCGCCCGGTAGCAGACCGAGCCGTCGCCGGTCGGCCTGAGGCCGGCCGCGGTCCGGAGCGTCACCGCGGCGCTCGGCACGAGGAACAGCGCGTCGAGGTTGGCGCGCTTGGGCCGGGTGCGACCCGAGATCGTCTGCCAGAGGCCCACGCTCAGGCGCCAGTCACGCGGCCGGTCGGCTGAGCTCGGCCCGGATGCGGGCGAGCTGCTCGAGCCGCTGCTCGAGCGAGGGGTGCGTGGAGGTCAGCGTCCTGAGCGAGACCCCGGCGACCGCGGGAGCGATGCACAGCGCGCTCGCGGCGCCGACCTGGCGCAGGTCGCGCTGGGGGATCTGGTTGATCCCACCGGTGATCTTCTGCAGCGCCGACGCGAGCGCATCGGGGCGCATGGTGAGGTAGGCGCCCGCGCGGTCGGCGGCGAGCTCGCGGTAGCGCGAGAGGAGCCGCAGCAGGATGAAGCTCACGGCGTAGACCGCGAGGCTGAAGAGGAGCACGACCAGCCACACCGGCAACCCGCCGTTGTTGTCGCGGCGCCCGCCGCCGAAGAAGCCGAACGCGCCGAACCGCGCACCCTGCCCGAGCATCCCGGCGGCGATGCCGGCGCTCGAGGCGACCGTCATGACGAGCACGTCGCGGTGGGCGACGTGCGACAGCTCGTGGGCCAGCACGCCCTCGAGCTCCTCGGCGGTCAGCATGCCGAGGATGCCAGTGGTCACGCAGACGACGGAGCGCTGCGGTGAGCGGCCGGTGGCGAAGGCGTTGGGGACGGGGGTGTCGGCCACGCCGACCCGCGGCTTGGGCATGTCGGCGAGCGCGCAGAGCCGGTCGATCATGCCGTGCAGCTCGGGTGCCTGCTCGGGGGTCACCTCGCGGGCACGCATCGCCCGCATGGCGACCTTGTCGGAGTTGGCCCACTGGTAGATCGCGACGCCGATGCCGGCGAGGCCGATCACCACACCGAGACCCGGGCTCTGGAACCCGACGACCGTGGCCAGACCGACCACGAACGCCACGAACAGCGCGCCGAGCAGGAACATCACCGTCGTCATCCGGACGGTCAGTCCGGCGTCACCCACGAACCGAGAACGTGCCATGGCTCCAGTGTTGCCGGGCGGTCCAAGAGGATCCTGAGGGAAGCCGGCGACTCAGCCGGGGATCAGGCCGTCCTCGTTGAGCATCGCGCGGACCTCGTCGATGGTGGCGTCCGCCGGCGGCAGGATCAGGTCGGACTCGTCGAGGCTGTCGGCGGGGTGGGCGACCCCGACCGTGCGCACGCCGTCGAGCAGCTGGGTCAGCGCCGTGCCGAACGCCGCCTCGTCACCGGCCTCGATCGTCTGCTCGAGGGTCGTGTCGAGCTCGTTGAGCCGGTCGAGCGCGTGGTCGGCGACGTCGTACTGGCCCTCGCCCAGGATCCGGATGATCACGGCTGGGCGTCCTTGCCGGCGTCGGAGACCGACTCCTGCTTCTCCGGCTCGGCGTCGAGGATCTCGCCCGGCTCGGGAGCCGCCTCGATCGCGTCGGGCTGCTGGGGCGCGGAGAGCCCCTTGAGCCGGGCCAGCTCGGCCTCGACGTCGGCCTGCGAGCTCATCGACTCGAGCTCGCGGGTGATGTCGTCGCCGCTGTTGATCGCGCTGGCGTCGTCGAGCGCGCCGGAGGCGATCAGCTCGTCGATGGCGCCGGCGCGAGCCTGCATCTGGGCCGTCTTGTCCTCGGCCCGCTGGATCGCCAGGCCGACGTCGCCCATCTCCTCGCCGATGCCTGACATCGCCTCGTTGATGCGCGTCTGCGCCTCGGCGGCCGTGTAGGTCGCCTTGATGGTCTCCTTGCGGGTGCGGAACGCCTCCACCTTCGCCTGGAGCCGCTGCTGGGCGAGCGTGAGCTTCTCCTCCTCGCCCTGGAGCTGGGCGTACTGCGTCCTGAGGTCCGCGATCTGGCCCGCCAGCGCCGACTTGCGGGTCAGCGCCTCGCGCGCGAGGTCCTCGCGGTTCATCTGCAGGGACTTCTCCGCCTGGCCCTGGAGCTTCGCGGCGGACTGCTCGAGCTGGGCCACCTGGAGCTCGACGCGCTTGCGGCTGGTCGCGACGTCGGCCACGCCGCGGCGCACCTTGGACAGCAGGTCCAGCTGACGCTGGTAGCTGTAGTCGAGGGTCTCGCGCGGGTCCTCGGCACGGTCGAGGGCCTTGTTGGCCTTCGACCGGAAGATCAGGCTGATGCGCTTCATCAGGCTCATGCGGACGGATCCCTCTCGGTTCAGGTGCAGGTGACCTCACCCTACGGCCGCACGGCAAGGCGCCGGTAGGCTCACCAGCACCGCTCGTCCGACCCACCAGAGGCTGAAGGCGCACGTGTTCCGTCGTACCCGAGAAGAAGCCACGACCCCGCCCGTGGAGGAGTCCCCCGCCACCGGCAAGGGGCGCCCCACGCCCACCCGCAAGGAGGCCGAGGCCGCCGCCAAGGCGCGCGCCAAGCCGCCGCGCACGCGCCGGGGTCAGGCCGCAGCCCAGCGCGGCGTGAAGGGCGAGTCGAGCCAGCGGGTGCGCCAGGGCATGCGCAACGGCGAGGAGAAGTACCTCCTGCCCCGTGACAAGGGCCCGGTCCGGCGGTTCATCCGCGACTTCGTCGACAGCCGGTTCAGCTTCATCGAGCTGATCATCCCGCTGCTCGTGGTCACCATGGTGCTCGGCTACTCCGACAACGCCACCCTCGCCAGCGCCGGCAACGCGATCCTGTTCGGCTCGATCCTCCTGGTGATCGTCGACATGGTGATGCTGCGCTTCCGCCTGCGCCGCCAGCTCGCCGCGCGCTTCCCCGACCAGCCGGTGAAGGGCACCACCTACTACGCCGTCACCCGGGCGATGCAGATGAAGTTCATGCGCCTCCCGAAGCCTCAGGTGAAGATCGGTCAGGAGCTCCCCGAGCACTACCGATGAGCCGCCGATGAGCCGCCGGTGAGCGCGCGGTGACGTGGCTCGGCATCACGCTCGGGCTGCTCTCCGCGGCGGTCTTCGGCGTCGCGGCCGTGGTCCAGGCGCAGGCCGTGCGGGGGTTCGAGAGCACGCCCGACGGGCTGCTCGGCTTCGTGCGGCGCTCGGTCCGCGACGGCCGGACGCTGGCCGTCGTGGCGGCCTACCTCGTCGGCTTCGTGCTGCACGCCGCGGCGATCTGGCTGCTGCCGCTCTACCTGGCCCAGGCGATGGTCGCGATGTCGCTGCCGGTGACCGCGATCGCCTCGCGCCGGGTCGAGGACGACCTGCACCCCGCCGGGTGGGCGGCCGTCGGGGTGGTCACCGTCGGCCTCGTGCTCCTCTCGCTCGGCGCGGGCAAGCCCGGGCAGGTCGTGACCGACACGATGTTCGTCGTGTCGCTGTGGGCGGCGGTGGCCGCCCTCGCCCTCGCGTCGCTGGTCGTGCGGCACCTGGCCGGCCCCCTGCTGGGACTCCTCGCGGGTCTCGGGTACGCCGGCTCGGCGATCTCGGTGCGCGGCATCGGCACCCCGGTCGACCTGGTGGTCGTCGTCGCGGCGCTGGCCGTGCCGTCGTTCAGCCTGGTGGCGTTCTGGCTCTACTCCCTCGGCATGCACCGCGCGGCGGTGCCGTCCACCACGGCGTCGCTGATCGTCGCGCAGACCTTCGTGCCGGCCGCGGTCGGTGTCGTCCTGCTCGGTGACGGCGTGCGCCAGGGCTGGTGGCCCGGCGTGTCGCTCGGCCTGCTGCTCGCGACCGGCGGCGCGGCGTTCCTCGGCGCCTGCCGCAGCGACCCTAGGAGAAGTCCCGCTTCTCCGGCGAGGCGTTGAACGACGCGTCGCGGTAGACCGCGTCGTCGAGGATCTCGTCGATCCTCGTCATCAGCTCGGCCTCGAGGGTCACCCCCGCCGCCTTGACGTTCTCGGTGACCTGCTCGGGCCGGCTGGCCCCGACGATCGCCGCGGAGACGTTGGGGTTCTGCAGCACCCAGGCCACGGCGAGCTGCGCCAGGCTGAGGCCCGCCTCGTCGGCGAGCGGCTGGAGCTTCTGCACCCGCTCGAGCACGTCGTCGCGCATCCAGCGGCTGATCATGTCGGCGCCGCCCTTGTCGTCGGTGGCGCGAGAGCCTGCCGGCGGCTGCTCGCCCGGCTTGTACTTGCCGGTCAGCACGCCCTGCGCGATCGGTGACCACACGATCTGGCCGATGCCGAGCTCCTCGCACGCCGGCACGACCTCCTCCTCGATGACCCGCCAGAGCATGTTGTACTGCGGCTGGTTGGAGACCAGGTGGATGTGCAGGTCTCGGGCCATCGCGTGGGCGCGGCGGATGTCCTCGGCCCGCCACTCCGAGACGCCGATGTAGAGGGCCTTGCCCGAGTGCACGACGTCGGCAAACGCCTCCATCGTCTCCTCGAGCGGCGTCTCGTAGTCGTAGCGGTGCGCCTGGTAGAGGTCGACGTAGTCGGTGCCGAGCCGGCGCAGGGAGCCGTCGATCGCGGTCATGATGTGCTTGCGCGACAGGCCGTGGTCGTTGGGCCCGCCGGGGCTGGTCGGCCAGTAGACCTTCGTGAAGATCTCCAGCCCGTCGCGGCGCTCCCCCGCCAGGGCCTTGCCCAGGACGCTCTCCGCCTTCGTGTCGGCGTACACGTCGGCCGTGTCGAAGGTGGTGATCCCCTCGTCGAGCGCCTGCCGCACGCAGGCCAGGGCGGCGTCCTCCTCGACCTGGCTGCCGTGGGTCAGCCAGTTGCCGTAGCTGATCGCCGAGATCTTCAGGCCGCTCGAGCCGAGGTTGCGAATCTCCATGCCTCGGACAGTAACCACCCGGCCCGGAACCACCGGGGCCGGGCTGCGGGACGGCTGAGAGGATGGCGGGCATGAGCAGCGCGGGTGCCGACGTCTCCGTCCGCGTCGCCTGGGCCGACGACGCTCCCGCGATCGCCCGGGTCCAGCTGCGCGCGTGGCCGAGCCTGTACGGCGACCTGCTGCCGCCCGACGCGATCCCCTCCGGCCCGGAGGCCGAGGAGGCCGCCGCGGAGGCCTGGGCGGCGTCGCTGCAGCGCCCCGGCGACGCCCGCAACCGCGTGCTGGTCGCCTTGGAGCGCAACCGCGTGGTGGGGTTCGCGATCACCGGCCCGGCCGGTGACCCCGACCGCGACCCGGTCGCCGACGCCGAGCTCAGCGAGCTGACCGTCGACCCCGACGAGCGCGGCAGGGGCCACGGCTCGCGCCTGCTGCAGGCCGCGGCCGACACGATGGTCGCCGACCGGTTCCAGCGAGCGGTGACGTGGGTGATGGCCGGCGACGACACGCTCCGGGCCTTCCTCACCGACGCCGGCTGGGCGGCCGACGCCGCGCACCGCGAGCTCGACCTCGACGGCACCGGTGCGACGAGGGTCAAGCAGGTGCGGCTGCACACCAGCCTGGTGTGAGGTGTCGGCAGATGCCGGCCGCGTCGTTTCCGTCCGACGCGGCCGGCATCCAGCCCGAGGTCAGCTGACGCTGACGGCGCTCCAGGCGGCGGCCACGGTGTTGTAGCTGGTGGAGCCGGCGCCGTAGAGGTCCCGCGCGGCGTTCAGCGTGGCCACGCGGGCCTGCGAGTACGTCGTGCCGGAGGTCATGTAGACCGTCAGCGCCCGGAACCAGATCTTCTGGGCGGCGTCGCGGCCGATGCCGGTGATCGTCGAGCCGTTGCACGTCGGCGAATTGTGCGGCACGCCGTTGATCGTGTGCGCACCCGAGCCCTCGGCCAGCAGGAAGAAGAAGTGGTTGCCCACGCCCGACGAGTAGTGCACGTCGAGGTTCTTCGTGCCGGTGGACCAGCAGTTGGGCGACGACCCGTCCGCGATGGGGTTGTCCATGCGGCGCAGGCCGGCGTGGTTCTTGAGGTCGAACTCCTCGCCGATCAGGTAGTCGCCCGGGTCGTTCGGGTTGTTGGCGAAGAACTCCACCATCGACCCGAAGATGTCGGACGTCGCCTCGTTGAGGCCGCCGGACTCACCGGAGTAGGTGAGCTTGGCGGTGTTCTCGGTGACGCCGTGCGACATCTCGTGGCCGGCCACGTCGAGCGAGACGAGCGGGCCGTAGTTGACCCCGTCGCCGTCGCCGTAGGTCATCTTCGTCCCGTCCCAGAAGGCGTTGACGTAGTTGGAGCCGTAGTGGGTCCGGTTGTAGGAGCCCGCGCCGGTGCCGAAGATGCCGTTCCGGCCGTGTACCTGGTTGTAGTAGTCCCACGTCTCGTTGGTGCCGTACTGCGCGTCGACGCCGGCCGAGGCCCGGTTGCTCGTCGTCCCGTTGCCGAACGTCGTCGTCGTGCTGGTGAACGTCGTGCCGGCCTGGCAGCCCAGACCGAACAGCTGGCAGAAGATCGAGTCGGTCTTGTTGTTGAGGTCGGTCGTGTAGGTGTTGCCGCGGGTCGGGTCCTTGAGCTGGTAGGTCGAGCCCGACTGGGTGACCTTCAGCGGGACGGTGCCGCTGTAGAGGCTCTGGCCGGTGCCGTCGACGGTCTCGATGCCCTCCTCGCGGCGCAGCACGGCGCCGGTGCGGGCGTCGACGTACGACGTCAGGCGGCTGGGCGTGCCGTCCGCGTGCCGGCCGCCCGTGGTGACGGCCCACGCGAGGCGGGGCCGGTGGCCGATGGCGTCGACGACCAGGCGCGGGGCGCCCTTCGCCTCGAGCCGGCTGATGCCGCGGAGGGCCTTGGTGGGTCGGAGGGCGCGGGCCTGCGCGACGGTCTTCGTCAGCCGCGGGGTGGTGCTCATCCGCAGCGGCGCGGCGAGGGTGCGGCTGACCCCGGCCCAGGAGCCGTCGGCCGCCTGGTGCACGACCAGGTCGCCACCCACGACCGGGAGGCCGCGATAGGTCCGGTCCATGCGGACGTGGCTGGCGCCGGACCGGTCGAGGACGGTGTCAGTGGTGCGGAAGGCCTGTCCCGTGGTCAGCCCGAGCTCGGTCGAGTGCGCCCGCAGCGCGTCGAGCGCGCGGGCCGCGACCGTGGAGTCGGTCTGGAGACCGCCCTTCGTGCCCGCAGTCGCGGTGGGAGCCGAGACACCGAGTGCTCCGGCAACCAGGAGGGCCGCTGTCGCGGCGCCCCAGATCCGGATGGATCGACTGTGCATGTGGAAACCTCTTCTTCTCGCAGCGCCCCGAGTCGGGCGAGTAGTGGGTCCGACGCTGCCTCAACGGCACCCCCGAGCAGTAGTTACGCGGGGCGACAGGTTCGCGCACCTGCACGAACCTGCAGGAGACGGATCAGCCGAGGTCGAGCAGGTGCTCGAGACCCACGGTCAGCCCCGGCCGGTCGCCGATCGCGCGCAGCCCGGTGAGCACTCCCGGGGTGAACGAGACGCGGTCGAGGGAGTCGTGGCGGATCGTCAGGGTCTCCCCCACCCCGCCGAGCACCACCTCCTGGTGCGCCACGAGGCCGCGGATCCGCAGCCCGTGGACGTGGATGCCGTCGACCGTGGCGCCCCGCGCCCCCTCGAGGCCGGTGGACGTCGCGTCGGGCACGGGGCCGACCCCGGCCTCGCGGCGGGCCTGTGCGATCAGCTCGGCGGTACGCCGCGCGGTGCCCGACGGCGCGTCCGCCTTGTCCGGGTGGTGCAGCTCCACCACCTCGACCGACTCGTAGAACGGCGCGGCCACGGCCGCGAACCGCATCATCAGCACCGCGCCGATGGAGAAGTTCGGCGCGATCAGGACGCCGACCTCGGGCGCGGCGGCCAGCCAGCCCTCGACGGTCGCCAGGCGGTCGTCGTCGAAGCCGGTCGTGCCCACCACCGCGTGGATGCCGTGGCCGACGCAGAACTCCAGGTTGTCCATCACGGCGTCGGGGTGGGTGAAGTCGACGACCGCCTCGGCGCCGGCCTCGACCAGCGCGTCGAGCGAGTCGTCGACGTCGAGGGCCGCGACCAGGTCGAGGTCGTCGGCCGCCTCCACGGCCCGGCAGACCTCGGTGCCGACCTTGCCCCTGGCGCCGAGCACGGCCACGCGTCGTACGGCTGTCACGGGCGACACGGTAGTGGTTCAGTTCCAGCATCGGCTTGCGTGGTTTCGTGACGCGTCGCTCGAGGGTCCCTCTGGGCTGGGTTCGGTACCAGCATCGGCTTGCGTGGTTTCGTGACGCGTCGCTCGGCCCTCGCAGGCTCGGTCCGAGCCGACGCTCCTCAACCTCCTCGCTGATCACGGTGCTCGCAGGCTCGCACCGTGCGCTCGCGGATCTGGCAGGGTGGGGGTCATGGCGGTGCAGACGATCCCGGCCCGGATCCGGTGGGCCGTGGACTTCATGGACGTCCAGCCGAACGACCACATCCTCGAGATCGGCTGCGGACCGGGCGCGGCGGCCGAGTTGATCTGCTCCCGGCTCGAGACCGGGAGGCTCTTCGCGATCGACCGCTCCGAGTCCGGCGTGGACCGCACGCGCCGTCGGTGCGCGAAGTTCGTCGAGGCCGGCCGGCTCACCGTGCGCCAGATCGACCTGGCCACGCTGCGGGTCCCCGTGAAGCGGCTGACGAAGGTGTTCGCGTTCAACGTCAACCTGTTCTGGGTCCGCGACTGCGCCGACGAGGTGGCCCTGCTGCACGAGCGGGTGCTGCCCGGCGGGTCGGTCTACCTCTACTACGACGCGTCCCGCCCCGAGCAGGTCCCGACGATGGTCGAGAAGGCGTCGGCGGCGCTGCAGCTCGCCGGCTTCCGGATCTCCGTCGTGGAGCAGAAGGCCCCCGCCGTGGTTGGGATCATCGGCAGGCGATGAAGGCTGTCACCTGAACTTTCTCGTCATTAGGTTATTACCTGATGTAGACTGACTTCAGGACACAACCTGAAGCGAGGTCGCCATGCGCGTCGCCGTGCTCACCATCGACCAGCGGGGGTCCACGCGGGCGGCCGCAACCGACCGCGTGCCCGACACCCTGGTGGCGCTCGCCGACGCCGCCATGCTGCGCCCCTTCGAGCGCACCGCGGGCGACGAGTTCCAGGGCGTGCTCGACCGGCCTGCCACCCTCGCCGTCGTCGTCGAGCGACTGCTGCGCGAGGACGGCTGGAACGTCGGCATCGGCATCGGCGAGGTCGAGGAGCCGCTCCCCCGCAGCACCCGCGCCGGCCGCGGACCGGCCTACCTCCACGCCCGCGAGGCGGTGACCTCCGCCAAGTCCGCGCCGTGGCGCCTCCGGGTCGTCGGCGACGACGGCCGGCCGGGGCCGGGGGCCCGCGCGCTCGAGACCACGCTGTGGCTCTGGGCCGCCGTCCTCGGCCGGCGTACGCCGCGGGGCTGGGAGGTGGCCGACCTCGTCGACGCCGGCGCGACCTACGAGCAGGTGGCGAAGCGGCTCGGGGTCACGCAGTCGGCGATCAGCCAGCGCGCCCAGGCTGCGGGCCTCGTGGAGGGACGGCGTGCCCGCGAGCTCGTCACCGAGCTCGTCGGTGGCCTGCTGCAGGATCAGGTGCGATGAGCGCCGACAACACGACCCAGCTCGTCCTCGCCCTGCTCGCGTTCGCGCTGGCTGCGGCGGCCCTCGGCTGGACGCGCTCCGGACGCGCGGTCTGGCCGCCCGTCTCGGCCGCGGCCCTGGCGGCCGCCGCCGTGGTGGCGGCGGTCTCCGACCAGGTCTCCTCGGGGCGGGTCGAGCTGACGCTCCTCGTCACGCTGGCGGGCCTGCTCGCGGTGGTGGGCGGCGGCCCGCTGACCACCCGCGTCTTCGCGGTAGTCGACCGCGGTCAGCCGGCCCGCGACTCGGTCTCCGACGCCGAGGTGTTCCTCAAGGGCGGCGCCTGGATCGGTGCCCTGGAGCGGCTGGCGGTCTTCGCCGGGCTCGCGGCCGGGTTCCCCGAGGGCGTGGCGGTCGTGCTCGCGCTCAAGGGGGTCGGCCGGTTCCCCGACCTCCGCCACGCCGAGGGCGCCAGCGGCGGTGCGACCACCGAGCGGTTCATCATCGGCACCTTCACCAGCGTGCTCTGGGCCGCGGGCTGCGCCGGCATGGTCGCCCTGGTCCACCGCTGACCCACCGCACGTCCAGCGGGGCGTCTCAGACGCGCAGGAAGTCCACCAGGCTCGGCTGGCCGGCGCCCGCCGCCGTCAGTGCTGCGTGGTGGTCGGCCAGGACCTCTGACCACGGGCTGCCGGACCTGGCGGCGAGCTCGGCGAGGGTCGGGCAGGGACCGAGCCCCAGCGCGCCCGCGGCCTCGTCGGCCGCCACGGCGCGCAGGACCTCGGTCCGGCGCAGCTCGTGCCGCACCGCGTCGGCGTCGGTGTGGGCGTGCTCCAGGCTCGTCAGCAGCTCACGCTGGTGCCAGAGCACCGTCGAGAGCCGCTCCATCGGTGTCACCATGGGGTCCTCATCGGCGCCGACGCCCCGCACCTGAGCGAAACCCCGCGACCAGAAGTCCCCGGCGGGTGGTGACCGATCGGACGTGTCCGTCTGGTGCGTCGGTACCACCACAGTGCCAGCATGCGCGTCTGCACCCGGGCGGCCGTCGGACCGAGGCTGGTCCCATGACCACGGCAACCGCAACGACCAACGACCTGGTGGTGGGCCACGTGCCGCTCGTCGCCCACATCGTGCGCGAGACGCTGGGCCGGGTGCCGGGTCACGTGAGCGGCGACGACCTCCACTCCGCAGGCCTCGTCGCCCTCGTGACGGCCTCCCGCGCGTTCGACCCCTCGCGCGGGACCCCGTTCGCCAACTACGCCGCGACGAGGGTCCGCGGGGCGATGCTCGACGAGCTGCGCTCGCTCGACTGGGCGTCGCGCGCCGTACGCCGTCGGGGTCGCGAGATCGACGCGACGCGGGCGGCCCTCGCCACCGACCGGCGCCAGGCCCCCGACGACGCCGAGGTGGCCGAGTCGCTGGGCCTGAGCCTCGCCGAGGTCCAGCGCTCCGAGGACGACCTGGCCCGCGCGTCGGTGCTCTCCCTCGACTCAGAGGCGGCCGTCCGACTCTCCGACGTGCTCCCGGCGTCCGACCCGTCTCCTGAGGCGCAGGTCGAGCACGGCGAGCGCCTCGAGTACCTCGACCACGCGATCGCCGCGCTCCCGGCACGGCTCCGCGCGGTCGTGCGCGGCTGCTTCATCGACGAGCGGACGATGTCCGACCTCGCCGAGGAGCTCGGCGTGACCGAGTCGCGCATCTCGCAGATGCGGGCCGAGGCGCTCGCGCTGCTGCGCGACGGCCTCAACTCGGCGCTCGACCCCGAGCTGCTCGACCGGCGCCGCCGCCGCGACGGCTGCGCGGCCCGCCGCCGCGAGGCCTACTGCCGCGCCGTGGCCGGCCGGCACGGCGCTCGGTGACCGCCTGAGGCCTGGTCAGCTCGGCCCGACGACCGCGAGGATCTCGGGCTTGCCGAAGACCTGCTTGGCGACCGACTGGACCTCGTCGAGGGTGACCGACCCGATGCGGTCCATCACCGCGTCGATGCCGAGCAGCTCGTCGTGCACGAGCTCGGCCTTGCCGATGCGCGACATCCGGGACCCGGAGTCCTCCAGCCCGAGCACGAGCCCGCCGCGCAGCTGGCCCTTGCCGCGCACCAGCTCCTCCTCGGAGATGCCGTGGGCAGCGACGCGCGAGAGCTCGGTGCGGACCACGGCCAGCACCTCGTCGAGCTTGTTGGGCAGGCAGCCGACGGAGACGCCGACCAGGCCCGAGTCGGCGTGGTGGCTGGCGAAGGAGAAGACCGAGTAGGCGAGCCCCCGGCGTTCGCGGACCTCCTGGAACAGCCGCGACGACGTGCCGCCGCCGAGGGCGGTGTTGAGCACGCCGAGGGCGAAGCGGCGGTCGTCGTTGCGGTGGACGCCCTCCATGCCGAGCACGAGGTTGACCTGCTCGAAGGGTCGGGTCGCCTCGATGACTCCCGGGTGCACGCGCACCCGCTTGGCTCCGCGACGCGGCGCGACCGGCGGCTCGTCGCCCGTGAGCCAGCCGCGGCGACCGAACGCCGAGCGCACCATCTTCACGACCTGGGCGTGCTCGAGGTTGCCGGCGGCGGCGACGACCATGTTGGCCGGCCGGTAGTGGCGCTGGTAGAACCGCGCCACCTGCGCCCGGGTGAGCGCCTCGATCGACCCGACGGTGCCGGCGATGGGGCGGCCGAGCGGCGCGGCCGGGCCGTAGGCCTGCTCGGCGAACAGGTTGTGGACCACGTCGTCGGGGTCGTCGTCGTGCATCGCGATCTCGTCGAGGATCACGTCGCGCTCGGCCTCGACGTCCTCGGGGGTCAGCAGCGAGGACGTGATCATGTCGCCGAGCACGTCGACGGCCAGGTCGAGGTCGTCGTCGAGGACACGCGCGTGGAAGCAGGTGTACTCCTTGGCGGTGAAGGCGTTGAACTCACCGCCCACCGCGTCGAGCGCAATCGAGATGTCGAGCGCGGACCGCTCGCTGGTGCCCTTGAAGAGCAGGTGCTCGAGGAAGTGCGAGCAGCCGTGCAGCGTCGCGGTCTCGTCGCGGGAGCCGACGCCGACCCAGACGCCGATGCTGGCCGAGCGGACGCCGGCCAGCTGCTCGGTGATGACCCGGAGGCCGCCGGGCAGGACCGTGCGCCGGACGCGTGAGGTCACGCGTCCGGCGCCGTCGGTCTCCGTCTGCAGCGTGCGGGTCGAGCCCGCGCGCAGCGGCGAGGTGCGAGCGGCCAGGATCAGGCCTCGACGGACTCGGCCGCGGCCTCGTCGCCGGTGCCCTCGGTCTCGGACTCCGCCGCAGCGTCGTCCTCGACGACCGGGACCAGCGAGAGCTTGCCGCGGTCGTCGATCTCGGCGATCTGGACCTGGATCTTCTGGCCGACCGACACGACGTCCTCGACCGCCTCGACCCGCTTGCCGCCGGCCAGCGGACGGAGCTTGCTGATGTGCAGCAGGCCGTCCTTGCCCGGGAGCAGCGAGACGAACGCGCCGAAGTTGGTCGTCTTGACGACGGTGCCGAGGTAGCGCTCGCCGACCTCGGGCATCGTCGGGTTGGCGATCTGGTTGATCGCCGACCGGGCGGCCTCGGCCTGGTCACCGTTGGTGGCACCGATGTAGATGGTGCCGTCGTCCTCGATCGAGATCGAGGCGCCGGTGTCGTCCTGGATCTGGTTGATGACCTTGCCCTTGGGCCCGATCACCTCGCCGATCTTGTCGACCGGGATGTTGATCGTGATGATCCGCGGCGCGGTCGGCGACATCTCCTCGGGCTCGTCGATGGCCTCGGCCATGACGTCGAGGATCGCCAGGCGCGCGTCGCGGGCCTGGGTCAGGGCCGCGGCGAGGACCTCGGCGGGGATGCCGTCGAGCTTGGTGTCGAGCTGCAGCGCGGTGACGAACTGCCGGGTGCCGGCGACCTTGAAGTCCATGTCGCCGAAGGCGTCCTCGGCACCGAGGATGTCGGTGAGCGCGACGTACTGGGTCTGACCGTCGATCTCGCCGGAGATCAGGCCCATCGCGATGCCGGCCACCGGCGCCTTGAGCGGCACGCCGGCCTGCAGCAGCGACAGCGTCGAGGCGCAGACCGAGCCCATCGAGGTGGAGCCGTTGGAGCCCATCGCCTCGGAGAGCTGGCGGATCGCGTAGGGGAACTCCTCGCGCGAGGGCAGCACCGGCAGGAGCGCGCGGCGCGCGAGCGCGCCGTGGCCGACCTCGCGGCGCTTGGGCGAGCCCACCCGGCCGGTCTCACCGGTGGAGAACGGCGGGAAGACGTACTTGTGCATGTAGCGGCGGTGCTTCTCCGGGGAGAGCGTGTCGAGCTGCTGCTCCATCTTGAGCATGTCGAGGGTGGTGACGCCCAGGATCTGGGTCTCGCCGCGCTCGAACAGCGCGGAGCCGTGCACCCGCGGGAGCACGCCGACCTCGGCGTGCAGCGGGCGGATGTCGGCGAGGCCGCGGCCGTCGATGCGGATCTTGTCGCGGAGCACCCGCTCGCGGACGACCTGCTTGTTGACCGAGCGGAACGCCGCGCCGATCTCCTTCTCGCGACCCTCGAACTGCGGGCCGACCTGCTCGAGCACGGACGCCTTGAGCTCGTCGGTGCGGTGCTCGCGCTCCTGCTTGTCGGCGACCTGCATCGCGGCCACGAGGTCGCTCTTGGCGGCGGCCTCGACCGCGGCGTAGACGTCGTCCTCGTAGTCGAGGAAGACCGGGAAGTCCTGGACGGGCTTCGCGGCCTGCTTGGCGAGCTCGCTCTGCGCCTCGCAGAGCTGCTTGATGAACGGCTTGGCGGCGTCGAGGCCGCTGGCCACGACCTCCTCGGTCGGCGACTGCACGCCGCCGTCGATGAGGGTGATGGCCTGCTCGGTGGCCTCGGCCTCGACCATCATGATCGCGACGTCGCCGGTCTCGGTGACCCGGCCCGCGACCACCATGTCGAAGACGGCGTCCTCGAGCTGGCTGTGGCTCGGGAAGGCCACCCAGGTGCCCTCGATGAGCGCGACGCGGACGCCGCCGACCGGACCGCTGAACGGCAGGCCGGAGAGCTGGGTGGACATCGACGCGGCGTTGATCGCGAGCACGTCGTAGGGGGCGTCGGGGTTGAGCGCCAGGACCGTGATGACCACCTGGACCTCGTTGCGCAGGCCCTTCTTGAACGTCGGGCGCAGCGGACGGTCGATGAGGCGGCAGGTGAGGATCGCGTCCTCACCCGGGCGGCCCTCGGACCGGAAGAACGAGCCGGGGATCTTGCCCGCGGCGTACATCCGCTCCTCGACGTCGATGGTGAGGGGGAAGAAGTCGAACTGGTCCTTGGGCGTCTTGCCCGCGGTGGTGGCCGAGAGCAGCATCGTGTCGTCGTCGAGGTAGGCGGTCACGGAGCCGGCCGCCTGGCGGGCGAGCAGCCCGGTCTCGAACTTGATGGTGCGCTGGCCGTACTTGCCGTTGTCGAGAACCGTCTCGACGGAGCTGACGACGGGCTCGAAGGAGTTGTCGGTCAAGGGGTTACCTGTCTTGTCGCGGAGCGATCCGCGGCGCCCGCTTGGCCGGATGAGTTTCCGGTGCCGGTCTTCGATCGAGGCCCGCAGAGCGCAGCGCCGCAGGCGGCGGAGCTCTGAGAGCCACTACCGAGGACCGAGCCAGACGGCGGGTCGCTCCTGAGTGGTTGTGGTGCTGTGTTCAGTTGTGGAATCTAGCGGAAAAGCAGAGGAGGACCCGCCAGGGCGGGTCCTCCGGAAGGTCAGCGGCGCAGGCCGAGACGCTCGATGATCGAGCGGTAGCGCTCGATGTCGGTCTTGTTGAGGTAGTTGAGCAGCCGGCGGCGCTGGCCGACCAGCAGCAGCAGGCCACGCCGGCTGTGGTGGTCGTGCTTGTGCTCCTTGAGGTGCTCGGTGAGGTGAGCGATCCGGTGGCTGAGCAGCGCGATCTGGACCTCGGGAGAGCCGGTGTCGCCCTCGGTCGTGGCGTACTCGGCGATGATCTTGTTCTTGGTCTCCGTGTCGGTTCCGACTGACATGCGGGGCTCCTTCGGTCTCTCGTCTGCGCGGCGCGCCGGGGCCTGTCCACCCGGGCACTCTGGATCCGCGGCCGTTGCACGGCGGTTTCAGCAGGTGCTGGTGCCCTCGATCGGGCAACCGATGAAGAGTATCAGCGGGCCTCGGAGCCGCCCAAAACCGGACGGCCGCGGCGTCTCGCGCTGCGCCGCCCACCTTGCCAGCCGCGGCGGCATCCGTACATTTCACTCGTGAGGCGGTGGTGGGGGCTGGGCGCGCTCGGCGTGCTCGCCGCGGGCGGGGCGTACGTCGTGGCGGTGCTCGTGGCCGGCGAGGACCTGCCCCGGGGCACGAGCATCGCCGGGGTCGAGGTGGGCGGGCTGAGCCGGGACGCGGCGGCCGACAGGCTCCGCGCCGACCTCGCCGAGAGCGCCGCGGCGTCGCTCGAGGTCACGGTGGACAGCAGGTCGCGCGAGATCGCGCCGGCCGACGCCGGGCTGTCCGTCGACGTGGCGGCGTCCGTGGCGCAGGCGGCGGGCGGGTCCCGATGGTCGCCGGCGACGCTGTGGGACCGGTTCACGGGCGGCGAGAGCCTCGACGCGGTGGTCGACGTCGACGACGAGCGTCTCGACTCCTACCTGGCCGCGCTCGACGAGGAGATCGCGACCGAGCCGGTCGAGGGCGCCGTCCGGCTGACGCGCAAGGGCGCGAAGGTGACCGAGCCCGTCCCCGGCACCGCCGTCGACGCGGAAGCCGCCCGCACGGCCCTCGTGGCGGCGTACCTCTCGAACTCCGACGTCGACCTGCCCACCATCGAGGCGGCCCCCGAGATCGACCGCTCCGACGTCGACCGGGCGGTCGAGGAGTTCGCGGAGCCGGCGCTCTCGGCGCCCGTGACGCTCCGGTTCGGCGAGTCGGCGGTCACCCTCGAGCCTCGGCAGTACGCGCGTGCCCTGCGGCTCGTGCCGGACGGCGGCCGGCTGGTGCCGCAGCTGCGTCCGAAGGTGCTGTCCCAGCAGCTGTCCGGCCTGGTCGCCGGCGACGGCGCCGCCCCCGTCGACGCCGAGATCCGGCTGCTCGCCGGCAAGCCGCGCGTCATCCCGGCCAAGCCGGGCGTCAGCTTCGACCAGGCCGAGGTGGACGCCGCCTTCCTCGACCTCGTCGTCCGTCCGGCCGGCGAGCGGGAGCTGCAGGTGCCGGCCGAAGTCGTCGAGCCGGAGTTCACCACCGAGGAGGCCAAGGCGCTCGGGATCAAGGAGGAGATCTCGTCGTTCACGACCTACTACCCCTACGCGGAGTACCGCAACGTCAACATCGGCCGCGCGGCCGAGCTGGTCGACGGGACGATCGTCGGGCCCGGTGAGACGTTCTCTCTCAACGGGACCGTCGGCGAGCGCACCGAGGAGAACGGCTTCACGAAGGGCTTCATCATCAGCAACGGCATCTTCGCCGAGGACCTCGGCGGCGGCGTCTCGCAGATGGCGACCACGACGTTCAACGCGGCGTTCTTCGGCGGCATGACCGACGTGGAGCACAAGCCGCACTCGTTCTACATCGACCGCTACCCCGTGGGCCGCGAGGCCACGGTGGCCTGGCCCACGGTCGACCTGAAGTGGCGCAACGACACGCCGTACGGCGTGCTGGTGCACGCCCGGGTCACGCCCGGCACGCCCTCGGAGCAGGGCGTGGTGACGGTGCGGCTGTTCTCGACCGAGTACTGGGACATCACGACCAAGACCGGCGACCGCTACGCCTTCACCTCGCCGGCGACCCGGACCCTCGACACCGAGGACTGCTACCCCAACAGCGGCTACGGCGGCTTCGACATCGACGTCTGGCGCTACTGGCGGCGCGCGGGGTCCGACGTGCTCGAGCGCACGGAGAAGATGCACACCACCTACATCCCCTCCGACACGGTGATCTGCAAGCCGCCGGGGTCGCTGCCGGACTAGCCGGCCGCGGGTGCACCGCTAGGTTGCGGGGATGGGACTGCTCACCGAGGATCCCGTGCCGCCCGGCTTCACCGGCACCAGGATCGGCGTCTGCCACCTGTGCGAGGCGATCTGCGGGGTCGAGCTGAGTCTCGAGGACGGCGTTGTCACCGGCATCAAGGGCAACGACGCCGACCCGCTCTCGCGCGGCTACATCTGCCCGAAGGGCGTGTCGCTCGCCGACGTCTACACCGACCCCGACCGCCTGCGCCGGCCGCTGCGCCGGGTCGGCGAGGGCGCCGACGCCACGTGGGAGGAGATGGAGTGGGACGAGGCGCTCGGCCTGGTCGCCGAGCGCCTGGCCGCGACGGTCGAGGCGCACGGCGCCAACGCGGTCGGCATCTACGCCGCCAACCCCAACGTGCACTCGCTCGGGTTCCTCACCCACGGCGTGCCGTTCATCAAGACCCTGCGGACCCGCAACAAGTTCAGCGCCACGTCGGTCGACCAGCTGCCGCACCACCTCGTGGCGTGGCAGCTCTACGGCCACCAGCTCCTGCTGCCGATCCCCGACCTCGACCGCACCCACTTCTTCCTGGTGCTCGGCGCCAACCCGATGGCGTCCAACGGTTCGCTGATGACGGCGCCCGACTTCCCCCGCCGCCTCCGCGACCTCAAGGCGCGCGGCGGCCGGATGGTGGTGCTCGACCCTCGGCGCACCGAGACCGCCAAGGTCGCGACCGAGCACCACTTCGTCCGGCCCGGCTCCGACGCCGCCGTGCTGCTCGCGATGGTGCACGTGCTGATCGAGGAGGGGCTCGCCACTCCCCCGGCGTACGTCGACCACCTCGACGAGCTCGCGGCGCTGGTCGCCGACTTCACCCCCGAGCGTGCCGAGAAGGCGAGCGGGCTGCCGGCCGAGACCGTCCGCGGGCTGGCCCGCGACTTCGCGGCCGCCGACCGCGCGGCGGCGTACGGCCGGATGGGGCTGTCGACGCAAGGCTTCGGCACCGTCTCCCAGTGGGCCGTCCAGCTGCTCAACGTGCTCACTGGCAACCTCGACCGCGAGGGAGGCGTGCTGCTGCCCGAGCCGGCGATCGACGTCGTCGAGCGCGGGCTGGTCGGGCCCGGCCACCACGACGTGTGGCGCAGCCGGGTGCGCGGCCTGCCGGAGTTCGGGGGCGAGCTGCCCGTCGCGGCGCTGCGGGAGGAGATCGAGACACCGGGCGACGGGCAGGTCCGCGCGATGGTCACGATCGCCGGCAACCCCGTGCTCTCCACGCCGGGAGGCGCCGACCTCGCGCGGGCGCTGGACGGCCTCGACTTCATGGTCGCCGTCGACATCTACCTCAACGAGACCACGCGGCACGCCGACGTGATCCTGCCGCCGACGACCGCGCTCGAGCGCGACCACTACGACCTGATCTTCCACGCCTTCGCGGTCCGCAACACGGCGCGGTTCACGCCGGCGGTGTTCCCGAGGCCCGGCGACGCCCGTCACGACTGGGAGGTCTTCGGCGGGCTCGCCGAGCGCGTGACCGCCCGGCTGGGCGCCGGTCTCAAGGACCGGCTGGCGGTCAAGGCGCGGTTCGCCGCGTCACCGGCGACGATGATCGCCGGGCTCCTCAAGCTCGGCGGCCGCACGACCATGCGGGCGCTGCGCAAGCAGCCGGAGGGCGTCGATCTAGGGCCGCTGCGGCCGACGCTGCCCGCCCGGCTCCAGACGAAGGACAAGCGGATCGACCTCACGCCCGCCCTGCTCGTGGCGGACCTCGACCGGGTGCGGGCCGCGCTCGACACCGTCGAGCCTGCGGGCGCCGGCGAGCTGCTGCTGATCGGACGGCGCCACAAGCAGGACTGCAACTCGTGGCTGCACAACACCGAGCGGCTCACCCGGGGCAAGCCGCGGCACCACCTGCTGATGCACCCGAAGGACCTCGCCGACCGCGGCCTAGACGACGGCTCGGTGGTGCGGGTCAGCTCGCGCGTCGGCGCCGTCGAGGTGGAGGTCAGCGCGGTGGACGACGTGATGCCCGGCGTCGTCTCGCTCCCCCACGGCTACGGCCACCAGGTCGGCGGCACCGGCATGCGGCACGCGGCGACCGTCGCCGGCGTCTCGATCAACGACCTCACCGACCCCGAGCGGCTCGACGTCAGCGGGAACGCCGCGCTGAACGGCGTTCCCGTGACGGTCGAACCGGCCTGAGACCCCCCCCGAACCTCAGACCTGGACGTCGCCGAGCACGCCGAGCACCTCGTCGGCGGTCGCGGCCGCGCGCAGGCGGGCGATCTCGTCGTCGTCGGTGAAGACCTCGGCCAGCCGCGACAGCACCGTCAGGTGGTCGTCTCCGGCGCCGGCGATCCCGACCACGAACTCGGCGGGCTGACCGTTCCAGTCGACCGGCTCGGCGTACCGCACGAAGCTGATCGCGGTGCGGCGGATCGCCGACTTCGCCTCGTTGGTGCCGTGCGGGATGGCCAGGCCGTTGCCCATGTAGGTCGACACCGAGGTCTCCCGCTCGTGCATGGCGGCCAGGTAGGACTCCTCGACCGCGCCCGAGGCCAGCAGGAGCCGGCCGGCCTCGTCGATGGCCTCCTCCTTCGAGCGGGCGGACCCGCCGAGGAGGACGGCCTCCGACGTGAGCACCTCAGCCACGCGACTGCTCGATCAGCTCCACGATCTCGTCATACCGCGGACTGCCCATGAAGTTGTCGACCGACACGTGCACCGCCGAGGGGGTTCGCTCCCGGGCCCGGTCGGTCAGGTCCTGGTGGGTCACGACCACGTCGTACTCGTCGGTGAGGTTGGCGATCGACTTGTTCACGACCGTGACCTCGGCGTGCCCGGCCGCCTGGATCTTCTTGCGGAGCACCGAGGCGCCCATCGCCGAGGAGCCCATGCCGGCGTCGCAGGCGAACACGACCGAGCGGATCTGCTGGGTGGCCACCGTCGTGCCGCCGGTCAGCGTGGACGCGACCGAGGACTTCTTGCCCTTGAGCTCCTCCATCTTCGCCGTGGCGCCGACCAGCTGGTCCTCGGCCTCCTCGGTCTTGTCGATCTTCAGCAGGAACGCCGCGACCGCGAACGACGCAGCACCGCCGCAGATGATCGAGAGCGTGATGCCCGCGAGGTTCTTCAGGTCGGTCGGTGCGGCCAGGTAGACCGCGAAGACCGAGCCCGGGGCCGCCGGCGAGCGCAGGCCGCTGCCGAAGATCACGTTGACCAGGATCTGGGCGAAGCCGCCAGCCATCATCGCCAGGATCAGGATCGGCTTCATCAGCACGTAGGGGAAGTAGACCTCGTGGATGCCGCCGAAGAAGTGGATGATCGCGGCGCCGGGGGCGGACGCCTTGGCCAGGCCCTTGCCGAACACGCTGTAGGCGAGGAGCAGGCCCAGGCCGGCGGCCGGGTTGGCCTCGAGCAGGAACAGGATCGACTTGCCCTTCTCGGCGGACTCCTGGAGCCCCAGCGGGGTGAGCACGCCGTGGTTGAGCGCGTTGTTGAGGAACAGCACCTTGGCGGGCTCGATCAGGATCGAGGTGAACGGCAGGACGTCGTGGTTGACCATCCACTCGACGCCGTCGCCGGCGCGGTCGGCGATCCAGGTGAGGACGGGGCTGAGCCCGAAGAAGCCGAGCGTGGCGAGGAGCCCACCCCAGATGCCGGCCGAGAAGTTGTTGACCAGCATCTCGAAGCCGGGCCGGATCTTGCCGTCCCAGATCGCGTCGATCCTCTTCATCGACCACCCACCGAGCGGGCCCATGATCATCGCGCCCATGAACATCGGCACCTCGGTGCCGGCGATGACCCCGAACGTGGCGATCGAGCCCACGACCCCGCCGCGGGTGTCGTACATCATCTTGCCGCCGGTGTAGCCGATCAGCAGCGGCAGCAGGTAGGTGATGCCGGGACCGACGAACCCGCCACCGGCGTAGTCGCCCCAACCACCGATGTGGGCCACCCAGCTGCCCGCGCTGAGCCAGGCGTGGTCACCGCCACCCAGGTTGATCCAGCCGACCTCGATGAACATGGCGGTGATCAGGCCCCAGGCGATGAAGGCGCCGATGTTGGGCATGACCATGTTGGACAGGAAGGTGCCGAACTTCTGGACGTTGACGCGCGCGCCGCTGCTGCGGGTCGCTGTGGAGGTCGAGGCCATCTGGTTTCCCTCTCTAACCCAAGGACGTGACGCCTGTCACGGCCGCAATGGCGCCAGTCTGCACACATTCGGGCACGTTGCCAAGCATTCGGGCACAATTTCTTGCCCGTTGATGTGGTCTTTGGTGGATGGACGCACTAGCGTCGGCGTCATGAAGGCCTTGAGGTTCTACGCCCCCGAAGACGTCCGGCTGGAAGACGCGCCGGAGCCGACGTGCGGCCCCGACGAGATCAAGCTGCGGGTCCGGAACTGCTCCACGTGCGGCACCGACGTGAAGATCTTCCACAACGGCCACCAGAACCTCACGCCCCCGCGGATCATCGGGCACGAGATCGCCGGCGAGGTGGTCGAGGTCGGAGCCGAGGTCAACGCGACGTACGGCGCCTCGTGGCAGGTCGGCGACCGGGCGCAGGTCATCGCCGCGGTGCCGTGCGGTGAGTGCCACGAGTGTCGCAAGGGCTGGATGGCGGTGTGCCAGAACCAGACGTCGGTGGGCTACCAGTACGACGGCGGCTTCGCGGAGTACATGATCGTGCCGCGGCAGGTGCTCAAGGTCGACGGCCTCAACAGGATCCCCGACAACGTCGGCTTCGACGAGGCGTCCGCCGCCGAGCCGTTCGCCTGCGCGATCAACGCCCAGGAGCTGCTCGGCATCGAGCCCGGCGACACCGTCGTCGTCTTCGGCGCCGGGCCGATCGGGTGCATGCACATCCGGATCGCCCGCGGCGTCCACCAGGCCGGCCCGGTCTACCTCGTCGACGTGAACGCCGAGCGCCTGAAGATGTCGGCCGAGGCGGTGGGGCCGGAGGAGACCATCGACGGCTCCCAGGTCGATGTCGTCGAGCGGGTCATGGAGCTGACCGGCGGCCGCGGCGCGGACGTGATCATCACGGCCACCGCCGCCAACATCACCCAGGAGCAGGCGATCTCCATGGCCGCGCGCAACGGACGGATCTCGTTCTTCGGCGGCCTGCCCAAGACCAACCCGACGATCACCTGCGACTCGAACCTCGTGCACTACCGCCAGCTGCACATCCACGGCGCCAACGGCTCCGCGCCCGAGCACAACAAGCGTGCGCTGGAGTACATCTCCACCGGCCAGGTCCCGGTCAAGGACCTCATCACCCGCCACCTACCGCTCGACGACGTGCTCGGCGCGTTCGAGATCGTCAAGAACGGCGAGGCCATCAAGGTCACGGTCGAGCCCTGAGCCGTCGACCCGGCGCGAACTTCGCGCCGGGTCGACGTCACGAGACGACGGCCCGCACGGCGTCGCGGCCAGCCATCGGGTCGGGGGCGGCGAGCGCGGCCTCTGCGGCCGCCCGGCAGGTGTCGGAGGAGACCGACGACAGCTGTGCACCGACCGCGCGCACGGCGGCCGCGGCCATCGAGAGCGAGGTGATGCCCATGCCGATCAGCGCGACGGCCAGGAGCGGGTCGGCGGCGGCCTCGCCGCAGACGCCGACCGGCTTGCCCGCCCGCTGTCCAGCGGCCGCGGTGGCGGCGATCAGCTGGAGGACGGCGGGCTGCCAGGGGTCGGTCAGGTGAGCGAGGTCCGAGGCGAGGCGGTCGGCGGCCATCGTGTACTGCGTGAGGTCGTTGGTGCCGATGGAGAGGAAGTCGACGACCTCGAGGACCCGGTCGGCCAGGAGGGCGGCGGAGGGCACCTCGACCATCACGCCCGCCTTGAGCCCGCGCGCCCGCACCTGCTCGGCGAACTCCCGCGCCTCGGCGATCGTCGCGACCATCGGGGCCATCACCCAGGTCTCGGTCGCGGACGCCGACGCGGCGGCGGCGATGCCGTCGAGCTGCCGCTCGAGCAACCCGGGGTTATGCACCGAGAGCCGGAGACCCCGGACGCCGAGGGCGGGGTTCTCCTCGTCGTCGAGGGTCGCGAAGGCGATCGGCTTGTCGGAGCCGGCGTCGAGGGTGCGCACGACGACGTAGCGGTCCTCGCCGGCGAACGCGTCCAGCACCTCGCCGTAGATCGCCGCCTGCTGCTCGACCGAGGGCTCGTCCCGCCGGTCGAGGAAGCAGAGCTCGGTGCGGAAGAGACCGACGCCCACGACCGGAGCGCCGGCGGCGTGGCGCGCGGACTCGCCGTCGGCCACGTTGGCCAGCAGCTTGACCCGGACGCCGTCGGTCGTGGCCGCCGGCCCGGTCCAGGAGTCGGTGGCCGCCCGGGCGGCGCGGTCGGCCTCCACCCGGGCGGTGGCCGCGTCGGCGTCGACGCCGCTCTCGACGGTGCCAGCGATCGCGTCGACCAGCACGCTCGTCCCCGGCTCGAGGCCCATCGCCCCCGCGACCCCGACCACGCACGGGATGCCGAGCTGGCGCGCGATGATCGCCGTGTGGCTGGTGGCGCCGCCCTTCTCCGTCACGAGCGCCAGGACGACGTCGGGGTCGAGACCCGCCGTGTCGGCCGGCGCGAGGTCGGCGGCGACCAGCACCGAGGCGGCCTCGGGCAGGACCACGCCCGGCTCGGGCTCCCCCACCAGCCGCGCGACGAGGCGGCGTTCGATGTCGAGCAGGTCGGTCGCGCGCTCGGCCATCAGCCCGCCCATCGCCGTGAACACGTCGACGAACTGCGCCACGCCCTCGTGGACGGCCTCGAGCAACGGCGCCCCGCCCTCGACCCGCGTCGCGACCGCCTGTCGCAGGCCCTTGTCGCGGGTCAGGCCGGCGCTGGCGGTCAGCACCTCGGTCGCAGCGCCGCTGGCCCGCGCCGCCTTCGCGGTGAAGCCCTCCGCGACCGCCTGGGCGGCGGCGTCGTACGCCGTCAGCGCCGACTCGACGTCGTCGTGGCCGGCGTACGCCACGACGGCGGCGGGCGAGACCTCGTGCGCGACCAGCAGCACCGGACCGAACGCGAGTCCCGGAACCACGGGCGTTCCGCGCAGCGTGGCGTGGCCGACTTCGGCAGCGGAGGAGGTGACCATGTCCTCATCCAAGGGCACGCCGTCCTTGACAGTCAACATATTCGGGACTAAAACAACATATTCACAGATCCACGCCCGGCCCAGTCAGGAGCACGCCATGTACGCCGAGGAGCGGCACCAGGCCATCGCGGAGCTCGTGGCCACCCGCGGCCGCGTCGCGGTGACCGAGCTCGCCTCGCACTTCGACGTGACCACCGAGACGGTGCGGCGCGACCTCTCCCAGCTCGAGAAGCTCAAGCTGCTGCGGCGGGTGCACGGCGGCGCGGTCTCGACGCGCTCGGTGACCATGCTCGAGGCCCAGCTCCCCGACCGCGACCTCGCCCAGGCCGGCGAGAAGGAGCGGATCGCGCGGGCGGCCGCCGCGCTGCTGCCCGAGGGCGGCTGCACGCTCCTGCTCGACGCCGGCAGCACGACGGTGCGGCTCGCCGCCCTGCTGCCGCCCACCGACCACTGGACCGTGATCACGCACGCCGTCCCGATCGCCGCGCTGCTGGCACCGCTCCCCCACGTCGAGCTGCACCTGCTCCCGGGCCGCGTGCGGCCGGCCACCCAGGCGGCCGTCGGACACGCGACCATCGAGGCCATCGGCCAACTGCGCGCCGACCTGGCGTTCGTGGGCACCAACGGGATCTCGGTGCGCCACGGCCTCTCGACCCCCGACCCCGAGGAGGCCGCGACCAAGCGCGCGCTCATCGCGAGCGGCCAGCGCGTGGTCGTCCTCGCCGATGCGACCAAGGTCGGGCAGGAGCGCACGGTGCGCTTCGCCGACCTCGAGGACGTCGACGTCCTCGTCACCGACGACGGCATCGACGGCGAGGACGCAGCGTCGTTCGAGGCGATCGGGCTCGACGTGGTGCGCGCATGAGTGCCGCGGCCGGCGTCGCCGGCGCGATCGTCACGCTCACGGCCAACCCCAGCTTCGACCGCACGGTCGCGCTGCCCGGACCCCTCGAGCGCGGCGCCGTGGTGCGCGTGGAGGCGATGACCTCCCAGGCCGGCGGCAAGGGGGTCAACATCTCCCGGGCCGCGGTCGCCGCCGGGCTGCCCACCATCGCCGTCCTCCCCGCTCGTCCCGACGACCCGTTCGTCCACGAGCTCGAGGTGGCCGGCATCGACTGCCGTCCGTCGCGGCCGGCGGGCGACATCCGGGTCAACCTCACGCTCACCGAGCCGGACGGCACGACGACCAAGCTCAACGGCCCGGGCGCCGCTGTGGCGACCGAGCACCTCGACGACCTCGCCGCGGCGCTGGTCAGCAGTGCGGCGGGCGGCGCCTGGACGGTGCTGGCCGGCTCCCTGCCACCCGGCGCGTCCAGCGACTACTACGCCGACCTGGTCGCGCGGCTGCGCGGGGTCAGCCGGGTCGCGGTCGACACGAGCGAGGGCCCGCTGGCCGCGCTCGTCGACCGCCTGCCCGGCGCGGCACCCGACCTGCTGAAGCCGAACGCCGAGGAGCTCGCGTCGGTGACCGGCGGCGACGCCGCCCAGCTCGAGACCGACCCGGCGCTGACGGCGAAGGCCGCCCGCACGCTCGTCGACCGCGGGGTCGGCGCCGTCCTGGCGACCCTCGGCGCCCGGGGTGCCGTCCTGGTGGACGCCCACGGCGCGTGGCACGCTCCGGCGCCACCCACCGTCGTGGTCAGCACCGTCGGGGCCGGCGACTGCACGCTGTTCGGCTACCTGCTCGCCGAGCAGCGCCGCCTCGACCCGCCCGACCGGCTGGCCCTCGCGGTGGCCTACGGGAGCGCCGCGGCCGGGCTGCCCGGCACCACGATCCCCGGCCCCGACGACCTCCACCCGGAGCGCGTCGTCGTCCAGCAGCTCTGACCCGCGACACGAGGAGAACCATGCCCAGCACGTCCGTCACCGTCGGCTCGTCCGTCGGCCTGCACGCCCGCCCCGCCGCCCTCATCGCCGAGGCGGCCGGGGCCCTCGGCAGCACCGTGACCATCAACGGCGTCGACGCCAGCTCGTCGCTGATGCTCATGACCCTGGGCGCGAAGCACGGCGACACCGTCGAGGTCGCTGGTGAGGACCAGTCGGCCGTCGACAGCATCGCCGCGCTCGTGGAGCAGGACCTAGACGCCGGCTGAGTCGTACGCCGGCTCGCGCTCGGAGACCCGCTCGCCCAGCGGGCGCGGGCGGCGCATCGGCCACCAGGCCCGGTCGCCGAGCAGGCACAGGACCGCCGGCAGCATCACCAGCCGGATCAGCGTCGCGTCCAGGAGGATCGCCCCGGACAGGGCCACGCCCATCATCTTCATCTCCAGCATCGACAGCGTCGCGAAGATGGAGAACACCGAGACCATCACCGCGGCCGCGCTGGTCACGACGCCGGCCGTGTCGGTCACGCCTTGGCGCACGGCGAGCCGGGTCGGGAGCCCGCGCTGCACGTGCTCGCGGATCCGGCTCAGCACGAACACGTGGTAGTCCATCGACAGCCCGACCAGCACGACCAGCACGAACAGCGGCAGCCAGTCGATGACGAAGCCCGGGCTGCTGAAGTCGAGCGCGCTCTCGAACCACCCGTGCTGGAAGACCATCGTCATGAGGCCGAAGGCCACGCCCACCGACGCGAGGTTGAGCAGCGCCGAGATGATCGCCACCGGCGCGCTGCGGAAGGTCACGCCCATGATCACCAGGGTCAGGAGCAGCACGAACCCGATGACCAGCGGCAGCCGCGACTGCTGGCGCTCGACGAAGTCGAGCGACTCGGCCGAGCCCCCGCCCACGGCGTACTCCACCGTCGGCCCTGGGAGCTCGTCGAGCGCGGCCGGAGCGAGGTCGGAGCGCAGGTCCCCGATCGCGGTGTCCACGCGGCCGTCGGACTCCTTGAACGGCATCGCCAGGGTGAGCACCGAGACCGTGCCGTCCTGGGACACCTGCACGTCGGTCCCCGAGGGGCGGAAGAGCGACGACTCCTCGGCCGCGGCCTCCACCTCGGCCAGCGCCGCGGCCACGTCGTCCTGCTGCGAGGCCTCGGCCCGCACGACCAGGTCGGCGGTGGTGCCCTCCGACGGGAAGGCGTCGCTGAGGTCCTGCATCGTCCTCGCCTCGGCGATCGAGCCGGGCAGCGTCTCGAGGTTGCCGCTGTGCGTCTTCATGCCCAAGGCGGGCACGGCGAGCAGCACGACGACCACGACGCCGAGCAACAGCGAGACCGCAGGGTGCTTGACGACCGGGCCGAGGATCCGACCGCTGACCGCGCCCGGGCGCATCCGGCGCACAACGCGGTGGAGCAGCGGCACGCGCGGGCGGTCCACCCAGCGTCCCAGCTTGGCGAGCAGCGCCGGGAGCACCGTGATCGACCCCAGCACGGCGACCGCGACCACGATGATCGAGCCGGACGCCAGCGAGTTGAAGGTGGGGTCGCCCATGAGGAACAGCCCCGCCATCGAACAGATCACCGCGGCCCCGGACACCAGGATCGAGTGCCCCGAGGTCTGCGCGGCGATCTCCACCGCGTCGCGGCTGGTGTGGCCCTTGGCCCGCTCCTCGCGCTCCCGCTTGAGGTAGAAGAGCGAGTAGTCGACGCCGACCGCCATGCCGATCAGCACGATCATGCTGGTGACCGTGTCGTCCGCGTGGATCAGGTGCGAGACCGGCGCGAGCACCCCGATGGTGGCGGCGACGCTGCTGCCGGCGAGCAGCACCGGGAGGCCGGCCGCGATCAGCGCGCCGAAGGCGAGCAGCATCAGGATCAGCGTCACGGGGAGGCTGAGCGTCTCGGCCGACGAGAGGTCCTCGGCCACCCGGTCGCCGATCGCCTCGTCGAGACTGACATCGCCCGACTGGCGGATCTGGAGCCCCGGGAAGTCCTCCTGCACTGCTGCGGTGGCGTCCTGAAGCGCGGTCACGTCGTCCTGATCGCGAGCGAGCTGGATCGAGACGAGGTACGCCGACCCGTCCGGGCTCACCTGGGGCTCGGCGACGTCGTCGACGCCCGGGAGACCGGTCATGGCCGCGACGACCGCGGCGGCCGCCTCCTGGGCTTTCGCGTCGTCGAGCTGTCCCCCCGTCTGGGTCGGCCCGGCGGTGATCAGCACCTGCTCGGTGTCCGGGTCGTCGAAGCCGGCGTCGGCGACCATGGCGTCCGCGCGCCCGGACTCGCCGAGGCGGTAGTCGGCGTCGGTGTTCTCCTGGGTCGGCACCATCGTGGCCAGCCCGACGGCGAAGGCCACCAGCGCGACCCAGCCGAGGATCGCGCGCCAGGGGTGGAGGGCGCACCAGCGGGCGGTGCGATGAGCGAGAGATGAGAGTGGGTTCGTCATGGCTCCAGCCTTCGCGCCGCGGAGCCGCAGGTCAGTGGTCGCAGGACCCGAGCGCTGGTGGTGCTGGCACCACTGTCTGCCGGGCGGCGCTCGGAGAGGATGGAGGCGTGTCCGACACCCAGCCCGTGCCCACGCAGGAGCCTGCCCCGCCGGGGCGGCTCCAGCTCACCGGGTACGCCGCCGAGCAGGTGCTCTGGCTCGTCCCCCTCGTGATCGGCCTCGTCCTGTTCGTCGTGGGCGGGCTCCTGGTGGTCGTCTGGGTCGGTGTCGTCTTCGTGGTCGCGGCGGTGCCGCTCATCCGGGTCGTCGCCAACCGGCAGCGGCAGTTCGCCGGCCGCGTGCTCGGCGTCGACCTGCCACCGCCGTACCGCCCCGCGCCCGAGGGTGGACCGCTCGTGCAGCTGCGCTCGGTGCTCGCCGACCCGATGACCTGGCGAGACCTGGTCTGGATCCTCTGGGCGATCACCGTCGGCTGGGTGATCTCGCTGCTCGTGGTCGTGCTGCTCCTCGCGGTGGCGACCGGGTTCTTCTGGTGGTTCGGCGCGCCCCCGCTGATGGCGATGCGGTCGCAGGTCGACCGGCTGCTGCTCACCTACGGCAGCACCGAGACCCTCGAGCGGCGGGTCGCGGCCCTCACCCGGAGCCGGGCGGAGGCCGTCGACCACTCGGCGGCCGAGCTGCGCCGGCTCGAGCGCGACCTGCACGACGGGACCCAGGCCCGGCTGGTGGCGGTGTCGATGAGCCTGGGCATGGCGGAGGAGCAGTTCGAGCGCGACCCCGAGGCGGCGCGGCGCACGGTCACCGAGGCGCGCGCCGCGACGTCCGCGGCCATCGCCGACCTCCGCTCGGTGGTGCGCGGCATCCACCCGCCGGTGCTCGCCGACCGGGGCCTCGACGGCGCCATCCGGGCGCTGGCCCTCGACATGGCGGTGCCGGTCGAGGTGGTCGGCGACCTCAGCGGGCGACCGCCCGCCCCCATCGAGTCGGCGGTCTACTTCGCGGTCGCCGAGTGCCTCGCCAACGCCGCCAAGCACTCCGGCCACCAGCAGGCCTGGGTGGAGCTCGCCCATCGCGACGGCCTGCTCCGCGTCGTGGTCGGCGACGACGGCCGGGGCGGCGCCGATGCGGAAGCGGGCACCGGCATGCGGGGTGTGATGCGACGCCTGGCGGCGTTCGACGGCACGATGGCGGTGTCCAGCCCCGACGGGGGCCCCACGATCGTCACGCTGGAGGTGCCGTGCGTCCTGAGCCCCGCCTCGTCCTCGCCGAGGACAACGCCCTCCTCCGAGCCGGGCTGACCCAGCTCCTCGCGGGCTCGGGCTTCGTGGTCGCCCGCGAGGTCGACAACGCGGTCGAGCTCGACGCCGCCCTGCTCGACCCCGAGGTCGACGGCGCGGTGCTCGACGTGCGGATGCCGCCGACGTTCACCGACGAGGGCCTCCGCGCCGCGATCGCGGTGCGCGCGCAGCGGCCGGGCTTCCCCGTGCTGGTGCTCTCGCAGTACGTCGAGCAGCTCTACGCGCGCGAGCTGCTGGCCAGCGGCGAGGGCGCGGTCGGCTACCTGCTCAAGGACCGCGTCTCCGACGTGCGCCAGTTCGTCGACGGCGTACGCCGGGTCCTCGACGGCGGCACCGTGCTCGACCCCGAGGTGGTGGCCACGGTGATGGCGCGCCGCCGCGACGAGCCGCTCGAGCGCCTGACGCCGCGCGAGCGGGAGGTGCTCGCGCTGATGGCCGAGGGCAAGTCCAACGCGTCGATCGGCGCCAGCCTCCACGTCACCGAGAAGGCGGTCGCGAAGCACATCAACAGCATCTTCGCCAAGCTCGACCTGCCGGTCGATCTCGAGGTCAACCGGCGGGTGCAGGCGGTGCTGGCCTACCTCCGTCTGTGACGCCGGCCTCGTGGCGGTGGTCCTGCAGGTCTCGATAGACCGCCCGCACGCCGACGGCGCGCTCCAGCTCGCGGAGGATCTCGGTGAAGAACTGCTGGCGGTAGGTCGCGTCGGTGATCGCGTAGACGGTGAAGTAGAGGCCGCTGAACGAGCCGAGGAAGATCGCCACCTTGAACAGCTGGACGCTGACCAGGTGCTGGCCCAGCCGGTAGTCGGCCCCGCCCTCCACCCAGCTCTCGATGACGTGGTCGTCGATGGCCACCGCGCCGAAGAGGACGAAGAACGTCGAGACGGCCACCGCGAGCAGGAACACCTGGACCGCCTGGGCGATGACGAGCGCCAGCACGAGGTTGGCCTTCTCCAGGCCCACGACGTGGGAGTCCACGGCGAGCTTCTCGCCCTGGAGCGCCAGCTCGCTCGCCTCCGACTGGACGGGGGTGTCGCGGCAGGCCGCCACGACCGCCTCCGTGGAGTCGAGGTCGTCGACGTCGTCCAGCTCCTCCCCGAGCCGGGAGACGAGGAAGAACACGGCGGCCAGGCCGAAGAAGAGCACCGAGCCGCCGAGCACACCGGGGCTCAGCGCGTTCGCGACCTGCCAGACCTCGGTGTTGATGAAGAGGAAGGTGATGAACAGCAGCAGCATCGGCAGCGCACGGGTCGCCAGGGGCACCAGGAGACCGAGGCTGCCCAGGGCACGCCCCGCCGCCCACCGGGCGATCGCGTCGGCCTTGAGGGCGCGCAGCGCGTAGACGGTGACCACGGCCAGCCCGACCGTGACGCCGGTGGTGAAGCCGTTGGTGCCCTCGTCGCGGTCCGCCAGCAGGGCCACCACGACCCCGGCCGCCACACCGAGCCCGCAGGCCACGGCCAGCACCACGAGGAGCCGTGACCGGCGCAGCCGGTGGCGCACGTCGGCCCGGACGTCGTCGACGAAGTACGGGAGACCGTGCTCGAGGAACCACGCCTCCGCTCGGGAGGAGGCATCGATCCTGGGCGGCACGCGGGCAGGCTACTGCTCGGCGGCGGCGTCGCCGACGAGCTCGCGCGCGCGGTCGACGTCGGCGTGCATCTGCTCGACGAGGGCCTCGACCGAGTCGAAGGCCACCATCCCGCGCAGCCGGTCGACGAAGGCGACCTCGACCTCGACGCCGTAGAGCTCGAGGTCGGTGCGGTCGAGGACGTAGCTCTCGACCCGCCGCGCGCGCACGCCGTCGAAGGTCGGGTTGGTGCCGACGCTGATCGCGGCCGGGTAGGTCTCGCCGGTGTCGAGCCGCTTGAGCCAGCCGGCGTAGACCCCGTCGGCCGGCGCCGCGGTCATCCCGTCGGTCGGCACGTTGGCGGTCGGGAAGCCGAGCTCGCGGCCGCGCTGGTCGCCCTGCACGACGACGCCGCGGACGGCGTACGGGTGCCCGAGCGCCTCCGCCGCGCCCGCGACGTCGCCCGCCGCCAGGCAGGTGCGGACGTAGGTCGACGACCAGACCATCGGCCCGCCGTCGAGCGGGATGCCCTCGGCGGTGAAGCCGTGCTCCGCGCCGAGCGCCTGGAGCGTCGCCACGTCGCCGGAGGCGCGGGTGCCGAACCGGAAGTTCGCGCCGACCACCACCGCCTTGGCGCGCAGGGCGTCGACCAGCACGCGGCGCTCGAACTCCTCGGGCGTCCACGACGCCATGTCGGCGTCGAAGGGCAGGGCGAGCACGTGGTCGGCGCCGGCCTCGGCGAGGAGATCGGCCCGGCGCTCGACGGTGGTGAGCTGGGTCGGCGCGTGCTCGGGGCGGAGCACCGCCATCGGGTGCGGGTCGAACGTGACGGCGACCAGCGTCAGCCCGCGCTCGTCCGCGACCTCCCGTGCCCGGGACAGCACCCGTCGGTGCCCGAGGTGGACCCCGTCGAAGTTGCCGATCGTCACGACGGTGCCGCCCAGGTCGGCCGGCACCTCGGCGAGCGAGCGCCAGATCTCCACGACGGGAACTCTAGGGCTCAGGTGAAGACGGCCACCGCGCGGGCACGTCCCTCGCGCGGCTCGTAGAGCGCGAGGAACGCGCCGTCGGGGGCGAAGACGGCGGTCAGGCCGGCCAGCTCGAGGTCGAGCGGGCGGCCGACGCGGACGTCGCCGGCGGCGTCCTCGTCGAGGTCGACCGAGGCGAACGCCGCGCGGGCGGCGTCCGCGATCGGGAGCACCGCGAAGTCGTCGGCGAGCTCGTCGAGGGTGCGGGCGACGTCGAGCCCGTACGGACCGACCGCCGTACGCCGCAGGGCGGTGAGGTGGCCGCCCACCCCCAGCCGGGCCCCGGCGTCGCGCGCGATCGCACGCACGTAGGTGCCGCTGGTGCAGCGCAGCGAGAGGTCGACGTCGACGACGTCGCCCTCGGCGCGCACGTCGTGGACGACGAGCTCATGCACGGTCACGGGTCGCGCGGTGAGCTCGACCTGCTCCCCCTCGCGGACGCGCTGGTAGGCGCGCTTGCCGTCGACCTTGATCGCCGAGACCGCGGTCGGGACCTGGAGCAGGTCGCCGGTGAACCCGGCCAGCGCCTCCCGCACCGTCGCCTCGTCGAGCCCGCCCGCCGGTGTCGTCGACACCACCTCGCCCTCGGCGTCGTCGGTCACCGTCGAGACGCCCAGCCGCACCGTGGCGTCGTACGCCTTGTCGGTGAGCATCAGGTGGCCGAGCAGCCGGGTGGCGCGCTCGACGCCGAGCACCAGCACGCCGGTGGCCATGGGGTCGAGGGTGCCGGCGTGGCCCACCTTGCGGGTGCCGGCCAGGCGCCGGACCCGCGCCACCACGTCGTGCGAGGTGAGGCCGGCCGGCTTGTCGACGACGACGAGACCCGGGTCAGTCATCCTCGGGGTCGGTCTCGTCGCTCTCGACCTCGCGCGGCTTCTTGTACGGGTCCTCCTCGCCGGCGTACGCCGCGCCGCGACGCGCCGCGACCTCCTCGTCGAGCGCGCGGGCCTTGGCCAGCACCTCGTCGAGGTGCCGCGCCGACTCGGGCAGCGCGTCGGCGACGAACTCGAGGGTCGGCGCGTGCCGCATGCCGAGCTGCTTGGCGACCTCGGAGCGCAGCAGGCCCTTGGCCGACTCGAGCGCGGCGGCCGTCGCGGCCAGCGCGGCCTCGTCGCTCTGCTCGATCGAGACGTCGGGCAGCACCGTGTAGAAGATCGTGGCGTTCTGGCTGTCGCCGGTGAGGCGCACGTCGGTGACCGTGACGAACCCCAGCCGCGGGTCCTTGAGCCGCCGCTCGAGCATCTCGGCGACGATCTGCTGGATCCGGTCGGCGATCTTCCTGATCCGTGGGCTTGCCATGTCTCCTGCTCCCGTCTTGCCCGGTTTCACCGGGTACCCGGTGAAACTGGTCCTGACCCGACGGAGTTCCGTCGGGGAAGCGGCAGTTTCACCGGGTACCCGGTGAAACTGCCGCCCGATACCCGATCAGGCGCGCGGGATCTCGCGCATCTCGAAGGCCTCCACGACATCGCCTTCCTTGATGTCCTGGAAGTTGCGCAGCACCAGACCGCACTCGAAGCCCTCGCGGACCTCGGTGACGTCGTCCTTCTCCCGCTTGAGCGAGGCGAGGTCGAGGTTGTCGGCCACGACGGAGCCGTCGCGGATGACGCGCACCTTCGCGTTGCGGCGGATCACGCCGCTGGTGACCATGCAGCCCGCGATGTTGCCGATGCGGGACGAGCGGAAGATCGCGCGGATCTCCGCCTGACCCAGGCTCGACTCCTCGAACTCGGGCTTGAGCATGCCCTTGAGGGCCGCCTCGATCTCCTCGATCGCCTGGTAGATGACCGAGTAGTAGCGGATCTCGACACCCTCGCGGTCCGCCAGCTCCGTCGCCTTGCCCTGCGGGCGGACGTTGAAGCCGATGATGATCGCGTCGGACGCAGCGGCCAGGTCGACGTTGGTCTCGGTGATCGCACCGACACCGCGGTCGATGATGCGGATGCTCACGTCGTCGCCCACGCTGATCTGCGCCAGCGCGTCCTCGAGGGCCTCGACCGAGCCGGACACGTCCCCCTTGAGGATGAGGTTCAGCTCCTGGCTCTCGGCGCCCTTCTCCATGGAGGCCATGAAGTCCTCGAGCGTACGACGCACGCGGCGCTTGGCCTGCATGGCCGCCCGCTCGCGCGACTCGCGCCGCTCGGCGATCTGACGGGCCATCCGGTCGTCCTCGACGACGATGAACGTCTGACCCGCGCCCGGCACGGCGGTGAGACCGAGGACCATCGCCGGACGACCCGGGTCGGCTTCCTCGATGTTCTCGCCGTGCTCGTCGAGCATCGCCCGCACGCGGCCGTGACCGGCGCCCGCGACGATGGAGTCGCCGACGCGCAGCGTGCCGCGCTGGACCAGCACCGTGGCGACCGGGCCACGACCGCGGTCGAGGTGGGCCTCGATCACGATGCCCTGGGCGTCCTGGTGGGGGTTCGCCCGGAGGTCGAGCGACGCGTCCGCCGTCAGCACGATCGCCTCGAGCAGCTTGTCGATGTTGAGCCCGGCCTTGGCCGAGACGTCGACGAACATCGCGTCGCCGCCGTACTCCTCGGGGACGAGGCCGTACTCGGTGAGCTGGCCCCGCACCTTGGTCGCGTCGGCGTCGGGCTTGTCGATCTTGTTGACCGCCACCACGATCGGCACACCGGCGGCCTTGGCGTGGTTGAGCGCCTCGACCGTCTGCGGCATCACGCCGTCGTCGGCCGCGACCACAAGGACCGCGATGTCGGACGACTGCGAGCCGCGGGCACGCATGGCGGTGAACGCCTCGTGACCCGGGGTGTCGATGAAGGTGATGCGCCGCTCGTTGTCGTCGACCTCGGCGGTTACCTGGTAGGCGCCGATGTGCTGGGTGATGCCACCGGCCTCCTTGTCGACCACGTTGGCATCGCGGATCGCGTCGAGGAGCTTGGTCTTTCCGTGGTCGACGTGACCCATGACGGTGACGACCGGCGGGCGGAAGGCGAGGTCGGACTCGTCGCCCTCGTCCTCGCCGAACTCGAGGTCGAACGACTCGAGCAGCTCGCGGTCCTCGTCCTCCGGGGAGACGACCTCCACGACGTAGTTGAGCTCCTCACCGAGCAGCTCGAGCGTCGCGTCGTTGACCGACTCGGTCGCGGTGACCATCTCGCCGAGGCTGA
Source organism: Nocardioides halotolerans DSM 19273 (assembly GCF_000422805.1). Classification (GTDB taxonomy): domain Bacteria; phylum Actinomycetota; class Actinomycetes; order Propionibacteriales; family Nocardioidaceae; genus Nocardioides; species Nocardioides halotolerans. The sequence goes on along the minus strand of NZ_AUGT01000022.1, from coordinate 114,346 downwards.
ACAGCATCTGCACGAGCTGGGCCGCGTCGACGCCGATGCGCTCGGCGAAGTCGGTCAGCGAGGCGCCCCGCGGCAGGCGGACGGTCTCGCCGTTGCCCTTGCGGACGCGCACGCCGCCGATCGTCGGGGCCTCCATGGCCTCGAACTCTTGACGACGAGCGCGCTTCGACTTGCGGCCGCGGCGCGAGGGGCCGCCGGGACGGCCGAACGCACCCTGGGTCTGGCCGCGCTGGCCGGGACGGCCACCGCCACCGGGGCGACCGCCACCGGCGAAGCCGCCGGGACGGCCGGGAGCACCGGCGCCCGCACCGGGACGACCGGGCGCACCGCGACCGGGCGCGCCGGGACGACCGGGGCCGCCGGGGCCACCACGACCGGGTCCGCCAGGGCCGCGGCCGCCGGGGCCGGCGCCGAAGGCGGCGGGAGACTTGGGCATCATCGCCGGGTTGGGGCGCGGCATGCCGGGACGGCCCGGGCCGGCCGGCGGGCGTGGCGGACGCTGTGCGTCGGGGACGGCGTCGGTGCCGGCGGCCTCGGTGCCGGGGCGCGGGGCCGGACGACGGCCCATGCCCTGGCTCGACGCGAACGGGTTGTTGCCCGGGCGCGGGGCGCCGGGGCGGCCGACTGGACGCGGGGCCGGGGCCTTGGGCTCGGTGCCGGACTCGCCCGCGGGAGGCGTGTCGGTCTGGGGCTCGGCCGGCGGCTCGGGTCGCTCGGCCTGCGCGACCTCGGCCGCGGCCGGCGCCTCGACCTCGGGAGCCGGCTCGGCCGGGGCCTCGGCGGCCTCGGGCTCTGCGTCGGCGACCTTCTTCGCGGCGGCCTTCTTGGCAGGAGCCTTCTTCGCGGCCGGCTTCTCCTCGGCGGGAGCCGCGGGCGCAGCGGCGTCGGCGGCAGCCTTCAGCTGGTCGCCGTACTCCTTCTTGAACTTCATCTCGACGGGAAGCTCGATCGTCGAGGAGGGCGACTTGACGAACTCGCCCATCTCCTTCAACTTCTCGAGAACGAACTTGCTCTCGACGTTGTAGAGCTTGGCGAGCTCATGAACTCGGGTCTTGGCCACGTTTCTCCTTCTGGCCTCGAGACCCGGAGTCCGGATCGTGCTCGAGACCGTTAGTGGTGTTGCAAACTCATCGGGAAGTACTCATCGAGTGCTCATGAGCTGCTGCTCCAGCCTTCTGGTCGGTCATCGGTGTCGGGCGCGAGTCGGGCGACGTGGTGCTCCACCGCTGCGCTGTCCAGCTTGTCCGCGGCTCTCCCGGTGATGCGGAGCGCCCGGCCGAAGGCCTTCTTGCGCACGGCGAGCTCGTAGCACGCGGTCGTGGGGTGCAGGTGCGCCCCGCGGCCGGGTGCGGTGCCCTGCGGATCGGGAACGACGACCGGTCGGCCGTGCGCATCCGAGCCGACGGTCACCCGCACCAGCTCACGCTTGGCGGCTCGCGCCCGACATCCGACGCACATCCGGACCGGTTCGCTCGCCACCAAGGGTCAACACTACCGCTCCGGGGCCCTGTTCCCGAACCCGGGCGCGTCCGGGCGGTGGGTAGCGTGCTGGGCATGACCGCGCTGCAGTGCGCCTCGACGCTCGTCATCGCCCGCCACGGCGAGGCGGAGTACGAAGCGCCGACGTGGCAGGAGGAGGGCGGCTCCCTCACCCTGCGCGGGCGGCAGCAGTCGGCGCAGCTCGCGGATTCGCTCGCGGACCGCCGGGTGGCCCACGTGTGGACCAGCACGCTCGCGCGTGCGGTGCAGACCGGCGAGATCGTCGCCGCCCGGCTGGGGGTGGGCGTCACCACCCGCCAGGCCCTCAGCGAGTTCCACGTCGGCGACCACCGCGGCGTGCCGCTCGAGGAGGACCCGTTCGCCGCGACGTACACCCGCTGGATGGAGGGTCACCTCGACGAGCGGGTGCCCGGCGGCGAGACCGGGCGCGAGATCGCCGAGCGGGTGGGCGAGGTGCTCCGCGAGGTGGCCGACGCGCACCCCGGCGAGACGGTGCTCGTGGTCTCGCACGGCGGCGCGATCGGCCTCGGCGTGCCGTACGCCGCCCGGATGGACGTGCCGCTGCAGCGGCTCGGCAACTGCGACACCGTCGAGGTGCTGGCCGACGCCGACGCCTGGGTCTGCACGCGGTACGGCGCAGCGGCCTCCGAACCGTCGTAGGGTCGACCCATGGGTGCCCCGGAGCCGGGAGGGTCGTCCGACTGGTGCGCCATCCCGCCGCGCGACCCCGCCCTCCAGGACCCGCCGATCCTGCGGCGGATCCGCGAGTCGGTGATCGGCGACGACCAGCTGATGCACGGTCCGTTCGGGCCGCGCCGGGTCACCTACGCCGACTACACCGCCAGCGGCCGGGCGCTGGGCTTCATCGAGGACTTCATCCGCGGCGAGGTGCTCCCCCGCTACGCCAACACCCACACCGAGAGCAGCGGCACCGGCCTGCAGACGACCCGCCTGCGCGAGGACGCCCGCGCCCAGATCCACCGCTCGGTCAACGGCGACGACGACACCGTGGTGATCTTCGCCGGGAGCGGCATGACCGGCGCGCTGGACAAGCTCGTCGGCATCCTCGGCATCCGGCTGCCCGCCGACCTCGACCACCGGCACCAGCTGTCGGCGCAGATCCCGCGCGAGCAGCGGCCGGTGGTCTTCATCGGTCCCTACGAGCACCACAGCAACGAGCTGCCGTGGCGCGAGTCGATCGCCGACGTCGTGACCATCCACGAGGACGCCGACGGCCACATCGACGTCGACCAGCTCCGCACCGAGCTCGAGCACCACGCCGACCGCGCGCTGCTCATCGGCTCCTTCAGCGCGGCCAGCAACGTCACCGGGATCGTGACGGACACGCACCGGATCACCCGGCTCCTGCACGAGCACGGCGCGCTGGCCCTGTGGGACTTCGCCGCGTGCGCGCCGTACGTCGAGATCGAGATGAACCCGCACGACCCCGCTGACACGGCGGCCCGCAAGGACGCGATCCTCCTCTCGCCGCACAAGTTCATCGGCGGCCCCGGCACCCCGGGGGTGCTCGTCGTGAGCCGCCGGCTGCTCACCAACTCGGTGCCCGACGTGGTCGGCGGCGGCACGGTCTCCTACGTCAACCCGCAGGAGCACCGCTACGTCCTCGACCCCGCTCACCGCGAGGAGGGCGGCACGCCCGCGATCGTGGAGTCGATCCGCGCGGGTCTCGTCTTCGGGCTCAAGGAGGCCGTCGGCGTGGCCACGATCCGGGCGCACGAGGAGGACTTCCTGCGGCGCGCGGTCACCGCCTGGCGCGACCACCCCGCGATCGAGGTGCTCGGCAACCCCGAGGCGGAGCGGCTCTCGATCGTGTCATTCGTGATCCGGCGGCCCGGCGGCCGCTACCTGCACCACAACCTCGTCGTCTCGGTCCTCAACGACCTCTTCGGCGTCCAGAGCCGCGGCGGCTGCTCGTGCGCCGGTCCCTACGGCCACCGGCTGCTCGGCATCGACCTGGAGCGCTCGCACGAGTTCGAGCGCGAGATCACCGGTGGCTGCGAGGGCATCAAGCCCGGCTGGGTGCGGATCAACTTCAACTACTTCCTGAGCGAGCCGGTCTTCGAGTACGTCGTCCGGGCGGTCGCGCTGGTCGCCGACCACGGCCACAAGCTCGCGCCGGCGTACCGATTCGACCCGATGACCGGCCTGTGGCAGCACCGCGCCGGGCCCGTCGAGCCGCCGCTGCGGCTGACCCACCTGGCCTACGACGCCGACGGCGCGCTCACCTACCCGCGCGAGCACGACAGCGCGCCGGAGTCGGCGCTGGCGGGCTACCTGGCCGAGGCCGTCGCGCTCTTCGACTCGCTCCCCGAGGTGACCTGCGAGGACGGCGTCGGCGACCGCGTGAGTGCCGACTTCGAGCACCTGCGGTGGTTCGACCTCCCGGCGGAGTGCCTCGACGGCTGACCTGTGGGGATCGGCGAGCTGGCCGGGACGGTCAGCCCGCGAGCAGCGCCTCGAGGTGGGGCCAGACCAGGGCGCCCAGGGCTGCGTCGGCCTCGGGAGAGCCGCCGTGGACGAGATGGGACGGCGGGTGCGGCGCCTCGCCGGGCAGCAGCACCCGGTGGCCGGCCCGCGGGTGGGTGAGCAGCTCGGTGCGCAGCCCCGAGGCGCTGCGCCGCTCGGCGATCCGCTCGGCGAAGTCGCACGAGGGCCAGAGCCGGTCGTCTCCGCCCGCGACGAGCAGCACCTCCCCCGCGATCCGCTCCACGGGGATGCGGGCGGCCGGCACCCGGTCGGCGTAGGTCTCCAGGCTCTGCTCGTACATGCCGACGTACTCCGGAGGGTCCGTGTCGGGCTCCCAGCCGTCGTCGTAGGGCACGAACGGCAGCGGCTCGCCGGCGCTGGTCCACGACGACCGCTGCGGCCGCTCCTGGCTCAGCGCGGCCCACGCGACGTCGCTGGGCGAGACTGCGACCACCGCGTCGACCTCCACGTGGCGCGCGCCCAGCAGGAGGGCGGCCTCCGCACCGCGCGAGGTGCCGAGCACGACCAATCGGTCGCAGCGCTCGTGCAGGGTCGACAGCGGCTCGTCGAACGACTCCAGCGGCACGCGGTCGACGGTCTCGCCGAACCAGCGGTACGACGCCGCGGTGGCACCCGCCTCGGCGAGCACCCGGCACCGCTGCTCCTCGACGCGGCCGCTGGAGCCGGACAGGACGAGGACGCCAGTGGGACCGTCGCCGACGACGTACGGGTCGGGCATCGCAGTCACCTTCCAGCCTCGGCTTGCGTGGTTTCGACGCGCCGACGCGACTTCGTCCCTCAGTCGCGTCGCTTGCTCAACCTGCGCCGACCCACGCGTCGCCTTCGTTCCTCAGGCGCCGCTGTCGGCTTGCTCGGCAGCCTCGTCGGACCTGATGTCGATCCGCCAGCCCGTGAGGCGGGCGGCGAGGCGGGCGTTCTGCCCCTCCTTGCCGATCGCCAGCGAGAGCTGGAAGTCGGGCACGACCACGCGCGCCGAGCGCGCGTCGAGGTCGACGATCTCGACGGAGTTGACGCGGGCCGGCGACAGCGCGTGGGCGACGAGCTCGGCGGGGTCGTCGGACCAGTCGACGATGTCGATCTTCTCGCCGTGCAGCTCCGACATCACGTTCCGGACCCGCTGGCCCATCGGGCCGATGCAGGCGCCCTTGGCGTTGACCCCGCTGACCGTCGAGCGGACCGCGATCTTGGTGCGGTGGCCGGCCTCGCGGGCGATGGCCGCGATCTCGACGGTGCCGTCGGCGATCTCGGGGACCTCGAGGGCGAACAGCTTCTTGACCAGGTTGGGGTGCGAGCGCGACAGCGTGATCTGCGGGCCGCGCATGCCCTTGCGCACCGAGAACACCAGGCACTTGATGCGGGTGCCGTGCTCGTACTTCTCCCCCGGCACCCGCTCGGCGGTCGGGAGCAGCGCCTCGAGCTTGCCGAGGTCGACCAAGACGTCGTCGGGGTTGCGGCCCTGCTGGATGACGCCGGAGATGATGTCGCCCTCCTTGCCGGAGAACTCGCCGTAGCGGATGTCGTCCTCCGCCTCGCGCAGCCGCTGCAGCATGATCTGCTTCGCGGTCGTCGCGGCGATCCGGCCGAACCCCTCGGGGGTGTCGTCGAACTCCCCGATCTTGGTGCCCTCGTCGTCGAGCTCCGCGGCGAAGACCGTGACGTGGCCGCTCTTGCGGTCGAGGACGACGCGCGCGTGCTCGGCGGCCCCCGGCGTCTTCTGGTACGCCGTGAGGAGCGCCTGCTCGATGGCCTCCACGAGCACGTCGAAGGAGATCTCCTTCTCGCGCTCGAGGCTGCGCAGGATGGTCAGGTCGATGTCCATGGTCAGCTCTCCTCGGTCTTGCGGTTGAACTCGACCTGGACCAGCGCCTTGGCCACGTCGGCGTACGTGACCTGGCGGCGGGTGCCGTCCACGTCGAGGGTCGCCGAAGCCTCGCCCGAGTCGATGATCCGGCCGGTGAAGGACTCACCGTGGACGTCGGTGACCGCGACCAGCCGGTCGGCGTTGCGCCGCCAGTGCCGGGGCAGGGTCAGGGGCCGGTCGACGCCGCGCGAGGTGACCTCGAGCGTGTAGGGCTGCTCGCCCATCACGTCGCTGGCGTCGAGCACCTCGGAGACCTTCTTCGTGGCGTCGGCGACGGCGTCGAGGGTGACCCCGTCGTCGCCGTCGACCGCGATCCGCAGGATCCGGCGCTTGCCCGCAGGGGTCAGCTCCACCGCCTCGACGTCGAGCCCGAGGGCACTCAGGGGGGTCGCGATCTCCTGCTCGATCTGCTCCCGGACGGCGTCCTGCTGCCTGGCCACGGAAAACGACCTCCTGTGTGCTGTTGTGGGTGCTGCCGACGTTCCCGGCCACCATAGCGGCCCCGGGGCGAGACGGCGGCTATCGTCGCGCCGTGCCCGACCGTCCCCTCGCCGCTGCGGCGCTGCGTCGACGTACGGCGATCCTCGGGCTGGCCGCGGCGGCCCTCGCCACCGGGTGCGACACCGGCGACGACCTCGGCGAGGGCTCCCGCAGCGCCTCGCCGTCGCGTTCCTCCGAGCCGTCTCCGTCGCCGTCGGCCTCCGCGTCGGCCGAATCGGCTCGGACGCCCGACCAGGCCCTCGTGGACGAGGTGCTCGCCGAGCTGACCGGCGCGCTCGCGGTGCTCGCCCAGGCCCGCAAGGCACCCCTGCTGCGACGCCCGGTCGCCCAGCTCCTGCGCGCCCACCGGCGGCACGTCGAGGTGCTCGAGGGCGACGCCGTCGTCCCGGACGCGACCGGTCCCACCCCCGACCCCGACGTCTCGCTCCGGTCGGTGCGGCGCAGCGAGACCACGCTGCAGGCGGCGCTGGTCGACGCCGCAGGCCGGGCCGAGAGCGGCGCGCTGGCCAAGCTGCTCGCGTCGATGTCGGCGTCGGTCACCCAGCACCTCGGCGTCCTGCCCCAGAAGGCCGGATGACGACCGAGCTCGAGGCCCTGCAGACGACGCTGGCGGCCGAGCACGCCGCGGTCTACGTCTACGGACTGCTCGGCTCGCGCACCTCGCAGTCGGCCGAGCGCGAGCTCTACGTCGCCCTGCGGGCGGGCTACGAGGCCCACCGCGGACGGCGCGACATGCTCATCGGCCGCATCGCCGCGCTCTCGGCGGTGCCGGAGCCCGCCGCGCCGGCCTACACCTCGCCGGCCGGCCTCGACACGACCGAGGGTCGCTACCAGGCGGCGCTGGCGCTGGAGCGGGCCTGCGCGTCGACGTACGCCGCGCTCGTGGGCGCCACAGCGGGCGAGCGGCGGCTGGAGGCCATCGCGCTCCTGAACGACGCAGCGGCCCGCGAACTGTCGTTCCGGGGAATTCCCGAGATATTCCCCGGAGCCGACGAGTACGCGGACCGCTGAAGGCGAACGCTCGGGACCCCCTGGCTTGGGCCGTCCCCACCTGCTTCGTCCTGACCACGACTATGCAATGCGGAGCCGGGGATCGCGAGGCGATGGTCTCTGCACAAGTCTGCATTGCAAGTTCTTGCAAAAGTTGTACTGGCGGGGGTATTCGCCCCCGCGGCGCCGCACCGCTGCGACTTCGTGCGTCGGCGCAGGTCAGAGGCCGTTTCTGACCAGCGCCGGCAGCTCAGCCACGGACTGCACGACGGCGTCGGGCGTCCCCTCGGTGTGGCCGACCTGCTCGGGCGGGATCGCGCTGTGGGGCAGGTGGACCGCCTTCAGGCCGGCGTTGCGGGCGCCCCACACGTCGTCGAAGAGGCGGTCGCCGACGTAGACGCAGCGCGCCGGGTCGGTGACTCCCACGGCGTCCATGGCGGCCGCGAAGGCCCGCGGCGAGGGCTTCGTCCACGGGATCTCGCTGGTGTAGACGGCGCCGTCGAGCAGCTCGAGGACGCCGTCGCGCTCGAAGAAGTGCTCGTGCCAGGCCCGCGGCCAGATCGTGTTGGAGAGCACCCCGACCTTGATGCCGTCGGCGCGCAGGGCCTCCCACGTCGGCCGCACCACCGGGTCGGTGTAGGTGTGCGGCTCCCAGAAGTCGTAGTAGGCCTTGAGCAGCTCGGGGTCGTGCGCGAGCCCCGCCTCGGTGAACAGGTCGGCGACCGTCGCGCTCTGCTGGTGGTCGCGGGAGCGACCCCAGATCGTGCTGCCCGCAGCGTGCAAGAGTCGCTGCGAGACCTCGACGTCGTGGTCGGCGTCGACCACGGCCTGGGCCAGCGCCAGCGACTCGGCGTGGAAGTCGATGTCGTGCCACGCGGTGAGCGTGCCGCCCCAGTCGAAGATCACGGCGTCGATCGGCATGGGCCGCACCCTAGTGTCCGGTCCGCGCACGTCAGGCCTTGACGACCGCCACCAGGTGGTCGACGACCGCGTCGACGGGGACGTCCTCGCGCGCTCCGGAGGCGCGGTCGCGGACCTCGATGGTGCCCTCGGCGAGGTTGCGGCCGACGACGACGATGGTCGGGACGCCGATCATCTCGGCGTCCTTGAACTTCACGCCCGGGCTGACCTTCGGGCGGTCGTCGTAGAGCACGTCGACCCCCGCCGCCGACAGCTCGGTGGCGATCCGCTCCGCGGCGGTGAAGACCTCGTCGTCCTTGCCCGTCGCGACCAGGTGCACGTCGGCCGGGGCGACGTTGCGCGGCCACGACAGGCCGAGCTCGTCGAGGGTGCCCTCGGCGATCGCGGCGACCGCACGCGAGGGGCCGATGCCGTAGGAGCCCATCGTGACCGTGACGAGCTTGCCGTTCTCGTCGAGCACCTGCAGGTCGAGCGCGTCGGCGTACAGGCGGCCGAGCTGGAAGATGTGGCCCATCTCGATGCCGCGGGCCGACTCGAGGATGCCGCCGTCGGTGTGGCCGCAGACCGGGCAGGGGTCGCCGTCGCGCACCTCGGCGACGTCGATGAGGCCGTCGCTGGTGAAGTCGCGGCCGGCGACCAGGTCGAGCACGTGGCTGCCGTCGACGTCGGCGCCAGTGACCCACGCCGTGCCGTCGACCACCCGCGGGTCGAGCAGGTAGCGGACACCGGCGGGCTTCTTCTCCCCGAGCGCGCCCGGCCCGATGTAGCCCTTGGCCAGGGTGGGGCGAGCGGCGAAGTCCGCCTCGCCGAAGGGCTCGAACACCACGCCCTCGCCGAGCTTGGACTCCAGCCGCTTGGCGTCGACCTCGCGGTCTCCCGGCAGCCCCACCGCCAGCGCCTCGACGGTGCCGTCGGGGTGGCGGACCGAGAACACGACGTTCTTGAGGGTGTCGCCGGCGTGCCACTCGCGGTCGGCGCGCGGGAACCGCTCGTTGAGGTGGGCGACCAGCGAGTCGATGGTCGGGGTGCCGGGCGTCTGCTCCGTGTGCGCGGCCGGCGCGTCGTCGAAGGGCCTGGCCGGGGGCCGCGGGGTGTCGACCGCCTCGACGTTCGCGGCGTAGTCGCAGCGCGTGCAGCGCACGTAGGTGTCCTCGCCGACCTCGGCCTTGGCGAGGAACTCCTCGGACTTCGAGCCGCCCATCGCGCCGGCCTCGGCCTTGACGATGACGTACTCGAACCCGAGCTTGTCGAAGATCCGGATGTAGGCGTTGCGGTGCCGCTGGTAGCTCTCGTCGAGCCCGGCGTCGTCGATGTCGAAGGAGTAGCTGTCCTTCATCACGAACTCGCGGCCGCGCAGCAGCCCGGCGCGGGGGCGCGCCTCGTCGCGGTACTTGTTCTGGATCTGGTAGATCGTCAGCGGCAGGTCCTTGTACGACGAGTACAGGTCCTTCACGACGAGGGTGAACATCTCCTCGTGGGTGGGACCGAGCAGGTAGTCGCCGTCCTTGCGATCCTTGAGCCGGAAGATGCCGTCGCCGTACTCGGTCCAGCGGCCGCTCGCGTCGTAGGGCTCGCGCGGGAGCAGCGCGGGGAACAGCAGCTCCTGGCCGCCGATGGAGTCCATCTCCTCGCGAATGATGTCCTCGATCTTGCGCAGCACCCGCAGCCCCAGCGGCAGCCAGGTGTAGATGCCGGGCGCCGCGCGGCGGATGTAGCCGGCCCGGACCAGGAGCCGGTGGCTCGGGACCTCGGCGTCCGCAGGGTCGTCACGCAGGGTGCGCACGAACAGGCTGGACATCCGCAGGATCATGCCGAGAAGGGTACGGGCGCGCCGCCGGCGACTTCGACGCGGTTTCGGTCCGGACACCGCTGCGGCCGGACCTGCAACCATTCTGCAGGCCCGGGCGTCTTCCCTGTGCTGACCAACTCCACCCGAAAGGACGCGCCATGCGCCCCCTGTTCCGCCCATTCGTGGGCACCCTCGCCGCCCTCGGCGCCGCCGCCCTGACCACCACGCTCCTCGCGTCGCCGGCGACTGCGAAGCCGGCCATCACGCTGACGCCGGGCGATCTGCCGCGCGGTGCCGACGTGGCCGTGCCCCACGTCGAGGGCACGACGGTGGTGGACGGCGCCGTGCGGGTCACGATCAGCGCCCCGGTGGTGCGGCTGCTCGGCAAGTCCGGGTCGGCGTACGTCGTCGCCACCGCCAACAAGCAGGGCGGCCACGGCCGGATCTTCCGGGTCACCGCGCAGGGTGACCGGACGCTGCTGACGAAGGCGAACGTCTACCAGACCATCCTCTCCGGGGACGGCGCCCGCATCGTGGCGACGAAGAACACCCGCACCTCGAAGAGCACGATCACCGCCTACGACGCCACGACCGGCGCCCAGCTCGCGTCGCGCAGCTTCAAGGGCTACCCCTCCGCGCTGGACGCCGAGACCGACCGGGTGCTGATCGGCACCGTCGACAAGACCCTGCTCTGGACGACGACCGGCGACTCGGTCGGGGTGGTCAACGCCAAGCCGGGCTACGTCGGCGACCTGTCGAGCGACGTGCTCGCGACGTTCACCAAGGACCCCTACGACGGCGGCTGCACGCTGGTCACCCGCATCACGACCGGCGCCAAGCTGTGGCGGTCGTGCACCGAGGCCGTGGCGGCGTTCAACCCCGACGCCACGCGCATCGCTACCGTCGGCATCCTCTCCGACGGCCCCGGCCCGGGCCGGGTCGACGCCCGCACCATCGACGGCAAGCACCTCGGCCGCTACCAGGTGCGCGCCAACTGGTTCGGGGAGATCACCTGGGAGTCGCAGACGGCGCTGCTGCTCGAGGTCAACGGCGCCCGCAAGGCGTTCACGGCCCGCTGCACCGGCACCGACTGCGAGCGCGCCAGCAAGCTGCGCCCGGCCGAGACGCTGCGGGCGGCCTGACCGGTCCGCGACGCGCGGTCCGCGCCCGGGGTCGAGACGACCTCAGCGCGCGGACCGCGCGGCCGCGACCGCGGCTCCGATCATCGGGACCTGCAGGGGCATACGGCCCCACGCGAGCGCCTTGAACGCCGTGCTGCGCGACCGGTTGCTGTCGAGCGCCATCTTCAGGTTGCCCGGCCAGACGCCGAGCAGCAGCGCGACGCTCGCCCAGCCCGAGACCCGGCGGGTGCGGGGCAGCGCCATCCCGACCGCGCACGCGAGCTCCGCCACGCCGCTCGCGAGGATCACCTCGCGGTGGGCCGGCAGCCACGCCGGCATCAGCGGCTCGTAGACCTCGGGCCTCGCGAGGTGGACCGCGCCGCTGGCGAGGAAGCCGCCGACGAGGAGGCGCGAGCTGCGCGGTAGTGGCATGGGCCGCAGGCTAACGCCCTGACCGGGCACCGCTGTCAGAACATCACCGTCGAGAACCGCGCGGTCTCGCGGAAGCCGACGCGCTCGTAGGCGCGCCGCGCCGGGGTGTTCCACTCGTTGACGTAGAGCGAGACCGTCGGGGCGATCTCGCGCCGCACGAGGTCGACCACCGCCGCCATGCCCGACACGGCGTGCCCCTGGCCGCGCAGGTCGGACGGCACGAACACGCCCTGGATCTGGGCGGCGTACGGCGAGGCGCAGGCGACCTCGGCCTTGAACACCAGCCGGCCGCCGTCGAAGCGGGCGAACGACCAGCCGCGGCTGATCAGCTGCTGGACGCGCGCCCGGTAGAGCTCGGCGCCACCGCCCACCTCGGGCGAGACCCCGACCTCCTCGGTGTACATCGCCACGCAGGCCGGGTAGAGGAGGTCGAGGTCGCCGCGGGTGGTCCGGCGTACGTCGGGATGGCCCTCGACCAGGGGCGAGCGGTCGATCTCGAGGTGCGGCTGCCGCCAGCGCAGCTCGCGCGGCCGCTCCCACTGGTCGGCGACCGTGTGCCAGAACGGCTCCACCGCCTCGTGGCGCCCGACGATCGTCGACGCGGTGCGGCCGCGCGTCAGCGCCCGCTCCCCGAAGGCGCGGGCGTCCTCCTCCGTCGCCTCCACCGGCACCAGGTTGGCGCCGACGTGGCACGCCGCGACCAGGTCGCCGCCGTCGAACCGGCCCCACACCTCACCGCCGAGCCAGCGCGGCTCGAGGTTGGTGGTGCGGGCGCGGTGGTCGACGAACACGTTGACGACCGGGTCCTTGCTGGTGAGCTCGAGGAACGCGTCCAGGTCGGCCGCACCGAGGGCGCGGACTCCGTGGCGCGTGGTGAGCACGGGACGAGCCTAGAGGTTGGCGCTCAGCTGACCGAGACGGTCGCGCCGGCGCCGTCGACGCTCTCCATGCCCTCGGCGATGCGCATGGCCTCCTCGATGAGGGTCTCCACGATCTGCGACTCGGGCACGGTCTTGATGACCTCGCCCTTGACGAAGATCTGGCCCTTGCCGTTGCCGGAGGCCACGCCGAGGTCGGCCTCGCGGGCCTCGCCCGGCCCGTTGACGACGCAGCCCATGACCGCGACGCGCAGGGGCACCTCGAGGCCGTCGAGGCCGGCCGTGACCTGCTCGGCGAGCGTGTAGACGTCGACCTGGGCCCGGCCGCACGAGGGGCACGAGACGATCTCGAGACGGCGGGGCTTGAGGTTGAGCGACTCCAGGATCTGGAGGCCGACCTTGACCTCCTCGACCGGCGGCGCGGACAGCGAGACGCGGATCGTGTCGCCGATGCCCTGCGAGAGCAGGGCGCCGAACGCCGTCGCCGACTTGATCGTGCCCTGGAACGCCGGCCCGGCCTCGGTGACGCCGAGGTGCAGCGGCCAGTCGCCGGCCTCGGCGAGCAGCTCGTAGGCACGCACCATCACGACCGGGTCGTTGTGCTTGACCGAGATCTTGAAGTCGTGGAAGTCGTGCTCCTCGAACAGCGAGGCCTCCCACACCGCCGACTCGACCAGGGCCTCGGGGGTGGCGCGGCCGTACTTCTCGAGGAGCCGCGGGTCGAGCGAGCCGGCGTTGACGCCGATCCGGATCGAGGTGCCGTGGTCCTTCGCGGCGGCCGCGATCTCCTTGACCTGGTCGTCGAACTTGCGGATGTTGCCCGGGTTGACCCGGACTGCCGCGCAGCCCGCCTCGATGGCGGCGAAGACGTACTTGGGCTGGAAGTGGATGTCGGCGATGACCGGGATCTGGGAGTGCTGCGCGATCTCCGGCAGCGCGTCGGCGTCGTCCTGCGAGGGGCACGCGACCCGCACGATGTCGCACCCGGTGGCGGTGAGCTCCGCGATCTGCTGGAGGGTGGCGTTGACGTCGGCCGTCAGGGTCGTCGTCATCGACTGGACCGAGATCGGGAAGTCGCTGCCGACGCCGACCTTGCCCACCTTGATCTGGCGGGTCTTGCGGCGCGGCGCGAGCACCGGCGGGGGTGCCGCGGGCATCCCCAGGTTGATCTCCGTCATGGTCTCCAGCGTACGGCGCGGGCGGAGGCCCTCCCCAATCAGAAGCGGGCCGTCAGCCGATGGGGACGTGGAGCGGCACCACGAAGTCGCCGACGATCAGCACCACGCTCATCGCGAGCATGAACGACGCCATCACGTAGGCGACCGGCAGCAGCCGGGCGGCGTCGACGTGACCCGGGTCGGGACGGCCGCGCAGGCGGGCGAGCCCGCGGCGTACGGCCTCCCACAGGGCACTGGCGATGTGCCCGCCGTCGAGCGGCAGCAGCGGGATGAAGTTGAAGGCGCCGATGAAGAAGTTGAAGCCGCCGATGAGCATCAGCAGGTAGACGATCTTCTGCTGCACCGGGAAGCCCTCGAGCGAGACGGTCTCGCCCGCCAGCCGGCTGCCGCCGACGATGCTCACCGGGCTGTCCTCGTCGCGGTCCTGGAGGCCGATGATGGCCTTGCCGACGCCCCAGACCCGTTGCGGGAGCCGGATGACGGCCTCGACGGTCTGCTCAGCGGTGTAGCCCATCTGCACGGTCGTGTAGAGCGGGCCGCCGGTGACGAGGTGGGTGGTCGGCTGGATGCCGAGGAAGCCGACCTCGACCATGCCGCTGCCGTCGGAGTCGGGCCGGGACTGGATGAGCGTGTGGACCGTGGCCTCGGCGGCGGTGCCGTCGCGGGTGTAGCCGATGACGGCCTCACCGTCGGCGTTGGCGCGGATCAGCTCGGAGAGCTGGTCGTAGGACGAGATCGCGGTGCCGTTGAAGCTCGTGATCACGTCGCCGCGCTCGAGGCCCGCCTGGGCGGCCGGGCTGACCGGGTCGCCGGGCTCGCAGGTGGTGCGCTGCTCGGTGTAGGGGATGACGCAGTCGCTGACGTGGCTGATCGCCGGCTGGCCGGCGTCGATCTCGCGGTCGGCCGGGTTGCCGTAGAAGGCGAACACGCCCCAGAACAGGAAGAACGCGATCGCGATGTTGACCGACGGGCCGCCGGCCATCACGACGACCTTCTTCCACCAGGGCATCTTGTAGAACAGCCGCGGCTCGTCCTCGGGACCGATCAGCTCCCACTCGGCCGCGCGGGCGTCGGAGATCAGCTGGGTGAACAGGCCGGTGTTGGACTTGCGGATCTTCGTGACCTGGTTGCCCTGCTCGTCGTAGGTCACGGTGCCGAGCTGCTCGGCGCCGGGCGGCAGCATCCCGACGATCTTCACGTAGCCGCCGAGCGGGATCGCCTTGACGCCGTACTCGGTCTCGCCGCGGCGCCGGCTCCAGACGGTCGGCCCGAAGCCGATGAAGTACTGGGTGACCTTCCCGCCGAAGGCCTTCGCCGGGATCATGTGCCCGAGCTCGTGGAGCCCGATCGAGATCAGGATCGAGCCGAAGAAGATCACGACCCCGAGCGCGTAGTAGAGGCTGCTCACCCTCTGTTCCCCCCTTGTCCTGCGACCACGCCACCCTGGACGACCTCCGCACGGGCCCACGCGTCAGCGGCGAGGACGTCCTCGACCGCCAGCGACGTCCCCGGGGTCAACGGTACGTCGTGGCGGGCGAGCACGGCGGAGATCGTTGGCACGATCTGCGTGAACGCGAGCCTGCCTTGTCGGAAGGCCTCGACACATACCTCATTTGCGGCGTTGTAGACGGCAGGCGCCGTGCCGCCGGTCGTCGCGGCCCGCTTCGCCAGTGCCACCGCGGGAAAGGCCTCGTCGTCGAGGGGGAAGAACTCCCACGTCTCCGGTCTGGTCCAGTCGACGGCGGGGGCCGTGTCGGGCACCCGGTCGGGCCAGCTCAGGCCCAGCGCGATGGGGATGAGCATCGTGGGTGGGCTGGCCTGGACCAGGGTCGCACCGTCGACGAACTCGACCATCGAGTGCACGACGCTCGTCGGGTGCACCACGACGTCGATTCGGTCGATGGGGATGCCGAAGAGCAGGTGCGCCTCGATGACCTCCAGGCCCTTGTTGACCAGCGTCGCGGAGTTGATGGTCACGACCGGGCCCATGTCCCACGTGGGGTGGGCCAGTGCTTCCTCGACGGTCACGTCGTGCAGCTCCTCGACCGTCCGCCCGCGGAAGGGGCCGCCGCTCGCCGTCAGCACCAGGCGGCGTACCTCCTCGGGCGCGCCGCCGCGCAGGCACTGCGCCAGCGCGCTGTGCTCCGAGTCGACGGGCACGATCTGCCCGGGCCGGGCGCGCTCGAGGACCAGCGGGCCGCCCACGATCAGGCTCTCCTTGTTGGCCAGCGCCAGGGTGTTGCCCGCGTCGAGCGCGGCCAGCGTCGGCCGCAGGCCCACCGCGCCGTTGACGGCGTTGAGGACGACGTCGCACGCCATCGCGGCGGCCTCGGTGGAGGCCTCCTCACCGAGGCCGGAGTACGCCGGCGCGAACTCGGCCACCTGCTGCTCGAACAGGTCGGGGTTGCTCCCGCCCGCGGTCAGCCCCACGACCCGGAACCGGTCGGGGTTGGCGCGCACGATGTCGAGCGCCTGGGTGCCGACCGACCCGGTCGACCCGAGGATCACGACGTCACGCACCGCACCATCCTCCCTCACCGGCCACGGACTGCGAGAACGGCGGGCGCGCCGCGTCGAAGCGGGCGCTAGATTGCGGAAATGAGCACCGGCGGCCCCTCGCTCCCCCAGCAGCGCAACCTCGTCACCAGCATTCCCGGCCCGGAGTCGCTGGCGCGTCTCGACCGCAAGAAGGCGCACGTCGCCGACGGGGTCGGCACGATGCTGCCGGTGTTCGTCGTCGCTGCCGGTGGTGGCGTGCTGGTCGACGCCGACGGCAACTCGCTCATCGACCTCGGCTCAGGCATCGCGGTGACCAGCGTCGGCAACGCCGCCCCGTCGGTGGTGTCGCGGGTCCAGGAGCAGGTGGCGGCGTTCACGCACAGCTGCTTCATGGTCACGCCCTACGACGGCTACGTCGACGTGTGCGAGCAGCTCGCCGAGCTCACGCCGGGCGACCACGAGAAGAAGTCGGCGCTGTTCAACTCCGGGGCTGAGGCGGTCGAGAACGCCGTCAAGATCGCGCGCGTCGCAACCGGCCGCGACGCGGTGGCGGTGTTCGACCACGCCTACCACGGGCGCACCAACCTCACGATGGCGATGACCGCGAAGAACATGCCGTACAAGAACGGCTTCGGCCCGTTCGCCGGCGAGGTCTACCGGGTCCCGATGTCCTACCCGTTCCGCGACGACCTGTCCGGCGAGGAGGCCGCGAAGCGCGCGATCGACGTGATGGACAAGCAGATCGGCGCCGACAACCTGGCGTGCGTGGTGATCGAGCCGATCCAGGGCGAGGGCGGGTTCGTGGTGCCGGCGCCGGGCTTCCTGCCGGCGCTGTCCGCGTGGGCGAAGGACACGGGGGTGGTGTTCGTCGCCGACGAGATCCAGACCGGGTTCTGCCGCACCGGCGACTGGTTCGCCTGCGACGACGAGGGCGTCGAGCCCGACCTGATCACGCTGGCCAAGGGCATCGCGGGCGGGCTGCCGCTCGCGGCGGTCACCGGGCGGGCCGAGCTCATGGACGCCGTCCACGTCGGCGGCCTCGGCGGCACCTACGGCGGCAACCCGGTCGCCTGCGCCGCCGGCCTCGGGGCGCTCGAGGAGATGCGCAGCCACGACCTGACGGGTCGCGCTCGCGACATCGGCACCCGGATGGCCGACCGGCTGCGCAAGATCGCCGCCGACCACCCGGTGATCGGCGACGTCCGCGGGCGCGGGGCGATGATGGCGATCGAGCTGACCACGCCCGGGACGCTCTCCCCCGAGCCGGTCCGCACGGCCGCGGTGTCGTCGTACTGCCACCAGCAGGGCGTCGTCACCCTCACCTGCGGCACCTGGGGCAACGTCGTCCGCTTCCTGCCGCCGCTCTCGATCTCCGACACGCTCCTCGACGAGGCGCTCGACGTCGTCGCCGAGGCGTTCGCAGCCACGGCGTGAGGGGTCGGTCCATCCGCGAGTGATGAGTTCCGGCACCCGCGCCCGTCACACCTACGACAGGGCACGACGAGGCGGAGGGATCACGCGATGGGTGCGGACATGCTGGTGGAGGGGCCGGGGATGAGCGAGGCCGGGCTGGGTGAGATCGACGAGCCGGCGTTCGCACGCCTGGCGGAGCGGCACCGGCGCGAGCTGCACGTGCACTGCTACCGGATGCTCGGGTCCTTCGACGATGCCGAGGACACCGTGCAGGAGACCTTCCTCAGGGCCTGGCGAGGCCGGGAGACCTTCGAGGGGCGGGCGTCGTTCCGCGCCTGGCTCTACCGCATCGCCACCAACGCCTCGCTCGACCTGCTGGCGAAGGTGCGGCCCCACCCCGCGACCGGCGGCGAGGTGCGGTGGCTCCAGCCCTACCCCGACGCGCTCCTCGACGAGCTGCCCGCGGAGGGTGCCGACGAGCCGGAGTCCGCGGCCCTCGCGCGCGAGACGGTCGAGCTCGCGTACGTCGTCGCGGTGCAGCACCTCGCGCCTCGACCGCGCGCCGTGCTGATCCTGCGCGACGTGCTCGGGTGGCCGGCGAAGGACGTCGCCGAGTGGCTCGGTGACTCGGTCAACTCGGTCAACAGCGCGCTCCAGCGCGCCCGCGCCGGCATGCGCGAGCACCTGCCGGCCGAGCGCCAGGACTGGACCGGCCGCGAGGACGACGCCGCGACGCGCGACCTGGTGCGCCGCTTCACCGAGGCCAGCGTGGCCACCGACGTCGACCGGCTCGCGGCCATGCTGCGCGACGACGTCCGGTGCTCGATGCCGCCCACCCCCGGCCTGCAGGTCGGCCGCGACGCGGTCGTGCACGACTGGGTCGCGGACGGGTTCGTCGGCATGCAGGGCCTGCGGGGGGTCCACACCGCGGCGAACCGGCAGCCCGCGATCGCGTTCTACCAGTGGCGCGAGCAGGAGGGCGCCTACCTGCCGCTGACGCTCGACGTCCTGCGCATCGCCGGCGGCGCGGTCGCGGAGATCGTGACCTTCCACGCCGACCAGTTCGCCCGCCTCGGGCTGCCCGCGCGGCTGGCGTGACCGCTCGCCTCGCGGCTAGCGTGACCGCACACTCGCCGACCCCACGGGCGAGCACGGTCCCGGAGGTCGCGCGATGCACGTGCTGTTCGCCGACAAGCTGCCCGCGCAGACGATCGAGGACCTCGAGGCGCGCGGCCACGTCTGTGTCGTCGAGCCGGACCTCTCGGCCGACGACCTGCCGGCGCGGATCGCCGGGTTCGACGCGTTGGTGGTGCGCAGCACCAAGGTGAAGCGGGCGGTGTTCGAGGCGGCGGACCGGCTGACACTGGTGATCCGGGCCGGCGCGGGCACCAACACCATCGACACCGACGCCGCCGCCCGCAGCGGGGTGTTCGTCTCCAACGTGCCCGGCCGCAACGCCGCCGCCGTCGCCGAGCTCACCATGGGGTTGCTGCTGGCGATCGACCGGCGGATCGCCGACAACGTGGCCGACCTGCGCAGCGGCCGCTGGGACAAGCAGCGCTACAGCAAGGCCGGCGGGCTCCTCGGGTCGACCATGGGCATCATCGGCCTCGGCTCGATCGGTCTCGCCGTGGCCGAGCGCGCCTCGGCGTTCGGCATCCGGCTGCAGGCGCTCGCCAAGCCGGACCGGTCGGCGTACGTCGTCGACCGGGCCGAGGAGCTCGACATCACGATGTGCGACTCGCTGGAGGACCTGGTGTCGTCGTCGGACGTGGTGAGCATCCACGTGCCGTCGGGCAAGGACACCCGGCACCTCGTTGACGCAACGTTCCTGTCGTGGATGAGGCCCGGCGCGATCCTGCTCAATACCTCTCGCGGCGACGTCGTCGACGAGGGTGCGCTGCTCGAGGCCCTCGACACCGGCGCGGTGCGCGCCGGGCTCGACGTCTTCGCCGACGAGCCGGGCTCCGGCAAGGGCACGTGGGAGTCGCCGCTCGGCCGGCACCCGCACGTCGTCGCGACCCACCACATCGGCGCCTCGACCGAGCAGGCGCAGCGCGCGATCGCCGCGGGCGTCACCGAGATCGTCGACGCGTTCATGTCGGGCGAGCCGCGGCACTGCGTCAACCTCGAGCCCGACCGGATCGGCGCGGTCACCCTGACGATCCGGCACCGCGACCGGGTCGGCGTGCTGGCCCAGGTGCTCGACCGGCTGCGCGCCGCGGGGCTCAACGTCGAGCACATGCAGAACCGCATCTTCCGCGGCGGAGAGGCCGCCGTCGCGTCGATCGACGTCGCCGGCCCGGCCCCCGAAGAGCTCCTGACGGCCCTGCGAGAGATCCCCGACGTCCTGAGTGTGTCCGAAGTGACGCTCGGCCCCGATGCCGAGCGCCGCCCGTGAGCACCGTCCGCCCGTTCCCGGCTCGCGTCGTCCGCCCGGAGTGGGCACCGCGCCTGGTCACCGGGCTGGCCGAGCTGCCCGAGGACACCGGCACGCTCCCGCCGATCGCACCGGTCGACCTCTCGGCGTACGACGAGTCGGAGGCGGCGCTCTACGTCTACCGGCAGGAGCGCGGCGACCTGTCCTGCACCGGGGTGGTGTGCGAGGTCGGCGTCGGCGCGTTCGTCGACGGCCAGGTGCGCGGGCACGAGGCCGTGCAGGCGCAGCGGGTCGAGAGCCTGGTCCACCACCACGCGACCACCGACGCACCACCCGCCCTCGTGGCGCTGCTCCACCACGCCGGCCCGGCGTACGCCCGGACCGTCGAGGAGGTCTGCGCCACGGCGCCGATCCTCGACTTCACCGGGCCGCGCGGCGTGCGTCAGCTGGTCTGGCGGGTGCCGCCGGGCTCGGCCACCCGGAGCCTCGCCGACGAGCTGGCGGCCTCGGACCACTACATCGCCGACGGCCACCACCGGGTCGCCGCCGCGCTGGCCGTGTGGCGCCTGGGCGGCGAGCCCCCCGAGGCCGGCGTGCTGTGCGTCGTCCACCCGATGGACGGCCTGCGACTCTCGGCGTTCCACCGCCGCGTCTTCGGCCCGGTCGACACCGCCGCGCTGGTCGGGCTGCTCGCGCCCACCTTCGTCGTCGCTGCGGCGCCCGCGCCGCCGGTCCCCGCGCCCGGGACGATCGGGCTGTACGCCGACGGCCGCTGGCACACCGCGGCCATCCGCTCCCCCCGGGCCGCGCTCGACGTCGAGGTCCTGCAGTCCGAGGTGCTCGACCGCCTGTCGCAGCCGGTCGAGATCGCGCCCGCGAAGACCCTCGTCGAGGAGCTCACCCGCCGCTGCGACTCCGACGAGGGCGTCCTCTTCACGCTCGCGCCTCCCCCGCTCGAGACGCTGACCTCGCTGGCCGACGCCGACGCGGTGATGCCGCCCAAGACGACCTACTTCGAGCCGAAGCCGTGCGCCGGCATCTTCCGGCGGCTCAGCGCCACGGGTCGGTGACGTCTCTGAGGTCACGCAGGATCTCGTGCAGCTGGTCGAGCCGCTCTTCGCCGACGTGCTCGGCCCACTCGGCCAGGACGCGCTGCACCTCGGCGTCGGCGGCCCGGACCACCGGGCCAGCGTGCGCGGTCAGCCGGACGAGACGCGCCCGGCCGTCGGTCGGGTCGGGGACGCGCTCCACGTAGCCCGCCCTCTCGAGCTGCTCGACCAGGAACGCGGCGGTCTGCTTGGTCACGCGCGCCTGCTCCGCCAGGTCGGACACCCGGGTGCCGTCCGGACCGATCCTGGCGGCGACGCGGGCCTGGGCCAGCGTGATGTCCGTGATGCCCGCCGCGACGACCGCGTCGAACGCGCGCTGCTCGAGGGCACGGTTCGCGACGAAGAGCAGGACGCCGAGGTCCTGGCGTTGACGGCGATCTCCCACCGTGCCAGATTAGACAGATAATCTGTCTAACTCGCGCACGTGGGAGGACGCGTCGTGGACCGCGAGACCATCTGGCAGCACATCGACGACGAACGGCGGTGGCTCGCCGACCTCCTGGACTCGCTGCCGGAGCACGCGTGGGCGACCCCGAGCCTGTGTGCCGGCTGGACGGTCCGTGACGTCGCGGCGCACCTGGCCCTGGCCCAGACCCGGGTCCGCGACCTGGTCGTCCCCGCGGTCCGCGCCGGGTTCCGCTACGACGTGCTGGTCAGGGACACGGCGCTGCGCAGCCCGCAGTCGCACGCGGAGATCGTGGCCACGCTGCGGGGATTCATCGGGTCGCGCAAGCGCGTCGCGTTCATCACCGATCTCGAACCGCTGATCGACATCCTGCTCCACAACCAGGACATCTGCCGGCCGCTGGGCATCGACCACCCGATGCCGCCCGAGGCAGCGGCCGCCGCGGCCGACCGGGTGCTGAGCACGCCCTGGCCGCTGCGGCGATGGGCGCCGCCGCGCGGGGTGCGCCTCGTCGCCACCGACGTCGACTGGTCCTACGGCAGCGGCCTCGAGACCGAGGCGACCATGCAGTCGCACCTCCTGACCCTCACCGGCCGGCCCCTGGCCTAGACACGGCCTAGTCGGACGGGTTCCGTCCGGAACGGGTGGGATGCTGCCGCGCATGGCCACCACGCACGAGCTGTCGATCACGTGGGCCCGGGCGCTGGGGTGGCGGCTGGAGCGGCAGCTGCTCGACCCGGTCGGGTCGATGTCGCCGGCCGAGGTCGTGCGCCGGCTGGGCGCCGTGCTGTCGATGGACGAGTCGCTCGCCGAGCTCGCGGTGCGCACGCGGCGCGGCTCGTCACGGGCCGGCGAGCTGCGGGAGGCCCATGCCGACGGCAGCGTGATCAAGGTGTTCGCCTTTCGCGGGTCGGTGCACTACCTCTCGCCCGAGGACGGCGGCCTCTTCCTCTCACTCCGTCAGGCCGGGCGCCAGTGGGAGCTGCCGAGCTGGGTGGACCACTACCGGCTCGGTCCGGCCGACTGGCCCGACTTCCGGGCGGCAGTCCGCGAGGCGCTGGCCGACGGTCCGCTGACCGTCGGTGAGCTCGGCGAGGCGCTGGCCAGGCACCGGGCCTACCGGCACCTCGAGCCGGTGTTCGCCGAGGGCGCCGGCACGCTGATCAAGCCGCTGACATGGCAGGGCGACATGTGCTTCGGCCCGGTCCGCGACGGGCGACCGACGTTCCAGCGGCTCGACCGCAACCCGCGGTGGCAGGGGATCCCCGAGCTCGACGACGCCGGCCCGCGCGCGATCGCGATGTACCTCCGCTCCTACGGCCCCGCCACGCCCGACCACGTCCACTACTGGCTCGGCAGCGGGCTGAGCGCGGGCCGCAAGCGCCTCGACCGCTGGTGGGCGGAGCTCGGCGACCGGCTGGTCGCGGTCGACGTCGAGGGCACGACGGCGTACGTCGTGGCCGAGGACGCCGAGGCACTCGCGGCGGCGCGGCCCTCGGACTCGGTCCGGCTGCTGCCCGGGCACGACCAGTGGGTGATGGGACCCGGCACCAAGGACGCGTACGTCACCCCCGCGCGGCTGCGTGACGCCGTGACCCGCAAGGCCAACCTCGTGCTCGCCGGCGGCGTCGTGCGCGGCACGTGGGCGGTCGTGCGCGACGAGGTCACCGTCAGCTGGCTCGACGAGGCGCCGCCGCCGCGCGCGGCCGTCGAGGCCGAGGCGACGCGCGTAGCGGAGATCCTCGGCTCCTGAGCCCTACCGCGCGCCGGTCATCGCCTCGGCGGCGTCGCCGGAGAGGCGCTGGGCGAGGTAGATCGGGATGACGGAGAACAGCACCAGCGCGGCCGCGACGCAGTTGACGATCGGGGCCGCGTTGGGGCGGAAGAGGTTCTGGAAGATCCAGATCGGCAGGGTGCGGTCGGTCGACGACGCGGTGAACTGAGTGACCACGATCTCGTCGAAGGACAGGCCGAACGACAGCAGCCCGCCCGCCAGCAGCGCGGACCGGAGCATCGGCAGCGTGACGAGCCGGAACGTCGTGAAGGGCCCGGCGCCGAGGTCCATCGACGCCTGCTCGAAGTTGCCGCCGAGACGGGCGAACCGCGCCTGCACGTTGTTGAACACCGTGACGATGCAGAACGTCGCGTGCGCGATCACGATCGTCCAGAGCGAGAGCTGGAGCCCGAGGATGGTGCGGAAGCCGTTCTGGAACGCCAGGCCGGTCACGATGCCGGGCAGCGCGATCGGCAGGATGATCAGGAGCGAGACGACGTTGCGGCCGAAGAACCGGGTGCGGCGCAGACCCATCGCCGCCAGCGTGCCGAGCACCAGCGCGATCGCGGTCGCGGCGAGCGCGACCCGCACCGACGTGAACAGCGCGTCGCGGGCGCCCTCGGAGTGCCAGGCGAGCGACCACCAGTGCGTGGTGTACCCGGGCGGGGGCCAGCCGAAGGTGCGGTCGGTGTTGAAGGAGTTGAGCAGCACCAGCAGCAGCGGCACGTAGATGACCACGAGCACCACGAGCGTGACGACCGTGACCGAGACGCGGAGCCCCGCGGGGAGCCTCACGAGCGGCACCTCACAGCTGCTCCAGGGCGCCGGTGCGGCGCGCCGCCGCGAGGTAGGCCAGCATCACGACGATCGGGATCGTCGCCATCGCGGCCGCGAACGGCAGGTTGTTGGCGGCGCCCTGGTTGTCGTAGACGACGTTGCCGAGCAGCTGCGAGGTGCCGCCCACGATCTTGACCGCGATGTAGTCGCCCATCGAGAGCGAGAACGTGAAGATCGACCCGGCTACGAACGCCGGGAACACCATCGGCAGCACCACCCGCCGCAGCGTCGTCCACGACCCCGCGCCGAGGTCGGCGGAGGCCTCGAACAGCGAGTTGGGCAGCCGCTCGAGGCCGGCGTAGATCGGCAGGATCATGTAGGGCAGCCACAGGTAGGCCAGCGTCATCGTGGTGGCCAGCAGCCCGTAGCCCGGCGTACCGAGGCCGAACGGCGACGCGATCGACTCGACCAGGCCGTTGGACGACAGCATCCCGCGCCAGGCGTAGGCCTTGACGAGGTACGACGCCCACAGCGGCATCAGCACCGCGATCACCAGCAGCCGCTGGTAGCGCGGCGAGGCTACCTTCGCCATGAACAGCGCGATCGGGAACGCCAGCAGCGCGTCGACCACGGTCACCAGCGTCGCGATCCCGATCGTGCGGAGCGTGATCGTCCGGTAGACCTCGATGGTGAACAGGTCGCGGAAGTTGTCGAGCGTCCAGGTCCGCTCGATGTTGCCGGTGAAGTCGTTCTGCGCCCACAGCGAGGTCACCAGCAGCGCCGCCAGGGCCCCCAGGTAGGCCACTCCCAGCCACAGCATCGGTGGCGTGAGGAGGAGGCCCACCCGGAGACCCGGGCGGCGGCTGATGAGGGACACCGGTCAGGTCAGCCCTTGATCTCCGTCCACGCGGTCGTCCAGTCGCCGTAGTCGGTGCACTTCACGTCGGTGCGACCGTCCAGGCACTGCTCGATCGGCGTGGTCCAGTAGTGGATCTGCGCGGCGTAGTCGGCGTCCGACACGTGGTAGGTCTCGCAGAACGTGTCGTCGGTGACCGAGTCGCAGGCCTTCGGGTTGGCCGGCGCCTCGCCGAACCACTCCGCGACCTGCGCCTGCGCATCCGGGCTGGCGATGTAGTCCATCCACGCGTAGGCGCAGTTGGGGTTCTTGGACTTCGAGCTGATCATCCACGTGTCCGACCAGCCCGTGGAGCCCTCGTCGGGCAGGAACGCCTCGACCGGCGCGCCCTCGCTCTGCGCGAGCGAGGCGATGACCTGCCAGGTCGTGCCGATCACGGTGTCGCCCTGCTTGAAGGCCTGGATCTCCTTCAGGTAGTCCGACCAGTACTCCGACACGTTCTCCTTCTGCGCCTTGAGCACCTCCACCGCCGCGGCGAGCTGGTCCTCGTCGAGCGCGTAGGGGTCCTTGATGCCGAGGTCGGGCTGGGTGTTCATGAGGTAGAGCGCCGCGTCGGCGATGTAGATCGGCGAGTCGTAGGCCGTCACCTTGCCGGCGTACTGCGACGCGTCGTCGAAGACCGCGGCCCACGAGGTCGGCGCCGGGCTGACGGTCTCGGTGTCGTACATCAGCAGGTTGGCGCCCCAGCCGTGCGGGACGCCGTACATCTGGCCGTCGACGGAGTTGTAGCCCTGGTCCTTGAGGAACGGCGAGATGTCGGCGTAGTTCTCGATCAGGTCGGTGTTGACCGGCGCCACGTCGCCGGCCGCGATGAGGCGCAGCGTGGCGTCACCCGAGGCCGAGACCACGTCGTACTCGCCGGTCTTCATCAGCTGCACGGCCTCGTCGGAGGTGCCGAACGGCTTGACGTTGGCCTGGCAGCCCGAGGCCTCCTCGAACGGCGTCACCCAGTCGACGGTCTCGTCGGTCGAGCCGTCCTCGGCGTAGCCCGGCCAGGCCAGGATGTTGACCTGCCCCTCCGGGTCGCCCAGCGACTCCAGCATCGGCACGTCGGGCGGGGTGAAGCCCTCCGAGCCCGGGTTGTCGCCCCCGCTCTTGTCGTCGTCGCCCGAGTCGGTGCCACAGGCGGCCATCCCCAGCAGCAGCACTGCCGCACCGGCGACGACCGTGATTCCACGGCTTGGTGTTCTCCTCATGATTCCTCCTCAGGTGATGGCGTCTCGGGGTCGGGAGCACGACCCAGGGCCACCAGGTGGTCGCGTCGCCACGACAGCACGACACGTTGCTGGCGCCGCTCGAGAGCGGCGTCGATGGAGCGGTCGGTGTTCTGGTGCGCGACCGTCAAGGTGGCGCCCGCGTCGAGCTCGACCACGGAGTGGGTGCTAGCGCCGAGGTAGACGACCTCCCGAACGACGCCGGGCGCGACCGCGGTGTTCCCGTCCGCGGCCGGCGCGCCGTCCTCGGCGTGCATGACGAGCTTCTCGGGGCGGATCACGAAGGTGCCGTCCTCGCCGACGAGCTCCTTCGCCACCTGGCCGTCGAGGAGGTTGGAGGTGCCCACGAAGCCGGCGACGAACGCCGAGGCCGGCTGCTCGTAGAGCTCGACCGGCGTCGCGAGCTGCTGGATGCGCCCGTCGTTGAAGACCGCGATGCGGTCGCTCATCGTGAGCGCCTCCTCCTGGTCGTGGGTGACGAAGACGAAGGTGATGCCGACCTCGCGCTGGATCTCCTTGAGCTCGACCTGCATCTCGCGGCGCAGCTTGAGGTCGAGCGCGCCCAGGGGCTCGTCGAGGAGGAGCACCTTGGGCCGGTTGACCAGCGCCCGCGCCAGCGCGACCCGCTGGCGCTGGCCGCCGGAGAGCTGGTGGGGCCGCCGCGCGGCGTACCCCTCGAGCCGGACGGTCGCCAGCGCCTCCTCGGCCCGCCTGCGCCGCTCGGGCTTGGCGACCCTCTTGACGCGCAGGCCGTACTCGACGTTCTGGAGCACGCTCATGTGCGGGAAGATCGCGTAGTCCTGGAAGACCGTGTTGACGTCGCGGTCGTACGGCGCCCGGTCGGTGACGTCCTCGTCGCCCAGCCGGATCGTGCCCGCGGTGGGTGGCTCGAAGCCGGCGATCAGCCGGAGGACGGTGGTCTTGCCGGACCCCGACGGGCCGAGCATCGAGAAGAACTCGCCGTCCTCGATGTCGAGGTCGAGGCCGTGGACGGCGCGCACCTGGTCGTAGTGCTTGCTCAGGCCCCGCACCGAGATCGCGGGTGAACCTGCACCGACCATGATCGCAACCTAGTGACGCCGGGCATCGAGTTCCAGCACCATTTCGGCACGTTGACGACCGTTTGCGCTGCCGGGACGGTCGAGAACCGCGGGATCCGTGTCGCGGGCACCTACTCCGGGCCGTGCTTCAACGCCGCCTCGGTCCTGGCAAGGGCCGCCTCGAGCTGCACCTCCGGCGTATCGGTTCCACCGACCTGCACCAGTCGCGCGGCGCCGACACGGACCGGCCGACCGTCGTCGCGCGGGTCGTCGGCGTGCATCGATCCGATGAGCGAGGCCTTCCGCCCCACCTGTTCGCACCGACCCGAAGCCCTGCCGGGCGTCCGGATCCGAGTTGAGTGCGTCTGGCGGCAGGGTGGCGTAGCCGAACGTAGCGATCGCCAGCCCGACTTGGCCTCCCACGCTGAGGCCGGCACGCAGCATCGTCGCTCGCTACGTCCGAATACGTGCGAGTCGCCGGTCAGCAGTCCGCTTGAGAGTGTGGTGCTGAAGATCAGCTCGTCTCATCCGCAGCACCACACTTGTGCGCGTTGCCACTGTTCGCACGCGGACGTAGCCGCAGATAGCGCGCTGCGGCCGGATCTGCTTGTTTGCTCCGATGTGCGCGCGTCAGGGTCTCGGATAGAGAACGGCCAGTCGGCGCTCGACCTCGTCGTGGTCGAGCCGACGCTGGCGCGCGACGTGATCCGGCGGCACCTCGCGACCGTGCGCGATCAACGCGCCGGCGTCGATGCCGTGCACGACGTCCAGCACGGCCCGCCATACACGGCGGACGATGCTGCGTTCGGCGGGCACCGGCGCGGCACTGCCGTTCAGGTGGGTGATGGACCTGGTGGGGACCGGGCGTGGGCTCATGCCCCCCACGATCCGCCGACCGGTGCGCTCGAAGTAGTGGCAAGATCGACAATGAATGCTAACTTCTTGCCATGCCTTCGCGACGGTCGATCGCCATACCGATCATCGACGGCATGACGCTCTTCGAGATCGGCATGCCACTCGAGGCGCTGGGCTACGACTGGGACCGCAACGCCAGTCCGTTGTACGACGTCGCCCTGTACGGCGACCTCCGCGGCGTGCGCGTCCATGGCGGGCCTCGACTGGTGCCGCACCGACCGCTCACCGCGCTCGCCGAAGCCGACACCGTCGTCGTGCCCGCGATCCGCCCCGAAGAGCCCGTGAACGCGGCACTGGTCCGCGCGCTGCGCCGGGCCGCGGCCGCCAACGTACGCATGGTCTCGCTATGCACCGGCGCCTTCGCGCTGGCCGAGGCGGGCGTCCTCGACGGGCACCGAGCTACGACGCACTGGCGCTGGGCCGACCTGCTGCAGCGCAGCTACCCGGCAGTCGACGTGGATGCTCGCGCGATCTACGTCGACGACGGGGTGCTCACCAGCGCCGGCTCGGCGGCCGGCCTCGACCTCTGCCTCCACCTGATCCGCACCGACCACGGCCAACAGGCCGCGAACACGATCGCGCGCAACCTGGTGATCGCAGCGCACCGCGACGGCGACCAAGCGCAGTACGTCGCCGCGGACCCGCTGACCCAGCAGGCCCACTGGCTCGACGAGCTCCGCGCCTGGCTGCACTCCCACCTGCACGAGGACGTCACCCTCCAGCGGCTCGCCCGGGCGGCAGCGGCGTCACCCCGGACCCTCGCCCGTCGCTTCCAGCGTGACCTCGGGACCACGCCGATGCGTTGGGTGGCGGCCGAACGGATCGCGATCGCCAAGACCCTGCTCGAGACGACCGATCTGTCGCTCGACCGGATCAGCCACGAGGCGGGCTACTACTCGCCTGCGACCTTCCGGGCGAGCTTCACCTCGGAGGTCAGGGTCACCCCTGGGCGCTACCGGCGCCGCTTCGCGAGTCGCACCGCCTGACCGGCCGGAAACTGGTTGGGCGGGCGTGTCCGGCCGTTGGCAAGAACGCACGAATCCAGCCGCGATCCGGTCGCTCCAGGGCCGCATCAGGCCGCGATCACCGGCCACAGCACGGCGACGACGCTGTCGGGGATGTCCTCCCTGGACTCGCCCCGGTAGAACGCGCCGAAGTAGCTGCCGAAGCACATGGTGGCGATGGTGTGCGCATCGATCCCCTCGGACACGGCGCCGCGCTGCTGCAGCTGGGCCAGCACGTCCTCCAAGAGCGTGACGCGCGGCTCGACGGCATGCTGCCGGAGCATCTCGAGCAGCTCGGGGGTGTGGATCACCTCGCCGGCGAAGTTGCCCATGAGGACCATGGCGTCCGGGTTGAAGTACGCCGGGTCCAGGCGGCGGACCGCTTCGGTGAAGGCCTCGCGGGGATCCAGGCTGGCGATGTCGATGTCGTACTGGTCGCGCTGCTTGCGGAAGCCGTAGTCCAGCGCATCGGCGACCAGCTCCAGCTTGGTGTCCCAGCGGCGGTAGAGCGTCGGGCGGCTCACCCCGGCGTCAGCGGCGATGTCGCCCAGGGTCATGCGCGAGTAGCCGTCGCGGACGAGCCGGGCGCGCGTCGCGAGGATGATGGCCTCGTCGAGGGCGGGGTTGCGCGGGCGTCCACCGGCTGTCATGGCGGCATCGTACCCAGTTCCGTTACAGCCTCTTGCCGTAACTGTTCGAGTTTCATAGAGTGCGCGTAACGGAACTCGCCGGCAGCCGGCGCATCGAAGGGAGTCGCAGGATGAAGGCACTCGTGGTCACGGACCCGGCCGCAGGCACGCGAGGCCTGACCCTCGTGGACCGCCCGATGCCGACGGCAGCGATCAACGACGTCGTCGTCGAGGTCCATGCCGCCGGTTGGGTGTCGACCGAGCTCGAGTGGCCGTCGACGTGGGTCGACCGCGCCGGCCGCGACCGGACGCCGTCCATCCCCGGCCACGAGCTGGCGGGCGTCGTCACCGCCCTCGGCTACGGCACGACGGGACTGTCCGTGGGTGAGCGGGTCGTCGGTCTCGCGGACTGGCACCGCGACGGCACGCTCGCGGAGTACGTCGCGGTGGAGGCGCGCAACCTCGCCGTCCTGCCGGACGACGTCGACGCGACCGTCGGCGCCTCCCTGCCGATCTCCGGCCTGACCGCGTGGCAGGGCCTCTTCGACCACGGCCACCTCGAGCCGGGCCAGCGCGTCCTCGCGCACGGGGCGGCCGGCGCGGTCGGGGCGATGGTGACCCAGCTCGCCGCCGACGCCGGCGCCCACGTGATCGGCACCGGCCGGGCGGCGGACCGGGAGACGGTGCTCGAGCTCGGGGCGAAGGAGTTCGTCGACCTCGACGGCGAGGACCTGAGCGAGGTCGGGACGGTCGACCTGGTCTTCGACGTCATCGGCGGCGCCGTCCAAGAGGCGTCCGCGAGGCTGATCACCGGCGGAGGCACGCTGGTCTCGATCGTCGGGCCGGTCGAGGCGCGCCCGGCGGACGGCGACGCGGTTGACTTCGTCGTCGAGGCGGACCGCGGTCAGCTGCGCGAGATCGTGACGCGCGTGCGCGACGGACGACTGCGCACCACCGTCGGCCGCACGGCCACCCTGGACGACGCC
This sequence comes from Nocardioides halotolerans DSM 19273, assembly GCF_000422805.1. Classification (GTDB taxonomy): domain Bacteria; phylum Actinomycetota; class Actinomycetes; order Propionibacteriales; family Nocardioidaceae; genus Nocardioides; species Nocardioides halotolerans. Next base: position 83,605 of record NZ_AUGT01000022.1, on the reverse strand, counting down.
GCGGCGACGGTGGGCTCCGGCGAACGAGCCAGGGGGAAGACGATCATCCAGGTCCGCCCCTGACCCGCGGCGACGCCGACTATCCCGAGACCTCCTGCATCCCCCATGGGCTGCCGTAGGCGGTCAGCAGCTCCAGGAAGGGCACCGCGTCGAAGGCCTCCGGCCCGAGCACACCAGCGCCGGACCACGTGCCGGCGGCCAGCAGCTCGAGGGCGACCACGGGGTTGATCGCGGTCTGCCAGACCACGCACTGGTGGCCGTACTCCCGCATCGTCCACTCGTTGTCGACCACGTGGTAGAGGTACGTCGACCGCGCGGCGCCGTCCTTGCCCTTGCCCGTCACCCACAGGCCGGCGCAGGTCTTGCCCTTCATGCGCGGGCCGACGGTGGCGGGGTCGGGCAGCACCGCGGCGACCACGTCGCGGGGGCTGACCTCGACGCCCTTCACGCGCACCTTCTCGGTCCGGTCGAGGCCGAGGGTGTTGAGCACCTTGAGGATGTTGATGAACTCGTCGCCGAGGCCGTACTTGAACGTCGCCCGCTTGCAGTCGACCCAGCGCGGCATGAGGAGCACCTCCTCGTGCTCGACGTTCACGCACTCGACGGGGCCGATGCCCTCGGGGAAGTCGAAGACCTCCGGCTCGCTGAACGGCGCGGTCGTGTGCCACTCGCCCGCCCCCGATCCGTCACCAGCCCAGATCACCGGAGGGTTGAGGCACTCCTCGATCGTGGTCCACATGGAGAACGACGGCGCGAAGATCTCGCTGCCGTCGTCGTCGGTGACGACGAGGTTGGCGCCGTCGCGGGTGCCGAGCTCGTCGATCTCGCTGAAGAGGTGGTCGGCGGCGTAGCGCGCGAACACGTCGGAGAGTCCCGGCTCGACGCCGATCCCGACCAGCGCGAGCCGGCCCGCGGCCTCCCAGTCGCCGGCCACGGCGAACTGCTCGTCGCCGAGCTTGACGCCGGTCTTCTCGTACGGCGCCTCGGGGTGCGGCTTCGAGAGCGACATCGCCATGTCGAGGTAGTCGGCCCCGGCCGCGAACGCGCCGTTGAAGACCGGCATGTTGAAGACCGGGTCGACGGCGTTCATCACGTGCGTGATGCCGTGCTCGCGGCACAGCGCGGTCACGGACTCGGCGTCCGACGCGTCGACCTGCGCCGCGGTGTAGCGCGCATCGGTCGCCGCGGCCTTCTCGGCGCGTGCGAGGTCGTAGTCGGCGACGACGATCGTCTCGAAGAAGTCCCGGCGGGCGGCGATGGCCGTGAAGGCGCCGCCCACTCCCCCGGCGCCGATCAGCAGGATCCTCATTCAGTCCCCGCCTTCGGTTGCGAGGTTTCGAGACGCTTGCTGGGCAAGCTCCTCAACCAGCGGCGCACCGCTGGTTGAGGAAGGCGCGCTAGCGCCTGTCTCGAAACCAGGTGAGACGGCGTACCGGACCCGACCACGCTCACTCACCGATATACGACATCACGTGCTTGATGCGCGTGTAGTCCTCGAGGCCGTACATCGACAGGTCCTTGCCGTAGCCCGAGTGCTTGAAGCCGCCGTGCGGCATCTCGGAGACGAACGGGATGTGGGTGTTGATCCACACCACGCCGAAGTCGAGGCCGCGCGACATCCGCAGCGCCCGGGCGTGGTCCCTGGTCCAGACGCTGGAGGACAGGCCGTACTCGACGCCGTTCGCCCAGCGCAGCGCCTCGGCCTCGTCACTGAACTTCTGCACCGTCATCACCGGGCCGAAGATCTCCGACTGGATCTGCTCGTCGTCCTGCTGCAGCCCGGAGACCACGGTCGGGTCGTAGAAGTAGCCGATCGAGCCGTGCCGGGTGCCGCCGGTCTCGAGGTTGGCGTGGTCGGGCAGCCGGTCCACCATGCCGGAGACCCGGTCGAACTGGTTCTGGTTGTTGAGCGGGCCGTAGTAGGTGTCCTCGCTGTCCGGCGCGCCGGTCGGCATCCCCTTGGCCGCCTCGGCGAGGGCCGCGACGAACTCGTCGTGGACGCCGGCCCCGGCCAGCACGCGGGTCGCGGCGGTGCAGTCCTGGCCGGCGTTGAAGAGGCCGGCCCCGGCGATGCCCTCGGCGGCCTTCTCGATGTCGGCGTCGTCGAAGACGATGCACGGCGCCTTGCCGCCGAGCTCGAGGTGGACCCGCTTGAGGTCCGACGACGCCGCCTCGGCGACCTCCATGCCGGCGCGCACCGAGCCGGTGATCGCCACCATCGCCGGGGTCTTGTGCGAGACCAGCGCGCGGCCGGTGTCGCGGTCGCCGCAGACGACGTTGAGGACGCCCGGCGGCAGGAACTCCTGGCAGATCTCGGCGAGCAGCGTCGAGCTGGCCGGCGTGGTGTCGCTCGGCTTGAGGACGATCGTGTTGCCGCCGGCCAGGGCCGGGGCGATCTTCCAGATCATCATGAGCAGCGGGTAGTTCCACGGCGTGACCTGCCCGACGACCCCGACCGGCTCGCGCCGGATCCACGAGGTGTGGTCGGCCATGTACTCGCCCGCCGACCGGCCCTCGAGCACCCGCGCGGCGCCGGCGAAGAATCGGAAGTGGTCGGAGGCGTAGGGCATCTCCTCCGACATCGTCAGGTGCAGCGGCTTGCCGGTGTCCTTGCACTCGACCTCGTTGATCTCGTCCTTGCGCGCGTCGATCGCCTCGGCGATCTTGAGCATCGCGGTCGCGCGGTCCTGGGGCGTGGAGTCGCGCCAGGACTCGAACGCCGCGGCGGCCGCGGCGTAGGCGCGGTCGACGTCCTCGGCGCCCGACATGGGCGCCGCGGCGTACACCTCGCCGGTCGTGGGGTCGATCACGTCGTAGGTCTGCCCCGACGCCGAGTCGACGAGCTCACCGTTGATGACGTTCTGGAAGCGCAGGTCGGCCATGGCCGGAGCCTAGGCGGCGGACGACGGAATCTGTAGGGGCGGGGGCCGAATCGGTGCGGAATCAGTCGTGCACGGGCTCGCCGTCGATCCAGGTCGACACGACGCGGGCCGCGCCGATCTCCTCGGGAGGTCCCGCGAACGGGTCGCGGTCGAGCACGACCATGTCGGCGACGGCACCCGGCGTCAGCGTCCCGGCGTCGTCGCGGTGGTTGGCCCACGCGCTGCCGGAGGTGTACGCCGCGAACGCGACCTCGAGCGGCAGCGCCTGCCCGGGGAGGAAGGGGTCGGTGCCGGCGCGGCCGGGGTCACCGTACGCCGTGCGGGTCACGGCGGTGTGGATCGCGGCCAGCGGGTCGGGGGTCGAGACCGGCCAGTCGGAGCCGCACACCAGGCGGGCGCCGGAGCGGTGCAGGTCGCCGAAGGGGTACTGCCAGCCCGCCCGCTCCTCGCCGAGGAACGGCAGCGTCAGGTCGGTCATCTGCTCGTCGTGGCAGGCCCACAGCGCCTGCATGTTGGCGGCGACGCCCAGCTCGGCGAACCGCGGCACGTCGTCGGGGTGCACCAGCTGGAGGTGGGCGACGTGGTGCCGGTGCGCCGGGTCGGTGCCGACCATCGCGTCGAGGGTCTCGCGGACCGCGCGGTCGCCGATGGTGTGCACGTGCACCTGGAAGCCGGCGGCGTCGAGCGCGGCCACCGCCTCCTTGATCGCGTGCGCGTCGAGGAACGAGTGCCCGGCGTTGTCGGTCGCGTGCCCGCAGCGGTCGAGGTAGGGCTCGAGCAGCGCGGCCGTGCCGTTCTCCGCCACGCCGTCCTGCATGATCTTCACCGACGTGGCGCGGAAGCGGCCGCCGGTCAGCGCCTCGCGCCGGGCGACGAGGTCGGCGACCTGCTCGACCCCGCGCGTGCGGTCCCACCACAGGGCGCCGACGACGTGGGAGCGGAGCTCGCCGGTCTCCGACGCGGCGACGTACGTCGCACCCGGGTCGTCGATCCCGGAGTAGGAGCCGACGATCGCGTCCTGCCAGCCGGTGACGCCGAGCGAGTGCAGGTAGGACTGCCCCTCGAGCAGCGCGGCACGGTAGTCGTCGGCGCTGGTCACCGGGAGGTGCCGCGAGACCAGGGCCGTGGCGCCCTCGTGCAGCGTGCCGGTCGGGCGGCCGGCGGCGTCGCGCTCGATCCGCCCGTCCGGTGGGTCGGGCATGCAGGCGTCGATGCCGGCGAGCTCGAGCGCGCGGGTGTTGACCCACGCGCCGTGGTGGTCGCGGTTGGGCAGGAACACCGGACGGTCCGGCACGACCGCGTCGAGGTCGGAGGCCAGCGGCGTGCCGCCGGGGAACGCCGGCATCGCCCAGCCGCCGCCGAGGATCCACTCCACGTCGGGGCGGCTGTCGGCGTACGCGCGCACCGCGGCGAGGTACTCCTCCCGCGTCGCGAGCTCGGAGAGGTCGCAGCGCAGCCGCTCGAGCCCGCCCTGGATCGGGTGCACGTGCGCGTCGGTGAACCCGGGCGCGACGAAGGCCGCGTCGACGACCTGGTCGCCGTGCAGGTCGCTCCCGACGGAGACGATCCGCCCGGCCTCGACCAGCACGTCGGCGCGACCGAGGTGGCGGTGGCCGTCGAAGACGGCGCCACCGCGCAGGACGACGGCTCCCCCCACTACTGGCCCCACTACTGGCCCCACTACTGGCGGCCCTCGAGCAGCGGGCCGGCCGGGTCGTGGCTGATGCCGACCTTCGCCGCCGCGAGCCCCGACAGCGCCTCCAGGCAGACCCGGTTGGCGAGGAACGCCGTGATCTCCGCGTGGTCGTAGGGCGGCGAGACCTCGACGACGTCGATGCCGGCGACCGGCAGCTCGCGGCAGATCCGGCGCACGGCGTCGAGCAGGTCGCGGCTCGAGAGGCCACCGGGCTCGGGCGTGCCGGTCCCCGGCGCGTGGCCGGGGTCGCACACGTCGATGTCGACCGAGAGGAACACCGCGTCGCACTCGTCGAGCGCGATCTCGAACGCCTCGTCGAGGCACGCCGTCAGCCCGCGCGACACGATCTCGGTCATCTCGAAGGAGCGCATGTCCTGCTCGGCCATCCAGCCGAGGGTCTCCGGCCCGGGCCAGTAGCCGCGCAGCCCCAGCTGCAGGAACCGGTCGCCGCGCAGCGCACCCGACTCGATCAGCCGGCGCATCGGCTGGCCGTGGCCGTAGAGCGACCCGAACTCGATGTCGCCGGTGTCGGCGTGCGCGTCGAAGTGGATCATCGACACCTTGCCGAAGCCGAGGTGCCGGGCCACGCCGGTCGCGTCCGGCAACGTGATCGAGTGGTCGCCGCCGAGCACCAAGGGGATGCTGCCGGCGCTGGCGACGGCGTAGACCGCCTCCTCGAGCGCCAGCCGCGAGCGTTCCTGCTCCCCCGGCGGCATCTCGACGTCGCCGGCATCGACCACGCGCAGGTCCTGCAGCGCGTCGACCCGCAGCGCGAGGTGCGGCCGCGACCCGTCGTGCGGCAGGTAGTCGGTCTGCCGGATCGCCTGCGGCCCGAAGCGGGTGCCCGGCCGGTGCGAGGTGCCGCCGTCCCACGGTGCCCCGACCACCACGACGTCGGCCGCGGCCAGCGCGCCGGTGTCCTCGAGGTCCACGGGGTCGACGCCCAGGAAGGTGATGTCGGGGCCGAACTGCGCGCCGTACCGAGTCATGGCCTAGGTCTACCATCCCCGGCCCGTTCGTCTGATTCCGTCGCAGATCCAGCCATCAGCGACGAAATCCGTCGTTTCGATGTGGAGTTTCGGCGTACGTCGGAGCATCATGGGCGCATGGCACTCGATCCCGCTCAGCTCCAGCAGGCCGCCAAGGACCACCTCTGGATGCACTTCACCCGCCACGGCTCCTACCAGGACAACGACGTGCCGGTCATCGTGCGCGGCGAGGGCGCCTACATCTGGGACGCCAACGGCAAGAAGTACCTCGACGCGCTGGCGGGCCTCTTCGTGAGCCAGCTCGGCCACGGTCGCGCCGACCTGGCCGAGGCCGCGGCCAAGCAGGCCGAGCAGCTGGCCTTCATGCCGCTGTGGTCCTACGCCCACCCCAACGCCATCGAGCTCGCCGCCCGGGTCGCGGGCTACGCGCCGGGCAACCTCAACCGCGTGTTCTTCACCAGCGGCGGCGGCGAGGCCGTCGAGACCGCGTGGAAGCTCGCCAAGAACTACTTCAAGCTCACCGGCAAGCCGATGAAGCACAAGGTGCTCTCGCGCACCATCGCCTACCACGGCACCACCCAGGGCGCGCTGTCGATCACCGGCCTGCCGGGCCTCAAGCAGCAGTTCGAGCCGCTGGTCCCCTCGACGTTCCGCGTGCCCAACACCAACTACTACCGCGCCGAGGAGCACGGGTCGCCCCCCGGCTTCAGCCTCGAGGAGTTCGGCCGCTGGGCCGCCGACCAGATCGCCGTCCAGATCGAGAACGAGGGCCCCGAGACGGTCGCAGCCGTCTTCCTCGAGCCGGTCCAGAACGCCGGCGGCTGCTTCCCGCCCCCGCCCGGCTACTTCCAGCGGGTCCGCGAGATCTGCGACGAGTATGACGTGCTGCTGGTCTCCGACGAGGTCATCTGCGCCTTCGGCCGGCTCGGGCACATGTTCGGCTGCGAGCGCTACGGCTACGAGCCCGACATGATCACCTGCGCCAAGGGCATCACCTCCGGCTACGCGCCGCTCGGCGCGATGATCGCCAGCGACCGGCTGATGGAGCCGTTCCAGGAGCCCGGCGCGATGTTCGCCCACGGCTACACCTTCGGCGGCCACCCGGTCTCCACCGCGGTCGCGATGGCGAACCTCGACGCCTTCGAGAACGAGCACGTCCTCGACAACGTGAAGGACAACGAGGCGGCGTTCCGCGCCACCCTCGAGCGGCTCAAGGACCTCCCGATCGTCGGTGACGTCCGCGGCGACGGGTTCTTCTACGGCATCGAGCTGGTGAAGGACAAGGCGACCAAGGAGACCTTCACCGCCGAGGAGTGCGAGCGCCTGCTGTTCGGCTTCGTGTCCAAGCAGCTCTACGCCGAGGGCCTCTACTGCCGCGCCGACGACCGTGGCGACCCCGTCGTCCAGCTCTCCCCGCCGCTCAACTGCACCCAGGAGCACTTCGACGAGATGGAGCAGATCCTCCGCGTCGTGCTCGACAAGGCCGGCTCGCTCCTCTAGGCCGGAGCGCGGCCGGTCAGCGCGCCGTGTCGCTCAGCGCAGCCATGGTGCGCACGAGCGGTGCGCTCGCCACGAGCGCGAGCGCGAGGCCGGTCGCGACGGCTCCCACGCGCCGGTCCCGGACCCGCTCGCGCCGGCCACGCCGCTGCGGCCGCAGGGTGAGGCCCACCGCGGTGCCGGCCAGTGCTCCCTCGGCCAGCAGCCACCACCCGTGGGAGGCCTCGTCGAGGACCCGACCGACGTGCGGCACCGACGCGACGACGACGTCGGCCTGCTCCACGGCATAGGTCTGGGGGTCCGGCTCCGGGTTGGCGTCGCCCCTCAGCAGCAGGCCGCGGTCGCGGACCGAGACGACCCGGTGGGTCACCCGCACGCCGTCCTCGCCGACCACGCTGACGACGTCGCCCGCCTCGAGGGCCGAGACCGGACGCTCGACCGCGACACCCAGCGCGCCGCTCCTGATCGAGGGCGACATCGAGCCGGAGTGGAAGACCAGGAGCGTGGCGCCGAAGACCCAGCTGGCCGCGGCGACGACGATGCACAGCGCACCGAGCGAGGCGGCCGCGTTGAGGACGACCTCGCGCGCGAGGCGACGTGGGGTCACGGGCGCGCCTCGGCGGGGGCGGACGGGTGAGGGGTGGGCTCGGACGTGCCGTGCCAGGACGCCATCGTGCCGGTGGGTGCCAGCCCGAGCACGATGCCGAGGGCGAGCACGGCGCGGACGCCGTCCCACAGACGGCCCGAGCGGGCTCGGCTCGCGGCGCGGTGCCGGCAGGTCATGCGAGCTGCTCCACCCGGCGGCGGCGTACGACGCCCAGCCCGAGGAACGCCCACAGCCCACCGACGGTCGCCGTCCCGAGCCGCGAGCGGACCTCGGAGGAGATCGTCGGCCCGGACGCGCTCACGAGGCCCTCCCCGGTGCCGGCAGGGCGCACGTCGACGTCGACGCGCAGCTCCCGCACCGTGGCGGTCTTGCTCAGGGCGTCGACGGTGGCTCCGAGCTCGAGACGGCGCACGTCACCGGGGCGCAGCGCCAGCTCGCGAAGCGGCAGGTCCTCGACCTCCGGCTGGGTCGAGACCACACCCCAGGAGTCGTCAGAGGAGTCCCGCCCGCGGAGGACCAGCGAGACCTGCATGCGGCGTGAGCGGACGCCGTCGTTGCGCACGTACACCACCCCCGGGCCGGTCAGCGCCTCGGTGAGCGACGGGGTCCAGTGCACGCGGTTGGTGCTGAGCACGAACCCGTCGACCTCGCCTCCACCCGGCTGGGCCGGTGCGGGTCGTGACCAGAGCACGACCACGCAGAGCACGCCGAGCAGCGCCACCGCGGCGAGGAGCGCCCGGTCGTGGCGGACGTGGCGCCGCCTCACGCGTCCCGCTCCTGGCTCGGCAGCCGGGCACCGACGCCGCTGGCGACGAGGGCGGCCGCCCCCAGCACGATCGTCCAGACTGGGAGGAGGACGAGCCAGCTCCCGGATCGACGAGGTCGAGGTCCGGGGGGAGCGCTGGCGTTCATGCTGTGGGCGGCCGTTTCTCGTGAGGGAGCCTGGTCAGCTGGCGGGGTGCCGACCGCTATGGAAGCGACTCCGCGAGGCACAGGTCGGCGTTGTTACCGACCCGAAGACCTGCCGTGGGTGAACGCGGGCCCAACGGTCCCCGCACCCCGCCCGTGAGGGTGGGCCCACGTAGCCCAGGAGGGTGACCGATGCGGCCTGGGGTGGGCCTCCTCGGGCTCGGAAAGGGGGTCTGACCAGGCAGGACGGCCAACGGCCCGGATCCGGGGCAACAGTGGGGTAACTGCCGACCCTCGGGGCTCCACCCCCGACGGGTGAGCAGGTGACAGACGTCCTCCGACTCACGCACGCCGGCTGCCCGTGCTGGTAACAGTGCTCTCGTCGTGGCCTCGACCCCGCTTGCCTTGGGCGTCGTCACACAGGACCGAGCGAGGAGGGCCGACATGGAGGTGTGGGCAGAGTGCCGTGAGGACCCGGCGGAGGCGACGTCCTGGGGACCTGCCGGCCCGCGCTGGTCGAGCCACGCGCGGACCGAGGTGGTCGCGGAGGTCCGCGACGAGATGCGGGCGCCGCTGCTCGGGCTGGAGGCGCTGTTCGACGCGCTCGCCGGCCCGCCGATGCCGCAGGAGATGACCGAGCGCATGCACACCCACTCGAGGGTCCTCGCGCGCCGGGTCACGCTGCTGGTCGAGGACCTGGCCGTGGTCACCGCCTCGCACCCGAGCGCTATCCCGATGGTCTTCGAGGACCTCGACCTCGACCAGGAGCTGCGCGACTGCACGGAGTGCTTCCCGCACATCGCCTTCCGGATCGTGGGCGAGAAGGGCCTCCGGGTGCGCGCCGACGCACTGCGGGTCCAGCAGATCTGCGCCAACCTGCTGCGCAGCGTGCAGCGTCGCAGCAGCCTCCCGGTCTCCGTCCACGTGTCGGGCCGGCCCGGCTTCGTGGCGGTGCGCGTCGCGGACGCCGGCCCGCGGGACGGCTACGAGCTGTCGATCGTCAGGACCCTGGTGCAGGCCCACTCCGGCGTGACCGTCCACGACGCGGGTGGCGCATTGACGTTCACGCTCCCCCGCGCCACCTCGGTGTCGCCGTTCCCGGTGCCGACGCCGTGAGCGACGTCGGCGCGCATCACACCAGGGCGCGGGCTCGCCGCCTGGAGTTCAGCTCGCTGCCGACGACGATGACGATCGACACCAGGAACATCAGCGTGCCGACCACGTTGACCTGCATCGGCACACCGCGCTGGGCGACGCCCCAGACGTACATCGGGAACGTCGTGGTCTGACCCGCGTTGAGGTTGGTGACGATGAAGTCGTCGAAGGACAGCGAGAAGCTCAGCAGCGCGGCACCCAGGATGCCCGGGAAGACCAGCGGGAACGTGACCCGCCAGAACGTCTGTCTCGGTGTGGCGTAGAGATCCATCGCCGCCTGCTCGAGCGTGTCGCTCATGCCCGCGAGCCGCGAGCGGACCGTGACGACCACGAAGGACAGGCAGAACATGATGTGGGCGATCAGGATCGTCCAGAAGCCGAGCTGCCCCGCGAAGCCGGCGCCGACGAACAGCGCGAGCAACGAGGAGCCGAGCACGATCTCGGGTGCGGCCATCGGCAGGAAGATCAGCAGGTTCGCCGTCGACCGGCCCTTGAACTCGTGCCGGACGAGCGCGAACGCCGCCAGTGTGCCGAGCACCGTCGCGCCTGCCGTCGAGAGCAGCCCGATCTCGACGCTGCGGCCGAGCGCGGAGCACATGTCGGGGTCCTCGCAGATGTTGGCCCAGTTGTGCAGCGTGAAGCCGTCGAAGCGGTAGATCAGGCGGCTGGCCGGGTCGTTGAAGCTCATCAGCACGACCACGAAGATCGGGATGAACGTGTAGACGAGGACCAGGAGCCCGAGGATCAGGACGAGGTGCTTGCGGAGCCACGCCATCAGAGGAGCTCCTCCGTGCCGGCCCTGCGGACGTAGAAGAGCACCATCGCGACGATGATGATCATCAGGATCATCGAGAGCGCCCCGGCCGCCGGGTAGTTGTTGGCGTCGGTGAACAGGCTCTGGATGACCGACCCGACCATCCGCTGGTTGGGCGAGCCGAGCAGCTGGGCGTTGATGTAGTCACCGGCAGCGGGGATGAAGGTCAGCAGCGTGCCGGACACCACGCCGGGCAGCGAGAGCGGCCAGGTCACCTTGAAGAACCCGGTGATCGGGTTGGCGTAGAGGTCGCCGGCGGCCTCGATCAGCCGGTGGTCGATCTTGTCGATGCTCGCGAAGAGCGGCAGCACCATGAACGGCAGGAAGTTGTAGGTCAGCCCCGCGACGACGGCGACCGGCGTGGCCAGCAGCCGCCCGTCGGAGCCGAGGACGTGCACCGCCTGCAGCGTGTTCACCACGAACCCGTCGTCGGCCAGGATCAGCTTCCACGACAGCGTGCGCACCAGGAAGCTCGTGAAGAACGGCGCGATGACCAGCACCAGCATGAGGTTCTTCCAGCGGCCGGCCTTGAAGGCGATCGCGTAGGCGAGCACGTAGCCGAGGAGGAGGCAGAACGCCGTGGCGAGGGCGCCGTACCAGAGCGAGCGGAGCAGCGGCCCGCGGTAGTCCTGGAACACGTGCCAGTAGTTGGCGACGTGGTAGGTCATGTCGTAGCCGCGGGAGTCGGAGCCGCTCGGGTCGAACAGGCTGGTCGCGACCAGCGAGTAGAACGGGACGACGAAGAAGATCCCGAGCCACACCGCCGCCGGGAGCAGCAGCAGGTAGCCGGTCCGGCCGCGCTTGCGCCCCGAGACCGTGGACGTGTCGACGTCGGCCAGCGGCGCGGCGCCCGCGGCGCTAGCCATCCGCGTCCATCCGCTGGGCGCCGGCCGAGGCGTCCTGGGCGGCGTCGAGGAGGAAGGCGTACTCGGGGCGCCACGAGAGCTCGACCTCGTCGCCCGTGGCGAAGAGCCGGTGCCGGCCGGTGTTCTGGGAGAACACCTGCAGCTCCTGGCCCCACGGCATCCGGACGAGGTACTGGGTGCTGACCCCGACGAAGCTCACGTCGCTGACGACGCCGCCGGGGATCGTGTTGCCCGGCGCGTCGAGCTCCTCCCCCACCTCGCCGATCAGCACCTTCTCGGGCCGGATGCCGATCCAGCCCTGGTCGCCGTCGGTGTGCGCCCGGCTGGCCGGGACGGAGACGTCGACGCCGTGCATGTCGACCGTCACGACGTCGGCCGCGCGGCTCTTCACCGTGCCCTCGATGAGGTTGGACTGCCCGAGGAAGTTGGCGACGAACGTCGAGCGGGGGTTCTCGTAGAGCTCGGCCGGGGCGCCCATCTGCTCGATCACCCCGGCGTTCATGACCGCGACCGTGTCGGCCATCGTCATGGCCTCCTCCTGGTCGTGGGTGACGTGGATGAACGTGCGGCCGACCTCGGTCTGGATCCGCTTGATCTCGATCTGCATCGACCGGCGCAGCTTGAGGTCGAGGGCGCCGAGCGGCTCGTCGAGCAGCAGCACCTCGGGGCTGTTGATCAGCGCTCGGGCGAGCGCGACGCGCTGCTGCTGCCCGCCCGAGAGCTGGGTCGGCTTCTTGCGGGCCTGGCTGCTCAGCTCGACCAACTCGAGCATGTCGCGCACCTGGGCGTCCACGTCCTTCTGCTTGCGGCGGCGCAGGCCGAACGCGACGTTCTCGTAGATGTCGAGGTGCGGGAACAGCGCGTAGTTCTGGAAGACGGTGTTGACGGGGCGCTGGTAGGGCTTGGCGTAGGTGATGTCCTTGCCGGCCAGCGTGATCGTGCCCGAGCTGGGCGTCTCCAGCCCGGCCGCCATGCGCAGCGTCGTGGTCTTGCCGCAGCCGGAGGGCCCCAGCAGCGCGAAGAACGACCCGCGCGGCACGTCGAGGTCGAGCTCGCGCACCGCGTGGAAGGCGCCGAAGTGCTTGGTGAGCCGGCGCAGCGCGAGCCCGTCGTACGACGCGGGGTCGGCGAGCTCGTCCGGATCCCTGGAGGCCGGGGCCTCAGCCACCTGTGACATCGGCGAACTCTCCTTCGTACTGGGTGATCTGGGTCTCGTCGAGCGCCATGAACGACATCGTCTTCGCGAGCATCTCGTCGTCGGGGAAGATCAGCGGGTTGTCGACGAGGTCGGGGTCGATTTTCTCCATCTCCTCGCGGGCGCCCTTGACCGGACAGATGTAGTTGACCCACGCCGCGAGCTTCGCGGCGACGTCGGGCTGGTAGTAGTAGTTCATCCAGAGCTCGGCGTTGGCCTGGTGCTGGGCGAGGTTGGGGACCAACATGTTGTCGCTCCAGAGCATCACGCCTTCCTCAGGGGCGACGAACTTGATGGCGGGGTTGTCGACCTGGGCCTGGATGACGTCGCCCGACCACGCCTCGCAGGCCACGATGTTGCCGGCCGCCAGGTCCTGGATGTACTCGTTGCCGGTGAAGGCTCGGACCTGGCCCGCGCTCACCACCGACTGAAGCTTGTCGAGGGCGTTGTGCCAGTCGTCGTCGTCGAAGTCGTCGGGCGCCGCGCCGACCACCTTGAGCAGGAAGCCCATGGTGTCGCGCATCTCGGTGAGCAGCGAGATGCGGCCCTTGAGGTCCTCGCGGGTGAGCAGCTCCTCGAAGGTGCGCACCTCGTCGACCTCGTCGGCGTTGTAGGCCATCCCGGTCAGCCCGCTCTGCCAGGGCACGTGGTGGCTGAACTCGGGGTCCCAGGCGAGGCCGCGCAGCGGGTCGATGACGTTGGCGGTGACGTTGGGGATCTTGGAGACGTCGAGGGTCTGGATCCACCCGAGGTCGATCATCCGGGCGGCCATCCAGTCGGTCAGCATCATCATGTCGCGCTTCACCGGTTGGCAGGACCCGAGCTGGTTCTTCACCTTCGCGTAGAACTCGGAGTTGTCGTTGATGTCCGCGGTGTAGTCGACCGTGACGCCGGTGGTCTGCTCGAAGACCGTCGCCGTGGACGTGTTCTTGCGGCGCGGGTCGATGTAGGCCGGCCAGTTGGACACGATCAGCCGCTTGTCGGTGGCGGAGATGTCCGTGCCCACGCACTCCGCGGCGTCGACCTGCGCGCCCTCCACCCCGAAGAAAGGCAGCTTGAGCGCCGCCGCGCTGAGCCCGACGAACGCCACGGCACCGCCGCCGCGGATGACTCCGCGCCGCGTCAGCCCCCGGCCTCCCCGCGGGGCGGGTCCGAGCCGATCCGGCCCCGACGTCACCTGCGCGCCTTCAGCGAGATCCCCCACATTCTGCGGATCGTTGCACGTGAGCGCACCGCCAACAAGGGATCACGCGCCTTTCTGGGCTCCCGGCAACGAAATCGCTCGCCGAGACCCGTGATGAGGAGCCGTTCGCGCGGTGGGCGCGGTACGTTGCGGACCATGAGGGGTAAGCGCACCAGGGAGCGCCAGGTCCTCGACGACGTCTCCAAGGCGATCATCAGCCAGCTCCAGCAGGACGGACGCCGCTCCTACGCCGCGATCGGCAAGGTGGTCGGCCTGTCCGAGGCCGCCGTCCGGCAGCGCGTGCAGCGGCTCACCGACAGCGGCGTCATGCAGGTGGTCGCCGTGACCGACCCGATGGAGCTCGGCTTCGCGCGCCAGGCGATGGTCGGCGTGCGCGTGACCGGCGCGATCGAGCCCGTGGCCGACGCGATCGCCGCGCTCGACGAGGTCGACTACGTGGTCGTGACCGCGGGCTCCTACGACGTGCTGGCCGAGGTCGTCGCCGAGACCGACGAGCACCTGCTCGAGATCATCAGCGACCGCATCCGCGCGATCCCGGGCGTGCTCAACACCGAGACCTTCATGTACCTCCACCTGCGCAAGCAGACCTACTCGTGGGGAGTCCGCTGATCGGGCCATGCGAGGAACGAGCATCGGGCCGATCGATGGTGGTTGAGCAGGCCGTTCGAGCGAGCTTGCGAGGTCGGAACCGGCCGTGTCGAAACCTCCGCAGCGAAGGCTGGGACTGGTGACCTACCGGCACCTCTCGCTCTGGCACGAGACGACACCGACCGACTGGACGCCGCGGGCCTCCCTCGACGGTGACGCCGACGCCGACGTGGCGATCGTCGGTGCGGGCTACACCGGCCTCTGGACGGCGTACTACCTCGCGGAGGCCGACCCGTCGCTGCGGATCGTCGTGGTCGAGGCCGAGGTGGCGGGCTTCGGCGCATCGGGGCGCAACGGCGGCTGGTGCTCGGCGCTCTTCCCCACCGCGCTGGGCGAGGGGCAGGACGCCGCGATGCGCGCCTCGGTCGACGAGGTGCAACGGGTCTCGGCGGCCGAGGGCATCGACTGCCACTTCGTCAAGGGCGGGACGATCGTGCTGGCCCGCAGCCGGGCCCAGCTCGCGCGGGCGCGCGCAGAGTACGGCGACGCGGTGCTGTCGCCTGAGCAGGCCGCGCAGCACCTCCGGGCCACCCGGACCCTCGGCGCGACGTACACCCCCGACTGCGCGGCGATCCACCCCGGCCGGCTGGTGCGCGGCCTGGCCGAGGTCGTCGTCCGGCGCGGCGTCGTCCTCCACGAGCGCACGCCGGCGCTCTCGATCACCCCCGGCCTGGTGCGCACGCCGCGCGGGTCGGTGCGGGCGCCGTACGTCGTGCGCGCGACGGAGGGGTTCACCCCGCGGCTGCCCGGGCTGGCGCGGGCCGTGGTGCCTGTCTACTCCCTGATCGTCGCGACCGAGCCGCTGTCCCCCGGGGTCTGGGACGAGATCGGCCTGGCGCGGCGCGAGACGTTCTCCGACCACCGCCATCTGATCGTCTACGGCCAGCGGACCGCCGACGACCGGCTCGTCTTCGGCGGGCGCGGGGCGCCGTACCACCTGCGCTCGAGGGTCTCCCCCGCCTTCGACCACGAGCCCCGCGTCTTCGCCGGGCTGCACGCCACGCTGCTCGACCTGTTCCCGGTGCTCCAAAGGACGCGCTTCACCCACGCGTGGGGCGGCCCGCTCGGCATCCCGCGCGACTGGTGTGCCTCGGTCGGGCTCGACCGCGGAACCGGGCTGGCGTGGGCCGGCGGCTACGTCGGCGACGGCGTCTCGACCACCAACCTGGCCGGCCGGACGCTGCGCGACCTCATCCTCGACCGGCGCACCGACCTGACCGCGCTGCCGTGGGTCGGCCACCGGTCGCCCCGCTGGGAGCCCGAGCCGCTGCGGTGGCTGGGCATCAACGCCGGGCTGCGGGCCATGACGCTGGCCGACGCCGAGGAGCGGCTGACCGGACGACCGTCGCTGGTCGGCCGGGTGATGGCACCGCTCGTCGGGGGCCACTCGGCCTGATGCTGGCTGCCCAGGGCCGGTGCATGATGACCGGATGCAGAAGCGCGCCCTCGTCCGCCGCCCGGGTCCCCGCCTCGACGAAGGCCTGCTGACCCACCTCGACCGGGTGTTGGTCGACCTCGACAAGGCCAGGAGGCAGTGGCTCGGGTACGTCGCGGCCCTCCAGGCCGAGGGCTGGGAGATCTACGAGGTCGACCCGGCCGACGACTGCCCGGACGCGGTCTTCGTCGAGGACACCGCCGTCGTCTACGGCGACCTGGCCGTCATCACCCGCCCCGGAGCGGAGCAACGCAGGCCCGAGACCCGGGCGACCGAGGCGGCGCTCGCCGACCTCGGCTACCGGATCGCCCGCATCGAGGAGCCCGGCACCCTCGACGGCGGCGACGTGCTCAAGCACGGCGGCACGGTGTGGGTCGGCCTCGGCGGGCGCACCAACGAGTCCGGGCTCGACCAGCTGCGCGCCCTGCTCGAGCCGCTCGGCGCGACCGTCGTCGGCGTGCCCGTCACGAAGGTGCTGCACCTCAAGTCGGCCGTGACGGCGCTGCCTGACGGCACCGTGGTCGGGCACGACCCGCTCGTCGACGACCCGTCCGTGTTCCCGTCGTACCTCTCGGTGCCGGAGGAGCCCGGCGCGCACGTCGTCCTGCTCGACGGCGCGACCGTGCTGATGGCGACCTCTGCGCCGCGCACCCGCGAGCTGTTCGAGTCGCGGGGGCTGCGCGTGGTCGCGGTCGACATCTCGGAGCACGAGAAGCTCGAGGGCTGCGTCACCTGCCTCTCGATCCGGCTGCGGGGCTGAGCTGCGTCAGACCAGGCCGTTGGCGGCCGTCCTGGCCGGCTTCACCTGGGCGTGCAGCCACGCGTCGAAGAACGCCGTGAGGTCCTGCCCGCTGGTCGCGGCCGCGAGCGCCTCGAACTCCTGCACCGACCCGTTGCGGTAGGCGCGCTGCGCGACCCACGTGCGCAGGAGCGTCCAGAACGCCGTCTCGCCGATCCGGTGCCGGAGGGCCTGCAGCGCCATCTGGCCGCGCGCGTAGACGGCGCCGTCGAACAGGCGTGCCGGCCCGGGGTCGTCGACGGAGAGCTCCCAGAGGCTGCTGCTGTCCGGCACGGAGTCGTAGGTCTGGAGCAGCCAGTCCTGCTGCGGCTGCCCGCCGCGGAGCTCGACGCCGAAGCCCGCCATGAAGCTCGCGAACCCCTCGTTGAGCCACACGTCGCGCCACCCGGCGACCGACACCGAGTCACCGAACCACTGGTGGGCCAGCTCGTGCGTGAGCAGGCCGGGCTGCAGCCCGGAGGCATAGGGGTAGGTGGGGCGGGTCTGGTTCTCGAGCGCGAACCCCACGGTCAGGCCGGTCGCCAGGCCCCCCATCGAGGAGAACGGGTAGGGGCCGAGCACGCTCGACAGCTCGGAGACGATCGTGCAGGTCTGGCGTCCCCAGTACGCCGCGGCCCTGCGGGCCGGCTGGCCCGGGGTCGAGGTGGTGTTCCTGCTGACCGCGAAGACGTTGGGGACGCCGTTGCACGAGGATCGGTGGATCGCGAACGAGCCGGCGGCGAAGAACGCCAGGTAGGGAGCCATCGGCTCGACGGCACGCCAGTGCGTCGTCGTCCGGCCGCGGTGCGTCTTCTTCGAGACCCGGACGCCGTTCGAGACCACGTCCTTGGAGCGCGGCACGGTGACCCGGATGTCGAACGAGGCCTTGTCGCGCGGGTGGTCGTTGGCCGGGAACCACCAGGGGGCCATGTGCGGCTCGTTCATGGTGACGACCTCGTCGGGGCTCGCCAGCCAGCTGCGCTCGCCGCGGTAGGACTCGGAGGCCGGCGTGCCGGCGTACGCCACCGTGACGACGAACTCGGCACCGGCGGGGATCGGTCTGGCGGGGGTGATCCGCAGCTCGTGGCCCTGGTGGCGGACCTGCGCGCGGCGGCGGTCGACGCGCACCGAGCGGACCGGGAGGAGGAAGTCGAGGTTGAAGCGCGAGAGGTCCTGGGTTGCCCGGACGCGGAGCCGGGTACGGCCGCTCAGCCGGCCTGAGGCGAAGGCGTAGGCGTCGCGGACGTCGTAGTGCAGGACGTCGATGCCGCCGTTCCCGTCGAGCGGGAAGTAGGGGTCGCCGATGCCGGCCGCTCCGGGGGTGGGCGCCCGCAGGGCCTCCGCCGGCGCGCCGCCCAGCCCGGGGGAGGCCACGACCAGGAGGGCCGCGAGAGCACGGGCGGGGGCGATCACCCGGGCAACCTACCTGCGCCGGTCTTATTCGGTTGCCTCCGGCCGCGCGGGGCCGTCACCATGAGGGCGACGCCCGGGACCGGCCCGGTGCTCCACGAGAGGAGGGCGACGTGACCACGACTGTCGTCGGCCTGCCCGCAGACCGTTCCTCTCTCACCTCATGGAGCACCTCCACCGATGTCTCACGACTTCTCGCACGACCCTGGCTCGTCTGAGCCTGCCTTTCCCGACGGCTTCATCACCGACGCCTACCGCTACGTCCCGCCGCCCGACGACCTGAGCGACGTCGACGAGCGCTTCGTCTTCGACTTCCGGTCCTACGACGACCTCGACGACGGCCAGCGCTGGTCGACCTGGCTCAGCGTCGAGCCGCTCTCGCGCGGCCCCGAGCCGCGACCCGACTGGGTCGTGACCTCGCAGGGAGCCATCGACACCGAGCTCGGCGTCCTCAAGACCGGCAAGGAGGCCGACGTCCACCTCGTCGAGCGGGCCGACCCGCACGACCCCGACGGCGGTGTGGTGATGGCGGCCAAGCGATACCGCTCGTCCGAGCACCGCACCTTCCACCGCGCCGCGTCCTACACCGAGGGTCGCTCGATGAAGCGCTCGCGCGACGAGCGCGCCCTCAAGCGCAAGAGCACCTTCGGCAAGCTGGTCGCGGCCGGCGAGTGGGCGGTGTCCGAGTGGGGCGCGCTGGTCCGCCTCTGGAGCCTCGGGCTGCCGGTCCCCTACCCGGTGCAGATCGACGGGACCGAGATCCTGATGGAGTGGATCACGGTCCTGGACGAGGACGGCACGGTGCAGACCGCGCCGCGGCTCGCGCAGACCCGGCCCTCGCCCGAGCTGCTGGCGTCGTACTTCCAGCAGCTGAGCGACGCGCTCGCGACGATGGTGCAGAACGGCGTGGTGCACGGCGACCTGTCGGCCTACAACATCCTGGCCGCCGGCGACCGCCTCGTGATTATCGACCTGCCCCAGATCGTCGACCTCGTCGGCAACCTCAACGGCATGGACTACCTGCAGCGCGACTGCGCCAACATCTGCGGGTGGTTCCGGTCGCGAGGCCTGGACGTCGACGAGCACGCGCTGTTCGGCGAGCTGCTGGCGCACGCGTTCTGACCCCGCTCCACCGATCGTCTAGGTTGCGCTGGTGAGGCGCAGCCGCGGGCGGGTGGTGCACGTCGAGTCGCTGGCCGACTTCGACCGCCGGGTCGCGGCCGGGGCGACCCGGCTGAGCGGCTGGCGGGTGCGCGGGGTCGACCTCGGCGAGCGCGGCCAGGTCCTGGCCGGCCTCCAGGTGGCGGGGGCGACGTTCCTCGGGTGCAGGTTCGCCGCGGGAGACGCCGAGGCCCTGGAGCGCGGCGGCGCGGTGGTCCTGCCGGCGCTGACGGTCGCGCCGGTCGACGTCTACCGCGCGCGCCTCTACACCGCCGGCGACCTCTACGACCAGGCGCCGTACGCCGCGTCGCTGGACGGTCGCGCCTACGCCTGGTCGCAGACGCCCGGCGGCGCCGACGACGCGCTCGCCCGCACCCTGCACGACCACGCGATCGACGAGGCGCTGCTCGCCTGGATCGAGCGGAAGCGGCTCGTCGGCGTGATGGGCGGGCACGCGGCCGCGCGCGGCGACGACGCGTACGCCGACGCCGCCCGGCTCGGGCACGCGCTCGGGGCCCACCACGTGGTCGCCACCGGCGGCGGACCGGGGGCGATGGAGGCCGCCAACCTCGGCTGCTACCTCGCCGACTCCCATGTCTCCCGGGTCACCGACGCCGTCGCCGCGCTCGCCGCCGTGCCGGCGTACCGGCCCTCCGTCGACGCGTGGCTCGCACCGGCGCTCGAGGTCACCTCGGCGGTCGCCGAGCCGCACGACTCGCTCGGCATCCCGACCTGGCACTACGGCCACGAGCCGACGAACGTCTTCGCGACGGGCATCGCGAAGTACTTCCGCAACGCCACCCGCGAGGCGATCCTGCTCGAGGTCTGCGACGCGGGCATCGTCTTCCTGCCCGGCGCGGGCGGCACCGTGCAGGAGGTGTTCCAGGACGCGTGCGAGAACTTCTACGCCGACGAGTCCTCGGTCGCCGAGATGGTGCTCGTCGGCCGGACCTACTGGACCGAGACCCTGCCCGCGTGGCCGCTGCTCCGGTCGCTCTCCCGGGGGCGGCCCATGGAGGGTCGGGTGCACCTGGTCGACACCGTCGACGAGGCTGTCGCCGTGCTCGACCGGGCGGCGGAGGCCGGGTAGCGCCGGACGCGTGACCGCGCTCACGGCCGGTCGTTGGGCTGCTCGTGAAGCTCACCCGACGCGGTCTGTTCCGCTCCGGAGCCGTCGCGGGTGGCGCCGCGGCCGCCGCCGGCTCCGCCCCCGCTGCCATTGCCGACCCGGCGTGGACCACGTCGGTGCGAACGACGTCCGGTCCGACCGCTGGCACGACGGTCGCCCGCACGCTCGCCCGCGGCGCCGCCGGAGCCGGAGGCTACCGCCCGGTCGTCGAGGCGCCGGGCGAGACGTACCTGGTGCGGACCGAGCTGGGCGGCACGCCCTCCCCCGGGCGCGCCACGCAGCGCAAGCCGCTGATCGCCTTCGCCCAGCTGAGCGACGTGCACGTCGTCGACGCGCAGTCGCCGATGCGGGTGGAGTGGACCGACCGCCTCGACGACGAGAGCGCCCTGCCGTCGACCGGGCTGTTCGCCTCGGCGTACCGACCGCACGAGATGCTGACCGGGCAGGTCGCCGACGCCATGGTCCGCCGGCTCAACCAGATCGCCGCCGGCCCGGTCACCGGGAAGCCGCTCGCGCTCGCCATCCAGACCGGCGACAACTCCGACAACTCCCAGCTCAACGAGGTCCGCTGGAACATCGACGTCCTCGACGGCGCGCAGGTGCGCGTCGACTCCGGCGACCTCTCCCGGTGGGAGGGCGTGCACGACGAGGACCCGACCTACTACGACCCGCACTACTGGCACCCGCACGGCACCCCGCCCGGCAAGGCCGACGACCTGCCGCGAAGCCTGCGCGGCTTCCCGGTGGTGCCCGGGCTCCTCGACGCGGCTCGGCGGCCGTTCCAGGCCGAGGGGCTCGCGATGCCGTGGTACGCCGCCTTCGGCAACCACGACGGCCTCTCCCAGGGCAACTTCCCCGCCTCGACCCTCCAGCTCAACCTGGTCGCGACCGGCGCGCTCAAGCTGATGTCGACCCCGGCCGGGCTCTCCCCCGCCGCCGTCGTCAACGCCGTCCAGAGCGGCTCGTACGCCGCGCTGCTCGCCTCGCTCGCGCTCTCGCCGGCCGTGCGTCTCGTCTCCCCCGATGCGCGTCGCCGGCTGCTGACCCGCAAGCAGATCGTCGAGGAGCACTTCCGCACCGCCGGCCTCCCGGCCGGGCACGGGTTCACCGCCGAGAACCGTGCCAAGGGCACCGCCTACTACACCTTCGACCGCGGCCTGTGCCGCTTCGTGGTGCTCGACACCGTCAACCCGAACGGCTACGCCGACGGCTCCATCGACCAGACCCAGTTCACCTGGCTCAGGTCGGTGCTCGCCGCGTCGACGGACCGCCTCGTGATGGTCTTCAGCCACCACACCTCCGACACGATGACCAACGGGCTCAACGGCCCGGGCCTCGACACCGACACCCGGATCCTGGGCGACGCCGTCCTCGCGGAGCTGCTGGCCCACGACCAGGTGATCGCCTGGGTCAACGGCCACACCCACAAGAACCAGATCTGGCCGCGACCCCGCCCCGGCGGCGGCGGGCTGTGGGAGATCAACACCGCGTCCCACATCGACTGGCCCTCGCAGTCCCGCATCATCGAGGTCGCCGACAACCGCGACGGCACGCTGTCGCTGTTCACGACCGTCGTCGACCACGCCGGCCCGGCGTCGTACGGCGGGAGCCTGGCCGACTCGACCCACCTGGCCGGTCTGGCCCGCGAGCTGGCCGCGAACGACTGGCACAACCGCGGCGACACCTACCGCGGCGCCGCCAATGCCCGCAACGTCGAGCTGGTGCTTCCGGCCCCCGCGTTCCTGGGTTGACCCGGCGCGAAGTTCGCGCCGGGTCAACCCTCCGTGGCGGCCAGCTGGCCGCAGGCACCGTCGATCTCGCGGCCGCGGGTGTCGCGGACGGTCGTCGGGATGCCGCGCGCCTCGAGCCGGCGGACGAACTCGCGCTCGTCGGCCGGGTCGGAGGCCGTCCACTTCGAGCCCGGGGTGGGGTTGAGCGGGATGAGGTTGACGTGCACCCAGCCCCAGGTGCCGTGCTCGTGGAGCACGTCAGCGAGCAGGTCGGCCCGCCAGGCCTGGTCGTTGATGCCGCGCATCATGGCGTACTCGATCGAGACCCGGCGCCGGGTGGCGTCGGCGTACTCCCGCGCGGCGGCGACGGTCTCGGCGACCGAGAACCGCGTGTTGATGGGCACCAGCTCGTTGCGCAGCTCGTCGTCGGGCGCGTGCAGGCTCAGGGCGAGGGTGACCGGCACGCCCTCGTCGACCAGCTGGCGCATGCGCGGGACGAGGCCGACGGTGGAGACCGTCACGCCACGCGCGGACATGCCGAGCCCGTCGGGGGCCGGGTCGGTCAGCCGGCGGACCGCGCCGATCACGGCCTTGTAGTTGGCCAGCGGCTCGCCCATGCCCATGAACACCACGTTGGACACCCGGCCGGGGCCGCCCGGCACCTCGCCGCGGTCGAGCGCGCGTGCGCCCGCCAGCACCTGCTCGACGATCTCTGCGGTCGACATGTTGCGCTGCAGCCCGCCCTGGCCGGTGGCGCAGAACGGGCAGGCCATGCCGCAGCCGGCCTGGCTGGAGACGCACATGGTGACGCGGCCGGGGTAGCGCATCAGCACCGACTCGACCAGCGCGCCGTCGAAGAGCTTCCAGAGCGTCTTGCGGGTGGTCCCGCGGTCGGCCTCGAGGGTGCGCAGCGGTGTCATCAGCTGCGGCAGGAACGTCGACACGAGCTCGTCGCGCTGCCCCGCCGGCAGGTCGGTCATCTGCTCCGGGTCGTCGACGAGTCGCTGGAAGTAGTGGGCGGAGAGCTGCCGGGCCCGGAACGCCGGGAGGCCCGCCTCGTTCGCGAGCTCCAGCCGCTCGGGCATCGTGAGGTCGGCGAGGTGGCGTGGCGGCTTCGCGCGCCCCTTCGGGGCGTCGAAGACCAGCGGCAGCGGGGTCGGTTCGGACATCACTGCTCGACGAGGTACCACAGCACGAGGAGGGAGACGCCCACCACGACGATCGCCGTGAGGACCATGCCGATCCAGAAGTAGGTGCCGAACCTGCGCGTCCTCGCACTGACCACGAGCGCGAGCGGCACGACCAGGGTCACGAGCACGAACGGGAACAGCTCCTCGACGCGGTCGTTGTCGAACATCAGGCTGAGCACGCCGACGTAGATGGCCGGGATGAGCGCCACGAACAGCAGCCCGGTGAAGAACCCCGTCAGCGCCGCGAACGTCGGGTGGTCGCGGTGCCACCAGCTGGGCCGGCGCTCGTCGGCCTCGTCCGAGGGCGCGTCGACGACAGGCTCGCCGACGGCCTGCTCCTCCGTGCTCATCACCTCGATCGTAGGGGCTCGACGGTGATCAGGTCGGGCATCCGCAGGGCGCGCCCCCAAGCAGCGGCCGGCCGGCAACCACGACCGGCTCAGGTGAAGACGGCGTAGTGCAGCAGCAGCCAGATCGGCGCGATCGTGGCCAGGAGCGAGTCGAGCCGGTCCATCAGGCCGCCGTGCCCGGGGATCACCTGGCTCATGTCCTTGATGCCGAGGTCGCGCTTGATCACCGACTCGCACAGGTCGCCCAGGGTGGCCATCACGACCGCGATCGCGCCGAGCGCGACACCGACCCACCAGTCGCCGTCGAGCAGCAGCACGACGAGAGCGACGCCCGCGGCCACGGTGAAGACGATCGAGCCGCCGAAGCCCTCCCACGACTTCTTGGGCGAGATGACCGGCGCCATCGGGTGCCGGCCGAAGAGCACACCCGCGACGTAGCCACCCGTGTCGGAGGCGATGGTCACGAGGATGAAGGTGATGATGCCCGCGACGCCGTCGTCGTCGAGGCCGGCGCCGCCGCGCCCGCCCTCGGCGAGCATCAGGGCCACGAACGAGCCCAGGAACGGCACGTAGAACAGCGTGAAGATGGCCGCCGAGGAGTTCTGGACGTAGCCGTCGATGCCGCGGCGCAGCAGCCACAGCATCGTGGCCAGCCCGGTGACGGCGGTCGCCGAGGCCAGCGCTGGGGCACCCCAGAGGTAGGCCACCACGACCATCACCGTGCCGCCCAGCATGAGGGGCTGCTCGGGGATGTCGATCGCCTTGGCCAGGAGACCCTTGTGCAGCTCCCAGATCGCGACGCACACCGCGGCCGCGACGATGAACATGAACGCGGGCTTCCAGAAGAACAGCGACAGGCCGATCGCGCCGAGCAGCACGACGGCGGAGCCGATGGCCGCCTTCAGGTCCCGGCCGGCCCGGCCGTGGTCCTTGGCCGGCGCCGGGACGGTGCTCATCGGGTCATACCTCGATGAGCTCGGCTTCCTTGTTCTTGAGCATCTCGTCGATCGCGTCGGTGTGCTTCTTCGTGATGCCGTCGAGCCGCTTCTCGGCGCCGGTGACGTCGTCCTTGCCGACCTCGCCGTCCTTCTCGAGCTTCTCGAGGCTCTGCTTGGCGCTGCGGCGCAGGTTGCGGACCGCGACCCGGCCGTCCTCGGCCTTGGTGCGGGCGACCTTGATGTACTCCTTGCGGCGCTCCTCGGTGAGCTCGGGGAGCACGATGCGGAGCACCTTGCCGTCGTTGGAGGGGTTGACGCCCAGGTCGGAGTCGCGGATGGCCTTCTCGATGTTGGCCATCGCGCCGAGGTCGTAGGGCTGGATCAGGATGACCCGGGCCTCCGGCGCGGTGAACGACGCGAGCTGCTGGAGCGGCGTCGGGGTGCCGTAGTAGTCGACGAGGATCTTGTTGAACATGCTGGGCTGGGCCCGGCCGGCGCGGATCGCGGCGAACTCCTCGCGCGCCGCCTCGACCGACTTGTCCATCTTGCCGTCGGCCTCCCGAAGGATGTCGTCGATCACCACTGAACCCCTGTCCTGCTCCGTCGCGGGTGTTGCGAACGCCCGTCAGCCGGCGCTGACGAGCGTGCCAATCCTCTCACCCTGCACCACTCGCAGGATGTTGCCCTCCGTCTCCATGCCGAAGACGATCATGGGCAGCTTGTTCTCGCTGCAGAGCGTGAACGCCGTCTGGTCCATGATCCGCAGGTCGCGCGAGATCGCCTCGTCGTAGGTCAGGTCGTCGAACTTGGTGGCGGTCGGGTCCTGGTGGGGGTCGGCGCTGTAGACGCCGTCGACCCCGCTCTTGGCGACCAGCACGACGTTGCACTTGGTCTCGAGCGCCCGCTGGACCGCGACCGTGTCGGTCGAGAAGAACGGCAGGCCCATGCCGGCGCCGAAGATCACGACCCGGCCCTTCTCCATGTGCCGGATCGCGCGGCGCGGCACGTAGGGCTCGGCGACCTGGCCCATCGTGATCGCGGTCTGCACCCGCGTCTCGATGCCCATCTTCTCGAGGAAGTCCTGGAGGGCCAGGCAGTTCATGACGATGCCGAGCATGCCCATGTAGTCGGCGCGGACGCGGTCCATGCCGCGCTGCTGCAGCTCGGAGCCCCGGAAGAAGTTGCCGCCGCCGGTGACGACGGCGATCTGCGCGCCCGACCGGATCACGCCCGCGATCTCGCGGGCGATCTCCTGGACGACGTCGGGGTCGATGCCGACCTTGCCACCCCCGAACACCTCACCGGAGAGCTTCAGCAGGACTCGCTGGTAGGCGGGCACGCGGGACGCTCCTTGCTCGAGGTGTCGGGAAGCCTATCGGTGGGTCAGGCTCCCACTTCGATGCGGGCGAACCGCGTCACCGTGGTCGACGCCTCGTCGAGGACGGCCTTGACCGACTTCTTCTGCTCGGTGACCGACGGCTGCTCGAGCAGCACGACGTCCTTGAAGAAGCCGTTGAGGCGGCCCTCGGTGATCTTGGCGATCGCCTGCTCGGGCTTGCCCTCCTCGCGCGAGGTCTGCTCGGCGATCTCGCGCTCCTTGTCGACGACCTCGGCCGGGACCTCGTCGCGGGTGAGGTACTGAGGACGCATCGCCGCGACCTGCATCGCAGCGGCGCGCGCCGCGTCGGCGTCGCCGGTGTACTCCACGAGCACACCCACCGCCGGGGGCAGGTCGGCCGCACGCTTGTGCATGTAGGCGACCACGTCGCCGCCGAAGCGGACGAAGCGACCGAGCTCGATCTTCTCGCCGATCGAGATCGCGAGTCCCTCGACGACGTCGCCGACGGTCTGCCCGTCGAGCGGGACGGCCTTGAGCGCCTCGACGTCGTCGACCTCGGCCGCGGAGGCCGCGTCGGCGATCTTCTGGGCCGTGGCGATGAAGTCCTCGCCCTTGGCGACGAAGTCGGTCTCGCTGTTGAGCTCGACCAGGACACCCGGGGCGTGCGCCACCAGGCCGGCGGTCGCCTCGCGCTCGGCGCCGCGCTTGGCCGCCTTGGCGGCGCCCTTCACGCGCAGCAGCTCGATCGCCTTGTCGAGGTCGCCGTCGCTCTCGTCGAGCGCCTTCTTGCAGTCCATCATCCCGGCGCCGGTGAGCTCACGGAGCTTCTTGACGTCGGCCGCGGAGAAGTTAGCCATGTCGGGGTGCTTCTTCTTCCTGTTGTCAGTGAGTGACGGTGGTGACGCGGGCTCAGGCCTTGGCGTCGGTGTCCGCGTCGGAATCCGCGTCGGCGGCGGGCTCGGCCGGGGTCTCCTCGGCGGCAGGCTCCTCGGTCGCAGCCTCGGCGGCGTGCTCCTCGGTCGCAGCCTCGGCGGCGGGCTCCTCGGTCGCAGCCTCGGCGGCGGGCTCCTCGGCCGGCGTCTCCTCGGCGGCGGGCGCCTCGGTCACGGCCTCGGCGGCCTCGGTCGCCTCGGCTGCCTCGGTGCCGGCACCGGTCGACTCGGAGGCGGCCTCCTCGGCGTCGGCGGGGGCGCCGGTGGCGACCTCGGCGGCCTGCTCGGCGTCGCCGCCCAGGAGCTCGCGCTCCCACTCGGCCAGCGGCTCCTCGGCGCCCACGGCCTCGGCACCGTCGGTGCCGGCCTTCACGCCGGAACGCGCGATGAGGCCCTCGGCCACGGCGTCGGCGACGACACGGGTGAGCAGGCCGACGGCGCGGATCGCGTCGTCGTTGCCCGGGATCGGGAAGTCCACCAGGTCGGGGTCGCAGTTGGAGTCGAGGATGCCGATGATCGGGATGCGCAGCTTGCGCGCCTCCTCGACGGCGAGGTGCTCCTTGTTGGTGTCGACGATCCACACGGCGGCCGGGGTGCGGCCCATCTCGCGGATGCCGCCGAGCGACTTGTTGAGCTTGTCGCGCTCGCGACGCATCTGCAGCAGCTCCTTCTTGGTGCGGCTGCTGCCGGCCACGTCGTCGAAGTCGATCTCGTCGAGCTCCTTGAGGCGGTTGATCCGCTGGTGCACGGTCTGGAAGTTGGTGAGCATGCCGCCGAGCCAGCGCTGGTTGACGTAGGGCATCCCGACGCGCGTCGCCTGCTCGGCGATCGCCTCCTGGGCCTGCTTCTTGGTGCCCACGAACATGATCGTGCCGCCCTTGGCGACGGTCTCCTTGATGAAGGCGTAGGACCGGTCGATGTAGGCCAGCGACTGCTGCAGGTCGATGATGTAGATGCCGTTGCGCTCGGTCATGATGAAGCGCTTCATCTTCGGGTTCCAGCGACGGGTCTGGTGCCCGAAGTGGACGCCGCTCTCGAGGAGCTGGCGCATGGTCACGACTGCCATGTGAACGTCTTCTTCCTTGTGGTGGACATGCGCACCGTGTGCCGACCCTTGAGGCAGGGCTGGCCGGTGGCAGGTCCGATCGTTGTTTTCAGTTGGTCACGGTCCGGCCCTGGTGGTCACGGGCTCGGCCGTCCTGACGCCTGCGCGCGACCCGACCCGACTGTCGTCGGGACCGAGGGTCGTCGCCCACGGGTGATCGGGCCCCACAAGAGCGGCCCGTCGCGGTCTGCCTGCGTGCGAAGTCAGCCCCGGAGGGCTGCCCGTCAAGAGTAGTCGACGCCACGCGCCGTCCGCCAATCGTGCACAGCCTCCCGCCGGCGGCGGATGTCCACAGCGACGTCGTCGTCGCCCACCCCCGACCCGCGCCGGTCGGCAGGGTGGCGCCATGACGTCCGTGACCGGTCTCCTCCTCGCCGCAGCGCTGGTCCTCCCGGCCGCTCCCCTCGATCCCGCCGATCCCGTCGGGGTCTGGCCGCTGCGGCCCGAGCCCGAGGTGGTGCGCGCGTTCGACCCGCCCGACGCGCCGTACGGCGCCGGCCACCGCGGCGTCGACCTGCTCGGCACGGTGGGCCAGCCGGTCCGCGCCGCGCTGCCGGGCACCGTCACCTTCGCGGGACCGCTCGCCGGGCGCGGGGTGGTGGTCGTCGACCACGGCGCCACCCGCACGACCTACGAGCCCGTCACCGCGACGGTCGCGCTCGGTGCGCTGGTCGCGGCCGGCGCCCCGGTCGGCAGCCTCGACCTCGGCGGCTCGCACTGCTTCCCCCGCGCCTGTCTCCACTGGGGGTGGATCGAGGGCGAGACCTATCTCGACCCGCTGCGCCTGGTCGGTGCCGGACCGGTCCGGCTGCTGCCGCTGTGGCGCGACGAGCCGGTCGGCACCCCGACGGCGTGGGGCCTCAGGCCCTGGGGTGGGCCTGTCGGTAGGCCGCTCGCAACCGGTCCGTGGTGACGTGGGTGTAGAGCTGCGTGGTCGCCAGTGAGGCGTGCCCGAGCAGCTCCTGCACCGAGCGGAGGTCGGCGCCGCCCTCGAGGAGGTGGGTCGCGGCCGTGTGGCGCAGGCCGTGCGGACCGATGTCGGGAGCACCGGGCACGTCGGCGATGCGCCGGTGCACCAGCGTGCGCACCGCGCGCTGGTCGATGCGGCGGCCGCGGGCGCCCACGAACACCGCGGCCCCTGCACCGTCGGCGAGCAGGGCCGGCCGACCCTGCGCCAGCCAGCGGTCGAGCGCCCGCGCGGCCGGGTGCCCGAAGGGCACGGTGCGCTCCTTGCGGCCCTTGCCCAGCACCCGCACGACGTTGCGCTCGCGGTCGAGGTCGTCGACGTCGAGGCCGACCAGCTCACCGACCCGGATGCCGGTGGCGTAGAGCAGCTCGAGCATCGCCACGTCGCGCAGCCCCACCGGGCTGCCGTCGTCGGCGAGCTCGGCCGCCGACCGGATCAGCTCGCGCGCCTCGTCGGCCCTCAGCACCGACGGCAGCGGGCGGTGCGCACGCGGGGCGCCGAGGGTGGCGCCCGCGTCGCGCGGCGCGAGGCCGGTGCGGTGGAGCCAGGCGGTGAACACCCGGGCCGCCGTCGCCCGCCGGGCCAAGGTGGTGCGTGAGAGCCCGAGCGACTGCTGCTTGGCCAGCCAGCTGCGCAGCGACCGCAGGTCGAGGTCCGCCACGTCGGCGAGGCCCAGCCGCGCCGCGTGCTCGAGCAGGCCGGCCACGTCGCCGAGATAGGCCCGCACGGTGTGCGCCGTGAGGTCGCGCTCGGCGGCGAGGTGGCGCTCGTAGGAGCCGAGCACGCGCGCGAACCCCTCGGGCAGCTCGTCGGGGGCCGGCTCGGCCGCGGGCGGCGCGGTCATCCTCACAGGGTAGGAAGGACAGGGGCCCTCAGTCGCGATCCGCGCCGTCGGCGAGGCGCCAGCCTCGCGGGCTGTGCACGACGAGGTCGCGGCGCAGGAGCCCGTTGAGCGCCGAGCGCACGGCGACCAGGCCCATCCCGGCGGTGCGCGCGATCGAGTCGGACGGCGCCGGCGAGCCGACCGGCACGGCCTCGAGCACCTGGCGCTGCCGGTGCGAGAGGCCGTCACGCCGTCGGGTCGGACCGCGGGGCTCGTCGACGAGGTGGCTGCCCATCGCGCCAACCAGCTCGAGGACGTCCTCGGGCCGGGTCACCAGCGTCGCTCCGCCGCTCCGGATCAGCGCGTGGACTCCCTCGGAGGTCGCGCTGGTGACGGGGCCGGGGACGCCCATGACCGGGCGGTGGATCCGCGACGCCCAGCTCGCGGTGTTGAGGGCGCCGCTGCGGCGCGCCGCCTCGACGACGACGGTGCCGCGACCGAGTGCGGCGATCACGCGGTTGCGCGCCAGGAAGCGGGTGCGCATCGGGGCGCACCCCGGAGCCAGCTCGGAGACCACGGCGCCGTGGTCGGCGAGGTGGTCGAGGAGCTGCTGGTGGGCCGCGGGGTAGGCCCGGTCGACGCCGCAGGCCAGCACCGCGACGGTCGCGCCGTCGCCGGCCAGCGCGCCTCGGTGGGCCGCCTGGTCGATCCCGAACGCCGCACCCGAGACGACCGCCGAGCCGGTGCGGGCCAGGCTGGCCGCGAGCTCGGTCGCCTGGTCGGTGCCGTAGGTCGTCGCGGACCGGCAGCCCACGATCGCCACGGGGTCGACGAGCTGGTCGAGCCGCAGCGGGCCGCGGACCCAGAGCCCGAGCGGGACCCCGCCCATCTCGTGGAGCGGCTCGCAGCCCTCGAGGTCGGCCAGCGACGCCGGCCACTCGGGGTCACCGGGCACGACCCACCGGATGCCGCGGCGGGCGGCCCGGTCGAGGTCGCGCTCAGGGTGGGCGCGCTCGAGCCGCGCGGCCACGTCGGTCAGCACGCCGCGGGGGTCGCGGTCGGACAGGAGCGCGTCGTAGAGGCGGGTCGGGCCCAGCTCGGCGACCAGGCCTGCGATGCGCAGGTCGCCGGGCTCACCGAGCTGGCTGAGCGCCAGGCGCGCGAGGCGTTCGTCGGTCATCCTGCCCTCCGCACGGTCGCTGCGAGCAGGGGCTGACCGGTGCGGAGCCGGAGCGCGACCTCGGCCTCGGCGGTGCCGGGCCGCTCGACCTCTGCCAGGTCGGCGACCGTCCAGGCGAGGCGGTGGACCCGCGTCACGCCCCGGCGCGTGAGCTTGCCCGACCACAGCCAGTCGTCCACCAGGCGTGTGGCCTCGGGCGACATCGGCCACGTGCGGGCCAGGGCGGGCCCCGGCGCGTGGCCGTTGAGGCGCCACGTCTGCTCGGCGTAGCGGTCGGCCTGTCGTGCCCGCGCCGCCTCGACCCGGGCACGCACCGCCGCGGTCGGCTCCTGGACCGCCAGCGGGTCGCGGCGGGCGGTGGGCGTCGCCACGCTCAGGTGGCGGGTGATGTCGATGCGGTCGGTGATCGGGCCGGTGACCTTGCGGCGGTAGTCGCGTCGCCGGACCTCGGTGCAGGTGCACCGGCTCGCGCGGGCGTCGGGATGGAAGTTGCCGCACGGGCAGGGGTTGGCCGCGAGCACGACGATCGAGCGCGCCGGGAGCACGACGGACTCCTCGGCGCGGGCGATGCTGATGTCACCGCTCTCGAGCGGCTGCCGGAGCGCGTTGATGACGTCGGCGCGGAAGAGCGGGAACTCGTCCAAGAGGAGCACGCCGCAGTGGGCGCGGCTGATCTCGCCGGGCCGCACCCCTCCCGTGCCGCCGCCGACCAGGCTCGTGGTGCTGGCGTCGTGGTGCGGCGCGGAGAACGGCGGCCGGGTGAGCATGCCCTCGGCGGGGTCGAGGGCGCCCGCGAGCGAGTGGACCGCGGTGAGCTCGAGCGACTCCTCGCGGGTGAGGTCGGGCAGGACGCCGGGGATGCGCTCGGCGATGCTCGTCTTGCCCGACCCCTTGGGGCCGGAGAGCAGCAGGTGATGACCGCCGGCGGCGGCGACCTCGACCGCGAAGCGGGCGTCCTCCATGCCGACCAGGTCGGCGAGGTCGGTCTCCTCGCGGCGCTGGTCGCCGCGCCACGACAGCAGCCGGCTCCCGGACATCTCCGCGACCGGTGGGGCGTCGGGCACGGGCTCGTCGCGCAGCTCGGCGACCACCTGGGCCAGCGAGCGCATGCCGAGCACGTCGACGCCCGGCACCATCGACGCCTCGCGGACCTGGGGCTCGGGGACCACGACGTGGCGGATGCCGCGGCCGGCGGCCGCCATCACCATCGGGAGCACGCCGGGCACCGACCGCAGGCCGCCCGAGAGCGTCAGCTCGCCGATGAACAGCACCCCCGCCAGCGAGCCGGTCGGCACCACGCCGGTGGCGCCGAGGACCGCCACGGCGATGGCGAGGTCGTAATGGGTGCCGCGCTTGGGCAGGTCGGCGGGCGAGAGCAGGATCGTGGTCCGGCGGGTCGACGGCCAGTCGTATCGGCTGTTGATGATCGCCATCCGGCAGCGGTCGCGCGACTCGTTGAGCGCGCTGTCCGGGCGGCCGACGAGCACCGTCGCCACCTGGCCCGACGAGACGTCGGCCTGGACGTCGACGAGGTGGCCGACGGCGCCGTTGAGCGCCACCGTGTGCGTGGTCGCGAAGGGCATGTCAGGCCAGTCCCTCGACGTGGTCGACGATCGCGGCGCCCCGACGCGGGCGGAGCACGGCGACGAGGTCGACGCGGACCTCGTCGGGCCGGACGTCGTGCTCCTCGGCCCAGCGCCACACCAGGCGGTGCAGGCGCTCGAGGCGCACCGGGTCGACCGCCTGGTGGGGCGACCCGCACTGGTCGCCGCGCCGGGTCTTGACCTCGCAGGCGACGAGCACGTCGCCATCGCGCAGCACCAGGTCGAGCTCGCCCTCGGGACAGCGCCAGTTGCGGTCGAGCAGCAGCATGCCGCGCTCGGTGGTGAGCAGGCGGGCGGCGAGCGCCTCGCCGTAGGCACCCAGCGCTCGTCGGCTGGCCGCGGTCGTCGTCATGTGTGACCTCCTGCGAAGGAGGATCACCGCTGCTGCCGACGCGCGGGCAGCGCTCGGCAGCGACCTGTGGAGAAGTTCCGGGGTGCGGCCGGTTGTGGACGACTCGTGGCTACTTGATGAGCCGGACGGGGTCCCCGATGATCGTCGCGTCCCAGGTCGTCACGTCGTGCACGCTGCCGCTGGCGAACGACACCTGGACGCGGTACCAGCAGCCGCCGAACGAGTTCACGTTGCAGGTGTAGTCGCTCGGGATCGGGATGATGATCGTCTCGGTCTTGCCGTTGTTCCGCGACACGCCACCGGACTGCGTGAGCGGCGCGGAGCAGTTCGACAGGGTAGCCCCCGACCCGGCGGACCCGCCACTGGCCTTGCAGTTGCCGGGGAACGGCGTCGAGGTGATGGACCCGGTCGCGTCCGTCGGCGGCAGCACCTTGACCGACCCCGTGCCCGCGGCGTCGCCCGCGTCGAAGTAGCTGAACGAGATGGACTGACCGGCAGCACCCGGCAGCACCCGGATCAGGTTGAAGTTCGCGGTCGCCGTGTCGGCGTTGATGAAGATCGGCATGTGCTCGTAGCCCGCGACGGCGACGTCCTTCTCGCGACCCGACTGGGTGACGGCCCTCAGGGAGAACGCGTTCGAGCCCTCGCCGCTGGTGGTGTTGCCCTGCAGGGCGGCGGCCGCCATGTTGCCGGAGCGCTCCAGGCCGGCGCCGCTGCCGCCCAGGCTCACGTTGGTGCGGACCTGGAGGTAGTAGTCGCCGGACCGGGTGGGGCGGAAGGTGCAGAGGCTGACCCAGTTGTGGAACATCCGCGCCACGTCGGCGTTGTAGGTCGAGCCGCCGGTGGACTTGAAGACGTTGGCGCTGATCGCCGTGTTCGAAGGGTTGACGTACGAGCCGTACTGCTTGATGCAGGGGCTGCCACCCGTGTCGTTCTGCACCGGTGCGGCCGTCGGGTCGAGCGAGTCGGCCTGCTGACGGAGCACGAAGCTGGTCGTCATCGCGTGCGGGGGGTTGGCCCGCGACCCGTTGCCGGCGTAGCTGTCGCCCGTGCAGTACGTCGACGTGCTCGAGCCGTCCTTGCTGTAGCGGTTCTTGGCGTCCGCGTTGGTCACCCAGGAGTTGGCGTTGCCGGTCGAGCCGAAGCTGCTCGCTCCAGGGAGCAGCTCGCACGACTGGCCGACGTTCAGCATGATCGGGTCGTAGACCTGCAGGTTGATGTTGGTGTTGACCGCGGCGGGCTGGACCTTCACGACGAAGGTGTAGCCGAACGCCGTGGACGACGTGGCCGAGAGCTTCGGGCCGTACTCGTCGTTGACCGTGCCCGTGCAGCCGTCGACGCCGCTGGACTCGCAGTTCCTCGTCGAGTAGCGGTCGCCCTGCACCTTGCCGGTCTCCGGTCCCTCGAGCACACCCCAGAACGTCGGGGTGCGAGAGCAGTTGGGGAAGGGGGACGTGCCTTGCGCCGTGCCGGTCGGTGTGGGCGAGCTCCCCGCGGTGCCGCCGTTCGGCTCGTTGCCGAAGGTGTTGCACGGGCTGCCCATGGGTGCGGGGCCCTTGTAGTCCGCGGTCGCCGTGCGGGCGACGGTCGTGTCGGAGATGCCGATGAACCCGCCGAAGGTGTTGTCGATGCGGGAGCTGATCGTGACCTTGAGCTGGCTCTGCAGGTCGCCGATCTCGACCTTGACCACCACGTCGGGGCTGGCGTCGTCGTAGCCGTTGCGCTTGGCGACCTCCTTCGCCAGCGCGGTGGCGTTCGTGAGGTCGAACGGGAGGTAGGGCACGCCCGCCAGCGCCGCGGCGTCGGCGGCCTTCTGGACGCGGTTCATCTCGTCGTACCAGCGCGAGGTGTCGACGCTGATGGCCAGGCAGGCCATCAGGAAGCCGCTGGCCACGAGGATGGCCAGGAGGATCGTCACGTACCCGCCCTCGTCGCTGCGGCTGTCGGCCAGCCGGGCGATCCTCCGCTCGAGCGCGCCGGTGAGCAGGCCGCGGGGACTCGTCATGCGTGCGCCCCCGAGGCGCAGATCTGGGCCGGCAGCGGCTCGAAGTTCATCACCGCGTGGTCGTCGAGGGTCAGGTAGCTGCCGAAGAGACCGGTGAAGTTCTTGTGCCGGGCGACGAGCTGGATGCCGACACGGTCCAGGTTGCCCGGGAAGCACGCGTTGATCGTCGACGAGATCCAGGAACCGCTCGCGTAGCGGAACTTGTTCTCGCTGTCGCGCCACTTGAACATCACGCAGTTGCTGTAGCCGGCGCAGCTCGTCGGCATGGTCCGGTTGCTGTCCGCGCCCGGGTAGCCGTTGGCGTTGGCCTTGTAGACCAGGAGGTACTGGATCTGGTCGACCGGCATCGCGGAGCCGGCACGCTGGACGGCGTCGGCCGCCTGCTGGGCGAGCGCGGGGACGTTGGCCGGCACGCACGGCGGCGCACCGGAGCCGCTGGGGCAGACGCCCACGCCGGCGTTGGCGCCGGTGGAGGCGATGCGGGCGGCGGTCCGGGTGTCGGAGACCACGACCGCGTGGTCGCGCATCAGGAAGGTGAGCTCGATGATCCCGAGGAGGATCAGCAGCAGGATCGGAAAGGTCAGGGCGGCCTCGAGCGCCACTGCTCCGCGCTCACCGCGCGTGCGTCTCTGAACCAACCGCTGACGCACAGATCCTCCTACGAGCCGCTCCCTCACGTGCGAAAAGGCTTGCAGACCTCACCCCTCCGGGTACGGAAAACGGAGGGGAACCGACAATCAGGACTAGACACGTCTGCCCGAAAGGACGAGGCGCGGCACCCTCAGCCCGCGAGCTGGGGGTCGTTGCAGCTGGGCCGCGCCAGCGCGAACACGTCGGCACCGCCGACCGTGATGCCGAGCTGATGGGCCAGCACGGGAGCCAGGTTGGAGTTGAGCTGCGCCACCAGGCCGCTGTTGATGTTCCCGACGGCCGTGGAGATCACGGTGCTGAGTGCCGCGGTCAGGCCGGGGATCGTCGACGCCGCGACGGTGACCTGCGGACCGATGAGTGGCTTGAGCTTGACCGTCGCCCCGACCGGGACGCCCGGCGTGGACACGTTCGGGACCAGGACGCTGGAGCCGTACCGCTTGGCGGTGCCGTAGGCGTCGGGCGGGTGCCGGAAGCTGACGGTCCCGGCCGACATCCCGCCGTGGGTCTCCGCGGAC
This sequence comes from Nocardioides halotolerans DSM 19273, assembly GCF_000422805.1. GTDB lineage: Bacteria > Actinomycetota > Actinomycetes > Propionibacteriales > Nocardioidaceae > Nocardioides > Nocardioides halotolerans. Next base: position 47,549 of record NZ_AUGT01000022.1, on the reverse strand, counting down.
GTCGGCACGTCGAGGTCCACGGTGACGACGCCGACGGCCAGGTTGAGGGTCGCGTTGACGTGCAGGTCCGCGGTCACCTTCAGCTCCGAAACGAGCCCCGACTGCACCTGGACGTCGATGCCCTCGGCGTTCGTCGCCAGGGTCGCGTCGCCGCAGACGATCCTGGTGAGCGTGCCCTCGGCCCCGGCCAGGAAGATCCGGCTCGCCACCGCGCTCTTGACCGTGAAACCGCCGAGCAGCGGCACGTTCACGGCGAGATCGGTCAGCGTGCCCGTGAGGTTGAGGTCGACCTGTCCCGTCGTGGCCTTGGCCTTGCCCACACCGCCGCACGCGAGCTTGGGCGCCTCACCGAGGACCAGCGATGCGGTGGCGCCGGTGTTGAGCACCGGCACCGTCAGCGCGAGCCCCGGGATCAGCAGCGTGTTGGACCCGTTCGCGAGGTACGCCGCACCCGTGACCAGGTCGAGGATGCTGAAGCTGGCGGCGAGCGCGGCCGAGTCGGCGGTCGTGATGTCGAGGAGGTCCTTGATCGCGATCGTCTGGAGCACGTTGGCGTGCGCGCTGAGGTACTGCAGGAGCGTGAGCGAGGCGGTCGGTCCCCCGTGGCTCTGCAGCACCGTGGCCATCGCGGCGTAGAACTGAGCGATCGTGAGCCCGTCGAGCTTGAGCAGCTCGTCCGGCGACCCGACACCGAGGCTCGAGACGCCGACCAGGTCGAGGAGGGTCACGTTGGCGGCAGCCAGCCCCTGGTAGCCGGCGAGCGTGCCGCTGATCGAGGTGGTGTTGAGCAGCCCGGGCAGCAACCGGTTGAGCAGGTCCGCCTGGGCGGTGTCGACGCCGACGGCGAAGGAGCCCAGCCGGAAGCACGACGACGGCGCCGGGACGGCGACCGCCGTACGCGTCGCGGAGCCGTGGGTCGGCATGAAGGCGAAGTCCACCGAGCCCGAGGCGGTGATCTCGATGGCGTTGGGGACCTCGACGCCGCTGACCTCCCGGGTGACGCCGCTGCCGTCGGCGTCGAGGCGGCCCGTCGCGGTGTCGATGTGCGCCAGCTTGGCGGTGACGGTCGGGAGGTCGCCGAGCACGTCGTCGTCGTTGCGGGCCACGCTGCGGCTGACGGCGGTGGCCAGGGTCGGCAGGCCGTTGTAGCCGCCGTTGATCTGGGCGGCGGTGCGCCCGTCGACCAGCCGCACGACGTCCAGCGCGACGACGTCGGCGAGCGTCTGCATGTCGCGGCGCACCACGCGCTGCATGCCGAGGTCGACCGCCATGGCACTCGACGGGACGAGCACCACCAGCAGCAGCGCCACCACGGGGATGATCGCGCCGCGCTCCTCGCGTCGGCGCATCAGCTCACCCGCGCCGTGGCGTCGTAGGTGAGGTGCGTGGGCAGCAGCAGCCCGACACCCGGGAAGTTCGGGAGGAGCGGGTTGTCCTTGTAGAGGTAGTCGAGGCTGACCGTCACGCAGTCCTTGGTGGGGTCGGAGGCACAGGCGGCCGTGGCCACCGAGCAGGTGCCGACCGTCTCCGCGTCCTTCTTCAGGGCCGACCCGCTCGCCGTGCCGGTGCAGCTGATGCCGTAGGCGTCGACCTCGAGGGCGTCGTTGATCGCGTCGAGCGCGGCCTGCTCCTTGTCGGTCGCGCTGGGGTACGACGAGACGGCGGCCGCGCGCGCCCCTTCCGCCGCGCCCTGGCTCAGCGCCTGGCGGAAGCTCAGCATGTAGCCGTAGCTGATCACGCCGAAGACCAGCACCATCAGCAGCGGTGCGACCAGCGCGAACTCCACCGCCGCCGCGGCTCTCTGGTCGCGTCGGCGCGATGCCCTCCCGACAGCTGTCACGACATGCTTTCTGTGCTCCCTCGTGCCCGAGATCGCCCCTCCCAAGGCGTCCCGGCGAGGCTAGGGCCGGTGGTCCCGTTCGTGAGGGACTTTCCGGGCTCCTATGGCCCGAACGGACTAGTGCCCCGCTCCCATCGGAGGGTCGTGAGCGTGGCGGCCCGCGTGCTGGTCCAGCCCGGCGTCAGGGAGTCTTTGGCACGTCGATGTCGGTCTGGTTGAGCTCCTCGACGTTCACGTCCTTGAACGTCAGCACCTTGACGGTCTTGGCGAACCGCGCCGGGCGGTACATGTCCCAGACCCAGGCGTCGCTCATCGACACCTCGAAGAACACCTCGCCGGCCTCGCTGCGGGCCTTCACGTCGACCTGGTTGCACAGGTAGAAGCGGCGGTCGGTCTCGACGACGTACTTGAAGATGCCGACGACGTCGCGGTACTCGCGGTAGAGCGTGAGCTCCATCTCGGTCTCGTACTTCTCGAGATCCTCGGCGCTCATGCTTCTCCGGGGCCCCCGCGGAAGCGCGAGCGCGCCACGCGAAGCGCCCTCTCCTCGCGGTTTCGTGGGGTGGTCATGAGACGGACTCTAGTCCGGCGATGTCGGTCTCCAGGCCCGCGGCCCGCCGGACGTTGACGAAGCGCATCCGGTGGACCGGCGAGGGGCCGTGCTCGGTGAGCGCGGCGCTGTGCACCTCGGTGATGTAGCCCTTGTGCGTCTTGAAGTCGTAGGCCGGCCACTCGACGTCGAGCTCGGTCATGATCCGGTCGCGGGTCACCTTGGCCAGCACCGACGCGGCCGCGATGCAGCCGGCGACCCGGTCGCCCTTCCACACCGCGAGGCCGGGCACGCCGAGGCCGTCGACCGGGAACCCGTCGGTCAGCACGTACGCCGGCGGCACCTCCAGCAGGGCGACCGCCCGCCGCAGCGCCTCGACGTTCGCGACGTGCATGCCGAGCCGGTCGCACTCCTCGTGCGACACCACCACGACCGACCACGCAAGGGCGCGGCGCACCACCTGGGTGTAGACCCTGTTGCGGGCCTTCTCGGTGAGCAGCTTGGAGTCGGCGAGCCCGGGCACGATCCCGGCCTTGCCCGGCGGCAGGATGCAGGCCCCGGCCACGAGCGGGCCCGCGCACGCGCCGCGGCCGGCCTCGTCGACGCCGGCGACCGGGTCGATGCCGTGGCGGCGCAGCGCGCGCTCGTAGCCGTAGAGGCCGGCGTCCCGCCGGACCGTCGCGCCACGAGGCAGAGCTGACATCGGTGGGCCGCCGGGCTACTTCGCGTCGGGGACCTTGTCGAAGGCGTCCGTGCCGTCACCGCCGCCGAAGCGCGACAGCGGCCAGATCAGCGCGAACACCTTGCCGACGACGAGGTCGGTGTCGACGTAGGGGTTCTTGGTGCACTCGGTCTCGCCCTCCAGGCACATGTGCACGGTGGAGTCGGCCGAGTGGGCGCGGTTGTCGCCCATGACGAAGACCGTGCCCTTGGGCACCGGGCCGATGCTCCAGCTGCAGTTGCCGGTCATCGGGCCGAAGCAGTCGTGCTGGTCGATCTGGCCCGGGAGCGTGTAGTCCTTCTCGTCGACCGGGGTGCCGTTGACCGAGAGCCGGCCGAGCTCGTCGCAGCAGGTGATGGTGTCGCCGGCGACGCCGATCACGCGCTTCACGAGGTGACCGCCGGAGGGGTAGAGGCCGATCTTCTCCAGCACCTTCGCGACGGGGTTGTCCGGGCCCTTGACGTCGTCGGCGCCGAGCCACCCGCCGGGGTCCTTGAAGACCACCACGTCGCCGCGCTCGGGGCTGCCGCCGCCCAGGTAGGAGACCTTCTGGACCAGGATCCGGTCGTTCTTGACCAGCCCCGGCTCCATCGACTCCGAGGGGATGTAGAACGCCTGCACGAAGAAGGCCTTGAGCACCACGGCCAGCAGCACCGCGATCAGCAGCAGGATGAGCGTCTCCTGCCAGACCGGGATGTGCGGTCGCGCGGCCTTCGACCCGGTCGACGCCGTCGACGAGGGAGCCTCGAGCCGAGAGCCGGCGCCGGTGTCGGCGTCCTCGATGGTCACGTCCGGGAGTGTAGATCGGGCCCGGATCAGGCCTCGCGGCGTTCCTTGATCTTGGCGGCCTTGCCGCGCAGGTTGCGCAGGTAGTAGAGCTTCGCGCGCCGGACGTCACCGCGGGTGACGACCTCGATCTGGTCGAAGATCGGCGAGTTCAGCGGGAAGGTCCGCTCGACACCGACGCCGAAGGAGACCTTGCGGACGGTGAACGTGCGGCCGACGCCGGAGCCGTGGATCCGGATCACGACGCCCTGGAAGATCTGGATGCGGGAGCGGTTGCCCTCGACGACCTTCACGTGGACCTTGATGGTGTCGCCGGCGCGGAAGTCAGGGACGTCGTCGCGCTTCAGGGCGTTGCCGAGCTCGGCAATCATGTGGCTCATGTGCTGCTCCTCGCGAGTGCCACAGGTCAGCCGCGGAATCGGAATGTGTGCATGGAGTTGTCGCTGGTGTCGCGAAGGCTGGCGGCTCCGGACTCCCCTGTGGCAGAGAACCGGCCGACTGAGCCAAGGAAAGAGTCTGCCACAGCCCGCACACCCGGGACCAATCACGAAACGCTGAGCGTGCGTCGTGGCGGTTTCGGGTCGACGCCCGCGAAGGTGTGTGGCGCCATGGGAGCGGTGGGAGCGCAGCGACCCGGTGGTTCCGAGCGGAGCGAGGCGCCCCGCGGATTCGGGGCCGAAGCTCGCGGGGGTGTTCAGCGGCGTCCTTTCGTGAGGAGGACCGCGAGCGGCGGCGCATCGAGGTCGGTCCGCACCCGGTAGCCGGCCTTCTTGTACATCCGAATGTTGTCGGCGCTGCGGGCACCGGTGAACAGGAGGTACGACGTGGCCTCGGGCGGCGCGACCGTCTCGATGTGCGCGAGCAGGGCGCGGCCGAGGCCGCGGCCCTGGAGGTCGGGAGCGACCATGATCCGGCCGATGTCCCAGACCGGTCCGCCGGGCGTCTCCTCCAGGCGGCCGCGGACGGCGCCGACCAGGCGGCCCGCGCTGCGGACGACCCAGGTCGACCACGCCGCCATCCACGCGCGGACGTCCTCGAGCGACTCGTGCAGGGCCGGGATGTCGGCGAGGCTGTCGTTGGCGAGCGCCTCCTGCACCCAGCAGGCGCGCTGCAGCGTCAGCAGCTCGCCGGCGTCGCCGGGCACGGCGGGGACGATCTCCCACTCGCTCGCGGCGAGGCTCGGGTGGAGCAGGTCCGGCCGCCGCTGCGCGGTGCGGCGCCGGGCCTCCTCGCGCCGCCAGGCGGCGACCGCGGCGTGGTCGCCCGACAGCAGCACCGCAGGCACCTCCAGCCCGCGCCAGGACGCCGGACGCGTGTAGACGGGGTACTCCAGCAGGCCGTCCTCGTGCGACTCCTCGACCAGCGACTCGGCGTTGCCCATGAAGCCGGGCAGCAGCCGGACGACGGCCTCGGTGATCGCGAGGGCCGCCACCTCGCCGCCGTTGAGCACGTAGTCGCCGAGCGAGACCTCGACGACCTCGGCCCGGGTGGCGGCGTGGTCGAGCACGCGCTGGTCGATGCCCTCGTAGCGGCCACACAGGAAGACCAGCCGCGGCCGCCCGGAGAGCTCACGCGCCAGGGCCTGGCTGAACGGCGCACCGGACGGGGTCGGCACCACGACCGTCGCCCCGTCGACGCCGAGCTCGTCGAACGCCTCGCCGAACGGCTCAGGGGTCAGCACCATCCCCGCTCCCCCGCCGAACGGCGCGTCGTCGACGGTGCGGTGCCGGTCGTGGGTCCACGTGCGCAGGTCGTGGACGTGCAGCTCGATGAGGCCCTTGCCGGCGGCCTTGCCGGTGAGCGACTGCTGCAGCGGCGCCAGGAACTCGGGGAAGATCGTCAGGTAGTCGAGCCTCACCCGGGCTCCTCGGGCCGGTCCTCGGGCTGGTCGTCGGGCAGGTCCTCGGGCAGGGGCGCGACGAGCCCGGGCCGGTCGGCGATCACGATCCGGCCGCCCGCGAGGTCGACCTCGGGCACCAGCGCCTTCACGAACGGCACGAGTGCCTCGCGCCCCTCCGGCGTCGCGATGCGCAGCAGGTCCTGGGCGCCGCCGTGGAACAGGCCGGCGACGGTGCCGAGCGGCGTCCCGTCGACGTCGTGCGCCGCGAGCCCGGCCAGCTGGTGGTCGTAGAACTCGTCGGGGTCCTCCGGGGACTCACCGGCCGGGATCGACGTGTGCAGCAGGATCCCGCGCGCCGCCTCGGCCGCGCTGCGGTCGGGCAGCTCCTCGAAGCTGACGAGCAGCACCGACTGGTGCCACCGGGAGGCCGAGACGGTCAGCGTGCGCAGGGACGACGCCGAGCCCGGCGGTGGCTCGGCGCGCAGCGTGCTGCCACGCGCGAACCGCCGCTCGGGCTCGTCGGTGCGGACGTCGACGGTGACCTCGCCGCGCAGGCCGTGCGGTTTCCCGATCCGGCCGACGACGACGTCGAAGCCGGGGGCGTCAGCGGCGCCGGTCGACATCCACGAAGTCGATCCGCGCGCCGCCCTTGCCGGCCAGGGCCGAGATCACGGTGCGGAACGCGGTCGCGGTGCGCCCGCCGCGCCCGATCACCTTGCCGAGGTCGTCGGGGTGCACCCGGACCTCGAGGATCGAGCCGCGACGGAGCTGCTTGTCGCGCACGACGACGTCGTCGGGGTGGTCGACCACCCCGCGGACCAGGTGCTCCAGCGCGTCAGCGAGCACGGCGCTCAGCCGTCGGCCTTCTCGGCGTCGGTCTGCGCGGCCTCGGCGTCCTCGGCGTTGTCAGCAGCGCCCTCGGGCGTCTCGTCGGCGGGGACCGGCGCGGCCTCCTCGGCGGTGGCCTCGACCGGAGCCTCCTCGGCGGCCTCGGCGGCCTCGGCGGCAGCCGGCGCCTCCTCGGCAGGAGCCTCGTCCTTGGCCGCGGCCTTCTTGGCGGCGGCCTTCTTGGCGGGCTTCTCGGTCACGGCGTCGCCCGAGGCGGTGCCGTGGGCGTCGGCCAGGGCCAGGTTGAAGGCCTCGAGCTTGTCGGTCTTCGGAGCCGCGGTCTTCAGCGTGCCCTCGGCGCCCTTGAAGCCCTTGAAGGTCTGCCAGTCACCCGTGATCTTGAGCAGCTTGGCGACCGCGTCGGACGGCTGCGCGCCGACGCCGAGCCAGTACTGGGCCCGCTCGGAGACCACGCTGATGTACGACGGGTCCTCCTTGGGGTGGTACTTGCCGATCTCCTCGATCACCTTGCCGTCGCGCTTCTTGCGCGAGTCGACGACGACGATGCGGTACTGCGGCACCCGGACCTTGCCCAGGCGCTTCAAACGGATCTTGACTGACACAGCTGTGGTGTCTCCTCGGATGTCATGTGGTGGTGGAGCCACGGCGCACGCGCGGGGTGACCTGCGTCCTGGATCTCCGATGGGCCTTGCTCCGCCGCGGGTGAGAGGGTCCGCAGCGTGCAGGACTCGACCGGCAAGTCTGCCAGACGGGCGCCGACGCGCCTAAACGGAGCCGGGCATGCACAATCTGTCCGTGCTCACGCCGCAACCCGCCGTTCCCGCGGCGCATCCCACCGACGTGCGCACCCTGACCCGCCGCCGCGTGACCGAGCGGCACCCGTGGCTCTACCCCGCCGCCGTGCGGGTCCACCAGGCACGTCGCCACCTCGCGTGGCTGACCTCCGACGCCCGCTGGGCCACCCGGGCGGCCGGCACCCCCGAGCTGCCCGTCCGCGTCAAGAAGCACGGCTCGCTGCTGCTGCGCGAGCTCTCCCCCGACGAGATGGCCCTCCAGCACAACAAGGTGGTCAACCTCCGACTGGCGAGCGCCCGCACCGACGGCGTGGTGATCCGGCCCGGCGAGACGTTCTCCTTCAACAAGATCGTCGGCAACTGCACCCGCCGCAAGGGCTACGTCGTCGGCATGCGCCTCTCGAACGGCGACGCGAAGGCCGGCGTCGGCGGTGGCATCTGCCAGCTCGCGAACCTGCTCCACTGGATGTTCCTGCACTCGCCGCTGACGGTGGTCGAGCGCTCCGAGCACAGCTTCGACCCCTTCCCGGACAAGAACCGCGTGCTGCCCTGGGGCGTCGGCTGCTCGATCGTCTGGAACTACGTCGACCTCGTGGTCCGCAACGACACCGACACGACGTTCCAGGTGCACACCTGGCTCGACGACAAGCACCTGCGCGGCGAGCTGCGCGCCGACCGGCCCGTCGAGCACTCCTACAAGGTCGAGGCGCGCGAGGAGGAGTTCGTGCGGGTCGGGGCGAGGATCTGGCGCCGCAACGAGATCTGGCGGAGCCTGGTCGACCGGCGGACCGGCAACGTGGTCGGCGAGGAGCTCGTCAAGCGCAACTGCGCGATCGTGAAGTACCCCCCGCCGGAGCACCTCGTGGTCGACCTCGACGAGGACGGCCGCCCGCTGCCGCGTCAGGCCACGACCCTGCCGCGCAGCACCACCCGCGAGGGACTCGTCAGCACCGTCACGTCCTGACGGGGGTCCGCGTCGTAGACCACGAGGTCGGCCGGCGCTCCCTCCTCGAGCGTGCCGTTGAGGCCCAGCCACTCGCGCGCCTTCCACGACGCGCCGGCCAGCGCGTCGGTGACCGGGATGCCGTACGACGCCAGCTCGGCGACCTCCCCCGCGATCCCGCCGTGCGGCAGCACGCCGCCCGCGTCGGTGCCGGCGTAGATGGGCACGCCGGCCTCGAACGCCGCCATGATCGTGTCGCGGCGCCGCGCGTGCAGGTCGCGCATCGTGGCAGCGTAGGCCGGGAACTTCTCGCCGGCCGCGTCAGCGTAGGTCGGGAAGTTGTTCAGCTGCATCGCCGTCGGCACCAGAGCGGTGCCGTGCGCGACCATGCCGTCGATGAGGTCCTCGGTGAGGCCCGTGCCGTGCTCGATGCAGTCGATGCCGGCGTCGATGAGGATCGGCAGCACCTCGGTGCCGAAGCAGTGCGCGGTGACCTTGGCGCCCAACGCGTGCGCGGTCTCGATCGCCGCCGTGAACGCGTCGGCCGGCCACGACGGCGCGAGGTCGCCGCGGTCTCGCTCGATCCAGTCGCCGACGAGCTTGACCCAGCCGTCGCCGCGCGCGGCCTCCTGCTCGACGTACGCCGTGAGGTCCTGGGGCTCGACCTCCCACGCGTAGTCGCGGATGTAGCGCCTGGTGCGGGCGAGGTGCCGGCCCATCCGGATCAGCCGCGGCAGGTCCTCGCGGTCCTGCACCCACCGCGTGTCGGCCGGGCTGCCGCAGTCACGCAGCAGCAGGGCGCCGGCGTCACGGTCGGCGACCGCCTGCGCCTCGGTCGCCTCGTGGTCGACCTCGCCGTGCTCGTCGAGGCCGATGTGGCAGTGGGCGTCGACCAGGCCCGGGACCACCCAGCCGCTGGCGACGGTCTCGGCGCCGGCCTGGGGCTCGAGGGTGATCCGGCCGTCGACCACGTAGAGGTCGCGGGCCTCGCCGTCGGGGAGGACAGGTCCGGAGACGCGCAGCGCTGGCACGTCTCCGGACCCTAGTCCCCCGGGTGAGGGTCAGGTGCCGAGGCCGAACCCGTAGCGGTAGAGCGCGTCGTAGTCGGCGTCGCCCACGTTGATGGGCTCCTGGGCGACCGTCCGCGGCCAGGTCACCGGGAGCCTGCCGGTGAACGGCTTCGCGCCGAACAGCACGTCGGCCACGCCCATCCCCTCGCTCCCGGGCAGCCAGGAGGCCACCAGCGCGTCGATCTGCGCCAGCAGCTCCGGCGGGATGATCATCGGCCGGCCGGAGACGACCAGGACGGTGCACGACGCGGCGTGCGAGCAGACCCGCCGGACCGCGAGGGCGTCGGCGTCGCTGAGTTCCATGGTCTTCTTCGGCCGCGGCTGACCGTGGTCGCCGGGGTCGTAGGCCCACTGTGGGCCGTTGACGTCGCCGAAGCCCTCGGCGTACGGCGTCTCGCCGACCACGACCACGCCCGCGGCGTTCGACGGGACCGGGTCGGCGGCCGTCTCGCTGAACTGCACCCTCCCCCTCGAGGTCGCACGCACCGCGTCGAGGACCGTCTGGCCGGGGATGACGTTGGTGGACCCGCCCTGCCAGGTGAGCGTCCAGCCACCGGCCTGGTTGCCGATGTTGTCGGCGTTGCTGCCGGCGACGTAGACCGGCTGCGACTTGTGCGTGCTGAGCGGGAGCGTGTGCTGCTTGTTCTTGAGCAGCACCTGCGACTCCGCGACGGCCCTCCGCGCGACCTTGCGGTGCGCCTTGCTGCCGATCGAGTCGATGTGGCGCCGGTCGGTGAACGGGTGCTCGAAGAGCCCGAGGTCGAACTTCGCGGTGAGGATCCGGGTGACAGCGTCGTCGATCCGGCTCATCGGCACCGTGCCGTCCTCGACGAGCGAGGTGAGGGTCGGGATGAACACGTCCCACCCGTCGGGGTTGTTGGGTGCCTGGATCGGCTCCATGAACATGTCCACGCCGGCCAGGACCGAGGCCCGCACCTGCTCGCGGTAGTCGCCCGGGAGCTGCCGGATCGCCCGCCAGTCGGAGACGACGATGCCGTCGAAGCCGAGCTGGTCCTTGAGCACGCCGGTGATGAGCTCCTGGTCGGCATGCATCTTGACCGGGTTGCCGAGGCCGTCCTCGGTCCAGTCGACGCTGGAGAACGACGGCATGACCGACCCGACGTGGTGCCTGCGCACGGCCGGCTTGTACGGCGCGAGCGCGAGCCGGTCCCACTCCTCGCGGGAGACCTGGTCGATGCCCTGGTCGACGGTGTAGTCGCCCTCACCGGTGCCGTAGGCGGTGAGGCCGTCGCCGGCGTAGTGCTTCGCGGTGGCGAGCACCCGGTCGGGCTTCGCCAGGTCCTTGGCGCCGTCGCCCTGGAGCCCGTCGATCGCGGTCTCCATCTGGATCGCGAGGCGGGGGTCCTCGCCGAAGCTCTCGTAGGTGCGGCCCCACCGGTCGTCGCGGGCGACGCAGACGCACGGCGCGAACGCCCACTGCGGTCCGCTCGCGCGGGTCTCGATGGCGGTCAGGTGCCCGATCTTCTCGACGAGGTCGGGGTCGCGGGTCGCGCCCAGGCCGATGTTGTGCGGGAAGACCGTGGCGCCCTGGAGGTTGGAGTGGCCGTGGACCGAGTCCACGCCGTACAGCAGCGGGATGCCGAGCCGCGTCTCGAGCGCGGCCTCCTGGTAGCGGTCCACCATGTCGGCCCACGCCTCGGGGGTGTTGCTCGTCGGCGTCGACCCGCCGCCGGACAGGATGCTGCCGAGCGCGTGGGTGGTGATCAGCGACGGGTCCGCGTCGACGTCGACGCGCTCGGCCTGGGTCATCTGGCCGATCTTCTCCGCCAGCGTCATCCGCGCGAGCAGGTCCGCGACCCGCTCGTCGGTGGACAGGTGGCTGTTCTTGTACGCCGGACCGGACCGGTGCCGGTCGGCCGTGGGTGCGGCCTCGCCGGGCGACTGGAGCAGCCCGACGGCCAGGACCATGACGGCGGCCAGGACGGTGGCCGTGACGAGGGCGGCGCCGGGACCGGCGCCGCGGTGGGTGCGCAACATCGCGTGTTTCTCCTTGCCCGATCAAGAAGCCGGTCGGCCTCTGCGGCCCACCGGGCGCGGCTGGCCCGCGCCCTTGCACCGTAGGAAGCCGGATTGATCCCGGTCAATGCCGAATCCGGCCGATCTCGCCGAGAGTTCCTCCACGTTCCGCACTAATCCTCCTAGGCTGTCGGACATGGCAGGTTCCGGTGCCCTCGAGCGGCTGCGGGCCGCCAACCAGCGCACGGTGCTCGGGCTGCTGGCCGGAGAAGGCCCGATGAGCCGCGCCGACCTCGTCCGCGCCAGCGGCTTGTCCCGCACGACGGTCTCGAGCCTGGTGGCCGACCTGATCCGCACCGGCCAGGTCACCGAGACCGACGACCGCGCCCGTCCGCACAAGGGCGGCAGCGGCCGGCCCCCCGTGCAGGTCCGGCTGAGCGCACCGGCCGGCGGGGTCGTGGGCGTCGACGTCGGTCACGGGCACGTGCGGGTCGCGGTCGCCGACCGGCTCGGGACGGTGGTGGCCGAGGACCACGCGCTGGTCGACGTCGACGCCCACGGCACCGAGGTGCTCGACCGCGCCGCGGCGATGGTGCGCGCGCTGGCCGCGCAGAGCGGGCTGGGCTCCGAGCTCCAGGCGGTCGGCATGTGCGTGCCGGCCCCGCTCGACCGGCGCTCGTCGCGGATCCGGACCGGCATCATGCCGGGCTGGCAGGGGCTGCTGCCGGCCGACGAGCTCGAGCGGCGGCTCGGCGTGCCGGTCCACGCCGACAACGACGCCAACCTCGGCGCGCTGGCGGAGCTGCACCACGGCATCGCCCGCGGTCGGCACGACGTCGTCTACCTCAAGGTCGCCAGCGGGGTCGGCGCGGGGATCGTGCTCGGTGGCCGGCTGCATCGGGGCGCGAGCGGGATCGCCGGCGAGCTCGGGCACGTGCAGGTCGGCGAGGACGGCCCGGTCTGCCGGTGCGGCAACCGCGGCTGCGTGGAGACGATGGTCTCGGCGTCCCGGCTCCTCGAGCTGCTGCGTCCGGCGTACGGCGAGCCGCTGGCGATCGACCAGGTGCTGTCCCTCGACGCCGAGGGCGACGCCGGGGTGCGGCGGGTGCTCTCCGACGCGGGCCGCACCGTCGGCCGGGCGGTCGCCGACCTCGCGAACAGCCTCAACCCCGAGCTCGTCGTCGTCGGCGGCACGCTGGGCCGCTCGCGCTCGCTGGTCGAGGGGCTGCGGGCCTCGATCGACCGCTACGCCCAGCCCGACACCGCCGCCGCCCTCGAGGTCGTCGCCGGCGAGCTCGGCGACCGCTCCGAGGTCGTGGGCGCCGTCGCGCTCGCCATCTCCCACGTCGCCAGCGCGACCTGATCACGGGTCAGAGCTGGTCGAGGAGCCAGGACGGGCCCAGCGAGGTGCCGCCGGCAGCGGTGACGCGCGACTGGAGCATGCGGTCGGCCGTCACGGCGGTCACCACGTCGCCGCGGGCGGACGAGGCGGCGACCTGGGCAGTGATCTCGTCGTCGCCGCTCCCCCGCGCGTGGACGGTGCGCACGTGGGCGTCGCGGCCGGCGGCGACACCGCCCTTGGCCGCACCCTCGAGCACGAGCACCACGTCGTCGTACGCCAGGTCGGCGGTGAGCAGCGACTCGTGCAGCCGGCGAGCGGCGCCGGCGCGGTCCTTCCACCAGCCGTCCGGCCGGCTGCCGACGACGTTGGCGCCGTCGACGACGAGGACGCGGGCCACTACTTGAGGAACTTGGAGAAGTCCTTGGGCAGGTCGAGGGCGGCCGCGGCCTTCTCGTAGTCGACCTCCTCCTCGCCGGCGGGCGTCCCGAACGGGTTGCCGGCGGAGGCGGCGGCCTTCTGCTTCTCGGCGGCGGCCTGCTGGGCGGCCTTGGCGGGGTTGCCGGAGACCCGCTTGCCCTTGCCCTTCTTGGCCTGCGCCTTCTGCTTGCCGCGCTTGCCGCCACCGGCCATGCCTGGCATGCCGGGGAGCCCGGGCATCCCGCCCTTGGCGAACTGCATCATCATCTTGCGCGCCTCGAAGAACCGGTCGACGAGGCTGTTGACGTCGGAGACCTGGCGACCGGCACCGCGGGCGATGCGGGCGCGGCGCGAGCCGTCGATGATCTTGGGGTTCGCCCGCTCGGCGGGGGTCATCGACTGGATGATCGCCTGAATCCGGTCGATCTCGCGCTCGTCGAAGTTCTCGAGCTGGTCGCGGAACTGGCCCATGCCGGGCAGCATCCCCATGATCTTCGACATCGAGCCGAGCTTGCGGACCTGCTGCATCTGCTCGAGGAAGTCGTCGAGGGTGAACTCGCCGCCCTGCCCCATCAGCTTGCCGGCCGCCTTGGCGGCCTGCTCCTGGTCGAACGTCTTCTCGGCCTGCTCGATCAGGGTGAGCATGTCGCCCATGTCGAGGATGCGGGAGGCCATCCGGTCGGGGTGGAACAGGTCGAAGTCGGTGAGCTTCTCCCCCGCGGAGGCGAACATCACCGGCCGGCCGGTCACCGACGCGATCGAGAGCGCCGCGCCGCCGCGTGCGTCGCCGTCGAGCTTGGTGAGCACGACGCCGTCGAAGCCGACGCCCTCGAGGAACGCCTGGGCGGTGTTGACGGCGTCCTGGCCGATCATCGCGTCGACGACGAACAGCACCTCGTCGGGCTGCACGGCGTCGCGGATGTCGGCGGCCTGCTTCATCAGCTCCGCGTCGACGCCGAGGCGGCCCGCGGTGTCGACGATGACCACGTCGTGGAGGGTCCGCTTGGCCTCGTCGATGGAGGCCCGGGCGACGGCCACCGGGTCGCCGCCGTGTTCGACTCCCTGGGCGTTGCCGGCCTCGGGCGCGAAGACGGGTACGCCGGCGCGCTCGCCGTTGACCTGCAGCTGCTGGACGGCGTTCGGGCGCTGGAGGTCGCACGCGACGAGCAGCGGGCTCTTGCCCTGCCCCTTGAGCCAGAGCGCAAGCTTGGCGGCCAGCGTCGTCTTGCCGGCGCCCTGGAGGCCCGCGAGCAGGATGACGGTCGGCCCGGCCTTGGCGTAACGCAGCCGGCGCGTCTCGCCGCCGAGGATCGTGACGAGCTCCTCGTTGACGATCTTGACGATCTGCTGGGCCGGGTTGAGGGCCTGGCTGACCTCCTCGCCCCGGGCCCGCTCCTTCACCGCGGCCACGAACTCCTTGACCACCGGCAGGGCGACGTCGGCCTCGAGCAGCGCGATCCGGATCTCGCGCGCGGTCGCGTCGATGTCGGCCTCGGAGAGCCGGCCCTTGCCGCGCAGGTTCTTGAACGTGTCGGCGAGGCGGTCGGAGAGTGTGGCGAACAAGGTCTTCCTCAAGGGGATCGGGGCGAGCAACCTCCCAAGCCTAACGAGGGGGCCGGGACGGCCGCGCCGACGTCACCGCGGTCAGGCGGTCAGCGCCGCCCGGACGGCGTGGGCGGCCTCGGCCGCACGGGTGTCGCTGAGCACGCCGGCCGAGGCCTCCTGCAGGTAGAACACGTCCACCGCCTGCGGGCCGAGGGTGTTCACGTGCGCCGACCGGACGGCGACGTCGAGCCGGGCCAGGGCCGCGCAGACGAGGTAGACCACGCCCGGTCGGTCGGCCGCCCGCACCTCCAGCACGGTGGCCTGCGCCGACGCCTCGGGGCGTACGACGACGGTCGGCGCCAGCTCCTGGTCGGTGCGAGGAGCGAGCCGGGGAGCGGGGTCGATCCGGCCCTCCTGGATGGCGTCGTACCGCTGCCGCAGCACGGCGCCGTCCACGTGCTCCTCGGCGACCTCCCAGAACGACACGGCGTACTGGTCCTGCGACCAGGCCCGCGCCGCGCGCACACCGATCCGCTGCAGCGCGAACGTCGCGGCGACGTCGGCGAGCAGCCCGACCCGGTCGGGCGCGATCACGGTCACTCGCGCGCCGTCGGCCACCGGCTCGGCCGTGACGGAGATCGCGCCCCGGCGGACCTCCTTCGGCACCGGCACCTCGTCGTTGGCCACCGGCGGCAGCACCGCGCCGCTGGTCAGCGCCGCCCGGGTGCGCCGGGACAGGTCGAGGACCAGCCCGGACCGCCACGACGACCACGCCTTGGGCGAGGCGGCGCGGGCGTCGGCCTCGGTGAGGACCGTGAGCAGGTCGAGCGCCTCCGTCGAGCCGAGCCGGGCCGCGAGCGTCTCCACCGTCGCGGGGTCGTCGGGGTCGCGCGTGGTCGCGGTCTCGGCGAGGAGCAGGTGCCAGCGCACCAGCAGGGCGACCAGCTCGACTCCCGACTCGTCGAAGCCCATCCGGGTCGCGATGCCCCGGGCGATCGGCTCCCCGGCCACGCTGTGCTCGGTGAGGCTGCCCTTGCCGATGTCGTGGAGGAGCGCGGCGACCATGAGCACGTCGGGCCGAGCGACCCGACGGATCAGGCCAGCGGCCTCGATGCAGGTCTCGACCACGTGCCGGTCGACGGTGAAGCGGTGGATCGCCGAGGCGTGCGGCAGGAGCCTGATCCGCTCCCACTCCGGGAGGATCTGCCCCAGTGCACCGGTCTCCTCGAGCGTCTCCCAGGTGCCGAGCAGCCCGCGCCCCGAGGCCAGCAGCCGCACCAGCAGCCGCCGCGCCTCCGCGGGCCACGGATCCGGCAGCGGCGCGCACTCCCGCGCGAGCCGGGCCGCCGTCGGCGGCGCGAGCACCACGTCGCGCTCGGCCGCCGCGGCCGCGGCGCGCAGCAGCAGGGCGGGGTCCTCGGCCGGGCGGGCGCGCCGGTCGAGCACCACCTCCCCCGCCGCCAGGGCCACCCCCTCGGCGAGGGGCGTCAAGGACGGCCGGCGTACGCCGACGCGGGCCGGCCGCGCCAGGACGTCGTCGACGCGGCGCCAGGTGAGCCGCGAGAGGTGGGTGATCCGCCTGCCGAGCGTGCGGACGTGCACCTGGGCCGCGCGGGCGTCGGCGCTGCCGAGCTGGGACGCCAGGGCGGCGCCGAGCTCGGTCCAGAGCTCGGGCGCGACCCTGTCGGTGGCCCGCCCCGCGAGGCCGTGCAGGAGGTCGCGGACGTCGAGCAGCGCCATCCTGCTGCGCTCGAGCTCGACGTGCGGGACGTCGACCAGCCAGGTCGCCACGAGCGACTTGAGCACGGTCGCGTCGCGGATCCCGCCTTCGGCCTCCTTCAGGTCGGGCACCGACTCGTGCGCGAGCTCGCCCATCAGCTGGTGACGCGACCGGACCAGCCTGTGCAGCTCGGGGAGGCGCTCGCGCGCCTCGCGGCGCCACTGCGCCAGCATCGTGGTGCGCAGCCGGAGGGTGAGGTGGGGGTCGCCGGTCAGGTGCCGGACGTCGAGGAGCCCGGAGGCGACCCTCAGGTCGGACTCGGCCGCCGAGACCATCTCCGGCAGCGACCGCACCGAGTGGTCGACGTTCGCGCCGGCGTCCCACAGGGGGTACCAGAGCCGCTCGGCGAGGTCGCGCAGCCGCTGCTCGTCGACGCCCGCGGCGTCGTCGCTGACCAGGACCACGTCGAGGTCGGAGTGCGGCGCGAGCTCGCCGCGGCCGTAGCCGCCGACCGCGACGAGCGCCAGCCCGACGTCGGGGCCGTCGACGGCGGCCCACGCCGAGGCGCAGAGGGCGTCCGCGTCCGACGTACGCCGGGCGCGCTCGTCTGCGGTCACACCACCCCGGCGCTCACACGGCCGACTCGTCGCGCTCGCCGGTGCGGACCCGCACGACGGTCTCGACCGGGCTGACCCACACCTTGCCGTCCCCGATCCGCCCGGTCTGCGCGGTCTTCACCACGATGCCGACCACGTCCTCGGCGTCGTTGTCGTCGACCACGATCTCGATGCGGATCTTGGGCACCAGCGCGATGTCGTACTCCGCGCCTCGGTAGACCTCCGTGTGGCCCTTCTGCCGGCCGTAGCCGCTGACCTCGCTGACGGTCATGCCGGTCACGCCGAAGGTCTCGAGGGCCTCGCGGACGTCCTCCCACTTGTGCGGCTTGATCACCGCGGTCACGAGCTTCACGCGCTGGCTCCTTCCGTGACGGGAACGGTCCGGGCGGCCAGGACGCCGGTCCCGCCGCCGCCACCGCTGGTGTGGATGTCGTACGCCGACTCGCCGTGGGCCACGAAGTCGATGCCCTCGACCTCGTCCTCCTCGGAGACCCGGAGCCCGATCGTGTACTTGATCGCCAGACCGACGACCGCCGTGAGGACGCCGGAGAACGCGATCGCCACCAGTGCCCCCAGCGCCTGGTCGCCCAGCGAGCCGAGGCCGCCGCCGTAGAGCAGCCCGTCGATGCCGCCCGCGCCCTCGGAGGTCGAGAAGACCCCGATGAGGACGGTGCCGATGATGCCGCCGACGAGGTGGACGCCGACGACGTCGAGCGAGTCGTCGTACCCGAGCCTGTACTTCAGGCCCACGGCCCACGCGCAGACCGCACCGGCGACGGCGCCGATGGCGACGGCGCCCTCGATGTCGACCGCGCCGCACGCCGGCGTGATCGCGACCAGTCCGGCCACGATGCCGGAGGCGGCGCCGAGCGAGGTGGCCTTGCGGTGCATGAGGTACTCGATCAGCAACCAGCCGAGGATGGCCGCCATCGTCGCGAGCGTGGTGTTGGCGAAGGTGCGGCCTGTCTCGGAGAAGAACTGGGCGGTGTTCTCCTCGTCGGTGGCGCCGCCGAAGACGATGGAGCCGACGTTGAAGCCGTACCAGCCCATCCACAGCAGGCCGGCGCCGAGCATGGTCAGCGTGAGGTTGTGCGGGCGCAGCGCCTCCTTGCCGAAGCCGATGCGCTTGCCGATCAGGACGGCGAGGACGAGGCCGGCCATGCCCGCGTTGATGTGGACCGCGGTGCCGCCGGCGTAGTCCTGGGCGCCGATCCGGCCGCAGATGAGCGAGTCGTCGGTGCAGCTGAAGACCATGTGGGCCATCGGGAAGTAGCAGACCAGCGCCCAGATCGGCACGAACGCCACCCAGGCGGCGAACTTCATGCGGTCCGCGACCGCGCCGCTGATGAGGGCGACGGTGATGATCGCGAACGTCGCCTGGAACATCACGCCGATGTAGCCGTCGGTGGTGACCCCGTCGAGCCAGAACAGGTCGAACGGGTCGTGGAAGAAGGTGCCCCCACCACCGAAGCCCATCGACCAGCCGACAGCGACGTAGAGGATGCCGACGATCGCCACCGCGATGTAGGACATCATCATCATGTTGAGCACGGACTTCGACCGGGACATGCCGCCGTAGAACAGCGCCAGGGCAGGCACCGTCATCATCAGCACGAACGCGGTCGCGACGAGCATGAACGCGTAGTAGCCGTCCACAGAACCTCCATCGGGGACCAAGGGGGCGGGCTGCGGCGCTCGGGTGACCACGCTGTCGTTGCCGGACCCGCCCTGTTGCCGAGAACCCTCGCGGCGCCGGGTTTCGCGACCGTCCGCTGCATGTTGCGGGCGTGCAACGGGTTCCCGGCGGGTGTTACTTCGGTGTTACGGAATGGCACTCGCTCGACCACCGCTGATCGAGCCTGTCGAGATCCCCGCAGCGAAGGCACCCGGGCGCACCCGCGATGATGGGGCGCGTGACCCAGCCTGACTTCGCGGACGCGTGGGCGCGGCTGGTCACCGCCTGGCTGGCGGCCGGCGAGGAGAGCGACGAGGGCCGGGCGCTGCTGCGGCGCGCACTCGGCGGCGGCGTGCACGCCCTCGACCTGCCGAGGGCCGGTGAGGTCACGGTCGGCCAGGGCCGGCGCTGCGAGGTCGCGCTCGTGCGGCTCGCGGGCGCCGTCGACGAGGCGGGGTACCTCGCGCACAACCAGGCCCAGGCCGAGCGCGGCGCGGAGGCGGTCGACCACTTCTGCCGTCGTGGCTGGCGCTCGCTGCGCAACCCGAGCCTCGACTTCGACGTGTGGTGGTACTGGGCGGAGCACCTCGACCCGATCGACGAGTCCGAGACCGCCACCAACCCGCTCGTGCACTACCTGCTCGACGGCCGGCACCGCGGGCTCCTGCCGCTGCCGCCGCGGCCCTCGCGGGCGACGTTCGTGCCGTCGGGTGCGCCGCGGCGGGCGTGCCTGTTCGCGACCTACGACCCGGACGGGCTGGTCGACGACACGGTGGTCGCCTACGTCGAGGAGCTGGCCCGGCACGCCGACGTGTTCGTGTGCGCCGACGGGTCCGTGCAAGAGGGGCAGCTGGAGCGGTTGTCGGCGGCCTCGGGCGCGTGGGTGCGCGCGCACGGCGCCCACGACTTCGGCTCCTGGAGCGCGCTGGCGCACGACCTGGTCGGGTGGGAGCGGCTCGCGGCGTACGACGAGGTGCTGCTCGCCAACGACTCGTGCTGGCTGGTGCGGCCGCTCGACGAGGTGTTCGCGCGGATGGACACAACGCCGGGCGACTTCTGGGGGCTCCAGCTCACCGCGCGGCGCTTCGAGCCCGAGCCGTGGCAGCCGCAGGTCGTCCCGCTCGAGGAGGTGAAGCGGTCGTGGCTGCCGCCGACCGCGTTCCGCTACCCCGAGCTGGTGCACGTCGGCTCGTACTTCCTCGCGCTGCGCCGGCCGGTGCTCGACGACCCGGGGTTCCGGCGCCGACTCGACGCCGTACGCCCGCAGCGCGACCGCGCCAACCTGGTGCAGAAGTACGAGACCGGGACGACGCAGTACCTCGTCGGCCAGGGCTTCGACCTCGCGACCTGGGTGCCCGGCCTGCGGCCCAACCACCCCGTCTACGGCCCCGGCGTCTTCGACCTCCTGGCCGACGGCTTCCCGCTCTTCAAGCGCCGCTTCCTCGTCGCCAACCCCTACGACACGCCCGACCTGGTCGACTGGAAGCAGCGCATCCTCGCGGCCGTCCCGTCCGCCGACGTCGAGATGTTCGAGCGCAACCTCCTCCGCGTTGCCGATCCTGACGACCTGGCCCGGTCCTTCGCGCTGCGGTCGGGATAGTCCCTGACGTCTGGGCCCGTGGAACCGGCGTTTCCGCAACACAAACGTCAGGGACTATCCCGGCGTGCGAGCCGAGCGAGCCTCGAGCGCGACCTCGATGAGGCGGGCGGCGCGGGCGGAGAAGGAGTGCTCGGTGCGGACGCGGTCGGCCGCGGCGCGACGGGTGGCGTCGTCGCCGAAGACGGCGTCGGGGTCGGGCAGGGTGGCGAGGCGGCGCAGGTCGTCGGCGTCGGTGTAGGTCTGCACGCCCGGGCCGAAGAGGTCGGCCAGGCCGGCGACCTCGTCGGTGACCACCCGAGCGCCGCTGGCGACCGCGTCGAAGAGCCGGTTGGACACGAACCCGTCGGCGCGCATGGCTTCGTGGTGGTCGTTGAGGACCACCCCTGCCGAGCGGTACGCCGCGGCGAGGGCGTCGTTCGGCACCGACCGGCCGCGGACGACCTCGTCGGGGACCAGCCCGGACCACAGGTCGCCGTAGACCGCGAGCGGGAGACCCGCGGCGAGCGCGTCGCGGACCACCGGCCGCAGCTGCCGGCGCGAGTTGCCGACGAACAGCACCGCGTCGCCGCTGTCGGGAGCGGCGGCGTCGGGGTGGAAGCGCTCGGGGTCGGTGGCCTGGAGGAGGGGTTCGATGCGCAGCGCCCAGTCGCGGGCACGTCGTTCGGCCCACGGCTGGCCGGCGGCGAGCACCCGGTCGTAGCCGCGCGCCTCCTCGGGCGTGACCAGCTCGGGGTGCGAGATCACCCAGAGCAGCGAGACCTGCTCGGGGCCGGGGTCGTGGCGCACCAGCCCGCGCAGCACGAGCACGACGTCGTCGTGCCGGCCGGTGGTCCGGTCCCACGCGGGGCGCCGGTCGACCACCACCTCCTGGCCGCGCTCGCGCAGGGCCGCGGCCAGCGACGCGGCGAAGTGGGTGTCGCCCCAGCGCTCGCCGCCCTCGCCCGCGGGCGCGGCGTTCTTGATCGCCCAGCGGAGCCTGGTGGACTCCGACACCTGCAGCCGCGCCTCGCGGACCAGCACCGGCCGCGGCACGCGCAGCCGCGGCGCGGTGCCGTGCCGCGCGGGGCCGGTGTCGTGGTCGACGACGCGCAGCCCCCGGGTGGCCCAGAGCGCGGCGTCGTCGCGCGGAGCGAGCACCCGTTGCCACCGCTCGAGGTAGACGGTCCGGTCGGCCGGGCCGTCGTCGTCGCCGGACCCGGGACCGACCACCGGCGCGGCGTCGAGCACCCGGAAGTGGCCCGCGCGCCGCTGGCTCAGCCGGTGGCACAGGTCGACCTCGGCCAGGGCGCGGCCGAAGACGGGGTCGAACCCGCGCAGGGCCACCGCGTCGGCGAAGCGGAGCGCGAGCGCCGACCCGGTGAGCGCGTGGAGGCGCAGCCCCTCGAGCCCGTACGCGTCCTCGGCCGGGAAGCCCTGCAGGAACACGTGGGGCAGCCCGCCACACGTCGGGAACGCCACGCCGGCGGACTCGACCAGGCCGGAGGGCCGCAGCACCAGGGGCGACGCGCCGAGCACGTCGTCGTCACCCAGCGCCTCGCGCAGCGGGCCGAGCCAGCCCGGGGGGACAGTGGGTTGACCGTTGAGGAAGACGACGACGTCGCCGGTCGCCTCCGCGAGGGCGAGGTTGCTGCCGAGGGCGGGACCGTGGTCGCCGGCCGAATGGTGGACGACCTCGATCTCGCCGTCGGTGGCCCGGAGCGACTCGAGGCACGCGGCGGCCTGCTCGCTGTCGTCGGAGGCCGGCACGATCACGCTGGTCAGCCCCGGGGTCGGCGTCCGCGCCTCGAGCGCGGCCCAGTCGACGAGGTGCCGGTTGAGCACGACGCGGCGCCAGTCACCCGGCGGCGGCCTCAGCGCGCGGCGGCGGTCGGGGAAGCGGCGGCGTACGCCGATGGTCCCGACCAGCTCGACGTGGGTGCCGTGACGCATCAGCAGGTCGAGCAGCCACGCGGTCGGCAGCGCGGGGTCGACCGGCCCGAGCCCGAGGAACGCCTCGCGCTGCGCGACCAGCCGGGCCGGCTCGACGTCGGGGGCGGCGGCGCGGAAGACGACCTTCTCGCCGTTGCCGCGCTCTCCCTCGAGCTCGTCGGCGACGAACGGGCTGCCGAGCGCGACCAGCCGGGCGAGGCGGTCGGGCACCCAGGAGTCACCGGCCTCGAGGAACGCGACCCACTCCCCCGTCGCCGACCCGACGTCGGGGACGACCTCCCAGTCGGTCAGCGTCTGCTGGTCGAGGCTGGCCCGCGAGACCGCACGCAGCTCGTCGTCGTACCCAGCGTCGAAGACGACCGAGACGAGCGGCATGCCGGCAGCCTCAGCCGAGCAGTGCGTCGACGAACGCCTCGGCGTCGAACGGCGCGAGGTCGTCGGGGCCCTCGCCGAGGCCGACGAGCTTGACCGGGACCCCGAGCTCGCGCTGCACCGAGACCACGATGCCGCCCTTGGCCGAGCCGTCGAGCTTGGTGAGCACGACGCCGGTGACGTCGACGACCTCGGAGAACACGCGGGCCTGGATGAGGCCGTTCTGGCCGGTGGTCGCGTCGATGACCAGCAGCACCTCGGTGACCGGGGCCTGCTTCTCGATGACCCGCTTGACCTTGCCGAGCTCGTCCATGAGGCCGGCCTTGTTCTGGAGGCGTCCGGCGGTGTCGACGATCACGGTGTCGACGCCGGCCTCGACGCCGTGCTGCACCGCGTCGAACGCGACGCTCGCCGGGTCGGTGCCCTCGGTGCCGCGGACGACCTCGACCCCGACGCGCTCGCCCCACGTGGCGAGCTGGTCGACGGCCGCGGCGCGGAACGTGTCGGCCGCGCCGAGGGTGACCTTGCGGTCCTCGGCGACCAGGATACGGGCCAGCTTGCCGACCGTCGTGGTCTTGCCGGTGCCGTTGACGCCGACCACCAGGACGACGCCCGGCCTGCCGTCGGCGCCGCTGACCTGGAGACGCCGGTCCATGGCCGGGTCGACGAGGTTCACGAGCTCGGCGCGCAGGGCCGCCTTCGGGTCCTCTGGAGCGCCCTCCACACGGAGCCGGGTGCGCAGCCCCTCGACGACCTGCTGGGTCGGACCGACCCCGAGGTCGGCGGTGAGCAGGACGTCCTCGATCGACTCCCAGGTGTCCTCGTCGAGCCGGTCGCGGCTCAGCAGCGCGAGCAGCCCGCGGCCGAACCCGCCCTGCGCGCCGGCCAGCCGCTGGCGCAGCCGGACCAGCCGGGAGGCGGTCGACTCGGGCTTCTCGATCGTGGCCGGCGGCGCACTCACCTCCACCGGCGGTGCGTCGGCGTCCTCGGCCGCCTCCGGCGGCTGGACGATCACCCCGGTGTGGGTGTCGGGCAGCGGCGCGGGCTTCCGCCCGCGCACCAGCAGCCCGACCACGGCGCCGATCAGCACCACGGCGACGACGGCGATGATGAGGATCAGCAGCGCCACGGAGGTCATGCCTCCATCCAATCAGGCGACCGGCCGCGGAGACCTAATCAGCGCAATCGCGCCGGATCGGCACTGTTTAACGCGTGAAACAAGACCGAATGGCCGCGATTGCGCTGGATCGGTCTTAGCAGGGTCAGCCCAGCAGGTCGTCGAGGCTGCCCTCGTCGGGGTCGGCGCGGCCCGGGCGGCTGCTGCTCCAGTCGTCGTCCTCCTCGGAGAACACCGAGATCACGACGAGCGCGACGACGACGACCAGGATCATCCCGATCGCGATCGCCGTCATGGCACCTCAACGGCTCACTACCGCACGAGTGACGCCACGGCGGCGCGGATCTCCTCGGGGATGGGTACGACGGCGCGGGCCGGGTCGGTGTTGTCGACGTAGACGTGGACGAAGGTGCCCTCGGCGGCGGCCTCGTCGTCCGGACCGGTCTGCGGCCCCTGGAAGATGCCGACCTTGTAGATGATCGAGGAGCTGCCCAGCCGCTCGACGTAGACCCCGACGTCGACCGGAGCCGGGTAGCCGACCTCCGCGAAGTAGCGGCAGCCGACCTCGGCGACCACGCCGATGGCCGGGAGCCTGCGGATGTCGGTGCCGGTCGCCTGCTCGAGGTGGTTGTTGACGACCGTGTCGATGATCTCGAAGTAGCGGGCGTTGTTCATGTGCCCGTAGACGTCGATGTCGGCCCAGCGGGTCGTGACCTGCTCCCAGTGGACGTACCGGTCGCGGGTGGGGCGGGTGGCGGGCACGGTGCCTACGCGGACTCGGCCTCGCGCAGCCGCTGGCTGATCACCGCGGAGACACCGTCGCCGCGCATGGTGACGCCGTAGAGCGCGTCGCCGACCTCCATGGTCCGCTTCTGGTGGGTGATCACGAGCAGCTGGGAGTTCTCCCGCAGCTCCTCGTAGATCTCGAGCAGCCGGCCCAGGTTGGTGTCGTCGAGGGCGGCCTCGACCTCGTCGAGGATGTAGAACGGCGAGGGGCGGGCCTTGAACAGCGCCACCAGGAACGCCACCGCGACGAGCGAGCGCTCGCCACCAGACAGCAGCGAGAGCCGCTTGATCTTCTTGCCGGGCGGGCGGGCCTCGACCTCGATGCCGGTGTTGAGCATGTCGCCCGGGTCGGTGAGGACCAGCCGGCCCTCGCCACCCGGGAACAGCCGGGCGAACGTCTCGTCGAAGGCCCGCGAGACGTCGGCGTAGGCCTCGGTGAAGACCTGCTCGACCCGGGCGTCGACCTCGCGGACGATGTCGAGGAGGTCCTTGCGGGTCTTCTTGAGGTCCTCGAGCTGCTCGCCGAGGAACCGGTGCCGCTCCTCCAGGGCGCTGAACTCCTCCAGCGCGAGCGGGTTGACGGTGCCGAGCATCGCGAGCTCGCGCTCGGCGGCGCGCAGCCGCTTCTGCTGCTCCTCGCGGACGAACGGCACGGTCTCCGGCTCGGCCGAGCCCTCCTCGGCGTCGACGGCCTCGGCAGCGGCCTCGGGCTGCTCGCCGTCCGGCCGCTTGTGGTCGACCGGGACCGGCTGGTCGGGGCCGTACTCGGCGACCAGCACGTCGGCGTCCATGCCGAGCTCCTCGAGCGCGCGCTCCTCGAGCTGCTCGATCCGCATCTTCTGCTGGGTCCGGGCCATCTCGTCGCGGTGGACGGAGTTGACGAGCTCGTCGTGCTCGCGGGCGAGGTCGCGCAGCCGGGCGCGCACCGCGAGCAGCTGCTCCTCGCGGCCCTGGCGCGCCCGCTCGACCTCCGCGCGCGCCGCAGCGGCCTTGCCGATCGACACGTCGAGCCGCTCGAGGACGTGGGCGACGGCCACGCCGACGGCCTGGGCCGCCTGACCCTCGCGGAGCAGGCGGGCCCTGCGCTCGATCTCGCGGGTCCGGGTCTCGCGCTCCTCGCGCGCGGCTCGCAGCAGCTGGTCGGCTCGCCCGTGCAGGGCCCGCGACCGCTCCTCGGCGGTGCGCAGCGCGAGCCGGGCCTCCATCTCGCTCTGTCGCGCCAGCCGGGCGGCCTCGGCGAGCGGCTCGCGCTCGTCGGTGACGACCTCGAGCTCGGGGTCCTCCTCCGCGCGGGCCAGCCGGCCCTCGAGCTCCTCCAACCCCTCGAGGTCCTTGGCCCGGGCCTCCTGGGCCTCGGCGATCGCGCGCTCGAGCCGCTCGGCCTCGCCGCGGGCGGCACGGGCCTGGGCGCCGTACTGGCCGAGCTCCTCGGCGACCGCGGCGAGGGTGGCGTCGGACTCGTGCAGCTTGGCGAGGGCGACGTCGACGCTCTTCTGGGCCTCGTGCCGCTCGCGCTCGAGGCGCGACATGTCGAAGCCGAGCCGCTCGCTCGCGGCGATCGCCTCGGAGAGCTGCTGGGCGGCCTCGTCGACGGCCGCCTGGATCTCGATCAGGCTCGGCTGGCTCGCCGAGCCGCCGGCAGCGACGTGCGCGCCGAGCAGGTCGCCGTCGCGGGTGACCGCGGTGAGCGAGGCGTCACGGGCGACCAGCGCCCGAGCCGCGGCCAGGTCGTCGACGACCGCGACGCGGTCGAGCAGCCGGGCCAGGGCCGGCCGCACGGTGTCGGGACAGGTGACCACGTCGAGGGCGTACGACGCGCCGTCGGGCAGGGCCGGCCAACCGCTCACGTCGTGGGACGAGCCCGAGCCGAGCACGAGACCGGCCCGGCCGAGGTCGTGGTCCTTCAGGTGGCCGATCGCCGCGACGGCGGCGTCGACGTTCTCCAGCGCGACCGCGTCGGCGGCGCTGCCGAGCGCGTGGGCGACCGCGACCTCGAACCCGCTGCGAACGGTCAGCAGCGCGGCGACCGAGCCGAGCAGCCCGGAGACCTCGTCGGAGGCGGCGAGCAGCGCGCCGGCGCCGTCCTTGCGGTTGAGCCCGAGCTCGAGGGCGTCCTTGCGGGCCGCGAGCGTCGCGCGGTCGCGCTCGGCGCGCTGGGCCTCCTCGCGGACCTTCGCGAGCCGGTCCTCGAGGTCGGAGAGCTGGGCGGCGGCGGCCTCGTGCTCGGCGTCGAGACCCTCCTCGCCGGCGTCGAGGCCCGCGACGCGGGTCTCCAGCGAGGTGAAGTCGCGCTGCGCGCGAGCGGCCCGGCTGAGCGCCTCCTCGTGGGCCTGGGTGAGGCGGCCGAGCTCGTCGTCGGCCGCCGCGGCGCGCGAGCGCAGCGCGTTGACCTGGCCGGTCAGCCTGGCGAGGCCCTCACGACGGTCGGCGGCCGCGCGGTGCTGGCCCGCCACGCGGCGCTCCTCCTCGGCCACGGCCTCCTCGGCCGTGCGCCGCGCGGAGACGGCCTGCTCGAGCGTGA
Organism: Nocardioides halotolerans DSM 19273; assembly: GCF_000422805.1. Lineage (GTDB taxonomy): Bacteria > Actinomycetota > Actinomycetes > Propionibacteriales > Nocardioidaceae > Nocardioides > Nocardioides halotolerans. The sequence goes on along the minus strand of NZ_AUGT01000022.1, from coordinate 20,538 downwards.
CGCGGTGCCCCTCGACCTCGGTCTCGATCGCGGCTTCCTGCTCGCGCACCTCGGCGGCCTCGGCCTCCATGGCCTCGGGGTCGCGACCGGTGGCGACCTCGCCGGTGCCGAGCCCCTCGGCGTTGCGGACGCGCTCGGCGGCGAGCGACTGCGTGCTGCGGAGCCGCTCGCGCAGGCCGGACAGCGCGAACCACGTCTCCTGGGCCGAGGCCAGCGCCGGCAGGTCCTCGCGGAGGGCGGCCTCGAGCTCGCTCTCGCGCTTGCTCGCCTGCGCCTGGTGGCCCTCGACCTCCTCGCGCCGCGCGACCAGGACCGACTCGTCGGCGAGCTCCTGCTCCAGCGAGGCGCGCGCGGTCACCAGGTCGTCGGCGATCAGCCGGGCCTTGGCGTCACGGACCGCGGACTGGACGCCGGCCGCGCGGCGGGCCACCTCGGCCTGACGGCCGAGCGGCTTGAGCTGGCGGCGGATCTCGCCGAGCAGGTCGGTGAGGCGGGTCAGGTTGCCGTCGCAGGCGTCGAGCTTGCGGAGCGCCTTCTCCTTGCGCTTGCGGTGCTTGAGGACGCCGGCGGCCTCCTCGACGAACCCGCGCCGGTCTTCCGGGGTCGCGTGGAGGATCGTGTCGAGCTGGCCCTGGCCGACGATGACGTGCATCTCGCGACCGATTCCGGAGTCGGAGAGCAGCTCCTGCACGTCGAGCAGACGGCACGGGTTGCCGTTGATGGCGTACTCGGACCCGCCGCTGCGGAACATGGTCCGGCTGATGGTGACCTCGGTGTAGTCGATCGGCAGCGCACCGTCGGTGTTGTCGATCGTGAGCAGCACCTCGGCCCGACCGAGCGGCGGCCGGCCGGCGGTGCCGGCGAAGATGACGTCCTCCATCTTGCCGCCGCGCAGCGACTTGGCGCCCTGCTCGCCCATGACCCAGGCCAGGGCGTCGACGACGTTGGACTTGCCGGAGCCGTTGGGCCCCACGACGCAGGTGATGCCCGGCTCCAGCTGGAGCGTGGTCGAGGAGGCGAAGGACTTGAACCCCTTGAGGGTCAGGCTCTTCAGGTACACGGGGCTCCCTCGCTCACGAAAGGCGTAGACGGCGGCTGACGCGGGGGAAGCTCAGCCCTCCGAACCCTACCCGCGGCCACCCCCCGGACCGTGAATCCGGGGCGCGGGCGGGCCGGGCGTGTTTCGGGCGCGTCAGCGGTACTTCTCGGAGACGGCCGCGAGCCCGGCGACCAGGACGTCGGCCGCGAACTCGAAGCGGTCGTGGCCGTCACCGGCCGTCAGCTCGGGCGAGTACCTCGTCAGCAGCGGGAACAGCTCCGGCGGCAGCTGGTTCCAGAGCGCCACCATCTCGGCGTCGATCGCCTCGTGGTCGGGCTCCTCGCCCGCAGGCGTGGAGTTCTGGCGCTGCGCCCAGAGCGCCTCCTCGTAGCCGACCGCGCTGACGTAGAGGGAGGCGAGGTCGCACATCCACGCGGCCGCCTGCGGCGAGATGCCGCCCGCGACGCAGATCGCCATGATCCCCTCGGCGGCCCGCATGGTGCCCTCCATGGTCGGGATCTGCGCCATCGCGGCGCGGGCCGAGCCCGGGTGGTCGCGGAAGAGGTCGCGCATCTGCCGCAGCACGTCCTTCAGCTGCTCGTCCCACCGGTCCGGGTCCGGCTCGGGGATCTCGAGCCGCCTGGCGATCCGGTCGATGACCAGCTGGTCGAGCTCGTCGCGGTTGGCGACGTGCTGGTAGAGCGAGGCCGGACCGGTGTCGAGCGCCTTGGCGAGCGAGCGCATCGACACCGCGTCGTAGCCCTTCTCGGCCATCAGCGCCATGGCCGTGTCGACGATCCGCTCGGTGGTCAGCCGCTCCTTGGGCTCCGGCCGGTCGCCACGGCGTGCCTTCGGCAGGGTCACCCGCACCCGGACGGGACCCGCCTGCCACGTGCGCTCGCGCTCCGGCGGATTCGTGGGATCGGGCATGTCGAACAGTGTACTTGACACGAACACCGTTCGGGTTTAGAACAGTGTTCGCATTCACGAACGCCGTTCGAACCCAGGAGTCCGCCATGACCACCTCGCCCGACACGACCGCGAGCCCGCAGTCCCCGGAATCCTCGGGGCCGCGGGGCTACCAGTACCGGTGGATGGTCATGGCGGTGGTCATCGTGGCCGACGTCATGGACCTGCTCGACGCCACGATCGCCAACCTGGCCGGCCCGTCGATCCGGGCCGACCTCGGTGGCAGCGAGAGCACCCTCCAGTGGGTCCTGGCGGCGTACACGATCTCCTTCGCCATCGGACTCGTGGTCTCCGCCCGGGCCGGCGATCTGGTCGGGCGGCGCCGGATGTTCATCATCGGCATGGCCGGGTTCACCGCCGCCTCGCTGCTCTGCGGGCTGGCGCCGACGGCCGGCACGCTGATCGCCTTCCGGGTGCTCCAGGGCGCCTTCGGTGCGGTGATGATCCCGCAGGGGCTGGCCATGGTGAAGCAGTCCTTCCACCCCGACGACCTGCAGAAGGCGTTCATCCCGTTCGGCCCGATCATGGGTCTGGCCGCCGTGCTGGGCCCGATCCTGGCTGGCTTCCTCATCGACGCCGACCTGTTCGGCACCGGCTGGCGGATGATCTTCCTCATCAACATCCCGGTCGGCGTCGTCGGCACCGTGCTGGCGGTCAAGTACCTCCCCGAGGTGCCCCGCAACCGCGAGACCAGGCTCGACGTCGTCGGCTCGCTGCTGCTGGCCGTGGCCTCGGCGCTGCTCATCTACCCGCTCGTCCAGGGCCGCGAGCACGACTGGCCGCTGTGGTGCTTCCTCATGATGGGCGCTTCCGCGATCACCTTCGCGGCGTTCGTGGTGAGCGAACGCCGCAGCGCGCACCCGGTCATCGAGCGCTCGCTGTTCCGCAACCGCGGGTTCGTCGCCGGCGTCGTCTTCCTCGCGACGTTCTTCGTCGCGATGAACGGCGTGCTGCTGATCGTCAACCTGTTCGTCCAGCTCGGCCTCGGCTTCACGCCCATGCGCACCGGTCTCGCGATGACCCCGCTCGCGCTCGGGCTCGCGGTCGGCGCCGCCACCTCGGGTGCGGCGCTCGGGCCGAGGTTCGGCCGCAAGGTCCTGCACGGCGGACTGGTCGTTATCGCGCTCGGCATGGTCGCGCTCTGGTGGACCATCGACCGCCAGGGCATGTCCGTCGGCGCCTGGGACCTCGCGCCCGCGCTGTTCGTCACCGGCCTCGGCAGCGGCGCGATCTTCGCCCCGCTGTTCGACATCATCCTGGCCGACCTCGGCGACCAGGAGGTCGGCACCGGCTCGGGCGTGCTGAACGCCGCGCAGCAGTTCTCCGGCGCCCTGGGCGTCGCGATCATCGGCACGATCTTCTTCCAGTGGCTGCCGGACGAGGGCTGGGCCGACGCCACCAAGGGCATCCTCTGGGTGAGCATCGCCTGCTACGCCGTGAGCTTCCTGGTGGCCTTCCTGCTGCCGAAGGAGGCACGCGAGGGCGCCGAGCTCGCGTGAGCTGCCCCGCCGCGGACGCGTGCCGGCACAGAGCCGAACTAGGCTCACGACCGTGCCCGACCAGAGCCTCCTCTTCGTCGCGGGACTCGGCCGATCGGGCACCACGGCGCTGATGGAGGTGCTCGTCGCGCACGCCGACATCGCGCTGGGGGTCGAGCGCTACAAGCGGCTCTACCCGCGTGACGCCGAGCCGGTGACCGCGGACCTGTTCACCGAGGAGCGCTTCTTCGACTTCGGCGACGAGCTCACCAACCTGACGCCCGAGCAGGCGCCGGAGTGGGCCTCGCACTACGACGCCATGCGCGCCAAGTGGGGCACCGCGCGCTACGTCGGCGACAAGATGGTCGCCATCCGGGTCCAGCACGTCTGGGAGACCCTCCCGGACGCGCGGTTCGTGTGCATCGTGCGAGACCTCGAGCCGGTCGCGGCCAGCTGGGAGGCCCGCGCTCAGAACCCCGACGACCTGGGCTGGGCCGCCGACCAGGGCGCGACGAAGGCGGTGGCGGGCTGGAACCGCTCGCTGCGCCGAGTGCGCCGCGCGGTCAGGCAGCGACCGGAGCGGGCCGTCGTCGTGGAGTACGACCGGTTCTTCGGCGACCCTGCCGGGACGAGCCTCGGCAACGTGCTCGAGTGGCTCGGGCTGGACCGGTCCCCGGAGATCGACGCGGCGTTCGCGCAGGCGCACTCGACGTACGTCGAGAAGGTCGCGCCGAAGCAGCGCATCCTCTCCCCCGAGACGCTGGCGTTCCTCGACGAGCACGCCGAGCGCGACGTGTGGGACCAGGTCACCGAGCGGCTCGCGATCTGAGCCGAGTCGGGCTCAGTTCGAGATCACGACGTACCCGACGCTCCCCGACGGCGGGTGCGGTCCCTGTGGCGCCGGACCCGGCCGGTGGGTCCGGCACGACCCGACCGGGTGGTCACCGCCCGGCCGTCGAGAGATCCTCGTCAGCGTGGGCGATGTGGCTCAGCTGGCGCCAGATGAGCACGACGAACACCGCCGAGCCCACGAACGCGAACCAGAACGGCGCCGTCACGCCCCAGTGCTGGGCGAACAGGCCGCCGATGGCGGCCCCGACGACGAGGCCACCGAAGACGCCCATCAGGTTCACCGCGCCGACGCGGCCCTGCAGCTCGGTCGGCACCGCCCGCTGCCGGACCGTGATGGACGTCGTGCCCCACACGAACGCGTGCGCACCGAAGACGAAGAACACCGGCAGGGCGACGTACGGCGAGGTGGTGCTCGCCAGCGCGAGGTGGGTGAGCGTCTCGATGACCAGACCGATCCGCATCAGGTTGCCGAGGCTGATCCGGCGGGTCAGCCAGCCGTAGGAGACCGTGCCGATCAGCCCGCCGACCGCCTGCACCGTCGTGACCAGCCCGAAGCCGACGCTGCCGAGACCGAGGTGCTCGGTCGCGTAGAGGACGAGCACCGACCACGCGGCGCCGAAGGTGACGTTGAAGATCAGGATCGTGAGCACCAGCGTCCGGACGGCGGCGTGGTGCCAGACCCAGTGGAAGCCTTCCACGATGTCGTGCCAGACCGGCCGCGCCTCGTCGGTCGAGCGGTCGCGCACCGGCAGCTGGAGGCGGGCGATCAGCATCACCGCCAGGAGCATCGTGAGCCCCTGGGCCGCGAACGGGATGAAGTGGCCGAGGGTGAAGAGGAACGCGCCGACCGGCGGCCCCGCGAGCTGGTTGATCGTGACGACGCCGGTCGTGATGCGGGCGTTGGCGATGGCGAGGTCGTCGCGGTGCACCAGCATCGGCACCAGGGTGCTCGAGCTGTTGTCGGCGAAGACCTCGGCGGTGCCGAGCAGGAACATCGCGACGAGCACGACCCAGATGGGCACGGTGTCGATGGCGACCGCGGTCGCGAGCAGCGCCAGGACCACCACCCGCGCGAGGTTGACGACCACGATGATCAGGCGCCGGTCGAGCCGGTCGGTGAGCGCTCCGGCCCACAGCCCGAACACCATCGGGGGCGCCCACTGGAGCAGCGCCGCGAGGGCGACGAGGAACTCCTGGTCGGTCTTCGAGGCGACCAGCAGCGGGCCGGCGGCCAGCGCGATCCCGTCGCCGACGTTGCTCGTCCACGACGACGCCATGAGCCAGCGGAAGCCGCGCCCCAGGCGCGGCGGCGCAACGACGTCGAGCAACCGGCCCACGAGGTCAGCAGGCTAACGACGTGAGGCTCGGCGTTCTACCTGGTTTGCCGGCAGCGCCGGGACCAGAGGGGGTGCCTGGGTGTCAGGCGGGCTGCATCTCCTGCATGCGGGGAGCGGTCTCGACCAGCAGCTCCTCGGCCCGAGCGGCCACGAGCTTGTCGTTCTCCTCGCTGAGCCGGAGCACGAGGGCCTCCAGCTCACGCACCCGCGCGCGCAGCCGACTGTTCTCGGCGGCGAGCCGGGGGTCACGCAGGTCGCTGTTCATGTAGCCGATCAGCGCCTTGGCCATAGATGTATGAACCTTCCGGGATGTGCGTGGAGATTGGTTCGGGGGGGAGGGGGTCCGGATGCCGGACCGACCGTCTTCAAGAGTCCCACTCGCAGCGCTTTCGGTCAATCTGCGAGCGCAGGGACCGAGCCTGCGCTCAGTCGGCCACGATCGGTCTGCTGGCGGTCCGTCGCGGCCGCCGCGGGGCCGGCTGGCAGACCGGGCAGAAGTAGGACGAGCGGTTCATGAACGCCACCCGCCGCACGGGCGTCCCGCACCGGTCGCACGGCTCGCCCTCGCGCCCGTAGGCGTGCAGCGAGCGGTCGAAGTAGCCGGACTCGCCGTTGACGTTGACGTAGAGCGAGTCGAACGACGTGCCGCCCTGCCCGAGCGCCTCGTTCATGACGTCGCGGGCGTGGCCGAGCAGCTCGCGCACCTGCGCCGCCGTGAGCTTCTCCCCCGCCCGCTCGCCGTGCAGCCGCGCCCGCCAGAGCGCCTCGTCGGCGTAGATGTTGCCGACCCCCGAGACGAGGTTCTGGTCGAGCAGCTGGCGCTTGATGCCGGACGCCCGGCGCCGCACCTTGGCGACGAACGCGTCGTCGTCGAACTCGGGGTCGAGCGGGTCGCGCGCGATGTGGGCGATCTCGGGCGGCAGCTCGGCGCCGCCGCCGGAGACCATGAGGCCGCCGAACATCCTCTGGTCGACGAAGCGCAGCTCCTTGTCCTGAGGAGGCGAGGGACGAGCCGTCTCGAAGGGGCGGTCGTCGGCCGCGCCCGCCAGCCCCAGGCGGACGCGCAGGTGCCGCTCGGGCTCGGAGTCGCGCGGCTGCACCAGCAGCTGGCCGCTCATGCCGAGGTGGCCGAGCAGCGCGTCGCCGTTGTCGAGCGGCAGCCAGAAGTACTTGCCGCGGCGCCGGGCGTCCTCGATGCGGCGGCCGGTCAGCGCCGAGGCGAAGCCCTGCGGGCCGCGCGGGTCGCGGCGCACCGGGCGCGGGTGCAGCACCTCGACCGAGGTGATCACGGCGCCGAGCACGTGCCGCGCCAGGCCGGCGCGGACCACCTCGACCTCGGGCAGCTCGGGCATGTCGGCGGGTCGGTCGCTCGGCTAGGAGCCCGAGGACGTGTCGGCCGGGTCGTCCGCCCCGGCCTCGACGGCGGCCGCGTCGACCGCGGCGTCGACGGCGGCGTCGATCGGGTCGCTGATGCCGAGCCGGCCGGCGATCTCGCCGTACGCCGTCTCGGCGGCCGCCTGCTCGGCCTCCTTCTTGGACCGGCCGACGCCGTTGCCGTAGAGCTGGTCCGCGACGCGGACCTGGGCGGTGAAGGTCTTCTGGTGGTCGGGGCCTTCGTCCTGGATGACGTACTCGGGGACGCCGAGGGCGTGCTCGGCGGCGAGCTCCTGGAGCGAGGTCTTCCAGTCGAGGCCCGCACCGAGCGCGGACGCCGCCTCGATCAGGGGGTCGAAGAGCCGGTGCACGACCTCCGCGGAGACCTCGATGCCGCCGCTGAGGTGCACCGCGCCGATCACGGCCTCGACGGTGTCGGAGAGGATCGACGCCTTGTTGCGGCCACCGGTCGTCTCCTCGCCGCGGCCGAGCTTGACGTGCTCGCCGAGCCCGATGCCGCGGCCGACCTCGGCCAGCGCCCGGGCGTTGACGACCGCCGCCCTCAGCTTGGCCAGCCGGCCCTCGGACAGGTCGGGGTGGGTGACGTAGAGGGTCTCGGTGACGACGACGCCGAGGACCGAGTCACCGAGGAACTCCAGCCGCTCGTTGGTCGGCAGCCCGCCGTTCTCGTAGGCGAACGAGCGGTGGGTCAGGGCGCGCTCCAGCAGCTCGGGATCCAGGACCGGATCGCCGAGCGCGGCGCGGAGCTGCGCGTAGTTGGTCAGGGGACCGGTCAGAGAACCTGGCGACGCTCGTTGCGCGCGCCGTACTGGCCGCAGGTGCCGCACGCGCGGTGCGGCAGGTGCTTGGCACCGCAGGCGGGGTTGGCGCAGGTCACCAGCGTCGGCGCGGTGGTCTTCCAGGCCGAGCGACGGTGGCGCGTGTTGCTGCGCGACATCTTCCGCTTCGGGACAGCCATGGTGTTCTCTCTCTCAGTTCTGCTCGGTCTGCGAGTTCTGCTGTGTCAGGTCGGCCAGCGCCGCCCACCGCGGGTCGATCGCCGCGTCGTGTGCATGACCGGGGTCGTCGGCCAGTCGTGCTCCGCACTCGGGGCACAGGCCGGGACAGTCGTCGGTGCACAGCGGCTGGAACGGCAGTGCGAGCACCACCGCGTCCCGCAGCAGCGGCTCCAGGTCGACCAGGTCGTCCTGCAGCATGCTGACCTCGTCGTCCTCCTCGGGGAGGGCGTGGTCCTCGTAGACGTACAGCTCCTGGAACCTCACCTCGATCTCGTCGGAGATCGGTTCCAGGCACCGTGCGCACTCCCCCGTGAGGGCGGCGTGCGCGGTCCCGGTGACCAGCACCCCCTCCATGACCGCCTCGAGGCGCAGGTCGAGCTCGACCGGCGACCCCTCAGGGACCTGAAGGACTTCGATGCCCAGATCTGCCGGCGCGGGCACCGTCCGCGACACCTCGCGCTGGGACCCCGGGCGGCGTCCGAGCTCGCGAGTGTCGAGCACGAGCGGCGCTCTCGGGTCCAAGCTTTTCAGTGTTCACTTCCGGTATCCGGCCAAACAGATCCAATCGAGAATCGTACGCGGGCCGGTGCACTGCGACCAAACCCGGCCCGCCGCGCTCCCGACGCGTGCATCTGCCAGGTCAGCCCGGGCCGGCGGCCTGTCGCGCCGCCAGCCTCTCGGTGAGCGGGCCGAGGACGAAGTCGGGGACCAGCGCGGAGACGTCGCCCCCGTAGGACGCGACCTCCTTGACCAGGCTCGAGGAGACGAAGGCGAGCGAGGAGTCGGTGGCGACGAACACCGTCTCGACACCGGTCAGGTGGGCGTTCATCTGGGCCATGGGCAGCTCGTAGTCGAAGTCCCGGCCCGACCGCAGACCCTTGACGATGGCGGTCGCGCCGACCTCCTGGCAGTAGGCCGTGATCAGCCCGGCGAAGCCCTCGACGCGCACGTTGTCGAGGCCCGCGACGCCCTGCTCGAGCATCGCGAGCCGCTCCTCGGGCGTGAACAGCCGGCTCTTGGAGACGTTGACGCCGACGGCGACGACGACCTCGTCGAAGAGCCCGGCGGCCCGCCGGACGATGTCGAGGTGCCCATGGGTGACCGGGTCGAAGGACCCGGGGCAGACGGCTCGGCGCATCTCTACTCCTCGGTGTCGTCGGGGTCCTCGGGGTCCTCGGGGCCCTCGGGGTCCGCGGCGGCGTGACCGTACCAAAGCGTGGTCTCGCCGTACTTGCGGCTGCGGGTGCCCTCGATGCCGCGCGGCCAGGCCGGCTCGGCGCTGCGCGAGGACCGCTCGACGACGACCATCGCCCCCGGCACCAGCCACCCCTGAGCGGCCAGCAGTCCCAGCTCCGCGCCCACCGAGGCGTCGTCGAGCGGGTACGGCGGGTCGAGGAAGACCACGTCGTAGGGCGCCGAGGGCGGCTTGCCGAGCGTGCCGGCGACCGCCGCGGCGACCACCTCGGCCTTGGGGCAGCCGATGGCGCGGGCGTTGTCGGCGATGAGCCGGGCGGTACGCCGGTCCGACTCGACCAGCGTGACCACACCGGCCCCGCGCGACCACGCCTCGAGGCCGACCGCGCCCGAGCCGGCGTAGAGGTCGAGGAAGCGCAGCCCCTGCAGGGACCCGCACCACGCCTCGATGCTGGAGAACAGCGCCTCGCGCACCCGGTCGGTCGTCGGACGCGTGTGCTGGCCGGAGGGTGCGGTGATCCGCCGCCCTCCCGCGCTGCCCCCGATGATCCTCGTCACGGGTCAGCCGACGCTGCCCACTAGGACTTCTCCATGAAGGCACTCTGCACCGATGCCTCCAGGGACTCCACCGCAGCCCTCAGCCCGGGGTGCCCGGCGAGCGTGTCGTCGGCGTCGAGCAGGGCCTCCGCCGCGCCCCTGGCCTCGATGATCGTGTCCTCGTCGCGGAGGACCCGGAGGTTCTCCAGCGTGGAGCGGTAGCCCGACTGCGAGCGGCCCAGGACGTCGCCCTCGCGACGCTGCTCGAGGTCGACCCGGCTCAGTTCGAACCCGTCGGTCGTGGCAGCGACGGCCTCGAGGCGCGCCCGCGCGTCGCTGCCGACTGGCGCGTGCGAGACCAGGAGGCACAGGCCGGGATGGCCGCCCCGGCCCACCCGGCCCCGGAGCTGGTGGAGCTGGGAGATGCCGAACCGCTCGGCGTCCATCAGCACCATCGTGGTGGCGTTGGCGACGTCGACGCCGACCTCGATGACGGTGGTGGAGACCAGGACGTCGATCTCGCCGGCCGCGAAGGCGCGCATCGTGCCGTCCTTCTCGTCCGGGGTCATCCGGCCGTGCATCTTCGCGACCCGCAGCCCGCTGAGCGGGCCCTCGGCCAGCTCGACGACGACGTCCTCGACGGCGCGCAGCGGCCAGGTCGTCGGCTGCTCGCCCTCCTCGGCGGCGGCGTACTGCCAGAAGTCGGTGTCGACGGCGACCTGCTCGGACTCGTCGCTGGTGATCCGGGGGCAGACGACGTAGGCCTGGTGGCCGTTCTCGACCTCCTCGCGCACCCGCGCCCAGACGCGGTCCATCCACGAGGGAGCCTCGGCAACCGGGACGACGTTGGTCTGGATGGCCGCCCGACCTGCCGGCAGCTCGGTCAGTGTGGAGACCTCGAGGTCGCCGAAGACGGTCATCGCGACGGTGCGCGGGATCGGGGTCGCCGTCATGACCAGGACGTGCGGGGGCGACCCGAGCGCCTTGTCGGTCAGCGCGGCGCGCTGCTCGACGCCGAACCGGTGCTGCTCGTCGACCACGACCAGGCCGAGGTCGAAGAACTGGACCTGGTCCTCGAGCAGCGCGTGGGTGCCGATGACGATGCCGGCCTCGCCGATGGCCAGCCGGGACAGCGGCCCGGTGCGCTGCGTCTTGGTCATCGAGCCGGTGAGCAGCTCGACCCCGACGCCGCCCGTCGCTCCACCCAGCATCGGGCCGTCGCCGAGGTCGCCGAGCAGGGCGGTGATCGACCGGTGGTGCTGCTGGGCCAGCACCTCCGTGGGCGCGAGCAGCGCGGCCTGTCCGCCGGAGTCGACCACCCGCAGCATCGCCCGCAGCGCGACGAGCGTCTTGCCGGAGCCCACCTCGCCCTGGAGGAGCCGGTTCATCGGGTGGGGCTGGGCGAGGTCGTCGTCGATCTGGGCGCCCACCTCGACCTGGCCCGCCGTCAGCTCGAAGGGCAGCCGCTCGTCGAACGCCGCGAGCAGCTCGCCCTGCCCGCCGTCACGCGCGCGCGCCCCCATCGCCCGGATGAACCGCCGCCGCCGGCCGAGGACCAGCTGGGTCACCAGGGCCTCCTCGAACCGGTAGCGCTTCTGGGCGCGGGTGACGTCGGCCCAGGAGTCGGGGGCGTGGATCCGGTCGAGCGCCGTGTGCGCGTCGAGGAGCCCGAACTCGGACCGGACCTGCTCGGGCAGGAGGTCGGGCACGTCGTCGACCATGGTGCGGGCGAAGGTGATCGCCTTCTGGAGGTCCCACGACTCGACGTCCTTGGTCGCGGGGTAGAGCGGGTAGAGCGGGCCGATCGTCTCCAGCGAGAGCGCGGCGAGGTCCTCGCTGGCCTCGCCCTCGGCGCCGAACAGCACCATCTGGGGGTTGGTCAGCTGCCACTCGCCGCGGAACGTGCCGACCTTGCCCATGAAGATGCCGCGCCGCCCCTTGCTCAGGCGCTGCTCGTTGTAGCGGCCGACGTGCGCCTGCTGGGCGAAGAAGGTCATCTGGAGCGACGGCCCCTCGGTGCGGAGGACGACCTCCTGGCGGTAGGCCTGACGGCCCGTGCGCCGGTCGCGGTAGGACCTGCTCGCCGAGCTTGCGATCTCGCCGACCACCGTGAGCAGCTGCCCCTCCTGCAGGTCGGCCAGCGACGACAGCGAGCGCGTCTCGAGGTAGCGGCGAGGGAAGTGGCGCAGCAGGTCGCCGACCGTCTCGAGGCCCAGCCGCTGGGTGATGCCCTCGTGGCGCGCCTGGGCCTTCCTGCCCTTGGCGACACCGAGCACCGACTCGACGGGTGAGTCGAGGCTGATCACCGGACCGCTCCCTTCCTACTCGACGGCGACGAGGAGCGGGTAGCGCTCCTGCCCACCGTCGTACACCACGACGTCGACAGCGGGGTGCTCCTCCTCGAGCCACGCCGCGCACGCCTGCGCCAGAGCACCGTCCGCGTCGTCCTCCCCGGAGACGAGCGTGACCATCTCGCCGCCACCGCCGAGCAGCCGGCCGAGCACGTCGTGGGCGACGTCCGTGAGGTCGTGGCCGACGACGACGAAGTCGCCCCCGATCGCGCCGAGCACGTCGCCGGGCTCACAGGGGCCGGCCATCGTGATGGCCTGCTTGGCCGCCACCGTGACCGCCCCCTGCCGCGCGTGCCGGGCGGTGGCGGTCATCTCGAGGACGTCCTGGTCGAAGGTCCGGCCCGGCTCGTGGACGGCGAGCGCGGCGAGACCCTGCACCTGCGCGGTCGTGGGGATCACCGCGACCCGCATGTCGTGGTCCTTCTCCGCGGTGCTCGCCGCGACGTGGGCCGCGCGGACCGAGTCGCTGTCGTTGGGGAGGACCACGACCTCCTGGGCGCCCGAGCGGACCATCGCGTCGAGCAGCATCCCGGTCGAGGGGCGGTTGCCGGGCCCGCCGCGGACCACGACGGCCCCCGCCTCCTCGAACAGCGCCGCCAGACCGGGGCCGGCCGCCACGGCCACGATGGCCCGGCCGACGCGGGGCCCCGGCTCGCGGGCCGCGACCTGCTCGGCGAAGTGCGTCACCCGCACGCGGTGGGGACGCCCGGCCTCGATGCCGGCCTCGATGGCCGCACCGACGTCGTCGACGTGGACGTGGACGTTCCAGAGCCCCTCGCCGCCGACGACGACCAGGGAGTCACCCAGCCCGCCGAGGGTGCCGCGCAGCACCCCGATGGCCTCGTCAGGCGCGTCGAGGAGGTACATCACCTCGTACGCCGGCCCGCCCGCCACGAGGTCGCCCTCGGCCGGGATGGGCTGGGGGATCCGGCGCCCCGCCTCGACCCGCGGCGGGCGCTTGCCGGTGAGCGCGGTCTCGGCGGCGTCGAGGATCACCACGACGCCGCGGCCGCCGGCGTCGACCACACCGGCGTCGCGGAGCGCCTTCAGCTGCTCGGGTGTCCTGGCCAGCGCCTCGCGGGCCGCTGCCGCGCTCGTGGTCAGCACGTCGCGCGAGCGGACCGTCGGCTCCGCCTCGAGGAGCCTGGCGGCCGCCTCCGAGGCGGCCCGGCAGACCGAGAGCATGGTGCCCTCGACCGGCGTACCGACGGCCGCGTAGCTCGCCGCCGTGGCCTGCCGCAGCGCGTCGACCATGACCGCGCCGTTGCGCTCGTCCCACTGGGCCTCGGCGATGCGCCGCATGATCGCGCGCAGCATCTCGCTGAGGATCACGCCCGAGTTGCCGCGCGCACCCAGCAGGGCCCCGCGCGTGAACGCCTCGAAGAGCCCGGTCCGGTCGGCCCCGCCGCTCGCGGCCTTGTCGCGGACCGCGTCGCGGGCGGCGGCCATCGTGAGGTACATGTTCGTGCCGGTGTCGCCGTCGGGCACCGGGTAGACGTTGAGCGCGTCGATCTCCTCGCGCGCGCCGGCGAGGGCGTCGACCGCGATGTCGATGAAGCCGAGCACGGTCGCGAGCTCGATGCCGCTCCCGACGGTGCCCGGTTCGCTCACGGGGGCGACACTAGAGCCTGCCTGGCGGCCCTGGCCTCAGGACCGGTCCGCGGTTTGGGCGGGAGCGTCCGGGTCGGATATTCTTCTTCGGTTGCCCGCACGCCGGGCACCCACGAACGCATCGCACACCATTCTCCAGGAGCTCATTGTGGCCGCCGTCTGTGACATCTGCGCCAAGAAGCCCGGCTTCGGCAACAACCGGCCGTGGTCGCGCAAGATCACCAAGCGTCGCTTCGACCCCAACATCCAGCGGGTCCGCGCGACCATCAACGGCACGCCGAAGCGCCTCAACGTCTGCACCGGCTGCATCAAGGCCGGGAAGGTGACCCGCTAGACACGCAGCACGTCCCACCAGGCTCGACCGAGGTTCCGACACCTCGGTCGAGCTTTTGCTTTCCTGCGCAGCCGTCTAGAAGTGGGTCCAGCCCGTCTCCCCGTCGTACGCCGCGCCGTCGACGGTGACGCCCTCCCCCGCGCTGACCGCGCCGATGACGCTCCAGCCGTCCGGCACCGCGCCGTCGGGGAACGTCGCCAGCAGCGAGTGGTCCTCGCCGCCGCCGAGGACGAACGAGACCGGGTCGGCGCCGGTGGCCGCGGCCACCGCGTGGAGAGGCTCCGGCACGTCGAGCGCCTCGGTGCGGACGTCGATCGCCACCCCGGAGTCCGCGGCGAGATGGGCGGCGTCGGCGAGCAGCCCGTCGGAGACGTCGATCATCGACGTCGCGCCGGCCTCGGCGGCGGCCGGGCCGGCGTCGTACGGCGGGCTGGGCCGGCGGTAGGCGTCGACGAGCACCCGCGGTGAGCGGAACCCGCGGCTGAGGACGGCCAGACCGCCGGCCGACCACCCCTGCCGACCCACGAGCGCGAGGACGTCACCGGGCCGGGCGCCGGAGCGGAGCACGGGCGACTGGGTGCAGGCCCCGATCACGGTCACGGCGATCACGACCTGGTCGCAGCGGGTCAGGTCGCCGCCCACCACGCTCGCGCCGACGAGGTCGCACTCGGCCGCGAAGCCAGCGGCGAAGTCGAGCGCCCAACGCGCCGGCAGGTCGGTCGGGGCGCCCAGGCCGATGGTCAGCGAGTGCGCCCGGCCGCCCATCGCGTTGATGTCGGAGAGGTTCTGCGCCGCGGCCCGGTGGCCGACGTCGGCGGCCTCCGCCCAGTCGTTGCGGAAGTGCTGACCCTCGATCAGCAGGTCGGTCGAGACCACGACGTGGCCCTGGCGCACGCGCAGCACCGCGGCGTCGTCGCCGGGGCCGACCAGCACCTGCTCGCCCTGGGGGAAGAGCTGCGCCAGCTCGGCGATCAGCCCGAACTCCCCGACGTCACCGAGCGTCGCCTCCGGCGGGATGGGCATGACCTCATTCGAGCAGATCGGCGGGCCCGCGTGTCGATGACGTGCCCTATGACCGGCGAGAGGCTCGCGATAGGTTGGCCCGGTTCCCCACACCCCAGAGCACAGCAGGGAGATCCGCAGATGGTGGTGCAGGCCTACATCCTGATCCAGACCGACGTCGGCAAGGCCGCCGAGGTGGCCACGGCGATCGCCCAGGTCAAGGGCGTCACGATGGCCGAGGACGTCACCGGCCCCTACGACGTCATCGTGCGCGCCGAGGCCCGCAACGTCGACGAGCTCGGCAAGCTGGTGGTCGCGAAGGTGCAGACCCTCGACGGCATCACCCGCACGCTCACCTGTCCGGTGGTCCACATCTGAGGTTCCCGACCGCGTCGTCGAGCGCCCCGCACCACCTCGTGGTGCGGGGCGCTCCGCGTCCCGGCGGTGTGCGAGGCTTGCCGCCATGTCGAGTGCCGAGGAGCTCACCGGCCCGGTCGCGGTCATCGCGGGCGGGCTGAGCCACGAGCGCGACGTCTCCCTCGCCAGCGGCCGCAACCTGGTCCGCGAGCTCGGTGCGCTGGGCGTCGAGGTGCACGCCTACGACTTCGACCGCAACCTGTTGCACACCCTCGAGCGCGACAAGGTGGTCGCCGTGCTCCCGGCGCTGCACGGGCAGTTCGGCGAGGACGGCGAGATCCAGACCCTCCTCGAGCTGATCGGGATGCCGTTCGTGGGCTCCCGCAGCCGCGCGTGCCGCCTCGCCTACGACAAGGCCACCGCCCGCGAGCTGCTGCGGCGCGACGGCATCCCGGTGCCCGACTCCGTCGGGCTGTCGGCACAGACCTTCCGCGACATCGGTGCGGCAGCGCTGATGGAGCACGTCATGCACCGCCTCGGCACCCGCGTGGTGGTCAAGCCCACCCGCGGCGGCTCCGCCCTCGGCGTCGCCGGCGTCGACGGGCTCGCGGCCCTCCCCTCGGCCCTGGTCGGCACCTACGCCTACTGCGAGGACGCCCTCGTCGAGCGGTTCCACGACGGCGTCGACGTCTCGGTGATCGTGCTCGAGACCGACGACGGGCTCACCTCGCTCGAGCCGGTCGCCATCGAGTACGAACGCGGCCACGAGTTCGACTTCTCGGCCCGCTACACCGCCGAGTTCGTCTCCCTCGAGCGGCCCGACCTCCCCGAGCAACAGATCGCCCGCCTCGGCGAGGTCGCCCGCCAGGCCCACCGCACGCTCGGCCTCCGCGACGTCTCCCGCTCCGACTTCATCGTCGGCCCCGACGGCTCCTTCGTCGTCCTCGAGACCGCGATCACCCCCGGCACCACCGAGACCTCGGTGTTCCCCTTCGCCTGCACGCTGAGCGGTACGTCGCTCGGCGAGGTCGCCCGCGACCTGCTGCGCCGGGCGATCGTCGCCGGGCCGCCCGACTAGGACCGACGGCGGTGCCAGCCGAGGCGTGACCTCGACCCCCATGATGGGAGCGAAGCGACCCGGTAGTTCCGAGCGCAGCGAGGCGCCCCGCGATCGGCCTGCGGGCCGTGGCGCCTGCGCCGCAGCGAGCGCCAGCGAGCCAGGCGCCGCGAAGCTGGCGCCACGGACTGGGGGCCGAAGCTCGCGGGGGTATTCAGCGCAGGCCGGTACGGCGTTCGAGAGCCAGCTGGATCAGCTCGTCGACCAGGTCGGGGTAGGGCAAGCCGCTGGCCTCCCACATGCGGGAGTACATCGAGATCGGCGTGAAGCCCGGCATGGTGTTGATCTCGTTGAGCACCACCTGCTCGTCGGGCGTCACGAACACGTCGACCCGGGCGATGCCTTCGGCGGCGATGGCGTCGAAGGCGCGGACGGCGAGGTCGCGCACTCGTTCGGCGACCTCTGGCGGCAGGTCCGCGGGGGCGTCGAGGCGGGCCGGCCCGTCGTCGATGTACTTGGCCTCGAAGTCGTAGAACGGGCGGGCGGCGTGGTCGACGACGATCTCCCCCGGCACGGAGGCCCGCGGCAGGTCGTCCCCTCGGCCGCCGAGCACGGCGCACTCGATCTCGCGGCCCTCGATCCCCTCCTCGACCAGCACCTTGGGGTCGTGGACCTGGGCGTCCTCGATCGCGCGCTCGAGGTCGGCCAGGTCGTCGACCCGGGTGACGCCGAGCGACGACCCGGCGCGGGCCGGCTTGACGAACACCGGCAGCCGCAGCTCCTTGACCTGGGCGAGGACGTCGTCACGGCGGCGCGACCAGTCGCGCGGGGTGATGACGACGTGGGCACCGACGGGGAGGCCGTGGGCGGCGAACACCATCTTCATGAAGTGCTTGTCCATGCCCACGGCGGAGGCGAGCACGCCGGAGCCGACGTAGCGGACGTCCGCGAGCTCGAGCAGGCCCTGCACGGTGCCGTCCTCGCCGAAGGGGCCGTGCAGCACCGGGAACACCACGTCGACCTGACCGAGCACCGCCGGCACCGAGCCGGGCTCGAGCACCTGGAGCTGGGGCCCGTCCGTCGACGAGGAGAGCATGACCTCGGAGCCGGACGCCGCGGTCACCTCCGGCAGCCGGTCGGAGCGCAGCTCCCACGCGGCCGGGTCGTCGGAGGCGACGACCCACCGGCCGTCGCGGGTGATGCCGACCGGCACCACGTCGTACTTGTCGCGGTCGATCGCCTTGAGCACACCGGCCGCGCTGGCGGCCGAGATCGCGTGCTCGCCGGAGCGCCCACCGAACAGCAGCGCCACGCGGACCTTGCGCTGACTCATGGGGTACGACCCTACTGAAGCGCGGCGGCCACCTCGTCGAGGCGCGCTCCGCGGGACGCCTTGACGAGAACTGCGTCACCCTCGCCCAGCTGCTCGCGGAGCCAGGTGACCGCCGCGGCGTTGTCGTCGACGAAGGCGCACGACCCACCGGCGTCGACGCCGCCGTCGTGGATGCCGCGGGCGCCGGCGCCCACCACGAGGAGCTGGTCGACGTGCTCGGCGGCGTACGCACCGAGCTCGCGGTGGCTCGACCCGCTGTCGGCGCCGAGCTCGAGCATCTCCCCCAGCACCGCGACCGTACGGCGCACGGCGGGGTCGGCACCGATCGAGGCGAGCGCGTCGATGGCCGCCCGCATCGACTCGGGGTTGGCGTTGTAGGAGTCGTTGAGCAGCACGACACCGCTGTCGAGCTCGGAGAGCTCCATCCGCCACTTCGAGAGGGACGTGACGCCGGCCAGCGCAGCGGTCACCTGCTCCATGGTCATCCCCGCGGCGAGCGCGGCCGCGGTGGCCGCCGCGGCGTTCATCGCCTGGTGCGCGCCAACGAGCTGCAGCGTCACCTCGGCGCCCTCCCCGCCCGCCACCAGGGTGAACGACGGCCGGCCGAGCCGGTCGAGCGTGAGGCCCTCGAGCCGGACCTCGGCCTCCGGGGCGGTCCCGAAGGTCTGCACCCGCCCGGGCGCCAGCTCCGCCATCGCGACGACCCGCTCGTCGTCGGCGTTGAGCACGGCGACACCATCCGGTCGCAGCGCCGCGACCAGCTCGCCCTTGGCCTCGGCGATCGCCTCGCGCGAGCCGAACTCGCCGAGGTGGGCCGTGCCGACGTTGAGCACGATCGAGATGTCGGGCGCGACGACGTCGGTGAGCGCGGTGAGGTGCCCGCGCCCGCGGGCGCCCATCTCCAGGACGAGGAACCGCGTGCCGGGCTCCACCCGCAGCGCGGTCAACGGCATGCCGAGCTCGTTGTTGAACGACCCGAAGGTGGCCACCGTCGGCCCCGCCTCGGCGAGCACGGCGGCCAGCAGGTCCTTGGTCGACGTCTTGCCCTGCGACCCCGTCAGCGCGAGCACCGTCAGTCCCTGGTCGCGCACCTGCGCCACGACGTGGGCGGCGAGCCGCTGGAGCGCAGCCTGCGGGTCGTCGACCACGACCGTCGGCAGCTCGGTGGCCCGGGTGCCGAGGACGGCGACGGCGCCGCGCCCGGCCGCCTGGCCGGCGTGCTCGTGCCCGTCGACGTGCTCACCGACGAAGGCGACGAAGAGGCTGCCCGGACCGGCCTCGCGGCCGTCGATCACCACCGGCCCCGTCACCACGACGCCCTCGGCCTCGCCGTCGACCCGGCCGCCGACGATCTCGGCGACGTCCTCGAGCGGCAGCGCGATCACCCGGCCACCCTAGGGTGGACGACATGGCCGAGCCGCTCCGACCCGCGACCACCGCCGTCCACGCCGGCCGCCCGCCGCACGAGCCCGACCAGCCGCTGAACGGGCCGATCACGATGGCGTCGACGTACGTCGCGGGCGGCGACCTCGAGTACGGCCGCTACGGCAACCCGACGTGGACCGCGTTCGAGGACGCGCTGGGGGCCCTAGAGGGCGGGCGCTGCCTGGCCTACGCCTCGGGCATGGCCGCGGTCACCAGCCTCCTCGACCTGGTCGCGCTCGGCGACAAGGTGGTCGTGCCGCGGCACTCCTACAACGGCACGCTGGTCTCGCTCGGCGACCTCGAGCTGCGCGGCCGGCTCAGCACCACGCTCGTCGACCTCACCGACACCGACGCCGTGGTCGCGGCGTGCGAGGACGCAGCGCTGGTGTGGTTCGAGTCGCCCACCAACCCCGCCCTCGAGGTGGCGGACGCTCCCGCGATCATCGCGGCCGCGCACGACGCCGGCGCCCGGGTGGTCGTCGACAACACGTTCCTCACGCCGCTGCTGCAGAAGCCGCTCGACCTCGGCGCCGACCTGGTGCTGCACTCCGCGACGAAGTACCTCGCCGGCCACAGCGACGTCCAGCTCGGGGCGGTCGTCACGCGCGACGAGGAGCTCGCGACCGTCCTCAAGGGCCGGCGCGACGTGCAGGGGAACACGCCGGGACCGTTCGAGGCCTGGCTCGCGCTGCGCGGGCTGCGGACCCTGCACCTGCGGGTCGAGCGCGCGCAGGCGAACGCCGCCGAGCTCGCCCGTCGGCTCGCCGACCACCCGCTCCTCACCGAGGTCCGCTACCCCGGCCTGGGCGGGATGGTCTCGATCGTGCTGCCCACCGCCGACCAGGCCGACCTGCTGGTCCGCTCGACGGCCCTGTGGGTGCACGCCACCAGCCTCGGCGGCGTCGAATCGTCGTTCGAGCGGCGTCGGCGCTGGAAGTCCGAGCCCGCGACCATCCCCGAGGGGCTGGTGCGGCTCTCCGTCGGCGTCGAGGACGTCGAGGACCTCTGGGCCGACCTCAGTCAGGCGCTGGACGGCGTCGCGCGTCCCAGTGGTTGAGGAGGTCGCGCAGCGACCCTCGCCGTCGGTGGTTGGGGAGGTCGCGCAGCGACCGTCTCGAAACCTCGTACGCCGGGGCTGGGACGCAACCGACCTCGGTCCAGCGGGTGCCACCGCTGCGGAGGTCTCGACAAGCTCGACCAGCGGTGGGCGGGCCGAGTGCCCTCCCTGCGGAGGTTTCGCGACAGGCGCTAGCGACCCTCGTCGTCGGT
>NZ_AUGT01000021.1 GCF_000422805.1 Nocardioides halotolerans DSM 19273 | reverse complement strand
CCGGTCACCCGGGCGGTCACTGGCGTGCGTGAAGAACTCTCCGCCGTCGCGGACACACCGGTGTGGTCGATGAACGCCGACGACACCGTCGCTACCATCGCCGAAGTCCAGTCCGCCAAGGCACAGCTCGCCGAGCTCGAAGCACGACTCCTGACCCACGCCGGCCGTGTCGACCTCCCCGGCCAGACCGGGGCGACCTCGACCGCCACCTGGCACGCCGCCACCACCCGCACCACGAAGACCCACGCCCACCGGACCATGCGGCTCGCCGACGGGCTCGAGCTGCATGAGGCGACCAGGACCGCGCTCGCCGACGGTCGGGTGCACGTCGAGCAATCCGAGGCCATCCTCCGGGCGCTCGCCGACCTGCCCGACGACCTCGACGCGGCGATCGCGGCTGAGGCCGAGCGGCGGCTCCTGGAGTACGCACGCGAGTTCGACGCCAAGCAGCTGAAGGTCCTCGGCAGGCGGATCCTCGAGGTCACCTCCCCCGAGACCGCCGACGCCCACGAAGCCACACTCCTCGAAGGAGAAGAGCGCCGGGCCGCGGCAGCCACCCGCCTGACCATCTGGGACGACGGGCACGGCACGACCCACGGCCGCTTCACCCTCGACACCCTCACCGGCGCCATGCTCAAGAAGCACCTGTTCGCCCTGGCCGCGCCGAAGCACCAGGCATCCAAAGGACCACTCAGCGAGCGGAGACCCACCCCGCAGCGCCTCGGAGAAGCGTTCGTCGAGCTCATCCAGCGCTACCCCAACAAGAAGCTCCCCAAGGCCGGCGGCCTCAACGCCACCGTCGTCGTGATGATGACGCTCGACGCGCTCGAGGGCCGGCTGAAGGCCGCCCACCTCGACACCGGCGAACGACTCTCCCCCGGTGCCGCACGGCGGCTCGCCTGCGAAGCAGGCGTCCTCCCCGCAGTCCTGGACGGCAAGTCCCACGTCCTCGACCTCGGCCGCAAGCAGCGCTTCGCCTCCGAGGCCCAACGCATCGCCAAGACCATCGAAGCCTGCGGCTGCGAGATCGACGGCTGCGACTGGCCACCCGGCATGACCCACACCCACCACCAGAAACGCTGGACATACGGCGGCAACACCAACCTCCGCGACCTCATCTCACTCTGCCCCCACCACCACGCACGAGCCCACGACCCCCGCTACCACCTCGACCAACTCCCCACCGGGAAGTACACCTTCCACCGACGCACGTGAGCCGATCAGGAGCGCCGCGCGACGGTGCACCCCAGCAGCGCCGTGGCGACCGCGACCGCCGCGGCGACCGTGAACGCTGCAGTGAAGCCTGAGGAGCCCGCCAGGGCGATGCCGATGAAGGTGGCCGTGCCGAGAGCGGCGCCGACCTGGGTCGCCGAGCTGGCGAGCCCCGAGGCCAGCCCGGCGTGGGTGTCGGGGGCCGCTGACGCGATGACCATCGTGGTCGGCGTGAAGCTCAGCGCGACGCCGGTGGCCACCAGCAGCAGCCCGGGCAGCACGCCGACCGCGTAGCCGGCACCGAGGGGTGCGTGGGCGATCCACAGCTGTCCGGCGGCCAGCACGAGCAGCCCACCGATCATGGCGCGGCGGGGGCCGAACCGCTTCAGGACGCGGGGCAGGAGGGTCAGGGAGACGGCGAGGCCGGTCAGGGAGGTGGGGACCATCGCGAGACCGCCCCGCTCGGGCGCCATCGCGAGCTCCTTCTGGAGGTACAGCGCGACCAGCACGAAGCTGGACGCCCGGGTCGCGCCGCCCGTCACGGCGAGGGCGACGCCGACCGAGAGCACGCGGGAGCGGAAGAGCTCGAGCGGGACCAGCGGGTCGGCCGCGCGGCGCTCGGCGGCGACGAAGGCGCCCAGGAGCACGACCGCGCCGCCGAGGCCGAGGACGACCCGCGGTGAGAGCCAGCCGCCCTCCCCGACGCCCAGCGCGCCGTGCACCAGGGCGACGACCGCGCCCGTCACGAAGACGGCACCGCTGACGTCGAAGCGGCGCCTGACGCCTCGCGCGCTGTCGTCGAGCACCCGGCGGCTCAGCACGACGGCCGCCACCGAGACCGGCACGGTCACGAGGAAGACCGAGGACCAGCCGAAGGCGCCGGCCAGCAGTCCTCCGGCGAAGACGCCGGTCGCGCCGCCCATCGCCGATGCGGCGCCCCACAGGCTCATGGCGCGAGCACGCTGCTCGCCGGGGAAGGTCACGAGCAGCAGCGACATCGCCGCGGGGCTGAGCGCCGCGGCCCCGGCCCCCTGCACGACGCGACCCGCGACGAGGAGCCACCCCGTGCCGGCGGCTGCGGCCAGCAGGGTGCCCACGGTGAACAGCGCGGCACCGACGCCGAACATCCGGCGGCGTCCCACGAGGTCCGCCACCCGCCCGAGGAGCAGCAGCAGGCCCCCGAAGGTCAGGACGTAGGCGTTGACGACCCAGGTCAGCGCGCTCGCGCTGAGCCCGAGGTCGGCCTCGATGGACGGCAGCGCCACGTTGACGATCGAGGTGTCGAGCATGACCACGAACTGCGCCGAGACCAGCAGTCCGAGCGCGAGGGCTCGGCGTCGGCTCGTGGCGCGCTCGGCCGGCAGGGGCGAGGCGGCAACGGCGGGTGCGGGGCTGAGAGTCATGGCTACACCGTCGTGGCGGGGACCGCCGGGTCGCACCGGCGAGATCGCCGGGTTCCGGAGCGCTCGCACCCCTCCGGGCGCCGGGTCACCAGGTCTCGCGAACCCGGCGATTTCGCCAGCGCGACCGGTGAGCCACCTCGACGACTCTTCTCGACGCCGGCACCGCACGAGCCGGCTCGACCCAGAGGAGAACCAGATGTCCACCGAGCTCCACCACCGGCCGGCCGGTCACGGCCACCACCAGACCGGCCACCACACCGGCCACCACACCGGCCAGCATCACTCCGGCCCGCATCACACCGGCCCGGACGCCGAGCCGCCGCGTCGCCCCTGGACCGTCCTCGCGCTCATGCTCGCGGCCCAGGTGATGGTCGTCCTCGACGTCAGCGTCGTGAACGTCGCGCTTCCCAGCATCGCCACGGACCTGCGCCTGTCGTCGGGCGACTACCAGTGGGCGGTCAGCGCCTACGTCCTGCTCAGCGGCGGGTTCCTCCTCCTCGGCGGGCGGATGGCGGACCTGTTCGACCGGCGCCGGATGTTCCTCACGGGCCTCGTGGTGTTCACGACCGGGTCGCTCGCCGCAGGGTTCGCCGACTCGGCCCTCAACCTCGTCCTCGCCCGCGGCGCCCAGGGCGCCGGCGCGGCGATGCTGACGCCGGCCGCGATGTCGATCGTGATGGCGAGCTACGCCGGCCGGCAGCGCGCCACCGCGCTGGCCCTCTGGGGCACCGTCGCGAGCATGGGCATCGCCGCCGGCGTGCTCTTCGGCGGCATCCTGACCACGGCGTTCGACTGGCGCGCGGTCTTCTTCATCAACGTGCCGATCGGCGTCGCCGTGCTGGTGGGCGTGCTGGCCAAGGTTCCGTCGATGCCGGCCTCCACCTCGGGTCGCCGCCGCCTGGACGTCTCGGGCGCCCTGCTGCTCGTCTCGGGCCTGCTCGCGCTGGTGTACGCCGTCGAGTCGACCACCAGCCACGGCTGGACGGCCGTCGAGACCCTGGCAGCGGCGGGCGCCGCGGCCGCGCTGCTGACCGGGTTCGTCGTCAACGAGCGCAAGGTCGCCGCCCCGATCGTCCCGCCCGCGACCTGGCGGGTCCGGTCGCTGGTGTCCGCGTCGGTCGTGATGGCCGGCGTCACCGGCGCCGTCGTCGGCGCGATCTTCCTGAGCTCGCTCTACCTCCAGCAGGTGCTGGGGTCGTCCGCGCTCGTCGCGGGGCTGCAGTTCCTGCCCCTCGCGGCGTTCATCACGGCCTCGGCCGCCGTCGCGTCGCACCTCCTCGCCCACGTCGGCGCCAAGCGGCTGATCGTGACCGGCCTCGTGATCGCCGCAGCCGGCGCGCTCGTGCTCGCCGGCGTGGACGCCGACCCGAGCTACGTCACCGACGTGCTGCCCGGGTTCGCGCTGCTCGGCCTCGGTGTCGGGCCGATGTTCGTGGCGATCTCCGTCGCGGCGATGAGCGACGTCGCTCCGGAGCAGTCCGGCCTCGGGTCGGGCCTGCTGATGACCGGCCACGAGATCGGTGCCGCTCTCGGGGTGGCGGCCCTGACCGCCGTCGCCGGCGACCTCACCACCCCCGCCGGGATCGTCGGTGGCAGCCAGGACGCGTTCGTCGCGGTGGCGATCGGACTGGCCGCGCTGCTCGTGCCGACGCTCCTGCTCCCCCGGCACGACCCGGACGCCGCGGTGCCCGCGGGCCACGGCCACGCCCACGGCCACGGCCACTGACGTCCAGGACCCGCCCCCGCACAGCCGGTCCCCGGTGCAGCCCGCACCGGGGACCGGCCGCGTGCCGAGCCAGCAGGAGAGCGCGATGATGCGCGGCACGCCCCGCACCTTCGTCGGCTCGGTCGTCCTCGACCTCGCCGGCCCGGTCGATCCAGCCACCGCCGCTCAGGTGCGCGCCGAGCTGGAGCGGCACCCCCGCATTCGGGCCTGCGAGCTGGACGCCGCGTCGGGCACGCTCGTCGTGACCGCGCGAGCGGCAGCCGACCGCAACGACGTGGTGGCCGTGCTCGAACGGCTCGGGTGCCCGGTCCGCGGGTGACGGACCGGTCGTGACGGCCGCGCACCCCGCAGGCGGCGCTAGGGTGCGGGCCGTGCTGAGGGGACGGGAGCGCGAGCAGGCGGAGCTGCGCGCCCTGACCGACCGGGCCCTCGACGGACAGGGTGCGGCCCTCCTCCTGCGTGGGCAGCCCGGCGTGGGCAAGACCGCCCTCGTGGACAGCGTCGTCGACTCGGCCGGGGAGACGCTCACGGTGCTGCGCACCCGAGGCGTGGAGTCCGAGGCGCCCCTCCCCTTCGCCGCGCTGCACCGGTTGCTCCGACCGGTCCTGAGCCACCTCGACGGTGTGCCGGCACCGCAGGCGGAGGCCCTCAGGACCGCGTTCGGCGAGACCGGCGACGGCGTGCCGGACCGGCACCTCGTCTATCTCGCCACCCTCAACCTGCTCAGCGAGGTCTCCGCCGACCGCCCCGTGCTGGCCGTCGCCGACGACGCGCACTGGCTCGACGACGCCTCCGCCGCCGCCCTCCTCTTCACGGCCCGCCGCCTGGAGGGCGAGCCGGTCGCACTCCTCTTCGCCGTGCGTGACGACGAGACCGGCGCCTTCGACGTCCGCGACCTGCCCGTGCTGGAGCTGACCGGGGTCGACGGCCAGGCCGCGGACGCGCTCATCGCCGACCGGTCGGGCACCCCGGTCGCCGCCCAGGTGCGCGCCGAGCTGCGCGCGGCCACCGGCGGCAACCCCCTCGGGCTGCTCGAGCTCACCGGCGCGCTGAACGCCGAGCAGCTGGCCGGTCGCGAGCGCCTGCCCGAGCGGCTGCCCCTGACGGCCGGGGTCGAGCAGGCGTTCCTCGAGCGCTACCGGCGCCTCCCCGACGAGACCCGGACCCTGCTCCTCGTCGCGGCGGCCGACGACACCGGACGCACCGCGACCGTCCTGCGCGCGGCCGAGGCCCTCGGCGCGGGCATCGGCGACCTCGACCGGGCGGAGCGGTCGGAGCTGGTGCGGGTCGACGACGACGCCGTGACGCTGCGTCACCCGCTGGTCCGCTCGGCGATCTACGGCGCCGCCACCACCTCCGCGCGGCACCGCGTGCACCGTGCCCTGGCGGACGCGCTGGCGGGCACCCCGCAGGAGGACCGGCGCGCCTGGCACCTGGCGGCGGCCGCCGAGGGTCCCGACGAGGAGGTCGTCACCGCGCTCGTGCAGGCCGCCGAGCGCGCCCAGGCCCGCGGCGGGCACGAGGCCGCGGCCGCGGCCTGGCACCGCGCCGCCGAGCTCACCCTCGACCCGGCCGCCCGCGCGGAGCGGCTCCACCACGCGGCGGTCTCGAGCTGGTCGGCCGGCCGCGCGCTCGAGACGGACCGGATCGTCCGGGCCGCGCTCGTCGACGCCGACGACCCGGTGCTGCGCGTCGAGCTCCTCGTCCTCCAGGGGCAGGTCGAGTGGAACACCGGGTCGCTCGACGACGGCTACCGCATCGTGTGCCGGGCGGCTGCCGCCGCGGCGGCGTACGACGTCGAGCGGGCCCGGGTCCTCGCGGTGCTGGCGTCCGCGCTCGCGTCGTTCGGGGCACGCGCCGGCGACGCACCCGACCCGGCCACGATCACCCCGGCGCCGACCGCCGCCGACGGACCCGAGCAGGTCGTGGCGGCCGCCCTGATCGAGGGGTTCACCGCCGTGAGCCGCGACGACTGGTCCACCGCGGCACGCGCCCTGCGCCGGGCGTGGGACACGCCCCTCGGCCCCGGCGCCCCGCCCCTGCTCCGGTCGAACCTCGCCATCGCCACCCTGCACCTCGGGGACGACGAGCGCGCCATCGACCTGCACGACCTGCAGCTCCAGCAGGCCCGCGACGCAGGAGCGATCACGATGATCGAGCACGCGCTCACCCGCGGCGCCGTGTTCCGGATCGCCACGGGCGCGTGGTCCGAGGCGACCACCGCCGCCCAGGAGGCGCTGCTGCTCGACCGCAACCTCGGCCTCGACGAGCTCGTCACGTTCCCTCTCGCCGAGCTCGCGCTGGTCGCCGCGCTGCGCGGCGAGGGCCGCGCCCCCCAGGTCTTCGAGGAGCTCGAGGCCGCCCTCGCCGAGCGCCCGCCACGCGGTGCGATCACCGGGATCGTCTCGGGCCTCACGCACTGGGCGGCCGCCCGGCAGCCGGACGTCCCCCCGGCGACGGCCCTGCACCACCTCGAGCAGATCGACCTGCCGGTCGCGAGGTGGCTCTCTGCCCTCGACCGGGTGGAGACCGCCGTGCGCGCCGACCGGCGAGACCTGGCCGAGGCGTGGCTCGCCGAGCTCCACGCCTTCGCGGAGGGCACCGACATGGCCTGGGCGTGGGCGGTGGTCCACCACGGCCGCGCGGTCCTCGGCGACGACGTCGAGCACAACCTGCTGCGGGCGCTCGAGTGGCACGAGCGCTCTCCCCGGCGTCCCGCGCGCGCCCGGACCCAGCTGGCGCTCGGCGAGCACCTGCGCCGCACCCGCCGCCGCACCGACGCCCGCCCGCCGCTGCGCGCCGCCCTCGACGCCTTCGAGGAGCTCGGGGCGACCTCCTGGGCCGAGCGCGCCCGGCAGGAGCTGCGCGCCTCGGGCGAGACCGCCCGCCGCGGCGACCGGCTCGTGCCCACGGGCCTGACCGCCCAGGAGTCGCAGATCGCCGGGCTGGTGCGCCAGGGCCTCTCCAACAAGGACGTCGCCGCCCGCCTCTACATCAGCCCGCGGACCGTCGACTTCCACCTGCGCAACGTCTTCAGCAAGCTCGAGATCACCTCACGCACCGAGCTCGCGGCACTGCCCGACGAGTCGCTGTCGACCTGACCGGCCCCCGGTTGTCGTATCCGGGCAGCCGCGTTCGTGGTAGCGGTGACGGCTCCCTCCGGGAGCACCCCACGACGCACAGGAGCGATCACCGATGCCCCACCCCCGTTCGACCGTCCGCCGCATGTTCGAGCTGCTCGAGCCGATCGCGATGGCGACGTTCTCTGGCATCTGCAACGACCGGTTCCTCGCGCTCGGCTGTCGCAGCTACTGGGACGGCTACTTCGCGGGCCGGGCCGCGCCCCTCGGCGACGCGCCGGCCGAGGTGGTCGACGCAGTCTTCTACAACTTCGCGCCCGGCGAGGTGGCTCGCCACATCCCCCGCGTCTGGTCGCTGATGACGCCGGCGCAGGCTCTCGAGACCCGCGAGCGGGGCAGCGCCGACGCCCTGCGGCACGGGCTCGGGGACTTCGTCGGCTGCCCCGGCGTCGTCCGGGCCGGCGAGCTGGCGGTCCGGGCCGGCAGCAGGGCACCCACCGAGGGCCGGGCGCTGTACGCCGGCCTCCGCGCGGTCGCCGTGCCGGAGGAGCCGGTGGCCCGGCTGTGGCACGGCGCCACCCTGCTCCGGGAGCACCGGGGCGACGGTCACAACATCGCGCTGGCCGCGCACGGGATCGGGCGCACCGAGGCCCACGTGCTCCTCGCGCTCTCGCTCGACATGCGGGCCGAGGACTTCGGCCGGGTCTCGCACCTGCCCGGGGAGCAGCTGGCCGCTGTCGTCGACGGGCTGCGCGAGCGGGGGCTGGTGACCGCCGAGGGCCGGTTCACCGACGCGGGCCGCGAGCGCAAGGCGAGCATCGAGGCGCTCACCGACGAGCTCGCCGCGCCGGCGTACGACGCCCTGAGCCCGGCCGAGCTCGACGAGCTCGTCGCCGCGCTCGAGCCGCTGTCGGCAGCCGTCGCCGCGGCCGACCTCTGAGCCGCGCCTGAAGTCCCCGAGGTGACCGAGGTCTTCGGGGGTCAGGCGATCGCGACGACCCCGAGCTCGGCGACCGAGGTGAGCAGCTCGTTGCGCGGGATCACGCGCACCGTGTAGCCGAAGGGACCGCCTCGGTCGAGCTCGATGTCGCCGTCGAAGCGGTAGCGACCACCGTCGTAGCTCTCGGCGGGGCCGAGGTCCATCACGGTCACGTCGGTGAGGACGTCGTTGCTGTCGATCTTGCCGTGCAGGACCTGGACGTGGACGTCGTCGGTCGACAGGTCACCGAGGCAGACGAACGCCCGGACGCTCAGGATCGCGCCGACCTCGGCCGCGTCGCCGACGCCCGAGGACTCGACGTGCTCGACCTTCACCGAGGGCCACGCGGCCCGCACCCGCTTCTTCCACGCGGCGAGCCTTGCCGCGCCGGCGTAGTCGGCGTTGAGGAGCCGCGCGTTGCCGGCCGCCGGCGCGTAGAGCTCGCGCACGTAGTCGCGGACCATCCGGGTGGCGAGCACCTTGGGGCCGAGCGACTTGAGCGTGTGGCGCACCATCTCGAGCCACCGGACCGGCACGCCGTCCTGGTCGTGGTCGTAGAAGCGCGGTGCGACCTCGTGCTCGATCAGGTCGTAGAGGGAGGCCGCCTCGAGGTCGTCGCGCTTGTCGACGTCCTCGACGCCGTCGGCCGTCGGGATCGCCCAGCCGTTGTCGCCGTCGTACCACTCGTCCCACCAGCCGTCGAGGACCGACAGGTTGAGGCCGCCGTTGAGCGCGGCCTTCATGCCCGACGTGCCGCAGGCCTCGTAGGGGCGCAGCGGGTTGTTGAGCCAGACGTCGCAGCCGGGGTAGAGCGGCTGCGCCATCGCGATGTCGTAGTTGGGCAGGAACACGATCCGGTGCCGGATCTCCGGGTCGTCGGAGAGCTTGACGATGTCCTGGATCAGCTTCTTGCCGCCGTCGTCGGCCGGATGCGCCTTGCCGGCGATCACGAGCTGAACCGGCCGCTCGGGGTGCAGCAGGAGCCGCTTGAGCCGCTCGGGGTCGCGCATCATCAGCGTCAGCCGCTTGTACGACGCCGCCCGGCGCGCGAAGCCGATGGTCAGCACGTCGGCGTCGAGGGCGGAGTCGATCCACGACAGCTCGGCCTTCGCCACCCCGCGCTGCTGCCACGACTTGGCCAGCCGGCGTCGGGCGTCGAGGACGAGTCGCTCGCGGAGCTGACGCTTGACCGCCCACACGTCGGCGCCGGGGACCTTGTCGACCGCGGCCCAGACCGAGTCGGTGTCGTCGGACACGGTGTCGGCACCCTGCGCGGCCGCGAGGTCGAACATCTCGCGGGCCACCCATGTCGGCGCGTGCACGCCGTTGGTGATCGAGCCGATCGGGACCTCGGCCTCGTCGAAGGCCGGCCACAGCCCGTTGAACATGCCGCGGCTCACCTGGCCGTGGAGCTGCGAGACGCCGTTGGCGCGCTGCGCGAGGCGGAAGCCCATCACGGCCATGTTGAAGACCGTCGGGTCGCCGCCCTCGTAGTCCTCGGTGCCGAGCGCCAGCAGCTTGTCGATCGGCACGCCCGGGGTGGCGCCGCTCTCGCCGAAGTACTGCTCGACGAGGGTGCGCGGGAAGCGGTCGATGCCGGCCGGCACCGGCGTGTGGGTGGTGAAGACGGTCGCCGCGCGGCCCATCTCGAGCGCGGTGTCCCAGTCGACCTTGGGGCCGCTCTCCTCGACCGTGAGCTCGCGGATCCGCTCGATGCCGAGGAACCCCGCGTGCCCCTCGTTGGTGTGGAACACCTCGGGCGAGGGGTGCCCGGTCAGCCGGCTGAAGACGCGCAGCGCCCGGACGCCGCCCACGCCGAGCAGGAGCTCCTGGCGCAGCCGGTGCTCGCTGTTGCCGCCGTAGAGGCGGTCGGTGACGTCGACGTAGTGCTGTGGGTTGCCCTCGACGTCGGTGTCGAGCATGAGCAGCGGGACCCGGCCCACCGAGACCACCCAGATGCGCGCGACCAGCGGCGGGCCGTCGGGCAGGTCGATCGAGATCGTCGCGCGGGTGCCGTCGGGCTCGCGGAGCAGCGAGATCGGCAGCCCGTCGGGGTCGAGCACGGGGTAGCTCTCCTGCTGCCAGCCCTCGCTCGAGAGCGACTGCTTGAAGTAGCCGTGCCGGTAGAGCAGGCCTACGCCGACGATCGGGACGCCGAGGTCGCTCGCGGCCTTGAGGTGGTCGCCGGCGAGGATCCCGAGACCGCCGGAGTACTGGGGCAGCACCGCGGTGATGCCGAACTCGGGCGAGAAGTAGCCGATCGCCCTGGGGCCGTCCTGGACGCGGCGCTGGTACCAGCGGTCCTCGGAGAGGTACGCCGCGAGGTCACGCTCGGCCGCGCCGAGCCGCTCGCAGAACTCGCCGTCGGCCGCGAGCTCGGCGAACCGGGCCTTGTCAACCCCGCCGAGCATCCGCACCGGGTCGCGCCCGGTGGACTCCCACAGGGCCGGGTCGACCGAGGCGAAGACGTCCTGGGTCGGCGGGTGCCACGACCACCTCAGGTTGTTGGCCAGCTCTCCGAGTGCCGAGAGGGCCTCGGGGAGCACGGGGCGGACGGTGAATCGTCGGATGGCACGCACCCGCAGACGTTAGCGCGATGTCTTGGATCGTTCCAACCCCGTTCGCCGCCCGCGGCCGCTCTGGACCAGTCGTCGCACGTCAGAGGCCGCATAACGCATCAGCACACGTCTCGTTGACCGATGAAGCGGGTGGGTGCGACATGGGGACGCGCCCACCCGCCTTCACGTCTCCGCGCGGTCGCCAGCGCCCTCCCGAGCCTACGTCGCCGGCCGGCCGATGCGTCCGGCCCGGGTGGGTACTGGCCGCGTGCCCGGCCGCGACAGACGGCCTTGCACCCCCACGCCGCGACCTCGCTAGGTTGGAGAAATGGTCGGACGCATCCCCGTCATGGACGTCATGCCCGTGGTCGATCTCGGTCGGCAGGCGGCCAAGGCGACCGTCGGCGAGCCCTTCCCCGTGCGCGCGACCGTCTTCCGCGAGGGCCACGACCGCCTCGCCGCCGAGGTGGTGCTCACCGCCCCCGACGGCACCAAGCGGCCGCCCGTGCGGATGACCAAGCACGAGTCCGTCCCCGACCGCTACGACGCGTGGGTGACGCCGGACGTGGTCGGCGCGTGGACCTTCGAGATCCACGCGTGGTCAGACCCGATCGCGACCTGGGAGCACAACGCCGGCCTGAAGATCCCGGCGGGTGTCGACGTCGACCTCATGTTCGAGGAGGGCCGGGTCCTGTGCGAGAAGGTCCTCGCGGAGGTCGACCCGGCCGGCCGCGAGGGCAAGCTCCTCCAGGGCGCCATCGACGCCGCCAAGGACGCCGGACGGCCTCCGGCTGCCCGGCTCGCCGTGCTCCAGGACCCGGCGCTCGTGGCGGCCATGGAGGCACACCCGATCCGCGAGCTCGTCACGGTCGAGGGCCCCTACCCGGCGTACGCCGACCGCCCGCGCGCGCTGTTCGGCAGCTGGTACGAGTTCTTCCCGCGCTCGGAGGGCGCGACCACCGACGCCGACGGCACGGTCGTCAGCGGGACGTTCCAGACCGCGGCCAGGCGCCTCGACGCGGTGGCCGCGATGGGCTTCGACGTGATCTACCTGCCCCCGATCCACCCGATCGGCGAGGTCAACCGCAAGGGCCCCAACAACACCCTCACCCCCGGACCCGACGACCCCGGCTCGCCGTGGGCGATCGGCTCCAAGGACGGCGGTCACGACGCCGTCCACCCCGACCTCGGCACCATCGACGACTTCGACGCGTTCGTGGCCCGCGCCCGCGAGCTCGGCCTCGAGGTGGCGCTCGACCTCGCGCTGCAGGCAGCGCCCGACCACCCCTGGGTGACCAGCCACCCGGAGTTCTTCACCACGCGGCTCGACGGCACGATCGCCTACGCCGAGAACCCGCCGAAGAAGTACCAGGACATCTACCCGATGAACTTCGACAACGACCCGGTCGGCATCTGCCGCGAGGTGCTCCGCGTCGTGAAGCACTGGATGAGCCACGGCGTGCGCATCTTCCGGGTCGACAACCCGCACACCAAGCCGGTGGCGTTCTGGGAGTGGCTGCTCAAGGAGATCCGCCGCACCGACCCCGACGTGCTGTTCCTGTCCGAGGCCTTCACCCGCCCGGCGATGATGCACGGCCTCGGGGCCGTCGGCTTCCACCAGAGCTACACCTACTTCACCTGGCGCAACGCCAAGTGGGAGCTCGAGGAGTACCTCCGCGAGGTGTCCAGCGAGTCCGACCACGTGATGCGGCCGAACTTCTTCGTCAACACCCCCGACATCCTCCACGCCTACCTTCAGTACGGCGGGCCGGCCGCCTTCAAGGTCCGGGCCGCGATCGCGGCCACCGGCTCGCCGAGCTGGGGCGTCTACGCCGGCTACGAGCTGTTCGAGCACGTCGCGGTGCGGCCGGGCAGCGAGGAGTACCTCGACAGCGAGAAGTACCAGATCCGGGTCCGCGACTGGGAGGGCGCGACCGCCGAGGGGCGCACGCTGGCGCCGTACCTCACCCGGCTCAACGAGGTCCGCCGCCAGCACCCCGCGCTGCAGCGGCTACGCAACGTGGTGGTCCACAGCAGCGACGACGAGAACGTCCTCGTGTTCTCGAAGTCCGCCGAGCTCCCCGACGGAGAGAGAGACACGGTGATCACGGTCGTCAACCTCGACCCGCACGCCACCCGGGAGACCACCGTCCACCTCGACCTGCCCGCCCTCGGCTTCAGCTGGGGCGACAGCTTCGCGGTGCACGACGAGATCACCGGCGCCGACTGGAGCTGGGGCCAGCACAACTACGTGCGGCTCGACCCCGGCCACGAGCCGGCGCACGTGCTGACGGTGCGGGCGTCCTGATGGCCGCCAAGAAGACCGCGACCGACCTCGACCCCGAGGTCGAGGAGCACACCGTCGTGGAGACCTCGCCGCCGCCGGACACCGACCCGTTCCCCGACCAGGAGGGCAGCACCCCCGACTGGTTCAAGACCGCGGTCTTCTACGAGGTGCTGGTCCGGTCCTTCCGCGACTCCAACGGCGACGGCACCGGTGACTTCAAGGGCCTCATCGAGAAGCTCGACTACCTGCAGTGGCTGGGCGTCGACTGCCTCTGGATCCCGCCGTTCTTCGCGAGCCCGCTGCGCGACGGCGGTTACGACGTCGCCGACTTCACCGACATCCTCCCCGAGTGCGGCACGGTGGACGACTTCCACCTGTTCCTCGACGAGGCCCACAAGCGCGACATGCGCGTGATCATCGACTTCGTCATGAACCACACGAGCGACCAGCACGCGTGGTTCCAGGCCAGCCGCGAGGACCCCGACGGCCCGTACGGCGACTTCTACGTCTGGTCCGACACCGACGAGAAGTATCAGGACGCGCGCATCATCTTCGTCGACACCGAGCCGTCGAACTGGACGTGGGACCCGGTCCGCCAGCAGTACTACTGGCACCGCTTCTTCTCCCACCAGCCGGACCTCAACTTCGACAACCCCGCGGTGCACGACGCGATCCTCGACGCGGTGTCGTTCTGGTTCGACATGGGCCTCGACGGCTTCCGGCTCGACGCCGTGCCCTACCTCTACGAGCGCGAGGGCACCAACGGCGAGAACCTCCCCGAGACCCACGCGTTCCTGCGCAAGCTGCGGCGCTACGTCGACGAGAAGTACCCCGGCAAGATCCTGCTCGCCGAGGCCAACCAGTGGCCGGCCGACGTCGTCGACTACTTCGGCGACTTCGAGGCGGGTGGCGACGAGTGCCACATGTGCTTCCACTTCCCGGTGATGCCGCGCATCTTCATGGCCGTGCGACGCGAGTCGCGCTTCCCGATCTCGGAGATCCTCGAGCAGACGCCGCC
Organism: Nocardioides halotolerans DSM 19273; assembly: GCF_000422805.1. GTDB lineage: Bacteria > Actinomycetota > Actinomycetes > Propionibacteriales > Nocardioidaceae > Nocardioides > Nocardioides halotolerans. Next base: position 149,476 of record NZ_AUGT01000021.1, on the reverse strand, counting down.
GATCCCGACCGGCTGTCAGTGGGGCATCTTCCTGCGCAACCACGACGAGCTGACCCTCGAGATGGTCACCGACGAGGACCGCGACTACATGTGGGACGAGTACGCCAAGGACCCCCGCATGAAGGCCAACATCGGGATCCGCCGGCGTCTGGCGCCGCTGCTCGACAACGACACCAACCAGATCGAGCTGTTCACGGCGCTGCTGCTCTCGCTGCCCGGCTCGCCCGTCCTCTACTACGGCGACGAGATCGGGATGGGCGACAACATCTGGCTCGGTGACCGCGACGGCGTGCGCACCCCCATGCAGTGGACGCCCGACCGCAACGCCGGCTTCTCCTCGGCGACGCCCGGCAAGCTGCACCTCCCGGCGATCCAGGACCCGGTCTACGGCTACCAGAGCGTCAACGTCGAGGCGCAGCAGGAGAACCCCTCCTCGCTGCTGCACTGGACCCGCCGGATGCTCCAGATCCGGCGCGGCCACGACGCCTTCGGGCTCGGGTCCTTCTCCGACCTCGGCGGCTCCAACCCGTCGGTCCTGAGCTACGCCCGCGAGCACGTCGTCGACGACGGCTCGACCGAGGTCGTCCTGTGCGTCAACAACCTCTCGCGCTTCCCGCAGCCGGTGGAGCTCGACCTGCGCCGGTTCGAGGGGATGCGGCCGGTCGAGCTGATCGGCGGCGTGCAGTTCCCGGCGATCGGCGAGCTCCCGTATCTCCTGACCCTGACTGGGTACGGCTTCTACTGGTTCCGGCTCACACCCCCAGACGACCCGGAGGAGGCTCCGCTCCTGTGATCCCTCCTCATCTCGACCCCGAGGTCTTCCGCTCCTACCTCGACCGGACGCGCTGGTTCGGCGGCAAGGGGCGCCCCTACACCGTCACCGACGTGCACGCCCTCGGCGAGCTGCCGGGCGGCCCGCCGGTCGTCGTGATCCACCTCGTCGAGGTCACCTACGCCGACGACGAGGGCGGGACCGAGCTCTACCAGGTGCCGCTCGCCTTCTACGAGTCCCCCGAGGGGCGGCTCGACCACGCGTTCGTGGGCTGGTGGGAGGACCCCGACCACGGCTGGCAGCACGCCTACGACGCGGTGCACGACCGCGACGCCATGGCGCTGTGGCAGCGGGCGTTCGCCGAGGCGGCCGGCACCGGCCGCGTGGACGTCGGCGCCTTCCGCTTCCACCGCCTGCCCGGCCACGACCTCGACCTCGAGGCGCACTCGTCGCTGTTCAGCGGGGAGCAGTCCAACTCCTCGGTGGCGTTCGGCGAGGACGCGCTGATGAAGGTGTTCCGCAAGGTCACCCCCGGCACCAACCCCGACATCGCCGTGCACGAGGTGCTGACCCGGGCCGGCTCGGGGCACGTGGCCGCGCTCTACGGCTGGCTCGACGTCGACGACGGTGGGGAGCCGCTGCAGCTGGCGATGCTGCAGCAGTTCCTCCGCACCGCCAGCGACGGGTGGGACCTCGCGCTGGCCAGCGTGCGCTCGCTCTTCGCCGACCCCGAGGTGCACGCCCACGACTCGGGTGGCGACTTCGCCGGCGAGTCCACCCGGCTCGGCGAGGCGCTGCGCGAGGTGCACGAGGCGCTGCGCGAGCACTTCCCGTCCGAGACCCGCCCGGCCGCCGCCGCGGCGGAGCTGGCGGCCACCATGACCGGCCGGCTCGAGGCCGCGCTGGGCGTCGTACCCGAGCTGGCGGAGCACGCCGCGACGCTGCGGGCGACGTTCGCCGCGGTCTCCAAGCTCGACGGCCTCGAGGTCCAGCAGGTGCACGGCGACCTCCACCTCGGCCAGACCCTGCGCACCTCGCAGGCCTGGAAGATCGTCGACTTCGAGGGCGAGCCCGCCAAGGCGCTCGCCGAGCGGCAGCTGCCCGACTCGCCGTGGCGCGACGTCGCCGGGATGCTGCGCAGCTTCGACTACGCCGCCCGCGTGGTCGAGCGGTCGCTGAGCACCAGCGACGACGCCGACGCCGCGCGCATCGACCACCGGGCGCAGGAGTGGTCCGAGCGCAACAAGAACCACTTCCTCCACGCCTACGTCGGGGGCCAGCCGACCCACGCTCAGCAGGTCCTCCTCAACGCCTACGTCGCCGACAAGGCGGTCTACGAGACTGTCTACGAGACCCGCAACCGCCCGTCCTGGGTGGCGATCCCGCTCCAGGCCGTGGCCAGGATCGGAGCAGCATGAAGACGCGCACCCCGGCCGTCCGCCCCGTCGACGCCGACGAGCTCGACCTGCTGGTCCGTGGCGAGCACGGCAGCCCGCACTCGGTCCTCGGCCCGCACCCGCACGACGGCGGTGTGACGATCCGGGTCTTCAAGCCGCTCGCGAAGCGCGTCGTGATCCGCCACGGCGACGGCAGCACGCACGAGCTCGCCCACGAGCACGGGGGCATCTGGGTCGGTGTCCTGCCGGGTGACGACGTGCCCGACTACCGCGTCGAGGTGACCTACGACGACGGTCACCCTCACGTCGTCGACGACCCCTACCGCTTCCTCCCGACGCTCGGCGAGATGGACCTGCACCTGATCAACGAGGGGCGCCACGAGCAGCTCTGGCTCGTGCTCGGCGCGCGGGTGCACCACTACGACACCCCGTTCGGCGACACGATCTCCGGCACCTCGTTCGCGGTGTGGGCGCCGAGCGCGCGCGCCGTGCGCCTCAAGGCCGACTTCAACAGCTGGGACGGGCGCGAGCACCCGCTGCGCCAGCTCGGCCAGTCGGGCGTGTGGGAGCTGTTCGTGCCCGGTGTCGGGTCCGGCACGGCCTACAAGTACGCCGTGCTCGGCGCCGACGGGCAGTGGCGCGAGAAGGCCGACCCGATGGCGTTCTGGGCCGAGGTCCCGGCAGACACCGCCTCGAAGGTCTACGAGTCCGGCTACGAGTGGGGCGACGGCGACTGGATGACGTCGCGCCCCGCCAAGCAGCACGTCCACGAGCCGATGTCGGTCTACGAGATGCACCTCGCCTCGTGGCGACGCGGCAAGACCTGGCAGGAGCTGGCCGACGAGCTGCCGGCGTACCTCTCCGACCTCGGCTTCACCCACGTCGAGCTGATGCCGGTCATGCAGCACCCGTTCGGCGGGTCGTGGGGCTATCACGTGACGTCGTACTTCGCCCCGGACTCGAGGTTCGGCGACCCCGACGGCTTCCGGCTGCTCGTCGACCGGCTGCACCAGGCCGGCATCGGCGTGATCCTCGACTGGGTGCCCGGTCACTTCGCGACGGACGAGTGGGCGCTGGCGCGCTTCGACGGCACCCCGCTCTACGAGGACCCCAACCCCCAGCGCGGGTGGCACAAGGAGTGGGGCTCCCACATCTTCAACTTCGGCCGCAACGAGGTGCGCAACTTCCTCTACGCCAACGCGCTCTACTGGCTCGAGGAGTTCCACGCCGACGGGCTGCGCGTCGACGGCGTCGCCTCGATGCTCTACCTCGACTACTCGCGCGAGGAGGGCGAGTGGACGCCGAACAAGTACGGCGGCCGCGAGAACCTCGAGGCGGTGCAGTTCCTCCAGGAGATGAACGCCACCGTCTACAAGCGCACCCCCGGCGTCACCACCATCGCGGAGGAGTCGACGTCGTGGCCGCAGGTCACCGGGCCGACGTCCGAGGGCGGGCTGGGCTTCGGGTTCAAGTGGAACATGGGCTGGATGCACGACTCGCTCGGCTACGTGCAGCACGACCCCGTGCACCGCGCGTTCCACCACGGCGAGATGACGTTCTCGCTCGTCTACGCCTGGTCGGAGAACTACGTGCTCCCGATCAGCCACGACGAGGTCGTGCACGGCAAGGGCTCGCTGCTGCGCAAGATGCCCGGCGACCGCTGGCGGCAGCTGGCCAACCTGCGCGCCTACCTCGGCTTCATGTGGGCCCACCCGGGCAAGCAGCTGCTGTTCATGGGCGCCGAGCTCGGCCAGGAGTCGGAGTGGGCCGAGGCGCGTGAGCTCGACTGGTGGCTGCTCGACCACCCCGAGCACCGCGGCGTCCACTCGCTGGTCAAGGACCTCAACCGGGTCTACGTCGAGACGCCCGCGCTCTGGCAGCGCGACGACGACCCGGGTGGCTTCCAGTGGGTCGACGCCAACGACGCCGGCCGCAACACCTTCAGCTTCATCCGCCGCTCGGCCTCCGGGCCCGACCTCGTGTGCGTCGCCAACTTCGCCGCCGTGCCACATGAGAGCTACCGGCTCGGCCTCCCCTCGGCCGGCACCTGGGACGAGGTCCTCAACACCGACGCCCAGGGCTACACCGGCTCCGGCGTCGGCAACCTCGGCGGCATCACCGCCGTCGACGGCGACCACCTCGGCCAGCCGGCGTACGCCGACATCGTCGTGCCGCCGCTGGCCACGGTGTGGTTCCGAGCCCGTTCGGAGTGAGGGCGCGGGGCAGTTTCACCGGGTACCCGGTGAAACTGGACCTTCCCGTATGGAGTTCCACGACGGAAGCGCCAGTTTCGTGCGGGCAGTGCCATGGTCGGGGCACGTCGCCTGCCAACGAGCCTGCCAACTAGCCTGACTGCGTGCCTGCCCGACCTCACCTGACCGACGGCGTGGTGTCACTGCGGCCCTGGCGCGAGAGCGACATCGCGGCTGCCGTCGCCGGGCACGACGCCGAGATCATGCTGTGGTTCGGCCAGGACGCACCACCGTCCCACGACGGCATGCGCGAGGTCCTCCAGCGTTGGCAGGAGGAGGACACCGCCGGCACGCGGATCGGCTTCGTCATCGAGCACGACGACGAGCCGGTGGGCGCGGTGGAGGTCCGGCCCCGGGGTGCCGCGGCGGCGCTCTCGTGGTGGCTCTTCGCCGGTCACCGAGGGCTCGGGTTCGCCACCCGGGCCGTCCGCCTGCTCGTCGACTACGCGATCGAGGCTCTCGGCGCACGGCGCGTGGAGGCCGAGGTGGATCCTCGCAACCAGGCGTCGTTGCGGGTCGCCACTCGAGCCGGCCTCCGGCGTGAGGGCGTACGCCGGGTCGAGGCGGGCATGGCCGACCGGCCCGACCAGACCGACGTGGTGGTCCTGGCCCGGCTCGCGACGGACCCGCCGGTCACCGACGCCGAGGGGTTCCGGGCGCTGCTCAACTCGTTCCTGCCCCGCAAGCGGGCGATCAGCCAGCTGCTGGTCCGCGACCCGGAGGGGCGGGTGCTGCTGTGCCGGCTGACCTACAAGCAGGACTGGGACCTCCCGGGCGGGGTCGTCGAGGTCGGCGAGTCGCCCCAGCTGGCGGTCAGCCGCGAGGTCGAGGAGGAGCTCGCGCTCCAGCTCCCCGCAGGGCGCCTGCTGCTCACCGACTGGCTGCCGCCGTGGAGCGGCTGGGACGACGCGCTGTGCCTGGTCTTCGACGGCGGCGAGCACGACCCGTCGATCCTCGACGAGATCGTGCGACAGGAGCGCGAGATCCGCGACGCGGCGTTCTGCACCGTCGAGGAGGCGCGCGAGCGCTGCGCCGACTTCACCGCGCGTCGCATCGAGTCGGCGCTCGCGAACGTCGCCGGCGGCGGGCCGGCGTACACGGAGTCGGGCACCGGCTGAGGCAACCGGCTGAGGCAACGGGCTGCCAATGGCCCGTTCGCGTCATGTGGCGCCTCGCGATCCGCGCGCACGCTGGCGGGCATGGACATCGACTCACGACTCTTCGTCATCATCGCCTCACGCGTCCCCGCGATCTGGGACGTCATCGGCCCGGTGGCCCTCAACCCGCAGCCGCTCCCGCCGCTGCCGCCGGAGGTCTTCACCGAGCTCAACCCGCAGCCGCTGCCGCCGGGACCTCCGCCGGAGACGTACGGCGCCGTGGTCGGCCGCGAGCTGGTCCGGCTGCAGTGGGCCGCCGACAAGCTCGGTCAGCAGGTGGCCCCGCTCGCCGACTGGGAGGACGACCCCTGCCCGACCTACCCACACCGGCCGAAGCTGCCCCCGTGGCTGCCCCCGGTGCCGGACCCGAACCCGGCGTGGCTCGACGGCTACTACCTCGGCCTGGCCTGCGCGCTCGCAGCCGGTGGCGCCGGGATGAGGGAATCGGCGTTCATGGGCGAGGCGTTCGAGCGCGCCCTGAAGGCGCTCGGCAGCGCGCGCGAGGCTGCGGCCTAGGAACGCCTAGAACAGCGCGTTGGCGAGGGCCTGCCGGCCCTTGAGCACCCGCGGGTCGTCGTTGCCAACGGCGGCGAACAGGCCGAGCAGGTGCTCTCGCGCGGCGTTGCGGTCGGCGTCGCTCGTGCGGCGCACGAGCTCGACCAGCCGCGCGAACGCGTCGTCGACGTTGCCGTCGAGCAGGTCGACGTCGGCGGCCAGCGTCTGCGCGGCGACGTCGTCGGGGCTGGCGTCGGCTGCTGCCCGGGCCGCGGTCGCGTCGGCACCGGAGGCGCGCTGGAGCACCTTCGCCATGGCCAGGCCCGCGGCCGCCTCGGCGTCGGCGGGGTTGGCCTTGAGGAGGCGCTCGTACTCCGCGACGGCAGTGTCGTAGTCGCCGGCGGCCAGGGCTTCCTGCGCCGGGGCGTAGCGGGGGTCGAGCGGTGGCTCGCCGTCCTCGGTCTCGGCGGCGGGGCCGGCCTGACGGGGCTGGTGGCGGCCGGTGATGCCTTGGGCGGTGAGCTGCTGCATCACCTGGTTGACCGCGGTGCGGAGGCTGTCGAGGGTCAGCACGTCCTGGAGGAGCGGCTGGGGGCGCCCGTCGATGACCGCGAACACGAACGGCACGGACTGCAGCTGCACCGCCTGGGCGATCGCCGGCTGGGTGTCGATGTCGACGAGCCCGGCGAGGAACCGGCCTTCGTACTCCTCGGCCACCGTCGCCAGGTCGCGGGCCATCTGCTGGCTCTCGGGCAGGCGGGTGGGCGAGTAGAACACGAGCAGGACCGGTGCGGTGAGCGAGGCCTCGACCGTGCTCTGGAAGGTCTCCTCGGTGACGTCGAGCCAGTACGACGCCCCGCCGGCCGGCGCGGCACCGCCATCGCCGCCCGGCGTCTGGGGCGCTCCCGCGGCGGGGCGCTTGAGCCCGGACAGGTCGATCGCCCCGGGGCGCGAGAACGGCTGCTGCGTCATGCCTCAATCCTAGAGAGGGCCCACAGTCACCTCGTCCACCGGTAGAGCTGTCCGTTGCGCACCTCGACCTCGGTCGGCGGACGCGGCGTCGGCACCTGCTGGAGGTGGCGGAGCACGGTCGTCCGGCCGCGCAGGGCGGTCTCGCCGTCGCGCCAGTGGAGGTAGGGGTGCAGCAGTGGCCGCAGCTCGCCCCACTCCCCCGCGTCGATCGCCGCCCAGGCCTGCGCCGCCGGCCGCGGCAGCTCCGGGAGGTCGTGCAGCATCTTCGGCGTGCACATCCGCCACGCGTCGGTGACCAGCTCACGCATCTCGGCGAGGTCGAGCCGGTCGAGGTGGGCGCAGACCCACTGGTAGCGCAGGTCGCCGGCCGGCGGCAGGAAGAAGGTCTCGGGGTCCGACTCGATCAGCCCGTCGCGCTCGGCCTTCGGGAACCCGAACCCCATGTCCTTCTCGTCGCGGCTGAACGCCGCGAACACGATCTGGCCGACCCGGAGCTTCCACCGCTGGCGGACGCTCACCTCGTAGGCGCGCGGTAGCGCGAGCGCGACCTCGCGCACGTCGTCGGCGGTGACCACGGCCGCGACGCTAGTGCGTGGCGCCGACGGGCGCCCCTTCGCTCAGCGCTGCTGGGCCGCCCGCGGACCCCGGAGACCGACGACCTGCACGACGCGCTGGATCTTCAGGTCGCGCTCGTCGGGCCGGCCGACGTACCTGATCTCGCGCAGGCCCTGGTCCTGGGCGGCGGACTCGAACGTGAGGTGGCCGTAGCCGAGGATCCGGCCCGCGACCGGCTTGTCGACGGTGATGTCGAGGATGCGGTGCAGCGGCATCGTCGCGCGGTGCGTCGACAGGACGCCGTGCAGCCGGAAGACCCGCATGTTGGTGACCACGAAGCACTCGCGGCGCTCGCGGACCGTCACCCAGGCGGCGTGCAGGCACAGCGCGAGCCCGACCAGCACCAGCCAGCCGCCGGGGTCGGCGGGCTGGATGACGAAGGTGCCGATGAACATCAGCACCAGCGCCACGCACAGCTCCGCGACCGGGAGCACGAAGACGATCCAGTGGCGGCGCACCTCGTCGACGACGACCTCGTCCTCGTCGCGCAGGAGGTAGCGCCCGACGTCCGGCTCGGTGATCCGAGCGAGCATGCTCACCCCCGGCTCAGAGGTCGCCGAGGAACTCGATGAGCGAGGAGAACAGCTGCTGCCCCCACCCGCCGACCGAGTCGCCCGTGGCCTGGGTGAAGTCGGCCAGGCCGTGGGGGTCGGTGAACATCCAGAAGCCGAAGAAGACCACGAGCACGGCGAGCACGCCCTTGTTCATGGTGGAGTCCGTCCTGTCGTGCTGGGGAAGTGGGCACAGGTACGCGTCTACTGTTACCAGAGTTGCTGATGGGTCGGTGGGCGCCGCGCCGTCCGCAGGCCCACCCGTCGCTCGGACCGCGCACCAGCGGAGGGTGTCCTCAGCCGATTCCGGGTGATCGGTCCGCCGGCGGTCACCACCGGAGGTGATCGGCTGGCCCACCTGGACCATGCCGACCCCAGTGCTGTCTAGACGCTGGCGCGTCGTGTGCCGCTTTGCCATCACACCGGCGCCCGGCCGTCGTTGAATCGGGCGACGCCTTCCCCCGATGCGTCACCCTCCGGCGAGAATGTGGGTCTCCCGATGGCAATGCCCAACTCAACGTTCGTCCTGCTCTACGCGAGCCTGGCCCGTGCTCCCGAGTCCGCGATGACCCTGGCGTCGCGGATGGCGGCCACCGCCTTCGAGGCGCGCGACCTCGGTGGCGTCCAGCGCTGGACGCAGTGCTACGCCGAGCTCAGGTCGGTCTTCGGCGACCCCCAGGACGAGCGGGTCCGGCTCAGCCGCTGACCGGCCAGCAGACCTCGGTGGTGTGGGCCAGGAGGTCGTCCTCGTGCCCGACGGGGAGGAAGCGCTCGACGACCGGGCCGTCCGAGGTGAGCGCCTGCTCGAGGACGGTCCGGCCGACGGCCGAGTAGGCGCCGTCGAGGTCGACCATCGGTCCGTCGTGGGTGGCCACGGCGTACGTCGCCGCCGGCCGGGTCAGCGCCTCCACCCGGCCGGCCAGCGCCGGCACCCGGTCCACCGGCACGAACGCGACCAGGTCGGCGGCGCCCTCGGTGAAGAACTCGGCGGGGAACTCGGCGCCGTCGGCGCCGGTGCGGCCGATCCCGGCGCTGCGGAGGAGCCGGTGCAGCTCGGTGAAGGCCTCGACCCACCACGCCAGGACCGTGTCGGCGCCCACGTGACCGCGGATGGCCAGCACCATGGTGGCCGCCTCGTCGCGATGGGTGACCGGGACCTCGGCCTCGTCACCTGCCAGCATCCGGCGCAGTGAGTCGACGGTGTCCTGCACCTGCTCGAGCTGGCGGCTCATCCGGTCGAGGTGCTCGATCATGACGGCGTTGCGGGTGACCTCGTCGGGCGCCGCGAGCACGCTGCGCACGTCGTCGACGGGCAGGTCGAGGTCGCGGAGCCGCCGGATCAGCCGGGCCCGGGCGACCTGCTCGACCCGGTAGTAGCGGTAGCCGCTGCTGGGGTCGGTGCGCGCAGGCTCGAGGAGGCCCACGTCGTGGTAGTGCCGCAGCGCCTTCACGGTCAGGAACGTCATCTTCGAGAAGTCGCCGATGGTGAGCAGCTCGGGTGTCGACGCGGCCATGCGCCCAGCGTGCACTCTCCCCCCACGGGAGAGTCCAGCGGATATGGAACCGGGTTGACCCTCCCGTTGCGGGAGGCCCGAGAACGGTTCCATGACCACCGACACCTTCCGGCGCGGGCCGCTCACGGTGCTGCTCACCGGCGTCTTCCTCATCGTCCTCGACTTCTTCGTCGTCAACGTCGCGCTGCCCTCCGTGCAGCGCGACCTGCACGCGGACGACACCGCCCTGGAGTGGCTGGTCGCTGGCTACGGCCTGACCTACGGCGGCCTGCTCCTCGTGGCCAGCCGGACCGCCGACCTCTGGGGCCGGCGACGGATGTTCGTCCTCGGCACGGCGCTGTTCGTGCTCAGCTCGGCCGCGTGCGGGTTCGCACCCAGCATCGAGACCCTCCTGCTGGCCAGGCTCGTCCAAGGGGCCGCGGCCGCGCTCATCGGCCCGACGGTGCTGAGCCTCATCGGCGACGTCTACCAGGGCCCGCACCGCGTCCGCGCGCTCGGGGCGTACGCCACCGCCATGGGCCTGGCGGCCGCGACGGGCCAGCTGATCGGCGGGCTCCTCATTCACCTCGACCTCGCGGGCTCCGGCTGGCGCGCCATCTTCCTGATCAACGTGCCGATCGGCCTGGCCGCGCTCGTGGCCGCTCCCCGGGTGCTCCCGGAGACCCGGCTGGCGGGGGTCTCCCGTCCGGACGGCGCCGAGGCCGTGCTGGTCGTCGGCGCGCTGACCGCGCTGGTGCTGCCCCTGGTCGAGGGCCAGCGTCAGAGCTGGCCGCTCTGGACGTGGCTCTGCCTCGCCGGGTCCGTCCTGGTGGCGGGTGCCGCCGCGCTGCGTGGCCGCGCGCTCCGACGTGGCGGGCGCAGGCCGCTCGTCGACCTCGAGCCGCTGCGCGCCCGCGCGGTGGCCGCCGGACTCCTCGGCCAGACGCTGCTCTTCACCGGCATGGCGGCGTACTTCCTGGTCTTCGGCCTCTACCTCCAGAACGGCCGCGGCCTCGGCCCGCTCGCGTCGGGCGTCGTCTTCACCGTGACCGCCTCGGCCTACATGATCGGCACCCGGCAGGCGGCCGGCCTGCTCGGCCGCTACGGCGCCCGCACCGTCATCACCGCGGCGGCGCTGCTCTTCGCGGCCGGGCACGTCGTCGAGCTGGTCGCCGTCGAGGAGGTCGGCGTGGGCGGCTCGGTGCTCTGGCTGGTGCCCGGCCTGGCCGTGAGCGGGTTCGGCATGGGCGTGACGCTCTCCGGGCTCGTCGGGGTCGTGATGGGCTCGGTCGCTCCGCAGCACGCCGGTGCCGTCTCGGGCACGTCGTCGACGCTGCAGCAGATCGGCAACGCGGTGGGCGTCGCCCTGGTCGGGATCATCTTCTTCGGCCGCCTCGACGACGGCATGGTCGACGCCTTCGAGGCGAGCCTGGTCTACCTCGTCGCCACCACGGTCGCCGTGGCGCTCGCCGCGGCGTTCCTTCCCGGGCGGCCACGGGCCGAGGTCGACCCTGGTCAGTCGGTGGCGCTGGCGACCAGCTCGTCGGCGGCGGCGTAGGGGTCCTTGACCCCGGCCACGACGGCCTCGGCGAGCGCGTCGAGGCCGTCGTGGACGTCGATCCCGCCCTCCCACCGCTCGCGCAGCGCGGCGACGGCGATGGCCTCGATCTCCTCGCGGGCACGGCACGTACGCCGGCGCACCAGCTCACCGTGCTCCTCCAGCCAGGTGCGGTGCCGGTCGAGCTCGCTCACCAGCTCGTCGACGCCCCGGCCCTCCTGGGCCACGGTGAGCACGATCGGCGGCTTCCAGGCGCCTTCCGGCCGGTCGGCGAGAGCGATGGCCGAGCGGAGCTCGCGGCGTACCTGCTCGGCGCCGTCGCGGTCGGCCTTGTTGACGGCGTAGACGTCGCCGATCTCGAGGATGCCCGCCTTGGCGGCCTGGATGCCGTCGCCGAGGCCCGGCGCCATGAGCACGACCGTGGTGTCGGCCGTGCCGGCGATCTCGACCTCGCTCTGGCCGACCCCGACCGTCTCGACAACCACCACGTCGCAGCCCGCGGCGTCGAGCACGCGGAGCGCCTGCGGCGTCGTCCACGACAGGCCACCGAGGTGCCCGCGCGAGGCCATCGAGCGGATGAAGACGCCCGGGTCGGTCGCGTGGTCCTGCATCCGGATCCGGTCGCCGAGCAGCGCGCCGCCGGAGAACGGCGAGGACGGGTCCACCGCGAGCACGCCGACCCGCTTGCCCGCCTTGCGGAGCTCGGTGACCAGCGCGCTGGTCGTCGTCGACTTCCCGACCCCCGGCGACCCGGTGACGCCGACGACGTGCGCGTGGCCGGCGTGCGGCGTCAGAGCCGCCATCACCTGGCGCAGCTGGGGCGAGCCGTCCTCGACCATGGAGACCAGCCGCGCCACCGCCCGGGACTCGCCGTCCCGGGCGCGCGCGACGAGGTCGTCGACCTGCTCTGCCCTACGGGACACGGACGATCAGGGCGTCGCCCTGGCCGCCACCACCGCACAGCGCAGCGGCACCGACGCCGCCGCCGCGGCGCTTGAGCTCGAGGGCGAGCGTCAGCACGACCCGGGTGCCCGACATGCCGACGGGGTGGCCCAGGGCGATGGCGCCGCCGTTGACGTTGACCTTCTCGTCGGGCAGGCCGAGCTCGCGGGCCGCCGAGATGCCGACGGCTGCGAACGCCTCGTTGAACTCGACCAGGTCGAGGTCGGTGGGGCTGATGCCTTCCTTCTGGCAGGCCAGCGCGGTGGCGTTGGCCGGCTGGAGCTGCAGGCTCGAGTCGGGGCCGGCGACCATGCCGTGGGCGCCGATCTCGGCGAGCCACTCCAGGCCGAGCTCCTCGGCCTTGGCCTTGCTCATCACCACGACGGCGGCGGCGCCGTCGGAGATCTGCGACGACGTGCCGGCCGTGATGGTGCCCTCCTTGCTGAACGCCGGGCGCAGCTTGGACAGCGACTCGACGGTGGTGTCGCCGCGGACGCCCTCGTCGGTGGTCACCATCACCGGGTCGCCCTTGCGCTGCGGCACGGGGACCGGGACGACCTCGTCGTCGAAGAGGCCGTTCTTCCAGGCCTCGGCGGCGCGCTGGTGCGAGCGGGCGGCGAACTCGTCCTGCTCCTCGCGGGTGAGGTTGTGCGCGGCGCCGTTGATCTCCTCGGTCAGCAGGCCCATCGCCTGCTGGGTGACCTGGTCGAACAGTGCGTCGTAGGCCATCGAGTCGACCAGCGCCGTGTCGCCGTACTTGAACCCCTCGCGGGACTTCGGCAGCAGGTGGGGCGCGTTGGTCATCGACTCCATGCCGCCGGCGACGACGATCTCGACCTCGCCGGCCCGGATCAGCTGGTCGGCCATCGCGATCGAGTTGAGGCCGGAGAGGCAGACCTTGTTGACGGTGATCGACGGGACGCTCATCGGGATCCCGCCGGCCACCGCCGCGTTGCGCGCGGGGTTCTGCCCGGCGCCGGCCAGGATCACCTGGCCCATGATCACGTAGTCGACCTGGTCGCCCGAGACACCGGCCTTCTCGAGGGCGCCCTTGATGGCGACCCCGCCCAGGTCGGCGGCGGTGAGGTCCTTGAGACCGCCGAGGAGACGGCCGATCGGCGTGCGGGCCCCGGCGACGATCACGGATGGGTTGTCGGACATGCGCCAAACCTCCACTGCAGCGACTCGACGTGACGAAGCCAACGCCACGGATGGTGGGATCGACCTTACTTCGCGGGTTAGCGCTCTGTAACCATGCCCAGCATGACCTCCGACACGTCTTCCGCGCCGCTCCCGGGCCTGTTCACGGCGATCGACCACGTCGGCGTCGCGGTGGCCGACCTCGACGAGGCGATCGCGTTCTACGAGACCACCTACGGCATGCGCCTGGCGCACCAGGAGGTGAACGAGGAGCAGGGCGTCCGCGAGGCGATGATGGCGGTCGGCGACTCCGGCGCCTGCATCCAGCTCCTCGCGCCGCTGAACGACGAGTCGACGATCGCCAGGTTCCTCGACCGCTCCGGCCCCGGCATCCAGCAGCTCGCCTACCGGGTCGCCGACCTCGACGCGGTCTCGGCCACCCTCCGCGAGCGCGGCCTGCGGCTGCTCTACGACGAGCCCAAGCGGGGTACCTCCGACTCGCGGGTCAACTTCATCCACCCCAAGGACGCCGGCGGCATCCTCGTGGAGCTCGTGGAGCCAAGCGAGCCGTAGCCCGCGAGGAACGAGCGGGCTACGTGGGCGAGCGCGGATCGAGCGAGCGGCGCGGCTGAGGAACGAAGCCGCGCCAGCGAGAGAGATCACCGCAACTCACGCTGGGACCGCGCCCGGGGCAGCGCGAACTAGGTCACAACCAGTCGAACACAGCTACTACTGACAGGTAACTTCCACTCATGCAGCAGATCCTCGACGCCATCCTCGCCGGTGACACGCCTCCCGAGGAGTTCGCCAGCCTCGACCTGCCCGAGTCCTACCGCGCCGCGACGGTGCACAAGGACGAGGTGGAGATGTTCGAGGGAATGGAGTCGCGCGACAAGGACCCGCGCAAGTCGCTCCACGTCGAGGACGTCGCCCTCCCCGAGCTCGGCCCGGGCGAGGCACTGGTGGCGGTGATGGCCTCCGCGATCAACTACAACACCGTCTGGACCTCGATCTTCGAGCCGGTCTCGACGTTCGGGTTCCTCGAGCGCTACGGCCGACTCTCCCCGCTGACCAAGCGGCACGACCTGCCCTACCACGTGGTCGGCTCGGACCTGGCCGGCGTCGTGCTGCGCACAGGCCCCGGCGTGACCCGGTGGAAGCCCGGCACCGAGGTCGTCGCGCACTGCCTGAGCGTCGAGCTCGAGGACCCCGACGGCCACGACGACACGATGCTCGACCCGCAGCAGCGGATCTGGGGGTTCGAGACCAACTTCGGCGGGCTCGCGGACGTCGCGCTGGTCAAGGCCAACCAGCTCATGCCCAAGCCCGCGCACCTGACCTGGGAGGAGGCCGCCTCCCCCGGCCTGGTCAACTGCACGGCGTACCGCCAGCTGGTCTCCAAGAACGGCGGCGACATGAAGCAGGGCGACAACGTCCTGATCTGGGGCGCCTCGGGCGGGCTCGGCGGCTTCGCCACGCAGTACGCCCTCAACGGCGGCGCCACCCCGGTCTGCGTGGTCTCCTCCGAGGACAAGGCGGAGATCTGCCGCTCCATGGGTGCCGAGCTCGTGATCAACCGCAGCGAGGAGGGCTACCGGTTCTGGAAGGACCCGCAGACCCAGGACCCGAGCGAGTGGAAGCGGCTCGGCGCCCGGATCCGCGAGCTGACCGGCGGCGAGGACATCGACATCGTCTTCGAGCACCCGGGCCGCGAGACCTTCGGCGCCAGCGTGTTCGTGACCCGCAAGGGCGGCACCATCACGACCTGCGCGTCCACCAGCGGCTACATGCACGAGTACGACAACCGCTACCTCTGGATGAACCTCAAGCGGATCATCTCCTCCCACTTCGCCAACTACCGCGAGTCGTGGGAGGCCAACCGCCTGATCGCCAAGGGCAAGATCCACCCGACGCTGTCGCGGACCTACCCGCTCGACGAGGTCGGGCAGGCGGCGCTCGACGTCCACCACAACACCCACCAGGGCAAGGTCGGGGTGCTGTGCCTGGCTCCGCAGGAGGGTCTCGGCGTCCGCGACCCGGAGTTCCGCGCCCGGCACGAGGACGCCATCAACCGGTTCCGGGGCGTCTGAACGCAGACGTCCTGACCGGGTGTGCCAAACCCCGGTCGATCGTGGAGGATGGGCGGAGTTCACGCGTCCCCATGCGAAGGAGCTCGTCCCCCCATGAGCAACCAGGACAACCAGGGCCTGTCCATCTTCGACGACGAAGACGACGAGCGGAGCGGCCCGCAGGGCTCCACGGGTGACGAGACCGACGCGACGGCACAGGACGCCGACCTCGAGGACGTCGACGCCGACACGGACACCGACGTCGACGCCGAGAAGACCCAGGTGATCCCCCCGCTCCCCGACGACCTGACCCTCGACGAGACGGACGACGTCGCGGCGGAGGTGGAGGAGCCGAAGGCCGCGGCCGCACCCGTGAAGGCTGCGCCCGCGAAGGCCGCCCCCGAGGCCACCCGGCAGGTGCCGGTCCAGGCCCGGCCCGTGGTCCCGCCCGCACCCGCCGCACCCGCAGCGCCGGCCGCCAAGGCCGCGCCGCTCCCTCCGCTGCCAACGGTCCGTCGCGGCGGCTACGACAAGGACGCCGTCGACGCCCGGCTCCGCCAGCTCGCCGCCGACCAGGCCGACCTCGGCCAGCGCGCGGCCCGAGCCGAGGCCCGCATCGGCGAGCTCGAGAGCGAGCTCGTGGAGGCGCGCAGCCAGATCACCGAGGCGCAGGAGCCGTCCTACGCCGGCCTCGGCGGCCGGGCGAGCGCGATGCTGCGCCTCGCTGAGGAGGAGGCCGCCGAGATGCGCGCGGTCGCCCAGCGCGACGCCGAGGAGATCCGCGAGCAGGCCGCCCGCGACGCCCAGGCGATCAAGGCCGACGCCAGCCGCGAGGCCGAGGAGCTGCGGATCGTCCAGACCAAGGAGCTCGAGGACCACCGCGCCCGCCTGATGACCGAGGCCGAGCAGGAGCGCAGCAACGCCAAGAGCGAGGCCGCCGATGTGCTCGCCAGCGCGCAGCGCCAGGCCGACCAGCTCCGGTTGGCCGTGCAGCAGGAGGTCAGCGAGCTGCGCACCGGAGCCCAGCGCGAGGCCGAGCAGGCCAAGGCGGCGGTCGACCGTGAGGTCCAGGAGGCGCGGCGGATGCTGGCGGTGGACCGCGAGCGGCTCGCCCGGGAGGCGTCCGAGCACCACACCAGCGCCCTCGCCGAGACCAAGCGGCTGGTCGAGGAGGCCGAGGAGCGGGCCACCGCCGCCGAGCAGCGCGCCCGCGAGGCGACCCAGCAGGCCACCGAGGCTCGCGGCGCGGCGCAGACCGAGGCCGAGGGCATCCTGACCCGGGCCCGGCGCGAGGCCGAGCAGATCACCGCGTCGGCCACCACCCAGGCCGAGTCGATCGTCGCCAGCGGCGACGCCGAGAAGGAGCGCCAGGTCGCCGCCCTCCGGTCGGAGGTGGACCGGCTCGCCAAGCGCCGCGACGCCATCACCGCCCAGCTCGCCTCGCTGCGAGACGTCGTCGCCGGCTTCGGTGACGACGAGGACGCCTGAGCGACGAGCGACGGGGCACCGGGCGGAGCGTGAGCAGCAATCAGACGGACCCGCCCGCGCCGCGACGACGCGAGACGACCGAGGACAGCGACCACGACACCGACGCCGACACCGGCGACGAGGTCGTCGTCGGCGGTCCGTCGTACCTCGGCGAGCCCGGCCCTCCGCTCGACCACCGCGCGCCGTTCTACCTGGGGTTCGTGGGCGCGACCGGCGCGCTGGTGGCCTACTGGCTGCTGACCAACATCGCCGCGATCGGCTCGACGCTGGTGCTGATCGTCGTGTCGCTGTTCCTCGCAGCGGGGCTCAACCCGGCGGTGATGTTCTTCGAGCGCCGTGGGCTGCGGCGGAGCTATGCGGTGATCCTCGTGATCATCTGCGTGATCATCGCCGTCCTGCTCTTCCTCATCGCGATCGTCCCGGTGATCACCGACCAGGTGCGGTCGATCACCGACCAGGCGCCGTCGTGGTTCGACCGCCTGCAGAACAACCAGCGGATCCAGGACCTCGACGAGGAATACGACGTCATCGACAAGGTCCGCGACTACGTCACCGGCGGTGACTTCGCGGGCACCCTGTTCGGCGGCGCGCTCGGCTTCGGCCTGGCGGTGCTGGGCGCCCTGTTCAACGCGTTCATCATCCTGGTGCTCACGCTCTACTTCCTCTCCTCGCTCGACACCACCAAGAAGGCTCTCTACCGGCTGGCCCCGGCCTCGCGCCGCGACCGGGTCGGCAGGCTCGGCGACCGCATCATCGAGGGGGTCGGGGGCTACGTCTCCGGCGCGTTCATCGTGGCGACGTGCGCCGGCATCTCCTCGCTGGTCTTCCTGTTCGCCGTCGGCCTCGGGGAGTACGCCGTCGCGCTCGCCTTCGTGGTCGCGCTCCTCGACGTCATCCCGATGATCGGCGCGACCATCGGCGCCGTCGTGGTCACCGCGATCGCCTTCGCCGAGGACCCCAAGATCGGCATCGCCTGCGTGATCTTCTACGTCGTCTACCAGCAGGTCGAGAACTACGTCATCTACCCGCGGGTGATGTCGAAGTCGGTCGACGTCCCCGGCGCGGTCACGGTGATCTCGGCGCTGGTCGGTGCCGCGCTCCTCGGCGTGGTCGGTGCGCTGCTCGCGATCCCGACCGCGGCGGCGATCCTGATGCTGACGCGCGAGGTGTTCATCCGCCGGCAGGACCAGCGCTGACCGGGCGATGGAGCTCGAGTTCAGCGATGCGGTCTTCGAGTGGCGCGGCCCGGCGCCGTACCACTTCGTGCGGGTGCCCCCGGACGACGCCGACGAGATCCGCGACGTCGCCGCGGCGGTGACCTACGGCTGGGGCATGGTCCCGGTCGCGGTGACCGTCGGCGAGACCACGCTGACCACGGCGCTGTGGCCCAAGGACGGCTCCTACGTCGTCCCGCTCAAGGACGCGCTCCGCAAGCCCGAGGGCATAGCCGTCGGCGACGTCGTGACGGTGCGGCTGCGGATCGATGTCTAACCCAGGATCCCGATGAAGGCGGTGAGGGTCACCCGGACGCCGTTGGCGGACCACAGCGCCATCCCCCTCTGGGTCAGCGGCGCCCAGGCCCCTCCACCGAGCGAGACCGCGCGGCACCCCGGGTCGACCACCCAGTCCGCGGTGAGCTCCGCCGTCCCCATCCGGTCCTTGCCGGAGAAGGTGACGGTGACGTACTCGTAGGGGTTGGCCCCGCAGGACGCGGTGCCCCTCCCGGTGCCGCGGGAGTACAGCTCCTGCGCCGTCGGCTCGTCGAGCGTCGTGGCGTAGACCAGCTCGAAGGGCTGGTCGTCGTAGAGCCGCCGGTAGGCGCAGACCCGGGCGGAGTGCACCGGCTCGAGCCCCTCCACCGGCATGCCCAGCGGTGCCGGCGGCCCGTCGAGACTGGTGGCACACCCGGTCGTGGCGCGCGCGGAGTCGATGACGTGCTCACGGAACGCCGGGTCCGGGCTGGCCACGGTGAGCGTGGTGCCGAACGCCTCGACGGTCTCCTGCGCGTACCCGTCCCCCAGGTCGACGCTGCCGGGGTCGACGTCGGCCCCGAGCCAGACGTACGGCGCGGGCGGCGGCTCCGGGTAGAGCTGAGCACCGCAGGCGTCCGAGAGCATGATCGGCCGCCCGACCCAGGGCAGGTCCTTCCCGGAGGCGGCCGGCCGGCCGCCTCCGACCGCGACCTCGGCACCGGGACCGCCGCAGAAGTACGCCTGCCCCCGGTCGCCGTCCTCGGCGAACCTCATCGGGGCGGTCCCCCAGCCCCAGTCGGCCGGCACGTCGACGGTCAGCCCGTGCCAGGACTCCGCGCGCCACTCGGCGACGGGCGCACTCGTGGGCTGGGCTACAGCGTGGTCCGCGGGACGCCGCGCCGGGTCGTCACCGTCCGAGCGCACCGCCACCGCCACTCCCGAGACGGCGACGACCGCGGCCACGGTGCCGACGACGGTCCACCGCCGGCGCCGCCGGCCCCGGGCGGCTCCGTGCGCACGCTCGGCCAGGGGCACGCCGACCTCGGCCCGGTCGGCGACCTGGCGGAGCCCGTCGCGGAACGCCCGCTCGAGCTCGGCGTCGTGAGGGTCGTCGGTCATCGGTCCTCCTCGGACAGACGGGAGCGCAGGGCCGCGAGCGCGCGGTGGACGTGGGAGCGGACCGTCACCTCCGAGCACCCCAGGAGGCTCGCGATCTCGGGGTAGTCGAGGTCCTCGTAGAACCGCAGCACGACAGCGGCCCGCTGGCGCGGCGGGAGGTCGCGGCAGACCGCCAAGACGGCGTCGGCGGTGCTCACCCGGGCCGCGTGGTCGGCGCCCTCACCGGCCCCTGGGAGGACCTCGACAGGCGCCTCGCGGCGGGTCCGCCGCCACCGGGAGATGTGGGCGTTGACCACCATGCGGCGCACGTAGCTGTCCGGGTCGGCGGTGCGGCCGACCCGGTCCCATCGCTCGCACGCGCGCGCCAGCGCGTCCTGGGCGGCGTCCTCCGCGGCGTGCTGCGAGCCGGTGACGACGTAGGCGAACCGCAGCAGGCTGGCGCCTCGCGCGGCCACCCAGTCGTCGAACGACGGGGGCGCGGTCACGGCCACCCGGTCCGGCTCCACGTCCACATCCACTCACGGAACACGCGCGCCGGGGCGCACCCGTTGCACCTCGGACCCGGAAACTTTCCGCGACCGCCGACAGTGCTCCTGACCTGCGGAGGGACTAGTCTGCCGCTGTGATCACGCCGTTCAGCTTCGACCTCGACGAGGACCGTCGCGTCCTCGTGCTGCACGGCGAGCTCGACGAGGTGGCCAGCGGCAACCTCCGCACCACGATCTCCAAGGCCACCGACGAGCTCAGCTCCGACCTGGCGATCGACCTCGGCGACGTGACGTTCATGCCCAGCCCGGCGATCGGGGTGCTCGCCTCGTCGAAGGCCGTCGCCCGCCAGAACGGCGCGACGATCACGTTCGTGGCGGCACCCGGCTCGATCGCGGCCCGGCTGCTCACCATCTGCTCGCTCGACTACGTAGAGTCGCTCGACTGACCCGGCGTCAGGCGGGAGCCGACGTCCGGACGACCACGGACCGCTCGCCGAGCTTGACGCCCACCACGCCGGCCAGGATCAGCAGCCCGCCGAAGAGCTGGACGGTGCCCGGGAGCTCGTGGAGCAGCAGCCACGCCCAGAACACGCTGGCCACCACCTCGAGCAGCGCCACGAAGGAGGCCAGCCGCGAGCCCAGCCGTCGTCCGGCGGCGATCCCGGCGACGTAGGACAGCGCCGCGGTGACCAGCCCGAGCACGACCAGCGGGACCCACCAGGCGACCTCCACGTCGGCGTACGACGTGGTGGCGGTCGAGGTTCGCATGGGCAGCACGCCGACGATCCCGAGCAGGGCGAGGGCGAGCGCACCGACGAGGAGCCCCGCCCACGCGAGGACCAGCGGCGGGAGGCCGTTGTCCTCATCGGCGCTGATGATGAAGTAGGTCGCGCAGCCGACCATCGCACCCAGCGCCCAGAGGACGCCCGGGAGGCTGAGGTCGGCGCCCGAGACCAGGTCGAGGACGAGCACCAGCCCCGCGGCGGCCACGGCCGCGCCCGCCAGCGTCATCCGGCTCGGCCGCTGGCCGTGCCGCAGCCAGAGGTAGACCACGACCACCGCCGGCGCCGTGAACTCCATGAGGATGGCCGGCCCGACCTGCATGTGCTGGACCGCGGAGAAGTAGCAGAACTGCGCGCCCGCGACGGCGATCACGCCGTAGGCGCCCAGCAGCCCGAGGTTGCGGCGCAGGAGCACCCAGCGACCGCGCAGCGACGCGAGGCCGAGCGGCGTGAGCGCCACCGCGGCCAGCGCCACCCGCACCAGCGTCATCGCGCCGGCGCTCCACCCGGTCTCGATCAGGCCGCGCGCGAGCGCCCCTGACATGCCGAAGGAGACCGCCGACACCAGGGCGAAGAGCAGCCCGGCCGTGAGCCGCGACGGCGCTGCGCCGCGACCGCCGACGGCATCGAGCGGTGCGTCATGAGTCATCGCCGTCATGACACATGACACTACGGTCGGGTGAGGTAATGTGTCAACGTGGTTTTCACCCATGACACCGAGCTAGCGCTGCAGGCCGCGGTGACCCTGGCCAACAGCGCCCTGGACCCCGACACCCTCACCACCGACGAGGACCTCGACCGGGTCTGGGACGCCTACCAGTACTCCGGTCGGCGCGACCACACCCGGGCGGAGCTCGACGCCGTCCGCGCGCTGCGGCCCCGGCTCCGCGCGGTGCTCACGGCGGCCGACGACGAGACCGCGGTGTCGCTGGTCAACGAGATGCTCGGCGAGACGCAGGCGGTCCCCCAGCTGGTGCGGCACGACCAGCTCGGCTGGCACATCCACGCGATCGGCACCGACCAGCCGCTGGCCCGCCGCATCCTCGTCGAGACCGCGATGGCGATGATCGACGTCGTCCGCGCCGACGAGCTCTCACGCCTCTCGGTCTGCGCCGACGAGACCTGCGAGGGCGTGGTGCTCGACCTGTCCCGCAACCGCTCGCGGCGGTTCTGCTCGACGACCTGCGGCAACCGCAACGCCGTGGCGGCCTACCGCGCACGCACCCGCGATCCGGCTGCGAGCTGACCTGCGACCCCCCGCTGGCGGCGCGGACGGATCCTCAGTCGACGAACCGGCGGAGCACCTCCGCGAACACCTCGGGCTGCTCGCTATGCACCCAGTGCCCGGCGCCCTTGACGGTGACCCGGCGGTTGCGCGGGAACCAGCGGTCCATCGCCTCGGCGTAGTCCGCCCGGACGTACGCCGAGTCGGCGCCGCCGACCCACAGCACCGGTCCGTCGTACGCCGCGGTGCCGGCGAGCGCCGACTCCGGCCAGCCGGTGATCGAGTCGAGGTCGCGGCCGAGCAGCTCCAGGTTGAGCAGCCACCGCCAGTGGTCGTGCTCGCGCCGGAGGCTCTGGAGCAGGAAGCCGCGCACGGTCGGGCTGCGCACCGCCTCACGCAGCGCGTCCTCGGCCTGCGAGCGCCGCTCGAGCCGGTCGAGGTCGATGGCCCGCATGGCCTTGATGTAGCCCTCGAACTCGGTCGCGTGGTCGTAGGGCACCGGCGCGACGTCGACCACCACCAGGCGCTCGACCAGCGCCGGGTGCCGCAGCGCGGCCAGCATCGCGATCTTGCCGCCCATCGAGTGGCCGACCAGCGCGACGGGGTCGTCCTCGTGGAGCAGGTTCGCGACCTGGTCGGCGGCCGCGAGGTAGTCGAACCGCTCGCTCCATGGCGAGCGCCCGTGGTCGGGCATGTCGACGAGCGTCACCCGGTGGTCGTCGGTCAGCCCCTTCGCGATCGCGGTGAAGTTGCGTCCCTGCCCGAACAGCCCGTGGCAGAAGACCACGCGGCTGCCCGTCTCCCCCAGCTCGGTCGTGTACAGCGCCACGGTCAGCACCACCCGTGGACGCCGTCGGGCGTCAGGTCGCGGTCGCGCAGCTCCACGGCGTGCGTCGCACCGTGGGCCGCGCAGGTCTCGGCGAAGTCGGCGGGGCGGTACTCGATCATCAGCACCTGGTCGCCGTAGTGGGCGACGTAGCGCCCGCACTCGTCGTAGCGGCCGCACTCCTCCGCGACCGCGAAGTCGTAGCCGATCCGCGTGCCGTCGTAGCCCGCGAGGTTCTTCTGCCCGACCGCCAGGCCGTTCCGGTGCGCCCGGTGGACGAGCAGCGCGGCGTACCCCGTCGCCTGGCGCCGGGTCAGCAGCCCGTCGCTGCGGGTGAAGGAGTCGAGGTTGTCGAGCTCGACCGCTCCGTAGCCGTCGCGGGCGCAGCCCGCGATCCACCGTCCGACGATGCGGGCCAGCGCGTGCCGCCGGGCCGGCGTGCGGAGGTCGAGCAGACGCTCGCCCCACGCCTCGTCGACGACCGGCGATCCGGCGGCGTCGCGCAGGACCAGCCCGGGGTGCCTGGCCCAGAACCGCTTCTCGTCGGGCTGGGTCTGGAAGCCGTTGACGTAGCAGACGTTGTAGCGGCCCGCGGCCGGCGGCTCGGAGCGGTCGCGGACCACCACGCCGACGTTGGCCGGCGCGTCGGCGGCGCCGCCGAGCTGGTAGTCGACGTCGGTGCCGGTCGGCAGCGCCACGATCGCGGCCGCGAGCAGACCGAGGAGCGCGGGGATCACCTGTCGAACCTACCGATCAGAGGTCGGAGCCCCCGAGCTCCCGCGTCGTGGGCCGGTCGGCATCAGGACGCCGCGAGCAGGCCCTCGTCGGTGCGGTAGGCCAGGCCGTCCTGGACGACGAACGCGAGCGCGCGGTCGAACCGGTCCTGCTCCCAGTACGCCGCCCCGACCAGGTCGGCGAGCCGGTCGGGCTGCTGCGGGCCGTTGGTCTCGAGCGCGCGGACGATCTGGCCCATCTCGTGGAAGACCTGACGGTCCCGCTTGCCCTCGGTGCTGGCCTTGGGAGGTGGCATCGGCATGGTGAGCTCCTTCGGTGGTTGCTCGGGTCGCGCGGTGGACGGCGCGGTGGACGGCGCCGGTCAGGCGGTCGCGGGCTCCGGCGTCGAGCCCGGCGCGCCGCTGTCGGCGTCCTCGGCGGTGAGCGGCTGCGCGATGCTCTCCAGCGACTGGCCCTCGGCCTTGACGCCGAGGAAGGCCTCGACGATGCCGCCCGCGACCATCAGCGCGGCGCCGATGTAGTAGCCGATGGCGATGCCGCCGATGTCCTTCGAGGCCGTCGCGTGGTCGATGAGGTAGCCGAACAGCAGCGGTCCGGCGATGCCGCCTGCGGCCGTGCCGATCGCGTAGAAGAAGGCGATGCACAGCGCCCGGGTCTCCATCGGGAAGATCTCGCTGGCCGTGAGGTAGGCGGCGCTCGCGCCGGCCGAGGCCATGAAGAACACGATGCAGCCCATCAGCGTGAGCGTGACCGCCGAGAAGTCCGCGAGGAAGAAGCCGGTGACGGCGAGCAGGATGCCCGAGGCGACGTAAGTGAACGTGATCATCTTGACCCGGCCCAGGGAGTCGAAGAGCGGGCTCAGGAGCAGCGCACCGGCGAAGTTGCTGGCCGCGAAGACCGCGATGTACCACCCGGTCTGGCCGACGTCGAGGAACGTGCTGAGGGTGTCGCCGTAGGTGAAGAAGAAGGCGTTGTAGAGGAACGCCTGCCCGACGAAGAGCGAGAAGCAGAGCACCGTCCGCTTCGGGTAGAGCGTGAACACCGTCCTTGCGATCATCGGGATGCTGATCGTCCGGCGCTGCCGGATCGTGATCGTCTCGGAGACGTCGTGCAGCTCCTTGCCGGACTCGTCGCGCACCGTGCGCTCGATCTCGCGCACGATCTCCTCGGCCTCGTCCTCGCGCCCGTGGATGAACAGCCAGCGCGGGCTCTCCGGCACGTTGCGACGCACGAGGAGGATGCCGACGGCCAGGATCGCGCCGAGGCCGAACGCGAGCCGCCAGCCCCAGGCCTGGTCGATGACGGTCGGGTCGAGCAGCGGGATGGTGAGCAGCGCACCACCGGCGGCACCCACCCAGAACGAGCCGTTGATGGCGACGTCGACGCGGCCGCGGTACTTGGCGGGGATCAGCTCGTCGATCGCGGAGTTGATGGCGGCGTACTCGCCGCCGATGCCGGTGCCGGTCAGGAACCGGGCGGCGAAGTACCACATGGGGTTCATCGAGAACGCCGTGAGCACGGTGGCCACCGAGTAGACGCCCAGTGAGACCATGAACAGCTTCTTGCGGCCGAGGCGGTCGGTCAGCTGACCGAAGAACAGCGCGCCCAGGCAGGCGCCGGCGACGTACGCCGCGCCGGCGAAGCCGACCTGGAAGCTGCTCATGCCGAGGCCGTCGCCGTCGGGCTTGAGGGCGTCGGACATCGAGCCGACGATGGTGACCTCGAGGCCGTCGAGGATCCACACGGTGCCGAGACCGATCACGACGAGCCAGTGCCAGCGGGCCCACGGCAGCCGGTCGAGGCGAGCAGGGATGTCGGTGGTGATCCGACCTGTCTCCACGTTCATACCGAGGCTGGTACCCCTGAGACCATGCTCACATGACCACCCGGATCATTTCGTGAGGATCGAGCTGGCCGGCGCCACGCCCCTGCGGTTCCGCGACGGGACGCCGGTCCGGGCCGCCTCCGGCATCGCGAGGTACGCCGCCGGCTGGCTGGTCGTGCAGGACGACGCCACCCACGGCTGCGTGTGGGAGGCGGGGTCGGGCCGGCGGCTCCGCCTGCTCCCTCCGGTCCAGGGTCACGACACGTTCGCGGAGGCGGCCGGCACGAAGGCGCTCAAGCCCGACCTCGAGGCGGTGGTGGCGCTCCCCGACGGACGGACGCTCGCCCTCGGGTCGGGGTCGACGGCGGCCCGGATGCGCTGCGTGCTCCTCTCCGAGAGCGCGATCCAGGTCGCGGGCCTCGCGCCGGTCTACGCGCACGTCGCGGACGTCCTCGAGGTCCCCGCCGACCAGCTCAACCTCGAGGGCGCGACCGTCGTCGGCGAGGCGCTCCGGTGGTTCCAGCGCGGCCTCCCCTCGGCCGGCGCACCGACGGCCAGCGTCGACGTCGCGCTCGATGCGCTGCTCGACCAGGCCACCGGCGCGCCCGCGGCCGTGCGGGTGTCCGCCGTGCGGCGCTACGACCTCGGCACCGTCGCCGGCGTGGGTCTGGCGATCACCGACGCGATCGGCCTCCCGGGCGGGCTGGTGCTGGTCAGCGCGGCGGCGGAGGACTCGCCGTCGACCTACGACGACGGGCCGGTGGTCGGCGCCGCGCTCGCCCTGCTCGACGGCGAGCAGGTGCTCGACCTGGCCGAGCTCCCGCTCGTCGACGGCGCGGTGGCCAAGCTCGAGGGCCTGGCGCTGGCGGGCCGGCGCGACGACGTGCTCGACCTGGTCGCGGTGGTCGACGCCGACGACCCGGCCGTGCCGTCGCTCCTCCTCGAGCTGGCGGTCACCGCTAGGCCGTGTCTCTGAATTGCTGGTGGATGCGTGATCTGGGCGGCGTCCGGCGCCGCCATGAATTGAGAGACACGGCTCAGCTGAGCTGGCCGAACACCCCGCCCATGCCGAGGAAGAACCGGGTGTCCTCGTTGACGACGCCGTTGGCCGGCCGGATGTGGTGCTCGCGCTGGTAGGCCTTGACGACGCGCTGGGTCTGCGGCCCGAAGCTTCCGTCGACGACGATGGTCGCGCCCGCGGCGCGCAGTGCCCGTTGCAGGATCTTCACGACCGGACCGTGGGCGCCGATCGCGAGGTTGCTGTCCGGCAGCTGGCGACCGAACAGCAGCGTCCAGAAGCCGTTGTTGATCCGGTAGGGGTGCGGGGCCCCGGTGCCCTCGAAGCCGTCGGTGATCCTCTTGACCGCCGCCTTGGTCTGCGGGCCGTAGAACCCGTCCACGACCACCGGCCCGGCTCCGACGTCGTTCAGCGAGCACTGCAGGGTGCGCACGGCGGCCTTGCGGTCACCCGGCCTGAGGATCGGGTACGCCGCGAGCGTGCGCGCGCACGCGGGCTTGGCTGCACGCGCGGTGTCGGCCGGAGCGGCCTGCGCCTGCGGCGCGGCGACCAGGCAGCCGGCGAGCACGGCCAGCGGGGAGATCAGGACGGCGCCGCGGCGCAGGAACGTCATGCCCCTGAGACCACCCCACGGCACGACGGGTTGTCCATGGCCCGCCCAGGCCATCTGCCGGGCCCGTGCGGACACGGCCGGAGTCGACCTGCACGTGGCTCGGTCGGGATAGTCCCTGACGTTCGAGCCGTGGAAACGCTGGTTCCAGGCACAGACGTCACGGACCATCCCGCTCCGTGGCTCGCGCGATCAGCGGACCGAGTAGTCCCGGAAGCCGCGCTTGGTCTTGCGGCCGAGGTAGCCGGCCGTCACCAGGTGCTCCAGCAGCGGGGCGGGCGCGAAGCCCGGCTCGCGGAACTCCAGGTAGAGCTCGCGCTGGATGGCCAGCGACACGTCGTTGCCGACAACGTCGAGGAGCTCGAAGGGGCCCATGGGGAGCGCACAGCCCTGCTTCATCGCGGTGTCGATGTCGTCGGCGGTGGCGTAGTGCGCCTCGAGCATCTTGACCGCGTCGTTGAGGTAGGGGAACAGCAGGGCGTTGACGATGAACCCGGCGCGGTCGGCGCACGAGACCGCGACCTTCCCGACCTTGTCGCAGAGCGCGCGGACGGTCTGGGCGACGTCGTCGTCGGTCATCACCGTCGAGACCACCTCGACCAGCTTCATCACAGGCGCGGGGTTGAAGAAGTGCATGCCGATGACGTCCTGGGGCCGGTCGGTGGCCCGCGCGAGCTCGATGACCGGCAGCGAGGACGTCGTGGTGGCCAGGATCGCGCCTCGCCCCCCATTTCCACCGGTGCAGATGTCGTCGAGGTTGTTGAACAGCGTGGTCTTGATCGCGAGGTCCTCGGCGATCGCCTCGACGACGATGTCGACGTCGCGCAGGTCGTCGAGCGAGGTCGTCCCGGTGACCCTGGCGAGCACGGCCGCCTTGTCGTCCTCGGTCGCCCGGCCGCGCTGGATCTGCTTGTCCAAGTTGCGGGTGATCGCGGCGGTCACGCCGTCGACCTTGTCCTGGCTGCGGCCGACGAAGAGGACGTCGTACCCGCCCTTGGCGAACACCTCGACGATGCCGCCGGCCATCGTGCCGGTGCCGACGACGCCGACCTTCGCGATGTGGTGCTGCAGCTGCGGGCGGTCGTCGGCGCTCGGCGTGAGGTCGTCGGCGACGGTGACCGGGCTGTCGGGCCCGTCGTAGGTGTAGAAGCCGCGGCCGGTCTTGCGGCCGAGCATGCCGGCGGTGACCAGCTGCTTGAGGATCGGGGCCGGCGCGTGCAGGCGGTCGCGGCCCTGGCGGTACATCGTCTCGAGGATCTCGTAGGCCGTGTCGAGGCCGATCAGGTCGAGCAGCTGGAGCGGACCCATCGGGTAGCCGCAGCCGAAGCGCATCGCGGCGTCGATGTCCTCGCGCGAGGCGAACTTGCCCTCGAACATCGCGACCGCGTGGTTGAGGTAGCCGAAGAGCAGCGTGTTGGCGATGAAGCCCGCCTTGTCGCCGCAGACGACGGGGTTCTTGCCGAGCTGCTCGACCAGCGCGGTGACGTCCTCCAGCACCTGCGGCTCGGTGACGACGGTGCGGACGATCTCGACGAGGTTCTGCACCGGCGCCGGGTTGAAGAAGTGGACGCCGATGACCCGGCCCGGGTGGGCGTTGGCGGTCGAGATCTCGGTGACGCTCAGCGACGAGGTGTTGGTCGCCAGGATCGCGTCGGGCGCGACGATGCCCTCGAGCTCGGCGAAGATCTGCTTCTTCACCTCGAGCGACTCGACGACGGCCTCGACGACGAAGTCGGCCTCGTGCAGGTCCT
Source organism: Nocardioides halotolerans DSM 19273 (assembly GCF_000422805.1). Lineage (GTDB taxonomy): Bacteria > Actinomycetota > Actinomycetes > Propionibacteriales > Nocardioidaceae > Nocardioides > Nocardioides halotolerans. The sequence goes on along the minus strand of NZ_AUGT01000021.1, from coordinate 120,724 downwards.
TCATCGTGGTCGTCAGGGTGATCCGGGCCAGCAGCTCGGCGGCCTCCGCCTCGGTGAGCTTCTCGCGCTTCACCGCTCGCGACGTCGAGTGCTCGAGGTGCTGCCGGCCACGGGCCAGCGCGTCGTCGTTGACCTCGACGCCGATGACGCTGAACCCGTTGCGCGCGAACACCTCGGCGATGCCGGCACCCATGGTGCCGAGTCCGACGACGCCGATGGTCGAGAACGTGCGGGGCTGGGCGGCCTGCTCAGTCATGCGCCGGAGCCTAGTTGACCGGTTAGCGAGTGTTCACCCGAGTGCGATGCTCATCACGACGCGCACGCCGTTCACGTCGAGACGCAGGTCGCGCTCCACCTCGCGGAGCCGGCGCTCGTACGGCGCGAGGTCGGCCTCGGCGACCTCGGCGAACCCGAGCGACCGGTAGAACGGGCCGTTCCACGGCACGTCGCGGTAGGTGCAGAGACTGAGCCGGTCGAAGCCGCGGGCGCGGGCCTCCGCGATCGCCGCGCGCGTCAGGGCGGCGCCGATCCCCCGGCGCTGGTGGGTGGGGTGGACCGAGAGCTGCTCGAGGTGGGCGTGCCCGTCGAGCTCCAGCACGTGCACGAAGCCGACCGGCTCGTCGTCCTCGCCGACGGCGACCAGGAGGAACCCGGGCTCGGCGGCGCGGTGCCGGCCGTCCGTCGCCGGGCTGAGCAGGACCGGCTCGACGGCCTCGCCGAAGTGCTCCGCGAACTGCGGTCCGCCGGCGTCCTCGATCGGCGCGACGTGCCGGAGGTCGGACGCCCGGGCCGCACGGATCCGCGGACGCACATAGCCCAATGGGGTCATGCCGTCCGGGTCCACGCCGAGGACGATGCCACCATGGTCGGTCTCCCGCGCAACGGTTCTGCCACGCTCCTGGCCGGTGCCCTCGTCGGTGGCGCCCTGCTCCTCGGTCCGCTGTCGCCACCGGCGGCTGCGGGCACCATCACGACGGCCTGCACCCTGCAGGCGAGGAGCAACCCGAGCACCTTGGGTCAGCCCGCGACCTTCCGGTTCTTCGCCGCGGCCAGCCTGCCGGCGGAGACGGGCCCGTCACCGGTCGGGGTGGTGAACTTCTTCGACGGCGCCAGCTTCCTCGGCACGGAGATCGTGCCGCTGGTGCCGCTGAAGGACAACACGGAGGCGTTCTTCACCACCTCCAGCCTCGACGTGGGCGACCACACCATCGTGGCTGTCGCGATCCTCAACACCGGCCCGTGCCCGGGCATCGTGGCGGCGAGCCACCACGTGAACCCGCCGCCGGCCCAGCCGAGCAGCGTCGGGATCGGGTCCTCGGCCAACCCCTCGAGCTTCGGGCAGGACGTCACGTTCACCGCCGCCGTCACCAGGACGGGCGGTGGAGCGGTCGCCGGCACCGTCCAGTTCCAGGTCGACGGGGCCGACCTCGGCGCCCCGCAAGCCGTCGACGGCGCCGGGCACGCCTCGGTCAGCACCTCGACGCTGACGGTCGGCAACCACCCGGTCACGGCGGCGTTCACGAGCACCAACCCGAACACCCTCGACAGCTCCGGTGCCCTGGCCGGCGGCCAGATCGTGCAGAAGTCGGACACCCAGACCACGGTGTCGTCCTCGCACAACCCGTCGGAGCTGGGGCAGTCGGTGACGTTCACGGCGACCGTCGGCCCGGTCGCGCCGGGCGCGGGCACCCCGGGTGGCACGGTGCAGTTCAGCGACAACGGGACGGCCCTCGGGACCGGCACCCTCGACGGGTCCGGGAAGGCCTCGGTCAGCACGTCCGTCCTCACCGTCGGCAGCCACACGATCACAGCGACGTACGCCGGCAGCGGCACCCACAACGGGAGCTCGGGCTCGGTGACCCAGACCGTCGAGCGGGCCCGGACGACGCTGACCTACGACGGCGCGACGAACGGCGACTTCCACGACCCGGCCACGCTCGGGGCCACGCTCACCCGCACCTACGACGCCTCGCCGGTCGTCGGCAGGACCGTGCACTTCTCCATGGCCTCGGAGAGCTGCGACGCCGTCACCGACGCGGCGGGCCGGGCCTCCTGCTCGATCACGCCGCAGGAGCCGGCGGGCGCGTACACCGTCTCGGCGTCGTTCGCCGGCGACGCGGGCAGCCAGCCCAGCTCGACGAGCACGACGTTCATGGTCACCCGCGAGCAGACCTCGCTCGTCTACACCGGCGACACCGTCATCCTCGACGGCGGCACGGCGCACGCGTCGGCCCTCCTCACCGAGGACGACGGCGCCCCGGCCATCGCCGGCCGGAGCGTGACCTTCACCCTCGGCACCGGCTCGTCGGCGCAGAGCTGCACCGCGCTCACCGACGCGGCCGGACGCGCGGCCTGCGACATCGCCGCGGTCGCCCAGCCGCTCGGCCCGGTGAGCGTGGTCTCGGAGTTCGCCCAGGACGACTACTACCTCGCCAGCTCCGACTCCGACTCGGTGATCGTCTACGCGTTCCCGAGCCGTGGCGCCTTCGCCATCGGCGACCGCAACGCCGCGACCGGCTCGGCGGTGACGTTCTTCGGCGCGCAGTGGGAGAAGGACAACTCGCTCAGCGGCGGGGCCGCGCCGAACGCCTTCAAGGGCTTCGCGACCTCGCCCGGCACGCCGCCGGCCTGCGGCGGGACCTTCGCCGCCGACCCGGGCAACAGCGGTGCTCCGCCGGCGACGGTGCCGAGCTACATGGGCACGCTCGTGACGAGCAAGGTCACCAAGGCGGGCTCGAGCATCACCGGCACGGTCACCCACCTCGTGGTCGTCAAGACGTCGTCGTACGGCGCGTCGCCGGGGGCCGGCGGCAAGGGGACCGTGGTCGCGGTCATCTGCTGAGGGGCGGGAGCCGCGGCCACGGTAGATTCGGCCCTCGTGAGATTGGTCGTGGCCCGCTGCCAGGTCGACTACGCGGGGCGGCTCACCGCTCACCTGCCGATGGCGCCGCGCGTGCTGATGGTCAAGGCCGACGGCTCCGTGCTGGTGCACTCCGACGGCGGCTCCTACAAGCCCCTCAACTGGATGTCGCCGCCCTGCTCGGTCAAGGAGGGCGTCTCGGAGGACGGCACCGTCGAGTGGACCGTCACGGGCAAGGACGGCGACACGCTGCGGATCCTGCTCGAGGAGATCCAGCACGACTCCTCCCACGAGCTCGGCGTCGACCCGGGCCTCCAGAAGGACGGCGTGGAGAAGCACCTCCAGGAGCTGCTGGCCGAGCACCCGGCCACCCTCGCCGAGGGGCTGACGCTCGTGCGTCGCGAGTACCCCACCGCCATCGGCCCGGTCGACCTGATGTGCCGCGACGCCTCCGGCCTCTCGGTCGCGGTCGAGATCAAGCGCCGCGGCGAGATCGACGGCGTCGAGCAGCTCACCCGCTACCTCGACCTGCTCAACCGAGAGCCCCTCCTGACCACCAAGGGCCCGGTCCGCGGCATCTTCGCCGCCCAGCTCATCAAGCCGCAGGCCCGCGTCCTGGCCGAGGACCGCGGCATCACCTGCGCGGTCGTCGACTACGACGCCCTCCGCGGCCTCGACGACCCCAGCCACCGCCTCTTCTGACCGCGAGTCGGCGTTCCTGCTGACGAGTAGCCCGCCGAGTCGGCGTTACTGATGAGCAGTAACGACGGCTCGGCATCGCGATCTGGCCACGAACCGTCCACAGGGGGCTCGTGACGCTTCCATGCCGGCGGAAGCGTCCCGGTCCTAGCGTCGAGGCATGGACGAGAACCCCGGCACGAAGGTGGAGCAGGCCGTCGAGGAGTGCCTCGCGATCGCCCAGACGTGGCTGGCGTGGGACGGGCGGCCCTGCGTCAGCGAGGACGGCGACCGGGTCTACACACCGCACAAGGCCGTACGCCGCATCGCCGACCACGTGATCGACCACCTCGCCGAGGTCGAGGCGATGCTGGCCGGGGTGCCGACCCAGCCGGACGAGTGGCACGCGAGCCTGGCGACGTTCGAGAGCGACTGGGCGCGGTTCGCCGAGCAGGACCTCGACGAGGCCCGCCAGCGGCTCCGGCGGCTGGGGCGCAGCTTCGCTCTGCGCGTCGCGGCCGCGGGGCCGGACGAGTGGGACCGGCCGCGCACGCCGAGCTGGACGGTGCGGGAGATCTGCGAGCACCTCACCGGCGTCGTCTGGTACGCCGAGCAGGTGGGTCGGCTGGGGTCGGTGCAGGCACGATGAGGTCATGCGGATCTACCACGTCGCCACGGCGGCGGACTGGGAGCAGGCGCAGCGCGACGGCGCCTACACCATCAGCACCCTCGGCGTGACGCTCGAGCAGGAGGGGTTCATCCACTGCAGCCGGGCCGACCAGTGGGAGGGCGTCCGCGAGCGGTACTACGCCGACGTGGCCGAGCCGCTGGTGCTGCTCGAGATCGACACGGACCTGCTCGACGCGCCGCTCGTCGAGGAGCCACCCGCGCCGGGCGTGGACGAGACCTTCCCGCACCTCTACGGCGCCCTGAGGCCCTCGGCCGTCGTCGCGGTCAGGGCCCTGCCCTGACGAAACTGGCGGTTCCCGCACGGAGTTCCACACGGGCAGGACCAGTTTCACCGGGTACCCGGTGAAACTGCCCGGCTACCGGCAGGTCTCCCCCGCACAGCTGGTCAGCCGGTCGAGCGCGGCCCGCAGCGTGTCGACCGCCTCGCGACCGTGCGGCGACATCGCGGCGTACGACGCCTCGCCGCCGGCGAGCAGGTTGACCAGCTCGAACGGGTCCTTGTTGAGGTCGTAGAGCTCCTCGTGCGGCAGGTGCGTGTAGCGGATCAGCTTGTAGCGCCCGTTGATGACGCCGGTGAAGTCGTTGAGCCGGCTCGAGCGGCTGTTCTCCACGACGGTCTCGGGAGCCTCCTCGAGGCCGTTCGAGGTCGTGTTCGACGGCGTCAGCGCCCGCCCGAGGAGGAAGAACTTCCGCGCCAGCGGCGGCCCGCCGTGCAGGCGCGGGAGCAGCGAGATGCCGTCGACGTCGGGCGTCGGGGCGCCGGCGATCTCGGCGATCGTGGGCGCGATGTCGATGTTGCCGGCCAGGTCGTCGATGGTCGAGCCGGGCGCGATGCCGGGGCCGCGGATGTAGAACGGCACCCGCACGTCGGTCTGGAACTGGGTGTACTTGCCGATCTCACGCCGGTGGTTGCCCATGTGGTAGCCGTTGTCGCTGGTGAAGATCAGGTAGGTGTCGTCGAGCGCACCCTGGTCGGCCAGCGCCTGAACGAGCTCGGCGACGTTCTGGTCGAGCACCTGCACCGACCGGATCCGCTTGCGGTGCGTCTCGTCGATGGTCGCGACGTCGGCGGGCGTCAGCGCCCGGCGGTCGCGGGTGAGCCCGAACTTGTCGGAGACGTCCGCCTCGTCGAAGTCCGGCGTGCGGGGGTACTCCGCGTCCGCGAAGGTGCCCTCCAGGTCCTTCGGATAGGCGTACGGCGTGTGCGGGCTGTACGACGCGTAGTAGAGGAACTGCCCGCCCGCGCCGAAGTCGAAGCCGTCGGCGCCGTCCACCAGGTCGAGCGCCCGGTCGCCGAGCCACGAGTCGAGGTAGTCCTCGCGGAAGTCCGTGTCGACCGTGCCGTCGACGTTGAGCCGGTAGTGGTCCTGCGCGTAGGCGTTGCCCTGCACGGGCGAGGCCCAGGAGTCCCAGCCCGGCGGCACGAACGCGCGGAGCTCCGCCTTCCGCTCGTCGGTCAGGTGGTTGCCGGGGTGGTAGGGGTACTCGTTGAAGTACTTCCCGAGCATCGCGCTGCGGTAGCCCGCGCGGTCCAGCCAGACGGGCAGGTCGTCGTCCTGCTTGGTCTGCCGCCAGCGGTCGTAGCCGCCCTGCGGCCACACGTTGCCGATCACACCGTGGTTGTGCGCGTAGAGCCCGGACAGGATCGAGGCGCGCGAGGGGCAGCAGCTCGACTGCTCGACGTAGAAGTTCGTGAAGTCGGCGCCCTGGTCGCGGATCAGCCGGTTGACGTGGGGCATGTACTGCATGAGCGAGGTGTCGAGGTCGTCGGTGAGGACCAGGATGACGTTGGGGCGCTTCGCCGGCGGCTGGCCGTCGCCCGCGAGCCGGGCGGCGCTGCGCGGTGCCGGATCGGCCACCTGGTCGGTGGAGCCGACACCCTCCAGGCCCAGCACGGCGCACGCGACCGCGACGCACGCCGCGAGCGCGAGGGCGACCTTGCCGGACCGAGACACCCGGCCGAGGCTACCGGCGGGCGCGGGCCGATCCCCAATCAGCCGAGCAGCCCGACCACCTCGTCGGCGCAGCCCCAGCTGAGCGTCACACCGGCGCCGCCGTGGCCGTAGCAGTGCACCACGTCGCCGACCCGCTCGACCCGCACCTCGGGGCGTGCCGGACGCAGCCCGACCTTGTGGCCGAGCACCTCCGCGCCGGCCAGCGCGGGCACCAGGCGCAGCGCGCGACGCAGGATCGCCGCGGCCACGTCGGGCGAGGGCGTCCGGCTCCACTCCCCCTCGACGTCGGTGCCGCCGACGACGACGTCGCGCGAGCGCGGCACGACGTACGTCGGCCCGCCCTCCGAGCCGCTCTCCAGCCACCAGCGCTCCAGCCCGACCTGCTCGACCAGCACCACCTGCCCCTGCACCGGGTGGAGCGTCGGGTCGGCCGCGAGGAACTTGGCGCCCAGGCCCGCGCAGTCGACCACGGCGGTCGGGCCGTCGCCACCTGCGCTCGGCAGGCCGTGCAGGGTGAGCCGGGTGATCGAGCCCCCGGCGTCCAGCACCCGCGAGGCCAGCCACTCGAGGTAGACCGGCATCTCGACGACCGGCGCGGTGAACGCCCAGCCGCCGTCGTGGCCGGCGGGCACGTCGAGGGTCTCGTGCAGGTCGGGCACCGCGTCGGCCCACCACGGCTTCTCCGCGCGGGTCAGGCCCACCTCGGTGCCCTCTCGCAGCACCACTCCGCAGTCGGGGTCCTCGGCCGCGAGCGCCGCGAACGCGGCGTACGACGACCGCGACCAGGCCAGCACCCGCTCCTGCGGCCACGCGCGGTAGGGGTACCAGATCGCGGCGGCGACGGCCGACGTCGTCTCCCGCGGCAGCTCACGCGCCAGGACGTCGACCCGGTGACCGGCCTCGAGCAGCCGCAGCGCGCAGGACAGGCCGATGACGCCGGCCCCGACGACGGTCACTCTGCCCATGGCAGGAGCTCAGACGCCGGCGATCCGCGGCGCGGTCGGGTCGCTGCCCTCGGCGCCGGACTCGCGGGCGGCGTACTCCTCGATGTCCTCGAGGTCGTCGCGGTTGCGGGTCACGACCACGAGGAGGTCGTGCATCGTCGCGACCTCCTCGACCTGCTCCTTGATGAACCACTGGAGGAACTGCTCGGACGCGAAGTCGGACTCCTCGCGGGCGATGCGGAGCAGGCCGTTGATCTGCTCGGTGACCCGCTTCTCCTGCTCCAGCGCGAGCGCGACCGGTGCGACGACGTCGGCGAACTTCGTCTGCGGCGCCTCGACGGCCGGGATCACGACCTCGGCGTCGATGTCGAGGAGGTACTGGACCATCATCAGCGCGTGGTCGCGCTCCTCGCTCGCCTGGGCGTAGAAGAACGCCGCCATCCGGGGCATCGTCTCGGCGTCGTAGTGCACCGCGCACGCGAGGTACTGGTTGTGCGCGGAGAGCTCGTTGCCGATCTGGGCGTTGAGCGCCTCGACGAAGCGGGCTGCGGGCACCGGGTGGCCTCCTCGGCCGTCAGGCGGCCTTCTTGAGCCGCTTCTTCGTTACTTTCTTGCCGTCCAGGCGGACCAGCTTGCGCTTCTTGACCGTATACCCGGCCGGCAGCGAGCCCTCCTTGAGCATCCGCAGCGGGCAGCGGTCGCACTTCTTGGCCGAGACGCAGCACTCCGTCTTCGGCAGCTTGCGCACCTTCGCCTTGCCCACGGACCACAGGTTAACGTAGGGCAGCCTTACCTTGCCCCGTGACCCGCGTCACGGCCGTGTTTTGTGTGGATCAGGTGCCCGGTCAGCCCAGGCCGTGCGCGGCGCGGATCACGTCGACGATCCCGCCCATGATCTCGGTGAGGCCGAAGTCCTTGGGCGTGTAGACCGCGGCGACGCCCGCCTCGAGCAGCCGCCGGGCGTCGGAGTCGGGGATGATCCCGCCCACGATCACCGGCACGTCCATCCCGGCCTCCCGCAGGCCCTCGAGCACGGCCGGCACCAGCTCCATGTGCGACCCGGAAAGGATCGAGAGGCCCACGCAGTGGACGTCCTCGGCCACGGCGGCGGCGACGATCTGCTCCGGGGTGAGGCGGATGCCCTGGTAGACGACCTCGAAGCCGGCGTCGCGCGCGCGGACGGCGACCTGCTCGGCGCCGTTCGAGTGACCGTCGAGACCCGGCTTGCCGACCAGCAGGCGCAGGCGGCCACCCGGCCGGCCGCTCAGCTCCTCGCCGGTCTCCTTGACGCGCTGGCGCACAGCGGTGAGCTCGGCGCCCGCGTGCGCGACGACCGCCCCGGACACGCCGGTGGGCGCGCGGAACTCGCCGAACACCTCGCGCAGCGTGCCGGCCCACTCCCCCGTGGTGGCGCCCGCGCGGGCCGCGGCCAAGGTCGCGGCCATCAGGTTGGTCTCGGTCTTGGCGTCCTCGGCCAGCCGGGAGAGCGCCTGCTCGACCTCGGCCTCGTCGCGCTGGGCCTTCCACGCCTCCACGCTGGCGAGCGCGCTCTTCTCCGCCTCCGGGTCCGCGGTCATGATCGCGGCGTCGAGGTCGGCGGTCAGCGGCGAGGGCTCGGTGGTCTCGTACACGTTGACCCCGACGATCTTCTCCTCGCCCGACTCGATCCGGGCGCGCCGGGCGGCGTGCGAGCTGACCAGCGCCTCCTTCATGTAGCCCGACTCGACCGCGGCGATGGCCCCGCCCATCGCCTGGACGCGGTCGATCTCCTCGCGCGCCGACTCGACCAGCTCGCGCACCTTGGCCTCGACCACGTGCGAGCCCTCGAAGATGTCGTCGTACTCCAGCAGGTCGGACTCGAAGGCCAGCACCTGCTGCAACCGCAGCGACCACTGCTGGTCCCACGGGCGTGGGAGGCCGAGCGCCTCGTTCCAGGCCGGGAGCTGCACGGCGCGGGCCCGCGCGTTCTTGGACAGCGTGACGCCCAGCATCTCGAGCACGATGCGCTGGACGTTGTTCTCCGGCTGGGCCTCGGTGAGGCCGAGGGAGTTCACCTGCACGCCGTAGCGGAACCGGCGCATCTTGGGGTCCTGCACGCCGTAGCGCTCCCGGGTGATCTCGTCCCACAGCTCGACGAAGGCGCGCATCTTGCACATCTCCTCGACGAACCGCACGCCGGCGTTGACGAAGAACGAGATCCGGCCGACGACCTTCTCGAAGTCCGCCTCGTCGACCTGCCCCGACGCCTTCACCTGGTCGAGCACGGCGATCGCGGTGCAGAGCGCGTAGGCGAGCTCCTGGGTCGGCGTCGCGCCGGCCTCCTGGAGGTGGTAGCTGCAGATGTTGATCGGGTTCCACTTGGGGATCTGGTGGACCGTGTAGGCGATCATGTCGGCGATCAGCCGCAGCGAGTGCTCGGGCGGGAACACGTAGGTCCCGCGGGAGAGGTACTCCTTGATGATGTCGTTCTGGGTGGTGCCGGCCAGTTGCGCGGCGACCTCCTCGGGCGACAGCTCCGGGTTCTGCTCCTCGGCGACCACCTGGTAGAGCGCGAGCAGCCACATGGCCGGCGCGTTGATGGTCATCGAGGTGTTCATCCCGGTGAGCGGGATGTCCCGGAACAGGGTGCGCATCTCGCCGAGGTGCGGCACCGGGACGCCCACCTTGCCGACCTCGCCGCGCGCCAGGGGCGAGTCGGGGTCGTAGCCGGTCTGCGTCGGGAGGTCGAAGGCGACCGACAGGCCGGTCTGGCCCTTGGCGAGGTTGCCGCGGTAGAGCGCGTTGGACGCCTCGGCCGTCGAGTGGCCGGCGTAGGTCCGCATCACCCAGGGCTTGTCCTTGTCGGCCCGGTGGTGAGGGGAGCGGTCCTTCTCGGTCATCCCTCGAGGGTAGGACGCGTGTTACCGGTCGGTCACCGGCTGGGCGTGTGGGTTATCCGACACCGGCAGCCGGCGGAGCGACCTCGACGATCCGCGCCAGGTGCGACATGTGGAGCATCCGGCGTACGGCGGGCGACGGCTGGCGGAGCGTGAGGTGGTGGCCGTCGCGGATCGCCTGGAGGGTTGCCGCGGCGAGCACGCGGAGCGCGGTCACGTCGGCGCTCTCGACCCCGCTCAGGTCGATCGCCACCTCGTCGTAGCTGCCGAGGAGGTCACGGACCGCGGTGCGCACCTCCATGGTGCTGCGCACGTCGAGGTCGCCGCTGAGCACGAGGACGGGGCCGTCGCTCATGATGTCCACCGGCTGCTCCAAGGTGTCGTGACTCACACCACTATGACGCCTGGACGGTGCGGGAGGTTGCCAGCCGCGCCCGGCGACTTCTCCAAGGTCCTCTCCGCCGAGGTCGTGGGGCTCACCCCAAAGCATGGAGTGCGGGCTACCGTGCACCCCATGGTCAACCTCACGCGGATCTACACCCGGACCGGCGACGCCGGCCAGACCCGCCTCGGCGACAACTCGGTGACCTCGAAGAACGACCTGCGCCTCCACGCCTACGCCGACGTCGACGAGGCCAACGCCCACCTCGGACTGGCCATCTCGGTCGGCGACCTCGAGCCCGACGTCGTCACGGTCCTCGTGCACGTGCAGAACGACCTCTTCGACGTCGGTGCCGACCTCTGCACGCCGGTGGTCCCCGACCCGGAGTACCCCCCGCTCCGCGTCGAGCAGTCCTACGTCGACCGGCTCGAGGGCTGGTGCGACCACTACAACGAGTCGCTCGAGTCGCTGCGCTCGTTCATCCTCTCCGGCGGCACCCCCGGCTCCGCCCACCTCCACGTCTGCCGCACCATCGTCCGCCGCGCCGAGCGCAACGCCTGGGCCGCCCACGCCGAGCACGGCGACGCGATGAACCCCCTCGCCATCACCTACCTCAACCGGCTCTCCGACCTGCTCTTCATCCTGGCGAGGTACGCCAACCGCGAGCGGGGCGACGTGCTGTGGGTGCCGGGCGGCGAGCGGTAGTCCTGCCTGGGACGCTTGTGTGGCGGCCGCGCGCTTGGCTCCGGCCTCATGAAACGGACGCGGGCGAGGCGGCGCGCAGCGCTGACGAGCCCGCCCACCCCCACCCGTGATGACGAAGCGAGGGCGGTGGGCGGTGGTCCCGGGGGATGGCGCCCCCTCGGAGCGTCAAGGGGCTTGGCCGCGGCGCGGGTAGCGCTACGTGATGCGAGCGCAAGGTGTTGCCCGCGACGCGCCGCCCCAGCCCGAGGGGGCGCCAGCCCCCGGGGCCACCACGACCGGCGCCACGAGCGCAGCCCCAGCCCAACCCAGACCTACACCAGCAGCAAGAACCCGACCACCATCGTCGCCGCGAGGCCGAGCAGCCCGAGCCCCAGGACGACGTAGGTCTGCGCCCGCAGGCGGAACGCCCCCGCCGACGGGTGCAGCTCCTCCGGCTCGACCTCGGGCATGACCAGTGTCTCGACGGCGGCACGGGCGGCCTGGAGCCGGCGGTCGACCTTGGCGGCGACGCTGCCCGAGGGCGCGACGGGGATCCGGCTCGAGCCCGTCGGGGTGACGTCGTCGAGCTGGCGGCCGGCCCACAGCAGGCGGAGGCCGACCCAGAGCAGGACGAGCAGGACGACGGCACCGGGGATCACGAGGGGAAGCACGTTCTTCACAGTGCCCAGATGGCCCGCCGACACTCAAAGCGGCACGCCGGGCAGTGGCCGAGGTCACCTCGGGTACCCGTCCGGTGTGGCAGAGCTGCGGATCGGGATCTCGGGGTGGTCCTACAGGGGCTGGCGCGGCGACTTCTACCCGAAGGGTCTGCCGCAGCGCCGCGAGCTCGAGTACGCCGCCGAGCGGCTCACGTCGATCGAGATCAACGGCTCGTTCTACTCCCTGCAGAAGCCCACGTCGTACCAGAAGTGGCGGGCGGAGACGCCCGACGACTTCGTGTTCGCGGTCAAGGGCAGCCGGTTCATCTCGCACATGAAGCGGATGACCGACGCCGAGGAGCCGCTGAAGCGGTTCTTCGACTCCGGCGTCTTCGAGCTCGGGCCCAAGCTGGGGCCGATCCTGTGGCAGCTGCCCGAGAGCTTCCGCTACGACGGCGACCGGCTCGCGGCGTTCTTCGACATCCTCCCGCGCACCACCCCCGACGGGCGCGAGCTCCGCTACGCCCTGGAGTTCCGCAGCAAGACCTTCGAGCAGCCCGAGGCCTACGCGCTGCTGCGCGAGCACCGCATCGCGACCGTGCTCGCCGACACGGCCGGGCGCTGGCCGAAGGTCGAGGAGGACACCGCGGACTTCCGCTACGTGCGGCTGCACGGCGACGCGGAGCTCTACACGAGCGGCTACGACGACGCGTCGCTCCGGCGCTGGGCGGACACGATCCGGCGCTGGGGCCAGGACACCTACGTCTACTTCGACAACGACGCCAAGGGCTACGCACCCCATGACGCGGAGCGTCTCATCGAGCTGCTCGCGTGCGATTGACTCTTGCGTTCGAACATGTGTTCGACTAGACTGGCCGCACGATGACCCAGACGGCCGACCGCCTCCCCGACACCGCGCCCCTGCCGCGCGACCTGCTGCTGCAGGTGCGGGAGGCGCGCGCCACGGCCGAGGCCGCCGAGGTTTCGATCCTCGAGCTCGCGCTGGCTTGGGCCGCAGCCAACCCCGCACTGCCCGGGCAGGAGCCGTGGGAGCCGGCCGAGGCACCGTCGTGGCTGGAGGACACCACCCACCTGATGGACGAGGAGGAGCGGGAGTGGATCGGGCTGCCCGCCCTGCGCTGGGACGCCCCGGCCGCCTTCGCCGCCGCCAACGCCATGACCACCATGGGCGGCAAGGCCGTGTTGCGCGACGCGCTCGTGCTCGCGCACCGGCTGCCCGGGTTCTGGGCGGCGGTCCGCGCCGGCCAGGTCCCCGCCCGGCTCGCCCGCCGCGCCGCGCAGGCCGTCCTCGGCCAGCCCGCCGACGTGTGCGGTTACCTCGACCAACAGCTGGTCCGGCGGGTCACGCAGTCGCGGGCGATCGGGCCGGTCGTCCTCGACCGGCTCGTCGACGAGGCGATGCTGCGCCTGCACGCCGAGCAGCGCGAGCTCGAGCAGCTCGAGGCCCTCGACGCCCGCCACGTCACCATCGACCCCGCGACGCTCAACCACACCGGCATCGCCGCCATGGACGCCCGCGCCGACTGGGCCGACCTCGCACCCTTCGACGAGACCCTGTCCGCGGTCGCGGCGGTGCTCGCGCAGCTGCCTGAGCACCAGCACGACTCCCTCGACGTACGCCGCTCGGTCGCCCTCGGCATCCTCGCCGACCCCGCCCGCGCCCAAGCCCTCCTCGACGGCGACCACGACGCCAAACCCAGCCGATCGCGCGACCTCGTGGCCACCCTCGAGCTCACCGACCTGCACCTGCTCAGCCTCGACCCGATCGTCAGCGACGCCGACCTGCGCAGCCACCTCGACCAGGTCATCCGCCAATGGGCCGGCCGCCCCGACGTGCGGCTCGTCATCAAGCCGGTCCGGCGGTGCGGCGCGGACGACGGTTCCAGCCACGGCGACCATCCGGAGTGGCGCTACTCGCCCACCGCGCGCGACCGTGAGACCGTCCACCGCCGCGACCGCACCTGCGTCCACCCCCACTGCACCCGACCAGCCCGCCACTGCGACTGCGACCACATCACCCCCTACGACCAGGGCGGCCCGACCTGCCCCTGCAACCTCGCAAGTTGTTAGAACGCCCTCTTATGACTGCGTGGGGGCCGTGTCGCCACTCGTGGTGGGGCTGCTGCTTCCGCTGTGGGTTGAGACGTTAGGGTCCGTCTTTGCGATCGCGCTCACGAGTTGTTCCCGAGCCTCCTCGCGGATGGCTCGCTCCGCATGGTCGCGCTTGTCCTGAAGGACCCTGGCCCGTGCAAGTACTTCTGCTTGACGCATGGCCGGAGTTTCGATACCGCGAAGATGGAGGAGATTCAGCACCCGGGCTCTCTCTCCGCGGGCCGAGACCGAATTTGCTAAGAAGAGGCCAACGCTAATTGTCGTTGCAATGAGGAACCAGCCGCTTAGTCGATCCACGCCCAGAACGGACAGGGCAATTAGTGGAGCAGCAATTGCTAGGCGAAGGTCGCGCTCACTCCGCTCTCGATCAAGTTGCGCGAATAGATCGTTGTCCAGCGCCTTAAGTGCGTCCAGTGGGTCGGGCTCGAACTCCTGAAGAAGAGCGTTCTCAGACTCGGCCGGTGGCCATTCGTCCGCGTCCCACTCTTGATAGTCCAGCTTTTCTGCGTGTGCCTCAGCGGCCTTGGCGAAGGAGTGTTTGACGATGCGGGAGGCCACGTCAATGTCGCTGCTGCCGGGGAGTTGGCCAACCGCGCTCTCAGTGAGAATGGTCCTGGGAATCCAGAGCCGCTCAAGGAGTTTATGTTTTCCTAGGGGCTCGAACTTCTCAAGCTGACGGGTGACCTGACTGAGGTTGCTCGCGTTAGTGGATTTACGTCCCGTCAAGTACTTGACGACTGATTCCTTGAGGGAGGCCGTCTCGTTGGCCGATATCAGGTTGGCATCTCTTTCAAGTGCCCTCTTGCGAACCTCCAGGGTTTTTCGCACTCGATGAGCGTGGCGCTGCCACGCGACGGACTCGGCTGCGCGTCGCTGAATAGCTCCCGCCCAACCGCTGAGAGTATTGACGGCGAAAGTAGACGCCGCCCCAATCACGAAGATCAACGTCGAAGCGATGAGCAGTGTTGCCGTGACACCAATGTAGTCGGTGAGGGATGACATCTGCTCGAAGAAACGTTCGGCTGAGCTATCCGCTGGAAAGGTGTCCCAAAGCAACAACCAGAAGAACAGTGACCAGAGAAGTCCCGAGATCGCTGGCGCTCGCACGCTGCGGGCACCAGGCATGATGCTTGAAACGATGGTCAAGAAGGTCGGCATAAGTCCTCACAGGTTTGTGACCGCACCATAGTCGGCGCTCCGCGCCGCTGACCCCTTGACTTGAAGTAGCAACGAAACTCGTTGGATCCGCTGAGAGGGCTGGCGGGTCGGTTTGGGCGGGGGCGTCTCTCGGGTCGCGGGGGTCCCCGCGCGCGCGAGGGACGAGTGCGGGTGGGGTGGCGGCGCGCCCCCGACCGACCCGCCAGCACTCGGACCCACGAGGCAGATCACAGCCTTGTGATTCGTGGTTTCGGGTTGCATGATGTGCGAGTCGAACCTTGCTGCCACCCGATCGGTGCTTGGGGAGGCACCCGCTCGTAGCCCCAGATGGGCCGCGCTACAACTGACATCAATGAGGGATCGGGCGGCATGAACCGTTGACGCCGTACGGGATGTGACTACGAGCCGCGGGTTTCCAAGACTCGCGAAGGCTTGTGGTCCTCGATGGTTCTATCCCCTGTTTCTGCGTTGGGTCGTCCCGACGCTGGTTGGTCTCTTTCTCTCTATCCCGATGCGGGCGAGGCGGGTGGAGCGTTCGTCCCGTCGTATCGACCGCGGACAACCTGGGTTTCTGGTACGCCTGCGGCCAATCCGGAGCGCGCCCGCGCGGAGGCAGGGCGACGGGCGCGGGGAAAGGTGCGTCGCTACTGCGCAGCTAACAGGCTCAACCGGTTCGGCACGCTGACCTATCGGGGCGAAGGGGTCCATGACCCGACTCAGGTGCGTCGTGACGTCGCGGGGTTCTTCCGGTCGCTGCGCTCGGCGCTCGGAGGCAGACCTCTGCCGTATGTGTGGGTGCCTGAGTGGCACAAGACCGATCACGGCCTGCACCTTCACTTCGCGCTTGGCCAGTACGTCAACTATCGGTTGATCCGCGCGACCTGGGGTCACGGGTTCAGCTCGATCAAGCGGCTCTGCGATCTGCCGGTCGGTGCGACGTCGCTGCACGAGGCGCGGCAGGCAGCGGGCTATCTGGCGAAGTACGTGACCAAGAGCTTTGGGGCCGACGAGTCGTCGCGGGCGCTGCGGCTGCATCGCTACGATGTGGCTCAGGGATATCAGCCACGCGCTCTGCGGTTTAGGGGCCGCTGGTCGGGCGAAGTGCTTTCCTCAGCCAACGCGGTGATGCGTGCGCGGCCGGCGCAGTCATGGTCGTCGGCTGAGGTCGAGGACTGGCAGGGTCCGCCGGCGGTGTGGTTCCGATGGGACTGAGCCATGTGAGCGACGCTGAGGTTGCGTCGTGGGTTGCGGCCTCGTGTGCTGCTCAGGGGGTTCCGGTCAAGGTGACGGAGCCCGGTGTGGTGCGGCGGGTGGGGGCGCTGCTGGGCGCAGCACCGGACGGGGCGCGGGGGCGCAAGCGCAGCGGCACCCGCGCCCCGTCCGGTGCGCGGTCAGTGGCGCCACACGACGGACACGCGGGCGGGGTCGAGGACCTGGACCCCTGGGGTGCCGGGTCCGATGACGGCGTGGTCGATCACAGCCTGGACGATGGCGTGCTGCCGGGAGAGGTTGAGGGAGCCCCAGGCGCTGCGTAGTCCGGCACCGGTCCCGGCGAGGCCGGTGAGTGCTCCGGTGTGGGTGATCTGTGCCAGGTGTCGCTGGGTGGTGGCGAGCCGGTCTTGGACAGGCTTCTTGGCCAGCATCCATTCGCGCATGTCGATGTCGCCGCGTCCGTGAGCTTGGGCGAGGTCGTCGAGGCGCTGCTGGTCCTCGTCCAGCGCGCGGGTGAGTTCTTGAGTGCGTGCGTCGGCGCTGTTGCGTCCGGCGAGGACGTCGGCAAGCTCGGGGGTGTCGAGTCGGTGCAGCACCGCGTCGGCGAGGAATCGTTCCAGCGGGTCGGCGCTGACCATGAGGCGTCCACATCCGCCGTGGTCGGGTCCGGACATGCACACGTAGCGCCGGTTGGGTCGTCCTCGGATCACACGGGCCGACGAGAACAGCCGGTTGCCGCACTTGCCGCACCGCAGCATCCCGGAGAGCAGGTAGCGCTGCGGTGTGCGTCGTCCGCTGATCTTCTTGTCAGCGAACTTGGCCAGAATCCGGCGGTGCTCGTCCTCGGTGATGATCGCGTCCCACTGGCCCGGCGCGACGGCTTGTCCACGGTGAACGCGTAGTCCGGCGTAGCGGGCGTTGGTGAGCATTCCTTTCAGGGTGCTAGTGGTCCACGCCGAGCCCGTGACCGTGGGAACCTGCTCGGTGTTGAGCCAGCTCGCCAGAGAGCGCGTCGACTCCCCGGCCAGGAACCGCGTCACGAGGGTGCGATAGACGTCGGCCTCGGCGGGCAGGACAGTCGCAAAGTCACTCTCGTAGCCAAAGGGACGGGTGCTGCCCCGGTGGGGCTTGCCTTCGGCAGCGTTCTGCTGGTGCTTGCGCGCGACCCGTCGGGACTTCGATGCGGACTCGTTCGCCGCGACCGCTGCCTGGATACGGGCGACCAGGAGTCCATCGCTGGTGCTGAGGTTGGTCTCACCGGCCACGAACCTCACGTGTTGGACTCGGGCGGCGTCCACGACGTTGAGGAAGTGCTCGAGCTCGATGGGCCGCCGCGTCAGTCGGTCGATGTGGTAGACCAGCACGCCGTCGATCAGCCCGTCGGCCAGGTCGGCAAGCATCCGTTCGTACTCGGGGCGGCGTTTACCGCTGTAGGCCGAGAGGTCGTTGTCGACGTACTCCCCGGCGACCTGCCAACCCAGGGTGGCGGCGAGTTTGCGGCAGTCCTCGATCTGCCGGGCCACACCCTTGCCGGTGCCTTCGGTGTCCTGGGAGATGCGGGCGTAGATCGCGGCGCGCTGGGGCTCGGGCATGGAGGGCATATTAGTAACGGGGCATGAACCTCGCACCCCTGTGCCGCCACCACCACCGCCTCAAGACCCTGGCCGGGTGGCGCTACTGGCCCCTCGGACCACCCGGCACCTACCTCTGGCGCGACCCCCACGGCCTGCTCTTCGTGCGGACGCGAGACGGCACCCGAGCCCTCGAGTAGTCAGCGCCGGCTGACTCCTGCCGGCGCGCGGGTCGCGAAGACCGTCAGGGCCGCGGGCACCATCAGCGCGGCGACGGCCAGGAGCGCCTCGAGCGTGCCGACCGCGTCGCCGAGCGCGCCGAGCAGCGGCGGGCCGGTCAGGAAGGCGCCGTAGCCGATCGTTGAGACCACCGACACGCGCGCGGCCGAGCGGGCCGGGTCGTCGGCGGCGGCGCTCATGCCGACCGGGAAGCCCAGCGCAGCGCCCAGCCCCCAGAGCAGGATGCCCACGGCGACGAGCACGACCTGGTCGCCGAGCACGACCAGCAGCACCCCCGACCCCGCGAGCAGCGCCGAGGCCCACAGCACGGGCGGCCGGCCGAACCGGTCGAGGACCACAGGGCCGGCGAGGCGCCCGATCGTCATCGAGGTCACGAACGCGACGTAGCCGGTGACGCCGACCCAGTGGGCGACGTCGTAGCCGTCGATCAGCGCCAGCGAGAGCCAGTCGCCGGCCGACCCCTCGGCGACCGTGAAGGCCAGCACCATCACGCCGATGGCGATCGTGCGCGGCTCCAGCCAGGCGCTGCGGGCCCGCGGCGCGTCGGACTTCTCCTCCTCGGCCGGCAGGAAGTCTCGCGACCCGCGCGCGGACAGCACGACGGCGAGGGCTCCGAGCGCTCCGAGGTGGGCGACGAGCGGCACCGACAGCGCGGCCATCGGCACGCCCGCCGCTGCGCCGGCGATCGCGCCCATGCTGAACGCCGCGTGGAAGTGCGGCATGATCGCGCGGCCGAGCCCGCGCTCGACCTCCGCGCCCTCGACGTTCATGGCGACGTCCCAGACGCTGGTGCCGACGCCGTAGGCGAACAGGCCGACCCCCGCCACCGGCGTCAGGCCGAGGACCCCGGCGCCGAGAGCGGCCAGGGCGAGACCGCCGGCGGCACAGACCGATCCCCAGCGGACCACCCACCCGGCGGACCAGCGGTGGATGAGGGCGCCCGCCGAGGGCAGGGCCAGCACCGAGCCGACGGCGATGGCGAGGAGCAGGAGGCCGAGCGCGCCGTTGCCGAGCGAGAGGCCCTCGCGGAGGTCGGGGATGCGGCTGGCCAGCGAGGCGAACAGGAAGCCGTTGAGCGCGAAGACGAGCACCACGGCGTTGCGGGCCGCGAGGACGGGCGGGGTGCTCAGCGCGACCAGTCCGTCCCGGGCGGGCGCGACTCGAGCCAGGACTGGAACCCGGTGAGCGACTCGCGGCTCATCGCCAGGTCGACCGGGCCCTGCGGGCTGGCGCACTCGACGACGACGTGGTCGGGGTAGAGCACGGTGCGCTCGAGGCCCGCCGGCTCACGCGCGCCGTCGTAGGACAGCAGGGCGCGGTTCCAGGACCGCTTCGGCCGCGGCGCGAGGGTGAAGATGCGGAACCACTCCAGCTCCTCGCCGGAGTAGCGGCCCAGGCCCAGCAACCAGCCGCGGCCCGGCTCCTCGCCGGGCCGCAGTCGGTGACTGAGCTCGAAGGTCCCCCCGTGCCGAGACAGCACCCGACGGCGGATGACCAGGAGCAGGCCGTAGAGCAGGACGAGAAGCACCCCGAGGCCGGCTGCATCGAGCAGCTCCAACCACAGCGGCACTCCCCCATCCTTCCAGCCCCGTGAGGGGCGCTAGTGCCCAGTGGGGTGGGTCATGACGCCGAGCTCGCGCTCGAGTCGCGCTCGACGACCCGCAGGCGGGCCTCGGCCATCCGGATCCGGCGCTCCGCCTCGGAGCCGTCGGTCCAGTGACCCGACCGGGCGTCCTCGAGCAGCGCGCGCGCCTCCTCGACATCGACCTCGGTGGCGAGCTCGGCGCGCTCGGACAGGATCGAGACCCGGTCGTTGGCCACCGAGAGGAAGCCGCCGTCGGCCACCGCGAAGACGGTGTGGCCGTCCTCGGCGGTGATCTCGACGATCGCCTCGGTCAGGAGCGAGAGGACGGGCGCGTGACCGCGCAGGACGCCGATGTCGCCCTCCACGGTCCGCGCGATGACGAACGTGGCCTCGCCCGACCAGACCGTGCGGTCGGCCGCGACGAGCTCCACCGTGAGTGCGTCAGCCATGTCAGTTCAACCCGTCCGTCAGTCCTCGTCGGTTCACAGGCTCTTCTGGATCTCGTCCCACTTGCGCTCGACGTCGTCGAGACCGCCGCACATGAAGAACGCCTGCTCCGCCACGTGGTCGTAGTCGCCGTCGGCGATCTTGTTGAACGCCTCGATGGTCTCCGAGACCGGGACCGTCGAGCCCTCGATGCCGGTGAACTGCTTGGCGACGTAGGTGTTCTGCGAGAGGAACCGCTGGATGCGGCGCGCCCGCGACACGATGATCTTGTCCTCCTCGGAGAGCTCGTCGACACCGAGGATCGCGATGATGTCCTGGAGCTCCTTGTTGCGCTGGAGGATCTGCTTGATCCGGATCGCGCAGTCGTAGTGCGCCTGGCCGATGTACTCGGCCGAGAGGATCCGCGACGTCGAGGTCAGCGGGTCGACCGCCGGGTAGATGCCGAGCGAGGCGATCTCGCGGGACAGCTCAGTGGTGGCGTCGAGGTGCGCGAACGTCGTGGCGGGCGCCGGGTCGGTGTAGTCGTCGGCCGGCACGTAGATCGCCTGCATCGAGGTGATCGAGTGACCGCGCGTCGAGGTGATCCGCTCCTGGAGCGTGCCCATCTCGTCGGCGAGGTTGGGCTGGTAGCCCACCGCGGACGGCATGCGGCCGAGCAGGGTGGAGACCTCGGAGCCGGCCTGGGTGAACCGGAAGATGTTGTCGATGAAGAGCAGCACGTCCTGGTTCTGGACGTCGCGGAAGTACTCCGCCATCGTCAGCGCCGACAGCGCCACCCGCAGGCGGGTGCCCGGCGGCTCGTCCATCTGGCCGAAGACGAGGGCGGTCTGGCCGATGACGCCGGCCTCCTCCATCTCGGTGATGAGGTCGTTGCCCTCGCGGGTGCGCTCGCCGACACCGGCGAACACCGACACGCCGCCGTGGTCCTTCGCGACGCGCGCGATCATCTCCTGAATGAGCACGGTCTTGCCGACGCCGGCGCCGCCGAACAGGCCGATCTTGCCGCCGAGGACGTACGGCGTGAGCAGGTCGATGACCTTGATGCCGGTCTCGAACATCTGGGTCTTGGACTCGAGCTGGTCGAAGGCCGGCGCCTTGCGGTGGATGCTCCACCGCTCCTTGACGTCGAGCTCCTCGCCCACCTCGAGGTTGAGGGGCTCGCCGAGCATGTTGAAGACCTTGCCGAGCGTGGCGTCGCCGACGGGCACCGTGATCGGGCCTCCGGTGTCGAGCACCTGCGCGCCGCGGACCAGGCCGTCGGTCGGCTGCAGCGAGATGGCGCGCACCATGCCGTCGCCGATGTGCTGGGCCACCTCGAGGGAGAGCGTCCGCGTCTCGCCGGCGAGCGCGAGCTCGCACTCGAGCTTGTTGTAGATCTCGGGCATCGAGTCGATGGGGTACTCGATGTCGACGACGGGCCCGATCACCCGCGCGACCCTGCCCGTGGCGCCCGGGCCGGTCTCCTTGGTCTCCTCGACCGTTGCGGTCATTTCATCTCCTCGATCACTGGTCTGGCTCGGTGTCTCAGGCCTCGGTCTGGGCGTCGGCGAGCGCGTTCACGCCGCCGACGATCTCGCTGATCTCCTGGGTGATGCCGGCCTGACGGGCCTGGTTCGCCACCCGGGTGTACTTCTTGATGAGCTCGTCCGCGTTGTCGGTCGCCGACTTCATGGCCTTCTGCCGGGCCGCGAGCTCGGAGGCCGCGGCCTGGAGCAGGGCGTAGAAGATCCGGCTCTGGACGTACTGCGGGAGCAGCGCGTCGAGGACCGCCTCCGGCGAGGGCTCGAACTCGTAGAGGGGAAGCACCTCGCCGTCGCCCGTCCGGTCGCTGTGCCCCTCACCCTGAGGAGCGTCGTCGGCCTCGACCACCTCGAGCGGCAGCAGCCGGATCGCGGTGGGCTCCTGGGTGAGCATCGAGCGGAAGCGGGTGTAGACGACGTGGACCTCGTCGACGTCGCCCTCCTCGCCGGGGTCCTTCACGAAGCTGTCGATCAGGGTGCGGCCGACCTCGGCCGCCACGTCGTAGGACGGCTGGTCGCTGAAGCCGGTCCAGGACTGGACGATCGGCCGCTGCCGGAACCGGTAGTAGGCCTCGCCCTTGCGCCCGCTGATGTAGAGGTCGATCTCCTTGCCCTCGGCGCGGAGCCGCTCGGCGAGGCGCTCGGCCTCCTTGAGCACGCTCGAGGAGTAGGCGCCGGCCAGGCCGCGGTCGCTGGTGATGACCAGCACGGCGGCCCGGGTGGGGTTCTCCTCCTCCTTGGTGAGCGGGTGGTCGACGTTGGAGTACGTCGCCACCGCGGACACGGCACGGGTCAGCTCGCGGGCGTAGGGAGCGGCCGCCTGGGCCCGCTGCTGCGCCTTGATGATGCGCGACGCAGCGATGAGCTCCATGGCGCGCGTGATCTTCTTCATCGACTCCGTCGACTTGATCCGCGCGCGGTACTCACGCAGCGATACAGCCATGCTCGCTCCTTCCCCTCGTCCTGGTCCTCAGCCGCGCTTCTGCTTGACGATCTGCTCCTGCTCGAGCTCGTCGTCCTCCATCGCCTCTTCCTTGACCTGGTCGCCGACGTGGATCGAGCCGCCCTCGGACGTCTCGAACTGCTCCACGAAGGTGTCGTAGGCCTCGGCCACCGCCGACTCGGTGTCGTCGGTGAACTGCAGCGAGTCGCGGATGCCGGCGAGGACCGACTCGTGCGAGCGGCGCAGGTAGTCGAGGAACTCGCTCTCGAAGCGCGCGACGTCCTCCACCGGGACCTTGTCGAGGCGCCCGGAGGTGCCGAGCCAGAGCGACACGGTCATCTCGTCGACCGGGTAGGGCGAGTAGGCCGGCTGCTTGAGCAGCGCCATCAGCCGCTGGCCGCGGTCGAGCTGCTGCCGCGACGCCGCGTCGAGGTCGGAGGCGAACATCGCGAAGGCCTCCATCGCGCGGAACTGCGCGAGGTCGACCTTGAGCGAGCCCGTGACGGTCTTCATCGCCTTGGTCATCGCGGCGCCACCGACGCGCGAGACCGAGATGCCGACGTCGATGGCCGGCCGCTGGTTGGCGGCGAACAGGTCGGACTGCAGGAAGATCTGCCCGTCGGTGATCGAGATGACGTTGGTCGGGATGTACGCCGAGACGTCGTTGGCCTTCGTCTCGATGATCGGCAGGCCGGTCATCGAGCCCGCGCCCAGGGCGTCGGAGAGCTTCGCGCAACGCTCGAGCAGGCGGCTGTGCAGGTAGAACACGTCGCCCGGGTAGGCCTCGCGGCCCGGCGGGCGGCGCAGCAGCAGCGACACCGCGCGGTAGGCCTCGGCCTGCTTGGTGAGGTCGTCGAAGATGATCAGGACGTGCTTGCCGTCGTACATCCAGTGCTGGCCGATGGCCGAGCCGGTGTAGGGGGCGAGGTACTTGAAGCCGGCGCTGTCGGAGGCCGGTGAGGCGACGATGGTGGTGTACTCCAGCGCGCCGGCCTCCTCGAGGGCGCCGCGGACGGCGGCGATCGTCGAGCCCTTCTGGCCGATCGCGACGTAGATGCAGCGCACCTGCTTGCTCGGGTCGCCGGACTCCCAGTTCGCCTTCTGGTTGATGATCGTGTCGATCGCGATCGTCGTCTTGCCCGTCGAGCGGTCGCCGATGATCAGCTGGCGCTGGCCGCGGCCGATCGGGGTCATGGAGTCGATCGCCTTGATGCCGGTGGCGAGCGGCTCGCCGACCGACTGGCGCGCCATCACGCCCGGCGCCTGGAGCTCGAGCGCGCGGCGCTCCTCCGCCTCGATCTCACCGAGGCCGTCGATCGGGGTGCCGAGCGGGTCGATCACGCGGCCCATGAACGCGTCGCCCACGGGGACCGAGAGGATCTCGCCGGTGCGGCGGACGCTCTGGCCCTCCTCGATGCCCTCGAAGTCGCCGAGGATGACGACGCCGATCTCGCGGGTGTCGAGGTTCAGCGCGAGGCCGAGCGTCCCGTCCTCGAACTCCAGCAGCTCGTTCGCCATCGCCGACGGCAGGCCGGCAACGCGGGCGATGCCGTCGCCGGCGGTCGCGACGGTGCCAACCTCCTCCTTGGCGGCCGCGGACGGCTTGTAGTCGTCGACGTACTTCTGGAGCGCGTCCCGGATCTCCTCCGGGCGGATGGACAGATCGGTCATGTTCCTTGTCCCCTTGAGTGGGTTGAGTCCTGTGTGTTCGGTGGTCAGTAGTGCTCAGCCGGCGAGCCGGCGGCGGGCATCGGCCATGCGGCCGGCCACGGAGCCGTCGATGACGTCGTCGCCGATCTCGACGCGCAGGCCGCCGATGAGCGAGGAGTCCTCGATGACGTGCAGGTGGACGGTCGCGGCGTAGGTCTTGCTGAGCGCCCCGCTGAGCCGGTCGACCTCGGCCTTCCCGAGCGGCTTGGCGGTGTGCACGACGGCCAGCAGCTCCTCCTGCGTGCCGGCGGCGACCTGCTCGATCACCTCGAGCGCGCGACCGATGGGCAGTTGACTGTGCTCGGCCAGGTGCACCAGCTCGAGCGTGGCCGGCAGGACCTTGCCGTCCAACATCGCGTCGAGGAGCGCGCACTTGTCGTCGTCGCTACGGGATCGGTCGCTCAGCGCCTCGCGCAGCTCAGGGTTGGCGACGACCATCTGTGCGATGGAGAACAGCTCATCAGTGACCTGCGGGGCCGCGGCTCCCGCCGAGCGGACCAGGGCCTGGATGCCGAGCTCTTCGAGCACGTCGGCCAGATCGGCCGGACTGGTCCAGCGCTCCTGCACCGCGGTGCGCGCGACGTCGAGCGCACGGTCGTCCAGCTTGCTGGAGAACACGTCGTTCGCGAGTCCCACCTTGGCCTCGGCCTCGAGCGAGGCATCGGTGCAGATACGCCGGAGGGCGGGCTGGGCCCTGAGCACCGCGGCGACCGCCAGCAGCTGCGCACCGAGCACGGCCGTCTCGTCGAGCGCACCGGAGTCACCCATCCGCTGGATCAGGTCCTTGCGCGCTTCGGCGGAGGCTCCCCTGAGCATCAGCCGACCCCGTCCTGTGCCTTGGCCACCTCGAAGGACTCGAGGTCGGACAGGAACCGGTCGACCACACGGGCGCTGCGCTCGTCGTCCTCGAGGCTCTCGCCGACGATCCGGCCGGCCAGCGTCGTGGCCAGACTGCCGACCTCCGCGCGCAGCGAGGCGAGCGCCTGCTGCCGCTCGGCGGCGATCTGAGCGTGTGCGGACTCGACGATGCGTGCCTTCTCGGCCTCACCCTGCTCACGCAGCTCCGCGACGATCTGGGCACCCTCCTCGCGGGCCCCCTCTCGGAGACGGTTGGCCTCCTTGCGGGCGTCAGCGAGCTGGGTCTTGTACTCCTCCTCGGCGGAGGACGCCTGCTGCTTGGCCGCCTCGACCTCTTCGAACTCCGCGCGGATGGCGTCC
Organism: Nocardioides halotolerans DSM 19273; assembly: GCF_000422805.1. Classification (GTDB taxonomy): domain Bacteria; phylum Actinomycetota; class Actinomycetes; order Propionibacteriales; family Nocardioidaceae; genus Nocardioides; species Nocardioides halotolerans. Next base: position 95,259 of record NZ_AUGT01000021.1, on the reverse strand, counting down.
TGACGAGCCTCCATCGCCTTGTTGATCGGCGGGATGACGTAGCGCGCGAGCAGGTAGAACAGCAGCGCGAACGCACCGAGCTCGACGAAGAACGTGCCGTTGGGGATGAGGAAGTTGCTGGTCTCCTTCTCCCCCTCTTCGGCCGCCAGCGTGAGCTGCGTGAGGATTGCCGGGAGGGCCACGATCAGGCGCCGAGGACGAAGACGAACAGGGCCATGAACGCGAGGTTGATGAAGAACATCGCCTCGACCAGACCCACGGTCAGGAAGAAGATGGTCTGGAGTCGACCCTGGGCCTCGGGCTGACGGGCCACGCCCTCGATGTAGGACGAACCGGCCAGACCGTCACCGACACCGGCTCCGATGGCGCCACCGGCGAGGGCGATGCCACCACCGATGAAGGCACCGGCCAGCTCGACAGATCCTTCTGCTGCCATTTGACTTTTCTCCTTGTATTGCGGCGCTGCATCAGCGCCTCGGGATTACCTCTGAAGACGAGCGACCGGTCGGTCAGCTCGCCGGTACGGGGGTCCGCTCCGCGGAAGCGGCCTCGTCGTCGCCCACGTGGTCGTCGAGGTCCGCGACCTCGTCGCCGTGCCCGCCGTGGTCGTCGCCGTGACCGGCACCGGCCATGGCGAAGTAGAGCACGGTGAGCAGCGCGAAGATGAATGCCTGGATGACGCCGATCGCCGCGTCGAAGCCCTTCCAGAGCAGGTTGGGCGCCCACAGGATGTAGATCGGCATCAGCGTGATCAGCGCCAGCATGATGCCGCCGGCGAAGATGTTGCCGAAGAGTCGCAGGGCCAGCGTGACCGGCTTGATGAGCTCCTCGAGCAGGTTGAGCGGGAACATCACCGGGAACGGCTCGAAGAAGTGCTTGAAGTAGCCCTTGGCGCCCTTCGTCCGGATGCCGTAGACCCAGACGCTCACGATCGTCACCAGGGCCAGCGCGTAGGTGAGGTTGGTGTCGGCCGTCGGCGCGGGCAACAGGTGGGTGTCGTGGTTGAGCTCGGTCGGCAGGATCTCGAGCCAGTTGCAGAACAGGATGAAGAAGAACAGCGAGATCGCCAGCGGCGCGGCGTAGGGGTGCACCTTGCCGAGGTTGTCCTCGACCTGCTTGTTGACCTGGCCGACGATCGCCTCCCAGATGAGCTGGAGCTTGGTCGGGACGTGGTCGTCGGCGTCCTTTGTCAGCGCGCGCCGGGCAAGGAAGCCGAGCAGCAGCACGAGCGCACCCGCGACCAGGGTCGAGATGATCGTGTCGATGTTGAAGGTGAGCCCACCCGCGGTGCGGGTGGTGTGCTCGCCGATCGTGATCTCCGCCTTCTCGTGGTGGTCCTCGGTGAGGGTCATGACGATGCCGACCGCGAGCGACCCGATGGCCACGACGAGGGCACCGAGGCGGATGTTGCGCAGCGTCATTGGCTCTTCAGCTCCTTGAGGAGGGGGATCGTGGTCATCGCCAGGGCGATGAGGCGGAAGACGGCCAGCCCCAGTAGTACCCCGATGCCGTCGGGCCAGAAGACCACGGCCACGGTGACTGCCACGGCGGTCAGGGCGAGGAGACGGACCATGGTCGAGCGGATCATGACCGCCCGGGTCGGCTCGCGGCCGGCGGTGAGCAGGCCGAGGAGCCAGCGCTCGGTGACCAAGTGGTTGAGCAGGCCGAGGGCGACGCCGACCGACAGCGAGATCGCCAGGCGCCACTCGCCGAGCTGGCCGAGGATCCAGAACGAGGCCACGGCGAGGACCAGGCCGACGATGATGGCCTTGCGCTGGTCGCGGAGCACCTGTCCGAGGCCGGCGCGCTGCTGGGGAACGACGCCGGCGGGGGTGCCGGCGGGGGTGACGACGGGATCAGGCACGGGCGGCCACCTCTCGGCCGGGGCGGCGGCTACTTGAGGGCGCTGCGGACGCGGGCCCAGAAGCCCACGCCACCGGCGAGGATGCCGGCGAAGACGCCGGCGATCGTGAAGACCGGCTCGCTGTCGAGCGCCCGGTCGAGCAGCAGGCCGAGCAGCGTGCCCGCGACGACGGCGCCCGCGAGGAGGCCTCCGAGCCCGATGAGGTCACGACCCCGCAGACCGGCGTCGGACGGCTCTGGCATCGAGCGAACCTAACACGGCGCGCCCGTCCCCGGATGCGGGGAAGCGGGGCAGTCGTCATCGTCGGCGGCCGTCCTGGTCGGGGGTGAATCTGAGTGCAACCTGAGTGCTTGTGAAAACTAGCACAAAGTCCGGGAGCGCTTGAACCCGGGGTAGGTCCCCACCTTCTCAGCCAACTTCTCGCCCAGGCAAACGGGGGCGGTGCAGCCGGGGCAGGAGGAAGGTCAGCACGACGGTCGTGAGCGTCATCGCGCCGACGGTCCCGACCACCCACCAGCCGCTGTAGAGGCTGGCCAGCACGGTGCCGAAGGCGACGAGCGCGGCCCACAGCCACATGATGAACACCGCCCGCCGCTGGCTGTGCCCGATCTCGAGGAGACGGTGGTGCAGGTGCTGCTTGTCGGCGGCCAGCGGTGACCGGCCGGCGCGGGTGCGGCGTACGACGGCCAGGAGCAGGTCGGCCATCGGCACGACCAGCAGCGAGATGGGGAGCAGGACCGGCAGCAGGGTCGGCAGCAGGCTGGCGCTCGAGCCATCGGCGCCGCGGCTGAGCTGGTCGGGGGTGAACTGGCCCGACAGCGTCACCGCGCTGGCCGAGAGCACCAGGCCGATCAGCATGGAGCCGCTGTCGCCCATGAACAGCCGGGCTGGGTGGAAGTTGTGCACCAGGAAGCCGATGCAGACACCGGCGAGCGCGATGCTGAGGAACGCCGCGGTGTTGGCGCGGTCGGTGCCGTTGAGCCTGGTCAGGCTGTAGGCGAAGGTGAAGAACGCCAGCGCCCCGACGCCGACCACGCCGGCGGCCAGCCCGTCGAGACCGTCGACCATGTTGACGGCGTTGATCGTCGCGACCACGAGCAGGCCGGTGAGCAGCGCGCCCTGCGCCGGGTCGAGGGGGTACTGGTCGCCCTGCGCGTCGGAGAAGAAGACGAACTGGATGCCGAAGGCCACCAGGAAGCCCGCGGCGAGCACCTGGCCGCCGAGCTTGGTCAGCGCGTCGAGCTCGAAGAGGTCGTCGAGCACGCCGACCGCGCAGATCAGCGCGCCGGCCACGAGCACGATGCCCGCATCGCGGAACACCAGTGGCGAGCTGGTCGACAGGAACGGCAGCTCGCGGGCCACGAGGTAGGCCGCGACGAGGCCGCCGAGCATCGCCAGACCGCCGAGGTAGGGGATCGGCTCGTCGTGGACGTCGCGGTCGCGCACCTTCGCGACGGCTCCGGCCCGCAGCGCGATCTCGCGGGCGATCACCGTGAGCAGGTAGGTGACCGCACCGGCCACCAGGAAGACGAGGATGTACTCCCTCACGCCCCGGCGTCCCCGGTGGTCTCGGACTCGGCGGCACCGGCAGGGGCGTCGGGATCGGGGAGCGACTGGTCGAGCGGCGCGAGCACCTCGTTGAGCCGCTCGAGGCTGATCGCCCCCATCCGCAGGACCCGGCCGGGTGTGCTCGTGGCGTCGACGATCGTCGAGGCGGCCCCGCCGGGCGACGTGCCGGCGTCGACCACGACGTCGACCTCGTCGCCGAGCATCTCGACGGCCTGGTCGGCATCCGTCGCGGCCGGGCGGCCGGTGAGGTTGGCCGAGCTCACCGCGAGCGGGCCGGTGCGCTCGAGGATCTCGAGGGCGACGGGGTGGTCGGGCATCCGGACCGCGACGGTGCCGCGGGTGTCGCCCAGGTCCCACTGCAGCGAGGCGTGCGCCTGGCACACGAGCGTCAGCGCGCCCGGCCAGAACTCGTCGACCAGCGCGCGCGCCCACGTCGGCACCCGCACCGCGAGCGCGTCGAGGGTCGTGGCCGCGGAGACGAGGACGGGCGGCGGCATGTCGCGGCCACGGCCCTTGGCGTCGAGGAGGGCCTGGACGGAGTCCTTGTCGAAGGCGTCGGCCGCGAGGCCGTAGACCGTGTCGGTGGGCAGCACCACCAGCTCGCCGCGCTGGATCGCGAGGCTGGCCGCCTCCACGGCGGCGCCGCGCTCCTCGTCCGTGGTGGTCGGGAGGCGCTGTGCTGGCACGGGGGTCATCGTGCCAGCCGTGCCGTGGTGAATCGAGGACGGCCTGCCAGGTCGCGGTGGTCGCGCACCTCGGCCCAGCGGCCCGCGCCGGTCAGCACCGCCGGGACCGCCTCGCCCTGGACGTCGGCGTGCTCGACGCCCAGCACTCCCCTGGGCCGCAGCAGGTCGGCGGCGCGGACCGCGAGCAGGCGGATCGCGTCGAGGCCGTCGGCGCCGGAGAACAGGGCGAGGTGCGGGTCGTGGTCGCGCGCCTCGGGCGCGACCGACTCCCAGGCGTCCAGGGGGACGTACGGCGGGTTGCAGACCACGACGTCGACGCTGCCGAGCAGGTCGTCGAACGCCGTGAACGCGTCGCCGAGGCGGAGGTCGACGCCGGTGCCGGCCAGGTTGCGCTGCGCGTAGCCGTGGGCCGCCTCGTCCAGCTCGACCGCGTGGACCTCGGCCTCGGGCACCTCGTCGGCGAGGGCCTTGGCGATGGCTCCGGAGCCGGTGCAGAGGTCGACGACGCGACCCGCCCCGAGCCGGCTCGCCTCCTCGACGGCCCATCCGGCGAGGAGCTCGGTCTCGGGGCGCGGGGTGAACACTCCCGGCCCGACCTCGAGGCGGACGTGCCGGAACCACGCCTCGCCGGTCAGGTGCTGCAGCGGCTCGCGATCGGCGCGCCGGGCGACGAGGGCGTCGTACCGCTGCTTGGTCGCCGGCCCGACGTCGTCGGCCAGCGCCAGCCGCGACCGGTCGGTGCCGAGCACGTGGGCCAGCAGCTCGGCGGCGTCGTGGTCCGGGCTGGGTACGCCGGCCTCGGCGAGGAGCGCGGCCGCGCGGCGTACCGCCTCGCGGGGGGTCACTGCTCCAGCGCGGCGATGCGGTCGGCCAGGTCCATCTCGACGCAGGAGTCGAGGACGGGCTGGAGGTCGCCGTCGAGCACCTGGTCGAGGTTGTAGGCCTTGTAGCCGGTGCGGTGGTCGGAGATGCGGTTCTCCGGGAAGTTGTAGGTGCGGATCCGCTCGGACCGGTCGACGGTGCGGACCTGGCTGCGCCGGGCGTCGCTGGCGGCGGCGGCGGCCTCCTCCTGCGCGGCGGCCAGGAGCCGGGCGCGGAGGATGCGCATCGCCTGCTCCTTGTTCTGGAGCTGGCTCTTCTCGTTCTGGCAGCTCACGACGATGCCGGTCGGGACGTGGGTGATCCGGACGGCTGAGTCGGTCGTGTTGACGCTCTGGCCGCCGGGGCCGCTGCTGCGGAAGACGTCGATGCGCAGGTCGTTCTCGTTGATCTCGACGTCGACCTGCTCGGCCTCCGGCAGCACCAGCACGCCTGCGGCACTGGTGTGCACGCGGCCCTGCGACTCGGTGACCGGCACCCGCTGCACACGGTGGACGCCGCCCTCGAACTTCAGCAGGCCGTACGGCGCCTCGCCGGGCTCGGGCGTTCCCTTGGCCTTCACGGCGAGCGTGACCGACTTGTAGCCGCCGAGGTCGGACTCGGTGGCGTCGAGGATCTCCACCTTCCAGCCGCGCTGCTCGGCGTACCGGGAGTACATGCGGAGCAGGTCGCCGGCGAACAGCGCCGACTCCTCCCCGCCCTCGCCGGACTTGACCTCGAGGATGGCGTCCTTGTCGTCGGTCGGGTCGCGCGGCACGAGGAGCAGGCGCAGCTTCTCCTCGGCGGCGTGGCGGCGCGCGGTCAGCGTCTCGACCTCGTCGGCGAACGCCGGGTCCTCGGCGGCGAGCTCGCGGGCGGCCTCGACGTCACCGCCGAGGTCGTCCCAGTCCTTCTTGGCGGCGAGGATCCTGCTCAGCTGGGCGTAGCGCTGGTTGAGCCGCTTGGCCAGCCGGGCGTCGGCGTGCGTCTCGGGCGCGCCGAGCTGCTGCTCGAGCTCGGCGTGCTCCGCCGCCATCGAGTCGACCGTCTCGAACACCGCTCCTCCTCCGCCTGGGCCGGTCCTGCGACCGTCGTGCCACGACCGATCCGGCGCAATCGCGGCGATTCGGCCCGGTTTCACGTGTGAAACAGAGCATTTCCGGCGCGATTGCGCTGATTCGGTCAGTTGGTTGAAACGACAAGCGCCGACCCAGGCCCCGGGAGGCATGGGTCGGCGCTCTAGAGAAGCTAGGAGCTCGCGTCGGCCTTGTCGGCGTCGTTGGCGGCGTCCTTGGCGGGCGCCTTCTTGCCGTAGCGCGACTCGAACCGGGCCACGCGGCCGCCGGTGTCGAGGATCTTCTGCTTGCCCGTGTAGAACGGGTGGCACTGCGAGCACACGTCGGCGTGGATCACGCCGTTCTTGGCGGTGCTGCGCGTGGTGAACGTGGCGCCGCAGGTGCAGGTGACCTCGGTCTCCACGTAGTCGGGGTGGATGTCGGCCTTCATGGTGTCCTCTCTCGTGCCCCGGGTCGCCTTCGCTCTGACGCGAGACGTGAACCGGAGCCAGTGGTCCAGCGTAGACAACGCGCTCCGGACGGCGCGAATTCCCACGCCCCGATCGGCCTCCGACCGCGCGGATCGCGCCGGGACGAGCCAGGCGGGTGTGAGCCGCAATGGGAGCGTGGGAGCGCAGCGACCCGGTAGTTCCGAGCGAAGCGAGGCGCCCCGCGATCGGCCTCCGAGCCGTGGCGACCGCGCCGAAGCGAGTGCAGCGAGCGAGGCGCCGCGAGCGCAGCGAACAGTCGCCGCGGATTGGGGGCCGAAGCTCGCGGGGGTATCAGACAGCTCGGGCGAGCAGCGCCTCGACCCGGGACGCGAGGTCCTTGGGCGAGAACGGCTTGGTGATGTAGTCGTCGGCGCCGGAGTCGTAGCCGGTCTGCACGTCGGACTGCTGGGCGCGCGCGGTCAGCAGGATCACGGGGATGTCCTTGAGGGCCGGGTTGTTTCGGATCTCGCGGACCGCCTCGAGGCCGGTGAGGCCGGGCATCATCACGTCGAGCACGGCCAGGTCCGGGTGGGAGTCCCGGCACGCGTCGACGGCGGAGCTGCCGTCGGCCACCGTCACGATCTGGTGCCCGAGGGTCGCCAGTTTGAACTCCACGAGGTCACGAATGTCGACGTCATCGTCGGCCACCACGATCACTGCCACTGGCCTGTCCTTCCCCCGCACGTGTCTGACTCTGACCCGAGTATCTGCGAGTCGGACGCCCCGCGTGGCAGAACCGGCAAATCGGCCCGAACGCCGCTAGGAGGTTGCCGGACAATGCCGCGGACAGCAGGTTCCTAGGACCGCTGGGCGGCGCTCAGCAGCTCGTAGTTGGTGCCCGTCTTGCCGAGCTTGTCGAGCAGCCCCGCCACGCCGGTCCCCCGGTCACCGGTCAGCCCCCGGCGCACCTTCTCCAGCACGGCGTGCTCGTGCTCGCCGACCAGCTCCGCCTCGTGGCGGGTGCCCGACTGGGCCAGGTCGACCGCCGGGAAGACCCGCGCGTCGGCCAGCTCGCCGTCGAGGCGCAGCACGAGGTTCTCCGTGCCGGTCAGCTCCTCGTTGACGAGTGCGTCGACCGGAGAGCTCGTGTCGGAGAGCGTCGTGGCGAGGATCGTCAGCGAGCCGCCGTTCTCGAGGCTCCGTGCGGCCCCGAACAGCCGCTTGATCGCGGTGAGCGCCGCGGCGTCGACGCCGTTGGCCAGGGTGCGGCCCGACGCCGGCCCGGCGACGTTGTAGGCCCGGCCGAGCCGCGACAGGTTGTCGATCAGCACCACGACGTCGTGGCCGAGCTCGACCAGCCGCTTGGCGCGCTCGACCGCGAGCTCGGCCACCGTCGTGTGGTCGCCCGGCGCCTGGTCGAACGTCGACGCGATCACCTCGCCCTTGACCGACCGCTCGAAGTCGGTGACCTCCTCGGGCCGCTCGTCGACCAGGACCACCATCAGATGGCACTCCGGGTTGTTGGTGGTCACCGAGGCGGCGACCGACTGGAGCAGCGTCGTCTTGCCGGCCTGGGCCGGCGCCACGACCAGGCCGCGCTGGCCCTTGCCGACCGGCGTGACGATGTCGACGACCCGCCCGATCACGTTGTCCGGGCCGGTCTCGAGCCGGAGCCGCTGGTGCGGGTGGACCGGCGTCAGGTGGCCGAACTCGACGCGGTTCTTGGCCGCGTCGGGATCGGTGCCGTTGACGCTGTCGATGCGCACCATCGGGTTGAACTTCTCCTTGCGCTCGCCCTCGCGGGGCTGGCGCACCTGGCCGACGATCGCGTCGCCGCGGCGCAGGGCGTACTTGCGGACCATCGAGAGCGACAGGTAGACGTCGTCGGCGCCGGCGAGATAGCCGCTGGTGCGGACGAACGCGTAGTTGTCGAGCACGTCGAGGATGCCGGCCGCGGGCACGAGGACGTCGTCCTCGAGGATCGTCGTGTCGGGCTCGCTGCGCCCGCCCGTGCGGGTGCGGTCGCGGTCGCGACCACGACGGCGCCGGTTGCGGCGACCGCCCTCGTCGCCGTCGTCCTGCTGGTCGTCGTGGTCGTCCTGCTGGTTCTGCCGGTCCTGCTGGTTCTGGCGGTCCTGCTGGTTCTGGCGGTCCTGCCGGTCCTGCTGGTTCTGGCGCTCCTGGCGGTCCTGGCGGTCCTGCTGGTCCTGCCGGCCCTGGCGGTCCTGCTTGCCCTGCTGGTTCTGCTGGTTGCGCTGCCCGCCCTGGTTGTCCTGGCCGCCCTGGCCGCCCTGGCCGCCCTGGCGGTTCTGGCGGTTCTGGTTGCGCTGCTGGCCCTGCTGGCGGCCCTGGCCGCCGGTCGAGCGCTCGTCGTCGGCGCCGTCGTCGGACTGCTTGTCCTCGGGGGTGGCGTCGTCGGAGGTGCGCTCCTCGCGCTGCTGGCGCTCGCGGCGCGAGCCGCGGTCCTGCTGGCGGGGCTCACGCTCCTGCGGGGGCTCCTGCGCCTCGCGCTCCGGTGCGGGCTCGTCCTGACGAGCGGACCGGCCTCCGGACTCGCCGCCGGACTGGCCGGCCTGGTGGGCCTTGATGGCGTCGAGCAGCTGGGCCTTCTTCATCGAGCTCGCGCCCGGGATGCCCAGGCCGCCGGCGAGCGACTTGAGGTCGGCCAGCAGCATCGTGTTGAGGCCGCCGCGCTTCTTCGTCGCCTTGGCGACGGGCGCGTCGGTGGTGGTGTCCTGGGTGTCGGTCACTGTTGTCCTTCGCTGCGCCACGCAACCTGCGAACAGCAGGGGTCGGCGCGAAGTGGAAGAGGTGGAGTGGCACCTCAGATGCGGTGCCGCGCCGAGAACCGGCGCACGACCAACGTATCAAACGACGGGCAGCACGACGGCGCCCCGGGTGTCGACGGCGAGCCGGTGGTGCGCCCAGCCGTCGGGGCAGTACGCCGCGACGTCAGTGCCGTCGACGACCAGGCAGAGCACGGTCGGCCCGGCCCCGGAGACGACCGCGGCCAGCCCGTCGGCGCGCAGCCGGTCGACGACCTCGAGCGAGGCCGGCATCGCCGGACGCCGGTAGTCCTGGTGGAGGTAGTCGCGGGTGGCCCGCCACAGCTGGTCGGGGCGGGCGGCCAGCGCGGCGACCAGCAGCGCGGCCCGGCCGGCGTCGGCCGCCGCGTCCGCGTGGGGCACCGTCGAGGGCAGCAGCCCGCGCGCGACCTCGGTCGAGAGCGGGTCGGGCGGCACGAGGAGCACGGCGCCGACCCGGGCGTCGACGGGCGCACCCACGGCGTAGGTCTCACCCCGGTCGTCGCGCCCGGAGATCACGAAGCCGCCGTGCAGTGCCGGGGCGACGTTGTCGGGGTGCCCCTCCATCGACACGGCGAGCTCGAGCAGCGCGGCGTCGTCGAGCGACTCCCCTCCCCCGTCGACCAGCGCGCGGGCGAGCACGAGCCCGCCGACGATGGCCGCGGACGACGAGCCCAGGCCACGCGCGTGCGGGATCGTGTTGCGGCAGGTCAGTCGGAGCCCGGCCGGCTGCCCGCCGAGCACGTCGAACGCCGCCCGCATCGCCCGCACCACGAGGTGGCCCTCGTCGCGCGGCACCTCGGCGGCCCCCTCGCCGGAGACCTCGACCACCAGCCCGGAGCCGGCGACCTCCGCCTCGAGCTCGTCGCGCAGGTCGAGCGCGAGGCCGAGCGAGTCGAACCCCGGCCCCAGGTTGGCCGACGTCGCCGGGACGGTGACGCGCGCCATCAGCGCAGCCCGGCGGCCTCGGCGGCCTCGGTCACGTCGGCGTCGATCACCGACTCGACCAGCGGGCCGAACCCCTCGAGCGCGGTCGCCGTGTCCTTCAGCCCGTGGCCGGTGACCGTGACCACGACCGTGCTGCCGGCGTAGGAGTCGCCCTGCGCGAGGTCCGCGAGCAGCCCGGCGATGCCGGCGGCCGACGCGGGCTCGACGAACACCCCGTCGTTCGCCGCGAGCTCGCGCTGGGCGGCGAGGATCTGGTCGTCGCTCAGCGAGCGGAACCGGCCTCCCGACTCGTGCGCGGCGGCCTCGGCGAGCTTCCACGAGGCGGGGTTGCCGATCCGGATCGCGGTCGCCCGGGTCTCGGGGTCGGGGAACGGCTCGCCCGTGACCAGCGGCGCCGCGCCCTCGGCCTGGAAGCCGTGCATCCGCGGCTTGCGCGTGGCCATGCCGAGCTCGAAGTACTGCCCGTAGCCGAGCCAGTACGCCGCGATGTTGCCGGCGTTGCCGACGGGCAGCAGGTGGTAGTCGGGGGCGTCGCCGAGGAAGTCGACGATCTCGAACGCCGCGGTCTTCTGCCCCTCGAGCCGCACGGGGTTGACGGAGTTGACCAGCGCGACGGGGTACTCCCACGCCAGCGCCTTCGCCAGCTCGAGGCAGTTGTCGAAGTTGCCACGGACCATGACCACCCGGGCGCCGTGCAGCACCGCCTGCGCCATCTTCCCGGCCGCGATCTTGCCCTCCGGCACCAGCACGAGCGGGGTGAGCCCGGCCTTCGCGGCGTAGGCGGCCATCGAGGCCGACGTATTGCCTGTGGAGGCGCACACGACGGCCTTGGCGCCGTCGTGCACGGCGACCGAGATCGCCGCGGTCATGCCGCGGTCCTTGAACGAGCCCGTGGGGTTGTCGCCCTCGACCTTGAGCCACACCTCGGCGCGGGTCAGCCCCGAGAGCCACGCGGAGTGGACCAGCGGCGTGCCGCCCTCGCGGAGCGTGACCGCGGTGGTGCCTTCGGGGATCTCGAGCAGGTCGCGATACTCCTCGATGACCCCTCGCCACTGGTGGGTGCGCCGTGGTGCGGTCATTCGTCGCCACCCTCGACGCGCATCACCGAGGTGACCTCGCGCACGATGTCGAGACCGCGCAGGTGCTCGACGGTGGCGGCCAGCTGGGCGTCGGTGGCGCTGTGGGAGACCACGACGAGCTGGGCGTCGTCGTCGCGGCCCTCCTGGCGCACGGTCTGGATCGAGACGCCGTGCTCGGCGAACGCGTGGGCCACCGTCGCGAGCACGCCGGCCTTGTCGTCGACGTCGATCGCGACGTGGTAGCGGGTCACGGTCTCGCCCATCGGCAGCACCGCGCGGTCGGCGTACGCCGACTCGCCCGCGCCCCGCTTGTCGGCCAGCACGTTGCGCGCCACCGTCACGAGGTCGCCGAGCACCGCGCTGGCGGTGGGCGCGCCGCCGGCGCCGGGGCCGTAGAACATCAGCTGGCCGGCGGCCTCCGACTCCACGAACACCGCGTTGAAGGCCTCGCGGACCGAGGCCAGCGGGTGGCTGCGCGGGATCATCGCTGGGTGCACGCGGACGGCGACGCTGCTCTCGCCGTCCTTGCCGGGCCGGAGCTCGCAGATCGCGAGCAGCTTGACCACCGAGCCCATGTCCTTGGCCGACTGCACGTCGGCGGCGGTGACCTCGGTGATGCCCTCGCGGTGCACGTCGGAGGCGGTGACCCGGGAGTGGAAGGCGAGCGAGGCGAGGATCGCCGCCTTGGCGGCGGCGTCGAACCCCTCGACGTCGGCGGTCGGGTCGGCCTCGGCGTACCCGAGCCCCTGGGCCTCCTCCAGCGCCTCGGTGAACCCGGCGCCGGAGCTGTCCATCTTGTCGAGGATGAAGTTGGTGGTGCCGTTGACGATGCCGAGCACCCGGGTGACGGTGTCACCGGCCAGCGACTCGCGCAGCGGCCGCAGGATGGGGATCGCACCGGCCACCGAGGCCTCGTAGTAGAGGTCGCGCCCGGCCTTCTCGGCGGCCTCGAAGAGCGTGGGGCCGTCCTCGGCCAGCAGCGCCTTGTTGGCGGTGACCACGCTGGCGCCGTTCTCGAGCGCGGAGAGGATCAGCGTGCGGGCGGGCTCGATGCCGCCGATCACCTCGACGACGAGGTCGACGTCGTCGCGGGCGACGAGCGCCGCGGCGTCGGTGGTGAGCAGCCCGTCGGCGATCTCGACCTCGCGCGGGGCGTCGAGGCGGCGGACGGCCACCCCGACCAGGTCGACCGGTGCGCCGACGCGCGCGGCGAGGTCGCCGGCCTGCTCCTGGAGGAGCCGGACCACCTGCGACCCCACCGAGCCGCAGCCCAGCACCGCGACCCTCAGTCGTCTGCTCATGGGGCCATCCCAACATCCGTGGCCAGCAGGTCGTCCATCGTCTCGCGGCGCACGACGACCCGCGACCTGCCGTCGCGCACCGCGACCACCGGCGGGCGAAGCGAGTGGTTGTAGTTGGAGGCCATCGACCGGCAGTAGGCGCCGGTGCCCGGCACGGCGATCAGGTCGCCCGGGCGGACGTCGCCGGGCAGGAACTCGTCCTTCACCACGATGTCGCCGGCCTCGCAGTGCCGCCCGACCACGCGGGAGAGCACCGGGGTGGCGTCGGAGCGGCGGTTGACGAGCGTGCAGGAGTAGTCGGCGTCGTAGAGGGCGGTGCGGATGTTGTCGCTCATGCCGCCGTCGACGGATACGTAGGTGCGGCTGGCGCCGCCGTCGAGGGCGACCTCCTTGACGGTGCCGACCTCGTAGAGGGTGCACATCGCCGGGCCGACGATGGCGCGCCCGGGCTCGACCGAGAGGCGCGGCTCGTCGATGCCGAGGGCGCGGCACTCGTGCTCGACGATCTTGCTCATCTCGATCGCGAGCTGGGCGGGGTCCGAGGGGTCGTCCTGGGTCGTGTAGGCGATGCCGAAGCCGCCGCCGAGGTCCATCTCGGGCAGCGTCACCGCGAGCTCCTCGGAGATCCGCGCGTGGAGGGCGAGGACGCGGCGCGCGGCCACCTCGAACCCGGACGAGTCGAAGATCTGGCTGCCGATGTGGGAATGCAGGCCGAGCAGCTCGAGGCCCGGCGCCTCCAGCACGCGGCGCACGGCGTCGTACGCCGCCCCGTTGGTGATCGAGAAGCCGAACTTCTGGTCCTCGTGGGCGGTGGCGATGTACTCGTGGGTGTGCGCCTCGACGCCCGCCGTCACGCGCACCATCACCCGCTGGGTGCGGCCGAGTCGCTCGGCGGTCTCGGCGACCCGCTCGACCTCGTGGAAGGAGTCGAGGATGATCCGGCCGACCCCGAGTGCGACCGCGCGCTCGATCTCCTCGACGCTCTTGTTGTTGCCGTGGAAGCCGACGCGCGCCATGTCGAACCCGGCCCGCTTCGCGACGGTCAGCTCGCCGCCGGAGCAGACGTCGAGGCAGAGCCCCTCCTCGGCCACCCACTGCGCGACCGCCGTGCAGAGGAACGCCTTCCCGGCGTAGAAGACGTCGTAGTCGGCGAACGCGTCGCGGAACGCGCGGGCCCGCGCCCGGAAGTCGGCCTCGTCGAGGACGTACGCCGGGGAGCCGTGCTCGGCGGCGAGCTCGGTGAGCGGCACGCCCCCGACGGTCAGCACGCCGTCCTGCTTGTGGGCGGTGCTCGACCAGAGCGGGGCCACCAGGGCGTTGGGGTCCGGCGGCTCGCGCAGCCACGAGGGCGCGCGCAGCGCGCCGGGCGCGTGCGCCCAGCCCGCCTCGTGGGTCACATCCGCTCCGGCGCGCTGACGCCGAGGAGCGCGAGGCCGTTGGCGAGCACCGTGCGGGTCGCGTCGACGAGCACCAGCCGCGCCCGGTTGAGGTCGGTCGCGTCCTCGTCGCCCATCGGGAGCACCCGGCAGTTGTCGTAGAAGCGGTGGTAGGCCGCGGCGGTGTCCTCGAGGTAGCGGGCGATCCGGTGCGGTTCGCGCAGGTCGGCGGCCGCCTGCACGACCCGCGGGAAGTCCGCGAGCGCCCGGAGCAGGTCGCCCTCCTTGTCGTGGGTGAGCAGCTCGGCGTGCGGCTCGGGCGCGAGGCCGAGCTCGGCGGCGTTGCGCAGGATCGAGCTGACCCGCGCGTGGGCGTACTGGACGTAGAAGACGGGGTTGTCGCTGGTCGCCTTGGTCCAGAGGTCGATGTCGATGTCGAGGTTGGTCTCGATCGAGTTGCGGACCAGCGCGTAGCGCGCGGCGTCGACGCCGATCTCCTCGACCAGGTCGAGGAGCGTGACGATGTTGCCGCTGCGCTTGCCCATCCGCACCACGCTGCCGTGGCTGAGGAGGTTGACCATCTGGCCGATGATGATCTCGAGGTTCCTGCCCGGCTCGTCGCCGAACGCCGCGCACATGGCCATCAGCCGGCGCACGTAGCCGTGGTGGTCGGCGCCGAGCAGGATGATGCACCGGTCGAAGCCGCGGTCGCGCTTGTCGAGGTAGTAGGCGAGGTCGCCCGAGAGGTAGGCCGGCTGGCCGGTCGACCGCACGATGACGCGGTCCTTGTCGTCACCGAACTTCTCGGTGGCGAGCCACTTCGCGCCGTCCTTCTCGTAGATGTTGCCGAGCTCGGTCAGCCGGTCGATGGCCCGCTGCACCGCGCCGCTCTCGTGCAGGTCGTTCTCGTGGAACCACACGTCGAACGGGACCCGGAACTCCTCGAGGGTCCGCTTGATCTCCTCGAACATCAGCGGCACGCCGAAGGCCCGCATCGACTCCCGCCCCTGCTCGTCGTCCTGGTCGGCGACCTCGGGGTGCGCGGCCAGCACCTGCTGCGCGATGTCGGTGATGTAGGAGCCTTGGTAGCCGTCCTCGGGCACCTCGCGGCCCTTGCCGCGGGCCAGCAGGCTGTTTGCGAACCGGTCGATCTGCGCGCCGTGGTCGTTGAAGTAGTACTCCCGCGCCACCTCCGAGCCGGTGGCCTCGATCAAGCGGCTGATCGTGTCGCCGACCGCCGCCCAGCGGGCGCTGGCCAGCGTGACCGGGCCGGTCGGGTTGGCGCTGACGAACTCGACGTTCACCCGCTCGCCCGCGCCGGTCTCGCTCGTGCCGTAGCGCTCGCCCTGCGCGACCACCTGCTCGGCGATGACGCCCTGGGCCTCCGCCGCGACCGTGATGTTGAGGAAGCCCGGCCCAGCGATCTGGACGTCGGCGACGTCGTCCAGCTTCACCAGCCGGTCCTGGATCTGGACGGCGAGGTCGCGGGGAGCGAGCCCGGCCTTCTTGGCCAGCTGCAGCGCCACGTTGGTGGCGTAGTCGCCGTGCTCCTTCTGGCGCGGTCGCTCGACCGTCACCGCACTCGGCACGCCGTCCGGGAGGGTGAGCGCACCCTCGTCGGACAGCGTCGCCAGCACGTCGACGATCGCTGCGGACAGCTGCTCAGGAGTCACCGGCCAAGGGTATCGGCGCGCCGGACGCGCCTCGGCAGTGGTTTCGCGACGGTGGACAACGACGGGTATGGTCGTCCCGCCCCGAGCCCCCGTAGCTCAGGGGATAGAGCACCGCCCTCCGGAGGCGGGAGCGTAGGTTCGAATCCTACCGGGGGCGCTCGTTTCGAGTCCGGATCAGAGCACCGCGCTCTGCCCGATGGCGGGAGCGTAGGTTCGAATCCTACCGGGGGCGCTCGTTCGTACCAGGTCCGCCACGAGGCTCGCGACCTCTCAAGCGCGCGGCGCGGGCGCCGGCCGGGCCCGCAGGTACCACACGGCGAGGGCGGCGGCCACGGCGCCGAACGCCCCGAGCGTGAGGTCGCCCAGCGTGTCTGCGTAGGCCTCCGGCAGCTCGTCGGAGAGCTGCATGAACGCGAAGAACTCCGCGATCTCCCAGACGAGCGCCGCCGTCACGCCGAACGCCAGCGCCCGCTCGAGCAGCGGCAGCAGGGGCGACCCCGGGACGGTGGTCAGCAGGAGGACGGCGGACGCGAGCAGCCCGGTGTTCGCGAAGTGCATGAAGTCGTCGAACCAGACCACGGTGTCGTAGAGGTCGAGCCGGTTGCCGAGGAAGTCGGAGAAGCACGTCAGCGTGACGAAGAGGTCCGCGAGCCACGGGAACACGACGCGGTCACGCCAGAAGGTGAACCAGACGACCGGGATCGCGAAGGCCAGCAGCGGGTAGGAGATCGCCCGCAGCCCGGCCGCCTTGTCACGCAGGTGCGACGAGTCCGGGTAGGCGAGCGCGGCGATGATCAGCAGCACCAGGCCGGCCTTGGCGGTCAGGTTCAGCCCGCGCACGGTCTGCGGCCGGACGGGGCGCTGGAGCGCGAGGTCCGTCATGTCGATCGATCCTAGGTCGGGCCGGTCCGGTCGCTGACGGCAGGCACGAATGGTCCGATCGGATCATGGACACCCGCGCCGGCTTGCGTCGAAGGTGGGGTCCGACCGCGCGGGGGCGCGGCCGGGACGAAGGGCTGGCCATGGAGTCACTGGGCGAGCCGGGTCCAGCGACTCCCCCTCACGACTCGGCGATCGAGGCCCCCAAGCCGCAGGCGACCACGGCGCACGAGCCGCGCCGCGGCCTGCTCGGGGACTGGGAGCGCACCGTCGCCGTCGTCATCGGGCTCGTGACGCTGACGGCCGCGCTGCTGACCTACGTCGCGGTGCTCCAGGACGACGCGTCCTCCGACGCCCGGGGGCAGGCGACGCTCGAGACCCTCCAGGTGCAGCGCCAGGAGCTGGTCGGCGCGGTGCGGGTGCAGGGCGAGGAGGCGGCGGCCGACCGTCACCGCGGCGCGCTGGCCGAGGCGGAGGCGCTCGAGGCGGAGGCGGGCGCGGAGGAGTCCGCCGGGCACCACGAGCGCGCGGGCCAGCTCCGGGCGCAGGCGCGGGAGGTGCGGTACGTCGCCGACAGCTTCAAGGAGACGGCGTTCGACCCCGGGCGGATGAGCGGCCCGACCTCGACGGGGACCTACGACACCGCGCGCCGCCTCGACACCATCGAGGGCTACGACGCGTTCCAGGCGATCCAGCCCGACCAGCCCGCCCACACCGCGAAGGTCGCCGACGACCGGCACGACCAGAGCGTGCGGACGCTGCTCTGCATCCTGCTGCTGCTCCTGCTCGCCGTGCTCCTCACGCTGGGCCGGATCCTGCCGGCCCGCACGCGCGGCCCGGTGCTGGTCCTGTCCGTGCTCGGGTGGCTGGCCGCGTGCGCGGGCGCCGTCGTCAACGCGATGGCCGGCTGAGGCACCATGCCCACGAGCAAGGACGTCGAAATCCCGGAGATCGAGCGCCTCGACACGCCGTTCAAGAAGCGGGTCGCGCTCTCGGCGGCGCTGCTGGTGCTGCTGGGCGGGATCCTCGCCTACGGCGCGAGCCTGGCCGGCGAGCACGAGCAGGAGCTGAGCGCCCAGGCGGACGCCGCGACCATCACCGCGTCGGCCGGCTTCGGCTCGGCGTACAGCGAGGTCGCGACGCTGATCGCCGGCGACGCCGAGGCGCGCTCCCTGAGCCAACGGGCGGAGCTCGCCCGCGTGCACGCGAGCCTGACCGGCTCGGACGCCTACGCCCACCGGGCCGAGGCCTACGCCGCGTCCGCACAGGCGCTCGCCGACCTCGCGGCCGCCGACGAGGCCGACTCCCACTACGCCGACGTCAACCGCGAGGTTACCAACCGGCTGCTGGAGCCCCGTGAGGACGCCCTGCGTGCGGACGCGCGGCGCGAGACGGCCGCGGACTGGGGCGCCAAGGCCGACCGCTACGTCCTCGGCATCACCCTGCTCGGAGTCGCCCTCGCGCTGCTCGGACTCGGCCTCACGCTCTCGTCGCGGACGCGCAAGCTCGTGGTCGTCCCCGCCGTGCTGATCGCGCTCTTCGCCGCCGTCCTGAGCGGTCTCGCGGCAGCCCAGCGCCCCACCACGACGCCAGACAGCGCCGTCCGGGCGGTGGCCGAGGGCGACCGGCTCATGTCGCTGGGCCGCTACGACGACGCGGTGGAGGCCTACACCCGGGCCATCGAGCTGCGCGGCGACTACGCGGCTGCCTACCGGGCGCGCGGCTCCGCCTACGACCTGGCGGGGAGCCCGCAGACGTCGAGCTACGTGCTCACGACCATCGACGCGGAGTTCCGGGCCAAGTCGATCGCCGACCTGGACAGGGCGCTCGAGCTCAACCCCGTCCCCGACTACCTCACCCTCGTCAACCAGGGCGCGAACGTCTTCCACGTCAAGAAGTACGCGCTGTCCGAGGAGCTAACGACCCGCGCCCTCGCGACCAACGACGAGCTGCCGCTGCCGTGGTCGAACCTCGCCATGGCGCAGGCCGCGCAGGGCAAGGAGCAGGAGGCCCGGGCGTCGTTCGAGGAGATGATCGAGCGGGTGCTGGAGCGACCGGACCCGATCGAGCAGTACGAGCTCTTCGCGGCCGTCCGCACGGCGCTGGAGATCCTGGCCACGCTCGAGCCCTCGCGCGCCGGGCTCGTCGAGACGTTCGAGGGCATGATGGTCGCGGCCGAGGCCGAGCTGCTGCGCCCGGGACCGGTGCCCGACGGCGATGACGCGACGATCTCCGGCCTCGAGCTCACCGCCACCGGGTTCGAGCTCGACTGGAGCTTCGACCGGGCCGGGTTCTCTCCCGACTCGCGCATCACCTGGGTGGGCTACTTCCGCCCGAGCGAGGACGACCCGTGGCAGCAGCCGTCCTACTTGCTCAACGTCGACCGCCTCGTCGACGCGGAGCCGGGCGCCTACACGATGAGCATGATCGACACGAGCTGCCCCGGCCCCGGCCACTACCGCCTCCAGGCCTGGCTCGACGACCGGCTGGTGGCCAGCGCCGAGACCACGGTCGCAGCCGAGGCCTCGCGGTACGTCGTGTCCTACGACCCCTCGAGCCGCATCACGGCCTGCCGGCCGAAGGACTGGGTGCTCAACGACGCGCTGCCGGGCGTCGTCGGCCTCGCCGCGCCCGAGGACGAGAAGACCGCGCTCGTGGTCCGCGCGGTGCCGGTGCCCGCGGAGCTAGCGGGATTGCCCGGCCCCAGGCTGGTCCGCACCGCGCTCGACACCGAGCAGGCGTGCGCCGGGTACGGCCCCCCGAGCGCCGAGCTGGAGTCCTCCATCGGCGGGATCGAGGGGGTGTCGCGACAGTTCTCTCCGAAGCCGGACGGCTCGGACGTGCTCTGCTGGGCTGGGCTCGGACAGGACGGGCTGCTGCGCATCTTCGTCGCGGCCTACGACGCCGACACGCCGAGCTCCCCCGCGGCCGTCGACGACCTGATCCTCCGGCTCTACTTCAACGACGCCCCGCCGGCCTGACCTTCTCGGTCTCGAGCCGGCGTGCCTCCTCGTGCACCTCGCCCCAGACCCGCTGGAAGTCGACGGGCGTGAGCTCGCCGGCGTCCAGGGCCCGCTCGGCCTCGGTGAGGCGGCGGGCCAGGTGCACGAGCCGGACGCAGCGCGCCAGCCCCTCGGCGGCGCCCGGGCCGTGGTGGTGCTCCGCGTGGACGACGCGCACGTCGCGGCGCGGCCGCCGCGACAGGTGTCGCAGCCAGGCCAGCGGCCCGGCGTACACAACGGCGGCGAGGACGGCGGCCGCCGGCGCCCCGGCCGGGCCGCAGGCGACGGCGGCCGTGACCGCGGCGACGATCGCGCCGCCGCTGGGCCACCACTGGCTGGTGCGGAGCAGCCGCCGCTCGGGTCCGTCGGTCCCGGGCGGGAACACGACGAGACGGTAGTGGCGGCCACCCGTCCGCGACGGGCCACCGCTCAAGGACCCCCAGCGGGCGCCCACGAGAGGAGGCTTCTGCACTCTTCCACGATGCGCCGGCCCGGGCGCGTGCGAGAGGCCCTGGGCGGTCAACGATCAGCGAGAAACGGACAGTGTCCGTCGCCACCGGTAGGCCACCGCGCCGGGCACACCGGGGCGGCGTTCGCTCACGTGACCGGCGTGGGCGGTGTGGCAGGGGTGGCCGGGGCGGCCGGCGCGGCGCTCGGGACCCGGCACGGCTGCGGTGCGCCGTCGCAGCATGGCTCGATGTAGAGGCAGGCGGGGCACCGGTTGTGGGCCTGCTCGGCGTACATCTGGGTCGAGCAGAAGGGGCACGGGAGGTCGAGGGCCACGTACGGCAGCATGGACCGTGGCCGCTCGGACCGGCCACGGGACACGCCGCAGGGCGCGGGTCAGGAGAGCCCGAGCGCCCTGGTGAGCTCGTCGGCGAGCGAGGCGGCGTAGACCGTGGTGAGGTGGCCGCGGTCGCGGTAGGGCAGCACGTCGCCGATGACGGTGGGGCAGGCGTCGTCCCAGCACAGCCACTTGGTGGGGTCGACGACCTCGGTGCCGGTCTCGTCGGCCGCCTCGACCGACAGGTTCGCGTCGACCACCGAGGCCGGGAGCGGGGTGAAGAGGCAGTCGCCGAGGTCGTTGCCCTTCTTGGTGAGGCACTCGTCGGGGAGGTTCTCCGATTTCGGTACGTCGCGCAGCAGCACCGTCCGCTGCGCCGTCGTCGAGAGCCGGGTGAAGAGGTCGACGTAGCCCTCGCGCGCGGCCGCGTCGATGCCGTCCTTCGGGATGCGGTTGCCGTCGTCGTCGTAGAGCACGGGGTTGGGACCGCTGGAGGTGACGACGACCAGGTCGGGGTCGAGCGCGGCGACCTGGTCGAGCGCCCAGGCGCGGAACGCGTCGCACTCGGGCCACAGCGGCGACCCGGGGACCAGCTCGCCGACCGAGACGAGCGTCGCCGAGCAGTTGGGCTTGACGAAGTAGTAGGTGCGGTAGCCGAGCTCGGCGCCGATCTGGTCGAACGCCGGGATCCACATCCGGGCGTGGCTGTTGCCGAAGACCACGATCGTGCGGTCGGCGCCGGGGTCGCCGCGGGGGCAGAGCTCGCGCGAGTCCTTCTCGTAGTTGCACTCCCCCACGTCCGGCTCGTCGTCGCGGACGGTGAGGACGTCGGGCTCGAGGTCGCTGGGGATCGCCATGTGGTGACGGGCGGCGATCACGGAGGCCTGGACGAGCGCGACCGTCTTGTCTTTGTCGAGCTTGAACTTCGAGGGGTCCTTGACGCCGAAGTTGGTCAGCGAGATCGGCGGGTTGTCACCGAGTGCTCCCGAGGCGTACTCGCTGTAGTAGTGCCCGCCGACCGCGCCCGCGGCGACGACCGCGACCGCGGCGGGGTAGAGCGCGAGCGCCCGCCGGGTCGGGAAGCGTCGCGGCGACCGGAACGGCTGCTCGACGAACCGGTAGGTCACCGCGGACAGCACGAACACGACCGCGACGCACAGCAGCGTCCGCCAGAAGCCGAGCCCGTGGCCGAGCTTGCGCTCGGCGATGATCAGCACCGGCCAGTGCCAGAGGTAGAGCGAGTAGGACCAGTCGCCGACGGTCCGCATCGGGAGCACGCCCAGCGCGCGCACCGGCAGCGGCTGCTCCGCCTGGCCGCCGGCTCCTGCCAGCAGCACCAGCGCCGACCCGACCACCGGCACGGCGGCGGCCCAGCCCGGGAACGCCGTCTGGTCGTCGTACGCCACGCACGCCAGCAGGATCAGCAGGAGGCCGGCCGAGCAGACCAGTCCGCGCACCGCGCGCGACCACCCCGCGGCGACGCGCGAGGCGACCAGCGCGACCAGCGCGCCGAGGCCGAGCTCGAAGGCGCGGGCGGGCGTCGAGAAGTAGGCCGCCAGCGGGTCGGACGCCGTCGACACCACCGACCAGACGAACGACGCCGCGGTCACGACGACCAGCACGCCGAGCACGAGTCGGGTGGGGAGCGCGCGACGCCGGGCCAGCAGGACGAGGACGAGCAGCAGGGCCGGCCAGACGAGGTAGAACTGCTCCTCCACCGACAGCGACCAGTAGTGCTGCAGGGGTGACGGCGGCTCCTCCGCGGCGAAGTAGTCGGTGCCGACCGCGGCGAAGTGGATGTTGGCGGCGAAGAACACCGCCCACAGGGCGTCCTTCACGACCTCGACCAGGTCGATGGCGCTGAGCCAGATCGCTGACGCCACGATCGTCGCGACCGTCACGAGGGTCGCGGCGGGCAGGATGCGCCGGGCGCGGCGGGCGTAGAAGCCGGCGATCGACACCCGCCCGGACCGCTCGACCTCGCGGTAGAGCAGCTGGGAGATGAGGAACCCGGAGATCACGAAGAAGACGTCGACCCCGACGAACCCGCCGGGCAGGAACGGCACCGACGCGTGGGAGGCGATGACGGTCAGGACCGCGATCGCCCGCAGCCCCTGGATGTCGTCCCGGTGCCGCAGCGTCGGCGCCGGTCGCGTGCTCGCCTCGCTCACTGCGCGGCGGCCGTGGCGTCGGTCGGACCGAGGTGGATCTGCCCCTCGAGCTCGTCGGTGAGGTAGCCGGCGTAGCTCTGGCTGATGTGGGTGCGGTCGCGGTGGGCGATGTAGTCACCCACCACGCTCGGGCACAGCCCGTCGACGCAGAACCACGCCGCGGTCTCGACGAACTCGACGCCCTTGTTGGCGGCGGCCTGGCGCAGCGCGTCGATGTAGGTCAGCGAGACCTTGTCCTCGGTCGAGAGGCAGCTCTTGAGCGTCGCACCGCGCTCGGAGAGACAGCGCCCGGGGTGCTCCACCACCGCGGGCGGGTCGCCGATGACCACGACCCGGCCGGCGTACGGCGAGAGGTAGTCGATCTCCCGCTCCATCCCCTCGCGGTAGAGCGTGGCCATCGTCGCCTCGTCGTCGACGAGCTCGCCGTTGTCGTCGGCGAAGCCGCGCCGATTGGCCTCCGACCCGAGGAACACCGCGTCGGGGCGCAGCTCCTCGACCTGCTGGCGCGCCCACTCCTGGAACGCCTCGCAGTCGGTGCTCGGCCCGCCGTGCACCATCCAGGGCGTCACGTCGGACGACGGGCAGCCCTCGCGGATCAGGAAGTAGGCGGTGTAGCCGTAGCGCTTCGCCAGCTCGTCGAGGGCCGGCACCCACTGCCGCGCGTGCGAGTCGCCGATCAGCACGATCGTCCGGTCGGCGTCGGTGTCACCGCGCGGGCACAGGGGACGGTCGTTGTTGATCTCGAAGTACTGGCACTTGCCGAGGTCGGGGATGTCGGTGCTGAGGTCGAGCAGCGACGGCTTGAGGTCGGCCGGGATGTCGAAGCCGTCCTGGGCCGCCTTGACCGAGGCCCTCACCAGTGCCACGACCTGGTCCTGCTGGGGCGCTCCGTCGCCGAACTCGTCGACCGTGATCGGCGGGCCGCCGTCGTTGAGCTCGCCCTCGACGACGTTGTTGGCGGCGGCGAGCATCGGCAGGGTCAGCACGACCACCGCGGGGTAGAGGAGCACCCCGCGCAGCCGGCGACCCTTGAAGAGCTGCGCACGCCGGACGGGGTTCTCGACGAAGTAGTAGCTCAGCGCGGACAGCGGGACGACCAGCGCGACGACCGCCAGCCGGCGGGCCAGGGATAAGTCGGTCACGACCTCGGCCGCGATGATCAGGGCGGGCCAGTGCCACAGGTAGAGCGAGTAGGACCAGTCGCCGACCGCGCGCATCGGCGGCAGCGACAGCAGCCGCTGCGGGCCCCAGGCTGCCGACCGCAGCCCGCCGGCCAGCAGCGCCGCGGCGCCGACGACCGGGAGCGCCGCGGCGTAGCCCGGGAAGACGGTGGTGCCGTCGAAGACGAGGGACGCGACCACGACCGCGGCCAGGCCGCCCCACGACAGCAGCGCCTGCACCGACGGCTTGAGCAGGATCAGCCGGGTGCTCAGGCAGGCGACCAGGGCGCCGATGCCGAGCTCCCAGGCCCGGGTGAAGGGCGAGAAGTACGCCGAGACCGGGTCGGTCGTGCTGTAGGACACCGAGTAGGCGAACGAGACGCCGATGATCACCACCAGAGGCGAGACGCCGAGGTCGCGTACCCGCGGGCCGAGGCTGCGCTGGCCGGCGCTGCGCCGGGCCCGCCACGCGGCGTACAGGCAGAGGAGGAGGACCAGCAGCGGCCAGACGACGTAGAACTGCTCCTCGACGGCCAGCGACCAGTAGTGCTGCAGCGGCGAGGGCGGGGTGTCGTTCTGGAAGTAGTCGGTACCGTCACGGGCCAGCTTGAAGTTGGCCGCGAAGAACGTCGCCCAGAGCGCGTCCCTGATCGCGCCGTTGGCCTCGACGGCGCTGAGGAAGTAGATGCCGAAGCCGACGGTCGCGGCGATGACCAGCGTGGCCGCCGGCAGGATCCGGCGCGCCCGGCGGGCGTAGAAGCCCAGCAGCGAGACCCGGCCGTTGCGCTCGGCCTCCGAGACCAGCAGGCCGGTGATCAGGAAGCCCGAGATCACGAAGAACACGTCGACCCCGACGAACCCGCCGTGGAACGGCCCGATCTTCGCGTGGTCCAGGATCACCAGCAGGACGGCCAGGGCTCGCAGCCCCTGGATGTCCTGTCGGAAGCCCGGACTCATGGCCGCCATCGTAGGTCGGGAGGGCCGCCCGGCCCGCTTCGCCACGACCGAGCGGCCGACCGCGATGAACGAGCGGTCGGCGGGCTCAGCTCGCCTGTCGGTAGATGGCCAGGTCGCGCGCGAAGTGCTCCTCGAGCCGGGCGCGCGTGGCGTCGTCCATCTCCCCCTCGCGAGCGGGCGAGACGTTGGTCGGCTCGAGCGCCGGCGGGGCGATCCCGAGCCGCTCGGACATCCACGCGGTCGCGGCGTCGAGGTGCTCGTAGCGGAACATCCGGTCCACGATCACCGTGCCCTCCGCGTCGGTGACGAAGTTCCCCGACGTCCCGAGCGGCACCTCTCCGCTGATCAGGCGGTCGGCGAACTCGGCGAAGGACAGGTCGCCGGTGTAGTTGGGCTGCCCCTCCGCCTCCGGGCGGGAGCGGTACTTCCACCACGACACGGCCCGGTCGAGCGGGTGCCGCACCAGGCACATCGTCTCGTAGGACTCGCGCGGGTGGCCGTAGCGCGCCAGCCACGGCGCCATCGTCGCCTCGAACGTCACCGCGCTCATGTGCTTCATGCCCGGCGGCTGCCGGAACAGGATCATCGCGTGCCGGGCGAAGTGCTTCTGCAGCACCGTGGACCCGGCCTTGGGCATCGACAGGAACACGAAGCCCCGGTCGGCGAAGCACATCACGGGGCCATCCTGCCTGCTGTGTCGGACGCTCCTGCGGCGGCCGCGCGCTCAACGGCGCGGCGAAGCGGGTGTCACGGGGCTGGGGGCCGACCACGGTCGGGTGCCTTCGTTGCGGAGGCTTCGAGGCGCAGGCGCAGCACGCCTTCGCACCTCAGCCACCGTGGGACCGCGGTCAGACGGTGGCTGAGGTGCGAGGAGCGCCAGCGACGAGCCTCGAAGCCACCGCAAGCGAGGCACCCGGCCGACCACCGCTGGTCGAGGAGGCCGCGCTAGCGACCGTCTCGAAGCCACCGCAAGTAAGGCCCCCGGCCGACCACCGCCGATCGAGCCTGTCGAGATCCCCGCAACGAGGGCACCCGAGCCAACCAGCCCCCAGCACAGGCTGCGGAGGCTTCGAGGCTCAGGCGCAGAACGCCTTTCGCACCTCAGCCACCGCGGGCCGCGCCACCCAATGGGAGCGAAGCAACCCGGTCTTTCCGAGCGAAGCGAGGCGCCCCGCGATCGGCCTCCGGGCCGTGGCGCCCGCGCCGCAGCGAGCGCCAGCGAGCCAGGCGCCGCGAAGCTGGCGCCACGGACTGGGGGCCGAGGCTCGCGGGGGTGTCCAGCTACGGGCAGGCCTCGAGCGTGGCGTCGTCGCGGGCCTCGTCGCCCATCTGCTGGGCCTGGTCGAGGTAGGGCAGCACCACGCTGGCGCCGCCGATGTTGCCGATGCCGCCCTGGAGCACGCAGGTGGTGATGAGCGACGGCTTCACGGCCGCGGCGGCGCGGGCGAGCCGGTAGAGCTCGGAGGGCGAGGCGTTGGTCGCCATGTTCTGGATGGCGGACAGCACGCCCTTCTCGATGAAGCCGTGGTTGCCGGCCTTCTGGCGGATCTTGGCCTGGATGCCGCGGAGCACGCGCTGCTGGTTGGCGGAGCGGTCGAAGTCGCCGCGCAGCAGGTCGTGGCGGATCCGCGCGAAGAACAGCGCGTCCCAGGGGCCGAGGTGGATCCGGCCGGCCTCGAAGGGCACCGGCTTGAGCGAGTCGTCGCCGAAGGAGATCGGGTTGTCGACCTCGATGCCGCCGATGGTGCCGATCATGGCGCGGAACTTCTCGAACCGGGTGATGAAGACGTAGTCGGGCTGGATGCCGATGAGGTTGCCGACGGCCTCGCCGAGCAGCTCGGGGCCGCCGTAGTAGAGAGCGGCGTTGATCTTGTTGTGGCCCACGCCGGGGATCTCGACGTAGGAGTCGCGGGGCACGCCGATGGCCGCCGCGGCGCCGGTCCTGGTGTTCATGCCGATCAGCTGCAGCGCGTCGCCGCGGGTGTGGGTCATGTCCTCGCCCGGCCGGGCGTCCGAGCCGACGGCCAGGATCCAGACCACGTCGGGGCTGACGTCGACCGTCGTCGCCCGCTTCAGCTTGATCAGCGCCAGGTCGGTCGGCTCGACGGAGGAGGACGGCGCGAGGGTGGCGCAGACCGCCAGCACCACGCCGAGGGCGGCGAGCCGGAAGGGGCGCCAGGCACGGACCCGTCGCCAGGACGTCCCGATCACAGCTCCACCGCCTGCTCCACGTCGTAGCCGAAGACCTTCCACTCGCCCTTGACCTTGGCGAGGTAGAGCGCGCCGTGGACGCGCAGGTGCTGCTCGAGGTCGCCGGCGGTGTCGAAGTCGAGCACGAAGTTGGCCGTCACCCCGCGGGCGTGCCCCTCGGGTGCGAAGACGTCGAGCCGGACTCGCCGGTTGGTGGCGGTCGCCGAGTCGATGCGGTCGGAGAGCCCGGCGTTGCTCAGCAGGTCGAGGTCGCGCTGGGCGTCCTCGGCCGCGCCCTCGGTGAAGCCGGCGAACGCCGCGGCGTAGTCGGACCGCGGGAAGTCGCCGAGGAAGGCCTGGTCGAACCACGGGTCGATCACGGCGGAGACGCCGTCCAGGACCTTGGTCTGGTGGGCGGCGTTCATGCCCTCGCCGTGCTCGATGGTGACCACCGTCGTCACGTCGGGGGCGTCCGTCCCGTGGCTGCCCGGCGCGGCGTCCGGGGTGTCTCCGAGGTCGTCGCCGGAGTCGCAGCCGGCCGCGCCCGCGAGCAGGAGGATCGCCGCCGCGGTGACCAGCGCAGAGCGCGCTCGAACCCACGTGACCGACGTCATGGGGACAGCCTCACACGGTGGGCGACCTCGACCCTGCATTTGCTGGCGTCGAGGACTAACGTTGTTGACAGAAGGACCCCTGGCCCCATCCCGAGACCCGCCGACCACCTGTCGTATGAAAGAGGCGAAGCACGCCGTGCCCGAAACGAGTCCCTCCTCCCCCTCGTCGAGCGCCGGCTCGGCCACCGTGCCCGAGGAGTTCGGTGCCAACGAGTGGCTCGTGGAGGAGATGTACGACCGGTTCCGGGCCGACCCGGCGAGCGTGGACCAGACGTGGGTCGACTACTTCAAGGCGCACGGCAACGGCGCTCCGGGCGGGGGTTCGGCCAGCGGCGGCTCGGCGAACGGGGGTACGGCGACCGGAAGCGGCACCAACGGCACCGCGACCGAGGCCACGCCTGCGCCGGCGAAGACCGAGCAGGTCGCGAAGCCGGAGAAGACCGAAACGAGGCAGCCCGAGCCGAAGAGCGCGCCGAAGAAGCCCGACCAGCCGACGGCGAGCGCCCCGGCACCTCATGTCGACCCGACCCCGACGCCCGCCCCGGTCGCCAAGCCGCGCCCGGAGTCGAAGGCCGCCGAGCCGGCGAAGGGGACCAGCAACCCCGTCCCGAAGGAGCAGCCCCCGAGCGCCCAGAGCGACGCCAGCGACGAGCCCACCTTCACGGTGCTGCGCGGCGCTCCGGCGCGGACGGTCGCCAACATGGACAGCTCGCTCACGGTCCCGACCGCCACCTCGGTGCGGTCGGTGCCGGTCAAGCTGCTGTGGGACAACCGGATCGTCATCAACAGCCACCTGGCCCGGGCGCGCGGCGGCAAGGTGTCGTTCACCCACCTGATCGGCTACGCGCTGGTCAAGGCGCTGAAGTCCTACCCGGAGATGAACGTCGGGTTCGACGTCGTCGACGGCAAGCCCAACCTCGTCCAGCCCGCGCACATCAACCTCGGGCTCGCGATCGACCTGCAGAAGCCGGACGGCTCGCGGCAGCTGGTCGTGCCGTCCATCAAGGCCGCCGAGCGGATGGACTTCGCGGCGTTCTGGACCGCCTACGAGGACGTCGTCCGCAAGGCTCGCGACAACAAGCTGACCGTCGAGGACTTCCAGGGCACCACGATCTCCCTGACCAACCCGGGCGGCATCGGCACCAGCCACTCCGTGCCGCGCCTGATGAAGGGCCAGGGCGCGATCATCGGCGTCGGCGCGATGGAGTACCCGCCCGAGTGGCAGGGCGCCTCGGAGGAGGCGATCGCCCGCAACGCGATCAGCAAGGTCATGACACTGACCTCCACCTACGACCACCGGGTGATCCAGGGCGCGCAGTCGGGCGAGTTCCTCAAGCGGATCCACCAGCTGCTGCTCGGCGGTGACGGCTTCTACGACGAGATCTTCCGCTCGCTCCGGGTGCCCTACGAGCCGATCCGCTGGGCGCAGGACATCACCACCAACCACGACGACGAGATCGGCAAGCAGGCCCGGATCGTCGAGCTGATCCACGCGTTCCGGGTGCGCGGCCACATGATGGCCGACACCGACCCGCTGGAGTACCGCCAGCGCAGCCACCCCGACCTCGAGGTGGAGTCGCACGGCCTCACCCTGTGGGACCTCGACCGCGAGTTCGCGACCGGCTCCTTCGGCGGCGAGGGCCGCCGGTTCATGAAGCTGCGCGACATCCTCAAGATCCTGCGCGACTCCTACTGCCGCACCACCGGCATCGAGTACATGCACATCATGGATCCCGAGCAGCGCCGCTGGATCCAGCAGCGGGTCGAGCAGCCGCACACCAAGCCGCCCCGCGAGGAGCAGCTGCGGATCCTCCTCAAGCTCAACCAGGCCGAGGCCTTCGAGACGTTCCTCCAGACCAAGTTCGTCGGCCAGAAGCGGTTCAGCCTCGAGGGCGGCGAGACCACCATCCCGGTCATCGACGAGATCTGCGAGGCGGCCGCCGAGGCCGGGCTCGACGAGGTCGCGATGGCGATGGCCCACCGCGGCCGGCTCAACGTCCTGGCCAACATCGTCGGCAAGAAGTACTCCCAGATCTTCCGCGAGTTCGAGGGCAACATCGACCCGCGGACGGTCCAGGGGTCGGGCGACGTGAAGTACCACCTCGGCGCCGAGGGCGAGTTCGAGGCCGGGTCCGGCGACACCATCAAGGTCTCGGTGGCGGCGAACCCCTCCCACCTCGAGGCGGTCGACCCGGTGCTCGAGGGCATCGCGCGGGCCAAGCAGGACGTGCTCGACCGCGGCGCCGAGTACCCCGTGCTGCCGCTGCTCGTGCACGGCGACGCGGCGTTCGCTGGCCAGGGCGTGGTCGCGGAGACGCTCAACCTCTCCCAGCTGCGCGGCTACCGCACCGGCGGCACCATCCACGTGGTCGTCAACAACCAGGTCGGCTTCACCACCTCGCCGGGCTCGTCGCGGTCCTCGCTCTACTGCACCGACG
The DNA here is from genome assembly GCF_000422805.1 of Nocardioides halotolerans DSM 19273. GTDB lineage: Bacteria > Actinomycetota > Actinomycetes > Propionibacteriales > Nocardioidaceae > Nocardioides > Nocardioides halotolerans. The sequence continues at coordinate 65,420 of NZ_AUGT01000021.1, read as the reverse complement.
TCGCCCGCATGGTCCAGGCGCCGATCTTCCACGTGAACGGCGACGACCCCGAGGCCTGCATCCGGGTGGCGCGGCTCGCGTTCGAGTACCGCCAGGCGTTCAACAAGGACGTCGTCATCGACCTCGTGTGCTACCGCCGCCGCGGCCACAACGAGGGCGACGACCCGTCGTACACCCAGCCGCTGATGTACGACCTGATCGAGCAGAAGCGCTCGGTGCGCAAGCTCTACACCGAGTCGCTCATCGGTCGTGGCGACATCACGATCGAGGAGGCCGAGCAGGTCCTGCGCGACTACCAGCAGCAGCTGGAGCGGGTCTTCACCGAGGTGCGCGAGGCGACCAGCCAGCCGTCGGAGTGGACGACGGTCCCCGACTACCCCGACAAGCCGCACGGCGAGACGGCCACGGCCGTCGTGCCCGAGGTGCTCAAGCGGATCGCCGACGCCTACGTCACCCCGCCGGACGGCTTCACGGTGCACCCGAAGGTGATGCCGCAGCTCCAGCGGCGCGCGACCGCGATCACCGACGGCCCGATCGACTGGGGCACCGGGGAGATCCTCGCGTTCGGCGCGCTGCTGATGGACGGCCGCCCGGTCCGCCTGGCCGGCCAGGACTCGCGGCGCGGCACGTTCGTGTCGCGGTTCGCGACGATCATCGACCGCAACAACGCCGACGAGTGGACGCCGCTGTCCAATCTCACCGAGGACCAGGCGCGCTTCCACGTCTACGACTCGCTGCTCTCGGAGTACGCCGCGCTCGGCTTCGAGTACGGCTACTCGGTGGCCCGGCCCGAGGCGCTGGTGCTGTGGGAGGCGCAGTTCGGAGACTTCGTGAACGGCGCGCAGACGGTGATCGACGAGTTCATCACCTCCGGCGCGACGAAGTGGCGCCAGGAGTCGGGCGTCGTGCTGCTGCTGCCGCACGGCTACGAGGGGCAGGGCCCCGACCACTCCTCGGCACGGATCGAGCGCTGGATGACGATGTGCGCCGACGAGGCGTTCGTGGTGGCCCAGCCGTCGACTCCCGCGTCGTACTTCCACCTGCTGCGCCGGCACGCGCTCGGCCAGGAGCACCGGCCGCTGATCGTCTTCACGCCGAAGTCGATGCTCAAGCGCAAGGAGGCCGCCTCCCAGCCCGACGACTTCACCAGCGGGACGTTCCGGCCCTTCGTCGGCGACGCGACGGCGGACGCCCAGAAGGTCGACACCCTGCTGCTGTGCTCGGGCCGGGTCACCTGGGACCTCATGGTGGAGCGGTCCAAGCGCGAGGACGGCGAGCGGTTCGCCATCGGCCGGGTCGAGCAGCTCTACCCGCGGCCGGTCGACGACATCAAGCACGAGATCGCCCGCTACCCCCACCTCAAGGCCGTCCGGTGGGTGCAGGACGAGCCGCTGAACATGGGTCCGTGGCCCAACTACCAGCTCAACGTCTGGCCGCAGGTCGACGCCAGCGTCGAGCCGGTCACCCGGGCCGAGTCCTCCTCCCCCTCGGTGGGCACAGCGAAGCGCCACACCGAGGAGCAGAAGGACCTCATGGCCCGCGCGTTTGCCTGAGCGCCTGAGCGGAGCCGTCCGAGGGACGAGGACGGGTCCGACCTCAGGCGGGTCGAGCGAGCCCCCCGGCCGAGCTTGCGAGGCCGGGACGGGCGGGTCAGTGCTAGGCATCCGAGGACCGCAAGGAAGGCTGGGACCAACTCCGCACGTAGAGCCTGGGACCAACTCCGCAGGTAGAGGCAAGGACTGAACCATGTACTTCACCGACCGCGGCATCGAGGAGCTCGCAGCACGCCGGGGCGAGGAGGAGGTCTCGCTGGCCTGGCTGGCCGACCGGCTCAGCGAGTTCACCGACGTCCACCCCGAGTTCGAGACGGCCATCGAGCGGCTCGCCACCTGGCTGGCCAGGCTCGACGACCCCGACGACTGACGCCTGATCCGAGACGTCGCGGCGTCCGATTCCCGCCAGAAGTCGGCCGCCGGGGCGACCAGGGTGGGGACATGCACCGCGTCGTTCCCCTCAGGGTCCACTACTACGGCACCCCGGTCGTCCTGGTCTCCTCGACCAACCCGGACGGCACCACCAACCTCGCCCCGATGTCCTCCGCATGGTGGCTGGGCCAGAACGCGATGCTCGGCCTGGGCGCCACGTCGCGCACCACGCAGAACCTGCTGCGCACCCGCGAGGCCGTCCTCAACCTCGTCCCCGCCACCATGGTCGACCACGTCGACCGGCTGGCGCTGCTGACCGGGTCGCCGGAGCTCTCGCCCCACAAGCGCGAGACCGGCTACCGCTACGAGCCCCGCAAGTTCGAGGCCGCCGGGCTCACGCCCGAGCCCTCGGACCTCGTGGCGCCGCACCGGGTGGCCGAGTGCCCGATCCAGCTGGAGTGCCGGGTGTCGGGCGACTACGAGATCACCTCCGACTCGGTGCACGCGCACGCCATCCACGTCCAGGTGCTGCGCGCGCACGTCGCCGACGCCGTGCGCCTGCCCGGCACCGACCACGTCGACCCGCAGGCCTGGGACCCGCTGATCATGAAGTTCTGCGACTTCTTCGGCCAGGGACAGCCACTGGCGCCCTCGCGGCTGGCCGCCGGCTGGCAGATGCCGGGCCGGGTCGTGGAGTCCGCCAGCGCCTGAACGCCGGCTCCCGCACGTCGGGTCCTGTCCTACGCTGCCACCGTGAGCGCGCAGATCGAGTGGGTCGAGGCCGCCCACGCCGACGTGTCCTACCCCGCTGCACCGTGGGACATGGTCGGCTCGCTGTGGCTGACGCTGTTCCGGCTGCGGGAGCCGGTGGACGACCTCCGCCCGGCCGGTGTCTACGGCGCGGCGTTCGTGTCCTACGAGGAGGGCAGCCCGCTGACCTACAGCGAGCTGCTCGTCGCGCGGCCGATCGCGACCGACGCCCACGGGCGCCGGGTGACGATCACCGACATCTGGGTGGACTCCCCCGAGTCGGTGGCGGGCGGTCGTGAGCTCTGGGCGATCCCGAAGGGGCTGTGCGACTTCAGCCTCGAGAGCTCGCACGCCGGGCCGGTGTCGACGACCGAGTGGTCGGCCCGGCTCGGGCGCACACCGATCGCGACAGCCCGCTTCCGGGACGTCTCGCGCGCCGCGCCGCGACTGCCGTTCAAGGGCGGCACCTGGCAGCCCGGCATCGAGGACACCGGCGGCGAGGAGCGCACGGCCACCCTCCAGGGCTCGTCGAAGGCGCTGCCGGCCCGCGCGCACTGGGACCTCAACCCCGACGGCGCGCTCGGGTGGCTGGCCGGCGCGCGCCAGCTCGCGTCGTTCCGGCAGGCGTCGTTCCGGATGTCGTTCGGCTGACCGGGCTCAGCCCGGCACCAGCTCGCGCAGCCGGTCGACCAGCGAGGCCTTGACCGCCCGGGTCACCGCGGCGTTGACCTGCCGGTAGAGGTCGTCCTCGTCGTCGAGATCCTCGAGGATGGCGCGGAGGTCGAGGTCCTCGATCGTGCGCACGAGCACGTCGTCGGTCTTCAAGGCGGCGTCGATCACCGAGTCGGGCAGCGCACGGATCGCGAGCTCGAGGAAGCGGTTGAGGTCCGCGTTGTCGAGCGCCTCGTCGACGAGGTCGGAGGCCGGCGGCAGGGAGCCTTCCTCCTTCATCCGGCGTACGGCGTCGAGCAGCCCGTCGTGCAGCGCCTCGACCTGCTCGTCGGTGCGCGGCCCGGGCTGCGCGAGCTCGAGGGTGAGCGCCTCCCGGCTCACGTGCAGCCGGCAGGCCGCGGCGTCGATGCCGAGGAGCACGAGCCGCTCCGTGAGCGCGTCCATGCCCTCGGCCCGCGAGGTGACCGTGCGGGCCGCGCAGGGGTCGGCCGAGGCGAGCGGCTCGAAGGCGCCGCCGCCGTTCGCCACCTGCACGCCGAGCACGCCACCCACCATGACCAGTGCGGCCAGGGGCATCGCGACCAGGCGCGCCACGCCGGTCACGAGCGCCTCCTGCGAGGGACGACGACGGTGACGAGGGCGAGGAGTGCGAGCCCCGCGCCGATGAGGAACGAGTCGCGGAAGGCCCGGGTGGCCGCGCGCTCGAGCTGGGCGTCGAGGGCGCGCTCGAGCCGGGCCGCCGCCGGGCGTTCCTCCGGCGCCAGGTCGGCCGTCTCGAACGCGCGGTGCAGGTCGGGGACCCGCCCCTCCTCGTCGGAGAGCTCACGCCCGAGCGCCTGAGCGATCGCGATCTTGTCCTGCGGCTGGAGCGGCGCGTCGAGGACCAGCGAGGCGATCGCCTCCTGCGCGGGCACCTGGGCGTCCTGCAGGTCGGCGGTGAAGACCGGGGTCAGGATCGCCAGGCCGACGACGACGCCCACGTGACGGGCGCCAATGGTCCAGCCCGCGTGCCGCACCCGCGGCAGCCGCAGCTCCATGGCCTGCGAGGTCAGCCGGTCGACGGTCAGCCCGAGCCCGAGGCCGACGAGTGCCTGCGGAGCGATCGTCCACGCCAGGTGGGCCGAGGGAGGGATCGCCAGCCCGACGAGACCACCGGCGATCAGGAAGCAGCCCGCCGCGACCTCGACCTCCGGCGGAGGCCGCAGGAGCCGCGCGAGCGGCCGGGCGGCGAGCGCGGCCACCGGGACGACCGAGACCGTCAGCGCGGCCGTGCCCGGCGAGTGCCGCCAGCCCTCGACCAGCAGCAGGACGAGCAGGAACAGCGCCGCGGTGAGCGCTGCCGACAGCAGGGCGAGGGTCAGGTTGGGTCGCAGCGCCGGGCGGTGCCGGTCAGGTGTGGTCTCCGGTGTGGCGGGCACCGCCAGGGCAGCCGGCACGGCGAGCACGGCGAACGGCACCTGCACGACGAAGATGGCCTGCCACGAGAACGCCTGGGTGAGCACGCCGCCCGCGAAGGGCCCGACGGCGGTGCCGACCACGCCGGCGGTGACCCAGGTCGCGACGCCCCGGCGCTCGCCGTACTCCGCGACCAGCAGCTCCAGGCACCCGACGAGCGCGAGCGCGCCGCCCAGCGCCTGGACGCAGCGGGCGGCGATGAGCACGTCGATCGAGCCCGCCGCCGCGCACCAGGCCGAGGAGCCGGCGAACGCCGCGATCCCGAGGGCGCTGATGAGTCGCGGGCGCGCGCGGGTGGCGAGCACGGCGGTCGGCACGGCGCCGAGGCCGAGCACGAGGTTGAACGCGATCAGCACCCACGCGACCTCTCCCACGGTCGTGTGCAGATGCCGCAGGATGTCCGGCAGGGCGAGCGTCACCACCGCGGAGTCCGCGAGCACCAGGGCCACGGTCACCGCGAACAGTGGACCGGCGGCACGACGCACGCGGGCCATCCTCGCACCCGATCCCGCGCGGGCGTCGGCGAGTGTCGGCGCACGCTGCGAGACTCGGCGGGTGCCGAAGCCGCCCCGGATCGAGCCGTCCGGCGACGTGGTCGCCCGGCTCGCCGCGACCGCGCTCGCGCTGCCCGAGGCGCACGAGGAGGACGCCTGGACCGGCGTGCGCTGGCGGATCCGCACCCGCACCTTCGCGCACGTACTGGTCGCGCAGGAGGGCTACACCTCGGCCTACCGCGACGCCACCGGCGTCGACGAGCCCACGACGGTGCTGACCTTCCGCTCCTCGGGCGACGAGCTGCTGGCGTTGGTCCACGCCGGCCCGCCGTTCTACAAGCCGCCGTGGTCGCCGACGGTCGTCGGCATGGTGCTCGACGAGCAGACGGACTGGTCCGAGGTCGCCGAGCTGGTCACGGAGAGCTACCGCTTCTGCGCACCTCAGAGGCTGGTGCGGTTGCTCGACGCGCTGTGAGTGCCGGGCTCAGTCGTCGAGCTGCTCCTCGACCGCCGGGATCGGCACGTCCGCACCGTCCTCCGAGGCCCTCCGGGAGGCCTCGCGGATCTCGAAGACCTCGGTCGCGAGCCCGCCCAGCGCGGTCGCGACGTCGCGGACGGCGTTCGTCACGATCGTCGCCACCTCGCCCACCGTGCTCGCCGCCGCCTCGACCGTCGACTGGATCGCGTCCTTGCCGATCTCGGCGCCGGTGAGCTTCTCGCCGTTGCCGTGGTCGTCGGGCGCAGTGCTCATGCGGACAGTCTGACCCGGTTCGCCGCACGAGCCAACGCGGCCTGGGTCACAACCCGCGTCTCCGCCGCGATGGCGACACAGCCCTCGCCCCACCCCCGTGCCGGGGCGAGGGCTGCGGGTCGCGGCGTCAGGCCGCGACCGGCTCCGCGACCGGGGCCGGCCCGGTCGAGCCGGCGGCGCGGTTCGGGAGCGCCATCCGGCAGATCTTGGAGGCGACGCTGAACAGCTGCTTGGACAGCCGCCCGGTGTTGTACTGCAGGCCGTAGCGCTCGCAGATCTCCCGCACCTCGACCGCCAGCTCCGGGTAGCGGCGCGCGGGCAGGTCGGGGAACAGGTGGTGCTCGATCTGGTGCGACAGGTTCCCCGACATCAGGTGGAACAGCTTCCCGCCGGTGATGTTGGCCGAGCCGAGCAGCTGGCGGTAGTACCAGTGGCCGCGGTTCTCGTCCTCGCACTCCTCCTGGGAGAACGTCGAGACGCCGGCCGGGAAGTGACCGCAGAAGATGATGTTGAAGGCCCAGATGTTGCGGACCAGGTTGGCCGTCGCGTTGCCGGCCAGCGTGAGCGGGAACAGCGGGCCGGTCAGCGCCGGGAACAGCAGGTAGTCCTTCAGCGCCTGGTTGCGGATCTTGCGGATCAGGCCGGGGTAGAGCGGCTTGTTGTCCTCGAGCTTGCGGCGACCCGCGACGATGTTCTCCACCTCGAGGTCGTGCAGCGCGACGCCCCACTCGAAGAACAGCATCAGCAGGAGCGCGTAGACCGGGTTGCCGAGGTAGTACGGCTTCCACGGCTGGTCCTCGTCCATCCGCAGGATGCCGTAGCCGATGTCGCGGTCCTTGCCGAGGATGTTGGTGTAGGTGTGGTGGATGTAGTTGTGGCTGTACTTCCACTGCTCGCCCGGGCACACGGTGTCCCAGTCGTACATCCGGGAGTTGAGCCCGGGGTCGCCCATCCAGTCGTACTGGCCGTGCATGACGTTGTGCCCGATCTCCATGTTGTCGAGGATCTTGGAGATCGAGAGCGACGCGACGGCGAGCGGCCACAGCGGCGGGAGGTAGAACAGCGCCCGGCCGGCGACCTCGAACTGCTGGCGGCGCTTGACGACGTCGCGGATGTAGGCCGCGTCCTCCTCGCCGAGGTCGGCGAGCACGCGCTGCCGGATGGCGTCGAGCTCCTCGCCGAACGCCTCGAGCTGCTCGTCGGTGAGGGTGGTGTTGTTGGTCTTCATCGTGCTCGTCTTCGTGCTCATGTGCAGAGCTCCTCTCAGAGGTCGACGACGCAGTCGCCGACGGGGGCGGAGACACAGACGCGGATCTCTTCCTCCTGGTCGGAGGACTCCTCGCCGGTGAGGACGTTGCGGACGGTGCCGGCCTTCTTGAGCGAGGTGCAGGAGAAGCAGATGCCCATCCGGCAGCCGTACTCGGGGGTGAGGCCGAGGGCCTCGGCCTGCTCGAGCAGCGGGGCGCCGGTGTTGGGCGCCTCGAGGCCGGACCTGGCGAAGGCGACGTCGCCCTCGGCCGAGGTGCCGGAGGTGCGCGGCGGCTGGAAGTACTCCACGCGCAGCGACTCCGCGTCGCCGTACGCCCCGCGGACCGCCTCGATCAGCGGCGCCGGACCACAGGCCCAGGTGGGCACGTCGCGGTAGCCGGGCACGAGCCGCTCGAGGAACGCCGGTGACAGGTTCGGGTCGCCGAGCTCGGGGTGCAGGAGGTGGAGGTCGATGCCGTGGCCGGACCGGCGGATCTCGTCGAGCTCCGCGGCGAAGATCTGGTGCTCGGGGCTCCGGGCGTAGTGCACGAACGTCACCCGGCCGCGGTGGGTACGCCGCTGCAGCGAGCGCAGCATCGACATCACCGGGGTGATCCCCGAGCCGCCCGAGATGAGAAGCACGTGCTCGGGCACCTGGTCGGGCAGCACGAACTCGCCCTGCGCCTGGGACAGGTGGACCATCGTGCCGGGGGTGGCCCGCTCGACGAGGTAGGACGAGACGACGCCGTCGGGGTTGGCGCGCAGCGTGACCGTGAACCGGTCGCCGTGGCGCGAGTCGGGGCTGGAGATCGTGAAGACCCGCGTCGCGCGGCGTGCGCCGTCCACCTCGACGCCGAGCTGGACGTGCTGGCCGGCGCGGTGGCCCCGCCAGGTCGAGGTGGGCTGGAGAGTGATCGTGGCGACCGGGGGGTGGCCGGGGACGTCGACCTCTCGGTGCACGTCGACGATGCGGGCCCGGACCTCGTGGGCGGCCCACATCGGGTTGACCTGCTCGAGGTAGCGGTCGACGCCCTGCGGCGAGGCGAGCGCGGCGACCGCTCGCGAGCGGAGGATCGTGGCGGTGAGACCCATCGGTGCCTCCTTCCGGGGAAGTGTCATGGGACAAACGTCGGTGAACATCCGTACACTCAAACACTGACGGCACGCCGGTGTTGCGGTCAAGAAGTCCCGCGCGTGAGGGTGGACACACGTACACCGACTAGGATGGACGCATGGTCGAGTCCGTGGCGCAGCCGCGACCGGAGTCGAGGGGCGAGCGCAAGGAGCGCACCCGCCGGGCGATCCTCGATGCCGCGCTCCACCTGTGCGAGAACTCCTCGCTGGTCGCGCTGTCGCTGCGGCAGGTGGCCAAGGAGGTCGGCATCGTGCCGACGGCGTTCTACCGGCACTTCGAGTCGATCGAGGCGCTCGGCCTCGCCCTCGTCGACGAGTCCTTCGTCTCCCTGCGCGCGATGCTGCGCGACATCCGGCGAGGTGACCCCTCCTACGCGGACATCGTCGACCGGTCCGTCGAGACCCTCGTCGAGCACGTGCACCGGCAGCGCTCGCACTTCCTCTTCATCGCTCGCGAGCGCGCCGCGGGGCCGCTGTCGGTGCGGGAGGCGATCCGGCGCGAGATCGAGCTCTGCGAGCACGAGCTCGCGACCGACCTCGCCCGCCTGACCGGCACCGGCTCCTGGTCGGCCGAGGACCTGCGCGTCCTGTCCAACCTGATCGTGACGGCGATGGTCGCGACCGCCGAGCAGATCATGGCTGCGCCGGACCGTCCCGGAGCCGAGAAGCAGATCGTCGAGAACGCCCGCACCCAGCTCCGGATGGTCCTGGTCGGCGCCCTCAACTGGCACTCGCGCACCTGACGCCCGGAGTCAGGGACACGTTCCTGCGACAAGTGCCGCGGGTCTCTTCCCAGCGCCCGGCCCCTCGTGAGTTACTGGCGCCCACATGCTCCGCCGGGGAGGACCTCCGAGGTGCGGCGGGGCGCCGCAGCGGAGCGTGAGGGAGACGAGATGGCCTACGAGCCGGAGGAGCAGCCCGACGAGCTGGAGGGCGGCGTCTCACGTCGGGCGATGCTCGGTGCTGGCCTCGCGGGTGGCCTGGCGGTCGGGGCCGGCGGTCTCGACCCCGCGCTGGCCGCGAAGGGCAAGGGCGCGCGCGGCACCACGGTGGAGCGGACGCTGCTCAAGGGCGCCAAGGGCAAGAACGGCTACCGCAAGATCGTCGTGGGTCCCGGTGAGCCCCACGTCGTCCGCCACGACCTGATGAAGCGCACCCGGCGCCCGGGCCCGGCCCGCCGCCGGGGCCTGATCGCGATGGGCCAGCTCACCGACATGCACCTCCTCGACGCCCAGTCGCCGGCCCGGGTGGAGTTCCTCGACCGGCTCGACGACCCGGGCTCGCCGTACGCCGTGGCGCTCCCCTTCCAGGGCGCCTACCGGGCCCAGGACATGCTCACGACCCACGTCGCGGAGGCGACCGTCCGCGCGCTGCGCCGGGTCGGCCGCGGCCCCGTGACCGGCCTGCCGTTCGCGTTCACGGTCACGACGGGCGACAACGTCGACAACACCCAGTACAACGAGCTCCGGTGGCAGATCGACCTGCTCGACGGCAAGCGCATCCGTCCGGACTCCGGCGACCTGACCAAGTACGAAGGCGTCGCCGACCAGACGGTCTACGACGTGAACTACTGGCACCCCGACGGTCCGCCCCCGGGGCAGCCGGCGGACCTGCGGATGAGCCGCTACGGGTTCCCGCGCGTCCCGGGCCTGCTCGACGCCTGCCGCCGGCCGTTCGGCACCCGCGGGCTCGGCATGCCGTGGGTCTCGGTCTTCGGCAACCACGACGGGCTGGTCCAGGGCAACGTCCCGGGCAACCCCGTCATCAACCAGATCGCGACCGGGTCGACCAAGATCATCGACCTGCCGCCGGGCGTGAACGTCGGCGAGCTCGCGGGTCAGCTCGTCACCAACGACCCGCAGGGGCTCGCGACGCTGTTCGGCGGGCCATCGCGCCAGGTCACCGCCGACCCCAACCGGCGGCCGCTCAGCCGCGCGGAGACCATCGCGGAGTACTTCAAGTCCAGCGGTCGGCCACACGGCCACGGCTACACCGCCTGGAACCTCGCCACCAGCAACGCCTACTACGCGTTCGGCAAGGGCAGGATCCGGGGCATCTCGCTCGACACGGTCAACCCCCACGGCGGCGCCGAGGGCTCGATCGACGAGGCGCAGTTCGCGTGGCTGGCCGAGCAGCTCAAGAAGGGCAGCCGGCACTACCTCGACGAGCGGGGGCACGCCGTGCGCGGGGGCAAGCACGACCGGCTGTTCGTGATCTTCTCCCACCACACGGTCGGCACGATGACCAACGCCGACGGCCCGGGGCGGGTGCTCGGCCCCGCGGTGCGCGACCTGCTGCTGAGGTTCCCCAACGTCGTGCTCTGGGTCAACGGCCACACCCACCGCAACACCGTCACGCCCCACGCGCGCAGGAAGAGCTCGAAGGTGCCCGGCGGGTTCTGGGAGGTCAACACCGCCGCCCACGTCGACTGGCCGCAGCAGGCCCGCACCGTCGAGATCGTCGACAACCGCAACGGCACGCTGTCGATCTTCGGCACTATCGTCGACCACGCCGGGCCGACGTCCTACGGCAAGCACCCGAAGTCGCCTCTCGAGCTCGCCTCGCTCTCCCGCGAGCTCGGCGCGAACGACTGGCAGGAGCGGGACAAGGGCGACCCCGGGCAGGACGGCCGACGCGGTCGCGTCGAGGACCGCAACGTCGAGCTGCTCGTGCCGGCGCCGTTCTCGCTGAGCCGGTAGGCCGGGCCGAGGAGCAGCATGAGGTTCACGTCGGCTCTCGCGCTGCTCCTCGCGGCGGGCACCGTCGGCGCGCCGGCACCGGTCGCCGCCCAGGCGTCCCCCTCCGCGGTGGTGCTGCGCGACGGCCCCGGCGGCGTGTGGGCCTTCTCCGACTCGGGCTCGGGCTACCAACCGGCCGTGCAGCCGGAGGCCGACGTGCTGCGGGCGCGGGTCACGCACGGCCGCTACGCCGTCAGCGTGCGGCTGACCTTCGACGACCTGCGACGGACGCACACGCAGTGGTACTACTGCGACCTCCACACAGCGGGGGCCACCGCACGTTTCATCCTGGAGGCGCTCGACGGCCGCTGGCGCGGCGCGCTCTTCCAGGACGTCGAGGGCGAGTGGGTGCGGGTGCCCGGGACGAGCCATCGCATCGACTACGCCTCCGACGTCGTCACCATGCGGTTCGCGCGGCGCCTCGTCGGCGAGAGCCCGTGGGTCCGCGTGCGGCTGCGCAACGAGCTCGGCCTGGGCGACGGCGTCTTCGTCACCGACAACCCCACGACCGACGAGCCGGTCGCGGCCTACACGCCGCGCATCCCGGTGGCCGCCGTCACCGCGGGCGGATCGTCAGGTCGGTGAGCGTCGCGTCGTCCGGCAGGTCGAGCGCGTGCAGGATCGCGTCGACCACCGTGGCCGGGTCGATCCACGCCGACGCGTCGTAGTCCTTGCCCTCCTGCTGGTGCACCTTCTGCTGCATCGCGGTGGCCGTGCGGCCCGGGTAGACGGTCGTGACCCGCACGCCGTGCTCCTGCTCCTCCGCGCGCAGCGAGTCGGCGAGCGCCCGCAGCCCGAACTTCGAGGCGGCGTACGCCGACCAGCCCGGGTGCGCGACCAGCCCGGCGCCGGAGTTGACGAACACGACCGTGCCCCGCGCGGCGCGGATCGCCGGCAGGCAGAGGCGGGTGAGGACGGCGGGCGCGACCAGGTTGACCGCCAGCTGCGACTGCCACGCATCGGTGGTGAGGTCGGCCACCGGGCCGAGGTCGACGACGCCTGCGGCGTGCACCACCGAGTCGAGAGCGTCGGGCAGCTGGCCGGCGACCGCCTCGACGGCGGCCGGGTCGGCGAGGTCGGCGACGAGCACGGTGGCGTCGGGCAGGTCCGCGCGCAGGTCATGGGCGCGCTCGGTCGAGCGGGCCAGCAGGACGAGCGCCTCGCCGCGCTCGAGCAGGCGCTCGGCGAGCACCGCGCCGATGCCCGAGCCGGCTCCCGTCACGAGGTGGGTGGCCATCAGAGCGTGAACACGATCTTGCCGAAGACGTCGCCCTCGGCCATCAGGGCGAAGCCGTCCCTGGCCTCCGCCATGGGCAGCTCGCGGTCGACGAGCGGGCGCACGCCCGTGGAGTCGAGCATCGTGACGAGCGCGGCCAGCTCGTCGCGGGTGCCCATGGTCGAGCCGATGACGGAGAGCTGGAGGAAGAACACCCGGGTGAGCTCGGCGTCGTCCAGGTCGGGACCGGAGGTGGTGCCCGAGGTGATGATCCGGCCGCCGGGGCGCAGCGAGCGCACCGAGTGCGACCACGTCGCCCTGCCGACCGTCTCGATGACGGCGTCGGCCTTCTCCGGCAGCCGCGCGCCGGACTCGAAAGCCTCGTGCGCGCCGATCTCGAGGGCCCTGGCCCGCTTGGCCTCGTCACGGCTGGTCACCAGCACCCGGAGGCCGGCCGCGCGGGCGAGGACGATCGCGGCGGTCGCGACCCCTCCCCCGGCGCCCTGCACCAGCACCGTCTCACCCGGCCGGAGCGCGCCGCGGGAGAAGAGCATGCGGTACGCCGTGAGCCAGGCGGTCGGCAGGCAGGCGGCCTCGGCGAAGGACAGCGACGCCGGCTTCGGCACGACGTTGCGCCGGGGCACGGCCACGCGCTCGGCCATCGAGCCCTGGTGCCGCTCGGAGAGCAGCGACCGCTTCGGGTCGAACGTCTCGTCGCCCTCCCAGCCCGGGCTGCTGATCACCCCGTGCACCACGACCTCGTTGCCGTCCTCGTCGATGCCGGCGGCGTCGGTGCCGAGGATCATCGGCAGCTGCTCCTGCTTCAGCCCGACCCCGCGCAGCGAGAACAGGTCGTGGTGGTTCAGCGAGGCCGCCTTGACGGTGATCGTCGTCCAGCCGTCGGGCACCTCGGGCTCGGGGCGCTCCCCGAGCACGAGCCCGGAGAGCGGGTCGTCGGAGCTGAAGGACTCGGCGTAGACGGCGAACACGTGGACCACGCTAGCGAGGGTCTGGAGACGCCCATCGCGCGCACCATGGCGTGGAGACCGAGCCGAGCAAGCGGGAGCGACCCAGTACCCGCGGATCGGGGGGCCGACGCTCGTGGGGGTTGTAGGTAACGCGATGGGGGCGGTGGGAGCGAAGCGACCCGGTAGTTCCGAGCGGAGCGAGGCGCCCCGCGATCGGCCTCCGAGCCGCGGCGACCGCCAGCGAAGCGTCGCTGCGGATCGGGGGCCGACGCTCGCGGGGGTGGTAGGTAACGCAATGGGGGCGGTGGGAGCGAAGCGACCCGGTAGTTCCGAGCGCAGCGAGGCGCCCCGCGATCGGCCTCCGGGCCGTGGCGCCTGCGCCGCGGCGAGCGCCAGCGAGTCAGGCGCCGCGAAGCTGGCGCCACGGACTGGGGGCCGAAGCTCGCGGGGGTAGAAAGTCAGGCTCGGGCGACACCGTCGCGCCGCGCCGCCTCGGCGACGGCCGTGGACACGGCGGGCCCGACCCGCGGGTCGAACGGCGAGGGCACGATCAGGTCCTCCGCGAGGTCGTCGCCGACGAGGCCGGCGAGGGCGGTCGCGGCGGCGAGCTTCATCCCCTCGGTGATGGCGGTCGCGTGGGCGTCGAAGGCCCCGCGGAAGATGCCGGGGAACGCGAGCACGTTGTTGATCTGGTTGGGGAAGTCGGAGCGGCCGGTAGCGACGATCCGGGCGTACCTGTGGGCGACCTCGGGGTGCACCTCGGGGTTGGGGTTCGCCAGCCCGAAGATGATCGACTCGGCGGCCATGGTCGCGACCTGCTCCTCGGGGACCGTCCCGCCGGAGACACCGATGTAGACGTCGGCGCCGACCAGCACGTCGGCCAAGGTGCCGCTGCGGCCGGTCTGGTCGGCGGTCACGGCGGCCAACGCGCGCTTCACCGGCGTGAGGTCGCCGCGCGAGCTGTGCAGGACGCCCTTGCGGTCGGTCACGGCGAGGTCCTTGATGCCGGCCTCGAGCAGGATCTTGGCCACCGCGACCCCGGCCGCACCCGCGCCCGAGATCACCACGCGCGTCGAGCCCGCGTCGCGGCCCGTCAGCCGCAGCGCGTTGGTGAGCGCGGCCAGTGCCACGACCGCCGTGCCGTGCTGGTCGTCGTGGAAGACCGGGATGTCGAGCCGCTCCTTGAGGCGGTCCTCGATCTCGAAGCAGCGGGGCGCGGAGATGTCCTCGAGGTTGATGCCGCCGAACGACGGGGCGAGCCGCACGACGGTCTCGATGATCTCCTCCACGTCGGTCGTGTCGAGGCAGATCGGGACGGCGTCGACGTTGCCGAAGGACTTGAACAGGACGGCCTTGCCCTCCATCACCGGCATCGCCGCTGCGGGGCCGATGTCGCCCAGACCGAGCACCGCGGTGCCGTCGGTGACGACGGCGACGGTGTTGGGGACCCAGGTGTAGTGCCGGGCCAGCTCCGCGTCGGCGGCGATCGCCTCGCACACCCGCGCGACACCGGGGGTGTAGGCCAGCGAGAGGTCCTCGCGGCTGCCCAGGCCGACCGTGGAACGTACCTCCATCTTGCCGCCCACGTGGAGGTCGAAGACCGGGTCGCCAGCGAGGGGGTGGCTGGCCTGGGTCGAGGTGGGGTCAGGCACCGGTCGAGTCTGGCACAGCGCGCCGGCGCCACAGCGGCCAGATCCGCATCACGACCACGGCCACCACGTCGTCGTCCGCGACCACGCCGTGGCGACGCGAGTCCGACCCCTCGGCGGCGTTGTCGCTCAGCAGCCACCAGCCCGCGCGGCCGCCGTCGCCGGCGCGCCGTTCGGCCGCCCGCTTCACCGCCACCACGCCGTCGGGCAGGCGCGCCACGACCACGGCCCCCGGGCGTGGCCTGCGGCGGTAGCTCAGCAGCAGCCGGTCGCCGGGTCGCAACGTCGGCAGCATCGAGCGGTTCACCACCCGCGCGAGCCCCCAGCGGGGTGCGCGTTCCCGGCCCGCGGGTACCGGTCCTCGGCTGCCCGACACGCGGAGTAGTGTCGCAAGCCCAGGCTCACGACCCTCTGACAGACCACCGGAAGGACTGGCATGTTCCGATCCCTGTTCGCGCCGACCATCGAGGTCTCGGCCCACTGCGACCTGCCGTGCGGCGTCTACGACCCCGCCCAGGCGCGCATCGAGGCGGAGTCGATCCTCGCGATCATCAAGAAGGTCGCCGACAACGACGACCCCGACTTCCGCACCCGCGCGGTGCTCATCAAGGAGCAGCGCTCCGAGCTGGTCAAGCACCACCTCTGGGTGCTCTGGACCGACTACTTCAAGCCCCCGCACTTCGAGGCGCACCCCGAGCTGCACACCCTGGTCAACGAGGCCACCAAGCTCGCCGGCGCCAGCGGCACCAAGGGCTCGCTCGACGCGGACGTCGCGCAGCAGCTGCTCGACAAGATCGACGAGATCGACCGCATCTTCAAGGAGACCAAGCAGGGCTGACCTCCCAGCACGCACCCGAACGGGCCCGGCCGTACAGGCCGGGCCCGTTCGCGTTTCGGGAACCGGCCCGCCGGGCAGACCGTCGTACGGACGGACTTGACCTCGGGACCACCGTTCGTCACCCCAAAGGGTGAATCTGCAAACTTCAACGAGTTTCGAGGTTTCCGGCGACTCCTGCCCGGGGTAGGCCACAGGGCATGACGATCTCGCAGATTGACGAGGCTCCGTCACGAGCCATGCGACGTGAGGAGACCGCACGACTCCTTTCGGAGGCCTCCAAGCTCAAGGGCAAGAAGCGCGACGACGTGATCGACCAGGTCATCGTCCTCAACATCGGCGTGGCGCACGCCATCGCGCACCGCTACCGCAACCGCTCGATCCCCGTCGAGGACCTCGAGCAGGTCGCCTGCATGGCGCTGGTCCGCGCGGCGCAGAAGTTCGACGTCGACCAGAACCGCGACTTCCTCACCTACGCCGTGCCGACGATCTCCGGTGAGATCAAGCGGCACTTCCGCGACCAGGGCTGGACCATCCGTCCGCCCCGTCGGGTGCAGGAGATCCAGTCGAAGGTGATCCACGCCTACCACCACGGCGAGGAGCACGGTGCTCCCCCGTCGGCAGCGCGCATCGCCGACCAGCTCGACCTCCCGGTCGCCGACGTCTCCGAGGCGCTCCAGGCCGAGGGCTGCTTCCGGCCGGTCTCGCTCGACGTCCCCGTCACCGAGGACGGCCGGCCCGCGATCGACCAGCTCACCGAGGACGAGAACGGCGACGAGCGCGCTCTCGAGGCACGCCTCATGCTCGGCCCCGCCGTGCGCCACCTCAGCGAGCGCGACCGCAAGATCCTCTACATGCGCTTCGTCGAGGACCGCACCCAGCAGGAGATAGGCAACGAGCTCGGGGTGACCCAGATGCAGGCTTCCCGACTGCTCAAGCGGATACTGGACCAGCTCCGCACCGAACTCGGAGCAGATGCCGTCCCGGCTTGACGCATAGGACCGCGCCACGGCGGGCACTGCCACCGGTGAGGAACTTGGGGCAGATGACACGGGAAGAAGTGGATGCTGTGGCGCGTCAGCAGGAGCTTGGAGACGTCATCAACGAGCTGGGGGTCCGACAGCAGATCGATCCCGACGAGAAGATCGTTGGCGCCGTCGTGCTGCTGACGGTCGAGGAGCCCGACGGGCACCTCTCGCTGCGCTGCGCGTGGTCGGAGGGGATGAGCTGGATCGAGCGCATCGGCCTGCTCCGAGCGGCCGAGCGCGCCGAGCTGCCGGCCGACGGCGCCCACGACTGGCGGGTCTGACGCCCGCCACCGACGCCGGCGGGGCCGTTTCGGCCCCGTCGCGGTCGGGTAACGACCCGTGAGCCGAGTGGGACCGTCTACGCTCCCACCACGACCCCATCTGAAGGACCGACAGCATGTCCTCGACCGGACCTGGCGACCAGTCGCGCGCCGACGTTGAGCTGCGGCTGCCTGCCGACAGCGCCTACGTCTCGGTGCTGCGCACCACCTCCGCAGGGCTCGCGGCCCGCCTCGACTTCACCCTCGACGACATCGAGGACCTGCGGATGGCCGTGGGCGAGGCCAGCGCGCTCGTGCTCCCCGAGGCCGAGCCGGGCTCCGACCTCGTGGGCGAGTTCTTCATGCGCCCCGGCGAGCTGACCGTGCAGGTCAGCGTCCCGACCACCGCCCAGACCCCGCCCGACGAGGACAGCTTCGCCTGGCAGGTGCTGACCACGCTCGCGACCAAGGCCTCGGCCTCCACCGACGACCACCGACTGACGATCACCCTGACCATGCGCTCGTCGTTGCAGGAGACCAGCTCCTGACATGACCGGTTGACATGATCAGCGACCCGACGAACGACGACGTCTCGGCGGCGTCTGGCGGGATAGAGGCCACCCGGCGGCGCAGTGCCGAGCTCTTCGCCCGGCTGCGCGACGACGCGGCGCCGGAGGCCGGCCGCGACAGCGCCCGCGACGCCCTCGTCCACCTGCACCTGCCGCTGGTGGAGCACTGCGCGCGGCGCTTCCGCAACCGCGGCGAGCCCTTCGAGGACCTCGTGCAGGTCGGCACGATCGGGCTGATCAAGTCCATCGACCGCTTCGACCTCGAGCGCGGCGTCGAGTTCTCGACGTACGCCACCCCGACGATCATCGGCGAGATCAAGCGCTACTTCCGGGACAAGGGCTGGGCGATCCGGGTGCCGCGCCGGCTCCAGGAGCTGCGCATGCAGATCGGCACCAGCAGCGCCGAGCTGACGCAGAGCCTGGGCCGCTCCCCCACCGCGCGCGAGCTCGCTGAGCGCATCGGCTGCTCGGTCGAGGACGTGCTGGAGGGTCTGGAGTCCAGCAACGCCTACTCGACGCTCTCGCTCGACGCGGGCGAGAGCGACCAGGACGGCACGGGCAGCATGCTCGACGCGCTCGGCGTCGACGACGAGAACCTCGAGCACGTCGAGATCCGCGAGTCGATCAAGCCGCTGCTCGACCGGCTCGACGCGAGGGAGAAGCGGATCCTGCTGCTGCGCTTCTTCAAGAACATGACCCAGTCGCAGATCGCCGAGGAGATCGGCGTCTCGCAGATGCACGTCTCGCGGCTGCTCTCGCGCACCCTCGAGCAGCTGCGGACCTCGCTGGAGGACCCGTC
The DNA here is from genome assembly GCF_000422805.1 of Nocardioides halotolerans DSM 19273. Lineage (GTDB taxonomy): Bacteria > Actinomycetota > Actinomycetes > Propionibacteriales > Nocardioidaceae > Nocardioides > Nocardioides halotolerans. The sequence continues at coordinate 46,929 of NZ_AUGT01000021.1, read as the reverse complement.
CCCGAACCAGTGACGCTCCCTCGGTCGTCAGCCCTCGTCGGAGGCGAGGGCCTGGGTCGACGACGGGTGCAGGACGCCGACCAGGGCGCCCAGCGAGACGAGCAGGATCACGACGGCGACGGGCGTGGTCTCGCCGCCCCAGAAGCTGAACGACAGCAGCACGCCGACCAGCTCGGCGGCCACGACCGGGCCTCGTGCCCACGACCTCACCCGCGACAGGCCCCAGGCGCACAGGCCAAGGCCGGTGCCGAGGGCCAGGAAGAACAGGCCCGTCGTGATCGCCAGGGTGACCCGGCCGCGATCGACGGCGACGACCTCGAGGGCGGCGAAGACGCACAGCACCAGCCCCTGCAGCCCCACCAGCACCGCGGCCCCCAGGAGCGGGCGTGGCGGGCCGGCCGCTGGTGCCTCCTCGATCACCAGGCGAGCCTAGGACCGAGACGGATTTCGTCGTCCAGGGGCCCTGTGACTCACGAGACCCGCCCTCCCCCTTGTGTAACGGTCCAATTCTCGGCACGCTTGAGGGACACGGCGGGACGAGCGTCCTGCCGTGCCCGCTGTGTGCCCCCACTGCGGCACCCCCACCCCAGCGACACCACGACTCGGGTCGCCCGAATGTGTCCGGAAAGAAGGAATCCCCAGCCATGGATTGGCGCCACCTCTCCGCGTGCCTCGACGAGGACCCGGAGCTGTTCTTCCCGATCGGCAACACCGGTCCGGCCATCCTCCAGATCGAGGAGGCCAAGCAGGTGTGCCGTCGCTGCGAGGTGCGCGAGCAGTGCCTGCAGTGGGCCCTGGAGGCCGGGCAGGACCACGGTGTCTGGGGAGGCCTGAGCGAGGACGAGCGCCGAGCCCTCAAGCGCCGTACCGCCCGAGCGCGCGTCCGGACCGCGTAGCTGACGGTCCGAGGAACGAGGACCGCAGCGACGCGGTCCGGACTCAGCGCGAGGGGGTCGAGCAGCGCGCGCGGCTGAGCTTGCGAAGCCGCGACCGCGCGTGTGGTGGCGAAGCCTCCGAGGTCCGCAGCGAAGGCTCCTACTCGACGTAGCTCGGGAAGCCGGCCCGCTATCACGCAATGGGAGCGGCGGGAGCGCAGCGACCCGGTAGTTCCGAGCGGAGCGAGGCGCCCCGCGATCGGCCTCCGGGCCGCGGCGACCGCGCCGAAGCGAGCCCTCGCCCGGGCCAACGCAATGGGAGCGTGGGAGCGCAGCGACCCGGTAGTTCCGAGCGGAGCGAGGCGCCCCGCGATCGGCCTCCGGGCCGTGGCGCCTGCGCCGCAGCGAGCGCCAGCGAGCCGGGCGCCGCGAAGCTGGCGCCACGGACTGGGGGCCGAAGCTCGCGGGGGTATCAGACCGTTATCTCGACTTCAGCGCGCGTCCCTCGGCCTGACGGCGCCGGCCCCAGCGTGAGCCGACCACCGAGCTCCGACTCCACCAGCGTGCCCACGATCGAGAGCCCCAGCGTGCTCGAGCCGGCCAGGTCGAAGCCGGTCGGCAGCCCCTGGCCGTCGTCGTCGACGGTGAAGGTGAGCCGCCCGTCGGTCCTCACGACGGTCACGACGATCGTCCCTTCCGCGCTGTCGGCGACCGGGTAGGCGTGCTCGACGGCGTTCTGCAGCAGCTCGGTCAGCGCCATCGCCACCGTGGTCGCGGTCTCCGACGGCAGCACGCCGAAGGAGCCCTCCCGACGCACGCGGACCCGACCACCGAGCGAGCCCATGTCGGCGACCATCGCGCCGAGCCGGTCGGCGACGTCGTCGAAGACGACGCTCTCCTCGACCGCCTGGCTGAGGGTCTCGTGCACGATCGCGATCGAGCCGACCCGGCGGACCGCCTCCTCCAGCGCCGCCTTGGCGTCCGGGCTGTCCATCCGCCGCGCCTGGAGCCGGAGCAGGGCGGCGACGGTCTGGAGGTTGTTCTTCACGCGGTGGTGGATCTCGCGGATCGTGGCGTCCTTGGTGACCAGCTCGCGGTCGCGGCTGCGCAGGTCGGTGACGTCGCGCACCAGCACCAGCGCGCCGATCAGGCGACCGTGGGGCCGCAGCGGGATCGCGCGCACGATGAGGGCTACCGAGTCAGTGCCGATCTCCGCGTCGCGGTTGGCCCGGCCCCCGAGCACCGCGCTCAGCGCCTCCTCGTCGGGCCGCATCCGCGGCGGCACCAGCTCGCGGGTCACCTCGCTGAGCCGGAGCCCGTCGAGGTCGCCGGACAGGCCGAGGCGGCGGTAGACCGACAGCGCGTTCGGGCTCGCGTAGACGACCCGGCCCTGCTCGTCCACGCGGAGGAAGCCGTCGCCGACCCGCGGGGTGTCCGCGTGGTCGCTGCGCTGCCCCGGCACCGGGAAGTGGCCGCCGGCGATCATCTGGGTCAGGTCGGCGGCGGTCTGCAGGTAGGACAGCTCGAGGCGACTCGGGGTGCGGACGCCCAGCAGGTTGGTGTTGCGGCCGACCACGGCGATCACGCGGGCGCCTCGCCGCACGGGGATCGTCTCGGCGCGGACCGGCACGTCGTCGCGCCACTCGGGGTCGCCCTCGCGGACCAGCCGCCCCTGGGCGTACGCGACGTCGAGATGCGGGCGCCGGCCGGCCGGGACGAACGTGCCGACGATGTCGTCGACGTACGCCGTCGGGCCGGTCGTGGGGCGCATCTGGCCACCCGCCCAGAAGCCCGTGCCCTCCCGGTCGGGAAGCCACAGCACGAGGTCGGCGAAGCTCAGGTCCGCGATGATCTGCCAGTCGGCCTGGAGGAGCTGGAGCCAGGCCACGTCGTCGGCGTCGAGGTCCGTGTGGGCACGGACCAGCTCGACCAAGGACGCCACGCAGGTCAGCGTAGGGGTCGCCCGGTGGGCCTTACTGCTTGCTGGCGGGCAAGCACGGATCGCGCCGCAAGACAAGACTCCCCTCGCGTCCGCTGAGACGGCACACTTTGGCAGGATGGGAGTCATGCCGGGGCCGTACTGGAAGCAGGTAGCCGCTTCCGGACTGGCCGTCCCTCAGGACCGACCGCTCGACGACCTCACCGCCGAGCTGACCCGCATGCTCGGCGACACCGACCCCGAGACGCGCGACGGCACGGCCTACCCGACGCTCGCGACGTGGGTCGAGCGCGGCGTCTACGACGACCTCCTCGCGGGTCTCGGTGACGGGATGGCGGCCGGCCTCGGCGTCGGCCTGGGCGAGCGCGACACCGACTCGGTGTTCCGGCGCAGCTTCTCCGCGCTCGTCCTCGATTGCTGCATCGCCCGCGACAACGCGCGACCGCTGGTGCCCGGCAGCAAGGTGCTCGAGTGGGGCGACCGGCTGGCGACCTGGCTGCTGCGAGAGCGCGACCTGCGCGGTTTCGTCCCCGGCAAGGGCTGGGCGCACGCGGTGGCGCACGGCGCCGACGCGCTCGGCACGCTCGCGCAGTCGCCGCACGTGGCCACCAACGAGCTGACCGTCGTGCTCGACGTCATCGCCGACCGGGTCCTGCTCCCCGTCGACCGGGTCTTCACCAACGGCGAGCCCGACCGGCTGGCCGCGGCGACGATGTCGGTGCTGCGCCGCAACATCGTCTCCCTGCGCGTCATCGAGCCGTGGATCGCCCGCCTCGTGGCCACCGCGAGCGCCCGCGCGTCCTACGACGACCGCGACCCGCACCTCAAGAGCGGCAACGCCGAGGCCTTCCTGCGCGCCCTCCACCTCCAGCTCGCGCTCGGGCCCAAGCCCCCCGAGGTGCGCCCCGACCTGCTGCTCGTGCTGGTCGACGCGCTGCGGGTGACCAACCCGCAGTACCTCCAGGCCGCGCGCCACTCCTGATCACGCTCCTGCAAGAGTGAGCCCATGACCGAGCCCATGACCGAGGACAGCAGCGGCCAGATCGAGGGGCACAGCGGACAGCTCGCCGTCGAGGTCGCGAGGGCACACGGCGTCGAGACCATGTTCACGCTGTCGGGGGCCCATGTCTTCCCGATGTACGACGGTGCGGTCAAAGCCGACCCGCCCATGCGGCTGCTCGACGTGCGCCACGAGCAGACGGCGGCGTTCGCGGCCGAGGCGACCGGCAAGCTCACCCGGGTCCCGGGGCTCGCGGTGCTGACCGCCGGCCCCGGCGTCACCAACGGCGTGAGCGCCATCGCGCAGGCGCAGTTCGCGGGCTCGCCGATGGTCGTGGTCGGCGGCCGCGCACCGCAGAACCGCTGGGGCAGCGGCAGCCTCCAGGAGCTCGACCAGCCGCCGATCCTCGCGTCGGTCTCCAAGCTGGCCCGCACGATCCCGACCGCGGGCGACGTGCTGTCCGGGATGGACGAGGCGTTCGTCGCCGCCCGGAGCCCGCACCGCGGGCCGGCGTTCGTCGACGTGCCGATGGACGAGTTCTTCAGCTCCGCGTCCGGCGCCGCACCACGGGCGCCCGAGCGCCAGCGGATCGAGCCGGACGGCGACGCGCTGACGCAGATCGCCGGCCTGCTGGCCGAGGCCCGCCAGCCGGTGCTGATCCTCGGCACCGACGTGTGGGCCGACGGCGCCGAGGAGGCCGCGCTGCGGTTCGTGCAGGACCTCGGCATCCCGACGCTGACCAACGGCATGGGTCGCGGCATCGTGCCCGGCGGCCACGAGCTGCTCGTGACCAAGGCCCGCAGCGCCGCGCTCGGCGGCGCCGACCTCGTGGTCGTCGTCGGCACGCCGCTCGACTTCCGGCTCGGCTACGGCGTCTTCGGCGGCAAGGAGGAGGGCACCTCCCCCGCGCGCGTCGTGCACGTCGCCGACTCCCCCGGCCAGGTGGCGAAGCACGCCGAGCTCGCGGCGTCGGTGTCGGGCGACCTGACCTCGGTCTTCGACGGGCTCCAGGCCGCCGTCGAGCGGGGCGCGAGGCCCGACTGGTCGTCGTGGCGCTCGACCCTGGCCGACACGGTCGCCGCGGCCGCGGTACGCGACGCCGAGCTGCTCGGCGCCGAGGCCGACCCGGTCCACCCGGCGCGCATCTACGGCGAGCTCGTGCCCCGGCTCGCGGACGACGCCGTGGTCATCGGCGACGGTGGCGACTTCGTGAGCTTCGCCGGCAAGTACGTCGAGCCGAAGAAGCCCGGCTGCTGGCTCGACCCCGGCCCCTACGGCTGCCTCGGCGCCGGCCCGGGTGCGGCGATCGCCGCCCGGCTCGCCCGGCCGTCGTCACAGGTGGTGATGCTGCTGGGCGACGGCGCGGCCGGCTTCTCCCTCATGGACGTCGACACGATGGTGCGCCACCAGCTGCCCGTGGTCATGGTCATGGGCAACAACTCGGCGTGGGCGCTGGAGAAGGGGCCGATGCAGATGCTCTACGGCTACGACGTGATCGCCGACCTCGCTCCGCGCACGCCCTACGACGTGGTGGTGAAGGCGCTCGGCGGCGACGGCGAGACCGTCACCGACCCGAAGGCGATCGGGCCGGCGCTCGACCGGGCCTTCGACAGTGGCGTCCCCTACCTCGTCAACGTGATCACCGACGTGCAGGCGGGCTACCCGCGCGCCACGTTCGGGATCTGACCCGCCCGTGCACCTGCGCCGCGCCCGGCCCGAGGACTACGCCGCCGTCGCCGAGGCGACGGTGTCGGCGTACGAGCCGCTGCTCGCGAGCGCGGAGTCGACGTACGTCGAGCGGCTGCGCAACTCCGAGGCCCGCGACCTCGAGGCGGAGCTCTGGGTGGCGGTCGCGCCCGACGACCGCGAGGTGCTCGGCAGCGTGACGATCTGCCGCGAGGGGTCGCCGTGGCGCGAGATCGGGCTGGCCGGCGAGGGTGAGTTCCGGATGCTGGCGGTCGCGCCGCACGCGCAGGGCAGGGGCGTCGGCGAGGCACTGGCGCGGCACGTGGTCGACCGGTTCCGCGAGGAGGGCGCCGTGGCCGTGGTCCTCTCCAGCACCCCGCTCATGGCTGCGGCCCACCGCCTCTACGAGCGGCTCGGCTTCGGCCGCTGCCCCGAGCGCGACTGGGAGCCGATGCCCGGCGTCGAGCTCCTCGCCTTCCGGCTGGAACTCCACCCGTGACGGCGCTGACGTTCACGGTCCGCCACGACGACACCGCGATCGCGGTCGGCTCGGGCAGCCTCCCGGTCCTCGGCACGCCGCGGCTGCTCGCCTGGTGCGAGGCCGCCACGTGCGCCGAGATCGAGCCCGCCCTCGGCGACGGCGAGACCTCGGTCGGCACCCGCATCCAGCTCGAGCACCTCGCCGCCAGCCCGGTCGGCGCCGGGGTGGAGGTCACCGCGACCACGGCGTACGTCGACGGGCGCCTGCACCGCTTCACCGTCGCGGCGCGGCACACCGTCGACGGCAAGGTGGTCGCGTCGGGCGAGGTGACCCGGGTCGTGGTGGACGCAGCGCGGTTCATGTCGCGCGTCGCGCGCTAGGCCGTCCCGCCCGACCGCGATTTCTCCCACCGCGGCGGTGCTGCGAGACTGAGCGGGTCGATCGACCCAGGAGGTCACCATGAGCAAGACCGGACGCAAGCGCCGCGGTCGCAAGAAGAAGGCCGCCAACCACGGCAAGCGCCCCAACGCCTGACCTGTGTCAGCTGCTGGCGGGCGCCGGTTCCGGCGCCCGCACCAGCAGCACCAGCACGATCGACCCCGCGATCACGTAGCCGCACCCCTGCCACGCCATCACCGGCACGATGCCGAGGATGCCGCCGAGCACCCCTGCGGTGAGGCTCCCCAGCACCTGGAACGTCGACCGCACCAGCAGGAGCAGGGCGAACGCCCGCCCGCGCTCCCGGTCGTCGGTGTTGAGCTGGAACAGCGTCATCAGCCCGGCGCTGAGGACCGCGCCCGGCAGCCCGACGACCACCATGAGCACGGCGGCCGGCCAGGCGTGCACGTACCCCAGCGGGTAGAGCGCGATCGCGAGGTCGACGACGCCGAACAGCATCGCGCCCACGGCGAGCATCCGCTCCGGGCGCCAGCGGGCGCCGTACGCCGCTGCGAAGAGGCCGCCCACGACCCCGCCCACGGCCTGGATGCCGCTGATCAGGCCGAGCGCCTCGGGGCCGCCGTGCAGCACCGAGCGGACGTAGGGCGCGAAGAGCGTCCCCCAGATGCCTTCGCCGAACGACGTGATCAGCCAGAACGTCGCCAGCACCCGGACCGTGCGCGACCCCAGGGTGATCCTCGCGCCCTCGACCCACTCGTCGCGCAGCTCGGCGAACCGGCCGCGCACGGCGTCCTCGGCGCTCTGCTCGCGCGGCGCGACCGCGCCGGAGGTCCTGATGCGCGAGACCAGCAGCGCCGCCAGGAGGAACGTCGCGATGTCGGCGAACGCGACCAGCGGGATGCCGCCCAGCGCCGCCAGCACGCCGCCGGCGGCTCCGCCCAGCAGCCGGGAGAGGTTGTGGGCCTGGCCGTTGAGCGCGTTCGCGGTCACGAGCTCGGCCGACTCGGTCTCGTCGACGACCCGCGGCAGCATCGACTGCTCCGCGGGCGCGAAGAACGTCTCGACGACGGCCTCGAGCACGAGCACCGGGTAGACGACCCAGATCAGCCCTGCGTCGTCGACCAGCAGCAGCGGGAGCAGGCCGGCCGCGAGCAGGAGGTTGGCCCCGATCATCGTGCGGCGCCGGTCCCAGCGGTCGACGAGCACGCCGGCGACGAGCCCGACCAGCACCTGCGGCAGCAGCGCGGTCAGCAGCACGCCGGCCGAGGCCATCGTCGAGCCGGTGAGGTCGTAGACGGCGTACGACAGCCCGACGCCGAGCAGCCAGTCACCGGTGAGCGACACCAGCCCCGCCGTCACGAGCCGCGCGAGGTCCGGCCGCCGGCGCAGCAGCCGCCAGGGCTGGGCGAGGCTTGACGTCATTACGACACCATAATGACGTCAGATGTGACGCGCAATGGTGTCAGGCCGGTGGAGGGGTAGTCCCTGACGAAACGGCCCCCCGAACCCCGTGGGCAGGGGCCCTTACGTCACGGACTACCCCGCCGAACGGGGCGGGAGGCGCAGCGTCAGGCGTCGGTGATGCGGACCTGCACCTCACGGATGCGGAGGAGCACCCGCTGGCGCAGCTCGTCGGGAGCGGCCTCGGAGCACGAGCGCGCGACGATGGACTTCACGGTGCGCTGGAGGTCGTAGCGCTCCAGGCAGGGGTTGCACGAGTCGAGGTGGGCGCGCACGACCGCGCAGTCGGCCGCGTCGAGCTCGTTGTCGATGAAGTAGACGATCTGCTCGAGGAAGTCCGCGCAGTCGCTCGCGGACGGGTCGGAGCCGTGGTCGTGGGTCGTCATCACGAGTCGCCCCCCTCGCTCCCGGGCAGGCGCCCGGCAGGCAGCAGGTCGTTGGTGCGTACGTAGTCGGACAGCATGTCACGCAGCTGGCGTCGTCCGCGATGGAGACGCGACATCACCGTGCCGATCGGCGTCTCCATGATCTCGGCGATCTCCTTGTAGGCGAAGCCCTCGACGTCGGCGAGGTAGACCGCGAGGCGGAACTCCTCGGGGAGCCGCTGGAGCGCGTCCTTCACCTGCGAGTCGGGAAGGTGCTCCAGCGCCTGCATCTCCGCAGACTTCAGCCCCGACGACGAGTGCGACTCGGCCCGGGCGAGCTGCCAGTCCTCGACGTCCTCGGACATCGACTGCTGCGGCTGGCGCTGCTTCTTGCGGTAGTTGTTGATGAAGGTGTTGGTCAGGATGCGGTAGAGCCACGCCTTGAGGTTGGTGCCGGGGCGGAACTGGTGGAACGACGAGAACGCCTTGGCGAACGTCTCCTGCACGAGGTCCTCGGCGTCGGCGGGGTTGCGGGTCATCCGCATGCCCGCGGAGTAGAGCTGGTCGATGAACGGCAGCGCGTCGCGCTCGAAGCGCGCCGCGCGGTCCTCGGGGCTCTCGGTCGCGACGTCGATCTCCGTGTCGTCGACGGCGGTGCTGTCGGCCGCGTCGGCGTCGAGCGCCGACAGGTCGTCGGGCGCGTGCAGGTCAGGGCTCTCTGTCATCGCCTCCCAGCCTACGCGGCTGGCCGGAGGCTCCAGTAGCGCGATCACGTCTGGTCCAACAGACGGGCTCGTGGGGTCATTCCCGCCGGTCAGCGGGCGGGGCCGCCCACCTCGCGGACCAGCCACTCCAGCGCGGACTCGACCACGATCTCCATGGCCTCGGCCTCGCTGAGCCCGGCCGCCTTCGGCACCTTGAGCCCGTGGTCGGCGCCGGGCACGACGGTCAGGTCGACGTGGTCGAGGTCGTCGGGGAACTCCTCGGGCCGGCCCATCGTGTCGTGCTCGCCCTGCACGACGAGCGTCGGGACGCCGGCGCCGCGCAGCTCGTCGAGGCGCGACTTCTCCGGCCGGCCCGGCGGGTGCAGCGGGAACGACAGCGCCAGGCAGCCCGCCGCCCGGAGACCGAGCGCGGACCGCGCCGCGGAGCGAGCCCCGGCGGACCGGCCGCCGACGACCAGCGGGGTGCGCACCCGCAGCGACCTCGCGGCGGCAACGAGCGCGACGTCGAGGGTGGGCGGCGGGGTCGCGATCTTGCGGCCGGCCACGCGCCACGGCTGCTCGAGGAGCACGACGCTCGCGCCCTGGGCCGGCAGCCGGGTGGCGAGGGCCTGCAGGTCACGGGCGCCGGTGCCGCCGCCGGCCCCGTGGCTGAGCAGCAGCGTGACGAACGGCGACCGTGCCCGGCGTACGTCGAGGCGCGCCTCCCCGTGCGGGGTGTCGATGCTGCGCAGGTCGCCCATCGTCAGGCGAGGTCGAGCGGCTCGAGCAGCTCGGGGCCGTTGTTCTTGACGGCGTTGACCATGGTCGAGACGGGGTAGGCCTGGAGCCGGCCGGGGGCGGCCGGGGTCAGCAGCCCGAGCACGGACTCCTTGTCGGTGCGCGGGTCGAGCCACGAGGCCCAGCGCTCGCGCTCGACCATGAGCGGCATCCGGTCGTGGATCATGCCGACGTCGTCCTCGGCGTCGGTGGTGATCACCGTGCAGGTCCAGAGGAACCGGTCGTCGGCGTCGTCGGCCTTCGCGGGGTCGCGCCAGATCTCGTAGAGGCCGGCCATCGCGAGCGAGCCGTCGTCCTTGGGACGGATGAAGAACGGCTGCTTCTTGGGCTTGCCGGCCTTGGTCTTCTCCTCGGTGGGATACCACTCGAAGTAGCCGTCGGCGGGCAGCAGGCAGCGCCGCACGGCGAGGGCGCGCTTGTAGGCGGGCTTCTCGGCGACCGTCTCCATCCGGGCGTTGATCATGCGGTTGCCGATCGAGCGGTCCTTGGCCCACGACGGCACCAGCCCCCACGTCACCACGCGCAGCTGCCGCTCCGGAGGCTCCCCCGCGCTGTGCCCCTTCTCCCTGGCGGCCTCCTTCGAGGGCGGCCGCTCGACGACGGCGTAGACCTCCTTGGTGGGCGCCACGTTGTAGTCGGGCGCCAGCGGCGCCGGCACCCGGTTGTCGACGACCTCGAACTCCTCGATGAGGTCCTCGGGTCGCCGGCTGGAGGCGTAGCGGCCGCACATGGCTCCCACCCTATGACCGCCCGCCGACCCCGCGAGTCGGCGTTACTGATCATCAGTAGCGCCGACTCGGCCGGCTACTCGTCAGCAGCAACGCCGACTCGGCGTCAGGCGGTGAGGTGGCGCAGGTGCCAGTCGGCGACCTCGGGGCTGCCGGCGACGGGTTCAAGGTGGACGGTGGCCGGGAGGTCGAGGACCATCTGGGCCAGCAGGTCGGCGCGGGCGTGCAGGTCGGGGTCGCGGCCGCAGAGGACGCCGACCCGGCGTACGCCGAGCCGACCGACCGCGAGCGCCGACCCGAACGCCGTCTGCGCCATCGCCCCCGCGAGCGTGATCCGCCTGGCCAGCTCGAAGGGGTGTTCGTGGACCTGCTCCCGCCCCCACACCTCGGCGACCACGACCGCCAGCGGCAGCTGCTCGCCGGTCACGAGGGCCTCCCGCAACGCCTCCCTCAGGACGCCGACCGGGGCCAGCCCCGTCAGCGGATCGACCTGGCCGGCGGCAGTCCAGACCCTGGGCACCCTCATACCCATCAGATTTCCCCCTGGTCCGCCGCCGACTCGTGGGCCGGTGCACCTGGGAAACGGGCGGACGGCGGTGGTCTTACGCGGTTTCGGACATCCCGATCCAGCTGGTCCAGACCGCCACGTGCTCCTTTGCGGGTTGCGCCGTTGTCATTCCGTGACGGCCACCACGGGGGTGCTCGACGAGCGGGACGACGCGACGCTGATCGCGGCCGTCCGCGGCGGCAACACCGACGCCTACGGCGTGCTGTTCGAGCGCCACGTGGACGCCGCCCGGCGCCTGGCCCGCTCGCTCGCGCGCGACGGCGACGCCGACGACCTCGTCGCGGAGGCCTTCGCCAAGGTGCTGCCGGTGCTGGCGCGCGGGGACGGACCGGACGTGGCGTTCCGTCCCTACCTGCTCACCGCCGTACGCCGCCTCGACGTCGACCGGCACCGCTCGCTCGCCCGCACCCGGCCCACCGACGACGAGCAGGTGCTCGACGAGGGGATGCCGGACGCCCCGACCGAGTCGGCGGTGGCGGGCTTCGAGTCCGAGGCCGCCTCGCGCGCGTTCGCCTCGCTGCCCGAGCGCTGGCAGCTCGTGCTCTGGCACACCGAGGTCGAGGGCCAGCGGCCCGCCGAGGTGGCGCCCCTCCTCGGCCTGACCCCCAACGCCGTCTCCCAGCTCGCGCACCGCGCGCGCGAGGGGCTCCGCCAGGCGTTCGTGTCGATGCACGTGCACGACGCGGGCGAGCCGCGCTCGGCCTGCCAGGCCACCCGCGCCAACCTCGGCGCCTACATCCGCGCCGGACTGTCGACCCGCGAGGCCGCCCGTGTCTCGGCCCACCTCGAGTGCTGCCGCCCCTGCACCGCGATCTACCTCGAGCTCGTCGAGGTGGACACCGACCTGCGCGGCCTGCTCGCGCCGCTGTTCCTCGGCGGCGCCGCGGCGGCGTACCTCAGCGACGTGCCGGTCGCGGCCACCCCGTCGGCGCTGGCCTCGTTCGGGGGCTTCCTCCGCACCGGCCCCGGCAAGGTCCTGGCCGGTACGGCCGTCGCCGGGTTCACGGTCACCGCCCTGGTGCTCGGCGGCACCGCGCTGATCGGCTCGGCGCCCGACGGCGGCGACCGCGACACGGTGGCCGAGGCACCCGCGCAGTTCCCGCCCGCCGCGAGCGTGCCGTCCGGGCGCCCCGGGAAGCCCGGGAAGCCCGGCAAGCCCGGCAAGCCCTCCCAGGCCGCCTCGCCCTCCGCGCCGACGGCGGGCGGCACCGCGGCGCCGCCCACGTCGCCGACCCAGCCGACCCAGCCGGCCCAGCCGACCCAGTCGAGCCAGCCGACCCAGCCGACCACGCACGGCCCGACCCACGGCCCGACGCAGGGCCCCACCGACGAGCCGACCGACGACCCGACACCGGAACCCCCCTCGGACCCGACCGCGGTCGACGTGCGCGTGAGCGCCTCGACGGCGGCGATCGGCCCTGCAGCAGTGGTGATGGTCGACGTCGCCGGACTTGGCGCCGGGCAGCGCGGCACGGTCACGCTCACCGGCGACCAGCTCAACGCGAGCCTCAGCCTCGACCCTCGCTGCACCCTCCTCGGGGTCAACACCGCCACCTGCGCGATGACCGGTGCCGGCCGGCTCCAGCTGCTCACCGCCGGCCTCGGCCTGCTCTCGCCGACGACGCTGACGATCACCGCGACGCCCGGCGCCGGGCTGCACGACCCCTCCATGGGCGACAACACCGCGAGAGTCACCCTGGGACCGCTCGGCTGACCGTGTTTGACTGAGGCATGGCCATCAGCAGACTGTTCGCCCGCCCGATGCTCGCCTCGATGTTCGTGGTGGGGGGTCTCGACTCGGTCCGCAACGCGTCGCAGAAGGCCGGCGCGGCCGAGCCGGTGACCGAGCGGCTGGTGCCGCTGCTGCAGCGGGTGGTCCCGCAGCTGCCGTCCGACCCGGCGACCCTCGTGCGCGTCAACGGCGCGGTGCAGGTCGCCGCCGGCCTGGCCCTCGCCACCGGCAGGCTGCCGCGGCTCTCCTCGGCGGTGCTCGCGGCGACGCTGGTGCCGACCACCGCGGCCGGCCACCGCTTCTGGGAGAAGCAGGACCCCGCCGAGCGGGCCGCCCAGCGCGTGCACTTCTTCAAGAACGTCTCGATGCTCGGCGGCCTGGTCATCGCCTCCGGCGACACCGAGGGGCAGCCGGGCGTGCTCTGGCGCACCCGCCGCGCCGCCAAGGACGCGCGCCGCGAGGCCCGCCACCTCGCGCGCAGCGCCCGCCGCGAGGCGGCCCTGGTCCGGGCGAAGGCCACCTGAGTTGGGCGACTGGCCCGCGCCGCGGGCGACCGGCCCGGTCGACGCCGTCGTCTCGCTGCCCGGCAGCAAGTCGCTGACCAACCGCGCTCTCCTGCTCGCCGCGCTGGCCGAGGGACCCTCCGTCCTGCGCCGCGCACTCCGGTCGCGCGACACCCTGCTCATGGCCGAGGCCCTGACCGGTCTCGGCTCGGCCGTCGACACGACGGGCGAGGACTGGGCGGTGACGCCCGGCCCGTTCGACCGCGACGCCGCCGTCGACTGCGGGCTGGCCGGGACCGTGATGCGGTTCGTGCCGCCGGCCGCGGGTCTGTCGCGCGGCACGGTCGCCTTCGACGGCGACCCCCACATGCGCACCCGCCCGATCGGCGAGGTGCTGACCGCGCTGCGCGCCCTGGGTGTCGACGTCGCCGACGACGGCCGCGGCGCGCTGCCCTTCGAGGTCCGCGGCACCGGGTCGGTGCGCGGCGGCACGGTCGTGATCGATGCGTCGGCGTCCTCGCAGTTCGTCTCGGCGCTGCTGCTCGCCGGCGCCCGCTTCGACCAGGGCGTCGACGTCCGCCACGACGGCAAGCCGGTGCCCTCGCTCCCCCACATCGACATGACGGTCGCGATGCTGCGCGCGCACGGCGTCGACGTCGACGACTCCGAGCCGAACCGCTGGGCGGTCGCACCCGGCGTGGTGAAGGCGGTCGACCACCTCATCGAGCCCGACCTGTCCAACGCGGCGCCGTTCCTGGCGCTCGCCGCGGTCACCGGCGGGACGGTGACCATCCGTGACTGGCCCGGCCGCACGACGCAGCCGGGAGACCTGTTGGGCGACCTGCTCAGCCAGATGGGGTGCAGGGTGTCGTGGTCGGTCGACGAGGGCCTCGCTGTCCGCGGCCCCGACCCCGCCACCGGGCTCTTGGGCCTCCACGTCGACCTGCACGATGCCGGCGAGCTCACGCCCGCCGTCGCCGCCCTGTGCGCCCTGGCCACCGGTCCCAGCCACCTGCGCGGCATCGCCCACATCCGCGGCCACGAGACCGACCGGCTCGCCGCGCTGGCGGCCGAGCTCGGCGGGCTGGGCGCCGACGTGGTCGAGCACCCCGACGGACTGTCGTTCCGGCCCGCGGCCCTGCACGGGGGCGTCTTCCACACCTACGCCGACCACCGGATGGCGCACGCCGGGGTGATCGTCGGCACTGCGGTCGACGGCGTGCTCGTGGAGGACGTCGAGACGACCAGCAAGACCTTCCCCGACTTCGCCGGCTTCTGGTCGCGGCTGTTCGACGCGGGCCGCTGATGCCGACAGGGCGCTACTCCGATCAGGACGTCGAGCACTACGAGCGTCCCCGGCGTCGGACCCGGCCCCGGACCAAGGAGCGCCCGAGCTACGACGACGCCGCCGAGGGCGTGGTCGTGACCGTCGACCGCGGCCGCTACACGCTGCTCGTCGACGGTCAGGTCGTCACCGCGATGAAGGCACGGCCGCTGGGCCGCCGCGGCGTCGTGGTCGGTGACCGGGTGCGCGTCGAGGGTGACGTCTCGGGCGCCGAGGGCACGCTGGCCCGGATCGTCGAGGTCACCGAGCGTCTCACCACCCTGCGGCGCACCGCCGAGGACGACGACCCCGTCGAGCGGGTCATCGTGGCGAACGCCGACCAGCTGGTCGTGGTCACCGCGGTCGCCGACCCCGAGCCGCAGCCGCGGCTGATCGACCGCGCGCTGGTAGCGGCGTACGACGCGGGCATGGCGCCGCTGCTCTGCCTCACCAAGGCCGACCTCGCCTCGCCCGAGGAGCTGCTGGCGACCTACCGCTCCCTCGGCGTGCCGTGGGTGGTCACCCGGCGCGGCGGCGACCTGTCCGAGCTCGAGGAGCGGCTGTCGGGACGGGTGAGCGTGCTGCTCGGGTCGAGCGGGGTCGGGAAGTCGACCCTGGTCAACGCGCTGGTGCCCGACGCCGAGCGCGAGGTCGGCATCGTCAACGCCGTCACGGGTCGCGGACGCCACACCTCGACGTCGGCCTACCTGCTCCCGCTGCCCGACGACGACGGCTGGATCATCGACACCCCGGGCATCCGGTCCTTCGGGCTGGCGCACGTGCGACCCGAGGACCTCATCGAGGCCTTCCCCGACCTCGACGAGCTCACCGAGGACTGCCCGCGCGGCTGCACCCACGGCGACGGGGAGCCCGAGTGCGGCCTCGACGAGGCGGTCGCCGCCGGGCAGGCCGACCCCGACCGGGTCGCGTCGTTCCGGCGCCTGCTCGCGGCGCGGAGCGAGCCGGCGTACTGACGATCAGCCGTAGACCGCCTGGGAGCCGGCGTCGCCCGTCATCGCGACCCAGACCAGCGTCAGCACCGCCGCGACGACCACCAGACCGTTCAGGGCGTAGCGCGCCGCGCCCGCGCGGGCGTGTTGCCAACCTGCGATCACCGTGACAGCGAAGAACCCTGTGGTGATCCACCGCAGCTGATCGGCCAGCTCCTCGTGGTGCTCGATCTTGTCGCGGAGCTCCTGGCTCACCCTGGTGAAGTGATCGCTCCCGAAGTAGTTGTCACCGGTGAGGTATGCCGCCCAGATCGACAGGAATGCGAGCATCACCAGACCGAGGGT
This sequence comes from Nocardioides halotolerans DSM 19273, assembly GCF_000422805.1. Classification (GTDB taxonomy): domain Bacteria; phylum Actinomycetota; class Actinomycetes; order Propionibacteriales; family Nocardioidaceae; genus Nocardioides; species Nocardioides halotolerans. The sequence continues at coordinate 31,071 of NZ_AUGT01000021.1, read as the reverse complement.
GGCCCACCGCAACTGGTCGCGCCGGCGGCCCCAGAGCGCGTAGAGGATCGCAACGAGGGCCGCGAGCGGTCCGAACACCACCGCGGCGTGCACCACCAGAGGGTGGAGAGGCAATCCGTTGAACTCCCACATGTCCTTGCTCACGTACCTCCGCCGGGAATGGTTCAACGCAGCCTAGGGTGGGGTTGTGGCGGAACGCGGCATTGACTACACCGACGACCTCCGCCTGGCGCACGTGCTGGCCGACGACGCCGACTCGCTGACGACCGCGCGGTTCAAGGCGCTCGACCTCCACGTGATGTCGAAGCCGGACCTCACGCCGGTGACCGACGCCGACGAGGCCGTCGAGGAGGCGATCCGCCGCACGCTGTCGCGGGTCCGCTCGCGCGACGCGGTCACCGGCGAGGAGCAGGGTTCGACCGGCCACAGCCAGCGGCGCTGGATCATCGACCCGATCGACGGCACCAAGAACTTCGTCCGCGGTGTGCCGGTCTGGGCGACGCTGATCGCGCTGGCCGTCGACGACGAGGTGGTGCTCGGCGTGGTGTCCGCGCCCGCGTTGCAGCGACGGTGGTGGGCCTCGTCGGGCGCCGGCGCGTGGACCGGCCGCTCGCTGCTCAAGGCGACCCAGTGCCACGTCTCCGACGTACGCCGCCTCGAGGACGCCTCGCTGTCCTACTCCTCGCTGCGCGGCTGGGACGACCGCGGCCAGGGCGACGACTTCGTCGGCCTCATGCGACGGGTGTGGCGGACGCGGGCCTACGGCGACTTCTGGTCCTACATGCTGCTCGCCGAGGGGGCCGTCGACATCGCGACCGAGCCCGAGCTGGCGGTGCACGACATGGCGGCGCTCGACGTGATCGTCCGCGAGGCCGGCGGCACGTTCACCTCGCTGGCCGGCGAGGACGGGCCCTGGGGCGGCAACGCACTGGCCACCAACGGCCACCTGCACGACGTGGCGCTGTCGTTCCTGGGCTCGATGGACGACGACGACGACCCCGACTGGCAGCCCTCGGGACCGGGCTCGGTCTCGGAGCTGCGGCCCCGCGGTCCGCGGCCGGTCGACGTCACGGACCAGGCCGACGAGGCCGATGAGGAGCCCGGACCCGACGGGCATCCCGAGTCATGAAAGGTCCCCTGTTCAGCACCGGCTCGGCTCGCTACGGTCGTGTCTCCCCACCACCGAGCACCGAGCGTCCCGGGAGGTCGCGATGAAGATCGTCGAAGTGCTCAACGCCAAGCCCCAGCCCGAGGCCGAGCGCGGGGTCGTCACCATCACCCCCGACGCCGGCGTGCGCGAGCTGCTCGCGCTGCTCGCCGAGCACAACGTCGGGGCGCTGATCGTCAGCACGGACGGCGAGACCGTCGAAGGCATCGTGAGCGAGCGCGACGTGGTGCGTCACCTCCACCACGACGGCACGGTCGTCAACAACACCGTCCGCGCGATCATGACCGAGGTCGTGGAGACCACCGCGCCCGACAGCACGCTCGACGAGCTGATGGAGGTCATGACCCGGCGCCGGATCCGCCACGTGCCGGTGGTCCAGGACGGCGTCCTCGTCGGCATCGTGTCGATCGGCGACGTGGTCAAGCACAAGATGAGCCAGCTGGAGTTCGAGCGCGACCAGCTCGACTCCTACGTGCACCAGACTTGACCGGCACCAGGCCCCGCACCCTCGTCACCGGCGGCACCCGCGGCATCGGCGCCGCCATCGCCCACCGCCTGGCGCGGGCGGGGCACGACCTCGTGCTCGGCTACGCCCACGACGACGCTGCCGCCGAGCTGGCCGGGGCGGACGTCGAGGCGGCCGGCGGGCAGTGCACGCTCGTGCGCACCGACCTGCTCGCCCCCGACGGCGTCGACGAGCTGTTCGAGGCGGCCGGGCCGCTGACGGGTGTGGTCAACAACGCCGGCGCGACGTTCCACATCGGGCCGCTGGCCGAGACGCCCGTCGAGGTGATCCGCCGGACCGTCGACCTCAACCTGACCTCGGCGATCCTCGTCGCCCGGGCCGCGGTGCGGGCGCTGAGCACGGCCTACGGCGGGTCCGGCGGGGTGCTGGTCAACATCAGCTCGGGCGCGGCGACCAAGGGCTCGCCGGGCGAGTACGTCCAGTACGCTGCCGCGAAGGCAGGCGTCGACGCGCTCACGCTCGGGCTGGCCGAGGAGGTCGCCGACCAGGGCATCCGCGTCGTCGGCGTCGCCCCGGGGATGATCCGGACCAGCATCCACGCCGACGCCGGCGAGCCGGGCCGGCTCGAGCGGGTGGCGCCGCTCATCCCGCTGCAGCGCGCCGGCGAGCCGGAGGAGGTCGCCGACGCGGTCGCCTGGCTGATGAGCGACGAGGCGTCGTACGTCACCGGCACGACGCTGCGGGTGGCCGGCGGTCGCTGACCGAGGGCCCGCTAGCGTGGGTCCAATGGAGAAGCCAGAGATCGACTTCGTCGACCCCACTCCCCCGACCGACCTCGTCATCGCCGACCTCACCGAGGGCGACGGCGCCGAGGCCGCGGCCGGCAACACCGTCGAGGTGCACTACGTCGGCGTCGCGCACTCGACCGGCGAGGAGTTCGACGCGTCCTACAACCGCGGCGAGCCGCTGAGGTTCCGCCTCGGCGTTGGCCAGGTCATCCAGGGCTGGGACACCGGCGTCCAGGGCATGAAGGTCGGCGGCCGCCGTCAGCTCGTGATCCCGCCGCACCTGGGGTACGGCGACCGCGGCGCCGGCGGCGTGATCAAGCCGGGCGAGACGCTGGTGTTCGTGGTCGACCTGCTGGGCGTGAGCTAGGGCTGGCTGCCTTCGCTGCGGAGGTCTCGACGCCGGTCACGACCACTCGCGCTCGCCGCCCACGCGGGCGGTCTTGGCGGCCACGCTCACGACGTCGCCGCGCTCGAGCTGACGGCCGCGCCGGGTCTCGACCTCGCCGTTGACGCGCACGATCCCGCCGGCCAGGACCTGCTTGGCCTCGCCACCGGACTCGATGAGGTTCGCCAGCTTGAGGAACTGCCCGAGCTTGATCGAGTCGTCCTCCACCGGCACGTCGTTGTAGTCGCTCACGTCCCCAATTGTCCCACCCGGGCGTGTCGGAACCCCAAACCGGGCGCACCCCACGCGCGACGGGGCTCAGCCGAGGGCCACGCTCACGGCGTGGATGAGCACGCCGACCAGGCCGCCGACCACGGTGCCGTTGATGCGGATGAACTGCAGGTCGCGACCGACGTGCAGCTCGATCCGCCGGGCCGCCTCGCGGCCGTCCCAGCGCTCGATCGTGTGCGTGATCACAGCGGTGACCTCGGCGCCGTACCGGTCGACGACGAAGACCGCGGCGTCCGCCGCGAGGCCGTCGAGACGCGCCCGGAGGCTCGCGTCGGACCCGAGGCGGTCCGCGAACGCCGTCACCTCGGTCAGCATCCGCTGACGGACGGCCCCGGCCGGGTCCTGGAGCGAGGAGGTCAGCGCGAGGCGCAGCGCGTCCCAGAGCGAGATCGCCGACCGGATCACCGCCGGGTTGTCGAGGATGCGCTCCTTGAGCGCCTCGGCGCGCGCCTGCGTGGCGGCGTCGTGGAGGAGGTCGTCGGCGAGCTGGGTCAGCACGGAGTCGAGCGCCGCCCGGGCGCGGTGCTGCGGGTCGTCGCGGATGTCGCCCACCCACTTGACGAGCTCGAGGTGGATCCGGCCGGTGACCGCGTCGTTGAGCCGGGGCGGCGCCCACCACGGCGCCCGCTCGCCGAGGACGTCGGCGACGGTGTCGGGGTTCTCGACCAGCCAGCCGTGCAGCTCCTCGAGGGCGAGGTCGACCAGCCCGTGGTGCAGGTCGTCGCGGAGCGCCTCCGACAGGAGCCCGCCGAGCAGCGGCGCGATCGGCTCCTCGCGGAACCGCGGCGTGAGCGCGTCGCGGACCAGTGACTCGATGTGCTCGTCGCGCACCTTGGTGAGCGCGATCGCCGCGACCTCGGCGACCTCGTCGACCACCCGCCGGGCGTTGTCCGGCTGCGCGAGCCAGACCCCGACCCGCTGGGAGATCCCGGCCGCGCCGATCCGGTCGCGGATGATCGCCTCCTGGAGGAAGTTCTCGCCCACGAACTCCTCGAGGCCACGGCCGAGGTCGTCCTTGCGCTTCGGGATCAGCGCCGTGTGCGGGATCGGCAGCCCGAGCGGGTGCTTGAAGAGCGCGGTCACGGCGAACCAGTCGGCGATCGCGCCGACCATCGACGCCTCCGCGCCGGCGTTCACGAACCCCAGGAAACCGTCGCGGTCGCGCGTGACGACGTACACCACCGCGGCGAGCACCAGCAGCCCGACGGCCACCGTGCGCATCCGACGCAGCCCGGCGCGGCGGACCGCGTCGGCGGCGGGGTCGCCGGCGACGAGGGGAGCGCTGGGCGCGACAGTGTCGGTCATCGCCCTCGATTCTCGTGCACGGCGGTCGGCTGGGAGAATCGCGGCCATGGCGCGCACCGTCCTGACCTTCGGCACGTTCGACGTCTTCCACGTCGGGCACCTGCGGGTCATCGAGCGCGCCGCCCTCCAGGGCGACCGGCTGGTGGTGGGGGTCTCGTCCGACGCGCTGAACCTCAGCAAGAAGGGCCGCGAGCCCGTCTTCAGCCAGGCCGAGCGCCTCGCGATCGTGGCCGCGCTCAAGCCGGTCGACGAGGTGTTCGTGGAGGAGAGCCTGGAGCTCAAGCGTCACTACATCGAGCAGTACGCCGCCGACGTGCTGGTCATGGGCGACGACTGGGCGGGCCGCTTCGACGAGTTCGAGGACATCTGCGAGGTCGTCTACCTGCCTCGCACCCCGGCCATCTCGACGACCGCGCTGATCGAGAAGATCTCGGACCTGGCCTGACGTCCCACCTGTCCCACTGGCCACGAGTTTCACCGCCTACCCGGTGAAACTGCCGCTTCCCGGCTGGAACTCCATGCGGGCAGCGCCAGTTTCACCGGGTACCCGGTGAAACTGCCCCCACCGGCGATTGGCCCACCCAAGCAGCCACGCATTGGCCGTTCTCTGAGGCCATTGCGACCACGAGACTGGGGTCATGACCTCGCTCGCGACCCCGGCCGCTCCCGCTGACCCGACCTCGGTGGCGGGCGGGCGGCTCGACGTCTCGCAGGGGGCGGCGCTGACGATCGGCGCGGTGCTCGGCACCGGTGTGATCTCGCTGCCGGCGCTCGCGGTGCACGAGGCCGGGCCGGCCTCGCTGCTGGCCTGGGCGCTGCTCCTGCTGCTGTCGGTGCCGCTGGCGACGACGTTCGCGGCCCTCGGCGCGCGCTACCCCGACGGCGGCGGCGTGTCGACGTACGCACGCCAGGCGTTCGGCGCGCGCGCGGCGACGGTGGTCGGCTGGTGCTTCTACTTCGCCATTCCGATCGGCGCGCCCACGGCGGCGGGGTTCGCCGGGGCGTACGTCGCGGACAGCGCGGGCGGCGGGCGGCAGACCCAGCTCGTCGCCACGGGCGGGATCATCGCGCTCGTCACCGCCATGAACTGGTTCGGCCTGAGGGTCAGCGGCCGGGTGCAGCTCGTGATCGCGTTCGTGCTCGGCGGGCTGCTGCTCGTCGCGACAGTGGTCTCGCTCCCCCACGCCGAGCTCGGCAACCTGACGCCGTTCGCACCGCACGGCTGGCTGGCCATCGGGCCGGCCGCGGCCCTGCTGGTGTGGGCGTTCGCCGGGTGGGAGGCGGTGACCTCGCTCAGCGGCGAGTACCGCAATCCCGGCCGCGACATCGGCCGCGCCACCGGCATCGCGATCGCGGTCATCAGCGTGCTCTACCTCGGCATCGCGTTCGCGACCGTCGCCGTGCTCGGCGACCACCCCGGCAAGGCGCCGCTCTCGGACCTGCTGGTGCTCGGCTTCGGCGAGTGGGCCCGACCGGTGACCGCGGTGGTGGCGGTGCTGCTCTCGGTGGGTGCGATCAACGCCTACTTCGCCGGCGGGGCGCGGCTCGGGGCGGCGCTGGCCCGCGACGGCTCCCTGCCGGTCTGGCTGGCCCGCGGCTCGACCGCCGGCGAGGTGCCGCGCCGCTCGCTCGGCGTCGTCGCCCTCGGCGGCTTCGCGTCGCTGGGCGTCATCACGGCCGGAGACCTCTCGCTCAACGCGCCGCTGCTGATGACCACCGGCGCCTTCGCGCTGGTCTACGCCGTGGGCACCGCCGCCGCCCTGCGGCTGCTGCCGCCCCGCACGTGGGTGCGCCGCGGCGCGGGCGTGGGGTTCGTCGCGACCCTCGGCCTGCTCGCCCTGACCGGCACCGACCTGCTCGGCCCCGCCCTCATCGGGGCCGGCGCGGTGGCGTGGACGGCGCTGCACCCAGCACCGCGGCAAGTCGCGCCAACCCCGGCGTGATCGACTCGGTGACGGCGGCGCCGTAGCCCATCACGATGCCGCGCGGCCGGCCCGTCACGGCGTACGACGAGAGCGCCTCGACGACCACGCCGTGCTCGGCGGCGCGGCGCACGACGTCGGTGTCGTCGGCCTCCTGGTCGCGCAGCGTCGTGGTGACGTGGAGGCCGGCCTGGCACGGCACCAGCTCGAGGTGCGCGCTCAGCGGACCGTGGACCGCCTCGAGCACCAGCGCGCGGCGCTCGCCGTAGGCCGCGCGGGCCCGGCGCAGGTGCCGGGCGTGGAGACCGTCCTCGAGGAACCGCGCCAGCGCCGCCTGCACCGGCACGTCGACGTAGCCCACGCTCAGCTGGAGCGCGGCCCGCAGCGCCGCCTGGAGAGGCTCGGGCGCGACGAGGTAGCCGAACCGCAGCCCCGGCACCAGCGACTTGGAGAACGTGCCGAGGTAGAGCACCCGACCGGCGTCGTCCATCGAGTGCAACGTCTCGAGCGGCCGCTCGGTGAACCGGAACTCGCTGTCGTAGTCGTCCTCGATCACCGCGCACCGGTGCCGCCCGGCGAAGTCGAGCAGCGCGCGCCGGCGCTCGAGCGAGAGCGGCGGACCGGTCGGGAACTGGTGGGACGGCGTCGTGAACACCAGCCGGGTCGAGGGCGGCAGGTCGTCGACCACCAGGCCCTCGTCGTCGACGCGCACCGGCACCACCCTGGCGCCGTAGGAGGTGAACACGTCGCGCGCCAGCGGGTAGCCCGGCTCCTCCATGGCGACGATGTCGCCGGGCGCGACGAGGACCCGGGTCACGAGGTCGAGCGCCTGCTGGGTGCCGTGAGTGACCAGCACCTCGTCGGGCGTCGCGGTCACGCCGCGGGAGAGGGCGAGCTGACGCGCGAGCGCCTCGCGAAGGGGCGGATAGCCGGCCGGGTCGGCGTAGACGCCGAGGTCGTGGGCGCCCACGCGCAGCTCGGCGGTCACCAGCCGCCGCCAGGTGTCGAACGGGAACAGCCGCGCGTCGGGGATGCCCACCCGGAAGTCGTGGGCCGGCTTGGGCGTCGACCCGCTCGTGGGGTGCGGCTGCTGGTCCCAGCCAGGGCGCGGCGCCAGGTCGGTGCCCCGGCGCGGCGGTCGCACCGGTCGGGCCGCGTCGGCCACGAACGTGCCGGCGCCCACGCGCGCGGTCAGGAACCCCTCGGCCACCAGCCGGTCGTACGCCGTGGCCACGGTCGTGCGCGACACGCCCAGGTCGGCGGCCAGGGCCCGGGTGGGGGGCAGCCGCTCCCCCGGCTCGAGCCGCCCGCTGCGCACGGCGTCGAGCAGCGCCCGGTAGACGGCCGTGGCGCGGTCGCCGCGCGTGCTCAGGTCGACGACCAGGTCACCGAGCTCACGCATGGGCAGAGCCTCGCATGCGGGGCCGACGGCACCGTCCCGATACCGTGACCGGGTGCTCATCTCCGACTCGCACCGGTTCCTCTTCGTGCACGTGCAGAAGACCGGCGGGTCGACGATCGACAACGGCCTCACCGCCGCGCTCGGCGACGTACGCCGCATCCCGGCCGCCAACCGGCACGCACCGCTCGACCGGCTGCTCCAGCTCGAGCCCGGGCTGGCGGACTACTGGACCGCGGGGTTCGTGCGCAACCCGTGGGCCCGGATGGTGTCGTGGTGGCGGATGATGGAGCGGTTCCGTGACGGCGCCGCGCAGGGCATCGATCGCTACGTCGACCACCTCCAGCGCAACCGCTTCGTCGCCGCGATCATCGAGCAGCACCCCGACTTCGAGTCGTTCGTGATGCACGCTCCCGACGAGCACCCGCGGCTGCGCAAGCCCCAGGTGGCGTTCCTCAACACGCCCGGCAAGCGAGCCGACTTCACCGGCCGGCAGGAGAGCCTCGAGGCCGACCTGCAGCAGATCTACGACCACCTCGGCCTGGAGTGGACCGGCGTCAAGAGCGTCAACATCGACCCCGGCCGGCCCGACTACCGCGAGGTCTACGACGACCGGACCCGCCAGCGGGTGGCCGACCTGTTCGAGGCCGACCTCCGGGAGTACGGCTACGAGTTCTAGCGAGCACGCCGACCGCTCGTCCCTCGCGGTCGACTGCCGTGGATCTCGACTGCTCGCTCAGTGGACGGCGACGCTCGCGGTCAGCTGCTCGAGGGAGTACTCCGTGATGCGGATCAACGCTCGCTTGCAGGACTCGCGGTCGCGCGCGTCGATGTCGATCATCGGCACGTGCTCGGGGATGGCGAGCGCGGCGCGCACCTCCTCGAGCGGGTAGCGCGCGGCGTTGTCGAACTGGTTGACCGCGACGATGAAGGGCAGGCCCTTCGACTCGAAGTAGTCGAGCGGCGAGAACGCCTCGTCGAGGCGGTCGGTGTCGACGAGGACGATCGCGCCGATCGCGCCGAGGCAGAGGTCGTCCCACATGAACCAGAACCGGCGCTGCCCGGGCGTGCCGAACAGGTAGAGGACCAGGTCCTCCGCGAGCGTGATGCGACCGAAGTCCATCGCCACGGTGGTGGTCGCCTTGGTCGGGACGGCGGCGAGGTCGTCAACGCCCTCCGACTCGTTGGTGACGAGCGCCTCGGTGCGGAGCGGCATGATCTCCGAGACGGATCCGACCAGCGTCGTCTTGCCGACGCCGAAGCCGCCGGCGACGACGATCTTGGTCGACGCAGCGGAGCGCTGGGCGCTAGAGCGTGCGTAGTCCACGGAGGGTCCTTTCGATGAGCTCTCGTCGCTCGTCCTGTGACGAGTCTGCGGTCAGGGTCGCTTGCACCCGGACGTGTCCTTGTTCGATGAGGTCGCCCAGGAGGACCCGGACGACGCCGATCGGCATGTGCACGTGCGCGGACACCTCGGCGACCGAGCGCTTGTCACACACCTCGAGGATGCGGCTGAGGTTGGCGTCGGTCGGGTCGGGCGACCCGCCGTGCTCGCGGCGGAGCGTGGCCTCGACGGGCAGCTCGACCTTGGGGGCGGTCCGGCCACCGGTCAGCGTGTAGGGCCGGACGACGCGCGCGGAGGGCGCGTCGTCGTCCGGGGTCCACGGCTGAGTCGGTAGTGCCATGACAGGTCCTGGTGGTGCTTCAGAGTCCGGCGAGCGGGACGCGGGCGGTGGCCTGGACCATGCGGCCGACGCGGTCGACGAGGAGGGCCATCTCGTAGCCCACCTGACCGATGTCGGCGGAGTCCTCGGTGAGCACGGCGAGGTGCGAGCCGTCGCCCACGCTCATCAGCAGCAGGTAGCCGTTCTGCATCTCGATCACGGTCTGCAGCACGGCGCCGCCCTCGAACAGCCGAGCCGCCCCGACCGCCAGGCTCGCCAGGCCCGAGGAGACCGCCGCGACCTGCTCGGCGCGCTCGTCGGGGAGGCTGAAGCTCTTGGCCATCAGCAGACCGTCGGCCGAGACCAGGATGGCGTGCGCCGCCGACGGCACACCGTCGACGAACTTGCTCACCACCCAGTCGAGCCCACGCTCGTCGGTTTCGGTCAGGTTCTCGGTCATGCGGGACCTTCCTCAGTGCTGGTGACGGGTACTGACTCGTCCACGGCCGCCGTCCGGCCGCGCGAGACGCCGGCGGCGTGCGCGGCGAGCCGGGCCCGGATCGCCTCGGGGTCGCGTTCGACGCTGGTGGCCACGGGCGCGACGCCGCCGGGCACCAGTCGCTTGCCGGGACGCCGCATCGGCAGCCCCGACTCGCTGAGCTGGAGTGCCGGAGCCTCTGCGACCTGCTCCGCGGCCTCCCAGCCCGCCTCGATCTCCGAGGTGGTCCACGTGCCTGCGCCTGCCCCGGCGGTCAGCCAGTTGGACCGCAGGGCGCGGAAGATGGGCGTCTCGTCCTCGGTCGGCTCGGGCATCGGGCTGCGCGAGTCGAGCAGGTCGTAGGCGGTCGCCGCCGCGACCGGCGGCGCCGGGGTGGCCGACGACGCGCCCACCCAGTTGTCGGCGGACGCAGCGGCCGTGGCGAGCGGTGCCGCCACGGCGGGCGCCGCGGGCTCGAGCGGGACCGTCTGCTCGGCGGTGTGCCGCAGCACCTCCGCAGAGGCCGGGGTCGGCGTGATCAGGGACTGCTCGGCGGCGGGCGCGCGGTCGGCCTCGTCGGTCGCGTCGTCCTCGGCCTGCTCCGCCTCCGCGACGGCCGGCGCCTCGGTGTCGCCCTCGTCGTGCTCCGGGGTCTCCGCCTCGGGGGCGTCGACCGGGGTCTCGACCTCGGCGTCCTCGACCTCGGCGTCCTCGACCTGGGAGCTGACCGTCACCTCGGCGGACGCGGGGGCGACGGCGTCGTCGATGGCGTCGTCGATGGCGTCGAAGGCCACGGTCGGCGTCGCCGGCTCGCGCTGCGGGAGCCCGGGCTTGGCCGCGGTGCTGCCGGCGTTGTTGGCCTGCAGCCGCTGGAAGAGCGAGCCGCCGCTCGAGCCCACGGGCGCACCGGGCATCGCACCGCCGGAGCGGGTCGCACCCGGCGAGCGCTGCGGCAGCCGGGTCACGGCGTTGATGGCGGCGGAGATCGAGTCGACGCTGACCTGGTTGCTCTCGCTCTTGGCCGGCGCGCCGGTCGAGCCAGCAGCCGGGGCGGCCGGGGCCGCCGGAGTCACAGGCGTGGCCGGCCTGCCGAACGCCGCGGGGGCGCTGGGAGCAACGGGACCGGAAGGAGCCGACGGTGCCGACGGGCGTGCCGGCAGGCCCTGCGTGGTCTCGCGCTCGTTGCTGAGCCGCTCGGCCACCTGCGCCGGGAGCACAGTCTTGGCCGAGGCCAGCCCGGCCAGGCCCGGACGCTGCTTCGGCTGCACCGGCGCCTGGCGACCGCGCAGCAGCGCCGGCGGGAGCAGCACGGTGGCCGTGGTGCCGCCGCGGGCGTTGCGGGCCAGCGAGACGGTGATGCCGTGCCGCGTCGCGATCCGGCTCACCACGAGCAGGCCCATCCGGCGGGCGGTCTCGACGGTGACCTCGCCACCGGATCGGAGGTCCTCGTTGAGCGAGTTGAGCACGTCCTGGGCGATGCCGAGCCCGCCGTCGCTGATCTCGACGATCGTGCTGTCGCCGGCCTGCTTGGTGGAGATCTTCACCGGCGCGGTCGGCGGCGAGAACGCGAGGGCGTTGTCGACCAGCTCGGTCATCAGGTGGACCACGTCGGCCGAGGCCGCGCCGTTCACCTTCTCCGGCGGTGACGACTCGATCTGGACGCGCTGGTACTCCTGCACACCGGCCATCGCGGCCTGGAACACGTCGCCGAGGGCGAGCGCGTCGGAGTCGCTGGTCTGCGTCGGCGCGTCCGCGAGCACCATCAGCGAGTCGGCCGTGCGGCGCATGCGCGAGGCGAGGTGGTCGAGGCGGAACAGCGACTCGAGACGGTTGGGGTCCTCCTCGTCCTTCTCCAGCCGCTCGATGAGACCGAGCTGCTGGTTGATGAGGGAGGTGTTGCGGCGCGACAGGGTCGAGAACATCTCGCCGACCTGCGAGCGCAGCCGCGCCTCGCCGGAGGCCAGGTGGACGGCCTGACGGTGGAGGTCGTCGACTGCGCGCGCCAGCTGTCCCGTCTCCTCGCGCGTGTGCACCGGGATCGGGGTGATCTCGCCCGGGTCGCCGCCGGACCGGATCCTGGCGACCATCTCGGGGAGCCGCGTGTTGGCGACCTCGAGGGCCCCCTCGCGCACCCGGCGGATCGGGTTCAGCAGCATGCGGGAGACGAGGAGGGCCAGGAAGAACGCGGCCACCAGCAGGGCGAGCGTGACGACGGCGTTGGCGATCGCGAGCCCGCGGGCGTCGCTCGCGGCCTTCGTGAGGTTCGCGTCGATGTCGTCGAGGAGCACGCCGCTGAGGTCGTCGTAGGCCTCGAACGCTTCGGCGTCACCGAGGTTGGGCGCCGCGTTGCCGGCACCGCGGACCTCGCCGAAGTGCGCGGCGTTCTGCTGGTTGAGCCTCTGCACCTCGGGGTCGGTGGTGCCGAGGATGGCGCCGAGGCGGTCGATGATGACCTGCTCGACGCCGAGCTCGGCGGAGAGGTCGACGAGGTTGATGTCCTTGGGGTTCGCGATGTTGACCATGTACTGCTGCATGGCCAGGGACACGCGTCCGTCCAGCGCCTGCTGCAGGGCGGTCAGCTTGGCCTCGGGGTCGAGCTGCTCGGCCACGATGGAGTCGATCAGGGCGGTGACGCCGCGCTGGAGCTGGCGGACCTGCGAGATGGTCTGCCCCGCCGAGACGTAGGCCCGGCCCGAGCGCAGCTGCTCGCTCAGCGAGAGCACCCTGTCGAGCCGCTCGCGCTGGGCGCCGGTCAGGTCGGCGGTCTTGCCGACGTTCTGGAGGCGCTTGCCGGCGACCGCGACGGCCTCGATGGCCGAGATCCGCCCGGGGTCGTCGAGCGCGGGGCGCTGGCGGGAGATGATCGCGGCCCGCTCGGCAGCGGCCAGGTAGCCGGCCGCGGGACGGAGGACGGTGATCTGCTTGGACGTGGCCGTGTAGTTGTCGGACTGGGCGAGCGCGGTGTGCACGCGCAGCCCGCCGAACGTCGCGGCCAGGAGCATGGGGATGGTGAGCGCGAGCGCCAGCTTGCGGCGCAGGGACCACTCGGGAAGGGCGATGGCGGAGGCCAACCGGCCTGCGCTCTCGCGACGCTTCTCCTCAGCCATTCTGTCCACCCGGGTCGATCGAGTTCGAGACGTCGCACGGACCGGCGACGACACCTGTCAAGGTCGAAATCACGATAGGTTTCCCCCCTCGGGCTGCGCGGCGGAATCGGGGAACTCCGCGCGGTATCAGCCGAGTCAGTCAACCCGGTCTAGTCCTTTGTGGCAATCCTCTCCAGAACGCCGTGAGCGCGGCCCGATCGTGCCGTAACGGCGCGCGGACACCCGGTCGTGCGGGGTGGTCTGGTCCCCCGGGTGGCCTCAGCGCCAGCCGAGGGCGGGTGCCACGTGGCGCAGGACGCTCTCGAGCACATGTGCGTTGTAGTCCACGCCGAGCTGGTTGGGGACGGTGAGCAGCAGCGTGTCCGCCGCCGCGATCGCCTCGTCCTCGGCGAGCTCCTCGACCAGCTGGTCCGGCTCCCCGGCGTAGGACTTGCCGAACCGCGCCAACCCACCGTCGATGTGGCCGACCTGGTCCTGGCTGTCTGTGTCGTGCCCGAAGTAGGCGCGGTCGAGGTCGCTGACGAGCGGGAAGATGCTGCGGCTGACCGAGACGCGCGGCTCCCGCTCGTGGCCGGCCGCTGCCCACGCGTCGCGGAACATCTGGATCTGCTCCGCCTGCAGCTGGTGGAACGGCACCCCGGTGTCCTCGGTGAGGAGCGTGGAGCTCATCAGGTTCATGCCTTGCTCGGCGGTCCACACGGCGGTCTGCCGGGTGCCGGCTCCCCACCAGATGCGGTCGCGCAGCCCCGGGGAGTGCGGCTCGATGCGCAGCAGCCCCGGCGGGTTGGGGAACATCGGCCGCGGGTGGGGCTCCGCGAAGCCCTTCCCCTCCAGGACCTCCAGGAAGATGCGGGCGTGCTCGCGCGCCATGTCGGCGTGGTCGGTGCCCTCGGCGGGCACGTGGCCGAAGTAGCGGAAGCCGTCGACGACCTGCTCCGGTGAGCCCCGGCTGATGCCGAGCTGGAGCCGGCCGCCCGCGATCAGGTCGGCGGCGCCGGCGTCCTCGGCCATGTAGAGCGGGTTCTCGTAGCGCATGTCGATGACGCCCGTGCCCAGCTCGATCCGGCTGGTGCGGGCGCCGGCTGCGGCGAGCAGCGGGAACGGCGAGGCGAGCTGGCGCGCGAAGTGGTGCACCCGGAAGTAGGCGCCGTCCGCCCCCAGCTCCTCGGCCGCGACGGCCAGCTCGATCGACTGCTGGAGCGCGTCGGAGGCCGAGCGGGTCTGCGACTGGGGCGAGGGGTTCCAGTGCCCGAAGGACAGGAAGCCGACGTTCTTCATGTTTCAACGAACGCCGCCCGGTCCCGCCGGATTCCCCCGCGCACCGGCCGCTCGTGCGAACCCCCTAGCGTGTGCCGGTGCGCGCGCAGCTCTGGGCCGGGGTGCGGCTCGGCCTCCCCTACGCGGTCGTGGGGTTCGTGCTCTCGATGTCATTCGGCGTGCTCGCCCGGCAGGCGGGGTTCTCCGCCCTCCAGGCGATCGTGACCGCGGTGATCGTGTTCGCCGGCTCCGCGCAGTTCGCTGCGCTCGCGGTGCTGGCCGGCGGCGGCACGCCACTGGCCGCGGTCGCGGCCGGCACGCTGATGAACGGCAGATTCCTCGCCATGGGTACGGCGCTCGCCCCCTCGCTCCCGGGCGGGCCGCTGAAGCGGGCGCTCCAGGGCCAGACCGTCGTCGACTCGTCCTGGGCCCTGGCCAACCGGGGCGACGGCACCTTCGACCGGTGGCTGCTGTTCGGGACGACGCTCCCTCAGTACGTCATGTGGTTCCTCGGCACCCTGGTGGGCGCCTTCGCCGGCGACGTGCTCGGCGACACCAGCCGGCTCGGGCTCGACGCGGTCTACCCGGTGTTCTTCCTCGGCATCCTGCTGGCCGAGCTGCGCAGCCCGCGCTCGCGCGTGGTCGCGCTGTGCGGGGCCGCGATCGCCCTGGCCCTCGTGCCGTTCACCCCGGCCGGCGTGCCGATCCTCGCCGCGGCCGTTGCGGCGCTGCTGGGGCTGCGTCGATGACCGGCCCGGCGACGATCTGGTGGGCGATCCTCGGCCTCGCGGTCACCACCGCCCTCGTCAAGGCGGCCGGCCCGGTCGTCTTCGGAGGCCGGCAGGCCCATCCGGCGTTCCTGCGGGTGGTGGCCATGATGGCGCCGGCCCTGCTCGCCGCTCTCGTGGTGACCTCGCTCCTCTCCGACGGCCACCGCCTCACCGTCGGCGCCGACACCGTCGGTGTCGCCGTCGCCGGGGTGCTCCTGTGGCGTGGGCGCTCACTCGTGCTGGCGGTCGTCGTCGCCGTGGCGATCACCGCGCTGCTGCGCGCACTGACCTGAGCACCCGGCCAGGACGCGTCCTAGCGCCGACCGGTCAGCTCGATCGCGACGGGTCCAGCGTCCGACGCGGGCACGCAGCAGCCGAGGTCGCTGCGGCACGCCTGCGCCGGCGACTCCGCGTCGAGCGCGGTCCGCACCGCGTCGAGCTGGGCCGAGAACTGCTCCAGCTCGGCGATGCGGACGGCGATCTCGGCCTGCTTCACGTCGATCAGCTGGCCGACCCGCTCCTGCGCGGCGCCGCAGTTGGTGCCGGCCCAGATCGGGATCAGCGTGGAGATCTGGTCACAGCTCAGACCCAGGTGGCGAGCGCGGGTGATGAACAGCAGCCGGGCGGCCGCCTCGTCGCCGTAGTCGCGGTAGCCGGACGTGGTCCGCTCCGGGAGGGCCATCAGGCCGACCCGTTCGTAGTAGCGGACCGTCGACGTCGGGACTCCCGCCGCTCCGGCCAGCTCGGAGATCCGCACCCTCGCCACGGTAGACCTTGAACGCGGGTGCAAGGTCAAGCGCCGGATCCGCCTCTTGACCTTGCACCCGGGTTCAGCTCCTAGGTTCGGCTCGACGGACCGAAGGTCGGTCCCCGACCCAGGAGGACACCATGGGCAGCTTCACCCGCGACAACACCGAGCTCGCCGTCGACGTCGACGGTGCCGGGCAGCAGCACCGCGCCGAGGCGGGCGGAATGACGATCGCGCTCGAGCGCTGGAACGCCGGCCTCGACACCGCCGACTGGTTCGCCGAGCTCCCGGACGGCGCCTGCCAGGAGCCGCACTGGGGCTACTGCCTCAAGGGCCAGGTGACGATGCGGTTCACCGACGGCGGGACCGAGGTCATCTCGGCCGGCGACGCCTACTACGTGCGGCCCGGCCACAACGCGCACATCGACGAGGACACCGAGTTCGTCGAGTTCACCCACGCCGACGAGGCACCGGGCATCAACACCGTCGCTCTCTAGCGCGGTCCGGCCCGCAGCCGGACCCGACCCGGGCCCCGATCACCGCAGCTCGGCCCCGACATCGTGCAGGTGCCGGAACGCCTGTGCGTAGGAGTCGACGAGCCCGGCGACCTCGTAGGGCACCCCGATCTCCGCGCAATAGGCCTGCACGATCGGCTGCGCCCTGCGCAGGTTCGGCGTGGGCATGGCCGGAAAGAGGTGGTGCTCGATCTGGTGGTTGAGGCCGCCGAGGGCCGCGTCGACGAGCAGGCCGCCGCGCACGTTGCGCGAGGTGAGCACCTGCTTGCGCAGGAAGTCCTCGGTGCCGTCGGGGTGCGGCATGCCCTTGTGGTTGGGCGCGAACGTCAGCCCGAGGTAGATCCCGAAGAGCGCCTGGTGCACCACGACGAACGCGAGCGCCTGCATCGGCGAGAGGACGGTGAAGATCGCGGAGAGGTAGAGCACGAAGTGCGCGGCGAGCAGCCCGCCCTCGAGGCGGCGCCGCTTGACCGCGCCCGCGCGGACGGCGCGGATGCTGTCGCGCTTCAGGGAGACCCCGAGCAGGGTGAGCAGCGGGAGGAAGAACCACGCCTGGTAGGCCGTGAGGAACCCGCGACCGCGAGCCGCCTCCCGGCTCCACACGAGCACCCCCGGCCCGACGTCCGGATCGAGGTCGTCGTGGTTGGGGTTCGCGTGGTGGCGGGTGTGCTTGGCCATCCAGTAGCCGTAGGACATCCCGATGCCGAGGTTCCCGGCGAGCAGGCCGGCCCGCGCGCTCGGCGCGTTGGTGCGGAACACCTGGCGGTGCGCGAGGTCGTGGGCGACCAGCGCGACCTGCGCAAAGACGACCGCCAGGAACGCCGCGACCGCGAGCGTCCACCACGACGCACCGACGAGGACGAAGAGCGTCCAGCCTGCGACGTACGCCGTCGCCACCGCGCCCAGCCGCAGGGCGTAGTAGCCGCGTCGCCGGCGCAGGAGCCCGGCGGCGTTGATGCGCCGGTGCAGCTCCGCGAAGTCGCTGCCGGTCGAGGACGCCTGGGTCCGGGGTTCGTGGGTCGCGGTGGTCATGCGTCCAGCGAACCGCCG
The DNA here is from genome assembly GCF_000422805.1 of Nocardioides halotolerans DSM 19273. Taxonomy (GTDB): domain Bacteria; phylum Actinomycetota; class Actinomycetes; order Propionibacteriales; family Nocardioidaceae; genus Nocardioides; species Nocardioides halotolerans. The sequence goes on along the minus strand of NZ_AUGT01000021.1, from coordinate 13,758 downwards.
CAGCGCCCGGCGTTCAGGAGTGCCAGGTCCCCGACCGTGGTGGGGTTAGCACCCCTTGCGCCAGATCCGGTGTGTCAGATCCGGTGCGTCGGATCCGGTGGGCCGGCTCCGGCCAGTGACACGACAACTGACTGACTGTACAGTTAGCGAATGGCCGAGATCCGGAAGACCCTTCCCGGAGCGGCCTACCACTCCACCGAGACCTACGCCGTCGACAAGGAGCGGGTGTTCTACCGCAACTGGATCTACGTCGGCCGCGAGGAGCGGGTCGCCCGCCCCGGCGCGTGGCTCCGCGCGGAGATCGCCGACGAGAGCGTGCTGGTCGTGCGCGGCAAGGACGAGCGGCTCCGGGCGTTCTACAACGTGTGCCGGCACCGCGGGTCGCGGATCTGCGACGACGAGCAGGGCGAGGTGCGCACGCACCTCAGGTGTCCCTACCACGCCTGGGGCTACGCGCTGGACGGCACGCTCGTGACCACGCCGATGATCGAGAAGGACGAGATCGACAGGGAGTCGACGTCCCTGTGGCCGGTGCACGTCGAGGTCTGGGAGGGCTTCGTCTTCGTCAACCTCAGCCGCGAGACGCCCGTGCCGCTGCTGGAGTCGCTGGCCGAGCACCCCGACGACCCGCTGGCCCTCGCCCGGGTCGGGCTGGCGCAGCTGCGCACCGGCCACGTCTCGACGATCGACGTCCGGGCCAACTGGAAGATCGTCATCGAGAACTACAACGAGTGCCTGCACTGCCCGACCGTGCACCCCGAGCTCGTCTCGGTGCTGCCGGCGTACAAGAAGGGCAGCATCTTCGAGGACGGTCGCGACGACGGCGGCGTGACGCTCGCCGACGGACGCACCACGGTCGCCCTCGACCCGCGGCTGCGGCTGCCGCTGCTGCCGGGGCTCAAGGGCGACGAGGGGCCGCAGTCCTACTACGGCGCCCTCGTCTACCCGACGATGTTCCTCGACGTCGACGGCTCCTCGGCGCTCGCGACGGCCGTCTTCCCGACCGGCCCGCAGAGCTGCCGGCTGGTCACGGAGTACCTCTTCAGCCCCGAGGCCTTCGACGACCCCGCCTTCGACCCGAAACCCGTCGTCGAGTTCAACGAGCTCGTCACACGCCAGGACAACGAGGCCTGCGAGCGCGTCCAGCGGGGCGTGACCTCACGCGCCTTCGAGCACGGCGTGTTCCCGGCCAAGGACTCCTGGGTGCACCTCTTCGACCAGCGCTACCTACGAGACGTCGAGGACCACCCGGGCATCGAGCGCCAGGACTCCTGAGGAGCTCGTCAACACCGGGTTGAGCTCCATCTCGGCGACCTCGGGGTGGGCGGCCGCGAGCAGCGAGAAGCGCGCGACGACCTCCGCCAGGGCGCCGAGGTCGACCGGCGCCCGACCGCGCGCGCCGAGCAGCAGCGGTGCCCCCTGCAGCGAGAGCAGGAGCCTGCGGGCGGCGTCGGCCGAGACCGGCGCGAGGGCGCACACCGTGTCGCCGAGCACCTCGGTGAGGACCCCGCCGAGCCCGACCATGACCACCGCCCCGAACCTGGGGTCGCGGACGCCCCCGACGATGAGCTCGACGCCGTCGGCGACCTCGGCCATCTCCTCCACGGACACGGCGGGCGGGGCCAGCCGCGCGACCAGGTCGGCGTACGCCGCGCGCACGGCGCCGCGGTCGGGCAGCCCGACGACCACTCCTCCGCCCTCGGACTTGTGCGTCCGGCCGGTCGCCTTGAGGACCACCGGGAAGGACAGCCGGTCGAGCGCGGCCTCGAGCCCGGCCGCGTCGACGACCTGCTCGGCGGCCGGGAAGGCGATCCCGGCCCCGGCGAACAGCGCTCGCGCCCCGGCGTACGACGCGTCCGTGACCGGCGGCGCCGCGGCCGGCAGCTCCTCCGCGAGTCCGGTCGACCCGGGCTCCACGAGGCCGGCGAGCACCGCGCACGCGCGGTCGACGTCGCGGTGCACGGGGATGCCCGCGGCCCGCAGCACCCGGCTGGCCGGGCTGTCCGGGTGGATGGTCTGCACGACGAGAGGCTTGCCCTGCGTCGCGACCGCGTCCGCCATCTGACGCGCGGCGGCCAGCTCGGGCGCGGTGAGGTTCGACTCCTCGGTCGAGTAGCCCCCGAAGAATCCCGTCAGCAGCACGCCGTCGACCTGGCCGGAGCCGAGCAGGGTCTGCACACCCCGGGCATAGCTCGCGACGTCCTGCTCGCCGGCGCCGGCGAGGTCGACGGGGTTGGTGACGGCCGCCTGCGCCCACAGCTCCGCCGTGAGCGCGTCGGTGACCGCGCCGGAGAGCACGGGCGTGAGCAGGCCGGCAGCGGCGAGCGCGTCGGCGGCGACGGCGCCGTGCCCTCCGCCGTCGGTGAGCACCGCGACCCGGCGCCCCGGCATCCGGCGCGGCGCCCGCAGCGCGGCCAGCAGGTCGGCCATCGCGGTCGGATGGTCCACGCGGTGCACGCCGGCCGCCGCGCACGCGGCGTCGACGACCATCGACGAGCTGGTCATGGACCCGGTGTGCGAGACCGCGCTGCGGACCGCCGCCTCGGTGCGGCCGGGAGCCAGCAGGACCACCGGCTTGCCGGCGGCGCGCAGGTCCCGCGCCGCGTCGAGGAAGGCACGGCCGTCGACGACGTCCTCGGCGTAGACCGCGACGGCGCGGGTGCCGTCGTGGCCGACGCAGGCCCGGAGCAGGTCGACCACGCCGAGGTCGGCCTGGTTGCCCAGGGACACGAAGCGCGAGACGCCGAGCCCGCGGTCGGCGAGCAGGCCGGCCAGGTCGAGGACCAGGTTGCCGCTCTGGCTGAGGATCGCGACGTCCCCGGCCGGGAGGACAGCGTGCGCGAGCTGGAGCCCGGTGGTCGTGTCGACGACCCCGAGGCAGTTGGGACCGACCAGCACGGCGCCCGCGCCGCGCACGACGGCCAGCGCCTCGGCCTCCAGCGCCGCCCCCTCCGCACCGGCCTCGGAGAGCCCCGCCGTGATGCCCACGACCGCGCGCGCCCCGGCCGCGACGGCGTCGGTCACCGACGCGACGAAGCCCCCGGCCGGGACGCACACGACGGCCAGGTCGACGGGCGCGCCGTGCGCGGCCGCCGCCGCCCGCGCGGTGGCGTACGTCGCTCGGCCCAGCACCTCGCCGCCGTGCCGGTTCACGAGCAGCACGGTGCGCTCTCCGGGATCGCCCTGCGCGCCCAGCGCCTCCAGGGCGCGCTTCGCGAGGATGTGCCCCCACTTCGCGGAGTCCGCGCTGGCGCCGACGACGGCCACGGTCCGGGGCGCGAAGAGCGCCTCGAGCGGGTCCGCGCCCGACCTCTCGGGGGACCCTTGACCGGTCACGAGGGGGACCCTAGCATCGCTGACTGACTGAACAGTCAAACAACTCAGGGGTCCCATGAGCGAGCGCACCAGCCAGCGTGCCCAGGCCGCGGCCGAGGCCCGCACGCGGATCCTCGCCGCCGCCGCCGACTGCATCGTGCGCGACGGCCTCGCCCAGGTCCGGATGGCCTCGATCGCCCGCACGGCGGGCGTCTCGGCCGGGCTCCTGCACTACCACTTCGACACCAAGGAGCTCCTGTTCGGCGAGGTGCTGAAGTACTCCCACGCCGTCTCCGCCGAGCTCAACCAGCGGGCCATGGCCAACGCCGGCGAGGGCCCGGCCGAGCGGCTCTCGTCGTTCCTCGACCGGTGCCTGCCCAGCGACGAGCAGCGCGCGCACGAGTGGTTGCTGTGGCAGGAGCTGGCGCTGCTGTGCATCCGCGACCCGCACCTCGCCAAAGTCGGAGCCGAGCTCTACGAGGACCTCTACGTCACCGTCGCCGACATCGTGCGTGACGGCCTCGCCGCCGGCGTCTTCCACACCGCTCTCGACCCCCGGCTGCTGGCCGAGACCGCGGTCGCCATCACCGACGGCCTCGGCAGCCGGGTGCTCGCGGAGGACCCGAACCTCGGGATCGCCGAGGCGCGCAGCACCATCGCCAGCACCGTGGGCGTCCTGGTCGGGCACGACGGTCCCCTCCCGCCACCGGCACCGTTCGAAGCCGGGGCGCAGGCGTGACCCCACACCCCCGCCTCGGTGCCGCGCGGCCGTCGCGGCGGGGTTTCCTCACCGGCGGGCTGGCGGCGTCGTTCGCGCTCAGCAGCTGCGCCTACATCCGCGACGACGTCGCGGTCGACGCCCCGCTGCCACCCTCCGCGAAGGCCGAGATCGACGGCGACCTCGTCTACTTCAACTGGGCCGACTACCTCGCCCCGCGGGTCATCAAGGGCTTCCAGGAGGAGTACGGCGTCAAGGTCATCGAGTCCAACTTCGACTCGATGGAGGGCATGTACGCGAAGATCGCCGCCGGCAACCAGTACGACATCGTCTTCCCCATCGCGAAGTGGGTCGTCAAGCTGCGTCGCGAGGGCAAGCTGCGCGCCATCGACCCCGCCCAGCTCACCAACGCCGACCAGGTCTTCTACTCCGGCTCCTACTTCAACGAGCCGTGGTACGACGCCGGGTCGCGGGTGTCGGTGCCGTTCACCGTCTACAAGACCGGCATCGGCTGGCGCACCGACAAGGTCTCGTCGATGACCGGGAGCTGGCACGACCTCTGGAACGAGGAGGCCGCCGGCCACATCTTCACCCTCGACGACCAGGACGAGGCGCTGGCGATGGCCGCGCTGACCCTGGGCTACGACGTCAACACCGCGAAGCCCTCGGAGCTGGAGGAGATGAAGAAGCTCCTGATCAGCCAGAAGGACCTGCTGCGCGCCTACTCCTCCGACGACATCAACGACATGACCAGCGGCGACGCGTGGGTGCACCACATGTGGAGCGGCGACTTCCTCTACCTGCGCAACGGGCTGGCCAACAACCCGACGAAGTTCGACTTCGAGGCGCCCGTCGAGGGCGTGCCGATCAACTCCGACACCTACGCGATCCCCACCAACGCGCAGCACCCCGGCACGGCGATGGTCTTCATCGACTACCTGCTCCGCCCCGAGAACGCCATCAAGAACATGAAGTACCTCTACTACCCCTTCCCCGTGCGCGACGCGCTGCCGGCGTTCGCCGACCTCGCCAAGGACGTGCCGGCCTGCAACGTCGAGGTCTCCGACCTGGAGAACGAGAACGTCTTCCGGCTCCTCCCCACCGACGAGGTCCAGCGCCGCGCCGCGGTGTGGACCGAGGTGAAGGCGAGCTGATGGCCGCCGAGGCGAGGGCGGAGGCGAGGGCGGAGGCGAGGACGCCGCGGTCGGCACAGAGGACCTGGTTGTGGGGTGCGCTGCTGGCGCTGCCGACCGCGTGGATGGTGACGTTCTTCGTCTTCGCCATGGCGATCGTCGTGCTGCTGTCGTTCGGCCGCACCACCAACGACGGCTTCCCAGCGTTCGCGACGAGCACGGCCAACTACCGCGCCCTCTGGAACGACGTCTACCTCGAGCTGTTCGTGCGCTCGCTGCTCTACGCGCTCGCGACCGTGGTCATCGCGGTGCTCATCGCCTACCCGGTGGCCTACGCGATCGCGCTGCACGGGGGCCGCTACAAGAACGCCCTGATCGCCGCGATCGTGGTGCCGTTCTTCGCCAGCTACCTGATCCGGATGTACGCCTGGAAGGCGCTGCTCTCCGACGACGGGCTGGTGAACAGCGGTCTGCGCAAGACCGGGCTGAGCGACGGAGTCACCTTCCTCAACACCCCGTGGGCGGTGATCGGCGGGCTCGTCTACGGCTTCGTGGTGTTCATGATCCTGCCGATCTACGCCTCCCTCGAGCGGCTCGACGTCTCGCTCATCGAGGCCGGCAAGGACCTCTACCACGGCCCGGTCCGCACGTTCTTCGCCGTGACGCTGCCCGCCACCCGCGCCGGGCTGTACGGCGGCGTGCTCCTGGTCTTCCTGCCCGCCCTCGGCGACTTCGTCAGCGCCCAGCTGCTGGGCGGGGCCAACACGTTCATGCTCGGCAACCTGGTCCAGCAGCAGTTCAACGAGGGCCAGAACTGGCCGCTCGGGTCGGCGCTCACCGTGGCGCTGATGGCGGCGCTGACCGTCCTGATGGTGGTCTACCTGCGCGCCACCTCGACCGAGGCGAGGGAAGCGTGATGGCGCGCCCGCGCAGGGTGGAGCGGAAGCCGGCGCTCGCCGTCGCGGTGACGGTGGTGTTCTTCGCCTGGCTCTACCTGCCGATCCTCGCCGTCGCGCTGTTCAGCCTCAACGACAAGAAGTCGCTCTCGCGGTTCTCCGGCTTCAGCCTGCGCTGGTACGACGAACTGGTCCACAACAGCGCGCTGATCGACTCGCTGGTGGCCAGCCTCGAGATCGCGTCGGTCGCGACCGCGGGCTCGCTCGTGCTCGGCACGATGCTGGCGCTCGGGCTCGAGCGGGTCACCTCGCGGCGCGGCCGGGTGATCGGGGCGGTCACCCTGCTGCCGCTGGTGACCCCCGAGATCGTCACCGGCGTGGCCGCGCTGCTGCTCTTCACCGGGGTCGGCCTCAAGCTGTCGATGGGCACGGTGATCCTCGCGGAGATCACGTTCTCGATCGCCTACGTGACCGTCATCGTGCGCGGACGCCTCGCCGGCGTCTCCCGGGAGGTCGAGGAGGCGGCGCGCGACCTCGGCTGCACGCCGTTCCAGGCGGTGCGGCTGGTCACCCTGCCGACGCTCGTGCCCGCACTGGTCGGTGCCGGGCTCCTGGTCTTCGCGCTCGTGTTCGACGACTTCGTGCTCGCGTTCTTCACGACCGGCGTCGACCCGCAGCCCCTCCCGGTGCGGGTCTACTCCTCGATCCGCTTCGGGGTCTCCCCCGCCATCAACGCGATCGGCACCCTGATGCTGCTCGCCTCGGCGCTGCTCATCGTGGCCGCCCTCGTCCTGCCCCGCCTGCTCGGGCGCGGCACGTCCAGCCTGGACCTGATCACCGGAGGCCGACGATGACTGCAGCGACCCCAGACCCGGCGCCCACCGACGCGACCCCCTCGGTCACGCTGCGCGGGCTCACCAAGGTCTACGACGGCACGACCGTGGTCGACGCCCTCGACCTCGACATCGCGAGCGGCGAGTTCTTCTCCCTGCTCGGCCCCTCGGGGTGCGGCAAGACCACGACCCTGCGCATGATCGCCGGCTTCAGCGACCCCACGTCGGGCAGCATCCTGGTCGGCGGCGAGGACGTCACCAGCACGCCGCCGCACCGCCGCGACGTCAACACCGTCTTCCAGAGCTACGCGCTCTTCGAGCACCTCGACGTGCGCGGCAACGTGGGGTTCGGCCTGCGCCGCCGCGGGGTCGACCGGGCCACCCTCAAGCGCCGCGTCTCGGAGATGCTCGAGCTGGTCGAGCTGGGCGACCGCGGCAAGGAGCGCCCGAGCCGGCTGTCGGGCGGTCAGCGGCAGCGCGTCGCCCTCGCCCGCGCCCTCATCAACGAACCCAAGGTCCTGCTGCTCGACGAGCCGCTGGCCGCCCTCGACCTCAAGCTCCGGCACGCGATGCAGGCCGAGCTCAAGTCGATCCAGCGCCGGGTCGGCATCACGTTCCTCTTCGTCACCCACGACCAGGACGAGGCGCTGAGCATGAGCGACCGGGTCGCGATCATGAACGAGGGCGTCATCGAGCAGTGCGGCACGCCGGAGGACGTCTACGAGCGCCCGACGTCGGTGTTCGCCGCGGGGTTCATCGGCGTCAGCAACCTGATGAGCGGCACGTGGGCCGACGGCAGCGTGACGATCTCGCCGAGCGTGTCGATCCCCGCGCCCGGCCACCAGGGGTCGGCCGACGGAGAGGCGGTGAGCGTCGCCGTCCGGCCCGAGAAGATCTGGCTCAGCGAGCTCACGCCCGCGATGTTCCGGATGCCGGGCACCATCGTCGCCACCACCTACCACGGCGCGACCACGCAGCACGTCGTCTCGATCTCGCCCGACCTCACGCTCACCGTCCTCGAGCAGAACCTCCCGCGGATGCGCGCGGAGGACCGCTGGATCCCCGGCGACCGGGTCGAGCTGGGCTGGCTGCCCGAGCACACGGTGGTGCTCACGTGACCCCTCCCGACGTCGTGGTGGTGGGCGCCGGGCTCGCGGGGCTGTGCGCCGCGCGCGACCTCGAGGCCGGCGGCGCGCAGGTGACGGTGCTGGAGGCGCGCGACCGGGTCGGCGGACGGGTCGAGCAGGTCGAGCTGCCCGACGGGCGGCTCGTCCAGCTCGGCGGCGAGGTGGTCGGCAACTCCCACACGAGCTACCTCGACCTGGTCGCTGAGCTCGGGCTCACGCTGACCGCGTCCTACGTCGCGGAGCCGGGCGAGATCACCCGCCAGGTGGTGGGTCTGCCCGGCGAGTCGGTCTCCGTCGGCGAGTGGCCGTCGTGGTGCACGCCCGCCGACCGGTCGTCGTACGACGAGGTGGAGGCGGCGCTCGACAAGGTGCTGTCCTCGATCGACCCCGAGGACCCGTGGTCGTGCCCCGACCTCGGCGCGCTCGACCGCACGAGCGTCGCCGACTGGCTGCGGGGCGCGGGCGCGACGCCGCACGTGCTGCGGCTCCACGAGCTCATGCACCTCGGGCTGGCCGACGGGTCCACCGAGCGGCAGAGCATGTTCGCCTACGCCCGCAAGCAGCGCGTGGGCGGCGGCACCGGCGCCTACGACGTCGAGCAGTGGGAGAACCTCCGGGTCGCCGAGGGCTCGGCCACCGTCGCGCAGCGCCTGGCGGCAGACCTCCGCGACGTCCGGCTGTCGGCACCGGTGCGGCGCATCGCCGTCGACCGCGGCGGCAGCGTGGTCACCACCGCGGCGGGCGAGGACGTGCGCGCCGACGCCGTCGTGCTCGCGGTGCCGTCCGGGCCGGCCCGCGACCTCGAGATCACCGGCGTGAGCGACGCCCGGCTCGCGTCGTTGCGTCGGCAGCGGCACGCGTGGGCCGCCAAGGTCGTGGCGGCGTACGCCGAGCCGTTCTGGCGCCGCCGTGGCCAGAACGCGCTGGCCGAGAGCGAGGGGGTGCTCGGCTCGACCTGGCCGCAGGAGCCCGGCGTGCTCTCGGCGCTGGTGCCGCCGGAGCGCTACGCCGCCTTCGCCGCCACCGAGCCCGCCTCCCGCACCCGGGAGGCGCTCGCCCAGGTCGCCGAGTTCTACGGGCCCGAGGCGCTCGACCCGCAGCAGACGTGGACCCGGCTGTGGGGCACCGACCCGTGGACCCAGGGCTACGTCACGCAGTGGCACCCCGGCGACGTCGAGGCGGTCGGCCCGCTGCACGGCACCCACGAGCCGCCGTTCTACGTCTGCGGCTCCGACCAGTGGGTCGCCGGCTACATGGAGGGCGCCGTCCGCACCGGTCGCGGCGCCGCCGCGGCCGCGCTGTCCAGAGGCTGACCCACCCACCCCACCCGCAGGAGATCGACCGCATGGACTTCGGCCTGACCGACGAGCAGCGCAGCATCGTGGAGGTCACGCGCGCCTTCGTCGAGCGAGAGCTGTACCCCCACGAGGAGGAGGTCGAGCGCACCGGCGTGCTGCGGCCCGAGCTCGCCGCCGAGATCCGCACCAAGGCGTTGACCGCGGGCCTCTACGCCGCCAACATGCCCGAGGAGGTCGGCGGGGCGGGTCTCGACACCGTGACGTGGGTGCTCTACGAGAAGGAGCTCGGACGGGCCGGCTACGCGCTGCAGTACTGCGGCGTCCCCCGGCCCTCCAACATCCTCCTCGCCGGCACGGAGGAGCAGCGCGAGCGCTACCTCTACCCGTGCGTGCGCGGTGAGCGGATCGACTGCCTGGCGATGACCGAGCCCGGCGCCGGCTCCGACATGCGGGCGATGCGCACCCGCGCGACCCGCGACGGTGCCGGTGACGACGCCGGCTGGGTGATCCGCGGCACGAAGCACTTCATCAGCCACGCCGACGAGGCCGACTTCGTGATCCTGGTCGCGGTCACCGGCGCCGACGATGCCGGCCGGGCCGAGCTGACGACGTTCCTCGTCGACCTCGACACGCCGGGTCTCTCGGTGCACGACGGCTACCGCAACGTGTCGCACCGCGGCTACACCAACTCGATCCTCGACCTCGACGACGTCCGGGTCGGCGCCGACGCCGTGCTCGGCGAGGTCGGCAAGGGGTTCGAGCTCTCCGGCCAGTGGCTGGGCTCGACCCGCCTCCAGGTCGCGGCGTCGTGCCTCGGCCGCGCCGAGCGGGCGCTGGGCCTGTCGGTGCAGCACGCGGCGACGCGCGAGCAGTTCGGGCAGCCGATCGGGCGCTTCCAGGGCGTCGGCTTCAAGCTCGCCGACATGGCCACCGAGCTGCGGGCCGCCGAGCTGATGACGCTGCACGCCGCCTGGAAGCACGACCAGGGCACCGCCACCGACGCCGACATCGCCATGGCGAAGCTGAAGGCCACCGAGATGCTGGCCCTGGTCTCCGACGAGGCGATCCAGATCCACGGCGGCATGGGCCTGATGGACGAGCTGCCGCTCGAACGGATCTGGCGCGACGCCCGGATCGAGCGGATCTGGGACGGCACGTCGGAGATCCAGCGACACATCATCAGCCGGTCGCTGCTGCGGCCGTTGGGAGCCTGACATGACCGATCCCCACGGAGCCGTCACGACCCGGGTCGAGGACGGCGTCCTCGAGGTGACCCTCGACCGGCCCAAGGCCAACGCGATCGACCTGGCGACCAGCCGCGAGATGGGGCAGGTCTTCGCGGCGTTCCGCGACGACCCCGACCTCCGCGTCGCGATCGTGCGCACGGCGGGCGACAAGTTCTTCTGCGCGGGCTGGGACCTCAAGGCCGCGGCCGGAGGCGACGCGGTCGACGGCGACTACGGCGTGGGCGGGTTCGGCGGGCTGCAGGAGCTGCCCGACCTCAACAAGCCGGTGATCGCCGCCGTGCACGGCCTCGCGATGGGCGGCGGCTTCGAGCTGGCGCTGTCGTGCGACCTGATCTACGCCTCGGAGGCCACGCAGTTCGGGCTCCCGGAGATCAACGCCGGCACACTCGCGGACGCGGCGACGATCAAGCTGCCCAAGCGGATGCCGTACCACGTGGCGATGGACCTCCTCCTGACCGGACGCTGGATGCCGGCCGAGGAGGCCGCGCGCTGGGGCGTGGTCAACGAGGTGCTGCCCGACGACGGCGCGGTGCGGGCCCGGGCGTGGGAGACGGCGCGACTGCTCGCGTCCGGGCCGCCGCTGGTGTTCGCCGCGATCAAGGAGACGGCGCGGGTGGCGGAGTCGCTGCGGTTCCAGGAGGCCATGGACCTCGTCACGAGCAGCACCCTCCCGACGGTCGCGACCCTCTACTCCTCCGAGGACGTGCTCGAGGGGTTCCGCGCCTTCGCCGAGAAGCGCCCGCCGGTCTGGAAGGGCCGCTGATGTCCCGCGACAAGAAGGAGACCTCGTCATGAACCGCAACGTCATGATCACCTGCGCGCTGACCGGTGCCGGCGACACGGTCGGCCGGTCCGAGCACGTGCCGGTGACGCCCGAGCAGATCGCGGAGTCGGGCATCGCGGCGGCCCGGGCCGGCGCGACGATCGTGCACGTCCACGTGCGCGACCCCGAGACCGGGAAGGGCTCGCGCGACGTCGCGCTCTACCGCGAGGTCGTCGAGCGGATCCGCGCCTCCGACGTCAACGTCATCATCAACACCACCGCGGGGATGGGCGGCGACCTCGTGCTCGACCCGCACGACCCGACGACGTTCATCGAGGGCACCGACCTGGTCAGCGGCGTCGAGCGGCTCCCCCACGTCGAGGAGCTGCTGCCCGACATCTGCACGCTCGACTGCGGGTCGCTGAACTTCGGCGAGGGCAGCACGGTCTACGTCAGCACGCCCGACATGCTGCGCGAGGGCGCCAAGAAGATCCAGGAGCTCGGCGTCCGCTGCGAGATGGAGATCTTCGACACCGGGCACCTGTGGTTCGCCAGGACGCTGGTCGAGGAGGGCCTGATCGACGCGCCGGCGATGTACCAGCTCTGCATGGGCATCCCGTACGGCGCGCCGGCCGACCCGGCGACCCTGATGGCGATGGTCCAGCAGCTCCCCGACGACGCGGTCTGGGCGTCGTTCGCGCTCGGGCCGATGCAGATGCCGTGGGTCGCCCAGTCGGTGCTGCTCGGCGGGCACGTGCGGGTCGGCCTCGAGGACAACCTCTACCTGGCCAAGGGCGTGAAGGCCACCAACGCGCAGCTCGTCGAGCGGGCGCGCAGCATCGTGGAGGGCATGGGCGCGCACGTCGCGACGCCCGACGAGGGCCGCGAGATCCTCGCGCTGGAGCGTCGGTGACCTCGCCGGCGGACGTCCGGACCGTCGCCTGCGTCGGCGCCGGGGTGATCGGCGGCGGCTGGGCGGCGTTCTTCCTCGCGCGCGGCTACCGCGTGGTGGCGTGGGACCCGGCCGAGGACGCCGAGCCGCGGCTGCGGCACCTCGTCGACGCCGCGTGGCCCGCGCTGACCGAGCTCGGGCTCGCCGACGGGGCCGACGTCGACAACCTCACCGTCGAGCGCGAGCTCGCTGTCGCGTGCGGCCAGGCCGACTTCGTGCAGGAGAGCGCGCCCGAGGACCTCGAGCTCAAGCGCAGGCTGCTGGCCGACATCGACGCCGTCACGCCGGTCGAGGTGGTCATCTCGTCGTCCACGTCCGGCTACGCGATGAGCGAGATGCAGACCGCCTGCGCGCACCCGGAGCGGACGGTCGTCGGGCACCCGTTCAACCCGCCGTACCTCATCCCGCTCGTCGAGGTCGTGGGCGGCGCGGCGACCTCGCCCGAGGCGGTCGCGTGGGCATCCGAGTTCTTCCGCCACGCCGGCAAGTCGGTCATCACGATGGACCGCGAGGTGCCCGGCTTCATCGCCAACCGGCTCCAGGAGGCGCTCTGGCGCGAGGCGCTGCACATGGTCGCCGCCGGCGAGGCGACCGTCGAGCAGATCGACCAGTCGATCACCGACGGCCCGGGCCTGCGCTGGCCGATCCAGGGCCCGATGCTGACCTTCCACCTCGCCGGCGGCCAGGGCGGCATGGCGCACATGCTCGACCACTTCGGCCCGTCGCTGCAGTCGCCGTGGACGCGCCTGGTCGCCGCCGAGCTCACCCCCGAGCTGCGCGACGCCGTGGTCGACGGCTGCGACCGCGAGGCCGCCGGCCGCACGATCGACGACCTCGTCGCCGAGCGCGACCGCGGCGTCATCGCCGTGCTCCGCGCCCTGGGCCGCGCGTGACCCCGACCATCTGGCGCGAGCCGGTCCAGGACGCCTGGATCGACTACAACGGCCACCTCTCCGAGCCCTACTACGTGCTGGTGTTCGGCCACGCCACCGACGCCGTGATGGACCTCGTCGGCATCGACGCCACCTACCGCGGCGCCCACGACGCCTCGCTCTACACCGTCGAGGCGCACGTCCGCTACCTCGCCGAGGTCCCCGCCGCCGCCGACCTCGAGGTGCGCTCGTCGGTCATCGGCGCCACGTCCAAGCTCCTGTGGATCTGGCACGAGCTCTGGGTCGACGACCGCCTTCGAGCGACCGAGGAGGTCCTCGGCGTCCACGTGCGCTCCGGCCGGTCCGTGCCGTTCCCCGACGACATCGCCGCCCGCGCGCGTGCGGCCTGCGTGGACCCTCCTGCGGAGGCATCCGGTCAGATCCGGCCGGTGTCGGAGCGGTGATCGATCCGTGGTCGGGTGTCGGCAACCCGATAGCCGAGTGTCTGACCCTCGCCGGGGCTGTCAATCCTGGGTGCCTTCGCTGCGGTTCGGTGGGCGGGTTGACAGCCCCGGCGAGGGTCAAAGGCTTGGCTGGCTATCGG
>NZ_AUGT01000020.1 GCF_000422805.1 Nocardioides halotolerans DSM 19273 | reverse complement strand
GGTGCTGGTCCCTGGCCATCCTGGAATAGGCCCGCGCCCCGCCAAGCCCGGTCTCGGGCTTGAGCCGACTGCGACGTGCAGCGCGAGGAGCCGACCCACGTTTCGACTGTGAGCCACCAGACCGACTGGTGACGCTCGACCTCAGAGAAGCGGAGCGCTCCTGCCGAACGCCGTCATGCGGTAACCAACCCGCGCATATCAGTCTCGACCGCGCGTCGCCAAGACACGCTGCGAAGCAGTCACCCACCCGAGACCGACGAGGCGCCGCCAGGTCACCCGACCCGGCGGCGCCTCACCCTGCCCTTGACAGCCAGCACTCACATATCAGTCGAGGACGCCGGGGGCGACGTCCTCGTCGTCGATCCAGTCGGCGCCGTCGTCGAAGAGGTCGCGCTCCTCGCCCTGGCGCTTCTTGTCCTTGCCGCCGCCGCGGCCGGCGCCCGCGCCGGCTCCGGCACCTCGGGAGCCCGCGCGCCCGGTCGTGCCTCGACCGCCCGCGCCCCGGCTACCACCGCGGCCGTTGCGGCCCGCCGTGCCACCGGCACCCGCACCGCGAGCGCCCGCGCCACGTGCTCCGGCTCCGCGCGCCCCGGCGCCCGTGCCGCGACCCAGGACCGAGCCGACGCCGGTGCGCGAGGTGGACCCGATGCCGCGGACGCCGCTGGACGAGAGTCCGCCGCGGACGCCACCGCCCGCGACCAAGCCGTTGAGCCCGCCGTTGAGACCGCCGGCCGCCAGGCCGGCCGCCGCTGCTCCGCCGAGCGCACCACCCGCGACCGCGCCGACGCCGCCCACGGCACCCGCGCCTCCGCCGACCGTGCCGACACCGCCGGGGACGCCGCCGCCGGTCGGGAAGGGCGAGCCCTGCGTGGGGTCGGGACCCTGCGGGATGCCGGGGTCGGCGGTGGGGTCGTCGACCGTCGGGTCGTCCGTCGTTTCGTCGGTGGTGTCGTCGGTCGTGTCGTTGGTGTCGTTGGTGTCGTCGTGGTCGTGGTTGCCCGGGTCCCAGTCGTTGTGGTGGTCGACGGGCGTGCCCACCGGCACGTGCGTGGTCGTCGTGGGCGGGGTGCCGGCGTTGACCGGGTTGGGGCCCGGGGGCGGCGGAGGCGGGGGCGGCGGGGGCTCGCCGTGGATCTTGGCGAACACCGCGGCCTGCTCGGTGTGGTTCTGCGTCAGCGCGGTGATCGCGTCGCCCGCAGCCGTCTCGCTCTTGTCGTAGTGGTTCCAGAACTGGTTGTTGCTGGTC
The DNA here is from genome assembly GCF_000422805.1 of Nocardioides halotolerans DSM 19273. GTDB lineage: Bacteria > Actinomycetota > Actinomycetes > Propionibacteriales > Nocardioidaceae > Nocardioides > Nocardioides halotolerans. Next base: position 163,807 of record NZ_AUGT01000020.1, on the reverse strand, counting down.
TTCCAGTCCTTCTGCGCCTGCACGTCGGTGAGGTCGGCCGGCTGCTTGGGCGGCTGCGCCCCCGCGTGCTCGGCGAACTGGCTGTTGGCCTGCTTGGCCGTGTGGATGGCGTTGGCCGCGCGCCGGAACGCCTCCGACCCGTCGTGCATCTGGTCGGCCCGGTCGCTCATCTTCTTGGCAGAGCTGCTGAACGCCGTGCTCGCCGCCGTCGCGGTGCTGCCGCTGAACTCCTCGCTGTGGCCGAACTCCTTGGCCTTGGCGTCGAGCTGGGTCGAGAGACGCCGCAGGAGGCTCTCGGCCTGCGCCCACTGGGTGCTGGCTCCATGGAGCGGCTCCGGGTCGGCGTTCGCGACGTACGCCGCGAGGCGCTGCTGCTGGGGCCCGAGCACGTCAGCTGCCCTCCGAGCTGCTGCCCGGCAGCGTGCACTGGCTCGGTGCGGCGAAGGACGGCGCGATGCAGGCGTCGGCCGCAGCGGCCTTCTTCGTCAGGTCGGCCTGAGCGGTCTCGTCGATGACCTTGACGTCCTTGTAGAGGTCGGTCACGACCCCGCCGTAGCCCATCAGCGCGGCACCCATGTCGACGAGCGCCTGGGCGACGTGCGCGCGGGCCTTGTGGGCGTCACTCGAGCATTGCCGGCTCGCGGGCGAGCTGCCGAACGCGCTGGCCAGCACGTTGTCCGGAGTCATCTCCTTCAGCTCGCCGGCGCTCTCGTCGAGGAAGGCGCGCACGTCGTTGGCCAAGTCCTCAGAGATGCCGAGGGATGGCAGGGCGTTCACCACCGTGCCCACGTCTGGCAAAAGCATGTCGTCGCTCCCGAGTGTCCGATTGCCGGGTACGAGAGTGCTACCCCGCGAGCGTCAAGGCAAACCAAGCGGCGCCAACTGGATACCCCCGCGAGTTTCGGCCCCCAATCCGCGGCGACGCTTCGCTGGCGCCTGGCTCGCTGGCGGTCGCTGCGGCGCGGTCGCCGCGGCCCGGAGGCCGATCGCGGGGCGCCTCGCTGCGCTCGGAACTACCGGGTCGCTGCGCTCCCACCGCTCCCATTGCGCTTCGCGCCCGCGACCCGGCTGCGGAGAGAGACCGCGCTACCGTGATCGGCGGTGGATCCGGGTCCCCCAGTGGCCCGACCCCGCGACTGGAGGACCACGTGACGAGGCAACGCCGTTCCGCTGCCGGCACCCGGGCGGTCCTGCTGCCCGCGCTCCTGCTGTCGCTCTCGGCCGGGCTGGTCGCCTGCGGTGACGACGACCCGGAGCAGGAGCCCGGGCCGACGTCGTCCGCCTCCCCGTCGACCGGAGCGACCGGCCAGACGACGTCCGAACCGACGTCCCCGGACCCCACCGATCCGTCCGCCTCCGACTCGGTCGCAGACCCCTCGGTGGCGCCTGCGACCGGCATCCAGCTCGACGAGGCCTCGTCGACCGTCACCGCGCCCGCGGGGTGGAAGAAGCAGCCCGAGATCCTGGAGTACGCCTCCGCGGCCGCCAAGGGCCAGAGCTCGCTGCAGCTGGTGGACAGCGGCGACATCAGCGGCGGGGCGTCGCTCGACTCGCTCGCGGAGAGCACCCTCGACACGCTGCCGCCGGGCGCGAAGGGCGAGCGACTCCCCGACGTCGAGCTGGACGGCCAGCCCTTCCTGCACGTCCGCTACACGGTCAAGGGCGAGCCGCTGGAGCACCACACGTTCACCACGATCCGCAACGAGCGCAACGTCGGCCTCGACTTCGTCCTGCTCGAGCGCGACGCCGCCACCAACCCCGCGCTCATCGACTCGGTGCTGACCACGTTCCGCTGGACCGCCTGAACTGGCCGCGTGAGGTCCGTCGACGAGCCCGCCCTCGTGCCGGAGTTGCTGATCGATCAGTCACGTCCCCGGGTTACTGATCGATCACACACCTCCCCGGGTTGCTGATCGATCAGCAAGGCGACGAAGCGTGGGTATGCAGCGCACTGGGAGCGGTGGGAGCGAAGCGACCCGGTAGTTCCGAGCGCAGCGAGGCGCCCCGCGATCGGCCTCCGAGCCGTGGCGCCTGCGCCGCAGCGAGCGCCAGCGAGCCAGGCGCCGCGAAGCTGGCGCCACGGACTGGGGGCCGAAGCTCGCGGGGGTATCAGATCCAGGTATCAACGCTCAGGGCGCTGGTCGACGATCCGGCGCATCTTGCCGACGGACCTCTCGATGCCGTCGGGCTCGACGACGTGCACCGCGACCGAGACCCCGATGGTGGCCTTGACCAGCCGCTCGAGCTCGGCGCCGGCCGCGTCGCCGTCGGATGACGAGGCGTCCCCGCGACGCTCCACCCGGACCGTGAGGTCGTCGAGCGTGCCGGTGCGGCTCAGCACGCACTGGAAGTGCGGCGCCAGCGCCGGGAGCGTGAGCAGCAGCTCCTCGATCTGGGTCGGGAACAGGTTCACCCCGCGCAGGATGATCAGGTCGTCGGTGCGGCCGGTGACCTTCTCCATCCGGCGCATGGTCCGCGCGGTACCCGCCAGCAGCCGGGTGAGGTCGCGGGTGCGGTAGCGGACGACGGGCATGGCCTGCTTGGTGAGCGAGGTGAAGACGAGCTCGCCCCGCTCGCCGTCGGGCAGGACCTCGCCTGTGACGGGGTCGACGATCTCCGGGTAGAAGTGGTCCTCCCAGACGTGCAGGCCGTCCTTGGTCTCGACGCACTCCTGGGCGACGCCGGGACCGATCACCTCCGACAGCCCGTAGATGTCGACGGCGTCGATGCCGAGCACGTCCTCGATCTCGAGCCGCATCTGGTCGGTCCAGGGCTCGGCCCCGAAGATGCCGACCTCCAGCGACGACTCGCGCGGGTCGAGACCCTGGCGGCGCATCTCGTCGACGATCGCCAGCATGTACGACGGCGTCACCATGATGACCCGCGGGCGGAAGTCCGTGATCAGCCGGACCTGCCGCTCGGTCATGCCTCCGGAGACCGGGACCACGGTGCACCCGAGCCGCTCGCCCCCGTAGTGCGCACCGAGCCCGCCGGTGAACAGGCCGTAGCCGTAGGCGTTGTGGAGCACGTCGCCCGGCCGGCCACCGGCGGCGCGGATGCTCCGCGCCATCACCGACGCCCACACGTCGAGGTCGCCGGCGGTGTAGCCGACGACGGTGGGCTGCCCCGTCGTGCCGCTCGACGCGTGCACGCGGACGACCTCCTCGCGCGGCACCGCGAACATGCCGAACGGGTAGTGGGCGCGCAGGTCGTCCTTGCTCGTCAGCGGGATCCTGGCCAGGTCGGACAGGTCGCGGACGTCGTCGGGGTGCACGCCGGCCGTGTCCCATGTCTCGCGGTAGTGCGCGACGTTCGCGTACGCGTGCCGCAGCGTGGCTCGCAGCCGCTCGGTCTGCAGCGACCTCAGCTCGTCGACGGACGCGGTCTCGATGGGGTCGAGCTCCTCCATGCCCACGGCTCGCAACCTACGCCCGGCCCACGGCCCTACGGTGGTCGCATGGGCGCACGGACGACGAGGCGGACGTTGCTGCGCGGCAGCGCGCTCGCCCCGCTGGCGGCGCTGGCGGCCTGCAGCGGCGACGAGCCGACCGGCGCACCTACGCCGGCACCCACGCCGTCATCCACGCCGCCCCCGTCGCCCGCCCAGTCGACCACGCCGACCACGCCGGCATCCGCGCCCACCGCCACCGGCGCCCCGCACGCTCGGGTCGCCGGCGAGGTGGTGAGGGGGCTCGCGGTCCCGTGGGGCATTGCGCTCCTGCCCGACGGCACCGCGCTGGTCGGTGAGCGCGACACCGGTCGGCTGCTCCGGGTCGCGGACGGCCGCGCCGAGCCGCTCGGCACCCTGGAGGTGCGCTCCCGGCTCGACGAGGGCGGCGAGACCGGCCTGCTCGGGCTCGCCCTCGACCCGGCGTTCGCGGACAACCGGATCGTCTACGCCTACCTCTCCACCGACGAGGACAACCGGGTCGTGCTCTTCTCCTTCGACGGCACGACGCTCGGCGCCCCCACACCGATCCTCACCGGCATCGGCACGTCCACCCACCACAACGGCGGCGGGCTCGCCTTCGGCCCCGACGGAATGCTCTACGTCTCCACCGGGGACGCCGAGGACCCCGCCGCCGCACAGGACACCGCCTCGCTGGACGGGAAGGTGCTGCGCATCACCAACCTCGGGACGGCGCCGCGTGACAACCCGTTCGGCAACCCGGTGTGGAGCTACGGGCACCGCAACGTCGAGGGCCTCGCGTTCGACGGCACCGGCCGGCTGTGGGCGGCCGAGTTCGGCGACAAGGGTGCCGACGAGCTCAACCTCGTCGAGGCGGGGAAGAACTACGGCTGGCCCGACGTCGAGGGCACCGACGGCCCGGGCGGGTACGCCGACCCGCTGGCCGAGTGGCCCGTCGACCAGTGCTCCCCCAGCGGCGTCGCGATCGCCGCCGGACGCGCCTGGCTCGGCGCGCTGCAGGGCGAGTGCCTCTGGTCCGTCGTGCTCGACGGTCCGGACGCCGGCCGGACCGAGCAGCACCTCGCGGGCCAGCTCGGCCGGCTCCGCTCGGTCGTCCTGGCGCCCGACGGCTCGCTGTGGGTCACCACCTCCAACCGCGACGGCCGTTCCGAGCCGCGACCCGGCGACGACCGGATCCTGCGGGTCGTCCTCGAGCAAAAACCCGGATGACCCGACCCGGGGTCCGGCCGATAGGTTCGCCCGCATGTTCGGTGCCCTCGGTCGTCTCGCCTCCCGCCGTCCCTGGCTCGTCATCGCCGCGTGGGTGGTGTTCGCCGTCGCTGTGGTCGGCCTGGCACCCGCCTTCAAGGCCACCCAGGACCAGGCCGAGTTCCTGCCCGGCCATTACGAGTCGATCAAGGCCTTCGAGCTCCAGGACGACGCGTTCGGCTCGACCAGCCAGGTCGCCGCGATCGTGGTCTTCGACCGCAAGGACGGCGGCAAGCTCACGTCCGACGACCAGGCCCAGGTCGAGTCGGTCGTCGACGACATCAGCGGCAAGATGGGCAGCGGCGACCTGAAGAAGGCGTTCACCGGCATCCAGGTGCAGCCGCCATCCGAGAACGGCCTCGTCCAGCTCGCCGTCGTCGGGCTCTCCGACGACGTCACGGGCTACGACACGGCGTCGTTCGACGCGGTGAAGGCGTTGCGCGCGGACCTGGAGAAGTCGGTCACCGGCGACCTGGAGTACGGCGTCACCGGCACGGTCGCGCAGGGCTACGACCAGCAGGAGTCCGGCAACAAGGCCCTGCTCATCGTCGGGCTGGCGACGATCCTGCTGATCATCGTGCTGCTCGCGCTGATCTTCCGCAGCGTGCTCATCTGCCTGATGCCGATCATCGTGGTGGCGATCGTCTCGCAGATCGCGACCGGGCTGATCGCGACCGCCAACAAGGTCTTCGACCTGAAGGCCAGCAGCGACATCCAGACGATCCTCGTCGTGGTCCTCTACGGCATCGGCACCGACTACATCCTGTTCTTCCTCTTCCGCTACCGCGAGCGGCTGCGCGAGGGCGAGGAGAAGCGCCCCGCCGTGGCGCACGCCCTCGAGCGGGCGGGTGAGGCGATCGCCTCCGCCGGTGGTGCCGTGATCGTGGCCTTCATGGCGCTGGTCCTCAGCTCGCTCGGCATCTTCCGGTCGATCGGCCCGGCGCTCGCGATCGCGGTCGCCGTCACACTGCTGGCCGCCCTGACGCTGGTGCCGGCGGTCGTCACCGTCCTCGGCCGCGCCCTGTTCTGGCCGTCGAAGAGCTACCTCAAGGAGCCGGAGGCGGCGCGGTTCGCCGCGGTCGGTGCCTCGCTGTCGCGGAACCCGGGCCGCTACGCCCTGGTCTCGGGTGGCGTCCTCGCGCTCCTCGCGATCGCGGCGTTCTCCTTCAACCCCTCCTTCGACCTCGGCGGCAGCAGCACCGCGGGCGACGAGGAGTCGGCGGTCGCGCTGAGGACCCTGGAGAAGGGCTTCCCGGCCGGCGCCACCGACCCGACCACGGTGTTCCTCCGCTCCACCGACGGTGACCGGCTGAGCGAGGACGAGCTCTCGTCGTTCCAAGCGGCCCTCGCCGACGCCGACGGCGTCGCGCAGACGGCGCCTGCCGAGACCAACGACGACGGGACGGTGGCGCAGTTCAGCGTCTTCCTCGACGGCGACCCCGCGTCCGACGCCTCCATCGCCGCGGTCAAGGGGCCGATCCGCGACGCCGCCCACGAGGCGGCGCCCGACGGCACCGAGGCGCTCGTCGGCGGGATCACCTCGGTCTACGTCGACTTCCAGGCCGCCATGAACCGCGACTACTCCGTCGTCTTCCCGGTCGCGGCCCTGGTCATCATGGTGATCCTGGCGCTGCTGCTGCGCAGCCTGGTGGCACCGCTCTACCTCATGGGCGCGGTCGCGCTCGGCTTCGGGGCGACGCTCGGCGCCACCGCGCTGGTCTTCCAGAACATCAAGGGCGACGCCGGCCTGCTCTTCCTGCTGCCGATCTACGTCTACCTGTTCGTGGTCGCGCTCGGCACCGACTACAACATCTTGATGATCGCCCGGCTGCGGGAGGAGGCGAGGGACGGGCTGGAGCCACGCGCCGCCGCGGCCGAAGCGGTCAAGCACGCCGGGCCGACGGTCGGCGCCGCCGGTGTCATCCTCGCCGGCACGTTCGCGTCGCTGATGCTGGCCGGCAACTCGTTCTTCCTCTCCATGGGCTTCGCCCTCGCCTTCGGCATCCTGGTGTCGGCGTTCGTGATGGCGATGTTCTTCGTGCCGGCGATCACCTCGATGATCGGGCACGCCGCCTGGTGGCCCGGCCACGGCGACGAGAAGAGGCCGGAGCACGTCCAGGAACCTGCCTCCTAGGCCATGTCTCGGCCTGGGGCGCGAGCGTGAGGGTCAGCCCCGGCCGCGCACGCAGATCGGCGGCGGGTACTCCTGGAGCGTGCGCAGCGACAGCGTCGACATGGTGAGGGTCAGCCAGTCCGGGGTGAGGTAGCGCGCCTTGCCGATCCCGACGTCGCGGACGGCGCCGGGCCGGGCGCCGACGTACCGGTCGAGCCAGTAGTCGGCGCCGGCGCTGGCGAGGTAGCGCGCGAGGTGTCGCTCGTCGACGCCGTGGGGGTCGTCCATGATCACCCGCGCGGAGTACGTCACGACCACCCCGGCGACGTCGGACGGGTCGATCTTCGCGCGGGCGCGGATCGAGTAGAGGTGGAAGTTGTAGCCACCGCCCAGCGTGGCCGAGACCGCGCCGTCGGGCTCGTTGCGGAGGTCGGCCGGCTTGCTGGCGTTGCCGCTGAAGTCCTCGACGTAGTTGGCGCCGTTGACCCGCTTCGAGGCGTTGCAGCGGCGCCACGTGCCGCTCCGCCGCGACAGGATCCACACCGCGATGTCGCGGCAGGCGACCCGCACGTTGCGCGCCGGGCTGCCGTGGAGGTCCTCGTAGACCTGGCCCCACGCGCTGATCGCGTGGAAGCCGAGCCGGTCCGGGTGGTTGCCGGCGCCGATGCGCGGGCGCTTGGCCCAGTTGTACGACGACGGGACGCCGTGCATGCGGCCCTGGTGCGTGCCGCTCATGTCCCGCTTGAGCAGCACCGCCACCTTCTCGCGAGGCGCGCAGCCGCGCCCGCGCAGCACCGCGTCGTCGGGCGGCTCGAGCCCCTCGGCGCGGCCGGGTGCGGCGAGGAGGGCAGCGGGCGCGACGAGCGCCGCGCCGCGCACGAGGGAGCGTCGGGTCAACGGATCCATCCGGAGAACGGTAGGCGATGCGCTCGATGCCCCGCAGGGCATCTACCTACCGAGCCACTCGGCCACGGTCCGGCCCAGCTCCGCGCGCAGGTCGGTGACCAGGCTGTGTGTGGCGCCCTCGACGAGGCGTACGTCGGCCTGTGGGACGGCGTCTCGGAAGGCCTGCCCGGCCCGCTCGTTCTGCTCGCGGGCCGACTCCGGCTCGGTCGCGAGCAGCAGCAGCGTGGGCGTGCCGGCGGCCCCGAGCGCCGGCCACGTCGCACTCTGCCGCGCCCGGGCCAGATGGAAGAGCGCGGCGCCCTGGGCCTCCGGGGTCACCCGCGACACCAGATGGTCGTCGTCCTCGACCATGCCGAGCAGGAGATCGTCCATCAGCGGATCGTCGGCGTCGACCTCGACGGCCTCCGCGAGGGCTTGCCGGTCCGCGACCTCGAGCCGCCGCTCCCGGGCGCGCGCCACCCAGTCGTCGAGGGAGAGGTCCGCGTCGGCGCCGTTCACGTCGGCGTAGTCGAGGTGGCCGCTGTCGACCAGCACGAGCGCCGCGAGGACCCCCGGCGAGCGCGACTGCATGTGCATCGCGATCGCGCCGCCCCAGCTGTGCGCGAGGAGCGTCACCGGTCCGGTCGCCCCGAGCGCGTCGACCCACTGCCAGACGAGGTCGGCCAGGAGCGCGACGTCGTACTCCTCGGCCCGCAGGGCCGGGGTCATCCCGTAGCCCGGCAGGTCCGGCGCGACGACGCGGTAGCCGGCGTCGACCAGCGGGCCGACCGCACAGCCGAACAGGGCTCCGGTCGAGACCGGACCCATCGAGTGCAGCGCGACGACCAGCCGCGCACCGGTCTCGTCGCCCCACTCGCGGAGCGCGACGTCGCCGGCGTCGGTCGTCATGGTCCGGGTGCGCATGGCGACACCCTCGCCGGTGTCGGCCGGTCTGACTAGGTTTCGGGCGTGGGCTGTGCGATCGCGGACTTCGTCGAGCTGGTCCACCAGCTCGACGACGTGACCCAGCACGACCGCGAGCGGTGGTCGGCGTTCGACGTCGGTCGCCGGACCTTCGGCTACCTCTGGCCGCGCACGAGCACGGTCGGCCTCAAGCAGACGATCGCCGAGCAGCTCGCGCTGGTGGCCGAGCGCCCCGAGGTCTTCGAGGTGCAGTACACCGCGCACGGCTTCGGCTGGGTGGTCGTCCGCCTCGACGGCATCGAGCGAGACGAGCTCGCCGAGCTCACCTTCGAGGCCTGGCGCCTCACCGCGCCGGAGGTCCTGGTCGAGGCCCGCGCCGACCGCCTTCCGGTCTGACGCGGCAGTCAGCCCAGCGCCGGCAGCAGCACGCGGAACGTCGTGCCGTCGCCGAGCTCGGACTCGAGCTCGATGCGGCCCCGGTGGCGGCGCACCACGCGCTCGACCACCGTCAGGCCGAGCCCGGTGCCGGGACGGGTGCGGGCCTCGACGCTCTCGGAGCGGAAGAACTCCTCGAAGAGCCGGCCCTGCTCCTCCTGCGCGATGCCGATGCCCTCGTCGGCGACGCACAGCTCGACGTACGCCGTGCCGCCCTGCACGACGCGCTGGGCGGTCGCGGTCACCGAGCCGCCGGCGTCGGAGTACTTCAGGGCGTTGGAGAGCAGGTTGCCCACGAGGTCCTCGAGCTCGCCGGGGTCGCCGCTCACCAGCAGCGGCCCGGCGGGCAGGTCGAGGCGCACCTTCACGTCGGCGGCGGCGGCCTCGGCGCGCACCGAGTCGCCGACGTCGCGGACCAGCGCGACGAGGTCGACCTCGACCTCGTGCAGCGGCCGGTCGGGGTTGTTGACCTTCGCGAGCGCGAGGAGGTCCTCGATCATCGACTGGATGCGGCCGGTGGCGCGCTCGATCGCGCGCAGCGGCCGCTCTCTGGTGTCACCGGGCTCGAGCTGGTCGAAGAGGAGCTCGAGGTTGCCGGTGATCGCCGCGACGGGGTTCTGGAGCTGGTGGGAGAGCGCGTCGATCAGCTGGCCACGGTAGTCGGAGGTGGCGCGCTCGCGGTGCATCCCGGTCTCGAACTCGTGCCGCTCCAGCAGGGTCACGACCGCGCGGCCGGCCTGGCGTGCGTGCTGCTCGATCACCCGGCGCTGCTCGGTGTCGGGGCGCAGCCCGTTGCGCGGCACGTCGACAGAGAGGACGCCGCGCAGCTGCCCGGCGTCGTCCTCGAGCAGCGCCACGAGCAGGTCGTTGGGGTGCCAGGCGTCCGGGGCGTCCACCGGCGCGAGGTCGGGGATGAAGGAGAGGTCGGCCAGCTCGCGCGACTGGCGCTCGGCCGGGAGGAACTTCAGCGACCCCCAGTCCTCCGCGCGCTCGAGCTCGGCGAGCACAGCCGACACCTTCGGCTGGAGCGTCGAGGGCTCGGGGTCGGCGTGCGCGGAGCCGGCGATGGCGATCGTGTGCAGGCGGCCGTCGTGGACGATGCTGATCGCCGCCAGCTCGAAGCCGGCGAGCTCGGTCACGCCCTCGGCGATGAGCTGCAGCGCGGCCCGGTCGACCTCGCCGGGCTCGACCCCGTCAGCTGTCCCCATGAGGGAGGTGTAACACGGCGTCCCTCTCCGCCGGGGCGTTTCGGCCGGGTCCGGGGTGGCGCATCACCAGGACCACGCCCGCGAGGAGGAGCAGTGCCACCAGCCCGTCGATCCAGTAGTGGTTGGCGGTGACCACGACCACCAGCACGGTCAGCAGCATGTGGCCGGTCGCGATCCACGCCAGCCAGCGCGGCCCGGTGCGGTGGATGACGTAGGCGATGAGCGCGGCCCACCCGATGTGGAGGCTCGGCATCGCGGCGAACTGGTTGGCCATCGCGCCGCTCGCGCCGGAGTAGGCGTTGGGACCGTAGGCCGCCATCGTGTCGACGAACCCCCACTGGGGGAACATCCGCGGCGGCGCCAGCGGGAACACGATGTGCACGACGAGCGCGATGCTGGTCAGGGCGATCACGAGGTTGCGCGCCCAGCGGTACTCCGCGCGCGGCCGGAACAGATAGCCCCAGACGAGGAAGGCGATCATCGTCGGGAAGTGCACCGAGAAGTAGTAGACGTTCGCCGCGTGCAGCACCGACTCCCACGGCACCAGGCTCTGCACCCACGCCTCGGAGGGCAGGTGGAGGGCGCGCTCGAGGTGGTGCACCTGCAGGGCGTGCTCGTACGCCGCGGCGCTCTCGCCGCGGGCCAGGAGCCGGCCGGCGCGGTAGAGCTCGAAGACCACGAGCACCAGGGCGAGCTCGAGGAGGGCGCGCAGGACGGTGGGCGCGACGCTGCTCACCGTGCGTCGTACGACCGCAGGTGCCCTACTGGGGTTCAGCAGTGCCATCCGACCTCCTCGCCGTAGTTCTATCCACAGCAAGCACTTCTCGTCACCCGGGATTCCCCCCGGCCCTCCCCTGACCGGCCCCCGACCGGCGCCGGCCGCGCCGTGCCGTCCCGCCGCCGACACCCTCTCGACGTCGCGCCGGCTCGTTCTGTGACCTGTGTTGACCTGTCCGCATCCTGCATCTCATCGCGCGGTGACGCGGTGATCGCCGAAGCATCCCGCAGAATGCGTGCAGGGAGAGCGAACCTCTGGCGGCTTCCGCGCGTCAATGGTGCGGAGGGAGTCTCCGGTCCGAAAGGGAACACGTTGAACAAGATCCCGGCCTTCGTGGCCGCCGCCGTCTCGACCATGCTCGTCACGAGCATCGGCCCGACCACCCCGGCCAGGGCGGTGACGGCAGCCGACGACCGGTCCAGCCCGGCGGCCTCCGGGGCGGCCTCCGGGCCGGCCTCCGGGGCCGCCCCGTCCGGCTCGGCGACGAAGACCACCGCCGAGGCCGACCGCGGCACGGCCGCGCGAGGACGCGGCGGGCGCTACCACGTGCCGACGGGCGCGTACTTCAACAACCCGCGGGGCGGCTGGGACTCCCGCATGCGCATCGAGCGCCAGATCCTGCGCGCGATCAAGGCCACCAAGAAGGGCTCCGTCATCCGGATCGCGCTCTACTCCTTCGACCGCATCCCGGTCGCCCAGGCGCTCATCGCGGCGAAGCGCCGCGGCGTGCACGTCCAGATCCTGCTGAACGACCACCAGGACACCAAGGCGATGAAGATGCTGCGCGGCTACCTCGGCACCAACGTCAAGAAGCGCGACTTCATCTACAAGTGCCACTCGGGCTGCCGCACCGACAACCGCAAGCGCCTGCTGCACACGAAGTTCTACACGTTCACCAAGGCCGGTGGCTCGAAGTGGGCGCTGTTCTTCGGCTCGCACAACCTGACGATGAACGCCATGCGGCACCAGTGGAACGACCTCTACCTCATGGACGGCGACAAGGAGCTGTTCCAGCAGTACGTCGCGCTCTTCGACGACATGAAGAAGGACTACGAGAAGGCCCAGAAGCCGTTCCCGGCGTTCTGCGGCATCCCCGCCAACGGCGTCGCGTGCGACGACGCGATCGACAAGGGGACCACCGTGACCTTCCCCAAGCTGGTCGGCCCCAAGAACGACCCGATCGTGCAGATCCTCAACCGCGTGCAGTGCATCACGGTCGCGGCCGACGGTCGCCGGGTCCGCACCAAGCTGGCCGTCAACATGCACACGATCCGCGGGCACCGCGGCAACTACCTCGCCGACGCCTACCGGCGGAAGTTCGCGGAGGGCTGCCAGGCCCGCTTCAGCTTCGGGCTCGTGGGCGCGCGCACCAAGGGTCACCTCGGCGCCATGACGCCGCGCGGTCGGATGCCTCTGCGCTCGACCGGGTTCGACTACCACCCCGAGAACAACGAGGACCCGAAGAACAACCCGGACGAGAAGCTCGACCTCACCCTCGACTACTACTCGCACCAGAAGTTCCTGATCATCCAGGGCAACTACGCCGGCGACCCCAACGCCCAGCTGGTGTTCACCGGCTCGTCCAACTGGGGTGCGCTCGGCTCGGTGAACGACGAGATCCTGGTGTCGGTGCCGGGCCGGAGGACCGCCCGCCAGTACCTCCGCCAGTTCAACTTCGAGTGGCGGCCGGGCAACTCGCGCAACGCCTACACGACGTCCTACCTCCACTTCCGCGTCCCCGTCGTGCACCGGGGTCCCGACGGCGAGGAGGTCACGACGTACAAGACCGTCACCCGCAAGCGCGTCGTCGTCGACCCGCGCCTGGTCTACCGGCCCGGTGCCGACTACGGCCCCTACTGGGAGGACGACTGAGCCCGGCCGACCGCGGCCGGGTCAGGCCGGCAGCCTGACCGCAGGAAGCGGGGCCGGTAGCGAGTGGGGTCCCGCGCGGTCCTCGCGCCGCCGCTCAGCGGACCGGGGTCGGTCGCGACTCCGGCCCGCTACCCGGATGCGCCCGGGTGAGCCGCACCAGCACGCCCGGCAGGACCGCCAGCAGCACCAGCCAGAGCAGCTCGGCCACCCGGGGCGGCTCGGTGCCGAGCAACCCGGCCAGGCCGGGGAGCGCCGCTCCGCCGACCTGGAGCGCTGCGGCGCACAGGACGGCGAGCTCGAGGCCGCGCTCGTTCCAGCGCCAGGTCCGCGGGGTGCGTGGAGCCCTCAGGGCCAGGGCCACGAAGAGCTGGCCCAGCCCCAGGGTGAGGAAGACCGCCGTCCGCACGTCGCTCCCGGCCCATGACGCCCACCACGCGGCGGCCAGCGACGTCGCCGTCACCAGGGCGCCGGCGAACGCGATCTGCCCGACCAGGACGCGGTCGAGGATCGATCGGTCGGGGGCGGGCGAAGGGCGCCGCATCGTCGCGGGGTCGAGCGGCTCGCCGCCGAACGCCACCCCCGGCAGGCCGTGGGTGAGCATGTTGACCCACAGGATCATCGCCGGCGTGAGCGGGATCCCCAGGCCGGCCAGCGGGGCGATGAGCAGGACCGCCACCTCCGCGACCCCACCGGCCAGGCCGTAGCGCAGGAAGGTGCGGATGTTGGCGTGGATCCGGCGCCCCTCGGCCACCGCGACGACCAGGGTGCCGAGGTCGTCGTCGACGAGCACCAGGTCCGCGGCCTGTCGGGCCACCTCGGTCCCGCGGCCGCCCATCGCCACGCCGATGTCCGCACGGCGCAGGGCCGGAGCGTCGTTGACCCCGTCGCCCGTCATCGCCACCACCGCGCCGTACGCCTGCCACGCCTCGACGATGCTCACCTTCTGCTCGGGCCGGATCCGGGCGTAGACGTCGATCTCCTCGACCCGGTCGAGGTGCTCGCCCCGCGCCACTGCGGCGCCCTCGACCACCCGCCCCGTTCCCAGGATGCCCACCTGCGCGGCGATCGCGCTCGCCGTCGCCGGGTGGTCGCCGGTGACGAGGACGGTGCGGATGCCGGCTTCCCGGCACTGCTCGACGACGGTCGCTGCGGCCGGGTGCGGCGGGTCGATCACGGCCACGAGGCCGGCCCAGGCGCGGTCCTCGGCGACGGCGAGCACCCGGTGCCCCTCGGCGGCCAGCCGCCGGGCCTCCGCGGCGGCGCGGTCGGCGACTGGTCCGGCCGGGAGCAGGGCCAGGACGGTCTCGGGCGCGCCCTTGACCACCTCGAGCCGCGTCCCGTCCGCCGCCCGGTGGACGGTGCGGGCCCAGCCGAGCGCGCTGTCGAACGGTGTCTCGTCCACCCGCGTCCACCCGCCGAGAGTCTCCGACGTGGCCCCGACCTTGGCCGCGGCGACCAGGAGTGCCACGTCGAACGGGTCCCCGACCGGCTGCCAGTCGTCGTGGGCACCTGCGACCAGGGTGGCGTCGTTGCACAGCGCCGCGTCCCGCAGCAACCGGGTCGCGCCGCTCACGGCGGACCCTGACCCGGTGACCGCACCGGCTCGGCCGTACGCCGTGCCCGAGACCTCGCACGGACCCTCGGGGGTCCACAGCCGGCGGACCGTGAGCACGCCCGGAGTCAGGGTGCCCGTCTTGTCCGAGGCCACCACGGTCACCGAGCCCAGCGTCTCCACCGCCGGCAGTCGACGCACGACCGCGTGACGCCTGGCCATCCGGTGCGCGCCCAGGGCGAGGGAGATCGTCACGACCGCCGGCAGCGACTCGGGCACGGCCGCGACACCGAGGCTGACCGCGAGCACCGCGGCCCTGGGCCACGACTCCCCCTGCGCGAGCGCCAGCGCGAGGACGACGAGGCACAGCGCGCCCGTCACGACCACCAGCTGGCGCGAGAGGACCGCGAGGCGACGCTGCAGCGGGGTGGGGCGGACCCGTCCCCCGACCAGCGCGGCGATCTGGCCGAGCGCGCTCGCCGTCCCGGTGCGGACGACGCGGCCCACCCCGCGGCCCCGCGTCACGACCGTGCCGGCGAGGATCTCCTCGGCCGGGTCCCTGCGCACGGGGAGCGACTCACCGGTCATCGCGGACTCGTCGACCTCGAGGTCCCTCGCCTCGAGCACCGCCAGGTCGGCCGGCACGACGTCCCCCGCCTCGAGCCTGACGACGTCGCCCGGCACCACGTCTGACGCGGCCAGCGCGAGGAGCCGGCCGTCCCGCCACACGTGCGCGACCGGTGCCGCCATCCGCGAGAGGGCGTCGACCGCCCGCTGGGCGCGCACCTCCTGGACGACCCCGACCGTGGTGTTGAGGACGACGACCGCGGCGATGATCGCCGCGTCGGAGGTGTCCCCCACGGCCACGACCAGCACGAGCGCCGCGCACAGCAGCAGGATCATCGGGTCGGTCAGCTGGTGGAGCACGCGCGCCGCGACCGACGGGCCCGGATCGACGGGGAGCTCGTTGCGACCGTGCTCGACGAGCCGGCGCGTCGCCTCGGCCGCCGAGAGCCCCTCGCTGCCGCTCGCGTCCACCGCGGGCACGGACGACCCGTCGTGGGACAGCGCAGACATGAGTGGTTCCTCTTCTCCTGGTCCTGCGACCAGCCCACCCGACCCCGGCTGCGCACCACAGGGGCCAAGGTCATCCGCGCGAAGGCCCCAGGCCCCCGGTGGCGGGCGCAACGGTCTGCCGCCGGCCGGCGCGACCCCAGCCGTGATCCAACCTCGCTCCCACACGCTTGACGGGGGCCGCGCCGGTCACCCACGTTTGAGGACCAGCGCCCTGCCGACGCACGACGCCCGACGACCGAGGAGTGGACCGCCGTGAGCGACGAGAACGAGACCACCCCGCCCGCCCGCCTCAGCGAGGACGAGCTGTCACTGCTCGACGCGTGGTGGCGTGCCGCCAACTACGTGTCGGTCGGGCAGATCTACCTCCTCGACAACCCGTTGCTGCGCCGGCCGCTGGAGCGCGAGGACATCAAGCCGCGGCTGCTCGGCCACTGGGGCACCACGCCCGGGCTCAACCTGCTCTGGACCCACCTCAACCGGCTGATCCGCGAGCGCGACGTCAACGCGATCTTCCTCGCCGGGCCGGGGCACGGCGGGCCTGCGGCCGTCGCCAACGCGTGGCTGGAAGGGACGTACTCCGAGGTCTACCCGCGCGTCGGCGACGACGAGGTCGGGCTGCAGCGGCTGTTCCGGCAGTTCTCGTTCCCGGGCGGCATCCCGAGCCACGTCGCCCCGGAGACCCCGGGCTCGATCCACGAGGGCGGTGAGCTCGGCTACGTGCTCTCCCACGCCTACGGCGCCGCGATGGACAACCCCGACCTCGTGGTCGCCGCGGTCGTGGGCGACGGCGAGTTCGAGACCGGCCCGCTGGCCGCGTCGTGGCACGCCAACAAGTTCGTCGACCCCGTGCACGACGGTGCGGTGCTGCCGATCCTCCACCTCAACGGCTACAAGATCGCCAACCCCACCGTCCCGGCGCGGATCCCGCGCGAGGAGCTCGTGAGCCTGCTGCGCGGCTACGGGCACGAGGTGCTGACGGTCGAGGGCGACGACCCGGGCGACGTCCACCAGCAGCTGGCCGCCGCCATGGACCAGGCGCACGACCGGATCCGCGAGATCCAGGAGGCTGCGCGAGAGCGCGGCGACGTCGAGCGCCGGCCCTGGCCGATGATCCTGCTCGTCACGCCCAAGGGCTGGACCGGGCCCGCCGAGGTCGACGGCGTCCAGGTCGAGGGCACCTGGCGCGCGCACCAGGTGCCGCTCGCCGCGACCAGGGAGAACGACGAGCACCGTGCGCAGCTCGAGGAGTGGATGCGGTCCTACCGGCCCGAGGAGCTCTTCGACGAGGACGGGCGGCTGGTCGAGTCGCTGCGGGCGCTCGCCCCCGAGGGCCACCGGCGGATGAGCGCCAACCCGCACGCCAACGGAGGGCGCCTGCGTCGACCGCTCGACCTGCCGGACTTCCGGGCGCACGCGGTCGACGTACCGTCGCCGGGTGGCTCGGTGCACGAGCCGACCCGCGAGCTCGGCCGCTTCCTCGTCGACGTGGTCCGCGACAACGCCGACAACTTCCGGGTCTTCGGGCCCGATGAGACGGCGTCCAACCGGCTCGACGCGGTCTACGAGGTGACCGACAAGGTGTTCGCCGGCGAGATCCTGCCGGTCGACGAGCACCTCGCGACCAGCGGCCGCGTGATGGAGATCCTGTCCGAGCACACCTGCCAGGGCTGGCTGGAGGGCTACCTGCTCACCGGCCGGCACGGCGTCTTCAGCTGCTACGAGGCGTTCATCCACATCGTCGACTCGATGCTCAATCAGCACGCGAAGTGGCTGAAGACCACGCGCGAGCTGGAGTGGCGGCCGCGCATCTCCTCGCTCAACTACCTGCTCAGCTCGCACGTGTGGCGGCAGGATCACAACGGCTTCTCCCACCAGGACCCCGGGTTCATCGACCACGTGGTCAACAAGAAGGCCGAGGTGGTCCGGGTCTACCTGCCGCCGGACACCAACACCCTGCTCTCGACGATGGCACACTGCCTCGCGAGCGAGCACTACGTGAACGTCGTCGTCGCCGGCAAGCAGCCGCAGTTCGACTGGCTCGACGCCGACGCGGCCGACCTGCACTGCGCGCGCGGCGTGGGGATCTGGGACTGGGCCTCGAACGACGGCGACGACCCCGACGTCGTGATCGCGAGCGCCGGCGACGTGCCGACCCTCGAGGCACTCGCCGCGACGAGCATCCTGCGCGAGCGGCTCCCCGACCTGCGGGTGCGCTTCGTGAACGTCGTCGACCTCATGCGGCTCCAGGACGAGTCCGAGCACCCGCACGGGCTCTCGGGCCGCGACTTCGACACGGTCTTCACCGCCGACAAGCCGGTGATCTTCGCCTACCACGGCTACCCGTGGCTGATCCACCGCCTGACCTACCGCCGCACCAACCACGACAACATCCACGTGCGCGGCTACAAGGAGGAGGGCACCACCACCACGCCGTTCGACATGGTGATGATGAACGACCTCGACCGGTTCCACCTGGTCATGGACGTCATCGACCGGGTCCCGTCGCTCGGCTCGCACGCCGCGGCCCTTCGCCAGGAGATGGGTGACCTGCGCCGCCGGGCCCGCGCCTGGACCCGCGACCACGGCGAGGACCTGCCCGAGGTCCGCGACTGGTCGTGGGGCGACCTGTCACCCGAGGCCGGTGCCTCCCCCTCGACGACCGCCCAGCCGGAGTCGCCCGCCGACCGCAACTGAGCCAGGCCGAGTCCCCGCGGGAGAGATCAACCGCCGAGGAGGTCGTGGACCTGGCGTGCGATGGCGAGCTCCTCGTCGGTCGGTACGACGAGCACCGCGACCCGGGAGCCGTCGGCACTGATGCGGCGGGGGCCGCCGGCGGCCCCGCGGTTGCGCGCGTCGTCGACCTCGACGCCGAGGGCGGAGAGCCCGTCCAGCGCGTCGGCGCGGAGGTCGGGGGCGTGCTCGCCGACGCCCGCGGTGAACACGATCGCGTCGGCCCCGCCGAGCACGGCGAGGTAGGCACCGACGTACTTGCGCAGCCGGTGGCAGTAGACGTCGTACGCAGTCCGCGCCGCGCCGTCGCCGCGTGCGACCGCCTCACCGAGGTCGCGGAAGTCGTGCACGCCGGCCAGCCCCTGCAGCCCAGAGCGGTGGTGCAGGAGCTCCTCGAGCCGGTCGGCGTCGTACCCCCGCCGCAGCAGGTGGAGGAGGACGCCCGGGTCGATGTCACCGGGTCGGGTGCCCATCACGAGGCCCTCGAGCGGCGTGAGCCCCATCGAGGTGTCGACCGGGAGACCGCCCCGCACGGCAGCGGCCGAGGCGCCGTTGCCGAGGTGCAGCACCACCAGCGAGAGCTCCTCGAGCGGTCGGCCGAGGAACCGCGCCGCCTCACCCGCGACGTGCTGGTGGCTGATCCCGTGGGCGCCGAAGCGGCGGATGCCGGCCTCGCGCGCCACGTCGCGGTCGAGGGCGTACGTCGCCGCGGCGGCCGGCAGGTCGGCGAAGAAGGCGGTGTCGAACACCGCCACCTGCGCCAGGTCGGGAAACGTCGTCCTGGTGGCCCGGATCCCGGCGAGCGCCGGCGGGTTGTGCAGCGGCGCAAGTGCCACCAGCTCCTCGATGCCCCGCTCCACGTCGTCGTCGACCCGGGTCGGCCCGGTGTAGCGGTCACCGCCGTGGACCACCCGGTGCCCGACCGCGAGCAGGTCCGCCGGGTCGACACCCCCTTCGGACAGCGCGGAGGAGACCTGCTCGAACGCACCGTCCCAGCCGCTCTCGTCGACGCGCTCCACCGTGCCGCGCACGGCGGTCTCCTCGGAGACGGGGTCGAGCACGCGGTACTTCAGCGAGGACGACCCGGCGTTGAGGACGAGGACCGCGCGGCTCATCCCGCCACGCTACGGCGTCGGCTCACTCGGTCGTGACCGCGCGCAGGACGTCGACCCGGCTCGCCCGCCGCGCGGGACCGAGCGCGGCCAGCACGCCGACCGCCACGGCGATCGCGAAGTAGACCCCCACGGTCAGCAGGGGCACCGACACCGTGGTGATGCCCTCGTCGCCCAGGGCTCTGGCCAGGGCGGCCCCGGACCCGACGCCCAGCGCCACGCCGGTGAGTGCCCCGAGCAACGACATCAGCACCGACTCCCGGCGCACGACCGCGCGCACCTGCCGTCGCGTCGCACCCACCGCGCGCATCAGCCCGAGCTCGCGAGTCCGCTCCACCACCGAGAGCGCGAGGGTGTTGACGATGCCGAGGACGGCCACCACCACGGCCAGGAGGAGCAACGCGGTGACGATCCCGAGCAGCTGGTCGACCGAGGCGCGGGCGTCGCGGGTGATGTCGGCAGGGGTGTTCACCTCGACGTTCGGGTACTCGGCCACGGCCTCCTCGATCGTCGCCTTCGCCTCGTCGGGGCCGATCCCGTCGGCCACGGTCAGGAGGATCGCACCGTCGAGCCGCGAGGTGACGTTGGCCTCGAAGTCAGCCATGGAGATCACGTAGTGCGCGTTGATCAGGCTGCCCCGACCGAACGTGCCGGCGACCTCGAACGTCGCGGGGCCGGTCTCCGGGAAGGTCACGACGAGCTCGTCGCCGGGCCGCACGCCGAGGTCCTCGGCGTTGCTCGCGCTCACCAGGATCCGGCCGGGCGCGAGGTCGGTGACCGCACCGCTCTCCATCCCGAGGTCGAGGACGCGATCGAGGCCCCTGGGGTCGAGCCCGGTCACCAGCTGCCCCGCGCCCGCGATCTGGGCCCCCCACTCCCTCAGCTCGACCACGTCGCGCACGTCGTCGCGGACTCGTAGCAGGTCGGCGACCGCAGGGCTGATGCCCATCCCGGCGCCCTCCGCCTCGAGGATGAGGTCGGAGCGGTTGCCGCCGCTCACCGCCTCGGTCACCGAGTCCTTGAGCGAGGAGGCGGTCACCGAGACCGCGACCACGACGGTCAGGCCGATGGTCAGCGCCAGCGCCGTCGCGGCGGCGCGGCGCGAGCTCCGGCGGACGTTGCGGGCGGCCAGCCGCCAGCCGTTGCCGCGCCGGCCGTGGTCGGCCACCCGCGCCAGGCCGCGCGCGAGGGACGGGCCGACGACGACCAGACCTGCGAAGGTCGTCACCGTGGCGATCACCGTCCACCAGCGCTGGTTGCCCATCAGGGCGATGAGCAGCAGGAGCCCCGCGCCGACGCCCGTGGTGACCCAACCTGCGAGGTGCCGGATCCGGCCGGAGCCCCGGCTGACCGGCACCACGTCGCGCAGCGCCTCCATCGGGGCGACGCGGGTCGCCGACCAGGCTGGCAGCACCGCGGCGACGGCCGTCACCCCGAGGCCCACGACCAGGCCCGCCACGACGGTGCGCATCTCGATGGCCGGCGACGTGCTGGGGATGTCCACCCCGACCAGGCCGAGCAGCGACCGGATGCCGAGGGCGAGACCGATGCCGCTGACCAGGCCGAGGAGGCCCGCGACCGCGCCGATCGCGACCGCCTCGGACAGCACGCCGCCGAGGACCTGGCGACGCGTCGCCCCGACCGCGCGCAGCAGCGCCACCTCCCGGCGGCGCTGGGCGACGAGCACGTTGAAGGTGTTCCAGATGACGAACGAGCCGACCAGCAGCGCCACCCCGGCGAAGACCAGCAGAACGGTGGTGAAGATGCCCAGTGCGTCGCGGACCGACTCGGTGCTGTCCTCGGCCACCTGTTCGCCTGTCACGGCCTCGACGCCGTCCGGGAGCACGGTGGCGATCCGGCCCCGGAGGTCGTCCGCGCTGACACCGTCCTCGGCGCGGGCGTCGATCTCGTCGACCAGCCCGGTCTTGCCCAGTGCCTCCTGTGCCGTCGGCAGGTCCCAACCGGACAGGGTCGCGCCGAGCAGGCTGTCGGTCTCGCCGAACCCGACGATGCCGACGAGCTCGTAGGTCTTCCGGCCGTCCTCCAGCACGACGTCGACGTCGTCCCCGACCTCGAAGCCCGCCTGGTGCGCCGTGCGCGCGTCGATGACCATCTCGTCCGGCCCGGAGGGTGGGCGGCCCTCACGCATCGTCCCGCCGCCGGACAGCTCGAGGTCGGCACTGATGCTGGTGCCGAACGTGGGCGCACCGCCTGGCTGGATGGGGACGCCGTCCTTGTCGATGATCAGCGCGAACCCGAAGACAGAGCCCTCCGCGGCCGCGACGCCGGGCACGGCGCGCACGGTCTCGACCAGGCCGTCGTCCACCGGGCGCACCTGGCCCCCCGTGGTCGTGACGTCGGCCTCGTAGGCGCTCTTGGAGCGCACGACGACGTCGGTGCCGGAGGTCAGCCCGGTGTAGAGCTCGTCGAAGGCCTTGACCATGGTGTCCGACAGCACGAACGTGCCCGACACGAACGACACCCCGATGACGACCGCCATGACGGTCAACAGCAGGCGGAGCTTGTTCACCAGCAGGTTGCGCAGCGAGACGCGGAGCATCGGTTGTCACGCCCCCAAGCGGCTCATGACGTCGAGGATCGCGCCGCGCGTCGGAGCGGCGAGCTCCTCGACGATCGCACCGTCCACGAGGAAGACGACGCGGTCGGCGTACGCCGCCGCGCCGGGGTCGTGGGTGACCATGAGCACGGTCTGCCCGAGCTCGTCGACCACCGAGCGCAGGAACCGGAGCAGCTCGGTGCCGGCCTTCTGGTCCAGGGCCCCCGTCGGCTCGTCGGCGAAGACGACCTCTGGGCGGGAGATGAGCGCACGAGCCACCGCGACCCGCTGCTGCTGGCCGCCGGAGAGCTCCGACGGGCGGTGGCACAGCCGCGCGCCCAGGTCGAGCTTGGCGACCACCGTCCGCTGCCACTCCGGGTCGGGAGCACGGCCGGCGAGGTCGGCCGGGAGGGTGATGTTCTCCTCGGCCGTGAGGGTCGGCAGGAGGTTGAAGGACTGGAAGACGAAGCCCAGCCGGTCGCGGCGCAGGATGGTGCGCTCGCGGTCGGACAGCGTCGCCAGGTCGATCTCGCGGACCAGCACCTGGCCCGCTGTGAGCGTGTCGAGACCGGCCAGGCAGTGCATGAGGGTCGACTTGCCCGACCCGGACGGGCCCATGATGGCGGTGAACTCACCCGACGGCAGGTCGAGCGAGACGTCGTCCAGTGCGACCACCGCGGTGTCGCCCTCCCCGTACACCTTGCGTGCCCGCACCGCCCTGGCCGCCAGCGGCGTCTCCGTGGCCGCGCGGCCGGGCGTCTCCGCTGGCTCCGTCCTCATGCGACCACCGTCTCGCCCTCTGGGAGGGAGCGGCAGAGCCGAACGTCCCCGCAGGGCACGACCAAGGCCCGACCCAGACCCGACCAGGGCCCGAGGCGGGCCCAAGGTCACCGCAGCGAGGACGTTCGGCCCGGGCCCCGGGGGGCCCGGCCACCAAGACTGAGGGGACCGAAGCACGACCCGACGTCCGAGGAGGAGCGATGACCGCCCACCCGCAAGGCCCGGTCTCCGCCGTCATGAGCTGGCCCGTGGCGACCATCGACCACGACGCCACCGTCCAGGAGGCCGCCGAGGCCCTCGCGGCCGATGACCTCGGCGCGCTCCTCGTGCTGCGCGACGGTGACCCCGCCGGGATCGTCTCCGAGCGCGACGTCATCGCCCACGTCGCCGCCGGGACCGAGCTGGGACATCTCAGCACCGGCGAGGTGATGGCCGGCGACCTTGTCACCGTCCAGGCCGACGCCACCTTGGTGGCGGCCGCGCGCGTGATGGCTGACGCCGGCGTGCGGCACCTGCCGGTTCTCCAGGGGCGGCTCATCGCGGGGATGGTCTCGATCCGCGACCTGCTCCCGGTGCTCGCCGACGCGGTCGACGACGAGGACGTCGTCGTCGTGCCCAGCGGCACCCGCGTCGTCGTACGGACGCCCTGAGCGCCGGTGCCTACGGCGAGCCGACGGAGCGGGCGCGGTCCCGGGCGAGCGCCAGGCCCGCGGCCCAGCCCGGGGCACGGCCGCCCCGCGGCGGCGCCACCTCCGACAGGTCGACGTCGCTCGAAGCGAGCAGCCAGGCGACCAGGCTGTTGGAGTTCCACATGTCACCGGCATGGAGCTCGTCGCGGCCCCAGGTGAGGGCGGGCACGGTCGCGACCACGTCGAGCACCCGGTCGGCAACGACGGGATCCTCACTCACCCGGACCGGGCCGTCGGCGACCCACGCCCGGTCGGGGATGTCGCCGTCCTCCCATTGCCGCACCTCGTAGCGGAAGGCACGCAGCCGGCCGAGCAGGCGCAGGCCGACCGGTCCTTCGACGACCACCCCGCGGTCGGGCGACGCGTCGCTCCACACCGGCGCCATCTCGATGACGTGGCGGCTGCCCGAGCGGCACACCTCGAGCGCGGAGTGGAACAGCGGCTGCGGTCGGCGACCCTCGCGCAGCGCAGACAGCCGCTCGAACACCCAGCCGCAGCGCGGCACGACGACGCCACCGGCGCCGAGCGGCAGCCAGTAGAGGTCGACCCAGCCGCTCGACGCCGGCACCGGACCGCTCCGATCCCGTGAGACTTCTAGAACTCGAAGACCAGGCGTGCGGCGGCCCGGCCGGAGAGGACGTCGTCGAACGACTCAGCGGCGGTGAGGTCCTCGGCCAGTCTCGGCTCCACGACCATGACCGGGCACGTGGCGTGGTCGAGCACGTGTCGCACGATCGGACCGAGGTGCGAGCCGAACGGCAACCGGGGGTCACGCCGTGCCACGACCAGCATCGAGGACGCTGCCGACGCATCCACCAGCACCTCGGCTGGTCGCCCCCACCGCACGGTGAAGGTGCACGGCACCCGGTCGCAGATGCTGTCCGGGAGATTGGTGTCGCGGACCAGCTCGTCGTGCGCCAGCCGCAGGAGGTCCTGCTCGGGGGTCTCGCGCCGAAGGATCTCCTGGTAGGCCTCGGGGAGGTAGACCACGCGCAGGATCTGCACCGGCAGGTCCTCGGCGGCCGCCAGACCCAGGGCCGTCCAGACCTCCGCGTCGGCGCGCGCGGCATCCTCGACGGCCACGGTGATCGGGCGGGGCTGCTGCGGCGGTCGCCACCCTCGGGGGACCGACACCACGGGCGCGTGTGCCCGCGCCGCCACACCGGCGGTGATCGAGCCTTCCGCCAACCGCTCCCAGCGGCCGAGGTGGCGGCGTTCGAGGACGACGAGCTGGGCGCTCCGGCTTCGGTCGACCAGCGTCCCGACCGCACCACCACGCACGAGCTGCGTCGTCACCGGCTGCTTGCTGCCCAGCCGGCTCCGCACGCGCGTCGCGGCTTCTTCCAGCCGCGCCTCGCCCTCGCTCACGAGCTGCCCGAACGCGATGCCGACCTCCCATGCACCGGTCGGCCCACCGAGCACCGCGGGCACCGCGTGCACCAGCTCCACGCCGAGCCCGAGCCGCTCCGCGGTCTCGACGACGAAGGCGATCGTGCCGTCGGACAACCGGTCGCGGCCCCCCACACCGAGGAGGACGGCGGCCTCTGTGTCGACCGAGCTCATCGCGATCTCCTTCCTCATCCTGTGCCTTCCGACGATGGCACCGCGGTGCGTGCCGCATGAGGGCCGTTGGTCCCGTGCCGCCGAGACCTCGGTCCGTTCCGGTGCCGGTGAGGACTCGAGACGGTGCTTGCATGACCGAGGCCCCTCACGTGGTGACCGTGCTCGTCCGGTCAGAGCCCGACGGCGGGCGGGTGACCTGAGATGTGGACGACGTGGCTGGCCATGCAGCCCTGGCCCCGTCGATCGCCCGCATCGCAGCCAACGCCGTCTGCGAGCGACCTGATCCTGTCTCGGACCCGCCACGCCTCCTTCACGGCCGAGGTGGCCGAGCACGTCACGGAGCCGTTGACCCGCCGCGAGCTCCGCGAGCTGTGGGACGTGACCACAGATCTGTTGGACCGACCGCTCGCCCCTTCCCAGCGGCTCAACCTGGTGCTGCTGCGCGTCCACGTGCTGGGTCGGCTGGAGGCCGTGTCACCCAGGACCGCCGAGGCGCTGCTGCGCGGCGACCGGTGATCAAGGACGTCACTGGGGGCCGGCCGCGGGATCAGACGACCACGACGCCGTCGACCTCGTCGACCCTGACGCCGCTCCTTCGCAACCGGTCCTCGACCACCGCCGGGTGCGGAGTGCTGACCAGCAGCTCGTCGTACTCACCGCTGCGCATCGTGATCGCGAGCCCCTCCCGGTCGCGTCGCAGCGCCACCAGCTGGCGATGACCGGGCCGCCACCACGTACCGAGCAGCCAGATCCCGGGCACGCCCAGACCCGTGCGCCAGCCGTGCACCGCGGCCCACGGGTCGCGCAGACGACGCACCGAGCGGACCTCGGACAGGGGCACGTCGAGGTCGTGGATCAGCCCGAGCAGCGTCTCGGTCGCCGTGAAGCCGACGCGGAGCCGGCCGCCGTCGAGGTCGACGTCGATCATCACCATGGTTCAACCCCACTTCCTTCCACCCCTGCAACTCGTGGAGCAGCGCCACCGGCAGGGCCAGAGATCCTCACTTGAGGAGTGCGCCGGCCTGCTCCAGCTCCAGGTCCTGCGCGACCGGCACCGGGTCGGCGACGTAGGGCACGACCTGGACGGGCACCTCGCTGAGGCGCAGCAGGTCGTGACCGATCCCACCGAGCTGGCCGTACGGCGGGAGCGCGAGCCGGCGCCGGGAGATCAGGAGCAGGTCTGCACCCTCGCTCGCACCCAGCAGCACCCTCGCGGCCGGGCCGTGGACCACGCGGGTCTCGACGGTCACGTCGGGACAGGCGGCCCGCCAGTCGGCCGCCACGTCGTCGAGGATCTCGGTGCCGTTGCGGACCCACTCGTCGGCGTGGGTGCGGGCCTCGATGGTGTCGGAGTAGGGATCGGTGAGGTGCCAGGCGGTCACGAGGGTGAGCACGGCACCGCGGGCGGCTGCCTCGGAGAACGCGTGCGCGAGCAGCTCGCTGGTGTTGCGGCCGGGCTTGACGCCTGCCACGACCCGGCCGCGCAGGTCTCCCTCGGTCCAGAAGGACGGCACGACCACGACGTCGGTCGGGGCGCGGGCCGCGATGCTCGCCGTCGCGGCGCCGGTGAGCAGGCGCTCGATCCCGCGCCTGCTCTCGCGGCCCACCACCAGGAGCTGCCCCTCTTCCGCTGCACCGACGACACCGGTGGTGCGCTCGCCGAGCGTCAGGAGCGTGTCGATCCTCAGGTCTGGCGCGAGCTCGCGGGCCGTCAGCTCGACGCCGGCGAGGAGGTCGGCGCCGGTCTGGCGCAGCCCTGGCAACGGCACCGCCAAGCCCGGGCTCAGCACGGTCGGCAGCACGTGCACCAGCCGCAGTGACGTGCTCCGGCGCCGGGCCTCGCAGATGGCGTAGCGGAGCGCGCCCGCGCTGCCGGGCAGCCCGTCGACACCGACCACGACGGGACGGGATCCGGGGTTGTCGTTCATGTCGCCTCCTTGGGTGGCCATGACCTGGGTCACGAAGCGCGGCGGGCGTGCGCAGGCACGGCCGGGCCTTCCTCGATGCGCGGGTCCTGCGAGTCCGGGTGCACGTGGCCCGGGGCGGTCAGGAGCACCGGGCAGCTGGCGGCGGCGAGGAGCTCCCGCGCCAGGCTGCCCAGTCGGGAGTGGTCCGGGGGGCGCGGGTGGTGGCGGCCGACCACGAGCAGGTCCGACGAGGTCGCGGCGGACGCCAGGGCGGACGCCGGAGGCGCCGCGGTGAGCTCCACCGCGAGGTCGCACCCGTCGCCGCCCAGCCGCTCGAGCCGCGTGTCGGCGTCCGCGCGCGACGCACCGCCGGCCACGACCACCCGGAGCACGTCGCCGCGCAGCCGGGCAAGAGTGATGGCAGCCCGCACGGCGGTGTCGTCGGCTGCCTGGGTGTCCAGACCGACCGTGACGACACCGCGCCGCCGCTCGACCCAGCTCGTCGGGACGACGACCACCGGGGTGTCGGTCACCGAGGCCAGCACGACCGCGTCGGACTCCATCGGGAGCCGGTGGTTGCCGGGCGGCAGCTGCTCGAGGACGACGAGGGCCGCGGAGTCGGCCAGCGCAACGGCTTCGTCGCGCGTGCCGCCGCAGAGATGGGTGCTCTGGACGAGGACCCGGCCCGCGACCTCGCCCGCGGCCCGGGCGTGCGCGAGCCTCAGCGAGTCCCGGCCGACGCGGATGAGCCAGCGGTCCCCCGAGGGCGACACGTGCACCAGCCGCAGCGGTCGGAGGGTGCGCGTCGCCTCCGCCGCGCCGTAGCGAACGGCGGCTCCGGAGTCGCCGCGGTCGACGAAGACCAACACGGGCGCAAGAGGGGCGTCGGTATTGTTCATGCGCTCACACCAGCTCGTGGTCGGGCTCGGGGCGGCGCAGCCGGAACCTGCGTCCGGTGACGACGGTCGGCCGCAGCTCGACCACGTCGGGGGTCGGCGTCAGGATCCACGGCTGGTGGGCGAGCCCGTCGACCCGGTGCTCCTCGTCCTCCTGCAACCGGTGCAGCTCACCCCGGACGACGACCGACCACGCTGCGAGGTCGTCGTGCCAGTCGATCTCGAAGGCGACGTCGGAGTGGAGCGCGGCTGCGAGCAGCTTGTTGCCTGATCCGGTCCGGAACAGCAGCGCGCCGCTGTCGACGAGGTAGTTGATCGGCACCAGGTGCACCTCGTCGACGAGGCGGTAGGCGAGTCGCCCGAACTCCCCGTCCGCGAGCAGGCTCCAGCACTCGTCCTGAGACAGCTCCTCGACCGGCTGGTCGATGTCGGTCACCATCGCGTCCTCACCTCCCGTGCTGTTCCTGGTGGAGCGGCGGCGAGGATCCGGCCGTGCGAACACGGTGTGGGGCCTGGGCCGTCCTCGCGCGCTCCCACGCGACTCGGGCCGCCGGCGCTTGCATCCCTGGGATCCTCGCCGCCACCACCAGTCCACCTCGCTCGCCGCGACCCGGGCAGGGGCCTAGGTCCCGACTCGACGCGACCGAAGGACCCGTCGGCCGGCGCGGGACCATCGGCCCGGGCCGCGACGACCTCGGTCCCTGCCCCGTGGAAGCGCCGACCGGAAGGGTCGGGACGGAGACCACGTCGTGCGCAGGAGGACGTCATGAAGGCCCTGGTCGTGTTCGAGTCGATGTTCGGCAACACCGAGACGGTCGCCGGAGCGATCGCGCGCGGGTTGCAGCTGGAAGGGGTCGACACCGGCCTGGTCGAGGTGCACGCTGCACCGCACCGACTGGCCGCGGACCTCGACCTCCTCGTCGTCGGCGGGCCCACGCACGCGTTCGGCATGAGCCGGGCGAGCACCCGCGCGGACGCCGTGCGCCAGGGCGCCCCGGCCCAGCGCGCCACGACAGGCATCCGCGACTGGCTCGCGTGCGTCGAGCTCGACCCGGGGCGAGCGCCCGCGCTCGCGACGTTCGACACCCGCGTGACCAGGGTGCGCCGGCTGCCGCAGGCTGCTGGGCCGTCCGCGGCCCGGGCGGGCCGCCGCCGCGGTCTCGAGCCGGTCGCCCGGCCACGGGCCTTCCTCGTCGACGACGTCCGCGGACCGCTCGCCGCCGGCGAGCCGGAGCACGCGGTCAGGTGGGGCCGGGGCCTCGCAGTGGCGTTCGTCGACCGGGCCGCCGCGTGCGGACCGGTCAGTGCCCCTGGTCGCGACTGACGTCGGGGGCGGCCGGCACCGACCAGGTGACCGTGGTGCCAGCGCCGGGCCGGGAGCGCACCGTGAACGCGCCGCCGTGCTTGAGCGCGCGCTGACGCATGTTGTCGAGACCGCTCTCGAGCACGCCCTGCTCCATGCCCTTGCCGTCGTCGGTCACCTCGACCACCACGTCGTCGCGGGCCCTGACGAGGACGGCCACGGCGGAGGCCTCGGCGTGCCGGCTGGCGTTGCTCAGCGCCTCGCCCAGCACGGCGAGCAGGTCGGGCGCGAGCTCGGACGTGACCACCGTCCGGACCGGGCCGTCGAACTGCAACGACGGGTGGAACTTCATCGTCGTGGCGGCGCGGTCGACGATCCGCTCGATCTCGGTCTGGACGTCGTTGGTGGCATCCATCGTGCCGAGCGCGAAGATCGTGCGGCGGATGTCCCTGATCGTGCCGTCGAGCTCGTCGACCGCGCGCTCGAGGCGGGCCGAGACGTCGGGGTGGACCGCCAGCCGGGCGGCGCTCTCGAGGCTGAGCCCGATGGCGAACAGCCGCTGGATGACCAGGTCGTGCAGGTCGCGGCCGATGCGGTCGCGATCCTCCAGCATGTCCAGCCGCTGCTGGTCCTCGCTGGCGCGCGCGATCTGGAGGGCGAGGGCCGCCTGCTCCGCGAAGCTCGCCGGCAGCGCGGCGTCGACGGCGTCGTACCCCGCCTCGTGCTCGGAGGTCCAGGCGAGGGCGAGCGCGCCTTCCACGGCGTTGCCCGAGCTCATCGGCACCACGACCGCAGGACCCAGGCTCGGCCAGCCGAGGCTCGCCGAGGGGTCCACGGCCCGTGGGTCGGAGGCGAGGTCACGGACGGTGATCGCCTCGCCGCTGCGGACGACCTCGGCGGCGAGCGACCGGTCCATCAAGACCTCGCCCATCGCACCGACGTCGGCCGCGATGCCCGAGACCACCCGGAGCTCG
This sequence comes from Nocardioides halotolerans DSM 19273, assembly GCF_000422805.1. Classification (GTDB taxonomy): domain Bacteria; phylum Actinomycetota; class Actinomycetes; order Propionibacteriales; family Nocardioidaceae; genus Nocardioides; species Nocardioides halotolerans. The sequence goes on along the minus strand of NZ_AUGT01000020.1, from coordinate 133,774 downwards.
AGCGACTCGCTGTCGGCCCCGGCGACGATCCAGGCGACGTCTGCCCCCGCGACCTCGCGGGCCCGGTCGGCGACCAGCTGGAGGGCATCGCGACCTCGGCTGGAGTCGGCCAGGATCGCGGCGATCTCCGCCGTCGCCCGAAGCCACAGCTGACGGCGCTCGGCCTCCTCGTAGAGCCGGGCGTTCTCGATCGCGACGCCCGCGGCCGCGGCCAGGGCGATCGCGACGGTCTCGTCCTCGTCGGTGAAGTCCCCGCCGCCGGCCTTCTCGGTCAGGTAGAGGTTGCCGAAGACCTGGTCGCGGATCCGTACCGGCACCCCCAGGAAGGAGCTCATCGGGGGGTGGTGCTCGGGGAAGCCGTACGACGCGGGGTGGGCCGCGATGTCGTGGAGCCGGATCGGCCGGGGCTCGTCGATCAGCAGGCCGAGGAGGCCGTGCCCGGTGGGCAGCTCACCGATCTTCGTCACCACGTCGGTGTTCATGCCGTGGTGCACGAACGTGCGGAGCCGGCGCTCCGACCCGGTGTCGAGGACGCCGAGGGCGGCGTACCGGGCGTCGACCAGGGTGCTGGCGATCGTCACGATCCTCGAGAGCACGCCGTCGAGGCTGAGGTCGGCCGCCATCGTGACGACGGCGTCGAGCAGCAGGCGCAGCCGGGCCTGCTCGTCGAGCACGCCCTGCACCCGGTTGAGGACCTCGCGCAGCAGGTCGTCGAACTCCACGTCGCGGAGTGCACGTGCGTCGAGCTCGGCGCGGTGGTCGCCGCCGCGGTCAGTCGTCTCCTCGATCACCAGGCTTCCTCCCGTGGATCAGCGACAACCTAGTCTGCCGGACGCTCGACCTGCCCACAGGCATGGCAGAAGGTCCCTGCTCCGGGGGCCTTGCGGACCTGCCGACCTCCCACCGGCTTCGCCGATGCTCTCGACAACGACGCAGCCGAAGGAGGCAGCCATGGACCAGAGGGTCCTCGACCTCTCCCCCGACGAGTGCTGGGAGCTCGCCGCGAGCCAGCCGGTCGGCAGGCTCGGCTGGGCTGGCGCCCACGGCATCACGATGATCCCGGTCAACTTCGCCGTCACCGGCGACGAGGTGCTGGTGCGCACGACCGCCCACTCGGGTGCGGCTCGGGAGTGCGACGACAGCGCGGTCGCGTTCGAGGTCGACCACGTGGACGCCTCGACCAGGTCCGGCTGGAGCGTCCTCGTGCGAGGCACGGCGCACCTCGAGTACGGCGCCCCGCAGGACGCCGAGCCGGACGTGTGGGCGCCCGGCCCGCGCAGCGTGCGGCTGCGCATCGTCGTCGCCGACGTGACCGGGCGGCGGATCACCCCCGCCTGAGTCGGAGGCCCGAGTCCCGGGGGCACCGAGGTGGGGGCCGAGCCGGCCTCAGCCCCGGGTGTGCTTCGTGGCGAAGATCGCGGCCTGGGTCCGGCTGTTGAGCCCGAGCTTGGCCAGCATCGAGGACACGTAGTTCTTCACGGTCTTCTCGGCGAGGAACATGGTCTCCGCGATCTGGCGGTTGGTCATGCCTTCCCCGATCAGCTCGAGGATCCGCTGCTCCTGGGCGGTGAGCCCCTCGAGCTCCTTGTCCTTCGGTGGACCGTTGCGCACGCGCTCGAGCACCTGCGCGGTCATCGCCGGGTCGAGCGTCGACTGCCCGGCGGCGACTCGGCGCACCGTGTCGACGAAGTCGTTGCCGCGCACCTGCTTGAGGATGTAGCCCGAGGCGCCGCCCATGATGGCCGCGAAGAGCGCGTCGTCGTCGTCGTAGGACGTGAGGATCAGGGCCTTGATCGTCGGGTCGACCGACCGGATGTCCCTGCACACGTCGATGCCGGACCCGTCGGGGAGCCGGCCGTCGAGGATCGCGACGTCGGGTCGCAGGGCCGGGATGCGGCGGGACGCCTCCTGTGCCGAACCGGACTCGCCGACGACCACGATGTCGCCCTCGCTCTCGAGCAGCTCCCGGATGCCCCGACGCACGAGCTCGTGGTCGTCGAGCAGGAAGACCCGGATGGTGGAGGCGTCGGACTCGGCCGGGGACGCGGCCTGGGGAGCGTCGGTCACGGTCTCCACGGTAGTGGTTCCCGCCGCGCCACGGAGGGGGCGGATCGGCCCGGGCCGACAGGACCTTGGTCCCTGTGCCGGCGCCACGCGGGACCGCACGCTTGGACGATTCCCGCCGCACCCGTCTCGGAAGGCCGCTCGTGACCATCATCCAGGCTCCGCACCCGCCGTCGCGGGTGGAGCCGACCGTCCACGCCTCTCTCGGGGGTCGGTGCGCGGGCGGGTCGTTCCTGGTCGTGGGCCGCGTCGACCTCGGGCCGGTCTCGGCCGGTCCGGAGGTCCACCGCGACGTCGCCGACCACGGGCGGACGGCATGACCGCCACCCACGTCCCGCCGGACACGATGCGCCGGATCGTCGAGCTCGCGACCCGCGCGCCGAGCGTGCACAACACCCAGCCGTGGCGCTGGCGGGCCGGCCCCACCTCGCTCGAGCTGTACGCCGACCGGTCCCGCCAGCTCCACGAAGGTGACCCCGACGGGCGCAACCTGACTATCAGCTGCGGTGCCGCGCTGCACCACGCGCAGGTGGCCGCCGACGCACTCGGGTGGGCCGCCACGGTGACCCGGCTGCCCGACGAAGGCACGCCGGACCTCCTGGCCGTCCTCGCCCTCGAGCCGGCCACACCGTCGCGCCACGCGGCCGCGCGGCTCGACGCGATCGAGAAGCGCTGCACCGACCGGAGGCGGTTCACGTCGTGGCCGGTCGCTGACGACCGGCTGACCCACCTCGCCGCCCAGGCCTCGTCGCAAGGTGCTCGGGCGCTGCCCCTCACCGACGTGACCGAGCGCTTCCACGCCGAGATGCTCATCAACCGAGCCGTCCACCTCCAGCCCGGGGACGACCCCGCGATGGTCGAGCAGAGGTCGTGGATCGATCGCGGCGTGCAGGACGGCGTCCCCTCCGCGGTGCTGCCTGTCCCTGACGACCTCCGAACCCGGCGCCAGAGCCGGTTCGCGGGCGGCCTCCTGGACGACATCGGCGGAGACGAGGTCGAGGGGTCCGACGGCCTGATCGTCCTGTGCGCCTCCGACGACGACCCGGCGGCCTGGCTGACCGCCGGTGAGGGGCTGAGCGCCCTGTGGCTCGAGGCCACGATCGACGGGATGTCGGTCGTGCCGCTCAGCCAGGTGGTCGAGGTCGACGAGACCCGGGCGGCGTTCCACCTCGGCGTGCTCGGTGGCCTCGCCCGACCGCTCGTGGTGATCCGCGTCGGGTGGCAGGCGATCAGCCGCAGCGAGCTGCCGCGCACCCCGCGCCGGCCGGTCGCCGAGGTCCTCGAGCTGAGCTGACCGGGCCTAGGTGACCGGGCGCAGCTGCCGGGGAGCGTGCGCGTCCGGCCCGACCGGGGTCCCCAGCCGCACCTTCGCATCCACGACGGCACAGCCGGCGGCGCTGACGACGACGGGGTTGAGGTCCAGCTCGGCGACCTCCGGGACGTCGACGGCCAACCTCCCGAGTGCCGTCACCAGGTCGACCAGGCCGGCGACGTCGCCGGCGGGTGCGCCGCGGAGCCCCTCGAGCAGCCGCGAGATCCGCAGCGACCCGATCGCGCGTCGCGCCTCGGCCGTCGAGACAGGCGGCACGAGGAAGGCGCGGTCGTCCCAGACGTCGGTCGCGACACCGCCGCTCGCGACCATGACCAGCGGTCCCATCGAGGGGTCGCGCACCAGGCCGAGGGCGATCTCGGTGCCCGCGACCATGGGCTGCACCAGCACCTGCGGTGCGTGGCCGACGGTCGCGCGGAAGTCGCGGTAGGCGCCCAGCACCTGCTCGCGGGTCCGTAGCCCCGTGCGCACCAGCCCGAGCTCGGTCTTGTGGACGACGCCCGGGTCGGTCACCTTCACCGCCACCGGGAAGCCGAGACGCGAGGCGCAGCTCGCGGCCTCCGCCGCCGACGTGGCGGCCGAGCCGAGCAGAGGGATGCCCCAGTCCTGGAGGAGAGCCGCGCACTCGGCGGCGTCCAGCCAGCGGGCGCCCGACAGCGTGGCCCGCACCCGGCGCCGTGCCTCGACCAGGAGTGCGGGGTCGCTGGTCTGCGGGGCGACAGGCTCCTCGACCAGCCACTCGGCGTAGCGCGCGGCCCGGCCGAGGGCCCTGAGCGCCGAGGCGGTGGTGCGGTAGGTCGTGATCGGGACCGGCGACGGTGCCGCGTCCGGCAGGCCCCCGAGTGGCACGCCGACGACGGTGACCTCCGGGTGCGGGGCCCGGGCCTTCGTCAGCTCGGGCATGGTCGCGCTGCCGTCGGTGACGCCGGTCGCGACCGGCGCGACGAGGACGGCGTCCACCTCACCGGACGCCAGGACGGCCTCGAGCAGGTCGGCGAGTTGCGTCGGTGAGACTCCCGCACCGGCGTCGACCGGGTTGGACGTGCCGGTGGTGCCGTGCACGAGCGCGCCCAGTCGGCGCTGCAGGGCGGGCGAGAACTCGACGACGTCGAGACCCTCGTCGGCGGCCGCGTCAGCGGCCAGGACGCCCATGCCTCCGGCGTTCGAGAGGATCGCGATCCGGCGCCCGGCCGGCAGCGGCTGCTCGGTCAGCAGGACGGCGGTGCGCGCCAGGTCCTCGGCGTCGCGGCAACCGATGACGCCGGCCTGCGCGAACAGCGCGTCCACGCCGACGCCGGGCGTGGCGGCCGCTGCGGTGTGCGACACACCGGCCCGGCTGCCCCCGGCGGACCGGCCGCCGACGACGGCCAGCAGCGGCTTGCGCCGGGCGAACCTGCGGGCGAAGCGCGCGAACTTCGCCGAGTTGCCGAACGACTCGAGATAGAGCGCTGCTGCGGTCACCTCCGGGTCGTCGTACCACGCCGCGAGCAGGTCGTTGCTCGAGACGTCGGCCTTGTTGCCGAGCGAGACGAACGTGTGGACGCCGAGCCCGAGCTCGCGGGCGAGGTCCATCAGGACGATGCCCACCCCGCCGGACTGGCTGGCGACGGCGAGCCCGCCGGCCGGCGGGACGGCGTCGTGGAAGGTGGCGTTGAGCCGCAGCGAGGGGTGGTTGCACAGCAGACCCAGGCAGTTCGGGCCAACCACCCGCACGTCGTGGGCGCGGGCCAAGGTCACGATGTCGTGCTGGATCCTGGCGCCCTCCTTGCCGAGCTCGCTGAACCCTGATGAGACGATCACGGCAGCCCTGGCCCCGGCCGTGACCGCGTCGCGGAAGACGTCGAGCACGCGCGCGGCGGGGACGCAGATGACGACCAGGTCGACCGCGTCGGTGACCTCGAGCAGCGAGGCATACGCCGGCAGCCCGGCCAGCCGCTCGGCGCGCGGGTGGACCGGCACGACCCGGCCGTGGAAGCCGGCGTCGACGATCGAATGGAGCACGGTCGCCCCGATCCCGGTGCCGTCCGAGCGAGCGCCCACGACGGCGACGGACCCCGGCCGCAGCATCGGCCGCAACGACCGGGCCTCAGCCCGGAACTCACGGGCGTCCGCTCGCTCGGTCGACTCCTGGGTCGGCCCGGTGCCCAGCGTCAGCACCACGGTGCCCGCGTCGAAGCTGCGTTCGTAGGTGTAGCCGGCGTCGGAGAAGACGCTCAGCATCGCGTGGTTCTCGGTGAGCACGTCGGCCTCGAGCGCGGTGATGCCCAAGGCGAGGGCGTGAGCGGCCAGGTGCTCGAGCAGGAGCGTCCCGACCCCGTGCCCCCTGGCGTCGTCAGCGACGAGGAAGGCGACCTCCGAGCGGGTAGGGCTCATCGGTTCGGCGGTCGCGAGCCCGACGAGGCGGCCGTGCAGCTCGGCCACCAGGGCCAGCGTCCGCTCGTCCTGGAGCACGTGGTCGACGTACGCGTGCGCGGCATGGCGCGCGACGCTGAAGAAGCGCAGCCGGATCGCCTCGTCCGAGACCTGCTCGTGCAGCTCGTGCAGGGCCGGGCCGTCACCCGGGCGCAGCGCCCGGATCACCGCGATGGAGCCGTCGGCCAGGAGCACGTCCGCCGGGCCCCGCGCCTCCGCGGTCCCGGACGCGGGGGTGCTCCCGGTCCTCGCGTCACTCCGAGCTCCGGTCGCATCCACAGGCATGACCTCAGCCTCCGGCGCGGCGAGGGCCGGTAGGGAGGGTCCTTGGTCCCGGGCGCCCGGGCCGCACGGCCGTGGGGTCCGGGCGCGCCCGGGACGAGGCTGGTGGCATGAGGATGCACGACGTACCTCACGGCTGCGTGGTGGTCGGCGTCGACGGCTCCGCCGACTCCGACCGGGCCGTCGGGTGGGCCGCGGCCCAGGCGGCTCTCGAAGACCGGACCCTCGCGATCGTCCACAGCACGAGCGGGAGCGCACTGCGCGACACCGTCTGGCTCGACGCGCAGGGCATCGACCACCGTGAGCTGAGCGCGGCGCTCGACGAGGCCGCCCGCGACACGGTCACGTCGGCCCGCATGCTGGCGACCGCCGCGGCACCACGCATCGAGGTGGTCACCGCGGTCGTCGAGCCGGACCCGCGGCTCGCCCTCGTGGAGCTGTCGCAGCGGGCTCACCTGGTCGTGGTCGGGTCCCGGGGTCGCGGGCCGGTGCGCACGGCCCTGCTCGGGTCGGTGAGCGCCTCGGTCGCCCGCCAGGCCCACTGCCCGGTCGTCGTCTGCCGGCCGAGCGCGCGGCCGGTGGTCGGCCCGGGGATCCTGGTCGGGTCCGACGGCGACCCGGCAGCGACCCCGGTGCTGGAGTTCGCATTCGCCCAGGCATCGCTGCGCGGGGCCCCGCTGACGGTCATGCACTGCTTCTGGGACGTGGCCGTCGCGGTCCGCGGCCCCGGCATCGTCGACGACACCGACCCCGACGACCTCTCGGACCTGCGGCTCCTCCTCACCCGGTCGGTGTCCGCCCTCGTCGAGAAGTTCCCCGACGTGGACGTCACCCTGCAGCTGGCCCGGGGCCTCGTGGACGAGTGCCTCGTCGACCGGCTGCCCGACTCGAGCCTGGTCGTGGTCGGCCGCAGCCAGGCGTCCGGGTGGGCGCGCTTCCTGCACGCGTCCTGCGCGATCGCCGTGCTCGAGCGCGCGCACACCACCGTGGCGGTGGTGCCCGAGTCCGCTTGATGTCAGTCCAGACAAGGAGAGAAGAGATGACCGTTCCCACCAACGCCGTGGTGCTCGGCATCGGAGCCGACGGCTTCGACGCCGCCCTCGCGGTCGCCATCGCCGAGGCTCGGCGCACCCAGCGTCCGCTGCACCTCGTCCACGTCCTGCAGCTGCCGCCCGGGGACGCCTACGTCGGCGTCTACGGCGGCGTGCTCGACGCCGCCAAGGCCACGCTCGACGGCGCTCTCGCCGAGGCCCGCACGCTCGCGGGGTCCGACGTCCCGGTCACGGGCGAGCTCATGGACACCGGCTGGGTCGTCGACGACCTGGTACGCCGTACCGACGGCGCCTCGCTGCTCGTGATGCAGCACCGCGCGCTGAGCCGCGTCAAGCGGGTCTTCGTCGGGTCCATGGTGCACGGGGTCGCGGGCCGCGCCCACGTGCCGGTGCTCTCCGTTCCCGAGGGCTGGGACCCGACATCGTCACCCAAGGGCGTCGTGACCGTGGCTGTCCAGGACCCGGTGGAGGCGCCCGCGATCCTGCGGTCGGGATTCACCGAGGCGCGCGACCGCGGCGCGCGGCTGGTCGTGCTGCACGCCTGGTGGCTCGCCTCCGGGTTCGACGTCGTCGTCGTCGACGGCTCGGTCCGCGACGAGTGGGCAGCTCGCAGCCGGGAGGAGATGCAGCCCGTGCTGGCGCCGCTGCAGGAGGAGTTCCCGGACGTCGACGTGACGATCGAGGTGCGTCACGCACCCCCGGTCGAGGCGGTCCTCGACGCCGGTGAGGCGTCCGACGTGCTCGTCCTCGGTCGCCGGCACCACCGCCTGCCGATCGGCACCCACCTCGGTCCGGTCGTGCGCGCCGCGCTCGACCACGGCAGCTGCCCCGTGCTCGTCACGCCGGAGCTCCGGTCGGAGGTCGGGCGGTCCGAGACGGAGTCGAGGGGCGCCCTGACGGGCGCTGCCGCACACGGGTGACCTCCCGCTGGGGAGCCGCCCTGCTCACGCCGACCGGGCCGCTGGGGGCGATCGCCGCCCACGGCCCGGTCGGCCTGTGCCGGGCCCGACACGCTCCGCCGGCGCGAGGACGGCCGTCTGCACCGGCGGCGCTGAAGGTCCCGGCGAACCAGGGACCTTCGCCGGGTCGCGGCGGTCCTTCCGCCTCTGATCGGCACCTGCCCGCCGCTCATAGCTTGGAGTCATCGCGGAGCACAAGGGCCCCGCAGACTGAGGAGATCATCATGCGCTCGGCATTCGACAAACTCATCTCGTGGACGGGGCTGGCCCTCGTCGCTGTTCTGGTCACCGCAGGTGGTCTGCTCACCTGGGCCAACACCTTCATCGGCGACCAGGTCCACGACCAGCTGGTCATGCAGGACATCACCATGCCGACGGCCGAGGCCGTGGCCGAGCTGCCCCAGGCCGACCAGAAGGCCCTCGAGCCCTACTTCGGCAGCCAGCTCGACACCGGCGCCGAGGCCAAGGCCTTCGCCGACCACTACATCCTGGTGCACATGAACGCCGCCAGCGACGGCCGCACCTACGAGGAGGTCAGCGGAGAGTTCCTCCAGCTGTCTCCTGAGGAGAAGGCGACCGAGGACGGCCAGGCGCTCGGTCAGCTGCGCCAGACGCTGTTCATGGGCAACACCCTGCGGGGCCTGCTGCTCTACGGCTACGCGTTCGCCACGATCGGCACCATCACCGGCATCGCCGCATACGTTTCCTTCGGCGCCGCGGCCGTGCTCCTGGTGCTCGTCCTGCTCGGGCTCTGGCACGCACGCCGGGTCGAGCACACCGCCGAGCGCCCCGCCCCGGCGCAGGTTGCTCAGCACGCCTGACCAGGACAACAACCTCCCGGGTGCCGTACGGCACCCGGGAGGTTCGTCATTTCCGGCGGCGTAGACCGTCTGGATCAGGCCAACATGGCCCGCATGACCCAGGTCACATCGAGGAATATGCGTCCGGTGCCACACCCCGTAGGTTGCCCCGACACGAACCGCCCCGGCGCCGCTGCCGGCAACCCGCAGGAGCGTCATGCGCACTCGTCGCCTCATCGCCACCCTCGCCGCGTCGGCGATCGGCTGGGCGGGCCTGACCCTCGTCGTCGCGACGCCCGAGGCCGGGGCCGCCGCGGCCTCCGCTGGCGAGGCGACCCGCGACGCCCCGCACGACCCGGCGACGTACTACGCCGGCACCGAGGGTCTGACCGGCACCGCGCTCGCGCTCAAGCTCAACGAGATCATCGACGGGCACACCCGGGTGAACTACTCCCCAGGGGTGTGGGACGCCATGGTGGTGCTCGACAGGGACCCGAACGACCCGACCAAGATCATCGACGTCTACTCCGGCGACAGCCTTGACGCCGGCAACCGGTGCGGCAACACGTGTCCGAACGCCGACTCGTGGAACCGGGAGCACACCTGGCCGCAGAGCCGCGGCAGCTTCAACACCGCGGCCGGGCCGGGGACCGACCTGTTCCACATGCGGCCCTCACGTGCGACCAGCAACTCCTCGCGCGGGAACAAGGACTATGACAACGGCGGTGCGGCCAGCGTCCCGGGCTGCCCCGTCCTCTGCCACGCCGACGGCGACTCCTTCGAACCCCGCAATGCCGTCAAGGGCGACATCGCCCGCGGCATCATGTACATGGACGTGCGCTACAACGGCGACGCCGACGACCAGTTCGCCGTCGACCTCAAGATGTGGAACCAGGTCGGTGACAGCGGCAGCCAGCTGGGCAAGCTCTCGACGCTCGTCGCGTGGTCGCTCGCCGACCCGCCGGACGACGCGGAGCGGCTGCGCAACAACCTGATCGACGCCGACTACCAGCACAACCGCAACCCCTTCATCGACCACCCCGAGTGGGTGTGCTCGATCTGGGGCAGCAGCGCCCCGGCGGGCGCGTGCGTCGTCCAGCCGAACCAGCCCCCGACGACGGCGCCGATGGCCAAGACGACCGACGAGGACACCGCGACCACCGTGGCCCTCACCGCCACCGACCCCGACGGCGACGCGCTCACCTGGTCGGTCACCACCCCGGCCGCGCACGGCACGACGAGCATCACCGGCGGGTCGACCCTGAGCTACACCCCCGCCACGAACTTCCACGGCCAGGACACCGTCGGCGTCACCGTCTCCGACGGCAAGGGCGGCACGGCGGCCACGACCGTGACGATCACGGTCACCCCGGTCAACGACGCACCCGTCGCCACCCCGCAGAGCGCGAGCACACCCGCCGGCACCCCCACGGTGATCACCCTCGCCGGCACCGACGTCGACGGCGACACCCTCACCTACGCGATCGGCACCCAGCCGAGCCACGGCTCGGTGGTCCTGGCCGGAGCGCAGGCCACCTACACCCCGACCACGGGCTACTCAGGACCGGACTCGTTCACGTTCACCGCCAACGACGGCACCGTGACCTCCGCACCGGCGACGGTCTCGATCACGGTCGAGGGCGCGGGCGGCAACCACGTTCCGGTGGCGAACGCGCAGGACGGCGTGACCACGCCGGAGGACGCGGTGAAGGCGATCACCCTCACGGGCACCGACGAGGACGATGACGACATCCTGACCTACGCCAAGGGGCTCGACCCCGACCACGGCACGCTCACCGTCACGACCGGCGGCCAGGCGACCTACACCCCCGCGGCGAACTACCACGGCCCCGACTCCTTCACGTTCACGGTCAGCGACGGCACCGCGACGTCCGCCGCCGCCACCGTCTCGCTCACGGTCACCCCGGTCAACGACGCCCCGACGGTCTCCGACGTCGTGCTGAGCACGACCGCGGGCACCCCGGTGTCGACGGTCCTGGCGCCGGTCGACGTCGACGGCGACACCGTCACCGTCACCTCGAGCAGCACGCCCGCGCACGGCACGGTGACCCACGAGGACCTCACCGTGACCTACGCGCCGACGGCCAAGACCGCGAGCGACTCGTTCACGGTCACCGTGTCCGACGGCCAGGGCGGCACCGCGACCGCGCAGATCGGTGTCACCACCGTGGCCCGGACGGCGGCGCTGTCGCTCAGCACGCCGGGCGCGACCCGCGGCCGCGCCGTCACCACCACGATCACGGCGACCGGCCCGGCCGGCCCGAAGCCGTCCGGTCCGGTGACGCTCACCCGTGACGGTGTCGCGCTCGGGACCGCCATCCTCGGGCCCGACGGGACCGCCGCGGTCACCTGGACCCCGGCGGCCGCGGGCGCGACGACCCTGTCCGCCGTCTACTCCGGTGACGACCTCTACGACGTGGCGTCCTCGACGAGCGCGACCACCGTCGACAAGTCGGCCTCGGCGCTGACGTTCTCCGGCAAGCTGAAGAAGGGCAGGCCGGGCAAGGTCAAGGTCTCCGTCACGACGGTCGGCGCCCTCCCCGCCACCGGCACAATCACCCTGAAGATCGGCTCGAAGAAGCGGACGGCGACTCTGAAGAACGGCATCGCGACGTTCAAGCTCCGGGCGCCGGCCACGACCAGGCTCAAGGCGACCGCGACCTACGTCGGCGACGGGCAGTACGCCGCCGGCTCCGGCAAGCGGACCTTCAAGCTGAAGTAGCGAACCACGCGAGGAGGTCCGCGCCGCACGGCGCGGGCCTCGCGCTGGTGCGGCGAGACACCGCGAGACGCGACGACGTGGAGAGGTGTCCGGAGGACTTTGCGCGCCCGTAGGGATTCGAACCCCAAACCTTCTGATCCGTAGTCAGATGCTCTATCCGTTGAGCTACGGGCGCCCGTCCGACGGCTGACACGTGGTCGTCCGCGGGACTGGACGAGGATAGCCGACCCGCATCGGTGGTCCGAATCCTGCAGTGTGACCCGGACCATAGTGCTTGGACCGATCCAATATGTCCGGGCTCCGGTCGGAGGTAGCGTCGGCGTTCCGCGGAGGCCCCGGGGCCGCCGCACACAGTTTCGGGAAAGTCGCGACAACGGTGCCGCGCCATCCGACGAACTTGTCACCTCGACAGAAGGATCGCCAGCGATGACGGACGTTGAAGCCGCTCTCGACGAGGCCGGGATCAAGAACCAGCAGGTGCGCGACTACGTCGCCCACTGGGCGGCCATCACGCAGCCCGACCGCATCGAGGTCGTCAGCGCGGACGACGACGCGCGCCTGGTCCAGGAGGCGCTCGACGCCGGCGAGCTGATGCCGGCGGGCGAGGGCCTCTACTACTCCCGCTCCTACGTCAAGGACACCGCGCGCTCCGAGGAGCGCACGATCGTCGCCACCAACGACCCGGCCGACCAGGGCGTCTACAACAACTGGCGCCCGGCCTCGGAGATGAAGGAGCTCTTCAACGAGCTCGTCGCCGGGCAGTCGCGCGGCAAGACGATGTACGTCATCCCCTACCTGATGGCGCCCCCGGGTTCGCCCCTCGAGGCGTTCGCTGCGGGAGTCGAGCTCACCGACTGCCGGCCGGTGGTGCTGCACATGATCCGCATGGCGCGGGTCAGCAAGGACCACGTCGACAACCTCACCGACCCCAACTCGTTCGTGCGCGCCGTCCACGTGACCGGCGACCTGCCGACCCTCGGCCACGGCACGCCCGACGACAAGCGCTACTTCGTCACGGTCGCCGACGAGCGCACGATCCTCCACTACGGCTCGTCGTACGGCGGCAACGCGCTGCTCGGCAAGATCGCCCACGGCCTGCGCCAGGCGATGTACGACGGCTGGAAGAACGGCTTCCTCGGCGAGCAGTTCATGCTGCTCGGCGTCGTCGACAAGCAGACCGGCGAGAAGTACCACATCGCCGGCGGCTTCCCGAGCGCCTCGGGCAAGACCAACCTCGCGATGACGCTGGCGCCCGACGCCCTCGGCGACCGCTACCACGTCGAGTTCTACGGCGACGACATCACCTGGCTGTGGGCCGACGAGGAGTCGGGCCGGGTGCTGGGCTTCAACCCGGAGAACGGCGTCTTCGGCGTCGCCAAGGACACCAACGAGCTCACCAACCCGACCGCGCTGGACTCGATCCGGCCCGGCTCGGGCGCGATCTTCACGAACGTCGCCTACAACCCCACCACCCAGGAGGTCTGGTGGGAGGGCCGCACGCCCGAGCCGCCGGCCGACGCCACGGGCTGGCTCGACTGGAAGGGCACGCCGATCACCGAGCGGACGCCCGAGGAGCAGAACGAGCCCTGGGCGCACCCCAACAGCCGCTTCACGACGACGCTGGCCAACGTGCCGAATGTCGCCGACGACTACGAGACCCCGCGCGGCGTGCCGGTCGACGTCATCATCTTCGGCGGCCGCACGCGCGACCGCGAGCCGCTGGTCCGCGCGATCACCGACCTCGCCGAGGGCGTCTACGACGGCCTCACGCTGGGTGCGGAGGCGACCTTCGCGGCCGAGGGCGTCGACGGCCAGCTGCGCTACGACCCGATGTCCAACCGGCCGTTCATGGCCTACGGCGAGGGCGACTACGCCCAGCACTGGCTCGACGTGATCGGCGCGGCCAAGGACCAGCCGCTGTTCGCGCACGTCAACTGGTTCCAGCGCGACCCGGAGGACGGCCACTTCCGCTGGCCCGGCTACCGCGAGAACCTGCGCGCCCTGCTCTGGCTCGTGCAGTACCGCAAGGGCGAGGTGAAGGGCCGGCAGACCCCGGTCGGCGTCGTTCCGACGGCCGAGGAGCTCAACCTCGAGGGTCTCGAGATCAGCGAGGCGGACCTCGAGGCGGTGCTCAGCATCGACGTCGACCGCTGGCGCCAGGAGATGGGGTTCCGCCAGGAGCACCTCGAGCAGTTCGACCGCCTGCCGGAGGCGATCTGGGAGGCGCACCGGCGGGTGGCCGAGGACCTCGACGAGGGCTAGCGAAGCAGCTTGAGCACCGAGCCCGTTCGCGGCACCACGACGTACGGCGAGGCCCGGGTCGAGAAGTCTCGACCCGGGCCTCGTCAGGTCCGGACGCCCTTACGGGTGATGGCGGGGGGTGCCGACCGGATGGGATTCTCAGGATGCCCGGCGCCGGGAGTGCATGTGGGGGGCTCCCGGCGCCAGGACATTTCCTGGAACTAGCTGGTGCGCGGTGGGGGCCTGTGCTGAGACAGGTGTGCGCAGCGGCTGTGTTGCCGACTATATGGCAACTTCTGGCAACTGTCTTGGGTAGTCCATACCAGTAGGCGTGCCAATGGGGGTCGGAGCCCCCTCGCTCCGACCCTCCTGGGGCCTGTGTTCAGTTGGTGGCTAGCGGCAGCACAGGGTGGTGCGACCGAGCTCGCGGCCCTGGTTTGCGGCGGCGGGAGCCTGGCTGAGACCGAGCACGCTGATGACAGCCACGAGGCTGACCAGGGCGAGACGGACGGGCTTGTTGTTCATGCGGTGACTCCTCGCGTCAGGGGAGGCGGGACGTTCCCGCCATGAGTCAGGCGTAGACAACCGCGTCACACAGGTCACTCGCGTCCCCAAATTCGGTGACTTGACGCTTTTCGGGGCAATTCGCGGCAAGATGTGCCACATGTCCCCCGAGCTCGCCCACCAGCTGACCAAGCTCGACCCCGTCGTCCTGGGCGAGCGCATCCGGGCCGCCCGCGTCGCAGCGGGGCTCACGCAGCCGGAGCTGGCCGGCACGGACGCCTCCGTCGCCTACATCTCGCGCATCGAGAGCGGCCAGCGCCGGCCCGGCACCGACCTGCTCCAGGTCCTCGCCGGCCGGCTCGGCGTGACGGTCGACTTCCTCGCGCACGGCGAGGGCTGGGAGGACGCCAGCCGGCTGGAGCTGCTGCTCGACCACGCGGAGCTGTCCCTGGCCGGAGGCGAGGGCGAGAACGCCCTGGCCCTCGCGCGCGAGGCGCTCGGCTCGCCGGGCCTGCAGGCCGTGGCCGGAGGCATCACCCGGGCCCGCTACCTCGAGGCGAGCGCGCTCGACCGGGTCGGCGACCCCGCCGCCGTGCCCGCCTTCCAGGCCCTGCTCGGCCAGGCGGCCGACTCCGGCATCCGGCTGAAGGTCGCGACCTCCCTGTGCAGCATCTGGCGTGAGGCGGGCCAGTTCGAGCGAGCGATCGCGGTCGCGCAGACCCAGCTCGGCGCGGAGTCCGAGGACGCCCTCGGCACCGAGGAGGGGATCCGGCTCGCGGTGACCCTGGCGGCTGCCCTGTTCGTCAGCGGCCGCACCGACGAGGCCGCCGAGCTGTGCGACCGGGCCATCGCAGAGTCCGAGCGGCTGAGCTCGCCCGTGGCGCGCGCGTCGGCGTACTGGAACGCCAGCTACTTCCGTGCCGACTCCGGCGACGTGGCCGGCGCCCTCCCGCTCGCGAAGCGCGCACTCCACCTGCTCGAGAACAGCGAGCGGATGCGCGACGTCGGCAGCCTGCGGACCCAGCTGAGCGCGATCATGCTCCGCACCGACCCCCCGCGGCTCGAGGAGGCGCGCGAGCAGCTGCGCCTCGCGGACATGGAGCTGGAGTGGAGCCAGGCCAGCCCCGGCGAGCGGGCCCGCAACCAGCTCGTCAACGCGCAGGCGATGCTCGTGGCGGGTGAGGCCGAGGCCGCCAAGGAGAAGATGCTCGGCGTCGTCGAGACCTACTCCGACACCGAGCCCCTGATCGCCGTGCACGCGCTGACCCTGCTCGGCCAGACCGCGTGGCTGTTCGGTGAGCACGAGGAGGCGCAGCAGTGGTACCGCCGCGCCATCGCGACGCTGACCGGCGTCGGGGCGGACCGTGAGGCCGCCCAGGTGTGGTTCGAGATCGGCACCCTCTCCGCCCAGGCCGGCCTGGTCGCGGAGTCGGCGGACGCCTTCCGGCGCGCCGCGGTCTCGGCCGGCCTCACCTCGCGCCTCCCGGTCATCAACACGCCCCCGGTCACCTCGCCGCGCACCACGCCGGTGCACGCCCCGGCCGGCCGGATGCCGGTGATCAACACCCCGCCGGTGACCTCGCCGCGCACGACGCCGGCGCAGTCCCCGACCGGGATGGTCTGACCCGAGGAGCCTCTCCGCACCGCGGCGCCGGTGTGGGATCATCGACGTTGCGTGATCTGCGGCCGTCGAGAGGTGGGTAGTCATGCCGGGCTACGGACCTGATGAGCGCGCCCTCTTCGAGGATGACGCGACCAAGCTCTACGAAGAGGTCTGCGAGAAGGGCCAGATCGCCGCGTCCGACTACCGCATCGCCGAGGACGGCGAGCTGCGCCCGGCGTTCGACCTGCTCGTCGAGATGGGCCTGCTCATCTTCGACAGCGAGCAGGACGGCTGGGCGCCCGAGGACCCGACCAGCGTCCAGTCGCGCGTCGTCTCGCCCCTGAGCCAGGAGGCCGCCAAGCTCCTCTCGGAGTCCTCGCAGTGGTCCTCGGCGTTCAGCAACCTCTCCCAGAGCTGGCGACAGGCGCCGCAGTCCTCGGCCCGCGGGCCCTTCACCTACCTGCGCAGCGTCGAGCTGATCAACAGCGTCCTCGACCAGCTGCTGGCCGAGTGCGAGGACGAGCTGCTCACCGCGCAGCCCGAGGCCGGCCGCGACCCGCGCTTCCTGGCCAAGGCGGCGCTGCGCGACATCGTGGTCCTCGAGCGCGGCATCACGATGCGCACGCTCTACCAGCACAGCGCGCGACGCAGCTCGGTCACCCACAAGTACGTCGCAGCAGTCACCGCCCGGGGCGCGGAGGTGCGGACCCTCGACGAGTTCTTCAAGCGGATGATCGTGGTCGACCGACGGGTGGCGGTGATCCCCAACCGCGACGAGGTGGCGGTCGCGGTCGTCGTCCGCGAGCCGGCGGTGGTCGCCTACCTCGTCGACATCTTCGAGCGGTCCTGGGAGCGCGGGCGCCCGTTCACCAACCGCGACACCTCGCTCCTCAAGGACATCGCCGCCGAGCAGCGCGCGATGACGATGCGGATGCTGATCGAGGGGCACAGCGACCCGGTGAGCGCCAAGAGGCTCGGGGTCAGCCCACGGACCTACGCGGGCTACGTGGCCGACCTGAAGGCCGACTACGACGCGCAGACGCGCTTCCAGCTCGGCTACATGATGGGCCGGATGGGGGTCTCGGGCCAGGAGCAGATCGAGGACGATCCGGCGGAGTGAGGTCCTGGGACGGCTCACCCCGCCGGGGCCCTCCGCGGGCGTTCCGTGGCACCCGGGGAAATGTCACGAGGGCAGCGACCGCGCGGTCACTGCCCTCGTGCTGTTGAGACGGGCCTGGGGGGTAGGCGCTGAACCAGACAAGTGGGGGGAAAGTCGGGTCCTCGTCTCAAGTCGGAGGTGCTGCTCAGCCGCCCCACTGGGTGTCGCGGGCCTGCTGGACGATGGTGTCACCGTCGTCGTCAGCATGAGCCGGCACGGTGCCCGCACCGATGAGGCCGGCGGACAAGGCCGCGGCCCCGATCACGACGGCGATCCTGCGCACGAAGGTCTTCATAGCTACCCCACCTCAAGTCTTCTGGGAGCCCACGGAATGGCCCGCCTCCGGTAGTCTGTCGGCAGGGTCAGGCAAGGCGTGAGCCCGCTGATGCCTCACAAAATTGCATTGCAAAAACATGCAGTTCGATGGTGCTTGACCGCGCCACATTCGGGCATGCCCGCTATTGGGTATTGAGCCTTTCCGGGGCTGGTGTGACGCATGTTTCGCGCTCAGCGGACCGTGATGACCGCGCCGGCCCGCAGCGCGTCGCCGGCCCTCGCGACGGGCTCGCGCGGTCCGTGACGGTCCTGCGGGGTTGATCCGGGGCGCTTGACCCCGGTGGATCGGCCTCCGACACGCCCAGATGCACAAAGTTGTCACAAATTTTCGACGGCCCCCACCCGCTGGGTGGGAGCCGTCCGGTCGCCGTGGCGACGCGCAGCGGAGGCGGCGGGATTTGAACCCGCGATGGGCTGTTGACCCAAACCCGCTTAGCAGGCGGGCGCCATAGACCGGACTAGGCGACGCCTCCGCGGAGCAGGTTACAAGGACGCCGCGAGGAGGTCGAAACCGCGGCTCACAGCGGCCGCAGGCCGTGGCCCCGCTGCAGGCGGGCCTGGACCTCGCGGACGAAGTCGTCCTTGTCCACGGCCAGCACCCCGACCGGGATGGTGGTGGTGCGCCCGTCACGCAGCCGGAGCTCGAGACACGCGACCTCGCGGCGGTACGCCGTGACGGCGTCCTCGACCTCGCTCCACCGCGCCTCGCGCACCCCGGCGCCCCGGACCAGCCGCACCTGGTAGCCCCCGGCCGTGGCGCGCAGCACCCACGCCCGCTGTCGCAGCCACCAGGCGAAGCCCGCCACGAGCGCCACGCAGACCAGCACGGCGACCACGAGCAGGTCCGGGGGCAGCCCGGCGACCGCGACCACGAAGGTGCCGACGAACAACAGCAGCGCGAGCCCCACCAGCGCCGCGCCCATCAGTCGCGCCACGAAGGCCGGCGCCAGCCGGTAGTCGACGTGCTCGCTCCCGCTCACCGGGTGATTGAACAACGCACGGTCTCAGCACCCAAACGCGGGGTTGTGGGTACCAGTGACCTGGGTCACACTCAGAATCCCGGCCCGAGGAGGCCGCCCGATGCCGACCGTTCCCCCTGGTCTGCCGACCGCAGTGCTCGCGCTCGACCACGCCCTCGACGCCCCTCGCAAGCCCGGCATCCCGCTCGGCAACTGGCGGTGGGTGGTCCGCCAGCGCATGGCCGGCGTGCGCGACGCACTCGTCGGGGAGGCAGCCGGGTCCGACGACGGCTGGCTGGCCGCCCGCGGCGGCTCGGCGTTCCGCGAGCGCAACGCGCTGCTGTCGCGGCTGAGCATGCTCGGCCCGCAGATCCTCGAGACGCCGGACGTCGAGGCGACGCGTCTGGAGCTGAAGCGGCTGGTGGTCGACATCCAGCGCCACGTGCAGCGCGTCAACGACCTCGTCTACGACGAGGTGTCGCTGGAGCTCGGCGGCTCGGAGTAGTCCCGCCGCGCCTCGGGGCGGGCCCTCTCTAGGCTGTGCCTCGTGCCGCCGTACACCGGCGGGCACGGAGGGGTGCCGGAGTGGCCGATCGGAACCGCCTTGAAAGCGGTCGCTGGCAGAGATGTCAGCCGCGGGTTCGAATCCCGCCCCCTCTGCCGAGTGTGGACGGAGCGTGCTCAGCCCGTGAGCACGAGCTCCAGCAGCACGTCGCCCTCCTGGACGACGTCGGCCGGCGCGATCTTCACCGCACGCACGGTGCCGTCGTGCTCGGCGATGACCGGGATCTCCATCTTCATCGACTCCAGCAGCACCACGACGTCGCCGGCGGTGACGGTGTCGCCGGGCTCGACGGCCACGCTCATCACGTTGGCCACCATCTCCGCCACGATCTCGGACACGCGCTCCCGGGCCATGGAAGGAACCTAGCCGGGATCTGCGCTCAGAGCAGAGCCGCGGTGCGCGGCGGCTCCGGACGGACCGCGGACGCCTCCTCCAGCCGGCGCCCGCCCTGTCCGCGCGAGCCGGTGAGGGCGAGGTCGGCGCGGATGACGGCGAAGCCGATCACCAGCCCGACCACCAGGCCGTAGAGCACCGAGAGCCCGCACTCCAGCAGCGAGATCGCAGGATTGACCAGCGCGTTGGCGACCGGCGCCGTCGCGGCGACGCCGAAGGCGCACAGCCACCAGCCCTGCCGCCGGCGGGCCCGCATGTGGCAGCCCCACGCGAGCGCGGGCACGCCGAGCACCGTCTCGATCGGGCGCGGGAAGGCGCCGAGGTGGTCGCGGCTCCAGCGGACGCCGCCGAGGAGGTTGTCGATCAGGTCCTGCGACCCGTAGCGGCGCAGCATCTCGGCGTACAGCAACGTGATCGCGAGCACCACGCCCCCGATCGCGACGACGGCCAGGCCGCGGCGGCCGAGGCCGTGCAGGCCGGCGCCGAGGCGGTAGACGACGCCGAACGCCCCGACCATCGCCAGGCCGAGCGTGGCGTACTCGAACCGGACCACCGACACCACCGGGTCGAAGCCGATGGTGGCCATCGCCCCCACGGCGGCGACGAGCACGGCGACGACGCACTCGCGCGCCGCCCGCACGAACCGCACGGCCGGCGTGGTGGCCATCACCGCCAGCACCGCGGAGACCACGCAGGTCATCACGGCGGCGCCGGTGCGCAGGTAGTCTTGGTCGAGCACCAGCACCAGCACCCCGAGCACCAGCGACAGCGCCCCGAAGACGACCGGCCGGCCGCCGGTGCGGGCGGCCAGCCCCCAGGAGTACGCCGTCACGATCGCCACGGCCCCGACGCCGTCGAGCCACTCGGGGCCGACCGGGACGAGCGCGGCGACGAGCGCCGCCAGCCCGCCGGCGACCACGACGAGCCAGAGCGCCACGAGCAGCCGGCTCTGGACCGGCTGGGCGTCCGTGACGGGTCCCGCTCCCGGAGCCGCCAGCGGGGCCGGGGCGGTGTCAGGGGCGGTGTGAGGGGCGGGGGCGGTCTCCGGTGCGGCGTCGGTCGCGGCCGGGGACGCCGGCGTGCCCGCGCGGGCGGCCTCGTCGCGGGCCACGCGGACCCGCTGGTGACGCGTGGCGCGTCGTCGAGGAGCGGTCCGTGGCACGACAGAACAGGTTACAGAGGAGGTGGCGGGATCCTCCTGTTGGCGAGCGAGGGGTTGGTGGCCCGCGCCTGCTCCAGCACTGCCCGGTCGAGGGTCGCGCTGAGCGTCGCGGCGTCCTCGCCGGCCTCGGCGAGCACGTCGCCGAACGGGTCGACGACCATCGAGTGCCCGGAGTAGCGGGGGCCGGGCTGGGCGGCGGCGACCACGAAGACGGTGTTCTCGATCGCCCGGGCCAGCACCAGGGTGCGCCAGTGCTCGACCTTGCGCGGGCCGGCGACCCACGCCGCAGGCACCACGAGCACCTCGGCGCCGCGGTCCACCAGGAGTCGGGCGAGCTCGGGGAAGCGCAGGTCGTAGCAGGTCATCAGGCCCACCCGGAACGGGCCGAGGTCGACGAGCGACGGCTCGAGGGAGCCGGCCCGGAGCGCGTCGGACTCGCGGTAGCCGAAGGAGTCGTAGAGGTGGATCTTGCGGTAGCTCGCCTCGGCGACGCCGCGCACCACCACCGTGTTGAACGGGCGCGCCGGGTCGTCGGAGGTCTCGAACATGCCCGCGACCGCGGTGGTACGACGCTCCGCCGCCACGGCGGACAGCTCGCTCGCGAAGGCGCCGTCGAGCGGCTCGGCGTAGGGGCCCACGGCGGAGCCGGCCTCGCCGAAGTCGCGGGCGAACGCCTCCGGCAGCACCACGAGGTCGCTGCCCGACGGGACCAGCTCGCGCAGCCGGGCCCGGTTGCCGGCCGGGTCGAGCCCCGAGGCCGCCTGCACCACTGTGACCGACAGCATGCTCACCCCGCCCAGCCTGCCAGCCAGACTGGGGCCATGGCGATCGGGTCGGCGTTCAGCGCGGTGGTGCTGGCCGGCGGCGTCGCCGCCCGCCTGGACGGCGCCGACAAGTCCTCGCTCGAGCTGCGCGGACGCACCCTCCTCACCTGGGCGCTCGACGCGGTCATCGACGCGACCGAGGTGGTGGTGGTCGGCGACCCGGTGCCGACGCACCGGCCCGTGACGTTCACCCGCGAGGACCCGCGCCACGGCGGTCCGGTGGCGGCGCTGCTCACGGGTCGCGACGCGCTGCTCGAGCCGCGCGCGAGGCTCGCGGTGCTGGCCTGCGACATGCCGTTCGTGACCGCCCAGACCTTCCAGCGGCTCCGCGACGCGGCCGAGGACCACGACGGTGCCGTGCTCACCGGTCCCGACGGCCGCCGCCAGCTCGCTCTCGTCCTCGACGTGGCGCGCCTGGACGCCGTACGGCCGAGCGTGGAGGAGCAGCACAACCTCGCCCTCCACCGCCTGCTCGCACCGCTGGACCTCGTCGAGGTGCCGGCACAGGAGCAGGAGCATCGCGACGTCGACACGTGGGCCGACGTCAGGGACCTGACCACGTGATCGGTAGAAGGAACTTGCGAGACTCCGGCCGGCGCGTAAGTCTGATGGCGTGAACCTCCACGACTGGATCGACGAGCTGAGCGACGTCCTCGATCTCGAGGACGTGGAGGTCGACGAGGGGCTGCTGGCCGACCTCACCAAGCTCGCCGCCCACAACGTCGAGCGGCTGGCGGCGCCGGTGACCGCCTACCTGCTCGGGTTCGCGGCCGGCGCGCAGGACGCCGACCCCGACGCCGTCGAGGCGCTGGCGGCGAAGGCCCAGGTCCTTGCCGAGGGCTGGGACCGTCCCGCCGACGCTCCTGACCCCGACGACGTCAACGACCCGATCCCCGACGACCGGACGGTCGACCACACCGGCGAGGAGTACGTCGACGACCGCGTCGACGAGCTCGTCGACGAAGAGGTCTGACGCCCTGATGCGAGCCGTGCTCGCCGACGGGGCCGGCGGTCCCGAGGTGCTCGCCCTGCACGACCTCCCCGACCCCGAGCCGCGGCCCGGCGAGGTCCTGCTCGAGGTCGCGGCGGCCGGGCTCAACCGTGCCGACCTGCTGCAGCGGCAGGGCTTCTACCCGCCACCGCCCGGAGCCTCCGACGTCCTCGGCATGGAGTGCAGCGGCACGGTGGCCGCGCTCGGTGACGGTGTCGACGGCTGGGCCGTCGGCGACCGGGCC
Organism: Nocardioides halotolerans DSM 19273; assembly: GCF_000422805.1. Lineage (GTDB taxonomy): Bacteria > Actinomycetota > Actinomycetes > Propionibacteriales > Nocardioidaceae > Nocardioides > Nocardioides halotolerans. The sequence continues at coordinate 111,151 of NZ_AUGT01000020.1, read as the reverse complement.
TGCGCGCTGCTCTCCGCCGGCGCCTACGCCACCCACGTCGCCGTCCCCGCCGGCCAGCTGATGCCGGTGCCCGCGGGCGTCGACCTGGTCGAGGCCGCGGCGCTGCCCGAGGTGGCGTGCACGGTGTGGTCCAACGTGGTCATGCTCGCCGCGCTCCAGCCCGACGAGGTGCTGCTGGTCCACGGCGGCGCGGGCGGGATCGGCAGCTTCGCGATCCAGCTCGCCTCGCAGCTGGGCGCGCGGGTGCTCACCACGGCCGGGACCCCCGAGAAGCGCGAGTTCTGCCTCGGCCTCGGCGCCGAGGTGGCGATCGACTACCGCGACGAGGACTTCGTCGAGGTCGTCAGGGAGCGCACCGGCGGAGCCGGCGCCGACGTCGTCCTCGACAACATGGGCGCGTCATACCTCGGGCGCAACGTGAGCGCGCTGGCGACCGAGGGGCGCCTCGTCGTCATCGGCATGCAGGGCGGGACGAAGGGCGAGCTCGACCTCGGCGCCCTGATGCGCAAGCGCGGTGCGGTCATCGCGACCACGCTGCGCGCCCGGCCGGCCGAGGAGAAGGCCGCGATCTGCGCCTCCGTCGTCGAGCACGTCTGGCCGCTGGTGGCCGAGGGCGCGGTCCGCCCGATCGTCGAGGACACGCTGGCGCTCGACGACGTACGCCGCGCGCACGAGCTGATGGAGTCCGGCACCCACACCGGGAAGATCCTGCTCGTCGTGCGTTGAGTGCCGCTGGATACCTTGGGGGCATGAACCAGCAGCAGCCGACGGGGAGCGCGCAGTCGCAGGACGGCCAGGAGGGCTCCGGCGAGCGTCAGGTCCTGATCGTCGGCCCCGACGGGCAGCCGGTCGGGGCCGTCCCGGAGTCCGCGCTGGCCCTCGCGCAGGGCGAGGACGACGAGGCCACGTCGGTCACCAACCAGGTGGAGCAGCCCGCCAAGGTGATGCGGATCGGCAGCATGATCCGCCAGCTGCTCGAGGAGGTGAAGTCGGCGCCCCTCGACGAGGCGAGCCGCAACCGCCTCAAGGAGATCCACAAGGCCTCCGTGCACGAGCTGGAGGAGGGCCTCTCGCCCGACCTGGTCGAGGAGCTCGAGCGGCTGGCGCTGCCGTTCTCCGACGACCAGACGCCGTCGGAGGGCGAGCTGCGCATCGCCCAGGCGCAGCTGGTCGGCTGGCTCGAGGGACTGTTCCACGGCATCCAGACGGCGATGTACGCCCAGCAGATGGCGGCGCGGGCGCAGTTCGAGCAGATGCGTCGCGGGCTGCCCGCGGGCTCCGGCGGGCCTGAGCAGCAGCAGGACCCACGCCCCCAGCCGGGTGACTCCGGCGGGATGTACCTCTAGCTAGGTGGCTCCTAGCGGCCGCGGCTGACGCCGCGCACGACCACCAGGCCGAGCAGGCCGACCAGCACGAGGGCCGCGCCCGGAGCGGCCGACCGGGTGAACGACTGCGGCTCGCTCGTGTCGACCGGCGTGAAGCTCGCCGTCTCGGGCGTCGGGTCGATCGGCGGCCTGCCCTCGCCGATGAGGCCGACCACCTCGGCGGCCACGGCGTCGCTGGAGATGCGGGTGCCGCTCCCCCCGGTGGCGATCCACGGCTGGCCGTTGCCGGTGACGAAGAACATGTACTCGACGTCCTTCGCGAGCGCGCCGAGGCTGCACTCCGCGCGGTTGCGGTCGGTCTGCACGGTGACCGTCTCGGTGTCGATCTTGCCCTGGTAGACGAGGTCGACCGTCACGGTCTGGGTGTAGATCGCGCCCTGCTGCCCGTCGGTGCGGGGGGCACGCTGCACGTCGGTGACCACGCCGCTGAAGACCGCCATCGCGCGCTTGGTGCTGTCGTCGACGGTGACCGCGGGGCAGGTCGGCGCCTTCTTGTGCGGCTTGGCGGCGTGCGCCGGGGCGCCTGCACCGAGCACCACCAGGGCCGCGAGCAGACCGCCGAGGAGGGTCGTCGAGAGGCGGCGCATAACCCGCTCATCACAACAGATCACAGGTCGAACATGCCAGCCAGGACCTGAGCCACGCCGTCCTCGTCGTTGCTCGGCGCCACCTGGTCGACGGCGGCGAGCACGCTCGGGTGCGCGTTGGCCATGGCGTACGGCGTGCCGGCCCACGCCAGCATCGGCAGGTCGTTGGGCATGTCGCCGAACGCGACGACGGCGTCCGATGCGACGCCGAGGTGGTCGGCGAGCAGCGCGAGGGTGGTGGCCTTGGTGACCCCGTGGGCGCTGATCTCCAGCAGCGTGCTGGACGACGACCAGGTGATCGTCACGTGCTCGCCGATCGCCGTCTCGGCGGCGTCCCAGTAGTCCTGCGGCCCGAGCTCCTCGTGCCGCGCGAGCAGCTTGAGGACGGGGCCGGTGACGAGCTCGTCGAGCGACGCGCGGCGGGCACCGGCGGGGACGGGGTGCCGCTCGAGGAAGCCCGGCTCGAGCCCGATCCCGTCGAGCGTCTCCACGGCGAACGCCGAGCCAGGCACGGCGGCGCGCAGCTCGGCACAGACGCGCAGCACGGTCGCCGCGTCGATCTCGCGGCGCAGCCGGGGCCGGTCGGCTGCGACGTCCCAGACCAGGGCGCCGTTGGAGACCACGGCGAGCCCGTGGTCGCCGACGTGGTCGAAGACCTCCTCGGCCCAGCGGAGCGGACGTCCGGTGACGAAGACGACCGGGACGCCGGCGGCCTCCACGGAGACGAGCACCGCGCGGGTGTGCTCGGAGATCGTGCCGTCGGAGCGCACCAGCGTCCCGTCGAGGTCGGTGGCGACGAGGCGCGGCAGGCTCACCGCAGCGGCCGGGCCATCACGAGCTCGCCGTCCTCGTTGCTCCCGCGCAGGTCGGTGAACCCGCACGTGGCGAGGACCCGGAGGCTGGGCGCGTTGTCCGGCAGCACGCTGGCCCTGACCCGCGCACCGGCCTCCTCGGCGGCGGCGACGAGCGCGGTGAGCGCCTCGGTCGCGTAGCCCCGGCCGCGCGCGGCCTCCACGAGGCCGTAGCCGACCTCGACCTCGGGCGTGCCGTCGGCGGCGGGCTCGGGCGGCCCGAAGAAGCCGATCGAGCCGACGACGACGTCGTGGACGGTGATCGAGCGGCTGGACCACGGGTCGCCGTCGCGCCACAGGGTCGTGGCGTCCCGGTCGTCCTCGCGCGGGAACTGAGGGTGCCAGTACGGCGCGCGGGCGCCGCCGCGGATGGCGGCCACGTCGGCAGCGGTCCACAGCGGCAGCCGCAGCCGCTCGGTCGCCAGCACGGGCGCCAGCGCGGGAGGCAGGGTCACGGGAAGTACTTCCCCAGCTCGACGGCCGCACCGTCGTCGGCGACCGGGCCGGTCACGTCGTCGGCGGCGTCGATGACCGCCTGGACCGCCTGCCCCATCGCCACGCCGCGGCCCGCCCAGCGGAGCATCTCGATGTCGTTGCGGCCGTCGCCGATGGCGAGGACGTCGGCGGCGTCGATGCCGAGCCGCTCGGCGACGTGGGCGAGGCCCGAGGCCTTCGAGACGCCGACCGGGGCCAGGTCGAGCCAGGCGGTCCAGCCCACGACGTAGTCGGTGCCGTGCAGCCCGAGCTCCCTGGCGAGCGCGACGAAGTCGTCGGCGGTGGCCTCGGGGTCGCGGATGATGACGCGGCTGACCGGGGCCGCGACGAGGTCCTCGACGTCGGTGACGATCATCTCGCCGGACAGCTCGCCGACCGGGAACTCCTTGGTGACGCGGTAGCCGACCCCGCGCTCCTCGACGGCGACCAGGGCCGTGGGGTGCCGCTCGAGGATGGCCTGCACGGCCGGGGCCGCGTCGAAGGTCTCCTCCACGACGACCTCGATCGGCGGGTAGCGGAAGACCACGGCGCCGTTGCTGGCCACGATCCAGAGCGGCTCGGTGTCGTCGAGGTGCAGCTCGAGGAGGTCGGCGACCGGGGTCATGCCGTGCGGCGAGCGGCCGCTCGCGAGCACGACGTGGCAGCCCGCGTCACGGGCGCGGCGTACGGCGTCGCCGACCGCGGGCGCGATCTCCTCGTAGGTCGTGCCGGCGCCCTCGATCCACTTCAGGAGCGTCCCGTCGATGTCGAGCGCGACCAGGCGCGGGACCCATCCGGCGGGGTCAGGCATGCATCGGCTTGAGGACGTCGAGCCCGCCCATGTGCGGCCGCAGCGCCTGCGGGACGGTCACCGAGCCGTCGGCGTTCTGGTGGGTCTCGAGGATCGCCACGATCGTGCGGGTCATCGCGCAGAGGGTGCCGTTGAGCGTCGAGATCGGAGCGGTGCCCTCGGGGAACCGGCCGCGGATGTCGAGGCGGCGGGTCTGGAACTCGGTGCAGTTGGACGTCGAGGTGAGCTCGCGGTAGCGACCCTGGGTGGGGATCCACGCCTCGCAGTCGAACTTGCGGGTCGCCGACAGGCCGAGGTCGCCGGCGGCGACGTCGATGACGCGGTAGGCGAGCTCGAGCTTGTCGAGGAACTCCTTCTCCCAGGCCAGCAGGCGCTGGTGCTCGGCGTCGGAGTCCTCGGTGGTCGTGTAGACGAACATCTCGACCTTGTCGAACCAGTGCACCCGGATGATGCCCTTGGTGTCCTTGCCGTGCGAGCCGGCCTCCTTGCGGAAGCAGGGGCTGAACGCCGCGTAGCGCAGCGGCAGCGACGAGCCGTCGAGGATCTCGTCGGAGTGGTAGGCCGCCATCGGCACCTCCGAGGTGCCGACGAGGTAGAGGTCCTCGCCCTCGATGCGGTAGACGTCGTCAGCGGCCTGGCCGAGGAAGCCGGTGCCCTCCATGGCCCGCGGGCGCACCAGCGAGGGCGCGATGACCTGGGTGAAGCCGGCGTTGCGCGCCTGCTCCATCGCGAGGTTGACCAGCGCCAGCTCGAGCTGCGCACCGACGCCGGTGAGGAAGTAGAACCGCGAGCCGGAGACCTTGGCCCCCCGCTCCATGTCGATGGCACCGAGCATCCGCCCGAGCTCGACGTGGTCGCGCGGCTCGAAGCCCTCCGCCGCGAAGTCGCGCGGGGTGCCGACCGTCTCGAGGACCGTGTAGTCGTCCTCGCCGCCGGCAGGAGCGTCGTCGTGGGCGAGGTTGGGGATCGCCAGCACCGCGGCCTGCCAGGCCTCCTCCGCCGCCACCTGGGCCGCCTCGGCGGCCTTGACCTCCGCGGCCAGCGCCTTCGTGCGCTCCAGCAGGGCCTGCTTCTCCTCGCCCTGCGCCTGCGGGATCTGCTTGCCGAGCGCCTTCTGCTCGCCGCGCCTCGCCTCGTACTCGGCGATCGCCCGGCGCCGCGCCTGGTCGGCGGCCAGGGCCTCGTCGACGACCGCGTCGGACAGCCCACGCTTGGCCTGGGCGGCGCGCACGCGGTCGGGCTGGTCACGGAGGATGCGGGTGTCAATCATTTGTCGGGGTCCCCTCGAAAGCGCGCGCGCTCCGCGCGCAGCGCGCCCAACGCAGGGTTTCGTGGGGTGAGGTCACGCGCCAAGGCTAGTCGTGGGTCCCCGCGCTCCTCACGCGGATTGCACAGGGGGCATCGCCGTTGCTCGGGATCACGACGGGCCCAGCCATACTCGTGACGTGCTGGACCGACCTCGCCTCGTGCTCCTCGGCTGGGCGCTGCTGTCGTTCCTGCTGTTCGTGCTGGTGCTGCTCGCGGTCGTCCAGGGCTGGGGTCCGGCCGCGCAGTTCGACGACCGGGGCTCGCCCGCGGCCGACTGGGCCGTCGACGAGCACTGGATGATCCGGCCGCTCCGGGTCATCGAGGTGGCCTTCGGCAACGTCGGCATGGCGGTGCTCACCCTCGCCGTCGCGCTGCTCATGCTCACACGCGGCCACCGCCGGGCCGCGACCTACACCGTCGGCGTCATGGTGGCGACCACGGCGACGTACACCGTGATCAAGCTGCTGGTCGGCCGTGCGCGCCCCGAGTGGCAGCTCGAGCAGGCCCTGCTGTCCTCGAAGTCGTTCCCCTCGGGGCACGCCTCGTCGATCACGGCGTTCGGCGGGATCCTGATCGTGCTCGTGGTGATGCTGGTACGCCGCAGCAGCGTGCGACGCGCCCTCTACGTCCTCATCGGGCTGTTCGTCGTCGTGGTCTGCCTCGACCGGGTGTTCCTCGGGCGGCACTTCCCGTCCGACGTGCTGGGCGGGTTCCTGCTCGGCATGGGCATGGTCGCTCTCGGCCTGGCCGTCTACAGCCCGCTGCCGCGCAGCCACGCCCAGCAGCTGCCCGACCTGGCGTCGCCGTTCCCGTCCGACCGCAACCTCGCCGTCATCCTCAACCCGTCGAAGGTCGAGGACATCGAGGCGTTCCGCGGCATCGTGAACTCGATGGCCGCCGAGGCAGGCTGGTCGCTGCCGGTCTGGCACTACACGACCGTCGAGGACCCCGGCACCGGCATGGCGGAGGCGGCCGCGGTCGCCGGCGCCGACCTGGTGCTCGTCTGCGGCGGCGACGGCACCGTGCGCGAGGTCTGCGCCGAGCTGGCCGGCACGGGCATCCCGATCGGGATCATCCCCGCCGGCACGGGCAACCTCCTGGCCCGCAACCTCGATGTCCCGCTGTTCCTCCGCGCGGCCATCGACATCGCGCTCACCGGCCAGGACCGGGCCATCGACATGGTGCGGGTCAGCGGCGACGGCGTCGAGGACGGCACCCACTTCATGGTCATGGCCGGGATGGGCTTCGACGCCGCGATCATGGAAGGCGTCAACGAGGAGATCAAGGCCAAGGTCGGGTGGCTGGCCTACGTGCTCTCCGCCCTGAAGTCGCTGATGTTCCCGCCGGTGCGGGTCGAGGTCTCCATCGACGGCGGCGAGTTCACGACCCACCGCGCCCGGACGATCGTGGTCGGCAACGTCGGCTACCTCCAGGCCGGGATGCCGCTCCTCCCGGACGCCGCGATCGACGATGGCCTGCTCGACGTCGTCATGCTGCACCCGCGGCGCTTCCTCTCCTGGATCCCGCTGGCCTTCCGCGTGCTCGCCAAACGACCGCGCACGGACGAGCTGGTCGACCGGATGACCGGTCGCACGGTCGTCGTGCGGGCGAGCGCCGAGACCCCGCGCCAGCTCGACGGCGACTCGATCGGACCCGGCCGCGAGCTGCACATGGAGTGCATCCACGGCCGGGTCCTCGTGCGGGTCCCGCGCTAGCGAGCTCAGCCAGCCCGGGCGCTACTCCGCCGGCGGGCCCGAGGGACCCTGCTGCACGAAGTCCTGCTGGCGGATCAGCACGAAGCAGCAGGCCGCCGCGACGAACGCCACCACCATCGCAATGAGCGTGATCTGGTTGAGCGCGTCGACGAAGCTCGAGGTGGCGACAGCAGCCAGGTGGTCGCGCGCGCCCTCGGGCGCCGACTGGATCACCGCGTCGGTCCGGCCGCCGGTGACCGCGCCAGCGATCCGGTCGGACTGCCCGGCGGCGGGCGTGCCGGCGAGACCGTCGCGGATCCCGTCGGCGACCCGGTGGCTGAAGATCGTGCCGAGCACAGCGATGCCGGTGGCGATGCCGACCTGGCGGAACGTCGAGTTGATGCCCGACGCCATGCCGGACCGCTCGACCGCGACCACGCTGACCGCGGTCGAGGCGAGTGGGGTGTTGATCATGCCGACCCCGACGCCGCTGACGAGCAGACCGGGGATCAGGTGCGTCCACGACGAGTCGACCTCGATGCCGCGGATGAGGAGCAGCCCCACGCCGAGCGCGACGAAGCCGGGTGCGATCAGCCACTTCGCCGGGACGTGCTCGGTGAGGCGTCCGGCGACCGCGGCCGCGACGAACGCCGCCCCGGACAGGAACAGGAAGCGCACGCCGGCGCCGACGGCGGAGTAGCCGAGGACGTTCTGGACGTAGATGACGAGGAACGTGAGGAGCGAGAACACCGAGGCGGAGACACCGAACGCCGCGATCAGGCCACCGGTGAAGGTGGGCTTGCGGAGCAGCCCGAGGTCGAACATCGGGTCGTCGTTCCTGACCTGGCTGATGACGAACACCGCGAGGAGCACCGCGGCCGCGGCCAGGCAGAGGACCACGCGGCCGTTGCCCCACTCGGTCTGCCCCGCCCGGATCAGGCCGTAGACCAGCGACCCCAGCGCGAGGCTGAACGTGACGAACCCGAACCAGTCGGGGCGCCCCGCGCGCGGGTCGTGCGACTCGCGGACCCGGGTCAGGCCGATGAAGATCGCGAGCAGGCAGATCGGGATGTTGACGAAGAAGATCCACCGCCACGAGATGCCGCTGGTCAGCACGCCGCCCAGCACCGGGCCGATGGCGACGGCGACGCCCGTCGTGGCGCCGAAGGCGCCGAAGGCCACACCCCGGTCGCGCCCGTGGAACGCCGAGGCGATGAGCGCGAGCGCGGTCGCGAACATCGCGGCGCCGCCGATGCCCTGGAAGGCGCGGGCGAGCTGGAGGAAGAGGATGTCCTGCGCCGCCCCGCACGCGATCGAGCCGGCCATGAAGAGCAGCGCCCCGATCACGAAGACCCGACGCCGCCCGAAGAGGTCGGCCAGCGAGCCGGCGGTGAGGAGGAGCGCCGCCAGGCTGAGGGCGTAGGCGTCGATGACCCACTGGAGGTCGGAGAGGCTCGCGTCGAGCTCGGCCTGGATGTCGACCAGCGCGACGTTCACGATCGTGATGTCGAGCAGCAGGATGAAGATGCCCAGGCAGACGGCGACGAGCGTCCACCACTTGGGGTCTCGGGTGGGGCTCCCGGCGGTGTCGGGACTGGTGACGGCGGTCTGCTCGGTCATGAGCACCTCTTCAGTCGGTACGAGTGGTTGAATCGTCATGCGCTAAATCATCAATTGCCTAACGATTACCTTGTGTACGATACGCCCGACTGAAGATCCGTCAAGCGCATAATGATCAGGGAGTGGACGAAGTGGGCCTCGCCGACGCCACCGACAGCCGCGAGCTGCTGCCGGGCCTCGAGGACCAACCTGGCCACCTGATGTGGCGGGCGGCGGCGCGGGTCACGGTGAACCTGGCCCGGGTGCTCCCGCCCGGCGTGGACATCCACGCCTACGCCGCGCTGCTCACGCTCGCGGGCGGGACGGCGCGGTCGCAACAGTCGATCGCCGACACGATCGACGTGAGCCGGACCACGATGGTCAAGGTGGCCGCCCAGCTCGCCGACCAGGGGCTCGTGAAGCGGGTGCGCAACCCGGAGGACCGGCGCTCCTACGCGCTCACCCGCACCCCGGAGGGCGCCGCGGCCGCGCGCCGGTGGCGGCGGCACGCGGAGGACCTCGAGGAGGCGCTGACCCCGGGGTTCTCACTCGGCGAGCGCGAGGAGCTGCGCCGCCTGCTGCTCGGCATCCTCGGCGCCGAGCTGGCGGCCGACACGCCCGAGCCGCTGCTCGAGAGCCTGGGCTTCCTCATCACGCGCGTCCACCTGCGCATGCATCGCACGTTCTCCGAGGCGCTGGGACCTCTGGGCATCGCGCCGGCGCACTTCGGCCTGCTCACGACGCTGGCGACGCTCGGCCCCGTCCCTCAGGCCGAGGTCGGCCGTCGGCTGGGGATCAGCGGTGCGAGCGTCGTGCAGATGGTCGACCACCTGGAGAAGCGCGGGCTCGTCGAACGGCGCCGGCTCGAGTGGGACCGGCGCACGCAGGTCCTGCACCTGCGGCCCGGAGCGACCGACGCGCTCGTCGAGGCCCGCGCGCTGGCTGACGAGACCCTCGCCACGCGGCTCGGCACCCTCGGGGTCAGGGAGACCAAGCGGCTGGTGCTGCTGCTGCAGCGGTTCGTCACGGGCGAGTGAGCAGCATCCGCCACAGCGGGTTGACGCGGCCGGCCGGCAGCACCTCGTCGAGCGACGCCAGCTCGACACCGTCGCCGGCGACGGCCTCCATCTCGGCGCGGGTCAGCAGCCACGGCGGCTCGGCGGTGCGGGGCTGGTCGTCGCGGCGGACGACCTGGACGACGAGCGCGGTGCCGCCCGGGGCAAGCAGCCCCCGCACGCCCGCGACGGCACGCTCCCGCAGGCTCGGGTGCAGCGCCTGGAGCGTGTAGATCTCGACGACGAGGTCGAAGGCGCCGCGCAGGTCGGGCGTGAGCTCGAGCAGGTCACCGGTGCGGTAGTCGACCGGCGAGTCGGGGTAGCGGTCACGGACCGCCGTCACGGCGGCCGGCGAGATGTCGAACGCCGTGGTGCGCCAGCCCTCCCGCGCCAGGTGCTCGGAGTCCCCACCCAGCCCGCACCCGACGACGACGGCGCGGCGTCCGCCGCCGTCGCCGTGCTCCGCGGTCCGCTCGGCCGCCCCCTGGGCGGTCCACTCGGCCAGCAGCGGGTGCGGGTCGGTGTGGTCCCACGGCAGCGGCACGTCGCCGCGACCCGCGGCCGACCACAGCTCGTCGTACCAGCGCGTCGGCTCGCCGTCGGCGACCGCCCGGACGCCGAGCTCGTCGGCGAGGTCGTCCCAGTCACGGGTCATGACTTCGCGGACGCCACGGCGTCCTCCTCCTCCGGTGACATCGGTTGCTCGCACCGCCAGGCGGCGATGCTCTTGGCATAGCTGCGGGCCTCGCTGCGGCCGTGGATGGCGGTCAGCACCACGCCGTTGCCGCCGTCGTCGAGCAGCGCGATCGACCACGAGAGCCGGCCACCCGCGTCGGCGAACGCGTCGTAGCGCACCAGCCCGACGTGCCGCAGCGCTCCGCGGGCCTCGGCGCGCAGCGCGGCCACCTCCTGCCGCAGCCCGACGACGTCCTCGGGCAGGGCGTCGACGTCGCCGCCGCGGCGCGTCGTACGCCGCAGCGCGGCCACGGCCGCGACGAGGGCGGCGAGCGCCACCACCGCCGTGGGCACCACGATCAGGAGCACGCCTCCCAAACTACGATGCGGCGGTGACCGAACCGCGCCGCATCGCCTACCAGGGCGAGCCGGGTGCCAACTCCCACCAGGTGTGCCGCGAGCACTACCCGGACCTGGAGGCCGTGCCGTGCGCGTCGTTCGAGGACGTGTTCGCGGCGGTCGAGGGCGGCGCCGGGGTCGAGCCCAGCGCGGACCTCGCGATGATCCCGATCGACAACTCGATCGCGGGGCGGGTCGCGGACATCCACCACTTCCTGCCCGACTCGGGGCTGCACATCGTGGCCGAGCACTTCCTGCGCATCCGGTTCCAGCTGCTCGGGATCCCCGGCGCGCGACTCGACCAGGTCCGCACGGTGCACAGCCACGTGCACGCGCTGGGCCAGTGCCGCAGGTTCATCCGCGAACACGACCTCAACCCCGTGATCTCCGGCGACACCGCCGGCGCCGCCCGCGAGATCCTCGAGGCCGGCGACCCCACCCAGGGCGCGATCTCACCGCCGCTCGCGGCCGAGATCTACGGGCTCGACGTGCTGGCGGAGGACGTCGAGGACGAGGACCACAACACCACGCGGTTCGTGGTGCTCTCGCGCGACCTCGTCGAGGCGGCGCCCGGCAACGGCCCGGTCGTGACGTCGTTCATCTTCAACGTGCGCAACCTGCCCGCGGCGCTCTACAAGGCCCTCGGTGGCTTCGCGACCAACGGCGTGAACATGACCAAGCTCGAGAGCTACATGGTCGGCGGGTGGTTCACCGCGACGCAGTTCCTCGCCGAGGTCGACGGCCACCCCTCCGACCCCGGCGTCGCGCGCGCCCTCGAGGAGCTGCGCTTCTTCACCACCGACGTGAAGATCCTCGGCGTCTACCCCGCCGACTCCTTCCGCGAGGACCACGCCTGACGCCGGCTCGTCTCATCGCCAGCCCGATCGACCTGGCAGCCATCACGGAGGCGACCGACTGACCTACGAGCGGCACCTCGAGGCGCTGCGCGAGACAGCCGGCGACTAGCCTGACCCGGTGGAGCCGGACCCGTTGACCGAGGACCTCGGGTTCGCGCGCGTCGACCTCGACCGGGCCCGCCGCACGGGTGACGCGGAGGTCGTCTTCGGCTCCGGCAAGACGCCGGGCCAGGTCATCGCGATCCTGCGGACGCTCCACGAGCGGCACCCCGACCGGGCGGTGCTCGCGACGCGGCTGTCCGAGGAGGCGCTCGCGCAGGTCGCGACGTCGCTGCCAGAGGCGAACGTCGACGCGGTCGCGCGCGCCGCGACCCTCGGCCCGTTCCCGGAGCCCCGGGGCACCGTCGCCGTCGTCTCCGCCGGCACCAGTGACGCCCCGGTCGCGGCCGAGGCGGCGCTGTCGATCCGCGTGCACGGCGCAGGCGTCGAGGTGATCGAGGACGTCGGGGTCGCCGGGCTGCACCGGCTGCTCGCCGTCCAGGACCGCCTCGAGGCGGCCGACTGCCTGGTCGTCGTGGCCGGCATGGAGGGCGCGCTGCCGTCCGTCGTCGGCGGACTGACCGGCGTACCCCTCGTCGCGGTGCCGACCAGCGTCGGCTACGGCGCCTCGTTCGGCGGTCTTGCCGCCCTCCTGGCCATGCTCAACTCCTGCGCGCCCGGCGTGACCGTGGTCAACATCGACAACGGGTACGGCGCGGGCGTCTTCGCGGCGCGGGTGGCGCGGGCCGCCCGATGACCGGCACCGTGACGACGATCTGGGTCGACGCCTCGTCGGGCGCGAGCGGCGACATGCTGCTCGGCGCGCTGGTCGGCGCGGGCGTGCCGGTCGAGACGATCCGGACGGCGGTCGACGCCGTCTCGCCCGAGCCCGTCGAGCTGCGGGTCGAGGCGGCCACCCGCCACGGGTTCGCCGCGACCCGCGTGCACGTGGAGGTGGCCGACTCGGCCCACCACCGCACCTGGCGCGACATCCGGACGCTCCTGCTCGAGGCGCCGCTCGCCGACGACGTCCGCGACCTGGCGCTGCGTGCCTTCGAGCGGCTCGCGGTCGCCGAGGGCACGGTGCACGGCCACGACCCGATGGACGTGCACTTCCACGAGGTGGGCGCGCTCGACGCGATCGCCGACGTGGTCGGGGTGTGCGCGGGCTTCGTGCACCTCGCGGCGGGCGAGGTCGTGGTGAGCCCGGTCGCGGTCGGCTCGGGGTCGGTGCGCGGTGCGCACGGCGTCCTACCGGTGCCGCCGCCGGCGGTCGCCGCGCTGCTGACCGGCGTGCCGTCGTACGCCGGACCCGGCGAGGGCGAGCTCTGCACGCCGACCGGCGCCGCGCTGCTGACCACGCTCGCCACGGCGTACGCCGCCCAGCCGGCGATGACCACCACGGGCATCGGCGTGGGTGCCGGCGGTCGCGACCCGGAGAGCCACGCCAACGTGCTGCGCCTGCTCGTCGGCACCGCGGTGCCACGGGCCGAGGACCCCGACGACCTGCTCGTCCTCGAGACCAACGTCGACGACCTCGACCCCCGGCTCTGGCCGGAGGTCATCGCCGCGGTCATGGCGGCCGGCGCCCTCGACGCCTGGCTCACCCCGATCCTGATGAAGAAGGGCCGCCCGGCGCACACCTTCCGTGCTCTCGTCGCCCCCGACCGCGCTGCCGAGGTGCGCGCGGCGGTGTTCCGGGAGACCACCACGATCGGGATCCGCGACTACCCCGTGTCGCGGCACGCGCTCCCCCGCGAGACCACGACGGTCACGGTGGGCGGCCTCGAGATCGCGGTGAAGGTCGCGCGGCTCGACGGTCTCGTGGTCACCGCGCAGCCGGAGTACGACGACGTCGTGCGCGCCGCCCGCGCCCTCGACCGGCCGGTCCGCGAGGTCCTGGCGGAGGCGACGGCGGCCGCCCGGGTGCTGACCGCCTGATGGACCTCGCCGCCCTCGCGCTGACCTTCGGCGCCATCTTCGTCGTCGAGCTGCCCGACAAGACGTTCCTCGCGACGCTCGTGCTCGCGACGAAGTACCGGCCCCTGCTCGTCTGGCTGGGCGTCGGCGCGGCGTTCGCCGTGCAGACGACTGTGGCGGTGCTGCTCGGCCACGCGGCGTCGTTCCTGCCCGAGGAGGTCGTGCAGTCGGTCGCGCTGCTGCTGTTCCTGGCGGGAGCGGTGATCCTGGTGCGGGAGGGACTGCGCCACCAGCAGGCCTCGGGCGAGGAGTACGTCGAGGGCGCCACCAATGCCACCGGCTTCCGGGCGGTGCTGGCGTCGTTCCTGGTGCTGTTCGCGGCCGAGTGGGGCGACCTCTCCCAGCTGCTGACGATCTCGCTGGTCGCGCGCTACGAGGCGCCGGTGAGCGTGTTCGTCGGCGCGCTCGGCGCGCTGCTGCTCGTGAGCGGGCTCGCCGTGCTGGCGGGCCGCACGCTGCTGCGGTTCGTGTCGCTGCACGTCCTGCACTTCGTCGGCGCCGGGGTCTGCCTGCTGCTCGCGGCGCTCACGCTGACCGAGCTCGTGCGCTGACCCCTGACTACAGTTCGGCCCATGACGCAGGGATCCCCGGACAGCGCCGCGACGCCGCCGCACGGCGCGGACAGCGAGGTCGGACGGCTGCGCACCGTGATGCTGCACCGCCCCGGCCCCGAGCTCAAGCGGCTCACCCCGCGCAACAACGACAAGCTGCTCTTCGACGGCATCCCGTGGGTGTCGCGAGCGCAGGACGAGCACGACGCGTTCGCCGACGAGCTGCGCCGGCGCGGGGTCGAGGTGCTCTACCTCACCGACCTGCTCACCGAGACGCTCGAGCAGGAGGAGGCGCGGGCCGCCGCGATCGAGGAGGCGCTGCGCGACCTCGACCTCGGCGACACGATGAGCGGCTACCTCGAGGGGCTGCTCGGCGAGTCGAGCCCCGCGGAGCTCACGACGTACCTCACCGCCGGGATCCGCAACGACGAGGTGCGCGGCGGGTTCGGCCTGGTCACCTCGCTGCTGGCCTTCGACGACTTCCTCATCGACCCGCTGCCCAACCTGCTCTTCACGCGCGACTCGTCGGTCTGGGTGCGCGACCGGGTCGCGATCACGTCGCTGGCGATGCCCGCGCGCAAGCGCGAGACCGAGCTGACCGAGCTGATCTACACCCGCCACCCCCGCTTCGTCGGCACGCCGCGCATGCACGGCGCGCACCTCGAGCACGTCGAGGGCGGCGACGTGCTGCTGCTCGCGCCGGGCGTCCTCGCGGTGGGCTGCGGCGAGCGCACGACGCCGGCCGGCGCCGAGCGGCTGGCGCGGCAGTGCTTCGAGGCCGGCCTGGCGCACACGGTGCTCGCCGTCCCGATCGCGCAGGAGCGCGCGACCATGCACCTCGACACGATCTGCACGCTCGTCGACGTCGACAAGATGGTCGTCTACCCCAACATGGCCGACTCGCTGATCGCCTACACGGTCCGCCCCACAGGTGACCGCGAGGCCAGCGGCCGCCTCGTGCTCGAGGTCGGGAAGGCGGAGCCGTTCCTCGTCGCCGCTGCGGCGGCCATGGGCATCGACAAGCTGCACCAGATCGACACCGGCCTCGACCCGGTCACCGCCGAGCGCGAGCAGTGGGACGACGGCAACAACACGCTCGCGCTCGCCCCACGGGTGGCCGTCGCCTACGAGCGCAACGACGAGACCAACGCGCGGCTCGAGGACGCCGGCATCGAGGTCGTCCGCATCGCCGGCTCCGAGCTGGGCTCGGGCCGGGGAGGCCCGCGCTGCATGAGCTGCCCGGTCTCGCGGGAGCCGCTGGGGGCCTGACCCCCGTGCTGCCGAATCGACGCAATTGCGCTGGATCGGTCTTGTTCCACGCGTGAAACAAGACCGAATCAGCGCAAAGGCGCCCGTTCGGCTCTCCCAGGCCCCCCGCCGAGACCGTGCCCTCAGGCAGGCTCCGTCGTTCTGCTAGACAGACCCGACCCGAAAGGCTGGCCATGGCAGACACCTTCTTCTCGATGTTCACACCCGAGGAGATCGCTCTCATCAGTGCCTCCGGCACCCGCGTCACGCTGCCCGAGGGCTGGGCGCCGATCTCGGAGTCGACCGGCGCGGACAAGGCCTACATCATCCTGAACGGCACGGTCTCGGTCCGCTCGCACGGCGAGGAGGTCGCCCAGCTCGGCCCCGGCGACATCGTCGGCGAGACCGCGATCCTCAACCACTCGCTGCGTACGGCGACCATCGTCGCGCTGACGCCGCTGGAGCTCATCCACTTCACCAAGGAGCAGCTCGACCGGCTCGGCGTGGAGATGCCGTCGTTCCACGAGGCGCTGGAGAAGACCGCCGCCGAGCGGTTCCCGCAGAAGTCCTGACTTGGACGAGCCCGACTTCTCCGAGGCGCTCGACACGATCGAGCGCTACCTCCTCGGCGACGTCCCGTCGCTGACCCGAGTCGAGGTCTGCGAGCGAGCGGGCGTGCCGATCGAGGTCGCCCAGGAGCTGTGGCGGCTGCTCGGCTTCGCTCACCAGCCCGACGACGCCGTGGCCTTCACCGAGGCGGACGTGAAGGCGCTGGAGTACACCCACGACCTCGTGAAGCTCGGCATCCTCAGCCCCGACCGGCAGGCCGCCCTGGTGCGCACGTGGGGCCGCAGCTTCGCCCGGCTCGCCGAGTGGCAGACCCTCCTGCTCACCGACCTCGCGCTGGAGAGCCCCGACCCGGTGCAGCAGGTCACCGACCTCGCCTCGGAGGTGCTGCCCCGCGTCGAGGAGCTGCAGAACTACGTCTGGCGGCGCCACCTCGCCAGCGCCGGCGTGCGGTTGCTGGCGAGCGACTCCTCGGGGTCCGACACGTCGCGGCTGGCCGTGGCCTTCGTCGACATCGTCGGCTTCACCTCGCGCAGCAAGGAGCTTGACGAGACCGAGCTGGTCGAGTGGCTGGAGTACTTCGAGGCCGAGTGCTCCGGGCTCGTCATCGACCACGGCGGCCGGGTCATCAAGAACATCGGCGACGAGGTGCTCTTCGTCGCCGAGGACGTCGCCCGCGCCGCCGACGCGGCGCTCACCATGACCGCGCGCGGCTCCGACCCCGACGACAGGTTCCCGGAGGTGCGGGCGGGCGTGGCGTACGGCGACGTCGTCTCCCGTCTCGGCGACGTCTTCGGCCCCACGGTCAACGTCGCCTCGCGGCTGACGTCGATCGCGCGCCCCGGCTCGGTGCTCGTCGACCAGGGCGCGCACGACGCGTTGACGGGCGACACCGAGGACCAGGGCCATGAAGAGCGCGAGCACGCCGGCTTCTCGTTCCGCCGGATGAGGCGCACGTCGGTGAAGGGCTACTCCCGCCTGCAGTCGTGGGTCCTGCGACGCGCGGGCTGACCCCTACCGGGTGGCGACCCGACGGCGTACGACGTGGAGCGCCGTCAGCGCCAGTGCCACGGCCAGCGCGACCACCAGCCCGACGGCCAGCGCGGCGCTGAGCACCGCCACCGCGCCCGTGCCGATCCCGAGCACCCCGACGACCGGCGGTGCGCAGCAGGCCGCGCACGCCGCGAGTCCGCCCGCACCCGTCACCACGCCCAGGCTCCGGCGCTCTCCGGGCTCGGTGCTCATCGTGTGGTGCTCATCGTGTGGTGCTCATCGTGCGGACCCGACCGACGCCAGGTCGACGAACGGGATCGGGCAGCACTCGCTCGTGGCGCACTGGTGCAGGTCGTCGCAGCCCATGTCGAGCGCGGCCACGAGGTTGTCGCGGATCGTGGTGAGGTCGGCGATCCGGGCCTCGACCTCCTCGAGCTTCTCCCTCGCCCTGGCCTGGAGGCCGTCGTCGCGACCGCGCCGGCGGCCGACGGCGAGCAGGTCGCGCACCTCGTCGAGCGTGAAGCCGAGGCGTTGCGCCGCCTTCACGACCCGCAGCCGCGTCACCGCCTCCGGCGCGTAGACCCGGTGTCCGCCGGGGCTCCGGTCGGGCCGCTGCAGCACCCCGCGCCGTTCGTAGTAGCGGATCGTCTCCCGGTTGACCCCGGCCGCGGCGGCGAGCTCACCCGCGCGCATCACCGGGCCGCTCGCTCGGCGAGGTTCGCGAGGGAGGCGAGGAGGTCGCCGCGCTCGGGCGGCACGCCGACGTCCAGCACGACCGCGTCCGCCGCCCCGGAGATCCGGAAGTCGAAGAAGGAGCAGCACGCCGACTCGCGGGCGGTCAGGTCCGCGACCCGCTCGTGCAGGTCGGCGTCGCCGGCCAGCTCGAGCCGCAGCCGGTCGCCCGCCCACGACGAGCCGGTGAGGTGCCTGGCGAACAGCCCGTCGAACTCGGCCAGCCGCAGCGACCGCTCGAGGGTGGGCAGCGTGCAGGCGTCGGTGGTCAGGAGGTCGTCGGTGGTCACGAAGCCATGATGAACCCGGACCTGGGTACCGGATGCAAGTCTCGCTGTGAGATCGCGCCCGAGGACGCGCTGCTACCGCGTCCTCGGGCTGGTCTCTGCTCAGGCAGCGGGGCTGAGCCTCCTAGGCCGTGGCCTAGCGGATCGTGACCTGGCGGTTGGCGAGACCGGAGCGGGCGGCCCGCTGGTCGGCGTCGAGCGCCGACTCGTCGGCCAGCGCGTTGCCGAGGTCCTCGGCGAACGTCGAAGCAGGGTCCTCGAGCGCCTCGGGCCCGGTGCCGACCGGCAGGTCCCAGACCGGTGCGAGGAGGCCGTGGGCGCGGAACATGCCGACCAGGCGCGCGTCCTCGACGATGACGTCGCGACCGGCGACGTGGAGCCTGGCCAGCGCGTCGAGCAGCCGGTCCTCGGGCTCGGGCATCACCCAGCGCAGGTGCTCCTTGGTGCCGACGTCGGTCCAGTACGCCGCCTCGACCTGGGTCAGGCGCGCGGTCGGGTTGGCAGCGGCGTTGGCCTGCTCGAGCGCGGCGGCCAGGTCGTCCTTCTCCTCGACGTCGGCGATCCAGAACTCGAAGCCGTCGTGCACGGTGACCTCGAGCCGGGTGTCGGTCACGAGGTCCTGGAGCCGCGGCGCGTCCACGCCCGGCGGGTCGGTCAGCCCGACGACACCGGGCTCGTCGGCGTCGATCGCGAGCTGCAGCACCGCGCCGAGGTCACGGGACGGGTCGCCGAAGTTGTGCTGGACCTGGAGCCCGAGCCAGAGCTGCCCGCTGTCGCGGACCATCGCCGGCGCCGCCATCGGCAGCAGCGTGCACAGCTGGACGGGCTTGTCGGTGCCCTTGACGGTCAGCGGGGCGGTCGCGCTCGGCACGAGCTCGCGCATCGCGACGATGTCGCACTCCGACGGCAGCCCCTCGAACGGCCGGCCGACGTACACCGCCGCCGCGCCGCCCGCGGACCCGTGGCACGCCTTGTAGCGCTTGCCCGACCCGCACGGGCACGGCTGCCGAGGGCCGACCTCCCCCGGGGTGGTGGACTGGGTCTCTCGGGCCTTGGTCCGCGACTTCTTCGCCATGGCGCCGAACGCTACTTGCCGAGCAGCTCCAGCACGTACGCCGGGCGGTCGGTGATGACCGCGCGCACGCCGAGCTCCTGGCAGCGACGCAGGTCGCGCTCGGTGTTGACCGTCCAGACGTGCACGGGGTGGCCGGACGCGACGATCTGCTCCGCCAGCCGCGGGTGTTCCTGGAGCAGCTCGATGCCCGGCCCCACCAGCCAGTCCTTGTGCATCATCCGGCGCACCACCGGCCAGTACGCCGCCTTGTCGACCAGCTGCACAAGCTGCACGTGGGGGGTGAGGCGGTGCATCCGGTGCAGCGCGGTGTTGCTGAAGCTCATCACCCGGACGGGGTTCGGCTCGGGCAGGTCGGGCCCGTCCCACCCGAAGTCGTGCAGCATCGCCGCGACCCGCCGCTCGACCAGCCCGCCGTACCTCGTCGGGTGCTTGGTCTCGATCGCCACCTCCACCCGGCGGTCGTAGTCGGCGACCATCTCCAGCAGCTTGCGGAGCGTGAGCACGCTGTCGAGGCTCTTGTCGCGGTCGGGCGCCTCGTCGTCGAGCTCGGCCCACGGGCTCTTCCACGCCGCGAAGTCCAGCGCCTCGAGGTCCTCGAGGTTCGAGGTCGAGATCAGGCCGCGGCGCGACGCGGTGCGCCGGAGGTCGCGGTCGTGCACGCACACCAGGTGCCCGTCGGCGGTCAGCCGCACGTCGCACTCGAGCCCCTCGGCGCCCGCGTCGAGCGCCTTCACGTAGGCGCCGAGGGTGTGCTCGGCGTTCTCGAAGCTCGCGCCCCGGTGTGCGACCACCTGGGGCAGCGGCGGGGTCATGACCTCATTGTGGCGGTCAGTGGCGCTTGTGGACCCGCTTGACCTTCCACGAGATCGTGAGTGTCGGCGA
The DNA here is from genome assembly GCF_000422805.1 of Nocardioides halotolerans DSM 19273. Lineage (GTDB taxonomy): Bacteria > Actinomycetota > Actinomycetes > Propionibacteriales > Nocardioidaceae > Nocardioides > Nocardioides halotolerans. The sequence goes on along the minus strand of NZ_AUGT01000020.1, from coordinate 91,102 downwards.
CACATTGCCGGCGGCGTCCACGGCCACCACCGACAAGCGGTGCTTGCCCCTCTTGACCTTGAACGCGACGGAGGACGCGCACGGGGTGTAGGCCGCACCGTCGAGGCTGCAGCGCAACGTCGACCCGGGCTCACTGCTGAAGGCGAGCCTCACCTTCGCCTTCCGCTTGCGGACCTTCACGACGCGCTTGGGCTTCTTGGCCACGCTCAGCGCCGGCGGCGTGGCGTCGACGCTGAACGTGCGCGCGACCGGGGTCGGGTCCACGTTGCCCACCGCATCCACGGCGCGCGCCTCGAAGACGTAGGAGCCGTCCTGCAGCCCGCTCGCGGAGAACGGCGTCGCGGCCGGGCACGGCACGAAGGCGGGAACCGCGGTGCCACTGCGGTAGAGACGACAGCCGAGGTCGGCCCCCACGTCGTCGCTCGTCACACCGAAGGACACCGAGCGCGTGGTGAGCACACTGCCGTCAGCCGGGCCCGCGACGACGCTGGTCTCGGGCGGCGTCGCATCGATGACGAACGTGCGTCGGGAGGGCTGGACGACATTGCCGACGGCATCGGTCATCTCGGTCCGGAGCTCGTAGGTGCCGCCCGGCAGGTCGGTCACGGAGTGGCCGGCAGTCCCGGCGGAGCAGGGCCCGAAGCTGGCGGGCGACCCCGAGGGCGTCACGGAGCACCTCGCCGTCACGGAGGTCAGGTCGCTGACCGAGAACGCCCAGGTCTGCGTCGAGCCCGGCCCGAAGGTGTCGCCGTCCGGTCCGGTGATCACGACGGACGGTGGCGTGCGGTCGATCGTCACCGTCCGGGCGGCGCTCTCGGCGACGTTGCCGGCGGCGTCGTACGCGCGCGCCCTGACGGTCGCCGGCCCGCCGGCGAGGGACGAGGTGTTGAAGGTGCCGGTGAACGGCGGCGAGGTCCGCGCCAGGACCATGACGTCGCGGACGAGGAACTCGACCTTGACGACCCCGGCGTTGTCGGTCGCCGAGGCGCCGAGCGGAAGCATCGGGACAGCGGGGCCGAGCACCAGGCCGTTGGGTGGGTCGGTCAACCCGACCGAGGGCGCGGCCACGTCGCGGAACACCGCGGACACGGTGCGCGGGATGGAGACGAGGAGCGTGCAGGTCCGACCAGAGACGAGGGGGCAGTCGTCGAAGTGGTCGAAGACGAACCCGTCCCGGTCGGCCGCGGCCGTGAGCTCCACCTCGGGGGGCTGGAAGCACGGGGGTGGTGTGTCCTCGCACGGCTCGTTGGCGTAGAACTCCGAGCAGTCGCTGCCGGCGGACTCCGTGCAGGTGATGCCGGGGCCGGTCACGGTGCCCTTGCCCTGGATGCTGACCGTGACGGTGCCCTGCGCGGCGGCGGGTCCCGACGTGCCGACAGACGCCACGACGCAGGAGGCCACGAGGGCGACCGTGAGGACGAGCAGGGTGGCGGGGCGGGAGCGGAGGGCCATGGACACCTCGAGATTGGGAGAGAGCCGAGGGGGTCCCGAGAGCGGCGTGAGCCAGATAGGAGACTAAGTCAACCAATCGACCCGCACCCTCATCCTTAAGGACGATTTGCCCGGTCGGCCACGCGCTGCGCGCCGACACCGCCGCGCCTATCTCTCCTCGCCGCGGAGGCTCCGGTAGGCCAAGGTCGCCGCGATGGCCCCCGCGATGAGCGGTCCGATGCTCAGGGCCGGCTCGATGTCGACCACCGCGAACAGGATCACGACGAAGGCCGCGCACAGCACGAAGGAGCCGACGGACAGGAGGAGTGCACGTTCCTGGCTCATGCCCGTGGCGTCTCCCCGTTCCAGCCCGCGCGAAACCTCCGCCGTCGGCTCCTCGTGGTACGACGAGCACGTGACCGGGCACAGCGAGTCGACCAGCAAGACCTACCTCTACCTGCGGGTCGGGCTGGTGGCCCTCGCGCTCTTCCTCGGGGCCTCGCTCGTCCTCGAGATGGCCTTCGGCAGGACCGAGTGGCTCGGCTCGATCAGCGCCTACTACTACACACCGGTCCGCAGCGTCTTCGTCGGGACCCTGTGCGCGATGGGCGTCTGCCTGATCGCGATCAAGGGCCGCGACCGGCCGCGCGAGGACCTGATGCTCAACCTGGCCGGGATGTGCGCACCGGTGGTCGCGCTGTGCCCCACGCCCCTCGACGACAGGTCCGTCTGCGGCAGCGCGACCCCCTGCGTGCCCGACACCGTCGTGCCGGGCGTCGTCAACAACATCGAGGCGCTCCTCGTCGTCGGTGCCCTCGCGGTGCTGTTCGCCGCGCGCACGGTGCGGCGCGGCCGCGAGGAGCGCCGTGACCTGCTCGCCCTGGCCATCTCGGCCGTCGGGCTGACGGCGTTCGCGCTGTGGTTCGCCCTCGGCCGCGACTCCTTCCTCGACTACGCCCACTACGGCACCGCGGTCCCGATGTTCGGCCTCATCGTTGCCGTGGCCCTGGTCAACGCCGCCAAGGTCGACGAGTTCGTCGCCGCCGGGGGCACCCTCACCGTCGGCCGGGCCGCGACGTACAGGCGGGCCTACCGCTGGATCGCCTACGTCATGGGCTGGGTCATCGGTGGCGCACTGGCCCTGTTCGTCGTCAAGGCCGCCAGCGGCGCCGAGCCGTTCGCCCGCTGGGTCTTCGTCGTCGAGGCGCTGCTGCTGGTCGCCTTCACGGCGTTCTGGGTCCTGCAGACGCTGCAGTACGCCGAGGACGGCACCCCGGACTGACGCTCCTCGCGCTCACGCCTGCTGGCGCAGGTAGCGGCCGAAGTGGGGCACGGTGAAGGCGATGCGGCCGCGCTCGCCGGAGTAGATCAGCCCCTTCTTGAGCAGCGCGTCGCGCGCCGGCGACAGCGACTGGGGCTTCTTGCCCAGCACGCCCGCGACCTCGGCGGTGGCGACCGAGCCGACCGGGTCGTCGGGGTCGTCCTCGGGCCCGGCCGCGTCGGCCATCGCCCGCAGGTAGTCGCGCTCCCCCGGCGTCGCGCGCTCGTAGCGGCTGCCGAAGAACCCGACCGCCAGCTCGCGCTCGGCCTCGGGCGCGGCGACCGCGACGTCGGCGGCGGTGATCGGTGAGCGCGGGGCGAGGTCCCAGACGGTCTTGCCGTAGGCCTGGATGAAGTAGGGGTAGCCGCCGGTGGCGGTGTGCATCGCGGCGAGCGCGTCGTCGTCGTACGACGCGTCCTCCTCGGCGGCGGGCGCGCTCAGCGCGCGGTCGGCCTCGGCGCGCGAGAGGCGGTCGATGCGCTGGTAGGAGAACAGCCGCTCGGAGTAGGACTTGCTCGCGCTCAGCACGGCGGGGAGGTGCGGCAGGCCCGCGCCGACGACGATGACCGGCAGCCCCGACTGGCTGACGTCGTGGCACGCCGCGCACAGGGCGGACACGTCGTCGGGCCCGAGGTCCTGCATCTCGTCGACGAACACCGCGACGCCCTTGCCGAGGTCGGCCGCCAGCCCGCCGACGTCGTTCATCAGCTCGACCAGGTCGATCTCGACGTCACCGGAGTCGGCGCGTCCGCGCACCGCCGGGGCGTCGATGCCCGGGCTCCACCGCTCGCGCAGCTTGGCGTCGGGCCCGGCCTGCCGCTCGGCGAAGGAACGGATGACCCCGAGCACGTGGTCGGCGTCTCCGCCGTCGTCGGCGCCGGGGCCGAGCTCGCGGACGGCCTGGTGCAGCGCGCTCGCGAGCGGCCGGCGCAGCGACTGGTCGGGCCGGGCCTCGAGCTTGCCGGTGCCCCAGCCCTTGCGCACCGCCTGTCCGCGCAGCGCGTTGAGCAGCACGGTCTTGCCGACCCCGCGCAGCCCGGTCAGCACCAGCGACCGCTCGGGCCGGTGCCGCGCCACCCGCTCGAGCACGACGTCGAACGCCCGCACCTGCTCGCCCCGGCCCGCCAGCTCGGGCGGTCGTTGCCCGGCGCCGGGTGCGTACGGGTTGCGGACCGGATCCATGGCTACGACGGTATGGAACCGTCTAGCGAATTCCGTAGATTTCGCCGCCTCGGCGTTTCTGCTGACGAGGAACTGCCCCCACGAAACTGCCGCTGACCGGATGGAGTTCCTTGCGGTCAGCGCCAGTTTCACCGGGTACCCGGTGAAACCTCCCCGCGGTCAGGCGGGCTCGCGGGTCGGCGCGTGGCGGTAGGCGCGGTCGAGACCGGAGCGGAGGAGCTCGATCAGCTCCGGCACCTCCTCGACGGCCAGGCGGAACGACGCCGCGCACACGTTGTCGCGCCACAGCGACAGCACCACGACGTCGGCCTCGGAGTGCCACGAGACCCGGAGCGCGCGCTCGCTGCCGCGCGAGTCGAGGAAGATCGACCCCAGCTGAGGCAGCGGCCGGGCGGCGGGCATCTGCCCATTCTGCTCGCCGGGTCCACGCCTGTCACTGGCTCGCTGGCGTGGGAAGGTCCGGGCCGGCCGGGGTAGTCCGTGACGCAACGGCCCCGATGGGTGCCGATCCGGGGTCGTTTCGTCACGGACTACCCCGGAGGGTGGGCCGACTTACACTTCCTGCGTGCCCGAGCTGCCCGAGGTGGAAGCCCTGGCCCTCGACCTCAAGGGCCGGCTCGACGGGCACGCCATCGCCACGGTGCACATCGCGGCGTTCAGCGCGCTGAAGACGTTCGACCCGCCGCTGCGGGCGCTCGAGGGGCTGCTGGTCGAGGACGTCGGCCGGCACGGCAAGTTCCTCGACGTCACCGTGGGCGGGCTGCACCTGGTCATGCACCTGGCGCGGGCCGGCTGGATCCGCTGGAAGGACGAGGTGCCGACGGTGCCGCCCCGGCCCGGCGGCAAGAACCCGCTCGCCGCGCGGGTCGTGCTCGACGACGGGTCGGGCCTCGACATCACCGAGGCCGGCACCAAGAAGAGCCTCGCGATCTACCTCGTCCGCGACCCGCAGGAGGTCCCCGGCATCGCCAGCCTCGGGCCCGACCCGCTGACCGACGACTTCACGCTCGAGAGGTTCCGCGAGATCCTCGCCGCCGAGGGCCGCAAGCAGATCAAGGGCGTGCTGCGCCACCAGGGCACCATCGCGGGCATCGGCAACGCCTACTCCGACGAGATCCTGCACGCCGCGCGGATGTCGCCGTTCAAGCCCGCCTCGTCGCTGCTCGAGGGCGAGGACGACACCGAGCTGGTCGTGCTCTACGACGCGATCCGGGTGACGCTCGGCGACGCCGTCGAGCGCTCGCGCGGGCTGGCGATGAGCGAGCTCAAGGGCGAGAAGAAGTCCAACCTCGCCGTGCACGGCCGCACCGGGCAGCCGTGCCCGGTGTGCGGCGACACCGTGCGCGAGGTCTCGTTCGCCGACTCGAGCCTGCAGTACTGCCCCACCTGCCAGACCGGCGGCAAGCCGCTCGCCGACCGGCGGATGAGCAAGCTGCTCAAGTAGCCCCTACCAGCAGTAGCACCGCCGAGGCGAGCGCCGCGCGCATGGCGAGGCCCGGGGTCGTGGCCGAGGGTCGTCGGTCCGGGGTCGAGCGGCGCGTGGTCAACTGGACCACATGAGTGGCGTTCCCACCGTGGCCATTTCAGGCGTCCCCGACCCGCTGCCCGACGGCCTGTCGGTGGTCGACGTGCGCGAGCCCGTCGAGTGGCACCACGGCCACGTCGAGGGCGCGATCCACATCCCCCTCGGCGAGCTGACCAGCCGCCTCGACGAGGTGCCGGAGGGCCAGACCCTCGTGGTCTGCAAGGTCGGCGCGCGATCGGCCCGGGCGGTGATGTGGCTCTCGCAGCAGGGCCGCGACGTCGTCAACCTCGACGGCGGGCTGCTCGACTGGGAGGCGGCCGGCCGGCCGCTGGTGAGCGAGTCCGGCCAGCCGCCGACGATCGTCTAGCGGCGTACGACGCCGGGCGCGGCCCCTGGTCCTAGCCGTCCGTCTCGCCGCTCAGCTCCGGGCAGGTCTTGGAGATGTACTCGTCGAGGGCGTCCAGCTTCTTCTGGTCCTCCTCGCTGACGTCGCCGAGGTCGGCCAGGTCGTCGACGCTCGCCGAGTCGGACAGGTCCTTGATCTTCCCGATCGTGAGCTCGAAGCCGTCCTCGGCCGCGTCGGACATGTCGTCGGGCGTGCCGACGTCCTCGAGCCGGTCCGCGGCCTCCTTGAGCGTCTTGATGTAGCCCGCGAGGTCCTTGGTCGGGTCGGCCTGGGCGAAGTCGTCCTGGAACGTCTTCAACGCGCCGCAGAACTCCTTCGTCGACGGAGCGGCGTCGCCCCCACCTCCGCCGCTGCCGTCGTCGTCACCGCAGCCCGCAGCCGCACCCGCGACGAGCACGAGGGACGCGGCGAGCAGACCCAGCCGCATCAGCCGTCGTCGCCGGAGTCGTCGCTCGCCTCGTCGCTGGGCGCGTCGCTCGAGTCGCTGCCCTCGTCGCTCTCCGAGGCGCCGCTGCCGTCGCCGAGGTCGGGGCAGGTCTTCTCGAGGTACTCGCTGAACGCCTCGGTCTTCTTCTCGTCCTCCTCGGAGAAGTCCTCCTCGAGCCCGGCCATGTCCTCGACCGACGCGTCGTCGGGCAGGTCGTGGATCGCGTCGAGGGTCAGCTGGAGACCTTCCTTGGCGTCGTCGGGGATGCCGTTGGGCGTGCCGACGTCCTCGATCCGCTGGGCGGCCTTCTTGAGGATCTCGCCGAGGTTGTCCTCCTGCCCGGTCACGCCCGAGAGGTCGTCTGCGAACGCCGCGAACGCCGCGCAGAAGTCCTCCGTCGACGCCGCGTCGTCCGCCTTCGCGTCGCCGCCCTTGCTCCCGTCGTCGTCGCCGCACGCGACGGCGCCGCCGGCCACGAGGACCAGGCTTGCGGCCAGCAGTCCGAGCTTCATCCAGGTCTCCCCACGTTTGGTTCGGTCGGCCCCCACCCTCGCACGTGCGTTCAGGCGGCGCGCAGGTCGGGTCGGCGGTGGAACGTCGCGCCAGGTCAGCCCGGCCACGGCGGCGCGGGCAGCAGGAGCGCCTGCGCCAGGAGGTCGAGGTAGGTGCGTCGCGGCACCTCGACCGCGCCAAGGCTGGCCAGGTGCGGGGTCACCCACTGGACGTCGAGCAGCCGGCCCGCGACGCCGTCGGAGCACAGCAGGTCGACGAGACCGACCAGCGCGACCTTCGACGCGTCCCGCGCGAGGTGGAACATCGACTCCCCCGCGAAGAGCCCGCCGATCCCGACGCCGTACAGCCCCCCGGCGAGCCGGCCGTTCTGCCACGCCTCCACCGAGTGCGCCCAGCCGAGACGGTGCAGCTCGGCGTACGCCGCCGCGATGTCGCGGGTGATCCAGCCCGCGTCGCGCTCCGGGTCGCCGCACCGCGCCACCACCTCGTCGAACGCGGTGTCGACCCGGATCTCGAAGTCGCGGCACGAGCGACGCAGCGAGCGCGACACCACGAGCCCGTCGAGGGGCACGATCCCGCGGTGCACCGGGGAGAACCAGTGCATGGGCGGCCGGACGCCGTGCTCGGGCATCGGGAAGATCCCTGAGCGATAGGCCGTCAGGAGGGTACCGGGGGCGAGATCGGCGCCGATGCCGACGAGGTCGTCCTCGGCGTCGAGGGGGTCCGGGAACGCCCACGGCGAAGGCGGGGGCTCGACCGGCACGAACGTAGGATTCCATCATGGGCGTGACCAGCAAGGCGGCAGGCGCGGTGAGCAAGCAGCTCGCGCCCAGGATCACGCAGGTCGCACCCGGTCTGACCTCGTCGTTCGTCCGCGAGGCGCTGCACCGCGCGATCGTCGGCGTAGGCCCGCTGCCCCCGGCCAGCAAGGCGGCCGACGCCCAGCTGAAGGAGCAGAAGGGCAACGTCGAGAAGGCCGTCCACGAGGTGATCGAGAACCACGTCCGCTACGCCGCGGCGCAGGGGTTCGTCACCAACCTCGGCGGCCTGGTGACCATCGCGCTGACGATCCCGACCAACATCACCGGGCTGGCGCTGATCCAGTGCCGGATGATCGCCGGCATCGCCCACCTGCGCGGCTACGACCTCGACGACCCGCGGGTCCGCAACGCGATCCTCACCACGATGCTCGGCGAGGACGTCGTCAACGCCCTGGTCAAGAAGCGCAAGCTGCCCGCGCCGCCGATGGCCCTCGCGACCGCCCCGCAGCACGACCCCGACCTCGACGTCGTGATCTCCTCCGAGGTCGCCGCCGAACTCGTCACCAAGGTCGCGGGCAAGCGGCTCGCGACGACGGTCGGGCGCCGCATCCCGGTCGCCGGCGGGTTCATCGGGCTCGGCGCCGACGCGTTCGCCACGTGGAAGGTCGGCCGCTACGCCGACCGCGAGCTCCTGCCCCGCGCCCGGCGGTAGGCCCCGAGCAGGCCGCGACCGAGACCGCTGCCCTCCAGGCGGACGACGAGCGCGCGGCGCACGCGGTAGGACGGCGTCGCGTAGGCCCGCTCCAGGGCGCCGCGCACGTCGGCGAGCTCCTCGCGCAGTCGCTGCTCCTCGCGCCGCAGCCGCGCGTCGTCGAGCAGCAGCGCGGTGATCGCGTCGACCGCCGCCGCGGCGACCTGCTTCTCGCGCGGGCGGTCCGGGTCGGCGTACTCCGCCACGGGCGGCGCGCCGACCAGGTCGGCGAGGTCGCCGACTACGTCGTAGCCCCGCGCCCCGAGCTCCGCGATCCAGGACGCCGACAGCTCCCGCACCCACGGGTGCAGGTCCGGCGGCAGCGCGAGGCGAGGTGAGCTCGTCCGGCGCGACAGGGTCTGGTGCGCCAGCAGCTCGCGGACCAGCGGGCGGTAGTCGGCGGGGGCGAGCTCGGCGTTCGCCTTGCGGTTGATGCGCCGCAGCAGCGTGGTCTCGGGCGCGCCGAGCGAGGGGTTGTGCCGCTCGCCCTCGAGGTCGAGGTCGATGCCGTCGAGGCCGAAGGCCTGGCTGAACCGCTTCCACAGCACCTCGGGGGCGCCGCCGGGCGGCGGGACGGTCACGACGTGCACCTGCTCCGGCGGGAGCTCCTGGCCCCACCGGTCGAGGATGTCGGGGATCTCCTGCACGCCCCAGAACCAGGCGCCGATCCGCGTCGCCCGCTCGGGGTCGCGGACCTGGTCGAGGAAGGCGCCGTAGCCCAGCTGCGCGCGGTGCTTGACGTTCTCCTGCCACTCCGCGGGGATCTGGCGGACGAGGTCGCGCACGCTCAGCACGACGTGGACCTCGGCGCCGGCGTTGTGGCCGAGCGAGTCGAGCGCGCGGCCGATCTGCGAGCGGGACGCGGTCGCCAGGATCTCGTGGCTGATGATCGCGGTCCCGTCGTGGCCGCGCACCCGCTCGGCCAGCGCGTCCCAGGCGCCGATCGCCTCGGCCTGGAGGCCGCCCCACGGCAGCTGCATGAGGTCGAGGGCCGCGAGGAAGTGCGCGTCGGGGCGGTCGGCCGGGTAGGCGATGCCGGCCGCGGCCAGCACCTCGCGGTTGCGGAACAGCACGTCCTGGAGGTACGACGTGCCGGTCTTCGGCGTACCGACGTGGAGGAGCACCTTGCGGCTCACGTTGCCTCCTCCAGCAGCAGCTCGATCGCGAGACCGAGGACCGAGCCCTCCACGGGCTCGGACCAGGTGGGCAGGAGCTCGTCCGGATCGCCCACCACAGGGTAACGAGCGCGCAGCAGCTGCTGCCGCAGGCCGAAGGCGGCGTCCTCGACCCAGTCACGGTGCTCGGCGGGGACGACGGGCAGGGGGCCGGCCACGCGGGCCAGCCGGGGCAGCAGGGCCGACGCCAGCAGCTCGGCCTGCTCGGCCGGCACCACGTGCAGGCTCAGCGCGGCCCCCACCTGCCGGGCCAGCTCGGTGGCGTGGGCGGGCACGTCGGGCACCGGCTCGAGGCGGCGTACGCCGACCAGCCGCGGCAACGCCGCCAGGTCGAGCACCACCCCGACCCGGCCGGTGTGCGGCCGGGCGCCGAACCGCTCGACCACGCCGGGCAGGTCGACCCGCCGCGGCAGCCGTCGGCGGGCGCGCACCCGGGCGAGGAAGTCCGGCCAGCTCGGGGCGCCGGTGCCGAACGACCCCGCCGCCCAGGTGTGCGCGAGCATCGTCTGGAGGTCGCTGCCGAGCACGTGCACCGACCGGCCCGGCCCTCCGGGCGGGCGTCCGTCGAGCGTGAGCTGCCGGGTGTGGGCCGCGGCCAGCCACGGGTCGCCGGCGAGCTCGTAGCGCGTCCGGAACCGTCGGGTCCGCGGCGGTCGGCGTCGAGATGTGGAAACCGGCTGACCAGCGGGCCCGTCTCCAGCCACGTCCCTCATCTCGACGGGAGCCGCGAGCTCAGCGGCCAGCAGCCCGGTCGCCACCCGCAGCAGCTCGTCGTCGGAGAGAACGGCGGGGTCGACCGCGGGCGGGCCGAAGCGCCGCGGCTCGCCGACGCCGACGAGCTCGAGGTCGGGCCGGCCCCGGCCCGGGGCCGAGGCGGTCAGCACCCGCTCGACCAGCGCGGGCGACGGGCGGCCGGCCACGTTGAGACGGCGCAGCAGCTCCAGCTGCTGGGCACCCGGCAGGTAGCCGCCCTCGTCGGCCGCGTCGGTCGACGTCCAGGACTGCCAGGGCGTCGTACCTCCCGCGCGCAGGTGCGCGACCCACGCCCACGCACCGGCGGTCATCGTCGGAGGTGGCGGGCCAGCTTCGCGGCCCGCGAGGTGAGGGTGTCGTCGGGGTCGGGACGTCGGGCGGCCTCGAGGGTGAGGGCGACGATCGCGTCGATGGCGGCCGAGGTCACGTCGCGCGGCCGGGGCCGGTCGGGGTCCTGCCAGACCGCGTCGGCCGGCGGTCGCACCGGGCGCAGCTCCTCGAGGTCACCCTCGACGTCGACGCCGGATCCCCGGACCCAGTCGATCCAGCCCTGCGCGACCTCCTCGGCCCAGTCATAGGCGTCGGGCGGGAGCGTCACGGGCTGCATCCGCGGCCGGGTCGCGAGCGTCTCGTGCACGACGAGCTGCCGCACCAGCGAGCGGTACTGGTCGGACGGCAGGCCGGCCTCCTTCAGCCGCGCGTTGACCCGCCGCACGAGCGTGCTCTCGGCGCGGCCGATGGAGGGGTTGCGACGGGCCCCCTCGCGGGGCGCCCAGTCGGGGTCGATGCCCAGCACTGCACAGAACCGCTCCCACAGCTCCTCGGGCCGTCCACCGGGCCGCGGCACGGTCACCACGTGCACCCGCGCGGGCGGGAGTCCGTTGCCCCACCGTTCCAGCACGCCGGGAAGCCCCTGCACGCGCCAGAACCACCGGGTCGCCTTGCGCTGGTCGGTCTCGCGGAGCTGGCGGAGGAACGTCTTGAAGCTCACCTTGCGCTGGTGCTTGAGCTGCTCCTGCCACTCCGCCGCGACCTGCCGGGCCACGTCGCGCGCGCTGTAGACCACGTGCACCTCGGCGAACGACAGGTCGCTCAGCGCGCGCTGCGCCTCGTGGGGCTTGGCGCCGGCGAGGATCTCGTGGCTCAGCACGACGGTGGCGCGCGCTCGTCGTACGCGCTTGACCAGTGCGTCCCACTCGCCCTCGGCCTGCGGTCGCATGCCGCCCCACGGCCGGTCGAGGAGGTCGAGCGCAGCCAGGAACATGTCGCCGTGCGGCCCCGTCGGGTAGCGGTAGCCGTGCCCGCGCAGCGAGGCGGCGTTGAGCGCCAGCCGGTCCTGGAGGTACGTCGTGCCGGTCTTGGGCGCGCCCACGTGGAGATAGACGCGCCGGGTGCTCACACCTCTGATTGTGACAGCGCCCGGACCACGGCCGAGGGAGACGGGCGGCCGAGCTCGCCGGCCATCCACGCGCTGGTCGCCACGAGCGCGTCGAGGTCGACGCCGTGCTGTATGCCGAGGCCGGTGAGCATCCAGACGAGGTCCTCGGTGGCGAGGTTGCCGGTGGCGCTCTTGGCGTAGGGGCAGCCGCCGAGCCCGCCGGCGCTGGCGTCGAACGTCGTGATGCCCGACTGGAGGGCCGAGTAGGTGTTGGCCAGCGCCTGGCCGTAGGTGTCGTGGAAGTGCATCGCGAGGTCGTCCTTCGCCATCCCCGCAGCCACGAACGCCTCGATGAGCTCTGTCACCTGGCCGGCGGTGCCGACGCCGATCGTGTCACCCAGGCTGAGCTGGCTCGCGCCGAGGTCGAAGAGGCGCTTGCCGACGCCGACGACCTGCTCGACGGGCACGGCGCCCTCCCACGGGTCGCCGAAGCACATCGAGACGTACGCGCGGACGTCCAGCCCGGCGTCGCGGGCCCGCGTCACGGTCGGCTCGAACATCGCGAACTGCTCGTCGAGGCTGCGGTTGAGGTTCTTCTGCGCGAAGGTCTCGGTGGCCGACCCGAAGATCGCGACGTGCCGCAGCCCCAGCTCGAGCGCGCGGTCGAGCCCACGCTCGTTGGGGACGAGCACCGGCAGGTCGTTGCCGTCGGCGCCCAGCCGCGTCATCAGCTCCTCGGCGTCCGCCAGCTGCGGCACCCACCTCGGGTGCACGAACGACGTCGCCTCCACGACCGGTAGCCCCGCCGCGAGCAGGCGGCGCACGAACTGCTCCTTCACGTCGACCGGGACCATCGACTTCTCGTTCTGCAGGCCGTCTCGCGGGCCGACCTCGTAGATCGTGACGTGCTCAGGAAGGTTCATCGGCCGCCTCCACCACGGGCTCCACCACGGGTTCCACCACGAACACCGTGTCACCGAGCTTGACCTGGTCACCCGCCGATGCGCCGACGGTGGAGACGGTGCCCGCGAACGGTGCCTTGAGGGCGAGCTCCATCTTCATCGCCTCAAGCACGCCGAGCACCTGGCCCTCGTCGACCGTCTCGCCCTCGGTGACCCGGACGTCGAGCACCGTGCCGGGCATCGGTGCGGTCAGGGCGCCGTCGGCGACCGCGGCGGCGTGGTCGCCCATCACGTCGGGTCGCTCGAAGACGAAGCGCTGGCCGTGGTGGACCACCTCGACCCGGTCGTGCCGGACCGCGGCGACGGGCCGGTGGGCCGGCTGCACGGTGAGGGTGACCGGCGCGTCGAGCTCGACGACGATGGGCACCGGCTCCGCGCCGAGCCGGAAGCCGTCGGAGGTGAACGGGCCGTCGTCCGTGCGGTCGCGGAGGAACACCTCCCACGCGGCGAGCTCGCGCGCCGGCGCGGGATCGGGTGCCGGCACGTCGTGACGGTCGAGCCACGCGGTGTCGATCGTCGCATCGCGGAACTCCTCGCTCGCGACCAGCGCTCGCAGGAAGCCGACGTTGGTGGTCAGGCCGAGGATCGCGGTCTCGTCGAGCGCCGCGACCAGGGCCTGGCGGGCGTGCTCGCGGTCGGCGCCGTGGGCGATCACCTTGCCGAGCATCGGGTCGTACGCCGTGGACACGGTCTGGCCGGACTCGAGCGCGTGGTCCACGCGCACGCCGGTCGGCCACACGACCCGGGTCGCGGTGCCGGCCTGCGGCAGGAACCCGCCGAAGGAGTCCTCGGCGTAGACCCGCGCCTCGATCGCGTGGCCGGTGACGCCGACGTCGTCCTGCGTGAGCGGCAGCGGCTCGCCGGCCGCGACGAGCAGCTGCAGCTCGACGAGGTCGAGGCCTGTGACGGCCTCGGTGACGGGGTGCTCGACCTGGAGCCGGGTGTTCATCTCCAGGAAGTAGGCCTCGTCGGTGTCGGAGTCGAGGAGGAACTCGACGGTGCCGGCGTTGGTGTAGCCGACCTGCTTCGCCAGGGCGACGGCCGAGCTCGTGACCAGCGCGCGGACCTCGTCACTGATCGTCGGGGCGGGCGCCTCCTCGAGCACCTTCTGGTGACGGCGCTGGGTCGAGCAGTCGCGCTCCCAGAGGTGCAGGACGGTGCCGTGGCTGTCGGCCATCACCTGCACCTCGATGTGGCGGCCGCGCTCGACGTACTTCTCGACGAGGATCGTGTCGTCGCCGAAGGCGCTGCGGGCCTCCCGGGCCGCGGCCGCTCGCGCCTCCTCCAGCTCGGACTCGTCGCGGACCACGCGCATGCCCTTGCCACCACCTCCGGCGGCGGCCTTGACCAGGACCGGGTAGGGACTGTCCTCACCACGCGGCACGACCGGGACGCCCGCGGCCACGGCGATCTCCCGCGCGTGGTCCTTGCGGGCCATCGCCTCCATGGCCTCGGGCGGCGGCCCGACCCACGCGAGCCCGGCCGACGTGACCGCGCGCGCGAAGGCGGGGTTCTCCGACAGGAAGCCGTAGCCGGGGTGCACGGCGTCCGCGCCGGCCGCGACCGCCTGGGCAACCTGGGCCTCGACGTCGAGGTAGTCGCCGCTGCTCGCGGTCGCCGCGATCCCGAGGCGGTCACAGGTCCGGGCAACCCGAGCGGCGATCTCGCCGCGGTTGGCGATGAAGACGTGGGTCAGCATGACGTGCGTTGGGTGCCTTCCTTGCGGTGGTTTCGACGCGCCCGTTGCGACCTCGTTCCTCGGTCGCAGGGCTTGCTCAACCTGAGCTCGCCCACGTGCCGTGCTCGTTCCTCGCACGTCACTGCTCCCTCACATCCGGAAGACGCCGTAGGAGGGGTCGCCAACCGGCGCGTGGGCGGCCGCGGCCAGCCCCATGCCGAGCACGCGGCGGGTGTCGACGGGGTCGATGACGCCGTCGTCCCAGAGCCGGGCGGTGGAGTAGTAGGGCGAGCCCTGGGTCTCGTACTGGTCTCGGATGCGCGCCTTGAACTCCTCGACCGGCTCCGGGTCGTCGGGGCGGCGTACCTCGGCGAGCACCGACGCGGCCTGCTCGCCGCCCATCACCGAGATGCGCGCGTTGGGCCACATCCAGAGGAAGCGCGGGTCGTAGGCGCGCCCGCACATGCCGTAGTTGCCGGCGCCGAACGAGCCGCCGATGACGACGGTGAACTTCGGGACCACCGAGCACGCGACGGCGGTGACCAGCTTGGCGCCGTCGCGGGCGATGCCCTTGTTCTCGTACTCGCGGCCGACCATGAAGCCGCTGATGTTCTGGAGGAAGACCAGCGGGATCCGCCGCTGGTTGCACAGCTCGATGAAGTGCGCGCCCTTGAGCGCCGACTCGCTGAAGAGGATGCCGTTGTTGGCGACGATGCCGACCTCGTGGCCCCAGATCCGGGCGAAGCCGCAGACCAGCGTCTCGGCGTAGAGCCGCTTGAACTCGTGGAACCGGCTGCCGTCGACGACCCGGCGGATCACCTCGCGGACGTCGTACGGCGTGCGGGTGTCGGTCGGCACCACGTCGTAGAGGCCGAGCGGGTCCTCGTGCGGCTCCTCGACCTCGGCCACCGCGAGGTGCTGCTCGCCGCGGGGCAGGGTGTCCACGATGGACCTGACGATCGCGAGCGCGTGCGCGTCGTCGTCGGCGAGGTGGTCGACCACGCCGCTGGTGCGGGCGTGCACGTCGCCGCCCCCGAGCTCCTCGGCGGTGACGACCTCGCCGGTCGCGGCCTTCACCAGCGGCGGCCCGCCGAGGAAGATCGTGCCCTGGTCGCGGACGATCACGGTCTCGTCGGACATGGCCGGCACGTAGGCGCCGCCCGCCGTGCACGAGCCCATCACGCTCGCGATCTGCGGGATGCCCCGGGCGGAGAGGTTGGCCTGGTTGAAGAAGATCCGGCCGAAGTGCTCGCGGTCGGGGAAGACGTCGTCCTGCATCGGGAGGAACGCCCCGCCGGAGTCGACGAGGTAGACACACGGCAACCGGTTGTCGGCCGCGACCGCCTGCGCGCGCAGGTGCTTCTTCACCGTCACCGGGTAGTAGGTGCCGCCCTTGACCGTCGCGTCGTTGGCGACGATGACGGTCTCGCGTCCGCTCACGCGGCCGATGCCGGTGACGATGCCGGCGCTGGGCACGGCGTCGTCGTACATCCCCGTCGCGGCGAGCGGGCTCAGCTCGAGGAACGGGCTGCCCGGGTCGAGCAGACGGTCGACCCGGTCGCGGACCAGCAGCTTGCCGCGGTCGGTGTGCTTCCGGCGCGCCGACTCCGACCCGCCGCGGCGCACGACGGCGAGCCGCTCGCGCAGGTCGGCGACGAGCTCCCGCATCTCCTCTGCCACCCGGCTAGGTTAGCGATCATTAACCAGTGGGGCCAGCGAAGCGCGACTCCTACGATTCGACCGTCGTACGACGTGCGTCGCGACGCTGGAGGAGGCAGACGAGTCGTGAGCTTGAGCTGGCAGTGCGTCGTCGTCGACTGCGTCGACCCCGAGCGGGTCGCCGGCTTCTGGGCGGAGGCGCTGGGGTGGCGGCGGACCCACACCTCCGAGGACGGAGGCGAGATCGTCCTCGAACCGCCGGCCGGCAGCCCGCAGGACGGCGTCAGCCCCGACCTCATCTTCATCCGGGTGCCGGACCCGACGCCCGGCAAGAACCGCCTGCACCTCGACGTGCGCCCGACCGACCAGGCCGCCGAGGTGGCCCGGCTGGAGGGGCTCGGCGCGACCCGCATCGAGATCGGCCAGAGCCAGCGCGCCGAGACCTACTGGGTCGTGATGGCGGACCCGGAGGGCAACGAGTTCTGCGTGCTGCGGCCCTACACCGCCGAGGAGCTGGCGTCGTTCGCCGCCGAGTGAGGAACATCGAGCGCCGGCACGGCGTTCTCCTGCCATGAGCGCAGTACCCCTGACCGGCGAGACCTTCGAGCAGACCGTCACCGACAGCGAGATCGTCCTCGTGGACTTCTGGGCGTCGTGGTGCGGGCCGTGCCGGCAGTTCGCGCCGATCTACGAGGCGGCCTCGGAGAAGCACGAGGACATCGTGTTCGGCAGCATCGACACCGAGGCCGAGCAGTCGCTCGCCCAGGCCGCCCAGGTCACCGCCATCCCGACCCTGATGGCCTTCCGCGACGGCATCATGGTCTTCCGCCAGGCCGGCGCGCTTCCCGCGCCCGCACTGGAGGAGCTGATCACCGCCGTCAAGGGGCTCGACATGGACGACGTCCGCGCCCAGGTCGCGGCGGCCGACGGCTCCTCGTCGTAGCTCGTCGTCGCTGGTCGTCCGGGGTAACTCACCGTTACGTCCACTTGTCGACCGGCAGACCGCCTGGGGAGCGGAGGTAACGGTGAGTTACCCGCGGGCGGCCCGACGCAGGGTTAGCGACCGCTAACCTCGTGGCATGGCGACGGAGCAGCTCCTCCCGCGGCGCGAGCAGATCCTCGCGACGGCGGCGCAGCTGTTCGCGGCGCGCGGGTTCCACGGCGTCAGCGTCGCGGACATCGGGTCGGCGTGCGGGATCTCCGGACCGGCGCTCTACAAGCACTTCGCGTCCAAGGACGCCGTCCTCGCCGAGATGCTGGTCTCGATCAGCGAGCGGCTCCTCGCGGTCGGCCGCGAGCGGTCGGAGCAGGCCCCCGACGCCCGCGCGGCCCTGGTGGCGCTCGTCGACTGGCACGTCGACTTCGCCCTGCGCGACCGGCCGCTCATCGTCGTCCAGGACCGCGACTGGGAGTCGCTCCCCGGCGACGCGCGCGAGCAGGTGCGCCGACTCCAGCGCGAGTACGTCGACCTGTGGGCCGGGCGGCTCCGCGAGGTGCACGCCGACCTGCCGCCCGACAGCGCGCGGGCGATGGCCCACGCGGCGTTCGGGCTGATCAACTCCACGCCGCACAGCGCGCTGCTCCCCGACGCCCGCATGCGCGAGCTGCTCACGGCCATGGCCCGGTCGGCCCTCGGGATCTAGGCCCAGTCATCTAGGGCCTGTCATCCAGGCCCCGTCATCCAGGCCGGTCCTGGCGCCGCCGTCAGCGACCCCGCTCCGCCTGGTGTCCCCCTCTCGGGCGGAGTGAGGCGTCAGGTCGCGGAGGGCCGGTCGGCCGCCTCGAGCTCAGCCAGCAGCGCGGCCGCGCGCAGGGCAGCGTCTGCCGCGATGTCGACGTCGGTGTCGACGTCGGTGTCGCCGTCGTCGCCCGACCCCGTCTCGGACTCAGGGGCGCTGCGCTCGTGCAGCCGCGCCAGGAGCTCGTCGCGGGCCAGGCCGCGCAGGTGCAGCAGCACGAGCGGGTCGTCGTCGAGCAGCCAGGCCAGCTGGTACATCACCGCGAGCGCGTGGGGGCACGGGTCGGCCCACGCCTGGCAGGTGCAGGTCGAGCCGAGCTCGGTGCCGAAGGGCAGCAGCTCGACGCCGGCCTCCTCGGCGTGCTCGACCAGCGTGTGCGGCAGGTCGCCGGCGAGCAGGGCGGCCACCCGGCCGGACTCGGCCGCCACCGCCTCGACGAGCGCGTCGAGCGCGGACGGCTCGAGCACCGGCACCGTGCCGAGCACCGCCCAGAGGCCGCTCTCGTCCTCGACCGCCGCCACGAAGCGGCCGGGCTCGACGCTGATCTGCCCGATCCGGCCGGACCGCGAGATCGTGCGTGCCGTCGACAGGTCGGCGGAGGAGTACGACGCCTCCTCGACCGCACGGACCCACGCCTTCGCCCACCAGCGACTCGCCCGCGCGGCGCCGCGCCGGGCCGGCGTGCGGGGGTGGACGACGGTGGTCACCGGTCGCGGCCCTCGCGGCGGGCGTCCTCGCGGCGCAGCGTGACGAGGTCGCGCAGCTCGTCGTCGTCGAGCTCGGTCAGCGCCGCCTCGCCGCCGCCGAGCACCGCATCGGCCAGCGCACGCTTGCGCTGCAGCAGGAGCGCGACGCGCTCCTCGATCGTCCCCTGGGTGACCAGCCGGTGCACCTGGACGGGCCGGGTCTGGCCGATGCGGTAGGCCCGGTCGGTGGCCTGCTCCTCGACCGCGGGGTTCCACCACCGGTCGAAGTGGATGACGTGGTCGGCCCGGGTGAGGTTGAGGCCGGTGCCGCCCGCCTTGAGCGAGAGCAGGAAGACCGGTGCCTCGCCGGCCTGGAAGCGCGCGACCATCGCCTCGCGCTCGCGCACGGGGGTGCCGCCGTGGAGGAGCTGGTGGGGCACGCCCGCCTTCGCCAGGTGTGACTCCAGGAGGCGCGCCATCGCGACGTACTGGGTGAAGACCAGCGCGGCGCCGTCCTCGGCGAGGACGGTGCCGAGCAGCTCGTCGACCAGGTCGAGCTTCTCCGAGCGGCCGATGAGCCGCACGACCCCGGACTCCTTCAGGAACTGCGCCGGGTGGTTGCAGATCTGCTTGAGGCCGGTCAGCATCGCGAGCACCAGCCCGCGCCGCGTCACCTGGTCGTCGGGCCCGGCGCGCTCGATGCGGGCCATCGTGTCGCGGACGAACGACTCGTAGAGGACCACCTGCTCGCGGGTGAGGTGGAGCGGGTGGTCGGTCTCGGTCTTCGCGGGCAGCTCGGGAGCGATGCCCGGGTCGGACTTGCGCCGTCGCAGCAGGAACGGCCCGATGAGGTCGGCGAACTGCCGGGTCTTGCGCTCGTGGACGCCGGCCTCGATCGGCGAGGCCCACACCCGCCGGAACGCCTGGCGGCTGCCGAGCAGCCCGGGGATCACCCAGTCGAGGATCGCCCACAGCTCGGTGAGGTTGTTCTCCATCGGCGTGCCGGTCAGCGCCACCCGCACCGTGCTCGGGATCCTGCGGAGCGCCTTGGCGGTCGAGGAGCGGGCGTTCTTGACGTGCTGCGCCTCGTCGGCGACGACGAGGTCCCAGCCGACGCCGGCGAGCTCCTCGTGGCTGACGCGCATCGTGCCGTACGTCGTCAGCACGAACCCCTCCGTGAGCCCCTCCAGCGAGCGGCTGCCGCCGTGGAAGCGCCGCACCCGCACCTCGGGTGCGAACCGCCCCAGCTCCTGCTCCCAGTTGCCGAGCAGGCTGGCGGGGCAGACCACGAGCACCGGACCCCGGTGGCCACGCTCGACACGGTGCAGGTGCAGGGCGATCAGCGTGATCGTCTTGCCGAGCCCCATGTCGTCGGCCAGGCAGGCGCCGAGACCGTGGGAGGTGAGCTCGGCCAGCCAGGTGAGCCCCTGCTGCTGGTAGGCGCGGAGCGTGCCGCGCAGTGCGCTCGGGACCTCGACAGGAGGCTGCTCGGCGGCGTGCAGCAGCCGCTCGCGCACCTGCAGCAGGCTGGCGCCGAGCACCACCTGCTCCTCGACGGGCTCCTCGGCCGTGCCGAGCTGGACCACGCCGGTCAGCGCGGCCGCGATCGCCTCGGCCGGCGTGGCGGTCCGGATCACCCGCGTGCGGGCCTTGCGCGCGGTCGCGGGGTCGATGACCGTCCAGTTGCCGCGCAGCCGCAGCAGAGGAGAGGCGCTCGAGGCGAGCTGCTCCATCTCCTCGTCCGTCAGCGGATCACCGTGCACCGCGAGCTGCCACCTGAAGGCGAACAGCTCGCCCTCCCCGAACACGCCGGTGCGCAGCTGGGCCTCGCGCTCGGACATCGGGCGCGACCGGTCGAGGACCGTGCTGGAGGTGAGGTCGCGACCGAGGCTGCGCGGCCAGAGCACGTCGATCCCGCGGGCGGCCAGGGCCGAGACGCCGTCGGAGAGCAGGCTCTCGAGCTCGTCGCCGTCGAGGGTGATCTGGTCGGGGACCCGCAGCTCGAGCAGCCGGTCGAGCACCGGCCACGCCTCGCTCGCGCCGCGGAGGGCGATCGCCGCGTGGGTGCGCGCCCGGTCGCCGAAGCCGTGCTCGGCCGGGTCGCCGGTCCAGAGCACGGCCGCGTCGCAGAGGTGGAGCGGGTCCTGCTCGTCGTGCACCTGGAGGACCAGGCGCACCGACCCCGCCACCAGCTCGTCCTCGTCGGCCTCGACGCGCAGCGAGATCCGCACCAGCTGGCGCAGCTCGGGCCTCGGCTCGGTGTAGCGCGCGAGGCGCTCGCGCAGCCGGTCCTCGAAGAGCGGCCGCTCCACCGGGGGCTTGCGATCGGATGTCGGTGCGGCGCGCGGCATCGCGTCGGCGACCGCGTCGAGCATCGCGCGCACGACGTCCTCGGCGTCGTCGACGGTGAGCTCGTCGTGCGCCCGCGCCCGGGCCAGCCGCAGCACGCGGTCCTCGTCGTCGGCCGCGAGCGGGCCCATCCGCCAGCTCGGCGCCCCGGCGGCGGGCTCGATCTGGCCGGCCGCCACGAGCCGCAGCCCCAGCAGCGCGGCGCCCGAGAGCAGACCGACGCTGGGGTGCAGGTCGTCGCGGCTGTGCGCCTTGGTGAGCACCGGCAGCGCCGCGCGGATCGGCAGCGCGACCGTGCGCCGCTCGTCGGTGAACTCCACGACGCCATCGCGCGGCGGGTCGGCCGCGCGGAACGTCGCGGTGCCGGTGACCGGGACGAAGCTCACGGTGTCGAAAGTAGCCGTCAGAGCCGACAGCCAGCGGCCTCCTACGATTGAGAGGTGAGCATCCTCGACGCCAAGATCGCCCGCCTCGACGGCAGCCCCAGCACCCTCGGCGAGATCACCGCCGGCCGTCCGGCCCTCCTCGTCAACGTCGCGAGCAAGTGCGGCCTCACGCCGCAGTACGCCGGGCTCGAGGAGCTGCAGGAGAAGTACGGCGACGAGGCGTTCACGGTCGTCGGCCTGCCGTGCAACCAGTTCTACGGGCAGGAGCCCGGGTCGGCCGAGGAGATCGCAGAGTTCTGCTCCGCGACGTACGGCGTGACGTTCCCGATGACCGAGAAGATCGAGGTCAACGGCGAGGACCGTCACGAGGTCTACCGCACGCTCGTGGAGACGCCCAACGAGGAGGGCGAGGCCGGCGACGTGTCGTGGAACTTCGAGAAGTTCCTCCTCGACGCGAACGGCGAGGTGGTCGCGCGCTTCAAGCCGCAGGTCCTCCCCGACGACCCCAGGCTGGTCGCCGCGATCGAGGGCCTCGTCAGGGACTGATCCGCCCGGTCACCGGCGGCAGGTCCGCAAGGGTGACTATGCCTGGCGGCGCGGCGACGACGTAGGGCACCGCGTTGGTCACCGGCATCGCGGTGTAGATCATGCCGAGGCCCATGAAGCCGGGCTCGGTCCAGTCCGCCGGCGGGAGGCAGTGCAGCACGGTGCGCATGTTCGGCAGCCCGAAGACCTGGATGACGTGGCCGTGCGCGAGGGGCTTCGACGGCTCGGTGTGCGCGCCCATCACCCAGTTGAAGCCGACGCTGACGACGTTGCGGTCGCCGACCCAGCCGCGGTGGTAGCCCATCACCCCGCCGACCGTGCCCTCGGGGATCGTCATGAACCCCAGGTCGCTGTCGCCGGTGGCGGCGGTGAACTCCACGTCGAAGGTCATCTCGTCGAGCTCGACGCCCATCGCGCTGGCCATCATCGCCGCGGACTCCGCGAACACCTCGCTCTCGCGGCGCACTGCGTCGGCGAGCCCCGGGGTGTCGGGCGACTGCGAGAACCCCATCGCGGTCTGGGTCTCCGCCGACTCGTACGTCGAGCAGTCGACCGACTCGGTGATGACCACCGAGTCGACTCGCTCGCACGACCCGCTCAGCGCCATGGCGACGAGGTTGGTCATGCCCGGGTGGGCGCCCGACCCGAAGATCGTCGAGCCGCCGCGCTCGCACGCGTCGAGGATCCGGGCCCGGTCGGCCTCGTTCTGCTTGCCGCCGGTGATCCAGGCCGCGCTGGTGCAGACGTTGACGCCGGCCTCGAGCAGCGCGACGAGCTCGTCGATGCTCGGCCAGAGCGGGTTGTAGCAGCACGCGTCGGGCTGCAGCGCGAGCAGCGACGCGACGTCGTTCGTCGCCAGCACGCCGGTCGGTTGCGGCCAGCCGCACAGGTCCGCCGCATCCTTCCCGACCTTGTCGGCGCCGTGGGCGTAGACGCCGACCAGCTCCATGTCCGCGCGGCCGATGATCGCGTGCAGCGAGCGGCGGCCGATGTTGCCGGTGGTCCACTGGACGACGCTTAGAGGAGCGGTCACGACCGCGAGACTAGAACGTGTTCTATTTCGTGTCGAGGTCGCGATTGGCCAGGATCTCGCGCAGGGTCGGGAGGACCCGCTGGTCCTTCGCTCGGTTGGCCGCCTGCTTGCTCCGGATGACGTCGGCCAGCGAGGCCACCCGCACCTGGATGCCCATGATGTCGAGCTCTCGCGCGTCGGCAACGAGATCCGCATAACCGCCGGTGCCGGCCGGGACCATCGAGATGTCCAGCCATCCATGAGGCGTCACGAGGTTCCACACCCCCGCCGCGCCGAGCGACTCACCGTCGTGGTCGAACGGCAACCCGTCGGGGACGGCGTCGGTCCGGATCCGGGCGTCGAGGTCACGCAGCGCTGCTGACAGGCGGTCCAGGTTGTCGCGGGTCATCTCGGGGGTGACGTCGACGTCCTCCGTCGGGAAAGGCGAGCCCTGCGCCACTGCCGCGAGTCCGCCGATCACCACGAACTTCACGCCGTGGTCGGTCAGCGCCTCGACGATGCGATCGAAGTCGAAGCTACGCGGCACCATGCCGGGCACCTGCCTCACGGATCACCTGCAGCTGCCGAGCCACGTGCTGGGCGCGCTCGACCCGCCCGCTGGGTGTGAGCTCGCCGGCCGCGAGGGCCTGGTGCCAGTCGGAGTCGTCGCGCAGGACCAGCATGACGTCGAGGTCGAGGCCGCACAGCCTCACCAGCCGCAGGACGTCGTCGAACGCCGGTCGCGTGCGGCCGGACTCGAGCCGGGCGATCGCGCTCTGCGTCGTACCGGCGCGCTCGGCGAGGGCGCGCTGGGTGAGCCCCGCTCGCTTGCGGGCCTCACGGACCAGGTCGTTGCCGTGCGTCGCCATAGCATAAATGCTATCAGGATCGGTACGCTACGTGGCATGGTGGCGGCCATGGCCATCTCGGAACAGGACCTGACCCACCTGCGCGCCTGCGTGGAGCTGGCTCGGGAGGCGTTCGACGCCGGCGACGACCCGTTCGGGTCGGTCCTGGTCGACGCGGCGGGCGCGGTGCTGCGCACCGACCGCAACCGTGCGGGGTCCGGCGACGAGACCCAGCACCCCGAGTTCGAGCTCGCTCGCTGGTCGGCGCGGCTGCCGCCTGACGAGCGCGCCGGGTGCACCGTCTACACCTCCGGCGAGCACTGCCCCATGTGCTCGGCCGCGCACGCGTGGATGGGGCTGGGCCGGATCGTCTACGCCGGCTCCTCGGAGCAGCTCTCGCAGTGGCGCGCGTCATGGGGGCTGCCGGCCGGACCGGTGGCGGTGCTGCCGATCAACACCGTCGCGCCCGGCCTGCCCGTCGACGGCCCGGCCCCGGAGCTCGAGGAGGAGCTGCGCGCGCTGCACCGGGCGGCTTACGCGCGCAGCCTGCGCCGCTAGCGTGCCTGGCTAGCTCTGCACCGCCAGCGTGAGCGGCAGCACCGCGGACGCACCCGCGGCACGGAGTGCGCGGGCGGCGAGCGTGAGCGTCCAGCCGGTGACGACCTGGTCGTCGACGAGCAGCACGCGGGAGCCGGGCGCGACCTCGGCCTCGAGCGAGAAGCGCCGGCCCACGGCCGCGACCCGCTGCGCGGAGTTGACCGCACCGCGGCCGGGCGGCACGTCGGGGTCGACGATCGCCCAGCGACCGACGACCGGCACCTGGAGCCGCCGGGAGAGGCCTTGGGCGAGGTCGTCGGTGAGGACCGGTCGGGTCGAGGACTCGACCACGACGATCGCGTCGACGTCAGGACGCCAGTCGTCGAGCATCGTGAGCACGGCCTGCACCAGCGGCACGGGGACCTGGCCGTCGGGTGTGTCGGGCCGGAACAGCGCGCGCAGGGCCTGGCCATGCCCGAGGTCGGTGAGCCGGGCCACCGCGCGACCCTCCTCGGCGGGCTCGGCGATCCGGCCCTTGAGGTCGATGCCGAGCGCGGCGAGGGCGGTCGGCCACATCTTGCGCGGCTCGATGGCCACTCCCGGCCGGGACAGGCGGGTGCCGGCCTCCTCGACCGCGGCACTCGAGACCGAGGTGTCGAGAGTCAGGCCGCCGCAGTTGTCGCAGCGGCCGCAGTCGGTGGCCTCGGGGTCGTCGAGCTGCTCCCGGAGGAAGCGCATCCGGCAGCTGTCGGTTTCGAGGTAGTCGAGCATCGCCCGCTGCTCTCGCTCGCGTGCCTCGCGGACCCGCTCGTAGCGCTCCGCGTCGTAGGACCACGGCTGGCCGGTGGCCTCCCAGCCGCCACGGACGCGGCGCACCGCACCGTCGACGTCGAGCACCTTGAGCATCGTCTCGAGCCGGTTGCGGCTGAGCTCGACCCGGGTCTCGAGGGCGGGGGTGCCGAGCATGCCCTCGGTGGAGAGGGCGTCGAGGGTCTGGCGGACCTGCTCCTCGCGCGGGAAGGCCAGCGAAGCGAAGTAGGCCCAGATGTCGCGGTCCTCGGTGGCCGGGAGGAGCACGACGGTCGCTCCCTCCGGCGGCAGGCCGGTGCCGCGGCCCGCGCGGCCGACCTGCTGGTAGTAGGCGACCGGCGACTGTGGCGCCCCCATGTTGACGACGAACCCGAGCGTGGCGTCGAAGCCCATGCCGAGCGCGCTCGTCGCGATCAGCGCCTTGACCCGACCGGCCGCGAGGTCCTCCTCGAGGGCGGTGCGCTCGGTGGTCTCGGTCTGGCCGGAGTAGGCGGCGACGTCGTGACCACGCGAGCGGAGGTATCCGGCGATCTCCTGGGTGGCGGCGACCGTGAGGCAGTAGACGATGCCGACGCCCTGTTGCTCGGCGAGGTGGTCGGCCAGCCAGGCCAGCCGTTGCTCGGCGGTCTTGAGCCGGACCACCCCCAGCCGCAGCGACTCGCGGTCGAGCGACCCGCGGAGCACGAGCACGTCGCTGCCGAGCTGCTCTGCGACGTCGCGGGTGACCCGGGCGTTGGCCGTCGCGGTCGTCGCGAGCACCGGGATGCCGTCGGGCAGGTCGCCGAGCAGGGTGCGGATCCGGCGGTAGTCGGGCCGGAAGTCGTGGCCCCAGTCGGAGATGCAGTGCGCCTCGTCGACGACGAGGAGCCCGCAGGTGGCGGCCAGCCGCGGCAGCACCTCGTCGCGGAACCCTGGGTTGTTGAGCCGCTCGGGGCTGACCAGCAGCACGTCGACCTCGCCTGCCCGGATCGCGTCGTGCACCGGCTCCCACGACTCGGTGTTGGTGGAGTTGATGGTGACCGCGCGGATGCCGGCCCGCTCGGCGGCGGCGATCTGGTTGCGCATCAGCGCCAGCAGCGGGCTGACGATCACCGTGGGGCCGGCCCCCTGCGACCGCAGGAGGAGGGTGGCGACGAAGTAGACCGCGGACTTGCCCCACCCCGTGCGCTGCACGACGAGGGCTCGCTGGTGGCCGACCGCGAGCGCCTCGATCGCGCGCCACTGGTCCTCGCGCAGCTCGGCGTCGTCACGGCCCACCAGCGCGCGCAGGTGCCGCTCGGCGTCGCGGCGTACGTCGCTGTCGGTGGTGGCGGTCACGCCTTCTGTCTACCAGCGACGACCGACCGCGGGCGTCGCTCGTCCACAGCCGGGCCGCTCAGGCGGCCGGGCCCTTGCTGCGGACGTCGGCGACCGCGGTCATCGCGTCGCGAAGCTCGGTGAGCCAGTCGTCCTCGTGCTGGCCGACGAGCCGCACGCACCACGCGAGCGCGTCGGCACGCGAGCGTGCGACGCCGGCGTCGACGAGCGTGTCGAGCACCAGCCGCTGGGGCTGGCGCAGCCGCGTCATCACGGGCGCGGCGACGTGGGTCCAGAGCTCGCGGTGCTGGTCGTCGCCGGCCCCGAGCGCCACGCCCCACGACACCTTGGCGTCGTAGCGGTGCTCGGCCTCGCGCGCGATCTCCATCCGCTTGGTCCGGGTCTCCTCGCGGAACGCCTTCGCGCGGCCCGCCCTGGCCTCGGACCGTGCCACGTCGCTTGCGTCAGCTGCGAGGTCGACGTCGGGGATGGTCAGCCGGACCGTGATCTCCTCGCGGTCGATCGTGATGTCCGCGGGGGCCGACTGCCACTCCGCGGGGAGCCGACCGGCGAACCAGCCCTCGACCCGCTCACGTGCCTCCTGAGTAATCATGATTACATCATTACACACTGCGCCGATCCAGGCACCCCGGCCGTGTGTGAGCGCCCACCGCGACGGGCACCGGTACGCCGAAGCCAACCGAGGAGGTCGGATGCGCGGCGCGCTGCTGGCGGTGGCGCTGCCGGTGCTGCTGAGCACCGGCTGCGGGGCCGGCGCCGACGCCCCCGAGGCCGTGGCCGGCCAGTTCGAGGCCGCGCTCGTTGCGAAGGACGGCGCAGCGGCCTGTGCGCTCCTGGCGGCCGCGACGGTTGACGAGCTCGAGAAGGCGGCAGGCACGTCCTGCGACAAGGCCGTGCTGAGGAGGCGAAGGACGGCGGCGACCTCGTCGAGGGGTCGCGCTACGGCACCATGGCGCAGGTCCGCTACCGCGACGACGTGCTGTTCTGACCCGCGGCCCCGACGGGTGGCGCGTCCTGGCCGCAGCGTGCAAGCCGACTCGTGGGGCGCCGTACGACTGCGACGTCTCGGGAGGCTGACGTGCGGACCTTCTTCAGTGCCTACCTCTTCCTGATCGTCGCGGGGCTCTGCTACTTCCTGGTGATCGCGGTGCGCCATGTCTGACCGCGCCCGCACCTGGCTGCGCCCCCAGTCGCTCAGCATCGTCTTCGGCCTGCTGTTCCTCGGCAGCCTGGTCGGGCAGGCGCTCGTCGGGTGGCACCTCTACAACGACGAGCAGCACGCGGCGCGGCTGCCGGGCGTCGGCCTGGGCTACTACCTGCGCTCGGCCGACTTCGCCGCCGACGTCACCGAGAACTGGCAGTCGGAGTACCTCCAGTTCCTGCCCTACATCGTGCTGACCGTGTGGCTCCTCCAGCACGGCTCGTCGGAGTCGAAGGAGCTGGACAAGGCCGGACGTGAGTCGGACGAGGACCAGAAGGTCGGCGGACACGCGGTGGAGGGATCGCCCCGCTGGGCCAAGGCCGGCGGCTGGCGCCTGGCGATCTACTCCAACAGCCTCGGGCTGGTGATGGGCGCGATCTTCGTGGCCTCCTGGCTGACCCAGTCGATCGCGGGCTGGGCGGCCTACAACCGCGAGCGGCTGCAGGACCTCCGCGACCCGATCAGCTGGCCGGCGTACCTCGGCCACCCGGACTTCTGGTCGCGAACGCTGCAGAACTGGCAGTCGGAGTTCCTCGCGGTCGCCTCGATGGCGGTCTTCGCGATCTACCTGCGCCAGCGCGGATCGCCGGAGAGCAAGCCGGTGGGCGAACCCCACGACAGCACCGGCGTCGAGGGGTGAGGACGGCCGCTGGTGCGGCCGCGCCATGATGGCGCCATGGGCGTGGACGAGCCGGGGCTGCCGACCCTCTACGACTGGGCGGGCGGGTCGGATGCTCTCCGGCGCTTCATCGACGCCTTCTACGACCGTGTCGAGCGCGACGACCTCCTGACCGCGTTCTTCCCCGGCGGCGTCTCCGAGGAGCACCGCGCGCACGTGACCGCGTGGTGGAGCGAGGTGCTGGGCGGGCCGGCGACCTACACCGACGAGCTCGGCGGCTACGAGCGGATGCTGGCCCACCACCGCAACCTCGGCATCACCGCGGAGCAGCGCCACCGGTTCGCGGCCACGATGAGCCTGGCCGCCGACGACGCGGACCTGCCCGACGACCCCGAGTTCCGCGCCGCGGTCATGGGGTACGTCGAGTGGGGCACCCGGCTCGCGATGCACAACTCGCAGCCCGGCGCCGAGGGCGTCGCCGAGCACGCGCCGGTGCCGAGATGGGGCTGGGGGGTCGCGCCGCCGTACGACGGATGAGCCAAAGGGATGTGGCGGTGGGGGGTGACACGCCCGGTGAAATGGATTAGGCCTCTCCCATGAGATTTCTCCCGAGAAGCACGCCCGCCATCGCCCTGCTCGTCGTCGCCCTCGTCGTGGCCGCCTCCGGCGGCGCCATGGCCGCGAAGAAGATCACCGGCAAGGACATCAAGAACAACTCGGTCACCTCGGCCGACATCAAGAACGGAACCCTCGCGGCCTCGGACTTCAGCCCCGGGGCGACATCGTCGCTCGTGGGTCCCGCGGGTCCGGCCGGCGCGGCCGGTGCGGCAGGCCCGGCAGGCCCAGGCTTCGACGACTTCGCGTGGTACGAGGTGGTCGTCGACGACGTCCCCGCCAACACCGACGACATCGTCGCGGAGGGCGACTGCCCCGAGCACCAGCTCCTGGTGAGCGCGTTCGCCTACTGGAACAACCACAACGACGCGCTGCAGGTCTCGCACAACTTCATCGGCGCCGACACCATGCAGGCCGTCGCCTGGTCGACCGGCGTGGACGACGTCGACACCGTGGTCCTCCAGTACGCCTGCGCGAGCCTGCCCGTCCAGGCGCCGCGGCCGCACTCGTCGAAGTAGCCGACCGACCGTCGCTACCAGATCCGGACGCGCTGCTCCGGGTCGACCCACAGCCCGTCGCCCTCGGCGGTGCCGAAGACCTCGTGGAACTCATCGAGGTTGCGCACGATGTTGGCGCGGAACTCCGGCGGGCTGTGGGGGTCGATGGTGAGGTACTGCTGCGCCTGCTCGAGGCGCCGCTTGGTGCGCCAGCAGTAGGCCCAGTTCATGAACAGCGCCTGGCGCTCCTCGACCGTGGCCTCGCCGCCCTTGGCGATCAGGAAGGCGCGGTGGGCGATCGTGAGCCCGCCGAGGTCGCCGATGTTCTCGCCGACCGTGAGCGCGCCGTTGACGTGCTGGTCGGGGAGGTCGCGCGGGGCGAAACCGTCGTACTGCTCGATGAGCGCCTTCGACTTCACCTCGAACGCCGCCTTGTCGTCGGGCGTCCACCAGTCGTTGAGGTTGCCGGCGCCGTCGTACTGCGCGCCCTGGTCGTCGAAGCCGTGCCCGATCTCGTGGCCGATGACCGCGCCGATGCCGCCGTAGTTCTCCGCCGGGTCGGCGTCGGGGGCGAAGAACGGCTTCTGCAGGATGCCGGCCGGGAAGCAGATCTCGTTGGTGCCCGGGTTGTAGTAGGCGTTGACGGTCTGCGGCAGCATGAACCACTCGTCGCGGTCGACCGGTGACCCGATCTTGCCGAGCTGGCGGTCGGTCTCGAACGCCGCGGCGGCCGCGACGTTGCCGAGCAGGTCGTCGGGGCGGATCCGCAGCGCGGAGTAGTCGCGGAACTTCTCGGGGTAGCCGATCTTGGGCCGGAACGTGTCGAGCTTGTCGTAGGCCCGCGCCTTGGTCTCCTCGGTCATCCAGTCGAGCCGCCCGATCGACTCGCGGTAGGCCGCGAGCAGGTTGGCGACGAGCTCGTCCATCTGCTGCTTGGACGACGGCGGGAAGTGGCGGGCGACGTACTCCTTGCCGACCGCCTCGCCGAGCGCGCCCTCGACGAGGCTGACGCCGCGCTTCCAGCGGGCACGGAGCTCGGGAGTGCCGTTGAGGGTGCGGCCGTAGAAGTCGAAGTTCGCCTCGACGAAGTCGTCGGTGAGGTACGGCGCCGACGAGCGGAGCACCCGGGTGAGCAGCCACGTCCGCCAGTCCTCGATCGCGACCTCGCCCAGCACCGTGGAGAGGTGCTCGAAGTACGACGGCTGCCGCACGCACACCTCGAACAGCAGCTCGTCGGCCTCGTGCGCGGACGCGCTGAGGTTGGTGACATAGACGTCCCAGTCGAAGCCCGGGCAGAGCTCGCGGAGCTCGGCGACGGTCTTGAGGTTGTAGGTCTTCTGCACGTCGCGGGTCTCGGCCCGCTCCCAGTGGCCGGCGGCCAGCTTCGTGTCGATGTCGAGGACCGTCCGGGCGCCGGCGTCGGGGTCGCCCGCCCCCTCGTCGACGAGCCGGAGGACCGTGGCGAGGTAGTCGACGTACGACTCGCGGATCGCCGCGAACTTCTCGTCGCGGTAGTAGGACTCGTCGGGGAGCCCGAGACCGCCCTGCACGAGGTGGAAGAGGTAGCGGTCGGAGTTGCGGTCGTCGGTGTTGACGTAGGAGCCGAAGAGCCCGTGGCCGCCCAGCCGCTCGAACTCGCCGAGGAACGCCGCCATGTCGCGGACGTCGCGCAGCGCCGCGACCGCGTCGACCAGCGGCTTGATCGGGCGGGTGCCGAGCTTGTCGACGCGCTCGGTGTCCATGAACGACGCGAACAGGTCGCCGATCTTCTGGGCGTCGGCGTTCAGCTCGGTCGCCGCACCGTCGGCCGAGTCGGTGTCGGTCGCGACCTTCGCGAGGTCCTCGATGATCGCGTGGACCTGCTCCTCGGCCACGTCGGCCAGCTGCACGAACGGCCCCCAGCTCGACCGGTCCGCGGGGATGTCGGTCTCGTCCAGCCAGCGACCGTTGACGTGGCCGAAGAGGTCGTCCTGCGGCCGCACGTCGGGGTTCATGCCCTCGCGGGCGTCGTCGAGGATGCTCACGCGCTCGAATCTATACGGGCGGCGGCGGGCGGCAGATTCACCGGGTACCCGGTGAAACTGCCGCTGACCGCAAGGAACTCCAGCCGGTCAGCGCCAGTTTCTTCGGGTCAGTCGCGCAGATATCTGTGTCAGGTCACAGCGATGCGCGGAACTCGGCGTCGGTCAGCAGGGGTACGACGCCACTCACGTCGAGCTCGACCGCGACGTCGACGTCCTCGGCGAAGCCGGCCGCGATGAGCTCGACACCCGAGGCGCAGGTGCGCAGCCCGGCGTCCAGAGTGGGTTCGACCGCGGCCCACGCGTCGGCCGCGAGCCGGGCCTCGGGCGACAGGTCCTCGCGGGGCAGGAGCGCGAGCAGCGCGCCGGCGCCCCACAGGTCCTCCGCGGCCGGCCGGAGGGAGCCGTCGGGCCAGCGCTCGCCCGCGGCGATCACCGCGACGGTGCCGCCGTGCCCGGTGAGCCAGTCGGCCACGGCGCTCCGGTTGCGCAGGCACGCGCCGACGACGGTGCAGCCGAGGTCGGCGAGGCCGAAGGAGATCGAGGAGCCGTTGGGCGAGGGCAGCACCACGCGGTCGACACCGGTCGCCCGCGCCATCGCGCCGGGCGAGAGGCTGACCGCGGTGCCGCCGTGGTCCTCGAGCGAGCGCGCCTCGAGCCGCCCGACGGCCAGGGTCGCCGACCGCTCGGCGGCGTACGCCTCGGCGCGCTCGTCCTTCCAGCGGTAGGGCAGCACCGTCATGCCGCGCTCGACCGCGACGCAGAGGGTGGTGGTGAACGACAGCACGTCGACGACCACCGCGACGTCCGCACCCCCCGCGACTGCCGCGGCGCCGGTCGGCCCCCAGTCGAACCGCACCCGGTGACCATGCTGGCGATGAGCGGGATCCACGCAGGGAGCCTGCCACGGCGGGGCCGCTGCCGTGGCGGCGCCGGGGGCCGAAGGTCCCGGCAGGGCCGTCACCGCACCCGCACGACCAGCTTGCCGAGCGCCTTGCGCTGGTCGAGGTCGACGAGCGCCCGGCCGAAGTCGTCGAAGGCGTACGTCGCACCGATCGGCGGCTTGACGACGCCCGACTCGATCATCGGCACCAGCGCCTGCCACTGCTCCTGCATGTAGCCCGGCCGCACCATCGCGTAGGCGCCCCAGCCGACGCCGCGGACGTCGACGTTGTTGAGCAGGAGCCGGTTGACCTTGACCTCGGGGATGCCCTGGCCCGACGCGAAGCCGACCACGAGCAGCCGGCCCTGCGTGCCGAGCGAGCGCAGCGAGTCGGTGAACGAGTCGCCGCCGACCACGTCCATCACGATGTCGACGCCGCGCCCGCCGGTCAGCGCCGCGACGGCGTCCTTGAACCCGTCGAGCAGCACCACCTCGTCGGCCCCCGCCGCCCGCGCGACCTCGCCCTTCTCGTCGGTGCTGACGACGGCGATCGTGCGCGCGCCGTACCCCTTCGCGACCTGGATCGTCGCGGTGCCGACGCCGCCCGCCGCACCGTGCACGAGCACTGTCTCACCGACACGGACGCCGCCGCGCTCGGCCAGGGCGAACTGCGCGGTGAGGTAGTTCATCGGCAGCGCCGCCCCCTCGTCGAAGGAGAGGGCGTTGGGCAGCGCGAACACCGAGTCGCGGTGGCACGCGGTCAGCTCGGCCGCGTTGCCGTAGGGGCCGACCCCGGCCACGCGCCGGCCGGGCTCGAGGCCCGGGCCGGAGACCACGGTGCCGGCGAAGTCGACGCCGAGGGTGAACGGCGGCTCGGGCTTGAGCTGGTACTCGCCGCGGCTCAGGAGCAGGTCGGGGAACGAGACGCCGACCGCGTGCACCTCCACCAGGACCTCGTCGGGGCCGGGAGCCGGGTCGGGCACCTCGCGGAGCTCGAGGTGCTCTGGACCGGTGGGCTCGACGACCTGGACCGCGCGCATGGAGGTCGAGGCTACCGAGTGCGCCCGGCGTACGCCGGACCCTTCGGCACAGACCGAACCTTCTGCAAAGGCACCTTCCGGCCGCAGACTGTGCGTCGTGTTCGAGATCGAGGTCGAGGTCACCGACCTGGCCAGGGTGCGCTTCACGACCGATGCCGTGTGGGAGACCACGGCCAGCATCCACGCCTTCGTCTTCCTGCGCCACCACCTCCTGCACCAGCGGCTCCGGCGGCTCGTGCCGAAGCGGCCGGACTTCGACCTCGACCTCCTGCTCACGCTCGCGCGGGACGCCGACTGGCTGCCCGACGTCTGGGCGCCGCCGCCGTCCGCGCGCCCCGGCACCCCGCTCGAGCAGCTCGACGCGCTCCGCCGCACCGACCTCGCCGTGGCCGAGGCCGATCTCGCCCAGCTGCGCGTCGTGGCGCCCGACACCTCGTGCGCCTCGATGGCGCCGCAGGAGTACCTCGACCGGACCGCGGACGCCCTCCAGGGCTGGTGGACCGCCGTCCTCGAGCCGCTGTGGGACCGCGTCGACGCCATCCAGCGCGCCGACATCGCCCACTACCAGTCCCTGCTCGCCACCGGCGGGCTTGCCGCGACGATGCCCGAGCTGCACCGCGCGCTGAAGTTCGACGGCGGCCGCCTGCGGGTCGACCTCGGCGAGGGTCGCGTCGGTCTCAAGTCGTGCGGCGAGGGCATCTGGTTCGTGCCGTCCGTGTTCCGCTGGCCGTGGGTCGCGCTCGACATCCGCGAGACCGTCCCGCACGTGGTGTCGTACGGCGCGCGCGGCGCCGGCCGGGTCTGGCAGCGCCCCGCCCGCGAGGCGCCCGCCGGCCTGCCCGACCTCATCGGTCGCTCCCGGGCGCTCATCCTCGAGTCGCTCGACGTACCCCGCTCTACGACGAGCCTGGCCCAGACCCTCGGCCTCTCGCTGAGCACGGTGAGCGAGCACCTGTCCGTCATGGCCGGCTCCGGCCTGCTCGAGTCGCGCCGCGACGGCCAGCGCGTCCTCTACTGGCGCACCGCCGTCGGCGACCTCCTCGTCGACAGCGAGAGCAGCGCCCGCCGGCTGGGCTGACCGGGCTGAGGGCCCCCGCTGGTTGAGGAGGTTGCGCAGCAACCGTCTCGGCTCGCTGGTTGAGGAGGTTGCGCAGCAACCGTCTCGGCTCGCTGGTTGAGGAGGTTGCGCAGCAACCGTCTCGAAACCCCTGAAAGCCAGCGCTGGGACCCGCCCACGCACAGTCATTGGTGCAGGCGCCGGGGTTTCGAGACGGGCGCAGAACGCCCTCCTCAACCACCGGCGGCGGCGCAGAACGCCCTCCTCAACCACCGGCGGCGGCGCAGAACGCCCTCATCGACCACCGGCGGCGCAGGCACAGCCCTACGCTGGCCGCATGAGCGACGGCACGCTCGTCTACGACGCGGACTGCGGGTTCTGCACGCGGACGGCGGACTTCCTGCGGCGGCGCAGCGACTGCGCGGTCGAGCCGTGGCAGGCGCTCGACCTGGCGGCGGTGGGCCTGACGGAGCAGGACGTCACCACGGCGGCGTACTGGCTCGAGGACGGGCGTACGCCGGCGCGAGGGTCGCGCGCGGCCGCGGCCGCGCTGCGGGCGTGCCGGGGCGCGGGCTACCGGCTGCTGGGCCACCTGATCGACCTGCCGCCGGTGCGGCCGTTGGCCGGCTGGGTCTACGGGCTGGTCGCGAGGTACCGCTACCACCTGCCCGGCGGCACCGACGCCTGCCGGCTCCCCTGACCGGCGCTGGGCCGTGGCCTAGTTGCGCGCCGACTCCGGGGTCGGGGTCACCACGCTGTTGAGCTCGAAGTGCATGGGGTCGGTGTAGCGCCAGTCGCCGCCCCAGGTGAAGCCCCACTTCTGGAAGATCTGCACCACGCCCCGGTCGATGAGACCCGCGGTGCCGCGCTGGTTCTCGACGGCGTTGATGTCGAGGGCCAGGCCGAAGGCGTGGTTGGAGAGCGTCGTCGTCCCGGCGATGAACCTCGGGTAGTAGCAGCCCGCGAACTGGTCGGGGTGGATCGCGTCGTCGAGGCCACGCTCGTGCACCTCCTCCAGCGCGGCGCGGAGCTGGCGGAAGACGACCTTGTTGCAGGTCACCGCGCCGAGCAGCGGCACGGTCTCGGTCGTGATGTGGGCGCGCACCCACGCGGGGTCGGGCGCGATGTGGCCGGCGCCCAGCACGCTGTAGCGGTAGACGCCCACCGCGTCGGCGACCGAGCCTGTGACGACGGCGAGCTGCTGCGCGCTCGGGTCGATGCCGGTGCGGGTCGCGAGGTCGACGAGCTGGGCGGACGTGCCCGCTGCGAGCAGCTTCTCGATCTTGTGGCGGATCGGCTTCGGGGCGTGCTGGCCGGTGCGCACGAGCAGCGCGTTGTCGCGCACCATGTCGAGCGTGTCGATCCAGGTCTCGTTGACCACGGCGTCGATGAGCGGCTGCTGGTCGATGAACGTGCCGATGTGCACCTTGGGCGCGTCGGCCGCCGCGCCGAGCTGGAGGTAGCCCTGCGCGTCGGTCGGCACCCGGTCCTTCAGCCGCTTCTTCAGCGCGAGCTCGCCCCCGGCCAGCCGGTCCCAGGCCTCCTGGAAGTCAGCCGAGCGCTGCCGCACGAACGTCCGGTACGTCGCGGGGTCGACCGCGGCCACACGGAGCGCGCGGTTCTCGATCACCGACTCCGACAGCGAGATCACCGCGACGTCCGTGACGCCGTCGAGCTCCTGGATCGCGGCCACCGTGGCCGGGTCGAGGGTCTCGCCGCCGACCACGAGGATGTCGGCGGGCGCCACGACGCCGGGCTGGCGCGGCCCGGGGGCCGGGACCGCGTGGTTGTCCTCGATCGTGGGCGCGACGGTCGTCCCCGACCCGACCGACGAGGGAGCCGGCTCGGCCGACCGCCCCTCGCCGGTGCAGCCGGACGACGCGGCCAGGGTCACGACCGCGACGGTCGTCGCCAGCGCGCGTCCTACCCCGGCCATCTGCCCTCCCTGCGACAAGGGTAGGTGGGTGATCACCCCCGGCGGCGGCGGATCTCCTCGTTGATCGCGGGCACGACCTCGTGCAGGTCGCCGATCACGGCGTAGTGCGCCCGCGTCACCATCGGCGCCTCCGCGTCGGTGTTGATCGCGAGGATGTGCTTGGCCGACGAGCAGCCCGCCCAGTGCTGGATGGCCCCGCTGATGCCGCACGGGATGTAGAGCTCGGGCGCGATCCGGCTGCCGGTCTGCCCGACCTGCTCGTGGTGCGGGCGCCAGCCGGCGCTGGTGACGACCCGCGAGACGCCGAGCGCGGCACCGAGCAGCTCGGTCAGCTCGAGCAGGTCGCCGAACCCGTCGGGACCACCCGCCCCGCGGCCCGCGCCGACCACGACCCGCGCCGACTTCAGCGAGCCGGACTCGTCGGCCTCCGGCTCCTCGGTCGAGACCACCCGCGCGACGAGGTCGGCCGCGGCGATCTCCGGCGTGAGGGGGACGACGTCGGCGGCGCCCGGCACGTCGGCAGGCGTGGCCTCGACCGCGTGGCCGGCCACCGAGAACACCGCAGGGCGCTGGTCGAGCAGCATCTCCTCGAGCGCCGCGCCGCCGACCACCTGCCGGGTCACCACGAACGGCGCCAGGCCGTGGAAGGTCAGCACGTTGGCGGCCATCGCCACGCCGGCGCGCGCGGCCACGTGCGCCATCAGCTCGTTGCCGCGGTCGGTGCCGGCGGCCATCACGACCACCGCCTTGCTCTGCTCGCGCACCGTGAGGATCGCGGAGGCCCAGCCGGCGCCGGAGTACGCCGCGAGGTCCTCGCCCTCGAGGGCGTAGACCGTGCGCACGCCGTAGGTCGCCAGCTCCTTGCGCAGCTCGTCGCTCGGGCCCGGCCCGTCACCGGCGAGGACGACGGCGTCGATCGGCACCCCGCCGCCCGCGGCGGAGAGGTTGCGGGCGAACGTCAGCGCCTCGAGCGACACCTCGACGGCCGAGCCGTCGAGGTTCTGCTCCACCAGGGTCAGGATCATCGCGTGAGCACCCCCAGCTCCTCGAACAGGTCGACCACGGCAGGCGCCGCCGCGGCGCCGGTGCCGAGCACCTGCACGTTGGACGGCACCGGCGGGGGCAGGAGCAGCTTGACCCGCTTGGGGCCGGTCGGCTCCGCGCTCGGCCCGCGCTCCTCGACCTCCACCTTCTTGGCCTTCATCCGCCCCGGCACGCTCGGGTAGCGCGGCTCGACACCGCCTTCGCGGATCGTCACCACCGCGGGCAGCGGCACCCGGTAGGTCTCGGTGCCGTCGGGCCCCTCGACCCGCGCGACCACGGTGTCGCCGTCGACGGACACGACGCGTGCGCCGTTGACGACCGGTCGGCCGAGCTCGTAGGCGAGTCGGATGCCGACCTGGAAGTCACCGGAGTCGGCCGCGTCGTTGCCGAGCAGCACGAGCTCGTGCGCGCGGCCCGCGGCGGCGTGGTCGCGGACCACGGCGGCGATCTCGCGGGCCACGTCTGCCGGGCCGTACGACGACGCGTCGGCCGTGACGAGGGTTGCCGCCTGGCAGCCGACCGCGAGCGCCGAGCGCAGCTGCTCGACGGCGTCGGCGTCACCGAGGGTCAGCACCGTCGCCTCGCCCCCGGTCGCACCGGTGACCTGCACCGCCAGCTCGACCGCGCACTCCTCGTGCGGGCTCATCGTGAAGCCGGCGAACCGCCCGTCCACCGCCTGGGCGTCGTCGGTGAGCACCACCTCGCTCGACGAGTCGGGGACCCGCTTCACGCAGACCAGGACGCCGGTCATCGAAGGCGCTCGTTGGCCGGGTCGAAGAGCGGCGTCGCGTCGACCGACCCGACGACGACCGGGTAGAGCTCCTCCATGTAGGAGACCGCGAGCTCGTTGCCGATCCGCGCCTCCTCGGGCGGCAGGTAGGCGAGCAGCACGTGCTTGCCCAGCGACGGCGCCGAGCCGGCGGTCGTGACGTAGGGGTGGTGGCCGTGCCCGTCGGTCAGGGTGCCGCCGTCGCGGGTCAGGACCGGCTCGCCGCCGAGCATGTAGCGCTTCATGCCGGAGGCCGAGGTGTGGTCCTCGACGGTCAGCGTGCAGAGCACCGCCTTCGGCCCGGACGACGACAGCGCCTCCCGCTGCGCGAGGTAGGCCTCCTTGCCGACGAAGTCGGCGGCCTTGACCTTGGGCCGCTGCATGCCGGCCTCGACGATCGTCCGCTCGCCGTCGAGCTCGGCGCCGTAGGCGCGGTAGCCCTTCTCGATGCGGCCGGTGGTGCCGTAGACGCCGATGCCGACCGGCACCGTGCCGTGGGTGTCGCCCGTGTCGAGCAGCGCCTCCCACAGCGTCGCCGCGTCGTCCATCGACACGTAGAGCTCCCAGCCGAGCTCGCCGACGTAGGAGATGCGCGACGCGAGCACCGTCACCCCCGCCGCGGTGAGCTCGCGGCAGGTCAGGAAGCCGAAGCCCTCGTCGGACACGTCGGCGTCGGTCAGCGACGCGAGGATGTCGCGCGCCCGCGGTCCCCACAGGCCGATGGTCGAGACCTCGTCGGTGCGGTCGGTGAGGGTGGCGCCGTCGGCGAGGTGGTCCTCGAACCACTGCCGGTCGGCCATGCCGTGCGCGCCTCCGGTGACCACGCGGAAGTGGTCGTCACCCAGGCGCATGACGGTGAGGTCGGAGCGGAAGCCGCCGTGCGCGTCGAGCACCGGCGTGTAGACGACCTTGCCGACGGCGACGTCGCACTGCGCGACGCAGGTCTGCTGCACGCTGGCGAGCGCGGCGCCGGAGCCAGCGGGGCTCTCGATGTCGAGGATCTGGAACGCCGAGAGGTCGATGACGCCGGCGGCCTCACGCATCCGCAGGTGCTCGGCGTTGATGATCGGGCTCCACCAGCGCGAGTCCCACTCGTGCTCGCGCGGCATGACCGCGTCGCCGTACTGCTCGACGAGCGGCGCGTTGGACTCGTACCAGTGCGGACGCTCCCAGCCGGCGGTCTCGAAGAAGAACGCGCCGAGCTTCTGCTGGCTCTCGTGCATCGGCGAGGTTCGCTGCCCGCGGTCGGACTCGTACTGCTCGGCCGGGTGGATGATCCCGTAGGTCTTGATGAACGACTCGGTGGTGCGCAGCCGGGTGTGCTCGCGGCGCATCTGGTGCGGGTGGAAGCGCGCGATGTCGCTGTGGCTGATGTCGATCTCGCTCCAGCCCTGCGTCATCCACTCCGCCACGGCGCGGCCGACGCCCGGGCCCTCCTTGATCCACACCGCCGACGCGGTCCAGAGGCCCTTCACGTGGCTCTCGCCGAGGATCGGCAGGCCGTCGCAGGTGAGGGAGAGCAGGCCGTTGATGGCGTAGCGCATCTCCGCGCCCTCGGCGCCGAGCAGCTCGGGCATCAGCTCGTAGGCCTGCTCGAGCTGCGGGTCGAAGTCGTCGCTGGTGAACGGCAGCTCGGTGGGCGAGAGCCTGGACTGCTCGATCGTCGGGATGTCCTCGGGCTCCATCAGGATCGCGCGGTGCGCGTAGGACCCGACCTCCATGTCCATGCCGTGCTGGCGCTCGTAGCAGAACGTG
The DNA here is from genome assembly GCF_000422805.1 of Nocardioides halotolerans DSM 19273. GTDB lineage: Bacteria > Actinomycetota > Actinomycetes > Propionibacteriales > Nocardioidaceae > Nocardioides > Nocardioides halotolerans. Next base: position 51,513 of record NZ_AUGT01000020.1, on the reverse strand, counting down.
TCCATGTCGCGCACGATCGGGAAGGTGATCTCGCCGTCGTGCTCGGCGAGCTGCGGGCAGGGTCCGACGCTGATCATCTGGTGGACCGCGGGCGTGAGCGGGATGCTCACCCCGGCCATGTCGCCGATCTTGGGGCTCCAGACGCCGCAGGCGATGACGACGGTCTCGGCCTCGATGTCGCCGCCGGTGGTGCGGACCGTGGTGACGCGCTCCTTGCCGTCGGGACCGGTCGTCACCTCGAGGTCGGTCACCTCGACGTTGGGCACGACGGTCAGCACGCCCTTCTCCAGCGCGCGCTCGCGCATGATCGTGCCGGCCCGCAGCGAGTCGACCACGCCGACGCCGGGCTGCCAGAACGCACCGATGATCTGGTCCTTGTCGAGGAACGGCACCTTCTCCTGCACGAAGTCGGGGCTGACGAGCTCGGCCTCGATGCCCCAGGCCTTCGCCGAGGACATCCGGCGGCGCAGCTCCTCCATCCGCTCCTCGGTGCGCGCCACCTCGAAGCCACCGGACTCGGTGAAGACGCCCATCTCCTGGTACTGGCGCACCGAGTCGAGCGTGAGGTCGGTGATCTCTCGGGAGTGGTCGGTCAGGAAGATGAAGTTGGAGGCGTGACCGGTCGAGCCGCCGGGGTTGGGCAGCGGGCCCTTGTCGATCTGGACGATGTCCGTCCAGCCGAGCTCGGCCAGGTGGTGGACCAGGCTGTTGCCGACGATGCCGGCGCCGATGACGACGCAGCGGGCCGAAGTGGGGACGGACACGGGCTTCCTCTATCTCAAGACGTTGTTGCGTATCGTGCAATGCAGTGCGTTATAGGGAACAGCATTCAGTGTGAGGCCGACCGCCGTGCCGGTCAAGGAGCGGCGCTCCCCGACCGGCACGGTCGGCTTCGTCCGAGTCAGGAGGGTCGGCTCAGCCGAGCCACGCCTCCACCTTGTCGGGGTTGTCCTCGACCCACTTGGCCGCGGCGTCCTCGGCGGACATGCCGTCCTCGGAGATGTACTTCGCCACGACGTTCTGGTCGTCGTTGGTGAACTGCATGTTCTTCAGCAGGTCCACCGCCGGGCCACCCTTGTCGAGCCACGCGGTCGACGCGACCTTCTGCAGCTCGGTCTCGGGGTAGTCGCAGGCGACCTTCGCGGGGTCGTCCTGGCAGCCGTCGGTGTACTCGGGCAGCGCCACCCGCTTCAACGGGATGTCGGCGAAGAGCCACTGCGGCTCGTAGAAGTAGCCGATGAGGAACTCGTGGTTCTCCTCCGCCTTCTGGAACGCCGTGATGCTGGCGGCCTCGCTGCCGGAGAAGACGACCTTGAAGTCGAGGCCGAGGTTGCTCACGATCGCCTCGTCGAACTGCACGTAGGACGGGTCGGCGCCGAGGAACTGGCCCTTGCCGCCCGACTCCGACGTGGCGAAGTCCTTGGCGTACTTGTTGAGGTTGTTCCAGTCGAGGATGTCCGGGTGCTCCTCGGCGAGCCACGGCGGCACGAACCAACCGATGATGCCGACGGCGCCGAGCGGGCCGACCTTGGTCGCGCTGCCGTCACCCCCGTCGGCGAAGAACTTCTTCTCCAGGTCGGGGTGGCCCCAGTCCTCGATGACGATGTCGACCTCGCCGGTGCCGAAGCCCTGCCAGGAGACGTCCTCCTTGAGGTCCTTGTAGTTCATCTTGCAGCCGAACTCCTGCTCGGCCACCGCGCCGTACACGTAGGCGTCGGCCTCGTAGCCCACCCACGGGTTGACGGCCATGTTGACCTCGCCGCAGTCGCCGCTCTCGGCGGCCTTCTCCTCGTTGGCCTTCGTCTCGTCGTCGATCGAGCCCCCGTCGCCGCAGGCGCTGAGGACGAGCAGCGCGCACGCCGTGGCCGACACAAGTCGGATGCCGCGCTTCCAGTGGTTCCTCATTCGTTCTCCTCGTGTCGTGCTTCTCGTGTGCGTCGTAGTTCTCATCTGCTTTCCGAGCTCTCGTCCCCGTCCGGCGATCACGCCCCGCCCGCCGGGCCCAGCGGAGCGCGCGAGCGCAGCAGCGCGCGGGTCCGCGACCCGAGCCCGCGGTCGGCGCCGCCGGTGGTGTCCTGCGCCGCGGCCGCCCGGCAGATCCGGTCGATCATCACGCCGAGCAGCACGATCGTGATGCCGGCGGCCGCGCCCTTGCCCCACTCCTCCGACCGCGAGAAGCCGAGCACCGCGTCGTAGCCGAGCGCGCCCGCGCCGACGAGGCCGCCGATCACGACCATGGACAGCACGTAGAGCAGGCCCTGGTTGGTCGCGAGCACGAGCGACGAGCGCGCCATCGGCAGCTGCACCTTGGTGATCTCCTGCCACGTGGTGCACCCGGTCGAGCGCGACGCCTCGAGCGTGGCCGGCGAGACGCCCTGGATGCCGTCGGCCACGAGCTTGATCGCGACGGGCGCGGCGTAGACGACGCCGGCGATGATCGCGGTGAAGCGGGTCGGGCCGAAGAGCGCGAGCACGGGGATCAGGTAGACGAACGGCGGGATGGTCTGCCCGGCGTCGAGCAGCGGTCGCAGGGCGAGGTCGACCGCGCGGCGTCGCGCCATCCAGACGCCGAAGACGATGGCGAGCACCATCACCATCAGGGTGGCGACCAGGACCATGTTCAGCGTGATCATCGCGTCGTGCCACAGGTCGAAGTACCAGATGCCGGCCAGGCACACGACCGCGGCGACCAGCGCGCGACCACGGCCGAGCACGAACGCCAGGGCGCAGAGGCCGGCCGCGGTGACGAACCACGGCGACTCCGCGAGCAGTGACTGGAGCGGGTTGAGCAGCACCGAGGTGACGAAGTCCTTCAGGCCGCCGGTGACGCCGTCGAAGGTGCCCGTGAACCACTCGAAGAACCGGTCGACCTGGTCGGCGGACTTCGGGCCCACCTCGGTCTCGGGGAACCTCGCCGCCCAGGTGTAGGTGCGGGACAGGTAGATGCAGACGCCGACGGCGACGAGCCCGACCGCCAGCACGATCCGCCGGATGCGCGGGTCGGCGCCGCCGCGTGCGGCCTTGGCGGCGCGCTCGCTGGCGGCGGTCGTGCTGCGGTCGAGCATGATCGCCATCAGCACGATCAGCAGGCCGGGCACGAACGCGCCGCCGACGTCGTTCTTGACCAGCGCCCGCAGCACCGGCTTGCCGAGCCCCGGCCCGTCGACGTACGCCGCCAGGGTCGCCATCGACAGCGCGGCCATGATCGTCTGGTTGAGGCCGACCACGATCGTGGCGCGCGCCATCGGGAGCTGCACCTTCGTGAGGCGCTGCCGGGCGGTCTGGCCCGAGGAGTCGGTGGCCTCGATCGTCGTCGGGGACACGCTGCGGATGCCGTGGCCGGCGATGCGCACGATCGGCGGCAGCGCGTAGATCAGGGTGCAGACCACGGCGGCCGAGGCACCGATGCCGAAGAAGAGCACGATCGGGCCGAGGTAGACGAAGGTCGGCATCGTCTGCATCAGGTCGAGGATCGTCGTGATGATGCCGACGCCCACCCGGCCGCCGGTGCCGTAGTAGACCGCGAGCGGGAGGCCGATCAGCGTCGCGACCGCGACGGCGACGAAGGTGATGATGAGCAGGTCCATCGAGTCGGACCAGTAGCCGAAGATCCCGAACGCCGCGAAGGCCGCGCCGACGAGGACGGCGATGCGCCAGCTCGCAACGGCGTACCCCGTCCACACGGCGGCCGCGAGCACCCCCAGCCAGCCGATCTGCGGCACCGGCCGCGGGAAGTCGGGGATCGAGATCATCCGCGTCAGCCAGTCGAAGACCGACACGAACCACTCGCCGATCTGGTAGGTCGCCTGCACGATCGGGTTGGTGTCGCGGCTCGCCAGCACCGAGTCGCGGAACTCGGTGAGCTGCTGGTGCAGGTCGGTGTGCTCGCGGCCGGGCAGCGCCAGCGTCCGCGTGCCCTCGGTGACCTTCCACACCACGACCCAGACCGCCACGATGACGGCTGTCCACGCCCAGCGGCGCGCGGCGACGCTGCCCCGGCTCTCCGCCTCGACGGGGGCGGGGGCACCGGGCTCGGGCCGGGTCGCGAGGGTGGTCATGACGAGGCGGCCTCGTGGCTCTCCTCGGCGACGACCACCCGGAGGATCTCCTCGTCGTCGACGATGCCGACGACCTCGCCGTTGTCCATGACGCGCACCGGCAGGTCGGAGTCGAGCACGGCCTTGGCCGCCTGCCGGACGATCGTGTCGCACGGCATCGTCGGGCCGGTCAGGTCGTCGTCGGGCCGCGGGTCGCGCATCACCCACTTCAGGGTCAGCACGTGCGAGCGCGGCACGTCGGAGACGAAGTCGCGGACGTAGTCGTCGGCCGGAGCGCCGACCACCTCGTCCGGGGTGCCGATCTGCACGATCTCGCCGTCGCGCAGGATCATGATCCGGTCGCCGAGCTTGAGCGCCTCCGCGAGGTCGTGGGTGATGAAGACCATCGTCTTGCCGAGCTCGTGGTGCAGGCGGATGACCTCGTTCTGCATGTCGCGCCGGATCAGCGGGTCGAGCGCCGAGAACGGCTCGTCGAAGAGGAGCAGCGAGGGGTCGTTGGCGAGCGCGCGGGCCAGCCCGACCCGCTGCTGCATGCCGCCGGACAGCTGGTCGGGGTAGGAGCGCTCGTAGCCCTTGAGCCCGACGAGCTCGACGATCTCCGAGGCCTTCGCGCGCCGCTCCTTCTTGCCGACCCCGCGCACCTCGAGGCCGTAGGCCACGTTGTCGAGCACCTGGCGGTGCGGCAGCAGCCCGAAGTGCTGGAAGACCATCGAGGTGTGGGTGCGGCGCAGGTCGCGGAGCTCGCTCTCGCTGGCGGAGACGATGTCATGGCCGTCGATCTCGACGTGGCCGGCGGTGGGCTCGATGAGCCGGGTCAGCAGCCGGACCAGCGTCGACTTCCCGGACCCGGAGAGGCCCATGACCACGAACACCTCGCCGGGCGCCACCTCGAAGGAGACGTCCTTGACGCCGACCACGCAGCCCGTCTTCTCCTTCAGGTCGGCCCGGCTCAGGTCCGCGTCCGGCGTGCCGATGACGCGGTCGGAGCCCTTGCCGAAGATCTTCCAGAGGTTGCGCACCGTCAGGGCTGCGTCGCCGTTGGGCGGCACCCGGGTGGCGGGCTCGGGTTCGGTGATGGCGGTCATGGCTGGTCCTCTGTGGTGTCGGCTGAGCTGTCGGCTGAGTTGCGGATGTCGCCGGGCGGGTAGAGCGGACTGCCGTCGCCGTGGCGGTACCACGGCACGTCGGCGGGGGGCAGGGGCGTGTTCCCCGCGATGAGGTCGGCCGCCTTCTCGGCCACCATCATCACGGGCGCGTAGATGTTGCCGTTGGTGACGTAGGGGAAGACCGAGGCGTCGACGACCCGCAGCCCGTCGACGCCGTGCACGCGCATCGTGGCGGGGTCGACGACCGACCGGTCCTCGACGCCCATCGCGGCGGTGCACGACGGGTGCAGCGCGGTCTCCGCGTCGGCCCGCACCCAGTCGAGGATCTGCTCGTCGGTCTCGACCTGCGGCCCGGGCTGGAGCTCGCCGTCGTTGTACGGCGCGAAGGCCGGCTGGTTGAGGATCTCGCGGGCGACGCGCACGGCCTCGACCCACTCGCGCCGGTCGGTCTCGGTCGAGAGGTAGTTGAACAGCAGCGACGGGTGCTCCCGCGGGTCGCGCGAGCGGATCCGGACGTGGCCGCGGGTGTCGGCGTACATCGGCCCGATGTGCACCTGGTAGCCGTGCCCCTCGGCCGGCACGGAGCCGTCGTAGCGGATCGCGACCGGCAGGAAGTGGAACATCAGGTTGGGGTAGCGGACGTCGTCGTTGCTGCGCGCGAAGCCGCCGCCCTCGAAGTGGTTGGTGGCACCGAGCCCGCGGTGGTGGACCAGCCAGTTCCAGGCGATGCCCGGTCGCGCGCGCCAGCGCAGCCCGGGCGCGATCGAGACCGGCTCCTTGGAGGAGTACTGCACGTAGACCTCGAGGTGGTCCTGGAGGTTCTCCCCGACGCCTGGCGAGTGGTGCACCACGTCGATGCCGAGGCCCTTCAGCAGCCCCTCGTCGCCGACCCCGGACAGCTGGAGCAGCTGCGGGGTGTTGATCGCGCCGCCGCAGAGGATCACCTCGCCCGCGTCGACGCTGCGGCTCCGGCCCGCGCGCCGGTAGTCGACGCCGACCGCGCGCGTGCCGTCGAAGCGGACCCGGGTGACGAACGCGAGGGTCTCGACGGAGAGGTTCTTGCGGTGCCGGACCGGGTGGAGGTAGGCGCGCGCGGCGGAGAGCCGGCGGCCGCGGTGCAGGTTGCGGTCGAACGGCGCGAAGCCCTCCTGGCGGTAGCCGTTGACGTCGTCGGTGAGCGGGTGGCCGGCCTGCTGCACGGCCTCGAAGAACGCCCCGAAGAGCGGGTTCTGGACGGGCCCGCGCTCCAGCACCAGCGGCCCGTCGCCACCGCGCCAGTCGTCGGCGCCGGCGAGGCAGGTCTCCATCTTCTTGAAGTAGGGCAGGCAGTGGGCGTAGTCCCACTCCTTCATCCCCGGCTCGGCCGCCCAGCGCTCGTAGTCCATGGGGTTGCCGCGCTGAAAGATCATCCCGTTGATGCTCGACGACCCGCCGAGCAGCTTGCCTCGCGCGTGGAAGACCTCGCGGTTGTTGAGGTGCGGCTCGGGGTCGGTGCGGTAGCGCCAGTCGTACAGCCGGCTGCCGATCGGGAACGGAAGCGCCGCCGGCATGTGGATGAACGGGTCGATCTTCCAGTCGGAGTGACCGGCCTCGAGGACCAGGACGGTGGTGGCGCCGTCCTCGGACAGGCGGTTGGCCAGGGCGCACCCGGCGGAGCCACCGCCGACGATGACGACATCGTAGCGCTTCATGCCTCCTCCCTCCGGTCGTCCGCAGCGTGGGCACCTGCGGGTCCACCGCTGGTCGAGCTTGTCGAGACCACCGCAGCGAAGGCACCTGCTCGACCCGGACTCATCCGCTGAACCACCGCTGCTCGGCCGGACGGATGTTGTGCCAGACGTGCTTGGTCTCGCGGTACTCCTCCAGCCCGGCCTGCCCGAGCTCGCGGCCGATGCCGGACTGCTTGTAGCCGCCCCACTCGGCCTGCGGCACGTAGGGGTGGTAGTCGTTGATCCAGACCGTGCCCATCCGCAGCCGGGCGGCGACGCGCTGTGCCTTGCCGGCGTCCTGGGTCCAGACCGCGCCCGCCAGCCCGTAGATGCTGTCGTTGGCGACCCTGACGGCGTCGTCCTCGCTCGCGAAGGTCTCGACGGTGAGCACCGGACCGAACGACTCCTCCTGCGTCACCGACATCGTGCTGGTGCATTCGTCGAGGATCGTGGGCAGGTAGTAGAAGCCGTCGTCGAGCTCCGGGTCGTCGGGCGCCGACCCGCCGCAACGGAGGGTGGCACCCTCGGCGAGGCCGGCAGCGACGTACGCCGCAACCTTCTCGCGGTGCGCGGCGCTGATCAGCGGGCCGCTCTCGGCCTTCTCGTCGCGGGGGCCACCCAGGCGGATCGCCCGCGCGCGCTCGACGAGCCGGTCGACGAACTCGTCGTGGATCTCCTCCTGCACGAGCAGGCGCGCGCCGGCCGAGCAGACCTGGCCGGAGTGGAGGAAGACCGCGGTGAGCGCGTAGTCGAGCGCGACCTCGAGGTCGGCGTCGGCGAACACGATGTTGGGGTTCTTGCCGCCGAGCTCGAGGGCGACCTTCTTCACGGTCGCGGCCGCCGCCGCCATCACCCGGCGGCCGGTGACCAGCCCGCCCGTGAACGACACCAGGTCGACGCGGGGGTCCTCGGCCAGCAGCGCGCCGGCCTCGGCCCCGGCGCCGAGCACGAGGTTGCCGACGCCGGCGGGCAGCCCGGCCTCCTCCAGGACGCGCAGGAGGTGGATGCTCGTGTGCGGCGTCAGCTCGCTCGGCTTGAGCACGAACGTGTTGCCCGCGGCCAGGCACGGCGCGACCTTCCAGCTCGCCTGGAGCAGCGGGTAGTTCCACGGCGCGATCAGCCCGCAGACGCCGAGCGGCTCGTGGACGATCCGGCTCACGACGTCGGGGTTGCCGGTGTCGACCATCCGGCCGGAGTCCTCGGCGGCGATCCGGCCGTAGTGGCGGAACACCGAGACGACGTCGGCCACGTCGTACTGGCTCTCGACGAAGCGCTTGCCGGTGTCGCGCGACTCGGCGTCCGCGATCGTGTCGGTGTCGCGTTCGAGCAGGTCGGCGGTGCGCAGCAGGAGGTCGCCCCGCTCGCGCGCGGACGTGCCGGGCCAGGGGCCTTCGTGGAACGCGCGGTGCGCGGCCGCGATCGCTGCGGCGGTGTCGTCGGGTCCGGCCTCGTCGATCTCGGCGACGACCTGGCCGTCGGCCGGGCAGACGATGGTGCGGCGCCCACCGGCGAGCGCGCTCACCCACGATCCGTCGACGTAGAGGTCTGGCACCCTGTCGTCCCCTTCGCAGCTCGCCGGGCGACGTTGCGTATCATGCAACTCGTTGCGGAGTTCGCAACGGCAGTCGTCCTCGCAGGATAGGACTCCTCACCGCTGTGTCAACGGTCTGACGTGGGTGGGGTCAGGTCCGCTGCCCCCACCCGAGCCGGTGCGAGACCTCCGTGGCGGCCGCGACCAGCATCGGTACGACGTCCTCGAGCCGCTCCTCGGTGAGCCGGAACGTCGGCCCCGAGATGCTCATCGACGCGATCACGTCGCCGTGCGCGTTGCGGATCGGCGCGGCCGCGGCGGTGAGCCCGGTCTCGAGCTCGTCGACGGCCACGGCGTACCCGGCCTCGCGCACGTGCTCGAGCTCGTCCTTCAGCTCCGAGCGCCTGGTGACGGTCTTGTCGGTGAACCGCGGCAGCTCCCGCAGCGCGGCCTTGAGGTCCTTGTCCGACAGCTCGCTGAGCAGGACCTTGCCGTTGCTGGTCGCGTGCAGCGGGATGTGCTGGCCGACCCAGTTGTGGCTCTGCAGCGCGCTGCTGCCCGCCACCTGGTCGAGGTAGAGGGCGCTGGTCTCGCTGCGGACGGTGATGTTGACGGTCTCGCCGGTGTCGGCGGCGAGCTGGCGGCAGACCGGCCGCGCCTCGGTCACCAGGTCGAGCCGGGCCGTGGTGGCGCCGGCCAGGCGGAGGTTGCCGACACCGAGGCGGTAGCGACCGCGGTCGCCGTCCTGCTCGACGAGCCGGTGCGCCTCGAGGGTGGACAGCAGCCGGAACGCCGTCGACTTGTGGACGCCGAGGTCGCCGGCGATCTCGGTGACGCCGGCCTCGCCCTCGCGGGCCAGCATCTCGAGGATCGTCAGGGCCCGGTCGACGGACTGCACCGACGCCGGCGACGCCTCCGTCTCGCTGACCGCCATGCGCGCACCGTACCCCTGTCGGCGTTCCTGTCCAGCGAGCCCGTCCAGCGACCCTGAGCTCGGGGGCGGTCGGGCGTCAGGGTCGAGGCAGGGCGTCACCCGATGGGGCGGCGGCCCGCGACGGGGCACAGTGGACGCAGGAGGAAACGCCTCCACCAACCGTCCCAAGAGAGCTGCGATCACCATGAACGACATCCACCAGAGCTTCGCCGGCCACGGCCTGGTCCGCCCCCGGCAGGGGCGTGTCCTCGGCGGCGTCTGCGCCGGCCTGGGCCAGCGCTTCGGCATCGCACCGTGGACGGCGCGCCTGCTGTTCGTGCTGGTGTTGATGGTCATCCCCGGCAGCCAGATCCTGATCTACCCGATCCTCTGGATCCTGATGCCGGCCCAGGACGGCGTGGTCGTGCCCGGTGCCGCGCACACCACGCCGCCCACCTCGCCGGCCGGCTGAGGCCGGTCGCCTCGACCGAGGCCGGCCGCCTCGGCTGAGGCCGGCCGCCTCGGGTCGCGCCGGGTCAGCGGTGAGTCAGCAACCTCTGTCCATCCGACTCGCGCCTCCTCAGGTTGCCTGCTGACCGCTGCTCTGGCTCGAGCCCGGGCAGCGGTCAGCCAGCAACCCCCAACCACCCGACCCACGGCCGCCCAGGTTGCCTGCTGACCTCCGCACTGGCCCAGCCCCCGGCAGCGGTCAGCCAGCAACCTCCATCCACCCGACCCACGGCCGCCCAGGTTGCCTGCTGACCTCCGCACCGACCCCAGCCCCGGCAGCGGTCAGTAAGCAACCTCCATCCACCCGACCCGACGGCCCCCGGGTTGCCTGCTGACCGCCGCCCCGACCCAGCCCCCGGCAGCGGTCAGCCAGCAACCCCCACCCACCCCCCACCGCCCACCCAGGTTGCCTGCTGACCGCCGCACCGCCCGCAGGCCCACTTGTGCGCCCGATCCGCCCGGGTCGATCATGTGGCCGAGGGACATGACGAAGGCGATTCGGTGCCGGGCTCGGCTGGCACACGTGGGTCACGAGGTACTCCAGCGACGGCACGTCCAGGTTCCTGGTCTGCCGCAGGTGCGCGAAGGAGACCGACTTCAGCCCGCGGCAGTGGTGGGTCGACGAGTAGCCGGACCGCTCAGCGGAAGACCACCGTCCGGTTGCCGTGCATCAGCACCCGCGTCTGCGAGTGCCAGCGCACGGCGCGCGACAGCACGGCCGCCTCGACGTCGCGGCCGGCGGCGACCAGCTGCTCGGGCGAGTGGGTGTGGTCGACGCGGGTGACGTCCTGCTCGATGATCGGGCCCTCGTCGAGGTCGCCGGTGACGTAGTGCGCGGTCGCGCCGACCAGCTTCACGCCGCGCTCGAACGCCGCGTGGTAGGGCTTGGCGCCCTTGAAGCTCGGCAGGAACGAGTGGTGGATGTTGATGGCGCGGCCGCTCAGCCGCCGGCACAGCTGGTCGGACAGGATCTGCATGTAGCGCGCCAGCACGACCAGGTGCACCTCGTGCTGCTCGACGAGCTCCATCAGGCGCGCCTCGGCGTCCGCCTTGGTGTCGGGCGTGACCGGCAGGTGGTGGAAGTCGAGGCCGTAGGACTTCACCAGCGGCTCGGCGTCGAGGTGGTTGGAGACCACGCACCGCACGTCGATCTGGAGGTCGCCCGTGCTGTGCCGGAACAGCAGGTCGTTGAGGCAGTGCAGCTGCTTGGAGACCATGATCAGCGTGCGGTACGGCGCCGAGGCCGACCACAGCTCGAAGTCCATCTCGAACTCCGCCGCCGTCGCGGCGAAGGCCTCGCGGAGCGCGTCGGCCGTCGTGGGCGTGGCGACCTCGAAGTCGATGCGCATGAAGAACCGTCCGGCCTGCTGGTCGCCGAACTGCTGGCTCTCCATGATGTTGCCGCCGTGCTGCATCAGGAACGACGTGACGGCGTGCACGATGCCGGGGCGGTCCTCGCACGAGAGCGTGAGGACGTAGTCGCCGACCGGCTCGTTGGGCACCGAGGTGACGCTCATCAGCGGATCCCCCTTCAGTCGCCGAGCTCGGCGCGGCGGCGGACGACGTACTCCTCGAGCTCCTGGCGGATCGCGTCGTCGAGGGGCGGCGGCTCGTAGTCGGCGAGCTTCTGCTGGTAGATCTCCGCGGCCCGGGCCGCGGTGTCCTTGGCGCCGTTGCGCATCCACCGCTCGTAGTTCTCCGACGACGACAGCATCGGCCGGTAGAAGCAGGTGCGGAAGCGCTCCATCGTGTGCATCGCGCCGAGGAAGTGGCCGCCGTGCCCGACCTCCTCGTGCGCGCCGAACGCCATCGAGTCCTCGTCGATCTCCAGCGGCGTGAACTCGTGCTGGAGCATCTGGACGAGCTCGACGTCGATGATGAACTTCTCGAACCCGGCGACCAGCCCGCCCTCGAGCCAGCCGGCCGAGTGCATCACCCAGTTGGCGCCGGCGAGGAACGTCGGCAGCAGCGTCATCAGCGCCTCGTAGCCGGCCTGCGCGTCGGGCACCTGCGACGAGGTCAGGCCGCCGCCGGTGCGGAACGGCAGCCCGAAGTGCCGCGCGATCTGGCCGGTGCACAGCAGGCCGATGCCCGACTCCGGCGTGCCGAACGTCGGCGAGCCCGACTGCATGTCGATGTTGGAGAGGAACGACCCGAACACCACCGGAGCGCCGGGCCGGATCAGCTGGGAGAGCGCGATGCCGCTCAGCGCCTCGGTGATCTGCTGCACCAGCGCCGCCGGGATCGTCACCGGCGACATCGCGCCCATCAGGATGAACGGCGTCAGCACGACCGGCTGGTTGGCCGCGGTGTACTCGAACTGCGCCTCGAGCATCCGGTCGTCCCAGCGCAGCGGCGAGTTGCAGTTGATCAGCGAGATCGTCGCCGGCGTCTGCTCGATCGCCTCGCGCGAGCCGAACAGGATCTCGGTCATCGCGATGGTGTCAGCGGCGTTGGTGCCCGAGACGACGTTGCCCATGTAGAACTTGTCGGTCAGCGTCTGCAGCGCGTAGGTCATGTCGAGGTGGCGGCTGTCGAGCGGGGTGTCGTTGGGCTCGTTGATGACCCCGCCGGCCGAGTCGAGGGCGTCGAAGCTCTGGGCGAGCCGCGCGAAGTTGCGGAAGTCGTCCATGGTGCCGTCGCGGCGTACGTCGCCCTCACGGACGAACGGCGGCCCGTAGACCGCGCCGAAGGCCATCGAGTCGCCCCCGATGTGCACCGAGCGCTCGGGGTTGCGCGCCTGGAGGTCGAACTCCCGCGGCGCCTTGGCGACCTGCTCGAGCACGAAGTCGGGGTCGAGGAACACCGTGCGGTCCTCGACCTTCTGCCCCGCGGCGCGGAACAGGTCGAGCGCGCGGTCGTCCATGAACTCGACGCCGATCTCGGTCATCAGGCGCCGCCACCCCTTCTCGAGGGTCGCCATCGCGTCCTCCGAGAGGATCTCGTAGCGAGGCATCTGGTTGCGGAACATCGGCCTCTCCTCCTAACCTCATGTTGTGGAACAAAGGTTCCACATCATGGAACCGCGTGGGAAGCCCCCCGGAGGAGCGATCAGATGAGCGGCACCCAGGCCGTCGACCGAGCGGCACAGCTGGTGTCCTCCGTCGTCGCCGCCGAGGAGCCGCTCAGCTTCGCGGAGCTCCAGGAGGCGAGCGGCCTGGCGAAGTCGACGACCTCGCGCATGCTCTCCGCCCTCGAGCGCAGCGGGCTGCTCGAGCGCGACGGCGACGGCGGCTACGTCGCCGGGCGCCTGTTCTGGTCCTACGCCGCGCGGCACGACCCGTGGGAGGAGCTGGTCCGGCTGGCTCACCCGCTGATGGAGCAGATCGGCGAGGAGACGGGCGAGACCGTGCACCTGTCCGTGACCCGCGGCGAGAAGGTCGTGCAGGTCGCCCAGGTCGACTCGCGCTACCTCCTCGGCACCCGCGACTGGACCGAGATCGAGGTGCCCAACCACACCTCGGCGCTCGGCAAGGTCTTCTACGCGTGGGCCGCGCTCCCGGTGCCGCACGGCCACCTCGAACGACTCACGGACGACACCGTCACCGACCCCGACGCACTCCGCCGCGACGGCGCCCTGGCCCGCGAGCGCGGCTGGGCCACCACCCGCGACGAGCTCGAGGTCGGGCTGACCGGCGTCGCGGTGCCGGTCCGTGGCCCGAGGAGCGACGTCGTCGCGGCCCTGGGCATCTCGGGACCCACCCAGCGGCTGGAGGACCGGCTCGCCGAGCTCGGCACCAGCCTGTCGACCCACGCCCAGCAGCTCTCCGCGCTGCTGCGCGGCGGCACCACCGAGATCCACACCGAGGAGGGCGTGGCATGACCAGTCCGGACGAAGTCCTGCAGGGGCTCTACGACGAGACGCTCGTCGGCAACGCCCCCCGCGTGCTCGAGCTGACCGAGGAGGGCCTGGCGCTCGGCATGGAGCCGCAGAGCCTGCTCTTCGACGCGCTCATCCCCTCGCTCGAGGAGGTCGGCGCGCGGTTCGAGCGCGGCGACTTCTTCGTGCCCGAGATGCTGATCGCCGGCCGCGCGATGGCCGGTGCGATGGAGCGGCTGCGTCCGCTGCTCGCGGAGACCGGCGTCGAGACGGTCGGCAAGTTCCTCATGGGCACGGTGAAGGGCGACGTCCACGACATCGGCAAGAACCTCGTCAACATCATGCTCGAGGGGGCCGGCTTCGAGGTGATCGACCTCGGCGTCCAGGTCGCGCCGGAGAAGTTCGTCGCCGCGATCGAGGAGCACCAGCCCGACATCGTCGGCTTCTCGGCGTTCCTCACGACGACCATGCCGATGTTCAAGGCCAACATGAACGCGCTGGAGAAGGCCGGAATGCGCGACCAGGTCATCGTGATGGTGGGCGGTGCGCCGGTCACCCAGGAGTACGCCGACGCGGTCGGCGCGGACGGCTACGCCGCCGACGCCTCGGCCACGGTCAAGCGCGCGAAGGCGCTCCTGCACGAGAAGCGCAGCAAGGTGCCCGCATGACGCAGACGCACGAGACCGTCCTGCGCTCGGCGTCCAGGGAGGTCGTGATCGGCCACGGCCGGCGCTTCTGCCTCATCGGCGAGCGGATCAACCCCACCGGCCGCAAGATCTTCCAGGAGCAGCTGCGGGCCGGCGACCTCTCGGCCATCGAGCGCGACGTGAAGGCGCAGGTCGAGGGCGGCGCCGACGTGCTCGACGTCAACATGGGCGTGCCGCTCACCGACGAGCCCGAGCTGCTGGCGAAGGCCGTCCAGCTCGTGCAGACGCTGACCGACCTGCCGATCTGCATCGACTCCTCGGTCGTCGAGGCCCTCGAGGCGGGCCTCTCCGTCTACCAGGGCCGCGCGCTCGTCAACTCCATCACCGCCGAGGACGACCGGATGGAGGCGATCCTCCCGCTGGTCAAGAAGTACGACGCCGCGGTCATCGCGCTGCCCAACGACCACGACGAGATCCCGATGGAGTGGGAGAAGCGGCTCGACCTCGTCGACAAGATCGTCCGCGTCGCCACCGAGGAGTACGGCATCGCCAAGGCCGACCTCGTCATCGACCCGCTCGCGATGCCGATCGGGGCCGACACCGGCAACTCGCTGGTGACCTTCGAGGCGATGCGCCAGATCCGCGACCGGCATGGCCTCAACATGACCTGCGGCGCCTCCAACGTCTCCTTCGGCATGCCCGACCGCCACACGCTCGGCGCCGCGTGGCTGCCCATGGCGATGACCGCCGGGCTGACCAGCGCGATCATGGACACCCGCACGCCGCAGGTCGTGGAGGCCGTCAAGGCTGCCGACGTGTTCCTCGACCACGACGAGTGGGGCATGGCCTGGATCTCCGCCCACCGCGCGAAGGCCGCTGCCTCGGCATGACCACCTCGTCCCCATGAGCGACTCGGTCGAGGAGTTCGACCCCGACGCTCTGCGGCGCGAGGGGCTGATCGCCAGCCCGGGCGCCGAGGCCGTCGCCCACGACGGCACGGGTCGCGTCGACCTCGCCTTCACCGTCGAGGAGCGGGTCGACGGCAAGGACGCGCCGCCCACCCAGCGGTCGGTGCGGGTGCCGCCGGGCGTGACGGTCTTCGACTCGGCGTCCTGGAACGGCATCGCGATCGACTCCACCTGCGGCGGCCACGGCACCTGCCACAAGTGCAAGGTGAGGCTCACCCCGGCCACCCCGGCGACGCGGCACGACGTGCGCACCTTCAGCCGCGAGCAGCTCGACGACGGCTGGCGGCTGGCGTGCCTGGCCCGCGCGACCCGCAACCACGAGGTGGTCGTGCCGCCGCTGACCACCCGGCCCAAGGCCGCGACCGTCGGCGTCGGCCGGCAGGTGATCCTGCGGCCCGCCGTGCAGAAGCGGTACGTCGAGCTCAGCGAGCCCACGCTCGAGGACCAGGTGACCGACCTCGACCGGCTGCTCGCCGCGATCGACGACCTCGAGCCGCGGGCCGACCTCCACGTCCTGCGCCGGCTGCCGCGGGTGCTCCGGGCCGGCGACTTCAAGGTCACCGCCGTGGTCGTCGACGAGGAGCTGATCGACGTCGAGCCGGGCGACACCACCGGGGTCCGCTACGCGGTGGCCTTCGACCTCGGCACCACCACGGTCGTCGCGACGCTGCTCGACCTCGTCACCGGCACGCCGGTCGCGGTGGCCTCGATGCTCAACAAGCAGCAGCCGTTCGGCGGCGACGTGATCAGCCGGATCAGCGCGACGATGCTCGACCCCGACGCGCTCGAGCGGCTCCGGGTCGCCGCGTGCGACACGCTGGCCGAGCTCGCCGCACAGGTGTGCCGCGAGGGTGGTGTGGACCCTGCGCACGTCTACGAGGCGGCCGTCGCCGGCAACGCCACCATGACCGCGCTGGCGCTCGGCATCGACCCCGAGCCGCTGGGCGTGGCGCCGTTCGTCATGTCGACGGCGATGCCACCGACGGTGCTCGCGACCGACCTCGGTCTTGGCCTGCACCCGCGGGCGCGGGTGATGATGTTCCCCGCCCTCGGGGCGTACGTCGGCGGCGACATCGTCGCCGGGATGCTCGCCTCGGGCATGGACCGCGACAAGCGCACCCGCCTGTTCATCGACGTCGGCACCAACTGCGAGATCGTGCTCAGCGACGGCGACCGGATCGTGTCGACCGCGGCGCCGGCGGGGCCGGCGTTCGAGGGCGGCGCGATCCGCTGCGGCATGCGCGCCGACGACGGCGCCATCGAGGTGGTCACGCTGACGCCCGAGGGCGAGGCCGCGGGCGTGGCGCTCGGGGTCATCGGCGACGTCGCCCCGAAGGGGCTGTGCGGCTCGGGGCTCGTCGACGCGGTGGCCGAGCTGGTCCGCGTCGGCCTCCTCGACGCGACCGGGCGGTTCGTGGCCGACGACGTCGCGAAGGAGCTCGCGCCCGGGCTGGCCGACCGACTCACGACGCTCTCCTCCAACCGCGGCGAGGAGCGGGTGTTCGTGCTGCACCGCCCGGCGGTCGACGCCGACCCCGCCGACTGCGTGGTGCTCTCGCAGCGCGACGTGCGCGAGCTGCAGTTTGCGAAGGCCGCAATCTCGACGGGATGGACGCTGCTGCTGGAGGAGCTCGGCCTCGAGCACCGCGACGTGCAGCAGGTGCTGCTCGCGGGGTCGTTCGGCAGCTACCTCTCCGCGGCGTCCGCGATCCGCATCGGGCTGGTGCCGAAGCTGCCCGTGCTCCGCATCGTGGCCGCGGGCAACGTGGCCGGCGAGGGCGCGAAGATGGCGCTGCTCTCGATCCGCGAGCGGGCCGGTGCCCAGGCGCTGCTGGAGGAGGTGACCTATGTCGAGCTCTCCGACCGCCCCGAGTTCAACGACAAGTTCGTCGAGCAGCTCGCGTTCTGAGATGCCGGTGGCGCTGGTGGCGTGCGGGGCCATCGCCCAGCCCGTGGCTGAGATCGTCGAGCGCCGCGGCTGGCCGGTCGCCGTACACCCCCTGCCGCCGCTGCTCCACAACCAGCCGCACCTCATCGCCGACGAGGTGCGCGACCTCGCCCGTGCACTGGCGCTGTGCCACGAGACCGTCGCCGTGGCGTACGCCGACTGCGGCACCTACGGCGCCCTCGACGCGGTCTGCGCCGAGCTCGGCCTGCGCCGGCTGCCGGGGCTGCACTGCTACGACCTGTTCGCGGGCGAGTCGCGGCTGGCGTCGTTCCTCGACGACGAGCCCGGCACCTACCTGCTGACCGACTTCCTCGTCCGGTCCTTCGAACGCACCGTGGTCCGCGAGCTCGGCCTCGACCGCCACCCCGAACTGCGTGAGGACTACTTCCGCCACTACACGCGCGCGGTGTGGCTCGCCCAGGACCCGACCCCCGAGCTGCGCGCCCTCGCCGACGGCGCCGCCGCGACCCTCGGCCTCCCCCTCACCGTCGTCGAGACCGGTCATCGCCGGCTCGAGGCCGCGCTCGAGGCCCTGCTCGGCGGGTCCGCCGCCGGGACCGATTCGGCGCCTTTGCGCTGAATCGGTCTTAGTTGGGACCGGACCTACACCCGGGCACTCAGCCGGTCGAGCAACGTGCGCCGCCACTCGACCGTGGCCGGGACCTGGTTGAACGTGAAGACGTGCAGGCCCTCGACCAGGCTCTCGGGCGGGGCGAGCGCCGGCGCGACCTTCTCGAGGAACCGCTCGCCGGTGAAGCCGCCGGGCGCGGCGAGCCGCGCGAAGGTGCCCTTGTGCTTGGCGAGGAACCGCGTCGACTCCCCCACCCCGATCTTGGTCGCCATGGCGAGGAGCTTGGTGCGCTCGACCGGGCCGGGGATGCCGAGCAGCAGCGGCATGGTGATCCCGCGCTTGCGCATCCGGCCGACCCAGGTCGCGAGCACCTCCGGGTCGAAGGTCAGGTTGCTCACCACGTGGGTCGCGAAGCGGCGCTTGTCCCACATCGACTGGATGGTGAGGTCGTCGCTGATCGTCGGGTGCGACTCGGGGTAGCCGGTGATGCCGACGTGCGCGAACGGGCGCCCGAGCTCGGTGAGGTCCTCGAGCAGCGAGAGCGCGTCGGGGTAGGCGCCGGGCTCGTCGGCGTCGCCGCCCGGCACGAAGATGCGCTCGATCCCGATGCCGGTCAGCCGCTCGCAGATCTCGGTGAGCTCGGCGCGGTCGCGGATCATCCGGGCGGCGAGGTGGGGTACGGCGACGTAGCCGTGCCGGGTCAGCCGCTCGGTCAGGTCGAGCGTCGCCTCGAGCCCCTTGCTCGGCGAGGCCGTGACCGTGAGGGTCGTGCCCGGCTCGACGTGGTCGAGGATCGTCGCCTCGATCGAGGCGGTCGGGAGCACCTCGTAGCGCGCGTTCTCGAGCAGCCGCACCATCGTGGCCGTCGCCTGGGACTTGTTGCGCATTGTGCATCCTGTTTCGTGATGCGCACCGGGTGAGCCCGAGCCTAGTCCCCCGGCGCGCCCCCGTCGAGGGTCCCGGCGACCGGGTCACCGGCGGGCTCGAGCACCGTCGAGCGGACGGTCAGCCACGACAGCACACCACCGATGGCCAGGAGCGCCGCGCACACCATCATCGCCATCCGGAAGGCGTCGTCGAACGCCGACGGGACGGCGTACTCCTCCCCGTGCAGGCCGACCGCGACCGGCAGCGCGGCGACCGCGAGCAGCGCCCCCGCCCGGGCCACCGCGTTGTTGACGCCGCTCGCCACGCCGGCGTGCTCGTCGGGCGCCGCGGCGAGCACCGTGGCCGTCAGCGGCGCCACCATCAGCGTGATGCCGACACCGAAGACGAGGACCCCCGGCAGCACGTCGAGCAGATAGGAGGGGTCGGAGTCGATCCGCAGGTAGAGCAGCACGCCGACCGCCATCACCAGCGGGCCGAACGTCATCGGGATCCGCGGGCCGATGCGCACGCCCAGCCGGCCGGCGTACGACGCGAACGCGAGCATCAGCAGCGTCGCCGGGATGAACGCCGCACCCGCCGCCAGCGCGCCGTACCCGCTCACCGTCTGCAGCTCGATGGTGACGAAGAAGCCCATCGCCCCGAGGGCGCCGTAGACGAGCAGGGTCATCGCGTTGGCCGCGCTGAAGGTCCGGTCGCGGAAGATGCCCAGCGGCAGCATCGGCATCCGCTCGCGGCCCTCGACGACCACGAACGCAACGCCGGCCAGGACCCCGACCGCCACCGCCACCCAGGCAGAGGTGCCGCCCCACTCGATGAGGGCGTACGTCGCCCCGCCGAGCGCCGCCGCCGCGAGCACCGCGCCGGTGAGGTCGAAGTGGCTCGGGGCGTGGGGGTCGCGGGTCTCCGGCACCCACCGCATCGCGATGAAGACCGTGACCGCGGCGAGCGGCAGGTTGATGAGGAAGATCCACCGCCAACTGGCGTAGTCGACCAGGCCGCCACCCAGGAAGGGGCCGACCGCACCGGACACGCTGGTGAGCCCCGACCAGGCGCCGATCGCCGGAGCGCGGTCCTCGTGGGTGAACGCCCCCTGGATCATCGCCAGGCTCCCCGGCGTCAGCAGCGCGCCGCCGATGCCCTGCAGCACCCGGGCCGCGATGAGCACCTCGGGGTTCGGCGCGATCCCGCACACCAGCGAGGCCGCGGCGAACCACACCGTGCCGATCACGAACAGCCGGCGCCGGCCGAACCGGTCGCCGAGCGAGCCGCCGAGCAGGATCAGGCTGGCCAGGGACAGCAAATATCCGTTGGTGATCCACTGCAGCTGCGCGAGGCTGGCGTCCAGGTCCTCACCGATGGTGCGGAGGGCGACGTTGACCACGGTCCCGTCGAGGAATGCGATGCCCGAGCCGAGCGCTGCAGCAGCAATGACAGCACGGCCCGTACCAGTACCCATCCGCACCGCCATCGGCGCCGAATCCACCACGTCCTGAAAGGTAGCCTTCTGCCGTGTCCAGCGCTCACGCCATTTCCGCCGCCACGCGGCTGACGGAGCACGTCGCGAAGCTGGCCGACGAGCACCCGCCGATCCCCCTCGAGTCCGTCGACTTCACCGTGCGCGACCCGCGTGCGTTCGACGAGCGCTTCGGGCACGTCCTCGACTACATGGCGCGCGTCGAGCTCGAGGTCGACCGCAACGTCCTCGAGCTCACCACGATGTTGCCCGACCCGCCCGAGGTCGACCGGCAGTTCTACGCCGTGTGGCAGCCCCAGGAGATCCACCACGGCAAGATCCTCGACGAGGTGCAGGTCCAGCTCGGCCGCGAGCCCGCGGACGCCGACCTCGACTCGATCGGGCTCAAGCTGCGCATCCTCGGCGCGCTCGCGCACATCGGCGCCTTCCAGGACGTCTGCCGGATGCTCTACTACCTGACCGGCATGGCCACCGAGCGGTCCGCCGTGCTGGCCTACAACCTCCTCCACCGGGGGATGCTCGACATGGGCGAGAACGCCATCGCCCACACGGTGATCGGCCAGATCAAGCGGCAGGAGCCGGGGCACTACGTCTTCTACCAGCTCTCGGCCCGCGCCCTCTGGCACGAGCTGTCCGGGTGGCAGCGCTGGCTCGTGCGCTTCATGCGCAAGGCGTCGTTCGCCCCCGTCGGTGCCAACAACCCCAGCCAGAAGGCCGACTTCGGCGACGTGATGGCGACCCTCGGCATCGGCGAGGACTCCGACGACTTCGCCGCCCAGATCTCCCGGGTCGAGAAGGAGCTCCTCTGGGCGAGGCACCGCGGGCTCAAGGTCCCCGAGTACGTCTCGCGCGCCTTCCACGAGGCGGCCCAGCTCGCGCGCGACCGGGCCCACCTCCCGCACCTGCACCGCTGACCCCGGTCACCGCGAGTGACCTTTCGGGGCCGCGCGCCGTTCTCCTCGTGACGGCGGACCCGACGAGGTGGTGAACGGCGTGACGACGCTCCAGGTCGACTGGTTCTTCACGCACGTCGACGGCGCCGGGTGGCTGCACGTCCTCACCATCCCGGTCTTCACCGGCGTGGTCGGGTGGCTGATCAACTGGTCGGGGCTGTGGATGCTGTTCAGCCCCGAGCGCTTCCACGGCCTCTCCGTGCCCGGGCTGAAGCAGCTCGCCCGGGTGCTGCCGCGCAAGGCGCAGGAGATCCCGGGTCTGGTCGCCGGCGGTGTCGGGTGGCAGGGCATCGTGCCGGCGCGGGCCGCGAAGATGGGCTCCATCGCGGTGGACAAGGTGATCGCCAAGGTCGGCACCCCGAAGGACTTCTACGAGCAGCTCGAGCCCGACCGCATCGCCGGGCACATCGTCGAGGTGTTCCGGCCCGACCTGCCCTCGCTCATCGACGAGATCATGTCGCGCGAGCACCCGCGCCTGTGGCGCGACCTCCCGACGTGGGGCAAGCAGCAGGTGGTCACCCGCGTCGACGCGCAGCTGCCGACCGTCGTCCGCAACATCACCGACGAGATCGGCCAGCACATCGACCAGCTGCTCGACCCCAAGCTGATGGTGATCGAGCACTTCCGGGCGCACCCCGGCCTGGTCGTCTCGATCTTCCGCGAGGTCGGACGGCGCGAGCTCCGGCTGATGGTGACCTTCGGGTTCGTGTTCGGGTTCCTGCTCGGCGTGCCGGTCGCGGTCGTCGACCACTGGTTCGGCTTCTGGTGGCTGCTCCCGCTGATGGGCATCGTGGTCGGCTGGATCACCAACAAGCTCGGGATGTGGCTGATCTTCGAGCCGCTCGAGCCGAGGCGGGTCCTCGGCGTCACGGTGCACGGCCTCTTCCTGCGGCGGCAGGACGAGGCCGCCGAGGTCTACGCCCGCAACATCGCCGACGAGGTGATCACGCTCGACCGGATCGGCGACTTCCTGATGAACGGACCGCGCGGCGACCGCACCCGGCAGATGCTGGCCCGCGCGCTGCACCCGGCCATCGAGGACGCCGCCGGGCCACTGCTGCCCGTCGTCAAGGTCGCGGTCGGGAGCCGCCAGTTCGACCGGATCCGCGACGGCATCGCCGTCGAGGCGGTGGGCCGCACCGACCTGGCGCTGCGCGACCCGGCGTTCGGCCGGCAGCAGGGCGAGCGGATCCGCGAGCTGTTCGCCCGGCGCACCAAGGAGCTGGCTCCGGCAGACTTCGTCGAGATGATGCGGTCGGCGTTCCGAGAGGACGAGTGGATGCTCTACGCGCACGGCGCGGTCATGGGCTTCGGCGGCGGTGTGCTGCACCTGCTGATCTTCGGGGCGGGCGGCTCGTGAACGAGTGGCAGCGCGGCACCCAGCTCAACCGCTGGGTCGGGTCCACCGACGAGCTGCCCGGCCTCGCGCGGATCGTCGCGGAGACGACCGCGCGGTCGGTGGCGTGGACGGCGGGGTCCTACGTCCGCTCCGGGCGGCTGCTCGCCCGGGCGCTCTCCGACCGGAAGGCCGCCGAGGAGCTGATCCACGAGGTCGCCGAGGACGTCTCGCTCGCGACCCGGACGATCTCCGACGTCGCCCGCGCGATCGCCGAGGGCGTCCCCGTGTCGCAGGCCCTGCTCGAGGGCGGTGCCGCGCTCGCGACGGTGATCCCCGACCCGCCTCCGTCGGCGCCGCCGGAGCGCGAACCCACCCTGCGTGAGCGCGGCGAGGAGCTGCTCGAGCGCTCGCGCGACGTGTGGAGCGACGAGGAGCCGCACCCGGCGTACGTCCGGATCCTCGACGACCTCGCCCCCGACGAGGCGCGCATCCTGGTGCTGATGCTGCACGACGGCCCGCAGCCCGCCGTCGACGTCCGGACGGGCGGACCGGTCGGCATGGTCAGCTCGACCCTGGTGGCGTCGGGGCTCACGATGATCGGCGCGCGGGCCGGCGTGAGGTACGTCGACGAGGTGCCGGCCTACCTCAACAACCTGTTCCGGCTCGGCCTCGTGTGGTTCTCCAGCGAGCAGGTCGAGGACCCGATGGAGTACCAGGTGCTCGAGGCCCAGCCCGACGTGCTCGAGGCCATGCACTCGGTGCGCTTCGCCAAGCTGGTCCGGCGCTCGATCCACCTCACGCCGTTCGGCATCAACTTCTGCCGGACCTGCCTGGTCGACCCCGCCGAGGCAGTCGACCTGCCCGAGCACGGCGCGCCGCTGGACTGACCGCGGTGGCGGCGGCTGCGCCGACGTGGACACGACCCTTGCCAGACCGCTTTACATTCCCTATGGTTTTGTAAACCGCTCATGGGGAGACCACGCATGGACACCATCGCGAACACGACGATCCCGGCCGGCTCGACCGCGGAGTGGCGGGACCCGAAGCGCTACCTGTGGCTGATCGGTCTCGTCGTCCCGAGCCTGTTCTTCCTCGGCTACGCCGGGTGGCGGGCCACCGGCTGGCCCGGCCTGTTCTGGATCGGCCCGGTGGTGATCCTGGTGGTCGTCCCGGCCATCGACCTGGTCGCGGGCCTCGACCGGTCCAACCCGCCCGACGACGTGATCGAGGCGCTGGAGAAGGACCGCTACTACCGCTGGATCACCTACCTGTTCCTGCCGATCCAGTACGTCGGGTTCGTCGCCGCGATGTACCTCATCGCCCGCGGCGACCCGTTCGGCGCCGGCGAGATCCCGCTGTGGGCCAAGGTCGGCCTCGCGGTCTCGATCGGCTGCATCGGCGGCATCGGCATCAACACCGCCCACGAGCTCGGCCACAAGAAGGAGAGCCACGAGCGCTGGCTGTCGAAGATCGCGCTGGCGCAGAGCTTCTACGGCCACTTCTACATCGAGCACAACCGCGGCCACCACGTCCGGGTGGCGACCCCCGAGGACCCCGCGAGCAGCCGGGTCGGCGAGAGCTTCTACGCGTTCTGGCCGCGCACCGTGGTCGGCTCGCTCAGGAGCGCGTGGCGCATCGAGAAGCGTCGCTACGCCCGCAAGAAGCAGCACCCGTTCCGCCTCGGCAACGACGTGCTCAACGCGTGGGTGATGTCGCTGGTGCTGTGGGGTGCGCTGGTCGCCTGGCTGGGGCTCGAGATCCTCCCCTACCTCGTGATCCAGGCCGTCGTCGGCTTCTCGCTGCTCGAGGTCGTCAACTACATGGAGCACTACGGCATGCTCCGGCAGAAGGTCGGCGTCGGCGAGCGCCAGCGCTACGAGCGCGTCGACCCCTCGCACTCCTGGAACTCCAACAACATCGCGACCAACGTGCTGCTCTACCACCTGCAGCGGCACAGCGACCACCACGCGAACCCGACGCGGCGCTACCAGACGCTCCGCGACTACGAGGAGTCGCCGGTGCTGCCGACCGGGTACGCCGGGATGATCGTGCTCTCGATCGTGCCCGCGATCTGGCGGCGGGTGATGGACCCTCGCGTCCTCGCGCACTTCGACGGCGACCTGAGCCGGGCCAACATCTCGCCCCGCAAGCGCGACAAGGTGCTGGCGGCGTACCCCCCGCCGGCGCACGACGAGCTGGTCCCGACCGGCGAGCTCTCGGCGGCCCAGGCGGCCGAGGTCGAGGTGCTGGCCGCGCAGTGCCCGGGCTGCGGCTACGTCTACGAGGTCGAGGCCGGTGACGAGCACGAGGGCTTCGCGGCCGGCACCGCCTGGAAGGACGTGCCCGACACCTGGTGCTGCCCCGACTGCGGCGTGCGCGAGAAGGTGGACTTCGTCCCGCTCGACCGGACCAGCGCCGGCCGGCCCTGACCCGAGACGTAGCCTCCATGACCGTGACCACGCCGGCGATGACGATGCGCGAGCGCGTCATCGACGCGGCCATCACGCTGACCACCGAGGCGGGCTGGGCGCAGGTGACGATGGCGCGGCTGGCCGAGGTCGTCGGGGTCAGCCGGCAGACGGTCTACAACGAGATCGGCAGCAAGCCGCGGCTGGCCGAGGCGATGATCCTGCACGAGCTCGAGCGGTTCCTCGGGGTCGTGACCCTCGCCTTCGACGCGCACCCGACCGACCTGTTCGCGGCGATCCGCGACGCCTCGCGCTCGGTGCTCGAGACCTCGCAGGACAACCCCCTGCTCAAGGCGATCGTGTCCGCCACCCACGGCGCCGACACCGAGCTGCTGCCGCTGCTGACCACCCACGCCGGCACGCTGCTCTCGACCGCCAAGGCGGTCGTGGTCGACCGCGTGGCGCCGTACGACGTCGCGCTGACGCCCGCCGAGCTCGACGCCGCGATCGACATGGTCGTCCGCGTCGTGCTCAGCCACGTGATGCGCCCCTCCGCCCCACCCGCCCGGACGGCGCAGGACATCGCCTGGATCGCCGAGCGGGTGCTGCGGCCCTGACCTCGGGGACGAGGGAGGAGGCATCTGCACCGCAATGAGCACACCAGAGACCCTTTTGTGGCACACATCCCTCCCGGTGCAGCCCCGGAACGGGACTGCACCGCATTTGTGCCCTATGACCTGCTCATTGCGGTGCAGTCCCGTTAGAGGAGAGAGGGAAGCATGTGCACCGCAATGAGCACACCCAGAGTCCCTCTTGTGGCACACATCCCTCCCGGTGCAGCCCCGGAACGGGACTGCACCGCATCTGGCCCACATGACCGACCAATTGCGGTGCAGTCGGGGGAGGACCACCCCACACCGCTCGGCCTACGGACCCGGCCTCGTTCCTCGGCCGGCTCTGGGCCTCACGCATTCTCCCTGCGGAACACGCTCGCGCCCCACCACATCGCCAGCGCGAAGATCAGCACCGCCCAGCCCGTGCCCCACATGACCTCGCTGCTGCCGAGGTCGCCGGTGAACGCGTCGCGGGCCGCGTCGACGATGTAGCGGAACGGCATGAAGTCGGAGATGGTCTGCAGCCAGCCGGCGCCGAGCGTCATCGGCAGCAGGATGCCGCTGAGCAGGAGGATCGGCATCATCACGACGTTCACGACCGGGGCCATGACGTTCTCGTCCTTGGTCGACATCGCCAGCGCGTTGGACGCCGCCGCGCAGGCCCCGCCGACGAGCAGCGTGATCACGACGCCGAGCACGACGCCGGTCACCGAGCCGCGCATGCCGATCGCGTAGCCGAGGCCGACCAGGATCAGCGCCTGCACCAGCAGCTGGAGCACGTCGCGCCAGAGTCGCCCGACCAGGAGCGCAGACCGTGCGGCCGGCGTGACGCGCTCGGCCTCGATCACGCCCTCGCGCCACTCGCCGATCAGCGAGAAGCCCGCGAAGAACGCGCCGAACATGCCGAGCTGCACCAGCAGCCCGGGCACGAGGAAGGTGTAGGCGTTGGTCGTGCCGGTGTCGAACTGCGCGACGAGGGGCTTGAGCAGCGGCCCGAACAGCACGAGGTAGAGGACGGGCTGCATGATGCCGATCAGCACCCAGGCCGGGTTGCGCAGGTTCATGCGGATCTGGCGGCGGAACACCACCGAGCACTCGCGCAGGTAGGTCGTCATCGGGTCGCTCCTTCCGGGGCGGCGGTCTCGGCGTCGACGTTCTCGGGTTCTGCGGCCTCGTCGGCGTCGCGCAGCGAGCGCCCGGTCAGGGTAAGGAAGACGTCGTCCAGCGTGGGCCGGATGACCTCGATGCCCTCGAGCCCGACGCCCGAGGCCTCGAGGTCGCGGAGCAGGCCGGGCACCGCCTTGCCGGCGCGCGGGACCCGGCCGTGGACGAGACGTCCGTCGACGCGCACGTCGTCGCTGATGCTCGCGAGCTTGTCGCGGGCGGTCGCGACCTGGTCGTCCGAGGAGAGCTCGAGGGAGACCTGGTCGCCGGACACGCTGGCCTTGAGGTTGTCGGAGGTGTCGCTGGCGACGATCTCGCCCCGGTCGATGATGATGATCCGGTCGGCGAGCGCGTCG
The DNA here is from genome assembly GCF_000422805.1 of Nocardioides halotolerans DSM 19273. Classification (GTDB taxonomy): domain Bacteria; phylum Actinomycetota; class Actinomycetes; order Propionibacteriales; family Nocardioidaceae; genus Nocardioides; species Nocardioides halotolerans. Next base: position 24,536 of record NZ_AUGT01000020.1, on the reverse strand, counting down.
GCCTCGTCGAGGTAGTGCGTGGTCAGGAAGACCGTGGCGCCCTCGTTGGCGCGCAGCCCGGAGATGTGCTCCCACAGGTTCGCCCGCGCCTGCGGGTCGAGGCCCGTGGTCGGCTCGTCGAGGAAGACCAGGGACGGTGAGTGGATCAGGCCCATCACGATGTCGAGCCGGCGCTTCTGGCCGCCCGACATGTTCTTGTTCATCCGGCGCCAGAGCCCCTCGAGCTGGAACTTCTCGAACAGCTCCTGGCCCTTGGCGACCGCGTCCTTGCGCGACATCCCGTAGAGCATCCCGTGGTCGACCACCTCGTCGCCCGCGAAGGCGCCCGAGAACGTCGACCCGACCTGCGAGCAGTAGCCGATGCTGCGCCGGACCTGGACGGGCTCGGTCGCCACGTCGTAGCCCGCGACCCGCGCGGTGCCGGCGGTGGGCCGGAGCAGGGTCACGAGCATCCGGAGCGTCGTGGTCTTCCCGGCGCCGTTGGGTCCGAGGAAGCCGACGACCTCGCCCTCGGCGACGTCGAGGTCGACGCCCTTGACCGCGTGCACCTCCTTCTTGTTCTTGCCCTGCCCCGTGTGGAAGGTCTGGACGAGACCCCGGGCCTCGATCATCTGAGCTCCTGCCTGTAGTCAATGTTGAACATAGTCAAGGTTGAACAGAGCGACGTCAAGCCCGCCCCGCCCGGCGCACGTCGAGCAGACCGAGCCCGAGGGCCGGACTCATCGGCACTCAGCGGCCCAGCATCGAGCGGTAGCGCTCCCGGTCGGCGTTCATCTGCCAGCCCGGGTCGTCCGGGGGCGGCAGCCAGCCCCAGTCGGTGTCCGCCGTGGGGAACCGGCCGGCCGCGAGATCGTCGATGACCTCGCGCAGCCAGGCCAGCTCGGCCACCGTGACGTCGTACCAGAGCAGGGCGCTGCGCACGACGTGCGGCGGCACCGCCTCGGAGCGCATCTTGATCTCGGCGAACTCTGCCATCGTCTGCTCCAGCGCCACCCGCCTCACGACGAGGCTCCGGCGCGCCTGCTCGGTCGTCATCACCGAGGGCAGCAGCGAGAACGCGACCATGAACGCCGAGCGGTCGTAGAGCTCCACGGCCTGCAGCCCGGCGGCGACCAGGCGGTCGAGCTCCTCGCGGCCGGAGTCGGTGAGCTCGTAGACCGACACCTCGCGGCCGCCGTCGACCAGGTCGTGGCGCAGCAGGTGACCCTGGCGGGCGAGGGTCGCCAGACCACCGTAGATCGAGCCCGGGTTGACGTTGGCCCAGCGGTCCACCTGCCACGAGGTCAGCTCGCGGCGGATCTGGTAGCCGTTGACCGGCTCGAAGATCCGCACCGCGCCCAGCAGCAGCATCCGGGTCGCGTGGGCGGGCACCCGCCCAGTTTCGCAGGGAGCGGGTCAGGACCAGGTCACCGCCGTCAGCCGGCGCCAGTCCTCGGGAGGGTCGGTCCGGTTCCAGAGCCGCAGGTAGAGCTCGACCGCGCCGCCGGTCAGCTCCCAGTCGGCGTCGTCGGCCACCTCCCCGCCCCGGTGGCGGGTGGTCACGGCGGGCTGCGGGCCGAGGGCGACCTCCCACCAGTCCTCGACGTCGTCCGGGCGTACGACGAGCAGGGCGTCGTCGTCGCAGCGCAGCCGCGACCGGGCCCGGGTGTGGAACCCGCCGAGCAGCTCGTCGATCCCATCGGCGGCCAGCTCGGGCTCGACCCAGACCTCGTCGGGCCGCGGCGGCCGGCCCAGCGACGCGGCCAGCGCGTCGACCGCGTGCATGGTGGTCTCGTGGCACTGCCGGCGCGCCCAGAACCCCCGAGGGGGCGGGGCGTCGTTGAGGAAGACCAGCGTCGAGAGGTCCTCCGGTGCGTCCGCGATCGCGCCGGCCAGCGCCGTCGCGCCCTCGCTCAGCCAGGTCAGGGGGTCGGCGACCGTGCGCCCGGCCTCCTCGTAGCCGTCGACCTCCTCGTCCGTCGGCCGCTCGCCGCGCACCAGCGCGGCCGCCCAGCGGTGCACCATGCCCTGGTGCGCGACCAGGTCGCGCACGGTCCAGTCGGGGCAGGTGGGTACCGACGCCTCGAGCCCGGCCCGTCCGGCGTACGCCACGAACGCGGTCACCGCCTCGCGGAGCCCGTCGAGGTGGCGGGTGGTGGACAGCTGGGTGGGCACCGGCCGAGTGTGAACCTCTCCGGTCCGGGCCGGCGAACGATTTGTCAGCACCACGGACGAATAGGTTGGACCGATGGAGCAGCTCCCGTTCGGCATCGACTTCGGCGGCACCGGCATCAAGGGTGCGCCGGTCGACCTCGGCCAGGGCGAGTTCGCGGCCGAGCGCGAGCGCATCAGGACGCCGTCGCCGTCCACCCCCGAGGCGGTGGCGGAGGTGTTCGTCGAGCTGCTCGGCCACTTCCCTGACTCCCGCGGCGCGGTCGGGGTCACCGTCCCCGGCGTGGTGCGCCACGGCGTGGTCCACTCGGCGGCCAACATCGACCGGGCCTGGATCGGCACCGACGCCGACCGGCTCTTCACCGAGGCCACCGGCCGTGACGTCCACGTCGTCAACGATGCCGACGCCGCCGGCCTCGCCGAGGCGCGGTACGGCGCCGCGAAGGGCCGCCGCGGCCTGGTGATCGTGACGACGCTCGGCACCGGCATCGGCTCGGCGCTCGTCCACGACGGCGTGCTGGTCCCCAACTCCGAGCTGGGGCACCTCGAGATCGACGGCCACGACGCCGAGTCGCGGGCGGCGAACAGCGTGCGCGAGCGCGAGGGCCTCTCTATGCAGGACTGGGCGGGGCGCCTGACGAGGTACTACTCGACGCTGGAGATGCTGTTCTCCCCCGACCTGATCGTGGTAGGCGGCGGCGTCAGCAAGCAGTCCGCGGAGTTCCTCCCGCTGATCGACATCGAGACCGAGATCGTGCCGGCGACGCTGCGCAACAAGGCCGGCGTGGTCGGCGCCGCGCTGTACGCCACCGAGAACCTCGACGGGTAGCCGCCCAGCCACCGGGCACCCACTGTGCGTCCCGTTCCCCGGATGGTGGGCGGCGTGCGCAACAATGGAGGCGGGGCGTGTGGGGCGCCTCGTCGCTAGCGCTGGGGGGTGCAGGGGAATGTCCGAGGTGAGCCCGCGCCCGCGCTGGCGCGACGGGCTGCTGCTGGCCGTGCTCGCGGCAGTGATCCTCGGCGGCCTCGTGCACTACGGACGCGGCCTCGGCGACGACGCCGACGAACCTGCCGCGACCGGACCCCAGCGCCCCACGGCCGCGACCTCGCCCACCGCCGAGGCCACGGCACAGCTCGAGGGCTCGCCGCCCACCGACCCGGCCGCGCCGGCAGCGCCCACCGGCGGCACCTGCTGGGACGGTCGCGAGACCTCCTCGCTGCGCCTGTGCGGGCTGCCCGAGGGCGCCCGCGGCCTGGCGTGGGTGTTCCCGTCGTTCTCCGACGACCGGGCGCTGTGCCACAAGGCGCGCCCCAACGACGACAACTACCCCGTCGTCGAGTCCTACGAGTGCTTCCAGCACGCGCTCGGCAAGCCGGTGACGATCACCTACGACCACGTGAAGGACCCCCAGCAGGTCGAGGACTGGCTGCTCGCCCGGGTCGGGCCCCGCAACCGCCACGACCTGCCCGGCGCCCACGGCGGCCGGTGCGTGTTCGTCGACGGCGTGAGCCGGCCGGCCCGGATCACCGGGATGTACGAGCAGTTCCCCTACGCCGTGTCGGTCTACGCCGCCAGCCCGCAGGCGGCCAAGATCGCGTGGAAGAAGCTCGTCCGCCAGCGTCCGCCCGAGAACGTCCGCGGCATCCGCAACAGCTGACCGCTCACTCGCCGACGCCGACGCCGCGGACCGCGGCCGCCACCGCCTTCGGCACCTCGGCGTTGAACACCGTCGGGATGATGAAGCTCGGGTTGAGCTCCTCGTCGCGCACCACGTGCGCGATCGCGTCGGCGGCGCGCAGCAGCATGTCGATCGTGATGTCGCGCGCGCGGGCGTCGAGCAGGCCGCGGAAGACACCCGGGAACGCCAGCACGTTGTTGATCTGGTTGGGGTAGTCGGAGCGGCCGGAGGCCACCACGGCGGCGTACTTCTCCGCCTCGGCCGGGTCGACCTCGGGGTCGGGGTTGGCGAGCGCGAAGACGACCGGCCGCTCGGCCATCGAGGCGATCCACTCGGGCTGGAGGATCCCCGGGGCGCTGACCCCGATGAACACGTCGGCGCCCACCAGGCACTCCTTCAGCCGGCCACGCACGGCGCGCGGGTTGGTGACCGACGCGAGGTCGGTGTGCGCGGGCGAGAGCGACTCGTCTCCCGTGCAGAGCGCGCCGTCACGGTCGACGACCACCACGTCGGTGAGCCCGGCGGCGAGGAGCAGCGTGACGATCGCGGTGCCGGCCGCGCCGGCCCCGGAGAGCACCACCCGGCACTCGGTGAGCGACTTCTCGACCACCCTGAGGGCGTTGGTGAGCGCGGCGAGGACCACGATCGCGGTGCCGTGCTGGTCGTCGTGGAAGACCGGGATGTCGAGGCTCTCGCGCAGCCGCTGCTCGATCTCGAAGCAGCGCGGCGCCGCGATGTCCTCGAGGTTGATGCCGCCGAAGCCCGGCGCGATCATCTCGACGGCCCGGACGATCTCGTCGGTGTCCTGGCTTGCCAGGCAGATCGGCCAGGCGTCGATGTTGGCGAAGCGCTTGAACAGCGCGGCCTTGCCCTCCATCACCGGCAGCGCCGCACCCGGCCCGATGTTGCCGAGGCCGAGCACCGCCGACCCGTCGGTGACCACCGCGACGCTGTTGCCCTTGATGGTCAGCCGGGAGACGTCCTCCGGGTGCTCGTGGAGCGCCATGCTGACCCGGCCGACGCCCGGGGTGTAGGCCATCGACAGGTCGTCACGGTTCTTGAGGGGGACCTTGCTGGCGACCTCGATCTTGCCGCCGATGTGGAGCAGGAACGTCCGGTCGCTGACCTTGTAGACCTCGACGCCGTCGATGGCGTCGACCGCCTCCTCGAGCGAGTGGGAGTGGTCGGCGTCGCTGGCCGAGCAGGTCACGTCGAGGACCAGCCGCTCGCGCGTCGAGTCGACGACGTCGATCGCGGTCACCACGCCGCCGGCCGCCGAGATCGCGGTGGCCACCGCGCCGACGACGCCGTGGTCGGGCGCCGTGTGCAGGCGCATGGTGATGGAGTACGACGACGCGGTGGCGGACACGCCCTCAGCCTAGGAGTCCGTGCGCTCCTCGGCCCCGAGGTGGTCCAGCAGGCGGTGCGAGAAGCGGTCACCCATGGTGTCGATGACCTTCTTCATCGTCGCCCGGACCGCCCGGCCCGAGACCTTCGGGAGCGGGAGGTCGACGGTGATCTCGAGGTCGGTGACCAGGCGGGTGCCGCCGTCGACCGGGGTGAGGGCGTACCACCCCTCGACGCCGGCCTGTTCCGACGTGCCGGCCGGTGGGTCGTGGCGGAACTCGATGCGGTCCGGTTCGCTGAACACCATCTTCTCGGTGAACGCGGGCGCCACCTTCACCCCGAGGACGTTCAGCCCCGACAGCTCCCACACCCAGTGGTCGCCGTCCGCGGTGATCTTCTTGAGGAACGGCGTGAACCGCGCCATCAGCTCGGGGTCGACCAGGGCGTCCCAGATGTCCTGCTGGGGCGCGAGGACCACCGCCTCGGCATGGGTGCTGGCGGAGAACGACGTCACGCGGCGCCGGTACCCACCCTGGGCCGGTCGTGCCGTCCGTCCTGCGGCCCGTGGTGCGACCAGTGGTGCGACCAGTGGTGCGACTAGCGGTGGTGCTTCTTCTTCTTGCTCTTCTTCTTGATCTTCCACGTGTACGTCGCGGGGGTCGGGTCGACGTTGCCGACGGAGTCGATCGCGCTCACGGTGAGCGTGTGCTTGCCGCGCTTCCTCGACTTCACCTTCAGCGGAGAGGTGCAGGGCTTCATGGCCTTGCGGTCGATGACGCAGAAGAACCAGACCGACTCGGTCGCGTGGAAAGTGAAGATCGCCTTGCGCTTGTGGGTCTTCTTCTTCGGCGTGCGGTCGAGCACGACGTCGGGCGGCGTGGGGTCGAACTCGTCGGCGCCGATGTCGACCGCCGACCCGATCTTGCGCGGGTTGCCGTCGAGGTCGAAGGTGCCGACGCTGGCGTCGGAGCCGCCCTTGTCGATGGTGGGCGAGCCCAGGCCCTGGTGGAAGCCGACGGCGTCGGCGAACACCGGCGGCGTCGTCTGGTTGCTGGAGGACGACCCGACGTTCGTCACGTTGCCGCCGCCGCCCTCCTCGATCTTGTCGTAGTTGGAGTTGGTGAGGATCAGGTCGCTCTCGCTGTTGGTGCCGACCTCGGTCGACCGGAGGTCGGCCGCGGACCCGATCGCGATGACGTTGCGCGCGCTGACGTCGAGGTTGGTGTCACTGCCGCTGGCGTCGGCGCGGATGCCGTAGGAGGCCGCACCGGTGGCGACCGCCGTGATGTTGCGAAGGACCAGCGTGCCGGACGTGAAGGTGCCGTTGCCGCCCCAGGAGTCGTCGAGCGCCACTCCCCCGTCGGCGGTCGTGACGCAGAGGGTGTCGCGCGCCAGGCCCGAGAGGCCGAGGAAGCACGCGACCGGCGCGGTGCTGTGCACCTCCACCCGCTGCACCGAGATGTTGGTGGCGAACACGTTGAGGCCCCACACAGCGCCGGAGTGGTTCATCGTGAGGTCGGAGACCCTCGCCGACGCACCGGAGAGCGCGAGCCCCGTGTCGGCCGCGGTGTTGATCGTCGGCCGGGGGAACCCCGCGACGCCGTGCACGTTGACGCCCGACTGGCTGGTCGCGAGCACCGTGGTGCCGACGTTGTAGGTGCCGGGGGTGACGACCACCTCGTCGCCCGCGGCGGCCTGGTTGATCGCCTTCTGGATGCTGCACGCAGTGGCGAGCGAGGCGCAGCTGGCGGCGCTGGTCCCGTCGGGGGCGGCGTAGCGCACGGTCGCCGCCTGGGCCGGCGTGGCCAGGCCCGTCTGCGCCACGAGCGCGCCGACCACGAGCGCGGGCACGGCGAGAAGACGGCGCGTGGTGCTCACGAGGATGAAGGGTAGATGGTTTCGCGCGCGCTCAACCGTGCATCGTCCCAGTTGCCCGGACCGGCTGCTGGTGGCCCGCGGGGTTGTGGTGACCGTCGAGGAGCACCCGCACGCGGCGGTCGCCGAGGTCGAGCACCACCTCGTCGTCCCCGATGGCCTCGACCTCGCCGCACACGACGAACCGCAGCCCGTCGACCTGGTCGAGCACCGAGCCGGGCGGGCACCGCTCGAGGTCCTGGGTCGCGACCAGCACCATCTCCTGGCGCAGCCGCGACCCGAACCGGACCAGCAGCAGCACCATGACCAGCAGGAAGAGATCGGCCAGGACCGTGATCACCAGCCCGAGGCGGCTCGACTCCTGGCCCTCGACCCGCCAGACCGCGACGGAGCCGTCGAGCACGCGGACCCGCACCGTCCCGGTCGCGACCGCGTCGTCGTACGTCGCCCGGTCGACGTCCGCGGAGCCCTCGAAGCCGCCGACGCCGTCGGGCCGGTCGGCGTCGCGCACCTCGAAGCCCACGACGTTGCGCTCGCCCCGCTGCTCGTGGCTCGTCAGCGTCGCGGCGACGTCCGTACCGTCCCGGTCGAGGCGGTGCTGCTGCCACGTGCTGTGCACGAACGGCAGGTTGACCATGACCACGACCAGCCCGACGAGCAGGACGTTCTTGAGCCGTCCGGTCACTCGATCGCACCCCCGTCGCCCATGCGCCCGAGTCTCGCACCCGGCCCATGGACCCATGACCGAGGTCACGCGCCGCAGAGTGGGCCGTACGGCGCCGATCGGGGACGATGGAGGGGTGAGCGACCCCGTCCCGCCGCGTCGGCCGAGGCACCTGATGGACCCGGCCAACCCGGTGCGCCAGGTCAACGACCACCGCCTCACCCAGGTGCAGCGGTGGGTCGTCTCGGTGCTCGCGGTGACCACGATCCTGCACCTGTCGGTGGGGCTGGTGCTCGGGGCGCTGTTCCTCGACGAGGACGAGCCGGTGTCGCGGTTCGGGGTCTGCGTCATCGGCGGGCTCTTCGGGGTCGTCGCTGCCGCCGTCGGCCGCCTGATCCACCAGAAGCCGCTCCCCTCCCTCTGGCTCGCCGTCGGCTTCGTCCCCGGTCTGGTCGGCATCTGGCTGGTGCTCGCCGGCGTCACGCTCTAGCCCGCGGGCCGGGGTAGTCCCTGACCCAATGGCCCCGGATCACCCTCACCAGGGGCCAGAACGTCAGGGACTATCCCTGAACGCTCATTTGCGTCATGGTCATTCATGCCGAGTGGCCATTACGTGGCGCTAGGGTTGCCGGCGTGGCGCACGAGCACGACCGGGAGATCCTGCGGCTGGCCGTGCCGGCGTTCCTGGCGCTCGTCGCCGAGCCGATGTTCCTGCTCGCGGACGCCGCGATCGTCGGCCACCTCGGCACGCCGCAGCTCGCCGGTCAGGGCATCGCGGCGGTCGTGCTGCAGACCGCGGTCGGGCTCTGCATCTTCCTCGCCTACGGCACCACCGCCAGCGTCGCCCGCCGCGTCGGCGCGGGTGACGAGAAGGGCGCGCTCGCGCAGGGCGTCGACGGGGTGTGGCTCGCGGTCCTGATCGGGATCGTCGTGACCGTCCTCGGCGTCGCGCTGACCGGGCCGCTGGTGGGCGCCTTCGGCGCCGGGTCGTCGGTCGAGGGCTACGCGACGACGTACCTCCGCATCGCCTGGCTCGGCACGACACCGCTGCTGGTGATGCTCGCGACGACCGGGGTCCTGCGCGGGCTGCAGGACACCCGCACCCCGCTGGTGGTGGCCGTGCTCGGCAACGGCGCCAACATCGGCCTCAACCTGCTGCTCGTCTACGGGGTGGGGCCCGTCGACGGGCTCGGCATCGTCGGCTCGGCGATCGGAACCGTGCTCGCGCAGCTGCTGAGCGCCGCTGCCCTCCTCGCCGTGGTCGTGCGCGGCGCACGGGCGTCGGGCGCGTCGCTGGCCCCCGACCTGCCGGGCATCCGCGCCGCGGCCCGCGCCGGGGTCGCCCTGGTCATCCGCACGGTGACGCTGCGGGCCTCCCTCCTGGTCACGACGGTCGCCGTCACGGTGGGCTCGACCGGGCACGACCGGGCGGTCTCGCTCGCGACCCACCAGGTGGCGATCACCCTGTGGACCTTCCTGGCCTTCGTGCTCGACGCCATCGCCATCGCTGCCCAGGCGATCACCGGCCGCTACCTCGGCGCCGGAGACGTGGCGGGGACCCGCGCGGTGACCCGGCGGATGGTCCGGTGGGGGGTCGCCTCGGGCGTGGCGTGCGGGGTGCTGCTCGCGGCCGCGTCGCCGTTCCTCGGCCCGCTGTTCAGCGGCGACCCGGAGGTGCACGACCTGCTGGTGCCGGTGCTGGTGGTCGCCGCGCTCGGCCAGCCCGTCGCGGGCGTGGTGTTCGTGCTGGACGGCGTGCTGATCGGTGCGGGGGACGGCCGCTACCTCGCGTGGGCGGGTCTCGCCGTCCTCGTCGCCTACGCCCCGGCGGCCTTCGTGGCGGCGTACGTCGCGGGCGGGCTGGTCGCGGTCTGGGTCGCCTTCGCCGCGGTGTTCATGGGCGCCCGGCTCGTGCTGCTCACCCGGCGCGCCTGGAGCGACCGCTGGATGGTCACCGGCGTCTCGTGACGCCTCCAGTGACTGTCGATCTTGGCTAGGGGTGGCCCAGCTGGCTCGTCGTGCGCTCCACGACGATGCTCGTGGCGAAGCGGGGCGTGCCGGGCGGCTCGACGTCGGTCCACTCGCCGACGTACTTCTCGGCGATGGCCCGCTCGAGCGCCAGCTCCGGGTCGGGCGTCAGCTCGCCGACCGTGCCGCGCAGCTCGAGGTAGAACGTCGGCCGGGCCGGGTCGACCACGGTGAGCGAGAGGCGCGGGTCGCGGCGCAGGTTGCGCAGCCGCTGCCGGCCCTCGACGAGGCTGATCCGCACACGCTCGCCGTCCCAGAGGAACCAGCTCGGCGTGACGTGGGGCTCTCCCCTCTTGCCGAGCGTGCCGATGAACGCGATCGCGCGCGACGACAGCAGGTCGTGGAACTCGGCCGGGACGTCCATGGCACCTCCGTGTGCTCCGCCGCAGGGACCCCGACACCATGGGCGAGGCCCAAGCGGGTCCGCAAGCACAAAAGCCCCAGGTCGAAGACCTGGGGCTGTCGTGCGCGAGGGGGGAGTTGAACCCCCACGTCCTTTCGGACACACGGACCTGAACCGTGCGCGTCTGCCTGTTCCGCCACTCGCGCGTGAAGCGGGCCAAGGTTAGCCCAGCGCGGAGAGCCCGGCCAAAACTGCGCCGGGACGCCTCGTTGCGCCTCATCGCGGGGCCGAGCGCAGAACAGAACGGTCCACGGCGGCGTCCACGAGGGTGAACGGGTACCCCGATACAGTCGTGGGCGACCGACGGCCGGTGGCGAACGCCAGCGCGCCTGGTCGTCATGCCATCACCAGCACCACCCCACCACCACCCCAGCACCACCCCTGAGCCACGGAAGGGAGGCGGCGTGAGCGGGCTGCAGCGCTTCGAGCAGCGCCTGGAGAACCTCATCTCCGGAGCCTTCGCGCGCGCCTTCCGCAGCGCCGTGCAGCCGGTGGAGATCGCCGCTGCGCTCCAGCGCGAGTGCGACAACAACGCGCAGATCCTCAGCCGCGAGCGCCGGATGGTCCCCAACGACTTCCACGTCGAGCTCAGCCAGGTCGACCTCGACCGCCTCTCGCCGTACGACACCGCGCTCGCCGACGAGCTCATCCACCAGGTGCAGGACCACGCCGACGCGCAGGGCTACGTATTCCCCGGGCCGATCGCCATCGAGTTCGAGAAGGCCGACGACCTGACGACCGGCCGGTTCCGGATCAGGAGCAAGGCGCAGGCACGGGTGCAGAGCAACGCCACCCACACGCAGGTACGCCGCGCGCGCGCCGTGCTGGAGATCAACCGGACCCGCCACCCCCTGCAGCCGCCCGGCCTGGTGGTCGGCCGCGGCACCGAGGCCGACGTGCGGATCAACGACCCGGGCGTGAGCCGGCGGCACATCGAGTTCGACGTGCGCACCGACGTCCGGCAGGGCAAGGACGACCTCCAGATCGAGGTCCGCGACCTCGGCTCCACCAACGGCATGCTCATCGACGGTCACAAGGTGACCAAGGCGGGCGTGCGCGACGGCAGCCAGGTGCGGATCGGCAACACCACGATGACGGTGCGGATCCTCGAGGACGACGTCGACGACGACGGGCGGGGCCTGGGTGTCTGAGCTCACCCTCTTCCTGATCAGGGTCGCCTACCTGGCGATCCTGTGGATCTTCGTGCTCTCCGCGATCTCGGTGATCCGCTCCGACATGTTCGGTGCGCGGGTGCCCGAGGCCGCCCGCGGGGCCGACGCGGCGCGCAAGGAGAAGCGCGGGTCGGCCAAGCACCCGCCGAAGCGGCGCGGCAGCCCCACCCACGTCGTGGTGACCGAGGGCAGCAACGTCGGCACCCGCGCCGAGCTCGAGCACGCCCCGATCCTGATCGGTCGCGGCAGCGACGCCGGCATCAAGCTCGACGACGACTACGTCTCGACCCGGCACGCCCGGATCGCGGCGTCCGGCGACCAGTGGTTCGTCGAGGACCTCGGCTCCACCAACGGCACCTACATCGGCACCGTCCGGATCACCCAGCCCACGACGATCACGCTCGGCACCCAGGTCCGCATCGGCAAGACGATCCTCGAGCTCAGGAAATAGCCGGACGTGAGACTCGACTTCTCCGCGATCTCAGACGTCGGAAGGGTCCGCAAGGACAACCAGGACTCCGGCTACGTCGGCCCGCACGTCATCGCCGTGTGCGACGGCGTGGGCGGCGCGGCCCGCGGCGACATCGCGTCGAGCACCGCGATCGCCCAGCTGCGCAAGCTCGAGGAGACACCGCCCGGCCCCGACACCAGCGAGAGCGACCTGCTCGCGATGGTCAGCACCGCCCTGCACCGCGCGCACGAGCGGATCGCCGAGCTGGTGCAGGAGAACCCCGCCCTCGAGGGCACCAGCACCACCGCCACCGTCGCGCTCTTCGACGGCCAGCGCGTCGGCATGGGGCACGTCGGCGACTCCCGCGGCTACCTGTTCCGCGACGGCGAGCTGAGCCAGCTCACCAACGACCACACCTTCGTGCAGACGCTGATCGACGAGGGCCGCATCACCGAGGCGGAGGCGCGGGTCCACCCGCACAAGAACCTCATCCTGCGGGCCGTCGACGGCACCAACGAGCTCGAGCCCGACCTGTTCGTGCTCGAGCTCAAGGTCGGCGACCGCCTGCTGCTGTGCAGCGACGGCACGGGCGTCCTCGAGCCGGGTCGCCTCGCCGACATCCTGGCGAGCGGCTCGGCCGACTACGCCGCGGTCGAGCTGGTGCGCGCCAGCTTCGAGGCGGGCAGCTCCGACAACGTCACCTGCCTCGTGGCCGACGTCGTCGAGGGCAGCCCCGACGAGCCGGGCCAGACACCGCTCCTGGTCGGCGCGGCCGCAGACATGCGCACCCGGCGTACGCGCGCGTCCAAGACCGGCAGCCTGTTCCGCGGTCACCGCGCCGGCGACACGGGCGAGCTCGAGCCGATCCGGGCCGAGATCCCGCCGGAGGCCGGCGCCGCCATCCGCTCCGACCCGGTCGACCCCGTCGACCCGGAGTCGCTGCGCTACGCCCCCGTGGCGCCGGGCCGCTTCGCCTGGCTGAGCCGCCTGCTGGCGCTCGGGGTCGTCGTCGGTCTGCTCTGGGTGGCCGGCGCGGCCGCCTGGTCTTGGAGCCAGGAGCAGTACTACGTCGGAGAGGACGACGGGACGGTCGTCATCTACCGCGGCGTCGACGCGTCGCTGCCCGGCATCGACCTCTCCCACCCCTACGAGACGACCAACGTCACCCTCGACCGCCTGTCGAACTTCGAGGCGGACAACGTCCGCGAGGGCATCGACTCGACGAGCCTCGCCGACGCCCGCAAGAAGGTCGAGAAGCTCGCGCGGAGCATGTCGCCCGAGGACGCGCCCTGATGTCCCAGGCCGGCTTCGTCATGGGCTTCGTGCACCGGCGCCGCCGGGGTGCGGAGCTGTTCCTGCTCGTGCTCGCCCTGGCCGTCGGCATCGGCGCGTACGCCGCCGTCGGGGTGGGCGTCGAGGGTGAGGTCCCGGCCGACATCGTCGGCTACGGCGCGGGCCTCGCCGCGCTGGCGCTCATCGCCCACGTGGTCGTCCGGATGGTGGCGCCGTACGCCGATCCCGTGCTGCTGCCCGTGGTCACCGCGCTCAACGGCCTGGGCCTCGCGGTCATCCACCGGCTCGACCTGGTCTACGCCGACAACCCGCTCAAGCCGCACGGCCTCCCGCACAAGCAGCTGACGTGGATGACGCTCGGCGTGATCCTCTTCGTCGCCACCCTGGTGCTCCTGCGCGACCACCGGGTGCTGACGCGGTTCACCTACACCAGCGGGCTGGGCGCGATCCTCCTGCTCCTCCTCCCGCTCGTCCCCGGCATCGGCGACACCATCAACGGCGCCAAGATCTGGATCAGCGTCGGGCCGTTCAGCTTCCAGCCCGGCGAGGTCTCCAAGCTGCTGCTCGTCGTCGCGTTCGCGGGCTACCTCGTGCTGCACCGCGACGCGCTCGCCCTCGCAGGCCGTCGCGTCGCCGGCATCGACCTGCCGCGGGGCCGCGACCTCGGGCCGATCCTGGCCATGTGGCTGGTCAGCCTCGGCATCCTGGTCTTCCAGCGCGACCTCGGCTCGAGCCTGCTGTTCTTCGGCCTCTTCCTGGTGATGCTCTACGTCGCCACCGAGCGGGCGGGCTGGCTCGTGGTCGGCGCGCTGCTCTTCTTCGGCGGCGCCACGATGGCCTACCAGCTCTTCGGCCACGTGCAGACCCGCGTGAACATCTGGCTCCACCCGATGACCTACTTCAACAATCAGGACGGTCCCGACAGCGGGCAGCTCGTCGAGTCGCTGTTCGGCATGGCCTGGGGCGGGCTGATCGGCCGGGGCTTCGGCGGCGGCAGCCCCGAGCGCGTCCCGTTCGCGGAGTCCGACTTCATCATCAGCGCGATCGGCGAGGAGCTCGGGCTCACCGGCGTGATCGCGGTGATCCTCTGCTACGGCCTCATCGTCGAGCGGGCCCTGCGCGCGGCGCTGATCTGTCGCGACGGGTTCGGCAAGCTGATGGCGACCGGTCTCGCGGCGATCTTCGCGCTGCAGGTCTTCGTGGTCATCGGCGGCGTCACCCGGCTGATCCCGCTCACCGGTCTCACCACGCCGTTCCTCTCCTACGGCGGCTCGTCGCTGGTCGCCAACTGGGTGATCGCGGCCGTGCTGCTGCGAATCTCCGACCAGGCGCGCCGGCCGGTGCCGGACCTCTCGACCGGCGACGACGACGACGGCGCCGACCAGCAGGCGACCCAGCTCATCAAGATGGGCGGGGGGTCGCGGCCGTGAACAAGCCCATCCGCACGATCTCGACCTTCTGCCTGCTGCTGTTCGTGGCGCTCATGGTCAACGCGACGTGGCTGCAGTACTGGAAGTCCGACTCCTACGACAAGGACCCGCGCAACCGCCGGGTGATCGAGGCGGCGTACTCCCGCGAGCGCGGCGCGATCCTGGTGGGCCGCGAGCCGATCGCGGAGAGCGTCGAGTCCGACGACGACTACGACTTCCTGCGCACCTACGACGAGCCGTTCAAGTACGCCCACGAGACGGGCTACTTCTCCTTCTACGACCAGACCGGCATCGAGCGCAGCCAGAACGACGTGCTCTCCGGCGACGACGACCTGCTGTTCGTCAACAAGCTGGTCGACCTGCTGTCCAACAAGTCGGGCAAGGGCGGCAACGTGCTGCTCACCCTCGACCGCGAGGCGCAGGACGCGGCGTACGCCGGCCTCGACGACCTGCCCGGCGACGTCGAGGCGTCGGTGGTGGCGATCCAGCCCAGCACCGGCAAGATCCTGGCGATGGCCTCGCTGCCGAGCTTCGACCCCAACAAGCTGGCCTCCCACGACTTCTCCGCGGTCCGCACCGACTACGACCGGCTGCAGGCCGACGAGACCGAGCCGCTGCTCAACAGGGCGATCCAGACCACGCTGCCGCCCGGGTCGACGTTCAAGCTGGTTACCGCGGCGGCCGCCCTCGAGAGCGGGAAGTACGACGCGGACAGCGACGTGCCCGGTGGTGCGACCTACCAGCTCCCGCAGACGTCCGACGACTCCGGCCTGATCGACAACGAGGGCCGCAGCTGCGGCTCGGACAAGATCCCCTTCGAGCAGGCGCTGGCCCAGTCGTGCAACACGACCTTCGCCCAGCTCGGCGTCGAGCTCGGCGGCGACGCCCTGCGCGAGCAGGCCGACGCGTTCGGCTTCGACCAGCACTACCTCGACGACCTCTCCCCGCAGGCGATCTCGCACTTCCCCGAGAACGCCACGGAGCCCGAGGCCGGGCAGTCAGCGATCGGCCAGTTCGACGTGCGGGCCACCCCGCTGCAGATGGCCATGGTCGCCGCGGGCATCGCCAACCAGGGCGTGGTGATGAAGCCCTACATCGTCGACTCGATCCAGTCACCCGAGCTCGAGACCCTCAAGCAGACCGACCCCGAGGAGCTCGACCGGGCGGTGTCGGCGGAGACCGCCGACGGCCTGACCCAGCTGATGGTCGCGACGGTCGAGGGCACCAGCAACGGCGTGCCCGGCACCGCCGGGCCGGCCGCCATCCCCGGCGTGACGGTGGCGGGCAAGACCGGCACCGCGCAGAGCGGCCAGGACGACGTGCCGCCGTACGCGTGGTTCGTGTCGTTCGCCCCGGCCCAGGACCCCGAGGTGGCGGTGGCGGTCATGATCCAGAAGATCGACGGTGTCGAGCGCGGTGAGATCGCCGGCGGCCTGCTCGGCGGCCCGATCGCGAAGGCCGTGATGGAGGCGGTGATCAAGTGAGCACTCTCCCCGGATCCGGTGGTGACGGGCCCGACGACCCGAACGCGCGCTACGTCGACGACCAGCGGCGCTACCGGCTCGACGCCCGCATCGCGACCGGTGGCATGGGCGAGGTCTGGCGGGCGACCGACACCTCGCTGGGCCGACCGGTGGCGGTCAAGGTGCTCAAGAGCGAGTACGCCGACGACCCGCTGTTCCGCTCGCGGTTCGAGGTCGAGGCGCGGCACGCTGCCTCGCTGCACCACCCCGGTGTCGCGTCGGTCTACGACGTCGGCGAGTCGGCCCTGCTCGGCAGGGAGGACGGCTCGGGCCTGCCTCGGCCGTTCCTCGTCATGGAGCTCGTCGACGGCCAGCCGCTGTCGGCGCTCCTGCGCGGCGGCCGGCCGCTCGACCCCGAGGTCGTCCGCGACCTGATGGCGCAGGCCGCCGAGGCGATCGGCGCCGCCCACCTGGCCGGCATCGTGCACCGCGACGTGAAGCCGGCCAACCTGCTGGTCACGCCCGACCGCCAGGTCAAGATCACCGACTTCGGCATCGCCCGTGCCTCCGACGGCCTCGGGCTGACCGGCACCGGCCAGGTGATGGGCACCCCGCAGTACCTCTCCCCCGAGCAGGCCCGCGGCGCCACCGCGACGCCCGCCTCCGACGTCTACTCGCTCGGCGTCGTCGCGTTCGAGTGCCTGGCCGGCCACCGCCCGTTCGACGCCGAGTCACCCGTCGCGACCGCACTGGCGCACCTCAACGAGCCGGTGCCGGACCTGCCGCCCAACGTCC
This sequence comes from Nocardioides halotolerans DSM 19273, assembly GCF_000422805.1. GTDB lineage: Bacteria > Actinomycetota > Actinomycetes > Propionibacteriales > Nocardioidaceae > Nocardioides > Nocardioides halotolerans. The sequence continues at coordinate 7,785 of NZ_AUGT01000020.1, read as the reverse complement.
CGGCCGGCCTGGCCGCCGTCGTGCAGCGGGCGATGGCCAAGGAGCCCGGCCAGCGCTTCGCCGACGGCGACGCGTTCGCGGCGGCGCTGCGCGACCCGCGAGGCGCCGCGGCGGTCCCTGTCCCTGCGGGCGTCCCTGCGGGCGGCGCGGCGAGCGGCGAGGAGACCCAGGTCCTGAGCCCGACCCCTCCGCCGGAGCCGGTGCCTGCGCCTGCGCCGCTCGTCGACGACGAGCCGGACGGTCCCGAGCGCGGGCGCGCCTGGCTGGTCGTGCTGCTGGTGCTCGCCCTGGTGGCCGCGATCGTGCTGATCGTCGTGGTCGCCACCCGCGGCGACGACGCCGACGACGAGCCCACCTCCGGCGACACCACCAGCAGCAGCAGCGAGCCCACGTCGTCGGCGCCGACCACCGAGAGCTCCGCCACCGAGGAGTCGAGCTCCGCGCCCGCGGAGGTGGAGATCAACGAGGCCGACTACCTCGGCCGCAACGTCGACGTGGTCGCCACCGAGCTGCGCGCCAAGGGCCTCGAGGTCGACACCCAGCCGATCGACAACCCCGGCGGCAAGGACGCCGACACCGTGGCGTCCGTGCGGCCGACGACCGGGCTGGTGAAGGGCGACACCGTCACCGTCGAGTACTACCGCGAGCCCGAGCCGACGTCCGAGCCGCCGACGAGCGAGCCGACCTCGGAGCCGCCGTCGTCGGACCCCGGCACCCCGTCGAGCTCCGCCCCTCCGAGCGCCACGGCGTCGCAGGCCAGCCAGAGCCCCTCGACCCCGGCCGCGTCCGCCACCGCATCCGGGTCAGCGTCCACCTCGGCAGGAGCACGATGAGCGAGCCACCCTCGGAGCCCCCCGTGAACCCGCCGACGCCGCCCACGCCGCCGGGCGCGGGGCTGGTCGGCGGGCGCTACGAGCTCGGTGAGCTGCTCGGCCGGGGCGGCATGGCCGAAGTCCGCAAGGGCCACGACACCCGGCTCGGCCGCGTGGTGGCGATCAAGCGGCTCCGCACCGACCTGGCCAGCGACGCGACGTTCCAGGCCCGGTTCCGTCGCGAGGCCCAGAGCGCCGCCTCGCTCAACCACCCGGCCATCGTCGCCGTCTACGACACCGGCGAGGAGCCGGCGTCCGACGGCAGCGGCGTCTCGCAGCCCTACATCGTGATGGAGTTCGTCGCCGGCCGGACCCTGCGCGACATCCTGCGCGAGGGCCGCAAGATCCTGCCCGAGCGCGCGCTCGAGATCACCAGCGGCGTGCTCTCGGCCCTCGACTACAGCCACCGGGCCGGGATCATCCACCGCGACATCAAGCCCGGCAACGTGATGCTCACGCCGAGCGGCGACGTGAAGGTGATGGACTTCGGCATCGCCCGGGCGATGAGCGACTCCAACACGATGACGCAGACCGCCGCGGTCGTCGGCACCGCGCAGTACCTCTCCCCCGAGCAGGCGCGCGGCGAGACCGTCGACTCCCGCTCCGACGTCTACTCCGCGGGCTGCCTGCTCTACGAGCTGCTCACCGGCCGGCCGCCGTTCGTCGGCGACAGCCCGGTCGCGGTCGCCTACCAGCACGTGCGTGAGCCCGCCCGGCCGCCGTCCGACCACGACACCGGGCTGCCGCCCGCTGTCGACGCGATCGTGATGAAGTCGCTCGCCAAGCGGCTCGAGGACCGCTACCAGTCGGCGGCCGCGATGCGCAGTGACATCGAGCGCTACCTCGCCGGCCGCCCGGTGCAGGCGCCGGTGCCCGCGCCCACGCCTCCGCCCACGCCGGAGCCCCAGGCGCCCGTGACGAGCACGACGGTCCGGCCGCTGCTGCCGCCGCCCGACGACTACGACGAGCGCGACGACCTCGACCGCCGGCGGGGCGGGTCGCGCACCGCCATCCTGGTCCTGCTCGGGCTGCTGGTGCTCGCGCTCATCGGCGGCGGCTACGCATTGTTCAAGAGCGACCTGTTCGAGTCGCCGCCCGAGCAGGTCCAGGTGCCCAACCTGATCGGCATGACCGAGGACGAGGCGCGCGACGCCATCGGCGACGCCGGGCTGAGCGTCGACGCCCCGGACTTCCAGCCCGACGAGGAGGCCGCGGCCGGAGAGGTCATCGACCAGGACCCCAACCGCGACCAGTACGTCGACCCGGGCACGTCGATCCACCTCACCATCTCCTCCGGGCTGCCGATGGTCGACGTGCCGTCGCTGGTGGGCTCCACCCAGGACGAGGCGCGCAACCGGCTCCGCACCGCCAAGCTGCGCCCGCAGTTCGAGAGCAAGGAGTCCGACCTGCCGCAGGGTCAGGTCCTCTCGACCGACCCGGAGGCCGGGCAGCCGGTCGAGCAGGGCTCGGTCGTCCTGGTCACGATCAGCAAGGGTCCCCACGAGGTCCCCGACGTCGTCGGCCTCAACCGCTCCGACGCGATCAAGCAGATCGTCGACGCCGGGTTCCAGTACGACATCCGCGGCGACGACAAGTCGACCGAGCCGCGCGGCACGGTGACCGACCAGCTGCCGCCGGGCGGTCAGACGCAGCCGCAGGGCACGACGATCACGCTGTTCGTGTCGACGTACGACCCGCCGCCGCCTCCGCCGCCGACGCCCACGGAGACGCCGACCGAGCTGCCGACCGAGACCCCGCCGCCGACGCCGCGGGTGGCTACGGACGGTCTCCTGCCGGGTCGGACCCCTGCCCGGACGGGGTGACCGGGGTCGCGTAGCTCAGGTCGAGCAGGCCGTCGTACGCCGGCGCGGTGAGGTCGTCGGCGATGTCGAGGTCCCAGCCGACGGCGATCGTCGGGTCGTCGGCCTGCTCGCGGTAGACCTTCAGGTAGGCGTCGTGCGCGAGCGCGTCGGTCAGCCGGCCCACGTCACCGACGGCCTCGACGACGTAGGGCTGCGGGTAGGGACGGCCCTGGATCACGACCGAGCTGCCCTCGCACTTGATGCCGGTCGTGCTGACGATGCGCTGCCCCTGGAGCACGACGGCCTCGGCCCCGCCCTTCCACAGTGCGTTGACCACGGCCTGGATGTCCTGCTGGTGCACGACGAGCAGCTTCTTGTCGCCGGTCGCCGCGTCGATGACCTCCTGGGGGGCGTCCGAGAGCGTGACCACGACGCCCGGGCCGTCGCGCTCGGTGAGCCCGGCGGGACCCTCGAGGTGCTCGACCTGCCGGCGGTAGCGGCGTACGTCGGCGTCGTCGACCTTGTCGGTGAGGTCGCGGACCTCCTGGGTCAGCTCCGCGACGCGGGCCTGGAGGTCGGCCGCCCGGTCGGCCTCGGAGTCGGTGAGCGTCGCGAGGTCGTCGTAGCGCCCCGGCCGCAGGTCGGTGCCCTCGCTGGACTGCGCGCTGACGACGAACAGGCCACCGCAGACGAGCACGACCACCGCCGTGCCGAGTCGCCACCCCGACCACCGACCCCTCGAACCGGAGTCAGGTTCGGGCTGGGAGTCCACGTTGACTAAGGTAGCCGCGTGTCGAGGATGAAGGCCCGTGACCCTCTGTCGTCCCTGGATCCCGGGGGCGGCCCGATCGTCACGCCCCGGGCGGTCCTGGCGCTGGTGCTGATCCTGGGCGGCATCGCCTGGATCGCCTACTACTACATCGGCGTGCGCCCCGGGCCCGACGACCTCGACCCCAAGACGTTCAAGCCCGTCTACGACGGCATCGGCTTCTTCGGCGACCTGAAGAAGTGGAACTACGTCATCGGCTTCGGCGCGATCCTGCTCGGCCTGGTCGTCGCCGCCCACCCCTCCACCCCGCTCGGCCGCGGCCGCGGCGTCGTGGTCGGCATGCTGGGCTGCTTCCTCCTCGGCCTGCTCTGGATCTGCACCTACTACGTCTTCAGCAACGACCTCAGCGACGTGCCGGTCTTCAACGACCTCGGCCAGTACAACCTCATGGTCGGCATCGGCCTGATGGCCGTCGGCTTCACCTACGCGACCCGCTGGGAGTAAGCGCGCAGTCGACCGCGAGGAACGAGCGGTCGACGTGGGCGCGCGCAGGTTGAGCGAGCGCGCAGGTGCTCGCGAGGAACGAGCGAGGACCGTGGCGCGCGAAGGTTGAGCAAGCCCTGCGGCTGAGGAACGAAGCCGCAACGGGCGCGTCGAAACCACCGCAACCCGGGCTGGGACCGCACCGAGCTCCTGCCGAGTCGCCGAGTCGGCGTTACTGCTCACCAGTAACGCCGACTCGGCGTTTGCACAGGTGTGCACAACGCTGTGGATGAACTACAGCGTTGTCATTCACTGTGGAGGAATGTGCACAACCCTCACGCGAGCGAGGCCGAGCGCGCGGCGATCGCGACGGCGATCACAACACCGATCAGCGTGAGCCCCGCGACCTGCAGCGTCGTACGCCGCGGGCCGCGCGGGGTGTAGACGAGGACCGTGCCGATCGCGGTGCCGCCGATGAAGCCGCCGAGGTGGCCCTCCCACGAGATCGCGTTGACGAACACGAAGGTGATGACGAAGTTGATGCCGATCCAGGTCAGGATCCCGCGGACGTCGCCGCGGACCTTGATCGCGATGATGAGCAGCGCGCCCATGAGGCCGAAGATCGCGCCGGAGGCGCCGAGCGCCCCGCGGTCACCCCAGTAGACGAGCGCCGAGCCGGCCAGGCCCGACAGGAAGTAGAGCGCCACGAACCGCGCGCGGCCCACGGCGAGCTCGAGCTGCGGGCCGAGGACGTAGAGGGCGAACATGTTGAAGCCGATGTGCCACAGCTGCACGTGGGCGAACATCGAGGTCACGAGCTGCCAGTAGGCGCCGTCGGAGACACCCGGCAGCCAGGTGCCGCCGTTCGCGTCGCACACCGTGCGGGTGACGTCGAACCCCGCACCCTGCGAGAGGCAGAACGCCTCCGGGCGCAGCACCAGGTAGTCGAGCAGGCGGCTGTCGTTGCCCCCGGTGGCGAGGATCGCGATCCAGACCCCGACGTTGATCGCGATGAGGACCATCGAGGTCAGCGACGCGTCGGTGGGCCGCAGGCCGCCGTACGCCGTGCGGCCCGACCGGGTGGTCTTCGCACCCTCCTTCACGCACTCCGGGCACTGGAACCCGACCGCGGCCGGGCGCATGCAGTCGGGGCAGATCACCCTGTCGCAGCGCTGGCAGCGGATGTGCGCCTCGCGGCCGGGGTGCCGGTAGCACGTCGGCACCCCGGTGTCCGCGGGCGGTGAGGGCTCGGTCAACCGCCGACGATCTCGAGGCTCTCGATGACCACCGGGTCGACCGGCCGGTCACCCGCACCGGTCGGGGTCGAGTTGATCGCGTCGACGACGTCGCGAGAGGCCTGGTCGGCCACCTCACCGAAGATCGTGTGCTTGCGGTTGAGCCACGGGGTCTCGGCGGTCGTGATGAAGAACTGCGAGCCGTTGGTGCCGGGGCCGGCGTTCGCCATCGCCAGCAGGTAGGGCTTGTCGAAGACCAGCTCGGGGTGGAACTCGTCCTCGAACTGGTAGCCGGGGCCGCCGGTGCCCGTGCCGATCGGGCAGCCGCCCTGGATCATGAAGTTCTCGATCACGCGGTGGAAGGTCAGGCCGTCGTAGAAGGGGCCGGTGCGCCCGTCGGGCGTCGAGTAGTCCTTCTCGCCCGTGGCGAGCCCGGTGAAGTTGGCCACCGTCTTGGGGGCGTGGTTCGGGAAGAGGTTGACGGTGATGTCACCGCGGTTCGTCTTCAAGATGGCCTGCTGCTCTGCCATGGCTGCCTTTCGGGCTCAAGTGGGTACCGGTCCAGAGGACGCGCTGCGTGCCCGACGATCCTCGCACGGGTCGCAAGCCGGACCACAGTGGCCGGGCCTTGGCGGGGCGCGGTTGAATGGCAGCACGACACGGGACCAGACCGCAGTGGTGGAAGAGGAACTGATGGCATTCAGGAAGAAGAAGTCCCTGCTCGACCAGGCATCGGACTACATCGACCAGGTCCGCCCGCAGGTGGAGTCCGCCGTCGCGTCGGCGCTCGACGCCGCGGAGGAGTTCTACGAGAAGACCGCGCGCCCGGCTCTCGTCGACGCCCGTGAGAAGGCCGGGCCGGCCCTGGCCGACGCCCGCGAGAAGGCCGCCCCCTACGTCGCCGAGGCGCGTGAGCGTGCTGCCGCAGCGCTGGCCGAGGCCCGCGAGCAGGCCGGCCCGATGGTGGCCGCCGGTGCCGAGCGCGCCAGCGACGTGGCCGCCCAGGCCAAGGAGGCCGCCGACGCCCGCGTCGCCCAGGTGCGCGGCGAGGACACCAAGAAGAAGGGCGGCAAGCTGCGCAAGCTGGCGATCTTCGCCGTGCTCGCCGGTGCCGCCGGGTTCGTCGCCAAGAAGCTGCAGGGTGGTGGCCAGGACGCCAACTGGCAGTCGTCGTACGTGCCGACGCCCGCACCGACGCCCTCCTCGGCTCCTCAGGCGAACGACGACGCCGGGGCCGGGCCCGACGAGGCGCTCTCCGATGCGGCCGACGAGCCGCAGCCGGTGACCACGCCCGACGAGCCCGCCGAGGTCGTCGACCTCGAGTCGGCCGGCGAGGACGTCCCGAACAAGAAGTAGCCGTCTAGGTCGGCGCGGACCCCACTCGGTGCTCGTCGATCCAGGCGTCGATCTGCTCCCACCACCCGAACAGCCAGTCGATCCGGCCGTCCCGGTCCGCCGGGATGTCGGCGCGGGCGACCCGCCACCAGCGCATCACGATCTGCTTGTCCATGGGCAGCTCGCGCCACACGTCGCCCACGGTGAGCAGGTGGTCGAGGCCGGTGTGCGCGACCAGCACCACGTCCGCCTCGGGTGCGGCGTCGAGCGCCGCGAGGAAGCCGCCCGGCCGCGGCGCCAGCACGTTGGTCATCTGCTCGGCGCGCGCCGCCATCCGCTCGAGGCCGAGCTTGCGCAGCCGAGCGATCGCGCGGTCGCGACGAGCGGCGGTGAAGTTGCCGCCCTCGGGGAAGATCACGAACGCGTCGTCCTCGTCGAGGTCGGTCGCGAGCGCCTTGATCTGCGACTCGAGGTCCTCCCCCTGAGCAGGGTCGGGCGAGATGAACCGCGCCGGGATGCGGTGCAGCAGCACGTCGATCGCCGGGTCCCACCGCAGCGTGTCCTTGAGGACCACCCGGGGCTCGCGGCGGTACCAGTACATGAGCGCGTGGATCAGCGTGAAGGAGTCGCCCGGGCCTGCGTGCCGGCAGCAGACCAGCAGCGGCTGGCCCGGGTGGGCGTCGGGGGCCGGCCCCTCGGTCACGATGTCGAGCCGCAGCACCCGCTTGGCCTCGCGGAACAGCACCCACATCACGCCCTGCACCAGGTCGTAGTGCAGCCCCTGCCAGTACGGCGCCCGCACCCGCCTGCTCCCGCCGGCCGCCAGCCAGTAGCCGAACATCACCACCAGCAGCAGTGTGTCGATCGTCGCGTAGAGGATCACGATCCACAGCAGCCGCAGTGCCCGCCACCGTCCGGGCAGCAACGGCGACAGCGCCGCCGCGGCCACCAGCCACAGCGGCAGCAGCACCCACAGCAGCAGCGTCACCGCGAGCACGCCGCCCACGGTGACCACCCGGCGCAGCTGCCGCTTCACGCCGCCCCCGCAACGAATCCACCGGCACATGGCAGCTCCCAGCGCCGGCTTCGGACGTCTCGACAAGCTCGACGAGCGGTGGTCCGGCCCCAGCCCCGGCTCACCAGGCTTCGAGGCTCAGGCGCAGCACGCCTTCGCACCTCAGCCACCGTCGGGTCGGCACCCGGCCGACCACCGCCGATCGAGCCTGTCGAGATCACCGCAGCGAACGCACCCCAGTCCCAGCCCCGGCTCACCAGGTTTCGAGACGGTC
>NZ_KE383927.1:90593-204555 GCF_000422805.1 Nocardioides halotolerans DSM 19273 | reverse complement strand
GCACCCCAGTCCCAGCCCCGGCTCACCAGGTTTCGAGACGGTCGCTGCGCGACCTCCTCAACCAACGACCCACGCGCGAAGGCACCCGGCCGACCCCGCCGGCTCACAGCGACTCCTCGAGGTAGGCCTTGGTCGCGGCGTACGTCGCGTCGATGCGGTCCTGCACGCCGGAGAAGTCACGGGTGCCGAGGAGCGAGTCGTCCTTGGCGGAGGTGCCGCGGGCCGGCAGCACGTGGCACTCGACGTGGTCGGGGAGCTCGGCGAGCTCGCGGACGAAGCGGTGCCGTCGCGCGATCTCGAAAGACACCCGCGCGACCTCCCACGGTCGCTTGGGCGGGGTCAGCGGCCGGTCGAGGCGACCGACCTGGAGCACGAAGACGCGCGTGGCGCCGAGCTCCACGGCCCGGCCGAGCGGGACCGAGTTGACGATGCCGCCGTCGAGGTAGTGCTCGCCGTCGACCTCGGCTGCCGGCAGCAGCCCGGGTACGGCGGCGCTCGCCACCACCGCGTCGACCACCCGGCCGCTCGTGAACCAGTGCTCGGCCGCCCGCTCGATGCTGGCGGCGCACACCTGGAAGGTGACCGGCAGCTCCTCGAAGGTCAGGTCGCCGAGCTCGTCCGCGAGCCGCTGCCGCAGCGGCGCGGCCGACCAGAGGTGGGTGCCGGTCGAGACGGCGCGGCGCACCGTGCGGAGCGGCCGGTCGCCGTACCCCGCCTCGCGCGCGCTGCCCACCGACTGCCACAGCGACGTGAGCCGTTCGACGACGGAGAGGTCCGGCTGGCTCGCCACCAACGCGCCGTTGAACGCGCCGATGCTGGTGCCGAGGACGAGATCGGGACGGAGGTCGCGCTCGAGCAGCGCGCGCAACATGCCGACCTCGACCGAGCCCAGCACGCCGCCTCCGCCGAGGACGAAGGCGGTGGTCATGGTGCTAGGCCGACGGTGCGAGGTCGGGGTTCTCGGCCTTGAGCTTCTGCATCACGCGGTGCTCGACCCAGAAGATGAGCAGCGGCACGAGCCCGGCGACCAGGGCGAGGATCGTGAACGAGATGCTCCACCCGGCACGCCGGGAGAGGAAGAACGTCACGACCACGTAGACCGCGAAGACCCATCCGTGGACCAGCCAGACGATGCTCGTGTCCGCGCCGAACTGCTGGAGGCTGCTGCCCTCGGTGAGCAGGTACTTCAGCGGGAGGGCCACCAGCGCGCCGTACGCGAGCAGCACGCCGACCACGAAGGCCAGGACCCGGTAGGTGGTGACGAGTCGGTTCATCGTGGCCTCACGTGGTCACGGTATCGGGGTGCTCCTCGTCCTCCGGCTGCGGCTCCGCCCGCCGCGGCGCGAGCTGCTCGCCGAGCCACCGCCACCAGATCAGCACCGCGAAGGCGCCGAAGAACCACCACTCGACCGCGTAGAGGAGGTTGCGCACGGCGGTGAACCGGCCGGCGTCCGGCAGCTGCTCGAGGTCGGCGGCGGGCAGCCCGCCGACCCCCTCCTGCGCGACGGCGTACGCCGAGTAGAGGTCCTCGTCGACCCGCTGGGCGAGGTCGGCCACCCGCAGCTGCGGGAGCACGTCGTCGCCCGGGTCGTCGTCGACCGCGCCGGTGCCCTCCGTCGGCTGGAGCCAGCCGACCAGCTCGGCGTCACCCGCGGGCGGCGCGGGCGCGTCGCCGGTCGAGGCGACCCAGCCCAGCACGACGGGCAGGGCCGGCTCGCCGGCGCCGCCGACGGCGAGGGGCGTCACCATCCAGTAGCCGTCGCGGCCGTCGTGCTCGCGCCCGCTGACGAAGATCGTCCCGGCGGGCACCCACGCGCCCTCGAGCGTGACCGGCTGGCCGACCGAACGACCGGGGAACGGGTCGTCGGGACCCATCACGCTGCCGAGCGACACGGGCTCCGCCCGGGTCAGGTCGCGTGCCTCGTCGGCCCGGCGCGCCTGCCACGCGTCGAGCTGCCAGAGCCCGAGCAGCCCGGCCGCGAGCACCAGGACCAGCGCGAGCAGGTGTCCCGGCCAGAGGCGCGGGGCGAGGGCGGCGGGCACGGGTCAAGCATGCCCGCCGCCTCCATCGCTCGCGTCAGCGGCGACCCGGCACGGCCGAGCGCCCGATGACGGCCGCCCGCTTGTGCGGGTGGCGCTTCTTCATCTTGAACTTCTTGCTCTTGGCGCTGGCCGGGCCGGTGCCGACGCTGTTCGTCGCCGTCACCGTGCACGTGTACTTCTTGCCCGGGGTCAGCCCCTTGACCGTGATCGGGCTGGCCGGCCCGGTCTTGGACTTGGTCTTCGCGCCCTTCTTGCCCTTGCAGGTCACCGTGTACGACGTGACCGGGCTGCCGCCGTCGGAGGCCAGCGTGAAGCTGACCTTCGCCTTCTTCGCGGACGTCGCCTTGGCCGAGGTGATCTCCGGGGCCCCGGGTGCGGTCGCCACCGGCGGCAACGGCAGGGTCACCTGGTTGCCGAAGGCGCTGAAGGCACTGGTCGCGGCCGCGTTGGTCACCGAGACGCGGCAGTGGTAGGTCTTGCCGCTCGTCAGCCCGCTCACCGTGACCGGGCTGGCCGGCCCGGTGTTGGTGCCGCTCGCACCGCCGTCGGTGCTCACGCACTCCACCGTGGCGCTGCTGATCTCCGCGCCCGGGTTCGTCGTGAACGCCACCGTCGCCGCGCCCACGGAGGCAGTCGTCGACGTGACCGTCGGCGTCGCGGGCGGGAGGCAGGAGGCCGGCATGGCGAAGGACTGCGTGCCGTCGGTGATGCTGCCGGACGAACCCTGCGAGGCACCGGCGCCGAGCCCGCGCTTGGCGAACGCGGTCCAGAGCAGGCACTTGTTGGCGCCGCCGGTGTCCGCCAGGTCGGCAGCGATGATGGCGTCTCGCGCGGTGACGAAACCGGGGCTGCACGGCTGGAGCTTCAGGCCGTCGGTCACCAGCCGGAGCGAGAGGAGGTTGCCGGCCGTCATCGGTCCCGCGTCGAGGTTGGCGTCGAAACCGTACTCGTCGATGAGGGCGTAGGTGACCTCCCACAGCATCTCGGCCCAGACCTCACCGACACCGTGCTCGTTGGTCTTGGTCTTGATCGAGTCGTAGGTCTGGGGGTTGATCGCCAGGCTCGTGCTGTAGGGCTTGCTGCGGATGCCGCCGCCCGTGGTCGCCTGGCCGAGCACGTAGGTGCCGATGCCGCGGCCACCGGCCGGCTCGGTGCCGTTGGGCATGTTGAGCATGTAGGAGTAGTAGTCGCTCCAGCCCTCGCCGGCCTGCTCGTTGTTCTGCAGGCAGCTCGCGGTCGCCGGACCGCCCGTGAGCCGGTTGGAGATGCCGTGGGCGTACTCGTGGGCGATGACGCCGTTGTCGAGGTCGCCGTCGCGACCGGGGACGGTCGTGTTCCACAGGTACATCTGCATCCGCGGCTTCTGGCCGTCCGGCCCGGTGCCGAACCGGGCGTTGTTCATGTCGCCGCCGTCCTGCGCCTCGGCGTTGACGGCGTCCGAGCCGAGACCACCGTGACCGTAGTTGTTGGCCTGGAAGTTGCCGGCCGCCTCGGTGAACCCGAAGCGGTGCATGATGTCGTGGATCCGGTTGTTGGTGAAGTAGAGGTTCGAGACCGCCGCCGGCTTGTACGTCGCCGGCGCCTGGGTCAGGTCGAGCGGGAAGTCGAAGGCCAGCCCCGCGCCGCCGTCGGGCTGGCTGCCCGGGTCCGGAAGGTTGTTGGCGTCGGTGTCGGTGTAGGCGTTGACGTTGTTGCCGGTGGTGAGCGTCGACTCGGCGCCGGCGACGCCGTTGGTGTCGTTCCAGCCGAACGGCGACGCGCTGGTCGCCGGGTTGCTGACCAGCGTGCGGGTGTTGAGGGGCGTCGCGAACGACGGCGCCTCGACCGGCATCGGGAAGACGCGGTGGGTGTCCTGGGCCACCCAGTCGGCGCGCCCGAGCTCGGCACCGGTGATCGCGTCCATCCGGATCTGCCACCAGTGCTTGCCGTCGAGCTGGTCGATCACCAACTCCCACGCGAGCCGGAGGTCGCCGCCGGCGGTCCGCTCGTAGACCAGGCGCGCGGGGATGGCCTCGTTGGAGATGCCTCCGTCGCCGAGGTCGCGCGCGTGGTCGGGGCCGCTCGCCGCGTCGTTGCTGCGGAAGGACGCCGTCGGCTGGAGGTGCAGGGCAGCGGCCGCGCGGCGGGCGGCCTCGACGTCGGTGATCTTCGGGGCGGTCGCGTTGACGCGCTGAGCCGCCCTCTTGACGCCGTCCGCGGCGACGCGGACGACGGAGCCGTCGGCGGCGACGGCGACGTTGATGATCGCGTTGAAGACGTCGCGGGAGTCGACCTGCTGCTGGAAGTAGACGTTCGTCAGACCGTTGTGCTTCGTGGGCACCACCGAGGACACCGCCAGGTCCGCGACGTCACGGCCCGCGAGCCCGGCGTCGGCGGCGTGCGACGCGAGGTGGGCGCGGGCCACCTGCACCGCCGCGCTGCCGAGCGGGGCGTGCGGAGCCGTGGCGGGCGCGGAGGCCGCCGCGGAGGCCGCGGCGGCCGGTGGGGACGCGTGCGTCGGAGCGTCGAGCGCCAGCGAGCTCGCCGCGAGGGCGAGCACGGCGACAGCGGACCAGGGAGCGAGTCTTCTCATGGGAAACGCCGTTCGGGTCGGTGAGGGCGGGCGCGGACACACCCAGCCGCGGACACCTTCCTACCCGCGTGCGCGCCCGGGCAAGGGGGACGCGCGTACCAATCGCCTTGTCTTGACATCTCCACTGGTCTTACCACTTGACCTCTGACCAATTGCCGGGCACGGTGGGGGCTATGCCCCTGCAACCTGTGACGCGGCGTTCGGTCCCCGACGAGGTCTTCGACCAGGTCCTCGGAGAGGTGGTCGACGGTCAGCTCGGCGCCGGAGAGGCCCTCCCGAGCGAGCGGCGGCTGGCCGAGGTGCTGGGAGTGTCCCGGCCAGCGGTCCGTGAGGCCCTGCAGCGCATGGCCGCCACCCGCCTCGTCGAGGTGCGCCACGGCGGCGCGACGACGGTGCGCGACTTCAAGCGCTCCGCCGGCCTCGACCTGCTCCCCCGCCTGCTGGTGCGGCGCGGCAAGCTCGACGCCTCCGTCGCCCGCAGCGTGCTCGAGGCGCGTCTCGCGATCGGGCCCGCGGTCGCGGCGCTCGCCGCCGCCCGGGGCGGGCCGGCCCTGGCGGCCGCCCTGACCGAGACGCTCGACCGGCTGGCCGGCACCGACGACGACGTCGAGCGGCAGGTGCACGCGCTGGAGTTCTGGGACCGCGTCGTCGACGCGGCCGACTCCCTGGTGTTCCGGCTCATGTTCAACAGCCTGCGCGCCGCCTACGAGCCGGCGCTGGTGGCGCTAGCCCCGCTGATGGCCGAGGAGGTCGGCCAGGTGGACGCCTACCGCGTCCTCACCGCAGCGCTCGGCGCCGGCGACCCCGAGACCGCGCGGGCCGCGGCCGACCGGGTGCTCCGTCCGGCGACCGAGAGCCTCTTGGGCGCGCTCGCCGCGCTCGCCGCCGTACCGTCCACGCACCCGGAGGAGCGCCCATGACCAAGCCGAGCCCCGAGATCGAGGCGCTGGCCGCCCAGCGGCTCGCGGCCGATGAGGAGCGGCTTGGCAGGTTCGTGGGCCAGGGCCAGGCCCGCCGGCGGCAGTCGCTGTCGCTGCGCGAGGCGGGCGCCGAGTTCTGGAAGCACCCGAGCCCGTGGATGATCGCGACGTTCGTCGTCGGCTCGGTCGTCGGCCGCGTGGTCGTGGGCTGCGGCTCCTGGTGGGAGCTGGTCGTCCCGGCGGCGCTCGTCGCGCTGTTCCCGCTCATCGAGTGGTGCGTGCACGTCGCGATCCTGCACTGGCGCCCGCGCACCGTCGGCCCGGTCACGATCGACTCGCTGCTCGCCCGCGACCACCGCGCCCACCACGCCGACCCGCGCGACCTGCCGCTCGTGTTCATCCCGTGGCGGGCGCTGGCCTGGCTGCTGCCGGCGTACGTCGTGATCGCCTGGCTCGCCATGCCGACCACCGCGTCCGCGCTCACGCTGCTGGTGTCGGTCTACGCGATCATGTTCGGCTACGAGTGGACCCACTACCTCGTGCACAGCGACCACCGGCCGAGGTCGCGCTGGTACCGCTCGGTGTGGCGCAACCACCGGCTGCACCACTACAAGAACGAGCACTACTGGTTCACCGTGACCAGCGCGGGCACCGCCGACCGGCTCTTCGGCACCTACCCCGCCGACCCGTCGACGGTGCCGACCTCGCCGACCGTGAAGAAGCTGCACGACCTGGAGCAGTCGCGGGCCTGACTCGTCAGGGGCACGCCGCGAACGGCAGCGCCCCCTCGAGCGCGAGCCGGGCCGCGGCCGCCGGGTCGGTCATGACGTAGCCGATCCGCCCGGTCAGCGGGTCCGCGGCGCCACCGTCGAACGCCGCGTCGAAGGCCGCGTCCTCCTCGCCCAGCCGCATGCGGGCGAACAGGTCCTGCCGGTCGGCACCGAGCCGGGCCGTGACCAGGCTGCCCTCGAACTGGACGGAGTACGCCGTCAGCTCGTCGACGTCGGCGCCGTCGGCGGGCACGCAGTCGCGCGAGACGTAGGTGGCGTTGGCCTGCAGGCCGACCAGGTCCCACGTCGCCGCGTCAGCGGCCCAGCTGTGGTCGGGATCGGCCGCCGTGCCGCTGCTGACCAGGTGATCTCCGGCGTTGACCTCGCCGCCACTGATCGGAGTCGCCGGGTCCTGCGCCCCCGCCCGGACCCTCGCCATGTCGACGCCGTCGCTGAGCCGCAGCACCCACCCCGCCTCCTGACCCTGCGCGTCGAAGAAGTGCGCCTCCCACACGACGTCGAGCTCGGTGAAGCCGTACTCCCGCAGCAACCGCTGGTCGGACGGCCGCAGCATCCCGGTGGTCAGCAGCGGGCGCTCCGCCTCCGCCCGATGCCAGAACGCCGCCACCTCCCCCGGCGCCGACGCGCCGGTCAGGCTGTCCACGCCGAGCTCCTTGCGGACCTGGCCGAAGTCGGTGACCGTCAGCGTCCGGGCGTCCTCGGGCACCAGCGCGAGCACCGCCGCCGCCGGCTCTATCGAGGCGTCGTACGTCGGGGCGACGCTCGGCGTCGGCTCTGCCAGCGGTCGCGCCACCGGCTCGTCGTCCGAGCACCCGCTGACCAGCAACACGGCGGCGACCAGCGCCACCGAGACCCCGTGCCTCACGAGGCACCATTCTCCGCGGCCCTCGCGCCCGGCGTGGGAGAACCCCGATGTTGGTGGAGCCTAGGGGACTCGAACCCCTCACCCCCTGCTTGCAAAGCCCAGGATGGACAGAGCCGCTACCAATTGCGCCAAGGCCACAGCGCT
This sequence comes from Nocardioides halotolerans DSM 19273, assembly GCF_000422805.1. Taxonomy (GTDB): domain Bacteria; phylum Actinomycetota; class Actinomycetes; order Propionibacteriales; family Nocardioidaceae; genus Nocardioides; species Nocardioides halotolerans. The sequence goes on along the minus strand of NZ_KE383927.1, from coordinate 197,220 downwards.
GAACGAAGGGGTGGAGCCTAGGGGACTCGAACCCCTAACCCCCTGCTTGCAAAGCAGGTGCGCTACCAATTGCGCCAAGGCCCCCGTGGTGATGGTCGGACGCGGAGAGCGTCAGCTCCGCTTGACCGCGTCGGTCGCCTCGGCCCAGAGGGCCTGCTCGGCCTTGCCCTCGTCGATCTTCTTCTTGGCGTAGACCGCGCCGGCGGCTGCGAGGGCGAGCAGGAGGAGCTTCTTCACGGCGCCGACAGTAGCAAGGGGAGTGCCTGCGAGCAGAACCGTCGGGAGCCGTCCCAGCTGGCGCACCGTGGGTCATTGAGTCCGGCTCGCACGATGCGTCTGGTGCCAGGTGCGCCGACCCGGCGTTGGCCACACGCGACAGCACCCGCTCGCAAGCGCTGTGCGCTTACTCGCGGGTGCATGTCGCGTGTGGGCCTAGGAGGACTTGAACCTCCGACCTCTTCCTTATCAGGGAAGCGCTCTAACCGTCTGAGCTATAGGCCCGGGTGGGCGTCGGCGCGCGGCCGACGGACCGAGGAGTGACCTTACCGGAGCGGGCTGCGACCGATGAAATCGGTTCAGTGGTCCTCGGCGAGCGTGACCTCTATGCCGCCGAGCAGCGAGGCGGACATGTTGTAGAGGAACGCGCCGAGGGTGCAGATCGCGGTCACCAGCACCACGTCGACGGCGGCGACGATCATCGTGAAGCCGACGACCCGGCGGGTGCCGAGGTAGTCCTCGATGTCGAACGTCGAGGCCTCCTGGCCGCCCACGACGTCCTGGACGGTCTGGTTGATCGACGACCACACGTCGGCGGCGCTGAGCACCGACCAGACCATCAGCACCGAGACGACGATGACGATGCCGAGGGCGATCGAGAGCAGGAACGACGTCTTCATCACCGACCACGGGTCGATGCGGGTCAGGCGCAGGCGCGCGCGGCGGCCGGGCTTGGGTGCCGCGGCGACCTTCTCGGCGCGCTTCTCCTCGCGGCTCTGCTTCGGCGGCCTGGGCTCCTTGGCCGGCTTGGCCTTCTCGACCGGCTTGGCCGCCGGCAGCGGCGCGACGACCGGAGGCGGAGCGGCCGCCGGACGGGCGGTCTCGGTCGTGCGGGCCACCGGGGTGGCCTGGGTCGCCGGGCTCGGCTGGGCCACGGGCGCGGGCGTCGCCGGTGGCGCCGAGGCGGCGGGCGCCGCCTTGGCAGGTGCGGGGCGCACCGGGCGCTGGGTGGTCTGCGAGGCCTGGGCGGGCGGCGTGCCCTGCCCGGCACGGCTGGCCTGCGCGGGAGGCGGCGAGGCCGGCTTCGGCTTGGCCGGCGCCTTCGCGGCCTTCTTGGCGGTGCCGCGCGCGGGGCGCGCGGCCGGCGGCTTGGGCGGGGGCGTCGCGGACCGCTCGCCGGTGTCGGCCGGCATCGGGGGCAGCACCCGCCCGTTGCCGTTGGACCCGCCGGTGCCCTGGGCGCGCGAGGTGCCGTTGGGAGCAGGCGCCGAGCGCTTCGGGGGCAGGGGCAACGCCACCGTGTCTTCGCGACCGGTGTCGCTCGGGCGATCAGCCATGCTGACTGTCACTCCCCCTGCACTCGACTGGGCACTGCGGCGGACTTGCGGCGGGCTCTCGGCTGGGCTCTGCTTTGACCGCCCGGCCGTCACTCGGACGCGTCGTCACCGTCGATTGTTGCATCCGCCTCGGCATTCTCCGATTCACTGACCGGCTCGACCGCCTCGTCGGCGCCGTCGCGAGCGGGCTCGCCCGCCTCGGAGTCGGCGCCGCTCACGCCCTCCGCCTCGAGCTCCTCCTCGACCTTCGCCTCCACGGAGCGAGCCACGACCGCCACGGCGTCGCCCTCCTTGGGCGTCACGAACTTCACGCCCATGGTCGCGCGCCCCGTGGGCCGGAAGTTGTCGTCGACGCGGCTGCGGACGACCTGGCCGTTCTGGGTGATCGAGAGGACCTCGTCACCCTCGACCACGATGAAGGCGCCGACCAGCCCGCCGCGGTCCTCGTTGGCGAGCGACATCGCCTTGATGCCGAGGCCGCCGCGCGACTGCGAGCGGTACTCAGAGATGCGGGTGCGCTTGGCGAACCCGCCGTCGGTGATCGTGAAGACGTACTGGACCTCGACGTCCTCGGCGTCCGACTCCTCCTCGGCCGCGGCCGAGGCGCGGATCACCGACATCGACAGCAGCGAGTCGCCGTCGCGGAACTTCATGCCGGACACACCGGACGTCGCCCGGCCCATCGGCCGCAGCTGCGTGTCGTCGGCGCGGAACCGGATCGCCTGCCCCTTGCGCGAGACCAGCAGGATGTCGTCGTCGGCATTGACCAGCTCGGCGCCGATCAGCTCGTCGTCGTCCTCGCGGAAGTTGATCGCGATCACGCCGGCCTGGCGCGGGCTGTTGTAGTCGCCGAGACGGGTCTTCTTCACCAGGCCGTTGCGGGTGGCGAGCACGAGGTAGGGAGCCTGCTCGTAGTCGCGGATCGCCAGCACCTGGGCGATGTTCTCGTCGGGCTGGAACGACAGCAGGCCCGCGACGTGGCCGCCCTTCGCGTCACGCTGTGCCTCGGGCAGGTTGTAGGCCTTGGTGCGGTAGACGCGGCCGGCTGTGGTGAAGAACAGCAGCCAGTGGTGGTTGGACGTCGCGATGAAGTGCTCGACGACGTCGTCGCCGCGCAGCGTCGCGCCACGCACGCCCTTCCCGCCGCGCCGCTGGGTGCGGTACTGGTCGGCGCGGGTCCGCTTGGCGTAGCCGCCGCGGGTGATCGACACGACGAGGTCCTCGTCGGGGATCAGGTCCTCCATCGAGAGGTCGCCGTCGGCGGCGATGATCTGGGTACGCCGCTCGTCGCCGTACTTGTCGACGATCTCGTCGAGCTCCTCCATCACGATCGCGCGCTGGCGCGTCACGTTGGCGAGGATGTCCTCGAGGTCGGCGATCGTGATCTCGATGGCGGCGAGGTCGTCGATGATCCGCTGACGCTGCAGGGCGGCCAGCCGGCGTAGCTGCATGTCGAGGATCGCGGTGGCCTGCTCCTCGTCGATCTCGAGCAGCTCCGTCAGCCCCTCGCGCGCCTCCTCGACGTCGGGGGACCGGCGGATCAGCGCGATGACCTCGTCGAGCATGTCGAGCGCCTTGACCAGGCCGCGCAGGATGTGGGCGCGCTTCTCTGCCTCGCGGAGGCGGTACTCGGTGCGGCGCCTGATCACCTCGACCTGGTGGTCGACCCAGCTGCTGATGAACTGGTCGATGGTCAGCGTGCGGGGCACGCCGTCGACGAGCGCGAGCATGTTGGCCGAGAAGTTGGTCTGCAGCTCGGTGTGCTTGAGCAGGTTGTTGAGCACCACCCGCGCCACGGCGTCGCGCTTGAGCACCACGACGAGTCGCTGGCCGGTGCGGTCGGAGGTGTCGTCGCGCACGTCGGCGATGCCCGGCACCTTGCCGCTGTCGGCGAGGTCGGCGATCTTCACCGCGAGGTTGTCGGGGTTGACCATGTAGGGGAGCTCGGTGATCACCAGGCAGGTGCGGCCCTTGGCGTCCTCGTCGACCTCGATGACCGCGCGCTGGGTGATCGAGCCGCGACCGGTGCGGTAGGTCTGCTCGATGCCCTGGGTGCCGACGATCAGCGCGGCGTTGGGGAAGTCGGGGCCCTTGATCCGCTCGATCAGGGCGTCCTGGAGCTCCTCGCGGCTGGCATCCGGGTGCTCGAGGCACCACTTCGCGCCCTCGGCGACCTCGCGCAGGTTGTGCGGGGGGATGCTGGTCGCCATGCCGACCGCGATGCCGGCCGAGCCGTTGACGAGCAGGTTGGGGATGCGGGCCGGCAGCACGACCGGCTCCTGGGAGCGGCCGTCGTAGTTGGGCTGGAAGTCGACGGTCTCCTCGTCGATCCCGCGCACCATCTCCATCGCCAGCGGCGCCATCCGGCACTCGGTGTAGCGCATCGCCGCCGCGGAGTCGTTGCCCGGCGAGCCGAAGTTGCCCTGCCCGTGGATCATCGGGTTGCGCATCACCCACGGCTGCGCGAGCCGGACCAGGGTGTCGTAGATCGCGGTGTCGCCGTGGGGGTGGTACTGACCCATCACGTCGCCGACCACGCGGCTGCACTTGGAGAAGCCTCGGTCGGGCCGGTAGCCGCCGTCGTACATCGCGTAGAGGACGCGCCGGTGCACCGGCTTGAGCCCGTCGCGCACGTCGGGGAGCGCCCGGCCCACAATGACGGCCATCGCGTAGTCGATGTAGGCGCGCTCCATCGACGTGCGCAGCTCGACGTCCTCGATGCGGCCGCCGCCGGGCGGCTGGGTGGGGGTCTCGGTCACGGGTAGTCCTGCCTTCGATACGGGTCTCTAAGGGTCTATAGCGGGTGCGTTAGACACCTAGATATCGAGGAATCGCACGTCCTTGGCGTTGCGCTGGATGAACGAACGACGCAGCTCGACGTCCTCGCCCATCAACGTCGAGAACGTCTCGTCGGCCAGCGCGGCGTTCTCCAGCGTCACCTTGAGCAACAGCCGCTGGTCGGGGTCCATCGTGGTCTCCCACAGCTCCTTGGCGTTCATCTCGCCCAGGCCCTTGTAGCGCTGGACGGGGTTCTCCTTGGGGAGCTTCTTGCCCTCCTCCTGGCCGGCCCGGAGCATCGCGTCCCGCTCGGCGTCGGAGTAGACGAACTCGTGCTCGTGCGGCTTGTTCCAGCGCAGGCGGTAGAGCGGCGGCTGGGCCATGAAGACCTTGCCGGAGTCGATGAGCTGCGGCATGAACCGGAACAGCAGCGTCAGCAGCAGCGTGTTGATGTGGTGGCCGTCGACGTCGGCGTCGGCCATCAGCACGATCTTGTGGTAGCGCAGCTTGTCGATGTCGAACTCGTCGTGGATGCCGGTGCCGAGCGCGGAGATGATCGCCTGCACCTCGGTGTTGGCGAGCACGCGGTCGATGCGGGCCTTCTCGACGTTGAGGATCTTGCCGCGGATCGGGAGGATCGCCTGGATGCGCGGGTCGCGGCCCTGACGGGCGGAGCCGCCGGCCGAGTCGCCCTCGACGATGAAGACCTCGCACTCGGTCGGGTCGGTCGACTGGCAGTCGGACAGCTTGCCGGGCAGGCCCCCGCCGCCGAGCAGGCCCTTGCGCGAGCGGGCCAGGTCGCGCGCCTTGCGGGCGGCGAGCCGCGCCTGCTGGGCGGCCTGGCTCTTGCGGATGATGTCCTTGCCCTCGGCGGGGTTCTGCTCGAACCATGCGCCGAGCTGGTCGTTGACCAGGCGCTGCACGAACCCCTTGGCCTCGGTGTTGCCGAGCTTGGTCTTGGTCTGGCCCTCGAACTGGGGGTTCTCGAGCTTGATCGAGATGATCGCGGTGAGGCCCTCGCGGATGTCGTCGCCGGAGACGCGGTCCTCGGGCTTCTTCATCAGGCCCCAGTCCTCGCCCCACTTGTTGACCAGCGAGGTGAGCGCGGCACGGAAGCCCTCCTCGTGGGTGCCGCCCTCGTGGGTGTTGATGGTGTTGGCGAACGTGTGCACCGACTCCGCGAACGTGGTGTTCCACTGCATCGCGACCTCGAGGCTCATCGGGTTGTCGCCGTCAGCAGGGGTCTCGGCCTCGAAGGCGATGATCGAGGGGTTCGCGGGCTGCTTGCTGCGGTTGAGGTGCTCGACGTAGTCGACGAGCCCGCGGTCGTACTTGAAGACCTGCTCGCTGCCACCGCCCTCGGCGCGGTGCATCGCGTCGGGGTGCGCCGCGTCGATCTCGTTGGCGACCGTGTCGTCCTGGACGGCGTCGGCGATCGCGCCGGCGTCGGCGCGCTCGTCACGAACGACGATCTCGAGCCCCTTGTTGAGGAAGGCGTACTCGCGGAAGCGCGTCGTGATGGTCTCGAGGGAGTAGGTCGTCGTCTCGAAGATGTCGGGGGAGGCCCAGTACTGGACCGTGGTGCCGGTGCTCTCGTCGTCGGCCAGGTCGCGCACCTTCGCCAGCGGAGCGTCCGGCTCACCGAGACGGAAGGTCTGCTCCCACAGGGCACCGCGGTTCTTGACCTGGAGGACGAGCCGGCTCGACAGCGCGTTGACGACCGAGACGCCGACGCCGTGCAGGCCACCGGAGACCTTGTAGCCGCCGCCCCCGAACTTGCCACCGGCGTGCAGCTGGGTGAGCGCGATCGTCGCCGCGGGCAGCTCCTGGCCGGGCGCGGTGTCGGTCGGGATGCCGCGGCCGTTGTCCTCGACCCTGATCGACCCGTCGCCGCCGAGCGTCACGACGATCCGGTCGCAGTAGCCCGCGAGGGCCTCGTCGACGGCGTTGTCGACGATCTCCCAGATCAGGTGGTGCAGGCCGCGCTCGCCGGTCGAGCCGATGTACATGCCGGGCCGCTTGCGGACCGCCTCGAGCCCCTCGAGGACCTGGATCGCGGAGGCGTCGTACTGGACGCCGTTGGGGGGCTCCGGAGGGCTGATCTGGGACACGGGCACCCCTTCTCGCTGGCCTCGCGGCCGCTGTGTTGACATGGCTCGGGCCGCCCTTGCGGTGTGGTTGGCTGTGCAGGACGACCCGTCGTCCATATTACCGCCTGGAAGCCCGCATCCCACGTCACGGACCCCCGTCGGTGGACGAAGTGTCGCGAGAAACGGCTCACAGACGCCCGTGAAGGGCGTCGAGAGGCCCGCGCAGGGGGTCGGACATGTCCCCATATGGTCGAGCGGCTCCCAGATCGGCTCGTGCGGCCCCGGGCGCGACCCGGCGCGTGTGCCGATCCGGACTATCCGTAGGTGTCGCGCGGACCCCGGCTGTCGCGGGTCCGCCGACGGCCCTTGCCCCACGTCGGAAGGTGCGGACCGAGGACCTCGATGAGGGTGACAGTGCCGTCGCCGAGGTCCTCGTTGAGGCGGCGCAGGACGGCCGGGGCCAGGAGCTTGAGCTGGGTGGCCCACGCCGTGGAGTCGGTGCGGACGACGAGGCGTCCGTCGGCGAACGACTCGGGCGTGCAGTGCGCGCCGATGTCGGCGCCGACCAGCTCGGGCCAGCGTGCGAAGACCCCCCGCACCCGGAGCTCGAGCTCCCACCCCTGCTCGGCGACGAGCCGGTCGAGCTGCGCGCCGACCGGCTGCGGGTCGCGGTCGTCGGGGTGGGCGCCGGAGACCGTGGCGTCACGACGGCGGTCGTCGCGCCTGGCTCGGCGCTTGCGGGCCGCCGGAGTCGACTTCGCGGTCGCCCGGGTGAGCTGGCGGGCCAGGTCGAGGCCGTCGTCCTGCCGCGGCGCCTCCTCGCCCCCGGTCGGGTCAGGCATCGCGCGTCACCTCCCCGCCGGCGACGACGTAGCGCGCTCCCGCCAGGGCGGCCGGCACGTCGGCCGGGACGGCCGCGGTGACGAGCACCTGCTCGGCGCCGGCCACCAGCTCGGCGAGCTGCGCGCGACGTTCGGTGTCGAGCTCGGCGAACACGTCGTCGAGGATGAGGATCGGGTCGTCGCCGTCGGACCGCAGCAGGTCGTAGGACGCCAGCCGGAGCGCGAGCGCGAACGACCAGGACTCGCCGTGCGAGGCGTAGCCCTTCACCGGCAGTTTCTCGGTCGCGGTGCCAGCCGGCGCGAGGGTCAGCGCGAGCTCGTCGCGGTGCGGCCCGACCAGGGTCAGGCCCCGGTCGAGCTCGCCCTTGCGACGCGCGGCGATGGCGTCGGTGAACGCCGTGACCAGGTCGCCGGTGTCGGTCGGGACGGTCGGCACGTACTCGATCTCGGCGTCCTCGCGGGAGGCGCCGCGCGCCACGGCCTCGTAGGCCTTGCCGACGTAGGGCCGCAGGTCGTCGACGAGGGCGACGCGGGCCGCGAGGAGCTCCGAGCCGTGCTGGGCCAGCTGCTCGTCCCAGACCGCGAGGGTGGAGGCGGCGTACTCGTCGTCGCGCCTGGCCCGCCGCGCACCGAGCATCGTCTTGAGCAGCGAGTTGCGCTGCTTGAGCACGCGGTCGTAGTCGGCGCGCAGGCCTGCGATCCGCGGCGTGCGCAGCACCAGCAGGTCGTCGAGGAACCGGCGCCGGTCCGACGGGTCGCCCTTGACCAGCGTGAGGTCCTCGGGCGAGAAGATCACCGTGCGCACCAGGCCGACGAGGTCGCGGGTGCGCGGCAGGGTCGCCTTGTTGACCCGGGCGCGGTTGGCCCGGCCGGGGTTGAGCTCGACCTCGAGCACCGCGGTGCGCCCCTCCTTGACGACCGCGGCGCGCACCACCGCCTGCTCGGCACCGTGCCGCACGAGCGGGGCGTCGGTCGCGACCCGGTGCGAGCTGAGCCGCGACAGGTAGTCGATCGCCTCGACGAGGTTGGTCTTGCCCTGGCCGTTGCGGCCGATGAACGACGTCACGCCCGCCTCGAGCGGGACCTCGACGGTCGCGTAGGACCGGAAGTCGTGGAGGCTCAGGTGCGCGACGTGCATCCCACCGTCAGGACTCTCCACCGGTCGGGTTGTCGCCGCCGGTCGGGGGCGCCTGGTCGCCGCTGCCGGCCTTCTTGGCCGAGTCGGACTGGGCCGGCCCGGTCTCGCCGGCCGCGTCGCCGCCCTTCGGCGCCTCGGTGCGCGTCGCGTGGCCGCCGAACTGGTTGCGCATCGCGGCGATCGCCTTCATCGCGGGACTGTCGTCCTGGCGCGAGGTGAACCGCGCGAACAGCGACGCGGCGATCACGTGCATCGGCACGGCGTTGTCGATCGCCGCCTCGACGGTCCAGCGGCCCTCGCCGGAGTCCTCGGCGTAGCCGCTGATCTGGTCGAGGTGCTCGTCCTCGCCGAGGGCCGCGACCAGCAGGTCGAGCAGCCACGAGCGGATCACCGTGCCGGCCCGCCAGGAGTCGAAGACCTCTGCGACGTTGTCGACGACGTCGGTCGCCTCGAGCAGCTCCCAGCCCTCGGCGTAGGCCTGCATCATGGCGTACTCGATGCCGTTGTGGACCATCTTGGCGAAGTGGCCGGCGCCGGGCGTCCGGCCCGCGTGCACGAAGCCGTGCTCACCCTCGGGGCGCAGCGCGTCGAAGGCGGGCTGCACCTTCGCGACGTCCTCGTCGGAGCCGCCGCACATCAGCGCGTAGCCGTTGTCGAGGCCCCACACCCCGCCGGAGACGCCGCAGTCGACGAAGCCGATTCCCTTCTCGCCGAGCATCGCGGCGTTGGCCTGGTCGTCGGTGTACTTGGAGTTGCCGCCGTCGACGACGAGGTCGCCCTCACCGAGCAGCTCGCCGAGCTCCTTGATGGTCTCGCGGGTCGGGTCGCCGGCGGGCACCATCACCCACACCACCCTGGCGCCGCCGTCGGGCCCGGGCAGGGCGTCGACCAGCTCGGCCAGGCTCGCGACGTCGGCGAGGTCGGGGTTGCGGTCGTAGCCCACCACCGTGAGCCCCGCCTTGCGCATCCGCGTGCGCATGTTGCCGCCCATCTTGCCCAGTCCGACGAGACCGATGTGCATCCGAGCTCTCCTCCGTCGCAGTGCCGGCTTGTCCCCGTGGGGTACCCGCGTCAGGACAACAGACGTCGCGGCATCAGCAGGTAGCGGAACGAGGTGTCGTCCTTGGAGCCCTCGCCCTTGGTGTCGTCGCCCGCGCCGCTGATGACCACCGGCTTGGACGACTGGGTGAAGGCCAGCTCGACGATGTCCTCGTCGATGACCGTGAGCCCGTCGAGCAGGAACTGGGGGTTGAAGCCGGTGGTGATGGCCTCGCCGTCGATCTGCGCCTCGATCGACTCCGACGCCTGCGCCTCGTCGCCTGAGCCGGCGTCGAGGGTGAGCACGCCGTCGCTGAACGCCAGCTGCACCGCGGTGTTGCGCTCGGCGACCAGCGAGACACGGCGCACCGACTCGATCAGTGCCTGCTTGTCGACCCGCGCGACCGTGAGGTGCTCGCTCGGGAACAGGCTGCGCACCTTGGGGAACTCGCCGTCGAGCAGCCGGGTGGTCGTACGACGGGTGCCACCCGATGCGGCGCCCTCGAAGCCGATGATCCCCTCGCCGGTGCCGGACGTCGACAGCGCGATCGTCACCTCGGAGCCGCTGGTGAGGGACTTGGCGGTGTCGCCGAGCACCTTGGCCGGCACCAGCGCGGCCAGCGTGTCGTCGGGGGTGCGGGGGTCCCAGCCGAGCTCGCGGTGCGAGAGCCGGAAGCGGTCGGTGGCCAGCAGCGAGATCGTCGACCCGTCGATCTCGAGGCGCACGCCGGTGAGGACGGGCAGCATGTCGTCGCGGCCGGCGGCCGTCACGGCCTGGCTCACCGCGTGGGCGAACGCCTCGCTCGGCACCGTGCCGGTCGCCGCGGGCATCTCCGGCAGCGTCGGGTAGTCCTCGACCGGCATCGTCTGCAGGCTGAACCTCGCGGAGCCGCACGTGAGCGAGACCCGGGCGCCGTCGATCACCATCTCAACCGGCTTCGCCGGGAGGCTGCGGCAGATGTCGGCGAGCAGCCGGCCGCTGACCAGGGCCCGGCCCTCGTCGGCGACCTCGGCCTGCAGGGTGGCGCGCGCGGAGGTCTCGTAGTCGAAGGTCGACAGCACCAGCCCCTCGTGGCTGGCCTCGATCAGCAGGCCGGCCAGGACCGGGACGCTGGGACGGACCGGCAGGCTGCGCGCGGCCCAGGCGACGGCATCCGCGAGCACGTCGCGGTCGACGCGGAACTTCACGATGAGGGGTCCTTCACGGTGTCGGTGAGCTGTCGGTGCGCCGAGGACTCGGACGGAGTGCTCGAATCCTGCCACGCGGGGCCTCGATGCACAGGGAGAGGACCTCGTGGAGTTCCACCGATGATCGTCCCGTGTCTAGGTAGGGAGTCGTAGTAGGCAGTGTGGGATCTGTGGAGAACCCGCATCTGCGCAGGTCGGCCCGCGCAATCGGCGTGCACAGCGGCTGTGGACGACGGCGGGTCCGCCCGTGGACCGGTGTGGACGAGGCCGCGTGCCGACGGGCCGCGGCGCGGTGGATCCGCAGATCCTCCCCGTGTAGTTCGGACCTCGGGCGGCTGGTTGTCCACAGGCTCATGGCTGGTGTCCGGCTGCTCAGGTCTGCCGGGCCGCGGCCTTGACCCGGCTGGTCAGCTCGCTCACCTGGTTGAAGACCGCACGACGTTCGGCAAGGAGCTGGTTGATCTTGCGGTCGGCGTACATGACGGTCGTGTGGTCGCGGTTGCCGAACTGCGCGCCGATCTTGGGCAGCGAGAGGCCGGTGAGCTCGCGGCACAGGTACATCGCGATCTGGCGGGCCATGACGAGGTGCCGGCCGCGGCTGGGCCCGGTGAGCTCCTCGAGCGAGACGCCGAAGTAGGCCGCGGTCTGGGCGATGATCAGCCCGGCGGTGATCTCGGGCTCGCCGCCCTCGGGGATCAGGTCCTTGAGCACGATCTCGGCGAGGGTCATGTCGACCTCCTGCCGGTTGAGGTTGGCGAACGCCGTCACGCGGATCAGGGCGCCCTCGAGCTCGCGGATGTTGGTCTGGATCTTGGAGGCGATGAACTCCAGGACGTCCGGGGGAGCGGTGAGCCGGTCCATCGCGGCCTTCTTGCGGAGGATCGCGATGCGGGTCTCAAGGTCCGGCGGCTGCACGTCGGTGATGAGGCCCCACTCGAACCGGTTGCGGAGCCGGTCCTCGAGCGCCTCGAGCCGCTTGGGCGCGCGGTCGGAGGTCAGGACGATCTGCTTGTTGGCGTTGTGGAGGGTGTTGAACGTGTGGAAGAACTCCTCCTGGGTCTGGGTCTTGCCCTCCAGGAACTGGATGTCGTCGATGAGGAGCACGTCGACGTCGCGGTAGCGACGCTTGAAGCCGTCCTGCTTGTCGTCGCGGATCGCGTTGATGAACTCGTTGGTGAACTCCTCGCTCGACACGTAGCGCACCTTGGCGCCGGTGTAGAGGCTGCGGACGTAGTGACCGATCGCGTGGAGGAGGTGGGTCTTGCCTAGGCCGGACTCGCCGTAGACGAGCAGCGGGTTGTAGGCCTTGCCCGGCGCCTCGGCCACCGCGACGGCGGCCGCGTGGGGGAACCGGTTGGACGAGCCGATGACGAAGGTCTCGAAGGTGTACTTCGGGTTGAGCCGGGTCTCGAGGGCGCTGGGCCGCACCGACCGGGGCTCGAGGTCGCGGGGCCCGGGGAGCTCGGGGTGCAGGACCGGGCCGGGACCGTCGGCGCCGGGCAGCTGCAGCACGGTCGCGAGCCCCTCGATTGTCGACATGTCGTCATGTCGATCAGTCGACGAATCACCTCTGCTGGCGTCGTTGCTGCGCTGACCGGGCGGTGCCTGCCGCTCGTCCTGGTCGCGCTGGTCAGCCTGGCGCTGCTCCTGCTCGGGTGAGCCCGCGACCAGCGCAGGGTTGATCGTGGTGCCGACGCCGAGCTTGCGGCCGAACACCTGGGTGAGCGCTCCCTCGAGGTCGGCGCGCAGCCGGCCCTCGACCTGCGACCGCGTGAACTCGTCGGGCACCGCGATGATGGCCAGGCCGTCGTGGACGGTGACCGGGTCGCACGACGACAGCCACGCCCGCTGGTGGGGCGGGATGTGGTCGAGGACGGCCCGCCAGGCGTCGATGAGGTCGGGGTCGTTGTGCTCCACGGGGGTGTCGCCTTCTCACTGCGTCGGGTCGGCGCGACCCTCGTGCGAGGGCCGCAGGTGTGCTCGTGCGTTGTCCGGCCTGGTGTCCGGCCTCTTCTCCCGGGACGAGCCCCGGGAGACTCTCCACAGCATTCTCCACAGGCTGTGTACCCCGCTTCCGCGGGGTGCGCGAGACGGGTGTGACTGCTGTGGTGATCAGCGGACTCCGGCGGGGAAGTGACCGGACCGAGACGCGCCCCGGAGGACGGTAGGGAACCTCGGTGGGTGCCGAACCTAACGCCGGTCCCGGGGGTGGCACAACCGTTTCTCCACAGGCCGATGGAGGCATTTTCGCGGGCAGGTCCGGGCCGTGGCAGGCTCGGCTGGCCGGGGCACCGCGAGGGCCTCGGCGCCGGTTTGACCCTGCGTCCGGCCACCGCGTACCGTTGATCGGTCAGCGGCTGTGTCGTGCAGCCCGGCAGCGCCCACCCGGACGTCGATCCTGACAGCTCGGGAGCGCCCGCGCCGACCGCCGACGTGACCACCCCAGACCTGTTCTCCACACCGGAAGAGAAGCCCGTGAGCAAGCGGACCTACCAGCCGAACAACCGTCGTCGTCACAAGGTGCACGGGTTCCGTCTGCGCATGCGCACCCGTGCCGGCCGCGCGATCATCTCCGCGCGGCGCCGCAAGGGCCGCAAGAGCCTCGCGGTCTGAGCGAGCCAGACCCACCGTCCTCGTGCTCGCCGCCGACCACCGGCTGCGCGACAGCGAAGCCTTCCGACGCACCGTGAGGTCCGGCCGGCGGGCCGGTGGTGCTGCCCTGGTGGTGCACGTCTTCTCGCGTCCGGAGGCCGAGGCCGGCTCGGTCGCGAGGCTCGGGCTCGTGGTCTCGAAGGCCGTCGGCAACGCCGTGACCCGCAACCGGGTCAAGCGCCGGCTGCGCCACGTCGTCAGGCCCCACCTGGCGGCACTGCCGGCGTCCTCGGACCTCGTCGTCCGTGCCCAGCCTGCCGCCGCGGGCCTGACCAGCGCGGAACTCGACGCCGAGCTCGCCCGTTGTCTCGAGAGGGCCGGTCGCGCGACCGTCTCCCGGACCGGGTCATGACGAGGCCCGCGGCGACCTCCGCGACGAGGGCAGAGACGTGAAGTACGTGTTGATCGGGCTGCTTCGCGCCTACCGCGCCCTGATCAGCCCGCTCTACGGCCAGGTCTGCCGCTACCACCCGAGCTGCTCGGCGTACGCGCTCGAGGCGGTCACCGAGCACGGGAGCATCCGCGGCACCTGGCTGGCGGTCCGCCGCCTGGGGCGCTGCCACCCCTGGGCCGCCGGCGGCTACGACCCCGTTCCTCACCGCGCCGCGGCGGAACCCACCCAGCACGTCCACCGAGGGAGAGCCTGACCCGTGTCCGCACTCATGTTGGGCCCCCTGGGGACCATCGGCCACTACATCCTGACGCCGCTCTACTACGCGGTGTCGGGGGTGATGCTCGCCTGGCACTGGGCGCTGAGCCACGTGGGGCTGGACCCCGAGGGCGGCGCCTCGTGGGCGCTGTCGATCATCGGCCTGACCCTGGTGATCCGGGCGGCCCTGATCCCGCTGTTCGTCAAGCAGATCAAGGCCAGCCGCAACATGCAGCTGATCCAGCCCAAGGTCAAGGAGCTGCAGAAGAAGTACGGCCACGACCGGGAGCGTCTCGCCCAGGAGACGATGAAGCTCTACAAGGACTCGGGCACCAACCCGTTCGCGTCCTGCCTGCCGATCCTGCTGCAGATGCCGATCTTCTTCGCGCTCTTCCGGATGATCGACCAGGCGGCGAAGAAGGGCCGTGCCCACGGCTTCCTGGACTCCCAGACCGCGGAGCAGTTCGGCTCCTCCAAGCTCTTCGGCGAGCTCCCGATCTCCGCGTCGTTCACCAGCCCGCAGGACATGGTCGCGGTCCAGATCGTCGCCGCGGTCCTGGTGCTGGCCATGACGGCGACGACGTTCACCACGCAGCGTCAGCTGATGGCGAAGAACATGCCGAAGGATGCGTTGACCGGGCCCTACGCCCAGCAGCAGAAGATGCTGCTCTACGTGCTCCCCGTGGTCTTCGCGGTCGGCGGCATCGCGTTCCCCATCGGCGTGCTCCTCTACTGGACCACCTCCAACCTGTGGACCATGGGCCAGCAGTTCTACGTGATCCGCAACAACCCCGCTCCGGGCACCGAGGCGGCCCGGCTCAAGGCCGAGCGCGATGCCCGCAAGGCTGCGGCCAAGGGCCTGACCGGCGAGGGCGGCGGCAGCGCCGAGGTCGCGGTGGAGGAGGCCCCGCCCGTCGACAGGCGGCCGGCCCAGCGCCAGCAGCCGAAGCGGCAGACCAAGGCCCAGCGGCAGCAGAAGAAGCCACCCAAGGCCGGCGGGGCGAAGAGCCCCAGTGGCGGCCAACAGAGCCAGAACCAGAAGAGGGACGGGACGAGCAGTGACTGAGCAGACCGACGAGAGGCCCGGCCTGGACGAGGCGCCGGAGGTGCCCGAGGCAGTGGAGGCCGAGGAGGCCCACGTGGCCGACGAGGCTGACGAGGTCGACGTGACCGATGGGGACGAGCTCGTCGACGAGGACGGCGACGAGGACGGCGACGAGGACGGCGACGAGGACGGCGACGAGGACGGCGACGAGGACGGCGACAAGGAGCGGGCAGCGCCGTCCAGCCGCGTCGACGCGCTCGAGGCCGAGGGCGACATCGCCGCGGACTACCTCGAGGAGCTGCTCGACATCGCGGACCTCGACGGCGACCTCGATATGGACGTCGAGGGCGACCGTGCTGCGGTGTCGATCGTCGGCGCCGACCTCAGCCAGCTCGTCGGACAGGACGGCGAGGTGCTCGAGGCGCTCCAGGAGCTGACGCGACTGGCGGTCTACCGCGAGACCGGTGAGCGGTCGCGCCTGATGCTGGATATCTCCGGCTACCGTGCCGACAAGCGCTCCCAGCTCGAGCGTCTGGCCGAGGAGACGGTGGCCCGGGTGAAGGAGTCCGGCGCCCCCACGTCGCTGGAGCCGATGACGCCGTTCGAGCGGAAGGTCGTGCACGACGCGGTCGCCGCCGCCGGGCTGACCTCCGAGTCCGAGGGCGTGGAGCCCCGCCGCTTCGTGGTGGTGCTCCCGGCTTCATGACCGATGTTTCACGTGAAACGCCCCCCACGCCCGAGGTGGCGCGGGGGGCGTTCTCGTCGGACCGACTCCCGCTGGCGGAGCGATACGTCGAGCTGCTGGCGACGGCCGGCGTGGAGCGCGGGCTGATCGGCCCGCGCGAGGCGCCCAAGCTGTGGGACCGTCACGTGTTCAACTGCCTCGCCGTCGCGTCCCTCGTTCCGACCGGCGCAACGGTGGCGGACCTGGGCTCCGGCGCGGGCCTGCCCGGCCTGGTGCTCGCCATCGGCCGCCCCGACCTCACGGTCACCGTCGTCGAGCCGCTCCAGCGGCGCACGACGTTCCTCGAGGAGGCCGTCGACGAGCTCGGCCTCGGGTCGGTGCGCGTCGTCCGAGGGCGGGCAGAGGACCTGCACGGGCGCGAGCGGTTCGACGTCGTGACCGCCCGCGCGCTGGCGCCGCTGGCTCGTCTCGTCGGGTGGGCGATGCCCCTGGTCGCCGGCTCGGGCGTCCTGCTGGCGATGAAGGGCAGCTCGGCCGCTCAGGAGGTCGCAGACGCGTCCGGAGCACTCCGGGAGCACCGGTGCGCGCCGCCGGAGATCGTGCAGGCGAGCGTGCCCGACGGGTCCTCCACAGCCACCGTGGTGCGGGTGGCCCGCGTCGAGCGCGCACGGCTAGGGTGACGGTTCGAGGTCGGCCGGAAGGGATGTTCGCGTGACGGAGGACTCTGGTGCCGACGGTGCTCGTGAGGAGTTATCCACCGAGCAAGACCCGCCGGGTGAGCGCGGTCTTCCACAGAACGACCCCAATTCTCCACAGGTGACGTCCGACGCGAGCGACGTGGTTTCACGTGAAACCCGCGATGTCGGGACACCGACCGTCACCCGCGTGCGCGACCTCAGCGAGCTGAGTCCGTCACTGTCCGACCCCTACGGCGCCGAGCCCACGCCGCTCGCCCAGGCGGCCGAGCACATGCTCCTGGCGCGACAGGGTGCGCAGATGCGGGAACCCCTGCCGCGCCCCGAGGCCACCCGTGTCGTGGTCGTGGCGAACCAGAAGGGCGGCGTTGGGAAGACGACGTCGACGGTGAACGTCGCGGCTGCCCTCGCCCAGCTGGGACAGCGTGTCCTGGTGGTGGACCTCGATCCTCAGGGCAACGCGTCCACCGCTGTCGCCGTCGAGCACCGGCGCGGCACGCCCTCGACCTACGACCTCCTCGTCGAGGGGCGCGCGCTCCGCGAGGTGGTGACGCGCTGTCCGGACGTCGAGCGCCTGTTCGTCGTGCCCGCGACCATCGACCTGGCCGGCGCGGAGATCGAGCTGGTCAGCGTGGTCGCCCGCGAGCAGCGGCTACACAAGGCCCTGCACGCGGACCCGCGGATCAGCACGGAGCCCGTCGAGGTGGCGGGGGAGGACCGGTTCGACTTCGTCTTCATCGACTGCCCGCCGTCGCTGGGGCTGCTGACGATCAACGCGCTGGTCGCCGGCCAGGAGATGCTGATCCCGATCCAGGCGGAGTACTACGCCCTCGAGGGCCTCGGCCAGCTGCTCTCGACGGTGGACATGGTGCGCGCCCACCTCAACCCCGACCTGGCGATCTCGGCCATCCTCGTCACCATGTACGACGCCCGGACCCGACTCGCGGCCGGCGTCGCCGACGAGGTGCGGGCGCACTTCGGCGACCAGGTGCTGCGGACCTACATCCCGCGCTCGGTGCGCGTCTCCGAGGCGCCGTCCTACAGCCAGACGGTGATGACCTACGACCCCGGCTCACCCGGCGCGATGAGCTACCTCGACGCCGCGCGTGAGCTCGCACAGAAGGGGCTGCGGCCCCAGGACGGACCGGCATCATGAACGCACCACGCACCCAGCGCCGTGGCCTGGGCCGCGGCCTCGGCTCGCTCATCCCCACGACCGCGCCGGCCGGCGACGAGCCGGTCAGCACGGACCAGGACGGCACGCACGGCGAGCCCGCCGGTGCCGCAGCCAGCCCAGCCACCGGCGCGGCCGTCGCCGGTCCGGAGCTCGCGCCCGTCGAGGGTGCGTCGTTCGCCGAGCTCCCGATCGAGGCCATCACGCCCAACGCCGCCCAGCCGCGCCAGGTCTTCGACGAGGAGGCGATGGCCGAGCTGGTGCACTCCATCCGCGAGGTCGGCCTGCTCCAGCCCGTCGTGGTCCGCCGCGCCGGGGCGGACAGCTACGAGCTGGTCATGGGGGAGCGCCGCTGGCGTGCCTCGCAGGAGGCCGGCCTGAGCACGATCCCGGCCATCATCCGCGACACCGACGACACCGCGATGCTCCGCGACGCGCTGCTGGAGAACCTGCACCGGTCGCAGCTCAACCCGCTGGAGGAGGCGTCGGCCTACCAGCAGCTCCTCGAGGACTTCGGCTGCACCCACGACGAGCTGGCCTCGCGCATCGGCCGGTCGCGCCCCCAGATCAGCAACACGCTCCGGCTGCTCAAGCTCGGACCGGCGGTCCAGCGCAAGGTGGCGGCGGGCGTCCTCTCCGCCGGCCATGCCAGGTCGCTGCTCGCGGTCGAGGACCTCGACGCCCAGGACCGGCTGGCGAGCCGGGTGATCGCCGAGGGCATCAGCGTCCGCGGGCTGGAGGAGATCGTCGCCGTCGGTGACACCGGGTCAGGGGTCACTTCCCGCGCGACCCGCGCCAAGCCGACGGCACCCGGCCTGGCCGAGCTCGCCGACCGGCTCTCCGACCGGCTCGAGACCCGCGTGCGGGTCGACCTCGGTCGCAAGAAGGGCCGCATCACGGTCGAGTTCGCGAGCCTCGACGACCTCCGGAGGATCGTCGAGACGATCGATCCGGAGCGGCAGACAGCGCTCTGACCTGGGAAACGCCGCAAAGTCGACTTATCGACTTATCGACTAGTCGGCAAGTCGTCAAGTCTACTCTGACCGTCGACGCGCGCGCTCCGCCTTCTCCTCGGCGTCCATGACGGCGGCCTGCTCGAGGGTGGGGGCGGTGCCGCCGTGGCTCTGCGGCAGCCACCACGCCCCGGGCGGTTGCTCCGCCGCCGGGTAGGCGCGGATCGCCTCGTCGAGCATCGAGCTCATCACCCGGTGCAGCCCGGCGGTCTCCGCGACCGGGTGGGCCCCGGTCGGGTGCAGGGGAGCCCCAACGTCGATGGAGATGGTCTTGCCGCGGGAGAAGTCCCGGGGGTGGTCCTTGGTCATCATGCGCTGGGTGCCCCACACGATCACCGGCACCACCGGCACCCGGGCCTGGGCGGCGATCCGCACGGCACCGGTCTTGAACTCCTTGAGCTCCAGCGCGCGCGAGATCGTCGCCTCGGGGAAGATGCCGACGGCCTCGCCGGCGGCCAGGTGGTCGAGCGCCGTGCGCAGGGACGCCTCGCCGTCGGCGCGGTCGACCTCGATGTGGTGCATCGACCGCATCAGCGGGCCAGTGAGCCGGTGGTCGAACAGTTCGCGCTTGGCCATGAACCTGACCTTGCGACCCGACGGGTTCGCGGCGAGCCCGCCGTAGATGAAGTCGACGTAGCTGATGTGGTTGACGGCCAGCAGGACGCCGCCGGTGCGCGGCACGTGCTCGGCGCCGGCGATCGTGATGTCCTGGCCCAGGACCCGGAAGGCGGTCTTGGCCAGGGCGATGACGGGCGGGTAGGTGAGGTCGCGCACGACGTCAAGCCGCCCTGTCGGCAGCGGCCCACGCGGGGGTGATCACGAGAGGTCGCTGCTGGGGCCGTCGTAGCCCCGCGGACCGAGCTCTCGGGCGGGCGCGTAGGCGTCGAACGTCGCTCGCAGCTCCATCTCGGCCTCGATCACCCCGGCCAGCCGCCGCACGCCCTCACGGATCCGTTCGGGTGTGGGGTAGCAGTAGGAGAGGCGCATCGCGCTCGACCCGAAGCCGTCGGAGAAGAACGCCGTGCCGGGCACGTAGGCGACCCGGGCGGTCACGGCGCGGGGCAGCATCGCCTTGGCGTCCACACCGGGCGGCAGCGTCAGCCACACGTAGAACCCTCCGTCGGGCACGTTCCAGCGGCAGGCCGCGGGCATCAGGTCGTGCAGCGCGTCGACCATGGCGTCGCGACGCTCGCGGTACATCTCGCGGAACTGCTTGATCTGGCCCTGCCAGTCGTGGCTCGCGAGGTACGCCGAGACCGCCATCTGGGAGAACTGGGGCGGGCACAGGGTCGCGGACTCCTGGGCGAGCACCAGCTTCTCGCGCACGGTGTGTGGGGCGAGCGCCCAGCCGACCCGGAAACCGGGTGCGAACGTCTTGGAGAACGAGCCGAGGTAGACGACCTTGTCGGGCTCGTCGGCGCGCAGCGCCCGCAGCGGCTCACCGTCGAAGCCGAGCAGGCCGTAGGGGTTGTCCTCGAGGACCAGGATGTCCTCGCTCCGGCAGATGTCGAGGATCTCCGCGCGCCGGGCGACCGAGAGGGTCACGCCGGCGGGGTTGTGGAAGTTGGGGATCGTGTAGACGAACTTGATCCGCTTGCCGGCCGCGCGGGTCGCGGCGATCGCCTGCCGCAGCGCCTCCGGCACCAGCCCGTCGGCGTCCATCTCCGCGTGGACGACGTCGCACTGGTAGGCCTTGAACACGCCCAGCGCGCCGACGTACGACGGCGCCTCGCAGATCACGACGTCGCCGGGGTCGCAGAAGACGCGGGTCACGAGATCGACGGCCTGCTGGGAGCCGACCGTGACCACCACGTCGTCGGGGTGCGCCTCGATGCCCTCGAGCCGCATCACCTCGGTGATCTGCTCGCGCAGCGCGGGCACCCCCTGGCCCGAGCCGTACTGCATCGCCTCGGGCCCGTGGTGGGCGACCAGGTCGCCGATCGCCCGGCCGACCACGTCGAGCGGCAGGCCCGAGATGTTGGGCATGCCGCCCGCGAGCGAGACGACCTCGGGCCGCGACGCGACGGCGAAGAGCGCCCGGATCTCGGAGGCGGTCATGCCGGCCGTGCGCGCGGCGTAGCGGTCGACGTACGGGTCGAGGCTGTGCAGCGGGCGCGACGGCGTGGAGTCCATGACGGTCCAAGTGTGAGGGACGGGCCGCAGCGGCGCACGTCATCGGCCCACCGACTGGATCACACCCTGGATCACCCCGATCACCGGCTGGCCCACAGGCTCGCCGACCCGGCCTACCCTTGAGCCATGTCTCGCAAGGTCGTGAGGCTCACCGTCGACCACCTCGAGCAGCTCGACGGGCCGTGCCAGGGCTGCCTCTTCTGGCAGCTCGACCCGGTCAGCCGCGCCCGAGTCGACGACGGCGACGCCGTCTCGGAGAAGGAGGCGTGGGTCTCGCAGGTGCTGCGCGACTGGGGCTCGTGCGGTCGGGTCGCGCTGGTCGACGACCAGCCGGTGGGCTACGTCATCTACGCGCCCGACGCGTTCCTGCCCGGCGCCGGAGCGTTCCCGACGGCGCCGGTCTCACCCGACGCGGTGCTGCTGACCAACGCCTGGGTCCACCCGTCGCACGCCGGTGGCGGGCTGGGGCGGATGCTGGTGCAGGGGATGGCGCGCGACCTGATCAAGCGCGGCGGGATCAAGGCCGTGGAGGCGTTCGGCGACACCCGCGGACCCGGACGCCGGGGCACCTGCGTGCTCCCCACCGACTTCCTGGGCAGCGTCGGCTTCAAGACCCAGCGCGCGCACGGCACCACGCCACGGATGCGGATGGAGCTGCGTACGGCGCTCTCGCTCAAGGACGAGGTCGAGGCCGCGCTGGAGCGGATCGTCGGCGCGGTGCGGCCGGCGAAGCCCCGCGCGGTGGAGGGCCGGATGACCAGGGGCGAGCTGAACTGAGCGAGCAGTCGAGCGGGCCGAGACCACCGCAGGGAAAGGCAGAGACCCGACCACATCCGTGATCGGGTCTCCGCGCACACGTCCTGCGACTACATCAGCCGATGTACTCCGCCAGCTCGTTGAGCAGCGCCTGCTTGGGGCGAGCGCCGACGATCGACTTCACGACCTCGCCGCCCTGGTAGAGGTTGATCGTCGGGATGCCAGTGACGCGGTAGGACGAGGGCGTCACGGGGTTCTCGTCGACGTTCATCTTGAGGAAGGTGATCTTGTCGCCGTGCTGGCCTGCGATCTCGTCGAGGATGGGCGAGACCTGCTTGCACGGGCCGCACCACTCCGCCCAGAAGTCCACCAGGACGGGCTTGTCGGACTTGAGGACCAGCGCGTCGAACTCGGCGTCGGTCACGGACTCCATGTGTCCCACGATGGGTCACCTTTCTGCTGATTGGTCGACCCCGAACCGGGCCGACGAGCGTGGAAGCCTGATTCAGTCAACCGCACGCCGCGGCGAGATGTTCCCGCCGCGCCGGGCCTCGGGTCTGCGCGAGGACTACGCTCCTGCGACCTGTGCTTCCTCGATGACCACCTCGGCATCCGCGCGGGCCTGCGCCTCGGCGGGGTCGCCGACGTGCGCCAGCTCGGCGAGGTAGCGCTCGGCGTCGAGGGCTGCGGCGCAGCCGGTGCCGGCGGCGGTGATGGCCTGCCGGTAGTGGTGGTCGACGAGGTCGCCGGCGGCAAAGACACCGACCAGGTTGGTGCGGGTCGAGGGGTGCTCGACCACGACGTAGCCGTTGTCGTCGAGGTCGACCTGCCCGGTCAGCAGCTCGGAGCGCGGGTCGTGGCCGATCGCGATGAACAGCCCGGTGGCGTCGAGGTCGCGCTTCTCGCCGGTGACCGTGTCCTCGAGCGTCACCGACTCGAGGCGGTCCTGGCCGTTGATCGAGGACACCGCGGAGTTCCAGATGATGTCGAGCTTGGGGTCGGCGAACGCGCGCTCCTGCATGATCTTCGAGGCGCGCAGCTCGTCGCGGCGCACGATCATCGAGACCTTCGAGCCGAAGCGGGTCAGGAACGTCGCCTCCTCGACCGCCGAGTCGCCACCGCCCACGACCGCGATGTGCTGCTCGCGGAAGAAGAACCCGTCGCACGTCGCGCACCACGAGACGCCACGGCCGGAGAGCTCCTCCTCGCGGGGCAGGCCGAGCTTGCGGTAGCCCGAGCCCATGGCCAGGATCACGGCCTTGGCGCGGTAGGTCTGCTCGTGGGTCTTGACGACCTTCACGTCTCCGGTCAGGTCGACCTCGATGACGTCGTCGAAGACGATCTCGGCACCGAAGCGGCGCGCCTGGGCCTCCATGGCCTGCATCAGCTCGGGACCCATGATCCCGGTCTCGAAGCCGGGGAAGTTCTCGACCTCGGTGGTGTTCATGAGGGCACCGCCCGCGGTCACCGAACCCGCCAGGACGAGCGGCTCCAGGCTGGCTCGCGCGGCGTAGACGGCGGCGGTGTAGCCGGTCGGGCCGGAGCCGATGATGATGACGTTGCGGGGCTCGGACATGGGCCGAAGATCTCCTCGATTGGTATGTACCTCGACAACCGATCGTAGGGGAGCGGCATTCCCGCGGCGCGGCCCCTCAGCGGGGCGTCAGCGTCACGCTGTCGAGCAGCTCCGCCGAGCTGCACTCCAGCACGTCGGCCGTCTGCGTGCCGTCGGCCGGCGCCCGCAGCGCCACCACGGCGGGGGTGCCGTCGAAGAGAGCCGGGAAGAACTCGCCCAGGCCGAACTTCTGGGGCGGCGGCTGGGTGGTGCAGCCGAGCGCGCCCAGCTCGCTGGCCGAGAGCGACGCGCTGGCGCTGCCTTCCGAGGCATAGGACCGGAGCTGGGTGTCGAGGTCGCTCGCGAGGTGCTGGGACCGCAGCTGCAGCACCGGACCGCCACTGCCGGCCAGGGGTGCGGTCGCGCCGGGCGAGAAGGACTCGAGGGAGTCGCCGCCCGCCTGGTCGTCGGCCGAGCCCGCCCGGTTGGCGTCGGCCTCGGTGCTGGCCGTGCCGGCGTCGTCGCCGCTGGACCCCACGTCGATGAGCTGGCCGCCGACGAAGCCGGACACGATCACCGCGGCGGCACCGGCCAGCAGGCCCGCGGCGTTGCGGCGGCGCCGGCGGGCGGCGAGGTCGAGGACGGGTGCGACGCCGGGCGAGCCCGGCTCGTCGCGGGTCAGGCCGGCCAGCGTCGTGTCGAGCCGAGCGGCCACCTCGGCGGGGATCGGCTCGTCGTGTCGTGCGTCGGCGAGCAGTCGGCGTACGGACTCCTCCTGCTCGAGGGTGAGCTCGGGCAGCGCGCCCTGCTGTTCGCTGGGCTGGTCGCTCATGGGAGGTACGCCTCCTCTCGGGGATCAGGAGTGTGTGGCTGGGACGGGACGGTGGACGACTCAGCCGGGATCGGGCGGGGCGCGGGACGCCTCCGTGGTTCGGACGGCCGGGAGCGGGTCGGGGTTCCCCGGCGGCACGTGGTCCGCCCCACCACCCGGGCGGAGCACGCCGAGCAGCGTCGCGAGCCGGGCGCGACCGCGTGAGCAGCGGGACTTCACGGTGCCCACCGCGCAGTCGAGCATCTCGGCCACCTCGGCGACCGGGTAGCCCTCCATGTCGACCAGGACCAGCGCGGCCTTCTGGTCGGCCGGCAGCTGGTCGAGGGCGGCGAGCACGATCCGGCGACGCTCGTCGACGACCGCGAGGTCCGCGGGGTCGGCCGCCTCGGACGTCGCAGTGATGAGCGAGCCGCGGTCGCCCATGTCGTCGAGGTCCTCGGGCAGCGGCTCGGCGCGGCGCACCTTCGCGGCCCGGAGCCGGTCGAGGCACGCGTTGACCACGACCCGGTGCAGCCACGTCGTGACGGCAGCGTCGCCGCGGAACGACCCGGCCCGCCGGTAGGCCGCGATCATGCCGTCCTGGAGGCCGTCGGCGGCGTCCTCGGGGTTGCCCATCGTGCGCAGCGCGACCGCCCAGAGCCGATCGCGGTGCCGGCGGAACAGGATGGCGAACGCGTCGGGGTCGCCGTCGACGTGCGCCGTCAGGAGCTCGTGGTCGGTGAGCTCGGCCTCGGCAGGAGAGTTCATGCCCCGGCCACCACGAGGTCAACGATCCCACCCTTGTAGCCGCCGTCGACACCCGGGAGGGCGGTGAGCCAGATCGTGAGGTAGCGGCCGGTGGGCGCCCCGTCGAGGTCGATGGACGTCGACGCCGGCGCGGCCTCGGCCTGGGCGACGGCCGTGAGCGCCTCGGGGTTGCCGGGGACGGTGTCGCTCAGGTAGAGCGAGAGGCTGGTCGGCTCGCCGAGGAGCGTGAGGTCGACCCGGCTCACGGCGCGCGAGCGGCCGAGGTCGACGACCACGCCGACCCCGCGCTTGAGCCCGCCCGGCCCGAGCTGCTGCTTGTAGGTCAGCGTGCCCCACGAGGTCGCGGGGTCGCCGTCGGTGATGGCGGCGACCTCGTCGGGGTTCTCCTCGCCGTCGCCCTGCGGGTCGAGGTCGTCGGCCCGGAGGTCGGTCAACGGGGTCGGCGACGCCTCGGGCGTGGCGGCGGTCGGCGAGGCCGACGGACTGCTGTCGTCGTCGGGCTCGGCGCCGAGCGGGGTCTTGCCGCGGCCGAGGTTGACGGCGATCGCCACGGCCACGAGCAGCACGAGCGCCACCGCGACGAGCATCGCGAGCCGCAGCCAGCTGCGGCCCGGCACCTGCTCGCGGGTGTCCGTCAGCTCGTCGACCGCGGGGATCACCCCGCTGCCGGAGGAGCGCATCTGGTCGTAGGGCCAGTACTCGTCGCCGCGGGCCACCACCGGCCCGGCGTCGGGCCGGGCGTAGCGCGGCCGCCGGGCCTCCTCGGCGAACAGCGGACGCTCCGGGGGCTCCTCGAACGGCGGGGGTGGCGGCGCCGGCTCGTCGCGGGCGCGCAGCCAGGACACCTCGTCGTTCTCGTCGTCGAAGATCGGGAGCCCCGCCTGCGTGGGGACCTCGGGCTCGGGGTCGGGCTCCGGCTCGGGCAACGGCTCCGGGTCGAGCTCGGGCTCGGCCGCCTGCTCCTCGGCCCCGGCGGGCGGCACCCAGTCGTCGGGGTGGGGGCGCGCCAGGATCTCGGGCACGTCGGGGAGGACGACGGTCTCGTTCTTCTCGGGGTTGCCGGCCGCGATCGCCGGGCCGAGCCCGGCCGGGTCGCCCACGAACTCGGCGAGGTAGCTCTGGATGCCGCGGGCGCTGCCGAGGTCCCGGACCTCGCGGGACTTCTGGCCGCGAGGGTTGAGCAGCTCGTCGCAGAGGTCGTCGAGGCCGCGGGGCACGCCGGCCCGCACCTGTCGCGGGCGAAGGATCCGGCCGTGCTTCTCCGGCGCGCGCGGCACGGCGGACGGGGACACGCCGGCCCAGCGACCCGTCAGCGTCGCGTGCAGCAGCCCGGCGAGGTCGACCACGTCGTGGTGCGGGTCGCCGGGCGGGATGCCGTGCAGCGCGGCGTCGACGCAGAAGCCGATAATCCGCACGGACCCCGCGTTGTCGAGCAGCACGTTCTCGGGCGAGAGCAGGCCGTGGGCGACGCCGTGCGCGTGCGCGGCGGCGATCGAGTCGGCGACCTCGCTGACCATCCAGGCGCCGCGACGCGGCGAGAGCGGTCCGTTGCTCGCGAGCATGATGTCGAGCGAGGTGCCCGAGCCCCACTCGTTGACGACGTAGCAGCAGTCGTCGGTACGCTCGGCGTCGAGGACCCGCAGGATGCGCGCGTCCAGGACCGTGGCCGAACGCCGCGCGGCCTCGAGCAGCAGCTCCGCGCGCGGGTCGTCGGCCGCGATCACGTGCAGGGCGACGTGGCGCTCCAGCACCCGGTCGTGGGCTCGCCAGAACCGGCCGCCGCCGCTCTCGCTGAGGAGATCGACCAGCCGGTAGCGGTCGGCGAGCACGTCGCCGGCACGCCTCGCGTGCAGCACGCTCCTCTGCCTCCCTGGTGTCGAGACGGCTCGTGTGGCTGGTGTGGTCCCCGAGGTCCCCATCGTAGGGCGCTCAGCGCGCCCGGGCGCGGCCCGTGAACGTGGCCAGCACGTCGTTCACCTCGGTGATCCGCAGCAGCCGGGCGAGCACCAGGAAGAGCAGCACGTCGACGGCGCCGACGCACAGCAGCCGGACGGCGGTGACGACCAGCCCGGGATCCTCGACGAGCCCGTCGAGCACGTGCGCCACCGGGAGCGTGAGCGCGGTGGCCACGCCGGTGGCGATCACCAGGCGGCCGCCGAAGGCGAGCAGCCGGCGGCTGCGGAGCCCACCGAGCCGCTGGCGGAGCAACACGTAGGACACGAGCGAGCCGACGGCGTACGACAGCGCGTAGGCGCCCACGAGCGCCGGGGAGGTGTGCTCCGCGCTGGTGACGTGCACGAGGACGACGGCCGCGACGATGTTGGTGGCCGCGACCCCGCACTGCACGAAGAACACCGCGCGGTTCTGCTCGAGGGCGTAGAAGCCGCGCAGCACGAGGTAGTGGAAGGTGAAGAACAGGACGCCGAGCCCGAACATCGACAGCGTCGGGACGTAGGCCTCGACGCCGCCGTCGGCGGCCGCGCCGTGGGCGAACACCAGCCGCGCCAGGTCGGGGGCGATCACCGGCAGCAGGGCCACGAACGGCACGATCACCGCCAGTGCGGAGCGCAGCGTGCCGGACAGCGAGCCCGCGAGCGCCACCCGGTCGTCCGAGGCCGCGTGCGCCGAGAGCCGCGGGAGCATCGCGGTCGCCAGCGAGACCGTGACGATCGAGTGCGGGACCATCACGACCAGGAAGCTGTTGGCGTAGACGGTCGCGCCGGTGCCGTCCGGCGAGGAGATCGCACCGCTGGTCGCGAGCCGCTGCACGACGACGTAGGCCACCTGGTTGACCACGACGAAGAGCACGGTCCAGATCCCGAGCCGCAGGGTGTGCCCGAGCCCGCTGCCGCGCAGGTCGAGCCGCGGGCGGTAGACGAAGCCGGAACGACGCAGGTACGGCACCAGGATCGCCAGCTGCACGGCGATGCCGAGCGTCGAGCCGAGGCCGAGCAGCGCCTCCTGCCCGCCGGTGAAGGGGCCGAACACCTCGTCGCCCTCGGCCTTGCCGTAGCCGACGATGTAGACGAGCACGACCGCGACCGCGATCACGTTGTTGGCGATCGGCGCCCACATCATCGGGCCGAAGGAGCCGCGGGCGTTGAGGATCTGCCCGACCAGGACGTACATCCCGTAGAAGAAGACCTGCGGCAGGCAGAACCTCGTGAACGCGATCGCCGAGTCGCGGACGGCGCCGTCGTAGCCGGACGTGACGACGTCGACGATCAGCGGCGCGGCGACTACGAGCACGACCGTGACCGCGACGAGGAACAGCCCGGCCACGGTGACGACGCGGCTGGTGTAGGCGTCGCCCCGGTCGGGGTCGTTGCGGATCGACCGGACCAGCTGCGGCACCAGCACGGCGTTGAAGACGCCGCCGGCGAGCAGGATGTAGAGCATGTTGGGCAGCGTGTTGGCGACGTTGAACACGTCGGCGTGCACCGACCTGCCGAGGGCGTAGGACAGCAGGGCGGCGCGCACGAACCCGCTCAGCCGCGACACGGTCGTGCCGGCCGCCATCACCGCGCTGTTGGAGAGCAGCGCGGACTGCTCGTCCACCTCGTCAGGGGTCTCGGTGAGGTCGTCCGGCGGGTCCGTGGGTGGCTCGCTGGGTCGCTGCGTCACCGGGTGGCCGCTTCCGCGGGGGCCGCTTCCGCGGGGGCCTGGTCCGCGGTGCCCCCCTCCGCCGCGTCGCGCGTCCCGTCGTCCTCCGGCGGACCGCGGCGGGCGTTGCGCACGCGGCGGAAGAGGCGCACCGCGATCGCGCCGAAGAGGAGGGCGCAGCCGATGCCGAGGAAGAGCCAGATGACGTTGCTGAACTGCGCGGAGCGGATCGTCAGCGTCGTCGTGGAGCCGAGCTGGGTGCCGCGCTTGTCGGTGATGGCCAGCACCACCTCGTGGAGACCGTTCTCCTCGGTGCGCGCCGTCAGCAGCACCGAGACCCGGCGGTTCGCGCCGACCTCGATCGGCGGCGGGGTGTCGATCGTGAGGCGGTCGTCGGTGCGGGCGTCGACGCTGACGGTGACCGGCTGGTCGAGCTCGTTGGTGACCGTCGCCTGGAACCGCCCGCTCGAGCTGGACAGGGTCACGGCCCGCCCGGGGGTGTCGACGTGCACCCGGCCGAGGCGGTTCTGGATCCACACCCGGGAGGCGTCGGCGGACGCGCGGGTGTCGATGGGCTTGGTGCGCGCGTAGTACGACACCGTGCCGAGGGCCTGGTCGGTGACGGTGCCGGAGACGATGTTGTTGAGGGTGAGGAGGTTCTGCAGGGCGAGCCCGCTGTCGATGAGCTTGTCGGCGGCGTCGAAGTTCGGCTGCGGCAGCTCGGCGGCCTCCTGCGACGCCGGGTAGTGCAGCGACGCCGCGTCCACCGGCGTCGGGGTCGCCGCCTGGCTGACGCCCTGGACCGAGGTGAGGTCGAGCCAGTCGGCGTCGAGGCCGCTGAAGAACGCGCCGCTGTTGTCGGTCGGGTTCCAGTCGTGGGGGACGACCATCGTCAGCGGGGCCTGGTCGCCGCGCAGGAACCGCACGGCGGCCTCGGACAGCAGGCGCTGGCGCATCGCGGTGCTCGACGTCCGGCTGTCCGGGCCGGGTCCGCCCTCGCCGGCGGCGCTGGACGCGACGACCGCTTCGTGGCCCTCGGTGTCGGCGAGCGCCGGAGGGTCGTCGCCGAACATCGCGTCGGTGAGCAGGATCGCGGACCCGGGGACGGCGTCGCGGATGGCCTGGGGGGTGAGGTAGCCGCTCGGCGAGGACAGCACCGGCGTGGAGGCGACGTCGAAGCCGGGCAGCGTGGTGCCGGCCCGGACGACCGCGCGCTGGTAGAGCGACGAGTGGTGGGTGGCGGCGGCGGCCGCGTCGATGTCGCCGTACGGCAGCGACATGACCTGGTCCTCCGGCCGCATCGCCCCGCCGAGCCGGGCGAGCCACGCCTGCGCGGCCTGCGCGGCCGCCTGCACGACGGGGTCGAGCTCGTCGAGGTCGAGCGGGCTGCCGGTGTCCGGCTCGGGCTCGGCGCTGGGCGACGCGCTCGGGTCGCTGCTCGCGGTGGCGTCGGCCGTGGGGTCCGCCTGCCCGTCCTCGGTCGCCTCGTCCTCGCCGTCGGGCTGCCCGACCTGCAGGTTCGGCGCGAGCGACCGCGGCGGGTTGCCGTCCGCGAGGCGGCGTACGGCGTCGACGAGCGCGGGGTCGATCACCCAGGTCACGGTGCGGTCGCCGGAGTTGGCGCCGAAGTCGACGAGCGACCGCAGCCGACCACCCGGCGACAGCGAGCGGGTCCAGCCGGCGAGGTCGTCGAGCCGGCCGTCGTCGGTGTGCACGAGCTGGCGGCGCAGCGGGATGACGACGGCGGTCGGCTCCTGCCCGGGCCGGGCCTCGGGCACCAGCGGGAGGAACGTGCGAGCCCGGCCGTCGGCGGTCTCGTCGCGGCCGCCCGGCCCCTCGCCGAGCGCGTGCACGCCGAACCAGTAGACGCCGGGGGTGGAGACGCCGAGCAGGCGGCGAGGGATGCTCACCTGGTACGGCGTCGAGGCGCCCGGCGCGAGCTCCTCGATGAAGTCCTTGTGCTGCTCGTCGTTGATGCGCTCGCCGACCACGGCGTCCGGCGGTTGCGCCGCCGCCTCGGCGAGCTGGGCCGGCGTGGTGAGCGGCGCGGCGGAGATGAACGGCCGGATGTTGATCGTCGACCAGGTCTCGGTGTCGTTGTTGGTGACCGTGCCCGACACGCGCACCATGCCCCGCTCGGGGATCGTGGAGGGCGTCAGCTTGTCGATGGTGAGCGTGAGCGGGGCGTCGTCCTCTGCGCGGGCGCGGCTGGCGCGTCGGCTGACCGCCTGCCGCCGGGCGGCCGCGGTCTGCTGCGGCTCGGCGTGGAGCTGACCCTTGCGCACCTGCGCCTGCGCGGCGGGGTCGTCGCTCGGCGTACCGGTGGGGTCGGCGTGGGCGGGACCGGCCGCGATCCCGACCGACAGCACCGGGACCGCCAGCGCCGCCAGGGCAGCACTGAACGAGACCCGGCGGAGCATGGGCCACAGGTTAGACCCGTTGCCTGAGCCTCCCGGGACCCGTCAAGGGGCCTGGTTCTCCTACAGTTGACCCTCGTGTCCGGACCCGAGCAGACGACCCGCACCGTCGTCGAGCTCCAGCGCAACGCGGACGGCGAGCTGAAGCGCCTCGCGCCGGTGGTCGACGAGCTCGGTGAGCTGTTCGCGGACGCCGGCCACGAGCTGGCGGTCGTCGGCGGTCCGGTGCGCGACGCGATGCTGGGCCGCCCGCACACCGACCTCGACTTCGCGACGTCCGCGCGGCCCGACGACACCGAGCGGCTGCTCGCGGCGTGGGGCGACGCGACCTGGGACATGGGCCGCGACTTCGGCACCATCGGCTGCCGCAAGGGCGACTGGACCGTCGAGGTGACGACCTACCGCTCCGAGGCCTACGACGCCGCCTCGCGCAAGCCGACCGTCGACTTCGGCGACACCCTCGAGGGCGACCTCGGGCGCCGCGACTTCACCGTCAACGCGATGGCGGTGCGGCTGCCGGGCCGGGTGGTCGAGGACCCGTACGGCGGCGTGGTCGACCTCGCGCAGGGGGTGCTGCGCACCCCGGGGCGGCCGGAGGACTCGTTCTCCGACGACCCGCTGCGGATGCTGCGCGCGGCGCGGTTCGCGGCCCAGCTGGGGTTCGACGTCGCGCCCGAGGTGGTCGCGGCGATGACCGCGATGGCCGAGCGGATCGAGATCATCTCGGCCGAGCGGATCCGCGACGAGCTCGTCAAGCTGATCTCGGCGTCGTACCCCCGGCGCGGGCTGGCCCTGCTCGTCGAGACCGGGCTCGCCCAGCGGGTGCTGCCCGAGCTGCCCGCGCTCGCCCTCGAGCGCGACGAGCACCACCGGCACAAGGACGTCTACGAGCACACGCTCACCGTGCTCGAGCAGTCGATCGACCTCGAGGACCGGCTCGGTGGTGGGCCCGACTTCATCTCGCGGTTCGCCGCTCTGATGCACGACGTCGGCAAGCCGCGGACCCGCAAGTTCCTCGACGACGGGTCCGTCACCTTCCACCACCACGACGTGGTCGGCGCGAAGATCACCCGCAAGCGGATGCAGGCCCTGCGCTTCTCCAAGGACGAGATCGACGCCGTCACCAAGCTGGTCGAGCTGCACCTGCGCTTCCACGGCTACGGCTCGGGCGAGTGGACCGACTCCGCCGTACGCCGCTACGTCCGCGACGCCGGCGACCAGCTCGCCCGCCTGCACGTGCTGACCCGCGCCGACTGCACCACGCGCAACCGCAACAAGGCCGAGCGGCTGCGGCGTACCTATGACGACCTCGAGGCCCGCATCGAGCGACTGCAGGAGCAGGAGGAGCTCGACGCGATCCGCCCGGACCTCGACGGCAACCAGATCATGGAGCTGCTCGGCATCGGCCCCGGCCGCGAGGTCGGGCAGGCCTACAACTTCCTGCTCGAGCTGCGCCTCGACCGCGGGCCGATGTCCCCCGAGGAGGCCGAGGCCGCCCTGCGCGAGTGGTGGGCCGGCCGTTCCTAGGTCGTCGGCGTAGATCGTCCGCCTGGATCGTCGGCCTAGCCTGTCGGCATGCGCAGCGACCTGTTCGACCAGACCAACCTCGAGCGGCAGAGCGAGGACCGGTTCGTCCTCCAGAACAGCCAGATGCTGCGGGTGGCGCTCGGCCCTGACGTGCTCGCGACCAAGGGGTCGATGGTCGCCTTCCAGGGACAGGTCCGCTTCGACCACGAGAAGTCCGGCAGCCTCGCCAAGCTCGCGAAGAAGATCATGACGTCGGAGGACGTCTCGCTGATGCGGGTCTCGGGTCAGGGCGAGGTGTTCTTCGCCGACCAGGCCGGCTACGTCTTCCTGCTCCAGCTCGAGGGCGAGGCGATCACCATCAACAGCCGGAACCTGATGGCCTTCGACGCCTCGCTCGAGTGGGACATCAAGCGCACCAAGGGCGCCGGGATGGCCTCCGGCGGGCTCTTCAACACCACGGTCTCCGGCACCGGGACCGTCGCGATCAACGTGGTCGGCAAGCCGGTCGTGCTCGACTGCTCGTCGCAGCCGACGTACGTCGACACCCAGGCCGCGGTGTGCTGGTCGGCCCACCTGGTGCCGGGCATCAACAACACCATGAACATGAGGTCGATGCTGCGCGGCGGCAGCGGCGAGGCCTTCCAGTACGCCTTCCACGGCCCCGGTTTCGTCGTCGTCCAGGCCTACGAGTGGACCGCTGCCGCGGGTCAGGCCAAGTCCGGTGGCGGTGGTGGCCTCACCGACCTGCTGGGCGGCTGACTGGGCCTGGGCTGGGGTGGGACGTGGGCTGGGGCGTGGGCTGGGGCGTGGGCTGGGCGGGTGGTGGCCCGGTCGTTTCGCGTCGAGTGACCCATATGACAGGTCAGGGAGCGCTCCCAACCTGCAGATCCGGTCACTCGACGACAACCGGGGGTCACTCGGCGGCGGCGTCCCGAGCATCCAGGATCTCGTCGAGCGTGGGCGATGCCGGAGATCCCAGCACCCACGTGTGAGGCCTGAGTTTCGCGCGCGCCTCTGCCTCGGCCATCCGGGTCACGATGATCGGGCGGTGGCGCATGTCGCGACCCACCACCTCGACCGGCTCGAGGCCGACCCGGCGAAACCCCGCCGACCTGCCGACGTCGTTCTGGTGCTGCTCAGGATCGCGGTGGTCGGCTCCGAGGTATTCACCGGCCACCCCGCGTCGCGGGTCGAGGAGGTCCGGGATGCCGACCAGGACGCCACCGTCGTCGAACACCTCGCGGTTCAGCAGCGGCGGCCCCCACATCGCGTCGAGCTCCCACACGAGACGGAACCTGTCCTCCTGCGGCGACCGGCATCCCTCGGCGGCCAGCGCGAGTCCACTGGCGACGATGCGCTTGTCGCGGTACCAGCGCCGCGTGGCGACGTAGAGCCGCATGCGCTTGAGCGAGGTGAGTTGGCCCCGGAAGGCGTTCCCGGCTGCCACCGCCATCTCGCGCGGGTCGTGCTGTTGAAGTCGCATCTCGTCGAAGAGCGCGCGTTCGGCCTTGGCGCAGCGGATGCCGTGCACGATGACGACCTCGTCCGGCGGAACGGTGTGGCGGACCACGAGCCGGCCCGGTGCGGTGCGGACGCGCCCACCGTCCACGGCGATCGGGACTGGCCTCCGGGTCCTGCCGTCACGCTCCAGCCCGTCGAAGTGACCGGCGCCGAGCAGGCGCAGAGCCGCCCACCCGGTCACGACTGCGGTCGGACCGGCGCCGGCGTACGCCTCCAGGATCCGCTGCTCGACCAGGTCGTCCGTCACGCTCGCCGGGACGACCCGACCAGGCGACGTCGAGCGGAAGCCCGGTCCCGCGGCCTGCCCTCGGGTCGGACCGTTCTCGCCGGTGGGGTCGACGCGCGCAGGCACCACCAACCCGGTGACAGGCGGGGCGATCGGGTCCCAGCGGTGCGGCACACGAGACGGCTGCCCGACCCGCCTGTGGAGGAATCAGCGCGGTGTGGGCCTGTGGAAATGCGTCGAGTGACCCGATCTGCAGTATGAAAACGGTTGCGAACCTGCGGATTGGGTCACTCGACGTCCCCGGCGCCAGCCGGGCACACAGTCAGCCTGGGAGAGGGAGCGTCACTCCTCACCGCGGATGAAGGCCTCCACGCGCGCGCGGCCCTCCTCGTCGGGGAGCTGCACCGGGGGCGACTTCATGAGGTACGACGACGCGGACAGGATCGGGCCGCCGAGGCCGCGGTCCTTGGCGATCTTCGCGGCGCGGATCGCGTCGATGATGATGCCGGCGGAGTTGGGGGAGTCCCAGACCTCGAGCTTGTACTCCAGGTTGAGCGGGACGTCGCCGAACGCGCGGCCCTCGAGGCGGACGTAGGCCCACTTGCGGTCGTCGAGCCACGCGACGTAGTCGGACGGGCCGATGTGGACGTTGCGGTCGTCGGCGCCTACGCCGGCCAGCGAGCCGGTGAGGTTGGACGTCACGGCCTGGGTCTTCGAGACCTTCTTGGACTCCAGGCGCTCGCGCTCGAGCATGTTCTTGAAGTCCATGTTGCCGCCGACGTTGAGCTGGTAGGTGCGGTCGAGGGCCACGCCGCGGTCCTCGAACAGCTTCGCCAGCACGCGGTGGGTGATGGTCGCGCCGACCTGCGACTTGATGTCGTCGCCGATGATCGGGACGCCGGCGTCCTCGAACTTCTTGGCCCACTCGGGGTCGGAGGCGATGAAGACGGGCAGGGCGTTGACGAAGGCCACGCCCGCGTCGATCGCGCACTGGGCGTAGAACTTGTCGGCCTCCTCCGAGCCCACCGGGAGGTAGGACACGAGCACGTCGGCCTGGGTGTCCTTGAGGACCTGGACGACGTCGACCGGCTCGGCGGCCGACTCCGCGATGGTCTGGCGGTAGTACTTGCCGAGGCCGTCGAGGGTGTGGCCGCGCTGCACCTCGATGCCGAGGGTGGGCACCTCGCAGATCTTGATGGTGTTGTTCTCGGAGGCGTTGATGGCCTCGGAGAGGTCCTTGCCGACCTTCATGTCGTCGACGTCGAACGCCGCCACGAACTCCACGTCGGAGACGTGGTAGTCACCGAAGGTGACGTGCATCAGCCCCGGCACCGTGGCGCTCGGGTCGGCGTCGCGGTAGTAGTGGACGCCCTGGATCAGGGACGTCGCACAGTTGCCGACTCCGACGATTGCTACTCGAACCGAACCCATGGGGTGCGTTTCCCTTCTCGATAGGTGCTGCGCGCCGGTCAGGACGTCTCAGCGGTGGTGGGCGGGGTGCCCAGGTTGGGCGCGGGCGGGTTGCCGCGCTCGGCGTTGATGAGGTCGGAGAGCCAGTTGACCTCGCGCTCGACCGACTCCACGCCGTGACGCTGGAGCTCTCCGGCGTACCGGTCGACCTCCTTCTCGGTCATGGAGAGCTCGCGCTGGATGCGGTCGAGGCGCTCCTGGAGCCGCGTCCGGCGGCCCTCGAGCACGCGCAGCCGGATCTCCATGTCGGTGGAGGAGAAGAACGCGAAGCGGATGTCGAAGTTGTCGTCCTCCCACGCGGTGGGACCGACCTCCGACATCAGCCGCTCGAACTCCCGGGTGCCGGCCTCGGTCACCTGGTAGACGATCTTGGGACGCCGCGAGGTCGGTGTCGACGCGGTCGACTCCTCGATCAGCGCGCCCCTGAGCATCTTCTTCAGCGTGGGGTAGAGCGAGCCGTAGGACAGCACCCGACCCCAGCCGAGCATGAGGTTGAGCCGCTTGCGCAGCTCGTAGCCGTGCATGGGGCCCTCGTGCAGCAGTCCGAGGACTGCCAGCTCGATGGTCTCTGCCCGACGTGCCACGCGACCTATCGTAGCGATATATCCACCAAGTGCGAATGGCTGGTACATCGAGTTCGGTCGTCGGGGTAGTCCCTGACGAAACGGCCCCTGGACATCCGATCCCGGGGCCGTTTCGTCAGGGACTACCCCGCCACCGGCGACCGGACCACCCCGCGACCACGGCGCGCGCGACCACGGCCCGACCATCGCCGCGACGGGCCCGTCAACTCGGCCATTCGTGGGCCGGTTGCGTACCCTCGTGCGACGTGGCAGGTAAGCGGAAGGCGGGTTCGGGCGGCGGGCAGGGCCGACCCCCCGCACGCAAGGCGGCCGCGGCGAGGCCCTCGGGAGCGGCCAAGAAGGCGGGCTCCAAGGCTCCCGCCACCAGGACGGGCAAGAAGGCCGGCAACAACAAGCCGGCGCGCGTGGTGCTCGGCCGCAACGGCAAGCCCAAGAAGGCGCGCACCCGCGGGCAGAAGGTCCGCCGCGCGCTGGTCTACGTCCTGCTGGCCTGTCTGGCAGGCGCCCTTGTCGTCGCCGGCGCGTTCGTCTACCTCTACCAGACCACCAAGCTGCCGGACCCGAACGCCGACTTCGAGACCAACACGTCGTTCGTCTACTACAGCGACGGCGAGAGCGAGCTCGGCCAGTACGCCGTCCAGAACCGCGACGCCATCGCCTACGACGAGATGCCGCAGGACATCAAGGACGCCGTCGTCGCCGCCGAGAACCGCACGTTCTGGAGCGACAGCGGCGTGGACTACCGCGGCATCGTCCGCGCGGTGTTCAACAACGCGTCCGGCAACGCCACCCAGGGCGCGTCGACGATCACCCAGCAGTACATCAAGGTCCTCTACCTCACCCAGGAGCGCTCCTACACGCGCAAGCTGAAGGAGGCGATCCTGTCGCTCAAGGTGGGGCGGCAGAAGTCCAAGAAGCAGATCCTCGAGGGCTACCTCAACACCATCTACTTCGGCCGCGGGGCGTACGGCGTCCAAGCCGCCGCGCAGGCCTACTTCGACAAGCCGGCGTCCGAGCTCGACCTCAAGGAGAGCGCGGCGCTCGCGGCCATCATCAACAACCCGAACGGCTTCGACCCGGCCGACGGCAAGGACGCCAAGCGCGCGCTGCGCGAGCGCTACGCCTACGTCCTCGACGGCATGGCGAAGGCCGACGAGATCACTGCCGAGGAGGCGAAGCGCGCGGCGCGCAAGCTGCCGAAGTTCCCTCCGCAGAAGGCGGACGACAAGTTCGGTGGCCAGAAGGGCCACGTGCTGACGATGGTGAAGAACGAGCTCACCACGCTCACCAACAAGGACACCGGCGAGCCGTTCACCGAGTCCGAGATCGACGGCGGCGGGCTCCGGGTGACCACGACGTTCACCCAGAAGGCGATGACCGCCGCCGAGGAGGGCGTCGCCGAGGTCCGGCCCGAGGGCAAGGAGTTCAGCGACAAGAACCTCCACGTCGCGGTGGCCAGCGTCGACGTCGGCAGCGGGGCGGTGCGCGGCATCTTCGCCGGCCAGGACTACCTCGACAGCGAGATCAACTGGGCGATCGCGGGCGGGCAGGCGGGCTCGTCGGTCAAGCCGTTCGCCCTGGCGGCGGGGCTCAAGGCCGGCTACTCGCTCAAGGACACCTTCGAGGGCAACTCGCCGTTCGTGCTCGACAACGGCGACGAGATCCGCAACGAGCAGGACAACGACTACGGCTCGGCGGTCAACCTGATCAAGGCCACCGAGGACTCGATCAACACGGCCTACACCGATCTCACGGTCTCGATGCCGGACGGGCCGCAGAAGGTCCTCGAGATGATGAACGCCATGGGCATCCCGCCCAACAAGGGCCCGGGCAAGCACTACGGTTTCCCCCGGGCCAGCGCGGGCCTCGACCCCTATCCGAGCATCACGCTCGGCAGCGCGACGATCAGCCCGATCAACATGGCCAACGGCTACGCGACGATCGCCAACGGCGGCCGGTTCAACCAGCCCTACATCATCGAGAAGGTCGAGTCGAAGGACGGCGAGGTCCTCTACGACCACTCCCTCAGCGACAAGCAGGTCATCGACAAGGACCAGGGCGCCGACATCGCCGCCGATGTGAGCTACGCGCTGCAGCAGGTCGTCGCGACCGGCACCGGCACCGCGGCGCAGGGCATCGACCGGCCGGCCGCCGGCAAGACCGGCACCGCGACCAACGCCCTCGACCAGGTCGACTCGGCCTGGTTCACCGGCTACACGCCCCAGCTGTCCACCTCGGTCATGTACGTCCGCGGCAAGGGCAACGAACAGCTCGACGGCTGGCTGCCGTCGTACTTCGGCGGCGACTACCCCGCCGACACGTGGACCGCGGTCATGAACCGCGACATGGAGGGCGTCGAGGAGGAGACCTTCCCGCCGCCGGCGTACGTCGACGGTGAGGCGCCCGACGACGGCCACCAGCCGACGCTGCCGCCGAAGCCCACGAAGAAGCCGAGCCCCACCAAGTCGGAGTCCACGGCCACCGGCAGGCCGACGAAGACGCCGACCGAGGTGCCGTCGCCGCCGACCACGCCGACCCAGGACCCGACGACCCAGCCGCCGACCACGGCGCCGCCGCCGCCACCACCCACGACGACGGCCCCGCCGCCGACCACCCCGACCTGCCCCGTCCTGGGCTGCACCACGCCGACGCCCAGCGCGACCGGCGTGCCGTCGCGCGCGGCGGCCACCGCGGCGGCCACCGCGGCGGCGACCCGCTCGGCGTTCGCCTGGGCGTGGTGGGACCGGATGCGCTGGTGACGTGACCCGCCGCCGAGCGGACGACCACGTCCACCCGACCCTGGACGACCCGGTCGTCACCGCCCTCAGCGAGGGCGTCGGCGGCCCCGTCGGAGCCCACGCCACCCGGCACCCCTGGTGGACGCCCGCCCGCGTGCTGGTGCTGGTCGCGGCGGCGTTCTTCGCGCTCGGGATGCTGCAGAAGAGCGGCTGCTACCAGGACACCTGGACGAACGACGACCGCTACACGCACATGTGCTACTCCGACCTGCCCTACCTCTACACCGGGCGCGGGCTGGTGGAGCTGGACTGGCCCTACACCGACGACCCGCAGGTGCGCTCGCGCTACGAGGTCATGGAGTACCCCGTCGGCATCGCCTACTTCGCGTACGGCGCCGCCTGGGTGACCCAGCAGGTGGCCGACTCGGGCGACGTGCACGCCCGCTCCGACCAGCAGGTCGAGGACGTTGCCGCCACCCCGCAGGTGCGCAAGGAGCAGCGCGGCTTCGTGATCGTCAACGCGCTGGTCTTCGGGGCGCTCGCCATCCTCTCGGCGTGGCTCCTCGCCGGTGCCCACCGCCGGCGGCCGTGGGA
Organism: Nocardioides halotolerans DSM 19273; assembly: GCF_000422805.1. Lineage (GTDB taxonomy): Bacteria > Actinomycetota > Actinomycetes > Propionibacteriales > Nocardioidaceae > Nocardioides > Nocardioides halotolerans. The sequence continues at coordinate 157,977 of NZ_KE383927.1, read as the reverse complement.
CGCCGCCGCCTTCGCGGCCTCGCCGGCCCTGCTGCTCACCGGGCTCATCAACTGGGACCTGCTCGCGGTGGTGATGGTCGCCGGCGCCCTCTTCACGTGGGCACGCGGCCGGCCGGTGGCGACCGGCCTCCTCGTCGGCCTCGGCACCGCGACCAAGCTCTACCCGCTCTTCCTGCTCGGCCCGATCGCGATCATCTGCCTGCGCGAGCGGCGCTACCGCGACCTGGTCGACACGGTGCTCGCGGCCGCGGGCGCGTGGTTCGTGCTCAACGCCCCGGCGTACGTCGTGGGGCAGGACGAGTGGAAGCGGTTCTGGGAGTTCAACTCCGAGCGCGGCCCCGACCTCGGCTCGGCCTGGCTGGTGGTGAGCCAGTGGTCGGGTGAGGCGATCGCGGCGGGCACCGTCAACCACTGGTCGTGGGCGCTGTTCGGGCTGTGGTGCGCCGCGGTCGCGGCGGTGGGGTTCCGCGCGCCGAGCACGCCGCGGCTGGCGCAGCTCGGCTTCCTCGTGGTCGCCGGCTTCCTGCTCGTCAACAAGGTCTACTCGCCGCAGTACGTCCTGTGGCTGCTGCCGCTGGCCGTGCTCGCCCGGCCGCGCTGGCGAGACCAGCTGGTGTGGCAGGCGAGCGAGGTCGTCTACTTCGCGTCGGTGTGGTGGTACCTCAACGGCGACCTGCAGCCCAACGAGGGCGACCAGGTCGGGTGGTACTGGGTCGCGATCCTGATCAGGATGCTCGGCGAGCTCTACCTCGTCGCGATCGTCACCCGCGACGTGCTGCGGCCGGACCTGGACCCCGTGCTCGGCGACCGTGGCGACGACCCGTCCGTCGAGCCGGCCGACCACCAGTTGGTGCCGAATCAGCGCAATCGCGCCGAACCGGCGCTGTTCCACGCGTGAAACAAGACCAAATCAGCGCAAAGGCGCCGAAAGTGCACCCGGGGCAGCACCCGGCTCAGCCGACGTCGACGCGGTCGAACGTCGTCGCGGTGTAGCGCACGCGCGCGTCGACCCGGTCGCCCACCTCGGGCACCGCGGCGTCGGCAGGCAGGAACAGCATCGAGGCCTGCATGTGCGGCGGCTCGGCGAAGAGCCGCTGCTTGCCGTCGACCCAGAACGGCGACCGGGTGAGGCCCATCGCGTCGAGCCCGCTGCGGGCGACGACCGCGGCGCGGGCCTTGAGCCCGGCCTCGCCCTTGGGCGACTCCAGGCCGATCCCGTGGGCGGTGCCGCCGCTCACGACCAGCAGGGTGCCGTCGCGGGGAGCGGTGCGGCCGCGGTAGCCGAACCCGTCGCCGCGCGCGAGCGGGTGCGCGTCGAGCACGGTCGCGGTCACCCGCAGCGCGTCCCGGTCGCCGAGCCACAGGTCGGTGCCGATGCGCGGGCGGATCTCCAGGTCGGCGTACGACGAGCGCAAGGTGGTGAGCTCGGCCGCGGTCAGGTGGCTGACCCAGACCGTGCGGGTCGGCAGCCCGGCCGCGACCAGGTCGGTGAGCAGGCGCTCTACCTCGGCGAGGTGCCGTCCGGCGGCGAGCGGCAGGTGCAGCGCCACGCCCTCGAGGCGGCCGCCGCGCAGCGCCCGCGCGCCGTCCGAGCCGAGGCCCCAGAGCTCCTGCGCCGACATGCCGTGCCGCCGCATCGACGTGCGGAGCTCGAGCACGAACCGCGCCCCCGGCTGTGCCGCGAGCAGGCCGCCCAGGTCGTCGGGCCGGCTCACCGTGTGGACCACCCGCCGCTCCAGCGAGGCGTCCGGCGCCGGGTGGAAGGAGCGCCACGGCGTCAGCACCAGCAGGTCGCCGGGGAAGCGGCCGGCGACCTCGGGCAGCTCCTCGTAGGTGCCGACCGCGAGCGTGTCCGCACCGAGCCACGCGGCCTTGCGCGCCAGCCGGCCGAGGGTGAAGCCGTAGCCGTTGCCCTTCGCCACGGGCACCAGCCCCGGCGTGGCCTCGGCGTAGCCGCGCAGGTGACCGCGCCAGCGCTCGCCGTCGACCGCGAGCACCAGCGCCATCAGCGCCTGCTCATGTAGAGCTCGAAGGCCTTGTAGATCGCCTTGTTGGTCGGGCCGTCGAGCGGGAGGTCCCACTCGCCGGCGTGCTCCACGGCCTCGCCGCCGGTGCCGACCTTGAACTGGATCAGGCCGACGTGGCTGTCGTCCGCGTCGAGGGTCGGCGTGATGCCGCGCAGGTCGTAGACGTCGGCGCCCGCCTCGAGCGCGGCCTGCATCATCGCCCACTGCACCGCGTTGGAGCCGCGGACGTCGCGCTTCTCGGTGGAGGAGGCGCCGTAGGAGTACCACGCGTGCGCGCCGACGCGGACCATGATCGTGGCGGCCACGAGGTCGCCCTCGTGCCGGCCGAGGTAGAGGCGGAACCGGTCGGGCTCCTCGGCACCGAGCGCGTCGGCCATCACCCGGAAGTACGGCAGCCCGCGCGGCGTGAAGTGGTCGCGCTCGGCGGTGTGGACGTAGAGGTCGTGGAAGAGCTTGAGGTCGCCCTCCTCCTCGCCGCGGCCGCTGCTGGTGGTCACCTCGACGCCGGCCTTGCCGGCCTTCTTGATGTTGCGGCGCCAGAGCTGGTTCATGCCGGCGAGGACGTCGGCCTCGGTGCGGCCGGACAGCGGGACCTGGAAGACGTACTGCGGCTGCCCGAGCGCGAACCCCTCCTCCGTGCCCTGCGGGCGCCACCCCAGCGAGGTGAGCTGGGAGACGACCCGCGCCCCCACCGGGTCGCGATCGGTGGGCTGCAGGTCCGCGAGGCGGCGTACGCCGGGGTCGGCGAGTCCCTCCTTGACCTGCGCCGCGCTCCACCGGCGCGTCACCACCGGCGGGCCCATCCGGATGCCGAACGCGCCCTGGCCCTTGACATGGGCGGCCAGCGGCGCCAGCCACTCGCCGAGCCGGTCGGTCGACCAGTCGATGACCGGGCCCTCGGGCAGGTAGGCGAGGTAGCGCTTGACCTTCGGCAGCTGGCGGTAGAGCACCAGGCCCGCGCCGACGAGCGCGGCGTCGTCGCCGGGACCGTCGAACCAGCCGAGTGACTCGTGGCGCCACTCCGACTTCACCCGGCCCCACGCCGGGGTCTGCAGGAAGCTCGCCGAGCGCTGGGAGCGGAGGAAGGCGAGGTGGTCCTCCGGGCTGATGGCGCGCACGGTGGGAGTCACCCGTCGAGGTTATCGGGAAGCACCTCGGCGGCTCGGGGTGCTCGCAGACGGCGCACGAACCTGCCACGCTGTGCAGGCGACGTGTATCAGGCGCCGTTGTCGTCGCTCTTCCTCGTCGTGACCTTCCCTACCACCGTGCTCTCGGAGGCGACCGTGACGATCGGCGGCGCTGCGACCGAGCGCCCCGGCGACGTCTGGGGCGAGGCGGCCTCCGCCTTCGAGCGCTGGACCGCGGGCGACGCGGTGGCGCTCGACGAGCTGGTCCGGGTGATGACCCCGGTGCTCTGGCACGTCGTGCGCGCCCACCGCCTCGAGGCGGACGTTGCCGAGGACGTCGTGCAGACCACCTGGCTGGCCCTGGTGAAGGCCCGCGGGTCGATCCAGGAGCCCGCCGCCGTGGGCGGCTGGCTGACCACGACCGCACGCCGGGAGGCGTGGCGCGTGGCCAAGGCCAGCGGCCGCGGGATCCCGGTCGAGGACGACGAGCTCGCCCGCCGCCTGCCCGACGCGGGCTCCGCCGAGGCCGAGGTCGTGCGCCGCGACGGCGACGACCGGCTGTGGGACGCCGTCGAGCGGCTCTCCGAGCGGTGCCAGGCGCTGCTGCGGATCGTGGCCTTCGAGCACCGCCCCGACTACACCAAGATCGCCGCCGACCTCGGGATGCCGGTGGGCAGCATCGGCCCGACCCGCGGCCGCTGCCTCCAGAAGCTTCGCGCCCTCATCGACACGAACGGGGACAGCCATGAGTGAGCTGAGCGACGACGACCTCCTGGCCGGCGTCCGCACCTACTGGGAGACCCAGGACGCCGTGCCCGAGGGCATGGTGGCCCGGCTCCAGACCGCCGCGGCCCTCGCGGCGTCCGACCTCGACCTCGAGCTGATGCTGCTCGTCGAGCGGACCGAGGAGCTCGCCGGCGCCCGCGGCGCCTCCGCCACGGCGTACACCCTGCGCTTCGCCCACGACGGCGTCGACCTGCTGCTGCGGATCTCCACCGACGGCAGCTCGCCCCGCATCGACGGGTGGGTCGTCCCGCCGTCGCCGATCACCGTGGTCGTCCTCCGCGACAGCGAGGAGCTCGCGACGCTCGAGGTCGGCGACACCGGCCGCTTCGAGCTGCCCGGCCTGACCCCCGGCATGCTCCGTCTCCGGCTGGAGCCGGCCGACGGCACCACGCCGTTCATGACGCCCGCCTTCGAGATCTGAGGACTGCCGATGACCCACCCCGACTCCGAGCGGTTCGTGCCCGTGCGTCGCCCGAAGCGGTTCCCCGACGTCGACGACTGGCAGCGCTGGGCGGGGCCGGCGTTCCCGATCGGCGTGGTCAACCCCGCGAGCGGCCCGGAGGTGGACGGCCAGCCCCGGCCGATGCCGACGGCGTACGTCGGCGACCGGCTGCTGGTGCGCACCGCCGACGAGGCGGGCGCGGCCCGGCTCACGACGCTGGCCAGCGCGCTGCGCAGCCTCAACTGGGAGCTCGACACCACCGAGTTCGACGACGAGGCCAACGCCGGCGCGCTGCAGCGGTCGGTGCGGATCGTGGTCGGGCGCGGCGTGGCGACCCGGCCCCCGGACGCGTGGGTGCTGCTCCAGCAGGCCCGCGCGGAGGCCCGGCGGCCCGAGGAGGAGCGGCGGGCGGACGCCGAGGCGAACCGCGAGACGTTCGTCGAGCGCAACGAGGCCGAGGAGCTGCTCCGCGGCGTCACCCTCGACCACCTGCTCGACGTGCACCCGATCGACGGCAACCCCTACCACTGGTCGAACCCCTACCACTGGTCGAACCCGTACCACTGGTCCAACCCCTACCACTGGAGCAACCCCTCCGGCGGCGGCATGGACAACCCGGTGGCGAGCTACGCCGCCCCGGGCTCGGGCGGCCGACAGCCGATCGCCTACGTGGGCCCGCGGCCGCCCCGCAAGGACGACTACCAGGGCCGCCGCCCCACGGTCGCCATCCTCGACACCGGGTGCGGTGACCACGACTGGTTCGCCGGCGGGGTGGTCGAGAAGGGCATCGAGGTCGACAGCACGGCGATCGGCTACATCACGCCCTCTGACGACCCGGAGCTCACCGGCGACGTCGTGGGGATGCTCGACGGCGTCATCGACCCGATGGCCGGGCACGGGACGTTCATCGCCGGACTCGTGATGCAGGGCTGTCCCGACGCCCAGATCCTGGCGTTCCGCGTGGTGCCGTCCGACGGCCCGATCGTGGAGTCGGACCTCGTGACGACCCTCCAGCAGATCCGCGACCTGGCGCGGCTCGGGCGCAGCACCGGCGGCAAGGAGGGGCGGATCATCGACGTGCTCAACCTGTCGATGGGCTACTACCACGAGACCCCGCAGGACCTGCTCTTCGACCCGACGATGTACGAGATCCTCCGCGACATCTCGCTCACCGGCTGCGTGGTGGTCTGCTCGGCCGGCAACGACGCCACGTCGCGGCCCAGCTTCCCGGCGGCGTTCGCGCCGTGGTCGACCGGCGCCCCGCCGGTCACGCTCGACCCGGACGCGCCCCCGATCGTCTCGGTGGGCGCGAAGAACCCCAACAGGGTCACCGACGCGCTGTTCAGCAACATCGGCCCCTGGGTCACGTGCTACACGACCGGGGCCGCGGTGATGAGCACGTTCCCGACGACGTTCCAGGGCGGCCTCGAGCCCGCGGCGCGCAGCGAGAAGAACGGCCGGCCGCGCGAGACCATCGACCCCGACGACTTCCGCGGCGGGTTCGGGGTGTGGAGCGGCACGTCGTTCTCCGCACCGATCGTCGCGGCGCGGATCGCCGCGGCGCTCGAGCCGCGGATCGCGGACGGCGACGACGAGGCGACCGCGCTCCAGCGGGCGCGCGACGCGGTCGCCGCGGTGCAGGCCAAACCGGACCAGTAGCGCGACAATCGGCGGGTGCTGTCGGCCGAGGAGCTGCACGCCCGCGGGGTCGCCGCCATCAACGGCGGCCGGGTGCGGGCGGCGCGCGCGCCGCTGCAGCAGGCCCTCGAGCGCTCGCGGGACGACGCCACGACCGGTGCGATCGAGGCGAGCCTCGCCTACGTCGAGGCGGAGACGGGCAACCGCGCGGTCGCGATGCAGCTGTGCGAGTCCGCGCTCCAGCGGTCCGGGCTCTCCGACGAGACGAGGGGGTCGCTGCTCAGCCAGCACGGCCTGCTGGTGATGCTCTCGGGGCAGATGGCCGAGGCGGTCGAGGAGTTCGACCGGGCCATCGGCGCGCTCGCGGCCTTCCCGGTGCCGCTCGGCCGCGCGCTGGGCAACCGGGGCACCGCCCACCTCCAGCTCAACAACCTGGCCGAGGCGCAGGCGGACTTCGAGCGGGCCGTGGCGCTGCTGCACGAGCACGAGCTCCCGCTCGAGGCGGCCATGGGGGAGCACAACCTCGGCTACACCCGCTTCCTCGCCGGCGACCTCGCCGGTGCCCTCATCGACATGGGCGCGGCGGCGCCGGTGCTGGCGCCGCTGAGCCCGGTGAGCGCGGCCGTGGGCGACCAGGACCGCGCGGAGGTCCTCATGGCCGCCGGCCTGCTCGACGAGGGCCGGGCGGCGCTCGACGAGGCGGCCCGCGCGTACGGCGTCGCCCGGCTCGCCCGCCGGCAGGCGGAGGCCGAGCTCACGCTCGCCCGCTCCCTCCTCCTGACCGCGCCGCGCGACGCGGCGGTGGTCGCCCGGCGAGCGGCCCGCCGGTTCGCGCGGGCCGGCGCGGTCGCGTGGCAGCACCGCGCCGATGCGGTCCGGGTGCAGGCCGAGCTCGCGACGGGACGGGTCCGGCCCGCCGTGCTGGACGAGGGCGCGTCGCTCGTCGAGGAGCTGCGCGGCCACGGGCTGCGGTGGGAGGCCGCCGCGCTGCGGCTGGCGATCGCGAAGGCGCGCGTGGGCTCGGGCGAGCCCGACGGGGCGCGCGCGCTGCTGCAGCGGTCGGACCTGGCCTCGTCGGCACCGCTGTCGGTGCGGCTGCAGGCCCGTGACGTCCGTGCCGGTCTGTCCGACGCGCGCTCGGCGTTCGGTCACGTCAAGGCCGGCCTCGACGACCTGCACGCGTGGCAGAGCTCGTTCGGGTCGCTGGACCTCCAGACCAACGTGGTCGGGCACGGCGTCCGCCTCGCGGTGCGGGGACTGTCGCTGGCGGTGCGGTCGCGGTCGGACGCCGTCCTGTTCGAGTGGTCGGAGCGCGCGCGGATGCTGGCCTCGCGGGTCCAGCCGGTGCGCGCGCCCCAGGACCCCCAGACCGTCGCCGACCTCACCGAGCTCCGGGCCGGGCCGCCGCCCGGGCGCGAGGCCGAGCTCCGGCGGCGGATCCGGGAGCAGGCCTGGCAGCGGCAGGGCTCCGGCGCGGTCGCCGACCCCGTCGGCCTGGCGGAGCTGCAGGCCCGCCTCGGCGCGGAGACGGCCCTGGTCGCCTACGTCGTCACCGCCGACGGCGTCGTCGCGCTGGTGGTCACCGCGGACGGCACGGTCCGTCGAGACCTGGGCGACCGGTCGCGGCTCGACGACGCCCTCGGCGGCATGCTGGCCGACCTCGACATGGCCGCGGCCGACCTGCCGGGCGCGCTCGCCGGCTCGGTGCGCGGCACGCTGGCCCGCCGGCTCGAGTCGGTGGCGGACGTGCTGGTCGCCCCGCTCTCGGACGACCTGGGCTGGCGCCGGGCGGTGCTGACGCCCTCGGGGGTGCTGGCCGGGGTCCCGTGGACGCTGCTGCCCGGGCTGGTCGGCCGGCCGGTCACCGTGGCGCAGAGCGCCACCTCGTGGCTGGCGCGCGCGGCGTCGCCGCTGCGGACGGGCTCGGCCGGGTTCGTGGCCGGGCCGCGCGTCGTACGCGCCGAGGCGGAGGTGCGCGCGGCGGCGGCGACCTGGGGGTCGGCGCCCGTGCTCGCCGGCGCCGACGCGACGGCGCCGGCCGTCTCGGAGCTGGCCGGCCGGGTCGACGTCCTGCACGTCGCGGCGCACGGCCGGCACTCGGCGGAGAACCCGCTATTCTCCGGGCTCGAGCTCGTCGACGGCACGTGGTTCGGCTACGACATCGACCAGCTGCCCGCCGTGCCCGACGTCGTGCTGCTCTCCGCGTGCGAGGTCGGCCGCTCCTCGGTCCGGTGGGGCGAGGAGCTGATCGGCATGACCGCCGCCTGGCTGCACGCCGGAGCGCGCTGCGTGGTGGCCAGCCCCGCCGCGGTCAACGACGAGGCCGCGCACGACGTGCTGGTCCGGGTGCACGAGGCGCTGGCCTCCGGAGCTGACCCGGCCGCGGCGCTGGCCGCGACCGTGTCCGCGGCGTCCGCTGACGCGGCCCCGGCGCCGTTCCTCTGCTCCGGCTGAGCGCAGCACGGACCGGCGACGGAACTTTCCGGCCCGTCCCGGTATCAGACGGTCGGGAGGCGGCTCCTCATCGCTGACCCTGCACCCGCAGCGCATTCCCCAGGAGAGCTTCATGAGCATGTCGCTGACCAGCCCGGCTCCGTCGTACGCCGAGGATCGCTTCGTCGTGATCCGCGACCCCCGACCGGGCACCATCGTCGAGGTCGGACCCGGCAGCCACCTGGCCGTGCGGTTCCGTCGCGGTCTCGGTGCGAGCCGCTGGCACGTCGCGGGGCTGCCCGGCCACCTGCTGGCGCTCCCGGTGTCGGTCGACGGCGGGCACGAGTTCCAGTTCCTGGTCTTCGGGGCCGGGTCCGCCGCCGCGCCGGTGCGCTTCGAGCGCCGCCACCCCGAGCGCGACATGGCGCACGAGGTCTGCGAGCTGCTGGTGCTGCCGGTCAGCGACGTCCCTCGGACGGCCTGAAGGGCAGGCTCCTCAGAGCCGCTCGCGGAGCCACGCGAAGTCGGCCGTGTGCTCCTTCGCGCCGCCGGGGGTCTCGCAGATGACGGGGGCGTCGGCGTCGCGGACGACGGCGGCGAGGAGATCGGGGTCGATCCTGCCGGCGCCGAAGTTGGCGTGCCGGTCAGCGCCGGAGTCGAACTCGTCGCGGCTGTCGTTGCAGTGGACGAGGTCGATGCGCCCGGTGATCTTGCGGACGTCGTCGACGACGGTCTCCATCGGGTTGCCGCCGGCGTGGGCGTGGCAGGTGTCGAGGCAGAAGCCGACCATGTCGAACCCCTCCGCCTTCGAGATCGCCTCCCAGACCCCCGCGATCCGGTCGAGGTAGCGGGTCATCGCGTTGGTGCCGCCCGCGGTGTTCTCGATGAGCAGCGGGATCTTGAGGTCGGTGGCCTCGATCGCCTTGCGCCAGTTGTCGAAGCCCTTGGCCGGGTCGTCGTCGTCGGTGACGTGACCGCCGTGGACGATCAGCCCCTTGGCGCCGATCTCGGCCGCGGCGTCCATGTGCTGCTGGAGCAGCTTGCGGCCGGGGATCCGCTGGCGGTTGTTGGTCGTGGCGACGTTGATCAGGTAGGGAGCGTGGACGTAGAGGTCGACCCCGGCGTCGGCCGCGTCGGCCTTGAGGCCCTCGGCACCGCCGGCGTACTTCACCACCGGGCCCTTGAAGCTCTGGGGGTCGCCGAGGAAGAACTGCACCAGCGGCGCGTTGCGGGCCTGCGCCTCGGCGATCGGGTCGGTCTGCTCGACGTGGGCTCCGATGTCCATGACCTCACAGTACGAGCCGCGGCGGACACCGCTCCGGGCTCACCAGGGGACGACGCCGTCCCTGCCGATGAAGCCACCCGGCAGCTCGTCCGCGACGCACGCCTCGATGATCGGCTCGGCGCCCTCCGGCACGGTCTGGACGCCCGAGAAGTCGTTGAGGCTCGTCGCGGTGTAGCCGGGGTCGACCGCGGTGACCCGGACGCCGGGGAGCGACTTGGCGTACATCGTCGTCACCATGTTGAGCGCCGCCTTCGACGACGGGTAGACGATCCCCCAGATCGTGGACTCCCGGCGCGACCTATCCTGGGTGACCGCGAAGGAGCCCAGGCCGCTCGAGACCATCACCAGGCGCGGGCGCGGCGAGCGCTCGAGCAGGGGCAGGAAGGCGTTGGTCACCCGCACCGGGCCGAGCAGGTTCACGCCGAAGACCGGCAGGAAGTCCGCGGGCCGGGTGTCGGCCGGCAGCGCGCGGGTGCTGTTGATGCCGGCGTTGTTGACGAGGACGTCGAGTCCGGTGCCGGCCCGGACGACCTCGTCGTACGCCGCCGCGACGGACTCGTCGCTGGTGACGTCGAGCTGCACGACCCGGACGTCCGCGTCCGGTCGCGCGTCGAGGATCTCCTTGGCGGCCGACTCCCCGCGGGCGGTGTCGCGTGCGCCGAGCCAGACGGTCCAGCCGCGCTCTGCGAGCCGCGCCGCGGTCTCGGCGCCGAGCCCCTGGTTGGCGCCGGTGATCAGGACGGTGGTGCGAGAGGTGGTCATGACCCCACCGTGCGTCGTCCGGGCCGGCGCCGGGAGGGCCGGTTGATCGTGGGACCGACGGTCCTACCCACGTCCCTACCCGCGTCGCCGGCGGCGAGCGATGCTGGTGAGGTGAAGCCGAACCGTCCCGAGCTGGCCCGCGCCCTCAAGCGGGCCCGCGACCGGGTCCGACCCGAGGACGTCGGCCTGCCGGCCGGGCTGCACCGCCGGGTCCCGGGACTGCGCCGGGAGGAGCTGGCGATGCTGGCGGGGATCAGCGTCGACTACGTCGTCCGTCTCGAGCAGGGGCGCGGGCCCCACCCCTCGGAGCAGGTGCTGTCGGCGCTGTGTCGCGCCCTTCGCCTGGGGTCCGACGAGCGCGACCACGTCTTCCACCTCGCCGGGAGCGCCCCACCGGCGACGGGCCTCATCGACCTGCACGTGCGGCCGAGCGTGATGCGGCTCATCGACCGGTTCCACGACCTCCCCGCCCTGGTGATGAGCGCGAAGTGCGACGTCCTGGCGTGGAACGCGATGTCCTCGGCGCTGCACGGCGACTGGTCGCGCCTGCGCCCGGAGCGACGCAACCAGCCGCGGCTGCGCTTCCTGCCCGACCCGACGGACCCGCCGCGCAGCGCGGTGGGCGGCACGCCCGAGGAGCGGGCCGGCACCGCGGCCCAGACGGTGGCCAACCTCCGCTCGGTCGCCGGGCGCTATCCCGACGACCCCGGCCTGGCCCGGCTCCTCGAGGACCTGCACGAGGGCTCGGCGGAGTTCCGCGAGCTGTGGGGCAGCACCGACGCGAACCTGTGGCGCAGCCACGCCAAGACCGTGACCCACCCGACGCTCGGCGAGCTGAGGCTGGAGTGCGACACGCTGCACGTCCCGGACGCCGACCAGACGCTGATCGTCTACTCGGCGGCTCCCGGCAGCCGCGAGGCCGAGGCCCTGGCCCTGCTGCGGGTGGTGGGCACCCAGGACCTCACCACCCGGGAGCTCACCACCCGGGAGCTCACCACCCGGGAGCTCACCACCCAGGAGTCCAGCACCGCGCCGTGAGCTCGCCGAGCCGGCGCAGCGCCGCCGCAGCGGTCGGGCGCCGCGCGGCCTCGGTGCGCGTCATGGAGTCGCAGAGGGTCAACAGGGCGGCGTGGCCGGCCAGCGCGCGCCGGGCGACGAGGCCGGCGGCGTAGACGTCCTGGCTCGGGTCGGGCGGCGCGCCCGCCAGCCGCTCGGGCGCCAGGAACGACGGCGTGCCCACCACCGGGGCCGGCCGCCCGGCGTGCCGGGCCACGCCGAAGTCGGCGAGCAGGAGGTGGGGGCGAGGGCCGTCGCGGACCAGGAGGTTGGCCGGCTTGACGTCGCCGTGGACGATGCCACGGGCGTGGACGGCCGCCAGCGCGTCGAGGAGCTGGGCGAGCAGGTGCGCGACCAGCGGCTCCGGCAGCGGCCCGCGGCGCGCGAGCAGGTCGCGCACCGAGCCGCCGGGCACCAGCTCCATCGCGATGAGCGCGATGTCGTCCTCCGCGGCCCAGCCCAGCGGCGAGAGCACGTGGGGGTGCTCGATCCGGTGTGCCTGCTCGCGCACCAGGTCGAGCAGCCGGTCCGGGTCGGCGCCGCGCACCACCTTCGCCGCCACGTCGCGGCGGGTGCGCAGGTCGCGCGCCCGGTGGACGGTCCCCGCGCCGCCGGCACCGATCTGCTCGAGCAGCACGTAGCGACCGGCCACGGGACTCGCTCGGCGCAGCTGCACGGGCGGAAACTAGCCGCGCTCGGCGTACGCCGGGGCGGGCTCTCCACAGGCCTCGGGCCCGCCGCTCGGATTCGTCCTGGCGCCCGGCCCGCTGCTAGCCTTTCCTGTCCGTCGCGGCCAGACGCCACGGCGTGACCAACGCACAAGCCCTCCTGCCACGGAGAGACCGTGGCCGCTGAGCCCACAGGAGGTGGAACTGCTTTGCGTGCCTATGAAGTGATGGTCATCCTCGACCCCAGTCTCGAAGAGCGCACCGTCGGTCCGTCGCTCGACAAGTACCTCAACGTCATCCGCAAGGACGGCGGGTCGGTCGAGTCGGTCGACATCTGGGGCCGTCGTCGCATGGCCTACGAGATCAAGAAGAACCAAGAGGGCATCTACGCGGTGGTCAACCTGACCGCCGAGCCCGCCACCGTCAAGGAGCTCGACCGCCAGCTCACGCTGAACGAGTCGATCCTGCGGACCAAGGTCATCCGGCCCGACAACAAGTAGGCCCGTGCCGCGGGCGCCCGGTCCGGCCGGGTCGCCTGTGGATGAGCCCTTCCCACCGTCGGTGCCTGCGGCAACGATGGGTGGGACCCACAGCGGGACGACACAGCGGGACGACAAGGAGACCCAATGGCAGGCGAGACCATCATCACCGTGGTCGGCAACCTCACCGACGACCCCGAGCTGCGCTTCACGCCTTCGGGCGCCGCGGTCGCCAACTTCACGGTGGCCTCGACTCCGCGCAACTTCGACAAGAACACCAACGAGTGGGTCGACGGCGAGGCCATGTTCCTGCGCTGCTCGATCTGGCGCCAGGCGGCGGAGAACGTCGCCGAGTCGCTCCAGCGGGGCATGCGCGTCGTCGTCCAGGGTCGCCTGAAGGCCCGCTCCTACGAGGACCGTGAGGGCCAGAAGCGCACGGTCTTCGAGATCGAGGTCGACGAGGTCGGCCCCTCGCTCAAGTTCGCGACCGCCAAGGTCAACCGCACCAGCCGCCAGGGCGGCGGGGGCGGCTACTCCGGCGGAGGCGGCCAGGGCGGACAGGCCGGCCAGGGCGGACAGTCCTCGCCCGCGGCCGACCCGTGGGCCACCCCGGCCCCCGCGGCCGGTGGCACCGGTGGCGGCGCTCCCGCCGGCGACCCGTGGGGCGCACCCTCGGCGCCGGCCGACGAGCCCCCGTTCTGACCTCGACAGCACCCATCCCAACCGACCATTCCGGCCCCGACGCGGGGCCGGGCTTCTGAGGAGGAAGCACCACAATGGCCAAGCCCGTACTCCGCAAGCCCAAGAAGAAGGTCTGCCAGTTCTGCAAGGAGAAGGCGACCGGTGCCGACTACAAGGACACCGCCCTGCTCCGCAAGTTCATCTCCGACCGCGGCAAGATCCGCGCGCGTCGGGTGACCGGCAACTGCGTCCAGCACCAGCGCGACGTCGCCATCGCGGTCAAGAACGCCCGCGAGGTGGCCCTGCTGCCCTACACGTCCACCGGTCGCTGAGAAAGGGGATCTGCGCGATGAAGCTCATCCTCACCCAGGAGGTCACCGGCCTCGGTGCCCCCGGCGACGTCGTCGAGGTCAAGGACGGCTACGGCCGCAACTACCTCGTCCCCCGTGGCGAGGCGATCCGCTGGACCCGCGGCGCCGAGAAGACCATCGACTCCATCAAGAAGGCCCGCACCGCCCGCGCGGTGCGCGACCACGACTCCGCCGAGGCCATCAAGGCCAAGCTCGAGGGCGGCCCGGTCGCGGTCAAGGTCCGGGCCGGCGAGGCCGGACGCCTCTTCGGTGCCGTCACGGTCACCGACATCGCCGAGGCGATCAGCGAGGTCTCCGGCCAAGAGGTCGACAAGCGGACCATCGCGGTCGGCAACCCGATCAAGTCGCTCGGCGCCCACGAGGTGACCGTCCGGCTGCACGACGAGGTGTCCGCCACGGTGGCCCTCAACGTCATCCCTGCCTGACCCGCACGCACGCTCGACGGCCCCGCCGGCTCCTCGTGAGCCCGCGGGGCCGTCGTACGTCGGGTGCCCGCCCGCCGCGTCCGGGCGTCAGCGCGCCACGATCGCGTCGACCGCGACCGCACCGTGCCGGGGGACCTTGAGCGCCTTGATCTGGACCACGCCGCTCAGACGGGTGGCGTCGGGGGCGCGCAGCTCGAAGACGTGCAGCCGCTCCCGCGTCGCCGACCGCAGCCGCACCTTGATCCACGGGTTCCTGCCCACCCGCACCGCCACCTTGCCGAGCCGCGGGCCGATCGGCGCGTAGAGCCGGAGCTCCCGCACGCCCACGACCTTGCCGAGACGGAGCCGGGCGCCCTTCGTCGCGGTGGCGACGTAGTCGCCGTCGTAGGACGCGCGGCTCCTGACCCTCTTCCAGGTCCTGGCCCCACCGGGCTCGAGGTCGAGGGGCACGAAGAAGGTGAGCGTGGCGGGCGTCGTGTCGAAGTGGCCGTCCTGGTCGACGGCCTGCGCGACGAAGACCTGGGGGCCGGGCTCGAGCCCGGTGAGCACGTTGAGCCCCGCCTGGCAGGGCACCGCCCGTGCGTTCACCGCGCAGTTGAACGACGCGGGCTCGCTGGCGCTGAGCTGGAGGCTGGGCCGCGCGGTCCGGGTGACGGGGTCGCCGGGCGTGATCTGGTCCTGCGGTCCCCCGCTGATCGCGGTGTCGGGCGCGTCGTCGGCGCCCGCCGCCGAGGCCGGCGCCGCCACCGTCGGTGCGAGCAGCGCCAGCACCGCGGTGGCCGGGACGACCAGCGCGAGGCGTGCCCGGCGGCGCCTGGGGGAGGGGGGCATGCGAGCAGGTTAGGGGGTGGTCGGTGCCCGCCCGCCCGTGGTCCCGGGACTAGTCACCGTAAGGGCCGGTGCGGCGGTGCTGGCCCGCACGGTACTAGTCCCTACACACCGGTGGATAAGGATGTGGATGAGCCCTTGACCGGCGACGCCCGCGGCCTTTGTCGACAAAGCCACCGGGTGATCGCGAGGTGACCGTCCGGTGACCGGACACCGGGGCGATCTATTTTCGCTCCACACCGGTGGACGGCCGTCCTCGCAGGTCAGAGCGCTGCGCACGGTGAGGTCGACCGTCAGGTCCACAGGGCTTTCCCCAAGCTGTGCACAGGGTTGCCGAGTGTCGTCCACGCGGATCGCCGGGTTCTCCCCAGGGGGTGTGGATGGCAGGCTTCCCAGGCGCGCCGAGGGGTGCCTAGGTTGCTCCGAGCGCATCCCGCGAACCGCGCCCCGCAAGCGCCGTCCGACCACCCGCCAGGCCCGCTCCGGGCCGGGTCGATCGGCGCTGTCGGCGGTCGGCCCTACCGTCGGCGACGTTCCCCCGTCGTCCCATCCGTCACACCCTCCCCACCCTCCCCGACCGCTCGCCACCACCCAGGAGTATCCCGTGAGCCTGACCGAGTCCGACGCCTGGCAGGCGCCCGGAGGCATGCCGGAGCCGGGGTCGGGTGGCGACCGGACGCCGCCCCAGGACATGGCGGCTGAGCAGTCGGTGCTGGGCGCGATGATGATCTCCAAGGACGCCATCGCCGACGTCGCCGAGGTGCTCCGCGGGGCCGACTTCTACCGCCCGAGCCACGAGACGATCCACGACGCGATCATCGACCTCTACGGCCGCGGCGAACCCGCCGACATGGTCACCGTCGGCAACGAGCTGCAGCGGCGGGGCGAGCTCCAGCGCATCGGCGGGGCGCCGTACCTCCACACCATCACGTCCGCGGTGCCGATCGCCGCCAACGCCTCCTACTACGCCGGCATCGTCCGCGAGAAGGCGATCCTGCGCCGGCTGGTCAACGCCGGCACCCGCATCGTGCAGTTCGGCTACGCCGGCGAGGGCGACGTCGACGACCTCGTCGACCAGGCCCAGGCCGAGGTCTACCAGGTCACCGACAAGCGCAGCAGCGAGGACTACGCGCCGCTCTCCGACATCATGGACGGCGTCCTCGACGAGATCGAGGCGATCGGCAACCGCGAGGCCGGCCTCTACGGCGTCCCGACCGGCTTCGCGGATCTCGACGAGCTCACCAACGGCCTCCACGCCGGCCAGATGATCATCGTCGCGGCGCGGCCTGCGGTCGGGAAGGCACTGGCACTCGACACCCCACTGGCCACCCCTTCGGGTTGGACGACCATGGGTGAGGTCCAGGTCGGTGACCAGCTCTACGACGCTCAAGGACGTCCGACCACGGTCGTGGCCGCGACCGACGTGATGACAGACCGCCCTTGCTACGAGCTCACCTTCTCCGACGGCTCGTCGATCATCGCCGACGCGCAGCACCAGTGGCTGACGGAGACCCGGGCCGCACGCAAGTCCACGTGGGCCGCGGACAACCAGTACAACCGGATGCGCAACCAGCACGTGTTCGCCAGCGTCGTCACGACCGAGCAGATCGCGGCGACCGTCAAGATCAACGCGGAGGGGCGGGCCAACCACGCGGTGCTCAACGCCGCCCCGCTGGAGGGCTCGTGGGCGCGACTGCCGCTGCCTCCCTACGTCCTGGGCGCGTGGCTCGGAGACGGGCACAGCGCGAGCGCCCGCATCACGTGCGAGACGGACGAGATCCCGATGTACATCGAGGCCTACGGCCTCCGCGCGGAGCCACGGGGAAGCATGCTCTACCAGCTCCTGCTCCCCGAGCGTGACGCGGTCACCGATGGCATCTGTCCCGACTGCGGCCGTCACTTCTTCGGCACCAAGATGTGCCACGAGTGCCAGACCGACCACGGCAGCGTCGCCGCGATCCTGCGCACGATGGGCGTGCTCAACAACAAGCACATCCCACCCGCTTACCTGCGCGCGTCCGAGCCGCTTCGGCGCGAGCTGCTCGCCGGGCTGATGGACACCGACGGCTACGTCCTGAGGCACAACGGGGCCTGCCAGTTCGCCGTGACCAGCAAGCGACTCGCGGACGACGTCCACGAGCTCGTCGTGAGCCTCGGATACAAGGTCTCCCGGACCACGAAGCAGGTTCGGGGTCGTAGCGAGGAGACCTCGACCTGCTACATCGTCAACTTCTCCACCTGCGACGACGTCTTCCGTCTCTACAGCAAGCAGCGGGTGCACAAGGAGCACCGACCTGCCACGACGGCGCGGATCGGGCGCCGGTACGTCACGTCCGTGCGACGGGTGCCGAGCGTCCCGGTCCGCTGCGTGCAGGTGGACAACGAGGACCATCTCTACCTCGCCGGGCGCTCGATGATCCCCACGCACAACTCGACGCTGGCCTTGGACCTGTGCCGGGCGGCGTCGATCCACAACAACCTCACCAGCGTCTTCTTCAGCCTGGAGATGACGAGGTCCGAGATCACCATGCGGCTGCTCTCGGCCGAGGCCAAGGTGCCGCTCAACCACATCCGCAACGGCCAGCTCAGCGAGGACGACTGGACCAAGCTGGCCCGCAAGATGGGCGAGGTCTCCAGCGCGCCGGTCTTCATCGACGACTCGCCCAACATGACGATGATGGAGATCCGGGCCAAGGCCCGCCGGCTCAAGCAGCGCCACGACCTGCGGCTGGTCGTCATCGACTACATGCAGCTGATGACCTCCGGCAAGAAGGTCGAGTCCCGCCAGCTCGAGGTCTCGGAGTTCTCCCGCCAGATCAAGCTGCTCGCCAAGGAGCTCGAGGTCCCGATCATCGCGCTCTCCCAGCTCAACCGTGGTCCCGAGCAGCGGTCCGACAAGCGCCCGATGCTGAGCGACCTGCGCGAGTCCGGCAGCCTCGAGCAGGACGCCGACATGGTCGTGCTGCTGCACCGCGAGGACCTGTACGAGCGCGAGTCGACCCGACCCGGCGAGGCCGACCTGATCGTGGCCAAGCATCGCAACGGCCCGACCCGTGACATCACCGTGGCCTTCCAGGGCCACTACTCGCGCTTCGTCGACATGGCCCACTGACCACCGCCGACGACCCTCGGCGGAAAGTTCTCGGTGGCCGCATGTCACCACACCCGGCGTTCGAGGCGTCTACCTGACGTGGACAAGGGAGCGGGCGACGACGAAGCGGCGAGCTTCGACGCGTTCGTGCGGGCGTCGGGCACCCAGCTCTACCGGACGGCGTACCTGCTCTGCGGCGACCACCACCTCGCCGAGGACCTCACCCAGAGCACCTACGCGAAGGTCTTCGCACGGTGGCGGCGCCTGGTCCGCAGCGACAACCCCGTCGGCTACGCGCGCACCACGCTGATCAACACCTACCTCTCCCACCGACGGCTGCGCCGCAACACCGAGACGCCGACCGAGGCCGTGGCCGACGCGGCGTACGCCGTGCCCTCCGGTGGTCCCGACGGCGACGTGCTGGCGACCAGGCACGACCTGATCGCCGCGCTACGACAGCTCTCGGCGCTGGACCGGGCGGTGCTGGTGGCGCGGTTCTGGGAGGACCGCAGCGTCGCCGAGACCGCGACCGACCTCGGCATCAGCGCCGCGGCGGTCAAGCAACGAAGCCACCGCGCCCTGGCGCGGCTACGACCACACGTGCGATCGCTGCACGAGGAAAGGACCGGCCATGAGCGCTGACCACGACCACACCGACCTCGACCACGAGCTCGGCCTCACGACCGCGCTGCGCGACCGCATGGAGGACGTGCGACCCGACCTCGACCGGCTCACCACCGTCGCGCGGTGCCAGGGCACGCGGATCCGGCGACGGACGCGGATCGCCTCCGCGGCGGGCGTCCTGGCCGTCGCCGCGGTCGTGGGCGGGATCGCCGTAGCGACCTCCGGCGGCGACCACGCCACCAGCCCCCGCGGGCAGCAGCCCGGCTTCGCCGCCGAGCCGTCGGCGTCGTCGTCGACCGGCCCGACCGACCCGGCCGCCCCGAGCGCGACGCCCGGGGCCGCCGTGCCGCCCGCGACCACGACGACGGCGCCGGGCGGGCCGCAGACCCTCACGCCGCCGCGACCGGAGACGTCGCCGGTCGCGCTCGCCCTGCCCGGCTGGACGTGCGCGCCGCCCGCGGACGAGAAGTTCATCTGCACCACCGACGACGGCCGGGCCGTGCAGGTCACCTGGCGACCGGGCAAGGACCGCCACTACTGGGGCGACAGCCCGGACAAGTCGGCCGACTTCATCAGCAACGTCCACGGCCGCTTCTTCGTGACGGTCGACGCCGCGCGCGGTACGCCGAGCGCCGCCGCGGTCACCGTCGGCCAGGCACTCGTCTGGCGCTAGGACGTGTCTCTCCATTCATGGCGGCGCCGGACGCCGTCCAGAGCACGCGCTGGCAGCGTTGCCGACACTTCGGAGACGCCCAGTCTGCGCGCGTGCCGGCGCCTTGCCAGCGCGCGCCTGGACGACGCCGGCATCCACCAGTAAGTGAGAGGCACGGCCTAGTTGTGATGCCCAGGGAGGTTGTCCGGTCTGGGCATCACACCTAGCCCTCGAAGTCGAAGCGGGTCGCGCCGCCGGGCTCGACGGTGGCGAGCACCACCGCCGAGACCGGCGTGATGCGGTAGACGTGCCACGGCGGTCTCCCGGCCGAGGGCGCGCTGAAGTCCGCGGTCAGCGCGGTGCCGGACTCGTCGACGCGGCACGGCCAACCGCCGGCGGCCCAGGCCTCGGCCAGCCGGGCGACGGTCGCCGGGTCGGTCACGACCTCCGCGGTGCCGTGGACGACGAGGTCGAACTCCTGGACGGCGAGGGCCAGCGAGCAGCGCGGGTCGCGGTCGAGGTTGCGGCCCTTGCGGGTGCCGCGGCCGGTCTCGAACCACCACGACCCGTCCAGCCACTCCGCGCCGATGCCGGTCGTGTGCGGCGCGCCGTCCGCGTCGAGCGTGGTGAGCCAGCAGGTGTGCCGGTCGGGCCCGCCCGACCCCGGTGCCTGGGTGAGGTCACGGGAGAGCCGGTCGGTCACCGTCGACCACTCCACGGACGGCAGGTCGTAGAGCCCGGCGAGGTTGTGGGAGCGCATGCAGGTCTGACCCGCCGTCGGACCCGAACTCACCGGACCACCCGTCCGGGCCATCCAGAACCACCCTCACAGGTGCCCGGATTCGTCTGCCGCTGCGCGGGCGCGCATGGCACGATCCCGTGGTGGCCCGGACCCCTCGGCCAGTTGCGCGGTCGTGGCAACCTGACGCCGCGCTGCTGGACGGCCTCACCATCGCCGCGGTGGCGCTCGACCCCGACGGCACGGTCGTCTATGCCAACGCCACGGCGGTCGACCTGTTCGGGTCGCCGTTCGACCGGCTGGTCGACGCCGACGCGCGCACCCGGCTCTTCGACGAGCCCGAGCGTGGAGCGGTCGACCAGGTCCTCAAGCTGCTCGCGCGCACCGGGTCGTGGACCGGTGAGCTGACGATGCTCGCCGGCGGCACCAGCCCGGTCGCGATGCGTACGTCGTGGAGCCCGCTGGGCGGGGACGTCGAGGGCGGGGCGCTGGTGCTGATCGAGGGCACCGAGGAGTCGTCCGACGCCTACGCGCCCGGCCAGCCGCTCGGCAGCAGGTTGCGCCGGTTGGCCGAGGTGACCAGCGAGCTGCTCGCCGCGGCCGACGTCGAGGCGGTCGCGGGCGTCGTCACCGACCACATGATGAAGGCCGCCGGCGCGACCGCCGCGTCGCTGTCGCTGATGGTCGACGACGAGACGATGGCGCTGATGGCGCTGCGCGGCGGGTTCGAGGACGCCGCGAGCCGCTGGGCGACGTACTCCGTGCACAGCAACATCCCCACCGCCGAGAGCGTGCGCACCGGCCGGCCGGTGCTGGTCCGCCGGGGCGAGGTCGAGCAGCGCTACCCGGACCTCGGCGGCCTGGCCGACGGCACCGGGTCGGTGCTCTGCCTGCCGCTGGCGGTGGCGGGGGGCCGGGTCCTGGGCGCCGTGTCGCTGTCCTTCCCGGGGCGGCGCGCGCTCAGCGAGGCGGAGAACCTCTTCCTCAAGCTGCTCGCCGACACCTGCGCGCTGACCCTCGAGCGGGTGGAAGCGCAGGGCGCCGCGCGTGACCGCGAGGCGAAGCTCGCGTTCCTGGCCGAGACGAGCGCGAAGCTCTCGAGCGACCTCGACTACGAGGCGACGTTGACGGCGGTCGCCGAGGCCGCGGTGCCGTGGTTCGCCGACTGGTGCGCCATCGCCCTGGCCGAGGACGGCCTGCTGCGCACGATCACCGTGGCGCACACGCACCCGGAGCGGATCGCGCTGGTGCGCGAGCTGCAGGAGCGCTACCCGAACGACCCCGCGACCGACCAGGGAGGGTACGGCGTGCTGCGCTCGGGCCGGAGCCAGCTGGTGCCGGAGCTCACCGACGAGCTGCTCGCCGCCGTCGCCCGCGACGAGGAGCACCTCGAGCTCATGCGGGCGCTCAACCTGGCCAGCGGGCTGTCCTGCCCGCTCAAGGTCGGCGACCGGACCTTCGGCGTCATCACCTGGGTCGCGGGCGAGGGCGGCCGGCGGTTCTCCGAGGACGACCTGGCCTTCGGCGAGGACCTCGCCCAGCGCGCGGCGATCGCGATCGACAACGCGCAGCTGCACAGCCAGGTGCGGACCGCCGCGCTCGAGCTGCAGCGCGCGGTGCTGCCGGACTCGCTGCCCGAGGTCGCGGGCTGGTCGACGAGCGTGCAGTACCACCCCGCCGGACGGACCGACGCCGGCGGCGACTTCTACGACGTCGTACCCCTCGAGGACGGCCGGCTGGCGATGTTCGTCGGCGACGTCATGGGCCGCGGCGTCCAGGCCGCGTCGGTCATGGCGCAGATGCGCTCGGCGATCCGCACGCTCGTGGCGGTCGACCCGACGCCCGAGGTGGTGCTCGCCGGCATGGACCGGGTCTTCGACGCGCTGCACCTCGAGCAGCTCGTCACGATGGTCTACGCCGTCGCCGACCCGGCGCGGCACCTGCTGCAGGTCATCAACGCCGGCCACCCGCCGCCGGTGCTGATCGCGGCGGACGGGCACATCGAGGTGCTCGAGCACCCGAGCACCCTGATCCTCGGCGTGGGCGGGGGAGAGCGCGCGGTGCGCTCGGCGGAGCTCCGGCCCGGCGACCGCCTGCTGCTCTACACCGACGGGCTGATCGAACGCCGCGGTGAGGACGCCGACCGGTCGATGGCCCGCCTCATCACGGCCCTGCGGACCGCCCGCTCCGACGCACCCGACGACTGGCTCTCCTCGGTCGTCGAGGAGCTGCGCGACCCCACCCGCGACGACGACGTCGCCGCACTCCTGGTCGCCCTGGACCCGCTCGCCCCCTGAGGTCGGCGTCTGCGGGATAGTCCCTGACGTTCGTGTTGCCGACACGCGGACCGGGCGACAGGTTCGTCAGGGACTATCGGCCCTGAGCGTCCCCCGAGCCGTCAGACCCAGTAGGTGTCGTGCCGGAGCATGAACTCGACGCGCTCCTCCTCGGTCAGGGGGTGCTCGGCCTGGGCGGCGAGGGTCTCGAAGTAGTCCTCGCGCGGGGCGCCGGGCGTGAACATCAGCAGCATCGACGACCGGTCGGCGCCCCGGAACCCGTGCAGGCCGCCCTCGGGGACGAAGAAGAAGTTGCCCGGTGAGCCGGTCTTCCAGCCCGTCCCGTCGTAGAGCTGCACCTCGCCGGTGAGCACGTAGAACGACTCGGTGATCGCGCGGTGGAAGTGCGGGTCGGGCCCCGACTCGTCCGGCCCGAACGTCCAGCGGTAGAGGCCGAAGGTGCCGTGGGTCTGGTCGCCGGTCGCGAGGTACTCGCAGGTGCCGCCGGAGCGGTAGGTGATCTCGGGCTCGGCGTCGTCGGGCCGGATCCACCCCGACACCTCGCCGGTGGTGCCGCGGTAGAGGTCCGGCGGGTACGGGCGGTGCAGCGGGCCGGTCATGACGCTGGTTCCTCGCTTCCGTAGGGGCGGGTGATGATCTCGAGCCAGTGGCCGTCGGGGCCCTCCCAGTAGAGCCCGCGACCGCCGTCGTCGTGGTTGACCTGCCCGGGGCGGCGCTTGAACGGGTCGGCCCAGAACTGCCGGCCCTGCTCGCGGATCCGGCCCCAGATCGCGTCGAAGTCGTCCTCGCCGACGAGGAACGCGTAGTGCTGCGACTGGATCTCCCCGTCGTCCTGGAGGAAGTCGAGCGACGCCCCGTTGTCGAGCTGCAGCACGGCGAAGGGGCCGTACGCCGCGGGCTCGGCGAGGCCGAGGACGCCCGCCACCTCGCGGGCGGACGACCAGACGTCGCGGACGTGGACGAGGGTGTGGTTGAGCTCCACGCTCATCGAGCTGCACCTCCCGGGTGGTGGCCGCGGCCGGGCTGGGCGGGCGCGGCGGGTCGCAGGAACGCCATGACCAGGACCGCGCCGACGACCAGCGTCACCGCGGCCCCTCCGGTCGCGGTGGCGAAGCCGTGCACCAGCGCCGCCGTCGGCGTCCCGACGAAGTCGCCGGTCGCGTCGACGGCCACGGTGTTGAGCACCGCCGTCCCCACGCTACTGCCGATCTGCATCGCGGTGTTGGCGGTGGCGGCGGCGATGCCGGCCTGCCGCGGGTCGACGCCGCTGGTGGCGACCCCGATCGACGGGGTGAACACGCAGCCGATGCCGAGCCCGACCAGCACCTCGGCCGGGAGGATGACCGACGCGTAGCCGCTGGTCGGGGTGAGCTGGGTCAGGAGGCCGAGTCCCACGGCGGCGACCACCAGCCCCGGCGCCACCAGCACGCGCGGGGCGACGCGGTCCATCAGCCGGCTGGCCAGCCCGTAGGAGCTGCCCGCGACGGCGAGGCTCATGGGCAGGAACGCGAGACCGGTGCGCACCGGGCTCCAGCCCAGCACTACCTGGAAGTGGTAGGTCAGCATCAGGAACATGCCGAACGTGCCGACGACGCTGATCGCGGTGGCGACGTACGCCGTCGCGCGGCCGCGGTCGCGCAGCACGCTCAGCGGGAGCAGCGGCGCGGCCAGCCCGCGCTGGCGCAGCACGAACGCCGCGATCAGCCCGAGTCCGGCGAGCCCGGGGAGGAGCACCTCGAGCGACCCCCAGCCGTGGGCGGCCGCCTCGCTGGCGCCGAGCACCAGCCCGGCGAGGCCGCCGGTGGCGAGCAGGCCCGACACGACGTCGACCGGCACCGGGTAGCCGTCGTCGCCGGGCAGCACGCGCCGCCCGACCACGAGCACGACGACGGCCACGGCGACGTTGACGTAGAGGCACCAGCGCCACCCGGCGTACTGCGTCAGCACGCCGCCGAGGAGGAGGCCCACGACGGCGCCGCTGCTCGCCACCGCGCCGAAGACACCGAAGGCCTTGCCCCGCTCGCGCGGCTCGGTGAACGTCGACGCGATCAGCGCGAGCGCGGCCGGCGCCATGAACGCCGCGCTCGCGCCCTGGAGAGCGCGCCCGGCGACGAGCACCTCGAACGTCGGCGCCGCGCCGGCGAGGGCCGAGGCCAGCCCGAAGCCGGTCAGCCCGATGGTCAGGGCCCGGCGGCGGCCGACCCGGTCGGAGATCTTCCCGCCGAGCAGCAGCAGCCCGGCGAACGAGAGCGTGTAGGCCGTGACGACGTAGGAGCGGTGGGCGTCGTCGAAGCCGAGCGCCCGCTGCGCGGTCGGCAGCGCGACGTTCACGATCGTCGCGTCGAGCGCGACCATCAGCTGCGCGAGCGCGATGACGCCGAGCGCGGCCCAGCGGTGGTCGGGAGGCGCGGCCGTGCCGGCCGGCGCGGTGGTGATGGTCATGGGATGTCCTTCCCTTGAAACGGAGCGTTGTCCTCCGTTTCACTGTCCGCCGGTGCCGCGACGATGTCAAGAGATCTGGAGAAAAAACCTCCGGTTCGGTAGGGTGGTCGTCGTGACCATGCGCGCCGACGCCCGCCGCAACCTCGAGCAGCTGCTCGCGGCGGCGCGTGACCTGGTCGCCGAGAAGGGCGCCGGCGTCGCGCTCGACGAGGTGGCCCACCGGGCCGGGGTCGGCATCGCGACCCTCTACCGCCGCTTCCCCGACCGGAGCGCCCTGCTGCGCGGGGTCGTGCTCGACGCGCTGGAGCAGACCCGGCTCGCCGCCGAGCAGGCGGCCGAGGAGCACGACGACGCCTTCGAGGCGCTCGCGGCCTACCTGCGCGCGGCGCTCGAGCTGCGGGTCTCCGCGGTCATCCCGCAGGTGCTCGACGCGCTCGACCTCGACGAGCCCGAGCTGGCCACCGCCTGCGAGGCGTCGGCGCGGGCGACCGAGCGACTGGTCGACGCCGCCCACGAGGCCGACAGCCTGCCCGCCGACGTGACCTTCGCCGACGTCGGCATGATGCTGGTGCGCATCGCTCGCCCGCTGCCCGGACCGATGCCCGAGGAGCTGAAGCACGAGCTGGCCCGGCGACACCTCGAGCTGTTCATCCGCGGGCTCGGCGGCGAGCATCGCTCGCTCGACGGACCTGAGCTCTCCCGCGCGGATCTCGCGGACCTGGCGCACCCAGGCAATACCTTGTCCGGGTGAGGCGCCCGTGACGACCTACCTGGGCATCGACCTGGCGTGGGGGACGAAGAACCCCACCGGCCTCGCGGTGCTCGACGACGACGCACGCCTCGTGCACCTCGAGGCCGTCCGCACCGACGACGAGATCGCGGCTGTCCTGGCGCCGTACGCCGAGGGCCGGGTCGTCGCCGGCATCGACGCCCCGCTCGTCGTCACCAACCCGACCGGGTCGAGGCCCGCCGAGCAGGCACTGAGCGCCGACTTCCGCCGCTTCCACGCGGGCACGCACCCGTCCAACACCGGCAAGCCCGAGTTCGCCGACGGCACCCGCGGCGCGCGGGTCGCCGAGCGGCTGGGGCTGGTGGTCCACGAGACGGCGCTCGAGGTCTACCCGCACGCCGCCCTGGTCGCGCTGTTCGGCCTCGACCGGATCCTGACCTACAAGGACAAGCGGGGTCGTGACCTCGAGCACCTGCGCTCCGAGCTGTTGCGGCTGCTCGGCCTCCTCGAGAGCGTCGTGGTGACCGGCGAGCAGTGGAGCGAGCTGGTGGTCTCCGTCGAGGAGGCGTCCCGCAAGAGCCAGCTGCGCGTCGTGGAGGACCAGGCCGACGCCGTCGTGTGCGCCTACGTCGCGTGGTACGCCGACCGGCACCCCGACCGGGTGACGAGCTACGGCGACCCCGACACGGGCGTCATCGTCACGCCCACGCTCGGCCTGCCCGCAGTGGCCGCCCGCGAGGCTCCCGACCGCGCCGCCGTCCAGGCCTACGCCGAGCAGCACCCGGCGCTCGTCGAGGCGGCGCGGCGGACCGCCACCGTCATCGGCTCGATGCTCGACGAGGCCGGCATCAATTACCTGACCATCGAGGGCCGCGCGAAGAGCATCGCGTCGTTCGCCGAGAAGGCCAGCCGCACGCAGGACGGACGCCTGGTCTACCCCGACCCGTTGCGCGACATCGGCGACCAGCTCGGCATCCGCGTGATCACCTACGTGCGCGACGACGTCGAGGCCGTCGCCGGCCTGCTCGCCGAGCAGGTGCCCGTGCTCGACGACCGCGACTTCGGCGAGCTGACCGCGAGCCAGGGCCGGTTCGGCTATGCCAGCCGGCACCTCCAGCTCGAGATCGACGGCCGCGTGGTGCAGGTGCAGCTGCGCACGGTCCTGCAGCACGCGTGGGCGGAGTTCGAGCACGACATCCGCTACAAGGGCACCGTGCCCCCCGAGCACACCAGCGAGTTCGACCGGAGGTTCACGCTCGCCGCCGGCCTGCTCGAGCTGGCCGACCAGGAGTTCTCGGCGATCCGCGCCGGGCTCCGCGGCGCAGCCAGCACCGAGGGCGGCGACGACGACCCCAGGATCGCGGCGCGCGAGGTGGCGGCGTTCCTCGCCGGCCAGTATCCCGACGCGGGCTGGTCGCGCACCGACCACTACGCGTGGATGTCGCGCCTGCTGCTCGAGCTGGGGATCACGACGCTCGAGGAGCTCGCCGACCTCCTGCGCGCGACCGACGAGCAGCAGATCCGCGACCGGATGGGCTACCGCTACCCGCCCGGAGCCGTGCGCCGCCTGGACGACGCGCTGCTGGCGGCCTTCGGCGAGCGCTACGTCGCGCTGCCGAGCAACGAGCACCGCCGCGAGCTGCTCACCGCACGTCTGGAGCGCCTGCGCGGAGCCGAGTGAGGTCCTGGACAGATCTCGCCATCTGTCTCATGCTCACGACATGACGGCCACGACGTCTCCGAGCTTCACGCCTGGCGGTGGAGCGGCGTGGGCCAGTCCGTGGGCGATGTACGCCGGGCTGCGCGACCACGACCCGGTCCACCACGTGGTCCCTCGCGGCCGGCCGCACGACGACTACTACGTGCTCTCGCGGCACGAGGACGTCCTCCGCGCTGCCGTCGACACCGACACCTTCTCGAGCGCGCGCGGCCTGACCGTCGAGTACGGCGAGCTCGAGAAGATCGGTCTCGCCGACAACCCGCCGATGGTGATGCTCGACCCGCCCGAGCACACGGCGTTCCGCAGGCTCGTCTCGCGTGGGTTCACGCCCCGGGCCGTGCGTGAGATCGAGCCCGACGTCCGCCGCTTCGTCGCCGCCCGCCTCGACGCCTTCGTCGTCTCCGGCGGTGGCGACATCGTGGTCGAGCTCTTCAAGCCGCTGCCGAGCATGGTGGTGGCCCACTACCTCGGCGTCCCCGCCGAGGACCGCGACCGTTTCGACGGCTGGACCGACGCGATCGTGGCCGCCAGCTCGGCGGGCGACCCGACCGGGGCGGCGGACGCGACGGCCGCCATGCTCGGCTACTTCTCCGAGCTGATCGAGCGCCGGCGCCGGGAGCCGGCCGAGGACCGCGGCGACGACACGGTGTCGCACCTGGTCGCGGCCGGTGTCGGCGACGACGACGCGGGCCTGCTCAGCATCCTCGGTTACGTCTTCGCGATGGTGACCGGCGGCAACGACACCACCACGGGTGCGCTCGGCGGGGCGGTGCAGCTGCTCGCCGCCCGCCCCGACCAGCGGGCCCTCCTCGCGGCTGATCCGGGCCTGCTCGGCAGCGCGGTCGAGGAGTTCCTGCGGCTCACCTCGCCGGTGCAGGGCCTGGCCCGCACGGTCACCCGCGACGTCGAGCTGCACGGCGTGACCGTCCCGGCCGGACGCAAGGTGCTGCTCTGCTACGCCGCCGCCAACCGCGACCCCCGCAAGTACGGCGCCGACGCCGAGCGGCTCGACGTACGCCGCCACCCGACGCAGATCCTCACCTTCGGCCAGGGCAACCACCACTGCATCGGCAACGCCGCCGCCCGCCTGATGGTCCGCGTGGCGCTCGAGGAGCTGCTCGCCCGCATCCCGTCGTTCACAATCGACCTCGACGGGGTCACCTGGGCGCCCGGCCGCTACGTCCGCCGCCCGCTCACCGTCCCCCTGGCCGCGGCATGAGCTGGCTCGCGGACGACCGCACGAGGCTTGCGGCCGAGAGGATCCTCGACGCCGCGGGCGAGCTCTTCACCGACTCCGCCGCCCACAGGGGCGGCATCGGCGCGGTCGCCATGGGCGACGTGGCGCGGGCCGCCGGCTGCTCCCGCGCCACCGTCTACCGCTACTTCGCGGACCGCCACGAGCTGCACCTGGCCTACGTCCATCGCGAGGCCCGGCGCGTCGGCGGGCTCGTGGCCGCCGACGCGGCCCGGGTCGAGGACCCGCAGCAGCGGCTCGGCACCGCGATCCTGTCCGCGCTGGCGCGGGTGCGCGAGGCGCCGGCCCTGTCCGCCTGGTTCGCACGCGCTGACGCCGCGGCGACCGCTGAGATGGCTCTCGCGTCGCCGGTCGTCGAGGCGCTCGTGCGCGGGGTCGACACCGATCCGCTGGCCGCGCGCTGGCTCGTGCGGGTGATCGTCTCGCTGTTGATCGTGCCGGGCCGCGACGCCGCCGAGGAGCGTGCGCTCGTCGAGCGGTTCGTGGTGCCCTCGCTCAGCGGTGCCGCTTCGCCTTCGTGATCGTGAACCTGGCCGTCGCGGGCCTGCGGTCGGGCACACCCTGAGGACTGACCGCCCGCACCTGCAGCCGGTGCTTGCCGATGCCGAGCGTCCGCTTGAAGGGCGACGAGCACCTCTTCCACTTCTTGTGGCCGTCGAGCCGGCACTGGAACGTCGAGCCGGCGATCGAGGAGGTGAACCGGATCGTCACCTTCACCTTGTGACGCGTCGACGCGTGCTTGGGCTTCCTGGTGATCCTGGTGTCGGGCTCGGGGCAGACCGCGGTGGTGAGCGCCGAGCGCGGGCACGCGTCCTGCGTGTAGTCGCCGAACCCGTCGCCGTCGGCATCGGGCTCGAAGGAGGCCGCGATGTTGGGTCGGTAGCTGCCGACGAACGAGCCCGTGGGCGCGAAGACGGGGTTCACGTCGGCGTCGAAGGGCGCCGACGCGACACTCGTGTCTCCGGCCGTGCCGACGGTCAGGCAGGCCATCAGGTTGGTGGAGTACCACAGCGCCAGCCGCTCGCCGGCCCTCATGCGCAGCTGGACCCCGAACGCGTTGAGCTTGTTGACCGACACCGTCATCTTCGCGCTCTTGGCGACGACGATCTTGTTGCTCGTCGAGGGCGCGTCGGCGAGCACCAGCGCACGCACCTGCCCGGCCGTGCCGTTGGCCTGGTGGCTGAAGCCGGTCACGACGCCGTCGACGGGTGCGACGTACGCCGGCCCGGCGGAGCCGCCGGCCAGGACCGCGGCCGGTGCGGTCGCGTTGCAGACGGCCACCGCCGGTCCGGCCTGGCCGATCCGCGGCGGCGTGACGCGGCTCGCGGGGACGGCGCCGGCGCCCGCGGGCGCGAGCAGCCCGACCGCCAGCGCGGCCACGGTGGCGAGGACGAGGGACGGACGCACGGCCATATGGTGGCCCACGACCCCGCATCGCGTCAGTGCGTCGAGTGCCGCGGGCGGACTACCGTCGGTGGGCATGACACCCGCGGAGCTGCTCTCCGACGCCTTCGACCGCATCCGCCAGACCGCGACGGCCGCGGTCGACGGTCTCACCGACGACCAGCTGGTCGCCCGCCCGGCACCCGGCGCCAACTCGATCGCCTGGCTGGTCTGGCACCTGGCGCGCGTCCAGGACGACCACGTCGCCGAGGTCGCCGGCACCGAGCAGGTGTGGACCGCGCAGGACTTCGTGGGCCGCTTCGGCCTGCCGATCCCGCCTGACGCCACCGGCTACTCGATGACGAGCGAGGAGGTGGGGCAGGTCCGCGCGAGCGCCGACCTGCTCGCTGCGTACGTCGAGGCGGTCCACGAGGCCACGGCCGCCTACCTGGCGACGGTCAGCAGCGAGGACCTCGACCGGGTCGTCGACGAGCGGTGGGACCCTCCCGTGACGCTCGGCGTCCGCCTGGTGAGCGTGCTCAGCGACGACCTGCAGCACGCGGGCCAGGCGGCGTACGTGCGGGGTCTGCTGACCTCCGGCTGACCTGCGACTGGCCTGCGTCAGCGCGGCGCGATCCTGCGGAACTTCACGGTGGCCGGCTTCGCCTCGACGATGCCCGCCGGGCTCGTCGCGGTGATGCGCACCTTGTGCTTGCCGAGGGAGTAGCGCTTGCGGAACGGCGAGGAGCACGGCTTCGCCGGCTTGCCGTCCACCGAGCAGGTGAACGTCGACCCGGGGACCGACGACACGAAGCTGATCTTGATCTTCGCCTTGGGCGTCGCCTTGGGTGCGGACTTGACCCGCGTGTCCGGCGCCGGGCACGCCGCCTGGCTGCGGGCCGACTGGGGACAGAGGTCCTGGGTCACGTCCCCGAACCCGTCCGCGTCCGCGTCGGACTCCCAGACCGCGGCGGCGTTGAGCAGGTAGGAGGCCGGGGTGCCGGTGAAGGGGACCGGGTTGTCCGGGTCGTAGGTGGCGAGGTACTCGAGCGAGCTGCCGGCGTCGGCCACCCCACAGGCCATCGACGGGTTGGTGAACTGCATACCGAGGGTCGCACCTGCGGGCACCGGGATCCGGGTTGGGAACGTGTTGAGCACGGCCGGCGTGACGGCCGCCAGGGCGCTCTTCCCGACCTGCGCGTAGGTGCCGGCTCCTGCGGGGACGAACATGACCGCCCTGACGCTGCCGACGAGGGGCGTCGTCCTGGCGGCCGTGGAGAATGAGGTGATCACACCGGCCGCCGGCACGACGTACGGCTGGGGGGCGGCGCTCGACGCCTGCACCGCGGTGAACGCCGAGCCGCAGCTCGCGGCGGTGTCGGGGCTCGCCGCGACCTGCCCGATCGTGGCCGACGTGCCTGCTCGGGCATGGACCGGGGCGACTGCGCTGACCTGGGACGCCTCAGGTGCGGCCGCCCCTGGCGGCGACGCGAGGGAGGCCAGGGCGAGGCCGGCGACGAGCGCGCCGGCCGTGGTGAGGGTGCGTCGTCGGGAGGGCATGGGTGGACGGTAGTGACACCGGGAGCCGCGGCGCATGGCCCAAGTAGGCCATTGCGCCGTTCGTCCGCGATCGACGTCTGGATCGATGACCTGGCGAGCGCGACGCCGCGGGCCGCCTGACCCGAACGGGCCGTGCTGGACCCGGGCTCCCCGGGGGACTACCGGCCGAGGCGGTAGCGCACGAATGCGGGCGCGAGCAGCGCTGCGACCACGGTGCCGATGACCACGAGGACTCCTCCGCCGGCCGCTGCCGCGGCGGTGCCGACCGCAGCGGCGCTGGCTCCGTGCACGACGTCGGCGATGCGTGGCCCGCCGGCCACGACGACGATGAACACGCCCTGCAGCCGGCCCCGCACGGCGTCGTCGGCGGCGCTCTGGAGCATGCTCGTGCGGAACGCCGCCGAGGCCATGTCGGCCGCGCCTCCGATGACCAGCATGAGCAGCGCGACGATCAGCATCGGCGTGCGCGCCACGTCCGCGAGGCCGATCGCGAGGCCGAAGCCGGCCATCGCCACGCCCCACACGAGGATGCACGCGATGACCGCGCGGCCCTGCGCGTCGACCCGCGAGACCCAGCCGCTGAACACGCCGCCGAGCACCGCACCGGCCGGGATCGCGGCGAACAGCAGCGCGAAGGCGAGCCCGCCCGCCTCCGGCCCGCCGAGGTCGACGTGCGCGATCTCGGGGAACAGCGCGCGCGGCATGCCGAAGACCATCGCGATGATGTCGACCACGAACGACATGAGCAGCACGGGCTGGTGCCGGAGGTAGGCGAAGCCCTCGACCACCGCGCGGACGCCCGGCGCGGCGGTGCTCGCGTCCACGACCGGCAGCCGCGGCAGGCGGACGACCGCGGCCAGCGTCGCGAACAGGGTGGCCGTGTCGACGAGGTAGAGCCAGTCGAGTCCGATCACCGGGATCAGCACCCCGGCCAGGAGCGGCCCGCCGATCGCTCCCGCCTGGAAGACGGTCATGTTCAGCGAGTTGGCGGCCGGCAGCAGCTCGAGGGGGACGATCTTGGGCAGCACGGCGCTGCGGGTCGGCTGGTTGACCGCGAAGAAGGCCTGCTGGACGGCGAAGAGACCGAGCAGCAGCCAGACGTTCGCCCCGCCGAGGAACGCCTGGAGCCAGAAGAGACCGCTGGTCACGATCAGGCCGGCGGTCGTGACGAGGAGGATCGTGCGCCGGTCGAAGACGTCGGCCAGCGCGCCGCCGTACAGCCCGAAGACGAGCAGCGGCACCAGGCCGAAGACCCCCGTGAGGCCCACGTACGCCGACGACCCGGTCTCGGTGTAGATCTGCGCCGGCACCGCCACCACCGTCAGCTGGGCGCCGACCACGGTGACGATGTTGGCGAGCCACAGCCGCCGGAAGTGCTCCTCCTGGAGGGGCCGGGTGTCGGCCACCAGGCTCCGGAGGTCCACCACCGCTCAAGTGTCGGGCAGCGGCGGGTCGCTCTGCGACGGGGGTGCTGCGGCTCGAGGTGACGCGGCCCGTGAGCCCGACGCCTCGCGAAGGTGCTGACCGAGCTGCGCGGCCGAGGAAGGGCCGCCACCTACGATCCTCGCGTGACCGAGCGCGCGCGATGGGTGATCTGGGCCGCCGGCGCGGTCTACGCGGTCGGCGTGGCACTGCTGGCCGTCGCGGTCTACGTCGACCTGCCCGGCTTCCTCGGCGCGTACGGCGACCCGCGGGCGGCCTGGCCGATCGCGGTCAACCTGGCCGCCGGCCTGCTCGCCTACGGGACCTGGCGCTGGGTCCACCGGCGCAGCAGCAGGCCCTTCGCGGTCGTCCTCCTCGGTCTGGGCATCGCGACCGTGCTGGTGCTGGCGTCGGCGTCGTACGGCCGCTGCCCGGAGGAGGGGCTCAGCACCGGCTGGAGCGTCGTGACCCGCGTGGTGGGGCTGCTCACCAACAACTACGCGGTCGACATGTTCTCGGCGCCCGGCTGCGACACCGGTGGCGTGCCGCTGGCACTGCAGTTCGCTCGCCTCACACAGCTCATCGTGCTGCTCGTCGCCGCGACGAGCGCGCTGGCCGCGCTGCTGCGCACGCAGGTCGACCGGGTGGCCGTGCGCTGGTCGCCGCGGCTCTCCGTGGTGCTGGGGGTGGACGCCACCTCGGCCCCGCTGCTGACCGCACTCGCCGCCGACTCCGACCGGTACACGCTCGCCGTCCTCACCCCCGACCCGCTGGCACCCTGGGTCGGCCAGGCGCGCGCGGCCGGCTGGCGGGTGGTGGTCACCGACCCTCGCAGCGTCGACGCCGTCGCCCGGCTGCTCGTGCGGCCGTCGAGGCGGCACGCGCTGCGCCGGCTGGCCGTGCTGGCTCCGGACAGCACCGAGGCGCAGCGCCTGATGGGCGTCGTGCAGACCGCGGTCGAGGGGCGTCGGACGGTGACGGGCAACCACCCCGTCCGCGCGCTGGTGCGGATGGACGAGGCGTGGCAGGCCGAGGACTGGCGGCGCCGCTACCTGTCCCGCATCCCGGAGTGGATCGTCGACACCATCAGCGAGAACGAGGTGACCGCCCGGCTGCTCGTCGACCACCTGGTCGAGCGCGGGGTCGACCACGTGCTGCTCGCCGGGCAGTCCGACCTGACCTTCGCGGTGGTGGCCGAGCTCGCGCAGCGCGCTCGCGAGGGCGGCCTCGGCACCGGGCGTCCCGGCCACCGCGGGGCTTCGGCGCCGGGAGTGACGATCGTCGGGGAGAGCGCCGACGAGGTGCTGGAGGAGCACGCGCTCTCCCAGCGCCGCTTCGGCAACGCCCAGCTCGACCGGGTGCACGCCGAGACCGACCACGAGCTCGACGAGGTGGTGGCCGAGGCCGTCGAGGAGCACGCCGCTCCGGCCCTGGTCTTCAGCGACGTGAGCCTCCCCGACCAGCGCCTGGCCTCGCGGCTCGGTGCGTCGTACCCACGCCTGCTGGTCTACTCGCGCCACGCGGAGGTCTCGGGCCTGGGCGCGGAGCCGCTGCTCGCGCAGGTGCGGGCGTTCGGCTCGACGCTCGACGCGGGTCAGGGCCGGCCCGTGGACAGCTGGGAGCGCATCGCGCGGCTGCTGCACGAGGACTACCTCCGCGACCACCCCGACGCCGACGACCCCGCGCGCCGGCCGTGGGCCGAGCTGGCGCCCTTCTACCGCGAGTCCAACGTCCGGCAGGTGCTGACCACGCTGGGCTCGGCGGTCGCCGTCGGGCGCAGCTGGGGCGCCAGCGCCGACGCCGCGTCGCCGCCGAGCGACGACCAGCTCGACGAGATGGCCCGCCGCGAGCACGACTCGTGGCTCGACCACTACCGGCGCTACGGGTGGACCTGGGGCCCCACCCGCGACCGCGCGACGAAGAAGCACCCCGACCTGCTGCCGTGGGACCGGTTGCCCGACGAGAGCCGGGCCAAGGACCGCGAGGGCGTCGTCGACAGCCTCGCCCTCCTGGAGACGCTGGGCTACCGGTCCTTCGACGACCCCCACGCCACCTGGGTGCGGCTGCGACGCCGCGGCGAGGTCACGGCCGTGCGCCGCGACGAGCCGTGGTCGTGGACGACCGCCGCCGGCGCGGTCATGCGAGGGCGGGCCGGCGACTGGGAGGTCATCGACGACGGCGGCTCCCGCTCGGTGGACGCCGCGATCTTCGAGGAGACCCACGAGCCGCTCGGCGGCGACCGCTGGCGTCGGGTGGGCGAGGTGCGCGGCCGCCTGGCCAGGCCCGGCGAGGTCGTGCACAGCCTGGAGGGCGACCAGACCGCGCGCCCGGGCCAGTGGGTGCTGCGCGGCGTCGCCGGCGAGGAGTGGCTGGTCTCCGCGGCACACCTCGAGTCGGCGTACGACCGCGTCGAGGGCTGAGCGCGACGCGGCCGGCCGGACCGGCCACCGGGCGCACGTCGCGGGGGCTCCGCTCAGCCGATCCCGGCGACCCGATCGAGCTCCTGCAGCAGGTCGTGGGCGGCGAGCTCGACCGCCTTGTGCCGCCACTCTGAGGCGCGGTAGACGCAGGCGATGAGCCCGCTGCGGTGCACCCGCCGCAGGTCGCCGTAGACGAACGCGTAGCGCGCCTTGGTCTCGTCGGCGGCACCCTCGGTGAGGCCGAGGTGCCACGCGGCGTACTCCTCCCACGTGTGCCGCTCGAGGTAGGCGGTGCCGGTCGCGGCACCGGGCTGGGCGTCGCCCCAGTCGGACTCGAGGACGTACTGCTTGCCCCGGATCAGCTCGCGGCACCGCGCCACCGCGGCCTCGTTGACGGAGTAGCGGGCCACGGTGTCTCCTCTCAGGCCGGGACGGGCTGGTCGTCCTCGCGAGGACCGAAGATGCACAGCTCGTCGAGCTCCTCGGCGGACAGGCCGGTACCCCACGCCTGCATCTGCGCGCGCGAGCGCCGCGAGAACACCGCCCGGAACAGCTCGTACGGCGCCACCTCGCCGGTGAGCCGGGACACCTGGGGCGCGACCGCCTCCGCGACCGGCGCCCACAGGTGGTCGGGCAGCCGCGGCAGTCCGAGCGACTCGTGCAGGTCGGCGTGGTGCACCGCGATGTTCCAGACCAGCGCCGGTCGCGGGTTGCCGGCGACCGACGCGGCCACCGCGTCCTCGTGCTCGCGCAGCTCCTCGACCAGGTCGGCGACCGCCAGGTGCACCCGCTCGTTGACGTGGCGCGAGGTCCACTCCGGGCCGGGCGCGCCGTCCATCCGGCCGGTGACGCCGTCGCTCGCCACCCCCGCCAGGTGCGCCAGCACCTCGTGCACGGTCCAGGCCGGCGTGCCGTCCACCTTCGAGGCGAGCTGCTCCCCGGTCAGGGTCGGCGCCAGCTCGCTGATCGCCGCGACGTGCTCGCGGTAGAAGGCTCCCCAGTCGGTCACCGTGGTGACGCTAGCCCCACCCCGGCCCACTGAGACACCCTCCGCCCGAGGCCGGAGGACGCGCGGCGAGGCGCTCAGCCGCCGGGCGCGAACAGGCAGAACGGGTGGCCGGCCGGGTCGAGCAGCACGCGCACGTCGTCCTGCGGCTGCCACTCGGCCTGGCGCGCGCCGAGCGCCTCTGCCCGGGCGACCTCGGCGTCGAGGTCGCCGACGCCGATGTCGAGGTGCAGCTGCATCTGCTGGCTGCCCCGCGCGGTCGGCCACGTGGGCGGCTCGTGCTGGGTCTCGAGCTGGAACGAGAGCCCGGCGCCCCCGCCCGGCGGCTTGATCACCACCCACTCGTCGTCCGCCTGGTGGTCCTCGTCGCGGTAGACCCAGCCGAGGAGCTGCCGGTAGAACTCCGCCAGCCCGGGTGGGTCGGGCGTGCCGAGCACGGTGCTGGACAGGTAGGGGTGGGCCGGCCGCGCCATCCAAGGACCTTAGACCTCGCGCCTGACCGGGCCACCGAGAATTTTCTCCCGCGGGTGTCGTTTCGCGGTTCCGGCGTTCGTGGTGGGGTTGAGGGCGCCACCCCGGCACCCCTGACGAAGGAGACCGAGATGACCCAGTACATGCTCGCCGTGCACGGCACGGTCGACGACCCCGAGTTCGACCTCGAGGCGATGCAGCCGGTGTTCGAGGCCGTGGACGCCGTCAACAAGAAGATGATGGACGCCGGCGTGTGGGTCTTCGGCGGAGGGCTCGAGCCGATCGACGTGGCGACGACCGTCGACAACACCGGTGCGGAGGCGATCGTCACCGACGGTCCGTTCGCCGAGGCCAAGGAGTGGATCGGCGGCTTCTGGATCCTCGAGCTCCCCGACCTCGACGCGGCCCTCGAATGGGCGACCGAGGCGTCGAAGGCGTGCCAGGGCAAGGTCGAGGTCCGCCCGTTCCAGCCCGAGCCTCCGGCGGCCTGACGACCCGGATGGACTCCACCGACAGCACCGGCAGCGCCGACAGCACCGACAGCACCGGCAGCACGGCGGCGATCGAGCGGATCTACCGCGAGGAGTACGGCCGGATCGTCGCGTCACTGACGCGGCGGTTCGGCGACCTCGACATCGCCGAGGAGGCGGCCGGCGAGGCGCTCCTCGCGGCCGTCGAGCGCTGGCCGCGTGACGGCGTGCCGCCGAACCCCGGCGGCTGGCTGACCACGACGGCCGGCAACCGTGCGATCGACAAGATCCGGCGCGAGTCCCACCGCGACGCCAAGCACCAGGCGGCCCTCATGATGACCGACGACACCCCGCACGAACCGACCGGCGTGGTCGAGGACGACCGGCTGCGGCTGATCTTCACCTGCTGCCACCCGGCCCTCGCACCCGAGGCGCGCGTGGCCCTCACCCTGCGCCTGCTCGGCGGGCTGACCGTGGCCGAGATCGCGCAGGCGTTCCTCGTCCCCGAGACCACGATGGCGCAACGGATCACCCGCGCGAAGAAGAAGATCAGCGCGGCCAGGATCCCCTACCGCGTCCCGTCCGCGGAGGACCTCGGGCAGCGCGTCGACGGCGTGCTCGCGGTGATCTACCTGGTCTTCAACGAGGGCTACCTCTCCTCCTCGGCCGACGCCTCGCCCATCCGCCACGAGCTGACCTCCGAGGCGATCCGGCTGGCCCGCATCCTGCGCCTGCTGCTGCCCGACGTCGCCGAGGTGGCCGGTCTGCTCGCGCTGATGCTGCTGACCGACGCGCGTCGTACGGTCCGGGTGGCCGGCGGCGAGCTGGTCCCGCTGCACGAGCAGGACCGCGGCGGCTGGGACCGCACGCTGATCGCCGAGGGACACGAGCTGGTCCGCGAGTGCCTGGCGCGGCACGCGGCGGGTGGCCCGCGACCGGGCCACTACCAGCTGCTCGCCGCGATCAACGCCGTGCACACCGATGCGCCGACCGCGGCCGACACCGACTGGGCACAGATCGCCACCCTCTACTCCCAGCTCTACGCCGTCTCGCCCTCGCCGATCGTCGCCCTCAACCGCGCGGTCGCGGTGGCCGAGCTCGACGGGGCCGAGGTGGCGCTGGCCGAGGTCGACCGCCTCTTGCTCGAGGGCTACCACGCCTGGCACGCGACCCGCGCGGACCTGCTGCGCCGGCTCGGTCGCTCGGCCGAGGCGCGGGCGGCCTACGACGCGGCCATCCGGCTCACCGAGAACCAGGCCGAGCGCGGCTACCTCGGCCGGCGGCGCGACCAGCTGGCCTGACGGCGGTCCAGACCACCTGCCAGCAACCTGTCCGCGGCGGCGCCACGGCGACACAGTGAGGTCCTTCGCTCGCATCCGGGAGGCCGCTCGTGCTCGTCCGTCATCTCACGTTCGCCAACGTCTGCTCGGTCCTCGCCCTCGCGGTGGCGCTCGGCACGGGCGGTGCCTACGCGGCCAACACGGTCCGCTCGAAGGACATCGTCAACGGTCAGGTCAAGACCGTGGACCTGAAGAACAACGCCGTCACCTCGGACAAGATCAAGGACGGTGGCGTGGGGCTCACCGACCTGCTCGCCGGGTCGGTCGACGGCAGCAAGGTCGCTGACGGGAGCCTCACCGGCGCCGACCTCGGGGCCGAGACGATCGGTGGCGGCCAGCTCACCAACGGCTCCGTGACCGGCGCCGACATCGCCGACGGCACGGTAGCCGCCGTCGACGTGCTGCTCGCCACCCTCACCGGCGCCCACATCGCCGACGCCAGCATCACGGCCGCGGACCTCGCCGCCAACTCGGTCGAGGCCTCGGAGATCGCGGACAACTCCATCGACGGCGGCGAGATCGTCAACGACTCGCTGGGGGCCGCCGAGCTGGCCACCGGGTCGGTGACGACCGCCGAGCTGGCCACGGGCGCGGTGGCCAACGCGGACATCGCGGCGAATGCCGTGGACGGCAGCAAGATCCAGAACGCGAGCATCACCTTCTCCGACATCGTCGGCGGTGCCGCCACGGGCAGCGTGTCCATCGGGGCGAACGCCGTCGCGAACGGCCGGTGCGAGACGGTCAGCATCGGCATCGGCGGCGCCACGGCCGGTGACGCGGTGGTGTTCTCGGTGCGGGGTGCGATGCAGGAGGGCGTGTTCTTCTACGGCGTCGAGGTCACGTCGGCGACCACCGTGCGCGCGGCGCTGTGCAACTTCAGCGGCGGCGCGATGTCGGCGATCAGCGACCTGCCGGTCCGGATCCTCACCTTCCACTGAGGGTCGCCTGCCGGGGTCTCCGCCGTTCGGCCCTCGCCGAATGGCCGCGCGCGCCGTCGCCACCGCCTCCTAGGCTGGGTGGCATGACGCCGCCGACCCCGCTGCAGCTGCCCCCAGCCGACGAGGCACTGGCCTGGGTCCGGGAGCGGACCGCGACCGGGCTGGCGGCCGCGCGCGAGCTCGTCGACGGGCTGCGCACCGATCCCCCGGCCGAGCCCGAGGGCGTGCTGCGGCGGTGGGACGAGGTGACGTTGACGCTGAGCAACGTGGGTGCGATCGCCGGCCTCTTCTCCAACGCGCATCCCGACCTCGAGGTCCGGACGGCCTGCGAGGAGGCCGAGATCGAGGTCGACAAGCTGGTCACCGAGCTGCGCCAGGACCGCGCCCTCTACGACGTGTTCGACGCGCTCGACCCGGCGGGCCTCGACCCGACCGGAGCCCGCCTGCTGGAGAAGACGCTCGAGGAGTTCCGGCGCGCCGGTGTCGACCAGGACGACGCCACCCGCAGCCGCCTGGCCGAGATCAGCGAGCGGATCACGGCGATCGACCAGGAGTTCAGCCGCAACATCCGCGACGACGTCCGGTCGGTCAGGGCGACCCCCGAGCAGCTCGCCGGGCTGCCGGAGGACTGGCTGGCCGAGCACCCGGTCGACGACGACGGGCTCGTCACCGTCACCACCGACTACCCCGACGCGGTCCCCGCCCGGATGTTCGTGCGCGACCGCGAGGTCCGCCGCCAGGTCACGGTGGCCTTCCTCGAGCGCGGGTGGCCCGACAACGAGCCGCTGCTCAAGGAGCTCTTCGACCTCCGCCACGAGTACGCCAACCTGGTCGGCTACTCCGACTGGGCGTCGTACGACGCCGCGGTGAAGATGATCGAGAAGGGCCCGGCGATCCCGGAGTTCATCGACCGCATCGCGCAGGCCGCGCAGGGTCCGATGGAGCGCGACCTCGCCGTCGTCATGGAGCGGTTCCGCCAGGACGTCCCCGACGCCGAGGCGATCACCTCTGCCGACGCCATCTACTACGAGGAGCTGGTCCGCAAGGAGCAGCACGACGTCGACTCGCAGCTGGTGCGCACCTACTTCCCGTTCGACAAGGTGCGGCAGGGCCTGCTCGACGTGACCGGACGGTTGTTCGGGCTGCGCTACGAGCCGGCCGAGGACGCCGTGCTGTGGCACGGCGACGTGACGGCCTACGACGTCTTCTCGACCGCCGACGGCGAGTCCGGCGACGGCGAGAGCCTGGGGCGGATCTACCTCGACCTGCACCCGCGCGAGGGCAAGTACAAGCACGCCGCCCAGTTCACGATCACCAACGGCGTCGCCGGCCGGCAGCTGCCCGAGGGCGCGCTGCTGTGCAACTTCAACAAGGGCCTGATGGAGCACGACCATGTCGTGACGCTGTTCCACGAGTTCGGGCACCTCGTCCACCACGTGCTCGGCGGCCACGTCGGTTGGACCCGCTTCTCGGGCGTCGCCACCGAGTGGGACTTCGTCGAGGCGCCGAGCCAGATGCTCGAGGAGTGGGCGTGGGACGCCGACGTCCTCCAGACCTTCGCGACCAACGCCGACGGCGAGCCGATCCCTGCCGACCTGGTCGCCCGGATGCGCGCGGCCGACGACTTCGGCAAGGGGCTGCAGGCCCGCCAGCAGATGTTCTACGCCTCGGTGTCCTACTGGTTCCACACCGAGCGGCCGGCCGACCTGTCGCGCAAGCAGGTCGAGCTCCAGGAGCGCTACTCGCCGTACCGCTTCATCGACGGCACCCACTTCTTCGCCAACTTCGGCCACCTCGGCGGCTACTCGTCGGCCTACTACACCTACATGTGGTCGCTGGTGATCGCGAAGGACCTGTTCTCGGCCTTCGACCCCGACGACCTGTTCGACGTCGACGTCGCCACGCGCTACCGCGACCGGATCCTGGCCGCCGGCGGCACGAAGGACGCCGCCGACCTGGTCGCCGACTTCCTCGGCCGGCCCTACACCTTCGACGCGTACGCCGCCTGGCTGGCGCGCTAGGCCGGGCAGTTTCACCGGGTACCCGGTGAAACTGCCTTGCCCAGCCGGCCTCGTCGGCGTACTATAACGATATATCGCGACAGAGACGCGATATCACACAGACATTCCGTCAAAGGAGTCCGGCATGGGACACCCAGGCTTCAACCGACAGTGGGCTCGTGCCGACGAGCCCGGACGACGACAGCGACGCGGCGGCCGGCGCGGGCCGTGGGGCGAGTTCGGCGGGTGGGACGGCCCCGGCCGCCCCGGCATGCAGGGACCGCCGCCGTGGGTCGCGGGCCTCTTCGGCCTCGGCGGGACCCACGAGCAGCGCCGCGGGCCCCGGGCCCGGCGCGGCGACGTCCGCTCGGCGATCCTCGACGTCCTGCGGGCGGCCGAGGAGAGCGGTGAGCGGGTCAACGGCTACCAGGTCATCCAGCAGATCTCCGAGCGCAGCGGCGGCTCGTGGCGGGCAAGCCCCGGCTCGGTCTACCCGACC
Organism: Nocardioides halotolerans DSM 19273; assembly: GCF_000422805.1. GTDB lineage: Bacteria > Actinomycetota > Actinomycetes > Propionibacteriales > Nocardioidaceae > Nocardioides > Nocardioides halotolerans. The sequence continues at coordinate 115,910 of NZ_KE383927.1, read as the reverse complement.
ATCCAGCAGCTGCACGACGAGGGGCTGGTCGAGACCGACGACGAGCGCGGCCGCAAGACGCTGGCGCTGACCACCGAGGGCAGGCAGTACGTCGCCGAGCACGCCGACGAGCTCGCCGGCGTGTGGCGACCCTTCGACCGGCATGCCAGCGAGGAGTCGCCGTTCTCGGGGCTGAAGCCGGAGATCGGCCAGGTCATGGGCGCGGTGTGGCAGATCGTCACCGCGGGGTCGGAGTCGCAGCAGCGCGCGGCCATCGACGTGCTGGTCGAGACCCGCCGCAAGCTCTACGGCATCCTCGCCGACGGCGACGAGGCCTCCGCCGACGACGCCGCCGACGAGGACGAGGACCGCGACGCATGACCGACCACACGATCCGGCTCAGCGACGCCGAGCGCGAGGCCGCCGCCGCCGACCTGGGCGAGCACTTCGTGCAGGGCCGGCTCACCGCCGACGAGCACGCGGAGCGGCTCGAGCAGGTCTGGAGCGCGAGGACGAGGGGCGAGATCGCGCCGATCTTCCGCGACCTCCCGAGCCCGTACTCTTCGAGGCTCGCTGCGCTCGCACCTCAGAGCGAGCGCTCCGACGAACCCAGGTACTGGAGCTCTGGCGTCCGTCCGTTTCGTCGCGGGCTTCCGGGCCCGCTCCTGGTGGTGCTGGCCGTGCTGATCGCCGTCTCGGCGCTCGCGCACCTGCCGCTGTTCCTGCTCGGCTTCGCGATCTTCTGGTTCGTGGTGCTCCGCCACCGCGGGCCGCGCCGGGCCTACGCCGCCGAGAGTTTCGGCCGGCGCCCGCGCTGGCCCTGACTCAGGCGTCGGGTGGCCGCCGGGCGAGCAGCTCGTCCACCCACGCGTAGCAGCGGAGCGAGAGCTCCTCCGGCGTCGCCGACGCGGCGCCCGGCACCAGCGCCTCGACGCCGTCCGCGATCTCTGGAGGCAGGTCCTCGCGGAGGTAGCGCAGGCCGAAGTCGTAGCGCCACGGGCAGTGCTCGATCCGCAGCAGCCGGACGAGCGTCCCGAGCGCGAAGCGCAGGTAGAAGTCGACGGCCTCGGCGACCTGGCCGCGGGCGACGGCCCGGTTGACCAGCCACTCGTCGACCATGCGGCGCTGCCGGGCCTGCTCGAGCGCCGCGGCGATGCCGGCGCTGACGTCCTCCTCCTCGAGGACCACGAGGCCGTCGGGGTCGTGCAGCACGATCGGCGTGCCGTGCCGGCGTACGTCGACGTGGGAGTGCGCGTCGGACAGGTCGGAGATGTGCAGGTCGATGATGCGCGTCGGCTCGAGGAGGAGACCGGGCCGGTCCTGGAGGTGGAGGAAGCACTGGCGGCCGTCGGGCCACACGTGCTCGGGCACGGCCCAGACCCCACGGACGTCGAAGTCGGCGCTGGCCCGGGCCAGCCAGCGGGTGTAGACGTCGGTCGACGTGCCGGGCGTGCACAGGACGTCGAGGTCGAGGTCCGACCACTGGTCGTAGCCGCCCGTCGCGGCGGAGCCACCCACCCACACGCAGTGCACGTCGGGGTCGGCGGCCGCCTGCTCGGTGAGCCAGGCGGTCCAGTCGGCGTAGCGGGACAGGTCCGTCATGGGGTGGGAGTCTGCTCGTCGGGCCGCCCGGGCGCGAGGCCTTTCGGCCGCCGCCGAAGCGCGGACCGCGGTGGGGTGTCAGTCCCGCAGCACCCGGTAGCGCAGGTGGGTCACGCCGCGCCCCTCGTGCACGACCGGGTCGGAGAGCCGGACCGGCCCGCGGGCCCCGGCGAACCACGGGATGCCCGCGCCGAGCACGACCGGGACGAGGCTCACGTCGATGACGTCGAGCAGCCCGGCGTCGAGCGCCTGCCGCGCCACCGAGCCACCGGCGACGGCCCCGTCGAGGTCGCCGGCCAGCTCGCGGGCCCGGGCGATCGCCGTCGGCACGTCGTCGGTGAAGACGTAGGGCACGCCCTCGGGGTGGGAGGGCGGCGCCTCGTGAGTGACGACGACGATCGGCGCCTCGTTGCCCGGGTGGCCGTCCCAGCCGTTGGTCAGGTCGTAGAGCCGCCGCCCCATCACGTGGCAGCCGGTCCGCGCGACCGCCTCCTGGAAGAGCGTCGCGCTGGGCTCGTCCATGTGGAAGGCCGGCCAGCCGTCGGCGACCCGGAGCTCCGCGCTGCCGTCCTCGTAGAAGCCGAAGAGGTCCTCGCAGCCGTCACCGGGGCCGGCGATGAAGCCGTCGACGGACATCGCGAGGTTGGCGATCACCTGGGTCATGGCAGCCTCCAGCGTTTGTCGTGGACTCGAGATGGAGACCGGGCGGAACGGCGAGGCTCATCGCCACCCATCGAACCCATCGCCTCTCGGGAGGTTCGCAATGTCGTCGTCCGCCCGCTGGACCATCGTCGTGGTCCTGCTCGCCCCTGCCGTGGTGCTGCCCCTGCTCGTCGGGATCTACGACCGCACCGACCCCGAGCTCTGGGGCTTCCCGTTCTACTACTGGTTCCAGTTCCTGCTGATCCCCGTGGCCGCGGTGCTCACCACGTCGGCGTACCTGCTGACCAGGTCGGAGCGACCGCCGCGGACCCGGGCCGAGAAGGCCGACGACCCCGCGGAGACCATCCGATGAACGGCGTCGCAGTCGGCGTCTTCGTCTTCCTGTTCCTGCTCGTCACGATCCTCGGCTTCGCGGCCGCCCGCTGGCGGCGGGCCAAGGACATGGGCAGCCTCGACGAGTGGGGCCTCGGCGGCCGCGGGTTCGGCACGTTCATCGCGTGGTTCCTCATCGGCGGCGACATCTACACGGCGTACACGTTCATCGCCGTCCCGGCGACGCTCTACGCCGGCAGTGCGGTCGGCTTCTTCGCCGTGCCCTACACGATCGTGGTCTACCCGCTGATCTTCCTGTTCCTCCCGCGGCTGTGGTCGGTCAGCCACCGCCACGGCTACGTCACGCCGGCCGACTTCGTCGAGGGGCGCTACGACAGCCGGCCGCTCGCGCTGGCCGTCGCGGTCACCGGCATCCTCGCGACGATGCCCTACATCGCGCTCCAGCTCGTGGGCATGCAGGTGGTGCTGGAGGTGATGGGGATCGGCAGCGAGGACGACAACTGGTTCGTCAAGGACCTGCCGCTGTTCATCGCGTTCGCGGTCCTGGCGGCCTACACCTACTCCAGCGGCCTGCGGGCGCCCGCGCTGATCGCGTTCGTGAAGGACACGCTGATCTACCTCGTGATCATCGTCGCGGTGCTCTACCTGCCGCACGAGCTCGGCGGCTGGGGCAACATCTTCGACACGGTGAGCAAGGGCTTCGGCGACTTCAACACCGAGAACGCCGATGCGATCGCGGCGGGCGAGGCGACGCCGAAGGCGATCATGCCGCCGGAGACCCTGCACCTCGCCTACGGCAGCCTCGCCCTCGGCTCGGCGCTGGCGCTGTTCATGTACCCCCACTCGATCACCGGCGTGCTCTCCACGCGGAGCCGCTCGGTGATCCGCCGCAACGCGTCGCTGCTGCCGGCGTACTCCTTCCTGCTCGGGCTGCTCGCGCTGCTCGGCTTCGTCGCGATCGCGGCCGGCGTCAAGGTCGCGAACCCGCAGCAGGCCGTGCCGCAGCTGTTCGAGAACGAGTTCCCGGCGTGGTTCGCCGGTGTCGCGTACGCCGCGATCGTGATCGGTGCGCTGGTGCCCGCGGCGATCATGTCGATCGCGGCCGCCAACCTCTGGACGCGCAACATCTACCGCGCCTTCATCAACCGCGACGCGACGCACGCGCAGGAGGCCAGGCAGGCCAAGGTGGTCTCGCTGCTGGTGAAGTTCGGCGCGCTGGTCTTCGTGCTCGCGCTGTCGAAGGACTTCGCGATCAACCTGCAGCTGCTCGGCGGCGTGTGGATCCTGCAGACGCTGCCTGCGATCGTGGCCGGCCTCTACACGCGCTGGTTCCACCGGTGGGCGCTGCTTGCGGGCTGGGCCGTGGGCATGGCCTACGGCACCTGGCTCGCCTACGGTGTCGCGTCGCCGACCCAGTCCCACTTCGGCGGGCCGCTCGTGCTGCTGCCGTGGTCGGACACGACGAAGGTCTACATCGCGGTGCTCGCCTTCGGCCTCAACCTGCTGGTCGCGATCGTGCTGACGGTCGTGCTGCGCGCGGCGAACGTCTCCGCCGGCACCGACCGGACCCGGGCCGACGACTACACCGCCGACTTCGGTGACGAGGGGGTGCAGGCCGAGCTCGACCCGGACGTCGTCGCCCGCTGACCTCCCCACGAGGGCGCCGAGCGGAGTAGGTTCCGCGCCATGAGGGTCCCCGCGGGGATGGCGCTGGCCGCACTGGTGACGGTGTGCCTGCTGCCCGTGCCGGCCGTCACGGCGACGGGCGCCGAGGCGGGCAGGCGGGCGGCGGGTTACACGACGTACGTCGCGTGCAGCGCCAAGACCTCGGCGAAGCCCGCCACCGTGTGCAGGGCCTCGCAGCCCAAGGCGGCGTTCTTCCGCAGCGCGCGTCACGACGCGGTCTACAAGGTCTGCGTGAGGTTCCCGGGCAGGAAGAAGCCGCTGTGCGCGAGCGCCCAGCCGGCCGACAAGGGTGAGACGCGGGTCGTGAGCATCACCAGCGACCGGGTCGGCACCCATCGGGTGCGGTGGTACGTCGCCGGGCGGAAGGTCGGCAGCTGGAGCTTCCGGGTGGTCGAGGGCTGAACCCGGAGGTGACCCGCGGGTAACCTCGACGCGTGAGCGACGACGCACCGAGCACGCCGAGCTTCGCCCTCGGGGACGACCACGTCGAGCTGCAGAAGTGGGTGCACACCTTCGCCGAGGACGTCGTGCGCCCGGCCGCCGCCGAGTGGGACGAGCGCGAGGAGTTCCCGTGGCCGGTGGTCGAGGAGGCGGCCCGGATCGGTCTCTACTCCCTCGACTTCTTCGCCACCCAGAGCTTCGACCCGACCGGGCTCGGCCTGCCGCTGACGATGGAGGAGTTGTTCTGGGGTGACGCCGGCATCGGGCTCGCCATCGTCGGCTCGTCGCTCGCCGCCGCGGCGGTGGCCGCCAACGGCACGCCCGAGCAGATCGGTGAGTGGGCGCCGCAGATGTTCGGCTCGCCGGGCGACCTCAAGGTCGCCGCCTTCTGCTCCTCCGAGCCCGACGCCGGCAGCGACGTCGGCGCGATGCGCACGCGCGCGACGTACGACGAGGCGAAGGACGAGTGGGAGCTCAACGGCACCAAGACGTGGGCGACCAACGGCGGGATGGCCGACGTGCACGTGGTCACGGCCGTGGTCGAGCCGGAGCTGCGCGCGCGGGGCCAGGCGAGCTTCGTCGTGCCGCCCGGCACCGAGGGGTTGAGCCAGGGCCAGAAGTTCGCCAAGCACGGCATCCGCGCGTCGCACACCGCCGAGGTGGTGCTCGACCACGTCCGGGTGCCGGGCTCCTGCCTGCTCGGTGGCAAGGACCGCCTCGACGCGCGGCTGGCGAAGGCGCGCGAGGGCGTGCGCAGCGGCGGCTCGGCGAACGCCTCGATGGCGACGTTCGAGCGCACCCGCCCCGCCGTCGGGGCGCAGGCGATCGGCATCGCGCGGGCGGCCTACGAGGTCGCGCTCGACTACGCGAAGACGCGCGAGCAGTTCGGCCGCCCGATCATCGAGAACCAGGCGATCGCGTTCGCGCTGGCCGACATGAAGACCGGCATCGACGCGAGCCGCCTGCTCGTGTGGCGGGCGGCGTGGATGGCCAAGCAGGGCACGCCGTTCGAGGCGGCCGAGGGCTCGATGTCGAAGCTGTACGCCGGCGAGACCGCCGTGCGGGTGACGGGCCAGGCGATGCAGATCCTCGGCGGCAACGGCTACACCCGCGAGTACCCCGTCGAGCGGATGGCCCGCGACGCCCGGATCTACACGATCTTCGAGGGCACCTCCGAGATCCAGCGGCTGGTCATCGCCCGCGCGATCTCGGGGATGCAGATCCGCTGAGGCAGCGGTTCCGCGGACACATCGCGGGCATCGGCAGCACCTCGGGCACGCGGGTGGTCGTCGGGCGGTGGACGGACACCCCGCTCGGCGAGTTCGGCGACGCGATGGTCGAGACCGCTGCGGGCCACCGCGTGCTGCTCGCACCCCGCCAGGACGTGGCCGACTTCATCGGCGCGACGTACTCCTTCGACGAGGTGCGGCTGGAGCCGTTCGCCGTGACCGGCGACGGGGAGCGGTGGCGGGTGCGGTCGCCGTCACTGCGGCTCGAGCTCTCGGTGGGTGGCCGCACGACGCTCGGTGCGGCGCTGCGCCTGGTCCCGCGGCGGGTCGCGGAGTCGCCGGCGTGGTGCGCCCTCACCAACCCGGTCGCCCGGGTCGCCCTCCGCGGCGTGCGCACCCGCGGCACCGCGGGGGGCGACCGCCGGGAGTGGTACGGCGCCACCGACGTCCACCGCGTGGTGTCGATGACCGGGAGCCTCGACGGCGACGATCTGGGGCAGCTCGCCGACGTCGACCCGCCGTGCCGCTTCGGGTTCTCCTCGACGCCCCGCACCCCGTCGGTCACCGCCGTGGTCACCACCGTGGCCCTCCGCTCGGGGTGAGGACGAATCGGGGTGACGGGCGGGGCTCGTCTAGGGTGCGCGGGTGAGCTCGAACCCCGCCGCCGACCTCTACCTCGACCTGCTGGCCAAGGTGCTCACGCGCTACGGCTTCGAGGGTCGCAACGTCACCGTCAGCCTCCCGCTCGGCAGCTACGAGTCCTACCTCTGGCAGCTGCTCACCGCCACGATGCCGGGGCGCCAGGTCCGGATGGTCGAGCCCGGCACGTTCGACGCGAAGCTCCGCGAGGAGGGCGTCGACTGGCCGGCCGACGCCGAGAGCATGGTCGGCCTCAAGCGGCTGGCCAACATCCGCGAGTGCGTGGAGCGGACGCTCACCGACGGCGTCCCCGGCGACCTCGTCGAGACCGGGGTCTGGCGAGGCGGGTCGTGCATCTTCATGCGCGGGGTGCTGGCCGCCCACGGCGACCCCGACCGCCGGGTGTGGGTCTGCGACTCCTTCGAGGGGCTGCCGGAGCACGACGGCCGCTACGCCGCCGACATCGGCGACCAGTTCCACGCCTTCAGCGAGCTGGCCATCTCGGTCGAGGAGGTGCAGGAGAACTTCCGCCGCTACGACCTCCTCGACGACCGGGTGGAGTTCCTGAAGGGCTGGTTCGCCGACACCCTCGGCACCGCACCCATCGAGCAGATCGCGGTGCTGCGCCTCGACGGCGACATGTACGCCTCGACGATGGACGCGCTGGAGCCGCTCTACGACAAGGTCTCGCCCGGTGGCTTCGTGATCGTCGACGACTACGGCGCGGTGCCGGCCTGTGCGCAGGCGGTCCACGACTTCCGCAAGGACCGCGGCATCACCGACGAGATCCACCAGGTCGACTGGACGGGCGCCTACTGGCGCAAGGGCGTGCCGGCGTGAACGAGCCACTCAGCGCCGACGAGGGAGCGGCCCGCCTGCAGGAGGTGCTCGCCGAGACCCGGCGGAACGCCGAGCGGGCCCTGCGCGAGCTGCACCACGCCATGTCGCGCGACCTGCGCCGCGCCGAGCGGCGGGCAGCGCGCGCCGAACGCCGCGTCGCCGAGCTGCGCGAGCGGCTGCGCAAGACCCGCCGCAAGGCCACGCGGCTCGAGCGCCGGCTGGCCAAGGCCCAGGCAGCGCGGACGTCCCCCGGGCTGCGGCAGACGCTGGGCCGGGTGCGCCGCAAGCTCAGCCGCTGAGCCTCACGCCGTGACCAGGCCGGACTGGTAGGCGAACACCACCAGCTGTGCGCGGTCGCGAGCACCCAGCTTGGTCATCGCCCGGCTGACGTGCGTCTTGGCCGTCATCGGGCTGAGCACCATCCGCTCGGCGATCTCGTCGTTGCTGAGCCCGTGGGCGACCAGGGCCACCACCTCGCGCTCCCGGTTGGTGAGCCGGTCGAGGTCGGCCGAGGGCAGCACGACGGCCGGCCGCGCGACGAACTCGCTGATCAGCCGGCGGGTCACGCCCGGCGAGAGGAGCGCGTCGCCGCGCACGGTCACGCGGAGCGCCTGCAGCAGGTCGGCGGGCTCGGTGTCCTTGACCACGAAGCCGGACGCGCCGGCCCGCAGGGCGCCGAAGACGTGCTCGTCGAGCCCGTAGTTGGTCAGCATCACGACGTGCACCTCGGCCAGCCGCTCGTCGTTCGCGATCCGGCGGGTGGCCTCGATGCCGTCGAGCTCGGGCATCTGCACGTCCATGAGCACGACGTCGGGACGATGGGCGACCGCCAGCTCGACGGCCTCCCGGCCGTCCGCGGCCTCCGCCACCACCGTGATGTCGTCCTCGGCGTCGAGAAGGGCGCGGATGCCGCTGCGGATCAGGGCCTGGTCGTCGGCCAGCAGCACTCGGATCACGTCGTGGTCGCGGTGGTCGCGGGGAGCTCGGCGCACACCGCGAACCCCCGCGTCGGCAGCGGCTCCGCGATCAGCCGCCCGCCCAGCGCGGTGACCCGCTCGCGCATCCCGATGAGACCGAAGCCCGGGACGGGGGTGTGCAGGGCCGCGGCCCCGTCGTCCTCCACGCGCACGGTCAGGCAGGCCGGGCCGTAGGTGATCTCCACGGTCGCGGTCGCGTCGACGCTGTGGCGGGCCGCGTTGGTCAACGCCTCCTGGACGACGCGGTACGCCGTCTGGTCGACCTGAGGCGGCAGCGGCCGCACGTCGCCGCGCACGACGAGCCGGGTGGGCAGCCCCGACGACCGCGCCCGCTCGACGAGCGCCGGCAGCCGGTCGAGCCCGCTGACGGTGGCCTCGTCGTCGCGGCGCAGCACCTCCAGCGTCGAGCGCAGCTCGCGCGCCGCGTCGGTGCTGGCCTCCTGGATGGCGAGCAGCGCGGCCGACGGCTCCTCGCCGTTCTTGCGCGCGAGGTGGGCCGCGACGCCGGCCTGCACCTTGATCACCGAGATGCTGTGGGTGAGCGAGTCGTGCAGCTCGCGCGCGATGCGGAGCCGCTCCTCGACCGCGCGCCGCCGGGCGGTCTCGTCGCGGGTGCGCTCGGCCTCCTCGGCGCGCTGCTCCACCTCGCGCATCCGGGCCTTCCACTGCACCGACGCGACGGCGCCGAACGCCGCGGACACGAGCCACCCGGTGCCGTAGAACCTTCGCCAGCCGCGGTCGGTGCGCATCCTCCGAGCGTAGGACGGCCGGGCCTGCCTGCACGTCCCACCGCGGGAGTAGTCGCGGCCTACCACGGGCGTCGTAGTCACACCTCGCGCCACCGACTCGTCGGGTAGGTGGAAGTGACGCCCGTGGGGCGACGCCGGCCGGCGCGATCCGCAGCACGATCGAACCGCCGAGCACACGAGACGAGGAGAGACGATGAGACTGCACGAGAACGACCTGGCCACCGAGGCGCTGCGGCCGGGCGACGACGGCTATGACGAGGCGGCGCGGGTCTTCTTCGCGACCGGGCGGCCCGCGCTGATCGCCCGCCCGCGCGATCCCGGCGAGGTCGCCACGGTGCTGGGGCACGCCCGCGACCGCGGCCTTCCCGTCTCGGTGCGGTCCGGCGGGCACAGCCCGGTCGGGCACAGCACGAACGACGGGGGCGTGGTCATCGACCTCGCACACCTCGACTCGGTCGAGGTCCTCGACGCCGGCCGGCGCCTGGTGCGCGTCGGCGGTGGCGCGACGTGGGGCCGGGTCGCGGCGGCCCTCGACCCGCACGGGTGGGGGCTGACCTCCGGCGACACCACCGGTGTGGGCGTCGGCGGGCTGACCCTCGGCGGCGGCATCGGCTGGATGGTTCGCCGGCACGGCCTGGCGATCGACAACCTCGTCGGCGCCCGCGTCGTGACAGCCGACGGTGCTCTCGTGACGGCGTCCGCCGAGGAGCACCCGGACCTGTTCTGGGCGCTGCGCGGTGGCGGCGGCAACTTCGGCGTGGTCGTCGACTTCGACTTCGTCGCGCAGGAGGTCACCACCGTCCACCACGGCACCGTGACCTACCAGGTCGACGACGCGACCGTCCTGCTGCGGAGGTGGCGCGACGTGATGCGGGGGGCGCCGGAGGAGCTGACCAGCTCCATCGCGCTCCTGCCGCAGGCTCCCGGCTCGCCCCGGATGGCGATGATGCTGCTCTGCTACGCAGGCGCGCCCGGCAGCTCGGTGGCCGACGCCGACGCTGCCATCGAGCCGCTGCTCGAGCTCGGGACCGTGGTGTCCGCGAGCATCACCGAGCAGAGGTACTCCGAGATCCTCGAGGACGCCATGCACCCGCCGGCCGGCGTGCGGCCCTCGGCGCGCAACACGCTGGTGCCGGTGCTGGACGGCGACACCATCGCCGCGATCGACCGGCTCTGGGGTGCGGCGCCGACCGTCATCGCGGTCCGGAGCCTCGGCGGTGCCTTCGCGCGGGTGCCGGCGGACGCGACGGCGTTCGCGCACCGCGACGCCGAGGCGATGGTGGTGTGCATGCTCCTGCAGCCGGAGACCGCGAGCGACGCGGACGTCGAGCAGGCGCTGCTGCCGTGGCGGGAGGTGGCCGCGCACGGCACCGGCACCTACATCAACTTCCAGGGTGCCGCGACGCCCGGCGACGTGGCGGCGGCGTACCCGCCGGCGACGTACGCGCGGCTGGCCGCGGTGAAGCGCGCCTACGACCCGGACAACGTGTTCGCGCGCAACCACAACATCGCGCCCGCCGAGGACGACCTGGCCGAAGGCCCCGCCGCCTGATGCCGGGTCGTCCGCCGGGTCACCCGAGCGGCTGGCGGCTCACAGGTCCAGCGCGCGGTTGACCCAGGTCGAGGTGACCACCATGCCGACCTTCTCGTAGAGGCCGAGGGCGCCGGTCCGCGAGTCGGTCGACAGGTAGCACCGGACGGCTCCGTGGCTCCGGGCCAGGGCGAACGCGTCGGCGAGCATCGCCCTGGCCAAGCCGTGGCCCCGGCGGTCGCGGCGGACGGCGATGCGGGCGACGTAGCCCGCGTCACCGGACAGGTACACGTGGGTGGCGCCCACCGCCTCGCCGGCGGCGTCGGTGCAGAGCCGCAGGTTCCAGGGCTCGTGGCCGGGGCGTCCCCAGACCATCGCGCCGAAGTCCGCCATCGGCTGCCGGTCGCGCCACTCCGAGAACGCGTCCTCGACGACCGTCCACACGAGCTCGTGCTCGTCGGCCCGGGCATCGCGCAGCGCGTGTCCCGCCGGCAGCGGCTGCGTGACGATCGCGGTGCCCGCGGGCAGCTCGAGGTCCCACGCCGTCCACCGGACCCGGTAGCCGCGCGCCTCGAGCCGTCGGTCGGCGTCGCCCCCGCCGGGCACCTGGGTGCTGATCAGCGCGCCGCCGCGGGCGCGGGCGGTGGTCTCCAGCCAGCCGAACAGCGTGTCGCGCAGGCCGCGGCCGTGGTCGTCGGGGTGCACACCGGTGTAGCCGAAGTCCGGGCGCACGAGGTCGGCGTACGCCACGAGCCGGTCGCCCGCGAACAGCCCGAGCGTGCTCGACGCGAGGTCGTACGACGGCCGCTGCCACTCGGCGACGATGTCCTCCTCGGTGGTGTCGCCCTCGCCGACCTCGTGCACCTCCTCGGCGGCGGTGACCTCGGCGACGGCGGCGGCGTCGGCGAGCGCCAGCGGGCGCGCGGTCAGGCCCTCCGGCGGCTCGACGTCCTTCACTCGCCGACCCCGGCGCCGGTGAGCGCCAGCCCGCGGTTGACCCACGTCGAGGTGACGACCATGCCGACCTTCTCGTAGAGGCCGAGAGCGCCGGTGCGCGAGTCGGTCGACAGCTCGAACCGGGTGGCGCCGTGGGCGCGCCCGGCGGCGAACGCGTCGACGAGCAGGGCCTGCGCGAGACCGCGTCCCCGCTCGGGCCTCGTGGTGGCGAGGCGGGCGATGAACGCCGACTCGGCGCCGAGCTGCACCCACCCGAACGAGACCACCGCGCCGGCGGGGTCGGCGACGACGCGGAGGTTCCACGGCTCGAACCCGGGCCGCAGCGTCACCCCGGCCAGCCAGTCGTCGTAGGACTCGCGCTCGCGGACCGACCACTCGAGGAACGCGTCCTCCTGGACGGTCCAGCACTGCTCGTACTCGGACGGCTCGGCCGCGCGGACGACGTACCCCTCCGGCAGCGTGCGCACCGGGACCGTCGCGCCGGGAGGGAGCTCGAGGCCCCAGCTCTCCCACCGCACGCGGTAGCCCAGCGCGGTGAGGAGCCGGTCGCCCGGGGAGCCCAGCGGCACCGGCATCCCGATCTCCGCGATGCCCCTCGCGCGGGCGTTGGCCTGCGTCCAGTGCGCCAGCGAGGTGCCGATGCCGCGGCCGCGGTAGGCCGGGTCGACCGCGGCGTCGCAGCGGCCGGACGACCCGACCTCGGCGTAGGCGACCAGCCGGTCGCCGTCGAGGACGCCGATCGTCGACGCGGACACGTCGAAGGAGGGCTGCGCCCAGTCGCCGACGATGTCGGCCTCCTCGATCATGACCTCGCCGAGGTCGGCAGCCTCCTGGGCGGCCATCACCTCGAAGACGGCGTGTGCGTCGTCCTGCCGGAGCGGGCGGCTCTCGAGTCCATCGGGAAGGTCCACGAGGCCGTAGTAGACACGACAAATGGCCGACGGGGCCGCCGATTTAACCGGCGGCCCCGTCGTGCGGGAGGTGACTGGGTCAGGCGTTCTTGATCGCCGAGATGTCGAACTGCAGCTTGATCTTGTCGGAGACGAGGACGCCGCCGGTCTCGAGCGCGGCGTTCCAGGTCAGGCCCCAGTCCTTGCGGAGCAGGGTCGCCGAGCCCTCGAAGCCGATGCGGGTGTTGCCGAACGGGTCCTGGGCCGAGCCGGTGAACTCGAAGGGGACCGAGATCGACCTGGTCACGCCCTTGACGGTGAGGTCGCCGGTGATGACCCAGTCGTCGCCGTCGCGGCTGACGTCGGTGGAGGTGAAGGTGATGTTCGGGAACTCCTCGGTCTCGAAGAAGTCGCCGGACAGGAGGTGCCCGTCACGCTGCTCGTTGCCGGTGTTGATGCTGTTGGCGGCGATGGTCAGCTCGACCTTGGAGCCGGCCGGGTTGGCGGTGTCGACGTGCGCGGTGCCGGTGAACTCGCTGAAGTGGCCGCGGACGGTCGCGACCATCGCGTGCCGGGCGCTGAAGCCGAGGCGCGTATGCGCGGGGTCGAGGGTGTAGTCACCGGAGATGTCGTCGAGGACGGTGGTGGCGGGGTCGAAGTCGGTGCTGGTCATGCGGAGCTCCTGTGTGTCGGTGTCGGACGGGTGGTGCAACCTTCAATCACCCCTAACGGACCGTGGTCCGGTTGTATTCCCGGCCGCCTCCGGCGCCGGCGCCCAGAATCGCCCGCCCGCCATTTGCACCACATCCGACTCCCCCCACGTCCCAGATGTGGTGCACATCGGTGACTGACCTCGCGGGGTCGGTGTCGGCTGCCGACTGCACCGCATCCGGGCCTCCCTGGCGGCCAAATGCTGCACTGTCGGGCAGCGGGGTCGGCTGGACGCACGACCCCACCCAGCTGACCACCGACGTACCTTCGGCGACATTTGTGCCCGAAATCGGGCAGAAAATTGTACTTTGACGTCGCTGGCGCGCATTCTGGAGGCGTGCCCGCAGACCGGACCCTCGTCGACCACCTGGTCGCGACCACCGACCTGACCGCGCCGGAGGCCGCGCGGGTCGTGGACGACGTCGTCGCGTTCCTCGCCGAGCCGGTCGAGGACTACGTGCGGCGCCGGCACGCGGAGCTGCAGACCCACGGCGCCCGCAACCCCGAGATCTTCGCCCGGCTGGCCGAGGAGCTCGCGCACCGGGTCGTCGCCGCGCCCGCCCTCAGCGAGCGCCAGCTGCGGCGGATCGTCTACGGATGAGCCGCCCCCCAAGAGGCAGGAGCTGAACATGTGCGGAATCGTCGGGTACGTCGGGTCGCAGCAGGCCGCGCCGCTGCTGCTCGAAGGGCTGGGCCGGCTGGAGCACCGGGGCTACGACTCGGCCGGCATCGCGGTGCTCGGCCCCGGCAAGGAGAGCCGGCTGCGGATGGCGAAGAAGGCCGGGCGGGTGCGCGACCTGACCGAGGAGCTGCCCAAGCGGTTCGCGGGCCGGGTCGGCGTGGGCCACACGCGCTGGGCGACCCACGGGCCGGCCAACGACCTCAACGCCCACCCCCACCTCGACACCAAGGGCGACGTCGCCGTCGTGCACAACGGGATCATCGACAACGCGGCCGCCCTCCGTGCCGAGCTGACCGACGCCGGCGTCGACCTCGTGTCCGACACCGACACCGAGGTGCTGGCCCACCTGATCGGGCGGTCGGAGGCCGAGACGCTCGAGGAGAAGGTCGCCGAGGCCCTCGCCCGCGTCGAGGGCACCTACGGCCTGGCGGTCCTGCACGCCGCCTTCGCGGACCGGGTCGTCGTCGCGCGCAACGGCAGCCCGCTGATCATCGGCATCGGCGACCACGAGATGTTCGTCGCCTCCGACCTGGCCGCGCTGGTGCGCTACACGACGAGGGTCGCGCACCTCGACGACGGCGAGCTGGCGACGATCACGGCGGAGGGGTTCACGACCTACCGGCGCGACCACGGCGGGGTCAGCGCGGTGCCCCGGACGGCGACCGAGGTGGACGTCGACCCCGCGGCGTACGACGCCGGTGAGCACGAGTCGTTCATGCACAAGGAGATGCTCGAGCAGCCCGAGGCGGCCGAGCGCGTCCTGCGGGGGCGCCTCGACGAGCGGTTCGGCACCTCGCACCTCGGCGGACTCGAGATGGATGCGCGCGACCTGCGCGCGATCCGCCGGGTCAAGGTGCTCGGCTGCGGCTCGGCCTACTACGTCGGGCAGATGGGCGCCGGCCTGGTCGAGGAGCTGGCCCGCATCCCCGCCGACGCCGAGGCCGCCAGCGAGTTCCGCTACCGCAACCCGATCATCGAGCCCGACACGCTCTACGTCGCGGTGAGCCAGTCGGGCGAGACCATCGACACGCTGCTCGCCGTGCAGGAGATCCGGCGCAAGGGCGGCCGCGTCGTGGGGCTGGTCAACGTCGTCGGGTCGGCGATCGCGCGCGAGTGCGAGGGCGGCATCTACCTCCACGCGGGTCCCGAGGTGGCCGTCGCCTCGACCAAGGCGCTGACCAACATGTTCCTGGGCTTCACGCTGCTGGCGCTGCAGCTCGGCCGGGTCCGCGACCTCTCGATCGCCGACGGCCGCCGCCTCGTCGCCGGCCTGCAGCGGCTGCCCGGACAGGTCGCCGAGGTGCTCGCCGGGGAGCCGGACCTGGTCGCACCGGCGGCGCGCCTGGCCGAGGCCGAGAGCCTGTTCTTCGTGGGCCGGGTGCGCGGCTACCCCGTCGCGCGCGAGGGCGCCCAGAAGTTCAAGGAGATCAGCTACCGGCACGCCGAGGCCTACCAGACCTCCGAGCTCAAGCACGGCCCGCTCGCGCTCATCGACCCCCGCGTCCCGACGGTGGCGGTGGTGCCGCACGACGAGCTGACCGACCGCAACGTCGGTGCGCTGCACGAGGTGGCCGCCCGTGGCGGACCGCTGGTGGTCGTGACGCACGCCGAGGTCGACCTCGGCGACCTGCCGTCGCAGGCGTCCGTGCACCGCATCGACGTGCCGCGCAACGAGCGCGAGCTCGACCCCATCCTGCTCACGGTGCCGCTCCAGCTGCTCGCCTACCACGCCGCACAGTCGCTGGGCCACGACATCGACAAGCCGCGCAACCTGGCGAAGTCCGTCACCGTGGAGTGAGGTCGGCCGGCGCCGGCCCGGCCGCGCGCCGTACGACGGGCCGCGCGAGGGGGCGCGCGGTGGGGCGCTGGGCGGGCGGCGAGGTAGGCACGCTGCCGTGCACGGTGGTGCCCCCGCCCGGGGACGACTCGACGCGGAGGGTGCCGCCACTCGCGCCGAGCCGGTCCTGCATGTTGACCATGCCGCCAGAGCCCGGGGCGTCCGGGTCGAAGCCGATCCCGTCGTCCGCGACGGTGAACCACATCGAGTCCTCGTCGGCGCCGAGCGAGACGCGCACCCGGCTCGCCCCCGAGTGCTTGGCGGCGTTCTGGAGCGCCTCGATGCAGCAGAAGTAGACCGCCGCCTCGAGCTCGCTGGGGTGCCGGCCGGGGTCGTGGAGGTCGAGGGTCACGGGCAGCGCGTAGCGGTCCACCGCGGAGCGCAGCGCCTCGACGAGCCCGTGCTCGGAGAGCACCGGGGGGTAGACGCCCTGCGCGAGGTTGCGCACCTCGTCGTGGGCCAGGTGCAGCTGGCGGCGGAGGTCGGTGAGCGCGGCGACGGCCGCGTCGGGATCGGTACGGCACAGCGACGTGACACCCGCGAGCCCGATGCCGATCGAGATCAGCCCCTGCTGCGCCCCGTCGTGCAGGTCGCGCTCGATGCGCCGGCGCTCGCGGTCGGTGGCGGCGACCACCCGGGCGCGCGAGCGCCGCAGCTCCTCGGCCTGGTCGGCCAGCTCCCGCTGCGCCTCGAGGGCGCCGGCCAGCGCGCCCTGCAGGCGCAGGCTGTTCTGCAGGACGATCAGTCCCACCATCGCGGCCATCGCCGGGATGAACAGCGCGAGCAGCCAGTGCTGCAGGCCCAGCGGCGTCTTCTCGGTCAGGCCAGACACGTCCTGGAGGACGCCGAGCGCGACGACCGCGGTGCACACCGCGACCGAGCCGATGACGTACCACGTCAGCGCGCGCCCGGTGGCGGTCGCCGTCGCGAGCACGGCCGGGAGCAGCGCGGCGAGCATCATGAGCGGCCACGCGAACGTCGCGATCGCGGCGGCCACGATGGCGATGCCCCAGTTGGCGGCCGCCCACCAGAGCACGGCTTGCGGCACGTCGCCGCGGCGCAGCGGCCACAGCGCGCGGGCCATCACCGCGCCGGCCACGGCCACCGCCACGGTCACGACCGGCAGCACGGGGGAGTCGACCCACAGGATCCAGCTGACGAACATCAGGACCGCCGCGGTGAAGGCGGTCGCGCAGTCGACGAGGATCAGCACCCGCAGCCGGGCGACCTGCTCGTCGGTCGGCGTCATGAGCCGCCCGGCCCGCCGGCCGGCTCCGGCTCCGGCGTACGGCCCGCGAGGAACATGACCACCGCCTTCACCCGGCGGTTGACCTCGACGTCCTCGGCCAGCCCGAGCTTGGCGAAGATCGCGCTCGCGTGCTTCTCCACCGAGTGGGCCGAGACGAAGAGCGACTCTGCGATCGCGGAGTTCGTCGCGCCGGTGGCCATCTCGGTGAGCACCTCCAGCTCACGCGCGGACAGCGACGCGAGCGGCGAGTCGACCGTGCGGGTGCGGCTGCGCACGAGCACGTCGACCACGTCGTCGTCGATGAACGACCCGCCCGCGGCGACGGTGCGGATCGCGCCGGCGAACCGGTCGACCTCGTCCACGTGGTCCTTGAGCAGGTAGCCGCGCCCGCGGGTGCCCTCCTCGAGGAGGGCCAGGACGTACGCCGCGTCGAGGAACTGCGAGAGCACGAGCACGCCGAGGTCGGGGTGGGAGGTGCGGAAGCGGTTGGCGGCCCGGATGCCCTCGTCGCGGTGGCCGGGCGGCATCCGGATGTCGGTGATCACCACGTCGGGGGCGTAGTTGTCGACCGCCGCGAGCAGCTCGTCGTAGTGGCTGCAGGACGCGGCGACCCGCACCCCCTCGATCCCGGCGACCAGGCGGAGGACGCCCTCCCGCACCAGCAGGTTGTCCTCCGCGACGATCAGTGTCAGCTCGCGCACCCCTTGAGCGTAGACGCGCGCCGACCCGCGGGGACGGTGGTTGGCGGGGGTTCCGAGGTAGGGAAATCCGTAGGCGGGGCGGGGGATCCCCGGACGCGGAAACGGGGGCTGGCGCGGTGCTGCACGGGCCCCTGCTCGGCCAGCCTTCTGGGTGTCGGTCGGGGTCGCCCCGGCCAGCACCCCGAGGTCCGGACAACGAGGTCCGGGCCTACCAGAGAGGACTCGGAACACATGAACGCCACCAGCACCCACACCCGCCCGTCCCGCCGCAACCGCCGCCTGCTCGGCGGTGCCGTCGCCGTCGCGGGTCTCGCGCTGCTCGCCTCCACCGCGCCCGGCGTGGCCGGCAGCCTCGTGACCAGCAAGGACCTCGCCAAGGGCGCGGTGACCACGTCCAAGATCGCGAAGAAGGCCGTCGTCACGAAGAAGATCGCCGACGGCGCGATCAAGACCAAGAAGATCGCGAACGACGCGGTCACCGCCGACAAGCTGGCCAACGGCTCGGTCGGTCGCGACCAGCTCGCGCCCGAGCTCCAGCCGCTGTGGGCCTTCGTGTGGGGCGGCCCGACCATCAACAAGGGCCGGGGCGCCGTCGCCGTCGAGAGCCTGAGCGCCGGCAACTACATCCTCACCTTCGACCGCAACGTGTCGGCCTGCGGCTACACCGCCACCATGGCGGCGCCGACGTCCGTCAGCCCCGAGCAGGTCGGCTTCATCAGCGTCTCGTCGTCGACCGCCGACCCGAAGGCCGTCAACGTCCGCACTCGCGACTTCGACGGCACCCCTGCGGCCCACGGCTTCACGGTCCAGGTCTGGTGCTGACCCTGGCGTGATCCGAGCGGCCGGTCTCCCTGCGGGGAGGCCGGCCGTTCGTCTGCCTCAGCCGGGCCCCGCTCTGCCGAGGTCCGCCCCGAAGACGAGCACCGGCTTGCCGTTCTTCTCCGTCTCGCGCTCCAGCGAGAGGCCGATCCTGCGGGCCACGCCCTGCGAGGCGAGGTTGTCGGGGCGGATGATCGCGACGAGGTGCTCGACCCCCGCCTCGCGCGCGGCGTCACGGACCGAGGCGGCCGCCTCGGCGGCGTACCCCTGGCGGCGGTGCGAGGCGCGCACGTGCCAGCCGGCCTCGACGTGCCACTCACCGTCGACCTCCTGCATGGTGAGGCCGCAGTCGCCGACGAACTCCCCCGCGTGGGTCTCGACCACCCAGAGGCCGAAGCCGTGCTCGGCGTAGTTGCGCACGTTCCACTCGATCCAGCCCCGCGGACCGCGGGTGCCGCCGAGCTCGAGGGTCTCGATGTCGGGGAGGTCGGCCGCGGTCATCTCGCGCAAGCGGAGGCGTGACGTCGGGGCCGGTAGCACCGCGCCAGCGTAGGCCGGGAGCCTCGCGCCCGCGCCCGGCTACACCGCCTTGCGCAGGCCGGCGTCGACGACGACGTCGGAGCCCGTCGTGCTGGCCGAGCGCGGCGAAGCCAGCAGCACGATCACGTCGGCGATCTCCTGGGGGTCGATCAGCCGCCCCGTCGTCAGGTTCATCAGCTCCGCGGCCGAGCGCTCCAGGACCGTGGCCCGGTCGGACCCGAGGGCCTGCGCGAGCACGTCGGCCGCCCCGCCCTCCTTGGTCCACCACGGCGTGCGCACCGGGCCCGGGCTCACGGTGTTGACGCGGACGCCGCGCGGCCCGAACTCCTCGGAGAGGGCCTGCGTCAGGTTGTTGACGCCCGCCTTCGCCACGCCGTAGTCGACGTTGACGCCGCTCGGCACGTGGGCGTGGGTCGACGAGACGTTGACGATGCTGCCGCCCTGCTCGAGCAGGTGCGGCAGCGCCGCCCGCACCGCACGCACCACGCTCATCACGTTGAAGTCGAGCATCGCCGTCCAGTCCCCGTCGTCGAGGTGCTCGAAGGAGAACCGCGGCATCGTCACCCCGGGCGGCGGACCGCCCGCGTTGTTCACGAGGACGTCCAGACGCCCGAACCGCTCCACGGTCGCCTCGACGGCGCCCGCCGGGCCGCGCTCGGTCGCCAGGTCCGCCGGGACGTGCACGAGCGAGTCGTCGAGCGCGGCAGCCAGCTCCGGCGAGCAGCGGCGCGAGACCGCGGCGACGCACGCCCCCTCGGCGCGCAGGGTCAGCGCCGCCGCCAGCCCGATCCCCTGGGACGCCCCGGTCACCATGGCCACCTTGTCCTTCAGCATGAGATCCATGCGCTCCACGGTGCCGGTCCGTCGGAGCTGGCGCTGGCGGGATTCGGCTGGGGCATGCGCGCGGGAATCGGACCCGGCTTCCGGCCGCCGCACCCGCCGTGCGACGTACCGGCACGGGTTCCGCGTCCGTGGTGACCCAGCCCACCGCGACGGAGAATCGGAGGGCCGGCGGCGGGGCGACTACCGTTGACAGGTGAGCAGCACCCCCGATGAGCAGACCTTCGCCGACCTCGGCCTGGCCGACGGCGTGCTCAGCGCGGTCGCGGGCGTGGGCTACGAGGCGCCGTCCCCGATCCAGGCCGCGACGATCCCGCCGCTGATGGAGGGCCACGACGTGGTCGGCCTCGCGCAGACCGGGACCGGCAAGACCGCGGCGTTCGCGCTGCCGATCCTCTCCCGCCTCGACCTCTCGCAGCGCGAGCCGCAGGCGCTGGTCCTGGCGCCGACCCGTGAGCTCGCGGTCCAGGTCGCCGAGGCGTTCGAGAGGTACGCCGTCGACCTCCCCGGCGTCCGCGTGCTCCCGATCTACGGCGGCCAGGGGTACGGCGTCCAGCTGTCGGCGCTGCGCCGTGGGGTGCACGTCGTCGTCGGCACGCCCGGCCGGATCATGGACCACCTCGAGAAGGGCACCCTCGACCTCGGGTCGCTGCGCTTCCTCGTGCTCGACGAGGCCGACGAGATGCTCAACATGGGCTTCGCCGAGGACGTCGAGACGATCCTGGCCGACACCCCCGCGGAGAAGCAGGTCGCGCTGTTCTCCGCGACCATGCCGGCGCAGATCCGGCGGCTGTCGAAGCAGTACCTCGACGACCCGGTCGAGATCAAGGTGCAGAGCAAGACGGCGACCGCGGCCAACATCCGGCAGCGCTACCTGCTGGTGTCCTACCCGCAGAAGGTCGACGCGCTCACCCGCATCCTCGAGGTCGAGAACTTCGAGGGGATGATCGTCTTCGTCCGCACCAAGCACGAGACCGAGACGCTCGCCGAGAAGCTGCGGGCCCGCGGGTTCTCCGCGACCGCGATCAACGGCGACGTCGCCCAGCCGGTGCGCGAGCGGACCGTGCAGCAACTGCGCTCCGGCGACCTCGACGTCCTCGTCGCCACCGACGTGGCGGCCCGCGGTCTCGACGTCGAGCGGGTGAGCCACGTCATCAACTACGACATCCCGACCGACACCGAGTCCTACGTGCACCGCATCGGCCGCACCGGCCGCGCGGGCCGCAGCGGCGACGCGATCTCGTTCGTGACCCCGCGCGAGCGCTACCTGCTGCGCCACCTCGAGAAGGCCAACGGCACGCCGCTCGAGCAGATGTCGCTGCCCAGCGTCGAGGACGTCAACAGCACCCGGCTGGCCCGCTTCGACGACGCGATCACCGAGGCCCTCGAGGCGCGGCCGCGCATCGAGCGGTTCCGCGAGATCATCGCCCACTACGTGCAGGAGTACGACGTCCCGGAGGTCGACGTCGCCGCGGCCCTCGCCGTCGTGGCCCAGGGCGACGAGCCGCTGCTGCTCTCGCCGGAGCCCGAGCCGCCGGCCCGTCCGGCGCGGGGCGAGCGAACCGAGCGGGGCGGTGCCGAGCGCGGCCCGCGCGTCGCGCGCGACGGCAGCCCCCTGGCGACGTACCGCATCGCCGTGGGCAAGCGGCACAAGGTCGAGCCGCGCCAGATCGTGGGGGCCATCGCCAACGAGGGCGGCCTGCGCCGCCAGGACTTCGGCGCGATCACCATCCGGCCGGACTTCTCGCTCGTCGAGCTCCCCGCCGACCTGCCGGCCGAGACCTGGGACGCGTTGAGGTCGACCCGCATCTCCGGGAAGCTGATCGGCCTCAAGAAGGACGACGGCCCGCCGTCGTCCCGGCCGTCGTCCTCCTCCCGGCCCGCCGGCAAGAAGCCCCGCCACAAGAAGGGCTGATCCGTCGAGCGGGTCGCCTCAGAGGAGGTACGCCGCCAGGGACGCGGCGGCCACCTGGCCGGACGCGGCGGCGGTCAGCACCGACGCCATCGGCATCGGGAGCGCGGCGACATGGGCCATGTCGCCGGCCGCGTGCACGCCCGGCAGGCTGGTGCGGCCCATCACGTCGACCTCGACGCAGCCCGACGGGTTCAGGCGGAGTCCGAGCTGCTCGGCGAACGGCGCGCGCTGGGCGAACGTCGTCGAGACGAACAGCCCCGCGACCTCCTCCGAGGGGCCGTCGGCGAAGCTGATCGTCGCGCCGGCGGCGCTGCGGCACAGGCCGGTCACCGCGTCGGTGCGGACCGCCACCCCCGCCGGCAGGTCGGCGCCGAGGTCCTCACCGTCGGTGTAGACGGTGATCCGCGAGGCGATCGGCCCGACCAGGCCCGGCAGGTGGCCCGCGCCGCCGACCCCGAGGATGCCGACGTGGCCGCCGGCGAACTCGTGGCCGTGGCAGAACGGGCAGTGCGCGACCACCGAGCCGAACAGCTCGGACAGCCCGGGCTTGTCCGGGAGCGTGTCGACCACGCCGGTCGCGAGCACCACCCCGCGGGCGCGGACCAGCTCGTCGCCGAGCGAGACCACGACGTGGTCGCCGTCCATCGCCACCGAGGTGACGGTCTCGTCGCGCACCGTCGCGGTGTCGTACGCCGCCAGGTCCTTGCGGGCCGCCGCGCGGAACTCGCCCGGCGGCGTCCCGTCGTGGGTCACCACGTTGTGCATGTGGCCGGCCGGGTCGTTGCGGTAGCTGCCCGAGTCGATCATCAGCACCCTGCGGTGCACCCGGGCCAGGGTCAGGGTCGCCTGCAGGCCGGCCGGTCCGCCGCCGATCACCACTGCGTCGTAGCTGTCCATCTGTGCACTCCTCGCGCTCGAACTTGTGTCAACCACGAGGATGTGACTTCATGTTGACATGAAGTCAAGCCTCGACTGGTCCATCGGTGAGACCGCCGAGCGGTTCGGTCTCGAGACCCACGTGCTGAGGCACTGGGAGGACGTCGGCCTCCTCGCGCCGGCGCGCGACGGGGCGGGCCGACGGAGGTACGGACGCGAGGACGTCGTGCGCGTCGCGACCGTGGTGCGCAGCAAGGCCGCCGGCATGAGCCTCGACCAGATCCTCGTGCTGCTCGACGCGGAGGCCGCCGACCGCCACGAGATCCTGGAGGCGCACGTCGCCGACCTCGACCGGCGGATGGAGGAGATGCGTCGCTCGCGGGAGATGACCGAGCACGCGCTGCGCTGCCGAGCGCACGACATCGCCACCTGTCCGCGGTTCAGCGCAATCGTCGAGGACCTCGTCTCCGGCCAGCGCGCGTCCTTCCCACCCATCCACTCGGCCCAGCACGTCTGACCCGGCCCCCCGTCGCCGAGTCGGCGTTACTGATCATCAGTAACGCCGACTCGGCCGGTTACTCGTCAGCAGCAACGCCGACTCGGCCGGCTACTCGTCAGCAGCAACGCCGACTCGGCGAGAATCCGGCTGGCGCGGGCCTGTTACAAAGGTCGGCATGACGATGCGACCTCGGGCCGCCGCACTCGCCCTGATCCTCTCCGTCGTGCTCGTGGCAGCCGGGTGCTCCGGCGACGACTCGGGCAGCGGGGGCGAGACCGACGAACCGGACCCGCAGGACGCCGCCACCGCCCTCGCCTCCGGGCTGACGGCGAAGGACCTCTCGAAGGTCGCGTTCACGCCGGACACCGCGACCACCGCCCAGGCGTCGTACGAGCGCATCGTCCAGGAGCTCGGCTCGGCCGAGCTCCGCGTCGACACCGCGGGCGTGAAGCGGACCGGCTCCACCGCGGTGGCGACCCTCCACTGGACGTGGGACCTGACCGCTGCGACATGGGAGTACGACGCGAAGGCGGACCTGAGGTTCGCCGACTCCGGCTGGCAGGTCGAGTGGGCGCCCTCGGCGGTGGAGCCCTCGCTCGTCGAGGGCGAGAACCTCGACGCGTCGTCCGTGCTCGCCGACCGCGGCGACATCCTCGGTGCGGGCGGGCAGCCGATCGTCACCGAGCGCCAGGTGTCGCGGGTCGGGATCGACAAGCCCCAGCTCGAGTCGGCCGACGCGGCGCAGTCGGCCCGCGCCCTGGCGCGACTGGTCGGCATCGAGCCCGGACCGTACGTCAAGGCCGTGAACGCCGCCGGTGCGCAGGCGTTCGTCGAGGCGATCGTCTTCCGGCGCGAGGAGCTGCCGACGCAGGTGAGCAGCGGCGTCGCCACGATCCCCGGGGCCCGCATCGTCTCGGCCGAGCTGCCGCTGGGTCCGACGCGCGACTTCGCGGCGCCGCTCCTGGGCCGGGTCGGCCCGGTCACCGCGGAGATCATCGAGGAGCACCCGGAGTACCACCCCGGCGACCTCGCGGGGCTCTCCGGCCTCGAGGCGAGGTACGACGGGCGCCTGCGCGGCACGCCCGGCGTGGTCGTCCAGGCCGTGCCCGAGGAGGGCAACCCGCGCGAGCTCTTCCGCACCGACGCGACGCCCGGCGACCCGCTCGTGCTCTCGCTCGACGTCGACCTCGAGACCAAGGCCGAGCAGGCGCTCGCCGGGGTCGGCCCGGCCAGCGCGCTGGTGGCCATCCGGCCGAGCACCGGCGAGATCCTCGCCGCCGCCAACGGGCCCGGCACCGGCGGGCAGAACATCGCGACGTTCGGGCAGTTCGCGCCCGGCTCGACGTTCAAGAGCGTGACCTCGCTCGCGCTGCTCCGGGCCGGCCTGACGCCCGAGACCGTCGTGCCGTGCACGCCGACGATCGTCGTGGACGGCAAGCGGTTCAAGAACTACAGCGACTATCCCGGCAGCGCGCTCGGCAACATCCCGCTGCGGACCGCGGTTGCCAACTCGTGCAACACCGCGTTCATCTCGCAGGCCGACAAGCTCGGCGGCACCGACCTGTTCGACGCGGGGGTCTCGCTCGGCATCGGGCTCGACCACGACCTCGGCTTCCCGGCGTACTTCGGCAAGACCGACCCCGACAACGGCAGCGAGACCGGCGCAGCCGCCCAGCTGATCGGGCAGGGCACGATCCTCGCCTCACCGATGGTGATGGCCACCGTGATCGCGTCGGTGCAGCAGGGCTCGCTCGTCGTGCCGCGGCTCGTCGAGGGCGTCGACGTGAGCGCGCCCGACGGTGCCGCGCCGCTCACCGAGTCGGAGGTCACGGCGCTGCGCTCGATGCTGCGGGCCGTGGTGACCGACGGCAGCGGCCGCGGCCTGCTCGACGTGCCCGGCCCGCCGGTGATCGCGAAGACCGGCACGGCGGAGTTCGGCACCGGCGAGGACCTGCAGACCCACGCGTGGATGATCGCCGCGCAGGGCGACCTCGCGGTCTGCGTCTACGTCGACGTCGGCCAGTCCGGCAGCGGCACCGCCGGCCCGATCATCGAGGAGTTCCTGCGGGCCGCCAGGGGGTGACGCGCCTGAAATGGAGCGGACCCCCCGCTGCATGGGGTCAACGAGGGGC
>NZ_KE383927.1:18245-90463 GCF_000422805.1 Nocardioides halotolerans DSM 19273 | reverse complement strand
CGCAGTGCTCCCTCCGAAGTCGACTGATCCCAGATAAGCACACGGCCGCCCCGGCTGTCATGTCTTTGCGGCCAGTGAGAAAGTGACCGTCATGAGCGGTCTGGACTTCCTTCCCAGCGACCAGCGACGCCTGTTCATCGGGGGTCAGTGGAGCGACGCCGAGGGGGGCGCCACGTTCGACGTGCTCGACCCCGCCGACGGGTCCGTGCTCTGCCAGGTCGCCGACGCGGCGGTGGCCGATGCCGAGCGCGCGCTCGAGGCGGCGGTGGCGGCGCAGGACGCCTGGGCGCGTACGCCGGCCCGCGAGCGCGGCGAGATCCTGCGGCGGGCCTTCGAGCTGGTGGCCGAGCGCAGCGGCCAGTTCGCGGAGCTGATGAGCCTCGAGATGGGCAAGACGCTCAAGGAGGCCGCCGGCGAGGTGACCTACGGCAACGAGTTCCTGCGCTGGTTCTCTGAGGAGGCGGTGCGGATCCACGGCCGGTGGATGCAGGCGCCCGCGGGTGGCAGCCGGCTGCTCACGATCAAGAAGCCGGTGGGCCCGTGCCTCTTCGTCACGCCATGGAACTTCCCGCTCGCGATGGGCACCCGCAAGATCGGCCCGGCGGTCGCGGCCGGCTGCACGATGGTGGTCAAGCCGGCCCAGCAGACGCCGCTGACGATGCTAGCCCTCGCGGCGACGTTCGCCGAGGCCGGCCTGCCCGACGGCGTGCTCAACATCGTCACCACGACCCACGCCGGCGACGTCAGCTCGGCGATCATGGGCGACCCGCGGCTGCGCAAGGTCAGCTTCACCGGCTCGACGGGCATCGGCAAGCAGCTCGTGAAGCAGGCGGCCGACCAGCTCCAGCGGGTCAGCATGGAGCTCGGCGGCAACGCGCCGTTCGTGGTCTTCGAGGACGCCGACGTCGACGCGGCCGTCGACGGCGCGATGCTCGCCAAGATGCGCAACATGGGTGAGGCGTGCACGGCCGCCAACCGGTTCCTCGTGCACTCGAGCGTGTCCGACGAGTTCGCCAAGAAGCTCGCCGACCGGATGGGCGCGCTCACCCTCGGCCGCGGCCAGGACGACAGCACCGACGTCGGGCCGCTCATCGACGAGAAGGCGGTCGACTCGGTGAGCAGGCTCGTCGACGGCGCGGTCTCGGCCGGCGCCTCGGTGGTGGTGGGCGGCCAGGCGCACGGCGGCCCGGGCTACTTCTACCCGCCGACGGTGCTGGTCGACGTCCCCCACGACGCCGAGATCAACCGCGAGGAGATCTTCGGCCCGGTCGCGCCGATCACGACGTTCGAGACCGAGGACGAGGCGGTCGCGAAGGCCAACGACACCGAGTACGGCCTCTCGTCCTACGTCTACACCCGCGACCTGCAGCGCACGATCCGCCTGGCCGAGGCCCTCGACTTCGGCATGGTCGGCGTCAACACCGGTCTGGTCTCCAACCCCGCCGCGCCGTTCGGTGGCGTCAAGGCCAGCGGCTTCGGCCGCGAGGGCGGCTTCGAGGGCATCGAGGAGTACCTCGACACGACGTACGTCGCGCTGGCGGTCGACTGAGTCCCACTGGCACCACGGGTCACGCGTTTCACCGGGTACCCGGTGAAACTGCCGCTGACCGCATGGAACTCCACACGGACAGCTCCAGTTTCACCGGGTACCCGGTGAAACTGCCCCCGGTCAGCTCGACGCCCCGGCCTGATCAGGCTTCTTGGCGGCAGCCGCACGTACGGCGGGAGGGCCCGGCTCTTCGTCGTCGCCGCCCAGCGCGCCGCCGACGCCCTTCTTGATCATCGACTCCAGGTCGATGCCGGTGGCGGTCTTGAGCATGTTCAGCGTCTGCACGACGTTGTCGGTGACCTGCTTCGGCAGCGCGCCGGCGCCGTCGGTCGACAGCACCGTGAGCGTGTCGATCGCGGAGATCGGCGCGGCGACCTCCTTGGCGATCTGGGGCAGCACCTGCACCAGCATCTGCAGCACCGCGGCGTCGTTGTAGTGCGCGAACGCCGAGGCCCGCTTGTCCATGGCCTCGGCCTCGGCCTGGCCGACGGCGAGCGTCGCGGCGGCGGTGGCCTCACCCTCGGCGCGGGTCGCGTCGGCCTCGGCCGTACGCCGCGCCTTCTCGGCCTCACCGCGCTTGGCGCCCTCGATCGCCTCGGCCTCCGCGAGCGCGGAGCGCTTCGCCTTCTCCGCCTCACCCGACAGCCGTGCCTTCTCGGCGTCGGCCTCGGCGGCCGCGATCGTCGCGGCCTTGCGCGCCTCGGCGGCGGCGATCTCGGCGGAACGGGAGGCCTCGGCCTCCTGCTCCACCTTGTAGCGCGCCGCGTCGGCCGGCTTGCGGACCTCGGTCTCGAGCTGGCGCTCGGTCAGCGCCGCCTGGCGTACGGCGACCTTCTCCTGCTCGGTGAGGATCGCCTGGTCTCGGTCGGCCTGCGCCAGCGGCCCGGCGGCGTTCGCCTGCGCGGCCGCCGCGTCGGTCTCGGCCTTGATCTCGGCCTGCTTGAGGGCCAGCGTCCGCTGGGCGATCGCGATCTCCTGCTCGGCGGCGATCGAGGCCTGCTCGGCGGCCTGCCGCGCGTTGGCCTCGGCGATGCGGGCCTGCTGCCCGACCCGCGCCGCCTCGGGGCGACCGAGGTCGGCGAGGTAGGTGCCGTCGTCGGTGACGTCCTGGATCTGGAAGGTGTCGAGGATCAGGCCCTGCCCGGTCAGCGAGGTCTCCGACTCGTCGGCCACCCGCTGGGCGAACGCCGCGCGGTCGCGGATGATCTGCTCGACCGTGAGCGAGCCGACGATCGAGCGCAGCGCGCCGGCGAGCACCTCCTGCGTGAACGGCTCGACGTCCGCCTGCTGGCTGAGGAACCGCTGGGCCGCCAGCCGGATCTGGTCGGCGTTGCCGCCGACCTTGACGATCGCGACACCGTCGACGTTCAGCTTGATGCCCTGCCCGGACACCGCGCCGCGGATCTGCACCGAGATCCGGCGGCTGGAGAGGTCCATCGTCGCGAGCTTCTGCACGAACGGGATCACGAACGTCCCGCCGCCCAGGATGACCTTCTGCCCGGACAGGTCGGTGGTCAGCGCGCCGGTCTCGGGATTGAGCACCGCCTTGCCCTTGCGGCCGGTGACGATGAAGGCCTGGTTGGGGCCGGCCACCTTGTAGCGGCTGGTGACGAGCAGCACCAGCAGGACGACGAGAACGGCGAGTCCGGCGAGCGGGATCAGCATCGGGATTCCTTCATGTGGGAAGCGGTACGACGATTCACGACGGCAGTTCGTTCCAGACCGGTGACACCTGCACCGCGGTGGGCGAGAGGATCTCGGTCACGTGCACCTCGGTGCCGGGCTCGACCGGGCGGTCCGCCTTCGCGTTCAGCTGCACGCTGTGGCCACCGATCATCAGCCGGACGCTGCCGTAGCCGTCGGCCGGGATGGCGCTGATGACCCGGCCCGAGCGACCGAGCGCGTCGTCGGAGGACAGCGTGCCGTCGCTCCCGCCGTCCTTGACCAGCTTGGTCAGCCCCCACGCCAGCCAGCCCACGACCACGCCGGCGCCGACGCCCACCGGCACCGACACGACGGCCGGCGCGCCGAGGCCCTGCATGAGCGCCGCGCCGAAGCCGAACGCCGAGACGAACCCGCCGAGCACGGCGCTGGAGAAGACGTCGCCCGCGAGCGCGTCGAACACGCCGTCGAAGAGGTCGCCCAGCACCAGCGAGACCCCGACCAGCACGAGCCCGACGATGCCGATGACCAAGAATGTCGTCATGGGAACTGGCTCCGTCCGTCCGGGGAGCAGAGCCTAACCGCAGCCAGGGAGGTGGCAGCGTGGAGCCGTACGCCGGGGTGCGCGAGCAGTACCTACGCTTCGCCGACGAGGCGAGCGAGGACTCGCCGTGCTTCGTGGAGTGGGGCGAGGGCGTCGCCGCCGATCCCGAGGTGCTCGCCTGGGTCGACGAGCTGCCGGGGCTGAAGAAGCAGCCCAACCTGGTGTTCGCCGCCGCGCGGTGGCACGGCGTTCCGGCGCCCGGGCCGTACGCCGGACTGCGGTCGGCGCTGCTCTCCGACGACGGCACGATCCGCACCACGATCCTCGAGCGGTCGACGCAGACCAACGAGGTCGGACGGCTCGCCACCCTCCTGCCGGCGTTCGGACTCGCCGTGCCGGCCGGCCCGGTGGCCCTGCTGGAGGTCGGCGCCAGCGCTGGCCTCAACCTGTTCCCCGACCGGTGGGGCTACCGGTGGACCACCGCGGACGGCGACGTCGCGCTCGGGCCCGAGCCCCGCCTCGGCTGCGCGGTCACCGGGCCGGCGCCGCTGCCCCGCGCCCTGCCGGAGGTCGCCTGGCGGGGCGGCATCGACCTGCACCCGCTCGACGTCACCGACGGCGACGCGATGGCGTGGCTGGAGACGCTGGTCTGGCCCGAGCAGGACGCGCGCCGCGCCCGCCTGGCACACGCGGTCGAGGTCGCCCGGGCCGACCCGCCGCGGCTCGTGACCTGCGACCTGCTCGACGCGCTGCCGGCGCTCGTGGCGGAGGCGGGCGGCCACGGCACCGTGGTCGTGTTCCACAGCGCGGTCGCGGCGTACCTCCCCCTGCCCGACCGCGAGCGGATGCTCGAGCTGATGCGCGGTCTGGTCGCCGACGGCTGCCACTGGGTGAGCAACGAGGCCCCGGGCATCTTCCCGGCGGTCACCGCGACCGGGCCGCCGTCGACGCCGCGGCGGTTCGAGCTCGCCCTCGACGGCCGGGTCGTCGCGCACACGCACGGGCACGGTCACGACCTGCGCTGGTGGTGACCGGGCTTGACCTCGACGGCGGCCGACGAGGTCAGCTGACCGATGAATTCGGTCGAGGTCGTCGGTCCTGACCGGCAGACTCGGGGGCGGACCAGGAGGATCGATGAGCAGGACCTTGCCGCGGGCGCTGACGCCGTTCCGCCACGCCGCCTACCGGCGGCTGGCGGTCGCGCTCACGCTCTCGACGTTCGCCTCCGGCGTCTGGGTGGTCGCGCTGGTCTGGGAGGTGATCCGGATCGACGGTGGTCCGGCGCAGCTCTCGGTCGTCTCGACCGCGGGCGCCGTCGGTGTCCTGCTGCCGGCGCTGCTGGCCGGGGTGGTCGCCGACCGCGTCCCCCAGAAGCTGATCCTGCTCGTCGTCGCGGCGGTCGAGCTGGCGGGCATGAGCCTCGTCGCCGCCCTGTCGGTCACCGACCACACCGCGCTGTGGCACCTCGCGGGCGTCTCGTTCGTGACCGGCATGGGCATGGCGTTCTACTACCCCGCCTACTCCGCGTGGCTGCCGGCGCTCGTCCCCGAGTCCGACCTGATGGCCGTCAACGGCTTCGAGGGCATGGTGCGGCCGACCGTCGGGCAGGCGATCGGCCCGGCCGTCGCCGGTGTCGTCGTCGGCGCGGTCTCGCCGGGCGCGGCGGTCGCGGTGGCGGCGACCTGCTCCCTCCTCGGCCTCGTCGCGCTGTCGGTGGTCCCGCTCACCGCGGTCCGGCGCGAGTTCGACGCCGCCGCCGAGCCGCAGCACCCGGTCCGCTCCGCCCTCGCCGACATGCGCGAGGGCTGGAGCTACATGCTCCGCACGCCGTGGCTGCTCGCGACGCTGCTGTTCGCCTCGCTGATGATCCTGGTGATGATGGGCCCGCTCGAGGTGCTCGTCCCGTTCCTCATCAAGGACCGGCTCGGCGGCGGCCCGCACGACCACGCGTGGGTGCTCGCGGCGTTCGGCATCGGCGGCGCCGCGGGCTCGCTCACGATGGCGTCGTTCCCCATGCCGCGCCGCTACCTCACGATCATGAACGTCATGTTCGGCGTCGGCTGCCTCCCGCTGCTGGCGATGGGCCTGTCCAACGCCGTCTGGCAGCTGGTCGTCGCGGCGTTCGTGTCGGGCGCGCTCTTCTCCGCGCCGATGGTCATCTGGGGCACGCTCCTCCAGCGCCGGGTGCCGCCGCACATGCTGGGCCGGGTCGCCTCGCTCGACTTCTTCGTCTCGGTCAGCCTGATGCCGGTCTCGATGGCGCTGGCCGGACCGGTCTCCGAGGCGATCGGCCTGCGGCCGACCTTCGCCATCGCCGGCATCGCGCCAGTGGTCTTCGCGGTCGTCGCGATCGTCTGGGCCAGGCTCCCGCAGGACGAGCTCGCCCACCCGCTGCGCGACGACAACCAGTCGATCGCGGACGAGCCGACGGACGAGCCGACGGGGGAGCCCGACGACGCGACGAGCGTCCCTGCCTAGGCCATGGCCTAGCTCTCCAGGGCGGCGAGCACCTCGGCGTTGTGCCGGTGGCCGACGGTCTCGTAGCCGACCACGGTCACCCACGGCACCAGCGCGAGCACGGCCAGGCACCACACCATGTCGACGTCGGCGGCGGCCATCACCACCGGCAGCACGAGCAGCACGGCGGTGACGACGATGAGCACGACGTGGAACGGATCGAGCGACCGCGTCAGCGTGGAGTAGAGCGCGTAGAAGCAGACGGCGTAGACCGCCAGCGGGACCGCGACGGCGAGCACGGTCCCCGTGGCGTCGAGGTGCGTCTCGTCCTCGAGGTAGTACGCCGCGGCGTGCAGCCCGGCGCCGATGGCGACGACGGCCCCGAAGACCGGCAGGTGGCCGTAGCCCCAGCCGAACGAGCGCTCGCGGTGCGCCGCGAGGAGGTGGCCGGACGGCACCACGAAGTAGGTCCACCAGACCCCGAAGGTCAGCGCGGTCCCGGCCAGCCCGAGCACGGCGATGTCGACCGTCCACCCGTCGTGGACCAGCGCCGCGAGGGCGGCGTTCGTGCCGAGCAGCCCCTCGCCCAGGCAGATGATCACCATGAGGCCGTAGCGCTCGGCGATGTGGTGGCCGTGCCAGGGCGTCCCGCCGTGCCGCTTCTCCGCGAGGAGCGGCCCGCCCACCTCGATGACGATCAGCAGGAGCACCACCACGACGGTCGGGCCCATCGCCGGGTTGGCCAGGAGCAGCAGCGCCCATCCGGCCTGGCCGACCACGAGCGTGGCGACCATCGTCGAGCACAGCGTGCGCCGCAAGGGGTCCTGCCGTCCGGCGCGCAGCCACTGGACGACCATCGGCAGCCGCATGACCACGTAGCCGGCGACCATCAGCCGGAGGTCGAGGTGGCCGTCGTGGTGGATCACCGACGCGAACATGTCGGGCAGCCCGAGGGCGAGCAGCAGCACGCCCACCATCTGCACCATCGTGGTCAGCCGGAACGGCCAGTCGTTGGTGTCGTACGCCGAGGCGAACCACGTGAAGTTGATCCACGCCCAGGTGACCGCGAACGTCGCGAGCAGGAACGCCAGCACGCCCTCTCGCACGTGGTCCTCGGCCAGGGCGTGGGCGAGCTGGTTGGACGCCGCACCGAACGCGATCACGAAGGTCAGGTCGAAGAGCAGCTCGAGAGGGGTCGACGCCCGGCCCGCCTCGTGGGGGTCGCGCCCGGCCATCCGGCGTACGGCGTGCTGCAGCTGCGCCACGCGCAGGAGTCTAGGGAAGTCCGTCGGTCAGACGGAGGCGCCGAGGGTCGAGGCCAGGCTGGACCGCGACGAGATGCCGAGCTTGCGGTAGACGTGCGAGAGGTGCCACTCCACCGCCTTGACCGTCACGACGAGCTCACCGGCGATCTGCCGGTTGGTGAGGCCGTCCGCCGCCATCCGGGCGACCCGGCGCTCGGAGACGGTGAGCGCGGCCATCGCCTCGGTCTGCACCTTGCGCGGCTGCTCGCCGAGCCGGTCGAGCAGGCGGCGTACCCGCCCCTGCAGCGGCCAGAGCTCCTGGCGACCCGCGTGCTCCTCGGCCGAGCGCAGCAGGGCCAGGGCCCGCTCCTCGGCGTCGGGCGCGTGGGTGAGCAGGAGCAGGCCGGCCAGGTCGGTGTCGATCTGGGCCGAGATCCGCTCCGCCGCGGTGCCGGCCAGGACGGCGCGGGCCCGCAGCAGGTGCTGGATCCGGTCGGGCCCGGCGTCGACCGCGGCGAGGGTGCGCAGCGCTCCGGCCATGGCGTACGG
This sequence comes from Nocardioides halotolerans DSM 19273, assembly GCF_000422805.1. Lineage (GTDB taxonomy): Bacteria > Actinomycetota > Actinomycetes > Propionibacteriales > Nocardioidaceae > Nocardioides > Nocardioides halotolerans. The sequence continues at coordinate 82,458 of NZ_KE383927.1, read as the reverse complement.
CGACCCGCCCCGGCGGGCCAGGTCGACGTGCTCGCGGGCCAGCTCACCGGCCGCGCGGGCGTTGCCGTTGCGCAGGTGGGCGAGGGCAGCGCCGGCGCGCCACGGCAGGACGTCGACGTCGGCGTCGGGTGCGAGCTGTCCGGCCTTCACGAAGTGCGTGACCGCCGCCTCGGCGTCCCCGAGCGCGGCGCAGACCTCCCCCTTCGCCAGGTGGGCCAGGGCGGCCGCGAGCCCGGTGCCGGCCAGGAGCGGGGTCAGCTCCTCGCCGAGCGTCATCGCGTTCGCCAGGTCACCGCGGGCCAGCCGGCAGTCGATCAGCGCACCGAGGAGGGCGGCCAGCTCGACGTCCGGCAGCGGCTCGGACGAGTCCGGACCGTGGGTGGAGTGCAGCGCCAGGAGCTGGTCGAGCCCCTCGCTCAGGGCGCCGGCGCGGACGCGCTCGATGGCGCTGACGAGCGACGGGACCCCAGGCATGGGAACAGGTTAGGAAGCGAGCCCCGGGTGCGCGGTCGGTTCGGTGCTATTGCCCCGTAGTGGTTCAGTCATGTGTACGGGTGTGCGCCCGGTCCACGACAGCAGCCGGACGTCGGGTGGCGCGTCGGGGCGGGCCGGCCGCGGCGCGGCGAACCGGCGGTCGCGGTCCGTGGCGTCGATGACGTGGTGCGCGACGGCCAGCAGGCCCTGAGCAAGGTCGGCCGGGATGCGGGTGCGGCGTCCGGTGGTCTGCCCGACGTCCCAGCCGTGCAGCGTGATCTCGAGCGCGGCCGTCGCCACGAGGGTCGGGGCGTCGAGCCCGAGGCCTCCGACCTCGACGGCCCCGGGCGCCGACCGCGCCGCCGCCCAGGCGCCGAGGAGCGCGCAGGCCTTCTCGCGCAGCGCGTCGACGCGGGTGCCGGTCGGCGGCACCGGCGCCACCTCGACGTGTCCCGCCGCCGCCTCGGTGAACGCGTCGAGCGCGTCCTCCATGTGGGCGAGCAGGTCGGCCAGCGACCACCCGGCGCACGGGGTGGGGCGGTCGAGGCCGTCGCAGCGCACGTCGGCGAGCACCACCCGCGTGTAGGCGAGGGAGCGGTCGAGCAGCTCGACGGCACCGTGGAGGGCCGCCGAGGTCGTCACCGCGAGTCCGCAAGCGATTCGTGTCCGAGCGGGACGTGGTCGCCGCGCGCCACCTCGGCCTCCGGCACCGGGTCGCCGGGCTTGTAGCCGGCCGGCAGCCGCGAGGGCATCCCGAAGGTGCGGAACAGCGCCGGGTCGAAGAACGCGCCGACGTGCGCGACCTTGCCGTCGCGGATGTCGAGGACCTGGAGGTGGAACGGCTCGAAGTCGCCCGCCTTGGTGCGCATGTAGAGGCCGAACGCCGGCTGGCCGTTGGCGCGGGTTTCGATCATGGGCATGTCGTTGATGCCGCCCGGGCACTGCGTGCTGATCAGGCGGCCGATGTTCTCGTTGCCGAGGTACCAGCTGGTGAACGGCGGCATCTCCCACGTCGCCTCGGCCTTGAGCAGCCGCACGATCGCGTCGATGTCCTTGCGCCAGAACGCGTCGACGTACTGGTCGAGCAGGATCCGCTGGCCGTCGTCGAGGCCGTCGTCGACGGTGTCGGCGGTCAGGCCGCGGCCGTCGAGCTGGGCGTGGGCGCGCTGGAGGGCGGAGTTGACGGCGGCGACCGTGGTGTCGAGGGCCTCGGCGACCTCGGCGGCCGACCAGCGCAGCACGTCGCGCAGGATCAGCACCGCGCGCTGGCGCGCGGGCAGGTGCTGGAGCGCCGCGACGAACGCGAGCCGGATCGAGTCGCGCTCGGCGACCACGACGGACGCGTCTGGGACCGGCTCGAGCCACGCGATCTCGTGGTTCTCCTCGAGCGCGTCGCCGGCCATCTGGTCGGGCGTGCCGAGGCCGGCGGGCAGCGGCCGGCGCGGCTTGTTCTCCAGGTTGGTGAGGCAGACGTTGGTGGCGATGCGGTAGAGCCAGGTGCGGACCGACGACCGGCCCTGGAAGCTGGCGGATGCCTTCCACGCGCGCAGGAACGTCTCCTGCACGAGGTCCTCGGCCTCGTGGACCGAGCCGCTCATGCGGTAGCAGTGCGCGAGCAGCTCGCGTTGGTACCTCTCGGTCAACGTCGGGAAGTCGGACAGCTCCGCGGTGGGGTCGTCCTGCTGCGTTGACGTCAAAGGTCGCTCCTGAAGCGTGGTCACCACGGGTCTCCTGCCGCTCGCCAGTCTGCCGTCAGGTACGGACACCGGTCGAGGCGAAAACTCATCGGTGCGGGTTGAGTCGGGACTCCCGACTCAACGCCAGGGCCCGCTCGGCGGCGGGTACGGCGAGCACCCGGTCGGCCGGGATCAGCCCGATGCGGGTGCGGCGGTCGAGCAGGTCGTCGACGTCGGCGGCGCCCTCGTGGGTGACGCCGAAGACGAGCTCGGCCAGCGTGACCGGGACGCCGTCGGCGACCGGAGCCAGCGCCTCGGCCTCCGAGAGCCCGACGGCCAGCGCGGTGTCGAGCACCAGGGCGGCGTCGGTGCCGTACTTGCGCACCAGCCGCGCGGGCAGCTCCAGCCCCGCCAGGGTGACCCGGTCGGCCGCGCCGAGCAGCGGCAGCTCGCGGGTGCGGCACTCGCCGGCGTCCACCCCGGCGTGGTCGAGCGCGGCGTCGACGGCGTCCTCGGCCATCTTGCGGTAGGTCGTGAGCTTGCCGCCGACGATCGTGACGACGCCGGAGCCGCTCACCAGCGTCGCGTGCTTGCGCGAGAGGTCGGCGGTCTCGCCGCCCGGGCCGGCGTCGAGGAGCGGCCGGAGCCCGGCGTACGCGCCGACCACGTCGGAGCGGTGCAGCGGCCGCTCGAACGCCGCGGACACCACGTCGAGCAGGAAGCCGATCTCGGGCTCGGTCGGCTCGGGCACGTCGGGCACCGGGCCGTCGACCGGCTCGTCGGTGAGACCGACGTACGCCGTGCCGTCGGCCTGCGGGAGGACGAGCACGAAGCGGTTGGTCTCGCCCGGCACCGGCGCGAACACCGCGGCGCGCAGCCCGGGCACCGACTCCGCGCGCAGCACCAGGTGGGTGCCGCGGCTCGGTCGCAGCCTGATCTCGTCGACGAGGCCCGCGGCCCAGACGCCGGTGGCGTTGACCACCGTGCGTGCGGTGACCTCCAGCGTGCCGCCGGTCAGCTCGTCGCGCACGGTCACCGACGTGCCGGTCGCGGTCAGGACCCGCGCGTGGGTGCGGACCTCGGCGCCGTACGACGCCGCGGTCCGGGCCACGGTCGCCACGAGGCGTGCGTCGTCCTCGAGCTGGCCGTCCCAGCCGAGCATCGCGCCGCGCAGCCCCGCCTTGCGCAGCGGGGGAGCGAGCTGCAGCGCCTCGGTGGCCGAGACCTGGCGGGGCCGGGGGAGGGTGCCCTTGCTGGTGCGCGCGCCGCGGCGGAGCAGGTCTCCGCCGAGCAGCCCGCCGCGGATCACCCCGGCCTGGACCTTCGAGACCGCGTCGTTGAGCGGGATCAGCGTCGCCATCGCGTGGGTGAGGTGGGGCGCGGTGACCTCCATGAGGATGCCGCGCTCGACCGCGCTCTCGTGGGCGACGCCGACCTGGCCCGACGCGAGGTAGCGCAGGCCGCCGTGCACGAGCTTGGACGACCACCGCGAGGTGCCGAACGCGAGGTCGTGGGCGTCGACCGCCAGCACGGTCAGCCCGCGGGTGACGGCGTCGAGGGCGACCCCGGCGCCGGTGATGCCGAGGCCGACCACGACGACGTCGACCTCGGTCGGGGCGCCGGCGAGCCCGGGCGTGATCAGGCGACCGGTCGGCGTGGCGGTCACGGCTGCAGCGTCCGGGTGATGAGGGTCGCGAGCTCGTCGTCGAGCTCCTCCTCGGAGGCCTCGTCGTCGACCATCGTGTGCACGGAGAGCACGAACCCGTGGGCCGCGAGCAGCACCGCCCGAGCGATGGCGACGGGGTTGCCCCTCCTGATCTCGCCGGCCTCCTGGCCCTCCGCGACCGCCTCGGCGGTGAGGGCGAGGATCAGGTCCTGGGAGCGGCCGCGGCGCGAGAACAGGTAGGGGAGGATCAGCTCCGCGTCGAGCTCGACGATGCGGACGAACAGCTCGTTGTGCCGCAGCTGGCGGACGGTGCCGAGGATCGCGTCGGTGATGCGGCCGATGGCCGGTCCGTCCTGGGTGACCTGCCCGGTCACGACGCCGGCCCACTCGCGGGTCATCAGGTCGCCGAGCAGCGTCGGCATGTCGGCCCAGGTGCGGTAGATCGTCATCCGCGAGACGCCGGCCCGGCGGGCCACCTCGGTGAGCGTCGTACGCCGCCAGCCCACGTCGAGGATGCAGTCGCGGGCCGCGTCGAGGTAGGCGTCGCGAGGCTCACGCGCCGGTTCGTCCTCGACGGGATTGTGACGAAGTGACGACATATGTCACACTGTAACACATGACAGGACTGACGGAGCAGGTCGAGATGCACCCCCAGCGCTGGGGCGACCCCGCGGCGGCCACCGACCTGCCGGACTCGGCGCGGGGCCTGATCGAGCTGGCCTTCGGGCTCTCCGAGACGCCGGCCCTCGACGAGGTGGCGGTCCCTCCGTCCGCGATTCCTGACGAGCTGCTCGACCCGCTGCGCGGCGTCCTGGGCGAGGAGCACGTCCTCCTCGACGACGGGACCCGTCGCCTGCGGACCCGCGGCAAGTCGACGCCCGACCTGCTCCGCGCCCGCGCCGGCGACCTCTCCGACGCGCCCGACGCCGTCGTCCGCCCGGGCTCCCACGACGACGTCGCCGCCGTCCTCGCGTGGGCGGTCGAGCACCACGTGGCCGTGGTGCCGTTCGGCGGCGGCACCTGCGTGACCGGCGGTCTGGCCGCGCGCCGCGACGGGTTCGCCGGGCTGGTCTCGCTCGACCTGGTGCGCATGAAGCGGCTCGTCTCGGTCGACCACGAGTCGATGACGGCGGTGCTCGAGCCGGGGCTGCGCGGCCCCGAGGCCGAGGCGCTGCTCGCGGCGGAGGGCGTGCTGCTCGGCCACTACCCGCAGTCCTTCGAGTTCGCGACGATCGGCGGCTTCGCGGCCACCCGCTCGTCGGGGCAGTCGAGCGCCGGCTACGGCCGCTTCGACGCGCTGGTCGTCGGGCTCCGCGTCGCGACGCCGCGCGGCGAGGTGCGGCTCGGCTCCGCGCCCGCGAACGCCGCGGGCCCTGACCTGCGGCAGCTCTTCCTCGGCTCGGAGGGCGCGTTCGGCGTGATCACCGATGTCACGGTCCGGGTCCGGCCGCTGCCGGACGTCCAGGCCTACGAGGGCTGGCGGTGGGAGTCGTTCGCCGCCGGGGCGGACGCGATGCGCACCCTCGCCCAGGCCGGGATGCTGCCGACGGTGCTCCGCCTCTCCGACGAGGCCGAGACCGCGATCAACCTGGCCCGTCCCGACGAGATCGGCGGCGCCTCCTCCGGTGGCTGCCTGATGATCACCGGCTACGAGGGCACGCCCGCCGCGGTCGAGGCCAAGCGCGCCGCGGTCACCGAGCTGCTCACGGGCCTGGGCGGCGCGCCGGTGGGCGAGGCGGCCGGGGAGGCGTGGGCACACGGGCGGTTCCACGCGCCGTACCTCCGCGACTCGCTGCTCGACGTCGGCGTGCTGGTCGAGACGCTCGAGACGGCGACGTTCTGGTCCCACCGCGAGGCGCTCTACACCGGGGTCAAGACCGCGCTCGAGCAGGCGCTCGGCGAGGGGACGCTGGTCCTCTGCCACATCTCGCACGTCTACGAGACCGGGTGCTCGCTCTACTTCACGGTCGCGACCAAGGGGGCGGCCGAGCCGCTGCCGCAGTGGCTGGCCGCGAAGGCCGCCGCCAACGACGCGATCGTCGCCGCCGGCGCGACGATCACCCACCACCACGCGGTCGGCACCGACCACAAGCCGTGGCTGGTCCACGAGATCGGCGAGCTCGGCGCGTCCGTGCTGCGTGCGGTGAAGGCCGACCTCGACCCGACCGGCGTGCTCAACCCGGGGGTGCTCGTCCCGTGAGGTCGTTCACCTTCCTGGTCAACCCCGCCTCCGGCGGCGGTGCGGCTCCGGCCGCGGTGGTGCCGGTGGCGCGGATCCTGCGCGACCACGGTGCCTCGGTCGACGTGACCTACTCCCCGGGCCCGAGGGCCATGGGCGCGCTCGTCGCGGCGGCGGTGAAGAAGGGCGACGTGGTGGTCTCGGTCGGCGGCGACGGCATGCTGTCCTCGCTCGCCGGCCTGGTCTCCGCCGCGGGTGGCACGCTCGGCGTGGTGCCGGCCGGTCGCGGCAACGACTTCGCGCGGATGCTCGGGCTGCCGTCCGACCCGGCCTCGGTCGCCGCGCTCCTCCTCGACGGCGAGGTACGCGACGTCGACCTCGTCTGCCTCACGCTCCCGGGCGGGGAGCCGCGGCTGGTGGCCGGCTCGGTCTACTCCGGCGTCGACGCGCGCGCCGGCGAGATCGTCGACCGCTCGCAGTGGCTGCCGCGCAAGCTGCAGTACCCCTGGGCCGCGCTCCGCTCGCTCGCGACCTACTCGCCCGCCCGCTACGTCGTCTCGGTCGACGGCGTCGAGTCGTCGTACGACGCCGCGAACGTCGTGGTCGCCAACTCCGCCTACTACGGCTCCGGCATGAAGATCGCGCCCGCCGCCGCGGTCTCCGACGGCATCCTCGACGTCGTCGTGATCGAGGCGGCCTCCAAGCTGGCGCTGATGCGGTCGCTGCCCAAGGTCTACGACGGCGGCCACGTGTCGCTGCCCGAAGTCACCGTGCTGACCGGCGCGCGCGTCGAGCTGCGCGCCACCGGCGTGCGGCCGGTCCCCGTCGGCGGTGACGGCGAGCCGCTGGGTCAGCTGCCGCCGCTGACCGGCGCGCCCGCGGTCGTCGAGGTCCGCCCCGGCGCGCTGTCCGTGATCGCCTGAGTCCCGGGCGTCCCCTCCTCAGGCGGCGAACGACCACACCAGCAGGTCCGTGGGCACGCCGGCGGTCAGCTCGGTGTCGGGCTCGTCGGTGAAGAGGAACGCGTCGCCCTCGTGGAGCGGCTCGGCGAGCGAGGAGCGCAGCAGCGCGCCGCGAGCGACGTAGACGTGGGTGCGGGGGCCGGACGGGATCACGACGCTCTGGTGGTCGCCGAGCCGGACCACCGAGAGGACCGCGCCCGGCTCGGGCTCGGCGACGCGGACCAGCGTGCCCGGGGTCAGCTCCGGCGTCAGGACGTCGTACGTCGGCGCGCTCGGCCCGGCCTCGTCGGAGGCCGCCAGCCAGACCTGCACGAACCGCGTCTGCGGCGCGGCCGCCACCTCGGCGTGGGTGACGCCCCGCCCGGTGCGGAGGACGGCCACCTGACCCGGCTCGACGCGGGCGGCTCCGGTCGGGCCGTCGTGGTCGAGCGCGCCGGAGACCACCCAGGTCACGATGGACAGGTCGGCGTGCTCGTGCGGCGCGAACCCCTCGCCGACCCGCAGCAGGTGGTCGTCGTGGCAGACCATCGGCCCGAACCGCACGTGGTCGGCGTCGTAGGACGACCCGAACGAGAACGCGTGCAGGGTGAGCCGCCCCGGCAGCCTTTCCACGAATCGGTCGGTTCCCCGGCGGATCTCGACAGCCACGTGACAGATTGTGCCCGTGGGGGAGTCACAGGCCGAAGGCATGCCCCGGTTCCCACCGGGCTTCCGGTTCGGCACCAGCACTGCGGCGTACCAGATCGAGGGCGCCGTCAGCAGCGACGGCAAGGGCCCGAGCATCTGGGACACCTTCACCGCCAAGCCGGGCTCGATCGTCGACGGCTCGTCGGGCGCGCAGGCGTGCGACCACTACCACCGCTACTCCGAGGACGTCGCCCTGATGGCGGAGCTCGGGGCCAACGCCTACCGCTTCTCGATCTCCTGGCCGCGCATCCAGCCCTCCGGCAAGGGCCGCCCCAGCCCCAAGGGCCTCGCGTTCTACGACCGGCTCATCGACGAGCTGCTCGAGGCCGGCGTGAACCCGATGGTGACGCTCTACCACTGGGACCTGCCCCAGGCGCTCGAGGACGACGGCGGCTGGCTCAACCGGGCCACCATCGACGCGTTCGCGGACTACGCCGCCATCGTCGGTGAGCGCTTCGGCGACCGGGTCGAGCACTGGGTGCCGATCAACGAGCCGAACGTCGTCACGATCATGGGCTACGCGATCGGCATGCACGCCCCCGGTCGCGCCCTGCTCTTCGAGGCGCTGCCGGCCGCGCACCACCTGCTCCTCGCGCACGGGCGCGCGGCGATCGCGCTGCGCGAGTCCGTCCGCGGCCGGATCCCGAGCATCGGCTGCGCCAACAACCACGCGCCGATCTGGCCGGCCAGCGACGACGAGGCGGACGTCGGCGCGAGCAAGCTCTTCGACGGGCTCTGGAACGGACTGTTCATCGAGCCGATGCTCTTCGGCCGCTACCCCGAGGACTGCCTCCCGCTGGTCGAGGACGTCATCCTCGAGGGTGACCTCACCACGATCCGCCAGCCGCTCGACTTCTACGGCGTCAACTACTACAACCCGATGCGGGTCGCGGCGACCGACGAGGACGCCGAGATGCCCTTCGAGTTCCGCGAGGTCCTGGGCTACCCCGTCACCGACTTCGGGTGGCCGGTCGTGCCCGAGGCCCTGCGCGAGTGGCTGGTGATGACGCGTGCGAGGTTCCGCGCCGCGCTGCCGCCGTTGATGATCACCGAGTCGGGGTGCTCCTACAACATGGGTCCTGGCGAGGACGGCGTGGTTGACGACCAGCCCCGCATCGACTACCTGGAGTCGCACCTCAACGCCGTCGCCACCGCGATCCAGCGTGGCGTCGACGTGCGCGGCTACTACTGCTGGTCGCTCATGGACAACTTCGAGTGGGCGGAGGGCTACACCCAGCGCTTCGGCCTCGTCCACGTCGACTTCGAGACCCAGAAGCGCACGCCCAAGCGCTCCTTCGACTGGTACCGCCAGTTCATCGCGGCCCAGACGCAGCGGGTCGACTGACGTCATCCGAGCCCTCACTCCAACTCCCTGCTAAGACCAATTCAGCGCAATCGCACGGGTTCGGTCTTGTTTCACGCGTGAAACAAGACCGATTGGGCGCGATTGCGCTGAATTGGTCTTAGCGCGGCCCGGGCCCAGCGGCAGGGGCCAGGGCATACGAAGCAGCAGGCCTGCCGCCACTAGGCTGCCTCCCATGTCCGAGAGCAGGCGCCGCGTGGTGTTCGTGGTGGGCTCCGGGCGCAGCGGGACGTCGACGATGGCGGGCGCGCTGCAGGCGCTCGGCATGCACGTGCCGCAGCCGGAGGTGACCGCCGACGAGACGAACCCGAAGGGGTTCGCGGAGTCGAAGTGGGTCGTCGACCTGCACCACGAGCTGCTCCAGCGCTGCCACGTGCAGGTGTCCGACGCCCGGCCCTCGGCGTGGTTCGAGACCGGCAAGGCGAGCACGTCGGGCATCACCCGCGCCCGCCTGACCGAGTGGCTCGAGCCGCAGTTCAGGGAGGCAGTCGGCGAGGAGCCGGCGGTCGACGAGCTCGTGATCAAGGACCCGCGGCTCGCGTGGTTCCTCGGGCTCTGGAAGTCCGCGGCGCTCCGCACCGACGCGCAGCCGTCGTACGTCACGATGCTCCGCCACGTCACCGAGGTGGTCGGCAGCAAGCAGCGCTACTACGCGCCCGGCCAGACCGGGTCCGCGTTCAGCGAGGTGCAGCGCACCGCCGCCTGGGTCAACATGATGCTGCACACCGAGCGGGCCACCCGCGAGGGCACCCGCGCGTTCGTGAGGTACGACGACCTGCTCACCGACTGGACGGTGCCGGTGTTCCGGCTCGGCCAGGAGCTCGACCTCGAGGCGGTCAAGAGCGCGAGCGCCAACGACATCCGCAAGGTGCACCAGTTCATCGACCCCGACCTCAAGCGGGTGCGGACGACCTGGGACGACGTCGCGGTCCCGGCCCGGCTGCGCGAGCTCGCCGAGGAGACCTGGCGCGGGCTCAGCAAGCTCGCCGAGCCCGGAGGCGACACCCCCGACGTGCACGCCCTGCTCGACGAGGTCCGCGAGGCCTACGCGGCGTTCTACGACGAGGCCGAGGCGGTCGCGCAGTCGAGCGTCATCGCGGCCCGGCGCCAGGGCCGGCAGCAGGCGCTCGAGGAGCGACCACCCGCGGCGGACCCGTTCGACGTGCGCGTCCGCCGACGGCTCCGCCGGGCGCTGGGCTCGTGACCGAGCCCGACCCCGCCGACTTCCCCATCCGCTGGGCCTGGGAGGACGGCCCGCTCACGCCCGGCCTCACCTGCGTCTTCCGGGTCAAGAACGAGGCTCGCAACCTGCCGTGGGTGCTGCCGCCCATGTTCGACGCCGTCCAGCACGTCGTGCTGGTCGACAACGGCTCCGACGACGGCACCGCCGAGGTCGCCCAGCGCGTCGCCGAGGAGCTGGGCGCGACCTCGCGGTTCACGCTCGCCAGCTACCCGTTCCGGGTCGCGCGGGCGGGCGCGGAGCACCTCGAGACACCGCCGGACTCGGTGCACTCGCTGACCTACTTCTACAACTGGTCGTTCTCGCACGTGCGGACGTCGTACTCCATGAAGTGGGACGGCGACATGGTGCTCAGCGCCGAGGGCGTCGAGCTGCTGCGCGACCTCTCCTGGCAGCTCGAGGACTCCAACGCCGTGGTCGCGATCCCGCGGCACCCGATGTCGGTCGAGAGCGAGTCGGTGGCGTGGCTCGACCTCGGCTACCGCTTCCTCGAGCCGTGGGTCTACCCGATGGGGCCGGAGTTCACGTTCGTGAAGGCCTTCGAGTGGGAGGTCCGCGAGTTCCCGCCGACCAGCGAGCGCATCGTCGCCCCCGAGGGCATGTGCGTCGAGCTCAAGTGGCTCGACCAGGACGAGTTCGCGCACTGGAGCGACACCTCCTTCGACCCGGTCCGTACGCCGCGCAAGGCGCGCGAGCTCGAGGTCATGCGCGCGCTGCACGAGGGCCGGCCCGAGGACGTCGAGGGCCTCACCCGCATCGAGGCGCCGCCCGGCGTGCACGTCGTCGACCACGTCACCAAGCGCTGGATGCAGCTCGAGCCGCGACCGCTCACCCTGCGCCTCGAGCTGGCCGAGGCAGACCGGCCGGCCTCGAAGTGAGGGCGGCCTGATGGGTCCGGGTCCCGCCCTCGACGGCTTCGTGCAGGAGGCGCCGAAGTCGCACGTCGTCATCGGCCCCGACGGCGAGGTCGAGCGCGGCAGGTACGACCGCGTGGCCGTGACCGTCCGCGACCGCGGCGAGCTCCGCGCGCTGCGGGTGCCGAAGGGCGTGCGCACCGCCGCCCTGGCGGTCTGGCTCGACGAGGGGCGCTCGGCGCTCTCGCTCACCCCCCGCCCGGAGTGGCCGGCGCTGACGACGATCCGGTCGCGCGCCGTCGACGGCGGCTGGCTGACCGTGCTGCGGTTCGACGCAGCCGTGCCGGTGCACCGCGTCGTCGCCGAGCTCGGACGCCAGGCGGTCTGGCCCGACCACGCCGGGCAGCGCGGCGTGGTGCTGCCGGACGAGGCGACCGACAAGGTCCCCGCCGACCCGGTCGAGGTCACCGACCCCGACCCGGTGCTCGAGCTGGGCCCGCTCGACGAGCGGGTGCTGAACCCGATCGGCTTCGAGCGCGACGTCGACGGCCCGGTCGTCGACCTCTCCGAGCAGGACTGGGGCCGCGGCCCGACCGAGGCCCTGGTGCGCGGGCTGCGCCGGCACCTCGGCGTCCGGGTCGACCTGCCCGAGGAGACACCGCTGCGCACGGCGCGCGTGGTGGCGGGCCTGGCCATGGCCGGCGTGCCGTTGACCGCCGAACGCGTGGCGGGCCGGGTCGCCGCGCACCTCGGTCCCGACGTCACCGCCGCGATCACCGCGCGGGTCGACCTCGCCGACCCGCAGGCGCGCGAGGAGCACAGCCTCGTGCTGCGCCGGGCCGCGCTGACGGCGTACTCCTCGTTCGCCTGGCGAGCCAGGCTCGCCGCGATCGCTGGCGTTCGGGGTGCGGCGCAGCCGTCCGTGTCGGTGGTGCTAGCCACCCGCCGGCCCGACCTCCTCGAGCACGCGGTGGGACAGGTGACCCGCCAGCGCGGTGTCGCCCGTCTGGAGCTCGTGCTGGCCCCGCACGGCTTCGAGGTCGACGCTGCGCGACTGGCAGAGCTCGGAAATGACTCGACTGTCGAGCAAGTTCCGATGCCCGAGGACGCGGTCTTCGGTGACGTCCTGAACGTGGCGGCGGAGGCGGCCTCCGGTGACGTCGTGCTGAAGATGGACGACGACGACTGGTACGCCCCCGACGCCGTCGCCGACCTCCTGCTCGCCCGCGACTACAGCGGCGCCGAGCTGGTCGGCATGCCCGACGACGTCTACTACCTCGAGCCGACCGACGAGACGGTGAGGATCGGCCAGCCGAGCGAGGTCTACCGGCAGTTCGTGGCGGGCGGCACGCTCATGCTCGACCGGGGGCTGCTGCACGAGGTCGGCGGCTTCCGGTCCGTACGCCGCCACGTCGACGCCCAGCTGATCGCCGCGGTCCGCGCGGCCGGCGGCGCGACGTACCGCACCCACGGCCTCGGCTACGTGCTCCGGCGCACCGACACCGGCCACACCTGGCAGGCCGATCTCGACGAGCTGCGCTCGCGGGCCGCCGAGACCCGGCCCAGGTTCAGCCCTGGCCGGCTCATGGAGCTCGGTACCGGGTAGCGCGGCCTGGCCCTACGATCACGGTCATGCGCCTGCGTGCTGTCCTCGTCGCCCTGCCCCTGGTCCTCGTGCCGCTCGCGGCGTGCGCCCCCGCCGACGACAGCAGCGGGACGAGCGCCACGGACGACGGGACGACGTCCGCGCCGACCGAGGAGACGTCGGCGGCGGCGACCGACGAGCCCACGGAGGCGGGCGGCCTCTCGCCCGAGTGCGCCCCCGACCAGCTCACGTTGAACGCCGCGGGCCAGCTCACGATCGCGACCGACTCCCCCGCGTACGAGCCGTGGTTCGTCGACGACGACCCCACCAACGGCCAGGGCTTCGAGTCGGCGGTGGCGTACGCCGTGGCCGACAGGCTCGGGTTCACCCCCGACCAGGTCGAGTGGGTCACGGTCGGCTTCAACCAGTCCTACAAGCCCGGCGACAAGGACTTCGACTTCGACATCAACCAGATCTCGATCACGCCCGAGCGCGCGAAGGTCGTCGACTTCTCCGACGGCTACTACTCCGCCAGCCAGGCCGTGATCGCACTGAAGGACTCCCCGGTCGCCGGGGTCACCTCGGTCGCCGAGCTCGCCGACTTCAAGCTGGGCGCGCAGACCGGCACCACGTCGCTGACGGTGATCCGCGACGTCGTCGACCCGGCGAACGACCCGGCGGTCTTCGAGGACACCAACGCCGCCAAGCAGGCACTGCTCAACAACCAGGTGGACGCGATCATCGCCGACCTCCCGACCGCGTTCTACATCACGGCGGTGGAGATCCCGAAGGCCACGATCATCGGGCAGTTCGACGCCGCCGGCAGCGACCCCGAGCAGTTCGGGATGCTGTTCCAGAAGGGCAACCCGCTCGTCTCGTGCGTCAACGAGGCGCTGGCCGCGCTGGCGTCGGACGGCACCCTCGACCAGATCCAGCAGCAGTGGCTCTCGAGCGAGGTCGACGTCCCGGTCCTGCAGTGAGCGACTGGACGCCGAGCGAGCGCGAGCTCGAGCGCCGGGCCGTACGCCGTCGCCAGGCCACCCGGTCGACGGTGGTCGCCACCGGCGTCACGGTCCTGGTCTTCGGGCTGCTGGCGCTGGGCGTCGTGTCGTCGCCCGGGTGGCAGCGGGTCCACGAGACGTTCTTCGACGGGTTCCACGCGCGCGAGTCGTTCGACGCGATCCTCGACGGCTTCTGGATCAACGTGAAGCTGTTCATGATCTGCGAGCCGCTCATCCTCGTGCTGGCGCTCGCCATCGCGCTGGCCCGCAACGCGCGGGCCGCCTGGCTGACGCCGGTGCGGCTGCTGGCCGCGCTCTACACCGACGTGATCCGCGGCGTGCCGACCATCCTGCTGATCGTGCTGTTCGCCTTCGGCATGCCGGCGCTGCAGCTGGAGGGAGTGCCCAACAGCGCGCTCTTCTGGTGCGGCGTCGCGCTCGTCGTGTCCTACAGCGCGTACGTCGCCGAGGTGTTCCGGGCCGGCATCGACTCCATCCACCCCTCCCAGGTGCAGAGCGCGATCGCGCTGGGGCTGAGCCGCCCGCAGGCGCTGCGCCACGTCGTCGTGCCGCAGGCGGTGCGCCGCGTCGTACCCCCGCTGCTCAACGACTTCGTCTCGCTCCAGAAGGACACGGCGCTGGTGTCGTCGGCGGGCATCTTCGACGCGCTGTTCGCCGCGCGCGACTACGGCAACTTCAACTTCAACTACACGCCGCTCGTCGTGGTCGCGGCCTTCTTCGTGGTGATGACGGTGCCGCTGGCGCGCTTCTGCGACTGGCTCCAGCGGCGCTGGATGGAGCGCGAGCGGGCAGGTGCACTGTGACCACACCCCACGGGGACCCCGGAGAAGCACTGTGAGCGCCCCGCTCGTCGAGGTGACCGACCTGCGCAAGTCCTACGGCGACCGGGTCGTGCTCGCCGACATCGACCTGACGGTCCACCGCCACGACGTGGTCTGCCTGATCGGCTCGTCGGGGTCGGGCAAGTCGACGCTGCTGCGCTGCCTCAACCTGCTCGAGCAGATCGACGACGGCGTGATCCGCTTCGACGGCGAGGAGATCTCCGACCCGCGGGTCGACCCCCGCGCCGTGCGCCGCCGGATCGGGATGGTGTTCCAGGCCTACAACCTGTTCCCCCACCTGACCGTGCTCGACAACTGCGTGCTCGCGCCGGTGCGGGTGCACGGCGTCGCGCGAGCCGAGGCGGTCGAGCGGGCGCGCGAGCTGCTCGACCGGTTCGGCCTGAGCGAGCACGTCGACAAGCACCCCGACCGGCTCTCGGGAGGCCAGCAGCAGCGAGCCGCGCTCGTCCGCGCCCTGTGCACGCAGCCCGAGCTGCTCCTCCTCGACGAGATCACCGCGGCCCTCGACCCCGAGCTGGTCGGCGACGTGCTCACGATCGTCCGCGACCTGGCCGAGGCCGGGACCACGATGGTGCTCGCCACCCACGAGATGAGCTTCGCGCGCGACGTGGCGACCACGGTGTGCTTCCTCGACGGCGGCCGGATCCTGGAGCACGGGCCGCCGGCGAGCATCCTCGTCGCTCCGGAGCAGGAGCGGACCCGGCAGTTCCTGCGCCGGGTGCTGCCCGGCACGGGCTGACGGCAAGGGCTGGCCGGCCGACGTACCCTCGAGCGGTGCGTCCTCGACCCGCACTCCTTCTCGGAGCCCTCCTCGCCCCTGTCCTCCCGCTGCTCGCCGACACCCCGGCGCAGGCGGCCGGCACCCACATCATCTGCGTCAACCGGCCCGCCGACCCGGACTGTCCCGGCCCACAGCCCACGACGCTCCCGCTCGCCCTCCAGTCGGCGTACGCCGACGGCCAGGACAGCGTCATCCGGCTCGGGCCGGGCGTCTACGACGACGGTCCCTACGTATTCGACGACCGAGACCTGTCTCTCACGATCCAGGGCTCCAACAACGGCGCGGGCGACAACGCGACGCTGCTCAAGGGCGGCGCGGCGGCGCCGTACGCCACCGGCAACGGCATCACGATCCGCAACCTCCGCGTCGAGGTGAGCGGCTCGGGCGCCGAGGGCCTCGCACTCAGCGGCGGCTCGATCGCGCAGAACATCATCGTCGCCGACGACCCTGCGGCCATTGCGACCAACGCCACCGGCATCCGGGTCGACGGGTCCCGGGTCGAGAACTCGACGGTCAGCCTGTACCGCGGCGCCGGCGGCACCGGCGTCCGGCAGGAGGCGGGCCCGGCGGTCGTGTCGCGTCTCACGGTGCGCACCGCCGACGTCGGCGTCTCCGCGGAGGGCGGCGCCCTGGCCATCGACAACGCGGTGCTCAAGCTCGACGCCACGGCGCAGGCCGGCCTGCGGGCCGGCGCGGGCGCAGTCGTCGACGCGCGGCACCTGACCGTCGTCGGCGGCGCCGCCGGCGCGCGCGGTGTCGTCGCCAGCACGAACGGCGCCGCGGCCGCGCTGACGCTGGCCAACTCGATCGTGCGCGACTCCGTCGTCGCGGCGGACGGCGCGGCCGCGAGCGTGGTCGTGCACCACACCGACCTGAAGCCGCCGGTCGAGGAGGCGGGCGGCACGGTCACCGAGGGCGACGGCAACCTGGCGGACGTCGACCCGGCCTTCATCGACCCGTTGTACGCCGCCCCCGGCGGCGGCAACCTCGCGCTGCGCGCCGGCTCGCCGCTCGTCGACAAGGGTGACCCCCTGACCAGCACCACCGACGACAGGAACGGCGACGGGCGCGCCTTCGACGGCGACGGCAACGGCTCGCCGGTCCCCGACCTCGGCGCCTACGAGCTGCGCGACATCACGGCGCCGGTCACCACCTTCGTCGCCCGGCCACCGGCGGCGACGAACGACAACACGCCGGTCTTCCAGTTCCGCAGCGAGGCAGGTGCGCGGTTCGAGTGCCGGCTCGACGGCGGCGCGTTCCAGCCGTGCGCGAGCCCCACGACCACCTCGGCCCTCCCCGACGGTCCGCACTCCGTGACCGTGCGGGCCACCGACGAGGTCTACAACGTCGAGGCGAACCCGCCCACGGCGTCGTTCACGGTCGACACCGTCCGGCCCGACACCCTGCTCACGAAGAGGCCGCACAAGCGGTTCTTCCGTCCGAAGGTGAAGTTCAAGTTCACCTCGCACGAGGCAGGCGTCGCCTTCCAGTGCAAGGTCGACAAGCAGTCGTGGCGACCCTGCCGCTCGCCGTTCAGGTTCACCGTGAAGGTCGGCAAGCACCGGCTGCTGGTCCGCGCGGTCGACGCGGCGGGCAACGTCGACTCCTCGCCGGCGCGCTACAAGTTCAAGCGGCTCAAGCGGCACCGCTGAGGCACGCCCAGGCGGGTGGTGCCACCACCACGGTGGTCACGGCGACGCGGCTCCGGGTAGGTTCTGGTGATGGCGGTCTCGGGCGCGACATCTGAGCGGACCGTCGGCACGTCCCTGGTCGTGCTCGACGGCGTCAACAAGTGGTTCGGCGAGCTCCACGTCCTCAAGGACATCAACCTCACCGTCGCGCGCGGCGAGGTCGTGGTGGTCATCGGCCCCTCCGGCTCGGGCAAGTCCACGCTGTGCCGCGCGATCAACCGGTTGGAGACCGTCGACCAGGGCACGATCAGCCTCGACGGCCTGCCGCTGCCCCAGGAGGGCAAGGCGCTGGCCAACCTGCGCGCCGAGGTCGGCATGGTCTTCCAGAGCTTCAACCTCTTCGCCCACAAGACGATCCTCGAGAACGTCACCCTCGGGCCAGTCAAGGTCCGCGGGGTCAAGCCGGCCGAGGCAGAGGCCAGGGCGCGCGAGCTGCTCGACCGCGTCGGGGTCGGGCAGCAGGCGGGCAAGTACCCCGCCCAGCTGTCCGGGGGGCAGCAGCAGCGCGTCGCGATCGCCCGGGCCCTCGCCATGGAGCCGAAGGTGATGCTGTTCGACGAGCCCACCTCCGCACTCGACCCGGAGATGATCGCCGAGGTCCTCGACGTGATGGTCGACCTCGCCAGACGCGGCATGACGATGGTGGTGGTCACCCACGAGATGGGTTTCGCGCGCACCGCCGCCGACCGGGTGCTGTTCATGTCGGACGGCGCGATCGTCGAGGAGAACACCCCGGAGGAGTTCTTCACCAACCCGCGATCGGAGCGCGCCAAGGACTTCCTCGGCAAGATCCTCAGGCACTGAGGAGACAGATCTGCGCACGACTCATCTGAAGATCGGGACAAGGAGAGAGATGCGGTTCATCAGAGCGAAGGCAGTGGTCGCCGGGCTCGGCCTGGCGTTGAGCATGGCCGCCTGCGGCGACGCGGGCGACGACGACGACGGCGGCAGCGACGTCGAGGTCAAGGAGAACGCCGCGGACGAGTTCGACGACGGCACGCGCATGAAGGAGCTCGCCGAGGCCGGCAAGGTCACGGTCGGCGTGAAGTACGACCAGCCGGGCCTCGGCTTCAAGGGCGCCACCGACGACATCCCGAGCGGGTTCGACGTCGAGGTCGCCAAGCTGCTGGTCGCCGACCTGGGCATCGATCCCGAGGACACGTCCGCGGTCACCTACCAGGAGACGATCTCCGACAACCGCGAGCCGTTCCTCCAGCAGGGGAAGGTCGACCTGGTGCTGGCGTCGTACTCCATCACCGACGACCGCCGGAAGGTGGTGGGGCAGACCGGCCCGTACTTCCTCACCGGGCAGCAGCTGCTCGTCCCCGCCGACAGCGACGTCGAGAGCATCGCGGACCTGGCCGGGCAGGAGGTCTGCTCGGTGACGGGGTCGACCTCCATCGACCGGATCAACGAGCAGGGCGCCAAGGGCGTCGGCTTCGACAGCTACTCCGAGTGCGTCCAGAAGGTGCTCGACGGCACGGTGCCGGCGATGTCGACCGACGGCTCGATCCTCGCCGGCTACGCCGCGCAGAACGAGGGCCAGCTGAAGGTCGTCGGCGAGGAGTTCTCCGAGGAGCGGATCGGGGTCGGATACAGCCTCGACCACCCGGAGATGTGCGAGTGGATCAACGACGTCCTGGAGGAGTCCTTCGAGGACGGCTCGTGGGCGGACGCGTTCGAGAAGACGCTCGGCCCGTCGGGCATCGAGACCCCGGACCCGCCGGAGCTCGACGCCTGCCCCGCGGCCTGACCTGCTGACGTCTCGGGCGGCGCGGCTGCGCGCCGCCCGAGTCGTCTCGTCCGGGAGGAGCGAGCTTGGAAGCCGTCTTCGACAACGTCGATGCCTACCTCAAGGCGTTCGGCTACACGCTGGCGCTGTTCCTCGTGTCCGGGGTCCTGTCGATGGTCCTGGGCACGTTCCTGGTCGCCCTGCGGGTCGGCCCGATCGCCGTGCTGCGCTGGGCCGGCGCCACCTACGTGACGCTGGTCCGCAACACCCCGCTGGTCATCGTGTTCGCGTTCTTCTCCTTCGCGGCTCCGACCCTCGGCATCAGGTTCACCTGGCTCGACGTGCACATCGACGACTACGACTTCACCGCGCTGTTCGGCGCCGCGGTCGCCTCGCTGACCCTCTACACCTCGAGCTTCGTGTGCGAGGCGCTGCGGGCGGGCGTCAACGCGGTGCCGCTCGGCCAGGCCGAAGCCGCCCGCGCGATCGGCCTGCCCTTCAGCGGGGTCATGTCCCAGGTGGTGCTGCCTCAGGCGCTCCGCGCCTCGCTGCCACCGCTGGCCAGCGTCCAGATCGCGCTGATCAAGAACACCTCGGTCGCCGCCGTGTTCGGCGTCGCCGAGGCCACCGCGCAGATGCGCGGCTTCACCAACGACTTCTCCTCCCAGCGGCTGGGCATCTTCGTCGCCTTCGCGATCGGCTACATCGTGATCGTCGAGGTCGTCTCCCTCCTCTCGGCCTCGCTGGAGAGGCGCTGGAGGGCGGCCACGTGAGGACCAGCGTGCTCTTCGACGCGCCCGGGCCACGCACCGTCCGGCGGCACCGCCTCTACAGCCTCGTGGCGCTCGTCGCCCTCCTCGGCGTGCTGGCCTTCGTCGTCAAGCGGTTCTATGACGCCGGCCAGTTCGAGGGCGACAAGTGGGAGGTGTTCGTCACCCCCGACTACGTGCGGGTGATCTTGGTCGACGGGTTGCTGAACACCCTGAAGATGGCGGCGGTGGCGATCGTCGGGGCCACCGTGCTCGGCGCCGCCCTGGGCGTGGCCAAGCTCTCCGACCACGCGGTCGTGAGGTGGCCGGCCTGGCTCGTCGTCGAGTTCTTCCGCGCCGTGCCCGTGCTGCTCCTGATGGTCTTCACGTGGTACTTCATCGGCATCAACCGCGACGGCGGGTCGTTCTGGGCGGTCGTGATCGCGCTGACCCTCTACAACGGCTCGGTGCTCGCCGAGGTCCTGCGCGCCGGCGTCAACGCCGTCCCGAAGGGGCAGGGCGAGGCGGCGTACGCGATCGGGATGCGCAAGGCGCAGGTGATGAACATCGTGCTGCTGCCGCAGGCGGTCAAGATCATGCTGCCGGCGATCATCAGCCAGTGCATCGTGGCGCTGAAGGACACCGCGCTCGGCCAGTACGTCGTGGCCCCCGGACTGACCCGGATCTACAAGGAGATCTACCTCGAGTTCAACAACCGGGTGCCGACGATGATCGTCATCGCCTCTCTCTACATCATCGTCAACCTGCTGCTCACCGCGCTGGCCACGTGGGCGCAGAAGAGGTTCGTCGGCGAGAAGAAGCCCCTCGAGGTGAGCCTGGTCGGCAACCTCGAAGGCGGGCGGAATGCTTGACGACCTCGCCAGGTGGTCAGGTGGTCAGGGCGCGCCGGTGAGGGCCGCGGCCATCCGCCCGACGATCTCGGTCAGCCGGTCGGGCGAGGTCGCGATGTTGAGCCGCACGTGCCTGGGCAGCCCCGGCCAGTAGCTCTCGCCCGGCGAGACCTGCACGCCGCCGCGGAGGATCACCGCGGCCGGGTCGTCGTGCCCGTAGGCACGCAGGTCGAGCCAGGCCAGGTAGGTCGCCTCCAGCTGCCGCATCCGCGCCTCGGGCAGGTGCTCGGCCAGCAGGCGTCCGAGGAGCGCCCGCTGCTGGTCGAGCCGCTCGACGAGATCGGCCAGCCACGCGTCGCCCTCGTCGTACGCCGCGACGGAGGCGACGACGCCGAGCGAGCCCCACGAGTCGTTCTGAGCCATCGGGATCGCGACCAGCCGGTCGCGGGTCGCGTCGTCGCCGGTCACGATCTGCGCGCACTTGAGGCCGGGGATGTTGAAGGCCTTCGACGCCGCCACCACCGCGACGGCGTGGTCGGCCGTGCCCTCCAGCGACAGGTAGGAGACGTGCTCGGCGCCGGGCAGCACGAGCGGTCCGTGGATCTCGTCGGAGACGACCCGGCCGCCGTGCCGGGTCACCACGTCGCGGATGCCCTCGAGCTCCGCGCGGGTGTGCACGTGGCCGCCGGGGTTGTGCGGCTGGGTGAGCAGCAGCGTGCGCGCCCCGCGCGCGAACAGGCGGTCGAGCGCGTCGAGGTCGACCACGTAGGAGTCACCGTCGGGGTCCACCGGCAGGTCCCACTGCTCGCGGCCGGTGACCTGGGCAAGGCCGTGCTGCGGGTCGTACGCCGGCAGCGGCAGCACCATCGGCGCCCGCTCGCTCAGCACCTCCAGCGCGACGCGCACACCGACGGTCACGTCGGCCGTCGGCAGTACTCGGTCGGCCGGCACGTCCGTGCCGAAGTGGCGCCGCGCGAACCCGGCGTACGCCTCCCCGATCGGTCCGCCGGCCCGCACGAACGCCGGGTAGCCGACCTCGCCGCGCTCGACCGCGTCGCGCAGCGCGGCCCCGACCGGCTCCGCCACCGCGTAGTCCATCTCGGCCACCCAGGCCGGGATCACGCCCGGCTCGACGGTGCCCCACTTGAGCACCAGGGCCGCGCGGGCCTCGTCGTCGGTCAGGTCGCGGATGAGGGTCACCCGCTCATCCTGCCCGGCGCGTCCAGCGCGTGTGAGGCAGACTCGTCGCATGGACGCGAGCTGGCGAGAGGCGATCACCGCGACCCGGCACTGCCTGACCGGCTGCGCGATCGGCGAGGTCCTCGGCATGGTGGTCGCGACCGGCGCCGGATGGGGCGACGCGGCCAGCATCGCGGTCTCGGTGGTGCTCGCGTTCTTCTTCGGCTACCTGCTCACCTTCAGCGGCCAGCGCCGGGCCGGGGTGGCGCTCGGGCCGGCGGTGCGGATCGCGCTGGCCGCCGACACCGTCTCGATCCTCGTGATGGAGGTGGTCGACAACGGCATCCTCGTCGGCTGGCCCTCGGCCATGGAGGCGGGCCTGGGCGACGTGCTGTTCTGGGGGTCGCTGGCGGTGTCGCTCGCGGTCGCGTTCGTGGTCACGGTGCCGGTCAACCGGGCGATGATCGCCCGGGGTCTCGGCCACGCGAGGGCGCACGCCGCCCATGCGGGGCACGGCTCCGGGCACGGCCCAGGACATGGCTCCGGGCACGGCGGTCACCACGAACCGTGATCGGCTCGTGACCGGTGCGTGCGGGTCAGCCCTTGCCGGATGACGAGGACGCGACGACGGCGCCTGGCTTCGCTGACTGATCGTGAACAGGACGTGCCGGCCTGTGCCCCCCGAGAATCACCCTCGAAAAGTAGTCGATCGGTGGATGCGCCACCATCCCCAAAGGAGGGGTGTTTCGGGCCGTCTCACCCGCGATCCGGTCGCGCGGGGGCGGCACCCGCCCGTCTGACATGCTCCCGGGCATGATCGAGCTGGGGCAGGGGACCGGCCCGCTGCGGGGCGTGAAGGTGGTCGAGATCGCCGGGATCGGCCCCGGGCCGCACGCGTGCATGATCCTGGCCGACCTCGGGGCCGACGTGATCCGGGTGGAGCGGCCCGGCGGGCAGCTGCTCTCCGGGGGCGCCACGATGCTGCTCAACCGCGGCCGCCCGAGCGTCGCGCTCGACCTCAAGCAGCCGGAGGCGGCGGCCACCGTGCTCGAGCTGGTCAAGGACGCCGACGTGCTCGTGGAGGGCATGCGCCCCGGCGTGGCCGAGCGGCTCGGCATCGGGCCCGAGCAGTGCCACGCGGTCAACCCGCGGCTGATCTACGGCCGGATGACCGGCTGGGGTCAGGACGGGCCGCTCGCCCAGGCCGCCGGCCACGACCTCAACTACATCTCGGTGGCGGGTGCGCTGTTCGGCATGGGGCAGACGCCGGAGCGGCCGCAGTTCCCCGCCAACCTGGTCGGTGACTTCGGCGGCGGCTCGACGTACCTCGTCATCGGCCTGCTGGCCGCGCTGCTCGAGGCGCGCGTGTCGGGCGAGGGCCAGGTCGTGGACGCCGCGATCGTCGACGGCACCGCGCACCTCAACGCGATGACGTGGGCGTTCCTCGCCGGCGGCGGCTACCAGGAGCGCCGCGGGGCGAACCTGCTCGACGGCGGGGTGCCCTACTACGACGTCTACGAGACCGCGGACGGCAAGCACGTGTCGGTCGGTGCGCTCGAGCCGCAGTTCTACGCCACGCTGATCGCCATGCTCGGCCTCGAGGGGGTCGCGCCCGGGCAGGCCGACCTGGACCGCTACGACGAGCTGCGCGTCCTGCTCACCGACACCTTCCGGCAGAAGACGCAGGCGGAGTGGGT
The DNA here is from genome assembly GCF_000422805.1 of Nocardioides halotolerans DSM 19273. Taxonomy (GTDB): domain Bacteria; phylum Actinomycetota; class Actinomycetes; order Propionibacteriales; family Nocardioidaceae; genus Nocardioides; species Nocardioides halotolerans. The sequence continues at coordinate 59,228 of NZ_KE383927.1, read as the reverse complement.
CGCGCTGTTCGAGGGCACCGACGCCTGCGTCGCCGGCGTGGTCCCGGCGAGCGAGGCGCCGTCGCACCCGCACCTCGAGGCGCGCGCGACGTTCGTCGAGCACGAGGGGGTCGTGCAGCCGCAGCCCGCGCCGCGGTTCTCCCGCACCCCGGCGTCGCTGTCCCTGCCGCCCTCGCCGGCGGCGGGCACGCACACCCGGGAGGCCCTGACCGCCTGGGGCATCGCCGACGTCGACGGCCTCATCGAGCGCGGCGTCGCGGTCCAGGCGACGCCGGGGCAGTGAAGCCGTTCCTGTTCCTGGGCATCCGCGCCCAGGACGCCGCGGCGGACGACGAGTACGCCGCGGTGCTGCGCTGCGCCGGCCTCGACGAGCGCGACGTCCGCCGCGTGCGGATGGAGCGCGACGTCCTCGGGCCGGTCGACCTCGACGACTGGTCGGGGATCGTGATCGGCGGCGGGCCGTGGAACGTCAGCGACCCCGACGACCTCAAGGACGACGACCAGCGCCGCGGGGAGGCCCGGCTCCGCGACCTGGCGGTGCAGGTCGTCGCCGCGGACTTCCCGACCCTGGGCGCGTGCTACGGCATCGGCACCCTCGGCACGCTGGCCGGCGGCGTCGTCGACCGGCAGTGGTCCGAGCCGATCGGCGCGGTGACCGTCACGCTCACGCCCGAGGGCCGGGCCGACCCGCTCCTCGGCGAGCTGCCGGCGACGTTCGACGCGTTCCTCGGGCACAAGGAGGCGGTCTCCACGCTGCCGCGCGGCGCCGTGCTCCTGGCGTCGTCCCCGACCTGCCCCGTGCAGGCCTTCCGCCTCGGCGAGCGCGTCTACGCGACCCAGTTCCATCCCGAGCTCGACGTCACGGGGCTGGTCACCCGCATCGAGACCTACCGCGACTTCGGCTACTTCGAGCCCGGCGAGGGCGAGGAGCTGATCCGGCTGGCCCGCGCCGCCGTCGTCACCGAACCGCCCCGGATCCTCGCCAGGTTCGTCGAGCTGTTCGGGCGCGGTTGAGCTCGCCGCGGCGGACGTTTTCAGCGCGATTGCGCTGGATCGGTCTTGTTTCACGCGTGAAACAGCGCGAAATCGGCGCGATTGCGCTGGATTGGTCTTATCGGAGACTTGGTTGCGACGTCGTGTCGCGGATAGTTTGAACGCCGTGAGCACCCCCGAGCACGTCGACGTGCTGATCGTCGGAGCCGGGCTGTCCGGCATCGGCGCAGCCTGCCAGCTGCGTACTCACCTGCCGACGAAGTCCGTCGCGGTGCTGGAGGCGCGCGAGGCGAGCGGCGGCACGTGGGACCTGTTCCGCTACCCGGGCATCCGCTCCGACTCCGACATGTTCACCTTCGGCTACAGCTGGCGGCCTTGGCCCGGCGACCGCGCGCTCGCCGACGGGCCGTCGATCCTGGCCTACCTCCGCACGGTCGCGGAGGAGTACGGCGTCGACGAGCTGATCCGCTACCGGCACAAGGTGGTCCGCGCGAGCTGGGACTCCGCGACCGCGCGGTGGACCGTCGAGATCGACCACGACGGGACGCCGGTCACGATGACCGCGAGCTTCCTGTGGGGCTGCGCGGGCTACTACGACTACGAGGAGCCGTACGCGCCGGAGTTCGCCGGCACCGAGAGCTTCGAGGGCACGATCGTGCACCCGCAGCACTGGCCCGAGGACCTCGACCACACGGGGAAGAGGGTCGTCGTGATCGGCAGCGGCGCCACGGCGATCACGCTGGTTCCCGCCCTGGCCGAGACCGCCGGGCACGTGACGATGCTGCAGCGCTCGCCGACCTACGTCGTGTCCCGGCCGGCCCACGACCGGCTCGCGACGCGGCTGCGGAGGCTGCCGACGAGGTGGTCCTACCCGGTGGTGAGGTGGGCCAACATCCTCAGCGGCATGGCGACGTTCCAGCTCGCGCGCCGGCGCCCGCGGTTCGTCAAGGGCTTCGTGCTCAAGGCCGCCCGCGCGCAGCTGCCGGACACCATCGACGCCGACGTCCACTTCAAGCCGCGCTACAACCCGTGGGACCAACGGTTCTGCGTGGTGCCGGACGGCGACCTGTTCCGCGCCCTGCGCAAGGGCCGGGCGTCGGTCGTCACCGACACGATCGACCGCTTCACCCCGCGCGGCATCACGCTGTCCTCCGGCGAGGAGCTCGAGGCCGACCTCGTCGTCACGGCGACGGGGTTCCAGGTGCTCGCCTTCGGCGGCATCGAGGTCGTCGTCGACGGCGAGGTCGTGGACGCCGGGCGGCGGATGGCCTACAAGGCGATGATGCTCGACGGCGTCCCCAACTTCGCGTTCACGATCGGCTACACCAACGCGTCGTGGACGCTCAAGGCCGACTTGATCTCGGCGTACGTCGTCCGGCTCCTGCGCCACCTCGACGAGACCGGCGCGCGCTCGGCGGTGCCGGTCCGGCCGCCGGACGTCGAGGAGCAGCCGATCATGGACTTCACCTCCGGCTACGTGCTGCGCGCGCTGGACAAGCTGCCCAAGCAGGGGGACCGCGAGCCGTGGCGGCTGCGCCAGAACTACGTCGCCGACCTGCGCACCATCAAGCGGGCTCCGATCGACGACGGCGTGCTGGCCTTCGACACCGTGCCGGCGCCGGAGGGTGACCCGACTCTCACCGCCGTTTGACGGAGGCCCCGATCGGAGACCGGGCAGGCACCGCAAACCATGGAGGTGCACGATGGGTTTCGACGACAAGGTCGACAACAAGACAGATGACCTCAAGGGCCGTGCCAAAGAGGCCGCCGGCTCCGTCACCGGTGACGACGACCTGAAGCACGAGGGTCGCGCCGACCAGGCCGAGTCCTCGGTCAAGCAGGCCGGCGAGAAGGCCAAGGACGCCGTCGGCGACCTGAAGGACGCCGTCAAGAAGTAGTACGCAAGATCACGCGCCCGCGATGCGGGCTCGGACGGGCCGCTCTGCCACACTGGTGGGAGCGGCCCGTTCACGTCTTGCCCCGGGCCAGCCCCCGCTCTCGAAACCTCGAGCACGCGGCCGGGCCACCACAGAACGAAACCTCTGGTGAGACACCACCATCGAGAGTGATCTCCCTTGTCTTCTGCTCCGTCCTCTGCACGCACCCCTCTGACCTTCGCCGACCTCGGCGTCGCCTCGTCCCTCGCCGGCGTCCTCGCCGAGCGCGGGATCACCACACCCACCCCGATCCAGGCCGCGACGCTGGCCGACTCGCTCGCCGGGCGTGACCTCCTCGGTCGCGGCCGCACCGGCTCCGGCAAGACCTACGCCTTCCTGCTGCCGCTGGTCGCGCGGCTCAGCGAGTCCGCCCGGCCGCGCCGCGCGGGCCGCCCGCGCGCCCTCGTGCTGGCCCCGACCCGCGAGCTCGTCGGCCAGATCGACCAGGCCCTGATACCGCTCGCCGCGACGGCAGGCCTCACCACCCGCACCGTCTTCGGCGGCGTCGGCCAGCACCCCCAGGTCCAGGGGCTGCGCCGGGGCGTCGACATCGTCCTGGCCTGCCCGGGCCGGCTCGAGGACCTCATCCAGCAGGGCCACTGCGACCTCGGCGACGTCGAGATCACCGTGCTCGACGAGGCCGACCACATGGCGGACCTCGGGTTCCTGCCCGCCGTACGCCGCCTGCTCGCCGCGACGCCGAAGAGCGGCCAGCGGCTGCTCTTCTCGGCCACGCTCGACAAGGGCGTCAACGTGCTGGTCAAGCAGTTCCTCCAGCAGCCGGTGACCCACGAGGCCGACTCGGCGCAGACGCCGGTCGCCGCGATGGACCACCACGTGCTGCACGTGGCCCGCGAGCACCGCGTGCCCGTGCTCGTCGACCTGACGAGTGCGCCCGGCCGGACCGTCGTCTTCACCCGCACCAAGCACGGCGCGAAGGCGCTCGCCCGCCAGCTCAACCGCAGCGGCGTGCCGACCGTCGAGCTGCACGGCAACCTCAGCCAGGGCGCCCGCACCCGCAACATGGACGCCTTCCACGAGGGCCGCGCCTCGACGCTGGTCGCCACCGACATCGCCGCGCGCGGCATCCACGTCGACGACGTCACGCTCGTCGTGCACGCCGACCCGCCGGCCGAGCACAAGGCCTACCTGCACCGCTCGGGCCGCACGGCACGGGCCGGCGCCGCCGGCACGGTCGTCACGCTGATGACCCAGGAGCAGGTGCGCGACGTCCGCGACCTGACCCGCGCGGCCGGCATCGAGCCGACCATCACCCGCATCGACGGACCGCGGCACCCGGTGCTCGTCGAGCTCGCCCCGGGCGAGCGGGTCCTCGTGGCCGGCGGGCTCGGGGTCACCGCCGAGGAGCCCGAGCGTCGTTCCGGCGGCGGGCGCAACCGCGGCCGCTCCGGCGGCCAGCCGCGCTCCGGTGGCGGGCAGCCGCGCTCGGGCGGCGGGCAGCCGCGCTCGGGCGGGGGCCAGTCCCGCTCGGGCGGAGGCCAGTCCCGCTCGGGCGGCAACCGGCGCCGCCGCGGGGGCCAGGGTGCGTCGGCCGGGTCATCCGGGTCGTCCTCGTCCTCGTCGACGGGTCGCTCGCACACCGCGGCGTCGTTCAGCTCCGGCCGCCGCTGAGGCACTTCCTAGGATCGGCACGATGAACCAGCTGCGGGCGTGGGTGCGCCGGGCGCTGTGGGACGTCGTGCCCCGCGACCACCGCCAGGACCCCGACGGCCTGCGCCGGCGCCAGTGGGTGACGGCAGGTTTCGTGGTCCTGGGCGCCGTGGTGCTGGGATTCTCGCTGCGCATCGACCCCGGCAGCGACTGGTTCTACCCCGCGACGCTCGGGCTGGCCGCGGTCTGGGCCGTCGGCGCGCTCGCGTCGGGGCCGCTGCACCTGGGCCGGATCGCGTTCCGCGCGGGCCTCGCGCGGCCGGTGGTCACGCCGATCGTGCTGGGGCTCGGCCTGGCAGCGGTCTTCGTCGCCGGCGCGTTCCTGGTGCGCACGATCGACGCGCTCGACGGGCTCGAGGGCCAGGTCGTCAAGGTCGTCGACTACGCCGACCAGGGGTCGATGCTGCTGCTGGTCGTGATCACCGCCGTCAACGGCGTGGCCGAGGAGCTGTTCTTCCGCGGCGCGGCGTACGCCGCCATCACCCGCCACCCGGTGCTCTGGACGACGCTCGCCTACGGCGTCGCGACCGCCGCCACCGGCAACGTGATGCTGGCCTTCGCCGCCGTGCTGCTCGGGCTCCTCGTCGGCCTCGAGCGCCGGGCCAGCGGCGGCATCCTCGCCCCGATCCTGACCCACTGCACCTGGTCGCTCACCATGCTGTTCGCGCTCCCGGCCGTGTTCGCCTGAGTCGTCGGCCTCCGAGCCGCCAAGACCGATTCAGCGCATTCGCGCCGGTTCTGCTCGGTTTCACGCGTGAAACGCGACCGATCGGGCGCGATTGCGCTGATTTGGCCTTACCACGGCCGGCGATCAGCGCTCGCGCTTCTCCTCGGCGATGGCCCGCTCGACGGCCTCGCGGTAGGACAGCGGCTCGCCCGGGACGATGTCCTGGATGGCGTAGTCCGTCTGCAGCACCTCGGTGCTCATCGAGTCGATGAGGTTGCTGGCGGTGGTCGAGTCGACGTTGGTGACCAGGCCGATCCACAGCGACGAGAGGCGTGGGGTCAGCACCGGCACGGTCACGATCGGGACCCGGCGGCCGTTGATGACCTCAGCGGCCTGCTGGAGCATCTCGACGTAGGTCAGCCGGTCGGCGCCGCCGAGCTCGTAGACCTGGCCGAAGGTCTTCTCCACGCCGATGACGCCGATGAGGTAGCGGGTCACGTCGTCGATCGAGATCGGCTGGGTCCGGGTGTCGGCCCATCGGGGGACCACCATCGCGGGCAGGTTCTTCACCAGCTGGCGGGTCATCTCCCACGAGATGCCGCCGGCGCCGACCACGATCGCGGCGCGCAGCACGGTGACCGGCACGCCCGACGTGCCGAGCAGCTTCTCGACCTCGCGCCGCGAGCGCAGGTGCGGCGACAGCTGGTCGGCGTCCTTGCCGAGCCCGCCCATGTAGACGATCTGCCGCACGCCGCTCGCCGCCGCGGCGAGCCCGAACCCCCGCGCCGCCTCGGCGTCCTTGCGCTCGAAGTCGTTGTCGTCGAGCGAGTGCACGAGGTAGACCGCGACGTCGACGCCCTCCATCGGCCCGGCCAGCGTGCCGGGGTCGAAGACGTCGCCCTCGACCGGGTCGGCCGGGCCGGCGTAGTCGTCGGGCCGCCGGGTCATCGCCTTGACCGTGTGCCCCTCGTCGACGAGGGCGCGCACCAGCCGGCTGCCGATGAAGCCGGTCGCACCGGTCACCAGCACCGTGAGCTGCTCACCGGCGGAGGACTGAGTCATCGGGCAGATCCTAGGGACACGGATACAGGTACCCGGTCACCGGCTGCGTCGAGCGATTCCCTCGCGCTTGGTCTCGTCCATCCCCGCTTCGTACGCCGAGACGAGGGCCGCGATCGAGAGCGGCTTGATCTTCTCGACGACCTGCCGCACGGTCTCGGGTGAGGCGCCCTGGTCGCGGTAGACCGGCCAGACCAGGGTGCGGAACACGTCGTAGAGCTCCTTGGCGACCTCGCGGCCGTGCCGGGCGTACATATCCGCGGCGGCCAGCGCGGCCTCGACCGGGAACCCGAGGTCGAGCAGGCCCAGGCCGACGGAGAGCTGCGAGACCGCCACCTGGTACTGGCCGCGCTTGAGCGGGAACACCACGCCGAGCGCGGCGAGCGTGCGCAGCTCGTCGTCGGACAGGTCGCGCCCGGCGCGGGCCGACAGCTCCGCGCGCGACATCTCGATCGGGCGCTCGACGTCCCACGGCGCCAGCATCGTGCGGGCCAGCGCGAGGTCCTCGGGCGTCGCGTCGGCCGGGATGCCGGCGACGTACTTCTCGATCGCCGAGAGCGTGAACCCGTGGCTCTGGAGCTCCTGCACCAGCTCGAGGCGGCCGACGTGGTCGCGGGAGTAGTAGCCCGACCGGCCCTTGCGGATCGGCGGCGGCACCAGCCCGCGCGAGGTGTAGAACCGCACGTTGCGCACGCTCATGCCGACCCGCTCGCAGAGCTCGTCGAGCGTCAGCAGCTTGTCGTCGTCCACGAGCCTCCTCGTCCGGGTGAGTCAGGCCACATGGGCGGCCCTGTTGATCGTGACACTAATGGTGTCACAATCGGCGACATGGCATCTGGGCTGGCATCCGGGCAGGAAGCGTTCGTCTACGACCACCTCCGCACCCCTCGTGGCAAGGGCAAGGCAGCGGGCTCGCTGCACGAGGTGAAGCCGGTGGACCTGGTGGTCGGCCTCATCGACGAGCTGCGGGAGCGCAACCCCAGCCTCGACACCGACCGCATCGACGACGTCGTGCTCGGCGTCGTCTCGCCGGTCGGCGACCAGGGCGGTGACATCGCGAAGACCGCAGCGCTCGCCGCCGGGCTCCCGGAGACGACCGCGGGCGTCCAGCTCAACCGCTTCTGCGCCTCCGGCCTCGAGGCCGTCAACCAGGCCGCGTCGCGGGTGCGGGGCGGCTTCGAGCAGCTGATCCTCGCCGGCGGCGTCGAGTCGATGAGCCGGGTGCCGATGGGCTCCGACGGCGGTGCGTGGGCGTCCGACCCGGCGACCGCGCTCAAGACCGGCTTCGTGCCGCAGGGCATCGGCGCCGACCTCATCGCCACGATCGAGGGCTGGACCCGCGACGACGTCGACGCCTTCGCCGCCGAGTCCAACCACCGCGCCGCCAAGGCGTGGGCGAACGGCTACTTCGACAAGTCGGTCATCCCGGTCAAGGACCTCAACGGCGTGACCGTGCTCGACCACGACGAGCTGATCCGCCCCGACACGACGCCCGAGGGGCTGGCCGCTCTCAAGCCGAGCTTCGCGCAGATCGGCGCCGACGCGGGCTTCGACGACGTGGCACTCGAGAAGTACCACTGGGTCGAGAAGATCGACCACGTCCACCACGCCGGCAACTCCTCGGGCATCGTCGACGGGTCCGCCCTCGTCGCGATCGGCAGCGAGCAGGTCGGGAACGACCTCGGGCTCACCCCCCGCGCCCGGATCATCGCCGCTGCCGTCTCCGGCGCCGACCCGACGATCATGCTGACCGGCCCCGCGCCGGCCGCGCGCAAGGCGCTCGCCGTCGCCGGTCTCGAGACCAAGGACATCGACCTCTTCGAGATCAACGAGGCCTTCGCCGCCGTCGCGATGCGGTTCATGCGCGACATGGGCATCACCGCGGAGATCACCAACGTCAACGGCGGGGCCATCGCCATGGGCCACCCGCTCGGCGCCACCGGCGCGATGATCCTCGGCACCCTCATCGACGAGCTCGAGCGGCGCGACCTCAAGCGCGGCCTCGCGACGCTCTGCGTCGGCGGCGGCATGGGCATCGCCACCATCGTGGAACTGGTCTGACGCACGTTCCTGCACCGGCTCGCGAGGCTTCGAGGCTCGTCGCTGGCGCTCCTCGCACCTCAGCCACCGAGAACGAAGGATTCACATGAGCACCGCGACCACCGACCAGCAGAGCGCCGTGCGCTACGAGCAGGACGCCGACGGCATCGTCACGCTGACCCTCGACGACCCGACCGCCAGCGCCAACACGATGAACGAGCTCTACATCGACGCGATGGCCGCCGCGGTCGACCGGCTGTACGCCGATGCCGACTCCGTGACGGGCGTCGTGGTGACGAGCGCGAAGAAGACGTTCTTCGCCGGCGCGAACCTCCACGAGATGGTCAAGGCGACGCCGGCCGACGCGCAGTCGGTCTTCGAGCTCGCCGAGCGCGTGAAGGCCGCGCTGCGCCGGCTCGAGACGTTCCCCCAGCCCGTGGTCGCCGCGATCAACGGCGCCGCACTCGGCGGCGGCTTCGAGATCGCGCTGGCGTGCAACCACCGCGTCGCCGTCGACGGCCGGTTCGAGGTGGGCCTCCCCGAGGCGAGCCTCGGCCTGCTGCCCGGCGGCGGTGGCGTCACCCGCATCGTCCGCCTGCTCGGGATCCAGAGCGGGCTGATGGACGTGCTGCTCCAGGGCAGCACGTTCAAGCCTGCACAGGCGAAGGAGAAGGGCCTCGTCGACGAGGTCGTCGCCACCCAGGACGAGCTGGTCCCGGCCGCCAAGGCCTGGATCAAGGCCAACCCCGACGCCGCGCAGAACCCGTGGGACGCCCCCGGCTACAAGATGCCCGGCGGCTCCCCGAAGTCGCCCGCGCTGGCGGCGTTCCTGCCGGCGTTCCCCGCCCTGCTCCGCAAGCAGCTCAAGGGTGCCGACTTCCCCGCGCAGCGGGCGATCCTCTCGGCGGCGGTCGAGGGCGCGCAGGTCGACTTCGACACCGCGAGCCGGATCGAGTCGCGCTACCTGACCAACCTCGTGGTCCACCAGGGCTCGAAGAACATGATCCAGGCGTTCTTCTTCGACCTGCAGGCGATCAACGCCGGCAAGCTGCGCCCGCAGGGCATCGAGCCCTGGCAGGCCACGAAGGTCGGCGTGCTCGGCGCGGGGATGATGGGCGCCGGCATCGCCTACGTCTGCGCGCGGGCCGGCATGCAGGTCGTGCTCAAGGACGTCGCCGTCGAGAACGCCGAGAAGGGCAGGTCCTACTCCGAGAAGCTGCTCGACAAGGCGATCAGCCGCGGGCGGTCGACCGAGGAGAAGAAGGCCGAGCTGCTCGGCCGGATCACCGCGACCGCCGACCCCGCCGACCTCGCCGGCTGCGACCTCGTCATCGAGGCCGTCTTCGAGGACCCGTCGCTCAAGCACCAGGTGTTCGCCGAGATCGCGCCGTACGTCACTGGTCACGAGAGGGGCGACGCGCTGCTCTGCTCCAACACGAGCACGCTGCCCATCACCGAGCTCGCGACCGGCGTCGACCGGCCCAAGGACTTCATCGGCCTGCACTTCTTCAGCCCGGTCGACAAGATGCCGCTGGTCGAGATCATCAAGGGCGCGGAGACCTCCGACGAGGCGCTGGCCAAGGCCTACGACGTCGTCCAGCAGATCAAGAAGACGCCGATCGTCGTCAACGACAGCCGCGGGTTCTACACCTCGCGCGTCATCGGCTTCATGGTCAACGAGGGCATGGCGATGCTCGCCGAGGGCGTGCACCCCTACTCGATCGAGCGGGCCACCACCCAGGCCGGCTACCCGGCGCCGGTGCTGCAGCTCTCCGACGAGCTCAACCTCGAGCTGATGGCCAAGATCGCCAAGGCGACCCGCGAGGCGGCCGAGCGCGAGGGCAAGGAGTACGGCCATCCCGGCACCGCCGTCGTCGACACCATGCTCGAGGCCGGCCGCGCCGGCCGGCTCCGCGGCGCCGGCTTCTACGACTACGACGAGAACGGCGCCCGCGGGTCGATCTGGCCCGGCCTGGCCGAGCTGTTCCCGGTCGCGGAGCAGCAGATCCCGTTGCGCGACATCAAGGACCGGATGCTGTTCGCCGAGGCGCTCGAGACCGCGAAGTGCTTCGAGGAGGGCGTCATCGAGTCCGCCGCGGCGGCCAACATCGGCTCGATCATGGGCATCGGCTTCCCGCCCATGACCGGTGGCGCCGCGCAGTTCATGACCGGCTACCAGGACCCCGAGGACCCCGAGGGCCCGATCGGGCTGGCGGCGTTCCTCGAGCGTGCCGACGAGCTGGCCGAGACCTACGGCGAGCGCTTCCGGGCCACGCCGTGGCTGCGCGACCTGGCCGCCAAGGGCGAGGGCTTCCCGGCCTGAGGCCGGGCCTCACCGACTGGGGTAGCTCACCGTTACATCCGCTCGCCGACCGTCCTGACGGCTGGAAAGCGGACGTAACGGTGAGTTACCTGCGGCGGCGGGCGGCGGGCGGCGGCGGCGGGCAGTGGCGGCGGGCAGTGGCGGGCGGCGGCCGGGTCGATGGTCAGCGCGGGCTCTCGAACCACGGCTGACGCAGGTCGTGGAACGACGCGCCCTGCATGGCCCACTCGAACTCGCCGGCGACCTCCGGGGGAGGCGGCGTCGCCTCGCCACGGCGGGCGCTGTCCTCGTCGGTGAACGCCACCGTCTCGGTGAAGGTGCCGTCCGCCTCGATCGCCAGCGTCGCGCCGAGGATGTCGGGCCGCATCTGGTGCAGGGCCTCGGGGTCGGAGCTCAGGAGGGCACGCAACCGCGCGGGGTCGTCGACCTTGCCGCGGATGATCTGGACGAACCCCGCGTCGTCGGACCCGCCGTCGAAGAGGACCGAGACGTCGTCGGAGTCGTGGAACTCGACCGGCCCGTCGACCAGGGCGGCCATCCGTTCGGCGAACGCGCTGGTCTCCGGGCGCGCCGAGTTGGCCATCGCCGAGTCTCGGTCGGTGAACCTGATGACCCCGAAGAAGAGGTCGTCGTCGGTGAAGCCGTAGGTGCCACCCAGCCACCCGTCGGCGTCCGGGCCGCTCCGCTCCGCCCACTCGTCGGCCAGCGCCCGCAGCTCGTCGTGACGGGTGCACCTGGCCTGCATGACCTGGATGAACATGGGTGGACCTCCTGTCGCTGGATCTATCGACGCTAGAACTCCCCTCCGGCGAGGTCCATAGCGAGATCGGGTCGTCCTTTCGGCCAGATTTCCCGGCCGGTCCGGGCGAACTTGGCGAATCTCCGGCGCCCGGCCGAGTGCGCAGGGAGGATTTGGTCGTGATCAGCCGCGAAGCCGTCGTCGACGTCCGGAGCCTCCACGTGCGCTTCGGCGAGGTCGAGGCCGTCGCGGGCGTCGACCTGACGGCGTACGCCGGGCACGCGACCGCGCTGCTGGGCCGCAACGGCGCCGGGAAGTCCACCACCATGCGCGTCCTCGCCGGCGTCGTCCCGCCCACGGCCGGCAGCGCCGTCGTCGCCGGTCACGACGTGCGCACCGAGACGCTCGCGGTCAAGCGCGCGGTCGGCTACTGCCCCGACGTGGGCGGCCTGGTGCCGCGCGCGACTCCGTGGGAGCACCTCCAGCTGTCCGCGCGCCTGCGCCGGCTCGACGGCTGGGAGGAGCGGGCCCGCGACCTGCTCGAGCGCTTCGAGCTCGGCGACGTGGCGCACCGGGTCACCAGCGGCTTCTCCCACGGCATGGGCCGGCGGCTCTCGGTCTGCCTGGCCGCGCTGCACGACCCCGAGGTGCTCCTGCTCGACGAGCCCTTCGACGGCGTCGACCCCATCGGGGTCGAGGCGACGTTCGACGTCATCAACGACGCGCGCGCCCGGGGGGCCTGCGTGCTGGTCTCCACCCACCTGCGCGAGCTGGCCGTCGAGGCCTGCACGTCGGTGCTGGTCCTGCGCGGCGGTGCCCAGGTCGCCACCGCCACCGCGGGTGAGATGTCCGGCGAGGAGGGGGCTCGTGCCTACCGCAGCCTCCTGGACTGACCTGCGGCCCCGGGAGGTACGCCGCGCGGTCGCCGACGTCGCCCACCTCGTCGACTTCCGCACCACGACGGTCCGCCGCCCGCGCGCGTTCGCGCTCGGTGCCGCGGTGTTCGTCGGCCTGACCGTCGCGGCCGCGACGCTCCCGGCGTTCGTCAGCGGTGCCGGCAGCTCGAAGGGCTACGCCCTCGATGCCGTCCTGCTCATCCCGACGGCGATGGCCGGGTTCATGGTCCTCGCGATCGCCTCGGCGGTCGCGTCGGGCGGCGGCCGCGAGCTGCTGCACCGCGAGCACGCCGTGATCCACCCGGTGAGCCCGACGACGGACCACCTCGGCGCGCTCCTGCTCGCCCCTCTCAACATCGCGTGGCTGCTGCAGGCGTGGATCCTGATCGGCGTCACGGCGTACGGCGTCGAACGGCGCTCGCTCGTAGCGGCCGAGATCGGGATCGTGATCTGGATCCTCGCGGCGACCGCGGTCGGTCAGGTCGTGGCCTGGACCGTCGAGGCCGTCCGGCGCACGTCGCACGGCATCGCGATCATCCGGTGCGTCGGCGTCGCGCTGGCCGGCGTCGCCGTGCTGCTCCAGCTGACCCACCACACGGTCGGCATCCTCGACTCGCTCAAGACGCGCTGGATCGTCGTCGGCTACGTCGACGGCTTCCGGATGCGCTGGGTCGAGTCGATCGCGGTCGAGCTCCTGCTCCTGGTGGTCGCGGTCGTGCTGGGCGCCGTCCCGGCCCACCTCGCCGCCCGGCGCGCGCCGCGCGACGAGCTGCGCGTCGAGAGCGGCAACCACCCGGCACGCCGCCTGCCCCGCTCGGCCCTCGCGATGCTGGTCCGGCTGGACCGGGCGTCGGTCTGGCGGGCCGTGCCGATGCGCCGCGGCCTCGCCGTGCTCGCGGTCGGCCCGGGCGTCGTCGCCCTCGCTGGCAACCTCACCTGGCCCCAGATGACGATCCTCCCGGGCCTGGTGGCCTCGGGTGGTGCGCTGCTGTTCGGCGTCAACGCGTGGTGCCTCGACGGCCGCGGCGCCCTGTGGCGGGAGAGCGTGCCCGTCGGCCCCGGCACCGTCTTCGCGGCGCGCGCCTGGGTGCTGACCGAGTTCCTGCTGGTGGCGTCGTTCGTGACGATGGTGCTGGCCGGCCTGCGCGCGGGGCTGCCGAGCACCTCGGAGCTGCTCGCGCTGCTGTGCACGTGGGTGGTCGTCGTGCTGCAGGTCATCACCTCGGCGATGCGGTGGTCGTCGCGGCGCCCGTTCGCGGTCGACCTGCGGTCGGCGCGGGCCACTCCGGCGCCGCCCCTGGTGATGGTCGGCTACTCGACCAAGCTCGCGGTCACCACCACGCTGACCAGCCTGGTCTTCTCCGGGCTGGCGCGGGTGCCGCACCCCGAGGTGTCCGTGCTGGTCGCCGCGCCGTTCGTCGTGTGGTCGCTGGTCCGGCTCCTGCACGCCCGCGACGCCTGGACCGACCCGGTCGAGCGGGCCAGAGTTGTGACGACCGTCGCGGGATGACGACTGATGTGGGGAGACTGACTCGATGGGCGTGCTGATGCTGGTCCGGCACGGACAGGCGTCGTTCGGCAGCGAGGACTACGACGTCCTCTCGTCGCGCGGCGTCCGGCAGAGCCGCAAGGTGGCGGAGGCGCTCTCGGCGTACGGCGTCTCGCCGACCAACCTGATCCACGGCGGCATGCGCCGCCAGCGCGAGACCGCCGAGCAGATGCTCAACGGCGCCGCGGCGTGGGAGGTCCCGCTGGAGGAGGACGAGCGCTGGCGCGAGCTCGACCACCTCGCGGTGATGGAGGCCTACCCCACCCTGAGCGACGTCGACCGGGAGCTGCTGCGCAGCGGCCGGATGGAGCTGCGGCCCTTCCACGAGCTCTACACCAAGGCCACCGCCCGCTGGGCGTCCGGCGCCTACGACTCCGACTACCCCGAGTCGTTCGCCGAGTTCATCGGCCGGGTGCGCGACGGCATCGGCCGGGCCGCACGGATGGCGGGCGAGCGGCGTACGGCGGTCGTGGTCACCTCCGGCGGTCCGATCGCGGCCGCCTGCGCGATGCTCACCGAGGTCGGTGAGGAGCCGCGGCTGCTGGCCGCGGCCTGGGCGCGCTTCAACGCCGTGATGGTCAACGTCTCGGTCACCCGCATCGTGGTCGGGTCGACCGGCGCCCGGCTGCTCACCTTCAACGAGCACTCCTGGCTCGACCGCGAGCTCGTCACCTACCGCTGAGCCACCGCCGCTCTCCCGTGCGGGAGGATTACCGCCGTGGGCGACCAGGCGACGAACGCGCTCGTCGCGATCGCCCTCGGCTCCGTCCTCGCCGTCCTGCTGCTGATCCCGACCGCCGCGGTGCAGTACCGCCTCGACGGCCGGCTCGGGCCGCTGGACCTGACGATCCTGGTCACCTCCGCGATCTACGCGCTGGCGATCTGGACCTACACGCTGCTGCCGATGCCGGCCGACCACACCTTCGCCTGCAAGGGCAGCCAGCTGCGGGTGCTCGGCTCGCTCGGCCTGATCCACGTGCCCGACCGCGGCGGCCCGCTGGCGCTGCTGCGCGAACCCGCGTTCCTGCAGATCGTGCTCAACGTCCTGCTGTTCGTCCCGCTCGGCTACTTCCTCCGCGTGATCCTGCACCGCGGGGTCGTGGTCGCGACGCTCGCCGGGCTCGGGCTCTCGCTGCTGGTCGAGCTCACCCAGAAGACCGGCGTGTGGCACCTCTACTCGTGTGCCTACCGGCTCTTCGACGTCGACGACCTCATCGTCAACACCCTCGGCGCGACGATCGGGTCGCTGCTGTCGATCCTCGTCGTGCGCCGGCGTCGCCCCGACGTCGTACTGCCCACCACGGTCTCCTTCGGCCGCCGGGTGGTCGGCTTCACCAGCGACGTGCTGTTCATCGCGCTCGCCGGCGCGGCCGCGGCGGTCGCCTTCCGCGGCTGGGAGATCTACGTGCGCGACGTCGCGCCCGCCGAGGTGGACCGGCACGTGCAGGCCGCCCTGCAGTGGGGCGTGCCGTTCGCGGTCGAGGCGGTGCTCGTGCTCGGCTTCGGCCGGACCCTCGGCGAGTGGGTGGTCTCGCTGCACACCGTGCCGCGGCGACGCCGCCTGCTGGTGCCCGGCCGGATCGTGAAGCTCGCCGTGGGGGTCGGGCCGGTGTTCGTGCTCGCCCCGCTCTACGACCAGGTGGTGGGTCCGCTCGCGATCGGCCTGCTGGCGGCGTACGCCGTCCTGACCGTCGCCTTCGCGTGGCGGACGGCGGGCCACCGCGGCCTGAGCCACACGCTGGCGCACCTCGACCTCCGCATCGGCGACGACGCGGATGCCCGGACCTAGTCGCGGTGCATGCTCCGGTCCTCGCCCCGCCGGTTGCGCGTGGGGAGGTGGTCGCTCACGTAGACCTTCGGCAGCACCTTCGCGACCGCGAGCGCGACGTACATGACGGTGTTGATCGCCACGAACGCCGCCAGCACCGCGAAGAACGGCGAGCGCAGGAAGCTCTCGGGCAGCAGCAGCCCCCAGCTCTCGACCAGCGTGGTCATGCGCCGCGCCCTGCGAGCTCGGGCTCCTGCGCGGACGGGCCGGTCGTCTCCAGCTCCCAGCGCCCGGTGCGGCCGAAGGAGATGTCGAGGATGCCCTTCACGTAGACGGCGTTGAGGAACATGGCGAAGAACAGCTCGGGGAAGAGCGACGCGCCGAGGAGGCGGGCCGCGGGACCTCCCCGCCAGACCGTCACGACGCGCTCGACCGCGAACACGAGGCCGATGCCGACCCAGAACGGGAACCACACCCAGTGGTCCAGCGACGCCAGCATCACGGCGATCAGGAGCAGGTAGCAGCTGAGCGCGATGACGCCGTAGCCGATGCCGAGCTGCTGGGCCCAGTAGCGGAACGTCTGCGGCCGGATGCCGTAGGCGCCGAGGTTCTCGAGCGCACCGCGCTGCCAGCGCAGCCGCTGGATCCAGAGCGCGCGCCACGTCGGCATCACCTCGGTGACCACGGTGCAGTCGGGCGGGGAGATCATCAGGCCGCCGAGCGACTTGAGGGCGAGCGTCAGCTCGTTGCCCTCGGTGAGGGCGATCGTGTCGTAGACGTCGCCCGGCACGCCGGGGAGCGAGCGGCCGCGCTCGGCGGCCACCGTGCGCAGCGCCCGCGGCCGGAACACCGAGGCCGTGCCGGTCAGCACGAACACGCGGCCGCGCCGGCGCTTCCATCTCGCGCGCGTAGCGCGCGTACTCGTTGCGCTGGAACTGGCCGAGCAGCCCCTTGCCCTCCTCGCCGTAGAAGAGCCCGCCGATGGCCATCAGCGCGCGGTCCTCGGTCATCCGCCGGGGGCCGCCGCCTCCAGGAAGCCGTCGTCGAGGGTCGTGTCGGCGTCCATCACCATGACGAGGTCGTTCTCGCCCTGGCCGGGCAGCAGCTCGCGCAGGGCCTGGTTGAGGCCCCCTGCCTTCTTGCGGGTGTTGCCGATGGTCGTGAAGACCTCGACGCCCAGGGCCAGGGCGATGTCCTCGGTCGCGTCGGTGCAGTTGTCGGCGACCACGACGATCCGCTCGGGGCGCTGCGACTGCGACTGCAGCGACCGGAGCGTCTGGCCGATGCACGCCGCCTCGTTGTGGGCGGGGACGAGCACGGTGATGGTGACCGGGCCGTGGTCGATCCCGCGCGTCTCGGCCATGACGATCTTCGGCGCGAGCGGCAACCGGTGCAGGTCCTCGCTGCGCCGCGCGCGGGTGGCGATCCGGCGCTCGAGCAGCGCGACTCCGGCCGCGAACAGGAGCGCCAGCCCGATGGCGGCGAGCAGCACCCGGGAGGAGGGCGCGTCGGTGTCGTAGAGCACCTTCCACGCGCCGAACACGAACCCGGTGCGCGGGGCTCTGTTCGTCTCGTGCTCGCCGGACGAGACCGCCAACCAGAGCAGCAGTGCTCCCAGGAGCGCCGCACCCAGGATCACGACCCCGACCGCGCGTTGAAACCGACCCAGCGCTGCCACCTCTCGAAAAAAACTCGTCCCCCGAATCATCGGTCGAGAAGGGCGCGTCCTGAGGGGTTTTCGCAGATCAGAGCAGCTTCTTCAGCACGGGCAACGGCGCGTGCCGCATCACGGGCGCGAGGGCCGTCCAGGGGAGGGCCGGCACGTAGGCCTGGGCCTTCTGCTTCTCGATCGCGTCGACCATGGCGCGGACGCCGTCCTCGGTGGAGGCCATGAACCGCACCTGCTGCTGGACCCGCTCGTTCATCTCCGAGGCGATGTAGCCGCAGTGCAGGACCGTGACCTTGATCGGCGTGCCGAGCAGCTCGTGCTGCAGCCCCTCGCCGAGGTGGGACAGCGCGGCCTTGGTGGCGGCGTAGACCGTCATCGACTTGGGCATCCCGCGCATCGCGGACATCGACGACACGAGCACCAGGTGACCGGCGTCCTGGGCGCGGAAGACCTCCATCGCGGCCTCGGCCTGGGTCAGCGCGGCGACGAAGTTGGTCATCGCGGTCTCGCGGTTGGCGTCCTGGCGACCGGTGCCGAGGGGCGCGCCCTTCCCGATGCCGGCGTTGACGATCACCCGGTCGAGCCCGCCGAAGTCGCCACGGAAGGCGCGGAAGACCTCGAAGACCTGTGCGTCGTCGTTCACGTCGAGGGCGCGGAGCTCGACGCGGCGCTGGGGGTGAGCGGCCCGGATCTCGTCGCGGAGCGCCTCGAGCCGTTCGGTACGCCGCGCGCAGAGCGCGAGGTCGTGGCCCCTGGCGGCGAACTGGCGCGCCATCTCGGCGCCGAGCCCGGACGAGGCTCCGGTGATGAGGATCGTCGACATGCTCCCAGTGTGGAGCAGTGGGTCAGCCCTGCCGGCCCGAGGTGTCCGGCTCGATGATGACGACGGTGCCCATGACCTTGTCGGCGAGCGTCTGGTTGCGCCGGTCCCAGATCGGCCACAGCCAGCCGAGGTAGCACACGAGGCTGTCGAGCACGTGCGCGATCGAGCGCACGAAGCACCAGCCGGCCCCCATCGGCTCCGAGGTCTCGATCCGGACCAGCTTGATGCCCACCGCGGTCTTGCCGAGGCTGTAGCCGGTCCGCCCCTGCCGGATGACCTGGTTGTAGACGTGGAACGCCAGCGACAGCAGCGCCCCGATGATCAAGAGGGCGGTGGTGGTGCCGCTGACCTGGCTGGCGTCGGAGATGGTGCGGTTGCCGAACGCGTCGGTCTCGTAGACGACCTCGTCGCCGAGGGCGAAGTAGCCCAGGACCAGCGGGAAGCCGGCGACCGCGCCGAGGAAGGCGTCGACGAGGTAGCCGAGCACCCGGCGGCCCCACGACGCGAACTCGACGCGGACCGGTGCGTCGTCGCCGTAGATGGCGCGGTACTGCTCCTGCGGCGTCAGCGCCCGCCCGGCCTGCTGGCCGTGGAGCTGCGCCTGGAGCGCGGGGTCGGCCCACTGCCCGGCGATTGCGCTCGGGTTGGCCGGGTCGCGGTCCTTGAACGGCACGTAGTCACCGGGCCGGTAGCCCGGCGGGACCGGCCCCTGCTCCGGGGGTGGCGTGGACATGCGCCGAGGGTAGGGGCGCGGTCGGGGGCGCGCAGGCGATCCGGCGAAGGCTCGGGTTGCCGGCCTGTATGCATACGCGGTATACATACCGGGTATTCACCCGAGTTTCCGAGCGTGAGGAGCGTCGATGTCGGTCCGCCAAGCCCTGCTGGCCCTGCTGGAGCAGGGCCCGATGTACGGCTACCAGCTGCGCGCGGAGTTCGAGCGGCGCACCGGCTCGACCTGGCCGCTCAACGTCGGGCAGGTCTACACGACCCTCACCCGCCTCGAGCGGGACGGCCTCGTCGCCCCCGTCACGGGCGAGCCGGGCGCGGACGCCGACGGGCACGTGGTCTACGGGGTCACCGACGCGGGCCGGGAGGAGGTGGCCGCCTGGTTCACCACCCCCGTGGAGCGAACCCAGCCGCCGCGCGACGAGCTCGCGATCAAGCTCGCCCTGGCCGTCACGGTGCCCGGCGTCGACGTGGGCACGGTGATCCAGCAGCAGCGCAGCGCCACCATGGCGGCCCTCCAGGACTACACCCGCCTCAAGCGCGGCCGTCCCAGCAGTCCCGACGACCCGGCCGACATGGCGTGGAGCCTGGTCCTCGACTCGCTGGTCTTCGCGGCGGAGGCGGAGGTCCGCTGGCTCGACCACTGCGAGGCCCGGCTGCGGCGCGCCCAGCTCGAGCGCCCCGCGCGCGACTCGGCTGCGCAGCCGCCTGCGGCTCCCGGCGTCGAGGCGCAGACGGATCGCGAAGGGGCGCGGCGATGACGACCGCGATGACGACCGCGATGACGACGGCGGTGCTCCGGCTCGACTCCGTCACCCGGGTCCACGGCGAGGGGGAGACCGCGGTGCAGGCACTGCGCGGCGTCTCCTTCGCGGCGCACTCCGGCGAGCTCGTCGCGGTCATGGGACCGTCCGGGTCCGGCAAGTCGACCCTGCTGACGCTCGCGGGGGGTCTCGACAGCCCGACGGCCGGGACGGTCTCGGTGGAGGGCACCGACCTCGCGTCGCTCGGCGCGGTCGGTCGCGCCAGGATGCGGCGTACGTCGATCGGCTACGTGTTCCAGGACTTCAACCTCATCCCGGCCCTCACCGCGGCCGAGAACGTCGCGCTGCCGCGCGAGCTCGACGGCGAGAGCACCCGCGCCGCCCGCCGGCTCGCGAGGGCGGCGCTCGAGGAGGTCGGCATCGGCGACCTGGCGGACCGGTTCCCCGACGCCATGTCCGGCGGTCAGCAGCAGCGGGTGGCCATCGCCCGCGCCGTCGTCGGCGAGCGCCGGCTGATCCTGGCCGACGAGCCCACCGGCGCCCTCGACACCGAGACCGGCGAGGAGATCCTGCGGCTCCTGCGCTCCCGGTGCGACGCGGGCGCCGCCGGCGTCCTGGTCACCCACGAGGCGCGCCACGCGGCGTGGGCCGACCGGGTCGTCTTCCTCCGCGACGGCGTGGTCGTCGACGAGACCGGCACCGACCAGGTCGACTCCCTGATCGACGCGGGCGCCACTCGATGATCCCCCTGCACGCCTGGCGGCTGCCGCTCCGGCTGGCCCGCCGCGACGCGTTGCGCCACCGCGCACGCTCCATCCTCGTGCTGGTGATGATCGCGCTGCCGGTCCTCGCCGTGACGGCGGCCGACGTGGCGATCCACACCCAGCGGGTCTCGGGCGCGGAGTCGGTGGACCGCCGGATAGGCACGGCCGAGGCCCTGGTCAGCGTCTCCGACGGCGTCACCGACGTGAAGCAGAAGCCGGACCCCGACGACTGCTGCCCCGTCACCGACGGTGATGGCACCACCCCGGCCCCCACCGCCGAGCAGGTCTCGTCGTTGCTCGACGGCGCCACCCTGCTGGAGGTCCGGCGCGGCGAGACGGAGCTCCGGACCGCCAAGGGCCAGACGCCGGTCGAGGCGACCGAGGTCGACCTCTCCGACGCGCTGACCGACGGACTGTTCGACCTGACCTCGGGCCGGTGGCCGGCGGCTCCGGGGGAGGTGGTGGTCAACCAGAGCGTGCTCGACCTCGGCTACCGCGTCGGCGGCACCCTCGACCTGACCGCCGAGGGCGCCCCGGCCGACCCGACGATCGTCGGCGTCGCCGAGTCGACGACCAACCGCACCTTCCCGAGCGTCGCCGGCCCGCCCGGTGCGCTCGCCCTCGACACCACGGGCACCTGGGAGTGGCTGGTCGACGGGGGGCCGGTGTCGTGGCACACCGTCCGCCAGCTCAACGCCATCGGCGCCACCGTGGCCTCGCGGGCGGTCATCACCGACCCGCCGCCGAGGTCGCAGTGGCCGGAGGAGGTCCAGGTCGAGACCGACGACGGCAGCACCCTCGCGATCCTCGCCCTCATCGGCGTGATGGCCCTGATCGAGGTGGTGCTGCTCGCCGGGCCGGCGTTCGCGGTGAGCGCCCGCCGTCAGCAGCGCAGCCTGGCGCTGATGGCGGCGACGGGCGGCACCCCCCGCCAGTCGCGCCGGGTGATCGTGGCGAGCGCGATCGTCCTCGGCGGCGTCGCCGCCCTGGTGGGCGTCGGCCTCGGCATCGGCGCGAGCCGGGTGCTGCAGCCGCTGCTGCAGGCCAGGTCGGACACGTGGTTCGGGCCCTTCGAGGTGCCGTGGCTCCAGCTCGCGGGCGTGGCGGCGTTCGGGCTGCTCAGCGCCTTCCTCGCGGCGATCGTGCCGGCCTACCTCGCCTCGCGGCAGGACGTCGTCGCGGTCCTCGCCGGACGCCGCGGCGACCGTCCTGCGTCGCTGCGGTCGCCGCTGCTGGGCCTCGTGCTCCTCGGTGCCGGCATCGCCGGCTCGGCCGCCGGGGCCTCCCAGTCCTCGGGCGGCGAGCTCGCGATCGCGGTCAGCGCGATCCCGGCGGTGCTCGGGATGATCCTGCTGGTCCCGCTCGTGCTCGCCGGTCTCGCCCGCGTCTCGGGCCGGCTGCCGCTCGTGCTGCGCTACGCCGTCCGCGACGCCGACCGGCACCGGGCGCGAACGGTGCCCGCGGTCTCGGCGGTGGCCGCGACGGTCGCCGGCGTCGTCGCCCTCGGCATCGGCCTGAGCTCCGACGACGCCGAGAACCAGGCGACCTACCTGCCCTC
The DNA here is from genome assembly GCF_000422805.1 of Nocardioides halotolerans DSM 19273. GTDB lineage: Bacteria > Actinomycetota > Actinomycetes > Propionibacteriales > Nocardioidaceae > Nocardioides > Nocardioides halotolerans. The sequence goes on along the minus strand of NZ_KE383927.1, from coordinate 37,282 downwards.
GGTCGCGCCCGGTGTCGGCATCGTCTCCGCCTACGAGCCCGACGTGTCGTGGGCTGCGCTGGCCTCGGTGGTGCAGCGAGAGCTGCCCCACGCGACCGTCACCGAGCAGCGCGGCCTGCCCGACGGCGACGGCTACGCCGAGGTGTTCGGGCCGAGCGGCGAGACGCTCCTCCAGTCCTCTGGCGGCTCGCTCGGGGCGAACATCATGGCCGCCGACGGCGACCTCCCCATCGGCCTGCTCGGGGTCGCGGCGCGCGACGTGCCGCGCGCGGAGGCGATGCTCGCCGGCGGCGGGATGGTCGCCTTCGTCTCACCCGGCACCTCGGTCAGCGGCGACACCGCCACCGTCGTGCAGCACAGCTTCGACCCGGAGTCGGGAGAGGAGACGGGCAGCCATCGGGTGAGCGTCCCCGCCGCGTTCGTGACGCTGACCGACCCCTGGGCCGGGCCGGCGGCACTCGTGTCGACGGCGGCCGCACGCGACCTGGGCGTCCGGCCGCAGGTCGTCTCGCTGGCCGTGACCGGCCATGTGTCCGAGCAGCAGGAGGACGACGTCAACCAGGCGCTGGCCGCCGCCTCCTCCGACACCGGGCTCTACGTCGAGCGCGGCTTCCGGGCCGACGACGCGACGGTGATCGCGCAGCTGGTGCTGATCGCGCTCGGCGCGGTGCTGATGCTGGGCGGCACGCTGACCGCGACGTTCCTCGCCCTCTCCGACGCCCGGCCCGACCTGGCCACGCTCTCGGCGGTGGGCGCCTCCCCGCGCACCCGGCGCGGGGTCGCCGCGGCGTACGCCGTCGTGGTCGGCGGCGTCGGCGCCGCGCTCGGCGCGGCGGTCGGGTTCATCCCCGGCATCGCCGTGACCTGGCCGCTGACGTCGACCAACGGTCTCGACGGCGGGCCGCCGACCGGCCCGTTCCTCGACGTCCCGTGGCTGATGGTGCTCGGGCTCGTCGTGGTGCTGCCCGCGGTGACCGCGGTGGTGGTGGGGCTGTTCGCGCGCTCGCGGCTGCCACTGGTGGCGCGGCTCGACTGACGTTGTTGGATGGGTGCGTGCACGCCGACACCGAGGAGCGGCCCTCACCCGTCGCCGGTCGCGGGCTGTTCGCCACCGCAGCCATCCCGGCCGGCACCGAGGTGCTGCGTCCGGCCGGGGCGGTGCACGAGGAGGGTCCGGTCAACCACGCGTGCGACCCCAACCTCGGCTGGCGCGGGGACGCGCTGGTGACGCTCCGCGACGTGGCGGCCGGCGAGGAGCTCCTCGTCGACTACGCGACCGGCACGGCCGACCGGACGTACGTGCTGCGGTGCCACTGCGCGTCGTACCGCTGCCGGCAGATGGTCGAGGGCACCGACTGGCAGATCCCCCAGCTCCGGCGGAGGTACGCCGGCCACTGGGCTCCGGACGTGCAGGCACTGATCGACGCCGAACCGGCCTGACAGCGGTCCCGCGGCGCGGGATCGGGCATTTCCCCGCCGCGCCGACAAGATCGACCTAACCTCGCTGGGTGGCTCGCACGGGGGTCGCGGCGGCCTGGACCGCCGCGCTGGGTGTCGCGCTCGCGATCGGACCGGTCAGTCCCAGCCCGGCGGCGCGAGCGCCGTCCGACGACGCCCGCACCGCGTCCACCCCCGCGTCCGCCAGCGCGTCGGCCACCGCGACCCGCGCCGGGGCGCCGAAGCCCACGGTGACCCGGCTGACGCCGCAGACCGGCTCGACGGCGGGTGGCTTCCAGGTCGTGATCAAGGGCCGCAACCTCTCCGGCGCGAAGAAGGTGTTCTTCGGCGGCACCAAGGCGACGGGTGTGCGCGTCAAGAGCGGCCGCAAGCTCGTCGTCGTCGCGCCGCCGCACGTGTCCGGCCCGGTGCGCGTGCGGGTCGTGACGAAGGGCGGCGGCTCGAAGCAGGGCAAGGCCACGCACTTCACCTACGTGACGCCCGCACCGACCCTGGGCCAGCTGACGGCCAGGTCGGGACCGACCACGGGCGGCGCCGTGGTGACGATCAGCGGGGCCGACCTCGCCGGCGCGACCGCCGTGCGGTTCGGGAGCAGCAACGCGGCGTCGTTTTCGGTCACCTCACCCGGCACGATCCGCGCCGTCACCCCGCCTCGGCCGGTGGGTGCTGTCGACGTCACTGTAGTGACACCCGGCGGCGCGGCGACCCTCGCGGACGCCTACTCCTTCGTGGCGGCGCCGACCCTGTCCGCCGTCACCCCGAGCTCCGGCCCGGCCGCTGGCGCCACCGTGACGGTCAGCGGCACCGGGCTCACGAGCGACGCGGTCGTCACCTTCGGGGGCCTGGTCGCGACCGACGTGCAGTCATCCGCCGGCGGCACCACGCTGACCGTGACCACTCCTCCCCACGCCCCGGGGTGGGTCGACGTCGTGGTCACCACGCCGGGAGGCAGCGCGAGCCTCACCCGCGGCTACCTGTTCGTCGGCGGCGTGAGCCTGACCGGGGTGTCGCCCTCCGTCGGGCCGACGGCCGGCTTCGTCGACGTGACGCTGACCGGCACCGGGTTCACCTCCGACACGCTCGTGATGTTCGGCACCAAGCCGTCGCTCGACGTGAGCGTGAACCCCGGCGGCACCCAGCTGACCGCCGTGCTGCCGCCCCAGGGTGCCGGCGTGGTCGACGTGGTCGTCACGACCGAGGGCGACTCGGACGTGCTCGCCGGCGCCTTCACCTACGTCGTGGCGCCGACGCTGGCCGGCGTCTCCCCGACGGCCGGCCCGGTGGCGGGTGGCACCACGGTCACGCTGACCGGCTCGGGGTTCCGGGCCGGGATGCTGGTGGGCTTCGGCGGGGTGCCCGCCACCGGAGTCGTGGTCACCTCGGCGACCCAGGCGACCGTGACCGCGCCCGCCCACGGGCCGGGGCCGGTCGCCGTGACCGTCTCGACGCCCGGCGGCACGGCCACGCTCCCCGACGGCTACACCTACGTCGCGATCCCTGCGCTGACCTCGGTCAGCCCGGACGCCGGCCCGGTCACCGGCGGCACCTCGGGGACGCTGACCGGCTCGGGGTTCCGGGCCGGGATGCAGGTGAGCTTCGGCGGCGTGCCCGCCACCGGCGTCGTCGTGACCTCGTCGACGCAGGCGACCGTCGTGACCCCGGCGCACGCGGCCGGCACCGTCGACGTCTCCGTGTCGACGCCCGGTGGCCCGGTGACCCTGCCGAACGCCTACACCTACGTCGCCGCTCCAGTCCTCACCGCCGTCAGCCCGGATGCAGGCCCGACGGGCGGCGGGACCACGGTGACCCTGACGGGCACGGGCTTCCGCACCGGCACGCAGGTGAGCTTCGGCGGCACGCCGGCCACCGGCGTCGTGGTCACCTCGGCGACCTCTGCCATAGCGACGACGCCGGCCCGCCCCGCCGGCCCGGTCGACGTCACCGTGACGACCCCGGGCGGGTCCTCGGGAGTGCCCGCTGCGTTCACCTACGTGGTGTCGCCCATCCTGGCGTCGGTGACCCCGGCGACCGGCCCCACCGCGGGCGGCACGTCGGTGACGCTGACGGGTTCCGGCTTCCGGGCCGGTATGCAGGTGCGCTTCGGCGGCGACCCGGCGACCGTCGACCTCGTGAACCAGAGCGGCACCCAGGCGACCGTCCTCGCCCCCGCGCACACCGCAGGCCCCGTGCCGGTCTCGGTGACGACGGCGGGCGGCTCCGACTCGCTCAGCGGTGCCTTCACCTACGTCGTCGCACCGGCGCTGACCTCCCTCGCGCCCGACGCCGGACCGGTCGCCGGCGGCACGACCGTGACGCTGACGGGCTCGGGTTTCCGGGCCGACACCCAGGTGCTGTTCGGGACCACGCCCGCGACCGGCGTCGTGGTCAACCCCGGCGGCACCGAGCTCACCGCGACCGCGCCACCGCACCCCGCCGGCGCCGTCGACGTCACGGTCTCCACTCCCGGTGGCTCCGCGAGCCTGAGCGGCGCCTACACCTACGTCGCGCTGCCGACGCTCACCGCCGTGGCGCCAGACGCGGGTCCGGTGACCGGCGGCACGCCCGTGACGCTGACCGGGTCCGGCTTCCGCGCGGGGATGCAGGTGCTGTTCGGGGCCGCGGCCGCGACGGGCGTCTCGGTGAGCCCGGACGGGACCCAGCTCACCGCGCTCCCGCCGGCACACGTGCCCGGCACGGTCGACGTCTCGGTGACCACGCCCGGGGGCTCCGCGTCGTTCGGCAACTCCTACACCTACCTCGCCGCGCCGGCCGTGACCGGGGTCAGCCCGGCCCTGGGCCCGGCCGCGGGCGGCACCACCATCACGCTCACCGGCACTGGCTTCCGGCCCGGGACCGAGGTCAGCGTGGGCGGCACGCCGGCGACCGACGTCGCGGTCAACCCGGCGGGCACCTCGCTGACCGCGACCACACCTCCCCACCCGGCCGGGCTCGTTGCCGTCTCCGTCACCACCCCGGGCGGCACCGACTCGCTCGCCGGCTCCTTCACCTACGTCGCCGCGCCCACCATCACCTCCGTCAGCCCGGTCACCGGACCTACCTCCGGCGGCACCGCCGTCACGATCACCGGCACCGACCTGAACGGCGCGACCGAGGTGACGTTCGGCGGCGTACCGGCCACCACCGTCGTCGTCGTCGACGCGACGACGCTCACGGCCGTCACCCTGGCACACCCGGCCGGCCCGGTGGACGTCTCGGTGACCACCGTCGGCGGGTCCGGCACCGCCACCGACGCGTTCACCTACGTCGCGCCACCGACGCTCGACGCGGTCACCCCCGGTGACGGATCGGCCGCGGGCGGCACCACCGTGACGCTCACCGGCAGCGGGCTGACGGGCACGACCTCGGTCACCTTCGACGGCGTGCCGGCCACCGGCCTCGTGGTCGTCTCCGACGCCGAGGTCACCGTGGACACGCCGGCCCACGCCCCTGGTGTCGTGGACGTCGGCCTGACCGCGCCGGGCGGGACGGTCTCACTGGTCGACGGCTACACCTACACGGTCTAGCGTCGGCGCCGTGGGGGTCAACGCTCGGGTGCGGACGACGGCCGCCTGCGTGGGTGGCCTGCTCGTCGCCGCGCTCGTGCCGCTCACCCTCGCGGCAACCGCGGCGTCCTCGCCCCTCGGCGCGCGCGCCGCCCCGACGATCCGCTCGGTGTCACCGTCGACCGGCGACAGCCTGGGCGGCACGGTCGTCACGATCAAGGGTCGGCACCTCCGAGACGCCAAGGTCCGCTTCGGCGGGCTCGCCCCCCTGCGCGTGGTCCGGGCAGGCCCACGTGCGATCAGCGTGGTGGCGCCCCCGCACGCCCCGGGCACGGTCCGGGTCGGTGTGCGGGCGCACGGACAGAAGGCTCGCCCTCACACCTTCACCTATGCCGCGCCGCCGGCGCCCGCACCGCACGTCACGGAGCTGGTCCCGGCGATCGGGCGCCCGGGCGACCAGGTCGGCATCGTCGGCGACGGGTTCACCTCTGCCAGCGCGGTGTACTTCGGGACGACCCGGGCCGCGGTCCTCGGCTGGACCCCGACCCGGCTCACGGTCCAGGCCCCTCCGCACGCGGCCGGCCCCGTCGACGTGCAGGTGGTGAACCTGGACGGTAGGTCCGTCGAGTCGGCCCGGAGCGTCTTCACCTACCGGCTGCCCTCCGGGTGCACCCGTCCGGTGGTCGGGTGGATCGACCCACGGCAGGGCGACCGCGCCGGCGGCACGCGGGTGGGGGTGCACGGCGGTGGCTTCAGCGACGTGGTGGCGGTGACCTTCGGCGGAGCCCCCGGTGGCGATGTCGTCGTGATCTCGCCGACCGAGCTCGAGGTCACGACACCCCCGCACGCCTCGGGCGTCACCGACGTCCAGGTGGAGACGCAGTGCGACCTCTCCACGCCGGGCGACTACTGGTCGCAGTTTCGCTTCGTGCCTCCACCGCCCACGATCACCAGCATCGTCCCCCACGAGCTGACCAAGACAGGTGGACGGGTCACGATCACGGGCACGAACTTCGAGGAGGTCGACCACGTCTCGTTCGGTGACGAGAACGGCGCGGGCCTGGTGGTCGTGTCGCCGCAGGAGCTGGTGGTCACGGCACCGCCGAACCCCTACGTGGTCGAGGACGGCACCACGAGCACGAACGTCTCGGTGGCCACGTCCGGTGGCTTCTCTCCTGCCTCGCCGGGCTCGACGTTCACCTGGGTGGGCCCCCCGCCGTCTACGGCGTGTACCCGCCGTACAGCCCCGCCACGGGCGGGTCGAGAGTCCTGGTCGAGGGGTCGGAGTTCACGGGTCTCGGCGGGGTAACGGGTGTCGACTTCGGCGGCGTGGCGGGGACCGACGTGGTCGTGGACTCCGACGACCAGCTGCACGTGACCGCTCCGCCGCACCTCTCGGGGATCGTGCACGTGCGCGTGACGACACCGGCAGGCACGTCGCGCACCAGCTGGGACAGCCGGTTCTCGTTCGACACCCCCGTCGAGCCGGCCGGCGTCACCGCCGTCCCCGCACCGCTCCCGGCTGGGTCGACCGCGGGCTCCGACATCGCCGACGTGGCGTGTCCGGCGCCCGGGGAGTGCTTCGCGGTCGGCTCCTACTCGATCTCCGACGACGAGACCCGGCCCCTGGTGGAGCGGCTCTCCGGAGGCACGTGGTCGCCGACCGAGCTTCCGCTGCCCCCCGACGCCGTCCATCCTCCCGAGTGGTGGCAGGACGCCCGGATGCAGCAGGTCGCGTGCACCGCGGTCGACTTCTGCGTCGCGGCCGGCGTCTACGACACCGAAGGCGCGGCCGGTTCGCCCCTGTTCGCGACCTGGGACGGCTCGGGCTGGACGGTCTTTGCCTACTTCGTCGGCGACGCGGTCAACGGCGACGACTGGATCCACTTCGACGGGCTCGACTGCACCGCCGACCGGCGTTGCGCCGCGGTCGGCGCCGACCTGGTCTTCGTCAACGACGGCGACGCCTGGGCGATCGCACCCACCCCGGACACCGGCGCGTCGCACGGTCGCCTCAACGACGTCGACTGCACGGCGACCGAGTGCTTCGCGGTCGGACGGCTGGTCGAACCGGACTTCCACCACACCCCGCTCGTCGAGCGTGGCGCCGGGCTCTCGTGGACCGCCCAGGCGCTGCCCCATCCCGCGGGCGGCCGCCAGGGCACCCTCAACGCGATCTCCTGCCCGGCCGAGGGGTCGTGCACGGCGGTGGGCCAGTACACCGCCGGCGGCGACCGGCGCCCGCTGGTCGAGACCCTGGCCGGGGGGACCTGGACCCCGGGCTCGGCTCCGCAGCCCTCGGTCAACCTCCCGGACGTCTATGCCTTCTTCCGGGGCGTCTCGTGCCCGGCTCCCGGGTCGTGCGTCGCCGTCGGCGCCTACGAGGACGAGGTCCGGGAGGGGTACGACGTCAGCTACCCCATGCTGCCGATGACCACGTTCATCGGTGGCGGAGCACCCGTCACCGAGCCGGTGCCCATGGTGGACGTCGACCCGGTGCGCCCCGAGGCCGGCATGGACGACGTCCTCTGCACGGCGCCGGGCCGGTGCGTCGGCACCGGCGGCTACAACCTGCTCGGCTACCGCACCCGCGGGCTGGTCGCGACGCTCACCGCGGGGGCGGTCGGCAGCTCCCCCGTGCGCACGCCCTTCCAGGCCGGCGAGTCGTTCATCCACGGGTCGGCCGTCGACACCGCGGACCGGGCTGTCGTCGTGGGCCAGTACGTCGACGCGCAGGGCCGCTACCGGGGACTGCTCGTCACCGGCGTAGCGATCGGCCCGTAAGCAGAAAAAGTCAGGCTTGACTGTTTGTTGCTTCCACGCCATCCTGTCACGATGGCCGGCCAGGTGGTGACGCGCGTCCCGCAGGAGGAGCGCTCCCGCGCGATGCGGGCGCGGCTGCTGGAGGCGACGGTCGAGCTGCTCGTAGAGAAGGGGTACGCCGGCACGTCGACCACGCTGGTCAGCGAGCGGGCCGGGGTGAGCCGCGGCGCACAGCTGCACCACTTCCCCAGCAAGCAGGACCTCGTGGTCGCTGCGGTGCAGCACGTGACCGAGGTCCGCGGCACCGAGCTGGCCGCTGCGGCTGAGAAACTGCCGAGCGGGCCGAAGCGCACGCGGGCGGTGCTGCAGGTGCTCGGCGACCACTTCACCTCGCCGGTGTTCACCGCCGCGCTCGAGCTCTGGGTCGCCGCCCGCACCGATCCCGACCTGCTGGCGGAGGTCGCCCCACTCGAGCTCAGGGTGGGTCGCGAGACGCACCGCCTGACCGTCGAGCTCCTCGGCGCCGACGAGTCGCGCCCGGGGGTGCGCGAGCTCGTGAAGGCCACCCTCGACCTGGTCCGCGGGCTCGGCCTCGCCAACACGATCTCCGACGACGGGCGCCGCCGCACCCGGATCCTCGACGAGTGGGCCAAGACCCTCGACACCGCCCTGGAGCGTCCATGACCGACCTGCTGAACGGCTTGCTCGACGACCTCGCCGCCGAGGGCGACGAGCTCCGGGCGACCGTGGACCGGCTCGGCCCCGAGGGCTGGACGACGCCCACCCCTGCCCCGGGCTGGACCGTCGCGACCCAGGTCGCGCACCTGCTGTGGACCGACGAGGTCGCGGTGGTCGCGGCGCACGCCCACGAGTCGGCGGAGTCGAAGCAGGCCTGGGACGACGTCGTGCTGGCCGCGATCGCCGACCCGACGGGCTACGTCGACGCGGGCGCGTTCGAGCTCGCGACGCTGGCGCGCGAGGAGGTGCTGTCACGGTGGGCAGCGGGACGCGCGGCGCTCCGCACCGCGCTCACGGACCTGCCCGCCGGCCAGAAGATGCCGTGGTTCGGCCCGCCGATGAGCGCCGCGAGCATGGCCACGGCCCGCTTCATGGAGACCTGGGCGCACGCGCTCGACGTCCACGACGCCGCGGGCTCGCGGCCCGCTCCGACCGACCGCATCCGGCACGTCGCCCACCTCGGCGTGCGCACCCGCAACTACGCCTACTCGGTGCACTCGGAGGAGCCGCCCGCCGAGGAGTTCCGCGTCGAGCTCACCGCCCCGAGCGGTGCGGTGTGGACGTGGGGGCCGGAGGACGCCGCCCAGCGGGTGAGCGGTCCGGCGTACGACTTCTGCCTGCTCGTCACGCAGCGGGTCAACCGCGCCGACACCGGCCTGGTCGCGGTCGGTGCGGACGCCGAGCACTGGCTCGGCATCGCGCAGGCGTTCGCCGGCCCGCCCGGGCCGGGTCGTGGGGTCGCCGCGTGACCGGCGTGCTCCGGGTCGGCAACTGCTCCGGCTTCTACGGCGACCGGCTCTCGGCGATGCGCGAGCAGCTCGAGGGTGCCGGCGACGGACAAGGCCTGGACGTGCTCACCGGCGACTACCTCGCCGAGCTCACGATGCTGATCCTCGGCAAGGACACGATGAAGGACCCGTCGCTCGGCTACGCGCGGACCTTCGTGCGGCAGCTCGAGGACTGCCTCGGCCTCGCGCTCGAGCGCGGGGTGCGGATCGTGAGCAACGCCGGCGGGCTCAACCCCGCGGGCCTGGCCGACCGCGTGCGCGAGGTCGCGAAGGGGCTCGGCCTCGACCCGGCCGTGGCGCACGTCGAGGGCGACGACCTCCGCCCGCTGGGTCTCTTCGACGGCGCGCTGACCGCCAACGCCTACCTGGGTGGCTTCGGGATCGCGGCGGCGCTCACCGCGGGAGCGGACGTGGTGGTCACCGGACGCGTGACCGACGCGAGCGTCGTCGTCGGCCCGGCGGTCGCCCACCACGGCTGGACGCCGACGTCGTACGACGAGCTCGCGGGCGCCGTGGTCGCGGGCCACGTCATCGAGTGCGGCGCCCAGGCGACCGGCGGCAACTTCTCCGGCTTCCGCCGGCTGGTCGCCGCTGGCATGGACCCGGCGAAGCCGCTCGGGTTCCCCGTCGCCGAGATCGCCGCCGACGGGTCGAGCGTGATCACCAAGCACGACGGCACCGGCGGTGCGGTGACCGTCGACACCGTCACCGCGCAGCTGGTCTACGAGATCCAGTCGACCCGCTACCTCAACCCCGACGTCACCACGCGGCTCGACACGATCCGGCTCGAGCAGGAAGGCCCCGACCGCGTCGCCGTCTCCGGCGTGCGCGGCGACCCGCCGCCGGAGCGGCTCAAGGTGTCGGTCAACGAGCTGGGCGGCTTCCGCAACCAGGTCGAGTTCGTGCTCACCGGGCTCGACGTCGAGGAGAAGGCCGACTGGGTCCGCGAGCAGCTCACGCCGTCGCTCACCGCGAGCGAGGTCGGCTGGTCGCGGGTCACGGCGCCGCCGCCGGACGCCGACAGCGAGGAGGCCGCCTCGGTGCTGCTCCGCTGCACGGTGAAGGACCCGCAGCCCGACCCCGTCGGCCGCGCGTTCACCGGGCCGGCCGTGGAGCTGGCTCTCGCGTCGTACCCCGGCTTCACCATGACCGCCCCGCCCCAGCAGCCCACGCCCTACGGCGTCTACCGGCCCGAGTACGTCGACCGCGCGCAGGTGCACCACACGGTCGTGCACGCCGACGGACGGCGCGAGGAGATCGCCGACCCGACGGACTTCTCGGTCGTCGACCCCGACGAGGGTCGGCGCCCCTCGCCGTACCCCGCCCCTGCCGACTCCCTCAACCGCCGGGCGCCGCTCGGCACGTTCGTGCACGCGCGCTCGGGCGACAAGGGCGGCGACGCCAACATCGGCCTCTGGGTCGCCAACGACGGCGACCCGCGCCGCGCGGCGCGGGTGACCTGGCTCGCGAAGCTGATGAGCCCGCGCCGGATCCGCGAGCTGGTCCCCGAGGCACGCGACCTCGACATCGACATCTACGTGCTGCCCAACCTCGGCGGCATCAACGTCGTCGTGCACGGTCTGCTCGGCCAGGGCGTCGCCGCCTCGACCCGCTTCGACCCGCAGGCGAAGGGGCTCGGCGAGTGGCTGCGCTCCCGCATCGTCCACATCCAGGAGGACCTTCTGTGAGCGACGTGAGCGATGGGAGCGCTGTGAGCGCGCTGCGAGAGCTCGGCGCCGAGTTCGTGCGCCGCGAGGTCGCGCCGTACCTCCAGGAGTGGGAGGACGCCGGCACGATCCCGCGCGAGCTGCACCTCACCGCCGGCAAGCAGGGGCTGTTCGGCGTCGCCCTCCCCGAGGAGGTCGGCGGCGGCGGGGGCTCGATGCTCGACTCGCTGGACCTCCAGGAGGCGATGTTCGAGGCCGGCGCCTCCAGCGGGCTGATGGCCGGCCTGTTCACCAGCGGCATCGCGCTGCCTCATATCGCTGCCTCCGGCGACGCCGACCTCGTCGACAGGTTCGTGCGCCCGACGCTGGCCGGCGAGACCATCGGCTCGCTCGCGATCACCGAGCCGGGCGGTGGCTCCGACGTGGCGGGCATCCGCACGACGGCGGTCCGCCAGAAATCGGCACAGGGCGACCACTACGTGGTCAACGGCGCCAAGACGTTCATCACCAGCGGGGTCCGTGCCGACTTCGTCACGACCGCGGTGCGCACCGGCGGCCCCGGTCACGGCGGCCTCAGCCTGCTGGTCGTCGAGAGCGGCACGCCCGGCTTCACCGTCGACCGCTCGCTGCAGAAGATGGGCTGGCACTGCTCCGACACCGCCGAGCTGTCCTACGTCGACGTGCGGGTGCCGGCGGCGAACCTCGTCGGTGAGGAGGGCTCGGGCTTCTACCAGATCGCCGAGCAGTTCGTCGTCGAGCGGCTGGGGCTCGCCGTGCACGCCTACGGCATCGCGGCCCGCTCGCTCGCGCTCACCGCGGCGTACTGCCGCGACCGCGAGACGTTCGGCAAGCCGCTGATCGCCAACCAGGTCGTGCGCCACAAGCTCGTCGAGATGCGCCGGCAGGTCGAGGTCGCGCGCACCTACGCGCGCGAGGTCGCGCGCCGTCACGTCGACGGGGAGAACGTGATCGCCGAGGCGTGCCTCGCGAAGCAGACGGCCTGCGACGCCGCGACCTACGTCTGCGACCAGGCGGTGCAGCTCCACGGCGGCACCGGCTACCTGCACGGGACCGAGGTCGAGCGGCACTACCGCGACGCCCGGATCCTGCCCATCGGAGGAGGAGCCACCGAGGTGCTGACCGATCTCGCCGCACGACTGCTGGGCTACGCGTCATGACCAGCACGGCGACCAACCGCGAGGCGATGCTCGACAAGCTCGCCGCCCTCGACGCCGAGCACGCCAGGGCCGTCGGCGGCGGCGGGGAGAAGTACGTCGCCCGCCACCACGACCGGGGCAAGCTGATGCCGCGCGAGCGCATCGAGCTGCTGGTCGACGAGGGCTCGGCGTTCCTCGAGCTGTCGCCGCTCGCCGGCTGGGGCTCCGACTTCGCCGTGGGCGCGAGCGTCGTGACCGGCATCGGGGTCATCGAGGGCGTCGAGTGCATGATCACCGCCAACGACCCGTCGGTGAAGGGCGGCGCGAGCAACCCGTGGACGGTGAAGAAGATCTTCCGCGCCTCGCAGATCGCCGAGGAGAACGGGCTGCCGACCGTCGCTCTCGTGGAGTCCGGCGGCGCGGACCTGCCGACCCAGAAGGAGATCTTCATCCCCGGCGGCAAGCTGTTCCGCGACATCACGCGGTCCTCCGCGGCCAAGCTGCCGACGATCGCGCTCGTGTTCGGCAATTCCACCGCGGGCGGCGCCTACGTGCCCGGCATGTCCGACTACACGGTGATGGTCAAGGAGCAGGCCAAGGTGTTCCTGGGTGGCCCGCCGCTGGTGAAGATGGCGACCGGCGAGGAGTCCGACGACGAGTCGCTCGGCGGTGCGGAGATGCACGCGCGGGTCAGCGGCCTGGCCGACTACCTCGCCGAGGACGAGCGCGACGCCATCCGCATCGGCCGCCGGATCGTGGCGCGGCTCAATTGGCGCAAGCCGTACTCCCCGCCCGACCCCCCACGAGACGGCAGAGGGTACGCCGAGCCGGACGCGGACCCAGAAGAGCTTCTCGACCTGATCCCGGCCGACCTCAAGGAGCCGTTCGACCCGCGCGAGGTGATCGCCCGGATCTGTGATGGGGTGTCGGCCACCAACGGTGCCGTCTTCGACGAGTTCAAGCCGCTCTACGGCTCGTCGCTCGTCACCGGCTGGGCGAGGCTGCACGGCCGCCCGATCGGCATCCTCGCCAACGCCCAGGGCGTGCTGTTCAGTGAGGAGGCGCAGAAGGCGACGCAGTTCATCCAGCTCGCCAACCAGGTCGACACCCCGCTGCTGTTCCTGCACAACACGACCGGCTACATGGTCGGCAAGGAGTACGAGCAGGGCGGCATCATCAAGCACGGCGCGATGATGATCAACGCGGTGTCGAACTCCCGGGTGCCGCACCTGACGGTGATCATGGGTGCGTCGTACGGCGCCGGCAACTACGGCATGAACGGCCGCGGCTACGACCCCCGCTTCCTCTTCACCTGGCCCTCGGCGAAGTCCGCCGTGATGGGTCCCGCCCAGCTCGCCGGCGTCCTCGAGATCGTCGCGCGGCAGTCGGCGGAGTCGAAGGGCGAGGTCTTCGACGCCGAGGGCTTCAAGGGGATCAAGGAGGTCGTCGAGGCGCAGATCGAGGAGCAGTCGCTGCCGTTCTTCCTCTCCGGGATGCTCTACGACGACGGGGTCATCGACCCGCGCGACACCCGCACCGTCCTGGGCATCTGCCTGTCGGTGATCGAGAACAAGCCCATCGAGGGCACCGACCGGTTCGGGGTGTTCCGGCCATGATCACCAGGCTGCTGGTCGCCAACCGCGCCGAGATCGCCTCGCGGGTCTTCCGCACCTGCCGCTCGCTCGGCATCTCGACGGTCGCGATCCACTCCGATGCCGACGCTGGCCTGCCCTACGTCGCCGAGGCCGACCTCGCCGTGCGGCTGCCGGGCAACGCGCCCTCCGAGACCTACCTCGACGTCGCGCTCGTGCTCGCCGCTGCCGAGCGGACCGGCGCCGACGCGATCCACCCGGGCTACGGGTTTCTCTCCGAGAACGCCGACTTCGCACGGGCGGTGCTCGACGCCGGTCTCACGTGGGTCGGGCCGAGTCCGGAGTCGATCGAGGCGATGGGCTCCAAGATCAAGGCCAAGGAGCTCATGCGCGCGGCCGGCGTACCGGTGCTGGAGGCGCCGGACGACCCGGCCGAGACCGACCTGCCGCTGCTCGTGAAGGCGTCCGCCGGTGGCGGTGGCCGCGGCATGCGCGTGGTCCGCCGGCTCGAGGACCTGGCCGGCGAGATCGCGACCGCCCGGGCCGAGGCGGCGTCGGCGTTCGGCGACGGCACCGTCTTCGTCGAGCCCTACGTCGAGCGCGGTCGCCACGTCGAGGTGCAGGTCGTCGGCACGAGCGTCTACGGCGACCGCGACTGCTCGGTGCAGCGCCGTCACCAGAAGATCGTGGAGGAGGCGCCCGCGCCGGGGCTCTCCGACGAGGTGCGCGCCGCCCTGCACGACGCCGCGCACCGGGCCGCGGAGGCCGTCGACTACCGCGGCGCGGGCACCGTCGAGTTCCTCTACGACCCGGACACCGAGCGCTTCTGGTTCCTCGAGATGAACACCAGGCTCCAGGTCGAGCACCCGGTGACCGAGCTGGTCCACGACGTCGACCTCGTCGAGCTGCAGCTCACCGCGGCGCAGGCGAAGTGGACGATGGGCTGGCCGGACCCCGCGCAGGGGCACGCGATCGAGGTCCGGCTCTACGCCGAGGACCCGGCCGCCGACTACGCGCCACAGAGCGGCACGCTCAGCCTCTTCGAGGTCCCCCTCGAGGTGGGCATCCGTGTCGACGCGGGCTACGCGACCGGCAGCGAGGTGTCCACGCACTACGACGCGATGCTGGCCAAGGTCATCGCGCACGCCCCCACCCGGGAGGGGGCCGCACGCAAGCTCGCGGGGGTGCTCTCCCGCGCCCGGATCCACGGCGTGCGCACCAACCGCGACCAGCTCGTCGCCGTCCTCCGCGACGACCGGTTCCTGCGCGGCGAGGTGTCGACCGACCTGCTCGTGACCGTCGACCCGGCGCGAACTTCGCGCCAGGTCAACGCCGCAGAGGCGGCGGCGCTCGCGCTGGCCGAGCGTGCCGCGGCCTCCCGCACCGTCCAGCGCGGCATCCCGGCCGCCTGGCGCAACGTCGTCTCGCAGCCGCAGCGCACGGAGTTCGAGGACGGCACCACCGTCAGCTGGTGGGGCGGTCGCGACGGCTACCGGGTCGAGGGCGCGACGGTGGTCGCGGCCGGTCCCGACGCCGTGACGCTGGAGGCGGACGGCGTTCGCACGACCTACGAGGTCGCGGTGGCTGGCGACCGCGTGGACGTGGACTGGCCGGGCGCGCACGCGGCGTACGTCCGCTCGCCGAGGTTCGTCGACCCCGCCGACGCCGTCGCGAGCGGGAGCCTGCTCGCGCCGATGCCCGGCACGGTCGTGAGCGTCGCGGTCGAGCAGGGCCAGCAGGTCGAGGCCGGCCAGCCCGTGCTGGTGCTCGAGGCCATGAAGATGCAGCACACCGTGCGGGCGCCCGGCCCGGGCACGGTGACCGAGATCGACGTGAAGCCCGGTGCGCAGGTCGCGGCCGGAGAAGTCCTGGCAGTCGTAGAGGAGTCGGAGTGACCAACAACTTCAGCGAGTCCGAGGAGCGCCAGGCGCTGCGCCGCGAGGTGGCCAAGCTGGCGGGCAAGTACGGCCGCGAGTACTTCACCGAGAAGGCGCGCTCCGGCGGCAAGACGACCGACCTGTGGCTGGAGATCGGCAAGAACGGCTACCTCGGCATCAACATCCCCGAGCAGTACGGCGGCGGGGGCGGCGGCATCGGCGACATCGCCGCGGTCTGCGAGGAGCTCGCCGCGCAGGGCTGCCCGCTGCTGCTCATGGTCGTGAGCCCGGCGATCTGCGGCACGATCATCAGCCGCTACGGCACCGAGGAGCAGAAGCAGCGCTGGCTGCCCGGCATCTGCGACGGCACCGGCACGATGGCCTTCGCGATCACGGAGCCGGACGCCGGCACCAACACCCACAACATCACCACCACTGCCCGCAAGGACGGCGATGAGTGGGTGCTCAACGGCCGCAAGATCTACATCTCCGGCGTCGACGAGGCCGACAACGTGCTCGTCGTCGCCCGTGCGGAGGACGCGAGGACGGGCAAGGTGAAGCCGGTCCTCTTCGTCGTCCCGACCGACAGCGCGGGGTTCGAGTACAACGTGATCCCGATGGAGATCGTCAGCCCCGAGCACCAGTTCACGGTGTTCATGGACGACGTCCGGCTGCCCGCCGACGCCATCGTGGGCGACGAGGACGGCGGGCTGGTGCAGCTGTTCGCCGGCCTCAACCCCGAGCGGATCATGGCGGCGTCGTTCTCGACCGGCCTCGCTCGGTTCGCGCTCGACCGCGCGGCGGCGTACGCCAAGGAGCGCGTGGTCTTCAAGGACGCGATCGGCTCGCACCAGGCCATCGCGCACCCCCTCGCCCAGAGCCACATCGAGATCGAGATGGCCCGCCTGATGACGCAGAAGGCCGCCGCCCTCTACGACGCCGGCGACGACCTCGGCGCGGGCGAGGCCGCGAACATGGCGAAGTACGCCGCCGCCGAGGCCGCCTGTGACGCGGCGGACCGCGCGGTGCACACCCACGGCGGCAACGGCATCACCCAGGAGTACGGCATGGCCGGCCTGCTGGTCGCCACCCGCGCCGGCCGGATCGCCCCGGTGAGCCGGGAGATGATCCTCAACTTCGTCGCGATGCACTCCTTGGGGCTGCCCAAGTCGTACTGACCGGCCTGGTCATCCCCTCGGCGGCGGCGGAAGCCGCTACGCGACCGCGACGACGTACGCCGCTGCGCTCGGCAGCCCGAGCATGCCGTCGCGGGCGACCTCCCCCATGATCTGGCGGAGCTCGGTCTCGGCCTTGTCCTGCACCTCTCCGGTCTGGGCCAGGAACGTCTGACCGACCGTGGCCACGCCGCCCGTGATCCCGCTCCACAGCGCGTCGACGCCGATCTCCCACTCCCAGCGGAGCTCCGTGGCGGTCACCACCTTCAGGCCGGCGTCCTCGGCCAGACCGCGCAAGCCTGTGACCGAGCGCTCGAAGTCGAGCTCGGGGCTGAGGCGCTGCCCGGTCTGAGGGACGACGCCCGCTGCGGTGAAGGCGTCGCCGACGAGGCTCGCCCACGGTTGGGTGCGCGCCGGCCAGCACGTCACGGCGACCCGCCCGCCGGGCCGCGCGACCCGAGCGAGCTCGCGCACCGCCGCCCGCGGGTCCGGCACGTGGTTGACGACGAAGTTCGCCGTCACGACGTCGAAGCTCGCGTCGTCGAACGGCAGGTGCGGCAGCGCCGCCTCGATGACCACACCTCGCATCGCGGCCGTCGTCATCGCGACCATCTCGGGGTCGGCGTCGACCGCCACCACCTGCCGGCCCAGCCTCGTCGCAGCGAGCGCGAGGTCGCCGGTGCCGCAGCCGACGTCGAGGTGGTCGTCGCCGATCGTGTCCGCGAGCAGGCGCTCGACAGTGCCGGCGCACAAGGTCGCGAACGACGTGCGGTAGGCCTCGGCGACTCCGGACCACTTGCTCACCGGACCATTCAACGCGACGCGAGGCGGCTCACGTGCGTCGGTGGAAGGTGTACTTGCCGGTGGGGAGCTGGTCGAGGTGGTAGCGGGGGTCGTGGGCTCGTGCGTGGTGGTGGGGGCAGAGTGAGATGAGGTCGCGGAGGTTGGTGTTGCCGCCGTCGGTCCAGCGTTTGTGGTGGTGGGTGTGGGTCATGCCGGGTGGCCAGTCGCAGCCGTCGATCTCGCAGCCGCGGGCTTCGATGGTCTTGGCGATCCTCTGCGCTTCGGAGGCGAAGCGCTGCTTGCGGCCGAGGTCGAGGACGTGGGACTTGCCGTCGAGGACTGCGGGGAGGACTCCGGCTTCGCAGGCGAGCCGGCGGGCGGCACCGGGGGAGAGCCTTTCGCCGGTGTCGAGCCGCGCGGCCTTCAGCCGGCCCTCCAGCGCGTCGAGCGTCATCGTCACGACGACGGTGGCGTTGAGGCCGCCGGCCTTGGGCAGGCGCTTCTTGGGGTAGCGCTGGATGAGCTCGACGAGGGCTTGTCCGAGGCGTTGCGGGGTGGGCTTGCGCTCGCCGAGTGGTCCTTTGCTGGCTTGGTGCTTGGGGGCGGCGAGGGCGTGGAGGTGCTTCTTGAGCATGGCGCCGGTGAGGGTGTCGAGGGTGAAGCGGCCGTGGGTCTTGCCGTGTCCGTCGTCCCAGATGGTCAGGCGGGTGGCTGCGGCGGCGGCTTGTTCTTCGCGTTCGAGGAGTCTGGCTTCGTGGGCGTCGGCGGTCTCGGGGGAGGTGACCTCGAGGATCCGGTGGCCGAGGACCTTGAGGTGTTTGGCGTCGAACTCGCGGGCGTACTCCAGGAGCCGTTGCTCGGCGGCGGCTGTGATGGCGGGGTCGAGGTCGTCGGGGAGGTCGGCGAGGGCGCGGAGGATGGCTTCGGCCTGCTCGACGTGGAGGCGGCCGTCGGCGAGCGCGGTCCGGGTCGCCTGGTGGTGTTCGAGGCCGTCGGCGAGTCGCATGGTGCGGTGGGCGTGGGTCTTCGTGGTGCGGGTGGTGGCGGCGTGCCAGGTGGCGGTCGAGGTCGCGCCGGTCTGGGCGGGGAGGTCGACGCGGCCGGCGTGGGCGAGGGTCCGGGCTTGGAGCTCGGCGACCTGGGCGGCCAGTGCGGCGAGGTCGTGCAGGGTGGTTGTGGTGTCGTCGGCGTTCATCGACCACACCGGAGTGTCCGCGACGGCGGAGAGTTCTTTGCGTGCGTCGGCCACGGCCCGGGTGACCGGGTGGGGGTGGTGGGCGAGCGCTGTCATGGCACCTATTCCAGCACTGACCACCGACAGTCGCTGGGTGGACGGATCCCGTTGTGGATAGGGGGTTTTGGCGCTGTGGTTGTGGACGTGAAGTGGACGTTCGCCGGCGTCCGGGGACGGCTGGGAGCGCACGCTGCGGTGATCTCGACAAGCTCGATCGGCGGTGGTGCGGCGGGTGCCTTCGCGGCGGTGATCTCGACGAGCTCGATCGGCGGTGGTGCGGCGGGTGCCTTCGCGGCGGTGAT
>NZ_KE383927.1:0-18235 GCF_000422805.1 Nocardioides halotolerans DSM 19273 | reverse complement strand
GCCTTCGCGGCGGTGATCTCGACGAGCTCGATCGGCGGTGGCGCGGCGGGTGCCTTCGTTGCGGGGGCTTCGAGGCTCGTCGCTAGAGCTCCTCGCACCTCAGCCACCGTGGGCGCGGTCGCCGTACCGCCCCAGTGCCGGACCGCAGCCATACCTGCGGCGGCGACCCGATGGCCAGCCAAGCCTTTGCGCTCCGCCTGGTCCGTCAAGGACGCGGAGCGCTTCAGACTGCCTTGACGGACCAGGCGGAGCGCAGACACTCGGATCTCGGGTTGCCGCCCCCACGCAAGCAGGTGCCTTCGCTTCAGGGGTTTCGAGACGGTCGCTAGCGCGACCTCCTCAACCAGCGGCGGGGCAGCAGGTGCCTTCGCGGCGGAGGCTTCGAGGCTCGTCGCTAGCGCTCCTCGCACCTCAGCCACCGTCGGAGCCGCGGCCACCGAGGTCCGCATCCGGACGCTTCAGTCCGCCGTCACCTTCGGGCCGTATTTCCAACCGTGGCGCACGCCGCCGTCGCGGCGGGCGTCGTCGGCGTACACGCGCGTCGAGCCGATGAAGACCGTCACGCCGCTGGCGATACGGACCCACGTCGGGCTGCCGAGGCAGTCGGCGGGGATGGTGAGCGTGACGCGGCGGCCGGGTCGGTCGAGGACGGCCTTGCCGCAGCCGGGCTGGTTGGCGATGGGGTCGATGAGCGAGTAGGCGCCCTTGTCCTTGCCGGGCTGCACGATCAGGCCGGCGGTCCAGTAGTACTCATCCTCCGACGTGGCGATGAACCACGAGAACTCCTGGTGACCGACCGCCGCGAGGTTGCGGAAGCGCGTGGTCACCACGAGGTCGGTGCCGAGCGACACCTTGGTCCGGGTGATGTCGGCCAGGCGGCGGGCGGGCTCGGGACGGGTCGGCGGGTCGTCGGTGAGGAAGGGGCCGCTCAGCACGTCGCCGCCCGGGTCGCGGGTGTTCTCCGCCTTGGCCACGGCGGACGGGGCGGCGGCGACGAGGACGCAGGTCGCGACGAGGGCCGCCGCGGCGGCGCGTACGAGCGGCATGCGCGTGAGGCTAGCGGGTTCGGCGCCCGAGGGCGCTGCGCATAGCCTTGCCCCCGTGGGGGTCGTGGACAGTCTCGACCGCACGCAGCGGAGGAGGTCGGGCCTCGGGTTCCCGATCGCGACGTTCTTCAAGTTCATCGACGACCAGGGTCCCTACCTGGCGGCGATCATCAGCTTCTACGCCGTGCTCGCCGTCTTCCCCCTGCTGCTGCTCGCGGTGACGATCTTCGGGTTCGTCCTGCAGGGCAACCCCGACTTCCAGGAGCGGGTCATCGACTCGGCGCTGGGCACGTTCCCGATCATCGGCAACGAGCTGGGGCGTCCCGACCGGCTACAAGGCTCCACGACGAGCACGGTTGTCGGCATCATCGCCGCGACGTACGGCTCGCTCGGCCTGGGCCAGGCGCTGCAGAACGCGCTCAACGTCGTGTGGTCGGTGCCGCGCAACATGCGGCCCAACCCGATCCGGTTGCGGCTCAAGAGCCTCGGCCTGCTGATGCTCGGAGGCATCTCCGTCCTGGCCATCACGACGGTCTCGACCCTCGGCAGCGAGACCGAGGTGTTCGGGCCGCGGCTCGACGCGACACTGCGCTGGACGGTGCGGCTGCTGACCGTCGTGCTGATCGGCCTGCTGCTCACCGCGGTGTTCCGGCTCGCCGCCGCGCGCCGGCACCACCTCGGCCGGGCGGCGCCGGGGGCGTTCACCGTCGCGTTCCTGTGGGCGGTCCTGCAGTACGTCGGCACGATCTACACGACCCGCGTGCTCAAGGAGACCGAGGGCATGAACTTCGCCTTCGGCCTGGTCCTCGGGCTGATCGGCATCATCTACGTGGCGGCGTTCATCGGCGTGCTCGGCATGGAGGTCAACGTCGTGCTCGCGCGCCGCCTCTGGCCGCGCTCGATCCGGTCGCTGTTCGTCGACCGCGGCGAGCTCACCGAGGCCGACCGGCGCGCCTACGCGTCGTACGTCCGCGCCCAGCAGCACAAGGGCGCCGAGAACGTCGAGGTCAGCTTCAAGGACCCCGACACCGGCGAGCTCCACGTCGTCGACGAGCCCGGGCCGAAGGGGAAGATGGACCGCTGAGCCGGTTGTCACGACCAGGCGAATGCCGACGTGAGATGGTCCGTCTCGCTGACGTGCCGCACGAGTCGGAGTTAGCGTCCGCGAGTGGAAGAGCCGCTGGACGAGAAGCGCATGAGGCTGCGCTACGCCGGGACGTGCCGCATCTGCCGAGCCGAGATCCCGGCCCGCACAGAGGCGGTCTACGAGCGGTCCACCAAGACCGTGCGCTGCCTGAGCCACGACGAGACCGCGATCGCGCACGAGCCGAGTGCTGAACGGCCGCAGTCGCAGCCCGAGGTACACGCGGTCGACGCCGGGACACCCGGCGCGTCAGCACGCCGGGAGTTCGAACGCCGACGCCAGGCTCGCGAGGACCGCGAGCGCGCCAAGCACCCGAAGCTCGGCGGACTGCTCCTGGCCCTCAGAAAGACACCGCAGAGCACCACGTCGTGGGACACCGGCGCGCTCGGCGAGGAGCGCCTGGGCCAGCGCCTCAGCGAGCTGTGCACCGACTCCCTGCTGGTCCTCCACGACCGGAAGATCCCGAGGAGTCGCGCCAACATCGACCACATCGCGGTGACGCCGACCGGCGTCTGGGTGATCGATGCGAAGAAGTACCGAGGGCGTCCCGCCCTGAAGGTCGGCGGCGGGATCCTCCGGCAGCGGACCGAGAAGCTCGTCGTCGGCTCCCGCGACTGCACCACGCTGGTCGACGGCGTGCTCAAGCAGGTCGGTGTCGTCGAGGACGTCCTCCTCCCCGGCGGTCGTCCGGAAGGACCCGGCCGGCCGTGGGGAGGCGTGCCGGTCCACGGAGTTCTCTGCTTCATCGAGGCCGACTGGCCGCTCATCGGAGGTGCCTTCACGATTCGCGGCGTCGACGTCCTGTGGCCGAAGAAGCTGTACCCGCGGCTGAGGGCGGAGGGCCGCTTGACCGCGTCAGACATCGCCGAGATCCACCGTCACCTGGCCAAGGCCCTCCGGCCGGCCTGACCGTGGCGGCCGTGCTACCGGCCGCTCGGCGGGATGTTCTGGTTCAGGTGGAACACGTTGTCGGGATCGACGGCGTCCTTGAGGGCGGTGAGGCGGGCGAGCTTGGCGGGTGAGTACGCGCGGCGGACGCCGGCGGCGCCCTCGTCGCCGAGGGCGTTGACGTAGGCGCCGCTGGCGAAGGGCTCGAGGCGGGCGGCGCTCGCGCGGGCGGTCGCCATCTGTGCCTCGTCGTCGGCGGGGTCGGTCCAGCGAGCGGCGCCGACGTACTCGAACGCGGTCTTGCGCTGGCTGAACGCCGTCGCGTCGTCGGGGACGTCGGCGATGGCGCCGCCGTAGGCCTGGATGCTGGCGGCGACAGCCGGGTCGTGCAGGAGCAACGCCTCGATCGCGGCGTCGGGGAGCTCGTGGAAGTAGTGGCCCTTCCAGTAGCGGCGCAGGTCGTGGCCCTCGATGGTGTCCTCGCGGCGCTGGAGGTCGACGTACGACAGCTCCGCGACGCGCTGCGACTCCGGTCGCCCGAGGGCGTCGAGCTCGCGGGCGTGCTCGCGACCCTCCGCGGGGTCGCCCACCCACACGAACCCGAGCGCGACGACGCCGCCCAGCACGGTCGCGGCGTACGTCGCACTGCGCGGCGCGACCGCGGCGAGGTCGCGCCAGGCGGTCATCGCCGAGAGCGCGTCGCCGACCGGGAAGTCGAGCTCGACGCTCAGCGCCCGGGTGCCGGTGTCGTGGAGCCGGAACTCGAACTCGGTCACCACGCCGAAGTTCCCGCCGCCGCCGCGCAGACCCCAGAACAGCTCGGCGTTCTCGTCCTCCGAGGCGCGCACGACGTCGCCGCCCGCGGTCACGACCTCGCAGGAGACGAGGTTGTCGCAGGCGAGGCCGTGCTCGCGCGCGAGCCAGCCCATGCCGCCGCCGAGGGTGAGACCACCGACGCCGGTGTGCGAGACGTTGCCCGCCGTGGTGGCCAGCCCGTGCGGCTGGGTGGCCGCGTCGAGCAACCCCAGCAGCGCGCCACCCCCGACCCACGCGCGGCGCCGCTCGACGTCGACGCGCACGGCGTTCATCGGCGTCAGGTCGATCATCAGCCCGCCCTCGGGCACGGCGTGGCCGACCACGCTGTGCCCGCCGCAGCGGACGCCGATCTCCAGGCCCTCGCTCCGGGCGCGGGCGAGGGCGGCGACGACGTCTCCGGCGTCGCGGCAGCGGGCGACCAGCGCGGGGCGGCGGTCGACCATCGCGTTCCACACCCGGCGCGACACGTCGTACCCGTCGTCCCCGGCCACCAGGAACTCGGTCTCGGTCATGTCTCCCCCTCGTCGATCGGACTGCTGTCGGGTTGACCGGCGATCGACCCGGAACTCAGCGCCGCCGACCTCGCGCCACGCGCACGGCGGTCAGTCGTGGGTCATGCCCGCAGCCTGTCGCGCAGCCTCCCCAGCGTGCGGTCGTCGAGGCCGAGCCCGTCGCGCAGGTAGGCCTCCCTCGAGCCGTACGCCGCGTCGGCCGCGAAGTACGCCTCGTGGAGGTAGTCCTCGCGGACGACCATCGCGACGTCGTAGACGTCGACCTTGTCGTCGCCGAGGTGCTCGCGGACCATGCCGAGGTACTTCTCCCGGGTCGCCGTGGAGAACGTGTTGGTCAGCAGGTAGTCGTCGAGGATCGTGTCGTCGCCGACGCCGGCGACGTGGAGCAGCAGGGCGGCGACCCAGCCGGTGCGGTCCTTGCCGGCGGCGCAGTGGAACAGCGTCGCGTGGTCGGCGTCCGCGATGTGCTGGAGCACCTGCGCGAACGCCGCGCGGGCCTCGGGCGCCTCGACGAAGCTTCGGTAGACCTGGCGCATCACGGCGCCGGCCGCCTCGCGCGAGGTCAGGTCCTCGAGCTGCACCATCGGGATCCCGCCGACCTCCACGTGGTGCCACGTCGCGCCCGGCACCTCGACGTCGGGGTGCGCCTCGACCTCGTGCGCGGAGCGCAGGTCGTAGACCGCGGTGACGCCGAGCCGGGCGATCGTGGCCGCGTCTGCATCGCTGAGCTGGAGCTCGTTGGAGCGGTAGACGACGCCGCGACGCAGGGGCGTGCCGTCGGCGGCGACGTACGCCTCGTCGGGGCCGGTCACGTCACGGAAGTTGTCGGCCGACGCGAGCCGGACCAGCTCCTCGCCCAGCTCGGGCTCGACCTCTCGCTCTGGCACCCGCGAGAGCCTAGTGACGCGCGGGAGCGGTCAGCGCAGCGGCACGAACCGGTAGCCGCCGTGCTCGGTCACCTCGGTCCCGGCCGGTGTCCGGCGCAGCAGCAGCATCGTCCCGCTGACGGGGATCACCATCCGGCCGCCCTCGGCGACCTGCTCGACCAGCTCGCCGGGCAGCTCGCGGGGCTCGGCGGAGACGAGCACCCGGTCGTACGGCGCCTCGTCCGGCCACCCGAGCCGGGTCGGGTCGGCCGCCTCGATGCGCGCCCACGGACGGCCGACACGGGCCAGGTTCGCGCGACCGAACTCGACGAGCGTCGGCTCGAGCTCGACGCCGACCACCTCACCGGTCGGCCCGGCCAGGTGCGCCAGCAGTGCGGTGGACCAGCCCGACCCCGCGCCGACGTCGAGCACGCGGTCGCCCTCGCGCACCTCGAGGAGGCGCAGCATCGCGTCGACCGTGCGGGGCTGGGAGTTGGTCTGTCCCCGGCCGATCTGGATCGGTCCGTCGTACGACGCCCGCCCGCGCGCGAGCCGCGGCAGGAACCCCGCGCGCGGTGTCGCGTCGAAGGCGTCGGAGACCCGGTCCTCCACCCGCCCGAGTCTGGCACCACCCGGATGGACCACAGACAGACCCGGAGCGCGTCGGCCACACTGCGCCGGTGATCAAGCTCGAGCTGCTCTTCACGGTCGTCGTCTTCGCGGTGTGGGTCTTCACCCTCGCGGACCTCGCCCAGGCACCGGCGCACCAGGTCCGCAACGTGCCGAAGGTCGGCTGGGTCGTGATCGTGCTGCTCTTCCCGGTGCTCGGCAGCGCGGCGTGGTTCGTGCTCGGCCGGCCCGAGGGCCCGGCGCCGCGCGCGGCGGGCGAGCGGGCCACGCCCCACTACCCCGAGTACGACCGCCCCGGGCGGGCCGCCGCCGTCGACCCGGGGAAGGACGAGGAGTTCCTCGAGCAGGTCCGAGCCCGGGCCGAGGAGCAGCGCAGGAGGTACGAGCAGCAGCGCAAGCGCGAGCAGCAGTCCGGTGGCGACGACGCCACGACGTAGTCACCCTCGACGGCGTACGCCGAGCCAGGTCAGCACGGCCAGCACGCGGCGGTGCTCCTCGCCTGTCTCCTGGAGCCCGAGCTTGTTCATGATGCTTGCGATGTGGGTCTCGACCGTGCGGTCGGTGAGGAAGAGCCGGCGTGCGATGCCGGCGTTGTTGCGGCCCTCGGCCATGAGGGCGATCACGTCGCGCTCTCGCGGGGTGAGGAGGGTGAGGGGGTCGCGCTCGCGGCTCGGTCCCAGGAGCGTGGCCACCACCTCGGGGTCCAGCGCCGAGCCGCCGGCGGCGACCCGTCGCAGCGAGTCCATGAAGTCGTCGACCTCGAAGACCCGGTCCTTGAGCAGGTAGCCGAAGCGTCCCCGCGCGACGAGCTCGACCGAGTGCCGCGTCTCGACGTGCTGCGACAGCATCACGATCGCGAGCTCCGGGTCCCGGTCACGCAGCTCGCGGGCGGCGCGAGCGCCGTCGTCGGTGCCGTCGGGCGGCATGCGTACGTCGATGATCGCCAGGTCCGGCCGTTCACGCTCGACCGTCTCGACCAGCGCCAGCGCGTCCGCCGCGCGGCCCACCACCTCGTGGCCGGCGTCCTCGAGGAGCCGGGCCAGACCCTCGCGGAACAGCGCCGAGTCCTCGCCGATCACGATGCGCACGGGAGCGCCGCCTCCACCTCGGTGCCGCGGCCCACCGGACTCGCGACGTGCAGGGATCCGCCCAGGGCGGCGACCCGGTCGGCGAGCCCGGAGCGCAGCCCGAGCCGGGCGCCGCCGCACCCGTCGTCGGTCACCCGCACCAGCAGCTGGCCATTCCGACGGATGACGCGCAGCTCGATCCGCGTCGCCTCCGCGTGCTTGACCGCGTTGGTGATGGCCTCGCTGGCCACGTAGTAGGCCGTCGTCGCGACGGCGTCTGGGAGGGGCCCGTCGTCGACGTCCATGTCGACGGTTAGCGGGAGGCTGCGGACCAGATTGGAGAGTGCGGCGGGGAGGCCGTCGTCGAGGCTGCTGGGCCGTAGCCCGTGAGCGATCTGGCGCAGCTCCGCCACGGCGGTGCCGAGCTCGGCCACGCTCCCGTCGAGCAGCCGGTCGACGTCGACGGTCCCGTCGTCGAGGTGCCGCTGCGCCAGACGCAGCTGCATGCCGAGCGACACCAGCCGCTGCTGCGCGCCGTCGTGGAGGTCGCGCTCGATCCGGCGCCGCTCCTCGTAGCCGATCTCGACGAGCCGGGTCCGGCTCGACCGGACCTCGTGCAGCGCCTGCGCCACCTCGGCGCGCAGCCGCACCACCTCCACCAAGGTGCTGCACCGACCGGCGACCTCGCGGAGCAGCTCGGGGGACGCCGGACCACCGAGGGGGACCAGGACGCCGGTCGCCTCGTCGACGTGCCGGACCAGCACTCCGTCCTCCGGCACCGGCTCGCCGTCCACGTCGCGGTAGGCGGTCGAGCCCGGCACCCGGAAGCCGACGCGGAGCCCGGGGTCGCGCAACGCCTCGCGGAGCACCTCCTGGAGCTGCTCGGGCCGCGCGCGCCCGGCGCTCACGTCGGCGTGCAGTCTGTCGACGGCGGCCGTCGCGGCGCGGCGGAGCGGGTAGAGGCGGGCGTCGACCGCCCGTCGTACGACACGCACCGCAGGCAGGAGCAGCAGGGCGGCTGCTGCGGTGCCGATGGCGACGTCGCGCTCGGACGCACCGCCGACCACGAGGCCCGCCACCGACGACGCCGTGCCGTAGACCCCCAGCAAGAGGGCAGTGATCAGTCCCCAGGTGACGGCGAGGGCCAGCGCCTTGTCGACGTCGTAGAGGTCGTGGCGGAGCACCGCGATGGAGGCAGCGACGGGTGTCGCGACGAGCGCCGCGAGGCCGACCGCCCCGCTCACCCACAGCGACTCACCCCAGATCATGATCTCGATCCCGCACAGCAGCGGGTAGAGCGGCAAGCCGATCCCTGCGAGGGCCAGCCACTTGATCTGCTGACGCTGGGTGTGCCCGGCACGACGGAACCGCAGCAGCAGCGACACGGTGCTCGCCGCGACCAGAGCCAGCAACACCGCGAAGGCCACCAGGGCCAGCACCTCCCACCAGCCCGGCGCCGTGCCGAAGGGCCGGTCGAGGTCCGTCAGCGGCGCCCGGAACGGCTCGTCCGCGACGGCACCGTCGGCCTGGGTGACCGCGGCCGCCACCACCATCGTGGCCGGCACCCAGCGCCAGCGCGCCGACGGCAGCCGGCCGTCGGGGAAGTGCAGCAGGAGCAGGGCGAAGGTCGCGAGCACCCACCACGCGTTCTCGGCCGTGGCGGCGACCAGCCAGGCCCACCGGTTGGGGTCCTCGGTGCTCGCCAGCCACCGCAGCCAGACCTCCTTCGCGACCACGGCCGCGACCGAGAGCGAGAGCAACCCGAGCAGCAGGCCGACCACCGCGCCCTCGCGCCGTCGGCTGACCAGCAGCGACAGGCCGGTGGTGCCGGGCACGACGACCAGGCCGACGCCGAGGATCAGCCAGGACTCCCGGCTCGGTGCGGCCGCCAGGAACGCCGCCGCGACCACCAGGGCCGCGCCGCACAGCACCGCGCAGCCGACGGTGGCGCGGCGGGGCCAGGGCATGGCAGCACTGTAGGGAGGCGGCCGCCCTGCGGGCTCCGTGCCAGCACGGGACCCGATCCCCGAGAGCGCTCGGATCCGCCCAACCCGCTGCGGTTCCTAGCGTCGAGCCATCGTCACCGACCGCCCCGATGGAGGCTCCCATGACCAGCACGTCGCCCGTCCGCACCGACTCCGCCGCGAGCCTCGCCTCCAGCGGGCCGGCCCGGATCCGCGTCGCCGCAGCGGCCCTCGCTGCGTCCGCGGCGACCGTCGGCGTGCTGCTTGCCGCACCGCCCTGGGGCGATCGGCTCGACAGCAGCTCCGACGAGTTCCTCGACTACGACAGGCTCCTCGAGGTCCGCGACGCGGCGTGGGTCGGCATGCTGGTCGACGGCTTCGCTTACGCCGTCATCGGGCTCACCCTCGGCCTGGGGGTGCTGCACCTCGCGAGGGGTCGTGGCCGCGTCGCCGCGCTGGTCGGTGCGGTGCTCACGAGCGCCGGCGGTGTCCTCTTCGCGATCGGCGCGGGTGCCTTCGCGACGTTCTCGTGGTTCGCGACCGCGCCGGGACTTCCCGACGACGCCGGCCGCGCCCTGGTCGACTACGCCAACGACCACGTCGGCCACGTGATCGGCGCCGACATGGCGGGCTTCGTGGTCTTCACCCTCGGCACGCTCGTGCTGTCCGCGGCGATGGTCCGCGCCCGTGCGGTCCCGGTCGCCTGGGTGGTCGTCTTCGTGCTGGCGACCCTGGCGCAGTTCGCGCTACCCGCAGGGAGCGACCTGCTCAACTACGTGCAGATCGCGATGATGGCGCTCCTGGTCGGCCTCGCGACCCTGGTGTGGCGGGGGGCGCGGGCCGACGCCTAGGAACGCTTCGGCGGCAGCGGGACGAAGCTCGACGTCCGGGCGGCGTACGCCGGGTAGCCGGGACGCTGCATCATCGTCCGCTCGAGCAGCTTGACACCGGTGACCTGGTAGACGAAGAACGTCATCGCCGCCGGGCAGACCACCGTGGTGAGGCCGGCGACCCAGCCGGAGCCGAGCCCCGCCGCCAGCCAGAGCCCCCACCAGATGCAGGCGTCGCCGAAGTAGTTGGGGTGCCGGGTGTAGCGCCAGAGCCCGCGGTCCATCACCTGCGGGCGCGACTCCTTCGGCTCGGCCTTGTAGGCCGCGAGCTGGCGGTCGCCGACCGCCTCGAAGAACATCCCGACCGCCCACACGACGACGCCGGCGACGACGACCGGCCACCACTCGACCGCGAGCACCGCGCCGACCATCACCGGCCCGGCGACGAGCCACTGCACGATCCCCTGCACCAGGAAGACCCGGCGCACGAGCACCCACATGCCGATCTGCGAGGGCGGGCCACCGAGCATCTCGGCGTAGCGGGGGTCCTCCTTGCCGCCGTGCTCGCCGATCGCGCGGCCGCGGATGTGCCAGGCCAGCCGCAGCCCCCAGACCGCGACCATCCCGGCGACGAGCCAGCGCCGCCAGCCGGTGCCCTCGTCGACGGCGGTGCCGAGCACCGCCACCGCGAGCGCGAGCAGCACGAAGCCCGCGCCCCACGCGACGTCGACGACCGCCGCCTTGTCGAGCTGCCGGGCACGGACCGCTGCGGCACCCATGCCGACGGTGACGGCGAGCAGCCCCACGAGGAGGCTGAGGAGGACGGCCATCGGCTACCCGAGCTTGGCGACCGCGAGGCGCGCGCCCGCGACGGCCTGGTCGGGGTCGCCGGCTCCGCGGCCGGGCTCGACGGTGGTGAGCACGACGGTGCGGCCCACGCGCGCGACCACGCTGCGGCGCCACTGGGTGCGGCCGTACACGGTGAAGCCGTCGAGGAGGCCCACGGCCTCGTCGCCGACCCGGCCGGGACGCCACGCGCGCACCTGCAGCGTCGCGGCGTTGCCGTCACCGTCGTCGGTCGCGTGCCGCCCGCGGCAGACCCGGGCGTAGTCGCGGTAGTGCTGCAGCACGCTGCGGGCCTCGTGCTTGGTGCGGAACTGCACGATGCTCTCGAGGAACCCGAAGTCCGGTCCGCTCAGCGAGTAGGAGCTCGCGGTGGCGTGGCTGGTGCCGCCGTAGGAGCGCTGGTGGTCGCACCGCAGCGGCGACGTCCAGTACGCCGGCACGTCCATCCCGAAGTTGAACCGGTCCTGGTTGCCGTCGTCGTGCCGCCCGGCCAGCTCGGGGAAGACCGTCTCGGCCTCGGCGAGGGTGAGCAGGTCCTGCTTGGTGACCGGGTCGGCGTGCGCCGGCGCCGGTAGGGCCAGCGGCACGACGGCCGAGACGACGACGGCACAGACCACGGCGAGCCCTGGACGCAGCTTCATCGCACCAGTCCTACCAGTCCCGGACGGGTGCCAGCGTGTGCGCGGCGCCGGGCCGGACCATCAGGATCTGGTCGACCCCCATCCGCCCGTCGCGGAAGGCCATGGAGCCGCCGACGAGGTAGAGCTCCCACACCCGCACGACCTCCTCGCCCATCAGCTCGACGAGGCGCTCGCGGTTGCGGCGGAGGTTGTCGAGCCAGCCTGCGACGGTGAGCACGTAGTGCTCACGCAGCGCGTGGACGTCGCGCACCTCGAGGCCGGCGCGCTCCAGGAACGCCACGGTCTCACCTACGGGCCGCATGTACATGTCCGGCGCGATGAAGCTCTCGATGAACGGGCCGCCGCCCGGCCACCGGCCGGTGCGGCTCATCTGCTGCACCAGCACCCGGCCGCCGGGGCGCACCGAGCGCTGGAGCACGGCGGCGTACGCCGGGTAGTTGTCCTGGCCGACGTGCTCGCCCATCTCGATGGAGGCGACGGCGTCGTGCTCACCCACGGCGTCGCGGTAGTCGCGCAGCTCGATCGTCACGCGGTCCTCGAGGCCGCGCTCGCGGATGCGACGCTCGATGAGCCTCTTCTGCTCGGCGGCGATCGTGATGCCGGTGACCCGCGCGCCGAAGTGCTCCGCCGCGTGCAGCGCCAGTGAGCCCCACCCGCACCCGACGTCGAGCAGCGTCATCCCGGGCTCGAGACCGAGCTTGCGGCAGATCAGCGACAGCTTCGCGCGCTGCGCGTCCTCGAGCGGCTGGCCAGGCGAGGAGTGGTAGCCGCACGAGTAGGCGAGCTGGGGGTCGAGGACCAGCTCGTAGAACTCGTTGCCCAGGTCGTAGTGGAACGAGATCGCGCTCCGGTCTCGCAGCTTGCTGTGCAACCGGCCACGGATCCGGGCCTGCGACGCTGGTGGCCCCGGAGGCCGGCCGAGCGCTCCGATCCGCACGGCGGTCCGCACCGCCCGGGCGAGAGCCGCGGGACCCGGCCGCCCACGCTCCCTGGCCACCGCGAACGCGCGGGTCAGCGCGTGGTCGAGGTCTCCGGGGACGTCGAGCTCGCCGGTGACGTAGGCCTGGGCCGCGCCGAGCTCGCCGGGGTGGCGGAGCAGGCGGCGCACGGCGTCCGGTGAGGTGAGCACCACCAGCGGCGCGTCGACGGGGCCGGCCACCGAGCCGTCCCACGCCTTCAGCCGCACGGGCAGGTCGCCCCGGAGGAACGGCCGGAGAGCGTCGGCCAGCTGGCCGGCGATCCCGGAGGTGTGCTCAGTCATCGTCGCCCCGCTCGAAGGCGAGCTGGTGGACGTCGAGGTAGGCCGACGCGAAGCCGGCGCGGGAGTACTCCAGGTAGAAGTGCCACATCCGGACGAAGGTGTCGTCGAACCCCAGCGCGCGCACGCGGTCGGACGCCGCGAGGAACGCCTCGTCCCACAGCCGCAGCGTGCGGGCGTACGACGACCCCATCGGGTGCGCCGCGGTCATCCGCAGCGTGGTGTGCTCCCGGGTGATCTCGTCGATCACCTGGACGGACGGCAGGAACCCGCCGGGGAAGATGTACTTGTTGATCCAGGTGTAGGTGTGGCGGGTCGCGAGCATCCGGTCGTGGGGCATCGTGATCGCCTGGATCGCGACCTTGCCACCCGGCGCCAGCACCCGGTCGATGGTCTCGAGGTAGGTCTGCCAGTACTGCCAGCCGACGGCCTCGATCATCTCGACGGAGACGACGGCGTCGTACTGCCCGACGACGGAGCGGTAGTCGCGCAGCTCGACAACGACGCGGTCGCCCATCCCGGCTGCCGCGATGCGCTGCTCGGCGAGCCGCTTCTGCTCCACCGAGAGCGTGATCGTGCGGACCAGCGCGCCGCGAGCCGCCGCGCGGACGGCCAGCTCGCCCCAGCCCGTGCCGATCTCGAGCACCCTGCTCCCGGCGCCGACGCCGGCCCGGTCGAGCAGCCGGTCGATCTTGCGGCGCTGGGCCACCTCGAGGGGCTCGTCCCCCTCGAACAGCGCGGAGGAGTAGCTGAGCGTCGGGTCGAGGAACAGCTCGAACAGCTCGTTGGAGAGGTCGTAGTGGTGCGCGATGTTGTCCCGGGAGTTCGCGCTGCTGCTGACCTCCTCGGCCGGGGGCTTCCGCACCACGAGCCCGCGCAGCCGCTGGAGCCGGTCGGGGATCAACGTCGGCAGCTCCGCGGCGAGCACGGTCAGGAACCCGCTGAGGTCCTCGGCGTCCCAGGCACCGGTGAGGTAGGCCTCCCCGAAGCCGATGAGCTGGTCGCGCCCGAGTCGCAGGAAGAACTCGTCGGGGTCGGTCACCACCATCACCGGGCCGCCGCGGCCGTGCGTCTGGCCGCCGACGTGCACCGTGACGTCGAGCCTGGAGACGGCGGCGAGGAAGAGACGGCGGGCGATCCGCGCGGCGAGCCGCGCACGCGGCCCGGTCGGCGGGTGCTCGAGCCCCGGCCAGGCGCGGGCGCGCAGGTCGACCTTGCGGTGGGCCCTGGGGGCTCGAACGGTGTCGGTCACGGTTGCACTCCGGGTTGCGCGTGGGTGGGGCGTGGGCGGACCGGCAGACGGCGCAGCCACAGCGCGACGCCGTGCAGCCGGATCAGCAGCGCGCCGCGGAGGGCGGCCGGCGCGACCCGGCGCGGGCTGAGCGGCGTACGCCGACCCGACAGCGACGCGTGGAACCGCGCGCCGTCGTCGGTGGTGAGGTTGACGACGAGGTCGAGGCGGTCGTCGTGCGGCACGGGCACCGCCAGGTCGTAGGTGCCGTCGGTGCCGTCGGTGCCGTGGAACGGCGAGACGTACATCGCCTTCGGCGTCGACGCCCGGCCGCGCTCGTCGGGGCGGACGAGGTAGGCGTGCCGGTCGCCGTAGGTGTTGTGCACCTCGACGACGGTCGCGGCGTGCCGGCCGGCGGCGTCCCAGCACCAGTGCACCGAGATCGGGTTGAAGCAGTGGCCGAACGCCCGCGGGTGGGCGGCCATCACGACCCGCCCGCCCGTCAGGTCGATGCCGTGACCGGCGAGGAACGACTCGACGTTGGCGCGGATGGTGCTGCTCGGGTGGCCGAGGTGGTCCCGGGCCTCGAACCTGCCGAGCACGCCGTGGTCTGGCAGGTCGTCGAGGTCGACGACCCAGGTGTGTGAGCGGTGCGTGAACGTCCGGGTGAACGGCGAGCGCCGGGTGTGGCGGATCGTGGTCTCGTAGGTGCCGGTCGGCACGTCGTCGGCGGGAGAGGGCGGGAGCACCTCGGGCCACGTCAGCCCGAGCCGCTCCACGGCGCGCAGCCCCGAGCGGGCGCCGTCCTCGTGGAAGCCCCAGCCGTGGTAGGCGCCCGCGAAGCCCACCCGCTCGGTGTCGATGGTCGCCAGCCGCGCCTGGGCCTCGACCGAGGCCGGGCTGTAGAGCGGGTGCTCGTACTCCATCCGCGCGATCACGGTGGCGGGGTCGACGAGGTCCTCGTCCGCACCCTGGCCGACGAGCGTGACGAGGTAGCGGGTGTCGGTGGCGAGCCGCTGGAGCCGGGTGAGGTCGTAGGTGACGTGCGTGCGCGGGCGGGGGTCGCCTGCCTCGGCGAGCCGGCCATAGTTCCACGACGCCCAGGCCGCCCGGACCGAGGGCATGACGGACGTGTCGGTGTGCAGCAGCGCGACGTTGCGCGAGTAGGGCATGGCGGTGAGCACCTCGCGCTGCGCGGCGGTCGGCTCGGCCAGCACGGCGAGTGCCTGCCCGGGGTGGGTGGCGATGACGACGGCGTCGAAGACGTGCACCTGGCCGTTGCCGTCGGTGATCTCCACGCCGTCGGCGGTCTCGAGCACCGAGGTCACCTTCGTGCCGACGCGGACCTCCTGCACCCGCGCGGCCACCGCGGCGACGTACTGGTGCGAGCCGCCGGTCACGGTCCGCCACTGCGGGCTGCCGAAGACCCCGAGCATGCCGTGGTGCTGGAGGAAGGTGAACAGGTAGCGGGCCGGGTAGTCGAGCGCCGACCCCGGGTCGCACGACCAGACCGCGGAGACCAGCGGCTCCATGAATTGGCGGCGGAAGTACGCCGAGAACCGGCCCGTGTCGAGGAACGCTCCGAGCGTCTGGTCGGGGCCGGAGCCGTCGAGGACCCTCCTCGCGCGGCGGTGGAAGCGCGGGACCTCGGTGAGCATCCGCAGGTAGCGCGGGTTGCGCAGGTTGGACGTCGCCGGGAACACGCCGCGCAGCCCGAGGGCGCCCGCCCACTGCAGCCCGCTGCCGGCGTCGTTGATCGACATCGACATCTCGGAGGGCTGGGTGCGGACGCCCAGCTCGGCGAAGAGCCGGAGCAGCACCGGGTAGGTCCGCGGGTTGTGCACGATGAAGCCGGTGTCGATGGCGAGCTCGCGGTCCTGCCCGTCTCGCTGCTCACGCACCAGGTGGGTGTCGGCGTGGCCGCCGAGGCGGTCGTCGGCCTCGAACAGCGTGACGTGCGCGGTGCGTGAGGCGACGTAGGCCGCGGTCAGCCCGGCGACGCCGGAGCCGACGACCGCGATGTGGTCGGGCGTCGTGTCCATCGTCGTCCTAGGCGTCGAAGGAGATGACGGCGACGACGTCGTCGCTGGGGACGGTGGGCTCCTGCCCGGCGACCTCGACGGTGATCCCCGCGCCGTCCGCCGTGGCGGCGTCGCCGCTCAGCAGCACCTCGTTGTCCGGCCCCTCGGGCATGACCCCGGCGGGCACCATCACGTCGTCGTGCTGGAGCCACAGCGCGTAGGTGTGCCCGCTGGGCGCGGCCGGCATGTCGTGGGTGATGACGACGGCCTCGTTGAGGTCCTCCGACCTGACCACCGTGGCGGTGGCCCCGCCCGGGAAGGTCTGGGTGAAGCGCTGTGCGTCGTCGGCCTGGATGACCCGGTCGATGGCGCTCGGCGGCTCGTCGTCGAGCTGGGAGACCACCGCGCCCGTCCCGATCGCGACGACCGCAGCGGCGGCCGCGAGGAACGTGACGACGCGTCGACGCCGGCGGGGTGCGAGCGGGACGACGGTGGCGTCGTCCTCGGTCGCGGCGGCCGGCGCGGCAGGCCGCTCGACGGGCGGCTCGACGGGCGGGACCACGGGCGGCAGCGGGCGGACGCTGGCGATGCCGGAGAGCACCCGGTCGCGCAGGTCCGCGGACGGGGTCGCGATCGTGGTCTCGGCGAGCAGCGCCGCCGTCTCCTGGAGCGACTCGACCTCGGCGCGGCAGGTGTCGCACTCGGCGAGGTGGTCCTCGAACTGGGCGCGCTCGGCGTCGTCGAGGGCGTCGACCGCGTAGGCGCCCGAAAGGGCATGGATGTCGCTCATGAGCTCACCCCCATGGTGTCTCGAAGTCTGATGAGCCCGTCCCGGATCCGGGTCTTGGCGGTGCCGACCGGCAGCTCGAGCATCGTCGCCACCTCCGTGTGGGTGTAGCCGCCGAAGTAGGCGAGCTCGAGGGCCTCGCGCTGCACCGGCGTGAGGCCGGTGAGCGCCTGGCGGACCCGGCGCGCCTCCAACGAGGCCGTGGCCGCCTCGGCGGTGGAGTCGTGCTCCACCGGCTGGTTGCGCTGGTGGTAGGTCGTGTCGCGCCGCGTCGAGGCCTCGGCCGAGCGGACCCGGTCGACGGCCTTGCGGTGCACGATCGTGAGCAGCCACCCGAGCGGGCTGCCCTTGGCCGGGTCGAAGCGACCCGACGTCTTCCAGATCTCGAGGAACGCCTCCTGGGCGACCTCCTCGGCCTGGGCCGGATCGCGGACCACCCGGACGGCGAGGCCGACGGCGCGGCTGGCGGTGGCGTCGTACAGCTGGGCGAAGGCGCTCTGGTCGCCCCGACCGCAGGCCCTCAGGAGGTCCGCGAGATCGGGCGCCACCGGCGCCCCCTCCGGGGAGGGGACGCCGGCGGCCAGGGGCCGGACCTGCTCCATCTGGTCAGTCTCCTGCGTCGATCAGTGGGTGACGAGAGGTCACTTGGTGGGCATCAGGACGGAGTCGATGACGTAGACGGTGGCGTTCTTCGTCGGGATGTTTCCGCAGATGACGTTGGCGGTACCCCCATCGACGGTCAGCCCGGCCTCGGTGTCGCCGTCGACGGTCACCGTGTCGCCGTTCAGGGTGTCGTGCTCGCCGACCACCGCGGTCGGGTCGAGCTGCTCGCCGACGACGTGGTGCGACAGGACCGCGGTGAGCGTGGCCTGGTCGGCGAGGACCGCCTGCAGGTCCTTCTCCGGGATCTTCGCGAAGGCGTCGTCGGTCGGCGCGAACACCGTCAGCGCCGGGGCGGCGTTGAGCGTGTCGGCCAGACCCGGCACCGCGGTGACGGCGGAGACGAGCGTGGTCAGGAGGGGGTTGTTGCTGGCGGCGGTCGCGACCGGGTCGGTCACCATGCCGTTGAAGGAGCCCTTGCCGTCCTGCGGGATGGCGTCGCACGCGGGGCCGAACACGTCGGCGCCGGCGTCGTCCATCGCCGCCTCGGTGGTGGGGTCGTCCGCCGGCGCGGGCGCCGACGAGGTGGTGGTGTCGTCGGCGGCGCTGCCGCTGCTGTCGGCGTCGTCGCCGCACGCGGCGAGGCCCAGCGTCAGGGCGAGGAGGGCGGCGCCTGCGGCACCGGTACGGCGGAGGGAGCTGCGGTTCATGGTGGGTGGTGCCTTCCGGTTCGGGGTGGTGTCACGGGGTCTTCGGCGCTGTCGCGCCGGCGGATTGGTCGGGCGCCTGGTGTGTTTCTTGGGGTTGGGTCTGGGTCTTCGCTCGTGGCGCCGGTCGTGGGGCCCCCGGGGGCTGGCGCCCCCTTCGGGCTGGGGCGGCGCCCTTCGAGGCTCGCAAGCTCGCACCTCAGGACAGGCGTCGCGGCGCGCGGCTCCGGCTCTCATTGCGTTGCGTCGGCCGCGCCGCGGCCAAGCCCCTTGACGCTCCGAGGGGGTGAATCGCCCTGGGTTTTGTAGAGGCTCGGGCTATTGGATTCCGGCCAGGGTCTGGTCGGTCCGGGTCTGAGCGTAGAACGCTTCTTCGTACTC
>NZ_KE383926.1:13398-228349 GCF_000422805.1 Nocardioides halotolerans DSM 19273 | reverse complement strand
TTCACCTCCATCCGCTACGGGGAACGACTCGCCGAGATCAAAGCGACACCCTCGATCGGCTCGGTGGGCGACTCCTACGACAACGCCCTGGCCGAGACCCTCAACGGCTACTACAAGGCCGAGCTCATCCGCGGCCCCGCCCAGGAGGGCCGGCCCTGGAAGAGCGTCGAGGACGTCGAGCTCGCCACCCTCGGCTGGGTCCACTGGCACAACAACCAACGGCTCCACGGCTACCTCAACGACGTCCCACCAGCAGAGTACGAAGAAGCGTTCTACGCTCAGACCCGGACCGACCAGACCCTGGCCGGAATCCAATAGCCCGAGCCTCTACAAAACCCAGGGCGATTCACATCCACGATGCAAGGCTATGCCCTGACAGCCGGGTAGTTCCCGTTCCGGGGCCTGTAGAGGCACACGAAGGCCCCGTGAGAGCACGCGGAAAAATGTGCCGTGGTCAAAGGTCGCTTCACTAAGCGAACGGCTTCGATTGGACGGGCCGGACTGTCGGTGGTCGTGGCTATGGTGTCGCTTTGAATGCACGTGCGGAAGCGTCTCGAGGGGTGCTTCTCAACTTGACGATTCCATACCAAGATGCTATACTTAGTATATAAGGTTGAGCACCACCTCGAACCAGGAGAGCAAGCGAAGACTTCGCATCAAGCAGGCCCGGTTAGGCGTTAGTGGTGTTCCGCCTACCGGGTCTTCTCATTGAGGGCCCAGAGGTTTGACGGATGTTTACCTACCTCCCCCTGGCCGCGAGCAGCGCGATTCAACTTCCAGGGACGTCAGTAGGGCGTGCTGAGTCAACAGGCTTTGAGTAGCCACCTCTGAGGAAGGTGCTGCCCAGATGAAGGTCAACACAACCTCAGGAACCCTTGGAAGCTCGGAAGAGCTAACCAGTCGGTGCTTCGCACCTCCATGACCTCCCTGCGGTCGGCCATTGCGAACCAAGGAGCATCAGGATGGTTAAGAGAAAGTGGGTTCTCCTGTGTACCGCCGCAGCGCAGCGGAGGCGGTAGGAATACCTCTCTGTACCGGCCAAAGTCCCGCAAGGTGTTCCTGAGTACCGCAGCAAGCTCGGATGAGAGCTCTGGCTTTGTTGTCTAACGTAGGCAACGAGTCGAGCGCAGCGAGGCGCGTCAGGCGAAGCCTGCGCTAACTACCCGCCAAACCGGCCCGTGGTTCGCTTCGACTCCCACCGGTCGAGTTGGTGCAAAGCTTGACGGCTGTATCCCACTGACTCCATAGCCTGCTTGATTCGAGCCAGGGACAAGGCTGCTTCTGCGCAGTCAGCCAGAAGCTTCGGCATCAGCTCGTCGGTCTGGCCGTTGCGGTCCCAGGCGTTGTTGCCAACGAAATCCAGGAAGTCCAGCAGTTCGACCTGCTCCGGCGTGAAGCCGACCCAAGCAACATTCTTAGGCTTGCGAACCATGCAACCACGCTACGACGGGCCGGTACCGAGAAGGCTCACGCCTCTTCCGGCGAGCAGTACTCGCAGCCTTCGTCTTGGCAGTCGGGCCCTCTGAACGCATCGCAGTGCTGACACCACGCCTTACCTTCAAGGGCTACCAGCGGGGTATCGCAATGAGGACAGCTCATGCTCTCGATGTCTTGGCTCATGGCAACTCCTAACGAGTCTGACCCCAGCGACATCCTCGCTTGGGGTTCTTGCAGTGGCCGTACCCGTCTTCGCAACCAGGGCACTCACACCAGCACCGGCCAGGTGGGACTTCGCTCAATTCCGGGACTCGTGGCTCACGGTCGGCGTCGTCGCTCATGCCGAAAGAGTGCCATGGCCGAGTAGTGTCCCGGGATGCTCAAGAACCGCCTGCTATTCGGAGCTGTTGTCGTTCTGTGCCTCGGTCTGGTTGTGACCTCCGTCGGCTGGTACCGGAGCAGCCACCAGAAAGTGGGCGATGCCCAGGAGCGGCGGTTCGACTCGTGCCACATCGATGGCGCGACCGCGGTGCTGGACTACACCTACGGCGTCAACGAGAAGGTCACGCTCACCACCGACAACCGAGGCGATGACGCCATCGTCGTCTCCTTCACAGCGCAGCAAGGTCAAGGCACCTCGATAGCCCTCGGGCTGCCCGGCCAACTGCGCGTCGCCGTCGGCCCAGAGGGCGGCAACGGCTCATCCGAGCTGACGTATCCGGACGGCAAGAAGCTGACTTGCAAGTCGAACTAGGCAGCCGTCGCATCCAACTCAGCGGAGGCAAGCACCGCTTTCACTGTCGAGGGATACCAAGACGCACCACCGCGAGCGGTAGCGATGCGGTCGCCGTTTAAACGGTTGGCGATGGCAGCCAAAGTCATCCCGGACTCACGCTCAGCCACGATGCGTTGCCTAATCTGCATAGGCAGAGCGACTGGCCGGCCAAGCCTCTTCCCCTGCGCCTTCAGCTGCTGCAAGGCCGCAGACGTACGAGCACCAATCAACTGACGCTCGTACTGAGCGAAAGCCGACATCACGTTAGCCATGAGCTGACCTGAGGGCGTGGTGGTGTCTACGGCTAGGTCCAGAACGACAATCTGCCAGCCCTGCTTGTTGGCCGACTCCATGAGAGTGCAGAAGTCCAGGAGCGAGCGTGACAGCCGGTCCAGTTTGGAGACAACGAGGATGGACGCCTCGCCCTTGCGAAGTTGGTCGAGCGCGGTACCGATGGCAGGTCGAGCAAGGTTCTTCGCCGAGAAACCCTCATCGCTCAGATACTCGATGTCATCCCAGCCACGACGAACAGCCTCAGCAGCGATGACGGCGCGTTGGTCAGCCAGACCCAGACCACTAACTGCCTGCTCTTCGGTGCTGACTCGCGTGTAGGCGATGACTCGGGAAGCCCGCTTCTTCATGGCTCGATTATTTCAGCCGGACCGGCTTTTGTACAGTAAACGGACGTTTAATGTATGCCGCTCTAGACTCTCGTCATGACACCTCAGGAGTTGGAGTCTTTGGTACGCGACCGCGTCCAAGCGCTCCGGCGTGGTCACAACGAGGACGACCGTTTCGAGTTCAAGTCAGATTGGCCAACTGTCGATAAGGCACGCCAGCTCGCGGCCTCGGCGAATCGACTGGCCGGGGAGCCGCTCTTCTACGTCATCGGAGTTGACGAAAGGAGCGGACGCGCCGTGCAACCGAGTCCCGTTGAGGCTGGTGAGTGGCTCGCGAGGCTTTCTAAGCAGTTCGACCAACCGCCCCCGCGTCTGGACATGCATCGGGTTGTCCAATTGGATGAGACCGATTTTGCGACCGCTTTGGTCTTCTCGACGGAAGATGTGCCATACGTGGTCAAGACGGACAGTGGAAATCGCGACGTCCCGATGCGGTCCGGCGCCACCACCAGAAGCGCCCATCGTTACGAGCTAGTCGACATGCTCGCCGCCAATGTTCAGGTGCCGCCAATGTCGATTGCCGAAGCTACCGTCCGGGCAACTCTCCACACTGAGCCAGCCAACTCCGGACCCAGGCTGGAACTCGTCTGCGTCATGCGTGTTTTCGTTGGATACGTCGGCGACTCCGCAGTGACGCTGCCAGCACGAGGTATCAAGATGCGACTACGGGACGACAGTAGCCGCCTCATCGCCAACCTCCCGACCTCGCTTGGCAGTGGACCGAGCTTCTACTGGCCCGGCATGGAACACGCTCCTAGCCCGCCGCCTCCCCCGAGGTTCGGCGTCTACATCAGGGAGGACTACGTCGTAGCCACGGCACCCGGAGAGTTCGCCCTCCGCGCTGACTTCGAGCAGGCCTTCACATCCTCCGTGGGCAATGTCGAGATAGGACGCCTCAGAGACAGCGACACTCTCTCGATAGACGTGGCCCTCCGAGTCGCTATGGCCAATCGCGACGTGCATCTAAGTCAGGAACTGCATCGGACGGAGTTACTCGGACGAGAGGAGTCCGACCCCTACGTCGATGAGCGAGCGACCCAGCGCAGTCTGGGCGCCTGGTCCATTCGCGACGCGTCAGCCGACCCTTGGTCTGCCGACTAGTAGGAGGAGGAGGTTGGGCGCACTATCCGTAGCGCATGAGCTCGCGGCCGGGCGCGTATCAAGCGCCTGCCTCGCAGTTATGCATTCTCGCGCCTGGAAACTCTCTACAGAGTCGAGCTAAATCCGTACAGGTCGAGCGAAAGGACATACAGAGTCAGAGCCTCCTTCGTTCGCGCGAAGCGGATGCACCAACCTGACACCGTGCCCATAGGGTCAGGTGCGTTGAGCCGGTTCGCGACCGAGGGCACCTGGCACGCACTCGAATGCGGCGGTGCATGGGAGCCCTTCGGCAACGACTCGACAAGCCCGTACTTGTCCCTCATAAGGAGAGCCACAGATGGCATACATCGTTCGTGACCAAGCGACACTCGTAGGCATGGCCGCGGGTCAAACAATCAGCACTAGCGCACTCGAGGTGACGCTGAACAGCCTCGCCTCTCAGGGTTACACACTCATCGCCATCGCGCCTCAGTCAGATGACAACATCGGCGGCTCTTGGTACATCTTCAGCCAGTAGCCCCAGCGCTCCATCCGCGCGTGCGCCACCATGCAGCGGGGCAGTACCCCGGCTCGTTCGGCTGCTGACTTATGCAGTTGTCAAAGTCGAGCCTCGTCATGCCCTAGGTCAATAGGGCGCGACGGCGTACTGAAGGGACTCTGCGCCAGCACTCCGGCCTGGAGGTGGTACTCCGTGCGCGACCGCTGGAAGTCAGCCGATGTTCGGCCCAACACGCGGCTCTCTGTCTTTATGATTCCGAGTTCATTCAGCCGTCGCATACCCCTCTTGCGCGTGTCATCTGACATGTCGTAGCGCTCGCGGAGCAAGGCCGGTGAGAACCAGGCCCCCACATCGAACACCGCGTCGACCGCTGGTGGGACCGAGCGCAAGACAAGCAGGCAAGCGAGCGCCGGCCCATCCAGCGCAGCCATCCAACCGTTGGTCCACAGCTGCCCTGGAACTTTCTCGTAGGCATGCCTGTTCCAAGGCTTCCCTTCAAGCTGCAGGCGCTTGATGGTCGAGCCCGGGAGTGAGTACCGGCTGCCGTCGCCCGACTCACTCCGGACGGTGACAATCGGTGGCACGCCCTTCTCGCCTTGAACTTCCACAAAGTCGTTCTCCGACAGCCATCGCAGCGCGTCGTTGATGCGACGAGCCCCGCGCCCCGGTGGGTCCGCCAATCCAACCAGTGCTGCCCAGGTGCGGGCCGGGTAACTGACGTTGTGGGGAGGGGCGACTGCTATCCACAACAGGCTGAGATACAGCTTTAGCCTCACCTCCCCTCCGCGACCCCCTCGCAGCATGGTCATCATGGGAGTTGGCTTCTCCGAACGACCCCGCCGAAGGAAGCTGCGGCGCAACTGAGCGTCTCGGCCCTTTACTCGTTCGG
The DNA here is from genome assembly GCF_000422805.1 of Nocardioides halotolerans DSM 19273. Lineage (GTDB taxonomy): Bacteria > Actinomycetota > Actinomycetes > Propionibacteriales > Nocardioidaceae > Nocardioides > Nocardioides halotolerans. Next base: position 222,968 of record NZ_KE383926.1, on the reverse strand, counting down.
AGAGCACAGCAGCGGTCTCGACGGCTCGGGGCGCGAGCACTTCGAAAGGCTCGCGGATGGTCGCGTTTCGCGCGCGCTCGGGGCTAGTCATCGACTTAGTCCTAGACTAGATATCTACTAGTAGATGAGCAAACGTCAGGGATACCATGCAACAAACGTATCACTTGACATGCTACAAACGAACAGGCGCCGGCAGAGCGCCTTGAGGCAGGCTCAGCGCCCGTGCCGATGGAACATGCTATCGCAGGGCCATCAGCAGCAAAGGCAGCTCGTGTGCTAAGGTCTCGACAGGTCTCGCGAGGCCTGGCTCTACGTCGACAAGCGTTGGGCCGAACCCCTCCCTCGTATCGAGGAAGAGCGCGACCGAGGCGGCTCGCCTCCCCAAGGTCACCCCGGGGTGGCAGGGGAGGCGAGCCGTTGGGCATTTGTCCCTGGCTGGAGCGTGAAAACCTTCGGACTCAAGTCTTACGCTTTGCGACCTATCAACCGTCGAACTTCCACGCGTCGCCGCACATGAGTCGTGACCCGTCAGGGTGCCGCCAGGCAACCGTTCATCTGGCACCCGTAGGTGCGGACCTGGTAGGTGCGCATGACCGGTCAAGAGTACGAGGGATCACGCCGGGTCCCACGAATCAGCGAGGCCAGCGAGACCACCGCCCACACTCCTTCGAGCAGGAGGAATCCCCACTGGCGACCGTGCAGGGCGTCGGCCGCGAGGACCGTGGAGCCGACGAGGTTGAGGACCACATAGGTCCGCGCCTCGGGCCGGAGCCGCCGCAGCTGCACGAGGACGAACGGCCCGAGGATGAGCAGCGACCCGGCGATCTGGACGACGGTGCTGACGGCTTCGATGGACACGACCACTCCCGGTTTCGCGCCGTCTTGTCGTGGGACCGGGTACGGCGGACCTCGTCCGGGGTGCCTGTGCTGGCAGGTCAAGGATCCCACACGCAACGGAGCGCGACGCGCCTCCGGAGGGTCAGGTCGGTCACCACATCGGCTTGCCTGGTGTGGTGCCGGTGACGCCATACTTCACCGGTGCGGGTGCGGCTGGAGATGTGGACCAAGGAGCAGGGCGGTCGGCACACGCCGGTCTTCGACGGCTACTCCCCCGACTTCCGGGCGAGCACCGAGGGGCACGGCGACGTGGACCTGGGTGCGGCGGCCGTGACGCTGCTGCCCGAGAACCCGATGCTCGTGCCCGGCACCACGATCGAGGTCGACGTGCAGCCGGTCGACCTCAGCGCCTGGACGAACGTCACGACGGCGCTGGTGCTCGGGGTGTTCGACGAGGGGCGGCAGGTGGGCACCGCCACGGTGCTCGAACGATGACTCCGACGACGACTCGGGCGACGACTCGGGCGATGACTCGGGCGAGGAAGAGCCGGTGGTCGATCGGGTCGCACCGCTCGGTGCTCTCGCTCTGGTCGGACCACTCGGTGCTGTCGATCGGCTCCGTGGGCTCGTGCGCCAGCATCGGGAGCGTCGGGTCGTTCGCCTCGGCGTTCTCGGTCGGCTCGTCGCAGAGCATGGGCTCGTGGCTCTCGCACCAGTCGACGGGCTCGGTGCTGTCGCACCAGAGCGACGGGTCGGTGGCGTCGAGCCAGGCGACCCGGGCGCTGCTCGGGCGGCGTACGGACGGGAAGCTTCCGCGCGGCTCGACCGTGGCGCTCGCGGCGCTGTCCTTGGTGGCGGTCGCCGGCCACCGGTGGTTCTGGGGCCGCCGGCGCCAGGTGTTCTAGCGGCTCGTCGCCCTGCTCCTAGCCGGCGAACGCGGCGGACTTCTGGGTCACCCAGAGGTTGATGACGCCCTCGATGACCACCGTGCCGTCGGCCATCACCCCGCGGACGCGCACGGGGAGGTCGGGGTCGGACGAGGTCCACTGCTCGGCGTCGGTCTCGGCGATGCAGGTGATGTCGCCGACGGCCTTCGCGGTGTAGGAGACGGTCATCCCCTTGGGGATCCAGCGCTTGGTCGACGGAATCGTGGCCTCCGCGAGGGCGCCCATCGCGGCCTCGAGGCCGTTGCACAGCGCGATGGCGTGCACGGTGCCGAGGTGGTTGTGCACGCGCCGCCGGTCGGGGATCACCAGCTCGGCGTGGTCAGGCTCGATGACGGTGAACCGCGGGCGGATCGAGGCGAAGTACGGCGCCTTCTGCCCGAAGGCGATCGAGAAGACCCGGGTGCCGACCACCGGGATCGAGCGGCACTTCTGCCACAGCGAGAGGACCTGGCTCATGCGGTCATGTTACCCATGAGTAGGAACTGGCACCTGACACGTGTCAAGTTCGCCGCTACCGTCCGAGCGTGCACACCCCGCTGCCCGAGCTCGCCTGCTACGGCCTCGCCGGGCACACCGACCAGCCGGCGGACCTGCTCGACGAGGTCCGGTTGGCCGAGGAGCTCGGGCTGGGGTCGGCGTTCCTCTCCGAGCGGTTCAACCTCAAGGACGCCGGCGTGCTCGCCGGCGCGGTGGCGGCCGCGACGACGCGGCTGGGCATCGCAACCGCGGCGACCAACCACAACACCCGCCACCCGATGGTGACCGCCACGATGGCGACCACGCTGCACCGGCTGAGCGGCGGCCGCTACGCCCTGGGCCTGGGGCGCGGCTTCGACCTGCTCTTCGACGTGATGGGCCTGCCCCGCATCACCGGCGCCCAGCTCGAGGACGCGATCGGCATCTACCGCAGGCTCTGGCACGGCGAGGCGTTCGGCCACGACGGACCGGCGGGCCGCTATCCCTACCTGTCGCAGGACCGCGGCTTCGACGAGGACATACCGGTGCTGATGATGGCCATCGGCCCGAAGAGCCTCGAGCTCGCCGGCCGGGTCGCCGACGGGGTCGTGCTCCACACGTTCCTCACCGACGAGACGCTGGCGCGTGCCGTGCGCACGGTCCGCGCGAGCGCCGAGCGCGCCGGCCGCGACCCGGCGTCGGTGCGGGTCTGGTCGGTGCTGGCCACCGTGGAGGACTCGATCACCGAGGAGCAGCGGCTGCGCAGGCTGGTCGGGCGGCTCGCGACCTACCTCCAGGGGTACGGCGAGGTGCTGGTCCGCGTGAACGGCTGGGACCTCGCCGCCCTCGAGCGGTTCCGCGCCGACGACCTGGTGCGGGGCTACCCCGGAGCGTTCGACGCGATCGGGACCGTCGAGGAGCTGCGCCACCTCCGCGACGACGTGCTGCCGGCCGAGTGGCTCGCCGCGTCGGCGACCGGGTCGACGCAGGACTGCGCGCGGCGCATCCAGGACCAGCTCGACGCCGGCGCCGACAGCGTGGTGCTGCACGGCGCGACCCCGGCCGAGCTCGCGCCCGTGCTCGACGCGTGGCGCGGCGTACGTCCCGGCGGGCTCGACACCCTGCCCACCAACCCGGGACGCGCGGTCCCGGCCGGCTGAGCCTCGCTAGGCGAGCGAGAGGAAGAACCGCTCCAGCTGGTCGAGCTCCTCCTCGGTCACCGCGCCCTTGCGGGCCGACTCGCGCAGCTCGCTCGCGATGATCGCGAACCCGGCGCGGTCGAGCGCGCGCGAGACGGCCTTGAGCTGGTTCACGATCTCCTGGAGGTCGCGACCCTCCTCGAGCATGCGGAGCACGCCCGAGAGCTGCCCCTGTGCCCGCTTGATGCGGTTGACGACCTGCGTCGCGCCGATCGACGTCGGCGTGTCTGCCTGTGTCACGTCAGCCCCACTCCCCCCGAGAACGACGTCTGGCTCCAAGCACGTTCCTCGCTCGGACGCCGGGCTGTCAACCGCGCGGTGGCGGTGGTACGACGCGACGGTCGGGTCAGGCGAGCAGCTCGACCCGGTTGCCGCAGGCGTCAGGAACGTGCACCCGGTGGTACCCCGGAAAGGTGTCCCACTCACGGCGGTCCACGGCGCACCCCAGGCGGTCCAGACGGGCCGCCACCTCGTGGAGCACCTCGAGCGACGGGAGGACGAACGCCGGGTGCGCCTTGCGGGCCGGCGCGAACGGTTCCTCGACGCCGACGTGCAGCTCGGCCGTCACCCGGCCCTCGTCGTCGTGGGCGCGGAACCACACGCCGCCGCGGCCGGCCAGCGACTCCGGCTTGGCGACCTCGGTCAGGCCGAGCCCCTCGCCGTAGAACCTGCGGGCGGCGTCCTCGCCACCGGGCGGGCACGCGACCTGGACGTGGTGCAGCCGCATCGCGGTCACGCGGCGCCGACCCGCGCCACCGCGAAGACCCGGCGGAACGGCAGCAGCACGGTGCCGTCGGCGCGCACCGGGTAGGCGGCCGCGAGGCGGCGCCGGAACTCGCGCTCGAACTCCGCCCGCAGGTCGTCGGGCAGCGCCTGGAGCGTCGGGCGGGCGCCGGTGCCGGAGACCCAGGTGAACACGGGGTCGGGCCCGCGCAGCACGTGGGTGTAGGTGGTCTCCCACACGTCGACCTCGCAGCCCGCCGCAGCGAGGACGTCGTAGTAGTCGGCCGGGTCGTGGGAGGACGGCGCGGCGACGCCGGCCGTGTGCTCGGCGTACGCCGGCTCGCCGGCGAGCTCGGCGCGGAGGGTGTGGCTCGGCTCGTCGAAGTTGCCCGGCACCTGGAAGGCGAGCCAGCCGCCGTCCGCGACCGCGGCGACGAGCCGGGGCAGGAGCTCGAGGTGCCCGGGCACCCACTGGAGCGTCGCGTTGCTGACGAGGACATCGACCGGCCGGGGCGGGGTCCAGTCGCGCAGGTCGGCGACGGCGTACTCGACCGGCCCTCCGCCGCGAGGGGCGCCCGCCTGAGCCGAGGCGATCATCTCGGGGCTGGAGTCGAGCCCGACGACGTGCGCGCCGGGCCATCGTCCGGCGAGCAGGCCGGTGAGGTTGCCCGGCCCGCACCCCAGGTCGACCACCTCGGCGGGGTCGGTCGCCCCGACCCTGGCCACGAGCTCGACGAACGGGCGACCGCGCTCGTCGGCGTAGGCGAGGTAGCGGTCCGGGTCCCAGGTGTGCGGCATGAGGCGGCTCCCTAATATCTTGACGTCAAGATAGATTGCCATCTTCCCTCGCAAACTCTCTTGATGTCAAGATTCTCGATCGATGCGGCTAGGCTGCACGCATGCGAGACGAGGTCGACGAGCTCACCGAGGCGTGGGCCCGCGAGCGACCCGACCTCGACCTCGGCGCCATCGCGGTCTTCAGCCGGATCTCCCGGCTCGCGCGCCACCTCGACCGGGCGCGCGGGGCGGCGTTCGCGGAGCACGACATCGAGTCGTGGGAGTTCGACGTGCTCGCGGCGCTGCGGCGTGCTGGTGCGCCGTACGAGCTCTCGCCTGGCCGGCTGCTCCGCGCCACCCTGGTCACGAGCGGCACGATGACCAACCGGGTCGACCGCCTCGCCGACCGCGGCTTCGTGGAGCGCCACCCCGACCCGGCCGACCGGCGGGGTGTGATCGTCCGGCTCACCCGGGAGGGCAAGGCCGCGGTCGACGGTGCCTTCACCGCGCTCGTCGAGGCCGAGAAGGCGCTGCTCGCCGACCTGCCGGCCCCGGCGCAGAAGGAGCTGGCCGGGCTGCTGCGGCGGCTGCTGGTGCCGTTCGGCTCGGAGTAGCGGCTACTCGAGCACCTCGGCGACCTCGAGCCACTCGAGCTCGAGGGCGTCGCGCTCGGCGGTGAGCTCCTGGAGCTCGGCGCTCAGCTCCGCGAGCCGCTCGTAGTCCTGGCCGGCGGCGAGGATGGCGTCGTTCAGCTCCGCCTCGCGGGCGCCGACCCGCTCGAGCTGCCGGTCGACGCGGGCGAGGGCCTTGCGGGCCTCACGTTCCTCGGCGCTGCCCTTGGCGGCCTTGGTGGCCGGCGGAAGTCCGGAGTCAACCGGCGGAAGTCCCGAGTCAACCGGCGGAACCACCGACTCGGCGTGGAGGGCGCGGGCCCGGCGCTCGAGGTACTCCTCCACGCCGCGCGGGAGCATCGAGACCTGGCCGTCGTCGAGGAGGGCCCAGACGGTGTCGACGGTGCGCTCGAGGAAGTAGCGGTCGTGGGAGACGACGACCAGGGTGCCGGGCCAGCCGTCGAGGAAGTCCTCGAGGACGGTCAAGGTCTCGATGTCGAGGTCGTTGGTGGGCTCGTCGAGCAGCAGCACGTTGGGCTCGGTGAGCAGCAGCCGGAGCAGCTGGAAGCGCCGGCGCTCGCCGCCGGAGAGGTCGCCGAGGCGCGCGGTGAGCCGGTCGCCGGTGAACCCGAAGCGCTCGAGCATCGACGTCGCCGTGATCTCGCCGTCGGCGGTCTTGGTGACCCGTCGGACCGACTCCACGGTGGCGAGCACCCGCGCCTCGGGGTCGAGGTCGTCGATGTGCTGGGTGAGGTGCTGGAGCGCGACCGTGCGCCCCTGCCGCACCTTCCCGGCAGACGGCGCGAGCTCGCCCGACAGCAGGCCGAGCACCGAGCTCTTGCCGGCGCCGTTGACGCCGACGAGTCCCACCCGGTCGCCGGGACCGAGCCGCCACGTGGCGTGCGACAGCAGCTGGCGGTCACCGCGCCGCAGGTCGACGTCCTCGAGGTCGATCACGTCCTTGCCGAGGCGCTGCGTCGCGAACCGCTGCAGCTCGAGGCGATCGCGCGGCGCGGGGACGTCCTCGATCAGCTCGTTGGCGGCGTCGATGCGGAACTTCGGCTTGGAGGTCCGCGCCGGCGGCCCGCGCCGCAGCCAGGCGAGCTCCTTGCGCACGAGGTTGCGGCGGCGCAGCTCGGTGGCCGCCGCCTGGCGCTGGCGCTCGGCCTGCGCGAGGACGTACGACGCGTAGCCGCCCTCGTAGACGTCGACCTCCCCGTCGTGCACCTCCCACGTCCACTGGCACACCTCGTCGAGGAACCACCGGTCGTGCGTGACGACCACGAGCGCCGAGGCACGGTGTGCGAGGTGGTCGGCCAGCCACGCCACGGCCTCCACGTCGAGATGGTTGGTCGGCTCGTCGAGGACGACCAGGTCGTGGTCACCCAGCAGCAGCGCCGCCAGCGAGCACCGGCGGCGCTCGCCGCCGGAGAGCCCCGCGACCGCTCGGTCGAGCGTGACCCCGGCCAGCAGCACCTCGACCACCTCGCGGGTGCCCGCGTCGGCGGCCCACTCGTGGTCGGAGCGCCCGCCCAGCACCGCCTCGCGGACGGTGTGGGTGTCCACGAGCTCGTCGTGCTGGCGCAGGTGGCCGACGAGGAGACCACGCTGGCGGGAGACCCGGCCCGAGTCGGGCTCCGTGAGCCCGGTCATCACGTTGAGCAGCGTGGTCTTGCCGTCGCCGTTGCGGCCCACCACACCGATCCGCTCGCCGGCGCCGACGCCGAGGGAGACCTCGGTGAGCAGGGGCCGGACGCCGTAGGACTTGGAGACCCGCTCGAGGTTGAGCAGGTTCGTCGCCGGGCTAGCCATAGGTGACCACGTGGGCGCCGGCGACGGGGCCGTTGGTGACCAGCACGACCTCGTGGTGCTCCGCGAGGCGGCCGGCGACGCCGCGGGCGGCGTCGGCGCTCTCGGCGAGGAACACGCAGGTCGGCCCGGACCCCGACACCAGCCCGCGCAGCGCGCCGCAGCGCTCGCCGAGCTCGAGCAGGTCGCCGAGGTCAGGGCGCAGGTCGAGGGCGGCCGCCTCGAGGTCGTTGTGGAGCGCGCCGGCCAGGATCTCGGGGTCGCCGGTCGAGAGGGCGAGCAGCACCGCGCCCGCTCCCTCCGGCTCCGCGGGCGCGTCGGGGGTGAGGTCGTCGAAGCGCCGGTAGACCGCGGGCGTCGAGAGCCCCTCGCCCGAGGGCACCGCGACCCACCACCACGTGGCCTGGTCGGGCACCGGCTCGACGAGCTCTCCGCGGCCGGTGCCGAGCGCCGTACCGCCCAGCAGGGCGAACGGCACGTCGCTGCCGAGCCGGGCCGCGAGCGCGAGCAGGTCGTCGTCGGAGGTGTGCAGCTGCCAGAGCCGGTCGAGCGCGACGAGGGCGGCCGCGGCGTCGGCCGAGCCACCGGCCATGCCACCCGCGACCGGGATCGCCTTCGCGACCGAGACCGAGGCCAGTGCGTCGATGCCGTGGTGCCCGGCGAGCAGCCGTGCGGCGCGGTCGACGAGGTTGTCGCCGGTGACCGGCACGGCGTCGGCGTCCATCCAGTCGGGGACGGTCACGTCGAGCAGCCAGCCGGGCGAGGACTCGGCCGTGACGTCGTCGCACAGTCCGACGGCCTGGTAGACGGTCACCAGCGGGTGGAAGCCGTCGGCGCGCGGCGCACCGACGCCGAGGTGCAGGTTGATCTTCGCCGGCGCGCGGACGGTGACCGTCATGCCGGCGCCTCCTGCGCGAGGGCCTCGGCGATGCGGACGTACGCCGACACCTCGAGCACCTCCCCGCGCGCGGTGGGGTCGACGCCCGCGGCGCGCAGGGCGGTCTCGGCGGCAGTGGCCGATCCCGCGAGGCGCGCGAGGGCGCCGCGCAGCGTCTTGCGCCGCTGGGCGAAGGCGGCGTCCACGACCGCGAAGACCTGCTCGCGCGACGCCGTCGTCTCGGGCGGCTCGCGCCGGGTCCAGGCGACGAGGCCGGAGTCGACGTTGGGGGCCGGCCAGAAGACGTTGCGGCCGACGGCACCCGCACGGCGCACGTCGGCGAACCACGCGGCCTTCACCGACGGCACGCCGTAGGTGCGCGACCCGGGCGGCGCGGCCAGGCGGTCGGCCACCTCGGCCTGGACCATGACCAGGCCCTTCTCCAGCGACGGGAGGACGGTGAGGAGGTGGAGGAGCACGGGCACCGAGACGTTGTAGGGAAGGTTGGCGACCAGGGCGGTCGGTGGCGGTCCTGGTACCCCGTCGATGCGCAGCGCATCTGCGTGGAGCACCTCGCAGCGAGCGGCGCGCTCCCCCGCCCGCTCCGCGATCGTCGCCGGCAGCCGGGCCGCGAGCAGGTCGTCGACCTCGACGGCCACGACCCGGTCGGCCACCTCGAGCAGCGCGAGGGTGAGCGAGCCGAGTCCGGGGCCGACCTCGACGACCACGTCGTCGGGGCCGACCCCGGACTCACGGACGATGCGACGCACCGTGTTGGCGTCGATCACGAAGTTCTGCCCGCGCTGCTTGGTGGGCCGCAGGTCGAGCTCGGCGGCCAGCCGGCGTACGTCGGCCGCGCCGAGCAGTCGAACCAGGCTTTCCACGTGGGCAGGTTAGTTGGGCGGGTGTCGTCGGGTAGCCGTGGTCGGCCCGCGCTGTCCCTGCGGGTGCCGCCTCTCAGCGAGGCAGACCGAGCTTCGCCGCGCACGCCGGCCAGGCGCCGTAGCCGCCGGAGGCGTTGCGGAGCTTCGTCGCGACGGCGATCTGGGTCTCGCGGCTGTGCTCGCTCGGCAGGCCGGCGCCGCCGTAGGAGTGCCACGTGCCGAGGCTGAACTGCAGGCCGCCGTAGTAGCCGTTGCCGGTGTTGATGTGCCAGTTGCCGCCCGACTCGCACTTCGCGAGGCGGTCCCAGACACCGGTCGAGATCTTGGTGCCGACGCGGACGACCTTGGGCCGCGGCTTCTTCAGGACGTGCTGGCTCTTGACGTGCTTCGCGGTGAGCTTGCCGTCGGCGTAGACGAACGTGTAGGTCACGTTGCGCACGCCGGGCTTGCCGTCGCGGACGACCCGGGTCTCGCCGGAGGTCATCGAGCTGTCCTTCTTCTCGACGACGGGCGCCGCGAAGCGCTCGCGCTTGACGTGCTTCTGGACCGTCGTCACCGCGACGTACTCCCCGCCCGACTCGACCGCCTGGGCCGGTGAGGAGGCGCCGGCGGTGCCCGTCAGGACGAGGGTGGTGAGGGCCGCGAGGGCCGCTGCACGCACGCCGACACGGCTGCTGGCATTGCGGATCTGTGACTGCATGGGTCACGACAACACCAGCGTTGCGGGGGTCGGTCCAAATCCTGACCCCCCGGTGTGACGAGCCTCTCCCTGCCCGTCAAGAGGCCCTGTGCGGGCGCTACCAGGGCCCTCCGAAGGCCCCCTCGGTGTTCTCGTCGATGGCCGCGCAGAGCGTCTCCAGGTCGTCTTTTCGCAGGTCAGCGAGGGTGCGCACGGTGAGCGGCACGAGGTAGGACGCGTTGCTCCGGCCGCGGTGGGGCATCGGCGTGAGGTAGGGCGCATCGGTCTCGACGAGCACCCGGTCGATCGGCGCGATCGCGGCGGCCTCGCGGACCTGGTCGGCGTTCTTGAACGTCACCGTGCCGGCGAAGCTGAGGTGCGCGCCGCGGTCGAGGCAGGCCCGCGCGAACGCCGCGTCGCCCGAGAAGCAGTGCATCACCCATCGCTCGGGTGCGCCCTCGTCGTCGATCACGCGCAGCACGTCGTCGTGGGCGTCGCGGTCGTGGATCACCAGCGTCTTGTCGAGCCGCTTCGCGAGGTCGACGTGGCGCCGGAACGACTCCTCCTGGACCGCCCGGCCCTCCGCGCCGGTGCGGTAGGTGTCGAGGCCGGTCTCCCCCACCGCCCGCACCCGGTCGTGCGCCGCGGCGAGCTGCTCGATCTCGGTCAGGGCCGCGTCGAGGTCGGCGAGGCGGGGCGCCTCGTTGGGGTGCAGCGCGACGCCGGCCACCAGCTCCGGGTGGGTGGCGGCTGCCTCCACCGCCCACCGCGCGCCGCGCAGGTCGCAGCCGATCTGCACGATGCGCGGCACGCCGACCGCGGCCGCGGCCGCGAGCGCCTCCTCGACCGGCAGCGCGGCCTCGTCGCCGCGCGCCACGTCGAGGTGGCAGTGGTTGTCGACGACCGGGTGCGGGAGCGGGTCCGGTGCGGGCGGCCGCTCGCTCACGCGGGCGCCACCGTCGCCACCCGGTCGAGGATCGCCCGCGCCAGCAGGTCGGGCGCGTCCTCGGGGATCCAGTGGCTCACGCCCTCGAGCTCGACGTACTCGTACGGCGCGTCGACGTGCTCGTGGGTGCGCAGCCCGCCGGCCCGAGCGATGGTCGGGTCGCCGTCGCTCCAGACGAAGGTCGTCGGCACGCGGACCGTGCCGCCGAGGTGCCCGGGGGTCACCAGGGGCAGGGCGCGGTACCACATCAGGCCGCCCGGGAGAGCGCCGTCGTCGACGATCTCGCTGCGGAAGCGGGCGCGGCTCGCCTCGTCCATGCCCATCCGCGCCAGGCTCGCGTCGGACCACCGGGTGCGGCCGATCCGCTCGGGGAGGAACGGCACCTGGAAGGCGGCCATGTACCACGAGCGCATCGCCTGGGTCGACGTCGCGAAGGCCCGGAGGAAGGCGGCCGGGTGCGGCACGGAGACGGCCGTGAGCGCGCGGACGTCGTCGGGCCGCTGGGCGGCCACCGCCCAGGCGACGACCGCGCCCCAGTCGTGGCCGACCAGGTGCACCGGCCGGCCGATCGTCTGCACCAGCGCGGCGACGTCGTCCGCGAGGTGTGGCAGCCGGTAGTCGCGGCGCCGCCCGGGCCGCGCGCCGGGCGAGTAGCCGCGCTGGTCGGGCGCGTAGGTGCGGAGCCCGTGGGGGTGCAGGAGCGGCGTGAGGAGGCGCCAGCAGGTGGCCCGCTGGGGGAAGCCGTGCAGCAGCACCACCGGGTCGCCGTCGAGCGGCCCCTCGTCCTTCACGTCGAAGGTGAGGCCGTCGTGGCGGTAGCGCAGCAGGCGGGTCATCGCGGGCCTTTCGAGTGCACGAGGTTGTAGACCACCCGGCGAGGTACCCCGGCCGAGCGGGCCACCTCCACGATCGCCTCCTTGCGCGTCATGCCGGCGGCCTCCCGCTCGTCCACGGCCGCGCGCAGGCTGTCGTCGTCGGCCGCGACGCCCGGCTCGGGGCCGGCGCCGGCCACGACGACCGTGACCTCGCCACGCACGCCGTCGGAGGCCCAGGCGGCGAGCTCGGCGAGCGGCCCGCGGCGTACCTCCTCGTGGGTCTTGGTCAGCTCGCGGCAGACCGCGGCCGCGCGGTCGTCACCCCAGGCCTCGGCCATCGCCGCCAGCGCGGCTTCGGTGCGGTGCGGCGCCTCGAAGAACACCATCGTCCGCTCCTCGCCCGCGAGCGCGGCCAGCCGCCGCGCCCGCTCGCCCTGCTTGCGCGGCAGGAAGCCCTCGAAGCAGAAGCGGTCGACCGGCAGCCCCGACACCGCCAGCGCGGCGAGCACCGCGGAGGGGCCGGGCACGGTGGTGACCGGTACGTCGGCCGCCACCGCCGCCGCCACGAGCCGGTAGCCCGGGTCGGAGACGCTCGGCATGCCCGCGTCGGTCACGAGCAGGACCCTGCGTCCGGCCTCGAGCTCCTCGAGCAGCGCGGGCGTGCGCTGCGACTCGTTGCCCTCGAAGTAGGACACGATGCGCCCGCCGACCGTGACGCCCAGCTCGGTCGTGAGCCGCTTGAGCCGCCGGGTGTCCTCCGCGGCGACCACGTCGGCCTCGGCGAGCTCGCGCGCCAACCGCGGCGAGGCGTCCTCCACCCGCCCGATCGGCGTGCCCGCGAGCACCAGCGTCCCGGGGGTGGCCATGCCGCCGATCATCGCAGGGTGTCGGCCCGATCACCCGTACAGTTGCGCGTCGTGACGGCTGTGGTGGAGCAGGAGGCCTTGTCCTCCGACTCCTCCGGCCGCCGCGTGCCGACGGCGTGGGAGCGAGCGCGGCGCCGGGTCGACCTCGAGGACCCGGTGGTCGGCTGGACGGCGAGCATCGGGCTCACGCTGCTGGCGCTGTTCCTGCGGCTGTGGAAGCTGGGGTCGCCGCGGACCTTCGAGTTCGACGAGACCTACTACGCCAAGGACGCGTGGTCGCTGCTCCACCACGGCTACGCGCGGGGCTACGTCGACGACGCCAACGAGAAGATCCTCGACGGCCACACCATGGGCCAGTGGACCGACGGCCCGTCGATGATCGTGCACCCCGAGGCCGGCAAGTGGCTGATCGCACTCGGCGAGAAGGCCTTCGGCATGGACCCCTTCGGCTGGCGGATCGCGGCGGCGGTGGTCGGCTCGCTCATGGTGCTGGTGATGTGCCGGCTCGTGCGCCGGATGACCGGCTCCACCGCGCTCGGGCTGGTCGGCGGGCTGCTGCTCAGCCTCGACGGGCTGCAGTTCGTGCTGTCGCGGCTGGCGCTGCTCGACATCTTCCTGGCGTTCTTCATCCTCTGCGCCGTCTCGTGCCTGGTCGCCGACCGCGACTGGTACCGCGCCCGGATGGCCCGGCTCGTCCCGGAGCAGGTGTCCGACCCGGCGTCGTACGGGCCGGTGCGCGGGCTGCTCTTCCGGCCGTGGCTGCTCGCCAGCGGGGTCTGCTGGGGCCTGGCGATCGGCACCAAGTGGACCGCGATCTACCCGCTCGCGGCCTTCGGCGTCCTGGTCTGGCTGTGGGGCGCCGGCGCGCGGCGCTCGTTCGGCGTCCGGTGGGCGACGCTGCGCTCGGTCGTCACCGACGGCGTGCCGGCGTTCGTGCACCTGGTCGTGATCGGCGGGATCGTCTACACCGCGACGTGGACCGGCTGGCTGGTGCACGCGCACGAGTACGAGAAGTCGCTGTCGTCGACGCAGTACACCCAGTTCGTCAAGGAGCAGCCCTGCAAGGTGACCGTCAAGGACGACGGCACCACCGAGACCTCCGACAACAACGTCGCCGACAGCGGCAAGCGCTGGCCGACGGCGAGCGAGCCCGACGCGCACGGCCTCGGCGAGGCCGTCCAGTCGCTGCGGTCGCTGTACTACTACCACCGCGACCTCTACACCTTCCACACGCACTTCCTGAACTGCTCGACGCACACCTACGCCTCCAAGCCGTCGGGCTGGCTGCTGCTCAACCGGCCGGTAGGCGTCGCCGCCGACACCGACATCAAGCCGGGCACCCGCGGCTGCGACGCGCCCGAGGGGAGCAGCTGCATCAAGCAGGTGCTGCTGATCGGCACGCCGACGATCTGGTGGGGCGGGATCCTCGCGCTGGTGTACGCCGTGGGGATGTGGGTCGGTGCGCGCGACTGGCGGTTCGGGGTGGCCGTCGTGGGCACGGCGTCGACGTGGCTGCCGTGGCTGCAGTACGACACCCGGCCGATCTTCCTGTTCTACGCCGTGGCGATCCTGCCGTTCGTCGTGCTCGCGCTCACCCTCACCATCGGCAAGCTGATCGGCAGGTCCCGCGCGCCCTCGGCGCGGCGTACGGCCGGCGTGGTGGTCGGCGGGTCGTTCGTGGTGCTGACCCTGCTCAACTTCGCGTGGTTCTGGCCGATCTTCACCGACCAGCTGCTCACGCACAGCGAGTGGGTCGGACGGATCTGGTTCCGGCGCTGGATCTGAGCGCGCGCGGGGCGCCGTCGGTTACGACGCGGCGTTGGCGGTGCCGTCGCCGGTGACCGCCTGGCCCTCCTCGCTCTCGCAGCTGGCGGCGAAGGACAGCAGGTCGTCGACGTCGAAGTGCGACGGGTCGTCGTGGGGGCCGTGGACGACGTACAGAGACGCGTCCGCGCCGCGCGCCTGGAGGCCGGCGGCCAGCCGCCCGGAGTTCTCCGACTCCCGGACCCACGTGTCCTCCGGGGAGGTCACCATCCGGTAGCGGGTCGAGGTCGGCAGCTGGTCGATCGTGTTGACCGGGTTGCGGTCGAAGGGCACGTCGCCCCCGAACGCCTCGCGGATGATTCGCGGGCCACCGGGCACCTTGTCCATCTTCGTCAGGTCGATCGCCGGCTTCACGCCGTACCAGCACGGCGGCGCGAGTCCGGCGTGGGTCATGGCGTTGAGCGAGACCGTGCCGCCCATCGACCCCGAGACGTAGAGCTTGATCGGCACGCCGCCGCTCTGCTCCTCCGCCCACGCGACCAGGTTGGTGGTGTCCTGGGTCGACGCCTCGTTGCCCCAGGAGTCGGTGTGGAAGTCGGACGACGCGACGATCCAGCCGGCCCGCACGAGCGCCTGGAGCCAGGGCTCGTCCATCCGGTTGTCGACGCCGCCGTTCTGCCCGTGGAAGTAGATGGCAATGCCCTTGGGGTGCTCGGTCGGAGGCATCGACAGGCGGACGTCCTGGGCCTTGAGGCGGCCGTAGATGACCGAGCCGGTCGGCGCCTCGGCCGTGGCGGTGGCGGTCGCCAGCACGAGGAGCACGGCGATCAGCGGAGCGAGCGGGCGGAACCGGAAGATGCGACCGAGCACCGGGTGCGTGCGCACTCGAGCCAGCAGCACGGACACTGATGCTCCTCCAGTATCGCGACGGACGGGTCCCTCGGCCCCCACGGGACGATGCTCACCCAACGACGACGCGGGGGTCCAGGTCACGCCCGACCTGGCCACCGGAGGTGGGGGGCGGGGTCAGCCGACCCCTTCGATCTCGATCTCGGGGATCTGCGCGAGCCCGACCAGGCCGCGAAGCTGCGCCACCATGTTGGCCATCGAGGAGCCCTTGCGGATGATGCCCGCGGCTCCCGCGCGCAGTGCGGCGTCGAGCTGCGCGCTCGGCGACATCGCGGTGAGCATCACGACGATCGTGCCGGGACACCGCTGCGCGAGAGCGGGCAGCGTCTCGAGGCCGCCCAGCGCGAGCAGGTCGATGTCGAGGAGGACGACGTCGGGGTGCAGTGCGGCCGCGACCTCGACCCCGGTGGCACCGTCGACCGCCTCGCCGACGATCGCGAGCTCGTCGGTGCGCTCGAAGTAGCGCTGGACCACCCCGCGGAAGTCCTCGTCGTCGTCGACGAGGACCACGGACAGGCGCGGACCGGTGGGGCGCCCGGGCAGCGGGAGGTCGGAGACGGGGAGCACCGGGATCACTCACCCGCCTCGTCGGCGCCGACGACGCGAGGCACGAAGCCCGGCGCCCTGCGTCGGCCGCTCACCAGCACCCGGCCCCACGCCGGCGGCGGCGGGGCGGGCGGGTAGGACAGCTGGATCGTCGAGCGGACGGGAGGACGTACGGTGTAGGACCGTCGGCTCGCTGCGGGGTTCGACCCGGTCGTCGGGCGCACCGACCTGAGGAAAGTGGACGTCACGTTGGCACCGCTCTCTGGAGAGAGCCACCGACGCGCGTGTGCCGGCGGGAACGGATGCCTGCCGAGTGCAACGCCAGACTTCGGGAAATGGAGGTGCAGCAGGGTTTGCGCCGCGGTCCTCTTCTTGGACCCTACTCCCCCTGGCCCCGGAAGTCGCCATCCGCGACCCGGGCGGACGCTCCCGGCGGGCTCAGAGCCCGGACGGGTTGAGGCCGTTGACGAGGTCGATCGCGAGGTCGTAGACCTTGCGGCCGCTCTCCTGGGAGATGCGGCGCAGCACCTCGAACGCCGCGTGCTGGTCGAGCTGGTAGCGCTCCATGAGGATGCCCGTCGCCTGCCCGATCATCGTGCGCCGCACGAGCCCGAACTGGAGGGACTCGTGGTTGGCGATCGCCCCGAGGGCGACCGCCGCCTGCGACGCGATGCCCATCACCTCGTCGCTCGCGTCGGGCCCGAAGGCGTGGGGCTGGGTGGCGAAGAGCTGGAGCGCACCGAGCTCGTGGTTCTCGTGGGTGTAGAGCTGGACGCACAGCACGCTGCGGATCCCGAGCTGGTCGACGACCGCCGCGCCCCAGCGCGGCCAGGGGCCGTCGGTCGGGAGGTCGACGGCGCGCACGAGCGGGGTGTCCCACGCGCTGGAGATGCACGGCCCCTCGCCCAGCTGGGCCTGGAGCTGGTCCGCCTGGTCGGCCAGCCCCGATCCGAGCGACGCGCGGGTCTCGACCGAGCCGTCGGTGCGTGCCAGCGTCACGGCGGCGTCGTCGCAGTTCTTGACCATCTCGCACGCCGCGGTCACGACGTGCTGGAGCGTCAGCAGGAAGGTGCGCTGGGACCGCAGGGTGCGCGCGAGCTCACCCATGCGGGCGCTGTACTCCGTGACCACGCCAGCCTCCAGAGCCGTGTGGGAGTGTTCCACCGCGCTCGTCTCGTCGTCCATGCGAGTGCTCCGAGGGGGTCGTGCCTACCGATCTCACCGGTAATTTACCCACTCCGGACCGCTGTCGACACCACCTACGTGCAGGTCAGAGCGGTGAGCCGCACACCAGCACGCTCAGATCGAGAGCACCGCTCCCACGGGCTCCGGGGTGAAGCCCGGGAACACCGCCGCCGCCGAGGCCCCGAGCCGTCGGGTGACCACCTCGCTGAGCACGCTGCGGTAGTCGGTGGTGACCAGGAGGTCGGCGTCCACGCTGGTGGCCAGGCCCGGCCAGGTGCCGTAGTAGCCACCCTTCACGCCCCCGCCGAGCAGGAACATCACGTTGCCGTAGCCGTGGTCGAGGCCCTGGTTGGCGTTCTCCTTGACCCGACGGCCGAACTCGCTGACGGTCACCACCGTGACGTTCGCGGCCAGCGGCCCCAGGTCGGTGAGGAACGCCGCCAGGCTGAGCGCGAGCTCGTCGGCCATCTGACGCAGGTTGCCGCTGTCGGGGGTGCCGATCCAGGTGTGGTGATCCCACGAGCCGTGGTCGACCGCGATGACCTCCGCCCCGACGTCGGCCCGGATCGTGCGCGCCGCGGCGGCCAGTGCGGTGCCGAGGTCGGAGCCCGCGGGGTACGCCGCGCCGTTCGCCGGGGCGGTCGGGCCGTCCCTGACCGGCTCGAACTCGTCGACCACCTCGAAGGCGTTGCGGGCACCCGCTCCGAGCGGGCCGGCCACACCGTCCCAGAGCGTCGCCAGGGAGGCCCGCCGAGCCGCCTCGGAGGCGGCGTCCCAGTAGCCCGACAGGCTCACGGAGTCGACGTCGGTGGTGACCAGCGCGGGCTCGGGCCCGGCCAGCGCGGTCATCGGCACCCCGCCGCCGAACTGGATGGCCTCGATGGGGGTGCTCGCGGCGTTCTGCCCCACGAGGCGGTTGAGCCAGCCGATCCGCGCCGACGAGCCCGGGTCGGCGTCCTCGAGCTCCTCCATCGCCGAGAAGTGCGAGCGGTTCGGCGCCGGCAGCCCGGTCGCGTGGACGGCCGCGATCGAGCCGGCGTTCCACCACGGCAGCAGCGGGGCCAGCGCGGGGTGCAGCCCGAAGAACCCGTCCTTCGCGAGCAGCCGCGATGACGGCACCTGGATCGACGGCCGCGCGGCGTAGTAGGCGGGGTCGCCGTGCGGGACGACCAGGTTGAGGCCGTCGCACGCCCCGCGCATCGAGAGCAGCACGAGCACGTTGTCGACCGGCGCGGCGGCGTACGCCGTGGAGGTGAACGCCTCGCCGTACGCAGCCGTGACGGTGGCGGTGCCGCCCACCGCGGCGAGGCCGCGCAGGAAGCCGCGGCGGCCGAGGCGAGCGGCGCGCTCGAACTCCTCGCAGCAGCCGTGCGCCGTGGTCTCCATGGGTTCCTCCCTCACCGGCTCATGTGCTCGGGGCTGTCGAGCAGGGTGGTCAGCAGCACGGGCATGCCCCACTTCACGAGCGCGTGGTTGAGGGTGACGGAGGTCGCCGCGGTGAGCCCGGTGGCCAGGCAGCACGCCTGGAGCAGGCGCACCGGCGTGGTGCGACCGAGGAGGGTGCGCGACAGGTGCTCGACGAGCGCGTCGAAGCGCATCGACTGCCCGGGCTGGAGCGGCACCCACGACGCGACCGGGTGGTAGGTGGTCTGCGCGGTCGGCCACCAGCCGCCGGACAGCGTGTAGTGGACCTCGAAGGAGGCGAGCACGCGCGAGACCGACGACCACGACGCGCCGTCCTCGGGCTGGCCGTCTGGCCGCGCCCAGTCGAACGGTGCCTGGCCCAGCTCGACGGTCTGCCACAGCACCGCGTTGGCGCCGGCGGCGTCGCTGGTCGGCGGGGCGGCCTGGACGTCGAGCGCGCGCCACGTCGCGACGACGTCGTCGGCGGGGTTGCGGACCTTCGCACCCCGTGCGGCGATGAACTCGGGGTGCGCCATCAGCGCCCGCAGCACCGGCACGATCGCCGTGTCGTGGGCGAGGTAGACCTGCGCCAGGTGGTCGACCAGGCCGGCCGACGGGTCGTCGGAGACGTAGCGCACCGCGAGCTTGCGGGCGAGGCGGTGCGCGGTGGCGGGGTGGTGGGCGAGGTAGGTGAGGTACGCCGCGACGACCGGCCGGCCGTCGGGGTCGGCGTTCGGGTGGCTGAAGCCCATCACCTGCACCGGGCCGGTGTAGTGCGCGGACGGGTCGTAGGACGTCTCCCACGTGGTCCACATCGCGACCTTGTAGCCGGTGAGGATCTTCGCGGAGGCCTTGACGTCGTCCTCGGTGTAGCTGCCTCGCCCGACGGTGTGCAGCTCGAGCAGCTCGCGGCCGAGGTTCTCGTTGGGCGCGTTCTTCTTCGAGTTCGCGTTGTCGAGGCTGATGCCCATCGCCGGGTGCGTGATGGCCGCGACGAGCATCTGGTCGAAGCGGCCGAGCGCGTGGGTGCGGATCGTGCGGCCGTAGTCGACGCGGAACCCGAAGACGCCGTCGTCGTGCACCGGCACGTGCAGGTGGTTCTCGAAGAACTCGGTCACCGACTCCAGCAGCTGGCGCCTCGACCGCATCCGGCGCAGCAGGCACCAGCGCTGGTAGTCGGCCATGGCGGTCCACGCCTCACCCGACTTCGCCTGCTCGTGCGCCCACATGGTCGGCGCGTCCCAGGCGAGCCGCGGCCACCACGTCGCGAGGGCGTCGCCCGCGGGGTCGCCGAGCGTCGCCGGCGCCAGCTGGGCGTCGAGCCACGCCTGGACGGTCGGGTAGCCGCTCATCTCCTGCAGCAGCGCGGGCGTCATGCCGTAGGTGAAGCGGTTGGCGACGTGCAGGGCGAGCGCGGTCGCCAGCCCGTCGACGGCGGCCGGCTGGTCGTAGGCGCCGGGCGGTGTCGGCGTGGGCGGCGTGGGCGGCCCGGGCGGCGGCTCGGTGGGCGTGGTCGGCTTGTGCTTGCGGTGCCGGCAGGTGCGCGCGTGCCAGCAGGTGTGCTTGGTGTGGACCTTGCAGCGGTGCCACTTCTTCTTCGGCCTGCGCTTCTCCGGCTCGGCGGCGCGGGCGGTCTCCGTCCGGCCCAGCGCGGGCGACACGGCCAGGGCCGCCACGCCGCCCACGACGGCGCGGCCGACCGAACGACGGCTGCGCGCGGGCGCGGTCGGCTGCCTGGAGACAGGTGTCATGGGGGGGTGCTCGCTCGAGGTGTGGGGGTGAGCGGCAGCGCCGGAGGCGGGGGCTGGCGCGCGCCGCGCGCTCAGGCTGGCACGCGGGCGGTCTGGCGGGGGGCGGAATGCCGCTACCTGACCTGCCTCGCGGCCGGTGGTCCATACCTATGTCGGTCGATCGCGGGTCCGGTTGCGCAACCGCAGAGTGCCGCGAGTGGAGCTGAGGGGACTCGAACCCCTGACCCCCTCGTTGCGAACGAGGTGCGCTACCAGCTGCGCCACAGCCCCTGGATGCGTCCGGAGACGCGAGCGGAAACGGTATCAGCCGCGTCGCGCGCGTCCGAATCGAACCTCGCCGCGCGGCGATCTACTCGACGGTGGAGCCCGTGACCTGCGGCTGGCCGTGGCCGAGGAAGAAGATCCCGGGGTAGTTCTCGAAGCCGAGGCTCGGGTTGTCGCGCAGCGTGGAGTCCTGGATGGTGAGGGTGCCGGTGCGGTCGTTGCTCACGAAGAACACCGCCCCACCGCCCTCGCGGGCGACGTTGCCCTCGATCGTGCTGCGCACGAGGCGGAGCGTGAAGAGGTTGCCGTCGAGGTAGATCGCGCCACCGCTCCCACCACCCGGGGTGCCGGCGCCGGCCGGGTTGGCGCCGCGCCCGACGGCCTTGTTGCCCCGGAAGGTGCTGTCGGTGACGAGCCACGAGACCCCGATGCTGGACAGGGCGCCGCCATTGGAGCAGCGGCCGCTCCGGAACGTGCTCCCGCTGACTCGCACCGGGCGGTCGCGGAACTGGTCGAGCACCCGGATCGCCGCGCCGCCCAGGTCAGGCCCGGTCCTGTCGCAGCGGTTGCGGGTGAAGACCGAGTTGACGACGGTGAGCCGCCCGCCGCGGACGAGCACCGCACCGCCTCCCCCGCCCTCCTCGTGGGCGCCGGTCGCGTTGCCGCGGGTGAAGGTGAGGTTGCGCAGCACCAGGCGGGGGGTTGCCTGGTCCTGGCAGTGCGAGGTGGTCCACGCGAGACGCTGGTCGCAGGTGTTCTGGTAGAGGATGCGGTGCTTGCCGCCGCCGCTCAGCGTCACGAGGCCGCCGCCGTCGATCACGACCTTGCGCGCCGCGTCGTTGTGGACCTCGGCCTGGCGGTCCATGACGATCGTGACCGGGTCAGGGCCGCAGTCGAAGGTGATGGTGCCGCCCTTCGCGACCGCCTTGCGGAAGGCCGCCGCCGTGCAGCTCGCAGGCGTGCCGTGCCCGACCACGCGGTGGGCCGCGCCGGCGTGCGGCGCACCGGCGTACGACGCACCGCCGGGGCCGGGCGAGAACGGCAGCGCGGCCAGGAGGCCGGCGAGCAGGAGGACCGGGAGCACGCGGGGCACGAGCCCCACGGTAGGCCTAGGCCATGTCTCGGCCTAGGCGCCGGATGCGCGCCGGTCGGTCGCGGCGGACTCCGAACCGGAACGGTCGACGGCCTCGGCCTCGCGCGCCAGCCGGCTGTCGGCGGCGTTGTGGCCCGAGCTCCAGACGCCGGTCGAGTCGAGGTCGATCGTGGTGACGCTGCGCGCGGCGACCGGCTTGGAGACGTAGGTGGGCAGCGGCACCGAGACGGGGTCCCAGCTGTCGGGGTCGCGCTCCTGCTCGGCCACGGGTGCGTCGACGCGGGCGATCTCGCCGGTGCTCGCCCGGGGGTCGGCGGGCCGGTCGCCGGGGATCTCTGCAGGGATGCGGCCGCGCGGCCGGACCGCGCGCTCGCGCTTGACCATGACGCGGCACGCGACGAGCCAGACGGCGAGCACGCCGACCGGGACCGCGCACCAGACCCAGTCGAACACCGTGAGGTAGGCCGCCACGGCCACCCCGACGTTGGCGACCAGGATCAGCGTCACCACCCGCAGGCGGCGCTTGGCGGCACGGGCGGCGGCCAGGCGGTGGGCGTGCAGCCGCTGCTTGTCGTCGAGTGACCCCCCGTGGCTGCTCAGGCGGGCCTCGGACGACCGCACGGGGTCACTCGACGGCGCACCGGCGGGCACCAGCCGAGCGGTGCGGCGGTTGACGGGCTCGCGGCGCGCCAGGACGCGCATGGTCTTGGAGAACCGCTCGACGGTGCGGGTGCGGGCGCTCTCCTCGTGGTGCTCGAGCGCCTTCGGGATCAGGTAGACGGCCCAGGCCACGGCCAGGGCCACGAAGATCAGTGCGCTGGGATCCACGCTGCTGAGGCTAGGAGGCGCAGCGCATCACGGGGCGCATGTCAACCCGTGTGTCGCAAAAAGTCTCGTGTGACTACTGAGGTTCGGCCTGCGGCGTCGCCGTCTCGGTGGCGCGCAGTCGGGCGAGCACGCCGTCCGGCACCTCCTCCTTGGTGATGGCGTAGATGCGGTGGTCGCGCCAGTCGCCGTCGATGTGCAGGAACTTCGGGGCGTAGCCGACCTCGCGGATCTGGAGCTTCTCGACCACCCGCAGCGAGTTGGAGTTCTCCGGGCGGATCGCGACCTCGATGCGGTGCAGACCCGCGACGAAGAAGCAGTGGTCGATCACCATGGCCACCGCCCGCGGCATCAGCCCGCGCCCGGCGAAGTCCTTGTCGAGCCAGTAGCCGACGGACGCGAACTGCGCCGAGCCGCGCACGATGTTGTTGACGGTGACCTGACCCGCGAACTGCCCGTCGACCTCGATCGCGAACGGGAACGTCACGCCCTGACGCGCCTGCCTGGAGAGACGGCGGACCAGCTGCTTGAAGCTCGTCGGCCGCGCCTCGCCGCCGGGGGGCACCGTGGCGTCCCAGGGCACCAGCCACGCGGCGTTCCGCTGCCGGGCCCGGCGCCACGCCTCGTGGTCGCTGGTCGCGAGCGGCCGCAGCGTGAGCTCGCCGTCGACGAGTCGCACCGGCCAGTCAGTGGTCACTGCCCACCACCTGCTCGGCGGCGTGCACCAGCACGTCCTGGAGCACCGCGATGGCGTCCTTCACTCCGCCGCGGGAGCCGGGCAGGTTCACGACCACGCAGCTGCCGACCCGGCCGGCCAGCCCGCGCGAGAGGACGGCGGTGGGCACACCCTTGTCGACCCCGTGGGCGCGGATCGCCTCGGCCAGCCCGGGGATCTCGGCGTCCAGCAGCGGCCTGGTCACCTCCGGCGTCCGGTCGGTCGGCGTGAGGCCGGTGCCGCCGGTGGTGAGGACGACGCGCGCCCCCGAGCCCACGGCCGCGCGGATGGCGTCGGCAACGGGCTCGCCGTCGGGTACGACGGCCGGCGGCCCGGTCTCGAACCCGAGCCCGGCGAGGAACTCGACGAGCAGCGGGCCGGTGGTGTCCTCGTAGACCCCGGCGGCGGCGCGGTTGGAGGCCACGACGACGACGCCGAGCATCGGCTCCGCGGTCATCGCGACCAGTCCCCCGACCGGCCGCCGGACTTCGCCTCGACCCGCACGTCGGTGATCACGGCGGCCTTGTCGACGGCCTTGACCATGTCGACGACCGTGAGCGCGGCGACGGAGACCGCGGTGAGCGCCTCCATCTCCACCCCCGTGCGGTCGGTGGTGCGCACGGTGGCGGTGATGTCGACCGACTCGTCGGAGACGGCGAGGTCGACGGTGACTCCCGAGATGGCGAGCGGGTGGCAGAGCGGGATCAGCGACGGCGTCTGCTTGGCGCCCATGATCCCGGCGAGCCGCGCGACCGCGAGCGCGTCGCCCTTGGGGACGCCCTCGCCCCTGAGCAGCTCGACGACCCGCGCCGACACGAGCACCCGGCCGCTGGCGGTCGCGGAGCGCGCGGTGACGTCCTTGTCGGAGACGTCGACCATGCGGGCGGCCCCGGACTCGTCGACGTGGGTGAGGCGGTCGCCGATGGCCATCTCAGAACTCCCCGTCCAGCACCAGCACCTGGACCCGGTCGCCCTCGGCCAGCTCGGTGGCGTCCTCGGGGACGACGATCAGGCTGTTGGCCTCGGCCAGCGCGCCGATCAGGTGCGAGCCGGGGCCGCCCACGGGGTCGACGTACCGCCCGCCGGCGTCGGTGCCGACCTCGCCGCGCATGAACTGGCGCCGGCCCGCGGGCGACGTCATGGCGCGGGTGAGCCGCGCCTCGACCAGCGGACGCGAGGTCGGTGTCAGGCCCATCAGCGTGCGGATCGCCGGCAGCACGAACACCTCGAAGGAGATGTACGCCGAGACGGAGTTGCCGGGCAGGGTCACGATCGGCACCCCGCGGCCCTCCGGGCCGACCAGCCCGAAGCCCTGGGGCTTGCCGGGCTGCATGGCGACCCCGCCGAACCACACGCCCTCCTCGCGCAGGGCCTCCTTCACGACGTCGAAGTCGCCCTGGGAGACGCCACCCGAGGTGACCACCAGGTCGGCGCCGGCCAGCTCCTGGTGCAGCGTCTTGAGGAAGACCCCGGCCTCGTCGGTGACGATGCCGACGCGGTGGGGCACCGCACCGGCCCGCAGCACCGCGGCGGCGAGCAGGTAGGAGTTGCCGTCGTAGATCGAGTCGTGGCCGAGCTCGTCGCCCGGCTCGCGCAGCTCGGAGCCCGTGGAGAGGATGACGACGCGGGGCCGCGGGCGCGCGAGCACCCTGGCGCGGCCGACCGAGGCGAGCAGCCCGAGGTGTCGCGGGCCGAGCACCGTGCCCTCGGCCACGACGAGGTCACCCGCGGAGAGGTCGTCGCCCTGCGGCCGCACGTGCTGCCCGGCGGCGGGCGCCTGGCTGATCCGGACGACGTCGGCGCCGCGGTCGGTCCACTCGTAGGGGACCACCGCGTCGGCGCCCTCGGGGATCGGCGCGCCGGTCATGATCTTGGCCGCCGCGCCGGCCGGCAGCTCGCGCAGCGTCGCCTGCCCGGCGCCGATCTGGCCGGCCACCGGCAGCGTCACCGGCTGGTCCGCGGTGGCGGACGCGACGTCCGCCCGGCGTACGGCGTAGCCGTCCATCGCGGAGTTGTCGAAGCCCGGCAGCGAGACCGCGGCGACGACGTCCTCGGCGCAGGCCAGGCCGAGCGTGTCGAGCAGCGGCTGGGAGACCGGCGCCATCGGACGCACGCCCCCGAGCACGCGCGCGAGGTGCTCCTCGACGGTGCAGGGCTGGTCCATCACGCTCAGGAGTCTGCAGCAAGAACGGCGTCGTCGGGGATCCGCTCCGCCGAGGTCGTCGACAGCTCGACCTCGCCGACCACCTGGACGTGGGCGCCGAAGGTGAAGTCGCCCGAGACGGTGAGGCTGGTCGCCTTCCTCATCGACGGCGTGCCTGCCGGGAACCGCCGGTCGAACTCGCCGACCACCTTGTAGACCTTGCCGTCGAGGTCGACGTAGGGGATCTCGTCGGAGACCTGGTCGAGCACGAAGTCGGAGCCGATGTCGTAGACGTCGGAGCGGATGACGAGCAGGTCGTTGGTCGTCTTGACCGGCACGAAGCGGTCGCGACCGACCTCGATCAGCCGGGAGTCGGGGAAGACCTCCACGGCCGCGCCCATCGCGGTCTCGACCTGGATGACCGCGGGGCTCGAGGCATCACCCGGGTCGACGGTCTTCTCGTTGCGGATCAGCGGCAGGCCGAGGATGCCGTCGCGGACGTCGAGGGCCTCCTTCATCTTGCGCAGGTCGAACCACAGGTTGTTGGTCGAGCAGAACCTGTGCCGGCCGAGGTCGGCGAGCGACTCGCGGTCCTCCGGGAGGGTCTGCGCGGTCTCGCGCAGGACGATCCGCCCGTCGGACCGGCGGCGCGCGAAGTGGCCGCCCTTCTTGTCCGAGGGGGTGCGCCGGACGGCCTCGATCGCGAACGGCGCGCCGCTGGTCGCGAACCAGCCGGCCACGCGCGCGTCGGGGACGGCGCCGAGGTTGTCGGAGTTGGACACGAACACGCGGTCGTAGCCCGCCTCGATGAGCTGCTCGAGGAGACCGGTGCCGCGCAGCGCGGTGTAGAGGTCGCCGTGGCCGGGCGGGCACCACTCGAGGTCGGGGTCCTTGGGCCAGCTCACCGGCGAGAGGTCCTTGGCCAGGAGCTTGGGCTCCTTGTTCTGCAGGAACTCCAGCGGCAGCCCCTCGACCGGGAGGTCCTCGTAGCGCGCCAGGGCGGCCATCGTGTCCTCGGAGGTGCGGAAGCTGTTCATGAACAGCAGCGGCAGCGGGGCGTCGTACTCCCGGCGGAGGTGGAGCACCTGCCGGGCGATGATGTCGAGGAACGAGAGGCCGCGGCGCACGCAGAGCAGCGACTTGGCGCGGTCCATGCCCATCGAGGTGCCGAGGCCGCCGTTGAGCTTGATGACGGCGGTGGTGCGGATCGCGGCCGCGGCGTCGTCGTCGCCGACCTCGACGTCGGCGAGGGCCTCGATGTCGACCGGCTCGATCATGGACTCGGGGATCATCCCGGTCTCGCCGTGCTCGAGCAGGCGGAAGTAGTGCGCGAACGTCTCGATGGCGACCTCGTCCACCCCGGCGGCGGCCATCTTGTCGCGGGCCTTGTTGAGCCCTGAACTACCCATACCTTGATCGTAGGCTGGCTTCGTGGTCGGGGCGAAGACGGCGATGCGCGACCAGCTGGTGACCACCCGCAACCGGCGCCCGCTGCTCGAACGCTCGGAGGCCGCGGGCGAGATCGCGCGTCACCTCCTCGCCGCTCCGGAGCTCCACCGGGCGGCCACGGTGGCGGCGTACGTCGCGACCGGGCCGGAGCCCGGGACCGCTCCCCTGCTGCACGCGCTCGCGACCGCCGGCACGCGCATCGTGCTGCCGGTGCTGCTGCCCGACCACGACCTCGACTGGGCGGCGTACGCCGGAGACGACGACCTCGTGCCGGCGCGGTTCGGGCTGTTCGAGCCGGGCGGTCCGCGGCTGGGGCCCGAGGCCGTGGCCACCGCCGACGTGGTGCTGCTCCCGGGCCTCGCGGTCTCGGCGCGGGGCGAGCGGCTGGGGCGCGGCGGCGGGTCCTACGACCGGGCCCTGGCGCGGGTGCCGGTGGGGACCTTCACCTGCGTGCTGCTCTACGACGACGAGGTCGGCCTCGACGTCCCGGTGGAGCCCCACGACCGGCCGGTGACGGCCGCCGCCAGCCCGGCGGGAATCACGAGGTTCGTGTCGGCGTTCTGACGGGGTACCATCTGGCAGTCGACCCGGTCGAGTGCTAAACCTCCCGAGGAGCTCCGTTGCCCACTTACCAGTACGCCTGCACCGAGTGCGGGCACGCGTTCGAGCAGGTCCAGAGCTTCAGTGACGACGCCCTGACCGTCTGCCCGCAGTGCCAGGGCAGGCTGCGCAAGGTGTTCAACGCCGTGGGCGTGGTCTTCAAGGGCTCCGGGTTCTACCGCACCGACAGCCGCGGCAAGCAGACCTCGTCCGAGCCCGCCGCCTCGTCGGAGAAGTCGACCTCGTCCAGCGACAGCTCGTCGTCCTCGACGTCGACGTCGAGCGACTCGGGCTCGTCGGGCTCATCGAGCTCGTCCAGCTCGGCCACGAAGTCTCCCCAGCCGACCGCCAGCTGAGTCTTCTCCACAGCCCGCTGTCCGGGGGCTGAGGGCCATAGGCGCGCGCTCGTAGCGTCGCCCGCGTGTCCCTCCTGACCCGACTGCGCTCCGCCGGCCGCCGCGTGCGTCGTGCGGGGCTGCGACGCCGACGGCTGCTCGCCGCCCTCTGCGCCCTGCTCGCGGTGTGGGCCGGCCTCCGGGCGACGGCGGCGCCACCGCCCGACCGGGTGCCGGTGACCGTCGCCGCCCACGACCTCGGCGCGGGGGCGGTGCTCGAGCCCGACGACCTCACCACGGCCCGCTTCGCCCCGGGCACGGTCCCGGCCGGCCACCTCCGTGACCCGGTCGGACGCCGGCTGGCCGGGCCGCTGCGGCGGGGCCAGCCGATCACCGACGCCGCGCTGCTCGGCGCCGCGCTGGTGCGCGACCGTCCAGACCTCGTGGCGCTGCCGGTCCGGCTGCCCGACACGGCCATGGCCGACCTGCTCCGCACCGGCGACGAGGTCGACGTGATCTCCGTCGACCCGCAGGGCGGGCCGGCCTCGACCGTGGCCCGCGCCGCGCTGGTGCTGGCCCTCCCACCCCCGCCCGCCGACGCCGCGGCCGACGGCCTGCCCGGGCGGCTCGTGGTGCTGGGCGTGCGTCCGTCGGAGGTCGCCGGCGTCTCGTCCGCGACGCTGACGAGGTTCCTCACCGTGGCCTGGTCCCATTAGCGTGGCCGGATCCAACCGACTCGGAGGTCATCGTGACCGGCTTCAAGAACTTCATCCTGCGCGGCAACCTGGTCGAGCTCGCCGTGGCGTTCGTGATGGCGGCGGCGTTCGCCGCAGTCGTGACGGCGACCGTCAACATGCTGATGGACCTCGTCGGCAAGATCGGCGGCACGCCCGACTTCTCCAACTACCATCCCGGCGGGGTGAGCGTGGGCGCGTGGATCACCGCGGTGATCACGTTCCTGATCCTGGCCGCGGTCGTCTACTTCGTGATCGTCCTGCCCTACACCGAGGCCAAGGAGCGCTACTTCCCGAGCCCCGAGCCGGGCACGCCCGAGGACATCAAGCTGCTCCAGGAGATCCGCGACCTGCTCGCGGCCCAGCAGGGTGGCGGCGTTCCCCCCGCCGTCCCGCCGACCGTCTGATCTAGCTGCCGTGGTGCGGCGGCACCTGCTCCTTGAGCCAGGTGTCGCTGCGCTCGGCCGCGCTCCCGTCCTGCTCGGCGGGGTCGCGCTCGTCGCTGGTCGTCTCCGGAAGCACGTCGCCGAAGACCTCGGTCAGCCGCCGCTTGCGCTGCCAGTCGGGCTCGGGCGTGCTCATGTGCACAGTCCGGCGAACTCAAGGTCGTCGGCGCTCGCGTCGACGCCGTCGTCGGACTCCTCGGTCTCGTCGGCGGACGGCGACGTCGTGCTCGACGGCGACTCGGTGTCGGCGGACTCGCTGCTGGACGACTCGCTGCTGGACGACTCGGAGCCCGACGGCGAGGAGGTGCCCGACGCCGACTCGCTCGCCGTGCCGCTCGGCACCTGGTTGGCCCCGAGCGAGCCGTCGCGCAGCTTGCCCAGCGGCTTGTCGTGGGCGATCCGGTCCCACAGGACGGCGGCGTCCGAGGTCCACTCGACCCGGCCGGGCTGGGCGGTGCTGTAGACGAACGGCACGGTGATGAACCGGATGCGCTTGAGGCCGATGTCCTGGAACTGCAGGCCGACCTTCGCCATGTCCTTGATGCTGTTGATGTCGGTGGTCAGGCCCTTGGTCGCGGCGTTGAGGAACCGGACCAGCCGGTCGAAGCGGGTCAGGGTGCCGCTGGAGAGCACCTTGGCGACCAGGGCCCCGATGAAGGCCTGCTGGCGCTTGATGCGGCCGATGTCGCTGCCGTCGCCGACGCCGTGGCGCACGCGCACGTAGGCGAGCGCCTCCTTGCCGTCGAGGGTGCGGGTGCCGGCCGGGATGGTGATGCCGTACTCGGAGGAGTCGATGTCCTCGGGCACGCACACCTCGACGCCGTCGACGGCGTCGACCATGCCCTTGAAGCTGCCGAAGTCGACGACGACGTAGTTGTCGACCTTGATGCCGGTGTCCTGCTCGAACTGCTGGATCGTGCAGGCGGGGCCGCCGTAGGTGTAGGCGGCGTTCCACATCGCGTTGCTGCCGCCCGGGATGGTGTCGCCGTCCTCGGTCTTGCAGTCGGGCCGGTCGACCAGCGAGTCGCGCGGGATCGAGACGCCGTACGCCGACTGCCGGTCGGCCGAGAGGTGGAACAGGATCGTGGTGTCGGACCCGCCGCCGGCCTCGCCGTCGATGCCGCAGCCCTCACAGTCGCGCGAGTCGCTGCCCATCACCAGGATGTTGATCGGCTGCTTCGGCGCGTCGATGTGCACCTTCTCCGGCCGGTCGTAGAGCTGGTCGGCCACCTCTTGGTGGTTGATGTTGCCGTCGAGGTGGCGGTAGAGGAACGCCACGGACAGGCCGCTGACCAGGCCCAGGGTGAGCAGCGTCGAGAGCAGCACCTTGGCGACGGTGTGCGATCGGCGGGCGCGCCCGCGACGCTTGCCGGGTTGATAAGGGGACGGCAGCTCGGGCTGGGCAGAGTGCTGCGCAGCGTCGGGCATCGTCACCTTCACATGGGCCGGTGTCTGGTTGACGAGGAGGAGGACCGCTCACATGGGTGCGCGCTCGTCCGCGCCAGATTACGGGTGTGAGGTAAATGATGGCCGTGACCGGCCGGTAACGCCAAACATCCGCGACACCTCGGCGCGAGCCTCCGTGACAAGATGACCGGCGGTCTCACTGCATCGACGACCACCAGCACCACCAGCCCCAGTAGCTCAGCGGATAGAGCAGCCGCCTCCTAAGCGAAAGGTCGCAGGTTCGACTCCTGCCTGGGGCACCGCAAGCTCGACTCCTGCCTGGGGCACCAGAGCGTTCGCTGTGCCGGCGCCCGGCGCGGGGGTTCCGCCGGCAGAAGCCGGCCCCACCAAGGGGTCGAGCTCACCTTGGACCACCGTGAGCGCGGTGAGCTCCTGCCAGCACCTGCGGCTGGCCTGTTCCGCGTGGACCCGGCTTGGCAGCGCGAACCCTTCGTTCATCTCTTCGCGGGTCCCCGCGAGGACCGTGTGCGTGTGCGCCGCGAGGATCTCCAGGAAGCGTAGGTCGACCTCGACACCGCTGCAGGAGCGCAGCTCGCTCGTTCCGGAGGTCTCGAGAGGCCCCTGCCGTAGCTGTGAAGCCTGGTTGCGAACGCCCTCCTGGTCGCCCCATCC
The DNA here is from genome assembly GCF_000422805.1 of Nocardioides halotolerans DSM 19273. GTDB lineage: Bacteria > Actinomycetota > Actinomycetes > Propionibacteriales > Nocardioidaceae > Nocardioides > Nocardioides halotolerans. The sequence continues at coordinate 192,300 of NZ_KE383926.1, read as the reverse complement.
GCCCAGCAGTGCGGTGACCGCGCCGATGTCGTCTGTGAGCGTCTGGGTCACCCGCGCTGCCAACGCTCGCACGGCGGGATGGACCGCCTGGTCAGCGGCCACCCTGCTGGCTCCGAGCGCATCGGACAGGGTCTGCACGGCACCCCGGAGGTAGCGGAGGTCGGCTCCGTTGAAGCCATGCCTCGGGGCAAGCGGCGCAATGGTCATGTGGCTGCTCCTGTCCATCCAGACGTGCCCGACGCGACCGACACAGCTCCCGGCGTGGTGAGCCTCGGGTCGGGCGGGTTCGGCGCGAAGGTCAGCAGCTCCTCGAGCTCGTGGACCAGGCGGAACGGCGTGACCGGCTGGGGGCTGCGCACCACCTCGAGGAGCGAGTCGACGGATTGACCCACGGTGAAGCAGCGCGCCGCCGACCCGCGCGCCGCTGGCGAGACGGGGCCTCGCGACAGGGCGTCGATGATGCCCAGGGCCAGTGCCTCTGAGTTGTCGGGCTCCACCAGGTGCAGGGCGCCGCACTGGGTCTCCGGCAGGCCGCCGTCGTCGGACGCCACCACGCGGGCACCCGCGTGCTGGGCCTCGATCGAGACGATCCCGAAGGTCTCGTGCCAGTACTGCCCGTTCGAGGGCATCACCACGACGTCGTGCTCGGCCATGAGCGCGGCCATGCCGTCAGGAGTGGTCCGCGCAGGCACCAGCTCGACGCGCGGATGCGTGCGGAGCATCCGTTCGATGATGCGACCTTGCCGCTTGTCCGATCCGGCGGTCGTCACGGTGAAGACCAGGGACTCGTCGTCCTCGATCAGGTCGTTGTGCAGCATCGAGAGAAGGGTGTAGATCCCCTTCTCCGGGCTCAACCGCCCGGCGTAGAGCACCCGTTGTCGACCCGCGGTCCGCGCCGTCCGCGGCTCGAGGCCGAAGGCGGGCTCGGCGAACGGGTGCACGACGTGCACCGTTGCCACGTCCACGTCGAGGAAGCGGGCCCACAACGCCGCGGCGTACGTGCTCGTCGCGATCAAGATCCGGTCGCGAGTCGCGCTCACGACTGCGGCCCGCTGGAGGGTGCGCAGCGGCGGCGGGACGTGCAGGATCTGGTAGGCCGGACGTCGGGTGGCCAGGTGCGGGGCATGGGTGACGAACACGATCGTGTCGTCCAGCCGGCCGACGTCGTCGAGGTGAGCGAGCGAGTGGAACGGGATGTCGACGAACTCCGAGCGCCCGTCGGCAGAGCCAAGGCCGATCGTCACGACCCGCGCGGCGATCCCGCGCCTGTTCAGCTCGCGGACCTGGCCCACGGTGTAGTTCTCCGAGCCTCCGGTGCCCGCAGGGAGCCGCTCTCCGGGCGACCAGACGAACGAGATCACCGGGTCCTCGCCGCGCAAGGTCGATGACTGGTGCACTGCCGCGAGATGTCGCCGCCGCCTCAGGTCGCTGCTGGCGTCAGGGTCGCACTGCGCCGTGGGTCACGGCACGCGGTCGAACACTTGCAGTCGTGCCTTCATGGTAGCCGAGCCCTCAAGGCCCTCAGCCCGAGAGCGCCCATCTGGGCTCAGATCTCGGTACGCCGCTCGCTCACCGTCTCGGTGCCGTCGGAGTGGGTGGTGGTCGCCACCGAGCGGGTGCCGCGGGCCCGGGCCAGCGTGGCAGCGGTCAGCACGATGATGAGGGCGCCCACGAGCGCCATGATCCAGCCGACCGTGGTCAGGTCGACACCGTTCACCTGGTCGGTGACGGCCAGTGCCAGCACCAGCCCGACCACCAGCAGGAATCCGCCGAAGCCGTAACCCATCACAATCTCCTCAGTCCAGGTCGCAGCCGAACGGGCCGCGATCCGTCTTGAGGGGTAGCCGGTTCGGGCCCGGCGCAAACGGCTCAGCGGGTCTCGAAGGTGATCCCCGCGGCAACGAGGCGGGCCATCAGGTTGTCACCCATCGCCTCGGCGGTGGTCACGCTGCCGGCGGTCTTCGGGTTGTCGTCGAAGGCGAGGCAGAGCGCGGACTCCGCGAGCATCTTCGAGGTCTCGCCGTAGCCCGGGTCGCCGCCCTTCACCCGCGTGTGCACGGTGCGCCCGTCGCCCTCGCCCACGAAGTCGACCGTGAACCACGACTTCGCACGCCGGGCCTCGTCGGGACCGTCCCCCTGCTTGACCCGGCCGAGCAGGAAGTTGCGCAGCGGCGCCACCTGGGCCGACGCCATCACTGCTCCGGCACCGAGGGCGACCCCCGCGGCGTTCCAGGGCTTCTTGGCGCCGGCGTAGTGGGAGTAGGTGAAGCGCGGCCCGTACGCCGGCAGGGCGGCCCCGCTGCGCGCCACGATCGCCGGGTCGATGGTCGGCAGCGGCAGCAGCCACCAGCCGAGCACCTTGTCGCGGTGCGGCTTGCCGGCCACGGCCTTGGACGAGCGGCCCTCGGGGCGGCGCTCGACAGCCCTGCGCGCCTTCGCGGCCGCGCGGGTCTCGCGGGCGCGGGACATGATCTCCATCGCCGAGTGGAAGGTGCCGCCGGACGGCACGCCGCCGGCCCGCACGACTCCACGCACCGCGACCGGCCCCTTCGCGGCCAGCTCCTTGACCGTGTAGTAGGCGCCGAGGTCGTGCGGGATCGAGTCGAAGCCGCAGGAGTGCACGATCCGGGCGCCGCTCTTCACCGCCGTCGCGTGGTGGGCGACGTACATCAGGTCGACGAACAGCGGCTCGCCGGTGAGGTCGACGTAGTCGGTGCCGGCCTCCGCGCACGCGGCGACCAGGGGCTCACCGAAGTGGATGTAGGGCCCGACCGTCGAGATCACGACCTTCGCGCGGCGGACCATCGCGTCGAGCGAGGCGCGGTCGCCGCTGTCGGCCTCGATCAGCTCGAGGTCGGCCAGCGCGGGGTCGATCGTCGCGAGCTTGTCGCGCACCGCCTCGAGCTTGCCGCGGTTGCGGCCGGCCAGCGCCCAGCGCAGCCCCGTGGGCCCGTGGTCGGCGAGGTACTCGGCCGTGAGCGCCCCGGTGAACCCGGTGGCACCGAGCAGGACGATGTCGAGGTCTCGCGAGGACGGCTCCTGGGCGGCGGACGGCATGGTCCGACTCTCCCAGAAGGAACCAGGGGCGCGCCCGGCGCGTCCGATCGGCGGAGCCCGCCGGTCGGGCCGGCTCCTGATCGTCGAAGGACCAGATCATGTCCCTGCCGCCGCTGTTGTCCCGCAGCCTCGTCTCCCTCACCGCGCTCGCCGGCCTCGCTGGCGCGTTCGTGCTCGGCACGTCGTACGGCGGCACCGACCACGCCGGCACCCGCGGCGAGCGAGGGCCGGATACCCGGGTGTCGCCGGCGGCGTTCTCGGGCTCCGACCTGTCGGTGCCGGGCTCCTGCGACGACCTGCTGGACTGGTACGTCGAGCGCGGGCTCGAGCTGGTCGGCCCCTACGGCTGGGCCGGCAACCCCGACGTCGTCTACGACTTCGCACAGAGCTCGGTCGGCGGCGGCGTCCTGGTGCCGCAGGCCGCCGAGGCCGCGCCGTCCTCGCGCGGGCCGCTGGCGCCGTCGCCGGTGCGCTCGACCAACGGCGAGACCGGCACCAACGTGCAGGAGGCCGGCGTCGACGAGCCCGACGTCGTGAAGACCGACGGGCACACGCTCTTCCGGGTCCAGGACGGCGACCTGGTCACCTACGACGTGAGCGGCGCCGAGGTCGAGCGGCTCACCTCGCTCGACCTGCCCCACACCCTCAGCGGCGGTGCGACCGAGATCCTCCTGGCCGGCGACACCGTCGTCGCCCTCTCCCACCGCGACGACGACGGAGCCCGCCGGGCCGAGACCCGGATCGCGACCATCGACGTCTCCGACCCGGCCGACCCCGAGGTCACCCACACGGTGGACTACGACAGCGGCCTGGTCACCGCGCGCCTCCACGACGGCGTGGTCCGTGTCGTGCTCGGTGCCGGCCTGCCCGACCTCGACTTCACCCTCCCCGACCGGACGACGACGGAGTTCGAGGCCACCGAGGCCAACCAGGCGGCCGTGCGAGCCAGCACCATCGGCGACTGGTTGCCGGGCGCCTCGCTCGACGAGGCCGACCGCGAGCCCCTGCTCGCCTGCGAGGACGTCGCCGTCCCCGACGACGGTGCGTCGCTCGGCACCCTCGCCGTGGTCGGCTTCGACGCGTCGGCACCCGAGGCGCCGTCGGTCAGCGGGCTGGCGGCGGACACCGACCTCGCCTACGCCTCGGCCGACCAGCTCTACCTCGCCACGAGCCCGACCTTCGCGTTCGGCTGCTGGGAGTGCCTGCCGCCGGGTCCGGCGCCGGAGTCGGGCGGGTTCCTCCCGGGCTGGCTCACCGGCCGCCGCGGCCCGGCGACCACCTCCGCGGCGTACGACGGCTCCAGCCACCTCTACGCCTTCGACCTCGACGGCATCGACACGACCTTCGCCGCGTCGGGCCAGGTCGACGGCGTGATCCGCGACCGCTGGTCGATGGACGCCGTCGGCAGCGGCACCGACGCCGTCCTCCGCGTCGCGGTCGGTCCCAGCGCCAGCACCGGCGACTTCAACTCCGTCGTCACCTTCCGCCAGGAGGGCAACGACCTCGTCGAGGCGGGCCGCCTCGACGACCTCGGCGTCGGGGAGCAGATCGAGTCGGTGCGGTGGTTCGACACCCTCGCGATCGTCGTCACCTTCCGCCAGGTCGACCCGCTCTACGCCGTCGACCTCACCTCCGACCAGCCGAGGCTGATGGGCTCGCTCAAGATCCCGGGCTACTCGGGCTACCTCCATCCGCTCGGCCGGCACCGCCTCCTCGGCCTCGGGCAGCTGCAGGGCGAGCGCGGCGCGTGGGGCGCCCAGGCGGGGCTGTTCAACGTCACCGACCTGACCCACCCGCGCCAGCTCGACGTCGTCGAGTTCGGCCCGGGCAGCCAGGCGCTGGCCGCGCAGGACCCCCGCCAGCTGACCTGGCTGCCCGACGGCCGCACGGTCCTCACCGTGGTCGCGGAGTACGGCGACCGCGGCAACGTCGGCTACGTCTCGGTGCTCACGCTGGGGGACGGCGAGCTGTCCAACCGGATGGTCGAGGTGGAGCACGGCGACGAGGTCACCGCCGTCCGGCTGGTGCCGCTGGCCGACGGCCGGGTGGTGCTGGTGACCGGCGACGGTGCCGACTTTTTCGACCTCGCAGTCGACCGCGAGGAACGAGCGGACGACGTGGGCGAGGTCGGGTCGAGCGAGCGCAGCGACTGAGGAACGAAGTCGCTGCAGCGGGTCGAGACACGCCGCAGCCCGGGCTGGGGCCGGTGCACCGCTCGTTGCGGCGGTCTCGACAAGCTCGACCAACGGCGATGCTTCGCCGACGTAATCTTGCAGACATGTGCCGCAACATCCGTCCGCTCAACAACTTCGAGCCCCCGGCGACCGATGACGAGGTGACCGCCGCGGCCCTGCAGTTCGTGCGCAAGGTCAGCGGGGCGACCAAGCCGTCGGCCGCCAACCAGGCGATCTTCGACCAGGCCGTGCACGACATCGCGCACGTCGTCCGGCACCTGATCGACGACCTGGTCACCACCGCGCCGCCCAAGGACCGCGAGGTCGAGGCCGCGAAGGCGCGCGAGCGGGCGGCGCTCCGCTACGCGCAATGACGTTGGCCGGCCGGGGTTTCGAGACGGTCGCAGAACGACCTCCTCAACCAGCGGCGACGGAGGTCCTCGACTTCCTGGCCGACCGTCCGCTGGTCGCGCTCACCGGCGCGGGGTGCTCGACGGACTCCGGCATCCCCGACTACCGCGGGCCGGGCAGCCCGGCGCGCACCCCGATGACCTACCAGGAGTTCGTGTCGGGTCCCGAGGCGCAGCAGCGCTACTGGGCCCGCAGCCACCTCGGGTGGAGCCGGATGCGCACCGCCGAGCCGAACGCCGGTCACCACGCGCTGGCCCGCATCGACCCCGCGCTGCTCGTCACCCAGAACGTCGACGGGCTGCACGAGCGGGCCGGATCGCGGCGGGTGGTGGCCCTGCACGGCCGGATCGCCGACGTCGTCTGCCTGGCCTGCCGGGCGGTCACGGCGCGGAGCGCGCTGCAGCAGCGGCTGACCGAGCTCAACCCGGGCTTCGCGGAGCGGCACCTGGCCGCCGACGTGCGCCCCGACGGTGACGTCGAGCTCGAGGACACCTCCGGCTTCGTGGTCGCCGGCTGCCAGGACTGCGGCGGCGTGCTCAAGCCGCACGTGGTGTTCTTCGGCGAGAACGTGCCGGCCGACCGCGTCGAGCGCTGCTACGCCGCCGTCGACGCGCTCACGGGGTGCGACGGGGCCCTGCTGGTCGCCGGCTCGAGCCTGACGGTGATGAGCGGCTTCCGCTTCGTCCGGCGCGCGGCCAAGGCGGGCACGCCCGTCGTGGTCGTCAACCGCGGCGAGACGCGCGGCGACGACCTGGCGACGTACCGCCTGCACGCGGGGACGTCGGAGTTCCTGACCGCGCTCGACCTGCGGCGGGCTCCCCACGCCTCCTAGCGCGTCACCGGAGAGTGCCGAAGCTCAGAGCTTGCGCACGAAGATGTGGTCTGCCGCCTCCGGCACGATCTCGGCGGTCTCGCCGCCGGAGCCGACCAGCACGCCCTCGGGCGTGGAGATGACCGTGATCGTCTTGTCGGGCAGGGCACCCACGCGGCGCAGCGCGCTCATCAGGGACTCGTCCTTCTGCATCTCCTCGGAGATGCGGCGGACCAGCACCCGGCCCTCCTCGCGGGAGGCGGCGTCGGACAGCGCCTCGACACCGGTCATGAAGTGCTCGCCGAGCGTCTCCTCGCCGAGCTCGGCCAGGCCCGGGATCGGGTTGCCGTACGGCGACTCGGTCGGATGGTCGAGCAGCTCGACCAGCCGCCGCTCCACGGTCTCGGACATGACGTGCTCCCAGCGGCAGGCCTCCTCGTGCACGAGCTCCCAGTCGAGGCCGATCACGTCGGTGAGCAGCCGCTCCGCGAGGCGGTGCTTGCGCATCACCCGGGTGGCGAGGCGCATGCCCTCCTCGGTCAGCTGGAGGTGACGGTCGCCCTCGACCGTGACAAGGCCGTCGCGCTCCATCCGCGCCACGGTCTGCGAGACGGTGGGCCCGCTCTGGTGCAGCCGCTCCGCGATCCGCGCACGCAGCGGGACGATGCCCTCCTCGACCAGCTCGTAGATGGTCCGGAGGTACATCTCCGTGGTGTCGATCAGGTCGCTCATGCTTCTCCGGGGTCCCCGCGGAAGCGAGCGGCCTCCGCGCGAAGCGCCTCTCCGGCGCGGTTTCGTGGGGTGGTCACACGAGACATTCTGTCCTACGAGCGGGTACCGGCCCCGGCCTGGACGCCGAGGAGGGACGGTCGCGATGCCGACGAGCGTGATGTGGTTCCGCCGCGACCTGCGGCTGGCCGACAACCCCGCCCTCCTCGACGCGGTCGCCGACGGGCCGGTGCTGCCGCTGTTCGTCCTCGATCCTGCGCTCTGGGGTCCTGCCGGGCCGACCAGGCGCGCCTACCTGGGAGCCTCGCTGCGCGCCCTCGACGAGCAGCTGCGCCAGCACCGGACCCGGCTCTCCGTCGTCCGCGGCGACCCCGTGCGCCGGGTGGTGCTGGCCGCCCGTGCGGTCGGCGCCGAGCGGGTGCACGCCGCGGCGGACTTCGGTCCCTACGGCCGGCGCCGCGACTCCGCGGTCGAGGCCGCGCTCGCAGAGGCCGGCATCGAGCTGGTGCGCACCGGGACGCCGTACGCCGTCGCACCGGGCCGGGTCACGAACGGCTCCGGCGAGGGCTACCGGGTCTTCACGCCGTTCTCCCGGGCGTGGTCCGAGCACGGCTGGCGAGCGCCGGCCGACCCGCCCTCCGGCGCGAGCTGGACCGTGCTCGAGGACGGCACGACCGAGATCCCCGACCCCGCTCCCCCGGCGGGACTGGAGCTGCCCGAGGCGGGCGAGGCCGCGGCGCTGCGCCGCTGGGAGGAGTTCCTCGACCGCGTCGACGCCTACGACGAGGACCGTGACAAGCCCGGGGTCGACGGGACCTCGCGCATGTCGGTGCACCTGAAGTGGGGCGAGATCCACCCGCGCACGATGCTGGCCGCGCTGGCCCGCAAGCGCAGCACGGGCGCCGCGACGTACCGCAAGGAGCTCGCGTGGCGTGAGTTCTACGCCGGCGTGCTCTTCCGCGAGCCACGGACGGCGCGGGAGTACCTCCGGACCGAGTTCGCGCGGATGGCCTACGACCGGCCGGGCACCCAGCTCGAGGCGTGGCAGGAGGGTCGGACCGGCTTCCCGGTCGTCGACGCCGGGATGCGCCAGCTGCGCGCCGTCGGGTGGATGCACAACCGGGTCCGGATGATCGTCGCGAGCTTCCTGGTGAAGGACCTCCACCTGGAGTGGCAGCACGGCGCCCGGCACTTCATGCACTGGCTCGTGGACGCCGACCTGGCCTCCAACCAGCACGGCTGGCAGTGGACCGCGGGCTGCGGGACCGACCCGGCGCCCTACTTCCGCGTCTTCAACCCGACCACGCAGGGCCGGAAGTTCGACCCGGGCGGCGCCTACGTCCGCCGGTGGGTCGAGGAGCTCCGCGATCCCGAGCGCGTGCCCGACCCGCACGACCCGGACCTGGAGACCCGCGAGCTGGTGGGCTACCCGGCGCCGATGGTCGACCACAAGGCGGAGCGCCAGGAGGCTCTCGACCGTTGGGAGGCGGTCCGGTGACCGATCACCCACGGCGTAGCGTGACCGGGTGACCTCAGCCTCCGTCGACACCGAGCTGCTCGTCGCCGGCCGCTTCCGCGGCCCCGCCCGCTCCGGCAACGGCGGCTACACCTCCGGGGCGCTGGCGGCGCTCGCGCCGCCCGGCTGGGGCGGGGTCACGGTCCGGCTCAGCCAGCCGCCGCCGCTCGACGTCACGATGACGGTGGCCCGCGACGAAGCCCTCCTCGTGGCGTCGTACGACGGCCGGGAGGTGGCCCGGGCGACGCCGGCCGACCGCGAGCTCGAGCCGGTGCCGCCGGTCGACGCGGCGACCGCGCGGGCCGCCGAGGCGGCGTACCCGGGCCTGGCGGCGCACCCGTTTCCCACCTGCTTCGCCTGCGGCACCGGCCGCGAGCCCGGGGACGGTCTCCGCATCTTCCCGGGACCAGTCGGCGAGGGCCGGGTCGCTGCGACCTGGACGCCCGACACCGGGCTGTGCGCCGACTGGCACGAGTACCGCGACGCCACCCTGGAGGCCGGTCACGCAGTCACCTGGGCGGCCCTCGACTGCGCCGGCGGCTGGGCCGCCGACATCGGTGCCCGGCTGATGGTGCTCGGCACCATGACCGCCCGGCTGTGGTCGCTCCCGTGCGTCGGTGAGGAGCACGTCGTCGTCGGCGCCGCCCGCGGCGAGTCGGGCCGCAAGCGGGCCAGCGCCACGTCCCTCTACGACTCCGCCGGCGTGCTCGTCGGCACCGCGGAGCACGTCTGGATCGCCGTCGACCCCAAGGATTTCAATTGAGCACGACCACGGCACCCTGGTGGCGGCACGCGGTGACCTACCAGGTCTACGTCCGCAGCTTCGCCGACAGCGACGGTGACGGCGTCGGCGACCTGCCCGGCATCACCTCGCGCCTGCCCTACTTGCGCGACCTCGGCGTCGACGCGCTCTGGATCACGCCGTTCTACACCTCCCCGCAGCGCGACCACGGCTACGACGTCGCCGACTACACCGACGTCGACCCGCTGTTCGGCAGCCTCGCGGACGCCGATGCGCTGATCGCGACGGCCCACGACGTCGGGCTGCGGGTCGTGGTCGACCTCGTGCCCAACCACACCTCGAGCGAGCACGCGTGGTTCCGCGCAGCGCTCGCCAGCCCGCCGGGGTCGCCGGAGCGAGCGCGCTACATCTTCCGCGACGGCACGGGGCCCGACGGCGCCGAGCCGCCGAACAACTGGCGCTCGGTGTTCGGCGGTCTCGCGTGGACGCGGGTGCCCGACGGGCAGTGGTACCTCCACCTCTTCGACACCTCCCAGCCCGACCTCGACTGGCGCAACCCCGAGGTCGGCGACCTGTTCGAGTCGGTGCTGAGGTTCTGGCTCGACCGCGGCGTCGACGGCTTCCGCGTCGACGTCGCGCACGGCCTGGTCAAGGAGGAGGGCCTGCGCGACCAGGTGGTGCCCGAGGGCGAGGAGCCCGCCAGCGGCATCGACTTCACCGAGGCCGCGCGCGATCGACCGCCGCGCGACGAGCCGATGTGGGACCAGCCGGAGGTGCACGACATCTACCGGCGCTGGCACCGGGTGCTCGCCGACTACCCCGGCGACCGGATGACGGTGGCCGAGGCGTGGACCCAGACCCCGGAGTCGATGGCCCGCTACGTCCGCTCCGACGAGATGAGCCAGGCGTTCAACTTCTCCTGGCTGCTCGCGCCGTGGTCGGCCCGGGCCTTCGCGGGCGTCGTACGCCGGACGCTGGCGGAGCTCGCCGAGGTCGACGCCGCGCCCACGTGGGTGCTCAGCAACCACGACGTGGTGCGGCACGCGACGAGGTACGGCGGCGGGCCGGTCGGCATCGCCCGCGCCCGCGCCGCGACGCTCGCGATGCTGGCGCTGCCGGGCTCGGCGTACCTCTACCAGGGCGAGGAGCTCGGCCTCGAGGACGTCGACGTCCCCGAGGAGCTGCGCCAGGACCCGTCCTGGCTGCGCACGCACACCCACTGGCGCGACGGCTGCCGGGTGCCGATCCCGTGGGCGGGCGACGCGCCGCCATACTGCTTCGGCCCGGGCACCGGGCAGCCGTGGCTGCCCCAGCCCCTCGACTGGGCCGACCGCACGGTCGCCGCGCAGGAGCAGGACCCCGACTCGACGCTGGCGTTCTACAAGACCGCGCTGGCCGCGCGCCGCGAGCACGCGCTCGACGCGACCGAGGAGGTGGAGCTGCTCGACGCGGGTGACGACGTGCTCAGCTTCACGCGCGGCCTGCTGACGGTGGTCCTCAACGCCGGCCCCGACGCGGTCGAGCTGCCGGCGGGCGAGGTGGTCGTGGCGAGCGGCGAGCTGGAGGGCCGCCTGCTGCCGACCGACACCGCCGTCTGGCTCGCACAGACCGGCTGACGCCGGCCACGCTCAGGCGTTGAGCGCGAGGTTGTACTTCTCCAGCGTGGCGGCGAAGGTCGCCAGCTCGTCGGTCGTCCAGTCGCCCAGCCGCTCGTCGAGCCACTTGCGCCGGTGCTCGGCCACGTCGGCGAGCCGGTGCTTGGCGTCCTCGCTCGCGGCGACGAGCGTGGCCCGGCCGTCGGCGGGGTCGGGGGTGCGCTCCACCAGGCCGAGCTCGGCGAGGTGCTGGAGCTGGCGGCTGACCGCGCCCTTGTCGATGTTGAACTTCTCGACCATCGACGAGGCGCGCACCGGCCCCTCGTCGACCAGCCACGACAGCAGGAGGTACGACGCCGGCTGGAGGTCCTCGTGGACGGCGCGGGCGCGCTCGCCGATGACCCGCCGGATCCGGCGGATCAGCACGCCGACCTCACGCTCGAGCATCCGCAGGGAGTCCGTTCGCTCGGTCACCGCACGCCCGTCCTGACGCCGGCGCCGGCGTCGACACCCTGGTCCACGGCGCCATTGTTGCCGATGGCGGCGTCCTGGTGGTCGAGCGTCGTGCGGAGGGGGACCTCGCGGATGAACAGGATGCACACGAACGCGAGCAGCGCGAACGGGGTCGCGACCAGGAACAGGTGGCCGGTGGCATCGCCGAACGCGCCCTCGTAGAGCGAGCGGACGGGCGCGGGCAGCGCGTCGAGGTCGGGGATGGCGCCGGTGCTGTGACCGCCCTCGATGCCGAGCGCGGCGAGCCCGTCGGTGACCTTCTGGGTCACCTGGTGGCTGAGCAGGGCGCCCAGCGCGGAGACGCCGATCGAGCCGCCCATCGAGCGGAAGAACGACACGACCGAGCTGGCCGCACCCATGTCGGCCTGGGCGGTGTTGTTCTGGACCGCGAGCACGAGGTTCTGCATCGTGGCGCCGAGCCCGAGGCCCAGGAGCGCCATGAACGCGCCGACCTCCACCAGCGGGGTGTCCGCGTCGATGGTGCCGAGCAGGCCCAGCCCGATGACGACGAGCACCATGCCGCCGGTGAGGTACCGCTTCCAGAGGCCGGTCTCGCTGATGATGCGGCCGGTGACGATGCTCGAGACGAGCAGCCCGCCGACCATCGCGACCGACATCAGGCCGGCCTCGGTGGGGGTCATGCCGCGGGCGTTCTGGAAGTACTCGCTGAGGTAGACCGTCGCCCCGAACATCGAGACGCCGATGAGCACCGAGGCGGCCGTGGCGAGCGAGGTGGTGCGGTCCTTGAAGAGCCGCAGCGGGATGACCGGCTCGACCGCGACCCGCGCCTCGACGTACACCGCGGCGGCGATCACCGCGACGCCGAGCGCCACGAGGACGGCGGTGGCCGGCGAGAGCCAGTCGAACTGCTGGCCGGCCAGCGAGACCCAGACCAGCAGGATGCTCACGCCGCCGACGATCAGCGTCGCGCCGAGGTAGTCGATGTCGACGTGGCGCTTCACGACCGGCAGGTGCAGCTTGAACTGCAGCACGAGGAACGCCGCGAGGGCGACCGGGAGGCCGACGTAGAACGTGCCGCGCCAACCGAGCGGGGAGTCGACGATCAGGCCGCCGATGAGCGGGCCGGAGACCGTGGCGAGGGCGAACGTCGCGCCGATGTAGCCGGAGTAGCGGCCGCGCTCGCGCGGGCTCACCATCGAGGCGATCACGACCTGGACGAGCGCGGTCAGGCCGCCGACGCCGAGGCCCTGGACCACGCGCGCGCCGATCAGCGTCTCCATGTTGGGGGCGAGGCCGGCGATGAGGGAGCCGACGCTGTAGATCACGAGGGCCGACTGCACGAGCAGCTTCTTGCTGAAGAGGTCGGCGAGCTTGCCCCAGATCGGGGTGGTGGCGGTCATCGAGAGCAATGTCGCCACCACGACCCACGTGTAGCCGGTCTGGCTGCCGTGCAGGTCGCTGACGATGCGCGGCAGCGCGTTGGTCACCACGGTGCTCGACAGCATCGCGACGAACATGGCGAGCAGCAGCCCGGAGAGCGCCTCGAGCACCTCGCGGTGCGACATCTGACCGGACGCCTCGACGGGCGCCTCGTCGGGTGCCTCGTCGATGGAGCCGGGGGCGGCCGGGGTCCCGGCGGGGGTGGGTGTGGTCACGGAGTCCTGGTCTCGGTCGGGGCGAAGCACGGTCGTCATAAGGTTGCCGTCGTCAACGGTATTCCCGAAGGTTGACACCAGTCAACCACTGAGACGGCGATCACGCTTGCTCGAAAAGCACGGTCGTGCCATTGTTGATCCGTGACCAAGGGTGCGGAGACCAAGGCGGCGATCCTCGACGCCGCGGTGGCCATCGCGTCGGAGGTGGGCTTCACCGGTCTCACCATCGGCCAGCTGGCCGAGCACACCGGCATGAGCAAGAGCGGTCTCTTCGCCCACTTCAAGTCCAAGGAAGCCATGCAGCTCGAGACCCTCGAGCGGGCGCGCGAGCGGTTCACCGACCTCGTGATCCGTCCGACGCTGGCGGCACCCCGCGGCGAGGCGCGGGTGCGCGCCCTCTTCGACAAGTGGCTCGAGTGGGAGACCCAGGCGCTCCAAGGCGGCTGCATCTTCGTCACGGCCGCCACCGAGTTCGACGACCAGCCCGGGCCGATGCGCGACGCGGTGCTGCGCAGCCAGCAGGACTGGCTCGAGTTCGTCGCCACCGTGGCCGGCACCGCCGTGACCGACGGCGACTTCCGCTCCGACCTCGACACCGAGCAGGTGGCCTTCACGCTCCAGGGCCTGATGCTCGGCTACCACCACGCCGCGCGACTGATGCGCGACCCCAAGGCGCTCGACCACACCCGCCAGGCCCTCGACCAGCTGCTCGAGTCCTGCGCGGCCTAGCCGACCCGTCGCCCCAGGAAGGACCTCACGCCATGTCAGCTCTTCAGAAAAGCACGACCGTTCGTCTCAGGAACGCTCTCGTGCGCGCCCGGTTCCGGTACGCCGAGCACCTCGCCCCCGGCCGCGCCGGACGGGCCGCGCGCGACCTGTGGTTCACCGCGCCACCGCGGATGGCGGACCTTCCCGTCCCGTCCGGCAGCATGCCGTTCGAGGTCGAGGCGCAGGGCCACACGGTCCGCGGCCTCGTCTGGGGCGACCCCGAGGCCCGGCCCGTCTACCTCGTGCACGGCTGGGGCGGCCGCGGCACGCAGTTCGGCGCGATGGTGCCGGCGCTGCTCGACGCCGGCCACCGCGTCGTCATGTTCGACGCCCCTGCCCACGGCGACTCCGACCACGGCCCGGCCGGCCCGGGCCGCACCAACGGGGTCGAGCTCGCCAAGGCCCTCGACGCCGTCTTCTGCCGCTTCGGGCCGGCCGAGGCCGTCGTCGCGCACTCGATGGGCACCATCGCGACCTACCTCGCCCTGCGGTTCGGCTGGCTCGGCGCCGACCGCCTGGTGTTCATCGCCCCGATGGTCGAGGCCGAGTCGCTCTTCGACCAGTTCCAGAAGGCGCTCGGCTTCGGCCCTCGCGTCCGGGCGGCGTTCGACCGCGCGGTCGATGAGTTCGTCGGCGTCCCGCTGCTGGACTTCGACGCCCGGGTCCAGGCCCGCCACGTCGACCCGCTGCCGACCCTGGTCATCACCGACCGTGGCGACCGGCAGACCTCCTACGCCGACGTGGTCGACTTCGCGGAGTCGGTCGGCGCCCCGCTCGTGACCACCGAGGGCCTCGGTCACCGCAAGATCCTGCGCGACCCGGCCGTCGTCGACCGCGTGGTCGACTTCGTCGGCACCCAGGCGCGCCTGGGCCGCTCGGCTTAGACCCCTGGAGATGCAGCAACCCGCAGGCGTGGCCCCTGTGGAGGGGCCGCACCGGGGGACGTTCCCGGTTCGCCTGCGGGTCGGGTAGCTGCGGTGGATTCGCCAGCAGCTCGGCACGACCGGCCTCGATCTCTTGGCCAACCTGCCGTGTTGCTGGGGCTGCTAGCGGGCAGCCACCTCACGCGTCCTCAAAGAATTCATTCTTCGGACCACCTCCTTTCCCGTGTACGACGAGCGTAGGTCGCCGCGGGCGCGTGGACAATGAGTTATCCGGGAGCCGGGCTCAGGCGACGGCCGCCGCGAACTGCGACTGGTACAGCCGCGCATAGGCGCCGTCCGAGGCGAGCAGCGAGTCGTGGTTGCCCTGCTCGACGATCCGGCCGTCCTCCATCACCAGGATCAGGTCGGCGTCGCGGATCGTGGACAGCCGGTGGGCGATCACGAACGACGTCCGGTCGGTGCGCAGCGCCGCCATTGCGTGCTGCAGCAGCAGCTCGGTGCGGGTGTCGACCGACGACGTCGCCTCGTCGAGGATGAGCAGCGCCGGGTCGGCGAGGAAGGCCCGCGCGATCGTGAGCAGCTGCCGCTCGCCCGCGGACAGGTTGTCGCCGTCCTCGTCGACCAGCGTGTCGTAGCCGTCGGGCAGCGAGTGCACGAACCGGTCGACGAACGTCGCCCGGGCCGCCTCGAGCACCTCCTCCTCGGTGGCGTCGGGGCGCCCGTAGCGGATGTTGTCGCGGATGGTGCCCTTGAACAGCCAGGTGTCCTGCAGCACCATGCCGATCCGGCCGCGCAGGGCGGCGCGCGGCATCGCGGTGATGTCGGTGCCGTCGATCGTGATCCGACCGCCGTCGAGCTCGTAGAAGCGCATGACGAGGTTGACCAGCGTGGTCTTGCCGGCACCCGTAGGGCCGACGATCGCGACCGTCTGGCCCGGGCTGGCGACCAGCGAGAGGTCCTCGATGAGCGGCTCGGCGGGGTCGTAGCTGAACGACACATGCTCGAACCGCACCTCTCCCCTGCCGGCGGGCGGGAAGACGTCGGTGCTGTCGGGCACCTGCTCGTCGGCGTCGAGCAGCTCGAAGACCCGCTCGGCGGAGGCGACGCCGGACTGCAGGAGGTTCATCATCGAGGCGACCTGGGTGAGCGGCTGCATGAACTGCCGGGAGTACTGGATGAACGCCTGCACCTCGCCCAGCGTCAGCGTGCCGTGAGCGACCCGGAGACCGCCGACGACCGCGACCACGACGTAGTTGAGGTTCCCGATGAACATCATCACCGGCATGATCAGCCCGCTCACGAACTGCGCCTTGAACGACGCCTGGTAGAGCTCCTCGTTCTCCTCGGCGAAGGTCCGCTCGACCTCGGCGCGCCGCCCGAAGACGGTGACGAGCGCGTGGCCCGAGAACGACTCCTCGATCTGGGCGTTGAGCCGGCCGGTCCGACGCCACTGGGCGATGAACTGCCCCTGCGACCGCTTCATGATCCGCGAGGTCACCCACATCGACACCGGCACCGAGACGAGCGCGATCAGCGCCAGGAGCGGCGAGATCCACAGCATCATCGCGAGCACCGCCACGACGGTGAGCAGCGACGTCATCAGCTGGCTCATCGTCTGCTGCAGGGTCTGGCTGATGTTGTCGATGTCGTTGGTGACCCGGCTCATCAGCTCGCCGCGCGGCTGCTTGTCGAAGTACTCCAGCGGCAGCGCGTTGACCTTGTCCTCCACGTCGGAGCGCATCCGGCGCACGGTGCTCTGGACGACGTCGTTGAGCAGGTAGCCCTGGCCCCACGCGAGCACCGAGCCCGCGGCGTAGACCGCGACCACCTCGAGCAGCGTGGTGCGCACGGCCGCGAAGTCGACGGGCTGCTGGGCGAGGAAGGCGCCGAAGATCAGGTCGGTCGCGTGGCCGAGCAGCCGTGGGCCGTAGGCGAGCAGGAAGACGCTCGCCACGGCCAGGGCGATGACGGCGTAGGCGCGGTTGCGCTCGGGGGCCATCCGGCGTACGAGCCGCTTGGCCGACGGGCCGAAGGTCATGGCCTTCTGGCCCACCATGCCGCCGCCCATCGGGCCGCGACCCGGGCCGCCCATCGGCGCCTCGATGCGCTCGGTCTGCTTCATCGCCGGGCCGCCCTTGGGGGCGGTGGTGGTGCTCATGCGGCCTCCTCGGCGGTGAGCTGGGAGGCGACGATCTCCTGGTAGGTCTCGTTGCTCCCGAGCAGCTCGGTGTGGGTGCCGCGACCGACCACGCGGCCGTCCTCCAGCACCAGGATCAGGTCGGCGTCGCGGATGGTGGAGACGCGCTGCGCCACGACGACGACGGTCGAGTCGCGGGTCTCGGGACGCAGCGCCGCGCGCAACCGGGCGTCGGTCGTGAGGTCGAGCGCGGAGAACGTGTCGTCGAACAGGTAGATCTCGGGGCGGCGCACGAGCGCCCGGGCGATCGCGAGCCGCTGCCGCTGGCCGCCCGAGACGTTCGTGCCGCCCTGGACGATCGGGGCGTCGAGGCCCTCCGGCATCCGCTCGACGAAGTCGCGAGCCTGGGCCACCTCCAGCGCGTGCCACAGCTCGTCGTCGGTCGCGTCCGGCTTGCCGTGCAGGAGGTTGCTGCGCACGGTGCCGGTGAAGAGGAACGCCTTCTGGGGCACCAGCCCGATCCGCGACCACAGCGTCTCGGGGGCGATGTCGCGCACGTCGACGCCGTCGACCCGCACCGCGCCGGACGTCGCGTCGAAGAGCCGCGGCACCAGGTTGACCAGGGTGGTCTTGCCCGCGCCGGTCGAGCCGATGATCGCGACGGTCTGGCCCGGACGCGCGCTGAAGCCGACGTCGCACAGCACCGGGTGCTCGGCGCCGGGGTAGGTGAACGACACGTCCTCGAGCTCGAGCTCGCCGTACGCGGTGAGCTCGGTGACCCCGGCCTGGGGCGGTACGACGCTCGGCCGGGTGTCGAGCACCTCGCTGATCCGGTCGGCGCACACCGCCGAGCGCGGCACCTGCATGAGCATGAAGGTCCCCATCATCACGCTCATGAGGATCTGCATGAGGTAGCTCAGGAACGCCGTCAGCGCCCCCACCTGCATCTGCCCCTCGTCGACCCGGTGCCCGCCGTACCAGATGACCGCGACGCTCGACATGTTCACGACCAGCATCACCAGCGGGAACATCGTCGCCATCCAGCGGCCGGCCCGGATCGAGACCTCGGTCAGTCCGTCGTTGGCCTCCGCGAACCGCTGCCGCTCGCGCGGCTCGCGGACGAAGGCGCGGACCACCCGGATGCCGCTGATCTGCTCGCGCATGATCCGGTTGACGTCGTCGATGCGCGACTGGACGAGCCGGAAGCTCGGCACCATCTGCGAGACGACCAGGCCGACGGAGAGGAACAGCGCCGGCACCACGACGGCCAGCAGCCAGGACAGGCCGAGGTCCTCGCGCATCGCCATCACGATCCCGCCGACCATCATGATCGGGACCTGTACCGCGAGCGAGCAGGTGAGCAGCGAGAGCATCTGCACCTGCTGGACGTCGTTGGTGTTGCGGGTGATCAGCGACGGCGCGCCGAACTGGGCGACCTCGCGACCCGAGAAGGCGCCGACGCGGTGGAAGACGGCGGCGCGGAGGTCGCGGCCGAACGACATCGCCGTGCGCGAGGCGCACGCCACGGCGACGACCGAGCAGAGGATCTGCAGCACCGAGACGCCGAGCATGATCGCGCCGGTGTGCAGGATGTAGTCGGTGTCGCCGGTGGCGACGCCGCGGTCGATGATGTCGGCGTTGAGGCTGGGCAGGTAGAGCATCGCGACCGTCGCGGTGAACTGCAGCACCACGATGGCGGCGAGCCACGGCTTGTACGGCGCGAGGTGGGTGCGGAGGAGGCGCAGCAGCATCAGGCCTGCTCCCCCGTCTTCAGGACGCCGTGCAGGATCACGTCGACGATCTCCTCGGGGATCAGTGGTTGGGCATCGGTGAGGTGCGGGTGGCTCGCGGCGAAGGTGAGCCCGCGGACCAGCTCGGTCACGCGGTCGACCGAGAGCTTGAAGAGCGGGGCGTCGGCGCCGATGAGCAGCGCGAGACCGTGGTCGTGCAGGCGGCGGCGGGTAGCCTCGTCGCGGAGCTTCGCCGGCGGCTTGGTGATCCCCATGGCGGTCATCAGCCGGAAGATGCCGAGGAAGCGCTGCTGCAAGAGCCCGGTGTAGGTGACCAGCCGCTCGCGCAGCGGCAGCTCGGGGTCGATCTCCGCCAGCCGCGCCAGGAACGCATCCGGGTCGAACTCGCGCTCCAGGACGGCCTCGAAGAGCTCGTCCTTGCTGGTGAAGCTGCGGAAGATCGTGCCCTCGGCGATGCCGGCCGCCTCGGCTATCAGCCTGGTCGTCGTCGCCTGGCCGTGCTCGTAGAGCAGCGGGCGGGTGGCCTCGATGATGGCCTCGCGGCGCTCCTCGGGCGACATCGGCCGGGCGCGCTCGCGGCGTACGGAGGTGTCAGGCACGCCGGACAGCCTAAAGTGAGTGAGCACTCACTCACAACTCGATTACGTCCTCGTCCCGCCCACTCCACCGTGTAGCCGCACGTCTGCCCACCTGTCACCGCGGCGCTCACCGTGGCCTCGAAGCCGTCGTCGCCGAAGGTGCCCGCCACCGCGAGCGAGTGCGTGTCACCACCCACCTGCACCGTGACCGCCGCCGTGGCGAAGCTGCCGTCCTCGCGCAGCGGTCCGACGTAGCTCAGGCCGGCGTGGGTGAGGGTGACCGAGTCGCCGTCCTGGCAGGCGAGCCCGGGGGCGGCGTTCAGACCGACGGCTCCATGGGCGCCGCCGGGTTGGCCGACTCGGGCTCGAGGGCGCCGAGCAGCGCGCGGAGCCGGTCCTCGTTGCGCTCGAGCACGTCGAGGTTCACGTCGGCGGCGCCGGGCTTGCCGTCGGGGTACTCGAACGGGTTGTCGAGGTCGCGGATCAGCCCCACCAGGTAGAACAGCAGGTAGGTGATGAGCCCGACCAGGCACAGCGTCGGCGCGAGGTCCTCGAGGTCGGTGAGGACCATGATCGCGGCCAGCAGCACGGCGGTGACCTCGGCGATGAGGTAGCCCGCGGCGACGTACGACGTGCGGCGCATGGTGTCCATGCGGAGCACGATCTTGCGCACCGACGCCTGCTCCGACTTCAGCCGCGTGGTGAAGCCGGCCTGGATCGCCGGCGCCATCACGCGGAACGGCCCGTTGAGCGCGCGGATGTCGGACAGCACGTCGTCGAAGCCGCGGTCCTGCATCAGCCACATCCGGATGGAGGTGCTGATCTCGATGAGCTGCTGGAGGGCGGTGCGTGCCTCGGGGAGCCTGAGGTCCTCGTAGGTGATCAGGCACTCGTCGGCCATGGTCTCCAGGCTCGCCGCGACCTCGCCGGGCAGCCGCTCGGCCTCCTTGAAGTCACCGGCGGTGCCGGAGAGCAGGAAGCCGAGGATGAAGACCTCGGCGGCGATCGCGCCGGCGAGCAGCGGGCTCAGGTTGAGCGGCTGGAGGTCCGTGGCGTCCGCGATCCACTTGAGGAGGACGACGCCGACGGCCCACGGGAGCGCGCCGATGAGGAGGCGCGGGTTCCCACGGAAGAGGTGCTTGGTCACGAACGTCGAGGCTATGTCGGCTTCGGCGCGAGGCCCATGGTCCTTGTGGGTCATATGCCGGGTGGGAGAGCCCTACGGGGCCAGCCGCTCGGTCTGCCAGCCGTCCTCCCCATCGCCGGCCGTGCGGCGGTAGACGAGCCGGTCGTGCATCCGGCCGGGCCGGCCCTGCCAGAACTCCACCGCCTCCGGGTGCACGAGGTAGCCGCCCCACTCCTCGGGCGTCGGCACGTCGACGTCGGCGTAGCGCGCCTCGGCGTCGGCGTACGCCGCGGCGAGCTCGTCGCGACCGGAGACCACCCGCGACTGGTGCGAGGCCCATGCGCCGAGCTGGGAGCCGCGCGGGCGGACCGCGAAGTAGGCGTCGACCTCGGCTCGCGGCAGCAGCCGGGCGGTGCCGTCGACGCGCACCTGGCGCTCCAGCGGGTGCCACGGGAAGAGGAGCGCGATGCGGGGGTTGCCGGCCAGCTCGGTGCCCTTGCGCGAGCCGGTGTTGGTGTAGAACACGAACCCCTCGTCGGAGACGCCCTTGAGCAGCACCAGCCGTGCCGACGGCGCGAAGTCGGCCGAGACGGTCGCGACCACCATCGCGTTGGGCTCGTGGAGGCCGGCCGCGTGCGCGTCGTCGTACCACCGCCGGAACATCGCGATCGGGTCGGGCAGCAGGTCGGCCTCGACCAGGCCGCCCGTGGTGTACTCCGCGCGGGCCGCCGCCACCGAGCCGAGCGCGCCGGCGTCTTCATGGGCGTCGTGGGGATCCATGGATGCTCAACATACGGGCCTCCTCGGGTCCGGCAGCAGGTACGGCAGAATGCGCGACATGGCTGACGACGTATCCGCGGTGGAGGTGCACGAGGGTCTCGAGGGCGTCATCGCCTTCCGGACCGAGATCGCTGAGCCCGACAAGGAAGGCTCGGCGCTGCGCTACCGCGGCGTCGACATCGAGGACATCGTCGGCCGGGTGCCGTTCGAGAACGTGTGGGGACTGCTCGTCGACGGGTCCTACGCCCCCGGGCTGCCGCCGGCCGAGCCGTACAACATCGCGATCCACACCGGCGACGTCCGCGCCGACGTCCAGGCGTCGGTCGCGATGCTGGCGCCGATGCTCGGGATGGGTCAGACCTACGACATCAGCGACGAGCAGGCGCGCCTCGACCTCTCGCGGGTGGCCGTGATGGTGCTGTCGTACGCCGCGCAGTCGGCCCGGGGCCTCGGCAAGCCCGTCGTGCCGCAGAGCGAGGTCGACAAGGGCGCCACGCTCGCCGAGCGCTTCCTGATCCGCTGGAAGGGCGAGCCGGACCCCAAGCACGTCAAGGCGATCGACGCCTACTGGTCCTCGGCCGCCGAGCACGGCATGAACGCCTCGACGTTCACGGCCCGGGTGATCACCTCGACCGGCGCCGACGTCGCGGCCGCGTTCTCCGGGGCGATCGGCGCGATGAGCGGGCCGCTGCACGGCGGTGCGCCGGCGCGGGTGCTGACCATGATCGAGGAGGTCGAGAAGTCCGGCGACGCGGACGCCTACGTCAAGGGACTGCTCGACAAGGGCGAGCGGCTGATGGGCTTCGGCCACCGCGTCTACCGCGCGGAGGACCCGCGGGCTCGCGTGTTGCGGCGCACGGCGCAGGAGCTCGACGCCCCGCGCTACGAGGTCGCCGAGGCGCTGGAGAAGGCCGCCCTGGCCGAGCTGCGCGCGCGGCGCCCCGACCGGGTGCTGGAGACCAACGTGGAGTTCTGGGCGGCGATCGTCCTCGACTTCGCCGAGGTGCCGGCCAACATGTTCACCTCGATGTTCACCTGCGCCCGCACCGGCGGCTGGTCGGCGCACATCCTGGAGCAGAAGAAGACCGGCCGGCTGATCCGGCCCTCGGCCATCTACGCCGGCCCGTCCGCCCGTCCCGCCACGGACGTGGAGGGCTGGCAGGCGGAGTGGGCTGACTAGAGCTACGGCGCCGTCCCGTCGCGGACCCGGTCGAGGGCGGCGTGGAGCGCACCTGGGTGCTCGAGCTCGAGAGCGCAGGCCGCGTCCACCTCGTGGGTGCCGGTGGCGTCGACGAGACGCCGCAGTCCGTGCGGGGTGTGCCAGAGGTAGCGGCCGAGGCCGAGCTGCTGGGCGCGGTAGGCCTGGTGGGTCTTGGCCCGGTGATGTCGTCGCCCCAGCGGGGCGGCGTTGTGGTCGCCGGTCTGGCCGGGTGGGCCGGTGGGCTGGTAGGGATCCGGATGGTCCATGTCGGTGCCGCGGCTGATCGTGGTCGCGTGGGGGAACACGTCGCCCACGCAGCGCAGGTGGGTGCGGACCTTGACCTCCTCGGGGTGCTCGTAGGCGTTGACGCTGTGTGTCTCGGCGAGGTCGATGACCGGCGCGAGCGTGACCCGCGCGTGGCCCAGGAGCCCCTGGAGCTCCTCCAGAAGCAGCGGACCGGCCTCCTCGACCCGTGCCACGCCCTCGGCCCCCTCCAGGACGGTCTGGTGGAGGTGGACGTGCACGACGGCGTGCCGGGCTTTCGCGCCGTTGCCGCGCGGCTCCGCCTCCCCTGCGAGAAGGGCCAGCACGTCCTCGGGATGGGCAAGCCACCCCAGCGCGACCGAGCGGAGCTCGTCGCGCGTGCAGTCCTCCGGCAGGTCGGGCACCAGGTCACGGCGGGCGTCGAGGGCGTCGACCACCCGCTCCAGGGTCGCGTCGAGCCAGACCGCGTCGGCCGGAACAACTGGGGCGATCACCGTGCGGAGTCCGTCGTCATCGGTCGGGGTGATGGCGACGTACCTCTTGCGGCGCCCGGCCTCTCGCTCAGTACGAGCCGCCTCGGTGTCGGCCTCAAGCACCTTGGCTTCGGCGATCGTGAGCAGCCGACCCGGCCCCTCCTCGACCGCCTCCGCCACCGCGTGGTCGACCAGCTCGGCCGCCTCGGCGTCGAGCTTGCGCGTCATCGAGGCGACCTTGCGAGCAGCCCACAGGTCGACCCGGCCCTCTCGCACCGCAGCGTGGAGCTCGGGCAGCCGGTGCCGCAGGTCGAGCCCGTCGGCGACGAGCGACCGCACCGCCAGCGTGTGCTGACCCCGCGCGACCGCGAGCTCGCACAACGCCAGGTCCTGCACCATCGGCGTCCCGGCGCCACCGACCCGCACAAGCCGCGCCGCACCCGGAGGCCGCGGCACGCCATCAGCACGAGGGTCGTCGGCGTGCAGGTCGGCCCAGTGCAGCGCCAGGTCGAGCTCACGCACCTCGGCAGCCCGCCGATCGCGCACGCCCGCCTCGACCGCGGTCAGCGTCTCGGCGGCGTCGAGGTCCTCGACGGCGACGAAGCTGATCGGCTCGGGCATGACTCAACCCAACCACTCGCCACCGACACTGCTACTGGATCGGAGGACGCTGTCCACAGCGTACGAACGTCCGGGTTCTGGTCCTGGTGGGCGAGTTCCACCTCCCAGGTCGCCGAGCAAGCACTCACCTGACGATGGGTCGGGCAGAAGCCCTGGTCCTGGCATACCTTTCGGGTCGTGGCGTCACGTGGGGAGCTCGCGGAGCCGGAGCCGGAGCCAGCCTCCTTCGGTTGGGGCTTCATCTTGGCGTTCGCAGTCAACCTCGCCGTCGCGGCCTGCACCATTCCGATCGCCGATCATTGGAACGCTCGCGGCGGCGAAGAGTGGTCCGTCGGGCTGGTGGCCGGCAGCGCTGTTCTGACCGGGTTGGTCGGCACGATCGCACTCCTCAACCCACGAAGACGTCGTTGGGGCGCGGGCGTTCTTGTTGGCGCGGTCCTTGCGCCGTTGACCGCTGGCGCGGTCTTCATCTGGTACTTCGCGATCCTCCACGGGTCCTGACGCGAGCCGTCCGGGCGGAGCCCGACCAGCAGCCGCGTAGCGGTCATGCCGCTGTGACGCTGGTCGAGGTACGAGCGTCAGAGCCTCGAAACCTCGCAAGGCTCTTGCTGGGACTTACGCCGGTGCCTACGCTGCGGCGGTTTCGAGGCTCGTCGCTAGCGCTCCTCGCACCTCAACCACCGGGAGCCTGGCGTCCTCACATGCCTTGTCGAGGTGGCCGAGTGCTAGTCCGTGGCGGAGAAGTCCCCGCCGAAGAACCCGCACTGGTGGGTGGTGAGGCTGCCGGTGGCACGGTGCGCGGTCCAGAACTTGCCCTCGATGCTGACGTACCTGCCGCCGGAGACACTGAACCTGCCGTCGTCCCTGATCGGCACGTTGCGGCGGGTGAACCTCTCCTTCGTCCCGTCGCAGTCAGCGACGATGACGATCCTGGCGATCTTGTGAGGGTCGCGGCCGACCTTGATCGTCATCGTGCCCGCATCGTCCGCGACGTCGAGATGCGAGTCCTTGTACGTCGTCCACCTCGCCGGCAGCCCGGCGACGGCCGGACCGGATGGCAGGACGAGGGTCACCGGCACAGCGACCGCGACGGCGAGGACGGACAGCGCAACTCGTGATCGGGACATCCGATGGGTTCCTTCCCAGTCTGGCGTTCGCAGCGTGGAAGGCGATCTTGGGTCATCCCGGTGCAGGTGCGCTACTCCGGCACCAGGTCTACGTAGAAGCTGGTCCGCCCCTTCGCGCCGGCCTTCGACAGCGAGATGTGCACGTGGTCGCGGTGCCGCAGCGTCTTCGAGCACGTCCGCTTGGAGCGGCAGGACGACGACAGGTAGCTCTCCGGCTGGAACTGGTGGTAGGCCGGGTAGAAGTGGTCGTTCCAGATGACGTACATGATCCCCATCCGGCGGGCCAACGCAGCGGGGTTGCCGGCGGCGTCGGGGGCGAACGCCGCGGCCAGGAACGCCTTCGCGACCAGACGGTCGGCGCGGTCGGTGGCGTCGAGGGTCCAGTCGATCGCGCGCCCGTCCTTGTGCTCGGAGGCGCCGGAGCCGGTGCAGGGCCGGTTGACCGCCCCGCCTCCGCCGCCGTACGTCGCGACCAGCCAGCTGCCGAGCGCGACGGTGCCGGGGCGCGGCTTCTTGGTGCACGTGGTCTGCGGCGCGTAGCCCGCGTAGTCCTCCACGGGCAGGCCGCCACCGTCGATGGCCCGGGGAGCGTCGGCCGCGGCCGGACCGCCGAGGGAGAGAGCGGCAGCGCACAGCGACAGTGCGGCCGCGACGAGGAGCGCGCGCATGGCCGCACCGTAGGTCGGCACCGGCGCGCCCCGGAGCGGAACGGGGTGAATTACAACCGTGCGGTCAGGACCGGGTGGTCCGGCTCAGGTAGGCCAGCCCGCGCGGCGAGACCTCGTAGCCGACGGCGTAGGAGATCGTCAGGCCGAGGTTCTTCAGCTTGCGGACGTCGATCTTGAACGGCGCCGTCTCGCGCCCGACCAGCTCGGCCAGGTCGGGCGCGCGGCGCTGGGGGTGCTCCCGGATCAGCGCGAGGTAGTGCATCGTCCACGGCCCGTGCGCGGCGGCCCGGTCGAGCCGCTCCAGCCGCCGGTCGAGGTCGGCGACGTCGTCGTCGGTGAGGTCGGCGGACGCGCGCAGCGCCACCCGCGGGTCGGGTCCGGCGTACGCCAGCTCGACGCGGTAGGTCTCGCCCTCGGGCGCAAGCCGGCGCCGCAGCCGCTCGGCGTCGGGCCAGCCCGCGCGCTGCGCCTCGTCGTCGGTGATGGCGTCGGCCTCCACCACGGTGACGGCCTCGACGCGCACCAGTCCGGCGGAGGTCGTGAACACCTGCCCCGGCACGACGTCCTGCTTGCGCCAGCGCCGGAACGCCAGCGTCACCGACCCGTCGGCGACCCCCTGGGCCACCCTCATCGGGAGCAGCACGGTCAGGCCCCGCTCAGATCAGGCCCTCGACGGCGTCCTTGGCCTCCTTGAGCCCGAGGCCCGTCTTCTCGCGGTAGAGCTTGATCGCGTTGATCAGCTTGCCGTCGTCCTTCAGCTGCCGGACCTCGTCGAGCCACGCGCCGCCGGCGACGTTGCTGCCGTAGGGGATCTGGCCGGGGTCGGTGCCCGCCAGCGCGTTGGGCGGCCCGGCGGCCACCGCACCGGTCGTCAGCGCGGCCAGCTGCCCCTGCAGCGACGCGACCGCCGACTCGAGCCGGGCGAGCCGGTCGTTGATCGCCCCGAGGTCGACCTGGTCCTGCGCCGAGCCACCGAAGATCCCCATCAGAGTCCCTCCACGTTGCCCGTCACGTTCTCGCTCACGGCGACACGCTAGTGGTCTCAAGCGGCTTCGCGTAGCAGCGGTTCAGCGGCTCGTCCTTGTAGTAGCCGAACGACGGGATGCGGGTGTAGCCCGACGACTCGTAGAGAGCCATCGCCTCCGGCTGCGCGGTGCCGGTCTCCAGGATCATCGCCTCGGCACCCGACGCCGCCGCGCTCCGCTCGAGGTGCGCGAGCATCGTCCGTGCGAGCCCGCGGCCGCGGGCCTCGGTGGCGACGTACATCCGCTTGATCTCGGCGGTACGCCGGGTGCCGAACGTCTCGACGTCGTCGTGCGCCCGCCAGGCGCCCGACGCCACCGGTCGCCGCTCTCGCCCGAAGTCGAGGTAGCCGACGAAGAAGCTGCCGGACGGCGGCTCGAACATCAGCGGGTCGAGCGGGGTGACGTCGGGGCCGCCGTAGCGGGCGACGTACTCCGCCTGCACCTCCTCGATCAGGCGCATCGCGTCGGGGTGCCCGTAGCCGACCCGGACGATCTCCAGCGCCGCCGGCTCAGCCAAGTGCGTGTCCGCAGCGCTGGCAGGTCTCGGCGTCCTCGGGGTTGCGGGCCACGCACTCCGGGCAGAACCGGCCGCGGCCGTCGTCGCGCGCGACGACCAGGCAGGCGACGGCGAACACCACGAGCACCGGCCCGGCCACCAGCCCCCAACCGCCGGCGACCAGCCCCCACACGGCGATGGCGACGCCGGCCACCGCGATCAGCACCCCGCCCAGCAGGAGCACGCGCTGCAGACCCTCGTGGTCGCGCGCGGTGCGCCCTCGGGGCATCTGGACTCCTCCGGGTCGGCGGCTGGGCGGCTGCCAGAATAGGTGGCGTGAACGACGACTCGACCAACGCACCGCGGATCCCGGCCGACCTGCTGCCCGCCGACGGTCGGTTCGGTGCGGGCCCGTCCAAGATCCAGCCGGCCCACCTCGACGCGCTCGCGGCCACCGGCTCCTCGCTGATGGGCACGTCGCACCGCCAGGCGCCGGTGCGCGACCTGGTCGGCCGGGTGCGCGAGGGGGTCGCCGAGCTGTTCTCGATGCCGGAGGGCTACGAGGTGGTGCTCGGCAATGGCGGCGCGACGGCGTTCTGGGACGTCGCCACGTTCGGCCTGATCGAGCAGAAGAGCCAGCACCTGACCTTCGGCGAGTTCTCGAGCAAGTTCGCGACCGCGGTCAAGGCGGCGCCGTGGCTCGACGAGCCGTCGGTGATCGCGAGCGAGCCCGGCTCACGACCGGTGGCCGCCGCCGAGGCGGGCGTCGACGCCTACGCCTGGGCGCACAACGAGACGTCGACCGCCGTGATGGCGCCGGTGGTGCGACCGAAGGGGGCCGACGACGGGGCGCTGGTGCTCATCGACGCCACCTCCGGAGCCGGCGGCCTGCCCGTCGACCTCACCGAGTCGGACGTCTACTACTTCGCGCCACAGAAGTCGTTCGCCTCCGACGGCGGCCTCTACGTCGCGATCTTCTCCCCCGCCGCGATCGAGCGGGCCGAGCGGATCGCCGCGTCGGGGCGGCACGTCCCGGCGTTCTTCGACCTGAAGACCGCGATCGACCAGTCGCGGCTCAACCAGACCTACAACACCCCCGCGGTCGCGACGCTGTTCCTCATGGCCGAGCAGCTCGACTGGATGAACGGCCAGGGCGGCCTCAAGGGCATGGTCGAGCGCACGACCGAGTCGTCGAGCACGCTCTACGGCTGGGCCGAGGCGTCCGAGGCGGCGTTCCCCTACGTCACCGACCCGGAGCACCGCTCCCTGGTGATCGGCACCATCGACTTCGACGACGCCATCGACGCCAGTGCCATCGCCGCGACGCTGCGCGCCAACGGCATCGTCGACACCGAGCCCTATCGCAAGCTCGGCCGCAACCAGCTGCGCATCGCGATGTACCCCGCGATCGACCCGTCCGACATCGCCGCGCTCACCGCCTGCATCGACTGGGTGATCGAGCGGCTCTAGACACGGCCTAGCCGAGCTGGGCCTTGATCGCGTCGTACGTGTCGTGGCCGAAGGCGACCAGCCGCGCCTCGTCGACGCGGGTGTCGGCGGACCGGAACACCTCCAGGGCGGCGGCGATCGCGTCGTCTTTGGGCCAGCCGTAGACGCCGGCGCTGACCAGCGGGAACGCCACCGTGCGCGCCCCCAACTCGTCGGCGACCTCGAGGGCGCGCACGTAGCACGAGGTCAGCAGCGAGCGGTCGGTCTCGCCGCGGGTGTGGTTGGGGCCGACGACGTGGATCACCCAGCGCGCCGCCAGGTCGCCGGCCGTGGTCCAGCCGGCGTCGCCGGTGGCGAGCCCGTGGGGGAACCGCCGGATGCAGTCCTCGAGCACGGCCGGGCCGCCCGCCCGGTGGATCGCGCCGTCCACGCCCGACCCGCCGCGCATCGCCCGGTTGGCGGCGTTGACGACCGCGTCGACGTCCTGCTCGGTGATGTCGCCCTCGACGACGGTGATCCTCACTCGAACTCCCTCAGCAGCTTGAGCGTCGCGCGCTCCAGGGCGGCCTGGCGCTCGTCGGTGTTCTCGTAGCGGCGCCGGGTGGCGCGCTCGATGGTCTTGCCGCGCCGGTAGGCGTCGACGACGCGCGGGTCGACGTACGACGACTTGGCCAGCGCCGGGGTGTTGCCGAGGAACTGCGAGACCTCCTTCATCGCCTCCGCGATCGCGCGCTTCTGCGAGGCCTTGCTCTGGCCGGGCTCCGGCGTCTCGGCGAGCGCGGCGGCGGCGAGCACCGTGGCGTGCCAGGTGCGGAAGTCCTTCGCCGTCGCCTCCAGCCCGGTCGAGGCCCGCACGTAGTCGTTGACCAGGTCGGGCAGCAGCGAGCGCCACGATCGGCCGTCCTTGTAGGACAGCAGCCGGTCGTCCCCGCCGCGCCGCCGGCGCATGATCTCGATCGCGTCGATGACGACCTCGTCGTCGATGCGGATCTCGTGCTCGACGCCGGACTTCCCGGTGAACGCGAACACCAGCGCCCGCTGGTGCTTGCGGACGTGGCGGCGTTCGAGGGTGGTCAGACCGAACGAGCCGTTCTCGTCGGCGTAGACGTCGTTGCCGATGCGGAAGTAGCCCAGGTCGAGCAGCCGGACCGCCGCCGCGCAGGCGCGCTCGAGGGGCATCCCCTGCATGCCGAGGTCGACCAGCACCCGCTCCCGCGCCTTGGAGAGCGCCTTGCCGAACAGCAGCATCCGGTCGAACTTCTCGGCGTCGCGCCGCTCGCGCCACTGCGGGTGGTAGAGGTACTGGCGCCGCCCGGCGTCGTCGGTGCCGACCGCCTGGAGGTGGCCGTTCGCGTACGGCGTGATCCACACGTCCTTCCACGCGGGCGGGATCACCAGGTCGCGGACCCGCTGCGCCTGCTCCTCGGGCAGCCGCGCACCGCGCTCGTCGAGGTAGACGAAGCCCTTTCCGGCACGGCGTCGGGTCCAGCCCAGCTGGTCGGGAGAGGTACGGCGAAGGCGAGGCACGCGGGGACAGTAGCCAGCGCGGGCGCGAGGTGAACCTCGGCCCGCCGAGAGTCGCGCGTCAGACCGTCCGCGTGCGGTCGTGCACGCGACGGATCGCCGCGTCGAGCCGGCCGAGGGCCGCCCGCAGCTCGGCGACGGCGTCCGCGCCCCCGAGCTCGTCGGTGATGCCGCGCATCGTCCTGCGGAACCGCGCCCGGCACGCGTCACGGGTCGCCCGGCCCTGCTCGGTGAGCTCCAGCCGGTGGGCACGACGATCGGCCGCGTCGCGGGTGCGGAGGAGATCGCCCCGGGCCTCCATGGCGCTGAGGTAGCCGGTCAGCGTCGCCGGCCGCAGGCCGAGCACCTCCAGCAGCTCCTTGGGCGAGCTCGCCCCGTGCGCCAGCTGCCCGTAGACGGCGTACTGCGCGGGAGACACACCCGTCCCGCGCAGCGCGTGCTCGATGAGCGCGCCGAGGTGCTGGTCGAGGACGAAGACGTCCAGCGCGATGTTCGAGCCGGGCTGGTCGAGCACCGGTCCGCCGTCGGGCCTCACCGGCACACCCTAGGCGATCGTCAGGTCACCGGCGGCGGAGCGAACCGAGCAGCACCACGAGGCACCCGAGCCCGATCAGCCCGCCCACGAACCACGGCCAGGCGGGGCGCTGGGTCTCGGTGGTCTCCGGGAGCTCGGCGTCCTCACGCGACTCGGTGCGGCGCGTGGGCGAGGCGCTGGGGGTCGGCGAGGTGGCCGGCAGCGACACCCGCAGCACCGACGCGTGCAGCCCCTCCGAGCTGAGCAGGAGGCTGCCGTCGGCGTCCACCGCCAGCCCCTCCCCCTGCGGCTGCGAGGGCAGGCGGAGGTCGTCGAGCCGCTCCAGCGACGGGAACGCGTAGACCACCCCGATGCCGTAGTTGCGGATCACCAGGCGCGTGCCGTCCGCCAGGAACGCGCCGTCGGTCGCGATCGGCAGCACCTCGCCCAGGGGCTCGAGCTCGTTGGGCGCGTCCGGGTCGAGGGGCTCCGGTGCGGCGTACAGCGTGCCGCCGAGCGTGCCCTTCGTCGCGACGTAGAGCCGTCCGGTCGTCGGGTCGCTCAGCAGCGTCTCGGCGTTGTGGGGCCCGTCGGGGTAGACGAGGTCGTAGACCGGCCCGTCGTAGTCGCGGTCCCCGGGGCCGACCGGCAGCGGCGCCACCTGCACCGAGTCCCGCCGCTCGAGGTTGTCGCCGACGTCACCGACCCAGACGTGGTCGCCATCGAGCGGCGCGAGCGCCTCGACGTCCTGCACGTCCTCGCCCCACTCGGTGACCCCGACCGTCTCGCCGGTCGCCGGGTCCACGGTGAAGACCCGGCCGCTGTCGCCCGAGTCGTTGGTGGTGACGACGAGCCCGTCGGCGACCGCGAGTCCGCTCGACTCGACGATGTCGTCGTCCTGGAAGGAGAAGACCACCTGGGCGCGGTCGGCGGGAGCGGCCGCGGCACCGACGAGGAACGGTACGGCGAGCAGCCCCGTGAGGACCCGCTCGATCATCGGCCGTCGATCAGCTCGGCCAGCCTGGGCCGGATGCCCCACGTGTCGACCAGGTCGTCGTACTCGCGCCGCAGCGAGCCGCCGGTGACCGGAGCACCCGTGCGCGTCGCGCGGAGCAGTGTGTTGCGCGGCGTGTGCTTGCTCTCGACGAACTGCACGACGTCGACGCGGTAGCCCTGGAGGCGCATCAGCGTGGCCCGCAGCGCGTCGGTCAGGGTGTCGGCGAGCCGCTCGCGCAGGATGCCGTGCCGAGTGAGCATGGCGTACGGCGCCGGGGTCGGCGACCTGCGCAGCTGGGCCGCCACGTCGTGGTGGCAGCAGGGCGCGGCCAGCACCAGCGTGGCCTCCCACTCGACCGCGCGGGCCAGGGCCTCATCGGTCGCGGTGTCGCAGGCGTGCAGCGCCAGCACCACTTCGGGCGCGGGGTCGAGCTCGGCGCCGCCGATCGTGCCGACGACGAACTCGGCGTCGAGGTCGAGCTCGCCGGCGACCTTCTCGTTGTGCTCGCGCGACTGCTCCTTGACGTCGACGCCGACCAGGCGCACGGGCAGCCCGCGGACGCCGGCGAGGTAGCGCTCGGCGGCGAGGGTCAGGTAGGCGTTGCCACAGCCCAGGTCGGCCACGCGGAGCGGCGCGTCCGGGGTCGGCAGGCGCAGCTGACCCTTGTCGATCGCCTCCGTGACCGCCGCGTCGAGCAGCCGCAGGAACTCCTCCACCTGCCGGTGCTTGTCGCGGCGGCTCGGCTTGAGCCGGCCCTCGGCGTCGGCGAGCCCGAGCGCCCGGAACAGCGGGTCGTCCTCGGGCAGCAGCCGCTCCTTGCCGCGGTCGTGGCCGCGATCGACCTCGGCGGGCGAGGCCTGCGCGGTGGCGTGCACCAGCGCCTCGCCCTTGCGGGTCACCCGGAGCTGCAGCGTCTCGGTGGTCGTCGTGAGGTGCCAGTTGCCGAACGGCTCCTCGAGCAGGTCGTCGACCGCGTCGCGAGCCGCGTCGCCGGCGAGGTGGTTGCTGGTGTGCGCCTGCGTCTCGTCGTACGCCGTCACCTGCAGGTGTCGGCCGGCCTTCAGGTCGACGTAGCGCAGCTCGACCCGGCGCCACCGCGGCGAGCCGGCGCGCTGCCGGCCGGACGCGACGGCGCGCACCAGCGTCTCGGGGTCGAGCAGCCGGGTGCGCAGCTGGGCCAGTGCTCGAAGGAGGTTCTCGGCCATCAGACCACCGCGGCGACCAGGACGATCAGCAGCAGCGCCACCAGGGCCACCGGGATGACCAGGCGGCGGTGGCGGGGGTTCACCCGACGAGTCTAGGGAGGTGGTCACAGGTGGGTAGCGGAGCGGTCACGAGTTGCCCGGGCCTCTGGTCCGCGGTCGCTCGGCGCGCCAGTGTCAGGGGCATGGAGGACCCTGCGCACGACTTCGACTTCTGGCTCGGTGAGTGGGAGGTGCACGACCCGGCCGGCACCCACGTCGGCCGCAGCTCGATCACCGCGCTGTTCGGCACCGGCGCCCTGGCCGAGCACTGGCGGGGCGACGGCGGCGTCGAGGGGCACAGCCTCAACGCGTGGGACCCCGAGCGTGGCTGCTGGCACCAGACCTGGCTCGACTCGACGGGCGGCGTGCTCCTCCTCGACGGCGCGCTCCGGGACGGCGCGATGGTGCTCGAGGGCATCGACGCCGACGCGCGGCAGCGGATCACGTGGACGCAGGAGGACGACGGCGTCCGCCAGGTGTGGGAGACGTCTAAGGACGACGGCACCACCTGGGAGACAGCGTTCGACGGCCGCTACACGAGGGCTGGTTAGCCGCCCTGGAGCCGTGAGACCAGCAGCTCGGCGAGGTGCAGCGTCGGCACGCCGGCGAGGTCGTCGAGCTGCACCCGGCACGACATGCCGTCGGCGAGCACGACGGCGCCGGGGTTCGCGCGCACGGCGGGCAGCAGGTGGGTCTCGGCGACCGCCACCGAGACCTCGTAGTGACCCTTCTCCATCCCGAAGTTGCCGGCCAGGCCGCAGCAACCGGCCACGCGGGTGACGCTCGCCCCGGCGCGCTCCAGCAGCTCCTGGTCGGCGGCCCAGCCGAGCACGGCGTGGTGGTGGCAGTGCGGCTGGGCGACGACCTCGATCCCGCTCAGGTCCGGCACCGGGAGGCCGTCGCGGGCGATCAGCTCGGCGAGGCTGAGCACGTCGACGGGAGCGCCGGTCAGCTCGACGGCGTCGCTGCGCAGGGTGGCCAGGCACGAGGGCTCGAGCCCGATGACCGGCACGCCCGAGTCGACGTACGCCGCGAGGGTGGCGACCGTCCGCTCCATGAGCGCGCGGGCGCGGTCGAGCTGGCCGGTCGAGATGAGCGTCAGCCCGCAGCACGCGTCGTCGGGGATCACCCGCGCGGTCAGCCCGGCCGCCTCGAGGTAGCGGATGGCCGCGTGGCCGTTGCCGGGGAAGAAGTGGTCGCTGAAGGAGTCGGCCCAGATCCAGACGTCCGGCGCGCCGCTGCCGCTCGTCGGCGCGGACCGGCGGAGGGTCTTGGGCGCGAACGCCGGGATCGACCGGCGCTGGTCGATGCCGGCGGCGGCCTTCGCCAGCCGCGCGACGGGCCCGAGTCGGGTCATCCGGTTGGCCAGCGGCGCCACCGGAGCGGCCAGGGCGGCCCACCACGGGAGACGGCCGAGCAGGCGGTGGCTGCGCGGGCGGCGCACGCCCTCGACGTCGTGCTTCTGGTGCAGCGCCTCGGACTTGTACGTCGCCATGTCGACGCCGGTCGGGCAGTCCGACGCGCAGCCCTTGCACGCCAGGCAGAGGTCGAGCGCCTCGGTGACCGCCGGGTCGGCGAAGCCGTGCACCAGCGTCCCGTCGATCGCCTCCTGCAGCACCCGCGAGCGGCCCCGGGTCGAGTCCTTCTCGTTGCGGGTGGCCAGGTAGGACGGACACATCACACCGTTGGTCTGGGGCGCCACGCACTTGCCGACGCCGGTGCAGCGGTGCACGGCGTCGCCGAGCCGGCCGTGGTCGTGCGGCAGCCTGACCACCGGGGTCACGGGCAGCCGCGGCCGCGTGGGCCGCAGGTCGGCGTCGAGCGGAGCCGGGTCGACGAGGTTGCCCGGGTTGAGCAGGTTGCCGGGGTCGCAGATCGCCTTGACCGCGGAGAAGAGCCGCAGTGACGCGACGTCGTACATCAGCGGCAGCAGCTCGGAGCGGGCCCGACCGTCTCCGTGCTCCCCCGACAGCGAGCCGCGGTGGTCGCGCAGCTTGAGCGCGCAGGCGGTGAGGAAGTCGCGGAAGACCCGGGCGGAGCCGTCGTCGCCCGGGCGGAACGGGAAGTCGATCCGGACGTGCACGCAGCCGTCGCCGAAGTGGCCGTAGGGCACGCCGTCGAGGCCGTGCTCCCGCAGCAGCGCGTCGAAGTCGCGCAGCCACGCGCCCAGCCGGTCCGGCGGCACCGCGGCGTCCTCCCAGCCGGAGTAGGCCGGCGTCGCGAGGCTGCGCGCGGCCAGGCCCGCGCCGTCCTCGCGGATCCGCCACAGCGCGGCCGCCTCGGCGGCGTCGACCACCAGCCGCGACTCACCGACGCCGGTCGCGGCCGCGAGCCGGGTCAGGGCGTCGCGCACCTCGGCCGCGTCGGACCCGGTCATCTCGCAGAAGAGCCACCCCTCGCCCGGCGGGAGCCCGGGCACGGCACTGCCGCGCGCCCGGACCAGCTCCACGATGCGCGAGTCGATGCCCTCGCAGGCCACCAGCCGCCCGGCACCGGCCTCGAGCAGCGCCGGCACCGCGTCGGCGGCCTCGACCATCGACGCGAAGCCCAGGACGAGGAGCTGCCGCACCGGCTCGTCCTCCACCAGCCGCACGGTCGCCTCCCGCACCACCGCGAGCGTGCCCTCCGAGCCGACGAGGAACCGCTCGATGTTGCGGCCGCGCTCCGGCAGCAGGTGCTCGAGGGAGTAGCCGCTCACCTGCCGCCCGAACCGACCGAACTCGGTGCGCACGTGGGCGAGGTCGCTCTGCACGAGCTCGAGAAGCCGAGCCCCGCTGGTCGAGCCTGTCGAGACCTCCGCAGCCAGGGCACCCAACCGAGCCCGCTCGCCGTTGCCGAAGATCACGTCCAGCCCCACGACGTTGTCGACGGTGCGGCCGTAGCCGAGCGCGCGCGAGCCGCAGGCGTTGTTGCCGATCATCCCGCCGATCGTGCAGCGGGTGTGGGTCGACGGGTCGGGCCCGAACCGCAGGCCGTGCGGGGCGGCCGCGCGCTGCAGGTCGGCGTGAACGACCCCCGGCTGGACGACCGCCGTGCGCGCCTCCGGGTCGACGGAGACGACCCGGTTGAGGTGCTTGAGGGTGTCGACGACGATGCCGGGGCCGACCGCGTTGCCGGCGATCGAGGTGCCGGCGCCACGCATGGTGACGGGCACACCGGTCGCGCGCGCCGCGTCGAGCACCGCGTCGAGCTCGTCCGCGGCCCGCGGGCGCACGACCACCTGCGGCACGACGCGGTAGAGCGAGGCGTCCGACGAGTAGAGCGCCCGGCTCAGCGCCGAGTCGTCGACGTCCTCGACGCCCCGGTCCCGCAGCTCCCCCACGAGGTCGGAAGCGGCTGCGGGCACCTCACCAGTGTTCCATCGAGGCGACGAACACCCGTGCCAGGTCCTCGTCCGTGGGCGCCTTCGGCGCGGTCGCCAGCAGCCGCTGCTGCTGGGTCGCCCCGGCCACGAGGTCGTCCACGTCGCCGGCGCCGTACCCCACCTCGGCCAGCCCGTTCGGGAGGCCGATGTCGCGCATCAGCGCGGTGACCACGCCCGCCAGCAGCTCCGGCCCGTCGCCGGTCGCGCCCGGGTCGAGGATCCGGGCCGCGCGCAGGTGCCGCTCGGGTGCCGCGTCGAAGGTGAACCGGAACGCCGCCGGGGCCGTGAGCGAGACCGCCATCCCGTGCGGCACGATCGGCTCGCCCTCGGGGTAGCCGTCCGGCACGAAGTCGCGCACCCGGCCCGCGATCGGGTAGGCGTTGGCGTGCGGGATGTGCACGCCGGCGTTGCCGAAGCCGAGGCCGGCGAACGTCGCGGCCATCGCCATCTGCTCGCGCGCCCCGGTGTCGTCGCCGTCGCGGACGGCGGCGCGGAACGCCCCCGCGAGCAGGCTCAGCGCCTTCTCCGACCACATGTCGGCGATCGGGTTCGCCCCGCAGTAGGGCACGCGCTGGTCGGCCTCCTTGGCGTCGAAGTCGGCGTACCACCGGGCGGTGTAGCTCTCCAGCGCGTGGCAGAGGATGTCCATGCCCGACGCGGCGGTCACCATCGTGGGCTGCGAGATCGTCAGCTGCGGGTCGACGATCGCCAGCCGCGGGCGGAGCGCTGGATGGCTGATCCCGGTCTTCACCTTCAGCGCCAGCACGTCGAGCACGCAGATGGTCGTGCTCTCGCTGCCGGTGCCGGTGGTGGTCGGGATCGCGACCAGCGGCAGCAGCGGCTCCAGCGGCGCGCGCGCCTTGCCGACCGGCGCGTTGACGTAGTCCATCAGCTCGCCCGGGTTGGTCAGCAGCAGGTTGACCGCCTTGGCAGTGTCGATCGACGAGCCGCCACCGATCGCCACGATCGCGTCCAGGCGGCGTCCGGTCGACTCCGCGTCGCGGGCGAAGGCGATCGCCTCCTCCATCGACTCGTCGGTCGGCTCGACCCGGGCGCGGTCGAAGATCACGGTCTCGATCCCGTGCTGCCACACCTGCTCGGCGACCCGGGTGGGGTGGCCGGTCGCCATCACACCCGCGTCGGTCACGAGCAGGACCCGACGGGCACCGAGCGTCGCGAGGTCGTGGCCCACCTCGGCGGACGCGCCGGCGCCGAACTTGAGCGCAGGCGCGGCGTAGGTGAAGACGGTCTCGCGCACGGGCCGAATCTACGCCGGGAGCTGGGCGCGCAGCGCCGCGATCGAGGTGTGCACGAGGTCGCGGACCGGGTGGTCCGGGTCGTCGAGCGACGCGAGCGGCACCCACGCCGCGGCGTCCGTCGTGCCGTCGACCTCGACGACGCGGGGCTCGCCGCCCGACACCTCGGCGGCGTAGACGATCTGGAGGGCGTGGAAGTCCTCGCGGCGTCCGGAGGGCGCCGTGCCCTCGAAGTGGGTCGAGCCGACGTCGAGGACCGCGCCCGGCGTGCAGGTCAGCCCGGTCTCCTCCTGGACCTCGCGGACCACCGTCTGGCGCGGCTCCTCGCCGTGGTCGATGCCGCCGCCCGGCAGCATCCACTCGCCGGGGTGCGGCCCGCGCGCCGAGTTGCGGGTCAGCAGCACCTCCGGCCCGCCCGGTCCCTCCCGCAGCACCAGGGCGTACGCCGCGACGCGCTGGAGCCGGAACGGCTGGTGCTCCGCCAGCACCTCGGTCACCAGGCCCACCACCGGCACGGTGCCGTCGAGCACCCTCGCCACCGGGTGCCACGCGGCGTCCATCGTCGACCCGTCGACCTCGACGACCCGGGGCTCCGGGCTGTCGACCGGCACCCA
This sequence comes from Nocardioides halotolerans DSM 19273, assembly GCF_000422805.1. Lineage (GTDB taxonomy): Bacteria > Actinomycetota > Actinomycetes > Propionibacteriales > Nocardioidaceae > Nocardioides > Nocardioides halotolerans. The sequence continues at coordinate 154,275 of NZ_KE383926.1, read as the reverse complement.
GCCGTCGTAGACGATCCGCAGCGCGTGGGCGTCGGCGCGTCGCCCGTGCCGCCAGGTGTCGCGCTGGTGCTGCGAGTAGACGTGCGCGGTCTCGTCGACGACCACGTCGAGACCGGTCTCCTCGTGCACCTCGCGCACCACGGCGTCGCGCGGGTCCTCGCCGTGCTCGAGGCCGCCACCCGGGAGCGTCCACAGCTCCTTGGCGGTCAGCCGCTTGGCCAGCCGGCTGAGCAGGATGCGCTCGTCGCGGATGATCACGGCGTACGCCGCGACCCGCTGCACCCTCCGCACCTGTCGTCGCTCCGCCACGTCTCGACCCTAAGTGGTCGGCGGGGCCGCTCGGACACGGACGCTCAGGCGAACGGCGGTCGTGCGTCGCGGGCCAGCGAGCGGCGCCCGGCCCAGCGCCAGACCCGGGCCGCGCGGTCGCGGTCCTCGTCGGTGACGAGGTTGCCCATCCACCGCAGCGCGAGCGTCATCAGCCAGTCGGAGCGCATGCCGGCCGGGCCGAGCGTGGAGAGCAGGTGCGGGACGGTGACGAGGCCGGCGAGGCGGCGGGCGATGGAGAACGCCTCGCCGTAGTGCTCGCCCAGCAGCGCCGGCCAGGCGCGGCCCAGGTCGGCGCCGTCGGCGATCAGGTCGGCGACGAGCCGGCCGGTCTCGAGCCCGTAGTCGATGCCCTCGCCGTTGAGCGGGTTGACGCAGGCGGCCGCGTCGCCGATCAGCGCCCAGTTGGGCCCGGCCACGTTGCTCACCGCGCCGCCCATCGGCAGCAGCGCCGAGGTGGGCATGCGGAGGTCGCCGGAGAGCTCGAAGTCCTCGCGGCGCAGCTCGGCATAATGCGCCATCAGCGGCTTGACCGCCAGGTCGGCGGGTCGCTTGCTGGTGGCGAGCGTGCCGACGCCGAGGTTCACCTCGCCGTTGCCCGCGGTCGAGCCCAGCGGGAAGATCCAGCCGTAGCCCGAGAGCACCTTCCCGGCCTCGTCGCGCAGCTCGAGGTGGCTGCTGATCCACGGGTCGTCGCTCATCCCGCTGGCCACGTAGGACCGGCCGGCGACGCCGTAGACCGTGTCGCGGTGCCACTCGCGCCCCAGCGCCTTGCCCAGCGGCGAGCGCACCCCGTCGGCCACGACGAGGTGCCGACAGGCGATCTCGACCGGGCCCTCGGCGGTCTTGAACACCACTGCGGCGACCCGCCCGCCCTCGCGGCGTACGTCGACCGCGCGGAAGCCGTCGAGCGCGGTCGCGCCGGCCTTGATCGCGGTGGTCCGCAGGTGGTCGTCGAGCTCGGTGCGCGCGACCGCCGAGCCCCAGGCGGGAAGCGTGCCGCCGGGCCAGGGCAGCAGCAGGGTCTGGCCGAACCCGTGGGCACGGAGCCCCTGGTTGACCGTGTGTGCCCGCAGCCAGTCGCCGAGGCCGAGCCGCTCCAGCTCGCCCACCGCCCGGGGGGTCAGCCCGTCACCGCACGTCTTGTCGCGCGGGAAGACTGCCGCGTCGGCCAGCACCACCTCGGCGCCGCCGCGGGCCAGCCAGGCGGCCGCGGCCGACCCCGCAGGACCGGCGCCGACGACGAGGACGTCGGCGTGCGGAGGAGGGGGTGCGGTCACCCGCTCATTGTCTCAGGACCACCAGCGGCGGGCTGAATCCGCGTCAGGCGCCCTGACCGCCCAGCGGCGGGAACTTCTCCTCGGCCTGCTCGTAGCCCTCGGAGTCCTCGAACATGCCCTTCTCGACGTCGAAGGTGCGCTGGGTGTTGTCGACCTCGACGCCGTCCGGGCGGTTGTCGGGGTCGAGGCGGCGCTCCCGCTCGGCCTCGATCTCCGCCTCGTCCGAGGGGTCGGCGCCGGGCTGCCGGGTGCCCCCGGACTCGCCCGACGCCTGCGCTGAGGCGGGCTCCTCGTCGCCGTCGCCGCCCTCGTCGGGCGGGCCCTCGGCGGCGTGCTCGCCACCCGCCCCTGCCACGGGCGGCGGGTCGCTGTGGGGGTCGTCGTCGGGCGCGGCGTGCTTGCCCGGGCTCTCGGGCTGCGACTCACTCATGTGGGTGGTGTACCCCAACTGCGGCGACCGGTCACCCCTGACCGCGACGCGGGTCGACGGCCACCCGCCGGTCGCGCCCGGTGCCGAGCGTGGGGTGGCGGGCGCGGACGTGCACCTCCCAGCTCTCCGCGTGCAGCACCCACAGGCGCAACCCGTCGTCGTCCGACAGCTCGTCCGCGCTGAACCGCCGCCCGCCGCGGCTCCTCGTAGTCGTGCGGGGTGAAGAAGACCGGCGAGGTGCGGGCCCGGCCGTCCTCGTCGACCGTGCCCAGCACGACGTAGCGGACCGAGTCGAGGATGTCGCGGGCCAGCTGGTCGAGGTCGGGTGCCTCCGTGCTGCTCATGCGGAGGTCGACCTCGACCGCCGCCCTCACTCATCGCTCGACGTCGGACCTCAGCGATAGGCCTTGTGGCTCAGCAGGTGGATCTTCGGGTTCGCGCAGCCCGTGGTGCGGTGCGCGATGAAGAACGAGCGGGTCTCGTCCGGCACGTAGACGCGGAACCCGTCCACCTTGGTCGGCCGGCACTCCTTCGCGGAGTACGGCCCCGTCGAGGTCTCCACGACCGCGCTGCGCACCTTGTCACCGGGCTGCAGCACCGTCCGGGGGGTCGGGCTCGGGGTCCGGTCGGCCGGCGCCCCGATCTGGGTGCCGTTGCCCTTGCCGACGTAGGACAGCCCGCCGTACCCCTTCACGAAGCAGGCGTGCTCGGAGGTGTTCCGCAGCACGATCCGCCCGTAGCGGTGGCTCGTCGCCGCGTCGCCACCGCGGTACTTCGCGCTCAGGTCGGCCTTCGCGCACTCCGGGACGCCCCGCTCGGTACCCGGGGCCGCGTGCCCGCTCGGCGCCGCCATCAGCACGCCCCCCAGGGCTGCACCGGCGACCACGGTTGCCACGCCGCTCCACAGCGGCACCTTCATCCAACGCTCCATGGCACTCACTCCTCCTGCGGACACGACGGTGCGTCCACCCTCGAGTGTGACCCGCTGGAGCAGCCCGCAGTTGCGGACGGGGCTGAGTTTCGGCTGAGAACTCACCGACCTCAGCGGCGGTCCGCGTCCACGAGGACGGGGTGCACCGTGCTCAGGACGACCGCGGCGGCGAGGACCGCGACCGCGCCGATGATGAAGGGCACGTGCGGGTTGTAGTGCTCGACCAGCTGGCCGGCGGCGAACGGCGCGAGCCCACCGCCGATGAAGCGGACGAAGCCGTAGGTCGCGGACGCCGTCGCGCGCGGCACCGGCGCGATGCTCATCACCGCCGTCGTCACCAGGGTGTTGTTGAGCCCGATCACGATCCCCGACAGCACCACGGCCACGATCACGACCCAGCGGCGGTCGGGGAAGAGCCCGATGACCAGGGAGATGGCGGCCATGGCGGCGAAGGCGCCGTACAGCGTGCGCGGCGTCCCGAACCTCGCCTTGAGGGCCGGCGCCCCGAACACCGCGAAGAGCGCCACCAGCACGCCCCAGCAGAAGAAGACCGCCCCCAGCTTGATCGGCGTCAGGTCCATGAGGAACGGCGCGTAGCCGAGGATCGTGAAGAACGCCCAGTTGTAGAGCAACCCCGTGACGCTGGTGGTGGCCAGGCTGCGGTGCCGCAGCGCCTCGAGCGGCTCGGAGATCGACGCCTTGCGCTCCGGCCTGGGCAGCTCGGGCACCAGCACGACGGTCGCGATCAGGGCGATCAGCATCAGCACGCCGACGCCGTAGAACGGCCCACGCCAGCTGATGTCGCCGAGCACGCCGCCGAGCAGTGGGCCGGAGGCGATGCCGACCCCGAGCGCGGTCTCGTAGAGCACGATCGCGCCGGCGAAGCCACCGCTCGCGGAGGAGACGATCACGGCCAGGGAGGTCGCGATGAACAGGGCGTTCCCCAGACCCCAGCCGGCTCGGAACCCGACGATCTGGGCGATGCTGCCGCTGGACCCCGCGATGAATGAGAAGACCACGATCAGCACCAGCCCGGTCACGAGGGTCCGCTTGGCACCGATCCGGCTCGACACCCATCCGGTCCCGAGCATCGCGACCGCGGTGACGACCAGGTAGCTGGTGAAGAGCAGCTCGACTTGGGACGGCGTGGCCTGCAGCGAGGAGGCCAGCGACGGGAGGATCGGGTCGACCAGGCCGATGCCCATGAACGAGATGACACAGGCGAAGGCCACCGCCCACACCGCCTTCGGCTGGCGGAACGGGCTCGCCGCTGCCCCGGGGAGGTCGACGTGGCGCGCGCTGTGGGAGCCGGTGAGAGCCATGCGCGGAATTATATAGCCTCTCTATATAGAGGTTCAATCCTGTGTACGATCGCCGGTGTGACCCCCCGCGCCGCGCTGTCGTCGGGCGATCGCGACCGGCTGGCCGGCGCGATCTACGCCCTCAGCGCGACCGTGCTGCGCCGCGTCCCGCGCGAGGTCAGCCTGACCGCGATCTCCACGCTCGCGACGCTCGAACGCACCGGGCCGCGACGCATCACCGAGCTCGCCGTCGTCCAGGGCGTCTCGCAGCCGTCGATGACCTCGCTGGTGACCACGCTGGAGCGCGCGGGGCACGTCGAGCGCCGCAGCGACCCCGCCGACGGGCGGGTGGCCCTCGTCTGCGTCACCGACTCCGGCCGCGCCACGCTGCGCGAACGGCGCCGGGCGGGCGCTCAGTCCGTCGCCGAGCTGCTCGACGGCCTGTCCGCGCAGGAGGCGACAGGTCTGCTCGCCGCGCTCCCCCTCCTCGAGCGCCTTCGCGAGCTCGACGAGCAGCAGCGCGACGCAGGCTCCTAGACGCGCCGGGACGCAGCAAGGCCCCCGCCCTCGTCAGCCGGTGGCTGACCCGGACGGGGGCCTTGCGTGCGTTCAGTTCTGGTAGGACCCGAAGTCGAAGTCCTCCAGGGCGACTGCCTGTCCGCCGGCGCCGGCGAACTCGTAGTCGTAGGAGTCGTAGCCGGTCACGGAGTACGCCGCGGCGCGGGCCTCCTCGGTGGGCTCCACCCGGATGTTGCGGTAGCGCTCGAGGCCGGTGCCCGCCGGGATCAGCTTGCCGATGATGACGTTCTCCTTCAGACCCCGCAGCGAGTCGGAGCGTCCGTGGATCGCCGCGTCGGTGAGGACGCGGGTGGTCTCCTGGAAGGAGGCCGCGGACAGCCACGACTCGGTCGCGAGCGAGGCCTTGGTGATACCCATGAGCTCGGGGCGACCCGAGGCCGGCTTGCCGCCCTCGGAGACCACGCGCCGGTTCTCCTCCTCGAACCGCACGCGGTCGACGAGGTCGGAGGGCAGCAGGTGGGTGTCACCCGACTCGAGCACCGTGATCCGGCGCAGCATCTGCCGCACGATGATCTCGATGTGCTTGTCGTGGATCGCCACGCCCTGCGAGCGGTAGACCGCCTGCACCTCGTCGACCAGGTGCTGCTGGGTCTTGCGGACACCGAGGATGCGCAGCACCTCCTTCGGGTCGGGCGTGCCGACCACCAACTGGTCGCCGACCTCGATGTGGTCGCCGTCGGCGACCCGGAGGCGCGAACGCCGGCTGACGGGGTACTCCTGCACGTCGGAGCCGTCGTCGGGAGTGATCTTGACGACGCGCGCCTTGTCGGTCTCCTCGATCTCGACCCGGCCGGCGACCTCGCTGATCGGCGAGACGCCCTTGGGCGAGCGAGCCTCGAACAGCTCGACCACGCGGGGCAGACCCTGCGTGATGTCGTCGGCCGAGGCGACGCCACCGGTGTGGAAGGTGCGCATCGTCAGCTGGGTGCCGGGCTCACCGATCGACTGGGCCGCGATGATGCCGACGGCCTCGCCGATGTCGACGAGCTTGCCGGTGGCCAGCGAGCGGCCGTAGCACTTGGCGCAGGTGCCGGTCTTGGCGTCGCAGGTCAGCACGGAGCGGACCGACACCTCCTCCACACCGGCGGACACGAGCTCGCCGATCTTGACGTCACCGAGGTCCTCACCCGCGGTCGCCAGCACCTCGCCGGTCTCCGGGTGGGTGATCTCGACAGCCGAGGTGCGGGCGTAGGCCGCGGTCTCGGCGTTGTCGTCCTTGCGGACCGTGCCGTCCTCGCGCTTGACGCCGATGCGCTTGATCAGGCCGCGCTCGGTGCCGCAGTCGTCCTCGCGGATGATGACGTCCTGGGAGACGTCCACGAGACGACGGGTGAGGTAGCCGGAGTCCGCCGTGCGGAGCGCGGTGTCGGCCAGACCCTTGCGGGCACCGTGGGTCGCGATGAAGTACTCCAGCACCGTGAGGCCCTCACGGAAGTTGGACTTGATCGGACGCGGGATGATCTCGCCCTTCGGGTTGGCCACGAGGCCACGCATGGCGGCCACCTGCCGGATCTGGTTCATGTTTCCGGAGGCACCGGAGTCGACCATCATGAAGATGGGGTTCGACCGGTCGAAGTTCTCCTCCATCGCGTCGCCGACCTTGCTCGACGCGTCGGTCCAGATCTCGATGAGCTCCTGACGGCGCTCGTCGTCGGTGATCAGGCCGCGCTCGAACTGCTTCTGGATGTTGGCGGCCTGCTTCTCGAAGCCCGAGAGGATCTCGGCCTTGTTGGCAGGGGTGACGACGTCCTCGATCGACACGGTGACACCGGACCGGGTGGCCCAGTGGAAGCCGGTGTCCTTGAGGGCGTCGAGCGAGGCTGCGACCTCGACCTTGGTGTAGCGCTCGGCGAGGTCGTTGACGATCGCGCCCAGGGCCTTCTTGCCCACCTCGTAGTTCACGTAGGGGTAGTCGGCCGGCAGGGTGTCGTTGAACAGGGCGCGACCCAGCGTCGTCTCGAGCGTGATCGCCTGGCCCTCCTCCCAGTCCTCGGCGCCCTCGCCCAGCGGCGGGACGACGTCGGCCAGGCGGATCTTGACCTTGCTCTGCAGCGAGATCTCGCCGCGGTCGAAGGCCATGATCGCCTCGGCCGGCGACGAGAACGCCCGGCCCTCGCCGGGCTCGCCCTCGCGGTCGGTGGTCAGCCAGAACAGGCCGATGATCATGTCCTGGGAGGGCATGGTCACCGGACGGCCGTCGGACGGCTTGAGGATGTTGTTGGTCGACAGCATCAGGATCCGGGCCTCGGCCTGCGCCTCCGCGGAGAGCGGCAGGTGCACGGCCATCTGGTCACCGTCGAAGTCGGCGTTGAACGCGCCGCAGACGAGCGGGTGGATCTGGATCGCCTTGCCCTCGATCAGCTGCGGCTCGAAGGCCTGGATGCCGAGGCGGTGCAGCGTCGGTGCGCGGTTGAGCAGCACCGGGTGTTCCATGATCACCTCTTCGAGCACGTCCCAGACCATCGCGTAGCGCGAGAGACCGGACGTCGCCCGCTCCACCATCCGCTTGGCGGACTTGATGTTCTGGGCGTGGGAGAGGTCGACCAGCCGCTTCATGACGAAGGGCTTGAACAGCTCGAGCGCCATCATCTTCGGCAGGCCGCACTGGTGCAGCTTGAGCTGCGGGCCGGAGACGATGACCGAGCGGCCGGAGTAGTCGACGCGCTTGCCGAGGAGGTTCTGGCGGAAGCGGCCCTGCTTGCCCTTGAGCATGTCGGACAGCGACTTCAGCGGCCGGTTGCCCGGACCGGTGACCGGACGACCGCGGCGGCCGTTGTCGAACAGCGAGTCGACGGCCTCCTGGAGCATCCGCTTCTCGTTGTTGACGATGATCTCGGGCGCGCCGAGGTCGAGGAGCCGCTTGAGCCGGTTGTTGCGGTTGATCACCCGGCGGTAGAGGTCGTTGAGGTCGGACGTCGCGAACCGGCCACCGTCGAGCTGCACCATCGGGCGCAGGTCCGGCGGGATGACCGGGACGGCGTCGAGCACCATGCCCTGGGGCTTGTTGCCGGTCTTGCGGAACGCGTCGACGACCTTGAGCCGCTTGAGCGCCCGGACCTTCTTCTGGCCCTTGCCGGTCGCGATGGTCTCGCGCAGCGACTCCACCTCGGCCGCGATGTCGAAGTCCTGGAGGCGCTTCTGGATCGCCGTGGCGCCCATGTGGCCCTCGAAGTACTTGCCGAACCAGTTCTTCATCTCGCGGTAGAGCATCTCGTCGCCCATGAGGTCCTGGACCTTGAGCGCCTTGAAGGTGCTCCAGACCTCCTCGAGGCGGTCGAGCTCGCGCTGCGCGCGGTCGCGCAGCTGCTTCATCTCCCGCTCCGCGGCGTCCTTGACCTTGCGGCGCTGGTCGGCCTTGGCACCCTCGGCCTCCAGGGCCGCGAGGTCCTCCTCGAGCTTCTTGGTGCGGTCCTCGAGGGAGCCGTCGCGGCGCTTCTCGAGCCGCTCGCGCTCCAGGCCGACCTTGTTCTCGAGCGAGGAGAGGTCCTTGTGACGGGCGTCCTCGTCGACCGAGGTGATCATGTAGGCCGCGAAGTAGATGACCTTCTCGAGGTCCTTCGGGGCCAGGTCGAGCAAGTAGCCGAGCCGGCTCGGGACACCCTTGAAGTACCAGATGTGGGTGACCGGGGCGGCCAGCTCGATGTGGCCCATCCGCTCGCGGCGGACCTTGGACCGGGTCACCTCGACGCCGCAGCGCTCGCAGATGATGCCCTTGAAGCGCACGCGCTTGTACTTGCCGCAGTAGCACTCCCAGTCCCGGGTGGGACCGAAGATCTTCTCGCAGAAGAGGCCGTCACGCTCGGGCTTGAGCGTGCGGTAGTTGATGGTCTCCGGCTTCTTGACCTCACCGTGGCTCCACGTGCGGATGTCCTCCGCGGTGGCCAGGCCGATCCGAAGCTGGTCGAAGAAGTTGACGTCGAGCACTTTGGCTTCGCTTCCCTCTGTTGGTTCTAGGTCGTGCTGATGGGTTGAGGACTGAGGCAGGTGGTGCGCCGGGCGAGCCGGCGCACCACCATCACTCAGACTTCTTCGACGGAGCTGGGCTCGCGGCGGGACAGGTCGATGCCGAGCTCCTCGGCGGCGCGGAAGACGTCCTCCTCCGCATCACGGAGCTCGATCGACGAGCCGTCCTGGCTCAGGACCTCGACGTTCAGGCACAGCGACTGCATCTCCTTGACGAGCACCTTGAACGACTCGGGGATGCCGGAGTCGGGGATGTTCTCGCCCTTGACGATCGCCTCGTAGACCTTGACGCGACCGGGCACGTCGTCGGACTTGATCGTCAGCAGCTCCTGGAGGGCGTAGGCGGCGCCGTAGGCCTCCATCGCCCAGACCTCCATCTCGCCGAACCGCTGGCCGCCGAACTGGGCCTTACCGCCCAGGGGCTGCTGCGTGATCATCGAGTAGGGGCCGGTGCTGCGCGCGTGGATCTTGTCGTCCACGAGGTGGTGCAGCTTGAGGATGTACATGTAGCCGACCGCCACCGGGTCCGGGAACGGCTCGCCGGAGCGACCGTCGAAGAGGGCGGCCTTGCCGTCCTCCTTGACCATCCGCACGCCGTCGCGGTTGGGGTAGGTCGCGCCGAGCAGCCCGACCAGCTCGTCCTCGCGGGCGCCGTCGAACACCGGGGTCGCGACCTTGGTGTCCGGGTCGGCCTGCTGCACGCCGATGTCGACGAGCCGCTGCTGCCACTCCGTGACCTTCTGCGACTTGGGCTTGTCGGCCAGGTCGAGGTCCCAGCCCTGCTTGGCGAGCCAGCCCAGGTGCAGCTCGAGGATCTGGCCGATGTTCATGCGGCGCGGCACGCCCAGGGGGTTGAGCACCACGTCGACCGGCGTGCCGTCCTCCATGAACGGCATGTCCTCGATCGGCAGGATCTTCGCGATGACGCCCTTGTTGCCGTGGCGTCCGGCGAGCTTGTCGCCGACGGAGATCTTGCGCTTCTGCGCGACGTAGACGCGCACCAGCTGGTTGACGCCCGGCGGGAGCTCGTCGCCCTCCTCGCGGTCGAAGACTCGGACGCCGATGACGGTGCCGGACTCGCCGTGCGGGACCTTCATCGAGGTGTCGCGCACCTCGCGCGCCTTCTCACCGAAGATCGCGCGGAGCAGGCGCTCCTCGGGGGTCAGCTCGGTCTCGCCCTTGGGGGTCACCTTGCCGACGAGGATGTCACCGGTGGTGACCTCCGCGCCGATCCGGATGATGCCCCGCTCGTCGAGGTCGGCCAGCATCTCCTCGGAGACGTTGGGGATGTCGCGCGTGATCTCCTCGGGCCCGAGCTTGGTGTCGCGGGCGTCGACCTCGTGCTCCTCGATGTGGATCGAGGTGAGGACGTCCTCCTGCACCAGGCGCTGGCTGAGGATGATCGCGTCCTCGTAGTTGTGGCCCTGCCACGGCATGAAGGCCACGAGCAGGTTGGTGCCCAGGGCCATCTCGGCGTTGTCGGTGCACGGGCCGTCGGCGATCGGCTGGCCCTTGACGAGCTTGTCACCCTCGCTGACCAGCGGGCGCTGGTTGATGCAGGTGCCCTGGTTGGAGCGGCGGAACTTGTTGAGCTTGTAGGTCGTGTAGGTGCCGTCGTCATTCATGGTCTCGATGACCTCGGCCGACACCTCCTTGACCACGCCGTCGGTCTCGGCCACGAGCACGTCGCCGGCGTCGACCGCCGCGCGGTACTCCATGCCGGTGCCGACCAGCGGCGAGTCGCTCTTGATGAGCGGCACGGCCTGGCGCTGCATGTTGGCGCCCATGAGCGCACGGTTGGCGTCGTCGTGCTCGAGGAACGGGATCAGCGCGGTCGCAACCGACACCATCTGGCGCGGGGAGACGTCGACGTAGTCGACGTCGTCGGCCAGGACCTCGGACACCTCGCCGTCGCGCTGGCGGACCAGCACGCGCTCGTCGGTGAACTTGCCCTTGGCGTCGATCGTGGCGTTGGCCTGCGCGATGACGTAGCGGTCCTCGTCGTCGGCGGTGAGGTAGTCGACCTGGTCGGTGATCCGGCCCTTCTCGACCTTGCGGTACGGCGTCTCGACGAAGCCGAAGGGGTTGATCCGGCCGTAGGACGCCAGCGAGCCGATGAGACCGATGTTGGGACCCTCAGGGGTCTCGATCGGGCACATGCGGCCGTAGTGCGACGGGTGGACGTCGCGGACCTCCATGCCGGCGCGGTCGCGGGACAGACCACCGGGGCCGAGCGCGTTGAGCCGGCGCTTGTGCGTCAGGCCCGCGATCGGGTTGGTCTGGTCCATGAACTGCGAGAGCTGCGAGGTGCCGAAGAACTCCTTCAGCGCCGCCACGACCGGACGGATGTTGATCAGGGACTGCGGCGTGATCGCCTCGACGTCCTGGGTCGTCATCCGCTCGCGGACCACGCGCTCCATCCGGGCCAGGCCCGTGCGGAGCTGGTTCTGGATCAGCTCGCCGACCGTGCGCATCCGGCGGTTGCCGAAGTGGTCGATGTCGTCGGCCGAGATCTCGAGGGCGCCCTGGGGCGACTCGATCTCGGTCTGGCCGTCGTGGAGCGCGACGATGTAGCGGATCGCGGCCACGATGTCGTTGAGGGTCAGCGTCTGCTGGTCGAAGGCCTCGACCAGGCCGAGCTTCTTGTTGACCTTGTAGCGGCCGACCTTGGCGAGGTCGTAGCGCTTGGGGTTGAAGTAGTAGTTGTTGAGCAGCGTCGTCGCGGCCTCGCGCGTCGGCGGCTCGCCCGGGCGCAGCTTGCGGTAGATGTCGAGCAGCGCGTCGTCCTCGGCCACGGTGTGGTCCTTCTCGAGCGTGAGCTCGATGGACTCGTAGGCCTTGCCCTCGGTGCTGTTGGGGTCGGCGAACTCGCGTCGGATGTCCTCGATGGACATGCCGAGGGCCTTGAGCAGCACGGTGACGTTCTGCTTGCGCTTGCGGTCGAGGCGGACGCCGACCATGTCGCGCTTGTCGATCTCGAACTCCAGCCAGGCGCCGCGGCTCGGGATGAGCTTGGCGGTGTAGATGTCCTTGTCGGACGTCTTGTCGGCAGAGCGCTCGAAGTAGACGCCGGGCGAGCGGACGAGCTGGGAGACGACCACGCGCTCGGTGCCGTTGATGATGAAGGTGCCCTTGTCGGTCATGAGCGGGAAGTCGCCCATGAAGACCGTCTGGCCCTTGATCTCACCGGTGTCGTTGTTGGTGAACTCCGCCGAGACGTAGAGCGGGGCGGAGTAGGTGAAGTCCTTCTCCTTGCACTCGTCGACGGTGTACTTCGGGTCGTAGAAGACAGGGTTCTCGAACGAGAGCGACATCGTCTCGGAGAAGTCCTCGATGGGGGAGATCTCCTCGAAGATCTCCTGCAGACCGGACTTGCTGGAGACGTCCTCGCCCTCGGCACGCCGACGCTCGACGGCCTTCTCCCACGCCTCGTTGCCGATCAGCCAGTCGAAGCTGTCGGTCTGGAGGGAGAGGAGCTGCGGGACCTCGAGCGGCTCGGAGATCTTCGCGAAGGAGATGCGGCGGCCAGTGCCGGTGGAGGGTGAAGCGGACGTGCGGGAGGTGGTGCGCGCGGCCAAGAGTTGTCCTCAAAAGGGCTCGTGAGCGGAGAGGCGCCCAGCCACCACTACATCGCCCATCCGGACAGGGCGAGGAGCATCTGAGAGCAGGCGCAAGGACCCACGATAGCGGATCAGCGGGCACCCCACAAGCCCGCGCCTCGGCTGAACCGCACAGCGTCCGTCGAGTGTGGTCCGAGGAGTCCCGGAGGTCAAGAGTTGAGGGCGAAGCCAACCGGGCTGGTGTGAAGCGCAATGGGGGCGTGGGAGCGCAGCGACCCGGTCTTTCCGAGCGCAGCGAGGCGCCCCGCGATCGGCCTCCGAGCCGTGGCGACCGCGCCGAAGCGAGTGCAGCGAGCGAGGCGCCGCGAGCGCAGCGAGCTGTCGCCGCGGATTGGGGGCCGAAGCTCGCGGGGGTATTCAGCCAGCCAGGTTGTTGGTGTCCATGTCGTCGACCAGCCAGTCGCCGTCGGACTTCACCATGGTCATCACGACCTGGTCGCGGAAGATCGTCGGATCGGTCTTGTCGGCGCGCAGGGTGGGGCGGTTGACGAACACCAGCACCTGCACGCGGTCCTCGCCCGAGCGGACGATCCCCGAGGCGACCACGTCGGCGGTCACGACGACCTTGAGGTCGGGCGCGTTGGCCGCGATCTGGGTGAACAGGTCGTCGTACTTCTTGCGGTAGGAGGAGGTCATCAGCGCGTTGGCAGCCTGCTGGTCCTCGTCGAGGTGGCGGTAGTCGTAAGCCAGGATCGTGGTCGCCGCGCGCTCGGCCGCGCCCTGGGCGTCGCTCGTGGCGGTGGCGATCGCGTCGTCGGAGGGCTGGGTGACCAGGTAGCCGGCGAAGGCGACCAGGACCGCCACCACCGCGGCGAGCGCGGCGAGGAGCCACGCGGGGACCGGGCGGCGCTCGGTGGTCGGCGCGTCCTTCTCGGCTCGGGCGGCGGCGGGTGCGGCCGGCGTCGGCTCGGGCGGTGCCGGAGCGGGGTCCGGGTCGACGACCTCAGGCTCGAGGCTCGCGTCGTACGCCGCACGCCTGTCGGCGTCGAGGAGCACCTCGGCGGCCTCGTTGAGGGCGCGGAAGCGCCGGTCGCCGGGGTCGAGGTCGGCGATCGCGGAGCGCCACGCGGCGCGGATCTCGTCGGCGGAGGCGTCGGGCTCGACGCCGAGCAGGTCGTACCACGTGGGGGTCACGGGCTCGCCCCCTCGGTCGGGGCGGGAGCGCCGGACTCGGGCGGCACGGACGGCAGGGCGCCCCCGCCGGCCTCGTCGGTGCCGGTCAGCGGCTTGAAGTCGTCGATCAGCCAGGTGCCCTTCACCTTGACCAGCGTGACCTGGACGCGGAACGGCGCCGGCTCCGTCTGCACCCGCTCGTCGGAGCCGGGGCTCTTGGGGTAGGACTGCGTGATCGAGCCGGCCACCAGCGCGGTCGCGGAGTCGGCGTCGATCGCCGAGACGCCCGTGCTGAACACCTCCGCGGTGCGGGCGAGGCCCGCCTGCTTGACCGTCGCCTCGGCCAGCGGGGCGTTCTTCTCGAAGTCGGCGGCGAACTTGGCGGTGATCACCTCTTCGACGAGCTCGCGGTACTTCGGCATCGTGTCGCCGTCGAGGAGGTCGGGCCCGTAGGTGTTGATCCGGAGCATGAACTGCTCGGACTGGGCCATCACGGTCTCGCGCTCGGACTGCAGCGCGTTCTGGTCGCCCTCGATGCCCAGCGCGGAGACCGGCCGCGTGGCGGCGAGGTAGGCGACCGCCGCGACGGAGGCGAGGAGCAGCACCGAGAGCACGACGAGCAGGACGAGTCGCAGCGAGTGCGACGTGGTGCTTCGAGCCGTCGGGTCCGGGACAGCGCTCTCCTCAGTCACTCCTGACCACTGGTCAGGGGCTGGAGGAACAGCCACTTCCAGGACTCCTCTCCGAGCGACGGCGGGGCCACGGTACCGGTCGTCGGGACCTCGCCCGCACCGGTGCCGGCAGCGGCGCCGGTCGGGTCGCCCCAGGCGAGCTCGCCGGTCTCCGGGTCGTAGGACGCCACGACCGGCGCGTCGTCGTACGACGTCGCCGCGCGCGGTGCGTTCTGGGCGCCGCGCGGGTTGCTCTCCGAGGCCGGCTCGGCGCAGTGCGCGTTGACGTTCATCGGCCGGTTGCTGCCGTCCTGGGGAAGCCGGGTGTCGGTGCTCTCGTAGCCCTTGTGGCAGACCTTCTGGGTGGTGAGGATCAGGCCGAAGTGCGCGTCGTAGAGCCCGGTGTCGGCGGACTTCGAGACGACGGTGAAGCCGCCCTCGACGGCGTAGGGGTAGACCACGAGCAGCTGCTTGATGCCGTCGAGGTGCTTCACGACCACGTCGCCGGTGGTGACCAGGTTGTTGATGAGGTCGCCGAGCTCGACCTGGTTCTGCTCGAGGAAGGTGCGCAGCTGGGTCGCCGCGATGCCGCCGGTGTCGATGAGGTTGCGGAGGTCGGGGTCGGCGCCGGCGAGCACCGTGCTGAACGCCTGGAGCTGGGCCGAGAAGTTGCGGATCGCCGACTCGCTGTCGATCTGCCCGTGCAGCACGGTGTTGCTGTCGCGGATCAGCGCGGTGGTGACGTCGAAGTTGTCGTTGGCCGCGTCGATGAAGGAGCCGCCGGAGTCGATGATCGTCTGGAGGTCCTCACCAGTGCCGCCGAACGCCGCGCCGAGCTCGTCGATCGTGGTCTTGAGGTCGTCCTTGTCGACCGACTCGACGGTCTCGGAGAGGTGGGTCAGCAGCGTGTCCGTGGCGATCGGCAGGCGGGTGTTCTCCTGGTCGATCACCGAGCCCTCGTGGAGGAACGGCCCGTCGTCGCGCTGCGGCTGGAGCTCGACGTACTGCTCACCGACCGCGGAGCGGTTGCCGATCACGGCCAGGGTGTCGGCAGGGATCTCGTCGTAGCCGTCGTCGATGTCGAGGACGACGTCGACCCCCTCGTCGGTGAGCTCGAGCTTGTTGACCCGGCCCACGCTGACGCCGCGGTAGGTGACCTCTCCCCCGGCGAAGATGCCGCCGGAGTCGGCGAAGCTCGCGTTGACCGTGTAGTTGTCGTCGTAGAACGCCTTGTCGAGCTGGGCGTAGCGGGCGCCGACGAACGTCACGCCGAGCAGCGTGATGACGACGAACACGACCAGCTGGAGCTTGGTGCGGCGGGTGATCACTTCTCCCCACCTCCCTGCACGACCAGCTGGGGCACCAGCAGGTTGACCAGCGCCGGGTCGTAGACCGTCTGCAGCTGGGCCATGGTCGGTCCGCCGTGGGCCTGGTCGTTCCACGGCCCGGTCGCGCTGCGGCCGAGGCCCAAGCCACCGAGGACCCCGCCGACCTGCTCGCCGAGCTGGCTGAGCGGGTCGCCGCCCGCGGCGCCGGGCAGCCCGGGCACGCCCGGGATCGTGTTGAGCAGCACGCACACTGTCTTGGGCTTGTTGGCCGGCTCCTGGCAGACCTGCCGGAGCTTGAGCAGCGCCTCGGGCGTGTGCAGCACCCGCAGGCACGCCGGGCTCGAGAGGTTGCCGCTGGCGATGCAGTCGAGCACGCTCTGCAGCAGCTGGCCCGGGTCGAGCTGGGTCGGGAGGATGTCGGTCGGGTTGGTCGGCATTCCCTGCGTGAGGTCGAGGTCCAGCCGGATCGACAGGTTGGTGTAGTCGCCCATGTGCAGGTTGCGCGCGACCTGCGGGTCGCGGCCGACGACCTCGTCGACGAACGGGTAGGTCAGGAACACGTTGAACGCGTTGACGAAGTCGTCTCCCGAGGCCGCCAGCTGGTTGAGCACCGGCTGGAGCTGGCGCAGCGAGTCGATGGTCGCGGTCTTCGACGCCTTGATCACGCGGACGCCGACGTCGGAGAGCTGGTCGAGGGCCTGGAGCATCTTGACGAGGTCCTGGCGCTGACCGTCGATGCTGGTCAGCGCGCTCGGCAGCTCGTCGAGCGCCTCGTCGATGTTGCCCTCCTGCTGGTGGGCGGAGACGGCGAGCCGGTTGAGCGCCTCGATGGCGTCGACGATCTGGGCCTTGTTGGTGTCGAGGCTGCCGGTGAAGGTGTCGATCTGGCTGAGCACCGAGCGGACGTTGTCCTCGCGGCCGGTGACGGCCTTGTTGAGCTCCTGAGTGATCGTCTTGAGCTGGGCCACGCCGCCGCCGTTGAGGATCAGGCTCAGCGCGCCGAGCACCTCCTCGACCTCGGGGTTGCGGCCGGTGTGGTCGAGCGGGATGACGTCGCCGTCGCCGAGCGTCTGCTCGCTGGCGCCGGTCTCGGGCGCCGACAGCGACACGAACTTCTCGCCGAGGAGGCTGGTCTGGCGGATCTCCGCGATCGCGTTGTCGGGCAGCAAGGTGTCGTTGCGGAGCTCGAGGGTCACGTTGGCGTGGTAGCCGTCGAGCTCGATCTCCTTGACCTGGCCGACGCTGACGTCGTTGACCTTGACCGTCGACTTCGGGACGAGGTCGAGCACGTCCTCGAACTGGACGGTCACCTGGATCGGGTGGTCGCCGACGTCGGTGCCTCCGGGCAGCGGCAGGGAGTAGACGTCGAAGTCGCAGCCCGAGAGCACGACGCTGCCCAGCAGCAGCCCGAGGAGCAGGCGGAGGCGGCGCGGGAGGCGGGTCACCGGTCGCTCCCTCCCTCGGTCGCGGGGTCGGCGGCCACGAGCCCACCGAGGGTGGGGTCGAATGCCTGGCCGTAGGACGTGCCGGTGCCGAACGGCGCCGACCGCTTGAGGATCTGGCTCGCGAGGCTGCACAGCTGGCCGCTCTTGTCGACCTGGCCGAGGAAGCCGCACACCAGCGTCTGCGGGTCGGAGGCGATCTGGTTGACCACCTCGCCGAGGTTGGCGTTGGTGTCGAGGGTGCCGGTCTGCGGGTTGTAGGTCAGCGCCAGGTTGTTGAGCGCGATCGGAGCGCTGGTCAGTGTCTCGTCGAGGGCGTCGCGCTGCTTGACCAGCACCTTGGCGACCCGGTTGATGTGCGTGATGTTCTTGCCGAGGATCTCGCGGTTCTCCTGGACGAACGTCGCGACGTCGCCGAGGCCGACCGACAGGTTGTGCAGCGCCGCGGCGAGCTCCTCCTTCTCGCCCGAGAGCAGGTCGGAGACGTCGGAGAGGGACTGGTTGAACTGGCGCACGGTCTTGTCGTTGGTCGCCAGCGTGCTGATGAAGCCCTCGAGCTCGCGAGCCGAGCCGAACAGCGCTTCCTTGTTGTCGTCGAGCGTCTGGGTCAGGGTGCTGAAGTCCTGGATGGTCTGGTGGAACTGCGCGCCCTCACCGCCGAAGTTCTCCGCTGTGGTCGTGAGCAGGTCGGACAGCGCGCCGTTCTTGTTGGCGCCGTTGGGGCCGAGCGCGACGTTGAGTTGGTCGAGGCTGGAGTAGATCTGGTCGAGCTCGAGCGGCACGCCGGTGTCCTGCTGCTCCAGCACCGCGCCGTCGGCGAGCGTCGGGCCCTCCTCGTAGACCGGGGTGAGCTGGACGTAGCGATCACCGACGATCGACGGCGAAACGATGACGGCCTGGGCGTCGGCCGGGATCTTCACGTCGGGGTCGTAGTGCATCTCGACCACGACGTCGGTGCCGGTCGGCGTGACCTTGTCGACCGCCCCCACCTGCACGCCGAGCACCTTGACCGGGCTGCCGACGTACAGCGAGATCGCGCGCGGGAAGTGCGCGGTGAGCTTGTTGGAGTCCTCGGAGGTGAACATGGCGAACCCGGCGGCCACCACGAGCGCGAGGAGGCAGAGCGGGACGATCAGCCGCTTGACCAGGTTGAGGGAGCCGCTCATCCGACACCACCGCCGTTCTGCAGGTCGGGGGCCGGCGGCATGTTCTGGATGTAGGTGTCGAACCACGGGCCGTTGCCCAGCGTGCTCGCGAACACGCGGTAGAACGGCGCCATCAGCCGCAGGCTGTTGTCGATGTTGTCCTCGTTCTTGTTGAGGATGCCGACCACGTCGTCGAGCTGGGTCAGGGCGGGCTTGAGGTCGTCGCGGCTCTGCCGGACCAGCGCGCTCAGCTCGGTCGAGAGCGTCGAGGTCGACACCAGCAGGTCGTGCACGGCGTCGCGCCGGGCGACGAGCGCCTGGAAGAGCGTGTCGGACTGCTTCATCAGGTCGACGATGTCCTCGTCGCGCTCGTTGAGGACCGACGAGACCCGCTCGAGGTTGGTGAGCAGCAGGTGGATCCGCTGGTTCTTGTCGGCGATGTTGGCCGAGAGCCGCGAGACGCCGGACAGCGCCGCCTTGAACTCCTCGGGCGTGTTGCGGGTCAGGTCGGCCAGCGTCGTCAGCGACTGGGCCAGCTGGTCGGTGTCGATCTGGTCGGCGGTCTCGGCCAGGCCGGAGAACGCCTGCACCACGTCGTAGGGCGAGCTGGTGCGCTCGACCGGGATCTCGTCGCCGGCGTCGAGCTGGCCGGCGCCGGCCGGCTCGAGCGCGAGGTACATCGCGCCGAGCAGGGTGTTGACGCGGATCGAGGCGCCGGTCTCCTTGCCGAACTCGGAGTCGGTCTTGACCCGGAAGGTGACCTTCACGTGGTCGCCCTCGAGCTCGATCTTCTCGACCTTGCCGACGCGGACCCCGGCGATGCGGACCGGGTCGTCGGCCTTGAGCCCGCCGGCCTCGGCGAACGCCGCGGTGTAGGTCTCGCCGCCGCCGATGACCGGCAGGTCCTGGGCACGGAACGCCGCCAGGATCAGCGCGGCGATGACGGCGAGGCTGATCGCCCCGATCGTGACCGGGTTGCGCTCGCGGAACGGTTTGCTCATGGCTGCCTCATCCCAGATCACACCTGGGAGAGCCGGTGTTGTAGGTGACGGGCACCGTGACACCGGGCAGCTTGATCTTTCCCTGGAACTGGCAGAGGTAGAAGTTGAACCACGAGCCGTAGATCGCCGTGCGGCCGACCTTCTCGAGCTTGATCGGCAGCACCTGCAGCGCGCGGTCGAGCTCGCCGCGGTTGCGCTGGATGTTCGAGGTCAGCTTGCGCAGGTTGGCGATGTCGTCGACGAGCGGCGAGCGGATGCCCTTGACCAGCGACGCGGTCTGCACCGAGAGCTGGGAGATCTGGTCGAGCGAGCCGAGGATGGCCTCGCTGTCGTCGTTGAGGCCGCCGACGAACTGGCGGAACGTCGTGATCAGCTGGTTGAGCTGCTGGTCGCGGTCCGCGACGTGGTCGAGCACCTCGCTGAGGTTGTCGACGAGGTCGCTGATGACCTGGTCGCGGTCCGCCAGCGTGCTGGTCACCGAGGCGGTGTGCGCCAGGAGGCTCTCGAGGGTGCCGCCCTCGCCCTGGAACACCTGGACGATCTCGTAGGACAGCTGGTTGATGTCGGCCGGGCTGAGGGCCTGGAACAGCGGCTTGAACCCGTTGAAGAGCACGGTCAGGTCGAGCGCCGGCGCCGTGCGCGAGATCGGGATCGTGTCGCCGTCGGCCAGCTTGTCGGACGAGCCGACCTCCTGGGTCAGGGCGACGTAGCGCTGGCCGACGAGGTTGCGGTACTTGATCGTCGCGTGCGTCGCCTGGGTGACCGAGGTCGAGTCGTCGACGGAGAACGTGACGAGGGCGCGGGTGCGATCGGTGATCGCGACCTCCTTGACCGTGCCCACCTTCACCCCGGCGACCCGGATGTCGTCGCCCTTGTTGACGCCGGTCGCGTCGGCGAAGACCGCCTTGTAGGTCGAGGCGCCGGAGAAGTTCAGGTTGCCGATCGTCACGACCAGCACGCCGGTGGCGAGCGTGGTGACGACCATGAAGATCACGAGCTTGGTGAGGTCGCCGGCCGTCTTCCTGTCGAGGATCTTCACGGGGTCGCACCCCCCGCCGGGTCGCCCACCGAGACCGTCGCGCCCCGCACCATCGGGCCGAGCAGCAGGCTCCCGAGGTCGGGCACCTGCTCGGCGGTCGTGCCCAGGGCCGGGGCGAGCAGCGTGTTGAGGAGATCGGCCTCCTCCGGCGATCCGGCGTACGCGCCGAAGTCGCCGAGCTGGACGCCGCTCGCGCCGGCGTACGACGCACCGGTCCGGCTGGTGCCCTTGCCGGTCGGGGTGTCGACGCCGTCGACGAAGTCGGGCTGGCGGCGCACCGGGTTGGACTGGTTCCAGGGCGGGTTGGGCAGGTGCAGGCACGTCGGGCCGCGGTCCTCGCCGAGCACCGGCTTGTCGGCCTCGGTGTAGCCGCGCGGCTGGTTGGGCAGCGTCTCGAGGACGATGTGGAGGGTGAAGCCGCGGAACGCCTCGGCCTCCATCTTGCCGTTGTTGACCAGGCCGCCGAGCAGGCACGGGAACTCCGTGGAGTAGCGCGCCAGCACCCGCAGCTGGGCCCGGCTGACCTCGCCGAGCCGGATCAGGTTGTCGCCGTTGTCGTCGAGGAAGGTCCGCGCGGTGCCGGAGAACTGCGTGACGTCGTCGAGCAGCTCGTGGAGGCGGGCCTCGCGCGTCTCGAGCGTGGTGGTCGTCGTGACGGTGTTGTGGAGGATGTCGCCGACCTGGGGCAGCACCTCGGCGTAGGTGTCGGAGACCGACGCGGTCAGGCGGAGGTCCTCGACCAGGGCCGGGATCTGCGGGTTGAGCCGCTTGAGGTAGCTGTCGACGGTCTCGAGGTTCTCGCCGAGCTGGTCGCCGCGGCCCTCGAGCGCGGTCGCCAGCGCGTTGAGCGTCTGGTTGAGCGCGGCCGGCTCGACCGTGCGCAGCAGCGGGTAGAGGTCGGAGAGGACCTTCTCGACCTCGGTGGCGACCACGGTCCGCTCGATGGTGTCGCCGGCCTTGATCGGGCTGGCGGCGGGGTCGTCGGGGACGATGAGGGAGACGTACTTCTCGCCGAACAGCGTCTTGGGCACGATCGAGGCGGTCACGTTGGCGGGGATCGTGTCGACCTTGCTGGGGAACAGGCCCAGGGTCAGCTCGGCACCGTCGGCGGTGGCGTCCATGTCGAGCACCTCGCCCACCATCACGCCGCGGATCTTCACGTCGGCGCGGGCCGGCAGCTGCAGGCCGATGTTGGACGTCTGCACCGTCACCCGGTCGTAGTCGGCGAACTTCTTGGTGAACGTCGCGTAGACGAGGTAGCCGGCCAGGACCACCAGCGCCACGAAGACGACGCCGAGGACCTTGTGCTGGCGGGCGAGGAAGCTCATCGCGCTCCCCCGGGGTGCGCGCGGACGTGTGGGGTGGTCATCCGGCCAACCTCACGGTGGTCGTGGCCCCCCAGATCGCCATCGACATCAGCAGGTCGAGCACGTTGATGGCGACGATGCTGGTGCGCACCGCGCGGCCCACGGCCACGCCCACGCCCGCGGGGCCGCCGCCGGCGTTGTAGCCGTAGTAGCAGTGGATGAGGATGACGACGACCGCGAACACCAGCACCTTGCCGAAGGACCACAGCACGTCACCCGGCGGCAGGAACTGGTTGAAGTACTGGTCGTAGGTGCCGCTGCTCTGGCCGAAGAACTGGGTGATGACCAGCCGGCTGGCGAAGTACGACGACAGCAGGCCCACGACGTAGAGCGGGATGATCGCGATGAGGCCGCCGATGATGCGGGTCGTGACGAGGAACGGCAGCGAGGGGATCGCCATCACCTCGAGGGCGTCGACCTCCTCGGAGATGCGCATCGCGCCGAGCTGGGCGGTGAAGCCGCACCCGACGGTCGCGGCCAGGCCGATCGCCGCGACCAGCGGCGCGATCTCGCGGGTGTTGAAGTAGGCCGAGACGAAGCCGGCGAGCTGGGCGGTGCCGAGCTGGTTGAGCGCCGCGAAGCCCTGGAGGCCGACCTCGGTGCCGGTGAAGAAGCACATCGCGAGGATGACGCCGACGGTGCCGCCGATGACCGCGAGCGCGCCCGAGCCCAGGGTGGTCTCGGCGAGGATCCGCAGGATCTCCTTCTTGTAGCGGACCAGCGTGCGCGGCGTCCACGCGAGCGCACGGACGTAGAAGCCGAGCTGCGAGCCGAGGTCGTCGAGCATCCCGGCGGGCTTGGCGTAGAACGCCTTGAGGTTGGCCATCGTCGTTCCCCCGTCAACCCGTCTTCGGTGGGACGAGCTGGAAGTAGATCGCGCTCATCACGAAGTTGACGACGAACAGGAGCATGAAGCTGATGACCACCGACTCGTTGACCGCGTCGCCGACGCCCTTCGGCCCGCCGGCGGCGTTCATGCCCTTGTAGCAGGCCACGATCGCGGCGAGCAGCCCGAACACGAGCGCCTTGGCCATGCCCTGCCAGAGGTCGGGCAGCTGGGCGAGCGCGGTGAAGCTCGACAGGTAGGCGCCTGGTGTGCCGTCCTGGAGGACGACGTTGAAGACGTAGCCGCCGGCGACACCGACGACCGAGACCAGGCCGTTGAGGAAGACCGCGACGAGCATGCAGGCCAGCACGCGCGGCACGACGAGACGCTGGATCGGGTCGATGCCGAGGACCATCATCGCGTCGAGCTCTTCGCGGATCTTGCGCGCTCCGAGGTCGGCGGCGATGGCCGAGCCGGCCGCGCCTGCGATCAGCAGGGAGGTGGCGATCGGGCCTGCCTCGCGGACGACGGCGAGCACCGCCGCCGAGCCCGTGAACGACTGCGCGCCGAACTGCTTGATCAGCCCACCCACCTGGAGCGCGATCACCGCCCCGAACGGGATGGCGACCAGCGCCGTCGGGATGATCGTCACCGAGGCGATGAACCAGGCCTGCTGGATGAACTCGCGCGTCTGGAAGGGCCGCCGGAACAGCCCCCGGCCGACATCGAGACCGAAGGCGAACAGCTTGCCCGCGGTCCCGACCGGGGCGAGGATGCGCGTTGCGGTCGTGGATGCCATCTCGTCCGGCCCTAGCCGGCCCCGGGCGCCATGGACATGTTCTGGTCGAACGAGCCGGGCGGCGGCGTGACGCCGTTCTCGCGGCACCAGGCGCCGGGCTCGCGCTGGCTGCGCCGGGCGATGCCGTTGGACGGCTCGAGCTGCATCGGGATCGGCGGCAGCGGGGGCATCGCCTCGTCCTTCTCGGCCTCGAGCTCGTCGGCGTCCTTCTCCTCGGACATGCCGATCGGGCCGACCTTCTGGGCGTTGAGGAACTGGCGCACCACCGGCTCCTCGGAGGAGAGCAGCATCTCGCGCGGCCCGAACATGGCGAGGTGGCGGTGGTAGAGCAGGCCGATGTTGTCGGGCACGGTGCGCGCGGTGTTGATGTCGTGGGTGACGATCAGGAACGTCGCGTCGATCTGGGCGTTGAGGTCCACGATCAGCTGGTTGAGGAACGCCGTGCGGACGGGGTCGAGGCCGGAGTCGGGCTCGTCGAAGAGCACGATCTCGGGGTCGAGCACCAGGGCGCGGGCCAGGCCGGCGCGCTTGCGCATGCCGCCGGAGATCTCGCCGGGCAGCTTGTCCTCGGCGCCGAGCAGACCGACGAGGTCCATCTTCTCCATGACGATGTCGCGGATCTCGGACTCGGACTTCTTGGTGTGCTCGCGCAGCGGGAACGCGACGTTGTCGTAGAGGTTCATCGAGCCGAACATCGCGCCGTCCTGGAACAGCACGCCGAACAGCTTGCGGATCTCGTAGAGCTCCTTCTCCGAGCAGCTCGCGATGTCGGTGCCCTCGATGATCACCGAGCCCTTGTCGGGCTTGAGCAGGCCGATGAGGGTCTTGAGGAGCACGGACTTGCCGGTGCCGGAGGGCCCCAGCATCACGGAGACCTCGCCGGCGGGCACGGTGAGCGTGACGTCACCCCAGATCAGCTGCTTGCCGAATGACTTCGACAAGTCCTCGATCTTGATCTCCACACCCATTTGCGAGTTCTCCCATTCGACCGAGGTTGCCCGCCGCTCGGTCCCCTCAGTGGGCGCTCTCGGAGCCATCGGCCCACACTGACCAGTAACAACGGTGGTGAAGGGGCGAGGTTACGCGTAGGCAAACGCGCGCGTCACCGCTTCACGACCGTCGGTCCCACCCGAGAACTCCCCGGCTTTACCCGCCCGTGGCGACGACGAAACCTGCAGGTCCGGGCGGGTGTGCCGGGTGCCGGTCCGAGACGCGGCGAGGGCGGCCATCCCGGTCGGGATGGCCGCCCTCGGCGGTGCTTCAGTGGTGGAGCAGCGTCACTTGACGGTGACGGTGGCGCCGGCGCCCTCGAGGGCCTCCTTGGCCTTGTCGGCGGCAGCCTTGTCGACGCCCTCGAGGATCGGCTTCGGCGCGGCCTCGACGAGGTCCTTGGCCTCCTTCAGACCGAGGGAGGTCAGCGCGCGCACCTCCTTGATGACGTTGATCTTCTTGTCGCCCGCGGCCTCGAGGACCACGTCGAACTGGTCCTGGTCGGCGGCGTCGTCGCCACCGGCGGCGGCAGCGCCACCACCAGCGGCGGGGGCCGCGGCGACGGCGACGGGGGCGGCGGCGGTGACGCCGAAGGTCTCCTCGAACTGCTTCACGAACTCGGAGAGCTCGATGAGCGTCATCTCCTTGAACGCGTCGAGCAGCTCGTCGGTGCTGAGCTTCGCCATGATGGCGGTTCCTTCCAGTCGTTGGCCCGCGGCGTGCGCCGGAGCCGGGTTTTCTTCAGGTGGTGGTCAGCCCGTGGATCAGGCTTCGGTGGCCTCGTCGGCCTCGGTCGACTCCTCCGCGGGGGCCTCGTCGGTGCTCGCCTCGGCGGCGGGCTCCTCGGTGGTCTCCTCGGTGGTGTCCTCCTCGGCCGCCGGAGCGGCCTCCTCCGCGGCGGGCTCCGGTGCGGCACCGGCACCACCTGCGAGGATCGAGGGGTCCTGCTCGGCCTTCGCCTGGAGCGCGCCGGCGAGCCGGGCGGCCTGGGCGAGCGGGGCGTTGAGCAGGAAGACGGCGTTCTGGAGCGACGCGAGCATGGCGCCCGCGAGCTTGCCCAGCAGCACCTCGCGCGACTCGAGGTCGGCGAGCTTCGCGACCTCCTTCGCGTCGATGGCCTTGCCGTCGAGGTAGCCGCCCTTGATGATCAGGGCGGGGTGGGCCTTGGCGAAGTCACGCAGCCCCTTCGCGGCCTCCACGACGTCCCCGTTGAGGAACGCGATCGCGGTGGGACCGGTCAGCAGCTCGTCGAAGCCCGTGATGCCCGCCTCCTGGGCGGCCAGCTTCGTCAGCGTGTTCTTGACCACGGCGTAGTCGGCGTGCTCGCCGAGGGAGCGGCGCAGGTCCTGCAGCTCCTTGACGGTGAGCCCGCGGTACTCGGTCAGCACGGCACCCGCGGATTCGTTGAACGACTCGACGATCTCCGCGACGGCGGCCTGCTTCTCTGCCCGCGCCATCGGTCTCCTTCTTGTGCACTCACTTGCTGAGGTGAGACCGGCCCCGAAATGGCGAACGCCCCGAGCGCAGGCTCAGGGCGTGAACTTCCGTGCAGAAGGTCGTGCTCCGTCCCCTGCGCAGGCCGTCCGCTCTCACGGAACCTTCGGCCGACTGCTTGCACAGCCGAACGACCGGCGGTCTCTGGTTACGACGAGAAGACTACGGGCGGTGCCGAGTCTCACCAAATCCGCCGTCGATCAGCGGTGGTCGAGCCGGTGCGCAGGCTGCGGAAGTCCACCGCTGGTTGAGGAGGTTGCGCAGCAACCGTCTCGAAACCCCCGCAGCGACGGCCGGGACTCACCCGAGTGCCGGCGCTGCGGTGATCTCGACAAGCTCGATCGGCGGCGGGCGAGCCGGTGCGCAGGCTGCGGAAGCCCACCGCTGGTTGAGGAGGTTGCGCAGCAACCGTCTCGAAACCCCCGCAGCGAAGGCACCCGAGCCGAGTCGACCGGGTGCCTCCGCTGCGGAGATCTCGACGAGCTCGATCAGCGGTGGGCCAGTCCCAGCCCCGGCCTACGAGCCTTCGAGCGGGCGAGGCAGCCGCGCAGCGGCTGACGAGCCCGCCCACCCCCACCCCGTGAAGGCGGAGCGACGGCGCTGCGCGGGGCGGGGCCGGTGCGCTCGCCCCGGAGCGTCAAGGGGCTTGGCCGCGGCGCGGGTAGCGCGACGCAATGCGAGCGAGAAGTACTGCCCGCGACGCGCCGCCCCAGCCCGGGGCGAGCGCACCGGACCCGCCCCACGACCGGCACCACGAGCGAAGACCCAGACCCAACCCCGACCCACTAGGAGATGACGCGCATCGGCTCACCAGCCATCCAGGCCTCGATGTCCTGGACCGCCTCGGTGAAGTAGGTGCGGTAGTTGGCGGCGGTGACGTAGCCGAGGTGCGGGAGGGCCAGCACGGTGGGGAGGGTCCGCAGGGGGTGGTCGGCGGGGAGCGGCTCCTCGTCGAAGACGTCGAGGCCCGCACCGGCGATCCGGCCCTGCTGGAGGGCGGCGACCAGGGCGTCGTTGTCGACGAGGGCGGCGCGGGCGGTGTTGACGAAGTAGGCGTCGCGGCGCATGGCGGCGATGTCGCCCGCGGCGATGATCCGGCGGGTGGACCAGGAGAGCTGCAGGTGGAGCGAGACCACGTCGGAGTTGAAGAGCAGGTCGCGCTTGGAGGCGGCGAGCCGCACGCCGGCGGCCGCGGCGCGCTCCTCGGTCAGGTGCGGGCTCCAGGCCATGACGTCCATGTCGAAGGCCCGCGCCACCTTGGCGACCCGGGTGCCGATGTTGCCCAGCCCGATGACCCCGAACGTCGACCCGGCGAGGTCGCGGCCGACCGTGGACTGCCACGGGCCACCCTCGCGCATCGCGGCGGCCTCCTGGGAGACGCCGCGGAGCAGGCCGAGCACCAGCGCCCAGGTGAGCTCGGCCGGCGGCGCCGACCGCGAGGCCGTGCCGCACACGGTGATGCCGCGGCCGCGGCAGGCCGCCAGGTCGATCGCCGCGTTGCGCGAGCCGGTGGTCACCACCAGCTCGAGGTCGGGGAGCCGCGCCAGGATCGACTCGGTGAGCGGGGTGCGCTCGCGCATGACGACCACGACCGAGGCGCCTCGCAGGGTGCGGACGAGCTCGTCCGGGTCGGCGATGTGGCGGCGCACGGAGACGACGTCCACGCCGTGCAGCCTCGACCAGTCGGCGAAGTGCATCGCCACGTCCTGGTAGTCGTCGAGGACCACGCACCTCACGTCTGCGCCACCGCCCGCTCCCCCCAGAGCAACCCCGAGCAACCTCGGGCCAGGAAGGGGTCAGCCCGCCGGTAGCAAGGTACGGGCGGGCTGACCGAAAATTCGCGGAAACCGGAGAAGAGCTGCCTGACCCCGGTCATCGCTGTCACTCCTCGGCGGCGTCCTCGGAGGTGACGTTCTTGGTGCGGTTGGGGTCGACCTGGACACCGGGGCCCATGGTCGTCGAGACCGTCACCTTGCGGATGTAGCGGCCCTTGGAGCTGGCCGGCTTGAGCCGCAGCACCTCCTCGAGCGCGGCGGCGTAGTTCTCCGCCAGCGCCACCTCGGAGAAGGAGGCCTTCCCGATGATGAAGTGCAGGTTGGCGTGGCGGTCGACGCGGAACTCGATCTTGCCGCCCTTGATGTCCGTCACGGCCTTGGCCGGGTCGGGCGTGACCGTGCCGGTCTTGGGGTTGGGCATCAGGCCACGCGGGCCGAGGACGCGGCCGAGCCGGCCCACCTTGCCCATCATGTCGGGCGTCGCGACGACGGCGTCGAACTCGAGCCAGCCGCCGTTCACCTTCTCGATGAGCTCGTCGCCACCGACGATGTCGGCGCCGGCCTCACGGGCGGCGTCGGCCTTGTCGGCGTTCGCGAACACGAGCACGCGTGCCGTCTTGCCGGTGCCGTGGGGCAGGTTGACGGTGCCGCGCACCATCTGGTCGGCCTTGCGGGGGTCGACCCCGAGGCGCATGACGACGTCGACGGTCTCGTCGAACTTCTTCTTGCTGGAGGTCTTGGCGATCTTGATCGCCGTCAGCGGGGCGTGGAGCTCGTCCTTGTCGAACGTCTCGGCCGCCGCGCGGTAGGTCTTGCTGCGCTGCATGTCAGTTCCCCTCCGTGGTGACACCCATGGAGCGGGCGGTGCCCTCCACGATCTTCATCGCGGCGTCGATGTCGTTGGCGTTCAGGTCGGGCAGCTTGGTCTGGGCGATGTCGCGCACCTGGTCCTTGGTCAGCTTGCCGACCTTCTCCTTGTGCGGGACGCCCGAGCCCTTGCTGAGGCCGGCGGCCTTCTTGATCAGCTCGGCGGCCGGAGGGGTCTTGGTGATGAACGTGAACGACCGGTCCTCGTAGATCGTGATCTCGACCGGGATGACGTTGCCGCGCATGGACTCGGTCTGCGCGTTGTAGGCCTTGCAGAAGTCCATGATGTTGACGCCGTGGGGACCGAGGGCGGTACCGACCGGCGGGGCCGGCGTCGCGGCACCGGCCTGGAGCTGCACCTTGACCAGGGCAGCGATCTTCTTCTTGGGGGGCATTGCTCTACTTCTTTCCTCTTGTGGTCATGACGAGCGCTCGTAGGTCGCTCTGCCACTTCTTCTGTTGTCCCGGAGTGAGCCGGGCGCGCTTCAGACTTTCTGGATTTGACTGAAGCTGAGCTCGACCGGGGTCTCCCGGCCGAAGATCTCGACCAGCGCCTTGACGCGCTGGGACTCCGGGTTGATCTCGGTGATCGTCGCGTGCAGCGTCGCGAACGGGCCGTCGACGACCATCACCGAGTCGGAGACGTCGAAGTCGGCCACCTCGACCGGCTTCTTGGTCGCGGACGCCGTGCCGGGCGCGGCGGTGCCGGCGGCGACGGCCTCGGCCTCGGCGCGGGCCACGACGGCCGGGGCCAGCATGTTCTCGACCTCGGACATGCTCAGCGGCACCGGCTGGTGGCTGTGGCCGACGAACCCGGTCACCGACGGGGTGTGGCGGACCGCTGCCCACGACTCGTCGGTGAGGTCCATCCGGACCAGGACGTAGCCGGGCAGGACGGTCCGCTTGACCATCTTGCGCTGGCCGTTCTTGATCTCGGCGACCTCTTCGGTGGGGACCACGATCTCGTGGATGTAGTCCTCCATGTTGAGGGAGATGATGCGGTTCTCGAGGTTGGACTTCACCCGGTTCTCCATGCCGGAGTAGGTGTGCACCACGAACCAGTCGCCCGGCTTGGCCCACAGCTCGCGGCGGAAGTCCTCGAGCGGGTCGGACGCGGCCGGTTCGCCGGACTCGGCGTCGTCGTCGGCGTCGTCGGCGTCGTCGTCGGCCTCAGCGTCAGCGTCGTCGTCGTCGTCGACCTCGGCGCTCTCGGCGCTGACGGGCTCGTCGGCCTCGGACAGCCCACGGGAGGTCAGGCCGCCGTCCTCGCGGTCGTCGAGACCCATCTCGAGGTCGGTGGTCTCGTCGGTGACCTCGGCGTCGAGCCGCGGGTCGTCCTCGATCTCGGGGCCGTCGTCGGGCTCGCCGTACTGGTCCTCGAGCTCGGGGTCGGGGCTCTCGCCGGGCTCGAGGCCGGAACCGGTCTCGGCCTGCTCGGCCTCGCTGGTGGTCTCCTCGACGTCAGCGGCGTCCTCGGCGGTGTCCACCGAGGGCTCGTCCTGCTCGTCGTACTGCTCCGACACGTGTCGCTCCATCACTCGAATGCTGGGGTGGCCGTCCTGCCGGCCTCGGTCTGGCGGGTGCTACTCGGCGCTGCGGCCGTCGAAGATCGCGAACGCCAGCTTGCCGAGCCCCAGGTCGAGCAGCGAGACGATCGTCATCATGATCACGACGAAGATCATCACGACGATGAAGTAGGTGACGAGCTGCTCCTGGGTCGGCCAGACGACCTTGCGCAGCTCGGCCACGACCTGCCGGTAGAAGGTCGTCGGGCTGGTGCGCTTGTCGGACCGCCCGGAATCACGTGACCCGCGCTCGCGCGGCCCGGGAACCGCCTTGCTGTCCGTCACGCTGTTCGCCTCGTTCCTTCGTGTATGTCGGTGCTGTCGTCGTGCTGTCGTCGTGCTGGGTGCGCTTCTTGCAGGGCACGAGGGACTTGAACCCCCAACCTTCGGTTTTGGAGACCGATGCTCTGCCAGTTGAGCTAGTGCCCTCCGGGTCTCCCTCGTCGACCACTGCTCGACCATTGCGGCCGACCTGCCCGGGGGCATGGCAAAGCCTGTGGGAAACCACCAATCGGGAAGTCTACGGGGAAGGCCGGACGAGTGCGAACTCCCCGCCGCTGCGGGGCCCCGCACAGGTCTGGGACGATGGCAGCGTGACCGCTTCCGGGACCTCGCAGAGCACGTCGTCTCCTCGCCAACGCACGCCGTTGACCGAACGTTCCGCCGAGGAGCTGGCGGAGTTCCTCTCCGAGGCGCGGGCGGCCTACGACGAGCTCGTGGCGCAGGGGCTCTCGCTCGACCTGACCCGGGGCAAGCCCGCCGCCGCCCAGCTCGACCTCTCCAACGCGCTGCTGGACCTGCCGCACGGCGTGGTCGACCAGGCCGGCGTCGACACCCGCAACTACGGCGGACTCGAGGGCATCGCCGAGCTGCGCGCCATGTTCGCCGACCTCCTGTGGGTCGAGCCCGAGCAGGTCGTGGCGGGGGGCAGCTCGAGCCTGGTGATGATGCGCGAGGTCCTGACCGACCTGTGGCTCAAGGGCGCCGTCGACGGCGAGCGGGCCTGGGGCGCGGAGGAGAAGGTCCGCTTCATCTGCCCGGTGCCGGGCTACGACCGGCACTTCACGCTCCTCGACTGGTTCGGCATCGAGATGGTGACCGTGCCGATGAACGCCGACGGGCCGGACCCCGACGCCGTCGCCGAGCTGGCGGGCAAGGACCCGAGCATCAAGGGCATCTGGGTGGTGCCGACCTACGCCAACCCCAGCGGCTCGATCGTGACCCAGGAGGTCGCCGAGCGGCTCGCCTCGATGACGACGGCGGCGCCGGACTTCAAGATCCTGTGGGACAACGCCTACGCGTTCCACCACCTCACCGAGGCCGAGGCCAAGAGCGCCGACATCCTGTCGCTCGCGTCGGCCGCGGGCCACCCGCACCGGCCGATCATGTTCG
Source organism: Nocardioides halotolerans DSM 19273 (assembly GCF_000422805.1). Classification (GTDB taxonomy): domain Bacteria; phylum Actinomycetota; class Actinomycetes; order Propionibacteriales; family Nocardioidaceae; genus Nocardioides; species Nocardioides halotolerans. The sequence goes on along the minus strand of NZ_KE383926.1, from coordinate 123,030 downwards.
CCTCGACGTCCAAGATCACCTTCGCGGGCGCCGGCGTCGCGTTCCTGGCCGGGTCGGTCGAGACCGTGAAGTGGTACCTCGGGCACCTCGGCAAGGGCTCGATCGGCCCCGACAAGGTCAACCAGCTGCGGCACGCGCAGTTCTTCGGGTCGGCGCAGGGCGTCCGCGACCACATGCGCCGGCACCGCGAGATCGTCGCCCCGAAGTTCGACTCGGTCCTCCGCGTGCTGCGCGACGAGCTCGGGGGGCTCGGCATCGCCTCGTGGACCGAGCCGACCGGTGGCTACTTCATCAGCCTCGACGTGCTCGACGGCACCGCGGCGCGGGTGATCGAGCTGGCCAAGGAGGCGGGCGTCGCGCTGACCCAGGCCGGCTCGTCGTTCCCCCACGGCCAGGACCCTCGCGACCGCAACATCCGGCTCGCGCCGACGTTCCCCGAACCGCCCGAGGTCGAGGCGGCCACCCACGCGGTGGCCGTCTGCGCGCGACTGGCCGCCGCGGAGAAGCTGGTTGGATAGCGACAGCCGCCCGCTGCGCGAGCTCCCGAAGGCGCACCTGCACCTGCACTTCACGGGCTCGATGCGCCACGCCACGCTGCTCGAGCTCGCCGAGCGCGACGGCATCCGGCTGCCCGACCAGCTGGTCTCCGAGTGGCCGCCGCAGCTCTCGGCCGCCGACGAGAAGGGCTGGTTCCGCTTCCAGCGCCTCTACGACGTGGCCCGGTCGGTGCTGCGCACCGAGGGCGACGTGCGCCGGCTGGTCCTCGAGGCCGCCGAGGACGACGTCGCCGACGGCGGTGGGTGGCTGGAGATCCAGGTCGACCCCAGCGGCTACGCCGCGCGCTTCGGCGGGATCACGGCGTTCACCGACCTGGTGCTGGACGCGGTGCGCTCCGCGTCGGAGCAGACCGGGCTCGCCATGGCGGTCGTCATCGCCGCCAACCGCACCCGCCACCCGCTCGACGCGCGGACGCTGGCCCGGCTCGCCGGGCAGTACGCCGGCCGCGGCGTGGTCGGCTTCGGGCTCTCCAACGACGAGCGCCGCGGCTCGACCTCCGACTTCGCCGGCGCCTTCCGGATCGCCGAGCGGGCCGGTCTCAGGCTGGTGCCCCACGGCGGTGAGCTGCGTGGTCCCGAGCACATCGCGACCTGCCTCGACGCGCTCCACGCCCAGCGACTGGGCCACGGGGTGCGCTCCGCGGAGGACCCCGCGCTGCTCGACCGCATCGTCTCGGCCGGCGTCGCCCTCGAGGTGTGCCCGGTCAGCAACGTCGCGCTCGGCGTCTACTCCGACCTCTCGTCGGTGCCGCTGCCCACCCTGCTCGAGGCCGGCGCGACGGTGGCCCTGGGCGCCGACGACCCGCTGCTGTTCGGCTCCCGCCTGCTCGGCCAGTACGCCGCCATGCGAGCCGCCCACGACCTCGCCGACGACCAGCTCGCCGAGCTCGCGCGAATGTCGGTGCGTGCCTCCTCGGCGCCGGACGACGTGCGGACGCGACTCCTCGCCGGGATCGATCAGTGGCTCGCCCGGCCCTGACATCATCTGACCCGTGAGCGACCCCGAGGAGACCGCGCCGTTCACGCACCGGCCCTACGGCGACGACTCGCAGGACGACCCGCTCGTCTCCCCCTCGGGGCCGGCGGCCCAGCCGTCCGGGCCCGGCTACGTGGCTCCCTCCGCCCCTCCGCCGCCGATGACGAGCCCCACCGTCGGACCGGTGCCCTACGGCTACCAGGGCGGGTTCCAGCCCGGCTGGACACCGGCGTACGGCGCGGCCTACCCGGGGTCGCTCAACCACAAGGGTGCGACCACCTCGCTGGTGCTCGGCATCATCTCGATCGCCTCGCTGGTGCTCACGCCGGTGTGCTGCATCACGATCCCGGGCCTCTTCTGCGCGCCGTTCGCGTGGGGCATCGGCGCCAAGGCCGTCCGCGAGATCGAGCGCCGGCCCGGGATCTACGGCAACCTGGGCGCGGCCAGGACGGGGATGTGGATGGGCATCGTGATGTCGATCATCGGGTTCGTCTGCATCGCGCTGCTCGTCGGGCTGGCCGTGTGGATCGGCTACACCGACTACTCCCTCGTCTAGCGGGAGACCTCAGAGCTCGACGCCGACCAGCACCGGCTCGTTGACCAGCCGGATGCCGTGCGTCGCCTCGACGCCGTCGCGGACCTCGCGGGCGAGCGCCAGCAGCTGCTCGGTCGTCGCACCGCCGCGGTTGGTGAGGGCGAGGGTGTGCTTGGTCGACAGGCCGACCGGCCCGGCGCCGTACCCCTTGGAGAAGCCGGCGTGCTCGATCAGCCAGGCGGCGCTCGTCTTGACCCGGCCGTCGGGCTGCGGCCAGGCGGGGGCGCCGCCGGGAACGGCGGCCTCGTCGACCACCGGGTTGGTGAAGAAGGAGCCCGCGCTCCACGTGTCGTGGTCGTCGGCGTCGAGCACCATGCCCTTGCTCCGGCGCAGCTCCAGCACCGCGGCCCGGACGTCGGCCAGCGGGGCGCGACCGCCCTGCTCGACGCCGAGGGTGCGGGCCAGCTCGGCGTACTGCACCGGCGCACCGAGGCTGCCCTGCCGCAGCTGGAAGGTCACGTCGAGGACGACGTGCCGGTCGGGGTCGACCTTGAACCGGGAGGTCCGGTAGCCGAAGCCGCAGTCGGCGTTGGCGAAGGTGCGCACCCCCCGGAGCACGCGGTCCCACACCCGCACCTGCGCGATGGTCTGCGAGACCTCCTGGCCGTAGGCGCCGACGTTCTGGATGGGGGTCGCGCCGACGTGGCCGGGGATGCCCGCGAGCGCCTCGATGCCGACCCAGCCGCGCTCGACGGCGGCGGCCACGAGGTCGTCCCACGACTCCCCCGCCGCGACCGTCACCATCGCCCCGCCGCAGGTCGGGTCGTCGTGCGCCTCGACGTCGGCGCGCACGCCGGACGTCGCGACCTCCACGACGGTGCCGTCGAAGCCCGCGTCGGCCACGACGAGGTTGCTGCCGCGTCCGAGCACCAGGACCGGGCCCTCGACGGTGCTCACCGCCTCGACGAGCTCCTGCTCGGTGGTCACGCGGACCCACGTCGAGGCCGGCCCACCGAGCCGGAGCGTGGTGTGGTCGGCGAGGAGCTCAGTCACGCAGCGTGGCCTTGCAACCGCGCAGCACGTCGACGCCGTCGCAGGTCACCGACAGCGTCACGGTCGCGACGCCGTCGCGCTCCTCCTGGACTCCCGAGACGACCACCTCGGTGCCCTCGACCGGCACGACGACGGGCTTGACGAACTTGGCGCCGAAGCCGACGACGCGGCCTGGCCCCGCGTGCTCCTCCACGAAGCGGGCCGCCAGCGCCATCGTGTACATCCCGTGGGCGATCACGCCGGGGAGGCCGACGCTCCGGGCGACCTGCTCGTCCTGGTGGATCGGGTTGTGGTCGCCGCTGGCCTCGGCGTAGGCGACGAGGTCCTGCCGGGTGACCCGGAACGTGCGCGGCTCGAGCTCGGTGGTCATCGCGCGCCCCTCACTCCCCGGCCCGGTGGACCAGCGTGGCGGTGCCGGTGCACACCAGCGCCCCGCTCGCGTCGGTGATCTCGCTGGAGGTGCCGATGATGTCGGCGCCGCCGATCTGGCGCAGGCTCGTGACGCTCAGGGTGGTCGTCAGCACGTCGCCCGGCACGATCGGCCGCTCGTAGGCGAACCGCTGCTCGCCGTGCACGATGCGGAACAGGTCGACCTGCTCGGCCTCGAGGAAGGCGTTCATGGCCTCGAAGGCGAGCACGATCGGGTACGTCGCGGGCGCAGGCCCCCCGGCGTACGACGACCCGGTGGCCTCGGCGAAGGCGCGGACCCGGTCCGCGGTGACCTCGACGGCACCGGTGGGCGGGAACGACCGGCCCACGAGCGACTGGTCCACAGGCATGGACCCAACCTAGTGGTGCCCGTGACCTAGTGGTGCCCGTGGTGCTTCGGCGGCTTGTGGTGCTGGTTCTTGTCGTGGCCGGGCTTGTGGTGCTTGGGCTTGTGGTGCTTGGACTTGTGGTGCTTGGACTTGTGGTGCTTGGGCTTGTGGGCCTTCCTGTGGTGCTTGGCCCTGGTCGGCCGGTGCGGTCGCGGCTGGGTCGCGGCGGCCGGCTGGGCGCCGGGTGTGGCCGCCGCGGCCGGGGCCTCGGCGGGGAGCACCGGACCGTTCGAGCTCGCCGGCGTGCGCAGCGCGTGCGTCGTGGCGGGCGCCTCGGCGTACGGCAGGCCCAGCGAGAGCCCGAGCGCGATGACGGCCGCGGCGCCGACCAGGGCGCCGGCGCGCAGTCCGCGCCGCTGCCACCACGGCACCGGCGGGGTGACCAGCGCCGTCGCCTCGGTCTCGATGTCCGCCTGCGCGGCCCGCGCGGCGCCGAGCGTGCGACTCAGCGGTGCGAGACCCGCCGCGACCGCGGCTGCCGTGGGCCGCAGCGCCGGGTCGCGGGAGGTCATCGCGCGGAGCAGGTCCCCGAAGCGGTCGGGCAGGTGGTCCGGCACGACGGGGTCGTGGGTCAGCCGCGCCAGGGCGGCCTCGGTCGGGGTGCCGCCGAAGGCGGGCCGGCCGGTGATCAGCTCGAGGAGCACCAGGCCGAGCGCGTAGATGTCGGCCGGGGTGCCGACCTCGCCGCCGGACGCCTGCTCGGGCGCCAGGTAGGTCGCGGTGCCGATCGTCGTGCCTGTCGCGGTGACGCGGACCGTGTCGCCGACCAGCCGGGCGATGCCGAAGTCGGCGAGCCGGACCCGGCCCTGGCCGTCGAGGAGGAGGTTGCCGGGCTTGATGTCGCGGTGCACCACGCCGGTGGCGTGCACCGGCGCCAGGGCGGTGGCCACCTGGGCGCCGATCTCGGCCACCCGGTCGAGCGGCTGCGCGCCCCGGTCGACCAGGTCGGCGACCGTGCCCCCGGGGAGCAGCTCCATGACGAGGTAGGGGTGGTCGCCGGTGATGCCGGCGTCGAGCACGGTGACCAGCCCGGGGTTGGACATCCCGGCCAGGATGCGCGCCTCCGACACGAACCGGGCCCGGGCGACGTCCGACTCCGGCGCCTCGCGGAGGAGCTTGATCGCGACCCGGCGGTCGAGCACGGTGTCGTGGGCGGCCACCACGTCGGCCATGCCACCCCGGCCCAGGCGCGACTCGACCCGGTAGCGGCCTGCGACCAGCAGGTCCGGGGGTCGTTCGTCGGTCGTCATCCGGGGTGTCTCCGTCCGCGCGTGAGGGCTCAGCGGTCGTGAGGTACCCGCGCGGACGCCCGGACATGACGAGACCCGGCAGGTTGCCCTGCCGGGTCTGGTCGGAGCGTGTGGCTGCTGGGGTCAGCGGGTCTCGCGGTGCAGGGTGTGCCGGCGGTCGCGCGGGCAGAACTTCATCATCTCGAGCCGGTCGGGGTCGTTGCGACGGTTCTTCTTGGTGATGTAGTTGCGCTCCTTGCACTCGGTGCAGGCGAGCGTGATCTTGGGGCGAACGTCGGAGCTCTTGCTGGCCACGGCTGAATTCCTTGTAGTTGGTGATGCTCGAAGCTGGGTAGTAGCGGGGGCGGGATTCGAACCCGCGACACCACGATTATGAGCCGTGTGCTCTAACCACCTGAGCTACCCCGCCACGGGGGACACGGCCTCTCCATCGAGCGTACTGGCCGCACGCCATGACGGATCCGCTGTGCCAGAGCCCCTTTACGGAATCGAACCGTAGACCTTCTCCTTACCATGGAGACGCTCTGCCGACTGAGCTAAAGGGGCCGGTGGGTGACACCGACGGAGAACTCTACACAGCCTCGTCGGTCTCGCCGAATCCGGATCGGGGCCGCTCCTCAGCCCTGGATGCGGGCGAACGGGAGCGCCTCCTCGAGCTCGTAGGCGAGCTCGATCAGGGTGGCCTCGCAGCCCGCTCCGGCCCCGAACATCATCCCCTGAGGCAGCCCGTGGGCGGTGGTCCCGAGGGGCAGCGAGATGGCCGGGTCGCCGGTGGCGTTCTGCAGCGGCGTGAACGCCACCCAGTCGAGCATCCGGTCCATCACCTGCTCGTAGGACTGCGTCGGGTCCAGCCAGCCGATGCGCGGGGTCTCGGCAGCGAGCGTCGGGGTGAGCGCGACGTCGTGCTCGGTGAAGAACCGGGCCGCCACCTTGCGGCTGCCGCGCAGCCGCCGGATGGCGCCCGGCAGGCGGTGGAGGTTGCGCTGGGCGTGGGCGGCGAGCCCGTGGCTGAGCAGGTCGAGGTTGCCGGGGTTCCAGGACGCACCGTGCAGGCGGCGACCGCCGCGGAGCAGGAAGAAGGCCAGGCTCGACCAGTAGAGGAGGAAGTCGTCGGGGAACGACGCCTCGACCGGGACCTCGACCCGCTCGACCCGGTGGCCGAGCTCCTCGAGCTGGGCCGCGACCTTGAGGGTGAGCTCGGTGACCTCCGGCGTCGCGCTCCGGCCGACGCCCTCGGTCACGACCCCGATGCGGAGCCGGCGCCGGGCGGGCCGGGTCAGGTCGCCGATCGGCGGGAGGCGCAGCGAGCGGTAGATCTTCTCGGCCTCGCGGAAGAACGCCGCGGTGTCGCGGACGCTCCTGGTCAGCACGCCGTCGCTGATGATCCTGACCGGCATCTGCCGCATCACGGCGTCCTGGGCGAGCCGGCCGCGGGTCGGCTTCAGCCCCACCAGCCCCGTGACGGCCGCCGGGATCCGGATCGACCCACCGCCGTCGTTGGCGTGCGCGATCGGCACGACGCCCGCGGCCACCATCGCGGCCGAGCCGGCCGAGCTCGCACCGGCCGTGTGCCGGGTGTCCCACGGGTTGCGGACCGGGCCGATCCGCGGGTGCTCGGCGCTCGGCGAGAAGCCGTACTCGCTCAGCTGGCTCTTGCCGAGCGGCACCAGGCCGGTCGCGAGGTACATCCGCGCGAAGTCGCCGTCCTCCCTGGCCGGGACCGGCGCCCAGGCGTCGGTGCCGTTCATGGTCGCCAGCCCGGCGAGGTCGACGTTGTCCTTGACCCACGTCGGCACGCCGGCGAAGAACCCGGGCCGCGGGTCCTGCGCCTCGGCCCGAGCGCGCGCGAACGCCTCCTGCGCGATGCCGTTGAGCTCCGGCTGCACCCGCTCAGCCCGCGCGATCGCCGCGTCGATCACCTCGGGTATCGACACGGCCCCGCCGTGCAGGGCTTCGACCAGCGCGACGGCGTCGAGGTCGCCGAGCGCGTCGTCGGTGAAGGCGTGGACCCGGTGCTCCGTCACGGCGGAAATGTAGTCGGTTGACCTAGAACATCGCTCCCGGGTTGAGGATGCCGTGCGGGTCGAGGGCGTCCTTGATCCTCTGGTTGAGGGCCATCGCGTCGGGGCCGAGGTAGTCGCCGAGCCACGGCTTCTTGAGGCGGCCGACGCCGTGCTCGCCGGTGATCGTGCCGCCGAGCGACATGGCGAGCTCCATCACCTCGCCGTACGCCGTCCGGGCACGCTCGGCCATGTCCTCGTCGGCCGGGTCGAAGACGATGAGCGGGTGGGTGTTGCCGTCGCCGGCATGGGCGATGACGGCGATCGTGACCTCGCGCTGCGCTGAGATGTCGGCGATGCCGTCGACCAGCGCGCCGAGCTCGGGCAGCGGCACGCCGACGTCCTCGAGCAGCAGGGTGCCGGTGCGCTCGACCGCCGGGATCGCGTTGCGGCGGGCGACCACGAAGGCCTCCCCCTCCTCCGGGTCGTCGGTGGAGAACACCTCGACGGCGTGGTGGTCCTGGCACAGCTGCGCGATGAGCTCACACTCGGCGGCGGCGTGGCCGGCCGGCTCGTCGGACTGGATCACCAGCATCGCCGCCGCCGACCGGTCGAGGCCCATCTTGGTGAGGTCCTCGACCGCGTTGATGGTCGGGCCGTCCATGAACTCCAGCATCGAGGGCCGCAGCCGCTGCGTGATCGCGAGCACCGCCCCGGTCGCGTCGTCGAGCGTGCCGAACGTCGCGACCAGGGTGGCCGGCGGCCGCTGGCGCGGGACCAGCCGCAGCACGATCTCGGTGATGATCCCGAGCGTCCCCTCGGAGCCGACGAAGAGCTTGGTGAGCGACAGCCCCGCGACGTCCTTGAGGCGGGCGCCGCCGAGCCGGACCGCCGTGCCGTCGGCGAGCACGACGGTCAGGCCGAGCACGTAGTCGGTGGTGACGCCGTACTTCACGCAGCACAACCCGCCGGCGTTCGTGGCGATGTTGCCGCCGATCGAGCAGATCTCGTACGACGACGGGTCGGGCGGGTACCACAGGTCATGCTCGGCCGCCGCCGCCTTGACCTGGGCGTTCATCAGCCCGGGCTGGACGACCGCCGTGCGCGTCACCGGGTCGATGGCGATGGCCGTCATCCGCTCCGTCGAGACCACGAGACAGCCCTCGACCGCGGACGCGCCGCCGGACAGGCCGCTGCCGGCGCCGCGTGGGACGACCGGCACGCCGTGCTGAGCCGCGAACCGCACCGCCACCTGCACGTCCTCGGTCGACCCGGCGCGCACCACCGCCAGCGGCACGCCGGCGGCGGGGTCCTGGGCGCGGTCCCAGCGGTACTTCTCCATCCGCTCCGCCTCGGTGACGACGACGTCGTCCCCCAGCTGTGCGACGAGCTCGTCGATGGGCGGCCCGAGGTCGACCTGTGCGTCCACGCTCATGTAGGCAAGACTGAGCGATTCACGGCGCAGACGCCAACGACCCCTGAAATCTGACCCTGAAGACGACCCCTGAAATCGACCCAGCGGAGGAGTGATCGTGGGAGACCGAGTGACCGTCGGACGGCTGCAGGTCGCGGAGGTGCTGCACACCTTCGTCCGCGACGAGGCGCTGCCGGGGTCGGGCCTCGACGAGGGAGCCTTCTGGACCGGGGTCGAGGCGATCCTCACCGACTTCGTCCCGCGCAACCGGGCGCTGCTCGCGCGCCGCGACGAGCTGCAGCACCGGCTCGACGAGTGGCACACCGCCAACCCCGGACCGGTCCGCGACCAGGCGGCGTACGTCCAGCTGCTGCGCGACCTCGGCTACCTCGTCGACGAGCCGGACGACTTCACGATCGAGACCGAGGACGTCGACGAGGAGGTCGCCGTCCAGGCCGGGCCGCAGCTCGTCGTACCGGTGCTCAACGCGCGGTTCGCCGCCAATGCCGCCAACGCGCGCTGGGGCTCGCTCTACGACGCGCTCTACGGCACCGACGTCATCGACGAGGCCGACGGCAAGGAGAAGGGCTCGTCGTACAACCCGACGCGCGGCGCGGCGGTGATCGCCCGGGCCCGCGCATTCCTCGACGAGCACTTCCCGCTGGCCGAGGGCAGCCACACCGACGTGACGGCCTACGTCGTCGACGGCGGCGCCCTGAGCCCGGCGCTCGCCGACCCCGGCCAGCTGGTCGGCTGGCGCGGCGAGCCCGACGCGCCCGAGGCCGTCCTGCTCGTGCACCACGGCCTGCACGTCGAGATCCAGGTCGACCGCTCCGACACGATCGGCAAGGACGACGCCGCCGGGGTCAAGGACCTGCTCCTCGAGGCGGCCGTCTCCACGATCATGGACCTCGAGGACTCCGTCGCCGCGGTCGACCCGGACGACAAGGTCGCGGGCTACCGCAACTGGCTGCTGCTCAACCAGGGCACGCTGACCGCCGAGGTCTCCAAGGGCGCGTCGTCGTTCACCCGCGGCCTGGCCGAGGACCGCCTCTACGACGGCCCCGGCGGCCAGATCGTGCTGCCCGGCCGGTCGCTGCTGTTCGTGCGGCAGGTCGGCCACCTGATGACGACCGACGCCGTGCTCCTCGACGGCGACGAGGTGCCGGAGGGCGTGCTCGACGCCGTCATGACCGCGCTGTGCAGCCTGGTCGACCTCCAGGGCCGCGGCGAGCTCGCCAACTCGCGGACCGGCTCGATGTACGCCGTGAAGCCCAAGATGCACGGCCCCGACGAGGTCACCTTCACCGATGACCTCTTCGCCGCCGTCGAGGACCTGCTCGGGCTGGGCCGCGGCACGATCAAGCTCGGGATCATGGACGAGGAGCGCCGCACGTCGGCCAACCTCAAGGCCTGCATCCACGCGGCGCGCGGCCGGGTGGCGTTCATCAACACCGGGTTCCTCGACCGCACCGGCGACGAGCTGCACACCTCGATGCTGGGCGGCGCGATGGTCCGCAAGGGCGACATGAAGTCGACCGAGTGGATCAAGGCCTACGAGGACCAGAACGTCGACATCGGCCTCGCGTGCGGGCTGAAGGGCCGCGCCCAGATCGGCAAGGGCATGTGGGCGATGCCCGACGAGATGGCCGCGATGCTCGACCAGAAGATCGGCCACCCGCAGGCCGGCGCCTCGTGCGCCTGGGTGCCGTCGCCGACCGCGGCCACGCTGCACGCGCTGCACTACCACCAGGTGGACGTGTCGGCCCGCCAGGACGAGCTCGCCGGCGGCCGGCGCACGACGATCGAGCAGCTGCTGACGGTGCCGCTGGCGGAGCCGGACGAGGTCGCGGGCTGGTCCGACGAGGACCGCACCGCCGAGATCGAGAACAACCTGCAGGGGATCCTCGGCTACGTGAAGCGCTGGATCGACGACGGCGTCGGCTGCTCCAAGGTGCCCGACATCCACGGCACCGCCCTGATGGAGGACCGCGCCACCTGCCGCATCTCCTCCCAGCACGTCGCCAACTGGCTGCGCCACGGCGTGGTCAGCGCCGACGAGGTCGAGGCGGTATTGCGCCGGATGGCCGACGTGGTCGACGAGCAGCAGGCCGGGCCGGGCTACCGCCCGATGGGGTCGGCGTACGACGGCGAGGCGTTCGGCGCGGCGCACGACCTCGTCTTCGAGGGGCTCGAGCAGCCCTCGGGCTACACCGAGCCGATCCTGCACCGGCGCCGGCGGGCGCTGAAGGCCGGTCAGACCGACTGACCGGCACCCCGCCGGAAGCAGCCCACCAGGTGGGGGTCGAAGACGCCGATCGCCTCCATCAGCGCGAACATCGTCGTGGGGCCGACGAACGCGAAGCCGCGCCTCTTGAGCTCCTTCGACAGCGCCTTCGACTCCGGCGAGGTCGTCTGCATCTCCTCGCTCGTGCTCGGCGCCGGGGGCTCGTCGGGCGCGAACGACAGCACCAGCGACTCGAGGCCGCCGTCGAGGTCGGGCGCGTCGCGCAGGGCGACCGTGGCCCGGGCGTTGACGACCGCCGCCGAGATCTTCGCGCGGTTGCGGACGATGCGGGCGTCGGCCATCAGCCGGGCCTCGTCGTCCGCCCCGAACGCCGCGACCGCGTCGGCGTCGAAGCCGTGGAACACCTCGCGGAACGCCTCGCGCTTGTGGAGGATCGTCGACCAGGACAACCCGGACTGGAAAGCCTCCAGCGTGAGCCGCTCGAGGTACGCCGACTCGCCGTGCACGCGATTGCCCCACTCGGTGTCGTGGTAGTCGCGCATCACGCCCGCGCCGCTGCCCCACGGGCAGCGGGCGACGCCGTCCTCGCCGGTCACCGCTCCGGGCATCAGCGGCGCTCCTTCAGGCGCGCGTTGGGCAGCGGCGGGGCTGGGATCGGCGGCGAGTGGTCGCCGACGACCACGCCGAACCGGCCCGGCCGGACCAGCTGGGAGTCGGCGACCACCCGCTCGTGGGCGGCGCCCTCGCGCAGGCCGCCGGCGTCGCCGGGGTCGCGGGCGGCGCCGTCGTCGTCGAGCACCTGGGCCTGCCACTCCTCGCGGAAGGCGACGACCTCCTCGTGGGTGCGCCCGACGAAGTTCCACCACATGACGATGGCCTCGCCGAACGGCGGCCCGCCCAGCAGCAGCAGGCGGGCATCGGCGACGGCCTCGATCGTGAGCCGCTGCGAGCCCGGCGAGAGGTAGGCGAGCTCGTGCTGCTTGGCCTCGACGTCACCGACGGAGACCACGCCGGTGTCGACGAGCACGCCGTGCTCGAAGGCCGGGTCGACGTCGAGGTGCAGTTCGGTGCCCGCGGCGAGGACCAGCTCGGCGCCGAGCAGCGGGGTCGCGGTCGGCACCGGTGAGGTCTCGCCGAGCAGCGAGCCCAGGAAGACCCGCGCCTCCCACCCCGCGCCACGCACCGCCTCGGGCGCGTGGTGCGCGAAGCCCGGAGCACCGTCCCGCGCGTCGGAGGGCAGTGCGACCCAGAGCTGCGCACCGTGCAGGACCGTGGTGTCGGCCGTCGACACCTCCGAGTGGCTGATGCCGTGGCCCGCGGTCATGAGGTTGAGCTCGCCCGGCCGCACCATCGCGTGGTGGCCGGCGCTGTCGCGGTGCTCGACCTCGCCGGTGAACAGCCACGACACGGTCTGCAGCCCGGTGTGCGGGTGCGGCGGGACGTTCATGCCGCCGGTGTCGGCGACCGGGTCGGGGCCGTAGTGGTCGAGGAAGCACCACGCACCGATGAGCGAGCGCTCGCGCTGCGGGAGGGTGCGGCGCACGGTCATCGCCCGCGGCCCGCCGAGCGGCACGTCGCGCGGCGACATCACCTCGATGCCCCTCGCTGGGTGCGTGGTGCTCTCGACGGCGTCGGGCCTGTCCTCGAGGTTGCTCACCCCGTCATTGTGGCGCGGGGTGGCGACAGCCGCGTTCAGCTCAGGTGGTGGGGCTGCACGTAGCGCTTCGGCTCCTCGCCGCCCTCGGGCGAGACCTCGGTCGACGCGCTCTCCGGGCGGTCCTGGCCAGGCGCGTCGGGAGCGCTGGGCACCAGCCGGACCACGATCGACTTGTACGCCGGCTGGTTGCTCCCGATCGCTTTGGAGTCCAGCGGCACCAACGAGTTCGTCTCGGGGTAGTAGGCACCCGCGCACCCGACCGGGGTGTCGTAGGAGACGACCCGGAACCGCTCGGCCACCCGCACCGACCCGTCCTCCCACTCGCTCACGATGTCGACGTGCTGGCCGTCGCGCAGGCCGAGCGCCTCGATGTCCTGGGGGTTGACCAGCACCACCTGCCGGCCGCCCTTGATGCCGCGGTAGCGGTCGTCGAGGCCGTAGATCGTGGTGTTGAACTGGTCGTGGGAGCGGATCGTCGCGAGCAGCAGCCGTCCGTCGGGGACCTCGAGCACCTCGGTCGGGCTGACCGTGAAGATCGCCCGGTCCTTCTTGGTGGGGAACGTGCGGGTGTCGCGCGGCGGGTGCGGCAGCACGAAGCCACCGGGCTGGTCGACCTTCTGGTCGTACGCCGCGCAACCGGGCACCACCCGGGCGATCCGGCGCCGGATCTCGCTGTAGTCGTCGCGGAAGCCAGCCCACGGGATGCCGTGCCGGTCGCCGATCGTGGCGAGGGCGAGCGAGCAGATGATGTCGACCTCCGACCGCAGCTGGTCGGAGGCGGGCTTCAGCGGACCCTGCGAGGAGTGCACCGCACACAGCGAGTCCTCGACCGTGACCCGCTGGGGACGCCCGCCGGTGAGGTCCTTCTCGCTGCGGCCCAGCGCGGGCAGGATCAGCGCCTCGCGGCCGTGGACCACGTGCGACCGGTTGGGCTTGGTCGACACGTGCACGGTCAGGTCGGCGCGCCGCAGCGCGTCCTCGGTGACCACCGTGTCGGACATGGCCGAGACGAAGTTGCCGCCCATGCCGAAGAAGACCTTCGCGTCGCCGTCGCGGAAGGCCTTCACCGCGGCGACGGAGTCGAGGCCGTGCTCGCGCGGCGGCTCGAAGCCGAACTCGTCGCGGATCGCGTCGAGGAAGTGCTGGGGTGGCCGCTCCCAGATGCCCATCGTGCGGTCGCCCTGCACGTTGGAGTGCCCGCGCACGGGGAACAGCCCGGCGCCCGGCTTGCCGATGTCCCCGCGCAGGAACGCGAGGTTGGCGATCTCCTTCACCGTCGCGACGCCGTTGCGGTGCTGCACGACGCCCATCGCCCAGCAGTAGATCGTCTTGTCGGACGCGGCGATCATCCGCGCCGCCTCCTCGATCTGCCCGCGGGCGAGCCCGGTCGAGCGCAGCACGAGGTCCCAGTCGAGCTCGCGCAGGTGCGCGGCGTACTCCTCGAAGCCGTGGGTGTACTGCTGCACGAAGTCGTGGTCGACGTGGCCCCACTCGAGCAGCAGGGCGGCCAGCGCCTGGAAGAGCGCGAGGTCGCCGTTGATGCGCACCGGGAGGTAGAGGTCGGCCATGCCCGTGCCGGACCCCACCATCCCCTTCGGTCGCTGCGGGTTCTTGAAGCGGACCAGCCCGGCCTCCTTGAGCGGGTTGATCGCGATGATCTTCGCGCCGTTCTTCTTTGCGATCTCGAGCGCGCTCAGCATCCGCGGGTGGTTGCTGCCGGGGTTCTGGCCGGCGATCACGATCAGCCCGGCGTGGTGGACGTCGTCGATCGTCACCGACGCCTTCCCGATGCCGATCACCTCGGCGAGCGCCACCGAGGTCGACTCGTGGCACATGTTGGAGCAGTCGGGCAGGTTGTTGGTGCCGAAGGCCCGGACGAAGAGCTGGTAGGCGAACGCCGCCTCGTTGGACGTCCTGCCGGAGGTGTAGAACACCGCCTGGTCGGGCGAGTCCAGGCCCTGGAGATGGCCCGCGACCATCGCGAACGCGTCGTCCCACGAGATCGGCTCGTAGTGGGTGGCGCCGGCGCGCAGCACCATCGGCTCGACGATGCGGCCCTGCTGGCCCAGCCAGTAGTCGGTGCGCTCGCGCAGCTCGGCGATCGGGTGGGCGGCGAAGAACTCGCGGCCGACCCGGCGCAGGGTGGCCTCCTCGGTGACCGCCTTGCCGCCGTTCTCGCAGAACTCGGCGTGGTGCCGGCGCTCCGGCGAGGGGTCCGGCCAGGCGCAGCCCTGGCAGTCGAAGCCGTCGACCTGGTTGAGCTTGCGCAGCGTCGCCGTCGTACGCCGCAGCCCCATCTGCTCGATCGCCCGCTTCATGGTCACCGCGACCGCGGTAGGGCCGGCCGCGTGCTCCTGGGCGCCCGTGATGTCGAGGTCGTTCTCGTCGATGTCGCTGCGAGGGGGCTTGCGGGTCATGGTCCCATCCTTGCTCGGTGGGGTGGGCCGCAGCACCCGCGGGCGGGAACCAGCCCCACGAATGGCCCGTCTAGGTCCTGTCATGTGCCGAACGGAAGGGCTATGTTCAGCGCGATTCGCAACGCGCGCCGGTCTTCTGCGACCGGCGCCGTCGCCCTGTTGGTACCCCACGAAGGAGACTGCATGAGCAGCAACGAGCCTCCCGCTGGGTCGACTCCGCCCCCGGGCGAGCCGACCCCGCCGCCCGGCGAGCCGACGCCGCCTCCGCCCCCGGAGATGCCGGCGAACCCGGTCACCGTGCCGCCGCCGGACCAGTCGATGGCTCCCCCGCCGCCCCCGCCGCCCGCCGGCGCAGCGGCCCCGATGCCCGGCCCCGGCGCCGGTGTCGGCCAGCCCGGCAACCTGCTGGACCGCTTCCTCGCGAAGCTGATCGACTACATCATCGTCGGCATCGTCGTCGGCATCATCCAGTTCATCTTCCAGGCCGCGGTCGGCTACTGGGCGGGCCTCTTCATCGGCGGCGTGGTGGGCGCGGTCCTGTTCACCGGCTACTTCGCCTACATGGAGTCCAACCGCGGCCAGACCATCGGCAAGCAGGTCATGAAGCTGAAGGTCGTCGGCCCGGACGGCCACAGCAACCCGACGATGAACGACGCGCTCAAGCGCAACATCTACAACGCGTTCGGGATCGTGCCGTGCCTCGGCGGGATCGCCCAGCTGATCTCGGTGATCCTCATCGCGGTCAACATCAACAGCGACCCGCAGGGCCAGCACTGGTTCGACAAGTTCGCCGGCGGCACCAGGGTGCTCAAGATCGGCTGAGCACCACGCTCACCACGTTGACCCGGCGCGAAGTTCGCGCCGGGTCAACGGCATTTCAGGAGTTGGAGAACACCGCCGGATCGTCGCCGTGGGGGCCTCGGCCGCTCCATGTCCAGGCGTACGCCGGGTCCTCGACCGCCAGGCCGCCCTCGCCGAGGTCGAGCGGAGCGAAGGTGTCGACCATGACCGCGGACTCCTCGAAGTAGTCGACCCCGAGCGAGGCCTCGATCGCCGAGGGCTGCGGGCCGTGGGCGAACCCGCCCGGGTGCAGCGAGATCGAGCCCAGCCCGATGCCGGACCCCTTGCGGGCCTCGTAGTCGCCGCCGACGTAGAACATGACCTCGTCGCTGTCGACGTTGGAGTGGTAGTACGGCACCGGGATCGCCAGCTCGTGGTAGTCGACCCTGCGCGGCAGGAAGTTGCAGACCACGAAGTTGTGGCCCTCCCAGACCTGGTGCACCGGCGGCGGCTGGTGGATCTTGCCGGTGATCGGCATGTAGTCGTCGATGTTGAGCGTGTAGGGGTAGAGGCAGCCGTCCCAGCCCACGACGTCGAAGGGGTGGGTCGCGTAGGTCATGCGGGTGCCGACGACGCCGGCGGTGGTGCGGTGCTTGACGAGCACCTCCACGTCCTCGCCTTCCTGCACGAACGTCTCCGTCGGGCCGTGCAGGTCGCGCTCGCAGTACGGCGCGTGCTCGAGCAGCTGCCCGTAGCGCGAGAGGTAGCGCTTCGGCGGCGCGACGTGGCTGTTGGCCTCGATCGCGTAGAGCCGGCTCGGCTCGGCCGGCACCCAGCGGTGCGTGGTCGCCCGCGGGATGATCACGTAGTCGCCGGTGCGGTAGGTCAGCACGCCGAGCACGGTCTCGACCGTGCCCGACCCGGCCTCGACGTAGACGCACTCGTCGCCGATGGCGTTGCGGTAGTAGGGCGAGGGGTCGACGCCGGTGACGACGTACCCGATCCGGACGTCGTTGTTGCCGAGGACCATCCGGCGGCCGGTGACCGGGTCGGTGCCCGAGGACGGGTCGGTCGCGAGGTCGTGCAGCTTGAGGTGGCGCGGCATGAGCGGGTGGTTGGGGGTCCGGGTCTGGTCGGGCAGCTCCCAGACCTCGCTGGCGACGATCGCCGACGGCACGCCGCGGTGGTAGAGCAGCGAGGAGTCGG
Organism: Nocardioides halotolerans DSM 19273; assembly: GCF_000422805.1. GTDB lineage: Bacteria > Actinomycetota > Actinomycetes > Propionibacteriales > Nocardioidaceae > Nocardioides > Nocardioides halotolerans. The sequence continues at coordinate 106,119 of NZ_KE383926.1, read as the reverse complement.
AGGAGAAGCCCTCCTCGCCCATCAGCTCCTCGCGGTAGAGCCGGCCGTCGGGGTCGCGGTGCTGGGTGTGTCGCTTCGGCGGGACCTCACCCACTGCTCGGTAGTGCGCCATGTCTCGTACGTTAGTCGGGTGACCATCCCTGCGGCCTGGGCGGCGATCGTCGACGACGCCGCGATCTTCCCGCCCGGCGACGCCCCTCTCCACGAGGCCACGGCGGCGTACGGCGCACGCTCGGCCGACGACGGCGCCGACCTGGTCGGCACCTTCGTGCTCCGCGACACCGACCTGCCGCTGGCCCGCGGCTTCGACGGCCCTCTGTCGGCGGTCGTCACCGGCGGCGCGGGGCAGCTCGCCGGCCCCGCCGGCCTCTGCGCGAAGCTCGGGCTGCGGCTGGCCGGGCTGGAGATCGCGCTGCGCGACCTCGACGACCCGGCCGGCAACGTCCGCCGGGTGGTGGCCGCCCTGGCCGACCTCGACACCGAGGTGCCGGTCCACGTCGAGCTGCCGCACGTCGCCAACAGCTCCACGTGGTTCGCGGCCGCCGACGAGGTGGCCGCGGCAGGGCTCCGGCTGAAGTTCCGCACCGGCGGCCTGGAGGCCTCGGCGTTCCCGCACGCGCACGCGCTGGCCCGCTGGATCGACGCGGCGCTCGACCGCGAGACGCCGTTCAAGTGCACCGCCGGGCTGCACCGCGCGGTGCGGCACACCGGCGACGACGGGTTCGAGCACCACGGCTTCGTCAACGTGCTGGTCGCCACCCGCATGCTCTTCGACGGCGCCTCGGTCGACCAGGCGGTGGTCGTGCTCGAGCAGCGCGAGAGCGCGACGCTCGTCGAGGCCGCGCGCGAGCTCGACCTCGCGGGAGCACGGCGGTGGTTCACGTCGTTCGGGTCCTGCTCGGTGACCGAGCCGTGGGCGGACCTGCGCGGGCTGGGGCTGGTCGCGTGAACGGGTTCGGGCTCGACCACCTGCCCTACGGCGTCTTCTCGGTCGCCGGCGGACCGCGTCGGGTCGGCGTGCGCTTCGACGACGACGAGGGCTCGTGGGTGGTGGACCTGCACGGCGAGACCGGACGGCCGGAGTTCGCGGAGTCCTCCCTCAACACCTTCATGGCCCTCGGCCCGGAGGTGTGGCGCCAGACCCGCGACGAGGTGCGCGCACTCATCGAGGGCGGGTGCGAGCCGCTGCCGCTCGAGGAGGTGACGCTGCACCTGCCCGTCGAGGTCGCCGACTACGTCGACTTCTACGCCTCGCTCGACCACGCGAGCAACGTCGGCAAGATCTTCCGCCCCGACTCCGAGCCGCTCACGCCCAACTGGCGGCACCTCCCGATCGGCTACCACGGGCGCGCGGGCACCGTCGTCGTCTCCGGCACGCCGGTCACCCGGCCGAGCGGGCAGCGCAAGGCCCCCGACGAGGCCACCCCGACGTACGGCCCCTCGCGGCGGCTCGACATCGAGGCCGAGCTGGGGTTCGTCGTGGGCGCGCCGTCCGAGCTCGGCTCGTCGGTGCCGGTCACCGGGCTCGCCGACCACGTCTTCGGCGTCACCGGCCTCAACGACTGGTCCGCGCGCGACATCCAGGCGTGGGAGTACGTCCCGCTGGGGCCCTTCCTCGGCAAGTCGTTCGCCACCTCGGTCTCGCCGTGGGTCACGCCGCTCGCCGCGCTCGACGCGGCCTGGGTCGACCTGCCCGGCCAGGACCCCGAGCCGCTCCCCTACCTCGGCCCCGGCGCGACCCGCGGGCTCGACATCGACATCGAGGTCGAGCTCAACGGCGAGGTCGTCAGCCGGCCGCCGTACCGCTCGATGTACTGGTCGCCCGCCCAGATGCTCGCGCACCTGACCGTCAACGGCGCCTCGCTGCGCACCGGCGACCTGTTCGCGTCCGGCACCGTCAGCGGCCCCGAGCCCGGCCAGCGCGGCTCGTTCCTCGAGCTCTGCTGGGGCGGCCAGGAGCCGCTGCCGGGCGGACGCACCTTCCTCGAGGACGGCGACCAGGTCGTGCTCCGCTACTCCGCCCCCGGCACCGGCGGCGGTCGGATCACCTTGGGGGAGGTCACCGGCCGCGTCGAGACGGCGCGCCACTGAGCGCTGCGGGCAATGTCGCGATTCCCCTGACAGCTCTCGGTCGTCTGGGAAAGGATCGAGCAGGCTGTCTCGCGCCGATCCGTTCCTCCCTCCCCCAAGGATCCCCCGTGAACCGAGCTCTCTCCCGGGCAGGCGCCGCCCTCGGCGCCGCCGCCCTCGCCGCTTCCTCACTCCTCGTCTCGGCTCCGTCGGCCACGGCCGCCGACCCGGGCACGCTGGTCGTCTCCGTCGTCGACCAGTACGGCCGCCCCACCGCCGGCGTCATCAACCCCTACGACTTCCAGGGCATCGCCCAGCCCGAGGACGGAGCCACCACCTCCCCGCCCTTCCTGGTCGCCCCCGTCCACACCTTCACCCTCGCTCCGGGCGGCTACTCGCTGGTCAGCCTCACTCCCTGGAGCGGCGTCGACTGCGTGGCGCTGTCGCCGTGCAGCTTCGCGTCGCCGCCCACGCAGTTCGGCACCGCGGTCACGGTGACCAGCGGCGAGACGACGACCTACACCTTCCACGTGACGGTGCCGACGATCAGCGGCACTGGGGCGGTGGGCTCTCCGGTGAGCGTCGCGCTGCCCCCTCGCCTCACCGACCTGCTCACGACCCTGAACATGCTGCCCTTCGGCGGCGGAGCCGTCACTCAGCAGTGGCAGCGGTCGGGCTCGGACATCCCCGGAGCCACGGGGGCGTCGTACGTCCTGCAGCCGGGCGATGCGTCGTCCTCGGTAGCGGCCCGGCTGAGCCCGGCCCAGGGCCAGAGCTTCCTCTTCACGCCCTACGGCTACACGGTGCCGCCGTTCACGACCAACGCGATCCCCACCGGGTCGTTCTCGCCTGCGAAGACCAAGACCAAGCTCAGGGTGGCCAAGCGGCTCCGCGCGGGCGAGCGAGCCACCATGACCGTCCGCCTCAAGGCGGCCTCTGGCGTGCCGGAGGGTGAGGTCACCATCCGGATCGGCAAGTTCCGGACCGAGAAGACCGTGGAGGGCGGCCGGCTGCTGTACACGCTCCCGCGGCTCGCGGCCGGGACCTACAAGGTCTCCGTGAAGTACGCCGGCTCCGAGTTCTTCGCCCGCTCCAAGGCCCGCGCGAAGATCACCGTCACCGCCGGCTGACGCCGCGCCCGCGCCCATGGCATCGAACTAGAACGTGTTCTAGTCTGGTGCCATGGGCCTGCTCACCCCCCTCGCCGTGCGGATCGGGGCGCTCTCGTGGATGCCGAAGCTGCTCCCGCAGGTGGTCTGGGTCGACCGCAACCTGCACCGGCTCTCGCGCGGCCGGGTGACGGTCCTCGACATCGCCGGGCTGCCCAACCTCAACCTCACGGTGAGGGGCCGGAAGTCCGGCGTCGAGCGCACCACTCCCCTGCTCTGCGTGCCCGACGGCGACACGATCCTGATCGCGGGCTCCTACTTCGGTGGACCGAAGATGCCGCTCTGGGTCGGCAATCTGCGGGCGGCGAACGGCGCCGCGCAGGTGCAGTTCCAGAGGCGGACCTTCCCGGTGCGCGCCACCGAGCTGCGCGACGACGCGCGCGCCGCGGCGTGGCGGACGATGCTCGAGACCTGGCCCAACTACGCCAAGTACGAAGCCCGGACCGACCGGCTGATCCCGGTGTTCAGGCTGGAGCGGCAGTAGCGTCTGTCCGTGCAGTACGGCCAGCACCCTGCCCCGCGGTTCACCGTCGCCCACCTCAGCGACGTCCACCTGCTCGCCCACGGCGTCCGGCAGTACGGCGTCGTCGAGCCGGAGGACGGGTTGCGGCTCGCGCTCGACCGCGTCGGGCGGCTCGACCCGGTGCCGCAGGCGCTGGTGTTCACCGGCGACCTCGCCGACAAGGCCGAGCCGGACGCCTACGCCCGGCTCCGTGAGCTCGTCGAGCCCGCCGCCGCGGCCATGGGGGCCGAGGTGGTGTGGGTGATCGGCAACCACGACGAGCGGGCGCCGTACGCGAAGGGGCTCTTCGACTCCGACGACGACGGCCCCCAGGACCGGGTGCACGACCTCGGCGGGCTTCGGATCGTCGCGCTCGACACGAGCGTGGCGGGCTACCACCACGGCGCGCTGGCGCCCGAGCAGCTCGACTGGCTCCGCGACGTGCTCGGCACGCCGGCGGAGCACGGCACGATCCTGGCGATGCACCACGCGCCGATCCCGCTACCGACGCTGGAGCCGGCGGCGATCATCGAGCTGCTCGACCAAGAGAGCCTCGCCGCGGTCGTCCGGGGCAGCGACGTGCGGCAGATCCTCGGCGGCCACTTCCACTACACGTCGCACTCGACGTTCGCGGGCGTGCCGGTCTCGATCGCCTCCGCGTCCTGCTACACGACCGACCCGGCGCCGGTCGACCGGCTGATCTCGGGGGTCGACGGCCACCAGGCGTTCAACACAGTGCACGTCTACGACGACCGGATCGTGCACACCGTGGTCCCGATCCCCGAGGCGCCCGAGGTGAGCGGCCAGTCTGCGGCGTTCCGAGAGGCGCTCGACGCGCTGTCGTTCGAGGAGCGCCGCGAGATCATCAGTCGCAAGGACTCCGACTTCAACACCCACGCCGAGTCGCACGAGCCGCGCGAGCCCCTCACCGACCTCTGAGGACGCCCGCTTCTCGACCGGCTGCGCGACACTGTGCCCATGAGTGACGCTGTGCCCATGAGCGACGCGAGCTTCGAGGCCGAGCGGGAGCGCATCCGCACCACCCACCTCCGGCCGCCGGGCGAGCGGCCGGCGTCGACCGCGCGCGGGCTGCACCACACCGCGCTGATCAGCAGCGACGTCGAGCGCACGGTGCGCTTCTACCAGGACGTGCTCGGCTTCCCGCTGACCGAGCTGATCGAGAACCGCGACTACGCCGGGTCGTCGCACTTCTTCTTCGACATCGGCAACGGCAACCTGCTCGCGTTCTTCGACTTCCCCGGCCTCGACGTCGGTCCGTACGCCGAGGTGCTCGGCGGGCTGCACCACCTGGCGATCTCGGTCGAGCCGGAGCGGTGGGAGCAGCTGGTCGCCAGGCTCACCGAGGCCGGCGTCGAGCACGAGGTGCACAGCGGGGTCTCGGTCTACTTCCGCGACCCCGACGGCGCCCGGATCGAGCTGATCGCGGACCCGCTCGGCGAGATGTACGGGACGCAGGTGCTCTGACGGTGGCGGTCGTCGTACGCCCGGCGGCGGCGCGCGACCGCGAGCGCTGGGTTGAGCTCTACCGCGGCTACGCCGCGTTCTACGAGGTGCCTCCCCCGGACCTCGACCAGCTCTGGCACCGGATCACCGAGCTCGGCGACCTCGAGTGCTTCGTGGCCGAGCAGGACGGCGAGGTGGTCGGCATCGCGCACGTGCGCGAGTTCGCCCGGCCGCTCGAGGGCGACTGGGGCGGGTTCCTCGACGACCTGTTCGTGGACCCGGCCCGGCGCGGAAGCGGTGCCGGCGAGGCGCTGCTCGAGCACCTGCGCGCCCTCGCGCGGGAGCGCGGCTGGGGGGTGGTCACCTGGATCACCGGAGCCGACAACGCGGTCGCGCGCCGCCTCTACGACCGGCTCGCCGAGGTGCAACCCTGGGTCACCTACGACATGACCCCCTGACCGAGCCGAGCACGGCGACGGCCCCGGGCTTGCGCCCGGGGCCGTCGTCGTTCGTGATCAGGTCAGGCAGGGCACGCAGCCAAGGAGGCCTTCGCCGCCTTGAGCTTCTTCTTGGCGGCCTTCACCTTCTTCTTGGCCTTCTTGATCTTCTGGGCCTGGTGCGACTTCTTGGCGGCCTTCAGCTGCTTCTTGGCCTTCTTCAGGGCCTTGGTGGCGGCGGCCACGTCGGCCGTGGGCTTCGCCCGGTCGCAGCGGTCGAACGTCGTCGTCGCGGGCGTCGCGTCCACCTTGCCGTCCGCGTCCACCGCCTTCACGGCCAGCGAGTGCTGCCCGACCGAGAGACCCGACATCTTCGCCGGCGAGGTGCACGGGGCGAAGGCGCCGCTGTCGACGCTGCACTGATAGGTGTTGGCGTCGGAGCCGGAGAGGGTCAGCGTCGGGGTGTCGTGGGTTCCGGTGAGGGGCGCGATCTTGGTGTCCGGGTCCTGCTCGAGCTTGACCTGGACCGAGCAGTTGGCCTGCGCGGACGTGTTGGAGACGACGACCGTGTAGGTCTGGCCCGCCGTCACGTCGACACCGAACGAGCTCGCGTTGTTGCTGCTCCCCTGGTCACCGACGAAGTTGGCGCCCTGGTCGGCCGGGTTGTAGGCGCCGCCGTAGAGCACGACGTGGGCGTTCGCCGAGTCGGTCGTGGCATCGCCGCAGTCCGCGGACACCCGGGTGACGGTCAGGCAGCCGGTGGCCACGGCGACGTACGTCGAGGTGCTGTAGTTGTAGGTCGTGCCGCCGTTGGTCCCTCCGGGGTAGGCCTTGGGAGTGCCGCACGCGCTCGGGACGGCGTCGCGGAAGACCCGGCCCGACTGGGTGGTGGCGTTGGTGAGGCTGATCGCCTTGGTGTCGGTGTGCGCCGACGCCGAGGGGGCTACGGAAGCGAGGAGGCCACCGAGCATGAAAAGGATGATCGCGAGCGCCGTCGCGTGCGCCCGTGGGCGTCGAGTGAGGTTCACGGGGGATACCTTGCCCTGCCACCGCCTCTACGAGAAGCACTCTCGTCCGAGAGTTGCGCCAGAATCGGTCAGCAGCCCCGCCCTGTCCTGACGTCGTCGTTCGTCATCACCTCGTCGTCGGACGGCGCCTCGACGCGCGGAGCGTCGTCCGGTCCGGCGTCGTAGGCGACCGCGATGCGCAGCTGACCGACGGTGGCCTCGGCGTCTGCGGTGAGGTCGCCGCCCGCGCTGTGCACCGCGTCGACCAGGTCGCTGCCCAGGAGCTCGACGCCGGTGACCACTCCCGCCGTGACCTCCACCCCGACAGGCACCGTCGTGCCGTCGAGCTGGTCGGCGCCGAGCTGGAGCAGGCCGAGCACGCCGGTGGTCGTGAGCTGGAGGCCGACCCGCAACGGCACGTCGGCGCCGATGACGAGCCGGTCGCCGTCCTGCGCCACCACCGCGGCGGGCTGCAGGGCGCCGAGGAGCGTCACGTAGCCGGGCGCCCCCGGAGTCATCGCGAGCTGCCCGCCCGGCACCTGCCCGCCCCCGGTCCGCAACCAGCATCCCGCAAGCGGTGGTTCCCACGTGGACAGCTGCATGTAGAGGTCGTCGCCGACCGCGCGGACCTGCATCGACCCCTTGATCTGGTCGCCGGTCGGCGCCTCGGAGCTGCCGAGCTCCTTCGGTGACGTCGTCCTCGCCTTCCAGCCGGCCTGCCGGTACGCCCGGCCGCGGGTCTCGATCGCGAGCGCGTCGCCGGAGTAGACGTCGTAGGTGAAGTCGATGACCTGGTGGTCGAGCAGCGGCTCGACCGCGGCCTCGAACAGGGCCGTGGCGTCGCCGCTCGGGCTCGGCGAAGCAGCGCTCGACGCGGGCTCCGGCACCGGCTGCGCGTCGCCGCCGCCGCACCCCGCTGCGGTCAGCACGAGCGTGAGCACCGCCAGGGCCGTCGCTCGTCGCACCCCACGACCGTAGGTCACCCGGGGCCGCCGCTGTGCCCGCGGGCCGCTCGGGGGCGGCCGCCGGCCCGCGTCGGGGGAGGCGCGGACCGGCGACCGGCACCGGGTCGTGGGGACCCAGCGCCTCTCATGAGTGGCGCGCGAACACGCCCTCGCCCGGCTGCGCGGCCCCGTGGGGGGCACCGAGACCGCTGCCAGGCAACGTTGACGTTACGCCGCCGACGACTCCTCATGTACGTGCAGCGGTCCGCAGTGGCAGTGGATCTGTGTGCGCTGGCACACTGGTCGAGTGGCCCCGCGCTCGCACAATCCAGCCATGGCCGAGCTGATCGGCGCGATCGCCGACCGCCTCGCGACGCGCCTGGACGACGTCGTCGCCGAGATGGACCGGGCCGTCGTCGAGCTCGTGCCCGCGTTCGGTGCGGACGCGGCGATCGCCGCCGAGGTCGACGCCAGCAACCGCGCCAACCTCATGCGCTTCATGGTCGTGGCCAGCCGCGCCGAGGAGCCGCCTCCCGACGTACCTCCCGAGGCGCTCGACATCGCGCGCACCCTCGCGCGCCGCGGCATCGAGCTCGGTGCGATCTTCCAGGCCTACCGGGCCGGCCAGCAGGTCGCCTGGCAGCGCTGGCTCGAGGCGGCCGCCGAGGTGATCGAACCCGGTCCGATGTTCGCCGCGGCGATCGAGGAGTCGTCGGAGCTGCTGTTCCGGTACGTCGACGACGTGCTGAGCCGGGTCGTCGCCGAGGCCCAGCACGAGCGCGAGGAGATCCTCGGCGGGGCGCACGCGCAGCGGGCGGTCACCGCCCGCCTCCTCCTCGAGGACGCCCCGATCGACACCGAGACCGCGGGCAAGCGGCTGGGCTACGACCTCTCGCGCCCCCACACCGCCCTCGTGCTCTGGGCCGAGCCGCCCGGCGTGCCGCAGGGCGCTCTGGAGTCGGCCGCCCTGCTCCTGTCGAGGAGCGTGGGCGCGCGGCGCCCGTTCATCATGGCCGCCGGCAGCTCGACGCTGTGGGCGTGGATCGCCGGCGAGCACGAGCCGTCACGCACCGAGCTGCGCGAGGCGCTCGCCGACGCTGCCCCCGAGATCAGGGTCGCCGTCGGCCCTACCGAGGCCGGCGTGCGCGGCTTCCGCCGCAGCCACGAGGCCGCGCTCGTCGTCCAGCGCCTCGTGACGGGTCAGCAGACGAGCGAGCAGGTGGCGACGTACGCCGAGCTGGAGGTCATCGCCCTCACCGCGGGCGACGAGCAGCGGGCCGCGGAGTTCGTGGCGGCCACCCTCGGCCCGCTCGCGGCCGACGAGCCCAACGCGGCGCGGCTGCGCGAGACGCTGCGCGTCTACCTCGACGTCGCCGACAACGCACCCCGCGCCGCCGCGCGGCTGCACACCCACCGCAACACCGTGCTCCAGCGGGTCGCCCGGGCCGCCGAGCTGCTGGGCCGCGACGTCGGCGAACGCCGGCTCGCCCTCGCCCTGGCCCTGGAGCTCGCGCACCGGCTCGGGCCGAAGGTGCTGGTCCGCGCCGAGCGCTGACTCCACGCGCGCGAGCCGCGGCTCACGGCGACCGCACGGCGAGCGAAGACCGACCGTCCCGACCACGGCTCCTCACCGCCTGGCCTGGGTGCCGTTCATGAACGGCTGACAGCGGGATCGACCGCCTCCAGGATCATCGCGCCGGCGCGCCGGACCGGCACACCCACGGGACACACCGAGTGGACGCCGAGGTCCAGGAGTGCCTGGACGTCACGCTCGGGGATCAGCCCCCCGCAGACCACGGGGATGTCTGCATCGAAGGTCTTGAGGGTGGCCAGGAGCTTGCCGACGTGCGCGAGGTGGGACCCCGAGAGCAGGCTCACCGCGATCGCGTCCACGTCCTCGTCGACGGCCGCCCTGGCGGCCTCCTCGGGCCTGGTCGCCACCCCGAGGAAGATCACCTCGACCCCACTGTCGCGGAGCTCGTGGGCGATCAGCCTCAGCCCTCGGTCGTGCCCGTCGAGACCGAGCTTCGTCGCCAGCACTCGGACCCGGCCGCTCACGACTCCACCGCCTCGGGGGCACGCATCCTCGGATGGAACGATCCGAAGCGGGCGAGCAGCACTTGGGTGACTTCCCCGATGGTCAGGTCCGCCCGGAACGCGTCGATGATCGCCGGCATCAGGTTCCCCCCAGCATCGACCGCCCGGACGAGCGAGCGCCGGGCGGAAGCGACGGCCGACTGGTCACGCTGCGCCCGCCAGCCGGCGATCTGCTCACTGCGACGGGCCTCGAACTCCGGGTCGATCGGGAAGCCGATCTGTCCGAGGCTCGGGATGTCGGCCGCCTCCGCGCCGTCGACCGGATCGCCCACCCGCGGGCTCCGGGCCTCCAAGAGGCTCCTCTCCCAGGCGGACTCGTCGATCTCCGCGCGCATCCAGCCGGAGTCGATGGTGGCGATCGAGCCGCCGCGCTCCGCGACCTCGGCCGCGACCACCCGCGCTCGCCGACTGCCTCGCGGCCCAGGGTGTGGAGGTACGCCCCGGAGACATCCTGCTGATCTCGACCGGATGGCTGAGGTGGTACCAGACCCTGTCCGCGGAGCGCCGGGCCGCGTTCCCCCCGGCGAGCAGCTTCGTCACCTCCGGTCTGTCCGCCGACGAGTCGATGGCGCGGCTGCTCTGGGACCTGCACGTCAGCGCCGTGGCCGCCGACAACCCCGCCCTCGAGGCCTACCCCCGCCACGAAGGGCAGTTCCTCCACCACCATCTCCTCAACCTGCTCGGCATCCCCATCGGCGAGCTGTGGGACCTCGACGAGCTCGTGGCCGACTGCCGGGTCTCCGGCACGTGGGACTGCTTGTTGGTGTCCGCGCCGATGGGACTTCGCGGAGGGGCCGGCAGCCCGGCCAACGCGATCGCGATCCGCTGAACCGCGTCCGCGACCGGTCCCCGCCCTCCAGATGCCGCCACCACGAACTGCCGACGAGCGGCCGGAGCAGGAGCCGCCCCACACGCTCGCGATGGCGGCACTCCTCGTCTCGGTAGCGTCCTTCTCCTTGCTCCAGTCCCTCATCGTTCCCGTCCTGGGCACGTTCCAGGACGCCTACGACGCCAGCCCTGGCACCGTCGCGTGGGTGCTCACCGGCTACCTGCTGAGCGCATCGGTGACCACGCCGATCGTCGGGCGGCTCGGGGACATCGTCGGCAAGACCCAGATGCTCATCATCACCCTTGCCATCCTCTCCGGGGGCTCGCTCATCGCGAGTGTGGCGCCATCCATCCACTGGCTCATCGCCGCGAGGGTGCTCCAGGGGCTGGGCGGTGGCGTCCTCCCCCTGACCTACGGCATCGCGCGTGACATGTTCCACCTCCGCTACAGCGGGGCGCTCGCCACTCTCGCGTCGGTCGCCGCGGGCTCCTTCGGGATCGGCATCATCCTGGCCGGGCCGATCGTCGAGCTCGTCGGCTTCCGTGGCCTGTTCCTGGTCCCGATGGCCATGACCACGGCCGCGGGGATCGCGGCCTACCTCCGACTGCCGCGCCCGACGCCCGCCGGTGGCCGGCTGCCGTCGGCAAGGTCCACGGTCCTGCTGACCGCGTCGCTGATCAGCCTCCTGCTGGCCCTGAGCAAGGGGGTCGACTGGGGCTGGGACGCTCCCCGCACCCTGACCGCGGGCGCGCTCAGCGTCGTGGCCGGTGTCCTGTGGGTGCGCTCGGAGCGCAGCGCGTCAACGCCGTTGGTCGACCTGCGACTGATGGGTCGTCGCGGGGTCTGGTCGACGAGCGCGATCGCCGGGCTGGTCGGTTTCAGCACCTTCGCTCTCTACGGGTTCCTGCCGCAGTTCGTCCAAGGAGGCCCGGCAGACGGCTTCGGGTTCGGCGCGAGCATCACCCAGTCGTGCGCGTTCCTGGTCCCGGCGGCGATCACGAGCTTCATCTTCGGCATGGCCGCGCCCCGGCTCGAGCGCAGCCTCGGGGCCCGCCCCGTGATCGTCGGCGGGTGCGCAGTCATCGCGACGTCCCTCTTCTGGCTGACGGCTCGACACACCCAGCCGTGGCAGATCCACACGGCGAGCGCGATGTTCGGGGCCGGCTCGGGCGTGGTGATCGCGTGCATGGCCACGGTCGTGATCTCCTCGGTCCCCAGCGGGCAGAGTGGCGCCGCGGGCGGCCTCAACGCCAACGCCAGGACGCTCGGCGGCTCGGCGGGTGCCGCGGCGATGGCGGCGATCGTCGACTCCTCGGGAGTGGCAGGGCATCCGACGTCCGGCGGCTTCACCGCAGGCTTCGCGATGCTCGGCGTCAGCATGGTCCTGGCCACGGCAGCGGCCTGCGTCCTACCGACACCCCGACGTGGATCGCCAGCCGTGCTGCCGATCGCCTGAGGCGACCTGCTCTCGATGTCCTAGTCGGCGAACCGGTCGAAGCACGAAGGCGCGACGGGCCTGGTTCAGCTCGGGGTGATCGAGCACCTAGGCGCGGGACCGCCGCTGCAAGTAGGAGCTCGGGCGATACCGGTCGTCCCCCGACGCCGCCTGCATCGCACGGAGACGCGCGACCACCGTGGCGGGACCACTGCTGTCGAGCAGCTCGAAGGGCCCGTGCGGATGGTTCATGCCGTACCGCAGGGCGGTGTTCACGTCCTCCACCGTTGCGATCCCCTCCTGCACCACGACGGTCGCCTCGTTGACCAAGCAGTCGCTGAGCCGGTCCGCGACGAGGCCCGGGAGCGCCGGTACAGCGACCGACGGGGCGGCCGTCGCGGACAACACCGCGGTCACGGCCGCCTCACCGCCCAGCCGGGCAACGTCGTCGACGACCCGTTCGGCGAACCAGCCCGGCCCGGCATGGTGGAGATGGACCATGCCGGCGCCCGGCGGCAGGTGGGCCAGCCATACCGCGTCCGAGCTGTCGACGACGACGTCACGGCCCGTCGCGGCGAGCTCGTGCGCGACCCGGACCGAACCGTCGTCGGCGACGTCGGCGGCCACCACCGCCACAGGGTCAGAGCCCGCCCGAGCGATCGAGGCCAATCGGGACGCGCTCGCCCCGACGACGTCGACGCCGCGGCCCGCACCGGGCCCGGGCGGGACGACGGCAGCCGCCTGCCGCTCGCGAGGAGATGTGTCGTCGTCGTAGCGGTAGAACCCGCGTCCGCTGCGCACACCCAGTGCCCCGGCCCGGACCAGCCGCCGGACGTACGGCACCGGTCCGTAGCGGCTGTCACCGAGCTCGGCGTACGCCGAGGTCGAGGAGGCGAGATGGGTGTGCAGCCCGATCCGGTCGAGCAGCTCCAGCGGACCCATCCGATGCCCGTGCACCGCGCGCACGACGGCGTCCACTGACTCCGGCGCGACTCCGAGCGCGACGAGCAGCGCGGCCTCGTGGTAGATCGGCCGGCAGATCCGGTTGACGATGAAGTTGGGCGAGTCCACGCACCGGACCGGCACCTGCCCGAGCTCCTCGACCCACGCGACGGCCTCGTCCACGACGTGGTCGTCGGTCCTGGTGCCCGCGACCACCTCGACGAGCCGCATCCGGGTCGGCGGGTTGAAGAAGTGCAGTCCCACCAGACGCTCCGGGTGAGCGTACGCCTGGCCGAGTACGTCGACGCTGAGCGATGACGTGTTCGTCGCAACGACGAGGTCAGGCCCGGCCAGCCGGCGCACGTCCTCGAGCAGGGCCGCCTTCACGGCAAGGTCCTCGAGCACGACCTCGCACAACAGGTCCACCCGCGGCACGAGGTCGGCGAGGTCCGCCGCGATCGCGACTGCGCACGGTGCCCCGGCCGCGGCGGCCTCCTCGACCAGGGTGTCGCGTCCGGACCGCGTGACCCCGGGGTCGACGTCGAGCACGGTCACGGCGGCGCCGGCCGTCGCGAAGAGCCGGGCGATGCCACGACCCATGGCACCCAGCCCCACGACCCCGACCCTGAGCCCGGCGACCGGTCGGGTCACGAGGCACGCTCCGGCGCGAGGACGAGCCGACCGGTCACGCGACGCTGCTCGAGCAGGCGATGACAGCGTTCCGCCTCTGCGAGCGGCACGACCTCCGCGACGGTGGGGGTGATGATCCTGTCGGCGACCAGGCCGAGCAGCTCGGCGAGACCTGCTGCGGTGACACCGACCGACGAGAGCAGTGCGAGTCCCTTGAGCATGACCAGCCCCGCCGGGATCTTCAGCATGTCGCCCGTGACGTTGCCGAGCAGCACGTGACGCCCACCGGGTCGCAGTGCATGCAGCGCCTCCACGAGGACGACCTCACCGACCGGGTCGAGGACCACGTCGGCCCCACCTCCCGTCAGCTCCTTGACCGCTGCGGCGAACCGACCGTCGGACGCGACCACCACGTGGCTGGCACCGTTGGCCCGGATCGCGTCGGCCTTCTGGGACGACGTCGTCACCGCCACCACCTCGGCACCCAGGTGCGCGGCGAGGCGCACCGCGTGCAGGCCGACGCCACCACCCGCTCCGGTGACCAGCGCGTGCTCGCCGGGCCGGACCCTCGCCACCTGGGACAGCGCCTGCCAGGAGGTGCCGAGGGCGCACGCCGTGATCGCGGCCGCGGTAGGCTCGACACCCTCCGGCACCGGCACGAGAGCCGTCGCCCTGACGATGACCGCGGACGCGTAGCCGCCCGGCGACTCCTCGCCGACGTACCCTCCACCGGCGCGACACAGCACCTCGTCCCCGCGTCGGCACACCTCGCACGCGCCGCAGGGCTGGTTCTGCAGCAGCGCCACCCGACGGCCGACGAGGCCGTCGTCGACACCGGCGCCGACGGCATCCACGACACCGGCGACCTCGTGGCCCAGCACCGCGGGGAACCGCGTGCGGGGGAAGGCCCCACGACGGTTGAGCACGTCGTGGAAGCAGACGCCGCACGCCTCCACGGCCACCCGCACCTCGCCCGATCCCGGTTCCGGATCGGGTAGCTCCGCGAGTTCGAGGTTCTCGGCCGGCCCGGGTTCCCGAGCCACTACGGCACGCACGCCTAGCCTTCGTCGGACGCCGGCTCGCAGACGAAGTCGTCGAGGTCTGCGTGGTTGGTCATGTGCCAGTAGTCGACGAGGCGCCAGGGAGAGTTCGTCACCACGCGACCGCGGCTGTTGCGATACCACGTGTCCATTCCCTGGTGGCTCCAGATCATCCGGCGGTGGGCCGCGTCGACACGCTCGTTGTAGGCGTCGTTGACGTCCTCACGGCACTCGACGGTCGCGATCCCGCGGTCGACCATCTGGGCCAGCAGGTCACGCAGGTAGGTGACCTGGCACTCCAGGATCATGATGTAGCTGCCGCCGTGGCCGAGGTTCGTGTTGGGGCCGTAGGTGAAGAAGAGGTTCGGGAACCCGGGCGTCGAGATGCCGAGGTAGGCGTGAGCGTCCTCCTCGCCCCACACCTTGCGGATGTCCAGGCCGTCCCGGCCGGTGACCTCGAGGTCGTGCAGCATCCGGCGCGCCTCGAAACCGGTGGCCAGCGCGATGGTGTCGGCGGGGTACTCGTCGCCGCCGGCCACCACGCCGCGCTCCGTGACCTCGGTGATGGGATCGGTCACCAGCTCGACGTTGTCGCGGCGGAGCGCGTCGAACCAGCCGTTGTCGAGGAGCATCCGCTTGCCGAAGGGCGGGTACGTCGGCAGCGCCTTGGCCACCAGGTCCTCCCGATCGCCCAGCTTGGTCCGCAGGTACTTGGTGAAGAACTTGCGGTGACCGTCGTTGATGGCGTTGATGGACCGGTCGAGGTGAGGCCAGTCGGGGTCGACCTGCAGTGCCGGATGAGTCTTGTCGTTGAACGTCCACGCGAGGCGGAAGCGGTACCACCTGCGGTAGTAGGGGACGTTCTCCATCAACCAGTGCACCCGCTCGTCGATGGGCTCGAAGTAGTTGTCGCTCGGGGCGACCCACTGGGGAGAGCGCTGGAAGACCGTGAGGCGTCGCGCGTGCGGGGCGACTGCCGGCACGATCTGCATGGCGCTCGCCCCGGAGCCCACCACCGCCACGTCCTGCCCGGCCACGTCGTACCCCTCCGGCCAGCGGGCAGAGTGGAACACCTCGCCGTGGAAGCGGTCGAGTCCCGGGATGTCGGGCACCTGGGGGACGTTGAGCTGCCCGACCGCGGTCACGACGGCGTCCGCGGCGTACGTCCGCTCGCCGTTGGCCGCGGACGCGTGCACGGTCCACTGCCGGGCGTCGGCATCCCAGACCGCGCTGGTCGCTCGTACGCCGAGCTCGATCGCGCCCTCGACCCCGAACTCCCTCGCGGCGTCCTCGAGGTAGCCGAGCACCTCGTCGCGCCTGGCGAAGTAGCTGCTCCACGACCGGTCGAAGAGCGTGTAGGAGTAGAGGTAGCTCGGCGTGTCCACGCCGGCGCCGGGATAGCGATTGTCGAGCCACGTGCCTCCGATGTGGTCACGCTGCTCGATCACCTGGACGGAGTAGCCGTCATGGTTCAGCTCGCGGGCCAGGAGGAGACCGGACACACCGGCCCCGACGACCAGCACGTGGAACCTCGACCGCGCCTCGCGTGCCCAATCGTCGGCCGGGTGGTCAGGTCGCGGCGCGAAGCCGAGCTCCTGGGCCATCATGGGCTCGAACTCAGCGGTCACCGGCTCGCCCATGCATACGCTCATCATCTCGACGAGCAGGTCGCCGCGAGGGGCCGGGACCGCGGCCGGACGGCCGGCTCGGTAGGCACCGATGATCTTGACCGCCGCGGCGTGGATCTCGGCCTGCACCTCGGCGGAGAACCCCCCGCTGTCGTGGTCACCGAGCCCGCGCGTGCGGGTGGGGCGGTAGGGGTCCTCCAGCCAGCGGTGGTCACCGCTGAGCTGGAACATCACCAGGAGCAGGCTCGGTAGGTTGGCACGCTCAACCGCTGCTGCGAGTCGCGGATCGATCGCCGTGCCGTCCCCTGACTCCAGGTCGTCCAGCACGGCCACCTCCCCTGATCGAGCGCTCCCAGCGCCCGATTCCGTATGCGGACACCGCGTCCGCTCTCGCTCGATCCGCATCCTAGCCCACGGATAGAGCGCTCGCTACAATCAGTTCATGGCAGTCGACGAACTGGGAACACGACTGGTCGACCCGCTCCTCCACTGGCTCGAGGAAGACCCTGCCCGCACCTTCCTGCGGACTCCGGAGCGGACGTGGAGCTACGAGGAGCTGTGGGCGGAGTGCCGCCGGATCGCTGGCGGCCTGGAGAGCCTTGGCGTCGCCCCGGGCGACCGCGTCGCGCTGCTGCTCGACAACCACGCGGACTTCGTAGCCACGTGGTTCGGCACCGTGCACCTCGGCGCCGTGATGGTCCCCGTCAACACCGCCTTCCACGGAGCGTCACTGTCCTACGTCCTCGGACAATCGGGCGCCACGACCGTCGTGACCGAGCACCAGTACCTCGATCGCGTGGATGCGGTTCGTGCCGAGCTGCCCGACCTGCGGACCGTCGTCGTGCGCGGTGGGCCGGCCGATGCACCTGGTCACCCGATGCTCACCGAGCTTGCCGGAGAACCCACTGCTCGCCACGGAGCAGGCGGCGATCCCGCGGCGATCGTCTACACGTCCGGCACCACCGGCCGATCCAAGGGCGTGGTGATCCCGCACCGTTACTACCTGCAGATGGCGCGGACGAACGGTCGCGCGATGCGACTGACGCGCGACGACGTCTACTACACGTGCCTACCGCTTTTCCACGGGATGGCGCAGCTCTCCGGGACGATGGGGCCCCTGCTGGCGGGCGGCCAGGTCGTCGTGGTGCCGCGGTTCTCGGTGTCGCGCTTCTGGACCGACTGCCGCGACCACGCCGTCACTGGCTTCGGAGCCATCGCAGCCATGACGAGCATGCTGTTCAAGCAGGCGCCCGACGCCCGGGACCGAGACCACCGGGTACGTTTCGCGTTCGCCGTGGCCGTCCCCGCCTCGATCGAAGCCGCCTTCGAGCGCCGCTTCGGCGTGCGGCTGATCAACGGGTTCGGGATGACCGAAGCGGGGCAGATGACCTACATGCCGTACGACGCACCGCGACCCGGGACCTGCGGCAAGCCGGTCGACCTCTACCAGCTCGAGATCCATGATCCGGCCGACCATCCCCTGCCGCCCGGTGAGGTGGGGGAGATCGTTGTCCGGCCCACGGCGCCCTCCGTCACCATGTCCGGCTACCACGACATGCCGGAGCAGACGCTGTCCAGCTGGCGCAACCTCTGGCTGCACACCGGAGACCTCGGCCGGCTGGACCAGGACGGCTACCTCTACTTCGTCGACCGCAACAAGGATGCGATCCGGCGCCGCGGCGAGAACATCAGCTCCCTCGAGGTCGAGGCGGCCCTGCTGCAGCACGACGACATCCTCGAGGTCGCTGCGTACCCGGTCCCGAGCGAGCTGGGCGAGGACGACGTGATGGTCGCCGTGGTCTCCCGTCCAGGCCTGACCGCCGCGGGGCTGTGGACCCACTGCCGCGCGGTCCTCCCATCGTTCGCGGTGCCGCGCTACGTCCGGTTCGTGGACGCGCTGCCCAAGACGCCGACGCAGAAGGTCGAGAAGTACCGCCTGCGAGCCGAGGCGGTCACCGGCGACACCGCCGACGCGAGCGGCTGAGCCTGCGTCAGCAGCGCTCGAGCAGCGTCGCGGTGCCGAGCCCGCCGCCGCAGCACATCGTGACCAGCCCAGTGGTCCGGTCCGTGCGCTCCAGCTCGGAGAGCACGGTGACGGCCAGCCGCACCCCTGTGGCGCCGACCGGGTGCCCCAGCGCGATGGCGCCGCCGTTCACGTTGAGCCGGTCCTCCATGCCCGGGAACTCGCGCGACCACGCCAGGACGACGCTCGCGAACGCCTCGTTGACCTCGACGAGGTCGAGGTCGGACCTGGCACGGCCGCTGCGCTCAAGGATCCTCTGAGTGGCCGGGATGGGGCCGGTGAGCTTGATGACCGGGTCGACGGCGACCAGCGCCTGGGCGGCTACCCGGGCCCGGGGCAGCAACCCCCGCGCGCGAGCCCACTCCTCGTCAGCCACGACCACCGCGGCCGCGCCGTCGGAGATCTGGGAGGAGCTGCCTGCCGTCAGACGACCGCCCTCGCGGAAGGCCGCGCGCAGACCGGCAAGGCCCTCGGCCGTCGACGCGCGGATGCCTTCGTCGGCGGTGACGGCGCTCCCGTCGACTCCGGGCAGCACCATCAGCTCGCGGTCGAACCGTCCCTCGTCCCGCGCGCGGGCAGCACGCTGCTGCGAAAGCAGCGCGAAGCCGTCGCACTCCTCGCGCGTGATCGACCACTGGTCGGCGATCCGCTCGGCGGACTCTCCCTGGTGGACCACCTCCCAGCGCTCGCGGTAGCTCTCGCTGAGCGGGTCGCCCGGACCCTGCTTCGAAGCGCTGCCCAGCGGCACGCGACTCATGGACTCCACACCACCCACCAGGACGGCGCGGGCGGCGCCGGCTTCGACGAGCGCGGCCGCGAGGTTGAGAGCCTGCTGGCTGGATCCGCACTGGGCGTCGATCGTGCTCCCCGGCAGCTCGGCCGGGAGCCCCGCGGCGAGGCTCGCGGTCCGCGCGATGTTGTAGCCCTGCTCGCCCGCCTGCGTCACGCATCCGGCCAGCACCTGGTCGAGCTCAGCCGGGTCGACGCCGGCTCGCGCCACAGCCTCCACGAGGACCGCGCCCAAGAGATCGGCCGGGTGGTGCGCGGCCAGGACGCCGTCGCGGCGGCCGATCGGCGTACGGCAACCTCCGAGAAGGACGGCGGTCACGACGCGCCCGCCTGTCGTGCGTTCGCCCGCCGCGCGGCCACCGCCTTGCCGACCGCGGCGATCCGCTCTAGCGCGACCTCGTGGGTCGGCCCGCCCGGGTGCCGCAGGTGGAGGACGACCGCATCTCCGCCGGTCCGCGCGGCGACGTCGACGACCGTGTCCGCGACCGTCTCTGGTGAGCCTACGACGAAGCGGTCAGCCGCGAGCTCCTCGTAGCTGTCGACGTCCTCGGTGAACGCACCCCGCTTGCGGTAGTAGCCGAAGACCGGGGTCACGAGGTCCGCGAACGCGCCGTGGGCACGGTCGTCGTCGTTGTCGACCCAGGCCTCGCGCATCACCACCACAGGGCCGGCCGTCGTGCCGAGCTCCTCAACCGCCGCGCGGTACGCATCCGCCATGCCTGCTACCTCGGTCACCGTCCGGATGGGATCGGCGACCCAGCCGCCGGCCCAGCGGGCCGCGCGTCGCACACCGGCCCCGGACCAGCTGCCCAGCCAGACCGGAGGTCCGCCGGGCGTCCGGGGTGGCGGCCGCAGGCGTACCCCGTCGAGATCGAGACGCCCGCCGTGGTGGTTGACGTCAGGCTCGTTGAAGAGCTGGCGGAGGACTTCGAGCCACTCCTCCATCACCGGGCCACGCTCTGCGAGATCGACGCCGAACGGCGCGAGGTCGGCAGGCTGATAGCCGGCTCCGACCCCAAGCACGAAACGACCATCCGAGAGGTGGTCGAGCATCGTCGCGGTCTCGGCGACGTGCAGCGGATGATGCGCAGGCAGCACCAGCACGCCGGTGGCCACCCGGATCCGCGAGGTGCGGGCCAGTAGATGGGCCGCGACCACCAGCGGTGCGCAGTAGCCGACGCGGGGACCTTGGTGGTGCTCAGGGACGAAGGCGAGGTCGAAGCCGGCGGCCTCGGCGGCCTCCACCTCCTCTACCAGCTCCTCGAGCAGTGCCGACACGGTAGGGGCCCCGGACGTCAGGGGAAGGGCAAGACCGAGCGCGAACGTCATCCGGCCCTCTCGACGTCCCCGATGGCGAGCAGCTCGGCGTAGGCCGCTTGGACGTGGGCTCGCTCTTCCGGCGTCCGGGTGGGTGCCGAGAAGGCGATCCGGCCCTCCGACAGCACGAGGCACCGATCCGCGACCCGGGTCGCCTCAGCCACGTTCTGCTCGGCCACGACGATCGCCTGACCCTCGGCGGCGAGGTCACGGAAGACGTCGAAGACCGCCCTTACCATCATCGGCGCGAGGCCGAGGGATGGCTCGTCGATCAGCAGTACGCGCGGCCCGCTGCGCAGTGCGCGACCCACGGCCAGCATCTGCTGCTCGCCGCCGGAGAGCTTCCCGGCCGCGGAGCTCAGCCGCTCGGCGAGCCGAGGGAAGAGAGTGAGCACGGCCTCGACGCTGTGACTGTCACGCCCGGTGAACCCACCAGCGGTGAGGTTCTCCTCCACTGTCAGTCCGGGGAAGAGCCGGCGACCCTCTGGCGCCAGAACGAGCCCGCGGCGCGCCCGCCGCTCGGTGCGGAGCCTGGTCACGTCGTCGCCGGCGAGGCGCACCGCCCCGCTGCGGGTCTCGAGAAGGCCACAGATGGACTTGAAGAGTGTGGTCTTGCCGGCGCCGTTCGGCCCGAGCACGCAGACGACCTCGGCCGGCTGCACCTCGAAGCTCACCCCGGCCAGAACGGGCTCGACGACATAGCCGGCGACCAGGTCGTCGATCTCCAGAGCAGCGGTCACGTCTCCACCCCCAGGTAGGCCTTGATGACCTCAGGATGCTTCTGCACCTCGCCGGACGCCCCGCTCGTGACCACTTTGCCGGAGTCGAGGACGGTGATCCTGCTGCAGACGCTGAAGACCAGCGGCACGTCGTGCTCGATGAGCACGATGGTCGTGTCCAGCTCGGACTGTGCCGAACGGAGCACGTCGACCAGCTTCGCCCGGTCGTCGGCCGGCAGGCCTGCTGCCGGCTCATCTGAGAGCAGGACCTTCGGACGGGTGAGCAGGGCACGGACGGTGTCGGCCACCTTGAGCACGGGGTAAGGCGCTTGGCTGCAGAGCACGTCCAGCCAGGTCTCCAGCTCCATCTCGGCCAGCACCCCCGCAGCCCACTGCTCGTGGGGCGTGGCTCCGGTGCTGGCCCGCGAGCGAGCGAACCGCCGTGACATGTCGAGGTTCTCGCCCACGGTCAGCCGACCGGCCAGTTGGGGGTGCTGGAAGGTCCGCGCCAGTCCACGTCGCGCAATGTGCTGTGGCCGCGACCCGGTCACGTCCTCGCCAGCCAGCAGAACCCGCCCGGAGGTGGGTCGCTGCTCCCCGGCCACCACGTTGACCAAGGTCGACTTGCCCGCGCCGTTGGGCCCGATCAGCCCGTGGATCTCGCCCTCGGCGACGCGGAGGCTCACGTCGTCGAGCGCGCGCACGCCCCCGAACTGGACCGAGACGCTGAGCGCCTCGACGGCCGAGGTCCTGGAGGGCTGCACGACACCATCTTCCTGCGTCATCACTGCTGCCTTGTCCTGGTCCTCGGCCGTCTTGGCGGTCATTGGTCGGTTTCCGGTGCGTGTCAGCTGGCGCCGGTCGGCATGTCGGCCGCGTCCTGGACGACGCTCCAAGCGCCGTCCTTCCACTGGATCACGTACGACTGGGTCGGACCGTTGTGGGCCTTGTCGGTGTACTCCAGCTGGGGGATCACGCCGACCTGGGTGGAGCCAAGGCTGTCGAGCGCCTTCATGTAGGCGTCCTGCGTCGGTGCGTCGCCGTCCTCCGTCATCTTCTCGAAGCCGGCGAGGAACACCTGGCAGGCGGCGTAGCCGTTCAGCGGGAGACCGCTCGGGGCCACGTCCGGGAAGTACTTCTTCAGCGCATCCTGGTAGGCCTTGATCTCCGGGGTGTCGGCGAAGAACGGCTCCAGGTAGTAGTTGAAGTACGTCCCGTCGAGGGTCGCAGGGTCGAGCTTCATGACGTCGTCAGAGGCGTTGAAGTACGCACCCAACCACGGGACGTCGACGCCTGCCGCCATGGTGGCAGCCTTCCCCTTCACCAGCGCGGTCGGGTAGCCCCAGGCGATGACGGCGTCGGGGTTCGCCTCGGCCAGCTTGTTGCCCATCGGCGTGTAGTCGGTGTCGGTGCCCGTCTGCGGCACGTCCGCGACCAGCTCGGCCCCGAGGCTCTCGACGTAGTCCTTCATCGCATCGTGGCTGGACTGGCCGACGTCGTCGTTCTGGTAGAGGAGCCCGATCCGCTCTGCACCGAGCGTCTCCACGGCGTACTTCGCGAGGAACATGGCCTGGTAGCTGTACGGCGGGATGGTCGGGTAGATGTTGTCGTAGAAGTGCCCGACGAACGGATCGCCCGACATCCCGGGGTGGTACGGCGTCCCGCTCTTCTCTACGTAGGGCAGGACCGCCTGGTTGGACGGCGAGCCGGGTCCCCAGAGCAGCGCGAACACCGACTTGCCCTCGACCAGCGAGCGCGTCTCCTGCAGGGCGCGCGTCGGGTCGCCCGCGGTGTCGTTCGCCTTGAACTCGAACTTCCAGCCGTTGACGCCACCGGCGTCGTTGGACGCCTTCAGGCAGGCCTCGACCGCCTGCGACGTCTGGTTCTGGGAGGCGAACGGTCCCGAGGCCAGTCGCCATGCGCCGACCGTGACCGTCTTGCTCTTGGTGTCGACGCCAGGAGCGGCGCTTCCCCCGGCCGAGCCGCCTCCGCCGCCACCATCGTCGCCGCAGGCGACCAGGCCGATCGCAGCAAGCGCAACGACGGCTACAGCCCTCAACCGAGACCGCTTCAACCGTTCCATTTCAGACCCTCCTTGACGGGATTTCCGAGACTGTATCGAACGCTCGCTCCAATGAGAAGAAGTTGCAAGCGTTTGCTTTTGGTGACCTCTCAGACCGCCGGGCGCGCGCAGGCACGCAGACTCCCGGGGTGCCGGATCCCGCTCAACTGTGGGCTTTCCGGCACCCGTGGCCGACGACGCAACGGTCGTCGAGAAGGCGGGTCGTGGAGTCAGGCCGGGGCTGGCACCTCCGAGCGCGGAGGCTCGGCCGTTCGCATTGACGGCGGTGTGCGCCGTCGCCGCAACACGTCCAAGGTCGACATGTCCTTGGGCAAGAGGAAGAGCGCAGCGATCATCGCCACCCCGAACAGTGCGGTCGAGAGCTCGGCTTGGGTCTTGAAGAACACAGGGACGAGCACGATCAGCGCAGACCCCCACAGCGAGCCGATCGTCGACCCGCTCACCACCGTGCCGACGAACAGGAGCAGGGCGAGCTCGAGCGTGAACGAGGTCGGCGTGGCGATACCTGCCTGCAGCGCGCTCAGTGAACCGGCCAGTCCACCGAGGGCGCATCCAGCGGTGATGATTCCGACCTGCCACCAGTAGGGCGACAGTCCGACGGTAGCCGCCGCCCGTGGGGCGTCGCTCACCAGCACCATGCGCCGGCCCCACCGGGAGTTTCGGAAGAGCACCAAGGCGACGAGGACGATGAGCGCGACGACCGCGCACATGTAGTACATCTGGTCGAAGGTCAGGAACTCCTCGCCCCACGTCGGCGTGCTGACCAGCTTGCCGTTCGCGCCCTCGGTCAGGCTCGTCCAGTTGTACGCCGCCTCGGGCAGCGCGAGCCCGAGCGCGAGAGTCATGGCGGCGAAGTAGGCGCCGCGCAGCCGCGCACTCGGGATCGCCATGACGAATGCGAGCGCGGCGGAGCCGAGCAGGACCACGACCAGCGCAAGCGGCCACCGTCCGGGGTCGTCGGCGACGACCCACGCCGTCAGGTAGGCGCCGAAGCCCATGAAGGCGTTCTGCGCCAAGGAGAACTGGTGTGCGTAGCACATGATCAGGGAGAGGCCGGCGACCGCAACGAAGGTGACCATCCACTGCGTCAGCGACAGCTGCCAGGCGACTCCTGCCAGCTGCGGTGCCAGGAGGACCACGACGAAGCCTGCCGCGATGAGCACCCACTGCGGCGCGTGTCCGCGCAGCGCCCGGGCGCGAACGAGGTCGACGCCGCGGCCGCCCCGACGCTGCAGAGCCGCCCAGGCCGCCGCCAGCCGGCCTTGGCGTTCGCCCTCACCGGATCCGACCTCGTGGTCCTCTTCCTCGCCGAGGAGGCCGTACGGGCGCAGCCACAGGAAGCCGAGTATGACGGCGTACAGGATCAGGTTCCGAAACTGCAGCGAGACGTAGCTCGCGCCGAAGTTGAGCGTGCTTGCAACGATGAGACCGCCGACCGCCGCACCGGAGAACGAGCTGAAGCCACCGATCACCGCTGCGGCGAACGCCGTGATCAGGATGATGTTCATGCTCGTGGGACTCAGGAAGATCAATGGGGCCAGGAGCGAGCCGGCCAGTCCAGCCAGGGCACCACCCAAGGCCCAGGACAGCGACCGCACGGCCACGACGTTGACCCCGACGAGCCGCGCGGCGACGGGATCCTCGAAGGTGACTCGCGCCTGGAGACCGAGCTTGGTCCGGAGCAGCACCAGGGACAGCGCGGCGACCACCGCGGCGCTCACGACAACCACGGCAACGCCGTACGTCGGGACCGTACCGCCGAGGATGCTCACGGTGTCGCCCTCGAACGGCGGTGGGATGGTGCGCTCCTCGGTGCCCCAGATCTTGACGATCGCGAACTGCAGGACCAGCGAGACGCCGAATGTCGCGATCACCAGCTCGAGCGCAGACCGTTGGTACATCCTCGAAAGCAGGAGGCGCTCCATCGACCACCCGATCGCGGCACCGATGAGGACGGCGGCGATCACGCCGATGACGAAGGACTGCTCCCATCGCACGATCACCTGGTAGGCGAAGTAGCCGCAGAAGCCGGAGATGAGCCCATGGGCGAAGTTGAAGACACGGGTGGTCTTGTAGACCGCCACCAGCCCGAGTGCGGTGATCGTGTAGAGCGCACCGCTGATGATCGAGTTGAGGATGATGCTGCTCACGGGGCCTCCAGGGTGCGGGCGATGATCATTCGCTGGATCTCCGACGTCCCGGTCCCGATGGTCTCCAGGTGGGCGTCGGCGACGTATCGGCCGATGGGGAAATCGGCGGTGAGCCCGTAGCTGCCGTGGACCTGCATGGTCTCCGTGGCGATGTTGCGCGCGTTCTCGGTGGCGACGAGCTTGGCGACGGAGGCCTCGCGGCTGAACGGCAGGGCAGCGTCGGCGCGGGCCGCCGCTCGGTAGACGAGCAGCTGCGAGACGTCGATGGCGACTGCCATGTCGGCGAGCTTGAAGGCGACGGCCTGGAACTCCCGGATCGGCTTGCCGAACTGGCGTCGTTCGCCGGCGTAACGGTTCGCCGCCTCGAAGCAGGCCCGCGAGAGCCCCAACGCCCGCGAGGCGTGGATGACCCGCTCCCCGTCGAAGGTCGACATCAGCTTGACGAACCCGTTGAGGTCCCCGCCCACCAGGGCCTCCGCGGGCACGACGGCGTCGCGGAAGGTCAGCTCGGCGGTGTCCGAGGACCGGACCGACGTCTTGTCCATCTTGGTGACGTCGACCAGGCCGGGGTTGGACCTCTCGACGATGAAGAGGCCGATGCCGCGATGGCCCAGGTCAGCGTCGACCACGGCGGCGACGACGTAGAAGTCGGCCAGGGTGCCGTTGGTGATGTAGAGCTTGCTGCCGCTGATGGCGAAGCCGTCCTCGACCCTGCGCGCCCGGGCACGCAGCGCCCGGACATCGGACCCGGCCTCCGGCTCGGTCACCGCGAGCGAGCCGACGAGGTCACCACGAGCGAGCGCGGGCAGCAGTTCCGAGCGCTGCATGTCGGTACCGAACAACCGGAGGACGGTCGGGACGACGGTGAGCTGGACGATGAGCGAGGTCGCGAAGCCCGAGCAGACGCGCGCCGTCTCCTCGACCAGGACCGCGGCCGCCGAGAGGCCGCCCTCCGATCCGCCGAGGTCGACCGGAGTCGAGAAGCCGAGCATGTCCTGGCTCCCCCACTCCTTGAACAGCTCGCGGGGAAAGTCCTGGGAGCGCTCCGCCTCATCCACCAGGGGCCGGACCCGACGCTCGGTGAAGTCACGAGCGAGCCGCCGGAAGTCCTCCAGCTCTGGTGATGGGGCGTATGGCTCAGTCACTGTCCACTTCCTCGTCAGGCCGGCTCGAAGCGGAGCAGGGTCACGTCGTCGTTCACGTCGTCGTACACCGCGCGGACCGGCATGTCGACGTCGACGGAGTCGAGCTCGTCGGTCTCCACCGTCGACACCAGGCGCGGGCCCTCGTCGAGCTCGACCACGGCGTAGACGTACGGCACGTCGTTGGCGAAGGCAGCGAACGGCGCTCGGTGGATCACGGTGTAGGTGTACACGTGGCCCGTGCCGGCCATCTCCTCCCACGCGAGCTCGGTGCTCCCGCAGCTCCGGCAACCGCTGCGCGGATAGAACTGCAGCTCGTGGCAGCTGGAGCAGCGCTGCATGAGGAGCCTGTGCTCCTGCAGGCCCTCCCAGTACGGCGCCGAGTCCTTCGACGGCGTGGGGAGTGGCTTGACGTTCACGTCGAGGTCGGCCACGACGCACCTTCCTTCCTGAGCTCACCGAGTCGGTCGATCCTGGTCCGAAGCGTCTCGAGCTCGAGCTCGGACGGGAGCAGCGTCGTCGGGGTGTCGGCCGGGACGTCGATGTCGAATCCCGTCGCCGCGCGGACGTGGTCCGGAGTGACACCGGGGTGCAGGGTCTTGCCTCGCATCCTCCGGGTCTCCGGCTCGAAGTCGAACACGCCGAGAGGGCTGAGGCAGCTGGCCGGCCCACCGCGCAGCCCCAGGCGGTCGCGCGCGCCCGGCGTCCCGTCGATCCAGCCGGGCGCACTGACGAAGTCGCACTCCTCGACGAACACCGACGGGTCGTGGCGGTTCACCAGGATGTTGAACGACGCTGCGACGGCGGTCACCGACGGGGTGCCCACCGAGCCCGCCCCCCGGAAGGCGAACCCGCCGTCCTCGTCCCTGCGACCCAGCAGGTTGCTGTTGCCGTACGGGTCGACCTGGAGCGCGCCCACGAAGAACCCGCGCCAGCCTGCGATCTTGCGCATGTTCCCGAAGATGTCCTCGACGATCCGGTAGTGCTCTGCCCATCGCGACCCACGCCAGTCGGTGACGAAGGAGAATCGGTCGATCACCGGGATGTGGTGGAGGTTGGTGGTCGTCATCGAGATCAGCATGCGGGTGTTCGGACCGTGCAGCAGGTGGCCGAGCAGCGTCCCGGCGCGGATCGCGGGCAGTGCGGCGCCCACGAACGCCGCACCGCCGTCCTCGATCTCCCGGGAGACCAGGCAGGCGAGGAACTCGTCGTAGCTGCACTCGTCCTGGCCGACTCGGCGTGAGTCGTCAGTCGTGATCGTCACAGCGGACTCTCCTGGAGGTCGAAGAAGCGGCGGAGCCCCAGGCGGTCGAGGTAGTCGAGCTCGTCGCCGCACTCGTGCACGTTCTCCCGGAGCCACCCCTCCAGCTCTTCGCCACCGGCCCTCGCCGCGGCGGCGTAGTCCTGGATCGCCGGGACGTCCTCCACGTAGAAGCCCGGACTGGCGTAGGGGTGTGCTCCGCCAGGGCTGCGCACCACGACGTCCGCGTCCGGCAGGGTCGTGAACCACGGCGCGCGGCGCACCGCCTCGTTGCTGATCACCTGCTCGACCGAGACCACGGTGACGTCGGCCGCTGCCGCCAGCAGACGGTCGTCGAAGCCGGTGCCGACGTGCTGGATGTTGCCGTACGGGTCGGCGTAGGCGGCGTGGAGGATCGTGACGTCGAGCGGCGTCGCGCGGACCGCCAGCACCGGGGGCCCGCCGTAGGGGTCGTCGACCACGGTCAGGCCGGGGTTCAGGTCGACGAGCGCCGTGCCCACTCCGCCACGCCACGTGGCGTAGGGAAGAAGCTGGGCGGCGGCGCGCAGCCCCTGGCAGAAGATGCCCTCGTCGACCTCTCGCACCTCGATGTACCCGGCCTGCACCGCCCGGCGGTACGCCGGACCGATCGGCGCGACTCGCTCGCCCCCCACGTAGCTGCTCGTGACCGAGCGGACGCAGCCGGCAGCGATCAGCAGGTCGACGTCGAGCGCGGCCATCGGACCGGCGACAACGTCGAGGTCGCGGAGACCGCGACGGACGATCTCCCGGATGAGCGACATCGGGTGGCTCGACGTGCCGAGCCCACCGATGCCGAGCGCCATGCCCGAGTCGATCCTGTCGACGGCCTCGGAGACCGAGGCGAGCACCGAACGACGTGCGGTCACAGGCCGAGCCCCTTCGCGATGATGTCCCGCTGGATGTCGCTGGCCCCGCCGCCGATCTCGTACATCTTGGCGTCGCGGAAGTGCCGCTGGACGACCTTGTCGAGGGTGTAGCCCCGCCCGCCCTGCAGCTGCACGGCCTGGTGGGCGACCGTCATGTAGGTCTCGGTGCCGGTGAGCTTCGCGATCGACGCGTCGACCTGGACAGAGACACCCTCGACCATGCCGCGCGCCACCAGCATGGTGGACAGCTCGGCAGCGTCGATCGACATGGCGAGGTCGGCCACCCTGTGGCGCACCGCTTGGAACCGCCCGAGCGGCTGGCCGAACTGCTCGCGTCCCTTGAGGAACTCCACGGTTCGCTCGAGGAGGAGGCGCGAGGCGCCGGTGCCGATGGCGGCGGTGGCCATCCGTTCGAGATCGAGCCCTGCCAGCAGCACCTTCCACCCGTCACCGGCGCCGCCGACCACGTCCGCGGCCGGCACCCGGACGCCGTCGAGGTGGACGGCCGCGGTGCCGGTCGCGCGCACCCCGAGCGTGGACAGGCGGTCCACGGTCAGGCCTGGGGCGTCGGTGGGCACGACGAGGGCGGTGACCCCGTCACGTTTGCGAGTGCCAGGGAGCCGGGCGAAGACCAGCACGGCGTCCGCGACGTCCGCCCCTGTGGCGTAGAGCTTCTCGCCGGTCACGCGGAAGTCGTCGCCGTCTGGGGTGGCGACCGTGGCAAGGGATCCGACGTCGCTCCCCGCGCCGGGCTCCGAGGCGCCGAACGCCATGTGCAGCGCACCGCTCGCGAACCTCGGCAGCCAACGCTGCTTCTGCTCCTCAGAGGCGTACTTGACCAGGGCGGTCACGCAGAGCGACTCGCGCACCACGAGGTTGGCGAAGTCGGGGAACGCCCGCCCTGCCTCCTGGAAGAGGATCGCCAGGCCGACGGCGTCCTCGCCCCGGCCGCCGTACTCACGCGGGACGAAGGTGGCCAGCACCCCGTGCTCCCCCGCCGCCCGGTACAGCTCGGCGGGAAACCGCTCGCCCTCGTCGCAGGCCGCGACGTAGTCCTCCGTGCAGTGCGCGGCGAAGAAGGCACGGAACT
The DNA here is from genome assembly GCF_000422805.1 of Nocardioides halotolerans DSM 19273. Taxonomy (GTDB): domain Bacteria; phylum Actinomycetota; class Actinomycetes; order Propionibacteriales; family Nocardioidaceae; genus Nocardioides; species Nocardioides halotolerans. Next base: position 76,464 of record NZ_KE383926.1, on the reverse strand, counting down.
CCTCCCGGAGCGCCGTCTCGCGCTCGTCGGCGACGAACCTCATCGGAGGGCCCCGTCCTGTTCTCCGGCCGCGCGTGCGGTCGGCTCGGGATGCGCGGGAGCCGATCGGACCGCGCCGGCCTCGCGGTCCCACGTGCCGGGTTCGACACCCCTCGCGCGGAGCCGGAACTTCTCGATCTTGCCCGTCTGGGTGCGGGGCAGCGTGTCGGCCAGGTTCCAGTAGCGCGGCACCATGTAGCGCGGCATCTGCTCGGCACAAAAGCCGGCGAGCTCCTCCAGGTCGAGCAACGTCCCCTCCACCGGGGTGACCACCACCATGACGTCCTCCTCGGACAGGGCCGACGGCACACCGAAGGCCGCGCACTCCGCCACCGACGGGTGTCGGACCACCACCGTCTCGATCTCCCAGGAGGAGATGTTCTCTCCCCGCCGCCGGATCGCGTCCTTCTTGCGGTCGACGAAGGTGTGGTAGCCGTCCTCGTCGCGTCGTCCGAGGTCGCCGGTGTGGAACCACAGGTTGCGGAAGGCGGACGTCGTGGCCTCCGGCATCTTGTAGTAGCCGGCGAGCATGGAGAACGGCCGGTGCGGGCGGGTCGCGATCTCGCCGACCTCGCCGACCTCGACCTCGATGTCGTCCTGGTCGACCAGCAGCACGTCGAACTGGTCGCCGAGGGTTCCGCACGTGCCCACACGCACGTCGTCGAGCGGGTTCCACAGCACGACGTTCGCCTCGCTGGATCCGTAGATCTCGACGAACTGCAGGCCGAACCGGCGCTCGAAGTCGGGAAGGATCGATGGCGGTGCCGGCGCCCCGAAGGCGCGACGCAGGGGGTTGTCGAGGTCGTCCGGCTTCGCCGCCGCGGCGTGGAGCAGGCTGATCGTCGAGCCCATCATGTTGGAGGTCGTGGCCCCCACCCGCCGCACGTCGTCCCAGAACCGCGAGACGCTGAACCGCTCCGCCAGCGCCAGAGTGCCGTCGTTCAGCAAGGCCGGCATGGTGGCGAAGTACTGGGCCAGGGTGTGGAACAGCGGGTAGCAGCAGTAGTGGGTCTCGCCCGGCCGGAACGCGAGGTAGCGCGTGGTGTCCTCTGCCCAGGCGATGGGGCAGCCGTGGGGAAGCATCACGCCCTTGGGTGGCCCGGTGGTGCCTGAGGTGTACATGACGGCAGCGAGGTCGCCGGGCGTCACGGCGGGCAGCGACGCGAGGTCGACCGGCGTCGCGGCTACCGCGGAGAAGTCGACCTGGTCCGCATCGAGCGTGCCGTCGGGCTGGCGCACGACCAGGGTCTCCACGAGCGAGAGCTGGTCGCGCACCTCGGCCAGCAGCGGTAGAAGCGTCGAGTCCACCACCACGACCCTGGCCTCGGAGTGGCCGACGATATAGGCCAGCCCGTCGCGGCGGTACTCGGTGTTGACCGGCACCTCGACCGCGCCGGCCAGGTTGATCCCGAACCAGGTCCGTAGGAAGTCCACGGAGTTCTCCATGAGAACCGCGACGTGGTCACCCTTGCGGACACCGAGCGCCGCGAGCCCGGCAGCGAGCGCGGCGGCCTCCTCGAACAGCTGCGCGTGGCCGACCTGCTCGTCGTGGAACACCACCGCCGGACGGTCGCCGTTGCGCCTGGCCTGCCGCTCCAGGAACCCGGGAATCGTGCGCTCGGCCCCGACGAGCGGTTCGCGGGCGTCCACTCAGACCACCTTCCGGTCGACGAGCTCGGACACCTCGTCGGGGGACAGGCCGATCTCGGCCAGCACCTCCGTGGTGTGCTCGCCGATACGGGGAGCGCGTCGATGGTCGCCGGCGCCGAGGTGGGTCCACGGAGTCGACAGCTGGCGCTCGGTCCGGTCACCGTCCATTGGCACCTCCACCACGAGCTCACGCTCCGCGAAGTGCTCGGAGTCGAGTGCCTCCTCGACGGTGAGCACCGGCATGAAGCAGGTGTCCTCGCCGGCGAACAGCTCTTCCCACTCCGCGCGGGTGCGCTTCGCGAACTCACCGGCCAGCTGCTCCCGCAGCCAGTCGGCCCCCTCGTCACGGTCGACGTGGTGCTCGACCAGGTCGGGCCGGCCGAGCAGCTCACAGGTCCGGGCCCAGAACTTCTCCTCGTAGTCGCCGACGGTGACGTGCCCGTCCCGTGCGGCGTACACGCCGTACGAGCCGACTCCTCCGCTGAGCAGCTGTCGGCCCGGCTCGAACGCCGTCCTGCCGACCAGCCACTCGGGGGCGTGGTTGGCCAGGCCGAAGGTGCTGCCGTCGAGCATCGAGACGTCGAGGTAGCGGCCACACCCGGTGCCGACCCGGCCGACCAGTGCCGCCAGCACGGCGACCGCGGCCGTCACACCGCCTCCCCACACGTCCGCCACCTGGGGACCCAGCGCCGCAGGTGCGCCTCCCGGAGCGGTCATGGAGAGCAGCCCGGACGCTGCCAGGTAGTTGAGGTCATGACCGGGGCGTCGCACGTAGGGGCCGGTCTGGCCGTAGCCGGACACCGAGCAGTAGACGAGCTTCGGGTTGTCCCGGCTGAGCTCGTCGTAGCCGGCGCCGATCCGGTCGGCCACCCCGGGACGGAAGCTCTCGACCACCACGTCGACGCCGGCGGCCAGTCGTCGGAGCACGTCGGGCCCGTCGGGGTGCTTGAGGTCGAGCGTGACCGACCTCTTGTTGCGGTTGGAGCCGGAGAACATCGCCCCGAACTCGTCGGAGTACGGCGGGATCCAGCGCATGTAGTCGCCATGTCCGGGCTCCTCGACCTTGACCACGTCGGCGCCGAGGTCGGCGAGGACGAGCGTGCAGGCACCGCCGGGCAGCAGCCTCGACAGGTCCAGCACCCGCACCCCGCTGAGCGGCCCCGATCGCGTCATGACCTGAGGACCCCCGTCGGGTCGACGCGCGTCCTCAGCACCTCGAGCTCCTCGTCGCTCGGGGCGGGCGTCTCGGGAACGTCGTCGGGCACCACCAGCTCGAAACCGGTGGCGGCCACGACCTCGTCCACGGACACGCCGGGGTTCGTCGACTTCAGCCGCATCCGCTTCGTCTCGGGCTCGAAGTCCATGACGCACAAGGGGGTGTAGCAGTAGCGCGGGCCGCCGCCGGGGATCTTCCACCGCTCCCGGGTGCCGGGCCCCTCGCCCCAGCCCAGGGCGGTCACGTAGTCGACCTTGGGCACGAAGATCCGCGGCGTGTGCGTCTGGCTGTAGAGGTAGTAGCGGTTGGTGAACGCCGCCATGTTGCCCGTGCCCACGCCTCCCGGGCCTCGAAACTTCAGGCGCTTGTAGTCCTCGCCGATGCCCAGCAGGTTCGAGTTGCCGTACTGGTCGATCTGGATCCCACCCACGAAGAAGATCCAGTTCGCGCGAGCCTTCATGTTGAGGAAGCCGTCGTCGTGGGCCCAGTAGGACTCGCCCCACTGTGCGGCGCGCCAGTCGGTGATGAACTCGAACGGCCGCAGCTCTGGCACGTCCACCAGGTTCGCCCGGGTCCACGAGAGCAGCACCAACTGGTTCGGGCCGCGCATGAGGTGGGACATGAGCACCGCCGCCCGCGGTACCGGCAGATTGGCCCCCACCGGCACGCCGAGGCCGTCCTCGAGGTCGCGGCCCATGATGCAGGCCATCAGCTCCTTGGTCGTGAAGTCGGCCATCAGAACTCGTTCAGCCCGAAGATGCGGCGAGCCCCGATGCGCTGGAGGTAGTCCATATGGTCCTCTGGTTGGTGGATGTAGGTGTCCAGGAAGGCATCGACCGCCGAGCGGTCGTCGTGCGCGCGCCACACCTCGGCCGCCGCGACGTACTCCTTGAGCAGCGGGACGTCCTCGAGGTACCAGCCGACGCTGGAGAACGGGTGAGCACCGAACGGCGCCCGCACGACCGCATCGACGAGCGGGATCGAGGTCTTCTCGGGGGCGCGGCGAAGCTCTTCGTTGGAGATGACCTTCTCGACCGAGACGATCACGTGGTCCGACGCGCGAGCGATGGCCCGGTCTCCGAACCCGCTGCCGACGTGCTGGATGTTGCCGTAGGGGTCGGCCGCGCCGGCGTGGAGGAGTGCGATGTCAGGAGAGACCGCCGGCACCGCGAGCAGGGGCTCACCCGCAACCGGGTCGTCGAAGAGGACGAGGTCCGGGTTCACCTCCGGGAAGGAGGTGCCGACCAGTGCGCGCCAGGGGAGGAACGGCAGCCGTTGCGCCGCTGCGTTGAGCGCGCAGTAGTACATGGCCTCGTCGATCTCCCAGACGTCGATCTCGCCGTTCTCGACACAGCGCCGGAAGGCCGGCCCGATCCCGACGATGGTCTCGCCACCGACGTAGGGGCTGATGACCTTCTTGACGCACCCGGCGGCGATGAGCATGTCGACCTCGAGGCCGGAGGTTGCCGCGCCCACGATGGTGAGGTCCTTCGGCCGGCGCCGGATGACCTCGCGCACGAGGCTCATCGGGTGGCCGGAGTTGGCGAAGCCTCCGATGGCGACGGTCATCCCGTCCTGGAGCCCGGCAAGGGCCGACGGTTCGTCGGTCACCACGACGGTACGGTCGGACGAGGTCACGGTGCTCACAGCTGCAGCTCCTTGGCGATGATGTTGCGCTGGATCTCATTGGTGCCGGCGCCGATGGGGTGGATGAGTGCGTCGCGGAGATAGCGCTGCATGGGGTACTCGAGCATGTAGGAGTAGCCACCGAGGATGCGCATGCCGTCGCCGGCGATGTCCACGCAGGCCTCGGTAGCCCACACCTTCGCCATCGACGCGGCCCGGGTCGACGACTGGCCGTTGGCCTCCAGCCACGCCGCACGGCGGGTGAGCAGACGAGCCTGCGAGAGCCGCACGTGGGCGTCCGCCAGCTTGTGCCGGATCGCCTGGAACGACCCGATCGGGACGCCGAACTGTTCGCGCTCCTTGGCGTAGCGGAGGGCGAAGTCGAGCGCCGCCTGGGCGGTGCCGACGCACATCGCGGCGCAGGCGATCCGCTCGCGGTTGAGGCTGGAGACCGTGTATCGCCAGGCGTCGTTCTCCCCGCCCAACAGCGCGGACTCGGGCAGCTCGACGTCCTCGAAGGTGACGATGCAGGTGTGGTAGGGGCGCAGCCCCAGCTTCGGCAGGGTCTCCACCTTGATGCCGGGCGTGGCCGGGTCGACGAGGAACATGCTCAGTCCGGCGCTGCCGGAGTCCGACTCACCGGTGCGGGCGATGAGCAGGATGACCGAGGCCATGTCGGCGCCGGTCGTGAACATCTTCTGGCCGTTGACGACCCAGCCACCCGTCGTGCGCTGCGCGCGTGTCCGTACGCTGCCGGCGTCCGATCCCGAGGCGGGCTCGGTGAGCGAGTACGACACGAACGCGTCGCCGCTCGCGATGCGGGTGAGCCACGTCGACTTCTGCTCGGCTGTGCCGACGTCGCGGATCGTCTTGCCGCAGGTGAGGACGGTGACCAGGAAGCAGGCGGCCAGGGGCATCATCGCGTAGCCGAGCTGCTCCACGACCAGTGCCTCGTCGACCTCGTCGCCCTCCGTGCCGCCGTACTCCTCGGTGAACGGGAGCCCCATCCAGCCGAGCCCAGCGGCTCTGCGGTAGAGATCGACGGGGAACTCGGCTCGCTCGTCGTGCTCCCTGGCGAACTCGAGCGGGCACTCCTTGGCCAGGAACTCACGGGCCGACCGCTCGAGTGCCGCCTGCTCGGTGTCGAGTGCGAACTCCATCAGGCGCCGCCGCCCGGGAGCCGACGCTCGACCAGCTTGACCTTGCCGGCACCGGGCGGCTCGATCTCGCCAGGGCCGACCACGTGCACGTCCGCCTGGAAGACCAGCTTGCTGCGGATCGCCGACGTGATGTCGCGGGCGAGCGTCGCGTCGTCGTCGGTGGTCGCCTCGGTGCCGCGCTCCACCTCGATCCGCAGGTGGTCGTTGGTCGTGTACCCCTCGAAGTCGAGCACGATCCTCATCGCTCCCGTGGTGCGCGGGGCGTAGCCGGCCACGATCTCCTGCACGGCGGTGGGCCAGACATTGATCCCGCGCACCAGGAGCATGTCGTCCGTGCGCCCGAAGCAGCGAAGCTTGTAGCTCGTACGACCACAGCTGCACTCGGTGCCGAGCACCTCCACCAGGTCGCCACTCTTGAACCGCAGCAGCGGCGAGGCCTCACGTTCGAGGGCTGTGTAGATCAGCTCGCCCACCGCGCCCGCGGCCGGCTCGACCGGCGTCCCCTTCTCCGGGTCGACGAGCTCTGCCAGCACGATGTCCTGGCCGATGAAGTGCATGCCGGAGCGATCTGGACACTCGGCCCACACGATGGTGGCGATGTCGGAGTTGCCGAGCACCTCGCAGCAGGTGGCGTTCCACCCGGCCTCGATCCGAGACCGGATCGAGGGGATGCCGCCGCCAGGCTCGCCTCCGACGACGAGGCTTCGGACGGCCAGCTCGGTGGCCGGGACGCCGACGGTGCGCTCGGCCATGTCGGCCAGGTAGAGCGCGTAGTTGGGCGCGGTGCACAGACCCACCGCGGCCTGGTCCTTCGCCACGGTCAGGATCCGCTCCATGCCACCCTCGGCGCCGATGGGGACGACGACAGCGCCGAGCTGCTGCAGCATCCGGACGACGGGCACCCCACCGGTGAAGCCCTTGCTCAACGACCACGCGTGCAGCACCACGTCACCGGGCCGGAAGCCCGCGGCGTAGAAGCCGCGCGCCCCGAGGCGGGCCCAGGTCTGCACGTCGTTCGGCGTCAACCCGAAGTACGACGGCGAGCCGGTGGTGCCGCTGGTCGCCTGGATCTGCGTGACGTCGCTCGGGTCCACCGCCAGGTGCCTGCCGAGGGGCGGGTGAGCGGCGAGGCTCGCCCGGATCGCGTTCTTGTCGGTGAGGGGGATCGCGGTCAGGTCGGACCAGTCCCGCACCTCGAAGTCCGGGCCGATGCCAGCCTGGTCGAGCGTGTCGGCATAGAGCTCCGATCGCTTGCGCAGGTCCTGGATGGTCCCGGTCGCCCGCCGGAACTGGCTCTCGACGACCTGGTCCCACGGCTGCACCTCGACGTCGTCGAGGACGTCCGGGCCTGTCATGCGCACTCCCCTCCCAGCCGGCTCCCCACCGAGACCACCAGGCCGTCGGGTGGAGCGAGCGCTCGATTCTGAGGTTACGAGCGGATCACAGGAGTGTCAAGCCTCTGCAGGGCGGCGGACGCGCAGTCCGGCCGCCTCTGCGTCCCACGTGTCGGCGGTGACGCCCTCGGCGCGCAGCAGGAACTTCTGCACGCGCAGGCTCGGCGTCTTCGGGAGCTCGGCGACGACGCGGATGTAGCGGGGCACCATGTAGTAGGGCAGCAATTCACGGCACCGCTCGAAGAGGGTGCGCGGGTCCAGCCCCTCACCCCGCTCGGTGAGCACGAGCATCACGTCCTGGTCGCCGAGCTCGGACGGCACGCCGATGGCCGCGACCTCGTCGATGCCCTCGACCACGGCGAGGGTGGACTCGATCTCGAAGGCGGAGATGTTCTCGCCGCGACGGCGGATGGCGTCGTTGCTCCGCTCGACGAACTCGAGGAACCCGTCCGGGCGCCGTCGCGCGAGGTCCCCCGTGTGGTACCAGAGGTTGCGCCAGGCCGAGAGCGTCGCCTCCTCCCGTCCGAGATAGCCCTGCATCATCGAGAAGGGATCCCGGGGCCGGACCACGATCTCGCCGGCCTCGCCTTCGGGCACCTCCTCGTCCCCCTCGCCCACGAGCCGCAGTTCGTAGTGCGGGGTCGGAAGCCCCAACGTGCCGGGTCGCGCTCCCGCTAGCGGCTGCACGATGGTGAGCCCCTGCTCGGTCGATCCGTAACCGGACAGGATCTGCACCCCGAAGCGCTCCTGGAACTCCATGCCCCCGGTCGCGGGCCAGGGGATGCTCCAGAGCACCCGAACGTCGTGCTGCCGGTCGGAGTCCTCGGCCGGCGCTCGCTGCAGCAGCGGCGTCATCGATCCGAAGGACCACACGTGGGTGGCGCCGAGCCGCGCCATGCGCGGCCAGAACCCGCTGGGCGAGAAGCGGCGGTCCATGGCGACCCGGCCCGCGTGGAGCAGAGCGAGCTGCACGTTCACGGCCTGCGCCGTGATGTGAAACATCGGCAGCGGTGAGTAGAGCGTGTCGCCTGGGCGGAAGTCGACGGCCCGGCCGGTGTCGTCGGCCCAGCACATGAAGTAGCCCTGGGGGCAGACCACGCCCTTGGCCGAACCGGTGGTGCCGGAGGTGTACATCACCGCGATGGGGTCGCCGACGCGGATCCCCTGCTCGACGTACGGCGTCGCCGAGGTGAGTGCGTCCCACCCCTCGCTGCGGAGGTGGTCGGGCACTGCGACGTCGGCGAGCGCGGCATCGGGGTCGGGGTCGTCAGCCACGACGACCGTGTGCAGACCGGTGCCGGCCGCGACCTCGCACACGGCGGGAAGCAGCGGACGGCTGCAGATCACGACCTCCGCCCCGCAGTCGCTCAGGACGTGCCGGAGCAGCTCGCCGGTGAGCAGGGTGTTGACTGGCACCTCGACCGCTCCGGCAAGCGCGCAGCCCCACCAGGCCAGCAGCGCAGCCTGCGAGGTCGGCAGCACGAGGGCCACCCGGTCACCACGGCGGACTCCGAGGGACCGCAGTCCGCCGGCGAACCGCATCGCCGCGTCGGCCAGGTCGCCCAATGGCGCCGAAGGGCTGTCGCCGACACTGAAGAACGGCGCGTCCGGCGCTGCGTCGGCGCGCGACAGCAGCAGCCGGTCGAGGGTGCGTTCCTCCACAGGCAGGAGGCGCTTGCTCCGCGGGGGGCTGGATCCGGCGGCGACATCGGTGCTCACCGCGGTGGGCTCACAGCGTGCTCGGGTCCGCCAGAACGACGCGAAGCGCGTAGTCCGCGAAGGCCTTGCTGATCTCGTCGATGGTGCGCGTGCCGCCGGGGCGGAACCACTGGTAGCTCCAGTTACACATGCCGAGGATCGCCAGGCGGGCCAGCGGGATGTCGAGATCCTTGCGGAACTCGCCGGTGTCGATGCCGCGGTTGAGCACGTCGGTCACGATCACGTCGACCTCGTCGCGCTCGCGCTGGATCTTGCGGCGCATCTCCTTGGGAAGGGCGTGGCTCTCGCGCAGGAACACGGTGACCTCTGGCTGGTGCGTCTCCACCACGGTCAGCACGACCCGCACGATGTCGCGGAGCTTCTCGGTGGGCGACCCGTCGGAGTCCGCGACCCGGTGTAGCTCGGAGTTGAGCTGCTCGATGAAGACCTCGTGGAGCGCCTGCAGCAGGTGTCCCTTGGACTTGACGTGGTGGTACAGGGAGCTCTGCCCGATGCCGGCGCGCTCGCCGATCTCGCGGACCGACGTGGCTGCGAACCCCTGCTCCATGAACAGCTGCGCCGCCACCTCGAGAATGCGTTCCTTGACCTCGCTCGGCATGTGATCAGACCTGTCTGTTGGGGGTCGGCCGCGGCGCGCGCGCCCAGCGGGTGAGGCGAGCCGCGGGCATCGTAGCGCCGAGCCGGCTCATGGCTCCGCTCGTTCGAGGACCAGCGAGTAGTGCACGGCGAGCATCCCGCCGATACCCGTCACGAAGGCTCTGCGCGCGTTCTCCACCTGCCGCTCACCGGCGTCGTGGCGGAGCTGGCTGACGGCCTCGGTGATGTGGAAGGTGCCGTTGCCGGAGAACGACAGGAGGCCGCCGTGGGTGTTCACCGGTATCTGCCCCCCGAGCGCCGTGCGCCGCTCGGCCACGAACTCCCCCGCGGTGCCACGCGAGCAGAAGCCGATGTCTTCGAGGGCAACGAGGACGATCACGCTGAACGCGTCGTAGATCTCGGCCAGGTCCATGTCCTCGGGACCGAGCCCGGCCTGCTCGAACGCCTGCCGGGCCGCCGGCTTGAACCCGAAGGTGGTCAGGTCGCGGCTCTGGAACGGGTAGTAGTAGTCGGACCAGCCGCCGGTGCCGCGGATCGCGACTCGCGGCTTCTCCGTGCCGGCGACGTCGTCGTCGAGGTGGCCGACCACCAGGGCACCAGCGGAGTCCGACACGAGCGCGCAGTCGGCGGCGACGAGCGGCGTCGCGACCGGCCGGGCGTCGAGGATGTCCTGCACGGACAACGGGTCGGTGCGCTCGGCGCCCTCCTTCAGCCGCGCATGCTCGCGCTGCATCACCGGGATCATCGCCAGCTGCTCGCGCGTCGTACCGAACTCGTGGAAGTGCCGGCGCGCGATGAGCGCGAGGTTGGCGGGGATGAGCGGGCCGTACGGCAGCTCGTACTCCGGGTGTCCGACCTCGGCGATCATCGCGGCGATCGCCGCGTCCATGCTTGCCCACCCGGTCTTGCGGTTGTCGCCGAAGATGACGAGGACCCGCTCCGCCCGACCCGCCGCGATCGCGGCGGCGGCGCTGGCCACGCCGAAGAACGGAGCGGCCCCGCCGACGTGAGCCGAGTCGAGGTAGCGCACATCCAGCCCCAGGTACTCCGCCACCGCCGCGGAGAGCACCATCTTGGGCTCGGTCAAGGAGTAGCCCACGACGAGCCCGTCGATGTCCCGGATGGTCAGGCCCGCGTCCGCCAGCGCCTTGCGCGCTGCCATCGCGTGCAGCTCCATGGAGCTCGTGCCCTGCGGTGGCCGGACGACCTCGCCGATGCCGAGGATGCCGGCCGTCATCGGTCGCTCACCCGGTCCACCACGCCCTCGTGCACACCTTCGTCGCGGATCACGTACTTCATCACCCTTTCCGTGGGGGTCTTCGGGAGGCTCTCACGCAGCTCGAGGTAGCGCGGCACCATGAAGGCAGGCAGCTCGCGGTCGCAGTAGTCCCAGAGCTCGTGGACCGTGAGGTCGGCGCCGGCCATCGGCACGACGGCCAGCTTCACCTCCTCCTCGCCGTGCTCGGAGGCGACGCCCACCGCGACCGACTCGAGCACTGCTGGGTGCGCGTTGACGACGCGCTCGATCTCGAAGGAGGAGATGTTCTCCCCTCGGCGGCGGATCGCGTCCTTGCGGCGGTCGACGAAGAAGAGATAGCCGTCGTCGTCGACGTAGCCCATGTCCCCGGTGTGGTACCAGAGGTCGCGCAGCACCTTGGCCGTCAGCTCGGGCTGCTTGTAGTAGCCCCGCATCATGCTGTCAGGCTTCTTCGGACGGGTCACGATCTCGCCCTTGGTGCCGCGCGGCACCGGGTGGCCGTCGTCGTCGACGACGTCCACGACGAACTCATCGACGGGCCGGCCGCTACTGCCGCGGCGAACCTCCCCCGGGGTGCTGTAACAGACGACGTTGCTCTCGCTGGTGCCGAAGCACGGCAGGAGGGAGAGCCCGAAGCGAGATTCGAATCCGGGGTAGAGGTCGTCGGGGATCGGCACGCCGAGGGCCCGGAGCACGGGGTTGGCAGAGTCGTCGGGACGCTCGGGCTGCTTCCACAGGAAGGACAGCACTCCGCCGGTGAAGTTGAAGAGCGTGGCGCCCGTCGTGCGGCACACCTCCCAGAAGCCGCTCGCGCTGAAACCGTTGACGACCGCGACCGCGCTGCCGCTCAGCAGTGCGGGCATCACCCCGAGGAACTGCGACATCGCGTGGTGCAGCGGCGAGAAGAGGAGGTTGACGTCGTCCGGGTCGACCGCCATGTAGCGCCGGTAGTTGAGCCCCCAGTGGATCGCGCAGCGATGGCTCTCCATGACGCCCTTGGGATGGCCGGTCGTGCCGCTGGTGTAGAGGATCGCCAGCAGGTCGTCCGGGCCCGCCACGATCTCCAGCGGCTCGTCCGCCGGGCGGGCGACGAGGTCCGCGAACTCCGTGGTCGGCCATGGCAGCTCGGCACCGGAGCCGCCGGACGGCACCTCGGGGCGGACCACGACCGCGCTGCGCAACCCCGGCACCGTGCCCGCGAACCGATCGAACCGGTCCGCGTACTGCTCCTCCACGATGACCATGGAGACGTCGCTGTGCTGCAGGAGGTACTCCAGGCTCATGCCCTTGAACGACGTGTTGAGCGGCACCTCGACGGCGCCGAGCTTGGCCAGCGCGCACCAGGTCAGCAGGATCGGCAGCTCGTTGGTCAACATCATCGCGACGTGGTCACCGGCGCCGATGCCCTGCTCGCGCAAGGCCAGCGCGAGGCGGTCGGAAGCCTCGTCGACCTCTCTGTAGGAGATCCGGGAGCCATCGGGTGCGACGACGAGGGCACGGTCCGGGTGAGCCGATGCCTGCGCGCGGAGCAGCGAGCCGACGCTGTGCGCCATCGCCTCCGTCTCGGTGACGATCACGTTCCCTCCCTCATGACTGAATCGAGCGCTCCATCCAATCTGGCCCCGCACGGGTGGACTGTCAAGACCCCGTTCGGCCGACGAGCCAGAGATCCGGGGGTCCGGGCTCGCAGCGCACCTCACCGCGGGTGCGGAGATGCACCAAGTGGGCCATCGCCTCGCTGAGCGCAGCTCTCCGGGTCACCGGGGCCAGTGAGTCGAACGGCCGTGACCAGATCAACCGTTGAGCGACCTCCCAGCTGGTGCAAGCGCCGCGAGCCAGCAGCACGAGCACCTCGGCCAACCGCGCCTCATGATGCTCGGCGAGCTCGCGCGTCCGCGCCGGCACGTCGTCGAAGCGCCACTCGTGTCCAGGGAGTGCGAGCTCGCTGCCGAGCGCCCCCACCTTGCGCAGCGACGCGAGGAAGTCCGCCAGCGGGTCGGCGCTCGAGAGCGGATGGAACCCGACGTTCGGCGAGATGCGCGGCAGCACGTGGTCGCCACTGAAGAGGAGCCGCGCCGGCGCGTCGTACAGGCAGACGTGCCCGACGGTGTGGCCGGGGGTGTGGACGACGTCGAGGGCGCGCCCCCCGCCGAGCTCGATGCGGTCCCCGTCCGAGAGGACCCGATCCGGGTGGGCCACCATCACGTAGCGCTGCAGCTCCGCGCCTGCGTCGCACAGCACCTCGACGTCCTCGGCCGGAGCGCCCGCGCCGGTCAGCCAGAGCACGTTGTCCTCGATGAGCCGTTCGATCTTGGAGTAGCGGCCGGTGATCTGGGACGCGTCGAGACCGTGCAGGGCGATCCACGCGCCGGAGACCTCGCGGACCCGCCCGGCCAGCCCGTAGTGGTCGGGGTGGATGTGCGTCACGACCATCCCGCGCACGTCGGCCACGGACGCCCCGATCTCCCCGAGCCCCGCGCCGAGCGCCTCGAACGAGCCAGGATCGTTCCACCCGACGTCGACCAGCACGAGGCCGCCGTCCGCCTCGAGCACGTAGCTGAGGACGTAGTGCAGGGGGTTGTCCGGGATCGGCACGGGCACCACCCACGTGCCGTCGCGGACCTGCTCCACCGCGGGCAGCTCGGCGAGGCGGTTCCTCCTGGCCTCGCTCACGGGGCCCCCTCGCTCGCGCTGGTCGGTGACAGCCGAACCTCAGCTGTTGCGGCAGTCCGGCCCGACGCCCTGATCTCCACGTCCACGACGACGTGTCCACCGTGGTGGTGCGGCGCGCCTGCACTGGCCTCGACGGTGTCGCCCTCGACCGCCGAGCCGCGCATCTTCAGCTCCCGGCGCAGCACCCGATGGCCCCGACCGGCGGCGCGCAGAGCGAGCTGGTCGGCGAGGCCGTGGAAGAACATCGTGTTGAGGAACACCCCACCGACCCGCTGCCGCTGGGCGTACCCGCGGTCGTAGTGACCAGGAAACAGGTCCTGGGTCGAGGCCACGTCGAGCACGCAGAGCTCGAGCGTGACCGGGATCGACACCTCGACGACGGCGCTGTCCAAGGCGGCGGCCCGACCCGCCGGTTGGGTGCGGCCGGCCTCCGCGAAGGTGTAGCGAAGCATCACGTTCTCGTGCCGCGCGACCAGGACGCCTTCGTCCTCGAACTCCATCGTGGTCGTGACGAAGTGGCCGGCTCCCAGCCGCGTGTGCCGCAGCGGCGACACCGACACCACGGTCTCCCGCACGGTCAGCCGGCGCCCGGTGTGGAGCGCTCGAGGATGGTCGGTGACGGTGCTGACGTTGATCAGCGTCGGCCCCGGCAGCGGCACCTGCGCCCACAGCGGACGCAGGTCCGGCTCCTGCGGGTGCCAGGGCGGTGGTAGCGCGTACGACATGAGGAGGCCGGGCGGCACCTCCACCTCGCCGTCGTCCCACCCCTCGCGCCACCAGCGAGGGTCCGGGTCGCGGGTGAGCGCGGCGAACAGGCGGACGTTCGCGGGGTCGACGCGCGTGGGGCACGGCATCGGACCGAGCGTCCGCCCGACCCACTCCAGCGCCTCGTCGTAGGTGCCGCGCGACACCGCCGCGGTCGCGACCATACGAGTCATGCGCTCACGCCCAGCGCGGCCACCGACGCGGCCAGCCGGCCGAGCCGCTCGCGTCCCGCCTCCAGACTGTGCCAGGCGAGGTCGATGGTGATGCGCCGCACGCCGGCCCCGACGTACGACGCAAGCAGCTCTGTGAACGCATCGGTGCCGAGCTCGGACATCCGGGGAGCGAGACGGAGCGACAGCTCCACCTCGTCGGGGTCGCGCCCCACCGACTCACACTCACGACCGATCGTCGCGACCATCCGCGTCAGGTCGGCGAGAGGCAGTCCTGCCCGGGGTACCGCACCGAGCCAGCCGTCCCCCGCGCGCGCCACCCGGGCCAGCGCAGCCGGGCTGTTCCCGCCGACCAGCACCGGGACCTGGCCGTGCACCGGCCGCGGCTCGCACCGGACGCCGGCAGGGAGAGTGCGCTCGCCGTACTCCCCCGCCTCGGGCGCGCCGGACCAGCACGCACGGAGCAGCCGCAGCCAGGCGTCGGCCCTCGCGCCGCGACCCGCGAACGGCGCCCCGAGCGCCGCGAACTCCTCGCGCAGCCAGCCCGTGCCCACCCCGAGCCGCAGCCGCCCGCCGGAGATCTGGTCGAGGCTGGCGCACTGCTTCGCGAGCAGGACCGGGTCACGCTGGGGAAGGACGCACACCGATGTGCCGAGCTCGAGGCCCTCCGTTCGGACCGCCACGGCCGCGAGGGTGATGAACGCCTCCAACCAGGGCGTCCCGGCAGGGAACCCGTAGGAGCCTTCCGGTTCGTAGGGGTAGGAGGAGGCGGAGTCCTCGACGAGGACCACGTGGTCACTCACCCAGATGCCGCCGAGGCCGGACGCGACGATCTCGTCGACCATCGCGTCGATGCCGATCTCCTCCAGCGGCGCGCCGTAGTGGGCCAGCTGGACACCGACCACCAGCCCCGACGCGCCTGCCGTCACGCGATGACCGGGTGCTCGTCGGCGATGAACCAGTCGATCGTGTCGACGAAGTTGGGCTCGTCGGCTCGAACGTCGTCCGACTCGGTGCTGCGGAAGGCAGTGCGGATGGCGTCGACGTCGTCGAACCAGAGCTCGGCCATGCCGTCGTAGAGCCACTGGTGGCCCTCCCGGGCCGGGTTCTGCACGTACCGGCGCAGCCCCGGCAGACGCGAGACCACGTGAGCGTGGTGGTCCTGCCAGTAGCTCACGAACTCCGCGTAGGTCATTCCGTCCTTGCGCTTGACCAGCGCCACGATCTTCGCCATGCGATCCGACCTCCTGTAGCGAGCGCTCGATCTTCCCGCCCCGACCGGCAGGAGTCAAGGGGCAGCGGTGCGGGCGATGACCTCGGCGTACCGGCGAACCGCCGCGGCCAGCGGGTCACCCCACGGCCCGGTGGCGCCCTGGAGCTTGACCACCAGGTGGTCGGCGCCGAGCCGATGGCACCACTCGGCGGCCAGCCGGGAGACGGTGGCGGCGTCTCCCACGAGCAGGCGGTCCTCGCTCACCGCGGCCAGGTCGAGCTCGTCGGCCGAGGTGGCGCCCCGCAGGGCCGGGTGCCGTCCACGATCGATGCGCGGCACGTCGACGAGGTAGCCCCACAGCGCCTGCCGGACGTGCGGCCACCAGTCTGCGTCGACGTCGTCGCCCACCCAGCCCCAGCGCATCAGCTTCACCCGCGCGGGCTGCCCTGCTGCCGCAGCGGCCTCCCGGTAGGTCGCCACGAGCGGCTCCAGGTCGGCGATGGTGTTCAGCGGGTCGAGCAGCAGCGGCACGCCCAACCGACCGGCCCGCCGGACCCCCGCGGGTGACATCGACCCGACCCAGGTCTCGGGACGCGGTCGCTGCACGGCCCTGGGTCGGGCGAGGACGCCCGGCACGACGTAGTGCCTGCCGTGCATCGTGACCCGGTCGCCGCCCAGCGCGGGAAGCAGCACGCCCAGGAACTCGTCGAACCGGCCACCGAGATCCTCGAACAGCACACCGAACGCGTCGTACTCCCCGCGGAGGTTGCCGAGGCCGACGGCCAGGACGAGCCGGCCTCCAGAGAGCACGTCGACGACGAGCGCCTCCTCCGCGAGGTGGAGCGGGTGTCGGAGCGGCCCGACCGTGACGGCGGTGCCGACCTTGATCCGGCGTGTGCGGGCGGCCAGGGCTGCGCACGCGACGAGGGGTTGCGGGAGGTAGCCGTCGTCGCGGCCGTGGTGCTCGGGCACGTGGACCGACGCGAAACCACACTCCTCGGCCACCACCGCAAGGTCGAGCAGCTCCGCCCAACGCTCCACCAGCCGGGCACCGCCGGGCGGGTCCTGGGTGTTGTAGAGGAGCCCGTGGGCCAGCCCCTCAGCCACGGTCGACGCCGACCAGCTCGTCCACCCGGTGCACCGCGATCCGCACCCCCGGCTGCCGACGCAGCAGGGGCGCGACGTCGGGACCGGCCAACAGCTCGGCACCGTGGTCGGGATGGTCGGTGTAGACCTCGACGAACGCAATCATCGTCGTACGCTGCAGGAACGCGCCGGCGTATGCCTGGCCCGGCTCGCGCACGGGGTCCATCGCCGCCTCGCGGACCACGTCGTTGCGGGTCACGAGACGAAGCCCGAAAACCGGGGCGGCGGAGAGCGCCGCGGAGAGCTCACCCAGCCTCGCCCGGGCTGGGGCGGGGTCGGCTTCGTCCTCTGCCTCGACCTCGAGGAGGAACTTCGCCGTGCTGAGCTGGCCGCCGCGGCGGTCCACGAGAACCGTCGGCGTCACCTCGAAGGGGCGCACCTCGCGCAGGAAGTTCGTGTGGTCGTCGACGATCGTGGTCTCCGCCCATCCCGGAAGCCACTCCTTCCCCCCTGTGTCGTCACCCGCCGGCGCGTCGTCGAACTCGAGGATCACAAACCGCCACGACGTCGGTGCCGCGCCGAAGCCGCCTGTCAGGTCGCGTCGGGCCACCGCGTGGTTGGTGGCGTAACGGGCCACGCTCGGCGCGTGCTCGCGGAACATGCGCATCGCGAACCGGTGGTGCAGCTGCTCGTAGTGGTGGTCCGCGTCGGACCGTGAAACCAGCTGCGAGGGCAGGAACCGCGACATCCGCTTCATCGGGACGCTCCGATCTTGCGGTGGTCCCACGACCTGACCCGTGCGACCTCCACGGAGATGGCGACCCGCTTGCGGATCGAGGACTCCACGTCCTCGGCCACGTCGGCCTCTGCGTAGCGGTGCCGGATCGCCACCGCCACCTGGCGCAGGCGTCCGGGGTCCTCGTCGAGCGTCGCCGATCCTTCGAGGACAGCGCCGCGGAGCTGGTCGTACTCCGTCCCGGCCTCCATCAGCACGCTGAGGCGTGGGTCGCGGCGAAGATTGGCAACCTTCTGCGAACGCGTCTTGGTGAGGAACACGACTCGCTCGTCCTCGATCGCGAACCACAGCGCTGTGAGATGCGGCAGGCCGTCGCGGCCGATCGTGGCCACCGTCGCGGTCCGGCACTCGTGGACGAGGTTCGACACCTCCGCCCCGTCCATGACGATGCTTCCTCGCAGGTTGCTGCCCATGCGCGTCTCTCTCTACTTGATGGCCACCGGGTGCACCGGGGCGCCCACGGCGCCGGTGACGCGCAGCGGGGGCGCCACCAGCAGGAACTCGAAGACCCGGTCCGTGGCGCAGTCCGCGGCCAGCTCGGCCAGGTCCCACATCTCGCCGAGGTGGATCCCGGCGTGGATCGACAGCACGACGTGCAACGGCGCGGCCAGGCCACCGGTCTCGTACGGGATCGCCTCGACGCCCCACGTGTCGGTCGAGACACCGACCACCCCACGCTCACACAGGAAGGTCGCTGCGGACACGCCCAACCCGGGCGCCGGCCCGGCGGCGTAGGTCCCCCACTCGCCGCGGTCGCGGCACTGCTCCATCTGACCCGTGCGGACCAGGACGAAGTCGCCGAGCGTGACGTCCACGCCCTGGGCGGCGGCGCAGGCCTCGAGATGCTCTGCCTGGATCGCCTCTCCTGGCTCGAGCCACGCTCGGCCCAGCCAGCGTGGCACGTCGAGCAACACGCCGCGGCCGACCGCGCGGTGGCCGAGGCGGGTGATGTCAGTGGCGCGCGCCCCGCTGCTCGCAACCGAGCCGGTGTCGCGACCGTTCCAGGTGCGACCGCGGTAGAAGCAGTGGCAGAGCGCGTCCCAGTGAGTGGCAGCCTGGAGCGGCGTGTGCAGGACGTCGTCGGTGTAGTCGGTGCCCGCCATGCCGCGCGACGAGGCGGCGATGTCGCCGCCGTCGCGGACCATGAGGTGCTCGGGGTTGGCGCGACCGCTGCCGGCGCCCTGAGGACCGCGTCGGTCCAGCGGCAGGGAGAGCGAGAACACCGCCCCGCGCCGCACCAGCCCGGCCGCGGCCCTGACGTGCCCGGGGGTCACCTCGTTGACGGCGCCCGACTCGTCGTCCTCGCCCCACCGGCCCCACGCGCTGAGGTGCTCGGCCAGCGCCTCGACCTGCGCGACCGTCACCTGCCGGGGCTCGAGCGTCATCGTCGAGGACCCCAGCCCTCGGCTCCCTTGCGGGCTAGCGACCACATCTGGGGAGCACGCTCCAGCTCGAGCGCCGTGGCGAGGTCGACGCCGGGCGGGCCGAGCTCACGACGCGCCGACCTCTTGGTCAGCCGAGCCAGGTCCGGGTCGGCTCCGGCGCCGCGCACCAGCCGGCGCACGGTCTCCACGATCGCGGCCTGCGGAACGGCGGCCCAGGCGAGCCCGCGCGCTGCCGCCTGCATGCCCGTGAGCGGCGCGCCCAGGACCGAGAAGGCCATCGTGTCCTGAACCGAAAGGAACCGGTGCATGAGTGCGAGGTGACCACCGCCGGGATGGACCGCGCGCGTGAGGAAGCCGCTGTCGAGGACGGCGTCCTCCGTGACGACGAGGACGTCGGCCGCCGCGGCGAGGTTCATGCCGGCGCCGACAGCACCGCCCTCGACCAGGGCGACCGTCGGCACGGCCAGCTCGAGGAACCGGACGAACCCCGCGTAGATCGTCGAGAGCGCTGTCATGCCCTCGTCGCTCGTCGGGTCGGCCGAAGCAGTGGCCAGCAGGCGCAGGTCTCCACCGCTGCAGAAGTAGCCGCCGGCGCCGCGCAGCACCGCCGCCCCGATGGTGGCGTCCGCGTCGATCCGCTCGCACGCGACTGCCAGCTCTGCGCCCATCGCCTCCGAGATCGCGTTGCGCCGCTTCGGGTCTCGCAGGGTCAGCCACGCCACCCCGTCCTCGAGCGCACAGCCGACGAGCTCGTCGTCACTCACCTGGTCACCACCTCCCACAAGTGCTCGCCGACCGCGGCCGCGACGTGCGGGCGCCACGCACCCTCGTTGCCGAACTCCTCGCGCCACGACCACAGCCGCTTGGTCGCGGCGCCGAGGTCGTGCTCGAGCGTGAAGCCGATCGCACCGTGCAGCTGGTGGCCTGCCGAGGCCACCCGGCCCGCGCGCCACGACGTCTCCGCCTTGGCGACGGCCACGAGGAAGTCGGCGTCGTCGGCGCGGTCGGCCCAGCCCGCCACCGCCGCCTCGACGGCGGCATGCATGACCACGACATCGCCGGCGATAGCGGCCAGCCGATGCTGGACAGCCTGGAAGGCCGAGACGGGGCGGCCGAACTGATGCCGCTCACGGACGTGCGCGAGGGTCCGGTCGAGGACCCGCTGAGCGGCCGCGGCCAGTTGGACGGACCTGGCCAGCGCGCCCCGCAGGCGGTGCTGATCCGCCTCACCCGCGTCTGCCGCCACCCAGTGCACGGGAGCGTCATGGAGCACGAGGGTGTCGCGGGGCTCGCCGGCCAGGTTCGCCCGCTCCTCGGCCCTCACGCCGGAGCCGGACGGGTCGACCAGGGCCAGACGGGGCTGCTCGCCACCGGTGAGCAGCGCGACGCTCCGGGACCAGCGCAGCGCGGGGACGTGCCGGACCGTGCCGGTCGCCGTACCACCGTCGTCGACACGTACGCCGGGCGCGACGGCGGCCGTCGCCGGCCCAGGTCCTGGATCGGTATCCAGGAGCGTGAGCCACGGACCGGCCAGCCAGGCCGTCTCGACCACCGGCAGCGCGGCGCAGGCGTACGCCGCCTCGTACACGACCGCCGCCAAGTCCCGTAGCGTTCCGCCGCTCCCGCCGTGCTGCTCGTCGATCCCGAGCAGGGTGAACCCCGAGCGCGCCAGCCGGTCCCACGTCTCGGAGTCGAGCCCCCGGTCCGCCGCACCGGCCGGCTCCATCCGGCCGAGGACGGCACGCGCCGCCTCGCGAACGTCCGGGTTAAGCGCCGACTGACCGGTCGCAGCCGCGGTCACCGGAGGGCCAGCCCGCGCGCAACGACCGATCGCAGCACCTCGTTGGTCCCGCCGCGCAGCGTGAAGGCCGGTGTCTGCAGCACCGCATGGTCGAGCAGCCTGGCCAGCTCCTCCGAGCGCTCCTCGGAGCGCGTGGTCCGGCGCACCGCGTCCACCACCTCGCCCTCGAACTGCGTGCCGAGGTCCTTGACCAACGCCGCCTCGACCTCGGGCCGCTCGCCCTCGTCGAGGGCAGCGGCGATCGACACCGACATCCGGCGCAAGGTGACAAGCTGCGCGACCAGCCGCCCCAGCTCATCGGAGTCAGGCGCCTCCCGCGCCCACGCCCGCAGCAGCGGCAGCGTGCTCAGGATCCGCTCGGGCCCGGAACGCTCGGTCGCGAGCTCCGCCGTGACCTGTTGCCACCCGTCGCCCTCCCGGCCGAGCAGGTGCGCGTCGGTCAGCGGCACGTCGTCGAGGACGACCTCGTTGAAGTCGTGGTTCCCGTCGATCGCCCGGATCGGCGACACGTCGACCCGCGGGTTCGGCAGCGGCAGGAGGAACTGCGAGATCCCCGCGTGACGGTCCTTCAGGTCCGGGTCGGTCCGCGCCAGCAGCACGATCGCCGTGGCCCGGTGCGCGTTGGTCGTCCACACCTTCCGTCCGCGCAGCCGCCATCCGTCGCCGTCCCGCACCGCCCGCGTCGTGATCCCCGCCAGGTCCGACCCTGCCTCGGGCTCGGACATCCCAATGGCGACGATCTCCTCGGCCCGCGCGATCCCCGGCAGGTACCTCCGCTTCTGCTCCTCGCTCCCGAACCGCAGCAAGGCCCCAGCAACCTGACGGTCCGTGATCCAGTGCGCCATGACCGGCGCCCCCGCTGCCAGCAGTTCTTCAATCACGATGAATCGCTCAAGCGCCGAACGGCCAGGCCCGCCGTACTCCTGCGGGATGGTCATACCCACCCATCCGCGAGCCGCCAACCTGCGACTGAACTCGGCGTCGTATCCGGACATCCACCCGTCACAACGTGGCAAGAAGGTGCCGCGACCGAGCTCGTCATCGAGAAAGGCACGGACCTCTCGCCTCAGCTCGTCGGCGATCGCGGATGGGAGAGACGCCGCACGTACCGCCACCCAGCCTCCTGAATCGAGCGCTCCATTCTGTTGACAGGATCCCTCATGTTCAGGCCCGGCACAAGCCTCGGCATCCACGCGAGGCCCGCTCGCGCAACGTCCTGATGTCGGTCGACCCCTACATGCGCGTCCGGATGGCGGCGACGCTGCCGAACTACCCCTCATGGGAGCTCGGCGCGGTGATGGACGGCAGCGCGATCGGCGTCGTCGAGGCATCGGGCGACGGGTCGCTCGCCGAAGGCACCGTGGTCAGCCACCGCTACGGCTGGCGCGACCACGCGCTCGTTCCGCTCACCGAGGTGCGCCCGATCGCGGTCGACCCGGCCATCCCCCTCACGGCTCACCTCGACGTGCTGGGCATGACGGGGTTGACGGCGTACGTCGGGCTGCGCGACGTCGCCCGCCTCCAGCCCGGTGAGGACGTCTGGGTCTCCGGCGCCGCCGGGGCCGTGGGGGCGGCCTGCGGCCAGCTCGCCCGACTGCTCGGCGCCGGCCGCGTGATCGGCTCGGCCGGCTCCCCCGAGAAGGTCCGCCAGCTCACCGACGAGCTCGGCTACGACGCGGCGTTCGACTACCACGTCCCGGAACTGACCGCGGCGCTGCTGGAGGTGGCCCCCGCCGGCATCGACGTCTACTTCGACAACGTCGGCGACGACCACCTCGCAGCAGCCCTGGACGTGATCCGCCCGCACGGCCGCATCGTGGTGTGTGGCGCGATCAACCAGTACAACCAGCTCGGAGAGCGACCCGGGCCGCACAATCTCATCAACGTGCTCACCCAGCGGCTCCGGGTCGAAGGCTTCACGGTGCGCGAGCACCTGGCGTCCTACGAGGCTTTCGTTGAGCGAGCCTCGGAATGGATGCGCCAAGGAAGACTCACCAGCGCGGTCACCGTGGCCGAAGGTCTCGACCACGCGGTGCACGCGTTCCGGGAGATGCTGCGTGGAGCCAACCGGGGGAAGATGCTGGTCCGCGTCTCTGAGGACCCCTAGGTCGAAGCTCGTCCGACGTGGCGGTGAACTGCCGTCAGCGTGCCACCTCCCTGGTCTTCCCCCGAGCCCGGGCGTCCGTAGGTCACGGTCGGCTGTCGTAGCAGCGCTCGCGCTGCGGCGGTCACCGCCCGCGCCGGACCCTGTCGGACAGTCCGCAACTTGCCGCCGACCGCAATTGGGTGGCAGGTGCAGGATTCGAACCTGCGTAGGCGTAAGCCGACGGATTTACAGTCCGCTCCCATTGGCCGCTCGGGCAACCTGCCTGGGTGTCGTCGAGCGCGACTTGGTCGGTCGACGACGAGGCGAAACAATAGCGCAGCGCGCACCGCGCGCCCGAATCCAGGCCTGAGCCCTGGCCCGAGATCAAGGGGAGACACATGGCTGACTCGTCGTTCGACATCGTGAGCAAGATCGACCGCCAGGAGGTGGACAACGCGCTGGGCCAGGCGGCCCGCGAGATCGCCACGAGGTTCGACTTCAAGGGCACCGGCGCCAAGATCGAGTGGCAGGGCGAGCAGGCGATCGAGATCACCGCGTCGGCCGACGACCGGGCGACCGCGGTCCTCGACGTGTTCAAGCAGAAGCTCGTGAAGCGCGACGTCAGCCTCAAGGTGCTCGACGCCTCGGAGCCGCGCCAGTCGGGCACGGTCAGCAAGATCGGCATCACGCTCAAGGAGGGCATCACCTCCGAGGACGCCAAGAAGATCACCAAGCTGATCCGCGACGAGGGCCCCAAGGGCGTCAAGGCGCAGATCCAGGGCGACGAGCTGCGGGTCTCCTCGAAGAAGCGCGACGACCTCCAGGCGGTCCAGGCGCTGGTGCGGCAGCAGGACTACGACTTCGCGGTGCAGTTCACCAACTACCGGTGAGACGCACCGCCGGGCTCGGGCAGCCCCGAGCCCGGCGGCGCCGCGGCTACTTGAAGATGCTGTAGCCGCCCGGACCCACGACGAACGCCAGGATGATCAGGATGATCCCGAGCAGGACCTGGCCTCGGAACAGCGAGATGATGCCGGCGATGCCGATGACGACGGCGAGCAACCAGATGAGAAACATGAGCAACTTCCTTTCAGGGAGCCACGAGCCGGCTCAGTCGGATGAGTAGAGGCATGCTGGGGAAGCGCTCGGACCGGATCTTCTCCTGGAGGAGCACGACGTAGGTGGGCTCCTCCTCCGGTGTCAGGAGGTTCTCGATCAGGTCGAGCATCGTGGTCGACGGGTAGAGGTCCTCGCGCACCTTGCTGAACAGGGTCTTCACGAGCTCGGCGCGGGCGTCGTCGGTGCTGATCGTCATGCGGTATCCCCTCAGGTGTCGGTTCAGGGCTGGTCGGACAGCAGGGTGCCCAGCGGGCCGAGATCGAGGTTGAGGTCCTCGGTCGTCAGCCCGTAACGGGACTTGAGCTCCTCCATCGCCTCTTCGAGGCGCATCAGCCCGAGGCCGAGCGCGTCGACCTGTTCCTCGGAGAGGTCGCCTTCATCGACCCGGCGCAGCGCCTGGGCCTCCATGAGCTGGCGGACCAGCTCGATGATCGTCAGCACGAGCTTGAACAGCTCCCGCGCCACCGAGTCGGGGTCGGTGTCGAGGTGCTGGCGCAGCCGCGTCACGGTGTCCTGGGTCATCGGCGCGCTCCGCGGGGCCTGGCCAGGTCGGCGCGCACCGTGGTGATCAGCGCGTTGAGGCGCACCTCCACCAGGTCGACGCCGGCCAGGGAGATCACGACGTCGCCGGCCAGCACCACGCCGGTGCCGAGCAGACGGTCGAGCAGGTCGACCAGGGACACCTGGCCGACGGCCTGCTCCGTGCTGACCACGCTCACGACAGCACCGCGAAGGAGTACGGCGGCCAGGGGCCCTCGAGCTCGATCGAGACGTCGTCGCGCAGCTCGGCAGCCGCGGCGACGGCGGCCCGGAACGACTCGTGCTGGTCGGCCTCGACGAGGTAGGCGCCGTTGAGCACCATCGGCTCCGGACGTCCGGTGAGCCGCGGGTCCTGGGGAGCCAGCCGTCGCGACGCCACGGCGTGCTCGCTGGCCACCCGGTGCAGCACTTCTGCCGCCTGCAATGCCTGCTCGCCGAGCTCGCGGCGCCGGCCGGCGGCCTCGCGCTTGCGGCGCAGGTAGTCGGCGCCGGACGAGGCGCCCGAGGGCGCGGGCACCGGCTCGCGCTCGACCGGGGCCGGCGCCAGGACCTTCAGGCTCCACTCCTTGCGCCCCTCGACGCGGTCGAGCACCGCCTCGAGGTCGCCGTGCAGCGCGTCCACCTTGGCGCGGACGCTGTCGTCATCCGAGCACACCGTGACCAGCCTCAGCGGCGCGCAGGTCGCCAGCCCGGCCACCCGCCACACCACTCCGTCGTGCGTCCGCGCGGCCCACTCCAACCAGGCGAGGTCCTCGAGGTTCTTCGTGAGCGCCTCCTCGCCGAACTCGGCCAGCTCGACGTCGCAGACCACCGCCGACAGCCCCCGGTGCGAGACGACGTCGAGCGGGACGTCGTGGAACCCGACGGTGTCGGCCAGGTCCTCGGCCCGCAGCGAGCGCGCGACGGCGAACACGTAGCGCGCGGTCGGGCTCACCGCCTCGCCCTCTCGGACTCGGACTCGGACTCGAGCTCGCGGACTCTGGCCCGCAGCTGCTCGTTCTCGTCGGCCAGCTCGTGGTCGGCGGCGCTGGTCGACAACATCGGGTCGCTGCGCCACCAGTCGATGCCCAGCTCGATCGCCTTGTCGACCGAGACCACCAGCAGCCTGATCTTCACGGTGAGCAGCTCGATGTCGAGCAGGTTCACCTTGATGTCGCCGGCGATCACGATGCCTTTGTCGAGCACCCGCTCGAGGATGTCGGCGAGGTTGGACGGCGCGGGGCCGTACGACGGGCGGTCCGGCGCGCTGCCGTTGCTGCGCAGCGGCGTCAGCTGGTCACTCATCGTCGGAGGCCCCCCGGGTGTAGCGACGCAGCCGTCGGTAGCTCTGCAGCTCGCCACGACGGTCCGTGTGCACCTCGTAGAGGCCCAGCACGTCGGTGGTGGTCGGCACCCGGCGCAGCTCCAGCACCTCGATCTGCACCGCCCAGCCGTCCTCGGTGCGCTCCATGCCCGTGACCCCCTCCGACTCCCGGCCGGTCAGGACGAGCAGCTGGTCGGCGGCCTGGCCGGCGACCCGCACCGGGGTCGGGTCGGGACGCGCTTGCGCCCTCGCCCCCGTGGAGCTGCCGGAACGCGCGGACTTCTTCGACGGTGCCTTCTTGCTGCTCCTCGTCGTCTTCTTCGCGGTGGTCAACCGACATCTCCTCCCCGTCGTCGTTGGCCCGTGACGAGCCGTTCGACCAGCTCGTCCTCGCGGGCCGTGGCCTCCTCGTCGGTGAGCTCGCCGGCCTCGCGGCGTCGCGCCACGTCGGCGAGCTGCTCGCGGATCCGGACGGGGTCGTAGAACTCCTCCTCCGCCTGGCGCTGCACCTGCTCGGCCACCGCCACCACACCGCGCACCGGTGCGAGCGGCAGCGTGAGCAGCCCGCTGATCAGGCCCACGGCGCGCTTCCCACGAAGTCGTAGGGCGCGACGGGCCCGACCAGCCGCAGCCGGAACCGCTCGTGCACCGCCTCGGCCAGCGCCTCCAGCTCGTCCTCGAGCCGAGGGATGCGGTCGCGCTCGACGAGGAGCGCCACGTCGAGGACGTCGTACTCCCCGCCCGCCCGGACGACGTGCTCGGCCACGTGGGGGGCGACGAGGTCCAGCACCGACTGCGAGTCCTCGAGCCGCTTGCGGGTCAGCCCCCGCGACACCGCCTGCCCGAGCTCGACGAGCTCGGGATGAGGGGTGCCGGGAGCCAGCCGGGCGGTCCGCCGTCGCAGCTCGGCGACCTGCGGGTCCTGACGGACGAGCTCCGCGAGCACCTGCTCTGGCTCGTACGTCGCACGCAGGTTCAGCTGCGCCTTGCCGTCGAGACGGCGCAGCAGGTCGTGCAGCGCGTGGGTGTCGTCGTCGAGGACGCGCGCCGCCTCGAGCAGGTCGTGGTCGAGCACCAGGCCGAACTGCGCCGGCACGACCGTGGCCTGCGCGGACAGCGCGTCGACCACGCGGGCGTGCGCCACGAGCTCGGCCGCCCGGCCCGGGGGCCGCTGCAGTCGGACCACGCTGACGAGCGCCGCGAGGCCGGCGTGCTCGACGGTCATCACCTCCACGTCGTCGAGGCCCTGCAGGCCGGCCACGTCGGTGCCGGCGGCGACGACGCCGTAGAAGTAGAAACCGGTGTCCTCGATCACGGCCGCCTCAGCCACGTGAGGACTCCCGCCGCCGGGACGAGGACCGCTTCCGCGGCCGCTCGTCGCGGTCGTCGTCGTCATCATCGTCGCGCGAGGAGCCGGTGAGCGCCTTCTTCGCACCACGGACGGCACCTCCCACCTTCTTGGCGGCACCGGTCTCCTGGAGGTCGCCGATGGCCTCGCTCAGGTCCTTCCCGCCCTTCTCGTAGAGGTCGAGACGGTTGGTGGCCTCGGCGAAGCGCAGGTAGGTGTCCACGCTCGCGATCACGATGCGCGCGTCGACGGTGAGCAGCTCGATGCCCACGAGCGACACCCGGACGTAGGCGTCGATCACGATGCCCTTGTCCAGGATCGTCTCGACGACGTCGGCCAGGCCGCTGGGAGCGGGACGCTCGAGGTAGCCGCCCCCGCTCCGGCGGGACGAGGTCTGGGTGGTCATTGCTGATCTCCTTCGGTCCGGTCGGCGTCAGCTCGCGCGGCGCCGGGAGCTCCGGCGCCCGGTGGGCTCGTCCTCGTCGTCGACGTCGTCCACGTCGTCCGCGTCCTCCTCGACGTCCTCCTCGTCCTCCTCGTAGTCGTCGTAGTCGTCCTCGGGCTCGTCGTCCTCGGGCTCGTCGTCCTCGCCCTCGGCGTCGTCCTCGTCGTCGTACTCGTCCTCGTCGTACTCGTCCTCCGGCTCGTCGTCCTCCGCTTCGTCGTCCTCGGCTTCGTCGTCCTCGTCGTCGGCGCCCTCGTCGTCGTACTCGTCCTCGTCGTACTCGTCCTCGGGCTCGTCGTCCTCGGCTTCGTCGTCCTCGGCTTCGTCGTCCTCGTCGTCGGCGCCCTCGTCGTCGTACTCGTCCTCGTCGTACTCGTCCTCGGGCTCGTCGTCGGCCTCGTCGTCGTCCTCGCCGTCGATCTCGCCGCTCTCGTCGTCGGACTCGTCGTACTCGTCGTCGTACTCGTCCCCCGCTCCGTCCTCGCCGGAGTCGGCTTCCTCCTCCTCGCGCTGCACGTGCTCCTCGTGCGACTCGACGACCTCGCCGTCGTGGATCACGCCGCGCCAGCCCTCGACCTCGTCCGGGTCGAGCACCGTGCGGGTCATGACGTGACGGCGGAAGTGCCTGAGCTCGGCACGCGCCCGGCGACCCTGCGCCCGCCACAGGTTGCCCGTCTTCTCGAACAGCCCCTGGGGGTAGTACTCGAGGACGACGAGGATCCGGGTCAGGTTGGGCGCCAGCTCGTGGAACGTCACCGCCCCGTCGACGTGCCCCTTCTCGCCCTTCGAGCGCCACACGATCCGCTCGTCAGGGACCTGCTCCAGGACGGTCGCCTCCCACGTCCGGTGACTGAGGAAGATCTGCGCCTTGAAGGTGAGCTTCTCCTCCGACTCCGCGTCGACGTTCTCGACCTTCTTCATGAAGCTCGGGAAGGAGCCGAACTCGGTCCACTGGTTGTAGGCGACCGAGAGTGGTACGCCGACGTCGATCGACTCGATGATGTTGGTCGAGGAGGTCGCGTCGCCGCCCTTGCCCTTGCCGCCGCCGCCTCCGGTGACGGTGTCGACGACCTTGTCCTTGACCCCGGACACGGCGCCCTTCACACCGCCGAGGAGGCCGCTGCCGCCCTCGGCCTTGGCCTTCGCGCCCTTGGCGAGCGCCTGGCCCGCCGGCCCGCCGCCCGCGATGCCACCGAGCTTGTCGGTGAGGCCGCCGATGCGGTCGTGCGCCTCCGACAGCGCGCGGTCGCCGAGCGTCCCGAGCAGCTGCTGCGAGGCGTCCTTGAGGGCATCCATGCCCGAGTTCTTCTCAGCCATCCCGATCACCGCCCGCTCGTGCTGCGGCTGGAGGTCTTCTTCGCCGAGGTCTTCTTGGCGGGAGCCTTCTTCGCCGTCTTGCTCGGCGGCGACTTCTTGGCCGTCGACTTCCTGGCCGGGGCCTTCTTCGCGGTCGACTTCTTCGCGGTCGACTTCTTCGCGGCCGACCTCGTGCCGCTCGACGTCTTCGCCGCCGACTTCTTCGCGGTGGACTTCTTCGCGGTGGACTTCTTGGCCGTGGAGCTCGAGGGCGACGACTTCTTGGCCGTCGACTTCGTGGCAGTCGACCTCGAGGGCGACGACTTCTTGGCCGCCGACTTCTTGGCCGTCGACCGCGTGGCCGGGGCCTTCTTGCTCGCCGACCTGCTCGCGGACACCTTCTTGGCAGGCCGCTTCGAGGCCTTCCTCGACCGAGAGCCGCTCGACCGAGAGCCGCTCGACCGCGAGCCGCTCGATCGAGCGCGGGAGCGCCGGGAAGCGAGCTCGTCCTGCTCGTCCTCGTCGTCGTCGCCGTCCTCGTCGGAGTCGTCCCCGTCGGCGTCGTCGAGCTCGTCCTCCGCGCCCTCGTCGCCCTCCTCCGGTTCCTCCTCCTCCGAGTCCTCCTCGTCGGAGTCGTACTCGTCGTCGTACTCGTCCTCGTCGTCGTACTCGTCGTCGTCGCTCTTGTCGCCGCGCCCGAGGAGAGCCTCGTTGAACGACTCGATCCGCGAGGTGGCCGAGGCGACGGCAGCGGACCGGGCGGCGTCGAAGAGCTCGCCGGTGATCCGTTGCTGCAGCTCGGCGAGCTGCGGGTTCTTCTCCGCCAGCTGACTGGCCTGCCGGAGCATCCCGACGGGACTGGTGGCGATCCGCTGACCGGCGATCATACTGCCGAGCGTGATGGCCAAGCGCATCTTCTTGGTACGGCCCAGCAGGTAGCCGGCGGCCACCCCGAGCCCAACTCTGGCTGCGGACATGCTGCTCCCTCTCAATGCCTGTCACCGTCGAACGACGGCGCACTCCCTCAGGCACTGACGGGCCGCAATGAGGGCGACCCTGTCCCCAGACAAGCACCCTCCGCAGCCGAAGTACCCAGCATCATGTGGTTCATGCGAGAGGCGGCCGCGCGCTGCGCTCCGCAGGGATGCGGCCGGGTCCGGGGCCGGGTGGCCCGGCGGTCACCATGGGGTCAACCGCCGGGCCACGTCGTCGACCTGTCTGGGAGGGCCGACGACCCCAGGAGCCACGAGTGGCTCACTCCTGCCATGTCGCCGGCGCTGCGGAGCGTTACATCCGGCCGACATCCGGCCGCCGGCTCGGGATGCCGCGACGGCGTCCGTCAGCCCGCGGAGCCCTCCACGGGCGTCACCGACGCCGCGTCGGGCGCGTCGTTCGCCTCCAGGAGTCGGCGCAACCGCGCGAGGCCGCGGTGCCGGGCCACCCGCACCGCGCTGGCACTCATGCCGAGGGCCGTCGCCGTGGCGCGCACGTCGAGGCCGGCGACGTCGATGCACGCGATGACCTCGGCCTCGCGCGGGCTGAGGAGGGCGAGCAGCCGGCGGGTGGCGTCGTGGTCCTCGACCAGCCCGAGGTCGCGCTCCGCCTCGACGGAGGAGGTCTCGAGTCGTACGACGTCCGCGGGCCGCGTCTGCCGGCGTACGCCGCGCCGGTAGTCGTTGAGGGCGTGGTGCCGGGCGATCCCGAAGAGCCAGCCGGTGAAGTCGTCGTCGGAGCCGCGGAACTCGTGGATCTTCGTGGCCGCCGTCAGCCACGCCTGCGCGGCGACGTCCTCGTCGGCGACCGCGCCGTCCGGGCGCGGCAGCCACCTCAGCCACGCGACCAGCCTGCCCGCGTCGCGCTGGTAGAGCTGCTTCCAGGCGAGCTGGTCACCGGCGCGCGCGAGGGAGACCAGCTCGTCCGGTCCCCGTCCCGTCACCTCGACTCCCCTGCTCCGCGAGCGATGTCCTGCCCTGCTCCCCCTCTCAGGACATCATGTACCTGTGAGTCCCCGCCGACGGCTGCGCGACATCGCCCGTTCCCTGCGGGTCGAGCACGCCGAGCCGGTGGTGGACGACGACTTCGTCGCCCGGCTCGCCGAGACTGCCCGGGCTGGCCGGTCGGTGCCTGCCGAACCGCGGCGGCGCCTCGGCTTCGCCGCCGCGGCGGCGCTGCTGACGACCCTGGTCGTCGGCGGCGGGATCGGCATCGCCTACGGCGCCGGCGTCGTGAGCCCGCCCTGGTCGCCGGATCCGCACCCCGCTCCGCCCTCGGCCAGCACGACCCGCACCGGCGGCGAGCGCGGACCGTCCGGCTCGGCGTCCGACCCCGGCCCGTCCGGCGTGACCAGCGACGCCCACCCGGCCGGCACCTCCTCGGGGGTCGGCACGTCGTCCGGCACGGGCGGTTCCGGCAGCACGTTCGAGGCGACGCCCGGCGGCCCCGGCCCGAGCGGTCCGACGCAGACCCCCAGCGACCCGCCGGCACCGACCCCGACGACCCCCACGCCGACCGCCACGTCGAGCCACGGCGGTGGCAACGGGCACGGCGGTGGCATCGGCCACGGCGGTGGCAACGGCCACGGCGGTGGCATCGGCCACGGCGGTGGCAACGGCCACGGCGGTGGCAACGGCCACGGCGGTGGCAACGGCCACGGTGGCGGCAACGGCGACGGTGGCGGCAACGGCGGTGGGAACGGTCACGGCGGCGGCGGTAACGGCGGAGGCGGCGGTAACGGCGGAGGCGGCGGCAACGGCGGAGGCGGCGGTAACGGCGGAGGCGGCGGCAACGGGAACGGCACCGGCAACGGCAACGGCAACGGCAACGGCAACGGCTCCTCGTCCTGACCCGCGCGGCGAGACTCAGACCACGAGGTGGAGCGCCCGGTCGGCCAGGCCGATCCGCAGCTGCTGGCCCCAGCCGAGGGTGAGGTGGTCGTCCTCGATGCCGTCGCCGAAGGCGACCAGCCGGTTGGACTCGACGGTGACGAGTAGGGGCTCCGCACCGAGGCGGCCCTCGGTGAGCGTGTCGCCGGTGACCGGGGAGACCCACGCCTCCCGGGTGAACCACGCGAGCGCGGGCTCGACCGGCGACGGGAGGGCGAGCGTGCTGTGCCGCTCGCGCCAGATCGACGAGCACCACCCGGTGGCGCCGGTGGCTGTGCCGATGACCAGTCCGGACGACGCCTGCCGCTCGGAGGCACCTCCGGGCACGGTCACGGTGTAGCGCGCCGTCTGGTGGCTGGCGTGCCCGACGAAGATCTCGTTGAGCGCGACCAGGTGCTGGCCGTCGTCGGCCTCCGCGACCACCATCGTCAGCGCGGCCTGCGGGAGCTCGCCGGCGACCACGGCGAGGAGCAGCGAGCCGGCGTCGGCGGCGGGGTGGCGGACCAGCACGCCGGGGTTGCGACCGGGCTCGGGGTCGATGCCGATGACGGGCTGCCCGGCGAGGTACTTCGCGACGTTCGGCACCAGGCCGTCCTGGCCGACCACGACCACGACGTCCTCCGGCGCGAAGAGGAAGCGCGACAGGTCCTCGCGCTCGACCTCGCCGCGCCGCCAGCTGACCGGGATCGCGGCCGAGACCACGCGCACGGCCTCGGCCTGGGCCTCGTGCCGCGACACCACCTCGGTGATGTCGCGGCCTCGCGAGGACAGGAAGAAGGCCGCCTGTCCGTGCGACCCGTGCCGGCCCACCAGCTCGTCGTACTCCGACCGCCTGTGGACCAGCACCACCCGGGGCGCGAGGCTCATCGCGCGAGCTCCTCCGTGCGCTGGCCGAACCGCGCGGCCACCGACGTGAGCAGGTCGGGCGTCAGCACCAGGTGCTCGATGCTGGGCAGGTTGGCGGCCAGCTCCTTGAGCGCGAGCGCCAGGAGGACGTTCTCCGACAGCTCGCGGTACGCCGCCAGCCGGGCCGCCTCGCTGGCCCCCTCGGCCTCGCCGACCAGCCGGATGCCCTCCGCCCGCGCCGCCTCGAGCCGCTGGGAGCGAGCCGCCTCGGCGCCGACCCGGATCTCGTCGGCGGCCGCGGCCTCCTCGGCCGACCGGCGGCCGTTGAGACCGTTCTGGGCGACCAGCTGCTCCTCGCGGCGGGCGAGCTCGATCTGGTTCTGGAGCTCGTTCTCGGCGATCGCGCGCTCCCGCTCGACGGCCAGCGCCCGTCGTTCGTAGGTCGCCCGGTCCGACTCCGCCTGCAGCTGCTCGCGGGTTGGCGTCTGCAGCGCCCGCTCCACCTCGGGCTCGGGCCGGATCGCCACGACGCGGGTCCCGACCACGCTGATGCCGGTCTCGGCCAGTCGGCTGTCGCCGGCCAGACCCTCGCTCACCGCGTCGCGGACCGCCATCACCCCGTCGGTGAGCGCCTGGGTGAGCGTCGCCCGCGCCAGCACGCCCAGCGCGTGCTGCTGCGTCGTCTCGGCGAGGATCGTCGCTACCTGCGACAGCGGGGTGGCGAGGTAGAGCCCGTTCTCGGGGCTGATCGAGAAGTCGATGCGCTCGGCCGCGACCGCGGGGTCGAGGCGGTAGGTCACCGACGCCTGCACGGCGACGTCCTGGAAGTCGAGCGTCTGCGCGTGGAACTGCAGCGGCAGCTCGCGGTCGTCGACGGGCACCTCGGACAGGACCGCGCTCAGCGGCCGGAACCAGAACGAGCCCCCGATCCCCTCGTGGACCACCCGACCGTTGCGGAGGTGCCGCACGTAGGTGGTCTCGGTCCCCCGCAGGTGACGGCAGAACGGGTAGCGAACGATGACAGCCATCTCATCTCTCCTTTATCGTCGATACGACGATAATGCGCCTCGCATCCCTTCTCGTCAAATTGACGATCGATGGTCTAGGCTGGCCGCGTGAGCGACCACCCACCGTTCGCCGTCACCGTGGACGTCGTGCTGCTGACCATCAGGGCGGGCGAGCTCTCGGCCCTGGTCGTACGCCGCGGCGAGGCGCCGTACCGCGGCCGCTGGGCGCTGCCGGGCGGGTTCGTCCGTCCCGACGAGGACCTCGACGCCGCCGCGGCCCGCGAGCTGCGCGAGGAGACCGGCCTGCGGCACGGCTTCCACCTCGAGCAGCTCCGCACCTACGGCGCACCGCGCCGCGACCCGCGGATGCGCACGGTGACGGTCGCCTACCTGGCCCTGGCGCCCGACCTGACCAGCCCGGTCGCGAGCACCGACGCCGCCGAGGCCGAGTGGCGACCGGTGGACGCGCTGCTGTCGGCGCGGCCGGGCCTCGCCTTCGACCACGGCCGGATCCTCGGCGACGCTCTCGAGCGCGCCCGCGCGAAGCTCGAGTACTCCCCGCTCGCGGCCGCCTTCTGCCCCGAGGAGTTCACGATCGGGGAGCTCCGCCGGGTCTACGAGACCGTGTGGGGCACCGCGATCGACCCGCGCAACTTCCACCGCAAGGTGTCGAAGACGCCCGGGTTCCTCGTGCCGACGGGCGAGACGACGACGCGCGACGGCGGCCGCCCGGCCCAGCTGTTCCGGCGCGGCTCGCTCGACCTGCTCAACCCGCCGCTGACCCGAGGCTGAGGAGCCCGAGCCCGGCGCGCACCGGCCGCCGGCGCACGGCGCGCGCCAGCGTGGTCTCGCCGCGCGTGATCCGGCTGAACTGCCGCCACCCCACCGACGTCGAGCGGATCAGCTCGTGGAAGGCCCACGGGCGCGCCTCGAACGCGCGCAGGCAGCGCTCGCCGGCGGCCATCTCGGGGAGCAGGTCGGCCGACAGGGCGGCGCGGTAGCGCTCGACCGCCCCCGGAGCGCCGCCCGCTGCCACGACACCCGCCAGGGCGCCGGAGCGGGTGGCGAAGGAGATGCCCTCACGGGTCCACGGCTCCAGCAAGCCGGCCGCGTCACCGGCGAGCAGCACCCGGCCGCAGCCCAGCGGCGAGCCCGGCGTGCGGCAGCGGGTCAGGTGTCCGGTGTCCTGCAGCACCCGGAGCCCGCCGAGACCGAGCCACCCGACGACGTCGCGCAGGTAGGCGCGGGTCGCCTCACCCGCACCCCTCGCCGCGATCACGCCGACGGTGAGGGTGTCGCCCTTGGGGAAGACCCAGGCGTACGACCCGGGGATCGGCCCCCAGTCGAGGTGCACGCGGTCGGCCCACTCCCCCGCGAGCGGGCCGGCCTCGAGCTCGAGCTCCAGGCCGAGGTCGACCCGCGAGAGCCGGACCCCCACGTCACGCGCCAGCCGGCTGGAGGTCCCATCAGCGGCGATCACCACCTGCGCGCGCAGCGGTCCGGCGTCGGTCTCGACGACCGCGCCGTCGGGGCGCTCCTCGACCGACGCCACCCGGCACGGCACCCGCGCCTCGGCGCCGGCCTCGACCGCGCTCCGGAGCAGCCACGCGTCCAGCTCGGCGCGCGTGACCATCCGGAGGCACGGCTCCGCGACGGTGCGCGTACGCCGCCGCCCGCCCGCCAGCGAGAGCGAGACCCGGGTGATGGACGCGCGCGTCGGCGGCGTTCCGGGAAGCGCGGCCAGCGACGGCCCGATCAGGCCGCCGCCGCACGTCTTGTAGCGCGGGAACGCCGCCCGGTCGAGCACCACGACGCGCGCACCGGCCGCCGCGGCCGCGCGGGCGGCCGACGACCCCGCCGGCCCCGCGCCCACCACCGCGACGTCGTACTCGTCCACGGGTGGGGACGCTACGACACGTCGACCCGGCGCGAAGTTCGCGCCGGGTCGACATCGACCTCAGACGGCGCGCATCACCGGCACCGCGGTGGCGCCCTTGGCGGCGGTGAGCCAGACCTTCGCGCCCTCCTCGACCCCGGTGCTGCGGGCCAGGGTGCGCGTCATGGTGACAAGCGCCTCGGCGCCGTCGTCGGTGGTCACGGTGACCCGCACCTCGAAGCCGACGCGCAGGATCCGGGTGACCGTGCCGGGGGTCGAGCCGGCGACGCCGGGGCTCATCGACACGTCGATGTCGTGCGGGCGCACGGTCTGGCCGGCCAGGTCGGTCGTCTCGCCGAGGAAGCGCATCACGAAGTCGTTGGCCGGCTTGTCGTAGAGCGTGTCGGGGCTGCCGACCTGCTCCACCCGGCCGTCGTTGATCACCACGATCTCGTCGGCGACCTCGAGGGCCTCCTCCTGGTCGTGGGTCACGAAGATCGTCGTGGTGTGGACCTCGTCGTGGAGCCGGCGCAGCCAGTCGCGCAGCTCCTTGCGCACCTTGGCGTCGAGCGCACCGAACGGCTCGTCGAGCAGCAGCACGGTCGGCTCGACCGCGAGGGCGCGCGCCAGCGCCATCCGCTGGCGCTGGCCGCCCGAGAGCTGGGAGGGCATCCGGTCGCGGAACTGCGAGAGGTGCACCAGCTCGAGCAGCTCGGCGACCCGCTTGTCGATCTCGGCGCGCGGCCGCTTGCGGATCTCGAGACCGAACGCGACGTTCTTGGCCACCGACATGTGCTTGAACACCGCGTAGTGCTGGAAGACGAAGCCCACGTTGCGCTTGCGCGCCGGCAGGTTCGTCGCCTCCCGGCCCTCGATGGTGACGGTGCCGGCGTCGGCCGTGTCCAGCCCCGCGATGATCCGCAGCAGCGTGGACTTGCCTCCGCCGGACGGGCCGAGCAGGGCGGTGAGCTGCCCGGTGGGCAGCGAGACGGTGACGTCGTCGAGCGCGACGAAGTCGCCGAAGGTCTTGGTCAGACCTGAGACGTCGATGCTCATGATGCTTTCTCCTGGATGGCGGCCGTGGCGGTGGCCCGGCTCGGCTTGTGGTCCTTGGGGCGCAGCAGCGCCACGATGACGAGGCAGACGACGGCCGCGGCCACGAGCAGGAACGACATGGCGTACGCCGTCTGCTGCTCGAAGTTCTGGTACTTCTGCTGCACCAGCACCGGAGCGGTCGTGGTCTCGCCGCTGATGTTGCCGGCGACGACCTTGACCGCGCCGAACTCGCCCAGCGAGCGGGCCAGGCTGAGGACGACGCCGTAGACGACCGCCCACTTGATGCCGGGCAGCGTGATCCGCCAGAAGGTCTGCCACGCGTTGGCGCCCAGGCTGTTGGCGGCCTGCTCCTGGTCGTCACCCATGTCCTCGAGGACCGGCACGACCTCGCGGATCACCAGCGGCAGGGCCACGAACGTCGTGGCCATGACCATCCCGGGCTTGGCGAAGATGATCTGGATGCCGTGGGCGTCCAGGCTCTCGCCGAACCACCCGAAGCGCGGGTTGTAGACCAGGATCAGCGCCAGGCCCACCACG
This sequence comes from Nocardioides halotolerans DSM 19273, assembly GCF_000422805.1. GTDB lineage: Bacteria > Actinomycetota > Actinomycetes > Propionibacteriales > Nocardioidaceae > Nocardioides > Nocardioides halotolerans. The sequence continues at coordinate 39,575 of NZ_KE383926.1, read as the reverse complement.
ATCGGCGACACCGCCAGCGGCAGGTCGATCAGCGCCGACAGGGCCCGCTTGCCCGGGAACTCGTAGCGCACCAGCAGCAGCGACATGCCCACCCCGAACAGCAGGTTGATCGCGACCGCGCACAGCGCGACGACGACGCTCAGCTGCAGGGCATGGGTGACGTCGGGGTCCTGGAGGGCCTCGGTGAACGCCTGGGTGCCGCCCTCGAACGTGCGCCGGACGATCAGTGCGCTCGGCCAGCCGATGAGGAAGAACAGGTAGCCGACGACGACGAGCCTCAGCACCCAGGTCACGACGGTGCTGCCGCTGCCGACGGACGTGCTCGACGTGCTAGCCACGGCGCGCCAGCCTCCTCTGGATCAGGTCGAAGACCACGATGGCGACCAGCGCGACGAGCAGCAGGATCGTCGCCACGGCGGCCGCGGACTGCTGGTTGCCACCCTCGATCGCGCTGTAGACCCGCACCGAGGCGACCTCGGTCCGGTTCGGCAGGTTGCCGCTGAGCAGCACCAGCGAGCCGTACTCGCTGATCGCGCGGGCGAAGGAGAGCGTGGCCCCCGCGAAGATGGCCGGGGCCAGCGTCGGCAGAATCACCCGGCGGAAGGTGGTGGCGCGCGAAGCCCCGAGGGACGCCGCGGCGTCCTCGACGTCGGTGTCCATCTCCTCGAGCACCGGCTGCACGGTCCGGACCACGAACGGCACGGTGACGAACGCCAGCGCGAGCAGCACCGCCTTGCGGGTGTTGTTCCACTCGAGGCCGAGGGGACTCTCCGCGCCGTACAGCGAGAGGAGCACCAGCCCGGCCACGATGGTCGGCATCGCGAAGGGGATGTCGATCACCAGGTCGAGGAGCTTCTTGCCCGGGAACCGGTCACGGACCAGCACCCAGGCGATCACCGTGCCCATCACGATGTTGACGCCGGTGACGGCGAGGGAGCTGAGCACGGTCAGCTTGAGGGCGTTGAACGTCTGCTTGTTGGTCAGCGCGTCCTTGAACGTGCCGAGCCCGCCCTCACCCGCGGTCCAGACGACCGCGGTGAGGGGGATCAGCACCAGGAGGCTGAACCAGATCATGCCGACGCCCAGGCCGAGGGCGGAGCCCTTGGTCAGGGAGTGTCGCGAGGCCGGCCGGCGCACGCGCGCCGGCCGACCCCCCGCGACACGTGCGGTCGCAGTGGACATCGTGTCGAGCTACTGCCCGGCCTCGGCCTGGATCTGGGTCAGGATGCCCAGCGGGTTCCCGTCCTCGCCGTCGCCGAAGAACGTGCTGTTGGCCTCGTCCCAGCCGCCGAAGTCACCGTCGATGGTGAGCAGCTTGCCCGGAGCGGGGAACGGGTCGGTCGGGTCGTTGGCACCCTCGACCTCGAGGTCGCCCACGTCGACGAGCGGCCGGTAGCCGGTCGCGGCGTAGAGCTTCTGCCCGTCGGCGCTCTTCTGGAAGTCCAGGAAGTCGGTCGCAGCCTTCGGGGCGTCCTTGATCAGCGCGCACGCGTTGTCGATCGACAGCGTCTCGTCGGGGATCACGTAGTCGAAGTCCTGGCCGCTCTGGCGGGCCAGGATCGCCTCGTTCTCGTAGGACAGCAGGACGTCGCCGGTGCCGCTCGTGAACGCCGTGGTGGCGTCACGGCCGCTGTCCGGCAGCGCCGCGACGTTCGCGAAGAACTGCGTCATGTACTCCTGCGCGGCCTCGTCGCTGCCGCCCTCGTCCTTCGCCGCGCCGTACGCCGCGAGGAGGTTCCACTTGGCGGAGCCGGACGACGCCGGGTTCGGCGTGACGATGCCGACGCCGGACTCGATGAGGTCGTCCCACGACTCGATGCCCTTGGGGTTGCCCTTCTGGACCACGAAGACCACGACGGACTTGGTGCAGATGCCCTGGGTGTCGTTGTCCTTCCAGTCCTCGGCCACCAGGCCCTCCCCGACCAGACGCGTCACGTCGGGCTCCAGCGACAGGTGGACCTCGTCGGCCTTCGCGCCGGCCACGACGGCCCGCGACTGGTCGCCCGAGGCGCCGTAGGACTCCTTGAAGGTCACGTCCTTGCCGGCGTCGGTCTTCTCGAACGCCGCAATCACGCCCTTGTTGGCCTGCTCGAGCACCGAGTACCCGACGAGGTTCAGCGTCGTCTTGTCCGACGCGGCGTCGGAGTCGCCACCGCACCCGGTCAAGGCCAGCACCCCGGCGACGGTCAGCGTCGCCGCAACCTTGATCGTCTTGTTCATCGTGATCTTCTCTCTCTCCTGCACCCTGGAGCCGCGCCCGAGAAACGGCGTTGCTCAGTTATTACGAGCAGACTACTCGACTTAGGTGCTTTGGTGGCAAATGCCCGCAGCGTGGCGCGTGTCACCCATCCGAGGGCAGAGATGCATGGGGTGCGAGGCGGCGCCGCACTATCGTGGAGCGTGCGCCGGGTGGCCGGGGCGGCAGAGGAACGTCAGCCAGCACGCCTCGTCCATGCGTGACTGGGAGCAGCACCGAGGAGGGGGCGCCCACGTGCCCAAGCAGGTCAAGCAGGTCGACCGGGTCATCATCCGGTTCGCTGGCGACTCCGGCGACGGGATGCAGCTCACCGGCGACCGGTTCACCCAGGAGTCCGCGGCGTTCGGCAACGACCTCGTCACGCTCCCGAACTTCCCGGCCGAGATCCGCGCGCCGCAGGGCACGCTGCCGGGCGTCTCGTCGTTCCAGGTGCACTTCGCCGACCACGACATCCTGACCGCGGGCGACGCCCCCGACGTGCTCGTCGCGATGAACCCCGCCGCGCTCAAGGCCAACCTGTCCGACCTGCCCACGGGCGCGGCGATCATCGTCGACACCCACGACTTCAGCGACCGCAACCTCACCAAGGCGGGCTACACCGCCAACCCGCTCGCGAGCCTCGGTGACGCCAACGACCAGCTCGGCGACTTCCAGGTGTTCCCGGTCGACCTGACCGGGATGACCGTCGAGGCGGTCAAGGAGTTCGGCCTGTCGCGCAAGGACGCCGCCCGCGCCAAGAACATGTTCGCCCTCGGGCTGCTGTCGTGGATGTACGGCCGCCCGACCGAGACCACGATCGACTTCCTCGCCAGGCGGTTCGCCAAGGTCGAGGACATCCGCGACGCCAACATCACGGCGTTCAAGGCGGGCTGGAACTTCGGCGAGACGACCGAGACCTTCATGGTCCAGTACGAGGTGAAGCCGGCCCCGATGGCGCCCGGCGTCTACCGCAACATCAGCGGCAACCTCGCGCTGGCCTACGGACTCGTCGCCGGTGCCGTGCAGTCGGGGCTCGACATCGTGCTCGGCACCTACCCCATCACCCCGGCCTCCGACATCCTCCACGAGCTCTCGAAGCACAAGTCCTTCGGCGTCACGACCTTCCAGGCCGAGGACGAGATCGCCGGCATCGGCGCCGCCATCGGCGCGTCGTTCTCCGGCAAGCTCGGCATCACCTCGACCTCCGGCCCCGGCATCGCGCTGAAGTCGGAGGCGATCGGGCTGGCCGTGATGACCGAGCTGCCGCTCGTCGTCGTCGACGTGCAGCGCGGCGGCCCCTCGACGGGCCTGCCGACCAAGACCGAGCAGGCCGACCTGCTGCAGGCGATGTTCGGCCGCAACGGCGAGGCTCCCGTGCCGATCGTGGCGCCGCAGTCGCCGGGCGACTGCTTCGACGCCGCCGTCGAGGCGATCCGGATCGCGGTGACCTACCGCACCCCGGTGATGCTGCTCTCCGACGGCTACCTCGCCAACGGCTCGGAGCCGTGGCGGATCCCCGAGGTCGACGACCTGCCGCGCATCGACCCGGCGTTCGCCACCACCACCAACCACGTGGTGCGGACCAACGACGACGGCACGGAGGAGACCGAGTTCTGGCCCTACCTGCGCGACGAGGAGACGCTGGCCCGCCCGTGGGCGATCCCCGGCACCCCGGGCCTCGAGCACCGCATCGGCGGTCTCGAGAAGGGTGACGGGCACGGCAACATCTCCTACGACCCCGCCAACCACGACCTGATGGTCCGCACCCGGCAGGCGAAGGTCGACCGGATTGCCGAGTCGCTCCCCCCGCTCGAGGTCGACGACCCCTCGGGCGCCGCCAAGGTGCTCGTGGTCGGCTGGGGCTCGACCTACGGCCCCATCGGCGCGGGCGTGCGCCGCGTGCGCAAGGCCGGCTTCAACGTCGCCCAGGTGCACCTGCGCCACCTCAACCCGTTCCCGAAGGACCTCGGCGACATCCTCGGGCGCTACGACAAGGTGCTGGTGCCGGAGATGAACCTCGGCCAGCTCGCGCTGCTGCTGCGCGGCAAGTACCTCGTCGACGCCATCGGCTACAACCACGTGCGCGGGCTGCCGCTCAAGGCGGCCGAGCTCGCCGAGGCCATCGGTCACCTCGTCGCGGAGGCCGAGGGCATCGAGGTCGACCTGACCACCCCGACTCCCGAGGGAGCACAGGCATGAGCACCGACCTCGGTCTCCCCGTCACCCGCTCGGGCGTCGAGGGCGTCCCGACGTACGACGGGCCGCCCCAGACCGGCAAGGACTTCACCTCCGACCAGGAGGTGCGCTGGTGCCCCGGCTGCGGCGACTACGCCGTGCTCAAGGCCGTGCAGTCGTTCCTGCCGCAGCTCGGCCTGCGCCGGGAGAACATCGTCTTCGTCTCCGGCATCGGCTGCTCGTCGCGGTTCCCCTACTACCTCGACACCTACGGCATGCACTCGATCCACGGCCGCGCGCCGTCGATCGCGACCGGCATCGCCACCGCGCGCGAGGATCTGTCGGTCTGGGTGGTCACCGGTGACGGCGACGCGCTGTCGATCGGTGGCAACCACCTGATCCACGCGCTGCGCCGCAACGTCAACATGACGATCCTGCTCTTCAACAACCGGATCTACGGCCTCACCAAGGGCCAGTACTCCCCCACCTCCGAGACCGGCAAGGTCACCAAGTCCACGCCGATGGGCTCGGTCGACCACCCGTTCAACCCCGTGTCGCTCGCGCTGGGCGCGGAGGCCAGCTTCGTGGCCCGCACCATCGACTCCGACCGCAAGCACCTCACCGCGGTGCTCTCGGCGGCGGCGGCCCACCGCGGCACCTCGCTCGTCGAGATCTACCAGAACTGCCCGATCTTCAACGACGGCGCGTTCGACGCGATCAAGGGCAACGACACGAAGGCCGACGCGATCATCCCGCTCGAGCACGGCCAGCCGATCCGCTTCGGAGCCCCCGACTCCTCCGGGCTGGGCCAGAAGGGGCTGGTGCGCGACTCGGAGACCGGCGGGGTCAAGGTCGCGCTGGTCGCCGACGTGGGCGAGGACGCGATCATCGTCCACGACGTCTACAACCCCGACCCGACGCTGGCGTTCGCGATCTCCCGGCTGACCGACTCGGGCTACCTCGACCAGTCACCGATCGGCATCTTCCGCCAGGTCGAGCGGCCGACGTACGACGACCAGGCGCGCGCCCAGGTCACCACCGCCCGCGAGGCGGTGAGCGGCACCCCCGCCGAGCGGCTGGCGGCCCTCATCGGCGGCGGCGACACCTGGACCGTCATGTGAGCGGCGGTCTCTGAGCAGCGCGACGGCCCCCACCCTCCCGGGTGGGGGCCGTCGTCGTCGGTGTCAGCCGCTGAACAGCTGGGCGTCAGGCGGGCTGCCAGACCTGCTTGCCGCGGACGGTGATGATGCAGCCGACCGGCACGATGTGCTGGCTGGTGTTGGCCGTTGCCGGGGCGAGCACGCGGTAGCACGTGCGGGTGTTCTTGTACTGGTAGACGCGGGTGCGGAACTTGCCGTTGCTCTTGTTGACGTTGAGCTTGCGGTAGAGGACGAAGCGGCCGCCGTTGGCGTTGCGGAAGATGCCGACCTTGGTCACCCCCGCGACGCCGTAGATGACGAAGTGGTCGTTGCCGGCCTCGACCATGTTGGCCCGCAGCGGCGTGAGGCCCTTGGCCGCGTGCACGCCGGTGGTGGGCCGCGATGCCTGGGCCGACGAGGTGAGGGTGGCGGACAGCGTGAGGGACATCAGGGTCGCCACGACGAGGGCGACGGCTCGGTACAGGCGCATGCGGATCTCTTTTCGGTGCGGTGCTCGGGTCTGTCGCCGTGACACTAGACCCAGAGAACCTCGTCGAAACACCACCTGATCAGGCCATATGCAAGATGGCCCCCACCGGTGGTGGGGGCCATCTGGACGGGTGAGGAGGTCAGCCGCAGCTGCCCTTGCAGACGTGGATGACCTCGGACGTCGTCCGGCCGACCCGCACGGCGTAGTAGCCCTCCTTCTTGAGCCCGCTGAAGGTGTAGGCACCACTCCTGCTGGTCTTGGTGCTCTTGAACCGCGCGTAGTGGCCGTTGGCCTTCGAGGCGCGCAGCAGGATCGCGGTCTTCTTGGCCCGGGGCTTGATCTTGCCGTAGAGCCGGAACCCCTTGCCGCCGTTGGCGGCGAAGTGGATCGAGACCTTCTTCGTGCCCTTCTCGGCCACCGTCGTGTGGCCGGCGTTCGCCTGCGACGGCGAGACCAGCGCCTGCGACATCGTGACTGCCAGAAGGACCGCCATCACGAACGAGACGGCTCGGGACATGCGCATGCTGCTTTCCTCTCGGGGGACGAGGCTGGTCGGACGCCAACCTGCACTCTCCCTGCCCTTGCGCAGGGAGGTCGAAACCCTTGTCGGGCGTGCGGGACGGCGGGGATCAGCCGGACTCGATGCAGCCGATGACCCTCGACGTCGTCTTCCGGTACGTCGCGCTGGCCGGGACCTGCACCTTGAAGCAGGTCTTCTTGCGCCCGGCCTGGACGATGGGGGTGCGGAACTTCCCCTTCTTCGTGGTGCGGGTCTTCTTCCACACCTGGTAGTGGCCGCCGGCGACGTTGCGCAGGACCTTGATCCTGCCCTTCGGGAACGTCGGCACCCGGCCCTCGATGTAGAACGTGTTGGTGTGGCCGACCTCGGCGCCGCGGAGCTCTCGGATGTGGTGCCGAGGCTTGGCCTGGGCGTCCGCGGGCGAGACGAGGGCCTGCCCCGTCGTGACGGTCATGAGCAGTGCGACGACGGCTCCGACGATGCGGGCGAGGCGCATGCTTTCCTCCAAATGGGCTCGGAACATCAAGGATCGACCTTACGCGGCGGACCCCAGAAACCCGATCCGGTGGGCCTCACTAGGCTGGGTCGGTGACGGACGGGCGGCGCGGGCTGCTGCTGGGCGTCGCGGCGTACGGCCTCTGGGGCGGGTTCCCGCTCTACTGGCCCCACCTCGAGCCCGCCGGCGCGATCGAGATCCTCGCGCACCGCGTGCTGTGGTCGGTCATCACGATGGGTCTCCTCATCGTGCTCCTGCGCCGCACCCGTCAGGTCCGGGCGATCTTCGCCCACCGCCGCACGTTCGTGCTCCTGGCGGTCGCGGCCGCGACGATCACGGTCAACTGGGCGACCTACATCTACGGCGTCAACAACGGCAAGGTCATCGAGACCTCGCTGGGCTACTTCATCAACCCGCTCGTGACCGTACTGATGGGGGTGCTGATCCTCGGCGAGCGCCTCCGACCGCTCCAGTGGGCGGCCATGTGCGTCGCCAGCGGCGCTGTGGTGGTGCTCACCGTCGACTACGGCCGGCTGCCGTGGGTCGCGCTCGTGCTGGCCTTCTCGTTCGGCACCTACGGGCTGGCCAAGAAGTCCGCCAACGTGGGCGCGGTCGAGAGCCTCACCGTCGAGACCACGCTCATCGCGCCGTTCGCCGCGGCGTACGTCGGGTGGCTGATGGCGACCGGGCACTCCAACTTCGCCTCACACGGCGCCGGCCACTCGCTGTGGCTCGCCAGCGCGGGCATCGTGACGGCGGTCCCGCTGATCTGCTTCGGCGCGGCGGCGATCCGGGTCTCGATGGTGACCCTGGGGCTGCTGCAGTACCTCGCCCCCATCATCCAGTTCGCCCTCGGCGTCCTCTACTTCCACGAGGACATGCCGCCGGGCCGCTGGGTCGGCTTCGTGCTGGTCTGGGTCGCGCTGGTGATCTTCACCTACGAGGCGAACGCCCACCGACGACGTCAGCTGCGGCTGGCCGCCCTGGCCTCGGCGGCCTGACGCGCACTAGCCGCCGGGACAGCCGCTGCTGTCGCCGCCCGAGTGGCACCCGGGGGCGCCCGGGCCGGAGGGGCTCGGCGGCGGGTCCGGAGGGTCGTCCTGGACCGGGCCGGCCGTCGTGACCGCGAACACCAGCGCGGCCGCCAGCGCGGCGAGTGCCACCAGCCCGTGCCAGACCCAGGCGCGGCGGGCCCCGCGGCGTACGGCGCTCACCCAGGTCGCCAGCAGGCTCGCGCCCAGCAGCGCGAGGAGCACCCAGTAGTTGCGCACGTACTCCTCGTCGATGTCGACGGGGTCACCGAAGAAGGTGAGGTGCGCGGCGATCCAGTTCAGGCCCAGCACGACGACCAGCAGCACCGACACGAGCGAGGCCAGCGGCTCCAGGGCGGAACCCCTGCGGGGCGGGGTGGTGGGCGGGGTCGCGGCGCGGTCGGTCTCTGTGCTGGTCACCCGACCATGCTCTCCGGCGGGCGCGCCCCGCACCTGAGTACGCGGGCCTGACCTGACCTAGGACGAGCGGGTGGCCACCACGTCGGCGAAGGCCTCGAGCGCCGCCCGCACCGGACCGTCGGGGAGCACTCCGAGGAGGGCCTTGGCCTCGGTGGCGCGGTCGACGACGTAGGCCCGGGCGCGGTCCATGGCGGGGTGCGCGCGCAGCAGCGCCAGCGCCTCGGCGTGCAGCGCGTCGTCGGTGAGGGGGCCGGCGAGCAGCTCGAGCAGCCGGGCGTCCTCGGGCGACGTCGAGGCCTGCGCCATCAGCACCGGCAGCGTCGGCACGCCCTCGCGCAGGTCGGTGCCGGGGGTCTTGCCTGACTCGACCGAGTCGGAGGCGACGTCGATGATGTCGTCGGAGAGCTGGAAGGCGGAGCCGACGATCTCGCCGTACGCCGCGAGCGCCTGCTCGACCTCGGGGCTGGCGCCGCCGAAGCGGGCGCCGTAGCGCGCCGAGGTCGCGATCAGCGAGCCGGTCTTGCCTGCCACCACCTCGAGGTAGTGCTCGAGCGGGTCCGCGTCGGGCCCGGGCTCCACGGTCTCGAGGATCTGGCCCTCGACGAGCCTGCTGAAGGTCTCGGCCTGGATCCGCACGGCGTCTGCGCCGAGCTGGGCGGTCAGCTCGGACGACTTGGCGAACAGGAAGTCGCCGGTGAGGATCGCGACCAGGTTGTCCCAGCGCGCGTTGGCCGACTCGGAGCCGCGCCGCAGGTCCGCCTCGTCCATGACGTCGTCGTGGTAGAGCGAGCCGACGTGGGTGATCTCCACGACGCACGCCGCGGTGACGACGTCGTCGACGCCGGGGTGCTCACCGGCCTCGGCCGCGAGCAGCACCAGCAGCGGCCGGAACCTCTTCCCGCCGGCGTCGAGCAGGTGCGAGGCCGCCTCGGTCACGAAGGGGAAGCGGCTCTGCACGTGGGCGTAGAGAGCCTTCTCCACCTCGTCCATCCGGCCGCGCAGCCGGCGTTCGAGGTCGGGGTCGGTGACTGGGAGCGCCAGCCCCTCGGTGGACGTCACCTGATGAATGATCCCGCATTTCCGGCCAGGTCGAGCACCGGGCCCGGGATCACGCCGAGGAACAGCGTGGCAGCGACGCATACCGCGATGGTGGCCGACGTCAGCAGCGAGGGCGTCGTGACCGCGGCGCTCTCGACGCCCGCGTCGCGATCGGGCTCGGCGAAGAACATCAGCAGGATGACGCGCACGTAGAAGAACACCGAGATCACCGACGCCGCGATCGCCGCGATGACCACCGGCCAGGCGCCCGCTGAGAGGGCCACCGCGAAGACGGCCCACTTGCCGACGAACCCGCCGGTGAGCGGGATCCCCGCCATCGAGAGCAGCAGGAACGCGAACGCGCCGGCGGCGAGCGGCGAGCGCTTGCCGAGGCCGGCCCACTTCGAGAACGCCGGCGCCTCGCCCCCCGCGTCGCGCACCAGCGTCACGATCGCGAAGGTGCCGACCGTGGCCGGGCCGTACGTCGCGAGGTAGAAGAGCACCGCCTGGAGCGAGGTGATCTCGTCCTTGCCGAGCGCCGAGGCCGCCTGCACGCCGAGCAGACCGGTCAGCAGGAAGCCGGTGTGCGCCACCGAGGAGTAGGCGAGCATCCGCTTCATGTCGGTCTGCACGACCGCGAGGACCGAGCCGACCAGCATGGTGAGGATCGCGATGATCCAGAGCATCGGCTGCCAGTCCCAGCGGTCCGCGCCGAAGGCGACGTAGAAGAGCCGCAGCAGGGCGCCGAACGCTGCGATCTTGGTGCAGGCCGCCATGAACGCCGTCACGGCGGTCGGGGCGCCCTGGTAGACGTCGGGCGTCCACGCCTGGAACGGCACCGCGCCGACCTTGAACAGCAGGCCGACGGCGAGCATGCCCATGCCGATCAGCAGCAGCGCGGAGTTGGAGGTGTCGTTGCGGACGGCCTCGTTGATGTCGGCGAACTGCATCGAGCCGGCGAAGCCGTAGATCAGCGCGACGCCGTAGAGGAAGAAGCCGGAGGAGAACGCGCCGAGGAGGAAGTACTTCAGCGCAGCCTCCTGGCTCAGCAGCCGGCGCCGCCGCGCCAGCCCGCAGAGCAGGTAGAGCGGCAGCGAGAGCACCTCGAGGGCCACGAACATCGTCAGCAGGTCGTTGGCGGTCGGGAACAGCATCATGCCGCCGACCGCGAACATCAGCAGCGGGTAGACCTCGGTGTGGTCGAGCCCGCGCGTCGACGCCTCGCGCTCGGCCTCGGTGCCGGGCAGCGCCGCGGCCTGGCCGGCGAACGCCGACACCCCGGCCTCGAGCCGGCGCTCGGCGAAGAGCAGCACGCCGCCGATCGCGAAGACCAGGACCAATGCCCAGATGAAGACCGACGGACCGTCGACCGCGAGCGTGCCCTCGGCGGCGAGCTTGCCGCGCGCGACGGCGTCGCCGGCGCCCTTGAGCTCCTTGAGGTCGGTGCCGACCCAGACCGAGCCGCCCAGGGCGACGGCGAGGCCGACGACCGCGAGCGCGGCCTGGGTGAGGTAGCGCCGCTCGCGCGGCACGAAGGCCTCGACGACGACGCCGAGGCAGGCGACGCCGAAGACGACGAGCATCGGCCACAGCTGGGCGTACTCGATGGTGGGCTTGGAGAAGTCCATCAGTGGTCCTCGCTCTGTCCGTCGTGAGCGGCCTCGGCCGGGACCCGCGGCCCGTCGTCGTGGACGCCCGTGTGCTCGAGCAGCTGCTCGGAGAACGGGTTGGCCACGTCGAGCAGCGGCGCGGGGTAGAAGCCGAACAGGACGAGCGCGAGCATCAGCGGCGCGAGCACGGCGAGCTCGCGGCGGCCGAGGTCGACCACGCCCTCGCCGCCGGCCGAGACCTCGGCGTCCAGCGCGGCGTCCTTCGGACCGGTGAACATCTTCTGGTAGGCCCACAGCGCGTAGATCGCGGCCAGCACGATGCCGGTGACTGCGATCGCGCCGACGTACCAGCGGTAGTCGAACGCCGAGATCAGCACCAGGATCTCCGAGACGAACTGGCTCAGCCCCGGCAGGCCCGCCGTGGCCAGCGCGGCCACCAGGAAGAGCCCGGCGGCCACCGGGGTCACCTTCTCGAGGCCGCCCATCCGGCTGATCAGCGTGGTGCCGCGGCGCCTGATGACGAAGCCCGCCACCAGGAACAGCGCGGCGGTCGCGACGCCGTGGTTGACCATGTAGAGGATCGAGCCGTTGGCGCCCTGGTTGGTGAAGACGAAGATGCCCAGGGTGATGAAGCCGAAGTGGCTCAGCGAGGTCAGGCCGATCAGGCGCAGGATGTCGTCCTGGCCGATGGCGACGAACGCGCCGTAGACGATCGAGACGAGCGCCAGCACCACCACCAGCGGCGTCGCCCACTCGCTGGCCTCGGGGAAGAGGCCGAGGCAGAAGCGCAGCATGCCGAAGGTGCCGATCTTGTCGAGCACGCAGACCAGCAGCACGCTGGTCGGCGGCGTCGCCTGCTCGGTGGTGTCGGCCAGCCAGGTGTGCACCGGGAACAGCGGCGCCTTGATCGCGAACGCGATGAAGAAGCCGGCGAACAGCCAGCGACCGGCACTGGTGGAGATGTCGAGCTGCTGGAGGTCGTCGAAGAGGTACGACGGGGAGCCCTCGTCGGCGGAGACGACGTAGAGGCCGATGACCGAGCCGAGCAGCACCAGCCCGCCGCCGAGCTGGAACATGAGGAACTTCAGCGCGGCCGCCGAGCGCTTCGCGCGGCCGAAGCCGCCGATGAGGAAGTACGCCGGGATCAGCGTGGCCTCGAAGACGACGTAGAAGAGGAACACGTCGGTGGCGAGGAAGACCACCAGCGAGAGCGCCTCGAGCGCGAGCGCCCAGGCGAACCACGGCTTGCACTCGTCGTCGGGGCTGTCGTTCCAGGCGGCGAGCACCACGATCGGCACCAGCGCGACGGTCAGCAGCACCAGCAGCAGCCCGAGCCCGTCGAGACCGAGGGCGTAGTGGACGCCGAAGGCCTCGATCCAGGTGTGGGTCTCCTCGAGCTGGAAGCCGGAGCCGTCGCGGTCGAACTGCACCGCGGCGGCGACGCCGATGACGAGCGTCGCGAGCGAGACGACCAGGGCCGCCTGCTTGGCGATGACTCCCCGGGGACCGAAGGCGATGCCGATCGCGCCGAGCAGCGGCACGACCCAGAGGACGGTGAGGATTGGGAAGTCGTTCATGCGAGGTTCACCGCCAGGAGCGCGAGCACGACGAGGAGCACGCCGCCGAGCAGGGAGAGGGCGTAGGAGCGGACGAAGCCATTCTGAGCGCGCCTGACGAGCGCGCCGACGCCGCCGACCGTGAGTGCGCCACCGCTGAAGAGGCCGTCGACCACGGACCGGTCGAAGACCAGCAGGCCACCGGTGAGCGCCCGGCCGGGCTTGACCACCAGCTCGTCGTTGATCGCGTCGCCGTAGACGTCGGCGCGGGCGGCCCTGGTGACGAACGAGACGTCCTGGGGCGCCTCGCGCGGCACGTCGCGCCGGCCGACCAGCATGATCGCGATCGTGACCCCGACGGCGACGATCAGCACCGCGAGCCCCGTGACCGCGAGCGCCGGGATGGGCGGGTCGTGCTCGACCTCCTCGCCTACGACCGGCGACAGGAAGTCCTGGATCCAGCCGCCCGCCAGCATCAGGCCGCCGAGCACCGACAGGGCCGCAAGCACGATGAGCGGGTAGGTCATCACCGCGGGCGACTCGTGCGGGTGCACGTCCTTCGCCCAGCGCTTCTCGCCGAAGAACGTCATCAGCATCAGGCGGGTCATGTAGAAGCCGGTGATGCCGGCGCCGAGCAGCGCACAGGCGCCGACGACCCAGTTCTCCGCCAGCGCGACCTCGATGATCTTGTCCTTCGACCAGAAGCCGGAGAAGCCCGGGAACCCGATGATCGCGAGGTAGCCCATCGCGAAGGTCAGGAACGTCACCGGCATCATCGCGCGCAGGGCGCCGTAGTGGCGCATGTTCACGTCGTCGTCCATGCCGTGCATCACCGAGCCGGCCCCGAGGAACATGTTGGCCTTGAAGAACCCGTGGGTCAGCAGGTGGAAGATCGCGAACGCGTAGCCCGCCACGCCGAGGCCGGCGCCCAGCATCATGTAGCCGATCTGGCTCATCGTCGAACCGGCCAGCGCCTTCTTGATGTCGTCCTTCGCGCAGCCGATGACCGCGCCCCACAGGAGCGTCACGGTCGCGACGATCACCACGACGGTCTGGGCGTCGGGCGCGCGCTCGAAGACGAAGTTGGAGCGGGTGATGAGGTAGACGCCCGCGGTCACCATGGTCGCGGCGTGGATGAGGGCCGAGACCGGGGTCGGGCCCTCCATCGCGTCGAGCAGCCAGGCCTGCAGCGGGACCTGCGCGGACTTGCCGCACGCGCCGAGCAGGAGGAGCAGACCGAGCGCGGTCATCGTCTTCTCGCTCGCCCCGTCGGCGTTCGCGCTGATCACCGTGAAGCTCGTCGAGCCCCAGGTCGCGAACGCCAGCATGATCGCGGCCGAGAGGCCCATGTCGCCGACGCGGTTGATGACGAAGGCCTTCTTGGCGGCGGCCGCGGCGGAGTGCTTGTGCTGCCAGAAGCCGATGAGGAGGTACGACGCGAGGCCGACGCCCTCCCAGCCGAGGAACAGCCCGAGGTAGTTCTCGGCCATGACCAGCGTGAGCATCGCGGCCACGAACAGGTTGAGGTAGCCGAAGAACCGCACCCGGCGCGGGTCGTGGGCCATGTAGCCGATCGAGTAGACGTGGATCAGCGAGCCGACGCCGGTGATCAGCAGCAGGAACAGCGCGGTGAGCGGGTCGTAGAGGAGGTCCATGCCGACGTGCAGGCCGCCGACGTCGATCCAGTCGTAGACGTGCTGGACGACCTGCCGGTCACCCTCGTCACGACCGAGCAGCGAGAGGAACATCGCCAGGCTGATCGCGAACGAGCCGATCGGCAGCAGCGTGCCGAGCACGTGCCCGAACGCCGCGAACCGCTTCGGGGCGATCGCGCCTCCGACGAGCAGGATCGCCGCGCCCGCCAGCGGCAGCGCGATGACCAGCCAGGCCAGGGAGAAGACCCCGTCCGCCGCGGTCGGGTCGACCACCGGCACGTGTCCGCCCTCGTGCAACGCAAACATGTCCTGTGTCCTGTCCGGTTCAGTACTTGAGCAGGCTGGCGTCGTCGACCGAGGCCGAGCGGCGGGTGCGGAAGATGGTCATGATGATCGCGAGGCCGACCACGACCTCGGCGGCGGCCACCACCATCACGAAGAACGCCGCGATCTGGCCGTCGAGGTTGCCGTGCTGCTTGGCGAACGCGACGAGCGCGAGGTTGCTGGCGTTGAGCATCAGCTCGACGCACATGAACACCACGATCGCGTTGCGGCGGGTGAGCACCCCGACCGCGCCGATGGTGAACAGGATCGCGGAGAGCACGATGAACGGCGTCACGGAGTCCATATGGACATGACCTCCCATTCCAGGTCGAGGCGAGCGTCGCATCCACGGGATGCTCCGCAAGGCGCCGGAGCGAAGGCAGGCTGGACGTCTTTCGAGCGACGGCAACGCGGCGGAGCGCCCGTGGGGCGGCGGTCGACCGGCCTGGAATGGGAGGTCGTGTCCATTCAGTTCCCTCCTTCGTCGCCGGGCGTCGGGCCGGCCGGGCCCGAGGTGGAGCCGGGGCCGCGCGAGGAGCTCGTCGTGCGGCCGTCGGGAGCGGTCTCGGAGTGCGGCACGCCGTCGGGTGCGAAGTCGATCGCTCGCTGCACGGCCTCGACGTCGCGCGGGGCCGGGCGCACGGTGCCGCGCGCGGTGAGCACGCGGGAGAGCGAGTCCTCAGCGACGCTGCCGTCCGGCAGCAGCGCGGGGGTGCCGACCGCGTTGTGGCGGGCGAAGACGCCCGGTGCCGGCAGCGGCCCGAGGTGCCGGCCGTCCTCGCCGTAGGAGCGCACCCGCTCGGCCGCCAGCTGCGCCTGCGACGGCTTCGGGGTGAGCCGCTCGCGGTGCGCCAGCACCATCGCGCCCATCGCAGCGGTGATCAGCAGCGCCGAGGTGACCTCGAAGGCGAAGACGTAGCGCGAGAAGAGGATGTTGGCGAGCGCCTCGATGTTGCCGCCGTCGTTGGCCTCGGAGAGGCCGACGACCGTGCCGAGCGAGATCTGGCCGACGCCGAGCACCAGGGTCACGCCGAGCACCAGCCCGCCCAGGATCGCGAACAGCCGCTGGCCGCGGATCGTCTCGACGACCGAGTCGGACGCGTCGACGCCGACCAGCATGAGCACGAAGAGGAACAGCATGAGGATCGCGCCGGTGTAGACGATGATCTGCACCGCGAAGAGGAACGGCGCCTCGAGGGCGGCGTAGAGCACCGCCAGCGAGATCATCACGACCGCGAGCAGCAGCGCGGCGTGCACGGCCTTGCGGACGAAGAGGATGCCGAGCGCGGCGAGCACCATGATCGGCGCGAGGACGTTGAACGCGATCACCGCGGTGCCTCGCTCTGCTCGTCGACCAGCTTGTCGCCCGCCGCCAGGTCGCGCAGCGCGGACTCCTCGAGGTCGAAGTCCGCGACCGGCTCGGCGACCTTGGTCTTGTAGGCGCCGCGGTAGTAGTCGCCCTCGTCGTCACCGAGCCGCATCGGGTGCGGGGGCTGCTCCATGCCCGGCAGCAGCGGGGCCAGCAGCTCGTTCTTGGTGTAGATGAGGTCGGCCCGGTTGTCGTCGGCCAGCTCGTACTCGTTGGTCATCGTGAGCGCCCGCGTCGGGCAGGCCTCGATGCACAGGCCGCACAGGATGCAGCGCAGGTAGTTGATCTGGTAGACGCGGCCGTAGCGCTCCCCCGGGCTGAACCGCTCGTCCTCGGTGTTGGACGCGCCCTCGACGTAGATCGCGTCCGCCGGGCACGCCCAGGCGCAGAGCTCGCAGCCGATGCACTTCTCGAGCCCGTCGGGCCAGCGATTGAGCTGGTGCCGGCCGTGGAAGCGGGGTGCCGTCGGGAGCTTCTCGAAGGGGTACTGCTCGGTGACGACCTTCCGGAACATCGTGCGGAAGGTGACCCCGAACCCGGCGACCGGGTCCCAGAACTGTTCCTTGAGGGTGGGCATCGTCAGTCCTCACTGCCGGCGGAGACGGTGCTGCCGCTGGTTTCGAAGGTCAGGGGCTGGGCGGCGCCGCGGACGGCGCCGCCAGCGGGCATGGGCGGGGTCGGGAAGCCGCCGGTGCCAGCCGTCGGCGCCTCGACCTCCTCGTCGCCGCCGTCCTTGCTCGGCCAGA
Organism: Nocardioides halotolerans DSM 19273; assembly: GCF_000422805.1. GTDB lineage: Bacteria > Actinomycetota > Actinomycetes > Propionibacteriales > Nocardioidaceae > Nocardioides > Nocardioides halotolerans. The sequence goes on along the minus strand of NZ_KE383926.1, from coordinate 22,770 downwards.
ACGAGAGGGCGATCAGCAGCACCAGCGCGACGCCGATGCCGGCCATGAGGTACTGGCGGTCGATGCTGCCGTGCAGCGACACGGCCCGGATCGTGGCCACCGCGATGATCCAGCCGAGCGAGATCGGGATGAGCCACTTCCACCCGAGCGCCATGAACTGGTCGTAGCGCAGCCGCGGCAGGGTGCCGCGGAGCCAGATGAAGAAGAAGATGAACCCGAGCACCTTGCCGAAGAACCACAGCAGCGGCCAGTAGCCCTCGTTGAAGCCGCCGTAGAGGTGGTCGATCCAGAACGGCGCGTGCCAGCCGCCGAGGAACAGCGTGGTCGCCAGCGCCGAGACCGTGGCCATGTTGATGTACTCGGCGAGGAAGAACAGCGCGAACTTCAGCGAGCTGTACTCGGTGTGGAAGCCACCGACGAGCTCGCCCTCGGCCTCGGGGAGGTCGAACGGCGCGCGGTTGGTCTCGCCGATCATCGAGATCACGTAGATCACGAACGACGGCAGCAGGATCAGGCCGTACCAGAGGTCGTCCTGTGCGGCGACGATCTCCGAGGTCGACAGCGACCCGGCGTAGAGGAACACCGCGACGAGCGCGAGGCCCATCGCGACCTCGTAGGAGATCATCTGGGCGCTCGAGCGCAGGCCGCCGAGCAGGGCGTACGTCGACCCGCTGGACCAGCCGCCGAGCACGATGCCGTAGATGCCGATCGACGCGATGGCCATCACGAACAGCACCGCGACGGGCATGTCGGTGAGCTGGAGCGGCGTCGTGTGGCCGAACCACGAGACCTCGGGCCCGAACGGGATCACCGCGAACGTCACGAACGCCGGCACCGTCGCGAGCACCGGCGCGAGGAGGAAGACCACCTTGTCGGCGGCCTTCGGGATGATGTCCTCCTTGAGCGCCAGCTTGACGCCGTCGGCGAGCGACTGGAGCAGGCCGAACGGGCCGTGCACGTTGGGGCCGATGCGGTGCTGCATCCGCGCCACGACGCGACGCTCCCACCAGATGTTGAACAGCGTGAGCAGGACCAGGATCACGAAGATCGCCACGGTCTTGATCAGGATGATCCACCACGGGTCGTGGCCGAACTGCTCCAGCGCGAGGGGCATCACGGCGGTGCTCACAGCGGTGCTCACAGCTGCGCTCCCTTCACGGTGACCCGGCTGCCCGGCGACGCCAGGTCGGCGAGCACGCCGTTGCCGGCGTTGTTGGCGGGCACCCAGACGACGCCGTCGGGCAGGTCGGCGACCTCGGCCGGCAGGGTCCACTCGCCGCGGTCGCCGGTGATCGTCACGGTCTCGCCGTGGGCCTCGAGGACGGCCCGGCTCACCCGTGCGACGGCGTGGCGGGCGGTGGCGCGCAGGTTGTCGTCGCCGTCCTGCATCGAGCCGTGGTCGAGCAGCTGCTTCCAGGTGGACAGCGCCATCGTCTCGCCGGAGGTGTCGGTGGGCGCCGTGTTGACGACGGCGTCGAAGGCGGCGCGGTCGCCGTCCCACGGGCCGAGGTCCTCCATCTGCGCGCGCACCTCGCCGACCGTCCGGAAGCCGAGCGGCCGGTCGAGCTCCTCGGCGATGCCGGCCAGCACCCGGCTGTCGGGCAGCGCCTGCGGGTTGGTGAACACCGCGTCGAACGAGCGCGGGCGACCCTCCCAGGTGACGAACATGCCGGCCTTGTCGATCACCGCGGCCACGGGGAACACGACGTCGGCCGCGCGCGTCACGTCGGTCTCGCGCAGCTCGAGCGCGACGACGAACGACGCGGCGTCGAGGGCCGCACGGAACGCCGCCGGGTCTGCGGTGTCGTCGGGGTCGACACCGCCGACGACGAGCCCGCCGAGCTCGCCGGCGTTGACCGCGGCGACGATCTGGTCGGCGTCGCGCCCGGGCGTCTCGGGCAGCGAGTCGATGCCCCACGTGGTCGCCACGTCGACCCGCGCCTGGGCGTCGGCGACGGGACGGCCGCCGGGCAGGAGGTTGGGCAGGCAGCCGGTCTCGACGGCGCCCCGGTCACCGGCGCGGCGCGGGACCCACGCGAGCCGGGCACCGGTGCGGGCCGCGAGGCCCGCGGCCGAGGAGAGCGCGCCGGGCGAGGTCGCGAGCCGCTCGCCGACCATGATCACCGACGTCGAGTCGAGCGGGTGCTCGCCGGTCATGCCGAGCTCGTCGAGCGCCGCGGCCTCGTCGCCGGGCGCGGTCCGGATGAGCGCGCCGCCCATCTTGAGCAGGCCGCGCGAGGTGTGCGGAGCGATGGAGACGACCTGCGTGCCGGAGGCGAGGTGGGCCTTGCGCAGGCGGAGGAACACCGCGCCGGCCTCGTCCTCGGGCTCGAACCCGACCAGCAGCACCCGGTTGGCACGCTCGAGGTCGGCGTAGGTCGGGGCGCCGTTGGCGGGGCCGGTGAGCACCACCTTGGCCGCGAGGAACGACGCCTCCTCGGCCGAGAGCGGACGGGCCCGGAAGTCGATGTCGTGGGTGCCGAGCGCGACGCGGGCGAACTTCGAGTAGGCGTAGGCGTCCTCGGCGGTGAGCCGGCCCCCGGGCAGCACGCCCACGCCGCCAGCCTCGCGCAGCCCGCGGGCCGCCACCGCGAACGCCTCGGTCCACGACGCCGGGCGCAGCTCGCCATCGGTGTCGCGGACCTGCGGGTAGGTGAGCCGGTCGCCGGCCGTGGCGTAGTGGAACGCGAACCGGTCCTTGTCGGTGATCCACTCCTCGTTGACCTCGGGGTCGTTGCCGGCGAGGCGGCGCATCACCTTGCCGCGCCGGTGGTCGACGCGGATCGCGGAGCCGCACGCGTCGTGCTCGGCGATCGAGGGGGTGGAGACGAGGTCGAAGGGGCGCGAGCGGAAGCGGTACTCGGCCGAGGTCAGCGCGCCCACCGGGCAGATCTGGATGGTGTTGCCGGAGAAGTAGCTGTCGTACGGCTCCTTCTCGTAGATGCCGACCTGCTGCAGGGCGCCGCGCTCGATGAGCTCGATGAACGGGTCGCCGGAGATCTGCGCGGAGAAGCGGGTGCAGCGGGCGCACAGCACGCACCGCTCGCGGTCGAGCAGCACCTGCGCCGAGATGTTGATCGGCTTGGGGAAGGTCCGCTTGAGGCCGCCGGACTCGAAGAACCGCGACTCGCCGCGGCCGTTGGACATGGCCTGGTTCTGGAGGGGGCACTCGCCGCCCTTGTCGCAGACCGGGCAGTCGAGCGGGTGGTTGATCAGCAGGAACTCCATGATCCCCTGCTGCGCCTTGTCGGCGACCTCGCTGGTGACCTGGGTGTTGACGACCATGCCCTCGGCGACGGGCAGCGTGCACGAGGCCTGCGGCTTGGGGAAGCCGCGGCCGTTGCCGGCGTCGGGGATGTCGACCAGGCACTGGCGGCACGCGCCGACCGGTGCGAGCAGCGGGTGGTCGCAGAAGCGCGGGATCTGGACGCCGACCTGCTCGGCGGCGCGGATCACGAGGGTGTTCTCGGGGACGCTGACCTGGATGCCGTCGATGGTCACCGACACCGTCTTGACGGTGTCCGGGACAGCCGCGTCGGTCTTCTCGGGAGCAGTGGTCATGTCGCTCAGGCCATCTCGAGCTCGTCGGCGAACAGGGTGGACTTCATCGGGTCGAACGGGCACCCGCCCTCGGCGAGGTGCTGGAGGTACTCGTCGCGGAAGTACTTGATGGAGCTCTGGATCGGGCTCACCGCACCGTCGGCCAGCGCGCAGAACGAGCGGCCGAAGATGTTGTCGCACTGGTCGAGCAGCAGGTCGAGGTCGCTCTCCTCTCCGACGCCCTGCTCGAGCCTGGTGAGCATCTGCACCAGCCACCACGTGCCCTCGCGGCACGGCGTGCACTTGCCGCACGACTCGTGCTTGTAGAACTCCGTCCAGCGCAGCACCGCCCGGACCACGCAGGTGGTCTCGTCGAAGAGCTGGAGCGCGCGGGTGCCGAGCATCGAGCCGGCCGCGACGACCTCCTCGAAGCCGAGCGGCACGTCGAGGTGCTCGTCGGTGAGGAGCGGCGTGCTGGAGCCGCCGGGCGTCCAGAACTTGAGCACGTGGCCCTCGCGCATCCCGCCGGCGAGGTCGATCAGCTCGCGCAGCGTGATGCCGAGCGGAGCTTCGTACTGTCCGGGGCGGGTGACGTGGCCCGAGAGGCTGAAGATGCCGTAGCCCTTGGACTTCTCGGTGCCCATCGAGGCGAACCACTCGGCCCCGTGCTCGATGATGCTCGGCACCGACGCGATCGACTCGACGTTGTTGATCACCGTGGGGCTGGCGTAGAGACCGGCGACCGCGGGGAACGGCGGCCGCAGGCGCGGCTGCCCGCGGCGGCCCTCGAGCCCCTCGAGCAGCGCCGTCTCCTCGCCGCAGATGTAGGCGCCAGCACCGGCGTGGACGACGACGTCGAGGTCGTAGCCCGAGCCGTGGATGTCCTTCCCGAGGTGGCCGGCGGCGTACGCCTCCTCGACCGCGGCCTGCACCCGGCGGATCACGTGGAGCACCTCGCCGCGGATGTAGATGAAGGCCTTGTTGGCGCGGATCGCGAACGAGCTGATGATCACGCCCTCCACGAGCACGTGGGGGTTGGCCATCATCAGCGGGATGTCCTTGCAGGTGCCCGGCTCGGACTCGTCGGCGTTGACGACGAGGTACTTCGGGTTCGGGTTGTCCTGCGGGATGAACGACCACTTCATGCCGGTCGGGAAGCCCGCGCCACCGCGGCCGCGGAGGCCGGAGTCCTTCACCGCGGTGACGATGGCGTCGGGCGCCATCCCCAACGCCTTGTCGAGCGCGGCGTAGCCGCCGCGGTCGGTGTAGGTCGACAGCTTCCAGGACTGGTCGGCGTCCCAGATGTCGGTGAGGACGGGGGTGAGGGTGCTAGTCACTCTTCTTGCCCTCTTCTTGCTCGGTCTCGGTCTCGGCGCGCGAGGTGTCGGCCTGGGCGACCGCGCCGCCCTTGGTCTCGGCGGTGCCGCTCTCGATGCTTTTGTCCTTGCGCTCGGCCCCGCCGCCGCTCGGGGCGGACCAGGAGTTCTGACGGGCGAGGTTGAGCCCCACGAGCGAGGCGGCGCCGGCCCCGGGCCCCTCGTCGACGCGGCCGTCGGGGAAGCCGGCGAGCACGCGCTCGGCCTCCTTCCACGTGCACAGCCGCGGACCGCGGGTGGAGGTGACCTCCTTGCCCTCGCGCAGGTCGTCGACGAGCCGGACGGCCGAGGTGGGGGTCATGTTGTCCATGAACTCCCAGTTGACCATCATCACCGGCGCGTAGTCGCAGGCGGCGTTGCACTCGACGTGCTCGAGGGTGATCTTGCCGTCGGCGGTCGTCTCGTCGTTGCCGACGTCGAGGTGGTCCTTGAGCCGCTCGAAGATCGCGTCGCCGCCCATCACCGCGCACAGCGTGTTGGTGCAGACGCCGACGAGGTAGTCGCCGACGGGCTTGCGCTTGTACATCGTGTAGAACGTCGCGACCCCGCTCACCTCGGCGGCGGAGATGCCGAGGATCTCGGCACAGGCCTCGATCCCCTCCGGGGTGATCCGGCCCTCGACCGACTGCACGAGGTGCAGCATCGGCAGCAGGCCGCTGCGGGGCTCGGGGTAGCGCGCGGCGATGGCCTCGAGCTCGCCGAAGGTCTCGTCGGTCAGAAGAGTCACCGGTCGACGCCTCCCATCACGGGGTCGATCGAGGCGATGGCGACGATGACGTCGGCGACCATGCCGCCCTCGCTCATCACGCTGGTGGCCTGGAGGTTGGTGAACGACGGGTCGCGGAAGTGCGCGCGGAAGGGGCGGGTGCCGCCGTCGGACACGACGTGGGCGCCGAGCTCGCCGCGCGGCGACTCGATCGGGACGTAGGCCTGGCCGGCCGGGACCCGGAAGCCCTCGGTGACCAGCTTGAAGTGGTGGATCAGGGCCTCCATCGACTCACCCATGATGTGGCGGATGTGGTCGAGGCTGTTGCCCATGCCGTCGCTGCCGATCGCGAGCTGGCTCGGCCACGCGACCTTCTTGTCGGACACCATGACCGGCGCGCCCTCGAGACCCGCGAGGCGGTTGGCGGCCTGCTCGATGATCTTGAGCGACTCCCACATCTCGTTGAGCCGGACCCGGAAGCGCCCGTAGGAGTCGCAGGTGTCCCAGGTCTGGACCTCGAAGTCGTAGTCCTCGTAGCCCGAGTAGGGCTGCGTCTTGCGGAGGTCCCACGGGTAGCCCGCGGCCCGCAGCGGCGGACCGCTGAGGCCGAGCGCCAGGCAGCCGTCGAGCTCGAGGTGGCCGACGCCCTCGAGCCGGCCCTTGAAGATCGGGTTGGCGTTGCACAGGGCGGCGTACTCGGGGAGGCGCTTCTTCATCAGCGCGATGAACGCGCGGATCTCGTCGAGGGCTCCGGGCGGGAGGTCCTGGGCGACGCCGCCGGGGCGGATGAACGCGTGGTTCATGCGCAGGCCGGTGATGAGCTCGAACAGGTCGAGCACGAGCTCGCGCTCGCGGAAGCCGATCGTCATGACCGTCAGCGCGCCGATCTCCATGCCGCCGGTCGCGATGCAGACCAGGTGGGAGGAGATGCGGTTGAGCTCCATGAGCAGGACCCGCATGACCTGGGCCTTCTCGGGGATGTCGTCCTCGATGTCGAGGAGCCGCTCGACGCCGAGGCAGTAGGTCGCCTCGTTGAAGAACGGGCTGAGGTAGTCCATGCGGGTGCAGAACGTGACGCCCTGCACCCAGGAGCGGAACTCCATGTTCTTCTCGATGCCGGTGTGCAGGTAGCCGATGCCGCAGCGGGCCTCGGTCACCGTCTCGCCGTCGAGCTCGAGGATCAGGCGGAGCACGCCGTGGGTCGAGGGGTGCTGCGGGCCCATGTTGACCACGACCCGCTCGTCGGCCTCCTCGGCCACGCCCTGGGCGATCTGGTCCCAGTCCTGGCCGGTGACGGTGAAGACGCGGCCCTCGCTGGTCTCGCTGGCGCCGGCGTAGAGGTCCTGCTGGGTGTCGGTGGTCATGTTCAGCTGTAGCTCCGTCGCTCGTCGGGCGGCGGGATGACGCCACCCTTGTACTCGACCGGGATGCCGCCCAGGGGGTAGTCCTTGCGCTGCGGGTGGCCCGGCCAGTCGTCGGGCATGAGGATCCGGGTGAGCGCGGGGTGGCCGTCGAAGACGATGCCGAACATGTCGAACGTCTCGCGCTCGTGCCAGTCGTTGGTCGGGTAGGTCGCCATGATCGAGGGGATGTGCGGGTCGCCCTCGGGGCAGGTGACCTCGACCCGGATCCTGCGGTTGAAAGTCATCGACAGCAGGTGGTAGACGGCGTGCAGCTCGCGGCCGGCGTCCTCGGGGTAGTGGACGCCCGACACCCCCGAGCAGAACTCGAACCGCAGCGCCGGGTCGTCGCGCAGCAGCCGGGCGACTGCTGCGAGGTCCTCGCGGCGTACGTGGAAGGTGATCTCGCCGCGGTGGATGACCACGCTCTCGACGGCGTGCTCGAGCCCGCCTCCGGCCAGCGCCGTGTCGAGCGCGGCCGCGACCTCCTCGTGCCAGCCGTCGAAGGGACGCTGCGACGCGACCGGGAAGACGATCGGCTGCCGCAGGCCGCCGTAGCCGCTGGTGTCACCGGAGCCGGCGACCCCGAACATGCCGCGGCGCTCGCCGACCACGCGCACCTCGGGCTCGAGGGTGGCCGGCGCGTTCTCGGCCGGCGGGTTGCCGTGCTGCTCGTCGGTCACCGCAGCAGGCCCTTCATCTCGCTCGTCGGGAGCGCCTTGAGGGCGTCGTTCTCGCGACGTTCGATCTGGGCGCTCATGTTGGCGCCGAGCGGCCGCTTCTGGACCTGGTCGTGCAGCTTGAGGATCGCGTCGATGAGCATCTCGGGACGCGGCGGACAACCGGGGAGGTACATGTCGACGGGGACGACGTGGTCGACGCCCTGGACGATCGCGTAGTTGTTGAACATGCCGCCGCTGCTCGCGCACACGCCCATCGCGAGCACCCACTTGGGGTCGGGCATCTGGTCGTAGATCTGGCGCAGGACGGGCGCCATCTTCTGGCTGACCCGGCCGGCGACGATCATCAGGTCGGCCTGGCGCGGGCTGGCGCGGAAGACCTCCATGCCGAACCGCGCGAGGTCGTACTTCGGGCCGCCGCTGGTCATCATCTCGATGGCGCAGCAGGCGAGGCCGAACGTGGCCGGCCAGAACGACGCCTTGCGCATGTAGCCCGCGACGCCCTCGACCGTCGTCAGGAGCACGCCGCTCGGCAGCTTCTCCTCGATACCCACTCTGAGTCCCTACGTCCTTGTGGTTGCTAGTCCCAGTCGAGGCCGCCGCGACGCCACACGTAGGTGTAGGCGACGAAGACCGTGACGATGAAGATGACCATCTCGGCGAGCCCGAAGAACTTCATCGCGTCGAAGTGCACGGCCCACGGGTAGAGAAAGATGATCTCGATGTCGAAGACGATGAAGAGCATCGCGGTGATGTAGTACTTCACCGGGAACCGGCCACCGCCGACCGGCTGCGGAGTCGGCTCGATGCCGCACTCGTAGCTGTCGAGCTTGGCCCGGTTGTAGCGCTTCGGGCCGACCTGGCTGCTCATCACCACCGAGCCGGCGGCGAACAGGAACGCCAGAGCCGCGAGTGCCAGGACCGGGATGTAGAGGTCCATCCGCTGTGCCTTCTCTCCGCTTGCCGCTCCGATGTGACCCAGATCGCATTCGTGAACTTGTGAACGCAATCACTAAGTGGCGCGTCGCTCATACTGCCACTCGCGATCCACGCAGAGAAGTCGGGGGGTTCCGGCCCCTGACCTGCAGAAATTGGCAACGAGAACGTGCGCTAAATGAGTGCCACCACAGCGATGGGCCACGAGTCGTTCACAGCCCGCACCGACGAGCACGTCGTACACAGGCGGCAGAACGAGAGCCGACGGAGGACGGTGGGCCCACCGAGGCTGAACGGATGCCCTACACCTACATGGTTCGTTGCAACGACGACACCTACTACGTCGGAAGCACCTGGGATCTCGACGGCCGGATCTGGCAGCACAACCACAGTCCCGACGGCGCGGTCTACACGCGCAGGCGGCGACCGGTGGAGCTCGTGTGGAACGCCGAGTTCGACTCCATCGAGCAGGCCTTCGCCTTCGAGAAGCGGATCGCCGGCTGGAGCCGGGCCAAGAAGGAAGCCCTCATCCGCGGCGACTACGACGCCCTGATCGCACTGTCGCGACGCAAGGGCGTGCAGGACCGAGAGCGCGAGAAGGCCGCGGCGGAGGACGCCGAGCCGAGACCGGCACCGACCGCCACCGACCCAGCCCGCGGCCCCACCTGACGGCGGCCGTCCGCGGCCAGCCACCGTCGGTGGCGACTCCACGGTGGCTGAGGTGCGAGGAGCCC
>NZ_KE383926.1:0-13038 GCF_000422805.1 Nocardioides halotolerans DSM 19273 | reverse complement strand
CCGACCACCTCCGGAGCCATCCCTGCAGAGGCTTCGAGGCTCGGCCGTAGCCGGCCTCACACCTCAGCCACCGACGGCTCGACCCGGGGCCGGCGCCGACCGCGGCCGGCCCTCGCGCGTCAGCCACCGTCAGGCGGTGGCGCGGTGGAGGGCGACGATGCCGCCGGAGAGGTTGCGCCACTCGGGTTGCTGCCAGCCGGCCTGCGCGATGAGCGCGGCGAGGCCTGGCTGGTCGGGCCAGGCGCGGATCGACTCGGCGAGGTAGACGTAGGCGTCGGGTGACGACGAGACCGCGCGGGCGATCGGGGGCAGGGCCTTCATGAGGTACTCGACGTAGACGGTCCGGAACGGCGCCCAGGTCGGGTGGCTGAACTCGCAGACGACCAGCCGGCCTCCGGGCCGGGTGACGCGGAGCAGCTCGCGCAGCCCCGCGGAGGGGTCAACGATGTTGCGCAGGCCGAAGGAGATCGTCACCGCGTCGAAGGAGGCGTCGGCGAACGGCAGCCGGGTGCCGTCACCGGCGGTGAACGGCAGCGCCGGCTTGGCCTTCTTGCCCACCGTCAGCATGCCGAGCGAGAAGTCGCACGGGACGACGACCGCCCCTCGGTCGGCGAACGGCTGGCTCGACGTACCGGTGCCGGCAGCGAGGTCGAGCACCCGCTCGCCCGGCTTCGGGTCGACGGCGTCGATCACGTCCTTGCGCCAGCGCCGGTCCTGGCCGAGGGACAGGACGTCGTTGGTCAGGTCGTAGCGCTGGGCGACCGCGTCGAACATGCGGCGCACGTCGGCCGGCTGCTTGTCGAGGTCGGCCCGGGTCACCGCCAAAGACTAGGGGCGGCGTGTCTGCAACCCGAAGCCCCCGCCAGGCGTCAACCTGATGACCGACTCCACTTCCCCTCACAGGAGCCTCCATGACCACGCTGCGTCGCGCCGGCCTCGGCCTGCTCGTCGTGCTGCTGCTCGCCGTCTCCGCGGCGGCCGTCGGCTACGCCTCCCGCGGCTCGACCGGCCCCGACCTCGACGGCGGCGCCGCCGTGCAACCCGTCGCGCAGGACGCCCCGGCGCAGCCGGCGGTCGACCCCGTGGCCCAGCCCGTCCAGCCCGCGGCCGAACCATCTCCGCGGACCGCCGACCGCCCCCGCTCGCAGAAGCAACCGCTGCACGCCATGGAGCCCGGCCGCACGCTGCTCTCGTTCGGCGACCGCGGCATGAAGGTGCGCGACCTGCAGGCGCGGCTGGCCGCGCTCGCGTGGTACTTCAGCCGCCCCGACGGGCGGTACGACGCCGAGACGGTCAAGGCCGTGCGCGGCTTCCAGGCGAAGCGACAGATCCCGGTGACCGGCAAGGTCGACCAGCGCACCCTCGACCGCCTGCACGCGATGACCGGCGAGCCCACCCGCGACCAGATGGGGCTGCACAACAAGCCCGGTCCGCTCGACGACCGCTGCCGGACCGGCCGTGTCCTCTGCATCGACAAGACGAGCCGCACGCTGCGCTGGCTGGTCGACGGCAAGGTCCTCAAGACCGTCGATGTCCGGTTCGGCGCGACCGGCACGCCGACCCGCGAGGGCGTCTACTCGGTCTACTTCAAGAGCCGCGACCACGTCTCGTCGCTCTACGACTCCTCGATGCCGTTCGCGATGTTCTTCTCCGGCGGCCAGGCCGTGCACTACTCGTCGGACTTCGCGGCCACGGGCTACTCGGGCGCGTCGCACGGCTGCGTCAACGTGCGCGACTACGCCGCGGTGTCCTGGCTCTTCGACCAGGTCCGCGTCGGCGACAAGGTCGTCGTGTACTGGTCGTAGCCGACAAGGTCGCGCGGCGTGAGGTTGCCCACCCCGGGCGCCTCACGACGTGCGGTGAGTCTGTGCGCTGGCGCGCTGGGAAGTAGGCTCGATCCTCGTGACGAGCGGCCCATCCAGCGACGTCTCGCAAGAGACACCGATCGCGCCCCTCGTCGTCCGCACCGTCGAGCTCGAGCTCCCGCCCGACGCGTCGCTGCTCGACCTGCTGCCGGAGGACCACCCGGTCACCTGGCTGCGGCACGGCAACGGCCTGGTCGGCTGCGGTGTGGCGGCCCAGATCCGCACGAGCGGCGCGCGCCGGTTCGAGGACGCCAACGACTGGTGGCGCGACCTCACCGCCCGGGCGATCGTCCGCAGCGACGTCGACGAGCCGGGCAGCGGCCTGGTGGCGTTCGGCACCTTCGCGTTCTCCGACGCGCCGGCGACCGGACCCGCCGGCGAGTCCGTGCTCATCGTCCCCGAGGTGATCCTCGGCCGCCGCGGCGACACCGCCTGGCTGACCACGGTCTCCTCCGTCGGCGGCCTCGACCAGCTCGACCGCCGGCTCGAGCTCGCGACGACGCCGCCGGCGCCGGTCGACGTGAGCTTCACCGACGGTGCGCTCAACGGCGAGCAGTGGATGAGCGTCGTCGCGGAGGCGGTCGGCCGCATCAACGCCGGCGACCTCGAGAAGGTCGTGCTGGCCCGCGACCTCGTCGCCACCGCGGCCGAGCCGATCGACGTGCGGTGGCCGCTGCGCCGGCTGGCCGAGGAGTACCCCACCTGCTGGACCTTCCACGTCGACGGCATCTTCGGCGCCACCCCCGAGCTCTACGTCCGCCGCGAGCTCGGCCTGGTGACCTCGCGGGTGCTGGCGGGCACGATCCGGCGTACCGGCGACGACGCCCGCGACCTCACGCTCGCCGCCCGCCTGGCCCGGTCGTCGAAGGACCTCGAGGAGCACGAGTACGCCGTGCGCTCGGTCGCCGACGCGCTCGCCCCGCACTGCTCGTCGATGAACGTGCCCGAGGCGCCGTTCGTCCTCCACCTGCCCAACGTCATGCACCTGGCCACCGACGTGACCGGCGTCGTGCACGACTCGGCGACCGTGACCTCGCTCGAGCTCGTCGCGGCCCTCCACCCCTCGGCGGCGGTCGGCGGCACCCCCACCCCGGTCGCGACCGAGCTGATCGCGCAGATCGAGGGCATGGACCGCGGCCGCTACGCCGGCCCGGTCGGCTGGATGGACGCCGACGGCGACGGTGAGTGGGGCATCGCCCTGCGGTCGGCCACGATCGAGGGCAACACCGTCCGGCTCTACGCCGGCTGCGGCATCGTCGCCGACTCCGACCCCGAGGCCGAGCTGGCCGAGACACAGGGCAAGTTCGTGCCGGTGCGGGACTCTCTGAGCCGGTAGGCCGCTACGGGCAGCCGCTGCCCACGCCCACGTCCAGGGCAGCGCACGCCAGGTCGAGGTGCACGCCCGCCCACCAGCCGACCACCTGCTCCGACGGCTGACCCGTGGCCGTGACCAGCAGGCCGGGGTCCTGGGTCCAGGCCAGCCTCATCACCTTCTTCTGGTCGGTGCAGAAGACCCGGCCCGCCGACTCGCGCACCGGGTCGAGCCCACCGCCCACGTGCTGCGCGACGGAGAAGTCTGCTCGGTGCTCCTTGTCCAGGTTCCAGCCGACCTCTCCCTCGGTCGCCCAGGTGGAGCAGTTGCCGGTGTTCGCACCGAACGGCCGGCCCGACCGCGCCTCGACCTCGGCGGTGTAGCCCTCGTAGAGCGCGGCCGGCGTCGGGTACGGCGTGAGGACGACCGTGTCGATGCCGGACGCCGGGTTGGTGCACGTGACGGCTCCGGCGCCGGCGCGGCACGAGTCGGCCGGCAGGCCGGGGCTGTCCGCCGACCTCACCTCCGCCAGCAGCGCGTCGGCACTCCGCGTCGCCTCGCTCCTCGCGCCGGTCCCGTGGTGCTGGTCCGTGGCGGCCTCCGGGTGACCGAGGATGCTCAGCCCCACGAGGACGAGCCCCACCGCGCCCAGCAGCGTGACGGCTCCCACGCCGGTGTCCACTGCGGTGAAGGCTGTGTCCACGGCGCTGGGGGCCCGGGCCGCGCCGGTCGACGGCGGCGGGTCCTCGAGAGGCGACCCGTCCAGCGCCTGCCCGAGACGTACGGCGGTCGCGGGATCCTCCGGGGCGAAGGGCACCCCGACCGCACTCGCCACCACGGGGTGGCAGTCCGCGACGGCACGCTCGTCGAGGTCGACGCGGACCACGGGCAGCCCGGTGGCCGCGGCGTGCCTGGCCGCGAGCCGGCACGCGTGGGCATCGGCGTACGCCGGCGACGCCACCGCGATGAACGCGTCGCTGGCCTCGATCCGTCCGACGACCTCGTTCCACCAGGCCGTGCCGTGCGCGTCGTCGCGGTCGTCGGCCGGCTCGTGCCCGAGGGCGCGCACCAGGCCGGCCACCTCGGCACCCACCGCGCGGTCGCGGTAGGAGCAGCTGACGAAGACGCGACTCATGTTGTTCCCCCGAAAGCCCCATGGACAACTGGTCCAGTCCAGAGAACGTGCATCGGCCCCGGCGACTCATCGCCAACCTGGGGGAGGTTTCGCGACCATCGGCCGCCGAAGGGGTGAGCCTCGCGCTCCGGCGCCACACCCTAGGGTCGGCGCATGCCCTCAGGCGCCCACGACCACGCCCGCGACCCGCGCAACGACGAGATCCTGATCTGGGTCAACGGCGAGCTCAAGCCGCGGGCGGAGGCGACGGTCTCGGTGTTCGACTCCGGCTTCGTGCTCGGCGACGGCGTCTGGGAGGGGCTGCGGATCCACGACGGCCACCCGGCGTTCCTCGAGCAGCACCTCGACCGGCTCTGGGAGGGGGCGGCGGCGCTGATGATCGACCTCGGCGTCACCCGCGACGAGCTTACCCGGGCGGTCTACGACACCCTCGCGGCCAACGGCATGAGCGACGGCGTCCACGTGCGGCTGATGTGCACCCGCGGGGTGAAGTCGACGCCGTACCAGGACCCGCGCGTCACCGTCGGCCCCGCGACGATCGTGATCATCGCCGAGCACAAGCTCCCCACCCCGGAGACGGTCGAGCACGGGCTCACGCTGTTCACCACGCACGTGCGGCGCGCCACCCCCGACACCCTCGACCCCAAGCTCAACGCGCACAGCAAGCTCAACGACATCCTGGCCTGCATCCAGGCCTACCAGGCCGGCGCCGACGAGGCGCTGATGCTCGACCCGCACGGCTTCGTCGCCACGTGCAACAGCACGCACTTCTTCGTCGTGAAGGGCACTCCGGACGCTCCCGAGGTGTGGACGTCGGACGGACGGTTCTGCCTCGGGGGCATCACCCGCGGCAACGTCCTCGCGATGTGCCGGGCGCACGACATCACCGCGCGGGAGACGACCTTCAGCCTGACCGACGTCTACAGCGCGCAGGAGGCGTTCGTCACCGGCACCTTCGCGGGGGTCGCGCCGGTGCGCTCGATCGACGGGCGCACCATCGGGTCGGGCGTGCGCGGCCCGGTGGTCACCCGGCTCCAGGAGCTGTACGCCGAGTGGGTCGCCGCCGACGTGGCCGGGCGGACCGCGCCGTGAGCGGAGGCCGCGAGGTGCGCGTCGCGATGTGGTCGGGCCCGCGCAACATCTCGACCGCGATGATGCGGGCCTGGGAGAACCGCCCCGACACGGTGGTGGCCGACGAGCCGCTCTACGCGGCCTACCTCGCCCGCACCGGCCTCGACCACCCGGGCCGTGACGACGTGCTCGCCTCGCAGCCCACGGCGCTGGACGATGCGGTCGCCGCGCTGCACGCGCCGCTGCCGGAGGGCCGCACCGTCCACTACGCCAAGCACATGGCCCACCACGTCGACCTGGAGGCCGACGCCTCGTGGACCGAGGCGTTCCGCAACGTGCAGCTGATCCGCGACCCGGCCGAGGTGGTGGCGTCCTACGTCCGCTCGCGCGAGGCATGCGAGCCCGAGGACATCGGGCTGCTCCAGCAGCAGTGGCTGATGGAGCGGTGGGACGACGCCGGCCTCGACGTCCCGGTCATCGACGCCGCCGACTTCCTGCGCGACCCCGAGTCCCACCTGCGCTGGCTGTGCGACTGGCTCGGCATCGCCTTCACCGACCGGATGCTGGCGTGGCCGCCGGGGCCGCGCGACTCCGACGGCGTCTGGGCGCCGCACTGGTACGACGCCGTGCTCGCCTCGACCGGCTTCGCGCCCTACCGACCGCGCGAGGTCGAGCTCTCGGCGCACGACGCCGCTGTCGCGGAGGCCTGCCGGCCGGCGTACGACGCGCTGCGCGAGCGGCGGTCAGTCGTCCAGGACACGGCCTAGAACCAGGTCGCGTAGACGGCGAGCACCGCGACGCAGACCAGCGTGGTCTCCAGGAGGAGGGCGCAGAAGACGCCCACCCACTGCCAGGCCGAGACCTCCGCGACCAGCTGTCCGTCGGGGCCGGGCTCGAACGAGAACGGCAGCTGGCTCACCACCGCGGCGCGCTCGGGGTGCCGCGGGTCGGCCAGCACGACCCCGCCGGCGTAGGGCAGCCCGCGCAGCCGGAGGCTGCCGGAGGCGCCGTCGACCTGGTAGCTGATCTTCGTGGTGGTCGACGGGCCGCTGTACGTCCGGCGGGTGACCTTCCAGCCGTGCGCCTGCGCGACGCGCATGTTGCTCATCGTCACGCCGGAGTAGTAGGTGCCGACGGCCTGGACGTCGGCGCCGGTCACGGTCGCGACCTTGCCGTGCGCCAGCAGCCCGACTCGCCGGAAGCGGCGCACCCGGAACCACACCACGAGCAGCGCGGCGAGCGAGATCACGATCGAGAACGTCTCGGGCCAGAAGACGAAGAGGACGACCGGGGTGACCAGGCCCATCAGCAGCGACCACACCTCCCACCAGCTCCACGCGAAGGTGCCGAGCCGGAGCGCGGCCGGCACCCGGCGAGGTGGGTCGGCCAGCGGTGCGACGTCGATGGACGTGGCGACGGACTCGTCGCCGTACGGGACCTGCGCCGACGTCATCTCCCCCGCACCTCCTGGTGTCCGTGCCCGAGTATGGACCTCAGAGGTCGTCCCCGTCGGCACGCCGCACCCACTCCTGGCCCCGCGGGCCGACCAGCGTCTCCATCTGCATCGCCAGGAACTGGTGCCCGGCCTCGGAGTAGACGCGGTCGTGGATGGCGAGGTTCCGCGGCGCACCGACCGCGCGGACGAACTCGATGGCCATCTCGCTGCGGAGCCAGGGTGCCGACGACGGGCACAGCAGGACGTCGACCGGCACCTCGGGGAGGGCGAGCGCGTCGCCGGGGTGGTAGACGACCTGGTCGCCGACGGTCATCAAGTAGCCGGAGTTGTAGGGCTGCGGCAGCTCGGGGTGGATCACGTTGTGCAGCTCGCCCACGGCCCGGACCGGCAGGCCGGCGCCGGCCCCGATCGTGAACGCCGAGCCGGCCGGCACGGTCGTCGTGCGCTCCGCGACGTCCGGAGCGTCGGCCGCCAGCTGCTCGGCGACCTGGCCGACGGTGAACACCGGCGCGTCGGTCGCCCGCAGGTTGTCCGCGTGCAGGTGGTCGGGGTGCAGGTGCGTGACGAGCACGGCCGTCGCGCCGTCGACCGCCTCCGGTTCGGTGAACACACCCGGGTCGAGGACGAGGACCTCACCCTCGTGCTCGATCCGGACGCAGGCGTGGCCGAACTTCGTGATCCGCATGGATCCGAGCGTAGGACGCGATCAGTCCGCCGCACCTCGCGGATCACATCTGGTGAGGACGGCCGGAGCCGCCCCAACCGGACTGGTGACGAGGAGTGAGATGGACGAGACGAGACGACGCCGCTGGATCATCGTGCTGACGGGCATCGGGTCGTTCATGGCTGCGCTGGACACGCTGGTGGTGGCCTCCGCGCTGAGCACGATCCAGCGCGACCTGGGCGCGTCGCTGACCGACCTCGAGTGGACCGTGAACGCCTACAACCTGAGCCTCGCGGTGCTGCTCGTGCCGGCCGCGGTGCTCGGCGACCGGCTCGGCCGGGCGCGGACGTACGCCGCGGGGCTGGCGCTGTTCGCACTGACCTCCGCGGGCGCGGCGCTCGCCGGGAGCGTGGGCGCGCTGGTGGGGCTACGGGTGCTGCAGGGCGCGGCTGCCGCCGTCGTGATGACGCTCGGGCTGGCCCTGCTGTCCTCGGCCTTCCCGCCCGAGAGGCGCGGCGCGGCGGTCGGGCTGTTCAGCGCGGTCACCGGTGTCGCCGTGGCCTGCGGGCCGCTCGTGGGCGGCGCCGTCGTGGAGGGGCTGGCGTGGCAGTGGATCTTCTGGCTGAACGTCCCGATCGGCCTGCTCGCTGCGCCGCTCGTGCTCCGCGTGGTGCCCGAGGCGACGGTGCCGGACAGCAGGCTCGACGCGTGGGGCGTCGCGCTGCTGGGTCTCGGCGTGCTCGGGGTGGTGTGGGGCGTGGTCCGCGGCGAGGAGGCCGGCTGGACCAGCGCGGACGTGCTCGTCCCGGCCGCTGCGGGCGTCGTGCTGCTCGGCGGGTTCGCCGCGTGGCAGCGCCGGGCGCCGTACCCCCTCCTGCCGCCGCGGCTGCTGCGCGTGCGCGGGTTCGCGGCCGGCAACGCCGCCGTCGCACTCACCGTGGCGCCGCTGTTCACGGCGGTCTTCTTCTACGGCCAGCTGCTCCAGGTGGTCATGGGCCACGACGCGCTCGGGGCCGGCGTGCGGCTGATGGCGTGGACCGGCACCCTCCTGCTGGTGGCGCCGGTCGCCGGCGCGCTCGGCGACCGCATCGGCGAGCGACCGCTGATCGTCGTGGGCCTCGCGCTGCAGGCCGTCGCGATGCTGTGGCTGGCGCTCGTGGTCGACCCCGGCATCGGGTTCCTCGACGCGCTGGGGCCGTTCGTCCTCGGCGGCCTCGGAGTCTCGCTCGCCATTCCGGGCGGGCAGAGCGCGGCCGTCGCCTCGGTCGCCGACCGCGACGTCGCCACGGCCGCCGGGGTCAACAGCACCGTGCGGCAGCTCGGCGGCGTGCTGGGCATCGCGGCCACCGTGGCGGTGTTCGGTGCGACGGGAGGGTTCGCGACCCCGGACGACTTCGTCGACGGGTTCCGCGCGGCGATGCTCACTGCCGCCGGGCTGTCGGCCCTCGGCGCGGTGGTTGCGCTGACCCTGCCCGCGCGGCGAGGCAACCTGCCCGACCGCGACGAGCAGACGGACGGACCCGTCGGGTCCGGGTCCCTGGAAGGAGCAGCAGCATGACCGCACGGATCGTGACCTACCGGGTCAAGGACGGGCGCGCGGAGGAGAACTCGGCGTACGTTCGCGACGTGATGGCGGACCTGGCGGCGCGCAGGACCGAGGGCGTGACGTACTCGGTCTACCTGCTGGACGACGGCGTCACCTTCGTCCACGTCGTCGACGAGAACGGTGAGGGAGGACAGCTGGAGGTCTCAGAGGCCTTCCAGCGCTTCACCGCAACCCTGGTCGAGGACCGCTGCGCGACCACGCCGGAGCTGCGCGCAATGACGCTCGTGGGGAGGTACGCCGGATGACGCTGGCGTCGGAGGCATTCGCCGAGCAGGTCGCGCCGCTGCGGCCGGGTCTGCTGCTGCACTGCTACCGGATGCTCGGCTCCTCGCACGACGCCGAGGACGCCGTGCAGGAGACCCTGCTGCGCGGGTGGCGCGGCGTCGACCGCTTCGAGGGACGTAGCTCGCTGCGGACCTGGCTCTACACGGTCGCCACCAACGTCTGCCTGCGCGAGATCGAACGGCGCGGCCGGCGGCTGGTGCCCGTCGACCTCGGGTCGGCCGCCGATCCGGCCGATGGGCTGGCCGCGCCGCTCACCGAGACCGTGTGGCTCGGCCCGCTCCCCGACGCCGGGATCACCTGGGAGTCGTCGCCCGTCGACGCCGTCTACGAGCAGCGCGAGGCCGTCGAGCTGGCCTTCGTCGCAGCACTCCAGCACCTGCCCGCGCTCCAGCGGGCGGTGCTGGTGCTGCGCGACGTGCTCGCCTTCTCCGCTGCCGAGACCGCGGAGATCCTCGACACCAGCGTCGCCTCGGTGACGAGCGCGCTCGCCCGGGCCCGCGGGGCGGTGCGCGCGGTGCTGCCGAAGCGGAGCCAGCAGGAGGTGCTCCGCGAGGTGGGCGACCGCCAGGTCCGCGCGACCGTGGCGGCGTTCGTCGCGGCCTGGGAGCGCAACGACGTCGACGCCGTCGTCGCGCTGCTGGCCGAGGACGTCGAGATGTCGATGCCGCCGTTCGCCGAGTGGTACCGCGGCCGCGCCGCAGTTGCGGCGTTCCTCACCGAGCTGCCGCTGCGTCCCGGACGGCGGTGGCGCGCCGAACCGGCCTCCGCCAACGGTCAGCCGGCGATCACGCTCATGGTGTGGGACGCGCGGGTCGGCGCGTTCCTGACCCACGGGCTGTCGGTGCTCACCTTCGGGCCCGGCGGCATCACCGGCTTCACGACGTTCCTCGACCCCGCGGTGGTGCGCTGACCGCCCGCCGCTGTCCTAGGCTCCGGCCATGCCCCTGCCGTCCGACGTGTCGATCCGGCAGGCCGTCGCCGCGGACGCCGAACCGCTCGCGCACCTGCACGTCGACGTCTGGGACGACGCCTACACGGGCCTGATGCCGCAGGGCATCCTCGACGACCGCCGCGAGAAGGTGGCCGAGCGAGTCGAGCGCTGGAAGGAGATCCTCCGCGGACCCGAGCCGACGTGGGTCGCCGAGGACTCCGACGGACTGGTCGGCTTCGCCTCCGCCGGCCCCGCCCGCGACAACGACATCGACGACCTGCTCGAGCTGTACGCGCTCTACGTGCGGGCCTCGGCGTGGGGCACCGGCGTCGGCCACGCGCTGTTCGAGATCGCGGTCGGCGACCGCGCCTGCTACCTGTGGGTGCTGGCCGGCAACGAGCGCGCGATCCGCTTCTACGAGAGGCAGGGCTTCCGCCTCGACGGCACCGAGGACGAGCACGACGAGGGTCTGCACGTGCGGATGGTGCGGGCTGGCACCTAGTCGGCAACGACGCCTGGAGCGACTGATCTGCGGAAGCTCCCGTAGCCGAACGTAGTGATCACGATCGCCGCGGTTTCACCCGAGCGGGAGTCCGACAGGTCAGCAGCCGATCACTACGTCCATGTACGGAGCTGCGGGATAAGGAATGCACTCGCTGCGGCGTGAGCGGAGGTTCTCCCGGCTGGCTTAGGGTCGCAACGTGCCGTTCGGACGCCGACGACAAGAGACGCTCTTCGACCCGACGAAAGTCGACCTTGTTGCCGAAGCCTCCGATGGGGCAGTCGAGTTGGTCATCGTGGCCGATAGCCCATGGACCGGCTCGGACGCTCAGCTGAGCAGCCTGCAGGAGAAGGTGCAGTCGTACGTCTCGTACGCGCTGGACGGTGGACTCAGCACGTCACATCCCGAAGTCGCGGGTCGCCCATGGCGCATCCTCGTCCACTCACAAGTTGGGGAGCCTGACGAACGCACCCAACAGGTGCTGGCGGGGGTGGCAGACCGTCTCCCGACCTACGGCGGCTCCTTGACGGTCCGCAGCGACATCTGAACGTCCGTCACTCACGGCCATGACCGCGCTCTCATCGCGGCACGACAGGACGTAGCGGTGGCAGGCTGCCATTGTGAAATCGTCGTGCTCACTCCTGAGGCCGTCGAGCCCCGCGTATCGGCATGACCGACCTCTATGTGGGCGCCTTTCAGCGGCCTAGACGGTATGAGTGATCTCGTCGTCTGACGGGGTTGCGGGCCGGGGCCTCACTCACAAATGGTCGTGGGTTACCGAGTAGGGGCTGCCTGCTCGGCCTATCCAACAGTTGTGGGAGGCCCCGGTGTTCACCGAGCGTACGAGCGTGGGGCTCGACGTGCACGCACGATCTGTCGCGGCTGCGGCGATCGATGGCGTCACGGGCGAGCTGTTCAAGGCGAAGCTGACCCCGTCACACGAGCACATCAGGTCCTGGCTTGGTGACCTGCCGGGTCCGGTGGCGGTGGCTTATGAGGCGGGCCCGACGGGGTTCGGGTTGTCGCGGGCGTTGAACGCGGCCGGGATCCGGTGCGAGGTGGTGGCGCCGTCGAAGCTGCAGCGACCCAGTGGTGATCGGGTCAAGACCGACGCCAAGGACGCGGTGCATCTGGCTCGGTTGCTGCGGCTGGATGAGATCACTCCGGTCGCGGTCCCCAGTGTCGAGCAGGAAGCGGCCCGGGACCTGGTCCGCGCCCGTGAGGATGCCCGCGGTGACCTGATGCGAGCCCGGCACCGGCTGTCGAAGCTGCTGCTGCGCCAAGGGCACGTGTACTGCGGCGGGCAGGCGTGGACGGGTGCCCACGATGTGTGGCTGCGACAGACCGGCGCCCAGCTCGCAGCGGTGGCGACCCGGGCGACGTTCGGGTCCGACTACGAGGCCGTGCTGGCGGTGAAGGCCCGCCGGGACCGGCTCGACGCCGCGATCGCGGCGATGGCCGCGGACTGCGAGTTCACCCCGCTCGTCACTCGGCTGGGGTGCCTGCGTGGGATCGGCACCCTGACCGGGTTCGCGTTGGCGGTCGAGGTCGGCGACTGGGACCGGTTCACAGGTAAGACCATCGGCTCCTTCGTCGGCCTGGTGCCCAGCGAGTACTCCTCGGGCCAGTCGAGGGTTCAGGGCTCGATCACCAAGACCGGGAACACCCACCTACGCAGACTGCTGGTCGAAGCGGCCTGGCACCACCGACCCGCCTACCGGGTCGGCAAGACGATGCGTGAGCGGTGGGAGCTGGCCGGCCCCGCCGCCCGAGCCCGCGGTGACGAGGGCAACCGACGGCTGCACCATCGCTGGAACACCATGCGCGCCCGACACAAGCGTCACGTCGTGGCCAACATCGCCGTCGCCCGCGAGCTGGCCGGCTGGTGCTGGTCCCTGGCCGTGCTCGAGGAGTAACCCACCCCGGACTGCTTCGTCGGAGGAGGACGGTGGCAGCAGCGCGAGGAGCGACCCGCGAAACAGCTATGAGCAACGCCGAGTGATCGGCGCGACGCTCGACCCTAGACACGCGACCCGCTCCAGCCGAACAGCCCGTCCTGCGGTAACCAACCCGCGCATATCAGCCTGACCGCGCGTCGAAAGACACGCCCAGCCACCACCACAGACGACGAAGCAGAGGCGCCCGCCCCGAGCAATCGGGACGGGCGCCTCACCCTGCCTATTGACAGGAACGACCTACATATCAGCTGTC
>NZ_KE383925.1:159233-319106 GCF_000422805.1 Nocardioides halotolerans DSM 19273 | reverse complement strand
GCCACCCGCTACGACAAGCTCGCTGTCACCTACCGAGGCGCCGTCGTCCTACGCGCCATCACCATCTGGCTGATGACTTAGGAGACATGCCCTAGGCGGACACGATTCGAATCCGCGGACTCTGGACCCGTCCACGCAGCGACTGCGACTGTCGCGTCGATAGGGAGCTCGGGCAGGAATCTGCCCGACCGTCTGAAGTGACGTGCTGGTCGTAAGTCCTCGACGTGCGAACTCAGCTTCCGCGCGTCGCCAGGCCGTCGAAGATCAACTCGCAGATCGACGCAGACAAGCGCACTGCGTCTGCCGACGGGGCGTCAGATGGCCCCTCCACCGCCGCAGTGAGGCCGGCGACCGTGATGGCACCGAAGACGCTCAAGGCCACGGCGCCCGGGTTGGGCACCTGGCGTAGCGACCCATCAGCCACGCCGTCGGCCAACAACTGCTCGATCGGTTCGTAGAACGCAGCCCGCAACGCCAGCGCCAGCTCGGGCAGCCGAGTCGCGCGCCCCAGGTCGCCGACCAATGCCCGACACAGGAACGGATGCTCGAGCATTACCCCCAGCTGCGCCACGACAGCGGCCTCGAGTCGAGTCCGCGCATCCTCGGCGCTCGACACGGCAACGCCGACGGCGCCGGCGATCATGTCCAACAGGTCGCTGAGGAGAAACTCCAGCACGGCGTTCTTGCCGTCGAGGTGGTAATAGATCGTGGCCTTCGGGATGCCGGTGGCCTCGGCGATGTCTTCGATCTTGGTGCCGTCCAGACCGCGCTCCGCGATCAGCTCGGCCGCGCCGTACAACTGGCTGGCCAGCTTCGCCGGCAGCTTCCTCATCGCGCACCTCTGTTCTCTGCCGCCCGACCGGTGCGGCCCGGGCGGTATCGACGTCGTGCACATCGTATGTTGTACTGGAAGTACAAACCAGTGATCCAGACGATCGGTTGTGTTCAGTGAGTCGAGACGATCGGGCCGGGACCCGTGGACCGCTGCGGTCTGCCCTCAGCGTCGGTCACCGCTTCCCGGCCGTGGTGGTGATCGGCTGGGTGCTGGCGGCTGCGGCGCTCTCGCTGCTGGTGACCCCGCTGGGCACGGTGGTCGAACGCAGCAGCACCGCGTTCCTGCCGGAGGACTCCCCGACCCTGCATGGGCTGAGGGTCATGGACGACGCGTTCGGTTCCGGCAACACCCAGTCCTACGTCTTCGTGGTCATCACCAACGACAACGGGCTGGGCGCCCCCGACCGCCGTGTCTACGCCGACCTCGTGCATGCCCTGGGGGACGAGCCGGAACGGGTCTCGGAGGTCCAGGACTACCTCGAGGAGCCTCAGGCAAAGCGGTCGATGACTAGCAAGGACGGCGAAGCGACCTACCTGGTCGTGGGGCTCCGATCCGCGGTCGGGTCGCCGGCCTCAGACGAGGACGTGAAGTGGCTACGGTCGGTCGTCGACGATCTCGACGCCCCGACCGGCACCGAGATCCACGTGACCGGAGACCCGGCGATGATCACGGACCTGACCACGGCGGTAAACGACGCGTCGTTGAAGATCACGGCCGTCTCCCTCGCCCTGCTGGTCGGAATCCTGTGGCTGGTCTACCGCCGGGTCGCCACCGTCCTCGTGTCGCTGGTGACCATCGGCATCGCCCTGTTGTGCACCCGCGGCGCCCTGGCCTGGGCTGGTGAACATGGGCTGGCCCTGTCCACCTACACCGACGCGTTCGTCGTGGCTATCACCTTGGGCGCCGGGACCGACTACTGCGTCTTTCTGATCTCCCGGTTCCGTGAGGAGTACGCCAGGGGCCTCGACTCAAGCGAAGCGGTCGCCGAGTCGGTCTCCCGCGTCGGGCCGGCTCTACTGGCTTCGGCGGCCACAGTCATCCTGGGCGCGACCTGCCTGGGCTTCACCGATCTCGCCATCTTTGCCACCACGGGCCCCCCGATGGCGATCTGTGTCGCGGTCACCGTAGCGGTGAGCCTGACCTTCACTCCCGCACTGATTCGTTGGTTTGGGCCGCGCATCGGCCCCGCCCCGATTGCCCGCGCGGATTCGCGGTGGGCACGCACCGGCCGCCTCGTGGGGACCCATCCGGCCCGGGTCGTGGTCGCAGGGGTGAGCGTTCTAGTGCTTCTGGCTCTGGCGCTGCCCACCATGCAGCTCTCCTTTGACGAACGGGCGGCCCAGCCACCCGATACCCCCAGCAACGTGGGCCTTGCGGCGATGGCCGAGCACTTCCCGCCGAACCAGACGCTGCCGGACTACGTGCTCATCCGTTCCGACCAGGACATGGCCAACACTCGCGACCTTGCGGTCCTGAACGCGGTCAGCACCGCGGTGGCCAAGGTCGACGGCGTCGACCAGGTCCGCAGTATCACCCAGCCCGCCGGAAAGCGTCTCAAACCCGCGTCCATCGCCAACCAGCTCGGCAAGCTCGCCGAAGGACTCCACCAGGCAGACCGCAAGCTTGAGTCCGGGGAGCCAGGGCTAGAGCAGCTCGCATCCGGGTCCGGCGACCTGGCTGATGCCCTCAACCAGGTCTCCTCCGGTGCCGGGAAAGCCGAAGACGGTGCGGCCGAGCTCAGCAACGGAAGCAAGCGGATGGCCAGCGGCCTCGGCCAGGCCGCCGACAGAACGGGTCAGGCCGCTGACGGGGCCCGCCAGCTGCGGGACGGTGCGGCGACGCTGGCCGCTGGCCTCCGAACCGCACACGATCAGGTCGCCCAAGCCGTCGACGGCCTCGGCATGATCGTCGAGGCCCTAGAGGGCGACCCGATCTGCACTGCCGACCCGATCTGCAGACGTTCCCGTGAGGGCCTACGAACGATCTACGCTGGCCAACGCGACCAGCTCCTCCCCGGCCTCGCCGACGCGGCCGCCGGAGCGGACAAGATCGCTGCCGGGGACAGCAAGCTCGCCACCGGCCTCGACCAGCTCGCCGCCGGGCTGCGGCAAGCAGAGTCCGGCAGCAACCGGATCGCCGATGGACAAGCCCAGCTGAGCAACAAGCTCGGCGAGCTAGAAGGGGGCACCGACCGGCTCGCGACC
This sequence comes from Nocardioides halotolerans DSM 19273, assembly GCF_000422805.1. Taxonomy (GTDB): domain Bacteria; phylum Actinomycetota; class Actinomycetes; order Propionibacteriales; family Nocardioidaceae; genus Nocardioides; species Nocardioides halotolerans. The sequence continues at coordinate 316,067 of NZ_KE383925.1, read as the reverse complement.
GGTGCCGCCGGCATCGCACCGGGCATCGAGCAGCTCCTGACCCAGACCGAGCAACTCCAAGACGGGCTCGACGACTCCGGCGACTACCTCCAAGACGTCAACCAGCGTGCAGACACACCCGAGGCCGGCGGCTTCTACCTCCCCGCCTCCGCTCTCGAAAAGCCGGACTTCGCGCTGGCCCGGGACGTGTTCCTCTCCCAGGACGGCAAGCTGGCGCGGATCCAGGTGACCGGTGACACCGACCCGCTCACACCCGCCGGCCAAGAGCGCTACGACGAGATCCAGGGCGCCGCGAAGCAGGCCATGAACAACACCCGCCTGGACGACTCCACGGTCCTGGCTACCGGCGCCGCCGGCCTGGGCGCCGACCTGGCGCACTACCTGAAAGACGATGCCGTCCTGGTGGTTGTGGCGGTCCTCATGATGGTGCTGCTCATCCTCATCCTGACCCTGCGTGCCCTGGCAGCACCGCTCTACCTGCTTGCCTCCGTAGTGCTCTCGTGCGCGGCCGCGCTGGGGTTGACCACCCTGGTGTTCCAGCACCTGGGCGGACAAGACATCCACTTCACCGCCCCCGTCATCGTGTTCGTCCTCCTGGTCGCCGTCGGCGCGGACTACAACATCCTGCTGATGAGCCGGATGCGCGAAAGCGGGCTCGCTCTGGACCGCGACCAGGTTGCCCGCGCGGTCACCGCGACCGGACCCGTCATCACCGCCGCCGGCCTGATCTTCGCCTCCACCTTCGTGGCACTGCTGTTCTCTCCCGTCGAGGCGCTCGCCCAGACCGGTTTCGCAGTCGCTGCCGGGCTCTTGCTCGACACCTTCGTCGTGCGCACTCTCGTCGTCCCGGCCTGCGCCGCGCTGTTCGAGGAGGGCAGCTGGTGGCCCCACCCCGGGTCGGCCCACGCATCGGCAGCCGTTGAGCCAGCCCAATACCCCAGGCACCCGTGAACCAAAGACCAGAGAGAAGTCATGACTAGCCAGCAGCTCACCTACAGCCCGTTCGACCCCACAGTGATGGCGGATCCCTACCCCGTCTATCGGCAGCTTCGCGACCACGCCCCGGCGTACTGGTCGCCGGAGGCAAGCACCTGGGTGCTTAGCAGGCACGAGGACGTCTCGGCGGCCCTGGCCGACCCAACGACGTACTCCTCGGCGTCCGGCATCTTCCCCACCCCACCCGGCGTGGACATGACCGAGCTGTTCCTGCCCATGCTCATCATGAGCGACCCACCCCGGCACACGCAGCTGCGTCAACTCGTCAGCAAGGCCTTCACCCCTCGCCGCATCGCCGGGCTCGAAGGACACATCCAGACCCTTGTCGACGACCTCCTCGACACAACCCCCGAGACCGGCCCCTGGGACTTCGTCTCCGAGTTCTCCGGACCTCTGCCCGCGATCGTGATCGCCGACATGCTCGGCGTGCCGCGTGAAGACCGCGACCGCTTTCGGACCTGGTCCACCACCCTGATCCAGTCCAACCCGGTGCGAGGCGAGTTCGGCGCCGGGCTGGACGCCGCTGCAGCCCTCTACGAATACTTCTCCGCATTCCTGGCCGACCGACGCGCGCACCCGCAAGACGACCTCATGACAGCGCTCGTCCAAGCCGAGGTGGACGGCGAGCACCTCACCGAGGAAGAACTTCTCGGGTTCTGCCTTCTACTGCTCGTCGCCGGGCACGAAACGACGACCAACCTGCTGTCCAACAGCGCTGTCATCCTCGCCCAGCACCCTGAGGACCGACGCGCTCTCGCCGACGACCCCGAACTCGTGCCAGCAGCCGTCGAGGAGCTGCTCCGCTACGACTCACCGGTCCAGGGCCTGGCACGCACCCTGACCCGACAGGTCGATCTGCACGGGCAGGCTATGGCAGCCGGCGACACCGTGCTGCTGCTCTTCGGCTCAGCCAACCGTGACGACCACGCGTTCCCCGACGCAGACCACTTCGACATCCACCGTGGCCCCGAACGACAAGTCGCGTTCGGGCGCGGCATCCACTTCTGCCTCGGCGCATCCCTGGCCCGCCTCGAAGCACGCATCGCCCTGCGAGCACTCCTCAAACGCCGCCGTGACTGGGATGTCGACGTCGACTCCGCGGTCCGACTCCGGTCGGGCCCGATCCGCGGGTTCGCATCTCTACCCATTCAGTAGGTCAGCCACTCACCATCCAGTCCAACGAAGGAGTACCCGTGAAGGACCGACCGAAGCCGAGCCGCGCAACAGTCCTCCACGCTCTGATCGAGGAGATCCTCGCCCGAGACGACGGGCAAATCCCCACCAACATCGAAGGCACCGACACCTACTTCAACAACGACGAGGATCTCGCGAACGCGTTGCTGCTCCGCTGGCACACCCGCCTCGTGGCCTCACTAGAACGCGGCCTCGTCGACGACCCTGAAGACCGCAGGGAGGCCGTCATCGAAGCCTGGCGGCACGCCTCCCGGATCTACTCGGGCGTCCGCAGAGTCATCGACGAGATGGCCGAGGACCCGCCCACCGATGTCGTTGCCCACGCCGTGCTGACCACCGCCCGCAACGACTGGGCTGCCATGGCCATTGCAGCCGGGCTGGCCAGCGGCATCGACGAGCTAGGAGCTCGTGTCGGCCAGCGCCTCGAACTCGAGGCGAGACAACGCAACCTCACGGAACAGAGCGCGGCCAACAAGCCTGCAGCGCGATCATTGCTCGGCACTCTGATGGCTCATCTCGTCGGGCGGGGGATCCCGAGAGTCTCTACCGATTCCGTTCGTCCCTCCGGTTCTTCCGGAGCGACGGCGAGCCCTCCGGGCTCTGGGTCGGTTCGACACACGACGCCTGACTAGTCGCCATTGGACTCAGTCAGGTCAGTTCCCCTACGAGATCCGTGATGTGGCGCAGCAGTGGGACCGCGATGGCTTGCTCCTCAGGCGTGAGAGATCTCCAGGCGACCGAGAGTCGGTCGGCGACAAGGCCGCGCTTGGCGGCCAGGAGTTGCTCACCTCGTTCGGTGAGCGTGAGCACGCGCCGGCGGCGGTCGTCCTCAGCCGGGATGCGGCGCAGCAGACCTGCGCTTTCCAGGCTGGCCGCCTGTTGGGTCACCGTCGGTTGGCTCAACAGCGTGTACGTCGAAATGGCGCCGATGCCCTCCAGGCCGCAGATCTGTACAGCATCCAGTAAGACCAACTGCGGCACGGTGACGTCTTCGAAGAGCGGCTGCAGGCGTCCCCTGGTCCGCCGCGCGACCGCGAGCAGAGCCAGCACCGCATCAGCGAACTGGCTTCCGCTGTCCGAACCGACCACTTCACCACCAGCACCCATACGAGCTCCCGTAGTCCATGGCCACTCATTGACAGACCGGCGCCGAGGGCGGATCGACGGCCATATGTTGCGTCACGCTACCGGCCTTCCCTCGACGGACAGTTGTTCGGCAGGCGGCAACGATGGGCATCGAACTGCTCAATAGGCAATGTTGCCCATTGGGCAACAAGCGTCATACTCAGGGCATGGATCGTGGGTTGCGGGACCTCAAGCGCGAGGCGACGGGACAGGCGCTGGCCCAAGCCGCTTTCGAGCTGACTCGTGAGCGCGGGCTGTTTGGGTTCGTCACCGCGGACGTGGTGGAGCGGGCGGGCTACTCGCGACGCACTTTCGGGAACCACTTCTCCTGCAAGGAGGAGGCGGTCGCGTCAGTCGCGTTCGGCGGTGTCGACGACGCCAGCGCGATCCTGGCCGGCCTGCCCGCGGACCTACCGCTGCTCGATGCCCTACTGGCCGTGATGAGGGATCAGTTCACTGCGGACACGCTGGTGAGGATGCGCGAGCTGATGGCGATGGCGCGGGAGTACCCGACGCTGGAGCCTTACGTCCTGGGCGTTCAGCAACGAATGCGCCATACCGCCCAGGAGCTCCTGGCGTCGGTGGCCGGGGACCGGTACCCCGCGATCTACGTACCGCTGCTGTTTGGCGCCGTGTACGGCGCCGTGATGGCCGCCCTAGAGGGAACTCTCGACGTGCACCTGGACGGCGAGAGCGACTACACGCCCGCGTCGATGGACTACAGCTCGTTCCTCGACCTCACCTTCGACTACCTGCGTCACGGCCTCTAACCGCAGCCGCCTCACCCCCAAGGAGCACCCGACCCATGTCCACCTTCTTGTACCGTCTGGGACGAACCGCGTACGGGAGGCCGTGGCTGTTCATTGCCGGATGGGTCGCAGTCCTCGCGGCGGTCGTCGGTGGCATGGCAATCAACGGGGTGAGCGTGAGCTCCGAGATGAAGATCGAGGGCACCGAGGCACAGACCGTGCTCGACCGCGTAGCCGATGAGCTCCCGGAGGCGTCTGGGGGTCAGGCCAGCGTGGTCTTCACCGTGCCGGTCGGCGAGCGCCTCGACACCCCGGAGCGACTCGCAGTGCTCAGCAGCACTGTTGGCGAGGTCTATGAGCTCGAGAGAGTCGTCAACCCTCTCGACGCCGCGCTGAGTACCGCCGAGCAGGGAGCACCGGGCACGCCGCAAGAGAATGCGCCCGGGGATGCGCCAGCCGGGTCGGACCCGGCACAGGCGGCCCCCTACCAGCCGCTGATGGTGGACGGCGCCCCGGTGCCCGGCGTGCTGGTGTCCTCGGACGGGCGGGTCGCGCTGTTCCAGTTCCAGTTCACCGTCGCCTCGACTTCACTGACCGATGACGATGTCTCCTCGGTGCTCGAGGTCGTGGAACGCGCCGAACAGGGCACGGGGATGACCGTTCTCCCCAGCGACTCCCTCGAGGCACTCGAAATCCCCGTCGGCATCGGCGAGGTGATCGGTCTCGCCGTCGCCGCCCTCGTGTTGGTACTCACGTTGGGTTCCCTCACTGCGGCCGGCCTACCCCTGATCACCGCGCTGGTCGGCGTCGGTATCGGCGTCGGCGGCGCCTACACGCTCTCGAACGTCGTCGAGATGAACTCCGCCACCCCCGTCCTCGGCCTCATGGTCGGCCTCGCCGTCGGCATCGACTACGCGCTGTTCGTCGTCAACCGGCAACGACGACTGATCCTCGACCATGGCCTCAACGCGCACGAGGCAGCCGGCAGAGCAGTCGGCACCGCGGGTAGCGCCGTGTTCTTCGCGGGCCTGACCGTCCTCATCGCGCTGACCGCCCTCACCGTCATCGGCATCGCGGTGCTTTCGACAATGGCGCTGGTCGCGGCGTCTACCGTGGCCTTGGCCGTCCTCATCGCCCTGAGCCTGCTGCCCGCACTGCTAGGTCTGGTCGGGGAGCGGATCTGCTCGGACAAGGTCCGAACCCGGCGCCGCGCCAAGTTGCAGGCGGAGTCGCCCGGCGTCGCTGACCACTGGGTAAGGGGGGTGGTCAGGTTCAGGTGGCCAGTCATCGCCGGCGTGGCCGCGATCCTGGTCGTGATGGCGATCCCCGCAGCCAGCATGAACCTGGGCATCCCTTCCGGTGCCACCGCGAACCAGGACACGGCCGCCCGGCAGAGCTACGAGGCCGTCTCCCAGAGCTTCGGCGAGGGATTCAACAGCCCGCTCCTGGTCACCGCGGAGCCCACCCGCGCCGCAGGCAACGTCACGCCCGAGCTGACCGCGAAACTGATCGACGAGTTGCAAGACCGAGACGACATCGTGTTGGCCGCCCCCGTCGGCGTCAACGAGGCGCGCGACCTAGCCGTGTTCAGCATCATCCCCACGTCGGGTCCCGATGACGAGTCGACCAGCGAACTCGTGACGTCCCTCCGCGAGCCCGACCACCCCATTGCCCGGGACAACCAGGTGCAGCTGGGCGTCACCGGGTTCACCGCCATCCGAATCGACATGTCCGACAAGATCGCCAGCGTTCTTCCCCTCTATCTCGGGATCATCATCGTGCTTTCGATCCTGATCCTGACGCTGGTCTTCCGCTCGGTGGTGGTTCCACTCAAGGCCACAGCCGGCTTCCTGCTCAGCATCCTGGCCACCTTCGGAGCTACGACTGCCGTCTTCCAGTGGGGCTGGCTCAGCGACCTCTTCGGGGTCGACACCGGCGGCTCGCTCATGAGCTTTATGCCGATCATCGTGACCGGCATCCTCTACGGACTCGCCATGGACTACGAGGTCTTCTTGGTCTCCTCGATGCGCGAAGCGCACATCCATGGCCAGGGGGCCCGCCAGAGCGTCGTTCACGGGTTCGACCACGCCAGCCGGGTCGTCGTGGCAGCCGCCATCATCATGGTCGCGGTGTTCTCCGGCTTCATATTCAGCCACGACATCATGATCAAGCAGATCGGCTTTGCCCTGGCCGCCGGCATCCTCATCGACGCTTTCATCGTCCGGCTGACCCTCGTGCCCGCGCTCATGGCCGTCTTCGACGAGCGAGCCTGGTGGCTACCTCAGTGGCTCGACCGCCTACTGCCGGACCTCGACATCGAAGGCGACAAGCTTTTGACCATGCTCAACCAGCGGGCCGAGGCCACCGACCGACAAGACATAGAAGTCCCAGGTTGATGGAAACTGACGCACCCAGAGCCGGAACGTCGTCGTCTCGGCCGTGGCAGCATCGCGCTCGGACCCGTCTCGGCAGATCGGTTCGATCTGGTACTGGCCCCGGATGTGCCCCGGATACCTCCGTTGCGCATCGACCTTGCTCGTCGGAAGCACCGCCCCCGTGCGCGGTCTTCACGCTGCGGCCCTCCGCCTCACCCGGCCCGATGGGTCACAAATGACCGCGGAGGTGCCGGTGTCCCCGCCGGAGATAGGCGCGAGCCTCGCCCCCAGCCATCGACGGCCGGGGGCGGGTCGTCAGAGAACGAAGTCTGCCTCAAGGTCGGCGCCACCCCTGGCGTCTCCAGGTCCGCGACCGGCCATGGCGAGCCGGGCCGTCGTTCACGTGTGCTGGATCGTGCTCGCGCAGGTATTCCTCAAGATCAGCAAGCCCTCGGGCGAGATCTCGACGCAGCCTTCGCTCGGCCAGAAACCGGAGTCGTGGCTGGGGGTGTACGCGAACCCACTCACTGTAGATGCTCTCACCCACGTACCAGCATGCACCGGCAGCGACGAGGCCACCCACCAACGTCCACCACACGACTGCCATCACGTCCCATAGGGCGTTCCCCAGATGTTGCCACGCTGGCCCGTTCGGATCCCAATATCCCACTCCACCCACCTCCAGCCCTGGCGGCCGAACCCGGGGGTTCATGATCACCATGTACGCAGGGGTTGGGGTCAGGCTACGCCAAAATGCATAGGAGGAAAAGGGTAGTTTGGCGGCTAGTGATCGCTACCTACGGCCGCTGCCGAGTGGCGTGCCAGACGCGAATCTGATCGACCAGCACGACTGACCCCGACCGGCCGAGCCCGCCGCCGGCAGGACGGCGCCCGGCGGTCGCTTGGCGGAGCAAGGCGAGCGCCATCGCTGGGGGCAGCTCTCAGACGTCTGTGGCCCAACTCTGAAGAGGCGCAGCGCCTGTTCGGCGCGAGCCTCCATCCGCAGTTCACTACGGATGGAGCGCCCACCCCCCACGAACTCGCCAGTCGGACCGTAGCACCAACGTGGGCTGTCTCGGCGGCAACCGGGGATATCGATCTGGACTCCGCAGAACGAGGCCATGTGCTCCTCGATATGCGAGATGCGAACGGTGCCTGAGTAACGACGCTGCCGAGTGAAGTGGAGTCAGAATGGGGACGCTTCAGATCGAGCAGGACAAATCGAGCAGGACAAGTTCGGGATGTCCTGCGCGTCCACGGTCAGCTTCGAAGTGACGCCGCAGCGCCGTGCAGGTCTTGGGTCAGCATGGCCTCGAGCTCCGGAAGGGCCAAGGCCGACTGCGCGGCGTCGCGGACTCGACTGCGTGCGGGCCTATCCCGGGCGGTGGCCAAACGTGCCACCGTTGTCCAGGCCTCCGCGGCTCGGTTGGCTGAGCGCGCCAATGAGGTGGTTGCCTCGTCCCCTGTCATCTGGGCGATCTCGAAAGCCCCCTGCGCCAGGAGCCGGCGGAAGAGGCCGCCGCCGGTGCCTGCCTTCTCGATGAACGCGCCGACGCTGAACAACATGATTTCGAGTTGCTCGTCGTCATGTCGTTCCCAGCCCGCAATGTCCGTGGCAAAGGCACGCGCTGCGGCGACTCCAGCGCTGTGGACCGTCAGACCGGCGGCGTCACCCGGTTCTGAGGTTAGCCCGTCGAAGATTCTGGTGGCGCTGGTGGGATTGCTCATGGCGTGGGCTGACTGGGCGAATGCCTCAGCCGCCGTGGATGCCAGATCCGGCAGCACAGCGGGCCACCTGATGTTGTACACCGTATGTCGCGTCGGTTGCGGGAACGACGTGGAGCGGCGTGCCCGCGCAAGGGCTTCATAGGGGACCTCCTGGACGTCTTCGCGATCGTTGTCCACCACCAAGGCCACTTGCGCGTGGTCATCGAATCCGATCACCACGATGTCGTGGCGACTCATCGAGAGCTTGACGCGCAGATAGGGCAGCTCGGCGATGTCGGCCCAGAGCATCACTGGACGACCACCCTGGATCTCAGCGCGTACCCAGTTCCACCCCTCGGCGGGATCGTCAGTGACCCGCTGCTCGACCGCTCCGCCCAGCCGACGGGGCAGATCCAGCTCGAGCTCTCCGCCACGGCCAACCAGGTACAGGGGTGGGAAAAGGTCTACCGAGCGCACATAGGAGAGACCGAGCGCGCCGCCGAGAGTGAACACAAGACCTTCGCTGGGAGGGCCGTCCCATCCGAGTCCGGCCCACTCCAGCAGGTCTCGCAGGGCGCCGGACCCACAGTGCCCACCGATCCGATGCGGGTAGGGCGACACCCGTGCAGAAGCATGACTAGTAGTCATGTCGCGGTCTTCCGCGTCCGAGCCTGCGAGTGGGCGGTGATCGGTGGCAGTCAACCTCTGCTCGCTGAGGGATCACGGCCGCGGCTCTCTCGGAACGTCTGTCGGACCGCCGGTCTCGTCGGTGGTCTTGGTGATGGCGCTGCTCATGGCGCTCTCCAGGGTTCGTGCGTACGCAGCCGCGAAGTGGGTGACGTCGACGAGCACGAACATGGCCGTCGAGGTGAGCACCCTCTGCCCCTCCGGGTCGGTGATGGTGGCTTCGACCTGAAGTCGACGCCCATCGCGGCCGGTGAGGTGGGCTTCCAACCGATAGGTGACGTCCAAGAGGACAGGCTGCAGGTACTCGATCTCGAGGCGTCGAGTCACCGCCGGGCCGCCCACTAGGTACTGGAGGAATCCATAGAGGTCGTCGATGACCGTCGCCAACGCGCCACCATGAGCGATCCCCGGCGCGCCTTCGTGCCGGTGGTCGAAGGCGTGCGCAGCGACCACGCCGTCCCCCGCACGTCGCACCTCGAGATGGTGGCCATGCGGATTGTCCTCGCCGCAGCCCAGACAGTTGGCGTGGTGTGAAGCGAGGCGAGCTCCGTCGTCAGGAGGACGGAACTTCTCTGCAAACGTCGCGATCAGGTCATCAAATCGACTCATCCCGCGACCCGGCCGCCCACGACAGTGTCAATCCAGCGTTCAAGGACATCACGTTGCCACTTGGGAGGATGCGGGACGAGCATCCCGCTCACTCCTCGACCTAACAGGAGATCTAGCGTCAGCTGGATCAGAACCGGATCCGTGGTGATCCAGACGCGACATACCTCCCGAAGCTCGGCGTGCACCCGCTCCTCGGCCGGAACCAGCTGCCGTCGAAGGTCCTCGTCGGTGCGTGCCGCGGCCCACAGCTCCAACGTGGCTCCGTACAGCGGCCCGGACAACGCCTCAGCGAGGAGCTCCAGGGCCGCAAGTGCTGCCGGCCTGCTCGGTTGAGCCGAGGGGTCCAGACTGTCTCCGATCCGTATCGCGAGGCTGTCTTGAACGTGCGTGAGACGTTGCTGTGCCAGATGCTCGACCGCCGCCACGACCATCTGGTCTCGCGTGCCGAAGTGGTGGAGCTGGGCGCCTCGCGACAAGCCAGCTCGCTCGGCTACGGCAGGGCCAGTGGTCCCCGCGTACCCCAGCTCCGCCAAGCAAGCAACCGTGGTGTCTAACAACAGCCGGCGGGTTGCTACTGCCCGAACTTGTCGGTCCTGCACGCCAGCGGTCATGTCGAACACTGTACATACATACATGCATGTATGCCCGGCCGGCTTGAGCGAAACGCCATTGCGTCGACCAACGTCTTCCATCGTCAGTCGCCCATTCGTCGGCGGGCCATAACACGGCTCACGGACAGAATCGACGCTGTACGTGGTCGCGGGCGCTGGACTCGAAGGCCGCGCGCAGATCGGCCGACTAGGCGAGGCGCGGAGTCCTCGAAACAACCGATGCAATTCGACGCATCGAGGTCAGGCATGCCGTGACTGCGAATTTGATCGCATCCCATGCGAGTACCAGGACGAAGAGGTTCAGCCATTCCGGGGCCCCGGCCGCCATCGCGAGCCGGATCGTCTGCACGGATACGGCGCACGCGAATGCGAGCGCGACGAGGGCAACTGCCATGCCGACTGTGGGTCGCGAGGTGCGGACGCGGCGGAGCAGAAAGTTGGAAGGCGCGTACGCCTGGAGCAGCCTGTAAAGAACCGCAACCGAAATGACGACGGGCGCCGCGACGAGTTGAATCAACACCTTGCACCCTCCGGGACTGGGCAACGACGAATCCTGAATATGGCGAACATTGCGCCTCCCGCAGCCGAGCCGCACTCGTTGTGGATGGCGGCGACAATGACTGTCCTAAGGCGCAGAAACGGCACGAGCATCCGCGGCCAAGCCGTGCCCAACCGACGCCTCCGCGCCAACGCCCTCAGCACGTCGCACCGCTAGGAAGGCATGCCGTCGATCCACCCGTTGGGCATCTGTCGATGCTCGCCCACCGGCGGGCAAGTCCGACGTGACCCGGTACCGATCACGGTAGGCCGCGACGGTGGCTACGGCGGCCCGCCAAGCGAGGAGGTCGGATGCGGGCGGCTCGCCGAGCCGGCGTATCCACGGGGCACCCTCGTCGACGGCATCCGCAGCCAGCGCGGCTGCCCGACCTTCGATGAGGTGCTTGCGCTCCTCGATCGCCCGGCGGTCCTCGGCAGGCATCTCTCCCATCGGTTCCGGAATGAGACCGGCGATCAGACGCGGGCGAAGCCGACAGCCGCGAGGCAGGGACGCCGCCGCCTTCTCGACCCGGTACTGAAGCACCGCCGCGACGTCGTCCGCGTCGTCCAGTGCGTGCCGTCCAACGACGAGCCGGACCAGCTTCTCGAGGTCGTGGTGGTACGCCTCAGCCCGGCGGAGGGCCGCGGTGAGAGGCCCGAAGGCGCTCGACTGAACGACCGCCTCATGCTGTTCAGGCGTGAGGCCGGATCGGCACAGAAGCCGAACGAATCTGTCGTGCTGGGCGTCTGCCGCGATTGTCTCGAGCTCGGCGGCGAGCCGGTCGATGCCGCCATGGATCGCGTACTCGGCCTCCATCGTCTGATGCGCGGACATGCTCGCGCCGCTGTGTTGAAGCACCCCGAAGAGCACAGTGCGAGCCGTGACGTCATCAGGCTCGGGAGTCGAGTGGCTGTCGTCAGGCTGGTCGAGAGCCACGTAGGCGATGTTCGACTCCCGACCACGGCTCATTGAGACATAGAGGTTCTCCCGGGTCGTCGACGGTGTGACGACGACGTGGGAAGTGTCGACGGTGATGCCCTGGGCCCGATGTGCCGTGACGGCGTAACCGAGGTCGACGTACTCGCCGACGTACTCAGCTGGCAGCACCGACTTGCCGTATCGCCGTGGATCGAGCCGGTCGACGAGCACCGAGCCGTCGCGGCGGATGTCGACCACCCGCCAGCGGTCGCCGTTCTTGACCCAGCCGCCACGGGAGGTCCGCAGACCTCGCTCGTTGCGCCGGGTGATGACGACATCTCCGACCGAGGCCCTGGTGCCCGCGGCCAGGGGGACCTCCCGACCATCGACAGCGCCGTCGAGCAGCAGCCGCTCGGCTCGGGCGCGCTCGTTCAAAACCCGCACGGCGTGGGACGACTCGGTCACGAGGATGCTCGCCTTGCCGGCGTTGCAGTCCGCACGCCATGCCTCGTAGGCCCGGTCGAGCATCTCATCGGTCAGTCCCTCGCGGACCCGCTTCTGCCGGATGTACGTCGAGATGATCTCGACCTCACCCCGGCGAAGAGCGAGAGAGGCGTGCTTCTCCCACTCGTTCACGAAGCGATGAATGTCGGTCAGCTCGGGGGCACCGGCGCGTCGGTCGACCAGGAGCGCGAAGACGCCTCCAGCCTCGACGGACTGGAGCTGGTACGGGTCACCGACGAGGAGGACTTTGGCGCCTGCTGCCTCCGCGATGCCACTGATCCGGTCGAGCGTCGTCGTTCCCGCGAGCGTGGCCTCGTCGATGATTACCAGTTGCCCGGCGCACAGGGCCGTCCGCTCGTGGTCGAACTCATGAAGCCACTTCGCCGTGTTGTCACAGGCGACCCCCAGGTCATCAGCCAGCGCCTGCGCAGCGGCCGCAGAGGGCGCCAGACCAATGACACTGCCCTGCCCGTGCTCGGCGATCCACGACGAACGAAGGGCTCGCATCGTTGTCGTCTTGCCCGCACCCGCGGGACCGACGAGCAGATCCACCTGTCGGCCTGACGTCGTGATGCTCTCAAGGGCGGAGCGCTGCTGACAGCTGAGTCGAGCCTTCGAGTGCGTCGCCACCCGCCCCAGCACGCTAAGCCGCACGGTCGGTGCGTTCGTGGCTTCCGACCGCTCGAGGAGCCGTGCTTCCGCCTCGATGATCGCTGTCGATGAGTACTTGGCCGAGTGCCGCGGTCGGAAGAGGCTCGTGCCATCCTCACGCTGGAAGCGAACCGGACTGGTCGCCAACTCCGGCGGAGTCAGCGACACCGATTGACGCTGAGCAGCATCGACCACCATGGACACGACTGCCTCGCGGTCCGAGGTGGATGCAAACAGGAGGTCCATCGTCTGCTTCGAGGCCTCGGCCAGCAGGTTCCAGTGGTTCCAGGCTGCCCTCTTCACCTCGACAGCGGTCACGACGTCGGAGGCGATTGCCTCGATAGCGGCCAGAAGAACGTCGGCGGCGATGAGCGGAGCGCCACCCGCACCCAGGAGCGTTGCCGCCCACGCGGTCGCGTCGACGCCGACCTGGTCGGATGCCCGGCGGCGCCACTCAGCGGTGAGGTCGACGAGCGACCTCAGCTCCTTGGGTGGCCGAGTGGCCAGGGTCGCCTGGGCACGGAGCTCGACGATGACTCTGCCCGACGGCATCCGACCGTGCCTCGCGACGTACTCCCCGATGAGTTCATCCTTCTTGAGCTCGATCTCGCGGGTTCGGCTCGAGAACTCTGCGATGAGCTCATCGCTGACGCCGACGATCTCCCACTGCGGGTTGCGGTCGGCGCCTCGCTGACGAAGCTCCCAGTCGACTCCGACATCGCGCGAGAGTCGGTCGGCGAGGAGAGCGTCGTAGTGGGCAGACAGACCGGTCCTCGACGCGAAGACCGGACGACCGTCGAGACTGCGCCAACGTCCGTCCATCTGGGTGAGGACCTTGTTGGACACGACGACGTGGGTGTGGAGCTGCGGGTCTCCGGCCCGCGAGTCGAAGTGGTCGTAGGCAACGGCGGCGACACCAACGATGCTGACCTGGGCGACTGCGCCGTCGCTGTCGGAGATGCCGGCGCGTGTGGCTGCGACTTCACGCTCGAAGTAGTCGATGACGTCAGCGACAGCCGCATGGTGTGCCTCCACGATTCGCTCCTGCGTCGACGCATCGGCGACACCCCACAGCACGGACACGGACTTGGGCACGCTGAAGGTGAGGTCGAAACCGGCCACCGCATGGCGCACGCCTAGCGCGCTCTCCTCGGATTCGATCCTCTCCGACTCGGCGGCACAGTCCTCCGGAGTCATCTCAGGGTCGAGTGCGGCGACGCGCTCGTGGATGCGATCAGCGATGCGCTTGTACGACGGGTAGGCCCGGCCGAGCTGTTCCCCTGTGATCGGATCGCGACCCATACCAACCAGCAGCGCGAGCTGGTCCTCCGTCACCTGCATGCCGGGCCTGAGCTCACCGCCCCCGAAGGCTCTTACCCCCGAGCCCATCCAGCGGCCGGGCGGGGCCCCAACGTCGGAGTAGTAGCGCGTGAGCGGTGTCGACAGCGCTCGGTTGCCGTCGCCGGCGGCGACGCTGCGCAGCAGGTACTGATAGCCGCTGCCCGCGGACATCCGGCGCATCGAGACCGTCATGGCCGCTTGCCTTCCACAGGGTTCAGGTGCGGCCTGCCATCCACACCCCCTCGATCTGCACACCGTGTGAAGCCGATAGGGGATGAGGTGCAGGAGACGGGCAGGCCTGGAAAGGCAGCAAGGGAACAGGTGGCGGGATCGAAGGGGTGACAGTGAGGGCGACGAGACGGAGAGCAAGAAGGGGATGGGTAGGTCGAGAAAGTTGGAAGGCGGAGAGCACCTGAGCGGTGGCCCGGAAAGGCGAGAAGCGACCGGGTGCCAAATCCAGGATCGGACCCTACGATGAGGCTCAGACGATGCCCGCACCGCCGCGGGTGTCATCTGTGCCTCGAGCCGAACAGCGAGAGGCAGCGGGACAAAGCGCCATGAAGATTCGACTCGGGTTGATCTCCTGTGCGACCGGCACACTGATGTTGGCCGCGGTCTCCGCGTGTGGCGACAGCGAGGCGGGTCCTCCGCCATCGCCGTCCGCGTCATCTGCGCCGACCGCAGCAACGACGAGCGCCTCGGCGACGTCGACATCCGATCTCGCGACCATCGACGCCACCGCGGCCATTCGGAACTACTACACGGTGGTCGACGAGCTCCGCAGCGATCCGTCCTCCGATCTCGAGCAATTGAAGTCCGTCGCGACGAGCGCACAGCTCAATGCGGTTCAGACTCTGATCCGCCGTCAACGTAACGAAGGTCAGCGCCAAACCGGCGCGACGTCGATCGGCGAACTGACGGTGCAGTCGGTCAACCTGGACAACTCGGACCCGAACGCCGGCAAGGTGCCCGCGGTCGTCATCGACGTCTGCTGGGACGTCAGCAAGGTCGACGTGCTCGACGAGAGCGGCAAGTCGATCATCTCTCCCGACCGCCCGGACACCGGGTGGACGCGTTACACCGTCGCGAACTACGCGTACGCCGCCGATCCGACCGGCGGCTGGCGTGTGGCGACGGGACAAGACCTCGAGCAGACGCCATGCCCAGCATCCTGACTCGCCTCGCCCTGACAGCGCTGGCAGCCGCCGGCCTCTCGGTCCTCGTCCAGGCCGAGTCATACGCGGACACCGTGTGCTCGCAGACCGACCCAGCGACGGGCCAGTGCCTGATCTGGATCGAGGTGCCGGGCACTCCGGGCACGCCTGGTGAGCCAGGTGACGACGGGCCGCAGGACACCGGCAGCGGAGCAGCCTGCTACTGGGATGGCACCAGCCAAGGCATCACGCATCCTCCGCCCGGGCCGGTCCCGTGCTCATCGCCCGCGGGCTACTGGTCGAACAGCTACCACTGCTACATCAGTCTGGTAGAGCCCCAGCCGCCAGCGGGCGACCCGAGCTGGCAGGGTCACGAGCCCGGCGACGGCGCCGTATACAACTGCTACCAGCCGCAGACGGGTCTGCTCATCACTATCTGGTCCTACGACCCGCCGCCGAACTCGGGCATCGGACCGACGCCGCGTGACGTCGCCCAGCTCGCGATCGAGCAGATGCGTCTCTCAGCCATCAACATCGGCATCGCTCCGGAGCCCGGTCCGGACAGCATCGGCCTGGTCGGTATGCCGGTCTGGATGTGGGCCGAGAACCCGAACGCCCACACCGTCGGTCCGATCAGCGAGAGCGCCTCCGCCGGCGGCATCACGATCACAGCCACGGCGGAGTTGCTTCACATCACCTGGGACATGGGCGACGGCACCGAGGTCGTCTGCGAAGCGGTCGGCACGCCGTACAAGCCGTCGTACGGGAGGAAGGACTCTCCTGACTGCGGCCACACCTATAGGGAGTCGAGCGCGCACGAGGCCGATGACGCCTACACCGTCACCGCCACCTCGAGCTGGGTCATCACGTGGTCGGGCGCCGGCCAGACGGGGACGATTCGGCTCGACGGCCTCAACCGCTCGACACAGATCCGGATCGGCGAGGCGCAGGTGCTCGTCAACTGACGGGCCGCGCGGGAGGTACGACAAGGTGTCCACAACGGCCCGAGAGGCGCGAAGGACAGGCCCGCGCAACGCCACCCCAGAGGCGGCCGCCACCATCACTCCCCCGCCCAAGCTCCGAAGACGCCCCGCGCTGGTAGTCGCCGCGGTCATCGTGACCGCGCTCGGCTGCCTGATCGGCGCGTGGGCCTGGAGTTCGACGACGAACACCCAGGAGGTACTTGCTGCCCGCGACACGATCCACCGCGGCGAGGTGATAGATGCCGAGGACGTCCAGCGGGTCAGGATCAATGGCGACCCGGCGCTGTCCCCGCTGCCCGCTTCGGAGTACGAGGAGATCGTCGGTCAGCGGGCAGCCCTCGACATCGCGGCGGGCGGCCTGCTCACAAGCGAGTCGACTGCCGACGAGCCGCTACCTCCGCGAGGCCAGTCGATTGTCGGGATCTCCCTGACACCCGCGCAGGTCCCTGGCATGGCCCTATATGGCGGCGACAAGGTCCGCATCATCGTCACACCTGGTGACAACGGCGAGGCGCCGGCGAGCTCGCCGCAGTTCACGGTCGCTGAAGTCGTCGCAACCTACGTGGACGAGACGACAGGCAACACGGTCGTCAACGTCCTGGTGCCGTACGCCGACGCGGGCGTCCTCGCCGCACGCGCCGCCACTGGGAATGTCGCCTTGGTGCTGGACTCCGGAGCCGAATGATGGCTGTCGTCTGCCTGACCTCCGCATCCGGATCGCCCGGCGTCACCGCGACGGCCGTGGGCCTCGCGTTCTGCTGGCCGCGTCCAGTGCTGCTCGTGGAAGCCGACCCGACCGGCGGCTCCGGGATCCTCGCCGGATTCATGAAGGGCACGACGCCGTACTACGCCGGACTGATCGAGCTTGCGCTCTCGCCGCTTGGTACAGCGGATGCGCTACGCGACGTCGTCCGGCCCCTGAGCCCGAACGTCTCCCTCGTCGCGGGAACGCGGACACACGCTCAGGCAGCGGCACTCCGCGATGTGTGGGAGCCACTCGGCTCGGCTTTGCGCGAACTGGAGGCAAACGGGCAGGACGTCATCGTTGATGCCGGCAGGCTCGGGCTGACGGGATCACCGCAGCAACTCCTGGACACGGCTGACGCATCCCTGCTGGTCACTCGCGCAAACCTGCCATCGATCTCCGCAGCACGTTCGTGGGCCGAGACCGTTCGCCAGCCCGGGACCGGGTGGAGACATCCAGGCCTGCTGCTGATCGGCGAAGGACAGCCGTATCGAGACACCGAGGTCTCCAAGGTGCTCGGTATGCCGGTGGTCGCCGACGTCCCCGACGACCCGGCAGCCGCCGCGGTCTACCACCGCGGCGCGCACCCACCTCGTCACTTCGAGACCGGGCCCTACGTCCGGGGTCTACAGGCCGCAGCACAGTCGATTCAGGCGCACCTCGCCCGTGGTCTGCTCGCCCAGGTCGAGGGGGCTCAACGGTGACGGAGGCCTCCCGCTACATGAGTGAGTACGGCGAGCTTTCGCGGCTGCCGCTGTTCAGCCAGCCGTCCAACGGGACAACGCCGGCCCCCGCCAAGCTCGGCGCTCCGGTCACCGCTCCCCCGCCGGCAGGCCCCGAAGTCGACTGGTCCGTCGTGTCGGAGCTGCGTGCGCGTGCGTCCGAGCAGCTGAGCCAGGCCGTCGGTTCCGACCGGAGCAGGCTAGACAAGGCGGCTCAGCAGGAACTCGGCCGGTCGATCGTGCTGGACTTCATCGAGTCGGCGATGGCCGAGCACGTCGACGCCGGCCGCGGGACCTGGAGCCAGGTCCGCCAGCAGGCGACGGCGCAGGCGGTCTTCGACTCGCTCTTCCGGTTGGGTCGACTGCAGCCGTTGGTCGACAACGACGGTGTCGAGAACATCGTCATCGTCGGCCACGACAACGTCCTGCTCGAGCTGGTTGACGGCACGTTGATCGACGGCCCACCCGTCGCGGACTCCGACCAGGAGCTCATCGACTTTCTGGTCTTCCTCGCATCGCGCAGCGAGGTCAACGCTCGCTCCTTCTCCGAGGCGCAGCCGCGGCTCCATCTGCGGCTGGACGGCGGTTCCCGCCTGGCCGCCGCAGCATGGGTCACGCCCCGTCCATCGGTCGTGATCCGACGGCACCGGCTGATGCACGTCACGCTCGACGACCTCGTCGCAAGAGACATGATGACGCCGACTGCAGCATCGTTCCTACGCGCCGCTGTCCGAGCACGACGTTCGATCGTCGTCGCCGGCGCCCAGGGCGCCGGCAAGACGACCTTGGTCCGCGCGCTCTGTGCGGAGATCGACGCCATGGAGGCGATCGGAACCTTCGAGACCGAGTACGAGCTCCACCTCCATGAGCTCAACCGCCACAAGGTCGTCCACGCCTGGGAGGCACGTCCGGGATCCGGTGAGCGCGGGGCTGATGGCCGCCAGGCGGGCGAGTTCACGCTCGACGAGGCACTCGTCGACTCCTTCCGGTTTAACCTCTCGCGCCAGATCGTCGGCGAGGTACGAGGCAAGGAGATCTGGGCGATGATCAAGGCGATGGAGTCGGGCACCGGCTCCATCTCGACGACCCACGCGGCTGATGCGGCCTCCGCTGTCCGCAAGCTCGTCACCTGCGCGATGGAGGCCGGTCCACACGTCACCCAGGGCCTCGCGACCAGCAAGCTCGCGGCGACGGTCGATCTGATCGTCCAGCTGAGCATGGAGAACAAGGTCGTCCCCGGCGGCGCGCAGCGTGAAAGGCGAGTCTCCGAGATCATCGCCCTGGCCCCCGGCGAGAAGGAGGTCGGATACGCGACCACGCAGGTGTTCCGTGCCGATGCGTCAGGTGTCGCCGTACCGGACGTACTTCCCGACGAGTACCGGGCGCTGACACGCCACGGCTTCGACCTGGCGGCGTACCTCTCGACCCAGCCGTACGGAGTGCAGCCGTGACTCCCTTGCTTCCCGCCCTTGCCGGCGGACTGATCACCATCGGCATCCTCGGCATCGTCGTCGGCCTGCGACCGACGGCCGAACCACCTCGCGAGAGGCACATGTCCCGGGGCCGCGTTGCGGCGTTGACCTCGCGCACCCGAGTGCTGCTACTGCTCGGAGCCGGGCTGGGCCTCCTCGGATGGGCGATCACCGGGTGGGTACTCGCGCTGGTCATCGCGCCGGTCGCGGTCATAGGATTGCCGGCTCTGCTGTCCGCTCCCCCGGCGGCCACTCAGATCAACCGGCTGGAAGCGATGGAGGAATGGACTCGCTCGCTCTCTGGCGTCCTGACCGTCGGGATCGGGCTCGAACAGGCGCTGGTCGCGACACTGCGCTCCACGCCCGCGCCGATCAACGCCGAGGTCAGCCGGCTCGTTGCTCGTCTTCGTGCGCGGTGGGACACGGAGACCGCACTCCGCGTCTTCGCGGACGAACTTGACGATGCGACCGGCGACCTGATCGCTGCGAACCTCATCCTCGGAGCACGCCGCCGTGGCGCCGGGCTCGCGAGCGTCCTCGAAGGTCTCGCGGAGTCGGTCGCCGCTGACGTCCGGGCGCGCCGGCAGGTCGAGGCCGATCGGGCCAAGCCGCGTGCGACCGCCCGATGGGTGACACTCATCAGCGCCAGTGTCCTGCTTGTCCTGGCCCTGTCAGGCCAGTACGTCGAGCCGTACGCGACCGCTATCGGTCAGGTCATCCTCGTCGTTCTTCTCTCGGCCTACGTCGCCACCTTGATCTGGATGCGCAGCATGGCTACCGGCAAACCGCTGCCGCGTTTCCTCCAAACTCGACTCGATGTGGCGGCGACCCCATGATCACCGGTCTCCAGCTGGCGATCTTGTCCGGTGGCCTTATCGGCCTCGGACTCACCCTGGTCGTCGCGCGACTCGTGCCCGCTCAGCCGGACCTCGCCGACGCCTTGGAGCGTGTCTCCTCCACGCGACACCGCACCACCGCCAATGCCTCCGCTGCCCGGAATGGCAAGGAACGACTCGGGCTTTGGGGCATGCGCGTGCTGCCGCCGGGACTGTGGGTGCGCACGCCGACCCGCGAACTCGCCCTGCTACGGATCTCAATCGCGCAGTTCTACGGCGAGAAGCTCACCTTCGCCGGCCTCGGACTCCTCATTCCGCCCGGCCTCACGCTTCTCTTCAACTCCCTCGGGCTGGGCCTCCCACTCCAGGTCCCGGCACTCGCGTCGCTCGCCCTGGCGGCCGTGATGTTCTTCATTCCTAACTACAACGCGCTTGACGATGCCCGGAAGGCCCGCGTCGAGTTCGCCCGGGCGCTCGGCGCCTACATCGATCTGGTCGCTCTCGAGCGTCACAACGGCATCGGCGTCCGTCAGGCCATGGAAGCAGCCGCGGAGGTAGGAGATTCGTGGGTCTTCACCCGGCTCTCCGAGGAGCTGACCCGGTCGCGCTGGTCGGGCCTGCCACCTTGGGATGCGCTGCACACCTTGGCAGAGGAGCTCGGGCTTCCCGAGCTGGACGACTTCGCCGACATCATGCGGCTCTCCGGTGAGGAGGGAGCGAGCGTCTACGTCACCCTGCGTGCCCGATCCGCCGCTATGCGCACGGCGATGCTCAACGACGAGATTGCCCAGGCGAACGCCGTCGGCGAGCGCATGACGATCCCAGGCTCGCTACTCGGCGTCATCTTCATGGCCCTCCTCGTAGCCCCCTCATTGCTTCGCATGTTCACGACCTCATGAACGGAAGAGACAGATCAAGGAGGAACCCATGTTGAAAGTTCTGGTCCTGCTTCGCCTGGCCGTGCTCACGGCATATGACGACCTGCGAGCCGCCCGGCGATATGAGCGTGGCTCGGTGACCACAGAGCACGTGCTCTGGGCTGTCGCCGTGATCGCCATTGTCGGGATCGTGGTCGCGGCCGTGACGACTTATGTCAAAAGCCAGGCCGGCAACATCAAGTAGCCGCTGCTGGCGGCGCGACGAACGGGGCTCGGTCTCGATCGAGCTCGTCATCCTCCTGCCCGCGCTCTTCGCGGTCATGTTCATCGGGATGCAGGCCGCGCTGTTCTACCACGCGCGAACAGTGGCGATCGCCGCCGCGCAGGAGGGTGCCCGGGCGGCCGGCGCCGAGCATGGCCGGGAGACGGACGGCGTCGGAGCGGCCAACGACTTCCTCGCCGAGGCCGGCGGCAACGACGTACTCACCGGAGCATCTACCTCCGCCAACCGCACCGCGACGACAGCCACGGTGACGGTCACCGGGTTCAGCCTGAGCGTGATTCCCGGGTGGAAGGTCCGGATCACGCAGAGTGCGTCGGTGCCCGTCGAGCGACTCACCGCTCCCAACACCTCGGGAACGCCATGACGCGACAAGACGAGCGTGGCTCGGCGGCGATCGAAGCGGCGATCGGCGTGCCTGCATTCGCTCTGTTCGTGGGCCTGATCATCTTCGGCGGACGAACGGCGAGCACCCACGAGGCGCTCCAATCGGCTGCCGCCGATGGCGCCAGGTCCGCCTCACTCTCTCGGGATGCCGAGACGGCACGGGCCGACGCTCGAAAAGCTGCCGTCGCCAGCATCGCCAACCAGAAGATCGGCTGCTCCAACGTCGACGTGACAGTTGGCACCAGCGACTTCAACAAGCAACCGGGCGTTCCCGGGTTGGTCGAAGTCACGGTTTCTTGCCGGCTCAGCCTTTCCGATTTGGCCGTTCCCGGCGTTCCCGGCTCGCGCGTCGTGCGCGCGACCATGTCCAGCCCGATCGACACCTGGCGGGAGCGATGACCCAGCACGACGAGCGAGGCTCCATCACGGTGTGGCTGTCCCTCTCCAGCTTCGTGATGATGTTCATGGTCGGGCTAGCCGTCGACCTCGGCGGCCAGGTGCACGCCCACGAACGAGCTCACGACCTTGCCGCCCAGGCGGCTCGCGCCGGCGGTGAAGAGGTCGAGGGCAGCGCGGCCATTCAGGGGCGCGAGCTCACCATCAATCCCGCCGCAGCTCGTGCCGCGGCTGAGCGCTACCTCGACGCCGCGGGCGTCAGCGGAACGGTCGAGATCACCAATGGCGACACCATCACGGTCACCGTCCACGACTCGTACGACCCACAGTTCCTGGGCTTGATCGGCATCCAACGCCTTGACGTTTCGGGCACAGCGACGGCTCGACTGATCCGCACCCTCGGAGGTAGCCAGCGATGAGCACCCTCGGCCCCCGCCTGCGCGGTCTGGCGGCCACCCTGACCCTTGTTGCTTTCGTGCTCGGAGTCCCCGCCGCCCTCCTGACGATCGATGCAGTACCGGATCCTGCGGCCTTCTCGTGGGCACGACTCACCGCACCGGACGACGGGACCCTTGTGGTCGAAGTCCTCGCCGCGGTCTGCTGGATCGCCTGGGCGGTGTTCACCTGCCAGGTCGTCGCCTCGGCCGTCTCCCACGTTCGAGGCATCCGCACGCCGCGGCTGCCAGGACTGGCCATGCCTCAACTCGCGGCAGATCGCCTCATCGCCGCAGCCGCCCTGCTGTTCGTCGCCGTGCCGTCGGCGACCGCGTTCCTGCCACAGTCGGAGGCCGCCGCCACGGTCGCGACCACCTTCCAGCCTGACCCTGAAGTAGCGGTCGGAAGGGTTGCTTCCCCGGCTCCGGCGCCGCGGACCCAGCACGAGACGGACTTGGAAACCGAGCGATACACCGTCAAGCGCGGCGACAGCCTTTGGCGGATCGCTGAGGATCGCCTCGGAGACGGCGCCCGCTACACCGAACTCGTCGCGCTCAACCGGGCCGTCCTCGACGGACGTCCTGACTTCCTCGTCCCTGGCACGGTTCTGAGAGTGCCAATTGTGGAAGCCAATGCGCCGGACTCCTACGTCGTGCAACCCGGCGACACCCTCTCGGAGATTGCGGAGGACGAGCTTGGTGACGCCGAGGGCTATCCGAAGATCTTCAGAGCATCCAAGGACACGGTGCAGCCCAACGGCGCCCACCTCACCGATCCCGATCTGATTCTTCCTGGGTGGACGCTCACCATCCCCGGCCAGGACTCGCACGAGGAGTCACCGGGCCCCAAGCCCACGAAACCACCAGACAATGTCTCTGAGCCAATGTCGCCTCCGGCAGAGGCTGAGCCCTTCGAGCCCTCCGAGCCCTCCGAGCCCTCCGAGGAACCAGCCGCGGAGTCTGACGTGTTGGATCAGGCTGCCGATGACAGCGCGGCCCCTTCGTGGCTGGTCCCCGGCCTCGCGGGTGCGGGAGCCATGCTCGGCGGCGCGCTCTGGATCGCGCTACGCGCGCAGCGACGCACCCAACTCCGTCATCGCCGTCCCGGCACGGTCATCCCTCCGCCGCCAGCCGAACTCATTCCTGCCGAAAAGACTGCGCATGCCACGGCATCGGTCATTGCGCCCCGTATCGACGCCCTCGACGCCGCGCTGCGATCTCTGCCTTCAGTTCGCCTGCTCACGGTGGCGCTCTCCACGGACGAGGTCCGTCTGGCTCTTCGGGAGTCCGCGGAGCTGCCATCGCCATGGTCCGGCTCGGGCACCGAATGGCGGCTCAATCTGTCCGTCGTGCCCAACCGCCCGGACGACTCATTCCCACCGTATCCGCTTCTGGTGAGCGTCGGCCAAGGTGACGATGGCTCCTTCTTGTTCCTCAACCTCGAGGAACTCCGCACGGTCACCCTGACCGGAGACAGTGACCGGAACGCCTCCTTCGCACGCCACGTAGCGGCTGAACTGGCCGTCAACCCGTGGTCGATCGTGACGACGGTCGATGTCCTCGGCCTCGGATCCGACCTCGCATCGTTCAACCTCGGCCGCGTACGCACGCACCCTCCACGAGACACGGGCTTCATCGCTGAGCTCACGCACAACCTGTCGCCCATCACCGCGACGATTGATCCCGACGACTTCCACGCGGTCATCATCGCCTCCGCGGGCCATGCGACTTCGGACTGCGATGCGCTCGCAGAGGTGATCGAGGCCATCCCCGGTCGTTCGACGGCAGTGCTCGTGGATCTCGAGGGCGAGCCTCGCCCCTCGGGCACTCAACTGGAGCTGAGCGGCGAGGGGCGCCTCCGTGCCCCGAGTCTGGGGATCGATGTCCGGGCGGCACAACTGAGCGCAGATGAGGCCCACGCCTGCGCTCTGCTTCTCGACCTCACTCTCGATGAGCAGGTCGTGCCTGTCGTGCCGCCGGACGGCGACACCGCGGTCTTCAACCTGGCGGGTGCGCTCCCGAAGCGACTCACCGAACCGAGACCTGAGGTTGGCGCGACTGGAGACGAGTCCCTCCTGCCGCTCGACGCGGTTGTGTACGCCGACGCCGCCGCGACAACGGTCGAAGACGTCGAGCTGCTCGCGCCGCGGGCGGCGCCGGAGGCCTGCACGACAGTTGAGGCCGCAGACCCGGCGCTGGACGAGGATCTGGCGCGCTGGGAGTCGCCGACACTATCCGCGGCAAAGCTGACCCTCCTCGGGCCGGTCGGTGCCCGCACGACGGGCGACACGAAGGCAACAGCACACCGGCGGCCGTTCTATGTCGAGTTGTTGGCCTACCTCGTACTCCATCCGCGCGGAGCCTCCGGGCATGAAGTCGCTGACGCGTTCGGGATCCGTCCCGAGCGCGTTCGGGTCGACATGAGCCAACTGCGCCGATGGCTGGGAAACGATGCCCGCACTGGCACTCCCTATCTACCGAAGGCGCAGCCTGGACCAGACCCGGAGTCGCCAGCTCTCTACAAGCTGGACGGCGTGCTGTGCGACCTGGACCTGTTCCGACGTCTCAGGGCGCGAGGACAGAGTCGTGGTGCAAGGGGCATCGACGATCTGATCGCGGCACTGCGGCTGGTCAGCGGCGAGCCATTCACCGATCTCCGCAACGATCACTGGAGCTGGCTTCTTGACGGCGACCGGTGGGACCACATCATGACCAGCGCCATCGTCGATGTCGGACACGTCGTCACCACCCACGCGCTGGCTGCAGGGGACCACGACCTCGCGCTCTGGGCTGCTCGAGTTGCCTACACGGCGGCACCGTACGACGAAGTCGCCCAGCTAGACATGGTCCAGGCGGAGAAGTCTGCGGGTGACCACACGAACGCTGATCAAGTACTCGACGAGAGGATCTTCAATCGTCGCGACGATGAACTCCCCCCGATCGGTCTACCGAAGCGCACCGCTCAGATTGTGGATTCCAAAGGCTGGGCGACTCGAGGGCCGCGTCCGCGCCGTACTGGTTGAACGCTTCAGGCGGCCCGCTCGATGCGACGCCCTACGCGCGTCTCCTAGTCGTTCCTTGACCGAAGGTCCATGAGCCCGGCGCGGGCCGGCGAGACTATCGGCAAGAGCGCGCATGAACCTCTTAGGGAACGCCTCTGACCTGCGCAAACGCAGTGTTCCCCCTCCCCGGCGCCCTCGTTGTTACCGGAATCCGGTAACGCCGGCGGGTCAATCTCGGAGACATGTTCGACCCGGCAAGCCCGATCCCTCACTGGACTGCGTCCACGATGCAGCGTGTCGCTTCCGAGCCCACCCTGGCCGGCGCAGCGGTCCGCTATGCCAACCTTGGGATCCCGGTCTTCCCGTGCGTCCCGGGCGGCAAGCAGCCGCTCACGCCAAACGGATTCCATGACGCGACGTCGTCGGCCCGCGTCGTCCAGCAGTGGTGGCAGCGGACACCCGACGCGAACATCGGTCTTCCCACCGGCGCCCGCACCGGCATCCTCGTCGTCGACATCGACGTTCACGCGGGGGGCAGTGGATTCGCGGCGTTCGAGCGTGCCCGATCCGAAGGGCTCGCCGTGCACTGGGCCTGGCTGGTCCGCACGCCATCGGGCGGTGTTCACGCCTACTACCCGAGCGTGCCCGACCAGGAGCTGCGGTCGTGGCAGGTTCCGTCCGCCCACGTCGACTTCCGGGGTGACGGCGGTTACGTCATCGCTCCCCCGTCGCGGATTGCGGTCGACGGCGCGATCAGGGCGTACGACGTCATCGCGGTCACGGCCCAGCCCGCGAGGCCGCTAGACGCGATCAGGCTTCGCCAGTTCCTTGAGCCGCCTCGGCAGCGGCCGGTAGCACCACCCTCAAGGCTTCCTCCGAAAGGTTGCCGCCCTGAGGCGCTGGCCAGGGTGGTCGCGCTGACTCCCGAAGGCGGTCGCAACCGCGCCCTCTTCTGGGCGTCTTGCCGGATGGCCGAGGACGGTCAGAGCCGTGCGAACACCGCCGGCTATCTGATGCCGGCCGCCCGGTACGCAGGACTCTCCGATCGGGAGATCGAGTCAACGATCGACTCCGCGTTCCGGATCGCGTCCCGCCTCGGCCCCGGGAGCGGCCTGGGCCCTACCCAGCGAAGTGAGGCGATCCAGCTATGAACGCGCACGTCGAGTACCGCCGCCACAGCTACCAATCGACCGAGTCGCCGCCGCTAGCCCCGGGCACCGAGTCGTCGGCCAGCGCACTCGCCCGCCACCGAGATCCGTCACTCTCCGCGGTGGAGAAGTCGCCGACAACGCCTGCGAAGGGCATTGCGTGGGTGCGTCCGACCGAGTTCGCGACGTACGTCGCACCAATGGTCGGGCGGGGCGTCAACCTCCACGCCGAGCTGACCCGGCGCGCACTCCGTACCACGGCCACGACCACGCGGGCACTCCAGCGGCGTGGTCCTCAGCCGTCCGCGCCGACCCCACCGGCCAACGGGCTAGAGGGGTTGTCGCTGTGAGCCGCTCAGTTCAGACAACGGCAGGACTGCGCCGACTGCTCGTGCGCCTCCGGGTGTCTGGACCGCGCGCGTGGGAGCACGACCCCGAGGCCCGCGAGCTGATGCTCTATGCCGCACGGAAGTACGAGGCGCTGGCGATCAAACATCGTTGTGACCCCACCGCGGGAGCCGCGGCAGCGTTCGAAGCGATGCGGACCTATGCCGTCCGCACAGCCGACGACCCTTGGGCCGTGGTCACCATGGCGGTGAAGGTCACGCTGATCGCAGAGGAGCGCGCCGACGGGCTCCTATGCTCTGTCGACCAGGCCCGGCGACCGGAGATCTCCCGGCATCACGACGTCCGCCGGTTCTGTGACACCGAGGCTGACCTGCCCAGCTTCCTCCCTGCGCTCACCGTCGAGCCGTTCAACCCCGACGAGACTCCACCCACCGGCGCGTACGAAGCGGTCGACGCAACGATCGACCTCTTCACCGCACTCGGGTGGCCCCGGGACACGGCGACCTGCGCACTCGACTACATCTCAGCCCGCCTGGTCGAGTCCGGATCCCGTCGCAAGGCCCACGCGGCACTCCGACGCGACCACACCGCACGAGCGCTCCTCGACATCGACCAGGAGGCATGGTCGACCGTGCTGCGAATCGTGCTTGGCAATCCGAACCCCGACGAAGCCTGTACGTCGGACGGGCACGGGGTCCTTCTGCGACTACTGATCGGGCATCCAGTCGCCGAACTCCTCGACGATGACCTGCTCGTCTTCGAGATCAGCGAGGCGGCTCCCCGACCGAAGGCTCGGATTCATGCCTGACGCACGCGGCCACATCGAACTCGACAGAGCGCTCGACTCGATCACCGTCGGAGTCCGGCACCGCAAGGACCACGGCGACCTCAAGCCGCTCATGGAGTCGATCGAGCGGCTGGGACTGCTCCAGCCGATCACCATCACCCCCGAGGGTGTCCTTGTGTGCGGGTGGCGGCGCCTGGAGGCCGTGCGTCGGCTCGGCTGGCGCACAATGAAGGTCTGGGTCCGATCCGGGATCTCCGACAAGCTCTCGCTGTTGCTCGCTGAGCAGGACGAGAACCAGCTGCACAAGTCGCTGAACGAGCTCGAGAAGGCCGCGCTCTACCGCGAGCTCAAGGCTCTTCGAGCGGACGATGCCGAGCGACGCATGCAGGCGACCCAGTTCGGGACCTCGGGGTCCGCACCCGGTGCGGAGCCGGGCGAGACCGGTGACGCCCGGCTTCAAGCTGCCATGGCCATCACTGGAAAGGCGTCGTACAACACCCACGAGCGGGTCTGTGCGCTCATGGACTGGGCCTCCCGAAAGGCCACGCCACCAGAGATCCGCGCGCTGGCGAACGACGCGCTGCAGAGAATCGAGCAGGGCGAGCCGGTCAAGCCGCTCTACCTCAAGGTCAAGGAATCGTTCGACGAGGCGCAACAGCCGGAGCCTGGGGAAGAGACCGATCTGGCTCGGCTGGCGCGTGAGGCTCGTGCGCGCGCCGAGCGCGAGGTGCGCGAGAAGGGCCCCAAGGGACTCACGCGCAGCCACGGACCGAGCAGCCACTTCCGCAGTGTCCGCTCGTTCAACCTGACCTGGACTGAGCTCGATGGCTGGACGGAGCTGTACGACGTCGACGCACTCGCGGCCCAGCTCAGTCGCAGTGACTGGGAACGGTTCGACCGCGTTGTGACGGCGACGATCGCGTTCCGCGACCAGCTCGTCGCCGCCCGGCGTCACGCTGCGACACCGGCGTAGCCGACGCACCTAACTGACGTCCCAGAACCCGTCGCTTCGGAGTTCCAATGCCCAACCTGACTGGCCGCCAGATCATGCTTCTCCTCGGATGCGCACTGGCCGTCGTCACTGCCGCCGTCGGCATCTACGGTCTCGTCCGCGGACCTGGGGGCACGACCACAGCGCCCCCGAACGCGAGGCCCATCGCTGCCGCGCTCGGGGCGGACAGCACCGAGCCCGACGTCACCGTTCAGGACCGGTCTCTCCCACACACGACCGATCCGGTCACCTATGCGCGAGCTGTCGCCGTCTCGCTGTTCGACTGGGACACGACGGCAGGGTTCCTGCCGACCGACTACAGCTCGGTTGTCCTCGCTGATGCCGACCCATCCGGAGAGGAGGTGCCCGGGCTGCTCGACGATGTCGCGGCGTACCTGCCGACGGTCGAGCAGTGGCTCGACCTAGGCGCCATGGAGGTCGAGCAGACGATCGAGGTCGACGACGCTTACGTCCCTGACGCCTGGGCGGCCGCGGTGGATCAGGCTCACGGACATCTCCGGCCCGGGACGACAGCTGTGACGATCGCCGGCACCCGCCATCGCAGCGGTGTCTGGAACGGCGAACTGGCCGAGTCGTCGTACCCGGTCTCCTTCACGGTCTTCGTCGCCTGCCAGCCGTCCTTCGAGCGCTGCCACGTCCTACGCCTCTCAGAGCTCGACAACCCGCTGAGGTGAACGGCGGATGGGCATGAAGGTCTTTGCCGTCGGCGCCGCAGCCGCAGTCCTGTTCGCTCCTGGAGCTGCAGTCGTCGGCGTAGCGACGCTCGTCAGCCCGGCTGCCGCTGGATCAGGCAGCTGCATGTGGGACGGCGAGGCGACGGCCAGTCTCGGCGTCGCCGGCCCCGTCCCGTCAAGTCTGAACGCAACCAACACGAACGGCGAGACCGTCACCCTGAACGAGCAGCAGCTCACCCGTGCGGCGGCGATCATCGCAGTCGGCAACAACCAGCGCATTCCGGCCCGTGGCCAGCTGATCGCCATCATGACCGCCCTGACGGAGTCGTCGCTGCGAGTCCTGTCGAACACGAGCGCCTACCCCCATTCCGCAGACATTCCCAACGACGGAGACGGGAGCGACCACGACTCCGTTGGCCTGTTCCAACAACGACCGGCCGCCGGTTGGGGCACCGTCGAGAACCTGATGGACCCGGTGTGGTCGTCCCGTGCCTTCTATGGCGGTCCGAACGGGCCGAACCACGGATCCCCGCGCGGGCTGCTCGACATCGACGGATGGCAGGCGATGGACCCCGGCGCCGCTGCCCAGGCTGTCCAGGTCTCCGCGTATCCCGACAGGTACGCCGTCAACCAACCGGTCGCCGAGAAGGTCCTGAGCGCGGTCAGCGGTGCATCGCTCGGCAGCGACCTGGATTGCGCGCGATCAACCGGCGATCTGCCCACGAACCTTCCGGCCGGCTTCCCGGGGGCCCTCATCGCCGGGGCTGCCTCGCAGCTCGGCCAGCCGTACGTGTGGGGCGGTGGCGACTTCTCCGGACCGACCGGAGGAGGGTTCGACTGCTCGGGCCTCGTGCTCTACGCGGCGTACCAGGCCTCCGGCGGCCGGATCCGGCTTCCCCACTACTCGGGCGACCAGATCCATGCCGGCATGGGCATCCCCTGGACGCTCAAGCAGCCCGGCGACCTGATCTTCTTCAGCTACCCGGGCGCCGGTGGCCCGCACCACGTTGCGATCTACGTCGGCGGCGACAGGATCCTCCACGCGCCGCGTACCGGCGACGTCGTCCGATACGGAACGATCGGCGAGTTCGCCGGTGAGGTCATGACTGTGCGTCGGCTCGCTTGACAGCCGAGGAGAAGGCCGGCTGACGAGACTTGGCTGCCGTTGCGCGGTCGCCGCGGCGCACCTGATTCCCATGGGCCCAAGTGATTTGATTCGGGCTGACGTTGGTCCGGACTTCGGAGCAGTCGGCGGAGCAGGCGAACTCCGCGTCATCGTCGGCGCCCTGCTGACGTTCGGCCTGATCGTCGCCGTCCTCATGCTCATTGTCTCGGCGACGACCTGGGCCATCGCGTCCAACTCCGGAAGCTGGCACACCGCACAGAAGGCGAAGTCCGGCTGCTTCGTCGCGATAGGTGGCGCCACGCTGACCGGTGGCGCGTTGGCTTGGGCGAACTGGCTGCTGGACATCGGCGCACACCTCTAGGACGTCCGCCCGTTCGACGTCAGGAGCCTTCCGATGGACCTTGTCACAGCAGCTCTGCTGCTTCCGCTCGACATCCAGATCGATCCCAACTCCAACGGTCTGCCCGGTATCGGTCAGCTCAAGAAGATCGTCGGAGCGTCGATGACGGTCGGGCTGGTGCTGGCCGTGCTCGCGCTGATCATGTCGGCGATCGTGTGGGCACTCGGAGCCAACTCCTCGAACCCGCATCTCGCGGGACGCGGCAAGCTCGGCGTCCTCGTCGCACTCGGTGCCGCGATCGTCTGCGGCGCCTCCGTGACGCTGGTGAACTTCTTCTGGAACGTCGGCCAGCAGGTCTGAGGGACCAGTCATGGGTGTCTGCGATGTGCCGGTGATCCACGAGGTCTGCAACACCGCGGGAGACGCGGCTGGCGCGGTCGTGACCGCGCCGTTCGAGTGGCTCGCTCAGGGAATGGGTGGTGCGGCTGAATGGATGTTCACGTCCGTCTGGAAGGTCATCGACACCACGACGTTCGTCGATGTGACCAGCGGTGAGTACACGAAGGTCTACAACATCATGTTCGGGGTCGGCGTCTTCGTGATGCTCGGCTTCTTCATGCTGCAGGTCATCGGAGGGATGATCCGCCGCGAGCCAGCCGCGCTCTCCAGAGCCGCTCTCGGGCTCGCAAAGTCGATCCTCGGATCCTTCGTCACCCTCGCGCTGGTCGGCACGGCGCTCGAGATCACAGACCAGCTCTGCATCGGCATTGTCAATGCCGCTGGAACCAACATGAACGAGATGGGCGACAGGGTCGCCGTACTCGCCGCTGGCCTCGGCGCCATCAACCTCAGCGCTCCCGGCGCCGGCGCGATCCTGACGATCTTCCTCTCGAGCCTCGCCATCATCGGTGCGATGGTGGTCTGGATCAGCCTGCTGATCCGCAAGGCACTGCTACTGATCGCGATCGTGTTCGCGCCGATCGCCCTGGCCGGCTCCAGTTGGGACCACACGCGTTCCTGGCTGAGCCGGTGGGCCACCTTCGTGATCGCGATGATCCTGTCGAAGGTCGTCCTGGTGGTGATCTTCCTGCTCGCCACCGCTCAGGTGTCGGCGCCAATCGACGCCGACCTGGAATCCGTCAGCCAGCCGATGGCGGGTGTCGTACTGATGCTGATGGCCGGCTTCGCGCCGTACCTGACCTACAAGGCCATCGCCTTCATGAACTTCGACATGTATCAGGCGATGTCGGCCGAACAGGAAGCCAAGGCCTCCCTCAACCGTCCGATGCCGATCCCGCTCTCTCGCCGCACCGGCAGCGAGCCCGCCAAGATCCTCGGAGACGCGGGCGGAGGTACGGCGTCGAGTGGACCGGCTGCTGTCACGCCCGCCGCGGGCGGTGGCGGATCTGGAGCCGCTGCAGGAGGCGGCACCAGTGGTGGCGTATCGGGTGGAGCGGCGGCCAGCGGCGGCGCGGGTGCAGCCGCCGGCGGTGCGGTCGCCGCGGGCGCAGTCGTCGCGAAGGAAGCTGTGGCAGCGGGGCCGCGTCTGGGCGGATTCGTCGCGACCCAGGCGAGCGGACAAGCCCAAGCTCACGAGTCGGCGGAGCCTTCGACGGTGCCGCCGCCGGTCGCGGACTCGACTCTCGCCGAGCCTGCCGGACGAAAGTAGCTTGCGGTGAGCACGTCAAGCAGCACCGAACCATCGCTCACGCCTATCAAGTTCTCCCGCCTCACCAGGCGTGGTGTCCTGCTCGGGCTGTCAGGTCCGCAGCTTGTGATGGCGGGCCTCGCCGCAGTCACCCTGATTCTCGGCCTCTACCTGGGGGTGGTGATCATGACGTTCCCGATCATCCTCGTCTTCGTGGTGCTCGGGTTCGTCGGCGTCGGCGGAAGGCGGATCGTCGAGTGGGGGCCGATCGGGGCACGGTGGGTCTGGCGCTCGTCGGGGGGCCAACTCCTGTACCGCCGCCGCGTCGTCAGACCGCGCCCGGCGGGAACACTGTCGCTGCCCGGCGACGCCGCTCGTCTCAGGCAATGGGTTGATCCCGAGACCGGCGCGGTCATGGTCCGCGACCCCCACGGAGGCACCCTGACCGCGATCGTTGGCGTCTCCCACCCCGCCTTCGTACTACTGGACCCTGCCGAACAGGAACGTCGGGTGGTCAGCTGGGGACGCGTGCTCGCGACCGCCTGCCGATCCGGTCGTCTTGCCTCACTCCAGGTCATGGAGCGCACGCTCCCCGACTCCGGCAAGGGCTTGGCGGACTGGTGGGAGCGGCACGGCGACCGCACCGAGACGTGGGCGTCGACGACGTACGGGGAGCTCGTTGACCGTGCCGGACCAGCCGGTGAGCGTCATGCGAGCACCATCTCGATCTCCCTCGACACCAAGGCGGCTGGCCGCGCGATCCGGGCCGCAGGTGGCGGAAACCGCGGCGCGGCCGCTGTACTCCGCCAGGAGATGGCGACGATGCTCGCTGCCCTTCGGTCCGCGGACCTCTCTCCCTCTGACTGGCTCACCCCCGGCGACCTTGCCCTCATACTTCGCTCGGCATACGACCCGGCGGTCGCGGGAGCCTTGGAGCGGCACGGCGAGGTCGGCCGCGACCTGGCGACGGCCGGCCCGGTCGCCGTCACCGAGTCCTGGGGCAGTCTTCGCAGCGACTCGGCGCACCACTGCGTTCTCTGGATCAGCGAATGGCCACGCTCGCTGGTCTTCCCCGGGTTCCTCGCGCCGCTGCTTTTGTCGTCGGGCATTCGCCGCACCTTCACGCTGCTCTACACGCCGATGCGCACCGACCGCGCTGCCCGGGACATCCGCAAGAAGAAGACCGAGTACGTCTCCGATGCTGCCCAGCGGCAGAGGATCGGACAGATCGAAGACGTCCAGCAGGCCGCTGAGTATCAGGACGTCCTCCAGCAGGAGGCCGACCTGACCGCAGGTCACGGCGTTCTCCGGTCGACTGGGTTCGTCGCAGTCAGCGCCAGGGACGCCGATGAGCTCGAGCGCGCTGTCGCGGCCATCGAGCAGGCAGCGATCCAAGCGTCCTGCGAGACGCGGCGGCTCTGGGGCCAGCAGGCTCAGGGGTTCGCGGTCGCGGCGTTGCCCCTGTCACGTGCGCTCTAGGGGCGGACTTCTCGCGAAACCAACCCCCAACTGCGTCGCCGTCGGGCAATATCTGACCAGACCCCGCAGGTGACCCGAGACTCCTGCGGGGTCTTCCTCGCTCCGGGGCAGTGCGGGTCGGCCGGCGACTGCAGCTGCGACGACACGGCGGCGCACTTCGCGCACCTCATCGATGAGAGCCCATCGCCCGAGGAGCCACCGATGCCGACCTTCAACGACCCGGTCGCCGACTCCGACCAACTCCGGGAAGCAGTCCGCGGCCTGGCCCACGCGACACGTTCGATCGAGGATCCGACTTCGATCTACCCCGTGCTCGGTTCCATCAGCTCGGCGCTCGCGTCTCTGAGCCAGTCTCTACACCAGCTCGGCCAGTTCCACGATGGGCCGCGTCGCAAACAGGCATGGATGAGCGGCGACCCCCACGCTGGGCGCGCAGCGTCGTACCGGGAGTCCTGGGAACTCCATCGCGCCGCCGAGATGATCGATCAGGTTGCCCATGGGGTGAGCCGGGCGCACGAGATCGAGGCGACGATCGCCTACGACGTCCACGACTGCGCGTCGTCTGAACCTGTCCGGCGCCCGTCGTACCAGCCAGGGATGTCGCTGTGACCGGGTGGCAGGACGAGCGGCTACATTCGGCCGTCCTTGTCTCTCCAGGCAGGGAACGCCGGCGCGATCGCAAACTGCGCAAGGCGGCTGCCCGAGAACTCCTGTCCGCCGACCGCGAAGCCCGGCGTGCCGAGGCGAAGTGCAAGGCCGAACAGCTCTCCGCTGAGCAGCGAGAGACCGTCACGCTCCCCCGTGCTGGTGAATCGGGACCGGCCGCGCTCCGAACACCGGGAGGATTTCGAGTCCCGCGGCATCAGGACACGTCGGCGACGCTCGCAGGCGCGTACCCGTTTCTCGCCGAGGGCGGTCTGGGCAGCGAAGGGGTCTTCGTGGGCCAGGATCTCTACTCGGGTAGCTCGTTCGTCTACGACCCGTGGGTCCTCTACGCCCGCGGTCTGATCACCGCACCGAACCTGGTCCTTGCCGGCATCGTGGGTTCGGGTAAATCCTGCCTCGCCAAGAGCCTTTACACGCGGTCCATCCCGTTCGGCCGCCGGGTGTATGTGCCCGGGGATCCGAAGGGCGAGCACACCGCGGTCGCCGAGGCGGTGGGAGGTCGAGCCATCGCGCTCGGCCACGGGATGCCGAACCGACTCAACCCGCTCGACGAGGGCCATCGCCCCTCCGGTTTCGACGATGCGCAGTGGGCCGGCCAGATCGCATCCCGCCGCCGCGACCTCGTCGGCGCGCTTGCCGAGACCGTGCTCGAGCGACGGCTGAGCCCGCTGGAGCACACCGCAGTCGATATCGCGATCGATCGCACCGTCCGTACCGCCGACGTCCCAGTTCTCCCGATGGTCGTCGAGCGGCTCCTCGCTCCGGACCGAGCCGAGGACCCGGACGGGCGCCTCGCCGACGACGGTCGGCTCGTGGGCCACGCTCTCCGCCGGCTAGTCGCCGGTGACCTCGCTGGCCTGTTCGACGGGCCGTCCACAGTGTCCTTCGACCCGACGCTCCCGATGATCTCCCTCGACCTATCCCGGGTCACCGAGAACGCGACCCTCATCTCTGTACTGATGACCTGCGCCTCGGCGTGGATGGAATCAGCACTCCTGGACCCCGCCGGCGGCCAGCGCTGGGTCGTGTACGACGAAGCGTGGCGACTCATGTCGCACCCCGCTCTGTTGCGGCGGATGGACGCCCACTGGCGACTCGCGCGCCACTACGGCATTGCGAACATGCTGATCTTCCACAAGCTCACCGACCTCGACAACGTCGGCGATCAGGGCTCGGCGATGCGAGCACTCGCCTCCTCGCTGCTGGCGAATGCCGAGACGCGGATCGTCTATCGCCAGGAGTCCGACCAACTCGGCGCAACGTCGGCCGCGCTCGGCCTCACCGGCACCGAGCAGTCCCTCATCCCGACGATGGGCACCGGCCAAGGCCTGTGGCGGATCAAGCACCGATCGTTCGTGGTGCAGCACCAGATGCATCCAGCCGAACTTGAGCTCTTCGACACGACCGGACGGATGACAGGAGGTCAGTGAACGTGACCACTCAGACCAGGGCGCGAGCAGCACGGGAAACGAAGCTCGAGGCGCTGCAGCAGCAGCTCTCGGAGTCGGTGGCTGCGCTCGTCACCGGCGAGGACTGGAAGCGCGCGCTGACGTTCGCCGCCCAGTTTCGCTCACGGAGCTTCAACAACAGCATGCTCATCCAGGCGCAGCACTACGCGGCGTACAACGAAGGTCGGGTGCCGGAGCCCACGCCGAGCTACGTCGCGGGCTTCCACCAGTGGCTCTCCCTCGGGCGCCACGTCGTCAAGGGGCAACAGGGGTACGGGATCCTCGCGCCGGTGACCGCGCGATTCGCGTCCCCGAACCCGTCGGATGCGACTTCTTGGCGGCGGCTCGCCCGCGGCGAGAAGCCTGGGTTCGGTGAGAAGGTGCAGACGAAGCTCATCGGCCTCAAGCCCGCTCAAGTCTGGGACGTGTCCCAGACCGCGGGAGACCCGGTGCCGGAACTGCCCCGACCGGACCTGCTCCAGGGTCTCGCTCCGGACGGCCTGTGGGACGGCCTGGCTGATCAGATCACCGCCCTCGGGTTCGAGCTCCGACTGGTCTCGTCCGCTGCAGCAATCGGAGGCGCCAACGGACTGACCGACTTCCTCACCCGCGAGGTGTCGGTCCGCATGGACATGGACGACGCCGCCCAGGTGAAGACACTCGCCCACGAACTCGGGCACGTCCTCCTTCACACTCCTCGCGACAAAGTCATGTCGACGGACCTCGCCGCCGACGCGACGCTGCACCGCGGCATCGCCGAGGTCGAAGCAGAGTCGATCGCGCTCATGGTCGGGGCTGCGCATGGGCTCGACACCTCGTCGTACACCATTCCCTACGTCTCAACGTGGGCGGCGAGCGTCTCCGGCAGGACGCCAGTCGAGGTCGTCCAGTCGACGGCCGAGCGGGTGCGGACCACCGCGCTTGGGATCCTCGACAAACTCGACACGCAAAAGGTCGGCGACGGCAACCCGCCAGGTCTCCACCAGGACGCCCCGGGTCATCGAGCCGGGGTTACGCCTGTCGTCGCGGCCACGCGCCGCGACGGATCGGTCATCGGACGGTGAAGGTCCCAGTCGTCCTCACCACGGTCCGGTTCGAGATCGACGGCGGAGGCCAGCTGAGGGTCAGCGTTGACGGCCAGCCATACGCCGACGACCGATCCCTGTCCCGCGACGACGTGCGGGCGGTCCTCGACGAGATCACCACGAGGCTCGAAACCGCCGTGCGGGTCGAGGTCCATGAAGCCGACGGCACGACGTACTCCGACATCGAGACTCCCCCACAGCTCGCCGAGCCGACCAACTCTGCGCCGAAGGCACCAGCTTCCGCACTCGCCGGCGCCGGCTTCCGTCCAGGTGAACAGGTCGCACTCGCCTGCGTCGTGGCACGTCAGCAGGCCGACGCGGATGGGAATGCCACCATCAACCTCCCCCCGGCCCTGCTGGCCGCGTCGCGCAACGGCTTGGTGCTCCTCGGCCTGACCTCGCTCGCGGTCGCGCCCGTCGAGGCAACGACGTGAGCCCCAGCACCCGCAGCGCGAACGACCAACTGGTCAACCTCGCACTGATCGGGCTCGCCGCGCTCTTCGCCGTGGCGCTCGCACTCGGGATCGCGGGAGAACTCGCCGCGTTTGTAGCCCGCGAGCCGGGTCCGAGCGGAGGCATCGCCAGCGGGCTCCGGGTCTTCGCAGACCCAAGGCGGCCCGGCATCGCCCTCGGCACACCCGCGCTCTCCCCCGCGGTGTACTGGCTCGCGGTCACTGCCACGATCACCCTTGCTGCCGGCGCGGCCTGGGCCCTTTGGACACTGATCGCGCGAACCGGTCACCGAAGCCAGCACAATCCCCACAAGATCCAGGGCATCGCCACGCGTCGCGACATCGACGCGGCGGCGTCGAGGAAGGCGCTCGTACGACGGGGCGAGATCCTGCGCCCCTCGATGGGGCGCGCGAGGCCTGAGGATGTCGGGTACCTGCTCGGACACAGTTGCGGCCGAGAGATATGGGCCTCGGTGGAGGATTCGATCCTCGTCATCGGGCCGCCGCGCTCTGGCAAGGGACTACATCTGGTCGTCAATGCGATCCTCGACGCGCCCGGTGCCGTGGTCACAACATCCACCAGGCCGGACAACATCGTCGCCACGATCAACGCCCGCAAGGAACGCGGACCCGTGGCAGTCTTCGACCCGCAGCGCCTGACCGCGGGCCTACCGGGTGTCGGCAGGGCCGGCGTTCGTTGGTCGCCTATCCGAGGGTGTCAACACCCGCTGACCGCGATGATCCG
Source organism: Nocardioides halotolerans DSM 19273 (assembly GCF_000422805.1). Taxonomy (GTDB): domain Bacteria; phylum Actinomycetota; class Actinomycetes; order Propionibacteriales; family Nocardioidaceae; genus Nocardioides; species Nocardioides halotolerans. The sequence goes on along the minus strand of NZ_KE383925.1, from coordinate 277,815 downwards.
AGCGGCCGGCCTCGCGTCAACAACTGGGCTCTCGGCCGGCGGAGTCGAGTCCGGCGGCTTCTGGGAAGGCAAGGCCAGGTCGGCAATCCAATCGCTGCTCCACGCGGCAGCGATCGAGCGGCTCCCGACTCGTGCGCTCTTCGAATGGTCGCTGTCACCCGCGGCGGCAACCGACGCGGTCGGCATCCTCGCCAGCCGACCGCAAGCTGCGCCTGGTTGGGCGGACTCTCTAGACGGGATGATCAACTCCGATCCACGGACTCGGGACTCGATCTGGATGGCGGTCAGCCAAGCTCTCGCGTGCCTGGCCGATCCCGCTGTGCTCGAAGCCGTCAGTCCCGACCCGGACGACGCCTTCGATCCGCGCGATTTCCTTGTGGAGAACGGCACGCTGTACCTGCTAGCGACCGGCGCCGGCGCTGGCGCTTCATGGCCCCTCGTGGCGGCCTTCATGGAGGACCTCACCGAAGTCGCTCGGCACCTCGCGGCCGGCTCCACTGGCGCACGGCTTGATCCCCCGCTCCTGTTGGCGCTCGACGAGATCGGCAACCTCGCCCCGCTCCCCTCGCTGCCAGTTCTGATGGCGGAGGGCGGCGGAACCGGCATCACAACGATGCCGGTCCTCCAGTCGCTCTCGCAGGCTCGGAACAAGTGGGGAGACCACGCCGCGAGCACCATCTGGGACGCCTCGATCGTGAAGGTCATCCTTGGCGGCGCATCCGCCTCGAAGGATCTCCAGGAACTATCCATTCTTATCGGTGAGCGCGACGAGCGCTCCGACACAGTGACGATCAGTGACTACGGCACCCGATCCCTGCAGCGGTCCGTCCGGCGCGCGCACGTGATGCCTCCCGAACGAATCCGCACGCTGCCGTTCGGCACCGGCCTCACCCTGTTGCGGAGCGCACCGCCCATCGTGACGGACCTTCGCCGGTGGACGAGTCGGCGTCGGGCCGCATGACCCACACCAATTTGCCACAGTTCGTGAGCCCAACCGCCCTGACGAGCAACGACCGCCACATCCAGGCACCGGTCCCCGGACTCAGCCAAGGACCAAGCCACCGCTGGTATGCAAAACGCATCGCCACGGTGTGCTCTGGCCGGGGGCAAGCGTCCTTTCCGCACGACCAATCTCCATCAGTCTTCGCTCGTGAACCATCCGGCATCCAGAGCGACCACATGCAGATTCTTGTTCTTGGATTCCAGTTCCGCTGCGGCCTTTTGGCTCGCGAGGTGAACGATGTCTGCCGGCCACTCTATTGGTGCAGCGAGGACCGTACGGATGTCGGCCTTCCGTAAGGAAACCAACTCAATGTCGCTGGCCCACCCTCCGGTTGGCAGCAGGGATCGCTTGCCGTGGACGGTGTTCAGCTTCAACTTCTTCGCATGAGCGACGAACGTAACGGGTCCTCGCAGGTCAACTCCCCCGATACCGGAAACGGTGCCGTTCGGATCCTGGCTGAGGGCACGGGCGATGTGCTCGTCGCCAGAATCGGCGGCGCAGTACCGGAAGAGCCAAAGCGCTCGGGGGCCAAACTTTGTGGGTGCCCTGCGGACGGCATCGCCGATGAAGAGTTGGCGGCCCGTCAACCGTCGGCTGTCCGCAAGGAGAGACGCGTGGACTGCTGCGAAGTACTTGGCAGGTAGCGAATCGAGTACGGCATTGAGGGCGGCCGAGTTCTCAACGAAGACCGCAACGTGCGCGTTGGCAAACAGGCCCAGAATGGCGAGGGCTCGGTCGCGAGCACAGACATCCGCAGCTAGTTGGGCTGCCCACCATCCCGGGTTGGACCGGTTTTCGTGCATCGCGTAGACATTTCTAGCGGCAGCCGCGGCTTCGGGAGTCTTCATTACGGCTGCAACCACGCTCAGGTCGACGTCGGACGGCGTGAGGCTGGTGGCACGGTTGAGTACCCAGCCGCTGCCCCAAATTTCGGCCACCGCGTCCAGGACCTGGGCCCACTCCTTGGCGGTCCCGTCCGGAGGGCGTGCTGAAAGGTTAGCCGTCGCCGCCGCGAGGCCCGAGTAGCTGCGTGAACCGGTTCGAGAACGGACGCGCGTACGGCCGGTGCCCGGCTCGCTACCTTCGCCACTCCCTCTACCCAACGCGCGCAAGGCAAGGGCGGCGATGCTGCCTGGCGTGCTTGCACGGAGGGGACCTTTGCAAATGAGTTCGTAGGCACCGTCGTTGAAGTCGTCAACGATGGCGGCAACCACGGCGTCGTTCCGAGTCATGCACTTGCCGAGTGCTAGGAGCTCGCTTGCCCAATGCGTGTCGGACTTGAACGCGACCATTGCCTTGGCAAGCCGGACCTCTTGGCCAGGTAGGCCAGAGTTCAAGATGCCGAGTGGCGCCGCGATGTTCAACCAGACACCGTCATCTTCGAAGGTCTTTTTGGCCCACTTGTCGAGGTCGTCCTCAGGCTCAGCATGCCGAGCGAGGTTGTTACAGAGGACCCGAGTCATCTCGGCCGACTGTGGCTCCTCAAGCCGCTTCTTTAGGTGCTTGACTGCTTGAGTCCGCCCTGCGTGCTCGGAGAAGACTAGTGCGCCTCCACCGCCGTCAAGGAGGCCGTCTTCAGCGAGAACGACACCCGAACCTCCGAGAATGAAGTCGACAATCTCCTCGAAGGGCCTCGCCGTCAGTCCCTGGTAGACGCGATCGTTGAGGAGTTGCGCGGCGGTGGCGCGAACGAGTGGCATGCCGTCAAGCGGGGGCTCCTCGGTTGCGTCCTGGAAGAGCGTCTTCAGTCCACGGACTTCTCCGTCGGTGTACCTGCCGACGTAGAACCGAAGGACGTTGGACCAATAGGGACGGCGAAGCATCGACGTAAGGACGTCGTCACGCAGGCTGGTATCCGCTTGTTCGAACACGTGGACTGCGGTGAAGTACTCCCGCAGTGTCTGCACCTCAAACTGGTAGGCATCGTGTTCTCGAGGGTTGAGGCACAACATTCGAGTGGTGAACGCGTCGAAGAGCTTGTCTGCGAGTCGCCGTCCTCCGTCGCGGTCCGCAAGGAAGCGTCGGAGTTCGCGCCTGAGGGTGGCGCCGCTGATGGAGCCTGGACAGCGACCTGCTTCAGTCTCGGTCTGGATGTACCAGCCGAGGTAGGCATGAACTCGTTCGATGAGCGGTCGCTCGGATGCGAGGAGCGGCTCCTTGTCATGGGCCTGCTCGCGGGTGAGGAAGGCATCGAAGTAGAGGTCGTACAACTTGGTGCGCTTCTCGGGCATGATCTGCTGCTTGTAGAGCATGTGCAGCAAGATGGCGAGCTGCATCGGATACGCGGCGAGGTCGCGGATGTGCGGCAGTGCGGCGCTCTTCATGAACTCGCCCTGCATCTCCTCCGTCTTCTTCGCGTCGAAGCCCGCGACGCTGCACCAGCGCCTCAGATACTGGAGCCGTAGCCCCTGCGAAAGCGGTAGCAGATCCATGCGCGGGAAGTCTGAGGACGACCACAGCTGCGGCGTGGTTCCGCCGGGTCGAGTTGCGACGAGGACGACGAGGTCTTTCGCGACTCCCTGAAGTCGATCGTTCAACTGAACGGTGTACTCGCTGACGAGCTCGCGCTCTTTCAGGTCTGCAACTTCATCGAGTCCGTCGAGCGCGATAAGGACGGCTCGAGTCGACATCATGGTTCCGAGGTCGCGGATCGTGAACCTCGAGCCGGTGGCGGCACGGTCGGTGATGTCGTGAGCGAGGAACTCTTCGATGGTGCGCCACTGAACTTCCTCGGCGCCCGCAGAGACACGACCGCGCTGGCTCTGGCGGCCACGCCCTCGCCCGCGAGCTGCTTGGTCCTGCCGGCTGCTGCGACGTGCCGCGTCCTTGCGCGCCCACTCTGCGTACTTCCGAAGGTCGATGCGAATTGGATACCGCGCCAGCGCACCGCTGACATCAACCTTCTCTATGTCTCCTGCGTAGCCGTCCCTCTTGAGGAGCCGTGCACGGTGGTACTGGCAGACGTATTGCAGAAGGGTCGACTTCCCTTGTCCTGGCCCGCCGACGAGCAGCGCATTCCCCTTCCAAACAGAACTCAAGAGAGCCTGGGCTGCACCGGTTACGGGCTGTCCGGAGGAGCGAGCCGATGCCTCGAGATCACCTGGGTGCTGGGCAGCGATGCCCGCAAGGAGCTCCGCGACCCTGACGTCGCTACGACAGGTGACGGGAACGTCCACGAACATGGACTCAACTGTTGGCCCGCGCAACTGGGCCTGCTCAAACAGGATTTTGTCGTCAGCGCCGAACTGCTCGCCGAGGTACGCGTTGAGGGTGCCCTCCAGCGCCTCCAAACGATCGAAGTCCTTGATGTGGGCGTCACGCATTTTCTCCAGGTCCGCAGCCGTGAACCCGCGACCTTGCTCGGCGTCGACTACCGGCCCGTGATGGGTGGGACAGAGAAGAATGAGGTTGTCGAAGCTGTCGAGCTTCTCTTTCGGATAGTTGGCGTCGTACCGGGGTCCGTTCGGCTTCTTGGACCTGATGTGTGCGTGCTCAAGCACCGGGGTGTGGAAGACCTCGCCGGTCTCAGCGTCAGTATTCGCTACTGACGAGCCTTGAAAGCAACCGTGGAACATGCATTGGTCCCGCGACTTGCCCCACAGCACGTTCTTCGTTGCCACGCTGATCGCCATCAGGTCTACACCTCGTCGCCATAATCGGACGACTCGGTGCCCTCACTGTCCCGGCGTCGGATGATCCACATTGGCAGATGGACCTAGGACCAGCCGGGCGATTGCGCCGAAGTGTCCGGGGACGCACCCGGCATAGCGGTCGCGTCCGCCGAGTCATCGTCGAGGCCGTCGGCACCTCGGTCGGTCTGCGACTCGGCGACACTCGAAAACCCGTCGGCCTGATCGCCCTGGCTGGACCCAACCGGGTCAGCGTCCGGCCCGGTGTCACCGGTGGCGGCGGCCGCCGGGTCGTCGGTTTCGTATGGCCCATCTTGTGACGACAGGGACGTCGACACCAGAGCTGACGGAGTCTCGTGGACGGCGACCGGTTCCCGCATCCGCGGTGGTGAAGCGGACCACGCCTTGAGGTCCTGGACGACTTCGGCATAAAAGACGTCGACGAGGTCGAGGACCGAGTCGATGAAACCTCCGCGTCCGCGGCCTCGCTTGACGCCCATGGGTGCCGACATAGCGACCTGAAAGCTGCGCAAGTCGCGCTTGGGGTCGGCGATCAGGAGCGTCGGGTCTTCGCGTACCTTGCCCAGCAGTTCGGTGGCCCCGGCGCCGCGGGCGTTCGCGGCGAACGCCTCCAGGCGTACGGCGTCTGGTGCGCCAGTGAGCTGGCGGACCAGCCAGTTGACGCGAGTCTGTGCTCGGCCTTCCTTGGGTGCGTCGATGTCAACAGAGACAATGACCCTGCCTGCGCGCAGGTCGGCGGAGACGTGAATGGGCGCGACGGCGTGCGGGATCCGGATCGCACCGGTCAGCAGTCCTTGGCCGACCATGCCCTGCAGGAGTGTCTGGGCACGGAGGCCTGGTTCGGCCTGCTCGCGGCGTGAGAGAACTGGGAGGACTTCTGTGCCGAGCTGGCGGCCGAGACGGAGGCTGGCGTAGCGGAGCAGGGCGTCGAAGCGGGCGACGACCTCGGGAGCGGCCTTGTCGGTGGCACGAAGGGTGCCGGCGGTGACTGCTTCGCGGACCGGGACCCAATGCTGGCCCATGTCGTCGAGCTCCATCGCTCCGGACCGCGGGTGCTCGAGGTATCGGATGAGCTCCCCGAGGATCCAGGCCTGCTCGGGGTCGGAGACGCCACGGTGCTCCTTCTGCATCACCGCCGTTGAGAGCAGATAGGTCCACGACCAGTGGTGGAGCTCGACCTTGCGGAGCTTGCGCTTGTCGACCTTGGTGGGGTGCTGCCCCGCTACCGGCGGGATCTCATTGCTGATTGTGATCAGGGCGTCATAGCCCTGCTCGCGGGCGATGTCGAGGTAGTTCTCAAGCTGCTGTGGCTCGAGCTCGCTCTTGCCGGTCTTGACCTCAACCAGCGCCGTCCAGGTTCTCGACCCGCGGGTGACCCGGATGAGCCCATCGGGATAGCAACGCTTCTCGCCGAGCAAGAACGGCACTTCGATGTAGCACTCGACCGTGCCGGCGGGGGCACCCAGAGGTCCGAGGACTGTCTTGCTGAACTCCTTGACGATGCCCATCACCGCGAGCAGTGCTGATGTTGCGCGGCGCTCCTGTTCATCCGCACCAGAGATCCCGGATGTTGGGATCAGACGCGCCTCGTGCCAGGCCTCTTCAGTCACGACCATCGCCTCCCTGCAAACCGTCGCGAGACTGCAGGGTAAGTCGGCAAACGGCCAGATGGGCTCAGCGAACGTTTGCGCGCGCGGCGACACGGAGAGATCCTCATCGCCCGCGCCGCTACCCCTTGGGCAGCCACTCGGCGGTCTCGGTGCCGCCTGGTCGCCAGACGACTGAGGCGATCTTGGTGCCCTTGGGCGCCTGCAACGAGACCCAGCCCTTGTAGCAGCGGCCGGGGTTGAGGGTGACGCTCTCGGGGAACTTCGGTGACGGCCAGTCGCTCCAACTCGATCCGTCCCCGCCGTACTCGAAGCCCTGCGGGTCCAGGATCACCCAGTCGCCGTTGTAGGTCGTGGTGTCCGGGTACTCCGGGTCCACCTGGGCGTCCTTGTCGAAGCACTGCTCCAGCTCGAGACCGACGAAGTCGTTGCCGGCGTCGGGCTCCCGCGCGTAGTCCGGCGGGTACGGGTACTTCACGCCCTTCAGCGTGGTGCGGATCGCCTGGCCGACTCGGGTGTCACCGATCTTCAACGCCCGCTCGCCGACGTTTGGGGCGTACGGGTCCGCATCCTCACTGGGTGTCGGCTCAACCTCCGGTTCGATAACCGGCGCCGTCTCTGTCACGGTGATGGTGGCGGTGGGCAACGCGGCAGGATCACCCGAATCGTCTGAGCACCCCATCAAGATCCCAAGCGACGCCAACATCACGACAACCAGTCCTGCTCCCCGTTGCATGGCCGCAGAGTAAGCACGTTCCGACGCCATTGTCAGTGCCGTCGCTCTGACATTGGCGTGACATCTGCGTCATACCCCCGCCTGACGGACACACGGATCTGCCGAGATTCGTGCTGACGAGGTCACGCTCAAGTCAACACAGTGCAACGGGCGATGAACTGGGTTAGTCATCACCAGCGGAGCCGAGCCGCTTCTGGTATTCCAATCGCTCCAGGTGGCGCAGGTTCCTGAGGCCCTCAACGAAGGCCCCATAGTTCGAGACGTTCTTGAGGGGATCCTTGTCGAGCTCGAAATCTCTCCGCAGTTGTGCCGCGCCTCCCCGGATGATGTCGCCAGCCGAGGTGTTGTCCACGGCTGCTTCAACCCGAGACAACGTGGCGGCTGCGACGTCGCGCTTACACCCGATCGGGTGATCCGCGGTGAATGAGTCGATGATGCGCTCGAGACGGTGGTCGCGACGTTCGTCGAACTCACGCTCGCGGGCGCGAGTCAGCGTCGCTGACACCGTCTTGATTAGGGCGGCAAAGTTGGCATCCAATGCGGGGACACCTACGGGCCTAGAGTTGCCCTTGGTTCTCGAGGCGTAGGCAATGACCTCTTTCGCGAACCCCGCTTTGGTGATATCTGTCTCGAAAGCTGCGACGAAAGCTGCCTCAAGGGCATCCCACAGACTGCCATTCGCTGCCTCAAGGCGCGATGAGATGTCCTGGTCGGACAACCTCTTCGCGTCAGTCTCACTTAGCCCGAGGAGATTGACGGCGTAGCCACGTGCAGCTGCGACAGCGACTGCCAGGGGCACTAGGTCTTCTGGCTCGCGGACGGTCACTCCTTCGGCGACATCAGGAGTCGCCGAGGCCGCCCAGTCACCCAACATGACGATCAGGTCATCGCCTATCGCGGGTCTTCCTCGCGCACCGCCGCGTCGGATCTGCCTCTGCATAGTCTCGCCCGAGCTGTCGCTGTCGAGGAGCGCAGCACATGGAGGCTTCACCTTGTCGCGACCTCGCGCGAGGTAGAGCATGTAGGGGACGTCGGCGCCGCTGGGAACGATGGTCACCCGATTCAGGTCGATGCAATCTGACGGCGACCAGCCTGTTCGCAGGAGACGCGAGTTCATCCCGGCTAGGTAGACCTGGTCCGAGATGCCCTCAACAAACAAGTTGTCGCCTCCGATGAATGCTGTCTCAGCAAACAACGCTCCGAGCGACGATCGGAGAGGTTCGTAGCTCGCCTGGGTGGCGTCCTTGACGAGTCTCGTGCCCTCGTCTTTAGAGCCCTTATCGACGACGCGCACTCGGTGACCGGCATTTCTGTCGATCAAGAACGGAGAGTGCGTCACGTACACGACCTGGTCCAGCCGGTCGGAATCTTCCGGGCGGGCATGGTTCTCAAGTACGCGTAGGAGGTCCTGCTGGCCGCTCGCTGACAGGTAGGCGTCAGGCTCATCCATCAACAGGACCTCAGTCCGGTCGACGGGCAGGTCGTGTGCGAGCAGCTGTACGTAGTAACTGAGGAAGTAGGTCAGGCCGCGGCTTCGCTCTGTGAACGAGTAGTCGGTGCCCGTTCGGTCCCGGATAGTGAACACCAGCTCGTGCTCGCGAGGCGACACCCGAAGCTGGAACTCCGAGTCTTGACTCCACCAACGCGAGATGTTGAGGTGACGCGCGAGGGAGTTGTTCATCTCTTGGATCAGGCCGTTGACGAGGCCTTCGCGTTCGTTCTGAAGGGCGTCGAGTAGTTCGATGAAGCTCGATTGCTCGATGCGAGCGACCTTGACAAGCAGGAGCTTTCCGAGGTCTTGCGCCGCCTCCGCCTCCTCGGTGAGTGGGGTCGTGGTCTGGAGGAGCGCTAGCAAAGCGGCGGCGTTCGTGGTGATGTCATCCGCCGTGAGAATCGCAGCCAACAGCTTCAAGAGTTCGAATCTGCGACGCCGTCCGCTCAATGAGTCGTCCGATCCAGCCAACGCCGCGATGGAAACTGCGTCAGGCAAAGCCACCCGGGTGTTCAGCCAGTGCGGGACCGGAAGGAGCTGCTGAAGACCAGCGCTCTGCTCGCGGGTCAGGACCTGACGTTCATCCTCGTCGTCAACAACCACGACCGTATTGGGCGCCGACCTAAGCATGATGACGTCGCCGTTCTTGCGAAGCGGGATGCCCAGAGCCACGAGAGTCTCGGCTTCCTCCTCATCAGCTACCAGAGTGGCGCCAACCTCTGGGTACAGGCGCTCACCGCGCTCGACCGAGAACAAGGTTGAGTACCGGCAGAAATCCCGCTTGCGCAGTCCGGTTCCGGTTAGTGCAATGTCGATTGCATCCAACAGATGGGTCTTCCCTGACTCGTTCGCACCGACGACAGCAGTGACGTCATCACTGAGCCGGATGCGGACGTGTGGCCACCAGACTCCCTCGAGCGTCTGCCACGCGGGCCCTTCGGCTCCTGGGTTCGCTTTCAACTCATAATCGAAGTTGAAGGACTTGTAAAAGCGGATCCAGACCTCTCGCAACTGCACTGCAGTCTCCCATTCGTAGGACCCCCGAGATGTCGAGATCTAGCGGATCACACACCACCGACACTCGCTGGTCAAGAGGAGCTGAATGAGCAGATCCCTGTGCGGGTGTGTCCACGAGCCGAAGCCACGTAGCGCATGCCTTACGGCACGCGGATCTGCCGCTCTTCGGACGACCGAGCGTCGGGCTGCTGACTCCGCGCCTGAGCTGCGAGCCTTGGGTGCGTGGCCCGCAGGCGTGAGAGACAGGGAGACGGGCGGTCGCAGTTCGCCCGGCGGTACTGAGCACACCCGGCCGCCAGTGCGCCATCGCTGGCTAGGGTCCGTCGCATGACCGATGGTGAAGCGTCGCGGGTGCGCGCCTTCCGCAACGGTCTGATGCGCAGAACGCCTTCGGGCGTCGTCTACAAGCCAGCTTTCTTAGTCGGACTCTCCAAGGACGGCGGAGTCTTCGCCTCGCCATATCAGCGTTCTGGGGCTTGGCACTACGGAGTAATCAACAAGGACGTGCCGGTAGGCGAAACCAGAGCCGAGACATGGCATCGGCCGAAGATTCACTACCACCGTTCGGGATGGGTCTACGCCACCCTCAGCGGGCAGGACCTTGAGCAGCGGAGTCTTCAGCTTCCTCCCCTGTTCTCGTTGCGGAGCAGCCAGATCTTCTCGGTGATGAGCTTGCGAACTTGGGAACTGCCATCGCGACATGACTTCGGGATCCGAGCCGGCGATGGCGCGACCGCCGTACGTCGGTGGCCGGACGTCGCTACTTGGAATGTCTTTCTGCTGGAAGCATCAGATGACGAACGTCGTCCGTTGCTGCTACCCGAGATGCAATCGATGGGCCTGCTGGCCACGGAGGACTACACCCACGGCATCGTGTCGCTCTCCGCCTACGGGCGCCAAGCCGTCCTGCTCATAACCGTCAGCATCTACGACAGTTGGAGTGCGTTGACGCAACCGGACGGCTGGAACAAACCCGACCTCCCCAGGTCGGGCGGCACGACGATCGCTGCACTCCCTTGGCACCCCGGCAGACCGACAAGCGACGACGACGGCTTTGGGTTGTGGAGCGCAAGTCTCCGGAACCCCCTCGTCAACTGGGCGTCCTCGGCGCCGGACGACCTGACTCCCTCATCAACGACCAGCCAACGCACCGCCGATGAGGCCATTTACCGTCTGGCTGACTTCACGGTGCCTGAGGGCGGGTTCGCGCCCCGCCGTCCGGCGACGTATCCGGACGACCTCGCGGGGACTCCGTTCGCTCGACCCCCTGGCGACTAGCTTCCGCCGGTTCGGAATCCGGATCTGCCGCGATCCTTACGTCTCGCTTCCCACTGCGAAGGACCTAGCGCACCCTACTGTCGCGGCCAGCCCACCTAACTCCCGAGCGCGGCGCACCGAGCGCCGCCGGAATCGGGAGTCATCATGTCCATCCCCACGCAAATGAGCCTGGTCGGCTTCATCGCCTCAGCACCCGAGCTGCACTTCACCAAGGCCGGCGCCGAGTGCTGCCGCATGCGCGTCGGCATCGAGCAGTGGCGCAAGGAGGTGGACGGGAGTTTCACGAAGCTCGACCCGACGTTCCACGACATGGTCGCCTTCGAGAGCACCGCCCGCGAGACCTATGCCCGATTCCGCAAGGGCGACTCGTTCGTGGCCAGTGGCTACGTCCATGAGTACGAGGTCGACGGCCGCGAGGGCAGCGTCATCAAGGAGGAGTTTGTCGCCCGCAAGATCGGCCACAACGCCAACAAGACCGACTACGTCGTCCAGCGCGGACGGCAGGCCGCGGAGCGGTCGCTGACCGCGGTCCCGCAGCCTCCCGCTGTCGGTCTGTAGTCGTTATCGGTCATGGCTCTGCACCCGGAGGAGCCCGCCAACCAGGACGCCTATCGAGGCGTCATCGACATGCTCGAGCGCCCTCCAGTCCCGATCAACTGGAACCTTCTCGACGCCGCGCAGGCCGAGGTCGAGTGGCACGATCTCGATCAGTGGGTGAAATGGCTCAAGTGCGCGTTCGGCTTACCGGCCAACATCGTGCCGCCGTACTGGCACCGCCACGACGAGATCGTGTGGGAGCTCTCCGCGCTCCACTGTCACTGGCTCAGCTGCTACCACGAGTCGGCGTCACCGTCCGCTCCGGTGGGTTGGATGCGGGACTTCGCCGACACACGCGCACGGTTGCGGGACTGGGTCTCAACCTGCGGCACTCGACTCGACCGAGACCGCCCGACGCGGCAAACCGCCTGGCCGGGTGAGCGGCCGACGGAGGCCGGCGCGGAAATCGAGATCCGCGACAGGGACAGGGACTTTGCCGACTTCGTTCGCGAAGACGTTCTCCGCCGACGTCGGATCGAGGCGATCACCAATCAGCAGCTCATCGGGTGAGCCAGCCAGTGGCGCTCCATGACCAGCTCTTCAGCTATTCCGTCCACAGCGGTCGCGCGGTCGGGGGCCTGTCTGCGATCACCCGTCGCACGGTCGCTACCCGACCTCGAAGGAGGGAACATGCTTCTCGCCCACGCACAGACGCTGGCGCAAGCCAGGTCTTACGTCGCCGCCCTCGCCGACCGAGCACCGACCATCGATGCGTCGTCCGCGTACGAGCGGGTGCTGCTGGAGCTCGACCGCGTCCACGGCGACGACTGCCCAGCGATCCACACCGACGAACTGACAGACGACCGCGACGTCCTGCTCGCCGTCGCGCGCAACGCCGTGGAGGAACTTGAGAAGTACGGGGTCGACCCCCTGTCGATCGAGCTCATCCTGGCGATGCTCGTCGGCGCACACGATCTGGATGTCGGCTGATGTACGGCGAGACCGGTGCCCAGATGCGCACGGAGTTGGCGGCACTTCTCCGGCAGCACCGAGTCATGCACCGGCTCGCCACAGACTCGCCGACCGAGCGAGCCGAGATCGGGCAGCAGATCCTCCGCTTCAGGCAAGCGGTCGTCGTATGGTCCGCACAGGCCATCCGGGCGGCGCAGCCACTCACCTTCCCCAACACCCCGAGAAAGCCGGCCGACCCGTTCCGCGCCACGAACGAGCATGGCTCCGCGCTGCGGGAACTGGCACGGGCGCTCGAGTTCGCCCGAGATTCGTCGAAGACCCGCGCCGCGTCGAGCCAGGAGTTCTCGACGCCGACCGGGAACGACCTCGTCGAGCATTGGCGCTTGGCGGCACGCGCTGCGGCACTCGCGGAACACGACACCGCGCCCGACCAAGCCGTTCATCTGACCGCAGCCCAGGCACGAACCATCGCAGGAGACGTCGCGGCGATCAGCCAAGCCCTCGTCGTGCTCGATCGGCGCTACCGGAACACGCCCGAATGGGAGTCGCTCGCTGGGTGCGACCGCCTCGGGTGGGCAGCCCTCGCAACCGCGCTCGACGTCAGCCTCGGGCAGCCCGACTACAGCGTCGACCAGACCGGCTGGCGCCCGCGAACCAAGCCGATCCGTGGGCCGGCCAAGCCAGGAATCCTCGGCGTCCTCCAGGCCGAGCACAACCTCCTCCTCCGGCTTCAGTCGCTACCGGACGCCATGAACCTGCGCCTGATCGTCGACTCCCAGCGCGTGCTCAGCTCGCAGCTTGTTCCCTTCGCCGAACGGGTTGATCCCGTACTGGCTGACCAATGGCGAGCCCGCACCGCGACGTACTCGCGCATCCAGCGAGAACTCCGGAACATCGGCGGACGACTCGGCAACGGCACCGGAGCCACAGCGGAGGCCGCCAACGCAGTCAGCCGAATGAAGTCGCTGCCATCCAGCACGGTGATCGAACCGCGGATGCTCGGTGGCATCCAGACACTCTTCCGCCGCCTCGACGCGCGCATCTCTGGTGTCCTCGAAGCCGGAGTCGAGAGCGCGGCGTTCGTCCAGCGCGTGACCGTTCCGCGCCTGGTGAGCGGTGACGGGCACCTGGTACACCCGGTTCGAGAGCGCTTCGTGCCCGTCGCCCGCGCCGCCGACCTGGAAGTCATCCAGATCGCGCGCCGAGAGCTGTGCCCGGCTGCGCAGGTCGTCGTGGCGTCACCTGGTCCGAGCCGGGTCGAGTTGCATGCGGCGCTTGTGCACCGCCCGCCGGACAGGCCAGCCCCGGGGCATGCCCCGCACCTTTGATGCCCGCGTCTACTCCTGTGTCCAGCAGTTCAGCCGACCCGCCTACGACGTACCGTCTGCACGCTTTGGCGCCAACGACTCGAGGATCTGCGCCGTGACCGGATCGACGGCCTCGTCCGGCTGGATGTAGTGCTCCTTGGTGATCTTCGACGAGGTATGGCCGAGAAGCTCGGCAGCCAGATCGGCGCCGCCAGCCCGATCGACGACGGTTGCGACCGTGCGGCGGAAGGAATGCGGAGTGACGCCTGCAATGCCTGCGTCGCTGAGCACCGCCCGCAGCCGTCGCCGAATGTTGTTAGTGGTCAACGGCGTCCCGTTCCTGCTGACGAAGATCAGGTGATCCGCCTCCTCGTCCGCCACCTTGACCAGTCGGTCACGCAGGACGGCCGACGTGAAGGACGGAACCGAGACGCGCCGTGTCGACTTCGCAGTCTTCGGATGGGCCTGCCGGTGCGTCGGCTTCCCGGCCGGCGAAACGATCGTCCCGGCAATCCGCACCGTCGCCGGTGAGCTCGTGACGTCGACGTCGCACTTGCGGATCGCTAGCACCTCACCGATCCGAGCGGATGTGCCCAGCATGACCTCGATGATCTGCTCAAGCTGCCCGTCCGGCGGTGGCCCGGAGTGACCCGGGCCTCTCCTCCAGCTACGGACCGCGACGCGGATCGCGTCGACCTGGACGGCGGAGAGCGCCATCGCCTGTGACGGGGGCTTGCGGAGTCGGGCCGTGTCCCGCACCGGGTTCTTCTGTATCGCGTCATAGCGCACCGCCAGTCCGAACGCGAGACTCAACACGGTCCGTGCCTGCTTGGCCATGCTGTAGCTCCTGTTCGAAGCGAGGCCCTTGATGAACTTATCGACCTTGCTCACTGTGATCTCGCGGAGCGAGTACCCCTCGAACACCGGCATCACAAGCTGCCGCATGTTCCGCTCGTAGAGCGCTCGCGTACTCGGAGCCAGAGTGCCTTCAAGGTCGAGGTCGGCCAGCCACACCTCAACCAGCGTGCTGAAGGAGCTGTTGGCCGTCAGCTCACCGCTTGCGCGGTACGAGGACCGTTCCGCCAAGGCCTGCTTCAGGTTGCGCTCCGCTTCGCGCCTTGTCACCCCGGTCGCGGAGACCCGCCGCACCTTGCCGTCATCATCGCGGTAACGGGCGCGAGCACGGACCCGGCCGCCGCTTGCCTTGACGTAGGAGATGTCGCCGAACGTCCCGATGGGTGTCCTGGGCCTAGCCACGAGCCATCACGCCCCGTCGGGTGCCCGACCGGGTTCGCGCTCGCGCTGGCTGGCGAGCCAGGCATGCACGTCGCTCTCGAAGTAGCGCAACTGTCGACCGACGTGGACCGCGCACGGTCCCTTGCCGGAGAGGCGCCAGTCGTACAGCGTCCTGACCGGCACGTGGAGGTACTCCGAGAGCTCCTCGATGCTCATGAGCGGCTCGAGCCCGCTCAGTGTGGGTGCGGTGGACTCCATGCAGGTGAGGTGCACAGCTGGATCCGCATATGTCCGCAGCAGCCGTGCCGGCTCCGCGCCACCCGTGTGGCAGAGGTCCCTGGAGGGTTCCTGGACAGGGTTCTTGGACCGTTTTCGGTACGAGGATCAATTCTCTAAATGCTTTCAGGCTCGGAATCCGTAGATTCCGAGCCTGAAACTTGTAGCGGGGGCAGGATTTGAACCTGCGACCTCTGGGTTATGAGCCCAGCGAGCTACCGAGCTGCTCCACCCCGCGTCGGTGCTCACAAGGTTACGGCACCAGCGGGGCGGACCCCAAATCAGGGGGTCGGGCTGGGTGAGGATCCCGAGGGTGACGAGGTGCCCGTCGGCTCGCCGCCGCCACTGCCGCCACCGCTCTGGCTGACGGCCTGGGCGACGAGGTCGCGGGCCTTGTCGTAGTGCTCCTGGAACTCGGCGAGGTTGCCCTGGCTGAGTGCTTGGTCGGCGAGCACGAACTCGTTCTGGGCCTCGGCGAGCAGCTCGTCGACGTCGCCGCTGATCGCCGCGGTCGGCTCGTCCGTGGGCTCGTCGGTGGGTGTCGGCTCGTCGCTGGGCGTGGGCTCGCCGGACGGGCCGCCGTCGGAGTCGTCGACGTTCGCGATCGCGGTCTCGAGCGCGCTCTGGAGGGTGAGGCCGAGGCCGACGCCGCCCTTGTAGGAGACGAGCACGTAGCGCAGGATCGGGAAGTTCGCCTCGCTGGCGGTGGCGCGGCGGGCGTAGACCGGCTCGACGTACATCAGCTCGTCGCCCAGCGGCACCGTGAGCAGGTTGCCGTAGGTGAGCGAGTTGCCGGAGCGGTTGAACTCCGCGAGCCGCTCGGAGACGTCGGGGTCGGACTGCATGCTGTTGGCGACCTGGCTCGGCCCCTGCTGCTGCTCGTCGATGACGTCGATGACGCGCATCTGTCCGTAGGTCTTGGAGGTCGCGTCGGAGTCGACCGAGACGTACGCCGCGAGGTTGAGCCGCTTGTAGGGCACGAACGTCGACGTCATCGACCACACCTGGCCGGTCGGGACGTCCGGCAGCCCCTCGGGGTTGTCCGGCGAGGGGACGAGCCCGGGCGGCTGGGTCACGAACATGCGGTAGGGCGGCTGGTAGGCCTTGGCGCCGTTCGGGTCCTCAGGCACTTCCCACCTGTTGTTGTCCTGGAACCACGCGTTGGGGTCGGTCACGTGGTAGCGCGCGAACTGGTAGCGCTGCACCTTGAACATGTCCTCCGGGTAGCGGAGGTGCTCGAGCAGCTCGTCGGAGATCTTCGACTTCGGCTCGACCGTGCCGGGGAACGCGTCCGACCACGCCTTGAGCAGCGGGTCCTGGTCGTCCCAGGCGTAGAGCGTGACGGTGCCGTCGTAGGCGTCGACGGTCGCCTTGACCGAGTTGCGCATGTAGTTGATCTCGTCGGTCGGCAGGGTCCGCAGCCCGGTCTCGTCCTGCAGCGTGTCGTCGGTCATCGTCTTGAACGACTCGCGCTCCGAGCCCGGGAACCGGTCGGTGGTCGTGTAGCCGTCGACGATCCAGAGGATCTTGCCGTCGACGATCGCCGGGTAGGCGTCGTCGTCGAGGGTCAGCCACGGCGCGACCTTCTGCACCCGGTCCTTGGGGTCGCGGTTGTAGATCACCTCGGAGTTCTCGTTGACGCGTCCCGACAGCAGGAAGTTCGTGCTGCCGAACTTGATCGCGTAGAGCAGCTGGCGGAACGTCGAGCCGACCGGCACGCCGCCCTTCCCGGTGTACGTCGTCGTCGAGCCGGTGGCCGCCTCGTCGCCGCCGTCTCCTGCGGCCTGGTCGTCACCCTCGTCGGCCGACGCGGCCTTGCTCAGGTTGAGCTCGACGTCCTGCGCGCCCTCGCTCGCCTTGCCGACGACGGAGTAGTCGGGGCTGTGCTCGCCGAAGTAGACGCGGTCCTCGTAGTCGCCGACCGCGTCGCCGAGCGCGTCCTGGCCGAGCTGGTTGCCCTCGGCCCACTGGGTCTTGTCGGTGTCGCCGAGCACCAGCTCCTGGTTGGAGGCCGTCCGCTGGTTGGCGAACGCCGCGATCACGTCGTTGCCGTGGGTGTAGACGGTGTGCAGGTTGAGCCAGTTCTTGACGTCGCTGTTGAGCGCGTTCTGGTCGAGCTCGCGGACGCCGAGCACCAGCGCGCGGTCGACGCCGTCGATCTCGTAGTGGTCGACGTCGAGCACGTCGGCGGTCGAGTAGTAGCCGCGGACCTGCTGGTTCTGCTGGAAGACCTGCCGCACCAGCGCGGGGTCCATCAGCGGGATCGAGGTGATCCCCGGGTCGGTCTCGGCGTCGACCTCCGTGGCCGGCGTGCCGGCCGCCGGGAGCTTGTACTCCTCGACTGTGTCGATGTCGTAGGCCGCTCTGGTCGCCGCGATGTTCTTCTCGATGTACGGCGCCTCCTTGTCGGCCTCGGAGGGCTTGACCTGGAACTGCTGCACGATGCCCGGCCAGATCAGGCCGAGCAGGATCGCCGAGAGCACGAGCAGCGCGAGCCCCATCGACGGCAGCAGCCACGTGCGGCGCCAGATGTTGAGGAAGAACAGCACCGCGCAGATCAGCGCGATGCCCATCAGGATCGACTTCGCCGGCAGCACGGCGTTGTCGTCGGTGTAGGTGATGCCGGTGAGCAGCGAGCCCGACTGGTAGGCGAGGTCGTAGCGGTCGAGCCAGTAGTCGAGCGCCTTGGCGAGCACGAAGACCCCGAGCAGCACCGACAGCTGCGCCTGCGCCGCGCCCGAGAGCCGGTCGGCCGGCGTCTGCAGCCGGATGCCGCCGTAGAGGTAGTGGACGACGGCCGCGGCCAGCAGCGCGACCACGCTCATCGCCATCACGAAGTCGGTGAGGAAGTGGTACCAAGGCAGGTCGAAGACGAAGAACCCGATGTCCTTGCCGAAGTAGGCGTCCTCGCGGTCGAACGCCACGCCGTGGCGCCACAGCATGAAGTTGCGCCACTCCCCCGCGCCCGACGTGCCGGCGAACAGCCCGAGGAGCACGCCGACCCCGATGACCAGCCACGTGCGGATCGGGGTGACGGCCTGGCGGTAGCGGTCGAGCCCGCTCTGCTCGGGCGACTGCGGGTGGAACAGCGGCCGGACCCGGAACGCGATCACCATGTTGACCACGACGACGACGGCCATGAGCAGCCCGAAGACCGCGAACAGCGCGATCTTGGTCCAGAGCAGCCGGCTGTAGACGCCGCCGAAGCCGACGTCGCGGTACCACAGCACGTTGGTGTAGAAGTTCGCGAACGTCGTGAGGGCGAAGAAGGCGAGGACCAGCACGACCGCGGTGATCACCAGCGCGCGCGAACGCCGCGACGGCGGCGGGCGGTCGGCGGGCTCGTCGCGCGCGTCGTCGTCGAACAGCTCGCTCATTCGTCCTCCACGTCGTCGATCGGCTCAAGGGTCGCACCCAGGAGGGTGATCAGCTCGGGGACCAGGTCGGCACCGCCCACGACCGACTGGTCGTCGTCGTGTGAGCGCAGCCGCAGGGCACAGTACGACGCGCCGGCCCGGGTGACGCCGACGACCATCCGGACCTCCTGCCGCTCCGGGTGCTCGGAGGCGTACGCCGCCGCGGCCGCCGGGTCGTCGGGGATCGCGTCGTCTGCGTCCGGTGGCAGCACCAGCCGCTCGACCACGGCCGCGCAGCCGCTCACCTCGGGACCCCACGCGAGCGAGGCCAGCGCGGCCTCGAAGCGGTCGGCGGGCAGCTGCTCCTGCTCGACCGGGGTGAGTGAGCCCTCGGCCGAGGCGTCGTCGAGGCCCATCGCGGAGGCGAGCGCCGGCTCGCGGCGCACGAGCGCCGCGGTGTCGACCAGCGCGTAGAGCCGGCTCGGCTGGTCCCAGCCGCCCTCGGCGATGTGCGACTCGATCTCGAGGACGGCCGCGGCGAGCGCGGGGTCGACGTCGAGGTCGAGGCCCGGTGTCCCTGACGACGTCATGAGCAGCTCGGGAGGTCGGCGTCGTGGTCGGCGGCCCAGGCCTCGAGCGCGGACCTGGCCGTGTCGAAGGTGTCGACGCGCACCAGTCGCATGTCGTCGTTGTGCGCGCCCTCGACGTCCTCGCAGTTGTCGGCGGGGACGAGGAACAGCTGGGCGCCGGCCTTGCGCGCGCCGACGATCTTCTGCTGGATGCCGCCGATCGCGCCGACGGTGCCGTCGGCGGCGATCTCGCCGGTGCCGGCGACCGCCGCGCCCCCGGTCAACGACCCGGGCGTGAGGGTGTCGTAGATCGCCAGGGAGAACATCAGCCCGGCGCTCGGGCCGCCGATCCGAGGGTCGATGGTGACGGTGACCGGGAAGGGCAGGATGAAGCCCTGCCCGAGGAAGATGCCGATCTGCGGCGAGCCCGTGATCGTCACGGCGGAGAACAGGTCGGCGCTCCGCTCCTCCGGCGTCACCGGGACCTCGACCTCCTTGCCGTCGCGCAGCACCGTGAGCGTGACCTTGCCGCCCGGCGGCGTCGACCGGATCGCCGCCCGGAGCTCTTCGGACGCCTTGCCGATGTCGTCGCTGAGCGCGGTGCCGTTGACCTCGCGGATGAGGTCGCGCACCGCGAGCGCCCCGTCGGCGGGCGAGCCCGGGCTGACCAGCGTCACCTCGAGCGACGGCGTCACCGTCTCGCCGAGCGCCTGGAGGGCCACGGCGACGGCGGTGTCCTGCGAGGACACCATCTGCACCTGGCCCTCGTCGCGCACCTGGTCGGCGGTCTTGTCGTCGGGGTAGACCGCCTCCTTCGGGTAGACGGCGTCGTCGCGGTCGAGCCAGGCGGCCATCACCTCGAACAGGTTGAGGTCGCTCTCCTTCGGTGTCACCGACACCGTCGTCATCCGGAGCTGGCCGTCGTCGCGGTAGGTCTTCTGCCCGTCGGGGAGCTGGATGATCTCCTTGCCGTTGGTCGTGCCGAGCACGTCGATCGTCGGGCCCGGCGCGTAGGTGGTGTACGGCAACGGCTTGAACAGTGCGATCACGGCCAGCGCGACCACCAGCGGCATGGCGAGCACGGCGGCCCATGCGCGCTGGTTCATGCGGCAAACTCTCTCAAACCGGTGGTGAGCAGGGTGCGGGGGTCAGCCCGCGCGACGCTGCTCCTCGTGTCCGGGCTCTCCAGCCGGCTCCGCAGCCGCCCGCGGACCCTCCCGCGGCGCCGGGTGCGCGGCCGGGGGCACGGCGCTGCGCGGCGTACGCCGGACCGCCACGCCGGTCGAGCGCTCGCGGCGGTGCGGCAGCCGCGCCGGTCGCGCCGGCTGCTCACGCTCGAGGGCCTCGCCGAGGCGGCGCACGGCCTCGTCGCGGTCGACCGCGCCGCGTCCCTCGCGACCCACCCAGCCGACCCAGGCCATCGCCACGAGCGTGACGAGGACCGGAGGCACGAGCCAGAGCAGGATCTGCACCCTGCGAGGGTAGGTACTACGGTCGTCGACATGTCGGAGCCCACGCCCGCGAGGGTGCGCCGGTCGCCGCTACGGCTGGTCGACTTGCGCGAGACCGCGCTCGACGTCGCCGAGGTCGTCGCCGCGCTCGACGACGACGGCTCGGGTGGGCTGACGCTGTTCGTCGGCCGGGTGCGCGACCACGACCACGGCAAGGGCGTCCTCGGGCTCGACTACTCCGCGCACCCCACGGCCCTCGACAAGCTGCGCGAGGTGTGTGAGCGGGTGGCCGCGGCCCACGAGGTCCACGGCGTCGCGGCCGTCCACCGCGTCGGCACCCTGGCGATCGGCGACATCGCCGTGGTGGTCGCGACGACCTCTGCCCACCGCGGCACGTCGTTCGACGCCTCGCGGCTGCTGATCGACACCCTCAAGGCCGAGGTGCCGATCTGGAAGCACCAGCGGTTCGGCGACGGCACCGAGGAGTGGGTGGGCTCTCCCTGACCCCGCCCCTGGTCTCCCCCTGGTCGTCGCCGCGGGCGCGGGTCCTCCAGCCGGGCGCCGCGTACCGTTGAGGCCATGGCAGACGAGCCGGAAGAGCCCCAGAACCCGTTCAAGGGGACGCCGTTCGAGCAGTTCTTCACCCAGGGCATGGCGGGCATGTCCGGGATGGGCGGGCAGGGCATGCCCGACCTCAACCAGCTCTTCGGGCAGCTGCAGTCGATGATGCAGCCCTACGACGGACCGCTCAACTGGGACGTCGCGCTCGACCTGGCCCGCAAGACGGTCGCCCAGTCGCCAGACCCGACCCCCACCTCGGCGCAGCAGAACGCCGTCGCCGACGCCGTGCAGCTCGCCGACCACTGGCTCGACGAGGCCACCGGGTTCCCCTCCGGCGTGACGACTGCCACCGCCTGGAGCCGCGCCGAGTGGGTCGTCAACACCACCGACGTCTGGAAGGTGCTGGTCGAGCCGGTCGCGCGCCAGTCGGTCGGCGCCCTCGGCTCGGCGCTGCCCGAGGAGGCCCAGGCGCAGGCCGGACCGATCCTCGGCATCCTCGGCCGCGCGATCGGCATGCTCCTCGCCAACCAGGTCGGGTCCGGGCTGGGCACCCTGGCCGGCGAGGTGCTCTCGGTCTCCGACGTCGGCGTCCCGCTCGCGCCCGCGGGCCGGGCGGCGCTCGTGCCGGCCAACGTCACGGCGTTCGCCGACGGGCTCGACGTGCCCGCCGACGACGTGCTGCTCTACCTCGCGCTGCGCGAGGCCGCCCACCAGCGGCTCTTCGCGGGCGTCCCGTGGCTGCGCGACCACCTCGTCGGCGCCGTCACGGCGTACGCCGAGGGCATCGAGGTCAACGTCGAGGGCATCCAGCAGCGCGTCGAAGAGCAGATGCGCGGCATCGACCCCGCGTCGCTGGGCAACCCCGAGGCGATGCAGCAGATGCTCGAGGGCGGCATGTTCGAGCTGCCCGACTCCCCCGCACAGAAGGCCGCGCTCGAGCGGCTCGAGGTGACGCTCGCGCTCGTGGAGGGCTGGGTCGACGAGGTCGTCGGCCAGGCCACCGAGGGGCGGATGCCGAGCGCCGCCAAGCTGCAGGAGGCGGTCCGCCGCCGCCGTGCTGCCGGCGGGCCGGCCGAGCAGACGTTCGCGACCCTGGTCGGCCTCGAGCTGCGGCCGCGCCGGCTGCGCGACGCCTCGACGCTGTGGGGCTCGCTGCGCACGCGGCAGGGCACCGAGGCGCGCGACGGCGTCTGGATGCACCCCGACCTGCTGCCGACGGCGGCCGACCTCGACGACCCGCTCGGCTTCCGCGAGGGCGCGAGCGCCCCCGAAGCTCTGAGCGAGGAGGACTTCGACGCCGAGCTGCGCAGGCTGCTCGACGGCCCGCTCGATGGCCCCGACTCGTCCGAGACGCCCGGCGACGCACCGGCCGACCCGGAGGAGTGAGCCTCCACTCGTCCGCGCTGTCACTGCTCGGCGGCTGGACCGCGCCCGACGACGAGCAGGAGGCGCTGCGCCGGCGGTACGTCGCGCACCTCGACGCGCACGCCGACGGTGCCTACGGGAGCTGCCGGCCCGACCACCTCACGGCGGGCGCGCTCGTGCTCTCCGCCGACCAGCGCCACGTGCTGCTGACCCTGCACGCCAAGGCGGGGCGGTGGTTCCAGCTCGGCGGGCACTGCGAGCCGGGTGACGACTCGCTCCCGGCAGCAGCGCTGCGCGAGGCCACCGAGGAGTCGGGGATCGACGGGCTGGTGCTCGACCCGGTGCCGGTCCACCTCGACGAGCACCCGGTGACGTTCTGCGGCGAGCCCGGGCTCGTGCACCACCTCGACGTGCGCTTCGTCGCGGTCGCCCCGCCCGGCGCCGTACCCGTCGTCAGCGACGAGTCCACCGACGTCCGCTGGTGGCCCGTCGACGACCTGCCACTCGACGACTCCCCGCCCCACACCGGGCTGGTCGCCCGGGCGCTGGAGCGGCTCGCTCTCTAGTCGACCTCCTGGCCGGGCGGTGGGTCGACCTTCGACGCCGCCGACCAGCCGAGGAGGTAGCCCTTGGCGCGCTCGGCCTGCGGGTAGCGGTCGACCCAGCCCCAGAACGCCGCGTCGTGGCCGGGCTCGATCAGGTGCGACAGCTCGTGGACCAGCACGTAGTCGATGACCCAGCCCGGCATGCCCTGCAGCCGCACCGAGAGCCGGATCGTGCGGTCACCCGGGGTGCACGAGCCCCAGCGCTGCTTCTGGTTCTGGACCCAGCGGACCGAGCCCGGCACGGCGAGCCCGCCGAGGTAGCGGTCGTTGAGCACCAGCCCGCGCTCCATGAGCTCGGCGTCGGTCATCGGCGTCGTGCGCTCGGAGCGCTGGACGCGCGCGACCATCTGCTCGACCCACTCGGCCTCCTCGGAGCGGGACAGCGAGGCCGGCACGAGCACCACGATCTTCTCGCCGTCGCGATAGGCCGAGACCGTCCGCCGACGCCGCTTGCTGCGCCGGACCTCGACCTCCGGCGCGGGCTCTGAGGCGACCGCCATGCCCGGAATGTACCGGTTGGCCGCGCCCTACGACGGGACCTGGCGCGGCACTAGTGGTTGCTCGCCCACTCGAGCAGGCGGTCCTTCGGCCAGGTGTTGACGATCCGGTCGGGGTCGATGCCGGCGGCCTCGGCGCGCTCGGCGCCGTACCAGAGGAAGTCGAGCTGGCCGGGCGCGTGCGCGTCGGAGTCGATCGAGAAGAGGCACCCGAGGTCGCGCGCCAGCTCGAGCAGCGCGGTCGGCGGGTCGCGGCGCTCGGGTCGGGAGTTGATCTCGACGGCGGTGTCGCCCTCCACGCAGGCGCTGAACACCGCCTTCGCGTCGAACTGCGACTGCTTGCGCGTGCCGCGGCCCCCGGTCACGAGGCGCCCGGTGCAGTGACCGAGCACGTTGACCCGCGGATTGCGGACCGCCGCGACCATCCGCTTCGTCATGTCCGGGGCGTCCATCGCGAGCTTGGAGTGGACGCTCGCGACCCGCAGGTCGAGCTGGTCGAGCATCTCGTCGGTCTGGTCGAGGCTGCCGTCGTCGAGGATGTCGACCTCGATCCCCTTCAGCAGCGTGAAGTCGCCCGCTCCCCCGGACGACAGGTGCTGGTTCACCGCGTCGACGACCCCGAGCTGCTTGCGCAGCCGCTCCACGCTCAGCCCGTTCGCGATCCGCAGGCGGGGCGAGTGGTCGGTGAGCACCTGGTAGTCGTGGCCGAGCTCCATCGCGGTGAACGCCATCTCCTCGATCGGCGACCCACCGTCGGACCAGTCCGAGTGGGAGTGCAGGTCGCCGCGCAGCCGCTCGCGCAGCGCGTGACCACCCTCGGTCAGCGGGCCCCCGTGCTCCTCCTCCAGGCCGGCGAGCCGCTCGGGTACCTCGCCCCTCACGGCGGCCGCGATCACCTTGGCGCTGCTGGCGCCGACGCCGGGGAGCTTCGTGAGGGTGCCGTCGTCGACCCGGGCGCGCACCTCGTCCTCCGACAGCGGCAGGATCGCCGCCGCGGCGTTGCGGAAGGCCTTGACCTTGAAGGTGTCCTCGCGGCCCCGCTCGAGGAGGAAGCCGATCCGCCGCAGCGCCGCGACCGGCCCGCCGTCGTACGCCTCCGCCACGCGTCCACCCTAGGACCGCCTCGGCGGGCGGAGAGGGCGGCCGTCGTCGAGATTCCTGAAGAAGATTTTCGTCCACAGGCAGTGGAATCGCGTTGCCGCAGGTCAGGCGCCGAAACGGAGGGCACGTCCACCTGCTGTCCACAGGCGGACTCACGGCCCAGGCGCGTGTCCTCCACGTGTGTACGAAGTTCTGCACAGACTTATGCACACCGTTGTCCACAGGCTGGGGGTCCCAGGCATTGCTCCTCGGGCGGCCAGTGCCTACGGTTGCGCGCAGACGAGGCCCCCGGGCCCGTCGAGGGAGATCCGCAAGGGGAAGGCGGGTCTCCGTCGGCGAACTCGGGGGCTTCGGCGCGAGCGGGGTCCTTCGTCGGTCCTGACCGTCGCCTCAGCGGCCGCGGAACTGCGGCGGGCGCTTCTCCTTGCTGGCCCGGATCCCTTCCTGGAGGTCCTCGGTGGCCAGGGTGACCGGCTGGGCCAGCGCCTCCCACTGGAGGGCGGTCTCGAGGTCGGTGTGGCCGCCGTCGCGCAGCGCGAGCGTGGTCAGCCGGGTGGCGATGGGCGCGGAGGCGGCGACGCCGGCGGCGATCTCCAGGACGTCGTCGAGGAACGTCGCGGGCTCGAGCACGCGGGAGACGAGACCGAGCCGGAGCGCCTCGTCGGCGTCGACGACCCGGCCCGTCAGCAGCAGGTCGCGGGCGTGCGCCTCCCCCACCACCTCGGGCAGCAGGTGGGTGCCGCCCATGCCGGCGTGCATGCCGAGCTTGACGAACGGCACGCCGAGCCGGGCGCCCCGCGCGGCGTACCTCAGGTCGCAGGCCAGCGCCAGGCACAGCCCCGCCCCGATCGCCGGGCCGTTGACCGCTGCGATGGTCGGGACCTCGAGGGTGCGGATCGCGAGCCACGACCGGTAGAACGGGAGCATCCGGGTGCGGAGCTCGTCGACCGTGGCGTCGGGCTCGCTGGCGATCCACGAGGTGTTGCCACCCGAGCAGAACGCCGACCCCTCGCCGGTCACGACGACCGCCCGCAGGTCCTTGTCGGCGGCGAGCTCGGCGACCGCGGAGACCCACGCCGAGGTCATCTCGTCGGACATCGCGTTGCGCATGTCGGGGTTGTCGAGGGTCAGCAGCGCCACGCCGTCGGACGGTCGCTCGACGCGCAGGTGCGAAGGGGCGGACATGGGCGCACCCTACTGACCCGTTCCGGACGCCCGCCGTGAGCCGTTTCACGCCTGAAAACCGGCCCAGATGCCGAGATCCGGCGCGCCGCGCACCTACGACGGGTTGGCCGGGGGTTGGAGTACGGTCGAAGCGGCTCGAGGACCGTTCCGAGAGCTTCCGGCGGGCTTCCCCGACCCGAGCGATTGGGCGCAATCCCCGCCGCGACGACCGATGGATGAAGAGGCAAGGAGGCCGTCATGGCGGAGACCTGGAGCGGCGAGTTCTACTGCGTGAAGTGCAAGGAGAAGCGGCAGGCGGACGGCGAGGTCCGCGTCAACGACAAGGGCACCCGCATGGCGCAGGCGCTCTGCCCCGTCTGC
Organism: Nocardioides halotolerans DSM 19273; assembly: GCF_000422805.1. Lineage (GTDB taxonomy): Bacteria > Actinomycetota > Actinomycetes > Propionibacteriales > Nocardioidaceae > Nocardioides > Nocardioides halotolerans. Next base: position 251,654 of record NZ_KE383925.1, on the reverse strand, counting down.
GGGACCAAGCTCAACCGCATCCTCGGCAAGGCCTGACCAGCTCGTCCCATACTCGACGACGGCGCCCCCGGTCCGTTCCGGGGGCGCCGTCGTGCTGTCCCCGGCCGTCCGAGACGGAGCTGTGGAGGACGACCGCGACGCCCGGCCGAACCGTGTGACAGTGGGCGCCATGACGTGGCTGCTCCGCCCGGGGGTCGGGCTCGCCCGTCGCGACGCCGACCACCTCCAGCTGGGGACCGACGCGCCACTGGCGGCGGCGGTGCCGGACACCCGGGCCGTGCGGCTCCTGCTGGTCGAGCTGGCCCATGGCAGCCCGGTCAGCACGCTCGATGCCACCACCGCACCGGTCCTCGACGCGCTGGTCGCTGCGGGCCTCGTGGTCGCGGCCGACGAGCAGGCCGGGCGCGCCGAGAGCCGCGCGGCCTCCCGGGTCCACGTCGACGCGCCCGACGGCGTGCTGCCGATCGTGCTGCGGCTGGTCGGTGAGTCGGGCCTGGGCCTCGCGCGATCCGTGCGCGAGGCGACGGCCGCCCTGGTCTGGAGCGTGGGCGAGCCGGCACGCGCCCGCCTCGATGAATGGATGCGGTCCGGCACGCCCCACCTCGTCGTCCGCGAGGGGCCGGCGGGCCCGGTGGTCGGACCGTACGTCGCCCCGGGCGCCACCGCCTGCCTGCGCTGCGTCGACGCCCACCTCGGCGAGACCGACCCGCGACGGTCGCTGGTCGTCGAGCAGGTCGCGACGACGCCGGCGCTCCGGCCGCTCGAGCCCGACCCTGCGCTGCGCGCGCTCGCGGCCGGCTGGGCGGTGCGCGACCTGGTCACGAGCGCGGAGGGCGGCAGGCCGGCCACCTGGTCGGCGACGGTGGCGCTCGGCTCGCTGCCGCCGACGGTCACCGTCTACCGGCGACACCTCCACTGCGGCTGTGCGTGGGCGGAGGACCTGGTGGACCGGGCCGACCGCGCCGCGGGCTGACCGCGCCGCGGGCTGAGCGCTCCACGGGCTGACGGGGCCACGGGCTGACGGAGCCACGCACGTCCCAGCCCCGGGCCCGGAGGTTTCGACACGCTCCGGTCGCTGCTCAACCACCATCGATCGGGCCGGCCGTCGTTCCTCCGGCCGCTCCGATCACCAGTACTCGCTGTCGAGCTTGCCCTCCATCGCTCGCAGGTGCTCGCGCGAGCAGGTGTCGCAGTAGGTCTTGGCGCGACCGTTCTCGACCGAGGTGCTCCAGGCGAGCGTCTTCGCGTCGTCGGCCTCCTGCCTCCCGCAGAAGTCGCAGGTCTTCACGGGTCGAACCTAACCGGTCCGCCTGCGACCCGGCGCACGGCGGCCGGCGGGCGAGAGTCGAAGAAATGACCAAGGAGCCGGGCACGACCTCGGTGGTCGTACCCGGCTCCTCGATTGCACCCGCGATCAGGGTGCCCCGCAGAGGCCGCTTGACTGGCGGCATCCCATCAGGGTCTTACAGTGCGCGGGCGAGGGCGAGACGCGCCTGCTGCGCTGCCTGCTCGGCCTTGCGGCTGAGCCGACGGGAGCGGGCCAGCTGGTGGCCACGCCGCAAGTTCTGCGCCTCTCCCAGGCGCGCGGACATCTGTGCGCGCGCCAGGTTCTCGTTCATGAGATTCATCTCGGTGCTCCTGGTCATGTAGGTCTGGTTCATCTGAATTGATTGGTCCTTCTCGGATGGGATGCGGCCGTCGGTGACGGACGCTCGTGTTGGTCGCCTGCTGGTCACGCGGCCACCTCGTTCTTGCGCGGACGGCCACGCGGACGCTTGCGGGGGACGACGACGCCCTGAATGAAGAGCTGTCCACCCCAGACGCCCCACGGCTCACGACGCTCGAGAGCGCCGTCGAAGCACATGGCTCGGACCGGGCAGTCGACGCAGAGAGCCTTGGCGTACTCCACGTCGCTGGGCGACTCGGCGAACCACAGCTCCGGGTTGTTCACCCGGCAGGGCAGGTTCGTCTCGTCCACCTTGCCGGCCTCGTCGTGGAGGTTGCCCAAGGTCGACTGGGCGCCACCCGACGCCACTGTGTCGAGAAAGCTGACGGTCATTTTTTCACCTCCTCTGCTCACCTTGATCGCGGTTGCTTGGTCATTCGGTCTGGTGGGACCCGGCCCGGTGTCTCCAGGAATCGATGCTGGAGAAACAGAAAGGCCGCGGATCCCTTGTCGGGTTCCGCGGCCTGGAGGCTGCCGATCAGCTGAGTTGTCAACTGGTCGGTGGACTCCAGGCAGTGGTCCCCGGGACGTAGGCGGCGAGGCCCATGTCACCCTTGGCGCCGGCCTGGCGGTCACGCACGACAAAGGTCGTGGCGAGGCCGCCGAAGATCGGCTCGGTGCTCGTCGCAGACAGGTGGCCGCCGCAAATGGGCATGCCAATGCTGGACGGGATGTTCGCCGTCATGTCGATGGTGTTGGTGTTCACGTGGGCCACCTCCTCTGCTTCCTCATGCGCCGGGGTTGTCAGTCCCGTGATGCGCGAACGTGTTGGGACGAGCAAACTACCGCTGCCCCCCGGTAAGGGGCAATTGATTTTATGGGTATTTCTCGTCTTTTTTCTGCCACCCTGCGCGCGGGCCTCAGCTGACGAGCCCGAGGAGGTCCTCGCCGTACTTCTGGAGCTTCTCCTTGCCGACGCCGCTGACCTTGAGCAGCTCGCGCGTCGACTGGGGACGCCGGGTGGCGATCTCCTCGAGCGTGGCGTTGCTGAAGACCATGAACGCCGCGATCTCCTCCTCGCGGGCGCGCTCGGTGCGCCACTGGCGCAGCCGCTCGAAGAGCTCCTCGTCGTAGGGGGCGGGACAGCCGGCGCAGCGGCGCCGGGCCTTGTCGGCCGCGGTCTGCAGCGGCTTGCCGCACTCGAGGCACATGCGGGCGCCCTTGACCTTGGGCGCCTTGGGTGCCGGCAGGGCGTCGTGCGGGAGGAGCGGGGTCAGGAAGCGCGACGGCTTGCGGGAGCCGCGGCCGCCGGGCTGCCGGGCGAGCGCCCAGGAGAGCGCGAGGTCGACCCGGGCGCGGGTCATGCCGACGTAGAGCAGCCGGCGCTCCTCCTCGACCTGGGCGGGGGTCTCGGCGTAGGTGATCGGGAGGGTGCCGTCCTGGAGGCCGCAGAGAAAGACGGTGTCCCACTCGAGGCCCTTGGCGGCGTGGTAGGTCGCGAGCGTGACCCCGTCGGCGACGGGCGCGTGCTGCTCGGCCGCGCGCCGGTCGAGGTCGGCGACGAACTCGTCGAGCGTGGGCTCGGCGCCGCCCTCGCGCTGGGAGAACTCGAGGGCCTGGCTGATCAGCGCCTGCCACGACTCCCAGCGGTCGCGGGTCTGCCCGCGGGCGGCCGGCGCCTCGGGCGTCCAGCCCATGCCGGCCAGCGTGGCGCGCACGGTCTCGAGCACCCCGCTCCCGTCGGCCTCGCCCGACCGCGCGGCACCGCGGAGGCGGGTGACGGCCTCGCGGACCTCGGGGCGCTCGAAGAAGCGGGCCGCGCCACGGATGACGTAGGGGATGCCGCGCGCCGCGAGCGCGTCCTCGAAGCCCTCGGACTGGGCGTTGATGCGGAAGAGCACGGCGATCTCACCGAGCTCGCGACCGGAGTCGCGCAGCCGGAGGATGCGGGCCGCCACCGCCTCGGCCTCGGCGACCTCGTCGGGGTGGGCGTCGTAGGTGACCGCCGGCCCGGCCGGCTGCTGCGAGCGCAGCGCGACCCCCTGGCTGGCGGTGCCCTCGAGCAGCGTGTTGGCGGCCTCGACGACCTGCGGGGTCGAGCGGTAGTTGCGGACCAGCTCGATCGAGGTGGTGCCGGGGAACTTGGCCGGGAAGTCGCGCAGGAAGTCGGCGTTGGCGCCGGCGAAGGAGTAGATCGTCTGGGACGGGTCGCCCACGACGCAGAGCTCGTCGCGGCCGCCGAGCCAGAGGTCGAGGAGCGCGGACTGCAGGGGCGAGACGTCCTGGAACTCGTCGACGACGAACCACTTGTACTGGCGCCGGACCTGTGCGGCGACGCGCTCGTCGTCGGCGAGCATGCCGGCGGTGAGGAGCAGCACGTCCTCCATGTCCATCCGGCCCTGCTCGCGCTTGACCTCCTCGTAGGCGTCGAAGACCCGCGCGACGACCTCGTGGGAGTGGCCGGCGACCGACCTGCTGCGCGCCGCGGCGACGTCGGGGTACGTCGCGGGCGCGACGTTGCTGACCTTGGCCCACTCGATCTCGGACGCGAGGTCGCGGAGCAGGGCCTGGTCGGTGTTGAGGCGCTGGCGGCGGGTGGCACTGGCGAGCAGCCCGAGCTTGGACTCGATCAGCTGGGGCAGCTCGGTGCCGTGGACGTGCGGCCAGAAGTAGCGGAGCTGGCGCAGCGCGGCGGAGTGGAAGGTGCGGGCCTGCACGCCGCCGGCGCCGAGCGCCCGGAGGCGGCCGCGCATCTCGCCGGCGGCGCGGGTGGTGAACGTCACGGCCAGCACCTCGGACGGCGCGTAGACGCCGGTGGCGACGCCGTGGGCGATGCGGTGGGTGATGGCGCGGGTCTTGCCGGTGCCGGCGCCCGCGAGGACCCGCACGGGGCCGCGCAGGGCCTCGGCGACGAGGCGCTGCTCGGGGTCGAGGGCGGCGAGGAGGTCAGGCAAGGAACAACTCCGGCGGGGTGGTGGTTCTCCAGGTGCTTGCAACAGCTTCGATTCACCCTAGATGCCGGAGGCGACACCCCCTGATGAGCGCAGGCTTCACGATGTACACGACCCCGTGGTGCGGTTACTGCCACCGGCTCAAGAGCCAGCTCGACCGTGAGGGCATCAGCTATGACGTCGTCGACATCGAGCAGGTGCCGGAGGCGGCGAAGATCGTCGAGTCCGCCAACGGCGGCAACCAGACCGTCCCGACGCTGGTCTACAGCGACGGCACCGCGCAGACGAACCCCTCGCTCGCGCAGGTCAAGGACAAGCTCGCCGCGCTCGTCGGCTGACGCCGGCTGACGTCGGCGTCCGGCGCCCGGCTCACCACTGGCCGGGCAGCGGCCCGCCGTACCAGTGCTCGACGAGTGACCGGCTGATCGAGACGCCGCCGGGCAGCACCAGCTCACCCACCTCGGCGCCCGCCTTCATGTCCGCGCGGGTGAACCAGCGCGCGTCGTCGATCTCGTCGTTGTCGACGTTGATGACCTCCGACACTGCGCGCCCGATGAACCCGAGCATCAGGCTCGCCGGCAGCGGCCACGGCTGGTTGCCGAAGTACTCCACGTCGCCCACGACGACACCGGTCTCCTCGAGCACCTCCCGGCGTACGGCGTCCTCCAGCGTCTCCCCCGGCTCGCAGAAGCCCGCCAGGGTCGAGTAGCGGCCCTCCGGCCAGGACGCCTGGCGGCCCAGGAGGCAACGCTCGTCAGCGCTGCCCGGCTCGCCCGACGTGACGACCATGATCACCGCCGGGTCGCTGCGGGGGAACTGCACGTGCCCGTGGGGGCAGGCCAGCTCGTGCCCCGCGGCTCGCGGGGCCAGCGGCTCGCCGCAGCGCGGGCAGTAGCGCGTGGCCCACAGCCACTCGGCCAGCCCCAGCGCGTGGAAGACCAGCGGGGCCTGCGCCAGGCCGTCGCCGGCGAGGTGCGGGAGGACACCGCGCAGAGGGAACCACTCGTCCTTGGCCTCCTGCGCCGCCTCCGGGCCTGTGACGAGCGCGAACCACGCGCGGCCGTCGTTCTCGCCCAGCAGCACCCGGACCCCGTCCGGCGCCTCCTGCGCGGTGACCCAGGGGATCCGGCCGTCGCGGGGCCGCACGCGGGTGCCGGAGACGACCAGGACCCGGGTGTCGGGGTCGGCCCACCGCTCCTCGAGCCAGGCGTCGTCGCGGCGCCGTACGGCGATGCGGTCGTGGGCGCCGGCGGCCAAGCGCTGGTGCTGGTAGTCCACCTGCCTGACGTTAGTCTCCCGCCAGTGAGCACCCACATCGGAGCCGCTGCCGGCGACATCGCACCCCTCGTCCTCATGCCCGGCGACCCGCTGCGGGCGAAGTGGATCGCCGAGACGTTCCTCGACGACGCGCGCTGCTACACCGAGGTCCGCGGCATGCTCGGCTTCACCGGCACCTGGCGCGGCCAGCGCGTGTCGGTGCAGGGCTCGGGCATGGGCCAGCCGTCGCTGGCGATCTACGCGACCGAGCTGTTCCGGGAGTACGACGTGCAGTCGGTCATCCGCGTCGGCTCGGCCGGGGCGCTCACCGAGAAGGTGAAGATCCGCGACATCGTGATCGCGTCGGGCGCGTGCACCGACTCGGGCATGAACCGGATCCGCTTCGAAGGGCTCGACTACGCCCCTGTCGCCGACTTCGGCCTGCTCGCTGCGGCGGCCGGCGCCGCGGGAGACCGCGACGACGTGCACGTCGGCCTGATCTTCAGCGGCGACTCGTTCTACGCCGCGCGACCGGAGCTCATGACCCGGATGGTCGAGCACGGCGTGCTCGCGATCGAGATGGAGGCCTCGGTGCTCTACACGATCGCGGCCGGCCACGGGCGCCGCGCGCTGGCGATCTGCACGGTCTCCGACCACATCGTCACCGGCGAGGAGACCACGGCCGACGAGCGGGAGCGCACGTTCGGCGACATGGTCGAGATCGCGCTGGCCGCCGGCCTCGGCTGATCCGGGCGCTGGTCGCGTGGGCTTCCGCCCGGACTAACTCGGAGGGCGACGGCGTTCACCCGACGTGGACGTCCTCGACTCGGTGGTGATCGGCGCGGGCCAGGCAGGGCTGTCGTCGTCGTACCACCTGCAGCGCCGGGGCATCCCGCATGTCGTGCTCGACGCCGACGCCGAGCCCGGCGGCGCCTGGCAGCACCGCTGGGACTCGCTCACCATGCGCGACGTCCACGGCATCGCCGCGCTGCCCGGCGCGGAGCCGCTCGCCGAGGACGAGGGGCGGGCCAACGAGGTCGTCGCGGCGTACTTCGCCGACTACGAACGGACCCACGGGCTGCCGGTGCTGAGGCCGGTGCGGGTCGACGCGGTCGTCGAGGCCGACGACGGGCTGCTCGAGGTGCGAGCGGGCGAGCGCCGCTGGCTCACCCGCACGGTCGTCAACGCGACGGGCACGTGGTCGCGGCCGTTCGTCCCGGCCTACCCGGGCGCCGACACCTTCCGCGGGCGCCAGCTGCACCCGCACGACTACCCGGGGCCGGAGGCCTTCCGCGGCCGCCGGGTGGTGGTCGTCGGCGGCGGCGCGTCCGCCGTACAGCTGCTCGGCGAGATCGCCCCGGTGGCCGCCGACACCCTCTGGGTGACCCGCCGCGCCCCGGTGTGGCGCACCGACGACTTCACCCCCGAGGTCGGTCGGGCTGCGGTCGCGCTCGTCGAGGAGCGCGTGCGCCGCGGTCTCCCGCCCGCCAGCGTCGTGAGCGTCACCGGGCTCGCGCTGCGCGAGCAGGAACGCGAGGCCGAGCGGCTCGGCGCCTACGAACGGCACCCGATGTTCACCGCCGTCGAGCCCGGCGGCGTGCGGATGCCCGACGGTGCGCTCTGGCCGGCCGACGTCATCCTCTGGGCCACGGGTTTCCGGCCGGCGGTCGGCCACCTCGCGCCGCTGCGCCTGCGGTCCGAGCACGGCGGCATCCGGCTCGACGGCACCACGGCGGTCGCCGACCCGAGGGTGCAGCTCGTCGGCTACGGCCCGTCGGCCAGCACCATCGGCGCCAACCGCGCCGGCCGGGTCGCGGCCCGTGGTGTCGCCGCGTGGCTGGCGCGGGACACCGAGGGCGACGCGGTCAGCGCCTGAGCGGTCGTGTGCTCCCGCTTCGGCCCGGGGCAGCGGTCAGCCAGCAACCTCCGACCTGGGCGGCGCGGCCTCTCCAGGTTGCCTGGTGACCGCCACTCCGCCCGCGGCCCCGGGCAGCGGTCAGCCAGCAACCTCCGAGCCGGCCACCGCGGCCTCTCCACGTTGTCTGGTGACCGCCACCCCGTCGCGGCCCGGGGCAGCGGTCAGCCAGCAACCTCGGACCTGGGCGGCGCGACCTCTCCAGGTTGCTCACTCACCGCCACCCCGCCCGCGGGCGTCGATCAGCGGTCGAGGTACACCAGCTGTTCGAGCGCGTGACGGTCCGGCAGGTCGTCGGGCTCGACGGTCGTGCCGGTGCGGACGTAGTGGAAAGCGGCCCGCACGTGCTCGAGGGGTACGCCGCGGAGCTCGGCCCAGGCGAGCCGGTAGAGGGCGAGCTGGAGCGGGTCGGCGTCCTCGTGGCGGTTGGTCTTCCAGTCGACGATGAGGAAGCCTGCGGACCCGTCGGCGGCGGGCTCGTCGTAGATCGCGTCGATCCGGCCCCGGATCACCTCGCCCGCGAGCACGAGCGCGAACGGTGCCTCGACGGCGTGCGGCACCCGGTCGGCGAACGGCCCGTTCTCGAAGGCCTCGATGACTGCGTCGAGGTCGGCGTCGTCGTCGATGCCGGTGTCGTAGCGGCCGGGGAGCTCGTCGGGGTCGAGCAGCGGCTGCTGTGCGAAGCGGTCCTCGACCCAGGCGTGGAAGAGCGTGCCGAACCTGGCGGCTCGCGACGGCGGCTTGGGCATCGGGCGCGCGAGCTCGCGGGCGAAGGAGTCGGGGTCCTGGCGCAGGCGCAGCAGGGCCGACGCGGACAGGCTCGACGGGAGGGGTACGGCGACCGCTGTGCTGCGCTCGGACCGGGCCTCGGCGACGAGCCGCTCGATCTCGGCGTCCCAGTCGGCGACCCGGGCGGCCTCGACCATGTCGAGCCCGTCGTCCTCCAAGGTCGGGTCGGCGGCGCGCACCATCGCGGCGGCCTCGAGGCGCCGCTGCACCTCCGCGCCGGGTCCGGCCGGCGGCCACGGCCGCGACTGGTCCTCGCCGTCGTAGGGGTTGGGGGCGCCGCGCTCGGGCTTGTCGAGCCAGGGCGGCGTCGGCTCGCCCCACTCGGCCAGGAGGTCGCGGACGATCGCCTGGTATTCGGACGGGCCGAAGCAGGTCGTGCGCGGCGTCCACAGGTAGGACGTGACCGACAGCCGGTGCGCGGCACGGGTGAAGGCGACGTAGCCGAGACGCAGCTCCTCGGTGCGGTCGTGGGACTTCTGGTCGGCGCGGAACGCGTCGAGCGCGGCCTTGTCGTAGCCCTGGAGCCGCGGCAGGTCCTTGGCGTCACCGCGCAGCGGACTGGGGAGGACGGACGGGGACGACGTCCAGAGCGGCCGCGACCGGTTGGCGGGGAAACGCGTCTCGCAGACCCCGACCAGGAACACCGACGCCCACTCGAGGCCCTTCGAGCGGTGGACGGTGAGCAGCTTGACCGAGTCGGCCGAGGTCGGCGTCGCGACGTCGAGGCCGTTGCCCTGGTCGTCCTCCGCGGTGAGGTAGGCCAGCAGCGCCGGCAGCGTCACGTCGCCGTCGACGGCCTGGAAGTCGGCAACCGCCCGCACGAACAGGTCGAGGTTGTCGCGCCGGGCCGGTGCGGCCGAGCTGACCGCCGAGGCCAGCTCGACGTCGGCGCCGGTCGTGTCGATGATGCGCCGCACGATGTCGAGCAGCGGCTCGCCGACGTGCGAGCGGAGCATCCGGAGCTCGCGCGCGAGGAGCCCGAACCGCTCGAGCGCCTCCGGCGAGTACGCCGCGTCGCCCGGGTCGACCAGGGCGTCGTCGAGGCACGGGATCTCGGCCGGGTCGATGCCGTCGGCGATCTGCACGAGGTGCGCCGTGATCGACGCCGGGTCGTCTCCGCGGCCGCGGCGGCCGGCGAGCTCGGCGGCGCGGTTGCTGAGCAGGCCGAGGTCGCGCGGCCCGATCGCCCAGCGCGGCCCGGTGAGCAGCGTCAGCAGCGAGGCGTTGGCGGTCACGTCGTGCATCAGCCGCAGGATCGCCACGACCTCGGCGACCTCGGGCAGCCGGAGCAGGCCCGAGAGACCGACGATCTCGACCGGGATGTCGGCCTCGGTGAGCGCGTCGAACACCTCGGCGGCGTGCTGGTTGTCGCGCGTCAGCACCCCGATGTCGGACCACCGCTCGGTGCGCGCCGCCCGCACCCCGTCGACCAGCGCGGCCAGCTCCTCGCGGTGGGTCTCGAAGACCGCGGCGGTGACGACGCCCGGGCCGGCCTCGGGCTTGGCCTCGAGCGGCGCGACGCTGGCGTGGGCGGCGTAGAGGGGCGCGGCCAGCCGGTTGGCGGCCTCGAGGATGCGGCGCTCGGACCGGCGGTTGACAGTGAGCGGGTAGGTCTCGACCGCGCCCGAGGCGGCCGGGAACGTCTCGGGGAAGTCGAGGATGTTGGAGACCGACGCACCCCGCCAGCCGTAGATCGCCTGGTTGGGGTCGCCCACCGCGGTCACGGCGTGCCCGCGCCCGGTGGCCGGGTCGGGCCCGGAGAAGAGCCTGGCGAGCATCGTCGCCTGGGCGACCGAGGTGTCTTGGTACTCGTCGAGCAGCACCACCTTGAACCGCGCCCGCTCCAGCGCGCCCACCTCGGGCTGCGCGGAGGCGAGGCGCGCGCCGAGCTCGATCTGGTCGGAGAAGTCCATGAGGCCGAGGTCGGCCTTCAGGCGGCGGTACGCCGCGACCAGGCCCAGGAGCTCGCCGCGGCGGTCGATCGCGCTCATCGCGTCGGCGATCGGCTTGAGGTAGGTCTTGCGCGCATTGCCGGCCGCCTCCTCGGCGTGGGCACGCTCGAAGCCGGCGCGCTCCGCGAGGTCGAACGCACGGACGTCGTCGGGGCCGACCAGGTGCTCGCTCATCGCCGAGTCGAGGGCGAGGAGGTTCTGGATCGCGGTCTCGGCGTGGTCGGTGAGCTGCACGATCTCGCCCGGGTAGCGGTCGACGACACGCGCGCCCAGCTGGTAGCGGGCCGCATCGGTGATGACGCGCGTGTCGGGCTCGTGGCCGATGCGCAGCCCGTGGTCGGTGAGCAGGCTGGCGGCGTAGGCGTTGTAGGTCGCCACGGTCGGCTCGAGGACGTCGTCGTCGCCCGGGCCCGGCTCGTCGAGGGCGCCTGCGGCGAGCAGCGAGTCACGGATGCGGCCGCGCAGCTCGCTGGCGGCCTTGGTGGTGAACGTGAGGCCGAGCACCTCGTCGGGCCGGACCTGGCCGGTGAGGACGAGGAAGACGACCCGCGCAGCCATCAGCGTGGTCTTGCCCGAGCCGGCGCCGGCGATGACGACGGCCGGTCGCAGCGGCGCCGAGATGGCCGCCCACTGCTGGGCGCTCGCCACCCAGGACGCCCCCATCGCGGCCGCGAGGTCGTCCGGCGTGCGCAGCTCGCGTGCCGGCGCCGCGGCGGGGGCGATCACTGGGCCGCTCACTGGGCCGCTCACTGGGCCACCACGTGGCCAGCGCTCTTGGCCGGGCAGATCGGCTCGAACGGGCACTCGCGGCACTGGTCGCCGACGATCGCCGGGAACTGCTCGGCGCGGAGCAGCTGCGCTGCGCGCGCGAGCTGTCCGCGCAGCGCGGTGCGCTCGGGCCCGTCGTCAGCCTGCGCGCCCTGCGTCTGGACGACGGCGTCGGGTCCGCCGTCGCGGAGGCCGAGCTGCACCAGCTCGGCACCGCCGGCCTCGGCCCGGCCTTCGGGGAGCCCCGGGAGGCCGTCGATGGCGCCCTGGTCGACGGCGAGCTGGTAGAGGCCGAGCTGCACGTTGGTCGCCAGCGACTTGTCGGTCGGCTTGGAGCGGGTGGTCTTGAGGTCGACCACGACGACTCGCCCGTCGGCGTCGAGCTCGAGCCGGTCGGCGTAGCCGGCGAGGCGGATCCGCTCGCCGTCGGGCAGGTCGACGACCGCCCGGAACTCCTGCTCGATGCCGATCACGGTGCGGGCGTTGGCGGTGTGCCACGAGAGGAAGCGCCCCAGCGCCGCGCGGGTGCGCTCGAGCTCGCGGGCGCGGGCCCACGGCGTGCGGAACTCCATGCGGTCCCAGACCGCGCCGACGTGCTGCATGAGCGCCTCGACGCCGGCCTCGTCGGGGGTCACGTCGAGCTCGCCCGCGGCGATGCGCTGGGCGAGCGCGTGGACGATCTCGCCGAGGTTGGCCGACTGGTGCGAGCGCGTGACGCCGCCCGCCTCGCGCGCGAGGAACCACTGCGTCGGGCAGGTGGTGATGGCGTCGAGCAGGCTCGCCGAGACCGGCACCGGCTGGTCGGGGTCGCGCAGGGGCCGCACCGACCTGGTCGCCGCGCGGGTGCCCCACCACGTCGACGGGTCGGCCATCGGCACCAGCGCCCGGTCGCCGGTCGTCTCGGCCGCCAGCCGGGCCAGTCGCCGGGCGGCCGCCTGCCGGAGCGCCGGGCTCACGGCGGGATCGGCGGCGGTGCGGCGCAGCTCGCTGACCAGGCCGCCGAGGGACAGCGTCCGGGCCGGGCGGCCCTCGACGACCTCGATGCTGACGCCGAGCTCCTGCAGGAACCGCGACGGCTGGTCACCGTCGTCCTCCGGCGAGGCCACCGCCGTCACGACCAGGCGCTCGCGAGCGCGCGTGCAGGCGACGTAGAAGAGCCGCCGCTCCTCGGTGAGCATCTCGCGGGCGGTGGTGGCCGGCACCAGGCCGTCGGTGCCGATCCGGTCGGCGCCCAGCAACGTCGAGCGGCGCCGCAGGTCGGGCCAGCCGTCCTGCTGGACGTGGGCGACGACGACGAGCCGCCACTCCAGGCCCTTGGCGCGATGGGCGGTGAGGAGGCGGACGGCGGCTCCGCGGGCGCCGCGCTCCGCAAGCGTGTCGGCGGGGATCTGCTGGGCGACGAGGGTGGCGAGGAACTCGCGGGCGCCCACGCGGTCGCGGGTCTCCTCCGCCCGCGCGGCCGCCTCGAACAGCGCGCAGATCGAGTCGAGGTCTCGGTGGGCTCGACGGGCGGCCCCGCCGCCGAGCTCGACGGACCGGCGCAGCCGCGTGGGCCAGGACGTGCCCGACCACAGCGTCCAGAGCAGCTCCTCGGCCGAGGCGCCCTCGTCGAGCTGGGCGCGGGTGCGCGCCACCAGCCCGGCGACCGCCCGGGCCCGGTCGACCTCGGGGCCCTCGAGCCCGTCGAGCAGGCTGGGAGCGAGCACGGCGAGCCGGACCAGCTCTCGCGAGTGGACCGGCGGTCGCTCCTCGGCGGCGGCCGCGGCCTTCTCGCGCTGGCGAAGCTGACGCGCCAGGCGGCGTACGTCGCCCGCGTCGAGCCCGCCGAGCGGACCGGTGAGCAGCGCCTCGGCCCGCGCCGCGTCGATGTGGTCGGGGTGGTCGACGTCCGCGTTGTCGAGGTTGAGCACGACCCTCATGGCATCGATAAGCGGCAGCGCCGCGGGGTCGCGCACCAGCGGCACCTCGTCGCTCGCCACCTCGACCGGGACGCCGGCCGCGCCGAGCGAGCGCCGCAGCGGCTGGATGGACGCCCGGCCTGAGCGGACCAGCACCGCCATCTCGTCCCACGCGATGCCGTCCTCGAGGTGCGCGCGCCGCAGCAGGTCGGCGAGGTGCTCGGCCTCGGCGCGGTCGCTGTCGAAGGTGCGCACCGTGACCCGGCCGTCGCCGTGGTCGCCGGCCACCGCGCGCGGCTCGAGGAAGGCCGTGCGGGCCTGCTCGGGGATCGCGCCGGGCAGCCCGATGCGCTCCGCGACCCGCTGGGCGGCGGTGAGGATGCGCGGGCCGAACCGGCGCGTGGTGCCGAGCGCCACCACCTCCGCAGGGCTGCCGTCGGCCTGCGGGAACTCGGTCGCGAAGTCGAGGATGCCGCGCACCTCCGCGCCCCGGAACGCGTAGATGGACTGGTGGGGATCGCCGACCGCGACCAGGTTGCGGCCGTCGCCGGCGAGGGCGCGGAGCAGGGCGACCTGGCCGGAGTCGGTGTCTTGGTACTCGTCGACGAAGACGTGCGCGTAGGTGCCGCGCAGCTCGTCGCGGTGGACGGTGGCCTCGATGGTGGCGCGCCGGATGAGGTCGGCGTAGTCGACTGCCCCGCGGTCGTCGAGGATCGTGAGGTACTGCTCGAGGAACGCGCCCGCCGCGACCAGCTCGGGCAGCCCCTCGCGCTCGCCGAGCTCGGCGAGCTGGTCGCCGTCGAGCCCCTTCTCGCGGGCGCGGGAGAGCACTGCGTGCACCTCGCCGGCGAAGCCGCGCGTGCCGAGCGCGACGCGCAGCGACTCGGGCCAGCGCACCGACTCGGGGTGGTCCTGGAGCAGCTCGCGCAGGACGACGTCCTGCTCCGGCGCGGACAGCAGGCGCAGCGGGCCGACGTAGAGCTGCGCGGGGGCGTAGCGACGGATCAGGCCGTAGGCGAAGGAGTGGAACGTCGACCCGATGCTGGCCGACATCGTGCGGCCGACCCGCGCGCTGACGCGGTCGCGCAGCTGCTCGGCCGCCTTGCGGGAGAAGGTCAGCGCCAGGATCTGGTCGGGGTGGACGCCCTCGTCGATGCGCCGCACGATCGCCTCGACCAGCGTGGTCGTCTTGCCGGTGCCGGGGCCGGCCAGCACCAGGAGCGGCCCGGCGTCGTGGTAGACGACGCGCTGCTGCTGCTCGTCGAGGACGGGCGTCTCGACGGTGAGCGAGGGCCGGACCAGGTGGTAGGTGGTCGCGGTCTCGGTCACCGGATCACTCCATCACGAACCGCCGACACACGCGTGCGCGCACGGCCGTCGTGTCGTGGCACGCGCGTCCGCGGCTCTGCCAGAGTTCAGCCATGACAGCGGAGGCGACCGCGAAGAGCCAGCCGTCGCGGTGGGCGAGCAAGGCCGTGCCGGCGACCGTCGTCAGCGTGCTGGTCCTCGGGATCACCCTGACGTGGACGTTCTTCTCGATGCGCGCGGTGATGAACGTGGGCGGCGCCTGCGCCGACGGCGGCCCGTACGTCAGCGCGCAGCCGTGCCCCGACGGCTCCTACCTCATCGCGATCGCGGCGCCGGTCATGATCATCACGGCGATGGCCGGGTCGGCCGCGGCGCTCTCGATCAACGCGCCCAACCTCCTGATCCCGATGTGGGGACTGCTGTTCGGGTCGCTGGGGTGGAACTTCCTCGAGTACGCCGTCAAGGGTGACGGCATCGTCTGGGGCTGGATGGTCTGCGGCGTGATGTTCTGGCTGATGGCCGCGCCGGCCGTGTTCGGGATCCTCGTCGGCATCAAGAACGCCGTGCTCCCGCCCGCCCGGCAGCCCTCGACCGGCTCGCGGTGGTGGGTGCCGGCGTACGCCGCGCTCGGCGCGGTGGGGTTCCTCGCCGGCGTCTGGTCCTACAACGCGCTGAGCTAGGCCTACCTACTCGACCGGCCGCTCGTTGTAGATGCCGGCCTCGACCTGCCCGGTGATCCGCTGGATGGCGGCCATCACCTCGTCGGTGGCCTCGCGCCGCGCGCGGCCGGACGGCACCCCGTCGAAGCGGCCCCGGAAGTCGATCGGCGCCCCGAACTCGACGGTGATCGGGACCACCCGCGGCCGCCTGGAGCCCACCGGCTGGACGTGCTGGGTGCCGGTCAGGCCGACCGGCACGACCGGCACGCCGGCCGTCAGCGCGAGGTGGGCGACGCCGGTGCGGCCGCGGTAGAGCCGCCCGTCACGTGACCGGGTCCCCTCGGGATAGATCCCGAAGGCCTCTCCCCTGCCGAGCACCTCGAGGGCGATGTCGAGGCTGGCGATCGCGGCGCGGCTGTCGTCGCGGTCGACCGGCAGCATGCCGAGGCCCTCGAACCAGACCCGCGACGCGAGCCCCTTCAGGCCGCTGCCCGTGAAGTAGTCGGACTTCGTCAGGAACACGACCTTGCGCGGCGCCACGGTCGGGATGACCACGGAGTCGACGAAGCTGAGGTGGTTGCTGGCCAGGATCACGCCACCCGACCTCGGCACGTGCTCGAGCCCGCGGATGGTGGGCCGCCAGATCGCCTTGAGCGCCGGCGGGAGGACCGCGTGCATCACGTCGTAGAGCACCCGACGAGTGTCGCGCCTACCGCGAGGTATGCCGAATCGCGTCCACGAGGGAGCGGAGGTGTCCGAGACAGGCGAAGGGCCCGAACAAGTATGAGTTGTTCGGGCCCTTCTTGCACCCCCACCGAAGTGGCGGTGCAGGAGAAGTTCTATTGCCTCCGGCGGCGGCCGCGCAAGGGGTCCCGGCAACATTCTTCCGGTTCCACAGCTTCATCCACCGGCCAAGGAGGTTTCTCCACCGGTTCGCGGAGTTTGTGCACAGGCCAGACCCTCACACCTCGCGCGGCACGGGCAGGTCGGGTGGTTCGGGCTCCCAGAACGCCGCGGCCATGTCGACCGCGCCGGAGGGCCGCAGCGGGGTGCCCTCGTCGAGGTAGTGCGGGCGCGCGTTCTCCTCGTGGCTCGGCGGCAGCGACCCGTCGGCGCGGACCACCCGCCACCACGGCACCGGGCCGCCGTGCCGCGACATCACCGCGCCGACCTGGCGGGGACCGCCGCCGACCACGCCGGCGATCGCGCCGTACGACGTGACGCGGCCGCGCGGGATCTCCTCGACGACGGAGAGGACGAGCTCGACGTACTCCTCGGGGTCGGGCGTGCTCGAAGCCTTTTCGCGGTCCCCGCGGCGTCGTTCGGCGGAGGAGCGAAGCGCGGGAGCCGGAGAACGCCGTGGGGTGATCACGCGTCGGCCTCGCGCATGGTCACGGCGGTGGCGGCGACGATGCAGACGACCACGGCGCAGGCGAGCCCCGAGATCCAGATGCCCGGCGGCTCCGGCTGGTCGTCGACGAGCGCCGCGACCAGCCACACGAGAGGGGCAGCCACGGCGACTCCGAGGCCGCGGCGCACCCAGCGAGTCAGCAGCGCCGCGCCGATCGGGAGCGAGGTCGGTCCGTAGGACAGCAGCACGGCCGCCACGTGCGTGGCCAGCAGGAGGAGCGCCGCCGGGATCGCCTCGACGCGGACGCCGTCGGCGGTGTCAAGCGCCCACCAGAAGACCACGAGCCCCAGGCATCCGGTGCCGAGCGGCGACTCCGGCATCGCCGCGAAGCCCAGCGACAGCACGACGGTGAGCGCGACGAACCAGCCGTGCGGCAGGTCGGCCGGACGGGCGACGAGCAGCGCGAGCACCGGCCCGACCAGCACGACGGCGCGCAGCACGAGGCGCGGGCGCGACTCGTTGAGCAGGAGGTTCACGGGGCCGCGACCCCGGGCAGCGCGCGCGGCACGTCGGCGCGTCGGGCCAGACGGCGCAGCACGTCGTCGAGGGTGCCTCCCCCGCGCCACGGGATGACGGGGCAGCCGAGGGCCTCGAGGCCGGCCAGCACCTGGTCGCGCTCCAGGCGGCGCATCCGCCAGGCGAGGTCGACCAGCCGTGGGTCGACGCCGTCGGGCGTACGCGGGCTGGCGTCGGGCGGCAGCGTGTCGACGACCACGACGGGCAGGCCGCGCTGCACCAGGCTCGCGGTCGCGGTGACGATCGCCGGGCCGAGCATCGGTGAGAACACGAAGACCACGCTGCCGCCGCTGACCCGGAGCTGGATCCGCTGGGCGATGCCCTCCGGGAGCTCTCCCGCGCGGACGCCGGCGAGCAGGTCGAAGATCGCGCGCAGGTGGCGGGTGCCGGCGCCCAGGCCGAGCAGCCCGCCGTCGCCGCCGACGATGCGCAGGCCCACCCGGTCGCCCGCCCGGACGTGGTGCTCGGCGACGGCGGCCGCGGCGCGCACGCCCTGATCGAGGCTGCTCGCCTCGCCGTCGAGGCCGCCCGAGTGGCCGTGGTCGCCGAGCGCGTCGACCACGAGGAGGACGCCGCTGTCCTCCTCGGCCGGGGACGTCGTGACGTGCAGCTCGCGGCTGCGGACCGAGACGCGCCAGCTGATCCGGCGCAGCCGGTCGCCGGGCCGGAACGGCCGGATGTCGGCGAACTCGACGCCCGACCCGAGGCGCGGCGAGCGGTTGACGCCGACCAGCCCGACCGGCCGCGGCGTCTCCGCCCGCGACACGAAGCGCTGGGTGTGCGGCAGCACCCGCAGGCCGTCGCCGTGCAACCCGACCGGCCCCCACCGGTAGCCGGCCCACGGGGTGGTGAGGCAGACCTGCTCCTCGCCCAGCACCCGGCGGCCCCAGCGGCGTGGACCGACCTCCAGCGTCGGCAGGTCGGGGACGAGGCCGGCGGCCAGCCCGGTCGGCGGGTGCAGCGCGACGAACGGCGTCGGGGCCATCACGCGGGCCACGTGCTCGACGTCCTCGCCGTCGCGCAGCGTGAGCCGCGAGGTGGTGCCCTGGCCCTCGTGGAGCCACCGGTGGTCGAGCGCGGCGACCACCACCGGCGCGGAGTCGGGCCGGTGGAGCAGCCCGAACGCCGCGAGCAGGATGAACGGCGCGCCCAGCACCATCACGGTCGGCGCGGAGCCGACGACCGCGGCCACCACGGCGACGGCGCCGACGACGACCGCGCGGGCCAGGGCCGGTGTGGGACGCCAGCGCGTGGTCACGGGTGTTCGAGCGTGGCCGGGGTCGGGACCTGCACGAGCACGGCGTCGACGATCGAGCGGCCGGTGGTCTGGGTCATCCACAGCTCGGGACGCACGGTGACCCGGTGCGACAGCACCGCGCGCGCAACCGCCTTGACGTCCTCGGGGATCACGTAGTCGCGGCTGCGGAGCGCGGCGAACGCGCGGGCGGTGAGGACCAGGCCGAGCGACCCACGCGGCGACGCACCGGTAAGCGTGTCGCGGTGGTCGCGGGTCGCCGCGGCGAGCGCCACGCAGTAGTGGCCGATGCTCTCGTCGACCCGGACGGTCTCGACGGCGGCCTGGACGGCGCGCAGCCCGGCCGGGTCGGTGACCGGCTCGAGGTCGACCTCCTCCTGGCGCCGCGCGACGCGGCGGGCGATGACGTCGTACTCCTCGTGCGCCGCCGGGTAGCCGAAGCCGACCCGCAGCAGGAACCGGTCGAGCTGCGCCTCGGGGAGCGGGTAGGTGCCTTCGTACTCGATCGGGTTGGCGGTCGCGAGCACGTGGAACGGCTCGGCCAGCGGGAACGTCTCGCCCTCGACGGTGACCTGGCGCTCCTGCATCGCCTCCAGGAGGGCGGACTGGGTCTTGGGCGGCGTGCGGTTGATCTCGTCGGCGAGGAGCAGGCCCGTGAAGAGCGGGCCGCGGCGGAACTCGAACTCCCCGGTGCGCTGGTTGTAGAGGAAGGATCCGGTGAGGTCGGACGGCAGCAGGTCGGGCGTGAACTGCGCGCGGGCGAAGTCGAGGCCGAGCGCCCGCGCGAAGGAGCGGGCGGCCAGCGTCTTGCCGAGCCCGGGGTAGTCCTCCAGCAGCACGTGGCCCTTGGCCAGGATCGCGCACAGCACCAGTCGCAGTGCTTCCTGCTTGCCGACGATCGCCTTGCCGACCTCGTCGAGCACGCGGCCGGCGATCGCCGAGGCCTCCTCGATGGTCGGTGCCTCCGGAGCCGTGGTCACAGGTCCTCGATTCCCTTCACGCAGCGGTCGATCTGGTCGGGTGTGAGCTTGGTCGGGCTCTCCTGCAGCACGCGGCGCAGGTCGTGGCCCAGCAGCCCCTCGGCACGCGGGTCGTCGACCGAGAGGTCGTGGCGGACCCGAAGGGTCCGGTCGGTGAGCTCGCGGAGACGGTGGCGGAGCGCGCCGTCGGCTCCCCGGGCGGTCAGGTGGGTCTCGAGGACGCGGAGGTACGACGCCGTGCGGGGGTCGAGCCGCCCGAGCCCGGGCTCCGGCTCGACCTGCGTCGACCACGCGGCGGGCTCGACCGGCGACGCGTCGACGAGCAGCGCCGAGGCGCAGACCACGAGCGCCACGACGAGCGCGAGCCGCAGCTCGTCGGCCTCGCCGTGGATCAGCAGGACGGCCGCCTCGATGCCGCCGAAGGCCACGAGGCCGCCCGCCAGCCGCCACCACCAGCGGCGCCGGCCCGTCATCGGCCTACCGGCTGGCGCAGGCTCCGGTGGACGCTGTCGAGCGCGTCGAGGGCCTCGCTCCGGTGGCGGTCGGTCATCGGGTGGTCGGAGAACCGCGCCTCGCGGTAGAGGTCGGCGAGGCGCGAGACCGCGCCGCGGTCGGCCCCGACCAGGTCGAGGACGCCGAGCACGAACTCCGCCGTGGTCTGCCAGGCGTGGCGCTGGACCCCCGCCCGGACCGCCTGCTGCTCGAAGCGGTGCCAGCACTCGACGATCGCGTTGCGCGGCTCGGCGCCCGCAGCGAGCTCGCGACGCTGCTCCTCGGCGTCCTCCGACATCACCTCGGTGACCTGGGCGGCCGAGCCGATCACCTCGAAGGCGACGTCCTCGGGCAGGCGCCGGCGCCGCCGTGGGCGGGCCAGCCACCACCGTCGCAGCCGGCGCAGCAGCCGACCGACGAGGAACACGACCACGCCGATGGTGAGGAGCTCGAGGACGAAGGCGATCGTGCCGAGCCAGCCCGGCGGCTCGCCGCGCTCCTTCTGGCGCTCCTCGGCGATCGGGTCCTTGGGGTCACCCAGCGCGGTCGCGCTGACCGATGGCTCGTCGGGGCGGATCCGGTCGACGTGACCACCCGACACCACCCGGTCGGGCCCGATCGAGGCCGCCCACGTGACCAGCACGAGCAGGAGCCCCACCGCACCGATGACGGCGACCACCGCCGACGTACCGGAGCGGGCTGGGGAGGTCACGGGGCGAACGTAACCGCGGCGACCGACCCAAAGCGATCACGTGCCGGTCACGAATCGGGCCGGTGAGCGCCCATCACCCCCGCCGGTGGGTGAACGCTCATCAACTCCGCAGGTTGATGAGCGTTCACCCACCGGCCGCGGACAGACCGAGGCCCCGTCCGGCGCGTGGACGGGGCCTGGGCCGTCCGGTCCGTGCGGAGGCACGGACCGTTGCTCCCTGGGGAGTGGTCAGAGGACGGGGTCGAACGGCTCGGTGCCGAGAGCCAGCGTCAGACCGGCGATGCCGGAGCTGGCCTGGGCGAACGCCAGCTCGTGAGCGAGGTCGCCGATGTTGTTGGACAGCGGGAGCGGCAGCAGGCCGAGCGTGGAGAGGACGCCGACCGCCTTGCCGTCGGCCGAGACGAACGCCGAGCCCGAGTCGCCGGGGACGCCCGGCGTGACGGTGTAGAGCGGGTGGGACCAGCCACCGTCCGCGGCGTCGTCGCCGAGGCTGATGCCGGTGTGGGGCGAGAGCGGGCTCAGGCCGGCCCGGAGGCTGGAGTTGCCGTAGGTGTAGACGCGGTCGCCGGGGGCCGTGCCGTCGGTGTCGATGCCGGTCGGGCCGCCCCAGAACGGGATCGACGGGTTGACCTTGCCGACGTCGGCGGCGTCGACCCGGACCAGCGCGAGGTCGTTGTAGGCGCAGGCGTTGGCGTCGTCGGTGCCCAGCGACTTCATCGTGAGCCAGGAGGAGTAGACGAGGGTGCCGCGGCCGACCACGGTGCCCTCGGAGAGGAGGTTCCCGCCCTCGTTGAAGGTGACCGCGGTGCCGAGCGGCAGCGAGCCCGCCTGGCAGCCGTTGGTGTCGGTGGCCTCGCCGGTGCCGGCGCAGTGCGCGGCGTACCCGACGTAGACCGAGCCGTCGGAGCCGGTGAAGACGAAGTTGGCGGTGCACTGGGCTCCGGCGGTGTACATCATCGTGCCGGGGTGGATCTTCGCCGTCGCGGCGGGCGCCCACTGGGGCGCGGCCTGGGCGGGCTCCGAGGTCACGGCGGTGGCGCCGAGCAGCGCGCTGGCCAGCACGGCGAGGACGGCGACGGTTCGACGGAGCAGGCGGTTCATGGGAAACCCAACGAGAGGGGGCCCGATCGGGTTACGTGGACGTAGTCATTTGTGACTACTCGGCCCTCGGAGCCGGGCACGTGCCCGACGTCCCGGACAGGGCCTGAGCGGCAGGCACGTCGACGGCGTCTGGGACCATCGGTCCATGGCTGACGGTCCGCTCTCCGACCTGCTCGTGCTCGACCTGACGCGGGCCCTGGCCGGCCCGCACGCCGCGATGATGCTGGGCGACCTCGGGGCGCGGGTCATCAAGGTGGAGCCGCCGGCCGGGGACGACACGCGCTCGTGGGGACCGCCGTTCGTGGGGCCGGAGGACGACCGCCAGTCGACGTACTTCCTCTCGGCGAACCGCAACAAGGAGTCGCTGGTCCTCGACCTCAAGTCGCCGGACGACCGTGACGTGCTCGCGCGCCTGGTCGAGCGCGCCGACGTGCTCATGGAGAACTACCGGGTCGGCGTGCTCGACCGGCTGGGCTTCCCGGTGTCGCGGCTGCACGAGCTCAACCCCCGCCTGGTCGTGCTGTCGATCACGGGGTTCGGGCACGACGGCCCCGAGGCGACGCGCGCAGGCTACGACCAGATCGCGCAGGGCGAGGGCGGGCTGATGTCGATTACCGGCACCTCACAGCCGACCAAAGTGGGCGTGCCGATCGCGGACCTCATCGCGGGCATGAACGGCGCCTTCGGCGTGCTCGCCGCGTTGCACGAGCGGGCGACCACCGGCCGCGGGCGGGTGGTGCGCACGTCGCTGCTGGCCGGCATGGTCGGCGTGCACGCGTTCCAGGGCACCAAGTGGACCGTGGCCGGCGAGGTACCGGGACTGTCGGGCGACCACCACCCGTCCATCGCGCCGTACGGCATGTTCG
The DNA here is from genome assembly GCF_000422805.1 of Nocardioides halotolerans DSM 19273. Taxonomy (GTDB): domain Bacteria; phylum Actinomycetota; class Actinomycetes; order Propionibacteriales; family Nocardioidaceae; genus Nocardioides; species Nocardioides halotolerans. Next base: position 229,158 of record NZ_KE383925.1, on the reverse strand, counting down.
CGACCGGCACCGCGCCGATCCAGATCGCCTGCGGCTCGGAGAACCTGTGGCGCGCGCTGTGCGCCGCGCTCGGCTGGGACGCGGCCGAGGCGGGCTTCGCCACCAACCCCGAGCGGGTCGCGAATCGCGACGCGTTGATCGCGAAGCTCGAGTCGCAGTTCGCGCCCGCGGACGCCGAGCACTGGCTCGCGCTGCTCGCCGAGGCCGGCGTGCCGGCCGGCAAGGTGCGGACGATGGACGACGTCTACTCCTGGGACCAGGTGCTGTCGCAAGGGCTGCGGCTCTCGGTCGACCACCCGACGCTCGGGACGGTCGACCTGCCCGGCCCGCCGCTGCGCTTCGACGACAACACCTACGCCGGTGGCCGCTCCTCGCACGTCGCTCCCCCGACGCTCGGCCAGCACAACGAGTCGATCCGGGAGTGGCTGGACTCCTCCGACTCGTGAGCCGCGACTGACCGCTTCGCTGCCCGGCGCGGGGCCAGGGCAAGCCAGGGCAGCGGTCAGCCAGCAACCCGCCGGGGTCTCCATCCGGCCACCCTGAGGTTGCCTGCTCACCGCTGCACCGGCGCGGCCCACCTCAGCGGTCAGCCAGCAACCCGCCCAGACCCCGAACCCGCCACCCGACGTTGCCTACTCACCGCCGCACCGGCGCAGCCCACCTCAGCGGTCAGCCAGCAACCCGCCCAGGCCCCGAACCGGCCACCCGAGGTTGCCTGCTCACCGCTGCACCGGCGCACGCCACCTCAGCGGTCAGCCAGCAACCCGCCCAGGCCCCGAACCCGCCACCCGACGTTGCCTACTCACCGCTGCCCTGCCCAGCCCGAGCTCAGCCCAGGTCGACGATCGCGGCCACCGGGCCGCCGCCGTCGGGGCCCTGGTGGGCGGCCGAGACCGAGACGAACACGGCCGGGTCGCCGGTCACGGCGGCGGTGACGCCGCCGACGCAGGCCTTGATCTGGCGGTGCCAGTGGACGTCGGAGTCGTCGAGCATCGCGTTGCGGCGGCCCCGGACCTCGCCGTCCTGGGAGGCCTCGCACTTGAGGAACACGTTGACCAGCCGGCCGTCGAGGTCGCTCGGGTGCGGGCGGTCGGGAAGGTCGAGGCCCGCGTCGCGGATGGCGTTCCAGATGCCGTCCTGGTCGAGGGCGTCGTTCATCACCGAGTGGCCGATGCGGTAGCGGCCGCCGACGCCGGGCGCGTTGCCGACCACGACGACCTGGGCCTGGTCGAGCTCGACGCCCGAGGAGCAGGACGCGACCGACGAGAACAACGACCGGTCGTGCATCACGTCCTCGTCAGAGGGCATGTCGATCTCGCCGAGCGCGACCGCGATGCCCAGGGCGGTGCAGCCGTTGGAGAGGTCCATCGACTGGTGGGTCTCCTCGGTCCACACCGTCTTGCCGCGCGACTTCGCGTCGCGGATGGTGTGGATCGTCAGGAGCGGGGTCTTGGTCTGGACGTAGTGGACGTCGGCCGGGTCGGTGATGCCGGCGCGCTCCATGGCGACCTTCACGGCGTCGGCGACCTTGGTGATCATCGGCGTGCGGCCGATGTCCTCCGGCAGCAGCTGCTCGCTCATCGCGAAGCCGACGGTGAGCCGCGGCTCGTCGGTCGGGGTCACGTCCTCCGGCGGGACGGTCGCGAAGATCGTCGCGTGCGGGCTGATCACGCCGTCGGTGCCGCCCGACCACACGATCGGGATCTGCTTGACCGCGTCGGCGGCGGCGCCCTTCTCGACGAGCACCTCGCGGAACGCCCGGTCGGCGATGATCCGGGTGTAGTCGTTGACGCCGCCGTTGCCCTCGGTCTTGCCGATGATCGCGACCACGCGGTCGGCGTGGAGCACGCCGTCGTCGATCAGCGTGGCGAGCTCGCTCGCGTCGGCGACGGAGTGGATGGGGACCTTGCGTACTTCGATGGCGTCGGGCATGGGGCCACTCTCTCAGGTTGCGGGTACGACGACGGTGCCCACGTCGCCCCGGAGGGCGCCGGTCAGGTGGGCGAGATCGGTGATGATCGCACGGCTCCCGCCGCGCTCGACGAAGCGGCACGCTGCGTCGACCTTCGGGCCCATCGAGCCGCTGGCGAAGTGCCCCTCGGCGGCGTACGCCCGCAGCTGGTCCACCGTGACGGTGCCGATGTCCCCGGCCTCGGGCGTGCCGTAGCGCAGCACGGCGTGCGGCACGTCGGTCGCGATCACGAGCACGTCGGCCCCGACGGTGCGCGCGAGCAGGGCCGCGCCGAGGTCCTTGTCGATGACGGCCTCGACGCCGCGCAGGTTGCCGTCGCCGTCGCGCACGACCGGGATGCCCCCGCCGCCGTTGGCCACGACCACGAACCCGCCCTCCACGAGCGCCTGGACGGCCGGCGCGTCGATGATCTCGAGCGGCTCGGGCGAGGCGACCACGCGCCGCCAGCCCTTCTCGCCGCGGTCCTCCCACGTCTCGCCGTGCTCGACGAGCAGCTGCGCCTCCTCGGCCGGCAGGAACCGCCCGATGGGCTTGGTCGGGTGCTCGAAGCCGGGGTCGCTGCTGTCGACGAGCGCGCGTGTCACGACGGCCGCCGAACGGCGCAGCACGCCGCGGCGCAGCAGCGACGCGTCGAGTGCGTCCATCAGCACGAACCCGAGCGTCGCCTGGGTCTGCGCGCCGCACCAGTCCAGCGGGACGGGGGGTACGACGGCGGCGGCGAGCTCGTTCTTGACCAGCAGGTTGCCGACCTGGGGGCCGTTGCCGTGGGTGATCACGACCTCGACGTCCTGGGCGAGGAGGTCGGCCACGGCCTCCATCGCGACCTCGGCGGCGGCGATCTGGTCCTCCACTCGCGCCCGACCCTCGGCGTTGGTCATGGCGTTCCCGCCCAACGCAAGCAGCACCCTCACGCGTGGACCCTAGGGCATCGCGCCCGGGCCGAGGTGGAGGCCGGGCCCCCGTGCTGTCGGTCAGGCGAGGACGAAGTAGCGGAGCCAGATGTAGGCCCAGCCGACGGCCAGCGACGCGAAGGTCACGACCAGGCCGTAGCGGGTGAACTGCCAGAAGCTGATGCGGTGACCGGCCCGGTGGGCCAGACCGAGGACGACCACGTTCGCCCCCGCCGCCACCGCGGTGGTGTTGCCACCGAGGTCCGCGCCGAGGACGAAGGACCACCAGAGCGGGCTCCCCGAGCCGGAGTTGGGCGACGCCGCCACCATGTCGTCGACGATCGGGACGGTCGCCGCGGTGTAGGGGATGTTGTCGACGAAGCCGCCGACCACGGCCGAGCCGAACAGCAGCACCGACGAGGCGAGCAGCTCGTGCTCCGCCATCGCGTCGGCGGCGACCCGCCCGAGGTCGCCGATGACGCCGACCTCGACCAGGCTCCCGACGAGGACGAAGAGCGCCATGAAGAACGCGAGCGTCGTCCACTCGATCTCGGCGAGGAACTCCTCCGGGCTCGCCCCCGAGACCACCACCATCGCTCCCGCACCCAGCATCGCGACGATGGAGGGGTCGAGGTGGAGCATGTGGTGGAGGCTGAACGCGACCATCGCGAGCCCCAGCACGACCAGGCAGCGCACCAGCAGCCGGATGTCGGTGATCGCCTCGCCCGGCCGGATGTCCGCGATGTCGTTGTGCGTCGGCTGGTCGAGCTCGCGACGGAACATGAACCGGCAGAGCACCACCAGCCCGACGGTCATGACGACGGTGATGGGCAGCGAGTGCACCAGGAAGTCGTTGAACGTCAGCCCGCCGCGACTGGCGATGATGATGTTCGGCGGGTCCCCGATCAGGGTCGCCATCCCGCCGATGTTGGCGGCGAACACGACGGTCATCAGGTACGGCGCCGGCGACAGGCCGAGCCGCGCGCAGACCTTGAGCACGACGGGCGTCACCAGGAGCACGGTGGTGACGTTGTCGAGGATCGGTGAGGGCACCGCGGTGACCAGGACGGTCAGCGCCAGCAGGCGGCGCGGGTCGCCGTGGGACTTCCGGGCCGCCCACAGGGCGAGGAACTCGAACAGCCCCGTGTGCTTGAGGATGCCGACGATCACCATCATCCCGAACAGCAGGAAGATGACGTTCCAGTCCACGCCGGTGTCCCGGTCGAAGAACGCGCTGTCGGCGTCCACGAGCCCGATGGCCGTCATCGCCGCCACGCCGCCGAGGGCTGCCGCCACGCGGTGCACCTTCTCGGTCGCGATGAACGCGTAGGTGATCGCGAAGATCGCCACGGCCGCGACGACGACACGGTGATCGGTGGCCGCGGCCTCCAGGGCGCGCACGACCATCAGGTCACGGACGTCCACGGTTGGCGGCAGGCTCGTCGACAGGGACATCGATCAGGACGTCGACCTCGACCAGGTCGAGGTCGAGGAGGGTCACGCCGTGGTCGTCGACCGCAGCGCTCACGGCGTGCCTGATCGGCAGGCCGGCGACCACCCCGGCGCGCAGCAGGTCGGCGGCCGGCCGGGACCCCACCACCCCGGCGACCGCCGCCTCGGCGGCCCCCTCCGCGGGAGGCCACGGATCGGCGTACGGCTGCCCGGGCCGAGGGGCGAGGAGGGAGATGTGGGCCTCGGCGAGCACCAGCACCCGTACGCCGTCGGACGTCGCCGCGCGAACCATCAGCGGCACCTCGTGCACGCCGGCCGGCTCGGTCACGAACCGGTCCAGCACCGGCACCCGCGCCGCCAGCCCCAACCCGCAGACCCGGCGCACCAGGCCCCCTCGGGTGACCACGATCCGGTGCCCCTGCGGCACCGGCCGGAGCGCGGTGGCGAGCCAGCAGACGACCGGCAGGGCGAGCGCGATGCCGACCGTCGTCGTCGTCACGGTCATGGGCCCTCCGTCCGTCTGCTGGCTCGCCCCCAGTCTTCGAGGCCGACGGGCCGGACTGAATGGGTGCTGCCACCCATCTCCGCCCTGACGGGTCCCGCTCCCTTGGCCCGGCCGCCGCTCTCGGAGAGGCTGGCGTCGTGCGGTTGTACTGGAAGGTCGTCCTCATCAACGGCGTGGTGCTCTGCCTCGCCCTGCTGGCGCTGGTGCTGGGCCCGATGAGCGTGAGCCGGAGCACCGTCGCCTCCGAGGTGCTGGTGCTGGCGGGCGGCCTGGCCGCGATCCTGCTCACCAACGCGCTGCTGCTGCGCTCGAGCCTGGCCCCCGTCGACCGGGTGGTCCGCGCGATGGCGTACGTCGACCTCACTGGCCCTGACGGTCGCCTCGCCGCGCCGCCCTCAGGCCCCGGACGCAGCCTGGTGGACGGGTTCAACGCGATGCTCGACCGGCTCGAGGAGGAGCAGGGCACCAGCAACGCCAAGGCGCTCGCGGCGCAGGAGGCCGAGCGGCACCGCATCGCGCAGGAGCTGCACGACGAGGTCGGCCAGCACCTCACCGTGGTGCTGCTCGGGCTCAAGCAGCTCGAGGGTCAGGTCCCCGCGGCGCAGGCCGCGGAGGTGGCGGTGCTGCGCGAGAGCGTCCGCGACGGTCTCGACGACGTACGCCGGGTCGCCCGCCGGCTGCGACCCGGGGTGCTCGAGGACCTCGGGCTGACCAGCGCGCTCGCCGCGCTGACCAACGACCTCGGCCGGCACCACCCGGCGGAGGTGCGACGCGTGATCGCCCCGGGGCTGCCCGGGCTGGCCAGCGACACCGAGCTGGTGGTCTACCGCGTCGCGCAGGAGGCGCTCACCAACGCCGCCCGGCACTCCCGCGCGAAGCAGGTCACCCTGTCCCTGGTCAGGATCGGCGAGGGGCTGGTGCTCGAGGTGGCGGACGACGGCATCGGGTTCGACGCGTCCACGTCCGGCGCCGGGCTTCGGGGCATGCACGAGCGCAGTCGGCTGGTCCGGGGTGACCTGCGGATCACCAGTCGTCCGGGGCAGGGCACCACGGTGCGGCTCGCCGTACCCCTCGCGGTCGGACCCTCGTGACCGCGCCGGCGCGGCTGCTGCTCGCCGACGACCACGCCCTGGTGCGCCGCGGTGTGCGCCTGATCCTCGAGCAGGAGCCCGACCTGACCGTCGTCGCCGAGGCCGGAGACGGCGCCGAGGCGGTCGAGGTGGCACGGCGTACGCCGCTGGACCTGGTGGTCCTCGACATCGCCATGCCCCGGATGACCGGCCTCCAGGCCGCACGCGAGATCGGCCGCGCGCGCACCGGCTCCCAGCCACCGAAGCTGCTGATGCTCTCGATGCACGACAACGAGCAGTACTTCTTCGAGTCGCTGAAGGTCGGCGCGTGCGGCTACGTCCTGAAGTCGGTCGCCGACGAGGACCTGGTCGGCGCCTGCCGGGCCGCGCTGCGCGGCGAGGCGTTCGTCTACCCCGGAGCGATGAGTGCGCTGGTCCGCGACTACCTGGGGCGGCTGCGGCGCGGGGAGCGGGTGCCGTCGACGGTGCTGACCGAGCGCGAGGACCAGGTCCTGAAGCTGATCGCCGAGGGGTCGTCGTCGAAGGAGATCGCCCGCGAGCTGACCATCGCGGTCAAGACCGTCGAGCGGCACCGCGCCAACATCCTGGCGAAGCTCGACATGCGGGACCGCACCCAGCTGACCCGCTACGCGATCAGGGCCGGCCTCATCGAGCCGTGAGGCCCGGGCGCACCCTCGTCGTGCGGGTGTCGCCGGAGCGCGCCCCGACCTCCCGTGGCCGAGTGGGTACCGCTCTCGCGGAGAGGGAGGTGAGCGAGATGCGTATTCTCCGTGCTCTCGTGGGGTCCGTGCTGTGGATCCTTGCCGGTGTCCTGGGCCTGGTGGGCGTGCTCCTGAGCGTGACCCTGATCCTGCTGCCCCTGGGCATTCCGGTGCTGATGCTGTCGAAGAAGCTGTTCTCCTACGCGATGACGCTGATGGTCCCCCGCAAGGTCCGCCACCCGGTGGCCGAGCTGGGCAAGTCGGCTCGGCGCAGCGCGGGGAAGGCGCGGGACGCGGCTCCCAGCGTCGACACCAAGAAGCTGACGAGGGCGGCCCGCCGCACCCGGAAGAAGGGTCGGTCGTTCGTCAAGCAGCAGCGGAAGCGGTTCGCCTGAAGGACCCGAGCGGCCACGCAGGGGCGACGCGGCCGCGGCTGCCCGCTCAGGCGCCGAAGCGGCGCTGCAGGTCGGCGTAGGACACGGCGCCGTCGAGGAAGCCCAGCGTGCCGGAGTCGAGCAGCTCGCGACCGGCCCGCTCGAGGAAGCTGAGGGCGGCCCGGGTGAGGCTGCCGCCCAGGCTGACCCGCTTGACCCCGAGCGAGAAGAGGGTGGGCGCGTCGGTCGTGCTCGCCAGCCCGGCGACGATGTTGAGCGGGGCGGGAACGGCGGCGGCCAGGCGCCGGACGTCGTTCTCGTCGGAGACACCCGGCACGAACACGCAGTCGGCGCCCGCCTCGGCGTAGCGCGTCGCCCGCTCGACCGTCTCGTCGAACACGTCGCCGGTGGTGCCGCCGAACCACGTGTCGGTGCGCGCGTTGATCACGAAGGTCCCGGCCGGGGCGGCCGCCCGCGCGGCAGCGATGCGCTCGACGGCCTCGTCGATGGGGAACAGCGTGCCGCCGACCTGGTCCTCCAGGTTGGCGCCGACCACGCCGACCTCGACGGCACACGTCACGGTGCGCGCGACGTCGTCGGGGGTCGCGCCGTAGCCCGACTCGAGGTCGGCGCTCACGGGGACGCCCACCGCGGCGACGATGCGGCCGACGTGCTCGAGCATCGTCTCGGCGTCGAGGTGTCCGCCGTCGGGCAGACCGCACGCCCACGCGATCCCCGCGCTGGTGGTGGCGATCGCCGGGAAGCCGACCTGCTCGAGGATGCGGGCGGAGCCGGCGTCCCAGGCGTTGGGGAGCACGAGGCCGGTGCCGTGGTGGAGCGCCAGGAAGTCAGCCGCGGAGGTCACCGCCCCACGGTAGGCCCGGCCGCCGACCACGGTCGGGGCGGGAGCGCTACAGGACGTCGACCTCGGCGTGGGCCGGGCCGCCGGACAGGCGGGCGTAGCCCGGGCCGCGGTCGAAGAACGCCTCGGTGGGCGCCGGGCGGGCCGCACGCTCGGCGTCGGTCGCCGCGGCGTCGTGTGACAGCGAGTCGTCGTCCAGCGAGCCGGTGAGCACCACGCCGTAGTCGGCCAGCGCCGCCTCCGGTGACACCTTGCGCCAGACCACGTCGCGAACGACGAGGGCCGGGTCGCGCTCGAGCGGGTTGCCCCAGCCACCGCCCCCGGTCGTGCGGATGCGGATCACCTCGCCGGCCTTGACCGGCTCGGCGTCGGCGAGCGCGTCGACCTCGCGCTCGGCGGGGCCGCCGGGGTCGATCGTGACCTCGAACGGCCGGCCCGCCTTGCCGCCCTTCACGCCCCAGCACGCGAGGATCGAGCGGTCCGCGATGGACATGAAGTGGCCGTCCTTGAGCATCCGGATGTGCTTCTCGTAGCCCAGGCCGCCGCGGAACTGCCCGGCTCCCCCGCTGTCGACGGCGAGGGACAGCGACTCGACCCGGAACGGGAACCGCGCCTCGGTGAACTCCGTGGGCAGGTTCCGCGAGTCGGGTACGACATGGATCGTGTCCTCGCCGTCGGCGTAGTAGCGGCCTCCTGAGCCGCCGCCGAGCACCTCGCGCATGAGGTAGGGCCGGCCCTCGAGGTCCTCGCCGTAGACGCCGGTGTAGCGGATCGTCTCCTGGTCGGCCGGCATCCGGCCGTCGACGGCCTTGGCCACGACCCCGGCGAGCACGCCGAGCAGGCGCAGGATCACGAAGGTGCGGGCGTTGGTGGGCGCCGGGAAGACCGGCGTCAGGAGCGTCCCGGGCGGCGGGAACCGCATCTCGATCAGCGGCACGATGCCCTCGTTGACGTCGAGCTCGGCCATCCGCTCGGGGGTGTCGGCGAGGTTGCGCAGGATCGGCGCCAGCCACTTCTTGAGGAAGACCCCGTCACTGGCGTCGCCGACGTGGTTGATGGGTCCCTTGGCCTGCGGGCTGGTGCCGCCGAAGTCGAGGATCAGCCGCTCGCCACTCTGCCCATCAGCACCAGGGTCGTCGGCGGCCGTGCGGGTCAGCGTGATCCGCTGGGTGTGCAGCATCGGCTCGTCGACGCCGTCGTGCTCCGCGTAGTCCTCCCAGACCCAGGTGCCGACCGGGATCTTGCCGAGGATCTCGCGCCGGTAGGTCTCCGTCGTCCGGCTCAGGATCGCGTCGAAGCACGATTCGACCGTCTCGACGCCGTACCGGTCGAACAGCTCGCCCAGCCGGCGCGCGCCCATCAGGCAGGCCGAGCACTCCGCGTCGAGGTCGGCGGCCAGCGACTCGGGCATCCGGGAGTTGCGGGTCATGATCGTGAGCGCCGCGCGGTTGGGCACCCCGGCGTCCCAGAGCCGGATCGGGGGGACCATCAGGCCCTCCTCGAAGACGCTCGTCGCGTGGCTCGGCATCGAGCCGGGCACGGCGCCGCCGATGTCGTCGTGGTGGCCGAACGCCTGGACGAAGGCCACGACCCGGCCGCCGCTGAAGACCGGCACCGTCACGCACAGGTCGGGCAGGTGGCCGATGCCGCCCTCGGAGCGGTAGACGTCGTTGTGGAAGAAGACGTCGCCCTCGCGCATCTCCTCGAGCGGGAAGTCGCGCGCGACGGGGTGGACGAGCGCGGAGTACGAGCGCCCGGTCAGCTTGCGCAGCAGCCGGTCGTGGATGCCGGCGCGGAAGTCGTGGGCGTCGCGGATCATGGGGCTGCGGCTGGTGCGCCCGATCGCGGTCTCGACCTCCATCTCGACCGAGGCCAGCGAGCCCTGGACGATCTCGACCAGCACCAGGTCGGCGCCGGCGCCGGCGTCCGCGGTGAGGTGGCCGTAGGGGAACTGGGTCGGCGCCCTCCTGCTGTCGCTCACGCGTCCTCCCTCGTCACGATCAGGTTGAGGTACTCGTCGACCCGCACCCCGAAGCCGGGGTGCACCGGCACCGTCGACCCGAACTCCTCGATGATCACCGGCCCCGCGACCTGCTGCCCCGGGGCGAGCGTGCTCCGCTGCACGACCGGCGTGTCGACGTACCCCTGCTCGGCCTCGAAGCAGACCCTCCGCCCTCCGTCGAGTGACCCATTCAGCAGGTCGGGAGCGTTCCCAGACCTGCCATCTGGGTCACTCGACGGCGAATGGCGGCGGATCTCGGGCCGCCGGATCGGACCGATGCCGGAGACACGGAGGTTGACCCACTCGACCTGCTGGGTGGGGTCTCGGGAGAAGTCGTAGCCGTAGAGCGCCCGGTGCTCGGCGTGGAAGCGGTCGGCGACCTGGGCGAGCACGGCCGCGTCGACCGGGCCGTCCGGCACCGCGACGCGCACCTCGAAGGCCTGGCCGAAGTAGCGCAGGTCGGCTGTCCGGGCGAACTGGTGCTGCTCGGGCGCGAAGCCCTCCTTCGCGAGCGCCTCGGCGGCGCGCGTGGCGAGCTGGTCGTACGCCGCCGCGACCGTGGCCGGGTCGAGCGCCGAGGCCAGGGCGACGTGGGTCTGCACGTAGTCGTTCTTCACGTCGACCGTGAGCAGCCCGAACGCCGAGACGTTGCCCGGGTTGGGCGGCACCAGCACGGTCGGGATGCCGAGCACGTCCATCAGCCGGCACAGCAGCAGCGACCCGGAGCCGCCGAACGTCGTCAGCGTGAAGTCGCGGACGTCGAGCCCGCGCTTGACCGTGACCTGGCGCAGGGCGTTGGCCTGGTTCCAGGCCGAGATCTCGAGGATGCCGGTGGCGCAGGCCTCCGGCGAGAGGCCCAGCTCGGAGGCGAGCGCCTCGACCCCGGCCCGAGCGGCGTCGACGTCGAGCGGGATCTCCCCGCCGAGCAGGTGCGGCGGGATCCGGCCGAGCACGACGTGGGCGTCGGTGATCGTGACCTCGGTGCCGCCCTTGCCGTAGCAGAGGGGGCCGGGGTCCGCGCCCGCCGACTGCGGGCCGACCTTGAGCGTGCCCTCGGGCGAGAGCCAGGCGATCGAGCCGCCGCCCGCACCGACCGTGACGACGTCGATCATCGGGATCTTCGACGGGAACGCCCCGACCGAGCCCTCCGTCGTGAGCGTGGGCTCGCCGTCGATCACGACCGACACGTCGGTCGACGTGCCGCCACCGTCGGAGGTCAGCACGCGGTCGAAGCCCGCGACCTTCGCGATCAGCGCCGCGCCCAGCGCACCCGCCGCCGGCCCGGACAGCACGGTGGTGATCGGCTGGTGCACCACCTCGTCGGCCGAGAGCACGCCGCCGTTCGACTTCATCACGTAGAACGGGATGACCCGGTCGTCGTACGACGTGAGGCGCGCCTTGATGTTGTTGACGTAGGCCGAGAGGCGCGGCTTGACGGCGGCGTCGACGAGCGTCGTCATCGCGCGCTCGTACTCGCGGTACTCGCGCAGCACCTCGCTGGAGAGCGACACGACGGCGTCGGGGTGCTCCTCGCGGAGGACCTGCCGCATCCGCTCCTCGTGCACCGGGTCGGCGTAGGCGTGCAGGAAGCACACCCCGAGCGTGTCGACGCCGTGGTCGCGGAACCACCGCGCGACGGCCCGCGCGCCGCCCTCGTCGAAGGGCCGCACCTCGTCGCCGTTCACGTCCAGCCGGCCCTCGACGCCCTTGACCAGATCGCGAGGCACGATCCGGTCGGGCTTGACCCAGAAGTAGCTGTTGCCGTAGCCGTCGGGCACCGACTGCCGGGCGATCTCGAGCATCGCCTCGTAGCCGGTGTTGGTCACGAACCCGAGCCGGTCGACCTTGCCCTCGAGCAGCTGGTTGGTCGCGACGGTGGTGCCGTGCGACACCGCGTCGATGTCGGCGCCGGTCGCCCCGAGCAGCCCGAGCACCTTGTCGATGCCGGCCAGGAAGCCGTCGGCCGGGTTGCCGGGCGTCGACGGGGTCTTGGTGGTGACCAGCTCACCGGTGTCCTCGTCGAAGGCGACCACGTCGGTGAACGTGCCTCCGGTGTCGATGCCGATGCGGATGCGGCGCGCCATGGGGCCACTCTGTCAGGCCCGCGAGGTGGCGCGACGGGTGCACACTTGCTCCATGGCGGAGGACAGCGACATCCAGGGCAGGATCAGCTCGCTCATCGACGAGGAGCACCGGTTGCGTGCCTCGCTCCAGGCCGGCGAGATCACTGCCGACGACGAGCACGCGCGGCTCAAGGACATCGAGGTCGAGCTCGACCAGTGCTGGGACCTGCTGCGGCAGCGCCGCGCGAAGCGGGAGTACGGCGAGAGCGCGGACGACGCCGCCGTGCGCGACCCGGGCACGGTGGAGACCTACCTGGGCTGACCGCTCACGCCGGACCGAGCTGGTCGACGACCAGGTCGAAGGTGCCGAGGTCGAGGATGTTCTTGGCGAGGTAGACCGGCACGCCGTCCTCGGCCAGCACGACGGTCAGTGCCGCGGGGATGCCGTGCAGCGGCAGCTCCATCCACGAGAGCCGCTCGGTGGCGCGCGAGATCGGCGAGAGCCGCCAGAGCTCCGCGGTCAGCCGAGCGCGGCGGTCGGCGCCGAGCGCCTCGAGCATCGTCGGCCACTGCGTGAGGTCGTGCTTCTCGCGGTCAAGCTCCTCGACCAGCTCGGGCGGCACGGCGGCGAGCGCCATCATCTCGAGCGTGGAGGCAAGCAGCACGTCGTCGTGCTCGAAGACCGTCTCCCACACGAGGACCCGGGTCTGCGCGCGCAGCAGCTCGTGCGACCAGTGGCTGCCGTCCTCGATGCCGACCAGCAGGCGGCGGACCGGTCGCGCCCGCCCGCCGAGCATGCGGTGGAAGCTGTCGGTGAACGCCGCCGGCTCGACGACCGGCGCGACCCTCCACAGCCCCCGCTCGCGCGAGACCTTGCCGTCCTCCTCGAGCAGGAGCAGGGCCTCCCTCACGAGCGCCCGGGTGACCCCGAGGTCGCCCGCCAGGGCGACCTCCCCGGGCAGCGGGTCGGCGGGGGCGAGCCCGCGCACGAGCTCGAGGATGCGGTCGTAGACCGCCACGAACGCCGGGATGCCGTCGCGGACGTACTGGTCGGCCTCCTCGTCGGCGGTCACGGCGCGACCTCGGCCTCGAGCGCCGCGGCGACCTCGAGGAGGAACCGGTCGGCTCCGTGCGGCGCCACGAGCTGGACACCGACGGGCAGGCCGTCCGGCGTCCGCCCGAAGGGAACGGAGATCGCGGGGCAGCCGGTGACGGTGATCAGGTAGCAGGCCCGCATCCAGTCGAGGTAGGTGTCGAGGGCCCTGCCGTTGATCTCGGTCGGGAACTCCTGGTCGGCGGGGAACGGCGGCACCTGCGCGGCGGGCAGGACCAGCAGGTCGTGGTCGGCGAAGAACTCCCGCATCCTCTCGGAGAGCGAGGTGCGCTGGCGGTAGGCGCGGGCGACGTCGGCGCCGGTCAGGTGCTCCCCCGCGCGGATGTTGTCGGCCAGCGAGGACTTGAAGGCGTCGGGGTGCTCGGCCAGCAGCGCGCCGAACATCGCCTGGAAGTGCCACGCGCGGAGGGTGCGGAAGGTGTCGTCGGCCTCGGTGAGCGTGGGGTACGCCGAGGAGACCGTCGCGCCGGCCCCGGCCAGGACGTCCGCGGAGCGGCCGACCACCGTGGCGACCTCGGCGTCGACCTCGAGCTGGCCGCCGAGGTCGGGCGCGACCGCGACGCGCAGCCCGGCCAGGGAGCCGCTGACCGGCGGCGCGAACACGACGCCCGGGTCGCCGAGCGCCTGGGGCGCCCGCGGGTCGGGTCCGGCGATGACGCTGAGCAGCAGCGCGAGGTCGCCGACGTTGCGGGCGAGCGGACCGCCCACCGAGGTGGTCTCCCACTGGTTGTAGAGCGGCCACTGCGGCACCCGGCCCAGGCTCGGCCGCAGGCCGACGACGCCGCAGAACGACGCGGGGTTGCGCAGCGAGCCACCCATGTCGGAGCCGTCCGCCAGCGGGACCATGCCGGCCGCGAGCGCGCAGGCGGCGCCCCCGGAGGAGCCGCCGGCGGAGCGGGTCGGGTCGACGGGGTTGAGCGTCGTACCGAAGATCGTGTTGAACGTGTGCGACCCGGCCGCGAACTCGGGCACGTTGGTCCTGCCGATCACGACCACCCCGGCCGCGCGGATCCGCTCGACGAGCAGCTCGTCCTGCTCGGGCACGAAGTCCTTGAACAGCGGGGAGCCGAACGTCGTCCGCCAGCCGGCCACGGCGTGGGTGTCCTTGAAGGCGAACGGCAGCCCGTGGAGGGGGCCGACCTCGTCGCCCCGCGCCAGCCGCTCGTCGGCGTGGGCGGCGCCTTCGCGCGCCCGCTCCTCGTCGAGGCTGACGATCGCGTTGAGCTCGGGGTTGCGCTCGGCGATGCGGGCCAGGTGGAGGTCGAGCAGCTCGCGGGCGGAGATCTCCGTGCGGCGTACGGCGGCCGCCTGCTCGCGTGCGGTCGACTCGGCGGTGAGGGTCACCGCCGGCGACCGAAGATCCCGCCGATGACGACACCGAGCACGACCAGCCCGGCGCCGACCGCGATGCCCTTGACGAAGTCGTCACGAGACGAGATGCCGCCGGGCCTCGCCGGTGCGGTGAACACCTGCGCGCCGGCGTCCGACGAGGAGGCGACGACGGCCTGCGTCGCGGACGCCGACCCGGGAGGCGCCGAGATGGCGTGCCCGACGTTGGCGAAGAACTCGCCCGCCATCCGCTTGGAGACCGAGCTGAGCATGCGCTGGCCGACTCCCCCGACCATGCCGCCCACCACCGCATCCGCGTCGTAGGCGATCTCGGTCCGGCCGGGCGCCGGCTCGGTGAAGCGCACCTGGACCGTGGCGTCGACGGTGCCGGGGGCGCCCGAGCCCTGGAGGGTCATCACCAGCGACTCGCGCTCGCGGAGGTCGGAGAGCGAGCACGACCCGTTGTAGGTGCCGCGTATCGCGGCCACGCCGGCGTTGACGGTCATGGCGTACTGGTGGTCGCCCGTCTCCTCGAGGCGCTCGCAGCCCGGGATCGTGGCGACGAGCACCCGCGGGTCGAGGATCGCCTCCCAGACCTTCTCGACGGGCTGGTCGACGACGTTGGCACCGGAGATCTTCATGGGCGTTCCTTCGCGTCCGACTGGTCCCGAGCCTGCCCCACCGACCGGCGGAGCGCGAACAGGTCCGAGGGAGAGATGGGCATGGCGGTGATCGGGATGCCCTCGGCGTCCTCGATGGCCGCGGCGAACACCGCCGCAGACGGGATCACCCCGGCCTCGCCGGCGCCCTTGATGCCGAGCGGGTTGAGCGGCGAGGGCGTCTCGACGTGGTCGATGTCGATGCCGTCGGGCACCTCGGTGACGTAGGGCATCAGGAAGTCCATGAACGACGCGTTGAGCAGCTGCCCCGACTCGTCGTAGGCCATCCGCTCGTAGAGCGCGCCGCCGACGCCCTGCGCGACGCCGCCGTGGATCTGGCCCTCGACGATCATCGGGTTGATGAGGTTGCCGCAGTCGTGGACGACGGCGTACTTCAGGATCGAGATCTCGGCCGTCTCGGGATCGGTCTCGACGATCACCGCGTGCATGCCGGAGGCGAACGTCGCCCGCTCCGGCGAGTAGAAGTCGCGGCCCTCGAGACCGGGCTCGTCGTCCTCCGCCACCGGCGGCTTGCCCGGGTCGCCGACCTGGAACTGGGTGGCCGCCTTGGACGCCTCGTCGAAGGCGTAGCGCAGCGGGTTGGAGAGCACGGAGACGGTGCCGAGGTCGATCGAGGCGCCGACGCTGTCGGGGGGAGCGCCCTTGACCGACACCACGCCGTCGGCGATCTGGAGGTCCTTCTCGTCGACCTCGAGCGCGTCGGCGGCGATCTTGAGCACCTTCTCCTTCGCGCGCTTGGCGGCGAGGTGGATCGCCGAGCCGCTCATCACCGCGGCCCTCGAGGCGAAGGTGCCGACGGCGTACGGCATCCGGCGGGTGTCGCCGGTGACGACCTCGACGTCCTCGAACCGCACGCCGAGCTCGTCGGCGACCAGCTGCGCGAACACCGTCGCGTGGCCCTGCCCCTGGGTGGTGAGGCCGGTGGCGACCTTCACCTTGCCCGAGGTCTCGATGTGGACGTGCGCGCCCTCGTAGGGGCCCACCCCGGTGCCCTCGACGTAGCACGCGAGCCCGATGCCGACCCGGCGACCCTGCGCGGCCATCTCGGCCCGGAACTGCGGGAACTCGTCCCACCCGACCAGTGTCTTGAGCTTCTCGAGCGAGGCGGGGTAGTCGCCGGAGTCGTACTCCAGCTCGCGCCCGTCCTGGAAGACCAGCCCGTGGTCGTAGGGGAACTCGTCGGGCTGGATGAAGTTGGCCGCGCGGACCTCGGCGCGGTCCTTGCCGAGGTAGCTCGCGATGGCGTCCATCGTCCGCTCCATCGCGTAGCAGCCCTGCGGGCGGCCGGCCCCGCGGTAGGGCGTCACCATCACCGTGTTGGTGTAGAGCGACTCGAAGACGACGCGGTAGCTCCGCGGCTTGTAGGGGCCGAGCAGCTGGGTCGAGGTGATGATCGGGACGATGAGGCCGTACGGCGTGTAGGCGCCGTGGTCGTGCCAGAACTCCACGTCGAGCCCGAGCAGCCGCCCGTCGTCGTCGAAGCCCACCTCGATGTGCTGCTCCTGGCCGCGCTCGTGGGCGGTGGAGATGAAGTGCTCGCGGCGGTCCTCGGTGAACTTCACCGTGCGGCCCAGCGTCTTGGCGGCCAGCGGCACCAGCAGCTCCTCGGGCCACGGGTGGTTGATCTTCACCCCGAACCCGCCACCGACGTCGGGGGTGATGACGTCGACCTGGCCGAGGTCGAGGCCGAGCTTCACCGCGATCGCGGCGCGGACGCCGGTGGAGGTCTGGGTGGAGGTCCAGGCTTGCAGCCGGTTGAGGTCGGGGTCCCAGCGGGCGACGGTGCCGCGGCCCTCCATCGGCTGGCAGGCGCTGCGCTCGACCGTCAGGTCGAGCGCGAGCCGGTGCGGCGCCGCGGCGATCGCGGCCCTGGCGTCGCCGACGTTCTGCTCCAGGCGGGCGCCGACGTTGCCGGGCACGTCGTCGTGTACCAGCCGCTCGGCCGCGCGCGCCGCCGGGATGCCGACCACCGGTGGCAGCAGCTCGTAGTCGACCCGGATGCGGTCGACGGCGTCCTCAGCGACGTAGCGGTCGTCGGCGACGACGAACGCGACCGCCTCGCCCACGTAGTTGACCTCGCCGTTGGCCAGCGCGTACTGCGTGCGCCCGTGCGTGAGCGCAGGGTGCGGGATGAGGAGCGGCAGCGGCTCGGCCATCGGGCCCTCGAGGTCGTCGTAGGTCCACACCGCGTGGACCCCCTCGACGTCCAGCACCTCGGACACGTCGATGTCGACGATCCGGGCGTGCGCGTGCGGCGACCTCAGCACGGCGGCGTGCAGCGTGGCGGTGCCGAGCGCGACGTCGTCGACGTAGCGCCCCTGGCCGCGCAGGAACCGCTGGTCCTCGACCCGCTGGACCGCTTGGCCCATCAGCTTGGTGGTCATGTGGTCACCCGCCCAGCCCGGTCGAGGCGTTGTCGTCGTCGCGCTCCTCGTAGGCGAGCTGCCCCGACTCCGGCTCGGGCGGATCCGCGGGGTGGACCCGCGGCGCGCCGTCGCGCGCCAGCTCGGCGGCGCGCTCCACGGCCTTGACGATGTTCTGGTAGCCGGTGCAGCGGCACAGGTTGCCGGCGACCATGTCGCGGGCCTCCTCGTGCGTGGGCGAGGGGTTGTCGCGCAGCCCGGCGGTGATCGTGGTGAGGAACCCCGGGGTGCAGAAGCCACACTGCAGGCCGTGGCACTCCAGGAACGCCTGCTGCACCGGGCCCAGCGAGCCGTCCGACCCGGTCAGCCCCTCGACGGTCGTGATCTCGCTGTCCTGCGCCGAGACCGCGAACATCAGGCACGACCGCACCGGGCGGCCGTCGACGAGCACGGTGCAGGCGCCGCAGACGCCGTGCTCGCAGCCGACGTGGGTGCCGGTGAGCCCGAGGTCGTGGCGCAGCGCGTCGGACAGCAGCCGCCGCCCCGGCACGCGCACGGGGTGCGCGGTGCCGTTGACGGTCAGCACGACGTCGTGCCGCTCCTCGGTCATCTGGTGCCCTCCCGCGCAGATCGAACCACGCGCGCGGTCAGCACCCGCACCAGCTGGGCGCGGTAGTCGGCGGTGGCGTGCACGTCGTCGGCCGGGTCGAGGTGCTCCAGCGCGACGTCACCGAGCCGGTCGTCGGGCACGCCGGAGAGGTCGACGACCGTCGGCACGTCCGCGACCGAGAGGTAGCCGACCTTGACCGAGTCGCCGTCGACCAGCGCGGCCGCGCCGACCAGCGCGTAGTCGCCGTGCCGGCGCGCGATCTCGTCGAAGGCCACGCCCGCACCCGGGGCGAGGGCGGGGAAGAACGCCGAGACCGCGATCTCGTCGTGGTGCAGGCAGCACTCGAGCGGCCCGACGTAGAGCTCGTGGGCGGGCACGGTGCGGGAGCCGCTCGGGCCCACCACCTCCAGCGAGCCGCCGAGCAGGGTGAGCACGACCGGCATCTCGGCCGCCGCATCGGCGTGCACGAGCGAGCCGACCGTCGTGCCGCGGTTGCGGATGGTGGCGTGCGCGACGCGCGAGAGGGCCATCGGGACGAGGGGCTGCACGCGGCGTACGTCGTCGCTGGCCAGCACGTCGGCGTGCCGGGCCAGCGCCCCCACCGTCACCCCGATGTCGTCGGCCGTGATCGTGTCGAGGCCAGGGATCGCGTTGATGTCCACGAGCATCGAGGGCGCAGCGAGCCGCATCGAGAGCAACGGGACCAGGCTCTGGCCGCCGGCCAGCACCTTGGCCCCCGCATCACCGGCCAGGGCCGCCACCGCATCGGCGAGCGACCCTGGTCGGCGATAGGCGAAGGGGGCTGGTTTCACAGTGCCCTTGTTACCTCATGGGCCCCTGTCTCCGTGCCACCGCGGCTCCCACGGTTGACCAGGTGGTAGAAGACGATGACCAGGATCGTGCCGAGCGCGATGCCGGTCAGCGAGAAGTCGTCGGTGATCTTCAGCGTGACGTCGCCGATGCCGACGATGAGCCCCGCGGCCAGGCCGACGAGGTTGACCGGGTTGCCGAAGTCGACGCGGTTCTCGACCCAGATCTTCGCGCCGACGAGGCCGATCATGCCGTAGAGCACCACGGTGATGCCGCCGAGGACGCCGCCGGGAGTCGCGTTGACGATCGCCCCGAACTTGGGGCACAGGCCGAGGAGGATGGCGACCACACCGGCGACGTAGTAGGCCGCGGTGGAGTAGACCCGCGTGGCCCCCATGACACCGATGTTCTCGGCGTATGTCGTGGTCGGCGACCCGCCGAACAGGCTGGCGAGCGCGGTGGCGAAGCCGTCGGCGCCGATGGCCCGGCCCATGTAGGGGTCGAGGTCGTCGCCGGTCATCTCCGCGACCGCCTTCACGTGGCCGGTGTTCTCCGCGATCAGGGCGATCACGCCGGGCAGCACGAGCAGGATGAACGTCATCGAGAAGCTCGGCGCGTGCACGACGTCGACGCCGTCGCTGAGCGTGCCGCTCGGCAGTCCGACCCAGTCCGCCGCCTTGACGCCGGCCATGCTGACGCGGTCGTGGTCGGTCGCCTCCGTGGCACCGCCCAGCACCGAGTTGATCTGTCCGAAGACCCCGTCGAACAGCCACGAGATGAGGTAGCCGAACACCAGCGCCAGGAGCACGGCGATGCGGGCCCAGAACCCCGGCAGCAGCACCGCGGCACACACCATGAACGTGGCCGTCAGCAGCGCCACCCACTGGTCCTGCGGCCAGTAGATGTCGGCCACCACCGGCGCGAGGTTGAAGCCGATGAGCATGACGACCGCACCGGTCACGGCCGGTGGCAGGATCTTGTGGATCAGCCCTGAACCGGCGAAGTGGACGAGCACACCCACGGCGAGGAGCACCAGGCCGGCGATCATGATCGCGCCGGTGACGTCCGCGGAGTCACCGCCCTGGGTGCGGATCGCGACGACACCGCCGACGAACGACGCGCTGGTCCCCAGGTAGCTCGGCACCCTGTTGGTGGTGATGAGCAGGAACAGGATGGTGCAGATGCCCGAGAACATGATCGCGAGGTTGGCGTCCAGCCCCATGACGAGCGGGAAGACGAAGGTGGCGCCGAACATCGCGACGACGTGCTGGGCACCGACGCCCACCGTCTTGCCCCAGGGGAGCCGCTGGTTGGGTGCGACCGGCTCGCCCGGCCCCGGATCGACCACGTCCCACTTGAACATCGACATGCTGAGTCCTTTCGCTGGCGCACCCCCGAGCGGCACGAACCGATGCTGCACATGAGACACCCGCCACCACCCCAGTGGTGTGACCTGCGCGTTACCCGTCGGTAGGTGTCGCGACCGACGAGCTCGAGTCGGCACGAGGTGCCAGGCGGCGACGACGTCTGCCGGGCCGGCGGGGCGATAGATTCCCTGAGGTGATCCCGGTGAGCACGCCGCCGCGCGTGGCGGCGCACCTGCGGTCGGTCGGCGACGCGGCGGCGAGCGTGCTGCACCGCGGCCCGGACGCGGTGTACGTCGACGTGGCGGGCCGGTGCGTCGGCGTCGTCGGCACCCGCGCCACGGCGGTGCCGTGCGCGCTGCGGACGACCCTCGACCTGCTGCCGGACGTCGTGAGCGCCTCGGTGCGCGGCGGCGTGCTCCACTTCGACGACACGCCCCTCGTGGTCGGCCGGGTCGTCGACGTGACGGTGCCGCGCCTCCCCATGAGGGGCACGCCCGGCCCGGTCGACGTCGCTGCGCTCGTGGGCCGCGGAGGCGGGCTGACGCCGTACGGCGACGACGTCCTGTGCGGCTGGCTGGCGGTGACCCGGGCGGCGGGCGTGCCGACGCCGGCGGTCGACGAGGCGGTGCGCGCCCTCGCGCCCACCACGACGCTGCTCTCCGCGACGCTGCTCGAGTGCGCGATGGCGGGCGAGGCGGTGCCGGCGTTCAACGCCTGGCTGGCGGGCACCGGTCCGGTCGAGGACGTGGAGCGGATCGGGCACACGTCCGGACGCGGCCTGGTGGAGGGCGCGCGCCTCGCGCTGTCGGGGCTTGAGAGGGTGGCAGCGTGACCCAGACACACGTCGAGCTCAGGAGGGGCGCCTACGCCGACTCGGTGACGCTCCTCCAGGTGAGCCGCACCGTCCAGGGCATCGCGGGCGTCGCCGCGGCGCAGGTCGCCATGGCGACCGCCCTGAACGTCGAGGTGCTGACCGAGATGGGCTTCGACGTACCCGCGGAGGCGACGCCCAACGACATGGTGGTCGCGGTGCGGCTCGCCGAGGACGGTTCGCTCGACGCGGCGCTGGCCGGCGTCGAGCGGGCGCTCGCGGAGTCCACCCAGCGCCGGGCCTCCGGCGCCACCGAGGAGGCCGCCCCGCGCACGACGGCGGCGGCGTTCCGGCGCGCGCCCGAGGGGGTCGCGCTGGTCTCGGTGCCGGGCGCGAACGCGTTCGTCGAGGCGATGGACGCCGTCGAGTCCGGCCACGACGTGATGGTCTTCAGCGACAACGTCCCGGTCGAGCAGGAGGTCCGGCTCAAGGAGGCGGCTGCCGAGCGGGGGCTGCTCGTGATGGGTCCGGACTGCGGCACGGCCGTGGTGGGCGGCCTCGGCCTCGGCTTCGCGAACGTCGTCGAGCCCGGCCCGGTCGGCATCGTCGCGGCGTCCGGCACGGGCTGCCAGCAGGTGCTGGCGCTCCTCGACCGCGCAGGGGTGGGAGTCACCCACGCGCTCGGCGTCGGCGGCCGCGACCTCTCCGCCGAGGTCGGCGGGCTCGCCACGCGCGAGGCCCTGCGCCGGCTGGACGCCGACGCGGGGGTCGAGCTCGTGGTCGTGATCTCCAAGCCTCCGGCGCCGGAGGTCGAGGCCGAGGTCCGCGACGCCGCGGCCTCGCTCGGCACCCCCGTCGAGCTCGCGCTGCTCGGCGCCGGGCACCCCGACCTCACCCAGGCGACCGAGGCGGTGCTGTCCCGGCTGGGCCGGGAGGTGCCCTCGTGGCCGGTCGTCGGCTCGGCCGGTGCGCCGTCGGGCGGGCGCTACCTGCGTGGCCTGTTCGTCGGCGGGACCATGGCGAGCGAGGCGAGGATCGTCGCCACCGGCCTCCTCGGCGACGACGCCGGCCACACGTTCGTCGACTTCGGCGACGACGCCTACACGACCGGGCGGGCGCACCCGATGATCGACCCGACGCTGCGGCTCGAGCACCTGCACCGCGCCGCGGAGGACCCCGACACGGCGGTGCTCCTGCTCGACGTCGTGCTGGGCCACGGCGCCGAGCCCGACCCGGCAGCGGCGCTGGCACCCGCGCTGTCCGGCGTACGTCCGCCGGTCGTCGTCAGCGTCGTCGGCACCGCGGCCGACCCCCAGGGTCTCGACCGCCAGGTCCGGGCCCTCGCGGAGGCCGGCGCCGAGGTCCACCTGTCCAACGCCGGCGCCACCCGCCGGGCCGTCGAGCTGATCGGACACCTCTCGTGAGCACTCCCGCCGCCGTCGTCAACGTCGGAGCAGACCTCCTGGCGGACGCCGTCGCCGACCAGGCGGTGCCGGTCACCCGCGTCGACTGGCGGCCGCCGATGGAGGGCACCGAGACCGACCTGGCGACCGTCGCCGCCGACCCGCGCCGCGCGGCCGCCAACGCCCGTGCTCTCGCGGCGGTGCTGGAGGTGACCGCCACCCTCGTCGACGTGGCGCCGGCCTCCGAGCTGCTCGGGCTCGAGAAGGGGCAGTTCCTGCACGCCGGGCCGCCGGTCGAGTGGGAGCGGGCGTCGGGTCCGCTGCGGGGCGCGCTGATGGGCGGTGCCGCGCTGGAGGGTCTGGTCGACGACCCGGAGGACGCCGTGGCGCTGTTCGAGGCCGACACGTCGGTCTCCCTGGAGCCCTGCCACCACCGGTCGGCCGTCGGTCCGATGGCCGGCGTCGTGACGCCGTCGATGTGGCTGTGGGTGCTCGAGGACGCCGCCACCGGCCGGCGTACGTTCTGCTCGCTCAACGAGGGCCTCGGCAAGGTGCTCCGCTACGGCGCCTACGGCCCCGAGGTGCTCACCCGGCTGCGCTGGATGGGCGACGTGCTGGGTCCGCTGCTCCAGTCAGCCGTGCGCACGGTGCGCGACGGCGCCGGCCCGATCGACGTGACCGGCATCCTCACCCAGATGCTGCAGATGGGCGACGAGGCCCACAACCGCAACCGCGCCGGCACGCTCATGCTGCTGCGGGACCTCTCCCCCGCGATGGTCACCACCGGGTTCGAAACGGGAGACGTGTCAGAGGCACTCCGCTTCATCGGCGGCAACGACCACTTCTTCCTCAACCTCGCGATGCCCGCGTGCAAGCTCGCGCTCGACGCCGCGCGCGGCATCGACGGCTCCACCATGGTCGTGGCGATGGCGCGCAACGGCACCGACTTCGGCATCCAGGTGGCCGGCACCGGCGACGAGTGGTTCACCGGCCCGGCCCAGCTCGCCGACGGCCTCTTCCTCGGCGACTACGGGCCGGACGACGCCAACCCCGACATCGGCGACTCGGCGATCACCGAGACCGCCGGCATCGGCGGGTTCGCGATGGCCACCGCTCCGGCCATCGTGCGGTTCGTCGGCGGGTCGGTGCCCGACGCGCTGGCGACCACCCGGCGGATGCACGAGATCACCCTCGGCGAGAACCCGCGCTGGTCGGTGCCGATCCTCGAGTTCCAGGGCACGCCGACCGGCATCGACGTGACCAAGGTGTGCCGCACCGGCATCCTGCCCCAGATCAACACCGGCATGGCCGGCAAGAAGGCCGGCGTCGGCCAGGTCGGCGCCGGCCTGGTCACCCCACCCGCCGAGATCTTCCCGAAGGCCCTGACCCGGCTGGCGGAGTTGAGTCGGGACTTCCGCCGGTCGAGTCGGGACTTGTGACAGTCGAGTCGGGACTTGTGACGGTCGAATCCGGCGATTCGACCGGCGGAGGTCCCGACTCAACTCAGTAGCTGGGCTGGCTGGGGTCGATCTGGTTGACCCAGGCGGCGATGCCGCCGCCGACGTGGACGGCGTCGGCGTACCCGGCGCCCTTCACGATCGCCAGGGTCTCGGCCGAGCGGACGCCGGTCTTGCAGTGCATGACGATCTGCTTGTCGCTCGGCAGCTGCTCGAGGGCGTTGCCGTTGAGGAACTCGCCCTTGGGGATCAGGACCGCGCCCGGGATCTGGTTGATCTCGTACTCGTTGGGCTCGCGGACGTCGACCAGCACGAAGTCGCGGGTGCCCTCGGCGCGCTCCTTGAGCATGTGCTCGAGCTGGACGACCGAGATCGTCGAGCCGGCGGCGGCCTCGGCGGCCTCGTCGGACACCGCGCCGCAGAAGGTCTCGTAGTCGATGAGGCCGGTGACGGTGGGGTTCTCACCGCAGAGCGCGCACTGGGGGTCCTTGCGGACGCGCAGCTTGCGCCAGCTCAGCTCGAGGGCGTCGTAGATCACGAGCTGGCCGACCGCGGGGTCGCCGATGCCGGTGATCAGCTTGATCGCCTCGTTGACCTGGATCGAGCCGATGGACGCGCACAGCACGCCCAGCACGCCGCCCTCGGCGCAGCTCGGGACCATGCCGGGCGGCGGGGGCTCGGGGTAGAGGCACCGGTAGCAGGGGGCGTCCTCGGCCAGCGTCGGCGCGAAGACCGAGGCCTGGCCGTCGAAGCGGTAGATCGAGCCCCACACGTAGGGGATCCCGAGGAAGTACGCCGCGTCGTTGACCATGTAGCGGGTCGCGAAGTTGTCGGTGCCGTCGACGATCAGGTCGTAGCCCTCGAAGACCTGCATCACGTTGTCGTTGTCGAGCCGCTCCTCGTGGAGGACGACCTCGACGTACGGGTTGGTCTCGAGCACCGACTCCTTGGCCGACTGGGCCTTGGACTTACCGATGTCGGACTGCTGGTGGATGATCTGGCGCTGCAGGTTGGACTCGTCGACCTCGTCGAACTCCGCGATGCCGAGCGTGCCGACTCCGGCCGCGGCGAGGTAGAGCAGCGCGGGGCTGCCGAGGCCGCCGGCGCCGATCACGAGGACCTTGGCGTTCTTCAGCCGCTTCTGACCCGCCATCCCGACGTCGGGGATGATCAGGTGGCGGCTGTAGCGCCGCACCTCGTCGATGGTGAGCTCGTCGGCGGGCTCCACGAGCGGGGCCAGCTGGTGGTTGGGCACGGATGCTCCTCGGTGCGGTCTCGGCGGTGACCTCGGGTGAACGCCGCGGGTGGGCCGGTGTGTTCCCGAGGCGGGTCCTCGGTCACCCCCTTGGTCACCTCCATCGTCGCCGCGCCACGGCGCACGCCCCGACACGTCCCGTCATCCGGTCAGGCGCACCGGTGGCACCTTGGGTAGGGTCTCGACCGTGAGTACCGGGCAGTACGACGTCGACGCGGCTCGCCCGCGTGGGGGGCGGCTGCCGCGGCGCGAACGACGAGCGCAGCTGCTGTCCTCGGCGCTGGAGGTGTTCGTCGCGCAGGGCTACCACGCCGCCGCGATGGACGACATCGCCGACCGGGCCGGGGTGTCCAAGCCGGTGCTCTACCAGCACTTCCCGGGCAAGCTCGACCTCTACCTCGCGCTGCTCGACCACTCCTGCGACACGATCATCGCCAACACCCGCGCGGCGCTGGAGTCGACCCAGGACAACAAGCAGCGCGTCGAGGCCACGATGGCGGTCTTCTACGACTACGTCGCCAGCGACACCGGCGCGTTCCGCCTGGTCTTCGAGTCCGACCTGACCAACGAGCCGGCCGTGCGCGAGATGGTCGAGCGGGTCACGACCGAGACCGCCGCCCTCGTCGCCGAGGTGATCCACGAGGACACCGGCCTCTCCGACGAGCAGTCGCGGCTGCTCGCGGTCTCGCTGGTGGGAATGGCGCAGGTCAGCGCGCGGTTCTGGCTCACGGAGGCCGGTGGCATCGAGCGGTCCGACGCGGCCGCCCTGGTCGCGGCGCTGGCCTGGCGGGGGATCCGTGGCTACCCCCTGACCGACGAGCACTGACCCGAGACCTTTCGTCTCACTTTCCGAGGAGGAATGACCGTGGAGGTCAAGATCGGCGTCCAGCAGGCCCAGCGCGAGCTGGTGGTGGAGGTCAACGAGACCGCGGACGCGGTCGAGAAGCTCGTCGGCGAGGCGCTGACCAACGAGGGCGGCATGCTCGCCCTGACCGACACCAAGGGCCGCCGGGTCGTCGTACCCGCCGGCAAGGTCGCCTACGTCGAGATCGGCACCGGCGTGGCCGGGACCGTCGGGTTCCGCAGCTAGGTCGCGCGCGAGGAGCAGACCATGGGTGTCGGCACCATTCTCTGGGCGCTCATCGGTGGCGCGATCATCGGCCTGCTGGGCAAGTGGATCGCGCCGGGTGACCGCGACATCCCCCTGTGGGCCACGGTCCTGTGCGGCGTCGGAGGCGTCTTCCTGGGCAACTGGATCTACGTCGAGGTCCTCGACTTCGACAGCCAGACCCGCGGCCTCGACTGGTGGCGCCACATCTGGCAGGTCGGCGTCGCCGCCCTCCTCGTCATCGCCGCGGCGCGCCTGATGGGCCGCCGCCAGCGGGTCTGAGCGGGCGGACCCGACAGCTCGGGGCTACGACGCGAGGCCGAGCTCGGCCATCCGCTCGGCGTGCCGCTCGGTGAGCCGGGTGAACATCCGGCCGATCGCGGCCAGGTCGAGGCCCGGGCGGTCGACGCCGCCGGCGAGCAGGGCGGACAGCGCGTCGCGCTCCGCGGCGACCCGCTGCGCCTGGGTGAGCGCCTCCCCCATCAGGCGGCGTCCCCACAGGGCCAGCCGCCCGCCGAGCCGCGGGTCGGCCCCGATCGCGGCCCGCACCCGGCCGACCACGAACGTCGCGTGCCCCACGTCGTCCAGCGAGGCGACCACGAGGTCGCGGGTGTCAGCGTCGAGGAATGCCGCGATCTCGCGGTAGAAGTCGTCGGCGAGCCCGTCGCCGACGTAGGCCTTGATGAGGCTCTCGAACCAGTCTGCGGGCGCCGTGTGGGCGTGGAACAGGTCGATCGCGTCGCGGAACGGCGCCATCGCGGCGAACGGGTCGGCGCCCAGCTCGGCGATCCGGGCGTGCAGGGCCGCGACCTTGCTGAACTCCGCGCTCGCCATGGTCGCGATCGCGACCTTGTCCTCGAGGGAGGGCGCCATCCGGGCGTCCTCGGCGAGCCGCTCGAAGGCCGAGATCTCGCCGTAGGAGATCGCTCCGAGCAGGTCGACCACCGCATCGCGGTAGAGCGGGTCCTCGAAGACGAGCGGGACGGCCTCCGAGGCCTCCTCGGGTGTTGATTCAGCCACCCGCGCACCCTACCGATAGCATTGATGCTGGTAGACGCCGTCAACGGACGGCGCGGTATGTGCGCGGTTGACGTGTGAGTCGGCCGCACCGAACTGACTGATCTTCCAGTTCGGCTCCCCGGCACCAGCCGGAGCGGGCTGACGACCACACACGAAAGCGACAAGACGCTGACCACCTTCCGAGAGCTCGGGGTGCTCCCCGACATCTGTGACGCGCTCGAGCGCGCCGGCATCACCACTCCCTTCGCCATCCAGGAGATGACCCTCTCGGTCGCGCTCCTCGGCACCGACCTGATCGGGCAGGCCCGCACCGGCACCGGCAAGACCCTCGCCTTCGGCATCCCGGTGCTGCAGCGCAGCGTCACGCCCAAGGACCCGGCGTACGCCGACCTCCCGCAGGGCAAGCCGCAGGCGCTGATCGTCGCCCCGACCCGCGAGCTCGCGCTCCAGGTCTCCGGCGACCTCGCCCTCGCGAGCAAGGACCTCGGGCTCCGCGTGCTCACCGTCTACGGCGGCGTGGGCTACGACACCCAGCTCGACGCGCTCAAGGACGGAGTCGACATCGTCGTCGGCACCCCCGGTCGGCTGATCGACCTCTCCGACCGCCGCGCGCTCGACCTCTCGCACGTGCACGCCGTCGTCCTCGACGAGGCCGACGAGATGCTCGACCTCGGCTTCCTGCCCGACGTCGAGAAGCTGCTGTCGAAGACCCCCGAGACGCGCCAGACGATGCTGTTCTCGGCGACGATGCCGTCTGCGATCGTGACGCTGGCCCGCCGCCACCTGCGGCACCCGATGAACATCCGCGCCGAGTCGTCCTACGACACCACGATGGTGCCCGCGACCGCGCAGTTCATCTACCTCGCCCACGACCTCGACAAGCCCGAGATGATCGGGCGGATCCTGCAGGCCGAGGACGCCGGCAAGATGATCGTCTTCACCCGCACCAAGCGCCAGGCGCAGCGGGTGGCCGACGACCTCGAGGAGCGCGGCTTCAAGACCAGTGCGCTGCACGGTGACATGGCGCAGGTCGCGCGCGAGAAGGCGCTGACGAGGTTCCGCGAGGACAAGCTCCAGGTCCTGGTCTGCACCGACGTGGCCGCCCGCGGCATCGACGTCGCCGGCGTCACCCACGTCATCAACTACACCTGCCCCGAGGACGACAAGGCCTACGTGCACCGCATCGGCCGCACCGGCCGGGCCGGCGCGTCGGGCATCGCGATCACCTTCGTCGACTGGGCGGACCTGCACCGCTGGAAGATGATCAACAAGACGCTCGACCTGCCCTTCGACGAGCCGCAGGAGACCTACTCGACCTCCGAGCACCTCTTCCACGACCAGGGCATCCCGCCGGGCACCAAGGGCCGGATCGTCCCCGAGAAGCCGAGGGAGCCCCGCGAGCCCCGCGAGGACCGCGACTCCCGTGGCGGTCGCGGCGGCGAGCGTGGTGGCCGGGGTGGCGGCGGCCGGGGTGGCCGCGACGGCGAGCGCCGCGAGCGCGGCGACCGTCCCCAGCGCGACCGCACCCGCAGCCGCACCCGCAGCGGCGAGAAGGTGGCCGAGTCCGCCGGTGCCGACAGCACCGCGCCGGCCCCGGAGAGCGCCGAGGGCGGCGCCCCACGCAGCCGCAACCGCCGCCGTCGTCGCCGTTCGGGCTCCGGGTCCGGCTCGGGCGAGGGCAAGGCTCCCGCCGGCGCCTGACCGCACGAAACTGGCGCTGACCGGCTGGAACTCCTTGCGGTCAGGACCAGTTTCACCGGGTACCCGGTGAAACTGCCTGACATCGACGTCACGCCGTGACGTCGACCTCGGTGCCGATCGGCGCGAACTCCCACAACGCGATCGCGTCGTCGCGCTCCTGACGCACGCAGCCGTGCGACTGCGGGCTGCCGAGCTGGGCGAGCGTCTGCACCGGCTCGCCGTCGTCGATCGGGATGTCGTGGAAGCCGATCGCGGCGCCGTTGGTGCCCTGGGTGAAGCGGACGAAGTACTTCATCGTGCCGGAGTCGTCGATGCCCCACGCCTGCTCCGACCTGGAGTAGACCGAGTAGGTGCCGGGCTCGAGGTTGTCGTAGAGGCTGCCCGACACGAGGTAGGTCCGCACGACCTCCTCGTCGTCGTCGACGAGCCACACGCGCTGGTCGGTCTGGTCGAACACCACGCGCCGGCCCTCGCCGGAGTCGGCCGGCACGGGCGGGTCGGCGTCGGCCGGCCGGCTGGCGGCCCCGTCCTTCGTCTTGTCGTCGCCCTTCGCGTCGCCGGCACCGGGCTTCTCCTGGCCCGAGGTGGCCGACGACGCTGACGACCCCATCGCCGACGCGGCGGCGTCCGAGGGCTCCGCGGACGGCGTGGTCTGGGCGCCGGCCAGCACCGAGCCCACGGGCGCCGAGTCACGCGCGGTGTCGGCGTTGCGGCCGCCCGCGTCGCCGCTGGCGACCGACGGCAGCACGCCGACGCCGCCGAGCATCGCGATGCCGGTGACACTCACCGAGGCGCCGAGGACCGCCAGCCGGCCGTAGCGCGGCTGGGTCTTCTCAGCGCGCCGGCGCCCGGCCGGCGGGGCGGCCCGGCGGCGCGGGGGTGCGGCCCGGTGGCTGCTCATGCCTTTCGGGGTCCCCGCGGAAGCGCGAGCCCGACCGCGCGAAGCGCGCGCACCGAGCGGTTTCGTGGGGTGATCATGGCTCAGGACGCCGCCCGGGCCGACAGGTTGGCCGCGACCTCGCGGTAGGCCCGGGCGCCCTTGCTGCTGCGGCTCGTCGCCAGGATCGACCGGCCAGCGGCCGGCGCCTCGGCGAACTTGATGGTCTTGGGGATCGGCGGCTCGATCACCTCGAGCTCGTAGGTCTCCGAGATGTTGTCGAGCACCGCCCGGGCGTGGTTGGTGCGCCCGTCGAACAGCGTCGGGAGCACGCCCCAGACGGCCAGACCGCGGTTGGTGAAGCGGCGTACGTCGTGCACCGTGTCGAGCAGCTGACCCACCCCGCGGTGCGAGAGCGTCTCGCACTGGAGCGGGATCAGCACGCCCTCGGCCGCCGTCAGCGCGGCGACGGTGAGCACGCCGAGCGAGGGCGGGCAGTCGAGGAGGATCCAGTCGTAGTCCTCGCCCTGCTCGGCGAGGTCCTCCACGACCGTGCGCAGGACGTGCTCGCGGCCGGTGCGGGTGAGCAGGTCGGCCTCGGCGCGCGCCAGCTCGATGGTGGCCGGGAGCAGGTCGACGCCGTCCTCCGTGGTGATGATCGCCTCGGTCGGCGCCAGCCCCTTGGTCAGCACGTGGTGGACCGAGAGCTCGAGGTCCTCGGGGTCGATGCCGAGCGAGAACGTCAGGCACGCCTGCGGGTCGAGGTCGACGAGCAGGACCCGGTGTCCCAGCTCGGCGAGGGCGGCCCCGATCGAGGCCACCGTCGTCGTCTTGGCGACGCCACCCTTCTGGTTGGCGATCGCGAGGACGGTCGTACGGCGCTGGGTCATGTCAGCCCCATCATGCCGGACGGCCGGGCCGGGCCGGTGCACCCACCTGCCAGACTGCGAGCCATGTCGACGACCGCACTCGTGACCGGGCCGACGGCGGGCATCGGCCACTCCTTCGCCCAGCAGCTCGCGGCCCGCGGACACGACCTCGTGCTCGTCGCGCGCGACGAGGAACGCCTCGAGAAGACCGCGGCCGAGCTCCGAGCCGCCCACGGCGTCGAGGTCGAGGTGCTGCCGGCCGACCTGACCGACCGCGCCGACCTGGCCCGCGTCGAGGCCCGCCTCGCCGACGCCGCCCGGCCGGTGGACCTGCTGGTCAACAACGCCGGGTTCGGCCTCAAGGGCAGGTTCCTCGACAACTCGGTCGACGCCGAGACAGCGATGCTCGACGTGCTGGTCACCGCCGTGCTGCGCCTCTCGCACGTGGCGCTGAAGTCGATGGCCGAGCGCGGCCACGGCGGCATCATCAACGTCTCGAGCGTCGCGGCGTTCCTCCCCCGCGGCTCCTACAGCGCCGCGAAGGCGTGGGTGAACAGCTTCTCCGAGTGGGCGGCCAACGAGTACCGCCCCCGCGGCGTGACCGTGATGGCGCTGTGCCCGGGCTTCACCAAGACGGAGTTCCACGAACGGATGGACGTCGACCGCAGCTCGGCTCCCGACTTCATGTGGCTCGACGCCGACAAGCTGGTCGCCACCGCGCTCGCCGACTTCGACAAGGGTCGCGTCTTCTCGATCCCCTCGGCGCAGTACAAGGCGATCGCCACGGCCTCGCGGCTGATCCCCAACAGCGTGCTGCAGCGGTTCCAGTCGATCGGGCGCAAGTAGACGCCGGTCAGTCCGTCAGCGCGCTGAGCGGCGCGAGCGGCACCAGCCCCTCGACCTTCGCCGCCAGCCCGGGGTCGACGGTCACGAGCGCGTCGGCCTGGAGCTGGGCGACCGCGACGTACTCCGCGTCGAACGTCGTCCGCCACCCCTGCTGGTTGGCGATCTTGAACGACGTCGCGCGCGACACCCGGTCACCCAGGACGCGGATCTTGAGCTCGGTGAGGCGGGTGTGCAGGACGCCGGCCTCCTTCTCGCTCAGCTCGCCGCGGCGTACGCGCTCGAGCAGGAGGGTGAGCGCCTGCGAGCGGATCGCGTGCGGAGCGACGAGCTGGTGCTCGGGGTTGATCGCCAGCTGCTCGGTGACGATGTGGAGCAGGGTGGGCGCGTCGATCACGTAGCGGGTCATCGCAGCACCTCGGGCGTGGTCCGGGTCGAGCGCGCCGAGGCGGCGTCGGCGAGGGCGAGCAGCCGCTCGAGCTCCTCGGGAGCGGTCGTGTTGCAGCCCAGCTCGTGGTCGTGCTTGCCGAGGCCGTGGTGGTCGCTCGACCCGGTCACGACGAGGTCGAGGTCGCGGGCGATCGCGCGGAGCCGCTCGCGGGCCGCGGGCGGGTGGTCCTGGTGGTCGACCTCGAGGCCGGCCAGCCCGAGTCCGGCGAGCTCGGTGAGGGCGCTCTCGGGCATCGACTCCTCGCCGTGCCGGCCCCACGGGTGCGCCAGCACGCTCACTCCCCCGGCCTCGTCGATCACCCGGATCATCTCGACCAGCGGGGCGGCGTACCTGTTGACGTACGCCGGCCGGCCCGGGTTGAGGAAGCGCCGGAACGCCGTGCTCCGGTCGGGCACCACGCCCAGGGTGACGAGCGCGTCCGCGACGTGCGGGCGACCGGTCGCGGCGGTGCCGTCGGCCGCCCGGCGCACGTCGCTGATGTCGACGTCCACCCCGGCCTCGCGCAGCCGCTCGAGCATCGCCGGCACCCGGCTGCTGCGGCCGTCGAGGATCTTCCGCAGGTGCTCGAGCAGGGGCGGGTACGTCGGGTCCGGCAGGTAGGCCAGCAGGTGCGCGCCGCGGCCGAGGTGCTTGGTGCTGACCTCGATGCCGCGCACCAGCGTGATGCCGACCTCCGCCGCGGTGCGCGCCGCCTCGGCCCACCCCTCGGTGGTGTCGTGGTCGGTCACCCCGAGCACGTCGAGCCCGGACGCCGCCGCCGCTCGCACCAGCTCCTCCGCCGTCTGCGTGCCGTCGCTGGCCCGCGTGTGGGTGTGGAGGTCGATGCGCACCGTTGGAGCGTAGGCCGAGGTGGTCGGCGGGGCGGCGCGGGGCGGGCGCGGGGCGGCGGTCAGCAGGCAACCTGGGGAGCCCGATCCGCCCGGATCCAGGGTGCTGGCTGACCGCTCCCCGGGCCTGAGCCGCCGCAGCGGTCAGCAGGCAACCTCGGCCACCCCGATCCGCCCGCACCCAGGTTGCTGGCTGACCGCTCCCCCGCCCGCCGCCACCCGCGCCCGCCCGGCAGGCCTCACCAGGCCGGAGCGGGTCCCCCGAACGGCAGCTCCACGAGCGGCGGGCCGAGGCCGGAGACGTCGCGGAGGATCCAGTCGTCGCGCAGCAGCATCAGCGCCGAGGCGGGGCGCAGGACCATCCAGAGCCAGCGGCCGTCGGCCTCGCCGGCGACGACGGAGCGGTCCCACTCCGCGGTGGAGGCGGAGGTCGAGACGGGCCAGAGCGGGACGGACTTGGAGTCGATGCGGACCCGGGTGGCGGGCGGTCCCTCGCCGATCTCGACACCCGGGTCGTCGTGGCGGGTGCCGGCGATGCGGGCGCCGAGCCCGGTGCCGGGCTCCTCGGTGATCACGAGGGCGTCGACGGGGCCGTCGAGAGCCGAGGTGCCCGACACGCAGGTCATCGCGGCCCGGCCGCGGTCGACGGTGCCGACCGCCGCGAAGTCCGTCACCCGCCACCCGGGGCTGAGCGGCCAGGGCAGGTACGTCGGGAAGCGCGCCGTGGCGCCGAGGTGCTCGACGAACGCGTCGTACGACGCCTCGCCCGGCCGCCAGAGGGGCTCGACCACGCCGTGGTCGGGGCACGACCAGAGCTCGCCCGCGCGAGCGATCGGGGTAGCGCAGCGCGGGCACCCGACCGACAGCGTCACTGTCCAAAGGTCGGTGAGTTGGGCGGGAGCGTCAAGCGTTCCAGTGGACGACGGCCGGACTCTCGCGCTCGTGGCCCAGCACCGAGACGGTGCCGGTGTCGAGCTTGAGCAGCCGCCCGTCGGTCGCGGGCAGCCCGAGCCACCGCGCGGCCAGCGCCCGCAGCGCGTGGCCGTGGCCCACGAGAAGCACGTCGCCGTCGGTGTCGTGGCAGCGCGCGATCACGCGGTCCAGGCGCTCGGCGACCTCGTCGGCACTCTCACCACCCGGGACGGGGTGCGTCCACACCGTCCAGCCCGGCACGGTCTCGCGGATCTCCTCGGTGGTGATGCCCTCGTAGTCGCCGTACCTCCACTCCACCAGGTCGTCGTCGACCTCCGCGTCGGGGAAGCCGGCCAGCTCGGCGGTACGCCGCGCCCGCTGCAGCGGCGAGGTGAGGACGAGCGCGAAGGGCCGCTCGGCGAGCCGCGGCGCGAGCTCGCGTGCCGACGCCTCGCCGTCCTCGGTCAGCTCGATGTCTGTCGTGCCGGTGTGCCGCCCGTCGCGGCTCCACTCGGTCTCACCGTGCCGGACCACCCAGACCTCACCCATGGGAGAGAGGTAACCACGGATCAGTCCTCCGCCAGCACCACCACGGCGTCGCCCGGGCCGATCGAGTAGGTCTGCGACTTGGGCGGGTTCACGACCACCCCGAACTTGAGCCCCGGCTCGGCGAGCAGTGCCGACTTCAGTCCGATCGCCGTCTCGTTGCGCCGCGCGGCTCCGGCCACGACCGTCGCCCAGCTGACGCCGTCGCCCGGCTGGACGTACCACTCGGCCGGCCGCAGGTAGATCTCGCTGCCGTCGGCGCCCAGCAGCTCCTTGAAGACCGCCTCGAGGCGGCCGTCCTCGGACAGCTGGGTGACGACGAGGCTGACGATCTCGCCGCTGACGACGATGTCGTCGACGTCGGCCACCGACGCGAGCACCCGGTTGCGGTCGTCGAGCATCTCGCTGACCACCGGCGTCTCGGACCCGGTCCGGCTCAGGATGTCGCGCACGTGGAGCAGGCTGATCAGCGTCCGCGAGTCGGCGGTCTGCACGTCGAGGTCGCGGTCGTAGCAGAGCACCACGATCTGGTCGAGGTCGGCGCCGACGTGCTCCTCCAGCACCGCCCGGCTGGTCGTGGACGCCTTCACGACGGTCACGGCGAGGTTCTGGAACACCGGCAGCTCCGGGTCGCCGTACGTCGTGACGACGGTGAGCGTGGAGCCGGGCGGCGCGTAGCGGTCGAGCTCGCGGACCACGATCGGCGCGCGGTCGTTCCAGCCGATGACGAGTGCCTGGGTGGGCCGCGCCTCCACGGCGCCCTGCTCGCCAAGCCGGTTCAGCGCCGGCTCGGTCATCGACCGCGACTGCCCCTCGAGCGCCGAGTCGTCCTCGACGACGACGATGAGGGTGTGGTCGGCGCTGATCACCGTGTCGGGTGCGGGGTTGAGCTTGGAGGTGGTGCCGTCGAGGATGCCGACCACGGAGGCGGCCTCGAACGCCAGCTGCGCCTCGGCGTACGTCGACCCGGCCAGGCCGTGGTCCTCGAAGAAGTAGAACTCGTCACCGGAGTAGTCGAAGAGCTCGGTGTAGACGGCCGCGGCGCCGGACTGGCGCGAGGTCTGCACGACCAGCTTGGCGACGGTCTCGCGGATGTCGAGGAGGGTGGTCCGGCCCTTGCCGACCAGGGCGGCGGCCTCGAGGTTGCTCGGCTCCTGGATCTCGGCCACGATCCGCGGCCCGTCCTCGCCGTTGTGGGTCAGCGCGAGCAGGGTCTTGATGACCTCGGAGTCGGGGTCGTCGGACTCGGGCGCCAGCAGGATCACCGACCGGGCGGTCTCGTGGCTGCTCAGGCGCAGGTCGTCGAGGTCCATGGGCGAGCCGGACCGGCAGATGATGCGGGTGCCGCGGCGGTCGGGGACCTTGACCCGCAGCTCGTCCTCCATCTCGATCTTGTCCATGTCGGCCAGGATCACGATCACCGGGTCCTTGCGGCTCTCGTTGGCCAGCGTCAGCTCCGAGACGATCGTGAAGATCGACTCCGACCAGCCGAGGATGACGGTGTGGTCCTCCTCGAGGACGATCGAGCGGCCGCGGCGCAGGTCGGCGAGCTTGGAGTCGATGCCGTTGGCGATGACACCGATCAGGGCGCTGACGATGAACAGGCCGCCGACGGTGAGCACGAGCATCGTGAGGAGGAAGCCCCACGACCCGACGTCACCGCCGATGTAGCCGGGGTCTAGCGCGTGGAGCAGGGTGTAGAAGACCTCCTTGAAGAAGCCGCGACCCGTGGTGGCCTCGCTCCGGAGCCGGAAGATCGTCGTGATCACCGCGAAGACCAGCGTCAGCATCACGGTCGCGACCGTCAGCCACATGATGAGCGCCGGCGTCCCGCGCGTCATCGAGTTGTCGAACATGTAGCGGAGCCGGTCGCCGAGGCCCGACCTACGCTCGGTCGCCGTCCGGACCGTCGCGCCGCGGCTCTCGGCCATCGCCTTCGCGGTGCGGACCCGCAGCTGCTGTCCCGTGCGCGCCATGTGTTCCTCTCCCGTGCCGGACCGGGAGTCGGTCCGCGTGCGGCCGAAATCGACCCGGACGATCCTCCCCCACCGACCGCGAGGGCGTCACTGGCACGATCGGGCCATGCAGACCGTCCCCGGACCGGCCGATCGCATGAGCGCGTCCCTGGCCCGCCGCGCCACCGCGCTCGCCTTCGCGACCCAGGGGATGGTCTTCATCAGCCTCACGACGCGGCTGCCGCGGTTCTCCGACCGCTGGGACATGTCCGAGATCGACCTGTCGCTGGTGCTGCTCATGATCGTGCTGCTGGCCGGCGTGGGCTCGGTCGTCGCCGAGCTGGTCGCGCACCGCAGCTCCAGCGCCGCGACCCTGCGGACCGGCCTGCTCGTCGTCGGCGTGGCCGTCCCGGTCGTCGCCGCGGCGCCTGCGGGCCCGGTGTTCGTGCTCGGGCTCGCGGCGTACGGCGTGGGGCTCGGCATCGTCGACGCGACCAGCAACATGCAGGCCGTGGCGATCGAGCACCGATACGGCCGGCCGATCCTGCCGTCCTTCCACGGCGCCTGGACCTTCGGCGGGATCCTCGGCGCGTGCTACGCGCTGGCGGCGGCCCACGCCCCGCTGTGGACGGCGGGTCTGGTCGCGGTGGTGCCGCTGCTCGCCCTCGCGGCGCCGTACCTCCCGCGCGAGCACGGCGAGGCGCTCGCCGAGGCCGAGGACGTCGCCGTGCCGTGGCGGCCCATTCTGCTGGTGGGGCTCGGGATGGTGCTCTTCTACATGGTCGACACCGCCTCGCAGACCTGGGGACCGACGTTCCTCGACGACGTGGTCGAGGCGCCGCACTCGCTCGTCGCCCTCGCGACCCTGCCCTACCTGGTGGCCAGCCTGGCGGTGCGGCTGGCGGGCGACTCCCTGGTCGCTAGGTACGGCGCGGCGCCGGTCCTGCGCACCGGCGCGGTCGTCGCGTCGCTCGCGATGCTGGTGGTGGTTGCGGCGCCGACCTGGCCGGTGGCGGTGCTGGGCTTCACGCTGCTGGGCGCGGGCGCTTCGGTGATCGCGCCTCTCAGCTTCTCGGCGGCCGCCCGGATCGCGGGCGGCGACAGGGTGCGCACCGACGCGGTGATCGCGCGGTTCAACCAGTTCAACTACGTCGGCGGCCTGCTCGGGGCCGTGCTCACCGGCCTGGTCGGCGCCGGGTCGCTCCGGCTCGGCTTCGCCGTGCCGATGGTGCTCATCCTCGCGATGCTGCCGCTGGCACGGGCGTTCTCCCCAGTGGGGAGAGGGGCGGCCGGCCCGGTCAGCGCACGCCCGCCATCAGCCGTGTGATCGGCTTGGTGAGGGCCAGGACGACGAGTCCGACCGCGACCGAGATCGCGCCCAGCACCAGGAAGTAGCCGGTCTCGTGCTCGGGGTCGTAGTAGCCCGCGAGCTTCCCGGCCATGGCGGTGCCGAACGCGACGGAGAGGAAGTAGAGCGCGACCATCTGCGTGTGGAACCGCGCCGGCGCGAGCTTGGTCGACAGCGACAGGCCGACCGGTGAGATCAGCAGCTCACCCATCGTGAACGCGAACAGCGTCAGCGCCAGGAGCAGCAGCGGCGCCGCGTGCTCGCCTCCGGGGTTGAGCAGGAACGACCAGAACGCGACGCCCATCACCACGGTGCCGAGGCCGAACTTCACCGGCGTCACCGGCTGGCGGTCGCCGAGCTTGGTCCACACCGCGGCGAAGACGCCCGCGAACACGATCACCATCACCGGGTTGATCGAGTTGACCCACGAGATCGGCATCTCCCAGCCGAAGAGGTCGCGGTCGAGGCGCTTGTCGCTGAAGATCGTCACGACGGTGAACTGCTGCTGGTAGAGCGACCAGAAGACGGCGTTCGCGATGAACAGCGGCACGAACGACCAGACCCGGCTGCGCTCGGTGGCGCTCACCTCGCGCGAGCCGAGGATCAGGACGAAGTAGACGACCGAGGCCACCGACACGATGCCGAGCACCCAGTCGGCGAGGTTGCCGGCCGTCATCAGACCGGTGAGGGCCAGGACGACGACCGCCGCAGCAGCGACGGCGAGCACCGCTGCGTAGCGCGCGCGCTCGGACGGCTCGAGCGGGTGCGGGACCTCGCGGGTCTCCTCCGGGAGGGAACGGCGGCCGAACGCGTACTGCGTGAGCCCGAGCCCCATCCCGATCGCCGCGAGCCCGAAGCCGTAGTGGAAGCCCTCGTTCTCCTGCAGCAGCCCGGTCAGCAGCGGTCCTGCGAACGCGCCGATGTTGATGCCCATGTAGAAGAGCGAGAAGCCGGCGTCACGCCGGGAGTCGTCCTCGGCGTACAGCGAGCCGACGAGCGCGGTGGCGTTGGCCTTCACGCCGCCGCTGCCGATCGCCACCAGGCTGAGGCCGACGCCCACGCCGCCCAGCCCGGGCAGCAGCGCCAGCGCCACGTGCCCGGCCATCACCACGACCGCCGAGGCGAACAGCGTCCGCTCGGGACCGATCAGGCGGTCGGAGACCCACGCACCGAGGATGGTGGCGAGGTAGACCGCGCCGCCGTAGGCGCCGACGATGCCCGTCGCGGTCGCCTCGGAGATGCCGAGGCCGCCCTCGCTCGCGGAGAAGTAGAGGTAGATGACGAGGATGCCCTGCATCCCGTAGAAGCTGAAGCGCTCCCACATCTCGACGCCGAACAGGTTGGCCAGCGGCCACGGCTGCCCGAAGAACCGGGTGTCGCGTCGTTCCTCGGCTTCGTGAGGTGCGGGTGTGTCGGTCCGAGTACTCACCCCTGAGCGGTGACCACCTCACGGGCGAGCATGCCTCGGAAACCTTGCTGATCGATCAGTCAGCTGCCGAGGTTGCTGATCGATCAGTCACCCACCGAGGTTGCTGATCGATCAGCCACCCACCGACGTTGCTGATCGATCAGCCACCCGCCGACGTTGCTGATCGATCAGCCACCCGCCGGGGTCGCCGGGTCCGCGGCGCCCGGCCAGTTCTTGTCCGGCTGCGGGACCGGGCGACCGGGCTGCTCGCCGCCGCGGGCCTCGAGGTAGCTGTTCTTCGGCACCATCACCTTGCGGCGGAAGATGCAGACGACCTTGCCGTCCTGGTTGTAGCCGATGGTCTCGACGTGGACGACGCCGCGGTCGTCCTTGGAGGTCGACTCCCACTTGTCGAGGACGGTCGTCTCGCCGTAGAGCGTGTCGCCGTGGAACGTCGGCGCGACGTGCCGCAGTGACTCGATCTCGAGGTTGGCGATCGCCTTGCCAGAGATGTCGGGGACCGACATGCCGAGCAGGATCGAGTAGACGTAGTTGCCGACGACGACGTTCTTGCCGAACTGCGTGGTCTCCTCGGCGTAGTGCGCGTCGAGGTGCAGCGGGTGGTGGTTCATCGTGAGCAGGCAGAACAGGTGGTCGTCGTACTCGGTGACCGTCTTGCCGGGCCAGTGCTTGTAGGTCGCGCCGACCTCGAACTCCTCGTAGCTGCGTCCGAACTGCATGGGCCCATGCTGCCCTCCCGCACGCGCGAGAGGCAGCCGGTGGACGCGTGGGCTATCTCACCAGCCCGCCTCGGAGCGGGTCAGGCGCCGCCGCCACCGGCCTTGCGCCGGTGCATCTTGGGGGCGCCGCCGACCACCTCGGAGCCGTGCGCCTTCTCCTGGACCGGGCCGTCCTCGTGGACGCCCTGCTCGCCCTTCTTGCGCCGGCCGGCGTTCTTCCGGTCGAGCGCCTCGCGCATCTTGGCCTTCAGGTCGTCGTTCGCTCCGGACATGGCCCCACCCTCGCACGAGTCAGTGACGGTAGGGCAACAGGATTCCGCTGCGGTCGGTCACCGAGCCGTCGGCGCCGAGGGTCAGCGTGCCGATCGTCACCGGCTCGGGGTCGAGCCTGATCCACTTCTTCAGCCCGCTGCGGACGGTCTCCCACAGCCGGGTGTGGTCTCGCGCGTCGCGCACCCGGACGGCGTAGTCACGGAGCGTGACGTCGAGCCGGTCGTCGTGCACGTCGAGGACGGAGTAGGTCGTCAGGCCGAACTGGAACGCGCCCCCGTGGGCGAGCTGGAGGATCCCGTCCTGGGTGGTCGCGGTGACGTCGTGCACCTCGCCGCAGAGGTAGACGTCCACGCCGTACTTGCGGAAGACCTGCCAGAGCCGCGACCGCGCACCGCCGGGGTAGTGAAGCTCGCTGGACCCGCGCGCCCGCACCGGCTCGAGGATCGGCACGTGGCCCTGGACCAGCGTCCACCGCACGCCGTCGGCGCGGGCCTTGCGCAGCACGCCGGCCAGCCAGCGCAGCTGCTGGCGGTCGACGCGGATCCGGGCGCGACCAGGGCTGATGTCGAAGGGGTCGATCGAGACGACCTGCACCTCCGGCGAGGGCCGGAACGCGTAGGCCGTGCTCGCGTGCACGCCGCCCGGGTGGTCGCGGAAGCGCGGCCGGCCTGCCTGGGTGCGGGTGAAGTAGCGCGCGAACTCCTGCTGGAACACCGGCGCGAGCCGCCTCTTCGAGGAGGTCCACGGGTTGTCGCCGTACTCGTGGTCGCCGACCGCCGGGTAGAGGTCGAGGTGGTGGGAGCGGAAGCGCTGGAGGTACTGCGGGTAGTACGTCGCCGCCGCCCGCCGGGTGGCGCTCGCGCGCTGGGCGGCGTTGCCGACCGGGCCGAAGTTGCCCGTGTGCCGGCTGTCGCGACCCCAGCGACCGTCGACCAGGTCTCCGGCCACCAGCACGCCGTCAGGCTCCTGGCGCTGCCAGTCGTCGAGGACCCGGTCGATCGCGCGCTCGTAGGCGGGGCTGGTGGAGTTCGGCGAGCGGCGCGGGTTCCAGAACCCCGGCCCGCGGCGCAGGTCGGCGACGTCGGCGTTCATGAAGTCGGGACTCGAGATCAGCCGCAGCCGGCGCGGGGTGTCGGGCGCGGCGGCCGCAACGGCCCGGCCCGGCAACGTCGTGACGACGCCCCGGTCGGTGACCGTGGCGCCCACCGGACCCGGCGCGGCGCCCGTCCGGACCTCGACCACGACGTCCTGGGCGCGCTTGCCGACCACCGTGCACACCAGGGTGACGGCGTCCGCGGAGAGGTGCGACCGGCGTCGGACCACGGTGCTGGGGGCGCACGCGTCGGGCAGGGCGACGACCGTGGCGCCCGTGACCCGCACGGTCAGCCGTGTCTCCGGCCCTGCGGCGAGGCTGACGAGCAGCGGCAGCACCGAGCGCTCGGTGGCGGAGGCGCCGCCGTCGGCCCAGGCGGCGGCGACGACCCGGCTGGCGGGCGCCGGCGCGGCGCCGACGCCGGAGGTCCCGGCCAGGGCGGCACCCACGGCCAGGACGGCGGCGAGCAGCGGGCGTGGGCGGCGCGTGGTCATGGCGGTCCGACCATAGGTGCCAGCGACCCGGCAGAGTGGGCTCATGGAACCCGGCGCGCCGTCGACCCGTCCGACCGAGATGCGATCCCTCGCGCTGACGCTCGCTGCCCTCGTGCTCCCGCTGTCGCTCGCCGCGTGCTCCGACGACGACTCAGGCGGCGTCGCCTCGGACCCCGCCCCCACGACGGCGACGAGCACGCCGAGCCCGACGGCGGAGCCCACGGTGGGCACCTACCCGGAGTTCGGGCCCACCGACTACACCTTCGAGCTCACCGTGACCTGTTTCTGCATAGGCGGCGGCGCCCCGGTCGTGGTGACCGTCGCCGACGGCGAGGTCGAGGCGGCGGTGTACGGCGCCGGCGGCGGTGGCGGCCGCGACGGCGGGATCGTCGAGGGCGCGCCGGCCGAGCAGACCTTCTGGATGACCATCAACGACGTCATCGAGAAGGCCAACGACACCGAAGCCGCCCGGGTCGACGTCGACTGGCCCGACGGTCAGGACTACCCCAGCAGCGTCTACGTCGACGGCAGCGAGGAGATCGCCGACGACGAGACCGGCTACACGATCGCGAACGTCGAGGTCAGCGACTAGCCAGGGCGCCCAGCAGCTCGTCGAGCACGGCGTACTGCCGCTCGGCCGGGAACCGGTCCGGGTCGAAGAGCGCCTGGACCACGAGGCCGTGGGTGAACGCCGTGAGGAGGTCGACCACCGTCTCGCGGTCGCGGCCGAGCGGCAGCTCGCCCGCGGCGAGCGCCTCGTCGACCAGCGGCCGCAGGCGGTCGCGCCACCGCTCGTAGCGGGCCGCCTCAGCGAGCCCGAGCTCCGCATCGGCCAGGGCGAGGTCCCAGAAGCCCACCCAGACCTTGCTCAGCACCGTCGCCTCGGCGTCGTCGACCAGCACCGCGCGCAGCCGCGCGCGAAGCCCCTCGAGGCCGGGGGCGGGCGGGCCGACGTCCTGCATGCGCGGCGCCGTGCGCTCGTGGACGACCTCGAGCGCGTGCTCCACCAGCTCGCGCTTGCTGCGGAAGTAGTGCGTCAGCAGGCCGGTCGTCGCTCCCATCTCGGTCGCGACGGCCCGCAGGCTCAACCCGGCGAACCCGGTCTCGGCCAGCACCCGCCACACCGCCTCGGCGACCTCGCGGCGACGGGTGTCGTGGTCGACCGGTGCCGGCATGGTGCTAGGGTACACAACAGTCGTTATGTACCTTGCGGAAGGCCTGCCCATGCTCTCGCTCGACCTCGGTGACGGACTCACGCTCACTGCCCTCGAGCCCTGGCAGTCCGCCGAGCTCGCGGCGTTCGTCGCGGCCGAGCGCGACCACCTCGCCCCCTGGCTCCCGTGGGGCGCCTCGCTCCACGACGAGGACCGCGCCCGCGCCTTCCTGCAGCGGTACGCCGACGGCACCGCGGCCGACGGACCGCGCATCTACGCGCTCCGGGTGGCGGGTCGGATGATCGGCGGGACGCTCTTTCGCGTCTTCGACCCGGCCGGAGGTCTCTGCGAGGTCGGCGTCTGGCTGGCCGCCGACGCGCAGGGCCGCGGGCACGTCACGCGCGCCGCGACCGCGATGCTCGACTGGGCGCTGCTCGAGCGCGGGCTGCACCGCGCCGAGTGGCACTGCGTGCCCGAGAACCTCGCCAGCCGCAAGATCGCCGAGCGGCTCGGCATGAGGCTGGAGGGCACGCTGCGCGAGTCGTGGCAGCACCGTGACCGGCTGTGGGACACCGAGGTCTGGGCCGTGCTGGCGCCGGACTGGCGGGCCAGATCGGCTACTTGAGCTTGTAGTCCTTGAGCAGCGCGCGGCCGATGATCATCTTCTGGATGTCGCTCGTGCCCTCGCCGATCAGCATGAACGCGGCCTCGCGGTAGAGGCGCTCGATCTCGTACTCCTTGGAGTAGCCGTAGCCGCCGTGGATGCGGAAGGAGTCCTGGACCACCTCGTTGCAGTACTCCGAGGCGACCATCTTGGCCATGCCGGCCTCGACGTCGTTGCGCTGTCCGGAGTCCTTCATCCGTGCGGCGCGGACCATCATCGCGTGCGCGGTCTCGACCTTGGTCGCCATCTCGGCGAGGCGGAAGAGGATGGCTTGGTGCTCCGAGATCGGCTTGCCGAAGGTCTCGCGCTGCTGGCTGTAGGCGATGGCGAGCTCGAAGGCCCGGTTGGCGATGCCGCAGGCGCGGGCGGCGACGTTGACACGGCCGACCTCGACGCCGTCCATCATCTGGTAGAAGCCCTTGCCCGTCTCGCCGCCGAGGACCTGCTCGTCGGTGGTCCGGAAGCCCTCGAAGACCGCCTCCGTGGTGTCGACGCCCTTGTAGCCCATCTTGTCGATCTTGCCCGGGATGGTCAGGCCCGGCGCGGTCTCGCCGAAGCCCTCCTCCTTCTCGACGAGGAACGTCGTCATCGATTTGTACGGCGACTCCTCGCCGCCGTCGCCGTCGGCCTGGCCGGTCCGGACCAGGGTGGCCACGAGGTTGGACGTGCCGCCGTTGGTCAGCCACATCTTCTGGCCGTCGATCTTCCACCCGTCGCCGTCCTTGACGGCCTTGGTCTTGATCGCGGACACGTCGGAGCCCAGCCCGGGCTCGGACATCGAGAACGCGCCGCGGACCTCGCCGGCGGCCATCCGCGGCAGGTACTTCTTCTTCTGCTCCTCGGTGCCGTGGCGCATGAGCATGTAGGCCACGATGAAGTGGGTGTTGATGACACCCGAGACGCTCATCCAGCCCCGGGCGATCTCCTCGACGCACAGCGCGTAGGTCAGCAGCGACTCGCCGAGCCCGTCGTACTCCTCGGGGATGGTGAGCCCGAAGATCCCCAGCTCCTTGAGCCCGTCGACGATCTCCTGCGGGTACTCGTCGGCGTGCTCGAGCTCGGTCGCAACCGGGATGATCTGCTCGTCGACGAAGGTCCTGACCGCCTTGAGGATCTCGGTCTGGTCCTCGGTCAGTCCGTCGGTCTGGCACAGGCGACCCATGGGGCTGCTCCTCGCCGGGTGTGGGGGTGGGACCGGAGCAGGTTAGCGGTCGTTCACCGCCGGCG
Organism: Nocardioides halotolerans DSM 19273; assembly: GCF_000422805.1. GTDB lineage: Bacteria > Actinomycetota > Actinomycetes > Propionibacteriales > Nocardioidaceae > Nocardioides > Nocardioides halotolerans. Next base: position 184,537 of record NZ_KE383925.1, on the reverse strand, counting down.
CCGTGGCCAGGATCACGGAGACGGTGTGAGGGTCGTCGTGGTCGTGGTGGTGGCGGTCACGGTGCAGGTCGGCGGCCAGTTCGGGATGCCCGGGGCCGTCGGAGGCACTGGCGGGAGCGTCGTGGGCGCCGTGGGTGTCGTCGTGGACGTGGCGGTCGCCGTCGAGGTGGGGGCCGTGACCGTGGCCGTCGCCGTCGCGCTCACCGTCACGCAGGCCGACGGGGGCGGGACCGTCGCCGCGACCGGCAGGATCCGCACCTTGGTGGTGAGCAGGTGGTGGTCGGTGGTCCGCGCGATCTTCCGGGTGCGGAGCTGCTGGTACTTCTTGAACTTCACGCCCGAGCCGAAGATCCAGTCGACCACCATGCCGCGCGGCGGGCTGCAGCTCGTGGCGGTGCGGACCCCGCCGCTGGCAGAGATCATCCCGGCCTGCGCGGTGACCCGGCAGAACACCTGCCGCTTGGCGTTCATGTCGCCGGTCCAGATGACCGGGAGGTTGTTGCTGGCCTTGAGGTGGTTGACCAGCGCGATCTGCAGCCGCTGGCCGATCAGGCGCCACTTCTGGGCGTTGCCGCGGACGTCGGCCGGGTTCTGGAAGTTCATCACGTAGAACTGCTGGCCCGTCGAGAGCGACTGGAGGAGCACGACCGGCATCCGCAGCACGTCACCGTGGAAGTAGGGCAGCTTGATCCAGCTGTTCGACACCATCTTGAACTTGTCCTTGCGCCACGCGATCGAGTTGCGCAGGAAGCCGACGGTGTCGACGTAGCCCGGGAAGATGTCGTAGCGGGACGAGGCCTTCTTGACCCACTTGGCGTACTGCTGGGGCTGGAACTCCTGGAGCCCCACGACGTCCACGTCCTCGCTCTTGAGCACCTGGACGGCCCACTTCATCCGCTGCGCGCCGTCGGCGTAGCCCTTCTTGCTGCCGCCGGGCGCGGTGTGGTCGTAGCCGAGGATGTTGAACGACCCGACGCGGAACTTCGTCTTGCCGTGCACCACCTCGGTCACGGGGACGGGGCTGGCGCCCACCTGGCCGTACTCGTCGGCCTTCTTCGCCGAGGCGCTCACCGCGAGGGCGGTGCCGCCGGCGATGGTGCCGAGCACGAGCGCCGCGATGGACCAGCGGCGCAGGCCCTGGCCGAGGACGCGCTGGCGTACGACGGTGGGGAAGCCCGTCATGGTGGTGTTCCTCCGAGGATCGAGAGTGTCGCGCAAGCAGTGTGCCTTGACTGATGCTAAATCCACAACAGCCCCACGCGTCACAGTTTTCACAGAACTGCCGCTCCGCGACGAGCCATCATGCCTCTCCTCCCTTGACGGGGCGGAACCGCCGAAGGTTGGCCGCCGTCAGGCTCTGTGTGGGTAGGACGGGGCACACTAAGGACATGACTGGGGACATGACGGGCGAGATGACCGGCATCACCGGCGGCGCGACCGGGCTGACCAGGGCACGCAGGCGGATCCCCGCGGCGGTGGCCGGGCTGGCGCTCGTCGCCGTGGCGGCAGCCGCCTGCGGCTCCGACGACGGCAGCGGCGCCACGGCCTCCGACCCGACCGGCTCGACGACGACCAGCGCCGCACCGACCCTGACCGAGACCCCGGCGGCGTCGGAGACCCCCACGGCCAGCGACGCGCCCACGGAGAGCGACCCGGTGCCCTCGCCGATCATCACCAAGGCGGTGAAGGCCGCCCTGAAGGCGGGCTTCCCGGCACTGATCCCCGCGGGGGTCCCCGACGGGTGGACCGTCGTCTCCGCGTCGTACGCCCCGAAGGGCGGCGGCACGTGGACCATCGAGCTCACCGACCCGAACGGCGCCCCCGCCACCCTCCTGCAGTCGACCGCCTCCGCCGCCGACCTCGTCGCCCGGCTGCTCCCCGGCGCCAAGGCCGGAGGCACCGTGAAGATCAGCGGCACCGGCAAGTGGGACGCCTATACCGGCTCCGGAGGGGCGGGCATCGCGAAGGACCTCCCCGGCACCGGCGCGGCCCTGGTCGGCGCCGATCTCAACGTCGTCAGCGACTTCGCCCACCAGCTGCTCACCGCCGAGGACGCCGGCAACGGCAACGGCGGCTGACCCGCCACCGCCGCACCCAGCCCGACCCGCGCTGGTCGAGCCCGTCGAGACCTCCGCAGCGTGGACACCCGGCGGACCGAGCTCGGTTGCGTCCCAGCCCCCGCGTACGAGGTTTCGAGACGGTCGCTGCGCGACCTCCTCAACCACCGGAACGCACCGCTGGTTGAGGAAGGCGCGCTAGCGCCTGTCTCGAAACCTCCGCAGGGAGGGCACCCAGCCCGCCCACCGCTGGTCGAGCTTGTCGAGACCTCCGCAGCGGTGGCACCCGCGGGACCGAGGTCGGTTGCGTCCCAGCCCCGGCGTACGAGGGTCGCGGCTGGGGTCAGTCGCCTTCCCAGAACTGGCCGCCGGCCACGGCCGGGTCGCGCTCGACCGTGGTGACCGGGCGCCGGACCGTGACGTAGCCCTTCTCGTAGGTGCCGTCGGCCTGGCGGACCATCCGGGCGACCTTGAAGTCGGTGTACGTCGTCGTGTACGCGTTGCGCGTCCAGCGGCCGTTGTTCCAGAACGAGTTGAAGTTGGCCAGGTAGCGCTTGACGTTGTTGCGGCCCAGGATCGTGAAGAACACCTCGTCCTCGGCGGTGCCGAGGCTCGCCCAGTTGGAGGAGCCCGTCAGCACCATGTTGGTGTTGGGGACGCCGGCGTAGGTGCCCTGCACCACGAGGTACTTCTGGTGGGTGTAGTAGTCGAGGATGACGTCGTCCTCACCGTCGTGGTTGAGGTCGAAGTCGTCGTCGGGGTGGTAGTCGAGCCCGGTGGAGCGCAGCGGGATCCGGCCGCGCGCCGTCGAGGCGCCGAGGATCTGCTTGGTCTTGAAGCCGATCAGCCCGTAGCTCACCCGGAAGTCGCAGCCCTGGGCCCACTTGTTGCGGATGGCGGCGGCGAGGTAGTTGCCGCGGTTGCCGCGCATGGTGTGCATCGAGAGCGCGAGGTGGGTGCGGGTCTGGCCTCCGTTGCCGTCGGGCGTGAGGCACTGGATCTTGTTGAGCATGTCGAGCACCACGTCGCTCTGCGGCGTCGAGGTCTTGGGGAAGATCCAGGCGGTGTACTTGTCGACCGCGTCGTTGCACTCCGCGCCCTTGGGCGTGCCGCAGAAGCGGATCGGCGGCTGCTTGGTGTTGTAGTCCTTCTTCATGTCCTTGAACGTCGCCACGAACTGGTCGAACAGCGGCTCGTTGCCGGACATGAAGTAGAGGTCGTTCCACTGGTGGTAGATCGCGTTGCGGGTCAGGTTGAAGGACCCGATCGCCATCACGTGGTCGGACTTGCCGGCCTGGGTGAAGGTGTAGAACTTCGAGTGCAGGTTGCGGTACTGGTCGGCGAAGGTGCGGCAGCCCTGCTTGCACTTGTAGATGAAGTTCTTGGCGAACCGGTTGGTGCCGAGCACCGCCCGCACCCGCTTCATCGCGTGGGTGTCCTGGTGGTCGTTGAGCAGCATCTGGATCTTCACGCCGCGCTTGTGGGCGGCGATCAGCGCGTCGGCGACGCCCTCGCGGTCGAAGGAGTAGACCGCGATCCGGATCGTCGCGCCCTTCTGCGTGTGGCGGATCGTGTCGATCAGCCGGCGCTCGAGCTTGAACCGGTCGGCGTTGACGTGGGGGTTGTTGAAGAACGCCCCCTTGTAGGCCTTCCAGCGCTTCGGCTTGGGCTTCTTCTTGTCGGCGGGCGCGCCGGCGACCGTGCCGAGCGGCGCGGTCGCGGTCGTCACCTGCGTGGCCCGCGCGGACGCCTGGGCGGTGGGGACCATGCCCCACATGCTCAGGACCAGCGCGATCGAGACCGCGCTACACGCAGCAATCGAGACTCTCTTCACCGACAACCTCTCCAAGTGCTCCGGATGCATGCGACGGACGAGGTCACGCATCCTCTGTCAGGTCGGGCGGGCCCTCGCGGGCGATGCGACGGACGTCCGCGAGCAGATCAGCGACGAGTGTAGTGGCTGAGGCCAGCAGAGCCTCATTCGACACGGCGTCCGGGCGTGGCCTCTCCGGGACGTCGTCGGGCACCCGCAGGGCGTCCAGGTCGCCGACGACGTGGAACCCGCGCCGCTCGATGATGCGTACGGCGCGGTCGGCGCGCTCGCGACACTCGGCGACCTGCACGTCGTCCGCCCCGAGCCGCTCACCCTCCTGGCGCACCAGGTGGCCCTCGGCGAGGTAGCCCCTGATCCAGGTGCCGCGGTCCACCGGCTTGCGGAACGCCGTGAGGTGCGGGTTGACCCGCCGGAGCAGCTCGATCTGCACCACACCGAGGGCCGGGTTGCGCGGCTCGTCGGGCGCTTCGTAGCGGTCGGGGTCGAGGCCGAGCACACCGGCGAAGTTCCGCCAGTGCTGGTCGCGCGGCGCGCCCGACCCGGGCATCGGCAGCACGTGGACGCGCTCCGGCGGGACGTGCCGGCCCCACCGGCGCAGCACGCCGGCGAGGTCCCAGGTGCGCCAGCCGAACTCGGACTGGCCCTCGAGCGTGTCGCCGCGCATCTCCGCCAGCGGCCTGGTGCCGCCGTTCTTGACGTACTCCGCCCAGCCGGCGGTCAGCATCCCGAGGCTGTCGCGCGCGGTGATCACGACGTGCACCTCGGCAGGCGCGAGCGACTCGATGAGCCGGCGGGCCTGCTCACGCCCGGCGCCGCACATGAACTCGTGGGTGAGGATGGCCGGCCCGCGGTGCCGGTTGACGGCCTTGACCAGGCGCCCGAGCGTGCCCGGCGCCTTGGGGTGACGCTGCTCGAGCCGCGGCCGCTCCTGCAGCTCGAGGGCCGCCCAGAGGTGCTCGCGGTGCCCGCGCCCAGGCAGCAGGAACCCGTCGGCCGCGAGCGCGCTCTTGGCCCCCCAGAGCACCGACTGGAGGTAGGTGGTGCCGGTCTTGGGCAGACCGATGTGGAGGAAGACCGCGGAGGCCATGTCGGGAGAGCGCCTAGACGCTCTGGCGGTACTTCTCGAGCAGCTCGGCCAGCTTCTCCTCGTCGCGCGCCGCCACCGGGAGCAGCAGCTCGGTGACGATGTCGGTGAGCTCGGCCAGGCGCACGTTCAGCGCCCGGCACTCCTGCACCTCGGCCTCGAGCCGCTTGACCCGGCGGCGCAGGTCCAGCACCTCCCCCGCGCGCGTCGAGCGCAGCCGCTCGACCAGACCGGACTGCTTCTCAGCCATCTCCACGTCTCCATTCCACGACCAGTCGGCACACCTTCGACGGCGTCGACGAGTCCGACGCCCGGATCGTCTCCCGGTGCACGATCGTCGCACCAGCCCGCTCGAGCTCCCCCACGATCAGCCGCGGCCGCCGCCGCTTGACGCGCAGGTCCTTGGCGAACCCGTCGTCCCCGAAGCGGGCGAGGAACTCCAGGTAGAGCCGGCCACCGCCCTCCCCCGCCAGCGTCATCCGCGCCAGCCGCCACAGGTGCTGGCGGGCGTCCGGGCCGAGCGTGTCGACGAGGTGCCGGGCGACCAGCAGCCGCGGCCCGGGGCGCCGGGCGAGCTCGGCGCCGGCAGGCAGCACGTCGCGCAGCTCCAGCAGGTTGCACCGCCAGAAGTCAGCGCCCTCGACCCCGCGGGCCGCGGCCTCGGCGTACGAGCGCGGCTGGAAGTCCAGCCCGACCGACGCGACGCCGCGGCCGGCCATCCACAGGACGTCGGACCCGCGGCCGCAGCCGAGGTCGACATACGTCGCGGCGTCGGCCTCCCGCTCGGCGGCCCACGCCACGAGCGGCGACGGCTCGGTGGCGAGCGGCTTCTGCTTGCGGGAGTAGATCCGGTCCCAGCGCGCCCGGCCGACGCGCAGGCCGCGGAACCAGCCGTTGAGCCGCCGGACGGTCGTCGTCGGCGGGTCGAAGTGGAACGCGGGATCGGGCGTGCGCCACGGGCCGTACATCGCGGTGAGCAGCTTGTCGGGGTCGGCCGGGGCCGGGAAGGACCGCCCCTCGAGGGTCGTGGTGCCGAGGGGGTGGATCCAGGACTTCTCGAACCGGTCGCCGATCTCGCCCATCAGGTAGAGCCGGCCGTCCATCAGGAACCCGCCGAAGACGTCGAGGCCGCGGACCACGCCGTCGCCCTCGTCGACGTCGACCTTGAAGGCGAGCGCGGAGTAGCGGGTGATGTGGAAGCCGAGGGCGACGAGGTCGCGCTGGAGCCGGAACGACTCGCGGATCACGTCGACGGGGTGGGTGAGGTGGCTGACGTAGCCGAGGTCGGCGTCGCCGTCGTGGCCGAGCAGCCGGCCCTCGCGCACCGCGCCGAGCAGCGTCCCGTAGGCCAGGAACGCCTCGATGCCGGCCTTGCGGAGGGCGTCGAGCACGACGTCGATCGCGTTCAGCAGCGGCTCGACCTGCTCGCTGCTGCGGCTGTCGAAGGTGACGACCCGGCGCCAGGTCCGGTCAAGGCTGAGCGGCTGGCCGTTGCGGTTGACGATCGAGATCCGCCCGGTGCCGGAGCCCAGCGTGAGCTCCCGGTCGAACACGGTCTCGCCGGTCTCGTGGACCACCACGGTGAATCGCGCGGTGCCGTCGAGGAACTCGTGCAGCGTCTTCGGCCACGGCACCCGCCAGCGGCCGCGGCCCGCGCCGCTGCCGGTGACCGGGGCGCCGTCGCGGTGCAGCCAGAACGAGTAGACGCGCCGGCCGTCGACCAGCATGTCCATCACGGTCTCGCGCGTGGCGCGGGCCGTCACGCCGTCGGCGTCGACGGTCACGTCGCGCACCCGGCCGAGGACACCCACCACGGATCGCGACTCTAGTGGTCGACGGGCACCCAACCGATTTCGTGGAGAGTGCGTCCCCATGGTGAGGTGACCCCTCAACGACGACCTGTACGACGACGAACGACTTGGCTTCGGGTGCACATTTCTCTGGTTCGCAAGACGTCGGTGGCTGCCGTGGCGGTGATCGGCCTGGTCCTGGCCCTCGTGATGACCCTGGTGGCGTCAGGGGCCTTCGGCTCGACTGCCGAGCAGCACCGCTCACGCGGCGCGGCGAAGGGACACCAGGCCGACGCGCGGTGGGTGCCGGGCCACACCAAGGCGGGGCTCGCCAAGATCAAGCGGCAGCAGGCGCGCCGGGCCGCCCACCACGGTGCGCGGTTCATCAGCTTCCGCGACCGGGTGCTCGGCGCCCAGCCGGTGCTGTCCTACCGCGGCGCGGCCGACCCCACGGTGGCGCGGTACGCCGGCGGCTGGGTCGCCGTGTCGACCGGCCCCGGTGCCCCCCGTGCCATCGCGCCCCAGCCGGGCGGTCCGTGGCAGAACATCCCCTCGGCCCTCACCGTGCAGCCGAGCTGGGCGATCAGCGGCCGCTACTGGGCCTCCGACCTGGTCGAGGTCAACGGCGTCTGGCTGCTCTACTTCTCGGCCGAGGTCGCCGGGCTCGGCCTGGACGGGCGCTGCATCGGCGTCGCCACGTCCGCCGACCCGACCGGCGCGTTCGTGCCCGACGAGAAGCCGCTGGTGTGCCCGAGGCAGGCCGCGACCCCCTCGGCGTACGACAAGATCAAGCGGCGGGCGCGCGACATGCCCAAGAGCGGGGTCATCGACCCCGACTACTTCAAGGACAAGCGCGGCCACCGCTACCTGCTCTACCGCACCCAGGGCACGCCGTCCTCGATCCGCCTGGTCGAGCTGCCGCCGAGCGGCCGTCCGGAGGGCAAGGCGCGCAGCACGCAGCTGGTGCGCCGGGGCGGGGTCATCGAGAACCCCACCATGCTGCGCCGCGGGCGCCAGTACGTCCTGCTGAGCTCCGAGGGCGAGTTCGGCGAGTGCAGCTACAAGACGACGTTCCGCCGCTCCGTGAGGCTGACCGATTGGTCGCGCGCCAAGCGGCAGGTCCTCGTCGACAGCCGCAAGAGCGGGCTGTGCGGGCCCGGCGGGGCCGACGTCGGGCGCGGCCCGAGCGGCGAGCCGCTGCTGTTCTTCCACGCGTGGACCTGCCCCCAGCTCGCGGGCAACTGCCCGGGCGGGCACAACTACGACCGCGAGAACCTCTACGACGCGCGCCGGTCGCTGTTCGCCGGCGTGCTGAGGTTCACCGGCAGGCAGTCGCCGCGGATCAAGTCCTACGTCGCGCCGATCCTCCCGCCGCCCCCGCCTCCCCCGCCGACGCAGACGCCGTCGCCCACCGACCCGACCACGACGATCAAGCCCCAGCACCGCGGCAACCGGTAACCGCTGCCGTCTCAGTCGGAGTCGTCGGAGCTCTCGCTGGACGGCGAGGACTCGTCGCCGGGCTCGCCACCCCCGCCGGGGCCATCGGCGAGCGGCTCCTCGGGGATGTAGGCCTCGGCGTACACGAACGGGTGGTCGCTCACCCGGCCGACGATGCCCTTGGTCGCGCTGACGTAGCCGGAGAACTGCATGCCGGAGCCGAAGATCCAGTCGACGCCCATGTGGTCGGGGGTGTCGCAACCGCTGCCGTAGCCGCCGCCGTTCGCGGCCACCATGGCGGTGCCGCCCACGATCGGGCAGAAGACCTCAGCGCGGTCGTTGTAGTCACCGGTGAAGACGACCGGGGTGCCGTCGGCGGCGAGCTGGTTGGCGAGCTTGACCTCGATGCCGACGGCGACGCCGCGCCAGTGCGCGTTGTTGCCGTGGTTGGGGGTGGACGCGGGGTTGTGCGTGTTGAAGAACCACACCTCCCGGCCCGACTCGATGTTCTCCAGCTTGATCACCGGACGGCGGATGAGGTCGCCGTGGAAGTAGGGGATCGCGATGCTGTTGGCCTCGACCAGCCTCCACACGTCGGTGCGCCAGGCGATCGAGTCGCGGATGGAGCCGCGGTCGAGGGACGGGCCCGGGTAGACGTCCCAGCGGGAGCCCGCGAGCGACCGGAACCGGCCGTACTGGGACTCCTCGAACTCCTGGAAGCCGATCACGTCGAGGTCGGCCTGGTTGATCAGCGAGAAGGCCATGCCCATGCGGGTGCTGCCCGAGGCGTAGCCGCGCTTGTTGCCGCCGATCTTCGCGGTGTGGGAGCCGCCGAGCACGTTGAAGGTGCCGACGCGGAACGTCGTCTCGTCGGCCAGCCCGCGGCGGAGCCAGGCCAGCGACCGCTTGAGCTTCTTCGCGCCCTTGACGTCCTGGGCCGGGACGTCGGTGACGATCGCGGTCGGCTCGTCGGCGGGCGTCGTGGTCGCCTCGGCGCTCTCGTCTGTGCCCTGCTCGGTGCTGGTCGCGTCGGCCGCGCCGCTGGTCGCGGTGCCGAGGTCGGCGGCGAGCCGGCCCGTGCCATCACCGTCGTCGCGCGAGCCGATCATGCCGGTCGCGCCGCCCACGACGAGCACCATGAACACGACCACGAGCGCGGCCGTCGCCGCGACCTTGAGGTGGCCCAGGCGCCGGGAGCGTGGCATCGCGTGCTTGGACACGGACCCCTCCCAGGTGCCTGTTCGCGGCGACCCGAGAAAGGCCCCGCACGACGAAATCCTGCTTCGACAGGGTACCCCGCACGCGCGGACCCGATCTCATTGTTGACGCATCTGCCCCCGGCTGCGTTCCCTCGCTGCGGCACCGCGCACCAGTAGCGTTGCGGCGTGAGCACAGCTCCGTCGCGCGTGTACGCCGCCCGCCTGGTCGGCCTGCCGATCTTCGACCCCCAAGGTGACCAGGTGGGGAAGGTGCGCGACCTGGTGGTGGCGATCCGCTCGGAGAGCAGCCAGCCGCGGGTGCTCGGGATGGTGGGCGAGGTCTTCGGGCGCCGCCGGATCTTCGTGCCGATGACCCGGGTGACCAACATCGACAGCGGGCAGGTCTACACGACCGGGCTGCTGAACATGCGCCGCTTCGAGCAGCGCTCGACCGAGACCCTGGTCGTCGGCCAGCTGTTCGACCGCACCGTCACGATCACCACCACGGGCATCACCGGCACGATCTACGACGTCGCGATGGAGCAGGCGCGCAACCGCGACTGGGTGCTGAGCCGGATCGCGATCACCGAGCCAGCCAAGGGGCTGCGCAGGCGCGGGCAGACCCACGTCGCGGAGTGGGGCGAGGTCGAGGGCCTGACCCGCCGCGAGCCCGCCCAGGGGGCGACCCAGCTCATCCACGCCCTCAACGAGCTGCGGCCGGCAGACGCGGCGAGCGTGATCCACGACCTCCCGCCCGAGCGACGCACCGCCGTGGTCGCGGCGCTGACCGACGAGCGGCTCGCCGACGTCCTCGAGGAGCTGCCGGAGGAGGACCAGGTCGAGATCCTCGGCTTCCTCGCCGACGAGCGGGCGGCCGACGTGCTGGAGGAGATGGACCCCGACGACGCTGCCGACCTGATCGCCGAGCTCCCGCCCGAGACCGCCGAGGCGCTGCTGCTGCTCATGGCGCCCGAGGAGGCCGAGGACGTCAAGCGGCTGATGTCCTACGTCGAGAACACCGCCGGCGCGATGATGACCTCCGAGCCGGTGATCCTCGGCCCGGACGCGACCATCGCCGACGCGCTCGCCCACGTGCGCAACCCCGACCTGACCCCGGCCCTGGCCGCGCTCGTCTACGTCTGCCGGCCGCCGCTGGAGACGCCGACCGGCCGGTTCCTGGGGGTGGCGCACATCCAGCGGCTGCTCCGCGAGCCACCCTCGACGCTCGTCGCGGGTGCCCTCGACGAGTCGATGGAGAACCTGCGCCCCGAGGCGACCATCGACGAGGTCGCGGCGCACCTCGCGACGTACAACCTCGTCGCGGCGCCCGTGGTCGACGAGAACGGCCACCTGATCGGCGCCGTCACCGTCGACGACCTGCTCGACCACATGCTCCCCGAGGGGTGGCGCGACCGGGCGGTGCACAGTGCCTGAGCCCACCAGCCGCCGCGCCCGCCTCGACACGCCGCGCGAGACCCGGCGCCAGCTCGTCCGGCGGCCCGCGGTCGACCACGACCTGTTCGGGCGGTTCGCCGAGCAGTTCGCGCGGTTCATGGGCACCGCGACGTTCCTGCTCTACATGACGGCGTTCGTCGTGTTCTGGGTGGTGTGGAACTTCGCGGCGCCCGACTCGCTGCGTTTCGACGACTACCCGTTCATCTTCCTGACCCTGATGCTCTCGCTCCAGGCGTCGTACGCCGCACCGCTGATCCTGCTCGCCCAGAACCGCCAGGAGGCGCGCGACCGGGTGATCGCCGAGCAGGACCGGCAGGCCGACGCGCGGGCCCACGCGGACATGGAGTTCCTGGCCCGCGAGGTCGCCTCCCTGCGGATGGCGGTGGGCGAGGTGGCGACCCGCGACTACCTGCGCTCGGAGCTCCGGTCGCTGCTCAGCGACCTCGAGGAGCGCTCCGCCACCATCGACCGCTCCGAGGCGGGCGACGACGGCTGACAGCCCGGCCCCGACTACGCTGGGACCATCATGAGCAGCCCCCTTCTCGAGCAGGTCCACGCGGCCCTCGCCACCGTGAACGACCCCGAGATCAGGCGACCGATCACCGACCTCGGGATGGTCGAGTCCGTCGAGGTCGACGGCCCGGGCGTGGTGCGGCTGACCGTGCTGCTCACTGTGGCGGGCTGCCCGATGAAGGACACGATCACGCGCGACGTCGGCGCGGCCGTGCGCGCCGTGCCGGGCGTGACCGACGTCGACCTCACGCTCGGCGTGATGAGCGCCGAGCAGCGCGCCGGCCTCAAGGACCTCCTCAGCGACGGGAAGGCCCAGCGCGACATCCCGTTCGCCCAGCCGGGGTCGCTGACCAAGGTCTTCGCGATCGCCTCCGGCAAGGGCGGTGTCGGCAAGTCGTCGGTCACGGTCAACCTCGCGCTCGCGATGGCCGCCCAAGGCCTCAAGGTCGGCATCGTCGATGCCGACATCTACGGCCACTCGGTGCCCGCCATGCTCGGCATCGCCGACGCCAAGCCCACCCAGGTCGAGGACCTGATCATGCCGGTGCCGACGCCGTCCGGCGTCTCGGTGATCTCGATCGGCATGCTCAAGCCCCGGCGCGACCAGGTCGTCGCGTGGCGCGGGCCGATGCTCGACCGGGCGCTCGTCCAGATGCTCGCCGACGTCTACTGGGGCGACCTCGACGTCCTGCTCCTCGACCTGCCGCCCGGCACGGGCGACGTCGCCATCTCGCTCGGGCAGCACCTGCCCGGCGCCGAGGTCGTCGTCGTCACCACACCGCAGGAGGCCGCCGCCGAGGTGGCCGAGCGGGCCGGCACGATGGCCTCGATGATGCACCAGCGCGTGGTGGGCGTCGTCGAGAACATGTCCTACCTCCCCTGCCCCCACTGCACCGCGGCGGGCGAGGACCACCGCCTCGAGGTGTTCGGCGCCGGCGGCGGCGCACGGGTGGCCGACACCCTCTCGCGCCGTTTCGGCTACGACGTGCCCGTGCTCGGAGAGGTCCCGCTCGACCTGTCGCTGCGCGAGGGGGGCGACGCCGGCAAGCCGATCGTCGACTCCGACCCCACGGCTCCCGCGGCGGTCGTGCTCCGCTCGGTCGCGGAGACCCTGGCCGGCCGCGGGCGCGGCCTCGCGGGGATGCAGCTCGGGCTCACCCCCTCCGGCCGGCTCTAGGCGGCCGACGTGTTCGGGGTCGGCCTGCCGGAGCTCGCCGTCATCGCCTTCGTGGCGGTCCTCGTCTTCGGCCCCGACCGGCTGCCCGACCTGGCCCGGCAGGCCGGCCAGATGCTGCGCAAGGCGCGTCAGTTCGCGGACGCCGCGCGCGACGAGCTGCGCGAGGAGCTCGGTCCGGAGTACGCCGACCTCGAGCTGCGCGACCTCGACCCGCGCACGATCGTCCGCAAGCACATCATCGAGGCGATGAACGACGCCGAGGACGACGCCCGTCCCAAGCGGAAGGGCCTGCGCCCCCTCAAGGCCGGCGAGCTCCCGCCGTACGACGTCGAGGCCACCTGAGACCGTCCGGCTCACTTCGCGTCACGTCTGTCGTATCCGGCCGTCTCCGTTCGTGGAGAGGGTGAAGGAGGCGATCAGCCATGTGGGACACCGTCCAGACCAACGAGCAGCACCTCTCGCACGACCTGCCGTGCCCGCGTTGCGGCCACGGCGTGCACACGTTCCTCGCGTGCGGCGACGACTGTGTGTGCGCCCCGGTCGTGATGCCCGGCGCGTCGGGCCTCGCGGCCTGAGCGGGCGCAGCCCGGGCGCTCAGCCCTGGGCGCCGACCGAGCGCCAGTACTCGTTGAGCGCGTTGTTGGTCTTCACGAACCACACGATCGCGCCGACGAGGAAGAACCAGCCCAGCAGCAGGAACCACAGCCCGGTTGCGGCGCTGACCGGCCGGGCCTGGCCCCGGCGCTCGTAGAGCCCGCCGGCCTCGTGGGAGGTCAGGAACGGCATCACGACCCCGACCAGGATCGCGAGGATCAGCGCGACCGGGCCGCCGAGGCCGACGCCGGTGTGCCGCTTCATCTCGTCGTGCGTCTTGTAGTACCAGTACCAGGTGTAGAACCCGAGCGTGACGATGGTGAGCAGGATGCACGTCCCCGTGCTGCGGATCGTGCCGATCGGAGCTGTCGGATAGGCCTCGGTCATGCCGCGCACCCTAGGGCACGGGCGGTGCGGTTCAGGGCGACGACGCGGTCAGGCCGGCGTAGGTGACGTGGTCGCCGGGCCTCAGGTGCCCGACGTACCAGCCCGGGACGCCGGGGCGCTGGAAGCGGTGCGACACCGTCGCGGTGCGGGTGTGGACGCGGTCGGTCCACGGCGGCTCCGGCTCGCGGCGCGGGACCCAGACCTTGAACGTGATCCGCGGACCGGAGGCGCGCAGGCAGACCCGCCACGGGAACCGCAGCAGCTTCAGGTCCGAGGTGACGACCGGCCCCAGGTTGAACTGGCCGACCTCACGCCACGGCTGCGCCAGACGCCGGCTGTCCCAGGTGAGCACGTTGAAGACCCAGACGAACGTGCCGAAGGTGTTCTTCGTCAGCGTGACCGCGCGCGTGCGGTCGCCCGGCCCGACCACGACGCGCACGGCCAGGCCTTCCTGGTCCTGGTGACGCGACTGCCCGGTCCACGTCGCGCAGACGGTCTGGTCCAGTGTGGGCCGGTCTCCGGGACGGTGGAGGATCTCGCGCCGGTTCCAGTCGCGCGGCACCTCGCCCAGCGGCGGCCGCGCCCGCACCGTCACCTCGCCATCGGCCGAGGCCCGCGCGACGTAGCGCTCCGCGCCCGGGGTCAGCACGCGCGCGGTGTACGGCGACGGAGGCCTGCCCGCTGCCACCGACGAGGGCACCAGCAGCGGCAGCAGCAGGGCCGCGGCCAGCCCGACGATCGACGGCCGCACGTCAGCCCCGCGACTGGACGGCGGAGACGTGCGCGAGCGCGACGAGGACCAGCCGGCCACCGGTGCCGGACGCCAGCTCGACGAAGTCAGCGCCGACGCGCGCGAGCGTGCCGTCGTGGCGGCGGCCGTCGGTGCGGTGCACCGAGCACGGCTCGCCCGAGTCAGCGAGGCGGCGGAGGGCCGCACCCAGGCCGAGCCGGGCCGAGGCCGGCCAGGCGACCTCCGGCACCGCACGCTCGGAGGCACCGTGCACGCCGGCCACCGCGTCCAGCCCGACCACCCAGTCCTGGCCCGCGCCGCCCACCAGGCACCAGCCGGACGCGACGCGGGCCACGCGTCCCGTCACCGGCCCGACACCGAGGACGTCGAGCGTCACGTCGTGCTCGACCGTGGCCATCAGCCGGCCCGCCAGGGTCACCGAGCGGTACTCCTCGCGGCTGCGGTCCGCGAGCTCGGGCGCCCGCTCGGCGGCGTACAGCGCGGAGGCCTGGCCCTCGAGGTCGTCGAGGTAGGCGAACAGCTCCTCCTCCCACGACATGGCCCGACCCTGCCACGTGCCCGCCGTGCTTGTGGAGACTCCCTTGACGCTTCGCGTCAACGAGCGTTGACTGAGGCAAACAGAAGCAAATACAAGGAAACTCTCGGGATGAACGTCGTGGCGGCCAGCAGGCCGCGCTGCCTGGCCGTGGCCACCGGCCTCACCGCGGCCCTGTGGGGGGCGGCCGCGGTGCTGGTCCGGATGCTCGCGGCCGGGCAGCCGGCCACGGCGGGTGCCACCCCGGATGCCGGCCCCGATGCCGGCCTGGTCCGGCTGTGCCTGGGGGCGCTGGTCCTGGCCGTGGGCTGGGCGTGGCTGCAGGCCATGGCCGGCGTGGGTGATGCCTGGCGCGGGGCGAGGTGCGCCCCCGGCCACGGCGTGCGCCGGCTGGTCGTGGTCGCGTGCGGGGTGGCACTCGCGGGCTCCCTCGGCGGGCCCGCCCTGGCCGGCCACGGCGACCCGCCCCCGGACCCGCTCTCGGGGCTGCCGCTCCCCCAGCGCGCCGAGGGCCCCGGGCACCCCCGCGGCCACAGCGTCGTCGTCCGCCCCGGCGACACGCTCTGGTCGCTCGCGGAGCGACGGCTGCCCGAGCCGGCCAGCGCGCGGCAGGTGACCGCCGGCTGGCACGCGATCTACCGCCGCAACCGCGGCGTCATCGGACCCGATCCCGACCTGATCCGCCCCGGACAGGTCCTCGTGCTCACGAGGGAGACGACATGACCAGCAGCCAGCGACACGCGTCCGTCACGCCGATCCGCGTGCCCGTGGCCTCGGTGCAGGGCACCCTCGCCCTCGACCTCAGCCCCCGGCACGCGCCGCCGGTCCTCCCGGGGCCGACCGGGTCGCGCGCCGTGGCCGACGTCGTGCCGATCGAGCCCCACCAGCGGGACCGGCTGGAGGTGTGGGTGCACCGCTTCGTGCAGGCGAGCGTCGAGATCGTCGGCGGCGACCGGCCCGCGAGCCAGCTGCTGCGGTGGACGACTGGGTCGGTCTACGCCGACCTGCACCGCCGCGCGCTCCTCGTGGCCCGCGCCGGCGGCCACCTCCCCGGCACCGGCCGCGTCCAGCCGGTGCGCCCGCACGTGGAGAGCGTGCACGCCAGCTTCGTCAGCCCCACGGTCGCCGAGGCGAGCGCCCGGGTGCGCTACGGCGCCCGGTCACGTGCGCTGGCGCTGCGCTTCGAGAACCGCGACGAGCGGTGGCTCTGCACCGCCATGGACTTTGCCTGAACCGCAGCGTGACCGTCAGCCTGCGACGAAGGAGCAGGCGGAAATCGGTCACGGGTCGAGCGAGCCCCGCGGCTGACCTTGCGAAGCCGCGACGGGCGTGTCGAGACACTCCGCAGCGAAGGCACCCCAGCAGCAGGCCGCGAGGAACGAGCGGACTGCGGGCGCTAGGCGAAACTCCGCACCCACGTCGCCTCGCCCGCATCCAGCGCGAGCTCACCGTCGGCCGCAGCGGCCGCCTCCGGGTCGTGGGTCGCCAGCACCACGACCGCTCCGCGGTCGGCCGCAGCGCGCAGCGCGTGCAGCACCACCTCGCGGTTGCGGCCGTCGAGGTCGCTGGTGGGTTCGTCGGCCAGCAGCACCGACGCGCGGGCGGCCAGCGCGCGGGCCACGGCGACCCGCTGCTGCTGCCCGCCGGACAGCTCCTCGACCAGGTGCCCGGCCCACTCCTCGAGCCCGACCTCCTCGAGCGCCTGCCGCGCCCGGTCGTCTGCCTCGCGCGAGGGCACGCCGCCGTCGAGGAGGGGCACGACGATGTTCTCGTACGCCGTCAGGACGGCCGCGAGCCCGTTGCCCTGCGGCACCAGCACGATGCCCCGCGCCGCGGCCTCGGGGCGACCGCCGACAGGCACGCCGTCGACCTCGACCGTGCCGCGGTCGGGCTCGAGGGCACCGGCCATGAGCCACAAAAGCGTCGTCTTGCCGGCTCCGGACGGACCGGTCACCGCGAGCAGCTTCCCGCCCGGCACGGTGAGCGAGAGCGGCGCGATCGCCAGCAGCCCGCCGTAGCGCACGTCGACGTCGGCCAGGTCGAGCCGGGTCACGACTGGTCCCTCTCGACGCGGAGGCGGTACTCGCCGTCCTCGAGCTCGAGGCGCACCAGCGTGCCGGGCGGCAGCACCTCGAGGGCGTGTGCGGGCAGGGGCAGGAACCCGTCGGCGGTGACCACGGCGTACTCCTCGCCCGAGCGGCCCTCTCCCCCGATCCGGCCGTCGCGGATGGTGACCGTACGCGGCATCCAGCGGGCGACGTCACGGTCGTGCGTGACGACCACGACGGTGGTGCCGAGCTCGCGGTTGACCCGGGCGAGGGCCGCCAGCACCCGGTCGCGCGCCTCGTGGTCGAGGCGGCTGGTCGGCTCGTCGGCGAGCAGCAGGCCCGGCCGCGTCGAGAGCACGACGGCCAGCGTGGCCAGCTGCAGCTGACCCGGGGTGAGTCGGTCGAGGGGCTCGTCGCCGAGGTCGCTCAGCCCGACCATCCCGAGCAGGGTCGGCGTGCCCGGGAGGTCGCCCGCGCGCTCGGCGCGCTGGGCGGCGACCTGGGCGAACTCGATGTTCTGGGCGGCGGTGAGGAAGGGCAGCACGTTGCGCGCGGCGCCCTGCAGCATGAGCGAGACGTCGGTGGCGTGGAGGGTGTCGAGCTCGCTCGCCGTCGCCTTCGTGAGGTCGAGGTCGCCGACCACCACGGTGCCGGCCGTCGGACGGAACAGCCCGGCGAGCAGCGAGAGCAGCGTCGACTTGCCGGCGCCCGAGGGGCCGAGCAGGCCGATCATCTCCCCGGCGCGCACGCTGAGGTCGACGCCGGCCAGCGCCGCGACGTCGCGGCCCTCGCCGCGGTAGACGTGCACCAGCCCGCGGGTGTGCACCGCCAGGCCGCGCGGTGCGGTGGCGCTCGGGGCGAGGATGAGCTCGGTGGTCACGTCGGTCAGACCTCCCGCATCCGGCCCAGCCGCGCGCGGCGCGCGGTCCAGCGTGACGTGACGACCACCAGGCCCGCGAGCAGCACCAGGCCGACGCCGCACGCGACCAGCACCGCGACCCACGGCGTCGCGAAGTCGGTGGTGTCCACCGCGGGCGGGTCGGTGAACTGACGCACCTCGGGCAGGGCGAGCACCGCGGCGACGACGCCGCAGGCGCTCCCGACCAGCGCACCGACCAGGATCACCGGCAGCTGGCCCAGCAGCTCGAGCCGGCGCAGCGACGGGCTCGGCAGGCCGGCCATCCGCAGCGCCGCGAGGTCGTTGGCCCTCGCGCGCCAGGTCGTCGCGGTGGCCACGAGCATCACCAGCATCGCGACCAGCACCGAGGCGCCGCCCACGAGCACCGACAGCGCGAGGCTCCACGCGGCCGGCGAGGCGTCGAGCTCGGACCGGACGTCGTCGACGGTCGTCAGCTGCGCCGGGAGGATGCCGCGCTTCCGAAGCTCGGTCTCGGCCCGCGCGAGGACCCGCGCGTCGTCCGACCAGACCTCGACCGCATAGTTGCCGTCGCCGGCCTCCGGACGGCGCAGCACACCGTCGAGGTCCACGACCCGGCTGCCGAGCGACGAGCCCGGCACGCGGTCGAGGGTGCCGACCGCCTGGAGGTCGATCTGCCCCTCGGGCGCGGGGGCCGCGAACACGCCCTTCTCGCGGCCGGTGACGAGGGCGGGGACCGGCGAGGGCACCCACGCGCTGAGCATCACCGGTGGCGTCGCGGCCTCCGAGGAGACCAGGACGCCGAGGTTGCCCTCCGGGTCGGCGGCGGGGACGACCGAGGACCCCAGGTCGTCGGACACGCGCCGCCAGGCCGTCACCGGCCCCAGCGAGAACGGCGACCCGTCGGCGGTCAGGTCGCGCAGCACGACGGTGCCGCTGACCTCGCTGCCGATCGGAGCCCGCACGCCGATGCCGGTCACGGTGCAGGCCTCGGCGCACGGCAGCCCGGTACTGAAGGCGGTCGTGCCGTCCGCGAGCGGGATGAGCGAGAGGTCGACCAGCTCGGTCGTGACGTCGCTCGTGAGCACCTGGAGGCTGACCACCAGGTCGTCGACCCGCTTGCGGGCGGGGCCGCGCAGCCGCACCTCGTGGGAGGCGACCGTGCCCTCGAGGGTCGTCCCGGTCAGGACCAGCGGGTCGACCCCCGGGGCCAGGATCGCGTCCCAGTCGCCGCGCTCGGCGCTCGACAGGGGGAAGAACGCCACCCGCGGGAACGCGCGGGGATCCACCGCCACGGTGGGCGCGGTCAGCGACCCGTTGCCGGTGGTGGTCACCACGGGCGTCAGGTGCCGGTGGTCCGGGTCGACGGCTCTCAGCGCGGCGACCACGTCGGCCGGCCGGGCCGGCCGCTGGAGGCTGAGGGAGTACGGCGCGCCGTTGAGCTGCTCGGCGGCGTTCTGCCGGTTGTGCTGGCCGGTCACCAGGGCGTCGACGCAGAACCCGAGCAGGGCGGTGGCCACGACCACCATGGCCAGCACCCGGCGCGCGGCCGGGCGGCGGACGGCGTTGACGATGCCGGCCGCAGCAACCGCGCGTCCGCCGCGCATCAGCCGGACCGAGACGAACCGCGTGACCGGACCCAGCGCCCGGCCGAGGAGCAGCCCGGCGGCGACGGCGAGCAGGCTGGGCGCCAGGGTGGCGAGCGGCCCCTCCAGCCGGCCGCTGACCAGCGCGGCGACGGCGGTGAGAGAGAAGACGATCGTCGCGATCTCGATGACGCCGGTGCCGGTCGCCGTGTGCCGGGCCGGGACGGCGCGCAGCAGCGAGTCGACCGGCTCGCGCACGGCGCGGCGAGCCGCGAGGAGCACCACCGCGAGCACCGCCGCCACCGCGGCCAGGGCGGCGAGCACGAAGCCTCCGGTCACCTCGATGGGCACCGGCACCGGGAAGACGATCTTGGCCACCAGGGCCATCACGAACGGCGAGACGAGCACCCCGACGGCGACGCCGCCCAGGGTCAGCGGCAACAGCTCCGAGAGGAGGTACGCCGCGGCGCCCCTCCGGCCCCGACCGCGGAGCCGGGCGAGAGCCAGCTCGGCCCGGCGGTCGTCGGTGGCGCCGACGAGGACCATCCAGAGCACCACCGACACCAGGACGAGGAGCTGGGAGATCAGGACGACCACCGTCGTGCGGCCCTGCTCGCTGCCGGACGCGACGCGCTCGCTGAGCCCCGGCAGATCGGTGAGCAGCAGCACGGCGGCGCTGTTCCCCTGCAGCGCCTCCTGGCGCAGCTCGTCGACGATCGGTCCGATCACCAGCAGGCTGTCGTGGTCGACCGCGTCGAGGTCGAGCGTCCACAGCGTCGAGCTCGTGATCTTGTGCCACTGCGCGGGTGCGTCGGCTGCCGTCAGGCTGTCGGGGGCGGTGACCCAGTCGTCGGTGGCGGTGCCGACCTCGGGGACCACCGTGCCGGCCCGGCCGGTGAGCGGTGCGTCGAGCCAGTCGCCGTCGGCCGGCGGCACCTCGTAGACGCCGACCACGGTCACGGTGCCGCTGGCGACCTCGTCGGACACGTTCGGGTCGACACGCTCGGTGACGTCGACCTGGCTGCCGACCGTCCAGCCGTTGGTCTCGATGTCGGCCGTGCTCACCATCACCTCCCCCGAGCCGGTCGGGCAGCGCCCGCTCGCGACCTCGAGGCGCTCGCACGCGCCGTCGGCCGCGTAGAGGCGGGTGACGACGCTGAAGGAGCCGTCGGGGAGCACGACCTTGACCGGCGCGGCGAGCGAGACGTCGGGGTCGGAGAAGTAGGGGTCGAGCCGGGCCGGGAAGAGGCGCTCCAGCTCCTCGGCGGAGAGGTCGCTGGAGTCGAGCCGGACCGATGTCTGCTCAGGCGTCGCCTGCGTGAGCACCGAGCCGGCCAGACCCTGCTCCATGGCGCGCTGGTAGAGCGGGCCGAGGCACAGGCAGGTCGTCAGCAGCGCGGCCAGCGACAGGAGCGAGAGCGCCTGGAAGCGGCGATGGCGGATCCTGCTCCACACAGAAGCCGCCCTCCGTCCGCACTGCCTGAGACCCGGAGGCTAGTTTCCCTTGGTCACGAGAAGGACACGGAACGGTCTACGCGCGGCAACGGAACCCGGACCTGTCACCCACCTGCAGCGCGGGCGGTGAGCCCGGTGGGACCTCCCGGCCGGCCGTGGCACATCTTGTACTTCTTGCCCGACCCGCAGGGGCACTGCGCGTTGCGGCCCACCTTGGCGAACGGGTCGTCCGCCGCGGTCGCCGTGGTGCCCCTGACCTCGGCCTCGCCGTCCTCGGACGGCGCGGAATAGGAGAGGTTCTGCGGCTGCTTGGCCGGCTGCAGTCCCTTCGCCCGGATCTGGGGCTGGCGGACGAACGCCGCGGCCGGCGACTCGAGCTCCTCGTTGGGCTGCTCGGCGGGGCCGGACGCGACCAGCGGGTCGTCGGCGTCGACGTCGTCGGAGTCGGGCACGAAGTCGCCGATCACCCGGCGCATCGGCTCGACGACCTCGGCCTCCTCGTCGTCCTCCTCGTCGTCCTCCTCGACGGCGACCTCGAGGTTGAACAGGAACCCGACCGACTCCTCCTTGATGCTGTCCATCATCGCGGCGAACATCTCGAAGCCCTCGCGCTGGTACTCGACCAGCGGGTCGCGCTGGGAGTAGGCGCGCAGGTAGATGCCTTCGCGGAGGTAGTCCATCTCGTAGAGGTGCTCGCGCCACTTGCGGTCGAGCACCGAGAGGAGCACGCGCCGCTCGAGCTCGCGCATCACCTCGGCGCCCACCTCGGCCTCACGAGCGTCGTAGGCCGCCTGGGCGTCCTTCTGGAGCTCGGTGATCAGCTCGTCGCGGTCGATGTTGGCGGAGCCGTCGTGGTCGCGCACGATGCGGTCGAGGTCGAGGGACACCGGCCAGATCTGCTTGAGGTCCGTCCACAGCTGCTCGAGGTCCCACTCCTCGGCGAAGTCCTCGGTCGCGGCGGTGACCACGCCCACGACGACGTCGTCGATGAAGGTGCGGACCTGCTCCTCGATGTCGGCGCCCTCGAGGACCTCGCGGCGCTCGGCGTAGATCACCTTGCGCTGGCGGTCCATCACGTCGTCGTACTTGAGGACGTTCTTGCGGGACTCGAAGTTCTGCGACTCGACCTGGCCCTGTGCGTTGGCGATCGCGTTGGTGACCCGCTTGTTCTCGATCGGGACGTCGTCGGGGATCTTGAGGACCTGGAGCACCCGGTCGACCCAGTCGGACTTGAAGAGCCGCATCAGCTCGTCCTGGAGCGACAGGTAGAAGCGTGACTCCCCCGGGTCGCCCTGGCGACCGGAGCGACCGCGCAGCTGGTTGTCGATCCGGCGCGACTCGTGGCGCTCGGTGCCGACGACGTAGAGCCCTCCGAGGGCGCGCACCTCGTCGTGGTCGCGGCCGACCTGCTCCTTGACCTTCTCGAGGGTCGCGGGCCAGGCGGCTTCGTACTCCTCCGGCGACTCGACGGGGTCGAGACCGCGGCCGCGCAGCTCCTGGTCGGCGAGGAACTCCACCGAGCCGCCGAGCATGATGTCGGTGCCTCGGCCGGCCATGTTGGTGGCGACCGTGACCGCGCCCTTGTGGCCGGCGACGGCGACGACCTTGGCCTCGTCGGCGTGCTGCTTGGCGTTGAGGACGGAGTGGGGGACGCCGAGCTTCTTCAGCTTCTGGGACAGGTGCTCGGACTTCTCGACCGACACCGTGCCGACCAGGACCGGCTGGCCCTTGGAGTGGCGCTCGCGGATGTCCTCGACGACGGCGTCGTACTTGGCCTCCTCGGTGCGGTAGACCAGGTCGGCGTTGTCGATGCGGGCCATCGGCTTGTTGGTCGGGATCGGGACCACGCCGAGCTTGTAGATCTTGTCGAACTCCGAGGCCTCGGTCATGGCCGTTCCGGTCATGCCGGAGAGCTTCTCGTAGAGGCGGAAGTAGTTCTGCAGGGTGATCGTCGCGAGCGTCTGGTACTCCTCGCGGACCTGGACGCCCTCCTTGGCCTCGATCGCCTGGTGCAGGCCGTCGTTGTAGCGGCGGCCGGCCAGCATGCGGCCGGTGTGCTCGTCGACGATGAGCACCTCGCCGTCCATGACGACGTACTCCTTGTCGTTGTGGAAGAGCTCCTTGGCCTTGATCGAGTTGTGCATGAACGAGATCAGCGGGGTGTTCACCGACTCGTAGAGGTTGTCGATGCCGAGGTGGTCCTCGACCTTGGTGATGCCCGGCTCGAGGACCGAGATGGTGCGCTTCTTCTCGTCGACCTCGTAGTCGACGTCGCGCTCGAGGCCCTTGGCGATCGTGGCGAACTCGCCGTACCACTTCACCTCGTCCTGGGTCGGACCGCTGATGATCAACGGGGTCCGGGCCTCGTCGATGAGGATCGAGTCGACCTCGTCGACGATGGCGAAGTTGTGACCGCGCTGGACGCACTCCTCGATCGAGCCGGCCATGTTGTCGCGCAGGTAGTCGAAGCCGAGCTCGTTGTTGGTGCCGTAGGTGATGTCGGCGCCGTAGGCCACCCGCCGCTCGTCGGGGCGCATCTCCGGCAGGATCACGCCGACCGTCAGGCCCAGGAAGTGGTGGACGCGGCCCATCCATTCCGACTGGTACTTCGCGAGGTAGTCGTTGACCGTGACGACGTGGACGCCCTTGCCCTCGAGGGCGTTGAGGTAGGCCGGCAGGGTGGACACGAGGGTCTTGCCCTCACCGGTCTTCATCTCGGCGATGTTGCCGAGGTGGAGCGCCGCACCGCCCATCACCTGCACGTCGAAGTGGCGCTGGCCGATCACCCGCTTGGCGGCCTCGCGCACCGTGGCGAAAGCCTCGGGCATCAGGTCGTCGAGGGACTCGCCCTTGGCCAGGCGCTCCCGGAACTCCGCCGTCATGCCGCGCAGCTCGTCGTCGCTCATCGCGACGAAGTCGTCCTCGATGGCGTTGACTGCCTGCGAGATACCTTCGAGCTGGCGCAGGATCTTGCCCTCGCCGATGCGGAGGAGCTTGTCGAGGATGGCAGGCACGGTGCGGTGACTCCTGAAGTCGGTGGCTATGCGTCGTGGAGCGCGGGCGCGGACGGCGCGCACAGGGGCGCTGGAGCGCCTCGTTCATCGTAACGGGCGACGGGTCGCGAGCGTTCCTCGGCGGGACGGGGCCCCGTCAGCGCGCGAGGGCCACGGCCACCTGCGGCGCCAGGTCGCCCCGATGCTCGACCACGACCGAGTCGAGCCCGAGCCAGCCCGCCAGGACCCCGAGCTCCGCGGCGAGCTCCTCGGCGGTGTCGTCCGGCGCGCCGTCCTCGGCCCACGCGGACCTCACCAGCAGCAGGCCCTCCTTGCGGTCGGCCTTGAGGTCGAGCCGCGCCACGATCTCGTCGCGCAGCAGGAACGGCAGCACGTAGTAGCCGTGCACGCGCTTGTGCGCGGGGGTGTAGATCTCGATCCGGTAGTGGAAGTCGAAGAGCCTCTCGGTGCGCTCGCGCAGCCACACCACGGGATCGAAGGGGCTCAGGAAGGCCCGCGCCTCCACCTTGCGCGGCCGGCGCGCGTCGCGGTGGAGGTAGGCCGGGCGGCTCCAGCCCTCGATCGTGACCGGCTCGAGCACGCCCTCCTCGACCAGGACGTCGACGGCGGGCCTCACCTGCTCGGTCTTCATCCGGTAGTAGTCGGCCAGGCAGCGCAGGGTCGCGACGCCGTGCGAGGCGGCGGCCCGGCGCACCAGCTCGAGGTCGGCCTCGGCGGGGGTCGGGGTCGGCAGCGCCAGCACGCCGGCCGGGATCACCCGCTCGGGGACGTCGTAGACGACCTCGAACTGGCCGTTGCGGCCCGCCACGGCCAGGTCGCCGCACATGTAGAGGAAGTCGAGGGCCTTCTTGGCCTCCGACCAGTTCCACCCCCAGTGCTGCTTGTCGCGCGGTGCGCCGTCGTCGAGCTCGCGCGCGGTGCTCGGCCCGCGGGCGGAGACCTCGGCGAGCAGCCGCTGGGCGAGGTCGTCGTCGACGTCCTGCCACCACTTGCCGCGCTGGGCGCGGTAGTAGTCCATCCGGTGCTGCATCACCGGCCAGAGCTCGACCGGCATCAGCGCCTGGACGTGCGCCCAGTACTCGACCAGCCGCCGCGGCGCCTTCTCCGCCGCCCGGGTCAGCAGCGCCGGGTCGTAGGGACCCATCCGGGAGAACAGCGGCATGTAGTGCGCCCGCTGCAGCACGTTGACCGAGTCGACCTGCAGCACGCCGGTGCGCTGCAGCGTGCGCCCGAACGTCCGCATCGTCGGCGTCGCATGCCGAGGATCGAGGAACCCCTGGGCGGCCAACGCGATCCGGCGCGCCTGGGCGCGGCTCAGGGAGTCAGGCACGCACCAAACTCAACCAGAGCCCGCCGACACCGGGCGTGAAGCGCGATCGGACCCGTGGGAGCGAAGCGACCGGTAGCGCAGCGAGCAGTCGTCCCCGGATGGGTGGCCGAAGCTCGCGGGGTATCAGGCAGCGCAATGGGAGCGTGGGAGCGCAGCGACCCGGTAGTTCCGAGCGCAGCGA
>NZ_KE383925.1:139738-158815 GCF_000422805.1 Nocardioides halotolerans DSM 19273 | reverse complement strand
CTCGCGGGGGTGTCCAGCCAGCAGCTCGCGGGGGTATCAGGTCACGGCAGGTCGAGCAACTTCTCCTTGACGGCGTACATGACTGCCTCCATGCGGGAGTGCAGCTGCAGCTTCTCGAGGATGTTGCGGACGTGGTTCTTGACGGTGTTCTCGGAGATGAACAGGTCGCGGGCGATCTCGCGGTTGTTCATGCCCTTCGCCACCAGGCGGAGGACCTCGAGCTCGCGGTCGGTCAGGCGCAGGCCGGGCACGTGCTCGCGCTCGGGGCGCGACATCTGCTTGAACTCGTCGATCAGCTTGACCGCCATCGACGGGCTGATCAGCGACTGGCCGTCGGCCACCACACGGATGGCCTGGGCGACCTCCTCGATCGAGGAGTCCTTGAGCAGGTAGCCCGAGGCGCCGCTCTTGACCGCCTCGTAGAGGTCGGCCTCCTCGTCGGAGACGGTGAGGATGATGATCTTGGCCGACGGGACGGCTTCCTTGATCGCCAGGCAGGCCTCGATGCCGGAGCGCTTCGGCATCCGGATGTCGAGCAGGACGACGTCAGGCGCGGCCGTCGCGGCCAGGCTGGTGCCCTCCAGCCCGTCGCCGGCCTCGCCGACGACCTCGACCCCCGGCTCGGCGGCAAGAAGCATCGTCAGCCCCCGCCGGAACAGCTCCTGGTCGTCGACGACCAGCACCCGGATGGGCTCCGGGTCCCCGTGCTTCGTGTCCACCACCCGCGCATCATGACACGACTGGGCGGTGTCACGGGCACGGACGGGGCATACGGGCGGCCCGCCGGGTGACCCACATGGGCCAACCCGCGCAGGTCCCGCCCCTGGGGGCGCACTAGCTCAGGTCGAGCGCGATGACGCCGTAGTCGTAGCCGCGGCGGCGGTAGACGACCGACGGCCGGTCGTTCTCCTTGTCCACGAACAGGTAGAAGTCGTGGCCGACCAGCTCCATCTCGTAGAGCGCCTGGTCGAGGGTCATGGGGGTCGCCGGGTGGACCTTCTCGCGGACCACCAGCGGGCCGTCGCCGGTGACCTCGATCGGCCCGACCTGGCGCTCGTGGACCTCGTCGTCGGCGTCGACCTGCGGCGCCTCGTCGGCGTCGGCGAGCGCCTGCCCGACCGACACCGGCGCGTGCCGGCCGTGGTGGACGCGCCGGCGGTCGGCCGCGCGCCGCATCTGCGCCGCCATCTTGTCGAGCGCGAGGTCCAGGGCCGCCATCTTGTCGGCGGCGGCGGCCTCCGCGCGGATCACCGGGCCCTTCGAGAACGCCGTGAGCTCGAGCCGGACCGCGCGGTCACGCTGGCGCGGGTTCGGTTCGCAGTCGACCTCCACCTGCACGCGCATGATGCGGTGGTCGTGCTTCTCGAGCCTGGTCAGCTTCTCCTCGACGTGACTGCGATACCTGTCGCTGATCTCGCAGTGGCGGCCGGTGACCACGACATCCATGTGAACCTCCCGTTTGGCGTTGCTCGGTCGGACCAGGAGACGACCTGAGAACGGAAGAGCCCGGGGAGTCCCCCCGGGCTCATCGTCCTCGGGTGGTCTCCATGCATCGACGGTACGCGGCCACCCAAGGACGGGGAAGGGACTTGCGGCCTCTTTCGGGAACCCCTCAGCCCGGGTGTCCAGCCGGTGAGATCCGACGGGGCGTGGCGGCCACGACGGCGACCCGCACCACGTCGAGGCCGGCGACCTCGAGTGCGCGCTGGGCCTCGCGCGCGGTGGACCCGGTGGTCAGCACGTCGTCGCAGACCACCAGCCGCGCCGGGCGCCGCTCGAACCCGGCCCGGCGTACGGCGAGCGCCCGGAGCCGCATCGACCCCCGCAGGTTGGCCGCCCGCTGGGCCGCGTCGAGGCCGGCCTGGTCGACGACGCCGGCGCGCAGGCGGAGCAGGCTCGCCACCCCGACGTCGAGCCCGCCCCGCCGGAGGAGCCGGGCCGCCCGGAGCGTGACCGCGCGGGTCGGGTCGTGGCCGCGCGCCCGCACGGTGCGCGGGCGCGACGGCACGGGGACGAGCACGACCCGGCCCCCGCGCGGCAGCTCGCACGACACCGCCGCGGCCAGCAGGCTCCCGAGCGGCCCGGCCAGCCCCAGCAGGCCGCGCTCCTTGAGACCCAGCACCATCGCTCGCGCGGTGCCCTCGTAGACCGCGGCGGCCCACGGCTCGACGAGTCCCGCGGGGACCGGGGTGGGCCACGCCGGGGTCGCCGCGGCCGGCAGCTCGTCGCGGCAGCCCGGGCACAGCAGCCGGCCCGGCCGGGCGCAGCCGACGCACGCGCCGCCGAGCAGCAGGTCGAGCGCACCGTCGCGCACGGTCCCGGTCACCGCTCCATCGAAGCCGCCCGCGCCCGGCGCCGGGCGAGACCCGGCCGGGTCGGTGGACAGCCGCACCCGACGGCGGGCCTGTGCACGGCTCGCGGAGCCCGGCTCAGCCGACGTAGTTGAGGCTCTCCACCTCGGGATCGATCGTGACCGGGGTGCCCTGCGGGTCGTCGAGGTCGATGAGCGCGCCTCGCGTGAACGCGTAGCTCGTCTCGTCCGGGACCGGCGTGCCGGCCAGGGCGAGCACGTCGCCCTCGACCGGGACCGCGAGCGAGTCGGCGCCCTTCGCACCGTCGACCGAGGCGCTGCGGACCTGGAACACCGTGCGGGAGCCGGGGAGGATCACCAGGCTCGTCGGCGAGCGCCACGCGATGTCGCGGATCTGGCCCGTCGGCGAGGCGTCGGTGATCGGCTCGGCAGCGGTGGCGCCGGCGACCAGGCCGTCGCCGGTGGTGAGGAGGCGGCTGACCACGACCCGGTCCACATCGGCGCTCTCGCGCACCACCGCGACGAGTCGCGACCCGTCGGGCGACACGAGGAAGTCCTTGACGTTCTCGCCGCTGATCCCCGACACGTCGAGGGTGTGCACCTCGCCGCCGAGGACGTAGCTCACGACGGCGCCACCGCGGCGGCGGTCGATCTCCCACAGCCTGCCGCTGAAGTCCCAGGCGGGGCGCAGCAGGTCCTGGCCGTCGCTGATCAGCCGCGTCGCCGGCGACCCGTTGGCCTTGACCGGGGCCAGCCAGAGCGTGGTGCCGGACGCCGAGACGCCGGCGGCCTGCTCGGCCCGGAGGTCGGCGGCCACGCTGCGCAGCACGTAGCCACCGGAGCCGAACGGGCCGGTGACGGTCTGGAGGTTCTGCGGGCTCCCGCCCACCATCACGCCGCCCCTGACCCCGAACAGCAGGGTGCTGGAGCCGGCGACGTACGGCGCGTACTCGTGACCGTGGTTGACGCTGAACTCCGAGCTCTGCCCGGGCAGCTGGACCTGCCGGCCGTCGATGGTGACCTGGAAGCGGTCGATGGACGGCTCCTGGCGCAGCGTCCAGGCGAGCTGGGAGACGAGGAGGTCCGCCTGCTCGGGGGACGGGGGCAGCACGTCGCCGGTGTCGCTCCTCAGCACCACCCGCGCGACGCCGTTCGCCGAGACCGGCACGGAGATCGAGCGCAGGTCGGGCGGCAGGTAGCCCACCTCGGACAGCTCGCTCGAGGGCCCCTGGAGGAGACCGTTGACCAGCGACGAGGCGAACTGCCTGCCCTTCGGCACGAACACGGGTTCGGGGACGAGGATCGCGGCCGAGGGGTCGAAGAAGTAGAGCGCGAC
This sequence comes from Nocardioides halotolerans DSM 19273, assembly GCF_000422805.1. GTDB lineage: Bacteria > Actinomycetota > Actinomycetes > Propionibacteriales > Nocardioidaceae > Nocardioides > Nocardioides halotolerans. Next base: position 155,168 of record NZ_KE383925.1, on the reverse strand, counting down.
CTGGCGGAACCGCTGGTCGAACCACGACCGCGTCACCATGAGGTAGGGCGGCGGCTGCGAGATCCGCCACTCGTTGTCCCTCAGCTCCATCGGGAACGGCACCGTCGCGTCGTCCGAGGTGACGCGGCCGAGCCAGGCGCCGCGCTCGTCGATCCTGTAGGCGTCGGCCATCCGCGCCTCGGCCAGGCCGCTGCTGAGCGGGGTCCGGACGGTGTCGTAGATGACCATCCCCGAGGGCTGCCAGTCGGCCGCGGCCTCGTCGGTCAGGAACTCGCGGGCCACCGAGGTCCGGATCGCCGGCGTGGCCCGCATCGCGTAGAGGAACCCGCGCAGGATCTCCTCGCGCGAGTCGCCGGGCTTCGGGCCCGGCGGGTCGATGCTGGCGGGCTCGTCGTCGCGGTTGGAGCCGTTGGACGTCGTCTCGTGGATCGGGCCGTGGTCGGGCATGGTCAGCCCGCCGCAGGCCGAGAGGAGGAGGCAGGCGGCGACCACCACGGTCGCGGCGGGCCTGCGGCGCCTCACCGGACCGGCTCCGGTGCGTCCTCGGGGACGAGCGGCAGCGGGCTCTGCCGCAGCGACCCGCCCACCCGGCGGGGCAGCGTGAGCCGGAACTGCGACCCCTCCCCCGGTCGGCCCCAGGCCTGCAGCCAGCCGCCGTGCAGGTGGGTGTCCTCCATCGAGATGGAGAGCCCGAGGCCGGTGCCGCCGCTGGTGCGCGCGCGGGCCGGGTCGGCCCGCCAGAACCGGTTGAAGACCATCGCCGACTCACCCGGGGCCAGACCGACCCCGTGGTCGCGCACGGCGATCGCGGCCGCCTGGTCGTCGCCCGCGACCCGGATCACGACCTCCGCGGTGTCCTCGCGCGACGGGTCCGGGTGAGCGTGGTCGATGGCATTGGTGACGAGGTTGCGCACCACGCGCTCCACCCGCCTGACGTCCGCCTCGGCGAAGCACGGGTGGTCGGGGGCCTCGACCCGCAGCCGCACGTTCCGCTGCTCGGCCAGGGCCCGCGTGGTGTCGACGACCCGGTGGGCGACGTCGACGAGGTTGACGTCGTCGGTGTCGAGGACGGCGGCCCCCGCGTCGAAGCGGCTGATCTCCAGGAGGTCGACCAGGAGCGTCTCGAACCGGTCGAGCTCCATCTGGAGGAGCTCGGCGGCGCGCGCGGTGCCCGGGTCGAAGTCGCCGCGTGCGTCGTGCAGCACGTCGCCGGCCATCCGCACCGTCGTGAGCGGCGTGCGGAGCTCGTGCGAGACGTCGGAGACGAAGCGGCGCTGCACCCGGCTCAGCTCCTCCAGCTGGCGGATCTGGCGCTGCAGGTTGGAGGCCATCTGGTTGAACGACGTCGCGAGGCGGGCCAGGTCGTCGTCTCCCGAGACGCGCAGGCGCTCCTGGAGCCGGCCGGCGGCGAGGCGCTCGGCGACCCGGCGGGCCATCCGCACCGGCGTGACGACCTGCCGGGTGACCAGCCAGCTCACCCCGGCCACGAGGACCAGCAGCAGGACGCCGGCGGTCAGGAGGGCGCGGGTGACCAGCTCCATCGTGGCCTGCTGCTCGTCGAGCGGGAACAGGAAGTAGATCGTGTAGGTGCTGCCGTCCGCGGGCAGCTGCACCTGGGCGCCGACCGCGATGCCCGGCTCGCGCGCGACGATCGTGCCGTCGCCGTCGGTGCGGACGATCGTCGTGTAGGTCCACGCGTCGCGCGCACCCGGCTCGTCGAAGCGCCGCTCGAGGGAGAACGGCACGCTGGCGGCCGCGAAGTGGCTGCTGCGCTCGGTGCCGCCGTCGGCGATGCGGACGCCCTCCCCCACGGGGCCGGCCACCACGACGCCGTACCCGCGCGTGCTGCCCCGCTGGATGATGAGGTCGGTCAGGTCGCTGCGCTGCACCGAGGGGTCGGCGTCCTGCCCCGAGGCGGAGCCGAGCAGGCCGTTGGCCTCCTGCACCTCGTCGGCCACCTCGCTCGTGACCGCCTCGACGCGCTGGTCGAGCAGGCCGTCGCGCGTCTGCTGGAGCAGCAGCCAGCCGACCGCCGCGATGACGACGGCGGTGAGGATGACCGTGCTCGCGACGACCCGGGCCTGGATCGAACGGCGCCAGAACGTCAGCCCGCGCCGGAACGCCCCGGGGAGCCGACGCGGCGGGTGCCCCGAGGTGCGGGGGCCTCGAAGGAGGCGGGCGCGCAGCACGGCCGTCGTCTCAGTACGCGTTGCCGGCCTTGTAGCCGACGCCCCGGACCGTCACCACGATCTCCGGGTTCTCGGGGTCGTGCTCCACCTTCGACCGCAGCCGCTGCACGTGCACGTTGACCAGCCGGGTGTCGGCGGCGTGCCGGTAGCCCCAGACCTGCTCGAGCAGCACCTCGCGGGTGAACACCTGCCACGGCTTGCGCGCCAGGCAGACCAGCAGGTCGAACTCCAGCGGCGTGAGGTTGATCGGCTCGCCCTTGCGGGTGACCGCGTGACCGGCGACGTCGATCGACAGGTCGCCGATCGCCAGCGACTCCTGCGCGGCGCGGTCGTTGCGGCGCACGCGCGCCCGGATCCGGGCGACGAGCTCCTTGGGCTTGAACGGCTTGACGACGTAGTCGTCGGCGCCGGACTCGAGGCCGACCACCACGTCGACCGTGTCGCCCTTCGCGGTGAGCATGACGATGGGCACGCCCGACTCGGCCCGGATCTCCTTGCAGACGTCGATGCCGTCCTTGCCGGGCAGCATCAGGTCGAGCAGGACCACGTCGGGGCGGTACTCGTGGAACGCCTCCATCGCGAGGTCGCCGCGGGTCACGACCCGTCCGTCGAACCCCTCCTGGCGCAGCACGATCGTGAGCATCTCCCCGAGCGAGGCGTCGTCGTCCACGACGAGGACCCGACCCTTGGTCGCGAGGTCCGTCGCCGCTCCGGCGTGCTCAGCCATGCCGCAAGTGTGCCCGTCGAACGCAGTTCGACAAGCGTTGACCCGGCACAAACTTGTCCGGAGGAGCGAAGCGGGGGAGGAAAGTTTGCGCCGGGTCAACGCACATGGCACCCGACCGAGCCGCGGCAGAGACGCGCGAGCACACCTGCTCGCGCACCCCATGACACACAGGAGCCCGAGCAGCGAGGCTGCCCGGGCTCCTGTCTTTGCCTGTGTCTAGTACCTGTACTGGTCCGCCTTGTAGGGACCCTCGACCGGGACACCGAGGTACGACGCCTGCTCGTCCGACAGCGTCGTCAGCTTCACGCCGAGCGCGTCGAGGTGCAGCCGGGCGACCTCCTCGTCGAGGTGCTTGGGCAGCACGTAGACGCCGGTGGGGTACTCCTCGGTCTTGGTGAAGATCTCGATCTGGGCGAGCACCTGGTTGGTGAAGGAGTTCGACATGACGAACGACGGGTGGCCGGTCGCGTTGCCGAGGTTCATCAGCCGGCCCTCGGAGAGGACGATGATCGAGTTGCGCTCCCCCGAGTCGTTGGGAGGGAAGGTCCAGACGTCGACCTGGGGCTTGACGTTCTTGCGGGTGGCGACGCCGTCAGCCTCGAGGCCGGCCATGTCGATCTCGTTGTCGAAGTGACCGATGTTGCCGAGGATCGCGTTGTGCTTCATCCGCTTCATCTGGTCGACCGAGACGACGTCCTTGTTGCCGGTCGCGGTGATCACGATGTCGGCGACGTCGAGCACGTTGTCGAGGGTGTCGACCTGGTAGCCGTCCATCGCGGCCTGGAGTGCGCAGATCGGGTCGATCTCGGTGACGATCACGCGGGCGCCCTGGCCGCGTAGCGACTCCGCGCAGCCCTTGCCCACGTCGCCGTAGCCGCAGACGACCGCGACCTTGCCGCCGATGAGGACGTCGGTGGCGCGGTTGATGCCGTCGATGAGCGAGTGTCGGCAGCCGTACTTGTTGTCGAACTTCGACTTGGTGACCGAGTCGTTGACGTTGATGGCCGGGAAGAGGAGCGAGCCCTCCTTCATCATGTCGTAGAGACGCAGCACGCCGGTGGTGGTCTCCTCGGTGACGCCCTTGATCTCACCCGCGATGGGGGTCCAGCGCTCCTTGGTCTCGGCGAACGACGCGTTGAGCACGTCGAAGATGACCTTCTGCTCGTGGCTCTTGGCCGAGGCCGGGTCGGGCGCGACGCCGGTCTTCTCCATCTCGACACCGAGGTGCACGAGCAGGGTCGCGTCGCCGCCGTCGTCGAGGATCATGTTGGCGAAGCTCGGCTTGCCGTCCGTGGTGGGCCACATGAGGATCTGCTGGGTGCACCACCAGTACTCCTCCAGCGTCTCGCCCTTCCACGCGAAGACCGGGACGCCGGCGGGGGCGTCGACCGTGCCGTTCGGGCCGACGGCGACGGCGGCCGCGGCGTGGTCCTGGGTGGAGAAGATGTTGCAGGAGGCCCAGCGCACCTCGGCGCCGAGGGCGACCAGCGTCTCGATAAGGACGGCGGTCTGGATCGTCATGTGCAGCGAGCCGGCGATCCGGGCGCCCGCGAGCGGCTTCGAGTCGCCGTAGCGCTCGCGCATCGCCATCAGGCCCGGCATCTCGTGCTCGGCGAGGGTGATCTCGGTGCGGCCGTAGTCGGCCAGGTTGAGGTCGGCGACCTTGAAGTCCATGTCGTGTCTCCTGGGAACGGTGGAGTCAGGTCTGCGCCGCGCATCTGCGCGTAGTTGGGATCTCCCACGCGGACCCCGAAAGCGTAGGGCTGCCGCCGCCCGAAGACGGAATCCTCGGCGTACCCCAGGTCACACCCGGGGTCCTCGCCGAGGTCAGTGGTCGGCGGCCTCCGTGCCGCGTCGCGGCAGCAGGTGCGCGACGCTCACCACGACCGCTCCGACGACCAGCCCGATCGCCGCGGAGACACCGGTGTTGACCAGCCAGCCGAGCACCGCCCCGATGCCGCCGACGGCGTCGTGGACGCTCTCCTCCCAGTGGTGCACGTGCTCGTACGGCGCGTGCCAGCCGATGTCGTCGGTGCCGACCAGGAGGATGTGGCCGCCGACCCAGATCATCGCCGCGACGCCGACGACCGAGAGCGCGGCGAGCAGCCTCGGCATGGCGCGCACGAGGCCGCGCCCGATCCGCTGGGCCGCCGCCGAGGAGCGCTGGGCGAGACTCAGCCCGACGTCGTCCATCTTCACGATCACCCCGACCACGCCGTAGACCAGCGCGGTGATGGCGATCGCCACCACCGCCAGGATCAGCGCCCGCGGGACGAACGACGCGTCGGCGACCTCGTTGAGCGCGATCACCATGATCTCGGCCGACAGGATGAAGTCGGTGCGGATCGCGGACGCGACCATGGCCTCCTCGGCCTCCGGGCCGGCCTCGGCGGCGAGCTCGTGCTCGGTGTGGCCGCGCAGCCGCTCCCACACCTTCTCGGCCCCCTCGTAGCAGAGGTAGGTGCCGCCGAGCATCAGGATCGGTGCGAGCAGCCACGGCACGAACTGGCTGAGCAGCAGGGCCGCGGGCAGGATGAAGAGCAACTTGTTGCGCAGCGAGCCCCGGGCGATGCGCGCGATGATCGGCAGCTCGCGCTCGGCTGCCATGCCGTGGACGTACTGCGGCGTCACGGCCGTGTCGTCGACCACCACACCGGCCGACTTCACGCTGGCCCGGCCCGCGGCCGCGCCGATGTCGTCGACCGACGCGGCGGCCATCCTGGCCAGCGTGGCGACGTCGTCGAACAGGCCGAACAGCCCGGCACTCATGGGCTGAAACCTACCGAGCGACCCCAGTCCCCACCGCCGCCGCCCTCTCCGCCCGGGCCTGCTCGGCGATCGCCTCCTCGACGGCCGCCTCCTCGACGACGACCGCGATCTGGTCGGCCTGGGCCGGCGCCTCGGCGAGCCGCACTGCCTCCTTGACCCGTCGCTCGGCGGTCGCGAAGGGGTCGACGGCGTGGGTCAGCACCTTCGCGACCGGCGGCCAGGCGAGCACCAGCGCGAGCCCAGCGGCGGCGAGCGTGGTCAGCGGGAGGGAGAGCCAGGCGTGCTCGTCGGCCCAGCTCATGTAGCCGGCGTACGCCGCACCCTTGATGACGAAGCCGTGGAAGAGGTAGACGACCAGCGTGGCCGCGCCCATGCGGGTGAACCAGCCCGCGATGCGCGGCACCAGCGCCACGAACGACCAGGCGCCGAGCATCCCGATGGTGATCAGCGCGGCGCGGGTGAGCAGGGCCCGGCCGTCGCTGACGTCGAGCTCGCCGTACTGCGAGCGGTAGTAGAGCCACTCGGTCTGCGCGAGCTGGTCGGTCCACGTGGTCAGCACCGCGACCGCCGCGAAGTAGACCACCGCTGCCTTGCGCACCCAGGGCGCGCGCAGCCGCTCCATGGCGTCCTTGGTCGACACGAGCCCGAGCACGAAGAACGGCAGCAGGCCCAGGACGCGGGCGACGTCGAGCGTGTCGCCGGCGTACAGCCCCGCGACGAGCGAGACCACCACCGCCGTCGAGATCGCCACGAGGGTCGGGAGCCGCTTGAAGATCGGGGTCATCAGCCGCCAGAAGAACAGCGCGGCGAGGTACCACATCGGCCAGTGCGGGTCCTGGAACAGGTCCTCGAGCTTCTCGCCGCCGACGTAGATCCGGAACAGCGCCAGCGCGCACTCGAAGAGCACGTAGGGCACCACCAGGGTGCGCACCAGCTGCCAGAGCCGCCGCGGCTCGTAGGTGAAGGAGCGCGAGAGGTAGCCGGTCACGAACACGAACGCCGGCACGTGCCAGGCGTAGAGGAAGTCGTAGAGGTGGTCGTTGAGGGCGGAGTGCGGCAGCAGCGTCCACGCGTGCCCCACGACGACGAGCAGGACGAGCGCCATCTTGGCGTTGTCCCACCACGGGTCGCGGGTCTTCGCGACAGGCGGTGCGCTGGTGCTGACGGCCACGAAGAGGACGTACCCGACCGACGACTCCCCGACACCCCCCGGGGCAGTGCCGGAGGGCGGTCACTCCTCGACGAGGCCGACCCGCAGGTACTCCGCGCCGTAGGTGCCCGAGAGGAGGAGCGAGGCGTAGCGCGCGACCTCCGACGGCGCGTCGGTGCTCACGGTCTCGACCCGGACGCCGCGCGAGGACGCCGCGGCCAGCAGCCGGCCGCGCTGCTCCCTGACGACGGGCTCCTCCGACCCGTCGTCGAGGACCAGCAGCATCGGCCGCGGGTCGGACTGGCCGCCGGCGAACGGGTCGTCGAAGACGTCGCGCTGGCGGGCCGCCTCGAGCACGGGCAGCAGGTGCTCGGCGTCGCCGGCGAGCGCGGTGCGCCCGCTCGCGCGCCGGATCGACTCCGCCACCCGGCGCGCGGCCCGCGCCGCCAGCACGGTGCCGCCCCAGACGAGCGGGTTCGCGTCGGCGAGCGCCAGGGCGAGCATCTTGGCCGGGTTGACGGCGATGTCGCGGGTCGGCGAGCAGGCGATCGCCACCTCGTCGAGGGCTTCGGCGACGGGCTCGGGCTCGGCGGCGGGCCCGAGCTGGACCTGGTCGAGGTAGGCGAGCACCACGACCGCGGTGGCGAGCTGGTCGCGGGTGACCGTCGGCAGGATCGTGCTCCAGCGCCCGGCGGCGTGCTCGGCGACCATCGAGGTGGGCGGGCAAGCGACCACGACCTGACAGCCCCGGCGGATGGCCTCGGCCACGGCGGACGCCGTGCCGGTGTCGGAGCCGTCCGGTGCCAGCACGACGACCAGGTCGAGGCTGCCGGCCCAGCCGGGCAGCGCCGGACCGGGCCAGGCCACGAACGGCACCGGGCACCAGGGCTCGAGCACCGCGCGCAGCAGGCGCGAGTCAGGCCCGGCGGCGATCACCGCGCGCGGGCGGCCCTGCTCCGCGGCCCGCGACACGGCCTCCTCGGTCGCGGCGGCGGCCTCGCCGGCCTCGCGGCGTACTCGCGCGCCGGACTCGGCCAGCGTGCGCAGCCGCAGGTCGTGGGCGGCCAGCGCGGACTCGTCGTCGAGCCGCGACTCGTCGAACCAGGTGACCACGGGGACCCGCGCTCAGCCGGGGCGGCGGGCTTCGTCGACGAGCAGCACCGGGATGTCGTCGCGCACCGGGTAGGCCAGGCCGCACGCCTGGCACACCAGCTCACCCCCGTCGTCGGTCTCCACCGGTGCCAGGTCGCCGTGGCAGTCGGGGCAGACGATGATCGCGAGCAGCTCGTCGGAGAGGTTCATCAGTGGTCGTCCTTCCGGATCAGGGCCAGCACATCGTCGCGCACCCGCTCCATGATGGCGCGGTCGCGGCCCTCGACGTTGAGCCGCAGCAGCGGCTCGGTGTTGGAGGGCCGCAGGTTGAAGCTCCAGTCGGCGTGGCTCACGGTCAGGCCGTCGAGGTGGTCGACGGTGACGCCGTCGCGGTCGGCGTACGCCGCGGCGACGGCGTCGGTGACCGCACGGGTGTCGGCGACCTCGGAGTTGAGCTCGCCGCTGAGCGGGTAGGGGTCGTAGTCGGCCATGAGCTGCGACAGCGGCTGGTCGGTCTCGGACAGCGCGGCGAGCGCGTGCAGCGCCGCGAGCATGCCGGAGTCGGCCCGCCAGAAGTCGCGGAAGTAGAAGTGGCCGCTGTGCTCGCCACCGAACACGGCGTCGGTCTCGGCCATCGTGGCCTTGATGTAGGAGTGCCCGACGCGGGTGCGGACCGGGACGCCGCCGAGCCGGCGGACCAGCTCGGGGACGGCGCGGCTGGTGATGAGGTTGTGGATCACGGTCGCGCCCGGCTCCTTGGCCAGCTCGCGGCTCGCGATCAGCGCGGTGAGCGCGGACGGCGAGACCGCGGCGCCGCGCTCGTCGACCAGGAAGCACCGGTCGGCGTCGCCGTCGAACGCCAGACCGAGGTCAGCACCCTCGCTGACCACGCGCTCCTTGAGATCGCGCAGGTTGGCCGGCTCGATCGGGTTGGCCTCGTGGTGGGGGAAGGTGCCGTCGAGCTCGAAGTACATCGGCACGAGCTCGACCAGCCCCGCCGGGAGCCGCTCGAACACCGCTGGGGCGGTGTGGCCGGCCATCCCGTTGCCCGCGTCGGCCACGACTCGCAGCGGTCGCGAGCCGGTCATCGGGACCAGGGAGACCAGGTGCTCGGCGTAGGCCTCGAGCAGGTCGAGGTCGCGCACCTCGCCACCCCGCCCGCCGACCGCTCGCGGCGTGACCACCAGGTCTCGGATCTCGTCGAGCCCGGACTCGCGGCCGAGCGGCACGGCGTCGGCGCGGCACAGCTTGATGCCGTTGTACGCCGCCGGGTTGTGGCTGGCGGTGAACATCGCCCCCGCGACGCCGAGGTGGCCAGAGGCGAAGTAGAGCATGTCGGTGGAGGCCAGGCCGATCATCACGACGTCCGCGCCGGCCTCGGCCGCCCCGTCCGCGAAGGCGCGGGCGAGCCCCGGCGAGCTCGGCCGCATGTCGTGGCCCACGACGACGGTGTCCGCACCCGTGACCTGGGCGTGCGCCCGGCCGGTCGCGCGGGCGAGGGGCTCGTCGACCTGCTCCGGCACCAGCCCCCGGACGTCGTAGGCCTTGAAGACCGCCCGGACGACGTCCGGGTCGACGCCGGTGGGTTCCGCCATGCGCGAGACCCTAGTCGGGCGCCGACGGGGTCAGTACGCCGAGTCCTCGTCGTGCGTGAGCACCCGCAGGTGGCCTCGACGCAGCGTCTCGCGCGAGCCGTGCTCGGTGGCCGGCGGCGCCGTCGCGGCCGGCACCGGGCGGGCCGCCTCGCGGACCGCGTTGGCGAGCGCGAGCAGGTCGTCGTCGGACGGGCCGCGCGGGGAGATGTCCGAGATCAGCCGCAGGACCTCCCAGCCGCGCGGGGCCGAGAGGCGCTCGGCGTGCTGGTCGCACAGGTCGTAGGCGTGCGGCTCGGCGTACGTCGCGAGCGGGCCGAGGACCGCCGTCTGGTCGGCGTAGACGTAGGTGAGCGTGGTGACCGCGGGACGGTCGCACGCGGTGCGCGAGCAGCGCCGGGAAGGGCTCACGAACTGGACGGTACCGCCGGTGCGGCTCGGCGTCGTCGAGGCGCGCTGACCGGTTCGCGCGACTGACACCACTACGCTCCTGCAGGTGGACCACCGCACCGCCAGGCCCTCCCGGCGCCGCGACCGGCGCGGCCGCGGGATGCGCGGCCCAGGTGTCCTGCCACGGCTGCCCGGGCACCCGGAGCTGCCGACCCCGCGGCAGCGGTTCGACGACCTGGCGCTGGGCATCGTGACCGGCATCGACCAGCGCTGGCAGGACCAGCTCGGGCTCGTGGAGTACGCCGTCGAGGATGCGCCCCAGCTCCCCGACGACTGGGAGACCGACCAGGTGCCGCTCGCCTCCCTCGTGCGCGGCAGCGGCGCCACGCCGACCCGGCTGGTGCTGTTCAGGCGCCCCATCGAGCACCGCGCCGAGACCCGCGCCGACCTCGAGGCGCTCGTCCTGACCGTCGTGGTCGAGCAGGTCGCCGAGCTCCTCGGCATCGACCCGGAGCGGGTCGACCCCCGCTACGAAGGAGAGTAGGACGCGATGGCGTGGTGGCCGTTCGGCAAGAAGGTGGATGACCGGAGCGTCGAGGCCCTGCTCGAGGAGGCGAACGCCGCCAGTCCCACCGGCGCGGGTGTCGCGGCGACGGCCCCGGCCGGGACGCCGGGCGACGGCTCGTTCCGGATGACGGTCGAGGACGTCTTCTCGATCACCAACCGGGGCACCGTCGTCACCGGTCGCGTCGAGTCCGGGACCGTGCGGGTCGGCATGGCCGTCGACGTCGTCCGCGACGGCGGGGTCGCGTTCACGACGGAGGTCACGGGCGTCGAGATGTTCCGCAAGGTCCGCGACACCGCGACGGTCGGCGACCACGTCGGCCTGCTCCTCGAGGGGCTGGGCAAGGCCGACCTCCACCAGGGCGACCTGGTCCAGGGCTGAGGCTTCCGACCCGCGGGGTCAGGGCGCGCCGGGGCGGACGTCGGGCACCAGCCCGGTCAGCACCAGCTCGCGCAGGGGGACGACGGCGGTGCCCGCGCCGTCGAGCCGCACCGCCGCGCGCACCGTGGTGCCGGTCGGGGTCACCGTGACCAGGACGGCCTTGTCCGGCAGCGTGACGTCGGCGCCGGCGTCGGGAGCGAGCCCGACCTCCTGCTGGTCGAGCTGCTTGCCGCGCGCGGAGTACGCCGTCACGGTCGCCGTGCCCGTCCCGCTCGCGCCGGCGAGGAGCACGTGCTTCGGCCCGGTGGGCAGCACCGCCGCGGTGAGCGCGTCGACCACCGGCGCGGTCGTCAGCAGCGACAGGTCGTCGTGCGCAATCTGGCGGAGGGTCGAGGTCACCGGCCCGTTCGACTCGACCAGCAGCCCGATCGCGTCGTCCTTGGCGGCCTGCGCGAGCACGTCGTCGAGCGAGACCGCCTCGGTGGAGTCCGGGGCGACCCGGACGTCCTCGACACCGGTGGGTGCGTAGGTCGAGGTCGGCGTCACGACGGAGAGCGTGGCGCGCACCTCGTCGGCACCCGGGTTGGCCAGCACCAGCGTCCGCCCGCCGGCACCCTTGGAGAGACCGAGGAGCAGGCTCTCGGTGGCGGGCTCGGCCTGCGCCGGCAGCCAGTCCTGACCCGCGGCTCCGGAGCCGAGCTGGTCGTAGGCGTCGACGACGTGCACGGCGAGCCGACCGCGGCTGGTGTGCACCTCGAGCGCGAGCTCGGCGCGGTTGGGCACCACGGTCCCGAGGTCGAGCCGGACGCTGCTGTGGCCGGGCACGGAGACGCCGCGGAGCGCGGGCACCTCGAGCACCCCGCCCGGCGAGCGGACCGTGACGTCGGCGATGGCTCGGCCGGCGTTGGGGTTCACCAGCTCGAGCACCGAGTCGTGGGTCGCGTCCGCGCCCACCCCGGTGAACCACTGGCCGGCCACCGGCGGAGCGCAGTCGACCGCGGCGAGCGGCGCCGACTGCGAGCGTCCGGCGACGAGACCGGGGGCGAGCTCGCCCGCACCGGTCACCACCGTCGGCCCGGCACCTGTCTGCGCGAGCGAGACCCGGCGACCCCGGACGGGCAGGGGGACGGACTCGGCACCGAGCCCGGCCTGGACGTCGCCCTCGAGCGTGGCGTTCGGGTCGGCCCCCACCACGGTGACCCCGAGGGTGTCCGCCCCGCTGCCGGCCAGCGCACTCGGGCACACGACGGACGCCGAGGTCAGCGGCGTCTCGACGGGCGCCCCGCCCCCGGGCTCGGAGCGGTCGGGGTGCAGCAGGAGCAGCGCCAGCGCGCAGGCCGCGGGCAGCAGCACCGCCAGGACCACGTCGGCCCCCGGTCGGCGCCTCATCGCCGGCCTCCTTCACGGTCGGTCGACGGCGCGCACAGCACGAGCACGGCCACGATCGAGACACCCTGGAGGACGAGCAGCGCGACCCGCCACCACGAGCCGGGCCCGTCGAGGTCGCTCGCCGAGAGGGGCAGGTCGACCTGCCACGCGCGGGTGCTGCGGTCGTCGGCGCTGGCCTGCTCGAGACCGGCGGTCGCGTCGAGGGCCGCGGCGACCTCCCCGTCGGCCGGCGCCGGCAGCACGACGTACTCGATCCCGCGCGAGGCGAGCGCCGCCACGGCGTCGGGCGTCGGTCGGGCGGCGAGCCCCTGGACGAGCGCGGTGAAGCCGCGGTCCTCGCTGGTCAGGTCGAGCACCTCGTCCTCGCCGGTCGTGATCCCGTCGTCGCGGCGTACGGTGTAGCTGAGGCCGTCGTCGAGCGAGCCGCGGACGACGAGGATCCCGTGCTCCGCCCCCTGCTCCGAGCTCTGCACCATGTACGCCGGGATGCCGGCCTCGCGGTCGTCGGTCAGGTCGTCCCCGCCCTCGGTGACGAACCAGACCAGCCCGCCGAGCGGGGCGAGCACCGCGGCCGCGGCCAGGAGCGCGACTACTCCCCGGAGCACGCCGCCGGGCCGCTCGACACCGAGGGCACCGAGGACGACGGCGGTGACCATCGCGGCCTGCACGAGCAGCAGGAGGAACCCCAGCCCCGGCGGCGTCGACAGCGCGGCGAGGTCCAGGGTGACCGAGCCCAGCGCCACGGCCGCGACGACCGCCAGCAGGGCGACGAGCCAGCAGATGAGCACCGGGATCCGGGTCCGCCTGGGCACCAGCGCGAGCACGGCCAGCGCGGGCGGGACCACGCCCAGCCACCAGGGCGCGCCGACCTCGTGGAACCGCCCGAGCCCGAGCTCGACGCCGTCGGGGGTCGGCACCGGGAGCAGCCCACCGTCCAGCAGCAGCCCCTCCCCCGCGCCGTGCACCAGGGCCGGCAGCCACCACGGCGCCAGGAGCACCGGGACGACGAGGAGGGCGACCACCGGCGGCCCCCACGCCGAGCGGTCCCGGCCGATGCCGGGCAGCAGGGTGAACGCGAGGAGCACCACCACGACGCCCACGAGCGCGGCGACCACCCACGCCAGCGGCGTGCCGCAGCTGACGAGCGCGAGCAGCAGGCCGGTGCGCCAGGCCGCCCGCCAGCGCCGGTCGGCCTCGGGGTCGGCGAAGCCGAGGGCGGCGTGCGCGAGCCAGGGCAGCAGCGCGGCCGACAGCACCGGCGCGAGGCTGCCCTGCCCCCAGGCGCCGGAGACGACCGGCACCAGGGCGTAGGTCGTCGCGCCCCACAGGATCAGCCAGCGGTTCGCGCCGGCCGGGGTCGCGAGCCGGCCCGCCACGCGCAGGAACCGCCACGCGCCCCAGAGCGAGAACGGCACCGCGAGCACGAGCACCGCCGAGACCGCGGCTGCCGGGCTGCCTCCGACGAGGGTCGAGAGGAGGGCCATCGGCAGCACGTACGGCGGCGCCGGCACGGCGGTGCCGAGACCGAGCTCGTGCCAGGAGGAGAGGTGGAGCGACCACCAGTCGTGCCAGTGGTCGGGTGCCGGCGAGAGCCCCGGGCCGGAGACGTGCCCCACGGCCGACCGGGCGCCGACCAGCATCGCGAGGACGGTCAGGGCCAGCAGCACGGCGACGGGGTTGGTGAGGAAGCGGGCCACGATGCCGAAGTCCTCGACCACCTCCTCCTCGTCTTCGAGGCGCTCGCGCTCGGCCGTGCGGCGCGCGGCGAACGACGAGGGGTCGCGCTCCGCGGCGGCCGCCCGCCGACGCTCGGCGACGTCGGCGGCCGAGTGGGTGAGCGCGGTCGCGAGGTCGCTGACGGCGTCGAGCGCGTGCCGGTAGGGGAGCCAGCGCGGCGCCAGCAGCGACTTCGCGGCCTCCGGCTCCGCGGTGGCCGCCGCGCGCCGGACGCGGCGGGCGGCCAGCAGGCCGCCGGGGTGGGACACCACGGAGACGTAGGCCGCGAGGTCGTCCAGCGCCTGCCCCGGCGAGCGGACGGCGAGGAAGCCGAGCATCCGCACGAGCGTCCCGAACGCCAGCCGGACCGCCTGCCACGGCCAGACGCGGGACCGCGAGTTGGCGAGTAGCGTGAAGAGCGCCGCGCGGCGTTCCTGGTAGTGGGTGTGCCGGCCGGTCAGGGGCGTGCGGCGCAGCCCCCGGTGCGCGGCCTCCGCGTGGAAGACCACCGCCTGCGGCACCGCCACCGTGCGGTGACCGGCCGCGGCCGCGCGCCAACCGAAGTCGAGGTCGTTGCCGAAGACCGGCAGCTCGTCGTCGAGACCGCCCAGCTCGTCGAGCACGCGCCGGCGCACCAGCATCCCGGCGGTGTTGACGGCCAGCACGTGGCGCGGCTCGGAGTACTGGCCCTGGTCGTACTCACCCCGCTCCAGGCCCGTCTCGCGGCGGCCGGTGCCGGAGATCGTGACGCCGAGCTCGAGCAGGCGCTTCAGCGAGGGCCACTCGCGCAGCATCGGGCCGAGCACGTCGGCGTCCGGGTCGTCGGCGGCACCGGCCAGCAGCGCGAGGAGCGCCTCGGGGTGCGGGCTCGAGTCGTCGTGGAGCACCCAGACCCACTCGGTCGGCGAGCCGAGCTCGTCGAGAAGCGCGAGACCGGCCCGCAGCGCGGCGGGGAACCCCGTCGAGGACGGCACGGTGACGACGTGGTCGGCGCCGAACGCGTCCTCGAGGAGACCGGCAGACGCGTCCTTGCTGCCGGTGTCGACGCCGACGCGGTGGTCGATCGGTGCGAGCTGCGCGGCCAGCCCCTCGAGGACCGTCGGCAGCCAGCGCTCGCCGTCGTGGCTGACGACCACCACCGACACGTCCTCGCGGCCGCGCGCGGTCAGCGGCGCATGGCGAGGATCAGCGGCGGACACGATCGTTGAGCGTAGGGGGCACGGCCAGACGGCTCGAAACGGGCGGCCGCTCGAGGCCGTACTACGGAGGAAGGACGCAGCCACAGCCGCCGAGCGCCAGCGAGCCGGGCGCGGGCCCTCGTCCGGGCCAACGCAACAGGAGCGATGGGAGCGAAGCGACCGGTAGTTCCGAGCGAAGCGAGGCGCCCCGCGATCGGCCTCCGGGCCGTGGCGCCTGCGCCGCAGCGAGCGCCAGCGAGCCAGGCGCCGCGAAGCTGGCGCCACGGACTGG
>NZ_KE383925.1:0-139628 GCF_000422805.1 Nocardioides halotolerans DSM 19273 | reverse complement strand
TCCGAGCGCAGCGAGGCGCCCCGCGATCGGCCTCCGAGCCGCGGCGACCGCGCCGAAGCGAGTGCAGCGAGCGAGGCGCCGCGAGCGCAGCGAGCAGTCGCCGCGGATTGGGGGCCGAAGCTCGCGGGGGTATCCAACTGGGGGCGAAGCTCGCGGGGGTAGACAGAAATGAGAGAAGCCCGGGCCGAGGCCCGGGCACTCTCGGTGGGGATGATCAGACGGCGCGCTTCTTCAGCTTGCGGCGCTCCCGCTCGGAGAGACCGCCCCAGATGCCGAAGCGCTCGTCGTTCATCAGTGCGGACTCCAGACACTCGGTCCGGACGTCGCACGTGAGGCAGACCTTCTTGGCCTCCCTGGTGGAACCGCCCTTCTCGGGGAAGAACGCCTCGGGGTCCGTCTGTGCGCACAGCGCACGCTCCTGCCACCCCGCGTCGTCGGCGTCGTCCCCGTCGAGGAGAAAAAGCTCTCTCATGTGACTGCCCTTCGACCCGTAGTCAATCCTGTGGTGCACTCGACCCTGCTTGACCCGCGTGTCGTGTGGATTTCCCCGAGGAATCGTGAACGACACCAATGTGATTACATGCCTGTCGTACGCCGGAAGTCAAGCCCCGGTCTGGTATGGCAGTTCTCGGGACGGGCCACCCGGGCGTCTGGTAGTGCGCCGCGTGCGACAGGCTGTGGCCATGGTCAGCCCCGCCGGAGACCGGTCCGGACCACGTCGCAACCTCACCGTCCTGTCCGGCGGGATGGGTGGTGCGCGGTTCATCCAGGGTCTGCTGCACGGCATCGAGCGGGGTCTCCTGCCGGGCGTCGCGGACCACGCGGTCGTGACGGTCGTCGCCAACACCGCCGATGACATCTGGGTGCACGGCCTGAAGGTCTGCCCCGACCTCGACACGGTGATGTACACGCTCGGCGACGGGATCGATCCCGAGCGCGGCTGGGGCAGGCGCGACGAGACGTGGAGCGCGAAGGCCGAGCTCGCGGCGTACGGCGTCGAGCCCACGTGGTTCGGCCTCGGCGACCGCGACATCGCCACCCACCTGGTCCGCACCCAGATGCTCGACGCGGGCTACCCGCTGTCGCAGGTGACCGAGGCGCTGTGCCGGCGCTGGCTCACGCCGGTGCTCGGCGACCGCGTCCGGCTCCTGCCGATGTCGGACGACCGCGTCGAGACCCACGTCGCGATCGCCGACGACGACCTCGAGCGCTCGCCCAGCGGCCGGCGGGTCGTGCACTTCCAGGAGTACTGGGTGAAGCTGCGCGCGGAGGTGCCCGCCGAGGCCGTGGTCGTGGTGGGGCTCGACGAGGCCACCCCCGGGCCGGGAGTCATCGACGCCATCACCGACGCCGACGTCGTGATCCTGCCGCCGTCCAACCCCGTAGTCTCGGTCGGCACGATCCTCGGGGTGCCGCGGGTGCGGGAGGCGCTGGTCGCCACCCGCGCGCCCGTCGTCGGCGTCTCCCCGATCATCGGCGGCAGCCACGTCCGCGGCATGGCCAACCAGCTGCTCACGAGCCTCGGGGTCGATGTGAGCGCGGGCGGGGTCGGCCGCCACTACGGCGCCCGCTCCCAGGACGGCGTCCTCGACGGCTGGCTCGTCGACGAGTCGGACGCCGGCCAGCTGCCCGGGCTGCACGCCGCCGGCCTCAGCGCGGCTGCCGTGCCGCTGCTCATGACCGACCCGGACGCCACGGCCGCGATGGCCGCGGCCGCGCTCGCCCTCGTGGCATGAGCACCCCATGACGCTCGAGGTGATCGCCCCCGACGGCGTGCCCGAGGTGCGGGCGGGCGACGACCTGGCCGAGCTGGTCCTCGCCGCGCTCTCCCCCACCGACGGCGACGTGGTGCTGGTGACGAGCAAGGTGGTCAGCAAGGCCGAGGGCCGCGCGCTGCGGGGCGCCGACCGCGTCGCCGCGGTCGAGGGCGAGCTCGCCGAGCCCGGCGCCCGGGTGGTGGCGCGCCGCGGACCGACCACGATCGTCCGCACCCGGCTCGGGCTCACCCTGGCGGCGGCAGGCGTCGACGGCTCCAACGTCGAGGCCGGCACCGTGCTGCTCCTGCCCGTCGACCCCGACGGCAGCGCGCGGACGCTGCGCCGGCAGATCGCGGAGCGCACCGGCGCCAACGTAGGAGTCGTGGTCACCGACACGGCCGGCCGCGCGTGGCGCACCGGGCAGACCGACATCGCGATCGGCGCCGCCGGCATCACGGTGCTCGACACGCACGCCGGCCGCACCGACTCCTACGGCAACGAGCTCGCGGTCACCGCTCCCGCGCTCGCCGACGAGCTGGCCGGGGCGGCCGAGCTCGCCCAGGGCAAGCTGACCGCTCGGCCGTTCGCGCTGGTCCGCGGCCGGGCCGACCTGGTGCTGTCACCCGGCGAGGACGGCGCCGGCGCGGCGGCGCTGGTCCGCGTCGAGGGCGAGGACCTGTTCGGGTACGGCGCCCGGGAGGCCGTGGTCCGCGCCCTGGCCGGCGACCCCGCCGACCAACCGCCCTTCGGCGCGCCCGCGCCGGCCGAGGAGATGGCGTCGGCACTGGCGCGCGTCCTCGGCGTCGAGGCCGAGCCGGCGGGCGACGGGCTGGCCGTCGCCGCGGACCCGCGCCTGGCGCCGCTGGCCTTCGCCCACGGGTGGCGCCTGGAGCCCGCTCCCGAAGAAGGCCCTGAGAAAGCAGTGATCCGACCGGCGACTCCGTAGACTCCTCCGTCGGGCTCTCAGGAGCCCCGTCCTTTGTCCCGCACAGTCCGTGTCCAGCACAGCCTCCTGTGCAGCCCACCACCCGAGGTGCTCCGTAGCCGTGGCCAAGAAGTCGAGCAAGTCCGACCGCCAGGCGGTCATCGACGAGATCCGCAAGAAGCAGAAGGGCGCCGAGAAGCGCCGCGGCTTCGCCATCGTCGGCGTCTGCACGCTGGTCGCGCTCCTGATCGTCGTCGCGGCGGCGTACCGCCCGGTGAAGAACTGGTTGGACCTGCGCAAGTTCAAGGACATCGACCTCGCCTCGATCGGCGCCCCCGCATCGGCGTGCGACAAGGTCACGACCAAGCCGGCGGACGGCAACCAGCAGCACGTGCCTGCGCCCTCGCAGGTCATCTACGAGACGGCGCCCCCGGCGTTCGGCTCGCACTGGAACGAGGGCCCCGGCGCCAACCAGGCGCCCGCGCCGTTCAACCGCAAGTACTACACCGAGGACGACCGCCCCGAGCTCGAGTCGCTGGTGCACAACCTCGAGCACGGCTACACGATCCTCTGGTACGACGAGTCGATCGCCGACGACGCCGACGAGCTCAACGTCATCGACGGCATCGCCGACAAGTTCCGCTCCGACGACGACAACCTGCGGCTGAAGTTCATCGCCGCGCCGTGGACCGCCGCCGACGAGAAGGAGCAGGGCAAGAACGGCAAGTTCCCCGACGGCATGCACGTCGCGTTCTCGCACTGGTCGGCCGGCGGCTCCGGCGAGAGCGACCCCGCCAAGCAGGTCGGCGTGTTCCAGTACTGCAGCGCTCCGAGCGGTGCCGCGCTGAAGCAGTTCATGCTCGACTACCCCTACACGGACTCGCCCGAGCCGGACGCCATGTGATGGGTGCGCCCGAGCGCATCGCCATCGTCAGCGGCTACTTCAACCCGATCCACATCGGGCACCTGCGGATGATCAAGGCGGCCCGCGAGCTGGCGCCGCACCTGGTCGTGATCGTCAACAACGACCGGCAGCAGCAGCTGAAGAAGGGCCGGATCCTCATGACCGAGGACGACCGGCACGCGATCGTGGCCGAGCTGCGCTGCGTCGACGAGGCGTTCGTGGCGATCGACGACGACGCCAGCGTCGCCGCGTCGCTGCGCCGGGTGCGCGAGCTCCACCCCGACGCCGAGCTGCTCTTCTGCAACGGCGGCGACCGCTCCGACTCCGGCGACCCGGTGCCGAGCGCCGAGGCGCACCTGACCGAGGAGATCGGGCTGCAGATGGTCTACGGCGTGGGCGGCGAGGACAAGGCCGACTCCAGCAGCCGGATCAACGAGGAGCTGAGCCGGGCCGACTTCTCCTGACGAGGCTCCTCCCCCGCTCGCAGCGAGGGGAGGTCCGAGTCTGGGACCGCGCCGTCCTGACGATCATCCACAGTGCAGATTCAGCGCAATTGCGCTGGATCTGTCTTGTTTCACCCGTGAAACAAGACCAAACGAGCGCGATTGCGCTGGATTGGTCTTAAGCCGGCCGCGCGGCGAGGTAGGTCGCTTTCCTAGGCTGACCATGTGACCACCTTCGCGGACCGGCTCGCCGCCGAGCTGAGGCGCGACCCCGGCCGCCCGCTGCTCACGTCGTACGACGAGCGCTCCGGCGAGCGGGTCGAGCTGTCGGTGACGACCTTTGCCAACTGGGTGGCGAAGACCGCCTCGCTGCTGGTCGACGAGCACGACCTCGAGCGCAACGACGTGCTGCTCGTCGACCTGCCCACGCACTGGCTCGGGCCGGTCTTCCTCGGCGCCGCGTGGACAGCGGGCCTCACGGTGGCCTTCGCCGGGTCCGGGGGCACGCCGGCGGCGGTCGTGTGCGGACCCGCCTCGCTCGCCACCTGGGCGCCGCTCGCCGACGACCGGCCGGTCCTCGCCTGCTCGCTGCTCCCGATGGGCGTGCGCTTCGCCGAGCCGCTGCCTGCCGGCGTGCACGACGTCGGCGTCGAGGTCTGGGGGCAGCCCGACGCGTTCACGGCATACGACCCGCCGGGCGGCGCCGACGTGGCGCTCCTGGACGGCCCGGTGACCCAGGACGAGCTGTTCGGGAGCTCGGCTGCCGCCGGGAACCCTGCTGGCTCGACCGGCGGCAACCGGCTCCTGTCGACGGTGAACCCGGCTTCCCCACCAGGTGTCACCGCCGTCTCGCGGCCGCTCGTGTCGGGCGGCTCGCTGGTCCTCGTCACGGGGGCGGACCCGGTGCGACTCGACGCGATCGCCGAGGCCGAGCGGGTCACCCACCGCTTCGGCTGATCAGCCCGCTCCCGGGGTCACGCCCCTGGCGTGCCGGCCTCGCGCCCAGCACGGCTGCTCCGTGGCACGGGGCACCGTACGGCGCTCGACCACCCGCCACCCCACAGGTGCGCACCGCTGCTGCTGGCGTGCGAACGCGGACCTCCCCGCAGGCGCCTCGGCCCGCGACGCGCCGGCCTCGGCCGCGTCGGGAGACACCTCGATCGACGGCTGCGCGACCCCCTGCCCAGGCCCGACGCCGACCACGTCGAGCGACACGACGCGCGTCGCCGGGACCAGCGCGATGACCACCACGCCGAGCGCCAACAGCTGCTGGCACGCGGTGACGTAGCGAGCGCGCGAAGGCGACATAACCGGTTGCTCCTGTGCGGGGGAAGGTCACACGAGTTGCAACTTTCACACGCGTCACAGGGTCGGCGGTAGAGAAACTGAGTAACTACAACGCTGTAATTGCCAGTCGACACGCCGAGCAGTTCCCAGTTTGTCAACCCCGGTGTGGGTGCTGGCCCCGCGCCCGCCGAGTCGGCTTGCTGTGCGGAACCAGCCGAGGAGGCGTCAGACCTCCGAGCCGAGCTCCCCGTCCGTGGTCTGCTCCTCCTCGGCGTCGACGTCCTCGCTGTCGTCGTAGTGCAGGTAGTGGATGCCCTCGTCGACGTCGCCGTCGAAGCCGACCACGCCCTTCTCGAGGACGATCACGCGGGTGCACATGCGCCGCACCGACTGGGCGGCGTGGCTGACGTAGAAGAGGGTGACGCCGCTGTCGCGGATCTGCTCCATCCGCTTCATGCACTTCTTCTTGAACGGCTGGTCGCCGACGGCCAGGACCTCGTCGGCGATGAAGACGTCGCAGTCGACGTTCACGGCCACCGAGAAGCCGAGCCGCGCGAACATGCCCGAGGAGTAGTTGCCGACCGGGGTGTCCAGGAACTCGCCGACGTCGGCGAAGCCGGCGATGTCGTCGAACTTCGCGTCGGTCTCCTCCTTGGTCATGCCGAGGATCGCGGCGTTCATGTAGATGTTCTCGGTGCCGGTCATCTGCGGGTGGAAGCCCGCGCCGGTGGCGATCAGCCCCGAGATGCGGCCGCGGGTCCGGACGGTGCCCGAGGTCGGGCGCATCACGCCCATGATGTGCTTGAGCAGCGTGCTCTTGCCGGAGCCGTTGAGCCCCATCAGGCCGATGGCCTCACCCTGCTGGACCTGGAACGAGACGTCCTGCAGGGCCCAGAAGCTGTCCTTGATCCGCTGGCCGCGCAACTTCGCCACCGCGACCTGCTTGAGGGTCCGCTGGTACTGCATCGAGAACTTCTTCGAGACGTTCTCGACCTCGATGGAGGTCGTCACCTCACACCAGCCTGTCGGGGATCTTGTCGTCCAGGCGGGTGAAGACCCACTGGGCGAAGACCAGGAACACGGCGGCGGCGCCGAGCATGATCAGGCCGCGCTCGAACAGGTGGTCGGGGAAGTTGGTGTGCAGGCCCGGCTTGAACCCCCACTCGGCACCGGCGGTCTTCGCGTCCGCCGGGCTGATCGTCGTGATCCAGAACCCGCGCTGGATCAGCAGGACGGCCTCGGCGAGCGGGTTGAACAGGTAGAAGTGCGTGATCTCGGGGAAGCCGGAGAACCGCTTCTCGACCAGCGTGTAGGGGTACATCATCGGCGCGGTGAACGGCAGCACCTGGGTGAAGATCTGCACGACCCGGGTCCAGTCGCGGTACATCACGTTGATGGCCGCGAACATCAGGCCCATGCCGGTGCCGAGCAGGATCACGATCCCGAACCCGAGCAGCGCCGCGAGCAGCCCCACGGGGTCGGGCGAGAACGAGCCCGTCGCCAGGCAGGCGCCGACGAGGATCACCAGCTGCGGTCCGGTGTGGTAGAGCGACACCAGCATCGAGGCGATCGGGAAGATCTCGCGCGGCAGGGGCATCTTCTGCACCACCGCCTTGTTCTGCAGGATCGACCGGGTGCCGGAGTTGAACGACTCCGTGAACAGGTTGACGAGCACCATGCCGGCGAACAGGTGGATCGCGAAGTGCGGGACCTGGCCGCGGCCGAGGATGATCCCGAAGACGAAGTAGAACGTCAGGAACCGCGTGAACGGGTTGATGTAGGACCACGCCAGGCCCATCTTCGAGCCGATGTAGCGGGCCCGCAGCTCGCGGCGGACCATCAGCTTGAGCAGGTAGCGGCGTCGCAGGACGCCGACCAGCCCGCCCTTGGCCGCGGGGTCGACCAGCGGCACGTGGTCGAGGTCGTGGCGTACGGCGACGGTGGCGTCAGCGCCCTCCGGGGTCTCGGCCCCCGGCGTCAACTCGTCCGTCCTGGGTCCGCGTCCGTGCCCTCGGTCCAGGGCCGGAAGGTCTGCTCCCAGGTCTCCGGCGAGGTCACGTCGTGCAGCGCGGCGCGGTACTGCTCGGCGAGGCGGGGCCACTCCTTCGTCAGCCGGGCGTGCAGCGCCGCGGTCCGGGCGGCCAGCTCGCGGTACTTCTTCGCGTCGCGGCGGTAGAGCGCGGCCGACGTGCCGTCGTTCATCGAGACGACGGCCGAGTCGTAGCTCGCGATGCGGTACCACTTGGCGTCCACGGCGCGGATCTCCACCTCGGGGTACTCGCGGGAGAGCGGGCGCTCCTTGGTGAGGAAGTGGCGGACCGGCTCGAGCGCGGCGGTCTTGCGCTGGGCCCACTTGCTCGGGACCTCGACGACGTCGCGGCCCTTCTTCGGCGGCTTCTTGCGGCGCACCTCGGGGAACGCCTCGCGGTCGGGCTCGAGCTGGGCGTCGGTGAACTGCTTGCGGAACGCGTTGACCTCGGCGAGCCGCGTCGGCAGCATCGCGTGCAGCCCCTCGGGCCCGGCGAGCACGTCCTCCATCGCCTGGTTGCGGATCTCGACGGTGGAGTACTGCATCGCCACCAGGTGGGAGACCGTGTGGTTGAGGTTCTCGCGGATCACCCGGCCGCCGCGCGGGTAGGTCGAGTGCAGCAGCGCGCTGACCAGCCGGTTGCGGACGTGGAAGTAGGCCTGCCAGTCGAGGGCGTCGTTCTTGTCGGTCCACGGCACGTGCCAGACCGCCGCGCCCGGGAACGTCACCGTCGGGAAGCCGGCCGCCTTGGCGCGCAGGCCGTACTCTGCGTCGTCCCACTTGATGAACAGCGGCAGCGAGAGACCGATCTCGGCGATCACCGCGCGCGGGATCAGGCACATGAACCAGCCGTTGAAGTCCACGTCGACCCGCTTGTGCAGCCACCGCGCCGAGCGGATGTTGCGCGCGGAGAGGTCCCAGCGGCTGAAGCCGTCGAGCGGCGTCATCCACCAGAAGCGCCAGGGCTGCACGATCTCGCCGAAGCTGTGCAGCTCGGACTTGTTGTAGAGGCTGAACATGTGGCCGCCGACGATCGTCGGGCGCCGGGCCAGGTCGCCGAACGTGATCGCGCGGATGATGCCCTCGGGCTCGCAGACGACGTCGTCGTCCATCATCAGGGCGTACGTCGCGGTGCCCTTGCGCAGCGACTCGAGCTGGCCACGCGCGTAGCCGCCGGACCCGCCGAGGTTGCCCTGCTCGATGATCCGGAGCTTGTCGCCGAGGGAGCCCTTGGCGGCGTCGAAGAACTCCGAGTCGACGACCTTCTTGGTGCCCTGCTCCATCACCATGACGGTGTCGAGGTAGGGCCGAAGCAGCTCGTCGGAGCCCATCTGCGTGAGCAGCTTGGCGCAGAAGTCGGGCCGGTTCATCGTCGTGATGGCGATGTCGGCGGTGCCGTGCTCGAGCCGGTCGTCAGGGACCTCGGCCGACCACTCGGCCGACTCGACCACCGCGTCGTCGTCGCCGGCGACGACGTTGTACCAGTACCACCCGCCGTCGACGAACGTGTCGAGCGGCAGCTCGAAGGTGAACGTGCCCTTGGCCTCCGCGCCGGTGCCGGCGGAGTCGACCCGCTGCGAGCGCCCGTTGGCCAGCGACCGGTAGACGATCACGGTCGCGCCGCGGCCGGAGACGTCGATGGTCAGCCGGACGGCGGAGACGACCGTCCAGCGCCGCCAGTAGGACGCCGGGAAGGCGTTGAAGTAGGTGCCGAACGAGAGCCGCTCACCGGAGCGGACCCGCAGCGCGGTGCGCGACTCGATCTGGTCGGGCGCGATCCCGCGGCCGGTCGAGGTCGCCTGGCGGATCGCGGCGTTGTTGAGGTCCTTGGCCGCCTTGGTGCCGCCGATCTCGTACTTGTCGGCGTCGAGGGTGGCGTCCTCGGCGTCGACGTAGAGCGCGAAGACGTCGAAGTCGCGGTCGATCGGCATGATCTGCCGCTGCAGGACCCGTCGGTTGGCCTCGCGCGCCGGCTGCTGCACCGACTTCTGCACCGACGTCTGCTCCGACTTCTGCACCGACTTCTGGGCAGCCTTCTTCGTCGTACGGCGGCGGGTCGCGCTGGTTGTCGCGCTGGTCGTCGCGCTGGTCTCGCTCACTCGTCCACTCCCCCGGACTTCAGCTCGGCGCCGTCGGCGAAGTGCGGGCGCAGCTTGTTCTCGAACATCGACAGCGCCGAGCCGATCGCCATGTGCATGTCGAGGTACTTGTAGGTGCCGAGGCGGCCCCCGAAGAGCACCAACGGCTCCTGCTTGGCCAGCTCGCGGTACTTCAGCAGCTTGGCTCGGTCCTCGGCGGTGTTGATCGGGTAGTAGGGCTCGTCGCCCTCCTCCGCGAAGCGGGAGTACTCGTGCACGATGACCGTCTTGCCCGGCAGGTGGGTCTTCACCCGCTCGGGGTGGAAGTGCTTGAACTCGATGATGCGGGTGAAGGGGACTTCCTGGTCGTTGTAGTTGACGACGCCGGTGCCCTGGAAGTCGTCGACGTCCTCGACCGACTGCTCGAGGTCGACGGTGCGCCACGACAGCCGGCCCTCGCTGTTGCCGAAGTACTCGTCGACCGGCCCGGTGTAGACGATGGGGACGCGTCCCTTGTACTGGTCGGCACTGAACCGGTCTGTCTTGGCGAAGAAGTCCGTCTCGAGGCGGACCTCGATGTTGGGGTGGTCGGCCATCCTCGTCAGCCACGCGGTGTAGCCGTCGGTCGGCAGCCCCTCGTGGGTGTCGCTGAACCAGCCGTTCTCGAACGTGTAGCGCACCGGGAGGCGGGTGATGATCTCCGCGCTCAGCCTGGTCGGGTCGGTCTGCCACTGCTTGGCCGTGTAGCCCTTGATGAACGCCTCGTAGAGCGGGCGGCCGACGAGGCTGATCGCCTTCTCCTCGAGGTTGGTGGCGTCCTCGGTGGCGATCTCGCTGGCCTGGCTCGCGATCAGCTCGCGCGCCTCCTGCGGGGTGTGGCTCTTGCCGAAGAACTGGTTGATCAGCCCGAGGTTCATCGGCAGCGAGTAGACCTGGCCCTGGTACTTGCCGAAGACCCGGTGCTTGTAGTCGGTGAAGGTCGTGAACCGGTTGACGTACTCCCACACCTTCTCGTTGGAGGTGTGGAAGAGGTGCGCGCCGTACTTGTGCACCTCGATCCCGGTCTCGGGGTCCTTCTCGCTGTAGGCGTTGCCGCCCAGGTGGTGACGGCGCTCGAGGACCAGGACACGGAGCCCCAGCTCGGACGCGCAGCGCTCGGCGATCGTCAGTCCGAAGAACCCGGAGCCGACGACCACAAGATCAGGGCTGCCCTCGGGCAGCGAGTTCTCCGGCGACACGACAGATCAGTCTACGGACGCCCCGGCACAGGCTCGATTCGGCGCGCTCAGTCGGAGGCAACGGCTCGCTCGAGCGCGCGGAGGCTGCGACGAACGTCACTCTCGGTCGTCGACCAGTTGCTCACCGAGATCCGCAGCACCGCCCGGCCGCGCCAGACCGAGCCGCTCATCCACGCCTCGCCGTCGGCCAGGAGCCGCTCGACCACCCCGCGAGTGCGGTCGTCGTCCCCGAAGCTGACGCACACCTGGGTGAAGACGACCTCGTTGAGCACCTCGGCCCCGGGGAGCTCGGCGATCCCGCGGGCGAACGCCGCCGCGTGGCCGGCCAGCCGCGCGACGAGGTCGGCGGTCCCCTGCCGTCCGTGCGCGGCCAGGACGGCGTAGACCGGGATCGAGCGCGCCCGCCGGGACAGCTCGGGCACCCGCTCGAGGGGATCTCCCGCGTCGTCGTGGATGAGGTAGTCGCCGTGCATGCCCATGGCCGCCGTGACCGCCGCGGGGTCGCGGACGACGGCGATGCCGCAGTCGTAGGGGACGTTCAGCGTCTTGTGCGCGTCGGTGGCCCAGGAGTCGGCTCCTTCCACCCCTTCGGCGAGGTGGCGGTACGCCGGAGCGGCCGCGGCGAAGAGCCCGAAGGCGCCGTCGACGTGCACCCAGGCACCACGCCGGCGGGCGACCTCGATGGCCTCGCCGAACGGGTCGTAGGCGCCGGAGTGCACGTTGCCGGCCTGGAGGCACACGATCGTCGGACCGTCGTACTGCTCCAGAGCCAGGGCCAGGGCACCGGCGTCGAGGCGGCCCTCCTCATCGGCGGGCACCGGCTCGGGTGCGCCCAGCCCGAGGTAGCGCAGCGCCAGGTCGACCGTGTCGTGCCGCTCGGCACCGACCAGGACGCGGACGCGAGGACTCCCCGTCAGCCCGTGCGCCGAGACGTCCCACCCGACGCGCCGCAGCACCTCGTCGCGGCCGGAGGCCAGGCAGGTGAAGTTGGCCATCGTGCCGCCGGTGACGAACCCGACGGCGCTGCCCGCGGGCAGCCCGAGCAGGTCGAGCAGCCACGCGCCGGCCACCCGCTCGGTCGCCGTCGCCGCGGGCGTGAGCCGGGCCAGCCCTGCGTTCTGGTCCCACGCGCTGACGAGCCAGTCGGCCGCCAGCGCGGCCGGGTGGGCGCCGCCGATCACCATGCCGTAGAACCGGCCGGAGGGCATCGCGGTCAGCCCGGGCTCGAGGGCGGTCGCGAGGTGGTCGATCACGGCCCCCGCGTCCGTGGGTCCCTCCGGCAGGCTCGCCCCGAGCCGCTCCACCAGCTCCTCGACCTGCGCCTGCGGCGGCACCGGCCGGTCGTCGAGCGAGGCCAGCCAGCGCTGCGTGTGCTCGAGCGCGACGGGCAGCGCCTCGCCTCGATCGTTCATGGGGCCACTCTCCTCGGTCTGGTGAACTCTGCGTAGACCCCCTCGCTGAACGCGACGTGCGCAGGTGGGGCGCCCGCGACGCCCGGCAGGCCGACCGAGGCGAGCAGGCCGTCGTCGAGCTCGACCACCTCGGCCTCGCGCAGCGGCCACGGCGGGTGCTGGTTGGCGACGAACGTCGTGCCGAGCGGGCGGCGCACGTGCGCCCCCCAGCGGGCGGTGAGGAAGTCGTCCAGCGGCGTCGCCTCGCGCGCCGCTCCGGCCCGCACCACCACCCGGCTCGCCGGCCGGTCCCCCAGCCGCCTGAGGCGCGCCTCGTAGGTGATCACGTCGCCGTCGCGGTCGAACCGCATCCGGGCCCAGCGGTACGGCGCCCCGATCAGCGCCCGGACGGCCGGCACGACCACGGCCCGGTCCGTGTCGAGGCTGAGGAAGACGACGCCACGCCGGCCGGTCTCGTCGACGGAGTAGAGCCGCACGTTGGTCTCGAGGAACGCGCCGACGTAGGGCAGGGTCGGGCCGCCGCCGAGCGTCACGCCGACCATCCGGAACGGCACCAAGCCGACGTAGGTGCGGCCCTCGTGGAGGTCGGGCCGGGTGCCCGGCGGGAGCAGCGGCGCCACCCGGGCCGGGTCGACCTCCCAGTGCAGGAAGGTCAGGTCACGCCACGACTGCGTCGAGATCACCCGGCCGCGAAGCGGCGGGGCTTCCCGGGAGACCGGCTCAGCGGGTGAGGGCACGATCGCGAGCGCGGTCCTGGGCCCGGGCGTCCTTGAGCGCCTTGCGCACGTTGCGCGCCTCGGACGGGCCACCCCGCAGCGGCGACAGCGCGACCACCCCGGCGGCGATCAGCCACGGCTTCGCACGGACCAGCCTGTTCTCCCCGTAGCGCAGGTGCACGGTGAACAGGTTGCGGTACATGTAGTAGCCCTTCCAGCCGCCCAGGTCGTGCTGCTGGTCGAACTCGAGCTGTCGCACCAGCACCGCGTCGCGCACGGCGTAGATGCGGAAGCCGGCCCGCCGAGCGCGCAGGGCGTAGTCGACGTCGTCGTAGAAGATGAAGAAGCCGGGGTCGGGCAGCCCGATCGCCTCGACGACCCGGCGCCGGACCATGAACCCCTCGAACGGCACGTTCTCGAGCTCGACCAGGGCCGGCATCGCCTCGCGGGTCACGAACGTCGTCTCGACCATCGCGGTCTTGGGCTTGATCCGGAGCGGGTTGCGCAGGTCGAACTTCAGGGCCGCCTTCTCGACCAGCCGGCCACGGAGGTCCTCGCGGACCACCATCAGGCAGTCGGCCAGGTCGTCGTCGACCGCGAGCAGCACGCTGAGGCAGTCGGGGGCCGGGACGACGTCGTCATCGAGCAGCCAGATGCGGTCGAAGCCCTGCTCGTACGCCGCCTCGACACCCAGGTGGAAGCCACCCGCGCCGCCGAGGTTCTCCTCCGGCCGGATCACCTGGAGTGGCATGCCGCGGTGCTCCAGGCGGGCGCCGTCGAGCACGGTCGCGGTGTGGTCGGTGCTGGCGTTGTCGACGACGATCACCGCGTCGGGGGCGCGGTCGAGGGCGGCCAGCCCGGCCAGCATCCGGGTCAGGAGCGCGGCGCGGTTGTAGGTCACCACGACCACCGCGACGGTCTCGCGCGCGCTCACCGGAGGTACTTCCGGTGACCGGTGAAGTCGCCGCGCAGTCCGGCGTACGCCGCCCGGGCGCTCATCGGCAGCCGGCCCGGCCGTGGCCTGGTGAGCAGGTAGAACCACAGCGTCTTGGCCCAGAACATCAGCACGTGCGGCCACCCGCGGTAGCGGCGCAGGTTGACGGTGTTGTTGCGGGCCATGCAGTAGTGCTTGAGGTCGCTCGGGCTGTGGTTGTAGGTGGTCCGCCCGAACATCATCGGCGTCCCGAGGTCGTCGGTCGCCGGGTGCAGCACCCGCGCGGCCACCACCGTGGCGATGCGGGCGCCGGCCTCCTCGGCGCGCCAGAGGTACTCCACGTCGTCGCCCCAGATGAAGAACTCCGCGCGGGGGTAGCCGATGCGGTCCACGAGCTCGCGGGTCACCAGCACGCCGTTGAACGGGATCAGCACGCCCCGGATCAGGCCGTCCCGGGCGGCGCGCTCGACCGCCGACATCTCGTGGACGACCGTGGTGCCCCCCGGCAGCCGGATCGGGAAGCACAGCCGCGACGGGTCCTGGGCGGCGAGCACCGCGGGCCCCCAGAAGTCGAGGTCGTCGCGCTCGAGCAGCCGCGTGAGGCAGTCGGCGTCGGGGAGTCCGTCGTCGTCCATCAGCCACACCAGGTCGGCGCCGCTCGTGATCGCGCGCTCGAGACCGTGGCTGAAGCCGCCCGCGCCGCCGGTGTTGGCCGGCAGGGTCTCGGCGGTGACCGGCTGGGTGCCCAGCCACTCGCCCGTGCCGTCGGTCGAGGCGTTGTCGACGACGAGCACCTCGTCGAGCTCGGGGATCTCGGCGAGCCGCGCCAGCTGGCGGCGCAGCATCTCGAGCCGGTTGAAGGTGACGACCACGGCGACGATGCGTCGTCGCTGCTGGTCGGTCACGTGGACCACCGTCTCAGAAGAGGCACTCCTGGACATAAGCCGGACCGGCCGGCGCCGGGACCAGCTTGGGCAGCGGCCCGACCGCCGGGCGCGGAGCGGCCTTCCAGCGCGGGTCCTGCCACGAGATGTCGGGCCGGGGCTCGACGACCGTGCGGGTCGGCTCGCGGAGGGTGAGGCCGCGGATCGCGGTGGGGACGTGCAGCTCGAACCGGGAGTACGTCGCGCGGACGGCGTCCTCGTCGAGCGGCAGCCGGCCCCGGCCGGCGGGGTCGAGGCCGACGTCGGCGGTGGTCACCATCGCCATCACCTCGCAGTTGTGGCGCCACCGCTCCCTGGCCTCGGGGGCGGCGAGCGCCTTGGCGCGCCCCTTGCCGACGGCGGCTGCGCACCGCTCACCTCCCGCCGACGCGTCGTCGAAGGCCGCCTCGGCGGTGTCGAGCGCCTGGAGCAGCCGGACCGCGGTCTTGGCGCCGAAGCCGGTGACCCCGGGGAGGTTGTCGGAGCTGTCGCCCCGCAGGGCCGCGAGGTCGGGGTACTGGTCGGGCCGCACGCCGGTCACCATCGTCAGCCGCTCGGGGTCGAGCAGCGGCGAGGCGTCGACGCCGCCGTTGAGGATGCGGAGCATCCGGGTGTGCTCGTCGATGAGCGCGAAGCTGTCGCGGTCGGACGTCGCGACCACGGTCCGGGCGCCGAGCGCCGGCGCCTGGGCAGCCACGCTGGCGAGCACGTCGTCGGCCTCGAGCCCCTCGGGCACCACGACGACGACACCGAGGTCGCGCAGCACCTCGACCGCGAGGTCGAGCTGGCGCTCGAGGCTCTCGGGCTTGGGCGCCCGGTGCGCCTTGTAGGTCGGCCACCGCCGCTTGCGGCTGCTGTTGCCGCGGTCGTCGAAGCCGACCACCACCACGTCGGCACAGACCCGGTCGACCGCGGACACCAGCTGACTGAGCAGGCCGCGCACCGCCCACCCCTGGACACCGTCGGGCGTGCGGTACATCGTGCGCGCCGAGGCGTGGAAGGCCCGGTGCAGCAGGGAATTGCCGTCGACGGCGAGCACGGTCGGGGTGGGCATCGTGGGGACACCCTAAGCCCGGCTACCGACCGTGCTGCGGGAGGCGCACGAGGTGCCACCGCTGGTCGAGCTTGTCGAGACCGCCGCAGATCAGCAGGCGCTGTCGAGGTCCTGGGACTCGTTCGCGGCGTACCCCTCGCTCAGCGACCCGACCGATCCGCCGGTGACCGCGACGGGGGCCTTGGGGCCCTTGCCCGGCTTCTTGGCCTGCTTCGGCTCCGCCGCCTTCTCGGGCGCCTTCCCCTCGGCGGTGTCGACCGCCTCGGCGACCTTCTGCCTGATCAGCGGCGCGTCCGGCTCGTAGGTGTCGAACATCGGCGGCACGATCGAGAGCGTCGCGACCTTCTGGTCGCGCGCCTTGAGCGCGAGCCCGATGAACCGGTCGACCTCGCTCGCGGGGATGCTCGTCTGCACCATCGCCGAGCCTGCCTTGGCGATCTTCTGGAAGTTGCGCAGGACCTCGGTGGGCTCGAGCTGGTCGAGCATCGCGGCCATCACGCACTTCTGCCGGGCCATCCGCGAGTAGTCGTCGGAACCCTCGCGGGCCCGTGTGTACCACTGCGTCTGGAAGCCGGTGAGCTTCTGCTTGCCGGGCTCGATGTAGTCGTAGACGTCGGAGCCGAGCCCGCCGATCGGGATCCGCGAGCGGACGTTGATGGTGACACCGCCGACGGCGTCGACCAGGTCGCGGAACCCCTTGAGGTTGACCATCGCCCAGTAGTTGATCTTCAGCCCGGTGATGCCCTCGACGGCCGAGATCGTCGCGTCGATGCCCGGGTCCTTGGCCTTGCCGAACAGCTCCTTGTTGTCCAGCGCCCAGGTGTTGACGCCGTTGAGCATGCAGTGCTCGCAGTCGAACCCCTTCGGGAACTGCTGGTGCATCACCGAGCCCTTGGCGAACGGGAAGTTCTGCATGTTGCGCGGCAGCGAGACCAGCACGGTGCGGCCGGTCTCGGCGTCGATGCTCGCGACCGTGATCGAGTCGGGGCGCAGCCCCCAGCGGTCGGCGCCGGAGTCGCCGCCGAGCAGCAGCACGTTGTAGCGACCCTCGTGCGCACCGCTGGCGTCACCCGAGCCGAACATCGTCTGGATGAAGTCGCGCTGCACGCCGACCAGGTGCGCCCCGAACAGCAGCACCGAGGCCACCGAGAAGCACAGGATCGTGTTGATGCCGACGGCCGCGCGGCGATGGTTCAGGCGCAGCGACAGCGGCTGGCCGAGGCGCCACGCGTCGAAGAACAGGAGCGCCCACGCGACGGCCAGCGCCATCAGCCCGACGCGCACCGTCTGGAGCGCCGCCAGGTCCGAGACCAGCCAGAACGCGAACTCGTGGTGCAGGGCCGCCACGACCAGGCAGCCGACGCCGGCGATCAGCAGCCCGAACCAGATCCGCAGCGCCGCCATCCCGACCCGTCGGTTGCCGCTGGCCAGCTGCGCGCTTCCGGGCAGCACGAGCGTCATCGTCATCAGCGCCAGCGCCCGCCGGAACCGCACCCGGGCAGCGCGCTCCTCGGTGCTGGTGCCCGTGGTGGGGGTGCTGCTGGCGAGGTACGTCGTACCGCCGCCCTGGCCGTGGCCTGGCATCAAGTGCTCCTGAAGGGAAGGTCAGGTGTGCCTCGCCAGTATCACCAGTCACAGGGGTCACAGGTGGTCGCGACGCGCCGGGAGGTGCTTCTGTGTCGGACGCTTCGTGGCGGCCGCTTGGGCAAGGACCGGTCCTCGTCCCTCGGGCCCTTCCCGTCGCACGGTAGCGTCGTCGCATGCCTGATCGTCCCCGGAACGGCGGTCCCGAGGACGGACCCGACTACACCTGGCTCTACGGCAAGGGCGGCAAGCCCCAGGACCCGCAGGCCACGCGCCCGGTGCCTCGACGGCAGCCAGCCTCGTCGCCCGGCCCCGACGAGACGCGCGTGATGAAGGCCCAGCCGCGCCCGGCGTCGGAGCGGCGCACCACGCGGCCGACCCCGCCACCGGTCCAGCCGCCGAGCCCACCCCCGGCGTCGAGCGGCCGCCGGCGGCGCCGGTTCCGGGTGCGCTACGTCCTCATCGTCCTGCTGCTCTGGCTGGCCTACCTCGTGATCGTGCCGGTGATGGCCTGGCGCGAGGTCGACAAGGTCGACTGGGAGCCCGACGGCGCCCGCCCCGACAACCAGGACGGCACGACGTACCTCCTGGTCGGCAGCGACTCCCGCGCCGGCCTGTCGAAGGAGGAGCGCAAGAAGCTCAGCACCGGCAACGCCGGGGGTGGCCGCACCGACACGATCATGCTGCTGCACACCGGGTCGGGTCCCAACGTGCTGCTCTCGATCCCCCGCGACTCGATCGTCGACATCCCCGGCCACGGGTCGACCAAGATCAACGCGGCCTACGCGTTCGGCGGGCCGCCGCTCCTCGTCGAGACCATCGAGAAGAGCACCGGCATCCGCATCGACGACTACGTCGAGATCGGCATGGGCGGCGTCGCCGGCCTGGTCGACGCCGTCGGCGGCATCGAGGTCTGCCCGAAGCAGAACATGAAGGACAAGCTGGCCGGGCTCAACATCAAGAAGGGGTGCCAGGAGGTCGACGGCACGACCGCCCTGGCCTACGCCCGCTCGCGGCACGCCTCCGCGACGGGCGACATCGACCGGGTGCGCCGCCAGCGCGAGGTCGTCGCGGCGGTCGGCTCCAAGGTGCTCTCGCCGTGGAGCGTGCTCAACCCCGTGCGGTACTGGAAGCTGAACCACGAGATCCCGGACTTCTTCGCCTTCGGCGACGGCATGGGTCCGGTCCGCAGCGCGATGTGGGCGACCGCGATGACCCGGGTCGACGGCGACAAGGGCCTGACCTGCGTGGTGCCGCTGCAGGACCTCGCCGTGCACTGGGACCCGGAGCGAGCGCCCCAGATGTTCAAGAAGATCATCGACGACGACACCGAGTCGATCGACGACGAGCTCTGCTCCGACACCGGCGGGATCGGCTGAGCCGCATGACGTTCTCCCTCTACGAGACCCTCTCGGTCTCGATGGACGACGACGGCGTCGCGACGCTGACGCTCGATCGACCGGGCCAGCTCAACGCCTTCGACCTCACGATGGCGCGCGACCTCGAGCGCTTCTTCCTGACCGACGCGAGGTCCGACGACGTCCGTGCGGTGGTGGTGACCGGCGCGGGCCGCGCGTTCTGCGCGGGCATGGACCTCTCGCGCGAGGGCAACGTGTTCGGGCTCGACGAGTCGCTGGCGCCGACGCCCGAGGAGTTCCGGGCGAGCTACGACGAGCCGCCGTACCACGACGGCGTGCGCGACACGGGCGGCCGGGTGACGCTCGCGATCCACGCGCTGCCCAAGCCCGTCATCGCCGCGATCAACGGCGCCGCGGTCGGCATCGGCGCGACGATGACCCTGGCCATGGACATCCGGATGGCCTCGACCGAGGCACGGATCGGCTTCGTCTTCGGCCGGATCGGGATCACGCCCGAGGCCGCCTCCTCCTGGTTCCTGCCCCGCATCGTCGGGCTGCAGCAGGCGCTCGAGTGGGTCTACGCCGCCGACATCCTCACCGCGGAGGCGGCGCTGGAGGGCCGCCTGCTGCGCTCGGTGCACCCGCCGGAGGAGCTGCTGCCGGCGGCCCAGGAGCTGGCCCGCTCGTTCGTCCGCGGCCGCTCACCGGTCGCGCTCGGCCTGGCCAAGCGGCTGCTCTACAAGCACGCCGGCTCGCCCGAGCCGCTCGAGGCGCACCTGTCGGACTCGCTGGCGGTCTACTGGACCTCGCTCGCGGACGGCAAGGAGGGCGTCGCGGCGTTCCTCGAGAAGCGACCGGCGTCGTTCACCGGCAAGGGCTCCGAGCTGCCCCGGATCGACTGACCCCGATCGACTGACCCGGATCGGCTGACCCAGCCGGCTCAGCCGCGCAGCGTCCGCGCGAACAGCTCCTCGAGCTCCCGGAAGTGCCGCTCCGCGCCGGCCTCCTGGTACATCGACGTGTCGGCCATCGAGTAGCCGTGGGGCGCGTCGGGGTAGATCGCGTTGAGGTGCGGGTGCCCCGCCAGCGCCTCCTCGAGCGCGGCGACCTGCTCGGGCGGCATCGACCGGTCCTGGTCGGCGTGCCCGAAGACGTACGACGCCGTGCTGCCGGCGATCGCGAGGTGCGGGCTGTCGTCGGCCCCGGTCACCAGTCCGCCCCCGTGGAACCCGCCGGCCGCCGCCACCGTGCCCGGGAACAGGCCGGCGGTGCGGACCGCGAGCCGGGCGCCCATGCAGTAGCCCGTGACGCCGATCGGCCCGGGGCCGGCGTGCTCGCGCAGCGTGGCCACGTAGGCCTCGGCGTCGACCGCCAGCCGGTCGGGCGTCAGGCCCTGCACCCGGTCGGCGACACCGCCGGCGAAGAAGGCCTCTCGGGCGCCGGGCTCGCGCAGGTCCTGCTGCGGGGCCAGCTCCTCGGCCCGCCCGTCGCGGTAGAACACGTGCGGCGCCAGCACGACGTGGCCCCACGCCGCGATCCGGTCGGCCATCTGCTCGATCTGCGGCCGCAGCCCGATCGCGTCGACGTAGAACAGCACGCCCGGGTCGCCTGGGGTCCCGGTGAGGTACGCCTCGGCCACGCCGTCAGCGGTCTCGATCTCGACCATCTCGCCCACGCCGGGGACTGTACCGACGGCCGTCCGCGACGCCGCGCCCCCGGTTTCGGTTCTGCCGAGCCGGCGCCTACCTTGGACGTTTTGCCCTCGTCGACCCACAGGAAGATCTCGATGCCCCACCGTCGTTCCGTCCGGCTCCTCGTCGCCGCGGTGAGCGTGGCCCTCGTCGCGTCCGCCCCGGGAGGCTCCCCCGCGGGCGCTGCGCCCGGCCCCGCCGACCGCGCCGGGAGCACGAAGCTCTACCGCGTCCAGGCCGGACCGTTCTTCAACAACCCGCACGGCAGCAAGCGCGCGAAGTTCCGCATCGAGCGGCAGGTCATCAACGCGATCCGGGCGACGCCCCGGAAGGGCTACATCCGGATCGCCCTCTACTCCTTCGACCGGATGCCGGTCGCCCAGGCGCTGTTGGACGCCCACCGTCGCGGCGTCCACGTGCAGCTGCTGCTCAACGACCACCAGGACACCAAGGCGATGAAGGCGCTGCGGGCCCGCCTCGGCACCAACCGCTGGGGACGCGACTTCATCTACAAGTGCCGGTCGAGCTGCCGCGGCACCGTGCCCGACCGCAACCTGCACTCGAAGTTCTACACGTTCACCCGCTCCGGCAGCTCCGCCCACGTGCTGATGGTCGGCTCGGCCAACATGATGCTGAATGCCGACATCCACCAGTGGAACGACCTCTTCGTGACCTCCGGGCGCAAGCGGGTCTTCGACCAGTACGTCCGGCTGTTCAACGACATGAAGCACGACTACCGCTCCAACCAGCCGTCCTACATGTTCTGCGGGCGGCCCACCGGCAACCACTGCGACGACTCGGTCGACAAGCTGACCACCCGCGTCTTCCCCCGCCACTCCAACCGGCGCCACGACGTCGTGCTGTCGATGCTCGGCCGCATCCAGTGCCTCACCCCGCGACCCGACGGCAGCCAGAAGCGCACCTCGCTGCGCCTGTCGATGCACACGCTGCGCGGCAAGAGGGGCAACTACCTCGCAGCCGCGATCCGGTGGAAGTACGCCGAGGGCTGCGACCTCAAGGTCAACTACGGCCTCATCGGCTTCCGCACCAAGCAGATCCTCGGAGCCCGCACCGCGCGCGGACGCGTGCCCCTGCGCTCCACCGGCTTCGACTTCACCGGTGACGGCGAGGTGGACCGCTACACCCACCAGAAGTACTTCGTCATCCGGGGCACCTACGCCGGCCGCAGGAACAGCTCGGTCACGCTCACCGGCTCCTCCAACTGGGCGAGCCTCGGCACCGCGCAGGACGAGGTGTTCGTGACCGTCCGCGGGGCGGGCGTCGCCAAGAAGTACGCGCGGAACTTCGCCGTGATGTGGCGGCCCGGCAACTCGCGGGCGGCGTACACGACGACGTACGAGAACTTCCGGGTCAACCGGCAGGTCCGCACCTCCGGCGGCACCCTGACGCACCTCCCGACCGTCGTGCGCCGCCCCGTGACGACGATCGAGCCCGACGGCCTGCGTCCGCCCGGTGGCTCGTGGGACGTCGACTGACCGTCCGTACGCCGGACGCGGGCGGGCGCGATGCGGCCGTCACCGCCCCGACGTGGTGCACTGAGGCGTGACCGAGACGACCCAGGCCGCGCCCGACACCACTCGCAACGCCGAGGACGTCGGCGTCGAGGAGGCGCGGGCCGCGTGGGTCGCCGAGGCCCGGCTGTACCTCGTCGAGGTGGCGCGCAGCTACCGCAGCGTGGTCACCCACAAGGAGCTCGCCGCGGCCGTGCAGGAGCGCAGCGGGATCCACACCGACCGGCGCGTGCACTACTGGATCGACGGCGTTCTCGCCGACGTGGGCCGCGACAGCGCCGCGCGCGACGAGCCGCTCATCTCGGCCCTGTGCGTCAACCGCGAGGGGAGCGTCGGGTCGGCGTACGCCGGCCTCGTGCTCGAGCTCACCGGCGAGGAGCCGGCCGACCCCGACGACCACGCCGCCCGCCAGCGGCTGGAGTGCCACCGGTTCTTCGAGGCCGCCGACCTGCCCGACGGCGGCGGCACCGCCGCGCTGGTGCCGCAGCTCGCCAACACGCGCGCCCGCCTCAAGAAGGCGGCCGCAGAAGCCCGGCCCGTGCAGACCTGCCCCACGTGCTACATGGAGCTGCTGCCGACCGGCCTCTGCGACACCTGCGACTGAACCTGGTCAGACCTGGCTCTGCACCCCGGCGAGGAGCTGGCGGGCCATCACGATCCGTTGGACCTGGTTGGTGCCCTCGTAGATCTGGGTGATCTTGGCGTCGCGCATCATCCGCTCGACCGGGTAGTCGCGGGTGAAGCCGTAGCCGCCGAGCACCTGCACCGCGTTGGTGGTGACCTCCATGGCTACGTCCGAGGCGAAGCACTTGGCCGCGGCGCCGAAGAAGGTGAGGTCGGGGTCGTTGCGCTCGGAGCGCCCCGCGGCGGCGTACGTGAGCTGGCGCGCCGCCTCCACCTTCATGCCCATGTCGGCGAGCAGGAACTGCAGCCCCTGGAAGTCCGCGATGTTCTTGCCGAACTGCTGACGCTCCTGGGCGTAGCCCAGCGCGTAGTCGAGGGCGCCCTGGGCGACGCCGACCGCCTGGGCGGCGATCGTGACCCGGGTGTGGTCGAGGGTGCGCATCGCGGTCTCGAAGCCGGTGCCCTCGGCGCCGATCATCCGGTCGGCCGGGATGCGGACGTTGTCGAGGTAGACCTCGCGGGTCGGCGAGCCCTTGATGCCGAGCTTCTTCTCCGGGGCGCCGAACGACACGCCCGCGTCGGACTTCTCGACCACGAACGCCGAGATGCCGCGGGAGCGCTTCTCGGGGTCCGTCACGGCCATCACCGTGTAGTAGTCGGACTCCCACTTGCCCGGGCCGGCGTTGGTGATCCAGCGCTTCACGCCGTCGAGCACCCAGTGCTCCCCGTCGCGCACCGCCCGGGTCTTCATCGCGGCCGCGTCGGAGCCGGCGTCGGGCTCGGACAGGCAGTAGGAGAAGCCGCCCTCGCCCCTGGCCAGCGCGCCGAGGTAGTGCTTCTTGAGCTCCTCCGACCCGCCCAGCTGCACCGGCAGCGAGCCGAGCTTGTTGACCGCGGGGATCAGCGAGGCGCTCATGTCGACGCGCGCGACCTCCTCGATCACCAGCACCGTGGCGAGCGCGTCCGCGCCGGCCCCGCCGTACTCCTCGGGCACGTGGGGAGCGTGGAAGTCGGCGGCCTGCAGGGCCGCGGCGGCCTCCTCCGGGTAGCGCACCTGCTCGTCGACGTCGGCGGCGTACGGCGCCACCTTGGCCTCGCACAGCGACCGCACCGCCTCGCGGATCGCGCGGTGCTCCTCGGTGAGCGCGAAGAGGGGGGCGGAGTCAGCGTTACTCATGGGTCACATCGTAGGTCCGGCGGGCCCGACGAGATGCCGACGCCCGGCCGGCGTTCGTCACACCGACCGGGCATCCCCCATGTCAGACCCCCCGCCCGGTCAAGGTAGGTGCGCCGCCTCCGGCGCCGTGGGCGAATGAGCCGGAGTCGTCCGTTCGGCGGTCGGCGTGGTCCTCATGGACAGCCTTCTAGGCTCGGACGCATGACGTGGCAGGACCCAGAGGCGATCCGGTTCATGCTCGACGACTGCAAGGTCTGGGCCGTGGTGGGCCTGTCGGGCGACACCAGCCGGACGGCGTACTCCATCGCGGCACTGCTCCAGGAGCGCGGCAAGCAGATCGTCCCGATCCACCCCGCGGCCGCCTCCGACGAGGGCCTGGTGGTGCTCGGTGAGAAGGGCTACGCCACCCTCGCCGACGTGCCGTTCCCCATCGACGTGGTCGACGTCTTCCGGCGCTCGGAGGCCGCGGGCGAGTTCGCCGACCAGGCGGTGGCCGTGGGGGCGAAGGCGGTGTGGTTCCAGCTCGGGGTCATCGACGCGGAGGCGTTCGAGCGGACGACCGCGGCCGGGGTGCCGATGGTGATGGACACCTGCCCGGCGATCGAGTGGCGCCGGCGACGCCCCTGACCCTGGAGGACCGGGTCACCGCCCGGGCAGCAGCCCCTGCCGGATGGCGATCGAGAGCGCCTCGAGCTTGGAGTGCGCGCCGAGCTTCGCCGACAGGTTGGCGACGTGGTTGCGCACCGTGTGCACGCTCACGACCAGCCTGGCGGCGATCTCGCTGTTGGGAAGGCCGTCCGCCAGCAGCGCCAGCACCTCCAGCTCCCGCTCGGTCAGGTCGACCCGGCCCGGCTCGCGACGCCGGTTGAGGCGCGGCAGGAGCCGGGCGAGCATCTCGGGCGAGATCACCGCCTCCCCGCTGTACGCCGCGCGCACCGCGGACCTGACCTCGTCGAGGCTGCGTGACTTGGACAGGAACCCAGACGCGCCGGCCTCGATCGCGGTCACGAGCACGTGGTCGGCGGTGCTGGCGGTGAGGACGACGAACTTCGTGGACTGCCGGAGGAGCTTGAGCTCGGCGATCGCCGCCACGCCGTCACCGTCGGGGAGCCGGTGGTCCATGAGCACGACGTCGGGGAGCGCCGTCGGGATCAGGCTCCGCGCCTCGGCGATCGAGCTCGCCGTGCCGAGCGCAAGCAGGTCGGGCTCGAAGCCGAGCACCTGGGCAAGGCTCGCTGCGAACACGTCGTGGTCGTCCACGATCAGCACGCGGATCGGTGCGGGGGCGTCGTCCATCGGGAGGGATCCTGACATGTGGTCCTTGGCGCCCGAGGCTAGTGCCTGCGCACTACCCGTCTAGGCCGCACAGGGCTGGGTCTCGGATGTCGGGGACCTGCAGTATCGAGCGCAGGGGGACGAAGAGGGGCCAATACATGACAATTCGCGTGGCGCTGGGCGACGACGACACGGCGTTCCGTGCGGCGGCGGTCGGGCTGCTCGAGGCCGACGCGCGCTTCGACGTGGTCGGCGCGGCCGCCGACGGCGAGGAGCTGGTCGCGCTGGTCGAGAGGACCGGGCCCGACGTGGTGCTGCTCGACCTGCGCATGCCGGGTGGCGGCGTCGTCGGTGCGCGCACGCTCGCCGACCTCGACGTGCTGGTCGGCCGGCGTACACCGCCGCTCGTCGTGGCCCTCACGGCCGAGACCGCACCTGACGTGGTCGAGGAGATGCTGCGTGCCGGAGCGGTCGGCTACCTCGCCAAGGGGCGGATCGGGTCGTCGCTCGGGGACCTCGTGGCACGGGTCCACGACGGCGAGCTGGTCCTCGCCGTGCCGACCGCGCGACTCGCCCTGCGGCGACTGCTGCGCGAAGAGCCGCACACGAGCGTCGCCTCGCCGTAGAGTGACGCGCCCGGCTTCCCCGCGAACCCGAGGCGCACTGGTGAACGAGCAAGCTCCGCAGATCCGGACGGTCTTCGACCTGTTCGACGCGTCGGTCACGGCGGTGATCGCCGTCGACGAGACCGCGGCGATCCGCTACCTCAACGGGCGCGCCGTCGAGGTGTTCGGCTACCTGCCCGCGGAGCTGCTGGGGCAGCCCGTCGAGGTGCTCCTCCCGCGGGCCCGCGCCGACGCTCACGCCGCGCTGCGCGACACCTACCTCGAAGCCCCGATCTCGCGGCACATCGACGTCCGCGACCTCAAGGGGCGGCGCAAGGACGGCACGGAGTTCGCCGCGGAGATCTCCCTCACCCCGGTGGTGACGGGGTCGGGGCCGTGGGTCGCCGCGAGCGTGCTCGACATCTCGCTGCGGAAGGAGTCCGAGGCCAGGGTCCGGCGTCAGAGCCGGGGCTACCTCGCCCTCGCCAAGGTCAACGAGGCCGTCGCCAGGGCCGAGCACGAGGACGAGCTGTTCCGCAAGGTCTGCCACATCGCCGTCGTGCACGGTGGCTTCATCGGCGCCTGGGTCATGACGGCCGACATCGACGACGACCTGCACATGCGAGCGAGCGCCGGCCCGCTCGCGACCCGCCTGGCGGTGGCCAGCGCCGAGTGGCCGAGCGTCGACGACTTCCTCAACGACCAGGTCCGCGACATCCGGCGCGACGGCGGGGTCCTGCCCGGCGGCGTGCGCTCGCTCGACACGGAGGAGGCGTGCTTCACCAACGACTTCGAGCTGGAGCCGCTCGACCCGCGCCTGCGCTTCCTGACCGACTGGGCCCGCTCGGGCGCCGCCCTCCCTCTCGGCAGCCACGGGCGCGCGGTCGCGAGCCTGTCGCTGTACGCCGACCGTGCCGGCGTCTTCGACGACAACCTGCGCGGCCTCCTCACGGGAGCGGCCGAGAACATCTCGCTCGCCCTCGACCGGTTCCGCGCCCGGATCGACCTCGACCGCACCCTCGCGCAGCGCACGCAGCTGCTGCGCCGGCTGGTCGACGTGCAGGAGCGCGAGCGCGCGCGGATCGCGGCCGACGTGCACGACGAGCCGGTGCAGGCGCTGGCGGCCGTCGACCTGCGCCTCGGCCTGCTCCGGCGGCGGCTGGAGGAGGCCGCGCCCGACCTCGTCCCTGATCTGGCCCAGATCCACACCACGGTGACCTCGGTCAGCGACGGCCTGCGCGGGCTGCTCTTCGAGCTCGAGCGCGTGAGCGAGTCGGCACACCTGACCGACCTCCTCGAGGACGCCGCCGGGCACATCTTCGAGCTGACGCCGGTCGCGTGGAGCATCGCCAACGAGCCCGACCCGCGCGAGCTGGAGCTCTCGGTCGCGACCCGGACGCAGGCGGTGCGGATCGCCAAGGAGGCGATGGTCAACGTCGCCAAGCACGCCCAGGCCCAGACGGTCACGATCCGGGTGGTGCTCGAGGACGACGGGGTCACGGTGACCGTCACCGACGACGGCGTCGGCCTCCCACCGGGCGTGCGGTCGTCGCCGCCCGGCCACCGCGGCATCAGCGGGATGCTGGACCGAGCCGAGGTGTCCGGCGGCTCGCTGTTCCTGGACACCCACGCGGGCGGGACGACCATCTCGGTCTGGCTGCCCGGCGCCTGACGCGCGAGCAGGGCGCACGCGCCACGGGCGAGTGGTACCCACGCACTAGGGCACAGCCAGCATCCGCGTCTGCCCACCGAGCCGCCGATCGCGGAGGCTCGTGCCATGGACCTCCCCCCGCCCGACTCGCTCCGCGGTGC
The DNA here is from genome assembly GCF_000422805.1 of Nocardioides halotolerans DSM 19273. Classification (GTDB taxonomy): domain Bacteria; phylum Actinomycetota; class Actinomycetes; order Propionibacteriales; family Nocardioidaceae; genus Nocardioides; species Nocardioides halotolerans. Next base: position 112,270 of record NZ_KE383925.1, on the reverse strand, counting down.
CGCCGGCCGGGACCGCGCCCGGCTCGAGGACCTGCTCTCCCCGTGGCTCGCACCCGAGTGCGCACCCCGGCTGTGGTCGGAGACCTGGGGGCTGGCGAGGGTGTCGCCCTCCTCGCTGTCGGCGTGGGTCGAGCTCCACGGCCCGGAGCTCGCGGCCCTCGCCGTGGCGGCCCGGCTCGACGAGGTCGACCTGCGCCGTCACCTCGACGACGGCCTCGTCCCCGACCGGGCCGCGCTCGAGATGCTCGCCGACCTCAACTGCTTCCCTCACGCGACGCCGGCGGCCCGCCCGCTGGCCGTCGCCTGAAGACCCGGCGGCGGGCCCCCCACGGCCCGCCGCCTGGAGCGGGTGTCCACCACGCCGGGTTTCCAGCAGGCCCGGGGCGCTGGCACCGGTCACCGCCCGGGCTGTGAGGCCTCCGTGGGGTCCTCACAGCCCGGGTCGTGCCGGGCCGTCGTCCATCGCGAGACGGCCGCGCTCGCCGTGCTGACGACGGCCTCGAGCGGCCCGCGCCGGCGCGCCGCGACGAGGACCGCGCCCAGCGCCACCAGCACGAGCACGTGCCGGCCGAACGACGCCGGCACCTCGTCCGGCCACACCGGCTCGGTGCGCATCACGACGTGGAGGCTGTAGAGGCTGAGCGTGGCCGTGCCCGCCCCGAAGGCCATCGCCGCCGCGCGAGCGGACGGCGCCGGCAGGCGGGCGACCAGCGCGAGGCAGAGTCCGATCACCAGCGCCGCGCTTCCTCCGGTGTGCGCCAGGTCGAACGGCGTCCCGCTGTGCGGCGCCACCACGAGCAGCCAGGCCCACGAGCCGCCCGCCGGGGTCGTGCCGTGCATGCCTCCGGAGATCGCGTCGACGAACGCGTCGGCCGTCGAGACGTCGCCGTACGCACCGGCGTCCGGCAGCAGCCGGCGCAGCACCCACGCCTGCTCGGTGAGCGCCCGGGAGACCACGAAGGTCAGCACGGCCGCGGCGAGCGCGCCGAGCACGAGCCCGGTGTGCACCGACCGGGAGCGCAGGTCGCAACGGCCGATCGCGAGGCCGAGGAGCAGGTAGGCGAGCCAGGTCAGGCAGGGGTAGTAGCCCGTGAGCAGGAGCTCGGAGAGCAGCCGGAGCGGGTGCGCGAGCTGGTCGAACGCCGGGCTGGCGGCGCCGCGCACCGGCAGGTGCGGACGCAGCAGCTGGGAGACGACCGGGCCGGCGAGCACCCACCCGGCCGCGCACGCGAAGAGGCTGCGCGCCCGCAGGCGGAGGAACGGCAGCCCCAGCAGGAACAGCAGCCCGTAATAGGTGAGGATCACCGCCAGGCCGGTGTCGAGCTCGCCGAGGGCGAGCCCGACGAGCGCGACGAGCAGGGCGCGGACCGCGAGGCCGGCGGCGTTCGTGCGCCGCGACATCAGGGCCAGGCTCACGCCGGCGAGCACCGCGAACAGGGCCGAGGCCCGGCCCTCGACCAGCCACCGGTGCCAGGTGAGGTGGCCCTCGGCGTCGCGCGCGTCGAGCACGTGCGCGGCCACCATGCCCAGCAGCGCCAGGCAGCGCGCGACGTCGAGGCCGACGAGCCTCGCGGTCGGGTGGCTCAGAACCCGAGCTTCCGGGGGCCGACGTCGTTGCGGACCGCGGCGCCCTTGGCCTGCGCGGCCTCCTTGAGCGATGCCTGGAACTCGACCATCCGCTGCCGCAGACCCTCGTCGGACGCGGCCAGGATCCGGACCGCGAGCAGGCCGGCGTTGCGCGCGTTGCCGACCGCGACCGTCGCGACCGGGACGCCCGCGGGCATCTGGACGATCGACAGCAGCGAGTCGAGCCCGTCGAGGTTCTCCAGGGGGACCGGTACCCCGATGACCGGCAGCGGGGTCACCGAGGCGAGCATGCCGGGCAGGTGGGCCGCTCCCCCGGCGCCCGCGATGACCACCCGGAGCCCGCGGCCGGCCGCCTCCTTGCCGTAGGCGAGCATCTCCTCCGGCATCCGGTGCGCGGAGACGACGTCCGCCTCGAACGGCACGTCGAACTCCTCCAGCGCCGTCGCGGCGGCGCGCATCACCGGCCAGTCGGAGTCGGAGCCCATCACGATGCCGACCTGCGGGCTGCTCTCACTCATCCGTCACTCGCTTTCGTCGCCGAGGTCGCCGCGGAACCACGCAGCGGCGTGCCGCGCGCGCTCCAGGCAGTCGTCGAGGTCGTCGCCGTACGCGTTGACGTGCCCGACCTTGCGGCCCGCTCGCAGCTCCTTGCCGTAGAGGTGCACGCGGAGCCGCGGGTCGCGCGCGAGCGCGTGCGGGTAGCCGTCGTGGAGCCGGCCGACCTGGCTGTCGGGACCGCCGAGGATGTTGACCATCACCGTCCAGGCCTCCCGCGGCGCGGGCGAGCCGAGCGGCAGGTCGAGGACGGCGCGCAGGTGGTTCTCGAACTGGCTGGTCACCGCGCCGTCCTGACTCCAGTGGCCGGTGTTGTGGGGCCGCATCGCGAGCTCGTTGACGAGCACCCGCCCGTCGCGGGTCTCGAACAGCTCGACCGCGAGGATCCCGACGACGTCGAGCTCCTTGGCGATCGTGAGCGCGATGTGCTGCGCGTGGGTCGCGAGGTCGGTCGCGAGGTCGGGCGCGGGCGCGACGACCTCGTGGCAGATGCCGTCGAGCTGGGTGCTCGCGACGACGGGGTACGCCGCCGCCTGCCCGCTCGGTGACCGCGCCACCAGCGCGGCCAGCTCGCGCCGGAAGTCGACCAGCTCCTCGGCGAGCACCGCCACGCCGGACTCCCCCGCCGCCCGGAACACCTCGTCCGCGGTCTCGAGCTCGTGCACGACCCAGACGCCGCGGCCGTCGTACCCGCCGCGCGTCGTCTTGAGCACGCAGGGCAGCCCGAACGCCTCGACCTCCTCGCGGGTGCTGACCACGGCGTGCCGCGGGCAGGGCAGCCCGAGCGCGGTCAGCCGCTCCCGCATCACGGCCTTGTCCTGCGCGTGCACCAGCGCCTCCGGGCCGGGCCGCACGGCGACGCCCGCGTCCTCGAGCGCGTGGAGGTGCTCGGTCGGGACGTGCTCGTGGTCGAACGTGACGACCTGTGCACCGCTCGTGACCTTCCGCAGCAGCTCGAGCTCACGGTAGTCGCCGACGATGGTGTCGGGGATGACCTGCGCCGCCGAGACCCCCTCGGCCTCCGCGAGCAGCCGCAGCGGGATCCCCATCGCCGCGGCCGGCTCCGCCATCATCCGCGCGAGCTGCCCGCCTCCGACGACGGCGACGGTGGGCGCGAGCTCGGGCACGGGTCAACCCTAGGGTGTCACCTCGTGGAGCTGACGATCTCGGTCCTTGCCGACGACCCCGCCCTGGCCGGTGCGATGTGGGAGATGCCGAACTCCTGGCCGGAGTTCATGCGGCACGACCCGATCGGCGGGCTGTTCTACGGCAACGTCGAGGCCCGGTTCGCCGACTACGTCCTCGTGGGCCGCGACGAGACGGGCGAGGTGGTCGGCACGGCGTACTCCATCCCGTTCGTGCTCGACGGCGACGACCTCCCTGACAACGGCTGGGACTTCGTGATCCGCAACGGCCTGCTGACCAGCATCCACGGCGACCGCCCCGATGCGATCTCGGCGGTCGAGATCGCCGTCCGCCCCGACCGCCAGGGCACCGGGCTCTCGGCGCAGCTGCTGGTCGCGATGCGCGACAACGCCGCCCGCCACGGCTTCGCCGAGCTGGTCGCGCCGGTCCGGCCCAGCGGCAAGACCGACCCGCACCAGCCGATGTCGCAGCACGCCTTCGCCGTCCGCGACGACGGCCTCCCGCTCGACCCCTGGCTCCGCGTCCACGTGCGCGCCGGCGGCCGCATCGACCGCGTCGCCCCCCGGTCGATGTGCATCCCCGGCACCCTCGACGAGTGGCGCTCCTGGACCGGCCTGCCCTTCGACCAGACCGGCCCGGTCGTCGTGCCGAAGGCCCTGGCCCCGGTCTGGTGCGACACCGAGCACGGCACCGCGACCTACGTCGAGCCCAACGTGTGGGTGCGCCACCGGACCTGAGGCACTCGCCCGCGGTACGACGCGCCCCACGGTGGCTGAGGTGCGAGGAGCCCTGGCGACGAGCCTCGAAGCCACCGCCGCGAGGCACCTGGTGGTGGTCGGCTCCGGCGCCCAGGTCACCTGGCTTCGAGGCTCAGGCGCAGAACGCCTTCGCACCTCAGCCACCGTACGACGCGCCGCCCCACGGTGGCTGAGGTGCGAGGAGCGCTAGCGACGAGCCTCGAAGCCACCGCAGCGAAGGCACCCACCGGACCACCGCTGGTTGAGGAGGTCGCGCAGCGACCGTCTCGAAACCTCGCACGCCGGGGCTGGGAGGCAACCGAGCCCGATCCAGCAGGTACCAACGCTGCGGGGGTTTCGAGACAGGCGCTAGCGCGCCTTCCTCAACCAACGGTGCGTGCCGTCGTGGTCGGCCGGCGCCCAGGTCCCTGGCTAGTTGCGGCGTACGGCGACCGGCTCGACGAGGCCGAAGCCGCGGACCGGGCGGGCGGGCAGGCGACGGGTCTCGAACTGGTCCTCCGGCAGCATGCCGGCGGTGGCGGCGTCGACGATGACGCGGTTGCGGCGGGCGACGGCAGTGAGGCGGGCGGCCATGTTGACCGGGGGGCCGAAGACGTCGCCGAGGCGGAGGACGACGAGTCCGGAGGCGAGACCGACCCGGACGTCGGGCATGCGCGAGTCGCGGCCGATGACGGCGATGACGCCCTCGGCGATCTCGTAGGCGGCGATCGGGTCCTCGTGGACGAACAGCACCGAGTCGCCGATCGACTTGATGACCCGGCCGCGGCGGGAGGCGACGACGTCGGCGCAGCGGGCCTCGAAGAGCTCGACGAGGTCGCCGATGCGCTCCTCGGACAGCTCGTTGGAGAGGGCGGTGAACTGCACGATGTCGGCGAAGCCGACGGTGAGCCGCGTGGTGTGCAGGTCCTCCTCACGGGCGCCGAGGGCCTCGATGCGGGCGACGGCGGCGGCGAGGTGGCGGCGCCAGACGTAGAGCAGCAGCTTCTCGAAGGGCTCGGAGAACTCGTCGATCATCCGCAGGCCGATGGCGAGCTGGTCGCCCGCACCGCTGTCGGAGTCGCCCGACTGCTCGCGCGCCAGCTCGAGCACCCGGGTCAGCAGTGCGGAGACCTCCCAGTCCGAGAGGCGCGCCATGGTCTGGCCGACGGCGCGGGTGAGGTGGACGGCGAGGTCGAAGTCGATCAGCCCGGAGTCGACGAGACCGACGAGCGTCGAGAGCGCCTGGGCGTCGGAGCGGGTGAACGCCGTCGCGCCGCCGTGCTCGGGGAAGCCGAGCGCTCGCCACAGCCGCCGGGCCTTCTCGAGGTCGACGCCGGTGTCGGCGGCGAGCTGGGCGGCGTTGTAGACGCGCTCCTCGCCGAGGATGTGCTGCTCGAGGTCGCCGGTGGCCTCGGGTTCGTCTGCGCCTTGGCGGTCAGACACCTTCGTCGCGGCGGTCTTCGGAGTGCAGGTCGTGCAGGAGGTCGTTGAGCTTGCGCTGGGCGTCCTCGACCCGCGGGATGTCGGGGAGCGCGACCTGGCCGTGCGTGCTGGCGTCGCTGATCACCAGCGTCCCGCAGCCCAGCAACCGGTCGATGAGGTCCTTCTCGTAGGCCACGTCGCTGATCCGGGTGAGCGGGATGTCGTGGCCCCGGCGGGTGATCACGCCGTGCCGGGTGATGAGGCGGCGGGTCGTAATCGTGTACGTCGCGGTCAGCCAGATGAGCAGCGGCCGGACGAAGAACCAGAGGACGCCCACGGCGACGACCGCCCACACGACCTTGGTCGCGACGCTCTGGTCGACGGACTTCTGCACGGCCACGCCGATCGCCAGGAGGACGACCAGCGCGAGGATCGGCAGCAGCAGCGCCTTGGGGTGCGTGCGGGTGTCGACGACGATCGACTCGCCCTCGTTCAGCAGGTTCTTGGAGATGGCCACGGACGGATCATGTCACCGATCCGACCTCGTACGCCGCCTACTCGCTGCGGACGTGCACGACGTCGCCCGCGCTCACCGCGGTGCTCTCGCCGTCGTGGTCGACCAGCAGCCGCCCGCTCGGGTCGATGCCGGTCGCCGTGCCGGTGAGCACGTCGCCCGACGGCAGGTCGACACGGACCTGCCGCCCCAGCGTGGCGCACGCCGCGGCGTACGACTCCGCGAGCCGCATCCCCGCGAGGTCGCCACCCACCTGCCACGCGGTGTAGGACTCCCAGAGCGACGCCAGCACCGAGACCAGCAGCGCGGTCCGGTCGGGGACGTCGCCGGCGACAGCCAGCGACGTCGCCTCCGGCACCGGCAGCTCCTCGGCGGTCATGCCGACGTTGAGCCCGACGCCGACAACCGCCGCCGGACCCGCATCGGTCTCCACCTGCTCGAGCAGGATGCCGGCCACCTTCCGGTCGCCGATGAGCACGTCGTTGGGCCACTTCACCGAGGCCTCGAAGCCCTCCGCCTTGAGCGCCTTGTCGACGGCGTACCCGGCCAGCAGCGGCAGCCACGGCCACGACCGGAGCGGCGCGCTCGGCCGCAGCAGGAGCGAGAACGTGAGCGCCGACCGTGCCGGCGTCTCCCACGTGCGGTCGAGACGGCCGCGGCCGGCCGTCTGGTGCTCGGCGACGACCACAAGCCCCTCGGCGGCGCCCGAGCGGGCGCGGTCGAGGACGAGCGCGTTGGTCGACGCCGCCTCGTCGACGACCTCGACGGTGAGGCCGGGCAGCAGGTCGGGGTCGGCCGCGGCGAGCCGTGCTGCGTCGAGTGGTGGGCGCCCGGCGGGGTCGGTGGTCACGACCACTAACCTCTCACGGGTGAGCGCGCACCCCGGCGAAGGCACGGACGTCCCGCAGGACATCGACACCCACACCACGGCGGGCAAGCTGGAGGACCTCGACCGCCGCCTCGACGAGGCGGTGCACGCCGGCTCCGCGAAGGCGATCGAGAAGCAGCACGCCAAGGGCCGCAAGACCGCCCGCGAGCGGATCGAGATCCTCTTCGACGAGGGCTCGTTCGTCGAGCTCGACGAGCTGGCCCGGCACCGCTCGACGGCGTTCGGCCTCGAGAAGCGCCGCCCGTACGGCGACGGCGTCGTCACCGGCTACGGCACCATCGACGGTCGGCAGGTCTGCGTGTTCTCCCAGGACTTCACGATCTTCGGCGGCTCCCTCGGCGAGGTCTACGGCGAGAAGATCACCAAGGTGATGGACCTCGCCATCAAGACCGGCTGCCCGATCATCGGCATCAACGAGGGCGCCGGCGCGCGCATCCAGGAGGGCGTCGTCTCGCTGGGTCTGTACGGCGAGATCTTCCGCCGCAACGTGCACGCCAGCGGGGTGATCCCGCAGATCAGCCTGATCATGGGCTCCTGCGCGGGCGGCCACGTCTACTCCCCCGCCGTCACCGACTTCACGATCATGGTCGACGGCACCTCCAACATGTTCATCACCGGTCCCGACGTCATCAAGACGGTCACCGGCGAGGACGTCACGATGGAGGAGCTCGGCGGCGCGCGCACCCACAACACCAAGTCGGGCAACGCCCACTACATGGGCTCCGACGAGGACGACGCGCTGGAGTACACCAAGGCGCTGCTCTCCTACCTGCCGCAGAACAACCTCGACGAGGTGCCGTCGTACGACGAGGAGGCGGACACGAGCTTCACCGACCTCGACCGCTCGCTCGACACCCTCATCCCCGACTCGCCCAACCAGCCTTACGACATGCACGACGTCATCCGGGCGGTGGTCGACGACGAGGAGTTCCTCGAGGTACAGGAGCTCTTCGCGCCCAACATCGTCGTCGGCTTCGGCCGGGTCGAGGGCCACTCCGTGGGCGTGGTGGCCAACCAGCCGATGCAGTTCGCCGGCACCCTCGACATCGACGCCTCCGAGAAGGCCGCCCGCTTCGTGCGGTTCTGCGACGCCTTCAACATCCCGGTGCTGACCTTCGTCGACGTCCCGGGCTTCCTGCCCGGCACCGACCAGGAGTGGAACGGCATCATCCGCCGCGGCGCCAAGCTGATCTACGCCTACGCCGAGGCCACCGTCCCGCTGGTCACGGTGATCACCCGCAAGGCCTACGGCGGCGCCTACGACGTCATGGGCTCCAAGCACCTCGGTGCCGACATCAACCTCGCCTGGCCGACCGCGCAGATCGCGGTGATGGGCGCGCAGGGGGCGGTGAACATCCTCTACCGCTCCGAGCTGAAGGAGGCGGAGAACCCCGAGGAGACCCGCGCCCAGCTCATCGACGACTACGACCAGGCGCTGGCCAACCCCTACCTCGCGGCCGAGCGGGGCTACGTGGACGCCGTGATCAGCCCCCACGAGACCCGCGTCGAGGTGGTGCGGGCGCTGCGCCTGCTCCGGTCGAAGCGCGAGACGCTGCCGCCGAAGAAGCACGGGAACATCCCCCTCTGATGAGCGACGAGGCCCCCGAGCAGCGGCCGCTGCTCCGCGTGGTCAAGGGCGACGCCACCCCCGAGGAGGTGGCCGCCCTCGTGGCGGTCGTGGGCGCGCTCGGCAGCGCTGCACCACCACCGCGGCGGCGTACGCCGGAGTGGTCGGCCCATCGCCGCAAGGTGCGCGTGACGCTGCGCCGCGGGCCGGACGGCTGGCGTTCGAGCGGGCTGCCCGGGCGCTGACGCACCCAGCGGTATAGCCCAGTCAGGCCATGCCTGACGGTCCGAGAATGGTCCGTGTGGGCCATCGTCATGCAGGGGGCAGGCCCCGCAGGATCGCACGAGGCCCTCGTTCCCGAGACGAGGGCAGTGCACGGGGACAGGACGCGGGTCAGTCGTGGGGGCGACCGACCCGCGTCCTGCGTTCGGCCTCAGCCCCGCCGCGCCCTGCCGGGTGCGAACACCGCCGCGACCACCGCGACGGCCACCGCAGCGGCGCCGGTGAGCAGCGCCGGGCCGATCGCGCCGTCGTAGCCGTCCGGGCTGATCTGGCCGCCGTTGCCGAGGAAGACCGCCGTCAGCAGCGCGATGCCCAGCGCGACGCCGAACTCGCGGATCGTGGAGTTCGCCGAGCTCGCGGTGGCGAAGTCGCCGTCCGGGAGGCCGTCCAGCACCGCCGTGGCGCTGGGCGCGAAGGTGAGGCCCATGCCGACGCCGGCCATGGCGAGCGGCACGAGGAACGAGCCGTACGCCGAGCCGTGCTCGGTCAGCCAGGCGAACCACACCAGCGCACCGGTCTGGAGCGTCAGACCGGTGAGCAGCAGCGCCCGCAGGCCGGTGCGGCTCGCCAGCGCGCCGGCGATCGGCGCGACCACCATCGGAGCAGCGGTCCACGGGAGGGTCCGGATCCCCGCCTCGAGCGGGCTGTAGTGCTGCACGACCTGGAGGTACTGCGAGAGCAGGAACACCGTGCCGAACATGCCGATCGTGAAGGTCAGGCCGACGACGTTGGCGACCGAGAACCCGCGGGAGCCGAACAGCCGCAGCGGCAGCACCGCGTAGGACCGGCGACGGGCCCAGCCGACGTACGCCGGCACCAGGAGCCCCGAGGCCACCAGCGGAAGCAGGACGGCGGCCGAGCCCCAGCCGTCGTCGTTGCCGTGGACGATCGCCCAGATGCCGAGGAAGACCGCGCCGCCGAGCAGCAGCGTGCCGACGGGGTCGAGGCGCTGCCACGTCCCCCTCGACTCGCGCACCGCCACGAGGAGCAGCGGCAGCGCGACCAGGGCGACGGGGACGTTGAGCCAGAAGATCGCCTGCCAGCTCACGCCCTCGACGACCGCGCCGCCGACCACCGGACCGAGCGCGACACCGAGACCGGAGACGCCGCCCCAGATCCCGATGGCGACGGCCCGCATCTTCTCGGGCACCGACGAGGCGAGCAGGGTCAGCGACAGCGGCATGATCGCGGCCGCGCCGAGACCCTGCACCGCCCGGGCGGCGATGAGCGCCTCCGAGGTGGTGCTCAGCGCCGAGGCGATCGAGGCGAGGGTGAACACGCTCAGCCCTGCGATCATCACGCGGCGCCGCCCGAGGCGGTCACCGAGGGTGGCGGCGGGCAGCATGAAGGTGGCGAACGCCAGCGTGTAGGCGTTCATGAACCACGACAGCTGGCTCACGGACGAGCCGAGGTCGGCCCGGATCACCGGCAGCGCGCTGGTCATCACGAGGTTGTCGAGGGTGGCCATGAACATCGGCAGCGAGGCCGCGACCACGGCCAGCCAGACCGGGACCCGGCGCGGCCGGGGTGCGACCTCGGCCGGCGCAGCGGCCCGGACGTCGAGGGTGGTGGACATCTGAACTCCGATCAGCACACAAGAAGGCATTGAATGATTACTTATGCAAGCGACGTTAGTTATCGACTGATAACATGTCAAGCATGAAGGTGCGGATGAGTGGGGACGACCGTCGCGAGCTGGTCCTCGCGGCCGCCACGAGGGCCTTCTCCCGGGGCGGGTACGCCGGCACCAGCACCGACGCCGTGGCCAAGGAGGCCGGCGTCTCCCAGCCCTACGTCGTGCGCATCTTCGGCACCAAGCTCGCCCTCTTCCTCGAGGTGCTCGAGCGCTCGTGCGACCGGATCCGCGAGGCGTTCGAGGCCGTGCTCGCGGAGGCGCCGTTCGACCCGGACGACGACGACGACTGGTCGCGACTGGGCCTCGCCTACACCGAGCTGCTCCGCGACCGCGACCTGCTGATGGTGATGATGCACGGGTTCTCCGCGGGCGACGTCGACGAGATCGCCCGCTGCAGCCGGCAGGGGATGAGCCGGATCTTCGCGACCGTCCGCGCGACCGGCTGCCCCGACGAGCGCGCGCAGGAGTTCATCGCCCAGGGCATGTTGCTCAACGTGATGCTGTCGATGCGGGCGACCGAGCACCTCGACGAGGACGCCGACCTGGCCGCGCTGACCACCTGCGCGTTCGGCGACGCACTGCCGTTCGTGCTCTCACCCATTAGTTGACGCTTCAGCGAATCGGCGGTGCGGAGTCCCTCCTTCCTCCTAGCATCGGCGCGCATCCACAACCAGAAGGAGAACACCCAGCGTGCTTACGCACCTTCGGCGCCAGGGGCGCCACCACCTCGTCCTCGCCCTGGCGACAGGGGTCGGCGTCGCCGGCCTGACCGTCGCCGGCTCCGGTGCGGCCTCGGCCGCCGCACCGGGCAACGACAACATCGCCGGCGCGACCGCCCTCACCCCCAACACCCTCGTCATCGGCTCCACCGACGAGGCCACCCTCCAGGCCACCGAGGACCGTGAGGACGGCAGCACCGCCTACCGCACGGTCTGGTACAAGTACTCCCCCGGCGCCAACCAGGACGTCAGCTTCGAGACCTCGTCGGTCGGTGACAACACCGACACGGTCATCACGCTCTACACCGGCGCTCCCGGTGCCTCGGCGTTCGGCGACCTGACCTACGTCGACAGCGACGACGACGGCGCGGAGTACTACTCCTACCTCGCCGAGACGGTGAGCGCCGGCTCGACGTACTTCCTGCAGGTCGACGTCTACGACGAGGACGCGCCGCACGGCTCCTTCGCGGTGCGCGTCAACCTTCCGGGCGCCGCGAGCGGCGTGCCGGCCAACGACAACCTCGCCGCTGCCGCCCGGATCATCCCAGGCATCAACGCCACGGCGGACAACCGCAACGCGACCACCGAGGGCACCGAGCCGCAGCAGGGCGCCTGCGTCGACCCGGTCAACAACTCGGTCTGGTACCGGTACTCCTCGCTCATCGGTCGCGACGTCGCCTTCTACAGCGTGGGGGCGAGCGCGTCGGTCGTGAACGTCTACAGCGGCCCGGCGAACGCGACGGCCGCCCAGCTGACCGCGGTCGACTGCGGCTCCTCCAACTCCGGTGACTCGTCGGTCTACCTCACCACGACCGCCGGCACCCAGTACTACGTGCAGGTGGGCTCGCCCGCTGCCGGCGGGTCGGCCGTGCCGTTCACGTTCGTCGCCTCCCAGTACAGCTGGCAGCAGCCCTCCAAGGTGACTGCCGGTGGATCCGCCACGGCGACGTCCCTCACCCTGACGGCCACGGCGGTCGCCGACCCGTACGCCAACAGCACGGTGCCGGCAACGTTCGGCGGCGTCGTCGAGTTCCTCGCCGGCAACGGCACGTCGCTGGGCACGGTGCCGCTGAACGGCGCCACCGCGACCCTGTCCGTGCCCCGTCCGGCGGCCGGCAACGCGGCCTACACGGCGCTCTTCCACAGCTCGACGGAGGACTTCCGCGACTCGTTCCGCCCGTTCGTCGTCTCGGTGCCGAAGCTGGCCTCGACGCTAAAGGTCAAGGCGCCCAAGAAGGTGACGCTCAAGGCCACGACCGGCAAGAACGGCAAGCCCGTCGTGAAGGCCAAGAAGGTCAAGCTCAAGGCCACCGTGACCAGCGGCGGCACCCCGACCGGCACGGTCACCTTCCAGATCGGCAAGAAGAAGGTCACCGGCACGCTGAAGAACGGCGTGGCCACCGTCAAGGTGAAGATCGCGAAGCGGACCAAGGTCACCGTGACCTACAACGGTGACGCGAACACCGCGACGAGCACCGCCAAGGTCAAGATCAAGGTCGCCGTCAAGAAGTAGCGCCCGACCTGCCGCACGACGTCACCGCCCCGTCCCTCAGGATGGGGCGGTGACGTCTTTGGTGCTGGCCTCGCAGTCCCCCGCGCGGCTGGCCACCCTGCGTGCGGCAGGCCTCGACCCCGTGGTGGTCGTCTCGGGGGTCGACGAGGACCAGCTCGGCCCGCTGCCGCCCGCCGAGCTCGCCCTCCAGCTCGCGGAGCTGAAGTGCGCGGCCGTCGCCGACCGCGACGACCTGCCCGAGGACGCTCTCGTGCTCGGCTGCGACTCGGTGCTCGAGCTCAACGGGCAGGCACTGGGCAAGCCGGGCACCGCGGAGGAGGCGAGCAGCCGCTGGCGGTCCATGCGCGGCCGCTCCGGCGTGCTCCTGACCGGGCACAGCCTGCGCGACACCGCCACCGGCCATGTCGCCTCCGCCACGGCAGCGACCACGGTGCACTTCGCGGACGTGACCGACGAGGAGATCGCGGCGTACGTCGCCAGCGGCGAGCCGCTGCACGTGGCCGGCGCGTTCACCGTCGACGGCCTGGGCGGAGCGTTCGTGACCGGGATCGAGGGCGACCACCACAACGTGGTGGGCGTCAGTCTCCCTCTGCTCCGAGAGCTGGCGGCGGAACTGGGCCACCGGTGGACCGACCTCTGGCGAGCGCCGTCGACTCGTTGACCGCGCCTGCGTCGCCGTCGAGGAACTCCACGCCGTCGACCAGCCCCGGCTCGTCGTAGATCTCGACGATGCTGATCGGCCGCTTGAAGACGTAGGTACGGAACAGCGCGAACCGCGCCGCGAGACCGAGCACGAGCCCGATCACGTTGGCCGAGACGTTGTCGGAGATCGGGTCGTCGAGGCCCAGCACGTCGCGGCTGATCGCCAGGCAGCCGATGGGGATCAGCATCGTGAGCATGTTGATGACGACGAACGACGTCAGCCCACCGTCGGACGTCACCGGCGGCCGGTCGCGGAACGCCCAGTGCCGCGAGCCGTAGTAGCTCACGCCCATGCCCACGCTGTTGGCGATCACGTAGGCGAGGATCGGCTGCTTGGCAAGCATCGCGTGCTCGCCGGTGTTGAAGCCGTGCACGAGCAGGTTGAAGATGATCAGCGCCACGATCGTGGCCGCTCCACCGACTGCGAGGAACCGGCCCACCTCAGCGATGAAGCGCTGCGTCCGGTCCGACATGGTCACCGATGTTAGACGGCGCCCACCACCGGATCCGGTTCCCCTGCCCGGCGGAAGCTCGCGGGGGTAGACGATCAGCGAGCTGTCGCCGCGGATCGGGTGCCGAAGCTCGCAGGGGTATCAGGTAGCGCAATGGGAGCGGTGGGAGCGAAGCGACCCGGTAGTTCCGAGCGCAGCGAGGCGCCCCGCGATCGGCCTCCGAGCCGCGGCGACCCCGCCGGGACGAGCCGGGTGGGTATGAAAGCGCAATGGGAGCGTGGGAGCGCAGCGACCCGGTAGTTCCGAGCGCAGCGAGGCGCCCCGCGATCGGCCTCCGAGCCGCGGCGACCGCGCCGAAGCGAGTGCAGCGAGCGAGGCGCCGCGAAGCTGTCGCCGCGGATTGGAGGCCGAAGCTCGCGGGGGTTATTCGACCGGCAGGCCGAGGCCTCGGGCGATCAGCATCCGCTGCACCTCGGAGGTCCCCTCGCCGATCTCGAGCACCTTGGCGTCGCGGTAGAACCGCGCGACGGCGTACTCCTCCATGAAGCCGTAGCCGCCGAAGACCTGCGTCGCGATGCGGGTCGCGGTGACGGCGGACTCGGTGGCGTACAGCTTGGCCACCGCTGCGGCCTGCTTGAACTCCTTGACGGGAGCGCCCTGCCCGTCCTTCTGGCTGTCCTTCATCGCGGCGGCCCGGTAGGTCAGCGCGCGCGAGGCCTGCAGCATCACCTCGAGGTCGGCGACCTGGAAGGCGAGGCCCTGCTTGCGCCCGATCGGCACGCCGAAGGTCTGCCGCTCGCCGGCGTACTGGACAGAGAGGTCGAGGCAGGCCTGGATGCACCCGACCGCGAGGGCCGCGATCGCGACCCGGCCGTCGTCGAGCGTGGCGAGGAACTGCGCGTAGCCGCGGCCCCGGTCGCCGAGCAGGTTGGCCTCGGGCACCCGGCAGTCCTCGAAGGTGAGCGGGTGCGTGTCGGAGGCGTGCCAGCCGAGCTTGTCGTAGGGCTTCTCGGCGGTGAAGCCCGTGGTGCCGGCCGGCACGAGGATCGCGCTGATCTCGGGCTTCTCGGTGTCCCCGGACGTCACGGTGCCGGTGCGCGCGGTGACGGCGACGACGCTCGTGATCTCCGACCCGGAGTTGGTGATGAACTGCTTGGCGCCGTTGAGCACCCACTCGCCCTCGACGAGCTCGGCCCGGGTCTTCGTGGCACCCGCGTCGGAGCCCGCGCCGGGCTCGGTGAGGCCGAAGCCGGCCAGCGTCTGGCCCGCGACCAGGTCGGGCAGCCAGGTCTGCCTCTGCTCCTCGGAGCCGTAGGTGAGGATCGGGTTGATGCCGAGCCCCACCGCGGCCTCGAGCGTGATGCCCATCGACTGGTCGACGCGGCCGATCTCCTCGATCGCGACGCACAGGCTGGTGAAGTCGCCGTGCTCCCCCGCGCCGCCGTACTCCTCGGGTGCGGTGAGCCCGAACAGCCCGAGCTTGCCCATCTTCTGCACCACGTCGACCGGGAAGTGGTGGTCGCGGTCCCACTGCGCCGCGTGCGGCGCGATCTCGGCCTCGGCGAACTCCCGGACGCTCCGCCGGAACTCCTCGTGCTCGCGGCTCAGCTCGAAGTTGGTCATGCCCGCAGGCTAACCGGTCCGGTTAACGATCGCTAACCTCCGAGCGAGCCGTCTCGAAACCCCCGCAAGGAAGGCACCTAACGCAACGTTGGCCCGCGCACGATCTTGAGGTTGAAGTCGTTGCCGCCCAGGGCGAGGTTGATGCGAATCCAGAGCGGGAGCCACATCTCCGGGCCGCGGGCGGTCTCGATCCCGCCGAGGTCGATCACGTCGCCGTGGCCCAGCTGGTGCAGCAGAGCGGTGACGACGGCCTTGGCGTCGGGGTCGTCGCCGGAGACGAACACCGTGGTGTCCTCCCCCAGCCGCTGCGGGTCGACCATGAGCGCGTTGTTCATCGTGTTGAGGCTCTTCACGACCCGGGCGTCGGGGTGGGCGCGCTGGATCGTCTCCGCGAGCGAGTCGTCGTCCTTGACGAACAAGGTGGGCGGGAACCCCCGCGAGCTGTCGAGCGGGTTGGAGATGTCGAGCAGCACCTTGCCCGCGAGGTTCTCGCCGCCCGCGCTGGCGAGGACCCCGAGCGCCACGTCGCCGCCGGCGGCGTTGACCACGAGCGCGGCGCCCCCAGCGGCCTGCGCGAAGGTGGCCAGGCCCACGCCGGGGTGCTCCGCGGCCCACGCGGCGTACTCCTCGCGGCCGGCGGTGCCGCCCGGGTCGCGGGTGCCGAGGGTGACCTCGTGCCCGACCCGGGCGAGCCCGCCCGCCACCGCCCGCCCGACCGGACCGGTGCCGAGCACCGCGATCTCGAGGTTCTCCACGTGCGAGACGCTAGGACCTCAACTGCGCTGGAGGTCAAGAGTGCGTCCTGTCCCAGTGAGACGAGCCCCACGGTGCACGGGCGCCGTCGGGCGATAACCTGCGCTGGTGCCCCCGACCTCCCCGTTGCAGAAGGTCCTCATCGCCAACCGAGGCGAGATCGCGGTCCGTGTGATCCGGGCCTGCAAGGACGCCGGCATCGGCAGCGTCGCCGTCTACGCCGACCCCGACCGCGACGCACTGTTCGTGCGACTGGCCGACGAGGCCCACGCGCTGGGCGGGTCGACCCCAGGCGACTCCTACCTCGACATCGCGAAGATCATCGCCGTCGCGGAGCAGTCCGGCGCCGACTCGGTGCACCCGGGCTACGGCTTCCTGGCCGAGAACGCCGAGTTCGCCCAGGCCGTGATCGACGCCGGGCTGACGTGGATCGGCCCGCCGCCCGCGGCGATCGAGGCGCTGGGCGACAAGGCGAAGGCCAAGCACATCGCGGTCAAGGCCGACGCGCCGCTCGCGCCCGGCACCAAGGACCCGCTCGCGGACGCCGACGAGGCGGTGCGGTTCGCGGAGGAGCACGGACTGCCGATCGCCATCAAGGCCGTCTACGGCGGCGGCGGCCGCGGCCTGAAGGTCGCCCGGACCATCGAGGAGATCCCCGACGCGTTCGAGTCCGCGGTGCGCGAGGCGGTCAGCGCCTTCGGTCGCGGCGAGTGCCTGGTGGAGAAGTTCCTCGACAAGCCCCGTCACGTCGAGACCCAGTGCCTCGCCGACCAGCACGGCAACGTCGTGGTGGTCTCGACGCGCGACTGCTCCCTGCAGCGCCGCAACCAGAAGCTCGTCGAGGAGGCGCCCGCGCCGTTCCTCACCGAGGAGCAGCGCACCGAGCTCTACGAGTCGTCGAAGCGCATCCTGCGCGAGGCGGGCTACCACGGCGCCGGCACCTGCGAGTTCCTCGTGGCCCAGGACGGCTCGATCTCCTTCCTCGAGGTCAACACCCGGCTCCAGGTCGAGCACTCTGTCTCCGAGGAGGTCACGGGCATCGACCTGGTGCGCGAGATGTTCCGGATCGCCGCCGGCGAGGAGCTCGGCTACGACGACCCCGAGATCCGCGGCCACTCGATCGAGTACCGCATCAACGCCGAGGACGGCGGGCGCAGCTTCATGCCGGCGCCCGGCACGCTGTCGGCCTGGAGCCCGCCCAGCGGTCCCGGCGTCCGGCTCGACGGCGGCTACGAGAACGGCGAGACGATCCCGGGCTCGTTCGACTCCCTCATCGCCAAGCTGATCGTCACCGGACGCGACCGCACGCAGGCGCTCGAGCGGTCGCGGCGCGCGCTCGACGAGTTCGTCGTCGACGGCATGCCGACGGTGATCCCCTTCCACCAGGCGGTGGTGCGCGACCCGGCGTACGTCGGGCCGTCCAACCCGTCCGGTGAGGGCGAGTTCACCGTCTACACCCAGTGGATCGAGACCGACTTCGACAACCGGATCGAGCCGTACGCCGGCGACGTCGCCGAGGCCGACGAGCCCGAGGACCGCCAGCGGGTCGTCGTGGAGGTCGGTGGCAAGCGCCTCGAGGTCGTGCTGCCCGGCGGGCTGGGCTCGATCTCGGCCGGCGGCGGGGGCGCGAAGAAGCCGAAGCGCTCCGCGGGCAAGAAGGCCGGGTCGGCCGCGAGCGGCGACGCCGTCACCTCGCCCATGCAGGGCACGATCGTCAAGGTCGTCGTGGAGGAGGGCCAGGAGGTCGCCGAGGGCGACACCGTGGTCGTGATCGAGGCCATGAAGATGGAGCAGCCCCTCAAGGCGCACAAGGCCGGCACCGTGACCGGCCTGCAGGCCGAGGTCGGGGCCACCGTCACCAACGGCGCCGTCGTCTGTGAGATCAAGTGAGCAGCAGCGAGCGAGGAACGAGCTCGCTGCGTGGGCTCACGCAGGTTGAGCAAGCGGCGCGGCTGAGCTCGCGAAGCCGCGGCGGCGCGTCGAAACCTCCGCAGCCCGCGCACCTGCTCAACCACTGAGCTCGTTGCGTGGGCTCGCGCAGGTCGAGCAAGCGGCGCGGCCGGGCCCGCGAAGCCGCGGGTAGCGTCGAAACCACCGCAGTGCGCGCACCTGGTTCGCCGGTAGCCTCGCGAGCGTGCAGCCACCCCCCTCCCTCCGCGAGCCGAGCCAGCGGGTCAGCCCACGGGCGCGGCTGATGTGGCGGACCGAGGCGGTCGTGCAGGCGGTGCTGCTGTCGGTCGTGCCGTTCGTGCTGATCGGGCCGCTCGACCTCATGGACGTGCCCTGGTGGGCGTGGGTGCTGTGGGCGGCGTTCCTCGCGGCGTACGTCGTCGTGGTGCCGAGCTGGCGCTACCTCGTGCACCGCTGGGAGGTGACCGACACGGCGGTCTACACCCAGACCGGCTGGTGGGCGCGGGAGCGCCGGATCGCGCCGATGTCGCGGATCCAGACGGTCGACCACGTCGAGGGGGCGCTCGCCCGCCTGTTCGGGCTGGCGACCGTCACGGTCACCACCGCCTCCGCGGCGGGTGCGCTCGGCATCGCCGGGCTCGACAAGGACGTCGCGCGCCGGCTCGTCGACGAGCTGACCATGAAGGCCGACGCGGTGGAGGGCGACGCGACGTGACCGGGCGTCGATGACCGAGCTCGCCCGGGACGCCGAGTGGCAGCGGCTGGACCCCCGGATGCTTCTGGTGCACCCCATCCGCGAGGTGCTGCGGTTCCTGCCGGTGATCGTGGTCGTCGTGCTCGGCAGCACCGCGGCCGGCGGCGAGCAGTGGCAGCTGATCGGTGTCGGAATCCCCGTCGCGCTCGGCCTGATGCGCTACCTGACCACGAGCTTCCGCATCAGCGGCGGCCGCATCGAGCTGCGGCGCGGGCTGCTCAACCGGCACGTGCTCTCGACGCCCGTCGACCGGGTCCGCACCGTCGACCTCACGTCGTCACCGATCCACCGGCTGCTCGGCCTCACCAAGGTGCAGATCGGCACCGGCACCGCCTCGAGCAGCGACGAGGACCGGGTCGACCTCGACGGGCTGCCGCTGGACCGCGCCCGGGCGCTGCGGGCCGAGCTGCTCGAGACCTCGACGGCCGACGACGAGCTCGCGAGTGCCGAGGCGACCGACACCGAGGTGCTCGCCTTCGACCCCGCCTGGCTGCGCTACGCCCCGCTGACCGGCAGCGGCGTCGTGATCGGGGCCGCCGCGCTCGGTGCCGCCAGCCAGCTGCTGCAGTCGGTGGGCTTCTGGGAGCGCTTCGATCTGGACAACCTGGACGTGCCGGGAGTGTCCCTCGGCGTGCTCGTGCCGCTGCTCGTGCTGGCGGGGCTGGTGGTCGTCTCGCTCCTCTCGGTCGGGGGGTACGCCGTCTCCAACTGGGGCTTCCGCCTCACCCGCAACCGCGCGGCCGCGACGTGGCACCTGACGCGCGGCCTGTTCACGACCCGCGAGACCACCGTCGATGACGAGCGGGTCGCCGGCGTGAACCTCTCCGAGCCGCTCGGTCTCCGCCTCGCGGGCGGCGCCCGCCTCTCGGCGATCGTCACCGGCCTGTCGAGCAGCCAGCGGGGCAGCGCCACGCTGGTGCCCCCGGCGCCGCGGGCCGTCGTCGAGCGGGTCGCCGTCGAGGTGCTGGACACGTCCGTGCCGGTCGCCGCCCCTCTGGTCGGCCACGGCCCCCGCGCCGCCCGCCGCCGCTGGACCCGCGCGCTGCTGCCCGTCCTCGGCGTCGCGGCGGCGTTCGTCCTGGTCGTGGTGTCGGGCGGTCCGACCTGGCTGCTCCTCGGACTGCTCGCCCTCCCGCTCGCCGCCTTCCTCGCGCGGGACCGCACCCGCTCCCTCGGCCACGCCCTGCTGGCCGGTCACCTCGTCGCGCGGTCCGGCTCGCTCGTCCGCCGCCGCCGCATCCTCGACGTCGACCACGTCATCGGCTGGAACCTCCGCGCCACCTGGCTCCAGCGTCGCGCCGGCCTCACCACGCTCGTCGCCACCACCGCCGGCGGCAACCAGGCCGTGGTCGTGCTCGACGTCCCCGAGGACGAGGCCGTCCGGGTCGCCCACCGGGCCCTGCCCCAGCTCGTCGAGCAGTTCCGCTCTTGAATCGACGAGTTCGGCGATTCTCCTGCGAAGCCGCGGAGAGGTGCCTAGCCTGACCTCATGGTCGAGTTCGTGAGCTGGTTCGGCGTCGCCGTGATCGCGCTCTTCGCCGTCGTCGGGTTCACCGGTGTGGTGGCGACCAGCGTGCTCACCGCGGTGCGCGCGCTGCGGCACCGCGACGCGCCGGTCGAGCACGTCGACGTGCGTCACCGCATCGCCGCCTGACCCAGGCTGTCCACCCACCGTCACGAGGCTGACGCGGGGGTCGCGCGCTTTGTAACGTTCCAACCATGTTCTCGAAGGTGCTCGTCGCCAACCGTGGCGAGATCGCCATCCGCGCGTTCCGGGCGGCCTACGAGCTGGGGGCGCGGACGGTCGCGGTCTTCCCCCACGAGGACCGCTGGTCCGAGCACCGGCTGAAGGCCGATGAGGCCTACGAGATCGGCGAGCGCGGCCACCCGGTGCGCGCCTACCTCGATCCCGACGCGATCGTCGCCGTCGCGGTCCGCGCAGGGGCGGACGCCGTCTACCCGGGCTACGGGTTCCTGAGCGAGAACCCCGCGCTGGCCGAGGCGTGCGCGAACGCCGGGATCACGTTCGTCGGTCCGACCAGCGACGTGCTGACCCTGACCGGCAACAAGGCCCGGGCGATTGCCGCAGCCAAGGCGGCCGGGGTGCCGACGCTGGCGAGCGTCGAGCCGAGCACCGACGTCGACACGCTGGTCGAGGCGGCGCGAGACCTGACCTACCCGCTCTTCGTGAAGGCGGTCGCGGGCGGCGGCGGCCGAGGCATGCGCCGGGTCGACGACCCCCGCGACCTGCGCGACGCGGTCGAGACGTGCATGCGCGAGGCGGAGGGCGCGTTCGGCGACCGCGAGGTGTTCATCGAGCAGGCGGTGGTCGAGCCGCGGCACATCGAGGTGCAGGTCCTCGCCGACGGAGCCGGCAACGTCATCCACCTCTTCGAGCGCGACTGCTCCGTGCAGCGTCGCCACCAGAAGGTGGTCGAGATCGCGCCGGCGCCGCACCTCGACCCCGACGTCCGGGCGCGGATGTGCGCGGACGCCGTCCGCCTCGCGACCGAGATCGGCTACCGCAACGCCGGGACCGTCGAGTTCCTCCTCGCGCCCGACGGCAGCTACGTGTTCATCGAGATGAACCCCCGCATCCAGGTCGAGCACACCGTCACCGAGGAGATCACCGACGTCGACCTCGTCCAGTCGCAGCTCCGGATCGCCAGCGGCGAGACGCTGGCCGACCTCGGCCTGAGCCAGGACAGCATCCAGGTCCGGGGCGCGGCCCTCCAGTGCCGGATCACGACCGAGGACCCCGCCAACAGCTTCCGCCCCGACACCGGGGTGATCACGACCTACCGCTCGCCGGGCGGAGGCGGCGTCCGCCTCGACGGCGGTACGACGTACACCGGTGCCGAGGTCTCCGCGCACTTCGACTCGATGCTCTCCAAGCTCACCTGCCGCGGACGGACCTTCGAGGTCGCGGTCGCCAAGGCGCGCCGGGCGGTCGCCGAGTTCCGCATCCGCGGCGTCACCACCAACATCGCCTTCCTCCAGGCCGTGCTCGACGACCCCGACTTCCGCGCCGGCCGGGTCACCACCAGCTTCATCGAGACCCACCCGCACCTGCTCAAGGCGCGGGCGAGCGGCGACCGCGGCACCAAGCTGATGACCTACCTCGCCGACGTCACCGTCAACCAGCCCCACGGCGCGCCACCTGTCACCCTCGACCCGGCGACCAAGCTCCCCAGCGTCGACCACGGTCCCGACGTCGCGGTCCCGGCGCCCGACGGCACCCGGCAGCTGCTGCTGGAGCTCGGCCCCGAGGCCTTCGCGCGCCGGCTGCGCGAGCAGACGGACGTCGCGGTCACCGACACCACCTTCCGCGACGCCCACCAGTCGCTGCTCGCGACGCGGGTGCGCAGCACGGACCTGCTGGCCGTGGCGCCGTACGTCGCCCGCGCCACGCCCCAGCTGTGGTCGCTCGAGTGCTGGGGCGGCGCGACGTACGACGTCGCGCTGCGCTTCCTCTCCGAGGACCCGTGGGAGCGGCTCGCCGCGCTGCGCCAGGCGGTGCCGAACGTCTGCCTCCAGATGCTGCTGCGCGGGCGCAACACCGTCGGCTACACGCCGTACCCGACCGAGGTGACGCGGGCGTTCGTCAGCGAGGCCGCCGACACCGGTCTCGACGTGTTCCGCATCTTCGACGCGCTCAACGACGTCGAGCAGATGCGGCCGGCGATCGACGCCGTCCGCGAGACGGGGACGACCGTCGCGGAGGTCGCCCTCTGCTACACCGGCGACCTCTCCAGCCCCGACGAGCGCCTCTACACCCTCGACTACTACCTGCGGCTCGCCGAGCGCATCGTCGGGGCGGGCGCCCACGTGCTCGCGATCAAGGACATGGCCGGCCTGCTCCGCGCGCCGGCCGCCCGCACCCTGGTGACGGCACTGCGCGAGCGCTTCGACCTACCCGTGCACCTGCACACCCACGACACCCCCGGCGGCCAGCTCGGCACCCTCCTCGCCGCCATCGACGCGGGCGTGGACGCCGTCGACGCGGCCTGCGCGAGCATGGCCGGCACGACCTCGCAGCCGCCGCTGTCGGCGCTGGTGAGCGCGACCGACCACTCGGCGCGCGAGACGGGGCTCTCGCTCGCCGCCGTCAACGCGATGGAGCCCTACTGGGAGGCGGTGCGCCGCGTCTACGCGCCGTTCGAGTCCGGGCTGCCGTCCCCGACCGGCCGCGTCTACCGCCACGAGATCCCCGGCGGGCAGCTCTCCAACCTGCGCCAGCAGGCGATCGCGCTCGGTCTCGGTGAGAAGTTCGAGCAGGTGGAGGACATGTACGCCGCCGCGAACGACGTCCTCGGCCACATCCCCAAGGTGACGCCGTCGTCCAAGGTCGTCGGCGACCTCGCGCTCGCGCTCGTCGGTCTCGGCGCCGACCCCGAGGAGTTCGCCGAGGACCCCGCGCGCTTCGACGTCCCCGACTCGGTCATCGGCTTCCTCAACGGCGAGCTGGGCGACCCGCCGGGCGGCTGGCCCGAGCCGTTCCGCACCAAGGCGCTCGCGGGCCGCAGCTGGACGCCGTCGGCGAGCGAGCTCACGCCCGAGCAGTCCTCGGCCCTCGCCGGCGGGAGCTCCGCCTCGCGCCGGGCCACCCTCAACGAGCTGCTCTTCCCCGGACCGACCCGCGAGTTCCTGGAGGCGCGCGAGACCTTCGGGGACGTGTCGGTGCTGCCGACGATCGACTACCTCTACGGGCTGCGCCACGGCGAGGAGCACGAGGTGACCCTCGAGGAGGGCAAGACGATCATCCTCGGCCTCCAGGCGATCAGCGAGCCCGACGAGCGCGGCTACCGCACCGTCATGGCCACGATCAACGGCCAGCTGCGGCCGATCAGCGTGCGGGACCGCGCGGTCGCCGCCGAGGTGGCCGCCGCGGAGAAGGCAGACCCGTCGCGGCCCGGCCACGTCGCGGCGCCGTTCCAGGGCGTGGTCACCACGGTGGTCGGCGAGGGCGACACGGTCCGCGCCGGCGACGTGGTCGCGACGATCGAGGCGATGAAGATGGAGGCGTCCATCACCGCCCCCGTCGCCGGGACGGTGGAGCGGCTCGCCATCAGCGGCGCCCAGGCCGTCGAGGGCGGCGACCTGGTGCTCGTGCTCGCGTGACGCCGCCCGTCAGGGCTCCCCGGTCGATGTCTCGACCGGCGACGGCAGTTTGCGCGAACGGCGCCGTACGGCCGAGCACGAGCAGTACCGTCCCCGTGGGGGACCCGGCAGCGCTCGCCGCCGCCGGGTGGCCGCGAGGCCGAGCAGACGGGAGGGGAACGTGATCCGAGGGGGGAACCGGAAGCAGGGGGCGCCGGTGCCGCGCGCGCGATCCGAGCACGATCCGCGGGTGTCGATGGTGCTGGCCGTGCTGGCCGGACGGCGGCTCGACGACGTGGCGCGCGACGGCGCGGTCGCCGTCGCCGTCCTCGACCGGTGGGTGCGCGACTTCGTGGTCGCCGGGGCGGACGTGATCACCGGTCGCCCGGACGCCGACGACGCCCGGGAGCGAGAAGGGGTCTAGCCCCTCGGGGTGGCCACCGCGAGCTCGAACCAGGTCGACTTCAGACCGAGCGTGGAGCGGAAGTCGTCGCCCGTGACCTGCACCGACGTGGGGAGGCCACCGAGGCTGCCCTTGAGCGTCACGGATGTGACCCGGCCACCGAAGTGCGCTCCAAGCCCGTCCCGGCCGAACGACAGGCTCTCGAGCTTGCTGACGCCGGGCCAGGCCTTCTCGATCTGGGCGCGGGTGAGCGTGGTCGTCCACGGGTCGTTGGGGTTGTCGGAGGACGCCTCGTAGGGGTCGGGCTGCGCGACGAGGTAGGGCTGCGAGCCCGCGGTGCTGTAGCCGCCGTTGCTCGAGGAGAACTGCGTGAACGCCGGACGGCCCTGGTAGAGCACCACCCTGCCCGCCGTCGCCCTCACGGCCGCGGTCGCGGCGGGGTGCTCGTCGGCCACGCCGCCGTAGACCTGGCAGGACTCGGTGTCGCAGATGTCGTAGTACGACGTGGCGCTCTCGCGCTCCGACGCCGCGTAGGTGCGGGCCGCCACCGCCTGCGCGCGGACCGCCTGGGCCGGCCACTCGGCCGGCACCTCCCGCGGGACGACGCCCTGCAGGTAGCGGTCGAGGGGCAGCACGTTGACGGTGTGCCTGGCCACCGAGCGGAGCGCACCGCGGTACTCCGCAGACTGGTGCTTCGGCAGCCGCAGGGTGAGCGGCTGCCGGCCGGCGGAGAACTCCGCGTCGCCGGGGAACGCCGTCCACTTCTGCCAGCCACCACGGCCGGGGACGCGGTAGGACACCACGCTCCTCGACCCGCGCGGCATGATCCGCCAGCGCGTCGCCTTCGCGCGCACCTTCGCCAGCACGAAGCTCTTGCCGCCGCTCACCTTCTTCAGCCGGAGGCCGCTGCGCGCGTCGACCACCACGTCCTTGCGGTCCGCGGTGATGAGCACCTTGATCGTGCCCCGGGCGCGGCCGACACGGGTGCCGGGGTAGTAGAAGCCGACGATCTGCTTCCACGTGAGGCCCTGCTTGGCGGCGCCCTGCGCGCCGTACTGCGAGAGGCCGTGGCCGTGCCCGTAGCCGTAGCCGGTCACGGTGTAGGACGTGGCGGCGGGCACCTCGTCGGCGCTCGCCGGCAGCGGCGTGAGCGCGAGAGCAGTGGCGACGAGGACACCCAGGCCGACCCCGAGCGGACGAGAGCGGGTCATGCCTCCCGAGGTTAGGTGGCCACCCAAGCGCCACCCAAACCCCGGGCCGGGCAGGCGCGGCGGGCGGTGAGGTGGAGGTACTCCCACTCCATCAGGCCCTCGCCGAGGTGGCTGTCGCCGAGCCCGCCAGCGTCGGGTCAGGCGCGGAAGCGGTGCAGCCTCCGCGCGGCCTCCGCCACCGACCCCGACATCGACGGGTAGACGGTGAAGGTCTGGGCGAGCTGGTCGGCGGTGAGCGACTCGGCCACCGCGACCGCGACCGGGTGGATGAGCTCGCTCGCGCGCGGGCCGACCACGACGCCACCGACGATGGTGCCGGTGCCGGGGCGGCAGAACAGCTTCACGAAGCCGTCGCGCACGCCCTGCATCTTGGCGCGCGGGTTGCCCGAGAGCGGCAGCGTGATCGCCTCCGCCTGGATCTCGCCTGCGTCGATGGCCTGCTGAGACCAGCCGACGGTGGCGATCTCGGGGGCGGTGAAGACGTTGGACGACACCTTCTTCAGGTCCAGCGGCGTGACCGCGTCGCCGAGGAGGTGCCACATCGCGATCCGGCCCTGCATCGCCGCCACCGAGGCGAGCATCAGCACGCCGGTGCAGTCGCCGGCGGCGTAGACGCCCCGCGCGGAGGTGCGCGAGACTCGGTCGACGTTCACGAAGCCGCCGTCCTTGAGCACCACGCCGGCCTCCTCGAGGCCGAGGTCACCGGTGTTGGGGACCGACCCGAGGGCGAGGATGCAGTGGGAGCCCTCGACCGTGCGGCCATCGGTCAGCGTCACCGTCACGACGTCGCCGGAGCGGGTCACCGACTCCATGCGCGAGCGCGACAGGACGGTCATCCCCCGGCGGGTCAGCACGTCCTCGAGCACGGCGGCGGCGTCGGCGTCCTCGCCGGGCAGCACGCGGTCGCGGCTCGAGACCAGCGTGACCGGGATGCCGAGCGCGAGGTAGCCGGAGGCGAACTCCGCGCCGGTGACGCCCGAGCCGACCACGATCAGCTCCGACGGGACCTCGTCGAGGTCGTAGACCTGCTCCCAGGTCAGGATCCGCTCGCCGTCGGGCTGGGCGGTGGGCAGCGTGCGCGGCGAGGCACCGGTCGCGACCAGCACCGCGTGGGCGCGCAGGATCTCCTCGCGACCGCCCGGCGTCTCCACGACCACCCGGTCGGAGCCGGCCAGGCTCCCCCGGCCCTCGAGGACCTGGACGCCCTCCTTCTCGAGCCGGCGTGCGATGTCGTCGGACTGCGCCCGGGCGAGCGCCTTGACCCGCTGGTTGACGCGCGCGAGGTCGACGCGGAGCCCGTCGCTCTGCCCGTCTCCTCCGGCGATCATCACCCCGAGCTCGTTGGCCCCGGCGACGTCGGTCATCAGCTCGGCGGTCGCGATCAGCGTCTTGCTCGGGACGCAGTCGGTCAGCACAGCCGACCCGCCGATGCCGTCGGTGTCGACGACGGTGACGTCGGCGCCGAGCTGGGCCGCGACCAGGGCGGCCTCGTAGCCGCCCGGGCCACCGCCGATGACGACGACGTGGTCTGTCACGTGCGTCCGTCCCGGTCAGAGGTTGATCATGTGGCCGGCGATGCCTTCGACGGCTTCCTTCATCGCCTCCGACAGCGTCGGGTGCGCGAAGATGTTGCGGGCGACCTCGTCGGCGGTGAGGTCCCACTTCTGGGCCAGGGTCAGCGCCGGCAGCAGCTCGGTGACCTCGGGGCCGATCAGGTGGGCGCCGACGATCTCGTTGTGCTCGGCGTCGGCGACGATCTTCACGAACCCGGCCGTCTCGGCCATGCCCCGGGCCTTGCCGTTGGCGGAGAAGGGGAACTGCGCGACCTTGACGTCGTAGCCCTTCTCCTTTGCCTGCGCCTCGGAGTAGCCGAACGACGCGATCTGCGGCTGGCAGAACGTCGCGCGAGGGATCATGTCGAAGTCGATCTCGATGGTCTCGGCGTCGGCGATGGTCTCGGCCGCGACGATGCCCATCGCCTCGGCGGTGTGGGCGAGCATCAGCTTGCCGGTGACGTCGCCGATCGCGTAGATGCCCTTGACGTTGGTGCGGCCGCGGGCGTCGACCGCGATCGCGCCCCGATCGGTGACCTCGACCCCGGCCGCGTCGAGGCCGTAGCCGTCGACCCGCGGCGCGAAACCGAACGCCGCCAGCATCTTGTCGGCCTCGAGGACCTGGCTGTCGCCGCCGTCGGCCGGGCTGACGGTCACCTTGACGCCGCTGCCGGTGTCCTCGACGTTCTCGACCTTGGTGGAGAGCAGCACCTTCACGCCGAGCTTCTTGTAGTGGCGCAGCAGCTCCTTGGAGACGTCGGCGTCCTCGGTGGGGACCATCCGGTCGAGGAACTCCACGATCGTCACGTCGACGCCGAAGTTGGCCATCACGTAGGCGAACTCGACGCCGATGGCGCCCGAGCCGCCGATGATGATCGAGCCGGGGAGCTGGTCGTCGAGGATCTGCTCCTCGTAGGTCACGACGTGCTCGCTCACCGACATCCCGGGCAGCATCCGGACCTTCGCCCCGGCGGCGATGATCAGGTCGGTGCAGGTGTAGGACGACGTGGAGCCGTCCTTGTCGACGCTGACGCCGTGCTTGCCGTCGACCTCGCCGGTCAGCGTGCCCCAGCCGTCGATCTCGGTGATCTTGTTCTTCTTCATCAGGTAGTGGACGCCCTTGGCGCTGGCGTCGGCCACCGAGCGGCTGCGCTGGTGGGTCGGGCCGTAGGCCATCGTGGCGTCGCCCTCGATCCCGAAGGTCTTCTTCTCCTGGGTGAGGATGTGCGCGATCTCGGCGTTGCGGAGCAGCGCCTTCGAGGGGATGCACCCGACGTTGAGGCAGACCCCGCCCCAGTACTTCTCCTCGACGATGCCCACGCTCTTGCCGAGCTGCGCGGCGCGGATCGCGGCGACGTACCCTCCGGGGCCGGAACCGAGCACGAGGACATCGAAGTGGGTCACGTCGTTCACAACGCCAGACTAGTGCTGACACTTCCCGCCGCCAGCGGCCACTACCCTGCTCCGCGTGACCCTCTATGCGGCGTACGGGACCAACCTGGACCCGGCACGCATGGGCGAGCGCTGCCCGCACTCGCCGTTGTCGACGACCGGCTGGCTCACCGGCTGGCGGCTCACCTTCGGCGGTGAGGACCTCGGCTGGGACGGCGCCCTCTCGACGATCGTCGAGGACCCGATCGACCAGGTGTTCGTGGCGGTCTACGACGTCACCCGTGAGGACGAGGCCGACCTCGACGGGTGGGAGGCCGCCGACTCGGGGCTCTACCGCAAGACCAAGGTGCGCGTCTCGACGCTCACCGGCGAGACGCTCGTCTGGACCTACGTCCTCGACGCCTACGAGGGCGGCCTGCCCTCCGCGTCGTACCTCGGCATGCTCGCTGATGCCGCCGAGGCCGCCGACGCCCCGGCCGACTACGTCACCGCCCTGCGCGCGCGCCCCTGTCGCTCGACCGGGCTGTAGGAGTCAGTCGGAGAACGCCGTCTCCCCGGGTGGCTCGTCGGCGTGCCGGTGCACGATGCGCCACTCGCCGTGCTCGCGCCGGTAGACGTGGGTGACCCGGAGGCGGTACCTCCTCGGCACCCCTGCCCTCGAGCACGCGGTGTGCTCGAACACCACGGTGTAGGCGAGGTCCCCGCACGCGCCGGCGGCGATGAGCTCGATGTCGAATTCGAGGCAGTCGGAGAACCAGGAGGAGACCTCCTCGAACGCCTCGCGCACGTCCCTGGCCCCCGTCACGCAGGGCATCGCCGCACCCAGCAGCGTCAGCGGGTCCCGGCGTGACCACATCGCGAGCCGGGGCCCAGGGTCACCGCCGTGCATCGCCCGGTCAGCGGCGGTCTGACGCGGTAGCACCTCCTCGAGGAAGGCCTGGGTCTCGTCCATGCCCACCAGCCTCCTTGCGCTGCCGTCCCGGCGCCAGGGAGCGCTGACCCGGCCGATCGGGAACGTGTCCCTCTAGAGTCCTGCGCGTGACCGATGGAACGTCGACCGACCAGTCGCCCTACGACCTCGCCGAGCAGGCCGCGGAGAAGCTCGCCGAGCTCAGCGGCGTGGAGCGCCACGACGTGGCGCTGGTCCTCGGCTCCGGATGGCTCCCCGCGGCCGAGATGCTGGGCGAGACCGTCGCGGAGATCGCGACCACCGACCTGCCCGGGTTCAGCGCGGCAGCGGTGGCCGGGCACTCCGGCAGGATCCGGTCGGTGCGCGTCGGCGACCTCCGGGCGCTTGTGTTCCTGAGCCGCACCCACTACTACGAGGGCAAGGGCGTCGCTGCGGTCGTGCACGGCGTGCGCACCGCGGCGCGGGCGGGCTGCCGCACGATCGTGCTCACCAACGGCTGCGGCGGGCTCAAGGAGAGCTGGACGCCCGGTACGCCGGTGCTGATCAGCGACCACCTCAACCTCACCGGCCGGTCGCCGATCGAGGGCGCGAACTTCGTCGACCTGACCGACCTCTACAGCGCCCGGCTCCGGGCGCTGTGCCGCGAGGTCGACCCGAGCCTCGACGAGGGCGTCTACGTGCAGTTCCCCGGGCCGCACTACGAGACCCCGGCCGAGGTCCGGATGGCCGGCATCCTCGGCGGCCACCTGGTCGGCATGAGCACCACGCTGGAGGCGATCGCGGCCCGCGAGGCCGGCTTGGAGGTGCTCGGCATCAGCCTGGTCACCAACCTCGCCGCCGGCATCAGCAGCGAGCCGCTCAACCACGAGGAGGTCCTCGAGGCCGGCCGCGCGGCGGCCGAGCGGATGGGCTCGCTCCTCTCCCAGGTCGTCCCCCGCCTGTGAGCACTGCACACGTCGAGCCCGACTAGCCTCCTCACGTGCGCGTACTCCTGACCGGCGCGGCCGGCAGCATCGGCCAAGTCCTGTCCGTCGGGCTGGCCGACCGAGGCCACGAGGTCGTCGGCCTCGACCTGGTGCCGCAGCCCGACGGGCTCGACGACGGCTGGCACACCGCCGACTGCGCCGACCCCGACGCGGTCGCCGACGTCTTCGAGGCGGAGTTCGCCGAGTCGAGCCTCGACGCGGTCGTGCACATGGCCGGCCACCCGGGCGAGCAGTCGCTGCCCGACTCGCTCACCTCCCACGTGGTGACCACCGCGGCGCTCCTCGACGCGATGGTCGAGCACGGCGTGCGGCGCCTGGTCTACGGCGGCTCCAACCACGCGGTGGGGTACACCCCGCGGGCCGGGCTGGCCGACGGCCTGCTGCCGGTCGAGACCCGGCTGCGCCCCGACACCTTCTACGGCGTCGCGAAGGCGGGCGCCGAGGCGCTCATGAGCCTCTACGCCGACCGGCACGGCCTCGACGTCGTCAGCTGCCGGATCGGCTCGTTCCGCGCCGAGCCGGCGACGGTCCGCCACCTCGCGACCTGGCTGTCCCACGACGACTGCGTGCGCATGGTCGACGCCGCGCTGACCACGCCGGCGCCCGGCTTCGCCGCGATCTACGGCATCTCCCGCAACACCCGCCGCTGGTGGGACCTCGCGCCCGGCCACGCCCTCGGCTACGACCCGGTCGACGACGCGGAGGGCTGGGCCGACCGCGTCGAGCCTCGCCCCGACGACGCGGACGAGAACGCCGTCGTCGGCGGCGAGTACGCCCTGCCGTCCCACGAGCGGCCGGCGTTCGACCGCGCTTGACCTCGAGTGCACTCCAGGGGTGACACTGGAGCGTGGACACAGGACTCTCCATCGCCGAGGCCGCGGACCTGACCGGGCTGACCGCCGACACGCTGCGCTACTACGAGCGCGACGGGCTCATGCTGCGCGCGGTCCCGCGCGCCGCGTCGGGCCACCGCCAGTACGCCGACGGCGACATCGAGTGGGTCCGCCTGATCACCAAGCTGCGCTCGACCGGCATGCCGATCCGCGACGTACGCCGCTACGCCGACCTGGTCCGCGCCGGTGAGGGCAACGAGCAGGAGCGCCTCGACCTGCTGCGCGCGCACCGCCAGGTCGTGCTGGCCCGGCTGGCCGAGGTGCAGGATCACCTCGGCGCCGTCGACTACAAGATCGGCATCTACGAGGACCGCCTCAACGAGGTGCAGGAGCTGTCGGCCTAGGCCATGGCCTAGCGGTCACATCGCCGGCGGCACGGCCGCACCGTTGTCCCAGACGTTGCCCGACCAGACGTTGCCCGTCCGGGTCGTGCTGAAGCTGGTCACCGGACCGTAGGTGCCGCACTTCTGGTTGCCACCGCGCTGGAACACGTTGTTCGTGAACTTCTGGTTGGTCGCGTTGGTCGGGTCGTTGGAGTACGGCTTGTTCGGCGTCGCCCCGCCGTAGGCGCAGAACCCGCTGCCGGGACTGGCCACGAACAGGTTGGCGTCGATCGTGTTGTTCTTGATCGCGGTGAAGTCGGGGTAGCCGGTCAGGTCCGCCGAGCAGCCGATCTCGCCGTTGGCGTAGGGCCCGGTGAACGAGCAGTGGATCGAGCTGTGCCGCAGCGTCAGTCCCTGCTCCATGCGCACCGAGGAGGCGTGCACGTTGTTGCTCGGGTCCGGCCACAGGTTCGTCCCGTGGAAGTAGCTGTCCTGGATCAGGCAGCTCCGCTCGCAGTAGGCCGCCCGGTTGGAGTTGATGATCTCGGTCCGCAGGATCGTGAAGTTCGACCCCGTCACCCCGCAGTCCCACGTCGCGTTCCCCAGGTCGCCACACGCGTACTTCCCCGCCGGGCAGGTGCCGTTGCTGCACGCCGGGTACTGCACCCCGCTGTCGACCAACGAGTCCTGCACCGTGAACGACGCCGACCCCTGGCCCTGCACGATCCCCCCGTTCAGGTAGGAGTTGCGCAGGACCAACCCGCTGCCGCGCACGTCGAGGGGGCGACAGTTGACGACCTTGGAGTCGATCACCACGTTCGCCGCGGTGATCGTGCACGGACCCGTGTAGACCGCCATGCTCCCCGCCGGCGCGTTCGGCCCCGTGTTCGCGGTTCCCGGGAAGCACCCGCCCCTGCCGTCCGGCCCGTCGGGCACGTTCGGCACCGTCGAGGCACATCCCGGCGTGCCCGTGGGTGGCGCGGTCGGCGTCGCGGTCTGCGTCGCGGTCGGCGTGGCCGTCGGCGTGGGGCTCGCGCTCGTGGGCTCCGACGTCGCGGTGGTCGTGGCAGTGGTCGTCGCCGTCACGGTGGCCGTGGCGGTGGTCGTGGCGGTGGTCGTCGTGGTCGCCGTCGCGGTGACGGTCGCCACCGACTCGACCGTCTCCGTGACGGTGGCTGTGACGGTCTGGGTCAGGGTCGCCTGCGGGGGCCGCGACGACAGGCAGATGACGAGGCTCTTCTGGCCCTTGCCGGCTGACCTCGCTGCAGCCTTGGCCCGGGCGACCTCCTTCGCGGAGCACGCGGCCTTCGACCTGTCCGGCGCGGTGGCGGCGTGGACGACGCCCACCGTTGCGCCGGCGGCGATCAGCACGGCGATGAGGGCGACGAAGGAAGCACGCTGGGGTGTCATGGGCCATCTCCTGTGTAGCCATGCACCGCGACTGTCTCGCGACCCCGCCCCACAGGCTGCCCGGTCGACACGGTACTCGGCTCCGGGAACGTCGAAATTGGCCTGGGGAGGACCAGACCGGCACGAAAGCGCCCGCGCTTGACCTGGAGCGCGCTCCAGGGAGTTCAGTGGTGGGCATGTCCCTTTCAGCACGCACTCTCGGAACCACGTCCGCCCTCACCGTCCCCGAGCTCGGTCTCGGCTGCATGGGGATGTCGGAGTTCTACGGCACCGCCGACGAGCAGACCGGCATCGACACCATCCACCGGGCCCTCGACCTCGGCGTGACCTTCCTCGACACCGCCGACATGTACGGCCCGTTCACCAACGAGCGGCTGGTCGGCAAGGCCATCGCCGGCCGTCGCGACGAGGTCCAGCTCGCCACCAAGTTCGGCAACGAGCGCAACCCCGACGGCAGCTGGGTCGGCATCAACGGCTCCCCCGACTACGTACGGCGGGCGTGCGACGCCTCGCTCGAGCGGCTCGGCGTCGACCACCTCGACCTCTACTACCAGCACCGCGTCGACCGGACCGTCCCGATCGAGGAGACCGTCGGCGCGATGAAGGAGCTCGTCGAGGCGGGCAAGGTCCGCCACCTCGGCCTGTCCGAGGCGGGGGCCGACACCATCCGCCGCGCGCACGCCGTGCACCCGATCACCGCGCTGCAGTCGGAGTACTCCCTGTTCACCCGCGACCTCGAGGACGAGATCCTGCCGACGATCCGCGAGCTCGGCATCGGACTGGTGCCCTACTCCCCGCTCGGCCGCGGCATGCTCACCGGCGCGGTGACCCGGGAGACGCTCCAGGCCGGCGACTCGCGCAGGGAGGGCCGGTTCCCCCGGTTCTCCGGAGACGCGCTGGACGCCAACCTCGCGCTCGTCGACCGCATCAAGGAGCTGGCCGCCCAGCACGGCTGCACGCCGGGCCAGCTCGCCCTGGCCTGGGTGCTCGCCCAGGGTGACGACGTCGCCCCGATCCCCGGCACCAAGCGGATCCCCTACCTGGAGGAGAACGTCGGCGCCACCGAGGTCGAGCTCAGCGTCGAGGACCTCGAGGCGCTCTCGAACGCCGTGCCGCGCGACGCCGTCGTCGGCGACCGCTACGCCGACATGAGCACCGTCGGCGCCTGAGGTCACAGGTCGAGGCGCTGCTCCATGGCCGAGACCGCACGGCTCGCCTGGCGGCGTACCGCCTCGTCCTCGTCGGCGAGGCGGTCCCGCACGCCGGCGACGTGCTCGGTGTCGCCGGTGACGGCCAGCGCGCGCATGGCCTGGGCACGCACTCGCGGCAGGTCGTGGTCGGCGAGCGCGGCGGCGCCGTCGCCCGTGCCGGCCACGACGTGCCGTGCGGCGACCTTCAGGCACATCTCGGCGGGCCGCCAGTGCTCGTCGGCCAGGCCCCGCACCACCGCGTCGGTGGCGGCGTCGTCCCAGACGTGGAGCAGGCCGCGCGCGCCCCACGTGCGCACCCAGTAGTCGGGCCACGCGGCCCGGTCGAGGACGATCTCGACCGGGTCGTGCCCGGTCAGGCTCCGCAGCTCGTCGAGGTGGTCCTCGCGGTCGGCTCCGGCCATCAGGCCGGTGCACACGGCCACGAAGCGTGGGACGCCGAGCCGGACCGCCAGCTCGGGGATCAGCTCGGCGACAGCCTTCCGGTCCGGCACACGTCCTAGGGTGCACGCATGAGCACCTCAGCGGCCACCGACGTCCTGCTCGAGCGGGCCCGCGCCTGGGCGGCCGAGGACCCCGACGACCTCACGAGGGCCGAGCTGGAGCAGGTCATCGCCGACGTGGAGGGCGGCGCCGACCCGGCCGACCTGGCCGACCGGTTCGCGGGGACGCTGGAGTTCGGCACGGCGGGGCTGCGCGGCGCGGTCGGCGCCGGACCCAACCGGATGAACCGCGTCGTGGTGATCCGGGCGGCAGCGGGGCTCGCGGCGTACCTCCAGGAGCAGGGGGCCACCGGGCCGGTCGTGGTGGGCTTCGACGCCCGGCACCGCAGCGACGACTTCGCCCGCGACACCGCGGAGGTGATGTCGGGCGCCGGGTTCAAGGTGTGGCTGATGCCGCGACCCCTGCCGACCCCGGTCCTGGCCTTCGCGATCCGCGAGCTCGGCTGCGCGGCCGGCGTGATGGTGACCGCCAGCCACAACCCGCCGCAGGACAACGGCTACAAGGTCTACCTCGGCGACGGCAGCCAGATCGTGCCGCCCGCCGACGCCGGCATCGCGGCGAAGATCGACGCCGTCGGGGCGCTGCGCGACCTGCCGCGCGGCCCCGGCGGGACCGTGCTCGGCGAGCACGTCGTCGACCGCTACCTCGACACCATCGCCGGCCTCGCCCAGGACGGGCCTCGCGACCTCGACGTCGTCTACACGCCGTTGCACGGCGTCGGCGCCGGCCCGGCGCTGCAGGTGCTGGAGACCGCCGGCTTCGCCGCACCGCGGGTCGTCGAGCAGCAGGAGCAGCCCGACCCCGACTTCCCGACCGTCGCGTTCCCCAACCCGGAGGAGCCGGGCGCGATGGACCTCGCGCTGGCCCTTGCGGCCGAGCACGGCGCCGACCTCGTGGTCGCCAACGACCCGGATGCCGACCGGTGCGCGGCCGCCGTCCCGACCGGTTCCGGCAAGGGTGACGGCTGGCGGATGCTGCGCGGCGACGAGGTCGGCGCACTCCTGGCCCACCACCTGATGGCCCGGGGGCGCACCGGCACCTGGGCCACCTCGATCGTCTCCTCGAGCCTGCTCGGCCGGATGGCGGCGGCCGCCGGCCAGCCGTACGTCGAGACGCTGACCGGCTTCAAGTGGATCGGCCGGGTGCCGGGCCTCGCGTTCGGCTACGAGGAGGCGCTGGGCTACTGCTGCGACCCCGACCACGTGAAGGACAAGGACGGCGTCTCGGCCCTGCTGCTGCTGTGCGAGCTGGCCGCCGAGACCAAGGCGGAGGGCCGCGGCCTGGTCGACGTCCTGGACGACCTCGCGGTCCAGCACGGCCTGCACGCCACCGACCAGGTCTCGGTGCGCGTCGCCGACCTGTCCCTGATCGCGGCGGCGATGGAGCGCCTGCGCGCCACCCCGCCGGCCGAGCTCGGCGGGCTGCCCGTCGAGCGGGTCGACGACCTCGCGCTCGGCAGCGCCGACCTGCCGCCCACCGACGGGCTGCGCTTCCACCTCGCCGAGGGCGCGCGGGTCGTCGTCCGGCCCAGTGGCACCGAGCCGAAGCTCAAGTGCTACCTCGAGGTGGTCGTGCCGGTCGACGAGGAGGCCGGCGTCGACGCGGCCCGCATCTCGGCCGCCACCCGGCTCGACGCCCTGGGCAAGGACATCGAGGCGGCGCTGGGTCTCTAGGCCGTCAGCCGACGAGGAACCCGGCGACGACGAGCACCGTGGTCACGGCGAGCGCGCCGATCTCGGGCCAGGCCCACTCGCGGCGCACGTGCTCGGCGAGCGCGTCGGCCTCGGCCGAGCGCTTCTTGATGCCGCGGCGGGCGAGGTCCTCGTTGACGAGCTCCTGGACCCGGATCTCGACGAAGTCGGCGTAGTTCATGCCCGGCTCGCGGCCCTCCGTCTTGGCCAGCTCGCCACGCAGGCCGCCGACCTCCTGCCGCGCGCGCTGGACCGCCGAGCCCTTCATCGCCTGGCGCAGGGTCCGCCCGACCCCCGCGCAGACGTAGCGCTTGCCACCCGCGCGGACCGCCATCACCTGCCGGACCGCGATCTCCTCGATCGAGGCGAGCGGGAGGCGGATCGTGCTGAGCATGTTGCGCAGCACCAGGTCACGGCCCTCGACCAGCACGCGCGGGCGGACCGTGCTGGCGTAGATGACCACCGCCGCGAACAGTGCCAGGGCCGGCACCCAGGGCGGCACGTCGTCGGTGTCGACGGCCCAGCCGACGATGAACCCGAGGCACACCAGACCGCCGATCACGGCGATGGCGGTGCCGCCGTTGGGGGCGAACTTCTCGACCGTGGTGTCGCCCTGCTCCGTGCCGGTCACCAGCCCACTCCTCCAAAGGGGTCCGCCATGCCGTTCCAGCCTATGCTGGGCGGCATGGTGGCCACCCAGTCCGACGTCGAGCCGACACCGTTCCGTGACCTCGACGTCACCCGGTCCGACTCGTCGCTCCGGCGCTTCCTCCACGGGCTCCCCGGCGTCGACCAGGTGGGCGCCGAGCAGCGCGCCGCCGCGCTCGGCACGCGGTCGATCAAGACCTCCGCCAAGGCGTTCGCCCTCGATCTCGCGATCTCGATGGTCGACCTGACCACGCTGGAGGGGCAGGACACCCCCGGGAAGGTGCGCACGCTGGCCGCCAAGGCCATGCGTCCCGACCCCTCCGACGCGACCTGCCCGGCCACCGCCGCGGTCTGCGTCTACCCCGACATGGTGGCCACCGCCAAGGAGGCGCTGGGCTCGAGCGGGGTCAAGGTCGCCGCGGTCGCCACGGCGTTCCCCAGCGGCCGCGCGGCGATGGACATCAAGCTCGCCGACACCAGGGACGCCGTCGAGGCGGGCGCCGACGAGATCGACATGGTCATCGACCGGGGCGCCTTCCTGGCCGGCCGCTACCTCGAGATCTACGAGGAGATCGCCCAGGTCCGTGAAGCGTGCCGCCGAGAGAATGGGGAGAGCGCGCACCTCAAGGTGATCCTCGAGACCGGCGAGCTGCAGACCTACGACAACGTGCGCCGCGCGTCGTGGCTCGGCATGCTCGCCGGCGGCCACTTCATCAAGACCTCCACGGGCAAGGTGCAGCCGGCCGCGACCCTGCCCGTCACGCTGATCATGCTCGAGGCGGTGCGCGACTTCCGCGAGGCGACCGGCACCATGATCGGCGTCAAGCCGGCCGGCGGCATCCGCACGGCCAAGGACGCGATCAAGTTCCTCGTGACCGTCAACGAGGTGGCCGGGCCCGACTGGCTCGACCCCGACTGGTTCCGGTTCGGGGCCTCCACGCTGCTCAACGACCTGCTGATGCAGCGCATGAAGATGAAGACCGGCCGCTACTCCGGCCCCGACTACGTCACGGTGGACTGACCCATGACCACGAGCGCAGATCCCCGCGCGACCTTCGACTACGCGCCGGCGCCCGAGTCGCGCGCGATCGTCGACATCAAGCCGTCCTACGGCCTGTTCATCAACGGCGAGTTCGTCGACGGGCACGGCAAGGCGTTCAAGACGGTCAACCCGGCCTCGGAGGAGGTCCTGGCCGAGATCGCGGAGGCCGACGACAACGACGTCGAC
The DNA here is from genome assembly GCF_000422805.1 of Nocardioides halotolerans DSM 19273. Classification (GTDB taxonomy): domain Bacteria; phylum Actinomycetota; class Actinomycetes; order Propionibacteriales; family Nocardioidaceae; genus Nocardioides; species Nocardioides halotolerans. Next base: position 74,048 of record NZ_KE383925.1, on the reverse strand, counting down.
CTGGCGGTCAAGGCCGCCCGCCGGGCACACCGCGGCTGGTCGCGGATGCCCGGGGCGGAGCGGGCGAAGTACCTCTACCGCATCGCCCGCATCATCGCCGAGCGCTCCCGCGAGCTCGCCGTGCTGGAGTCGATCGACAACGGCAAGCCGATCAGGGAGTCGAGGGACGTCGACGTCCCGATCGTCTCGGCCCACTTCTTCTACTACGCCGGCTGGGCCGACAAGCTGAAGTACGCCGGCTACGGCGAGCAGTCGCTGGGCGTGGCCGCGCAGGTCATCCCCTGGAACTTCCCGCTGCTGATGCTCGCCTGGAAGATCGCCCCCGCACTCGCCTGCGGCAACACGGTCGTCCTCAAGCCCGCCGAGACCACCCCGCTCACCGCGCTGCTGTTCGCCGAGATCTGCCAGCAGGCCGACCTCCCGCCGGGCGTCGTCAACATCGTCACCGGCGCGGGCGGCACCGGCCAGGCGCTGGTCGGCCACCCCGACGTCGACAAGGTCGCGTTCACCGGGTCGACCGAGGTCGGCAAGGCCATCGCGCGCACCGTGGCCGGCACCGACAAGCGGGTGACCCTCGAGCTCGGCGGCAAGGCAGCCAACATCGTCTTCGACGACGCACCCCTCGACCAGGCGGTCGAGGGCATCGTCAACGGCATCTTCTTCAACCAGGGCCACGTCTGCTGCGCCGGCTCGCGGCTCCTGGTCCAGGAGTCGGTCGCCGACGACGTGCTCCACCGGCTCAAGCGCCGGATGGCGACGCTGCGCGTCGGCGACCCGCTCGACAAGAACACCGACATCGGCGCGATCAACTCCGCCGAGCAGCTGGCCCGGATCCGCGAGCTGTCGGCCGTCGGCGACGCCGAGGGGGCCGAGCGCTGGTCGCCGCCCTGCGACCTGCCGAGCCACGGCTACTGGTTCCCGCCGACGATCTTCACCGGCGTCAACCAGGCGCACCGGATCGCCCGCGAGGAGATCTTCGGCCCGGTGCTGTCGGTGCTGACGTTCCGGACGCCAGCAGAGGCGGTGCAGAAGGCCAACAACTCGCCGTACGGCCTCTCGGCCGGGGTGTGGACCGACAAGGGCTCCCGCATCCTGCAGATCGCCAACCAGCTGCGCGCCGGCGTCGTCTGGGCCAACACGTTCAACAAGTTCGACCCGACCAGCCCGTTCGGCGGCTACAAGGAGTCGGGCTACGGCCGCGAGGGCGGCCGCCACGGACTGGAGGCATACCTCAAGTGACTCGCGCAGACGTTCGCAAGACCTACAAGCTCTACATCGGCGGTGCCTTCCCCCGCTCGGAGTCCGGGCACTCCTACGTCGTCGAGGACGCCAAGGGGAAGTTCCTCGCCAACGCCGCGCTCGCCTCGCGCAAGGACGCCAGGGACGCCGTGGTCGCCGCTCGCGGCGCGTTCGGCGGCTGGTCCGGCCGCACGGCGTACAACCGCGGCCAGGTCGTCTACCGGATCGCCGAGCTGATGGAGGACCGACGTCCGCAGTTCCTCGAGGCGCTGTCGTCGTCGGAGGGGCTCACGTCACGCCAGGCGACGGCCGCGCTCGACGCCGCCGTCGACCGGCTGGTCTGGTACGCCGGCTGGGCCGACAAGCTGACCCAGGTGGTCGGCAACGCCAACCCCGTCGCCGGCCCGTTCTTCAACCTCTCCACGCCCGAGCCGACCGGCGTGGTCGCGGTGCTGGCGCCGCAGCAGTCGTCGCTCCTCGGGCTGGTCTCGGTGGTCGCGCCGGTGATCGTCACCGGCAACACCTGCGTGGTCGTCTCGTCGTTCGCGCGGCCGCTGCCCGCCGTGACGTTCAGCGAGGTCCTGGCGACGTCCGACGTGCCGGGCGGGGTGGTCAACATCCTCACCGGCGACGCGACGACGGTCGGCCCGTGGCTGGCCTCGCACATGGACGTCAACGCGATCGACCTCGTGGGGCTGGCGGGCTCGCCCGAGCTCGCCGCCGAGCTCGAGGTGGCCGCCGCCGACAACCTCAAGCGGGTGCACCGGGCTCCGGCCGCCGAGCCGGACTGGGCGCTCGAGCCGGAGCTCGACGCGATGACGCGCTACCTCGAGACCAAGACCGTCTGGCACCCGATCGGCGTCTGAGCCCCGGGCGGGACCCTCAGCCGCGCACGGTCTGCAGCAGCGCGTCGCGGGCGCTGACCCGCGGTCGCCAGCCGAGCTCCTCGCGCGCCTTCGTGGTGTCCATGATCGCGGGATGGGCCAGCGCCTCGACCCACTGCGCCTTCTGCGGCAGCCCCGGCAGGCGCGCCGCCGCCCGGGCCGTTGCGTGGGCCGGCCCGGCGGGCAGCCGCACCGGGATCCCGCCGAGCAGCCGGACGATCTCCGGGGCCGTGAGCGTCTCGTCGGCGGCGATGTTGTAGGCGCCCGGGGGGCCGGCGGCGACCACGCAGCACATCAGCGCCGAGCCCACGTCGTCCTCGTGGATGAGCTGGATCGGGATGTCGGGCGCCGGGACCGGCACCGGCGGCAGCCGCTTGGGCACCGCCCCGGCGACGCTGCGGACCCAGCCGGGCAGCTGCACCTTGCCGCCGACCGCGTTCGGGCCGAGCACGATCGGCGGGCGCACGAGGTAGAGGTCGAGCTCCGGCCGGGCCCGGGACCCCTCGGCCAGCAGCCCCTCGAGCTCGGCCTTCTCCTGGGCGTAGAAGAGCCGGTCGGCAGGCCGGGTCGGCCAGTCCTCGGTGATCCCGACCGGGTTGTCCGGGTGGAAGCCGTAGGCCGCGACCGACGAGGCGTAGACGAAGCGCGAGGCGCCCACCTCGGCGGCGGCCCGGAACGTGTTGAGCGTGCCCTCGACGTTGATCGCGCGGGTGGTGGCCGGGTCGGCGCCGACGACGAGGAACGCCAGGTGCACGACCACATCGGCGCCCTCGAACGCCGCGCGCAGGTCGTCCGGACGGCGTACGTCGCCGCGGCGGTAGGTCATCTTCGTCCAGCCGCGCGAGCCGGGGTCGAACTCGCTGCGCGCGACGCCGACCACGCGACGCACCCGGTCGTCGCCCTGCAGCAGCGGCACGAGGCCGGACCCGAAGGTGCCGGTCGGTCCGGTGACGGCGACGGTCAGCCCGTCAGGAGTCGGCTCGGAGGAGGTCACGACCTCGGGTACCCGATCACGGGTCGATGGCGACCAGCTCGCGGACCGCGGCGCGCACCCGGTCCTGCGAGGTCGCGGTGAGGACCGCGACGGTGACCTGGGTGACGTCGTCCCCCTCGCGCCGCGCGACGACCTTGGTCTGGCCGACGTCACCTGCCGGCTCGACCGCGCAGGCCTCGACGCCGTCGCCGACCCAGTCGGCCGGTGCACCCGGACCGACGCCGCCGGACCGGTCGAGGGTGCGGCAGAGCTTGTCGTAGCCGGTGCGGTCGCGCACCTCGACGTACCCCTCCTGCGCCTCGCGGTGGCAGCCGCGCACGGTCGCCTCCGGGGGCTCGCCCGTGGCCGTCCAGCCGAGGGCCGTGAAGACCGGGTCGGGGACCCGCGGCGCGCAGTCGGCGTCCGAGGTCGGGTCCGGCGCGGGCGCGACGCCCGGGTCGTCGCCGCTGCAGGCCGCTCCCGACAGCGCCAGGCCCAGGAGGAGCGCGACGGCTGCGACCCGGGTTCCCACGCGGTCAGCCTGCCACGGCATGATGTGCGCGTGCGGGCGCAGGTGATCGTCCTGGCGGGGCCGTCGGGCTCCGGAAAGTCGCACCTCGCCGAACGCCTCGAGCTGCCGATCCTGCGGCTGGACGACTTCTACCGCGACGGCTCCGACCCGGCGCTGCCCCGCATCGGGTCCGGCGCCAACTCCGGCCTCGTCGACTGGGACGACCCGGCCTCCTGGCTGTGCGACGAGGCCGTCGCGGCACTGACCACGCTCTGCCGCACGGGCACGGTCGAGACCCCGGTCTACGACATCGCCCACGACGGCCGCAACGGCTCGCGCACGCTGTCGCTCGGCTCGTCCTCGCTCGTCGTCGCCGAGGGGATCTTCGCCCACCACGTGGTCGGGCCGCTGCGCGAGGCCGGGCTGCTCGCGGCGGCGTACTGCCTGCGCCAGCACCCGGCGGTGACGTTCTGGCGCCGCCTCTCACGCGACCTGCGCGAGCACCGCAAGCCGCCGCTGGTGCTGGTCCGGCGCGGCCTCGCGCTCGCCCGGGCGCAGCGGCGCATCGTCGCGGCGGCCGTCGCGGCGGGGTGCACGGCCGTGTCCGCCGACGAGGCGTTCACGCTGGTGGAGCAGCTCCCGGTCCGGCGGTGAGCCCGATGGCGCGGTGACGACGTGGACCTCGACGTGATCCGCGGCCTGACCCAGCCCGACCAGCGCTCGTGCGGCCCGAGCTCGCTGGTGGCCGCACGCCTCCTGCTCGACCCGGCGTACGCCGCCACCCAGAACCCCCACGCCTTCGCCGGGGCGGTCCTCGACCTGCACCGCCGGCTCACCGGCGCCCGCGCGTTCGGCCGGGTCCAGCTGCCGTGGCCGCGCGCGCTCGGCACGCCTCCGTGGGCCGTGGCCCGGGCGATGAGCTCCTATGCCGGGGTGCGCTACCGCACGCGCATCCTGCGCTGGGGCTCGCGCGTCTCGGAGCTCGCCGAGCTGCGGGCCGCGGTGGCGGAGGGCCGCCCGTGCCCGCTCTACGTCGGCGACGCCGTCCCGCGGCACGTGGTCCTGGTGGTCGCACCGGCCGAGGGCGGGCTCCGGGTCTACAACCCCGGACGCGGGTCGGTCGACGTGATGAGCGAGGAGGCGTTCACCACCGGCCGGCTCACGACGTTCGGCCGGTGGACGAGGCCGTGGTTCGCGGTGCTGCCGGCGTCGCACTGACGCCACGCGGCGCGCGGACGGCCACCGCGGGCAGGCCGGCCAGCGCCGGGAGCAGGGCCAGCACGCCCCACCGCAGGGGCCAGATCTGCTCGTCGTACTCGCGCGAGGTGAGCAGCACGAGCGCGAGCAGGACGACGACGACCGCGGCGGTCACGACCAGCGCCCGCGCCCACCGCCCGCCTGCCCACACCGAGCGCAGGGCCAGGACCCACAGCACGGCTCCGAGCCCGGCGACGAGGTGGAGCGTGCCGTAGAGCAGCCCCGCGCTGGGGTCCTTGCCGTGCGGCGCGTAGACCGCGTCGGCGTGGTCGACCAGGCTGCGGGCGCCCAGCTGGTCGGCGAGCGCCACGACGGAGAGGAGGAGTGAGAGGCCGAGCGCGGTGAGCACGAACGTTACAGACAGTGACTTTCTCATAGCACGTGACTCTACGGACGCTTTGTAGACAGTCAAAGGCTTTTAGGAAGTGACTGTCTGTTAGGTTCGGCACGTGGCCAATGGACTCCGTCAGCGCTGGCGCGCGGACGCCATGCGGACCATCCAGGAACGCGCGCTGGACCTCTTCGACGAGCGCGGCTTCGTCGCCGTCACCATCGAGCAGGTCGCGACGGCGGCCGAGGTGTCCCCCTCGACCGTCTACCGCCTGTTCGGCACCAAGGAGGGCCTGCTCGTCGCCGACGAGTTCGACACCCTCGACGACGACGCGCTCCGCGAGGTCCTCGACCCCGCCGACCCGGTCGGCAGCCTCCTCGCGGCCGTCCTCCGCTACGAGGACGCCCCGGGCGAGACCGCGCACCGCCGCGTGCGCTACTTCTTCGAGGAGCCCTCGGTGCGCACCGCGGCCTGCGCCAACCTCGACCGGGCCGCCCAGCGCATCACGCCCCTGCTGGGGGACAGCGGGCTGGGAGAGCTCGCGGCCCGGGTGGCCGCCAGCGCGCTCGTCTTCGGCTACTTCGCGGCGCTCGAGCAGTGGCACCGCGACGGGGGCACGAAGCCGATCGCGACGTACGTCGACGAGGGTCTCGCACCGCTGCGCGGCCTCTGGCCTACGACGCCTGCCGCACGTCGATCCTGAGCAGCCGGCTGGTGAGGTCCACTCCGGGGCCGAGCAGGAAGCTGACCGCGAGCGTCCCCGGTCCGATCGTGGCGCCCAGCAGCCAGCCGACGACGGCGCTGGTCACCTGCACCGTGCTGTAGCTCCACCGGAACGGCACCGGCGGGTCCCAGGCCAGCGACGGCGACTCGGCCGGCCCGGCGCCCAGGTGCGACCCGAGGTAGCAGACGATGCCGACCGCCAGCACCGGGAAGGCCACGACGAGCAGGAGGACCTGCCCCGCGACGGTGCCGGGCACGTCGAGCACCGGCAGCAGCAGCCAGACCCCTCCGCCGACGACCACCACCTGCACGAGCGTGCCGATGCGAGGCCGGAGCCCGCGGGCGGCCGCGGCGAGCAGGAACACCACGCTGATCGCGGCGTTCGCCACCACGAAGGGCAGCTCGACGCCGATCGAGACGCCGTTGACCAGGGTCGAGAAGCCGTCGGACCCGAGGTCCGCGGTGAGCAGCATCGTGACCCCGGTCGCGAGGACGAGGCAGCCGCCGAGCAACAGCGCACCGCGGCGGAGCGGGTCTGCCACGCGCGAAGCATGCCAGACCCGCTCCGGTCGGGCTCAGATGACGTGGTACTCGGCGAAGGTGCCCGCGAAGTTCGCGTCACCGGGGACGACGACGACGAAGCGGAAGCCTCGCTTGTTGGGCGCCCGGAAGGTGAAGCGGCCCTTCTTGCTGGTCTTGACCTTGGTGTACTTCTTGGTCTTCTTCTTGCCGACGACCTGGAGGATCTTGACCTTCTTCTTGCCGTAGTCGGGCAGCACCTTGCCGATGACCTTCAGGCCCTTGGTCTTCGCCTCGATCTTGCGCGAGACGGCCACGGTGAGCGGCGCGGACTCGCTGGGGGTCAGCGTGTTGGCGCTGCCGCCGAAGCCCGAGGTGCCGCCGCCGAAGACCACCTTGTAGGTGCTGTTGGAGGCGGGCTTGACGTCCGAGAAGGAGAAGTAGGCGCTGTCGTCGGTGGCCACGAGGGTCCACGCCGGGTTGGCCGGGGTGCTGACGAACAGCGCCACGAGGACGGGGCTGTTGGGCGTCTTGCCGTCCACGCCCTTCACCGTGCCGGACAGGTAGAAGTCGTCGCCGTACTCGAGCTGCGTCGAGCTCGGCGGGTTGACGGTGACGGTCGAGCCGATGGTGGCCGCTTCGGCCGGTGCGGCGGAGATGATGAGTGGTGCGCTGACGACCAGGGCGGTGGTGACCAGGCCGCTGACGAGGCGGGTGATGCGCATCAGGTGTGTTTCTCCTCGAGTGGTGTGTTGGAAGGGGCAGCACCGATCTGCCCGTTCCGAGCTCGGGTGAAACAGGGTGGCTACGGTACGAGCCGGACTGCCGCCACACCGTACACACCGCTCCGACCCGCCACCGTCCTCGGTCTCCCGTCCGCGGCGACGGCGTGCGCGGCCGCCACGAGGGCGGCGGCCCCGGAGGCGGCGCCGAAAGGACCGGCGGCCACGCCAGGGGCGGCGGGACGTACGCCGAGCGGCAGGTCGTCGTAGCTCGGCGCGGTCCACCAGCCGGTGATCCGGGCCAGGCAGCCCGCCTCGCGGACCGCGGAGAGCCGGACCGCGGCCGCGGCCTCGGCGGCCCCGGGCTCGCCGGCGAGCACTGTCGGCTCGGCGGCGTCGGCGCCGATGGCCAGGGCGCGGTCGGCGCGGTCGCCGTCCAGGAGCGCGCAGGCCTCGACGACCGCCTCGAGGCCGGCGTGCTCGCCGCAGACGGCCACCGCCGGGCCCGTGATGCCGAGCAGGGTGGCGACGTAACCGACGTGCACGCTCACCACCGTGTTCGGGAACGCCATGGGGAAGACCTGGTCGGGGCCGTGCTCGGCAGCGACCTGCACGAACTCGGCGAGTGGCGCGAGGCTCGACCGAGCGGACCCGAGCACCACGGCGTCCCGACCCCCGGACGACCCCTGCGGCCACACCGCTGCCGCGGCGACCATCGCCAGGCGTGCGGTCCGCGACAGCGGCCGCAGCCCCCGCATCGTGAGCGCCGACGCCACCAGGTCGTCGGAGACCAGCCCGGCCTCGCCGAGGTCACCCGAGGTGAAGCCGGCCGGGCCGAACACCGTCGCGGCGGTGACGTGCGCGGTCACGAGGCCCGCCGGAGGACGGTGACGGCGTTGCAGCCGCCGAACGCGTAGGCCTGGTTGAGGACGACGTCCCTGGTCAGAGGGCGCGGCCCGTCGGTCAGCACGTCCCACGCGCAGTCCGGGTCCTGCTCCCCCACGTGCCAGGTCGGCGGCAGGCAACCGGAGCGCAGCGCCTGCACCGCCAGGACGGCCTCGATGGCGCTCGCGGCGCCGAGCCCGTGGCCCGACAGCGACTTCACCGACGACGCCGGCGGCTGGTGGCCGGTGAACACCGCCCGCAGGGCGAGCACCTCGGCCCGGTCGTTGGCCGGGGTGCCGGTGCCGTGCGCGCTCACCCAGCCCACGTCGTCGGGAGCCAGGCCGGCATCGGCCAGCGCGGCCCGGACCGCCCGTGCTGCGCCCGCGCCCTCGGGGTGCGGGCTGGTCGGGTGGTGCGCGTCGCAGGAGAGCCCGGCGCCGGCGAGCTCCGCGAGCGGTTCGGCGCCACGGGCCCGCGCCGACGCGAGCGACTCGACCAGCAGGAACGCCGCCCCCTCCCCCAGCACCAGTCCCTGCCGGTCGAGCCCGAACGGGCGGCAGCCGTCAGCGGCGAGCGCCCCGAGCCGCGCGAAGCCCGTGAGCGCGGTCCGGCTGAACGCGTCGACCCCGCCGGCCAGCACCCGGGGGCTGCGCCCGGACCGGACGACGTCCAGCGCCCGCGCCAGCGCGAAGTTGCCGGCCGCGCACGCGCCGCCGACCGCTGCGACCCGGCCACCGACCCCGAGCTCCGACGCGACCGACGCCGCGAGCGCCTCGGGGGTGCCGGCGAGCAGCTCGCGCGCCCGGGCGGCCGGGACCGGCACCTGCGCGGCCTCGTGGTCCGGCCAGGTGTCGATCCAGCTCGGCTCGCCCATCGTGGTGCCGACGACCAGGTCGACCGACCCGGGCTCGACGTCACGCAGGGCGTCGCGGCCGGCGGTCACGGCGAGCGCGGTCGCCCTCCCCCGCAGCGGGCGCCCGTCGGAGTCGCGCACCGGCGCGGGCTCGTCCGGGCCGCAGACCCGGGCGGCGAGGCCGCCGTCGGGCTGCCGGGTGATCCCCGAGCGGCCGGCGAGCGCGGCGTCGTACGTCGCCTCCGGGCCACGGCCCAGCGGCGAGAGCACGCCGAGCGCGGTGACCACGACGGTCCGGTCGGTCATGTCACGCCTGCTTCTCGCGCACCGCGTCGGCGAGCTGGCGCACGCTCTGCACGGTCTTGAGCTCGGTGTCCTCGAAGCGGACGCCGAAGCGCCGTTCCACGTGCACCGCGATCTCCATCGCGAGCAGCGAGTCGATGCCGGCGTCCTCGAACGGCGTGTCCGTCTCGACGTCCGCGACGGGCAGCTCGGCGAGCTCGGCGACGAGCTCGCGCAGGTCGGTCTCGAGAGCGGTGGTGGGCTGGGTCGTGCTCATGTCATGGCCTCCAGTGGTGTCGATGGGTGGTCGGGTGCCGGCGCGAAGACGGCGGCCGCGCGCGCCAGCACGTCGTCGGCGCCGGCGAGCGAGGCGAGCGGGTCGCCCACGAGGCGGTACGCCGCCGACTCGGCCGTGGGCTCGCCGTCGGCGAGGAGCATGGAGCGCAGCAGCGTGCCGGCGTCGGGCGTCGGCCCCCGCAGCGCGGCCGCGAGGGCGACCACGATCCGCGTGTTGTCGAGGTGCAGCACGGGCCGGGTCGCGCCGACCGCCGCGGCGGCGGCGCCCTCGAGGACGACCTGCTCGGAGAAGCTGGTGCCGACCCCGCGCCGGCTCGCCGTCCAGCAGGTCAGCGAGAGCAGGACGCCGAGGGGCGCGGAGAGGCCGGCCAGGTGGGCGGCGCGCAGCCCGCGGTAGGCCGCCCAGCCACTCGGCCGCCCGTGCCCGAGGTAGACCGCGGTGCCGAGACCCAGCCCGAGCGCCGCGAGCAAGTCCTCGCGGGTGATCCGCTCCGCGCCCCACCGGACGCTGGGCCGGTCGCCCAGGTGGTGGACGAGCCGCTCGGACAGCTGCTGGTAGCGCGGGCTGCGCTGCCCCAGGACGGCGACCGGCGAGCGGTCCGTGCGGCCCGCGACCTCGAGGGTCGCCCGGACGTACGCCGACAGGTCGCGCGCGGCGGGCAGCCAGCCGAGAGGCACCCAGGCGCCGTCCGCGGCCCGGACGAACGGCCGGTCGGTCACCCGGCCGGGCGACCGCCGCCGGTCGCCGACGAGCAGGACCCCGGCGGTGTCCCCCGGCACCACCTCGGCCCACTCGTCGGCGGCCGGCGGCTCGTCCCGCGCGACCACGCGCGCGGGACGCCCCGCCGACCGCAGCTCGACCAGGGCGGCGAGCTGCGGCAACCGGGACTGCGGGGCGACCAGCACCCAGCAGCCGTCGTCGGTGGACATCAGGCCGCCTGCACCTCGGCGATGTAGGGGTCGAAGTGCACCGTCGACCCGCCGGCCTTCTTGACGGCGTAGAAGTCCTGCACGAGCTGCGCCTGCTGCTCGGGGTTGAAGGCGTCCAGCCCCTCGTCCTTGTGCGCGTCGAGCCCGGTCTGCCCGCCGTAGTCGTAGCCGTCGGTGGCCTGGCCGATCAGCGCGTGGGCCATGTAGACCGGCCCGACGTGCTCGCCCTGCCACACGTGCATGAGCTCGTGGATCAGCCACGACTCGTCCGACGGGTCGGTGTCGCTGTAGCTGTCGGGGAAGTGGATGATCCGCATGGTCGTGACGCCGGTCGGGCTGCCGGTGTTGTTGGCCGCCCCCCAGGCGACGAACGAGCCGATGAACAGCTGCACGTCATCGAGCGGGACGGTGTCGTTGTAGACCGTGCGGGCCCGGGAGCGCTCCGCCGGGGTGAGGTGCCGGAAGACACCGAAGACCTCGAGCAGGACGGCGACCACGGTGAAGATCGCCCCGCCGACGATCTCGAGCAGCCCGTCGAGGCACTCCTGGAGACCGGCGCCGGCGTCCTTGAGCGCCTGCACGACGTACCTCTTGTCGGCCTCGCTCAGCGTGAAGGCCGGCTCGAGGATGTCCTTGACGGTCTTGCCGAGGTCGCGCATGGCCTGCACGAACAGGGCTCCGGCGTTCTGCGGCTGCTGGGCGATCGCGATCAGGAGCTGGACCATGGTGACCCCGAAGGCGAGCGCGGCCTGGAGCACGGCGACGACCGCGCTGAGCGCCTTGCCGACCGCCCAGGCGATGATCTCGACGACCGCGAGGCCTGCCTTGAGCAGGCCGGTGACGACGCTGACCACGCCCGGGATCAGGTCCTTCGCGACCCAGGTGAGGAGGTAGCTGACCGAGTTCTTCAGCCGCGCCCACACCTCGCCGAGCGCCTCGAGCGCCTTCGCGCCCGCGGCCTTCGCCCAGTCGATCACGTCGCGCAGCCGGCTGCCGATGTCCTCGGCGATCCGGACGATCGCCTCGAGCAGCGCCGAGCCCTGCTTCAGCGCCCAGTCGAGCGCCTCGTCGAGGGCCTTGCGCACGAAGCGAATCGCCAGCACCGCCTCCCGCAGGAGCGCGTCGACGGCGTTGCCCGCCTGGGTCATCACCCAGTCGAGGATCTCGGCGACCTTCCGGCCGGCGTCGATGATGCCGGTGATCATCCGCCGCAGGAGGAAGTAGGTGCCCTTGGCGGCCTCCTCGAGGAGCTGGGCGAGCTTGATACCCGCGGCCAGCGCCGCCTCGACGAACCTGCGCGCGGTCTTGTAGGTGAACGCCGCCACGGCCTGGACGATCTCGACCAGCGCCTTGCCGGCGGCGACCAGCGCCTTGATGACGTCGCGGATGGCGCTGACGACGAGCTTGGAGACCTCCTTGATGATGCGGACGACGGCGTACCCGAGCTCGAGCGCCGCCTCCACGATCCGCTTGACGGCGTTGAGCCCCGCCTGGGCGAGCTCGTAGACGAGCTGCCCGAGTGTCCGACCGATCTCCAGGAGCGCCTTCGCGACGGCCTTCGCGAGCGCCGCCGCGGCGTTCGCGACGATCTGGCACAGCTCGACGAAGCCGCTCGCGATATCCGCGATCGCGCGCACGACCTCGGTGAGCAGGTGGGCGGCGGCGTTGAGCACCGACTGCACGATGTCGGCGACCGCCTTGCCGAGCGCGATCAGCGCCTTCACGGTGTCGCGCATGAGGCCGAGCGTGTAGTTCGCGGCCGAGACCAGCAGGTCGGCGACCTGACGGCCGAGCGCGAGCAGCGCACCGACCACCGACTGGAGCACGCTGAGCGCGGCCTGCGCGGCCTGCTGCAGGAGGTTGCCGACGGTCTTGCCGATCGCGATCAGCGCCTCGACCACCTTGCGGACCGTGTCGGCGACCTGGGTCGCCAGCCAGGAGAGCAGCTCACCGAGCTGGTGCCCGAGGTTGTCGATGGCCTTGAGGACGTCGCGGAGCGCCTGGCCGACGAACTGCACGGCCTGCTCGAGGATCTGGAACATCGCCTTCCCGACGTTGCGGATCGCGGCGATCATGTTGCGCACGAAGTCGTAGCCGTAGGCGACCGCGGCCTCGAGGATGTCGAAGATCGTCTTGCCGGCGTTGAGCAGCGCCTGCGCGAGGTTCGTGAGCTTGTCGACGGTCCAGCTGACCACCGCGCCGATCGCGTCGACCAGGCTCGTCACGGCGTCGACCACGGCGTCGACGACGTTCTCGATCGCCTCCTTGACCTCGTCGACGACGTCCTCGATGAACTCCACGACCGCGTCGTCGTGGTCGGGCTCGCCGTCGGGCGCGCCGCCGAAGCGGATCTCGGCGCCGAGCGTGGCGACGTAGTCCCACACCTGCTCCAGCGCCGCGTTGTCCCTGCGGCCGGCGGGGCTGAGCACGTAGTCCTTCATCAGCGCCCGGCCGTGCGCCGCCGGCAGCTGGCCGATGGCGTGCACGATCCACTGGTCCTGGTGGGCGTCGCGGTAGCCCTTGATCAGCGTGCGCCGCTCGTCGGCGTCACGCGAGAGTGCCACCGACTGGAACACCTGCCGGTGCTGGTCGATGGAGGGCAGCGCGGTGGCGTACGCCGCCGCCAGCCGCCGGGCTCCCGGCTTCGAGGTCTTGTAGATCTCGCGGTAGACGGGGCCGACCTCGCTCGGGGTCGGCTTGATGTCGGCGACCCGGGCGCTCACCACGCCGAGGTCGGTGGGCAGCTTGCCCAGTGCGTCGAGGACGCGCTCTCCAGCCATGTCGATGTCCCTCCCCGCCGGAGGAACCCCTAGTCCGAGTCCACAGGGCGGTTCGTGTCGGTGTCAGGGCCGCCGAGTGCGGCCTGCCACCAATGTCCATCGCTGGAGAGGGGCCAGGAATAGCCCCAAGTGGCTATGGAGTCAGGCGCCGGCCAGCTCCCGCACCGACCGGATCGTGGCGCTCATCGTCACGCCCGGGCGCGGCTCGTAGGTGACCGTCGTGCCGACCTTCGCACCCACGATCGCGCGCCCGAGCGGGCTGCCCGGGGTGATGGTGTCGACGCCGGCGGCGGCCTGCTCGACCGAGCCGATGAGGTAGGTCTCCTCGCCGTCGCCGAGGTCGATGGCGACCACGTCACCGACCGACACGACGCCGTCGGTGTGGTGGTGATGGCGGATCTCGTCGATCTCGATCTCCAGGGCTGCGATGCGCTCGTCGAGCAGTCCGAGCCGGATCGTCGCCTCGACGTTGGTGGCCCGGTCGGCGAGGTCGCCGTACGCCGGCAGGAGCGTGTCGCGGAAGACCTCCTCGCGTTCCGCACGCAGCACCGCGAGACGGTCGAGCAAGAGGCTGGCTGGGTCGAGGGTGGCGGGGACGGTCATGGGGGCCGGCTCTCTGGAGGGCGGACGTGGAATGCCTTCCATTGACCGCTGCGCGCCCTTCTCAAACCATCAGCGCGGCGAGTTTGTCGAGTCCCCTCGCGGAGTGGGCGCCCATGCGCTCCTGGACGGCGCCCAGCTCCGGCCTGGCGGCGTGCTCCGGCGACACCCGCGCGGGGTTGAGCGCGACCCCCTGCGCCCACTCGCGGACGTCCGGCTCCGCGGCGAACGACGCGGCGTTGCGCATCCCGACGACGTTCATCGCCGCCCAGTCGCGCAGCGAGTTGCCGTACGGCGACGGCCGGCAGACGGCGTTCTTCGCGTCGTCGTCGTGAGCCTTCCTGGTGGCTTCGACGTAACCGGTCATCGCGGCGCCGAAGCACGGGAAGCCGGCGCGCACCGGCTGGAGGGTGATCGCGTCGCGCCCCCAGATCGGGACGAGCGGGGGCCGCTTGAGACCGTCGCCGGCGCAGTTGACGACGAGCGCGTCGGGCGCGAGCGCCGTCTCGCCGTCGTCGAGGACCAGCCGCGTCGGGGCCACCGAGCGGACGTGCCCGAGACGGACGACGTGCTCGATGCTGCGGAGCAGGTCGAGCTCCCACGTCGCGAGCGTGGGCGCCTTCGCCATGGTCGGCACGACCGAGCGGTCGACGCGCATCATGATCCCCTCGTCCTCCAGCGCGAGGAGGAGGCCGTCGAGCGAGTCGGCCTCGGCCGCCCGCTCCAGCATCGTGGCGGCCATGCCGAGGAAGACGACCGGGTCGGGCTGGACCAGCGCGCGGTTGAGCATCCACGGCTCGCGCGGCCGGACCCAGCACACCGCGTCCGGGTCGACCCCGTGCCCCAGCAGCCAGACGATCGCGTCGGTGGCGGTCTTGCCCGAGCCGACGACGACGTACTGGCTCGCCGCACCCTCCAGGTGCACGAGGTCGTTGACCGGCACCACGCGCGCGCCCGCCTCGACCCCGAACGGCGGCGGCTGCTCCGCGGGGATGTCCGGAGCGAGGTAGCGCGCGTCGACGACCCGGCAGCGCTCCGGCACGTCGTACCGCTCCCCCGAGACCCGCGACACGAACGTGCGCCCTCCGACGTGGTCGCACGCGGTGAAGAGCTCGACCCGCCCCGACGCGAGCAGCCGGTCGGCCAGCACGTCGGCGTAGTAGGCCAGGATCTTCGCCTGCCCCGCCCGCTCGTGCAGCCCCGCCTCCGGCCCGCGCTCCTGCACCCGCCCACCACCGAGCACCGTCGACGCGACCCCGTAGAACTGCGACGCCTGGTGCAGCTGCACGAACGGATACACCTCCAGCCAGTGCCCCCCGACCCCGTGCCGCCGGTCGACCATCGCCACCCGCACGTCCGGCGCGTGATCGACCAGCGCATCCACGAACGCCATCCCCGTCGCCCCGGCGCCGACCACCAGGTACTCGACGTCGACGGTCGTGCTCATGACGCCACGGTAGGGACTCGCGACCTCCCGTCGCCAGAGTCACGGCGGCCGAGGTGCGAGGAACCCCGCCCCGAAGCCTCCGCACGGTGGGCACCCACCGGACCACCGCTGATCGAGCTTGTCGAGATCACCGCAAGCGTTGGCACCCGCTCGACCACCGCCGATCGAGCTTGTCGAGATCACCGCAGGGAAGGCACCTGCCGGCCCACCGCTGGTTGAGGAGGTCGCGCTAGCGACCGTCTCGAAACCCCTGAAGCGAAGGCACCCGGCCGTGGTCGGCTCCGGCGCCCCAGGTCACCTGGCTTCGAGGCTCAGGCGCAGCACGCCTTCGCACCTCAGCCACCGTACGACGCGCGCCCCACGCGGGGACCGTCCGCCGCCTCGCGTCACGGTGGCTGAGGTGCGAGGAGCGCTAGCGACGAGCCTCGAAGCCACCGCAACCAAGGCACCCGGTCGACCACCGCTGATCGAGCTCGTCGAAATCCCCGCAGCGAAAGCACCCGCCCGCCCACCCGCTGGTTGAGGAGGTCGCGCAGCGACCGTCTCGAAACCCCTGAAGCGAAGGCACCCGGTCGACCACCGCTGATCGAGCTTGTCGAGATCACCGCAGCGAAGAGCACGCCCTCGCCTTCGATCAGTTCCGCAAAGTTCTTCAAGAAAGTTCCGGAATCCCTTGTGGACAAGGCTTTTTCGGGCCTCCGACTGTCGGTGGTCGATGACAGGGTAGGACCCACGATGACCTCGATCTCGACCCCGCCCCAGCACACCATCGGCGACGACCCCGCCGCCGTGCTGGCCTACGCGCGCAGGCGCAAGCAGGACGAGGAGGACGCCGCTCGCGACGTGATGAAGGCCGCAGCCCAGTGGGCTGCGATGCACTCCCTCGACTCGCTGGTCGGCCCGGTCGACGAGTGGCACGAGTCGATGCTGCCGCTGGGTGGGCAGGGGTGCCCAGAGGTCCGGGAGTTCGCGGTCACCGAGTTCGCCGCCGCGATGGGCCGCACCACTGAGTCCGGTCGCCGCTACCTCTCCCACGCCGTGGAGGGCTTCTACCGGCTGAAGGGATGCTGGCAGCGCTTGGAGGCCGGCCAGCTGCCCGCGTGGAAGCTCGGCCACATCGCCGACCGCACCCAGTGCCTGTCTCCGGAGGCGGCGGCGTTCGTGGACGCGATGGTCGCCCCATTCGCGCACAAGATCGGTCCCGCCCAGCTCGACCGGCTGATCCAGGAGGCCATGGCCCGATTCGACCCCGATGCCCTCGAGGCCGAACGGCTCGCCGCGGCCGAGGCGGGACACTTCGACATCTACCTCGACCAGGTCGGTGTCGATGGTCGGGTCCGGGTCGACGGTGACGTCGACCTCGCCGACGCCCTCGACCTCGAAGCAGCCGTCGCAGGCGACGCCCATCAGCAGCTCCTCCTCGGTTCCACGGACTCGCTGGACGTACGCCGCGCCAGGGCGGTCGGCAACCTCGCCCGCAACCAGGCCACCCTCGAGCTCGTCGAGGCTGAGCACGGCGACCAAGCCCCGGCCATCCGTCGCCGGGAGCGGGAGATGGTCCTCCACGTCCACCTCGCCGAAGCCGCCCTCCTGGGCGCCGGCGGCCTCGCGAGAGTCCAGGAGACCCGCGGACCGATCACCGCGGAACAGGTCCGGGAGTGGTGCGCGCAACCCGATGTGAAGGTCACCGTACAGCCCGTGCTCGACCTTGCCGAGCACCTCCACGTCACCGCATACGAAGCCTCCGCCAGGCTCAAGCTCCAGATCCAGCTCCGCGACCTGATCTGCGCCTTCCCCTACTGCTTCAGACCCGCCGAGAATTGCGACTGCGAACATCGGGTCCCGCACGATCCCGAGCGTGACGACGGCGGACCGACCTGTTCATGCAACCTCACGCCTGCCTGTCGCGGGCACCACCGCGCGAAGACCACCGGCGGCTGGAGCTACGTGACCGTCGAACCCGGCGTCCACCTCTGGCGAAGCCCCCTGGGTTACGAGTTCCTCAAGGACTCCACCGGCACCATCGACGTCACCCCGACCGACGAACGGCGCCGCCTCGCCCGGGAGTTCCGCAACCACGTCGGCGACACCGGCGCCGCCGACCCCGAACCCTGACCGCCCCGCCCCGCACCCCGTTCGACTTCCGACGAGCGGGGGTCCGGCACGCTGTCGACCGCATGCTCCGCCGGAGGCGGTCAAGGGCACGAGGCTGGGTCATTGTCGACGGCCAGCTCCGGCCGAAGGTCGAGGATCGGGTCTGGGCTCGAGGGATGCAACGGGATCGGTCACCACATCGCGATGCGGCTGCTTGCTGCCGTCGAGAGCACCCTGGTCATGCTCGAGCGACTGCGGACGGCGCGATCGTCGGTCCGAGCTCGGGTTCGGTTCGTGCCGCCGCGGACGCCCGAGCCGCTCAGGTCTCCGCGCGCAGCACGGCGTACGCCGGCTTGATCACGTCGGCGATCAGTGCCAGCCGCTCGTCGAAGGGCAGGAACGCCGACTTCATCGCGTTGACCGTGAACCACTCGAGGTCGCGCACGGTGTAGTCGAAGGCCGCGGCGAGGTTGGTGAACTCCGAGGTCATCGAGGTGCCCGACATCAGCCGGTTGTCGGTGTTGACGGTGACCCGGAAGCGCAGGCGGGTGAGCAGTCCGATGGGGTGCTCGGCGATGGAGGTGGCGGCACCGGTCTGCACGTTGGAGGCCGGGCACATCTCGAGCGGGATCCGCATATCCCGGACGTACGCCGCGAGGCGGCCCAGCGTGACGTCGCCGGAGTCGGAGACGGTGATGTCGTCGATGATGCGCACGCCGTGGCCGAGCCGGTCGGCGCCGCACCACTGGATGGCCTCCCAGATCGACGGGAGGCCGAAGGCCTCGCCGGCGTGGATCGTGAAGTGGGAGTTCTCCCGCTGGAGGTACTCGAACGCGTCGAGGTGCCGGGTGGGCGGGTAGCCCGCCTCGGCGCCGGCGATGTCGAAGCCCGCGACGCCGCGGTCGCGCCACGCGATCGAGAGCTCGGCGATCTCGCGGGAGCGGGCCTGGTGGCGCATGGCGGTCAGGAGCTGGCGGACCGTGATGCCCGTGGCCGCCATGCCCTCCTCGAAGCCCTGCTGCACGGCGGAGACCACCTCGTCGAGGCTGAGGCCGGCGGTGACGTGCTGCTCGGGCGCGTAGCGCACCTCGGCGTAGACGACGCCGTCGGCCGCGAGGTCCTCGACACACTCCCGCGCGACCCGCGTCAGCGCGTCCGCGGTCTGCATCACCGCGACGGTGTGGTCGAACGTCTCGAGGTACTTCACCAGCGAGCCGGAGTCGGCCATCGTCGTGAACCACTCGCCCAGCGACTCCGCGTCGGGCGCGGGCAGGGTGTGCCCCACCTCGTCGGCCAGCTCGACGATCGTCGCGGGCCGGAGGCCACCGTCGAGGTGGTCGTGCAGGAGCACCTTGGGTGCCCGCCTCACCTGCTCGCGGGTGACCGCGGGACCTGCACTAGGTTCGGTCAGGACTGCGCTCATGCGCGCCATCCAACCACCCTCGCCGATCACCCTGCTGGAGGAACGACGTGCGCACCTTCACCGACCTCGACGAGCTGGCCGCTGCCGTCGGGGAGGAGCTCGGCACCAGCGAGTGGTTCGAGGTCACCCAGGAGCGCGTCGACCAGTTCGCCGACGCCACCGACGACCACCAGTGGATCCACGTCGACCAGGAGCGCGCCGCGCAGGGACCCTTCGGGGGCACCATCGCGCACGGCTACATGACCGTCAGCCTGATCCCCGCGCTCAGCCAGAGCATCTTCAGCGTCGAGACCGACGGCCCGCGGCTCAACTACGGCCTCAACAAGGTCCGCTTCCCCAACCCCGTCAAGGTCGGCAGCCGGGTCCGCGCTCACGCCACCCTGGCCGAGCTCGCGGACGTCCCCGCCGGCAAGCAGCTCGTGGTCCGCTACACGATCGAGATCGAGGGCGAGGACAAGCCCGCCTGCGTCGCCGAGACCGTGGTGCTCCTGCTGGGCTGACGGCCTAGCGATCCTGCAGCGCGGCCTCGATCGAGGCCAGCTCGGCCGGCGCGGCGAGCGCCGTCGTGTCGTCGGACGTCCGGAGCTGGACCACGACGACGCTCGGGTCCTCGGCGTACGACGCGGCGTACGCCGCCGAGAACGGCTCCCCCGCGACCCGGTCGGACGCCAGCTCGCACCGGCGCTGCGCCTCGCCGACCTGGCTGCCCACGGCGGTGCGGCAGACCAGGTCGAGCGCGGCCGCCGCCGCGTCGCGGTCGCCGAAGTCGGTGAGGGTCACCCGGAGCGAGGTGTCGCCCGGCCCGGTCAGCTCGCACGTCGCGGTCGAACCCTCCGTCCGGTGGGCGTCCTCGGTCAGCTGCCACTCATCCGTCACGGCGCCGAGCACGGGCTCGCAGAGGTTGTCCGGGAGCGACGCGGACGCGTCCGACGACCCGGAGCCGTCGGACGTCGAGTCGCCGTCGGAGCACGCGGACAGGGCTCCGACACACGCTGAGAGGACGACCGCCGCAGCGGCCGCGCGGAGGACGAGCACACTGCGAGCCTGCCTCGGGCCGCGCTCCGGCAAACCCTCGAACGCCGGTGTTTGCCGGACGCCGGACGCGGGCAAGCCTCGGCACATGGCAGTGACCTACGACGCCCGGCTCGCCGAGCTGCGTCGCTTCGACTCCGTGGGCCACTACGCCCACGACGGACTGGTGACCGGCCGCGACGAGACCGGCACCCTGCTCGTCACCGTCGACCCGACCCGCCGGGTCGTCGGCGTCAGCTCGGGTCGTCTCGACGACTCCCTGCGCCGCCCCGCCGGGCTCGCCCACGCCGTACGCCGCGCGCACACCGACGCCGTGATGGACGCCGTCGAGCTCGGCCTGCGGGCGGCCGGCCGGATCGACCCGACCGCCCCGCGCCGCAACCACGCCGCGCCCGCGGGCTCCGCGCCCTCGGTGGCCGAGCTGCACCCCGACTTCGGCCACGCGCCGGTCGACATGGAGCTCTTCCGGAGCCTCCCCGACCGTCCCGGGCCGCGCACCACCGGCCCGCACGTCGGCCACTCCGACAACGACTGCGTCACCGTGACGCTCGACGCCGCCGGACCGTGCGGCGAGGTCGAGACCGACCCGGGCTGGCTCGCCAACGCCGGGCCCGCCGCCGTCGCGGCCGCCGTCCACCAGGCCTTCACCGCCGCCTACCAGGAGAGAGACCACCATGGGTGACATCGGATCGTTCGAGGTCCAGAGCCGAGAGCTGCGCCGGGAGGGCCAGGAGTGGCAGACGCGCAAGGAGGCGGTGCAGGGCGCGCACGACCTCGCGGACAACGGGGTCGGCAAGGGCTACATGTTCGGCTTCCTCGCCAACGTCGCCCACCTCGGTGAGTACCACGACAACTTCATCAGCTCGATCACCGAGGCCTTCGCCGACGGCGTGAAGACCTTCGACTACATGTCCGCGGCACTCATCTCGGCGGCCAACGCCTACGACGGGGCCGACAGCACCGCCGCCGAGTCGGCACAACACCTCGAGAACAGGCTGCCCCGATGACCGACATCACCAACTGGGACGAGCTCGCCGAAGAGGTCCGCAAGCGCTGCCAGGAGCTCTTCGACAGCGTCTGGGGTGAGCTCAACCGCATGGCGGACGTGCTCAACGACGCGGCGAGCCACTTCGACTGGGTCGGAGTCCTGTTCCCGATCCCCAAGCTGATCTGGGACGGCCTGACCTCCGACGACGTCGAGCGCGCGATCGACAAGTTCAACAACGAGATCCGGCCCCAGCTCGAGCAGAAGGCCCGCGACGTCGTCGCCGACATCAACAAGGTCGTCGGCACCCTGGCGGGCGACCCTCCCGGCCTCAAGCGGCTGTCGTTCGACTACGCCCAGTGCCGCGAGAAGCTCGTCTACCCGGCGCCCTCGATCCAGTCCGAGATCCAGCAGCTCGGCAAGTCGTGGAAGGGCGAGGCGTTCGCGGCCTACTCGCTCGCCGCCGGCGAGCAGGTCAAGGCGATGAGCGACGCGGCGCTCGGCATGGAGCGCGCCGCCGACATGACCAACAAGGGGGCCGCGAAGATCCTCCAGCTCTGGGTCGACCTCAACGACAAGCTGATCGGCGGCCTGGTCGACGTCGCGAAGCTCCTGTCCGACGCCACCACGGTCGACAAGATCCTCAGCTTCGAGATCCCGGTCGTGGTCAGCGCGATCGGCGACCTCATCGCCTTCGTCCAGAGCATCGCCAAGACGCTCGAGGACTACTGGATCGGCGTCGGCTTCCAGGACCAGCTCGACTGGGTCAAGCTCAACAACGGCGCCACCGGGCTGCCCCACAACACCTGGCCGGTCATCCACCCCGGCGAGGTCGACGACATCTCCAACTCCCACGACTGGGGCGTGGTCGCCTAGGAGCCTCCTAGCGGCTGACGAAGCGGTGCAGCTTGCCGAGCCCCTGGGTCGGCACCGTGATCGGCACGCCCTCGCCGACCGCGTCGAGCACCCAGCCCGACGACGTTCGACGCAGCAGCGCGAGCACCGCGCCGGTCTCGGTGACCGACATCGTGAGCGTGAAGCGCGCCAGCTCCTCGGCGGTGTCCTCGTCGACCAGCCGGCAGTAGGCGTTGGCGACCCACTCCAGCGAGTGACCCTGGTAGCTGCTGACCAGGAACACGATCGTGTCGACCGGGCCGTGCACCTTGTCGAGGTCGACCAGCACCTGCTCGTCGTCGCCCTCGCCGCTGCCGGTCTGGTTGTCACCGAGGTGCTCGACCGACCCGTCACGGGTCCTCAGGTTGTTGTAGAACGCCAGGTCGAAGAGCTGGGTGCCCACGAACTGCAGGGCGGTCGCATCGAGGTCGACGTCGGGCCGCCCGGTGCGGGCCACGCCTGCGCCGGCGTCCTGGTCCCAGCCGATCCCCATGCGCAGGCGGGTGGCCGCGACCTCGAACGACTCCCCCGCGGAGAGTTGGGTCATGGCTTTTCGGGGTCCCCGCGGAAGCGGTTGGCCTCCACGCGGAGCGCCCCCTCCGAGCGATTTCGTGGGGTGATCATTTGCCGACCCGGTCGATGACGATCGGGCCCGCGGTGAAGGAGCCGTCGGAGGAGATGTCGAAGGAGCCCTCGAGCACCGCCAGCGCCCGCTCGAACCGGTCGGGCTCGTCGGTCAGCAGCGTCATCAGCGGCTGGCCCTCGGTCACCTGGTCGCCGGGCCGCGCGTGCCACCGCACCCCGGCTCCGGCCTGCACCGGGTCCTCCTTGCGCGAGCGTCCCGCGCCGAGCCGCCACGCGGCGGTGCCGACCGCGAGGGCGTCGAGCCGGGTCAGCACGCCGGACGCGGGCGCGACCAGGTCGTGAGACTCGCGCGCCGTGGCCATCGGGGCGTCGGGGTCGCCGTCCTGGGCGCGGATCATCGCCTTCCAGGTGTCCATGGCGGACCCGTCGGCGAGCTTGTCGGCCGGGTCGACGTCGGTGACGCCGGCCCCGGCCAGCATCTCCTTCGCCAGTGCGAGGGTCAGCTCGACGACGTCGGCGGGCCCGCCCCCGGCCAGCACCTCGACCGACTCCTCGACCTCGATGGCGTTGCCCGCGGTCAGCCCCAGCGGCGTCGACATCTCGGTCAGCAGCGCGACCGTGTGCACGCCGGCGTCGGTGCCGAGCGCCACCATCGTCTCGGCGAGCTCGCGGGCCGTCTCCTCGGTCTTCATGAAGGCACCGGTGCCGACCTTGACGTCGAGCACGAGCGAGCCGGTGCCCTCGGCGATCTTCTTGCTCATGATCGACGAGGCGATCAGCGGGATGGCCTCGACGGTGCCGGTGACGTCGCGCAGGGCGTAGAGCTTCTTGTCCGCGGGCGCCAACCCGTCGCCGGCCGCGCACACGACCGCACCCACCGACTCGAGCTGGGCGAGCATCTCGTCGTTGGACAGACCGGCCCGCCAGCCCGGGATCGACTCGAGCTTGTCGAGGGTGCCGCCGGTGTGCCCGAGGCCGCGACCCGAGAGCTGCGGCACGGCGACCCCGCAGGCCGCGACGAGCGGCGCGAGCGGCAGCGTGATCTTGTCGCCGACGCCGCCGGTCGAGTGCTTGTCGGACGTCGGGCGCGAGAGCCCCGAGAAGTCCATCCGCTCGCCCGACGCGATCATGGCGTCGGTCCACCGGCCGATCTCGGCGCGGTCCATGCCGTTGAGCAGGATCGCCATCGCCAGCGCCGACATCTGCTCGTCGGCGACCACGCCGCGCGTGTAGGCGTCGACGACCCAGTCGATCATCGTGTCGGAGAGTCGGCCGCCGTCGCGCTTGGTGACGATCACCTCGACGGCGTCGTGGGCCTCAGCCATGGTGCTCCTCGATCTTGTGGAGGTCCTCGGGCCCGAACGCGTCGGGCAGCACCTCGGTCATCGGCTTCACTCCCGAGACGGTCCACGCGAGCAGGGCCGCGCCGCCGTTCTCCCAGAGCAGCTGGCGGCAGCGGCCGCACGGCATGATCACCGAGCCGTCGGCGTCCACGCACACGAAGTGGGTCAGGCGCCCGCCGCCGGTGATGTGCAGCTGGCTGACCAGCCCGCACTCGGCGCACAGCGTGACGCCGTAGGCGGCGTTCTCGACGTTGCAGCCGGTCACGACCCGGCCGTCGTCGACACGGGCCGCGGCGCCGACCGGGAAGTGGGAGTACGGCGCGTAGGCGTGCCGCATGGCCTCCACGGCCTGCGCCTTGAGCCCCTCCCAGTCGAAGCCGTCGTCAGGAGTCGACGTCATCGCGTCACGACTTCACGTAGGGCTCGCCGTCGGCAGCCGGCGGTCGCACGCGGCCGACGAACCCGGCGACCGCGATCACGGTCACGAGGTAGGGAGACGCGCGGAGCAGCTCGCCCGGGATCTTGTCGAGGAACGCCAGCTGGGCCTGGAGCGTGAAGCAGAACCCGAACAGCAGCGACGCCAGGGTGGCCCCGACGGGGTGCCAGCGACCCATGATGACCGCCGCCAGCGCGATGAAGCCGTTGCCGGCGGAGGCGTTGGAGTCGAAGGTGCCGGTGGACCCGACGGTGAAGAACGCGCCGCCGAGGCCGGCGAAGACGCCACCGATCAGGACCGCCTGCCACCGGATCCGGTTGACGTTGATGCCGACCGTGTCGGCCGCCTTGGGGTGCTCGCCGACCGAGCGGACCCGCAGGCCCCAGGTGGTCTGGAAGAGCAGGAGCGTCACGAACACGACCGAGCCGTACATGATGTAGACGAGGATCGTCTGGTTGAACAGCGCCGGCCCGATGACCGGGATGTCGACCAGCCCGGAGACCGGGACCTTCTCGAGGATCAGCGGCTCGTTGAGGTACTTCTTGATGTCGGGGTCGTCGGGGATCTGGCTGAGCAGGAAGTCGGTGAGACCGGTCGCCAGCGCGATCAGCACGACTCCGAGCACGACCTGGTTGACCTGGTAGCGGAGCGCGAAGACACCCAGCAGCGCGGCCATGGCGACCCCGGCGGCGATCCCGCCGACCAGGCCCATCTCGGCACTGAAGGCCAGGGACGACGCGACCGAGGCGAAGAAGGCGCCCATGAGGAACTGACCCTCGATCGCGATGTTGATGACGCCGGCCCGCTCGCACAGGCAGCCGGCGAGGGCACCGAAGATCAGCGGGGTCGCGAGCCGGATCGTGCCCGGGAACGGGTTGATGATCGCCACCGAGAACGTGCCGGTCTGGTCGGCGTAGTTCCAGAACACGAAGCCGGCGAAGAACGCCACGCCGACCAGGAAGTAGATCAGCCCGCCGAGCGCGCCCTTGGGCACCTTGTTGACCACCGCCAGCAGCAGCGCGACCGCGACGACGACGAGGCCGGCGATCATGATCGTCTGCGCGTCGAGGTCCTTGGCGGGGTCATCCTTGGTGACGCGCTCACCGAGCGTGTACTTGACGCCGAAGTCGTCGATCTTCAGGTAGAAGAAGACCAGCGCGAGCAGCACGAGGCCGAAGACCGAGACCAGCCTGATCTGGCGGCGTACGTCGCCACGATCGCGGACATCGACAGCGCCCTCGTCGGAGATGGCAGTCGCAACGGCCACGTCAGGACCCCCAGCCCTTCGCCATGACGGTCGACCCGCCGCCTGTCTCCCTGATCCGCAGCATGCCCTTGACGAGGGCGGGAGCGGCCACGAAGAGGACGATCAGCGCCTGCAGCACGTCGGTGAGCTCCTTCGGGGTGCCGGCGCTGGCCTGCATCGCCACGCCGCCGACGCTCATCGCGCCGAAGAGCAGCCCGGCCAGCACCGTGCCGAGCGGGGTCGCCCGGCCGAGGAGCGCCACCGTGATCGCGTCGAAGCCGATCGAGCCGGGCAGCGTCGGGCTCAGCGAGTTCTGGTTGCCGAGCACCTGCATGGTCGCCGCCAGCCCGGCCAGCAGGCCGGCGAACAGCATCGCGAGGGTGTAGACCTTCGCCACGCTCATGCCGGCGGTGCGCGAGGCGTCGGCGTTGGCGCCGACGGCCCGCAGCTCGAAGCCCCAGGTGCTGCGCTCGAGCAGCCACCACACCGCGAAGCCGGCGAGGATCGCGAGGACCACACCGGTGTGCACCGGGAACCCGTCGCCGAGAGGCTTCCCGAACGTCGCCGAGTCGTCCACCTTCGGGGAGAGCGCGTTGTCGCTGCCGGGCCGCTGGAAGGTGTCGTGCCCGAGCGCGAAGATCAGGATCGAGGCCGCCAGGTAGTTGAACATGATGGTGGTGATGACCTCGTGGGCGCCGGTCCGGGCCTTGAGGAAGCCCGTGATGGCACCCCACACGGCGCCGCCGAGCAGGCCGGCGATGAGCGCCACGACGAGGTGGAGGACCGGCGGGAGGTCCCAGGTGAAGCCGACGTAGCCGGCGCAGATCGCTCCGACGATCAGCTGGCCCTGGGCCCCGATGTTGAACAGCCCCGCGCGGAACGCCAGCGTGACGCCGAGACCCGCGCAGATCAGGGGCGCCGAGCGGTTGAGCGTCGAGGCGATCGCGTTGCTCGATCCCACCGAGCCGCGCACCAGCGCGCTGTAGGACGACCAGACCGCGTCGGCCGACCGGGTGAAGAAGTCCCAGGGATAGCTGCCGAAGTAGCTCAGCGACTCGATGACGTCGTCGTCGCTGAACGCGATCACGAACGCGCCGATCACCAGCGCGATCACGAACGCGCCGGCGGTGACCTTGACGCTGGGCAGCCAGGACCTCGGGTCGCGCAGGTCCGTCCTGGGCTCCGGCTCGGCCGGCTCGGGAGCGGCGCCGGGCGGCGGCGCGGGTGCTTGGGTGCTCATGCCGGGACCTCCTCGGTCTTGCCGGAAGCGGGTCCGGAATCGGGCGTGGCTCCGGCCATCAACAGACCGATGTCCTCCCGGGCGATGTCGGGACTGACGGTGGCGACGATCCGGCCGTCGTACATGACCGCGATCCGGTCGGAGAGCGTGAAGATCTCGTCGAGCTCGGTGGAGACGATGATGACCGCGGTGCCCTTGTCGCGCTCGGAGATGATCCGCTTGTGGATGAACTCGATCGAGCCGACGTCCACGCCGCGGGTCGGCTGTGAGGCGATCAGCACCTTGAGCGGCCGCGAGAACTCCCGCGCGACCACGACCTTCTGCTGGTTGCCGCCCGAGAGCGACGACACCGGGGTCTCCGCGGACTCGGTGCGGATGTCGAACTCCTTGATCCGCGCGTCGGCGTTGGCGGCGATGTCGTCGAGCTTCAGCGCGAGGCCCGTGGAGAACTCGTCGCTGCGGTAGATGTCGAGGATGAGGTTCTCGCGGACGCTGAACGCACCGACGTAGCCGTCGTGCGAGCGGTCCTCCGGGATGTAGCCGATGCCGTCGTCGAGGCTCTCGCGCGGCCCGTGCCTGCTGATGTCGTCGCCGTCGAGGCGGATCACGCCGGCATCGGGCTTGACCAGCCCCAGCAGCGCCTTGATCAGCTCGGTCTGACCGTTGCCCTGGACTCCCGCGATGCCGAGCACCTCGCCGGCACGGGCCTCGAAGGACACGTCCTTGACGACCTGGTGACCGCGCGGGTCGACG
The DNA here is from genome assembly GCF_000422805.1 of Nocardioides halotolerans DSM 19273. Classification (GTDB taxonomy): domain Bacteria; phylum Actinomycetota; class Actinomycetes; order Propionibacteriales; family Nocardioidaceae; genus Nocardioides; species Nocardioides halotolerans. Next base: position 46,784 of record NZ_KE383925.1, on the reverse strand, counting down.
ACGGTGCAGCCCTCGACCGACATCACGACGGCGCCGGTGTCGGGCGGGTCCTTGTCGACCTTGAGCTTGACCTCGCGGCCGACCATCATCTCGGCCAGCTCGGCCTCGGACGTGCTCGGCGGAGCGGTGCCGACGACCTTGCCGCGCCGGATCACCGAGATCCGGTCGCCCACCGCCTTGACCTCGCGGAGCTTGTGGGTGATGAAGATGATCGAGGTGCCCTGCTCCTTGAGCGAGCGCATGATGTCCATGAGCTCGTCGATCTCCTGCGGGGTGAGCACCGCAGTCGGCTCGTCGAGGATCAGCACCTTGGCCTCGTTGGACAGCGCCTTGATGATCTCGACCCGCTGCTGCACGCCGACAGGCAGCGCCTCGACCAGCGTGCCCGGGTCGACCCGGAGGCCGTAGCGCTCCGAGAGCTCGGTGACCATCGCGGACGCCTTGCGGCGCGACAGCACCCCCGGGACCGAGACCTGCTCGCGGCCGAGCATGACGTTCTCGGCGACCGTGAACACCGGGACCAGCATGAAGTGCTGGTGCACCATGCCGATGCCGGCGGCGATCGCGTCGCTGGGCGACTTGAACGTGACCGGCTGCCCGTCGACGAGGATCTCGCCCTCGGTCGGGTCGAGCAGCCCGTAGAGCATGTTCATGAGCGTCGACTTGCCGGCGCCGTTCTCACCGAGCAGGCAGTGGATCTCGCCAGGCTCGATGGTCAGGTCGATGTGGTCGTTGGCCGTGAACGACCCGAACCTCTTGGTGAGCCCCTTGATCTCCAGCTTCATCGCTGTCCCTCCACTGACGGCACCTTAGGGCATGCAACGTGAGGCAGAGCCGGGGCGGGGGAAGTCCCCGCCCCGGCTCTGTGACTCAGTGTTGAGCGGTGTCGACCAGATCAGCCGGCAGCCGGCGTGATCGTGATCGAGCCGTCGATGATGCCGGCCTTGAGCTCCTCGATCTTGTCCTTGAGCTCCTGCGGGATCACGCTGTCGAAGTCGTGGTACGGAGCCAGGCCCACACCACCGTTCTCGAGCGTGCCGTTGAAGAGCTCGTTGCTGAAGGTGCCGTCGATCGACTCCTTGATCGCCTCGGTCACGGAGACGTCCATGCCCTTGGCGACCGAGGTCAGGAGGATGTCGCCGTACTCGGTCGACTCGAAGCCGTCGGTGTCGACCCAGATGGCCTTGGCGCCGGCGTCCTTGGCGGCCTGCAGGCCACCGAGGCCGGCGGGACCGGCGACCGGGAACAGGATGTCAGCGCCCTGGCCGATCAGCTGCTCGCCGACCGACTGGCCCTTGGTCTTGTCCTCGAAGTCCTCGGTGAACGAGCCGTCCTTGCCGTCCCAGCCGAGCAGCTGCACCTCGGCGCCGTTGTCCTCGTTGTACTTCTCGACGCCCTGGCGGAAGCCCTCCATGAAGATGGTCACGGTCGGGATCGGCAGACCGCCGAAGGTGCCGACGATGCCGCTCTCCGACATGCCCGCGGCGAGGTAGCCCGCGAGGTAGGAAGGCTGGTCGGTCGCGTAGACGAGACCCTTGAGGTTCTTCGGCGCCTTGTCGTAGGCGAAGTCGACGATCGCGAAGTCGACGTCGGGGTTCTTCTTGGCGGCCGCCAGCGTGGCGTCGCCGAGGAGGAAGCCGACCGTCGTGATCTCGTTGCAGTTCTGCTGCACGAGCTGGTTGATGTTGTCGGCGTACTGGTCGTCGCCGGTCGACTCGACCTGCGCGGTCTGGATGCCGAACTGCGCACCGGCGTCGGTCTGACCCTTCAGCGCGGTCTGGTTGAAGCCCTTGTCATCGAATCCGCCCGAGTCGGAGACCATGCACGCCTTGAAGTCCGGGTTGCCGGTCGCCTCGGTCGGCGAGGCCTCCGTGGTCGCCTCGGTCGGTGCCGCGCTCGTCGTCTCCTCGTCGGGCGCACTGCTGCCACTCGAGTCGTCCCGGTCCCCACATGCAGTCAGCACCAGTGCGGCACAACCCGCCACCAGCGCCATGCGTGCCGTCTTCTTCACGGCATCCTCCTGATCGTTTTTGTCATAGTGCACGCCCGGTCCGGGAGCGCGTCGCGCCACCCTAGGCCCTGACAGGGGTCTTGGGCGATGGCCCGACCGGAGTTTTGCGCGTTGTTATCCGTTGGTGACCTCGGACCATCCGCCACAAGGGGAAACCCCCTCCCAAGGGGCCATTGCGCCATGGTCCGGACGGGTGGTGTCAGCGTGTCAGGGCACGGGTGGCGGTCTGTGCCAGCAGCTTGGCGCCGATGCCGACCGCGCGCTCGTCGATGCGCAGGTTGCCCTGGTGGAGGTCGTACGTCGGCCCGCCGGGTGTCCGGGTGCCGAGGCGCATCATGGCCCCGGGCACCCGCTCGAGGTACCAGCCGAAGTCCTCCGCGCCCAGGCTCTGCGGCGCCACCACCTGACCCTTCTCGCCGAGGACCGCGCGCACCGCGTCGGAGAGGATCCGGTTGGAGACCGGCTCGTTGACCACCGGAGGCACGCCGCGCTGGTAGTCGATCTCGGCGCTGACGCCGTAGGGCCGCACGATCTCGTCGACCACGGTGCGGACGACGTTCTCGCAGTCGGACCACGCGACGGCGTCGAGGATGCGGACCGTGCCGGTGACCACGCCGTGGTCGGGGATCACGTTGGCCGCCGAGCCGGCGTGGAGGCTCCCCCAGACCATGCTGACACCGGCGCGCGGGTCCATCCGCCGGCTCAGCACCGCCGGGAGCTCGGTGGTCACCTTGGCGAGGGCGAAGGTGAGGTCGCTGGTCAGGTGGGGGCGGCTGGTGTGTCCGCCGGACCCCGTGAGCCGCACCTCGACCCGGTCGGCGGCGCTGGTGAGCGGTCCGAGCCGCAGCCCCACCTGGCCGACGTCGACGCCCGGGTCGCAGTGCAGCGCGAAGACCCGCTCGACCTCGTCGAGGGCGTCCTTCTGGATGAGGTGCAGCGCGCCGCCGGGCATGACCTCCTCGGCCGGCTGGAACAGCAGTCGCACCCGGCCGGGCAGCAGCCCGCGGTCGTGGACCTCGGCCAGCGCCAGCGCCGCGCCCGTCAGCGCGGTGGTGTGCACGTCGTGACCGCAGGCGTGGGCGACCCCGGCCACCGTGCTCGCCCACGGGTCGTCGGTGAGGTCCTGCACCGGCAGCGCGTCCATGTCGGCACGGAGCGCGACCAGCGGGCCGCCGTCGCCGAGGTCGGCGGAGAAGCCGGTGCGGCCGTAGCGGGTGATCCGCCAGCCGGCCTGCTCGATCCGGCCGCCGACGACCTCCGCGGTGCGCAGCTCGGACCACGACAGCTCGGGGTGGGCGTGCAGGTCGCGCCGCAGGTCGACGAGGTCGGCGTCGTGCTTGTCGACGACGTCCGAGATCACCGTGGAGGCCGTGGCGCCGGCCCGCTCCTGCTCCTGCATGTCCCTCGCAGGCTAGTCGAGCCACACCGGCCGGGCCTCGGTCGGGTCCGCGCCCGGGACCCGGGAGGCGTGGGCAGCAAGGATCCCCGGCGCCGTGGTGGCGCCGGGGATCCTCGTCGAGGTCAGCTCCGGGTCACGGGGTGATCGTGACGACCTGCCCCTTCGGCTTGGGACCCATCGGCACCGCGTGGGCCGAGGCGAGCAGACCGGTCGGGGTCACGTCGACCGCGGCCGGGAACGGGAGCTTCACGTAGGTCTTCACCTTGTGCGAGCCCGCCGCGATGCGGGAGATCTCGCCGCGGAACAGCTGGGCGACGTACACGTCGCCGTTCGCCGCGACCGCCACGCCCGTGGGGCTCAGCAGACCGTCGACCAGGGTCGTGACCTTGCCGCTGACCGGGTCGATCTTGAGCACGCGGCCGTTGAGGCCGAGGCTGCCGTCCTCGGGGCCACCGGGGAGGCTGGTGACGTAGAGCTGGCCGTCGGGGCCGTACTCGATGTCGGTCGGCACGGCCTCGAGGGCGTACTTCTTCCCGGTGACGCAGCGGGGCAGGTGCAGGGCCTTGACGGCGGCAGCCGTCATCTTCACCTTCACCGGCTTCAGCGCCGCCACGGTGCGGAAGACGCCCTGGGCGTCGAGCGCGAGGATGGCGTTGCCGCCGGCGTCCGCGATGTAGTCGACACCCCCGGCCGAGGCGACGGCGTAGGCGTGCGTCTCCTTGACGCCGGAGTAGGAGCCCGGCCCGATGTCCTTCGGCAGCTGCGCCAGGCACGACTTCGGGGTCTTGAGGAAGCCGTACTTGAACTTGCCGTCGGGGTTGGCCTTCTTCTCGTAGGCGTAGGTGTCGCCCAGGAGCTTGGGTGCGCCGTTGGCGTCGAGGGTCCAGACGCCGCCGGACTTGTTGTCCGGGGAGCCGGTGACGAAGCGGAGCTGCCCGCCGTCGGCGGAGACGCCGTCGGCCGCGTGGCGCTTGCTCTTGTAGATCACGGTCACGGCCCCGTCGGGCGCCTTCTTGTAGAGGCGGCCGGCGAACGAGTCGGCCCAGTAGCGGGTGCCGTCGGGCGCCTGCGCGACGCTCAGCGGGCCGACCAGCTTCTTGGCGACCACGGCGACCGTGGGCTTGGCCTTCGCCGGTGCCGGCGCGGCACTCGCGGAGGCGGCGCCTCCGGCGAGGGCGAGCGCCGCGGCGGCGGCCAGGAGTTGACGAGTGGACATGGGTTTCCTCCGGGATGTGACTGACGAGGTTGGACGACTGCGAGGCCGTCCGCTGCGTTCCCGAGGCCGCAACGGCGCCTGCTCGGAGACTTCTACGCGATCTGTCCCGCCGACAAGGGGACCCGTGTCCCGACCTGCCGGGAAATGCCCGATTTCACCTGTCCGGGTGAGCCTCGTCGTAGGCCGCGAGCAGGCGGTCGGCGGCGGCCGGCGCCGGCAGCTCCCCGGACAGCACGGCGTCGCGCACCTCGTCCCGGATCCGGCGTACGCCGGGTGAGTGGCGCAGCCGCTGGTCGAGCTCGTCGCGCACCAGCGACCAGGTGAACTCCAGCTGCTGCTGCGCGCGTTTCGCGGCCAGCCCCTCGGCGCCGAGGTGCTCACGGTGCTCGAGCACCCGCCGCCACAGGTCGTCGACGCCGAGGTCGTGCAGCCCGGACACGGTGACCACGGGCGGGGCCCACTCCCCCTTGCCGCGCACCAGCCGCAGCGCGCCGGCGAGCTCGCGGGCCGCAGCGCGGGCCTCGCCCTCGCGGTCGCCGTCGGCCTTGTTGACGGCGAGCACGTCGGCGATCTCGAGGATGCCCTTCTTGATGCCCTGCAGCTGGTCGCCGGTGCGGGCCAGGGTCAGGAAGAGGAACGTGTCGACCATCCCGGCGACGGTGACCTCGGACTGGCCGACGCCGACGGTCTCGACCAGCACCACGTCGTATGCCGCCGCCTCCAGCACGGCCATCGCCTGCACGGTGGCACGAGCCACCCCGCCGAGGGTGCCCGCGGCGGGCGAGGGCCGGATGTAGGCGTCCGGGTCGGCCGAGAGCCGGCCCATCCGTGTCTTGTCGCCCAGCACGGACCCGCCCGTGCGGATGCTGGACGGGTCGACGGCGAGCACCCCGACGCGGTGGCCGTCGGCGGTGAGCCGGGTGCCGAGCGACTCGATGAACGTCGACTTGCCCACGCCCGGGACGCCCGAGATGCCGACCCGCACCGCCGGCGACTGCACCCCGGAGCCCGGGGCGGAGGCGAGCTCGCCCAGCAGCTCGCGCGCGTCGGCGCGGTGCTCGCGCTTCGACGACTCGACGAGCGTGATCGCCTGGGACACCGCGGCGCGCCGGCGCGCGCGGATGCCGTCGACGAGCGACGCGACGTCGGGCATGTGCTGGCGTCCGGACCTAGTGCTCGAGCTGCTCGCGGAGCCGGGCCAGCAGGTCGAGCGCGGACTCGGCGATCACGGTGCCGGGCAGGAACACCGCCGCGGCGCCCATCTCCTGGAGCCTCGGCACGTCGTCGGGCGGGATCACCCCGCCGATCACGACCATGATGTCGGGCCGCCCCTGCTCCTCCAGCGCGTTCTTCAGCGCCGGGAGCAGCGTGAGGTGCCCGGCCGCCAGCGACGAGATGCCGACGATGTGCACGTCGGCGTCGACGGCCTGCTGGGCCACCTCCTCCGGCGTGGAGAACAGCGGCCCCACGTCGACGTCGAAGCCCATGTCGGCGAACGCCGAGACGATGACCTTCTGGCCGCGGTCGTGACCGTCCTGGCCCATCTTCGCCACCAGGATGCGGGGGCGGCGGCCCTCGGCCTCCTCGAACTCCGCGGTGGCGTCGAGCACCTGCTGGACGACGGTCGCGCCGGACTGGCCCGACTCGTCCCTGAACACGCCGCTGATCGTACGGATGGTGGCCTGGTGCCGGCCGTAGACCTTCTCGAGCGCGTCGGAGATCTCGCCGACCGTGGCCTTCGCGCGGGCCGCGTCGACGGCGAGGGCCAGGAGGTTGCCGTCGAGGTCGGAGCCGGGGCCGACCTCGGCGGAGCGGGTCAGCGCCTCGAGCGCGCGGCGTACCTCGTCGTCGTCGCGCTCGGCGCGCAGCCGCTCGAGCTTGGCGACCTGCTGGCGGTAGACGTCGTCGTTGTCGACCTTGAGGACGTCGAGCCTGTCCTCCGCGGCCAGCCGGTAGGTGTTGACGCCGATCACCTTCTGGGCGCCGGAGTCGATGCGCGCCTGGGTGCGGGCCGCGGCCTCCTCGATGCGCATCTTCGGGATGCCCTGCTCGATGGCCTTGGCCATGCCGCCGGCCTGCTCGGCCTCCTGGATGTGCGCCCAGGCACGCTCGGCGAGGTCGTGGGTCAGGCGCTCGACGTAGTAGGAGCCCGCCCAGGGGTCGATGGTGCCGGTGGTGCCGCTCTCCTGCTGCAGCAGCAGCTGGGTGTTGCGGGCGATACGCGCGGAGAAGTCGGTCGGCAGCGCGATCGCCTCGTCGAGCGCGTTGGTGTGCAGCGACTGGGTGTGGCCCTGGGTCGCGGCCATCGCCTCGATGCAGGTGCGGCCGACGTTGTTGAAGACGTCCTGCGCGGTGAGGGACCAGCCGGAGGTCTGGGAGTGCGTCCGGAGCGAGAGCGACTTCGGGTTCTGCGGGTCGAAGTCGCGGACCAGCCGGCTCCACAGCGCGCGGGCGGCGCGCAGCTTGGCGACCTCCATGAAGAAGTTCATGCCGATCGCCCAGAAGAAGCTGAGCCGCGGGGCGAACTGGTCGATCGTCATGCCGGTCGCGAGCCCGGCGCGGATGTACTCCACGCCGTCGGCGAGCGTGTAGGCCAGCTCGAGGTCCTGCGTCGCCCCGGCCTCCTGGATGTGGTAGCCGGAGATCGAGATCGAGTTGAAGCGCGGCATCCGCGCCGAGGTGTAGCTGAAGATGTCGGAGATGATCCGCATGCTCGGCTCGGGCGGGTAGATGTAGGTGTTGCGGACCATGAACTCCTTGAGGATGTCGTTCTGGATGGTCCCGCTCAGCTGCTCGGGCTTGACGCCCTGCTCCTCGGCCGCGGCGATGTAGAGCGCGAGCACCGGCAGCACCGCGCCGTTCATGGTCATCGAGACCGACATCTCGTCGAGCGGGATGCCGTCGAAGAGGGTCCGGGTGTCGTAGATCGAGTCGATCGCGACGCCCGCCATGCCGACGTCGCCGCGCACCCGCGGGTGGTCGGAGTCGTAGCCGCGGTGGGTGGCCAGGTCGAAGGCGACGCTGAGGCCCTTCTGGCCGGCCGCGAGGTTGCGGCGGTAGAACGCGTTGGACTCCTCCGCGGTCGAGAACCCGGCGTACTGCCGGATCGTCCACGGCTGGGTGGTGTACATCGTCGGGTAGGGCCCGCGCAGGAACGGCGAGAGCCCGGGCCAGGTGTCCAGCGCGTCGAGGCCCGCGAGGTGCTCAGGCCCGTAGACCGGGAGGATGTCGATGCCTTCGGGCGATGTCCACGGCGCGGCCGACGGCGGCTGAGGTGCGAGCGCAGCGAGCCTCGAAGCCTCCGCGGCATCGGCGGCCAACGGCAGTCCGGCGAAGGTCTTCGGGACGCTCATGCCAGCTTCTCCCTCGTCCGGCGCAGGAACGCCAGGGCGTCCACGCCCACCGCTGCCGAGTCGTCGACCCGGTCGCGCGGCTTGCCGGCGATCACCACCCACTGCGCGCCCGCCGCGCGGAGCGCGGCGGCGGCCTCGTCGGCCCAGGCGTCGTAGGCCCCGTCGCTGCCGGCGAGGCAGACGACGGGCTGGCCGGCGTACGCCGCGACCAGGTCGTCCGCGGTCTCGGTCGGCCCGGCGACGTCGACCCCGATGCCGCCGGCGGCGAGCAGGTTGGTGGCGAACGTGGCGCGCGCGGTGTGCGCGGCAACGGTGCCCATCGTCGCGAGGAAGACGCGCTGGTCGGCCGGGTCGTCGCGGAGCGCCTCGTAGGCCGCGCCGTAGCGCCGCACCTCGCGGCTCTCCGGTGGCGCGGGCCGCTCGGGGAGCGACTCGGACAGGTGCGGGAACTCCGAGAGGCCCGTCAGCGGCAACCGGCGCGTCGCGACGAGCCGGTCGCGCTCCGCCACCGTGGCCTCGACCAGGGGCGCCAGGTCCGCTCCCTCCTCCAGCCTGCCGAACAGCTCCCACGCGGCGAGGGCGAGGTCGTCGGTGAGCTTCTCGACGGCGTAGGCGCCACCGGCGGGGTCGGACACGACCGCGACGTGCGACTCCTCGACGAGCAGGTGGGAGGTGTTGCGGGCGATGCGGCGCCCCAAGGCGTCCGGCCGGCCGAGCGGGGTGTCGAACGGGAGCACGGTGACGGCGTCGGCGCCGCCGACACCGGCCGCGAACGCGGCGACGGTGGTGCGCAGCATGTTCACGTAGGGGTCGTACTTGCTCATCATGGGCCGGCTCGTCACCGCGTGCTGGTGCTGGTCACGGACGCTCGTCCCACTCAGCTCGAGGACCCTGGCCCACAGCCGGCGGGCCGCGCGCAGCTTGGCGATCGTCGTGAACTGGTCGTCGGTCGCGGCGTAGCGGAACTCGACGATCCTCGCGGCCTCGTCGAGGTCGAGCCCGGCGCCGGTCAGCGTGCGGAGGTACGCCGCCCCGACGGCCAGCGAGTGCGCGAGCTCCTGGACGTCCGACGCGCCCTGGTCGTGGACCTCGGTCGCGTCGACGACGAACACGCGGACACCGGCCTGCCACGCGTGCTCGGCGAGGTCCCGGGTGGCGACGCGGGCGTCGAGCCCGAGGTTGGTGTGCGGGTGCAGGTCGCGGCCCGCGGCGTAGTCCAGGAACGCCCGGGCCCCGGACTCCGAGGTCTGCAGGACCACGGGTGCGAGGTCGAGCAGCACTCCGCTGAGCAGCACGCCCCAGTCGGTGCGCTCCCCCGCCTCGAGCCACAGGGACGTGGCACCACCCTCCAGGTCCGCGAGCAGCGCCTCGTTGTCGGTCCCGGGGTCGGTGACCGCGAGGTGCGCCCGCACGTCCCACGCGCCGGCCCGGGTCGGGCGGCCGCCCGTGGTGAGCCCGTCGAGCAGGTCGGGAGTGCCCAGCGGGGTGATCCCGATCCCGTCGAGCGTCGTCCGGGTGAGCCTGTCCCAGACGAGCTCGTCGGCGTCGTCGTCGGAGAGCCTCCGCGCCTTGCGCAGCACCGCGGCAGCGGCGGCCTCCCACTCGGCGCGGTCGTGGCTGTCCTGTGGTGCCGCCAGCGCGAGCGAGCCCTGCTCGGGCTCGAGCTCGGTGGGCTCGTCGAGTCCGCCCTCGACGGTCTGCTCGTCGGTCACGCTGCCGAGCGTAGGTTCGCCGCGCTCGTGGGGCCATCGACTGTGAATTTGTCCATGCCCAGGGGTTGAGGACTCCCGGTGGTCAGGAGCAACGTGTCCCCATGGGTGATCGACATGGGTGACAAGGGAGCGCGCGCCGCCGGCAGACAAGATCTCGAGGCCCTCAAGCCCGACGAGATCCGCAACGTCGTCCTCGTGGGACCCGGCTCCGGCGGCAAGACCACGCTCCTCGAGACCCTGCTGGTCCGCAGCGGTGCCCTGAACCGTGCGGGCTCGGTCGCCGAGGGCACCACGGTCTCCGACTTCGAGCCCGGTGAGCGCACGCACGGGCGGTCGATGGCGCTCTCGGTCGCGCCGGTCGTCCACCGCGGTGTGAAGGTGAACCTCATCGACACCCCCGGCTACGCCGACTTCGTCGGCGAGCTCAGGGCCGGGCTGCGGGCGGCCGACTGCGCGCTGTTCGTGACGGCCGCCAACGAGCCGGTCGACCAGGTCACGGCGATGCTGTGGCGCGAGTGCGCGGACGTCGGGATGCCGCGGGCGGTGGTGGTGACCAAGCTCGACCACGCCCGGGCCGACTACCCCGGGGTGCTGGCCGCAGCACAGGAGACGTTCGGGAGCACCGGTGACAAGGTGCTCCCGTTGTACGTCCCGGTCATGTCGGGCACCGACGTCACGGCGCTCGTCGGCCTGCTGGGCTCGGACGCCGAGGCCGAGCACGCCGACGCCAGGGCCGCGCTGATCGAGGGGATCATCGAGGAGTCCGAGGACGAGGGCCTCATGGACCGCTACCTCGCCGGCGAGCAGGTCACCGAGGACGCCCTCCTCGAGGACCTCCACCGCGCGATGGCGCGCGGCACGTTCTTCCCGGTCGTCGCGGCCTGCTCGACGAGCGGCGTCGGGTGCGGCGAGCTGCTCGACCTCATGGTCCGAGGCTTCCCGGCGCCCAGCGAGCACCCGAGCCCGGCGACGTTCACCCCCGCCGGCGCGGCCGCCCCCGCCGTGACCTGCGACCCCGACGGTCCGCTCGTCGCCGAGGTCGTCAAGACGACCAGCGACCCCTACGTCGGCCGGGTCAGCCTGGTGCGCGTCTTCTCCGGCACCCTCGACCCGGACCGTCCGGTGCACGTCTCGGGCCACCTGACGTCGTTCTTCGGCGCCGAGTCGGGCCACGCCGACCACGACGACGACGAGCGCGTCGGCGCGCTCTCCTACCCGTTCGGCCAGGCGCTCCAGCCCGCGACCCGAGTGGTGTGCGGCGACATCGCGACCGTCGGCCGGCTCGGCCGCGCGGAGACCGGCGACACGCTCTCCTCGGTCGACGACCCGCGAGTGCTCCGGCCGTGGTCGCTGCCGACTCCCCTGCTGCCGGTCGCGATCGAGGCGGAGACGAAGTCCGACGAGGACAAGCTCTCGACGGCACTGTCTCGGCTGGCCGCCGAGGACCCCTCGCTCCGCATCGAGATGGGCACCGGCGACCACGGCCAGCTGGTGCTCTGGACGATGGGTGAGGCGCACGCGGACGCCGCCCTCGAGCGGCTGTCGGAGCGCTTCGGCGTCTCGGTCCGCCAGGTCGACGTGCAGGTGCACCTCCGCGAGACCCTGGCCGGGCCCGGCACCGGCCTCGGCCGGCACGTGAAGCAGTCCGGCGGCCACGGCCAGTACGCCGTCTGCGAGATCGAGGTCGAACCCCTCCCCCGCGGCGCCGGGTTCGAGTTCGCCGAGCGGGTGGTGGGCGGCGTGGTGCCGCGGCAGTTCATCCCCTCGGTCGAGAAGGGCGTGCGCGCCCAGATGTCGCGGGGCTGCGCCGGCCACCCGATGGTCGACGTCCGGGTGACGCTCACGGGCGGCAAGGCGCACAGCGTGGACTCCTCCGACATGGCGTTCCAGAGCGCCGGAGCCCTCGCACTGCGCGAGGCGGCGCAGAGTGCCGGCGTCCAGCTGCTCGAGCCCTACGACGAGGTCGAGGTGACCGTGCCCGACGACCTCGTCGGCACCGTGATGAGCGACCTGTCGGCGCGGCGCGGGCGGGTGCTGGGCCAGGACACCGCCGACGGGATGGCCGTGGTCCGGGCGCACGTGCCGTGCTCGGAGCTCATCCGCTACCCGATCGACCTGCGCTCGGCCACCCACGGCACGGGCGCGTTCACCCGCGCCTTCGCGAGCTACGAGCCCGTGCCGACCTAGCAGGCGTCGGCGCTGCGCTCGTCGACCCTGCGGTAGACCGCCGCGCGGGCGTGCGGCTCCCCGGACGCCCGAGCGAGGCCGCGCTGGATCAGGCGCTTGCCGACGTCGGTGCCGTTGCGCTCGACGTAACGCAGCAAGCGACCGTCGGCGTCCTTGTCGGCTCCGCGCCGGGTGAGGGCCACCGGCTGCCCGAGCACGAGGGTCCCGAGAAAGTCCGCACCGCAGCTGTCCTCGACGCCGAGGAGCCGGACCTCGGCGCCGTTGTCGAGCTCGACCGTGCTGCCGTCGACGACGGAGGCGACCGTCCAGCTCCGGCGATCGGGCGCGGCCGCGTCGTCGGGCTCGGTCTGCTCGCTGGTCGGTGAACCCGGCGAGCTCGACGCCGGCGGTGGCGTCGACCCGTTGTCGGCCCGGCCGGTCTGGTCGTCACCCACCACCAGCACGGCGGTGCTGACCAGCACGAGCACCGCCACCGCGGCCAGCACCCAGGGCGCGACCCGCCGCACCCGTGCCTCGACAGGGGCGGAGGTGGGCGCAGCGGAACGCCGCTCGGTCCAGCGCTCGCCGTCCCAGTAGCGCTGGTGGCCCGGCGGTGCGTCGTAGTCCGGGTACCAGCCCGGCGCGACCCTCCCCGTCACCGCTCAAGCAAGGCACAGCGCCCGAGCGAGGGTCAAGTCCGCCTGACACCCCTCGGGGTATCGGGAGGCCGAGACCGTCAGGCGCGCGCCCGAGGACGCTTGACCGAGCTCTTCTGTCGCTTCGGCGCCGCCTCGCGGTCGTCGTTGTCCTTGTTGCGGATGCCGATCTTCTCGCCGAGCCACACGAGCGGGTCGTACTTCTTGTCGACCACGCGCTCCTTCATCGGGATGATCGCGTTGTCGGTGATCTTGATCCCCTCGGGGCAGACCTCGGTGCAGCACTTGGTGATGTTGCACATGCCGAGACCCGCGGCCTGCTGGGCGAGCTCGCGGCGGTCGTGGGTGTCGAGGGGGTGCATGTCGAGCTCGGCGTACCGGAGGAAGAAGCGCGGGCCGGCGAAGGCGGGCTTGTTGTCCTCGTGGTCACGGATGACGTGGCAGACGTTCTGGCACAGGAAGCACTCGATGCACTTGCGGAACTCCTGGCCACGCTCCACGTCGATCTGCGCCATCCGGCGCTTGCCGTCGGCGTCGCGGGGCGGCAGCGCCACACCCGGCAGCTCGGCGGCCTTCTCGAAGTTGTAGGAGACGTCGGTGACCAGGTCGCGGATGATCGGGAACGTGCGCACTGGGGTGACCGTGATGGTCTCGCCGGGCTCGAAGTCCGAGAGCCGCGTCATGCACAGCAGCCGAGGCCGGCCGTTGATCTCCGCCGAGCAGGACCCGCACTTGCCCGCCTTGCAGTTCCAGCGCACCGCGAGGTCGCCGGCCTGGGTCGCCTGCAGCCGGTGGATGGCGTCGAGGACGACCTCGCCCTCGGACACCTCGACGGTGTAGTCCTCGAGCCCGCCGCCCTGGTCGTCGCCACGCCAGACCCGCATCTTCAGCTGGGTTGTCTCCGCCACGTCAGACTCCCTACTTGTCCTCGAAGAAGGCCTTGAGCTCGTCCGGCATCACCGGGAGCGGCTTCTCGGCCAGGTCCACGCCGTCGCCGGCCGAGTTGAGCGTCAGCACGAGGTTCTTCGCGCCCCACTCCGGGTCGGGACCGGGGAAGTCGTCGCGGGTGTGACCGCCGCGCGACTCCTGCCGGGCCAGTGCCGCCTTCGCGATGCACTCCGAGACGAGCAGCATGTTGTGGATGTCGATCGAGAGGTGCCAGCCCGGGTTGTAGGCGCGGCCGCCCTCCACCTTGAGGCGGGAGGCCCGCTCCTTGAGCCTCTCGATCTCCTTCAGCGACTGCTCGAGCTCCTCGGCGGTGCGGATGATGCCGACCAGGTCGTTCATCGCCTGCTGGAGGTCGGCCTGGATCGTGTAGGCGTTCTCGTCGCCCTTGGGGTCGAACGGCGCCAGCGCCTCGGCCTGGGCCCGCTCCAGCTCGCCGTCGATCGACGCGCGGGCCTCGAGCCCGGAGGAGTACGCCGCCGCGGCCTCGCCGGCCCGCTTGCCGAACACGATGAGGTCGGAGAGCGAGTTGCCGCCCAGCCGGTTGGAGCCGTGCATGCCGCCGGAGCACTCGCCCACGGCGTAGAGGCCCTTGATGCCGGACAGCTCGGTGTCGGGGTCGACCTCGACGCCGCCCATGACGTAGTGGCACGTGGGGCCGATCTCCATCGGCTCCTTGGTGATGTCGACGTCCGCCAGCTCCTTGAACTGGTGGTGCATCGACGGCAGCCGCTTGTGGATGAACTCCGCCGAGCGGCGCGACGCGATGTCGAGGTAGATGCCGCCGTGGGGTGATCCGCGACCGGCCTTGATCTCGGAGTTGATGGCCCGGGCCACCTCGTCACGGGGCAGCAGCTCGGGTGGCCGGCGGTTGTTCTTCTTGTCGTCGTACCAGCGGTCCGCCTCTTCCTCGGTGTCCGCGGTCTCGGCCTTGAAGAACTCGGGGATGTAGTCGAACATGAACCGCTTGCCCTCGGAGTTCTTCAGCACTCCGCCGTCGCCGCGCACCGACTCGGTGACCAGCAGCCCCTTCACCGAGGGCGGCCAGACCATCCCCGTGGGGTGGAACTGCACGAACTCCATGTTGATGAGCGCGGCCCCGGCGCGCAGCGCGAGCGCGTGCCCGTCGCCGGTGTACTCCCACGAGTTCGACGTGACCTTGAACGACTTGCCGATGCCGCCGGTGGCGAGCACCACCGAGGGCGCCTCGAAGGCGAGGAAGGTGCCGGTCTCGCGCCAGTAGGCGAAGGCGCCGGAGATGGCGCCGGAGTCGTCCTTGAACAGGTCGGTGACCGTGCACTCCATGAACACGTCGATGCCGAGCGCGACCGCGCGCTGCTGGAGCGTGCGGATCATCTCGAGGCCGGTGCGGTCGCCGACGTGCGCGAGCCGGGCGTAGCGGTGGCCGCCGAAGTCGCGCTGGGAGATCAGCCCGTCGTCGGTGCGGTCGAACAGGGCGCCCCAGTCCTCGAGCTCCTGGACCCGCTCGGGCGCCTCCTGGGCGTGCAGCTGGGCCATCCGCCAGTTGTTGAGCATCTTCCCGCCACGCATGGTGTCGCGGAAGTGCACCTCCCAGTTGTCCTCGGGCCAGCGGTTGCCCATGGCGGCGGCGATGCCGCCCTCCGCCATGACCGTGTGCGCCTTGCCCAGCAGCGACTTGGTCACGATGGCGGTCTTGGCGCCGGCCTCGTGCGCGGCGATGGCGGCCCGGAGGCCGGAGCCGCCCGCGCCGATCACGACGACGTCGTACTGGTGCTTCTCGATCTCGGATGTCTCAGCCATTGCTCACTCGCCTCAGAAGAACCGCGGGTCGTCGAAGGTGTTCGATGCCAGCAGGAAGATGTAGAGGTCGACCAGCGCGACCGAGAACAGCGACAGCCAGGCGTAGTTGGCGTGCCGCTTGTTCAGCACCGACACCCAGGTCCAGAGCTTGTAGCGCACCGGGTGCTTGGAGAAGTGCCGCAGCCGGCCGCCGACGATGTGGCGGCAGGAGTGGCACGAGAGCTGGTAGAGCCAGATGAAGGCGACGTTGATCCACATCAGGACCGTGCCGAGACCCATGTGGATGCCGTCGGACTCGCCCTCGGCCGGCCCGAACGCGAGGACGGCGTCCCAGGTCAGGACGAGCGCGACCACGAGGGTGGCGTACCAGAACCACCGGTGCACGTTCTGGAGGATCAGCGGGAACCTGGTCTCGCCGGAGTACGACGAGTGCGGCTCGGCGACGCCGCAGGCCGGCGGCGAGAGCCAGAACGAGCGGTAGTAGGCCTTGCGGTAGTAGTAGCAGGTCAGCCGGAAGCCGAGCGGGAAGATGAGGATGATCAGCGCCGCCGAGAGCGGGAACCACCCGAACGGCTGGCCGAAGTCGGACGAGCCCTCGACGCAGTCGCCCAGGCACGGCGAGTAGAACGGCGAGAGGTACGGCTCGACGAAGTAGTCCTTGTCCATGAACGCACGGATCGTGGAGTAGACGACGAACGAGAGGAAGACGACGAACGTCGTCAGCGGGTAGGCCCACCACCGGTCCTGCCGGAGCGTCCGCTCGCCGATGCTGGCCCTGGTCGGGCCTCCGACACCTGCCGCCAGCGGGCCGTCACCGGCCTGCACTGTCGACTCACGTGCCTCCGTCGACGCCATGCGCCACCTCCGCTTCCACGACCTGGGCCTGCCAACCGCGCAGTCTGCACACTGCCACGTCCAATGGAAACCTGATGCACCGGGTGAGCGCACTCAACGCGGGAAATGTCACAGCCGCGGACGCTCGAGTGCGACGGCATGTGGGACGGTGGGCCGATGGTGCCGGAGGAACCCATCGCCGACTGGCTCGACCAGGGCACGAGCGACCCCCGGCAGGTCGCCGAGCGATACGACGACTGGGCGCAGCGCTACGACGACGACCTGGCCGCGTGGTCCTACCGGGCGCCGGCCTCGGTCGCCGAGGTCGTCGCCACCCGCCTGCCCGACGCCGCGTCGGTGCTCGACGTCGGCTGCGGCACCGGCCTCGTCGGCCGGGCGCTGCGCGAGCGGGGCGTCACCGCGCGGCTGCTCGGCCTCGACATCTCGACGGCCTCGCTCGACGTGGCTCGGGCCGGCGGCCTCTACGAGTCCCTCGAGGAGGCGGACCTCCAGCAGCGTCTCCCCCTGGAGGACGGCCGCGTCGACGCGGTCGTCTGCGTCGGGGTGATGACCTACCTCCCCGAGGTCGAGGCGGTCTGGCGCGAGCTCGCACGCGTGGCACGGCCCGGCGGCCTCGTGGTCCTGACCCAGCGCGAGGACCTGTGGCACGAGCGCGGGTGCCAGGACGTCGTGGACCGCCTGCGCGACGACGGCGTGTGGACCCCGCTCGAGGTCACCGGCCCGGCGCCGTACCTGCCGCAGGGTTACGGCGGCACCCCGGCGGTGGGGTGCTACTACCTGACCGCGCTCGTCTCCTAGGCCTAGTCGTCCCCGTTGCGGCCGGCGCGAGCCACCGCGGTGGCGGCCGCCACTCCGAGAGCCGCCCCGGCCGCGAACGCGCCCTTCCGGAGCCGGCTGCTCCCGTCGGTGTCGGCGAGCTCGTCGACCGAGGGCAGGGGCGGACCCTGCACCGGCTCGGCCGGCTCGACCACGCGCTGCTCGCGGGCCAGCGGGTGCGTCCACGCCCATGCGGCGGCGTAGAGCACCACGCGGGAGAAGTAGTTGATCCAGACGAGCAGGATCAGCACGAGGCCGAAGACCTGGAACGCCGGCTGCCCCTGGGTCGACGTGATGAGCAGGCTCGAGACCTGCTTGAGCACCTCGAAGCCGACGGCGCCGAGGAGGGCGCCTGACCAGAGGGCCCGCGCGGGCACGTCGTCGGGCGCCGCCAGCAGCCGGAACATCGCGAAGAACAGCGCGGCGTTCGCGAGCAGGCCGAGCACGACCGTGACCAGCTTGACCAGCCAGCCGAGCTCGCTGCCGAGCCCGAGCCAGCCGAGGACGTCGCTGGAGAAGCCTGCGACCAGCCCGGTGAACGCCACCGCGACGAGCAGCACCGTGCCGATGAGGACCAGAGTGATCAGGTCGCGGATCTTGCCCATCACGAAGCTCGGCTGCTCCCGCTCGGGCAGCTGGAAGACCGTGATCAGGGCGTCGCGGAGGGCGGAGAGCCAGCCGAGCCCGGAGTAGAGGACACCGACCAGACCGATGAGGCCGACGGTGCCGGCGGCGTCCTCGATGTCCTCGAGCTGGATCTGGTTGTCGCCGTTGCCGATGATGCCGGGGAACATCTCACCGATCGCGGTGACCAGGTTGTCCTGGGCGTCGGGGTAGACCTTCGAGACCCAGCCGACCACGAAGAACGCCAGCGCCAGCACCGGGAAGACCGACAGGAAGCCGAAGTAGGTGACCGCGCCGGCCTGCTGGCTCGCCTTGGTCTCGCCGTAGTGCTCCTGCATGCGCAGGACGTGGTCGACCGCCGGGCGGTGCTGACGCACCTCGGAGATGCGGCGCTTGAAGCGGTCGACGAACGCGGGCACGCCCGTCAGGTACCCGCCGCCAGCGGGAAGTAGCGGGTCGGGGTCCAGCCCTGCTCGTGGTCGTGGACGTAGAGCTGGAAGTCCTCGACGTCGAACTCGCACTCGAAGTCGGCGAGCTCGCCGAACGCCTGGTCGAGACGGCCCTCGGCGATGTCGTGGGCCACGGTGACGTGCGGGTGGTAGGGGAACGCCAGGTCGACGGCGAGCGGCCCGCGACGCACGACGGACGCGAGCTGCTCGCACTGGGAGATGCCCTCCACCAGGCTCACGAACACCACCGGCGAGACCGGGCGGAACGTGCCGGTGCCGCGCAGGTGGACCTCGAACGGCGCGACCTCGGTCGCGGCCTCGGCGAGGTGGACCTCGATCTCCGCGAGCTCCTCGTCGGTCACGTCGGTCGGCGGGACGAGCGTGATGTGGGTCGGGATGGTCGCGGCCATCGCGTCTCCGACGCTGGTGCGGTAGTCCTGCAGCTGCGTCGCCCAGGGCTCCGGGATGGCGACAGCCACTCCGATGGTCGGCACTCCAGGACCCTACTTCGGGCCTACGTGGCGCGGGCCACGAACCCCACGCGCTGGTAGACGTCGTCGAGGGTGGCCTGGGCGACCTCCTGGGCCTGGTGGCGGCCCTGCTCGAGCACCTGCGTGAGGTGGGCCTGGTCGTCGAGCAGCTCGAGGGTCCGGTCGCGGAACGGCGTCACGAAGTCGACGACCACCTCGGCCAGGTCCTTCTTGAGGTCGCCGTAGCCCTTGCCGGCGTACTGCTCCTCGAGGTCCTGCACGCTGGTGGCGGTCAGCGAGCTGTAGATCGTGAGCAGGTTGCTCACGCCCGGCTTCTCGTCGGCGTCGAAGCGGACCTCGCTGCCCGAGTCGGTCACCGCGCTGCGGATCTTCTTCGCGCTCACCTGCGGGTCGTCGAGCATCTCGACGATGCCCGAGGGGCTGGAGGCCGACTTGGACATCTTGGCGGTGGGGTTCTGCAGGTCGCCGATCTTCGCGGTCGCCTTGAGGATGTAGGGCTCGGGGAGCCGGAAGGTCTTCTTGTAGCGGCTGTTGAACCGCTGGGCGAGGTCGCGGGTCAGCTCGAGGTGCTGGCGCTGGTCCTCGCCGACGGGCACGTAGTGGGGCCGGTAGAGCAGGATGTCGGCCGCCTGGAGGATCGGGTAGGTGAACAGCCCGACGCTGGCGGCGCCCTCGCCGCCCTTGGCGGACTTGTCCTTGAACTGCGTCATCCGGCGGGCCTCGCCGAACCCCGTCAGGCACTGCATCACCCAGGCGGCCTGGGCGTGCGCCGGCACCTGGCTCTGGATGAAGATCGCCGAGCGTTGGGGGTCGATGCCCATCGCCAGCAGCTGCGCCGCCGCGCGCAGCGTGCGCTCGCGCAGCGCCCTGGGGTCCTGCTCGAGGGTGATGGCGTGCAGGTCGGCGATGAAGAAGAACGGCGCGTGGTCGCGCTGGAGGTCGACCCACTGCCGCAGCGCACCGAGGTAGTTGCCGAAGTGGAAGGAGTCGGCGGTCGGCTGGATGCCCGAGAGCACCCGCGGCCGGGAGCCGCCCGACACGGCGGCGGGCACGCTGACCTCGGGCTCCGTCGAGGGCGGGCTGAGCGGGGCGGCAGGCATGGGTGGCATTGTCCATCGTCGTGACGACCACCAGGGAACTGGTCCGCTCCTTCTACGACGACCTCTGGAACCGCTGGGACGACGACCTAGTCGACCGGATGCTCTCCCCCACCTTCGACTTCCGCGGCTCGCTCGGCACCACGACCTCCGGTCGCGACGAGTGGCGCTCCTACCGCGACGCCGTGCGCGGCTGCTCCGCGGACTTCCACAACGAGGTCGTGGCCCTGGTCTGCGAGGGCCACAGAGCCGCGGCGAGGCTGCGCTACTCGGGCACCCACACGGGCCCGCTGCTCGGCCTCCCGCCCACCGGGCGGCGGTTCGAGTACGCCGGCGCGGCGTTCTTCACCGTGGCCGAGGGCCGGCTGGACTCCGCGTGGGTGCTGGGCGACCTCGCCGGCCTGGAGGAGGCGTTGACCTGATGGACTTCCGCATCCTCAGCCGAGCGCGCGGCCGGGCTGTCAGGCCGCGAGCTGACGGTGCACGACTGGGAGCTCGGCGGACGGCGCTGACCCGCGGCGTACTGCCCACTCCGCGACGGCGAGGTTGATCACCCACCCCGCACCCTTGGCCAGGTCGCCGCGCACCTCGCCGGTGCCGAACAGGGCACCCCCGACGCCCTCGGTGAAGGCCTGGGTGCCCGCCGCCAGCCCGATCGCGTAGGCGCGGATCATCCAGGCGCGGTGCGCCGGGACGTCGCGACGACGGATCGCCGAGAACCCCAGGACCAGGCATCCGGCCATGGCCGTGGCGAAGGTCAGCCGGAAGCCGTACAGCAGCTCGCCGGTGCCCGGCTTCGGCGGGTAGGAGATCGTGAGCCACAGCGCCGAGCCGGCCACGGCCAGCCCTGCGACGGCCAGGACCCGGCCGGCCCGGCGGTGCCAGGCCCAGTGCCGGCGCCGGAAGCGCGGCGCGAGCTGGAGCACGCCGAGCAGTGCGTACGTCGCGGCGCCGAGGATGTGCACGACGAGCGCGACCGGGACGGCGTCGAAGCGGTCGTCGGCCGGCATCAGCGCGGGCCCGCCCGTCAGCTGGATGATCCGGAGCGCCCCTGCGGTGACGGGGATGACGCTGAGTGCGACCAGCGCCGCGGGCACCAGCCGCGTGCCGGCGCTCCTCATGCCGGCTCCTCGGCGTCGATGCGGACGACCGAGAGCAGGGGCAGCCCCAGGTCGCGCAGCCTGGCGAGGCGTCCGTGCAGGGCGGCCTGGTCGGCCACCGGGCCCTTCAGCACCGAGCTGCCGTCGACGGTGGTCAGCGTCATCCCGTCGAACCAGGTCGACCACCTCGGGTCGAGCCGGCCCTGCACGCGGATCTCGTACCAGTCCATGACGCCGAAGCTAGGAGTCGGCGCGGTGACCGGGCGTCACACCATGTGGTGATCGAGGTGGTGATCTTGGCCCGGATCAGGCCGGGCGGACGAGCAGGCCGAGCTGGTGGGCCCTGCTCACCGCGCCGCGGCGGCTGTTGACGCCGAGCTTGGCGTAGATGTGCTTGGTGTGGGTCCGCACGGTGTTGAGCGACACCACGAGGTGGCGGGCGATGTCGGGGCCGTCCAGGTCGCTCGCCAGCAGCCGCAGCACCTCGAGCTCACGCTCGCTCAGGGGGTCGACGAGCGGCTGCCCGGCCGCCGGTGCCGTCGCCGGCGCCGATGAGCCGCCCATGGCCGCGTCGAGCACGCGGCGGGCGAACGCGTGGTCC
Organism: Nocardioides halotolerans DSM 19273; assembly: GCF_000422805.1. Lineage (GTDB taxonomy): Bacteria > Actinomycetota > Actinomycetes > Propionibacteriales > Nocardioidaceae > Nocardioides > Nocardioides halotolerans. The sequence continues at coordinate 25,511 of NZ_KE383925.1, read as the reverse complement.
GGACGGTCGCGGAGCAGCCGCTGCAGCAGCGGCACCAGGGCCGGCCCGGCGCCGAGCAGGACCCGGACCCACCCGTCCGGCTCGGCGAGCGCGAGCGCCCGCTCCAGGGACGCGGGCTCCTGCCGGGCGACCGCCAGCAGCGCGAGGATCTCGATGAGGCTGCCGTCGCGACCGCCCTCCTCCGCGGCCACGCGCAGGCGCTCGAGCATGGCCACCGCCTCGTCGGACCCCGGCTGCTGGGCGAGCAGCACCCGCGCCAGCGTGACGTGCTCGTACTCCCGCAGGTAGGACGGCTCGTCGTCCGCGCGCACCCCGTGGAGCCGTGCCCACTCCAGTCCCCCGGCCACGTCACCGGACCCGACCAGGACCCGCGCGCGGGTGGCGTGGATCGGGTGGACCGGCGGCGAGAAGTCGCCGACGTAGACCCGCTCGGCCTCGTCGAGCAGCTCCAGGGCCGTCGCGAGGTCACCGGCGGCGGCGCGGAGCCGGGCCAGCGCGACCCGCCAGCGGTAGGGGTGCTGGGGCAGGCCGGCCGGCTCGCCGAGCTCCTCGGCCCTCCGCAGGAGGTCCGCCGAGGTCGCGAGGTCGTCGCGGTGCCAGGCGGAGCGGCTGAGCGCCACGAGCATGTCGGCCGTGCCCCGCAGCGGCCCCGGGCCGCCGGGGTGCTGCTCGGCGAGCGCGAGCGCGTCCTCGAGCGTGCGCTGCGACGCGGCGAGCCGGCCCAGGGCGAGCTCCATGTCGGCGAGGGCCAGGGAGCAGCCGAGGACGTCGACGACGCGCCCGGCCCTGAGCAGACCGGCGATCGCGACGCCGTAGCTGCGGTGGGCGGCGGCGAGGTCGCCCATCGCCCAGGACGCCAGGCCGGACAGAGCTGGCGCAGCCGCGCGGACCAGGAGGTCGTCGTCCGTCGCCAGCTCGAGCGCGCGGTCCGCGACCGAGATGGCGGTCACCGGGTCCCCGGAGCCGAGCGCCAGCGCCGAGCGGTACATCGCGATCGACGCGGGGACCCGCGCCAGCTCGTCGGGGTCCTGCACGACCAGCTGGTCGGCCGGCAGCGCGAGCTGCCGCTCGATGTCCTGCAGCCGCTCCTCGACCCCGTCGAGCTCGTTGCTGGACATCCGACCGCCCACCAGGCCGATCGCGAGCACGGGACGGTTGCGGAGGACCTCCTCGGGAAGCTCGTCGGCCCAGGCACGGAACACCGCCTCCCGGCGCGCCTGCGCCAGCGCGGGGATCGCGCGCTCCGCGAGCTCCGCGGCGCGCTCCGCGTCGCCCGCGGCGAGCGCGTGCCGCACCGCCGGGTCCGGCTCGCCGACCTCGGCGTACCAGTCGCTGGCCCGGCGGTGCAGCCCCGGCGCACGGTCGGGCTGCTCGGCGAGCAGGTGGGCGCGCAGCACGTCGCCGAACAGGTGGTGGTAGCGGTACCACCGCCGCTGGTCGTCGAGGGGGACGACGAACAGGTTGCGGCGGTCGAGCGACTCGAGGATTTGGCTGCCCCCCGACCTCTCGGTCACCGCGTCGCACAGGGGGCCGGTCAGCCGGTCGAGGACCGCCGTCCCGAGGAGGAAGTCGCGCAGCTCGGGCGGCTGGCGGTCGAGGACTTCCTCGACCAGGTAGTCGACGACGTAGCGGTCGTCGCCGGCGAACCCGGCGATGAACCGCGACGGGTCGTCGCGGCCGCGGAGCGAGAGCGCCGCGAGCTGGAGCGACGCGATCCAGCCCTCGGTGCGCGCCTCCAGCGCCGACACGTCGCTCGCGTCGAGCGCGAGCCCGGTCGCCTCGGCGAGGTAGGCGGACGTCTCCTCGCCGGTGAAGCGGAGGTCCGCGGCGCGCACCTCGGCCAGCTCTCCGCGGGCCCGCAGGCGGGCCAGCGGCAGCGCCGGGTCGGCACGGGTGCTGATGACGAGCCGGACCTGGGGCGGCAGGTGCTCGACGAGGAAGGCCAGGCCGGGCTGGGTGTCCGGGCCCTCCGCGAGGTGGTAGTCGTCCAGCACCAGCGTGACGTCGTCGGGCAGCACGCTCAGCTCGTTGAGCACGGCGGCCAGCACCGCCTCGACGGGCTGGCCGGCGCCGAGCAGGGCGAGCCCGGCGGCCCCCGTGCCGGGAGCGACCCGCTCGAGCGCGGTCAGCACGTAGCTCCAGAACACGTCCGGCCGGGCGTCACCCTCGTCGAGCGACACCCACGCGACCGACGGCTCCCCCGACAGCCAGGTCGTCAGCAGGGTGGTCTTCCCGAACCCCGCGGGCGCCGAGACGAGCGTCAGCCGCGCGTGGCCGGGCTCGAGGGTCCGGTCGAGGCGCGGGCGGGGCACCAGGCCCGGGCGCGCCCTCGGCAGGAAGAGCTTGGTCTCGACGAGCGCGGCCGTCATCACTCGTCACCGGTCCGGACGTGCATCCGCTCGCCCGGACGGCCGAAGATGCTGAGCACCTCCGCCGGCCCCTCACCGGTGCTGCCGAACCAGTGCGGCAGCTGGGTCTCGAACTCGGCGACCTCGCCCTCGCCGAGCACGAGGTCCTGCTCGCCCAGGACCAGCCGCATCCGGCCGGCCAGCACGTAGAGCCACTCGTAGCCGTCGTGCGTGCGCGGTTGCGGGGTCGACTGGCTCGCCGGGATGACGATCTTCCACGCCTGCACGCCGCCCGGGTGGCGGGTCAGGGGCAGCACGGTGCGCCCGTTGACTCGGCGCGGCTTGAGCCGGATCCGGGGGTCGCCGACGTCCGGAGCGCCGACCAGGTCGTCGAGCGGGACGCGGTAGACCTGCGCGAGCGGGAGCAGGAGCTCGAGGCTGGGCCTGCGCTGGCCGTTCTCCAGCCGCGACAGCGTGCTCTTGGAGATCCCCGTGCGGGCGGCGACGTCGGTCAGGGTGACCCCGCGCTGCTCCCGCACGGTGCGCAGGCGGCGTCCGACCGAGTCGAGCGCCGCCTCGATCGACTCCCCCACGGGCGCCATTGCACCGCGGAATTCCCAGGATTGGCAACGTTCGTTGTCGGCGCAGCAAGGGCGGGCCACGCTCGTGCCCATGAACGAGTACGACGTGGCCATCGTCGGCGGCGGTGCCGCCGGCCTCTCCGCAGCCCTGGTCCTGGCCCGCGCCCGCCGCGCGGTCGTGGTGATCGACGCGGGCGCGCCCCGCAACGCGCCCGCCGCCCACATGCAGGGCTTCCTGTCGCGAGACGGCCTGCCGCCGTCCGAGCTGCTGGCGGCCGGCCGCGAGGAGGTCGCCGGCTACGGCGGACACCTGCGCAGCGGCACGGTCAGCGCGGTCCGGCCCCTGCACGACGAGGGCGGCGGCTTCGAGGTCGCCCTGGCCGACGGCAGCAGCGTGACCGCCCGGCGTGTGCTGGTCACCACCGGGCTCCGCGACGAGCTGCCGGACCTTCCGGGAGTGCGCGAGCGCTGGGGCCGCGACCTGCTGCACTGCCCCTACTGCCACGGCCACGAGGTCCGCGAGCAGCGCCTCGGGGTGCTCGGCGGCACCCCCGACGCGGTCCAGCACGCGCTCCTGCTCCGGCAGTGGTCGCACGACGTCGTCTTCTTCGCCCACACCACGACGATCACGCCCGTCGAGCGGGAGCAGCTCCTCGCCCGGGCCGTCGGCGTCGTCGAGGGCCCCGTGCGCGGCCTGGTCGTCGAGGACGACCGCCTCGCGGGCGTGGAGCTCGACACCGGGCGGGTCGTGCGCCGCGACGCGGTCTTCGTCCGCCCGCCCATGACCCCGAACGCCGACCTGCTGGCGGCCCTCGGCTGCGACACCCACGACACCGGCTGGGTCGTCGCCGACCCAGCGGGACGCACCACGGTGCCCGGCGTCTGGGTCGCCGGCAACGCGGTGAACCCGCGCGCCCAGGTCATCACCGCGGCCGGCGAGGGCTCCGCGGCCGCGATCGCCATCAACACCGACCTCGTCGACGAGGACGTGCGGCTCGCCGTACGCGACTTCCGCGCCGGGCGCCCCGCCTGACGCACTCCCTCACTCCTCTCCCACCAGCCACCTCATCTGCACCACTCACCCACGAAGGAGCACTCCCATGTCCGCAGTCCCCCCGCCCACCAAGCACCAGCTCGCCCTGATGATCTGGGTCGCGGTGTTCCCCACCCTGACGGTCCTCAACCTCGCGCTCGGCGGCTGGCTCGCCGACCTGCCCGGCGTCGTGCGGACCTTCGTCCTCGCGACGGTCGCCGTCCCGATCGTGATCTACGGCGTGATGCCGCGCCTGCACCGGCTCCGCGCGCGCCTCATCGCCGCCCGCGCCGCCTGAGCCCGGATCCACGCCGAGCCCGGATCCACGCCGAGAGATCACCACCTCGCTCACCACGTGTGGTGACGACCGCTCACCACCCCCGTTCCTAGCTTCGGGCCACCAGATCGACCCCGATCCCGATCCCGAGAGGCCCGACCATGAACAGGTTCACCCGCTCCATCGCCATGACGAGCGCCAGGCACCCGTGGCGCACCATCGCCGCCTGGGCGGTCGTCCTGGTGGCCACGCTGTTCCTCGCCGTCAGCGGCGGTGGGAGCTTCGGCGAGGACTTCGCCGCCAAGGGCAGCCAGAGCGACCGTGCCCGGCAGCTGCTCGCCGAGAACTTCCCGGAGGCCGCCAAGGGCACCGCCCTGGTGGTCCTGGAGGCCGCGGACGGCACGACGCTCGCCGACCACCGCGCCGGCGTCGAGGCCGTCCTCGGCGACGTCGACGGCCTCGACCACGTGGCGTCGGTGACCGACCCGTTCGCCGCCGGCACCGTGTCCGACGACGGGCGGATCGCCTACGCGCAGCTGACCCTCGACGTGCCCGAGCGCGAGATGGGCAAGCCGGCCTTCACCGTGCTGTCCGACGCCGTCTCCGGCACCGACGTCGACGGCCTCCGCGTCGAGCTCGGTGGTGACGCGGTGTTCCTCAACGCCGAGGACAAGACCTCCGGCCACACGGCCATCGGCCTCCTGGTGGCGCTGCTCGTGCTGCTCGTGGTCTTCGGCACGGTGGTCGCCGCGGTCATCCCCATCGGGCTCTCGATCGTCGCGGTCGGAGCGGGCATCGGGGGCATCACCCTGCTGGCCGGCTCGATGGACGTGTCGGCCTCCGCCATCCCGGTCGCCGGTCTCGTCGGGCTGGGTGTCGGCGTCGACTACGCGCTGTTCGTGGTGGCCCGCTACCGGGAGAACCGCGCGGCCGGCATGGCCAACGACCAGGCGCTCGCCCAGGCCATGGGCTCCTCCGGCGCGGCTGTCGTGTTCGCCGGCGGCACCGTCGTGATCGCCACCTCGGCACTCGCCATCACCGGTCTCGGGGTGCTCACCTCGATCGGCCTCTCCACGGCGATGATGGTCTTCTTCGCCGTCGCCGCGGCGATCACGCTGCTCCCCGCGCTGCTCGGGCTGCTCGGTGACCGCATCGACACCGGCCGCCTGGTGCGCCGCCACCGCCCGGCCACGCGCGCCGAAGACACCGTCTGGTGGCGCTTCGGCCACCGTGTCTCGGGTCGCCCGTGGCCCTACCTCGTCGGTGCCGTCGTGACGCTGGTCGCGATCGCGATCCCGGCGTTCTGGATGCAGACCGCGTTCCCCGCCGCCGGCGACGCGCCCGCCGAGACCACCCACCGCCAGGCCTACGACCTGCTGGCCGAGGGCTTCGGCACCGGCATCAACGCACCGCTCATGGTCGTCGTCGACCTCCGCGCGCCGGGCGTCGACGCGGCCGGCGTCGAGGCCCTCACCGCGGACATCGCCGCGGTCCCGCAGATCGTGTCGGTGGGGGAGCCGCGCTTCTCCGAAGACGGCGACACGGTGGTCTTCACCGCGATCCCGACCACCGGCCCGGCCGACGCCGAGACCTCGGTCGCGATCGACGCGGTGCGCGAGGTCATCCCGGGCAACGTCTACGTCTCCGGTATCACCGCGATCACCGACGACCTCAACGCCCAGCTCAGCGACACCCTGCCGCTGTTCATCGGCGCCGTGATCGCCGTGTCGTTCCTGCTGCTGATGATGGTGTTCCGCTCGGTCGCCGTCCCGCTCAAGGCCGCGGTGATGAACCTGCTGTCGATCGGCGGTGCCTACGGCGTCCTGGTAGCGGTCTTCCAGTGGGGCTGGGGCGCGGAGCTCCTCGGCCTCGAGGGTCCGACCCCGATCACCTCGATCATCGTCGTGATCATGTTCCCGATCCTGTTCGGGCTCTCGATGGACTACGAGGTGTTCCTGCTCTCGCGGATCCGCGAGGAGTACGACCGGACCGGTGACAACGCCGAGTCGGTGGCCCGCGGGCTGGCCGGCACGGGCCGGGTCGTCACCTCGGCCGCGCTGATCATGATCGCCGTGTTCCTCAGCTTCGTCGCCAGCCCGGTGCCGTCGCTGAAGATGCTCGGTCTCGGGCTGGCGGTGGCGATCGCGATCGACGCCACGCTGGTCAGGATGGTGCTGGTGCCGGCTGCGATGGCGCTGCTCGGCAAGGCGAACTGGTGGCTCCCCACCTGGCTGGACCGTGCGATGCCGCACCTGAGCGTCGAGGGTCCGGACAGCTCCTCGGAGGCCCCGGCCGACCACCCCGCCGACGTGCCGGCGCTGAGCGTCTGACCCGTCCGCCTTTCCTCAGCCGCCGGCCCCAGCGCTCCGCTGGGGCCGGCGGTGCTCACCACCGAACGGAGAAGTCCCGTGTCTGTCGCCCGCCTGAACCTGATGCGCGCCGGCTACCTGCTGATGGCCGCCGGTCTCGTCGTCGTGAAGTGGCCGCACCTGCCCGAGGCACACACGATGCCGCTCTACGAGGGCGTGACGCTGTGCCTGCTCGTCGCCGTGTCGCTTCTCGCGATGCTGGGGTTGCGACACCCAGTGGCGCTCCTGCCCGTCCTCGTCTTCGAGTCGGTCTGGAAGCTGCTGTGGCTCGCGGTCGTCGCGCTCCCCCGCGCCGTCTCCGGTGATCTGGACGACGCTGCCACCGACGTCATGGTCAACTGCTCGCTCGTGGTGCTGATCATCGCCGTCGTGCCGTGGGGACACGTCTGGCGGACCTGGCTCTCCGCCCCCGGCGACCGCTGGCGCTGACCGGCAGGTCAGGCGCCGTTGGCGGCCCGATGTCAGGCAGGCTCGACGGGCAGCCACAGGTCGCAGGTCGCCGTCGCCGCAACCGGGTCGAAGGCGAGCATCGCGACGATCTCCGGGCCGGGCCGCAGGCGCCACGGCTGGGACGGGAACCAGTCCGTCGCGGTGGCGGCCCACGCCGTCTGCAGCGTGGCGGGATGCGGACCGTCGGTGCGGAAGACGGCCCACGAGCCGGCCTCGAGCTCGATGGTGTCGAGGCCTCCGGGATCGGCCGTGGTGGCGACGCCGTGGAGGTAGGTGAGCTCGCTGCCCTCGGCGCGGTCGGGGTCGAGGTCGGCGCTCACGGCGAGCACCCCGCGCGGCTCGGTGTCGTTGAGCGCCCGCAGCCGCGCGGTCTCCTCGGGAGCGATGGCGGCGACGTGCTCAGCGATCTGAGGGTTGACGCCCTCGTGCACGAGCCGGACTCGTCGGGCGTGGCCGACGACACGGGTGGCGGGCAGGTCGACGATGCGGGTGTCCATGGGTGTTCCTCCTTGCACGGTCAGGTGGAACCTGACCTGCGGTTGGGTGCGTAGCGGACCCCCGTCCCGGCGTACGTCGGCCGGGCTGGTGCCGTGCACGGCGCGGAACGCACGGCCGAACGCCTCGGTCGACCCGTAGCCGTGCCGGACCGCGATCGTGAGCAGGTCGTCGTCACCGGCGACCAGCTCCGCGGCCGCCAGCGACATCCGGCGCCGCCGACCGTACTCCGACAGCGGCATCCCGGCCAGCGACGAGAACATCCGGCGCAGGTGGTGCTCGGTCGTGCCGAGCCTGCTCGCCAGCGCCGAGGCGTCGACCTGGCTCGACGGGTCGTCGGCCAGCCGAGCTTCGACAGCGTCGACGACCTGGTTGAGAGCGGCGATCACGGGGCCCTCCTTTCGTCATCCAGCCTGGATGCTCGCGGGCGCGGAGACCCGATGATCGCGGACCGATGAGGTCTGCCGCTCGCGCCTGGTCAGCTGCTGGCCCTCGAGGCCTCACACCGACAGGACAGCCTCCGCCAGGTCGTCGCGGCCGGGATCAGTGTCTACGCTTGTCGGCCGACAGCCGTCGGGCCACTGCGCGAGGAGGATCGTGAAGTACACGAGGACCATCGACATCCCACGTCCTTCGGACCGCGTATGGGCGGTGCTCGAGGACGTCGGGTCCTGGCCATCCTGGGCGCCCACCTTCACGGCGGTCGAGCCGGCCGGGCCGCTCCAGGTCGGCACCGACGTGAGGATCACGCAGCCGGGGCGGGGTTCGGCCACCTACCAGGTGGAGGTCCTGGAGCCGGGCCGCCGCTTCCAGTGGGGGTCGGCTGGCCGGGCCGTCGTGCAGCACGCCGACCACCTGGTGGAGCCGACCTCCCCCGATGCGTGCCGCGTCACGCTGTCGTTCGAGATGAGCGGGTGGCTCGGCACCGTGCTGGGCGCGGTGGCGTCGCGCAAGATCCGGAGCATGGTCGACAGCGAGGCGGAGTCGCTCGCCCGTCATGTGACCGCCGACGGCGCCTGAGCCGCGCCCGGCCGCCGGCGAATCGAGTTGCGTCTAGCGGCCGGGTCAACCACGCTCCCCGCATGCCTGCGCCGACCACCCCGCCCACCCTCACCGACGGTGTCGTGACCCTGCGGGCGCACCGGGCCGACGACGTGCCGCGGATGGTCGAGCAGTGCCGCGACCCCGCCTCGATCGCGTGGACCACCGTGCCCGTCCCCTACAGCGAGACCGACGCGGAGGACTACGGCCTGAAGGTCCTCCCCGAGGGCTGGGCGAAGGGGACCGAGTGGGCGTTCGCCGTCGAGGTCGAGGGGAGGTACGCCGGCACGATCTCGCTGCGCGACGAGGGGCCCGGCCGTGCCGAGATCGCCTACGGGTCGCACCCCGACGTGCGCGGCACGGGCGCGGTGCTGAGGGCCCTGCGACTGCTGGTCGACTGGGGGTTCGCCGAGCTCGGCCTCCAGACCATCGTGTGGCAGGCGTTCACCGGCAACTGGGCGAGCCGCAAGGTGGCCTGGCGGCTGGGGTTCACGGTCGAGGGCACGCTGCGCTGCTACCTCCCCCAGCGCGGTGCGCGTCGCGACGCCTGGATCGGCACGCTGCTCAGGGACGACCCGCGCGAGCCGCGCTCGACCTGGCTGGAGGTGCCCGTCCTCGAGGGCGACGGGTTCCGCCTGCGCGCGGTGCGGGCGGACGACGCGCCGCGCATCCACGAGGGCACGGCCGAGCCGGAGACCGAGCGCTGGCTCGGCCACAAGCCGGCGCCGTACACGCTCGACCACGCGACGACCTTCGTCGAGCGGCGTCGCGAGCTGGAGGCGACCGGGCAGTCGGTGACCTGGGCGGTCGCCGACCCGGACGACGACCGGATCCTGGGCACGGTGCTGTGGTTCAACCACACGCCCGGCGTCGAGTGCGAGGTCGGGTGGTGGCTGCACCCCGACGCGCGCGGCCGCGGCCTGGCGACGCGCGCCGTGCGCACCGTCGTCGACCACGTCTTCGCGACGATGGACCTCAAGCGGGTCACCGCCCTCGTCGCGGCCGGCAACACCGCCTCCCGCGCCGTCGCGGAGCGGCTGGGGTTCGGGCTCTACGGCATCGAGCGGTACGGCGCGTGGGTGGGTGCCGGCCGCGCCGACCTGGCGCACTACGACGTGACGGCGTCGGAGTGGGCGGCGGCCGGCGCGCGGTCGAGCGAGAACGCGACCACGAACACGACGAGCCCGGCGAGCGACAGCCCCACGCCGACCACGAGCGGCGACCGGTAGCCGTAGCCGGCCGCGATGGTCACCCCGCCGAGCCAGGCGCCGACGGCGTTGCCGATGTTGAGCGCGCCGTGGCTGAGCGCCGCGCCGAGGGTCTCGGCGTGCCCGGCGGCGTCGATCAGCCGCATCATCATGCCGAGCGCGAGCACGGAGCCGGTGGTGGCGATGAGGAAGAACGCGGGCAGGCTGGCGTAGCCGAGCGGCAGCAGCAGCCATGCCCCGACCAGCGTGAGCGCGAGCGCGACGGGGGCGAGGAGCAGCGACCTCTTCAGCGACCAGTCGACGGCGTGGCCGGCCACCCAGTTGCCGAAGACCATGCCGATCCCGAGCGTCAGCAGGAAGACCGGAACGGCGGAGTCCGGGAGGTCGCCCACCCTGGTGGCCATGGGCGCGACGTAGGAGTACATCGCGAACATGCCGCCGAAGCCCACCGCCCCGGCGACGATCGTGAACCACACCTGGGGCCTGCGCAGTGCCTGCAGCTCGCGGCGGCCGGTCGCCTCGGGATTGCCCGCGTAGTCCGGCACGAAGGCCAGCACCAGCGCCACCGTGAGCGCGGAGAGCCCGGCGACCAGCCAGTACGACGACCGCCAGCCCAGGTTCTGCCCGATCCACGTCGCGGCGGGCACGCCCACGACATTGGCGACCGGGAGCCCCATCAGCACCAGCGCCATCGCGCGGCCACGCCGCTCGGGCGCGACCATGCTCGCGGCGACGAGCGAGGCGACGCCGAAGTAGCCACCGTGCGGCAGCCCGTCGAGGAAGCGCGCGACCAACAGCATCGGGAGGTTCGGCGCCAGCGCGCTGAGGGCGTTGAACAGCCCGTAGGCCGCCATCAGGCCCAGCAGCAGCTGGCGACGTGGGAGCCTGGCGCCGAAGTAGGCGAGCACCGGGGCGCCGACCACCACGCCCAGCGCGTAGGCCGAGATCACCCGGCCCGCCACCGGGATCGAGACGTCCACGCCGTCGGCCACCTGCGGCAGCACGCCCATGGTCACGAACTCGGTGGTCCCGATCGTGAAGCCGCCCATCCCGAGGGCGAGCACCGCGAGCCCGAAGTGGGCCGCGCGAGCGCCTGCGGCGGCGTCCTCGGCGGTCTCGGTCCCGCTGCTCGCCACGGAGGGGCTCAGGAGCCGACGACGCGCGGCGTCGACTGCACCAGGAAGACCTCGCCCGAGGCGGGGGCGCAGTCGCTCCCGGCGTAGGGCGCGAGGTCGCTGCTGAACCCGCCACCCAGCTCGATCGCCTGGCTGCTCCGGGCGACGATGTCGCGGTCGACGTCGTAGACCTTGACCTGGTCACTGCGCCCGACGTGCTGGACGCTCGCCTCGTAGTCGGCCGGCCAGACCAGCTCCACCTGGCTCCCGTCGGCAGCGGCCAGCCGCAGGCACCCGTCGTCGCCGAGCTCCAGCTCGCCGGTCACCTGCGCGCCGGCGGCCTCGTCACCCTCCTGCGAGTCGGAGGTGAGGATCGGCAGCAGGCGCCCGTCGACGAGGTCCTCCTTGTCGTAGTGGAAGTGGAGGAACGTGAAGCCCAGTGCGGCGATCACCAGCGGCACCACCACGCACACGGCGTAGCCGAACGGCGTCAGCGTCCGCCGGGTGAGGTCCGGCGGGCTCGGGTTGCTGGTCGGCGCCTCGGTCACAACGACGCCAGTGTCTCGTTGAAGGTCGCGGACGGCCGCATGACGCCGGTCGCCTTCTCCGCGTCGGGGCGGTAGTAGCCACCGATGTCGGCGGGGCCACCCTGCACCGCGAGCAGCTCGTCGACGATCTGCTGCTCCTTGGCCGCCAGCGTCTCGGCGAGCGGCTTGAACGCCGCCGCGAGGTCGCTGTCCTCGGTCTGCGCGGCGAGCTCCTGGGCCCAGTAGAGCGCCAGGTAGAAGTGCGAGCCGCGGTTGTCGATGCCGCCGAGCCTGCGGGTCGGCGACTTGTCGTTCTCGAGGAAGGTGCCGGTCGCCCGGTCGAGGGTGTCGGCCAGCACCTGGGCGCCGCGGTTGCCCGCGTGGCCGGCGAGGTGCTCGAAGGAGGCAGCGAGCGCGAAGAACTCGCCGAGGCTGTCCCAGCGCAGGTAGTTCTCCTTGACCAGCTGCTGCACGTGCTTGGGGGCCGAGCCGCCCGCGCCGGTCTCGAAGAGGCCGCCGCCGTTCATCAGCGGGACGACCGAGAGCATCTTGGCCGAGGTGCCGAGCTCGAGGATCGGGAAGAGGTCGGTGTTGTAGTCGCGCAGGACGTTGCCGGTCACCGAGATGGTGTCCTCGCCGCGGCGGATCCGCTCGAGGGAGTACGCCGTCGCGTCGGCCGGCGCCATGATCTCGATGGTCAGGCCGTCGGTGTCGTGGTCGGGGAGGTAGGACCGAACCTTGGCGATGAGGATCGCGTCGTGCGAGCGGGTCTCGTCGAGCCAGAACACCGCGGGGGCGCCGGTGGCGCGGGCGCGGGTGACGGCCAGCTTGACCCAGTCGCGGATCGGCTCGTCCTTGGTCTGGCAGGCGCGCCAGATGTCGCCCGGCTCGACGGTGTGCTCGATGAGGGTCTCGCCCGCACCGTCGACGACGCGCACGACACCGGCCGCAGGGACCTCGAAGGTCTTGTCGTGCGAGCCGTACTCCTCGGCCGCCTTGGCCATCAGGCCGACGTTGGGCACCGAGCCCATGGTCGCCGGGTCGAAGGCGCCGTGGGCACGGCAGTCGTCGATCACGGTCTGGTAGACGCCGGCGTAGGACGAGTCCGGGATCACCGCGAGCGTGTCGTGCTCCTCGCCGTCGGGTCCCCACATGTGGCCCGAGGTGCGGATCATCGCCGGCATCGAGGCGTCGACGATCACGTCGGAGGGCACGTGGAGGTTGGTGATCCCCTTGTCGGAGTCGACCATCGCGAGGTCGGGACCGTCGTCGAGGCCCTGCTGCACGGCCGCCTTGATCGCGTCGCCCTCGGGCAGCGAGGTCACGGCCGAGAGCAGCGCCCCCAGTCCGTCGTTGGGCGAGATACCGGCGGCCTTCAGCGCGGCGCCGTACTGCTCGAAGAGCGTCGGGAAGAACGCCTGCACGACGTGGCCGAAGATGATCGGGTCGGAGACCTTCATCATCGTGGCCTTGAGGTGCACCGAGAACAGCACGTCCTCGGCCTTGGCCCGCGCGATCTGCTCGGCGAGGAAGCGGCGCAGCGCCGCGACGTTCATGAACGTGCCGTCGACGACCTCGCCGGCCTGCACCTTCACCTCGGGGCGCAGCACCGTCACGGTGCCGTCGGCGGCGACGTGCTCGATGCGCAGCGTGTCGTCGGACTCGATGACCACCGACTGCTCGTTGGAGCGGAAGTCGTCCTTGCCCATCGTCGCGACGTTGGTCTTCGACTCGGGGCTCCACGCGCCCATGCGGTGGGGGTGCGCCTTGGCGTAGGCCTTCACCGAGGACGGTGCACGCCGGTCGGAGTTGCCCTCGCGCAGCACCGGGTTGACCGCCGAGCCCATCACCTTGCCGTAGCGCGCGCGGATCTCCTTGTCCTCGTCGCTCTGCGGGTTCTCGGGGTAGTCGGGCAGGTCGTAGCCCTGCTCCTGCAGCTCCTTGACCGCGGCCTTCAGCTGCGGCACCGAGGCCGAGATGTTGGGCAGCTTGATGATGTTCGCGTCGGGCGTCATCGCCAGCTCGCCGAGCTCGGCCAGGTCGTCGGACTGACGCTGGTCGTCGGTCAGCCGATCCGGGAACTGCGCGATGATGCGGCCCGCCAGCGAGATGTCACGGGTCTCGACCTCCACCCCCGCCTTGGCGGCGTACGCCTCGATGATCGGCAGGAACGAGTACGTCGCCAGCAGCGGCGCCTCGTCGGTGTGGGTGTAGATGATCGTGGCCACTGCGGTCACTCCTGTACGACGGGCTGTGCTCGGGTTAAATGTCTTGACGTCAAGATACCTGACGCCGCGAAGACGTCGGCACCCAGCCAGCCTCGCACCGCGACCTGAGGGGCGCAAAAGGGACGGCGACCTGACTAGGGTGTCGGCCATGGCAGACACCTCCACCACCGTCCAGAAGGTCTCCGCCGAAGCGCTCGGGACGTTCGTGCTCGTCTTCTTCGGCTGCGGGTCCGTCGTGTTCGCGAACAACGCCGGGGGCGGCGCCGACTACGTCGCCGTCGGGTTCACCTTCGGCCTCGCCGTGCTGCTCATGGCCTACGCCGTCGGGCGCATCTCGGGTGGACACTTCAACCCCGCCGTCTCGGTCGGCGCGGCGATGGGCGGACGGATCGCCTGGCGGCAGGTGCCGGTCTACGTCGGTGCGCAGCTCGCCGGCGCGATCGTGGCCGGGCTGTCGCTCTTCGTGCTGCTGCACGGGTTCGAGAACTTCGACTCCGAGGGCAACATGGGGCAGAACTTCTTCGGCGACGAGGGCAGCGGCTACGCCTGGTGGGCGGCGTTCCTGCTCGAGCTGATCCTCACGATGCTCTTCATCATGGTGATCCTCGCCGTCACCGACGCGCGGTTCGAGCACCCGGCCCTGGCGCCGCTGGCCATCGGCCTCACGCTCACCGCGATCCACTTCGTCGCCATCCCGGCCACCGGCACCTCGGTCAACCCCGCCCGCTCGATCGGCCCCGCCCTCTTCGCCGGCGGTGACGCGATCGTCCAGCTCTGGCTGTTCATCCTCGCCCCGGCCATCGGCGGGGCCCTGGGCGGCCTGGTCTACCCGCTGGTCTTCGGCCACGGCACCGACCCGGTGCCCGGCTCGGGGCTGACGTTCAGCCGGCCGTCGCCGGCCGCCGTGCCGGGCTACGGCGCGCCCGACCAGTTCCAGCAGGAGTGGAACCAGCAGCAGAGCGCCCAGGAGCAGGCCGCGTGGGAGCAGGAGCCGATCATCCAGGACGGCTGGCAGTGGGACCACGCCGCGCAGGAGTGGAAGCCGCTGGAGCAGTGGCAGCCGCCGGCGACGCCGGCCCAGTCGCAGGTGGAGCAGTCCCACGTGGTCCAGCCCGAGGTCGAGCAGCCTCCGGCGGCCCAGCCCCCGGTCGACCCGGGCACCCAGACGACCCAGATGCGCCCGCCCGAATGACCCGGCCCGCGTCCCAGGCCGTGGCCTAGCGCGGCGGGGTCTCCAGCTCGGCGAGGTGGACCGGGCCGGTGGTCGAGAGCTCCTCGACGAGCCCGACCCCGCGCTCGTAGAAGGACCGCGTCGTCGTGCCGGGCGCGAGCGAGCTGGAGACGTCGACCGTGACGGTGTGCTGGTACCTCCCCGCCGGGGTGGTCACGGGCTGGTCGCGGGTCTCGACGGTGACGCGCACGTCGACCACGTCGGCGCCGTACGCCGCCCGCCAACCGTCGCCCACGCGCGGCGACCCCGGCATCGCGAGGCCGGCCTCGGCGCCGGCCTCGCCGGCCAGCCACACCCCCTCGCGACCGAACCACCAAACGTTGCCGCGCCGATCCTGGGCGTAGTAGTCGACGACCTGGTCGCCCGTCGGTTCGGTGCGCCGCACCGCGGTGGTCGCGACGCCGGCCACCTCGTGGGTCCCGTCCTCGACCGTGATCTCCAGCGTGCCGACGGCCGTGCCGCTGACGCGGTAGCGCCAGGTCCGGCCGGGCACCAGCGCGAGCCACGGGTTGTCGACGCGGCGCACGAAGTCGCGCGGGTCGGGTGAGGGCGTCGGGATCGTGAGCTCGTCGACGCCCGACGGCGGGCTGTCGGGCGACGCGGCCCCGCACCCGGTGGTGAGCAGCGCGAGGGCGGCGGCGAGCGCGACGTACCGTCCCCACCGCCCAGCCACCCGCACATCGTGGCGCACGGGCCCGCTGCTAGCGTCGGCCGGGCCAACGATCGGGCCGACGAACGGCCCACCGCACGTAGGAGTCGTCTCGTGAGCTCTTCTCCCCTGAAGGTCGCCGTCACCGGTGCCGCCGGCCAGATCGGCTACAGCCTGCTGTTCCGTCTCGCGAGCGGTGCCCTCGCCGGTGACCGCCCGATCGAACTGCGCCTGCTCGAGATCGAGCCCGCGCTGAAGGCGCTCGAGGGCGTCGTCATGGAGCTCGACGACTGCGCCTTCCCCCACCTCGCCGGCGTCGAGATCGGGGCCGACGCGGAGAAGATCTTCGACGGGGTCAACCTCGCCCTGCTGGTCGGCGCCCGGCCGCGCGGGCCGGGCATGGAGCGCAGCGACCTGCTCTCGGCCAACGGCGCGATCTTCACCGCCCAGGGCCAGGCCCTCAACAAGGTGGCCGCCGACGACGTCCGGATCGGCGTGACCGGCAACCCCGCCAACACCAACGCGCTGATCGCCAGGTCCAACGCGCCGGACATCCCGACCGACCGGTTCTCGGCGCTGACCCGTCTCGACCACAACCGCGCGATCTCGCAGCTCGCGGCGAAGACCGGCGCGCCCGTCACCGACATCAAGCACATGACCATCTGGGGCAACCACTCCGCGACCCAGTACCCCGACCTGTTCCACGCCGAGGTCGGCGGCCGCAACGCCGCCGAGGCCGTCGGCGACCAGGACTGGATCGAGAACACCTTCATCCCGACCGTCGCCAAGCGCGGCGCCGCCATCATCGAGGCCCGGGGCTCGTCCTCGGCCGCCTCCGCGGCGTCCGCGACGATCGACGCCGCCCGCGACTGGCTGTTCGGCTCGGCCGAGGGCGACTGGGTCTCGATGGCGGTCGTCTCCGACGGCTCCTACGGCGTGCCGGAGGGCCTGGTCTCGTCGTTCCCGGTGACCTGCAGCGGCGGCGACTGGGAGATCGTCCAGGGTCTCGACATCGACGACTTCTCCCGCGGCCGCATCGACGCCTCGGTCGCCGAGCTCGGCGAGGAGCGCGACGCCGTGAAGGACCTCGGGTTGATCTAAATGCCCCCGCGAGCCGACGCGACGCAGGCGGGTAGGAAAGCCCAAGTGGAGCGTGGGAGCGCAGCGACCCGGTAGTTCCGAGCGCAGCGAGGCGCCCCGCGATCGGCCTCCGAGCCGCGGCGCCCGCGCCGCGGATTGGGGGCGGAAGCTCGCGGGGGTATCGGGTAGCGCAATGGGGGCGGTGGGAGCGAAGCGACCCGGTAGTTCCTCGCGCAGCGAGGCGCCCCGCGATCGGCCTCCGGGCCGTGGCGCCTGCGCCGCAGCGAGCGCCAGCGAGCCAGGCGCCGCGAAGCTGGCGCCACGGACTGGGGGCCGAAGCTCGCGGGGGTATCAAGCAGTCGGGATCGTCGCGACGAGGAAGAAGATCGCGGCGCCGACGCCTGCGAGCAGGAAGGCGTCGAAGAACCTGTTGCGCACGGCCAGCATGCCGGCGTCGCGCGACGGGAGGACCAGCCGCAGGAGCGCGGCGAAGCAGAGGGCCGCGGCGAGGCACTGCATGCCGAGCTGCCAGTCGCCGTTCCACACGACGGCGATGCCGACGCCGCTGACCGCGAGGACCAGCAGGTAGAACGCACCCCCGATCGTCGAGGGGTAGCGGCGCTCGGCCGCCTGCGCGTCGTGCTCCTCTGCGACCGCGTCGAGCTCCTGCGCGATCTCCTCGGGTGAGGGGACCGGCTCGTCGCCGGGCTGCTGCTGGTCCATGGCGAGGCTCACCCGGCCGCCTGCTCCGCCCTGAGCACGATGTTGCTCAGCAGCATGGCCCGCGTCATCGGGCCGACGCCACCGGGGTTCGGGGAGACCCAGCCGGCGACGTCCCAGACGTCGTCGGCGACGTCGCCGGCGATCTTGCCGTCGACGCGGGAGACGCCCACGTCGAGCACGGCGGCGCCCGGCTTGACCATGTCGCCGCTGATGATCCCCGGCACGCCGGCAGCGGCGACGATGATGTCGGCGGTGCGGGTGTGGGCGGCCAGGTCGCGGGTGCGGGTGTGGCAGAGGGTGACCGTGGCGTTCTCGGACTTGCGGGTCAGGAGGAGCCCCATCGGGCGCCCGACCGTGAGGCCGCGGCCGAGCACCGTGACCTCAGCTCCCTCGATCTCGACGCCGTGGCGGCGCAGCAGCTCGATGCAGCCGATCGGCGTGCAGGGCAGCGAGCCCGGCTCGCCGAGCACCAGCTTGCCGAGGTTGACCGGGTGCAGGCCGTCGACGTCCTTGTCGGGGTCGACCCGGGACAGCACGGCGAACTCGTCGAGCCCGGTCGGCTGCTGCACGAGGAAGCCGGTGCAGGACGGGTCGGCGTTCAGCTCGTCGATCACCGCCTCGACCTCGGCCTGGGTCGCCGTGGCCGGCAGGTCGCGCCGGATCGACTCGATCCCGATCTCGGCGCAGTCCTTGTGCTTGGCGCTGACGTACCAGTGCGAGCCCGGGTCGTCGCCGACCAGCACCGTGCCGAGCCCCGGCGTGATGCCCCGCCCCTTGAGCGCGGCCACCCGCTCCGCGAGCTCGGCCTTGATGGCCTTGAGGGTGGCGGTGCCGTCGAGCCTCTGTGCAGTCATGGTCCCTCTGGATCAGTGAAAGAAATGCCTGGTCCCGGTGAAGTACATCGTCACGCCCGCGGCCCTGGCGGCCTCGATCGTGAGCTCGTCGCGCACCGAGCCTCCCGGCTGCACGATGGCACGGACGCCGGCGTCGATGAGGATCTGGGGGCCGTCCTCGAACGGGAAGAAGGCGTCGGAGGCCGCGACCGAGCCGCCGGCCCGGTCGCCCGCGCGGGAGACCGCGAGCCGGCAGGAGTCGACGCGGTTGACCTGGCCCATGCCGATGCCGACCGAGGCGCCGTCCTTGGCGAGGAGGATCGCGTTGGACTTCACCGCCCGGCAGGCCTTCCACGCGAACGCGAGGTCCGCGAGGACGTCGTCGGGAGCGGCGTCGCCGGTCGCGAGGGTCCACGACGCGGGGTCGTCGCCCTCGGCGTCGACGTGGTCGACGCGCTGCATGAGCACTCCCCCGCTGATCCCGCGGAACTCCACGGGGTCGGGGTGCTCGTCGGGCGGGCAGACGAGGATCCGGATGTTCTTGCCCCCGCGCGGCAGCGACCGCAGCACCTCGACCGCACCCTCGTCGTACGCCGGCGCGACGATCGCCTCGGTGAACGTCTCGCGCATCGCCTCGGCCATGGCGACCGACACCGGTCGGTTGACCGCGATGACGCCGCCGAACGCCGAGGTGGGGTCGCACTCGTTCGCCCTGACGTAGGCCTCCGCCACGTCGGCGCCGACCGCGATGCCGCAGGGGTTGGCGTGCTTGATGATCGCCACCGCGGGCTCGGTGAAGTCGGCTGCCGCTCGGCGGGCCGCGTCGGTGTCGACGTAGTTGTTGTAGGACATCTCCTTGCCGTGCAGCTGCTCGGCCGAGGCGAGCCCGCCGCGCCAGTGCCGGTAGAGCGCTGCCGGCTGGTGGGGGTTCTCGCCGTAGCGGAGGACGGCGGCCTTGTCCCACGTGGCGCCGGTCCAGGACGGGAACCCCGTGCCGTCCGACGTGTCGGTCAGCACGGTGCTCATCCAGCTGGCGACCGCGACGTCGTAGGTCGCCGTGTGCTGGAACGCCTCGGCGGCGAGGGCCTGCCGCTCGCCGAGCGTGAACCCGCCGGCCGCAACCGCGGCGAGCACGTCGGCGTAGCGCGCCGGGCTGGTGACGATGGCGACCGAGGGGTGGTTCTTGGCGGCGGCCCGGACCATCGAGGGCCCGCCGATGTCGATCTGCTCGACGCACTCGTCGGGGCTCGCACCCGAGAGGACGGTCTGGCGGAACGGGTAGAGGTTGGACACCACGAGGTCGAACGGCTCGACCCCGAGCTCCTCGAGCTGCTCGACGTGGGACTCGAGCCGGCGGTCGGCGAGGATGCCGGCGTGCACCTTGGGGTGCAGGGTCTTGACCCGGCCGTCGAGGCACTCGGGGAACCCGGTGAGGTCCTCGACCTTGGTGACCGGCAGGCCGAGCCCCTCGATCAGCGCCGCCGAGCCGCCCGTCGACACGAGCGCCACGCCCGCGTCGTGCAGGCCGCGGACGAGGTCCTCGAGCCCGGTCTTGTCGTAGACGGAGACGAGCGCTCGCCTGATCGGGATTCGTGCGTCGTCAGCCAAGACGGACCTTCCTGTCCTCGATGGTGTAGCCGCGGCGCGCCATCGCGCCGATGGTGTCGACGAGCATGGCCCGCTCGGCGACCTTGATCCGCTCGTGCAGGGAGGCCACCGTGTCGTCGTCGGCGACCTCGACGGCCGACTGGGCCACGATCGGCCCGGTGTCGACGCCCTCGTCGACGAGGAACAGCGTGCAGCCCGTGACCTTCACGCCGTGGGCCAGCGCGTCGGCGGGGCCGTGCATCCCCGGGAACGACGGGCTGAGCGCCGGGTGGGTGTTGACGAACCGGCCGCCGAACGCCGCGAGGAAGTCGGGGCCGACCAGCTTCATGAAGCCCGCCGAGATCACCACGTCGGGCCGGTGCGCGGCCACCGAGCGCGTGAGCGCGCGGTCCCACGCGGCGCGGTCCTCGAAGTCCTTGACCCGGTGCACGAAGGTGGGGAGCCCGGCCCGCTCGGCCCGGGCCAGGCCCTCGATGCCGTCGCGGTCGGCGCCCACCGCCACGACCACTGCGCCGTACGCCGGGTCCGCGGCCGCGTCGAGCAGGGCCTGCAGGTTGGTGCCCGCCCCCGAGACGAGGACCACGAGGCGCGCGGGAGCGGCCTCGGACGAGGGGATGGGCACGACTCGTGAGTCTAGGCGTCCTCGGCCTGGTCGGCTTCGGCGGTGTCGTCGACCGGGGCCAGCGTTGCCTGGGTTGCGTCCGGGTCGTCGTCGAGTGACCCATTCGGCAGGTCGGGACGCTCGCCAGACCTGTCAGATGGGTCACTCGACGCACCCCCGGCGACCACGGCCACCAGCGCAGGGTCCGGCTGAGGCTCGGGCAGCGGCTCGAGCCGCCGGCGCTGCCAGAACGTGGCGACCAGGCCGCCGAGGAGGCCGCCGACGCCGAACGCCGTGACGGCGTGGACGAGGACGGCGCCGGCCAGCGGGCCGACGTCGGTCATCCGGCCGGGGCCGACGGCGCCGCCGGCCAGCAGGGCGAGGATGCCGAACAGGAGGCCGGCGAGCATGCCGCCGCCGCACCCGTGGAGGGCGCCCTCCTCCCAGCGGTACGTCGGGTGGTGGCGCTGGGCCCTCATCGCCCCGAGCGCTGCGACGAGGGGCGGCACCCCGATGAGGGCGGAGGTCCAGGCGGGCGTCGGCCCGGTGTCGGGCAGCGCGGCGAGCAGCGGGAACATCGGCAGCGCGCCGATCGTGACGACCGACGGCGACACGATCGTGTGCGTGCCAACGGTGAACCCGGGCCCCAGCAGGTAGGAGCCGGAGAAGACCACGGCGTTCGGGACCACGAGCAGCGAGACGACGACGAGCTGCACGGTCGCGCCGGTGTCGGTGTGCAGCTGCGAGGTGACGTTGAGCGCGGTGTCGAGGTCGGTCACGAGGGCGACGACGAACGCCAGGAGGGCGACCGAGAGCCACAGCCGGACGACCTGGCGGCAGGCCGCCGCGACGGCGACGACGGACGCCGGCAGGGTGGCGGTCCAGATCGCGGCGCGGCCGGAGCCGATCGCGATGGCGGGCGCACCGAGGACCCCGCAGAGCAGGAACGACCAGATCACGACCCGCGAGGTGTCGGGCGACGTCTCCGCGGTCGAGGCGAGTGCGCCGGTGGCGGCCGCGACGGCGACGTAGCCCGCCGCGTAGAGCAGGGCCGCGGCCGGCACGGTCCAGTCGCGCTCGCCGTCGGCGATGCGCTGGGCGTCGGGGCCGTGACCGGAGATCGAGTCGCCGAGGCGGTGGCCGATCCGCCAGGTCACCCAGGCGCAGGCGAGCGTGATGCCCAGCGGCATGACCGAGACGAGCGCACCGGCCACGTGCACGCCGGAGCCGTGGGCCATCAGCCAGGCCAGCGCGCCCACCCACAGGCCGTCGCGCGGAGTGCCGTGGGCGCCCGCGTCGGTGAGGAACCAGCCGGCCACGCCGAGGGCCAGGCAGACCAGCAGCGTGCCGGCCGCCGCCGTGGCACCGGCAGCGACCGCCAGGAGCACGAGCGGACGCCGGTGGCGCAAATCGCGCCGCAGCTCCTCCGCCGACGGACGGGTGCGGTCGGGCATCAGGGCGGTCATGCTTTTTCGGGGTCCGCGCGGCGTTGTGGGGCGGAGGAGCGGAGCGGGGGAGCCGCAGAACGCTGTGGGGTGCTCATGGCTCATTCATCTTCGCCGCGTCCGGGCGCCGTACCGCGCTGCCACGCCGACGCCCGCGAATCGGTGCGGTCAGGCCGCGGTCGCTACCGTTGCTCAGTCATGACCCGCACGCTTCCCCGCTCGTCGTCGCGCAGTCCCGAAGGCTTCGAGGCCTTCTACAAGGACGCCCGGGGCCGGCTGCTCCTGCAGAGCTACGCGCTCACCGGCGACCTGGTCGCCGCGCAGCGGGCGGTCCGCGACGCGATGGTCGTGGCCTGGCACCACTGGCGCAAGGTGTCGCGGCTCGACGACGCCGAGGACTACGTGCGCCCGCTCGCCTGGACCCGCGCGCAGCGGCGCAGCAGCGCCCGCTGGTGGGCCCGGCAGAAGGACCTCGACGACGCGACCCGGGCCACGCTCGACGCGCTCGGCAAGCTGACCGCGACGCAGCGCAAGGTCCTGCTGCTCACCCACCTCACCGCGCTGCCGATCGACCGGATGGCCCGCGAGGTCGGCATCACCCGGGCGCACGCCGAGCGCGACCTCCAGACCGCCAGCGCGCAGTTCGCGGTGCACCGCGAGGTCCCGTCCACGGCGATCCGCGGCGTCCTCGAGGCGCTCGGGCCGGCGCTGGAGGACGTGCGCTGGCCGCGGCCCTCGATCATCGTCCGCGCCGGATCGGCCCGCCGGCGCGCCCACACCGTCGTGGGAGTGGCGGCCGGGGTGGCCGCCGTCCTCGTGACCGGCTCCCTCGTGACCGACGCGTCCGGCGCCCGCCCGGCGCTGGCCTCGAAGGGCATCCTCGACGGCAGCACCCCCGGCACGAACCGCCACGACGAGCCGCCCCCACCGCCGCCGCCCGACCCGCTCACCCCGGAGGCGCTGCTCGGCGTCCAGCAGGTGGCCGCGGCGTTCCCCGGCACCTGGACCGAGGGCGCGACCAGCACCAACACCACCGGCGACGGGCTGGTCTTCACCTGTCAGGGCGGCCGCTACGCCGACATGCGCGGCATCGGGGCGCTGGTCCGCACGTTCGCCGGCACGGCGAAGAAGGGCTCCGGCCCGCTCACGGCGGGGCAGTCGGCCGAGGCCTCGGTCGACGAGCCCGCGGCCGAGCGCACCTACCAGACCATGCTCGGCTGGTACGCCGGTTGCACCAGCCCCCGCGTCCAGCTGCTGTCGACCTTCCGCGTCGGCGGCGTCGGCGACGAGGCGACCCTGATGGTGCTGCGCCGCTGGACGGCGCCGGTCACCACCCAGGTCGTCGGCGTCGCCCGCACCGGCGGGCTGACGACCACCGTGGTCAACACGCTCACCGGGATGACCGACCCGGGCAAGCAGCCCGACCTCGCTCCGAGCGTGTCGCTGCTCGCCAGCGCGGTCTCGGGGCTGTGCACGCTGCCCGACGCAGGGACCTGCACCGCGCCGAAGACCGCCCTGAAGAGCACCGCCCCCGTGCCGGTGGGCAAGCACCCGTCGCTGCTCGTCGAGGCGGACCTGCCGCCGGTGCCGACCGTCGACCTGCCCTGGGTCGGCACCGCGCCCACCAAGGCCAGGCAGAACGTCGCCGCGACCCGCTGCGACAGCACCGAGTTCACCGGGCCGGCCTTCGCGAAGGCGCTGACCCGGACGTTCGTCATCCCGGCCGCCAAGCAGCTCCCGCCCGAGTTTGGCCTGTCGGAGACCGTCGGCGCGCTGCCGCGCAAGCAGGCGCACGCGTTCGTCACCGATATCCGCGACAAGCTCACGAAGTGCCCCGACGACGCCTTCGGCACCGAGGTCGAGAAGCTCGCCGAGGAGGAGAGCGGTCGCCGTGAGCTCTACGTGTGGCGGCTCACCGTCGAGGTCTCCGAGACGCGGTCGGTGCGCTTCCTCATGGCCGCGATCCGCGAGGGCGGCGCGGTCGCACAGGTGACGTTCGTGCCGTCGGCGGACCTCAGTATCGGCGCCGACCCGTTCGTCACGCTCGTGCGGCGCGCGCAGGAGCGGCTGCGGCAGCTGTCCACCCCCGGCTGACACACTCCGTCCAAGAAAGTCCGGCCGCGGTGCAACCGCGGTCGGCGGCCGGGCGTACTCCTCCCGACAGCCCGCACGGCGGGCGCCGACAGACGGAGCACAGATGGACGAGGCCGAGTTCGACGACTTCTACACGTCGTCGTTCGCAAGGGTCACCGCGCAGGTCTACGCCATGATCGGCGACCGCGACGAGGCGCAGGAGTGCGTCCAGGAGGCCTTCGTGCGCGCCTGGTCGCACCGGCGCAAGCTGGACCAGGCCGAGCACCCCGAGGCGTGGGTGCGCACGGTGGCCTACCGCCTGGCGGTCAGCCGCTGGAGGCGCACGGTCCGCGGACGCCGGGCGCCCGATCGTGCGCTGTCCCACGCCGGCACGACGGCCGCACCCAGCGAGAGCCGGGTCGCGGTGGTCAACGCGCTCAAGCAGCTCCCCGAAAGCCAGCGCCGCGCGATCGTGCTGCACCACATCGCCGACCTGCCCGTGCACGCCGTGGCACGCGAGGTCGGCGCACCCGAAGGAACCGTCAAGGCCTGGCTGAGCCGCGGCAGGGCCACGCTCGCCGGCCTGCTCGCCGACGAACAAGGAGCCACCCATGCCTGACCTCGACGACCTCGACCACTTCTCCGAGGGACTGAACGTCATGAACCCGCTCCCCGCCCCCGAGATCCGCCGCCGCGGCGACCGGATGCGCCGCCGGCGTACTGCCGTGGCCGCTGCCGGAGGCGTCCTGGCCGCTGCGCTCGCCATCGGCACGCCGGTGATCGCGCTCTCCGGCACCGGCGCTGACGACCGAGGCGACGACCACATCGCCACGTCGCCCGGCCAGACCGACGACCCGACCCGGTGGCGCACCGAGATCCCCGCCGACTTCCCGCTGACCGCGGGGTTCGCCGACGAGGACGCCGTGCCGAACGACGGCCTGGCGCAGGACCCGAGCCTGGCCGCGAGGTGCGGGAGCGAGGGCTTCGCCGGCTTCACCGACAACCTCGTCGTCGCCTACCAGGGCGAGTCCGAGGACCGCGAGGTGCGGCTGCTCGCTGTCTACCCCGACGACCGCGCCGCCGAGGCACAGCTGGCCGAGCTGCGCGAGTCGCTCGACGGTTGCGGCCCGTTCCCGGTGTCCGGGGCGAGCCTGGTCTGGGAGACCGTGGACGCGGACCTCGGGACGGAGGAGACCTTCGCCTTCGCCCAGCAGCTGCACCACGACGACGGCCTGGTCAGCGACCTCACGCTCTTCCTGGTCGGCCGCACCGGCAACGCGATCTACGTCGACTCGTCGTACACGTCGGCTGGCGGCGACCAGGTCATCGGGGTCGAGGCCGAGCGTCTGGAAACGAACTCGGCGGCACCGCTCGCGGCCCTCTGCGCCTTCGCCGCGGACCCCTGCTGACGGCAACCTTCTCGGGGCGCGGCCGGTGGGCGTGGGGCCCGCCGGGTCCAGACCGTGAGGTAGGGGGTTGCTGGCTGACCGCTGGCCTGACGCGAGGCCGGGCAGCGGTCAGCAGCCAACCCCGCACCGACCCCGACCGACCTCCACGGGTTGCTGGCTGACCGCCGACCCGAACCGAGGCCGGGCA
>NZ_AUGT01000012.1 GCF_000422805.1 Nocardioides halotolerans DSM 19273 | reverse complement strand
TCCTCGGCCGCCGGATCCTCGAAGTCACCTCCCCCGAGACCGCCGACGCCCACGAAGCCACACTCCTCGAACGAGAAGAACAAGCCGCCGCCGCAGCGACCCGGCTGACCATCTGGGACGACGGACACGGCAAGACCCACGGCCGCTTCACCCTCGACACCCTCACCGGCGCCATGCTCAAGAAGCACCTGTTCGCCCTCGCCGCCCCCAGACGCCAGGCCAGCAAGGGACCGCTCGGGGAACGCAAGCCCACCCCGCAACGCCTCGGACAAGCCCTCGCCGAGCTCATCCAGCGCTACCCCAAGAACCATCTCCCGAAGGCCGGCGGCCTCAACGCCACCGTCGTCGTCACGATGACGCTCGACGCGCTCGAGGGCCGACTGAAGGCCGCGCGGCTCGACACCGGCGAACGACTCTCCCCCGGCGCCGCACGGCGGCTCGCCTGCGAAGCCGGCGTCATCCCCGCCGTCCTCGACGGCAAGTCCCACGTCCTCGACCTCGGCCGCAAGAACCGCTTCGCCTCCGAGGCCCAACGCATCGCCAAGACCATCGAAACCCGCGGCTGCGAGATCGACGGCTGCGACTGGCCACCCGGCATGACCCACACCCACCACCAGAAACGCTGGACAGACGGCGGCAAGACCAACCTCCGCGACCTCATCTCACTCTGCCCCCACCACCACGCACGAGCCCACGACCCCCGCTACCACCTCGACCAACTCCCCACCGGCAAGTACACCTTCCACCGACGCAGGTGAGCGGCAAGCGCCCGATACTTGCCCGGTGACGGCGCTGCTCACCGAGACCTCGACCGCCCTCACCGCGGCGGCCTTCGTCGCCGGGGCGGGCACGGTGGTGCGCACGTTCGACCACCACACGCAGGACTCGGGCAACGTCTCGTGGCTGGTGGAGGCCGATGGGGAGCGGGTGTTCGTGAAGTCGGCCGGACCCGTGGAGCCGCTGCCTGACGTGCCGGTGCCGGCGCTCGACCACGCGGGCCGGGTCGCGCTGCTCGAGAACGCCGTCCGGCTGGCGCGCTCGTGCGACCACCCCGCGCTGGCGACGCTCCGCAACGTCGTCGCCACGGGCAGCGGGCCGGCGCTGGTCTACGACGCCGCGCCGGGTGAGCTGGTCGGCGTGCCGCGCGCGCAGCGGAGCGACCCGCGCTCGGCGTACCAGAGGTTCGGCCACCTGCCGGCGGAGCGGATGCTGGCAGTGCTCGACACCCTCATCGACGTGCACGTCGACCTCGCCGAGCTCGGCTGGGTCGCGTGCGACCTCTACGACGGCTGTCTGATCGTGGCGCCGGACGACCGGCTCACCGTGGTCGACCTCGACACCTACCACCCCGGGCCGTTCACCAACACCGTCGGGCGGATGTTCGGCTCCGACCGGTTCATGGCGCCCGAGGAGCGCACGCTGGGCGCCGCCATCGACCAGCGCACGACGGTCTTCACCCTTGGCCGGCTGGTCACCCACTTCGCGACCCGACGGTCGCCGGGCTCGCCGCTGCGTGGGCCGCCGCCCGCTAGCCGGCGCTCGGGGCCGGCGCGCCGGCCTTGCCGGCCTCGGCGTAGCTGCGCACGACCGAGATCGTCAGCGGGAAGTCGAGGTCGAGGTCGCGGAAGAGCAGCCCCGCAGCGGTGGCCGCCGCCTGTCGCGCCTCCTGCGTGACCGCGTCGGCCAACGTCGCCGGGGTGTGCACGACGACCTCGTCGTGGAGGAAGAACACGAGGTGCGGCCGGTGGTCGAGAGGTCCGTCGCCGAGACGCCAGAGCCGGTTGCGGAGGTCGGCGATCCAGCAGAGCGCCCACTCGGCGCCGGTCCCCTGCACGACGAAGTTGCGGGTGAACCGCCCGTAGGCCCGGCGCTGCCTGGCCAGGCCGTCGGGGTCGGCCGGCGGGTCGTCGGGGTCGCGGTCCCAGGCGTCGCCGAGACCCGGTGAGCCCCGGCCGAGCAGCGTGCGCACCACCTGGCCGCGCTCACCCGCGCGCGCGGCCTCCTCCACGAGCCCGAACGCGTCGGGGTAGCGGCGGGTGAGGCCGGCAACCATCCGTCCGCTCTCACCGCTGGTGGCGCCGTACATCGCGCCGAGCAGGCCCAGCTTCGCGTCGTTGCGGCTGGCCACGGCACCGTCGTCGACCATGCCCTGGTAGAGGTCGGCCCCGCGGGCCGAGCGCGCCAGCGCCCGGTCACCGCTCATGCCGGCCAGCACCCGCGGCTCCAGCTGCGCCACGTCGGCCACCACCAGCACCCAGCCGTCGTCGGCGACGGCAGCCGGCCGGACCAGCGCCGGCACGGACAGCGCGCCCCCGCCGTTCGACGACCAGCGCCCGGTGGTCGAGCCGGCCGGCTGGTACGACGGCCGGAACCGCCCACCGCTCACCCACTGGTCGAGCCACGCCCACCCGTTGGTCGCGAGGAGCTGTGCGAGCTGCTTGTACTCCAGCAGCGGCCCCACCGCCGGGTGCTCCAGCCTGCGCAACGTCGACGCCCGCACGTCGGGCACGTCGAGACCGACCCTGTGCAGCGCGTCCATCAGCTCGGGCCGGGAGTCGGGGTTGAGGTCGGGTGCCCCCAGCGCATCGCGCACCTCGGCGACGAGGGCCTCGAGCCTCTGCGGCCGGGCGCCGCGCAGCGGACGCGGCCCGAGAAGCTCGGCGAGCAGCGCCTCGTGGATCTCCGCGCGCCACGGCATCCCGGCCCAGGTCATCTCGGCCGCGACGAGGGCGCCCGACGACTCCGCGGCCAGCAGCAGCCGGAGCCGGGCGGCCTCCGGCGACGCTGCGACGGCGGCGAGCTGGCGGTCGTCCTCGAGGTGGGCGCGGAGGTGCTCGGTGGCGTCGTCGACCACGAACAGGGCCGCCTCCGTCGGTGTGCTGGGCCCGAGCCGGTCCCAGAGTTCCGACTCCGGCCCCGACAGCAGCCCGGGGTCGACCGCCGGCGCCCGGCGGAGCAGGTGGTGGCCGAGCCTCAGGTCGTGGCAGCGCTCGATGCGCACCCCGGCGGCCAGCAGGGGTGGGTACCACCGCGCGGTGTCGTCCCACACCCACCGCGCCGCGCCGTCCTCGCGCTCCTGTGCGAACGCCGGCAGCCCGGCCAGCTCGAGCGTGTGCTCGTCGTCGCCGTCGCGCACCCGGACGCGGTCGCCCGGGAGGCGCGAGAGCGAGATCCGGACCACGAGGAACACCCTGACACCCGGCAGCGACACCCGGCAGCGACACCCGGCAGCGACACCCGCCGACCTCAGAACCGCGGCAGCGCGACCGGTCCCGGTGCGTGGGCCGCACCGCGCTGGAGCTGCGCGAACGACGCGGAGCACCGGCCGTGGTCCTGGAGCGGGCGGCGGGTGGGGTCGCGCGGGTCGCGGCGGGCGACGTCGTAGCGGCACCGGGCGTCGAGGTCGGGGATGAGCGCGAGGCGGAGCTCGCCGTTGCGGATCACCTCGGTGAGGCTGCCGAGACCGGGTGCGTAGGACTGCAGCAGGGCACGCAGGTGCGGGTCGTGGGCGACGAGCTCGTCGGTGAACGGCAGGGCAGTGTCGAGGAAGCCCGGCAGCACCGACGCGACGTCGCGGATCAGTCCGCGCAGCTGCTTGACCTCCGCCGGCGTACGCCGCAGCGTCGCGCGGAGCTCGGGGTCGTAGTCGCGGAGGAACGCCGCCAGCTCGCGTGACGAGCGCGCGAGCGCGCGCAGGTCGCCGGCGGAGGACACGGGCAGGTCGAGGACCGGCCCCGAGCCGCGCAGCAGCCGCTCGGTCTGCGGCCAGGCCCGGTCGAGGTCGGTCAGCACGGCCTGGCCCTGGTCGAGCAGGTTGCCGAGGTCCTCCCCCGTGCCGCCGAGGCCGGTGGAGAGCGCGACCAGGAGCCGGCGCAGCTTGCGGGCGTCGATCTGGTCGAGCACCTGGCCGACGGCGAGAACCGTCGACGACAGGCTGGCCGGGATGTCGGTGGCGTCGGCGACGACCCGGTCGCCGTCGCCTAGGTAGGGACCGGACGAGGTGGTCGGCTGGAAGTCGAGGTACTGCTCCCCCACCGGCGACAGCGACCGCACGCGTGCCTGCGTGCCGCGCGGCACCTGCGCGTCACCGGCGAGCGACACGGTGGCCTCGGCGCCGGTGCCCGTCGCGACGATGCGGGTCACCTTCCCGACCTTCACGCCGCGGTAGGTGACCACCGACCCCTCGAACAGCCCACCGGTCGCCGACAGCTCCACGGTCACGCGGTCCGGCCGCGACGTGAGCGGCTCGTCGAGCACCGCGCCGAAGAGGTAGGCGATGCCGACCACGAACACCAGGAGCACGCCGACCGCGCTCAGGTAGAGCCGGTCGCGGAACACCGCCGGCACCCCGCTCATCGCGCTCCACCCCCGAACCGAGGCGTGCCCGCGCGCAGCTGCACGCCGAGCTGTCCCAGCAGCCCGTCGACGATCTCGCCGAGGTCGGGCAGGGTCACGCCGTCGAGGTGCAGGTCGAGCGCGGTGCTCAGGTAGTCGCCGGGCACCACCGAGTCGAGCGAGTGCGACAGCCGCACCAGCGCGTCGAGGGACTCTGCGTAGGTGTCCTTGTGCCTGGCGATCTCGGCCAGCACCGGCTCGACCTCGCGGATCGTGGTCAGCAGCTGGCGCCGGGTGCGCCCCACGAGGTGGTCGGCCGAGCGGGCGAACCTCTCCACCTCGCGCAGGAGCGCGGTCAGGTCGGGCGTGTTCTCGCGCAGCACCTTCGCGGCCGGCCTGAGGTCGCGCAGCGCGGCGTCGATGACGTCCTGCCGCCGCTGCAGCTCGGCGGACACGTCCGCGAGCCCGCGCAGCGCGCGGTCGACGTCCCCGGTGGTGCCGTTGGCCTCGGTCAGGAACACCCGGGTCTGCTCGAGCAGGTCGCGGAAGGTGCCCTCGCGGCCACCGAGGGCGGCGTTGAGCTCCTTGGTGACCGTCTGCAGCTGCCCGAGACCGCCGCCGTTCACCAGCAGCGAGGCCTGCGACAGGGCGTCCTCGACCGTCGGCGCGGTCGTCGTGTCCTTCCTCGTCAGCACGGCGCCCGAGGCGAGCACCGGCCCGTCCGGCGGGTTCGTGACGTCGACGAACAGCTCGCCGAGGGGCGTCGTGTAGCGCAGGCGCGCGGTGGCGCCCTCGCGCAGCCGCGCCGACTTCTCGACGACCAGGGTCGCCCGGGCCCGGAAGTCACGCGCCTCGACCTTCTCGACCTTGCCGCTGTCGACGCCGTTCACCTTGACCGTCGCTCCGGTCGCGAGGTTGAGCGCCTCGTCGAAGTCCGCCTCGATCGTGACGGTCTCGCCCTCGACGCCGGTGCCCGGCAGGGGTACGTCGCCGAGGGTCGTGCTGCACCCGCAGGTCAGCACGAGCACGAGCAGCGCCCACCCGGCCCGGGAGACCATCACCACCACCCCCGCTGCACCTGCGCGACCGACCGCGGCACCTGCGGGTCGGTGCCGAGGACCAGGTCGCAGAGGTGGGCCGGCAGGCTCGGGCAGACGTCGCTGAGCTGACCCCCGAGCGGCGAGAGGATCGTCGGGTCGATCCGCATCGGCACCCGGCCGTGGTCGTTGGTGCGCTCGAGGTTCTGCAGCGCCAGCGGCATCACCTCGAGCACCTCGGCGAGCTGCTGCTGCTTGGCCAGCAGCGCGTCCATGACGTCGGCCGAGCCGTTCATGGCCTTGACGAGCTGCCGCTTGTTCTTCACCGCGAACGCCGCGACGGTGTGGACCGCCCGGTCCAGCGCCCGCAGGGAGTCGCGGAACTCGGTCCGCTGGTCGTCGAGGAGCGCGCTGCCCTGGGCGACGCGACGCAGGAACTTCCGCACGGTCTGCTCGTTGCCGTTGATCGCCGCCACCAGCCGGTCGAGCGAGTCGAGGGTCGCGACGATCTCGCCCCGCTGGGCGCTCACGTCGGTCGCCGCCTGGGACAACGTCGTGATCGTCTCCTGGAGCTGCGGACCCTGGCCCGAGAACGCCGCGTCGCCGGCCTCCACGAACCGCCTGATCGCCTTCGTGGTCTCCTTCGACCCCGCGATGCCGGTGGCGAACTCGTCGATCGTCGCGAGCACCTGGTCGAAGTCGACCGGGGTGCGGGTCGCGTCGACCGCGATCGTCGCGCCGTCGCGGAGCCGTGGGCCGCCGTCGTAGACCGGGGTCAGCTCGATGTAGCGGTCGGTCGCCACCGAGCGCGCCACCACCACGGCTCCCACGTCGGCGGGGACGGGCTGGTCGGTCTCGAGCTCGAGGGTGACCTTCACCCGGTCGCCGTCGGGCTCGATGTCGGTGACCTTGCCGACCGGCACGCCGAGAATGCCGACGTCGTTGCCGGTGAACAGCCCCGCCGAGTCGGTGAAGTACGCCGTCACCGTCAGGTGCCTCGGCCCGCCGGGCGCGTCCGGCACGCAGGACCCCGTCACCACCGCGAGCACGGCGACCAGGAGCACGGTCAGCGCCTTGCGGGCGGTCATCGGCAGTTCCCGAGCGCGCAGCTGGCGTCGTCGGCCGGCAGCGCCGGGCTGTTGAGGAAGAGGTCGAGGTACGGGCCGTTGCCGGTCGCGTTGGCGACGTA
Organism: Nocardioides halotolerans DSM 19273; assembly: GCF_000422805.1. Classification (GTDB taxonomy): domain Bacteria; phylum Actinomycetota; class Actinomycetes; order Propionibacteriales; family Nocardioidaceae; genus Nocardioides; species Nocardioides halotolerans. The sequence continues at coordinate 320,173 of NZ_AUGT01000012.1, read as the reverse complement.
GCGCACCGCCGGCGCCATCTCGGTGAGCACCGCCTGGAGCCGCCGATCCTGCCGGCGCAGGGAGCCGAGCGCGCTGTTGAGGTCGCGCAGCGCGGGGTCGAGGTCGCCGCGCGTCTGCCGGACGACCTGGTCGAGCGCGTCGGCCAGCCCCGTGGTCTCGACCAGCAGCTGGTGGATCGCCTCGCGCCGGTGCACCACCTCCTCGATCACGAGGTTCGCCGACCGCATCAGGGCGAACAGGTCGTCGCTGCCGGCGTCGAGCTGGTCGCTCACGCCGCGCGCCGCCCGCAGCAGTCGGCCGGTCTGCTCGCTGCGCGTGCTGATCACCTCGGAGAGCTGCGCGATCCCCTCGAGCGCCGGACCGACCTCCTCGCTGGAGCTGCCCAGCGCGTCGCTGGTGGCCGTGAGCGCCCGGGCGAGCAGGACGGGGTCGAGCCGGTCGAGGGCCTCGGTGCCCTGCTCGAGGACGTCCTGCAGGTTGTAGGGCACCGAGGTGCGCTCGAGAGGGATGGTGGAGCCGGCGAGAGACCCAGGCCCCTGCGGGTCGACCTCGAGGTAGTGGGTGCCCAGGAGGGTCGCCACCTTGACCTCGGCGGTCGTCTCCCTGCCCAGACGGATGCCCGAGTCGAGCGTGAAGCGCACCTCGACGTACGTCGCCTCGTCGGCGCCGCCGAGCCCGACCGAGCGGACCTCGCCGACCGGCACGCCGTGCACCTGCACGTCCTCGCCCGCCCGCAGCCCGGCGGTGTGCTCCAGCACCGCGGTGTAGGTCGTGGTGCCGAACGACATCGTGCTCAGCAGCACCACCCCGGCGGCGACCAGGCCGCCCACGACGAGCGCGACGATGCCGATTCGGAACGGGTCCCGCTCGGAGAGGACACTCACCGGCACACCGCCGAGTGCTTGTCCGTGCTGCCCGCCGGGTTGATCTCGTCCTCCGCGTCGCCGACCGCGAACGTCATCGAGCAGAGGAAGACGTTCATCGCGTTCTCGTACGACGTCAGTCGGCCCAGCGCGCCGATCGTGCCGCCGAAGCTCTCGAGCGCCCGGTTGAGCCGGCCCTTCGTGCGGGCGAGCAGGTCGGCCACCTCGACGAACCGCCGGGTCGCTCGCACCAGCGGCGCCCGGGCGTCGTCGAGCAGCGACGACGTGGAGCCGACCAGCCGCGCGACGCCGTCGATGGACGCGCCGATCGCCTTGCGGTCGCGGGCCAGGCCGTCCATCAGCCGGCGCAGCTCGAGCACGGTCGACTCGATCTCGGTGCCGCGGCCCTGCAGGTGCTCGAGCACCGGCGTGAGGTTCTGCAGCACCTCGCCGATGACCGCGTCGCGGTCGGCGACGTACGTCGTGAGCTGCGTGGTCTGCTGGAGCAGCTGCTCGACGGTGCCGCCCTCGCCCTGGAGCACCTGCACGAGCGAGCTCGCCAGCTGGTTGACCTCGCTCGGCTGGAGCACCTCGAACAGCGGCCGGAAGCCGTTGAGCAGCTCGGTCAGGTCGAAGCCGGGGTCGGTGCGGCCGAGCGGCACGGTCGCGCCGGCCCTCAGCTCGTCGCCGCGCGGGCCGCTCTGCACGAGCGCGAGGTACCGCTGGCCGAGCAGGTTCTGGTACCGCATCACCATCCGCGTCGTGTCGAGCAGCGCCTGGTCCTCCTCCAGCGCGAAGCCGACCCGCGCACCCTGCTCGGTGACGTCGATCGACTCGACGCGGCCGACCCGCACGCCCGCAACCCGGACGTCGTCGCCGACGCGCAGGCCGCTGACGTCGCTGAACTCCGCGTCGTAGTCGCGGGTGTCACCTACCAGCCCGTGGCTCATCGTGTTGAGGAGCACGACCAGCAGCAGCACCGAGGCGAGGGCGAACGCCGCGAACTTGGCGGCGGTCGTCCGGAGGCCGGTCACCGGCTCCGCCCGTACGCCGGCCGGTCGGCCGGCCCGTAGTAGGGCGGCGCGTCGAAGCGGAGCACCGCGTCGGTCTGGAGGGCGCCGTCCTCGACCGCGCTGGCCACGGCGGCCGCGACCCGGATGTTGGTCAGGAGCGCGCCGGTGAAGCCCAGGCGGCGGTTGTCGTAGACCGCGTCGACCAGCCGCGCGGCGTTGTCGATGAACCGCGCGAGGTCGTCGCCGTTCGCGCGGATGAACGCGTCGGAGTCGCCGGCGAGGCCCGTGCCGCCCGCGAGGACGGCCTCGATCGCGGCCTGCTCGTCGACGATCGTGCGCGCGGTGACCAGCCCGTCGTCGGTCGCCTGCAGCAGGTCCGGTGCGACCTCGCGGACGACCTCGAGCCCGTCGGCCAGCCTGCGCAGGTCGTCGCGGACCAGCGGCATCGCCGGGTTGAGCTTGCGCAGGTAGGCGTCGAGCACCTCCGCCGTCGCGCCCAGCCGCTCCCCGCGGTCGTGCAGCGCGACCGCGGCGGCGCCGATCGTGGTGGCGAGCTCGGCCGGGCCGAGCGCCTTGACCAGGGCGTCGATGTCGTCGAGGGCCTGCTGGAGCTCGACGGTGTCGGTCGAGGTGTCGGCCGGCACCACGGCCCCGGCGCGCAGCGACGACCGTCCCGGCTCCGTCGGCGGCACCAGGTCGACGTACGACGTGCCGAAGACCGTCGCTGGCAGGATCCGGGCCACGACGTCGCCGGGCACGTCGCGCAGCGACTCCTCCGGCAGCCGCAGCGCCACCCGGACGGTCCCGTCGGGAGCCCGGCCGATGCCGGTGACCCGCCCGACGATGACGCCGCGCAGCTTGACGTCGGACCCCGACCGCAGCGAGCCGCCGGCGTTCGTGACGTCGGCGTAGACCTCCGGGTCGCCGCCCCAGCGACCGCTGGAGCGCAGGTAGACCGCCGCGAGCAGCAGCGCGATCGCCACGAGCGCCACCAGCCCGCGGCCGGCCAGCTCGTGGCGCGCCGGCTCCCGGCGGCCGCTCACCCGCTCACCCGGAACCCCGAGTCGCCGCCCCAGAAGACCAGCGTCAGCACCATGTCGAGCAGGACGACCACCACGATGCTGGCGCGGATCGCGGCCCCGGTCGCCTCGCCCACCGACTGCGGGCCGCCGTGGACCTTGAAGCCGTACCAGCAGTGCAGGAGCGTGATCGCGAAGGCGAAGATGACGATCTTGACCATCGAGAGGCCCACGTCGCGGCCCTGGATGAACGTCGAGAAGTAGTGGTCGTACTGCCCCGGCGACTGGTGGAAGATCATGACGACCGAGAGCATCGAGGCGAGGTAGGAGCCGAGGAGCCCGACGAGGTAGAGCGGCAGGATCGCCACCATGCACGCGATGGTCCGGGTGGTGACCAGGTAGCGCATCGGGCTGACCGCCATCACCTCGAGCGCGTCTACCTCCTCGTGGATGCGCATCGACCCGAGCTGGGCGGTGAACCGGCAACCCACCTGCGAGGCGAGGGCGAGCGCGGCGATGAGCGGCGCGAGCTCGCGGGTGTTGGCGCTCGCGGAGATGAAGCCCGTCAGCGGCGCCAGCCCGACCAGCTCGAGGCCGTTGAACCCCTCGATGCCGAGCGAGGTGCCGGCCGAGAGCGAGAGCAGCACCATCACCCCGACGGTGCCGCCGCCGACCACCAGGGCGCCAGAGCCCCATGCGATGTCCTTGATCTGGCGCAGCACCTCGGCGGGGTAGAGCCGCAGCGTGGACGGCACGTTCCGCACCGCGACCCAGGCGAACGACGCGAACGAGCCGAGTGCGGCGAGCGCGTCGAGCACGCCGTTGGTGGCGCCGACGATCCCGCCCCCCACGATGCCCGCACCGGCACCGGTGGCGGAGCGGCCGCTCACGCGATCCCCTGGGGCACCAGCATGACGTAGGCCTGGGTGAGGGCGACGTTGGCGGCCGCCAGCAGGATCACGCTCAGCACGACCGCCTGGTTGACAGCGTCGGCGACGCCCTTGGGACCGCCCCGGGCGGAGAGGCCCTTGTGGCAGGCGACCACGGTGGCGATGAAGCCGAAGACCAGCGCCTTGAGCTCCGCGAGGAACAGGTCGGTGGGCTGGCTGAACGACATGAACGAGTCGAGGTAGGCACCCGAGCTGATCGTGCCGCCGCCGACGTTCATCGCGAACGCCGTGACCATGGCGGTCATCGCCACGACCACGGTGAGCAGCAGCGCGACGACCAGCGCCGCCACGACCCGCGGCGCGACCAGCCGCTGCACGGGCGAGATGCCCATGACCTTCAGCGCGTCGATCTCCTCGCGGACCGTGCGCGCGCCGAGGTCGGAGGTGATCGCGGACCCGACCGCGCCGGCGATCATCAGACTGGTCACCAGCGGCGCCCCCTGTCGGAGCACGCCGATGCCGTTGACCGCGCCGCTGAACGACGTCGCCCCGATCTGGGCCGCCACCGCGCCGATCTGCACCGACGTGATGACGCCGAACGGGATCGCGACCAGGATCGTGGGCAGCAGCGAGACCCGGGTCATGAACCACGCCTGCAGCAGGAACTCCGACCACGAGAACCTGCCGCGCACCACGTCGGCCACGATGCAGACCACCGCGTCGACCGCGAGCGTGACGAGCTGGCCGGTCGTGACGATGCCGGCCCGGAACCTGCCAGCCAGCCCACCGACCGCGCCGCCCGCGGGCGTGCTCCTGCGCCGTGGCAGCTCCGGGACCTCGGGGAGCGGCTCTGGCGCAGTCGTCGCGGTCACTCGTGTCCTCCGGTGACGGGGGTCACGTCTGTAACGCCCTGTCACACACAGGGTTACGCCGGTCACGGCGGGCGGGACGGTCCGTCGCCCGGGCCGGCGGGACTACCCGTGGACGGGGAGGTGCGTGCGCGGTGACATGCGGGGGCCGTGGCGGGGCCGGCGGAGCCCGGCCAGCCCGAGCAGGGTGGGGACGCGGCCACGCTGGGGGCGCCAGGGCTCGAGGAACGCCTCGAGCTCCGCGTCGTCGAACGGCGTGCCGGTCAGCGCCCAGCCGACGTCCTTGGCGATGTGGTAGTCACCGAACGACACGGCGTCGGGGTCGCCGTGCGACCGCTGCCGCACCTCGGCGCTGGTCCACACCCCGATGCCCGGGAGGCTGCGCAGCCTGCGGTCGGCCTCCTCGTGGCTCATCCGGAGCGTGCGCTCGAGGCTCTCGGCGACCCGGCTGACCGTGACGATCGCCCGGGAGCGCGCGGGGTCGATGTGCAGGCGCAGCCACTCCCAGGAGGGGATCCGGCGCAGCGTGTCGGCGCTCGGCTGCACCCACAGCCGGCGCTCGGGGCCGGGACCGGGCGCGGGCTCGCCGTGCCGGAGCACCAGCCTCCGGAACCCCGCGAACGCCTCCTGGCCGGTGACCTTCTGCTCGATGATCGCCGGCACCAGCGACTCCATCACCAGCCCGCTGCGACCGAGCCGGGCGTGGGCGTGCCGCCGCCAGGCCTCGGCCACGACGGGGTGACGGGGCTCGAAGCCCGTCCAGTCGTCGTCGGCGCCGAGCAGTCCGGGGACCGACTCGAGCGCCCACTGGGCGCCCGCCCCCCAGGCCTCGGCGCGCACCTCGCCGTGCCGGTCGAGCGGCGTGACGACCATTGTGGCGGTGCCGACCGGCGTACGGATGCCGCGCCAGACCCGGCCGTGCTCGTCGAGGCGGAACGTCGGGTCGCCGCCGCCGTGGCGCTGCTGGTCGAGGGTGCGGACCACGGCGCACGGCCAGTCGGGGCGCCACACCCGCACCTGTCCGTCCGCCACGTGCCAGACCCTACGACCCGCCGCCGACCACTACGTTGCGGGCATGACGCCGCCGCACGTCCTGCAGAGCGCCGACTCCGCGCGGGTCCGCACGCTGACCCTCGATCGGCCCGAGGCCCTCAACGCCTTCAACGAGGCGCTCTACGACGCCCTCGCCGACGCGCTGCTCGCCGCCGCCGAGGACCCCGCGGTCGCCGTCGTGCTGCTGACCGGCAACGGCCGCGGCTTCTCCGCCGGCACCGACCTGCTCGAGATGCACCGGATCGCCACCGACCCGGCGTTCGAGCGCGGCCGGCACGGCTTCCCGGGGCTCGTGGACGCTCTCGACGCGTTCCCGAAGCCACTGGTGGTGGCGGTCAACGGCATCGGCCTCGGCATCGGGTGCACGATCCTGGGTTTCGCCGACCTGGCGCTCATGTCGGCCGAGGCGCGCCTCAAGTGCCCGTTCACCTCGCTCGGTGTCGCACCCGAGGCCGCGTCGTCGTACCTCATGCCGCTGCTGGTCGGCCGGCAGAACGCCGCATGGCTGCTGCAGTCCTCGGAGTGGGTCTCGGCCGAGGAGGCGCTCGCGATGGGGCTGGTCTGGCGCGTCTGCGCCCCCGACGAGCTCCTCGACGAGGCGCGGCGGCACGCCGAGGTGCTCGCCGCCAAGCCGATCTCGTCGCTGGTCGCGGTCAAGCGCACGATGACCGAGCCGCGGCGCGCCGGCATCGCGGCCGCGCGCGAGCGGGAGAACGCCGCGTTCGCCGAGCTGATGGGCGGCCCGGCCAACCTCGAGGCGCTGGCGGCGTTCGCGGAGGGCCGCGAGGCCGACTTCACGGCGCTGCCGCCCGGCTGGTGACCGGATTCGGGGGGTCGAACGGCAGGATCGCGATGGCCCGGTCCGCGAAGCCGGCCCTAGGCTCCCCGCCATGGCGATCGTCTACCCGCACGCGACCCTGACCCCGTCCAAGCGCGAGCTGATGGAGGCGTGGCTGCCGACCCGCTCCTGGTACGACGGCAACGAGGGCCGCACGATCACCGGGTCGTTCCGCTTCGACGACCCCGCCGGGGAGGTCGGCTGCGAGGGCTTCCTGCTCGGGGCCGAGGGCCTGCCGACGTTCGTCGTGGTGCTCACCTACCGCAGCGCCGAGCTCGAGGGCGCCGAGGAGCACCTCATCGGGACGTCCGAGCACTCCGAGCTCGGCCGGCGCTGGGTCTACGACGGCTGCGCCGACCCGGTCCTCGTCGGCGAGCTGGTCCGGGCGGTGCTCACCGGCGGCACCGGCGTCGACCACGAGTTCGACCTCGGTGACGGCCCGGAGTCGCGGCCGACCAGCGCCCAGGTGCGCGGCAGCGGCAGCGCGTCCGACGTACCCCCGGTCACCGAGGTGGGGTGCCACGACGAGGGCCCGCTCACGATCGTGAACGCCGGCCCGCTCGAGGTCGTCGTCGCACGGATCACCGGCACCTACGTCGACGCCGCCGAGACGCTCTCCGTCACCTGGAAGGGCGGCGACGACGTCGTGATCGCGGGCGTTCGTCCGGACTGACCGGGGGCGGAGTGACGAGCTACTGCGATTTCAGGTCGTGGTCCATCTGGAGCGGCTCGAGGTCGCCCAGCGACTCGGCGACGACGATGAGGTCGTCGCCGTTCGCGAGGCGGAAGTCCTCCGGCGGGTTGACGTAGGCCTGGCCGCCGCGGCTGACCGACAGCAGGGTGGCCCGGTGCTCCGACCGCAGCTTGGCGGAGAGCTCGTCGACCGACAGCCCGACGTAGGAGTCAGGGAGCTGGACGCGGTAGAGCTCGGAGCCGTCGCCACCCGACACGATGTCGGTGACCAGGCCGGCGAGCCCGGGGTAGAGCGACGAGCGCGCCATCAGCCGCGAGACCAGCTGTGAGGAGACCAGGATCTCGTCGGCCTCGGCGCGCTGGAAGTGCTCGACGTGGAGGGGGTTGTTGACCTCGACGACCGTCCGCACGTGCGGGGCGAGCGACTCGATCGCCATCACGCAGAGGATGGACTTCATGTCGGCCTCGTTGGACCCGTCGGCCGGGCACACGACGGCCGCCATGGCGTCCTCGATGCCGGCCCGCTTGAGGTCGTGTGCGGTGGTGATGTCGCCGTTGACGAAGTAGACGCCCTCGCCCGCGGGGTTCTTGTCGACGTCGCTGACGACGACGATCTTCGTCGTGTACTCATCGGTCGAGAGCTCCTGGATCAGCTCCCGCGCGGTCGAGTTCCAGCCGCAGACGATGATGTGGTCGCGGTAGCCCGAAGCACCCATGCCCTGGCCCTCCTTGAGCAGGTAGTCGATGAGGAACCCGACCAGGGCTCCGGTGAGCGAGGCGACGATCGCGACGCCGAAGAGGATGAGCAGCCACCCGACGACGTAGCCGGTGACGGTGTGCACCCGCCCGGACTCCCCCGCGCTCATGACGGTGGTCAGGGACCAGTAGAACCAGCCGCCGAACTGCTTGAAGTAGCCGCCCACGGTGTGCCACTTGTACTCGCCGTTGCGTTCGGCGAAGGTCACCAGGGCGGAGGTCACCACGAGGACGCCCGCGAGGAAGACGCCCACCCGGGAGAAGAACGAGGCGTCCATCCCGCTGGTCAGCCGCTTCACGTGAAAGGCGGCCCGGCGCAGGATCGGGATGCTGAAGAACGTCGCGAAGCGCGCGGGGATGAAGGCCATGGCGCGGGTGATCATCGCACCCGCGGAGGCCGCCCCGACATGACCTGTCCGGACCATTCCGGCAAGACCGATCCAGCGCATTCGCGCCCGTTCGGTCGTGTTTCACGCGTGAAACGGTGCACAACCGGCGCGATTGCGCTGATCTGGTCTTGGTGGGACTCCGCACGCGGTCAGGCGTACGCCGCGTCCACCAGGTCGGGCCGGGCCTGGGCGAGGACCTCGCCCTCGAAGGTCGTCACCGCTCGCGGGCGGCCTTGGCGACCGTCTCCTCGACCAGGGAGTTGAGCCGCGCCCCGACCGGCCAGCCGGCGTAGTGGCTCAGGAAGACCACGATCTCGCGCAGGGCGGTCTCGTCGAGGTCGCCGGACGCCAGCGCCGCCGGCACCTGGATCGTGAGCACGTCGTGCGCACCGGTGCCGGCGAGCAGGCCGATCAGCAGCAGCCGGCGGTCGCGGTCGGAGAGCCCCGGCCGGCTCCAGATGTCGGCGAACAGGTGGTCGGCGGTGTAGCGGAAGAAGTCGCCGGCTCCGTCGGACATCTCGAAGCCGTACACCTCCTCCATGCGCTCGAGCCCGAGGCGCCGCTGGTCGGGGAGGTCGTCGAACCTGCCCGTCCCCTCATCGGTCACAGTCCCAGTCCCTTCGCCAGGTGTTCGCGCGCGAGCTGCGCGAGCGGCACGTCGACGCCCAGTGTCGCCGCCAGCTCGATCGCGAACGACAGGTCCTTCTCGCCCAGCGCCCGCACGTGGTCGAAGACACCGTGCCAGAAGTCGTCGGCCGCCAGCGGGGCCGTCGTGTCGCGGTGCATGATCGCGCCCGGGCCGCCGGTGATCGCGTCGGTGTGCCGGACCACCTCACCGAGCGCGAGCAGGTCGAGGCCGGACGCCTCGGCGAGCCGCTGCGCCTCGGTGACCGCGGTGAACGCGACGAAGTGGATCAGGTTGCGGGCGAGCTTCATGCGGGTGCCGGCGCCGAGCGGTCCGGCGTGCACGACCTTGGAGCCCATCCGGGTGAGCACCGGCTCGGCCACGGCGTACGACGCCTCGTCGCCGCCGACCAGGATCGCCAGGGAGCCGTCGGCCGCGCCCATCGGGCCCCCGCTCACCGGAGCGTCCAGCACCCGCAGCCCGAGCGACGCGAGGTCGGCGGGCGTGCCGGGCGCCACCGTCGAATGGACCACCAGCACCGGTGCGGCGCCGGAGGCGATCACCTCGGACGCCACCGCCCGGACCTGCTCGTCGTCGCGGACCATCACGCACAGCACGTCGGCTTCGGCGGCTTCGGCGACCGACGAGGCGGCCGCGGCGCCGGCCGCGACCAGCTCGGCGACCGGCTCGCTGGCGACGTCGTGGACGCGCAGGTCGAGGTCGACGAGCCGCAGCGCCATCGGCCTCCCGATGCTGCCGAGGCCCACGAAGCCGACGGAGGGCGTCATGAGCGGAACGTCTGTCCGCCGTCGACCGCGATGATCTGCCCGGTCAGCCAGGCCGCCTCGTCGGAGAGCAGGAACAGGCAAGCACCGACCATGTCGTCGGGACGGCCCATCCGCTTGAGCGCCATCCCCTTCACGAGCTCGCGGGCGGCGTCACCGGCCTGCTTGTGGGTGGCTGCGGTGTCGGTCGGGCCGGGCGCGATCGCGTTGACACGGATCCCCATGCCGCCCAGCTCGTGCGCCAGCTGCTGGGTCAGGGCGTTGACCCCGGCCTTCGCCAGGCCGTAGAAGCCGGAGTAGAGCCAGGCCGCGGTCGAGCTCTGGTTGACGATCGCGCCGCCGCCGCGCTGGTGCATCTCGGGGTAGCAGGCCCGCGTCATCACCAGCGCGCCGTCCATGTTCACCGACATGAACCTCCTGTAGTAGTCCCAGTCGACGCTGACCAACAGGTCGAACTCCATGTCGCCGTAGATCGCGGCGTTGTTGACCAGCAGGTCGATCCCGCCGTACGCCGAGACGGCCGCCTCGACCATCGCGGCAGCCGACTCGTGGGACGACACGTCCGTGCGCACGAACAGCCCGCCCACCTCGGCGGCCACCTGCTCCCCCGCCTCGGCGCTGACGTCGGCGACCACGACCGACGCCCCCTCCGCGGCGAGCGCCCGCGCGTACGCCTCGCCGATCCCCTGGGCCGCGCCGGTGACCACCGCGACCTTGCCGTCGAACCTCTTCACGCGGGCTCCGCCATCACTTTCGTCTCGAGGTATTCCTCGAAGCCGGCCACGCCCATCTCGCGGCCGACCCCCGACTGCTTGTAGCCGCCGAACGGAGCGTCGGGGCTGAACCACACCCCGCCGTTGACCGCCAGCGTGCCGGTGCGGATGCGGCGCGCGACCGCCTTCGCGCGCTCGAGGTCGGCGGAGTCGACCGAGCCCGAGAGGCCGTACGCCGACTCGTTGGCGATGCGCACCGCGTCGTCGTCGCCGTCGTGCGCGATCACGACGAGCACCGGGCCGAAGATCTCCTCCTGCGCGAGCCGGGAGGTGTTGTCGAGTCCCGCCACCACGGTCGGCTCGACCCAGAACCCGTCCCGGTCGATGACGTGGCCGCCGGTCGCGAACCTGCCGCCCTCCTCGACCGCCAGCCGCAGGTAGGCCTCGACCCGGTCTCGCTGGGCCCGCGAGATCACCGGGCCGCAGATCGCGCCCGGGTCGGCCGGGTCCCTGACCCCGATCGACTCCATCGTCGCCGCGGCCACCTGCACCGCCTCGTCGTACCGGTCGCGGGGCACGACGAGTCGGGTCGTGATCGCGCAGCCCTGGCCGGCGTGGATGCAGGCCTCGAACGCCGTGGCGCCCGCGACGGCCGCGACGTCGGCGTCGTCGAGCGCGATCGCGGCCGACTTGCCGCCGAGCTCGAGGAAGACCCGCTTGAGCGTCGGAGCCGCCGCGGCCATGATCGCCCGGCCCGTCGCCGTCGAGCCGGTGAACGACACCATGTCGACGCGCGGGTCGGTCGCGAGGACCGACGCGACCTCGTCGGAGCGCGGCGTGACCACGTTGAGCACCCCGGGCGGCAGGTCGGTGCGCTCGGCTGCCAGCCGTCCGAGCTCGCACGCGAGCCAGGGCGTGTCGGGTGCCGGCTTGAGCACGACCGTGCAGCCCGCCGCGAGCGCGGGGCCGACCTTGGCGAGGTTGATCTGGGTCGGCACGTTCCACGGCGTGATGGCGGCGACCACGCCGACGGCCTCGCGGCGGACGGTCCGGCGGCTCGGGACCCCCATCGGCTCGGCGACCCCGAGGTCGGTCTCGTAGTCGTAGGACTCGGCGAGGTCGGCCACCCACCGCAGCCCCTCGACGGGCGCGTCGAAGCCAGCCGCGACCTGCATGAACGCCGGCATCCCGACCTCGGCCGCCGTCAGCGCGCGGAAGTCGTCGGAGTGGTCGAGCAGCGCCTGGTGGAGCTGACGCAGGCAGCGGACCCGGAGCCCGACGTCGGTCGACCAGCCGGTCTCGTCGAAGGCCCGCCGGGCGGCCGCGATCGCGGCGTCGACGTCGGCGGCCGTCGCGTCGGGCGCGCGCCCGATCTCCGCGCCGGTCGCGGGGGCGAGGATCGGGAACGTCGCGCCGTCGCTCGCCGGCACCAGCTTGCCGTCGACGAGCAGCTGCGCCGGAGGCGTCGTCACGTCGCCGACTCCTGGGTCACGAAGTCGCCCCGCTCCACCGGCGGCGGCCACAGCGTCGACGGGAGCTCGTCGTAGGTGTAGTGGCCCGGCAGCTCCCTGCCGTTGACGCCCATCCGGTCGACCAGCCCCTGCGGCGCCTTGCCGGACGCGGCGATGGCCAGGAACGTCGTGGCGGTCGAGCCGAGGTCGAACCAGTCGCGCTGCCAGGCGAACTTCAGCGTGCCCTCGTCGGGGCCGGCCGCCTGCCGCTCGACGCCGAACCACGAGCCGCCGATGCCGAGGATCTCGTACTCCTGCCCGGTGGCGTCGTCGGTGATCCCCGACTTCTGCTTCCAGAAGCCCAGCACCATCCCCTTGGCCTCGTCGATCATCGTGCACTGGTAGTCGTAGTGCCACCCGTCGAGCCCGGCCATCTCCTGGCCGATCGCCAGCCTGCGGATCTCCTCGCGGCCCACGGCCATGAAGTGCTCGTCGGGCGTGTACATCCAGCCGTACGTCGCGTCCTCGGCGTACCAGTCGGCCATGATCGTCCAGTCGCCACTGCGCTCGGCCGCGCGGTTGACGTCGAGCCAGGTCTCCCAGAACTCCTCGATCTCGGCGCGGGTCAGGTCGGACATCAGCTCTCCTCGATGCTCAGGGCCATGGCGGGGCAGTAGCGGACGGCGGCCTGCACCTGCGGCCGCACGGACTCGTCGGGGTGCTCCTGCAGGAGCGTGACCTTGTCGGCCCCGGCGTCGAAGCCGAACACGTCGGGTGCCTCCCCCTGGCACATCTGGTGCGCCTGGCACAGGTCCAGGTCGGCCACGACGCGCATCACGACCGCCTCCGTGCCGCAGCCGCCGCAGCGCAGGCACCTGCTGACGCCGGTCCGATGCCGGTCACCGCGACCGCCTCCGTGCCGCAGCCTGCGTCGCAAGCCGCCCCGCGCTGGTCGAGCTCGTCGAGACCACCGCAGCGCAGGCACCTGCTGACGCCGGTCCGAGGCCGGTCACCGCGATCGCCTCCGGTAGCGGACCCGGCACGGCTGCTCGAGCTGGATGACCATCTTCGAGGTGTCGTCGCGGTAGGTCTCGAGGGGCTGTGCCGGCTCGAACTCGTAGTCGCGCAGGATCACCGAGAAGATCGCCTTGAGCTGCATCATCGCGAACGCGTTGCCGACGCACCGGTGCCTGCCGGCGCCGAAGGGGATCCAGGTCCAGCGGTTCTGGAGGTCCTCCTGCCTCGGGTCGAGGTAGCGGCCCGGGTCGAACCGGTCGGGGTCGGGGAAGTCCTCGCCGATCCTGTTGGACACGCGGGGTGACGCGGCGACCATCGTGCCGGGCGCGATCGTGTGCCCGGCCAGCTCGACCTCCTCCTGCACCACGCGCAGCAGGATGACCAGCGGCGGGTGCAGCCGCAGCGTCTCCTTCAGCGCCGCCTCCAGCCGAGGGATCGAGCGCAGCGCCTGGAACGAGACCTCGACGGTGCCTTCCCCTCGGCGACCTGCGTAGAGCTCGTCGAGCTCGGCGACGACGTCCTTCATCACCTCGGGGTGGCGCATCAGCTCGATCAGCGCCCACGCGGCGGTCCCCGACGAGGTGTGGTGACCGGCGAACATCATCGAGATGAAGATGCCGGTGATGTGGTCGGCGCTCATCTCGATCGAGATGAGCACGTCGAGCAGGTCGCGCTCCTCGCGCGGCACCGTGCCCCGCGCGAGGCGCTTCTCGATGATCGCCTGCACGAGCTCGACGAGCCGCTCACGGGCGGCGTCGCGGCGGTGGAAGGACTCGATGTCGGCGTACGGGTCGACGTACGCGATCGCGTCGGTGCCGCGCTCCAGCTCGTGGTAGTGCCGGGCGAACGACGCGTCGAGCTCCTCGCGGAACGGCCTGCCGATCAGGCACGCCGAGGTCGTGTAGATCGTGAGCTCCGCGAACCAGTCGAGCAGGTCGATCTCGCCGCCCTGCCCGTCGTCCTGCTCGTCGTCGGCACCCCAGGTGGCGACCATCCGGCGTACCTCGGCCTCGATGGTCTGCGCGTGGCCGCGCATCATGTCGCCGCGCAGCGCCTGGTTCTTCAGCATCTGCTGGCGCTCCTCGGGACTGGCGTCGAAGACCACGCCCTTGCCGAAGATCGGGGTCATGAAGGGGTACGCCGCGGCCTGGTCGAGGGTGGAGTCGGGCGCCCGGAAGAACTGCTCGTTGGCCTCGGCGCCGCTGACCAGCACCACGTCGCGGTCGGCGAGCCGGAACCGCCCGATGTCACCGCACTCCTCGCGGACCCGGTGGAAGAGCCCGATCGGGTCCACCCGCATCTCGGCGAGGTGACCGTGGCCGTCGTCCGGCACGGCGAAGCTCACCATCGGGATCTCGCTCACGAGTCCTCCAGCGGTGCCTCGGGGCTGACCTCGACCAGGCTGAGGTGCACGCCGCGCGGGGCGCTCACGACGGTGGTGATGGCGTCGGCGACGGCCGCGGGCTTCAGGAAGTGGGGGTGCCGGGCGAGCCCGAAGCGCACCCACTGGTCGAGCACGAACGCCGCGTCGTCGGGGTCCCAGTCGCTGCCCATCTCGCTCCAGGTCGGGCCGGGCCGCACGACCGAGGCGCGCACGCCGGTCCCCTCGAGCTCGAGCTGCAGGCTCGCCGCCAGCCCCTCGAGGCCCCACTTGCCCGACGAGTACGCCGCCATGAACGGCCGCGGGCGCACGGCCGTGTCGGACGAGACGAAGACGATGTCGCCCCGACGCCGTTGCTGCATGCCGGGCACGAAGGCGCGGACCAGCCGGTGCGCGCCGACCACGGTGAGGTCGAGCTCGCGGGTGAACCGCTCCGGGTCGACGTCGGTGATCGTGCCGGGCCCGACCGCGCCGGCGTTGGACACCACCACCTCGATGTCGCCGAGCTCGTCGGCGACGGCCTCGGCGAACGACGCCACCGAGGCGTCGTCGGTGAGGTCGAGCGCGTGCACGACGGCCTCGCCGCCGTCGGCGCGCACCTGTGCGGCGACCTCCTCGAGCCGGTCGACGCGACGGGCGCCGAGGGCGACCGGGAAGCCGGCCCGGGCGAGGCTGAGCGCGGTGGCCGCGCCGATGCCCGAGCCGGCGCCGGTGACGACCGCGGGGCGGCGTGCGGGCTGGGCGTACTTCTCGCTCGCCATCAGCGCGCCTCGACCGTCGTCGGCACCGAGGCGAAGCCGCGCACGTTGAGCGAGTGCACGCGCACGCAGCGCGCGTGGTCGACCTCGACCGACCGGACCCGGGCGACGAGGCTGGTGAGCGCGACGCGGGCTTCGAGGCGGGCGAGGTTGGCACCGAGGCAGAAGTGCCGGCCGCCACCGAAGGACAGGATCCTGGCGAGCTCGTCGGGGTCGCGGTGGAGGTCGTAGTCGTCGGGGTGCGAGAACACCCGCTCGTCGCGGTTGGCCGAGCCGAGGCAGAGCAGCAGCTTCGACCCGCGCGGCGCGACCCGGCCGTGCAGCTCGACGTCCTCCAGCAGGTAGCGCGCGAGCAGCTGGCTCGAGGTGTCGAAGCGCAGCGTCTCCTCGATCCACGGGGTGACCAGCTCGGGGTTGCCGGCGCCGCCGAACACCTCGGCCAGCTGGCCGGGGTGCCGGGTGAGGTGGAACAGCGCGTGGCCGAGCAGCTTCGTGGTCGTCTCGTTGCCGGCGACGACCATGAGGAACAGGAACGCGATGACGTCCTCGTCGGTGAGCCGCTCGCCATCGACCTCGGCCTCGACCAGCGCGGAGGTGAGGTCGTCGGCCGGCACACGCCGTCGCTCGTCGACCATCGCCTGGTAGTAGCCGACGAGCCACAGCGAGGCGTCCATGGCCGCCGGCGGCACGTCGTAGACGCCGTCCTCGCGGTGCACGACGACGTCGGCCTGGCGGCGTACCTCCGCGCGGTCGTCCTCGGGGACGCCCATCAGCTCGGAGATGACGTCCATGGGCAGCTTGCCGGCGAAGTCGGTGATCCAGTCGAACCCGGCGCCGTCGGCTGCCAGGTCGAGGCACTCGCCGAGGTAGCGGTCGGTGAGCTCCTGGATGCGCGGCAGCAGGTCGTGGACCCGGCGCGGCGTGAAGCCGCGGGACACCAGCGAGCGCAGCCGCGTCTGCCGGGGCGGGTCCATGCCGAGGATCGACATCACCTTGTGCGCGTCCGGGCCCCACGCCGAGTCCTCGATGGCGACGCCCCGGGAGTTGGAGTAGGTGCCCTCGGCGCGCACGGCGTCGGCGATGTCGGCGTGCCTGGTCAGCGCCCACAGGTCGAGGGCGGGGTTGTGGTGCAGCGGCTCGTGCTCGCGGAGCCAGGCGTACGTCGGGTAGGGGTCGTCCTGGAAGGCGTAGTCGTACGGGTCCAGCACGACCCGGTCGCTGGTCACCGCGCTCACGCGTTGCCTCGGAGGATCGTGGCCATGACGGCGTCGAGCCGGTCGGCCAGGTCGTCGTAGGAGATCAGCCCCATGCCGGTCTGGAGCAGCGCGCCGGTGAGCGCGAGCGTGAGCGCGTCGAGGAGCTCGGCGTCGGCGTCGGGCCCGAGTGCGCTGCGGAACCGGTCGTGGATCTCCGCGCCGATCACGATCCGCAGCCGCTCGACGTCGGGGTCGGTGCCGAGCAGCGCGTGGTTGGCCGCCGAGGCGAGGTGCGGGCTCGCGCCGAGCACCGTCGCGAGGTGCCGGGTGACCGCGGCGACCCGCTCGACCGGCGTGCGGCCGCCAACTTCGACGGCCTGCTCGACGGGGTGCTCGAGCAGCACCTTGCGGTGGAACAGCTCGGCGTAGAGGTGGTTCTTGGAGCCGAAGTAGGTGTACGCCGTGGCCGGCGAGACCCCCGCGCGGCCGGCGACCGTGCGGATGGTGAGCGCCTCCGGCCCGACCGCGGCCAGCTCCTGCGCCGCGGCGTCCAGAAGCTTCTGGACCGTCTCCGCCTGCCGGGCGTTCAGGCCCCGCCGCGGCAGGGTGGACACCTGACTGGACACGTGTCCAAGTTAGAACGTGTTCTCGTTCTAGTCAAGGCAGTTTCACCGGGTACCCGGTGAAACTGCCGCTGACCGCAAGGAACTCCATCCGGTCAGCGCCAGTTTCGTGGGGGCAGCCCCCGGCAGCCCCGGCAGCCCCGGCAGCCCCCGCCACCCCCGGCAGCCCCGGTCGAACGTCGCCCGCAGCGCTCAGATCGACAGCGCCAGCACCACCGCGCCGGCCGTC
Source organism: Nocardioides halotolerans DSM 19273 (assembly GCF_000422805.1). Lineage (GTDB taxonomy): Bacteria > Actinomycetota > Actinomycetes > Propionibacteriales > Nocardioidaceae > Nocardioides > Nocardioides halotolerans. The sequence goes on along the minus strand of NZ_AUGT01000012.1, from coordinate 303,011 downwards.
AGCACGACCGCCGGCAGCAGGCGCTGGCGGGCCGCCGACTCGCGCAGGACGAAGACACCGATCAGGACGCCGACCGCGATGCTGAGCTCGCGGAGGGCGGCGACCGCGGCGAGCGCGCCGCTGGTCTGGGCGAGCAGCACCAGGCCGTAGGCCAGCACCGATACGACTCCCCCGCCGAGCGCCATCGCGGTCTGGCGCCGCGGCAGGCTCAGCAGCGCCCGGCCGCGCCGGGCGACGGCGTACGCGACCACGACGCCCGAGTGGAGCGCCATGAGCCAGCCGCCGTATGCCAGCACCGGCGCGCCGCCCGACACCGCCAGGCCGTCGACGACGGTGTAGCCGGCGATCGCGGTCCCCGTCGCGAGAGCCGTCGCGATGCCCACCCGGTCGCGCCGAGTCAGCGGCGGGCCGGCGAGCGTCACCCCGACGAGCCCGAGCACCACGAGCACCACCCCGGCGACGACGTCGGGGCCGAGCGGCGAGCGCGGCAGCACCAGCGACGCCGCCGCGGTCAGCGCGACGCCGGTGCCGCGGCTGAGCGGGTAGGCCCGGCTGAGGTCCGCGACCTCGTACGTCGCCATGAGCAGCAGCACGTAGGCCACGTGCAGCACCGCCGAGCCGGCCGCGAACCAGAGCCAGCGCCACCCCACGGGCTCGCTCACCACGATGAGCGCGACTCCGACGACGCACGTCGAGGCCGAGATCAGCCCGAACCCGGCCACCCGGTCCGCGGCCGAGTGCGCGACCGCGTTCCAGGTCGCGTGGAGGACGGCCGCGAGCAGGACCAGGACGACGACGAGCGGTCCGGGATCGAGGTGCAACGGGCTGTCCTGGTGTCGGTGCCGACGGGTTGACTGTCCCCATGCTCCTCGCCGACATCGTGGCCACCTCCACCGAGGTCGCCGCCACGCGCTCGCACAAGGCCAAGACCGCGGCGTTCGCCGAGCTGTTCTCGCGGGTCGCCGGCGCGAGCGCGGAGGAGATCGAGACCGTCACGTCCTACCTCGCCGGGTCGCTGCGCCAGCGGCGCACCGGCCTGGGCTGGCGCTCGATGCAGGCGCTGCCGCCGCCGGCGGCCGAGCCGTCGCTGACCGTGCTCGAGGTGCACGAGGCGTTCGAGCGCATCGCCGCCGTGTCCGGGTCGGGGTCGCAGCAGGCCCGGGCCACGGCGACGGCCGAGCTGTTCGGGCGTGCCACCGCCGCGGAGCAGCCGTGGCTGCGCGGCGTCGTCACCGGCGAGGTCCGGCAGGGCGCCCTCGACTCCCTGGTGCAGGAGGGGCTGGCCGCCGCGGGCGGAGTCCCGCTTGTCGCCGTGCGCCGCGCCGCGATGATGGCGGGCTCGACGGTCGCCGTCTCGGTCGCCGCGCTGACCGGCGGCGAAGAGGCGCTGGCGGCGTTCGTCCTCGAGGTCGGCCGGCCGGTGCTGCCGATGCTCGCCTCCAGCGCGACCACCGTCGAGGCCGCGATGGCCAAGGCCGGCGGCGGGTCCGACCGCCCCGTGGCGATCGACACCAAGCTCGACGGCATCCGGATCCAGGTGCACCGCCGCGGCGACGACGTGGTCGTCGCGACGCGCTCGCTCGAAGACATCACCGCGCGGCTCCCCGAGGTCGTGGAGGTGACCCGCGCGCTGCCCGCCACCGACCTGGTGCTCGACGGCGAGGTGCTCGCGCTCGACGACCAGGGCCGGCCGCGACCGTTCCAGGAGACCGCCTCGCGCACGGCGATGGCCGCGGGCGTCCACCTCACGCCCTACTTCTTCGACCTCCTCCACCTCAACGGGCGCGACCTGGTCGACGCCCCGGGCTCCGAGCGGCTCGAGGCGCTGGCCGGGCTGGTGCCCGAGGAGCACCTCGTTCCGCGCCTGGTGACCGCCGACGTCGCAGAAGCCGAGGCCTTCACGTCGAAGGTGCTCGACCTCGGCCACGAGGGCGTCGTCGTCAAGGACCTCGCTGCCCCCTACGACGCCGGCCGTCGCGGCTCCGCCTGGGTGAAGGTCAAGCCGGTGCACACCCTCGACCTCGTCGTCCTCGCCGTCGAGTGGGGCTCGGGCCGCCGTCGGGGCTGGCTCTCCAACATCCACCTCGGTGCCCGCGACGACTCCGCCGAGGGCGGCTTCGTGATGCTCGGCAAGACGTTCAAGGGCATGACCGACGAGATGCTCGCCTGGCAGACCGCGCGGTTCACCGAGCTCGCCCTCGACCCGGCCGGTGTCCGCGACCACCACGTGGTCGAGGTCCGGCCGGAGCAGGTCGTCGAGATCGCCTTCGACGGCCTCCAGCGCTCGACCCGCTATCCCGGCGGGCTCGCGCTCCGCTTCGCCCGCGTCGTCCGCTACCGCGACGACAAGAACGCCGACCAGGCCGACACGATCGAGACGGTGCGCGCGCTGTCCGCACCGCCGGCGGGTCCCTGACCCCGCGCCCGACCCTGGCGTGCAACCGCGTCCACCCTATTGCAACAAGTCTTTCGAAAGAGTAGTTTCGATACGTGGATGCACCCAAGAACCGACGCCTGCGGGACCCGCGTGAGCTCCGTGCCCTGGCCCATCCGGTCCGGATGGCGATCATCGAGCAGCTCGGCATCAACGGCCCGATGACCGCGACCGCGCTCGCCGAGCGGCTCGACGAGACGCCCGCCAACTGCTCCTGGCACCTGCGCAAGCTCGCGTCGCACGGGTTCGTCGAGGAGGCCGAGGGTGGCACCGGCCGGCAGCGCCCCTGGCAGGTGCCGGTCCTCGGCTTCTCGTGGGACGAGGACCCGACCTCGACCACCGCCGAGGCGCGGCAGGCGGCCAGGGCGATGAGCGACGTGGTGCTCGAGCGCGCCACGAACCGCATGCGTGAGGCCGAGGAGCGGATGGGCGACGAGCCGGAGGAGTGGCGCGACGCCCAGGACCGGTCCCAGACCCTCGCCTGGCTGACCGCGGACGAGCTGCGCGAGATCAACCTCGCCATCCGCGAGCTCCTCACGGCGCACGTCGACCGGTTCGCCGATCCCGGCAAGCGACCGGAGGGTGCCCGGCTCTGCGAGCTCGTCGCGTGGGGCGGGCTGACCTACTTCCCGGGGGTGGACGAGGCGTGAGGAAGCTGTTCGCCCGCCCGGGGTTCCCGCCCCTGTTCGCCGGGCTCAGCACGTCGATGCTCGGCGACTCGGTGATGCTGCTGGTGCTGAGCATGTGGGTGAAGACGCTCACCGACTCCAACGCGATGGCGGGGCTGACCTTCTTCTTCATGGTGCTGCCGGCGCTGGGCGCGCCGCTCTTCGGTGTCTGGGTCGACCGGCTGCCCCGCAAGCCGATCCTGGTGTGGGGCAACCTGGCGAGCGCCGCGGCGGTGCTGCCGCTGGTCCTGGTCAGGGACGAGCGCGACGTCTGGCTGATCTGGGCCGTGGCCTTCCTCTACGGCGTCTCGTTCGTCGTGCTGCCGGCCGCGGTCAACGGCTTGCTCAAGGAGCTGCTCCCGGAGGACCTCCTCATCGATGCCAACTCCGGCCTGGCGACGTTCAAGGAGGGCTTCCGCCTCTTCGGACCGCTCGTCGGCGCCGCGATCTTCGCCACCGCGGGCGGCTGGCTCGTGGCCGTGGTGGACGCGGCGACGTTCGTCGTGGCGGCGGCGTTCATCGCCTCGATCAGGGTGACCGAGGCGGCGCCGCCGCCGCGGACTGGCTTCCGCGACGAGGTCGCGGCGGGGCTGCGCTTCATCGTCGGCGAGCGCGTGCTCCGCAACGTCCTGATCGGTCTCGGCGCCTCGATCCTGGTGATCGGGTTCTTCGAGGCGTCGATCTACGCGCTGCTCGACGCCTTCGACAAGGCTCCGACCTTCGCGGGGATCTTCGTCACCGTTCAGGGCGTCGGAGCGATCGCCGGTGGTCTCACCGCCAGCCTGGTCGTCCGGCGGCTGGGTGAGGTGGGCGGCGCGGTGGCCGGGCTGGCGACCATGGCGTTGGCGACGGCCGTCGAGGCCTCCGCGCCCACCATGACCGTGGTGCTCGCGGGCGCCGTGGTGCTGGGCGTCGCGATCCCGTGGACCTTCGTCGCGTTCACCACGCTGATGCAGCGGCGCTCCCCCGGGCACCTCATCGGCCGGGTCTCCGCCACCGTCGACGTGCTGCTCTCGACCCCGCAGGCGATCTCGCTGGCCGTCGGTTCGCTGCTGGTGAGCCTGCTCGACTACCGCACCATCTTCTGGATCATCGCCTCGGTGATGACGCTCGGCGCCCTGCAGATCGCGGTCAGCCTGCGCGACCAGATCCGGAGCCACGTCCGCGGTGCCGGTACGCCGGCCGAGCCGGCGCCCGCGCCTGCGCCCGCAGCGGAGCTGGCCGGCGGCGCCGACCTCCTCTAGGCCGTGTCTAGGACTCCCGTCACACTCGTGCAACTCGGAGTTGCACGCGCATTACCATCCGTCCATGGTCACGCGCGTCCCCAAGACCGACGGTCGTCGTTCGGCCGCGGCGGCCCGACGCCGGGTCCGAGAGAAGGAGATCATCGCCGCGACCCGGGCGCTCTTCGACGAGAAGGGCGTCCGTGAGGCGCAGATCGAGGACATCGCCCACGCGGTCGGCATCAACCGCGCGATCGTCTACCGGCACTTCTCCGGCAAGGAGGAGCTGTTCGCGCTCACGCTGGTGAGCTACCTCGACGAGCTCCACGGCGCCCTCGAGCTCGCGGACGACCCCGACACCCCGGCACCCCGTCGGCTGGAGCTCCTGGTGGCCGCCTTCGTCGACTACGGCCTGGCGCACCCGGCGTTCATCGACTGCGCGCAGGCGCTGATGCGCCGCCGCGGCGACGAGCTGCTCGAGGAGATCTCGGAGGGCGCGCTCTTCCGGCTCGGCCGCGGCATCTCCGGCTGCCTCTCGATCCTGGTCGCCACCCTGCAGGCCGGCATCGACGCTGGCGACTTCCGCGTCGAGGACCCCAACCTGCTCGCCAACACCCTCTACGCCAGCGGCCTCGGCGCCCTCCAGCTCGCCCGGGTCGGCATCCTCGTCACCGAGTCGGCGCCCGGCATCCCGACCGTCGGCGAGATCTCCCCCGACCAGGTCCGGCAGTACCTCGTCGCCTCGGCCCTGGCCCTCGCCACCCGCTGAGGAGACCGCAAGCGCGGACAGGCCGGGTGTCGGTGGTCGCCCCTAGCGTGAGGGCGTGGCGAACGACGCAGCGGTGGAGCGGATGCGGGCCCTTCTCGAGGCGGCGGCGGCCGAGTTGGAGGCGCGCCGCGAAGACGTCCTGAGCAGCACGCTCGTGTGGCCGGGCGACGGTCTCGACGCGGCCGACTGCGCGGCGTTCCTGCTCGCCGTCGACGAGCGACGCGCCGTCCTCGACGCCGCCGGCTACGTCACCGTGCCCCGGTCCGGCCGCTACCCGCTGCTCCGCAAGTCGGGCATCGGGGTCGAGGTCGACCTGGCGCGCGTCGCCCAGGTCTCGCAGCTGGCTGCCGGCTGACCAGTCCCCTTCAGGTCAGGCCCGCTCGAGGATCGCCGTCACGCCCTGACCGCCCGCGGCGCAGATCGAGATCACGCCGCGGCCGGTCCCGCCCTCGGACGCCGCGAGCAGCTTCGCGAGCACCGGGACGATCCGGCCGCCGGTGGCGGCGAACGGGTGGCCGGCGGCGAGCGAGGAGCCGTTGACGTTGAGCTTCGACCGGTCGATCGAGCCCAGCGGCGCGTCGAGGCCGAGGCGCTCCTTGCAGAACACCGGATCCTCCCACGCCTTGAGCGTCGACAGCACCTGCGAGGCGAACGCCTCGTGGATCTCGTAGAAGTCGAAGTCCTGGAGCGAGAGGCCCTCGCGGTCGAGCATCCGGGCCATGGCGTACGCCGGGGCCATCAGCAGGCCCTCGCCGCCGTGCACGTAGTCGACCGCCGCGGTCTCGTAGGCCGTCAGGTAGGCCAGCGGCTCGAGGTCGTGCGCGGCCGCCCACTCCTCCGAGGCCAGCAGCACCGTCGAGGCGCCGTCGGTGAGCGGGGTCGAGTTGCCGGCGGTCATCGTGGCCGACTCGCCCTTGCCGAAGACCGGCTTGAGCTTCGCGAGCTTCTCGGCGGTCGAGTCGGAGCGCAGGTTGTTGTCGCGCTCGAGGCCGCGGAACGGCGTGATCAGGTCGTCGAGGAACCCCGCGTCGTACGCCGCGGCGAGGTGCTGGTGCGAGGCGGCGGCGAGCTCGTCCTGCTCCTCGCGGCCGACCTGCCACTCCAGCGCGGTGAGCGCCGCGTGCTCGCCCATCGAGAGCCCGGTGCGCGGCTCGCCGTTCTGCGGGATCGAGAGGCCGATGTCGCCGGGGCGGATCGCCGCCAGCGCGGCCAGGCGCCCGCGGGTGTCCTTGGCGGCGTTGACCTTGAGCAGCTTCTTGCGCAGCTTCTCGCTGATCGCCACCGGTGCGTCGGACGTCGTGTCGGCACCACCGGCGACGCCGGCCTCGATCTGGCCGAGCGCGATCTTGTTCGCGACCTGGATCGCCGCCTGGAGCCCGGTGCCGCAGGCCTGCTGGATGTCGGTCGCGGGCGTCTCGGGCGACAGCCTCGACCCGAGCACCGCCTCGCGGGCGAGGTTGAAGTCGCGGGAGTGCTTGAGCACCGCGCCGGCGACCACCTCGCCGAGCCGTTCGCCCTCGAGCCCGAAGCGGGCGACCAGACCGTCGAGCGCGGCGGTCAGCATGTCCTGGTTGGACGCGCTCGCGTAGGCGGAGTTGGAGCGGGCGAACGGGATCCGGTTGCCACCCAGGACGGCGACGCGACGGATGGACCCACCACTGAGCGAAGTCATGCTTGAAGTTTCCCGCGAGTAACATCGAAAGCCAAGACAGTGAGGCGGGTGTCACGAAATGTGGACACCCAGTTACACAGAGAGTTGCATTCAGACATGAGCGACCGCTACCAGGGCTTCACGTCCTCCCCCGTCGGCAAGCTGCTGGTGAAGAACCTCGGCCTCCCCGACCCCACCAGGCTGGAGCGCTACACCGCCGGCGCGCCGCTGGTCGACGGCACCGTCGTCGTGGGCGGCGCGGGTCGGCTGGCCGAGTCGCTGTCCGGCGTGCTCGACGTGCTGGGCATCGCGTCCACCACGCAGTTCGACGCCGAGCAGCAGTACAAGGGCCTCGTCCTCGACGCCACCGGCATCAAGGACTCCACCCAGCTGCACGCGCTGCGCGACTTCTTCTCCCCCAAGCTCCGCAGCCTCGCCACCTGCCCGCGCGTGGTCGTCCTCGGCACGCCACCCGAGCAGGTCTCCGGCGCCGAGCGGGTCGCCCAGCGCGCGCTCGAGGGCTTCACCCGCAGCCTCGGCAAGGAGATCGGGCGCGGCGGCACGGTCCAGCTCGTGTACGTCGCCGAGGGCGCCGAGGGTGCCACGACGTCGACGCTGGCCTTCCTCCTCTCGCCCAAGTCGGCCTACGTCTCGGGCCAGGTGATCCGTATCGGCGCCCACGGCACCACGACCGCGGGCGAGGTGGCCGACTGGACGCTCCCGCTCGCCGGCCGGATCGCCCTCGTCACCGGCGCGAGCCGCGGCATCGGCGAGCAGATCGCCCGGGTGCTCCACCGCGACGGCGCGACGGTGGTCGGCGTCGACGTCCCCCAGCTCGCCGACGACCTGCAGACGCTCATGAAGGAGCTCGGCGGCGACTGGCTGGCCCTCGACATCACCGCCAAGGACGCCCCGCAGCGCATCGCGCACCACCTCGCGGAGAAGCACGGCGGCGTCGACGTCGTCGTCCACAACGCCGGCATCACGCGCGACAAGAAGCTGGCCAACATGGCCGAGGACAAGTGGGACTCGGTGATCGCGGTCAACCTCACCGCCCCGGAGCGCATCACCCGCGAGCTGCTCGACCAGAAGGTGATCAACGACAACGGCTCCGTCGTCGGCGTCGCGTCGATCGCCGGCATCGCGGGCAACGTCGGCCAGACCAACTACGCCGCGTCCAAGGCGGGCGTGATCGGCCTGGTCGACTCGCTCGCCGACGAGCTCACCGACGGCATCACGATCAACGCCGTCGCGCCGGGCTTCATCATCACCCAGATGACGGCGGCCGTGCCGTTCGCAACCCGCGAGGTCGGCCAGCGGCTCAACGCCATGGCCCAGGGCGGGTTGCCCGTCGACGTCGCCGAGACCATCGCGTGGTACGCCTCGCCCGGGTCGTCCGCGGTCAACGGCAACGTGGTCCGGGTCTGCGGCCAGATGATGCTGGGTGCATGAACCACCCCACGACGTTCTTCTCCCCCGCACGCTCCTCCGAACAACGTCGCGGGGACCCCGGAAAGGAATCGACCACGTGAACGCCGCCCTCACCCTGGCCCGCGCCGCGCTGCCCTCGATCCCGGTGGTCAACCAGCTGCCCGGGATCCGCAAGACCGGCGGGGAGTTCTCCGGCCTCAGCCGCACCGGCACCGCGACCACCATCGAGCGCGGTCACGTCGACGCGTTCGCGCACGTGTGCGGCTTCCCGACCAAGGACACGGTGCCGCTGCCCTACCCGCACCTGCTGGCGTTCCCGCTGCAGATGTCGATCATGAGCGACCCGGGCTTCCCGGCGCCGGCGATCGGCACCGTCCACCTCGAGAACTCCATCACCGCCCACCGCGCGATCGCGATCGGCGAGTCGGTCAACGTCACGGTCAACGTCGGGCCGAGCCGACCGCACCCCAAGGGCCGCATCTACGACTTCCAGACGCTCGTCAGGGCAGACGGCGAGACCGTGTGGGAGGAGACGTCGTCGTACCTGCGCCGTGGCAAGGGCGACGGGTCGGCGTCGTCGGGCAGCGTGTTCCCCGACGCGGAGCCGAGCGGCATCGTCTGGAAGCTTCCCGGCAACCTCGGGCGGCGCTACGCCGCGGTGTCGGGCGACCACAACCCGATCCACCTCTACCCGATCACGGCGAAGGCGCTCGGCTTCCCCCGGCAGATCGCGCACGGCATGTGGACCCTGGCCCGGTGCGTCGCTGCGCTGGAGAACCGGCTGCCCGACGCGGTGCGCGTCGACGTGGCCTTCAAGCGGCCGGTGCTGCTGCCCGGCTCGGTGGCGTTCGGCTCCACGACGCTCGACGACGGCTTCGCGTTCTCGCTGACCAGCCCGAAGGACGGGTCACCCCACCTGGCCGGCCGCACCACCGCGTTGTAGCCCTCTAGTCCGTTGCCCGGTCATGCTGGGCGGCCACCGATGGCGCCCCGCTCAGCCGCACCAGCGCCCAGCTCACCATGACGATGAACCCGACGCACGCAGCCAGGCAGGCGAGGGCCAGCCCGGCACCTGCCACGAGGGCACCGAACCCGACGAGGGCCACGGGCATGAGCACGTCGTCGCCGAGCGACATCACCGCGCCGAGCCGGCCCAGGTACGCCGGGTCGACCAGCTGCTGGAACGCGCCGGAGAGCTGGGTCGAGGCCAGCCCGGCCGTGATGCCGATGACTGCGCACGCACCGAGGAGCACGGGCCGGCCCGCGACCCCGATCACGCCGATCGCCAGGGCCTGACCGAGCAGCATCACCAGACCCGTCCGCGCCGGCTGGGTCGAGCGGAAGCGGATCGCGAAGAGCGCGCCGACGGCGGCGCCGACACCCACGAGGGCGTCCGCCACGCCGACGGTGGCGGAACCCCAGCCCGACCGGTGGACGTGGATCGTGACCCCGACCGCGAGCGCCGGGCTCACGAACAGGTTGAGGCCCGACAGCGACACCACGAAGGCCCGGACGGGCGGCGCCTCGCGGAGATAGGTCGCCACGGCCGCGAGGTCGCGGCGGAAGGACCCCGTCGAGCTCAGCTCGCGTGGGTAGCGCGGCCGGAGCCACCGACCCACGAAGACGGCGACCACGCAGAAGGTGACCGCGTCGACGGCCATGACCAGCTCGAGGCCGCCCACCGCCACCAGCACCCCGCCGAGCGGTGCGCCGCCGAAGCGGGCGAGCCGGCCGGCCACCTGCATCAGCCCGGCGCCGTTGGGCAGGTCGTCGCTGCGCAGCAGCACCCGCGGCAGGGTGGACGCCGCGGGGTTGTGGAGCGCGTCCAGGACGCCGAACAGGATCGCGATGCCGAGCAGCAGCCCGACGCTGATGCCGAGGGTCGTGGCCAGCACGGCACCGAGCGAGAGGACGACGATCCGGCCGGCGTTCGCCAGCATGACCACCCGCCGGGCGTCGTGGCGGTCGGCCAGCGTGCCGCCGTAGAGCGAGGTCAGGGCCCGCGGTATGGTCCCGGCGCCCAGCACCAGGCCGGCGGTCGCGGGGTCGGCGACGGTCGCCGCGGTCCACGCGAACGCCACGAACCAGGCCGAGTCCCCCGCCAGCGAGAGGCCGGACACGACCGCCCAGGCCTGGAAGAGCCGGTCCCTGCCGAACGGCGGCGCCTCGGCCGCGGCGGTGGGCGTCGAGGCGCTCACGGCGCGCTCGGGACGCCGTGGGCGAACACGAAGCATGTCTCCCGGCCGGGGCCCGGCTCGTGGTGCGAGGCGCGGAACTCGACGACCAGCGCGTTGATGGCCTCGCCGAGATCGTGGAGCTCCTCGGGCGTGGCGTGCACCCACGTCTCGGTGGAGAACGCCGCCTGCGTCCAGGCCTCGTCGTAGCGCTCGGAGCCGTCGCGGGCCGCCATCCACTCGCGGACCCGGCGCAGGTGGAGCTCGGCGTTCTCGTGCTCGGCGGCGACCGCGACGGCCTCGCCGACCGGGTCGCCGCGGACGTCGGCGAGCGACCAGCTCAGCGAGAGGGGGACGTGCCGCCACCAGCGCTCGCGGCGGTCCTTGGCCAGCTCCGGCGCCTCCTCGACGAGGCCGGCCCGGGCCAGCATCTTGAGGTGGTGGCTGACGTTGCCCACCAGCTCGCCGGTGCGCTCGGCCAGGTGGCTCGCGGTCGCGGGCCCGTCGACACCGAGCACCTCGAGCAGCCGGCGGCGTACCGGGTGGTGGCTCGCGGCGACCTGCTCGACGCTGGCGCGGACCCTGCGGCTCTCGTCCATGCGGCCGACCGTAGATGCACAAGACTCATTGTGCAATGGTTGTTGTGGGACTGCGCCGGGGCGCGTCCTGACATCGGGGCGGCCTCACGAACGTCAGCCTGCGGCGCGGCCGAACTGCAGCTTCTTGACCCGACCGGTCGCCCCCGCCGGGGCCACGGCCCCGCGCTTGGTGAAGATGGCGGTGACCGGGCTCCAGACGCCGAGGTCGGTGAGGCCGTTGCCGTCCCAGTCACCTGTGACCGGCACGTCGCCCGGGGCGCCGAACTGGATCGCGATCGTGAACGGCGTGCCCATCGGGTCCTTCGCGAGCAGCGTGAACGTCGCGGTGGCCTGGTCGTAGACACCGAGGTCGGTGACGCCGTTGCCGTCCCAGTCGCCGGTGACCGGCAGGTCGTTGGCGTCACCGAGGGCGACCTTCTGCTTCGACCCGTCGGACATGCGGAGGATGAACTTGGCGGAGCTCGACCGGCGCACGCCGATCTCCCAGGCGCCGGTGCCGTCCCAGTTGCCGGCGATCGGCAGGTCGCCCGGCTTGCCGAACCGGACCATGGTCTTCTTGCGCTTGACCTGCAGGACGAACTGGCGCGTCGAGGGCTGGCGGACGCCGGGGTTGACCCGGCCGTCGCCGTCCCAGTCGCCCAGCACCGGCTGGTCCGACCCGACGCCGAGCTTGATCACGCGCTCCTTGACGCCACTGCGGGTGATGTGGAACGCCGCGGGCCGCGACTTGCGGTAGACCATCACCTCGGCCGACCGGCCGCCGTACATGTCGCCGGCCAGGGGGATGTCGGTGACCGCGACCGTGCCGCAGTTCTGCGAGGCCTGCGACGAGTTCATGGGGAACCGCGAGCCGTGGAACCACGCGTCGACGACCGCGCCGCCGACGCGCTCCTCGAAGTGCAGGTGCGGGCCGCTGGCGTTGCCGGTGCGGCCGACGGTGCCGAGCTGGGTGCCGGTCTGCACGACCTGGCCGAGGCTGACGAGCACCGAGTCGAGGTGGCCGTAGAGCGAGCTCTCGCCGTTGCCGTGGTCGACGACGACGTACTGCCCGTAGCTCGGCTTGTTCGGGCCGACCACCACGGTGACGACCGTGCCCGCCGCGGCCGAGACGACCGGCTTGCCGAGGTCACCGCCGGGGTAGTTGAAGTCGACGGCCCGGACGCTCGGGCTGTGCCCCGAGCGGGTCGAGCCCGACCACGTCTCGCTGCACGGGAACGGCATCTCGTAGGGCGTGGCCGGCGGGGCGGTCGGGCGCAGGTCGGCCAGGTTCAGCCCCACGTCGCCCGGCAGCGACTTGCCGCCGTTGGTCGCGGAGGGGTCGTGGTGGCCGTTCGCGTCGTGGGCGTCGTCGTCACCCGCGTTGTCCGGCTTCCCCGGCTTGCCGGGCTTGGCGGGCTTGCCCTTGCCCGGCTTGCCGGGCTTCGAGGGCTGGTGGGTGAAGTGCGACTGCGTGTCGGCGTACGCCGAGGGGCCGAGCACGGCGGCAGCGACCAGCGCGGCCGCCCCGACCGCGGCCACGGAGGCGTGACGGAGGGTCGGTCGGCGCCGGATGGGGGCTCGGTGCTGCGGCCGGTACATGTCCCCCACTCAACATTCGTCACATCCGCCCCGTGCGTGGAATCGGGCAGAAATGACCGAACGGAGGAGGTGTCCGGTCTTGACCGCTGTGACGGATGTGCTTCGCGTGACTGGAGTGACACGTGGCGGGGTAGTCCGTGACGTACGGGCCCCTGATCGGCGGCATCAGGGGCCCTCCGGTCACGGACTACCCCGGACGACGGGAGCGGATCACGCCCTCCTGCGCCGCGGTCGCGACCAGCGTGCCGTCGGCGGTGTAGACGTGACCGAAGGCCAGGCCGCGGCCGCCGTGGGCGCTGGGCGACCACTGGTCGTAGAGCCACCACTCGTCGGCCCGGAAGGGCCGGTGGAACCACAGCGTGTGGTCGAGCGAGGCCATCAGCGCCTTGGCCGGGTCGACGTCGTGCACGGCGAGCGCGGCACCGAGGAGGCTGATGTCGCTGGCGTAGGTGAACGCCGCGAGGTGGGCCATCGGGTCCTCGGGCAGGCCGTCCCTGAACCGCACCCACATCTGGGCGCGCGAGGGGTGCCGCGGGTCGGGAGCGAGCCCGTGCTTGGAGTTGCCGAGGAAGCGCACCTCGATCGAGGCCCACTCCTTGCCGAGCTCGTCGGCGTCGGCGTTGCCGCGACCGCGCATCAGGTCGACGAGGTCGAGGCCCTCGTCAGGGCCGGGGACCTCGGGCATGACGTCCTGGTGGTCGAAGCCCTCCTCGGGCCGCTGGAAGTTGATGGTCTGGTGGTAGATCGGCCGCCCGTGCTGGCTCGCGGTCACCCGCCGGGTGAGGAACGACCGGCCGTCGCGGATCCGCTGCACGTCGAAGATGATCGGGATCGCGTAGTCGCCCGGCAGCAGGAAGTAGGAGTGGAAGGAGTGCGGAACGAACTCCGGCTCCACGCTGCGTACGCCGGCCACCAGCGCCTGCGCCGCCACCTGACCGCCGTAGACCCGGGCGCGAGCCGACGGCGGCTGGGCGCCGCGGTAGAGGTCGTCGTCGAGCTTCTCCAGGTCGAGGAGGTGCAGCAGGTCGGCGACGGGCGACGGATCGCTCATGCGTCGCGCTCGGAGTCGCCGGGGTAGCCGTCGGTGTCCTTGTCGTCCTGGGCGTCGAGACCGGCGAGGAACTGCTCGAACTGCTGGCCGATCTCCTCGCCGGTCGGCAACGGCTCGTCGGAGGCCAACAGGCTCTCACCGGCGCCCTCGGCGCGCGCGAACGCGTCGTACTGCTGCTCCAGCGCCTGGACCACGTCGCCGACCTCGTCGTTGGACGCGAGGTAGCGTTCGATCTCGGTCTCGCGCTCGCGGGCGAGCTCGTGCAGCTCGCTCAGGTCGATCGTGAGCCGGCCGGCGAGCTCGACCTGCTCGAGCAGGATCGCGGCGGCCTTCGGGTAGTCGAGCTGGGCGAGGTAGTGCGGGATGTGCGCCACGAAGCCGAGCATGTCGTGGCCCCACTCCCCCAGCCGCACCTCCAGCAGCGCCTGCGCGCTGCTCGGGATCCGCAGCTCGCCGCGCCAGGGGCTGGCACCCGGGACGAGCTCGGGACGGTTGGCGTGGGGCGTGATCGCGATCGGGCGCGTGTGCGGCACCGCCATCGGGACCGAGCCCATCGCGATGACGCGCGTGACGCCGAGCCGCTCGAGCACCTCGCGCACCGCCCGGGCGAACGCCTCCCAGCGGTTGTCCGGCTCGGGGCCGTGGAGGAGGAGGTACGGCGTGCCGCCGCTGTCGTGCAGGAGGCGGACGACGAGCCGCGGCGCGTCGTAGCCCTGGTAGTGGTCGCGCACGAACGACATCGCCGGGCGCCGGGCGCGGTAGTCGTGGAACTGGTCGACGTCGAACGTCGCCACGACCGGCCCGGGCGTGGTGGCGCCGGTGCCGAGGTCGGCGAGGTGCCGGGCGGCGTGCGCGGCCGCGTTGCCTGCGTCGAGGAACCCGTCAAGGACGAGCACCATCGTCAGGTCGGTCACCCCCTCGAGCTCGGGGACCTCGTCGACGATGTGCACGAGACGTTCGGTGGGCACCCGTCCAGTTTCGCAGACGCCCGGGCGCGACCTCCGAGGTGTGCACCCGGGCTGGGGGCAGGCTAGGCCTGTTGGCAGGCGGCGAGCGCCGCCTGGGCCGCCGCCAGCTGCTGGTGGGCGGTGGCGGCGCCCTGGTCGGCGACGGCCTTCGCGGCCTTCGCGGCCTTCGCTGCCTTCTTGGCCTTCTTCAGCTTCGCCTTCGCCTTCGCGATCTTGCCCTGGGCGCCGCTGCGCACGGCCTTCTTCAGCCGCTGCTTGGCCTTCGTCACCTTCTTGGTGGCCTTCGCGACGGCGTCGCCGGCCGCGGCCGCTGCCTGGTCGGCGGAGGCGGCGGCCGTCGCGGCGCTGCTGACGGCGGCCTGCTGGGTCGCGCACGCGGTCGCGTCGGTCAGCTCGAGCGTCGCGGCCGTCACCGCGCCCGTGTCGCCGGCGCAGCCGTCGGTCACTCGCAGGGTCCAGGTGCCGTTGGGGTTGGCCAGCGCGGCGAAGGCGGCGTTCATCGAGCTGACGGCGCCGGTGGCTCCGGCGCCGCCCGACTGGCTGGTCCGATAGCTGCCGGGAGCGACGTTGGTGTTCAGATCGACCGCTGCCGCCGCCGTCCACCAGTTGCCGGCGGCGTCGTCGGCGAAGGTGTAGGGGCCGGACACGTTGCTGTTGTCGCCGAATCCGGTGGCGGTCGTCGCGCCCGTCCTGGCGAAGACGACGTGGGTCGCACCGTTGGGTGCGATGAGCGAGACGGAGAGGTCGCCGAGGAAGGGGTGCGCGGGGTCGAACTGCAGACCCGTGATCCGCACGTCGGTCAAGGGGGCCGTCATCCCGGTCACGTTGAAGGTCACGTTGCGCGGCGCCCCGGGTGTGGGGCACGGCGAGGACCCGTCGGGGATCGCGCCGAAGCCCGTGCCCGCGAACTTGTGTGCGCCCGGCACGGCCTGGCTGGGCGGCGCGACGAGGGCGAGCGCCCCGGTCACGGCGAGGCCGAGAACCACGGTGGCGGAGAGAAGACGGATCGGAGCTCGGGTCATGGCGTCCCCCGGGGATGAGCTGGAGCAGAGGCCTTCAACCTAGCGACGGCGAGGCCCGTCGAGAATGGCCCGAATCGACTATGGCGGGTGCCCGGAGGCAGTCTCAGACGGTCCGCTCGGCGTCGAGGCGGGCTCGGGCGGCGTCCGGCTGGGTCACCGCCGTGACGTCCTCGACGATGCCGAGGGCGATCGCCTGCGGGGTCAGGCCGATCCGCTCGAGGATGCGGCCGCGCTTCGCGTGGCCGAGGAACTCCTGCGGGATCGCGTGCAGCCGGAACGGCGTGGTCACGCCCGCGGCGTTGAGCGTCTGCAGCAGCACCGCCCCGCAGCCGCCCGTCTCTCCGTTGTCCTCGATGGACACCACGAGCCGGTGCTCGCGGGCGAGCTCGACCAGCGCCGGGTCGACCGGCTTGACCCACCGCGGGTCGACGACCGTGACGCCGATCCCCTGCGCGACCAGCCGGTCGGCCACGTCGACCGCGGTCTCGGCCATGGCGCCCACGGCGACCACGATCACGTCCTTGACGCCGTTGCGGACCAGCACGTCGACCCTGCCGACCCGGTCGACCGCCGGGATGTCCTCGGGCGGCTGGCCCTTGGGGAAGCGCAGCACCGTGGGTGCGTCCTCGACGTCGACCGCCTCGTTGAGCAGCTCGCGGACCCGGGTGGCGTCACGGGGCGCGGCCAGACGCAGGCCGGGGACGACCTGGAGGATGGACATGTCCCACATGCCGTTGTGGCTGGCACCGTCGTCGCCGGTGACCCCGGCCCGGTCGAGGACGAAGGTGACCCCGCAACGGTGCAGGGCGCAGTCCATCAGCACCTGGTCGAACGCACGGTTGAGGAACGTCGCGTAGATCGCGACGACCGGGTGCAGCCCGCCCATGGCGAGCCCGGCCGCCGAGGTCGCCGCGTGCTGCTCGGCGATGCCGACGTCGAAGGTCCGCTCGGGGAACCGGGCCTGGAACTGGTGCAGCCCGACCGGGTGCATCATCGCCGCGGTGATCGCGACGACGTCCTTGCGCCGCTGGCCGATCCGGACGATCTCGTCGGTGAAGGCGTTGGTCCAGATGGTGCCCTTGGGGTCCTGCTCCCCCGAGTCGGGGTCGAAGGGCCCGACCTGGTGGAACTGGTCGGCCTCGTGGCGTTCGGCGGCGTCGTAGCCGAAGCCCTTGCGCGTGATCGCGTGCACGATCACCGGCCCGTTGAACTTCTTCGCCTGCGCCAGGGCGTGCTCGGTCGCCGCGCGGTCGTGACCGTCGACCGGCCCGACGTACTTCAGGCCGAGGTCCTCGAAGAGCCCCTGGGGGGCGACGGCGTCCTTGACGCCCTTCTTCATCGCGTGCAGAGCGTCGTAGGCGGCCGGGCCGACACCGGGCACGGCGTTGAGGCGCCGCTTGATGACGTCGAGCACCTGCTCGTAGCGCGGGCTGGTGCGCAGCGTGGTGAGCGCGGTGGTGAGACCGCCCACGGTCGGGGTGTAGGAGCGGCCGTTGTCGTTGACGACGATCACCAGCCGCGATCGGTTGGCGACCGCGATGTTGTTGAGCGCCTCCCAGGCCATGCCGCCGGTGAGGGCACCGTCGCCGATGACGGCGACGACGTGGCGGTCCTCGCCCCGGATGGCGTAGGCCTTGGCCAGCCCGTCGGCGTAGCTCAGGGCGGTGGAGGCGTGGCTGTTCTCGACGACGTCGTGGGGGGACTCGGCCTGGCTCGGGTAGCCGCTCAGCCCGCCCTCGACCCGGAGCCGGTCGAACTCGCGGGCCCGTCCGGTCACCATCTTGTGGACGTAGGCCTGGTGGCCGGTGTCCCACACGACGCGGTCGCGCGGGGAGTCGAAGACGCGGTGGATGGCCATCGTCAGCTCGACGACGCCCAGGTTGGGCCCGAGGTGGCCGCCGACCGGCGCGCACGAGGCGATCAGCCGGTCGCGGATCTCGCTCGCGAGGGTCTCGAGCTCGTCGTCGGAGAGCCGGCGCAGGTCGCGCGGCCCCGAGATCGTGTCGAGCAGGCCCATGGTCAGCGAGTCTACGGGTGGGGGTGCCCAGATCAGAGATCGATGAACGCGATCGCCGGCTCGTGCAGGCTGCCCAGCCAGACCCGGCCCTCGTGCTCCCGGACCCCGGTCACCATGTGGTAGCCGTCCGTCCGCACGTCGACGTCCTGCACGACCCGCCCGGTGTCGTCAAGGGCCTGGACCCGCACGGTCCGCTTCGGCTTGGGCTGGATCGCCTCCGGGATGCGGGTGGCGGCCCGTCGCAGGAACATCGGGCCGCCCTGCAGCCGCTCCACCACAGGGTCACGGGGGCTCGCGATGGTGACCCAGATCAGGCCGTCGGAGCCCCGGGCGATGTTGTCGGGGTAGCCGGGGAGGTCCTGCACGAGCAGGTCTCGGGTGCCGGCGCGGGGACCGGTGATCCAGTGGCGGACGACCGTGCGCGCCGCGGTCTCCGCCACCGCGACGTAGGACTCGTCGCGGGCCAGGGCGACGCCGTTGGCGAACGCCAGGCCGTCGAGGACCGTGGTGACCACCCCGTCGGTGCCCAGCCGGAGCAGGCGGCCGGTGCGGGTGACCTGCACGAAGTCGGACTTCCAGTCCTCGATGCCGAACCTGCGTGAGGAGTCCGAGAACCAGACGGTGCCGTCCTCCGCGATCGCCGCGTTGTTGCAGAAGACCATCCGCACGTCGTCGACGCTGTCGGTCACGGTCTCCACGGCACCGGAACCCGGGTCGACGCGGAGCAGCCCGCGGTGGGCGTCGCAGACCAGCAGCCGGCCGTCGGGGTCGAGCTCGATGCCGAGCGGACGCCCGCCGGTGTCGGCGACCCGGTCGATCCTCGCGCCGTCGTGGCTGGTCCTCCAGATCGCGCCGTCGGCGGTGCCGGTGAAGACCGAGCCCTCGTCCGGACCGCTCGTGGCGACCACGACGTCCTCCGCGCCGGGTCCCGGCACCGGCACGACCGTGAGGGCGGAGGAAGTCGGGGCGCTCACGCGGTCATGGTGGCGTAGAGGTCGGAGTCGAGGAAGCCCGGCACCGAGATCGACGCCGACGCCGTGAGGTCGAGCGCCCGGGCTGCGCCCGGCTCCACGAAGACGATCTGCCGGCCCTCGCGGCACTCGATGTCCGCGTCGACCAGGTCCGCCCTGGTGGCGTAGACGTGCATCCGGTCCCAGGAGCCGTAGGCCTCGTGGAAGACCTCGATGGCCCGCCACAGGGTCAGCTCCGCGGGGTCGATGCGGACCGCCGTCTCCTCCTCGAGCTCACGCGCCGCACCCTCGGCGGGGTCCTCACCGTCCTCGAGGTGCCCACCCGGCGGGCCCCAGCGCTCGGGGTCGATCACCGGGTGCTCGTCGCGCTCCTGGAGCAGGATCCAGCCCCGGCGGTCGACCACGATCACGCCGGCGAACTCGCGGGCCACCGCCCTACTTGCCCCTCAGCCGCTTGACCGCGCCGTTCGGCTTGAGCAGCAGCTGGATGGTGCGACGCTGCTTGAAGTCGAACAGGTGCTTGAGCGAGCCCGCGCCGGCGTCGAAGGAGAAGTCCCCGATCCGGCCGACCTTCCAGTTGTCCTCGATGAACCGGAGGATCGAGGACTGCGTGGTCTGGTGGTGGTCGACGAAGTTCGCCCGGGCGTACGGCGACAGGACCAGCAGCGGGAGCCGAGGACCGGGGCCGCAGCGACCGGTGTAGCCGCCCGCCGCGGGGACGCCCGAGCACAGGGGCGTGTCGAGCGTCGCGTTATGCGAGCCGTGGGTGATCTTCGCGGCCCGGTGGTCGTACCAGCCGTCGGAGTCGTCGTACGCGATGACGATCGCGGTGTCCTTCCAGTACTTCGACTTCTGGATCAGGTTGATCTGCTCCACCAGGAAGCGCTGCTCGTCGAGCGGGCTGGAGTAGCCCGCGTGGCCGTCCTCGAAGGCCCGCGCCTTGAGGAAGCTCACGGCCGGGAGGCTCTTGTTCTTGATCGCCTGCGCGAACACCGACAGGTCGTAGTTGTGGTTGGCCTGGTCGGTCGTGCCGACGGCCTTGATCGAGCTCGGCGGCAGGTGGTGCGGGTTGGCCGTCGAGGGGTAGTAGGAGAAGGGGTTGTGGTGCGGGATGTAGTCGATCGAGCTGCCGCCGCCGACGTTCTGGTGCGTCGTCCCGCACGTGGCGAACGTGCCGGGAGCGCCCGGCCACGGCGACGTCGGCGTGAAGCCGCCCTGGAACCAGCCCCAGGTGATCCCCTTCGCGTTGAGCAGGTCGCCGATGTTGCGGCCTGTGCCGACCACGAGGTTGGCGCCGGCGTGGTGCGAGCAGTCGTCGTGGTACGGCTGCGGGTCGCCGATCATCGATCCGACGCCGGTCGTCGGGTCGTGGTCGATCAGCTGGCTGGACGGCGTGGCGGGCGCGCCGGTGACCGGGTCGACCTCGACGAAGCCGTGCGTGTTGCCGGAGACCAGGTTGATCGCGCCCGGTGTCGAGGGGCCGAAGTTGTCGGCGAAGGACCGGTCGGACATCGCGAAGTTCTGGGCGTAGTTCCAGAGACCGGTGACGGTGTTGCCGTCGAAGTAGCCCATCGTCAGGCCCGGTGCGCCGAACGGCCCGGAGCAGGTGTCGACGCTGACGTTCTGGACGAACTGGTCCATGTGGCCGAGGTTGTGGGCCTTCTGCTCGGCGGTGTAGCCGTGGTTCTGGTCGCAGGTGAGCGCCTGCTTCGGCCCGAGGCGGAACGGCTTGTAGAGGTTGGGGTTCTTCTTCAGCTTCTTCGAGGTGATGAGGTTGTCGTTCCTCGGCGTGTTCTTCTTCGCCCTGAACTTGGTGCCGCCGCCCTTGTTGGTGGCCTTCGGGTAGGTCCCGAAGTAATGGTCGTAGGAGATGTTCTCGTCGAAGATCACGACCAGGTGCTTGATGGGGGTCTTGGTCCTGCCCTTCCTCGGGTCGAGGAACGCGACCGGCGAGACGCCGGTCGCCGCCTGGCCCGAGGCGACCGGCGCGGGCGCGGGTGCCCGCGAGGCGGCACCGGACCCGGGCACGGTGGCTCCGACGACGAGGGTGGCGAGCGCGCCGGCGAGGGCGCACACGCCGACGGTGGTTCCGAGACGACGAGGCATGCGCTGCGAACCTTCCTGGGATGTTCGACGAGGCGGGCCGGGAGGCGGGCCGTTCGTCACGTTACGCCCGCGAGCAGTCGTTGCCCATACCAGTCAGAGGGGTCCTGGACGCCGGGCAGGGCGAAGAAGTAGCCGCCGCCGATCGGCGAGATGTAGTCGACCAGCGGCTCCCCCGCGAGCCGCTTCTGGACGGTCACGAACGCCCGCTGCAGGTCGCTCTGGTACGCCGTGAAGACCAGCCCCATGTCCAGGTCGCCGTTCGCGTCGAGCCCCCGGTCGTAGTTGTAGGCGCGGCGGAGCATCCGGCTCCCGTCGGTGGCGGGTGTGCGCGGGTTGGCCATCCGGATGTGGGCGTCGAGCGGCGTGGTCGCGCCGACCGGGTCGTTGGAGTAGTCCGGCACGTCGGTCTCGACCGACCCCGAGAAGGGCGCGCCGGTGTCACGGCGCCGGCCGATCATCCGCTCCTGCTCGTTGAGCCCGACGCGGTCCCAGAACTCGACGAACATCCGGATCACGCGGACCACCTGGTAGCTCCCGCCCGCAGTCCACGCCGGCTCGCCGACGCCGACCCAGACCAGCCGGTCGAGCTCCTCGGGGCCGGGGTTGGCGGTGCCGTCCATGAACCCCATCAGGTTGCGCGGCGTGCCCGACGGCCGCGGCGGGGAGCCGAAGGCGTCGACCCGCCACCGCGGCTGCAGCGCCCCGCGGGTGTGGCGGAGCAGGTCGCGCAGCGCGTGCAGCACCGTGTCGGGGTGCGGTGCGGCGATCATCAGCATCAGGTCGCCGTGGCACAGGTCGGGGTCGAGGTCGTCGTCGGGGAACGTGCCCATCGTCGTCAGCCGCCGCGGCCGGCGTCGCGCCAGGCCGAACCGGTCGTCGAAGAGGCTCGCGCCCACCGACACGGTCACGGTCAGCCCGTCGGCGGGCAGCTCGGGGCCGAGCACGCCCGAGTCGGACGGCGGGCTGGTGATGCCGACGTCCGGCGGCCGGCCGCCCGTGCAGAGGAAGCGCGAGCGGTCGGTGAGGGTCCTCAGGAGCCCCGCCAGGTCGCGACGGCGGGTCGTCGTGACGTCGCACGCGACGTACGCCGCGCTGGCGACGACCTCGCGGGTGACCCCGGGCTGGTGCACGCCGTGGAACGGGATGGGCGCGGCGGGCTCGCTCCGGGCGGCCGCCTCGGCGGCGGCCCCGCGCCCGGGGCCCCACCCCGGCACCAGGCTGGCGCCGGCCGCGGCCCCGCCGAGCGCGCCCGCGGCGCCGGCGCCCAGCAGGCCGCGGCGCTGGATGCCGCTGGGCCGGTCGCCGGGCCGGTCGCTGGGCCGGTCGCCCGTCACGTGACCCTCCTCGGCTCGAGCACGCTGGCCACCGGCGCCAGCCGCTCGGCGAGACCGGCGACCAGGGCGTCGACGTGCTGCCGGCGGGCCAGCGGCCAGTCGTCCACCGCCCGGTGCCCGAGCGGGCCGCGGGCCAGCCTGGACACGACGCGGTGGGCCCGCTCCACCTCACCGAGCAGCCGCCGCAGGTGCGGGTAGCGGCCCCGGAGCTGCCGGCGCACCAGGTCCAGGACCACCCGGGTGCCCTCCAGACCGGCCGCCACGGTCGCGAGGTCGCTGTGGCTGCCGAGGTCGGCCTGGCCGGTGAGGACCGGGCGCAGCAGGTTCTCGGCGATCTCGTGGGCACGGATCGAGAACGTCAGCGGGGCGAGCTGGGCGCTCGCGAGCTCCTTGCGCAGGTCGCCGACGGCCTCCGCCAGCGCCGCGGCCTGCCGGCGCCGTTCGGCCGCGCTGGTCGAGGCGGGGTGCCACAGCGCGAGCTCGACGCGGTGGAAGCCCGTGAAGCCCGGGTCGCGGACCCCCCGGTGCAGTCCTGCGGGCAGGCCGTTGATGACGCCGTCGAGGTCGCCGAACGCGTCGTACGCCGCGCCCAGCCGCTCGTAGCCCGCGTGCGCGGTCAGCCACCAGCGCTTGGCGGCCGCCACGTCGCCGGCGGCCACCGCCGCGGACAGAGCACGGGTCTGCCGCTCGAGCGCCGGGAGCTGGCGGCGCACCCAGGCGGTGTAGCGCAGCGTGGCCCGCACCAGCTTGTCCTGCGGGAGCGGGCGGACGCCCCGGACGCCGGGCGCGTCCCCCGTGACGGTGCGCGCCGGACCGGTGACCGGCGCGTGCTCCTCGAACAGGCACTGCAGCGCGTAGTCGCCGGCGGCTAGCCGGACGTGGAGGGTCACGGTGCTGCCCGGGCCGAACGGCTCGAGCTCGGCGAAGACCTTGCGCCCGTTGCCTGCCCCCACCCCCACGACGCGGACCTCCCCCGCGCGGAAGTCGGTGTTGTGCAGGGTGATCTCCTGCCCTCCTGCGGGTCCGGGCACCCACGCGGAACCGCAGTCGTCCAGGTGGACGTCCACGACGCCGGGCGCGGCGTCGGCGGCGGGCGCGCCGGGTGCGGCCGTCGCGGTCCGGCGGTCGCTCGTGGAGACCGCGGTCGCGACCGTGCCCGCGACCGCCGCGGCCACCAGGACGAGGACCGCGGACAGGTGCATCCGCCGGGAGGGGGCCATGAGGCGGCCAGCCTAGGTCGGCCCTCGGCTGTGGTCGATCCCCCTCAGGGTGGGCCGGTCCCGACTCAGCGCAGGCGGTGCTTGCGGCGGCCGATGCCGTTGACGGCCAGCCGCATGGTGCGCGGCACCGGCACGCGGACGACGGCCTGCTTGCGGACGTACTCCTCGACGTGCCAGGTCACCCAGTGCCCCGCCGGGAAGTACGCCGCGTCACCCACCTCGAGCCGCACCGGCGGTTCGTCGTCGACCCGGATCGTGACCGCGCCGGCGACGACGACGATCGTCTCGTCGACGTCGTAGTACCAGCGGAACCGGCCCGCCGTGCAGTCCCACGTCCAGTGCGACGTGGTGCCGTCGGGGCTCTCGCCCCACTCCGAGATGCGCGCGCGGGGCGTGCCCTCGAGGATCCAGTCGGGGTTGATCGGCTGGTCGGTCAGCGAGATGTCGCTGCGCGCCACCTTGAGCACCGAGGAGGCCGCCGTCGGGGTCATGCACAGACGGTAGGTGGCCCGGCGCGGGGCGTGCACCCGAACCGCGGAACCCGTGGCAGGGTGACCGCGTGCCCTTCCTCACGAGCAGGCTCACGAGCAGGCTCACGAGCAGGCTCCCGAGCAGGCTGACGGCGGCGGTCCTCGCGCTCGTCGTCAGCGGCGGGCTCCCGGCCGTCGCCTCCCCCTCCGCGGGTGCCCCGCCCCCGGCCGCGGAGCGGACCGCCGACGCGCGGGCGGCCTCGCTGGCGTCGACGGGCTACGTCCTCGGTGGTGCGTCCGACTCCCTGGTCGCCCGGGACGCGCACGGCCTCGCGACGCTGGGCGTCGACGGCGTCTCGCTCGCCCGCAACGGGGGCTCGGTCTCGGCGCCGGACGCCGACCTGACGCGCCTGCTCGCCACCGCCCACGCCCACGGGCTGCGCGCCGAGCTGCTGCTCAGCAACTACAGCAACCGGCTCGGCGACTTCGACCCACGGGCCGCCGCCCGGCTCCTGCGCGACCCCGCCCACGTGCAGGCGGTCGCCGGTCGGCTCGCGTCGTTCGTGGCCGCCCAGGGCTGGGACGGCATCCAGGTCGACCTCGAGTCGATGGCCCGGCGCGACGCGGACGGGCTGCTCATGCTGGTGACCGAACTGCAGAGCCGGATGGCGCCCGAGAAGTCGGTGTCGATCGCCGTGATGGCCTCGACCGACCCGCAGGAGTACGTCGCCCGGGGCTACCGGCTCGCCGAGCTCGGCGCCGCCGTCGACATGCTGGCACTGATGACCTACGACCAGCACGGGCCGTGGTCCGGCCCCGGCCCCATCGGGGCGCTGGGCTGGCAGCGCCGAGCGGTCGGCGTGGTCACCTCGGTCGTGCCCGCGGCGAAGGTCGACCTCGGCGTGGCCGGCTACGGCTACACCTGGCCGCGGCACCGCGAGGGCCGCACCGTCACCGACCGGCAGGCTCGGCGGCTCGTCGCCCGCGACGACGCGCGCGCCCGGTGGCGCACTGGCCCGGGCGAGTGGACCGCCCGGCTCTTCGACGGCACGCGGCTGTGGTGGTCGGACGGGCGTTCGTACGCGCTGCGCCTCGCGCTGGCGACCGAGCTCGGGCTGCACGGACTGGCGCTGTGGCGGCTGGGGTCGGCCGACCCGCTGCCCTGACCTCGCCGGAGGTCAGAGGCGCGCGACGTAGCGGCGCCCGCGCAGCGCCTCCTCGACCAGCCCGACGGCGCGGCGTACGCCGGCGAGCCGCGCCTCCTCCGCCAGCCAGGTCTCGACCGCGGCATCGACCACGTCGAGCGTCGCGACGTCCCGCAGCTCGGCGCGCGCCTCGCTCAGGCCGCGCCTGACCGAGGCCTGGCACGCCTCCACGTGCAGGAGCGCGAACCGGGCGAGCACCACGGGGTGGTGACGCAGCGTCGGGTAGGCGCGGTACTCCGGTGGGCAGAGGTCGAGCAGCCAGTTGGTCGCCGTCCGCTCCCACTCGGGCGCGTCGGGAGGTCGCACCTCCGCGGGCCAGCCGGGCGGCGCCACGAGTCGGCGGGCGTGCTGCGAGACCATCGCCGCAGCCTACGTCAGGATTCGAACCTCTGTTCGATCAAGCGCGGATCCGGGCCACGCAGGGGTGGGCGCGGATCATCCGGCGAGGAAGCTGAACCGGACCGTGCGCTCGTCGTTGTCGACGTTGAGGTCGACCAGGCAGATGCTCTGCCAGGTGCCGAGGGCGAGCTCGCCGCCGAGGACCGGCACCGTGGCGTACGGCGGCACCAGCGCCGGCATCACGTGCGACCGGCCGTGGCCGCGCGACCCGTGCGCGTGCTTCCACCGGTCGTCGGCCGGCAGCAGCTCGCCGAGCGCCGCCAGGAGGTCGTCGTCGCTGCCGGCCCCGGTCTCGAGGATCGCGATCCCGGCCGTGGCGTGCGGCACGAACAGGTGGAGCAGCCCGTCGCCCCGGTCCGCGACGTAGCGGGCGCAGTCGCGGGTCAGGTCGAGGACGACCTCGCGGTCACCGGTGCGGTACTGGCGTGTCTCTGAGTCCACCCGCCGATCGTGGCACGGCGGCGTCGGACGCCGTCGAGCGCAGCCCCAGGAGGGTCGCGCACACCAGCACCCAGACGGTGCCGTAGACGAGGGCCGTGGCCACGTCGGTGAGGTGGTGGGCGCCCTGGTAGAGCCGGCTGAGTGCGACGAAGAGCGGCACGCACACGAGCAGCGCCACGACCGCTCCCCCGACACCGGTCGCGCGGCCGCGCCGGCGCAGCCACAGTGCGAGGAGCAGGGCCGCGCTGCCGTAGACCGCGATCGCCGACCCCACGTGGCCGGACGGGAAGCTCGCGTCCGGCACCAGGCCGGAGTCCATGAGGTGGACCGGCGGGCGGTCCCGCGGGTCGGCGTGCGTGCCGAGCCAGTAGATGCCGCC
The DNA here is from genome assembly GCF_000422805.1 of Nocardioides halotolerans DSM 19273. GTDB lineage: Bacteria > Actinomycetota > Actinomycetes > Propionibacteriales > Nocardioidaceae > Nocardioides > Nocardioides halotolerans. The sequence goes on along the minus strand of NZ_AUGT01000012.1, from coordinate 276,901 downwards.
GTCGCCGACGTCCGCCACCAGGGTCAGGGCGGCCGCCGCGACCGAGCGCAAGGCGAAGCCGGCCACGAGCGCCACCAGGATGCCGAAGCCGAGGGCGACCGGCGTCTCGCCCAGCAGCGTCCCGACGTCGGACACGGGGTCGAGGGCTGACGTGCGCTGGTCCTCGAACCAGCGCGACACGTCGTCGTCGACGCCCTCGACGGGTCCCTGCAACGGGTGCGTGAGCAGCCAGCCCCACGCGACCACGACCAGCGCGATGACGGCGTAGGCCGCCACGACGCGGGCCAGCCTCCCTGTCCACGTGCCTGCCACAGCTCCTCCTCCGGGTCGTCCCCGTGCCCTCCAGAAGGGCAGTTACCCGGAGCGGTGGGGACTCAGCCGTCGGCCGGCCGGTCCAGCAGCGCGTTGACGCGGTCCACCTTCGCGGTCAGCTGGCCCTCGAAGCCGGGCCGGATGTCCGCCTTGAGCACCAGCCCGACGCGGGGCGACACCGCGGCGACGACGTCGACGGCGCGCTTGACCACGGCCATCACCTCGTCCCACTCGCCCTCGACGGTCGTGAACATGCTGGTCAGCTCCCACGGGAGCCCGGACTCCTTCACGACCCGGACGGCGGCCGCGACGGCCTCCGACACGGAGCCGTCCTCGGTGGTGGCGGTGGGCGAGATGCTGAAGGCGATGAGCACGTCCCCAACCTACGCAGCGGTCGGCGGCCGCCCGTCAGCGGCTGAAGAGGACGTACTCACCGCGGTGCAGGAAGAAGCCGAACTCGAACTTCTCGTTGAGGCAGGTGACGCCGATCTCCTCGCTGAGGCAGGAGATGTTGCCGTAGATCATCGCCTCGCCGTACGGCAGCGTCCGGGTGTTCGACGTCCGGATCGTGTCGGTGTTGCACACGGGCTGCACCTTCGACCGGCGGAACTCGAGGCGGCCGACGGTCTTCGACACCGGGTTGTTGCGGCAGACGTTCGGTCCCGGGATCCGGCCGACGTTGATCTCGCAACCCTTCACGAGCCGCATGCCGACGTTGCAGTAGATGTTGCCGCTGGGCGTGTAGAACTTCCGGTTCACGCGGACCTTCGTGGCGTTCTGGAAGTGCGCGAGCGCCTGGTCGTAGGTGCGCGGGATCGCGGCCCGCGCCGCGGGATCGGTCCGGGCCGCCCCCGCCGGGCCGGCCGTCACGAAGAGCGCGGAGCAGACGAGGGCGAGCACGACGAGCCAGGAGCGCGGAGACATGGCAGCACCTTGGCACGCGGCCCGCACCCGTGGCTCTAGCCCGTTCGGGCCGTGTGTTGGGCCGCGTCAGCCGCCCAGCACGCCCTCGACCAGCGCCCGCAGGTGGGCGGCGGTCGCGTCGCGGTCGAGGCCCTCGTGGCGGCGCAGCGTCGTCCAGGTCGAGACGTCGAGGACCGTGACCAGCAGCCGCAGCGTCTGCTCCCGGCGGGCGCCGCGACGCCGCCTCAGCTGCGGCTCGAACATCTCCGCGACCCACGCGCGGTGCGCGGCTCGACCGCGCTCGACGATCTCGCGCAGCTCGGGGACCCGCTCGGACAGCGCGACCGTCCGGAAGGTGCCGTCGCCCGTTGTCTCGTAGTCGCGGACCACCGCCGCCACCACCCCCTCGACGTCCCCCGGGCGCGCCGCCGCCCGGCTCTCCACGATCGCCGGCGCGACCCGCTCGGAGATCCCGGCCAGGTAGACCCCGATCTTGCTGCCGAAGTGGTTGACCACCGTCTGCTGCGAGACACCGGCGCGCGCCGCGACCTCGGCCAGGGTGACCTCGTCGAACCACGCCCCGGTGAAGAGGTCGACCGCGGCGTCGATGATCGCCTCGCGGGTCGCGGCGCGGGCCCGGTCGCGGCTCGACATCTCGTACCGTCGAGTGGCCACTCCCGCCTCCTCTACTTCGTTTTATCTTGACACAAATGAATTGATTCTCATACTAACAGACCATGACCAGATTCCTCGCGTACACCGCGCCAGCCACCGGCCACGTCTTCCCGCTCGTCCCCGGGCTGCTGGAGCTCCAGCGCCGCGGGCACGACGTCCACGTCCGCACGCTGCCCGAGCTGCTCGACACGCTCCGGGCCGCGGGTCTGACCGACGTCTCGCCCATCGCACCCGAGGTGCTGGCCGTCCGGGTCACCGACTACGAGGCCACGAGCGGCGCCGAGCGCCTCAGCGGCGGGCAGGCCGACCTCGTGCACCGCGGCCGGTTCGACGGGCCCGACCTGCAGGACGCGATCGCCGCCCACCGCCCGGACGTGCTTCTCGTCGACGCCATCGCGTACGGCGCGCAGACCGTCGCCGAGGCCTCGCCGCTGCCGAGTGCCGTCGTCATGCCGTCCGTGCTGCCGTGGCCGGGCCGCGGGATACCGCCGTACGGTCTCGGGCTGGCGCCGATGGCCGGCCCCCTCGGCCGGCTGCGCGACCGGGTGCTCTGGAAGGTCGTGGAGCGGGCGTTCGGCAAGGCGATGCTGCCCGGGCTCAACGAGCTCCGCGTGGCCGCCGGGCTGGCGCCGTTCCGGTCGCCCCTGGAGCAGCTGCCCTCGCACGACGGCGTGATCGTGCTGACCGGCGAGCCGCTGGAGTACCCGCGCACCGACCTGCCCGCGGCGTTCCACCTCGTGGGCGCGCAGCCGTGGGACCCGCCCGCCGACCGGCCGGCCTGGCTCGACGAGCCCGGCGACCCGTGGGTGCTGGTGACCTGCTCGAGCGACTACCAGGGCGACGAGGACCTCGCCCGGGTCGCCGTGGAGGCGCTGCGCGACGAGCCGGTGCGGGTCCTGATGACGCTCGTCGACGCGCACGACACCGCGGGCCTGACCTCCGCGGGCAACGTCCGGGTCGAGCGGTTCGTGCCGCACGGTCAGGTGCTCCCGGAGTGCGCTGTGGTGGTGACCCACGGCGGGTTCGGCATCGTGTCGAAGTCGCTCGCGGCCGGCGTGCCGAGCGTCGTGGTGCCGTTCGGCCGCGACCAACCCGAGATCGCCCGCCGGGTGAGCGAGGCGGGCGCCGGGGTGACGCTCAGGGCGGGCGACCTGACCCCGGAGCGGCTCCGCGACGCCGTACGCCGGGCGCGGGCGCTCGACGCCTCCACCCAGCGGGCCGCGACGGTCCTGCGCGAGCACGGCGGCGCGGGCCGCTTCGCCGACGCCGCCCTGTCCGTGGCCGGCGCGGGGGTGGCAGGCTGCCGGGCGTGAACCTCGACGAGGTCGGCCGGCTGGCCCTGTCGCACGAGGGGGTCAAGCGCAAGGGCACCGAGGCGCGCCCGGCGTGGTACGTCGACGACCGGCTCGTGGTGCGTCGGCTCGACCCGACCTCGGTGGTGATCCGGGCCGGCTTCGCCGCGCGCGAGCGGCTGCTGGCCGACCATCCCGACACCTTCGGCGTCCCACCGCGGTTCGAGAGCCACATGATGGTCGTGGTCGAGCTCGACCGCGCCGACCCCGCCGCGGTCACCCGCGCGGTCGCCGAGGCGGTCGAGCTGCAGCGCCGCCGCTGAGCTACCCGTCAGGCGCGGCGTAGGCTCCGTAGGACGTACTGCATGATCCCGCCGTTGCGGTAGTAGTTCGCCTCGCCGGGGGTGTCGATGCGCACGACCGCGTCGAAGTCGGTGGATCCGGACGGGCCGTCGGCCGTGACCTTCACCGTGCGCGGCGTGGTGCCGTCGTTGAGGTCTGTGACACCGGTGACAGAGAACGTCTCCTCGCCGGTGAGGCCGAGCGACTCGGCGGTCTCGCCCTCGGGGTACTGCAGCGGCAGCACGCCCATGCCGATGAGGTTCGAGCGGTGGATGCGCTCGTAGGACTCGGCGATGACGGCCTTCACGCCCAGCAGCGCGGTGCCCTTGGCGGCCCAGTCGCGCGAGGAGCCGGAGCCGTACTCCTTGCCGGCCAGGACCACCAGCGGAGTGCCGGCCTCGAGGTAGTGCTCGGAGGCCTCGTAGACCGACGTCACCGTCGCGTCGTCGCCCTCGCCGGTCGTGAAGTCGCGGGTGAAGCCGCCCTCGGTGCCGGGCGCCAGCTGGTTGCGGAGCCGGATGTTGGCGAACGTGCCCCGGATCATCACCTCGTGGTTGCCGCGGCGCGAGCCGTAGGAGTTGAAGTCGCGCTGCTCGACGCCGTGCTCGGCGAGGTAGGCGCCGGCGGGCGAGTCCTTCTTGATGGCGCCGGCCGGGCTGATGTGGTCGGTCGTGACCGAGTCGCCGAGCTTGAGCAGCACCCGGGCGCCCTCGATGTCGGTGACCGGCTCCGGCTCGTCTGGCATGCCGTCGAAGTACGGCGGCTTGCGCACGTAGGTCGACTCGGCATCCCACTCGAACGTGTCGCCCTCGGGCGTCGGCAGCGACTGCCACTGCTGGTCACCGGCGAACACGTCGGCGTAGTCGCGGGTGAACATCTCGGAGGTGATCGCGGTGGCGATGACCTCCTCGACCTCCTGCGCGGTCGGCCAGACGTCCTTCAGGAAGACGTCGTTGCCCTCCTGATCCTGGCCGAGCGGGTCGTTGAACAGGTCGACGTCCATCGACCCAGCCAGCGCGTAGGCGACCACCAGCGGCGGCGAGGCCAGGTAGTTCATCTTCACGTCGGGGTTGATCCGGCCCTCGAAGTTGCGGTTGCCGGACAGCACCGAGACGACCGCGAGGTCGTTGTCGTTGACGGCCTGGGTCACCTCGGGGATCAGCGGGCCGGAGTTGCCGATGCAGGTCGTGCAGCCGTAGCCGACGAGGTTGAACCCGAGCTTGTCGAGGTACGGCGTGAGGCCGGCCTTCTCGTAGTAGTCCGAGACGACCTTCGACCCCGGCGCGAGCGTGGTCTTGACCCACGGCTTGCGCTGCAGGCCCTTCTCGACGGCCTTCTTGGCCAGCAGCGCGGCGCCGATCATCACCGAGGGGTTGGAGGTGTTGGTGCACGACGTGATGGCCGCGATGGCGACCGCGCCGTGGTCGACCTCGAACGTCGTGCCGTCCTCGAGGGTCACCATCGCGGGGTTGCTCGGCCGGCCGCCGTCCTTCGGCGCGCACGAGAGGTAGTCGCGCGACGGCGTCTGCCCATGCACGTCGTCGTGCGCCGCGGGTGCGTCCGAGGCCGGGAACGACTCCTCGAGCGCCTCGTCGTACTCACCGGACACGGCAGCCTCGCCGTCCTCGACGTAGGCCGCCAGCGCGCCGCGGAAGCCCTGCTTGGCGTCGGAGAGCGCCACGCGGTCCTGGGGGCGCTTCGGCCCGGCGAGCGACGGGACGACGGTGGTCAGGTCGAGCTCGAGCTTCTCGGAGTAGCGCGGCTCGGCGTCGGGGTCGTGCCAGAGGCCCTGCTCCTTGGCGTAGGCCTCGACCAGCGCGAGCTGCTCCTCGGTGCGGCCGGTGAGCTCGAGGTACTTCGTGGTCTCCTCGTCGATCGGGAAGACCGCGATGGTGGAGCCGAACTCCGGGCTCATGTTGCCGATCGTGGCGCGGTTGGCCAGCGGCAGGGCAGAGACGCCGGGGCCGTAGAACTCGACGAACTTCCCGACCACGCCGTGCTTGCGGAGCATCTCGGTGATCGTGAGCACCAGGTCGGTCGCGGTCGCGCCCTCGGGCAGGTCGCCGCTCAGCTTGAAGCCGACGACCCGCGGGATCAGCATGCTCACCGGCTGGCCGAGCATGGCCGCCTCGGCCTCGATGCCACCGACGCCCCACCCGACCACGCCGATGCCGTTGACCATCGTGGTGTGGGAGTCGGTGCCGACGCAGGTGTCGGGGTAGGCCACGGTCTCGCCGTCGACCTCGCGGGTGAACACCACGCGCGCCAGGTGCTCGATGTTGACCTGGTGGACGATGCCGGTGCCGGGCGGCACGACCTTGAAGTCCTCGAAGGCGCCCTGGCCCCAGCGCAGGAACTGGTAGCGCTCGCGGTTGCGCTCGTACTCGATCTCGACGTTGCGCTCGAACGCCTCGGGCGTGCCGAACACGTCGGCGATCACCGAGTGGTCGATCACGAGCTCGGCCGGCGCGAGCGGGTTGATGCGCGTCGGGTCACCGCCGAGGTCGGCCATCGCCTCGCGCATCGTGGCGAGGTCGACCACGCACGGCACGCCGGTGAAGTCCTGCATGATCACGCGCGCCGGGGTGAACTGGATCTCCTTGTCGGGGTCGGCGTCGGCGTCCCAGCCGGCCAGCGCCCGGATGTGCTCCTCGGTGATGTCGGCGCCGTCCTCGGTGCGGAGCAGGTTCTCCAGCAGCACCTTGAGGCTGTAGGGCAGGCTCGCGACGTCCAGGCCCTCGCCGGTGACCTTGTCGAGCCGGTAGATCTCGTACGACGTGCCGCCGACGTCGAGACTGCCCTTGGCTCCGAAACTGTCCTTGCTGGCCATGCTCACCATCTCCTCGTCTGACCCCTCGACAACGCCGGCTGCTTACCCATCCTGCCGTCGCGCGCAATGCGGTCGGTACCCGCCCGCAAGTCTCTTGATGTCAAGATACACGACGTCGAGATGGGACGCGACAGGGGACTGACCCGACGAAACTGCCGCTGACCGGATGGAACTCCTTGCGGTCAGCGCCAGTTTCACCGGGTACCCGGTGAAACTGCCCCAGCCGACGCCCCTCAGCCCAGCAAACGCGGCTCGATCCGCGTCTCGCTGACGCTTCCGTCCTCGCGGCGCTCGACGACGTACGCCGCGACGCCGGGCCGGTCGGCGACGGCCTCGACCAGCTCGGTGCCGTCGTAGACGAGGCCGACGCCGTCGTCGGTGGCGTGGGAGGTCGGCAGGTCGCCCTTGCCGACCAGGGCGTGCAGCAGCGGCCGGCGCTGGTCCTCGCTGTCGTAGTGGACGCCGTTGCCGTAGGGCAGGAGCCCCAGGCCGGGGGGCGAGAGCCGCAGGTCGGAGCCGAAGCTGTCGGTGGGGCCGCCGGCGTACCAGCAGATCGAGCCGGCGGAGACGCCGCCGAGGACGACGCCGCTCTCCCAGCACTCGCGCAGGACCTCGTCGAGACCGTGCACGCGCCAGACGGCGAGGAGGTTGGCCACCGATCCCCCGCCGACCCAGATGACGTCCTGGGCCAGCAGGTGGGCGCGCACGTCGGGGACGTTGGGCATCGAGAACAGCTCGAGGTGCGTGGCCCGGACGTCGGAGCCGGCGAAGGCGCGGAAGAACGCCGAGGTGCCGTTGACCGCGTCGCCGCAGGCGGTGCCGAGGTAGCAGAAGCGGGGCCGCTCCGGATCGCCGGCGAGGTGGATGGCGTGCTCGATGAGCGGGCCTGGGCGCCAGTCGAACGGCGTGGACTCGGACGGCAGGAAGCCGCCCGACGTGGCGAGGATGCGCATGGACTCAGCCCCCGAGATCGGTTGGGACCGCTACAGCCACGCACTCTACGTGGTGGGTCATGGGAAAGAGATCCAGTCCGCGGAGTCGGTCCAGCCGGTAGCCGTGCTCGGCGAGGACCGCGAGGTCGCGCGCCAGCGCGGCCGGGTCGCAGGCGACGTAGGCGATCGCCCGCGGACGCCGGGCCGCTACGGCCTCCACGACGGCGCGTCTCGCCCCCTCGCGGGGCGGGTCGAGCACCACGAGGTCGACCGGCTCGACGGGCAGGCCGGCGAGCACCTCGCCGACGTCGCCGGCGAGCACCGTCGCCGCGGGGACGTTGGCCCGCGCGTGCTCGCACGCGGCCGCGTCGCCCTCGACCAGCGTCACGGCGCCTTCGCCCACCGCCTCGGCGAGGAACCGCCCGAACAGGCCGACCCCGGCGTAGAGGTCGAGCACCGACTCCCCCGGCTGCGGCGCGAGGTAGGCCAGCACGGTGTCGACCAGCACCCCGGGCGCGCCCGGGTGCACCTGCCAGAAGCCGTCGTCCGCCACCTCGAACGCCGCGCCACGCACGACGTGGTCGGCGGGAGCCACGGCGATCAGGCAGTCGTCGACCTCGACGACCTGGTGCGAGCGGTGCTTGCGCATCCCGCGGCGCCCGCCGGGCAGCGCCACGAACCGCTGCCGGGTGCGCCAGCGCAGGCCGTCGTGCTCGTGCGGAGGCAGACCCGGCACCTCCTCCACCGTGACGTCGACGTCGAGGCCGGCGAGCCGGGACAGCTGCTCGCGGACCACGTCCGCCTTCAGCGCCCGCTGCCGCGACAGCGCCACGTGCTGGAAGTCGCAGCCGCCGCACAGGCCGGGACCGGCGTACGGGCACGGCGGGACGACCCGGTCGGCGTCGGCCTCCGCCACCTCGACGGCGTCGCCGCGCCAGAACCGGTCGCCGTCGGTGCCCTCGGTGATCTCGACGACGACCCGCTCGCCGGGGAGCGCGTGCCGCACGAAGACGACTCGCCCCGGCCCGTCGTCCGCAGGCAGGCGGGCGACGCAGTGGCCACCGTGCGCGACGGGCCCGACCACGACCTCGTGCCGCTCGCCGACGTGCGACGCACCTCGCGGGGGCCGGTTGCGGGTGCGTGCGCGAGGACGCCGTGCGGGGCTCAGCGGATGCCGTCCCTGCGCTCGCCGCGCGGGTCGACCTCGCCGCGGCGCAGGTCGCCGGGCCGGACGCGGTAGTCCTCGCGCAGCTCGCGCTCGCGGGCGATCTGCGAGGACCGGAGCTGGTAGGGCACCGAGGTCACCATCACGCCCGGGGTGAACAGCAGCCGCCCCTTGAGCCGCAGGGCGGTCTGGTTGTGCAGCAGCTGCTCCCACCACCGGCCGACGACGTACTCCGGGATGTAGACCGCGACCACGCCGCGCGGGTTGGCCTGCTTGATCTCGGTGGCGTACTCGACGATCGGCCGGACCAGCTCGCGGTACGGCGAGTGCAGCACCTTGAGCGGCACGTCGATGCGGCGCTGGTCCCACTCCTCCAGCAGCCGGTTGGTCTCCGCGGGACTGGTCGAGACGTAGACCGCCTCGAGCACGTTGGGCCGGGTGGCCTTCGCGAAGGCCAGGGCGCGCAGCGTCGGCTTGTGCAGCTTGGAGACCAGGACGATGGCGTGCACGCGCGTCGGCATCACCTTGTCCTCGTCCTCGGCGGCCAGCTCGAGCTGCACGTTGTCGTAGTGGCCGCGGATCGCGCGCATGATCGCGAAGAAGAAGACCATCGCCAGGATCGTGATCCACGCGCCGGCGAGGAACTTGGTGACCAGCACGATCACGAGCACGACCGCGGTGAAGGTGAGGCCGATCGTGTTGATCACCCGCGAGCGCATCATCCGGCGCCGGACGACGGGGTCCTGCTCGTCCTTCAGGTGGCGGCTCCAGTGCCGGATCATCCCGAGCTGGCTGAGGTTGAACGACACGAAGACGCCGACGATGTAGAGCTGGATCAGCCGGGTGGTCTGGGCGTCGAAGACCAGGATCAGGATGATCGCCATGACCGCGAGGAACACGATCCCGTTGCTGTAGGCCAGCCGGTCGCCGCGCGATCCGAGCGCGCGCGGGGCGAAGCCGTCCTTGGCCAGGATCGAGCCGAGGACGGGGAAGCCGTTGAAGGCGGTGTTGGCCGCCAGCACCAGGATGATCCCGGTCACCGTCACCACGAGGTAGAAGCCGGGCGTGAAGTCGTGGAAGACCGCCCGCGCGATCTGCGAGATCACGGGGTGCTGGTCGAAGCCGGCACGGACGGGCTCGCCGTCGCGGCTGAGCCGCTCGAAGTCGTGCGGGTCGACGTAGCGGATGCCCATCTGCCGCGCGAGCACGATGACGCTGATCATCATCGTGATCGCGATCATGGCCAGCAGGAGCAGCGTGGTCGCGGCGTTGCGGCTCTTCGGCTTGCGGAACGCCGGCACGCCGTTGGAGATGGCCTCGACGCCGGTCAGCGCCGCGCAGCCGGAGGAGAACGCGCGGGCGAGCAGGAACATCAGCGCGAACGTCGTCAGCGAGTCGGAGCTGCCCACGTCGGGGTCCGGCGTGATGTGCAGGTCGGCGCTCTCGACGTCGGGCAGATCGCCCGCCGCGAGCCGCAGCAGGCCGTAGCCGCACATGCCGAGGATCGCGACCATGAACGCGTAGGTCGGGACGGCGAAGAACGTGCCGGACTCGCGGATGCCGCGCAGGTTCATCGCCATCAGCAGCAGCACCAGGGCCGAGGCGAAGACCGCCTCGTGACCGTCGAGCGCCGGGATCGCGCCGGCGGCGTACTGCGCGCCGGAGGAGATCGACACGGCGACGGTGAGCACGTAGTCGACGAGCAGGGCACTGGCGACCGTCATGCCGGCGGTGCGCCCGAGGTTGACCGTCGCGACCTCGTAGTCGCCGCCACCGCTCGGGTAGGCGTGCACGGTCTGGCGGTACGACGCGATCACGGCGGCCATCACCAGCGCCACGGCGACCGCGATCTTCCACGACCAGACGTACGCCGAGGCGCCGGCCAGCGAGAGCATGATGAAGACCTCGTCGGGCGCGTAGGCGACCGACGAGAGGGCGTCGCTGGCGAAGACCGGGAGCGCGATCCGCTTGGACAGCAGCGTCTCGCCCAGCTGGGAGCTTCGCAGCTTGCGTCCCAGCAGGATCCGCTTGGAGACGTCGCCGACACCCACGAGCCGCAAGCGTACGCACACCGCGGCCCGGAACCGCAGCCAACGACGTCAGTCGCGACGCGCAACGGATACCGTGGCCGGGTGCATGTCGTGATCATGGGTTGCGGGCGGGTCGGGTCGACCCTCGCGCGCAGCCTCGAGGACCGCAACCACACCGTGTCGGTCATCGACAGTGAGCCCGACGCCTTCCGGCGCCTCGGCCCCGAGTTCAACGGCGACAAGGTCACCGGCTACGGCTTCGACCAGGCCGTCCTCGAGAAGGCCGGCATCCGCCGCGCCGACGCCTTCGCGGCGGTCTCGAGCGGCGACAACTCCAACATCATCGCCGCGCGCGTCGCGCGCGAGACCTTCGGCATCCAGCAGGTCGTGGCCCGCATCTACGACCCCGGCCGCGCCGAGGTCTACCAGCGCCTCGGCATCACGACGGTCGCGACCGTCAAGTGGACCGCCGACCAGGTGCTGCGCCGCCTGCTGCCCGCCGGCGCCGAGGCCGACTTCCGCGACCCGTCCGGCACCGTACGGGTCGACCAGGTGCCCATCCCGGAGCAGTGGGTCGGCCAGCGCACCATCCACTTCCAGGAGCAGACGGGCTCCCGCATCGCCTGGATCGACCGCCTCGGCGAGGGCATCCTCCCCAACCGCGACTCGGTCATCCAGGAGGGCGACCTGATCCACCTCGTGATGCGCGAGGAGAACGCCGCCAACACGTTCAAAGTCATCGAAGCCGGACCCGAGGAGCGCTGACGGTGTCATGAGGGTTGCCATCGCCGGAGCCGGCGCCGTCGGTCGCTCGATCGCCCGCGAGCTGATCCAGAACGGCCACCAGGTGCTGCTCATCGACAAGGACTCCGACGCGGTCAAGCCCGAGCGGGTGCCTGACGCCGAGTGGCTGCTCGCCGACTCCTGCGAGCTGTCCTCGCTCGAGGAGGCGCGCCTCGACAAGTGCGACGTGGTGATCGCCGCCACCGGTGACGACAAGGCCAACCTCGTGACGTCGCTGCTGGCCAAGACCGAGTTCGGCGTGCCGCGCACCGTCGCCCGGGTCAACCACCCCAACAACGAGTGGCTGTTCAGCGAGGCGTGGGGCGTCGACGTCAACGTGTCGACCCCGCGCATCATGTCCGCCCTGGTCGAGGAGGCGGTGACCGTCGGCGACCTGGTCCGGCTGTTCACGTTCCGCCAGGGCAACGCCAACCTCGTCGAGCTGACCCTGCCTGCCGACTCGCCGTACGTCGGCAAGCCGGCCGGGCTGGTCCCCTTCCCCGACAACTGCGCCCTCGTCACGATCCTGCGCGACGGCCAGGTCTACGTCCCCGGCAGCGAGCAGCCGATCGAGGCCGGCGACGAGCTCCTGTTCGTCGTCCAGGAGGACCGCGAGGACGAGCTCGAGCGCCTCCTCGCCCCCACCGAGCACGGTTCCTGAGCAGCGGCGCGCGAGGAACGAGCGTGCGGCGTGGCGCCTACGCTGCCCCGGGCTGGGCCTCGCGCCCCTCGTCGATGGGCGTGGCGTTGCGGGCCAGCAGCCAGACGATCAGCGACCACGAGGCGATCCGCAGCGCCCAGCCGAGGCCGAGGCGCAGCACGCCGATGAGCAGGACCGCGGTGTCCTTGTCGATCGTGTCGGACCAGCCGAGCAGCCAGACCGGGCCCTGCAGCAGCACGCCGACCGCCCCGGGCATCAGGAAGACCCAGGTGAGCCGGGTGCAGAGCCTGACCACCTGCTCGTCCTCGTGCCAGGCGAGCGGGTCGCCGCTGACGCTACCCACCATGAAGCCGGCCACCGGCCAGCGGACCAGGCACGACGCCCCGAAGAGGATCGTGTAGCCGAGGCTGATCAGGATGCCCGGCAGGAAGTAGGCCAGGGCCTGGTCGGAGGCGTCGCCGCCGGCGCTCGCCGCGATCCGGGTGAAGACGTAGCCGATCGCGATCGAGAACGCCGCGTTGAAGACGTACTGGACCGTCGAGCGCTGGATCAGCCGCACCGCCAGGGCGAGCGCGACGCCGACACCGCCGACGACGAGCGCGGCGCGGATGTCCTTGGTCGCGAGCCAGATGATCGTGAACAGGACGCCGGGGATCGCGGCCTCGACGATGCCGCGGCGGCCGCCGAGCGAGGCCGCCATCTGCGCGCGCACCATCGCCTCGACGGTCTCGACGGTGGGGCGCGGCCGCTCGTCGTCGGCGTCGGTCCCGGCAGCCACGTCCGGCCCGTCGGGGTGCGGGGCGCTCATGGGATGAGCTGGTAGCGGGGGTTGTACATGACCCGCGCGCCGTCGTACGCGCCGATCCGGCCGTGCACCTCGATCGCCCGGCCCGGCTCGATGCCGGCGATCCGCCGGCGCCCCAGCCAGACCACGGTGATCACGCCGGTGCCGTCGTGGAGCTCGGCCTCGAGGGCGGGGATGCCGGCCCGCGGGCGCAGGGTGACGGTGCGGAGAGCGCCACGCAGTGACACCGGCTCGCGGTCGGGCGCCTCGGAGATCGACGTGGTGCCGGGCGTGCCGGCGCGGGCGTACTCCTGGCGCAGGTGGTGGGCCTCCTGGTCGCTCGGGTTGGCCCAGCGGCTGATCGTGCGCCGCAGCTTGTTCTTGCTCACTGGTCGGAGCGTCTGGCCTGCGGTGGCATGACGAGGGGGAGGCCCTCGCCCACGGGCATCGCCTGGGCGCCCCGGTGCACGGCGACCCGCCGGATGCTCTCCTCCCAGTCCTTCGCGTCCTCGGGGCGGGTGGCCCCCGCGCCGAGCAGCGAGCACCGCAGCATCCAGCGCGGGCCGTTGATGCCGATCACCCGGGAGACCTGGCTGCCGCCGCCACGCTGGCGCACCTCGCAGATCAGCTCGGTGCCCCACGGCCCCTGGCGCTCGGTGGCGGTGCCACCGGCCTGCGCGATCTCACCGGCGATCTTGGGGCGGGCGTCGGACCAGAGGTCGCCGTTGCGGGGCGCCGCGAAGGCGCGCAGCTCGAGGGCGCCGTCGGGCCCGGCGATGACGACCGACTGCACGGCCCCGCTGGCCTCGTCGACCTGCAGGCGCAGCTCGCGGTTGGGCTCGGGCGCGATGAGCAGGGAGCCGAGGTCGACGCGCTCGCCGGCGCCGTCGCCCGGCAGCTCCTCGGAGTCGAACGGGCCGTCGGCCGGCAGGTCCTCGGGCTCGGCCTGCGGCTCCGCGGGGTCGAGGTCGCCGACGGTGCCGTCGGGCTCGACGTCGGACTGCGCCTTGCGGCGGAACTTCACGTGCGCTCACTTCCAGTGTCGACGGCCGGGGTCTGCGCCCCGAATCCTCCGGTAGAACCGTAGCCGCCGCCCCCTCGCACGCTCTCGGGCAGGACCTCGACCTCCGCGAACGCCGCCTGCTCGACCCGCTGGAACACCAGCTGGGCGACCCGGTCGCCGCGGCGCAGCTCGATCGGCTCGGCCGGGTCGAGGTTGACCAGCAGCACGCTCACCTCACCGCGGTACCCCGCGTCGATGGTCCCCGGCGTGTTCACGATCGACAGCCCGTGCCGGGCCGCCAGCCCGGAGCGCGGGTGGACGAGCGCGACGTACCCCTCCGGCACCGCCATCGCGATGCCGGTCGGCACCAGCGCCCGCTCCCCCGGCTGGAGGGTCACGTCGACGCGAGTCATGAGGTCGGCCCCCGCGTCGCCGGGGTGGGCGTACGCCGGCAGCGGCAGGTCGGGGTCGAGACGGACGACAGGCACCGGCAGCTCCACCCGCCGGAGGCTAGTACCTCCCGCTAGTGGGAGGATCCGCGCGTGGACGCGGCCAGGTACGACGAGCGGCTGGGCGTGCCTCTGCGGTGGTGGGTGCAGGGCGTGATGCTGGTCGCGAGCCTGTGGTTGGCGCTGGTCGTGGCGGTGCCCGGGGCCGCCGCCTGGCTGTGCAGCGGGCTCGCGCTGGCGCTGCTCGCGGCCCTCCTCCTCTCCTACGGGAGCGCCCGGGTGAGCGTCGAGGGCGGCTGGTTCCGCGCCGGTCGCGCCCGGATCGAGGCGGTGCACCTGGGCTCGGTGGCCGCGCTCGACGCCGAGGAGACCCGGCGGGTCGCCGGCCCGGAGGCCGACGCCCGCGCCTACCTGCTGCTGCGCCCCTACCTCAAGCGGGCGGTCCGCGTGGAGATCACCGACCCGGCCGACCCCGCGCCGTACTGGCTGGTGAGCTCGCGGCACCCCGACGAGCTGGCGGCGGCGATCCATGGGCTGACGGAGAGTGCCCGGGCGTAGACACGAGACGCGACCAGAGCCGTGGCCGCGTGAGCAACGCACCGAACGCGATCGAGGATCGCTGACTACGCCGCTGCGCCGCGTGGGTACCGTCAGCCCATGGCATCTGACAGCTCCAAGGTGTGGACCGTCATGTCCCTGGTCGCCGGGCTCGGGGCGGCGGCGCTGACCCGCAAGCTCCTCGACCGGTCGTGGAAGGTGGCGGCGGGCAAGAACCCGCCCGAGAACCCCGCCGACCCCGACGTGAGCATCGGCGAGGCCGTGCTGTGGGCGAGCGTCACCGGCGCGGCGGTGGCGCTGGCGCGGATGGTCGCCCAGCGCCGGGCCGCGAGCTACTACACCCGCTCGACGGGTCACCTGCCTCCCGGGCTGCGGAAGGGCGACGAGGCGTAAGGACGGCGTAGACGCGCGAGAACCCGCCACCCGAGGGTGGCGGGTTCTTCGCCGGATCGGCGATGCGTGACTTCGCTACGCGCAGTCGAAGCAGATCAGCTTCTTGGCGTCGGCCAGCTGGCTCCGGTGGTGGACCAGGAAGCAGCTCATGCAGGTGAACTCGTCGTCCTGCTTGGGCTTCACCTCGACCGCGAGCTCCTCGTGCGAGAGGTCCGCACCCGGGAGCTCGAAGGACTCGGCCGCCTCGGCCTCGTCCTCGTCGACCTTGCCGGAGTTCTTGTCGTGGCGACGCGCCTTGAGCTCTTCGATGCTCTCTTCGGACTGGTCTTCTTCACTCTTGCGCGGGGCGTCGTAGTCAGTCGCCATGTCTCATCACTCCCTTCGGCCGTTCTTCACGTCTGTCATCCCCCGAGACCGACGTGGAACGTCGTCGGCAAGCGAGGATTGTGCACCATTGGCCCGGGAACGGACACACCGGCGGCCGATGCGCGGGTGGAACACCGGGTCGGGGGTGACTATTCCCTGCTCGGGAGCGGGCTCACGAGCCGGACGACGCGAGGTACCCAGCCTGGGCTACGGCACTCCTGAACTCGTCGAAGCCGCCCTCCGGGGCCGCCAGCACGATGGCCCGGCCGCCCACTCCGCGCTCGGACTGGACCCGCGCGCCCGCCCGTTGGGCGACCAGCCCGCCGGCCGCGTGGTCCCAGAGGTTGACGCCCTCCTCCAGGTAGCCGTCGAGGGACCCCTGGGCCACCCCGCAAAGGTCGAGCGCACACGACCCGAGCCGCCGGATGTCGCGGATCCGCGGCAGCAGGCGCAGCAGCGCGGCGGCCTGGATCTCGCGCTGGCGCGCCTCGTAGGAGAAACCGGTGCCGATCAGGCGCTCGGCGAGCGGGACGACGGGGCGCACCCGGAGCGGTACGCCGTCACGCTGGGCCGGGCCGTCGGCGGTCGCGGTGTACTCCTGGCCGGTCGCGACGTTGAGCACCACCCCGGCCACGACCTCGCCGTCGAGCTCGGCGGCGATCGACACGGCGTACTGCGGGATGCCGTAGAGGAAGTTCACCGTGCCGTCAATGGGGTCGACGATCCAGCGGACGCCGGAGGAGCCCGGCTCGTCGCTCTGGTCGCCCTCGGCCTCCTCGCCCAGGATCGCGTCGTCGGGGCGGGCGCCGAGGAGGCTGCGCCGGATCAGCCGCTCCGCGCTGCGGTCGGACTCGGTGACCACGTCGACGTCGCTCGACTTGGTGGCCGCGACCGTCACCCCGCGCGCGGCACCGGACTGGACCAGTCGGGCCGCGTCGCGCGCCGCGGCGACCGCGAGGTGGAGCAGCTCGTCCGGCGTCGGACCGACGCTCGTCATGCCGGCTCGCCGCAGAGAGCCGGGCGCTCGGCGCGCGGGTTGGGGCAGCACCCCACCGGGCAGCGGTCCCAGAGCGGACCGATCGACCCCACGGCCGCGCGGACGACGTCCTCACCGCGCTCGACGGCCGCGCGCTCGAGGAGCAGGTCGCGGACCATGGCCACGAACCTGGCATCCGTGCCGGCCGTGGCCGCCCGCCGGACCGGCAGGCCGAGCCGCTCCGCGGTGGCCATCGCCTCGGTGTCGAGGTCGTAGACGACCTCCATGTGGTCGGAGACGAAGCCGACCGGGATCAGCACGGCGCCCGGGGCACCGGCCCGTGCCAGCTCCTCGAGGTGGTCGTTGACGTCGGGCTCCAGCCAGGGCACCTGCGGCGACCCCGACCGCGAGCAGTAGACGAGCGCGTGCGGGTGGTCGGCACCGGTCTCCTCGGCGATCCGGGCCGTGACGGAGGTCATCGCGTCGCGGTGCTGCGCGACGTACGCACCGCCGTCGGGACCGGACGTGTCGGCCATCGTCATCGGGATCGAGTGGGTCACGAACACCAGGTGCGCGCCCTCGCGTGCGTCGCCGAGGGAGGTCAGGGCGGCCAGCGTCGCGTCGACCACCGGCTCCACGAAGCCCGGGTGGTTGAAGTAGTGGCGCAGCTTGTCGAGCACCGGCGCGCCCCCGGGACGAGGCCCGTCGCCCGAGACCGCGGCGACGGCGTCGTAGAGGTTCTCGCGGTACTGGCGACAGCTCGACCACGACGAGTAGGCGCTGGTCACGAAGCAGGCCGCCCTCGTCACGCCGTCGTCCGTCATCCGCTGCACCGCGTCGGTGAGGTAGGGGTCCCAGTTGCGGTTGCCCCAGTAGACGGGCAGGTCGATACCGGCGGTCGCGAGGTCGGCCTCGATGCCCGCGAGCAGGTCGCGGTTGAGGTCGTTGATCGGCGAGCGGCCGCCGAAGAGGCGGTAGTGCTCGCCCACCGCCTCGAGCCGCTCGCGCGGAATCCCGCGTCCGCGCGTGACGTTCTCGAGGAACGGGACGACGTCCTCCTGCCGCTCCGGGCCGCCGAAGGAGACCAGGAGCAGCGCGTCGTACGGCGCGACGTCGGTAGCCTCCACGTCGCGAGTCTATGGAGGGGTCCGATGCTCGGGTCGTACCGGTCGGTGCTCTCCCGGCCCGGCGCCCTTCGGTTCTCCGCGGCCGGCCTGGTCGGGCGGCTTCCGCTGTCGATGGCCGGGCTCGGGATGCTGCTCCTGGTGCAGGCCGACACCGGCTCCTACGGCGTCGGCGGGTCCGTGGCGGCCGTCTACATGGTCGCCAACGCGGTCGCGGCGATCCCCCTGGGCAGGCTGGTCGACGCCCTCGGCCAGGGCCGGGTGCTCGCGACCACCAGCGTCGTCTTCGGGCTCGGGCTGGTCGGCCTGGCGGTCGCGGTGCACACGGGCTGGCCGAGCTGGTCGTGGTACGCCGCAGCGGCGGTGGCCGGCGCCAGCCTCCCGCCGATCGACGCCTGCGTCCGCACGCGGTGGGCCCACGTGCTCGAGGGACCGGACTCCGCGAGCGAGGTCGAGACCGCCTACGCGTTCGAGGCCGTGGTCGACGAGTCGGTCTTCATGGTCGGCCCCATCCTCGTGACGCTGCTCGGCACGCTGGTCGACCCGGCGGCCGGCATCGTGGCCACCGTCGTGGCCGGGGTCGGCGGCAGCCTGGCGTTCGCCGCCCAGCGGGGCACCGAGCCGCCCGCCCACCCGCGGGACCGGTCGGCAGGCCCGCAGGAGCCGCTGCCGTGGCGCACCCTCGCACCGGTGACGGTCGTGTGCGTCGCGCTCGGGCTGATGTTCGGCGGCACCGAGGTGATCACCGTCGCCTTCGCCGACGAGCAGGGCACCAAGTCCGCGGCCGGACTGCTGCTGGCGCTGTGGGCGCTCGGCAGCCTCACCGCCGGCGCCGTCACCGGCGCGCTGAGGTTCCGCCGCAGCCTCGCCCAGCGGGTGCGCTGGGGAGCCCTCGGGCTGGTGCTGGCGATGGCACCGCTTTTCCTGGTCGACTCGATCGGCGTCATGGGCGCCCTGATGCTGGTCGGCGGACTGGCCATCGCGCCCACCCTGATCGCGACGACGGCCATGATCGAGCAGGTCACTCCCCCGGCCCGGCTCACCGAGGGCATGGCGCTGCTGCAGACCGGCCTGGTGGCCGGGGTCGCGCCGGGGGCCGCGCTCGCAGGAGTGGTCGTCGACGCGGGCGGCTCGTCGCCGGCCTACCTCGCGGTCTCGCTGGGTGCCGCGGTGCTCGCGGCCGCGGCCGCGCGGGCGCTTCCGTCGGGCTCCGCCGAGAGGGCCGACATGGAGTTGGGAGCCAGCCGCACCGAGCCCTAGCCTCAGCAGGCCATGCCCGTACTGTCCGCCTACCGCCAGGTGCTCTCAGAGCCGGGCGCCGCTGCGTTCTCCGCCACCGGGTTCCTCGCCCGGCTGCCGATCTCGATGGTGACGCTCGGCATCGTGCTCATGGTCTCGGCCGAGACCGGCTCCTACGGCCTGGCGGGCGGGATCTCCGCGGCGTTCGTCGTGGCCTCGTCGCTGGCGGCACTCCTGCAGGGTCGGCTGATCGACCGCCTCGGCCAGCGCCCGGTGCTGCTGCCGGCGATCGCGCTCTGCTCGCTGAGCCTGTCGCTCCTGGCCTGGGCGGTCGAGGCCGGCCACCGCGTCCCGCTCCCCCACGTGCTCGCCGCGGTCGCCGGCGCGACCATGCCCGCCGTCGGCGCCGCCGTCCGCGCGCGGTGGACGCACGCCCTCGCGAACCCCTCGGAGCGCCAGACCGCCTTCGCGCTCGAGGCCGTGGTCGACGAGCTCGTCTACCTCCTCGGGCCGCCGCTGGCCACCGTCCTCGCCACGACCGTCCAGCCGGCGGCCGGCCTCGTCGCGGCGATCGTCACCGGGCTGGTAGGCACGCTGCTCTTCTGCTCCCTGCGCGCCACCGAGCCGCCCGCCCACCCCGTCCACTCCGAGTCCGGGGCCAGGACGAGCATGCCGTGGCTCCAGCTCGTCCCCCTCGCCCTGATCTGTCTCGCGATGGGCGGGGTGTTCGGCTCGACCGAGGTGGTGACCGTCGCGTTCGCGGAGGACCTCGGCGAGAAGTCGATCGCGGGCGCGCTGCTCTCGCTGTGGGCGCTGGGCTCGCTGGTGGCGGGGTTCGCGACCGGCGCCGTGAGCTGGCGCAACACCCCGGCGGCCCGGATGCGGCTCGGCGTGGTCGCCTTCACGGTCCTGATGGCGCCGACCCCGCTCGTCGGGGGCGCCGTCGCGATGGGCGTGCTCCTCTTCCTGGCCGGGTTCGCTATCGCCCCGACCCTCATCGCGGCCGTGTCGTTCGTGGAGCAGACCGTGCCCGCGCGCCGGCTCACCGAGGGCATCGCGATCCTCACCACGACCATCGCCGCCGGCATCGCGCCGGGCGCCGCGGTCGCCGGCGTGGTCATCGACGCGCACGGACCGCACGCGGCGTACCTCGTGCCGGTCTGCTCGGGCCTGATCGGCGTCGTGGCCGCCGTCGCGACCCGCCGCGGGCGGTCAATAGGCTCCTCGCGTGACGACGTGGACGAACTGGTCGCGACTGGAGACGGCCCGCCCGACGCGTGAGGCCACGCCCCCCGACGCCGACGCGGTCGTCGCGGAGGTACGCCGGGCGCTCGAGTCCGGCAGCACGGTCAAGATGGTCGGCACCGGCCACAGCTTCACCGCGATCTCCGCTCCCGAGGCGACGATGCTGCGGCCCGACCGCCTGCTCGGCATCGTCTCGGTCGACCGCGACGCGATGACGGTCACCGCCCGCGCCGGCACCCCGCTGAAGGTCCTCAACGCCGAGCTCGAGCGGCTGGGCCTGAGCCTGCACAACATGGGCGACATCGCCGAGCAGACGCTGGCCGGCGCGATCTCGACCGGCACCCACGGCACCGGCGGCACCGCGGCGGGGCTGGCGGCGCAGGTCGTGGGTCTCGAGCTCGTCACCGGCACCGGCGAGCTGCTGCGGGCCACCCCGGAGGAGAACGCCGACATCCTCGACGTGGCCCGGGTCGGCCTCGGTGCGCTCGGGGTCCTGACCACGATCACGTTCCGCGTGGAGCCGCTGTTCGTCCTCGAGGCGGTCGAGGCGCCGTACGGCTGGGACGAGGGGCTCGCGTCGTACGACGAGATCACGGCGAGCGCGGATCACGTCGACATGTACTGGTTCCCCCACACCGACCGGCTGCAGATCAAGCAGAACTTCCGGCGCGGCACCGACCTCTCGGTCCGCAAGCCGCTGTCGCGCACCCAGCTGCTGCTCGACGACCGGTTCCTGCAGAACACCGTCTTCGGCGCGGCAACCGCGGTGCTCAACCGGCTGCCGGCCGCGATCCCCCGCTTCAACCGCCTCGGCGCGCGCCTGCTCAGCGACCGCACCTACTCGGACGTGGCACACCGGGTCTTCGTGGCCGAGCGCGACGTCGTCTTCCGCGAGATGGAGTACGCCGTGCCGCGCGCGGCCGGGCTCGACGTGCTCCGCGAGTGCCGCCGCGCGCTCGACGCGTCGGACCTGCGGATCAGCTTCCCCGTCGAGATCCGAGTCGCACGGGCCGACGACATCCCGCTGTCGACCGCGGGCGGCCGCGACTCCTTCTACCTCGCCTTCCACACCCACCGCGACGCCGAGCACCGCGACTACTTCGGGCTGCTCGAGCCGATCCTGCGCGCCCACGACGGCCGGCCGCACTGGGGCAAGGTGCACACCCGCACGGCGGCCGACCTGGCGCCGGCGTACCCGCGTTTCGAGGAGTTCCTCGCCCTGCGCGACCGGCTCGACCCCCAGCGGGTCTTCGCCAACGCCTACCTGCGCCGCGTGCTCGGCGACTGACCCCGGACCTCCCCGGGCACCGACGCGGCTGACCTGCGACGACGATCACGCGGATCCCCGGCGTGGCGCACGCTCACGGTCCCGCCCGCGCGCGGGCCGCTGACGTAGGCTCGCGGCATCCGGACAGAGGACCACGACGAGGCCACGACCACCCATGTCGGCACCCCAGCGCTCAGCCAGCCAGCGCCCCAGCCCACCACCGGCTGCGGCGCGCCCCGAGCAGACGACCGGTCAGTACCTGACGCTCGTCGGACTCACCCCGGACGGCCGCCGGCTGAGGCTGGCCGACCCGCACGATCCGTCCGGACCGGAGTTCACGCTCGAGATCGACGCCCGGCTGCGGGCCGCGCTGGGTGTGGCTCCGGGCGTCCGGCCCGAGAACCGACCCGAGAAACCGGTGCCCAAGGTGGAGACCCAGATGGACAGCATGCTGCGACCCCGTGACATCCAGGCCAGGATCCGGGCCGGGGAGACCCCCGAGCAGGTCGCCGCTGCTGCCCAGACGACCGTCGACAAGGTGATGCCGTACGCCGCCCCGGTGCTCGCCGAGCGCGAGCACGTCGCCGAGCGCGCCCAGCGGTCCTCGATCCGCCGTCCTGCTGGCGACGCGCCGCACGGCGCGCGCACCCTCGGCGAGGCCGTCACCGGTCACCTGCACCAGCGCAACGTCGACCCCGAGGTCGTGGCCTGGGACGCCTGGCGCCGCGAGGACGGTCGCTGGTCGTTGACGGGGCGCTTCACGATCCAGGGCCGCGACGGCCTCGCCGAGCTCACCTTCGACCAGCCCGGCAACTTCGTGGTGCTCGACAACGACGACGCGCGCTGGCTCGTCGGCGACGTCCCCGACCCGGTGGCCGATCCCGAGCCGCAGCTGGCCGACCAGCCCGGCGTACGCCGCCTCTCCTCCGTCCCCGCCGAGGACGAGCACCAGCTCAGCCTGACCGACGAGCTGGGCGAGGAGCTCGGCGACGACGCGCTCCGCATCACCGACGAGCCCATCGAGGCCTTCCTCGACGACCAGCCGGGCGTCGACGAGAGCGAGCTGGTCGACGAGGCCGCCGACGCCGCCGCACTCGACGACGAGGACGACGAGACTCCCGAGCCCCCGCGCCGCCCGGTCAAGAAGACCCGCGGCCGCGCCTCGGTCCCGAGCTGGGACGAGATCATGTTCGGTGGTCCGAGCGAGTAGGCGACAGCGAGGAACGAGCTGTCGCCGTCACGAGCGAAGGTCGGGCAAGCCCTGCGGCTGAGCCTGCGAAGCCGCAACGGGCGGCGAGACCACCGCAGGCCAGGCACCCGGCTCACCCGCCTCGGTCACGCCCCCGCGGAGCCGAGCCGCGCTCGCACGAGCGCGCGCGCGTCGTACGGTGGCTGAGGTGCGAAGGCGTGCTGCGCCTGAGCCTCGGGGCCAGGGCGACCTGGACGCCGGAGCCGACCTCGGCCGGGTGCCTTCCCTGCGGAGGTTTCGAGACGGTCGCTGCGCGACCTCCTCAACCAGCGGTGGGCCAGCGGGTGCCATCGCTGCGGTGATCTCGACAAGCTCGATCAGCGGGGGTCGAGCGGGTGCCTTCCTTGCGGAGGCTATGCGTGAGTTGCGCGTCGTACGGTGGCTGAGGTGCGAAGGCGTGCTGCGCCTGAGCCTCGAAGCCAGGTGACCTGGGAGCCGGAGCGGACCTCGCCCCGGTGCCTGCCCTGCGGAGGTTTCGAGACGGTCGCTGCGCGACCTCCTCAACCAGCGGTGGGCCAGCGGGTGCCTTCGCTGCGGTGATCTCGACAAGCTCGATCAGCGGGGGTCGAGCACGTGCCTACCTTGCGGAGGCTTCGGCCTGCTTCCTCGCGGTGGTCGCCCGAGGTGACCAGCCGGTAACGTCACGGCATGGCGTACTTCGTGACCGGTGCGACGGGGTTCATCGGGCGGCACCTCGTCGAGGAGCTGGTCGACCACCGGGCGGGGACGATCTTCGTGCTCTGCCGGGAGTCGTCGCTCGACCGGATGGAGGCGCTCATCCGGTCGTGGGCGTCCGACCGGGTCGTCCCCGTGGTCGGCGACCTCGGGAGTGACCGGCTGGGGGTCGACGAGGCGTGGGTCGAGGAGCACTGCGGCGACATCGACCACTTCTTCCACCTCGCTGCCATCTACGACATGACCGCCGACGACGCGACCAACGAGGCGCTCAACGTCGGCGGCACCCGGCACGCCCTCGAGCTGGCCGAGGCACTGCAGGTCGGCCACTTCCACCAGGTGTCGTCGGTGGCGGCGGCCGGCGAGTTCGAGGGGACCTTCGACGAGGCGATGTTCGACGAGGGGCAGCACCTGCCCTCGCCGTACCACCGCACGAAGTTCGAGTCCGAGAAGATCGTCCGGACCGAGGCGACCGTGCCGTGGCGGGTCTACCGGCCCGCGATCGTGGTCGGGCACTCCGAGACCGGCGCGATGGACAAGGTCGACGGGCCCTACTACTTCTTCCCGCTGATGAAGCTGATGCGCGACAACCTGCCCGGGTGGCTGCCGCTGGTCGGCATCGACCTCGGTGACACCAACGTCGTGCCGGTCGACTACGTCGCCAAGGCGATGGACCACCTCGCCCACCTGCCCGACCGGGACGGCGAGGCGTTCCACCTGGTCAACCCCGACCCGCAGCCGGTGGTCGACATGGTCAACGCGTTCTGCAGGGCGGCCGGCGCGCCGACGTTCGCGACGCCCGTCGACCGCCGGACCACCGGCGCGCTCGGGCTGCTGCCCCGGGCGCTGCGCCCGTCCACGCTGATCAACGGCGTGATCAGGACCGCGCCCGCGCAGGCCGTCCTCGACCTGACCGTGGGCCGGCTCGGCGTGCCTGCCGAGGTGCTGGCCCACACGTCGTTCACCGCGGTCTTCGACTCGCGCCGCACCGAGAAGGCGCTCGCCGGCTCCGGCATCGCGGTGCCCGACCTCGAGGGCTACGCCCGCACGCTCTGGGGCTACTGGGAGGAGAACCTCGACGAGGCCACCGGGCGCGACGCGCGCAACCGCGAGGCGCTCCAGGGCAAGTACGTCGTCATCACTGGCGCCTCGTCCGGCATCGGCCAGGTCACCGCGCTGAAGGTCGCGCAGTGCGGCGGCATCCCGGTCCTGGTCGCCCGCGGCAAGGACAAGCTCGAGGAGACCCGGGCGACGATCGAGCGCCGGGGCGGCACCGCCCACGTGTTCCCGTGCGACCTGTCCGACCTCGAGGCGATCGACGCGCTGTGCGAGCAGCTCACCACCGAGCTGCCGGCCATCGACTTCGTCGTCAACAACGCCGGCCGCTCGATCCGCCGCTCGCTGAAGCTGTCGCACGACCGCTTCCACGACTTCGAGCGCACGATGCAGCTCAACTACTTCGGCGCGATCCGGCTGGTGATGGGGCTCCTCCCGACGATGCGCAAGCAGAAGCGCGGCCACGTCGTCAACGTCAGCTCGATCGGCGTGCAGACCAACCCGCCGCGCTTCTCGGCGTACGTCGCCTCGAAGGCCGCGCTCGACTCGTGGTCGAACGTCGTCTCGTCGGAGCTGGTCGGCGACGGCATCACGTTCACCGGCATCCACATGCCGCTGGTGCGGACGCCGATGATCGCCCCGACCAAGATCTACGACAAGTTCCCCACGATCTCCCCCGCGCAGGCGGCCGACCTGGTGATCAAGGCGATGGTCGAGCGCCCCCACGAGATCAACACGCTGCTCGGCAACGTCGGCGCGGTCGCGCACACCGTGGCCCCGAAGCTCGCCTTCCGCGTGCTCAACATGGCCTACCACGTCTTCCCCGACTCCGCCGCTGCCAAGGGCACGACCCCGGGCGAGCCGGGCTCGACCGGCACCCGCGAGTCCGAGCAGATCATGCTGGCGAAGGTGTTCAAGGGCGTGCACTGGTAGGTCGGTCGCACGCCCCGGCATCCACACATTTGTGGATGTCGGGTCCTCCCCGGTTCAACAGCCCGTGCGAAGCCGCGAAGCCTCTCGCCGACAGATCGTTTCCTCATGGGGCGAGACCGGCCACGGAGGGTGACCGGCAGTCCCGAGCAGCGGCTGTGCCGCCTGCCAACGGGAGGAAAAGCATGAACAAGAAGCTCATCAAGGGGAGCCTCGCGGGCGTCGCGCTCGTCGCTCTCGCCGCCGGTGGCGGCACGTTCGCCTCGTGGTCGGACTTCCAGGACATCACCGGCAACGAGGCCGGCGCCGGCGTGCTGAAGCTGACGGTCAGCCCGAACGCCGGGAGCCAGACCGTCTTCGACAACGTCACGATGGCGCCGGGCGGCATCAACGGGGAGCGCCTCGTCTACGTCGCCAGCAACGACGGGGCGTCCACGCCGAGCGGCCAGCTCTTCATGAACATCAAGGACCTGGTCGGCACCGAGAACGGCTGCGACAGCAACGGCGAGCGCGCCGACGACGCGAACTGCGACTCGGGCGACCAGGGCGACTTCATCGACGACGCCATCCTCCAGGTCACGTCCTACGCGGTGAACAGCCCCAACCAGTGCACCCAGTCCAACGCTCCTGCCCTCAAGGTCGTTACCGGCCAGCACGGCGGCAGCCTGGCGTGGTGGAAGACCCAGCCGGCCTACCAGCTCACGGGTGTCGGTGCCGTGGACCGCTCGTACCTGGCTCCGGGCGAGGGTCTGTGCGTGTCGATGGACATCAGCCTGGCCTACGCCGTCGACAACGCGTCGCAGGGCGACTCGGCGGACTTCGCCGCGCACTTCGACCTGAAGCAGGCGCCGTACGGCACGCCGCGCACCCCGCACAACCCGTAATTCTCCGGATGCGGAGGGGCCGACTCGTCGGCCCCTCCGCATCACCACGACAGCGATCGGAGCGGTTGCATGAGCGAGCCGACCAGGGCGCGAACCATCGCGCTCGCAGCGGTCAGGTGGACGGCACGAGCCGCCCTTGTCTCGGTCCTGATGATCGTGATCGCTGCGATCGCTGTCGTGGTCGTGCTGCCGCGAGCGACGAACGGCGCGGCGCTGACCGTGCTGACCGGCAGCATGACGCCTGAGATCCCCGTCGGCTCGATCGTGCTGGTGCGACCGGTCGACCCAGGCACACTGGAGATCGGCGACGTGGCCACCTACCAGTCCGAGCCGGGTGAGGACGTCTACATCACGCACCGCATCACCAAGATCCAGCAGACCGACAAAGGTCTGGCCTTCACGTTCAAGGGCGACGCCAACCGTGGCGCGGACATGGACAAGGTCCCCGCCGCGGCCATCCGCGGACAGGTGTGGTTCCACGTTCCCTACCTCGGCAGCATCCGCGACGGCCTGCACGGCAAGGGCGGCATCAGCCTGGTGGGCATGATCCTGCTGGCCGGCTACGCGCTCACCCAGCTCTCCGGCAGCCTGCGCGACCGGCGCAAGAAGGACGACGAGCCGGCCGTCGAGGACGAACCGACGCCGTCGCTCACGATCGACCGCGCGCTGATCCTCGCCACGCTCGCGCGCCCCGAGGGCGAGGCGCCCGCCGACCTCGTGCGACGCTGGAGCGGCCTGCTGCTGCGCAGCGACGAGGCGACGTACACCCTCCTGATCGCGCCACCCGAGGGCGGTGTCGAGGCGGCCCTCGAGCTGCTCCGGCTCCAGGAGCCCCTCAGCATCGAGGTGTGGGACGCCCCGACCAGCGTCGTGGGCAGCCGCACCGAGGTGCCGCTGTCGGAGGATGCGCAGGTGGCCGGTGCGTCGGACTAGGCCCAGCCGGACGACGCTCGCCGCGCTCGCGGCGGGCGGCCTCGTCGTCTGCGCGTCCGGGACGGGCGTGACGTACGCCGCGTTCTCCGACGCCGACCGCATCAAGCACAACACCGTCCGGGCCGCGCACGTCGCCCTGGGCATCCCCGGGCCTGGCGCCGGGCCGGAGCTGAAGTACACCGGCCTGCTGCCCGGCGTGGCGCAGTCGAGGACCGTGAGCATCGCCTACCGCGGGTCCATCCCGGCCGACATCGCCCTCGAGGTGCGCCCCGAGGGCGCCTCGGCCTACTGCGTGCCGACCGGCGCCGACACCTGGGGGCCGAAGCCCGGCGGATCGGTGCAGATCTCGTTCGGCGGCGACTGGCTGGACTACTGCGGCCTGCTGTCCCCCAACGTCGACGTCCCGGTGCGCGCCGACGTGGCACCGGACACCGACCTGAGCGTCTCGGTCTCGGTGCGGCTGGCGCCCGGCACCGACTACCCGTACTCGCTGCTCACCGACACCGACCGGTTCACGGTCACCGCCGCGCAGGCCAGCCTCGCGCACGCCGGCTTCACCGACTTCGCGGTCGGCACCATCGAGATCGGCACCGGCCTGATCGGCCCCGCGATCCCCGCGGAGTGCGGCCCTGCCGGCCGCTACAGGCAGGTCGTGGTCGGGACCGAGAGCGACGACGTGATCAACGCCGGCAACGGCAAGCAGATCATCCTCGGCCTCGGCGGCAATGACCGGATCGACGGCGGCAACGCCAAGGACTGCCTCGTGGGCGGGGAGGGGGACGACGTGCTGCTCGGCGCGAACGGCAAGGACGTCATGATCGGCGGCGCCGGGTTCGACACGTGCGACGGCGCTCGCGCTCCCGACTACTACTCCTGCGAGCTGACCGCGGAGCAGGCACCGACCACTCCCACCGGGCCGCCGGTCGACCACCCCACCGACGGGCCGTCCGACGAGCCGTCCACGCACCCGGACCCGCCGACCACCCAGGGACCCGACCCCGACCCGCCGCCCACGCGCGCGCCGGAGCCCGACCCGCCGGCGACCCTGCCCCCGGCTCCGGACCCGCAGCCGGACCCCGGCCCGCAGGAGCCGCAGCCGCCGCAGCAGCCGAGCGACCCCGCTCCCACCCCCGCCGCGGGGTAGGCGCGGTCGGTCAACGCCAGCCGCGCGGTCCGTCCGAGCCCGCGGCGTAGGTGTCCATCGGCACCTCGTCGGCGTGCCATGCCGCCAGGACGGGCTCGACGATCCGCCAGCACTCCTCGGCGTTGTCGCCGCGCACCGCGAGCAGCGGATCGCCCTCGAGGACGCCCGCCAGCACCTCGCCGTACGCCGGGAGGTCGCCGTCGGACAGGTCGGCCTCCGGGCTGACGGACTCGAGCTCGAACGGGTCGCCCGGACCGCTGACGTCGAGGTGCACGGCGAGCCGGGCGGGCTTGAAGCCGATCACCAGCCGGTCGGGCGTCGTCCGGCCGCGCAGGCCGTCGGGCAGCCGCGGCGACGGCTTGAGGGTGACCACGGCCTCCTTGCGAGGACGCCCGAGCGCCTTGCCCGACCGGAGCGTGACCGGGACGCCCGCCCACCGCCACGAGTCCACCTCGACCGTCAGCTCGGCCAAGGTCTCGGTGCGCCGGCGCGGGTCGACCCCGTCCTCGCGGGTGTACGCCGGGACGTCGCGGCCGTTGATCCTCCCGCCGGTGTAGCGCGCCCGCCGGCTCGCCCGCCGCGGTCCGCCCCGGAGCCTGGTCGCCCGGAGCACCTCGGCCTTCGCGCTGCGCAGCTCGCGCTCGTCGACCGCCGCGATCGGGTCCATCATCAGCAGCGCCATCACCTGCAGCAGGTGGCTCTGCACCATGTCGACGAGGGCCCCTGCCTTGTCGTAGTAGCCGGCGCGGCCCTCCAGCGCCAGCGACTCGTCGTAGACGACCTCGATCGACTCCACGTGCTGGTTGCTCCACACCGGGTCGAGCAGCCGGTTGGCGAACCGCACGCCCAGGATGTTGATCACGTCGCTGCGGCCCAGGAAGTGGTCGATCCGGAAGACCTGAGGCTCGGGCACCAGCGTGCCCACCAGCGCGTTGAGCCCTCGGGCGTCGTCGAGGCTGGTGCCGAACGGCTTCTCCATCGCCAGCACCGTCCCCTCGGGCAGGTCGAGCAGCCGCAGCGCCTGGCAGACCCGCGCGGTCACCGCCGGCGGCAGGGCGAAGTAGATCGCGGGCGTGCCCTCGCACTCCTCCAGGAGGCTCTTCAGCTCCTCGACAGCCGTGACGTCGCAGGTGCGGTAGCGGCTGCGCTTCGCGGTGTCGTCCACGCGACGACCCCCGGCGCCGGCCGATCCGAACGCCTCCTTGACCCGGGCCTGCCACGACCGCTCGTCGAGCTCCCCGAGGCCGGCGCCCAGCACCAGCAGCCGGCGCCGGGGCTCCCAGTCGCTCGACAGCAGCGACGCCAGGCCGGGGAGCAGCAACCGCCGAGCGAGGTCGCCGTCAGCGCCGAGCACGAGCAGGGTGTCGATTCGCGTGGCCATGGCGGACCGGTAACCAGCGCCGACCCGAGCCGTCAGCCGCCGACCGGGCCTTCGTAGCCGCGCAGCGTGTCGACCGCTCGGAACCCCACCTCGGCGTTGATGCGCCGCATCGCGGTGTTGTCCTGCTCGCAGTAGGTCTGCACGCGGCGCCGGGGGCCGAGGAGCGCACCGTCGTCGTGGCCCTGCAGCCGCCGCAGGTTGGCGATCTTGAGCCGCATCCCCAGCCGGCGGCCGCGGTGGGTCTCATCGACCCAGGCGTCGTCCTGCACCACCACGTCGGGGTCGTGCTCCGACACGAGCAGCTCGGTGTAGCCGCGGCCGGCGCCATCGGCGTCCAGGGCCATGCTCCGCACCTTGGTCCACCCCTGCTCCGCCATCCGGCGGTCGGAGTCGCGGACCCGCTCGGCGTCGACCTGTCGCGCGGTCACGGTGAGCTCGCCGGTCGGCACGTCCTGGTTCATCTGCGTCTGCATCCGCGCCCACTGCTCGAGGTGCTGCTCCGGGCAGCCGCCGACCCAGGAGACGACCGTGTTGTCGCGCGACGAGCCCTGCTCGGCGGCAGCCGCGAGCTCGCGCAGCCGCGGCTCGGGCAGCGGGACGTCGAGCAGGAAGCGGTGCTCGACGTTCACGCAGCGGAGCCCGTGGCTCTCGGCGAACCGGGCGCCCGGCCACTCCTCGGGGCTGCGGTCGACCGGCACGAACACCTCCGCCTGCACGACGTCGCGGCCCTCGCTGGCGGCCAGCTCCCTGACCGCGGAGAGCAGCGCGCCGCCGACACCGCTGCGCCGGGCGTCGGGCAGGACCCCGAGCTCGACCGACACGGTCTCCACGTCGACGTCGACGTCCAGTGGCAGGCCCAGCACCGCCCCGCCGACGACGACCCCGTCCCGGGTGGCGACCAGGGCGACCCGGCGCTTCTGGGTGCCCGGCCGGGCGAAGGAGATGCGCGCCGACTCGAGCGACTCCCACCAGCCCGGCTGCCGCTCGTGGGCGTAGGAGCGGGCGACCGCAGCGTGCCAGTCGGCGAACCTCGGGTCGTCGGGTCCGATGTCCTCGATCCGCGGGCCGTTCACCGGCTCGAGTCAAGCAGGTCAGTCGCCGACCTGGACAACCACTTTTCCGAAGTTGCGGCCGGCCAACATGCCGTTGAACGCCTCGACGACGTTGTCCAGGCCGACGGTCACGTCCTCGCGGTAGCGGACCGACCCGTCGGCGAGCCACCTCGACATCTCCTCGACGAACCTCCCGTGGTGCTCCTTCTCGAACTCGCTCTGGATGAAGCCGCGCACGGTGAGGCTCTTGGTCAGCACCCGCCGCATGAAGCCGTCGAGCCGGTCGGGGCCCTCGGGCACGCCGGCTGCGTTGTAGCCCGCGACGAGGCCGCACACGGGTATCCGCGCGTAGAGGTTGAGGTGGCGCATCACGGCGCGGGCCACCTCTCCCCCGACGTTCTCGAAGTAGACGTCGATCCCGTCCGGCACGGCCTCGGCCAGCCGGTCGCGGAAGTCGGGCGCCCGGTGGTCCACCGCGGCATCGAAGCCGAGCTCGTCGAGCAGCGCCCGGCACTTCTCGGGCCCGCCTGCGATGCCGACCGCCCGCGCGCCCTTGAGCCTCGCGATCTGCCCGACCGCGGAGCCGACCGGTCCCGTCGCCGCGGCGACCACCACGGTCTCGCCGGGCTGTGGCTTCCCGAGCAGGAGGAGGCCGGCGTACGCCGTGAAGCCGGGCATGCCGAGCACACCCAGGGCCGTGGACACCGGCGCGGCGTCGGGGTCGAGCCTGCGGGTGTGCCGGGCGTCGGCGACGGCGTGGGTCTGCCAGCCGGAGTAGGACAGCACCTGGTCGCCGACCGCGCGGTGGTCCGACCGCGACTCGATCACCTCGCAGACGGTGCCGCCGACCATCACGTCGCCGAGCGCGACGGGGTCGGCGTAGGACTCGACCTCGCTCATCCGGCCGCGCATGTAGGGGTCGAGCGAGAGGTAGCGCACCCGCAGCAGCACCTGGCCCTCCTCCAGCGGCGGGAGGTCGGTGGTGACGGTCTCGAAGTCGGTGGGCTTCGGCTCGCCGTCGGGACGCCTCGACAGGAGGACCTGGGTGGACTTCACAAGGGCATCCTCACAGGGAGCTACTCCCGCTCGACCGGCCGCTCCGGATCGGTGATCCACTCCGACCACGAGCCCGGGTAGAGCGTGGCCTGCACGCCGAGCAGGTCGAGGGCGACGAGGTCGTGGGCCGCCGTGACGCCCGAGCCGCAGTAGACCGCGACCTCCCGCGACCCGTCGAGGGGTACGCCGGCAGCCTCGTAGAGCGCGCGGAGCTGGTCGGGGTCGCGGAACCTGCCGTCGGCCGCGAGGTTGGTGGTCGTCGGCACGTTGACCGCGCCGGGGATGCGGCCGGCGACGGGGTCGATCGGCTCGGTCTCGCCGCGGTAGCGCTCGGGTGCCCGGGCGTCGACCAGCACGGGTACGTCGAGGACGCGGTCGGCCTCGACGACCGGCAGCCGGCCAGGCCGCGCGACGAAGTCGCCCTCGGGGTTCATCGCGACGCCTCGCTCCGCCTCGCCGCCAGCGAAGACCCAGGCGGACCAGCCGCCGTCCAGCAACCGGGTGTCGGCGTGGCCGTGGAAGCGCAGCAGCCACCAGGCCCGAGCGGCGCCCAGACCGCTCCAGTCGTCGTAGACCACGACCGGCCGGTCGTCCCGGACGCCGGCGCGGCGCATCGCCGCCTCGAAGACGGCCGTCTCGGGGAGCGGGTGTCGCCCGCCCGCGCCCGGCGCCGACGCGAGCTCGGTGTCGAGGTCGACGTACACCGCACCCGGCACGTGGCCGAGCGAGTACTCCCCCGGACCCGACGCGCCGCCGGTCCGGTAGCGCACGTCCAGGACGGTCACGTGGCCCAGGCTCTCGCGCAGCTCGGCGACCGAGACGAGCGGCGACGTCACGCCGCGCTCCGGAACGCACCGGGGGTGGTGCCGAGGAGGGTCCGGAAGTGCCGGGTCAGGTGCGACTGGTCGTGGAAGCCCACGACGGTCGCGACCTCGGCGATCGGCATCCCCTCGAGCAGCAGCCGGCGTGCGCGGTCGAGCCGCCGGCCGACGACGTAGCGGTGCGGCGGCAGGCCGTACTCACGCCGGAAGACCCGCACCAGGTGCGACGGATGGGTGCCGAGCTCGTGGGCCAGCGCCTCGAGCGTGGGCTCGTCGCTGTCGAGCCTGGCCCGGACCAGCCGGGCCAGCCCCGCGTCGCGCGCGGCCGGCGCCTGGCCTCGCAGCGACAGGTGGGCGGCGATCCGCTCGGTCACCAGGGCGAGCCGCGACTCCGCCTCGAGCCCGTCGCCGAGGCAGCGGTGCACCGCCGAGACCTGGCGGACCAGCTCCGCGTCCGCGAGCGAAGGTCCGCGGACCGCGGCGCCCGTGAGCGACTCGGGCAGCCAGCGCTGGTCGACGTACAGCACCCGTTTGTCGAACCCGTCCGGGCTCGCGGCCCGTCCGTCGTGGGAGACGTGCGGCGGCAGCACGGTCAGCCGCCCGGTCGCCGCCTGCTGCCGGGACCCGTCGAGCGTGTAGTCGACGCCGCCCCTGTCGACGAGCAGGAGCGTCCACGCGGCGTGCACGTGCACCGGGTAGGCGTGCTCGGTGAAGTGGGCGTGCAGCACCTCGGAGACGCCCGGCACCTCGGGCTTCCAGGACCGCACCCGCTCCATGTCAGGAACGTACAAGACCCCACCCTGCGCGACGCCGCAGGCTGGAGCGGTGCCCTCCGACACCAGGTTCGACACCAAGATCGCCGTCCTCGTCCGCGACGACCTGGAGACGTGGCAGCGGCTCAACGTGACCGCGTTCCTCGTGAGCGGGGTCGTCGGCGCCCACCCGCAGCTCGTGGGCGAGCCGTACGAGGACGCCGACGGCACGGCGTACCTCCCGCTGCTCGGGCAGCCGGTGGTCGTGCTGGAGGCGGACGCCGCCACGCTCACGGCGGCGCACGGCCGCGCGCTGGGCCGGCAGCTGGCGATGAGCATCTACACCAGGGAGATGTTCTCTACCGGCAACGACGTCGACAACCGCGCGGCCGTGCGCGCGGTCGCCCGCGACGACCTCGACCTGGTGGGCGTCGCCCTGCACGGTCCGAGGAACGCCGTCGACAAGTCCGTGAAGGGCGCGCGCCTGCATCCGTGACGAACCGCCTGCTGCGGTCATTAGGGTGACTGCGTGGCCGAGCTCCAGTTCTTCACCGGGACCATGGACTCCGGCAAGAGCACGCTGGCGCTGCAGACCAACCACAACCGCGCCCAGCGCGGGCTGGTGGGCCGGATCTTCACCAGCCGCGACCGTGCCGGCACCGCGATGCTGTCAAGCCGGCTCGGACTGCAGCACGACGCGATCGAGGTCGACCAGGACTTCCACTTCTGGCGCTACGTCGTCGACGAGCTCACCCGCGGCGCGCGCGTCGACTACCTGGTGTGCGACGAGGCGCAGTTCTACACCCGCGACCAGGTCGAGCAGCTCGCCAAGGTCGTCGACGAGCTCCAGCTCGACGTGTTCGCCTTCGGGATCCTCACCGACTTCCGCAGCGAGCTGTTCCCAGGCAGCGCCCGGCTCGTCGAGCTCGCCGACCACACGCACGTCCTGCAGGTCGAGGCGCTGTGCTGGTGCGGCAAGCGGGCGACCCACAACGCGCGCACCGAGGACGGCGTGATGGTCGTCGAGGGCGAGGTGATCGTCGTCGGCGACGTCGAGGTCACCGGCGGCCAGGACACCGCGGCGCCCGCCCCCGAGGTGTCCTACGAGGTGCTCTGCCGCCAGCACCACCGCCGCCGCATGACCGCCGCCCGCGCTCACGCCGTCGCGCTGGGCGCCGAGCCGCTCCCCTTTGGTTGACTCGTCAAGAACCTGGTCAAGCAGAACCTGGCCCAACCTGACCATTGCCCCGGCGTGCCATCGCGGCGGATGCTCAGTCCTCAGCGACACTGCTGAGGACTCCTCGGGACGTCCGACCCACACCGCAGCTACAGGGGGGACCTGTGAAGGCCTACCGGATCCTGGCGATCACCATCGCCGTGCTCGTCGTCGTGCAGGCAGGCGCGATCGCCTGGGGCTTCTTCGGCGTGACCAACTTCATCAACGACGGAGGGGTCATCGACGAGGAGTTCCTCGACTGCAAGGAGGACTGCGAGTCGATCGGCAGCGCCGATGCGGCGTTCGCGATCCACATGTTCTTCAACGGCCTCATCCTGATCCCGCTCTGCTCGCTGGTGCTGCTGATCGTGTCGTTCTTCGCCAAGGTGCCCAAGGGCATCACCCTGGCCGCGACCATCTTCGTCCTGGTGGTCCTGCAGGTGCTGGTGCTCCCGGCGCTCTCGCGTGAGGTGGGCTCCGGGTTCGGAGCCCTCCACGGGATCAACGCGCTGGTGCTGATGGGCATCGCGATCATGGCCGCCCAGCGGGCCGCCGCTGCCATGCGCGCTCCCGGCACGGCGCCCGCGGCCGTCTGAGGGGTGACCCCGAGCAGTCACGGCGACCTGCGCGCGCGCACGTGGGCGTTCGTGCGCGCCCGCCGGCGGCCCCTGCTGGCCGTCGCAGCCACGCTCGCGATCCTGCTGCCGCTCGGCTGGATGCGGCAGTCCAGCCTGCTGCCGGACAGCTACGACGTGGCGGAGATGGGCTACGTCGACTGGGGCGGTGGCCCCGTCGACCAGCACCACGGGATGGGCCACGGCACACCGGTCAAGGACCTGGTGGCCGACCCGGACCGGCCCGCCGACGTGCGCGAGACACTGACCGTCCGCGTCGACGACGACCACTACACCGTCAACGGCACCTCCCCCGGGCCGACGCTCGAGGCCACGGTCGGTGACCTCGTCGAGGTGACGCTGGTCAACGACAACGTCGACGACGGCATCACGCTGCACTGGCACGGCGTCGACGTCCCCAACGCCGAGGACGGCGTCGCGGGCGTCACCCAGGACGCCGTCCTCGAGGGCGAGGAGCACGTCTACCGGTTCGTGGCCGAGGACGCCGGCACGTACTGGTACCACTCCCACCAGGTCTCCCACGAGCAGGTGCGCCGGGGTCTGCTGGGCGCGCTGGTGATCCACCCCGCGGAGGCCGACCCCGGGACGCAGGAGGAGCTCGCGGTCCTGCACCGCTACGCCGAGGGGGCGACGCTCAACGGCGAGAAGGGCACGACGACCGTCGATGCCGAGACCGGCCAGTCGGTGCGGCTGCGCGTCGTGAACACCGACAACGGGCTGGCGACGCTGTGGGTCACCGGTGCGCCGTACCGCGTGCTGGCCGTCGACGGCAGGGAGGTGAACGGTCCCGGCGAGATCGACGACCGGAAGTACGGCCTGCCCGCGGGCGGCCGCGTCGACCTCGGCCTCGTGGTGCCGGAGGGCGGCGTACGCGTCGACTTCGGCGGCTCCACCGCGCTCGTGCTCGGCGCCGACCCCTCGGGCGGCGACGTGCCGCGGGCGCCGAAGGAGTACGTCGACCTGCTGTCCTACGGCGAGCCCGCCGAGATCGGCTTCGACACCGGTAGCCCGGACCGGAGGTTCGACTACCGCATCGGCAAGCGCCCCGGCTTCCTGGACGGCCGGCCCGGCATGTGGTGGAGCATCAACGGGCATCTCTTCCCTGACATCCCGATGTACATGGTCACCGAGGGCGACGTCGTGGTGTTCGAGATCCACAACGGCAGCGGCGACAACCACCCGATGCACCTGCACGGTCACCACGCGGTCGTGCTGTCGCGGGACGGCGAGCCGGCCACCGGCAGCCCCTGGTGGGTCGACTCCCTGGAGGTCAAGAACGGCGAGACCTACGAGATCGCGTTCCTGGCCGACAACCCGGGCATCTGGATGGACCACTGCCACAACCTGGTGCACGCGGCCGAGGGGCTCGTCGCGCACCTGATGTACACCGGCGTGGAGTCGTCCTTCCGAGTCGGCGGCCGGTCGAACAACTCCCCGGAGTGACCGGACTGCCCCCACGAAACTGGCGCTGACCGGATGGAGTTCCAGCCGGGAAGGACCAGTTTCACCGGGTACCCGGTGAAACTGGCCGCCCGCCGTCAGCCCACCAGGATCGGGATGAGCATCTCGTCCGACGTCAGCGAGCCGTGCAGGCCGACGAGGCTCATCTCGTAGCCGAAGTCCTTGCTCGAGAACATCGCCACGTCGTCGCGCGCAGCGACCACCACGTCGCCGAGCCGCGGGAGCACGAGCTCGGTGACGGTGCCGAACCAGCCCCGCGCGATCGCCTCCTCGCGGGTCAGCACGTCGGCGCGGTCGCCGAGCACCTCGGCCCAGCAGGCGGCCACCGACGAGACGGCGCCGTCCGCGCAGTAGAGGTGGCGGAACCTCGCCTCGCCGCCGAGCAGCACCAGCCCGTCGCGGAGCTCCTCGTGCTGGTCGACGTCGAGCCGGCTGGCCGGGGTCGAGTCGACCATCCCGTGGTCGGCGACCACGACCAGGCGCACCTCGTCGGGCAGTGCCTC
The DNA here is from genome assembly GCF_000422805.1 of Nocardioides halotolerans DSM 19273. Lineage (GTDB taxonomy): Bacteria > Actinomycetota > Actinomycetes > Propionibacteriales > Nocardioidaceae > Nocardioides > Nocardioides halotolerans. The sequence continues at coordinate 239,824 of NZ_AUGT01000012.1, read as the reverse complement.
GCGCAGCTGCACGGCCTCGGCGTCGATGGCGGCGAGCTGCTGGAGCCACTGGGGCGAGTCGACGCCGTACTTGTGACCGGTCCAGTCGAGGTCGCCGTCGTAGAGATAGGTCAGCGACGGGCGGTGCGTCGACCCGGTCACCGCACCGGCGATCCGCTCGCCGATCCGGTCCGCCCCGATGTAGCCGGCGCCGCGCTGGGCGGCGATCGTGAGGCCGCTGCGGTCGAACTCGCGCTTGTTGACGACGTCGACCCGCACGCCGGCGTCGGTGAGCCGGCCGAACGCGGTCTGGTGCGGCTGCCACACGAGAGGGTCGACCGACTTGTCCCAGAAGAGCGCGTTGAGCAGGCGGTCGGTGCCGGGGACGCGGCTGGTGAACCCGACCAGGCCGTGGGTGCCCGGGGTCAGGCCGGTGCCGAGCGAGGTCAGGCTGGTCGCGGTGGTCGACGGGACGCCGGCGGTGCCGGGGGCGGAGTCCGCCAGCAGCGACGAGAGGTACGGCGCAGCGGCGGCGTACCTCTCGAGCAGCCGCGCCCCGAGGCCGTCGACCAGGAAGAGGACGTAGGCCGGCGCCTCGGGCAGCACCAGGCCCGTCGGGCGCCGGAGCGCGTCGCTGCCCAGCGCGTGTCCGATGGCCGGGACGACGTCACCCAGCCCGCGGTGGCCGTACGCAGGCTCGACGAAGGGGGTGGTCAACAGGCCGCGCTCTAGGAATGCGTCCGGGCGGACAGCTGCTCGGCGAACGACAGCAGGAGCGGCACGGCGTCCTGCCCGTCCGCGGCCGCGGAGACACGCAGCGAGAAGTCGTCGGAGGCGAGCACGCCGGTGTAGCCGTGGTCGGCCTCGCACTGCGGGTCGTCGCAGCCGGCCGGCTCCAGGTCGACCCGGCTGACGCCGCCCCAGCCCAGCGTGATCACGGCCTCGGCGGGGGTGGTCTGGCCCTTGGTGGGGTTGGCGACCATCCGCGTGACCACGACGGAGGTCACCGAGCTGAGCCGGATCGCCTCCGACGACGTCGACGTGTAGGGCTCGGGCAGCAGGTCGTCGCCAGCGTGCTCGTCGGTGTGCACGATGATCAGCCGGCTCGGCGTGAGCACCATGACCGAGAGGTGGCGGCGCACCTCGTCGCGGTCGAACGTCGGCTCGTGGTGGACGTAGAACGACACGACGCGCTCGCCCGAGACCGCGGCGGCGACGCTGTCGATGACGACCTCGGGGTAGTAGCCGGTGCGGTCGATCGCGTCGCGCAGCTCGCGGCTGCGGTCGGCGTCGTCCTTGCGGTCGTCGGTGGCGCGGAGCGGCATGGTGTGGAGTCTGGCACGCGCCCCACGGCGTGGTGCTGCTGGCTCGGGGCCCTCGGGGCTCCGACAGTGCAGCTTTGCATCCCCATGAGCGCCCAATTGCTGCACTGTCCCGGCCGGCCACCCTCCGGAAGCCGCCAATGTATGTGCACCACATTTAGCCCGCCAGGAGGCCCAGATGGGGTGCAGATGCCGGCGTCCCGGGTCTGGCGCCACGACAGTGCAGCATTGGGGCGCCACCGGGGACCAGATGCTGCACAGTCCCGCAGCGGGTCAGCCCGGAATGGTGTCCCCCGGCACGGCAGGCATCCGACGCACGAACCAGTCCGACCGCGGGTCGACGACGGGCTCGACCCGGGCAGCGGCGGTCAGCACGGTGGAGCCGTGCGCGCCCGCGAGCACCAGGGAGAGCTCGAGCGAGCGCACTTGGGGCAGGTCGTTCTGCAGCTGGGCGACCCGCTGGATCAGGCGCTCCACCTCGTCGACGTCGACGACCTCGCTGCCGCGGTAGCCGAACAGCATCGGCGAGGACCTGATCTCCCGGACCATCGAGGCGGCGTCGTGCTGGAAGATCGGCGGGATCCGGTACGACACGTCGGACAGCAGCTCGATGATCGGCCCCGAGATGCCGAAGGAGACGACCGGCCCGAAGAGCGGGTCCTCCAGGCTGCGGATGGCGATCGGCACGCCGGGCTGGGCGTTCTTCTGCACCACGTAGCCCGCGTCGTCGGGCTCGCCGACGATCTCGAGCAGGCTCTCCCACGCGTCGCGCATCTCCGCGGAGGAGTCGATGTTGCGCCAGACGTGCGCGAGGTCGGGCCGCTCCCGGACCCGCTCGGTGGTGGCCTTGAGGATGACGTCCCACCCCAGCTCGCGGCCCGCCTTCTGGGCCTCGCGCAGGGTGGCCACCCGCCGGGCCTCCGACAGCTCGATGCCGTACGCCGCAAGCAGCTCGGTGAGCGCAACGGCGTCGAGGTCGACGCCGTCGGGGTTCGCCGCGAGCGCTCGCCCGATGACCTGCTGGGCGGTCGCGAGGTCGACCGCGTCGGGGTCCGGCGCCGCCCCGTCGGGCGTGCGCAGCCACACGGCGTACTCCACGACCTTGGCGAGCGCCCTGACCGCCGCCTCGACGGCCGGGTAGGACGGCACCGAGCCGCGGCCCGCGGTGGACCCGGCCACGTCCGGCACCCGGAGCAGCTCGGGGATGCCCTCGGCGCCGAGGAACGACGAGACCAGCGGCTTGTCGGACTGCTCCCCCACCGCGGCCAGCACGTTGGCGATCTGCTCGCCGGGCACGCTCAGCGGCGGGATGTAGACCACGACCACGGCGTCGACGTCGGGGTCGTCGATGGCGTCGTCGAGCGCCTCCTCGAAGTCCTCCGGCGATGGCTCGGCACTCAGGGCCACCTGCTTGTTGACGACCAGGCCGACCGCCGACGCCGCGTCGGCCGCGAGCAGGCCCAGCGCGTCGGAGTTGCCGACGATCGCGACCCGGCGCCCGCGCGGGAGCGGCTGGTGCGCGGCGAGCTGGGCGACGTCGAACATGTCCTCGAGGGTGTCGACCTGGATCACCCCGGCCTGGCGGAACATCGCGTCGACGGCCTGCGGTGGCGCCGCGATCTTGCGCACCGTGTGCCCCATCGGCACGCCCTGGGTCGTGCGGCCGGAGCGGACGGCGATGATCGGCTTGCGCAGCGAGACGCGGCGGGCGATGCGGGAGAACTTGCGCGGGTTTCCGATCGACTCGAGGTACATCATCACCACCTCGGTCGACTCGTCCTCCTCCCAGTACTGCAGGAGGTCGTTGCCGGAGACGTCCGCGCGGTTCCCGGCGCTGACGAACGTCGAGAGGCCCAGGCCCCGGTTGCGGACCTTCTCGAGGATCGCCGACCCGAGCGCACCGGACTGGCAGAAGAAGCCCGCGCGCCCGCGGGGCGGCATCAGGGTCGCCAGCGAGGCGTTGATCGACACCTCGGGGTCGGTGTTGATGATGCCGAGCGCGTTGGGACCGATGAGGCGGACGCCGTACGAGCGCGCGAGGCCGACCAGCCGGCGCTGCCGCTGCCGGCCCTCCTCGCCGGTCTCGGCGAAGCCCGACGAGATCACCACCAGCCCGTGCACGCCCTTCGCGGCACAGTCGAGCACGACGTCCTCGACCGAGTCGGCCGGCACCGCGACGATCGCGACGTCCACGTCGTCCTGGATGTCGCTGACGGACTTGTACGCCGGCAAGCCGGACACCGCCCCCGCGCTGGGGTTGACGGCGTAGACCCGGCCGCTGAAGTCGCCGGTCACCAGGTTGCGCACCAGCGCCTGCCCGATGGTGTCCTGACGGCGGCTGGCGCCGATGACGGCGACCGACCGCGGGTTGAAGAACCGGTGGATCGAGGCCGCCTCCGCGATGTGCTCCCGGCCCTGCATGATCCCGATCGCGGTGTCGGTCGGCTCGATCGGGAACTCGAGCTGGAGCACGCCCTCGTCGTAGGCGCTGACCACGCGGTAGCCCGCGTCGCGGAAGGTCTGGATCATCCGCTGGTTGTCGGGGAGCACCTCGGCCACGAACCGCTCGATGCCGCGCTCGCGGGCGGCCTGAGCGAGGTTCTCCAGCATGATCTGGGCGATCCCCCGCCCCTGGTGCTGGTCCTCCACCAGGAAGGCGACCTCGGCCTCGCCCGGCGAGACGAGGTCGTAGCGCGCCACCGCGATGATCTGACCCTGCAGGGTCAGCACGAACGCCACCCGCTGGTCGTGGTCGACCTGGGTGAACCGCGCGACGTCTCGGTCGGACAGGTGCGGCATCGGCGAGAAGAACCGGTAGTACTTCGACCGGTCCGACACCCGCTCGTAGAACTCCACGAGCAGGTCGGCGTCCTCGGGCTGGATCGGCCGCAGGTGCGCGGTCTTGCCGTCGCGCAGGACGACGTCGGCCTCCCAGTGGCGCGGCGGCTCGGTCGCTGTCGCCTGCTCGGTGCCGCTCACACGTGCCATCGTAGGAGGCGGCGTCCTCCCTGCCGGTTGTGTCTCGGCCGCATGCGTGTCCCCGCTGGGGGCCGACCACGGCCGGCTGCCCTCGGTGCGGTGGCTTCGAGGCTCAGGCGCAGCACGCCTTCGCACCTCAGCCACCGCACGACGCGAGCCCCACGGTGGCTGAGGTGCGAGGAGCTCCAGCGACGAGCCTCGAGGCCACCGCAAGGAAGGCACCCGCCGGACCCCCCGCCGATCGAGCCTGTCGAGATCCCCGCAGCAAAGGCACCCGAGCTGAGCAGCTCCCAGCGCAGGCTGCGGAGGCTTCGAGGCTCAGGCGCAGCACGCCTTCGCACCTCAGCCACCGTACGACGCGAGCCCCACGGTGGCTGAGGTGCGAGGAGCTCCAGCGACGAGCCTCGAAGCCACCGCAAGGAAGGCAACCCGGCCGACCACCGCCGATCGAGCCTGTCGAGATTCCCGCAGCAAAGGCATTCCACCGAGCAGGTTCCGAGCGCAGGCCGAAGCTCGCGGGGGTATCCAGTCGGCGTGCCACCCGCCACCGCGTCGGTGCCGCGGGAGAGGATGGGGTCATGGCACGGCGTGGCACCAAGCAGGACCTCCCCGACGACTTCGAGGAGCACATCCTCGACATCGACGTGGGCGACGAGATGCGCTCGTCGTTCCTGGAGTACGCCTACTCGGTCATCTACTCCCGTGCGCTGCCCGACGCCCGCGACGGGCTCAAGCCCGTGCAGCGCCGGATCCTCTACACGATGAACGACATGCGGCTCTTCCCCGACCGCGGGCACGTCAAGAGCGCCCGCGTGGTCGGCGAGGTGATGGGCCGCCTGCACCCGCACGGCGACGGGGCGATCTACGACGCCCTGGTGCGGCTCGCGCAGCCGTGGTCCATGCGGGTGCCGATGATCGACGGCCACGGCAATTTTGGATCTCCCGACGACTCCCCGGCAGCCATGCGATACACGGAGTGCCGGATGGCGCCGCCGGCGGTGGCGATGACGGCGTCGATCGACGAGGACACCGTCGACTTCAAGCCCAACTACGACAGCCGCGAGACCGAGCCGGTCGTGCTGCCGTCGGCGATCCCCAACCTCGTGGTCAACGGCAGCACCGGCATCGCCGTCGGCATGGCCACCAACATGGCCCCGCACAACCTGGTCGAGGTGGTCCAGGCGCTGCGCCACCTGATCGCGCACCCCAACACCTCGGTCGACGGGCTGATGCGGTTCGTGCCCGGCCCGGACCTGCCGACCGGCGGCAAGATCATCGGCCTCGACGGCATCCGCGACGCCTACGAGACCGGCCGCGGCAGCTTCCGGATGCGGGCGACCGCCCGCGTGGAGGCCGTCGGCCGGCGCAAGGGCATCGTGGTGACCGAGATGCCGTACGCCGTGGGGCTGGAGAAGGTCGTCGAGCGCATCAAGACGCTCGTGCAGGGCAAGAAGCTGCAGGGCATCTCCGACGTCAAGGACCTCACCGACATGGCCAACGGCACCCGCCTGGTCATCGAGATCAAGAACGGCTTCGTCCCGGAGGCCATCCTCGAGCAGCTCTACAAGCTCACGCCGATGGAGGAGTCCTTCGGCATCAACAACGTCTGCCTGGTCGACGGGCAGCCGCGCACGCTCGGGCTCAAGGAGCTCCTCGAGGTCTTCCTCCAGCACCGCTACGACGTCGTACGCCGCCGGTCGACGTTCCGCCGCGACAAGAAGGCCGAGCGGCTCCACCTGGTCGACGGCCTGCTGATCGCGCTGGTCGACATCGACGAAGTCATCCAGGTGATCCGCACCAGCGACGACACCGCGACCGCGCGCGAGCGGCTGATCTCGGTCTTCGACCTGTCCGAGGCCCAGGCCAACTACATCCTCGAGATGCAACTGCGCCGGCTGACGAGGTTCAGCCGGATCGAGCTCGAGAAGGAGCAGGAGACCCTGCGCCGTGAGATCGAGGAGCTCGAGGCGATCCTCGGCGACGAGGCCCTGCTCCGGAAGGTCGTGTCCGACGAGCTCGCCGAGGTCGCCAAGACCTACGGCACGCCGCGGCGCACGGTGCTCCTGGAGTCCGCCGGCACCACGGTCACGCCTGCGACCGCCACGCTCGAGGTTGCCGACGACCCCTGCTTCGCCTTCCTCTCCGCCAGCGGGCTCCTGGCACGCACCTCCAGCGACGAGCCGGTCGGCGAGGGCGGCGCACGCACCAACCACGACGTGGTGATCTCCGCGGTCCCGGCGACCGCGCGGGGCGAGGTCGGCCTCCTCACCAGCCGCGGCCGCCTGATCAAGCTGTCGGTGCTCGACCTCCCCGCGCTGCCGGCGTCGGCCAACGACCCCAACCTGCAGGGCGGCTACCCCGTCAGCGAGCTTGCGTCGCTCGAGCCCGGCGAGCGCGCGCTCGCGCTCAGCCGGCTCTCCACCGACGGTCCCGGGCTGGCGATCGGCACCCGCAGGGGCACCGTCAAGCGGGTCAACCCCGAGGTGCTGGGCAAGGACGAGTGGGAGGTGATCCGGCTCGACGACGGCGACGAGGTGGTCGGTGCGGTCGAGCTGGCCACCGGCACCGAGACGCTGTGCTTCATCACCACCGATGCCCAGCTGCTGCACTTCGGCGCCGCCGCGGTGCGGCCGCAGGGTCGCTCGGGCGGCGGCATGGCCGGCATCCGCGTCGCCGCGGGCGAGACGGTCGCGTGGTTCGGCGCGCTGGCGTCGACCGACGACGCCGTCGTCGTCACCGCCTCCGGGTCCTCCACGGCCCTGCCCGGCACCGAGCCCGGCGCGGTCAAGGTGACGCCGTTCAGCGAGTACCCACCCAAGGGCCGGGCGACCGGCGGCGTCCGCTGCCACCGGTTCCTCAAGGGCGAGGACACCCTCGTCACCGCCTGGGCAGGCGACGCCCCGGCGCGGGCCGCGGCCGCGAGCGGCGCGCCCGTCGACCTGCCCGACGCGACCGGCAAGCGCGACGGGTCCGGCACGCCCGGCAGCCAGCCGATCGCCGCGGTGGCCGGCCCGGTGGGTGCCAGGCTGGCGCGGTTCGCGACGGCGACGCGTGTGCAAGGCTGAACCCGTGACCCACCCTGGCTCCGCGCGGCTGCGACTGCTGCTCGCTCCCGTGGCCCTCGGCCTGGGCCTGGGCGGGCTCTTCGGGTGCGGCGGCGACGACGAGCCGAAGGGCGGAGGCAACGCCGACGAGGTCCTCGCCGCGGCCAAGAAGACGCTCGACGAGACCAGCGGGGTGAAGATCTCGCTCGCGACCGACGACCTGCCCAACGGCGTCACCGGCATCACCTCGGCCGACGGCACCGGCGTGCACCCCTCGGCGTTCGAGGGCACCTTCAAGCTCAGCGTCAGCGGCCTGCCCGCCGATGCCGACGTGATCGCGGTCGACGGCAAGACCTACGCCAAGAACTCGCTGCTGCTGCCCGACTGGACGCCCATCGACCCGGCCGACTACGGCGCCCCCGACCCGGCCAGGCTGATGGACCCCGACGGCGGGTTCTCGGGCCTCCTCTCCGCGGCCGAGGACGTCGAGGCGGGCGACTCGGTGCGCGGCGGCGCCGGCAACAAGGAGATCCTCACCGAGTACACCGGGACCATCTCCAGCGACGCGGTCGAGGCGCTGATCCCGGCCGCCGAGGGCGACTTCGACTTCACCTACACGATCAGCGACGAGGGTGAGCTGCGCGAGGCCGTGATCAAGGGCGCGTTCTACGGCAAGGACGAGGGCGACGTGACCTACACGCTGACCCTCGACGACTACGGCACCGAGAAGGAGATCACCGCGCCGTGACCGCGGCGGGCCGCTCGCCGCGGCTGTTGCTGTCGCTGGCCTCGGTCGCGGTGGCCTTCGCGGCCGCCGACACCTACGTCGTCGTGCTCGCGCTGCCCGAGATGATGGGCAGCGCCGGCATCCCGATCGAGGAGCTCCAGCGCGCGGCACCGATCGTCTCCGGCTTCCTGCTCGGGTACGTCGCCATGCTCCCCCTCATCGGCCGGATCGCCGACCTGCGCGGGCGGCTGCCGGTGCTCACTGCCGCGCTCGTCGTCTTCGCCGTGGGGTCGCTCGTCACCGCGCTCGCCTACGACCTGCCCAGCATGGTGTCCGGCCGGTTCCTCCAGGGTCTCGGCGGCGGCGGCCTCGTCCCGGCCACGCTGGCGCTGGTCGCCGACCTCTACCCCGTCGACCGCCGCGGCGTACCCCTCGGCGTCGTGTCGGCCGTCCAGGAGCTCGGCTCGGTCATCGGCCCACTCTTCGGAGCCGTCGTGCTCGCCTTCGCCGACTGGCCCGTCATCTTCGCCATCAACCTCGCCGTCGGGCTGGTGCTCGCCGCCGCGCTGCGGGCGACCGGGGGTCGAGGGACGGTTGCTGCGCCCGTCTCGACACCAGCCCAGCGACGGCGCCTGCCCGACCCGGTCGGCTCGCTCCTCCTCGCGGTCACGGTGCTCGTCGGCGCCGTCGTCTTCGTCCGGCCGCCCGGCGTGGTGCGTGACCTGACCTGGGGCGAGTACTTCATCCCCTTCGCCGGCAACGGCCGCTGGCTCACCCCGGTCGGCGTCGTCGCGATGACCGCACTCGCGCTGTTCGTGCTGCGCTGCCTCACCGCCACGCGTCCGCTGGTCGACCTGCGCGGGTGGGCGCGCAGCGCGCGCGACGCCGACCTCACCGGTGCCCTGTTCCTGGCCGTCGCCCTCGGCGGGGTGATCCTCGCCTTCGCGACGGCCGACCCCGCCGTGCAGCTCTTCTCCGACCAGGGGGTCTGGTACCTCCTCGGCTCCGCGGTCGCGACCGCGGCCCTGGTCGTCCACCTGCGGCGCGCCGGGTCGCCGCTGATCCCCCGGGGTGCGCTGCGGCGTACGCCCGCCTGGGGCGCGGTGGTCGTGAGCTTCTTCGTCGGGGCCGCCCTGATCGCCGCGCTCATCGACATCCCGATCTTCGCCCGCACCACGACCTACCGGACCTCCCAGCTCCTCGCGGCGCTCGTCCTCGTCCGGTTCCTCGTCGCGCTGCCCGCCGGCGCGATCCTCGGCGGCTACCTGATCCGGACCCGCAGCGCGGGGCTCGTCACGGCCGTCGGCATGTCGATGTCGGCCGTCGGCTTCGGCCTGATGTCGCGCTGGGACGTCGACACGCTCGACCACCACGTCACCTCCACGGCGACGCTGGTGCTGTGCGGGTTCGGGTTCGGCCTCGCGCTGGCCCCGGTCAACGCCGCGATCCTGGCCGCGACCGACCCCGAGGTGCACGGCGTCTCGACCGCGATGGTCGTCGTCGCCCGGATGGTCGGGATGCTGGTCGGCATCTCGGCGCTGACGACGATCGGCCTGCACCGCTACTACGCCAAGCAGGACGCGCTCCAGTCGGTCGCCGAGGTGTGCGGCGGGCCGAAGATGTGCTCGGCGTACCGCGACCTCCAGAAAGCCGCCGGCGTCGCGCAGGAGCAGACCGTCTTCCTCGGCGCGGTCGTCTGCGCGGTCGCCGCCGCCTTGCTGGCGCTGCTGCTGTTCCGGGGCGTCGCCACCCGGTCGGTCGGCACGGTCGAGGCGCTCCGCTCCGTGGGCTGACTTCCGGGCCGAGGCGGCCACCGGTTAGCGTTCGGGACGTGGGTGACTTCGACGATCTGCTGGCCGCCAACCGCGACTACGCCGCGAGGTTCGACCTCGCCGGGTTCGACGGGATCGCGCACGCCGGGGTGGCCATCGTGACCTGCATGGACTCCCGGCTCGACCCGCTCAACATGGTGGGACTCAAGGCCGGCGACGCCAAGATCTTCCGCAACCCCGGAGGACGCGTCACCTCCCCCGCCCTCGAGGCGCTGGTGCTCGGCGTGCACCTCCTCGGGGTGCAGCGGATCCTGATCATCCCGCACACCCGCTGCGCCATGAACCTCCACACCGAGCAGCAGCTGCGCGAGAAGGTCGGCGAGTCCGCCGGCGTCGACGCGACCTGGCAGGCCTTCGGCGTGATCGACGACCCCATCGCCGCCCTGGAGGACGACGTCCACCGCGTGCAGTCGCACCCGCTCATCCCCGACACGGTCGTGGTCGGCGGTTTCATGTACGACGTCGACACGGGCCTGCTCGACCAGAAGCTCTGAGCGCTGCCCGCCCCGCGCGCGACCCTAGGCTGACGGGATGCTGACGCGGGTGGGTGGCTGGCTCGTGGCGGTGGTGGCCGCGACCTGCCTGACCGGCTGCACCGACGAGCAGGCAGCCGCGCCCACGCACCCGGAGCCGACCGACACCGCGGCGACCCCGTCCTCCGAGGCCGCGCCGCGCGAGGAGCCCGAGCAGGCGCACGAGCCCGCCGTACGCCGCCCCCGCACCGCCAAGCAGGCGCTCGCCACGCTGGTGGCCTCCGAGCGTGCGATCGCCGACCCGGCCACCAGGCCGCGCGCGCTCGTCCGTGCCGCCCGCGCCCAGCAGCTCGCCTACCGCGCCCTGGGCGCCCACCCGGCGTGGGACGCCACGGTCCGCGCCGGTCTGCCCCGGTCGCTGCGCGGCGTCGTCGGCGACAACGTCGCGTCGCGACGGGAGTTCCGGGCGATGCACTCGGTGCTCTCCGACGAGCTGCCCGCCTGGCGGATCGTCGCCCCGGCGCGGGCCGACGAGCTGCTACGCCTCTATCGGCGCGCGGAGCGGGCCCACGGCATCGGCTGGGAGTACCTCGCCGCGATCAACCTCGTGGAGACCGCGATGGGCCGGATCCGCGGCACGTCGGTCGCCGGCGCGCAGGGCCCGATGCAGTTCCTCCCGCGGACGTGGGAGCGGTGGGGCCGCGGCGACATCGAGGACCCGGCCGACTCGATCATGGCCGCCGCCCGCTACCTCGCCCACGACGGCGGCGCCCGCGGCCGGCTCCCCCAGGCGCTGTTCCGCTACAACAACAGCGACCACTACGTCCGCGGGGTCACCCTGCTCGCGCAGGTCATGGAACGCCGGCCCCGAGCCTTCTACGGCTACTACCACTGGGACGTCTACTACCTGACCACGCGTGGCGACGTCCGCCTGCCGGTCGGCTACGACCGCGCCCGACCGGTGCCGGTCGAGCGCTGGTTGGCCACGCACCCACAGCGGTGAGTGCGCGGCCTCCGGACGGCCAGGACCGGACTAAGCCCGGCAGGGTGCCGACGCCTGCGAGGCGGCCGCGCTCGCGGCCTGCGCCGACTTCAGGGCCGCCTTGGCCGTCTTCAGCTTCTTCTTCGCCTTCTTGATCTTGCTCGCCTTGCCCGACTTCTTGGCGGTCTTGAGCGCCTTCTTCGCCTTGGCCACCTTGGTCTGGGCCTTCGTCAGCGCCGCGGCCGCGGCGTTGGCCGCGGCCGTCAGCGTCGAGCAGTCGTAGGCGGTGAAGGTCACCGAGGCCGGGCTGGCGTCGGCGTTGCCGACGACGTCGGTCGCCCGCACCTGGAAGGTGTGCTGCCCGGCAGTGACGCTCAGCGACGCCGGGCTGGTGCACGCCGAGAACGGCGCGGCGTCGAGGGAGCAGGCGAACGCCGAGCCCGCCTCGGAGGCCGTGAACCCGATCGGGACGGTCAAGGCCTTGGCGACCCCGCCCGGGAACGCCGTGGTGATCGTCGTGTCGGGCGCGATGCTGTCGTTGACGTAGGACACCGAGCTGGTCGAGCAGTCGGAGTCGAGCTGACCGGGCTTCGTCGCGGCGGCGAAGATCGTCGTCGTCGTGTTCGCCGGCACGGTGGCGGTGACGCCGGTGCTCTGGAAGGCCGCCGCCGTGCCGCTGCCGAGCGGGGTGCCGGTGCAGGCGCTGTTGCCGTAGAGCGTCACCGTCGACCCGGCCTCGGCCGTGCCGGTGATCGCCGGCGTGGTCGAAGTCGCCGGACCGGACGGGTTGGCGCCGGTCACGGTGGGCGCGGCGGTCTGCGGGATGTTCAGCGCGTCCGCGACGGCCCGGTCGGCCATGATGAAGCCCGACCCGCAGTCCGTCGCGGGGGCAGCGGTCTCGCACGCCCGGGCGTTGGCAGGGGTGGTCATGATCGTCGCGACCTCGTCGACGGTCAGGGCCGGCGCGCCCGACCGGATCAGGGTGGCGATGCCGGCCGCGCTCGGCGTCGCGGCGCTGGTGCCGAAGAACGTCAGCAGGGCGGGCACCGTCGTCGACACCCCGTCTGCCGCCGCCAGGGCGGGCTTGGGCCGGACGACGGGGACGCCGAGGGGCACCCCGAGCTTGTCGAAGTAGCGCGTGATGCTCGGGCCGCGGGAGCTGAACGACTCCGGCGTGGTGGGCGTGCTCCAGTTGCTCGCCGCCACGGCCAGCGAACCGGCCGCGGAGGCGGCGTCGGGGTTGATGGCGTTGGAGCTGGTCCCGTGCTCGATGTTGCTCACCGTCGCCCCTCCGGCGATCCACTTGAGCTTGGGGGTGCCGGACCCGGCCACGCGGTGGATGCCGATCCCGACCGTGTGCGAGCCGCCGGGCAGCGAGATCTGCTCGACCTCGTTGGGGAGGCCGGTGACGATGTTGTTGTCGTCACCGGACGCGACGAGGCTGCCGTCGACGTACCAGTCGAGCGAGAGGTTGGTGGTGGCGGCTCCCCACGGCTCGGCCCACTGCAGCGAGACGTAGGGCGAGGAGCCGACGAACGTGCCGAGGGTCTGCACCGTGTCGATCGCGGCGCTGGGGTCGAAGTCGTTGTCGGCGCCGGCGCCCATGGTGCCTTCCCAGCTCTGCTTCGCCCGGTTGCCGGCCGAGGCGAAGTAGCTGACGCCCGCCGCCTTGGCCGCGTCGACGGCCTGTGCCACCTGGCCGTCCTGGAACATCGGCTCGTCGAGGTAGAAGATGTCGTCGGCGATGATCTTGACGCCGGCGGCGACCAGGTTGTTGATGCTGGTCGCCTTGCCCGACGCGCTGACCGTCCCGCTCGAGAAGTACATGTCGGTGACGCCCGGCGCCTCGTCGTAGATGATCTCGGCCATCGCCCGGCCCTCGTCGATCGTCCCCGGGCCGGGGTCGTCGAGCAGCACCGTCACGTTGGCCGGCAGGTTGCCCGTCGCCTGGCTGCCGGCCACGCCCGTGCCGACCTTGTTGATCGTGTCGGAGATGATGCCGACCTTGACGCCCGCACCCGTGGTCCCGAGGGCCCGCGCCTGCGGGCCGTGGTGGGCGGCGTCGCCCTGCGAGGTCACGCTGCCGGTGTCGCCGCCGGTGTCGGAGCCGTCGGCGGAGTCCTTCCCGGCGCGCACGACGGTGATCGCCTTGGTGGCGCTGAGCGCGGTGGCGTCGTACAGCCTCGTGGCGGGCAGCCAGCCGGCGACGATGCGCTGAGGTGCCCTGTCGTTGGTGGCCGTGACCCGCATGCCGAGGTCGCGCAGCGCCGCGTCGGCCGCGCCCAGCGAGCCGTCGACGTAGACGTTGACGAGCACGTCGCCGTCGTCGACGCGCGCTCCGGTGAGCTGGCGTACGCCGTTGCCGAGGTCACCGGCGGTGTGCTGGGTGACCGGCCGCCCCGCGGCGGCGGCATCGGCGAGGATCTGCAGCGAGCCGTCGAGCTTGGCGACCACGGGACGTCCGGGCTGGGACGGCCCGGCGGCGCTCGCCGGCTGGAGCCCGAACGCGAGGAGTGCGGTGGTGACGAGGGCGATCGGAACGACGAGGCGACGATTCACGCGATGAACCTACGTCCGGACCGTCCTGACCGCGATGACCCACACGGGGGATATTCGAGCGAGCCGCGAGGCGGTCAGGCGTCGAGCGTCGCCGCGTCGATCTCGTAGGCGCCCTGCACGAGGAACTCCTTGCGCGGGGCGACGTCGGAGCCCATCAGCAGCTCGAAGACCTGGGCCGAGGCCTCCGCGTCGTCGACGGTGAGACGGCGCAGGGTGCGGCGGCGGGGGTCCATGGTCGTCTCGGCCAGCTGGTCGGCGTCCATCTCGCCGAGGCCCTTGTAGCGCTGCACCGGCTCCTTCCACGAGACGCCCTTCTTGGACAGCTCGGCGAGCTTCCGTTGCAGCTCGTCGTCGGAGTAGGTGTAGACGTACTTGTCCATCCCCTTCTTGGAGTTGGAGATCTCGATGCGGTGCAGCGGCGGCACGGCGGTGAAGACCCGGCCCTCCTGGACGAGCTCGGGCATGTACTTGAAGAACAGCGTGGCCAGCAGGCAGCGGATGTGCGCGCCGTCGGAGTCGGCGTCGGCCATGAAGATGATCTTCTGGTAGCGAGCCGACTCGAGGTCGAAGGTGCGACCCGAGCCCGCGCCGACCACCTGGATGATCGAGCCGCACTCGGCGTTCTTGAGCATGTCGCCGACCGACGCCTTCTGGACGTTGAGGATCTTGCCGCGGATCGGCAGCAGCGCCTGGAACTCGGAGTTGCGCGCCAGCTTGGCGGTGCCGAGCGCCGAGTCACCCTCGACGATGAACAGCTCGCTGCGCTCGTCGGTCGCGCGGCAGTCGGCGAGCTTGGCCGGCAGCGCCGAGGACTCGAGGGCGTTCTTGCGCCGCTGGGTCTCGCGGTGCTGGCGGGCCGCGACGCGGGTCTTGGCCGCGCCGGCGACCTTCTCCATGACCAGCTTGGCCTGCGCCTTCTCGGCGCGCTTGGTCGAGGTGAGGAACTTCTTGAGCTCGCGCGAGACGACCTTCTTGACCGCGGCCTGCACCTGGGGGGTGCCGAGGATCTCCTTGGTCTGGCCCTCGAACTGGGGCTCGGCCAGCCGGACGGTCACGACGGCGGTCAGGCCCTCGAGGACGTCGTCCTTGATCACCTTGTCGTCGTTGGCCTTCAGCACGCGCGCGCCGCGCATCGCGTCGTTGAACGTGTCGGTCACGCCGCGCTCGAAGCCGTTGACGTGGGTGCCGCCCTTGGGCGTGGCGATGACGTTGACGAAGGACCGCAGCTCGGCGTCGTAGCCGGTGCCCCAGCGCACCGCGATGTCGACGTCGAGCTCGCGCTCGACCTCCTGCGGCGTCATGTGGCCCTTCTCGTCGAGCACCGGGACGGTCTCGGTGAAGGTGTCCTTGCCCTGCAGCCGCAGGATGTCGGTGACGGGCTCGTCGTGGGCGAGGAAGTCGGCGAACTCCGCGATGCCGCCCTCGTGGCGGAACTTCTCCTCGCGCATGTCCGGCCCGCGCAGGTCGCGGATGACGAGCTCGAGGCCCGGCACGATGAACGCCGTCTGCTGGGCGCGCCCGAGCAGCCCGTCGAACTCGAAGGTGGCGTCCTTGGTGAAGATCTGCCGGTCGGGCCAGAAGCGGATGCGGGTGCCGGAGCGGTTCTTGGCGACGCGACCGCCCTTGCGGGTCAGCCCCGACTTCGGGCTGAACGCCGCGCGGGGGCCCTCGCCGTCGAAGATGCCGGGGACGCCGTGCTTGAACGAGAGGCCCTGCTGCGACGGCGGGCGCTCGACGTCGATGTCCATCCGGGCCGAGAGCGCGTTGACGACCGACAGGCCGACGCCGTGGAGACCGCCCGTGGCGACGTAGGAGCCGCCGCCGAACTTGCCGCCCGCGTGGAGCTTGGTGGCGACCACCTCGACGCCGGGCAGGCCGGTGCGGGGTTCCTTGTCGGTGGGGATGCCGCGGCCGTCGTCGTGGACCTCGACGGAGTCGTCGGGATGGAGGGTCACCTCGACGTGGCGGGCGGCGCCGGCGAGCGCCTCGTCGACGCCGTTGTCGATGATCTCCCAGAGGCAGTGCATGAGGCCGCGGGTGTCGGTGGAGCCGATGTACATGCCGGGCCGCTTGCGGACGGCCTCCAGGCCCTCGAGAACCAGGAGGTGCGCGGCGTTGTAGGCAGTGTCGATCGGGTGCTCCTCGGTCGTGCGGTGTCGGCGCCCCATCCGGGGTACCTGTCGGTGACGAATCTACCCACGACACGCCGAGGCTCCACGGAGGCACGCCTGCCATCTGCTCGGGTCTAGCGTGATGAGGGACGCACCACCCGCAACACCGCACCACCGTTGGAAAGCCGTCACAGATGCACCGGCTTCACCGTTCACACCACACGAGTGTCACCGAGGCCACACACTGGTCCAGGAGTGGGACGCCGCGTGGGTGGGAACACCGTCCGTGGTTGGATTGGGATGTCAGGGGAGGCACCGCCGGGGAATCTTTGGGGACCCCGTCTACGTTGCACCCACGACACCAGATGAAGAAATGAGGCCGTCGTGAACACTGCAGTCGCACCAAGCTCGCGACTCACCGCAGCAGACCGCTGCGACCGGTGCGGGGCCCAGGCCTACCTCCGTGTGGAGCTCCAGTCGGGCGGTGAGCTCCTGTTCTGCGCCCACCACGCCCGCGAGCACGGTGACAAGCTCAAGCAGATCGCCGCCACCGTCGTCGACGAGACCGACAGGCTGACCGACCGCAACCCCACCACCGCCGGCTCCGGGGCCGACGGCCAGGGCTGACTCCGCCGAACACCGACTTCGAAGGCCCCGGATCCCACGGATCCGGGGCCTTCTGCTGTGTGAAAGGGTCGTCCCGTGTCCGGCGTCGAGGTGCTCGTGGCGCTGGCCATCGCGGTCGGCCTGGTCGGGATCCTGGTCCCGATCCTCCCCGGCTCGGTGCTGGTCCTGGCAGCGGTGCTGGTCTGGGCCTGGGACGTCGGTGGCACGACCGCCTGGGTGGTCTTCGGGGTCGCCGCAACGGTGCTGGTCGCGGGCGGGATCATCAAGGTCCTCGTCCCCAACCGGCGGCTCAAGGACGCCGGCATCCCTGCCTCGACCCAGTGGATCGGCGCCGCGCTCGGGGTCGTCGGGTTCTTCGTCGTCCCGGTGATCGGCCTGTTCATCGGCTTCGTGCTCGGCGTCTACCTCGCGGAGCACCACCGGCTCGGCGCGGCGGCGGCCTGGCCCTCGACCAAGCACGCGCTGAGGGCCGTCGGCCTCAGCATCCTCATCGAGCTCGTCGCCGGCGTGCTCGCGACGGCGGTCTGGGTGGCCGGGGTGGTGCTGACATGACGGTGCTGACATGACGGTGCTGACATGACGGTGCTGCTGTCGCTGCTGGCCGCCGCGTCGTACGGCCTGTCGGACTTCAACGGCGGCTGGGTGTCGAAGCGGGTGAGCGCCTGGACGGTGGCCCTGGCGGCCCAGCTCGGCGGGGTGGTCGCCACGCTGGCGATCGCCCTCCCCTCCGACGCGCGCCCGTCCGGGGCGGACCTGGCGTGGGCGCTGCTGGCCGGCGTCGGCAACGGGTTCGGGACGGCGTTCCTCTACCGCGGCCTGTCCACCGGGCGCATGGGCGTGGTGGCGCCGGTCTCCGGGGTGGGCGCCGCGCTGCTGCCCGTGGTGACCGGGGTCCTGATCGGCGAGCGACCGGGGCCGGTCGTCTGGATCGGGATCGCGCTGGCGTTCCCGGCGATCTGGTTCGTCGCCCGCGAGTCGTCCGCGGCCGCGGCCGGGTCGGCGGGCGTGGTCGACGGCGTGCTAGCCGGCCTGGGGTTCGGCACGCTCTTCGTGGCGCTCTCGCGGGTCTCCGAGGACGCCGGACTGCTGCCGCTCGCGCTCAACCAGGCCGCGGGCGGCGTGGTCATCGTGGCGGTGGCCCTCGTGCTGCGGCAGGCGTGGCTGCCCCGTGACCCCCGCGCCTCGCTGGGCCTGGTGAGCGGCGCGCTGGCGGCCCTCGCCACGTGGCTGTTCATGGTCGCGACCCGGGGCGGGAACCTCACCGTGGCGTCGGTGGTCGTCTCGCTCTACCCCGCGTTCACCGTGATGCTCGCCGCCCTCGTCCTCCGCGAGCGGGTGCAACGAACGCAGGGCGTCGGCCTCGTGCTGTGCGCCGTCGCGGTCGCGCTCGTGGCCGCCGGCTGAGGCGGGTTCGGCCCGGTCCGGCGCCGTCGGGCTGGGGTAAGGTGCCCGGACACCGTCGGCCACCCGGCCCGCGCGTGGGCAGAAGGGCGTCGAGCATGGAGACCACGGCCGGCTCGTTGCGGCACCTGCTCACCGAGGTCGTGGCCGCCCGCGGCGCGCTGCACCGGCAGCGGCGGCGGATGCCCGTCGTACGCCTCGACCTCGGCGCCGCCCAGGATCGCCTGGCGCAGGCACTGCGCGCCTACGAGCACGCGCTCCGGGCCGACGGTGCACCGGTCCCCTACCGGCTGCGCGACGAGCTGCGGCTGCTCGAGGCCCTGGCCGAGCCCGGCGTCTAGCGGCCCGGCCCGGGGCTTCAGAACTCCTCGGCCAGGCGCTTGATCCGCGCCAGCCTGCTGTCCCACTGCCTGCCGATCCGCTCGAGCTCGCGCGCGACGTCGCTGAGGCGGCCGCCCAGCGCACGATGGACCAGCTCGCGCCCGACCCGCTCGGACTCGACCAGGCCGGCCGAGCTCAACAGGTCGAGGTGCTTGACGATGGCCTGCCTGCTGATCGGGAACTCACGGGCCAGCGCCGAGGCGGAGGCCGGCGCCTCACCCAGCCGGGCCAGGATCGCCCAGCGGGTGTCGTCGCCGAGCGCGGCGAACACCGGGGTCAGGGTTGCGGCCGGCACGTCAGGCTCCCCCGTCTCCCTGCACGAAGCGCCTCGCCGCCTCGAGCTCGACCTGCCAGCCGTGGGTGTTCTCCTTGATCTGGTTGTCGATCGCGGCGCGGTCCTTCTTCAGCGTGCTGAAGCCGCTCTCGACGACGCGCAGCGTCACCCCGCCCGGGCGGTCCTCGATCCAGAACGCCACCGTCGTACCGGCCTCGGGCGCGACGTTGTCGACCCAGTGGTAGGTGAGGTGGCGGGGCTCGTCGCGCTCGAGCGTCGCGAACCTGAACGTGCCGTGCTTGGGGTGCACGACGACGTCGTAGTCGCCCTCCCGGCGCGTCTCGGTGTCGGGCTCGATGTCACCGTCGTTGATCCACCAGCCGGGCCGGGTGATCAGCGACCAGACCTTCTCGGCGCTGGCGTCGATGTCGATGCTCCGCTCGATGCGGTCGAGCTCCGCGTCGAGCTGCCCGTCGGTCTGCCCGTCGGTCTGCCCGTCGGTCTGGGTCATGCTCCGCTCCTCTGGTCGATGTGCAATGCCAGAGTTGCATATCCGACGGACAGATGCAACCTGTCGGTTGCGTCCAGGGAACGACGACGCGGGCGCCCCCCGGGGCAGTGGAGGGCGCCCGGTCGTGGTCAGGCGGCCGGCGCCGCCTGGCAGTCGGCCAGGCGGGCCTGGGCCTTGGCGAGGCGCTGGAGCTGCGCCTTCTTCGCCTTCTTCTCGTGCTGCTTCTTCGCGAGCGCCTTGTCGAGCCTGGCCTGGAGGCGGGCCTGCTCCTCGGGGGTGGTGGCCGCGGCCAGCGCCTCCTGCAGCCGCTCGACCTTGGTCTTCTGGTGCTCGAAGACGGCCGTGACGTGGGCCAGCGCCTGCTCGGCGCGGGTCACCTGCGCCTGCTCCTTGGCGCAGGGCTCCGCGCCGGGCTTGTCGGCGTGGGCAACCGGTGCGCCTCCCACCACGAGTGCTGTCGTGACGGCGGCGGCTGCGAACGTACGGGTGAACCTCATGCGAGCTCCTTGGTCCGGTGGCGGGGGTGCGCTCCCTTCCTGTCACCGGCCGTCCCCAGCGTTACGGCTCCTCGTACCCCTCTGGACCAGTGCGGCCAGAGGATCGCTACCCCGCCCCGCTGCTCCTTGCCCTCAGAAGGGGCTGGAGAGGCAGAGCGCCTGGGGCTGGGCGTAGGTGGGCGAGCCGTAGCCGGCGCCGGCGATCAGCAGGAAGTTCAGCCGGATCCGCAGCCGCCCGGAGACCGGGATCTGGTACGGCGCCGCCTCGCCGAGCCCCCTGTCGCCGATGGCCGTCCGGGTGCCGTCGAGGGCATAGCTGAACCGGCCCACCGTCCCGGAGCTGGAGCCGTTGTCCATGCCGTAGTAGAAGCTCACGGTGACGCACTTGTAGCTGAGGTTCCACTCGGTCCAGCGCTCGGAGTCGCCGGTGTCCATGTCGTCGGCGTACATCGCGGAAGGGAACGTCTGCGAGCCGATGTCGGCCCGGCCGGAGTAGACGTACGACGTCTCATCCACGTCGTTGTCGTCGTTCAGCTCGTACCACTGGTAGACGTCGGACTTGACGACGTTCGAGACGTACTTCCTCTTCTTGGTCTTGATCGTGACCCGCCAGGTGTTGGCGCCGTTCGCGGTGGCGATGCCCGAGATCGCGAAGGTCCCGTCGCCGCCGACCTTGGCCCGTCCGACGCCGACCCAGGCGCCGTCGTTGACCCGGCGCAGGAGCGTGGCCGTCTTGCGCTTGGTCTTCTTCGACGCGGAGCCGACGAAGGTGAGCGTCGTGCCGCTGACGACGCCGGGGGCGCCGACCAGCTGGAGCTTGACCTTGCCGGCCTTCTTCTGGGTCGGGGCCCGGTCAGCGGCCCCGGCCGGCACCGCGGCCGCCCCCAGCAGCACCATCAGGACCGCCACCAGCACCGCCACCAGCTGCACGACACGTGTCTTCACGCCTGTTCCCCGCTTCTCAGATCCCCCGAGGCCGCCCTCCGCGGCCGTGTGGGACGACATGCTAAGCGGAGACGTCGTGCGCTCGACCGCAGGAACACGCCGTCCCACCAACTGGTCCGGGTGACGCCAGACGACGAAGCGGGCCGCCCCGGTCGCCCGGCGCGGTCCGCTCAGTCGGGTGTCTCAGTCGAGGTAATCGCGCAGGACCTGCGAGCGGCTCGGGTGGCGCAGCTTGGACATCGTCTTCGACTCGATCTGGCGGATCCGCTCGCGGGTCACGCCGTAGACCTTGCCGATCTCGTCGAGGGTCTTGGGCTGGCCGTCGGTGAGGCCGAAGCGCATGCTGACGACGCCGGCCTCGCGCTCGGAGAGCGTGTCGAGCACGGCGTGGAGCTGCTCCTGGAGGAGCGTGAAGCTGACGGCGTCGGCCGGGACGATCGCCTCGGAGTCCTCGATCAGGTCGCCGAACTCGGAGTCGCCGTCCTCGCCGAGCGGGGTGTGCAGCGAGATGGGCTCGCGGCCGTACTTCTGGACCTCGATGACCTTCTCGGGGGTCATGTCGAGCTCCTTGGCGAGCTCCTCCGGGGTCGGCTCGCGGCCGAGGTCCTGGAGCATCTGGCGCTGGACCCGGGCGAGCTTGTTGATGACCTCGACCATGTGCACCGGGATGCGGATGGTGCGGGCCTGGTCGGCCATGGCGCGGGTGATCGCCTGACGGATCCACCAGGTGGCGTAGGTCGAGAACTTGTAGCCCTTGGTGTAGTCGAACTTCTCGACCGCGCGGATCAGACCGAGGTTGCCCTCCTGGATCAGGTCGAGGAAGAGCATGCCGCGACCGGTGTAGCGCTTGGCCAGCGAGACGACGAGGCGCAGGTTGGCCTCGAGCAGGTGGTTCTTGGCGCGGCGCCCGTCCTCGGCGATCCACTCGAGCTCCTCGAGCAGCTTGGCCGCGATCTTGCCGCCCTTGGCCAGCTTCTCCTCCGAGAACAGGCCGGCCTCGATCCGCTTGGCGAGCTCGACCTCCATCTCGGCGTTGAGGAGGGGCACCTTGCCGATCTGCTTGAGGTAGTCCTTGACCGGGTCGGCGGTCGCGCCGGCGACCATGACCTGCTGCTCGGGCTCGCCGGTGTCGTCGGCGTCGGAGACGACGAACGTCGCCGAGGCCTCCTTCTCGTCCTCCTCGATGGAGGGGTCGGCCTTGACGTCCTTCTCGAACTGCTCGTCGGGGAGGTCGGGCAGGACCTTCTTGCCGTCGGGACCGATCACGACCTCGGCCGCGGGCTCGACGACCGCGCCGTCGGCGGCCTCCTCATCCTTGCCGGCCGCCTTCTTGGCCGGGGCCGCCTTCTTGGCGGGAGCGGCCTTCTTCGCGGCGGTGCTCTTGGCGCCGTTGGGCGCCGCCTGCTTGGTGGCCGGGGCCTTGGCGGCGGCCTTCTTCGTGGCCGCGGTGGCGGTCTTCTTCGTCGTCGTCGCTGCAGCCACGCGGGCGCCGGTCACGTCGATGTGGACCGAGACACCGAGCGCGCTCAGGTGCTCGAGCAGCCCCTTGAGGTGGCGGGGCTCGACTTGGGCGTCCTCGCTGGCCCGGCGTACGTCCTCGGGGCTGATGCTCCCCCCGGCACCCTTGCCGACCAGCTCGACGATGGCGGGGTGGGTGAGCACGTGCTCAGGGACCTTGCGCGCGTTCGAGGAAGACACGAACACCTCTTCAATCGGTGACTGGTGGCACACGCTGGGCGGGGCCGAGGATCGGGCTTTGGGCGCGGCACGACCCGCTGTCGTCAAGAGCCGCGTTGTTCATTCTGCCACGCGGGCCAAGGGGTTCCCGCATCGGCACCGCACGCGGACGAGCGTGTCGCCGCGGCCCGTGATCCGTCAGGGATCGACGACGTACGTCGTGGTCGCCGGCGGTGCCGCACGGGTGCTGAAGGTGAGGTGCCAGTCGCGCTGGGTGTCGCCGTCGATGTCGAGCACCCACTCGTAGCGCTGCCCCGGCTGGAGCGGGAGCGGCCCGATCTGGAAGGCCAGCGGGAAGTCGAGGTCGGCGCCCGGCACCACGCCGGTCGGCCGGCCCACCTCGACGTCGCCGTTGATCTCGACCGGCTGCGGTCCGTCGGCTCCCGGCACGACGACCGGCTCGCCGTCCTGCCCGATCAGACGCAGCCGCAGGTGCAGCTTGGCGTTGGCGCGGTCCCACGGGACGTCGAGCTTGATCGCGATCGCCGAGGGCGCACCGGCGCTCGTGACGCTCCAGCCGCCGCCGCTGACGTAGAGCTTGCCGTCGGCGACCACGGCGTAGTCGGCGAGGAGCAGGGTGGCGCGCACGTCAGCCCGCCTGCGCCTTGGCCTCGGCCTTCGCGGCCTTCTTGAAGTCGCGGACCTTCTGCAGCGACTCGGGGTCGGTCACGTCGGCCACCGAGCGGTATCCGTCCTCGGCGTACGCGCCGACCGCCGCCTCCCAGCCCTCGGGGCGCACGCCGAGCTGCTTGGCCAGCAGCGCCACGAAGATCTGCGCCTTCTGCTTGCCGAAGCCCGGCAGCGCCTGCACGCGCTCCATCAGGTCCTGTCCGCTGGTGGCCTCGGTCCAGATGCGCGCGGCGTCGCCGCCGTAGTCGCTCTCGACCAGGGCCGCCAGCGCCTGGAGCCGCGCCGCCATCGACCCGCCGTAGCGGTGGATCGCCGGCGGCGTCGTGCACAGCGTCGCGAACTCGTCGGGGTCGGCCGCCGCGATCGCGCCCGGCTCGATGGAGCCGAAGCGGGTGAGCACCTTGTGCGGTCCCCGGAACGCGTGCTCCATCGGGTACTGCTGGTCGAGCATCATCCCGACCAGCAGCGCGAACGGGCTGTCGTCGAGGACGCGGTCCGCCTCGGCGTCGCCGGTGATGTGGATGGCCATGGTGGCCATCTTGACCCATCGGGGGTCGCCGACTCATCGGCCGGTCGAGCCCTCAGTCCGACTTGACCGCGAGGACGGGGCAGGACGCGTCGAGCAGGATGCGCTGGGCGTTGCTGCCGAGGATCAGCTTGCCGACCGGTGTACGCCGCCGCAGGCCGATGACGATCAGCTCGGCGCCGACCTCCTCGGCGATGGCGAGGAGGTTCTCGGACGCCTCCAGGCCGGTCTCGGGCTGGCGCACGTCGACCGTGACGCCCGCCGACTCGACGCGGGACCGGACCCCGTCGAGCTCCGCCGCGGCACCGTCCTCGGATTCCCCATGGTGGGCTCGGTGGGCGTTGACGACGACCAGGTCGGCGCCACGCAGCGTGGCCTCGGAGATCGAGGCGGCGAGCGCTGCCTCGCCCTCGGGCTTGGGCACGTACCCCAGTACGACAGTCGGCATGGCAACTTCCTCCTGCGCGTCCGGGTACCCACGAGCAACCCCTGGCACGCTACCGGGTGCCCGCCCGAGCGGCCTGTGGAGAGCCTGCGTCGGTCGCGGGAGTTGCGGGGAGGTCTCAGGGATGGAGGGCCTGAGCGCACCGCTGCCGGCGCGCACCGACGCGCTCCTGAGGTGCGCGGTCGTCGACCACGTCACGCGGGAGAGGCGCCGGGTGTTCCCACCCGTGCTGCACGTCGGCACCCCGGGCGGAGGCGTCGCGTCGCTGGACGCGGCGTCGTGCGAGCCCGCCGACCACAGCCTGCGCACCGACCTCGTGGCCGCGCTCCGGGCGCGCGCCGGCGCGCACGACGACCTCGTCTGGCTCACCCGCTGCGGCGGGCCGGACCTGCAGGACGTCGACGTCCGCTGGCTCGCGGCCGCCCGCGCGGCATACGACGAGGCCGGCGCGGCGTTGACGTTCGTGGTCGTCGACCGGCACGGCTGGCGCGACCCGCGCAGCGGGCTGGCCCGCACCTGGGCGCGGGTGCGGCCCCGGAGCCGCTAGGCGGGTCAGTCCCAGGTGTGGACCGGCTCGTTGGTGTGCATCCGCTCGCGGTACTCCAGCAGCGTCGCGCGCAGGGCGTCGAAGCGCTCCATGTCGGAGCGCTGCCCCATCCGCCGGACGAACCACTCGGCGCCGTTGGTGCCGAGCAGGCAGCGCTGCTCGATGATGCCGAGCAGCCGCTCGCTGGTGGCGCTGTCGACGCCCCACTCCGCCAGGCCCTCGCGCGCCATCGGCAGGAGCCGGCGCAGGGTCAGCTCGGTGGCAGACACCTGGCCGATGCCGGGCCAGTAGACCTGGGCCTCGATGCCGTGCTGGGCGGCGACGTGGAAGTTCTCCTCCGCCGCGCTGAACGACATCTGCGACCACAGGGGCCGCTCGCTCTCGGCCAGCGACCGCACCAGCCCGAAGTAGAACGCGGCGTTGGCGACCGTGTCGACGATCGTGGGGCCGGCCGCGAGCACGCGGTTCTCGACCCGCAGGTGCGGCACTCCCCCGGCGATGTCGTAGACCGGGCGGTTCCAGCGGTAGATCGTCCCGTTGTGCAGCCGGAGCTCGGAGAGCTGCGGCACCCCGCCCTCCTCGAGCACCGCGAGCGGGTCCTCGTCGTCGGTGATCGGCAGCAGGGCCGGGAAGTAGCGGACGTTCTCCTCGAACAGGTCGAACACGGACGTGACCCAGCGCTCGCCGAACCACACCCTCGGCCGCACGCCCTGCGCCTTGAGCTCCTCGGCCCGGGTGTCGGTGGACTGCTCGAACAGCGGGATGCGGGTCTCGCGCCACAGCTCGTGGCCGAGGAGGTACGGCGAGTTCGCGCCCACTGCCAGCTGGATGGCGCACATCGCCTGGGAGGCGTTCCAGTACTCGGCGAAGCTGTCGGGCGAGGTCTGCACGTGGAACTGCGTGCTGGTGCACGCCGCCTCCGGCACGATCGAGTCGGTCGTCGTCTCGAGCCGGTCGACGTTGCCGATGCCGGCGATCTGGATCGAGATGTCCTCGCCCCGGGCGTTGAGGATCTGCTCGCCGAGCAGCTTGTAGCGCGGGTTGGGGCTGATGCTCGCCGCGGTCATGTGGTCGGGGCCGAGCGTCGGGAGGATGCCGATCATCACCATGTGGGCGCCGACCTGCGCGGACTTCTCCTCGGCGCCGTTGAGGTCGCGGCGCAGGAGCTCCTCGAAGGTCTCCAGCCCGCCCTCGCGCAGCTTGACCGGCGGCACGTTGATCTCGATGTTGAACAGGCCGAGCTCGGTCTGGAACGCCGGGTCGGCGATCGCCGCGAGCGCCTCGGTGTTCTTCAGGGCCGGGTCGCCCCGCTCGTCGACCAGGTTGAGCTCGACCTCGAGGCCGGTCATGGGGTCGTCGGTGTCGAACCGCGCCTCGCGCAGCATGCGTGCGAACACGTCGAGGCAGCGTCTGACCTTCTCGCGGTAGCGCGTCCGGTCGGCCCGGGAGAACTCCTGCGCCTCCACCTCTTCACCCATGACGGGACCTTAGGGGCTCGGTCGCCTCCGTGGGGAGGGCGTCCGACGTCGTCGGCGCCTCCTTGGTGCGGGCCAGCACGTCGTCCACCACCCCCTCGATCGAGCCGGTGCGCTCATGGGCAGCGCGCTGGCGGGTCGCGCCGGTGCCACCGAGGACGCGCTCCACGCCCCGCGTCACCCGCCCGAGGTCGCCGGCCGCCTCGAGCCGGTCGCCGACCAGGTCGACGAGCGAGCCCAGCACGTCGCGGGCCGGCCGCAGCTCGCGGTCGGCCGGGTCGAGCAGGTCGTCGGCGAGGCCGTAGCGGGCCGCCCGCCAGCGCGCCGCGCGCAGCTCCTCCGACCGCCAGTCGGGCAGCGGCTCACCGGCGGCCGCCTGGAGCGCCGCCGTCTCGACCAGGCCGCGCACCAGCGCGGCCAGCAGCCCCACGTCGTGCAGGTCGGTGACCACGTCGAGGACCCGCACCTCGAGGGTGGGCTGCCCCTCGGAGAGCCGGGCGTCGAAGTAGAGCATCCCGGTGTCACGCGCCGCGCCACTGGCCAGCATCCGCTCGCAGGCGCGGCGGTAGCCGGCCACGGACCCGAACGCCTCGGTCGGCCCGGCGCTGGGCCAGGTCGCCCACTGCTGCGACCGCCACGAGGCGTAGCCCGTGTCGGCGCCGTCGGCGAACGGCGAGTTGGTGCTCACCGCGAGCAGCACCGGCAGCCAGGGCGCGATGCGGTCGAGGCACGCCACGCCCTCCTCGTCGGACTCGATGGCCACGTGCACGTGCATCCCGCAGGTGGTGCCGAGCCGGGCCACGGCACCGTAGGTCTGCACCATGTCGCGGTAGCGGTCGTCGGCCGTCACCTCGGGGTCATCGAGCCCCATCGGGATCGTGGCGCACGCGGCCACGGCCAGGTCACGGGCGGCGGCGGCCCCGATGGCGCGCCGTCGGCCCTCGAGGACCTGCGCCACCACGTCGTCGACCTCCCGCGCCGGGTCGGTGCGGGTCTCGAGCTGGTGGCGGAACAGCTCCTGGTCGAGCAGCGGGACGGGGTCGGGGTGCGCCTGGGCGTCGGTGTAGGCACGGAGCACCTCGGGCGCGCGTGAGGTCACGGCCCGCGTCTCCGGGTCGACGACCAGCAGCTCCTCCTCGACGCCGAGGGTCCGGGTGTCCATGGGCGGGTGGTACCCACGCTCATGCGGGGCGGCCGGGTCGTCACGACGCGACCCCGGACCACGCGGACGGCGGGACCGCGCGGATGAGCACGTCGGCCACCAGGCCGGCCAGCGTGTTGTCGGGGTCGGCGGCCCGGCAGCGGTCGACGGCACACCAGGCCAGCGCGCCGTGGCCGGCCAGCCAGGCGGCCAGGGCGAGCACCGCGGCAGGCGCCGCGACCAGGTCGTCGGGAGCGCGCTGGACCGCGTCGGTCCAGAGCCGGACGTGCGCGGTGGCGACGTCGCGCGTGATGGCGGCCCACGCCGCGTCGCGGCCGCCGACGTCGAGCATGCCGAGCAGCACCCGCGCCAGCTCGACGTCGCGGAACCGGCCGTCGTCGAGCCGCGTGTCGACGAGGTCGGCGATCTCGCCGGGCGGGCTGGGGAGAGCCCGGCGGACCAGCCGGGCCACCTCGGCCGCGGCCTCGGGGCTGGACCGCAGCCCGGCCTCGAGGTCGGCGCGCGACGCGTGGACGACGATGCCCTCGGCGACCGCCTGGG
Organism: Nocardioides halotolerans DSM 19273; assembly: GCF_000422805.1. Lineage (GTDB taxonomy): Bacteria > Actinomycetota > Actinomycetes > Propionibacteriales > Nocardioidaceae > Nocardioides > Nocardioides halotolerans. The sequence goes on along the minus strand of NZ_AUGT01000012.1, from coordinate 212,118 downwards.
CGCGGAAGAGGTGGTCGCGGACGTCGTAGGGAACCCCTGTCGCCGGCGCCCCGGGACGGCCCGGCGCGAACCACCGGCCCCCATGAGCGCGCAGCACCTCGACCACCTCGATGCCGGCCCCGCGGAACGCGGCGCGCAGGCACCGCACCACCGCGCGGGCGGAGGGCCCGTGGCGGGCGTAGACCACGAGGACCACCTGGGCGACGTGGTGGTGCAGGGCGGGCTCGAGGAGCTGCTCGACGGCCTCGTGGGCGTGCTCGGGCGGAGGGAGGTCGACGCGGGCGTGGAAGGTCTCGTCGCCGCCGAAGGTGAGCATCACCACCGACTCGTGCGGTTCGAAGCCAAGCACGACCGGCACCACGGCCAGGACGTCCTCGGGCGTGCGTGCGGTGAAGGTGGGGGCGCGGGGCGCCGGGCTCGCGGGAGTTGTCATGCCGACGACGCTGCCCGCCGGCGGCGACGATCCGGCGAGTGATCGTGCCGGGTTGGGGACAACCCTCTCGCGAGGGCGAGCTGTGCACGCGAGGTGGACGTCTCCGGGACCAGCGGCCGCTCACCCGCGTGGTGACGTCCGCGCCGGGAGGTACCTTGCCGCCGTGCGCGCCCACGCCTCGGTCCTCCACCTGGATCTGGACGCGTTCTTCGCCGCCGTGGAGCAGCGCGACAAGCCCTCGCTGCGCGGCAAACCCGTCGTCGTCGGGGGCGTGGGCGGGCGTGGCGTGGTCGCGACGGCGTCCTACGAGGCGCGCAAGTACGGCGTCCGCTCCGCCATGTCGACGCGCGAGGCGCGGTCGAGGTGCCCGCACGCGGCGTTCCTGTCCGGCCGGTTCGACGCCTACCGCGACGCCAGCGCGATCGTGATGGGCCTGCTGCGGGCGGCGTCGCCGCTCGTCGAGCCGCTGAGCCTCGACGAGGCCTTCGTCGACCTCGCTGCCGCGGGGCTCGACGACCTCGAGGTCCCGACCGTGACGGCGTTCGCCGAGGACCTGCGGTCCCGGGTCGCCGAGGCGACCGAAGGGCTCACCGCGTCGGTCGGGATCGGGAGCTCGAAGTTCATCGCGAAGGTGGCCAGCGACCTCGACAAGCCCGACGGCCTGGTCGTCGTGGCTCCCGGCACGGAGCAGGAGCTGCTGCGCCCCATGAGCGTCACGGTCATCCCGGGCGTAGGCCCCGCGACCGCGGAGCGGCTGCGCCGGGTCGGCATCCACACCGTCGCCGACCTCGAGTCGGTCAGCCTCGAGGAGCTCGTCTCGCTCGTCGGCAAGGCGCACGGCGCCGGCCTCCACGCGCTGGCGCGGGCCGACGACGACCGGCCCGTCGAGCCCGACCGGGAGACCAAGTCGGTGAGCTCGGAGGGCACCTACGACACCGACCTCACCGACCGCTCGCTGATGGAGCACCTGCTGACCCGGCAGGCCAACGACGTGGCGGCCCGGCTGCGCAAGCACGGCCTCTCGGGGCGCACCGTGACGATCAAGGTGCGCCTGCACGACTTCACCACGCTCAACCGCTCCACCACGCTCGCGTCGCCGACCGACAACGGCGCCACGGTCGCGCGGCTCGCCCGCGGTCTGCTCGCCGACCTCGACACCTCCGGCGGGGTGCGCCTCCTGGGCGTCGGGGTCTCCGGGCTGGCGGACTGGATCCAGGAGGACCTGTTCGGCGAGAGCGAGGAGGAGCCCGAGCTCGACCTCCCCGAGCCGGAGATCACCCGGGCGCGCGACCGCCCCGGCTGGTCGCCCGGCACGGACGTCGTCCACGACGAGATGGGCAGGGGCTGGGTCTGGGGCTCGGGCCGCGGCGTGGTGACGGTCCGCTTCGAGACCGCGGAGACGCCGCCCGGCCCGGTCAGGTCCTACGCCGTCGACGACCCCGCCCTGCGGCCGTGGTCTCCCCCAGCGCCTGCTGGAGAGAGCTGAGTCCTCGCGAGCTGTGGCTCTTGACCGTCCCGGCCGTGATCCCCAGGTCGGCCGCGGTCTCCTCGACGCTGAGGCCCAGCCAGTGCCGCAGCACCACGGTCTTGCGCTGCATCTCCGGCAGCCCCTGGAGCGCCCCGAAGAGGGCGGAGCGCTCCTCGAGGGGCAGGCCGCCGGAAACGGCCCGGTCGTGCCCGTCGAGGCCGGACCGCTCGCGGCGCCATGGACGCCGCCCCTCGTCGATATGGGCGCGCACGATGATGCGGCGCACGTAGGCATCGGGCTCGACGTCGGCGCGCAGCCGGGGCCAGGCCAGGTAGAGCTTGGTCAGCGCGGTCTGGAGGAGGTCGTCGGCGCGGTGCCAGTCGCCGCAGACCGCGTAGGCGATCCGGCGCAGGTGGGCCTGGCGGGCGGCGACGTAGTCGACGTACGCCGCGTCCCGCTCGTCCGGCCCTCGGCTCACCGCAGCCCCTCTCCCGAGGCGAGCCGGCTGCGCACGTGGTCGAGGAACGCCGCGAACGTGGGCTCCGGGAGCACCTCCGCGTCGACCGGGAGCAGGTCGGCGTCACGCCCGTGACCGCGGACGAGCACGAACCACGTGCGGCCCTCGCGCTGGACCTCGACCATCCGGTCGCCGGCGGTCGTGTAGCCGTCGATGAGAGGCGCGGCCCGGGTCTCCACCAGCACCGCACCAGGACCGGCCTGCAGCCCGTCGGCGGCGTCGACCGTGAGCAGGACGGGGGTGCGCGGACCGCCGTTGAGCTCGACCATGCTGGCCAGCCAGTCCTCGAAACGGCTGTAGCCCTTGCCCGGGTCGTCGGCGGCCGCGGTCGGGCCCTGCGAGCCGTTCGGCTTGCCGTCGCCATCCACCTGGTTCTCGAGGGTGAGCAGCATCCAGCGCGTCCGCGCGCCGTCGGTGACCACCACGCCGAGCGACGCCTCGGGTGGCCGGAAACCCATCGGCTCCTCGACCCGCCGCGTGATCCGCCAGCCGTCCTTCACGACGACCCGGCCGTCGATGTAGAACGACGCGGGAAACTCCTCGGACACGAACGCCTGCTCGGCACGGTGCGCCTGGCGTTCTGCCTTCTGGCTCAGCCGCTCCAGCGCGGCCTGCAGCTCCGACGTCGTGAGCGTGGCTCCCTCGGAGGGCTCGGCGGACGGCGTGCCGGAGAGTGCCGCCGACGGGCTGCTCGTCAGGAGCGGCAGCGGTTGGCCGTCCACGTCCGCATGCCCACCGACCGCCCCGGAGAGCGCGGCGCCCAGGCCGACGACGGCGACGACCGCCACGGTCGTGCCCACCAGGCCCGCGCGCTGACGTCGGCGCAGCGCCGCGCGCCCCTCGCTGAGCCGCTCGGCGGGGCTGGGGAGGCTGTCGGGGCCGGCCCCGAAGCTGTTGTCGAGCAGCTGCGCGAGCTGGAGGTTGCCGTCGCCGTCTCTCATGCCACCTGTCATGACACCTGTACGGAGCGTTCGTCGGATCGGTTGTCGTGCGGCCCCGATCACCAGTAAATCCGTCGCACGCGGGGCACGCCACGGCCTACCGTCGTTGCTCGTGGACATTGTCGAGCTGGACGCCGCCGCCCTCGCGGACGACGCGGTGATGCGCGAGCTCTACGACATCTCGCGCCGCGCCGAGCTGCTCGGGCGGGAGGACGCGCCGTTCTGGACCTTCGAGGAGCTCATCGGCGCGTTCCGGTCCAAGGACAGCGGCGAGCGCCAGCAGCTGTTCGCGGCCTACGACGGCGACCGGATGGTGGGCTGCGCCATGCTCTGGTCGTTCCTGCTCGACAACACCGACAAGGCGTGGTTCGGTGTCGACGTCGACGTGCCCGAGCGCCGGCGGGGTGTGGGGCGCGCGCTGCTCGAGCGCATCGAGCAGGTCGTCAAGGCCGACGGCCGCGCCCTGATGCTCACCGACACCAAGCTGCCCTTCGACGAGCGGGAGACCCACGGCTACCGCAGGTTCGCGGAGGTGTGCGGCTTCGAGCTGTCGAACTACGAGGTGGTGCGCCACCTGCAGCTGCCGGTGCCCGACGACCGGATCCAGGGCTGGATCGACGAGGCCGCACCCCGTCACGAGGGCTACACGATCGAGACGTACGTCGACGACGTGCCCGAGGACCTCGTGGAGTCGCTCTGCGTGCTCCTCGGCCAGCTCGCGGTCGACGCGCCCACCGGCGCCGTCGACTTCGAGGAGGAGGCGATGACCCCCGAGCGCTTCGCCGAGAACGTCGCCACCATCAAGGCGATGGGCCGGGCGCGCTACGAGACGCTGGCGCTCACGCCCGAGCGGCTGGTCGTGGCCCAGTCGACGCTCGCCGTGCCCGTGCACTCCGACAGCACCACCGTCTTCCAGTGGGGCACCTTCGTGCACCGCGAGCACCGGGGCCACGCGCTCGGGCTCGCCACCAAGGCGGTCAACCTGCGGGCCGCCCAAGCGTCGCGCCCGGGCCTCCGGCTGGTCACGACCCAGAACGCCGAGACCAACGGCTACATGGTCTCCATCAACGAGAAGATGGGGTTCGAGCCGGTCGAGGTCTCGACGGAGTTCGTCAAGCGCCTCTGAGCCGGGCGAAGCCCACCGGGTCCCCGGGCCGCAGCTGCGCGCACTGCCACAGGTCGTCCTGGTGGACGACGGCGAGCACCGGGTAGCCGCCGGTCGGCGGATGGTCGGCGAGGAGCACCACCGGCTGCCCGCCCGGCGGCACCTGCACGGCGCCGAGGACCATCCCCTCGCTCGGCAGCTCCTCGGCCCGCACCCGCTCGGGCGGATCGCCGTCGAGCCGGAGGCCGACCCGGTTCGACTCCTCCCCCACGACGTACGACGCGGCGCACAGGCGGTCGAGCGCCCCGTCGGCGAACCAGTCCGCCCGCGGGCCGGGCACGACCCGCAGGGCGCCTGGCCGCGGCGGCCTGGGCGTGTCGAGCGGCGCGGGCGGCGCGTGCGGTGCGCCGACGGGGAGCAGGGCGCCGTCCTGGACGCGGGGCGGGCCCACCCACGCGAGCGTGTCGGTCGACCGTGACCCGAGCACCGGCTCGACGTCGATCCCGCCCGCGACCGCGACGTAGGAGCGCACGCCGGTGACCGGCGTCCCGAGTCGCAGGCGACCGCCGGCGGGCAGCCACTCGGCCCGACCCGACCCGCGGCCGGCACCGGCCACCTCGACCGGAGTCGGCGCGCCCGTCACGGCGATCCAGACGCCGGTGTCGGAGGTGAGCGCGAGGCCTCCCCAGGTGACCTCGAGGAGCGCGGCGGCCGGGTCGTTGCCCACCAGCCGGTTGGCGAGCGTCGCGGCGGGCCGGTCCAGCGGGCCCGCGCGGGGGACGCCGAGGTGCGCCAGTCCCGCGCGCCCGCGGTCCTGGACCGTGGTCAGCGCGCCCGCGCTCTCGACGGCGAGCAGACCGCTCACACCGGCACGAACCTCACGCGCGTGCCGGGTGCGAGGAGGGCCGGGTCGTAGCGTGCGGGGTCCCAGAGGGTCAGCTCGGTGCGGCCCAGCAGCCGCCAGCCACCCGGCGAGGCGGTCGGGTAGACGCCGCACCACGACCCCGCCAGGCCGACCGAGCCGGCCGGGACGCGCCCGCGCGGGGTGTCCAGCCGGGGCACGGCGTGCTCCTCCGGCAGTCCGGCCAGGTAGGCGAACCCCGGTGCGAAGCCGCAGAACGCCGAGACGAACTCGATCTCGCCGTGCCGCGCGACCACGCCGTCGACGTCGGTCCCCCACCGTGCGGCGACGTCGTGCAGGTCCGCGCCGTCGTAGACCACCGGCACCTCCACCAAGGGCCCCCGCTCGGGTCCGCCGTCCGGCGTCCAGTCCGCCAGCCGGCGGGCGAGCCCGTCGACGTCGCGCACGCCGTCGAAGAGGACGGTCCGGGCGCCCGGCACGACCTCCTCGGCGTCGACCCGGGCGGCACGCGCGTACGCCGCGAGCGAGCGCGCCGCGGCGCTGTCGGCGACCTCCGCGAGGACCGCGGCCGGCCCGAAGGCGCGCAGGTCGAGGACGTCCACGCACCCAGTGTGGCGGGCAAGGGCCCGATGGCGGGACCGCCGGGCTCGCCGAGAGATGGGCCACAACCGGGGGTCTCGGTTTGCTTCGCCCGCGGCCAGGTCGCCACAGTGGTCGCCGGACCGCGGCGCGAGCCGCGACCGATGGCTCGCACACGTGCGGGCGCACCAAAGGTGAGGGCCCTCTTTGATGGTATGAGCATCAAAGAGGGCCCTCGGCTTTGAGGCGGAAGTGGTGACGCCCACCTCGACCGGACCGGGTCTCCGACCCCGCCGTCCCCGTCACCGGGCCGACGCCGCGAGTTGCCTCGCGGTGTGGGTCTTCGCTCGTGTCCGGCCCCAGTCGCCCACCGGCAGAGCCGGTGGTCGACCAGAGGTGTGAAGGTCACCTGGTGGTATGAGCACCAAGAGGCCTTCGGGTCGAGATGGTGATGACGCCCACCTCGTCCGGTCAGCTCCTCTGGCTCCCGCCCGCCCCGTCATCGGGCCGGCGCCGCGAGTTGCCTCGCGGTGTGGAGCGTTCGTCGCTGTCCGGGTCTCCGAGCCAGCCGCCGGCAAGCCGGTGGTGGTCCGGAACCGGGTCACCTCCAGCCGAAGCCTTCGATGATCCGGAGCCCCACGCCACCTCCGGCGAACCGGCTGCAGCCTGGGTCTCGATCGGCGTCCGGCAGAACCGGCCGCGTCACGAGCTCCCGACTCCCCCACGGAAACCGTCGGCGACTCGGGACCCGCGCCCCCTCCGGCAAGCCGGCTGGGACTCGGTCCCCGCCCCGGCGCCGGCAGGGCCGGCATCGAGGCGGAAGTAGGGGTGAGGGCCTCTCGATGGTATGAGCACCAAGAGGCCCTCGAGCGAGGAGGCTGGGTGACGCCCCCCTCGACCTGGCAGCCGCTCCGACCCCGCCGTCCCCGTCACCGGGCCGACGCCGCGAGTTGCCTCGTGGTGCGGATCTTCGCTTCTGCCTGATCCCCGATCACCTGGTGGTTCTGCCTTGCGGCTTCCCCGCTGGTGGATCGGTGGGAGAGTTCTATGCCCTGCCCGAAGAGCTGCGCAAGGGGTTCTCCGAAGAAACTTCGACATTCTTCTGGTCCCACAGATTGCTCCACAGGACGGGGGGTCACCTCCACAGATTTGCCTGCTTCTCCACATGGAGATTCCACCGGTTGTGGACGAGTTCGGCTCCCCGACGAGGCGACCGGAAGGGGGCGCGCAGTAGGTTCCGAGGTGTGCAGCAGACCCCCGACGTGACCGCCGACGAGACCACCGCCGAGCCCCAGGGAGCGATGGCGACGCCGCCGGTCGCCGAACGGCATCCGGTCACCTCCGAGCACCATGACCGCACCCGGGTCGACGACTACGAGTGGCTGCGCGACAAGGGGTCGGCCGAGGTCACGGCGTACCTCGAGGCGGAGAACGCCTACACCCAGAAGCAGACCGCCCACCTGGCCGACCTGCGCGCGGCGATCTTCGACGAGATCAAGGCACGCACCCGCGAGACCGACCTCTCGGTGCCCACCCGCAACCGAGGGCACTGGTACTACGGCCGCTCCTTCGAGGGCAGGGAGTACGGCGCCAGCTGCCGCGTGCCGGTGACCGACCCCGACGACTGGTCACCGCCCCGGCCCGCGGAGGACTGCGCCCCCGACCAGCCGGCGCTGCCGGGCGAGGAGCTGCTGCTCGACCTCGACGCGCTGGCGGAGGGCCACGACTTCTTCTCCCTCGGCGGGTCGAGCATCAGCCCCGACAGCACCCTGCTCGCCTACTCGACCGACGTGGTCGGCGACGAGCGCTACACGATCCGCGTGCTCGACCTCGCCACCCGCGAGCACCGACCCGACGAGATCGTCGGGGTCATCGGAGGCGCGACGTGGGACCCGTCGGGCGAGCACCTCTACTACACGACCGTCGACGAGTCGTGGCGCTCCGACAAGGTCTGGCGGCACACGCTCGGCACCGCCCAGGCCGACGACGAGCTCGTCCACCACGAGGAGGACGGCCGGTTCTTCGTCGGCGTGGGCCGCAGTCGCAGCGACCGGTTCGTCGTCGTCGCGGCGGGCTCGAAGGTGACCTCGGAGTACCGCTTCCTCGACAGCCAGGACCCCGAGGCCGGCTTCCAGGTCTTCAGCCCGCGGCGCGAGGGCCTGGAGTACTCCCTCGACCACGCCGTGGTCGGCGGCCAGGACGTCTTCCTCGTGCTGCACAACCACACCGGCCCCGACTTCGAGCTCGGCACCGCGCCGATCGCCCCGACGCCGCCGGAGGAGTGGGCCGCGCTGCTGCCGCACGACCCCGCCGTACGCCTGGAGGACGTCGACGCCTTCGCCGGCCACCTCGTGGTCCACCAGCGCAGCCAGGGCCTGACCCAGCTCCGCATCCTCGAGCTCGGCTCCGGGCCGGACGCGCCGGCGGTCTCGGACGACTACCTCGTCGGGTTCGACCATGAGGTCTACAGCGTCGGGTCGGGCTCCAACCCGGGCTTCCACCAGCCGACGGTGCGGCTCGGCTACACCACCATGGCGGTGCCGTCGTCGGTCTACGACTACGACGTCCGCACCCGCGAGCTGACCCTGCTGCGGCGGGCGCCGGTGCTCGGGGGCTACGACCCCGCCGACTACGAGGAGCACCGGCTCTGGGCCACCGCGGACGACGGCGAGCGGGTGCCGATCTCGATCGTGGTCCGCATCGGCGCCCGCGAGGACTCCGGCGGCGGCACGCGTCCGGTGCCGACGCTGCTCTACGGCTACGGCGCCTACGAGCTCTCGATGGACCCCTACTTCTCCGTGGCCCGCCTCTCGCTGCTCGACCGCGGTGCGGCGTTCGCGATCGCGCACGTGCGCGGCGGCGGCGAGATGGGCCGGCGGTGGTACGACGACGGCAAGCTCCTGCGCAAGCAGCACTCGTTCTCCGACTTCATCGCCTGCGCCCGGCACCTGGTCGACACTGGCTGGGCGAGGCCGGAGACCCTGGTCGCCGAGGGCGCCAGTGCGGGCGGGCTGCTGGTGGGGGCGGTGGCCAACCAGGCTCCCGAGCTCTTCGCCGGGATCGCGGCCGGGGTGCCGTTCGTCGACAACCTCACGACGATGCTCGACGCCTCGCTGCCGCTGACGGTGACCGAGTACGACGAGTGGGGCGACCCGGCGGCGGACCCCGAGATCTACGACTACATGGCGGCCTACGCCCCCTACGACAACGTCACCGCCACCACCTACCCGCCGATCCTGGCTGAGACCTCGCTCAACGACACCCGGGTGCTCTACGTCGAGCCCGCGAAGTGGGTCGCGAAGCTCCGCGCGACCGCGGTCAACGGCGCCGACGTGCTCCTGCGCACCGAGATGTCGGCGGGGCACGGCGGGGTCTCGGGGAGGTACAAGTCCTGGCACGAGCGGGCCTTCACACTCGCGTGGGTGCTCGACCGGATGGGTCTCGCGGCCGTCGCGCCGACCCCATCCGGCGGCCCGGCCGCACCGAACCCCTGACCGGGACGACACCCGCAGCAGAGCGGCAGGCCCTGAGAAGTCCCTGAGAGTTCTCTCACGCTGCAACTACCGGGGGTGCTCGTCCGTCTGTCAGGGCGAAGGGTCCACGTTTGACAGGGAATCCCCCGGTCACCGTGGGCGTTGTGATCTACGTGGGACGACTGCGACGTCCCACGAACCGAAGGAGGGATCCCATGGCGACTCGCACCACGGGTGCCACGCGCGAGATCGAGGGACGCGACAGCGTCGGCCTCTACCTCGACGAGATCGCCCGCAACGCCCTCCTCGACGCCGCGGCCGAGGTCGAGCTGAGCAAGACCATCGAGGCCGGCCTGATGGCCGAGCACCTGCTCCGGGAGGGTCGGGTGGGCCGCAAGAAGGGCGGCGCGCCCATGAACGCCTCGCAGGAGGAGCTCGAGTGGCTCGCCGAGGAGGGCCGGAAGGCCGTCGACACGTTCATCACCGCCAACCTGCGCCTGGTCGTCTCGATCGCCCGCAAGTACGGCCGGGCCCAGATGCCGATGCTCGACCTGATCCAGGAGGGCAACACCGGCCTGATCCGGGCGGTCGAGAAGTTCGACTACACCAAGGGCTACAAGTTCTCGACCTACGCCACGTGGTGGGTCCGGCAGGCCATCACGCGCGGCATCGCGCAGCAGGCGCGCGTCGTACGCCTCCCGGTGCACGTGGTCGAGGAGCTCAACCAGGTCGGCGGCGCCCGCCGCACCCTGGAGCGCCAGCTGGGCCGCGACCCCGAGCCCGCCGAGATCGCGGTCGAGCTCGGGATGGAGCTCGACCGGGTCCTCGACCTGATGGCCTGGGGACGTGAGCACGTCAGCCTCGACTCCCCCGTCGACGAGGACGGCGACACCTCGCTGGGCGACCTGATGGCCCAGGAGACCGCGCCCGGTCCCGACCTGACCGTGCTCGACGTCGAGTCCCGCGACCGGCTCAACACGCTGGTCAAGCACCTCGACGACCGGGCGGCCGACATCATCCGCTCGCGCTACGGCCTGACCGACGGCCGCCAGCACAAGCTGGCCGACATCGGTGCCAAGCACGGCATCTCCGCCGAGCGGGTGCGCCAGCTCGAGCGGGAGGCGCTGCAGAAGCTGCGGCGCATCGCCGACCCCGACCTCGCCGCCTGACGGGTTCACGCCCGACGGCCACCGAGCAGGGCTGCTGAGACCCGAGACTCAGCGGTTCCACGAGGGACGAGGGCCTCCGCCACGAGCTGGCGGGGGCTCTCGTCTTCGTTGACCCGGCTCGGACTTCGCGCCGGGTCAACCTGGAGAAAGTTGACCCGGCGCGGTTCGAGCCGGGTCAACGCTGCGTCAGGTCGGCGAACACCGCGTCGACCCGGGCCCGGAGCTCGTCGAGGGTGCCGCTGTTGTCGATGACGTGGGTCGCGATGGCCAGCCGGTCCTCGCGCGAGGCCTGGGCGGCGATGCGGGCCTCGGCGTCCTCCCGCGTCCAGCCGCGGTCGCGCACCATCCGCTCGACCTGGAGCTCCTCCGGCACGTCGACCACGATCACGGCGTCGAAGGTGGCGGCCCGCTCGGCGCCGGCCTCCGCGAGCAGCGGGATGTCGTGGACGACGACCGCGTCCGGCGGCGCGGCGGCCTCGAGCTCGGCGTACCTCTCGAAGATCAGCGGATGGGTGATCGCCTCGAGCCGACGGCGCGCCGCCTCGTCGGCGAACACGATCCGGCCCAGCGCCGACCGGTCGAGGTCGCCCTCGGGCGTCAGGAGGTCCTCGCCGAACTCCTCGACGACCTGCGCCAGCCCCGGCGTCCCGCGCGCGACGACCTCGCGGGCCAGCGCGTCGCCGTCGATGAGCACCGCGCCGAGCCCGACCAGGAGCTCGGCCACCGTGCTCTTGCCCGAGGCGATGCCCCCTGTCAGACCGACGCGCACGGGCCTAGTGTCACAGGGTGGAGTTCGACTCGTTCACCGTGTCCCTGCTGGTCCTGCGCGACGATGCGCCGGACTGGGACGACGAGACCGCGAGCGCGATGCAGGACGCGCACCTCGACCACCTCGCCACCCTGCACGAGCAGGGCCACCTCGTCGCTGCCGGCCCTCTCGGCCACGACAAGATCCGCGGGCTCTCGATCCTGCGGGTCCCGCCCGACGAGGCACGCGCGCTCAAGGAGGCGGACCCCGTCGTGCAGGCGGGCAGGTTCGACGTCGTCGTGGTGCCCTGGCAGGTGCCGGCCGGCGCGGTGCACTTCACGCCGACCCGCTTCCCCCACTCCGTCGCCGACGTCGAGGGCGCGTAGTCAGGACGCGCGCAGCGCGTTCTCGGCGGTGGCGCGGCAGACCTCGCTCCAGGGCGTGGGCGTGAGCCCGAAGGCCTGCTCGATGGCGGAGGAGTCGAGGACGTAGGGCGCGGTGAACTGGTACTCCGTCTCGCGCAGCTCCCGGAGCAGCGGCACGACCGCGCCGCCGACCGACAGCACGGCGCGCGGCATCGGCTTGACCTTCCCGACGCTGCGGCCCACCGACGCCGCGACGTCCTGGAGCACCTCGGTCTGGGTCTTGGCGGGGTTGGTCGGCGCGTGCCAGACCCGGCCCCACGCCGACGGCTCGCCGGCGACCCGGACCAGCGCTCGGGCCATGTCACGGACGTCGGTGAACGAGTGCGGCTGGTCGGGGCGGCCGAAGACCCGCACGGTCCTCCCCTGCAGCGCCGCCGGGGCCACCCGGGCGACGTGCCCGGTCGCCGTCGAGACCCGCGGCCCCATGTAGTCCGAGCCGCGCACCTCGACCGCCCGGAGCCGGCCCGCGTCGTGCAGACGCCTGGCCTCGGCCCACATGCCGGCACGGATCCGGGCCTTCGTGGTCGTCGCGGCATCGGGCAGGGTCTCCACCATCGGTCCGTCGACCGGCCCGTAGGGGTAGAGCGCCGCCGCGGTGACGAGCACCGCGCCGGACGCCTCGGCGGCCTCGAGGAACGCCGCTGCGACCGGCGGCCAGAACTGCGGCCACACGGTGTACGACGGCGGGTTCACGCAGTTGTAGACCGCCGTCGCTCCCTCGGCCAGCGCGACCAGGCGGGTGGCGTCGGCGACGTCGGCTGCCTCGCGGCGTACGGTGCCGGCCCCCTGGCCAGCGATCTCCGGGCCGACCCCGGAGCGGCTCACCAGCAGCACGTCTCGGCCCTGCCCGGCCAGCAGCTCCGCCGTCGCCAGCCCGACCGGTCCAGCTCCGACCACCACGTGTCGCTCGTTCATCCTCGTTCTCCTCAGCTCGTCCGAATAGAGAGCACCGCTCTCTGTTCTCGACGCTAGGGCACTCTCACCCCCGAATCAAGAGCATTGCTCACATTTGTGTGCACCGCTCTCGTTTCGTGCCAGAATGACGTCATGGTCCCCGCGCCCCGCACCGCTCGCGCCGTCGCCCGCGCTGAGCTGACCCGCGCGATCCTCGACCGCGCGAAGGCCCAGCTCGCCGAGGTCGGGCCGGCCGCGCTGTCCGTGCGCCAGATCGCGCGCGACCTCGAGATGGCGTCGTCCGCGGTCTACCGCTACTTCCCCAGCCGCGACGCGTTGCTGACCGCCCTCATCATCGAGGCCTACGACGACCTCGGCGAGGCGGTCGAGGCCGGCGACGCGACCGCGGAGCGTGCCGACCTCCGCGGCCGCTGGACCGGCCTTGCCCGGGGCCTGCGCGGGTGGGCGGTGGCGCACCCCCACGAGTACGCCCTCACCTACGGCTCCCCGGTGCCGGGCTATGCGGCACCGCAGGACACGATCGCCTCCGCCGCCCGGGTGTCGACCGCCCTGCTGACGCTGGTGGCCGACGCGCACGCGGCCGGCCGCTCCCCCGTGGCCACGCGGCCGGCGACCGAGGCCGAGCTGGCCTCGATCGCACCCGTCCGGTCGTTCGTCGTCGACGAGCTCGACGAGGCGTACACCGTGCGCGGGCTGATGGCGTGGGCCACCCTGTTCGGCAACGTGTCGCTGGAGCTGTTCGGGCACATGTACCGCGGGGTGCTCGACTACGAGGCGCACTACGCCACGCTGGTCGAGCAGCTGGCCGACGACCTGGGGCTCTGAGCGCCGGTCAGCAGCCGTGGTTGGCCTGGGCGCAGGTGTCGAGGCCCCACCGCAGGGTGTAGCGCTTCTGCACGCCCGACAGCGACACCGTGACCTCGATCGGCGGCTTCTTCAGCTCGTTGCCGCCGCCGTCGTCGTAGGTGTAGGTCATCCGCCACCACGTGCGGCCTTGGTCGTCGACCGCCGTCGTGGCGTGCTCGGTGTGACCGTCCGGGAAGGTGTAGGCCACGTCGAAGACGTCCTCGGCACCCTGCGGCACCAGCCCGCCGGCCGACCGGGTGGTCATGCCGTCGAGGAAGTCGCTGCTCACGGCGTACGTCGAGACGTCGTCGCGGGCCGTCAGCGGCAGCGCGCGGTGCACGGTCGTGCGGCCGTGGAGCTCGTCGCAGAGCACGAACTTCTCACCCTTGACCCAGAACGACGCGGTGGCGTCGACGCGCAGCGCGAGGGACGCGCCGCCGAGCACGAACTCCAGCTCGTCCTCGCACGACCCCCCACCGGCCTGGACGGCGTCGTCGGGCGCCGGGGCGGTGCCCGCGGTCTCGGCGAGCGTCTCGGGAGCGGCCGGCGTGGGGGTGCCGGTGCCGTCGGGCTTCGGGGTCGCGGTCGCCGCGGACGGCTCTGGGGCGGGGGTCGGCGTCGCGGTGGTCGAGCCGCGCCCGGTCACCGGCAACCCCTCTTGCTCGGAGTCGCCGGGGCTGATCGCCCAGTACGCCAGCCCGGCGACCAGCGCGACCGCCGCGGCGGCGCCGACGGGCGCCAGCCACCGCGGGGCGCTCGACCGGCGCTCGTGGGCGTGCGCGAGCAGGTCGGCGCGGATCCGGGCGCGCGCGTCGTCGGGCAGCGGCCGCTCGGGCGGCGGGGTGGGTTCAGCCATCGGAGTGCTCCTTCGTGAGCTCGGTGAGCCGGGCGCGGGCCCGGGAGAGCCGGGACCGGACGGTCCCGACCGGTACGTCGAGGGCAGCGGCCGCCTGCTCGTAGGTGAGGCCGGACCAGGCGACGAGGCCGAGCACCTCCCGCTCGCGGGCGGGGAGGGCCTCGACCTGGGCGAGCACGTCGCGCATCCGGGCCTCGGAGCCGAGCCGGTCGGTCACCTGCTCGGCGTGGTCGGGCTCGGGCGCCGCGGCGGGCAGGCCGGTGACCGCCCGGAGGTAGCGGCGCCGCGACCGGCCGGCGTTGCGGCACACGTTGGTCGCGACGCCGTAGAGCCACGGCAGCGCCGAGCCGTCGTGCAGCCGGACGCGCTGCCGGTGCCGCCAGACCTCGAGGAACACCGACGAGGTGGCGTCCTCGGCCTCGGCCCAGTCGGCGAGGTGGCGGAAGCAGTGGTTGTAGATGCGGTCGGCGTAGCGGTCGAACAACGCGGCGAGCGCACCAGGGTCGTCCTGGTGCAGCCCGTCCACGAGCTCGCGCTCGTCGCCGGCCATCGCCACTGCTCCTCCTTGCCTCACACCCTCACATGTCCGGTGGGTCGGGGTGGGTTCCCACCGATCTAGGTTGGGTCCGTGGAGGACGCGCTGCGAGAGGGCGACCGGGTCGCGCTGCTCGTGCCACCGTCGCCCGCCTACGTCGACGTGGTGATCGGGCTGCTGGCGGCCGGCGTGATCCCGATCCCGCTCGACCCGCGGCTCACCGAGCACGAGCGCCGCCGAATCCTGGCCGGCCTCTCCCCCACCCTCGAGGTGACGACCGCCGAGGGGCTCGCGCGGCTGCGGGCGGCGTACGCCGACCACCGCGGCCTGCCCCGCGCGCGCCCGATGCACTGCACGAGCGGCACCACCGGGACGCCGAAGGGCGTCTGGAGCGGGCTGCTGTCCGCGGCGGACGCCGAGGCGCTGGTGGCGGAGGAGCGGTCGCTGTGGGGCTTCGCGGACACCGACGTCAACCTCGTGGTGTCGCCGCTCTACCACTCGGCACCGCTCCGGTTCGCGATGGGGACGCTGCTGGCGGGCGGCCGGATCGTGCTGCCCGGCCCCTTCGACCCGGCGCTGGTCACCGAGGTGATCGAGCGCGAGCGGCCGACGTCGGTGTTCTGCGTGCCGACCCACCTCCAGCGGCTGTTCGCGTACTGGGACCGGGTCGGGACGCCCGACCTGTCGTCGTTCCGGCTCGTCGCCCACGCGGGCGCACCGTGCCCCGACGCCGTGAAGCGGCGGCTCGTCGAGACCTTCCCGGAGGGCTCGACCTGGGAGTTCTACGGCTCCACCGAGGGACAGTTCACCGCCTGCCGGTCCGAGGAGTGGCTGGAGCAGCCCGGCACGGTGGGGCGGGCCCGGCCCGGCCGGGTGCTGACGACGGACGCCGACGGCACGATCTGGTGCGCGGTGCCGTCGTTCGCCCGGTTCTCCTACTTCGGCGACCCCGACAAGACCGCGGCCGCCTGGCGGGAGACGCCGGACGGGCCGGCGTTCACCGTGGGCGACCTCGGCCGGCTCGACGACGACGGCTACCTGTTCCTGGACGGCCGCCGCGAGGACCTGGTCATCAGCGGCGGCGTCAACGTCTACCCGCTCGAGGTCGAGCAGGCGCTCCTCGAGCACCCGGGCGTCGACGACGCGGCCGTCTACGGCGTCCCCGACGAGCGGTGGGGTCAGCGGGTGTGCGCGGCGTACGTCGGCGCCGCCACGCCCGCCGAGCTCGACGCGTGGGTCCGGGAGCGGCTCGCCCCGCCGAAGCGGCCCAAGACCTGGCACCCGCTGCCCGACCTGCCGCGCACGCTGACCGGGAAGGTGCTGCGGACCGAGCTCCCCCTCGAGTGACCGCTCAGAGCAGCCGCATCGACGGCCACAGCTCGGCCAGGTCGAGGTCGGGGAACCGGCGCTGCACGGCGTCGTAGACCCCGCTGAAGTGGCGGGCGATGGTGCGCCTCGTCTCCTCCGGGAGCGCGGCGCCCTCGGACTTCGGCGAGACGTTGACCTGGCGGCCGGTGTCGGGCTCGTGAAAGTCGATGCCGAGGAAGCTGCACAGCGGCGCCAGGGTCTCGGCGCCGAACAGCCGCTCGTAGAAGCCGTAGAACACGTCCTCGGGCGGGAACGCCGCCTCGAGGGCGTCCATGGTCAGGTCGTAGCGGGTGCGGTCGGCGTACATCGGGTGCTTGTACATGTGGCCGACGCGGGTCTCGGGGTCCTCGGGCGCCTCGTCGCCACGCCGGCGCATATCCATCCGCGACGCCGACCAGATCCGCTCCACCGGGTCGCGCAGCAGGTAGACGGCCGCCGGACGCACCCCGCGCGTCGTGAACCCGTCGCGGATCATCCGCAGCCGCTCGGTCGACAGCCCGGCGTAGCCGGGGGTGATGTCGGCCGTCAGGCGGATCTCGTCGGGCTCGAGCAGCCCGCTGAAGTAGTCGAAGTAGCGGTCGGGGTCGCGCAGGAACTCCGCGCGCTGCCCGCCCTGCTTCTCGATCCGCTCGCGGGCGAGCCGGCCCGCGGCGAGGTCGAGCGCGTCCCAGACGTGGTACTCCTTGCGGAACCCCGGGTCGCACTGCGGCGAGCCCTCGAGGTAGCGGTGCAGCCAGGCCGTGCCGCCCTTCTGGCAGCCGACGCCGAGGAGGAAGGTGCCGGCCACGCGGAGACCCTAGCCCGAGGGTTGCTGATCGATCAGTCACCCACCGGCCCTGCTGATCGATCAGTCACCCACCGGCCCTGCTGATCGATCAGTCACCCACGGGCCCTGCTGATCGATCAGTCACCCACCGGGGTTGCTGATCGATCAGCAACCCGCCGGTGGCGCCGACAGGTCGCTCAGGCGACGCCGGGGCTGAACGTGCGGCGGTACTGCTGGGGGCTGACGCCGCGCGAGCGGGTGAAGTGGTGGCGCAGGGTGGCGGCGTTGCCGAAGCCGACCTCGGAGGCGATCCACTCCACGGAGCGGTCGGTCTGCTCCAGCAGCTCCTCGGCGCGGAGGACGCGGCGCTGCGTGACCCACGAGTGCGGTGTGGCACCGGTCTCGGCGCGGAAGCGGCGCGCGAAGGTGCGCGGCGACATCAGCGACTTGCGGGCCAGGGTCTCGACGTCGAGGTCCTCGTCGAGGTGGCCGATGATCCACTCGAGCAGCGGGCCGAAGGTCTCGCTGTCGCAGTCGGGGACGGCGCGCTCGATGAACTGGGCCTGGCCGCCGTCGCGGTGCGGGGGCACCACGATCCGGCGCGCCATGGTCGCGGCGACCCGCGCGCCGTAGAGGTCCCGCACGAGGTGCAGCGAGGCGTCGATGCCGGCGGCCGACCCGGCCCCGGTGAGCACGTTGTCGTCGTGGCAGTAGAGGACGTCGGGCTGGACCTTGGCCTCGGGGTAGAGCTCCTGCAGCTCGCGGGTGTAGCGCCAGTGCGTCGTGCACTCGCGGCCGTCGAGGAGCCCGGCCGCGCCGAGCTCGAAGGCACCCGAGCAGTGCGCGTAGAGGATCGCGCCGCGGTCGGACGCGGCGCGGACCGCCTCGATCACCGCGGGGTCGTGGTGGAGGTAGTCGTGGTGGGGGGAGATGCAGACCAGGTCGGCGTCGAGGGTCGCCTCGAGGCCGCGCTCGACGAAGAGGTCGTAGTCGGAGCGGCCGCGCACCCGGCCGGGGCGCGGCGTGCAGACCTGGAAGTCGAAGACCGGGGTGCGGTCCTCGGGGTGCTCCGGCTCCCCCCACACCTCGACCAGCGATCCGAGCCCGAACGGCTCGGCGTGGTCCTGGACGATCACGGCCACCTTGTGCACGGGCGGCAGGGTCTCCGGCTTCATGCGGACATCGTGCACCACGGTTGGCAGAAAATCAACGCAGGGTGGCATTCCTGCCACTCGTGGCAGGAATGCGATCAGAGCATGATTACTGCCATGACCTTCCTACTCCTCCTTCTGGCGGTCGCCGTGCTCCTCAGCGCGGACACCGTGCGCCGCGTGTTCACCGACGGCCGGGGTCCTCAGCGTCCCCCGGTCTCCCACTTCCAGGACCCCGACTTCCTCGCGCCGACCACGCGTTGAGCAGGCCCGGCTCCCCCTCCGACCACGAAGACCCGGCAGCGTGAGCTGCCGGGTCTTCGTGCGTCGTGAGCGCGTGCGAGCAGGCTCGGCCGGTCCGCCCGCGCACCGTCCGGCCCAGGACGCACGAGTGCGGCCGTCCGTGAGGACGGCCGCACTCGGTGGTGCTGAGGATCAGCGGGTCAGCTGGCGCCGCCCGTGAGCTTCTCGCGCAGGGCCTGGAGCGCCTCGTCGGAGGCCAGCGAGCCGCCGCTCTCGGTCTCGTCGGACTCGGACTCGGAGCCGCTGGAGTAGGACGTGGCCTCGCCGGCCTCGACCTCGGCCTTGGCGGCCTCCTCCTGCTGCTTGAGGTGCGCCTCCCAGCGGGCGTGCGCCTTGGCGTACTGGTCCTCCCAGATCGCGCGCTGCTCGTCGTAGCCCTCGAGCCACTCGCCCGTCTCGGGGTCGAAGCCCTCGGGGTAGACGTAGTTGCCCTGGTCGTCGTAGGTCGCGGCCATGCCGTAGAGCGTCGGGTCGAAGTCCTCGACCTCGGCCGCGGCGGCGGTCTCGTTGGCCTGCTTGAGGGACAGCGAGATCCGGCGACGCTCGAGGTCGATGTCGATGATCTTGACCATGACGTCGTCGTTGACCTGGACGACCTGCTCGGGGATCTCGACGTGGCGCTCGGCCAGCTCGGAGATGTGGACCAGGCCCTCGATGCCCTCCTCGACCCGGACGAACGAGCCGAACGGCACCAGCTTGGTGACCTTGCCCGGCACGATCTGGCCGATCTGGTGGGTGCGGGCGAAGTGCTGCCAGGGGTCCTCCTGCGTCGCCTTGAGCGACAGCGAGACCCGCTCGCGGTCCATGTCGACGTCGAGCACCTCGACGGTGACCTCGTCACCGACGGTCACGACCTCCGAGGGGTGGTCGATGTGCTTCCAGGACAGCTCCGAGACGTGCACCAGACCGTCGACGCCGCCGAGGTCCACGAACGCGCCGAAGTTGACGATCGAGGAGACGACGCCCTTGCGGATCTGGCCCTTCTGGAGCTGGGTCAGGAAGCCGTGGCGCACCTCGGACTGGGTCTGCTCGAGCCAGGCGCGACGCGACAGGACGACGTTGTTGCGGTTCTTGTCGAGCTCGATGATCTTCGCCTCGAGCGTCTGGCCGACGTAGGGCTGCAGGTCGCGGACGCGACGCATCTCCACCAGCGAGGCGGGCAGGAAGCCGCGCAGGCCGATGTCGAGGATGAGACCACCCTTGACGACCTCGATGACGGTGCCCTCGACGACGCCGTCCTCCTCCTTGACCTGCTCGATCGTGCCCCAGGCGCGCTCGTACTGGGCGCGCTTCTTGGACAGGATCAGCCGACCCTCTTTGTCTTCCTTCTGGAGGACCAGTGCCTCGACCTTGTCGCCGACCGCGACCACCTCGTTGGGGTCGACGTCGTGCTTGATCGACAGCTCGCGCGAGGGGATGACGCCCTCGGTCTTGTAGCCGATGTCGAGCAGGACCTCGTCGCGGTCGACCTTGACGATCGTGCCCTCCACGATGTCGCCGTCGTTGAAGTACTTGATGGTCTCGTCGATGGCGGCGAGGAAGTCTTCTTCGGACCCGATGTCGTTGACGGCCACCTGGGGCGCGTCGTAGTCCGGAAGAATGGAGATCGTGGCTGTCATGAGGTAGGTGAGTCCTTGGATGGGCAGATGTCGAGCGGGCGCGCGCAGGAGTCCGTTTCACTACCGACTGGTTGCTGCACTGGCACCCGAGTGGGCGCCGGCATCAATAGCGAGCCGTGGAGTCCGCTCCGTCCGGGACGCAGGCAGACCTCTACGCAATAGAACAGCCTAGCCGCGCACCGGCGCTGCGGCCAAACGCTCAGCGGGCCTCGCAGCGGTCCCTGACCTCCGTGAGGCACCGGTCCTCGCCGCCCCGGCCGTCCGCGGTGTCGTGCCCCGGCCCGCCGACGAGCACGTCGTCCTGCCCGGTGCCGCGCATCGTGTCGTCACCACCGTGCGCGCGGATCGTGACTCCGCCGGCCAAGGGCGAGGTGCCCGCGGACAGGTCGAACACCTCGTCGGCCGCGCTTCCCAGCACGAGCAGTGGCTCGTCCGCGCGGTTCAGGAAGAGGAGCTTGAACTCGTCGAAGCGCTCCCAGGTGAACGCCGCGACCCGGTCGCGGGTCAGGCGCCCGGCGACGTTGTCGAGGACCCAGGACACCGGCGGCGTGTTCGCGGCGCTGCCGGTCAGCAAGATCATCCGGTTGTGGCCGCGGCCGCCGTCGACCGTGCCGGTCGTGGCGGTCCACAGCACGGTGTCGGCGCCCTTGCCGAGGCTGAGCGAGTCCGCGGCGCCGTTGGAGCGCACCAGGTCGTCGCCGCCGCCGGTGCGGATGATGTCCGTCCCGGTGTCGATCGGTGAGTAGTCGTAGCTGTCGGGGTAGCCGGCGAAGACCACGTCGTTCTCCCGCCCGCCGTCGAACGCGTCGTCACCGTCGCCCAGGAACACCTTGACCGCGTTGCGGCCGGTCACCGCCACCCGGTCGTTGCCCGGCCCGGTGTCCATCCTCATCCGCTTGCCGTCTCGGGTGGCGCCGGTGACGCAGACCAGGTCGTCGCCGTCCAGCGTGACGACCCGCGAGGCGCCGTTGGTGACGACGACGTCGGCGCCCATCGTGCCGTGCACCGTGCTCCCCGGCCTGCCCACGAGCGTGGCCGCCTCCCCCTGGCAGCTGGGCGCGGCCTCGGCGGCGGAGCCGGGCACGAGCGGGAGGGCCGTCAGGAGAGCGCAGACGAGGAGGGTCTTCATGTGCTGTCTGACGCCACCGTCGGTCGATCGGTTCGGTCGGTCCGTGCGGGCTCCGGGGCCGAGGTGTCCCGTTGCCGGGCGATCGCGCGCAGCAACCCGTCCGCCCGGGCCGCGACCGGGTTCGCCGCACGCCGGGTGGCCAGGTCGACGAGCGCCCAGAGGTCGGCGGCGCGGGCCAGGGGCAGGGCCTCCTGCGGCGGCGTGCCGCGACGCTCCTCGTACGCCGCGAGCACGGCGCGCTCGAACGCTGGGGCGCGGTCGAAGCGCAGGAGGTTGCCGAGGTCGGTGAACGGGTGCCCGGCGTGCGCGTACTCCCAGTCGAGGACGCCGGTGAGCTCCAGCGTCCCGGGGTCGATGAGCACGTTCTTCGGGTTGAGGTCGCTGTGCACCAGGCAGGACCGGGTGACCGAGTCGAGCAGGACCTGTGCCGTCACCGCGACCTCGCGCAGCCCGTCGATCTCGTCCGGCGAGAGGTGCGCCAGCTCGGGGAGCCGGAGCTCGACGTACTCCGCGAGGCCGTCCACGCCGAAGTCGCCGATCGCGAGCTGCGCGTCGACGAACGGGCCGGTCCGCAGCATCGGCATCCCGCCGAGGTCCGCGGCGCACGCGCCCAGCGTGGCCCCGACCGCAGCCAGGCCGGCGTCGTCGAGGGTCGGCAGCAGCTCGTCGCCACGGACGCCGGGGAGGAACGAGGTGACGAGCAGCCCCGGCCGGTCGAGCTCGGGCCGGCCCGGCCTGACCTCCAGCACCTCCGGCACGGGCAGCAGCCCGCGGACCAGCCGCAGCACTGCCGCGTCGACCTCTGCCGCGGATTCCGGCCGTGCGCCGGGAGGGTAGATGCGGACCACGCTCCGCTCCCCCGCCGTCTCGGCGACGAACGTCTGCCCGGACCAGCCCCCTTCGAGCGGCGTCAACGAGGAGAAGTCCACGTCTCAGTCTCCCAAGCGATCGGTAGCCCCCAGCGTGGGCTGCGGTGATCTCGACAGGCTCGATCAGCGGGTGGTTGCGCGGGTGCCTTCCCTGCGGAGGCTTCGAGGCTCGTCGCCAGGGGTCCTCGCACCTCAGCCACCGTGGGTCGGCCCAGGTCGCCGTACGACAACCCCCCCGACGGTGGCTGAGGTGCAAAGGCGTGCTGCGCGCCTGAGCCTGGGCTCGTCGCACCTCAGCCACCGTGGGTCGGCCCAGGTCGCCGTACGACAACGCCCCGACGGTGGCTGAGGTGCGAAGGCGTTCTGCGCCTGAGCCTCGAAGCCTCCGCAGCCTGCGCTGGGACCTGCTCGGCTCGGGTGCCTTCGCGGCGGCGATCTTGACAGGCTCGATCAGCGGGTGGATGCGCGGATGCCTTCCCTGCAGACGCATCGGGGCTCGTCGCCAGGGCTCGTCGCACCTCAGCCACGGTGGGTCGGCTCGGTCGCCGAGTCGGGCGCTCGGGGTTCGGCCACGTCTGGGACCATCCCTCCATGGGCACGCCGTACGACCGGCCGGTGCGGGTGGAGCGCCGGGCCGTCGGCGAGCGGGAGTCGCGGGCGGCCAACGGGCCCGACTGGGATCGCTACGCCGACGAGTACCAGGCCACGCACGGCAGCTACCTCGGCGACGCCGGGTTCCTGTGGGGGCCCGAGGGGCTCACCGAGGACGAGGCAGGGATCCTCGGCAACGTCAACGGCAAGGACGTGCTCGAGGTCGGCTCCGGGGCCGGGCAGTGCTCGCGGTGGGTGCGCAACCACGGCGGCCGCGGCATCGGCGTCGACCTGTCGATGCGGCAGCTCCAGCACTCGCGGCGCATCGACGACGAGACCGGGATCGCCGTGCCCTCCGTGCTCGGCACCGCGACCGCGCTGCCCTTCGCGGCCGACACCTTCGACGTGGTGTTCTGCTCGTTCGGGGCGCTGCAGTTCGTCGCCGACATCGGCGACGCGGTGGCCGAGACGGCACGGGTGCTGCGGCCGGGAGGCCGGTTCGCGTTCTCGGTCACCCACCCGACGCGGTGGATGTTCCCCGACGACCCCGGCCCCGACGGGCTCACGGCGTCGCAGTCCTACTGGGACCGCACGCCGTACGTCGAGGTGGAGGACCGGACCGGCGCGGTGGCCTACGTCGAGCACCACCGCACGCTCGGCGACTGGGTCGCGCTCCTCGCGGGGCACGGCTTCCGGATCACCGACCTGCTCGAGCCCGAGTGGCCCGAGGGCCACGACCGGGTCTGGGGCGGGTGGTCGCAGACCCGGGGCAGGCTCACGCCCGGCACCGCGCTGTTCGGCGCGGACTGGCAGCCCCGGCCGCAACCCCGCTGACGGGCCTCGCCGGGGCTACTTGGAGAGCGAGACCGTCTCCGTCTCCTTCACGCGCGTGCCGCTCTCGTCGTTGCGCTCGCGCATGACCAGTGCGATGCCGCCGAGCAGGCACAGGATGCCGCCGGCGAACCCGACGATCGGCAGGACGGTGAGCAGGATCGTCAGCATCGTGCCGGCGGTCTTGGCCTCGTCGACGGCGTCCTTGACCGAGTCGTCGGTCTGGGTCAGCACGACGTCGGCGACCGGGGTGCCGTCGTCGAGGAACTGCTGCTGGTCCTGGCCGCTCTTGACGATCGAGCCCGTCTTGGGGTCGACGTAGACCGTCACGACGTTGTCGTAGGTGCCGGTGATGCCCTCGCCGATCTGGATCGGGACGTCCTTGACCGTGTAGGAGAACTTGTAGGTCTTCAGGCCGAACAGGGTCTCGGTGCCCTGGTAGTCGATGTCGACGCAGTCGCCCACGTCGCCGTCCCAGAAGCAGTAGGTCTTCTTGGCCACGTCGAAGGGGAACTTGTTGATCAGCCCCTTGTGGGCCACGGCGTCGGCCGGGAGGTTCTTGTCGTCGACCGCCTCGGCGGAGACGCGGTCCTCGGCGAAGGTGTCGATGCTTGCCGTGATCAGGTCGGGGTCGTTGCCGTTGACGCACTCCTGCGCGCCGCCGGTGTCGAACACCGCGCAGGCCGTCTCCACCATGATCACGTGGTCGTCGCCCGACTTCTTGGAGTCGGCCATCGTGTGCCGGATCGCGTACGCCGGCCGGGTCTCGAAGTCACCGGTCAGCGGGTCGAGCTTGGCGGCCTGGCCCTCGTAGATGGTGGTCGTGTCGACGTCGAGCGGCGTCTTCTTGACGACCCCCGGTGCGTAGCTGACAGCGAGGATCCCCGCGATCAGCAGGAAGCCCCCCAGCCCCAGGAGCACCCGCGCCAGTACCTTCATTGCTCTCCCCTCCCAGAAAGATCCGGGCACAACCTACCGCAGAGTCACCTTGGTCGCCGCTCACCGCTTTCGGGCCTCCCGGCGCGGCGGTGGGGCACCAGCTCACGTGCGAGAATCCACGGCGTGTCGCAGCCCGAGCTGGAGCAGCGGGCGCCCGACGCTCCCGCGCCGCTCCACCCACCCGCGACCCGGCGCGCCGGGTCCGAGTGGCCCGAGCGGGTGACCCGGCACCTCGTTCCGTACGGCGTCGCACTGGTCGTGCTCCAGCTCGTGTTCCGGGGCTGGGCGCTCTCCGGCTCGTGGTTCTACTTCGACGACCTGGCGTTCATGTCGCGCGCGATGAACGAGCCCCTCGACGCGTCGTACCTCCTCGAGTCGTACGGCGGCCACCTCATGCCGGGTGCCTTCCTCACCGTCCGGGTGCTGACCGAGGTGGCGGTCTACTCCTGGGCGCCGTGGGCGGTCGTGCTGCTGGCGCTCCAGGCACTGGCCGGGCTCGGGATGCTGCGCCTGCTGGTCTCGCTGTTCGGCAGGCGCCCAATGGTGCTCGCCCTCCTGGCCGCCTACCTCGCCTACGTCTTCACGCTCTCCGCCGGGATCTGGTTCGCCGCCGGCATCAACCAGCTCCCGATGCAGGTGGCGCTGGTGTTCGGGCTGCACGCGCACGTCGACCACCTGCGGCACCGCAGGGTCCGCTCCCTCGTCGTCTGCCTGCTCTGGACGGTGCTGGGCCTCCTCTTCTACGAGAAGACCCTGCTCGTCTTCGGGGTCTACGCCCTGGTGACGCTGGGCTGGTTCAGCCGCGGGCGGACGCCCGACCGCCTCCGGCACGTCTGGGACACCTACCGGCCCGCCGTGCTGGCCCACGCCGCGGTCGGGGCGGTCTACCTGGCGGCGTACGTCCACTGGGGCCTCGACTTCTCCCCCGGCAGCACC
This sequence comes from Nocardioides halotolerans DSM 19273, assembly GCF_000422805.1. Classification (GTDB taxonomy): domain Bacteria; phylum Actinomycetota; class Actinomycetes; order Propionibacteriales; family Nocardioidaceae; genus Nocardioides; species Nocardioides halotolerans. Next base: position 186,744 of record NZ_AUGT01000012.1, on the reverse strand, counting down.
AACGCCGTGCCGTGGAGCCCGCTCGCCTACAACCTGCTGGGCGTCGCCCTCGCGCCGGCCCTGGTCGGCGGCCCGTTCCAGTGGCAGCCCATCGCCGTCGGCTCCTTCGCCGACCCGGCCCAGGTCACGATCCTCGTGTCGTGGGTGCTGGTGCTCGGCCTCGGCGCCTACGCCTACCTGACGCGCACCCGCACCAAGCGCGCCTGGAGCCTCCTGGGGTACACGCTCTTCTGCAACCTCGTCCTCCTCGCCTCGGCGCGCGCCAACATCGTCGGCCCGGACATCGCCCGCGAGTACCGCTACCAGACCGAGTCGGCCGCGATGTTCGTGCTCGGCGTCGGGCTCGCCTTCCTGCCGGTGGTCGGCGCCACGGAGACGGTGGCGCACCGCGAGGGCGCCGTCCGGACCTTCGACGACGCGCGTCTGGTCGCCGCGGTGACGGCGGTGATCTGCGTGGCTGCGACCTACTCCAGCGTGAGGTACGTCGACCTCTGGCAGGACCGCAACTCCTCACGGGCCTACGTCGAGGAGGTCGAGAAGCAGGTCCGCTCCGCGCCGACGCAGCCGGTGCCGCTCGTCGACACCGGCATCCCGCAGACGCTGCTGTGGGCCTACCGGCACCCGGAGAACTACTACAGCCACGTGTTCCGCAACCTCGACGACCGCACGTCCTTCCCCACGGAGGCGGTCGACGACCTCTTCATGTTCGACGACGCGGGGAGGCTGGTCGGGGTCGGCGTCCCGCCGACGCGGAGCAACGAGGAGACCGGTGGCTGCGGCTACGCGCTGGACGGCGACGCCACCGAGGTGCCGCTCAACGGGCCGGTGTTCGGCGACGGCTGGTGGATCGAGCTCGACTACGAGGCGACGAGGGACACGCAGGTGCGGATCGTCGCCGGCGACGAGGTCCACGACCTCGCCCTGCCCGCCGGGACCCACCGCGCGTTCGTGACCGCCCGGGGCGAGTTCGACGCCGTCCGGCTCAGCGGGTACGACGCCGGGGCCGGCGCGTGCGTGACGTCGCTGACCCTCGGGCTGCCCGAGCCCGAACGGGCCGCGTCGTGACCGCGCTCGCCACCCGCGCCGAGCCGTCGGGGCGCGAGGCCGGCCGCTGGCACCCGCGCCGGGTGCTGCTCGTGGCGGCGGCGATGATCGTCGTCCACCTGGCCTTCCGGGCCTGGGCCATCTACGGCTCGTGGTACCAGATCGACGACTACAACCTCGTCTCGCTGATGTACCACGGTGACGCCACGCCGGTGACGGCCACCGCGACGTACTTCGGCCACATCATGCCGGGGGGCAACTACCTCGGTTACCTCAACCACCGGCTCGTCCACTACAACTGGCCGCTGCCCGCCACCGAGCTGCTGCTCATGCAGGCGGTCGGCGTGCTCGGGTTCCTGCGGCTGCTCCTGACGCTCGCGGGCGGCCCCCGGCCGGGGATCCTCCCGCCCCTCGCGATCTTCCTCTTCACCTCGTTCCCGGCCGAGTCCATGACCTGGTGGTCGGCGGCGATCAACCTGCTGCCGTTCCAGATCGCCCTCACCTTCGCGCTCACCGCACACGTCACCTACCTGCGCACCGGGCGGCTCCAGCACGCCGTCGTCGCCGACCTCTGGATCGCCTTCGGGTTGTTGTTCTTCGAGAAGTCGGCGCTGATCTACGTGCTGGTCGCGCTGGTCACGCTCTGCTATTTCGCCCACGGACGCGGCCTGACCCGGCTGGCCTCGGCCATCCGCGGCCGGTGGGCGGCCCTGGCCATCTACGTCGGCACCGGGCTCCTCTACATCGCGAGCTACCTGGTCATCGGCGGGAACTTCGACCAGGGCCAGGAGCACCCCGGCCACCCGGGCTTCCAGCTGGCGAAGAACATGGTGCTGCACGTCTACGTGCCCGGCACCGTGGGCGGGCCGTTCCGGTGGCTCCGGCCCTTCGACGAGCCGTGGAGCATCGTCAACCCCGGCGACGGGCTCATGGTGGCCTCGGCCGTCGCCCTCGGGCTGATCGTGGCCGAGATCCTGCGTCACCGCCGGCGCGCCGCCCGGGCGCTGTGGCTGCCGGTGGTGTTCCTGACGGTCAACGTCGTGCTGGTCCTGCTCACCCGCGCCAACACGGCCGGCGCCGTGATCGGGCTCGCCACGCGCTACGAGGGCGAGATGGCCCTGATCACCGGGCTGACGCTGTTCCTCGCCACGGTGCCTGTCGCGGGGGCCACGGAGACGGTCGAGCCGCGAGGCACGAGCGAGCTCCTCGACCGCCCGAGGCGGGTCACCGCACTCGTGCTCGTGGTCGCCCTGCTCGGGACCTACTCCTCGATCCGCTACGTCGTCACCTGGAACAGCGACCACCGGGGACGGACCTGGATCCAGAACGCGACCGGGGCGCTCACGTCGTCGAAGCAGGACATCGCGCTCGTCGACACCGTCGTGCCGTACTTCGTCACCAACAGCTACCGCTACCCCGAGGACCTGCAGAGCCGCATCCTGGTGGGCTACCCCCACGCGGACTGGACCGAGGTCGCGACCGACGACCTCTCCATGTTCGACGACCGCGGCCAGCTGAGGGAGGCGGTGGTCGAGGGAGTCCGCGCGAACGAGCCCGGCCCGGACCCCGGCTGCGGCTACACCGTCCGGCAGTCCCCGGTGGCGATCCCGCTGGACGGCCCCCTGCTGGGCGGCGGCTGGTGGGTACGGATCGGCTACCTGAGCTCGGGGCCGAGCCCGGTCAAGATCACCGCCGGAGGGATGAGCCACGCCACCACGGTCCAGCCGGGGCTGCACGCGATGTACGTGCTGGCGGGTCTCGACTTCGACTCGGTGACGATCTCGGCGCTGGGCAGCGGTGTCACGCTGTGCACCGACGACGTCACCGTCGGCCGCATCGCCCCGCTCGTGCCGAAGGGCGAGTCGGGCGAGGCCGACAAGATCAAGCGCGACCCGATCGACCTGGAGAACCAGTAGTGACCACCACCGGACCGACGCCGGCCACCGCGACCGCGGACGCTGCCACCTTCCGCGACCGCACGTTCCCGACCCTCACGGCGGTGCGCGCGATCGGGGCCGTCATGGTCGTGCTCACGCACGCGGCGTTCAACACCGGCCGCATCAACGACGGCTGGACCGGCGCGATGCTGGCGCGCTTCGACTTCGGCGTCACGATCTTCTTCGTCCTCTCGGGCTTCCTCCTGAGCCGGCCGTGGTTCCTGGCGCGGGCGCTCGGGACCTCCGCCCCGTCGGTGCGCCACTACCTCTGGAAGCGGGCGCTGCGCATCCTGCCGCTCTACTGGGTGGTCGTCGTGGCGGCCCTCCTCATCGACCCGGAGAACCGCGGCGCCGACTGGCGCGACTGGCTGGGCGACCTGACGCTGACCCAGCTCTACCGCGACGGTCTGCTGTCGAGCTCGCTGACCCACATGTGGAGCCTGTGCACCGAGGTCGCGTTCTACCTGCTGATGCCGCTCATCTGCCTCGCCGTGATCGGCCGCGCCCCCGGGTTGCGCCTCGTGACCGTGTCCGTCCGCCTCGCCGCGCTGTCGGTGGCCGGACTCGTGTGGCAGGTGGTGGTCGCACAGATCCCGGGCTACCGCGGGCACTACGCCCAGTGGCTGCCCGGCTTCCTCCCGTGGTTCGCCGTGGGCATGGTGTTCGCCGCGCTCTCGGCGAGCCTGGCGGTGCGGCCGCGCGAGCACGTCGTCGAGCGGCTCGCGCGCGACCTCCCGGGCTGCTGGATCCTCGCGACCGCCGTCTTCGCGATCGCCTGCACCCCGCTGGCCGGCCCTCGGCTGCTGCTGGTCCCGGGCGCGTGGGAGGCGGGCTCGAAGGTCGTGCTCTACACGGTGGCCGGGGCGTTCTACCTGCTGCCGCTGGTCTTCGGCCCGGAGCGGGAGGGCTGGGTCCGCGAGCAGCTCAGCGGGCCGGTGCCGACCTGGCTCGGCGAGGTCTCCTACGGGATCTTCGCGATCCACATGCTGGTGCTGAACCTCGTCTTCCGGGCGCTCGACCTCGACGTCTTCACCGGCCGGTTCCTCACCGTCTCCGTGCTCACGCTCGGCGTGACGATCGCGCTCGCGACGGCGTCGTACTACCTGTTCGAGAAGCGGGTGCTGAGGCTGAAGAACATCGGCTTCTTCGCGCGCATGGAGTCGGCGCCCCGCCGGGCGCAGGGCACCACGGTCAGCCGCTGACCCGTCGGGGCTCGCGTGCCTGCGTCTCGGGAGGGCCTTCGGCCGCCCTGCGCCGCGGTCGCTGCCGGCGCCCGGCCCACCTGGCGGCCAGCGCGGCGACCACGAAGGCGATCGCGGCGAGACTCCAGCCCTGCCGCCAGTCGTTGGCCCAGTCGGCCTCGTTGATCCGGTCCCAGCTGAGACCCAGCCCGGCGAGCACCATCGCGAGCGCCGCGGCGGTGCCCCACTCGACCGTACGTCGGCGCGTCAGCAGGCCGACGGCGACGGCTGCCCCGAACCCGGCGAGGCCCCACACCCCGGCCAGGAGGCCGCCCGCGACGAGCACGACCGCGAGGTCGAGCAGCCCGACCCGGCCCTCGGCGAGCGCCGGCAGCTCATGGCGCCGGCGGCCGGGCAGCAGCGCGCAGAGCAGGCAGATCAGCACCCCGACACCGCCGGCCATCAGGGAGCCCGTGAACAGCGTCGTGGGCTGGTAGGTGAAGGTCACCTCGGCGGGCCCGCCCGGGCCGAGGACCCAGCCCTGCTTCCAGCCGTCGACGCGCTGCGGCTCGAGCGTGACGTCGCCGGCCCGGGCCTCCCAGCCGTCGTTGAAGTTCTGCGGCAGCGAGACCACCGACCAGTCGGACCGCGCGGGCAGGCTCGCGGAGCGCGGGAGGCCGTCGGCGTCGCGGTGGACCTGGAAGGGCTCGGCGCTGGCCGAAGCGGCCCCTGTGCGGGCCAGGGAGATCGTGTCGACGCGGAACAGTCCCGAGGGCAGCGCGATCACGTCGGTGACGCCGGCCTCGAGCGGCAGCTCGCCGCGGGTGCACGGCTCGAACGGCACGGCGGTGCCGCGCACCAGGTCGCTGACCGACGCGCGCAGCGCGGTCGCGATCACCCGGTCGCCGACGGCGATCGTCGGGCCGCTGCCGCACGGGTAGGCCACCGGCGCGCCCGGCAGCCGGAGGAGGCGGTGGCCGTTGATCGTCAGCTCGCTGATCCCCGACCGCGCGGGCGAGAAGTCGCCTCCGATGAGGTTGGCCGCCGTCTCGACCTCGGTGATGCGGACCGTGAGCGTGCGGACGTCCCAGCTCGGCAGGTCGCCACGGCCCTGGGCGTCGAGGCTCACGGTCGCCTCGAGGTCGCCGGAGCTGACGAGCACCTCGGTGGGCCGCGAGGCGGGCGCGGCGGGGTCGAGCTGCAGCCGCAGCCGGTGCACGGTCTGCTGCTCGGGCAGGGTGACCGTGATCTGGGCGTCGTCGGAGGCCGACACCCAGGTCGTGCGGCGGTCGCCGTCGATGGCGGCCGACGGGCTCCGGCCGACGTCCTGCGTGGCGTCGTCGACCCCCGAGGCCGCCGCCGGGCCGTCGGGCGTCAGCGACCGGCCCGCGAGGTGCCGGCGCAGCGAGACGGTGCCCGTCAGGCGGTAGGTGTCGGGGTTGGCGAGCCGCAGGCGTCGCGCCAGGGTGTCGCCGTCCTCCCCCGGGGCGCCGAGCGCGTCGTCGCAGGCGAGCGAGCGGCCCACCGGCAGACACGCGGCGAGGTCGGGGTCGCGGGCGAGGCTGATGAGGTCGACCGGGTAGCGGTCGTCTGGCTCGGGGAGCTGGAGCAGCCGCTGCGCGGCGACCTCGCCGACCCGCACCTCCGCCAGGCCGAAGGAGCCGGGCAACTCGAGGTCGCGGCCCGCCGCCGTGATGCGCAGGAAGTCCGTGGGCTCGCCACCGAGCGCGTAGGTCCGGCTCTCCCCTGGCTCCGGCGCGGCGACGAGCGTCGCCGGGCCTGCGCCGGTGAGCAGCGCCAGCTCGGGCACCTCCGCCGAGTCGCTCGCCATCCGGACGGTGACCGACGGCACCTGCTGCGCCCCGACGAAGCTGACCTGCCAGAACTGGCCGGTGGGGTCGAGCTGCGCCGAGGACCGCCAGGCGGTGTGGTCGTCGCCGTCGAGGGCCGCCGCGGGGTGCGAGCCGATCTCGAGGGGCACCCGGCCGTCGGCGTACGCCTGGCTCGAGCTGGCGAGCACGTCGCCGACCTGCCCGGCCCACGCCTCGGTGGTCTGCCAGCGGTCCTCGTCGTCGAGGAAGCGGCGGGTGTGCTCGGGGCCGGGCAGCCGGTAGCCGGCCGCGGCGCCCATGGTCGCGGACACGTTGCGCCGGACGACCGCGAAGTTGGACTCGCGGCGCTGCGTGGTGTCGGTGAGCACCTGGCCGCCCTCGTAGCCCTCGGCGTCCTCGGCGACGACGCCGGTGCCGGCGCCCAGCCCCTGCAGGTTGCGGCGAAGACCGGCCGACGGGTCGCCCACCACGATCTTCGGCGCGGTGGTGACCAGGCCGTCACCCGCCGAGCCGGAGCCGCCGCGCGTGGAGGTCGCCACCTCGTAGACGTCGATCGAGCCGGTCTCGAGCGAGAGCCCGCTGGACGCGACGACGCGGACGTCGCCGTCGTCGGTGGCGTTCCTGGTCGATGCCGGGGCACCGACCGTGGGGCCGAACGAGCGCGCCAGGGTGATGCCGGGCGAGGCCTCCAGCACGGCCCTGACCACGGCCGGGTCTGGCGCCCCGGTCTGGAAGCGGTCGAGGTCGTTGCGGACCACGAGCCTGCCGACGCCGTTGGCCGAGAGGTACGGCGCCAGGGTCGGGCTCGGCGTCCCCGACTCGACGGCCCTGGTCACCGCGTCGAGGAAGACGACGTTGCCGGGCTGGGCCAGCGGGATGACGTTGCGCACGGCCCAGGGGCTCTCGGCGAGGCCTTGCAGCACGTCGTCGTGGGTGTTGCCCCAGGTGTAGACGCCGAACGACGTCGCCGGGAGCTCGAGCGCCACCGAGCCGTCGTCGTGGTCGGCGAGGTAGTCGGCCGCCTGGTACCAGTACGCCGGCACCTCGTCGACGCCCTGGCGAGGGGCGATCCGGTCCTGGAGCCACGGCAGCGCCAGGCCGGCGAGCACGAGGACCGCCATCGCGCGGACCGCGAACACGGCCCCCCGCGACGCACCCGGCGAGTCCGGGGTGCGCAGCAGCCTCGGGAGCGCGGCCATCGCGTGCGCGAGGCCCAGCACCAGCGGGAGGCGCAGCACCACGTCGAACTTGTGCAGGTTGCGCAGCGGCGCGAGGACGCCGTCGAGGGCCGCGGTCCGGTCGGCGGCGAAGAACCCGGACAGGTCGCCGGCGTAGCCGAACCCGACCAGCACCACCCCCGTCAGCAGGCCGAGGCTCAGGAACCGGCGGTGCGGGTTGTCGCGCAGCGCGATCCCGACCAGGCCGAGCGCGACCACGGCGGCCGCATCGAGCATGAGGAACGGCGTCGTGACCAGCTTCTGCCCCGCCTGGAAGTCGATGCCCGCGAAGTACGCGACCCAGTCGGACTCCCCCACGAGCGTCCGGGTGAGGTCGGTGGGGACGGTCGTGATGGTGGCGTTCTCGATGTAGTCGAGGAACGGCACGCTGTAGCGGCCCAGCAGCACCAGCGGGAGCCACCACCAGGCGGTGGCGAGACCGGTGAACAGCGTCCACCAGCCCAGCAACCGCCAGCGACGCGGACCGCGGCCGCGGGTGAGGATGAAGACCACCCCGAGGGGCAGCACGGCGGCGACCGCGATCGCGTTGACGCCGCCACAGGTGGCGATGACGAGCGCGCTCACCGCGGCGGCCCGGCGAAGGGAGCCGCGCTCGCTCGCGCGGACCAGGGGGACCAGGACCCACGGCGCGAGCGCCATCGGCCACAGCTCGACCGAGACCCCGCCGAGCAGCGTCGTGATCCGGGGTGTCAGCACGAAGGCGAAGGCCGCGAGCACCTGGGTGCCGGGCGTGCCGAGGCCGAGGGTGCGGGCCAGGCGCAGGACCCCGAAGAACGCCGCGCACAGCAGCAGCGCCCACCACAGGCGCTGGACCACCCAGGGCGGCAGCTGCACGAGGTCGCCGAGCAGGAAGAACGGGCCCATCGGCCAGGCGTAGCCGTAGGCCTGGTTCTGGAGCTGGCCGAACGCGGCGGACGGGTCCCAGAGCCGCAGGCCCGTCCGGAGGAACCGGGCCGGGCCGGTGACGAGGTCGAACTTCGTGTCCGCGACCACCTGGCCCGCCGACTGGGAGAACGCGACGGCCGTCAGGATCGCGGCGTAGCCGACCTGGCGCAGCGCCGAGGTCGCGACGGCGCGGGGCCGCACCGGGTCGGTGGCCTTCTCCGGGCGGGCGGTCTGGTCGCTCACCGGGCGCGCACCACGATCACGAGGTTCCACGTCACGAGCTCGCGCAGGCCCGGCACCCGGGTGAGGCCGTAGGCCCACCGGGGGTTGTAGCGAGGGATCACGTCGACGACCTCGCCGAGGCGCTGGGTCCGCGCCCAGTCGAGACCCTGCTTCACGGTGACCTCGAACAGCGACTCGCCGTACCTGTTCTTCGGCTCGTGCCCGTGCCGCGCGAGGTAGCGCCGGCGTGCCCGCGCGCCGCCGAGGAAGTGCCAGGGTGCGGTCTCGTGCCCGCCCCAGGGGCCGTACCACGAGGTGTAGGAGATGAACGCGATGCCGCCGGGCCGCGTCACGCGGAGCATCTCCTCGGCCATCCGCCACGGGTCGGGCACGTGCTCGAGGACGTTGGAGGAGTAGCAGAGGTCGACCGCGTCGTCGCGGAAAGGCAGCCGCATCCCGTCACCGATCACGGTGCCCGCGGCGATGGCGCCCTGTCCTGAGAGCTCGCCGACGTCCGCGTCGAGGGCCCAGTACGTCGCTCCGGCGGCCTCGAACGCGTCGCGGAAGAAGCCAGGGCCGCCCCCGACGTCGAGCATGGTCGCGCCCCGGAGGTCGAGGTAGCCCGAGAGCTGGCCGACCGAGTCGCGGGCCAGAGCACCGTAGAAGCGGGCGGGGTCGGTCTGCTCGACCCGGAAGTCGGCGAACAGCTGTCGCGAGCGCCGCAGGTCGGCCCGCCAGGGCGTGTCCGAGCGCGGTGGAGCACTGCGACCGGACATGGCGGAGACCCTAACGATGGCGGTGGTGACGGACGGCGACGGACAGTGACGGGATCAGAGCGGCAGGCGCCGGAAGAGCGGGCGCGGCACGTGCCGGAGTCCCGACATCACGACGCGCAGCGCGGCCGGCACCCAGACGAGCTCCTTGCGATCGGCGACGCCGGCGACCACGGCCTCGGCGACCTCGTCGGGCCCGACGGAGAGCGGTGCCGCGTCGCGGCCCTCGGTCATCTTCGTGTGCACGAACCCGGGGCGGACGACGAGCACGTGGCCGCCGTGCTCGCGCAGCGCCTCGCCCAGGCCGAGGTAGAACCCGTCCGCGCCGGCCTTGCTCGCGCCGTAGGCGAAGTTGGAGCGCCGGACCCGCTCGCCGGCGACCGAGGAGAGGAACACGATGACGCCGTGGCCCTGGCGACGTACCTGTGCGGCGAGCGCGGTGCCGACGCTGACCGGGCCGACGTAGTTGACCTGGGCGAGCCGGACGGCGGCATCGTGGTCCTGCCAGGCTTGTTCCTCGTCACCGAGGACGCCGAAGGCCACGAGGACGACGTCGAGGTCGCCGCCCGAGGCGGCCTGCTCGACGAGCGCGGGGTGGCTGGCGGTGTCGGTGGCCTCGAAGTCGAGCGCCTCGACGACCGCGCCGAGCGCGGAGAGCCGGGTCACCGCCTCGGTGCGTCGCGGACCGGGGCGTGCCGCGAGCACCACCCGGAGGGGTCCGCTCTCGGCGTACCTCGCCGCGACGGCCAGGGCGATGTCGCTGGTGCCGCCGAGCAGCAGCAGCGACTGTGGCTCGCCGAGCGCGTTGAGCATGGTCTCCTCGATCCTGGGGTGGGGTGGGGTCCGGGGCAGGTCCGGGCCGGCGGGGCGGCCGGCGACCTGCGGGGCGTGCGGTCAGAGCTGCAGGCGACGTCCGAGGTCGGACTGGAAGACCCCGGCGGGGTCGAGGTCGCGCCGCAGCTTGCGGAAGTCGTCGGCCTGCTCGTACATCGCGTCGAAGGTCTCGGGCGAGAGCCGCGAGTCCTTCGCCAGGTAGAGGCGCCCGCCGGCCTCGAGCACCAGCGCGTCGAGGGTGCGGAACATCGGCCCGAGCGCCGGGCTCGCCGGGAGGTCGAGGGCGAGCGTCCACCCGCGCATCGGGAACGACAGCAGGCCGGGGTTGCCGGGGCCGAAGCGCTTGAGGACCGCGAGGAACGACGGCCGGCCGGCGTCCGCGAGCACCCGGAGGGCCTCCGTGACCGCCGACTCGGCGTCGTCGGGCACGACGAGCTGGTACTGCACCATTCCCCGCCGGCCGTAGAGGCGGTTCCAGTCGTCGACGGCGTCGAGCGGGTGGAAGTAGGCCGCGATCGACTGCAGCTCGCCGACCCGGTGCCGGGGTGCCTTGCGGAACCACACCTCGTTGAAGGCGCGCACCGTCGGTCGCGTGACGAGGCCCGGCGGCGTGAACGGCACCGCGATCCTCGGCCCTCGGGGGGCGGCCCACGGGTCCCGGGCGGCTGGGCCCCTCAGCTGGTCGGCCGTGGCGTGGTCGGCGCGGGTGAGCACGGCACGCCCGAGCGACCGGCCCCGGGCCAGCGTGTCGATCCAGGCCACCGAGTAGTGGTAGGCGTCGTCGCCGGCCCGCATCCGGTCGACGAGCTCGTTGATGCCCGGGACCCGCTCGGTGTCCACCGCGACGTACGCCGACTCGACCGGCAGGGCACGCAGGGTGGCCGCGGTGATGACGCCGGTGAGCCCCATCCCGCCGACGGTCGCCCAGAACAGCGCCGGGTCGCTCTCGGGCCCGACCGTGCGCAGCCGCCCGTCGGCCGTGACCAGGTCGAGCGACACGAGCTGGTCGCCGAAACTGCCATCGCGGTGGTTGTTCTTGCCGTGGATGTCGGCCGCGATGGCGCCGCCGACGGTGACGTAGCGGGTGCCGGGCGTGACCGGCACGAAGAGCCGCTGCGCCAGCAGCGTGGCCATCAGGTCGTGGAGGCTGGTGCCCGCCGCCACGGTCACGAGCGGCGTGCCGTCGGCGGCCCGCGCCACCGTGGTCGGCCCTGTCAGCGGCGCCAGCACGGTGCCGCCGGCGTTCTGGGCGGCGTCGCCGTAGGAGCGGCCCAGGCCGCGGGCGATCACGCCGCGCGCGATGGCCTGCCGCAGGAGGGCCGGGACGTCGGACGCGCCCGCCTCGACGAGCGTGGCCGCGGTGGGGGCGGTGCGGCCCCAGCCCGACAGCAGGGAGGTCATGCGGCCAGCACCCCCAAGCACACGGTCACGAGCCAGGCCGCGCCGATGAGCTGGAGGACGCGGTCGCGGAACACGATGTCCTCGGGCTCGGCGGCGGTGCCGGCGTCGACATCGACGGCGTAGCGCAGCAGCCCCATCAGGAACGGCGCGATCGAGATCGTGTGCCACGGGACGCCGTCGCCGGGCGCCTCCTCGAAGGCCCACAGGCTGTAGGAGATGACGGTGGCGCCGGCCGCGGTGCTCCAGACGAAGCGCAGGTAGGTGTCGGTGTAGCGGACCAGGCTGCGGCGGGTCCCGGCCTCGCTGCCGAGCGTGTGCAGCTCGGAGTAGCGCTTGCCGGCCACGATGAACAGCGACCCGAACCCCGACACCAGCAGGAACCACTGCGAGAGCGGCAGGTCGGCCGCGATGCCGCCGGCCACGGCTCGCATGAGGAAGCCCGCCGCCACGATCGAGATGTCGAGGACGGGCTCGTGCTTGAGCCGGACGGCGTAGACGACCTGGAGGCCGACGTACGCCGCCACCAGCACCGCGAGCTGCGGGTCGGTCAGCCAGCCCACGACGACGGCGGCCACGACGAGGACCCCTGCGGCGCCCAGGGCCACCGGGACCGGCAGTGCGCCCGAGGCGATCGGCCGCAGCCGCTTGGTGGGGTGCAGCCGGTCGGCGTCGCGGTCGGCGACGTCGTTGACGAGGTAGACCGCGCTCGCCGCGAGGCAGAAGGTCACCAGGGCCAGCAGCGTCGAGGCGACGACATCGCCGTCGCTGACCTCGCCCGCGGCGAGCGGAGCGGCCACCACGAGGAGGTTCTTGACCCACTGCCGAGGGCGTGCGGCGCGCACCAGCGCCCGGGCCAGGCCGGGCTCGCCGGCGGCCGACGCGCGGACCGCGCCGTCGGTCACCACGGGGTGCTCCTCACCCGTCGATCGTCCCACGGTGGGCCCTGCGTCCTATTGTTCGTCGAGTGTCCGAGGCCGACCCGCTGCGAGGCAAGCAGGTCGTGTTCCTCAGCTGGCGCGACACCCGCAACCCGGAGGGTGGCGGCGCCGAGCGCTACCTCGAGTCGATGGCCGCGGGGCTCGTCGAGCGCGGCGCGCAGGTGACGATCTTCTGCGCCGGCCACGCCGCGGCCCCGCCCGAGGAGGTCGTCGACGGCATCCGCTTCGTGCGCCGGGGCACCAAGCTGTCGGTCTACCTCGAGGGCATGCGCGCGCTGCGCCGCGGCGACCTGGGCGACCCCGACGTGGTGGTCGACGTCCAGAACGGGCTGCCGTTCTTCTCCCGCCTGGTCACCCGCAAGCCGGTCGTGGTGCTGGTCCACCACGTGCACCGCGAGCAGTGGCCGGTCGTCTACCCCGGGCTGACCGGTCACGTCGGCTGGTTCATCGAGCGTCGCCTCGCTCCGCTGCTCTACCGCCGCAGCCAGTACGTCGCGGTGTCGCGGGCCACCCGCAGCGAGCTCCGCGCGCTCGGGGTGCGCGGCCCGCGGGTCGCCGTGGTGCACAACGGCACCGACCCCGTGGTGCCCGTCGCGGGCGGCAAGTCGCCGACGCCCATGGTCGCGGTCGTGGGACGGCTGGTCCCGCACAAGCAGGTCGAGCACGCCATCGACGCTGCCGTGACGCTGCGCGCGACCCATCCCGGGCTGCGGCTGCACGTGGTCGGCGGCGGCTGGTGGGAGGCCCGGCTGCGCGACTACGCGGGCGCCAGACAGGCCGGCGACACCGTGGTCTTCGAGGGGCACGTCGACGAGGAGCGCAAGCACGAGATCTACGAGCGCGCCTGGCTGCTGGCCCTGCCCTCGCTCAAGGAGGGCTGGGGGCTCGTGGTCGGCGAGGCCGGGATGCACGGGACGCCGACGGTCGCCTACCGCGACGCCGGCGGCACCCAGGAGTCGGTGGTCGACGGCTTCTCCGGCGTGCTCGTGTCGGACCGGGCGGGCTTCACCGCGGCGGTCGGCGCGCTGCTCGACGACGTCGAGGACCGGGAGCGGCTCGGCAGGGGCGCCAGGGTGACCAGTCACGCGTTCACGTGGGGGCATGCTCAGGAGTCGTTCGCCACGGTCGTGCGGGCCGCCCTCGAGGGGCGCCGGCTGGACGCACAGGATCCAGCGCTCCGCCCCTGATCAGGGGCGGCGACGACTCAGTTGTTGGAGCCGTAGTCGAACTCGGGCGCGTTCACGTTGGTCGGCGAGTTGGCAGGCGCGGCGGTCTGCGACGCGAGCAGGCCGTACATCGACCCTGCTGCGATCCCCCCACCCACGACCATGGCGGCGAACGTGGTCAAAATCTTCACTGACGGGCCCCTCCCTGAGTCCGCGCACAACCTACCCGACGGGGTATGGCGATTGCTACTCGCCGGTCACTCGGCGCGGCGACGGTAGCGCCGTCCTCGCGGCCCGGCCCCGCCGCGCGCGGACGACGAGCAGCGGCCACAGTGCCAGGAGCCCCGTGTAGGCGAGCCACGCGGCGGCCATCGCGACCTGCCAGCTGGTCTGGACGTCGCGGCGGTCCACGTCGTCGAGCGCGACGACCTGCAGCACCTCGGACTCGAGGAGCCGATCGCCCGCGACGTCCGGTGGCGCCGTTCCAGGCGCGTCCGGGTCGACGACCACGACGCCGATGCCGATCCGGCCCAGCGCCGCGGCGCGCTCCCCCGGCGTCGGCTCGGCCAGGGCCCGCGCGGCGTCGCCGACCCGCGGGTCCTCCCCCGACAGCGGCACCCCGTCGATGACCAGCACGTCGCTCGCCACGTAGTCGCGGGCCAGGTAGCGGCCGATCGGGTCGAGCACCAGGTGCCGGTGGTTCCAGGTGGGCGCGCGATAGCTCGACAGCGGCAGCACCAGCACGTCGCCGTGTCCGTGCTCGGCCACCACGTCTCGTGCGCGGTCGTAGTCGGCGGGGTAGTCGGCGGGCGCGATCCGGTGATCGACGCCGAGCGCGAGGTCGGGCAGCAGCGCGACGGGCAGCAGGACCGCGCCGATCGCCAGGGCGGCCCGGGCCACCCGTTCGCGCGGGACCCGGCCGGCCAGCGCGCGCACGCCCTCGGCGACCAGCACCACCAGCAGCGGCGCGCAGAGCACGAGCGTGCGCGCACCGTCGCGGACGACGCCGGCGCCCGGCACGTGCTCCGACGCCCAGCCGACCAGGGCCGGCGCGAGCCAGGTCAGCACCGCGAGCCCCCAGCCGACCGCCCAGCAGACCAGCAGCGCGAGCCGGTCGCGCGACGGCGTGCGCCGCCACCAGGGGCGCGCGCCGACGGCCGCCAGGGCGAGGAGGGCGACCAGCGCGACCCAGCCGAGGGCGCCGGTGCGGGTGTCGGGCTGCACCGCGGTGTTCCAGATGCCGCCCAGCGTCAGCGCCGCGAGCGGGGCCGGCACCGATCCCTCCCCCCGGAGCGCGAACACCTCGGCGGCCGCGGGGTCGGACGTCGCCGCCGACGCGTGCAGGAGCCCGGCGACCAGCCACGGCGCGTTGGCCGCGGCCACGAGCAGGGCCGCCTTGAGGGTGCGACCCCGGCCCGCCGCGCCGGCGAGCACCGCAAGCGCCGTGGCGAGCCCGGCGCTGGCGCTCAGGCACCCGAGCGGCACCAGCACCAGCAGGGCCGGTGGCAGCCGGCCCTCGGCCCGCCACCGCCGGGCCGCGTCGAGCAGCCAGGGCAGCACGGCGTACCCCACCAGCACCGGCCAGGCACCCATCAGCAGCCGCTCGGCGACCAGGGCGTTCCAGCCGTACGCCGTGACGGCGACCAGCCGGAGCACCAGGCTCGCCGTCCGGTCGGCGTCCAGCAGGCGTGCGGCGCCCACCCCGCCGGCCGCGAGCGCCAGCACGAGCACGAGCTTCTGCAGGAGCATGCCGGGCACGACCTCGTCGAGCACCGCCACGACCGCGTCGGACGGCACCGCCCGGGGCAGGCCGGACCCCAGACCGAGCGCGTCGGCCCGCAGCGCGAGGTCGGGGACCCAGACCATGTCGCGCACCAGGAGGAAGCCCGGGCCGAGCGCCGGCCCGAGCACGACGAGCGCGACGACGAGCGCCCAGACCACGACCGGCGCCTGGCGTGCCACACGGAGGCGACGCGGGGCAGGCATGGCGACGATCCAACCACTGACGAATTCAGCGCGCCCCGAGCCCGCCCGTAGGCTTCTGGCCCGTGAGCAAGATGGCGACCGAGACCAGCCGCAGGCTGCGTAGCGGCGCCGTCATCGCGGTCGCCATGGGCGTCATGAACCTCTCGACGTACGGCTACACCGTGCTCGCGGCGCACACCGTCGGCAAGGAGGCGTACGGCGCGTTCTCGGCCCTGATGGGCGCGCTGCTCGTGATCAGCGTCCTGTCACTGGGGCTGCAGGCCACCGGCGCTCGCCGGATCTCCGCGCACCCCGAGCAGGTCGTCGCGATCGAGCGCGTCGTGCTCGGCGTCGGGCTCCGCAGCGCGCTGGTGCTCGGCGCGGTCTGCCTCGCGCTGGCGCCCGTGCTCAACGCGGTGCTGCACCTCGAGAGCCTGCCCACCGCGCTCATGGTCGGCGTCGCGGCGTTCCCCCTGACCTACATGGGTGCCCAGGCCGGCGTGCTCCAGGGCGAACGGCGTTGGGGGCTGCTGGCGCTGGTCTACCTCGCCCAGGGCCTCGGCCGGGTCTTCTTCGGGGTCGGGCTGCTCATCTTCTGGCCCACCGAGCTCGCCGCGATGGCCGGCGTGGCCCTCGGCTGCTGGGTCCCGGTGGTCATCGGCGCCCTGGCGCTGTCGAGGCCGCGCACGGACACCCCGCACAGCGAGGGGCACCCCGGCCTCGAGCTGCTGCGCGAGGTCGGCCACAGCAGCCAGGCGCTGCTGGCGTTCTTCGCGCTCTCCAACGTCGACATCCTCGTCGCCCGCGCGATGATGGCCGACTCGCAGGCCGGTCTCTACGCGGCCGGCCTGATCATGGCGAAGGCGATCCTGTTCCTCCCGCAGTTCGTGGTGGTCGTCGCCTTCCCCTCGATGTCGAAGGAGCAGACCAGCCGGACCACGCTGCTCGCGGCCCTCGGCCTGTCCGCCTTCCTCGGCCTCATCGGCGTCGCGGCCACCCTCGTGCTGCCGAGCTGGGCCCAGGTCTTCGTCGGCGGCAGCGACTTCTCGGCGATCACCGACGACCTGTGGAAGTTCGCGATCGTCGGCATTCTGCTCGCGATGATCCAGCTGCTCGTCTACTCGGCGCTCGCCCGCCGCCAGGGCCGCGCGGTGATCCTGATCTGGACCTCGCTCGCCGTGCTCGTCGCGCTCGCGCTCACCGTCGACTCCGCCACGTCGCTCGTGCTCGTCGTCGGTGCCGTCGACGCCGCGCTGTTCGCCGCCCTGCTCGGCATCGCCCTCACCGGCACCCGGCCCGACGTCGCCGTCCCCGCGGAGACGCGCCCCGCCTGACGTCGACCCGTCGTGAACTTCGCGCCGGGTCAACCCCGACACAGCGCAATTGGAGCGTGGGAGCGCAGCGACCCGGTCTTTCCGAGCGGAGCGAGGCGCCCCGCGATCGGCCTCCGGGCCGTGGCGCCCGCGCCGCAGCGAGCGCCAGCGAGCCAGGCGCCGCGAAGCTGGCGCCACGGACTGGGGGCCGAAACTCGCGGGGGTAGAAAGTCAGTGCGCGGCGTCGTGCCAGGACCGACCGGTGCCGACCGAGACGTCGAGCGGCACCAGCAGGTCGGCGGCCGAGCCCATCTGCTCGCGGACCAGGGCGTCGAGGTCGTCCTTCTCCCCCGGCGCGACCTCGAAGACGAGCTCGTCGTGGACCTGCAGCAGCATCCGCGAGCCGAGACCGGCCGCCTTGATGGCGCGGTCGACGTTGAGCATCGCGATCTTGATGAGGTCGGCGGCCGAGCCCTGGATCGGGGCGTTGAGGGCCATCCGCTCGGCCATCTCGCGGCGCTGCCGGTTGTCGGACGTGAGGTCGGGCAGGTAGCGGCGCCGACCCATGATCGTCTCGGTGTACTCGCTGGTGCGGGCCTGGTTGACGACGCCCTGGAGGTAGTCGCGGATGCCGCCGAAGGTCTCGAAGTACTCCTCCATCAGGCCGCGCGCCTCGCTCGGGTCGATGCCGAGCTGGGCGCCGAGGCCGAACGCCGAGAGGCCGTAGGCGAGGCCGTAGTTCATCGCCTTGATCTTGGCCCGCATCTCGACGGTCACCTCGTCGGCCGGGACGTCGAAGACCCTCGAGGCGGTGATGGAGTGGAAGTCGCGGCCGGACCTGAACGCCTCGATCAGCAGGTCGTCCTGCGAGAGGTGCGCCATGATCCGCATCTCGATCTGGCTGTAGTCGGCGGTGAGCAGGCTCTCGTAGCCCGTGCCGACGACGAACCCCTCGCGGATCCGGCGGCCCTCCTCGGTGCGGATGGGGATGTTCTGGAGGTTGGGGTCGGTGCTCGAGAGCCGGCCCGTCGCCGCGATCAGCTGGTTGAACGTCGTGCGGATCCGGCCGTCGGGCGAGACCGTCTTGAGCAGACCCTCGATGGTCTGGCGCAGGCGGGACACGTCGCGGTGGCGCAGCAGGTGGAGCAAGAAGGGGTGCTCGGTCTTGACGTAGAGCGCCTGCAGCGCGTCGGCATCGGTGGTGTAGCCGGTCTTGGTGCGCTTGGTCTTCGGCATCTGCAACTCGTCGAAGAGCACCACCTGGAGCTGCTTGGGCGAGCCGAGGTTGATCTCCTTGCCGATGACCGCGAACGCCTCCTCGGCGGCCAGCTTGACCTCGGCGGCGAAGTGGTCCTCGAGGGCACCGAGGTGCTCGCCGTCGACGGCGATGCCGGTGCGCTCCATCTGGGCGAGCAGGTCGACCAGCGGCAGCTCGACCTCGGTGAGCAGGCGGGTGCCGCCGCGCTCCTCGAGCTCGTCGTCGAGCGCGGCCGCGAGGTCGAGCACCGCCCGGGCGTGCAGCATCTCGGTCTCGCCCGGGCCGGAGCCGCCCGCCCCGTCGCCGTCGAGACCCTCGAGGCTGAGCTGGCCGTCGTCGGCCGGACCCTGGCGCAGCTCGCGCTTGAGGTAGCGGACGGTGAGGTCG
This sequence comes from Nocardioides halotolerans DSM 19273, assembly GCF_000422805.1. Classification (GTDB taxonomy): domain Bacteria; phylum Actinomycetota; class Actinomycetes; order Propionibacteriales; family Nocardioidaceae; genus Nocardioides; species Nocardioides halotolerans. Next base: position 168,370 of record NZ_AUGT01000012.1, on the reverse strand, counting down.
GCCAGGTCGTAGGAACGCTGGTCGGGGCGCGCGAGGTAGGCCGAGAGGGCGGTGTCGCGCTCGAGCCCGGCGAGCGGCATGCCGCGCGCGGCGAAGGCGAGCATCGGCCCCTTGGCGTCGTGGAGCACCTTGGGCCGGGAGGCGTCCTTGAGCCAGTCGGCCAGCGCCTCCTCGTCGGCGACGTCGAGCGCGTCGGTCGCGGCGTACGCCGCCCCCTCCTCCGTCGCGAACGCCAGCGCGAGGAGGTCGCCCGTGCCGGCGCGCCAGTGGCCGACCGGGTGGATGCCGACCCGCTCGCCGCTGGACGCGTGCTCGGCGAGCCACCCGGCGAGCTCGCCGGTGCCGAGGACCCGCATCGAGACGTCGAACCCCGAGTCGTCGATCGCCTGCTCCTCCTCGGTGGGCAGCGACTCGAGCAGGCGGGTGCGCAGGACCTGGAACTCCAGCCCGTCGAACAGCTCGTGCACGGCCGCGCGGTCCCACGAGGGCCACAGGAGGTCTGCCGGGGCCAGCTCGAGGTCGAGGTCGCAGACCAGCGCGTTGAGGCGGCGGTTGCGGATCACGTCGGCGAGGTGCTCGCGCAGGGCCTCGCCCTTCTTGCCGGTGATCTCGTCGGCGTGGGTGATGAGGTTGTCGAGGCCGTCGTACTGGGTCAGCCACTTGGCGGCGTAGCCCTGGCCGACACCGGGCACGCCCGGCAGGTTGTCGGAGGTCTCGCCGACCAGCGCGGCGAGCTCGGGGTAGCGCGCGGGCGGCACGCCGTAGCGCTCCTCGACGGCCGCGGGCGTCATCCGCTTCATCTCGGAGACCCCGCGCATGGGGTAGATGACCGTGGTGTCGGCGTCGACGAGCTGGAAGGAGTCGCGGTCGCCCGAGCAGATGAGGATCTCGAACCCGTCGTCCTTGGCCCGGGTCGCCAGCGTGCCGATGATGTCGTCGGCCTCGTAGCCCTCCTTCTTGAGGAACGGGATCCGCATCGCGGTCAGCACCTCCTCGATGAGGGGCAGCTGGCTTGAGAACTCGCCGGGGGTCTTGCTGCGGCCCGCCTTGTACTCGGCGTACTGCTCCAGGCGGAAGGTCTGCCGCGACACGTCGAAGGCCACGGCGACGTGGGTGGGCCGCTCGTCGCGCAGCACGTTGATCAGCATCGAGGTGAACCCGAAGACCGCGTTGGTCGGCTGCCCGGTGGTGGTCGAGAAGTTCTCGAGCGGGAGCGCGAAGAAGGCGCGGTAGGCCAGCGAATGGCCGTCGAGCAGCAGCAGCCGGGGAGGACCGTCGGTCACATCGCCACTCTAGAGGCGCGCACCGACACCCCCGACCGGCGGACCCGGTCGGTCAGGAGGCGCTGGGGTCCTTCGCGGAACGCCGGCTCAGCTGGCGGCGCGCCGCCAGGACCTGTCCGAGGTGGCGACGGCCGGGCGACCGCTCGGTGATGCGCGCGCTGCTCGGCTGCGTCGCGGCCAGCTTGGCGCGCACCAACGACGTCGACGACGCGCGGAGCACGGCCTGGGGGCCGAGCGAGAGGCGCGCCATGAACCGGTTGGCATGGCGCGAGGAAGAGGGGGCGGCGGTGGTGATGTGGTGGATGCCGAGGTCCTCGGCCCACAGCACCGCGGCCTCCATCAGGACGCTGCCGATGCCCTTGCCCCGGAAGCTGGGGGTCACGTGCGGCGCCAGCGCCTGCACGGTCGGCTCGAGGTTGAGCGGGGTCATCGGGATCACCCGCAGGAGCACCGCTCCGGCCGGCTCGCCGTCGTACTCCGCGACGAGGAGCCGCCGCTCGGGCGACTCCGCGGCCTCCTTGACGATGATCTCGAGGTCGTGGACCTGGTCCTGACGGTCCGCTCGCCGCAGGGAGTCGCTCCACAGCTCGACGAGGAACGGTACGTCGGCGATGGTCGCCTGACGCATCGACACCGGTTGCCGGCTCATCGGGATCCTTGTCGTCACGAGGTGTGGGTCACCCGATGCGCGACACTGTGCCCGCCCTCCCACACCACAGGAGCCTCCCTTGCTACCGGGTCTCGCCTCGCTCGTCAACGTCACGACCGTCCTGGTCGGCGCCACCGCCGGGGTGCTTCTCGGAAACCGGCTACCGGTACGGACCAGGGACCTCGTGACCGACGCCCTGGGTCTGGTCACGCTGCTGATCGCCGCGACCTCCGCGATGGAGGTGCTCTCCCCCGACCTCGCCGACGAGGTCGGCGACAGCGCGCCGCTCCTCGTCGTGCTGGGCGCCCTGCTCATCGGCGGCATCGTCGGCTCGCTGCTGCGGATCGAGCAGCGCGTCGAGGCCTTCGGCGGGTGGCTGCAGGTGCGGCTGTCGGGCTCGCGGACCGGCTCGCAGGGAGGCTCAGGCACTTCGACGGAGCGGGCGAGGTTCATCGAGGGCTTCGTCGTCAGCTCGCTGGTGTTCTGCACCGGCCCGCTCACGATCCTCGGGTCGCTCAACGACGGCCTCGGCAACGGCCCCGACCAGATCCTGCTCAAGTCGGTGCTCGACGGGTTCGCCGCCGTCGCGTTCGCGGCGTCGTTCGGCTGGGGCGTCGCGGCGAGCGCCATCACGATCGTCGTGATCCAGGGCGGCCTCACCCTGGTCGGGGTCGGGCTCGGCGACGTGCTCCCCGAGGCCCACCTCGCCGCCATCACGGCGGCCGGCGGCCTGATGCTCGTCGGGGTCGCGCTGCGGCTGCTCCGGATCCGCGAGATCCCGGTCGCCGACCTCCTGCCCGCGCTCCTGGTCGCGCCGCTGCTGGTGCAGGTCGCCGCCGCGATACACGGCTGAGCCGCGGCTGGGAATAGTCCTCACCTAGCCCGAACGCATCATGTTCTGGCCCGTGTGGCGCATTGACGTAACGGTTCGCTAACGAGAGGGTTCGCGGAGGCGCGGCCCGCCTTGCTGAGATTACGGTGGCCGTGTTGAGCCCGGCGTGCGGGGTGCCGGGCCGCGGTGAAGTGCACTCACGAACAGAAAGGTTCACGACGTGAATCGATCCACCACCGCCTCCCGGCGGTTCAGGCGGCTGTCGGCCACGGTCGCTCTGGGCGCTGCCCTGGGGCTGTCCCTGGTCGCCTGCGGCGACGACGGAGACTCCTCCGGGTCCGACGCCGGCGACGGCGACACCACCAGCGCGGCACCGACCGACGAGAGCTCGCCGTCCGAGACCGCGGCCGCGTTCACCGACGACAAGTGTGCGCAGGGTGCCACCAGCGCCGACTCGTTCAAGGTCGGCGGCATCCTGCCCCTGACCGGCAGCCTCGCCTTCCTCGGGCCTCCGGCGGTCGCCGGTGTGGGTCTGGCCGTCTCCGACATCAACGCGGCGGGTGGCGTCAACGGCGCCAAGGCCTGCCACGACATCCTCGACTCGGGCGACGCCAACGACATGTCGATCTCGACTGCCTCGGCCGGCACCATGGTCGCCGGCGCGCCGTCGGTCGTGATCGGCGCCGAGTCGTCCAGCGTGTCGCTCAACTTCGTGGACACCCTGACCGAGGCCAAGATCACCCAGGTCTCGCCCGCCAACACGGCGATCGACCTGTCCGGCTACTCGCCGTACTACTTCCGCACCGCCCCGCCGGACACGGTCCAGGGCAACGCGCTCGGCACGCTGATCAGCCAGGACGGCTACACCAACGTCGGCTTCCTGGTCTTCGCCGACACCTACGGCACCGGCCTGCGCAACGCCACCGAGGACACCATCACCGCCGCCGGCGGCAAGTGCGTCTACGGCTGCAAGGGCGCCGGCGAGGAGTTCCAGCCGAACCAGACGACGTTCTCCGCCGAGGTCCAGGCCGTCACCGCGGCCAAGCCCGACGCGATCGTCATCATCGCCTTCGACGAGACCAAGTCGATCGTGCCCGAGCTGGCCGCGTCCGGCTGGGACATGTCCAAGACCTACTTCGTCGACGGCAACCTGTCGGACTACAGCGAGGACTTCGAGCCGGGCACGCTCGAGGGCGCCCAGGGCACCCTCCCCGGCCAGGACCCCGACCAGGGCTTCAAGGACCAGCTCAAGGGCTGGTACCAGCAGGCCAACGGTGAAGAGGTCAAGGACTTCTCCTACGGTGCCGAGGCCTACGACGCCACCATCCTCTCCGCGCTCGCCGCGGTGAAGGGCGGCTCGAACGACTCGGAGACGGTGGACAAGAACTTCGCCGCCGTCTCGGGCGCCACCGACGGCGAGGAGTGCAACACCTACGCCGACTGCGTCGCCCTGCTCGAGGAGGGCAAGGAGATCCGCTACGCCGGCCCGTCGGGCATCGGTCCGATCGACGACGAGAACGACCCGTCGTCGGCGTTCATCGGCATCTACCAGTACGACGCCAACAACAAGAACATCCTGAGCGGCACGGTCGAGGGCTCCAAGCCCTGATCTGAACGCCTCAGAGTTCTGACCGAAGGCCCCGGACCGCAAGGTCCGGGGCCTTCTGTCGTAAGACGGTCAGTCGCCCGAGGCCTGACGAGCCTCCACATAGAGCGTCATCTTCTTCAGCAGCCGGTTCAACGTCGCCAGCTCCTCCTTGCTGAGCACCGTGACCACGTCGTCCTCGGCGGAGCCGCGCAGGTCCATGGCCTCGCGCCACAGGCGCAGGCCCTCCCTGGTGGCCTCCACCTCGACGCGGCGGCGGTCCTCGGCGCCGGGCATCCGCTTGAGCCAGCCCTTCTTCTCCATGCTGTCGAGCCGCCCGGTGACGCCGGCGTTCGAGACCCCCATCTCCTGGGCCAGCTCGCCGGGCGAGGCGCGGCCGGGGGTGTCACGGATCATCAGGGCGTGCAGGGTCTCGTACTCGAAGTCCTGCAGTCCGACCCGGGCGACGGCCTCCTTGGTGGTGAGCTTGAACCACTTGAAGATGTTGCCGATGCGCACCGTCATCGCCTCGACGTCGTCGTCGAACCCCTTGTCGAGCACCCAGTGGTCGCGCCAGCGCTCCACGTGGAGGTCCGCCTCGTCCTTGGCCACGCCGACAGCGTACCGAATCTTTCGTTGACGAATATTTCGCTGCCGAATAACCTTCTGCGATGAGCACGACGCGGGACGACCACCCGCTGCGCCACGCGCCGTTCCGCTGGCTGGTCGCCGGCACGACGATCAACCTCCTCGGCGGCGGCATCGCCCCGGTGGCGCTGGCGTTCGCGGTGCTCGACCTGGGCGGCGGCGCCTCCGAGCTCGGGCTCGTGGTCGGCCTCTACGCGCTGGCCGACGTCGGCGCGGTGCTGTTCGGCGGCGTGCTCGGCGACCGGCTCCCCCGCACCGTCATGCTGCAGGGCTCGGCCGCTGCGGCGGCCGTGGCGCAGGGGCTCGTGGCGCTGTCACTGATCGGCGACTGGTCGAGCATCCCGCTCCTGGCGGTCCTCGGCATGGTCAACGGCTGCCTGAGCGCCCTCGGCGGACCGAGCTCGTCTGCCATAACCCAGCAGACCGTGCCGGCCGGCCTGCTCCAGCGGGCCATCTCGTGGCGCCGGATCAGCCAGAACGTCGCCCTCATCCTCGGCAACGGCGTGGCCGGGCTGCTGGTGGTCTGGGTCGGGAGCGGCTGGGCGCTGGCGTTCGACGCGCTGACCTTCGCCGTCGCGGCCCTGCTGTTCACCCAGGTGCGGGTGCCGGCGGTGCCCGCCCCGGCAGCCCAGGCGGGCCTCTGGGGCGAGGTCGCGGACGGCTTCCGCGAGGTCATGCGCCACACGTGGCTGTGGCTGCTCATCCTCCAGGCGCTGCTCTACCACCTCTTCTACGGCGGCGCGCAGAGCGTGCTGGGCCCGATCGTGGTGAGCGACAGCATCGGCCGGCCCGCCTGGGGCTGGGCGCTCTCGGCGATGATGGTCGGCTTCGTGGTCGGCGGCCTGGTCACGCTGCGCTGGAGGCCGCGGCACGCGCTCTTCGTCGGCACCTGCTTCCTGGCCCTCACCGCCGCCTTCCCCCTGGCGATGGCGTGGTCGGACTCGCTGGTCGTCGTGCTCGTGGGTGCGTGGCTGCACGGCTTCGGGCTCGAGATCTTCAGCGTCGGCTGGGACCTCTCGATCCAGGAGCAGGTTGACCCCGACAAGCTGGCGCGGGTCTACTCCTTCGACATGATCGGGTCGTTCATCGCACGGCCCGTCGGGCTGGTGCTCACCGGCCCCCTGGCGGCCCTGGTGGGCAGCCGGGCGTGGCTGACCGTCGTGGGCGCGGTCATCGTCGGGAGCGTGCTCATGTCGCTGACGTCCGGCGACGTACGCCGGCTCCAGCGCCGCGAAGCCGCACCGGAGCCGTCCGTGCCGGCTGCGGCTACTCCTTGACGAGCTTGGGGTCCTCGCCCTTCGCGCCCTCGACGTCCTCGGCGAGCGTGCCGAGGTAGAGCTCGATGACCTTGGGGTCCTTGGCGAGCTCGCGCCCGGTGCCGGTGTAGGCGTCCTTGCCCTGGTCGAGCACGTAGCCGCGGTCGCAGATCTGCAGGCAGCGCCGGGCGTTCTGCTCCACCATCACCACGCAGACGCCGGTCTTGTTGATCCGGCGGGTGCGGATGAACGTCTCGTCCTGGCGGACCGGCGACAGGCCGGCGGAGGGCTCGTCGAGCAGGAGCACCGACGGCTCCATCATCAGCGCGCGGGCCATGGCCAGCGACTGCCGCTCGCCGCCGGAGAGCGCACCGGCGGAGCGGGTCCGGCGCTCGTGCAGCGCCGGGAACAGGTCCCACATGACGCCCAGCCGCTCGCGGACCTTCTTGGGCCGCAGGAACAGCCCCATCTGGAGGTTCTCCTCGATGGTCAGCGAGGGGAACACGTTGTTGTTCTGGGGGACGAAGCCGACACCCATCTCCACGAGCGTGTTGGCACGCAGGTTGGTGATGTCCTGGGTGCCGAGGTGGACGCTGCCGGAGCGGATCTTCACGAGCCCGAACATCGCCTTGAGCAGCGTGGACTTGCCGGCGCCGTTGGGGCCGATGATGCCGATCATCTCGCCCGGGTAGGCGACCAGGCTGCACCCGTTGAGGATGTTGACGCCGGGCAGGTAGCCGGCGACGACGTCCTTGGCCTCGATGACGGCCGTCTGGGTGGCCTGCTGGGTGTCGGTCATGACCGCTGCTCCTCCTCGCGCTCGGCCTCCTCGGCCGCGACCTCTGCCTCGAGCTGCTCGAGGGTCGCGTCGGAGAGCAGGGCGTCGTCGCCCAGGTCGGTGTCGTGGTGGGCGCCGAGGTAGGCGTCGATGACCGCCGTGTTGGACATCACCGAGTCGGCCGGACCCTCCGCGACGAGCTTGCCCTCGGCCATCACGACGACCCAGTCGGAGATGTGCCGCACGACGTGCATGTCGTGCTCGACGAACAGCACGGTCGTGCCCTCGTCGCGCAGGGACTGGATGTGGCCGAGCAGCGACTGGGTGAGCGCGGGGTTCACTCCGGCCATCGGCTCGTCGAGCATGATCATCTTCGGGTCGCTCATCAGGGCCCGGGCCATCTCCAGCAGCTTGCGCTGCCCGCCCGAGAGCGAGCCGGCGTAGTCCTTGCGCTTCTCCAGCAGGCTGAACCGGTCGAGCAGGGCGAGCGCCTTCTCCTCGACCTGCTTCTCCTGCGCGGACCAGAACGGCTTGATCAGGCACTTGGCGAGGTTCTCGCCGGCCTGGTTCTGGGCGCCGAGCATCATGTTGTCCATCACCGTCATCCGGCTCAGCGCCTTGGTGAGCTGGAAGGTGCGGACCATGCCGGACTTCGCGACCTTGGACGCCGACGTGCGGTCGAGGGTGGCCCCGTCGAAGCTCCAGTGGGCACCGCGGCCGGCGGACGTCGGCCGGTCGAAGCCGGTGATGAGGTTGAAGAACGTCGTCTTGCCGGCGCCGTTCGGGCCGATCAGCGCGGTGATGATGCCGCGCTGCACCTCCAGGTGGTCGACGTCGACGGCCGTGATGCCGCCGAACTGACGCACGATGTTGTCGACCTTGAGGATCGGGTCGGGCTTCGACGAGCCGGGCTCGGGCTCGACGCCCGACATCAGCTGGCGGCGCGCGGCCGGGTCGGCCAGTCCCTTGGCGGTGGTGGTCTCAGACATTGAACCGGAGCTCTCTCTTGTCTCCCAGGATGCCCTGTGGTCTGAAGATCACCAGCAGCATCAGGGCGACGCCGACGATGATGAAGGCGAACTGGCTGGTCTGCTGGCCGTTCATGATGTTGAGGTAGTCGTCGGAGGACAGGTAGGTGTTGGCGACCCCGATGAGGAAGACCCGGCCGACGAAGAAGATCAGCGAGCCGAGCACCGGCCCCCATATCGTGGCCGCGCCGCCGAGCAGGAGGGCGGTGTAGGCGAAGAACGTGATCGAGCGGCCCAGGGCGTCGGGCTGCACGGCGGCCGGGAGGACGTACATCATGCCGCCGATCGCGCCGAACAGGCCGCCGATGATCAGCGCCTGCATCTTGATCGCGAACACGTTCTTGCCGAGGCTGCGCATGGCGTCCTCGTCCTCGCGCACCCCCTTGAGCGCACGGCCCCAGGGGCTGCGGGTCAGGCCGAGCACGATGATCAGGCTGATCCCCACGAGGATCCACGCGACGACCGTGAACCACCACCCGTTGACGCCGGTGTTGCGCTGCGAGACCGGCGCGAGGAAGAACAGCAGGACGACCACCAGCGCGGTGAGCCCCACCATGGCCAGCGTGCGGGTCGAGCCCTCGAGGCCCACCTTGCGACGGCCGATGCGGACGGCCGTCCAGATGGCGGCGACGACGACCAGCCAGCCGAGCAGCCGGACCACGGTCGAGCCGCCGGCCACGTCGAGGTAGTTGAACGGCAGCAGCTGCGTGGTGCCGGTGGGGAACGGCGAGAGGTCGGTGAACGGCGTGCGGTACTGGCTGCCGGCGATGCCCTGCGCGGCGTTGGTGAGGTTGGACAGGCTCTCGTAGCCGCCCGACCTGCCGACGTAGCGGATGATCTCCGCCGCGGAGATCGTGACGATCGCGAGGTAGTCGCCCCTCAGCTTCAGCGTCGGGACGCCGAGCACGAGGGCGAACACGAACGCGACCGCCAGCCCCACCAGGATCGCCACCGGCAGCGGCCAGCCCTGGGTGATCGAGATGGCGAAGCCGTAGGCGCCGAGGAGCATGAACGCCGACTGGCCGATGTTGATCAGGCCGGTGTAGCCGAAGTGGATGTTGAGGCCGATGACGGCGATCGCGACGGCTGCGGTCTGCGGGTCCACCGCGGTGCGCATCATCGCGTTGAGGATGCCCTGGATGTCGTCCATGGAGGTGGTCCCTTCTACCCGACCCGCTGGGGCCGGCCGAGCAGGCCCTGAGGTCGCACCAGCAGGAGCAGGATGAGGATGAGGAGTGCGGCGGCGTACTTGAAGTCACCCGGGATGACCATGGGCGAGAGCTCCACCACGAGCCCGATGATCAGCGACCCGACGAGCGCGCCGAAGGCCGTGCCGAGACCGCCCAGGGTCACCGCCGCGAAGAGCAGCAGCAGGATCTGGAGGCCGGTGTCCCACTTCACGCCGTTGACGATGAGCGCGTAGAGGATGCCGGAGAGGCCGGAGAGGCCCATCGCGACGGTCCAGACGAGGCGGATCACCTTGTCGGTGTCGATGCCGGACGCCTGGGCCAGCGCGGGGTTGTCGGCGACCGCGCGGGTGGCGCGACCGATGCGGGTGCGGAGCAGTGCGAGGCCGACCAGCGCGAGGACGACGGCCGCGATGCCCATGGCCCACAGCGACTGGTCGGTGATCCGGATCGAGCCGAAGTCGCGCGTCTCGGGCGTCTCGACCACCACGCGCACGGTGCGGGCGCCGACGGTGTACTGGAAGGCGTACTGCATGGCCAGCGAGAGGCCGATGGTGACGATCATCAGCTGGGTCAGGCCCAGCCCCCGCCTTCGCAGGGGTTGCCACAGGATGCGGTCCTGGAACCACCCGGTGAAGCCGCAGATGATGACCACCAGGATCCCGCCGACGACGAGCGGCAGCCCCGCGACGTTGACGAGGCCGTAGCCCACCATGCCGCCCAGGGTCACCTGCTCGGCGTGGGCGAAGTTGGAGATGCCGGTGGTGCCGTAGATCAGGCTGAGCCCGACGCTGGCCAGCGCCAGCAGCAGGCCGAGCCGGATGCCGTTGACGCTGGACTGGATGAACTCGTCCCACTTGCTGGTGCTGTCGTCGAAGCCCTTGGGGCGCACGGTGAGGACCGGGCCGTAGTTCTGGCCGAGCTGGACGTTGTCGACCTTGATCGTGCCCTCGGGGCCGCGCAGCGCGGCGTTCGCCGGGGGCCGGAGCTCGGAGCCCTTGGGCAGGGTCTCCTCGTCGACGCCCACGAGGTAGTTGCCGGGCTCGGTGATCGTGAAGGCGAACTTGCCGTCCTTCTCGGTGGTCTGGGTCTCCGTGCTGCCGTCGGGCTTGGTCAGCGTCACGTCGACGCCCTCGATCGGCTCGGCGCGGCTGCCCATCGTGCCCGCGATGCACGCGGTCTCGTCCTTCTTCGGCAGGCAGAGCGTGGCGGCCTCGACGGACCGGCTGGAGAGCAGCAGGAGCAGGGGCGCCACGAGCAGGGAGAGCACGAGGAACGCCGCCGCGCGGGCGACCACGCCTCGCTCTAGGACGCTCGTTCGGGACATCAAGTGGGTCCTCCTCCCCCGGCACCCGGCCGGATGCTGCCCGGCAGTCTATGGGTGGGAACTCCGGTTTGCGCCACCCCCACGGCTGCGGCTCGCCGTAGGAAACCAGACCTTGGCCGCGCCGTCAGGCGCGGGGTGGTGCGTCACCGGTCGGCGATGCCCGGTCCGTGCTCGACCACGCCGTCGGCGACCTGGCGCATCGACAGCCGCAGGTCCATCGCCGTCTTCTGGATCCAGCGGAACGCATCGGGCTCGGACAGGTCGAGCTGCTGCATCAACAGGCTCTTGGCGCGCTCGACGGCCTTGCGGGTCTCGAGGCGCTCGGTGAGGTCGGCGACCTCGGCCTCGAGCAGCGCGAGCTCGCCGAACCTGCTGACCGCCATCTCGATGGCCGGCACCAGGTCGGCCTGGGTGAACGGCTTGACCAGGTAGGCCATCGCGCCGGCGTCGCGCGCGCGCTCGACGAGCTCGCGCTGGCTGAACGCCGTCAGGATCACCACCGGCGCGATCCGCTGGCTCGCGATCTGCTCCGCGGCGGCGATGCCGTCGAGCACGGGCATCTTGACGTCGAGGATCACCAGGTCGGGACGCAGCTGCTCGGCCAGCTCGACGGCGGTCGCCCCGTCACCGGCCTGGCCGACGACGTCGTACCCCTCCTCGGTGAGCATCTCCGCGAGGTCCATGCGGATGAGGACCTCGTCCTCGGCCACGACGACCGTCCTGGCTGCTCCCGCGGGGCTCTCCGACACGGGCGACAGGCTAACGGGCGGTGGCCGCCGCCTCCGTCGTCGCCTCGACGCTGGACTGCCCGAACCGCTCGACGTAGAGCTGCACCTCGACGCGCTCGACCCGCAGCCGCGAGCACTCGGTGGCGGCGGCCCGGGCGTTCGCGACCGCCCGCTCGTTGCTCGCCATCGCCCAGCGCCACACGCTGCTCATCGGGTTCACGGCGCAAACTCTAGTGGACGACTCGACTTTTGCCGAACGGCGAGGAATCTCCGGCTTCCGGTAGCGTTCTCGAACCCGGCCGGGTTGGTGGAATGGCAGACACTGCGCACTCAAAATGCGTTGCCCTCACGGGCGTGTGGGTTCGACTCCCACACCCGGCACACGTTGTCGGCGGATGCCGCGACCATCGTGGGGTGACGCACATCCGCCCACTGCGCACCGTCGAGAGCGCCTTGCGCGCCTCGGACAACGGGATGCGCGACGCGGACAACGCCGCACTCCACGGAGTGGCGGTCAAGACGATCCGCCGATGGCGTCGGCTCTACCAGCGCCGCGGGCAGCCGCGCGGACAGCAGCACACCATCGCCCCGTGTCCTCGCTGCGAGGACGCGGAGCTCGACGGCGCGGCCTACGCCGAGCTCCTCGGCTGGTACCTCGGCGACGGTCACATCAGCCGACAGAGGCGAGATGTCTTCGGGCTGCACGTGGTCAACGACAAGCGCTATGTCCACGACCTCGACCGGATCGCAGTCCTGATGGCCCGGGTCAAGCCGGGCGGACGTCCGCACGGGCGCAGCGTTCCCGGAGCCGTCATCGTCACGACGTCGTGGAAGCACTGGCCGTGTCTGTTCCCTCAGCACGGTCCTGGCCGCAAACACCAGCGACCCATCGTGCTCGAGGACTGGCAGCGCAGCCTCGTCGAGACACACCCAGCGGCGTTCCTCCGCGGTCTGTTCCACTCCGACGGATGCCGAGCCAACAACTGGACCCGCAAGAAGATCGATGGCAGGTGGAAGCGCTACGACTATCCCCGCTGGCAGTTCACCAACCACTCCGCCGACATCCGTGAGCTGTGCTGCTGGGCGCTCGACCTGCTGGACATCCCGTGGCGTCAGTCCAACCGCTACGTCGTCAGCGTGTCCACCCGCGCCGGAGTCGCCAGGCTCGACGAGCTGATCGGGCTGAAGTCCTAGCTCGCAGACCGGCGGTACGCCGGAGCGACGCCGTCGACGGCGTCACCCATGCGGTGCACACGCAGGGCGTTGGTCGAGCCGGGGATGCCCGGCGGCGAGCCGGCGATGATGACGACCAGGTCGCCCTTGTCGACCCGGCCGATGTTGAGCAGCTGCTCGTCGACCTGGGCCACCATCTCGTCGGTGTGCTCGACGGTCAGCGTCTTGAAGGTCTCCACGCCCCACGACAACGAGAGCCGCGAGCGGGTCTGCGCCTCGGGCGTGAAGGCCAGGATCGGCACCGGGCCGCGCAGGCGCGACATGCGCCGGGCCGAGTCGCCGGACTGGGTGAACGCGACGACGTACTTCGCATCGACGCGCTCCGCGACCTCGCCGGCGGCCTTGGCGATCACGCCGCCGATCGTGTGCGGGTCCCAGTCGAGCACCCGGAGCGTGCCGACCTCCTGCTGCTCCAGGGCGTGCTGCTCGGTGGCCTCCACGATCCGCGCCATGGTCTCGACGGCGACGACGGGGTACTCCCCCACGCCGGTCTCGCCGGAGAGCATGACCGCGTCGGCACCGTCGAGGATCGCGTTGGCGACGTCGGAGACCTCGGCGCGGGTCGGCGAGGGGCTCGTGGTCATCGACTCGAGCATCTGGGTCGCGACGATCACTGGCTTCGCGTTGAGGCGCGCCTTGTCGATGATCGTCTTCTGGAGGAACGGCACCTCCTCGGGCGGGCACTCCACCCCGAGGTCACCGCGGGCGACCATGAAGCCGTCGAACGCCGCGATCACCTCGTCGAGGTTCTCGATCGCCTGGGGCTTCTCGATCTTGGCGATCACGGGCAGGAGCACGTTCTCCTCGCGCATGATCCGCCGCACGTCCTCCGCGTCGGCGGCGCTGCGCACGAAGCTGAGCGCGATGAAGTCGACGGTGAGGTGCAGCGCGAACCTCAGGTCCTCGATGTCCTTCTCCGACAGCGCCGGCACCGACACGGCGACACCGGGGAGGTTGATCCCCTTGTGGTCGCTCACGGTGCCGCCGACCACGACCTCGCACACGACGTCGGTGCCGTCCTTGACCTCGGTCACCCGCAGCCGGACCTTGCCGTCGTCGATGAGGATCGGGTCGCCCGGCTGGACGTCGCCGGCGAGACCCTTGTACGTCGTACCGCTGATCTGGTCGTTGCCGTCGACCTCGCGGGTGGTGATCGTCCACGTCGCACCGGCGGCCAGCGCGACCGGCCCGCCGGAGAACGACTCGAGGCGGATCTTCGGACCCTGCAGGTCGGCGAGGATGCCCACTCCCCGTCCGCTCCCGTCGGCGGCCTCCCGCACGCGGCGGTAGACGGCCGCCTTGTCGGCCTGGGTCCCGTGGCTCATGTTCAGCCGCGCCACGTCCATCCCCGCGTCGACGAGCTCGCGGATCCGCTCGGGGGTGGAGGTCGCCGGCCCCAGCGTGCACACGATCTTCGCTCTTCTCACGTGGAGACACCCTAGCGAGGATTGGAACGATCAAACAACGGCAACGCGGTCGACCCGGCGCGAAGTTCGAGCCGGGTCGACCACCACTAGACGACGAGGGGGCGGTCGGTGGGCCGGACCGGGTAAGGCAGGGTGGTGGAGCCGGTGAGGTACTGGTCGACGGCGGAGGCCGCGGCCCGGCCCTCGGCGATCGCCCAGACGATCAGCGACTGGCCACGGCCGGCGTCGCCGGCGACGAACACGCCCGGCACCGAGGTCATGTAGGACGCGTCGCGGGCGATGTTGCCGCGCTCGTCGAGGTCGACGCCGAGCTGCTCGACGAGACCGGGCTTCTCGGGGCCGAGGAAGCCCATCGCGAACAGCACCAGCTGTGCGGGGATCTCGCGCTCGGTGCCCTCGACCTCCTCGAACCGGCCGTCCGCGAACGCCACCTCGACCAGACGCAGCGCGCGCACGTTGTCCGACTCGTCACCGAGGAACTCCTGGGTCGACACGGAGTAGACCCGGTCGCCGGCCTCCTCGTGCGCGGACGAGACCCGGAAGGTCATCGGGTACGTCGGCCAGGGCTGGCCCTCGGGGCGGTCCGACGGCGGCTCGGGCAGGATCTCGAGCTGGGTGATCGACCGGGCGCCCTGGCGCGTCGCGGTGCCGAGGCAGTCGGCACCGGTGTCGCCGCCGCCGATGATGACGACGTCCTTGCCCGTCGCCAGGACCTGGCCCTCGACGGGCTCGCCGAGCGAGGCGCGGTTGGACTGCGGCAGGAAGTCCATCGCCTGGTGGATCCCGCCCAGCTCACGCCCGGTGATCGGGAGGTCGCGCGGGGCGGTCGCGCCCATGGCGAGCACGACGGCGTCGTAGCGGTCGCGCAGCGACTCGGCGGTCAGCTCGTCGCCGACCGAGACGCCGGCGCGGAAGACCGTGCCCTCGCGGCGCATCTGGTCGAGGCGCCGGTCGAGGTGCTTCTTCTCCATCTTGAACTCGGGGATGCCGTAGCGCAGCAGCCCGCCGATCTTGTCGGCCCGCTCGTAGACCGCGACGGTGTGCCCGGCGCGGGTCAGCTGCTGAGCCGCGGCCAGGCCGGCCGGGCCGGAGCCGACCACAGCGACGGTGCGGCCGGAGAGCCACTCGGGCGGCTGCGGCCGCACGAACCCGCTCTCCCACGCCTTGTCGATGATCGTGACCTCGACGTTCTTGATCGTCACCGGTCCCCCATAGGTGTCACCAGGGATGCCGAGCACGCACGCGGTCTCGCAAGGCGCGGGGCACAGCCGGCCGGTGAACTCGGGGAAGTTGTTGGTCGCGTGCAGGCGCTCGATCGCGCCCTCCCAGTCGTCGCGCCAGACCAGGTCGTTCCACTCGGGGATGATGTTGCCGAGCGGGCAGCCCTGGTGGCAGAACGGGATGCCGCAGTCCATGCAGCGGCCGGCCTGGGTCGTGATGATCGGCAGCAGGGCCCGGCCCATCCCGCCCGGGTAGACCTCGTCCCAGTCGTGCACGCGCTCCTCGACCGGACGCCGCTCGGCGACCTCGCGACCGTGCTTGAGGAAGCCCTTCGGGTCAGCCATGAAGAAGACCTGCACTCTCCATCATTGCGGTGCCGCGCACGGCGTCACCGCAGCCGGACGGCGGAACTCTCGTCGCGTCAGCCATGGAGACTCTCCATCATTGCTGCGGCGATCTCGGACTCCGACAACCCCTCGGCCTCGGCCTTCGCCCTGGCCTCGAGCACCGTGCGGTAGTCGGTCGGCATCACCTCGGTGAACCGGGCGAGCGCGGCCGGCCAGTCGGCCAGCAGCGCGGCGGCGACCTCCGACCCGGTCTCCTCGGCGTGGTCGCGCACGAGCTGCTCGAGCTCGATGGCGCCCTCGCCGCCGACAGGCCCGAGCTCGACGAGCTCGGTGTTGACCCGCCGCTCGTCGAGGTCGAGCACCCAGGCGACCCCGCCGGACATGCCCGCCCCGAAGTTGCGACCCGTCTTGCCGAGGACGGCGACCCGCCCGCCGGTCATGTACTCGCAGGCGTGGTCGCCCACGCCCTCGGTCACGGCCCACGCGCCGGAGTTGCGCACGCAGAACCGCTCCCCCACGCCGCCGCGGATGTGGATCCGGCCCGAGGTCGCGCCGTAGGCGATCACGTTGCCGGCGATGATCTGCTCGTCGGCGTTGAACGTCGCCGCGCGGTCGGGCCGCAGCACGATCCGGCCGCCGGAGAGGCCCTTGCCGAGGTAGTCGTTGGCGTCGCCCTCCAGCCGCAAGGTGATGCCGCGCGGCACGAAGGCACCGAACGACTGCCCCGCCGAGCCGGTGAACGTCAGGTCGATGGTGCCGTCCGGGAGCCCCTCGCCGCCGTACTTCTTGGTCACCTCGTGGCCGAGGATCGTGCCGACGGTGCGGTTGACGTTGCGGATCGCGAGCTGCCCGCGCACCGGCTCGCCGGAGTCGAGGGCCGGGCGGCAGAGCGGCACGAGCTCGGTGACGTCGAGCGACTTCTCCAGGCCGTGGTTCTGCTGCTTGGTCTGCCGCAGGTCCTGGTCGGGGAACGCCGTGCGGTCGGGCGCGTGCAGGATCGGGGTCAGGTCGAGACCGGAGGCCTTCCAGTGGTTGACCGCCTCGGACACGTCGAGCGCGTCGACCTGGCCGATCGCCTCGTCGAGGCTGCGGAAGCCCAGCGCGGCCAGGTGCTCGCGCACCTCCTCGGCGACGAACTCGAAGAAGTTCACGACGTGCTCGGCCTTCCCGGTGTAGCGCTCGCGCAGCACGGGGTTCTGGGTCGCGACGCCGACCGGGCAGGTGTCGAGGTGGCAGACCCGCATCAGGATGCAGCCCGAGACCACCAGCGGCGCGGTCGCGAAGCCGTACTCCTCCGCGCCGAGCAGCGCGGCGATCACCACGTCGCGGCCGGTCTTGAGCTGCCCGTCGGTCTGGACGACGATCCGGTCGCGCAGGCCGTTGAGCAGCAGCGTCTGCTGGGTCTCGGCAAGACCGAGCTCCCACGGGCCCCCGGCGTGCTTGAGGGACGTCATCGGCGCGGCGCCGGTGCCGCCGTCGTGACCGGAGATGAGCACGACGTCCGCGTGCGCCTTGGAGACGCCGGCCGCGACCGTGCCGACGCCGACCTCGGCGACGAGCTTGACGTGCACGCGCGCCTGGGGGTTGGCGTTCTTGAGGTCGTGGATGAGCTGGGCGAGGTCCTCGATGGAGTAGATGTCGTGGTGCGGCGGCGGGCTGATCAGGCCCACGCCGGGCGTCGAGTGACGCGTCTTGGCCACCCACGGGTAGACCTTCTGGCCCGGCAGCTGGCCGCCCTCGCCCGGCTTCGCGCCCTGGGCCATCTTGATCTGGATGTCGTCGGAGTTGGTGAGGTACTCCGCCGTCACTCCGAACCGGCCGGACGCGACCTGCTTGATCGACGAGCGGCGCTCGGGGTCGTAGAGCCGCTCGGCGTCCTCGCCGCCCTCGCCGGTGTTGGACTTGGCGCCGAGCCGGTTCATCGCGATCGCGAGGGTCTCGTGCGCCTCCTGCGAGATCGAGCCGTAGGACATCGCGCCGGTGGAGAAGCGCTTGACGATCTCGGAGACCGGCTCGACCTCCTCCAGCGGCACCGGGTCGCGACCCGAGACGTGGGCGCCCTTGAACGCGAAGAGGCCGCGCAGCGTCATCAGCCGCTGCGACTGCTCGTCGACCCGGCTGGTGTACTGCTTGAAGATGTCGTAGCGGCCGGTCCGCGTGGCGTGCTGGAGCCGGAAGACGGTCTCGGGGTCGAACAGGTGCGGCTCGCCCTCGCGGCGCCACTGGTACTCGCCGCCGATGGCCAGCTCGCGGTGCGAGGGCGCGATGCCGCCGCGGGGGTACGCCGTGGCGTGCCGCCGGGCGACCTCCTCGGCGATCACGTCGAGGTCGACGCCGCCGAGCTTGGACGTGGTGCCGGCGAAGTACTTGTCGACGACCGCCTGCGAGAGGCCGACAGCCTCGAAGATCTGGGCGCCGGTGTAGGACGCGACCGTGGAGACGCCCATCTTGGACATCACCTTGAGCACGCCCTTGCCCAGCGCCTTGATGAGGTTGCGGACGGCGACCTCGGGCTCGGTCTTGACGTAGTAGCCCTCGCGGGCGAGGTCCTCGACCGACTCCATCGCGAGGTAGGGGTTGACCGCGGCGGCGCCGTAACCGATGAGCAGCGCGACGTGGTGCACCTCGCGGACGTCGCCGGCCTCGACCAGGAGCCCGACGTGGGTGCGGGTCTTCTCGCGGACCAGGTGGTGGTGGATCGCCCCGGTGAGCAGCAGCGACGGGATCGGCGCCAGCTCCTGGGTCGCGTGCCGGTCGGAGAGCACGATGATGCGGGCGCCGCCCGCGATCGCCGCGCTCACCTCGGCGCAGATCTCCTCGATGCGGGCGGCCATCGCGGCCCCGCCGCCCTCGACGTCGTAGAGGCCGCGCGCGATGTGGCACGCGAAGCCCGGCATGTCGCCGTCGCGGTTGATGTGGCGGATCTTGGCCAGGTCGTCGTTGGAGAAGACAGGGAACGGCAGCACGATCTGGCGGCAGGACGCCGGCGTCGGGTCGAGCAGGTTGGACTCCGGGCCGATCGAGCCGGACAGCGAGGTCACGAGCTCCTCGCGGATCGCGTCGAGGGGCGGGTTCGTCACCTGCGCGAACAGCTGGGCGAAGTAGTCGAACAGCAGCCGGGGCTTCTCGCTGAGCGCTGCGATCGGGGTGTCGGTGCCCATCGACCCGAGCGCCTCGCCGCCGGTGTTGGCCATCGGGGTGAGCAGAACGCGCAGCTCCTCCTCGGTGTAGCCGAAGATCTGCTGGCGGCGGGTGACCGAGGCGTGGGTGTGCACGACGTGCTCGCGCTCGGGCACGTCGTCGAGCCGCACGATCCCGGCGTGCAGCCACTCCTCGTAGGGGTGCTCGGCGGCGAGGGTCGACTTGATCTCGTCGTCCTCGATGATGCGGTGCTCCTCGGTGTCGACGAGGAACATCCGGCCCGGCTGGAGCCGGCCCTTGCGCACGATCGAGGCGGGGTCGAGGTCGAGCACGCCCACCTCGGACGCGAGCACGACCAGCCCGTCGTCGGTGACCCAGTAGCGCGAGGGGCGCAGCCCGTTGCGGTCGAGCACGGCGCCGATCTGGTCACCGTCGGTGAAGACGACGCACGCCGGGCCGTCCCACGGCTCCATGAGCGAGGCGTGGAACTCGTAGAACGAGCGCCTCGCGGCGTCCATCTCGCCGTTCTTGTCCGGCCCAGCGTTCTCCCAGGCCTCGGGGACCATCATCAGCACGGCGTGCGGGAGCGACCGGCCACCCATGTGGAGCAGCTCGAGGACCTCGTCGAACGACGCGGAGTCGGACGCGCCGGGCGTGCAGATCGGGTAGAGCCGCTCGAGGTCACCCGGGATCAGGTCGGAGGCGAGCATGGCCTCGCGGGCGCGCATCCAGTTGCGGTTGCCCATCACCGTGTTGATCTCGCCGTTGTGGGCGATGAAGCGGAACGGGTGCGAGAGCGGCCAGCTCGGGAAGGTGTTGGTCGAGAAGCGCGAGTGCACGACGCACAGCGCCGACCCGATGCGCTCGTCGCGCAGGTCGGGGAAGAACTCGTCGAGCTGCTCGGTGGTGAGCATGCCCTTGTAGGCGAGCGTGCGCGACGAGAGCGACGGGAAGTAGACGTCGGTCTCCTTCTCGGCCCGCCGGCGCAGGCAGTAGGCCATCCGCTCGAGCGCCATGCCGGTCAGCCGCTGGCCGGCCGCGGTCACGAAGAGCTGGGCGAACTGGGGCATCACGCCCAGGGCGGTCTTGCCGAGGCACTCCGGCTGGGTCGGCACCTCGCGCCAGCCGAGGACCGACAGGCCCTCCTCGGCCGCGATGTCCTCGATCTGGGCGCGGGTCTTGGCGACCGCCTCGTCGTCGCCGGGCAGGAACGCCGTGCCCATCGCGTAGGCGCGCGGCGGCGGCAGCTCGAAGCCGGCCTCGCTCGCGACCGCACGGAGGAACGCGTCGGGGATCTGCATCAGGATGCCCGCGCCGTCGCCCGAGTTGGGCTCGGCGCCCGCGGCACCTCGGTGCTCCAGGTTGCGCAGGGCGGTGAGCGACTTCACCACGATGTCGTGGCTGGCCTCACCGGTCAGGGTCGCGACGAACGCGACGCCACAGGCGTCGTGCTCGTGCCGCGGGTCGTACAGCCCCTGGGGCGGCGGGAACGAGTGCTGGTAGGGCACCGGCTCATCCTCCGTCGTCGTCGGGACCCCTCGGGAGGGGTCCGGTGGTGCATCGAGGTGGGTGCAGGGGACGACGTTGGCCCTGAGCTACGCGGTTCAGCCTATCAAGCAGGAGTGCCGGGACCCGATCCCGTTCCCGGGTCGTGGGCATCGCGGTCCCCGCGGCCGGTCTCCGCGTCGCCCTCCGGCTCCGTGCCCGCCGCGGAGCCGTCACCCGCCGGCGTGAGGGCGGGCTCGCGGCCCTCGACGTGCCCGTCGACGTACGGCGAGGCCTCCTGACCGGGGTGCCGGCGCTGGCTCACCACGAAGTACACGGCGGCGACCACGAAGAGCACGATCGAGGTCCACACGTTGAACCGCAGCCCGTGCACGTCGCTGAGCTCGACATCGTCGATGCGCAGCATCTCGATCCAGCCCCGGCCGAGCGTGTAGCCCATCACGTAGAGCGCGAGCATCCGCCCGTGCCCGAACCGGAACCGCCGGTCGAGCGCGATCAGCACGCCGAAGACCAGCAGGTTCCAGCCGAACTCGTAGAGGAACGTCGGGTGGAAGGTCGCCTGATCCTCGTAGCCGGCCGGCCGGTGCTCGGCGTCGATCTCGAGCGCCCAGGGCAGGTCGGTGGGCTTGCCGAACAGCTCCTGGTTGAACCAGTTGCCCCAGCGTCCGATCGCCTGCGCGACCAGCAGCCCGGGCGCCAGCGCGTCGACCATGGGCGCGATCCGCATGCCGCGCCGCTTGGCGGCGATCATCGCCCCGACCGCGCCGAGGAAGATCGAGCCCCAGACCCCGAGGCCGCCCTCCCAGACGTAGAGGATCTTCCACGCGCTGCCGCCGGCGCCGAAGTAGCGGTCGTGGTCGGTGGCCACGTGGTACAGCCGGCCACCGACCAGCCCGAACGGGACAGCCCAGACGGCGAGGTCCTGGACCTCTCCGGGCCGTCCGCCGCGTGCGGCCCACCGTCGCTCGCCGATCCAGATCGACGCGATGATCCCGAGGATGATCGCCAGCGCGTAGCCCCGGACCGGCAGCGGCCCGAGGTGCCAGACCCCGCTCGACGGGCTCGGGATGGAGAGGACGGTCACGAGTCTCCCAGCAGGATGTGGATGTCGTCGGCGAACTGCTTCGACGACGTGGTCTGGCTCCAGTAGATCGGGGCCTCGTCGGCGCTGTCGATGCCGGTCACCTGGGTGGTGTGCGCGTCGACGTCGTAGCCACCGCTCGGCAGCGGGTCGCCCATGCCGACCGCGATCGACCGCCCGACCGCGGCGATCTCGTCGATCGGGCCGGTGACGCCGACGAAGTCCTTGTCGATGTGGTCGAGCCAGCGCCGCAGCACGTCGGGGGTGTCGCGCTCGGGGTCGGTGGTCACGAACACCACGTCGACCTGGTCGCGGTCGCGGTCGTCGAGCCGGGTCAGCGCGGACGCGATGGTGGTCATCACGGTGCTGCAGATGTCGGGACAGTGCGTGTAGCCGAAGAAGACCAGCGTGAGCCGCTTCTCGGTGTCGTCGGTCAGCGAGTAGGGCTGGCCATCGGTGTCGACCAGCGCGTCCCCCGCGACGGTGAACGGCGGGTCGAGGACCTTGCCGGTGAGGTCGCCCGCCTCGACGTCGCTGCCGCCGCAGCCGGCGAGGGCCACCACGAGAGCGAGCGCGAGGGCGAGGACCGCCAGCGGGCGTCGAGGGGCCCGCGCCTCGTCAGCCACGTGAGCCCCGGCGCACGCCGTCCGCGAGGTCCTCGGTCAGGGCCGTCAGCGCCCGCAGCCCGGCCGCGGGGTCGTCGGGGTGGTCGAGCAGGGTCCGCACGAACGCCGAGCCGACGATCACGCCGTCGGCGCCGATGCCGTCCTTGGCGGCGAGCTCGGCGGCCTGGTCGCCGTTGCTGACACCGAGGCCGACGCCGACCGGCAGGTCCGTGGCGGCCTTGGTGCGGGCGACGAGCGGGCCCGCGAGCTCGCTGGTGGTGGCGCGGGCGCCCGTGACGCCCATGACCGCGGTGGCGTAGACGAAGCCGCGGCAGGCCGCGGTCGTCATGGCGATCCGCGCGTCGGTCGACGACGGGGCGACGAGGTAGATCTTGTCGAGCCCGTGGGCGTCGGCCGCCGCGGGCCAGTGCGGGTCGGCGTCCGGCGTGAGGTCGGGCGTGATCAGCCCCGCTCCCCCGGCCGCCGCCAGGTCGCGGGCGAACCGGTCGACGCCGTACCGCTCGACGGGGTTCCAGTAGGTCATCACCACGGTCGGCGTCCCCGTCGCGGCGACGGCCTCGACGGTGCGCAGCACGTCGGTGGTGCGGAACCCGCGGTCGATCGCCTGCTGCGCGGCGGCCTGGACGGTCGGGCCGTCCATCACCGGGTCGCTGTAGGGCAGCCCGACCTCGATGACGTCGCAGCCGGCGTCGACCATGGCCGTGAGGGCCTCGATCCCGCGCCGGACGTCGGGGAAGCCGGCCGGCAGGTAGCCGACCAGCGCGGCGCGGCCCTCCGCGCGAGCCTTGTCGAAGGCGACCGAGACCGTCACTCGCGCGCGGCCTTCCCGAGCCCGAACCACTCGCGGGCCGTCTCCATGTCCTTGTCGCCGCGACCCGAGAGGTTGACCAGCACCAGCCCGTCGGGGCCGAGCTCGCGCGCCACGTCGAAGGCGCCAGCCAGCGCGTGCGCCGACTCGATGGCGGCGATGATCCCCTCGCTGCGCGCGAGCAGGGCGAGGGCGTCCATGGCCTGCGCGTCGGTGATCGGCAGGTAGTCGGCGCGGCCGCTCTTCGCGAGGTGGGCGTGCTGCGGGCCGACGCCCGGGTAGTCGAGCCCCGCCGAGATCGAGTGCGACTCGATGGTCTGCCCGTCCTCGTCCTGGAGCACGAACGTGCGTGCGCCGTGCAGGACCCCGCTGTCGCCGGCGGTGATCGTCGCGGCGTGCCGCCCGGTCTCGACCCCGTCGCCTCCGGGCTCGAAGCCGTAGATGCGGACGTCGGGGTCGCCGAGGAACGCCGTGAACAGCCCGATCGCGTTGGAGCCGCCCCCGACGCACGCCGCGATGGCGTCGGGCAGCCGCCCGGTCAGCTCGAGGCACTGGGCGCGGGCCTCGTCGCCGATGCCGCGGGTGAAGTCGCGGACCATCGTCGGGAACGGGTGCGGGCCGGCAGCGGTCCCGAAGAGGTAGGCCGTGTGGTCAACGGTGCTGACCCAGTCGCGCAGCGCCTCGTTGATGGCGTCCTTGAGTGTCGCGCTGCCGGAGTCGACCGGCACCACCCTCGCGCCGAGCAGCTCCATGCGGGCCACGTTGAGCGCCTGCCGCTTGGTGTCGACCGACCCCATGTAGACGGTGCAGTCGAGGCCGAAGTACGCCGCCGCGGTGGCACTGGCCACGCCGTGCTGGCCGGCGCCGGTCTCGGCGATCACGCGCTTCTTGCCCATCCGCCTGGTCAGGAGGGCCTGGCCGAGCACGTTGCGAATCTTGTGGGCGCCAGTGTGGTTGAGGTCCTCCCGCTTGAGCAGGATCCGCGCGCCGCCGACCTTCTCGGTCAGCCGGGTCGCGTCGTAGAGCAGGCTCGGGACGCCGGCGTACTCACGCAGGATGGCGTCGAACTCGGCGACGAACGCCGGGTCGGCCATCGCCTCCTGCCACGCGGCGGTCAGCTCGTCGAGCGCGGCCACCAGCGCCTCGGGCATGAACCTGCCCCCGAAGTCGCCGAACCAGCCGCGGTCGTCGGCGTCGAAGGTCGAGACGTCGGTGGTCATGCCTTGATGCCCGTCATGGCGCGGACGGCGTTCTCGGGGTCGCCGTCCTTGACCAGGGTCTCGCCGACGAGGACCGCGCGGGCACCCTCGGCGACGTACCTCGCGACGTCGACGGGGCTGGAGACGCCCGACTCGGCGACGAGCACGCGGTCCTCCGGCAGCAGCGGCGCCAGCCGGCCGAAGGTGTCGGGGTCCACGTCGAGGGTCTTGAGGTTGCGGGCGTTGACGCCCACCAGCTCGGCCCCGAGCTCGACGGCCCGACCGGCCTCGGGCTCGTCGTGGACCTCGACCAGCACCGCCATCCCGAGCTCTCTCGCCTGGTCGTGCAGGCCACGGAGCGTGTCGTCGTCGAGGGCGGCGACGATGAGGAGGACCAGGTCGGCGCCGGCCGCACGGGCCTCGAGCACCTGGTAGGGGTCGACCACGAAGTCCTTGCGCAGCAGGGGGACGTCGACGGCGGCCCGCACGGCGCGCAGGTCGTCGAGGCTGCCTCCGAACCGGCGCTCCTCGGTCAGCACGCTGATCGCGGCGGCCCCGCCGGCGGCGTACCGCCGGGCCAGCGCGGCCGGATCGGGGATCTGCGCGAGGTCGCCCTTGCTGGGGCTGCGGCGCTTGACCTCGGCGATCACGCTCGAGCCGGGACTGCGCAGCGCGGGCATCGGGTCGAGCGGTGGCGCCACGTCGGCCAGGGCCGCCCGCAGGTCCGCTTCGGCGACCTCCGCCCGGCGCCGGTCCAGGTCGAGGCGCACGCCCGCGACGATGTCGCTGAGCACGTCGCTGCTCACGGACACGCGGTCCACCTCCTGGTCTGCTCGGGTCGGCGCTCTCCGGGCCCAAGTCTCGCACTGGGGTTTGCGCCGGTCGCGCGACGGTAGGGTCCCCGAGACGACTCACCACGACTCCGAGGGAGCCACGCATGAGCTACGACAGCCCGCCACCCCCGCCGCCGCAGTACGGCGCGCCGATGCCGGGAGCCGTGCCCGGCACGAACAAGAAGGCGATCTGGTCGCTGGTGACCGGGATCCTCGGTCTCCTGTGCTGCGGCCTCATCGGCATCGCAGCGATCATCCTCGGTCAGCAGGCCAAGAAGGAGATCGCCACGACCCGCGAGGGCGGCAGCGGCATGGCGACCGCCGGGTTCGTGCTCGGCATCGTCGCGCTGATCTGGATGGTCATCTCGATCATCCTGAGCGCGACCGGCAACTTCTACTACGACATCAACTAGACATCGTCTGATCGCACACCGGCTCAGGGCGCCAGCCAGGCCCCTGGGCCGGTGTTGCGCATCACGGTGAAAATCACCAGCACCGTGACGAGGGCGTAGACGACCGGCTTGTAGCGCGACCACGACAGCTGCCGCTGGTGGCCCCGCCAGCGGTCGACCGCCCAGAGCGCGAGGAACGCGACGGCGACCGGGATCAGGACCGTGACCACGATGTTGCTCGACAGGGCGGCCCCGAGGTCGCCGTGGGTCAGGTCGTTGACCGCCCGCAGGCCTCCGCAGCCCGGGCAGTAGATCCCCATCGCCCCGCTCGGGCAGTAGCCCCAGCTACCGCTCTCGTGGGGGTCGCGCAGGCGCAGCGCCAGCGTCGCGAGCGAGAGCGCGCCGATCGTGGTCAGCGGCGCGACCATCCGGCGCCCGCGGGTGGCGGGCGGCGCGGGTTGCACGAAGACGGCGGTCATGGCGGGTGGCGGCTAGCGGTCGCCCAGGCCCATCCGGTCCATCACGACGAACACCACGCCGGCGGCCACCGTGAGCCCGACGCCGACCCAGAACACGGGGTAGCTGACCGGGTCGAACATGAGCCCGATGCCCCCGACAGCGAAGCCGGCCAGGGCGATGACGACGGCGGTCCAGGCGGCCGGGGTGTTCCCGTGGTGCGCTGACATGGCCCGAAGTCTAGGGCGTCGGCGCCGGTCGCCCCACGCGCCCCGGGTTGCTGATCGATCAGCAACCCACCCGGGTGACTGATCGATCAGCAACCCACCCAGGTGACTGATCGATCAGCAAGGGGGCGCGGTCAGGCGGTGGGGTCATGGCCCTCGTCCATCGCCTTCCAGAGGTCGAGGTTCTCCCGCTCCTCGGCGGGCGGCGGCGACGCCGGCGCGGCGTCGGCCGGCGCGTCGTACCGGCGGCCCATCTCTGGCCAGCTCGTCACGAAGCGGACCGCCGCGAGCGCGGGCAGGACCGCGAGGGGCAGCGCCACCACCGCGGCCCAGAACCAGCCGGTCGACTGGGCCGCCTCGCACCCGAGGAGGCCGCCGCCCTGGCCGCCGCGCAGGTTGTCCTTCGCGGCGTCGAGGCCGAGCACGACGGTCGCGACCAGTCCGATCGCCAGCGCGACGGCCAGCAGCGAGGCCGCCCGCCGCACCCGGCCGCGGGTGACGAGGAGCACCCCCCAGGCGGCGAGCAGGGCCAGCGCCACCGCGGTGGTCGCCGGCGAGTCGGTGGCGATCCCCGGCGCGGCGGTGCACCGCCGTCCGGTGGCCCACGCCTCGTTGCCTGCCATCGCCGCGAGCCCCGCGCCGACCAGGCCCAGCACGACCACCGGGCCCATCGTGCGGCGCGCCGCCGGGTCAGCCACCTCGCGCGGCCTGCTCGGGGAGCAGCACGTCTGCGTCGAAGCACGTCCGCGTGCCGGTGTGGCACGCCGGACCCTCCTGGTCGACGGTGACGAGCAGCGCGTCGCCGTCGCAGTCGAGCCGGACCTCGCGCACCCACTGGCGGTGGCCGGAGGTCTCCCCCTTGACCCAGTAGGCCTGCCGGCTCCTGCTCCAGTACGTCGCCCGGCCGGTGGTCAGCGTGCGCGCGAGCGCCTCGTCGTCCATCCAGCCGAGCATCAACACCTCGCCGGTGCCGTGCTGCTGGACGATGGCCGCGACCAGGCCGTCGGCGGAGCGCTTGAGGCGAGCCGCGACGGCGGGGTCGAGCGAGGCCGGGGTGGTCACCCCACCATTGTCGCCGATCGCTGAGGGGCAGCCGGCCGTCAGGGTGCGTCGAGCCGCAGCCTCAGGAGCGTCGCGTTGCGAACCAGGTTCAGTCCCCGACCTGCGCCTCGAGGTACTCGACGATGGCCTTGAGCGGCGTGCCCTTCTCGAGGTAGCCGTCTGCCCCAGACGCGAGCACCTGCTCGCGCACCGGGCCCGAGAACGCCGAGAGCACGATGATCCGGGCCTCGGGGACGAGCTCGCGGATGACCGGCAGGGCCTCGATGCCGTCCATCACCGGCATCGCCAGGTCGAGGAGGACCACGTCGGGGCGCTCCTCGCGGACCACGTCGATGCCGGCCTGTCCGTCGCCGGCCTGGCCCACGACCTCCATGCCGCTGCGGGTCAGGACGATCGAGAGCAAGTCACGGATGTCCCGGGTGTCGTCGATGACGACGGCACGCACGGGGCGTTGACGGGTGACCACGACCATGCTCACCTCCACCACACCGACCCTGAGCTGCCACGGTGGCACGGATCGGAGGCCGCGGACCGGTCTCGGTCGAAACTGTGGTCAAGCTGTGCAGGTCAGGCGGCCCCGGTCTGGACCGCTCGCGAGACGTGCACGGCTGCGACTCCTGGGGGCGCTGTGGCTGCGGGCAGCGGCCCCGTGGCGCTCCCCTAGGCCTGGCCTACGTGCCTTGCTGCGCCACCCACGACGCGTGCAGGCCGGCGTAGACGCTGTCGGTCTGGGCCACCAGCTCGGCGTGGGGTCCGCGCTGCACGACCCGGCCGCGGTCCACGACCACGACCTCGTCGGCCGACTCGGCGGTCGACATCCGGTGGGCGATCGTGACCGACGTGCGGCCGGTCATCAGCCGTTCGAGGGCGCGGCCGATGCGCATTTCGAGCTGGGGGTCGACCGCGCTGGTCGCCTCGTCGAGCACCAGCAGGTCGGGGTCGGCGAGGTGGGCGCGCAGGAGCGCCACCAGCTGGCGCTCGCCAGCCGACAGCGACTCGCCGCGCTGGCCGACGCGGGTCTCGAGGCCGGCCGGCAGCGTGGCCAGCCAGTCGCCGAGGCCGAGCTCGGCGGCACTCGCACGGATCTCGTCGTCGGTGGCGTCAAGCCTGCCGTAGCGCACGTTGGCCGCGATGGTGTCGTCGAAGAGGAAGCCCTCCTGGGGCACCAGCACGACGCTGCGACGCAGCGAGGCCTGCGCGATCCGGCGTACGTCGACGCCGTCGAGCAGCACCGCGCCGTGGGTGGGGTCCATCAGCCGGGTGAGCAGCTTGGCCACCGTCGACTTGCCCGAGCCGGTCTCGCCGACGACCGCGACCCGGCGGCCGGAGTCGATGCCGAGGTCGATGTCGTGCAGCACGGGCGGTCCGCCCGGGTAGGAGAACGACACGTGGTCGAAGCGGACGTCGATCGGGCCGCGCGGCAGCACCTCGCCGTCGGCGCCGGGGTCGACCAGGTCGGCGGGCGTCTCGAGGATGCCGATCACGCGTCGCCAGCCGGCAATGGCGTTCTGGGCGTCGGTGAGGATCTGGGTGCCCATCTGCACCGGCCCGACGAACAGGGTGACGAGGAACGCGAAGGCCAGCACCGTGCCGGCGGAGATGTCGCTGGCCCACGAGCCGTGGTGGGTGCCGAGCCAGACGCCGATGATGATCACGCCGGCGTTGGCGAGCCCGGCCGAGATCCCGCCGAGGGAGAACGACACCACGGTGTACTTCTGGGCCGTCGTCGAGGCGGACTTGAACTGCTCGATCGCGTCGTCGATGCGGGCCTGGGTGCGGTCCTCGACGGCGTAGGAGCGGACCACCGCCGCGCCGACCACCGGCTCGGAGACGGCGGCGAGCATCGCGCCCATCTGCCGGCGCACCACGCCGTAGGCGGCCGACAGCTTGCGCTGGAAGTAGCGCAGCGAGAGGAACAGGGGCGCGAAGGCGACCCACACGACGATCGCGAGCTGCCAGCTGTAGACGACCATCACGATCGTCGCGATCAGCACCTGCCCGGCGCTGATGATGAAGAACAGGCCGCCGAAGACGAGGAACTGGCTGACCTGGTCGACATCGCTGGTGACGCGGGAGACCAGGGCGCCACGACGCTCGGTGTTCTGGGTGAGCAGGGGCAGGTCGTGGACGTGGCGGAACGCCTTGATGCGCAGCGTCGCCAGTCCGCGCTCGGAGGTGGTGAACAGCCTGCTGGTCATGAAGTACGACGCGAGGCTCGTCACCGCGATCGCGACGGCGGCGCCCACCCCCATGAGCACGGTGAACGAGACGTCGGGGCCGCCCGGGCCGTTGAGCCCCCGGTCGAGGGTCTGCTGGACCACGATCGGCACGATCACCTGGCCGAGCGAGGCGACGACCGCGAGCGCGAGGGTGCCGCGGATCCCCTCGGTGAGCTCGGGGCTCACCGCGATGCCGCGCCGGATGGTGTCGAGCGCCGCGATGTCGTCGCCGGAGTCCATGACGGTGCCGGGGTCGGCCAGCGTGGTCATCGGCTCACCTCCCCCGCCATCAGGTCGTCGCCCTCCGGGTCGCGCTCGCCCGGATCGGTGGGAGGGTGCTCGCCGTGCTCGTAGGCGTTGACGAGCCGTGCGTAGGACGCCGAGCGCGCGAGCAGCTCGGCATGGGTCCCGCGGTCGACGACGCGCCCGTCCTGGAGGTGCACCACCTCGTCGGCGAGCGCGATGGTGGCCTTGCGGTAGGCGACGACGACCAGCGTCGCGCCGGCGTCGACCCCCTCCTGGCCCTCGCGCAGGGCGGCGAGGATGCGCGCCTCCACCTCGGGGTCGACCGCCGACGTGGCGTCGTCGAGCACCAGGAGCCGCGGACGGCGCACCAGGGCGCGAGCCAGCGAGATGCGCTGGCGCTGGCCGCCGGAGAGCGACGTGCCGCGCTCGCCCAGCTTGGTGTCGAGACCGTGGGGCAGCGCGGCGACGAACCCGTCGGCCTGGGCCGCGCGCAGCGCCGCCCACACCTGCTCGTCGGACACCGCGGCGCCCAGGGTGACGTTGCCGCGGACGTCGTCGTCGAAGAGGAACGCCGTCTGCGGCACCAGCGCCCCGACCTCGGCGAGCTGCCCGCGGTCGAGGTCGCGCAGGTCGACGCCGTCGACGAGGATCCGGCCGCGGTCGGGGTCGACGAGCCGGGCCAGCAGGGCGGTGAGCGTGCTCTTGCCCGAGGCCGTCGCGCCGACGATCGCGACCGTGCGGCCGGGCTCGACAGTGAACTCGACGTCGTCCAGCAGTCGCTGGCCCGGCACGTAGGAGTAGGCGAGGTGGTCGACCTCGAGGCGGACGCCGCGGGACCCGGCCGGGGCGGGTGTCGCGCCGTAGGGGATCTCGCCGGTCGCCTCGATCACCCGGCTGACCCGCCGGAAGCCGACCACGCTGCGCGGGAACTCGCCGAGCAGCCACCCGATCGAGCGGATCGGGAACGACACGATCGTCAGCAGGTAGGCGACGGTCACCACGTCGCCCGCGACGGTCGCGCCGCTCAGGACGCGGCTGACGCCGACCGCCAGCACGACCAGGACGCCCACGTTGGGCAGCGCGGCGAGCGTCGGGTCGAACGCCGCGCGGATGCGGCCGGCGCGGATGTTGACGTCGCGCAGCTCGCGGGCCTTCGCCGCGAACCGGTCGGTCTCCTCGCCCTCGCGGCCCAGCGTCTTGACGACCATCGCGCCGTCGAACGACTCGTGGGCGATCTCGCTGACCTCCGCGCGCAGCTCCTGGGCGCGGGTCATGAGAGGGGACGCCAGGCGCTGGTAGGCGAGGTTGGCGACGATCACGGCCGGGAAGACGAGCAGCCCCACGACGGCCAGCACGAGGTCGGCGACGAACATCTGGACGACCGCGATCACCATCATCGCGACCGTGCCGACGGCCATCGGCAGCGGCGCGATCGGGCCCCACGCGGCCTCGACGTCGGAGTTGGCGTTGGAGAGCAGCTCGCCCGTCGGATGGCGCTGGTGCCACTCCATGGGCAGGGAGAGGTACTGGCGGGTGACCGCGCGCCGGCTGTGCGCCTGCATGCGGTACTGCATGATGCCGGCGCCCAGGCGGCGCGCGACGATGCCGACGGCGCGCAGCAGCGCGACGCCCAGGAAGAGGGCCAGGACCGCGACCAGCATGCCGGCGCCGACCTCGCCGTCGTCGAACGCCGGGAGCACGACGTGCTGGGTCGACCAGCCGAGCACCCAGGCGTCTGCGACGGTCAGCGCGCCGAACAGCAGGCTGCCGACGGTCGAGAGCGTGAACACCCACGGCTCGCGCTTGATCGCGACCCAGATGACCCGGAAGCCCTCGAGGGTGGTGGCTGCCCGCGTCGTCGCACCCGACTCGCTCACCCGACCACGCTCTCCTCGTCCGTCACCCTCCCGGGAGCAACCCGGGTGCGCCTGCAGGCTATTCCCGACCACCGACGGCGGACGAACTCATTGCCGCGGCGGGGATGGCTGCCGTGGATGGATACCGTCGGGCCGTGAGTCTCCCCCTGGTCCGCCGCGAGCGGCACGCGTTCTGCGACACCGCCCTGGCCCTCGGACCCGACGTCCCGACGCTGTGCGGTGGCTG
Organism: Nocardioides halotolerans DSM 19273; assembly: GCF_000422805.1. Classification (GTDB taxonomy): domain Bacteria; phylum Actinomycetota; class Actinomycetes; order Propionibacteriales; family Nocardioidaceae; genus Nocardioides; species Nocardioides halotolerans. Next base: position 136,942 of record NZ_AUGT01000012.1, on the reverse strand, counting down.
GAACTCGCGCGACCTGGTCGCGCACCTGCTGGTGAGGGAGAACTCCCCGGCCGGGGCCGCCGGCATCGTCATCTCCCCCCTGGCCGGGCTCACCGAGCGGGCGATGGCCAGGGCCGCGCGGGCGCCGTTCGCCGACATGGTGCGCAAGCTCCGCGACCCGGGGCTGACGCCGTACCGCCTGCCGGGCGTCGAGCGGCTCACCAACCTGCTGGAGTACTTCGTCCACCACGAGGACCTGCGCCGCGCCCAGCCCGAGTGGCAGCCGCGGGAGCTGCCCGCTGCCGACGAGGACGAGCTCTGGAAGCTCCTGCCCGGGGCGGCCCGGCTCGCGACCCGCAAGCTCGGCGAGCCGGTCGTCGTACGCCGCTCCGACCGGCCGGGCGTGGAGGCGACGGTCCGCAAGGGACCGGACCCGGTCGTCGTCACCGGCCGGCCGTCGGAGCTGGTGCTGTTCTTCTTCGGCCGCTCCGAGCTGCACGACGTGACCTTCGACGGGCCGCCGGCAGCGACAGCTCGGCTGCGGGAGGCCGACCGCGGGATCTAGTCTCCTAACGTGCACCTGAGCGTCTCCCTGCCGGCGTTCGTGCTCGCCGTGCTGCTGATCTCCGCCTCGCCGGGCCGGCCCTGGCGCTGATCCTGCGCCGGACGGCGCTGCACGGAATGCGCACTGCGGTGCCGCTGGTCCTCGGCCTCGAGCTCGGGCTCTACCTGTGGGCGCTCGCCGCGGCGGCGGGGTTCGCCGCGCTCGTCGCCGCCTCCGAGGCGGCGTACTGGACGCTCAAGGTGGCCGGCGCGTGCGTGCTGATCTACCTGGGCGTGCGGGCCTGGCTGGCGGCGTGGCGCGAGCGCCGGGGCGGGCCGCACGCGGAGGCGCCACTCGAGGACCGCGGCCCGGGCGCGGTCAAGGCGTTCGCCGAGGGGCTCGTGGTCCAGCTCGCCAACCCGAAGGCGGCGGTGTTCATGATCGCCTTCTACCCGCAGTTCGTGCCGAGCTCCGAGCCGCTGTTCCGCACGACGGCGGTGCTCGCACTGCTGCAGGTCGGCATCGAGCTCGTCTTCTACCTCACGCTCGCGGCGTTCGTGGCGCGGGCGGGAGCGTGGTTCCGGCGTTCGGAGGTGCGACGCCGGCTCGAGGCGGTCAGCGGCACGGTCCTCGTCGGGCTGGGGCTGCGCGTCGGGCTGTCCTCGCGCTAGCAGGCCGCGTCGGCGCGGTCAGGCCGGCTTGGTGGCCTTGATCGTGTAGGTGTGCGGGAGCCGCCACGGGCGGTCGCGGAGGCGGTGCTCGCCGCCGGGCAGCTCCTCGGTGAAGCCCGGGAACGCGTCCCACGGCACGCTGTCGTGCTCGACCAGCGCGTCGAGGACGAGGCCCTGGTCGAGGAGCGCCGTCACGATCTCGCCGAGACCGTGGTTCCACTCGTGGGTGAGGTTGTGCTCGAACTCCACGTCGGTCTCGACGTACGTGCCGCCCTCGTCCCACACGAGCGGCTCGTCGCGCTCGAAGTAGGGGTACGCCAGCTCGAGCCGGCCCTCGGGCAGCGGGTCGGCCAGCGCCCAGAGCATGGGGTGGCCCTCGCGGATGAACAGCCGTCCGCCCGGCTTCAGCAGCCGCTGGACCACCTCGGCCCACCGGCCGACGCTCGGGAGCCAGCAGAGCGCGCCGATGCCGGTGAACACGAGGTCGAACTCCCCTGCGGGCAGCACGTCGGCGGCGTCGTAGACGTCGGCCTCGACGAAGTCGACGCCGGCGCCGAGCTCCTGGCTCAGCGCGGTCGCCTGGGCGACGGCCGCCGGGCTGAAGTCGAGCCCGGTCATCCGCGCGCCGAGCCGGGCCAGCGAGATCGTGTCGGTGCCGATGTGGCACTGGAGGTGCACGCCCCGCAGGCCGGCCACGTCGCCGAGCAGGGGCAGGTCGAAGCTCACCACGTCGGAGAGGTGGGCCGGGTCGGACCGGAACCGGTCGAGCCCGTACCCGGGCGAGGCGGCGTGGGCGGGCGCCCGCTCGTCCCAGCTGGCCTTGTTGAGCGTGCGGTAGTCGGCGTCGGTCACCGCGACATCATCGGACCGCGTGGCCGGTGTCCGCGAGCGACTTCTTGACCTCGGCGATCCGCAGCGTGCCGAAGTGGAACACCGTCGCCGCCAGGACGGCGTCGGCGCCGGCGTCGACCGCCGGGGCGAAGTGGTCGAGGCGACCGGCGCCGCCGGAGGCGATGACCGGGACGGTGACCTCGCGGCGTACGGCGCGGATGAGGTCGAGGTCGAAGCCGTCCTGGGTCCCGTCGGCGTCCATCGCGTTGAGGAGGATCTCGCCGGCGCCGAGCTCGGCCGCCCGGGCCGCCCACCCGATGGCGTCGAGGCCGGCCGACTCGCGACCGCCATGGGTGGTGACCTCGAAGCCGGAGTCGGTGCCGATCGCACGACGCGCGTCGACGGACAGCACCAGGACCTGGCTGCCGAACCGGTCGGCGATCTCCGCGACGAGCTCGGGGCGCCGGATCGCGGCGGTGTTGACCGCGACCTTGTCGGCACCGGCGCGGAGCAGTCGGTCGACGTCCTCGACGCTCGCGACGCCGCCCCCGACGGTCAGCGGGATGAACACCTCCTCGGCGCAGCGCGAGACGACGTCCATCGTGGTGGCGCGGCCCTCGTGCGAGGCGGAGATGTCGAGGAACGTCAGCTCGTCGGCGCCCTCGGCGTCGTAGGTGCGCGCGAGCTCGACCGGGTCGCCGGCGTCGCGGAGCTGCTGGAAGTTGATGCCCTTGACCACGCGCCCGCCGTCGACGTCGAGGCACGGGATGACCCGCACGGCGAGCGTCACGGCGTGCCCCTGGTGAGCGCGAGCGCCTCCTCCAGGGAGAAGCGGCCCTCGTAGAGCGCGGTGCCGGCGATCGCGCCCTCGACACCTCCCGGTGACCCGGCAGGGCGCACCAGCTCCATCAGCGCACGGATGTCGTCGAGGGTGGTCACGCCGCCGGACGCGACGACCGGCCGGTCGGTGGCGGCACAGACGTCGCGGAGCAGCTGCAGGTTGGGGCCTTGGAGCATGCCGTCCTTGTTGACGTCGGTGACGACGTAGCGCGCGCAGCCCTCGCCGTCGAGCCGCGCGAGCACCTCGTAGAGGTCTCCGCCCTCGCGGGTCCACCCGCGCGCGGCCAGGGTGCGGCCGCGGACGTCGAGCCCGACGGCCACGCGGTCGCCGTACGTCGCGATCGCGCGGGCGCACCACTCGGGCTGCTCCAGCGCGGCGGTGCCGATGTTGACCCGGCGGCAGCCGGTGGCCATGGCGGCCTCGAGCGACTCGTCGTCGCGGATGCCGCCGCTCATCTCGACCTGGATATCGAGCGCCCCGACGATGCGGGCCTGGAGCTCGCGGTTGTGGCCGCGGCCGAACGCCGCGTCGAGGTCGACGAGGTGGATCCACTCCGCGCCGGCCTCCTGCCAGCGCAGGGCGGCCTCGACCGGGTCGCCGAACCGCTTCTCGGAGCCGGCCACGCCCTGCACGAGCTGCACCGCCTGGCCGTCGGCGATGTCGACGGCGGGCAGCAGCTCGAGGTAGTCGCTCACGTCAGCTCCTCCGGAACAGCATCATGTGGATGATCGGCGCCCCGAGCAGGCTGGCGACCAGGGTGAAGCCGGTGATGTAGAAGTCCTGGGTGAAGGCGTAGACCAGCAGGTTGAACGCCACGAGCACCGCGAAGGTCCCGCCCGCCTGACGCCGGCGCTTCTCCGCCAGCAGGCCGGTGCGCCGTGCTGGCGGCCTCGGGACCCAGCCCGTCAGCCGCTCCCGCCGCGCGTCGCGCCGCGCCTGTCTCTGCGCCGCGGCCACCCGTGCGGCCTGGGCCGCTGCCACCTCCGCCTCCCTGGCCGCCCGCCGCTGCTGCCGCTCCTTGCTCATCGGGGAACCGCTGTCCAGAGGCACGCAGAGATAGTCCCTGACGTTCGTGTCGATGACACGCCGGCCCGACGTACACGGACGTCAGGGACTATCCCGACCGTCGAGCACGCGCTCACAGGGTCTCCACCCAGTTGCGGAGCAGCTGGGCTCCGGCGTCACCGGACTTCTCGGGGTGGAACTGGGTGGCCCAGAGGGGGCCGTTCTCGACGGCCGCGACGAAGCGGTCGCCCGCGCCCGGGGTCGGGCCGGTCTCGGTCCAGGTGACCAGCGGGGCGGTGGTGCGGCCGTGGGTCTCGAGCGTCCAGGTGCGGACGCCGTAGGAGTGCACGAAGTAGAAGCGCTCCCCCTCGACGCCCGCGAACATGCGCGACCCCTCCGCGACCTCGACGGTGTTCCAGCCCATGTGCGGCACCACCGGCGCCTGCAGCCGCTCGACGACGCCCGGCCACTCGTCGCAGCCCTCGGTCTCGACGCCGTGCTCGATGCCGCGCTCGAACAGCACCTGCATGCCCACGCAGATCCCGAGCACCGGCCGGCCGCCCGACAGCCGCCGCCCGATCGCCCGCGGGCCGTCGACCGCGCGCAGCCCGGCCATGCACGCGGCGTACGCGCCGACGCCCGGCACCACGAGCCCGTCGGCCTCCTCGGCGGCGTGCCGGTCACCGGTGAGGGTGACCTCGGCTCCGGCCCGCTCCACCGCGCGTACGGCGGAGCGCAGGTTGCCCGAGCCGTAGTCGAGGACGACGACCTTCCTAGACAAGCGTGCCCTTCGTCGACGGGACGCCGGTCTCACGCGGGTCGAGCGCGACCGCGTCGCGGAACGCCCGGGCGAAGGCCTTGAACTGGGTCTCCACGATGTGGTGCGGCTCGCGGCCGGCAAGCACCCGCACGTGCAGCGCGATCTGCGCGTGGAAGGCCAGCGTCTCGAAGACGTGCCGGGTGAGCGAGCCGAGGTAGCCAGGAAGGTTGCCGGTGCCGAGGACGACGTACTGCATGCCCTCGGGCTCGCCGGTGTGCACGCAGTAGGGGCGCCCGGAGACGTCGACGACGGCCTGCACGAGCGCCTCGTCGAGCGGCACGGTGGCGTCGCCGAACCGGCGGATGCCGGCCTTGTCGCCCAGCGCCTCGCGCAGGGCCTGGCCGAGCACGATCGCGGTGTCCTCGACGGTGTGGTGGGCGTCGATGTGCGTGTCGCCCTCGGTCTGGACGACGAGGTCGACCAGCGAGTGGCGGGCGAACGAGATGAGCATGTGGTCGTAGAAGCCGACGCCGGTGGAGACGTCGTGACGGCCGGAGCCGTCGAGGTCGACCTCGACCAGCACCTTGGACTCGCTGGTCTGCCGCTCGATGCGCGCGGTGCGACTCATGACTTCTCCTCCGTGGCCTGCGTCAGGGCCATTCTGAACGACTTCATCTCCTCGGGGGTGCCGATCGACACCCGGAGCCACCCGTCGGGCCCGACCTCACGGACGAGCACACCCCGGTCGAGCAGCGCCTGCCAGACGGCACGACGATCGCGGAAGACGCCGAACAACACGAAATTGGCGTCGCTGTCCGCCACCCGGTGGCCCTGCTCGCGCAGCCACCCGACCGTCGCGTCGCGCTCGGCCCGCAGGTCGTCGACCCGGCCGAGGAGCTCCTTCTCGTGCCGCAGCGCGGCCAGCGCGACCGCCTGGGTCACCGCCGAGAGGTGGTAGGGCAGCCGGACGACGCGGATCCCGTCGACCAGCGCGGGGTCGGCGGCGAGGTAGCCGAGGCGGGCGCCGGCCAGCGCGAACGCCTTGCTCATCGTGCGGGTGACCACCAGGTTGCGGTGCGCGGGCAGCAGCTCGACCGCGCTCGGCACGCCGGCGCGCCGGAACTCGCCGTACGCCTCGTCGACCACCAGCAGCCCGTCGCCCATGACCTCGCAGAGCGCGGCGATCGCGTCGTGCGGGAGCGCCGTGCCGGTCGGGTTGTTGGGGCTCGGGAGCAGCACCACGGCCGGCCGGTGCCGCTCGATGAGGGTGCCGGCGTGGTCGAGGTCGAGCGAGAAGTCCTCCTCGCGGTGGCCGACCACCCACTCGGTGTTGGTGTCGCGGGCGTACTCCGGATACATCGAGTACGTCGGCGCGAAGCTGAGCGCGGTGCGCCCAGGGCCGGCGTACGCCTGGAGCAGCTGCAGCATCACCTCGTTGGAGCCGTTGGCCGCCCACACCTGGTCGGGGACGATCCCGTGCGGCGTGTCCTTGCCGAGGTAGGCCGCCAGGGCCGCGCGCAGCTCGCCGAACTCGCGGTCCGGGTAGCGGTTGAGCGTGCCGGCGGCCGCCGCGACCGACGCGGCGATGTCGGCGACGCACTCGGGCGAGGGGCCGTAGGGGTTCTCGTTGACGTTGAGCTGGACGGGCGCCTCGTCGAGGGAGAGCTGCGGCGCGCCGTACGGCTCGAGCCCCTTCAGCTCGTCGCGGAGGGGCGGGAAGTCCGACATCGCTCAGCCCCCGAAGCGGACGCGCACGGCGTTGCCGTGACCGGGCAGGTCCTCGGCCTCGGCCAGGGTCACGACGTGGTCGGCGACCTCGGCCAGCGCCTCGCGCGAGTAGTCCACGACGTGCACCGACTTGGTGAACGCGCGCACCGACAGCCCCGACGAGTGGCAGGCGCAGCCGCCGGTGGGCAGCACGTGGTTGGAGCCCGCGCAGTAGTCGCCCAGCGAGACCGGGGCGTGCGGACCGACGAAGATCGCGCCGGCGTTGCGGATCCGCGCCGCCACCGAGGTCGCGTCGGCGGTGTGGAGCTCGAGGTGCTCGGCGGCATAGGCGTTGGCGACGTCGACGCCCTGGTCGAGGTCGTCGACGAGCACCACGCCCGACTGCGGTCCGGACAGCGACGTCCGGATCCGCTCGGTGTGCTTGGTGGCGAGCACCTGCGCCTCGAGCTCGACGGCGACCCGGTCGGCCAGCGCCTCCGAGTCGGTGACCAGCACCGCCGCGGCCAGCGGGTCGTGCTCGGCCTGGCTGAGCAGGTCGGCGGCGACGTACGCCGGGTCGGCGGTCTCGTCGGCGAGGACGAGGATCTCGGTCGGCCCGGCCTCCGAGTCGATGCCGACCCGGCCCTTGAGCAGCCGCTTGGCGGTCACCGTCCAGATCGAGCCCGGGCCGGTGACCAGGTCGACCCGCGCGCACGGGCCGACGCCGTAGGCGAACATCGCGATCGCCTGCGCTCCCCCGACGGCGTAGACCTCGTCGACCCCGAGCAGCGCGCACGCGGCGAGGATCGTCGGGTGCGGGAGGCCCCCGTGGTCCTTCTGCGGCGTCGAGGACAGCGCGATGGAGCGGACGCCGGCGACCTGGGCCGGCACGACGTTCATCAGCACGCTCGAGACGAGCGGCGCGAGGCCGCCCGGGACGTACAGCCCGACCCGGTCCACCGGCACCTTGCGGTGGGTGACCGTGGCGCCGGCGCCGAGCTCGGTGGTCGCGTCGCGCTCGAGCTCGGCCTCGCAGGTGGCCCGCAGCCGGCGGATCGACTCCTCCAGCCCGGCCCTGATGTCGGGGTCGAGGTTCGCCAGCGCCTCGTGCAGCGGCTCCGGCGCCACCCGGATGTCGGCCTGGACGACGCCGTCGTACTGCGCCGACATCTCCAGGATCGCCTCGAGCCCACGGGTGCGGACCGCCTCGCAGATCGCGTGCACCGCCGGGACCGCGGCCTCGACGTCGAAGTCGGCGCGCGGCACCACGTCGCGGTAGTCCCCGGGTCGCTCACCGCGCAGGTCGATCCGGCGCATGCCGTTCGGGGATCCCTGCGGAAGCGCGTCGGCGAGCGCGGCGCCCTCGTCTCGCGGTTCCGTGGGGTGGATCATGCGGTCGAGTCTACGAAGCCGGGGCACACCCTCGGGCTCGCGTCACCGCACGTGGACGCGCGCCGGGCCGGCACTGCCGCGTCGTTCACCGGGCGACGCGCCGCCGCGGCCGGGTCGCCGCCGCGAGGCAGAACGACCAGAGGATCGCCAGCGGGACGGTGAAGCCGCCGTAGCCGGCCGCGACGGCGCCGGTCATCAGCGTGCCGCACCCGACGCCGACCCAGCCGGCCCACCGGGCGAAGGCGCTCGTCCGGAGGGCCAGGACCGACGTCGTCAGCACGGCGAGGCCCAGCGCGCCCATCGCGGACAGCCCGAGCACCTGGTAGTTGAGCGCGGTCGCGAAGCGCAGCACGTCGACCGAGGGCAGGGGCTCCCCCATGACGTCCACGAGGTGTCCGACCGCCGACCGGGTGGCGGCGGTGACGACCATCGCGGCGGTGAACGCTGCCCCCATCGAGCGCGCGAAGGCGCGCCACGACGGCGAGGTCCGGGTCGCGGCGAGCCGGTGGACGTGGTTGGCGACCACGGCGAAGAGAGCGGCCGCACTCATCGCGAGGAGCCCGGAGAACATGCCGGACCTGCGGTTGCCCGACTGCTGCCACCAGTCGAGGAGCTCGGTGTCGCTGGCGTCGTGGGGGACGTTCACGCTGGCGACGGTCAGGAACATCGCGATCCCGAAGAGGACCGCGGCGCCCGCGGCGACCCACGCCGCCGTGGCGGTGCGCTGGTCGATGGGCTCCTGGACGGTGGGTGAGACGGTCATCGGCTTCTCCGATCGGGTGGGCTGCTGGTGGGACCAGCCTCCGGGCCGGCGACGCCCGGACGCGTCGGAGCGGTCCCGGGTCCGCCGGTCGGGGCTGACCCTGACGCGCCACCCCGAGATCGCTGCCAGCATGGGCACATGTCGCGGCGGACGAGCCTCCTCCTGGTCGGGGGCGCCGGCGTGCTCGTCGCGGCCGCGGTCGTGGTGGAGCTCTGGTTCGCCGCCAGTGCCGGCGGGCACGCACCGCACTCGGTCACCGACGTGGGGTTCGCGGCCGTCGTGGTCGTCGCGCTCACGGTGAACCTCCTGGTCGGCGCGGTGGTCGCCCTCGCCCGGCGGGACAACCCGGTGGGCTGGCTCTTCCTCGCCCTCGGCCTCGTGCTGCTCCTGGAGGCGCCCACCGACGCCTACGCGCAGCACGGCCCGGGGTCGTACGGCGACCTGCCGGGGACCCGGGCGATCATCGTGCTCACCGACGCCTCGTGGATCATCTGGTTCACGCTCGTCGCGCTGATCCTCCTGCTCACCCCCACAGGTCGGCCGCTGTCACGGCGCTGGCGCGCGGTCGCCTGGGCCCAGTCGACGGCAGGCCTGGCCGCCTACCTCCTCGCCATCCCGTCCGCCAAGCAGCCGACCCGCCCAACCGCGACCTCCGCAACCCGATGCAGCTGGACGCCATCCAGCCCTGGGCGGACAGGCTCTGCACCGTCTGCGTCTACGCCATCGGGGTGGGCCTCGTCGCCAGTGGCGTCTCGCTCCTGCTGCGGTTCCACCGGGCGGTCGGCGACGAGCGCCGGCAGCTGCTGTGGCTCGTGGTCGCGGTCGCACCGCTACCGCTCTACGTCGTCGTGGCCTTCGTCGCGGCCCAGGACGGCGCAGGGATCGTGACGGTCGTCGCCACCGGTGGCTTCATCACGCTGGTCCCGATCGCGGCCGGCCTCTCGGTGCTCCGCTACCGGCTCTACGACGTCGAGCGGCTCGTCGCCGCGACCGTCACGTGGGTGCTGCTCTCCGCCGCCCTGGTCGGGACCTACACCGTCGTGGTCTGGCTGGGGGCCCGGGCGGTGCCGAGCGAGCCGGTCTCTCCCGCGCTGTCCGCCACGCTCGGGGCGGTCGTCGCGGCCGGCCTCGCCTTCCCCCTGCACCGGGCGCTGCAGGCCCAGGTCGACCGGCGGTTCAACCGCCGCGCCTACGACGCCCGCCGCGTGATCACCGAGGCGCTCGCCACCGAGGGCGCCGGGATCGACGTCGAGGAGGTCCTGCGCGAGGCGCTGCGCGACCCGGCGTTGAGCGTCGCCTACCCCGGGCCGGACGGCAGCTGGCTGCGATCCGACGGGTCGGCGACAGGGACGGGTGGGCACGTCGGCATCGAGAGGGACGGCAGGGTGGTCGCCCGCATCGCCTTCGACGCCGACCGCACGGACGCCGCGGCGGTGCGTCGCGCCGCCGCCCTGGCGGCCTCCGAGCTGGACAACACGCGGTTGCGTGCCGAGCTCGCGCGTCAGGTCGCCGAGATCGCGGCGTCGCGGCGGCGGCTGGCGACCGCGCAACGGACCGAGCGCACCCGCATCGAGCGCGACCTGCACGACGGCGCCCAGCAGTCGCTGCTCGCCCTCGCCTTCCAGCTGCAGTCCGCGCAGCTGAACGGCGACCCGGAGCGGATGCGCGAGGCGCTGGCGGAGGGCGCCGCCGCCGCCCGGGCCGCGGTCCGCGAGCTGCGCGACCTCGCCAACGGCCTGCACCCGGCGGCACTCGCCGACGGTGGTCTCGGCGCGGCCCTCGACGACATCGTCCGCCACTCCCCCGTGCCGATCCGGGTGCGGGTCGACAACGGGCGGCTCGACGCGGGCACGGAGTTCACCGCGTGGTCGGTGATCGGTGAGGCCGTGGTCAACGCGCAGAAGCACGCCGCCGCGCACGGGATCGAGGTGGACGTCCATCGGCAGAACGGCGACCTGCGCCTGCGGGTCCACGACGACGGCCGCGGCGGTGCGAACCCGGACGGGCCGGGCCTGCGCGGGCTGCGGGACCGCGTCGAGGCCGCCCGCGGGCGGCTCACCGTCACCAGCGACGCCGGCGGCACGACGGTCGAGGCGGTGCTCCCGTGCGGGTCGTGATCGCCGACGACTCCGGGCTCCTCCGCGACGGGCTGGCCGGCCTCCTCGTCGAGGCCGGGGTCGACGTGGTCGCCCGGGCGGTCGACGCCGACGAGCTGCTCACGACGGCCGCCGAGCACGAGCCGGACGTCGCGATCATCGACATCCGGATGCCGCCGACCTATACCCACGAGGGCGCGAAGGCAGCGCTCGAGCTCCGCCGCCGACAGCCGGGCGTGGGCGTCCTGCTCCTGTCGCAGTCGCTGGAGAGCCGTTACGTCACCGACCTCGCCCGGACGCACGCGCGGGGCTTCGGCTACCTCCTCAAGGACCGGGTGACCGACGTGCGGGTGCTGCTCGACGCACTCGCCTCCGTCGCCGCCGGGGGCACGGTGCTCGACCCCGAGGTGGTCAGCCACCTGCTGGGCCGCATCGAGCTCGCCGAGCAGTTTGGCCGGCTCTCCGAGCGCGAGCGCGACGTGCTGGAGCTCATGGCCCAGGGCCTCTCCAACCGGGCGATCGCGGAGCGGCTGGTCATCGACCTGAAGACCGTCGAGACCCACATCGCCCGGATCCTGACCAAGCTCGACCTGCATCAGACCCGACGAGCACCGTCGTGTGCTGGCGGTGCTCGCGTGGCTGCGAGGCTAGTCTCGGAGAGGTGAGCACGTCGCTGCCGATGTTCCCGCTCAACGCGGTGATCTTCCCCGGCGTGAGCGTGCCGCTCACCGTCTTCGAGGACCGCTACCGCGCGCTCGTGCACCACCTGCTGCGGGTCGAGGACCCCACCCAGCGGCTGTTCGGGTCGGTCGGGATCCGTGAGGGCTACGAGGTCGGCGACCACGGCTCGCAGTCGCTGTTCCGGATCGGCTGCCGGGTGCAGCTCACCGAGGTCGAGCCGCACCCCGACGGCACCTTCTCGATCGTCGCGGTCGGCCTGGACCGCATCCAGCTCGAGCGTCTCGACACCACCGGCACCTTCCCCGTCGGCCAGGTCGTCGACCGGCCCGAGACCGGAGGGCCGGTGCCGGCCGACCTGGTGCAGCACGCGAGGGACATCTTCACCGCCTACCGGGCCGCGCTCGCCGAGATCCGCGCCGATCCCTACACCGGCGACCTGCCGAAGGATCCGTCGTACCTCTCCTGGACGCTGGCCGCCTGCGCGCCGCTCCCCCTCCACGACCGGCAGGCGCTGCTCGAGGCGGAGGACGCCGAGCACCGGCTGCGGATGGTCACCGACCTGCTGCGCAGCGAGCTGCGGGCGATGAACGTGCTGCCGTCGCTCCCCGCCACCGACGTGGCCCGGACGCGCTGGAGCCCGAACTGACGCCAGCGGTGGTCGCGCTGCGGGCGGCGGGCGTGGTCTTCACCGTCCACGAGTACGCCCACGACCCCCGCAGCGAGTCGTTCGGCCTGGAGGCCGCGACCGAGCTCGGGCTCGACCCCGACCGGGTCTACAAGACGCTGATGGCCAGCGCCGACGGGGCGCTCGTGGTCGCCGTCGTGCCGGTGAGCGGTCGCCTCGACCTGAAGTCACTGGCCCGGGCCGTCGGCGCCTCGAAGGCCGCGATGGCCGACGTGCGCGCCGCCGAGCGGGCGACGGGGTACGTCGCGGGCGGCATCTCGCCGTTCGGCCAGAAGCGCCGGCACCCGACCGTCGTCGACGAGACCGTCGAGCTGTGGGACTCCGTCTACGTCTCCGGCGGCCGGCGCGGCCTCGACGTCGAGCTCGCCCCGGCCGACCTCATCGCGGTGACGGGGGCGGTCGTCGCCGACGTGGCGCGCGCGTAGGGCGTGTCTCTCCATTGCTGGTGGATGCCGGCGTCGTCCAGGTGCCGCCATGGATCGAGAGACATGCCCCAGCTCTTGGCTACGACGACGGCAGCGTCACGGTGAAGGTGCTGCCCTCGCCGAGCCGCGACCTCACCTCGACGCGACCCTGGTGCCGCTCCACGATGGTGGACACCGCTGCCAGTCCCAGGCCGGTGCCGGGCTCACGCAGCGCCTCGGGGTTGCTGGTGCGGAAGAACGCGCGGAACAGGCCCTCCTGGTCGTCCTCAGAGATGCCGATGCCGGTGTCGGCCACCGCCAGCACCACCGCCTCGCCGACGCGCTGGACATCGACCGCGACCGCGCCGCCCGGCCCGGTGTACTTCACGGCGTTGCTGACCAGGTTGCCGATGAGCCGGTCGAGCTCGACCGCGTCGCCGGGCACCACGAGCGGGGGCGGGTCGAGGTCCACGGTGAGCGCGACGCCCTTCGACCGCGCTGTCGACTCGACCAGGGAGATCACCTCGCCCACGACCGGGCGGAGGTCGACGGGCACCCGCACGAGGGGGTGGTCGGGGTTGCTCACCCGGGCCAGCAGGAGCAGGTCGTCGACCACGGCCTGCATCCGCTCGGTGCCGCGTCCCATCGCCTCGTGGTAGCGCTGCGCCTCGGCGTCCAGGTCGGTCTCGCCGAGCAGCTCGAGGTTGCCCGAGATCACGGTCAGCGGGGTCCGCAGCTCGTGGGAGAGCATGGCGACCAGGTGGCTCCGGTAGTCGTCGACCTGCTGGAGCCTCGTCACCAGCCGGCGCTCCGACTCGAGTGCGCGCGCCGTCATCAGCGCCGCCCCGAGGTCGTGGCCGATCTGCAGGGCGGAGGCGATCTCGACCGGTGACCACTCCGGCTGGTCCGAGTGCCGCCACAGCGCCATGAACCCCACGCACTCCTCGCCGACGCCCAGGGCGACGCCGAGCATCCAGGAGACGTCCGGGTTCGCGAGGTGCTCGCGGATCGCGGGCCCCAGCCGGTCGGGGAGCTCGTCGCGCGTCAGGGCGAGCGCGCGCTGCTCCACCCAGAGCTCGGAGGCCATCTCGGCGACGCGCTCGACGACATCGGGCTCGAGCTCGATGCGTTCGCCCTTGTGGGTGCGCACGATGTCGACCCCCGGTCCGTCGGACCGGAACACGTGCAGCCACGAGCCGCGCGCGTCGAAGCTCTCGACCAGCTGGTCGTGCGTGAGCCGCAGGACGTCCTCGAGCGAGCCGTGGGTGGGGCGGGAGGCCGAGCGGATCAGCTGGCGCGCGGACTCCGCGTGGGCGACCTGCTCGAGCAGGGCCTGGCGCTCGAACAGGGTCAGCACCGCGCGCTCGGCCTGCGCGGCGTACTTCTCCAGCAGGCCGAGCTCGCGGGCGTCCGGGCGCCGTCCCGAGGTGGCCCGGTCGACGGACAGGATCCCGACGACGACCCCGTCGTCGTTCCTGAGCACCGCGAACAGCTCCTCGTCGGCGCGCCAGGCGTCGGGGTGGTCGGTGGGCACCTGGTCGAAGTGGACCCAGTGACCGTCGAGCTCCTCGACGGGTGTCGCCTCGAGGAACCGCAGCCGTGGCCCCCAGGGCACGGCCTTGGCGAGCAACGGCTCGATCACCGACACCGGGTCCGGCTGCTCCATGTACTCGCGGTGCTCCTCCGGCCCGGTGTAGGCCAGCGTCACCAGCTCGTCACCCAGCACGACCGACAGCGCGGCCACCTCGAACCCCACGAGCTCCGCCACCGACTCGACCATCAGCTGGAGGACGGCGCGGGCGGACGACTCCGACCAGGTCGTCTGGTCGGGTCGTCCCCACGCCGCGTCGCCGCCCTCCACCCGCCGAACCTATGCGGCGAGCAGGCCGCGCGTCCGGATTTCGCTAGTTGGTGGCCAGCCGGATCACCGAGTGGCTCACGTCGCCGTCGACCCACGCGGAGGCACCGAAGCCCGAGACCGGCTCGAGGTTGTCGAGGAACTCCCGGTCACCGTCCCCGACGGCGTCGGCGATGGCGTCCTCGAGCTCGTCGACGTCGACGAAGAGGATCGTCTGCGCGTCGTCGGCCTCGCGGATGACGTCCTTGAACACGTCGTTGTCGCCGAGCTTGCCGTCCTCGAGGACCTCGGAGCGGTAGTCGGGGTTGGGGCCGATCACGATGACGTCGCCATCGGCGTCCGTCTCGAGGATGGTGGCCTGGGGGCCCGCCATGTCACGGAGCTTGTCGAGCACCTTCTCGATCTCGTCGGGATCACCCTGGATCTTGATCGCGACCGGGATGTCGGAGCCGTCATCGGAGCCGAAGAAGTCGTCCGGGTCGAAGTCGGAGCCCAGCGCCAGCGCCGCCGAGTCACCGGCCAGCGTCTCGGCGTCGTCGGGCAGGTCGAGCCCGGTCATCTCGGACAGCTCGCTCATCACCTCGTCGGCGTCCTCACCCATGTAAGGAGCCACGTAGTCGACCAGGTCGCCGAACCAGCCGTCGGCGAAGCCGAGACCCAGCGCGGCGCCGGTGTCGCTGGGCAGCGTCTTCACGATGTCGGCGGTCGCCCCGCCGGAGAGGAAGAACGTCCCGCCCAGGGCGGTGTCGCCGGCGGCCTCGAGCTCGATGGCGCCGTCGTCGAACCGGAGCGTCGCGGCCATGCCGTCGAAGTCCCTCAGCTTCTGCTTGAAGTCGTCGGGGAGCGACGAGTCGATCGCGCAGGACTCGTCCGCGAGGTCGCCCCCGAGGTCGGGGTCGGGGTCGTCTGCGTTGCACTCGTAGGTCGCGCCGGGCGTCATCAGCCCGAGGGGGAACCCGAACAGGTCGTCGGCGTGGTCGGCGAGGTAGTCGCCGGCCCGCGGGCCGGCGTAGACCGTGAGCACGCCGGGGTCGCCGGCCTCGTCGGTCCACTTCTGGAAGTCGTCGTCGTCGGCGAGCGAGCCCTTCTTGGTCGCGGCGACGACGTCGTCGGCCACGTCGTCCGACTCGGCCACGACGGCCCAGTCGCCCTCGATGGCCCAGCCGCCGCTCTGCTCCTCGCCAACGCCGCTGCAGTCCTTGATCTTGTCGAGGCCGGCCTCGGCCTTGTCGGCGTCCTTGACCTGCACCACGAACACCGCGTCGGGCGTGTCACCGCCCAGGTCGACCGCCGCCACCGCGGCCCGGTCACCGAGCCAGGGCTCGATGTCGTCCGCGTAGTCGATGTCGTCGCACTGCGCCTCGTCCTGGATGCGCTTGAAGATCTCCTTGCGCAGGTCGTCGTCGGAGCTGATGCCGACGTAGTCCTCGAACGCGGGGAACTTGTTGAGGGTCCGCAGCGCCTCGATCTTCTGCCCGCCGCTCGGGTCGAGGTCGACGCTGACGTAGCCGAGGGTGCCGGCGGGCAGCGCCTCGGCCGGCTGCGGGCCGGTCGTCAGGAAGTTGTACGCCGCCCAGGCCCCCACGCCCGCCGCGACCAGGCCGATCACGCCACCGCCGACCAGCAGGCCACGGCGCACGCCGCGGCCACCCTGCCGGGGCTCCGGCGGGAGTGGTCCGCCGCCGCCGCTCTCGAGGTACTCCGGCGGACCGCTGGGCGGGCCGCTCGGGGGACCAGTGGGCGGGCCACTGGGCGGGCCACCGGCCGGCGGGCCGGTCGGCGGAGGGGGCGGAGGAGGGAGCGTGCTGGACAAGGGACTCTCCGAGGGGTAGCCGGGCGGGCCCGGGACGTCGGCGCCAGGAGGCGGGTGCGCTGGTGAGACGGGCGGAGCCTACCCGCGGGTTCCGGGTGGCAACCGGATTTCGCCTCAGGCGGGAGGCACGGTCGAGGTCGGGCTCGCGGTCGCGGCTGAGGGTGAGGTGGAGCGCGGCGGCAGCGACGGCAGGCCGCGGACCTCCGTGGGCGGCCGGCCGATCGAGACGGCGTAGACGAGGCCCAGTCCGACCAGGGCACCGAACGTGAACGAGCCCCTCGGCGCCCACGACCGGACCCGCAGCGCGCCGGACAGCTTGTCGCCGTCCTGCGCCGTCCTGGCGAGCTCGTGGGGGTCGCCGGGGCTGAGGTGGGTGCCGACGCGGAGCATGAGGTAGGCCGCGACCACCGACCCCGCGATCACCGCGGCGAGGGTGACCAGCTCGGCGCGGTCGAAGGCCCAGGCGGCCAGGACCCCGAGGACCAGGCCCGACACGGTGGCGATCACGACGTAGAGGGCGACGCCCTGGAAGTCGTCGCGGAGCCCGGCCTCGTCGGTGTACCACCGGCCCCCGGCCACGACCCCGCTCGGGACGTCCCACAGCCGGAACCAGGCCCAGCCCGCGCCGGCGCCGACCACAGCGAAGACGGCGAGCGTCGCGAGCGCCTGGGCGGGCACGACCACCCAGGGTGAGCGCCGTGCTCGGTCGGGTCGCGCGTCGAGGATCTCGGGAGCGGGCGCGGTCAGCCCGTCAGACATCCCGGGCCCAGGAGCTGCTTGAGGTCGGCGAACAGCGCCGGGCTAGGCGTGACCCTGAGCCGGTCGTCGAGACGCATGACCGTGGTCTTCTCACGAGACAAGAGTCGCAGCCGGACCTCGGTCACGCCGGGGTGGGTGCCGAGCACGTCGCGCAGCTGGGCCACCGTCGGCGGCGTGCACCGGGTCGAGGGCAGGCTGATGACCACCGGACCGCTGGGCCCGTCGGACAGGTCGGGGAGCACGACCTCCTGCGCGCGCAGCTCGGGCTGGTCCTTGTCACGGGACAGCGCGCCCTTGATGCGGAGCACGGAGTCCTCGACGAGCAGCGTGCTGGCCAGCTGGTAGGTGCTGGGGAACAGCAGCACCTCGATCGCGCCGTCGAGGTCCTCGAGCGTGATCGTCGCCCACGAGTCGCCGCGC
Organism: Nocardioides halotolerans DSM 19273; assembly: GCF_000422805.1. Lineage (GTDB taxonomy): Bacteria > Actinomycetota > Actinomycetes > Propionibacteriales > Nocardioidaceae > Nocardioides > Nocardioides halotolerans. The sequence continues at coordinate 119,733 of NZ_AUGT01000012.1, read as the reverse complement.
TTGGTGATCTTGCGCTGCACCGAGGTCACCAGGCCGCTGACCGTGACCATCGACCCGTGCGGGCGCTCCTCGTCGAGCATCAGCGCGCCGATGGTGCAGTCGGTGCCGCGGGAGAGCACGTGCTCGAGCCCGAGCAGCGGGTGATCGGAGACGTAGAGCCCGAGCATGTCGCGCTCGTGGCTGAGCAGCGTGGTCTTGTCCCACTCGTCGATGTCGTCGGGGATCTTGACCGAGACCCCGAACCCGCTCTCGCTGTCGTCGACGCCGCCGAAGAGCGAGTCCTGGCCGATCGCCTCGTTGCGCTTGACGTCGACGTACTGGTCGACGGCCTGCTCGTGGATGGCGACCAGCGCCCGGCGCCGGTGCTTGAGGTCGTCGAAGGCACCGGCCTTGATCAGCGACTCGACCACGCGCTTGTTGCAGACCAGCGCGGGGACCTTCTCGAGGAAGTCGTTGAAGTCGGCGTAGCGGCCCTTCTCGGCGCGCGCGGCCACGATGCCGTCGACGACGTTGCCGCCGACGTTGCGGATCGCGGTGAGGCCGAAGCGGATGTCGTTGCCGACCGGGGTGAAGTTGGCCGCCGACTCGTTGACGTCCGGGGGGAGCACCTGGATCTTCATCCGGCGGCACTCGTTGAGGTAGATCGCGGACTTGTCCTTGTCGTCGCGGACGCTGGTGAGCAGGGCCGCCATGTATTCCGCGGGGTAGTTGGCCTTGAGGTAGGCCGTCCAGTAGGACACCAGCCCGTAGGACGCCGAGTGGGCCTTGTTGAAGGCGTAGTCGGCGAACGGCAGCAGCGTCTCCCACAGGGTCTCGATCGCCCGGTCGGAGTAGCCGTTGACCCTCATGCCGTCGGAGAAGGGGACCTTCTCGGCGTCGAGGATCTCCTTCTTCTTCTTGCCCATCGCCTTGCGGAGCAGGTCGGCCTGACCGAGCGTGTAGCCGGCGACCTTCTGGACGATCGCCATCACCTGCTCCTGGTAGACCAGGAGGCCGTAGGTCTCGTCCAGGATCTCGGCCAGCGGCTCGGCCAGCTCCGGGTGGATCGGCTCGACCGGCTCGCGCCCGGTCTTGCGGCGGGCGTACTTGTTGTGGGAGTCCATGCCCATCGGGCCCGGACGGTAGAGCGCGCCGACCGCCGAGATGTCGGCGAAGACGTCAGGCCGCATGGAGCGCAGCAGCGCGCGCATCGGCCCGCCGTCGAGCTGGAACACGCCGAGCGTGTCACCGCGCTGGAGCAGGGCGTACGTCGCCTCGTCGGTGAGCTCGAGCTCCTCGAGGACCACCGTCTCGCCGCGGTTGGCCTCGATGTTGGCGAGGGCATCGTCGAGGACAGTGAGATTGCGCAGCCCCAGGAAGTCCATCTTGATGAGGCCGAGGTTCTCGCAGGTCGGGTAGTCGAACTGCGTGATCATCGCCCCGTCGGCGGGCCGCTTGAGCAGCGGGATCACGTCGGCCAGGGGCTCGCTCGACATGATGACGCCGGCGGCGTGCACGCCCCACTGCCGCTTGAGCCCCTCGATGCCCATCGCGGTGTCGACGACCCGCTTGACCTCGGCGTCGGACTCGTAGAGCGAGCGGAACTCGCCGCCCTCGCCGTAGCGCTTGTGCTCGGGGTCGAAGACGTCCTTGAGCGGGACGTCCTTGCCCATCACGGCGGCGGGCATGGCCTTGGTGATCCGGTCACCCATCGCGAACGGGTAGCCGAGGATGCGGCTGGAGTCCTTGACGGCCTGCTTGGCCTTGATGGTGCCGTAGGTGACGATCATCGCGACGCGGTCGTCGCCGTACTTCTCGGTGACGTACTTGATGACCTCCCCCCGCCGACGCTCGTCGAAGTCGATGTCGAAGTCGGGCATCGAGACGCGGTCGGGGTTGAGGAAGCGCTCGAACAGCAGCCCGTGCACGAGGGGGTCGAGGTCGGTGATGCGGAGCGCGTAGGCGACCATCGAGCCGGCCCCGGAGCCGCGGCCCGGGCCGACGCGGATGCCCTGGCTCTTCGCCCAGTTGATGAAGTCGGCGACGACCAGGAAGTAGCCGGCGAAGCCCATGCTGTTGATGACGCCGAGCTCGAAGTCGGCGCGGCTGCGCACGGCGTCGGAGATGCCTCCGGGGTAGCGGTGGCGCAGCCCGGTCTCGACCTCCTTGACCAGCCAGGAGTCCTCATTCTCGCCGGCCGGGCAGGGGAAGCGAGGCATGTACTTGCCGACGCTCTCGCTGAACTCCACGTGGCAGCGCTCCGCGACGAGCAGGGTGTTGTCGCAGGCCTCGGGGAGCTCGCGCCAGACCTCACGCATCTCGGCGGCGGACTTGAGGTAGTAGCCGTCGCCGGTGAAGGCGAACCGCTGGCCGGGGCCGTCGCCGGCGGGGATGTCCATCGTCGAGCCGGAGTTGATGCAGAGCAGGTGCTCCTGGCTCGGGGCGTCCTCGCGCATGACGTAGTGGGAGTCGTTGGTCGCCAGCAGCGGGAGCTGGAGGTCCTTGGAGAGGCGCAGCAGCCCCTCGCGGACGCGCCTCTCGATGTCGATCCCGTGGTCCATCAGCTCGATGAAGTAGCTGTCGGGGCCGAGGATGTCGCGGAAGTCGGCCGCCGCCTGCCGAGCGGCGTCGTAGTTGCCGTTGCGGAGGTGGACCTGCACCTCGCCCGACGGGCACCCGGTGGTGCCGATCAGGCCGCGGCCGTGGGTGGTCAACAGCTCGCGGTCGATGCGTGGCTGCTTGAAGAAGCCGTCGCGCCACGCGCCGGTGCTGAGGCGGAAGAGGTTGTGCATCCCCTCGGTCGACTCGCTCAGCAACGTCATGTGGGTGTAGGCGCCCCGCGCGCTGACGTCGTCGGGGCCGCCGCCGTAGAAGTTGACGCCCTTGCGCTCGAACCGGCTGATGTTGGGCGTCGCGTAGGCCTCGATGCCGATGATGGGGTTGACCCCGGCGTCCTTGGCCTTCTTGTAGAACTCGTAGGCGCCGAACACGTTGCCGTGGTCGGTCATCGCCACGGCCGGCATGCCGAGCTCGGCCGCCCGCTGGGTCAGGTCGGTCAACCGGGCCGCGCCGTCGAGCATGGAGTACTCGGTGTGCACGTGCAGGTGGACGAACGAGTCCTGACCGGGCATGGGGGTGGCTGCCTCCTCCGGGAAGTCTGGGCATGGCGAAGCGAGCTGGTCGGGGGCCGCTCGACGCTGTCGGGCGCGATCCCGGGGGAAGAGCCTCAGCCTACGGCGTCGGGTCGGCCCCACGGGAACCCCGCGGCGGCGAGTTGCTCGTGACCGCCGGCGTGGCGTCTCACGGCGGCGGGCCAGCTCGGCTGGTGGTCATGCCGACGACCGTAGGGGCGACCGCCGACAGCCCGGCCGGCGGGCGCGTCAGTCGGCGGCGTCGAGGCTCTCGCTGATGATCTGGTGCACGATGCGGTAGAGGCGCTCCTCGCCCAGGCCCGGGGCGCGCGCGGCCATCGCGCGCGCGATCTCGCGCTCGCGGTCGAGGTCGCGCGCGGGGTCGACCTTGTGGGGCTGCACGGCGGCGGTGACGGCGGCCCGGCGGTTGAGGAGCTCGCCGAGCTCGCGGTCGACCTCGTCGATCAGCGAGCGGAAGAACGCGAGCGGGTCGCGGCCGGGCCAGGCCATCCGGAGGTCGGGGGCCTTCTCCTCGTTGACGGAGCCGTCGGTGTGCTCGAGCTCGACCAGCCCCCGGGACCGGTAGAACGCCCGGGCCGGCTCGTTGGACTCGAAGACCCACAGGCAGAAGCCGTCCGGCCGCTGCGCCTTGACCACGTCGAGGAGCGCGCCGCCGACGCCCGTGCCCTGGGCCGACGGGTCGACGTAGAGGTCCTCGAGCCAGTCGGCGCTCAGCCGCGCGTAGCCGACGGGGCTCCCCTCGGCCTCGGCCAGCCAGACGTCGTAGGTCGACAGGTCCCAGCCGTCGACGTAGGCGCGGACCTCGTGGGGCGGGTGGATCCCCCGCGGCATCGAGGGGTACGCCGCCTCGCGGACCTCGATGAGCAGCTCGGCCACCGCGCCGAGGTCGTCCGGCGTCGCCGGCCGCAGCACGAGGTCGTCAGTCGGCACCGCGGACCGCCTCGAGCGCCTTCGCGAGGTCGTCGGGGTAGCCCGACTCGTACTCGACGTACTCGCCGCTGTCGGGGTGCTCGAACCCGAGCTTGACGGCGTGCAGCCACTGGCGCTCGAGCCCGAACCTCGTGGCGAGCGTGGGGTCGGCGCCGTAGGTCAGGTCGCCCACGCACGGGTGCTTGAGCGCGGCCATGTGCACCCGGATCTGGTGGGTGCGGCCGGTCTCGAGGTGCACCTCCAGCAGCGAGGCGAACCGGTGGGCCTCGAGCGTGGAGTAGTGAGTGACGCTCGGCCGCCCCTCCGCCATCACCGCGAACTTGTAGTCGGCCCTCGGGTGCCGCCCGATCGGGGCGTCGACGGTGCCCTCGAGCGGGTCGGGATGGCCCTGCACGAGCGCGTGGTAGGTCTTGTCGACGTCGCGCCGACGGAAGGCGTTCTTGAGCACCGAGTAAGCGTGCTCGGACTTGCAGATCACCATCACGCCCGAGGTGCCGACGTCGAGCCGCTGGACGATGCCCTGCCGCTCCGAGGCGCCGCTGGTCGCGATCTTGAACCCCGCCGCCGCCAGGTGTCCGACCACCGTCGGGCCGGTCCAGCCGGGAGAGGGGTGCACGGCGACGCCGACCGGCTTGCCGATCACGACGATCGAGGGGTCGTCGTGGATGATCTGGATGCCCTCGACCTCTTCGGGTACGACGGCGAGGGGGTCCGCCTCGACCGGGATCGTCACGTCGAGAGTGGCCCCCGCCAGGACGCGGTCGCTCTTGACGGCGCCGGCGCCGTCGACCTGCACGAGGCCGCGCGAGATCAGGTCGGCGGCGCGGGTGCGCGACAGCCCGAACATCTGCGCCAGCGCGGCGTCGACCCGCTCCCCGGCCAGCCCGTCAGGGACCGGGAGCGTGCGGTGGTCGGCGGCGGAGCCCTCGACGCTCACGAGTCGGCGGGCTCCTCGGCCTCGCGCTCGACCCGCGACCCGTCGAGGCGGATCCCGCGGAAGGCCTGCACCAGGATCAGCGCCGCGGCGACGTTGATGCAGATGTCGGCGACGTTGAAGATCGGCCAGTGCGGCAGCATGAGGAAGTCGACCACGTGGCCACGCAGCACCCCGGGCGACCGGAACACGCGGTCGGTCAGGTTGCCGGTGATCCCGGCCAGCAGCAGGCCCAGTGCGACCGCCCACCCGGGGCTGGCGACCCGCCGGCTCAGCCACAGCACGACCAGCACCGCCGCGATCGCCAGGCAGCTGAACAGGCTGGTGTAGCCCGTCCCGGTGCTGAACGCCGCGCCCGCGTTGCGGGTCAGGCGCAGCACCAGCAGCTCACCGACCAGCTCGTGGTCGGGCTCGCCGGTGAGCCGATCGACGGCCAGCCACTTGGTGAGCTGGTCGAGGGCGTAGAGCAGCGCGAACGACGCGAGGAGCAGGGCTCGCACCCGGGTGCGGGACGGGACGGACTGCGTGTCGTTCAGGCTGGAGTCGTCGGGACTCAGCGACGTTCCTCGCGCTGCTTGCATGTCATGCACAGTGTCGCACGGGGCATGAACTTGAGCCGCTCCTTGCCGATCGGCTCTCCGCACGACTCGCAGACGCCGTAGGTGCCGTCGTCGATCCGGGCGAGCGCCCGGTCGATCTGGTAGAGCTTGTCGCGCTCGATGGTGAGCACGGTGAGCTCCTGGTCGCGCTCGTAGGTGGTCGCGCCCACGTCGGCCTGGTCCTGGCCCGCTCCGTCGCCGGAGTCGCGCATCAGGCCGGTCAACTCGTTCGAGTGGGCCTCGACGATCTCGCGGCTGTGCTCGCGCTCGGCGTTGAGCTCCTTGAGGACCTCCTTGAGCTCGGCCTTGGTCCACGCGCCCTCACCGGCCTTGACGACCAGCTTGCTGACCGGCGCCTTGCGGGTGGCGGGAGCCTTCGCGGCCGGGGCCGCCTTGGTCGTCGCCGCGGCCTTCGTGGCGGGAGCCTTGGTGGCGGGAGCCTTTTTCGCTGGTGCCGCCTTCGCCGCCGGGACCTTCTTGGCCGGGACCTTCTTGGCCGGGGCCTTCTTGGCCGGCGCCGCCTTCTTGGCCGGGGCCTTCTTCGCCGCGGCCTTCTTGGCCGGCGCCGCCTTCGTGGCCGCGGCCTTCTTGGCAGGAGCCTTCTTGGCCGGCGCCGCCTTCTTCGCGGGGGCCTTCGTCGCGGGGGCCTTCTTCGCCGGGGCCTTCTTCGCCGGGGCCTTCTTGGCCGGCGCAGCCTTCTTGGCAGGAGCTTTCTTGGCCGGCGCCGCCTTCTTGGCCGGGGCCTTCTTCGCGGGAGCCTTCTTCGCGGGAGCTGCCTTCTTCGCCGGCGCGGCCTTCCTGGCCGGGGCCTTGGCGGCCTTCTTCGCCGGCGCGGCCTTCTTGGCAGGGGCCTTCTTGGCGGGCTCCGCCTTCTTGGCCGGCGCGGTCTTCTTCGCCGGGGCCTTGACGGCCTTCTTGGTCGACGCGGCCGCGCCCGAGGTGGCCTTCGCCGTACGGCGGCCGATCACCTTGCGGGCGGCGCTGGCCGTCCGTCCGGCGAGCGAGCGAGTGCTGGTGCGGGCCATCGACCGGGCCTTCCTGGTGGCCTAGACCGTGGCGGTGTCCACGGGTGCTGCGCGGAACCGTATCCGCTCACCCGCGCCCACTCAAACAGGCGCGCTCAACTCGTGACCTGGCCGCGCAAACGTTTTCGCCGCCCGAACGCGCAGGTCAGCGAGGAGCCGCGTGGCCCCTCCAGACCCCGGCAGGGCCTGCTCAGACCTCGTCGTCGCCGAGGATCGAGCGCAGCCGCTTGGGCGCCGGAGGCTGGTCGTCGGAGACCGCGGGCGACTCGCCCGGACCCGACAGCGCCTCGAGCTGCTGGCTGAAGTAGCTCTTGAGGCGCGAGCGGTACTCGCGCTCGAAGGCGCGCAGCGTCTCGACCTCGCTGTTGAGCTTGTCGCGCTCGCGCTCGAGCTCGCCGAACATCTGCTGGCGGCGCTCGGCGGTCTCGGAGTCGAGCATCTGGGCGCGGGTGCGGGCGTCGGACTCGAGGCGGTCGGCCTTGACCTTCGCCTCGGCCTCGAGGCGCTCGGACTTGGTGCGCGCCTCGCCGATGATCTTGTCGGCCTCGTTCTTGGCCGACTCCACCAGCTCGTCGGCGTTGCGGGTGGCGATCTCGAGCAGGCGGGCCGCGGCGTTGGACGCCTCGGGCACGGTCTCGACCCGGATGGTCTCGGGGCCGGCGCTGGCCGCCGCGACGGGCTGGGGGGTGGGCTCCGGGGTCGGCTCCGGCTCGGGAGCGCGCTCCTGGACCGCGGGCGTCTGCGCCGTCGTGGTCGCCGGGCTGTCCTGGAAGCTCGACCCGCCGCCGGTCTGCGCGGCCGACAGCTTGTTGCGCAGGTCGTCGTTCTCCTTGGTCAGCCTGGCCAGCTCGGCCTCGACCTCGTCGAGGAACTGGTCGACCTCGCCCATGTCGTAGCCCTCGCGGAGCCGGACCGGCGTGAATCGCTTGTTACTCACGTCCTCAGGCGTCAGCGGCATGTTTCCACCCATTCATCTTCTTCGAGGTCCCTCGAGTTCAGCGATGTCCCCTGGTGTCCGGACGGGGTTCCGGACGTCGAGTCTTCCTCGGAACTGTAGCGCCTGCCATGGGGCTGATGTGACAGGTGCTTCGGACTGGTCGGTCGGTGCAGCACATTGGTCGTCGTCGGTCGCCTCAGAGGAAGCCACCGACGAGGTAGAGCAGCATGTAGGCCACGATCATCACGATGATGAACGACAGGTCGAGGGCCACGGTCCCGATCCGGAGCGGCGGGATCACCCGGCGCAGGGCCTTGATCGGCGGGTCCGTGGCCGAGTAGACGATCTCGAGCACCACCAGGAGGAACCCCGTCGGCGTCCAGTTGCGCGCGAAGATCTGCACCCAGTCGACGACGAAGCGGATCCACAGGAGCGCGATGAAGATCCACAGCGCGATGTGGATGAGCGACCAGACGGCGTGCACGCGACGATCATGCCGGGTCGACCAACCCAGGGGCGCATCGGCACACCGGGCGGGAGGTCCGCGTCCGCCGCGGCCTCAGGGGCGAGCCCCGGGTCAGCTCTGGTTGAAGAAGCCGCCGTCGGCGATGCGGGCCTTGTCCTCGGCGGCCACCGACACGTTGGGCGGCGAGAGGAGGAACACCTTGCTCGTCACCCGCTCGATCGACCCCCTCGTCGCGAAGATCAGGCCGGCCGCGAAGTCGACGAGCCGTTTGGCGTCGTTGTCGTCCATCTCGGACAGGTTCATGATCACCGGCGTGCCGTCGCGGTAGTTCTCACCGACGGTGCGGGCCTCGTTGTAGGTCCGCGGGTGCAGCGTGGTGATCCGCGAGAGCTCGGCGACCCGCGGCGCCGCGGTCATGGTGGGCGCGCCACCGCGGCGGCGGTCGTCGAGGTGCGCGACGGTCGCGGCCTGCCGCGCCTCGCGCAGCTCGCGACGCGTCGGGCGCTCGGCGGCCACCGGGTGCGTCTCCGTGGGGTGCTGTGTGTCGGCGTAGCGACCCTCGTAGGTGTCGTCGTAGCGCGGGTCGTCGGCGTAGTCGTCGTCGTAGCGACCGGTGTCCTCGAGCAGGCCGAGGTACTCACCGATCCTGCGCATCGCACCGCTCATGGTTGCTGCCTTCCGGGTCCGGCGGCCGCTCTGCGCGGAGGCCGCGCATCCTGGCTGTGTTGGATTGTTTGGACACTACAAGTTCCGGGGCCTCGAACCGAGGACCGCGGAGCCAACGCGCACGTGTGTCGCGCCGGCCCGGATCGCGTCCTCGAGGTCGGCGCTCATACCGGCCGAGAGCCAGGTCGCCGACGGGTGCTGGTCGAGGAACGCCGCCCGCACCTCGGCGAGCCTGCCGAACGCCGCCGCGGGGTCCTCGCCGAGCGGCGCGACGGCCATCAGCCCGCGCAGCACGAGCCCCTCGTCGGCGTGCTCCTCGACCGCGGCCGCCAGCTCGGCGAGGTCTGCGGGATCGGCCCCCGAGCGCCCCTCGCGCCCCGGGGGGTCGAGCGAGACCTGCAGCAGGACGTCGACCGCGCGGCCGCCCTGGGCCGCGCCGCGGGCGAGGCCACCGACGAGCTTGCGCCGGTCGACGGACTCGACCACCGCGGCATACCCCGCCACCGCGGCCGCCTTGTTGCTCTGGAGGCCGCCGATGAAGTGCCACCGCAGGCCGAGGTCGGCACAGTCGGCGGCCTTCGACTCGGCCTCCTGGTGACGGTTCTCCCCCACGTCGGTGACGCCGAGCCCCGCCAGGACCCGGACCTCGCCGGCGGGGAAGAACTTGGTGACGACCACCAGCTCGACCTCGTCGCGCTCGCGACCGGCGTCGGCGCACGCGTCGGCGATCCGCTGCCGCACGCGGGCCAGCCCGGCGGCGATCTCGTCCTCGCGGCTCATCGGCCCTCGCCCCTGAGGCGCACGACCCCGGCGAGCCGGCCGGCCCGCTCGCCGTCGCGCCGGTGGGAGTAGAGGTCCTCGGACTCGAGGGTGCAGCGGCCCACGTCGTGCACGGTCACCCCCACCTCCTCGAGCTGGGCACGCACGCCGGCACCGAGGTCGAGGGACGGCGTCCCCCACGACGTCTGCGAAGAGGACGACGGGACGACGGCCGCGACGTGGGCCCGCATGTCCTCTGGCACCTCGTAGCAGCGGCCGCAGACGTGGGGCCCGACCCACGCCTCGACCCGGTCGGCGCCGAGGTCGCGCATCCGGGTGACCGCCGCAGGGGCGGCGCCGGCCACGAGCCCCTCGCGACCGGAGTGGACCGCGCCCACGACCTCCTCGTCAGGCGCGACGAGGAGCACGGGCACGCAGTCGGCGGCGCGCACCATGAGCACGACTCCTGCCTGGGTGGTCACGATGCCGTCGGCGTGCGGCCTGGCGTACGGGCCGCCGCCCTCGACCGACTCGGCCTCGACGACGTCGGCGCCGTGCACCTGGTAGAGGTCACGGAGCACGTCGCCGGGGGCGAAGTCGGCGAGCAGCCGCCGGTGGTTCTCGGCCTTCGCCGACTCGTCGTCCGGCCCGGACACCGACAGGTTGAGCTCGTCGTAGGGCGACGCACTGACCCCGCCGTACCGGTCGGTGAAGGCCAGGTCGGCGTGGCCCAGTGACGTGACCAGCGTGGTGCGGAAGGAGTACAAGGGCGCGGAGCACTACTTGAGGAAGTCGGGCACGTCCAGGTCGTCGTCGTCGAACTGCATCGGCTTCGGCGCCGGGCGCGGCTGGGTGGCGGAGTCGGGGGTCGTGGACACCGGGGCGCCCGCGGTCACCTTCTCGCGCTCCTCCTCCTGGCGCGCGGCGGCGACGGCCGCCCGGGTCTCCGCCTGGGTCTGCACGGGCGGCGTACGGCGCAGCGCCGAGCCCTCGTGGGCCCGCTTGGGCGTGCCGCCGTCGAAGCCGGCGGCGATGACGGTCACCCGCACCTCGTCGCCGAGCGCGTCGTCGATGGTCGCGCCGAAGATGATGTTGGCGTCGGGGTGCACCGCCTCGGCCACCAGCGCCGCCGCCTCGTTGATCTCGAACAGGCCGAGGTCGGAGCCGCCGGCGATCGAGAGCAGCACGCCGTGGGCGCCGTCGATCGAGGCCTCGAGCAGCGGGCTCGACACCGCCATCTCGGCAGCGGCGACCGAGCGGTCCTCGCCGCGCGCCGAGCCGATGCCCATGAGCGCGGAGCCGGCGTTGGCCATCACGGACTTGACGTCGGCGAAGTCGAGGTTGATCAGCCCGGGCGTGGTGATCAGATCGGTGATGCCGCTGACGCCCTGGAGCAGGACCTGGTCGGCCTGCTTGAAGGCGTCGAGCACCGAGACGTTGCGGTCGGAGATCGACAGCAGCCGGTCGTTGGGGATGACGATGAGGGTGTCGACCTCCTCGCGGAGGGCGGCGATCCCCTCCTCGGCCGAGCCAGCGCGGCGGCGGCCCTCGAAGGCGAACGGGCGGGTCACCACGCCGATCGTGAGCGCACCGAGCGAGCGCGCGATGCGGGCCACGACCGGGGCGCCGCCGGTGCCGGTGCCGCCACCCTCGCCTGCGGTCACGAAGACCATGTCGGCGCCCTTGAGCACCTCCTCGATCTCGTCGGCGTGGTCGTCGGCGGCCTGCTGCCCGACCTCGGGGTTGGCGCCGGCGCCGAGCCCGCGGGTGAGCTCGCGGCCGATGTCGAGCTTGACGTCGGCGTCGCTCATGAGCAGGGCCTGGGCGTCGGTGTTGATCGCGATGAACTCGACCCCCTTGAGGCCGACCTCGATCATCCGGTTCACGGCGTTGACGCCGCCCCCGCCGATGCCCACGACCTTGATGATCGCGAGGTAGTTCTGCGCTGCTGCCACGACTTCGCCCTTTCTCTGGCAGTGCCTGCTCCGACGTCCCGGCCGAACTGTCACCCTCAGGCTGAGGGTTATAGTTATGTCAACCTGTCCGTGCCGATGACAGTAGGGACGCGAGCGGCTCACGTGGCGACGACACGCGGGGGAACGTCGACTCGCGCGAAGTTCCTGACGCGGCGAGGGTCAGGGCGTGATCGTCGGCCGCGACGGGACGCTCACGTCGTAGACCGAGGCCTCGACGCTGGCGAGGAGCGGCTCGAGGACCTCGGCCTTGGTGTCGGACTCCTCCGCGCTCCCCCAGTTGACGACGCGACCGTCCTTGAGCACCAGCGAGATCTGGTCGACGGTGGTGACCTGGACGTGGTCGACGAGGAGGGTCAGCGACGCCGGCAGCGCCGAGATGACCTGGGCGGCCTCCTTGAGCGCGGCCGACGTCGTGCCGATCGAGGTCTCGACGCGGGGCAGCCCGGGCGGTGCCTTCTTGTAGTCGCGGAAGACGACGCCGTCGACGTCCATGCCGCGCAGGCGCTCGCCGATCTCGACCACGGCGATGGCGACGCGCTCCTCGATGGAGATCAGCACGCCGTGCGGCCATTGCCGGGTCACCGAGACCGAGCGGACGACGGCCAGCGCGCCGATGCGGCGCTCGGCGCTCGCGAGGTCGACGCGGACCAGGGGCTCCCCCTCGTCGATGCCCGACCTCGCGCGGATGTCCGCGGCCTTCACGGTCTGGGCCCCGCTGACCTCGACGTCCTCGACGGCGAGCCACGCCGAGAACCACACGGCGTAGATCCCGCCGCCGACGAGGGCCAGCACCAGGACGAGGACCAGGAGGTAGCGCCAGGCCAGCCAGCGCCGCCGCCACTGCCGTCGCGCGAACCTCCGCCTGCTGCGCCTGGTGGCCCGGTCGACGGGCACCGCTCCCGTCGCGTCGCCCGACCCCCGCCGGAGGCTAGGCACGACCACCGCCGAGCAGCTCGAGGACGCGGGGCCCGATCTCGGTGACGCTGCCCGCGCCCAGGGTCAGCACGAGGTCGCCGGGCCGCGCCCGGGCCGCCACGGCGGCCGGGACGTCGTCGAGGTCGGGGACGAAGACGACGTGGCCGGGTGCGAGCGGCACGGCGTCCGCCACGAGCGCGCCGGTGACCTCGGGGTCGGGCTCCTCACGCGAGACGTAGACGTCGCAGACCACGACCTCGTCGGCCGCGCCGAGCGCCTCACCCATCGCGGCGCCGAAGAGGCGGGTCCGCGACACGAGGTGCGGCTGGTAGGCGACGACCACCCGGCCCTCCCCCGCCAGCGCGCGAGCCGCGGCCACGTCGCCGGCGATCTCGGTGGGGTGGTGGGCGTAGCTGTCGTAGACGCGCACGCCCCCTGCCTCGCCCTTGGCCTCCATCCGGCGCTTCGTGCCGGCGTAGGCCGCCAGTCCGCGGCGCAGGTCGTCGGGGTCGGCTCCCAGCTCGACGCCGGCGGCGTACGCCGCGAGCGCGTCGGCGAGGAAGTGGTCGCCCGGCGACCAGAGGGTGACGCCGTCCAGGACGTCGGGGCCGACGTCTGCGCCCGGGCGCGTCGAGACCGTCACGACCCTGAGTCCCCACGCGGCGGCGCGGCCGGCCAGCGCGGCCGCGCCGGGGTCGTCGACGCAGGCGACCAGGAACCCTCCGGGGTCGACGTGACCCGCGAAGACGTCGAAGGCCCGCGCGTAGGCGGCCCCGTCGGCCCAGTGGTCCAGGTGGTCCGCCTCGATGTTGGTCACCACCGCGCCGAAGGGGCGGTAGGCCAGGAAGGCGCCGTCGCTCTCGTCGGCCTCGGCGACGAAGAGGTCGCCACTGCCCCGGGCGGCGTTGACGCCCGTGGCCGAGAGGTCGCCGCCGATGGTGTAGGTCGGGTCGAGTCCCGACTCCTGGAGGGCGACGGTCAGCAGCGAGGTCGTGGTCGTCTTGCCGTGGGTGCCGGCCACCGCCACCACGCGGAAGCCGTCCATCAGCGACGCCATCGCGGCCGCACGGGAGAGCACCCGCAGACCGCGCAGGTCGGCCTCGACGTACTCCGGGTTGCCCTCGGGGATCGCCGCCGAGACGACCAGCGTGTCACCGGGACCGAGGTCGCCGAGGTGGGCGGCGTCGTGGCCCACGTGGACCGTGGCGCCCGCGGCGCGCAGCGCGTCGAGGGTGGCCGACTCCTGCCCGTCGCTGCCGCTGACCTGCACCCCTCGGGCGAGGAGGAGCCGGGCGATGCCCGAGAGCCCGGCCCCGCCGATCCCGACCAGGTGGACCCGCCCGAGGCGGTCTGCGGCCGGGACGTCGGCCGGGACGTCGAGCCTCACCTCGCGGTCTCCAGCACGATCCGCGCGAGCTTCTCGTCGGCGTCGCGCGGGATCAGGCCGGATGCGGCCGCGCTCATCGCGGCCAGCCGCTCCGGGTCGGTGACCAGCGGCGGGACGTGCTCGGCCACCCATGCGCCGGTGAAGGCGCCGTCGTCGACGAGCAGGGCTCCCCCGGCGTCGACCACCGGCCTGGCGTTGAGCGGCTGCTCGCCGTTGCCGATCGGGAGCGGCACGAAGATCGCCGGGACGCCCACCGCCGCGGCCTCGGTGACGCTGGAGGCCCCGGAGCGGCAGACCATGAGGTCCGCGGCGGCCAGCGCGTAGTCCATCCGGTCGACGAAGCCGACGGGCACGTAGGTGGGGACGCCGTCCTGCGGAGCGACGTCGTTCTTGGGCCCGACCACGTGGAGCACCTGCACGCCCGCCTCGCCCAGCGCCCGGGCCGCGGCCACGACGGCGTCGTTGATCGAGCGCGCGCCCTGCGACCCGCCCGTCACCACCAGCGTGGGCCGGTCGGCCTCGAGGCCGAAGAACGCGAGCGCCTCCGCGCGGAGGGCCTGCCGGTCGAGGCCGGAGATCATGGTCCGGATCGGCAGCCCGACGTACTCCGCGTGCCGGAGCGGGGTGTCGGGGAAGCTGACGGCGACCCGACGCGCGATGCGGGCGCCGACCTTGTTGGCCAGGCCGGGCAGCGAGTTCTGCTCGTGGACGACGACCGGGACCTTCGCGCGGCGAGCCGCGAGGTACGCCGGCACGGAGACGTAGCCGCCGTAGCCGACCACGACGTCGGGCCGGACCCGGTCGAGGACGTCGCGCGCCTCCCGCACGGCGCCGCGCAGCCGCCCGGGCACCCGCAGGAGGTCGGCGGACGGGCGCCGCGGGAGCGGCACGGGAGCGATCAGCTCCAGCGGGTAGCCCGCCTCGGGCACCACCTTGTTCTCCAGCCCGCGGGGGGTGCCGAGGCAGGTGACCTCCACCGACGGCTCGAGCCGGCGCAAGGCGTCGGCGGTCGCGAGCAGCGGAGAGGTGTGGCCGGCGGTGCCGCCGCCGGCTAGGAGGATGCGCATCGGTGCAGAGCCTAGGAGGCTGCCGTCCGCTACCTGGAGCGGGCGGCGGAGAGCCCCGCCGAGCGCACCTTCCGCCGCGCCGCCAGCGCCCGCGCGGCCTCGGGCTCGCGGCGCGCGAAGCCCACGAGGAGCCCGAGGGCGACCAGCGACGGCAGCAGCGCGGACCCGCCGTAGGAGATCAGCGGCAGCGGGATGCCGATGACCGGCAGCAGTGCCAGCACCATGCCGACGTTGACGATCATCTGACCGACCAGCCAGACCACGATGCCGAACGACGCGTAGCGCACGAACGGGTCGGCCGTGCGCCGCGCGACCCGCAGCGCCGCGAACGCGATCGTCAGGAACAGCGTGATCACCAGGAGGGTGCCGGCGAGCCCGAGCTCCTCGCCGAGCACGGCGAAGATGAAGTCGGTGTGCGCCTCGGGCAGGTCGCCCCACTTCTGCTGGCTGGCCCCGATGCCCTGGCCGAACAGCCCGCCCGTCGAGAGCGCGTAGAGACCGTGGGCGGGCTGCCAGCCCTTGTCGTGGTAGTCGTTGAACGGGTCGATGAAGGTGGTGACCCGGCCGAGCCGCTCGGCGTTGGTGCCGACGAGCACGAACAGCCCGACGGCGACCACGGTGAACATGACCGTGAAGAACCGGCGCGGGGCGCCGACCACCCACAGCGAGCCCAGCAGCAGCGCGAACAGCACCAGCGCGGTGCCGAGGTCGTTGCCGAGGACCACGAGGCCGGTGGCCAGGATCATCCCCGGCACCACCGGCACGACGATCTCGTGGGTGCTCGAGAGGCGGCGCTCCTTGTTGGCGTAGATGTGCGCGGCCCAGATCACCATCGCGAGCTTGGCGATCTCCGAGGGCTGGATCACGACCGGGCCGACGCCGAGCCAGTTCTGGTTGCCGTTGCGCTCGACGCCGAAGAACGCCGTGAGCAGGAGCAGGATCAGGGAGACCGAGAAGCCGGGGTAGGCAAGCCGCCGGACCCAGCGGTTCGGCAGCCGGCTCGCGACCCACGCCAGCGGCAGGCCGATCAGCACCCAGACCAGCTGGCGTCGGACGACCGCGTAGGAGTCGCCGTCGTTGACCTCGTAGGAGTAGACGCTGCTGGCGCTCAGCACCATGATCAGGCCGATCGTGAGCAGCAGCGCGGAGGCGCCGAGCAGCAGGTAGTACGCCGTGAGCGGCCGGTCGAGCGCGGCGCGCAGCGTGCCGAACCAGGTGCGCGGCCGGACCGACGACCCGTGCTCCCCCGTCGCGACGAAGTGCGCGACGTTGCGACGCAGCCGGAGGCGGGCGGGGAGCGCGGGCAGCTCGAAGCGGCGGGGCCGGGCACCCTCGGGGTTCGCGGTGGTCACCGTGGGCTCACCTTCGTCCCCTTCCGCTTGCTAGCCGGTCAGCTCCTGCACCGCCGCGGCGAACGCGTCACCGCGGGCGGCGTAGTCGGTGAACATGTCCTGCGAGGCGCACCCGGGGGCGAGGAGCACCGTGTCGCCCGGCCGGGCGAGCCCAGCCGCGGCGGCCACGACGCGTCGCATCGGCTGTGCCTCAACAGACGCATGGTCACCTTCAGTCACAGCAGTCTCACGCGTGTCCACGACGATCACTGGCACATCGGGTGCGTGTCGCGCGAGTGCCTCGGCGATGACGTCGCGGTCGCGCCCCAGGAGCACGGCGCCGCGCAGCCGACCGGCGACCGAGCGCACCAGGTCGTCGAACGACGCACCCTTGGCCAGGCCGCCGGCGACCCACACCACGGGGTCGTAGGCGAGCAGGGAGGCGAGCGCGGCGTGCGGGTTGGTCGCCTTCGAGTCGTCGACCCAGGCGACGCCCGCCCGCTCCGCCACCAGCGCGATCCGGTGGCCGTCGGGCCGGAAGCCCCGCAGCCCGTCGCGGACCGCGGCCTGCGGTACGCCGTGGGCGCGCGCCAGGGCCGCCGCGGCCAGCGCGTTCTGCACGGTGTGCGGGGCGGGGCCGGGGGTGCCGGGCGCGGTCAGGTCCTGGAGGGTGCAGAGCTCGGCGGCGCTGGTCTCCCGCTCCTCGATGAACGCGCGGTCGGCGAGGATGTCCTCGACGACGCCGAGCATCCCGACGCTGGGCATGCCGAGCGTGAAGCCCACCGCTCGCGCGCCCTCGACGACGTCGGCCTCGCGGACCAGCGCCTCGGTGACGGGGTCGGCGGCGTTGTAGACGCACGCCCGCTGGGTGCGGTCGTAGATGCGGCCCTTGTCGGCGGCGTAGTCGGACATGGAGGGGTACCAGTCGAGGTGGTCCTCGGCGACGTTGAGGACGGCGGCGGCCTGGGCACTCATCGAGTCGGTGTAGTGGAGCTGGAAGCTGGAGAGCTCGACCGCGAGCACGTCGTACGGCTCGGGGTCCATGACGGCCTCGACGAGCGGGAGCCCGACGTTGCCGGCCGCGACGCTGCGCAGCCCGGCCGCCTTCAGGATCGCGTCGAGCATCCGGACCGTCGTGGTCTTGCCGTTGGTGCCGGTGACCGCGAGCCAGGGGGTGTCGTGCTGCGGGTCGCGCAGCCGCCAGGCGAGCTCGACCTCGCCCCAGACCGGTACGCCGCGGTCGCGGGCCTGCGCCAGCAGCGGCGCGTCGGGCCGCCAGCCGGGCGAGGTGACGAGCAGGTCGACGTCGTCGGGCAGGGTCGCGGTGGCACCCTCGCCGAGCCGGATCTGCGCGCCGAGCACCTCGAGGAGCTCGGCCTTCGCGGCCCGCCCGTCGGGCCCGTCGGCCCGCTCGTCGAGCGCGGTGACGGCCGCGCCGAGGTGGAGGAGGTTGTCGGCGGCCGCGAACCCGGACACCCCGAACCCCGCGACGACGGCCCGGACGCCCTCCCAGGAGTCGTGCCGGCCCAGGCTGGCTGGGTTCATGAGCGCCGTCGGATCATCCGATGCCCGAGACCCACTCGGCGTAGAAGACGCCCAGGCCGGCCGCGACGCAGATGCCGGTGATGATCCAGAAGCGGATCGTGACGGTGACCTGCTCCCAGCCGAGCATCTCGAAGTGGTGGTGGATCGGCGCGATGCGGAACACCCGGCGTCCGGTGCCGGTCAGGCGTTTGGTGATCTTGAAGGTCGTCACCTGGAGCATCACCGAGACCGTCTCGAGCACGAACAGCCCGCCCAGGATGACGAGCAGCAGCTCGGTGCGGGTGAGGATCGCGAGGCCGGCCACCGCGCCGCCGAGCGCGAGCGAGCCGGTGTCGCCCATGAAGATCGCGGCCGGTGAGGCGTTCCACCACAGGAAGCCGAAGCAGGCGCCGGTGAGCGCCGCCGCGACCACGGCGAGGTCGAGCGGGTCGCGCACGGTGTAGCAGAGGCTCTGGTTGTCGGGGTCGAGGCTCGAGGACGCGCACGACTGGTTGTTCTGCCAGATGTTCACGAGCATGTAGGCGCCGAAGACCATCATCGAGGCCCCGGCGGCGAGGCCGTCGAGCCCGTCGGTGAGGTTCACGCCGTTGCTGGTCGCGGTGACGATGAGCCAGATCAGCAGCATCACCACGATCGTGGGCAGTGCGATGCCCTCCCAGTCGCGGATGAACGACAGGTGCTTCGAGGCGGGCGTGATGCCGTCGTCGTCCTTGAGCCACGGCGAGACCGCGAGCCCGCCGAAGACCAGCGCGACCACGGTCTGGCCGATCATCTTGGCCTTGCTGCGCAGGCCCAGGCTCCGCTGCTTGGCGATCTTGATGTAGTCGTCGAGGAACCCGACCAGCCCCATCCCGACGAAGAGGAAGAGGAGCAGCAGCGCGGACCCGGTCGGCGCCGACATCGTGGCCAGCTTGGCGACGAAGTAGCCGACGAGCGTCGCCAGGATGACGACCACGCCACCCATGGTCGGCGTGCCCATCTTGGTGTGGTGGCTGGTGGGGCCGTCGTCGCGGATCTGCTGGCCCAGCCCGAGCCGGCGGAACTGGTTGATGGCCACGCGCGTGCCGAGGAGGGACACGAACAGCGAGAGCGCGCCGCTCAGCAGGATGGCTCTCATCGCTCCCCTCTCCTCCGACCCGGACCGCTCAGACATGATTCCGTACGTCGCTCCGGAGTCCGACGCGGCCCGCCGAGGAGCGGTTGCCCGATGTTGCCTGCGCTACTCCTGCTGCCGGGCCGCGAGCAGCTCGCGGACCACCTCGCGGTCGTCGAACGGGTGCACGACGCCGTCGACCTCCTGCCCCGTCTCGTGACCCTTGCCGGCGACGACCACGATGTCTCCGGGCGCCGCGAGGTCGAGCGCGGTCGCGATGGCGGCGCGGCGGTCGCCCTCCTCGATCAGCCGCGCGGTGCCGCCGCGGGCGCCCGCCAGGACGGCGGCGCGGATCGCCGCGGGCGGCTCCGTGCGCGGGTTGTCGTCGGTCACCACCAGCACGTCGGCGAGCCGGGCGGCGAGCTCGCCCATGATCGGGCGCTTGCCGGGGTCGCGGTCTCCCCCGGCCCCGAGGACCACGAGGAGCCGCCCGTCGGTGAGGGGCCGGAGGCTCTCCAGTGCGGCCCGGACGGCGTCGGGCTTGTGGGCGTAGTCGACCACGACGGTGAACGGCTGGCCCGCCTCGATCCGCTCGAAGCGGCCGGGGACGCCGACCCCGCTGCCGATGGCCCGGGCCACGGCCGGTACGTCGAGCCCGGCCTCGCCGCAGGCGGCCACCGCGGCCAGCGCGTTGCTCACGTTGAAGGCACCCGGGAGCGGGACCCTCGCCTCGGCGTCGACCCCCGGGCCGAGCACGCGGAACGACGACCCGTCCGGCCCGGGTCGCACGTCGGCCACGGTCCAGTCGGCGTCACGGCCCTGAGTCGAGAAGGTCTGCACGGGCAGCCCGGTCTCGCTCGCTAGCCGGCGGCCGTGCTCGTCGTCGATGCCGATCAGCGCCAGCCGGGCGCGTTCGGGGGTGAACAGCGAGGCCTTGGCGCGGTAGTAGTCCTCCTCGTCAGCGTGGAAGTCGAGGTGGTCGCGGCCCAGGTTGAGGAACACCGCGACGTCGAAGACCACGCCGTCGACGCGTCCCATGACGAGGGCGTGGCTGCTCACCTCCATGGCGCAGGCCGTGACCCCGCGCTCGCGCATCACCGCGAACAGCGCGTGCAGGTCGGGGGCCTCGGGTGTGGTGAGGGCCGTCTTCACGTCCTCACCGGCGATGCGGGTGCCGACCGTGCCGATCACCCCCGCGCGCACGCCGGCGCCCTCGAGGCCGCCCTCGGCCAGCCGGGTGGTCGTCGTCTTGCCCTGGGTGCCGGTGACGCCGATCATCCGCATCGCGGCCGCCGGCTCGCCGTACACCCGCGCGGCCAGGCGGCCGAGCAGCGCCCGGGGGTCGTCGACCGCGAGGTCGGCCCGGCCGCGCGCCGCCCCCTCGTGATCGGTGAGGACGCCGACGGCCCCGGCCGCGCGGGCCTGCTCCGCGAAGTCCATGCCGTGGGACCGGGCGCCCGCCAGGGCGACGTAGAGGTCGCCCCGCCGGGTGCGCTCCGAGCTGAGCGTGAGGCCCGTGATCGCCTCGTGGGGCTGGGCGTGGGGCTGGGCGTGGGGCTGGGCGTGGGGCTGGGCGGGGCCGTCGGGCTCGGCGAGCTCGGCCACCCAGGCGACCAGCGTCTCCCACGCCACGTGCGGCGGGCGCTCGGGCCGGGTCTGTGCGCTCACCACCCGGGCAGTGTCTCCTACCACTCGACGGGGAGGCGTGTCTGCTTCTTCTCGATCGGGGGGACGCCGTAGCGCTGGAGGGCGTAGGCCATCAGCTTGGAGAACACCGGTCCGGCGGTCGCGCCGCCGCCGGCGCCCGCGATCGTGGGCGCCTGGATCACCACGTAGATGGTGAACCGGGGGTTCTGGGCGGGTGCGAAGCCCGCGAACGAGACGGTGTTGGTGCCGTCGTAGCAGCTGTGCTTGGCGGCGCCGGTGCCGCAGGTGCCGACGCGCTGGGCGGTGCCGGTCTTGCCGGCGACGACGTAGCCGGGGACCTGCGCCTTGGGCGCCACGCCGTCCTCGGGGTCGACGGTCCGCTCCATCATCAGCGTCATCTGGCGGGCCGCCTCCTTGGAGATGACCTGCCGGGTCGAGGAGACGTCGGTGCCGATCTCCATGCCGTCGTCGCGCCTCGCCTGCCCCTGGATCAGCGTCGGGTCGACCCGGAGGCCGTGGTTGGCGATGGTGTTGACCGCCGCCGTCATCTGCATGGCATTGACCGCGAGCGACTGGCCGAAGGCGATGCGGTCGCCGATCTGGCTGTTCCACACGCTCGGGTCCGGCAGGTTGCCGCGCGACTCGGCGCCGAGGCCGACGTTGGTGGGCTGGCCGAGGCCGAACTGCGCGAGGTAGGCGCGGAGCTGGCCGGGCTCGAAACGGTCCGAGGCGAGGACGGTGCCGACGTTGGACGACTTGGCGAGCACGCCGGCCAGCGTCAGCTTGATCAGGCCGTGCTCCCAGTGGTCGTGGATCACGCGGTCCTGGCGGTGCAGCTCGCCGGGGACCAGCAGCTCGGTGCGGGCGTTGACCTTGCCCGCGTCGATCAGGGCCGAGAGGGTGAGCACCTTCTCGACCGACCCCGGCTCGTAGGCGAGGTTGAGCGAGCGGGCGCGGCGGTCCTTGACCGGCGACTCGCCCGGGGCGTCCGCGTCGTACGTCGGGTCGTCGGCGAGCGCGAGGACCTCGCCGGTGCGCGAGTCCATGATCACCGCGATCGCGGAGGAGCCACCCGAGGCCTCGCGGGCCTGGCGGAGCACGCGCTGGGTGTACCACTGCAGGTCGCGGTCGATGGTGGTGCGCAGGTCCTGGCCGTCCACGGCGGGCACCGTGGTGTTGTCGCCCAGCGGGATCCGGTTGCCGGCGCCGACCTCGTACCTCTCGCTGCCGTCCTTGCCCGAGAGCGCCTTGTCGAAGACCTCCTCGAGACCGCCGTAGGGCTGGTCGGTGCCGACGAAGCCCACGAGGTTGGCGGCGATGTCGTGGGAGGGGTAGGTGCGCACCGCGTCGCGGCGCGTCGAGAGCCCCTCGTAGCCGCGGTCCTCGGCCTCGTGGATCACGTCGGTGGCGAGCGTGGACGGCACGTGCCGGGCGAGGTACTCGAACCGGCTGCCCTCCTTGAGCCCGCGCAGGCGCTTGAGCACGGCGAAGTAGTCGACGTCGAGCTTCTGGCTCAGGAACCGTGCGATCTCCGGGGCCTTGTCCTCGGTCATCTGCGGGTCGCCGACGATCATCAGGCCGTCGATGGAGACCGCGAGCGGCTGGCCGTTGCGGTCGAGGATGTCGCCACGCTGGGCCGGCAGGACCACGTCGACGGTGCCCTCGGCGGCCGCCATCGCGGCGTACGACCCGGGGTCGAGCCCTTGCAGCTGCACCAGTCGCGCCCCGAACAGCGAGAGCACCATCGCGATCATGACGAACCCGACCCGGAGGCGGGTCTGGGGCGAGCCCCGCCGACTGCCGCGCCCGGCCGTGGTCACGACGGCGGTCGCCGGGCGGCCGGCCGGGCGGCGGTCTCGGTTGCGGGGCACGTGTCTCTCGTCGTCTCTCGGGTGGGTCGGCGGGGAAGGGCGGTCCGGTGGTGCCGGTGATGACTGGTGTGACTCGTGTGCTCTGGTGAGGCTGGTGTTGCAGGTGGGGCTATCTTGCTCGCTCGGTCGCCCGGATCCGGTCAGCCCCGCGCCGTGTCGTGGTGTCCCTCGTGGCCCCGGCCGCCCTGGTCATGGCGGCCGCCCTGGCCCTGCGCGCCGGCGGCCGGCGGCACCACCACCACAACCGGGTCGGGGTCGAGCACGGCCGGCTTCCTCGGCGGGCGCGGATCCAGCGGCGGCGTGCTGTCGGCGGTGGCCGGCGCACAGGTGCCCTGGGTCGTGGCTGCGGCCAGGCGGAGGGTGCACGAGGTCTGGGGCACGACCATCCCCGCGGCCTGGGCGCGCCGCGCGAGCTCCTGCGGGTCCCGGAGCTGCTGCAGGTCGTCGTGCAGGGTCTGCTCGCGCGCGGCCAGGTTGTCCGACTGCGCCTCGAGCTGGGTCGCGGCGAACGACGCCTGCTGCATCTGGGTGTTGAAGCAGAGCAGCCCGACGACGCCGCCGAGGAGGATGAGGCTGACCAGCGTCACGAACGGCATCCGGGCCGCCCGGACCCGGCGGCGGGGGACGACGGTCAGCCGCGCCCGGTCGAGTGCCTCGTCGGCGAGCCGCGGCAGTCGCTCGCGGAGCTGGAGGGCGGGAGTGCTCATGCCTGTCGGGCCCCGTCGGAAGCGAGAGCACCCCGCGCGGAGCGCCTCTGCGAGCGGTGTCGATGGGTATTCATGCTGCGGTCCTGTCCTTGATGCGCTCGACCGCGCGGAGGCGGACCGAAGCGGCACGGGGGTTGGCGGCGATCTCGGACTCGTCGGCCTGCTCGGCGCCCCGGGTGACGAGCCGCAGGGCCGGCTGCAGCTCCTCGGGCACGACGGGGAGGTCCGGCGGCGCGACCGACCTGGTGACGGCGGCGAACGCCTGCTTGACCAGCCGGTCCTCGAGGGAGTGGTAGGACTCGACGACCACGCGGCCGCCGACCCGGATCGCGTCGATGGCGGCGGGCACCGCGCGCCGCAGCACCGCCAGCTCGTCGTTGACCTCCATGCGCAGCGCCTGGAAGGTGCGCTTGGCGGGATGACCGCCGGTGCGGCGGGCGGGAGCGGGGATCACGGCGTACAGCAGCTCGACGAGCCGCGCCGAGGTGGTGAACGGCGCCTGCTCGCGCTGGCGGACCACGGCCGCGGCGATCTTGCTCGCGAAGCGCTCCTCGCCGTACTCGCGGAGCACCCGGGCCAGCTCCTTGGCGGAGTAGGTGTTGAGGACGTCGGCCGCGGTCGGGCCGGTCGTGCCGTCCATGCGCATGTCGAGCGGTGCGTCCTCGGCGTAGGCGAAGCCGCGCTCCCGCACGTCGAGCTGCATCGACGAGACACCGAGGTCGAAGAGCACGGCGTCGACGCCGCCCTCGCGGCCCAGTCCGAGGTCGTCGAGGACGTCGGGCAGCTCGTCGTAGACCGCGTGCACGGGTGTGAACCGGTCGCCGAAGCCGGCCAGCCGCTCCCCCGCCCGCGCGAGCGCGTCGGGGTCGCGGTCGATGCCGACCACCCGGGCCAGCTCGCACCGGGTCAGCACGGCCTCGGTGTGCCCGCCCAGCCCGAGGGTGGCGTCGACCATGACCGAGCCCTCGGTCTGCAGGGCGGGCGCGAGGAGGGCCACGACCCGGTCGAGGAGGACGGGGACGTGAGCGGGGCTCGCCATGTCAGCCCTGCTGTCCGAGGTGGCCGAGGACCACGAGCGCGGTGGCCAGCCCCACCGAGGTGAGGGCCGAGAACGCCATCAGCACGAGGGCCTCCCGGGCCTGCTCGCGCACCCGGCGTGGCGCCGGCGGCATCTCGGTGGAGTAGCTCATCGATCGACCCTTCGATGACTCGGTGCGGCGGGGAAGAGGTGGAGCTGTGGCGTCGGTGGAGCGGAGTGGAGGGTTCGCAGGGCCAGGTCTCAGGCCGCTCCGCTGCCGACTGGGGCCGGGGAAGGTGTCCCAGTTGGCGCACACCCGAGGTGGGAAGTCGCCTGGCACCGGGGAAGGTGCGCCAGGGGACGCTCAGGTGGGGAGCGGGCCGAGACCTCGCCCTGCGAACCGCTCTTCAGTTGTGCTGCCGGTGGTGCTGGTCGTGCGTGCTGGTCGTGCGTGCTGGTCGTGCGTGCTGGTCGTGCGTGCTGGTCAGTCCTGCGGACGGCCGTCCTCGTCGAGGTCGGCGAAGGTCTCCTGGGCGGCCGCGTTGTAGTCGCGCCAGCGCGACGGCTCCCAGATCTCGACGCGGTCCATCGCGCCGATCACGATCACGTCGCGGCTGATCGCCGCGTAGTCGCGCAGCGGCGCCGGGATCGGGATGCGGCCCTGCTTGTCCGGCACGACCTCCTCGGCGCTCGAGAAGAGCATCCGGATCTGGTCACGCCCGCTCCGCGAGGTCATGCCCTTGGCGCGGGCGCGGTCGGCCTCCTCCATGAAGACGTCGGACGGGAAGACGTCGAGGCACTTCTCCTGCCCCTGTGTCACCACGAGCCCCTCCGACAGTCGCTCCCTGAACTTGGCCGGGAGGATCAGCCGCCCCTTGTCGTCGAGCTTCGGGGTGTAGGTGCCCATGAAGAACATCGGGCGCCTCCATGACCTGCTCGTCGTCGTCGGTGGCTGCTTCCTCCACTTTCCTCCACATTACTCCACTTCACTCCACCGTCAACCACCATTCACCACTTCCGACCCCTTTTGTCCCCTCGTCTCCCCGAGACCTCCCTGGCGGGCGCTCGCGGCCGGCGCGTGGCCGCGCGGTTGAACTGAGACCTATTCGTGATCGTGGAAGTGACGTGGGCTTCGCGCTCGACCGCGTAAGTTGCCGGGACGCCCTACCGTGGTGACAGACAGGGAGCGGAAGGAACGACGTGGAGACGCCGACTGCGGCAGCCCCAGCTGGTGGCGCCGATCTGGAGACTCTGGCCCGGGTAGTGGGCCGGATCCGTGCGAACATCGAGAAGGTCATCGAGGGCAAGGCCGACGTGGTGTCCTCCACGCTCGTGGTGCTGCTCGGCGAGGGGCACCTGCTCATCGAGGACGTGCCCGGCGTCGGCAAGACGATGCTGAGCAAGGCGCTGGCGCGCAGCATCGACTGCTCGGTGCGCCGCATCCAGTTCACGCCCGACCTGCTGCCGTCCGACGTGACCGGCGTGTCGATCTTCAACCAGAGCAGCCGCGAGTTCGAGTTCCGGCCCGGCGGCGTCTTCGCCAACATCGTCGTCGGCGACGAGATCAACCGCGCCTCGCCCAAGACCCAGTCCGCCCTCTTGGAGTGCATGGAGGAGCGGCAGGTCACCGTCGACAACGCGACCTACCAGCTCGACGCGCCGTTCATGGTCATCGCGACCCAGAACCCCATCGAGATGGAGGGCACCTACGCACTCCCCGAGGCACAGCGCGACCGCTTCATGGCGCGGGTGTCCGTCGGCTACCCGGTCGAGGCCGCGGAGATCGCGATGCTCGACTCGCACACCCGCTCCAACCCGCTCGACGACCTCGAGCCGGTGGCCGACGCCGCCGAGATCCGCAAGCTGATCGGCATCGTCGGGCAGGTCTATGTCTCGCAGGCGGTGCAGCGGTACGCCGTCGCGATCACCGCCGCCACCCGTCGTTCCGACGAGCTCTCCCTCGGCGCGTCGCCGCGCGCGACGCTCCACCTGGTGCGGGCCGCGAAGGCGATGGCCGCGATGCAGGGCCGCGACTACGTGCTCCCCGACGACGTGCACGGGCTGACCAAGCCGGTGCTCGCCCACCGGCTGCTGCCGAGCGTCGAGGCGTCGATGAGCGGTCGCTCGACCTCCGCCATCCTCGACGCGATCGTCGCGAGCGTGCCCGTGCCCGCCGGCTCCTAGTCGGAGGCGACCCATGCGCGAGGCACTCTCCGGGCTCACGGTCCGCGGGCGGGCGTTCGTGGCCGCGGGCATCACCGCGATCGTCTGCGCGATCGTGCTCGGCCAGACCTCGCTGAGCCGCGTCGGCGTGCTGGTCCTGGCCCTTCCGCTCGTCAGCGCCTTCTTCATCGGCCGCAGCCGCTACCGGCTGGCCCTGGTGCGCACGGTCAACCCGCAGCTGGTCGCCGCCGGCCAGCCCGCGTCGGTGAGCCTGTCGCTGGTCAACGAGGGCCGCGCGCCCAGCGGCGTCCTCCTCCTCGAGGACCACCTCCCCTACGTGCTCGGCACCCGGCCGCGGTTCGTCCTCGAGGGCATCGGCCACGGCTGGCACCGCGACGTGACCTACCAGATCCGCTCCGACGTCCGCGGCCGCTTCGAGATCGGTCCCGTCACCGTGCGGGTCAAGGACCCGTTCGGCCTCGTCGAGCTCGGCCGCGCGTTCCGCACCACCGTCCCCCTGACCGTCACGCCGCGCACGGTGCGGCTGAGCCACATCCCGCTCGGCGGGGCGTGGACCGGCTCGGGCGACAACCGGCCGCGGGCGTTCGCGATGGGCAGCGCCGAGGACGTCACCGTCCGCGAGTACCGCCGCGGCGACGACCTGCGGCGGGTCCACTGGCGCAGCTCGGCCCGCGTCGGCGAGCTCATGGTGCGCCGCGAGGAGCAGCCCTGGGAGTCGCGCGCCACGTTGTTCCTCGACAACAGGGTCGTCGCCCACCGCGGCCAGGGCATCGCGTCCTCGCTCGAGGCCGCGGTCTCCGCGGCCGCCTCGATCGCGGTCCACCTGAGCAAGCGCGGCTTCACGGTCCGGCTCGTGACCGCCGCGGGCGAGGACAGCGCCAACGACTGGCACACCCGCGAGACCGACCTCAACACCGGCCCGCTGCTCGAGGCCCTGGCGGTCGTGCAGCCGCTCCCCCGGCCCGCCCTCGACACCGGGTGGCTCACCGAGGCGGGCGGCGACGGGCTGCTGGTCGCCGTGCTCGGTCACGTCGACCAGCGCGACGTGCCCGTGCTGCGCCGGATGCACGCGCACAGCGGCTCGGCCCTCGCGATCGCCGTCGACGTCGACGCGTGGCTCTCCCCCGAGCAGGCCGGTCGCGACGCGTCGGGCATGCTCAGCCAGCAGGGCTGGCGCTCGGTCGCGCTCGGCCCCGCCGACCGGCTCGAGACCGTCTGGGAGGAGCTCGGACGCCGGCACACCCAGAGCTCACGGTCGCGCGGCGTCGCTCCTGAGCCGCCCGTCTCGGTCCCGGCCGGCGCCGAGTCCTTCCTGCCTGAGGGGGTCTAGGGCATGGCCGCCGTGCGCTCGCACCCGATGGCGATGGCCGGGCTCTCGGCGGTCGCCGCCGCGACCACCCTCGTCTCGCTGCTGACCTGGCAGGGCTTCACCCAGGAGTTCGGCCGCACGCTCGGCCCGCTGTTCGTGATCGCGGCCGTGGTCGCCGGCACCGGCGCGGTCGGTCGCTGGTGGCGGCTGCCCCGGGCGCTGCTCGTGCTGGCGCAGGTGGTGCTGGTCGCGATGGTCGTCTGCGCGTTCGTCAGCGGGTCGCCGCTGCCGGTCGGCGACGCGTGGGACCGGTTGCAGCTCGCCTTCCAGGACGCCGCCCAGAGCGCGAACCGCTTCGCACCGCCGGTCCCGAGCGGCGAGCCACCCGTCCACCCGCTGCTGATCGCCGGCGGCGCCGCCTGCCTGCTGCTCGTCGACGTCCTCGCCTGCACCCTGCGCCGGGTCCCGCTGGCGGGGCTGCCGCTGCTGACCATCTACAGCGTCCCGGTCAGCATGACCGGCGACAGCCCGCACTGGGTCCTCTACACGGCCACGGCGGTCGGCTTCCTAGCGATGATCTTCCTCGCGGAGTCCGAGCAGATCGCCCGCTGGGGCCCGATCCTCGCGGAGGACCACGGCCACTCCGAGCCCAAGCCGCTCTCCGTGCCGACCTGGCCCCGCACCGGCGCGCGCGCGATCGGCGGTGTGGCCACCGCGCTCTCGGTCGTCGTACCGATCCTCATCCCGACGTTCAGCGTGCACCTGTTCGACTTCGGCCCGGGCTCCGGCGGCGACGACGACATCAGCATCGAGAACCCGATGGTCGACCTCAAGCGCGACCTGGTCCGCGGCGAGGACCGCGACCTCCTCACGATCACGACCGACGACCCGAACCCGTCCTACCTCCGCATCGCCGTGCTCAACCGGTTCAGCGACAACGAGTGGAGCTCCGGCGACCGCGAGGTGCCGAGCAGCCAGACCGCCGACGGCTCGATGCCCGGCCTCGTGGGTGTCTCCGCGGACCTCGAGCGCACCAAGTACGACTACCGGCTGGCGGCGGAGCGCGACTTCCGCTCCACCTGGCTGCCGACCACCCCCCTGGTGAGCCTCGTCGACGCGCCCGGCGACTGGCGCTACGACGTCTCGACGATGGACTTCCTCGCGAGCAACGACGACCTCGACACCTCCCAGCTCAACTGGACGCTGCAGTCGGTCCAGCTCGACTACGACGTCAACAAGCTCGCCGAGGCGCCTCCGGTCAACGCCCTGGTGTCACGCGACTTCACCGACCTGCCGACCGGGCTCGACCCGCTCGTGAAGAAGCTCGCCACCGACGTGACCTCCGAGGAGGGCACGCGCTACGAGAAGGCGGTGGCGCTCCAGCAGTGGTTCCGCGAGGACGGTGGGTTCGAGTACAGCACCGACGTCGACCTCGGCAACGGCAGCGACGACCTGGTGCGCTTCCTCACCGACGGCAACGGCGGCCGCGTCGGCTACTGCGAGCAGTTCGCGGCGGCGATGGCGGTCATGGCCCGCGAGCTCGGCATCCCCGCCCGCGTGGCGGTCGGGTTCCTCGAGCCGGAGAGGGTCGGCAAGGACACCTGGGTCTACAGCTCCCACGACCTGCACGCCTGGCCCGAGCTGTTCTTCTCCGGGTCGGGTTGGGTGCGGTTCGAGCCCACGCCGCCCACCCGGGCCAGCGGGGTGCCCGACTACACGCTGCAAGACGTCACCATCGGCCCGACCGACGACCCCACCGCGACCGGACCTCGCGAGGAGGACGTGCCCACGCGGGCCCCCAACGAGGCCCAGCCGCAGGACACCCCGGACGCTCAGGCGGCCGGTCAGTCCGACGGCGGCGGCTTCCCGTGGACGTGGGTCGCCGGCGGCCTCGCGCTCGTGCTGGTGCTCGCCCTGGTGGCCCTCGGCCCCCGCACGCTGCGCCGGCGGCGCCGCGACCAGCGCGGGCTGCTCGGCCCCGAGGAGGCGTGGGAGGAGCTGCGCGACACCGCGCTCGACCTCCGGCTGCCGTGGCCGCAGCACCGCTCGCCGTGGCAGACCCGCGAGGCCCTCGTCCAGCTCTTCGGCGCCCCCCGCGACGACTACACCCCCGAGCGGCCGCGCCGCGGCCCCGACACCAACCCGGACGCCGTCGTCGCGCTCGACCGCATCGTGCACTCGCTCGAGCGGCTCCGCTACGCCCGCAACGACGGCAGCGAGCACGGCACCTGGCGCGCCGAGATGCAGACCTGCGTCGAGGCCCTCCACGGCGGCGCCCCCAAGCGCGCCCGCCGCGCCGCGAGCTGGTGGCCACGCTCGGTGTTCGTGCGCCGCGCGCCGGTCCGGCGTACGCACACCGCGGGGTCGGCCGAGCCCGCCATGGCGGGCCGCGTCGTCGACCACGTTGGTTGAGCATCCGCCCCCCACCCGTGATGACGGAACGACGGCGATGCGCGGGGCGTGGCCGGGGCTGGCGCCCCGGAGCGTCAAGGGGCTTGGCCGCGGCGCGGGTAGCGCTACGCCATGGGGGCGCGAGGTACTGCCCGCGACGCGCCGCCCCAGCCCGGGGCGACAGCCCCGGCCACGCCCTGACCCGGGGCCACGAGCGAAGGCCCAGCCCCTCTCAGAACCCGCCGGACTCGCGACGCCTGCGCCAGCGCTCCTCGACCCGCTCCATGAAGGAGCCCGAGCTGCGGGAGGTGCGGCGGGGACGGCGGATGCGGCCGGCCCGGCCGCCGTCGATGACGGTGAAGCCGCGCGAGGGGTGCGCCGCCGTGTTGGGGTCGACGGCGGCGGCCGCCTGCTGCTGGCCGCGGACGGCCGTGAGGGCGACCGTGGCCGAGCCGAGCATCACCACGAAGCCGGCGATGCCGATCGCGAAGCCGATCGCACCCTTGCCGCTCATCACGCCGCCCATGAGCAGCGCCACGCCGACCACGAAGACGACGCCCGCCGCGATCGCCCGACGGCGTGCCGAACGGCGCAGCGACGTGCCGCGCAGGGTGGAGGCGAACTTGGGGTCCTCTTCGACGAGAGCGCGCTCCATCTGCTCGAGCAGTCGCAGCTCCTCTTCGGAGAGTGGCACCGTTCCTCCACAGGGGTCCGGGCGCGCGGGCTGCGCGACGGGTGGATGTGAGCCAAGTGTAGGCAGGGCATTCCCTCTTCACTAGCGGTGTCACCAAGATTTACCCCGCACCCCCCCGTGGTCGCCCCGCCGAAGGCCCGTCGTCAGCGGTCGATGAGGCTCGCGGGACGCACCGCGGCGCTGCCGAAGCGGCGCGTGGCGCGGTCGACCGCGCGGTCGGCATCGGACCAGCCGCGCTCCCGCTCACCGAGGACGCCCTGTCGCTGGACGCGGGTGCGCGGCACGAGTCCCTCGACCCTGACGCCGACCAGCCGGAGCCGGGCGCGCTGGAGCCCGAGGGCGTCGTAGAGGCGAACCGCCGCGCGGTAGATCTCCTGCGTCACGTCGGTGGCCTCGGGGATGGTGCGGGAGCGGGTGATGGTGGTGAAGTCGGCGAACCGCACCGTGATCGCGACCGTCCGGCCGGCCACGCCCGCCACCCGCATCCGCCCGGTGACCTTGGCGGTGAGGGCCAGCAGCTCGCGCAGGATCACCTCGCGGTCGTCGATGTCGCGGCCGAAGGTCTCCTGCGCGCCCATGGACTTGTCGGGGTCGCCGCCGTGCCCGAACACCGACACCCGGCCGGGGCTCACCTCGCGGGCGTCGCTCCCCCACGCCAGGTCGTGGAGCATCCGGCCGAGGCCGTCGCCGACGGCCCGCTGGAGGGTGCGCAGCGGCGTGTGCGCGACGTCGCCAACGGTGACCAGCCCGAGCCGGTGCAGCATCGCCTGGGTCTTCTCGCCGACGCCGTAGAGCTCGCCCACGTCGAGCGGGTGGAGGAACGACGTGATGTCCTCGGGAGGGACGACGAGCACGCCGTCCGGCTTGGCCCGCCGGCTGGCCAGCTTGGCGACCGAGATCGAGGCCGCGACCCCGACCGAGCAGGTGATGCCCTGCTCGTCGTGGATCGTGGCCCGCAGCTGCTCGGCGATCTCCCGGGGCGGCCCGAGCCGGCGGGTCGAGCCCCGGACGTCGAGGAACGCCTCGTCGAGCGAGACGACCTCGACCTGCGGGGTCACCCGCCGGAAGTTCTCCATCACGGCCGCCGACACCGTGCTGAACAGGTCGTGGTCGGCCGGGACCCGCACCGCGTGGGGGCAGAGGCGGCGCGCGCGGGTCGATGGCATGCCGGAGCGGACGCCGTAGGCACGCGCGGCGTAGTTGGCCGCCAGGATCACGCCGCGGTAGCCGCCGCCGACGATGACCGGCACGTCACGCAGCTCGGGCCGGTCGCGGGTCGCGACGGACGCGTAGAACGCGTCCATGTCGACGTGGAGGATCGGCGTGGCCACCCCACTCACGGGAGGCCCCGTCGGTCAGCGAGCGAGCAGGTGCAGCTGGGTCGCGAGGGGGAGGTACTCGGGCCGCTCCGAGACGGCCCGCTCGAGCTCGACGAGCGCCGCCGTGGCACCCGGCTCGAGGTCGAGGAGCGAGCCGGGGACCAGGTCGGCGAAGACCCGGACGCCGTGGACCGAGGCGACCTCGAAGCCCGCGTCGGCCACCAGCGCGGTGGCCTCGGCCGCGGTGAACCGGTGGTTGGCCCGGCCGGCCGACGGGTCGGGCGCGTCGGCCAGGAGCGCGAGCGCCTGCGGGAAGTGCCCGGCCATCGCCCGCGCGACGACCGCGGCGTGTCGCTGGGCGACCAGGAGCGAGAGGAGCCCGTCGGGCCGGAGCACCTCACGGATCGTCGCCAGCGAGGCCGCGGGGTCGTCGACCACCTCGAGCACTCCGTGGCACAGCACCACGTCGAGGTCGTCGTCGACCAGGGTGGGCAGGTCGGAGAGATCGCCCTGCACGCCCGCGACCTCGACGCCGACCTCGCGGGCCCGGCGCGCCAGCGCCGCGAGGGCGTCGGGACTGGGATCGACCACGGTGACCCGGTGGCCCAGCTCGGCGAGGCGCACCGCGAAACCGCCGGTGCCGCCGCCGACGTCGACGACGCGGGCACCCTGCTCCCAATACGCCGCGGGGTGCTCCAGCGCGCGCTCCAGCGCCTCCCACACGACGGCCGTGCGGGCGCTGCGACGACGTTCGCTGGCCGACATGTGAGCAACCCTAATGAACTCATCCCGCGCTCCCGGGGCTGCGGTGCCACAGCTTGCGCGCGACGTCCTTCGTGTCGTCGCCGGCCGGCTTGATGTCGGAGTAGGGAGACATCGCGAAGCCGCTGGAGTGCACGAGCACGCGGCGCCGCCCCATCCCGCCAGCGGTGTCGTGGCGGTCGTCCCCGCCGAACGACGGGGGCTGGGCCGGCACCGGCCGGCTGGACCGCGACTGGGCGGCACCCGCGCCGGCGGCCTCGACGCCGACGGCACCGAAGCCCTGCGGCACCTCGGCCATCAGCGCGCGCACCGCCTCGATGCCCTCGCGCTGCCAGAGCGCCGACAGCACCGGCAGCTCCCAGCAGCCGGTCGCGCGCAGCGAGACGCCCTTGTAGCCGGTGCGGCGCAGCTCGCCCCGGACGACCAGCAGCCAGGAGTGGAAGACGGTGGCGGCGTAGGGGCCCTGGGCGTCCTCGAAGAAGGTCGCGTCGATCGGTCCGGTGGCGTCGTCGAGGGTCAGGAAGATGACTCTGCGGCCCGAGCGGATCGGCGGCGTCTGGGTCGCGACCTTGACGCCGGCGACGAGCAGCTCGGACTTGCTGCGGCGGGTGAGCAGGTCGCGGCTGCGGGTGACCCCGAGCGCGTCGAGGAAGGCGTCGTAGGAGTCGATGACGTGGCGGCTGGCGTCGAGCCCGAGGATCTCGAGCTCCGCCTTCATGCGCTCCTCGGGGGTCATCTCGGGCAGGCCCGACACCTCGCCCTCGGCCGGCGCGTCGCCGAGCTCGAGGGTGAGCTGCACCGAGTCGACCGGCGGGGGCGGTGGGGTCGCCCTCGACTGCGCGGCCGCGCGCGCCCAGACCCCCGCCTGGCCGAGGGGGTGCCGCTCGAGCGCGGCGACGCTCTCGCGCACTCGCGGGTCGGTGCTGTTGCGGGCCGCGGCGTCGTCGGCGGTGGCCCGGGCGACGGAGCCGGCGCGACTGCCCGAGCGCGCCGACCGGGCCGCCAGGCCGCGGCTCGCGAGCGACCGGCCACCCGCGCGCTCGAGCGCCCGGGCGTGCCGGTCGAGCTCGGCGACCTGGAGCAGCAGGTCGCGACGGGTCACCCGGCTGCGCCGGTGGACGCCGTCGACGAGGTCGATGCCGTAGATCGCGTCGAAGCCGCCGGCCAGCACCAGCCGCTCCACGACCGGCCGGGAGACCCGCGCGCGGTGCCAGAAGTCGGTGAGCGACTGGAACGGCCGGGCCGCCACGATCCGGTCGACCTCGCCGTCGTTGATCCCCTTGACCTCGGCCAGGGCCAGCCGGATGCCGTCGCGCGGCGCGTCGGTCGCGGACGCCGGGTCGGGGTCGACCCGCTCGACGACGTAGTGCTTCTCGCTGGCGTTGACGTCGAGCCCCAGGATCGCCAGCCCGAGCTGGCGCGCGTCGTCGAGGATCAGCCGCTTGGGGTACATGCCCGGGTCGTGGGTGAGCACGCCGGCCAGGAAGTGCGCGGGCCAGTGCGTCTTGAGCCAGGCGGACTGGAACGTCGGGAGCGCGAACGCCGCGGCGTGGGCCTTGCAGAAGCCGAACGACGCGAACGCCTCGAGCACCCTCCACACCTGCTCGACCACGCGGAGCGGGTAACCGCGGCCCAGCGCCCGCGGGAAGAACCAGACCTTGGTCTCGGCCATGCCCTCCACGTCGCCGAGCGCCCGCCGCTTCTCGTCGGCCTCGGCGAACGAGATGCCGGTGAGCTGGGCGATGATCTCGATGACCTGCTCGTGGAAGACCACCACGCCCTGGGTGCTGCCGAGGATCGGGCGCAGGTCGTCG
The DNA here is from genome assembly GCF_000422805.1 of Nocardioides halotolerans DSM 19273. Lineage (GTDB taxonomy): Bacteria > Actinomycetota > Actinomycetes > Propionibacteriales > Nocardioidaceae > Nocardioides > Nocardioides halotolerans. Next base: position 85,256 of record NZ_AUGT01000012.1, on the reverse strand, counting down.
TGGAGGTAGGTGGGCAGCCGCCAGCCCTGCTTGCCCTCGAGGTAGGGCGTCACCATGTCGCTCTTGACCGGACCGGGCCGGAACAGCGAGATGTCGGTGATGATGTCCTCGAACGAGTCGAGGCCCGACTTGCCGACGAGCTCGCGCTGGCCCGGCGACTCGATCTGGAAGACGCCGAGGGTCTTGGCCGAGGAGATCAGCGTGTAGGTGGCGGGGTCGTCGAGCGGCACCTGGGACTGGTCGCCGAGGTCGATCTCGAGCCCGTCGGTGCGCCGGATCTCGCCGACGGCGTGGGCCATCGCGGACTGCATGCGGATGCCGAGGACGTCGAGCTTGAGCAGCCCGAGGTCCTCGACGTCGTCCTTGTCGAACTGGCTCATCGGGAAGCCGGCGAAGCTGGCCTCGACCGGGGTGCGGTCGAGCAGGGTGGCGTCGGAGAGCAGCACGCCGCAGGGGTGGACGGCGACGTGGCGGGGCAGCCCGTCGAGCCGCTCGACGAGCTGGAACATCAGGTCGAGCCGGGTGTCGTCGAGCCCGCTCGCCCTCAGCTCGGGCAGCTCGCGCAGGGCGATGCGGGCGTCGCGGGCGCGGATGTGGGGGAAGGCCTTCGCGATGGTGTCGGTCTCGCCGGGCGGCATGCCGAGCGCGGCACCCACGTCGCGGACGGCGTGGCGGACGCGGTAGGTGTCCATCATCGAGACGCAGACGCAGCGCTCGCCGCCGTAGCGGTCGAGGATCCGCTCGTAGACCTCGAGCCGGCGCGCCGACTCCACGTCGACGTCGATGTCGGGCAGCGCCTCGCGCAACGGCGAGAGGAACCGCTCCATCAGCAGGCCGTGCCGGATCGGGTCGACGCCGGAGACCCCGAGCAGGTAGTTGACGAGGCTGCCGGCGCCCGAGCCGCGGGCGGCGCAGCGCACCCCCATCTCGCGGATCAGGTCGGTGACGTCGCCGACGGTCAGGAAGTACGACGCATAGCCGAGCCCGCGGATCAGCTCGAGCTCGTCGTCGAGCCGCTTCCAGAGCACCGCCCTGGGAGCGGAGCCGTAGCGGTCGCCGACTGCGCCCTCGCAGCGAGCGCGCAGCAGCCCGTCGGCCTCGGTCGCGCCGGGCGTCATCCGTGGCGCGAGGCCGCGACGGCCGGCCGAGAGCTCGAGCTCGGGGAAGTGCACCTCCCCCAGGCCGAGGTCGCGCCGCGGGTCGAGCGCGCAGCGGTCCGCCACGGCGCGGGTGTGGGCGACCAGCCGGCCGGCCTCGCGGTCGGGGTCGTGGGCCAGGCCCGAGAGCAGGGCGATCTCCTCCGCCACCTCGCGCATCTGCTTGCCGGACTTGAGGAAGCCCTCGGCGTTGCCGCGGTCGACGTGACGACGGTCGAGCGCGACCAGCCGGCGCGCCGCGTCGAGGACGTCGACGGTCGCGGCGTCGCAGCGGTCGGCGTAGCGGACGGCGTTGGTGAGCACCGTGCCGAGGCCGGCCTGCCGGGCGATCCGGGCCATCCGCGCGGCGTGGTGGGTGGTGCCGGGGCCCCACCCCTCGCGGGCGCTGCCCGGCAGGCGGTGGGAGACCAGCTCGACCTGGAGGTGGGTGCGCGGGACCAGCGCGCGCCACGGCGCGAGCGCCGCCAGCGCGAGGTCGTCGCGGCGCCGCGTGGCCGCGCGGGCCGGTTCGGACGACGGCCCGAGCAGCACGACCAGGTGGCCGGCGGCGAGGTGCTCGCGGACCTGGTGGCCGAGGTCGCCGCCGAGCCGGCCGTCGACCAGCGCCCCGAGGTCGAGCACCGGGTCGCCGCGCTCGCCGTCGAGGTGGGTCGCCGACACGAGCCGGCACAGCGCAGCCCAGCCGGCGCGGCCGCCCCCGGCGCCGTCGGCGCTGGCCAGGAATGTCACCCGCGGGGGCCCCTCCCCGACCGGGTCGCGGTAGGCGCCGCCGCGCACCGGGGTGCGGGGGGTCGCCGCGGGCGCGCCCCAGGGCTGGGTCGGGCGGTGGGCGAGCTCGACGCCGAGGACCGGGCGGATGCCGGCGGCGTACGCGGCCCGGGCGAACTTCACCGCGCCGTAGGTGCCGTCGCGGTCGGTGAGGGCGAGGGTGTCCATCTCCTGCTCGGCGGCCCGCTCGACCAGCGTCTGGGGGTGGGAGGCGCCGTAGCGCAGCGAGTAGCCCGAGGCGACGTGCAGGTGCACGAACGGGTCGGACACGACGCCGAGGTCAGCCCACGCGGCGGGCGGACAGCGAGGTGACCGGCGCCACCGTCTGCTGGACGAGGTAGGGCAGCGTCGGCGCGTGCGGCACCAGGCCGAGCGCCTGCTCGACCACGGCGAGGAACCGGTCGGCGTCGCGCACCAGGTCGTCGGCCTCGCGCTCGGTGACCGCGCGCCGCGAGCCGGCCTCGGCCGCGGCCCGCTTGCCGGCGCCGGCAGCGAAGAACCCGGCCCACTCGGCGAGCTCGGGGGCGACGTCGGCGAGCAGCACCCAGGCGTTCTTCTGCGGCCTGCGCCGCGTGGGCGCGACGGGCGTGGCGCGGGCCGCGAGCAGCGCCGCCGCGGCACGCAGCGCGGCCACGTGGGCGCAGGCGTAGCGGGTGGTCGCCTCGGAGGCGGTCACGGCCTCGCTCAGCGACTCGGCGGCGCGGGCGAGGTAGGAGTGCGTGGTCGCCGGGAGGACGTGGGGGTTGGTCGGCGTCATCGGGTCCTCGCCGTCTCAGTCGGTGCAGCCGACGAGCGTCCAGCGCCCCTCGGCCCAGTCGAAGGCCAGGTCGAACACGCCGCCGCCGTCGGGCTCGCCGTCGCGGGCGACCCGGCCCCGCCCGGCCTCGACCCGCCACAGCTCGCGCTCGGAGAGGAGATCGCCCAGCAGGACGCGGCCCCGGTCGGCCGACGCCTCCGTCTCGCCCGCGGCGTCCTCGGACCCGATGACCGCGCGGGCGCCGACCGACTGCCACCACGGACCGGTCTCGACCCAGTGCGCGACCACCGCGCGGACCTTCCACAGCCGGCCGCGCCAGAGGAACTGCTGGGGGCCCTCGGTGACGCTCTGCGCGCCCAGACCCTGGGCATCGCTGTCGAGAGGTCCCTGGCGGACCTCGACCGGGTCGGCGTAGCGCCTCATGGGTGCCCCTCTCCTCGATGGTCATTCGAACACGTGTTCGAATGACACCAAGGTACACCGCTGGAGGGACACCGGGTCAACCCCTGACGCCGCCGGATCCGGCGCGGACGCTCAGAGGTTTCGAGACGCTCGCTGCGCGAGCTCCTCAACCAGCGGCGGGAGCGAAGTGACCCGGTCCTTCAGAGTGGGTCTCCAACCCGATCAACCTTTGAGGTACGCGCTCGTGTCCTTGTGCCAGAGGAAGTACGCCGCCGCGACCTCGAGCGGGAACGACGCCACGGAGAGGGCCGCGAAGGTCGCCGGAGCGCCGGTGCGGACCCCCGCGATGGTGCCGACGGCCAGGAAGAAGAGCGTGACCGTCAGCGAGATCCGGGCCCAGCCGTAGCCGCCGCGCAGGAACGCCGCCAGCACCCAGATCAGCAGGGCCACGACCACGAACAGCACCAGCGCGACCGGGATGAACGCCGGCACGTGCACCTCGCCGTTCTTGACCGCGTCGAGGCCCTGGGTGCGCAGCACCTTGCGGGTGTCACGGCGGCCCTCGGCCCACGAGCGGATCAGCTGGTCGTGGAGCACGATGATCAGGACGGTCACCACGGCCCCGAGGGCGACGAGCGCCGCGAGCAGCTGGCCCGCGCGGGTCACCGTCGTCGGCGGACCGGGGTGCGTCGGGAGGTCGGCCGACTCGGGCAGGTCCACCTGCTCCGCATCCATTGCTGCCCCTCTCCTGCCGCTCGCCGAGCCGGTTCCTACGCTGTGTCCATGTCCGAGCCCACCGAGCACCCGTCCATCGCCCGGTTCCGCGAGGCGCACGAGCGGCTCGGCGGCACCGGCCGGATCGTCATTCTGCCCGACTCGGTCCACACCGCCGCACTGGCCGCGGAGGCGCTCGGCTGCGAGGTCGGCGCGATCGCCAACAGCCTGCTCTTCGACGCCGGCGGCACGCCGGTCCTGATCCTCACCTCGGGCTCGCACCGCGTGAACACCGAGGCCACCGCCGAGCGGGTCGGCGTCCCCGCCCTCAAGCGCGCCAGCCCCGACTTCGTGCGCGAGCACACCGGCCAGGTGATCGGGGGCGTCTCCCCCATCGCCCACCCGGCGCCGGTGCCGACCTGGCTCGACGCCCAGCTCCAGCAGTACGACGTGGTGTGGGCCGCCGCGGGCCACCCGGCGGCGGTCTTCTCCACGTCCTACGACGAGCTCGCGCGGATGACCGGCGCCCCCACCGTCGACGTCGAGTGAGCAGGTCGTCCCGGGGAACGAGCGAGGACCGTGGGCTCATGAAGGTCGAGCAGGACGGCGCGTCGAGACCACCGCACGGTCGGCAGAGAGGTGAATGATGGAGATCTGGCTCAACCCCGCCTGCTCGAAGTGCCGCACCGCCCTGGCGGCCCTCGACGAGGCCGGCATCGACTACACGGTCCGCCGCTACCTCGACGAGGCGCCGACGCCCGCCGAGCTCGCCGAGGTGCTCGACCGCCTCGGCCTCGAACCGTGGGACATCGCCCGCGCCAAGGAGGCGCGCGAGGAGGGCATCGACCTGCCCAAGGACGCCGCCTCCCGCAGCGCCTGGCTCGACGCCCTGGCCCGCCACCCGCGGGCGATCCAGCGCCCGATCATCACCGCCGCCGACGGCACGACGGTCGTCGGCCGCGACCCCGACGCGCTCGCCGAGGTCATCGCCGCGGAGTCGTGAGCGCCCGGTCTCACTAGAGTCGCGGGGTGGAGTCCCTCCCCCTGGCGTTCTCGAGCGGCTGGGCAAGCGGCGTCAACGCCTACCTGGTCGTGCTCGTGCTCGGCATCGCCGACCGGGTCGGCGACTACTCCGACGTCCCCGACGTGCTCGGCCGGTGGGACGTCCTGGCGGTGGCCGGGTTCCTCTACGCCATGGAGTTCGTCGCCGACAAGATCCCCTACGTCGACTCCACGTGGGACGCCGTCTCCACCCTGATCCGGCCGACCGCGGGCGCCGTGATCGGCGCGCTGCTCGCGGGCAACGTCCCCGAGGACACCTCGCTCGACCAGGTCGTGCTCGCCTCGGTCGGCGGAGGCACCGCGCTCCTCTCGCACCTGACGAAGGCCGGGATCCGGCTCGCGGTCAACACCTCGCCCGAGCCCGTCACCAACATCGGCCTCAGCATCGTCGAGGACCTCGCGGTGCTCGGGCTGGTCGCGTTCGCCGTCCAGCACCCGCGCGCCGCCGCCGCCATCGCGGCCGTCGTGCTCGCCCTCGGGCTGGTGCTGCTGTTCTTCATCGCCCGGTTGGTCCGCCGTGGCTGGCGCCGGTGGAAGGGGCGCCGCGCGCCCGCAGGCGCGGCCCCGTGACCGACCTCGTCGATCCCGCCGTCCGGGCCGAGGTGACCCGGCGGCTGGGCGAGCTGTGGGCCGGGCGGCCGGTGGTCGTGGGGCCGTTCGTGCTCGCCGGCGCGACGCCGTACGTCGGGTGGTTCCGCGAGCTCGACTGCCCGGTGCTCGTCGTCGCCACCACCCGGGGCGCGGGCGCCGTACCCGCCGAGGGCGACTGCGAGGTCGTGACGGTGGCCCCGCCCGCGACCGCGTCGATGACCGAGGAGCTGCGGACCCACGACGCCCTGGTGCACCACCTGCCGGCGGAGGCGCGGCGGCGGATCGACGCCTTCGACCCCGAGCGGCTCGGCACGTGGTTCAGCACGCCGTTCGTCACCACCGACGAGCCGATCGACGGGCGGCCGGTCACCGGCGGCCGGCCGGCGTCGTTCCTCGCCCTCGAGGACAAGCTGCTCGCCGACGCGATCTGGGACGCCGTCGGGGTCGAGCGCGCGCCGTACCGCGTGGTCGACCTCGAGGACGACGACGCCCTCGTCGCCGCCACCGACGAGCTCGCAGGCCCGCTGGGCGCGGTCTGGTCCGGCGACGCCCGCGACGGTTTCAACGGCGGAGGCAACTTCGTCCGCTGGCTCCGCGAGCCGGCCGACCGGGCGGAGGCCCTCGCGTTCTTCCGGCCGCGCTGCGACCGCGTGCGCGTGCTGCCGTTCCTGGACGGCGTGCCGTGCTCGATCCACGGGTTCGTGCTGCCGGACGGCACCGCCGCCCTCCGGCCCGTCGAGATCGTGATGCTGCGCGACCCGGTCGCGCGCACCTTCCGCTACTGCGGGCTCGGCACCACGTGGGACCCGCCGCCCGCCGACCGCGCGGCGATGCGCGAGGCCGTGCACCGGGTCGGCGACCTCCTGCAGCGCGAGCACGGCTACCGCGGCGCGTTCGGCATCGACGGCGTGCTCACCGCCGACGGCTTCCGGCCCACCGAGCTCAACACCCGCATGTCGGCCGGCGCCACCACGGTCGCGGAGCTCGACCGCAGGTTCTTCACGTTCCTCCAGGCCGCCCTCCTCGCGAGCGTCGACACGGGGCTGACCGCCGCCGACGTCGAGCGCCTGGTGCCCGAGATGGACGCGCACCGCACCGGCAAGGTCGTCTGCTTCGGCGAGGGCACCACCCTGGAGGCCGACGACTCCTACCCGCTGGCCTGGGATGGCACGGCGTTCTCGCGCTCCGAGGAGGAGACCGACAACGTGTTCGCGATCGCCGCCACGCCCAACGGGTTGTTCGCCAAGGTCGACCCGTGCGCGGCGGTCGTGCCCGGGCAGCGCCTCGCGCCGGTCAACGCCGCCCTCGTCGCCTACGTGGACGCGACGTACGGCACCGGCGCCGGCGCCGTCGAGTCGGCCCCCGACGTGCGCACGGTGGCCTGAGGTGGCGCGCGTCGTCGTGGTCGGCGGCGGCTTCGGGGGCCTGGCCTCCGCGGCTCGGCTGGCGAAGCTCGGCCACGAGGTCACGCTCCTGGAGCGGCTCGACTCCCTGGGTGGCGCGGTCTCCACGGTCGCGGCCGACGGGTTCGAGTGGGACGCCGGACCCACGTCGATGCTGCTCCCCGCGGTGGTGCGCGACCTGTTCCGGAAGAGCGGGCGGCCCGTGGAGCGGGAGCTCGAGCTCGAGCCGCTCGACCTGGTGCGCGAGCACTGGTTCGAGGACGGCACCGTGCTCGGCCTGCCTGGCCACTCCCGCGCGGCGCAGCTGCGCGCCTTCGACGAGCTCGGACCGGGCCTCGGCCGGCAGTGGGTCGACCACGTCGAGTCGTTCAACGACGACTGGGAGGTGCTGCGGCGGGCGTACTTCGAAACGCCGTGGGACCCGGCCGCCCTCCCCCGCGAGGTCGCGGCGCGGTTCGACGGGCGCGAGATGCTCCACAAGCGGCTGAGGCGCACGTTCAAGGACGAGCGCCTCCGGCAGGTGGCGGCCCACCCCTTCGTCGCCGACGGGCACGACCCGCGCAACGTGCCGGCGTGGGCCGGGCTGGTCGCCTACCTCGAGCAGCGGTTCGGTGCCTGGACCGTGGCCGGAGGCATGGCCGCGCTCACGGCCGCCCTCACCGCGCGGATGGCGACCCGCGGGGTCACCGTGGCGCTCGGGACCGCCGCGACCGACGTCGTGGTGCGTGACGGGCGCGCGGTCGCCGTCGCGACGACGTCGGGCGCGGTCGACGCCGACGTCGTGGTCTGCGCGATCGACCCGAGGATGCTGCCGGCGCTGGCGGCGTACGCCGAGCGCACGATGCCCGCGATGCCGCCGGTGGTCTGCCACGTCGGCCTGTCCGAGCCGGTCCGTGAGCTGGCCCACGAGGTGGTCGTGCACGGCGACCCGATGCTGATCGTGCGGTCCGGCGGCCGCGCGCCTGAGGGTGGCGCGGCGTACACCGTGCACGCTCGCGGCACCCTGGCCGAGGACATCCTGAAGGCGCTGGCGCGCCACCGCCTCGACCTGCGCACCGACCTGGTGACCCGCGTCGACCTGAGCCCCCGCGACCTCGTGGCGCAGTGGCAGAGCTCGCCGTACGGCGTGCTCTGGGAGGGCCGGGGCACGGTGCGGCAGCGGCTCGGGCCGCGGACGCCGATCGAGGGGGTGTACGCCGCCGGCGCGCACGCCACCCCCGGCAGCGGGCTGCCGTTCGTGGGGCTCTCGGCCGCGCTGGTGGCGCAGGTGGTGGGTCCGGCTTGAGGTCGGGCAGTTTCACCGGGTACCCGGTGAAACTGGTCCTGCCTGTATGGAGTTCCAGCCGGGAAGGGGCAGTTTCACCGGGTAACCGGTGAAACATGTGACTGGTGGGACCAAGATCAGCCCAGCGACCACGTCACGGTGAGGCTGGCCGACAGCGTGGTCTCGCCCGGCTGCAGCCCCACGTCGAGCTGCTTGCCGAGCGCCGCGAAGTGCACCGGCGGCGCCGACCCGCCGCCCTCGGCGAGCGACTCGACCTGGCCCAGCGTGGTGTCGGCGAGGGCGGCGAGGTGCTCGGCGGTGGCGCGGGCGTCGGCGAACGCCGCCTCGCGGGCGCGGCCCAGCGCGGCGGACGGGTCCTTGACCGTGAGGTCGACACCGTCGACCTGGAGCCGGTCACCGACCGAGGCCGCCAGCCGGGAGAGCAGGTCGTTGGCGGCCTCGAGGTCACCGGCTGCGACGGTCAGGCTGTGCCGCGCCTCGAAGGCCGCGGCCTGGCCCTCCTCGCGCACCGGCCAGACCGACAGGTTCATCGTGGACACGACGAGGTCTCCCGCCGCCGCGACCACCTCGGCGCGGGCCGACTCGGCTCCCGACAGGGCCTCGGCGAGCGAGCCCGCCCGGTGCACGGCCGAGAGCCGGACCACGGCGGTGTCGGGTGCCGCGCTCGCGGCGCCGTGGCCGGTGACGGTGAGGGTGCGCACCGTCAGAACCTATCCAGAGGCTCAGACGGTCATGTTGAGCGCGGCGAAGATCTCCAGCGTCGCCTTCGACCGGTTGAGGGTGTAGAAGTGCAGCCCGGGCGCGCCGCCCGCGAGCAGCTCCTCGCACAGCTCGGCCGCGATCGCGATGCCCTCGGCACGCATGGCCGCCGGGTCACCGTCGTGCGCCGAGATCCGCTCGACCAGGTCGGCCGGCACGTCGGTGCCGATGAGCTCGCCCTGCCGCCGGATCGCGTTGAGGTTCAGGATCGGCATGATGCCGGGGAGGATCGGCAGGTCGGCGCCGCGGGCGCGCACCCGCTCGACGAGCTCGAAGTAGTCCGACGCCCGGAAGAACATCTGGGTCACCGCGAACTCCGCCCCGGCCTCGGCCTTGGCGACCAGCACGTCGGCGTCGGCGTCGCGCGACGCGGCGCTGGGGTGACCCTCGGGGAACGCCGCCACGCCGATCCGGAAGTCGCCGCGCGAGCGCGCCAGCTCGACCAGCTCGACGGCGTAGGTGAGACCGCCCTCGGTCGGCGTCCACTCCGCGCGCGGCCCGTCGCTCGGGTCGCCGCGCAGCAGCATCACGTGCTCGATGCCGGCCTCGGCGTACGTGTCGAGGATCCGCTCGAGCTCCGCGCGGGTGTGGCCGACGCAGGTCAGGTGCGCCACGGGGGTCAGCGGGGTGTCGGTGGCGATCCGCCCGGTGATGCCGACGGTCTTGTCGCGCGTGGTGCCGCCGGCGCCGTAGGTCACGGAGACGAACGTCGGCCGGTAGGGCTCCAGCGCGCGGATCGCCGACCAGAGCTGCTCCTCGCCGGCCTCGTCGCGAGGGGGGAAGAACTCGAAGGAGAAGGACCGCTCGCCCCGGTCGAGCAGCTCGCGCATGCTGACTCCTCGTCCCGTGGCCATGGGCCGATTCTAGGTTCGGGAGGGGGTGCGCACCCCAATTCCCGGGATGCGGCCTAGTGTCGCAGGGTGAGCGCAGCGTGGGACGATGCCGAGTTCCGGGCCCGCGTGGAGTCGGCGCTGGAGGCGTTCCTCGACGAGCAGGCGGAGCGGCTGCTGCCGCTGGGTCTCGACGCCGCGCGGCTGGTCGCCGAGGCCCGCACGTCGGTCGCAGGCGGCAAGATGTTCCGGGCGTCGTTCTGCTGGTGGGGGCACCTCGCCGTCGCCCCGCCGGCCGACGAGACGGCCCTGGTCCGGGCCTGCGCCGCGCTGGAGCTGCTGCACGCGAGCGCGCTGGTCCACGACGACTACATGGACGCCTCCGACAGCCGCAGAGGCCGGCCGTCGACGCACCGCACCTTCGAGCAGGAGCACCGCGCCGCCGGCTGGCGCGGCGACCCGGAGCAGTACGGCGCCTCCGGCGCGATCCTCCTCGGCGACCTGCTGCTGTCGTGGTCCGACGAGCTCCTGCGCCGCTGCGGGCTGCCCATCTCGGCCGTGGCGCCGGCCCTCGACGTGTTCGACCTGTGCCGGACCGAGGTGATCGCCGGCCAGTTCCTCGACGTGTCCGCGCAGGCCCGCGGCCACGCCGACGTCGAGACCGCGATGACCGTGCTGCGCTACAAGTCCGCGAAGTACTCCATCGAGCGGCCGCTCCACCTCGGCGCCGCGCTCGCCGGCGCGCCCGGCTCGACGCTCGGCGAGCTGACGGCGTTCGGGCTCCCGCTCGGCGAGGCGTTCCAGCTGCGCGACGACCTCCTCGGCGTCTACGGCGACCCCGACACCACGGGCAAGCCCGCCGGCGACGACCTGATCGAGGGCAAGCGCACGGTGCTGGTCGCCCTGGCCCTCGACTCCGCCCCGGCTGCCGACGCGGCGCTGCTCGACCGCGCGCTCGGCACTGCGCTGTCCCCCGACGACGTCGAGCGCCTGCGCGGAGTCATCGACGCCTCCGGCGCGCACGCCCAGGTCGAGGCCGTCATCGACCAGCTCTCCGACGTCGCCCTCGCCGCCCTCGACCGCGCCTCGATCGACGGCGCCGCCCGCGAGGTCCTCCGCGGCCTCGCCACCGCCGTCACCCAGCGCGTCGTCTGACCGCGTCAGTCGAGCGAGGGGACGTCGACGTCGGGGCCGTCGCCGCGGAGCAGGGTGGTCAGCACGGCGGTGTGGTCGGAGAGGATCGCGCGCACGGCGGAGAACGCCGCCTCGTCGGAGCGGGCGAGCGTCCCCCAGCCGTCCCAGAGCAGCACGGTCGCGGCAGGAAGGTCGCGCAGGCAGTCGTTGAGGGCGTCGAGGTTCTGCCCGTAGTGGTCGGCGAAGCCCAGCGCCTCGCCGACCGCGGCCAGGAGCTCGTGGCGGGTCTGGTGGTGCCAGCCGTCGACGTACGCGAAGCGCCACCCGGCGTGCTCGACGGCGCGCGCCACCTCGTCGGCGGCGAACGCCGCGTGCCAGCGGTAGACGCCGGGCTCGTGGTGACCCGCGAGGACGCCCGCGAGCCCGCTCATCCGTGCGCCCTCATGCCTGCCTCCGCGCGATCCGCTCGAACGACTCGTAGTGGTCCTGGGTCCAGAAGAACTCCCCGCCGTCGCCGGCGATGATCCGGCGCGCGCCGCGGTCGGCGGAGCCGGGCGTCGGCACGGTGTACTCCGCGTAGTAGCCGCGCGGGTGGTCGGGCAGCAGCCCCTCGAAGTTGCCGAACGTCGAGCCGTCCTTGCCCGGGAACGGGAACGGCCCGCCCTGGTCGATGAGCGCCAGCGTCCCCTGTCCCTCGACCGGCAGCTCCTCCTCGAGCACCCACGGCAGCCCGCTCTCCGGGTCGAGGTCGCCGCTCTCGACGGTCGGCGACGAGCCCGCGTCGGGGCGCGCGCTCGCCGTCGGGTCGTCCCCGAAGATCGTGATGGTCTCGCCGTCGTGGTCGAAGGTCCACTTGATGAAGAACGACGTCGCGATGATCGTGACGAACGCGATCACCACCGCCTTGACGGTGGTGCGGTCCCACTTCACCGAGCGCTCCTACAGCGCCATCGCCTGAGCGCGGCGCTTGACCTCGGCGCCGCGGTTCTCGCGCAGCGCGTCGATCGGGCGGCCCGGGAGGTCGGCGTCGGTGAACAGCCAGGCGATGATCTCGCGGTCGTCGTAGCGCCCGTCGTGCAGCAGCGTGAGCAGCCCGCCCAGCCCCTTGACCGGCAGCCCGTCGTCGCCGATGAGGTCCGCCGGCACCTGCGGCCCGGCGCCGGGCGCGGGCACCGCGGCGGCCAGCTCGTGGTCGCGGATCATCGTGCGGACCTTCGCCGGCGTGACCCCGAGCCGCTCGGCGGCCTGGTCCCAGTCGAGCCACTCGTCGACCAGGGTGGACAGATCGGCCTCGGCGAGCGTCATGCACCCATGCTGGCACCCGGGCCCGAACGGCGCACTCGCGGGCGGGAGCCACGGCGCGCCCGGAGCGCGGGAAGTGCCGTTATCGACCCCCGGTCCGTACGATGGAGCATCCGGATCCTTCCCCGTCCGGGTGCAGGAGGTCGCCGTGGCGTCGGACCGGCATGCCCCTCAGGGCGCCGAGGGCCCGCCGGTCGACCCTGCCCGCGGCAGCTCCCAGGACCCCGCGTCCGACCACCTCACCGGCCGGGTCCTCGACAACCGCTACCTGATCGGCTCGCGGGTCGCCCGCGGCGGGATGGCCACCGTCTACGAGGCCACCGACCTGCGCCTCGACCGCACCGTCGCCGTCAAGGTGATGCACCCGGGGCTCGGCGACGACGACGAGTTCGCCGCGCGGTTCGTGGCCGAGGCCCGCGCCGCTGCGAAGCTCTCGCACCCCAACGTCGTCGCGGTCTTCGACCAGGGCAACGACGACGGCACGGTCTTCCTGGCCATGGAGCTGATCCCCGGCCACACGCTCCGCGACACGATCGGCAAGGAGGCGCCGCTCTCGGCGGCGCGCACCCTGGCGCTGATGGAGCCGGTGGTCTCCGCGCTCGCCTCCGCGCACCGCGCCGGCCTCATCCACCGCGACGTCAAGCCCGAGAACGTCCTGATCGCCGACGACGGCCGCATCAAGGTCGCCGACTTCGGGCTGGCCAAGGCGATGAGCGCCACCACCCAGCACACCGCGACCGGCGTCCTGATCGGCACCGTCTCCTACGTCGCACCCGAGCTGGTCGTCGAGGGCCGGTCCGACGCCCGCGCCGACGTGTACGCCGTGGGCGTGATCCTCTACGAGCTCCTCACCGGCAAGAAGCCCCACGAGGGCGAGACGCCGATCCAGGTGGCCTACAAGCACGTCCACGAGGACGTCCCGCCGCCCTCCCGACGGGTGCCGGGCATCCCCGACTACGTCGACGCTCTCGTCGCGCGGGCCACGGCGCGCGACCGGGAGCAGCGGCCGGCCGACGCCGGGGTGCTGCTCCACCACCTGCGCCGGGTCAACCAGGCCCTCACCTCCGGCGTGCGCAGCGACCCCGAGCTCGTCGACGACCTGCTCCCCCGCCGGGCGTCCGACACCGCGGAGGTGCTGCGCCGACCGGTGCCGGCGAGGGGCGACACCACCCCCGAGCCGTGGGACCACGCGGAGATGGCCGCGCTGCTGGCGCCCCCGCCCGAGGCGACCACGACGATGGACCGCCCGCGGGTGCCGACCACGGTCACCGACCGCCCCCGCCCGGTGCCGCCTCCCGCGCCGCCGTCCCGGCCGACCAAGCGGCCCCGCCGCCGTCGCGGCCCGATCCTCCTGGTCCTCGCGCTCCTCGTCGCCGCCGCGGTCGGCACCGGGGCGTGGTACTTCGGCTGGGCCCGCTACACCACCACGCCAGCGGTGCTGCAGCTCACGCCCGAGCAGGCCCAGCAGCGGCTCGAGGACGCCGGCCTCGACGTCCGCACCGGCGAGCCGACGTACTCCAACACCGTCGAGAAGGGCCTCGTCGTCAGCACCGACCCCACGGCGGGCAAGCGCGTGCTCAAGGGCACCGACGTGACGATCACGGTCTCGCTCGGCCGGGCGGTCGCCCAGCTCCCCAAGCTGACGGGCATCACGGAGGACGAGGCGCAGGACCGGATCATCAGCGCCCACATGGTCTTCGGCAAGACCACCAAGAAGTTCTCCGAGACCGTGCCCGAGGGCATCGTGGTCGCCAGCGACCCCAAGGGCGGCACCACCCAGCGCTTCGACACCGTCGTCGACCTCGTCGTGTCCAAGGGACGCCGGCCGATCCCCGTCGGCAGCTGGGCGGGCAAGAGCGCCGACGACGCCGAGCGGGCGCTGAGGAAGCGCGGGCTCGACGTCGACGTCTCCCACCAGTACTCCGACACCGTCGCCGAGGGGCTCGTCGTCTCCCAGGACCCCAAGGAGGGCACGCTCTTCAAGGGCGACACCGTCACCCTGCTGGTCTCGCTCGGCCCCCAGCTGGTCGAGGTCCCCAACGTCGTCGCGTCCGGCGTCGACGACGCCACCGCGACTCTCCAGGAGGCCGGGTTCGTGGTCGCCGTCCTGCAGGCGCCGGGCTACATCGGGCTCGGCTACGTGTTCTCGATGGACCCCGAGGCCGGCACGGAGCTGCCCAAGGGCTCGACGGTCACGATCTACCTCGTGTGAGCACCCGACGCGGCTCGTTGCTGGCGACCGGCGCGCTCCTCCTCACCACCGCGAGCTGGGGCAGCACGTTCTTCCTCATCAAGGACCTGCTCGACCGGGTGCCGACGCTCGACTTCCTGGCGGTGCGCTTCGCCATCGCCGGTGTGGTGATGTCCGCGGTCGCCCACCGGGCGGTGCTGGCGATGTCGCGGGAGGTGCTGCGGCGGGCGGTCGTCGTCGGCGGGATCTACGGTGTCGCCCAGATCCTCCAGACCGCCGGCCTGGCGCACACCGCGGCCAGCGTCTCCGGCTTCATCACCGGGATGTACGTCGTCTGCACCCCGCTGCTGGCCGCCGTCCTGCTGAGGACCCGCATCGGCCCGCTCACCTGGGCCGCGGTCGCGCTGGCCACCGCAGGTCTCGGCGTCCTGACCCTGCAGGGTTTCTCGATCGGGTACGGCGAGGCGCTCACCTTCGTCGCCGCCGTGCTCTACGCCCTGCACATCATCGCGCTCGGCGCCTGGTCGACCGCCCGCGACGCCCTGGGCATGTCGGTGGTGCAGCTGCTCGTCATCGCGGTCATCTGCCTCGTGGCGACGGCCCCCGACGGCGTCGTCCTCCCCGACACCGGCCGCGACTGGGCCTCGGTCGTCTACATGGCGATGGTCGCCGGCGCCCTGGCGCTGATCGCGCAGACCTGGGCGCAGTCGCAGCTCTCCCCCACCCGCACCGCGATCATCATGAGCATGGAGCCGGTCTTCGCGGCGTTCTTCGCGGTGCTGCTCGGCGGCGAGGGCCTGACGTCGCGGATGCTGCTCGGCGGCGCCATGGTGCTGGCGGCCATGCTCGTGGTCGAGCTCGCGCCGCGGCGCAAGGTCGAGGGCGAGGTCCAGCACCTCGCTGTCTGACACCGGGCCCCTGACCTGCGACGACACCCCTGCGCGACTACGATCCGCACGAAGACGGAGGTGATCGACATCAGCAGCTGTGCGTCCTGCGGGCACCAGCTCGGCGTGGGCCGGTTCTGCACCAACTGCGGCGCGCCCGTCGACTCCTCGACCCCGCAGCCGCCCACCGCGGCCGACGACTGGCGGACCGACACCGCCGAGCGCCGCCTCTCGCAGGTCGCTGCCGACCCGCGCACCCCGCCCGCCGCGGTGGCGCCGCCCCCGCCGCCCCGCTACCCGCTGTTCGCCGACGAGGTCGAGGAGTACTCGCCGTACGGCCCCCTCTCGACCAGGGCTCCCGAGCCGGCCCCGGCGCCCGTCGTCACCGCCGACCCGGAGCCGGCGCCGCACGCCGAGCCCGCCCAGCGGGCCGAGCCGGCCTTCGAGCCCTACCAGTACTACTACGACGAGGAGCGCCGCAGCCCGGTGCTCTGGATCCTCGCCGCGGCCCTCGTGCTGGCGCTGGTCGCGGCGGGCTGGTGGTTCCTGGTGCGCGACGACGGCAGCGACCCGGCCGCCTCCGACGACGGCGGCCCTTCCCAGTCGGGTTCCGCGGCGCCGGACGGCGTCGACGTCGCCGGCCGGGCGACGGCCAAGGCGCCCCGGACGGCGCCGCCCAACGAGGACGTCAACGGCGACCAGGTGTCCTACGACGCCAGCAACATGCTCGACGGCGTCCCGACGACGGCCTGGCGCACGCCCGGCGACGCGACGGGCCTCAAGCTGACCTTCACGCTGCGGGAGCCCACCGAGCTGCACAGCGTCGGGCTGGTCAACGGCTACGCGAAGACCTCGACCGACGCCCGGAACCGCACCTTCGACTGGTACCTCGGCAACCGCCGGATCAAGGCCGTCACCTGGATCTTCGACGACGGCAGCAAGGTCACCCAGCAGCTCTCCGAGACCCGCGACCTCCAGCAGGTCGAGGTCCCCGACGTCCTCACGACCCGCGTCGTGCTCCGCATCACGAAGGTGTCCGCCCCCGGCAAGGGCAAGGCCTCCCGCGACTTCACCGCGATCAGCGAGGTCTCGATGGTGGGCGATCCCACCAGCTAGGTGTGACCGGCCAGGCGCTCAGAGGGAGGCCAGGACCGACGCCGCCCGCTCGGCGTCCGCGCGCGAGACGTCGAGGTGCGTGACCATCCGTACGGCGGTCGGCCCGACGGTGGCGACGCGCACGCCCTGCTCGGCGGCCGCCGCGACGAACGCCGCCGCGTCGCTGCGCTCGACGACGACGATGTTGGTGTCGACGGCCTCCTGGTCGAGGCCGCACGCCTCGGCCAGGAGGCCGGCGTGCGCGTGGTCCTCCGCCAGCCGCTCGACGTGGTGCTCGAGCGCGTGGAGGCCGGCGGCCGCGAGGATGCCGACCTGGCGCATGCCGCCGCCCATCCGCTTGCGCCGCACCCGCGCCTCGTCGACCGCGTCCCGCGACCCGACCATCAGCGAGCCGACGGGTGCGCCCAGCCCCTTGGACAGGCAGACCGACAGGACCGACGCGACGGCGCCGTACTCCGCGAGCGCGACGCCGGTGGCCACGTGCGCGTTCCAGATCCGCGCGCCGTCGAGGTGCACGCCGGCGCCGACCCCGGTGGCCCACGACCTCAGCTCCTGGAGCTCGTCGAGGGGCAGCACCGCGCCGCCGGCGAAGTTGTGGGTGTTCTCGACCGAGATCGCGGCGGTCCGGACGAAGAACGGGCCCATCTCGGGCGCGAACATCGCGCGGACGGCCGCCAGGTCCGGGCGGCCGCGCGGGTGCGTCCAGGTGCGCATCGTGATGCCGCCGATCGCGCCGTGGGCGCCGAGCTCGGCGCGCGCGATGTGCGCGGAGGCCTCGCAGAGCACCTCCTGACCGGGCGCGACCAGGGAGCCGACCGCCAGCACGTTGGCCATCGACCCGGTCGGCGTGAAGAGCGCCGCCTCGTGCCCGAACAGGTCCGCGACCCGCTCCTCGAGCGCGATCACGGTCGGGTCCTCGCCGTAGACGTCGTCGCCCACCTCGGCCTGCGCCATCGCGGCGCGCATGGCCTCGGTCGGGCGGGTGAGGGTGTCGGAGCGGAGGTCGATCACCCGGTACAACCTACGGTTCAGGCGAATCGGCTCAGGCGGTCCGCAGCATCTCCGCGACGAGGAAGGCCAGCTCGAGCGACTGCACCCGGTTGAGCCGCGGGTCGCAGACGGACTCGTAGCGCGAGCCCAGGTCGATCTCGGCGAGCTCCTCGCCGCCACCCACGCACTCGGTGACGTCGTCGCCGGTCAGCTCGACGTGGACGCCGCCGGGCCAAGTGCCGAGCGAGCGGTGCACGTCGAAGAAGCCCTGCACCTCGTCGATGACGTCGTCGAAGCGGCGGGTCTTGTAGCCCGAGGACGCCTCGAAGGTGTTGCCGTGCATCGGGTCGCACACCCACGCGACCTCGATCCCGGAGGCGGTGATCTTCTCGACCAGGTCGGGCAGGCCGTCGCGGATCTTCCCCGCGCCGAAGCGGGTGATGAACGTCAGCCGCCCCGGCTCGTTGTCGGGGTTGAGCTTGGCCGCGAGGGCCAGCGCGTCGTCGGCGCTGGTGCCCGGCCCGAGCTTGACCCCGATCGGGTTGCGGATGTGGCGGAACAGCTCCACGTGGGCGCCGTCGAGCTGGCGGGTGCGCTCGCCGATCCACACGAAGTGCGCGGACACGTCGTACGGCGTCTGGGTGCGCGAGTCGATGCGGGTCAGGGCGTGCTCGTAGTCGAGCACCAGCCCCTCGTGGCAGGTGTGGAAGTCGACCCGGTGGAACTCGTCGGGGTCGGCGCCGATCGCCTGCATGAAGGTGAGCGCCCGCTCGATCTCCGCCGCGACCCGCTCGTAGCGCTGCCCGATCGGCGACTCCCGGACGAAGTCGGTGTTCCAGGTGTGCACCTGGCGCAGGTCGGCGTAGCCGCCGGTGACGAACGCGCGGACGAGGTTGAGCGTCGCGGCCGAGGAGTTGTAGACGTCGACGAGACGCTGAGGGTCGGGCACCCGCGCGTCGGCGGTGAAGTCGTAGCCGTTGACGGCGTCGCCACGGTAGGCCGGGAGGGTCACGCCCTCGCGGGTCTCGAAGTCGGAGGAGCGCGGCTTGGCGTACTGGCCGGCGAGCCGGCCGACCTTCACGACCGGCACCGACGCGGCGTAGGTGAGGACGACGGCCATCTGGAGGAGCACGCGCAGCTTGTTGCGCACGTTGTCGGCGGTGACGCCCGCGAACGTCTCGGCGCAGTCGCCGCCCATGAGCATGAACGCCTCGCCCCGCGACACCGCCGCGATCTTGTCCTTCAGCTCGTCGCACTCGCCGGCGAAGACGAGCGGCGGCATCGTGCGGAGCCGGGCGACGGCGGCGTCGACCGCCGCGCGGTCGGCGTACGCCGGCTGCTGGGCCGGACCGAGGGCGCGCAGGTCCGCCAGGGAAGGTACGGCGTCGGGGATGGTGCTGCTCACCCACCAAGCGTACGGGCGCGGGGCCCCGCGCCCCGCATCGTTCTCACGCTGCGGAGGCCCGCCCGGGGCGGCTCGCGACCGGGCTACTCGAGGTGGTCGATGTCGCGGAACCCGGTCCTCTTGGCGCGCACGCCCCGGTTGGTGGCCCAGGTGATCACCCAGAGGCCGACGCCGATGAGCATCAGGACGCCGGCGATCTGGTAGACCAGCGCGTCACGGTCGGCCCACGGCCCGACGAGGAAGAGGCAGAGCACCGCCGCCACCGCCGGCGTGATGCCCGGCGAGCGGAACCTGCTCTCCGTGGAGCGGTCGCGCCGCAGGATCAGGCACGCGAGGTTGACGACGGCGAAGACGCAGAGCAGGAGCAGCGAGGTGACGCTCGAGAGGTTGAGCACGACCTCGCTCTCGCCGCGCGAGGTGACGTAGACGATCAGCGCGAGGGCCAGCACGGTCGAGAAGATGATGCCGGCGTACGGCGCGCGGCGGTGGGGCGAGACCTTGCCGAGGGTGCGCGGCAGCACGTCCTGGTTGGCCAGCCCGTAGATCAGGCGGCTCGCCATGAGCATGTTGATCAGCGCGGTGTTGGCGACGGCGAAGACCGCGAGGAACGGGAACACCTTGTCGATCGGGAAGTCGGGCGCGCCGACCTTGACCACCTCGAGCAGCGCGCCGCCCTCGGGCGCGTCGGCGATCTGGTCGTTGGACAGCAC
The DNA here is from genome assembly GCF_000422805.1 of Nocardioides halotolerans DSM 19273. Lineage (GTDB taxonomy): Bacteria > Actinomycetota > Actinomycetes > Propionibacteriales > Nocardioidaceae > Nocardioides > Nocardioides halotolerans. Next base: position 65,793 of record NZ_AUGT01000012.1, on the reverse strand, counting down.
CGCCACGACCGAGACGGCGACGAGCATGTAGATCAGCACCGCGATGCCCAGGCCGGTGAGCATGATCCGCGGGAAGATCCGCTCGGGGTCCTTGGTCTCCTCGACCATGTTGACCGAGTCCTCGAAGCCGACCATCGCGAAGAAGGCGATGGACGTCGCCGCGGTGACGGCGAGGAACAGACCCTTGTCGCCGGAGTCGTCGAAGGTCGTGACCCGGCCGAAGTCGGACTCACCCTGCGTCATGGCGTAGAAGCCGACCCCGATCACGATCGTCAGGGCGGTGACCTCGACCAGGGTCAGCACGACGTTGAACTTCACCGACTCGCCCACGCCGCGCAGGTTGATCAGGGCGAGCAGCACCATGAAGCCGAGCGCGATGAGCGTGATCGTCGTGGTGCCGGGCGCGTCGTCGATCCAGCCGTTGACCTCGAGGCCGCCGGCGAGGTTCTGGGCCAGCACCTTGGACGACGTCGAGGCGCTGGCGATGCCCGAGCAGATCACGCCGAACGCGACGAGGAACGTCACGAAGTGGATGCCGAAGGCCTTGTGCGTGTAGAGCGCCGCACCGGCGGCCTGGGGGTACTTCGTGACCAGCTCGAGGTAGGACAGCGCGGTCAGCGAGGCCACCACGAAGGCCACGAGGAACGGCAGCCACGCCATGCCGCCGACGATCCCGACCAGCTGGCCGGTCACGGCGTAGACGCCGGCTCCGAGGATGTCGCCGACGATGAACAGCAGGAGGAGCTTGGGACCCATCACCCGCTTGAGGTCGGGCTGCGGGCCGTTGACGTCGACGGGCTCGCTGGTGGTGGTGGTCATCTCGGTCCTCCGGGTCCGGGCGAGAAGAACTGCTCTATCCCCTACCCGAAGGGGTGGGCGCGCAATCGTCAAGAGAGGCGGGGCACGACGCCCAGCCGCTCGAGCAGGATCAGGGCCACCTCGGCGAAGTCGTTGCCGGCGACGTCGGCCGCCACCTGCTCCCAGTCGACCTGCTCGCGGACCGCCCTGGCGGCGGGCAGGATGCGGCCGAGGTCGCAGGAGCGCTCGTCCAGCGCCGCGAGCTTCGCGCCGATGAGCGCGGTGGCGCCGAGCACCGGCATCTGCACCGACTCGACCTCGAGCTCGCCGGCGCCGGTGAGCTCCTCGCGGGTGACGGGCCTGTTGTTGAGGCGGAACAGCACGTCGACCATCGCGCCGTCGACGAAGATCTTGAACAGCCAGTCCTCGGGCGGGTCCGCGACGTCGAGCCCACGCTCGGACAGCAGCTCCGCCGTCCGCTCCCGGTCGGCCTCCGCCACCGCGAAGTCGACGTCGTGGTGCGGCTCGGGCGCGCCCCGCGCCCAGAGCGCGTAGCCACCGGCGAGCGCGAACGGGATCCCGCCGTCCTTGAACGCCACGGCCACGAGCTTGAGGGCCTCCCGCATGCGGTCCTGCTCGTCCGTCACGGTCGCGTGGTACCCCGAACACGACGCGGGCCACTGGTGGGGTACCGGGGCCGCGATGCGCGTGGCGACGTTCAACATCCTCCACGGCCGGAACCCGGCCGACGACGTCGTGGACGTCGGCACCTTCGGCTCGGCGATCGCGAGCCTCGAGGCCGACGTGCTCGCCCTCCAGGAGGTGGACCGCAACCAGCCCCGGTCGCACCTGGCCGACCTCACCGCGGTCGCCGCGGAGGCGATGGGCGCGAGCGAGCACCGGTTCGCGGCCGCGATGACCGGCTCCCCCGGCGCCACCTGGGTCGCCGCCACGGGCGAGGAGCAGCCCGACGCGGCGACGTACGGCGTCGCGCTGCTGAGCCGGCACCCGGTCACGGCGTGGCACGTGGTCAGGCTGCCCGTGCTCAAGGCGCCGACGCCGTTCTGGTTCCACGGCGACCGGCTGCCGACCCTGGTCCGCGACGAGGCCCGGGTGGCCCTGGCGGCCCAGGTCGAGCTCCCCGGCGGTCCGGTCACGGTGGTGACCACGCACCTGTCGTTCGTCCCGTGGTGGAACGGCCGTCAGCTGCGCTACCTCGTCAGGTCGCTGGAGGTCGCGGAGCGGCCGCTGGTCCTCACCGGCGACCTCAACATGGGCCAGCGGCGCGCGACGGGCCTCACCGGCATGACCCCGGCCGGCACCTGGCCGACCTTCCCGAGCGACGCCCCGCGCGAGCAGCTCGACCACATCCTGCTCGACGGCGGCCTCACCGCCACCGCGACGAGCGCGCCGCACCTCCCGCTCTCCGACCACCGCGCGCTGGTGGCCGACCTGGAGCGCTGACCCTCAGCGGACCTCGCACTCGACGGGGTCGGAGCAGGGCTTGACGTCGTGCTCCTCGATGACGTGGCCCTCCGCGTCACGGGTGACCGCCTTGGCCAGCTCTCCCTCGACTGTGCCCCAGAACATCGTCTCGCCCGGCACCAGCGTCCCCGCCGCCACCGTGGCCCTGACGGTCTCGCCGTCGGTGGTCACGAGGTCGACGGAGGCGACGTCGGCGCCGTCGGCGCCGCCGATCCACACCGTGCGCGGCGAGCCGGTCGTGTACGTCGGGGTGTGGAAGAGCTCCAGGTCCGAGCCGGGCAGCAGGAAGTCATCGGTGCCCATGCCCCACTGGTGGACCAGGTCGCCGTCCTCCCCGCTCAGCATCGAGGGCGCGCACGGGTGGTCGCCGGTGCTGGTGCAGGCCAGCCGGAGCGGGCCGCCGTCGACGATGACCCCGATGTCGGTGGACCCGACCGGGTAGCCGTCCTCGTCGCCAAGCACGTGCTGCTCGTAGTCGGCGACGCCGTCGTAGAGCCACGCCGGGAAGCCCTGCCGCCCGAAGGTCGTGACACCGGTGTACCACCGGGTGCCGATGTCGATCGGGCCCGCTTCCACGTCGTGCCTCGGGACGCCGTCGACACCGAGCTCGTCGGCGCCCGCACCTGCCGGCAGCGGGATCACCACCTGCCAGCTCGAGACCTGCACGGCCCCCGGGACCTCGGCGAGCGCGCGCCGCGCAAGCGCCGACATCTCCTTGGGCTGCGCCTGCTGCGCGATCGGAGCGTCGTCGGCACGCTCGCCGCCGGCGCCGACGAGGGCGGAGACGCCCACCGACGCGGCGACGACCGCGGCGGCGGCGCCCGCGGCGACCACGGCCAGCCGGCCCTGCCGGCGTCGGCGGCCGCGGCTGCGGATCTCGGCGAGCCGTGCGGGCCGGAGCGGCTCCGGCTCGGCGGTCCTGAGGGTCTGCTCGAGCTGCTCGATCGTGCGTACGTCGTTCACTGTCCCACCACTTCCTCGTAGGTCCGGTCGCCGCTCCCCGCGGCGATGCGCAGCTTGGCGAGCGCGCGCGAGAGGGTGCTCTTCACGGTGCCGCGCGCGACGCCCAGCTCGTCGGCGACCTCGGCCTCGGAGAGGTCGAAGTAGTGCCGCAGCACGACGACCCGGCGCTCCCTGTGGGTCAGCGACTGCAGCAGCCGCACGATCTCGTCACGCTCGTCGACCCGGCCGTCGGGCCGCGACGGCACCGTCTCGAGGAGCGCGTCCCCCACGTCGACCGTCCCGTGCCTGCGCCGGATCCGGTCGATGTTGAGGTTCACCATGACCCGCCGGGTGTAGGCGAGCGCGTCGGAGCGGCGCACCCGTCGCCAGTGCGCGTAGGTGCGCACCAGCGCGGTCTGCGCCAGGTCCTCGGCGAGGTGGTGGTCTCCGGTGAGGAGGTACGCCGAGCGCCGCAGCCGCGGCCACGCCGCGGTCGCGAACTCGTCGAACCCGTCAGTGCTGTCGGTCATCACCTGTCCCTACGCCGAGACCGAGAGGAAGGTTGAGTGCTGGGAAGCACTGATCGGTGCGGGGCGGCGCCGGACGCCTCGAACAGCGCCTTCCTAACCGAAGAAGACGGCGGCCTCGGCGTACTCCTCGGGGCTGACCAGCTTGAGCTCGGCGGTGCCCTCGCTCAGCGGGACGCGGACGATGTCGGTGCCGCGGAGGGCCACCATCGTCCCGAAGTCCTGGTCGGCGACCGCGTCGATGGCGTGCAGGCCGAACCGGGTCGCGAGCCAGCGGTCGAACGCCGACGGCGTGCCGCCGCGCTGGATGTGGCCGAGCACCACGGCCCTGGCCTCCTTGCCGGTGCGGGTCTCGATCTCGTGGGCGAGGCGGTCGCCGATGCCGCCCAGCCGGACGTGGCCGAAGGCGTCCTTCTCCCCCGAGACGAGCGTCATGCCGCCGCCCTCGGCGGGCATCGCGCCCTCGGAGACCACGATGATGGGCGCGTAGTGGGTCTCGAAGCGGGTCTCGACGCGTTCGCAGATCGCCTCGATGTCGAACGGCTGCTCGGGGATCAGCACCTCGGTGGCGCCCCCCGCGATGCCGGCGTGCAACGCGATCCAGCCGGCGTGCCGGCCCATGACCTCGACGACCAGGACCCGGTGGTGGGACTCGGCGGTCGTGTGGAGGCGGTCGATCGCCTCGGTGGCGATGTTGACCGCGGTGTCGAAGCCGAAGGTGAAGTCGGTGCCGGAGAGGTCGTTGTCTATGGTCTTGGGGACGCCGACCACGTCGACGCCGAGCTCGGCGAGCTTGGTGGCGACGCCAAGGGTGTCCTCGCCGCCGATCGCGACCAGGGCGTCGACGCCGTTGGCGGCGAGGTTGTCCTTGATCTGCTCGACCCCGCCGTCGATCTTGAACGGGTTGGTCCGCGACGAGCCGAGGATCGTGCCGCCGCGCGGCAGGATCCCGCGGCACTGGGCGATGCCGAGCTCCATCGTCAGGCCCTCGAGGGGACCCCGCCAGCCGTCGCGGAAGCCGACGAAGTCGAAGGAGTGGTCACGCACTCCCCGCCGTACGACGGCCCGGATGACGGCGTTGAGACCGGGGCAGTCGCCGCCACCGGTCAGGACTCCGACGCGCATGTGTGCTCCTGGAATTGGATCGTTCAAGTCGCGGACGACCCTAGTGCCTCCCCTGCCTCTTCGGTAGCCGCGTTGGTGACCGGCTGGTCCGCGAGCGGGAGCACCCGCCCGACCAGCACCGACAGGCCGGCACCGACGAGCGCCAGGCCGAGGAGCACGAACCACAGCGGCGTCGCGCCGACGTCGAGCAGCCAGGCGAAGGCCACTGGGGCGACCGTGCTCGAGGCGTTCCACGCCAGCTGGATCATCGAGAGGTAGCGGCCGCGCAGGTGCTCCGGGGCGGCCTCCGCCTCCAGCGCGGAGGTGACCGGGCCGCCGGTCAGCTCGCCGAGCGTGTAGATCACCGAGCCGACCAGCACGACGACGACCCCGACGGCGATGCCGACCAGGCTCGCGCCGAGCAGCACGACGTAGGAGACCGCGAAGAAGACGTTGGTCAGCACCAGGATCCGCCACCGCACGCGGCCGGTCATCGCCCGCACGGCCAGTCCCTGGCCGAACCCCACCATGATCGTGTTGATCGTGAACACGGCGCCAGTCACCCAGCCGGGCAGGCCGAGCACCGTCGTCGCGTAGACCGGGAGCGCGAAGTTGAGCACCATCATCGACAGCGAGAAGGCCAGCTGGGCCAGCCACAGCACCCGGTAGGGGCGGTCGCGCAGCACCGTGCCCCACGAGCCCGCCGGGGTGTCGTGCCCGGAGCGCTCGGTGGCCGGGACCGCGAGGAGCAGCAGGAACGCCACGGCGTACGACGCCGCGTTGACGACGACGACCGCGGCGTACGCCGTCTGGGTGCCGATCGTGATCGCGACGCCCGAGGCCAGCCCGCCGAGCGCGAACCCCACGTTGCGGAGCGCCCCGAGGAAGCCGAACCACTTCTCCCGCTCCCCCGGCACCGAGATGGCGACGACGATGTTGCCGTAGGAGCCCCAGAACGCGGTCCGGCCGATGGTCACGACGACCGTCCAGACCGTGACCGCGACGAAGGAGTCGCTGACGAGGTAGGCGACGAACCCCGCGCCCTGGAGCAGGTTGCCGGCGAGCAGCACCTGCTTGGCCCCGATCCGGTCGACGACCGACCCGATGAGCGGCCCCGCCGGGAGCGCGATCAGGCTCGCCAGGGAGATCGCGGCGCCGACCTGGACGAGCGAGAGGTCGGTCGCGACGAGGAAGTAGAGCATGGAGATCGGCATGAACACGCCGCTGCCGACCGCGTCGATCGCGATCGCGGTCACGAACCGTCGGTGACGGCCGACCGACGGGAACCCGAGGCGGTGCAGCACCCGTCGATTGTCCGACCTCGAGCGCTGTTGAAGGCAAGCGAGTATCGGACGCGGCCGCCCGGTCTGCGCTCGCTAGGGTGCGGGCCATGACGTTCTCGATCGTGGCCCGGTCCGCAGACGGAGAGTCGTGGGGGGTGGCGGTGGCCTCGAAGTTCCTCGCCGTGGGCTCCGCCGTACCGGCCGCCGTCGCGGGTGTCGGCGCGATCGCGACGCAGGCCGACGCCAACGTCGCCTACAAGGGCCAGGCGCTCGCCCACATGGACGACGGCGCCACGGCGTCGGTGGCCCTCCAGCGCCTGCTCGAGGACGACGAGGGGCGCGACCACCGCCAGGTCGGCATCGTCGACAGCGACGGCGGCTCGGCCTCCCACACCGGCCAGGCCTGCCTCGACTGGGCGGGGAGCATCACCGGCGACGGCTGCGCGATCCAGGGCAACATCCTCACCGGCGAGGACGTCGTCGACGCCATGCAGACCGCGTGGGAGACCTCGGACCCCGAGGCGACGCTCGCCCGGCGCCTGCTGGAGGCGCTGACTGCCGGCGACCTGGCCGGCGGCGACTCGCGCGGCCGGCAGTCGGCGGCGCTGCTGGTGGTCAGGGACGGCGCGGGCTACGGCGGCCTCGACGACATCGCCGTCGACCTGCGCGTCGACGACCACGAGGCGCCGATCCCCGAGCTGGCCCGGCTGCTCGACCTCAGCGAGCTCTACCTCCAGGCGTCGGCCGAGGAGGAGAAGGTCCCGGTGACCCAGGAGCTCGAGGCGGAGCTGGAGGCGTTCGCGCAGGCGCAGGGCGCGCGGGACTTCCAGGCCTGGGTCGGCACCGAGAACTACGAGATGCGGGTCGCGCCGGACCTGTCGTGGATCGACCAGAAGATCCTCGACATCGTGCGGGGCGCGGACGCACCGTGACCGTCCTCGCCATCGACGCCGGCACCACAGGCGTCACCGCGGTCGTGGTCACCCCGGAGGGCGGGATCGCCGCCAAGGGCTACGAGGAGTTCGCCCAGCACTTCCCGAAGCCCGGCTGGGTCGAGCACTCGCCGGAGGAGATCTGGCAGGCCACCCTCGCGGCGGTCCGCTCGGCGGTCGACCAGGTCGACGCCTCCGAGCTCCGGGCGGTCGGCATCACCAACCAGCGCGAGACGATCCTGCTCTGGGACCGCGAGACGCTCGGCTCGCCCCGGCGCGCGATCGTGTGGCAGGACCGGCGTACGGCCGACATCTGCACGCGCCTCAAGGAGGCCGGCCACGAGGAGCGGGTCGCCGAGCTGACCGGGCTGCGGCTCGACCCCTACTTCTCGGGCACCAAGCTGATGTGGCTCGCCGAGCAGGAGCCGCACACGTGGGCGCTGGTCGAGTCGGGCCGCTACGCCGTCGGCACGGTCGACTCCTACCTGATCGCGCGGATGACCCGCGGCACCTACCACGTCACCGACGTCTCCAACGCCTGCCGCACGCTGCTCTTCGACCTCACCACCGGCGACTGGTCCGACGAGCTGTGCGAGCTGTTCGGCGTGCCCCGCGACGCGCTGCCGGAGCTGGTGCCCAACTGGGGCGAGGTCGCGACCACCGACCCCGCGACGTTCCTCGACCTGTCGCTGCCGATCGCCGGCATCGCAGGTGATCAGCAGTCGGCGCTCTTCGGGCAGACGTGCTTCGACCCGGGTGACGCCAAGTGCACCTACGGCACCGGCTCGTTCATCCTCACCAACACCGGCACCACGCTCGAGCGCTCCGACGCCGGCCTGCTCTCGACCGCCGCCTGGCGCTCGCCCTCCGGCGAGCTCACCTACGCGCTCGAGGGCGCGATCTTCGTGACCGGCGCCGCCGTGCAGTGGCTGCGCGACGGGCTCCAGATCGTCGGCTCGGCCGCCGAGACCGAGGCCATCGCCGCCACCGTCGACTCCACCGACGGCGTCGTGTTCGTGCCCGCCCTGACCGGCATGGGCGCGCCCCACTGGGACCCGAACGCGCGCGGGATGATCATCGGCATCACCCGCGGCACCACACGGGCGCACGTCGTCCGCGCCACCCTCGAGGCGATCACCTTCGAGGTCCGCGACGTCCTCGCGACGATGCCCGACCACGGCGCTCCCCTGCGCGTCGACGGCGGCGCCTCTGCCAACGACCTCCTCTGCCAGCTCCAGGCCGACCAGCTCGGCGTCGAGGTGCGCCGACCGAAGCTCGTCGAGACGACCGCCCTCGGCGCCGCCTTCCTCGCCGGGCTCGGCACCGGCGTCTGGTCCTCGACCGACGACCTGCGCGAGACCTGGCAGCTCGACCGCGCCTTCACCCCTGCCGCCGACCGCACGACCGCGGACGCCGCGCACGAGCGCTGGCTCGACGCCGTCGAGCGCGCGAAGGGCTGGGCGTAGGGCCGTGCCGACCACGGCCGGCCGACGGCTGGCTGCGGTGACCGCCCTCCTCGTCGCTGGCGCGGTCGGCGGCTGTCGCGACGGAGGCCGCGGCGAAGATGCCTCTCCGTGCCCGGATGCGCCCACTCCCCCCACATCGGCTCGCGCTCCGGTGCTCGACGTCTCGCCGCCGACCCTCCACCCAGGCGACTCGTTCGAGGTGGGGTTTTCGAACTTCGCACCGCACGACTCGATGCTGTTGCTGAGGAGCGCAGGCGCCCGCGGCAACAGGTGTGGTGAGAACTATGCGGTCTACACCGACAGCAACGGCACGCACTGGGCGGAGGTCTCCGGCCGTAGCACCTTCGTGCTGGACCGGGTGCGACGACGCAACCCTGTGCCGGCCGTCGTCCCTGACGTCGCGACGCCCGGGGACTACGTCCTCTGTGAGTCCTCGGGCTTCGCCTGCACGACGATCTCGGTGACGTCCGGCTGAGCCGGCCCGGCTGGGGCAACCTTGCCCGCCAGGGCCGGACGTAGTAGCCCGGACCCCACGCTCGCTCGAGCACCTGTCCGCCGGCCGGACGAACACGTCCGCGGGGACGACCGCTCGGAGCCGTTGCCACAGCAGGTGCTCGCGCTCGCGGCGCTGGTAGTCCCAGTCGTCCGGAGTTGGCATCGGTCGACGCTCGTAGTCGGACCACCACGCCAGCACGTCGTCGATGAGCTCGTCGGGCAGCCCGTAGGTCTCGCGCAGCACGTCGCGGTCGGCGCCGCACGGTCCGCCCTCGGTCCGGAACGGGCCGCCGTTCTCACGGGTCAGGCTCAGCTCGCCACCGGGTGCCGCCGCCGAACCAACTGCGCTCGCCGTCGCGCCTGACGGCGGACCAGCCCCACCTCTCCCCCATGACGACATGGTGCACGACGATGCGCGGTCGCTGCTGGGCGGGCCGATGACCCCGCTGGCCGATCGCCGGGCGGGGTGTGGGGCGTGGTGGTCAGGGTTCGGGGTCGTCGGGGGTGACGTCGGGGGTGATGTCGGTGGTGCCGGTGTGGTCGCGGAGGTAGAGGTACCCGAAGGGGCTGTGCCACAGGTAGGTGCCCGGCTCGGGACTGGTGTAGGTCCAGCCGCCGGTGGTCTTGGCTCGGTGGTGTCTTCGGCAGAGTGGCGCGATGTTGCAGGAGCAGGTCGCTCCGCCGTCCTCATGGGGCACGCGGTGGTCGTGGTCGCAGCGGCGGGCGGGTCTGGTGCACCGAGGGAATGCGCAAGTGTGGTCGCGGAGGTCGATCTGGGCCTTGAGGCGGTCGGGGATCTCGTAGGCGTCGACGTGGATGTGCTCGGCGAGATCGATGACCGGTCGGACCGTGACGGTGGTGTCGGGGTTGCCGCACCACTCGCGGATCTGCTCGGTGGTGATCGGGCCGCGGGCCTCCTCGACCCGACCCAGACCGCCGGCGCCGCGCAGTGAGGCTTCGCTGAGGTGAACGTGCAGCACGACCTGCCGCTTGGTCCACGGCTTCGGCCCCTCGGTCGGCAGGTCGAGTGCGGTCTGGCCGCGGGCGAGGTCGCCGAGGGCGATCGCGCGGCGTACGTCGAGGGAGTCGGTGGAGCCGAGCAGTCTCTGTTGTTCGGCGCCGGCGGCGAGGGCGGCGTCGAGGTCGAGCGCGTCGGCCAGATCCAGCTCGGCGTCGATGTGGACGGTGCCGGCGATGGTCACGTCGCCGAGCCGGACGTCGACGTGGCGGGTCTCGGCGGCCGCGAGCCTGTCTGCTTCGACCTGGTCGGGGTCGAAGAGTGCCTTGGCCTCGGCGATGAGCCGGCGCAGCTGGGCGTGGCCGACCTTGTGCGCGACCGGGGCGACGTGGCGGTCGACGAACTCGGCCGCCTTGAGTGAGAGGCAGATGGTCTCCTCGGCGATGGTGCCGAGCTTCCACGCCTGCAGGCGGCCAGCGGCGAGCTGCTTCCAGCACCGCTCGAGGCGGTAGCGGGCTTCGATCGTCTGGGTGAGGTAGCGGCGTCCTCGTTCGGTGGACCAGCCGAGCGCGGTCGCGAACTCGATGACCGCGAACTCCGCGATCTCGGGGCAGCCCTCGCCACCGAGCGGCAGCGCGGTCTCGTGCCAGGAGTCCAACGGCCCGACCAACGAGTGGGCGGAGTGCATCGCGGCCCACTGGGCTGCGGCCTTCATGACCTCGCGGGCGGCGTCCTCCTCGATCTGTTTCTGCTCCCGCGCGTAGGCCAGCACGGCGGCGGGGTCGTCGCCGGTGGTGTGCTGGGGCGGGCTGATCGTGGAGGTCATCGTGGGTCCCACCCTGCCATCGACCACCGACAGTCCCGGGCCCCATACAGGCCTTGTCCACAAGGGCTGGCGGAACTTTCTCAACTTTCGCTCGTGGGTGCGATCGGAGGCGGGCAGGTGCCCAGGTTTCGGTGGTTTCGAGACGGTCGCTGCACGACCTCCTCAACCAGCGGTGGGCGAGCGGGTGCCTACGCTGCGGTGATCTCGACAAGCTCGATCGGCGACGGCCCGGCGGGTTCCAACGCTTGCAGAGGTTTCGAGACGGTCGCTGCGCGACCTCCTCAACCAGCGGCCTACTTCTCCAGCTTGGCCAGCGCCTTCGCAGCGGCGTCGCGGGCCTCGGTGGCCTCGGTGACGGCGGCCTGGGCCTCGTCGCGGGCCTCCTCGGCCTCGGCGATCTCGTCGTCGACCTCGTCGCCGGTCTCCTCGAGCTCGGCGATCTTGCGCTTGAGCTCGTCGATCTCGGCCTGGACCTGCATCGACCTCGCCTCGAGGTCGGAGAGGGCCTGGGCGGCCTCGTCGTAGGCCGAGGTGGCCTCGGTCAGCTCCTCCTCGGCGGCCTCGAGGGCCTCGCGCGCGGCGGCGAGGGCCTTCTCGTCGCGGTCGGGGTCGGGGACGACGTGGAGCTCGGGCTTGGTGGGGGCGGCGTCGCGGGTGGTAGCCACGAAGCCGAGGGCGTCGGGCAGGGCGACGGCGCGGTCGAGGTCGACTGCGTCGACGCCGGTGGCTTCGAGGGCGGTGAGCAGCATGCCGCTGCGCACTGCCTTGCCGCAGTCCTCGTCGACCATGGCAGCGGTGAGGGTGGCCTCGACCTGGGCGGCGACGGCCTCGGTGACCTTCTGGCCGTTCTCGCGGGCGAGCCGGCGGGCCTGGGTGGTCACCGCCGCGGTCACCTGGCGGCGCTGGCGGGTCAGCTGGCGCAGCTCGTCGCCCGACATCGACTCCTGGGCCGCGCGCAGGGCGGCGCCGACCTGGAGGAGCTGGTCGACCTGCTCGGCCTCGTGCCGGACCAGCAGGTTGACGACCCACCCGGCCAGCGACGGCTTCTTCAGCGCCTTGACGTCCTTGGCGAGGTCGGTGCCCTTGAGCTCTTTCGCCTTGGCGTCGCGCGCGGGCGTGAAGTCGGGCAGCGGGAGCGCGTAGAGCTCGTCGGCGATCTCCAGCAGCTGCTCGGCCATGGGCGGATTGTGGCAAACCCTGCTCAGGGCCGTCCGGCCGCGGTCCAGGCGAGGTGCTTGTCCCACTGGGCGGCGTACAGCGCCCGCAGCTCGTCCTCGTCGACGCCCTCGAGCGGGAGCCGGGTGCCGTCGACGAGCGCCTCCCGCCACGCGTCGTACGACGCCAGCTCGGTCTTGGTGCGGCCGTCCGGCACGGTCCGGTGGTGCAGGCAGCCGCGGACCGTGTCGACACCGGCGCCGTCGCGGCGCTGTACGACGAGCAGCTGCGCGAAGCGGCCGCCGGGCGGCGTGGTGAGGGTGGCGTGCGCGGCGTCGACGGCCCGCTGGTCGGTGGGCCGCGACGAGACCTCGATGCCGGCGAATGTCCCGGACCGGTCGTGCAGGAACGACCAGCCGTCCTCGCGCACCTCGGTGATCTCGTAGCGGAAGCCGTCCTGGTCGTGCCGTCCCACGGTCACCGCGAACGGGTCGCGGAACGCGTCGCCGAGGCCGACGTCCACCCACCACCTGCCGCCTGGGTTGGCGTCGGTCGGGAGCCCGTCCACCACCAGCACCAGGTGGTTGAGGAAGGCGTCGTCGCGGTCCTCGGCCGAGGTGTAGACGTGCCCGTGCCGGCGGTCGACCGCGAAGCCCAGCTCGGCCAGCACGGCGCCGAGCGCGCCGTTCTGGTGGAAGCAGTAGCCGGCCCGGCCGACGGCGCCCACCCGCGCGAGGCTCGCCGCAGGGTCGGGCGACGGCGGCCGGCCGAGCATGGTCGAGAGGTTCTCGTAGGGCACGACGTCCAGGTGCGCGCGGTGCAGCAGCCGCAGGGTGTCGTAGGTCGGGGGCGGCTCGTCGTCGACCCCGACCCGCCGCAGGTAGGCCGAGACGGCCTCACTCAGCGGCATCGGCCTCGTCGCCCTCGTCGAGCCCCTGGGCGATGGCGTAGCGGGTCAGCTCCACGCGGTTGTGCATCTGGAGCTTGCGCAGCGTGTTCTGGACGTGGTTCTGGACCGTGCGGTGCGAGAGCACCAGGCGCTCGGCGATCTGCTTGTACGACATCCCCTTGGCGACCATTCGCAGCACCTCGGTCTCGCGCTCGGTGAGCGCCGGCTGGTCCGGGCCGGCGGTCGCGGGCTCCGAGAGACGGCGGTACTCCCCCAGCACCAGCCCGGCGAGACCGGGGGTGAACACGGTGTCGCCGTTGGCGACCCGGCGTACGGCGTCGAGCAGCTCGCCGCGCGACGCCGACTTCACGAGGTAGCCGGTCGCCCCCGCCTTCACCGCCTCGAGGACGTCGTCCTGCTCGCCGGACGCCGACAGGATCAGCACGCGCGCCGACGGGTCCTGGCGCAGCATCTCGGCGGTGCACTCGACGCCGTTCGGCGGCGGGATCTGGAGGTCGAGGACGACGACGTGCGGCCGGCACGCCGGGAACCGCGCGAGCGCCTCGCTGCCGTTGGCGGCCACGCCGACCACGTCGAAGCCGGCGTCCTGGAGGTCACGCTCGACGGCATCGCGCCACATCGGGTGGTCGTCGACCACCATCACCTTGATCTGCGGCTCGTCCACATCGGGACCCTAGGGCACGCCCTAGACGCCCTGGCCGAGCCGGACCCACCTCCCCCGCCGGTGCCCCAGCGGGTCGAGATCGTCGCCGACCTCGACGTGGTCGACGGTGCAGGTCAGCAGCCGCGACCAGCCGACCTCGCTGCTCGTCTCGAGGCGTACGCCGGCCCAGCTCGTCGCGTGGGCGAGCCGCGGCCCCCACTCGGTGTCCGCGAACTCCGCCTGGCGGAACACCCCGCCCGGCGCGGGCGCGGTACCGGCGAAGCCCTCGGCCAGGTCGCGGTCGGGCCACCCCAGCAGCTGTACGACGGCCCGCCCGGTCTCGGCGACGGCGTCGGCGAGGTCGGAGTCGGGGTCGACCAACCCGAGCACGCGGGCCGGCTCGCCGAGCACGACCAGCACCGAGGTGAGGGTGAGACCGGCGCGGTCGGCCCCGCTGCCGGCCGTCCACAGCGTGGCCGCGCCGCCGATCCGGCCCCGCAGCCGGCGGGCGGGGTCGGGGTCGGGGTCCGCGAAGGGGTGGTCGGAGTGGATGGTCACGGTGCCTCGACCCGCGGCACGCTGAGCTCCCACTCGGTGCCCTCGGCGCCCGTGGTGAGCCGCGCCTCGCCGCCGAGGTCCGCGATCCGCCCGCGGATCGACTGGCTCACGCCCAGCCGGCCGTCGGCTGCCGCCCGCTCGAGGCGACCCTCCGGGATGCCCGGCCCCTCGTCGCGCACCGAGATCTCGACCCGGTCGGCGAACCCCTCCACCAGCACCCAGGCGGGCGCGCCCGGCCCGACGTGCCGGGCGACGTTGTCGAGGCAGGCGGCGACCACGGCCACCAGCTCCGTGGCGACCTCGGCCGCGACCTCGACGGCGCCCGACGTCACGACCTGGACCCCCGGGCGGCTCTCGAGGTGCACCAGCGCGGCCGCGAGGTCGGTGGTGCCGGCCGCACCGGGCGCGACCTGGTCCTGCTCGCGGATCAGGGTGCGCAGCACCACCTCCTGCTCGCCGGCCAGCCGGCCGAGCTCGGCCGCGTCGCCGCCGAGCTCGGCGCCCCGCCGCTGCACGAGCCCGAGCACCTGGAGCACCCCGTCGTGCACCGCCCGGGCGAGCCGCGCCCGCTCGGCCGCAGCCGCCGCGTCACGCTGGGCGCGGTCGCGCTCCTCGGCCATCCGCCGCAGCGACTCGACCGCGAACCCCACGATCGGCCCGCCGATCAGCAGCAGGAAGGCGTTGCCGTAGTTGGCCTGGGTGACGTGCTGGCGGATCGACAGGTCCGACACGGTGATGCAGACCCCGGCCGCCAGGCCGCCGAGCCAGTACCAGTGGATCGCCCACGCCAGCAGCGCGCCCATCACCCAGTACGCCGGCACGGTGGCCGACAGACCGTCGCCCTTGAGCACCGGCGAGAGCAGGACCGCGCCGACCGCCGTCGCCAGGTCGGCGCCGAGGAGCCACGGCTCCCGGCGCGTGCGGTCGTCGTAGGCCCAGATCGCGAACGCCGTCCACGCCGCCATCGCGGCCAGGCAGGCCGCGCCGCCGAGCGGGTGCACGAAGTTGTCGCGGCGGTAGACGTTGAGCGCGATCGCGTGCGCCAGCAGCACCACCCGGAGCACGGCGAGCCACGAGAACAGCCGGTCCTCGACGGTGCCGCGCGGGCCGAACCACCACGTCGCGGCCCGTCGGACCGGCGCGGGCACCCCGGGCACGGCCAGCGCTACGACGCCTTCT
Source organism: Nocardioides halotolerans DSM 19273 (assembly GCF_000422805.1). Taxonomy (GTDB): domain Bacteria; phylum Actinomycetota; class Actinomycetes; order Propionibacteriales; family Nocardioidaceae; genus Nocardioides; species Nocardioides halotolerans. The sequence goes on along the minus strand of NZ_AUGT01000012.1, from coordinate 50,532 downwards.
GGTTCAGCTCGTCGAGCACCGCCTCGGACTCCGCGGCGGTCTCGGCCGCCTCGGCGGCCTTCTTCTGCTCCTCCTTGGCGCGGTTGGCGTACATGTCGACGTACTCCTGGCCGGAGAGGCGCATGATCTCGTACATGATCTCGTCTGTGATCGAGCGCAGGATGTAGCGGTCGTTCTCCATGCCCTCGTAGCGCGAGAAGTCGAGGGGCTTGCCGAAGCGCACGATCGGCCGGGTGAACTTGCCGAAGGTCTGGCCGGGCGGCGCCACGACGTCGGTGCCAACCACGGCCACCGGGATCACCGGCACCTTGCACTCGAGCGCGAGCCGGGCGACGCCGGTCTTGCCGCGGTAGAGCTTGCCGTCGTGGGAGCGGGTGCCCTCGGGGTAGATCCCGAAGAGGTCGCCCTCCTCGGTGAGGATGCGCTTGGCCGCCGAGAGCGCGCCCTCGGCAGCGCTGGCGCCGGAGCGGTCGATCGGCACCTGGCCGGCGCCGGAGAAGAACTTCTTCTGGAACCAGCCCTTGATGCCCGGGGTGTTGAAGTACTCCGCCTTCGCCACGAAGGTGACCCGGCGCGGCAGCGTCAGCGGCATGAACAGCCAGTCGGCGTAGGAGAGGTGGTTGCTGGCGAGGATCGCCGGTCCCGACGCCGGCACGTTCTCGGCGCCGCTGATCTGCGGCCGGAAGACGAGCCGGAGGACCGGTCCGAGAGCCACCCACTTGAGGAACCAGTAGAACACTCCGCTGACCTCCCACAATGACTGCCAACGGGACTGCCCGTCGGCCAGACTCTAACCCCCTCCGCAACCGGCGTAGGCTCGGTCCCGTGCAGCGCGACAGCGACGAGGACGCCTGGCGCGCCATCGTCGACAACTACGGCGAGCGAGCCGCCCTCGACGACGAGCCCGTCGCCGACCCGGTCGTCGACCCCGACGACCGGCAGGGCTACGACGCGGCGGGCAGCGCGGGGCTGCAGCGGCTGTTCCGGCCGCTTCCCCAGCCGGAGGCGGCCGTCGACGACGAGCTCGACGACTTCGTGCCGCCGACGCCACCGCCGCTGCCCAAGCTCCCGCCCGACCGGGCGCTGGCGTGGGCCGGGCTCTTCGGGTCGCCGAGCGTCCTGCTCGTGTGCCTGGTGCTCGGCGTCCACCTCGCTCCGTGGCTGGGCTACCTGCTGGTGGCGGCGTTCATCGGCGGGTTCGTCTACCTCGTCGTCAACATGCCGCGCAGCACCGACATCGACCCCTGGGACGACGGGGCCCGCCTCTAGCCGCCGCCGCTAGGGGGCCGGGCGGCGGAACCAGCCCTCGCCGCGCTGCTCGCGGAGCTGCTGGCGCAGCTGCTGGCGCTCGAGCTGGCGGGCACGCCGGCGGTCGGCCCGGCGCGAACGCCGCGCGGCCGAGCGCGCCATGTCGGCGGCACCGATGAACCCGGCCTGCGGGCCGAGCCGCGCCAGCAGGACCGGCGGCTCGGCGCGGTAACCGCGGCCGACCAGGTGCCGCACCATCGAGTCGCGGGTCGGCTCGAGGAGGAGGTCGCCGGCGTCGGAGACGCCGCCGCCGACGATCACGCAGCTGGGGTCGAACGCCGCCACGAGGCCGGCCAGGCCGGTGCCGAGCCAGCGGCCCACGTCGGCGAGCAGCTCGATCGAGAGCGGATCTCCCTCGCGGGCCGCGTCGGTGACCTGGGGTCCGCTGAGCCTCGCCGGGTCGCCGTCACAGATCTCGGCGAGCCGGTGGGCGACCGGCGACCGCGCGACGATGAGCTCGCGGGCCTCGCGCTCGAGGGCGTTGCCCGAGGCGTACTGCTCCCAGCAGCCGCGGTTGCCGCACGGGCAGCGGTGCCCGTCGGGGACCACCTGCATGTGGCCGAACTCGCCGGCCATCCCGTTGGCGCCGCGGTAGACGCGGCCGTCGAGGACGATCGCGCCGCCGATGCCGGTGCCGAGCGTGACGCAGAGGACGAAGCGGTGCCCGACGCCGGCGCCGAACCGGCTCTCGCCGAGGGCCGTGGTGTTGGCGTCGTTGTCGACGACAACCGGGATCGTCAACCGGTCGGACACCCGGGCGCGCAGGGGCTCGTCGCGCCAGGCGAGGTGCGGCGAGAACATCACCGTCGACCGGCTCGCGTCGACGAACCCGGCGGCGCCGATGCCGACCGCGGCCACGTCGTAGAGCTGTTGCAGCTCGTGGACGAGCTCGACGATGGTGTTCTCGACCCCGACGATGTCGTGGCCCAGGGTCGGCCGGCGGCGCAGCTCGACCACGCTGCCGCTCGAGTCGACGACGCCGGCGAGGATCTTGGTGCCGCCGATGTCGATGCCGATGGTGAGCGGGTCCCAGAGGTTGACCCGCGCCCGTCGGCTGGCCCGGGTGGCGGCGCGCGTGGAGCGATCGGACACGGTGCTTGTCTACCTCACCCGGCGCTCATCGCCGCGCCAGGTCGGCCGCACCGATCAGCCCGGCGCGGTTGCCGAGCCGCGCCTTGCGGATCTCGAGCACGGGCCGGTGCCCGCGCCCGGTCAGCTGGGACTGGAACGCCGCCCGCACCGGTGTGAGCAGCAGGTCGCCGGCCTCCCCCACGCCGCCGCCGATCACCACGACCGCGGGGTCGAGGACGGCCGTCAGCGAGGCGATGCCCTCGCCGAGCCAGCGACCCAGCGCGGCCAGCTGCTCGACCGCGAACGGGTCGCCGCTGCGCGCCGCCTCGGTGATGAGCGGGCCGGTGATCTCGTCGGCGTCGCCGCCGGCGCGGTCGACCAGCGCCTGCGCGAGCAGCGATCCCGCCCGGGCGGCCGCGCGCGCCTCGCGGACGAGCGCGTTGCCGCTGGCGTACTGCTCGAAGCAGCCGCGGTTGCCGCAACCGCACAGGACGCCGTCGGGGACCACCCGCATGTGGCCGATCTCGGCGCCCACCCCGAACGCGCCGCGCAGCAGCTCGCCGTCGTGGACGATGCCGCCGCCGATGCCGGTGCCGACGGTGACCAGGAGCAGGTCGTCGACGTCGTGGCCGGCGCCGAAGGTGAACTCACCCCACGCGGCGGCGTTGGCGTCGTTCTCGACGACGACCGGCAGACCGACCCGCGCCTCCAGGTCGGCCTTCAGCGCCACGTCGCGCCAGGCGATGTTGGGGGCGAACATCACCGTCGACCGCGCCTTGTCGATGTAGCCGGCAGCCCCGACGCCGACCGCGGTGATCTCGTGGCGCGACTTCAGCTGGGTGACGAGGTGCTCGATGGCCTTCTCGATCGCCTCGGTGTCGGTGGCGGGCGACTCGACCCGCAGCTCCTCCACGATCGCGCCGTCGTCGTCGACCACACCGCCGAGGATCTTGGTGCCGCCGACGTCGATGCCGCACGAGAGGCTCATGGGGCGTCGTCCTCGTCGAGGTCGATGTGCTGCACGCGCGACGCCTGCGGCTCCGTCGCGGCGGCCGCCGAGAGGAGCCCGGCCGCGGCCTCGAGGAAGGTGGACGCCGCCTGCGCGAGCTGGCTCTTCAGCTCCGGGCTGGCCCCGCGCACCGCGTGGACGGTGCGGCAGATCGGGCAGTAGAGGCACTCCGCGCCGCCGGTGGCGAGGTGCTCGCTGACCTCCCGCGCCCGGTCTCCGAGATGCTCACCCGCCCAGTCGGCCAGGGCGCCGAGCAGCTTCGAGGCCTCGTCGCCGAGGTTGCCGACGGGGTCGTCCTGGGGCGGGGTCATCCCGCACGCTCCTTCGTCGCCGTGCTGCCGGTCGGGTCCTGGAACGACACCCGGAGCACCCCCTCGTCGTCGACCCGGGCGGAGGACACCTGGAGGCGGGCCAGGCTCGCGGGGAGGGCCAGCAGGCGGCGGTAGGAACCGACGGTGACCACCAGGTCGTCGCCGCTGCGCGCGAGGTCGACCTGGTCGCGGGTGACGAAGGGCAGCCGGAGCCGCAGCTGCACGCCCGAGCGGACCGAGACGACCTCGAACGGGCCGCGCAGCCCCGAGGAGGCGAGCGGGTCGGTGCCGTCGTAGAGGTCGCGGGCGAGCGCCTCGAGTGCGGCGACGCCGACCGGCTCGCCGGTGAGGTACTCCGAGCGCCACAGCGGGAGGCCGGCGAACGACTGGGTGACCTCGGCGAGGACGGCGTCCTGCGCCATCACCCAGCCGGCCCGCCAGTCGTCGGCACCCTCGGTCGGGAACACCCGGTTGGCGACGACTCCGTCGACGCGGTAGCCGAAGAGGGAGAGCGTGGTGTAGGCCCGCCGGGCCTCCGCCAGGACGACGGCCTCGGGAGTCAGCACGATGCGCACGCTGGCGTCGGGCCCGGTCAGCAGGGTGCGGACCTCGTCGAGCTCGGCGTGCAGTCGCTCGACCGCCTCGAAGACGCCGCCGCCCGGCATCGGCACGCCGGCCGCCCGGGTCAGGACCGGCCGCAGGGCCTTCACGACGCGCTGCTGGACGGGGAAGACGCGCTGCATGTACCAGCCGAGGGCCTCCGGGAGCGCGAGCAGCCTCAGCGTCTCGGCCGTCGGGGCGCAGTCGACGACGACCACGTCCCAGTCGTCGGAGAGCACGTGGAGGCGCAGCTCGAGCAGCGCCAGCACCTCCTCCGCGCCCGGGATGACCGTCAGCTCCTCGGCAGCCACCGGGTCCATCCCGGTCGTGTCGAGCACCGAGAGCAGGTAGCCCTGGATCTCGGCCCACGACTGCTCGAAGCGCAACTGGGCGTCGACCTGCTGGACGAAGAGGTTCTCGGCGACCTCGGTCGGCTCGGCGCCGACGGGGGTGCCGAAGGCGTCGGCGAGCGAGTGCGCCGCGTCGGTCGACAGCACGAGCGTGCGGTGACCCTCGGCCGCTGCGAGCGCAGCGGTGCCCGAGGCGACGGTCGACTTGCCGACGCCGCCCTTGCCGGTGAAGAGGATGATGCGCACGTGAGGCCGGGCTAGCCGAGCGACTCGACGCGCTTCTTGAGCCCCTTGAGCGCGGTGTCGATGAGGATCTTCTCGCCCTTGCGCTTGAGCATGCCGATCAGCGGGATCGACACGTCGAGCGCGAGCCGGTAGGTCACCTCGGTGCTGCCGTTGCCCAGGTCGCGGAGCCCGTAGGCGCCGTCGAGGGCGCGCAGCATCTTGCCCTGGACCAGGGTCCAGGTGACCTCGCGGTCGCCGTCCCAGGTGTACTCGAGGGTGTACTCGTCCTTGATGGGGCTGACGTCGAGGGCGAAGAACACCTGCTCGGCCCGGCCGTCGTCGAACGTCGAGCGCGTCTCGGCCCGGGTCACGCCCTTGGCCCACTGGGGGTAGGCGTCGAAGTCGGCGATCACGTCCATGACCGCGGACGCTGGCGCGTCGACGGTGATGGAGGAAGTGGTCTGCTCGGCCATCTCGAACTCCCTGCGCTCGTCCTCCCCGACCCCGTCGTACCTCGTCGACCCCTACCGAGGGAGTGCGCACGAGCGGCCGGATCGCCGGTCAGCGAGCGTACCGGATGCTCCGGACCGGAAACCCGCCGCACCTGACCCGGCGGTAACGTGCCGCACGTGCGTGAGTACTCGACGCCGCCGACCTTCGAGCTCCCGGCGACAGGCAACGTGACCGACGACGTCGTGACCAACGCGCGCGACCACGGATCCGACGTGGTGTTCAGCCGCCGGGGCGCCGACGGCTGGGACGGCGTGACCGCCGCGGAGTTCCACGCCGAGGTGGTGGCGGTCGCCAAGGGCCTGGTCGCGGCCGGCATCGAGACCGGCGACCGGGTCGCGCTGATCTCCAAGACCCGCTACGAGTGGACACTGCTCGACTACGCGATCTGGTTCGCGGGCGCCGTGACGGTCCCGATCTACGAGACGTCGTCGACCGAGCAGGTCGAGTGGATCCTCCAGGACTCCGGCGCGCGCGCCGTGGTGGCCGAGACCCCCGATCACGTCGCCCGGGTCGCCGAGGTCCGCGGCCGGCTCGGCGAGCTCAACCACGTCTGGTCGATCACCGACAACGCCGTCGACATCCTGACCCGGCTCGGGCAGGACATCACCGACGAGGCGCTGGAGCAGCGGCGAACGACGGCCGGGCCGGGCGACCTCGCCACCCTGATCTACACCTCGGGCACGACCGGGCGACCCAAGGGCTGCATGCTCACCCACGGCAACTTCATGGTCGAGCTCGGTGTGGCCGTCGACGAGCTGCACGAGCTGTTCGACTCCGACGACGCCTCCACGCTCCTCTTCCTGCCGCTGGCCCACGTGTTCGCGCGGATCATCCAGGTCGGCGCGGTCCGCTCGCGAGCGCGCCTGGGCCACAGCGCGGACATCAAGAACCTCGTCGCCGACCTGCAGGCGTTCCGCCCGACCTTCGTGCTCGCCGTGCCGCGGGTCTTCGAGAAGGTCTTCAACACCGCCTCCCAGCGCGCCACCGCCGACGGCCGGGGCGCGATCTTCGACCGGGCTGCCGAGGTGGCGATCGCCTACTCGCGCGGTCTCGACCGCGGCAAGCCGTCGCTGGCCGTCCGCGCCCAGCACGCCGTCTTCTCCCGGCTGGTCTACGGCAAGCTCCGCGAGGCGCTCGGCGGCCGCTGCGAGTTCGCCGTGTCCGGGGGCGCTCCCCTGGGTGACAGGCTCGGCCACTTCTACCGCGGCATCGGCGTCACCGTGCTCGAGGGCTACGGCCTCACCGAGACCACCGCCGCCCTCACCGTCAACCAGCCCGACGCCCTCAAGATCGGCACCGTCGGCAGGCCGATCCCCGGCACCGCCGTGCGGGTGGCCGAGGACGGCGAGCTGCTCTTCCGCGGCGGCCAGGTCTTCACCGGCTACTGGCGCAACGACGAGGCGACCGCCGAGGTGCTCGAGGACGGCGGCTGGTTCCACACCGGCGACGTCGGCGAGGTCGACGACGAGGGGTTCGTCCGGATCACCGGCCGCAAGAAGGAGATCCTCGTGACCGCCGGCGGCAAGAACGTCGCCCCCGCCGTCCTCGAGGACCGCGTCCGCGCCCACGCCCTCGTCGACCAGTGCCTGGTCGTCGGCGACGGCCAGCCCTTCATCGCGGCGCTGGTCACCCTCGACCGCGAGGCGGTCGCCACCTGGGCCGAGCAGCACGGCAAGTCCGCCAGGATCGAGGCCCTCGTCGACGACGCGGACCTGCACGCCGCCATCGAGGCCGCGGTCGAGGACGCCAACAAGGCCGTCTCCAAGGCCGAGGCGATCCGCAAGTTCCGGATCCTCCCCGACGAGTGGACCGAGGAGGGCGGTCAGCTCACGCCCAGCCTCAAGCTCAAGCGCAACGTCGTGATGCGCGAGAACAAGGACGACGTGGCGGCGCTCTACCTGGGGTGATGTCCCGGGCGCTCGTGTGGCGGCCAGCGGAGACAGCGCCTCTAACACGTTCGCGCCACCCGCGTAGCACCTTCGCCCCTAGTCACACGAGTTCCGCCAAAACGCGTACGCGCCACCCCGCTCGTTCCTACAGTTCTAGACCGAGGGACAGCACTCGTGGGACAGGGCTGGCGGGCACATCAGCCTGCCTCCCGCAAGGGACGGAAAGGTCTCGCCGATGGACCGTCGTAGGATTCTTCTGGTCGTAGCCGTGCTCGTGGCAGCACTCGGCTCCGCACTCGTCTTTCTCTACACCAAGGGTGCCGACACCCGGGCTGAGAAGAGGTTCGACACCGTCAAGGTGCTCGAGGCCACCGCGGTCATCGCCCCTGGCGAGACCTTCGAGGACGCCCAGGCCGCCGGCAAGCTGGCGCTGGAGGCGGTCTCCAAGGACGCGCTGCTCGACGGCTATCAGACCACGGCCGACTCGCTGTCCGGCACCGTGTCGCTGGGCACCATCTACCCGGGTGAGCAGATCATCTCGGCGAAGTGGGGCACCTCGGCGGCCGTGACGTCGACGCTCCAGATCCCCGACGCCAACATGGCGGTCTCGGTGAACCTGACCGACCCGTCCCGTGTGGCGGGCTTCGTCAACCCGGGCTCCGAGGTCGCGATCTTCCTCACCGGCACCACCGAGACCGACACGGCAGGCGCGGTCGCCGGGTCCGGCTTCTCCCGGCTGCTGCTCGAGCGGGTCACCGTCCTCGGTGTCGGCTCGACCACGCCGGTGTCGACCACCACGACCGACGAGTCGGGCGCCTCCACGACCGAGCAGCTGCCCCGGACGCTCCTCACGCTGTCGGTCAACCAAGCCCAGGCCGAGAAGATCCTGTTCGCCCAGAGCATGGGCGAGCTCGCCTTCGGCCTCCTCACCGACCAGAGCCAGGTGGCACCCGACTCCGGGCCCATGACCTTCGAGAACCTCTTCAAGTGAGGCACGATGCCCGTCGTCGTTGACCCCGACCCGATGGTCGTGGAGACCCTCCTGGCATCCATGCCGGCGGGGTCCCACGGCGTCGAGTCCGTGGACCGTCTGAACGCGTGGATCAACGCGCACTCCGACGAGTACGTCGTCGTGCTGGGCCCGACCCTGACCGACGAGGAAGCCGTCGTCACGTGCGAGGTGCTGCGGACCGCCGCCCCGGCGATCAGCACCATCCTCGCTCGCGAGCACCTCACCGGTGAGCTGCTGGCGGCGGCGATGAAGTCCGGTGCGCGCGACGTCGTCCACCACACCGACACCAACGCGATCGCCCAGGCGCTCAACCGGGCCTTCGAGCTGTTCGTGGCGCTGCGCGGTCCCTCCGGCTCGATGCACATGAGCAAGGTCATCGCCGTCTTCTCGCCGAAGGGCGGGGTCGGCAAGACCACCATCTCGGTGAACCTCGCCCTCGCGCTGACCGAGAAGGGCGCCCGACGGGTGTGCCTCGTCGACCTCGACCTCGCCTTCGGCGACGTCGCGATCACGATGCAGCTGTTCCCGACGCACTCGATCGAGCAGGCGATCGGCTCCGAGGACTCCATCGACGTGGAGATGCTCGACGGGCTGCTCACCCGGCACCAGGACTCTCTCATGGTGCTGGCCGCTCCCCCGCACCCCGACACCCGCGAGCGGATCACGCCGCTGCTCGTGTCGCGGGTGATCCGCACGCTGCGCGAGACCTTCGACTACATCGTCATCGACCTCGCCCCGGCGTTCGACGAGCAGGTGCTCACCGCCCTCGACGAGACCGACGAGATCGTCCTGGTCACCACCCTCGACGTCCCGACGCTGAAGAACGTGAAGGTCGCCGTCGAGACCTTCGACGCCCTCCACATCGCCCGCGACAACCGGCACCTGGTGCTCAACCGCGCGGACGACGAGGTCGGCATCACCGCCGACAAGGTCGAGGGGATCCTCGGCATGAGCGTCGACGCCCAGATCTCCAGCTCGCTCGAGATCGCCGCCGCGACGAACGCCGGCAGCCCGGTGATCGTCAGCGACCCCGAGCACCAGCTCAGCGCGTCCATCCGGCAGCTGGCCGGCACCCTGGCCGGAGACTTCGTCAGCTCCCTCGGAGGCGCATCCGACTCCAGCACCCCGCAGAGCGAGGCGGAGGCCAAGGGCCGCCGCTCGAGGAGGCGTAAGTAGCCATGAACCTTGCCGAACGTCTCGCAGCAGCGCGCGAGTCCCGCGGTGACGTCGACCTCCAGCAGGACGAGTTCCTCCAGTCGCAGGAGACCGACCACACCATCCCCGACCCGGTCTCGCCGGTCGACTCCGCCGTCGCGGCCGCCGAGGCGGCACGTGGCGGCAAGCGTCGCGCCGACGTCCCCGCCGCGACGGGCAACGGCACCGGCGGCTCCGCCCAGCCCGGCTCGGTCCCCCGCCCGAGCGCGCCCTCGGCGCCGGAGGCGCCGATGCGCCGCGGCTTCATCAACACCGCGCAGTCGGACCGGATCGAGGAGCTGAAGAGCAGCGTCCACGTCCAGCTGCTGCAGCAGATGGGCCCGCGCCTCTACGACTCGGACATGGACCAGAACGAGCTCGACTCCGAGGTCCGCAAGGTCCTCGCCGACGTGCTCGGCTCGCAGGACCGGCCGCTCAGCAGCAGCGACCGGGCGCGGGTCACCCAGGAGATCAGCGACGACATCCTGGGCTACGGCCCGATCGAGCCGTTCCTGCGCGACCCGGACGTCTCCGAGGTCATGGTCAACGGCTACAACAGCGTCTGGCTGGAGAAGTCGGGCAAGCTGATGCCCGCCGACGCCCACTTCACCGACGAGGCGCACTTGCGCCGCACGATCGACAAGATCGTGTCCCGCATCGGCCGCCGCGTCGACGAGTCGAGCCCGATGGTCGACGCCCGACTCCCCGACGGCAGCCGTGTGAACGCCGTCGTGCCGCCGCTGGCGGTCGACGGCTCCGCGCTGACCATCCGCAAGTTCGCCACCGATCCGCTCACGGTGCAGAACCTCATCGAGTTCGGCTCGCTGAGCCCGCGCACCGCCGAGTTCCTCGACGCCTGCGTGCGCGGCCGGCTCAACATCATCGTGTCCGGCAGCACGGGCGCCGGAAAGACGACCACGCTCAACGTGCTCTCGTCGTTCATCCCCGGCGACGAGCGGATCGTCACCATCGAGGACGCCGCGGAGCTCCAGCTCAAGCAGGAGCACGTCGTGCGGCTCGAGTCGCGGCCGGCCAACATCGAGGGCAAGGGCGCGGTGACCATCCGCGACCTGGTCAAGAACAGCCTGCGCATGCGACCCGACCGCATCATCGTCGGTGAGGTCCGCGACTCCTCCGCGCTCGACATGCTCCAGGCGATGAACACCGGTCACGACGGCTCTATCTGCACGCTGCACTCGAACGGACCGCGCGACACGCTGGCCCGCATGGAGACGATGGTGCTGATGGCCGGCATGGACCTGCCGGTGCGCGCCATCCGCGAGCAGGTGGCCTCCGCGGTCGACCTGATCGTGCACCAGACCCGCTTCAAGGACGGCTCGCGGCGCATCACCCACGTGACCGAGGTCGAGAAGATGGAGGGTGACGTGATCACCCTCCAGGACATCTTCCTGTGGGACGGCACGCGCGGCTTCGACGGCGAGGGCCGCACGCTCGGCCGGCTCGCCTCGACCGGCCTGCGCCCGAAGTTCCTGGAGAAGATGGCCTACGCGAACACCACGGTCGACCCGCTCATCTTCGCCCCGGAGCGCTCATGACCACCCTGCCTCGTCTCGCCGCTCGCACCCTCGCCGCGCTGGCCGCGGTGGGCCTGGCGCTGGCGCCCAGCGCGGCGCTGGCCGCCGACGGCACGATCTCGCACGTCGAGAGCACGCCCGGCTCGGTGCAGATCCTCGTGTCGGTCCCGGCCGACGTCGAGGTCGACCTCGACGGCGTCACGGTCACCGTGGACGGCAAGAGCGCCAGCGCGACCGCGGAGCCCGCCGGCGCCGACACCACCGTCCGGCGTACCGCCGTCATGGTCATCGACACCAGCAAGTCGATGAAGGGCAACCGGTTCGACGCCGCCAAGCTCGCGGCGCAGGAGTTCATCTCGTCGGTGCCCGCCGACGTGTACGTCGGCATCGTCAGCTTCGCGGGCGAGGTCAACACCGTCCTCGAGCCGACGACCGACCGGGCGTCCGCGCAGGCGGTGCTCGACGGGCTGACCCTCACGCGCAAGACCCGGCTCTACGACGGCGTGATCCAGGCCGTCGACGTGGCCGGCACCGAGGGGCAGCGCAGCCTCCTGGTGCTCTCCGACGGCGCCGACAACAGCAAGACGCCCATCGAGGCGGCGACGAGCAAGATGGAGGACGCCGAGGTCCTCGCCGACGTGGTCGCGATCGACCAGGACGGCAAGGCGCTCGAGGCGCTCCAGAAGCTGGCCACCGCCGGTCAGGGTCAGGTGATCCCGGCCGACCCGGCCGCGCTGCAGGCGGCGTTCGCGGCCGAGGCCGACGTCCTCGCCCGCCAGGTGCTGGTCACCGCGTCACTCCCCTCGGGCTTCGACAAGACCGAGGCGACCATCGAGGTCTCGCTGCCGACGTCGGCAGGTCCGGTGAAGGCCAAGGCGTTCTCGACGGTCGAGCCGGTGCCGAGCACGCCCGAGATCGCCGCCGCCGACGGCAGCTGGACGCCGCCCGACTGGGCGCTCTACGCCGGTCCCGTGGCCCTCGGGCTCGGGCTGGTGTTCCTCGTGGCGCTGCTGATCCCGCGCAAGGAGGCGCAGCTCAGCGCGGCCGACCGGGTCACCCGCTACACCGAGATCCAGGCGGCGGGCGGCAGCCCCGACGGCGGCTCGTCGCTCATGGACACCGACATCACCTTCGCCTCGGCGAAGGAGACGGCGGCCAACGTGCTGCGCCGCAACCAGGACCTCGACGCCCGCATCAGCAACCGGCTGCAGGCTGCCGGCAGCGAGCTCAAGTCCTCCGAGTGGCTCCTCGTCCACGGCGGTCTGTTCTTCCTGTCCGGGCTCACCGGCCTCCTGCTCGGTGGGGGCAACCTCTTCATCGGGTTCCTCTTCGTGGTGCTCGGGATCTTCGGCCCGTGGATCTACCTCGGCATCCGGCGCAGCCGCCGGCGCAAGGCGTTCAACGCCGGGCTGCCCGACACGCTGCAGCTGATGTCCGGCTCCCTCGCCGCCGGTCTGTCCCTCGCGCAGTCGATCGACACCATCGTCCGCGAGGGCGCGGAGCCGATCGCCTCGGAGTTCCGCCGCGTGCTGGTCGAGACCCGCCTCGGCGTCTCGCTCGAGGACGCGCTCGAGGGCGTGGCCGAGCGGTTCGACAGCAAGGACTTCGAGTGGGTCGTCATGGCGATCAAGATCCAGCGTCAGGTCGGTGGCAACCTGGCCGAGCTCCTCGACACGGTCGCCGCGACGATGCGCGAGCGGGAGTACGTGCGCCGGCAGGTCGCCGCCCTGGCCGCGGAAGGAAAGCTCTCCGCCTGGGTGTTGGGCGGCCTTCCGCCGCTGTTCATGGTCTACCTTCTGTTGACGAACTACGACTACGTCATCGTCATGTTCCAGGAGCCCCTCGGCTGGGCGATGCTGACGGGGGCGGCGACGATCCTCGCGGTCGGGGTCTTCTGGATGAGCCGACTGGTCAAGGTGGAGGTGTGAGATGGCCATCCTCTTCGTACTCGGCGTAGGCCTCGTCTTCCTGGCGATCATCCTGGTCGGCTCGGCGCTCAGCACGAGCACCGAGAGCGGCGTGACGCGCTCGCTCGCGGTCCTGGAGGCGATGACCAACGCGCCGAAGGAGCTCAACAAGGAGCTCGACAAGTCCTTCGGCGAGCGGGTGCTCGCTCCGCTGCAGGCGCGGGCCGTGGGCGTCGGCCGCCGGATCTCCGGTGCCGACACCGCCGAGCGCATCCGCCGCAAGCTCGACCTCGCCGGCAACCCTGCCGGCTGGACCGTCGACCGCGTGCTCTCCGGCAAGGTGATCGGGGCCATCGCCGGCCTCGTCGGCGGGCTGGTGTTCCAGCTGATGCTGACCGCGCCCGCGTGGAAGATCGTCGTGGTCGTCGTCGCTCTCGTCGTCGGCTTCTTCGCGCCGAACCTCTACCTCTACCAGAAGGCGCACGAGCGCGCGGAGCGGTTGCAGCGCGACCTCCCCGACGCGATCGACCTCCTCACCATCAGCGTGGAGTCCGGCCTCGGCTTCGACGCGGCGCTCCAGCAGGTGGCTCGCAACACCGAGGGCCCGCTGGCCGAGGAGCTCTCCCGCGTCATGCGCGAGATGCAGATCGGCCAGGGCCGCGCAGACGCGCTGCGTGCCATGGGCGAGCGCACCTCGGTCGGCGACCTCCGCACCTTCGTGGGCGCCATGGTGCAGGCCGACTCGTTCGGTATCCCCGTCGCGCAGGTCCTGCGGGTACAGTCCGCAGAAATGCGGGTCAAGCGTCGTCAGCGGGCCGAGGAGAAGGCCCAGCAGGTTCCAGTGAAGATCACCATCCCGCTGATCTTCTGCATCCTTCCTACCCTGTTCATCGCGGTCATGGGACCGGCCGTGCTGAGCATCATGGACAGCTTTTCGAAATGAGGGTCCGCGACCGCCAGCACGTCAAGCTGAGTGCCGCTGCACGGGCATTCGTGCTGGTCGCGCTGCTCGGACCCGTGCTGTGGGCGCAGGACAAGCCGGCCCTCGTGGCCCTCGTGGCCATCGGTGCCGTGTGGGCCCTGAGCACCCTGGCCGACTGGCGCCAGCGCCTGCCGGTCCTGGTCGTGATCACCGTCGAGGCGGCCTGCGTCGGCGCGGTCTGCGGCTTCGCGATCGACAGCACCCTCGCGGTGCTCGGAGCCCTGGCGGTCCCGCCCTTCACCGCCGGCCTCTACCGGCTGATCCAGGGCGTCTCGCTGGCCCTCTCCGTCCAGCTCGCTGCCGTCGTCGTGGTGTCGGTCGTGTCCTTCGGCGGCCTTGACAAGAACCAGGGCTTCGGCGCGTTCAGCTGGAGCATGACCGGCCTCGGCCTCGGCCTGGTCGGCACCTTCCTCCACTCGGCGCTCAACGAGAAGCCGGACCCTCTCGCGCCGTATCACTACGCCCAGGGGCTGATCCGCCAGCTGATCGACATCTCCGGCGGGCTCGACAACGGCCTCGACCCGGTCGCGCTCGGCGGCGCGATCCTCAGCGCGGTCCGCGACGACCTGCCGACGTCCGCGCTCGTCATCAGCGTCCCCCGCGGCGACACCCTCACTCCCCTGGTGACCAAGGCGATGGGCGCCTCGGTCAACGTCAACGAGTGCGAGGACATCGCCGTCGAGGCGTGGGCCGTCGGCCTGCCCGTGCTCCACGACCACGTCTTCGCGTTCCCGCTCAACACCGAGGCCGGCACCACCGCGATCGTGGCGGGCGTGCTGTCGGCCCGAGTCGACCCGGCCCGCATCGGCGTCGAGGACCGCATCCGCAAGCTGATGCGCCGGCTCGGCCCGAGCGCCGTTCACCTCGACACCGCCCTGCTGTTCTCCGCGTTCCGCGACGCCGCGACGGCCGAGGAGCGGCGCCGGCTCTCGCGGGAGATGCACGACGGCGTCGCCCAGGACATCGCGTCCCTCGGCTACCTCGTCGACACCCTCCGCGTCGGCGTCACCTCGCCCGAGCAGGCCGAACGCGTCGACATGCTCCGCGACCGCATCTCGGCCGTGGTCGCGGAGATCCGGCGCTCGGTCGTCACGCTGCGCACCAGCGTCGGGCAGAGCGAGAGCCTCGGCACCGCCATCGGCTCGATCGCACGCAACCTCTCCGAGGTCTCCGGCGTGCCCATCCACGTCACCCTCGACGAGCACACCCAGCGCCTGCGCGGCGAGGTGGAGGCCGAGCTGTTCCGCATCGCCCAGGAGGCGATGAACAACGCCGTCCGCCACGCCCAGGCGTCCGCGATCGACGTCCACTGCGTCGTGCACGCCCCGGAGGCGGAGATCACGGTCTCCGACAACGGCCGAGGCCTCCAGACCGCGCGGTCGACGTCCCACGGCCTGCACATCATGAAGGAGCGCGCGCTCCTCATCAACGCGACCCTGGAGATCGGCGAGACGCCGTCCGGAGGCCTCTCGGTCACCGTGCGACTCCCCGGCAGCTCCTCCGAAGACTCCCACGTCATCGACACCATCCATGAAAGAGTCATTGCATGAGCACCGCGACCCCCACGACGGTCCTCCTCGTCGACGACCACGAGCTCATCCGTAGCGGACTGGCCGGCGTCTTCGACCTGGAGGAGGACATGACGATCGTCGCCCAGGCGGGCTCGGTCGTCGAGGCACTCAAGAAGTACGACGAGCTGCGGCCCGACGTCGTCGTCGCCGACCTCCAGCTCCAGGACGGCACCGGCCTCGACATCGTGCGCTCGATCCGCAAGGTCAGCAACACGACCGGCCTGGTCGTGCTCACCATGCACTCCGGCGACGACCAGATCTTCGCGGCCATGCAGGCCGGCGCCTCCGGCTTCGTCGGCAAGGACGCGCCCTCGGGAGAGGTCATCCGCGCGGCCCGCCACGCGGCCGTCTCCCCGCGCTCGTTCGTCTGCACCGGCCTCGTCGGCGCCATGATGCGCCGCAGCGCCGCCGAGTCGACGCGCCTCTCCGACCGCGAGCACGAGGTGCTGCTGCTCCTCGCCGACGGCCTCGGTGCCGCGGCGATCGGCGAGAAGCTCTACCTCAGCGAGTCGACGGCCAAGTCGCACATCGCGCGCATCTACCAGAAGCTCGGCGCCTCCAACCGCGCCCAGGCGCTCGTCACCGCGATGCGGATCGGGCTGCTCTCCAGCGTCCGTCCCGTCGACTCCTGACACCGGTCGACTCCCGGGACCGCGAGCCCCCCGTGGCGGAGCCACGGGGGCTCTGCTGTGCCACGAAGTGCCTGCTCAGCAGGGCATTTCGGGGCGAGATGGCCCCTGTGCACCACGCTGGGAACCGGCATCCGGGGACTCGTCGCATAGCCCGAACGGGCTATGCCCACGACCGCTCGGCTGGACCTCACCGATTCTGCTCCGAAGCCCAGACGCAGGTTCCAAGATTGTTCTCACCGGGGCACCCCCGCCCCGACTCGTGGGACCCACTTCTGAAGGAGAAACACCCATGCTGGACTACCTCCGCATCATGCTGAACGCTCGCGCCGCCAAGATGGACGAGCGCGGCGCCTCGGCCGTCGAGTACGGCCTCCTGATCGCCGGCATCGCGGCCCTGATCGTCGTCGTCGTCTTCGCCTTCGGTGACAACCTCCGCGCCATCTTCGAGGACACCTGCAACTCGATCTCCAGCGGCGGCTCCGGCGGCGGCTGCTGATCGCAGCTCCGAACATGGCGGGGCGTCGCGGCACACGCCGTGGCGCCCCGTCCCCATTCTCGGTCGTCTCGGTCGAACCCCCGGTTAGGTGAGCTCATGCACGAGCCCCGTCTCCCCAGCGAGCGCAGCGAGGAAGGCGAACGCAGCGAACGCGGTGCGTCGGCCGTCGAGTACGGCCTGCTGATCGCCGGTATCGCAGCGCTCATCGTCGTGGTCGTCTTCGCCTTCGGTGGCGGCGCCCGCGGTCTGTTCCACGGCAGCTGCTCGGACATCTTCGAGTCGCAGGGCGCCGGATCCTGTCCGTAGCCCGCATGCCTGCACCGACCCCTTCACCCCCCTGAGAGCCCTGGCTCCCCGGGGGGTGGGTGCATTTTCAGGCAGCTTCGCAGGTCACTCCTCGAACCGCCGGGCGAGCGCGATGCGCTGGAGCGTCGTGGGGTGGCTGCCGAACCAGAAGTGCGACCAGGCGTACGGCGTGGGGTCGGCGAGCGAGGTCAGCGCCAGGTCGCGCTGCAGCTCGACGAACGCCTCCGGGTCCCCCGTCGCCTCCAGCGCGTCGACGTCGGCCCGGGTCTCGATCTGCCGGCTGATGCCGTTCTGGACGGGACTGGCGAGCAGGGAGGCGAGCGCGACGAGCGCCAGCACCCGCGGCACGGTCCGCGGGTCGGCAGGGCCGCTCCCCCGCCGGCCCAACACCAGCCCCAGCAGCCCGACGCCCATCAGCGCGCCCGCCGCGCCGAGCAGCGAGCCGATGAGCACGTCGTCGTGCCGCGCGTGGCCGAGCTCGTGGGCGACGACGGAGAGCACCTCGCGATCGTCGACGCTCGACCCTCCGTCGAGGAGGTTGTCGTAGACGACGACGCGGCGTGAGGAGCCGTAGCCCGAGACGTAGGCGTTGAGCGTGGTCGTGCGCCGGGACGCGTCGGTGACCAGCACGTCGTCGACGTGCACGCCCTCCTCGTCGGCGAGCGCCAGGACCTGGGTGCGGAGCGGCCCGTCCGGCAGCGACTCGAAGTCGTTGAACAGCGGCTCGACCAGCAGCGGGTAGACGAACGACCCGAGCATCACCAGTCCGGCCACCAGCACGCCCGCGACCGCCGGCCAGGCGCGCGGCCAGCGACGGGCGACGCCGACGAGCACGACGATCCCGATCGACGTACCGACGACCTCGACCGCGACCCCCTTGGCGAGGTCGACGGCGTAGGCGCCCCACTCCTGGTGCGAGAGACCGTAGGCGAGCACCCGGCGCCGCAGGAGGACGGCGAAGGGCAGCGTGGCGACCCGGCCGGCCAGCGTCAGGGCCAGCACGGCGACCACGGCCCGCCACCACCACGGCCCGCGGACCCGGTCGACGAACGCCGCGCCGAGCCGGCTGAAGCCCAGCACGCACGCGACCGCCAGCGAGACCGCGAGCGACGACCAGCTCCAGATGCGCTGGAGGCCCGCGAAGTCCTCGGCGCGGTCGATCTGGTCGGTCGTGAACACCGAGCTCGCCGGCGGCGGGTGCAGCGGCCCGCCGGGGACCGGGTCCCAGGGCACCAGCAGCACCGCCAGGACGACGAACGCGAGGGCTCCGACGGCGGCCACGACGGCGGCGACCTTCCTGCCCTGCACGAGCGTCAGTCTGGCAGCCCGATGGTCAGGCGCCGGTGAGTGGCCGGTCAGGCGCCGTTCGTCGCCTGCGCGGCCAGCTCCTCGAGCCGCCGCTGCCACAGGCGGGTCAGCCCGGCCTCGGTGAGCCCGACCTGCCGGCGCAGCTCGTCATCGAGGGCCTGGCCCCGGGAGACCCGCTGGTAGAGCCGCACCAGCGCGTCCTGGCCGCCCGTGTCCGCGAGCACCAGGCAGGCGACCCAGGCACTCTCGTACGCCGCTCCGAGGTGCGTGTCGGCCTGGTCGAACTCGGGTTGGCCGGGGAGGTGGTCCGGTGCGCCCGAGGTCCGCACCTGCTGGATGATCTGGCCGGCCGTCGTCGTGATCGGCAGGTCGACCGCGTGCAGGGCGACGTAGTCCGCGAACCCCTCGAGCAGCCACAGGGGGACGCCGCTGGTGAGCGGGGCACCCGTGGCCAGGTGCGTCGCCTCGTGGGTGAGCACGACCTGGCCCCCGACCGGCTCGAGGTCGTCGTAGACGTCGGGGTTGACGAACACGTGCACCTGCGAGCCGTCGGCGACGGTGCCGTCCACCGACGCGGTGACCGCCGCGATGTTCGCGTAGGTGCCGGCACCGGCCGCCAGCGCGGCGTCGAGCGCCTGCTCCGAGCCGGGCACCTCGACGACCAGTCGTCCGTCCCAGTCCGGCAGCACGTCGCGCACGACCGGGACCGCTGCCTCGGCGCGCTGCGCCACCAGGTCCGCTTCCTCCGCCGTCGTGGCGAGCACCAGCGCGCCGGCGGAGCGGCGCACCTCGAGCGGGCCGGTCAGCCAGAGCGGAGAGCGTCGGTCGCCGCCGCCGACCGAGGTGATGGCGATGTCGTGGTCCCCGGCGCCCAGCTCGAAGCCGACCAGGACCTCCTCGTGCACGGGGTCCGCGTCGAACCCGGCGAAGCGCCACGTGAGGTCCACGGCCGCCTGCCACCGGCCGGCGGGGTCCACCGCGCCGACCTCGTCGACGTAGCGCGCGGTGAAGTCGTCGACGTGCAGCGCGTCCGCGTTCGCGGCCACGGCGACGAGGAGGTCGCGCGCCGCTGCGTCGTCCGCGGGAGCGAGCCCAGCGGCCGCCGCGCCGTCGCGCGCGTCCACGGCTCCCTCGAGCCGCTGCAGGGCACGCGCCGCCCCCGACGGGTCGGCGGTCGTGACGGTGCCCGAGGGACGCGGGGCGACGTAGGGGTCGGACCGCACCGCCAGGTAGGTCACGACCGCGACCACGAGGACCAGCGCCGTCAGGGCACCTGCGAGCAGCCACGTGCGGCGAGCGGCCACCATGCGGAGAGTGTGTCAGCCGCGCGGACGCCGCGACGCCCTGCTCGGGTCAGACCAGGCGGGTCGCGCCGACGTACGGCATCGAGAAGACGCCCGACACCCGGACGCCGGCGCCGGGGTTGGCCGCCTCGACGATCAGGCCGTTGCCGATGTACATCGCGACGTGGCTGATCGGCGAGTAGTAGAACACCAGGTCGCCGGGCTGGAGGTCGCTCGAGGCGACGTGCCGGCCGACGCCGTACTGGGCGCCCGAGGAGTGCGGGAGCCCGACGCCGGCCTGCGCCCACGCCATCATCATCAGGCCCGAGCAGTCGAACGCGTTGGGGCCGGCCGCGCCGTAGACGTAGGCCTTGCCGACCTGCGCCATCGCATAGCGGATCGCGACGGCCGCCCGGCCGGACGCGTCGACGTCGGAGGGCAGGGCCACCGAGCCGCGGCTCAGCAGCGCCTCGCGCTCCTCGGCCTTCAGCTGCTCGAGCAGGTCCTTGGCGTCGGCGAGCTTGGAGTCGATCGTCTTCTTCTCGGCGGCGAGCTGCGCCTGCTTCTTCTCGATCTCGGCCGCGCGCTGAGCGGTCGCCCTGGCGCGGATCTCGAGGGCCTTCGACTCGGTCGTGAAGGAGTCGAAGAGCTGGGCCTGCAGGTCGTTGTAGGCCGACATCGTCGAGAGCGTCGAGACGAACGAACCGGCGTCGTCGGTGTTGGCGACCACGCTGACCGCGGACAGGCTCTGGCCCTCGTAGGCGCTGACGATGGAGTCCTGGAGGTCCTCGCGCGCGGTCTCGAGCTTGTCGTCCTGGCGCTGCTGGTCGGCCTGGAGCGACTCCAGGTCACCGCGCAGGTCGGCGAGCTCGAGCTTGGCGTCGTTGAGGCGCTCCGAGGCCTGCTCGGCCTCGTGGAAGAGGGTGTCGACGCGCGTCTTCACGTCGTCGATGTCGGGCTCTGCCTGGGCCGGCTGCGCGGGCACGAGCCCGACGACACCGACGCCTGCGACGAGGGCCAGCCACGACACAGCCGCGGCCAGTCGCTTCCGTCCGTGGAACACGAGGCGGAGGTCTCCTTGGTTGTCGTACGCCTACCGGGTGAGCTGACGGGTTCGGGCACGACTTGCCCTACTCCAGCTCCCTCGCCCCGGGGTCATCGACCCTGTCGGCTCCCTCGCTGGAGACTCACCCCAGTGCTGCCCGCCCGGCACGTGGCCGACCGGACTGCGGTGGTTCCCCGGCCCCCGGCCCGCCCATGGGCGACCCGAGGCTCGACGCGGTGCTCGCGCGGACCTGGTGGACCACTTCCACGAGCACCTGGACAGGCACCGTAGTCGGTTTCACCGCAGGTCGTCCAAACCTCAATCGTTCGTGTCCAGCGGTTTTTTCAGCAATCAGGGCGTGTGCAGCCTCTCCTGTCACAGAGGTCACATCGGTCACAGGCGTCACGCGGACTCGACGACCGGGCCGGGCACCGGCTCGACCAGCCGCAGGGGCGGCACCAGGCCGCCGTCGGCCAGCACGTCGAGCGCCCGCCTCTCGTCGTCGTCGATCGTGAGCTCGGGTGGCGGCCCGAGCAGGACGGTCACCACGCAGTCGTGGCAGGCCAGCCCGCGCACCACGCAGGTGTCGCAGTCGATTCGCGTCGTCATGTGGACAACCGTGACAGCGACCACCGACAGTGCTGCTCCGCCGCGGCTCCGGGTCACTCCGCCAGGGCCCGGGCGCCGGCCACGCGGGCGCCCGTCCGGCGTACGTCGGCACCCAGGGCGCGGTCGTCGGTGACCACGACGACGACCCGGCCCTGGGGCTCGGCGGTGACGAGCTCGCGGATGACGTCGTCGGCGATCACGCCGGGCGGGCTGAAGAGCACCTTCACGCCCCGCGGCGCGGCGAGGGTCGCGCGGGTGTCGCTCGCCGCGCCGTCGAAGACGACCGTGGTCTCGGCGCCCGTGCGGGCGACCAGGGCCCCGAGGAGGCCCAGCAGGCGGGTGCGCTGCGCCTCCAGGGTCTGGGTCGGCCAGGCCGCCTTCGTGACGTTGTAGCCGTCGACGATCAGGCGCGGCCGCGGCATCGCGAGGTACTGCGCGAGCCGGGCCGGGTCCTGCACCAGCGGCGGACCGGGGGTGGTGGGCGACTCGTCGGCGTAGGTCTCCTCGACCCGCTCCCCCGGCGTGGTGGAGGTCGGCGGGAGGGCCAGCTCGCGGCGCAGGCCCGCGACCGCGTCGCCGAGCGTGTCGAGGAGCATCCGGGCGCGCACGGTGACGTCGTCGCGCTCGGTACGGGCCTGGCGGCGCTGCTCGCCGGCCGCCTCCTCCAGCTTCGCGACCTGCGCCCGGAGCTGCCGGACCTCCCGCTCGAGGCGGGTCGTGGACTCGTCCGCCCGGGTGCGGGCGGCCTCGGCCTCCTCGCGGGCGGCGCGCTCCTTGGTCCGGGTCTCCCCCAGCGTGCGGCGCAGGGTCGCCACCTCGGCCTTGAGCGCGTCGAGCGCGGCCTTGTGGCTGCGCCGCTGCTCGCGCAGGGTCCGCTCGGCCTCGTCCGCGCGTTCGCGGAGCCGCTGCTCCCGCTCCTGCTGGGCCGCGTCGTTCGGCTGGGCAGCCCGCTCCGCCACGGAACGCACGGCGTCCTCCCAGCCCTCGGAGCGCTCCAGCCAGGCCAGCGCGGCCACGTCGCCTGCCTCGTCGCTCGCCCGGACCCGGACCTGGGTCGCGACGCGCTCGCGCAGCTCGTCGTCGCGCTCGAGCTCCGACATGATCGCCGTGGCGCCCAGCCGGGCGCGGCGCGCGGGCGCGAAGCCCGCGACCTGCTTCAGGGCAGCCGGCAGCGGCGACACGTCGGCGAGGCTGGCCGCGACCAGCGACACCACGCGCGCCCGCACCGCGTCCGGCAGCTCCATGGGGCAACCGTCTCATCCGGACGGTCACGGCATCGACGACTTTGCTCACCTCATACCCCCGCGAGCTTCGGCCCCCAATCCGCGGCGACTGCTCGCTGCGCTCGCCTGCGCCTCGCTCGCTGCACTCGCTTCGGCGCGGTCGCCGCGGCTCGGAGGCCGATCGCGGGGCGCCTCGCTTCGCGAGGACAAACCGGGTCGCTGCGCTCCCACCGCCCCCATTGCGCTTCATTCACGCAATCGCGTGGTGCAGAAATCAGGTTTCCACTACGTAGACGAGGATCATCGGGCGGCGCCGGTGCACCCGGTTGACCTGGGAGCCGATGGAGCGGCGGATGATCCGGCGCAGCTCGTCGGGGTCGACGGGCTCGGTGTGCGGCGAGTTGGCGATGTCGTCGGCGACCCGCTGCCGGATGTCGTCGAGCGGGGCGTCCTCGTCGGCGAAGCCGCGGGCCGAGATCTCCGGGCCGGCCACCACGGTGCCCGAGCGCGAGTCGACGACCACGACGGCCGAGATGAAGCCCTCGTCGCCGAGGATCAGGCGGTCGCGCAGGCTCTCCTCCCCCACGTCGCCGACCCCGCCGCCGTCGACGTAGGTGAAGCCGGCCGAGACCCGGCCGACCACCGACGCCTTGCCGTCGCCGAGGTCGACCACGGCGCCGTCGCGGACGACGAGCACGCGGTCCTCGGGCACGCCGACCCGCATCGCGAGCTTGGCGTGGGCGCGCAGGTGGCGGCCCTCGCCGTGCACCGGCATGAAGTTGCGGGGGCGCAGCGCGTTGAGCACGCCCGTCAGCTCGCCGGCCGCGGCGTGGCCGCTGACGTGGATCGGCGCCTGCTGGCGGGTGACCACGTCGACCCCGTTGTAGGCCAGCCGGTCGATGAGCCGGTAGACCGCGCTCTCGTTGCCCGGGATCAGCGAGCTGGCGAAGATGACCAGGTCGCCCTCGCTCAGCGAGAAGTCCTTGTGCTGGCCCCTGGCCATCCGGCTCAGCGCCGCGGCCGGCTCGCCCTGCGAGCCGGTGCACAGCACGAGCATCGCGTCGTCGGGCAGCTTGTTGACCTCGTCGACCGAGAGCACCAGCCCCGGCGGCACCGTGAGGTAGCCAAGCTCGTCGGCGATGTGCACGTTGCGGACCATCGAGCGCCCGATGATCGCGACGTGCCGCTGCCGGTTGCGGGCGGCGTTGAGCACCTGCTGGATCCGGTGCACGTGGCTCGAGGTGCACACGACGAACACCCGGCCCGACGCCTCGCCGATGACCCGGTCGAGGACCGGGCCGATGTCCTTCTCGGTGGCGACGAAGCCGGGGACGTCGGCGTTGGTCGAGTCGCTGAGCAGGAGGTCGACACCGCGGTCGCCGAGCCGGTAGAACGCCGCCAGGTCGGTCAGGCGACCGTCGAGCGGCGTCATGTCGGCCTTGAAGTCGCCCGTGTGGAACAGCGTGCCGGCCGGCGTCGTCACCGCCACCGCGAGCGCGTCGGGGATCGAGTGGTTGACCGCGATGAACTCGCAGGTGAACGGGCCGAACCGCACGGTCTGGCCGGCCGCGACCTCGGTCTCGTCGGAGTCGAGCCGGCGCTCGGTCAGCTTGGCGTCGAGCAGCCCGAGGGTGAACCGCGAGCCGACCAGCGGCGCCCGCAGCCCGGCCTGGATCAGGTAGGGGACGCCGCCGATGTGGTCCTCGTGCCCGTGGGTGAGGATCACCGCCTCGATGTCGTCCCAGCGGTCCTGCAGGTGGGTGAAGTCGGGCAGCACCAGGTCGACGCCGGGCTGGTGCTCCTCGGGGAAGAGCACGCCGCAGTCGATGATCAGCAGCCGGCCGTCGTACTCGAGCACGGCCATGTTGCGCCCGATCTCCCCCACGCCCCCGAGCGGGATGACCCGGAGGAACCCGGCGGGGAGCGGTGGTGGCTTCTCGTCGATCGGGGGCACGCCCCGACCCTACTCAGCGTCCGCGGCACGCTGATCGCTGGCGTGTGGTCCGCCGGACTGTCGGAGCGCGCACCTAACGTGAGCCGTGTGAGCACGACGGCCCCTTCGCGCTGGGAGAGCCAGCGCAGCTTCGACGAGCTGGGCCGTCCGCTGCGTGACCTGACCTTCACCGTGGTCGACCTCGAGACCACCGGCGGTTCGGCCGAGGCGGGGTCGATGATCACCGAGATCGGTGCGGTCAAGGTGCGCGGGGGCGAGGTGCTCGGCGAGTTCCAGACCCTGGTCAACCCGTGCGCCCAGATCCCGCCGTTCATCGCGGTGCTCACCGGCATCAGCAACGCGATGGTCGCCGACGCGCCCACGATCGAGTCGGCGCTGCCGGCGTTCCTCGAGTTCGCGGCCGGCACGGTGCTGGTCGCGCACAACGCGCCGTTCGACGTCGGCTTCCTCAAGCACTTCAACCAGCAGCAGGGGCGCAGCTGGCCGGGTTTCGAGGTCGTCGACACCGCCAAGCTGGCCCGCCGGGTGATCACCCGCGACGACGCGCCCAACTGCAAGCTCTCGTCGCTGGCCCGGGTCTTCCGGTCCAGCACGACGCCCAACCACCGCGCGCTGTCCGACGCGCGCGCGACCGTCGACGTCCTCCACGGGCTGATGGAGCGGCTCGGCGGACTCGGCGTCCACACCCTCGAGGAGCTCCAGACGTTCTCGGCTCGGGTGTCGACCGCGCAGCGCCGCAAGCGCCACCTCGCCGAGGGGCTGCCGCACTCCCCCGGCGTCTACCTCTTCTGCGACGACGCACGCCGGGTCCTCTACGTCGGCACCTCGCGCGACCTCCGCACCCGCGTCCGCTCCTACTTCACCGCCTCCGAGACCCGGTCGCGGATGGGTGAGATGGTCGGGCTCGCGACCACGGTCGAGGGCATCGTGTGCGCCACCGCCCTCGAGGCCCAGGTCCGCGAGCTGCGGCTGATCGCCGAGCACAAGCCGCGCTACAACCGGCGCTCGCGCTTCCCCGAGCGGATGCACTTCGTCAAGCTCACCCGCGAGCCCTGGCCACGGCTCTCGCTGGTGAACCGTGTGCTCGACGACGACGCCGACTACCTCGGCCCGTTCTCGTCGCGCAAGGGTGCGGAGAAGTGCCTCGCCGCGCTCCACGACACCTTCCCCGTCCGACAGTGCAGCGACCGGTTCGGCAAGGTGCCCTCGCGCACCCCCTGCGTGCTCGCCGCGCTCGGCCGGTGCCTGTCGCCGTGCGACGGCAGCGTCGACGCCACGACCTACGCCGCAGTCGTGCGGCTACTGCAGGACACCCTGCTGCGCCGGCCCGACGAGGTCGTCGACGCGATCAACCGCCGCATGGAGTCGCTGGCCGCCGACGAGCGGTTCGAGGAGGCCGGCGTGCACCGCGACCGGCTGGCGGCGTTCGTGCGCGCCGCGGCCCGCACCCAGCGGCTCACCGCCCTCTCCCGCTGCCCCGAGATCGTGGCCACCCGTCGCGAGGACGACGGCCGCTGGGCCGTCCACGTCGTCCGGCACGGCCGGCTGGCCGCCGCGGGGGTGATCCCGCCCGGCGCCGACGCGCACCAGTTCGTCGCCGAGCTCCGGATGTCCGCCGAGACCGTCGGCGACGCGCCCGGGCCGGTGCCGGCCGCGACGGCGGAGGAGATGGAGAAGGTGCTGCGCTGGCTCGAGTCCGAGGGCGTGCGGCTCGTCGACGTCGAGGGCGAGTGGGCGTGCCCGGTCGCCGGCGCGAGCCGCCACCTGGAGGTCCACGACGCCGTGAGCAAGTCTCGGCGCTCGCTCGTGCCCTTCGCCGAGCGCCGCGACATCACCACGGTGCACCAGCCCGCCCGGTGAGCCGGGGTTGAGTAGGGTCGGCCACGTGATCACCGCCATCGTGTTCGTCAAGGCCGACGTGGCCCGGATCCCCGAGGTGGCCGAGGCGATCGCCGCCCTCGACGGGGTCAGCGAGGTCTACTCCGTGACCGGCGAGATCGACCTGATCGTGCTGGTCCGCGTCAAGGCCCACGAGGACGTCGCCGACGTGGTCGCCGACCGCCTCAACAAGGTCGCGGGCGTCACCTCGACCGAGACCCACATCGCCTTCCGGACCTACTCCCGCCACGACCTCGAGGCGGCCTTCTCGCTCGGCCTCGAGTAGCCCCGCTCCCGACCGGTCGGGCCGATTGACCGATCAGTCACGTCGCATGGCCCGTTCGGGCCATAGGGTCCCCTGTTTTCCCGCGGCAGACCTGCACGCCGACCTAGCGTGGATCGTCTGTCCGTCCCGGGAGGAGCCCCCGTGCCTCATCGTCGTCTGCGCACCCTTGCGCTCGCGCTCGTCAGCGCCGTCGTCGTCAGCACCCTGTCCGTCTACGCGAGCCCTGCCGCGCGGGCCCTCGATGCGCCGACGAACCCGTCGCCGAGCGGTGCCCAGACCGGCATCCCGACGTTCTCCTGGGACCGCGTGGCGGGGGCCACGACCTACGACTTCCAGATCTCGACGTCGGAGAGCTTCTCGAGCACGCTCGTCAACGCGACGACGGTGCAGCGCCAGTACGTCCCGACCAAGGAGCTGCCCACCGGGACGCAGCTCTACTGGCGGGTCCGCGCGACCGGCGCCGGCGAGGTGTGGACGACCACGGCGTTCTCACGCAACGTCGTCGGGCCGCCGAACGTCGTCGGCCCGGCCGACGGGGCCGACCTGACCCAGCCCGACCAGCCGGTCGTCTTCGCCTGGCAGCCGGTCCCGGGCGCGGACTCCTACCAGGTGCAGTACGGCACCGACCCGAACTTCGTCGACCAGACCACGACCAAGACGGTCGAGGCCTCGTCCTACGTGATGCCCCTCCAGCCCGTGGGGACCTACTACTGGCACGTGCGGGGGGTGCTGGCGGACGGTGTGTTCACGGCGTACTCACCGGGCCGCAGCTACATCGTCAAGGGCCTGGCCAACGACACCGGTGTCCCGCCGGCCTACCCGCCGGACGACCCCAACTTCGCGATCGACGACGTGGTCCTCGACTGGGCGCCGATCAAGGGCGCCAAGAGCTACCAGATCCAGATCAGCACCGACCAGCTCTTCCCCCCAAACACCATCGTCGACAGCCAGAACGTCGTCTACGGCACCCGCTACTCGCCCGCGAAGACGCTGGGCAACGACCAGTACTTCTGGCGGATCAGGGCCACCGACGCGGGTGGCTTCCAGCCCGACTGGGCCAGCCGGCCGATCTGGCACTTCAAGCGCGCGTGGTCCGACCAGGCGAGCCTGGGTTCTGGCTACCCGCTGGTCCTCGGCGGCGGTGGCGGCAGCCTGACGGTGGGCGACCCGTTCTACTACCAGTGGGCCCCGGTCAAGCACGCGAGCCACTACGAGGTCCAGCTCAGCACCTCGGCCTCGTTCAGCTCGTTCACCTCCTGCACGACGGTGCACACCACGCTGGTCTACGGCGACGGCGGCGTGTGCTGGCCGGCCGCGCTCGGCAACTACTACTGGCGGGTCGTGGCCTACGACGAGTTCTCGAACGCCGTGCCCCACACCGACGCGATCAGCGCGCCGGTCGGGCGGTTCAGCTACGACCCGGGCGTGCTCACGACCACGCAGTCCGGCACCGTGTTCAGCCACCCCGACGACCCGACCCTCAGCGGCAAGCAGCCGGTGCTGCGGTGGAGCCCCATGGCGAACGCCGAGAGGTACCGCCTGACCATCACCGGGCCGACCAACCGGACCGTGACGACCTCGGCCCTGAGCTACAGCCCGCGCGACCTCGCACCCGGGAACTACCGGTGGGACGTCCGCACCATCGACCACGAGGGCGCGATCGGCGCGGGTCGCATTCCCAGCAGCCAGCCCTCCTTCACGATCAGCCCCTATCCGCTCATCGAGGACCCCAGTCACCCCGGCCAGTTCATCCCGCTGCCCGTGCCCGACCCGCTGCCCGCCACCGGAGCGCCGACGCCGAACCCGGCGAACGTCGGGTCGTCGTACCGCTTCCCGACGCTGAAGTGGGACCCGGTCACCTGGGTCGACCACTACACCCTCTACGTCCGCCCGGTGGGCGCTCCCGGCTGGAACCAGCTGCCCGACGAGTACCACTACGCGGCCGGCGAGGACACCCGCAGCACGTTCCTCGACCCTGGTGACTACGAGTGGAAGGTCGAGGCCGTCCGTCTCGACGACACGGTGATCCCCGGTGGGACCGGCACGTTCACGATCCTCCAGCTTCCCGACGTCGACGTGACGTCCTACCGCGCAGCCATCACGGGCAACGCCCTGACGGGCAACGCCGGCACCACCGTCGACACCTGCAACGCGGGGCTTCCCGCCACGTGCCAGAACCTGCGGCAGACTCCTGTCCTCGGTTGGGACTCCCCGGACCCGGAGGTCGGCTACTACAAGCTCGTCCTGTCCCGCGACGCGGAGCTGACCAACCAGATCGAGACCAAGCCGATCGCCAGCACGATGTACCTCGACAAGGACGCCATCCCCGACAGCCAGGCCGGGTCCGCGTACTTCTGGCTCGTGGTCCCGTGCACGGCCGAGGGCCACTGCTCGCCGCTCACGCACGCGACGCACGCCTTCAACAAGCTGAGCCGTCCGCAGACGCTGGTCTCGCCGGCTCCGGGTGTCGAGGTCCAGAACGACGTGACCCTCACGTGGGACGACTACCTCGACAGCCAGTCCGTGGTCGACGGGGCCGACCCCGACCAGTCGACGCCGTTGGACACGCCCGGCCAGATCGAGGCGGAGTACTACCGCGTCCAGACCGCGTCGGACCAGAACTTCACCCAGAACGTCGTCACGAACAACGTGGACCAGCGGACCTTCACGTCCTTCTCCGACACCTACCCCGAGGGCACGACGTGGTGGCGGGTGCAGGCGGTCGACGAGTCGGGCAACCAGCTCGCGTGGAGCACCCCGCGCTCGTTCGTGAAGAAGTCCCCCGTGCCCCAGCTCGACCTGCCGGCCGACGGCGCCTCGGTGCCCGGCGACTTCACGCTGTCGTGGACGGCCCAGCCGTACGCCGCGTCGTACGACATCGAGGTCTACAAGAACGGCGACACCGGGGCCAACACGGTCAACCGCGTCGTCAACGCCAACACCGTCCAGATCAAGTACGTGCTCGACAACCTCGACCCGACCCAGGGCCCCTACGCCTGGCGGGTCCGGCGACGCGACGGCAAGGACCGCCCCGGCGACTGGAGCCCGTTCCGGCTCTTCTCGGTCACCTCGCCGGGCGTGAGCCTGACCGCGCCCCTGGACGGCGCCGCCGTCGAGCCCTCCGACCAGCTCTTCCAGTGGGAGGCGGTGCAGGGCGCGACGACCTACAAGTTCGAGCGGCGGCCGGGCACGACCGGCAACGCCACCGAGACCGTCAACACCCCGACGACGAAGTGGGCGCCGATCCAGTCGATCGCGGGCGGCAGCTGGCAGTGGCGCGTGACCGCCTACGACACCGCGGGGCACCTCCTCGCCGACTCGACGTGGCTGCACCCGTTCACGGTGGTCGACACCCCGGTCGCGACCGTGCCGGTGAGCATCACCGGAAGCGGGGTCGTGGACTCGACGATCACGCTGAACCCGGCGCAGTGGAACATGCCGAACAACGTCCTCGACATCACCTACCAGTGGTTCCGGGGCACCTCGGCGGTCGCCGGCGCGACCGGCGTCACCTACGACGTGACGGCGGCCGACATCGGCAAGGCCATCACCGTCAAGGCGACCGCCACCCGTCAGGGCTACAAGACCGGGACGTCGACCAGCAACGCGATCACGGGCACCCAGGCGGGCGCTCCCGTCGCGACGGTGCCGGTGACGATCGACGGCACCGGCTTCCAGGGCTCGACGCTCACCCTCTCGCCCCCGACCTGGGACCTGCCGGGCGTGACGACCACCTACCAGTGGTTCCGAGGCACGTCGTCGGTGTCCGGCCAGACCGGCACGACCTACGTCGTCGGCCCGTCCGACATCGGCAAGGAGATCACCGTCAAGGCCACGGCGACCAAGCCGGGCTACGCCACCGGGCTGTCGGTCAGCAACGCGATCACGGGCGCGCTCAACCCGGCGCCGGTCGCCACCACCCCCGTCTCGCTCACGGGCACCGGGGAGGTCGGCTCGGTCATCACGATGACCCCGCCGGTGTGGGACACCGCCGACGTCACGGTGACCTACCAGTGGTTCAGGGACACCTCGGCGTTCACCAACAACGCCACGACCTACACCATCGCCAGCGGAGACGTGGGCAAGACCATCACCGTGAAGGCCACCGCGGCCAAGGCGGGCTACGTCAGCGGCGTATCGACGAGCAACGGCATCCTGGCCACCCAGGCGGCCGCTGTCCTGCCCACCACGCTGCCGTCGATCTCAGGCGTCCCGGCCGCGAAGGAGACGCTGACGGCGAGCCCGGGCGTGTGGCCCACGGGCAGCGGTCAGAAGTTCGCCTACCAGTGGTTCGTCAACGGCGAGGCCGTGGCCAAGGAGACGAGCAGCAAGTACGTCGTCCGGGCTCGTGACGCGGGACTCCCGGTGTCGGTGCGGGTCACCATGACGATGAACGGGTTCGCCCCGAGCGTCGCCAGCAGCGCCGCGCTGTCGGTCGCGAAGCTCTCCTCGAAGGTGGACGCGACCGTCGCCAAGAAGAAGATCACCCAGCGCCAGCGCGGGGTGCTCACCGTGAAGGTGACGCTCCTCGACTTCGGCGTCCCGCTCGGCCAGGTGCAGGTCAAGGACGGCTCGAAGGTCATCGCCAGCCCCGGGCTCCAGACGGGCAAGAACGGCGTACTGACGATCCGGCTCAAGAAGCTGAAGGTGGGCAAGCACAAGCTGACCATCACTTACCTGGGCAGCGTGTCGACGCTCGCGTCCTCCGACAAGGTGACGATCAAGGTCGTCAAGGGCAAGAAGAAGAAGTAGTGCCGCGAGAGCGTCACTTCCGGCCTGGACACTCCGCCGGAGAGCCCCTCCGGGGCTCGAGGAGTGATCTAGGTTGGTCGTCGTGCCGAGGCTAAGGCGATGACCGCGACGACTGGCAGGAGCCGAAAGCTCGTCGATCGCGGCACGCTGCGGCTGAAGCACCTGCGGGACCGGGCCGGGGCCAGCGCCTTTCGCGGCAGCGCGCGCCTCTCGGAAGGGCTGCGCGCGCTCCCCCTGCCCGGCGGGCTGCGACGCGGCCTCTACCGCTGGCTGGCGTGGCGCCCCTGGACGGTCACCGTGCCGGTGGAGCGCCTCATGCTGGGCGGCCAGAACGGCTTGTCTGCCCGGCAGTTCTCGGAGGCCACCGGCGACCTGCTGTGGGCGTCGACCCGCGTGATCGACGGTCCTCACGCGGACCTGCTGCAACGAGCCTCTGCCGAGCCGGGTCCGCTCACCGACGAGCAGATCATGAGCACGCCGTACGCCGCGATGGCGCTCGGCGTGATCGAGGCGACCGGCAACTTCTTCGAGGCCACCACGGTCGGCGACATCCCCGACGTCGCGCGCAGGTTCATCGCGCCCCGCACGAGCGAGCCCGCCGCCGGTGGAGCCGTCGGGCGGAGCCCGGCCACCAGCCGCATCCGGGTGGCCCGCATCCGCGGGTCCGAGCTGTACCAGGTGATCGACGGTCACCACCGGGTCGCGTCCAGTGCCGTGTCGGGCCGGACCACGGTTCAGGTGCGCGAGTCGTGGCTCCCCGTGTCGACGCCTCTGGAGGACCTGCTCGACAACATGTCGTGGATCGGCGGGGCACGCGAGCTCTACCAGCCGATCCCGGCCCCCGAGCTGACGCCGTCCTGGCCCCTCGTCCGGAAGTGCTCCGACCGGCGCGACAAGATGCTGCGGTTCCTGGAGCCGCGCGGCCTCGTCTCGCCACAGACGAGCTACCTCGACGTCGCCAGCTGCTATGGGTGGTTCGTGGCCGAGATGGGTGCGCGGGGACTGGACGCCTACGGCGTCGAGCGGGACCCCCTCGCCCCCACGCTGGGCCACGGCGTCTACGGTCTCGACCCCGAGCGGATCACGGTCTCCGACGCGGTCGACTTCCTGGCCGGCTCCGACGCCCGCTGGGACGTCGTCTCGTGCCTGAGCCTGCTGCACCACTTCGCCCTGGGCCGCGGGTCGGTCGACGCGGCCCAGTTCGCGAAGCTGCTCGACCAGGCCACCGGCAAGGTCCTGTTCCTCGACACGGGTCAGGCCCACGAGACCTGGTTCGAGGCGAAGCTGCCGGAGTGGACGACCGAGGGGACGCGCGCCTTCCTCGAGGTCAACACGAGCTTCGACGAGATCATCGACCTCGGACCGGACGAGGACGACGTGCCCCCCTACCAGGGCAACTACGGTCGGCACCTCTTCGCCTGCATACGGAGATGAGCCAGCCCTCCCGCGTCCGAGCCTCCGCCCTGATGCCCGTTCACGCGGGCGTCGCACCGGCGCACCTGGCGACGGCGCTGGAGAGCCTCCTGGACCAGGAGCGGCCGCTCGACGAGATCGTGGTGGTCGCCGACGGCCCGCTCGAGCCGGCCCACGAGGCAGTCCTGTCTCGTTGGCCGTCCGCACCGCTCGCGGTCGTGCGACTCCCCCGCAACGTCGGCATCGCTCGCGCGCTGAACGCCGGCCTCGACGCGTGCAGCCACGAGTGGGTGGTGCGCATGGACTCCGACGACGTCTCCAGCCCTCGACGCGTCGACGAGCAGCTCTCGGAGGTCGAACGAACTGGCGTCGACGTGATCGGGTCGGCGATGGCGGAGTTCGACGGGTCCAGCGGCAATGTCCTCGGACTGCGACGCATGCCCGTGACCCACGAGGCCATCGCCGCCTACATGCGCTCCCGCAACCCCATCAACCACCCGACCGCCTGCTACCGGCGGTCCCTGGCCCTGGAGGCCGGTGGCTACGGCGATCTCGACGGCGTGGAGGACTACGACTTCTTCGCTCGTCTGTTGAGCCACGGAGCCCACTTCGCCAACAAGGCCGAGCCGCTGGTGCGCTACCGGGTAGACGATGCCCTCTTCGCGCGACGGGCGGGCTGGCGGCACCTGCGCGCCGAGTGGCGGCTCCAGGCCAACCTGCGACGGTACGGACTGATCTCGCCTCCGCGGGCAGCGGCCAACCTGGTGGCCCGCACGGCCTTCAGGCTGCTTCCTCCGAGGCTGATGCGCCACGCCTACGCGCGGATCTACCGATCGCAGCCGGCGGACACGGCGTCGTGACCGCCGTGCCGGCCACCCCGCGCGCTCGAGGCCCGCTGCGGTCGTTCCTGAGCGTGAGCGGCGCCAGTGCGGCGGCCGCGGTCCTCGGGCTGGTGACCCTGGTGGCCATGGGCCGGTTGCTGGGGACCGAGGGCTTCGGGGTCTTCTCCGTCATCTGGGGCGCGTACTTCGCCTTCTCCGGGCTTCTCTTCGCCCTGCAGCAGGAGCTCACCCGCTCGGTGTCGTCGGCCGCTGGACCGGATGAGGTCGTCCGGAGTCGCCGTACGGCGCCGAGGGGCGCTGCGGTCGTGGCGGTCGTCGCAGCCGGGCTCCTTGCGCTGAGCTCACCGTGGTGGCTGTTCCGGGACGGAGGCCATGGTGCGGGCACGACGCTGGCGGTGCTGGTCGCAGGGATGTTGGCGCTGGGGTGGCAGTCACTGCTCATCGGCACCGCCGCCGGCAGGAACCTGTTCGGGTTGGTGTCGGCCATGGTCGTGCTGGCCGCCCTGACCCGCTTGGCGGGGCTCGTCCTCGCGTCCTCCACCGACGAGTCGACGACAGCGCTCGCGCTCGGGGTGGTCTCCGGGTCGTTCATCTTCCTGCCGCTGCTGACGTCCCGCGGGATCCGTGGCCTGATGTTCCCCGAGCTGCCCGGGACCGTGCGACAGCTCGTGGGCGGCACGACCGCTCTGATGGTGGCCAACGCATGCGCCGCAGCGCTCGCGACCGGGATACCGTTCCTGGTGCAGGTGACGGCTCGCGACGACCTGCCGAGGGCTGCCGGAGTGGTCTTCGCGGCACTGATCGCGACACGAACGCCGCTCCTCCTCCCGATCAACGGGTACCAGCTGCTGCTCATCCGCTACCTCAGCACCCACAGGCAGCAGCTGGTCGCCGCCCTGCCGAAGGTGACGGTCGTGGCCGCGTCGATCGCGGCGGTCGTCGTCGCCGCCGCGTTCGTCGCGGGCCCACCGGCGCTGCGGCTCGTCTTCGGGCCCGACTTCGACATCACCGGACGGACCATGGCGGGCCTGGCCTGCGGCGCGGTAGCGCTTGCGGCTCTCACGACGACCGGAGCCGTGACGATCGCCGTCTCCCGTCAGGTGCTGTGCGCGGCCGGGTGGGTGGCGGCGACGGTGGTCACCGCGACAGTGCTGACCCTCGACGCGCCGTTCGAGCCCCGCGTCGTCACGGCAGTCATCCTGGGGCCGGTGTGCGGGTGCGCCGTGCACCTCGTCGGCGTGCGGCGGGACTACCTGCGCCTCTAGACCCGAGCGGTCGCGTCCGTCCCACGTGTGGTCGTGGGCGCCGCGGTCGAGCCTGCGCGGGCCAGAGCGAGGGCCAGCCACGTGCTCACGACCCACGCGAGCAGAATCACGAGGCCGGTGACCGCGGTCGGTGGGTGCAGCCACGCGGCGTCGTCGGAGCTCACGGCGCGGTCGAGCTCCGCGCGCTGCACGTGGACCACGGACACGACGGCCGCGCCGGCGAGCATGGCCATCGCCAGCACCAACGGGCGCGCATCGTGCGCCGCGGGATGCCATCCCCGGCGATCGAGCACCAACCCGACCATGATCAGGAGGCCGGCGGTGAACGGGAGGGCATAGCGCCCTTGCCACATCCCGCCGTGGGTCTCGAGAGTGAGGGCGACGATGACCGACGGCGCGAGGAAGAACAACACGGTGCCGAGCAGCACTGAGCCGCGACCGCCCCCCGCGCCACGACGTACTGCGGCGACCCACATGGTGATCAGCACCAGGAGCGCGAGGACGTAGACCTCGAGTGGAGCGGGCTGGTCCCTGAAGGGGAAGGCGCCGACGCTGCCGAGGATCCAGTTGAGCCAGCGGAAGACCTGACCGATGTTGGACTCGATCTCGCCGCTGTACTCCCCGGGTGGGACCGAGACCTTCCCCTGGTTCCAGAGCAGCACCGACCCGGTGGTCGCCACCGCGAGCACGCAGATGAGTGCGACCTGGAGCCGGTGGCGGAGCGCGATCGCGAGCACGGTGCCCGGACCGCGCAGCGCGGCGACGCACGCCAGGATCAGCACCACCCACAGGGGACCCAGCGTCCGGAGCCCCGCCAGCAGGACGACGGCGAGCGCCGCCGCGCCGAGCAGCCATCGCTCGCGGCGCAGCAGCCCGTGGTCCACGGGTCCGCGGCCGCCCAGCCCGAGCAGGGCCGTCCAGAGCAGGACGCCGGCCGCCATCTCGAGGCCGTTGGGGGCCGCCAGGGTGGTGGAGTAGACGAACGTCGGGGTGAGCCCGACGAGCAGGCCGACGAAGGCCCATGTGCCGCGCACCCAGGTGGTCAGGCACCAGACGGCGAGCGCGAGCACCACGGCGCAGAGCAGGGCGGCCATGGCGCGCATGGCGTAGAGCGCGTGCGCTCCGGAGAACGGCTCACCGGCCGTGCCGACCACCCAGTAGTAGACGGGCTCGTAGTTCCCGGCCGAGGTCGTGGCCCGCACGGTGCCCGGGCGTCCGCCCGGACCGTCGCCGTCGCAGGTGTCCGGGACGATGTAGGCGAGCTCCCTGCACTGCCCCTCCGAGGCCTTCACCAGCTCGGCGGGGACGTCGACGAGCAGGCCGCGGCCACCCTCGGCGACGTCGTGCAGCCGCCACTGCCCCGAGGCCACACCCGCGGCCCGGAACGCGTGGTCGAACTCGTCCATGCCGCGGAACGGCGGCACCGCCGTGATCCAGGCGGCCTGCGCGAGCAGGGTCGCCAGCAGGAACAGGGCGGCGATCCGCCACCCGTGCCCTGTCGTGGGCGCCGTGCTCGGCGCTGCGCTCGACCCCGTGGTCGACCCGGTCCCTGCCCTCACACCGTGACGGTAGCGAGGACTGGACCAGTCCACCGGCGACCGCGACCCAAGTCCCCCGATCGGACCACCGCATGGCCCAGATGGGCCATGCCGGGCCGGTCGTTCGACCGGACTTCCGCAGAGCACCGACGGGGTCCGGCCGGCGTTCCTACTGTGGCTCTCGTGACCTTCGAGCACGCAATGCCACGCGCTGTCGTGGTCGTGCCGATGCACAACGAGGCGACCGTGGTCGCCGACGTGGTCACCGAGCTGCTCACGTCGTTCCCCGTGGTCGTCTGCGTGGACGACGGCAGCACCGACGACAGCGCGGCCGTCGCCCGTGCCGCCGGCGCAGTGGTGGTCCCCCACCCCACCAACCTGGGCCAGGGCGCGGCGCTCGAGACCGGCATCCGCTTCGCGCTCTCGCTGCCGGCCGCGGAGTACGTCGTCACCTTCGACGCCGATGGCCAGCACGACGTCGCCGACGCGCGCGCCATGGTCGAGCGCGCGGCCTTCCGCGACCTCCAGGTGGTGCTCGGCTCGCGCTTCCTCGGGGCATCGCGCGAGGTGCCGCTAGCCCGCCGCCTGCTGCTGAGCGGCGCGGTGCGGTTCACGCGGCGCACGACCGGCCTCGCGCTCACCGACGCCCACAACGGGCTGCGGGTCCTGCGCCGCGACGCGGCCGAGGCGGTGCGGCTGCGGCTGCACGGCATGTCGCACGCGAGCGAGATCCTGACGCTCCTGGCCCGCGGCGGCTTCTCGGTCGAGGAGCACCCCGTGACCATCCGCTACACCGACTACTCCCGGACGAAGGGCCAGCGCGGCTACAACGCGCTCAACATCCTCTTCGACCTGGCGGTCAACCGGATGAGGGCGGCCGCGTGATCATCAAGGTGCTGCTGCTCGCCGGGCTCGCCGCGGCGGCGTACACCCTCATGCACGGGCGGCGGACCGCGCTGAGCCTGCTCGTCCGGCGCGCGATCGCGCTTCTGGCGCTCGCGACCGGGGGCGTCGCCGTCCTGTTCCCCGACCTCGTCACGCGGGTCGCGCACGCGGTCGGCGTCGGCCGAGGCACCGACCTCGTCGTCTACCTGCTGTGCGTGGCGTTCCTCTTCACCACGATCGGCCTGCACCTGCGCCTGGCCGCGATGCACGACAAGTACGTCGAGCTGGCCCGGCAGGTCGCCCTCGGCGCGGCTCGCGCCGACGCGCCCGCGGCGCAAGCCGAGATCGTGCGTCCGCGCGCCGTCGACATCTCCTGAGCGCGGTTCCGGGCCGACCCCGCCCTACGCTCACCCCGTGATCCTCACCCGGACGCGAGTCCTGGTCGCCTACGCCTGCCTGGTGGGCGTCCTCGTCGCGCTGGTGAGACGGGCGGCGATGCCGCTGGACAACGTCGACACCTACTTCCACCTGCGGTTCGGGCACGAGTTCCTGAGCGGGGCCTGGTCGCCCCGCCACCCCGGCTCGGTCACCGACCTGGCCACCGCCGACTGGGTGCCCACCCAGTGGCTGTCCGAGGTCGTGATGGCCCAGGTCGAGGACTGGTTCGGCCTGGCCGGCGTGGCCTGGCTGTCCGGCCTGCTGTTCCTGTCGCTCGCGCTGGCGATCTACGTCGCCTGCCGCCGGCACGCCGAGCCGGCCGCCGCGGGCCTGCTCGTCGTCCTCGCCATGATCGCGTGCACCTCGGGCATCTCGATGCGGCCGCAAGTGGTCAGCTACCTCCTCGTCGTGGTCACCACCGCCGCGTGGCTCCAGGCCCGCGAGACCGGGCGGCCGCCTTGGCTCCTGGTGCCGCTGACCTGGGTCTGGACGATGTGCCACGGGATGTGGCCGGTCGGCATCGTGATCGGCGTCGTCGCCGTCGCCGGGCTGGCCCTCGACCGCGCGCACCCGCTGCGGGCCTGGGGACGGATGGCGCTCGTGCCGGTGCTCTCCGCGGCCGCCGCGCTGCTCACCCCCGCCGGACCGGGCCTGTTCCCGGCGGTGCTGCGGGTCGGCTCGCGGGCCAAGTACTTCTACGAGTGGGACCCACCGGACTACTCCAAGCCCTGGGTCGCCACCCTCGTCGTCGTCCTGGCCCTGGCGGTGGTGCCCAGGCTGCGGCGCGGCGAGCGGGTGCCGTGGTTCGACCTCGCGCTGCTCGGGCTGGCGATGCTGTGGGCGATCTACTCGATGCGCACGGTCCCCGTCGCCGCGTGCCTGGCCGCGCCGCTCGCGGCGATCTCCGTGCAGCCGCTGCTCGGCGCCCGTCCCCCCACCCGGCTGCCCGAGCGGCTCGTCGTCGCCGGCGGCCTGGTGCTCGCGCTCGCCGCGCTCGCCGTGCTGGTGCCCCGCACCGCCGACGAGCCCCTCGACACGCCGTCGTGGCTCGACGACGAGCTCGGGGAGCTGCCGGCCGGCACCCGCGTCATCGACGACAGCGGGTTCGGCGGCTACCTGATGTGGCGCTTCCCCCAGCTCGACGTGGTGCTGCACGGCTACGGCGACCTCTTCACCGACGACGAGCTCGAGCGCAACGCCGACATCGAGGCCGTGCGCGGCGGATGGGTCGGGCTCGTGCACGACACTGGAGCGGCGTACGCCGTGCTGCCGCCCGGGTCGCCGCTCGCCTACAACCTGCGCGACGTCGAGGGGTGGCTGGTGGTGCGGCACAGCGACGAGCTCGAGCTCCTCCGACCGCCGGCGGACTGGGAGGAGCGCTAGCGTCAGCCCGCGCTCGCGGCGACCCAGCGCTCGAGCGTGGCCCTGGCCGCGCCGGAGTCGACGGCCTCCCGGGCCCGGCCGATGCCGGCGTCGAGCACCTCGTCGACGCTGTCGCCCGTCGCGTCATAGACGGCCAGGGCGGCGCCGGCGTTGAGCAGCACGGCGTCGCGCACCGGGCCGGGCTCGCCGTCGAGCAGGCGGCGCACGACCTCGGCGTTGTGCGCCGCGTCGCCGCCACGCAGGTCGGCGGTGGTCGCCGGGGCGAGCCCGTGGACCGCGGGGTCGACGGTGGCGGTGCGGACCTCCCCCCCGGCGACGACCCAGACCGACGACGTCGTGGTCGTGGTCAGCTCGTCGAGCCCGTCGTCGCCGCGGAAGACCCACGCGTCGGCGCCGCGCTCGGCGAAGACGCCCGCCATCACCGGCGCCATCCGCGGGTCGGCGCAGCCGACGGCGTTGGCCGCCGGCCGGGTCGGGTTGGCGAGCGGGCCGAGGAAGTTGAACGTCGTGCCGATGCCGAGCTCGCGGCGCGGGACCGCGGTGTGCCGCATCGCCGGGTTGAACGCCGCGGCGAAGAGGAACGTGATGCCCGCCTCGTCGGCCACCGCCGCGACGCGCTCGGGCGGCAGGTCGAGGCGGACGCCGAGCGCCTCGAGGACGTCGGCCGAACCCGACTGCGAGGACGCCGAGCGGTTGCCGTGCTTGACCACGCGCGCGCCCGCGCCCGCCGCCACGATCGCGGCCATCGTGGAGATGTTCACCGACATCGAGCGGTCACCGCCGGTGCCGACGACGTCGAGCAGCCGGCCCGGGACCTCGATCGGGGTCGCCTGCTCGTACATCGCGGCGACCAGTCCGGTGATCTCCTGCACCGTCTCGCCCTTGGCGCGCAGCGAGACCGCGAACCCGGCGATCTGGGCGGGGGTCGCGGCGCCGGAGAGGATCTCGCCCATCGCCCACGTTGCCTGCTCGGCGGACAGGTCGGTCCGCGCCACGAGCGCGCCGAGCACCTCGGGCCAGCTGGTGGTCATGCTCGGCTCAGCCGGTCGCGGGCACCCGGGACCGGAGCAGCCCGGTGACGGCCTCCGCCAGCTGGATCGGGTCGATCGGGTGCGGCACGGCGGCGTCGGCGCGCGACCACGTCGCGAGCCAGGCGTCCTGGGGG
This sequence comes from Nocardioides halotolerans DSM 19273, assembly GCF_000422805.1. Taxonomy (GTDB): domain Bacteria; phylum Actinomycetota; class Actinomycetes; order Propionibacteriales; family Nocardioidaceae; genus Nocardioides; species Nocardioides halotolerans. The sequence goes on along the minus strand of NZ_AUGT01000012.1, from coordinate 10,354 downwards.
CGGCCGGTCAGGACGACCAGCGGGGGGCACTGGTAGATCTCGTCCTTGAGCTGCTTGGCGATGCCCATGCCCCCGGCCGGCGCGGCCTCGCCGTCGAGGATCGCGAGGTCGATCTGGCCCGCGTCCATGTTCTGGATGACCACGGGCTCGGTCGCGACCTCGACGTACGTCAGCTCGGGCAGGTCGGGGTGGACCCGGCGCCCCAGCGCCAGGATGACCTGCTGGCGGGTGTTGACGTCGTCGGAGTAGACGAGCACGCGGAGGTTCTTCGCGCGGTCGGCGTTCTGGTCGGCCACGTGCGGGATGCTACCGGTCGCCGCTCGCGCCCGGCTCGGCAGCGCGGGCTTCGAGCAGGTCCAGGCGCCGGTCCTCGCGCGCGGCCTCCTTCATCGACGACCGCACCCACTGGGCGAACAGCACCCCGAACAGCACCAGCCCCACCAGGTCGCCCGACGACCAGAGCAGGCCGCCGGCGAGGTGCTGGTCGTCGAGCGGGTCCGGGAGCCAGCCGTAGCCCGGCTGGCCGTCGAGCGCGCGGTAGTGGTCGCCGCCCAGCAGCGTCTCCTGGCCCATGATCGTGACGCCCAGGAAGGCGTGGAACGGCAAGGTCAGCACGACGAGCAGCATCCGGCCGGGGTAGCCGATCCGTCCCGGCACCGGGTCGATGCCGACGATCGGCCAGAAGAACAGCGAGCCGACCACGACCAGGTGCAGGTGCATCAGCTCGTGCAGCCAGACGTGGCTGAGGGTGGCGTCGTACCAGGAGGAGAAGTAGAGGGCCCAGGGCGACACGACGTACAGCGCCAGGGTCAGCGGGGGGAACGAGAGCACCTTCGCGACCCGCGAGTGGAGCACGACCAGCAGCCAGCGCCGCGGTGCGCGCGGGAGGGTGCGCAGCGCCAGCGTCACGGGCGCCCCGAGGGCCAGGGCGAGCGGGACGAGCATCGACAGCACCATGTGCTGGACCATGTGGACGCTGAGCAGCGTGGTGTCGTACGCCGCCAGCCCGGAGGAGGTCGCGACGTAGAACGCGCCCATCCCGACGCCCACGAACGCGACCGTCCGGCCTACCGGCCAGGCGTCGCCGCGACGGTGCAGCGAGCGCACCCCCAGCAGGTAGAAGCCGACTGCCCAGACGGTCACCACGAGGGGCACCGGAGCCAGCTCCCACCCCGTCAGGAGACGGCCTGCGTCGAAGGGCGGCACGTTGTGAATTTACAGACGTGCCGGGACACGCCCCCGGGGGTGGCTCCGGGGAGCGGGCGGGACATAATGAGCGCGTGGCGACAGCAACGACCATCCCGGCCTCGCGGCTGCACGGACACCACGACCGGCCGAGCATGGTCAGCGTCGGGACGATCATCTGGCTCTCGAGCGAGCTGATGTTCTTCGCGGCGCTGTTCGCGTCGTACTTCACGATCCGCTCGGTGAGTCCGGAGCTGTGGGAGGCCAACACCGAGAAGCTCAACATCCCGTTCGCGGCGGTCAACACCACGATCCTTGTGCTGTCGTCGCTGACCTGCCAGCTCGGCGTCTTCGCGGCCGAGCGCGGCCAGGTGGGCCGCACCCGCTCGATCGTCGACCCCCGCGGGTGGGGGCTGCGCGAGTGGTTCATGCTCACCTACGTCATGGGCGCGATCTTCATCGCGGGCCAGGTGACGGAGTACACCTCGCTGGTCCAGGAGGGCACGACGATCTCCGACTCGGCCTACGGCTCGATGTTCTACCTCACCACCGGCTTCCACGGCATCCACGTGACCGGCGGCCTGATCGCCTTCCTGCTGGTGCTCGGCCGCACCTACGTCGCCCGGCGCTTCACCCACGAGCAGGCGGTCAGCGCGATCGTCGTCTCCTACTACTGGCACTTCGTCGACGTCGTGTGGATCGGTCTGTTCGCGACGATCTACCTCATCAAGTAAGGACGAGCAGATCACCTCGATGAGCACTCTCTTCCTCTACTTGTTCCTCGGCCTGGTCGCCGCCGGCCTGGTCGGCGCCCTCGTCTCGGTGGCCGTGCTCGGCCAGACCGTCGCCCGCGCGGTGCGGGAGTCCCGGCCCTGGTCCGTCCGGCGTTCCCTCAACGGACTCGCCGGTCGCCTGTCCCGCCACCGCCGCCGTCCCGTCGCGGGGCTCGCGCTGATGGTCCTCGGACTGATGCTGACCGGCACCCTCTACGCGGCGTTCGCGCCCTCGTCGTCGGCCGGCTCGGCCAGCAGCGACGAGGAGCTCGTCGAGACCGGGCGCAACCTGTTCCTCGTCGGCTGCTCGACCTGCCACGGACAGAACGGCGAGGGCATCACCACCCTCGAGGGCGACCAGCTCGGGCCCGCCCTGGCCGGCGTGGGCGCCGCCGCGGTCGACTTCCAGGTCGGCACCGGGCGGATGCCCGCCGCCCAGCCGGGCGCCCAGAACCCCACCAAGCCGGTGACCTACAGCGACGAGGAGATCAAGGCCCTGGCGGCGTTCGTCGCGAGCCTCGGGCCCGGCCCGTCGGTCCCCGACCCCTCCGACTACAGCCTGGCCGGGCTGTCGGAGGAGGAGCGCGAGGAGGCCGTCTCCCGCGGTGGGCAGATCTTCCTCACCAACTGCACGGCGTGCCACAACTTCGCCGGCAAGGGCGGCGCGATGCCGCGCGGCGGCAACGCCCCCAACCTGAGCGACACCAGCGCCAAGCACATCTACGAGGCGCTGCTGACCGGCCCGGGCCAGATGGACACCTTCTCCAACGGCAACCTCTCGCCCGAGGAGAAGCGTGACGTCATCGCCTACCTCTACTCCCTGCGCGAGCAGCCGCAGTACGGCGGCTTCGACCTCGGCGGCATGGGCCCGGTGAGCGAGGGCATGTTCGCCTGGATCGTCGGCATCGGCTCGCTGGTCTGCTTCGCGACCTGGATCGCCGCCCACACCGCACGCACCTCGAGAAGGAAGGACGAGGCTGCGGCATGACCGACGAGCACAGCCACCTCCCCGCCGAGCCGGGCAACGACGACGCGTCCGCGCCGGACACCTCGCTCGTCCCCGACGAGCCGATCGTCAACCCCGGGCTGCCCGAGCACGCCTGGCGGCCGACCGACGTCGACCCCAAGGCCGAGCGTCGGGCGGAGCGGCAGGTCGCGACCCTCTTCGGGCTGTCCGCGGTCTGCGCGGTGCTCTTCGTCGTCTCCTACCTCGTCTTCGACGTCAACGGCGGCGGCGACGGCGAGACGGTCCAGACGGTCTTCGGCCTGGGTGCGTCCAACGTCGCCCTCGGCGTCTCGCTCGGCCTCGCGCTGATGTTCATCGGCATCGGCCTGATCCAGTGGGCCCGCAAGCTGATGGGCGACCACGAGATCGTCGAGATGCGCCACCCCGCGCGCTCGTCCGACGAGGACCGCACCGAGACCGTCCGGGTGCTCAACCTCGGTGCCGAGGAGTCCGGCATCGCCCGGCGCCCGCTGGTCCGCAACTCGCTGCTGCTCTCGGTCGGCGTGCTCCTCGCGCCCGTCGTCGTGCTGCTCAAGGACCTCGGCAAGACCAACGCCGAGGTGATCGACGAGGCGGCGTACCCCGGCGCAGGGCTCGAGCACACCGTCTGGACCTCTGGCATGCGCGTGGTCCGCGACGTGGTTGGCACGCCGATCCGTCCGGGCGACCTCGAGATCGGCGACCTGATCAACGCCGAGCCCGAGATCATCTTCGAGGTCGACGAGGACGGCGAGCACGTGCTGGAGGGCGTTCACCTCCAGATCGCCAAGTCGAAGGCCGCGGTCGTGCTGATCCGGATGGACCCCGACGAGAACAAGCCGGCCAAGGGCCGCGAGGACTGGGCCGTCGACGGCATCCTCTGCTACTCCAAGATCTGCACCCACGTGGGCTGCCCGATCTCGCTCAACGAGCGCAAGACCCACCACCTGCTGTGCCCGTGCCACCAGTCGACGTTCGACCTCGCCGACGCCGCGAAGGTGGTCTTCGGCCCGGCGGCCCGCCCGCTCCCCCAGCTCCCCCTCATGGTCAACGACGAGGGCTACCTGGTGGCGCAGAGCGACTTCAAGGAACCCGTCGGCCCGAGCTACTGGGAGCGCGACTCCCAGCAGAGCACGAGCAAGTAGCCGGAAGCGGAGTAGGCAGCCATGAGCATCGACACCAGCAAGGTCGCCGAGACGAACTCGACCGCCGCCACCGCCAAGAAGCCGAACCGGGCGGGTGCGATCGCCGAGTGGGCCGACGACCGCCTGGGTCTCGCCACCCTGGCCAAGAAGAACCTGCGCAAGGTCTTCCCCGACCACTGGTCGTTCATGCTGGGCGAGATCGCCCTGTGGAGCTTCGTGGTCCTGCTGCTCAGCGGCGTGTTCCTGAGCCTGTGGTTCAACCCGAGCATGGGCGAGACGACCTACGAAGGCAGCTACGCCCAGCTGCGCGGCGTCGAGATGTCCGAGGCCTTCGCCTCCGCGCTGCGGCTGTCGTTCGACGTACGCGGTGGTCTGCTCATGCGGCAGATCCACCACTGGGCGGCCATGCTCTTCGTCGCCTCGATGATGGTCCACCTGCTGCGGGTGTTCTTCACCGGCGCGCACCGCAAGCCGCGCGAGCTCAACTGGGCGATCGGCGCGCTGCTGCTGCTGCTCGGCACGCTCGAGGGGTTCACGGGCTACTCGCTCCCCGACGACCTGCTCTCCGGCACCGGCATCCGCGCCGCCGACGGCTTCTTGAAGTCGCAGCCGATCGTCGGCACCTACATGTCGTTCTTCCTCTTCGGGGGCGAGTTCCCCGGCACCGACATCATCCCGCGCCTGTTCATCATCCACGTGCTGCTGATCCCGGGCCTGCTGCTGGCGCTGATCACCGCGCACATGCTGCTGCTCGTCTACCACAAGCACACCCAGTGGCCCGGCCCCGGCCGCACCGAGCAGAACGTCGTCGGCTTCCCGATGCTGCCGGTCTACGCCGCGAAGGCCGGCGGGTTCTTCTTCATCGTGTTCGGCACCACCGCGCTGATGGGCGGCCTGCTGTCGATCAACCCGGTGTGGATGTACGGGCCCTACGACCCGTCCAAGGTGACCGCGGGCTCCCAGCCCGACTGGTACATGGGCTGGCCGGACGGCGCGCTGCGGATCATGCCCAACCTCGAGACGCACATCTGGCACCACACGATCTCCTGGAACGTGCTGCTGCCGATCATCGTGCTCCCGATGCTGATGTTCACGATCCTGCTGATGCTGCCGTTCATCGAGTCGTGGATCACCGGTGACAAGCGCGACCACCACCTGCTCCAGCGGCCGCGCAACGCCCCGACCCGCACGGCCACGATGGTGGCGCTGATGACGATGTACGGCCTCTTCTGGGCGGCCGGCGGCAACGACATCATCGCGATCCGGCTGCACCTGTCGATCAACCAGATCACGTACTTCATGCGTGCCGCTGTGTTCATCGGCCCGGTGATCGCCTTCATGATCACCAGGCGCTGGTGCATCTCGCTCCAGCGCAAGGACGAGCAGGACCTCCTGCACGGCTACGAGACCGGCATCATCATGCGCTCCCCCGAGGGTGGCTACACCGAGCGGCACCTGCCGCTCTCCCCGGCGCGCGCCTACACGCTGACGGCTCGCGACCGCGACCCCGACGTGCTGGGCGAGCTGCCCGGTGGCCCCGACGCCAACGGAGTCGAGCCCCAGGGCGGCCTCGCCTCGCGGCTCGCCGGCGTACGCCACCGCCTGCGGAAGCTCATGTACGCCGACAACGTCCAGAAGCCGTCCACCGCGGAGCTCGAGGCGGCGCACCACCACGCCGAGCACGAGCACGAGCTCCAGGCCCCGATGGAGGGCCACGCCGCCGACGGACACCAGTTCGACGGCCACCACCTGGTCGAAGGCGAGAAGCTCCGCGCCGACGACTGACCGACGTTCGACCACGACGGCCCGCTCCCTGGTTGGGGGCGGGCCGTCGTGTTTCGTGGGCGCCCCCTGCCCGGGCGAGCGGTCAGCCAGCAACGTCGGACTGCCTCGCGACGGCCGGTGAGGTTGGTCAGTGACCGCCACCCCGGGGTGCGGGCCGGGCAGCGGTCAGCCAGCAACCTCGAACACCCTCTCGACGCCCCGCGAGGTTGCCTACTGACCGCCACCCGGGGCGCGGGCCGCGCAGCGGTCAGCCAGCAACCTCGAACACCCCGACGACGTCCCGCCAGGTCGCCCACTGACCGCCACCCCGTGGGGCGGGCAGGCCAGCGGTCAACCAGCAACCTCGAACACCCTCTCGACGCCCCGCCAGGTTGCCCACTGACCGCCACCCCGGGGCGCGGGCCGGGCAGCGGTCAGCCAGCAACCTCGGACAGCCTCGCGACGGCCGGTGAGGTTGCCCACTGACCGCCACCCCGGGGCGCGGGCAGAGCAGCGGTCAGCCAGCAACCTCGACTGCCACCCCGGATCGGTCCGGCTGTCAGCCAGCGGCTCGCGGGTACTCGCGAGGGCCGACAGCTATCGAGAGCGACCCGAACAGCTGTTTCCAGCGCTCGCCGAACACGGGAGCTGGGCCGTCGTACCCGTTGCGACGCAAGGTGCGGTCGACCTGGAGCACCACCGCCCTGGGGTTGGCCAGCCGTTCCTTGGTCACCAGGACGTACGACCGGTCGTGGTCCCGGAGCAGCTCGTACCTGTCGATGTCGCTGGAGTACTGCGCGCGGTCGTCCTGATGTTGCTCGCCTTCGTACTCAACGATCGTCCGCCACTCGCGATAGACCAGATCGCCGAAGAGTCGCTGTGCCTCCGAGATGCCGAGCTCGGCATTGCACTCGGGTCGCGGGAGGCCCGCAAAGGTCAGGATCGCTCGAAGCTCCGTCTCCTTCATCGATCGGGACCTGGGATCGAGGTGCGGCAGGATCCACATCGCTTCCTGGGCTCCCGCTCGCCACGGCTCCGCTACCGCAAGCGCCTCGAGCCGACGGAGGTCCATGTGGCCGTTGTGCAGCAGCCAGTCTCCGACCTTCATCGCGTCGATCACCCGGGACAGCGAGCAGTAGGAGATGAAGGCGGCCTCGACGCACACTCCGTCCTCGTCGACGGGCGGCAGCTTCTTCGTACGGTGGAGGAAGACCTGGGTCACCACTCGATGGACATCGCGATCGACGACGAACCTGAACGGGCGTCGCGGTCCGTAGTGGAGCCCCAGCTGCTGCAGACGGGTGATGCCCGTGAGGTGGGCGTCCTTCGGGAGAGCCAGTCGCGCCGCGAGCAGCCAGTCTTCGTCCGTCATCTCGTGGTCGGTGGACTTCCAGACCCTCGGGTGCAGCCGCTCGAAGCGCGGCCCTTGGAGCATCCTGGAAGTCACTCCCATGGCCTTGCCCTGGGCTCGCGTGAACGGCCCGAGTATCACGTCATCGCTCATGCCGCTGATCGAACGCCAGCCGGCCTCTCAGTGCTGGGCGCCGTTCGGCACCTGTGGAGGATCTCCTAGCGGACGCAGCATGTGCGCGATCGGTGGCCACCCCCACGCGGCATCTCGGCGCAGGACAGGTTGCCTACTGACCGCTCGCCCGCCCGGGCCACCACCCAGCGGTCAGCCCGCAACCCCCGCCCCTCGAATCCCGACCTCAGAGGTTGCCCACTGACCGCTCGCACGCCCGGGCCACCACCCAGCGGTCAGCGCGCAACCCCACCACCTCGAAATCGGGGTTCGCAGGTTGCCTACTGACCGCCCACGCGCCCGGGCCACCACCCAGCGGTCAGCCCGCAACCCCACCACGCCGAAACGGGGTCCGCAGGTTGCCTACTGACCGCCCACGCGCCCGGGCCACCACCCAGCGGTCAGCCCGCAACCCCACCACCCCGAAAACGGGGTCCGCAGGTTGCCTACTGACCGCTCCCCCCGGCAGCGGTTAGACCCAAGCCGGGTCGACGTTCAGCCGACGAGGGCGGAGCCCTGCTGGTACTCCGACCAGGGGATGTTCCAGTCGCCGTAGCCGTTGGTGGGCTCCATCGGGCGGTCGGTGCCGACGTAGTCGACGACGTCGCCGCGGATGGTCATGTGGTAGAGCCAGTCGGCGTTGTCGGTGCTCATGCCGGTGCAGCCGTGGGAGACGTTGGCGTGGCCCTGGGAGCCGACCGACCACGGGGCGGCGTGGAGGAACTCGCCGGAGTAGGTGACGCGCATGGCCCACTGGACGTTGTCGATGTCGTAGCCGTCGGCGCTGTCGACGGGGATGCCGACGGTCTCGGAGTTCATCCGCTTGGAGTCGAACTTCTCGATGATGACCTTGATGCCCGAGCGGGTCGTGAACTTGGGCTGCTGGCCGGTCGTGATCGGGATCGTGCGGAGCAGCTTGCCGTTGGAGAAGACCTTCATCTGGTCGGTGCGGGTGTCGACCTTGTAGACGTGGGCGTCGCCGACCTGGAACTGGACGTCGCGGTCCTCCTGGCCGTAGATGCCGTTGCCGGCGTCGACACCGTTGATGTCGACGTCGACGTCGACCTGGGTGCCGGTCTTCCAGTACTTCTTCGGCCGGTAGTGGACCTCGCTGTCGCTGATCCAGTGCCAGGTGCCGGGCTGCTCGGGCGCAGTGGTGACGTGGAGGTGCTTCTCGATGTTGGCGCGGTCGGTGACCGGCACGTCGAAGCTCACGATCACCGGCATGCCGACGCCGACGGTCTCGCCGGGCAGCGGCGCCACCGACGGGTAGGTCTGCTGCGACAGCGACAGCGCCTGGGTCGTGAACTTCTGGCGCTTGGTGACCAGGTCGCCGTCGTCGCCGCGGACGCTCGCCTTGACGGTGTACGTCGTGCCGGGCTCGAGCAGGTCGTCGGCCTTCCAGGCGCTGCCGTCACCGGCGATCGCGCCGGTCAGTGCGCCGACCTCGCCGGACCCGCTCACCGTGACGGTGCTGAGCCGGCCGTGGTGGGCGAAGACCTGGAGCCGCGTGGAGACCGGGACGTCGGCCTTGCGCTTGATGTTGGTCGAGACCGTGCCGACCTCGGCGTCGTCGTCGGAGTCGGAGGAGTCGTCGGAGCCGCCGGACGACGCGTCGCTGCCGGCGGAGGCGCCGGTGGTGTCGTCGGCCGACCCGCCGCCCGCGATGTCGTCGCCGTTGTCGCAGGCGCTCAGCATCGACACGCCCAGCAGCAGGGCGGACAGGACCACCAGGCCGCGCACCCGACGAGTGCGAGAGGACATGCTCGACTCCCAGAGCTCCCACGAAGACGCCCGAACCGTCCGGCTCGGACGCTTCCAGAGTAGACGGTGGCGCAGACAACCCACGAAATCACGCATGTCGTTCAGACGGCGTGTGGCGGCACTGAGTTGCGCCTAGTGAGCGTGCTCACCCCGGTAGTACTCGAAGATCCAGCCGACCAGCGCCATCGCGCCGAGCAGCCCACCGATGATGAAGAGCCACCAGGCGCCGGCGGCGATGCCGAAGACGCAGACGCCGAGGGTGAGGGCGGTCCACATCGGCCACCAGGAGTACGGCGGGAAGAACCCCAGCTCGCCGGCTCCGTCGGCGATCAGCGCGTCGGAGCGGTCCTCGGGCCGCGGGTCCATCCGCTTGGCGTGGAAGCCGAGGTAGATGGTCACCATCAGCGTCAGCAGCGTGGTCATCACCAGCGCCGACGTGCCGGTCCAGTCGCCGCCGTGGTCGCTCGCGTCGGTCACCAGCCAGTACGCCGGGGTCACCAGCACGAGGAAGATCGTGCAGGCGCCGAAGATCCAGGCCTCGGCCTTCATCGGCCCTCATCCTCCGTGGACTCGTCGGGGTCGGCGTCGGACCGCGTGTTGTGGTCGGCCACGAGGTTGTCGCGACCCTCCATGTCGGGCGCGTCGGCGGGCCTGCCCTCGGCGGCCGCGTCGTTCTCCTCGAGCTCGATGGCTGCGATCTCCGGGTGGTGCAGGTCGAAGGCCGGCGACTCGGACCGGATCCGCGGGATCGTGACGAAGTTGTGGCGCGGCGGCGGGCAGGACGTCGCCCACTCGAGCGAGCGGCCCCAGCCCCACGGGTCGTCGACCTCGACCAGCGGCCCCTTGCGGGAGATCCACACGTTGTAGAGGAACGGCAGCGTGGACGCGCCGAGCAGGAACGCACCGATCGTCGAGACCTGGTTGAGGGTCGTGAAGCCGTCGTCGGGCAGGTAGTCGGCGTAGCGCCGGGCCATGCCCTCCACACCCAGCCAGTGCTGCACGAGGAAGGTCGTGTGGAAGCCGACGAACAGCAGCCAGAAGTGCACCTTGCCGAGCCGCTCGTCGAGCATCCGGCCGGTCATCTTCGGCCACCAGAAGTAGAAGCCGGCGAACATCGCGAACACCACGGTGCCGAAGACGACGTAGTGGAAGTGCGCGACCACGAAGTAGGAGTCGGACACGTGGAAGTCCAGCGGCGGGCTCGCCAGGATGATGC
>NZ_KE383924.1:185771-340863 GCF_000422805.1 Nocardioides halotolerans DSM 19273 | reverse complement strand
CAGACCGAACCCCGTCGGCCCTGCCTCGTAAGTGGTGGCGACCGGGCCCGGCAGCCCGCGCAGCCACTCGATGACAACCTCGCTGGCCGGGACCAGTCGCTGCCTGAACACCTCACCGGTCACCGCGTCCAGCCCGGTCGCCATCACCGACCGTGCGTGCACATCCAGCCCGACACTCGTACGCTCTTTGATCACCGGGGCCTCCTATGCCTGTGGATAGGTCGAGCAGGCCACTCCTGCCCGACAACCCACGTACATGCATGTGAGAGGCCCCGGCCCGCAACCCCCTCAGGCCGAGGCGGTCACGTCATACCGTCTGACCGCGCCTGACCGACGCGGACCGGCGCCGAACGACGCGGCGGCCTACGTCGTGGCCGGCCACTCCTTGGCGACGAGCGTCAGCACGTCGTACGTCGCAACCGGCTCGCCGGCCGCATTGGTCACCAGCGCGTCCCAGCGCACCTCGCCGTAGTCGGCGGTGGTGCGCGGGGTGATCTGCTTGACGGTGAGCGTGACCGCGATGGTGTCGTCGGCCTTCACCGGCGTGAGGAAGCGCAGGTTGTCGACGCCGAAGTTCGCCAGCACCGGCCCCGGGTCGGGGTCGACGAACAGGCCGGCGGCCAGCGACACCACCAGGTAGCCGTGCGCGACGATCCCGCCGAAGAGCGGGTTCTGCCGCGCGGCCTCCTCGTCGGTGTGGGCGTAGAACGTGTCGCCGGTGAACTCCGCGAAGTGCTCGATGTCGTCGAGCGTGACCCGGCGCGGCTGCGACTCGATCGTGTCGCCGATGCGCAGCTCGGCGAGGCTCTTGCGGAACGGGTGCACGTCCCCCGTGGCGCGCGTCGAGCCCTTGGTCCAGCGGCCGGTGACCGCGGTCAGCATGTCGGGCGAGCCCTGGAGAGCGGTGCGCTGCATCAGGTGGAGCACGCCGCGCAGGCCGCCCATCTCCTCGCCGCCGCCCGCCCGGCCCGGGCCGCCGTGGACGAGGGTCGGGAGCGGCACGCCGTGCCCGGTCGACTCGCCGGCGTCGTCGCGGTCGAGGACCAGGATCCGTCCGTGCCAGGGCGCGAGGCCGAGGACGACGGTGCGGGCGACCTCCGGGTCGTGGGTGACCAGCGACCCGGCCAAGCTGCCCTTCCCGCGGGCCGCCAGCGCGATGGCGTCGTCGAGGCTGTCGTAGCCGATCACCGTGCTCACCGGCCCGAACGCCTCGACGTCGTGCGGCTCGACGGCGCGCGCGTCGGCGCGCAGCAGCACCGGCCCGAGGAACGCGCCGCGCTCGCCGTCGGCCTCGACGAGGTCGGGGTTGCCGGGCCGGTCGGGGTCGCCGTACACCACCTCGGCGGAGGCGCGCAGCGACTGGATCGCCTTGCGGACCTCCTCGCGCTGGTCGAGGCTCACCAGGGCGCCCATCCGCACGCCCTCGGCGGCCGGGTGGCCGACCGTCGTCCGGGCCAGGCGCGCGGTGAGCGCGTCGATGACCGTGTCGACCATCGGCGCCGGGACCAGGGTGCGCCGGATCGCGGTGCACTTCTGGCCGGCCTTGTAGGTCATCTCGGTGACGACGCCCTTGACGAACAGGTCGAGCTCCGGGTCGTCGGACGTGACGTCGGGGCCGAGGATCGAGCAGTTGAGCGAGTCGGCCTCGACGCCGAGGGTGACGCCGCCGTGCAGCACGTTGGCGTGGTTGCGCAGCAGGCCCGCGGTGTGGGCGGAGCCGGTGAACGCCACGTGGTCCTGCACCTGGAGCTCGTCGAGGAGGCCGGCCGGGCTGCCCATCAGCAGCTGCAGCGACCCCTCGGGGAGGAGTCCCGACTCGACGATGGAGCGCACGACCGCCTCGGTGACGTACGACGTCTGCGCGGCCGGCTTGACGATCGTCGGCAGGCCGGCGAGGAACGCCGGCCCGAGCTTCTCGAGCATCCCCCAGACCGGGAAGTTGAACGCGTTGATCTGCACCATCACGCCCGGCCTGCTGGTGAAGACGTGCTGGCCGAGGAACGTGCCGCCCTTGCCCAGGGGGATCGGGTCGCCGTCGAGGTAGACGGTGTCGTTGGGCAGCTGGCGGGTGCCGACGCTGCCGGAGGCGAACAGCGTGCCGATGCCGCCCTCGATGTCGCCCATCCCGTCGCCCTTGGTGGCGCCGGTGCGCAGCGAGAGCTCGTGGAACTCCGCGACGTGCTCGATGAGGTGCTTGCCGAGCGCCTTGAGCAGGCCGGCCCGCTCGTGGAAGGTCAGCGCGCGCAGCGCCGGACCGCCGACGGTGCGGGCGTACGCCGTCATCTCGCCGAGGTCGAGCCCCTGCGCGGAGAACCGGAAGACCTCCTCCCCGGTGCTCGCGTCGAGGAGGGGTCGCCCGTCGTCCTCGGCGGCGAACCAGCGACCGGATGCGTAGCTCTCGAGCTTGCGCGTCATGACTGCGACCCTATTGCAGACCGATCGGTCAGGAAATCCTCGGCGGCGCTCACTCCTGGCGCAGGATGAACTCGCCCATGCCGGGGACGGTGAAGGCGATGAAGCCGCGCTCGGGCGGGTAGACCAGGCCCTTCTTGATCAGCTCGTTGCGGGCCACCGAGAGGTCGGTGGTCTTCTTGCGCCCGGTCGCCGCCGCGAGCTCGGCCATCGTGACCGGCTCGTCGCCGCCCTCCACGGCAAGCGCCCGCAGGAGCGCTCGCTGCGCGGGCGTGGCCCGCTCCCAGCGCGTGCGGTACAGGCCGTCGTCCAGCTCCTCGCGCGCGAACCGGAGCCCCACCTCGACGTCCTCGAGCGTGATCGGCGAGGTCCGGGCGGAGTCCCAGACGTGCTTGCCGATGGCCTGGAGGAAGTAGGGGTAGCCGCCGGCCCGGGTCAGCGCCGCCTCGACAGCGTCGTCCTCCCACGCGACGCCGAGGTCGGACGTCGGGCCGGCGAGCGCGAGGCGAGCGGAGGGCGGGTCGAGGAGGCCGATCGCCCGGTAGTCGTAGAGCCGCTCGGCGTAGCTCGTCGCCTCGCCCAGCTGGGTCGGGAGCGAGGGCAGGCCGGCGCCGACCAGCATCACCGGCAGCGGCGTCGGCCCCTGGCCGAGCTGGTGGATCGCCATGTTGATCGCGGTGAGCTCGTCGGGCTTCGCCTCCTGCAGCTCGTCGACCAGCAGCAGCGTGCCGATGCCGAGGTCGGCCGAGGTCTCGCCGAGCACCTGCAGCAGGGCGGTCAGGTCGTCGCCCAGCCGGCCGGTGTCGGCGACGCCCTTCACGAGGTCGACGTCCGCGCCGAGCGAGACCAGGCCGAGAGCCGGGTCGACCTTGAGCGAGAACGCCTGGAAGACGCCGAGCAGCCGCCGCAGCTTGGGCACCGGGTGCCGGCCGGTCGCCGTACGCATCGCCTGCACCAGCGCCTTGGCGAGCACCACGGGGAACGGCACGTGCCAGCTGGCCTCGACCTTCGCGGAGATCCAGCCGCGCCCCGAGACCTGGGTCCACAGCTCGTTGAGGAGCACCGTCTTGCCGACCCCGCGGCGTCCGTTGAGGATCCAGCTGCGGTCGCCCTCGCCCAGTGTCTCGGCGCGCTGGCGGACCACCTCGAAGGAGTCGAGCAGCGGCTGCCGGCCCGCGAGCACCGGCGGCCGCCGGCCGGCGCCGGGGCGGTAGGGGTTCGCGATGGGGTCCACGATCACAAACTATCAGGACGACTAAGAGATTTCGTTATGAACCGTGATGAGGTGTGATCGACGGCGAGCGACGCACGCTTGCGACCGGCGCGGCCGGATGTCATGATTTCCAGACCGATCGGTCAGTAAAGACGGCCGACCGGTCAGGAGCAGGTCGTCAGCCACCGGGAGGGTCCGTGACCGCCACCGAGGACGAGGTCGAGCTGCAGGCGGCGTTCGACGGCACCATCGCGCGCAACGACCGCATCGAGCCGCGCGACTGGATGCCCGAGGGCTACCGCAGGACGCTGGTCCGGCAGATCGCCCAGCACGCGCACTCCGAGATCATCGGCATGCAGCCCGAGGGCAACTGGATCACTCGCGCCCCGTCGCTGCGCCGCAAGGCGATCCTGCTGGCCAAGGTGCAGGACGAGGCGGGCCACGGGCTCTACCTCTACTCCGCGACCGAGACGCTCGGCGTCTCCCGGGCCGAGCTGACCGAGATGCTCATCGAGGGCAGGCAGAAGTACTCCTCGATCTTCAACTACCCGACGCTGTCCTACGCCGACGTCGGCACCATCGGCTGGCTCGTCGACGGCGCCGCGATCTGCAACCAGGTGCCGCTGTGCCGGACGTCGTACGGCCCCTACGGTCGCGCGATGATCCGGATCTGCAAGGAGGAGTCGTTCCACCAGCGGCAGGGCTACGAGCTGCTGATGACGATGATGCGCGGCACCGACGAGCAGCGCGCGATGGTGCAGGAGTCGGTCGACCGGTTCTGGTGGCCGGCGCTGATGATGTTCGGCCCACCCGACGCCGACTCGCCCAACACCGCGCAGTCGATGGCGTGGGGCATCAAGCGCAACACCAACGACGACCTGCGCCAGCGGTTCGTGGACATGACGGTCCCGCAGGCCGAGGCACTCGGCGTCACCCTGCCCGACCCCGACCTGCGCTGGAACGACGAGCGCGGCCACCACGACTTCGGCCAGCCCGACTGGGAGGAGTTCATGCAGGTGGTCAAGGGCAACGGCCCGTGCAACGCCCAGCGCATCGCCCACCGTCGCCGTGCCCACGAGGACGGCGCCTGGGTGAGAGAGGCTGCGACGGCCTTCGCGAAGCGCACGGTGGGAGAGGCATCGGCTCCGGTGGTTGAGGAGGTTGCGCAGCAACCGTCTCGAAACCCCGGAAGGGAAGGCACATGACGCAAGAGAAGGAGTGGCCGCTCTACGAGGTGTTCGTCCGCGGCAAGCGCGGCCTCAACCACGTGCACGTCGGGTCGCTGCACGCGGCGGACGACGAGATGGCGGTGCGGCACGCGCGTGACGTCTACACGCGGCGCAACGAGGGCGTCTCGATCTGGGTGGTGAAGGCGGCCGACATCACGGCGTCGAGCCCCGACGAGAAGGACCCGCTCTTCGCGCCCGCCGGCGACAAGGTCTACCGGCACCCGACCTTCTACACGATCCCCGACGACGTCCCCCACATGTGACGGCGCTGTGATGAGCCACCAGACCCCCGACCCCAACGACGAGCACGGCAGCGTCTACGACGGCCTGCTCGGCACCGACACCTCCCAGTGGGCCTTCGGCACGGACTTCGAGGACCCGCTCGCGGGCGTCGACACGACCGTGCCGTCCGAGCTCGACGCCGCCGAGCTGGCGGCGTACTGCCTCGCGCTGGGCGACGACGCGCTCGTGCTCTCGCACCGCCTGAGCGAGTGGTGCAGCAACGCGCCCGACCTCGAGGACGACATCGCGCTCGCCAACATCGCGCTCGACCTCCTCGGCCAGGCGCGGCTGCTGCTCGCCCGGGCCGCGGCCGCCGACCCGTCGGTCGTGCCGACGCTGCCGGACGGTTCGCCGGTGCCGGTCGAGGACGCGCTGGCGTTCTTCCGCGAGGCGGTCGACTTCCGCAACGTGCGGATGGTCGAAGTCGCCAACGGCGACTTCGCGCACACCGTCGCCCGGCTGCTGCTGTTCGCGACGGTCCGCCTCGCGGCGTTCGAGCGGCTCGCGACGCACGCCGACCCGGTGCTCGCGGCCATCGCCGCCAAGGGGGTCAAGGAGCTCACCTATCACCGCGACTACGCGGGGCGGTGGTTCCTGACGCTGGCCCAGGGCACCGAGGAGTCACGGCGCCGGCTGCTCGCCGGCCTGACCGGGCTCTGGCCCCTCCAGGCCGAGCTCGCGCGCGCCTACGACG
Source organism: Nocardioides halotolerans DSM 19273 (assembly GCF_000422805.1). Classification (GTDB taxonomy): domain Bacteria; phylum Actinomycetota; class Actinomycetes; order Propionibacteriales; family Nocardioidaceae; genus Nocardioides; species Nocardioides halotolerans. The sequence goes on along the minus strand of NZ_KE383924.1, from coordinate 335,033 downwards.
CCGGGCCCGAGGTCGACGTCGTGCTCGACCAGGTCTTCGCGGTGTCCGGCGTCGAGCGGCCCGACGTCGCCCCGATGACCGGGCGCGGGCACACCGAGGCGCTCTCGCGGATGCTTGCCGAGATGCAGGTCGTCGCCCGCGCGCACCCGAGGGGGCAGTGGTGAGCCGCGCGTACGCCGTCGCGGCCTCGGTGACCGACCCCGAGATGCCGATGCTCACCCTCGAGGACCTCGGGGTGCTGCGCGACGTGCGTGAGGACGGGCGGCGGGTGACGGTGACGATCACCCCGACGTACTCCGGCTGCCCCGCGATGGCGACCATGCGCGACGACCTCGTGCACCGGCTGACCGAGGCGGGCTACGCCGCCCAGGTCGAGATCGCCCTCAGCCCGGCCTGGTCGAGCGACTGGATCACCGAGCGCGGCCGCCAGGCGCTGCGCGACCACGGCCTCTCCGCGCCCGGGGCCGCGCCCCGCCCCGGCGGCCCGATCCCCCTGACCCTGATGCCGACCGCCCGGGCGGTGACCTGCCCGCGCTGCGACTCCGCGCGCACCGAGCTCACCTCGGAGTACGGCGCCACCGCCTGCAAGGCCCTCTACCGCTGTGCCGACTGCCTCGAGCCGTTCGAGCACGTCAAGGAGATCTGAGAGTGGTCGCCACCGACGCCGGTCGAGCGGGTGCCTTCGCTGCGGAGGTTTCGAGACAGGCGCTAGCGCGCCTTCCTCAACCAACGTCGCTGGTTGAGGAGGTCGCGCAGCGACCGTCTCGAAACCGCGCAAGCCGGGGCTGGGACCCCACCGCGTCTCGGAGCGGACCGACCGAGGCGGGTCGATGAGCGCGACGTTCCACACCCTCACCGTCGCCGAGGTCGAGGAACTGACCGACGACGCGGTCGCGGTCACCTTCGAGATCCCGGACGACCTGTCCGACCAGTTCGCCTTCACGCCGGGGCAGTCGCTCACGCTGCGCCGGGTCGTGGACGGCGTGGAGCAGCGCCGGCAGTACTCCATCAGCGCGCCCGCCGGGTCGCGGCCGCGGGTCGGCGTCCGCGAGATCCCCGACGGGCTGTTCTCGCGCTGGCTGGTCCGCGACGTACGCCCCGGCGACCGGATCGACGTGCAGACACCCGGCGGCAGGTTCTGCCCCGACCCGGCGCTGCTCCGGGGCGGTCGGCACCTGTGCATCGCGGCGGGGTCCGGCATCACGCCGATGCTGTCGGTGGCCTCGACCGTGCTCGCGAACGACGGCGAGGTGGCCCTGCTCTACGGCAACCGCACCACCGGGTCGGTGATGTTCGCCGAGGAGCTCGCCGACCTCAAGAACCGCTACGGTCCCCAGCTCCAGCTCGTCCACGTGCTCAGCCGCGAGCCGCGCGACGTCGAGCTGTTCTCTGGTCGCCTCGACGCCGGCCGGCTGCGCCGGCTGCTGACCGCGCTGGTGCCCGCGACCCGCTTCGACCACGTGTGGCTCTGCGGCCCGCACGCGATGCTGCTCGACGCGCGCGAGGTGCTGGCCGAGCTCGGTGTGCCGCGCGAGCGGGTCCACTTCGAGCTCTTCTACGTCGACGAGCCCCCGCCCGAGCTGCACCGCGCTGCCGAGGAGGTCAGCGGCGAGACCAGCCAGGTGACCGTCGTGCTCGACGGCCTGTCGACCACCGCGGCACTGCCGCGCGACCGGACCGTCCTCGACGGCGCTCAGGCGACCCGCGCCGACCTCCCGTTCGCGTGCAAGGGCGGGGTGTGCGGCACCTGCCGGGCCAAGGTGACGTCCGGTGCGGTCGACATGCGCCGCAACTACGCGCTCGAGCCGGCCGAGGTCGAGGCCGGGTTCGTGCTGACCTGCCAGTCGTACCCGGTCGGGGCCGCCGTGACGGTGGACTACGACGCATGACGCCGCAGGAGATGTGGGCGGCCGACGAGGCCAGTCGTGCCCTCGGCATGGAGCTGGTCGAGGTCGCCGAGGGGCACGCCGTCGTACGGATGACCGTGCGTCCCGACATGGTCAACGGCCACGGCGTCGCCCACGGCGGCCTGGTCGCGGCGCTCGCCGACAGCGCGTTCGCGCTGGCCTGCAACTCCCGCGGCGTCGCCACGGTCGCGGCCGGCTTCGACGTCGCCTTCCTCGAGCCGGCGTACGAGGGCGACGCCCTGGTCGCCACCGCCGAGGAGCGAGTCCTCCGCGGCCGGTCCGGCATCTACGACGTCACGGTCCGCCGCGGCGACACGGTGATCGCCGAGCTGCGTGGTCGGAGCCGCGCGTTGAGGTAGTCCGAGACTCAACGGTCCCCGGACGCGCGATCTGAGGGCCGTTTCGTCACGGACTACCCCGCCAGGCCCTCGAAGGCGATCGCCGTCACCGCGTCGGCCAGCTGCTCGACGTCGACCGGGCCGGACGGGCGGTACCACTCGACCAGCGAGTTCACCATCCCGAACAGCAGCCGGCTCACCAGGTCGGCGTCGACGTCGGCGCGGAGCGCGCCCTCCTCGGCCGCCTGCCCGACCAGGTTCGCGAGCCGGGTGTCGATGCGGCGCCGCCGCTCGAGCGCGGCCTTCTCGGTGTCGCTGTTGCCGTGCACGCGCAGCAGCAGGGTGACCGCGGGCTGGTGGTCGACCAGCACCTCGACGCTGCGGCGGACCACCCCGCGCAGCCGTTCGTACGCCGACCCGTCGGCCTCGGCCGCGCGGTCGACCGTGGCCTCGAGCTCGACGAGCGCCTCGTCGAGCGCCTCCGAGAGCAGGTGCTCCTTGCTCGGCACGTGGTGGTAGACCGCCGACTTGGTGACGCCGAGCTCGTCGGCGACGTCGCCGATGCTCGTGGCGTCGTAGCCCTTGCGGTTGAACAGGTCGATCGCGGCCCGCAGCACCGCGGCCTGGTCGTGGCCGGGGCGCCCGCGTCGGGGGACCGCCGGCTCGCTCACCCGCGCAGCCTGACATGGGGCGGCAGCGTGTTCACGTCGAGTGACCCATTTGGCAGGTTCGGGAGCGCTCCCGACCTGCAGATGGGGTCAGTCGACGCACAACGGGCGCGCTCACGCCACCCAGTCCACCGCGCAGACGACGTGCTCGCCGGCCAGGCCCCTGAGCTGCACCTCGCGCGGCTCGGTCAGCGCGATGTCGTCGCACGCGGCGACCCCGTCGGCGACCGGTTCGCTGACCAGGATCTCGCCGCCGTCCGCCAGCGCCGCGACCCGCGCCGCGTGCGCCACGTGGCGGCCGAAGATGTCGTTGTCGCGGTGCACGACGTCGCCGTAGTGGAGCCCGATCCGCACCAGCACCGCGGCCTTCCCCTTGCCGCGGCCGCGCTCGAAGGCCCGCTGGATCGCGATCGCGCTGCGCACCGCCGGCTCGGGCTCGCCGAACGCCGCCATGAACCCGTCGCCCTGCGCCTTGACCACCTGCCCGCCGTGCCGCTCGATCGCGGACCGCACGGTGGCGTCGTGGCGGGCCAGCAGCCGCACCCACTCCTTGTCGCCGAGCCGCTCGTTGAGCTCGGTCGACCCCTCGATGTCGGAGAAGAAGATCGCGACGCTGCCGTCGGCCCCCGCCAGGCGCACCAGCGCCGGTCGCTCGACCTGCGCCCAGCCGGCCAGGTCGTCGATCGAGCTGCGGATCGCGCCGCCCAGGCCCTTCTCCCGCACCCGGTCGACGGTCTCCCACACGGCCTTGACCGCCTCGTCGGGCGTCGGCACCAGCCGCCGCGGCGGGCGTCGCGCCGTCCGCGGCGACCGCGCCTGCTCGAGCTCGGCCCGCAGCCGGCGCCGGGTACGTCGGCCGACCAGCCACAGCGATCCGACGGTGAGCAGGAGCGCCGTCTCGACCGCGAGCACGACGACCAGCACCAGCTCCGTCGTGCGCACGGGTCACATGGTCGCAGGCAGTCGCGCGGCTCAGGCGGTCGTGTAGCTCAGCAGCACGTTGTCCGAGCCGTCCCAGCGGCGTACGTCGAGCAGCTTCAGCCCGGACGCAGGCACCCCGGCGAACGCCGGCACGTCGCCGGCGACGATGGAGGGGCCGACCATCAGGTGCAGCTCGTCGAGCAGGCCGTGGGCCAGCAGGTCGCCCCAGAGCGTGCGGCTCCCGAAGACGAGGACGTCGTCGCCGTCCTGCTGACGGAGCCGGGCCACGTGGTCGTGGGCGTCGGCCCGGCGCACGATCGTGGTCTGGTCCCGCCATGCGCCGGTGTCGGCCTCGGTGAGCGAGTCGGACACGACGCTGACCGGGATGCCGTCGGCGTAGCGCTGGGCGATGTAGCTGCTGCCCGGGGTGAGCTCCGGGCTGCCCACCACGGTCGGCCAGAAGCCGGACATGCCGCGGTAGGTGGTGGCGCCGAACAGGATCCGGCCCGCGGCCCGCATCCGCTCGGCGTTGTGCTCGTTGAAGGCGTGGTCCATCGGCATCGCCATCACGTTGCCGCCGGGTCCCTCGGTGTAGCCGTCCACGCTGATGATGGTGGCGACGACGATCTTGCTCATGGGGCTCTCCTCTGTGTCGTGGTTCCTACACACGTGCAGAGGACACCGACCGACCCGAACTCATCGGTCCGCGGGGAACTTCTTCACGACCTCGGGGTCGACGAACCCCGCGACGTGCGCCACGAGGCCGCCGCGCAGCGCCAGCACGTTCACCGCGCCGGGGCGCCAGACGCCGTCGACGAGCTGGTGGCAGAGGAAGCCCGGCTGGCCGTTGACGGTCCGCGGCTCGAGGCGCCAGGGCGTCTCGAAGAGCCGCTCGGCGAGGAATCGGACGACCATCTCGCGGCCGTCGAACCACGCGGGCAGCGGCGGCATCGTGAACCGCACGTCGTCGGTGAGCATCGCCGCGAGCCGGTCGACGTCCGCGGCCTCCCACGCGGTGACGAACTCCTCGACGAGGCGTCGTACGCCGTCGTCGCCGAGCGCCGCGAGCTCGGCCTGCTGCGACCCCCGCGCCTCCAGCGTCGCCCGCGCGCGCTGGAGCGCGCTGTTGACGCTCGCGACGGAGGTCTCGAGCAGGTCGGCCACCTCGGCGGCAGAGAACTGCAGCACCTCCCGCAGCAGCAGCACCGCACGTTGGGTGGCCGGCAGGTGCTGGAGGGCGGCGACGTAGGCGAGCTCGACGCTCTCGCGCCGGGCGTACGCCGCGACAGGGTCGCCCGCGTCGTCGGGCTCGTCGGCCCAGGGCTCGACGAACAGGTGCTCGGTGTCGGGCGACCCGAGGTCGGCGGTCTGGGTGAAGCCGGGTCCGAGGTCGCTGCTCAGCACGCGGGCGGGCCGGCGCTGCGCCTGCTTCAGGCACGCGTTGGTCGCGATCCGGAACAGCCACGTGCGCACCGAGCTGCGGCCCTCGAAGCCCTCCCAGCCGCGCCACGCACCGACGAGGGCCTCCTGCAGCGCGTCCTCGGCGTCGTGGGGCGAGCCCAGCATCCGGTAGCAGTGGGCCAGGAGCTCGCGACGATGGGTGACGACCGCCTCGTCGAACTCGCTTGAGCTCAACTGCACTTCAACTCCTACTCTCGCCACGTGACCCTGACCGACCGCCCCGAGGATGTCATCGATCCCGTCGACGACACTGACCCCGTGATCACCGCCCTGCTCGCCCCTGCCTACCGCTGGGCGACCGTCGGCATGGTCAGCCTGGTCTTCCTCGCGGCGTTCGAGGCGCTCGCCGTCACGACGATCATGCCGTCGGTGAGCGCGGACCTCGACGGCCGGGCGTGGTTCTCGGCGGCGTTCTCCGCGACGCTGGCGGCGAGCGTGGTCGGCATGGTTGCGGGCGGCCTGTGGTCGGACCGGAGCGGTCCGCGGCTGCCGCTGCTCGCCTCGGTCGCGGTGTTCGCCGGCGGGCTGCTGCTCGCCGGGCTGGCGCCGGGCATCGAGCTGTTCGTGGCGGCGCGGTTCCTCCAGGGCCTGGGCGGCGGTGCGATGACCGTGGCGTTGTATGTCGTGGTCGCGCGCATCTACGCGCCGATCGACCACCCCCGGATCTTCGGCGCGTTTGCGGCGGCCTGGGTGATCCCGTCGATGGTCGGCCCGAGCGTGGCCGGCGTCGTGCAGGAGGCGTTCGGCTGGCGCTGGGTGTTCCTCGGCGTGGTGGCGCTCGCGGTGGCGGCGACCGCGATGCTGGTGCCGGCCCTGCGCAGCATCGCCGATAACCCGGAGCGCTCCTCGGTCGCGACGCGCGGCCGCCTCGCGCTGGCGGCCGTCGTCGCCGGCGCGGTCGTCGCGCTCGACCTAGCGGGCCGGGCCGAGGCGGCGCTCGGCTTCGCGGCGGCGGCACTCGCGCTGGTGGTGGTGCTGGTCGCCGTCCGCCCGCTGCTGCCCGGCGGCACGCTCGTCGTACGCCGTGGACTCCCGGCCGTCGTCGCCCTGCGCGGCGCGATCGCGGCGACGTTCTTCTCCTCCGAGATCTACCTGCCCTACCTCCTCCAGGAGCACTACGACGTGCGGCCGTGGCTGTCGGGGGCGACGCTCACCGTCGGCGCGCTCGGCTGGGCCGGCGCCTCGCAGGTGCAGGCCCGGCTCGGCTCGCGGCTCGGCGACCACGCGGCGCTGCGCGCCGGCGCGGCGCTGCTGCTCGCCGGCATCGGCGGCGAGCTCGCCGCGACCGCCCTGCACCTGACGCCGGTGCTCATCGGCGCAGCCTGGGTGCTGGCCGGCGCCGGGATGGGGCTGATGTTCCCGCGCATCTCCGCGGTCGTGCTGGCCGCGTCGTCCGAGCGCGACCAGGGCCGCAACAGCGCCGCGATGTCGATCTCCGACGCCGTCGGCGGCGCGACCGCGATCTCGCTGACCGGCCTGGTGTTCACCACCGTCGGGCCGGCGTCGCAGTGGGCGCCGTTCGTCGCGGTGCTCTCGCTCACCAGCGTGCTCGCCGCGGCCGCGCTGCTGGTGTCGCGGCGTACCTCCGCCGTGTTGGGATAGTCCCTGACGTTCGGGTTGCGGAACCGGCGTTTCCACAGGCACAGACGTCAGGGACTATCCCGACCCGCACTAGAACACGTTCTGGTTTGATGACCCGATGGACGAGGGGCGGTTCAGCGCGGAGGAGATCACCGAGGCGTACGCCGAGGTGCACCGACGGGTGCAGGGCTACGTCGACACCGGCGACTGGACCGGGTTCGCGGACAACTTCACCGAGGACGCGGAGTACGTCGAACACGCGTTCGGCACGTTCCGCGGCCGCGACGAGATCCGCGCCTGGTCGACGAGGACCATGACGACGTTCCCGGGCGGGGTCATGACGGGCTTCCCGCTGGCCTGGCAGGTCGTCGACGCGCCGACCTCGCGGCTGATCTGCGAGGTGCGCAACCTGATGCCCGACCCCGGCGACGGCACCCACCTCGAAGAGCCGAACCTCACGATCATGACCTACGCCGGCGACGGCCTGTTCTCCCGCGAGGAGGACGTCTACAACCCGCTGCGCTTCGCGCGGATGTCGGTGCGGTGGGCGCGGATCGCCGAGGCGCACGGCAACCTGAGCGACGAGGGCGGCGCCTACCTGCAGCAGTTCGGCTGATCGGGTTGCCCACCTCTGGCAGGCTCATCCCATGAAAGGCGCGGTCAAGCGGATCGGCCTGGAGATCGCGGGCTGGACCCTGCTGGTCGCGGGCATCGCCGCGCTGATCCTCCCCGGCCCGGGGTTGCTGATGATGGCGGGCGGCATCGTGCTGCTCTCCCAGCAGTACGAGTGGGCCGAGCGCCGCGTCGAGCCGATCAAGCGGGAGGCATTGAAGGGCGCCGCGAACTCGGTCGAGACCTGGCCGCGCATCATCGCCAGCTCCACGATGATCGCGCTGATCGCGGCCGCCGGCGTGCTGTGGTTCGTCGGCCCGGACGTGCCGGGCTGGTGGCCGGTCGCCGACCGCTGGTGGCTGCCCGGTGGCAAGGCCACGAGCATCTCGCAGTTCGGCTCCGCGGCGCTCGCGGTCGGACTGCTGGTGTGGAGCTACCGCAAGTTCCACGGCAACCCCGAGGCCATCGCCGCCGTCGAGGCGGCGGCCAAGGCGGACGACGACCGCGAGCACTTCTGGGGAGACTGAGGTCGGCGCATTGCGTCGGCGGTCCCGCATAGGGTCACGCTGTGGTGCTCCACCTCCACCGCGCCCCGCGGACCGACCTGCTCGCCGACGCCCTCGGCGAGCTGCTGTCGACCCCGCTGGCCGACCCGTTCGCCACCGAGCTCGTGCTCGTGCCGGCGCGCGGGGTGGAGCGGTGGCTCAGCCAGCGCCTCTCGCACCGGCTCGGCACCTCCGGGCTCGGCACGTCCGGGCTCGGGGGCGACGGCGTCTGCGCGGGGGTGGAGTTCCGGTTTCCGAGGTCGCTGATCGCCGAGCTCACCGGCGCCCGCGACGAAGACCCGTGGGCGCCCGACGCGCTCGCCTGGCCGCTGCTCGCCGTGCTCGACGAGTCGCTCGACGAGCCGTGGGCCGCGACGCTCGCCACGCACCTCGGCCATCGCGACACCGGCGACGAGGCGGAGTTCCGCCGCGGCCGCCGCTACGCCGTCGCGCGGCGGATCGCCGGGCTCTTCGCGTCCTACGCCGCCCAGCGGCCGCAGCTGCTCGTCGACTGGTCAGCCGGGCGCGCGACCGACGGGCTCGGCGGCGACCTCGACGACGACCTCGCGTGGCAGCCGCCGCTGTGGCGGGCGCTGACTGCTGCGGTCGACGCGCCGGTCCCGGCCGACCGCCACGCCGCCACGCTGGAGCGCCTGCGCGCGGAGCCCTCCGGCCTGCCACCTCGCATCTCGCTGTTCGGCCACACGCGCATGACCGCCACCGAGATCGAGCTGCTCCACGCGCTGGCGACCCACCACGACCTCCACCTGTGGCTGCCCCACCCGAGCGACGACCTCTGGCAGCGGCTGGCCGACCTGCGTGGTCCGACGCCGCGGGCGAGCGACGAGAGCCACCGCCGGGTCCGGCACCCGCTCCTTGCCTCCCTCGGCCGCGACCTGCGCGAGCTCGAGCGGGCGCTGAGTGCCACGACGCACGAGCCCGAGAACGACGACGAGGTCGCCGTGACCGGATTGCCCGACACCCTCCTCGGCTGGCTCCAGTCCGACCTGCGCGCCGACGCCGTGCGCCCCGACGGCCGCGAGCTCGCCGGCGACGACCGGTCGGTGCAGGTGCACCGCTGCCACGGCCCGGCGCGACAGGTGCAGGTGCTGCGCGAGGTGCTGCTCGGGCTGCTCGAGGACGACCCGGGCCTCGAGCCGCGCGACATCCTCGTGATGTGCCCCGACATCGAGCGCTACGCACCGCTCATCTCGGCGGCGTTCGGCCTCGGTGACGTCGTCGAGGGCGGCCACCCGGCCCACCGCCTGCGCGTGCAGCTCGCCGATCGCTCGCTCGCCCAGACCAACCCGCTGCTCGGCGTCGCCGCCCAGCTGCTCGACGTCGCCGGCAGCCGCGCCACCGCGAGCGCCGTCCTCGACCTCGCCCAGAGCCCGCCGGTGCGGCGGCGCTTCGGCTTCGTCGACGACGACCTCGACGCCATGGCCGACTGGGTGCGCGAGTCCGGCGTCCGCTGGGGCTTCGACGCCGACCACCGGCAGCCTTTCGGCGTCCGCTACCTCCAGAACACCTGGCGCTTCGGCCTCGACCGCGTGCTCACCGGCGTCGCGCTCTCCGACGACTCCCAGGCGTGGCTCGGCACGGCGCTCCCGCTCGACGACGTCGGCAGCAACCGCGTCGAGCTGGCCGGCAGGTTCGCCGAGTACGTCGACCGGCTGGTCGCGGCGACCGACCGGCTCACCGGCACCCGCCCCCTGAGCGAGTGGCTCGACGGTCTGGCGACCGGCGTCGCCGAGCTGACCCGGGTCGACCGCGCCGACCAGTGGCAGGTCGGCCAGGTCCAGCGCGAGCTGGCCCGGGTCGCGGTCGACGCGGGCGAGCGCGGCGCGAGCCCGCTGCGGCTCACCGACGTGCGCGCGATGCTCGACGACCACCTCGCCGGCCGGCCCACGCGCGCCAACTTCCGCGCCGGCAGCCTCACCGTCTGCACGATGGTGCCGATGCGCTCGGTGCCCCACCGCGTGGTCTGCCTGCTGGGGCTCGACGACGGCGTGTTCCCGCGGCAGCGCACGGTCGACGGCGACGACGCGCTGGCCCGCACGCCGGTCACCGGCGAGCGCGACGTCCGCTCCGAGGACCGCCAGCTCCTGCTCGACGCCATCGGCGCCGCGACCGACAAGCTCGTCGTCACCTACACCGGTGCCGACCCGCACAGCGGCCACGACCGGCCGCCCGCCGTACCCCTCGGCGAGCTGCTTGACGCCCTCGACCGCACGACCGAGGCGCCGGTGCGCGAGCGCCTCGTCGTCAAGCACCCGCTCCAGGGGTTCGACCTCCGCAACGTCGAGCCGGGCCGGCTCGGCACCCCCACGCCGTTCACGTTCGACCCCCAGATGCTCGCCGCCGCGACCGTCGCCGCTGGTGCCCGGCCCGCGCCGCCGCCGTTCCTCGCCCAGCCGCTGAGCGAGCCGGTGAGCAAGGCCGCGGCCGACGAGATCGCCCTGGCCGACCTCGTCACGTTCTTCAAGGACCCCGTCAAGGGCTTCTTCCGGGGGCTCGAGCTCACGCTCCCGTGGGACGTCGACGGCGTGAGCGACGCGATGCCGGTCGAGATCGACCAGCTCGAGACCTGGGGCGTGGGCGACCGCATGCTCGCCGACATGATGCGCGGCATCCACCCCGACACCGCCCGCGAGATCGAGTGGCGTCGTGGTGCGCTGCCACCCGGCCAGCTCGGCTGGCGCAAGGCCACCGAGGTGCGCGAGACCGCGATGAACCTCGCCGTCGCCGCCCTCACCCACCGCCAGGTCGAGCCGCGCGCCTACGACGTCGACATCGCACTGCCCGGCGGCCGTCGGCTCACCGGCACCGTCACGCCCGTCTACGGCGACCGGCTGGTCGCAGTCGGCTACTCCCGGCTCGACGGCAAGCACCTGCTCGAGTCGTGGGTCCGCCTCCTCGCGCTCGCCGCCGGCCACCCCGACCACAACTGGACCGCGCTCACCATCGGCCGCGCGCCGCGCGGCACCCAGGCCGCCCAGCGGCTGCTCGGCCCCACCGTCGACGAGCCCCTCACCCTGCTGTCGGGGCTGGTCGACCTCTACGACGAGGGCCGGCGCGCGCCGCTCCACCTCCCGCTCAAGACGTCGTTCGCCTGGGCGTCGGCGGCGCGCACGGGCCAGGACCCCAAGCCCGAGGCGCTCAAGAAGTGGCGTTCCGGCAGGTTCCCCGGCGAGGACGCCGACCCCGCGCACGTCCGGGTCTGGGGCGAGCACGCCGACCTGGCCGACCTCACCGACCTGCCCGCGCTCGCGGAGCAGCTGTGGTTCCCGCTCCTGGCCAGCGAGCGAGGTCCGATGTGACCAGCTCGTTCGACCTGCTCGCGCCGCTCCCGACCGGCCCGACCACGACCGTGCTCGAGGCGAGCGCCGGCACCGGCAAGACATTCGCGCTCGCCGCGCTGGTCACCCGCTACGTCGCCGAGGGCGCCGCGACGCTCGACGACATGCTGCTCATCACCTTCGGCCGCGCGGCGTCCCAGGAGCTGCGCGAGAGGGTGCGCGACCAGCTCGTGCGGGCCGCGGAGGCGCTCGACGACCCGGCGCGCGCCGACGACGCGCTGCTGACCCACCTCGTCACCGGCACCGACGACGAGCTGGCCGCGCGGAGGCTGCGGCTCCGTGACGCCCTCGCCGGCTTCGACGCCGCGACCATCGCTACCACCCACCAGTTCTGCCAGCTGGTGCTGCGCTCGCTCGGCGTCGCCGGCGACTCCGACGCCGGCGTCACGCTGGTCGAGGACCTCGACGACCTCGTCACCGAGATCGTCGACGACCTCTACCTCCAGCGCTTCGGCGATGTGAAGGACACGCCCGAGCTGACCCGCACCCAGGCGCTCGAGCTGGCCCGCGAGGTGGTGCGCAACCCCCGCACCCGGCTCACGCCCGTCGACCCGCCCGCCGAGACCACCGCCGGCGTGCGCCGCGCGTTCGCCGACGAGGTCCTCCGCGAGCTCGAGCGTCGCAAGCGCCTCCTCGGCATTCTCGGGTTCGACGACCTGCTCTCGCGGCTCGCGGTCGCCCTCGAGGCCGACGACGCGCCGGCCCGCGCCCGCATGAGCCGGCGCTGGTCGATCGTGATGGTCGACGAGTTCCAGGACACCGACCCGGTGCAGTGGGAGGTCATCGAGCGGGCGTTCGTCGGGCAGGTGACGCTGGTGCTCATCGGCGACCCCAAGCAGGCGATCTACGCGTTCCGGGGCGGCGACGTCGTCACCTACCTGCGGGCCCGCGAGCGCGCCGACGCGCTGCTCACGCTCGACACCAACTTCCGCAGCGACGCCCCGCTCGTCCGCCGGCTGCTGCGGGTGCTCGACGGCGCGGCGCTCGGTCACGAGGACATCGTGGTGCGCGCGGTCGCGGCCCGGCGCGAGAGCCACCGGCTGGCGGGCGCGCCGTGCAACGACCCGTTCCGCCTGCGCGTGGTCGCGCGCGAGGCGCTCGGCGTCCGCGGCACCCGCACGATCCCGATGGACGAGCTGCGCCCCTACATCGCCGCCGACCTGGCGGCCGACGTGAAGGCGCTGCTGGCCTCAGACGCGACCTACGACGACCGCCCGATCCGCGCCCGTGACGTCGCCGTCATCGTCGAGAGCCACCGCGACGCCCGGGCCTGCCGCGACGCGCTGGCCGCCGCCGGCGTGCCGGCCGTCTACACCGGCGACACCGACGTGTTCGCCTCCCAGGCCGCCGCCGACTGGCAGTGCCTGCTCGAGGCCTTCGAGCAGCCCGGCCGCGCCGGGCTGGTGCGGGCGGCCGCGGTCACGATGTTCTTCGGCCGCACGCCGGCCGACCTCGCGACCGACCCCGACCTCACCGACACCGTCGCCGAGACCCTGCGCCGCTGGGCCGACCACGCCCGGGCGCGCGGCATCGCCGCGGTGCTCGAGGCGGCGTACGTCGCCGGCATGGCCGAGCGCGTCCTCGCCTGCCGTGGAGGCGAGCGCCACCTGACCGACGTCGAGCACCTCACCCAGCTGCTCCACGAGGTCGCCCACCGCGATGGCCTCGGCCTGCCCTCGCTCCTCCAGTGGCTGCGCACCCAGCGCGAGGAGCGGGCTGGTGCGGCCGAGCGCAACCGGCGGCTCGACAGCGACGCGGCCGCGGTCCAGATCATGACCGTCTGGGTGAGCAAGGGGCTCCAGTACCCCCTCGTCTACCTGCCGTTCGCGTTCAACCGCAACGTGCGCATGGGCGAGGCCGTGCTCTTCCACGAGCCCGACGGCACCCGCTGCCTCGACATCGGCGGCTCGTCGGCGCCGGGCTACGCGCAGGTGACGGCCAAGGGCCGCGCCGAGATGGCCGGCGACGACATCCGGCTGACCTACGTCGCCCTCACCCGGGCCCAGTCGCAGGTCGTGGCGTGGTGGGCGCCGTCCTACGACGAGGTCAACGGCGGTCTCTCGCGACTGCTGCGCGGGCGGGTGCCCGGCCAGGCCGAGGTCCCCGACACGCTTCCGCCCAAGGTCGACGACGCCGCCGTGACCGACCACCTCCGCAAGTGGGAGGTCGCAGGCGGACCCCACCTCGAGACCGCCGAGCCCGCGCGCGACGTGCCCGAGCCGCCGCTGCCACCCGCGCCCCACGGGCTCGGCGTCCGCGCCTTCGACCGCGACATCGACGTCGCCTGGCGCCGAACGTCCTACTCCGCGCTGGTCCGTGCCGCCGAGGAGTCCGGCGGGGTGACGTCCGAGCCGGAGCTGTCGGCGCGCGACGACGAGGTCGCCGACGAGCTCGCCACCGGCGCCGACCCCCTGCCACCCGAGACCACGCCCCACGAGCCGGCCGCGCTGCCCTCGCCCATGGCCGGCCTGCCGTCCGGCGCGGCGTTCGGCTCGCTGGTCCACGGCGTCCTCGAGCTGGCCGACCCGTTCGCGCCCGACCTCGAGGCCGAGCTGCGCGGCCACGTCGAGGAGCAGCGCGTCTGGTGGCCCGTCGACACGCCCGCCGACGAGCTCGCCGCGGCCCTGGTGCCCCTCCACCACACCTCGCTGGGGCCGCTGGCCGGCGGCCTCACGCTGGGCGAGATCGGGCTGCCCGACCGGCTGTGCGAGCTCGACTTCGAGATCCCGCTGGCCGGCGGCGACGTCGCGCCCGGCGTCCAGGTCACCCTCGCCGACGTCGGCGGGCTGCTGGCCGCGCACCTCGCCGACGGCGACCCGCTGCGCCCCTACGCCGACCGGCTCCGCACCCCTGGGCTCGGCGGCCAGCCGCTGCGCGGTTACCTGTCCGGGTCGATCGACGTCGTGCTGCGGGTGCCGGGCGCCGACGACGACGTGCGCTACCTCGTCGTCGACTACAAGACCAACTGGCTCGGGCCGGCCGACCAGCCGCTGACGGCTGCCGCCTACGCCCGCGGCCGCCTCGTCGAGGCCATGCTCCACTCCGACTACCCCCTCCAGGCGCTGCTCTACGTCGTCGTCGTGCACCGCTACCTGCGCTGGCGGCAACCCGGCTACGACCCCGCCCGCCACCTCGGCGGTGTCCTCTACCTCTACGTGCGCGGCATGTGCGGCCCCGCCACTCCGGAGGACGACGGTCACCCGGCCGGCGTGTTCTCGTGGCAGCCCCCGGTCGGCCTGGTGACCGCGCTCTCCGACCTGCTCGACGGGGGTGGCCGGTGACGCTCCTGGCCGAGCTCGACGACCCGCACGACCCGCGGCTGGCCCACGCCGCGACGGGCCTGCTCCGCGCGTTCAACGAGGCGGGTGTGCTCGACGCGGCCGACGTGCACGTCGCGATGCGCCTGTGCGCGCTCGCCGCCGACGACGACGACGAGCAGGTCGCGCTCGCCGTCGCCCTGCTCGTCCGCGCGGTGCGTGGCGGCTCGGTCTGCATCGACCTCGCCACCGTCGCCGACGACCTCGCCGCCGACGCACTCGACCTGCCGCTGCCCGAGACCGACGCCTGGCACGACGTCATCGCGACGAGCCCTCTCGTCGCCGGCGGTCCTGCTGTCCAGGCGCCGGTGCTCCGCCTCCTCGACCACGACGACGGACGCAGGCGGCTGCGGCTGCTCTACCTCGACCGCTACTGGCGCGAGGAGGAGCAGGTGCACGCCGACCTCGTGGGCCGCCCCTCCGGCGCCGCCGCCCCCGACGAGGCCTGGCTCGCCGGGGCGCTCGACCGGGTCTTCCCGGCCGAGGGCTACGACGAGCAGCGCGCCGCGGCCCGGGTCGCGCTCACCCACGCCACCACGGTGCTCACCGGCGGTCCCGGCACGGGCAAGACCACCACCGTCGCCGCCCTGCTCGCGCTGTGCGCGGAGCAGGCCGAGCTCGCGGGCGACCCCGCGCTCCGCATCGCGCTCGCGGCGCCGACCGGCAAGGCCGCCGCCCGGCTCCAGCAGGCGGTCGAGGACGAGGTCGCCAAGCTCCCGGCTCCCGACCGCGACCGCCTCGCCGGCGTGCGGGCGGTCACGCTCCACCGGCTGCTGGGCTCGCGGCCCGACACGTCCTCGCGGTTCCGCCACCACCGGGACAACCGCCTGCCGCACGACGTCGTCGTGGTCGACGAGACCTCGATGGTCTCGCTGACGATGATGGCCCGGCTCCTCGAGGCCGTCCGGTCCGGCAGCCGCCTGATCCTCGTCGGCGACCCGTTCCAGCTCGCTTCGGTGGAGGCGGGCGCGGTGCTCGCCGACCTGGTCGAGACGGTCGAGGACACGACGCGCGTGGGCGTGGCCGCGCTCGTGACGTCGCACCGGTTCGGGGCGTCGATCGGCGCGCTCGCCGAGGCCGTCCGCTCCGGAGACGCCGACCGCGCCATCGAGCTGCTCGAGGCCGGCGGCGACCACGTCGAGCTCGTGCACGTCGACGACCCGGCGCCCCGCGTCCGCGAGCTGGTCGTGCCCCACGCGCTCGGCGTCCTCGAGGCCGCCGAGGCCGGCGACGCCGACCGCGCGCTCGAGCTCCTCGACCGGCGACGGCTCCTCTGCGCCCACCGCGAGGGGTCGTTCGGCGTACGCCACTGGAACGCCCAGGTCGAGCGCTGGCTCGGCGAGGCGACGGGCGAGCCGATCTACGCCACCTGGTACGCCGGTCGGCCGCTCCTGGTCACCGCCAACGACTACGGCCTCGGCATCTACAACGGCGACACCGGCGTCGCGGTGCGCCCCCCCGTCACGCGCAGCGGCGGGTCCGGCCGGGCGCTGCGCGCCGCCGTCGCCGGCAGCAGCGGGCGGCTCGACCTGGCCACCAGCCGGCTGGGCCAGGTCGAGACCATGCACGCGCTCACGATCCACAAAAGCCAGGGCTCGCAGGCCGACGAGGTCGTGGTGATCCTGCCCCCGCCCGAGTCGCGGCTGCTGACCCGCGAGCTCCTCTACACCGCGATCACCCGCGCCCGCCAGCGCGTGGTCGTGGTCGGCTCGCCCGACGACGTGCGGGCCGCGATCGACCGCCGGGCGCTGCGCGCGACGGGGCTGCGCCAGCGGCTGGCCGGCGCGTCCGCACCCTGAACCACCCGAAACGCGCCTGTCACCTCCGTCGTCTAGCCTCGACTGAGTGCCGTTCCTCCTGCGTGTCGCGCTGCCCGACGTCCCGGGGTCGTTGGGCCGGGTCGCGACCGCGATCGGTGAGGCCGGTGGCGACATCGAGGCCATCGAGATCGTCGAGAAGAACGACGGCCGCGCGATCGACGACGTCCTGCTCGAGATGCACGGCGGCGCGATGCCCGACTCGGTCGTCTCCGCGTGCAACGCCCTCGACGGCGTGCGCGTCATGTGGATCAGCCGCTACGCCGCGGGCGGCAACATCTTCCTCGACCTCGAGGTCGTCGAGGAGCTGACCGCCGACCCGCGCGAGGCCCTCGACCGGGTGGTCGACCTGCTCCCGGTCGCGTTCCGCAGCGACTGGGCGATGCGGGTCCACCGCAGCCAGGGCGTCGTACGCCGCACCGACGCCGCGCCCGAGGACCTGCCGTTCGTCGACATCGAGCAGGCGGCGCGCCTCGAGGTCGACGGCGACGACGTCAACCTCTACGCCGGGGCCCGCATCGACGGCAACAACGTCGTGGTCATCGGCCGTCGCGGCGGCCCGGAGTTCGTGGACTCCGAGCTGGCCCGGCTCGGCCACCTGGTCAGCCTCGCGGCGTCGCTCGCGCGTCCGTAGCCGGTGCGGCACCCCGCGACGAAATCGATTTCCCAGTACGATTCGGGCGTGGCGGCGGGCGAGCGGGTGAAGATGGCCGACGTCGCCCGCGCGGCGGGGGTGTCGGTCGCGACCGTCTCGAAGGTGGTCAACCGCCGCGACGGCATCTCGCAGGCCACGGTCGACCGGGTCCTCGCCGCCGTCGACGAGCTCGGCTACGAGGCCAGCCTCGGCGCGCGCAGCCTGCGCAGCCACCGGACCGACGTGATCGGCGTGCTGGTCGCGGAGTTCGAGCCGTTCAGCACCGAGCTCCTCAAGGGCGTGTCCGAGGCGATCGCCAGCACCGGTTACGAGCTGCTGGCCTGGTCGGGAGGGCACCGCGGCACGAGCGTGGGGTGGGAACGCCGCTCGCTGGCCCGCCTGGGCGGGACGCTGATCGACGGCGCCATCCTGGTCACGCCGACGGTGGTCGATGCGGGCGCCGGCATCCCGGTCGTGGCGATCGACCCCCACACGGGGTCCGCCGACGTGCCGACCGTCGAGTCCGACAACCTCGCCGGGGCGGTCCTGGCCACCGAGCACCTCATCGGCCTCGGGCACCGCCGCATCGCACTGCTGGGCGGGCGCCCCGACCTGGAGTCGGCCCGGCTGCGCGAGCAGGGCTTCCGCACCGCGATGGCCGCGGCCGGCCTCGCCGTCGACGAGTCGATGGTCTGCAACGGCGGCTACCGGCCGGAGACCGCGGAGGGGCCGGCCCGCGAGCTGCTGACCCGGCCCGACCGGCCGACGGCGATCTTCGGCGGCAACGACCTGATGGCGATCCGGACCGTCGAGGTGGCCACCGAGCTGGGGCTGCGGGTGCCCGAGGACGTGTCGGTGATCGGCTTCGACAACGTGCCCGAGTCGGCCGTGCTCACGCCGCCGCTGACCACCGTGCAGCAGCCGCTGCACGCGATGGGTGCCACCGCGCTCGAGCTGCTGGTCGAGATGCTCCGGTCGCCCGACGCGCAGGTCGCCGATGTGCGGCTGCCGACCACCCTGGTCGAGCGCGGGTCGTGCGGCCCGGCCCCCGACGCCGACGCCGACGCCGACGTCAGCTCACGACGACCCGCGTCGTGAGCGGCGCGCCGTCCGGCACCGGGTGCACCGCACCGGTCAGCAGGACGGTCGCCTCGACCTCGTGGTCGTCGCACGAGCGCCCCACCCACACGACGACCTCGCCCGGCTCGACCACGCGCACGCCGTCGCGGCCGGTGAACGCGAGCCGGGCCGGCGGGACGGCGAGCTCCACCACGCGGCTCTCGCCGGGCTCGAGCGGCACGCGGGCGAAGCCGAGCAGCTGGGCGACCGGCCGGGTCACGCTGGCCACCACGTCGCGGCCGTAGAGCTGCACCACGTCCGCGCCCGCGACGTCGCCGGCGTTGGTGACGCGCACCGACACCGTCAGCCCGACGGCGGTCTCCGCGGACGCCGCGACGGCCAGCTCGTCGTGGCGGAACGTCGTGTAGGACAGGCCGAACCCGAACGGCCTGGCCGGGGTGGTGTCGAGGTTGGTCACCTGACCGGGGCCGCCCAGCGCCGGGTGCAGGTAGCCGTAGGGCTGCGCACCGGCCGAGCGGGGGATGCTCACGGGAAGCCGACCCGAGGGGTTGACCCGACCCGAGAGCACCCCCGCCAGGGCCGGTCCGCCCTCCTCGCCGGGGAAGAACGCCTGGACCACGGCGGCGCAGCGGTCCAGGGCCCACCCCACGGCGTACGGGCGGCCGGTCAGGAGGACGAGGACCACCGGTGTGCCGGTGGCCAGCACCTCCTCCACGAGCTGCCGCTGGACGCCCGGGAGCTCGAGGTCGTCGCGGTCGCAGCCCTCCCCGACGGTGCCGCGGCCGAACAGCCCGGCCCGGTCGCCGACCACGACCACGGCGACGTCCGCCTGCTCGGCCGCCGACCGTGCGGCCGCGAAGCCCGAGGTGTCTGCGTCGTCGACCCCGCACCCCGCTGCGTGGCTGACCGCGGTGCCGGCGAGCTCGGCACGGACGGCGTCGAGCACCGTCGGCGCCTCGATCCCCATCGGCGTGCCGGGGTGGTCGGGGAGCACGTGGTTGACGAAGGAGTAGCAGCCGAACAGCGCCTCGGCCGCCGCGGCGTTCGGGCCGAGCACGGCCACACTCGCCCCTGTCCGCAGCGGCAGCGTCCCGTCGTTGGCGAGCAGCACCACCGACTCCTCGGCCAGCTGCCGAGCCAGCCCCCGGTGCTCGGCGTCGTCGAGGTCGACGGCCGCGGGGGGCTCGTCGTCGAACGTCGCGTCGAGCAGGCCCAGCTCGGCCTTCTGGGTCAGCGCGCGGACGAGCGCCCGGTCCACGAGCGCCTGGTCGACCGCGCCGCTGCGCACGGCCTTCGTCAGCGGGCCCAGGAAGGTGTCGCCGGTCGGCAGCTCGACGTCGATCCCCGCCGCGAGGGCCTGGCCGGCGGCGTCGGCCGGATCGGCCGCGACGCCGTGGAGGAGGTGCAGGAAGGCGACGGAGTAGTAGTCGGCCAGCACCGTGCCGTCGAAACCCCACCGCCCGCGCAGCACCCCGGTCAGCAGGTCCGCGTCGCCGGCCGCGGGCACGCCGTCGATCTCGGTGTAGGAGTTCATCACCGACCGGACGCCGGCCTGCACGGCCATCTCGAAAGGCACCATGAACACGTCGGCCAGCTCGCGCGGGCCGGCGTGCAGCGGCGCGAAGTTGCGGCCGGCCTGCGACCCGGAGTAGCCGACGAAGTGCTTGAGCGTGGCGTGGACGCCGGTGGACTGCAGGCCGGTGACGTACGCCGTGCCGATCACGCCGACGACGTACGGGTCCTCGGCGATGCACTCCTCGACCCGCCCCCAGCGCGGGTCGCGGACCACGTCGAGCACCGGCGCCAGGCCGACGTGCACGCCGAGCTCGCGCATCGACCGACCGATCGCGGCTCCCATCCGCTCGACCAGCCCGGGGTCGAAGGAGGCGCCCCACGAGGGCGGCGCCGGGAAGGTGGCGGCCCGCCAGGCCGCCAGCCCGGTGAGGCACTCCTCGTGCACCAGCGCGGGGATGCCCAGCCGGGTCTCGCGCACCAGCCGGCGCTGGAAGTCCCAGAGCCACCGCGCCCGCTCGACCGGGTCGACCGGGTTGGTGCCGTAGGCGCGGGAGAGGTGGCCGAGCCCGTGCCGGCTGAACTCCTCCAGCCCCGGGCCGGTGTCGAAGGAGCCCGCCAGGGGCGCGACGTCGCGGCCGGCGACGTCCTTCTCCCAGTAGCCGACGAGCTGCGCCAGCTTCTCCTCGAGCGTCATCTCCGCCACGAGCGCGCGCACGCGCTCGGCGCTCGACTCGGTGCCGGGGCCGGCGTTGGTCTGGTCGGTCACGTGGGGTCCTTCCGGTGGGTCGCGGTGCGCATGCCAGGTCAGCCCTTCACGGCGCCCTGGAGGCCGCCGACGATGCGCTGCTGCATCGCGAGGAAGAAGACGAGCGCCGGGATCATCGCGACCGTGGTGAACGCGAAGACGCCGGCGGCGTCGGAGGAGTACTGCGAGGAGTAGTCGGCCACCCCGAGCGGCAGCGTCTTCATGTCCCCCTGGAGCAGCAGGAGGGGGAGCAGGTAGGCGTTCCACGACGCCACGAAGGCCAGGACGCCGACCGTCACCGTGCCAGGACCGGAGAGCGGGACCACGACGCGGAAGAAGAACCCGACGCGCGACGCGCCGTCCATCAGCGCGGCCTCCTCGAGCTCGTCGGGGATCGCCATGAGGAACGGCCGCAGGATGACCACGGTGATCGGCAGCGCGAACGCCGCCTGCGGGAGCGCCACCCCCCACCACGTGTTGCCCATCTGGAGGTCGCGGGTGACCAGGATGAACAGCGGGATGATCGCCACGGTGGCCGGGAAGAGCAGCCCGACGAGGAAGGCGACGTAGAGCGTCTCGCGGCCCCGGAAGCGGTAGCGCGCCAGCGGGTAGGCCGCCATGAGGCCGAGCACGACCACCAGCGCCGTGGTGATCACGGCGACGGCCGCCGAGTTCAGCGCGTAGCGCCAGAACGTGCCGCCCGTCAGCACCCGCCGGTAGTTGTCGAGCACCCACGGGTCGGGCAGCCCCGCCGGTGACTCCGCGATCTGCGCGTTGGTCCGGAACCCGCCCAGGACGGCGTAGAGCACGGGGCCGAGGGTCAGCGCGACGACCACGAGCGCTCCGACGTACACCAGCGGCGAGCCGCCTCCCTGTGCCGCCGACGGTCGCGGCCGCTTCCGCGGCCGGAGGTCGCCCGGCGCCGGTACGCCGAGGTCGCGGTCGGGGTCGATCAGGGGGCGGCTCATGCGCCGCCGCCGGCGCGCGCGAGGCGGGTGCGGTCGTGGGTGTCGCGGCGGAGCACGAGCAGCTGGTAGAGCAGGGCGAACACCAGCGCGACCACGAAGAGGATCACCGAGGCCGCCGCCGCGATGCCGTAGTTGTGCCGCTTGGTGCCCTCCGTGACGAGGAACGTCGCCATCGACGTCGTCGAGTTCGCGGGGCCGCCTCCGGTGAGGACCCAGACCATGTCGAAGAGCTGGAGCGAGCCGATCATCGAGAGGAAGGCCCACACCCGCAGCGTCGGCCCCAGCAGCGGGATCGTGATCCAGCGCTGCACCTGCCACCAGCTCGCCCCGTCGATCTGCGCCGCCTCGACGACGTCGGTGGGGATGCCTTGGAGGCCCGCGAGGAAGAGCAGCACGGCCAGGCCGAGGTACTTCCACGTGAGGACGACGAGCACCGTCCAGAGCGCGTAGTCGGGCGTGCCGAGCCAGCCCTGCTCGGGGCCGGCGATGCCGACCGAGGAGAGCAGCGAGTCGATGACGCCGTACTCCGGCTGGAGCAGCTGCAGCCAGACGACGCTCGCGATCACCTCGGCGAGCACGTAGGGGACGAAGACGATCGTGCGGAGCAGGCCCTGCCCGCGGATCCTGCGGTTGAGCAGCAGCGCGATGGCCAGGCCGAGCGGCATCTGCAGCAGCACCGAGCCGACGACGATGAACAGGTTGTGGGTGAAGGCGTCGGTGAAGACCTCGTTGTGCAGCACGGTCGAGTAGTTGTCGAGGCCGACGAAGTCGGTGAGCGGGCCGAACCCCTTCCAGCGGTAGAGCGAGAACTGCGCGGCGCGGATGATCGGCCAGACCACGAAGACGAGGAAGAGGGCGAGCGCCGGACCGACGAAGAACAGCACCTCCAGCGCGGTCCGCAGCGCGCCGCCCGGGGCGCCGGACCGGCGTCGCCGGCCCGGGTGCGCGGCCGGGGCGGAAGGAGCGGCCGCCCCGGCCGCGCGATCGGTGGAGACGGTCACTTCTCCGCGTCAGCGGCTTCCTGCGTGGCGTCCACGATGTCCTGCGGCGAGGCCTCGCCGGCGAACAGCAGCGCGATCTCGTCGTTCATCGCCCCGCCGACGGACTGGCCGAACGCCGTGTCGAAGTAGAGCTGGACGTACGGCGCGCTGTCGCGCACCTCGAGCAGCGCGGCCAGCGCCGGGTCGGAGACCGAGCCGATGGCGGCCGGGTTGGTGGGCAGCCCCATGTCCTTCTCCGCGAAGCCCTGCTGGACCTCGTCGGAGAGCAGGTAGTTCACGAAGTCGACCGCCTCGTCGGGCGCACCCTCGGAGACCGCCCACGCGTCACCGCCGCCGAGCGCCGCGGCCGGGTCGCCCTCGCCGCCGTCGACCGCGGGGAACGGGAACCACCCGAGCTTGTCGCCCAGGCCCACCTTGTCCTCCGTGAGCCCCTGCATCACGCCGGGCTCCCAGTGGCCCTGGAGCTCCATCGCGACCTTGCCGGTCACGAGCAGTCCGGAGGCGCTCGTGGGTCCGGTCTGCGCCTCGGTGGAGAGGAAGCCCTTGTTGAACGGGTCCTGCCCGACGAAGTCCTCGAGGTCCTCACCGGCGCGGACGAAGCACTCGTCGGTGAAGTCGAGGCTGGTCACCGCGTCGGTCAGCACGTCGTGCGAGCACTCGCGCACGGCGAAGTAGTACCAGTAGTGGGCCGCCGGCCACTTGTCGCCGGCGCCGACCGAGATCGGCTCGATGCCGGCCGCCTTGAGCTGCCCGACGACCTGGTCCATCTCGTCCCACGTCGTCGGCATCGCGGTGACGCCGGCCTGGGCGAGGAGGTCCTTGTTGTACCAGAAGCCGACCACGCCGACCGAGAACGGCAGCGCGTAGGTCTTGCCGTCGGTCTGCCAGCCCGCGACCGAGCCGCCGAGCTCGGAGATCACGTCGGCCGACGACTCCGAGAGGTCCTTGGTGAGCCCCGCCTCGACGTGGTCGGCGAGCTCGCCGCCGCCGCGCTCCATGTAGACGTCCGGGGTGTCACCGCTCTGGAACGCCGCGTCGAGCTTGGTCAGCATGTCCTCGTGCTGCATGGCCTCGATCTTGATGTCGACGCCGGGGTGGTCGGACTCGAAGGCCTTGGCCACCTGCTCGTAGTAGGACTTGCCGGGATCGTTGTTGGAGTTGTGCCACCAGGTGATGACGGTCTTGCCGTCGGCGGAGTCGTCCCCGTCGTCGGAGCCGCAGGCGGCCAGCGCGGCGAGCGCCGTGGCCAGCACCAGGGTCGGGATGAACGCGGTCCTCTTCATGGGCGGGCTCCTCATCGGGTGACCTGTTGGTCCAGCACGCTGGCATCTTGCTCTGTCCCTTGTCAATCGTTATCGATAACGTTTTCCGAATGAGGGGTACGACGCCCGAGATGCGCGCGAGCGGCGCGGGGCGCGTCGCGGCGCTCACCTTCGACGACGGTCCGGGCCCGGCCACCGAGCCGCTGCTGGACCTGCTTGCCGAGCACGCGCTGCCCGCGACCTTCTGCCTCGTCGGGGCCAACCTGCGCGGCCGGGACGCGGCCCGGCTGGTGCGGCGGATGGTCGCCGAGGGGCACGTGCTCGCCGACCACGCGATGACCTACGACGACCTCGGGGCGTGGGAGCCCGCCCGGGTCGAGAGCGACCTGTGCGCGACCACGCGCGCGATCCGGGACGCGGCCGGCGACCCGGCGGTGCCGGTGCCGTTCTTCCGCGCGCCCAACGGCGCCTGGGGCTCGTCGGCCGCCGTCGCCGCGAGCCTCGGCATGCGGCCGCTCGCGGTCGCGCACACGATCGACGACTGGCTGACCCAGGACGTCCCGACCCTCGTCGGCCACCTCCGCGCGGCCCTGACGCCGGGCGGGCTGCTGCTCGCGCACGACGGAGGTGGCGACCGTGGTGGCACCGTCGCCGCACTGCGTCAGGTGCTGCCGGAGTGGCTCGCCGACGGCTGGCGCTTCACCCGGCCGGTCGGCTGGGACGCCGGCCGGTCCTGCTCGCCGGGTGCGCGGCCGCAGTCACATCCGTCACAAGTTTCACCGCTCACCCGGTGAAACTGCCGCTGACCGCATGGAGTTCCATCCGGTCAGCTCCAGTTTCACCGGGTACCCGGTGAAACTGCCCGCGAGCGGCCCGCGCCTACCCGACCGGCTCCAGCAGGAACACCGGGATCTCGCGGTCGGTCTTCTCCTGGTACTCGGCGTACGGCGCGTACTGCGCCACGCAGCGCTCCCACCACTCGGCGCGCTCCTCGCCCTCCGCGAGCCGCGCGACGTACGGCTTCGGCTCGGGGCCGTCCTGCAGGTCGACCCGCGGGTTGGCGACGAAGTTGTGGTACCACGTCGGGTGGTCGGGCGCGCCGCCGTACGACGCGACCGCGGCGTAGACGCCGTCCTTCTCGACGCGCATCACGGGGTTCTTGCGCAGCTTGCCGCTCTTGACTCCGACCGAGGTGATCACCACGATCGGCCACTCGGCATGGCCGCGGAGGATGTTGGCCTCGCGGCCGCCGGACCGCTCGTAGGCCTCGACCTGCTCGCGCACCCACTCGGCGGCGCTGGGCTCGTACTCGCCTTCAAGAAGAGTCACGTCCTTCCGGAACCCAGGAGGGCGCGTCCCCATTCCCCCGGACCGTGGGACCGCGGCCCCGCGGATCAGCGCACGCCGCGGATTCGGGTGACGAACACCGAGCCCAGCACGCTCGCGACGAACGCCAGCAGGTAGAGCGCGAGGTAGCCGGTCGAGAACCCGTCGCCCTCCGACTCGACCACGCCGCCCGCGCCCTCGACCACCGCCAGGAGCACGCCGGCGAGCACGGGGGCGAACACCTGCGGCAGCGCGTTGGCGACGTTGATGACGCCGAGGTCCTTGGCGCGGTCGATCGCGGTCGGCAGCACCTCGGTGATGAGCGCGAAGTCGACGGCCGTGTAGATGCCGAACGCGCACCCCATCACGACCGCCGCGGCCAGCGCGGCCGGCCACGACTGGCCGACCCCGAGCAGGACCGCCGCGAAGCCGGACACCACGCCCGACCAGATCACGAACACCTTGCGCCGCCCGAGCCGGTCGCTCCACGCGCCGAAGACGACCGCGGTGAGCACCAGCGTGAGCGCGTAGACGGCGGTCAGCACGAACACGCGGTCCTCGGCCTCGTCGGAGCTGTAGCCGATGACGTCCTGCAGGAAGTAGAGGAGGTAGAGCAGCCCGAGCGCGTTGCCGAGGTTGACCAGGAAGCGGGTCAGCCACGCCCACCCGAAGTCGGGGTGCCGGCGCGGCGAGATCCAGAACGACCGGAGGAAGCGGCGTACGTCGAACGGCGGGCGCGCCTCGACCGGCAGCGGCAGGTCGCGCGACGAGAGCGAGAACGGCACGGCGAGCACGAGCAGGAACGCCGCGATCGCGAGGTAGCCGGCGGCGATGCTCCCGGTCGCCGCGGCGATGCCGGTGCCGGCCACCACGCCGACGGTCTGCGCGACGGCGACGACGCCGCCGATCCGGCCGCGGCGCGCCACCGGCACCTGGTCGGGGATCATCGCGGTGACCGCCGCGAGCATCGCGTTGAGGGCGGCCTGCACGCCGCACCAGCCGAGCAGCATCACCGCGACGTTCGGGGCGACCGACAGCACCAGCAGCGCCGCCGCTCCGCCGAGCGCACCGCCGACGAGCCAGGGAAGTCGCCGGCCGTGGCGCAGCGTCGTGCGGTCGGAGAAGGCGCCGGCCAGCGGGTTGCACACGACCGACACCAGCGCGCCGGCGCCGGTGACCAGCGCGAGCACCTGCTCCTTGTGAGCGGCGCTGAGCTCCTCGGCCTGCTGCGCGAGCAGCACCGAGATCGGGCCGAAGAACCCGGCCCACAGCCCGACACTGGCCAGGGCCAGGAGCGCGACCCAGCGGGTCGGGGGTGCGACGGTCGGCTCCGCCAGGGCCGCCGGTGTGCTCACCCGGTCATCGTGGCAGCGGTCGACCGTTAGCGTGGCGCACCATGAGCGCGATCGACGGAGTGTCGGAGACCTTCGACCCGGAGGCCTGGGACGAGGTGCCCGGCTTCGAGGAACTCACCGATCTCACCTACCACCGCGCGCGGGCGCACGGCACCGTCCGGATCGCCTTCGACCGGCCCGACGTGCTCAACGCCTTCCGCCCGCACACGGTCGACGAGCTGCTGCGCGTCCTCGAGCACGCGCGCACGACCAGCGACGTCGGCTGCGTGCTGCTCACCGGCAACGGGCCGAGCGAGAAGAACGGCAAGTGGGCCTTCTGCACCGGCGGCGACCAGCGGATCCGGGGTCGCACCGGATATCAGTACGCCGAGGGCGAGACCGTCGAGACCGTCGACAAGGCCCGGCTCGGCCGGCTGCACATCCTCGAGTGCCAGCGGCTGATCCGCTTCATGCCCAAGATCGTGATCTGCGTGGTGCCCGGCTGGACGGCCGGCGGCGGCCACTCGCTGCACGTGGTCTGCGACCTCACGCTGGCGAGCGCCGAGGAGGCGCGCTTCAAGCAGACCGATGCCGACGTGGGCTCCTTCGACGGCGGTTTCGGCTCGGCGTACCTCGCCCGCCAGGTCGGCCAGAAGTTCGCGCGCGAGATCTTCTTCCTCGGCCAGGAGTACTCCGCCGAGGACGGCGTGCGGATGGGCGCGGTCAACCGCGCGGTCCCGCACGCCGAGCTCGAGGCGACCGCGCTCGAGTGGGGCCGGATCATCAACGGCAAGAGCCCGACCGCGCAGCGGATGCTGAAGTACTCCTTCAACCTCATCGACGACGGCCTGGTCGGCCAGCAGCTGTTCGCCGGCGAGACCACCCGCCTGGCCTACATGACCGACGAGGCCCAGGAGGGCCGCGACCAGTTCCTCGAGAAGCGCGACCCCGACTGGTCGCCGTACCCCTGGTACTACTGATCCGCCGCGTTTGTGCAGGTCAGGGGCCTGCTGGCGCCTCCTGCGTGGCAGATGCGTGGCAAGAATCGCGATCGAGATGACGCTGTCGTCTCGCCAGGCCCGGCGAACTGCTCAGCGTGCGACGACCGTGGTGACACGATCTGCGCATGGGAGTCGAGTGGACAGACCGTCGTGAAGACGTTCTCAATGCTCTCGACACCTTGGCCAGCCCGAACCCGTCGGCGGAGTGGCCCACGCTGACCGAGGAGTGATCCTCGCGTCGGGCCGGCTCATCTGCACTTCGATGGTGGGGTCGGCTTGTTCCTCAGTGGGGCGACCGACTGGTGTCTGGACGTTGGCCTGACCCGAGCAGGTGATGAGTCGTGGCTCCTGCCGTGCGACTACGTCGACCCGGCCGGGCGCTGGACGCTCCGAGACGCAAGCAGCGAGGAACCCTTCTCGGGTCTTGCGGGCCGGCCGCTCGAATCGTGTGCGCCACTCCGCAACGAAGTTGGCGAACTCGTCGGCTCGGCGCTCACTTTCCATGGCCAATCCATCGATCTCTGCGTGTACGAAGGCGAGCTCCGTACATGACCGACGAGGCGGATGTCGACGAGATGGTCGAGGACTTCGATCGGCTTCGGAACGCTCCGGCAAACATGACCGACGACGACTTCGACGTGGCAGCGGACGGCTGGCTGCGGACTGAGGCCGCTGCCACCTACGACGCGCTCAAGGCAGATCCGTCGCGTGACATCCCAGCGGAAGTCGTACGAGCGGAGTTCAAGGCGATGTGGGCTGCTCGTTGAGGACGGCCCGGCACGGAGGGCGCGTAGAATGACGCCCATGACCGCCGGAATCGATGAGATCACGCAGTTGGCGTTGACGCTCCCGGTGGATCAGCGTGCGCAGGTGGCGAACGCACTGCTCGCCAGCCTCGACGACGCGGCCGATTCGGCTGAGGTTCACGAGGCGTGGACGGCAGAGATCACGTCTCGGGTCGACGACATCACCAGCGGTCGGGTGCGGACCCTTTCGCGTGACGAGGTCAGGGCTCAACTGGCGGCGGACCGCGCCGCGAGGCAGCAACGGTGACGCTCGACGTTCGGTATCACCCTGAGGCTCTTGCCGAACTCCGCGCCGAAGTCACTTGGTACGAGGAGCGTGGCGCCGGGCTCGGCAATCGGTTCGAGGCGGCCGCCGACTAGATGGTCAACACCATCCTTGAATGGCCGGAGTCCGGAGTGATCTGGCCCGGTTGGGACAGCATCCCCGCGGTCAGGTCGCGGCGCGTGGCCGGCTTCCCGTTCCGTCTCTGATGGACCCGCTCGACGCGCGGTCGGTCGACGAGCTCGTCGCCGCGGTGAGCGGTGGCCAGCGGGTGAAGTGGCTGCACTTCTGGGGGCACACGCCCAAGGGCGAGCGGGTCGGCCAGTGGTGCCTGAGCCAGTGGTGGCCGGCGGTGTTCGAGGACGAGGCGGGGGTCCGCTTCGCGTCCGCCGAGCACTACATGATGTGGCGCAAGGCCGTGCTGTTCGGCGACGACGACGCGGCCGGCCGGGTGCTCGCGGCTCGCACGCCCGCCGCGGCCAAGGACCTCGGGCGCCGGGTGCGTGGTTTCGACGACGCGGCCTGGACGGCACGACGCTGGGAGGTCGTCGTCACCGGTTCGACGTTGAAGTTCGGCCAGGACCCGGCGCTGCGCGACTACCTGCTCTCGACCCGCGGGCGCGTGCTCGTGGAGGCCTCGCCCGTCGACCGGGTCTGGGGCATCGGGCTGGCCGCCGACTCGGAGCACGCCGAGCAGCCCGACCGCTGGCGCGGCCTCAACCTGCTCGGCTTCGCGCTGATGGAGGCGCGCGCCGCGCTGGAGGACGCGTCGTGACCCGGTGGCAGCAGATCGCCCGCGAGACGGTCGGCCCCGACTACGCGCAGCGGTACGCCGAGCGCTTCCGCGCGATGGCGGCCCGCGGCGACGACGTGCACGGCGAGGCGGCGTTCGTCGCCGGTCTCGTCGACCCGCCGGCGCGGGTGCTCGACGCGGGCTGCGGCACCGGACGGGTGGCGATCCGGCTGGCCGAGCTCGGCTACGACGTGCTCGGTGTCGACGTCGACGCCGCGATGCTGGCGATGGCGCGCGACGAGGCACCCGAGCTCGACTGGCGGGTCGGCGACCTCGCCGTGCTCGACACCGGCCAGCGCTTCGACGTGGTCGTGGTCGCCGGCAACACGATCCCGCTGCTGGAGCCCGGCAGCCTCGAGAGCGCGGCCGCCCACCTCGCCGCCCAGCTCGACGAGGGCGGGCTCCTCGCGTGCGGCTTCGGCCTCGACGCGGCCCACCTCCCCGGCGACTGCCCGGTCACCCCCCTCGCCGACGTCGACCGTGCGTTCGCCGCCGCCGGCCTCGCCCCCGTCGACCGCTTCTCGACCTGGGACCGCGCGCCGTACGACGAGACGGCCGGCTACGTCGTCACCCTCCACTCGCGCTGACGCGGGACCTAGGCTTCGAGGCGTGCTCGCCCTCGACGCCATGGTCGACCTCGACCTGTTCATCTGCCCGCGGTGCGGGAGCAGGGTGCGGCGCGAGCGGGGCGCGGCGGGGGAGCGTTGGCTGTGCAGGGGGGCCGGGTGCGCGCTGGCCGACCAGCCGTTCCCGGTGGTGTCGGGCGTGCCGGCCCTGGTCGACTTCGAGGCGAGCGTGCTCGACGCCGACCGGCTGCGTGCGGTCGAGGGCGCGTCGGAGGTGCGCCGCTCGCGGTCCGCCGGAATGCTGCGCCGGCTGCTGCACCCCGCCAACACCACGGCGCCCGCGAACGTCGCGCGCATGCAGGAGCTCCTGAAGAGCGAGGTCACCGACCGGCGCCCGCGCATCCTCGTCATCGGCGGCGGCACCGTCGGCGACGGCCTCGAGGGCCTCTACGCCGACCCGGCCGTCGACCTGATCTCGTTCGACGTCTACGCCAGCCCGGTCACGCAGTTCGTCGGTGACGGCCACTCGATCCCGCTGGCCGACGGCAGCGTCGACGGCGTCATCGTGCAGGCCGTGCTCGAGCACGTGCTGGAGCCGACCGTCGTCGCCGGTGAGATCGAGCGCGTGCTCCGCACCGGCGGGCTCGTCTACGCGGACACGCCGTTCCTCCAGCAGGTCCACGAGGGCCCCTACGACTTCACCCGGTTCACCGACAGCGGGCACCGCTTCCTGTTCCGCCGCTTCGAGCGGATCGACTCGGGCCCCGTCGCGGGCGCGGGCACCGCGCTGCGCTGGTCTGTCGACCACTTCGTCCGGGCGCTGACCCGGTCGGTGCCCGTGGGCCGGGTCGTGTCGCTGGCGTTCTTCTGGCTGAGTTGGCTCGACCGCTTCCTCGACCCGAAGCACTCCGTCGACGCCGCCAGCAGCGTGTTCTTCCTCGGTCGCAAGACCGGCGAGCCGATCTCGGGCGCGGACATCATCGACTACTACCAGGGCGGCATGTAGTGCGCATCGTCGCGCTCACCGGAGCCGGGATCTCCGCCGAGAGCGGGGTGCCTACGTTCCGCGACGCCGACGGGCTCTGGGAGGGGCACCGGGTCGAGGACGTCGCCACACCCGAGGCGTTCGAGCGGCAACCGGACGTCGTGCACCGCTTCTACGACGCCCGCCGCGCCGCGCTCGCGTCGGTCGAGCCCAACGCGGCGCACCTCGCGCTGGCCCGGCTGGAGGAGGCGTGGGGCGACGACCTGCTCGTCGTCACCCAGAACATCGACGACCTCCACGAGCGCGCCGGCTCGAGCCGCGTGCTGCACCTGCACGGCGAGCTCCGCTCGGCGCTGTGCCGGGCCTGCGCGGGGCGGCACGCGTGGGAAGGCGACCTGGTCGGCGGCCCGCCCTGCCCGTCGTGCGGCAGCCGTGGGCTGCGGCCCGACGTCGTGTGGTTCGGCGAGGTGCCCTACGAGATGGACCGCGTGTTCGGCGCCCTCGACTCCGCCGACCTGTTCGTCTCGATCGGCACCTCGGGCGCGGTCTACCCCGCCGCCGGGTTCGTCCTCGCTGCTCGCGCGTACGGCGCCCGCACCCTCGAGCTCAACCTCGTCCCGAGCGAGGGCAGCCACCACTTCCACGAGGCCCGGCACGGACCGGCCGGCGAGCTGGTCCCCGAGTGGGTCGACGAGGTGCTCGGCTGAGCTCTCGCCCGCCCGGTTACGGTGAGGACATGACTCGGCTGCTCCGACTGCTCGCCGCCCTCGCCGTCGCCGCCGGCCTCGCCTCCGTCCCACCCGCGGCGTCCGCGTCGGCGCCCGCGGTCGGCGCGCACCCCGCGAGGTGGACGGTCGCGGCGAAGAAGGTGCCGACCCGCGCGCAGTGGCTGGCCGACGTGAAGGCCGCGATGCAGGGCTTCGGGCCCTACGTGCGCCAGCGCGTGGCCGCGAAGTCCGGCGACGAGGAGCTCGCGGTCAACTTCGACATCGACAACACCGTGATCGCCACCTACTACGACGGTGGCGGGGCGATCCCGCGGATGCGCCGCTTCGCGAGGATGCTCGACCGCCTCGACGTCGCCGTCGTCTTCAACTCCGGCCGGGTCGCCACGCAGCAGGCGCGCACGGTCAGCCAGCTCACCCGGGCCGGGTTCCCGGTCACGGAGGTCTGCCTGCGCCCGAAGGGCGGGGCGCTCGTCGTCGGCAAGCAGCGCTGCCGCGACCACTTCGCCGACGAGGGTTACACGCTCATCGCGAACGTCGGCAACAACGACACCGACTTCGTCGGCGACGGCTACGAGCGGGCGTACCGGCTGCCCAACTACGGCGTGCTCGGATAGTTCAGCGGCGCGCGATCCGCTCGCGGATCATCGCCTCGAGCCGGTCGATGTCCTCGGCCAGCCCGATCTTCGGCGCGAACTCGCGCACCACGTGCACGAACATCTCGCCGGACTCGATGATGCGCGGGTCCATGTGGCCGAAGACCTCGAGGGCCACCACGCCGTAGAGCGTCGTCCAGCCCTGCTGGAAGAGCCAGACCAGGCCGCGGTCCTCGAGCGCGAGGTCGTCGACCTTCGCCGGGATGAGCGGGTCGGTGACCGACTCACGCACCGCGGGCGGCAGGTCCTCCAGCCGCGGGATCGGGTGGTGGTTGTGCTCCCACAGCGCGCGCATCTGACCGGTCATGAGGTGACCCGAGTTGGAGATCGTGAGCATCTCGCGACGCATGCATCGCACGTCGGCGATCGGGTTGGCGAAGGCGAGGGTGAACTCGCGCGGGTTGCCCAGCGCCCACATCCGGAACTCGGTGACCGACGCGACCAGGCGCCCGGCGTGGTCGTCGGCGGGCAGCCGGTCGGCAGCGGCCGCGAACGTCTCGGTCGCAGCCTTGTCGATCTCGAAGGCGACCAGGTCGACGAGCTCCTGGTAGCTGCTGACGTAGCGGTAGAGCGCCGGCGGCGTCATCCCCATCCGGCCCGCGACCGCGCGCAGCGACAGCTCGGCGCCCTCGGCCAACAGCTCCCGAGAGACGCGGGTGATCTCGTCGTACGTCGCCTCTCGCTGGCGCTCTCGACGGGTCTGGACCTGGGTCACGCGGACTCCCTCAACTCGGTTGACACGAGAAGTTTACACCGTTTACGGTGAACGCCGTTCACATACTTTACATACATCACGGAAGTTGTGGGGAGTCACGATGATCGAGCGCTGGGGAGCATTCGTGGCCCGACGGGCCCTGGCCGTGCTGCTGTCCGGACTGGCGGTCACGCTCGCGGCCGCCGCGTACGGGCTCGGAGTCTTCGACCACCTCTCGCAGGGTGGTTTCGACGACAAGGGCTCGGAGTCGGCCCGCGAGCTGCAGGCCGAGCGCGACACCTTCGGCAACCAGGGTGTCGACGTCGTCGCGATCTACACCAGCGAGGACCTCGTCGCCTCCGACCCGGAGTTCCGGTCCGACGTCGAGCAGGTGCTCTCGGGCCTCGCGCCCGGCACCACGACGAGCGTCGTCCCCTACTACGACGCGCCCGCCGACTCCGGGCTCGTGAGCCGCGACGGGCACTCCGTCCAGGTGCTGATCTCGCTGGCCGGCGAGAGCCAGGACGACTACCTGTCCAACTACGACGACCTGTCGCCCACGCTCGAGGCGCCGGAGTCCACCGGGCTGCAGACCGACCTCGCCGGCGCCTTCGCGGTCTACAACGACGTCAACGAGATCACCAGCGAGGACCTCGCCCGCGCCGAGTCGATCTCGATGCCGGTCGTGGTGATCCTCGCGCTGCTCATCTTCGGCAGCCTCGTCGCCGCCTCCATGCCCGCGCTGGTCGGCCTGATCGCGATGCTCGGCGCGCTCGCGTTGGTGCGCGTGATCGCCCAGCTCACCGAGGTCTCGGTCTTCTCCGTCAACGTCATCTCGCTGCTCGGCATCGGCCTGGCGATCGACTACGCGCTGTTCGTGATCAGCCGGTTCCGTGAGGAGCTCGCCCTGCTGCCGGCCGACGACCCCGAGGCGTCGGCCACGGCGATCCGCCGCACGGTGAGCACGGCCGGCCGCACCGTGCTGTTCTCCGGCCTCACCGTCGCCGCGGCGCTGGCGAGCCTGCTGATCTTCCCGCAGGCGTTCCTCAAGAGCATGGGCTACGGCGGCATGGCCGCGGTCCTCGTCGCGATGGTCGCGGCGCTGACCGTGCTGCCGGCGACGCTGAAGCTGCTCGGCCGCCGGGTCGACGCCGGCCGCCTGCCCTGGCGCCGGCACCGCCCGGTCGTGGTCGACGACGCGCACGGCCGCTGGGCCGCGCTCGCCCGAGGCGTGATGCGCCGGCCGTCGCTGGTCATCGTCGGCACCGTCGCCGCGCTGCTGCTGATCGCCTCGCCGTTCCTCGGCGCGAAGTGGGGCAGCGTCGACTACCGCGTCCTCCCCTCCGACGCCCCGGCGCACGTGGCGGCGGACAAGCTGGCCGACTTCGGCCCCGAGACGTCGACCGCCCAGCTGCTGGTGCGGGGTGCGACCGAGGCCGACGTCGCGGCGTACGCCGACCAGGTCGCGGCGCTCGACGGGATCGCCGGCGTGGAGGAGGTCGTGACCGAGGGCGACTCGACGCTGCTGCGGGCCGCGTGGGCCGGCAACAGCCAGAGCGAGGACAGCCAGGAGATGATCGAGGCCATCCGCGGCGTCCAGCCGGCCTCGGGCGAGGTGCTGGTCGGCGGGCTCAGCGCCGACACCGTCGACCTCATCGACTCGGTGGGCGCGCACCTGCCGTGGATGGGGCTGATCGTGGCGCTGGTGATGCTGGTGCTGCTGTTCGTCGCGTTCGGGTCGCTCGTGCTGCCGGTCAAGGCGGTGGTGATGAACCTGTTCTCGATCACCGCGTCGTTCGGCGTGGTCACCTGGATCTTCAGCGACGGCCACCTGTCGGACCTGCTCGGGTTCACGCCGCAGGGCTTCCTCGACGCGACCAACCCGATCCTGATGCTGGCCATCCTGTTCGGGCTGTCGATGGACTACGAGGTCTTCCTGCTCTCGCGGGTCCGCGAGCAGTGGGACCGGACGGGCGACAACGACGTCGCGGTGGCGACCGGCGTGCAGAAGACCGGCCGGATCATCACCAGCGCGGCGGTGCTGCTCGCCGTCGTCATCGGCGCCTTCGCGCTCAGCGGGATCGTGTTCATGAAGATGCTCGGCATCGGCATGCTCGTCGCGCTGCTGATCGACGCGACCGTGGTCCGCGCCCTCCTCGTCCCCGCGACCATGAAGCTGCTCGGCCGCCTCAACTGGTGGGCTCCCGGCCCGCTGGGTCGCTGGTGGGAGCGCCACGGCTTCCGCGAGGGCGACGACGCCGGCTCGGGGGAACCCTCCCGCGCCCCCGAGCCGGCGGGCGTCTGAGGGATAGTCCCTGACGTTCGGATGGCCGCGACCGGCGTGTCGCCGACCCGAACGTCAGGGACTATCGATCACGGCACGAGCACGTAGCGACCCCGGACGCCGCCCTTCGCGACGGCGGCGTGGGCGTCGTCGAAGCGGTCGAGGGGGAGGACCTCCGCAACGCGGGCCGACAGCTCGCCACGCGCGGTGCGCTCGAGCAGCCCGGCGATGGCGGCGCCGTCGGGCATGATGCTGACGACCTCGATGCTGACGCCGCGCTCGGCGGCCGGCAGGAACGACGGCTGCACGCCGACGAAGCGTCCGCCGTCGCGGACCAGCGCCACGGCCTGCTCCTGCAGCGCACCGGCGTCCGCCACGACGTCCCATCCGCTCGTCTGCTCGACCGTGAAGTCCGCGCCGAGCCCGCGCACGAACTCCTCGTCCGCGGCGCGCGCCAGCCCGGTCACCCGCCAGCCCCGCTCCAGGGCCAGCGGCACGACGTACCCGCCCACCGCGCCGGCCGCGCCGGTCACGAGCAGGGAGCGACCGTCTCCGTCGCCGAGGATCTCGACGAGCTGGAGGGCGGTAAGGGCGTTGAGCGGCACCGTCGCCGCCTCGGTCAGGTCGAGCCCGTCGGGCACGACGGCGACGTCGGACGCCGGGAGCACCAGCTGCTCGGCGTAGGTGCCGAAGTCGCGGTCGAGGCCGCCGACCAGGCCGGCGACCCGGGTGCCCGGGGCGAGGTCCACGCCGGGGCCGGCCTCGAGGACCGTGCCCGCGAAGTCCCACCCGAGGCCGGTGTGCTCCGGCTGGTGGACGACGCCCGCCTGGTGGAAGACACCCGCCCGGACGGCGAGGTCGACCGGGTTGACGGTGGCGGCAGCGACCGCGACACGGACCTGGCCCGGCTCGGGCGCCACGACGGGGAGGTCGAGGACGGAGATCGCGTCGGTGGCGCCGGGCTGGGTGACGACGGCGGCGCGGAAGGTGGCGGGTTTGGTGCTGGTGGACGTGGTGCTGGACATGAGGTTCCTCCAGGGGGTGTCGGGTGCGGTCACCGGTCGGAACAATGCGAGCCGCGCCCGTGCTTCCTGATGGAGAGCAGGCACCTGAAAGTGCGTAACCCACCCGACGAGGAGTCCCGGATGCCCACCATGACCGCCGCCCAGCGCCGAGAGGCCGAGCGGGCGGAGTACGACGCCTTCCTCGCGCAGTGCCCCACCCGCCAGCTCCTCGACCGGCTCTCCGACAAGTGGGTGACGCTCGTGCTCGTCGCCCTCGAGGAGGGCCCGCGCCGCTACTCCGAGCTGGCGCGCCGGATCGCCGGGGTGAGCCAGAAGATGCTCACCCAGACCCTCCGCACCCTCGAGCGCGACGGCCTGCTCACCCGCACCGTGACAGCGTCCGTGCCGGTGACCGTCACCTACGAGCTCACGCCGCTGGGCCACTCGCTGCAGCGGGTGATGGCCGGGCTGAAGGTCTGGGCCGAGTCGCACATGGGCGCCGTGCTGGAGGCCCGCGCCTCCTATGATGCCCAGCCATGACCTCACCTCGGATCCGCGCGGCTGCCGCGCTGTGCGTCGTCGGAGCCCTCGCGGTCGGCTGTGGCAGCGACGACGGCGGTGACAGCGACTTCGCCGAGCAGTCCGGCGACGAGATCGCCGCGGCCGCGAAGGCGGACATGAAGGGCCTCGAGCAGGTGACCTTCAGCGGCGAGATCACCTCCGAGGGCAGCACGATCAACCTCGACATCCGCGCGAGCTCGTCGGGCGACTGCACCGGCTCGATCGGCCTCGGCGGCGGCAGCGCCGAGATCCTCGCCAAGGACGGCACCAACTGGTTCAAGCCCGACGAGGAGTTCTGGCGCGCGAACGCCGGCGACTCGGCCGACGCGATCATCGGCGCCGTCGGCGACAAGTGGGTGCTCGACACCGACTCCAACTTCTCGCAGTTCTGCGACCTCGACGCCTTCTTCGACAACCTTTTCAAGGACGACGAGGACGGCGGCGACTACAAGACCACCGGCACCGAGGAGGCCGACGGCGAGAGGGTCGTCACCGTCGAGCAGTCCGACGACGACGGCACCTCGGTCGGCTACGTGCTCGTCGAGGGCGACCACTACCTGGTCAAGCTCGAGCGCACCGACGGCGACGACCCCGGCCACCTGGAGTTCAGCGACTTCGACGAGGAGTTCGACGTCGAGGCCCCGGCCGACGACGAGGTCATCGACCTGAGCACGCTTCAGTAGCGACCGGGCGGGCTGCTACCGGGCGGCCGCCGCCGCCACCGACGCGGCCACCGAGTGGTCGGGCTCGGTCGCGGGCGGTGCGTACTCGCGCAGCACCAGCACGCTGTTGGCCTTCATCGGCAGCTGCGACCCGGCCGGCAGCGACTCGACCTCGTCGGGCGTGCCACCGGTGTCGATGTAGACGTCCCACGACTCGGCGTACTCCGCCGGCGGCAGCGTGACCGTGGCCTCGCCGTCGGCGTTGAAGTAGAGCAGGAAGTGGTCGTCGGTGATCGTGCCGCCGCGCTCGTCGGCACCGGCGATGCCGTGGCCGTTGAGGTACATGCCGATCGCCTGCGCGCCGCTCGTCCAGTCGTCGTCCTCCATCGGACGCCCGTCGAGGTGCAGCCACACGATGTCGTTGAGCCGCTCCGCGCCGGCCGGGCCGGTGCGGACCGTGCGGCCGGTGAAGAACCGGCGGCGTCGGAACGTCGGGTGCTGGCGGCGCAGCTCGATCAGCGCCGCGGTGAACTCGATGAGCGGCTCGTCGGCCTGGTCCCAGTGCACCCAGCTCAGCTCGCTGTCCTGGGCGTAGGTGTTGTTGTTGCCCTGCTGGGTGCGGCCGAGCTCGTCGCCGTGCAGCAGCATCGGCGTGCCCTGGCTCAGCAGGAGCGTCGCGAGGAAGTTGCGCTGGGCGCGCGAGCGCAGCGCGAGGATCTCGGGGTCGTCGGTCGGGCCCTCCGCGCCGTGGTTGTTGGAGCGGTTGTGGCTCTCACCGTCGTTGTTGTCCTCGCCGTTGGCCTCGTTGTGCTTCTCGTTGTAGGACACGAGGTCGCGCAGCGTGAACCCGTCGTGCGCGGTCACGAAGTTGATGGAGGCGACCGGGCGTCGTCCGGTGTGCTCGTAGAGGTCGGCCGACCCCGCCACCCGCGAGGCGAACTCGCCGAGCGAGGGCTCGCCGCGCCAGAAGTCGCGGACGGTGTCGCGGTAGGCGCCGTTCCACTCGGTCCACTGCGGCGGGAAGCCGCCGACCTGGTAGCCGCCCGGCCCGATGTCCCACGGCTCGGCGATCAGCTTCACCTGGCTCACGACCGGGTCCTGCTGCACGAGCTCGAAGAACGTCGCCAGCCGGTCGACGTCGTAGAACTCGCGCGCCAGGGTGGAGGCGAGGTCGAACCGGAAGCCGTCGACGTGCATCTCGGTCACCCAGTAGCGCAGCGAGTCCATGATCAGCTGCAGCGAGTGCGGGTGCCGCACGTTGAGGGAGTTGCCCGTGCCCGTGTAGTCCATGTAGTAGCGCTGGTCGTCCTCGACAAGGCGGTAGTACGCCGGGTTGTCGATGCCCTTCATCGACAGCGTCGGCCCGAGGTGGTTGCCCTCCGCGGTGTGGTTGTAGACCACGTCGAGGATCACCTCGATGCCCGCCTGGTGCATCGTCTTGACCAGGGTCTTGAACTCCTGCACCTGCTGGCCGGGCTGCCCCTGCGCGGTGGTGCCGGCCCCCGCGGCGTACGACGCGTGGGGCGCGAAGAACCCGAGGGTGTTGTAGCCCCAGTAGTTGCGCAGCCCGCGGTCGAGCAGCGAGCTGTCCTGGATGAACTGGTGCACCGGCATCAACTCGATCGCCGTGACGCCGAGCCGCTTGAGGTGCGCGGTCGTCGCGGGGTGCGCGAGGCCGGCGTAGGTGCCGCGGAGCTCCTCCGGGACGCCCTCGTGCAGCTGGGTCATGCCCTTGACGTGCGCCTCGTAGATGACCGACTCGTTGTAGGGGACGTCGAGCCGGCGGTCGCCCTCCCAGTCGAAGAACGGGTTGATGACCACGCCCTTGGTCATGTGCGGCCCGGAGTCCTCGTCGTTGCGCGAGCCCTCGTCGCCGAAGTCGTAGCCGAACAGGCTCTGGTTCCACTCGATGTCGCCGGCGGTCGCCTTGGCGTAGGGGTCGAGCAGCAGCTTCGCGGGGTTGCACCGCAGGCCCCGCTCGGGCTCCCACGGGCCGTGCACGCGGTAGCCGTAGCGCTGACCCGGCTGGACCTGCGGCAGGTAGCCGTGCCAGACGTAGGCGTCGACCTCGGTCAGCTCGACGCGAGTCTCCTCGCCGTCGGCGTCGAAGAGGCACAGCTCGACCCGCTCGGCCACCTCGCTGAACAGCGCGAAGTTGGTGCCGCTCCCGTCGAACGTGGCCCCGAGTGGGTAGGCGCGTCCTGGCCAGATCTCCATTGGAACGATCAAAGCACAGGTTCCTTCCTGGTTCGTGATCTGCGCGGAGCCGGGGCGTACGGCGCCCGCGCGGGCTGTCCCGAGCGACCCCCGGTACCCGGATCCGCGCGGTTGTCCCGCCCTCGGGAGGTGGCCGTCGTCACGGGAACAGAAGGGAGTGCGTCGTCGTTGCCGCCCCACGTGAACGCCTCCCCGTCGATCAGCCGCGCCGACGTGGGCCTGCGGAGCGAGCGGGGGCCGATCCTCCTCGCCGTGATGCTCAGCGTCGGGCTGGTGGCGATCGACGCGACGATCCTCGCGACCGCGGTGCCCGCGGTCGTCGACGACCTGGGTGGCTTCACGCAGTTCCCGTGGCTCTTCTCGATCTACCTGCTCAGCCAGGCGGTCTCGGTGCCGCTCTACTCCAAGCTCGCCGACCAGTACGGCCGCAAGCCGATGATGCTGCTCGGGGTCGGGCTCTTCCTCCTCGGCTCGCTGCTGTGCGGCCTCGCCTGGAACATGGTCAGCCTGATCGCCTTCCGCGCGGTCCAGGGTCTCGGCGCCGGCGCCGTGCAGCCCATCGGGCTGACGATCATCGGCGACATCTACTCGGTCGCCGAGCGTGCCAAGGTGCAGGGCTACGTCGCCAGCGTCTGGGCCCTGGCCTCAGTGGTCGGCCCGACCCTCGGCGGGGTCTTCGCCGACTACCTGTCGTGGCGCTGGATCTTCTTCGTCAACCTGCCCCTGGGCGCGGCGGTCCTCTGGATGTTCGTGCGCCGCTTCGAGGAGCGGGTCGACAGGGCTCCGCACCGGATCGACGTCCTCGGCTCGCTGCTCCTCAGTGGTGGCGGCGTGCTCCTCCTGCTCGGCCTGCTCGAGGGCGGCCTCCGGTGGTCGTGGTCCTCGCCGACCAGCATCACGATCTTCGCGACCGCCGCCGTGCTGCTCGTCGCGTTCGTGCTCGTCGAGAGGCGTGCCGCCGAGCCCGTGCTCCCGCTCTGGGTCTTCCGGCACCGCGTGATCGTGCCGGCGATCCTGACCTCGCTCGTGGTGGGCGTCCTCCTGATCGGGCTGACGTCGTACGTCCCGCTCTTCGCGCAGGGGGTGCTCGGCCACGGCGCGGTGATGGCCGGCTTCGCGCTCGCGGCGCTGACGCTGGGCTGGCCGCTGTCCGCGGCCAACGCCGGGCGGCTCTACCTCTCCATCGGCTACCGGGCGACGATGGTGATCGGCGCGGTCTTCGGGCTGGCGGGCGCCCTGCTGCTGCTCACGATCGACGGCGACTCCTCGCTGCTGCACCTCTCGGTGCCGTGCTTCGTGATGGGTGTCGGCTTCGGGTTCGCGGTGGCGCCGTCGGTGATCGCCGCCCAGTCGGCCGTGCCCTGGGAGTCGCGAGGGGTGACGACGGGCGCGACGATGTTCGCCCGCACCGTCGGCAGCGCGGTCGGGGTCGCGGTCTTCGGCGCCCTGGTCAACGGCGAGGTCACCGACCGGATCGGCCACGCCCGCCCCGACCTCGAGCACCTCTCACCGGCGGTCCTCGAGCCCGCGATCCACACGACGTTCGTGTGCTCCGCGGTGGTCGCCGTGGCGCTGGTGCTGGTGAGCGCCCTCATGCCGCGCAAGGTCGAGGAGCTGGAGCGCCAGCGGTAGGAGCCGAGCCTTGCCTTCCTTGCCCAGGCCCCGACAGGACGGGACGATCGAGTCATGACGACCGAGGCGCCGTTCGTCGCAGGTCCGCACGAGGACGAGCCGCACGACACCGGCATCAACAACCGGCTGAACTGGCTGCGCGCGGGCGTGCTCGGCGCCAACGACGGCATCGTGTCGACCGCGGGCATCGTCATGGGCGTCGCGGGCGCGACCAGCGAGCGCGGCACGATCGTGCTGGCGGGCGTGGCCGGGCTGGCGGCGGGTGCGCTCAGCATGGGAGCGGGGGAGTACGTCTCGGTCAGCACCCAGAAGGACTCCGAGCTCGCGCTGCTCGACAAGGAGCGCCGCGAGCTCGCCGAGGAGCCGGAGGACGAGCTCGAGGAGCTCGCCGGGCTGTACGTCGAGAAGGGCCTCAGCGAGGAGCTCGCGCTGCAGGTGGCCCGCGAGCTGACCGCGCACGACGCGCTGGGCGCGCACGCGGAGGCCGAGCTCGGCATCGACCCCGACGACATCTCCAGCCCCTGGAACGCCGCGTTCGCCTCGATGATCGCGTTCACGATCGGGGCGCTGCTGCCGCTGCTGACGATCACGCTGGTCGCGCCGGGTGCGCGGGTGGCCGTGACCGTGCTGTCCGTGCTGCTGGCGCTCGCGATCACCGGGTGGGCCAGCGCCCGGTTCGGCTACGGCGCCTCGCGGCGGGCGGTGGTGCGCAACGTGCTCGGCGGCCTGTTCGCGATGGCGGTCACCTACGCCATCGGCTCGCTGCTCGGGACGCACGTCTGAGGCATGCGGCTCTTCGCAGCGCTGGTGCCACCCCCGGAGGCCCTCGAGCACCTCGACGAGTTCCTCGACGTACGCCGCGACGCCGGGGAGCTCCGGTGGGTGCAGGCCGACCAGGTGCACGTCACCCTGGCCTTTTTCGAGCAGGTGCCCGACCGCACGCTCGACGACCTGGTGGAGCGGCTCGGCCGCGCGGCCGCGCGGCGTTCGTCGTTCGAGACCGCGCTCGCCGGCGGCGGCGCGTTCCCGAACGCCGCTCGCGCGAAGGTGGTCTGGGCGGGCCTCGACCTCGACGAGCCCGGCCGCACCGAGCTCGACCGGCTGGCGACCGGCTGCCGAGCCGCCGCCAACCGGGCCGGGATCGCGGTCGACGGTGCGCGCTTCCGGCCGCACCTCACCGTGGCGCGGACCCGGCACCCGCACGATGTGAGCAGGTGGGTGCGGCTGCTCGACGCCTACGAGGGCCCCCGGTGGCGCGCGACCGAGCTGACCCTCGTGCAGTCCTTCCTCGGCGAGGGGCCGCGGGGCCGGCCGCGACACGTGGCGCTGGACACCTTTCCGTTGACGACCGGCGCGGATCGGTAGGGTCCCGCAAGTGAGCACCACCCCACGACGTTCTGCTCCTCCTCCGCTCCGCTCCTCCGTCGCACAACGCCGTGGGGACCCCGGAAAATGCTGATCGCCGTGGCCAAGGAGACCCGCGAGGGCGAGTCGCGTGTCGCGATGGTGCCCGAGCTGGTCGGCAAGCTGACCGGGCTCGGCTACGACGTGGCGGTGGTGCCCGGCGCGGGTCGGCACGCGCTGATCGCCGACGAGGAGTACGCCGAGGCGGGGGCCGGGCTCGACGCCGAGGCGCTCACCGCGGCCGACGTCGTCGTCTCGGTGCAGCCGCTCGCCCCCGATGCCGTGCGCCGTCTGAAGCGGGGGGCGGCGACCGTGTCGTTCCTGCCGGTCAACCAGGAGCTCGGGCTGGTGGCCGACCTGCGCGACGTCGGCGCGACGTCGTTCGCGATGGAGCTCGTGCCGCGCATCTCGCGGGCGCAGTCGATGGACGCGCTGTCGTCGCAGGCGCTGGTCTCGGGCTACCGCTGCGCGATCGTGGCTGCCGGGATGCTGCGCCGCTTCTTCCCCCTCAACATGACCGCCGCCGGCACCGTCCAGCCCGCGGAGATCGTCGTGCTCGGCGCCGGCGTGGCCGGGCTCCAGGCGATCGCCACCTGCAAGCGGCTGGGCGCCGTGGTCAAGGCCTACGACGTGCGGGCCGCGGCCGCCGAGGAGATCCGCTCGATGGGCGCGAAGGCGATCGACCTCGAGCTCGACACCCTCGAGGGCGCCGGCGGCTACGCGCGGGAGATGACCGAGGAGCGCGCCCGCCTGCAGATGGAGCGGCTCGCGCCGTACATCGCCGACGCGGACGCGCTGATCACGACCGCGGCCGTGCCCGGTCGGCAGGCACCGCTGCTGGTCACCGCGGCGATGGTCGAGGCGATGAAGCCGGGCTCGGTCGTGGTCGACCTGGCCGCCGAGACCGGCGGCAACGTCGAGGGCTCGGTCGCGGGCGAGGTGACCCGCATCGGCAACGCGTCGGTGTGGGGCGGCAAGAACGTGCCGTCGTCGATGCCCGGCCCCGCGTCGAGGCTCTACGCACAGAACGTCGTCAACCTGCTCACTCTGCTGACCGCCAAGCCCGGTGAGGGCGAGGACGGCGGCATGTTCGCACCCGACTTCGACGACGAGATCGTGGCCGGCGCCTGCGTCACGCACGACGGCGCGATCCGGCATCAGCCCACGCGCGAGGCTCTCGAGGGCCCGACCGAAGGAGAGCGAGCATGAAC
This sequence comes from Nocardioides halotolerans DSM 19273, assembly GCF_000422805.1. Taxonomy (GTDB): domain Bacteria; phylum Actinomycetota; class Actinomycetes; order Propionibacteriales; family Nocardioidaceae; genus Nocardioides; species Nocardioides halotolerans. Next base: position 291,179 of record NZ_KE383924.1, on the reverse strand, counting down.
GAGGCGGTCGTCTGGCTGACGATCTTCATCCTCAGCGTCTTCGTCGGCATCGAGGTCATCTCGAAGGTGTCGTCGACGCTGCACACCCCGCTGATGTCGGGCGCCAACGCCATCCACGGCGTGATCCTGCTCGGCGCGATCATCGTCACCGGCAGCACCGACAGCAACGTCGCGCTGGTGGTCGGTCTCGTCGCGATCGTGCTCGCCGCGGTCAACATGGTCGGCGGCTTCGTGGTCACCGACCGGATGCTGCAGATGTTCGTGCGCAAGAAGCCCGGCGCCAAGCCGGTCGCCTCGAGCGAGGGTGGAGCCGAGAAGTGATCCCCACCTGGGCGCAGCTGCTCTACCTCTTCGGCGCGGTCTGCTTCATCCTCGCGCTCAAGGGCCTCTCCGGGCCCAAGACCGCGCGCAACGGCAACCTGATCGGCGCCTTCGCGGCAGTGCTGGCCTGCACGATCCCGTTCTTCTACGGCGACCTCGACCACGTCCCGCTGATCGTCGCGGCGATCGCGGTCGGCACGGTCGGCGGCGTCTACGGCGCGCGCACCGTCCAGATGACGCAGATGCCGCAGATGGTGGCGCTGTTCAACGGCGTCGGCGGCGGCGCAGCGGCCCTGGTCGCGCTGCTCGAGCTGGACGAGATCGTCGGGGCCGCCGACGCGGGCTTCGACGTCCAGAAGTTCACGCTGGTCGCCACGGCGTTCACGATCCTCGTCGGCTCTGTGTCGTTCGCGGGCTCGATCATCACCTTCGCCAAGCTCCAGGACCTGATGACCTCCCGGCCGGTGGTCTTCCCGGGGCTCCCGGTCGTCTTCGGGGCGGGCATCCTCGGCGCGATCGTGCTCGCCGTGCTCCAGGTCCGCGAGGCGAACCTCGCCCTGGGCATCGTGCTGGCGTTGGTGGGGCTGCTGCTCGGCGTCCTGCTGGTGCTGCCGGTCGGCGGCGCCGACGTACCGATCGTGATCTCCCTGCTCAACGCCTTCACCGGCCTCACCGTCGCCGCCGGCGGCTACGTGCTCTCCAACACGCTGCTGCTCGTCGCCGGCACGCTCGTCGGTGCGTCCGGCACGTTCCTGACGCTGCTGATGGCCAACGCGATGGGACGCTCGGTCGCCAACATCCTCTTCGGCGCGCTCCGCGGCGGGTCCACGCTCGGCGGCGGCGAGGTCTCCGACCGGCCGGTGAAGTCGGCCGGCCCCGAGGACGTCGCGATCATGCTCAACTACGCCGAGCGCGTGATCATCGTCCCCGGCTACGGCCTGGCCGTCGCGCAGGCGCAGCACACGCTCCGCGAGCTCGTCGACCTGCTCATCGCGCGCGGCGCGGAGGTCGACTACGCGATCCACCCGGTCGCCGGCCGGATGCCCGGGCACATGAACGTCCTGCTCGCCGAGGCCCAGGTGCCCTACGAGCAGCTCATCGAGATGGACGAGATCAACGACGAGTTCAAGGAGGCCGACGTCGTGCTCGTCGTCGGCGCCAACGACGTCGTCAACCCCGCGGCCCGCAACACGCCCTCGGCCCCGATCTACGGCATGCCGATCCTCAACGCCGACGAGGCCAAGCAGGTGGTGTTCCTCAAGCGCTCGATGCGGCCGGGCTTCGCGGGCATCGAGAACGAGCTGCTCTTCGAGCCCGAGACCACGCTGCTCTTCGGCGACGCCAAGGACACCCTCGGCAAGGTGCTGACCGCGGTGAAGGCGCTCTGACGGGGTACCTCCACGGCGAGACCCACGGGGAGACCCACGGGGAGGGTCGACGAAGGAGGCCGGCCATGGCCAAGCACCGCATGAACACCGACGAGCACGAGCTGCAGCTGATGCGGCCCGACGGGCACCGCTACGAGGCGCCCGACTCCGAGGAGACCCAGAGCGGCAAGAACTACGCGTACGCCGCCCTCGGCCTGCTCGTCCTCGTGCTGCTCGTGCTCATCGCCACCGGAACGGTGCCGATCTTCCCGCGCTGAGGGCGCGAGCCGGCCACGGTGCCGGCCGGCCCGCGCCGAACCAGTTCTGCGCCTTTGCGCTGGATTGGTCTTGTTTCACGCGTGAAACATGACCAAACGGCCGCGATTCCGCTGATCCGGCCTTGGCGGAGGCACCTCAGCTGACCGGGGCGACAACGCGCCTGCTGCCGAGCACGGTGCCGTCGGCGGCGGTGAAGGTGAGCGTGACCGCGGTGGCCCGCTCGGCCTCGGGCAGGGCGGCGCCGTACCCGTGCGAGTCGGGGCGGACCGGCAGCGTGCGGTCGACGCCGAGGCCCGTCACCTGGACCGCGACGGCCTCGGGATAGGGCGAGACGCCGTAGACCATCGGCCCGTCGAAGTCCTTGAAGAACCCGCCGAGCTGGTCGGGGCGGGTGAGCTCCTCGGGCGGGCGGTGGGGTCCGGCCCAGATCTGACCGCCGCAGCCGTAGTCGCTCAGCTCGTCCTGGGTCGGAACGCCCTCGCCGTCCCAGGTGCCGTCGCTCATCGCGTAGCAGACCGCGCCCTTCGACGACGTCGCGATCCAGACCGCGAAGATGCCGCCCTCGGTGCGGAACTGCGCGACCTGCGTCGGGTCGTGGAGTTCCCCGATGTCGTTGCCGGAGGTGTTCGGCTGCTCGCCGAACTCCGTGAGCGTCTTCCTGACCACGTCGCTGGCGCCTCCGCCGGCGACGGCGGCCGCGGTGCCGACGCTCAGCGCGGCGGCGACGGCGCCGACCAGGACGCGCCGGGGAGCCTTGCGCTTGCGGGGTGCGGCGGGCCGGCCCTCGCGGAGGATGCCGGCGAGCGTCGCCTCCGACCACGCGGGCTCAAGCGGCTCGGGCGCCGGCGCGAGTGCGGTGATGGTGCTGTGCTCGGTCATCTCAGGCTGCCTTCGGTCAGGGGTCGGGTGGTCGCCGACGCGACCCGGGTGGTGGCGCCGCCGCGGTCGAGCGCGGCGCGGGCCCGGTGGGCACGCACGCGGAAGGTGCCGTGCCTGATGCCGAGGGCCTGCGCGGCCTCCTCGGAGGTCAACCCGTCCCACGCGACGAGCAGGAGCGCCTCGCGCTGATGGTCGGGCAGCGCCGCGAGGGCCTCGAGCGCATCCATGCGCTCGGTGGCCAGGACGCCGGCGTCCTCGCTCGGGCGCGCCGCCGAGCCCAGCAGCACCAGCCGGTCGTGCAGGGCGCCGCGGCGTCGTACGGCGCGGCGGCTGTTGCCGATCACCTTGCGCGCGATGCCGATCAGCCACGCGATCGGCGGGTGCGGCACGTCGTCCCAGCGACGCCAGGCCTGCAGGAACGTCTCGGCGACGAGGTCCGCGACGTCGTCGGCAGGCACGTGCCTGCGCACGTACGCCGCGACCCGCGGCCCGTCGCGCTCCCAGGCCTCACGGAACTCTGTCTCGGGGGAGGGGCTCATGCCTGGGTAGTGTCCGGCCGCCGGCCGGTGTTACCGCCCCGGTTGCGAGCGGGTCCTGGCTCGCCCGCGCCGAACCAGTTCGGCGCCTTTGCGCTGGATCGGTCTTGTTTCACGCGTGAAACACGTACCAGATGGGCGCGATTGCGCTGATTTGGTCTTGACGGCCGCGCTCAGCCGACCACGCCGTAGAGGCGGTCACCCGCGTCGCCGAGGCCGGGGACGATGTAGCCCTTGTCGTTGAGCTTCTCGTCCATGGCCGCGGTCACGACCGTCACCGGCACGTCGAGCCCCTCGAGGTCGGCCTCCAGGCGGGCGCACCCCTCGGGCGCGGCCAGTAGGCAGATCGCCGTGATGTCGTTGGCGCCGCGGTCGGTCAGGAAGGTGATCGCGGCCGCGAGCGTACCGCCGGTCGCGAGCATCGGGTCGAGCACGTAGCACTGCCGGCCAGCGAGGTCCTCGGGCAGCCGCTCGGCGTACGTCGTCGCCTGCAGCGTCTCCTCGTTGCGCATCATCCCGAGGAAGCCGACCTCCGCGGTGGGCAGCAGCCGCATCATGCCGTCGAGCATGCCCAGACCGGCGCGGAGGATCGGCACGACGAGCGGCTTCGGCGCCGCGAGCCGTACGCCGGTCGTCGGCGCGACAGGAGTCACGATGTCGTGCGGGTCGACGCGCACCTCGCGGGTGGCCTCGTAGGCCAGCAGCGTCACCAGCTCGTCGGTCAGGCTGCGGAACGTCGGTGAGTCGGTGCCCTCGTCCCTCAGCGCGGTGAGCTTGTGAGCGACTAGCGGGTGGTCGACGACGTGGGTGCGCACGAGCGCAGCCTAGAGCGTCGGCTCGGTCTGCCGCTCAGTCGGCGGCGTGGTCGCCCAAGCAGGACTTCGTGTAGCGGGTCAGCTTGGTGAGCGGCGCCTTGACGGACTTCTTGGCCTTGTCGTTGAGGTTCCAGTAGCGCAGCCAGTCCATCTGCATGCGGGCCTTGTTCATCCGCTTGCCCTTCTCGGCCTCCATCGTGAACCGGACCTGGAACTTGCGCCCGGACAGCGCCTCGGGCCGGGTCTCGGTGCGGATGACGCGCGAGTCGACGAACCACGAGATGTGCTTCTTGGTCACCTCGACCGCGAACGTGTGCCACTGGTCCTGGCCGAAGCCGCGCTTCATCGACGCCTGGTAGAGGTTGTCGGGACGGGTGCGGATGTAGAAGTTGACCTTGTCATCGCCCATCGTGAACTTGTTGAGCGCGATGTTCTGCTCGCCGCAGCCCTCGCCCTCCTTGGTCACGGGGACCAGCTCGGTCAGCACGCGGTACGGCGTGTGCTTGTGCCCGTACTGACGCTGCCGGAGACGGGTCTCCCAACGGCCGTAGGCGCGGCCCGGGATCGTCATCTGCGCGGAGACGCTGCCCTTGGTGGCGGTGTTGAGGGTCAGCATGCCGTGCTGGGTCCGCACCGCACCCGGCCCCTCCACGCGCCAGCGCTTGTGGTTGAGCGGCCCGACGAACGTCTCGTCGTAGACCAGGCCGTTGTGGCCGTACCAGCCGAAGGTGTTGCCTGCGTGGATCGGGCCCGGCGCCTGGCGCGACGCGGTCGTGCCGACGGCGTCGGAACGGCTGGCCTGGGCTGCCTCGCCGCCCAGCGGGCCGAGCGAGAGCGCCAGGAGTGCGGCGGTGCCGGCGGCGAGCGCGCGGCGCGGGCGGATGGGAGTCCGGTCGAACATGGGCATCGAACCTACCGAAGTCGGCCGGCAGGGTCACGTCGGCGGCCATACCGTCGGTCGGTGAGACGGCGTACGCCGCGGCGCGAGCCCGCAGCAGTCCGGGCCCAAAGGGCTGGTCGGGCGTCGGCAGGTCTGTCACGCTGGGCGGGTGGTCGAGCACGACGACAGGATCGACTTCGCCCTCGCGGCCTACCGCGCGGACGGTGACTGGACCGTGCAGGACCTCACCCACGACCACCTCGGCGACATCGAGACGATCGCCGACGCGCTGCGACGCCTCCCGGGTGACGGCGGGGCGGTGGCGATGGTCGCCGTCGACGAGGACTTCTTCGTGATCGTCCGCGTCGCCGGTTCGACCACCCGGGTGCTCCTGTCCGACGTCACCGCCGCGGAGGACTGGGAGCTCGCGGAGTCGGCGGTCGAGTTCCTCGGCCTCCCCGACCTCGGGCTCGAGGACGAGGACGACCAGGTGCCGGCCGGCGACCTCGACCTCCTTGGCGATCTCGGCATGCAGGCCATGGAGATGGGCCTGCTGCTCGACGACGTCGACCTCTACCCCGACGAGATCCTGTCCGACGTCGCACGGCGGATCGGCTTCGGCGACCAGTTCGACGACGCCGTCGGCCTGACGTCGGCCTGATGCGCTGATGACCTCCCCCTGGGAGGCGGCGATGGGTGCCGCCCTCGACGAGGCGCGCGCGGCGCTCGCGACCGACGACGTGCCGATCGGTGCGGTCGTCGTCTCGCCCGCCCACCAGGTCGTGGCCACCGGACGCAACGTACGCGAGGCCGCGACCGACCCGACCGGCCACGCCGAGGTGGTGGCGCTGCGGTCCGCGGCGGCAGCACTGGGCGCCTGGCGCCTGGAGGGCTGCACGCTCGTGGTCACCCTGGAGCCCTGCACGATGTGCGCGGGCGCCGCCGTGCTCGCCCGGGTCGAGCGCGTGGTGTTCGGCGCCTTCGACCCGAAGGCGGGAGCGGTCGGCAGCCTGTGGGACGTCGTGCGCGACCGTCGGCTCAACCACCGGCCCGAGGTCGTGAGCGGTGTCCTCGCCGCGGAGTCGACGGCGCTGCTCGACGACTTCTTCGCACACCATCGCCGGTAGTCCTGAACATGGTCATTCCGGGTGTGCCGATCAGGCGGTGCCCGGGGTGAGAATGCGCTCGTGGGAGGGTCCCGGGCCGGTTGGGCCGGCGTGGCCGCGACGACCGCACTCGGCGTCGCCGGGAGCGTCGCCGGGCTCGTGACGCCGGCGCACGCCGACGAGACGGTGACCGTCCAGGGCACGGCGTTCCCCGACCCGGCGACGGCGGCCCTGTCGTTCGTCGGCTGCGCCGACCTCTACCAGCGCACCGCGGAGCCGCTCGCGCCCACGATCGGCGTCGGGCCCGGGAGGGCGCCGGCCGGCACCCGCAGCCTCGGCTGGGACCTGGCCGGGGGCAACGCCGTCGGTGCGCTCTTCCCGGTCGGCTCGATGGCGCGCACGACGACGGTGAGCCTGGCGGTCAACTCCTCCGCCCGCGCGGCGGGCGTGGCCTATGCCGGCTACCAGGACCCGGCCGACGCCGGCACCGCGCTGATGTGGCTCGGCCGGTCTGCGCTGGTGAGCCCCGGCGGGGCGTGGCAGACGATCGACGCGACCACGCGGACCTACTCGTGGTCGAAGTACGACATGACCACCGGCGCCAGGTTCGACCTCGGGGTCGCCGACTCCGCCACGGTCGCCGACTTCGTCGCCGCGCACGGCGGTGACGGGCCGGGTGTCTACACGATCGGCTTCGGCTGCGACGGCACGCCGTTCTCCATGGACCGGCTGCAGGTCGGGACTCCCGGCAACGTCACGACGTACGACGTCGAGGCGCTGCGCACGACGGTCGGCATCGACAGCGAGCGTGGCCGCGACGGCGAGGTCACGATCACCGGCCGGCTCCGCACGCTGACCGACGACCCGATCCCGCACGCGACGATGCTGCTCGAGCGGCGTACGCCGGACAGCCGCCAGTGGAAGCCCGTGCTCGTCGCGCAGGTGGAGGACGGCGGCGTGCGCGCCACCGTGCCGGGAGACGAGCGGGCGTTCTACCGCTGGCGGTTCGTGGAGCGGCCGCTGGCCGAGGGCAACGCCTCCGCGGCGCTGCTGCTCGAGCTCGTGTCCACGCCCCCGTCCGAGTCGCCGTCGCCGTCCGACGGTCCGTCCGTCAGCCACCCGACCGTCTCGCCGCCGTCCGCGACGCCGACCTCGACGCTGACCTCGACGCCGGCCCCGGTGCCCAGCGCGACCCTGCTCCCGGCCACACCGGACCTCACGCCGTCCGACCTCCCCGACGACCTGCCCGACGAGCTGCCCGGCGACCTGCCCGGCGACCTGCCCGATGAGTCCGCGTCTGCCGGCGAGTCCACCTCGCATGGCCTTCGTTGACCTCCGACCGACGACCACCGCCCTCGCCGACCTCGTCCGCGGCGTGCGCGACGACCAGCTGACCGGCCCCACGCCCTGCCCCGACTACTCCGTCGCGGACCTCCTCGACCACATCGGCGGGCTGGCGCTGGCCTTCACCTGGGCCGCGAGCAAGGACGGCCCGCCCGGCGGCACCGCACCGGACGTCGACGGCTCGCGACTCGAGGACGGCTTCCGCGACCTCATCGCGACGGCGCTCGCCGAGCTCGGCGACGCGTGGCAGGACCCGGCCGCCTACGACGGCGTCACCATGGCCGGCCCGGTCGAGCTGCCGGGCGACCAGGCCGCGCTCGTCGCGCTCGACGAGGTCACGGTCCACGCCTGGGACCTCGCGGCGGCGACCGGCCAGGCCTACCCGGCCGACCCGGCGGCGGTCGCCGCGTGCCGGGAGTTCGTCGCGGCGTTCGAGCCGCCGCGCGGAGGCGCCGCGGACGACGGCGGCCTCTTCGGCCCGCCGGTCGCCGTACCCCCGGACGCCTCGGACCTCGACCTGCTCATCGGCGCCACCGGCCGCGACCCCGCGTGGCGCCCGCCGGTCGTGCGCTGAGCGATTTCAAGAGCCCGCTCCCGCTCGGGTAACCTCTCCGGCGGTGGCGTGTCCGAGCGGCCTAAGGAGCACGCCTCGAAAGCGTGTGTGGGTGCAAGCCCACCGTGGGTTCAAATCCCACCGCCACCGCCAGCCACGCGAGCGGCCCTCCACCTGCGGACTCCCCGGGTCGGGGGCCGCTTCGCTCGTGCGAGCTCACGGCAGGCTCCGCCGCCGCGCTGCGGCTGAGGTGTAGCGTCGGTCCGCGAAACGCGACACGTAGCGGTCGCATATCTCGAGGGAGGTGTGAGACGTGCCACCCGACTCCTCCGATCCTGCTCGCGCGGGCCGGCCACGGCAGCCGGACCTGGACCACCGGCTGGAGGTCGCGGTCCTCGAGCTGCTGCGTGAGAGCGGGCCGTCCGCGGTGACGATGGAGGGTGTCGCCGCGCGGTCGGGCGTCGCCAAGACGTCGATATACCGCCGTCACGGCAACCGCGCCGAACTCTTGACCACGGTGCTGTCCAACGCCATCGGCGTGCCGCAGGTGCCGGACGAGGGCGAGGTGCGAGACAAGATCCGCGCCGTGCTCGAGCAGGCCTGGCGCCAGATGGACGACGTGCTCGGCCCGGGCGGGTTGGCCGCCATCGTGGGCAACTCCGACCCGGAGTTCACCGACCTGTTCCGCGCCGAGCTCCGCCCGTACGCCGACGCGCTGGTCAAGCGGATCCGCCAGGACTCGCGCGAGGGCCGGCTCCGGCCAGGGCTCGACGCCGACGGCGTCGTGAGCCTGATGATCGGCGCCTACCTCGGCGAGCTCGTCCGTCGCGGGAAGGTCGGTCGAGGCTGGCTGGACCGCAGCATGGAGATGATCTGGCTGGTGATGGCGCAGCCCTGACCCGCGCGAGCGGTTCCTAGCGGGCCGAACCGGTCGGCGCCTCGTGCTCGGCGTGCGCGTCGCCGTGCCCCTCGAGCTCGCAGAGCAGGCAGTCGGGCTCGGTGTCCATCGGCGTGCGGTCGCACGAGGACGGGCCGCGCGCCTGATCCACCCTGAAGACGGCCCACCCGAGCACGATCGAGATGACCGCTGCGAGCAGGACGCCGACCACGGCCTGGTCGTGGAGGGGACCGTCGTCGAAGGCGAGGCCGGCGATGAGGAGCGAGACCGTGAAGCCGATACCAGAGAGCGCGGCACCGCCAAGGACCTGACCGAGGCCGACGCCCGTCGGCAACCGGCCCGCACCGGCCCGCACGCCGGCCCAGGAGGCAAGGCCGATGCCGAGCGCCTTGCCGATCACGAGGCCGGCGACCACCGCCCACGTGAGCCGGGCCGTCAGCGCGTCGGCCAGCACGCCGTGGCGCAGGTCGATGCCGGCGTTGGCGAGGGCGAACACGGGCACAATGACGTAGCTCGCCACCGGCTGCAGCCTGACCTGGAGGCGCTCGTTGACCGAGACCGCCCGCACCAGCTCGCGGTGGGCCGAGCGTCCCGACTCGACCCCCGGCCTCTGCCGGAACGCCAGGAACCGCGCCGCCGCCCGGTCGATCGCATCGCGGCGGGGCTCGTGGGCGGCCACGAGCAGGCCGCCGAACATGCCGGCGATCGACGCGTGCAGCCCCGCGTGCAGGGTCGCCAGCCACAACCCGAGACCGACCAGGAGGTACGGCGTGGCTGCGGAGACGCCGTAGCGACTCATGATCCCCATGACGGACCCCAGGCCGGTCATGACGATGAGGGCGGCCGGGTCGAGGGCGTCGCTGTAGACGACACCGATGACGGTGACCGCAACGATGTCGTCGATCACCGTGAGGGTCAGCAGGAAGATCCGCAGGCGAGTGGCCAGCGCTGGGCCAACCACGGCGAGCGCGCCGAGCAGGAACGCCGTGTCGGTCCCGATGACCAGGCCCCAGGCGCGGGACGCCTCGCCTCCCGGCGCCAGCGCCAGGAAGAGCAGCGCGGGCACGACCAGGCCGCCCACGGCGGCGATGAGGGGGATGGCGGCCCGACGCGGTGTCGTGAGCTCTCCGACGGAGAACTCACGCCGGACCTCGAGGCCGATCACGAAGAAGAACAGCGCCATTGCGCCGTCGTTGACCCAGTGACCGAGATCCATCGACAGCGCCGAGCCCGCCACCGAGATGCCCGCCTCGATCCGCCACAGCGCGTCGTAGGCGCCCGACCACGCGGAGTTCGCCCAGACCAGGGCCGCCAGCGTCGCTGCCAGCAGCAGACCGGCGCTGCCCGCCTCCGTGGAGAGGAACCGCCGCGCGGCCGACGCCTGCGCCACCAAGGTGGGCCGTGGCTCGGGGCTCGCGGGCAGGTCCGTTGAGGCGTGCAGGTCGGTCATCAGTCCTCGTCCTTCTTCCGGCCCGTCGCCGGAGTGGTCGGTGGCGCTGGTCGTGGAGCGGGTCGGTGGCCAGGGCCAGGTGGACGACGCACGCGATGAGCAAGCCCGTCACGGTCGAGGTCACGGCGATGAGGACCGCCATGCGCAAGAACTCGCTCATGCGTGCTGCCCTCTCGTCGTCAGCGTTCGCTATCAGAAACGGCATACGTAGCGTATCTATTCCATCCAAACTTGAGAAATAGAAACGCAGTGCGTAGCGTTTTGGATTCCAACGAGAGGAGAAGCAGATGTCCGACCTCACCTACCTGATCGGGCTCCTGGTCGGGGCCGTCGTGGTCACCACGATCCTCACTGTCGGGACACTGGGTGCCGCCCGGATGCTCCCGGGGCAGGGCGATCGGAGCGCTGGCGGGGAGCGGTCATGAGCACGGCGGGGGCCGTTGCGGCGCTCGTGGCGATCTCCCTCCTGCTGCACGCCTCGCTGGCCGTCGCGCTGGCGCGCGCCGACAGACGGGCGGAGCGGACGCGGGCGCGGCCCGGCACACCCACGCAGGAGGGCCTCGGGAGCGGCCGGCTCGGTGACCCGCCGAGTGACCCACGCACAAGCTGTGAAGGAGGAGCGATGCACGCCGAGGTCGGGGGCTGGTCAGGTCGCGCCTACCCGCCTGACGCGGTGGTGGTGGGGTACAACGGCAAGGAGCACAGCCGCGTCGCCGTGGTGTGGGCGGCGCGCGAAGCCGTCCGCCGGGACCGCCCCCTGGTGGTCCTCCACGCCGCCAACTACCCCGGCATGACGGGGCCGCCCGGGCCGGGCCTTCTCCACCGCGACCCGGGTGCCCTTGACGCGGCCGAGGAGGTGACGGGCCTGGGCGTCATCGAGGCCGTCGCGGCGCGACCCGGCCTCGACGCGGTCGGCGCGACCGAGGTCACCTCGGCCGTCCGCGCTCTCACCGACGCCAGCAGGGACGCCTCCCTCGTCGTCGTCGGCAGTCGCGGTCACGGGCGCCTTGCCCGGGCGCTGCTCGGATCGGTCTCCTCCGCGGTGGCGTCCCGCGCGACCGCGCCAGTCGCCGTGGTGACCGACGTCGTCCGACCCTCCTGGTCGGGTCGGCACCGGTCACGGTCTGACCCGGGCGTTTCGTCACTACGGAATAAGTACGATACGCGCCGCGTTTCGTAATTAGCTGAGACACAGCTACAGGGCAAGGACCCTGACGAGATGACGGAGGTGGGACGACGATGGTCGTCTACAACGAGCTGGTCGCCCTCACGGCGGGCGCCGGTCTGCTGGGATTCGCGTGGTTCGTCGCGCAGCTGAGCAAGAACAAGCCCATCGAGAGCGAGGGTTGGGCCGGGTTCTTCGGAGTGACCGGCCTGCTCCTGCTGGTGACGGGACTCCACACCACGGTCACCTGGCCCTTCGGGGGTGGCGGCTTCGAGTACGCCAACATCGCGTTCGGGCAGCCCGCCGCCGGCTTCGGCGCACTGCTGCTCTTCGCTGCCGTCTACCTGTGGCGGCACCGCGCCGCGTTCGCGACCGACGCCCGGACCGCCACCGTTGCTGCGCTCTCCGCCCTGAAGCCGGCGTCCGTCTTCGTAGGCGCTCTCGGCCTGGCCATGGTCGTCCTGGCCATCACGTTCGTCCGGTTCCAGCTCGGTGCCGCGCCGCCGGAGGAGCCGATCAGTGGTCGCTTCGGCCACCTGCCGGTGATCGAGGCGCTCTTCCTGGGCGGGCTCTGGGGCATCATCGCCCTCGGCGCGCTGCTCTTCGCGATCTCCCTGCTGACCGAGCGACCGACGCTGCTGCGGTGGGCGGTCCGGGCGTGGGTCGTCGGAGGCGTCGTGCTCCTGCTCTTCGGCGCGATGAACTACTACACGCACATCGGGATGTACTACAACATCGAGCACGGCACCCAGCACCGCTGGTGACCCGCCCTGAGATGAGGGCTCAGGCCAGGAGGCCGAGGCCAAGGGCGAGCGGCAGGTCGGAGCCGAGGTCGGGGTCGTTCTCGACCTCGACCTCCGGCAGCGGCTCGCGCTTCACGCCGGTCGCGCCGACGGCGAGCACGACGACGCCGCCGGCGAGGACCACCAGGGCGAGGGCGAGGCCGGCCGGGCGAGGGGCGTCCTGGCTGGTGGTCGCGGACGACTCGGGACCGCGGTCGTCGTGCTGGCCCTGGGCGCTCTGCGACATGAAGACGGCGGCGAGGAGGGCGATCGCCCAGACGAGGCCGACCATGGCCAGGGCGCGAACGACCCGGTCACGCAGGTCCCGAGCCCAGTTCCCCATGACGCAAGTGTGTGACAGCGGTCGGGCGGAGGGGCCGGTCTTTCGGACAAATCGTCCTTTCGGTCAGTCCGCTGGTCGGGGGACCGGCCGGCGCTAGCCTCGCGAGCATGTCCAGCGACGTCACGGAGCCCGTGCGCGTGGAGCGCGACGGCCCGGTCACGACCGTGGTCCTGCACCGACCCCACGCGCGCAACGCGGTCGACGGACCGACGGCGCGGGCGCTGGCCGACGCGTTCCGGGCCTTCGACGCCGACGAGGAGGCCAGGGTCGCGGTGCTGTACGGCGAGGGCGGCACGTTCTGCGCGGGCGCCGACCTCAAGGCGATCGGCACCGAGCGCGGCAACCAGGTGGCGGAGTCCGGCGACGGTCCGATGGGGCCGACCCGGATGCGGCTCGGCAAGCCGGTGATCGCGGCGGTGGAGGGGTACGCCGTCGCCGGTGGCCTCGAGCTCGCGCTGTGGTGCGACCTCCGGGTGGCGGCGGACGACGCGACGTTCGGCGTGTTCTGCCGGCGGTGGGGCGTGCCGCTCATCGACGGTGGCACTGTCCGGCTGCCCCGCCTGGTCGGCACCGGCCGGGCGCTCGACCTGGTCCTCACCGGGCGCGAGGTCGGCTCGGAGGAGGCCGAGCGCATCGGCCTGGTCGACCGCGTCGTACCTCCCGGTCACGCGCGCGGCGCGGCGGAGCAGCTCGCCCACGAGCTCGCCCTGCTCCCGCAGGTGTGCCTGCGCCAGGACCGGCTCTCGGTGCTCGAGCAGGAGGGAATGCCCGAGGGTGACGCACTCGCCAACGAGCTGCGCCACGGGCTGGTCAGCCTCGGGTCCGGCGCCCTGGAGGGCGCGCAGCGGTTCGCCTCCGGCGAGGGCCGGCACGGGGCGCCGGCCTGAGATCAGTCGTGCACCCGCACGAGTCCGGCGTCGTGGTCGAGGCAGACCGCGACCAGCGTGCCCGGCCGCTTGCCGTTGTAGACGTCCCAGCCGACCTCGAAGCTGACCTGTCGCAGCACGCCGCGGGAGGTGCGGATGAGGGCCGACGCGGGGACCGTCGCGTCGCCGAAGCCCGAGTAGGAGCAGTGGTGGTCGGCGACCGCGCGCTGGATGACACGTGGGACCACGCCGTCCGGCTCCGCGGCGCCCGGGTGTGCCGACGGGGCCGTCGCGCGCAGTCCACCGACCACCACGAGTGTGAGCAACCCGCCCAGCGCGGCACCCTTGAGGGTCGCCAGCGCGACACGCAGCGCGCGTCGGGGCGTCCGTCGGTGCCGGGGCCTGGTCACGTGACGACAACGAGGTCCCGCGAACGGCGTTCCGACCGGTGTGGACCACCCGCACCGGGTGCGTAACCCGGGTACGGGAGGATGTCGTTATGTCCTGGTTCACCTCGCCTGGCGAGGTCACCGAGCGGCTCGCCGCGACCGGCTACCTCGCCGATCCGGCCACGTCGACCACCGCCTACCTCGCTGGCGCGCTCGAGAAACCGCTGCTGGTCGAAGGCCCCGCCGGGGTCGGCAAGACCGAGCTGGCCAAGGCGGTCTCGCGGGCCACGGGTGCCGACCTGGTGCGCCTGCAGTGCTACGAGGGACTCGACGAGGCGCGCGCGCTCTACGAGTGGAACTACAAGAAGCAGCTGCTGCGGATCCAAGCGACCCAGGGCGACGCGGCGTCGTGGGCCGAGACCCACGACGACATCTTCACCGACGAGTTCCTGCTGACCCGGCCGCTGCTCACCGCGATCCGCCGCGACGAGCCGACTGTCCTGCTCATCGACGAGGTCGACAAGACCGATGTCGAGGTCGAGGGGCTGCTGCTCGAGGTGCTCTCCGACTTCCAGGTCACCATCCCCGAGCTCGGCACGCTGAGCGCCGTACGCCGCCCGTACGTCGTGCTGACCTCCAACGCCAGCCGCGAGCTGTCCGAGGCGCTCAAGCGGCGCTGCCTCTACCTGCACCTCGACTACCCCGACGAGGAGCGCGAGCGCGAGATCGTGCTCTCGCAGGTGCCCGACCTCGAGGAGCGGGTCGCCGGCCAGGTGGTCGCGACCGTCGCGCGGCTGCGCGACCTGGAGCTCAAGAAGCCGCCGTCGATCGCGGAGTCCGTCGACTGGGCGCGCACGCTGATCGCGCTCGAGATCCGCGACCTCGACGACAAGGCCGTCGACGACACGCTCGGCGTGGTCCTCAAGCACGCCTCCGACCACGAGCGCGCGATCCGCGAGCTGCGGCTGCGCAAGTGAGGTCGCGGCGGCGATGAGCAGCGGCCTGGTCGAGCGGCACATCGCGTTCCTCGAGGCGCTGCGCGGCGCCGGGCTGTCCGTCTCGCTCGCCGAGGGGCTCGACGCAGTGGCGGCGCTCAGCGCGCTGCCGTGGGACCAGCGCGACACCGTGCACGCGGCGTACGCCGCCACGCTGGTCAAGCGGCAGAGCCTGCGGCCGACGTTCGACGCGCTCTTCGACGTCTACTTCCCCCGGCTGGTGGGCGAGGGTGCCCGGGGCGGCGAGACCGACGAGGCCGGCGACGGGGCGGGCGACGAGACCGACGGCCAGGTCCGCGACAACGGCCAGGCGCTGGCCCAGCTCCGCGACCGCCTCGCCCGAGCGCTCGCGGACGGCGACCAGGAGGCGCTGTCCCGGCTCGCGGTCGAGATGGTCGGCCGGTTCGGGGCGATGCCCGGACGCGGCCCCGGGCTGTCGAGCTGGTCGGCGTACACCGCGCTGCAGCGGGTCGCGCCCGGCGAGCTCGTCGACCGGATCGTGCAGGCCCTGCTCGCCGAGGGACGGACCGAGGAGGAGGCCGCGCGGGTGGCCGCCCGGCGCCTCGGCGGGTTCACCCGCCAGGTCGAGGACGACGCGCGCCGGCGGATCGCCGAGGAGAAGGGGCCGGACCACGTCGCGGACGTCGCCGTCCGGCCGAGCATCGACCGGATCGACTTCACCTCGGCGCGCAAGGCCGACCTCGAGCAGATGCGCCGGGAGATCTACCCGCTCGCCCGCCGGCTCGCCACGCGGCTCACCCAGGAGCACCACGCGCGGCGCCGCGGCCCGCTGGACTTCCGGCGTACGGTCCGCGCCTCGATGTCCACCGGCGGCGTCCCGCTCACGACGCACCACCGGCCCAAGCGACCGCACCGCACCGAGCTCGTCGTGCTCTGCGACGTGAGCGGCTCGGTCGCGAGCTTCGCGCAGTTCACGTTGCTGCTGGTCTTCGCGCTGCGCGACCAGTTCCAGAAGGTGCGCGCGTTCACGTTCATCGACCACGTCCACGAGGTCACCCACCACTTCAAGCCGGGCGCCGACGTCGTCGACGTGATGGCCGACCTCGCGGCAAGCACGTCGCACGCCGCGCTGTGGGGGCGCACCAACTACGGGCGCGCGCTGACCAGGTTCGTCGACGAGCACTCCGACGCGCTCGGGCCCAAGACCGCGCTCCTGATCCTCGGCGACGCGCGCTCCAACTACTCCGACCTGGCTCTCGACAAGCTCAAGGAGATGGAGCGCGGCTCGCGACACGCATGGTGGCTCAACCCCGAGCACCGCCGGCACTGGGACACCGGCGACTCGGTCGCGGGCAGGTACGCCGAGGTGGTGCCGATGGTCGAGTGCCGCAACCTCACCCAGCTCGGGGAGTTCGTGCACGACATCCTGTGACGGTCGTCTGCCGTCGAGTGACCCTTGGGGCGCGTCGAGTGACCCGATCCGCAGGTCGGGAGCGCTCCCAGATCTGCAGAACGGGTCACTCGACGGTCCCGGCTCAGGCGAGGTAGCCCAGCAGACGCAGCCGGTCGAGCTCGGCGGCGACCTGGGGAGAGGCGTCGGCGGCGCGGGCGCCGGCGACGTAGACGCTCTCGGACGACGAGCCGGCGGCGTCGAAGACCACGGTCGTGCGCTGCTCGTCGTCGGCGGTCATCAGCGAGCCGAGCAGCGCGACGGGGTCGGCGCGGTCCTCGAGCGCGAGCATCCGGGTCTGGGCCGGCAGTCGCGGCACCTGGGCCGCCGGCGCCCCGGCGGTGACGACCTGGTCGACGACGAACGGCAGCGGCCGCTGCAGCGCGGCGAGCTCGGCGGCCACGACGCCGCCCGAGCCGGAGCCCACGAGCATGACGTGCGCGTCGTCGTCGCCCGCGACAGCCGCGGCGATCGTCTGCGCCACGACGGTGGCGTACGGCGTGAGGTTGCCGGCGACCAGCACGGGGCCGGGCTCGTCGGCGGGCTGCGGCGGTGGCGGGCGGCCGACGTACGCGACGTAGCGGCGGGGCGCCGTGCGGTGGACGAGTGGCCGGGTGTCCTGCGCCTCGAGGGTCGTCATCAGGTCGGTCAGCGACGCCGGCACCCGCGGCGCCTCGATCGCGGGCACCTCGTCGGGCCGGGTCCGCCGACCGGCCAGCAGCCCCCCGGCCACGTCGCGCAGCGCGGCCGAGGAGTCCTGGCGCAGGGTCTCGACCCCGAGCGCGCGCAGGCCCCCGCGGGCGGCGCGGCGTCCGGGCTCCCCCGAGACGAACCCGGCCGTCAGCGCTGCTCGCATCTGGAGGCCGTCGAGCAAGCCCCCGCCGCCCGAGACCACCTGGTCGAGGAGCTCGGGGTGCTCGGCGGCCAGCTCGCTGAGGAACGCCGCGACGCCGTCGCGGTCGAGCGCGTCGGTCTCGATCAGGCCGGCCGTGACGATGGCGCCGCCGAGGGCGACGTTGGGGGCGAGGTAGCCGATCGCGCGCCCGGCGATGGCGCCCATCGACTCCGACGCCGCCTCGCGGAGCTCGTCGATCCACTGGTAGGTCAGCACCGTCGCGCGCACGACGAGCGCGTCGGCGTCGAGCTCGATGGAGCGGGAGAGCAGCCCGTGCGTGCCGCTGGTGGCACCGCGGACGTCCTCCTCGACGCGGGCGTGGGACGCCGCCGAGAGGTCGGCGGACTCGGCGACGGCGTCGTCGCGCAGGATCTCGGCGCCCAGCCCCGACATGGCCCGGAGGTCGTCGCCCGAGCGGTCGAAGACGTCGGCCAGCTGGAGCAGGTGGGCGTACTTGTCGGACCGGTCGGCGACGCGGACGCTCACGGCGCCACCTCCGCGAGGACGGGTGCGAGCTCGGCGGCGAGGTCGTCGGGGATCACGCGCGCCACCTCGAGGAGCAGGCCGGTCTCGTCGGCGGCGTCACCGTGGTCACCGACGACGCGGTGGGCGCGCAGGGCGCGCCAGCCGTCGGCGACCAGCGTCCAGGCCACGACGCCGACGGTGCTGGTCTCCTCGCCCGAGACGTCGGCGACGAGCGCGCGCAGCCGGCCGCGGGCCTCGGTGGCCAGCCCGGTGAGCACCCGCACGGCGTCGCCGTCGCCGAGCCGGGTGCCGGTCGCGTCGGTGACCCCGCCGGGGTGCTGCTCCACGAGCACCGGGACGAGGTCGGTGCGGTGGGTGCGGGCGGCCTCGACCGCGGCGTCGGCGAGGTCGTGGGGGACGACGACCCGGTCGGGCACGACAGAGTCGCTGAGCGGCAGGTCCTCCGGCACCACCGCGGCGCGGGCCAGCTCGGCGGCCCAGGCCCAGGTCGGGAACCACGCGAGCTCGAAGACCAGCCCGTCCTGCGTCGACAGCGCGGCGACCGCGCCGCCGTGCTGGCGGTGCCACGACTTCACCTGCACGGGGCCGGCGGCGATGTCGAGGTCGAGGGCGACCGTCGGGGTGGCCAGGAGCCCGATGGCGCCGACGAGGCCGTCCTCGAGCACGCCGTCGTCGGGTCCGCCGACCAGCAGCCCGCGCCGCGACAGCGTGGTCACGGGGTCATGCAGGCGGGCGAGCGTCTCGGCGTACGCCGCCGCCTCGTCGGACCCGCGGCTGCTGCCGAGCCGCTCGTCGAGCCCGCCGTCGAGGCCGCCGTCGCGCACGTCGAAGGGGAGGGGAGCGCCGTTGGCCCGCTCGGCGGCGAACCTGAGCTCCGGCAGCGTCAGCGCGACCCGGCGGGGCAGCCCGTCGAGGAGGTCGTGCGGGGTCGGCCGGGGTGGGCCGAGGTCGATGGTCGGCATCGGTCACGGGCTCCGGTCGCCGACGCCGGGGAGGGTGACCGCCAGCCAGTCCTTGTGGCCGGGCGCCGGCGACTCGAAGCTCGGCAGCGCGCCGTCGTCGAGCAGCGCCGTGGCGCGGCGCTCGGTCTCGGCGATGGAGTCCTTCAGCTCGTCGACGAGCTGGCTGTGGCTCTCGAGGGTGTCGGCGGCGTGGTCGTGGCGCTCGGCCGCCTCGCGCAGGCGGGTGGCGCGCTCGCGGATGCGCTCGCGCATCGCGTCGCCGGCCCGACCGGCCCACGTGACGGCCTCGGCCTGGGACACGAGCTGGTCGGCCATCGCCCGGATCGCGTCGCCCTGCTCGCGCAGGCGACCGGCGTGCCTGCGCATCACGTCGGTGTCGCCGTACATCAGGACCGCCTCTCGTTCGTCCGCCACCTACCCGCCGCGACCCGCAGGAAACCTCACGGCGCCCGGGTGATCTGGAAGACCTGGCTGTGCGCCTCGCCGTCGGCCCCGAGGAAGCCGTGGTCGTGCAGCGACGCGACGGCGTCGACGACCGAGGGGTCGGTGGAGGCGTCGACCAGCCCGGCACCCGCTTCGTAGGTGGCGTAGGAGTGGTGGGCGAGGATCCCGCCGTCGGGGTCGGCGTCGAAGGTCACCGTCGTCTGCTCGACCGAGTCGGGGTTGGGGGCGCCGTCGAGCTCCGGGACGATGTCGCCGCGCTGCTCGAGCGACAGCACGTGCGACCCGGCCGGGAACGACGGCACCTGCGCCGTCGGCGACCCGGCGGTCACGACGTCGGTGATCTCGTAGCCGCCGTGGCCGGCGAGGAGCGCCGCCGCCTCCATGCCGCCGAGCGAGTGGCCGACGACGAGCAGCGGCTCGCCCTTGCCGACGCCGGCGTCCTCGAGCGCCTGGAGGATGCCCTGCTGGTAGGCGTCGGGCTGACCGGAGATCGAGTCGAGGTCGGTCTCGAGGTCGCGGACGTCGGCGTCCTGGTCCCACGGCGCGTTGAAGTCGTCGGTGCCGGGGAGGTAGAGCAGGTGGCGCACCGACCCGTCGGGAGCGGTCACCGTCTGCACCTCGATGGTGCCGTTGGCGGGCGAGTCGGGGTCGCCGGAGAGCGCGGCCACCTCGTGGAGGTGCTCGACCAGGTCGCGCACCGACCTGGGCCGGCGGGTGCCGAGGGCGGTGGGCAGCGGCGTCACGACCGGTCGGCCCGGGCCGCCGTAGAGCAGGCCGAGGAGGCCGGCCGAGACCGGACCTCCGAGGCCGTCGACGAGGTGCTCGGTGAGCCCGGGGACCTCGGAGAGGACGTCGGGGTCGGCGGCGATCACGGCCCCGGCGAGCGGCCCGAGGGTCAGCACGAGCTGCCGGTCGAGGCCCTCGATCGCGAACCGCACGGTCTCGTCGGCCGCCTCCAGGCACTCGATCGCGGTGCGTACGCCGAGGGCGTCCGCCTCCCACCCGAACGACGCCGCCATGACGCCGTCGGGCCCGCCGGTCACGGCGAGCACGGCGGCCTCGGCCTCCGCGCAGCTGCCCGGCGAGAGCAGCCCCGACTCCAGCAGATCGGGGTCGCGCATCACCCGCAGCCCCTCCGCGCCCAGCCCGCGGAGCCGGTCGCCGGCGTCGTCGAAGACGTCGGCGAGCCCGCGCGCCGCGGCGTACGACGCGGCCACCCCCGCGGAGCCGCCGCGGACGTCGATGATCTCGGGGCCGGCGGTCAACGCTTTTTCGGGGTCCCCGCGGAAGTGCGGGCCGCCCGCGCGCAGCGCGCCCTCCGAGCAGTTCCGTGGGGTGATCATGACAGGCCGGGAAGGTCGACGAAGAGCCAGTCGCGGTGGCCGGGCGGTGGCGGCACGAAGCGGTCGAGCAGCTCGTCGAGCGGGTCGGGCAGCACGCTCGCCACCAGGCCTGCCAGCCGGTCGCGGGCGCCCGCGACCAGCGCCATCACCTTCCGCTCCACGGCCGCGATGAGGTCCTTGAGCCGGTCGACCTCGTCGGCGTGCCGGTCGAGGGCGGCGGCGGCGTCGTCGGCGAGCTCGGCGGAGCGGTGCAGCCCCGCGACCTGACCGCGCACCCGCGCGCGCATCGCGTCGGCGGCGAGCCCCTCCCACGGCACGGCGTCGGCCTGTGCCAGCAGGCTGCTCGCCTCGGAGCGGAGCGTGGCCGCCTGCCCGCGCATGGTGCGGGCCAGCCCGCGGATCACCTCGGTGTTGCCGTACATGAGGTCGGTCTGCCCGCCGCGGCCGGTGGGCGAAACGTGCGGTCAGACGACTGTGGAGATCCGCTCGAGCGCCTCCTCGATCACGGCCGCGTCGCCCGGGAAGCTGAGCCGCACGAACCGGCCGCCGACCTCGGTGTCGAAGTCGACGCCGGTGGCGAGCGCCACGCCGGTGCGGGCCAGCAGGTCGTGGCAGAACGCCATCGAGTCCTGCGTCAGGTGACCGACGTCGGCGTAGACGTAGAACGCGCCGTCGGCCGGGGCGAGCTCGGTGATCCCGAGCCGAGGCAGGCCGTCGAGGAGGATCCGGCGGTTGTCGGCGTAGCGCCGCACGTGGCCGTCGAGCTCGGCGTACGACGCGTCGTCGAACGCCGCGAGGCACGCCCGCTGGGCGATGACCGGCGGGCAGATCGTGAAGTTGCCGGCCAGCACGTCGCAGGCGCGGCGCAGGCGGTCGGGCACGAGCATCCAGCCGATCCGCCAGCCCGTCATGGAGAAGTACTTGCTGAAGCTCGCGAACACGACCGCCTCGCGGCTGGTCTCCCAGGCGCTGCGCGCGAGCCGGCTCTCCGGGTCGGCGTACTCGATGCCGTGGTAGATCTCGTCGCTGATCAGCTGCACCCGCTCGGCCTCGCACCAGCGGGCCAGCGCCGCGAGCTCGCCCGGGAGCAACATGGTGCCGGTCGGGTTCGCCGGGCTCGCGACGACCAGGCCCGTGAGGCCGTGCCGCGCGTGCAGCTCCGCGACCTGCTCGACGGTCGGCTGGAACCTCGTCTCCGGGCCCGTCGGGACCTCGACGACCTCGATGCCGAGGGCCGTGAGCACGTTGCGGTAGCAGGGATAGCCGGGCCGGGCCATCGCGACCTTGTCGCCGGCCTCGAACGCCGCCAGGAACGCGAGCAGGAACCCGCCGCTGCTCCCGGTGGTGACGACGACCTCGTCGGGATCGACCTCGACGCCGTAGGTGCGACGGTGGTGCCCGGCGATCGCCTCGCGCAGCTCGAGGATGCCGACCGCGGGGGTGTAGCCGAGCGGGTCGGTGCCCTGCAGCAGCCGGATCGCCTCCTCGCGCACCGGTGCCGGCGCGCCCGTGCTCGGCTGCCCGGCGAGCAGGTCGAGCAGGTCGCCGTGCGTGCGCCGTCGGGTGTGCGCCGCCGCGAGGAGGTCCATGACGTGGAACGGCGGCACGTTGGCGCGGCTGGCGACCTGCCAACGGTCGGCGGTCGACGTCATGGGCACCCTCCTGCCGTCAAGAAACTGCACCTTCCTGCATGGAACTCCATACGGGAAGGGCCAGTTTCACCGGGTACCCGGTGAAACTGCCGCCGCGTGCCGACCCGCACGCCGCCCGAAGAACGACCCCTCGCCGAGCTGGGTGCCCGAGCAGTAGCCCGCGCCGTCCTGGGCGAGGTTGGACGCGCACGCGCCGGCGGCGTACAGCCCGGCGACGACCGAGCCGTCCTCGCGCTGCACCTGGCCGTCGACGGTCACCCGCAGGCCCCCGAGGGTGAAGCCGGCGTAGAGCGCGTTGCCGAGGGTGAGGTCGTAGGCACCCCACGGCCCCTGGTCCTGGGGCGCGAGCCAGTCGGGGTGCTTGTGGAAGTCGGGGTCCTCGCCGCGCGCGGCGTGGTCGTTGTAGCGCGCCAGCGTCGCGACCAGCGAGCCGGCCGGCAGCGACAGCCCGGCCTCCATCTCCTCGACGGTCTCCCAGCCGTCGATGAGCGGGCAGAGCGACATCCGCTGCTCCTCGAGGTGCGCGCTGTCGACGATGAGGTACGCCGCGGCGTCGGGCTGGCGCATCACGTGGTACGACGTCCGCGCGTGGTAGCTGTCCTCGGCGACGAACCGCTGCCCCAGCTTGTTGACGACCAGGCCCTTCACCAGCACCGAGGGCGGGTAGAACGGCGCGGTGATGAACGGCTCGTCCATGTGCTTGAGCTCGCCGCCGACCGAGGCGCCGAGGCGGATGCCGAGCCCGTCGTCGTAGGTCGAGCCGAGGGTGAACAGCTTCGAGCCCAGTGCAGGTGTGTACGCGCTGACCATGTCGGGGTTCATCACGAAGCCGCCCGCGGCCAGCACCACCGACGACGCGCGCACCACGCCGGAGGTGTCGAACGACCTCCACTCCACGCCGACCACCCGGCCCGACTCGTCGGCGACCAGGTGGCTCGCGCCGGTCTCGTAGCGGACCTCGACGCCCGCCTGCTCGACCTGGTCGCGCAGCAGGTCCATGACCATCTTGGTGCCGTCGGTGTCACCGGGGACCGGCACCTTGTGGCCACGCGGCGCGGGCCGCGCCTGGTCGAGGTAGGGCCAGACCTTCTCGTTGCCGGTGAACATCAGCCCCTCCGTGCCGGGCTGGATCACCGCCTTCTCGGGGTAGTAGGAGCGCTCGAACTCGAACCCCAGCGACTCGAGCCACCCGAAGTGCTCGACCGATCCCTCGCAGTAGGCGCGGATCTTGTCGGGCTCGGGCTCCTTGGAGGTGATGGTCAGGTAGCGGACCATCTCCTCGACCGGGTCGTCGTGGCCGGTCGCGACCTGCACCGCGGTGCCGCCGCCGAGGTAGAAGTGTCCGCCCGACAGTGCCGAGGTGCCGCCGTGCACGGCCGCTCGCTCGAGCAGCAGCACCCGCGCACCGGCCCGCGCCGACTCGAGGGCCGCGCACCCGCCCGCGATGCCGAAGCCCACCACCACGACGTCGTACGCCGGCGCGTCGGCGGGCACGTCAGTAGCCGAGCGGACGTCGGGGAGGTCGGTGCCGGGCACGACCGCAAGACTAGAACAAGTTCTAGTGCCCGAGACGGGGCACTGCTTCCGTGGAATCCTGTCCCGCGTGATCCTGATCGACGTCGACGGGCGCGAGCACGACCTTTCGAGCTGGCTCGACGACGAGTCCGCGCTGGCCGAGGCGCTCGGCTGGGCGCTGAAGCCCGAGGGCCTCTGCCGCGGCAAGACGTGCGTGCCGCTGCTCGGGCGCTCGGTCCTCGACGCGCTGGGGCTGCTCCTCGCGGTCGACGAGGAGGCGGGGGTGGCCGCGGTCGCGCCGTCGGCGGAGGCCCACCACCGCGAGGCGGCGACCGGGAAGGCGCCGCCGCTCGACCTGCAGGACGTCGACGGCAACCCCGTGTCCTTCGACGACTACTCGGGCCAGAAGCGGGTGCTCGTCACCTGGGCCAGCTGGTGCGGCTGCCGGCATGAGCTCGGCGGGTGGCAGGCGCTCCAGGACGAGCTCGCGGACGCGAATGTCCGGCTCTTCTCGGTCGCGCTCGACAACGACCCCGAGGAGTCGCGGCCGTGGATCGAGGCGGCGAACCCGTCGTACCCCGTCGCGGTGGACACCGCGCACGTGACCGCGGAGCGCTACGGCATCACGAACGTGCCGTCGGTCGTGTGGGTCGACGAGGACGACCGCATCGTGAAGCCGCCGACGATCGCGCCGGGCGACGACCAGTTCGTGGACTTCACCAGGATCTCGAGCGAGCAGCACCACGACGCGCTGCGCCGGTGGGCGCGCGAGGGCGTGCTCCCCGACAGTGCGAACGCCGAGTCGCAGCACCGCACCGACGCCGAGCAGCTCGCGCTGGCCGAGCGGCGGATCGCGGCGCACCTCCAGCGCCGCGGCGACACCGAGGGCGCTCGGCGGCACCTCGCGGCGGCCCAGGACCTCGCGCCGTGGGACTGGACCGTGCGCCGCGGCGGCATCGCGATGACCGGCGGCGACCCGTTCCTGGGCGAGGAGTTCACCTCGTTCTGGGAGGAGTGGGACGCCTCCGGCCGACCGGGCTACACGCCGACGACCTGACCACGGTCGCGAGGTGGCTGATCGATCAGCAACCCTGGGAGGTGACTGATCGATCAGCAACCCGGGGAGGTGACTGATCGATCAGCAACGCGGGGAGGTGACTGATCGATCAGCAACGCGGGGAGGTGACTGATCGATCAGCAAGGTGGGGGGCGACCACCGCCGGGGCCGGTCCG
This sequence comes from Nocardioides halotolerans DSM 19273, assembly GCF_000422805.1. Classification (GTDB taxonomy): domain Bacteria; phylum Actinomycetota; class Actinomycetes; order Propionibacteriales; family Nocardioidaceae; genus Nocardioides; species Nocardioides halotolerans. Next base: position 266,270 of record NZ_KE383924.1, on the reverse strand, counting down.
CGCCCGGCGAAAAGTACGTACGCTGCCCCCATGGCTGCCTCGAGCATGAGCATGAACAAGGTGATCCACTGCGCCGTGCGCCGCGACCTCACGCGGTTCCGGGCGGCGCTCGACCAGTTCGCCGACGGCGACCGGGCCCGTGCCGCGGCGCTGCTGCGCGCGTGGCAGAACTTCGACGCCCAGCTCACCGAGCACCACGAGGGCGAGCACGAGATCGCGTGGCCCGCCCTGAAGGCGATGGGGGTCGCCGACACGTCCATCTCGACGTTCGACGACGAGCACCACGCGATGGCCGCCGACCTCGCCGCCACCCGCGCCACCATGGAGCAGCTCGGCCGCAGCGCCAGCCGGGCCGATGCCGACGCCGCGGCCGCCGCGATGGCCGCCCTCGAGACGACCACCGTCACCCACCTCGACCACGAGGAGCAGGAGACCGAGCCGGTCCTGGGCGCCAACCCCGAGCACCCCGCCTACAAGCAGATGTCCAAGCAGTTCAGCCGAAGGTCCGGCATCGGCGCGGCCGGCACCTTCTTCGCGTGGATGGAGGACGGCGCCTCCGCCGAGGAGCGGGCCGCCCTGCGCGAGAGCGTGCCGGGCCCCGTGCTCGCGATCATCGGCGGCCTCTTCGGGCGGCGCTACCGCAAGGAGGTCGCCCCGGTGTGGGCGACCACCGGCTCGTTCTGACGCTCAGCCCTCCCGATAGGGTGATCGCCCGCCACCCCCGTCGAGTGAGGTGACATTGAGCATCGACGTCCACCAGCTCGACACGTTCGTGCTGTGGGGCTCGGCCGTCACCTTCCTCGCGATCCTCGCGGTCCGCGTCTCGTCGCGGACCCGCCTCCCCTCGCTGCTGCTCTACCTCGCGATGGGGGTCGCCCTGGGCGAGTCGGGTCTCGGCATCGGGTTCGACGACGCCGAGCTCGCCCACGCGCTGGGCTTCGCGGCGCTGGTCGTGATCCTCGCCGAGGGTGGTCTCACCACCCCCTGGAGCGACGTCCGGCCGTCGATGCGGCTCGGCCTCTCGCTCGCGACCGTCGGGGTCACGATCAGCGTCCTGGTCGTCGCGGTCGGCTCGCACTACCTGCTCGGGCTGCCGTGGGAGACCGCGGTCCTGCTCGGCGCCATCCTCTCGCCGACCGACGCGGCCGCGGTGTTCTCGGTGCTGCGCGTCGTACCCCTGCCCAAGCGGCTGACCGGCGCGCTCGAGGCGGAGTCCGGTCTCAACGACGCCCCGATCATCGTGATCGTCACGATCATCTCCACCGGCGGCCTCGACGAGCACGGGCTGGGCTACAACGCCGGCCTCATCGCCTTCGAGCTGCTCGCCGGCCTGAGCCTGGGCCTGCTGGTGGGCTTCGCCGGCGCGTGGCTGATGCGGCGCGCCGCCCTGCCGTCGTCCGGTCTCTACCCGCTGTCCGTCCTGTCGCTCTGCTTCCTCTCCTACGGCGGCGCGGCGGCCGTGCACGCCTCGGGCTTCGCGGCGGTCTACGTCGCCGCGCTGGTGCTCGGCAACTCCGAGCTGCCGCACCGGGCGGCGACCCGGTCGTTCGCCGAGGGGCTCGCGTGGCTGGCCCAGATCGGGCTGTTCGTCATGCTCGGGCTGCTGCTCTCCCCGAGCCGGCTCGACCTCGAGACCGTGCTCTACGCGCTGGTCGCCGGGCTGGTGCTGACCGTGCTCGCCAGGCCGCTCTCGGTCGCCGTCAGCGCGGTCGTCCAGCCCCTGGCCGTGCGCGAGCTGGCGTTCATCTCGTGGGCCGGGCTGCGCGGCGCGGTGCCGATCGTGCTCGCCACCATCCCGCTGGCCGAGGGCGCGCACGACGCCGAACGCCTCTTCGACCTGGTGTTCGTGCTCGTCGTCATCGACACCCTGATCACCGGCCCGACGCTGCCCTGGGTCGCGAAGGTGCTGCGGGTGACCCGTCGCTCGCAGCCGCGCGGGCTCGAGATCGAGGCCGCTCCGCTCGAGCGGGTCGCGGCCGACCTGCTCCAGGTCACGATCGCGCCGACCTCGAAGATGCACGGCGTCGAGGTCGGCGAGCTCCGGCTGCCCCCCGGCTCGTCGGTCTCGATGATCGTGCGCGACGGCGAGGCGCTCGTGCCCGAACGCCGCACCGTGCTCAAGCAGGGCGACGAGCTGCTCGTCGTCGTCCCGCGCCGGCTGCGCGAGCGCACCGAGGAGCGGCTGCGCCAGGTCAGCCAGCGCGGGCGGCTGGCGCAGTGGCTCGGCTGAGGCTCATTCCACCGGCGGGCTGCACACCACCGCGTCGTCGCCGAGCACGATCGACTGCGGACCCTGCCGCAGCTTCTCGTAGAGGTCGCCGACGACGACGACGATGCCCGCGTAGTCGACCTCGGGGTGCGCGACGACGGGCACCTTGCCGAGCCGCGCGCGGAGCAGCTTGGCGCCGGGGTTGCTGACGTCGTCGACCCAGATCTCGGCGTTCGTGGTGAGCGCGGTGCCCTTGGGCGCGTTGGCGGTGTCGCCCTCGGCGAAGCCCTCGGTGTGCAGCTCGGAGAGCGTGCGCCCGGCCAGGCCCTCCCGGCTGCTGGCGTTGAGCACGCTCACGGTGACGTCCTGGACGAACAGCTCGTCACCCGCGCGGTAGGACGTGTCGACGCAGACCGGGGCGTCGACCTTGCCGGGGAACGGCTTGGTCACCTGCCCCCAGCCCCAGGTCACGCCCACGAGCATGAGCAGGGCGAGCGCGGCCAGCGTGATCGCGGTGCGCAGCCGCGCCGTGAGCTGCCACTCCACCGCGGTCAGCCCGCCAGCGTGTGCACGCGCGCGTGCAGGACGTTGCGCTGCTGCAGCGCGGCGCGCAGGGCGCGGTGCAGGCCGTCCTCGAGGTAGTACTCGCCCTGCCACTCCACGACGTGGGCGAACAGGTCGCCGTAGAACGTCGAGTCCTCGTCGAGGAGTGCGGCGAGCTGGAGGGTGTCCTTGGTGGTGACCAGCTCGTCGAGCCGCACCTGGCGCGGCGGCAGCGCGGCCCAGGCCTTGGAGGACAGGCCGTGGTCGGGGTACGGCCTCCCCTCACCGACGCGCTTGAAGATCACGCGGCGATACTACGAGGTGCGCCGCCCGCCGCCCCTCACTCGTCCGGGCGGGCGACGACCGCGTCGGTCGCCCCGGCCCTGCTGTCGGCCGCGAGGCTGGCGAGCGTCACGGTGGCCAGCACGCCGACGATGGTGACCAGGGAGAACGTCGTGGACACCTGCGGGACGTCCCACGACGCCACGTGCCGCAGGTGGGTCTCCCACATCGCCTCGAGCACGAGCTTGACGCCGATGAACCCCAGGATCACGACGAGCCCGACCTTGAGGAAGCGCAGCCGGGTGAGCAGCGACTCGACGACGAAGTACAGCTGGCGCAGACCCAGCAGCGCGAACCCGTTGGCCGCGAGCACGACGTAGGCGTTGGTGGTGAGCCCGAAGATCGCGGGGATCGAGTCCACCGCGAACACGACATTGGCCACCGCGATGGCGGCGATCGCGAGCACCAGAGGAGTGGCGAACCGGCGCCCGTCGACCCGGACCACGAAGCGGGAGCCGTGGTAGTCCTCGGTCAGGGGCAGCACTCGACGCAGGGCCCCGACAACGCGGTGCTCGTCCGGCCCGGCGTCCCCGTCCTCCTCGGCGCCGTCGAGGGCGAGGGCCAGCGCGGTGTAGAGCAGGAACCCGCCGAGGACGTAGAAGGTCCACGCGGCGGCGGAGATCGCGGCGGCCCCGGCGAGGATGAAGACCGCCCGCATGGCCAGCGAGAGCACGATGCCGATGAAGAGCACGCGGTCCTGGGCGACGGACGGGACCTGTATCCGGGTGAGGACGACGAGGAACACGAAGAGGTTGTCGACGCTGAGGCTGTACTCCGTGAGGTAGCCGGCGGCGAACTCGGGACCGCTGTGCGGCGGCCCCCACGCCCACAGCCCCGCGCCGAACAGCCCGGCGAGCGCGACGTAGCCGAGCAGGGACAGCACGGCCGCCCGCGTCGTGACCTGCTCACGTCGACGCGCCATGACCACGAGGTCGAACGCCACCACGCCGAGGAAGCCGGCCACGGTGAGCGCCCAGACCCAGGTGGGCACACCGCTGCTCACGCGACCACCGCGGCGTGGTCGCGGGCCGGTCGCCGCGAACGTCGCCCTGCGACCGCGACGACCGTGCCCAGCAGCCCGAGCTGGAGCAGCGGGGCGGCCGCCGGGAGGAGCGTGACCAGCGCGGCGCCCGCGGCCGCGCCGGCCACGAGGCCGGCGAGGATCAGGGTCGAGTGGCGCACGGTGTGCAGCGGCTGCCTGCTGACCAGCCTCACGACGACGGTCGTCAGCGTGCCGGTGAGGTAGGTCGTCGACAGGCCGGGGACGCCGAAGCGGAGGATCGCGCTGCTCTGCAGCCCCAGCGCCATGGCGGTCAGGGCGAGCAGCGGGGCGGCCCAGGCTGTCGACGGGTCGCTGCCGAGCAGCCACCACGCGACCGCGAAGATCGCGAAGAGGCCGAGCTCCAGGCCCAGCGCCCGCGTCACGGCGGCCGGCCAGATCTCGTCGTCGGCCCGGGCGGTGCCCGCCAGCCGGGTGCCCACGCCGGCGCCCACGACGTACCCGCCGAACGCCGAGAGGAGCAGACCCACCAGCGAGGCGTCCGCGGACCCGACGGCCACGCCGAGGAGAACCATGTTCCCGGTCATCACCGAGGTGAATGCTCCGCCCAGGGCGAGGAAGCCGGTCGCGTCGGTCACGCCGCTCACCAGGGCGAGGAGCACGACGAGGTGGTTGCGGCGTCGGTCGCTCACCCCGCAGATGCTGCCAGCGGGACCATCGCGATGGCCTTGGTGAACCTGCACGAGAAACGGGCCTCGATGTGTGCACTTCGACCATGGGCCGCGCGTCGGTCCGAGACCTAGGTTCGAGACTCCACAGTCAGGACGAGAGGAATGACGAGATGCCCGAGCTGCTCTCGCAGGACGACTTCCGCGCCGCGCTCAAGGACGCGATCAAGGGTCGGGAGGCGGCCAACGCGTCGTTCTCCCAGGCCTGGGCCGACGGCCGGCTCCAACGGCACCACTTCGCACGCTGGGCCGAGAACCACTACCACTACGTGGGGCCGTTCGCCGACTACCTCGGCTACATCTACGGCAACACCCCGGACCGCTTCACCGACGCGAAGGACTTCCTCCTCCAGAACATGTACGAGGAGGAGCTGGCCGACATCCGCCACACCGACCTGCTGATCCGGTTCGCCGAGGCCTGCGGCACCACCCGCGAGCGGATCGAGGACCCCAACAACATGAACGCGGTCACCCGCGGTCTCCAGAGCTGGTGCTACGCGACCTCGATGCGCGAGCACTTCGCGGTCGCGACCGCCGCGCTCGTCGTGGGGCTCGAGTCGCAGGTGCCCACGATCTACAAGAAGCAGATCGTGCCGCTGCGGGAGTCCTACGGCTTCACCGAGGACGAGATCGAGTTCTTCGACCTGCACATCACCTCCGACGAGGTGCACGGAGAGCGTGGCTACCAGATCGTGCTCGAGTGCGCCGACACCCCCGAGCTCCAGCAGCGCTGCCTGCAGTACGTGCGCTGGGGCGCGGAGATGCGCTTCGCCTACACCCGCTCCCTCTACGACACCTACGTCGCCCCCGACCTCGGTGCCGACCCCGGCAGCGACGGCGTCGTGATGGTGGAGGAGCTGCTCGGCTCCGCGTGAGCGAACCTCGCACCACCGCCGGGCCGAACGAGCCGGCCAGTTCACGAGAGGAACCGGGATGACCGAGTGGCACGCGGTCGCGCGCCTGCGGGACCTCGAGGCGCGCAAGCGCGTCGCGGTCACCGTGGGCGACACGACCATCGCGCTGTTCTGGATCAAGGGGACGGTCTACGCCCTGGCCGACACCTGCATCCACGAGCAGCGACAGCTGAGCAAGGGCGCGATCCTGTTCGGCAAGGTGGTCTGCCCGGGTCATCAGTGGAAGTTCGACCCGGAGACCGGTGAGGCCGAGGGTCAGGGCCGTTGCCAGCCGACCTTCCCGGTGCAGGTCGACGAGGACGGGACCGTGTCGGTCAGCTTCGACCGCGAAGAGGTCGTGACATGAGCCGGTTCGTCCTGGTCGGCGGTGGGCAGGTGGCCGCGGTGGCCGCGCGCACCCTGCGTCGTCGCGGGTACGACGGCGAGATCGTGGTCATCGGCGAGGAGCCGCACCGGCCCTACCAGCGCCCCCCGCTGTCCAAGGAGTACCTCGCCGCCGGCGACGAGAGCGCGCTCGACCTGCTTCCGGAGGAGTGGACCGACACCCAGGACGTCGAGGTGCGCGTCGGCACCCGGGTCCTCAAGGTGAGTGCGGCCGACGGCGCGGTGCTTCTCGACGACGGCTCCTCGCTCGCGGCCGACGCGGTCCTGCTGGGGACCGGTGCCCGCGCCCGGCGGATCCCGGGGATCGACGGGCCGGGGGTGTTCCACCTCCGCGGCCGCGAGGAAGCCGACGCCCTGCGCGCGGCCCTGACGCCGGGCACCCGGGTCGTCATGGTGGGCGGTGGCTTCATCGGCGGCGAGGTCGCCTCAACCGCGGTGGGCCGCGGTGCCGAGGTGACGGTGCTCGAGGCCGGTCCGGTTCCGCTGGCGATGGCCATCGGCCCGAGGCTGGGCGCGGCCTGCGCCCGGCTCCAGCAGGCCGCCGGCGTCGACGTCCGCGTGGACACCGCGGTGACCGGAGTGCGCCGGGAGGGCGAGCGGATGGTCGTCTCCACCACGAAGGGCGACCTCGAGGCAGACGTGGTGGTGGTGGGCGTCGGCGCCGTGCCGAACGTCGAGCTCGCCGTCGACTCCGGACTCGACGTGGACAGCGGCGTCGTCGTGGACGAGCGCTGCCGCACCAGCCTCGACCGGGTCTACGCGGCGGGCGACGTCGCCAGCCACAGCCACCCGGGGCTCGGCCGGCGGGTGCGCGTCGAGCACTTCGACAACGCCAGCCGGCAGGCAGCGGTCGCCGCGCGGAACATGCTCGGCGAGGAGGTCGTCTACGACGAGCCGCACTGGTTCTGGTCCGACCAGTTCGGGCACAACCTGCAGCACGTGGGTCACGCCGCCCCGACCGACCGGATGGTCGTGCGCGGCGATCTCGACGACGACGTGTGGACGGCGTTCTTCCTCGCCGGCGACCGCGTGACCGCGGCGTTCGCGGTCGACGCCGGCGAGGACATCGCCGTGGCCCGCGAGCTCATCACGTCCGGGATCGCCGTGGCCGACGAGGTGCTGGCCGACCGGTCGGCGGACCTCTTCGAGGCACTCGAGGAGCTCGCGTGAACGCCGCGTCCGAGACCGTGCGCGCGTCCAACTTCGTCGGCGGGGAGTGGGTCGGCGCCGGTTCGGGTCGCACCTACCAGCGCGAGAACCCGGCGCATCTCGACGAGGTCGCCGTCATCGCCCCCGACAGCGACGCCTCCGACGTCGAGCAGGCCGTGGCGCACGTCGCCGAGGGCTACCGCGAGTGGGCGTCGACGCCGCCGGAGGACCGTGCCGACGTGCTGCTGCGCGCCGCCGACCTGCTCGCCGAGCGGGCCGACGCGCTTGCGGTCGAGCTGGTCCGCGAGGAGGGCAAGACCCTGGCCGAGGCACGCGTCGAGACCCGGCGCACGCCCCAGAACCTCCGGATGTACGCCGGTGAGTGCCTGCGTCTGCAGGGCGAGAGCTACCAGGCCGCCGGCACCGCGATGGTGCTGACCATGCGCGACCCGGTGGGGGTCGTCGCCGCGATCACCCCGTGGAACTTCCCGCTCAACATCCCGTCGCGCAAGCTGGGGCCCGCCCTGGCCGCCGGCAACGGGGTGGTCTTCAAGCCGAGCGAGCTGACCCCGCTGCTCGGTCAACGGCTGGTCGAGGCACTGCTCGACGCCGGCGTGCCGGGGTCGGCCCTCGCGCTCGTGCACGGCCACGCCGAGGTCGGCAAGGCACTGGTGTCCGACCCCCGCGTCGGGGCGGTGACCTTCACCGGGTCCACGGCGGTGGGCGAGGCCATCCACGGGAACGTCCCGCCGTGGGTGCGGACCCAGCTCGAGATGGGCGGCAAGAACGCCCTCGTGGTCTGGGACGACGCCGACCTCGACAAGGCCGCCGACCTGGTGTCGAAGGGGGCGTTCGGGCTGTCCGGGCAGGCGTGCACCGGGACCTCGCGGGTCGTCGCCCACGAGCGCATCGCGAACGGCCTCCTCGACCGCGTCATGGAGCGGGCTCGCGCGGCTGTCGTCGACGACGGGCTGCGCGACGGCGCGACGATGGGCCCGCTCGCCAACCTGGCGCAGCACGAGAAGTACGACGCCTATCTCCGCGTCGGCGCGGCCGACGGCGGACGGCTCGAGACGCCCACCCACGGCTGCGCACCCGAGGGCGGCTACTTCGCGAGGCCGGCGGTGTTCAGCGGCGTGCGTCCCGATCACCGCCTCGCCCAGGAGGAGGTGTTCGCGCCGATCCTCGCGTTCCTGACCGTCTCGTCCTACGACGAGGCGATCGAGACGGTGAACGCCACGTCCTACGGCCTCTCCGCCGGGGTGGTGACCGCCAGCCTCGACACCGCGCTCCGCTTCGCTCGCGACGCCGAGGCCGGCGTCGTGAAGGTCAACCAGCCCACGACGGGGCTGGCCATGAACGCGCCGTTCGGCGGCTGGCGCCGGTCGAGCACGCAGACGTTCAAGGAGCAGGCCGGCCCGTCGATGATGCAGTTCTACACCCGCGAGAAGACCGTCTACCTCACTCCGGAGGACCCCGCATGAGCATGGCACCGCATGACTCCGGCTCGGGCTCCGACGAGGTCCCACCGCCCTCCGACGAGGTCGTCTTCCACCGGGTCGCCCGGTCGGGCCAGGTGCCCGACGGCTACGTGCGGCGGTTCTACGTCGGCGACCTCGAGTGCGCGGTGGCGAGGCTCGGCGGCAAGGCCTACGCCACCAGCAACTACTGCACGCACCTCGACTGCCTGCTCAGCAGTGGCAAGCTGATCGACGACGGGATCAAGTGCTCGTGCCACGGGAGCGTCTTCGACCTCGACACGGGCGAGCCCATCTACCCGCCCGCCACCGAGCCGATCCAGGTCTACCCGGTGCGGGAGGAGGACGGCGAGATCTTCGTCGGCGTCACCGAGGCGGACGTGGAGTCCGGCGGGCCGCGTCGGCGACGACTGCGCCGGGACTGAGCCCGTGACGGTCCGGCCGCTCCGCCACCCTCCGCAGCCGGCCCTCGGCACCCGCGGGGCGGTCTCGTCGAGCCACCGCGCGGTCTCGCAGGTCGGCGCCGCCGTGCTCGCCGCCGGGGGCAACGCCTTCGACGCGACGCTGGCGATGGCCGCCATGTCCTGGCTGCACCTCCCGGGTCAGTGCGGCGTCGGCGGCGACGCCTTCGTGCTGGTCCGCGAGCCGGACGGCCGCACGTGGACCACCAACGGCAGCGGCTGCGGCCCGGACGGCGGCACCCCCGACTTCTATCGCGCGGCCGGCCTCGACGAGGTCCCGCTGACCGGCGCCCTGTCCGTGGCGGTGCCCGGTGCCCTCGCGGCGATCGAGACCCTCCGGTCCCGCGCGACCCGTGACCTCGAGGACCTGTGGGCTCCGGCGGTGCGCGCTGCGGAGGACGGCGTCATGTGCACGCCCAAGACCCTCGCCGACGTGGGCGAGCAGGCCGCGGCGCTGGCGGCGGACCCCGGCGCCGCCCAGGTCTTCCTGCCCGGCGGCCGGCTCCCACGGGTCGGCGACGTGCTGCGCCAGCGCGAGCTCGCGGGCACGCTGCGACGGCTAGCGGCGGACCCCGGAGCCTTCTACGACGGGTGGTTCGCCGACCGCGCCGTCTCCGCGCTGGCGGCCGCGGGCGCGCCGTTCTCGGGCGAGGAGTGGCGCTCGGCCGCCGACGCCCCGGCCGTGCCGGCGCTCCAGACGGAGTACGCCGGCCGCACGCTGCACCAGACGCCGCCTCCGTCGGCGGGCTGGATGGTCCTGCACGCCGCGCGCATCCTCGACGGGGAGCTCGCCGACCGCGAGCAGCTCGACGCGGAGTCGGTGCACTGGTTCGTCGAGGCCGCCCGCGCGTCGTTCCGGCACCGCTTCGACTACTGCGGCGCCGACAACGAGCACTGGCGCACGGCCCTCGAGGAGACCGCGGTGCGGCACGCCCGGCGTGGCGTGGAGCAGGCCCGCGCGACCACGGCGGTGGGGATCGGTGCCGGTGACACGACCTCGATGGTGTGCGTCGATGCCGAGGGCACGGCCGTGAGCTTCATCCACTCCCTCGCCCTCACGTTCGGCTCCCGCACCACGGTGCCGGGCACCGGGGTGCTGCTCAACAACCGTCTCGGCCGCGGCGCCTACCTCATCGACGGGCACCCCAACGAGGTGCGGCCGCGGCGCAAGCCCCTGCACACGCTGAACGCGTGGCTGCTGTCGGACGACGACGAGCTCGTCGCGGTCGGCAACTGCCCGGGTGGCGACGCGCAGGTGCAGTGGAACATGCAGGTCATCAGCCACCTCGTCGATCACGGCGACGACCCCCAGCGTGCGGTCTCGCTCCCCCGTGTCTCGGTGCACCCGGGGTCGGACGCGCACACCCTGGGCGACGCGGCCGAGGTGCGCTGCGAGGAGGGGATACCGGAGCACACCCTCGCCCGACTCGAGAGCTGGGGTCACCGGGTGCGCAGGCTTCCCGAGCAGCACGGCGGCCCCGGCGGCTCGGCATGCGTCGTGTCCCTGGACAGCGAGCGCGGCGTGCTGCAGGCCGCCGCGGACCCCCGGATGGACGGGCTGGCCCTTGCGCTCTGACCTCTCCGACCAGCTGCCGCCGCCGCCGGCTCCTCAGGGTGGCTACGTGCCCGCCGTGCGGCACGGCGACCTGGTGGTCTCCGCGGGGATGACCCCACGCGTCGACGGCAGGCTCACCCACCGGGGCCGGGTCGGCGACGAGGTCACCGTCGAGCAGGCACAGCGGGCCGCCGCCACGGCGGTCGCCAACGCCCTGTCCGCCGTCGTCGACCTCGCCGGGGCGGAGCGGCTCGAGCGGGTGGTGCACCTCGCGGTCTACGTCAACGCCGCGCCGGGCTTCGAGGAGCACACGACTGTCGCGGACGGCGCCTCGGCGCGGCTCCGCGAGCTGCTCGGCGACGCCGGGGCGGCGAGCCGGGCGGCGGTCGGAGTCACCTCGCTGCCGGGTGGCGCCTGCGTGGAGGTGGTGCTCACGTGCGGCCTCGCAGGCGCATGAGTCAGGCGGGCGGGTTCGCAGCCACGTGGTCGGCGAAGGCCTCGAGCCCGGCGGCTCCCACCGCCTTGTCCTGCTCGCCGGTGCCGCCCGAGACGCCGAGGCCGCCGACGATCGCGCCGTCGTACGTGATGGGGAAGCCGCCCACGAAGATCGCGAACTTGCCCGGGAGCATGTGGGAGATCCCGAACGCCTCGTTGCCGGGCAACGCCGGCCCGTTGGGCGGCTCGTTGAACAGGTGCGTGGCACGCTCGTGGCCCGCGGCGGTGAACGCCTTGGCGATCGCGATGTCGACGCCGGTCAGCCGCGCGCCCGGCAGCCGGTGGAGCGCCACGACGTTGCCGCCGTCGTCGACGACGCACAGCGTCTGCTTCACGCCGAGCTCCTCGGCCTTGGCGCGCGCGGCCGCGAGCACGGGGAGGGCATCGTCGAGGGTGATCCGGAAGACCTGGTGCACGGGACACATCCTGCCAACCGAGGCCGGGGTGCGGTACGGGCAGGATGCTGAGTCTGATCCACGAAGTTCGGCTAAGGTGCACAAGTGACCGCCACCCTCGACCCGGTCACGCGGTCGGCAGAACCCACGCTCGCGCGCCTCCTGGAGGAGCGCCTCCTGCGCGGCGCCACGGTGGTCTCCGGAGCCGAGCACCTCGACCGTCCGGTCCGGTGGTGCCACACGCTGCTCGACGTGCTGCGCGAGGAGGGCGACCTCGCGGCGACCGTCGCCCTCGCCGACGAGACCGAGCTCGACGCCCACCGCTGGCCGAGCCTGCTGCGCTCGGGCTGCGCCGCGGTCTTCGTGCGCGGCGATGCCGAGACGCGCGTGCCGTCGATCCCGCACACCGACGGCGTCCCGGTCGTGGTGCACGTGCCGACGTCGGTGAACCGCCGGGCGCTGGTCGAGCTCGTCGCGACGCTGAGCCTGGCGCACGAGACGCACGTGCTGCGCTACGGGCAGCGCGTGCACTCGACCCTCGCGGGGCTGCTGCACCGCGGGGCCGGCCTGACGGCGCTGTGCAGCCGGCTTGCCTGGCTGAGCGGCTGCAGCGTGGCCGTGCTCGGCACCGACCTGCACCTGCTCGCCTTCGACCCCGGCCCTCGCCACCTCGACCCGCACGCGGTGACCAGCGCGGTCAGGGACGCCGCCGAGCAGCTCTCGAGCGTGACCCCCGACGCGGGCTCGCACCACCAGGTGACCTCGCTGGACCTCGTCGTGCGCGAGCAGCGGCTCACGTGCGTCGCCGGGGTCATCGAGCTGGTCGAGCAGCGCGACGGGTGGGTGCTCCTCCTCGACGACGCCACCGAGGTCACCGACCACGATCTCGCCGAGCACAGGGTCGCAGTCGAGCAGGCGGTGACGATCGTCGGCACCGAGCTGCTCCGGGTGCGCGGGCTGGAGCGTGCCGAGGAGCGGGCGCGCGGCAACTTCGTGCACGCGCTCCTCCACGGCCGCTTCTCAAACCACGCCGACCTCGTGGCGCGCGCCTCGCACTACGGGTTCGACGTCGCGGCACGCTACGGCGTCGTGGTCGCGCACAGTGGCGGCCTGATCGCGCAGGGCGACAGCCCGACCCGGCTGGCCGACATGGCGCGCGAGGCCGCGCGCCTGCTCGAGACCACGGGTCACCAGACGCTCGCGGCGGTGGTCGGCGACGTGATCGCGGTGGTCCGCCAGGTCTCCCCGAGCCGGCGGGGCCAGCCCGACCCTGCGGTCGACGAGCTGCACACCTACGCCACCGTGCTCGATCGCAGGCTGCGCGAGCGGACCCAGCGCGACGTGCTCGTCGCCTACGGCCGGCCGGTGGCCGGCGCCGAGGCCATCGGCGAGAGCTATCGCGAGGCGCGCGTCGCGCTCGACCTCCGGCAGCGGCTGCGCGTCGACGAGGTGTGCGGGTTCGCCGACCTGCGCGTCGACTCGGTGCTGCTCGAGCTCGCCCAGCAGCAGGCCGGCCGGGAGTTCGCCGCCGAGCTGCTCGACCCGCTGCGCAACGAGCGCGACGGCAGCCTCGTCGAGGTCGCCCGGGCCTACGTCGAGGCCGGCGGAAACCTCAACGAGGCCGCGCGGAGGCTGAGCGTGCACCGCAACACCATGCTCTACAAGCTGGACCGCATCTCGCGGCTGCTGCAGCGTGACGTGCGCCTGCCCGACAACCAGTTCGCGGTCTGGCTCGCCGTGCGGCTCACCGACCTGGAGGAGACCGCCCGACGGGTCAACCGAGACCTGATGTCCGGGTGAGCTCGGAGGTCACCATCGGAGCGGGGTCCGGCCCGAGGAAGCTGGCCCCCAGCGCGAGCAGGGCGAGCACCGCACATCCGCAGAACAGCAGCAACAGGTGCCCGGACGGGTAGAGCAGCGCGACCCACGCCGCGGCCGTCCCTGACCCGGAGAACCGGACCATGCTGAACAGGCCGACCGCCGCGCCGTACGCCCCGGCGGGTGAGCTGGTCGCGCCGGCCGCGGCCGGCGTCTGGACGCACGCCATCCCGGCTCCCAGCACCAGCAGCATGGCGGTGAGCCCGACCCTGGTCGGCGTGCCGCTGCCCAGGGTGGCCACGACGCCCGTCACCGTGTTGGCCACCACCAGCACGACCAGACCTGAGCGCAGCACGACGCGCGGCCCGTGCGCCCGGCTCAGCCGGCTCACGATCGGGGCAGCCACCGCCATCACCGCCGGCAGCGCGAAGAAGAGGATGCCGGCCATCGCGACCGACATGCCCAACGGACCGGTGAAGAACAGCGGCAGCGCCACCAGCGCCGCGCCGAGGCTGAACATCTGACCGAACGCCGCGGCCGCGCTGCGGAGGAACCGGCTCTCGATCAGCACCGGCAGGGGGATCATCGCCACCGCACGGCCGCGCGACGACAGCCCGTAGCCGAGGAGCAGGACCACGCCCGCCACGACCTCGACCACGGCCACGCGCGTGGAGGTGCGCTGGCTCACCGTGGTGGCCGCCACCAGGACGAGCCCCACGCCCCCGGTGAGCAGCAGCGCTCCCCACACGTCGAACGGGCTGCGCCGGTGCGGCACCTCGGGCACCAGCAGCACGGTCGCGACGAGGACCAGCGCGGAGAAGAGGGCGACGAGCACGAAGATCCCGCGCCAGCCGATCGCGTCGCTGATCAGCCCACCGACCGGGGGCCCGATCGCCTGACCGATGCCGTTGGCGGCCGCCCACGCGCCCATGACCTCGAGGCGCCGGTCGGGGTAGTAGGCACCCAGCAGCCCCATCACCATCGGCGGGATCGCCGAGCACGCCAGCCCCTGGACCCCCCGCAGGACCACCAGCAGCGGGAGGCTGGGTGCGAGCGCGGCCAGCGCCTGGGCAGCCACCATGAGCACCAGCGACAGCACCAGGGTCCGCTTCTGACCGATCTGGTCACCGATCCAGCCCGTCACCGGCATCGCGATCGCCAGCGCGAGCACGAAGGCGCTCACGCAGAGCACCGTGGCCGACAGCGTCTCGTCGAAGTCCCGGGCGATCGAGCGGAGCGGGACGTTGATGACGTTGTTGCTCATCGTGCCGAGCACCGTGACGGCCAGCAGGGTCAGTCGTGCAGCCGCGCGCGGGGGGCGGGACGCCAAGGAGCCCTCCATCAGCTCGGGGACGGCAGGATGACCGAGCACGATTCTGCCCGGCCCCTCCGAGGGGCGGCACGGGCAGGATGCACAGAAACAGCCGTCGGGGTTGGGCAACCTCGACGTAGCAGCGGACCGGAGCGGGCGAGCAACCTACCGGCATCCTTAGCCTGCAGGAGGCGAACAATGCACGACTTGAACGCGGCCCACTGGGTCTATCTGGTCGGCGTCCTGGTCATTCTCGGCACGATGCTCGCACGCAAGAACATCGTGGTCCCGGCCGTCTTCTTCACCTTTCTCACCGCCCTGGTCTTCAAGGAGAGCCTGGTCGGAGCCCTGGCTGCCGTCTTCAACGCCAGCCTGGTGGCCGCACAGGAGCTCTTCAGCATCTTCCTGATCATCGCGCTGGTCACCGCCATGCTCGGCTCGCTCCAGGCGCTGGGGGCCGACACCAAGATGGTCGCGCCGTTCAGGAGGGTGATGCGCAACGGTCACCTGGCGTTCTGGACCCTCGCGGCCGTGACGTACATGATCTCGCTGTTCTTCTGGCCGACCCCGGCGGTGCCCCTCATCGGCGCGGTGCTGATCCCGGTCGCGATCGCAGCCGGGCTGCGGCCGATGGCCGTGGCCTTCACCGTGGCCGTCGCCGGCCAGGGCATGGCGCTGTCGAGCGACTACGTCATCCGGGTCGCGCCCGGTCTCTCCGCCACGGCGGCGGGAGTGGACGCCGACTCGGTCGCCAACCGCGCGATGGTGCTCTCGCTGGTCACCGGCATCACCGCGCTCGTCATCGGCTACGTGCTGGAGATGCGCAAGATGCGCACTCCCTCCCAGGAGTGGCTCGACGAGTGGGAGGCCGGCGACGTCGAGGCCAGGGTCCTGGAGCTGACCGAGATCGAGGACGCCCCGACGGTGGGCCACGGGCCTGCGCTGCGGGAGTCGGGCGCCCGTCTTGCTGCCGGTCGCGGCGAGTGGGACGACCAGCAGCCCCGTGCGGCCGCCGCCGGCGTGGCCGTCGCGGAGGGACCCGGGTCCGGGAGCGGCGAGCCGCTCAGCCTCCGCGGGGAGCCCGGCGGCAGCGCCGGAGGCCCCGAGAACCGCGCACCCAAGTGGGCCTCGACGGCCTTCGCGGTCGCGGTCCCGCTCGCCTACCTCGGGCTGATCATCTACCTGATCTACAGCATCAGCAGCAGCGGCACCGACGACGGCCTGAAGGGCGGCGACGCCGCTGCCCTGGTCGGCGGCATCGCCGCGATCACGATCTTCCTGGCGGCGTTCACGGAGAACCGGCGGACCTTCCTCGAGCGCTCCGCGGAGCACGTCGTGGACGGACTGGTCTTCGCGTTCAAGGCCATGGGGGTGGTGCTGCCGATCGCGGGGTTCTTCTTCATCGGGAACGGCGACTTCGCCGGTCGGATCCTCAGCATCGCGCCGAACGAGGACGGCAGCTCGGCCGCCCCGGCGTTCCTGTTCGACCTCGTGCTGCACGGCCAGGAGCACATCCCGGACAACGGCTTCGTGACGGCGTTCGGCGTGCTGATCATCGGCATGGTGGCCGGCCTCGAGGGCTCCGGGTTCTCCGGGCTGCCCCTCACGGGCTCGCTCGCGGGGACGCTCGGTCCCGTGACCGGGGTCGACCCGGAGACGCTGGCAGCGATCGGCCAGATGGGCAACATCTGGTCCGGAGGCGGCACGCTGGTGGCCTGGTCGTCGCTGATCGCGGTCGCGGGGTTCGCGCGGGTGCCGGTGCTCGACCTCGCCAGACGGTGCTTCATCCCGGTGGTCTCGGGGCTCGTCCTCGCAACCATCGTGGCGGTCGTGTTCATGTAGCGACCGTCCCTCCCCGGCCTCGGCCCCCTCGCCACGAGGGGGCCGAGCCTGCGTCCGGGCGACGGCGCGCCCGGCACGTCCGCCACGTCCTAGGGTGGACACGTGACCGAGACGACGACCCCGGGACCTGCCTCGCACGACGACGACCCGATCGTCCAGGCGGTCGCCCCCGGCTACGCCTTCGAGGGTTCGGCGCTCGAGCTCGGGGGCCTGATGCTCGACGCGACCACGCTGACCAGCACCCACATCCGGATCCCGCTCGGGATGCTCAACCGGCACGGCCTCGTCGCCGGCGCCACCGGCACCGGCAAGACCAAGACGCTGCAGCTGATGGCCGAGCAGCTGAGCGCGGCGGGCGTGCCAGTGTTCGCCGCCGACATCAAGGGGGACCTCTCCGGCCTCGCCACGCCCGGTGTGCCGAGCGACAAGCTCGCCGAGCGGACGGCGTCGGTCGGGCAGCAGTGGACGGCCACCGGGTTCCCGGTCGAGTACTACGCGCTGGGCGGGCAGGGCACGGGCATCCCGCTGCGGGTGACGATGTCGGCGTTCGGCCCCACGCTGCTGAGCAAGGTGCTCGGGCTCAACGACACCCAGGAGTCCAGCCTCGGCCTGGTCTTCCACTACGCCGACCAGGCGGGCCTGCCGCTGCTCGACCTGTCCGACCTGCGCGAGGTCGTGAAGTTCCTGACCAGCGACGAGGGCAAGGCCGACCTCAAGAACCTCGGCGGGCTCTCCGCGGCCACGGCCGGGGTGATCCTCCGCGAGCTGATCGGCTTCTCCGACCAGGGCGCCGACGCGTTCTTCGGCGAGCCCGAGTTCGAGTCCGGCGACTTCCTGCAGACCACCGCCGACGGCAAGGGGCTGATCTCGCTCGTCGAGCTCCCGAACCTCCAGGACCGCCCCGCGGTCTTCTCGACGTTCCTCATGTGGCTGCTCGCCGACCTCTTCCACGACCTGCCCGAGGTCGGGGACGTCGACAAGCCCAAGCTCGTCTTCTTCTTCGACGAGGCCCACCTGCTCTTCAACGACGCCTCGAAGGCGTTCCTCGACCAGATCGCCCAGACCGTGCGGCTGATCCGGTCGAAGGGCGTCGGCGTCTTCTTCGTGACCCAGAGCCCGACCGACGTCCCCGACGCCGTGCTCGCCCAGCTCGGCTCGCGCGTCCAGCACCAGCTGCGCGCGCACACGCCGAACGACGCGAAGGCGCTCAAGGCGACCGTCAACACCTACCCCAGCTCGGCGTACGACGACCTCGGTGAGGTGATCACCGGCCTCGGGATCGGCGAGGCCGTCGTCACGGTGATGAACGAGCGCGGCGCCCCGACGCCGGTCGCGTGGACGCGGCTGCGGGCGCCGGAGTCGCTGATGGCTCCGTCCGACCCCGCGGCGATGGCGGCGACGGTCGCGGCCAGCCCCCGCAACGCGAAGTACGCCACGACCGTCGACCGCGAGTCCGCGCGCGAGATGCTCGCCGCCAAGCTCGAGCAGGGTGCGCAGAAGGCAGCCGAGGAGCAGGCCGCCGCCGAGCAGGCGAAGGCCGAGGCCGAGGCGTCGAAGGCGTCCGAGGAGGCGGCCAAGAAGTCGGGCTCGACCTCCCGCCGCAGCAGGAAAGACGAGGAGGGCGTCGTCACCCAGGTCGTGAAGTCGAGCGCGTTCCGGCAGTTCATGCGCACGGCGGCCGCCGAGATCGCGCGCGGGATGTTCGGGACCGGCCGGCGCCGCTGAGCTACCCCGCGGTCAGCCCGGCCAGCGCCGACTCGCCGGCCTCGGTGATCGTGAGCGCCCGGTGACCCGGGCGTCGCTGCACCCAGCGGCGGGCGAGGAAGGCGTCGAGCACCGCGGCCCCCAGGCGCCCGGACAGGTGGTGGCGCTGCTCGCTCCAGTCGAGGCAGAACCGCAGCAGCGGTCGCTGCCCGCCCCCGCGGCGTACGCCGTCGAGGTCGACCCCGAGCTCGACCAGCACCGGTCCGGCGTGCGGGCCGAGCTCGTAGGGGTGCTCGTGGAGCTGTGAGGACAGCGGGTCGTGGCTGCGCCGGCGCGTGTCGTCGATCCCGTCGCTCGCCAGCAGGGCGCCTCGGTCGAGCAGCGCCTGGGTGACCGCGCAGCCGTAGCGGCCGGCGAGGTGGTCGTAGCACGTGCGCGCCCGGCGCAGCGCGGCCGCGCGGGTGCCCTCCCGCAGCGAGCGGACCGGCCTGGGCGGTGCGAGCGCGGAGAGCGCCTCGATCACCGTGGCCACCCGGTCCGAGGCGAGGTGGTAGTAGCGGTGCCGGCCCGACACCTCGACGTCGATGAGGCCCGCCTGCGTGAGCCGGGCCAGCTGCGCGCTGGCCGCCTGCGCGCTGACTCCGGCCTCGTCCGCGAGCACGCTGGCGGCGAGCGCCCGCCCGTCGGCCAGGGCACCCAGGATCGATGCGCGGGTGCGGTCGGCGAACAGCGCGGCCGCGGCGGCGATGTCGACGTCGCCGCCGGCCTCGACGTACGGCTCGGCTGACGGGCTGGTGGCCATGTCCCTAGTCTGCAACGGCCACGGTTCCACGGCCGTGGAAGCGTCGGCGAGGCGCTCGGCATCGCGGCGTACGGCGCCTGGCCACGTGCGGGCGCTACGCCGTCGCCGCGGTCGCGAGCCTGCGCTGACTGCGCCCTGACCTCACGCCGACCAGCGCAGCGCGTCGCTGACGAGGTCGGCCAGCGCGTGCACGCCGCGCAGGTCCTCGCGCTCGGCCATCAGCCGGGCGAGCGCCTGCGCGTGCCGGTGCTTGGGGTCCGAGCGCTCGGGAGCGCCCGGCTGCTGCTCGTCGTCGTCGTCCACGGTGCCTCCTGTCGGATGCACCGAGCCTGCCGGGCGAAGATCGCGCCGAGGTTGACGGCGTGTTGACAGTCGGTTACGGACGCGTCCGCCCCCCGCGTCACCTGTGCACTACCTTGCGCAGCGTGACCGACGACCTGCCCGACCTCGCCGCTCTCGTCCTCGAGGAGCGCGACGTCCGCGCGATCTGCGAGCTGAAGTACCGCTACCTGCGCACCCTCGACTCCAAGGACTGGGACGGCTTCGAGCAGTGCTTCGTGCCCGAGGCGACCGGCGACTACAACGGGCTCGTCTTCGACGACCGCGCCGCCCTCGTCGCCTACATGCGCGAGAACCTCGGCGAGGGCCTGATCACCCTCCACCAGGCCCACCACCCCGAGATCCAGGTCGACGGCGACACCGCCACCGGTGGCTGGTACCTCTACGACCGCGTGATCGTCGAGGCGTTCCAGTTCATGCTCGAGGGCGGCGCGTTCTACAGCGACCGCTACGTGCGCACCCCGGACGGCTGGCGGGTCGCCCACACCGGCTACCGCCGGACCTTCGAGGCGACGTACCACCTCGGCGACCTGCCCGGCTTCAAGCTCAACGGCCCCGGCGTCCACACCCACACCTGACCCGGACGTCGACCCGGCTCGAACTTCACGCCGGGTCGACGTCGAGCCGGCTCGAAGTTCGCGCCGGGTCAGCGCTCAGAGGGTGGGGTCGGTCCACGCCATCTGGACGACCTCGACGCCGCGCTCGCGGGTGATGAGGCGGCCGCGGCCGGGCGGGGCGGGCACGGCGCGCAGGTTGCCGAGCAGCGGCCCCTCGTCGGGGCTGCCGGAGAGCATCAGGCCGGGCATGGCCAGGTCGCGCAGCGACTGGATCACGGGCTCGTAGAGCGCGCGCGACGCGCCACCCGTACGCCGCGCGACGGCGACGTGCAGGCCGACGTCGCGCGCCTGCGCCAGCAGCGGCTGCAGCGCCGCCACCGGCGAGCTCTGCTGGGTGGCGACCAGGTCGTAGTCGTCGACGAGCACGAAGACCTCGGCGCCGTTCCACCACGAGCGGCTGCGCAGCTGCTCGGGGGTGACGTCGGGGCCCGGGATGCGGTTCTCGAGGTACGTCGCGAGGTCGCGCAGCGCCGGCTGGGCCTGGTTGGCGGAGGTGAGGTAGTTGAGGAGGTACTCCTCCGGCACCTCGCCGAGCAGCGCGCGGCGGTAGTCGACGACGACCAGCTGTGCCTGCTGGGGCGTGCGGGTGCGCATCACCTCGCGCGCGAGGCCACGCAGGATCGAGCTCTTGCCGGACTGGCCGTCGCCGAGCACGAGCAGGTGCGGCTCGGTGTCGGGGTCGAGCGAGACCGGCGCGAGCTCCTTCTCGTTGATGCCGACGACGAGCGGGTGCGCGCCCTTGGCCTCGTCGGCGAGCACCGCCGGCGCCCCGGCCTGGGCGAGCACGTCGTCCAGCGAGATCCGCTCGGGGAGCAGCCGCAGCTTCGGGCCGGCCGGTCCGGTCCAGGCCTCGGCCACCCGCCGGACGAGGTCGTCGACGCCGTCGCCGAGCGTCGACGCCTGCACGTCGCCGTCGACGCGGGGGAGCGCGGTGAGGAAGTGCAGCTTGCTCGAGACCAGGCCGCGCCCGGGCCGGTTCTGCGGCACCAGCGCCGCGATCCGGCGGTCGATCTCGGAGTCGAGCGGGTCGCCGAGCCGCAGCTCGAGGCGGCTGCCGAACATGTCGCGCATCGCGGCCCGGAAGTCGGCCCACCGACCCGTCGCGGCGACGATGTGCAGGCCGAAGGTCAGGCCGCGGGTCGAGAGCTGCTGGATCTCGAGCTCGAGGTCGTCGAAGTCGGCGCGCAGCGTGCTCCAGCCGTCGATGACGAGGAACACGTCGCCGTACCCGTCGTCCGCCCGACCCTGCGCGCGCCGCGTGCGGTAGGTCTCGATCGAGTCGATGCCGTTGGCGCGGAAGTAGCGCTCGCGCCGGTCGACGATCCCGGTGACCTCGGCGATGATCCGGCTCACGACGTCGGGCTCCGACCGGGTGCCGATGCCGGAGACGTGCGGCAGGCCGGCCATGCCCGCGAAGGTGCCGCCGCCGAAGTCGAGCACGAAGAACTGCGACTCGAGCGGTGTCGTCGTCAGCGCCATCCCGGCCACGACCGAGCGCAGCGTGGTGCTCTTGCCGCTGCGCGGGCCACCGACCACGGCGAGGTGGCCGGCACCGCCGGACAGGTCGACCGACAGGGTGTCGCGCCGCTGCTCGCGCGGTCGGTCCACGGTGCCGAGGGGTACGACGAGGCCGCCGAGCGCGCGCCACTCCTGGGACACGAGGCCGAGCCGCGGGTCGACCGCGAGGTCGGGCATCAGCTCGTCGAGGGTGTCGGGCACGTCGAGCGGCGGCAGCCAGACCTGGTGCGCGGCCGGCCCGTGCCCGACCATGTGCCCGACGGCGATGTCGAGCAGCGACTGCTGGTCGCCGGGCTCGACCGGCGCCGGCTCGGGCTCGGGCTCGTCGACGGGCACGTCGAGCTTGAGCACCTCCGAGATCGTGAACGGCAGGATGCCGCGGAGCTTGCCGCCCTCGTCGCGGCGTACGCGCACCCGACCGGACGGCGGGCCCGAGACGTAGGCCGCCTTGAACCGCACCATCGTCGTCGGGTCCGGCTTGAGGTAGGCCAGGCCCGGGATGGGCGGCAGCTCGTAGGCGTCGGGCACGCCGAGCACCGCACGCGACTCCTGCGCCGAGAACGTGCGCAGGCCGACGCGGTAGGAGAGGTGCGACTCGAGGCCGCGGAGGCGACCCTCCTCGAGCCGCTGAGAGGCGAGCAGGAGGTGCAGGCCCAGCGAGCGGCCGAGCCGGCCGATGGCGACGAACAGGTCGATGAACTCCGGCTTGGCCGCGAGCATCTCGGAGAACTCGTCGACGACGATGAAGAGCGACGGCAGCGGCTCGAGCGGCTCGCCAGTGGCCCGTGCCTTCTCGTAGTCGCGGATCGAGGCGAAGTTGCCGGCCTCGCGCAGCAGCTCCTGCCGGCGCACCATCTCGCCGCTCAGGGCGTCCTGCATGCGGTCGACGAGCGTGAGCTCCTGGGCGAGGTTGGTGATCACCGCCGACACGTGCGGCAGCTCCGACATCCCCGCGAACGTCGCACCGCCCTTGAAGTCGACCAGCACCATGTTGAGGTGCTCGGGGGAGTGCGTCATGGTCAGCCCGAGCACGAGCGTCCGCAGGAACTCCGACTTGCCCGAGCCGGTCGCACCGATCACCAAGCCGTGCGGGCCCATGCCCTGCTGGGCGGACTCCTTGATGTCGAGGTGCACCACCGCGCCGCCCTCGCCGGTGCCGATCGGGACCCGCAGGCGGTCGCGGGCCGGCCGCTGCTGCCAGGCCCGGTCGGGGTCGAACCGGTGCACGTCGCCGAGCGCCAGCAGCTCCATGAAGTCGGCGTCGCCGCTCGACTCGGCGCCGCTGCTCTCGACCACGCCGCTGACGGTGTGCAGCGGCGTGAGCCGCCGCGCGAAGGCCTCGGCCGTGGCCAGCGAGCACTGGTCGACCTTGGCGCGGATCACCTCGTCGCGCAGCCGCAGCGCCTGCACCGGGTAGCGGCCGCCGACGGGCTCCGTCGCCTCGGACGCCGCCTCGAACTGCAGCCGGAGCCGGGTCGGGTCCTCGAGCTCGTCCCAGCGCACCGGCAGGTCGAGCACCGTGACGCCGTGCACGCCGTCGGGCGGCACGGTGTGGTTGCCCGGCGGCAGCTCGGCGCCGTCGATCACGAGGAGGATGTGCGGGGTCGCGGGCCGCTCCTCGGCGCCGAAGCGCGGCCGCTCGCTCAGGTCGGCCGGCAGCAGGGACGCCAGCTCGTCGAGCGAGGTGGACACCATCCGCCGCGGCCCCACCGCGTCGGACTGCTGCGCGCTCTGGCCGTGGGGCAGCCACTTGATCCAGTCCCAGTGCGCGAGGTTCTGCTCGGTGCTGAGCACGGCGACGACGAGGTGCTCGGGGGAGTGGAACGCCGTCGCGGAGCAGATCATCGCCCGCGCCAGCGAGCGCGCCGGCTCCTCGGGGCCGCACACCTCGATCCGGTCGAACGCCCGCAGGTCCACCGACGCCGGGAGGTCGGGCTGGAGCCGGTGCACGACGAGCAGCCGGTGCAGCGCCGACGCCGCGGCGGGGTCGACCTGGTCGATCGGTGCGCTCTCGGGCGGCAGCAGCTCGAGCGAGAGCGGCTGGTGGCACACGCCGTAGCGCACGTGCAGGAACCGCGGGTCGCTGCTGCCGTGCTCCCAGATGCGGGTGCGGTCCTCGGCGAGCGCGGGCAGCGCGGCGGGCTCGGGGTGGTGCCACGTGAGCGCCTGCCGCTGCTGGTCGGCGGCCTCGCGGGCGAGCTGGCGGACGTTGGCGAGGTAGCGGAGGTACTCGGTGCGGGTGCCGGTGACCTGCTGGATCCGCTGCTTGCGCTGGCGGTCGATCTGCACGACGACGAACCCGAGGGTCGCGAAGAGGAACATGCCGGCCGCGATGTACTGGCGGCCGCCGGTGCTGGCGCCGCTCATCGTCGCGACGAGCACGATCGAGCCCAGCGAGCCGAGCATCGGGATCGCGTTCATCAGCACGCCGCTGGCGCCCTCGGACTGCTCGATCTGGGGCGGCGGCTGCAGCTGGAGCTGGCCGTGGGGCAGCTCGGGCTCGCCGACCCGGCCGCCGCGCAGCGTGCTCGTGCCCGGCCCCGGGGTCTGCGTCGTCGACCCGGTGGCGGACAGGGCGGGGGTGAGGCCACCGCCCGGTGCCGCGGTGCGTGGCACCAGCGGCCTCTCCGTCGTCGTCACACCACTCCCGTCATCCCCGAGCCGGACCGTCCGATGATAGGTGTGCCCCCGAATCGGGGAACTAGTCTCGCTACCGGCCCGGGATCACGCCGGGCTGGTCCGGCTCGGTGACGGGACACGAGGTGGTGGCGCGATGGAGGGCGGCAGGCGGCTGGCGCACGACACCGTCGCGCTGACCGTGCACGGGCCCGCGGGTGCCCTCGACCTCGTGGTGCCGCCCGAGGCGTCGGTCGACGACGTCGCGCGCGAGTACGCCGCCCGGGCGGGCCTCCAGTTCGCGCCGACCCTGCACCGCCGCACCGGGACCGTGCTCGAACCCGGCGCGTCGATGGCCGACCTCGGCATCCGCAGCGGAGAGGTCCTGGCCGCCGGAGGCGCGGTGCGCCGGCACGCCGGCGACCACGTGGCCGTCGAGGCGGACGCCCCGCCCCCAGGTCCGTTCTCGGTCACCTGGTTCGCCGTCGCCGTAGCCGTCGCGGGGCTGGCCGGCTGGTTCGGCGCCCGGGTCGGCGGCCTCGACAGCGACGAGGGACGGCTGACGGTCGGTCTCCTCGGCTTCTCGGCGTTCCTGGGCGTCCTGCCCGTCGGGCGGCTCAGTGCGCACCGCATGGTCGCCGCGCCCGCCTTCGCGGCCGCCGCGGCGTTCGCCGTCGTCTGGGAGCCGGAGACCGAGCGGCTCCCGACGGTCGTCGGTGTCACCGCGCTGGTCGCGGCCGTCGCGGCCGGCGTCGCCCGTGCGCTCGACGTCCAGGGCGACGAGGCGCTGCGCGTCTGGATCGTGGTCGGTGTCGGGCTGTTCCTCGTCACGGCTGCCGGCGCGCTGCTGCACGCCGACCCGCGCGTCGTGTGGAGCGTGCTGCTGCTCGCCGCGACGCTGGCCGCGCGCTTCGTGCCGGCGATGGCGGTCGACGTGCCCGATCAGTTCCTCATCGACCTCGAGCGCCTGGCGGTCACGGCCTGGTCCGCCCGCGAGCGGCCGGCCGGACGGCGCGGCCGGACGATGGTGCCGCCCAGCGCGGTCGCCCACGTCGCGGCCCGCGGTGCGCGGATCGTCACCGCGTCGGCGGCGGGCGTGTGGGCGGTGGTCGCGGTGTCGGCCCCGATGCTGCTGAAGACCGCCGACCTGCCCGTCGACCGCATCGGCGCGCGGGTGATGGTCGGGCTCTCCGGAGCGGCGCTGCTGCTAGCGGCGCGCAGCTACCGGCACCCCGCCGCGCGCGCGCTGCTGCGCGGCGCCGGGCTCAGCTGCTGGGCCGCGCTCGCCGTCGTGCTGCTCGACGTCGTCGACCCGGGGCAGCGCATCGCCGTGGGCATCGCCGGCATCCTGCTCGCCGTCCTCCTCGTCGTCGTGGCGGTGGCGACCGGCCGCGGCTGGCGCTCGGCCTGGTGGTCGCGTCGTGCCGAGGTGGCCGAGGGCCTCGCCGGCGCCGGGACGATCGCCGCGCTCGTCGTCGCGTCGGGGCTCTTCCGGACCCTGTGGGAAATCAAGTTCCGGGTTTAGGGGTCCGGCTCGCGGGGAGAACGGGGTTGTCCGGGTCACACTGACGATCCGGCGCACGGCAGCACACATCGCACACACGACTCGGGTGGCTTCGACATGCCGCTCACGGAAAGGGATGAGGCGACATGGCGACGCCAGAGATGAAGGCAGGCGACCGGACGCTGTCACGCGCGGCGGGCATGGTTGCCAACGCCAAGAGCGACTTCGACCGGCTCTCGCGGACGATGTCCGACACGATCGTCGGCTACCAGGGCAAGTGGCAGGGCCAGGGCGGCAAGGCCTTCTTCGGCCTGCACCAGGCCTGGACCGAGAAGCAGGACCGCATCGTCCGCGCCCTCAACGACTTCGAGGCCGCGCTGACCTCGACCGAGCGCGACAACATCAACACCGACCAGGCGCAGTCGGACAACATGAACAAGAACCACAGCCGCCTCGACGGCGTGAAGCAGTACTGACCCGGACGACAGGACGAAGGAGAGAGACATGACCAGCAGTGGCTTCGACGGCCTCGTCGTCAACCACGGTGGCCTCCAGGAGGTCACCGACCATCTCTACAAGATGGTCAAGGACATCGACGACCGCATGAACAACCTCGAGCGCGACCTGGCCCCGCTGCAGAGCGAGTGGTCCGGTAACGCGCAGACGGCCTACGTCGACGCGAAGCGCAAGTGGGACACCGCGATCGCCGAGATGATGCAGCTCCTCAACGACACCGGCACGACCGTGGGCCAGTCCAACCAGGACTACCACTCGGCCGACATGCGCGGCGCCAACTCGTTCCAGATCGGCTGAGCCTGGAGCACCGCAGCTCGCACGACACGTCGCACGACACCTCGGAGGACCGGCGCCCGGCGCCGGTCCTCCTGCCGTGTGAGGAGGGCGGGTACTCCCCGCACTACAGTCCCGTTCGTCACCATTCGGGAGGTCACATGAGTCAGGCACCGGTCAGCACGTCGGGACTGGTGCGGGTCAGCGTCTCGTCCGGCACCCGCCGGGTCGACCTCGTGCTGCCCGGCTCGGTGCCACTGGCCGAGCTCGTGCCCGAGCTGGCTCGCAGCGTCGGGCTCCTCGACGCCGCGACCGCCTACGGCGGCTACCGCGTGGTCACGGCGGACGGCCGCGAGCTCGCACCCGAGACCGGCCTGATCACCCAGGGGGTCGAGGACGGCGGCCTGCTCACGGTCACCGCGGGTGTCGACGAGGCACCGCCGCGCATCTACGACGACGTCGTCGAGGCGATGACCGACGTGGTCGAGCGCGACCTGCAGCCGTGGGCGCCGGCCTCCGGTCGGCGTACCGCCCTCGCGGCGGCGGGCCTGCTCATGGCGCTCGGCGCTGTCGCGCTGCTGATCCAGTACACCTCGCTGCTGGCGGGCGTCGCCGCCGCGGTCGTGGCGATGGCGCTGGTGGCCGGCGCGATCGTGCTCTCGCGGGCCCAGCACGAGCCCGAGGCCGCGGTGGTGGTGGCCTGGATGGGCTGCCTCTACGCCGCGCTCGCCGGGCTGATGCTCGTGCTGCGCGAGGACGGCGACTTCTTCGGCCTCCCGGTCGCGTGCGCAGGCGGCGGGGCGCTGGTGGCGGCCCTGATCTGCGTCGTCGGCCTCGGCGAAGGGCGCACGCTCGCGCTGCCGCCGGTCGTGGTCGGGGCGATCTTCCTCGCCACCGGGCTGCTGACCCGGGCCGGCTCGTTCGACCCCGCGGTGGTGCTCACGACGGCGCTGGCGGTCGTGGTGCTCGCGGGCTCGGTCTTCCCCTGGCTCGCGCTCGGCGTCACCAGCACGCACGTCGACCAGCTGTTCGCCCCGGCCGACATCACCGCCGACCCCGAGGAGATCGACCCGGCGCGCGTCCGCTCCGACGCCCGGCTCGCCCACCAGATCCTGGTCGCCACCTCGGCGACGGTCGGCCTGCTGCTCGTGCTGGTCGCGCCGCTCGCCGTGAGCCTGGGCCTCTCCGGCACGCTCCTGGCGGTCGTCTCCTGCCTGGTCGTAATGCTGCGGACCCGCCAGTACCGCACCGGCCAGGAGGTCCTCGTCGGGCTCGGCTCGGGCATCCTCGGCCTGGGGTCGATCGCCGTCTCGCTGCTGTGGATGCACCCCGACTGGCGCCCGACCGTCGCGGTCACCCTCGCCGCGACCGGCGCCGCCCTGCTCGCGCTCACGCTGGTGCCCACGACCTCGTCGCTGCGACGGGGCCGGCTCGGCGACCTCGCCGAGACCGTCTCGCTCCTCGCGCTGCTGCCGCTGGTGGTGCTCGCGACCGGCATCTACTCCGCCATCAAGAGCTGATCCTGATGGCCACCAAGAAGGACCTCGTCGAGGCCTACTCGTTCTCGCGGCGCCGGCTCGTCACGGCGTTCCTCTCCGGCGCACCGGGCGGGCGCGAGGTGGAGCCGTCGCGCCCCGGTCGCACCGTGGTCGGCGGGCTCGCGCTCGCGGTGCTCCTCGTCGCCGGTGCCGCGATCGCCTCGGTGCTCTCCGCGCGCACGCCGGAGGACTGGAACCGCGTGGGGCTGGTGGTCACGCGGGGCGACCAGCCGGCGACGTACGTCATCCTCGAGGAGGACGACCCGCCCGAGCTGATCCCGGTCATCAACATCACCTCGGCGCAGCTGATCCTCGGTGCCGACGTGAAGGCCACCTCCGTCGACCAGGAGGTCGTCGACGAGCAGACGCCCGGCATCCCGATCGGCATCCTGGGGGCGCCGCAGACCCTGCCGCGGCCGCGGCAGTTCATCCAGACGGGCTGGACCGCGTGCACGAACGACGACGTCGGCATCGCCGTCGACGTGTCCGACGAGGAGCGGGTCACGCCGACCACGAGCGCAGCCATCGTCGTGCACAGCGCGGAGCGCTACTGGCTGATCGCCACCTCGAGCAGCCGCGAGGCTCGCGAGCAGCGCGCCTACCGCTACCCGATCGCCGAGTCCGAGGGCGACAACCTCCTGATCGACTACGGCCTCGGTCAGAAGGTCGAGGCGATCGACGTGCCGGCGCAGTGGCTCGCGCTGTTCCCGGAGGGCGGCGAGATCGGGCCGGGCGGGTTCGACCTGCCCCACCTCGGCCGGAAGGCGGTCGATGCCCCGGTGCCGGACGCGCGGGTCGGCGACTACGTCGTCGACGGCGACCGCGCGGCGATGGTGATCGACGGCGGCTGGCAGCCGCTGGACCCGTTCGCGCTCGCGGTGCTGGAGAACTCGTCGTTCAAGCACGGCCCCCGCCTGCTCGAGGGCGTGGGCCTGCCCGCGTCGTACGCCGAGACGACCTACACCGGTGCGCACTGGCCCGACACGGCGCTCGGGCCGCTCAACTCGGCCCCCTGCGCGCAGCTCGACGTCGCGGCGGGCCAGGCTCCGCGGGTGTGGCTGGCCGGCTCGCCGACCGCGGACGCCGAGTCGCCGGAGGCGGGCGCCGAGGGCGAGATCGCCGCCGCCCAGCGGACGGTCTCGCTCGACCGCGGCCGCGGCGCGTTCGTCCAGGTCGGCACCTGGGACGAGACCGAGAGCGACTCCACGATCGTCATCGACCCCCTCGGCAAGGCCTACCCGCTGGTGGGCGGTCCCATCACGCTCGAGAAGCTCGGCTACGACGAGAGCACCGCGCCCGTGGTGCCCGACGAGTGGGCCGGGCTGTTCGACGAGGGCGTGGCCCTCTCGACGAGCGCGGCGTTGTGCCCGCCGGCCAACCAGCCGGGCCAGCCGCAGTCGTCGGAGGACTGCCGGAAGCCGCCGACGTGAGGCTCGCGCTCGCCGGCGCCGCGGTGACGGCCTCGCTCGTCGTGTGCCCGGCCGCGGTCGCCGACGACGGCGTGGAGGCCGACTGCCAGGCCATCCCGCTGCAGGACACCACGCACTTCGCCACGAGCGCGCCGAGCCTGCCGCTCCAGGAGATGGGCGTCGACGACGCGCTGGCACGGCTGAAGAAGCTGCGCGTCAAGCCGGGGGAGGGCGTGACGGTCGCGGTCATCGACTCCGGCGTCGCGAGCTCGGCTCCGATCCGTCGCGCGGGCGAGCCGGTCCGGGCCGGCGTCAAGCAGCAGGAGCCGGTCTACTACCACGGCACGGCGGTGGCGGGCCTGATCGCGGGACGGGCCCGGCCCGGCGGCGGGCCCGTGGGCATCGCGCCGTGGGCGCGCATCTTCGACGTGCGCGTCTACGACGAGCCGGACGCGTCGACCGCCCCCGACAGCACCGAGTCGCCGATGACGGTCGACAACCTGCGCGAGGGCCTCGACGCCGTGATCGCCGCGGTGCCGACCCTGGACATCCGGATCGTGAACATGTCGCTCGCGATCCCCGAGGACCCCGAGATCGAGGCCAGGATCGCCCGGCTCTGGGAGCTCGGGGCGGTGGTGGTCGCCCCGACCGGCAACCGGTCCTCCGAGCTGCCGAGCGACCTGCCGGCGTCGTTCGAGGCGCACGCCGCGGGCGAGGACGCCGCGCCGTACATCCACCCAGCCGACCTCGAGCACGTGCTCGGCGTCAACGCCACCCCCGCCGGGTCGAGCAACCCCGACCCCACGAGCTGGGTGCTGGAGAACTCGACGACCGACGTCGCCGCACCCACCGCGGGCGGCGTGTCCTACTCGCTGCGCGGCGAGTCGTGCCTCCTGGCCGACCCCGCGACGTCCTACGCCGCCGCGGAGGTCTCCGGCGTGCTGGCCCTGCTCCAGTCGGCGCGCGACGAGTCGATCGCGGCGTCCGTGCGGCGCCTGCTCACCACCGCCAACGGGCGCCCCGACGTCCCCAACACCCTCGTCGGTGCCGGCGAGGTGCAGGCGATGGACGCGCTGACCCGGCCGATGCAGGTCGACGACGACGGCACGGAGGTCGGGGCAGGCACCGTCGAGCACGAGCCGCAGCTGCTCTCGGTGCCCGACGAGCCCGAGGACGTCCTCGCCCAGACGCGCGACGACGCGGTGTGGTGGGGCCTGGCCGGCGGCGGCACGCTGCTGCTCGCCCTGCTCCTGCGTCCGGTGCTGGCGCGCCGTCGGCGTACTGTCTCCCGCTGATGCCCCGTCCTGGTTCCCGCCCCCGCCCTGCCGACATGGCCGTGCCGGCCGGCGCCCGCTCGGTGTTCACCGACGGCGCCTGCTCCGGCAACCCCGGCCCCGGCGGCTGGGCCTGGGCGCTCTCGACCGAGGAGTTCGCCTCCGGCACCGAGAACCCCTCGACCAACCAGCGGATGGAGATCCGGGCGGCGCTCGAGGCGGTGCGGTCGCTGTCGGGGCCGCTCCTGGTCGTGTCGGACTCGACCTACGTCGTCAACTGCTTCCGCGACCGGTGGTACGCCGGGTGGCAGGCCCGCGGCTGGGTCACGTCGGCGAGGAAGCCGGTCGCCAACCGCGACCTCTGGGAGCCGCTCGTCACGCTGGTCGCGCAGCGCGGCGACGTCGCCTTCCAGTGGGTCAAGGGGCACTCGGGGCACGAGATGAACGACTTCGTCGACCGGCTGGCGGTCGAGGCGAGCCGTCAGGCGGGCGTGAGTGCCGCGGCTCCGAACGAGACCGAGAACCTCTCGCACCAGATCGACACGCTCTGGTAGTCGGCCAGGTCGACGCGGGCGGGCAGCTCGTAGACCAGGTTGCCCTTGTTGCCGCGCAGCTCGCCGAGGTCGACGTACCTCCCGTCGTCGAAGACCCGCCAGCCGTCGTCGGTGACCTCGGCGTCGGTGAGCCAGACGTGCAGGTCCGGACCGTCGGAGGTGTCGAGGTCTTCGATCGCGAGCAGCCGACGCCCGTCGGGCTGGCCGACGACGCGGACCCGTCCGCTCGTGCCGTGCTCATGGCTGACGAACCGCCCGCGCAGGAGCTCGACCGGCGCCACCGGGGTCGGGGCGGCTTCGAGTGACGTCGGCTCCGTGCTCGTGGTGGCGGTGCTGCCGGGTGACGACGGACCGGCCACCGCGGGCAGCCGCTCGTCGACCTCGCGGGTGGTGACGAGCCGCCACGGCTGGAACCAGTAGCCGCCTGCCACCACGAGGACGACCGCGAGCCCCGCGACCCACCACCTGCGCCTCATGGGGTGCAGTCGTGCCAGCACCGCAAACGTGACACCGGGGCGGCGACTCCGGGGCAGGGGCGGGATAGTCCCTGACGTTTGGGTCTGCGGAGCCAGCGTTTCCGCAACCCACACGTCACGGACTATCCCCGCCGAGCCGCGTGCAGGTCGCTCCCGGGCTTGTCGCGCGAGTCGCCCTCCGCCACCGGCAGCTGCCAGAGGAGCGTGCCGAGGCCGGCGACCAGCGCGATGTTCACGGCGACGGCCAGCGGGGCGACGTTGCCGATGTGGGCGACCGGCCAGACGAGGGCGGCGACCAGCACGAGGCCGCCCTGCCAGCGGGCGCCGAGCCGGACGAGCGCCGCGCCGACCAGGCCCAGGGCCAGGGGGAAGAACAGCCCGAGCGGCTTGATGAGGGTCGCCGCCCCGGCCCGGTCGACGAGCTCGGTGTCGCCCAGGGACAGGTGGATGGCGTCGAACCCGTAGGCCACGGCGCCGGACATCCCGACCAGGCCGACGACGACGATCGCCGCGCGGAGCCGCGCGGCCGGCCGCAGCCAGCCGGCCACGCGGAGGAACACCAGACCGTAGGCGATGGAGGCGAGAACGGCGAGCAGTCCGGCGGTGCCGTCGTCCCAGCCGCGTGCGGCGTACGTCGTGTCGGCGGCCAGGTAGGCCACGGGGGCCACGAGCAGCGAGCCGGTGAGCAGCCGCTCCTCCGGACTCGCGGCGTGGGTGATGTCAGGTGCGGTGGTGGTCATGCCGGCCAGCCTCGGGAGACGGCGGACGTCGCGCCACGGGGAGACCCCTGGACCTCGCGAGCAGGGTTTCCCCTGCTGACTCAGAGGCCGGTGGGTGTCACGATTCCTCGGTGTCCCGCCCCTCCCTGCGCGGCCTCGTGCCGGTGCTGACGCTCAGCGTGGTGCTGGTGCTGGTCACCGTCGGGCTGGCGAGGGGCTGGTGGCTGCCCAACCTCCACAACGGCCTGCTCGCGCTCTCGTGCACGGCGGTCGGCGTCTACGTCCTCCACCAGAGGTCCGGCCACCTCGAGGGCCGGCTGCTGCTGGTCGTCGGGGCGGTCGAGGCGGTGATGTTCCTGGGGCGGCAGGTCGCGCACGCGGACTCCGGCGGCTCGGTGCGCTGGTGGGCGTGGGTCGGCACGTGGCTGGTGCCGGTGGTGATCTGCCTGGTCACCGTGTGGGTGGTCTGCTTCCCCGACGGCCGCCCGCCCTCGAGCCGGTGGCGGCCGGTCGTGGGTGCGGTCGTCGCCGTCTCCGCGTTCTCGACGGTCCTGTCGGCGGGCTGGCCGGTGGGCTACGCGGCGTCCGGCGTCGAGACGAGGCACCCGATCCACGGCGGGTCGCCCGCCCTGGTCTCGACCCTCTGGGACGGGGTGACCAACCCGTCGTTCGTGCTCCTGCAGCTGCTGTGGGTCGTCGTGCTGGTGGTCCGCTGGCGGTCCGGCGAGGCGGCCCGCCAGCTGGGCTGGCTCCTCGCGGCCGTCTCGGTGTCCGCGGTCGCCCTTGTGGTGGGACTCGTCGTGGCCGGCTCGCCCCGGGCGGGGCTGCTCACGACGCCGCTGATCCCCGTGGCCGCCGGGCTCGCCATCGTGCACGGACAGCACGCCGCGGCGTACTCCGCGCTCACGTGGCTCTCGCGCAGCGGTGGCGACCCACGCGAGCTCCCGGCGGCGCTGGCTCGCGCGACCGCCGAGGCACTGCGCGCCACCAGCGCCTCGGTGTGGCTCGGCGGCGAGGACGGCATGCACGCCGTCGGTCTCTGGCCCGAGAGCGGCCCGGAGCCGCCGCCTGGCCCACTCGCCTCGCTGTCCGCCGGCCCGTGGGCGGCCCTGCGGACGGTCTGTCGCGATGAGGAGGTCAGGGGTGCGCTCGTCGTCTCGCGCGCGGACCCGCTCTCGCGTGCCGAGGAGCGGCTGCTCGACGACCTCGCCCGGCAAGCGGCCCTCGTGCTCGAGCACCTGAGCCTGACGGAGGCCATCGCGGCCGAGCGGCGCGCCGGCCACCTCGACGGCCTCACCGAGCGAGAGCACGACGTGCTCGAGCTCATCTCGCGCGGGCTCTCCAACGCCGCGATCTGCGAGGAGCTGCACCTCAGCGTCAAGACGGTGGAGCCGCTGGTCGGCAGCATCTTCGCCAAGCTCGGCCTGCACGCCGACTCGGCCAGCAACAGGCGCGTGCTCGCGGCCCTGCAGTACGTCCGCGCCGCGGAACAGCCGATCCGCTTGTGAGCCGTCGCAGGCCCGCAGGCCGGCCCGCGACAATGGCGACATGCGACGGTGCCGACTCCACGTGCTGGGGGCCAGCGGGTCCGGCACGACCACGCTCGCTCGGGCGCTGGCGAACCACTGGTCGGTGCCGCAC
This sequence comes from Nocardioides halotolerans DSM 19273, assembly GCF_000422805.1. GTDB lineage: Bacteria > Actinomycetota > Actinomycetes > Propionibacteriales > Nocardioidaceae > Nocardioides > Nocardioides halotolerans. Next base: position 232,145 of record NZ_KE383924.1, on the reverse strand, counting down.
GCCGACGCCGACGACTACTTCTGGGTGCCGACCGATCCGCCGTACGTCGAGAAGCGGCCCGAGGGCGACCGGCTGTCGCTGATGCGCAGCGTCTTCGTCCCCCGCGAGGCGTGGGTGCTGTCCGGGTCGATGATCGGGTGGGGCGACGCGGTCGTCGACGAGTGCGACGCGATCGTGTTCCTGGCCCTCGACCCCGAGGAGCGGATCCGGCGCCTTCAGGCCCGCGAGGTGCACCGGCGTGCGGATCGCCCCTTCGACGCCGACGCGTGGGAGGTCTTCCTCGAGTGGGCGCGCGGCTATGACGACCCGGTGTTCGACGGCCGCAGCCTGGTGGCGCACGAGAGGTGGCTCGGCGAGCGCCGGCAGCCCGTGCTGCGGCTCGACAGCGCGGCGAGGCCGGAGGAGCTGCTGCACGCGGTGCTCGACTGGGTGCCGGATCCGTGACCCGGTCGCTGAGCAGTGGCGGAGGATGCGGGATTCGAACCCGCGAGGGCTGTTAACCCAACCCGCTTTCCAAGCGAGCGCCATAGGCCACTAGGCGAATCCTCCGCGCAGGAGAGTACCGGCCGGGTCGTGGGGCCACCGAATCGGAACCGCCATCGAACCGTCGCGTTGGAGCCCCGCGCGGCGCTCACCTACACTCGTCGCAACCCCCCGTGTGGCGGCACCTAGCTCAACTCCCCCAGGGCCGGAAGGCAGCAAGGGTCGGCAAGCTCTGCCGGGTACGCGGGGGGCCTCTTCATGTTCGGGCCCGCCCGCGGTACGTCGATGCGCTTCCGGGCGCCGGGCAGGATCGTGGGGTGGACCCGAGCCTCGTGCCCCCCGACGCCTTCGACGAGCTGGTGCGCGACGCGCTCGACCAGCTCCCTGACGAGGCGGCCGCGCTGGTGGCGCACATCGCGGTCGTCGTGCGTGAGCTGCCCGAGCCAGGTGAGGCGAAGCCGGGGACGCTGCTGCTCGGGATGTTCCGCGGGATCGCCACGACCAGGACCGGCGGCAGGGTGCCCGGCTCCCTGCCCGACGTCATCACGCTCTACCGGCTGCCGATCCTGACCGTCTGCCGCAGCGTGGAGGAGGTCGGCCCGCGGGTGCTGAAGGTGCTCGGTCACGAGGTCGGGCACGCCCTGGGCCTGAGCGAGGAGCAGCTGCGCGCGTACGGCTGGTACTGACGGGACAGCCGCCTTTCGGGTGTCGATGGCGGCAACTAGGGTTCAGGGCAAATGGAGTCCCCTCTCGCTCTCTACCGCCGCTACCGGCCGGAGACCTTCGCCGAGGTCATCGGCCAGGAGCACGTCACCGAGCCGCTGCGCGCAGCGCTGGCCGGCAACCGCGTCAACCACGCCTACCTCTTCAGCGGCCCGCGAGGGTGCGGCAAGACCACGAGCGCGCGCATCCTGGCGCGCGCGCTCAACTGCGAGAAGGCGCCGGTCGCCGATCCGTGCGGCGAGTGCGACAGCTGCCGCGACCTGGCCCGCGGCGGGTCGGGGTCGATCGACGTCATCGAGATCGACGCGGCCTCCCACGGCGGCGTCGACGACGCGCGCGACCTGCGGGAGAAGGCCTTCTTCGCGCCGGTCAGGAGCAAGTACAAGGTCTACATCATCGACGAGGCCCACATGGTCTCGACCCAGGGCTTCAACGCCCTGCTCAAGCTCGTCGAGGAACCGCCGGAGCACCTCCGCTTCATCTTCGCGACCACCGAGCCCGACAAGGTCATCCCGACCATCCGCTCGCGCACCCACCACTACCCGTTCCGGCTCATCCCGCCGCGGCTCATGTCCTCCTACCTCGACGAGCTCGCCCGCAAGGAGGGCGTCGCCATCGAGCCCGCCGCATTGCCGCTGGTCGTGCGCGCGGGCGGCGGCTCGGCCCGCGACACGCTCTCGGTCCTCGACCAGCTGATCGGCGGCGCCGGCCCTGCCGGGGTGACCCACGAGCTGGCCTCGGGGCTGCTCGGCTACACGCCCGACGCGCTGCTCGACGAGGTGGTCGACGCGTTCTCAGCCGGTGACGGTGCGTCGGTGTTCAGCGTCGTCGACAAGGTCGTCGAGACCGGCCAGGACCCGCGCCGCTTCACCGAGGACCTCCTCCGGCGGCTCCGCGACCTGGTGATCGTGGCCGCCGTCCCGGGGGCCACCGCGAGCGGCCTGATCGACGTCTCCGAAGACCTCGCCGACCGGCTGGTCGCCCAGGCGGCCAGGTTCGGCGCGACGGAGCTGAGCCGGGCCGCCGACATCCTCGCCACCGGCCTCACCGAGATGCGCGGAGCCACCGCGCCGCGGCTGCTGCTCGAGCTGCTGTGCGCCCGGGTGCTGCTTCCCGGCGCCGACCACACGACCGACGGCCTCGCCGCGCGCCTCGACCGGCTCGAGCGCCGCGCCGCCATCACCGGCACCCCGAGCGCGGCCGCCAGCGCGGCCCCGGCTCCGACGGCGCCTCCCGCCCAGGACCGCCCCGCCGCAGCCGCGGCGCCGGCGGCGATGGCCGACACCGTCGCCGCGCCGGAGCCCGTCGCACCTGCCCCCGCGCCGGTCGCTGCCGAGCCCGCTGCCGAGCCCGCCGCCGAGGCGCCGCCCGAGCCGGAGCGTGCTCCCGAGGCCACGCCCCAGCCCTCGCCCCAGCCCACCCCCCAGCCCGCCCAGCCCACGCCGACCCCGGTCCGCGGCAGCAGCCTGAGCCTGGTCGACGTCCGCCTGCTGTGGCCCGACGTCGTCGAGTCCACCAAGACCCGTCGCCGGATGGCCTGGATCCACCTCACCCAGAACTGCCAGGTGGTCGGCCTCGACGGCAACGTGCTCACGCTCGGGTTCGCCAACGCCGGCGCGCGCGACAGCTTCGTGTCCAGCGGCTGCGCCGAGGTGGTCCACCAGGCCGCGATCGACGTGGTCGGCGCCGACTGGAAGATCGAGACGATCGTCGACCCGGGCGCCCAGCCCGAGGCCGCACCGGTCGTCACCAGGGCGGCGACCGACCCCGCGCCCGTGGCGCAGTCAGAAGCCCAGCCCGCGCCGGAGCCGGCCGCCACCGACGCGCCCGACGCGCCGCCCGCGTGGGCGGCCGACGACGAGGCGCGACCGGAGACGCCCGACCCGAGCGCGGCAAGGGCCGCCGCCCGCGAGGCGATCCAGCAGACCAGGCCGAAGGGCGCCGAGACCCCGCGCACCGACGAGCTGGCCGCCGCCGACGCCGTGGCCAGCCGCGACGACCTCGACGCCGACCCCGACGACCTCGGCAGCGAGGACCTGCTCGCCCGCGAGCTCGGCGCATCGACGATCGAGGAGATCAAGCACTCATGACGACCACCGAAGGGCACCGACCATGACCGAGGGCCAAAACCCGTTCGAGGCGCTCGGCGCCGGCGGCTTCGACATGAACTCCCTGCTGCAGCAGGCGCAGCAGATGCAGGAGCAGCTCGCCCAGGCGCAGGAGCGGCTCCACGACACCGAGGTCGAGGGCAGCGTCGGCTCGGTCACCGTCAAGGTCAACGGCGTCGGCGAGCTGACCGGCGTCACGCTCACGCCGGGCTCGTTCGACGCCGACGACGCCGAGAGCCTCGCCGACCTCGGCGACATGGTCGTGGCCGCCTACCGCGACGCGAAGGCGAAGGCCGACGCGATGGCGACCGAGGCCCTCGGCCCGCTGGCCGGGGGCATGGGCGGCATGGGCGGCCCCGGCGGCCCGCCGTCCGCGCCGGGCCAGCTCGGCTTCTCCGGCTAGCGGTCCACCACCCCCATGTACGAAGGCGTGGTCCAGGACCTCATCGACGAGCTCGGCCGGCTGCCGGGCGTCGGGCCGAAGGGCGCCCAGCGCATCGCCTTCCACCTGCTGCAGGCCGAGGAGCCCGACGTACGCCGCCTCGCGGAGGTCCTCATCGAGGTCAAGGCGCGGGTGAAGTTCTGCTCGATCTGCTTCAACGTCTCCGAGGCCGACCTGTGCCGGATCTGCAGCGACCCGCGGCGCGACCTGACCGTCCTCTGCGTGGTCGAGGAGTACAAGGACGTCGTGGCCATCGAGCGCACGCGCGAGTTCAAGGGCCGCTACCACGTGCTCGGCGGGGCGATCTCGCCGATCGACGGCATCGGCCCCGAGCAGCTGCGCGTGCGCGAGCTGATGATGCGGCTCTCCGACGGCACGGTCACCGAGCTGATCCTCGCGACCGATCCCAACCTGGAGGGGGAGGCGACCGCCACCTACCTCACACGTATGTTGAAGGACCTCGACCTCACGGTGACCCGGCTCGCCAGCGGGCTACCGGTCGGCGGCGACCTGGAGTACGCCGACGAGGTCACCCTCGGACGAGCCCTGGCGGGAAGGCGGAGCGCCCAGTGAACGATGTGCCGACCAACGACGTACCCCCGGACGACGGGCAGGTGGCACGCGAGGTCCTCACCAGCGAGGACGAGGACTTCGCGCAGAGCATCGCCGACTCCTTCGCGAGCTTCCTGCTCGCGCTCCGCGAGATCGCGCGCGAGGGCGACGTCGGGCCCGCGATCTCGCTGCTGCTGCTCGAGATCAGCCAGATCTCCCTGGCGGGTGCCAGGCTCGGCGCACAGCGCGACTTCGAGCCGCGCCAGAAGTACCAGCCCGACGTCGGGCCCGAGTCCGACCTCGACGACATGCGGCTGCGGCTGGCCGGGATGCTCGACAACCTCGACACCTACAGCTACGTCTTCGACCCCTATGTCCCCGAGGTCGTCGAGAGCCAGCTCTCCGACGACCTCACCAGCATCGCCTCCGACCTGGAGACCGGGCTGCGGCACTTCCAGGAGGGCGACCTCGCCGAGGCGCTGTGGTGGTGGCAGTTCTCCTACGTCTCCTCGTGGGGCAACCTCGCGGGGGTCGCGCTCAACGCGCTGCTGTCGGTGGTCGCCCACGACCGGCTCGACGCCGAGTTCACCGGTGAGCACGAAGTCGTGGCGGTCGCCGCCGAGATCCTGGGCGAGGGGTCCGCGGACCCCACCGAGGTGTCCACGTAGCCGCTGCGCACCACTGCCCCGAGCCGCCCCAAACTAGACTCGTCGGGTGGGAATCGTCGTCCAGAAGTACGGTGGCTCGTCCGTCGCTGATGCCGCGGGCATCAAGCGCGTGGCGCAGCGCATCGTCAACACCCGCAAGGCGGGCCACGACGTCGTCGTCGTGGTCTCGGCCATGGGCGACACCACCGACGAGCTGCGCGACCTCGCCGAGCAGGTGACGCCGCTGCCGCCGCCGCGCGAGCTCGACATGCTGCTCACCTCCGGCGAGCGGATCTCGATGGCGCTGGTGGCGATGGCCATCGCCGCGCTCGGCCACACCGCGAAGTCGTTCACCGGCTCGCAGGCGGGCGTGATCACCGACTCCGCCCACGGCAGGGCCAAGATCATCGACATCACGCCGGGGCGGATCGAGCAGGCCATCAGCGAGGGCGCGATCGCCATCGTGGCCGGCTTCCAGGGCGTCTCGCAGGACACCAAGGACATCACCACCCTGGGCCGCGGCGCCTCCGACACCACCGCGGTGGCGCTGGCCGCCGCGCTCGGGGCCGAGGTGTGCGAGATCTACTCCGACGTCGACGGTGTCTTCACCGCCGACCCCCGCATCGTCCCGACCGCCCGCAAGCTCGACCGCATCTCGGTGGAGGAGATGCTGGAGATGGCGGCGTCGGGCGCCAAGATCCTGCACCTGCGGTGCGTCGAGTACGCGCGCCGCTACCAGATGCCGGTCCACGTCCGCTCGTCCTTCTCGCAGAAGGAAGGCACCTGGATCGTCCCCGTCCCCGAGGGAGAAGAACCCGTGGAACAGGCCATCATCGCCGGAGTCGCCCACGACCGCAGCGAGGCCAAGGTCACCGTGGTCGGCGTGCCCGACAAGGTCGGCGAGGCCGCCCGGATCTTCGAGACGCTGGCCTCCGTCGAGGTCAACCTCGACATGGTCGTCCAGAACGTCTCGGCCGCCGCGACCGGCCTGACCGACATCTCGTTCACGCTGCCGCGCGCCGACGGCAACACCGCGATGTCCGCGCTCGCGAAGATCCAGGACGAGGTCGGCTACGACAAGCTGATCTACGACGACCAGATCGGCAAGGTCTCGCTGATCGGCGCCGGGATGCGCTCGCACCCGGGCATCACCGCGAAGTTCTTCTCGGCGCTGGCCGCCGCGGGCGTCAACATCGAGATGATCTCCACCTCCGAGATCCGGATCTCCGTCATCGTCGACGAGGGCCAGGTCGACGACGCGGTGCGCGCCACCCACAGCGCCTTCGACCTCGACGCCGACGAGGTCGAGGCCGTCGTCTACGGAGGCACCGGCCGATGACCACCTTCAACGTCGGCATCGTCGGCGCCACCGGGCAGGTCGGTGTCGCGATGCGCCAGATCCTGGCCGAGCGCGGCTTCCCGGTCGGCGACGTCCGGTTCTTCGCCTCCGCGCGGTCGGCCGGCACCGTCCTGCCCTACGACGGTCCCCAGGGTCGACAGAGCGTCGTCGTCGAGGACGCCTCGACCGCCGACCCGAGCGGCCTCGACATCGCGCTGTTCTCGGCGGGCGCCACCACGTCGCGGGCGCTGGCGCAGAAGTTCGCCGACGCAGGCGTCATCGTCGTCGACAACTCCAGCGCCTTCCGCAAGGACCCCGACATCCCGCTGGTCGTCTCGGAGGTGAACCCGCAGGACGCCGCGGCCGTCATCGCGGCCGGGCAGGGCATCATCGCCAACCCCAACTGCACCACGATGGCCGCGATGCCGGTGCTCAAGCCGCTGCACGACGAGGCCGGGCTGGTGCGGCTGATCGCGTCGACGTACCAAGCGGTCTCCGGTTCCGGCGTCGCCGGCGTCGAGGAGCTCGCCGCCCAGGTGGCGGCGGCCGGTGACAAGGCCCGCGAGCTCGCCTACGACGGTGAGGCCGTCGCGTTCCCCGAGCCCGAGAAGTACGCCCGCACCATCGCCTACAACGTGCTCCCGCTGGCCGGCTCGATCGTCGACGACGGGCTCGAGGAGACCGACGAGGAGCAGAAGCTCCGCAACGAGTCCCGCAAGATCCTCGGCATCCCCGACCTGCCGGTCTCCGGCATCTGCGTGCGGGTGCCGGTCTTCACCGGTCACTCGCTGGCGATCAACGCGGAGTTCGAGCGGCCCCTGACCCCCGCGCGCGCCTGCGAGCTGCTCGCCGCCGCGCCCGGGGTGGAGCTGAGCGACATCCCGACGCCGCTCCAGGCGGCCGGCAAGGACCCGTCGTACGTCGGCCGGATCCGACAGGACCCCGGCGTCCCCGACGACCGCGGGCTCGCGCTGTTCGTCTCCAGTGACAACCTGCGCAAGGGCGCCGCGCTCAACACCATCCAGATCGCCGAGCTGGTCGTCGCGTCGGCTGCCGTCGAGTGACCCTGTCTGCCGTCGAGTGACCTGATGTGCAGGTGTGGGAGCGTTCCCAATCTGCCGAATGGGTCACTCGACGCCCCCGGCGGCCGCCGGGACAGCCAGCGCCGGCTCAGCTCTCTGTATCGATGTAGGTGCTGGCCACCCAGTGCGCCGCCAGGAACGTCGCCACGGACACGAGCGGGATGACGATTGCCATCCACCACTCGAAGATCGAGCCGACGAGGAAGAGCAGTGTCGCCACGCTCAGCAGCCCGACGGCCAGGAAGCTGGTGCTGCCGGGCTCCGGCACGTGCGCGAGGCGGAGCACCACCATGCCGACCAGCACCGCCACGACGAGGATCGCGACCAGCAGGAAGAAGCCCTGGTCACCGCACGACGAGGTGCCCTTGACCTCGGTGCACAGCCGCAGCGAGGCCCAGGTCGCCGCGACGATGAGGCCGCCGACGAGCAGCCCGGTCAGCGCCGCCGCAGGCGCACCGCCCAGCCACGGGTCGCGGGGCGGCCGGGGCTCGCGGACCGCCTCCGCGACCGGCGCGGGCTCCGGCATCGGCGTGGGCTCGCTGGTGTCGTCGAAGATCGTGTCCGGGTCGGCCGGCGCCATCACCGGCGCAGGGACGGGTTCCGGCGCGGGCGCCTGCTTCCTGCGCTTGCGGCCGAACAGCGACGGGGGCTCCAGGGACGGCGAGCTCCCGTCGCGATCCTCGGACATGGAGGAAGTCTCTCAGACCCACCGGTGCCTGACGTCCTGCCAATCCGGGCATGACTCCGGACTGGACCAGTCCACCTGGCGCACATGCCCGATGGGGCATTGACACGGCGGTTGGCTAGGCTCTCACCGCTGAGTTCGTCCAAGGGGGGCTTTGATGGACTTCGAGCCGACTGCCTGGTCATGCTCATTTTGCGGAAGAAGCGGCGCCGACGAGACGCGGTACGCCGCCGGTGTTGGCGCCCTCATGTGCACCGACTGCCTCTCGTCGTTCTCCGAGGCGTTCGCGGCGCCGGAGAACGCCAGCCAGCGCGTCCTCGGCTGGACCGACGACTCCATGTCCGACGCCGACATGCTCGCCCGGCTGCCGCTCATCGCGGCCACCGCGGGCCAGGTCGACCGCTACCTGCGGCTCTGGGTGGCCCGGATCCGCGAGCGGCACATCTCCTACGCCGAGATCGGCAAGGCCCTCGGTGTGTCCCGGCAGGCCGCCTGGGAGCGCTTCAGCCGGGTCGTCGACCCGACCAAGGACGGCCCCGCGAGCGCCGACTCGACCAATGACTCGGCCAATGACTCGGCCAATGACTCGGCTACCGACCCGTCCCTGACGGTCTGACCACCGCGCGGAGGCTCAGGCCGCCGCGATCTCGTCGAGCAGCAGCACCAGCTCGCGCAGCGCGCTCTCGATCTCCGCGGGGTGCTGTCCGCCGGCCAGGCGCGCCTCGGCGACGTGCCGAAGCCCTGCGCGGTCCTCGGCCGGCACCGCCTCGAGGCGCGACAGGACGTCCTGCAGGACCAGCACGCCGCTGTCCTGGTCGAGCACGTCCTCCGGCGCCGCCAGCAGGAACACCAGCTGGTCCACCACGATGTCTGCGAGCGTCATCGAGTCACCACCCTTCCGCCCGCCAGTGTCGCGGGTCGGCGGCCCGGCTGTCCGGCATATCCCCAGAGACGGCGAAGGCTCCCGGCCGCGGAGCGACCGGGAGCCGACGAGCGAAGAGTCGGGCTGACAGGATTTGAACCTGCGGCCTCCTCGTCCCGAACGAGGCGCGCTACCAAGCTGCGCCACAGCCCGATTGTGAGCCGGGCTCACAAGGTCCGGAGCATACCGGAGCAGCCGGGGGGTTCCCCAATCGGTTCAGCGGCTGCGCGGCACCAGCGTGAGCAGTGTGGCCTCCGGGCGGCAGGCGACCCGGATCCGGGCGTACGGCGAGGTGCCGAGCCCGGCCGACACGTGCAGCCACGCGGAGCCAGGATCGCCGTCGCGCGAGGCGGCCGGGTGCCGGTGCAGGCCCTTCGCCCGGGCGGGCTCGAGGTCGCAGTTGGTCGTGAGCGCGCCGACCCCGGGCAGGCACACCTGGCCGCCATGGGTGTGGCCGGCGAGGATCGCGTCGTAGCCGTCGGCGGCGAGCTGGTCGAGGACCCGCAGGTACGGCGCGTGCGCCACCCCGACCCGCACGTCGGCGTCGCGGTCGGCCGGGCCGGCGACGTCCTGGAGTCGGTCGTAGCGCAGGTGCGGGTCGTCGACGCCCGCGAACGCGAAGGAGAGCTCGCCGACCTTGACGACCTCCCGCCGGTTGGTGAGGTCGACCCACCCGGACGCCGTGAACGCGTCGCGCAGGTCGGGCCACGGCAGCCGCGCCGCGGCGGTGTTGCGCCGGCCGTCGTCGGGCAGCAGGTAGCGCAGCGGGTTGCGCAGCGTCGGGCTGAAGTAGTCGTTGGAGCCGAACACGAAGACGCCGGGCACGTCGAGCAGCGGCCCGAGCGCGTCGCGGACCACCGGCACCGAGGCGGCGTGGGCCAGGTTGTCGCCGGTGTCGACGACGAGGTCGGGGCGCAGCGTCGCGAGGCCCGCCAGCCACTCCTGCTTGCGCCGCTGGCCGGGCGTCATGTGGATGTCGCTGAGGTGCAGCACCCGCAGCGGCCGCGCACCGGCGGGCAGCAGCGGCACCTCGACCCTGCGCAGGGTGTACTGGCGAGCCTCCCAGGCGGCGTACGCCGTCAGCCCAACCCCCGCGACGGCGCCGGTGCCGAGGACCCCACCGGCCACCCCGCCCGCAACTCGGAGGAAGGACATCCCACAAGGCTGCCACAATCGCGGTCATGGCCACCCTCAAGGACCGCCTCCGCGAAGACCTCACCGCCGCCATCAAGGGCCGCGACACCACCCGCTCCTCGACGCTGCGCATGGTGCTCACCGCGATCACCAACGCCGAGGTGTCCGGCAAGGAGGCGCGCGAGCTCAGCGACGACGAGGTCATCGGCGTGCTGTCGAGCGAGGCGAAGAAGCGCCGCGAGGCCGCCACCGCGTTCGACGACGGCGGCCGGGCCGAGATGGCCGACAAGGAGCGCTCCGAGGCCGCCGTGATCGCCGACTACCTGCCCGAGCAGCTCTCGGCCGACGAGATCAGCGCCCTGGTCACCGCCGCCATCGAGAAGACGGGCGCGGCGGGCGAGGGCATGAAGGCGATGGGCAAGGTGATGGGCGTCGTCCAGCCGCAGGTCAAGGGCCGGGCCGACGGCGGTGCCGTCGCCGCGGAGGTACGCCGCCAGCTCGGGTGAACTCCTCCGGGAGTGAGGAACGAGTCGAACGCTCCGAGGCCCGGGCAGGGATCGGCCTGAGCTCATCGGTTGCCGGGACCGGCGCACGACGCTCCTCGACTGGCGCCGTCAGCGACCGCCGTGACCCCCGCCGTGGCCTCCACCATGGCCACCGCCGTGGCCCTTCGGCGGCTTCGGGGGCTTGGGCGGCCTGGCCGAGGTGACGCCGACACCCTCGATGCCCACCGGGTAGACGAAGTCCTCGTAGGGCTGGCCCGCCGTCAGCGGCTTGAGCGCGTCGCCCCAGATCGGCGCAGCGAACCCCGAGCCCGATGCGGAGGAGATGTAGCTGCCGTCGATGGTCTTGCCGACCAGCGACTCGGGTCTGCCCAGTGAGTCGATGCCGGCGATGGTGGCGGCCGCGGCGTACTGCGTGGTGTACCCGCAGAACCACACCGCCTTCTGCTCCTGGGTGGTGCCGGTCTTGCCGGCCGCCGCGGTGGACAGGGCCTGCGCGGACGCGAAACCACCCTCGATCACGCCGCGCAGCACGTTGCTGACCGCGTCGGCGACGTTCTGCGGCAGCACCTGCGTGCACTGGGGCTCGTAGTCGAGCAGCACGTTGCCCCCGGAGTCGAGGATCTGGGTCACCGGGCGGGAGGCGCAGTGCAGGCCGCGCGCGGCGAACGTCGCGTAGGCCTCTGCCATCTCGAGCGGCGAGGCGTCCGCGATGCCGAGGGTGAACGACGGGTAGCGCTCGGCCTTCGGGTCGGTGAGCTTGACGCCCAGCTCCGTCGCGAGCTCGAAGGGTGCGCACACGCCGGTCAGCTGCTCGAGCTGGAGGAAGTAGGTGTTCACCGAGTTCCGGGTGCCGGAGTACATGTTGTACCAACCGGTGCCGGTCGAGTTGTTCGCGGTGTACTCGCCGCCGAAGAACCCTTCGCCCGGGCAGTTGGTGAAGTCGGCCTGGTCGAAGGTCATCGGCGACGGGGAGTCGAACTGCGTGTCGAGCGGGAGGCCCTGCTCGAGCGCCGCCGCGAGCGTGAAGACCTTGAACGTCGACCCGGGCTGGAAGCCGTTGGCGCCGCCGTACTCCTTGGGGACGGTGAAGTTGACGTAGGTCTGGCCGAGCTTCTTGCGGTTGCCCATCGGCCGCGACTGCGCCAGGGCGACGACGTTGCCGGTGCCCGGCTGCTCGATCGCCAGGGCGCCGATGGCGCCATCGGTGGGGTTGACGTGCGCGGCCACTGCGTTGTCGGCGTCGCGCTGGGCGGTCATGTCGATCGTGGTCTTGATCGTCAGGCCGCCGTTCTTGAGCAGGTTGTTCCGCTCCTGGACGGTGGCGCCGAGCTGGGGGTCCTGGAGGAGGTAGGAGAGCACGTAGTCGCAGAAGAACGGCGCGGTGGAGTTGACGCAGCCGCTGCTGACCTCCTGGACGTCGAGCCCGAGGTCCTTCAGCTTGTTCTTCTCCGCCTTCTCGCGAGGGATCGCGTTGAGCTCGGCCATCCGGTCGAGGACGACGTTGCGCCGCTCCAGCGCCCGGTCGGGGGAGTTGGTCGGGTCGTAGCCGCTGGGGTTCTTGACGAGCCCGGCCAGCAGGGCCGACTGGCGCAGGTTGAGCTCGCGGGCGTTGACGTTGAAGTAGTGCTTCGCCGCCGCCTGGACGCCGTACGCGCCGTCGCCGAAGTAGGCGGTGTTGAGGTAGCGCTCGAGGATCCAGTCCTTGGAGTGGCTCTGCTCGAGCGCGATCGCGTAGCGCAGCTCCTTGAGCTTGCGCGCGTAGGTGTCGTCGGTGGCGGCCTTCTTCTCGGCCTTGGTGCGGGCCTGGTTGACCAGCGTGAGCTTGACCAGCTGCTGGGTGATCGACGAGCCACCCTGCACGACGCCGTCGTTGGCCTGGTTGGTCACCAGCGCGCGCAGCGTGCCCTTCAGGTCGAGCGCACCGTGCTGGTAGAAGCGGTAGTCCTCGATCGCGACGACCGCCTTGACCATGTTCCGCGAGATGCTCTTCAGCGGGACGGTCGTGCGGTTCTGGTCGTAGAACGACGCGAGCCGGTTGCCGTTGGCGTCGAGGATCGTCGTCCGCTGCGAGAGGTCCTCGGTCTTGAGCTCCTCGGGCAGGTTGTCCATCGTGCGCGCCACGTTGCGCGCCCCGATGCCGGCCAGGCCCGCGAACGGGATCGCCAGACCCGCGACGACCACCCCGAGCACGGCCGCGACCGCGGCCATCACGACCAGGTGGGACAGCACACGGTACGCCGGAAGCCGCTCGTGGCGGGGCATGGACACACGCACAGGATAGTGACCGACCATTTACCCCCGCGAGTTTCGGCCCCCAGTACGCGGCGCCAGCTTCGCGGCGCCTCGCTCGCTGGCGCTCGCTGCGGCGCGGGCGCCACGGCCCGGAGGCCGATCGCGGGGCGCCTCGCTGCGCTCGGACAGACCGGGTCGCTGCGCTCCCACCGCTCCAATGACGTCCATACGCGGCTCATGTGTCGGAACATCATCACGACAAATAGCTGGCGGCCGGCTGAAGGCCCTCAGGGAAGGGCGTCAACCGGCCGCGAGCTGTCCTGACGCGAGTCAGGAGCTGTGGGGGATTTCAGTTGTGGGGATGAGCGTGTGGTGCGTCAGGCGGAGATCTCGTGCGACTTCTGCTCCGCCTTGATGCGGGCGGCCTCGAGGACGGCCCGCCAGGAGGCGTTCGGGCGGCGACGCAGGAGCGCCCGGCGCTCCCGCTCGGTCATGCCGCCCCACACGCCCCACTCGATCTGGTTGTCGAGCGCCTCGGCGAGGCACTCGGTGCGTACCGGGCATCCGGTGCACAGCTGCTTGGCCTTGTTCTGCTCGGCACCACGGACGAAGAGCTCGTCGGGCTGTGCCTTCCGGCACGCCGCGCTGGGGGTCCAGTCCTCGATCCACATTTCTCTGCCCTGCCATCTCCGAGATACAAAATTCTGTTCGGCCCTGCGTGCTGCTGGGCGCCTGTCCCGGGGGCCCGAGCGTTCCCTCCCCGTGAGTAGAAACTTAGGAAAATGGGGCGCGAGCGAGTACGGGTGAACGCTTCGACCTCCATAGCCCGAAATGACTAGTCATTCGGGACCATGGGCCCCCTTGGGGGGAGGCCGAAATGACGAGCGGTCCGCGGCGATACGCCCAGAAATCGCTGTTCGGAGGCGTGTCGGCGTTGCGCACGCCACACCTGTCCCACTCGAGGACCCTGCACCCGAGGCGACCCTAGGGAGGACCACTGGGGGAGCCCGTCAGCGGGCAACTCTGGGCAAGCGCTGAGGAAAGCGCGGGGGAAGTCCGACCGGCGCGACCGGTCAGGACGGCTGGTCGGCCAGCAGCTCCCCGACCACCCGGAGCCCGGCCAGGTCGTGCACGTCGCCGGCCAGCGCCGGCACCACGGCCGTCGCCACGCTCGGGTGCGCCGCGGCGAACCGCTCGCGCAGGGCCGCCTCGCGCTCCACCATCCGCTGCCGGTCGGCGTGCAGCCGCAGCAGCCCGGCGGTGAGCGGGGCGGTCGCCGAGGCCCCGTCGCGCCGCAGCCGGGTAGCCGCCGCCATCGCCTCGTCCGCCGAGAGCTCGCCCTGCGGCGGCGGGCTGGCGCGGTTGACCACCAGGCCGGCCAGCGGCATCCGGTCCTCCGCGAGGCGCTCCACGAAGTACGCCGCCTCCCGGAGCGCGTCGGCCTCGGGCGCCGCCACGACGAGGAACGCCGTCCCCGGCGCCTGGAGCAGCGCGTAGGTCTGCTGCGCGCGGGCGCGGAAGCCGCCGAAGACGGTGTCGAGCGCCGCGACGAAGGTCTGCAGGTCGGTGATGAACTGCCCGCCCAGGATCTTCGACAGGGCACCGGTGACCAGTCCGAGGCCGGCGGTCATGATCCGGGCCGGGCCGCGGGCCGGTGCGAGCAGCAGCCGCACGAACCGTCCGTCGAGGAACGACGACAGCCGCTCCGGAGCGTCGAGGAAGTCGAGCGCCGAGCGCGAGGGCGGGGTGTCGACGACGATCAGGTCGTAGGTGCCGGCCGCCTGGGCGTCGCGCTGGAGCTGGCCGAGCTTCTCCATCGCCATGTACTCCTGCGTCCCGGCGAACGACGACGACAGCGCGACGTAGAAGGGGTTCTCGAGGATCTGCCTGGCCTTCTCCGGGCTCGCCTGAGCCTCGACGACCTCGTCGAAGGTCCGCTTCATGTCGAGCATCATCGCGTCGAGCGAGCCGCCGTGGTCCGCGGCGCCGACGAGCCCCGCGACCGGCCGCGGGGTGTTGTCGAGGGCCTCGATGCCCATCGACTGGGCCAGCCGGCGGGCGGGGTCGATGGTCAGCACGACGACCTTCCGGCCGCGCTCGGCGGCCCGCAGCGCGAGTGCGGCGGACGTGGTCGTCTTGCCGACGCCCCCCGAGCCGCAGCACACGATGATGCCGGTGCCGGGGTCGTCAAGGAGCGCGTCGACGTCGAGGGGGGCGGCCGCCGTTCGCGCCACCAGGGGACCGACGCGCGGGTGGGTCCGGGTCATGCCATGCCCTGGTCGCGGAGGGCGGCGGCCAGCTCGTAGAGGCTGCCGAGGTCGATCCCGGCCGACAGCCGGGGCAGCTCGTAGGACGGCACGCCCATGCCCTTGACCAGGGTTCGCTGCGCGTCCTCGAGCGCCCGGCGGATGGCGTGGTCGCGGGCCTGGTCGAGCAGGCCGTCGACGAGCCCGTCGGTCACCTCGACGCCAGCCACCTCCAGGTCGGACCGGATCGCTCCTCGGTCGAGCCCGCCCTTGCGGGCGGCGGCGAGGTCCTTGACCCGGAGGTCGCGCGGGCGGACCTGGTTGACCACCACGCCGCCGACCGGCAGCCCGGCCTCGTGCAGGTGCGCGATGCCGTCGGCGGTCTCCTGGACCGGCATCTCCTCCAGCACGGTCACGAAGTGCACGGCGGTCCGCGGCGAGCGGAAGAGCGTCATCATCGTGTCGGCCTGGTTCTTGATCGGCCCGACCTTCGCCAGCCCGGCCAGCTCGTCGCTGACGTTGAGGAACGGCGTAATCCGGCCCGTCGGCGGCGCGTCGAGCACCACCGCGTCGTAGTCGATCGCGCCCTTGTTGCGGCTGTTGCGCTGCACCGCCTCGTAGACCTTGCCGGTGAGCAGCACGTCGCGCACGCCCGGCGCGATGGTGGTCGCGAACTCGATGACGCCGAAGCGGTCGAGGGCGCGGCCGGCGCGGCCGAGCCGGTAGTACATCGAGAGGTACTCCATGAGCGCCGACTCGGCGTCGATGTGCAGCGCGTGCACCACGCCCGCGGGCGCGCCGTTGCTGACCAGGCCGGTCGCGATCCGGCGCTCGGCGTACGGCAGGGGGTCTACGTCGAACATCCGCGCGATGCCCTGGCGTCCTTCGACCTCGCAGAGCAGCACGTCCTTGCCCTGCGCGGCCAGGGCCAGCGCGAGCGCCGCGGCGACCGTGGACTTGCCGGTGCCCCCCTTGCCGGTCACGACGTGCAGGCGCACGCCCGGCCAGTCGGAGCTCACGAGTCCGACTCTAGGCCGTGTACGAGTACCGATCCGCAACTACCGTGCGTGCATGGGACGCCGGGTGGCCCTGGTCGGCCGCGCACGTGAGACGGCGCTGGTCGAGCGCTTCCTCGACGACCCGTCGGCCGCGGGCCTCGTCCTCACCGGCGAGGCCGGACGCGGCAAGACGGCCCTCTGGGAGCACGCGGCCGAGCGCGCCGCCGAGCGCGGAGCCACGGTGCTGCGGGCCACACCGGGCGAGGGGGAGGGGCGGCACTCCTTCGCCGTCCTCGTGGACCTCTTCCGCGACGTGGACCTCGCGCCGACCGGGCTGCGGGAGCCGGTGCGCGCGGCCCTCGGCGTGGCGCTGCTGCACGAGCTCGCCGACGCGCCCCTCGACGCGCATGCCGTCAACGTCGGCGTGCACGACCTGCTCTCCGGGCTGGCCCGCGACCGCGACGTCGTCGTGTGCGTCGACGACGTCCCCTGGACCGACGTCGCGTCGCTCGAGGCTCTCACCCATGCGGCGCGCCGCCTCGGCGGTGCGCGGGTGCGCTTCGTGCTGACCCGCCGCGCCGGCGTCGAGCGCACCTCGCTGGAGGCGACGCTGGCCCGGCGCGGGCTGACCGACGTGGAGCCGGAGCCGCTGGGCGTGGAGGAGGTCGCGCGGCTGCTCAGGCAGGAGCTCGGCCTGACCCTCCGGCCGCGGCTCGTGCGGCTCCTGCACGAGCAGACCGCGGGCAACCCGCTCTTCGTGCTCGAGCTGGGACGCGTGCTGCGCGACCGCGGCGTCCCCGCGACGGGAGAGCTGCTCCACCTCCCCACCGAGGTGGCCTCCGTCCTGGGCCTGCGCGTGCGCGACCTGCCGCCCGACCAGCGCACGCTGCTCCTCGCCGTCGCCGTGGACCCCCACCTCACCGAGACCGAGCTGGTCGAGCTCGCCGGGCTCGAGGCCGTCGAGACGGCGGTGGCAGCGCGGGTGCTCGGGCTCGCCGACGGCGGACGGGTCCGGCCCTGGCACCCGATGCTCGCGGCGGCTGCGCGCGACGAGGCGACGCCGGAGCGACGCCGGGAGCTGCACCGGCGGCTGGCCGAGGTGGTCACCTCGCCCGAACGACGGTTGCGGCACCTCGCGCTCGTGTCGACCGGCGGTGACGAGCAGCTCGCCGCCGTGCTGTCCGACGGCGCCGCGTCGGCGGGCGACCGCGGCGCAGCCGAGACGGCGCTCGGGCTCGCCGAGCTCGCGCTGGCCAGGACGCCGCCGGGGTCGCCGGCGCGGGTCGCACGGGTGCTCGACCTGGCGTCGCGGCTGGCCTCGGCCGGCGAGGCGCAGCGCCTGACGGACGTCCTGGCGCCCGAGATCGAGCACATCCCGCCCGGACCCGAGCGCGGGCACGCCCTGCTGATGCTGCTGGACGGGATGTGGGGGAGCGTGGACCACGCCGAGCGGCTCGTCGAGCGGGCGCTGGCCGAGTGCGGCGACGACCGCGACGTCCTCAGCCGGGCGCTGGAGGTCAGGTCCGTCATCGCGGCCGGCATCAGGGTGTCCGGGGTGGGGGCCGCGCGGGCCTGGGCGGACGAGGCGATGGCGCTCGACCAGAGCGGCCCCGGACGGCCCGGCGACCGCGAGTGGCGCAACCTGAGCGACGCGGTCAACTGGTGCCTCGTGCACAGCGGGCAGGAGCCGCGGCCGGCCGAGGGTCCGGCGTACTGGAAGCGGCTGATCTGGCGGGGGGAGATGGCCGAGGCGGAGCGGCTCGTCCGCGACGCCATCACGGCGGCCGAGGAGGGTGGGCGCCACCAGGAGGCGAGTCTCCTCACGGTCAGCCTGTCCGACGTGCTCGTCCGCAGCGGCCGCCTGGCCGAGGCGCGTGAGTTCGCGTCGGCGCAGGAGGACCTCGACCTGACCATGCGCGAGACCCCGGACCTCGAGCTGCTGCGTGCCGAGATCGACGTGAGGTACGGCGACCCCGAGTCGGCCCGCGCGTGGGCCCTCGAGGCCCGGGACCGGGCCGACGCGCTCGGCCACGTGTGGATCCGGCTCGAGGCCGACCGCGCGCTCGCGATGGCGGCGCTGCAGTCGGGGGACCCGGAGGACGCCTCCGCCCGACTGCGCGCGGTCTTCGACCACGTGGTCGCGGCCGGGGTCCGCGAGCCGGGCATGTTCCCGGTCGCGCCCGAGCTGGTCGAGGCGCTCGCGGTGCTGGGCCGCACCGACGAGGCGCGCACCGTGCTCGCCTGGCTCGACGAGGTGTCGGTCGAGCAGGGCCACCCGTGGGGCTCGGCCATGACCGCTCGCGGACGGGTCCTGCTCGACCTGCTGGACGGGGCGCTCGCGCCCACGGAGGCGGCCGCGACCGTCGACGGCGTGGCCGCCGACCTGGGTGCGCTCGGGCTGGCCCACGACGCAGCCCGCGCCCATCTCGTCGTCGGCTCCGCGCTGCGCCGGCAGCGGCAGTGGGGCCTGGCGCGCGACCAGCTCGCCCGTGCCGCCGAGCTGTTCGACGCCCTGGACGCGGCCGGCTGGGCGCGGACGGCGCGCGGCGAGCTCGAGCGGGTGGGCGGGCGGCGTCCGGCGGCCGAGGGCGAGCTCAGCGGCGCCGAGCTGGAGACCGCGCGCCTGGCGTCCGAGGGCCTGCCCAACAAGGCGATCGCCCGCCAGCTGCAGGTCTCGGTCAGCACGGTCGAGGCCCACCTCACCCGCGCCTACGCCAAGCTCGGCGTCCGCTCGCGCGCCCAGCTCGCGGTCCGGCTCGGGGAGCTCGGCCGATAACGCCGGGGTTTTCCTCGATTGAGGGCTCCCGGCCGCGTTCCTAGCGTCGTCGCAGGTCAGCGCATCGGGCGCTGGCACCGACGCAAGGACAGCTCCATGATGCGCTCACTCACCCATCTCCTGCGGACCCAGCTCCTCGGTCTGCTCGCCCTCCTGGTCGTGCTGACCGGCGGCACGGCACTCGCGGCGACCTCGGGGAAGACCCTCGCGAAGACCGTTGCGAAGAACACCGTGGTCAGCAAGTCGATCAAGAACGGCCAGGTCCGCGCCGCGGACCTCGCCGCCGGCGCCGTCGGCACCGACCAGGTGGCCGTCAACGCCCTCACCGGCGCGGACATCGACGAGTCGAAGCTCGACACCGTCCCCGACGCGGCATCGCTCGGCGGCACGCCGGCCTCGTCGTACCTCCGCGGGACCGTCGTGCAGAAGGAGTCGGCGGTCGCCCCCGGCACCGACCTGGGCGACGGCACGGCCGCGCAGATCATCAGCTGCGACCCCGGCGACATCCTGCTCACCGGCGGGCCGGCGAACCTCTCCGCGACCTCCGACATGGTCGAGTCGTTCCCGACGGCGGGTCCGCCGAACAGCCTCAAGGTGCGGGTGAACAAGCACGGCGTGGCTGACAACTTCTCCGTCGTGATCCTCTGCCTCGACCGGCCCTGAGGACGCCACTCGTTGGTGCGGCACGACCCCGGACCGGGACGCGGGCTCACGCGTCGGTGGTTCGCGGTCCCTGGGACGGCGCGTCGGGCCTCCGTGAGATGCGGTGGCCCGGCGCGCCGTCGCCGCGTCAGCGCACGACGTGGAGGAGGTTGCCGTCGGGACGTGTGCCTTTCCGGCCGCTGAGGACGAGCCAGATCCCGCGCTTGCCGGCCCCTTCGCCGGACCGGCAGGTGCCCTTGATCGCGCACGGGAGGGCACGACCGACGCCGAGGACGGTCCCGCGCTGGACGACGCGGCCGCGGGCGTTGCGGAACGTGATGCCGCCGGACCTGTCGACCCGGAAGGTCCCCCGGAGCTCGTGCTTCCTGCCGCCGGCGTAGGCGTAGGTCAGGCGGTAGTCACCGGTGAGCTCGCCGGCGCGCTTGAGGAACGTGACCTTCTGGCGGGTCAGCCCCGAGGTGCGCGACCGGTCGGCGTACGCGTAGGTCCCCCTCAGGCCGGTGCGGGGCTCCATGAAGTAGAGCGGGTTGATGAAGTCGTGGCGGCCGAACGGCGTGCCCGTCGTCGGTCCGGGAGGCACCAGCCCATCGGTGTAGAACCCGCCGCGGTGGAAGGCGCCGACGATGCCGGTGCCGATCTGCACGGTCGCCGCCGGGCCGGGGTCGACCCAGTAGGGGATGCAGCCGGCGCCCTCCTGCGTGCAGCTCGGCCGGCCGCGGGCAGGCAGGCCGAGGTAGGCGTAGTCGCGCGACGCGAAGGTCAGGAGCTGCGGCGCGGAGCCCGGCGCCTGGTAGCCGTAGACCGCGAGCCGGGACCCCTCACTGGGCCCCTCGGGCAGTGGCGACCCGCTCGTCCACGCGGAGTACTGCACGCCGACGCTGTGGAAGGGCGGGCCGACGCTCCCGTCCATCTGCACCGAGAACGGGTGGAAGCCCGGGCTGAGCGCGGAGACCTGGAACGTCACGGTGGTGGGGACGGTCAGCGCGCCGAACGTGCGCTGGGGGTCCATGATCTGCAGCCCGTCGTCGTCGCTCCGGGCGTTGATCGTCACCGGCTGGTCGGACAGGACGACCACCGAGATGCTGGTGGTCTGACCGCTGCCCGCGAGGGGGACCTGGCGCGGGTAGCTGATGGGCAGGTCCCACACCATGGTCAGGCCACCGAACGACGGCGGTGGCAGCGTCGGAGCCGCTTGCGCGGCCGGTGCCAGCAGGACCACGGCCAGCACCGTGGTCAGCACCGTGGCCAGCACGCCGGTCATGGCAGCGAACGTCGGGCGTGCCTTCACCCGGGCACCCTAAGTGCAATCTGCGCGGGGGACTACGGTGCGTGGTCATGGACAAGGTGGTGAGCTCCGCTGCCGAGGCGGTGGCGGACATCCCCGACGGCGCGACGATCGCGGTGGGTGGGTTCGGCCTGTGCGGCATCCCCTCGGTGCTGATCGCGGCGCTGCTGGAGGCGGGCACGGGTGACTTGGAGGCGGTGTCCAACAACGCCGGGGTCGACGGGTGGGGCCTCGGGATGCTGCTCGGGGCCGGGCGGTTGCGGCGGATGGTGGCGTCGTACGTCGGGGAGAACCAGGAGTTCGCGCGCCAGTACCTCTCCGGTGAGCTCGAGGTCGAGCTGACCCCGCAGGGCACGCTGGCGGAGCGGATGCGGGCGGGCGGCTCGGGGATCGCGGCGTTCTACACCGCGACCGGCGGCGGCACCCAGGTCGCCGAGGGTGGTCTGCCGTGGCGCTACGACAGCGAGGGCAACGTCGTGCTGGCGAGCCCGCCGAAGGACACCCGGACGTTCGAGACCAAGGACGGGCCGAAGGAGTTCGTGCTGGAGGAGGCGATCGTCGCCGACTACGGGCTGGTGCGGGCCGCGAAGGGTGACCGGCACGGCAACCTCGTCTACCGCGACTCAGCACGCAACTTCAACCCGCTCGCGGCGATGTGCGGGCGGGTGACGATCGCGGAGGTCGAGGAGCTCGTCGAGCCCGGCGAGCTCGACCCCAACCTCGTGCACACGCCGGGGGTGTTCGTGCAGCGCGTCGTCGCGCTGACACCCGAGCAGGCGGCCGACAAGCGGATCGAGAAGAGGACCGTGAGGCAGCGTCAGGAAGGGGCGGGCTCGTGAGCTGGACGCGCGAGGAGATGGCGGCCCGGGCCGCTTCCGAGCTGACCGACGGGTCCTACGTCAACCTCGGGATCGGGCTGCCGACGCTGGTGCCCAACTACGTCGCCGACGACGTCGAGCTGGTGCTGCAGTCGGAGAACGGGATCCTCGGGGTGGGCGCCTACCCGTTCGAGGGTGAGGAGGACCCCGATCTGATCAACGCCGGCAAGGAGACCGTCACGCTGCGTCGCGGTGCGTCGTTCTTCGACTCCGCGACGTCGTTCGGGATGATCCGCGGCGGCAAGATCGACGCCGCGATCCTCGGCGCGATGCAGGTCTCGGCCAAGGGGGACATCGCGAACTGGATGATCCCCGGCAAGATGGTCAAGGGCATGGGCGGGGCGATGGACCTCGTGCACGGCGCCAAGCGGGTCATCGTGCTGATGGAGCATGTCGCGCGCGACGGGTCCTACAAGATCGTCGAGGAGTGCTCGCTGCCCTACACCGGCCGCGGCGTGGTGCAGCGGATCATCACCGACCTGTGCGTCATCGACATCACCCCCGCCGGCCTCTCGCTCGTCGAGCTCGCGCCGGGCGTGACCGAGGACGAGGCGCGGGAGAAGACCGAGCCCCAGCTCGTCTGAGGCCAGGTGTCGGCGCGGCCGCCTAGGTTGTGCGGGTGGCCATCGCGACGTTCAAGGACCTCTGCATCGACGCCGTCGACCCGTTCGCCGTCGGCGACTTCTGGGGACCCACGCTCGGGCTCGAGGTGACCAGGCTCGAGGACGGCGACGTCCGGCTCGACGGGCTGACGCCGCAGCACGCCATCTGGGTCAACCGGGTGCCGGAGCCGGTGACCGTCAAGCAGCGCGTGCACCTCGACGTCCACGCCGCGAGCACCGACGACGTGCTCGCGCGCGGCGCGACCCCGCTCGACACCGCCTCCTTCGCCTGGGACGTCGTGCGCGACCCAGAGGGCGGTGAGCTGTGCGTGTTCACCCGCCGCAAGGTGCCCGACTACCGGCTCTACGAGATCGTCGTCGACAGCGTCGACCCGTTCGCCGTCGCCGAGTGGTGGCACGGCGTGCTCGGTGGTGAGCTCGGCGGCGACAAGGAGAAGGGCTGGGCATGGCTCGACGGGCTGCCGGGCGTGCCGTTCGAGAGCCTCGTGTTCGTCTCGGTGCCCGAGCCGAAGACGGTCAAGAACCGCATCCACTGGGACGTCGACGTCGCCGACCTGCAGCCGCTCCTCGACGCCGGTGCGCACGTCCTGCGAGCCCGCGACAGCGACGTCTACTGGACCATCATGTCCGACCCCGAGGGCAACGAGTTCTGCGCGTTCACGCCCCGCGACTGACCTCCTCCGCTCGCGAGTAGGGTGCCGAGCATGACCAAGTGGGAGTACCTCACCGCGCCGATCCTCACGCACGCGGCCAAGCAGATCCTCGACAACTTCGGGGCCGACGGCTGGGAGCTCGTGCAGATCGCGCCGGGCATGAACCCGGAGAACCTGGTCGGCTACTTCAAGCGCCCGCTCGCCTCATGAGCACCCCCGAGGAGCGGCTGGCCGAGCTCGGCCTCGCGATCCCGGAGGTCGCGGCGCCGGTCGCGGCGTACGTCCCCGCGGTGCGCAGCGGCGACCAGGTCTTCACCTCCGGCCAGCTGCCGATGCGCTCGGGCGAGCTGCTCGCCACCGGCAAGGTCGGTGTCGAGGTGACCGAGGAGGAGGCCTACGCGTGCGCGCAGCAGTGCGCGCTCAACGCGATCGCGGCGATCAACGCCGAGGTGGGCGACCTGTCGCTGGTCAGGCGCATCGTCCGCGTCGGGGTCTTCGTCGCGTCCGCGCCGCACTTCACCGCGCAGGCGAAGGTCGCGAACGGCGCGTCGGAGCTGTTCGGCAACGTCTTCGGCGACGCGGGCGTGCACGCCCGGGCCGCGGTCGGCGTCGCCGTGCTGCCGCTCGACGCCCCGGTCGAGGTCGACGTCATCGTCGAGCTGTGACCTCGCGCCCGACCCGACGTCGCCTCGCATGAGGGTCCCGATCCCGCCGGTCCCGCTGCCGGACCACCTGGTCGAGGTCGCCCGGGAGTACGACGAGGGGCGCCGGGCGCCCGTCGAGCCGCGCGACGCGGCGACGGTGATCCTCCTGCGACCCTCGGCGCACGGGCCGGCCGTCTACTACCTGCGGCGGCAGGTCTCGATGGAGTTCGCGGGCGGCATGTTCGTCTACCCCGGTGGTGGCGTGGACCCGCGCGACTTCGACCGCGACGTCGCGTGGGACGGGCCCTCGCCTGCCGAGTGGGCCACGCGGCTCGGCTGCGATGAGGAGATGGCGCGGGCGCTGGTGTGCGCGGCGGTGCGCGAGACGTTCGAGGAGTCCGGCGTGCTCCTGGCCGGGCCGCACGCCCACGAGGTCGTCGCCGACACGACCGGTGCCGACTGGGAGGCCGACCGCGCGGCGCTAGAGTCGCGCGAGCTGGCGATGACGGAGTTCCTCACCCGCCGGGGGCTGGTGCTGCGCACCGACCTGCTCGGCGCGTGGGGCGCCTGGCTGACGCCGATCTTCGAGCCGAAGCGCTACCGGACGTGGTTCTTCGTCGCGCTGCTGCCCGAGGGCCAGCGGACCCGCGACGTGTCGTCGGAGTCCTCCGAGGTGACGTGGCTGCCGGCGGCCGACGCGGTGGCGATGGCCGAGCGCGGCGAGATGCTGATGCTGCCGCCGACGTACCTCACCTCGCTGGAGGTCGCCGGCCACGGCTCGCCCGCGGAGGTCGTCGACGCCGCGCAGGGCCGGACGGTCCAGATGCACATGCCGGCGATCGAGCCGCTCGAGGAGGGCTGGACCCTGTCGATCCCCGACCACCTGCGGTCGGTGCTCGCGGGCCGCGCGGGCTCATGAGCGAGCCCTGGGCCGGCGGGTCGTTCGGGGAGCGGGCGCGCTGCCTGCTCGCGCCCAACCCCGGCCTGATGACGCTCGACGGCACGAACAGCTGGGTCCTGACCGAGCCCGGCGCCTCGCGCTCGGTGGTCGTCGACCCGGGCCCGATCGAGGACGGTCACGTCGACGAGCTCGACGAGCAGACCGGCGACGTCGCGCTGGTCCTGCTGACCCACCACCACTACGACCACTCCGAGGTCGCGGTCGACCTCGCGACCCGCAAGGACTGCCCGGTCCGGGCCCTCGACCCGGCGTACTGCTTCGACGGCGACCCGCTCGCCGACGAGGAGGTGATCGACGTCGACGGGCTCCGCCTGCGCGTGGTCACCACCCCCGGCCACACCGCCGACTCGGTGTCCTTCGTTGTCCCCGCCGAGGGGGCCCTGCTGTCCGGCGACATGGTGCTCGGCCGCGGCACGACGGTCGTCGCCCACCCCGACGGCCAGCTCGGCGCCTACTTCGAGTCCATCGAGCGGATGAGGTCACTCGCCGCGTCCGGCGAGGTCGCCACGATCTGGCCCGCTCACGGCCCGGTGCTCGACGACGCCCTTGGCACCTTGGAGTACTACCTCGTCCACCGCCGCCAGCGCCTCGGGCAGGTCGAGTCCGCACTCGCCCGGCTCGGAGTCGCCGTACCCGACCCCGACGACGACCACCTGCCCCGCCGGGTCGTCGAGATCGTCTACCAGGACGTCGACGAGTCCCTCTGGGGCGCCGCCGAGTGGTCGGTCCGCGCCCAGCTCGCCTACCTCGCGGAGCGGCCGGTTTAAGACCAAATCAGCGCAATCGCGCCAGATTGGTCTGGTTTCACGCGTGAAACAAGACCGATCCAGCGCAATTGCGCTGAAAGTGCCCTGTGGATGACCGTCAGGACCGCCTTGGAGCGGGCAGATCGTTTGCATGCGGAAGAAGCCCAAGCTGGTCCAGTTCGATCGTCCGTTCACGCGCGCGGAGTACCTCGCGGCCGGTGGAGGTCGGAGTGCGCTGAAAGGTGCGCGGTTTCGAGAGATCGTCAAGGCGGTCTTCGTCGACCGAGATCAAGACGACAGCGACTCGCGGGTTCGCGCTGCGCTGATGATCCATCCTGAGGGCGCCTTCGCGAGCCACTGGAGTGCCGCTCGGGTGCTGGGGCTCCCGGTGCCGGACAACCCGTTCGAGCACGTGACCGTGCGGGAGAAGGAGGACCGTCGATACCGGCCCTGGATCAAACCGCACGTGACGATCCGCGAACGAGGCGTGATGGTCGTGCGCGACATCCCGGTCACCGACCCGATCACGACGTTCCTCCAGATGGCCGGGCACCTCTCCCTCGTCGACCTGGTGGTCCTGGGAGACGCGATCGTGCGGCGCTACCGGATCGCGCCGGCGCGACTCCTCAAGGCGGCGCGAGCGAGCAGCGACTACTACGCCGCAGCCGCGAGGAGGGCCGCTGAATACGTACGTAAGGGCGTCGACTCTCCGATGGAGACGCGGCTGCGCATGCTGATCGTCCTTGCCGGTCTACCGGAGCCCGTGGTGAACCTCGTGCTGGTGCACGAGGACGGGTCGTGGAGGCGTCGCTTAGACCTCTGCTACCCGAGGATCAAGCTGGTGGTGGAGTACAACGGCCGGCACCACCGGAAGGAGGCGCAGCGCGCCTCGGACGAGGCGAGGGCGAGCGAGCTCGAGCCCGAGGGCTACCTGATCCTCCCGTACGAGGCCGAAGACATCTACGTGACTCCCGAAGCGACCCTGCAGCAGATTCGCCGCCACCTGATCCTTCGTGGCTGGGGCGACGTACCACCGATCAACGACACGTGGCGTCGCGAGTTCGCCGCCTGAACGTTGGGGCCGCCGCTAAGACCAAATCAGCGCAATCGCGCCCGATGGGTCGTGTTTCACGCGTGAAACCAGACCGATCCAGCGCCTTTGCGCTGATTTGGTCGGGTTTGTCAGGCCCGCTTGACGGGCAGAGCGCGCAGTCAGCGGGCGCGGCGGGCCAGCCGCTCGACGTCCATGATCACGACGGAGCGCGGCTCCAGGCGCAGCCAGCCGCGGGAGGCGAAGTCGGCCAGCGCCTTGTTGACGGTCTCGCGGGAGGCGCCGACCAGCTGGGCGAGCTCCTCCTGGGTGAGGTCGTGATGGACGTGCACGCCGTCGTCGGCGGTGCGGCCGAAGCGGTCGGCGAGGTCGAGCAGGGCCTTGGCGACGCGGCCGGGCACGTCGGAGAACACCAGGTCGGCGACGACGTCGTTGGCCTTGCGGAGACGGCCGGCCAGCTGGGTGAGCAGGCCGCGGGCGACGACCGGGCGACCCTCGAGCCAGCGCAGGAGGTCCTCGTGCGACAGCGAGGCGAACGTCGTGTCGGTGACCGCCGTGACCGTCGCGGAGCGCGGCCCGGGGTCGAAGAGCGACAGCTCGCCGAACATCTGGCCGGGACCGAGGATGGCCAGCAGGTTCTCGCGGCCGTCGGAGGAGGTGCGGCCGAGCTTCACCTTGCCGTCGAGGACGACGTAGAGCTTGTCGCCCGAGTCGCCCTCGTGGAACAGCACGTCGCCGCGACGCAGCCGCGTCTCGCCCATCGAGGACCGCAGCGCGGTCGCCGCCTCGTCGTCGAGCGCGCTGAAGAGCGGTGCCTGACGAAGCACGTCGTTGTCCACGGGATCCTCCGCCTCACGGCTCGCTCGGTGCCGAGCCGTGGGAATCCTATCCAGTGGGATGGGTCACAGGAACAACCGGCATCGCCGGGCCCGTCGCGCCCGCACCCGCAGGTGTGGTCGCTCAGAGGTAGCGCAGCCAGATGTACGGCGCGGTCAGCGCGACCGTCACGACGGTGACCACCAGGCCGTACTTGGTGAACTCCCAGAAGCCGATCGGGTGGCCGGCCCGGCGGGCCAGCCCGATCATCACCACGTTGGCGGAGGCACCGACCGCGGTGGCGTTGCCGCCCAGGTCGGCCCCGAACGCCAACGACCACCACAGCGCGTGGTCGTCGCCCGGGATGGTGGAGGCCAGACCGAGGACGACGGGCGACATCGTCGCGACGTACGGGATGTTGTCGACGATCGCCGACAGCACCGCCGAGCCGCCGAGCAGCGTCATCGAGGCCAGCCCGAGCTTGCCGTCGGTCGCGTCGGCCAGCGTCTCCGACATGTCGGCGACGACCCCCGTCTCCACCAGCGCGCCGACCATGACGAACAGGCCGCCGAAGAAGACCAGCGTCGACCACTCGACGTCGGCCAGCGCGTCGCCGACCTCGACGTCGGTGATCAGCATCAGCAGGCCGGCGCCCAGCAGGGCCACGACCGACGGCTCGTAGTGGAGCACCGGGTGCAGGACGAACGCCGCCACCACCAGCGCCAGCACCACGAGCGACTTCACCAGCAGTCCGCGGTCCTTGATGGCCTCCCGCTCGTCCAGCGCCATCACCGCCTCGGCTCGCTCCGCGTCGAAGACGAACGCGGAGCGGAAGAGGAACCGGCACATGAGGCAGAGCACGGCCATCAGGACGACCACCCAGGGCGCCATGTTGACCAGGAAGTCGTTGAAGGAGAGGTCGGCTCGGCTGGCGATGATGATGTTCGGCGGGTCGCCCACCAGCGTGGCCGCGCCCCCGATGTTGGAGGCGAGCACCTCGGCGATGAGGAACGGCACCGGCTGCAGCGCGAGCCGGTCGCAGACGAGGAACGTCACCGGGGCGATGAGCAGGATCGTCGTGACGTTGTCGAGCATCGCGGACGCCGCCCCGGTCAGGACGACGAGCAGCACCATCAGTTGGTAGGGCTTGCCGCGGGACCGCTTCGCGCACCAGATGGCGACGTACTCGAAGACGCCCGTGCGCCGCAGCACCGAGACGATGACCATCATCCCCAGCAGCAGGAAGATGACGTCCCACTCGATGCCGCTCTCCGGGCTGAAGAATGCCGACCCCGAGTCGGTCACGTGCAGGAGCAGCATCAACCCGGCGCCGACGAGGGCGACCTTGGTGCGATCCACCCGGTCGGCGACCAGGAAGACGTAGGCGCCAATGAAGACGGCGACGGCGAGGGTGGCGTCCACGAGGCTCCGTTCGGGGTGACTGACTACCTCGCCGACCAGACTTCCCGGCACACCGCGCCCCACTGTAGAGGCAAGGTCGCCGGTCCCGCCGACTAGCCTCGACCCGGTGAAGGCCCGAGATCTCGCCGTGCCGTACCCCACCGTCCGCATGGAGACCGACGCGCTGACCGCCGCACGCCTGCTCACCGAGCACAACCGGCCCGGGCTGATCGTCGTCGACGAGCGCGACCACCCGCTGGCCGTGCTCCCGGGGTCGCAGGTGCTCCGGGCCCTGATCCCGAGCTACATCCAGGACGACCCGACCCTGGCCCGGGTGCTCGACGAGGGCTTCTCCGACGCCATCTGCGACACGCTCGCAGAGCACACGGTCGAGGAGCTGGTGCCCAAGGACCGGGCGCCGCTGCCCGTCGCCAACGACGACGACACGGTGCTCGAGATCGCGGCGATGATGGCCGCCAACCGGTCCCCGCTCGTCGCCGTGCTCGACGGCAAGGGCGAGAAGGCCGCCCTCCTGGGCGCGGTGAGCGTCTACGACCTCCTCGGGAGGATCCTGCCGAGGAGCGATGTCGAGGGCGGACCGTAGGCTGGCGCCGTGACCGTGGCCCAGGCGCCCACCACGCTCGTGCGGCGTGCGCGCAAGATCAACCGGGTGCTCGGCGAGACCTACCCCGACGCCCGCTGCGAGCTCGACTTCGACAACCCCTTCGAGCTCCTCGTCGTCACGGTGCTCAGCGCCCAGACGACCGACAAGCGGGTCAACGCCGTGCGCCCCACGCTGTTCGCCGCCTACCCCGACGCGCGCGCCATGGCCGCCGGCGACCGCGACAGGCTCGAGACGATCGTCGGTCCGCTCGGGTTCTTCCGGGCCAAGACCGAGTCGCTGCTCAAGCTGAGCGCCTACCTCGTCGAGCACCACGACGGCGAGGTGCCGCGCTCGCTCGACGAGCTCGTCAAGCTCCCGGGAGTGGGTCGCAAGACCGCCAACGTCGTGCTCGGCAACGCCTTCGGCATCCCCGGCATCACCGTCGACACCCACTTCGGCCGGCTCGCGCGCCGTTTCGGCTGGACCGAGGAGACCGACGCGGTCAAGGCCGAGCACGCCGTCGGTGCGCTGTTCCCCAAGAAGGACTGGGTGCTGCTCAGCCACCACCTGATCTGGCACGGTCGCCGCTGCTGCCACGCCCAGAAGCCGGCCTGCGGGGCCTGCCCGGTCGCGCGCTGGTGCCCGTCGTACGGCGCCGGCCCCACCGACCCCGAGACCGCCGCCACGCTGCTGCGCACCGAAGGACGCGCGTGAGGAAGGCCGTGGCGGTCCTCGCCGCCGCGCTGCTCGTCGGCACCCTCGCCGCCTGCGACGACGACGAGACGCCGTTCATCCCCGGACCCGGTCCGAGCAAGGTCGAGGTGGACACTCCCGAGCTGCGGGCGCTCAAGGCGGAGACCGGCATGGAGGACTGCCGGCCCGGCCCCGGCGGAGGCGCGCTGCCCGACGTCACGCTCGAGTGCCTCGGCGGAGGCACGCCCGTCGACCTCGCGAGCCTCACCGGTCCGATGGTGCTGAGCTTCTGGTTCGCCGGGTGCGAGCCGTGCAAGAAGGAGATGCCGGCCCTCCAGGCCTTCTACGACGACCACGGCGACCGGGTGCCGGTGCTCGGCATCGACTTCCAGGACCAGTACCCCGGCAGCGCCCTCCAGACGGCCGAGGAGCGCGGCGTGACCTACCCCTCGCTGGCCGACCCCGGCGGCGACCTGATGGGCACCGACGAGTTCGCGAAGGTCCGCACCGGCCTGCCGGCGATGTACTTCCTCGACGCGAAGGGCGCCATCTCCTACGTCGAGTTCGGCGGCCTCGACTCCGAGCGGCAGATCGCCGACCTGGTGCGCGAGCACCTCGGGGTCGACCTGTGACGGCGGGGGCGGACCGACCCGGGCTGCCCGACTGGCTGCGGCCGGTCGAGGAGGCCGCGCGCTCGATCACCGTCCACGACCTGACCCGCTTCATGCCGCCCGAGGACGAGGACCCCCGCGCCAGCGCGGTGCTGATGCTGTTCGGCGAGGGGCCCGACGGCCCCGACCTGCTGCTCACCGAGCGCAGCCACACGATGCGCTCCCACCCCGGTCAGGTGTCGTTCCCCGGCGGGTCCGTCGACCCCGGCGAGACCGCGCAGCAGACCGCGCTGCGCGAGGCCGAGGAGGAGACCGGCCTGACCCCGTCGGGGGTGGAGGTGTTCGCGGAGCTGCCGCCGTTGTGGCTCCCGCCGAGCAACTACTCCGTCACGCCGGTGCTCGCCTGGTGGCGTGAGCCCAGCGCCGTCCACGCGGTCTCCGCCGACGAGGTGCACGCGGTCTACCGCGTCCCGATCGCCGAGCTGCGCGACCCCGCGCACCGCATCACCGTCGGCGGGCCCGGCGGCTGGCGCAGCCCCGGCTTCCTGATCGGTCCCGACAAGGACGTCATCTGCTGGGGGTTCACCGCGGGCGTGATCGCCCGCCTCTTCGAGTACCTCGGCTGGATCGAGGACCTCCCCGACGCCCCCGACCAGGAGCTGCCGGCGTACATGATGGTCGGTCGTCGCCCGGGCCCACCGGTCCGGCCCAACACCGAGTTCGACCGCCGGCGACGCCGATGAACCTCCTCGACTGGCTGCTCATCGTGCTGGTGCTGGCGTACGCCGTGTCCGGCTACTGGCAGGGCTTCGTCACCGGCGCCTTCGCCACCGCCGGGCTGCTGCTGGGCGGGCTCCTGGGCGTCTGGCTCGCGCCGGTCGCCCTGGGCGACGCCGACCCGTCGCTGCTGGTCTCGCTCGGCGCGCTCTTCATCGTGATCCTGGCGGCGTCGTTGGGGCAGGGCCTGATGCAGTGGGGCGGCGCCAAGCTGCGCGACCGGATCACCTGGCAGCCGGTGCGCGCGCTCGACGCGATCGGCGGCGCCGCCCTCAGCGCCTGCGCGGTGCTGATCGTCGCCTGGGCTCTCGGCGTCGCGGTCTCGGGATCGCGCATCGACGGCGTGACCCCGATGGTCCGGAGCTCCGCGGTCCTCGCCAAGGTCAACGAGGTGCTGCCGCAGCGCGCCGCCGGGGTCCTCGACGCGTTCAACGAGGTGGTCGGCACCAGCTTCTTCCCGCGCTACCTCGAGCCGTTCTCACCCGAGCGGATCGTCGACGTCAAGGCCGGCGACCGGCGGATGCTCCGCGACCCCGACGTGACGCGCGCCGGCGGCAGCGTGCTCAAGGTGCGCGGCACCAACGACTGCGGCCGCGGCATCGAGGGGTCCGGGTTCCTCTACGCCCAGGACCGGCTCATGACCAACGCCCACGTGGTCGCCGGCGTCGACGACCCGCAGGTCGTGGTCGGTGACGACACGATGGACGCCCGGGTCGTCTTCTACGACCACAACCTCGACATCGCCGTCCTCGAGCTCGACAGCGGCTCGATCCCCGTGCTGCCGTTCACGCCGGACGGCGACCCGGCCGAGCCCAAGGACTCGATCGCGATCCTCGGCTACCCCCAGGACGGGCCCTTCGACATCGAGGCCGGCCGCATCCGCGCGAAGCAGACGCTGCGCTCGCCCGACATCTACGGCGACGGCGCCGTGATCCGCGACGTGTTCTCGATCCGCGGGCTGGTCCGCCCCGGCAACTCCGGCGGCCCGATCGTCGACTCCGCCGGCCAGGTGGTGGGGGTCGTCTTCGCCGCCTCGGTCACCGACGACGACACGGGCTACGCCCTCACCGCCGACCAGGTGCGCGACGCGGCCGAGGAGGGCCGCACCAGCGGCACCGAGAAGTCGACCGAGGGCTGCGCGCGGTAGCTCTACCCCCGCGAGCTTCGGCCCCCAGTCCGTGGCGCCAGCTTCGCGGCGCCTGACTCGCTGGCGCTCGCTGCGGCGCAGGCGCCACGGCCCGGAGGCCGATCGCGGGGCGCCTCGCTGCGCTCGGAACTACCGGGTCGCTGCGCTCCCACGCTCCCAGTGCGCTCCCAACTACCCCCGCGCTCCGGCCCCTGAGGCGGAGCGGGTCAGCTCTTTCCCTTGAGCGCCTTCGGGATCTCGCGGCCCTGTTCGATCGCCTTCTCGGGCGGGCCGACCTGCTTGAGCTTCTTCACGCCGATGAAGCCGAGCAGGGCGGTGACCAGGAACCAGAACCCGGTCACGATGAGGAACGACCAGTGCAGTCCGAGCCCCGCCCAGGCGATGAAGTAGACGATCGTGAACGACAGCATGATCACGCCGAGGACGGCGATGAACGCCGCACCGGCGAGCAGCCCGATGCCGAGCCCGCCGGCCTTGACGCTGACCTTGAGCTCCGACTTCGCGAGCTCGATCTCCTTGGAGACCAGCGTCGAGATGTCGCGGGTGGCGTCGGCTACCAGCCGCCCGATCGTGGGGTCGTCGGGTGCCGGCCCGCGCACCGGGGTCCGGCTGCTCCCCGCAGCGTCGATGGCCATGGTCCGACACTACCCACCGCTGCGCTCCTCGATTCGTCGGTAGGCCCGGTTGCGAACGCCGAGGACGACGGCGGCGAGGAGGGCAGCCAGCACCGACCCCGTCAGGACCGCGACCTTGACGTGCTCGTCGCGCATGCTGCCGGCGCCGAACGCGAGCTCGCCGATGAGCAGCGAGACGGTGAAGCCGATGCCGGCGAGGAACGACATCCCGATGACGTCGACCCACGTCAGCCCCTCGTCGAGCTCGGCCCGGGTGAACCGCGCGACCAGCCAGGTCGAGCCCGCCACGCCCAGGCTCTTGCCGACGACCAGGCCGGCGACGACGCCCGCGGCCACCGGGTCGCTCAGCGCGTCGACCAGGCCGGAGAGCCCGCCGACGTCCACGCCGGAGGCGAAGAACGCGAACACCGGGACGGCCAGCCCCGCGGAGATCGGGCGCACGAGGTGCTCGAGGTGCTCTGCGAGCCCGTGCTCGCGGCCCTCGGCCGGACGCAGGACCGGCACCGCGAAGCCCAGCAGGACCCCGGCCACGGTCGCGTGCACCCCCGACGCGTGCACGAGACCCCAGGCGAGGAGGGCGAGCGGCAGCAGCACCCACGCGTTGCGCAGCCGTCGGTGGGCCAGCCACGCGAACAGCGCCAGCGGCAGCGCCGCCAGCGCCAGGTAGGCGACGTGGAGCTCGTCGGTGTAGAAGACCGCGATCACCACGATCGCCAGCAGGTCGTCGACCACGGCCAGGGTCAGGAGGAACGTGCGCAGACCGCTGGGCAGGTGCGAGCCGATGACGGCGAGCACGGCGACGGCGAACGCGATGTCGGTCGCGGTCGGGATCGCCCAGCCGCCCAGGGCGCCGTCGCGCGCGTTGACGGCGACGTAGAGGACCGCGGGGAGGACCATCCCGCCCACCGCGGCCGCGACCGGCAGCGCGGCCCGGCGGGGGTCGCGCAGCTCTCCCGCCACGAACTCGCGCTTGAGCTCGAGCCCGGCCACGAAGAAGAAGATCGCCAGCAACCCGTCGGCCGCCCAGCCGCCCAGCGTCAGGTCGAGGTGCAGCGAGTGCGGCCCGATGGTGAGGTCGCGGAGGTCGGCGTACGACGACGACCAGGGCGAGTTCGCCCAGACCATCGCCGCGGCGGCGCCGACGAGCAGCAGCAGGCCGCCGACCGTCTCGGCCCGCAGCACCTCGGCGACGCGCGAGGACTCCAGGAACGACGACGGCGCGAACAGCCGTCCGAGGCGTGAGGACGGCTGGTGGCGGCTCAGTCCTCGGCCTTGCCGGCGTTGATCCCGTCGGAGATCAGGTCCATCACCGAGCTGTCGGCAAGCGTCGTGACGTCGCCGACCTCGCGGTTCTCGGCGACGTCCTTCAGCAGCCGCCGCATGATCTTGCCCGAGCGGGTCTTCGGCAGCTCGGGGACGATCATGATCTGGCGCGGCGTGGCGATCGGGCCGATCTCCTTGCGGACGTGCTGGCGCAGGTCGGCGACGATGTCCTCGCCGCCGTCCCCGGCCTCGTCGCGCAGGATGACGAACGCCACCACGGCCTGGCCGGTGTCCTCGTCCTTCGCCCCGACGACCGCGGCCTCCGCGACCTTCGGGTGCGACACGAGCGCCGACTCGATCTCGGTGGTGGAGAGCCGGTGGCCGGAGACGTTCATGACGTCGTCGACGCGGCCGAGCACCCAGAGGTCGCCGTCCTCGTCCTTCTTGGCGCCGTCGCCGGCGAAGTACCAGCCCTCCTTCCTGTACTTCGACCAGTAGGTGTCGCGGAACCGGTCGTCGTCGCCCCAGATCGTGCGGAGCATCGAGGGCCACGGCTCGGTGAGCACGAGGTAGCCGCCGGAGCCGTTGGGCACCGACTCGCCCTCCTCGGTCACCACGTCGGCGGAGACGCCCGGGATCGGGATCATCGCCGAGCCCGGCTTGCCGTGCGTGACGCCGGGCAGCGGGCTGATCATGATCGCGCCGGTCTCGGTCTGCCACCAGGTGTCGACCACGGGCGTGCGGTCGCCACCGATGACGTGGCGGTACCACACGTAGGCCTCGGGGTTGATCGGCTCACCGACCGAGCCGAGCACGCGCAGCGACGACATGTCGTAGCGGTCGGGGATCTCGTGGCCCTGCTTCATGAACGACCGGATCGCGGTCGGGGCGGTGTAGAAGATCGAGACCTTGTGGTCCTGCACGATCTTCCACCAGCGGCCCTTCTCGGGGGTGTCCGGCGTGCCCTCGTAGATGACGCCGGTGGTGGCATTGGCGAGGGGGCCGTAGACGAGGTAGCTGTGGCCGGTGACCCAGCCGACGTCGGCGGTGCACCAGTAGACGTCGGTCTCCGGCTTGAGGTCGAAGACCGCCCAGTGGGTGTACGCCGCGCCGGTGAGGTAGCCGCCCGTGGTGTGCAGGATGCCCTTCGGCTTGCCGGTCGAGCCGGACGTGTACATGACGTAGAGCGGGTGCTCGGAGTCGAAGAACTCGCACTCGTGCTCGGTCGACGCCTGCTCGACGACGTCGTGCCACCACACGTCGGGCCCCCCCGTCTCAGGGCCGTCCCAGTCGACGTCCTGCCCGGTCCGCCTGACCACGAGCACCTTCTCGACGATGTGCCCATCGCGGTCCTGGCACTTGGCGCGCGCCTCGTCGACCGCCGGCTTGAGCGCCGAGGCCGAGCCGCGGCGGTAGCCGCCGTCGGCGGTGATGATCACCTTCACGCCGCAGTCGACGACGCGGGTCGCGAGCGCGTCGGAGGAGAACCCGCCGAACACGACCGTGTGCGGCGCGCCGATGCGGGCGCACGCCAGCATCGCGACGACGGTCTCGAGGATCATCGGCATGTAGATGGCGACCCGGTCGCCCTTCTCCACGCCGAGCGCGGTCAGCGCGTTGGCCGCCCGGCAGACCTCGTCCTTGAGCTCGGCGTAGGTCACCGACCGGCTGTCGCCCTCGGGCTCGCCCACCCAGTGCAGGGCGACCCGGTCACCGAGGCCGGCCTCGACGTGGCGGTCGAGGCAGTTGTACGCCGCGTTGAGGGTGCCGCCGACGAACCACTTCGCGAAGGGCGGGTTCGACCAGTCGAGCACCTGGTCCCACTTCGTGTCCCAGTGCAGCCGCTCGGCCTGCTCGGCCCAGAACGCCTCGCGGTCGCTGTCGGCCCGCGCGTAGGCCTCCTCCTTGAGGTTGGCCTCGGCCGCGAGCTCCTTGGGCGGCTCGAAGCGTCGGTCCTCCTTGAGCAGGTTGGACAGGGTCTCCTCGGTGCTGGTCAACGAACCTCTCCTCGTCCTGGCGCAGAGCTACGTCTTGTCGCCACAGTAGGACACGCCTGGACGCGAGTCGTGTGCCGGAGGACGCTCCCCACGTATACGCCCTCCGGCACCCGAACCCCCGAGATGCCTAGTGGATGGCGGCGCGCTCCATGCCAGCCCCGGTGAGCGAGCGGACCTCGAGCTCGGTATAGCGCTCAGCGGTCTCCGGCTCCTTCGAGGTGACCGTGCCGAGCCACCCGAAGAAGAAGCCGGCCGGGATCGAGATGATCCCCGGGTTGCTGAGCGGGAACCACGACCAGTCGTGGTCCGCGAACAGCGCCGTCCCGGTGTCCGGTCCGGAGACGACCGGCGAGAAGAACACCAGGCCCACGCACACGATGAGGCCGCCGTAGATCGCCCAGACCGCACCACGGGTGTTGAACCGCCGCCAGAAGAGGTTGTAGATCAGCGACGGCAGGTTGGCCGAGGCCGCGACCGCGAAGGCGAGCGCCACGAGGAACGCGATGTTCAGCTTCTGCGCCGGGATGGCCAGCACGATCGCGATGCCGCCGATGGCGAACGCCGCGATGCGCGCGACCCGGACCTCGTCCTTCTCCGTGGCCGTTCCGCGCTTCCACACCGTCGCGTAGAGGTCGTGGGCGACCGACGACGCCGAGGTGAGGGTCAGGCCCGCGACCACCGCGAGGATCGTCGCGAAGGCGACGGCGGAGATGAACGCCAGCAGGATCGCGCCGCCGGCGGTGCCGTCACCGCCACCGACCTCCTGGGCCAGCAGTGGCGAGGCCAGGTTACCGGTGGTCGCCGCCACCTGGCTGCCCGGGCCGGTGTCGAGCAGGGCCGCGGCACCGAAGCCGAGGACCAGCGACATCAGGTAGAAGCCGCCGATGATGCCGATGGCCCAGTTGACCGACGTCCGTGCGTCCTTGGCGGTCGGCACCGTGTAGAAGCGGATCAGGATGTGCGGCAGCCCGGCCGTGCCGAGGACCAGCGCCAGGCCGAGGGACAGGAAGTCGATCTGGCTGGTGGTGGTGGCGCCGTACTTGAGGCCCGGCTGGAGGAACGCCTCGCCCTTGCCGGTGTGCTCCGAGGCACCGCCGAGCAGCTCGCTGAGGTTGAAGTCGAACTTCGCGAGCACCAGGACGGTGATCAGGATCGTGCCGCTGATGAGGAGCACGGCCTTGACGATCTGCACCCAGGTGGTGCCCTTCATGCCGCCGACGGTGACGTAGAAGACCATCAGCGCACCGACCAGCACGATCGTGACGCCCTTGGCGAACTCGCCCTCGACGCCGAGCAGCAGCGTCACCAGCGCGCCGGCGCCGACCATCTGCGCGAGCAGGTAGAAGATCGACACCACGACCGTGGAGGTGGCCGCCGCCGTCCGGACGGGCCGCTGCCGCATCCGGAACGCCAGCTGGTCGGCCATCGTGAACCGGCCGGAGTTGCGCAGCAGCTCGGCGATGAGCAGCAGCGCGAGCAGCCAGGCGACGAGGAAGCCGATGGAGTAGAGGAAGCCGTCGTAGCCGGCGAGCGCGATCAGCCCCGAGATGCCGAGGAACGACGCCGCGCTCATGTAGTCGCCGGAGATGGCCAGGCCGTTCTGGAACCCGCTGAAGGAGCGGCCGCCCGCGTAGTAGTCGGCGGCGCTCTTGTTCTG
Organism: Nocardioides halotolerans DSM 19273; assembly: GCF_000422805.1. Classification (GTDB taxonomy): domain Bacteria; phylum Actinomycetota; class Actinomycetes; order Propionibacteriales; family Nocardioidaceae; genus Nocardioides; species Nocardioides halotolerans. The sequence goes on along the minus strand of NZ_KE383924.1, from coordinate 194,165 downwards.
CCGGCTCGCCCAGAACGTGATCGCGACGGTGATGCCGACGACCACGATGAAGAGGATCGTGGCCAGGGTCTCCGAGCTCATCGTCCGGCACCTCCGTTGCTCTCGTTGTTGAAGCGGAGCTCGACGTCGCGCGCGAGCTGGTCGACGTTGCGGTTCATGTACCGCGAGTAGAGCCAGGCGAGGAAGAACGTCGACGCGAACTGGAGCAGCCCGAAGACGAGCGCGATGTTGATGTTGCCGACGACCTTCTTGCTCATGAAGTCGACGGCCCAGTTGCTCATCACGACGTAGAGCAGGTACCACGCCAGGAAGATCGCGGTGGCCGGGAAGGCGAAGTTGCGGAACCGGCGGCGCAGCTCCACGAAGTCCGCCGAGTCGTGGAGCTCGTCGTAGAACGGATCGTGCCGGGCGGCCTGGTCACGCGCCGCCGGCGTGTTCGATGCATCGGTGGTCATCAAGATCCCCCTCGAGAACGATGTGATGCACCGCACAGTAAGGAGCGGTGGGCGCTGCTCAGTCGGGTGCGCGCGCCGGATGCGCCGGGTGGGGACGTGCGGTCGCCGAACGGTCGATTTCGTACGACGAGCGGCCTGACCTCGGGGTCAGCCCCGGTCGAGCGGGACCACTTCCGGGGTGTGCAGACGGACCATGAACCGGCCGGCGTGGCGGGGCACCGCGCCGCGGGTGAGCAGCGACACGACGACCATCGCCGCGAACGCGAGCGGCACGCTCCACGCCGCCGGCTGGCCGAGCAGCACGTCGACCCAGCTCTGGGGGACGCCGTCGTAGAGCGTCCAGCCCACGCCGGATCCCGCGCCCACGCCGCCGCAGACCAGCCCGGCGAGCGCTCCGGCGGGGGTGAGCCCGCGCCACCAGATGCCGAGCACGAGCAGCGGGCAGAACGTCGACGCGGCGACGGCGAAGGCGAGCCCGACGGCCCGTGCGACCGACAGGTCGGGCGCGAGCACCGCCGCCGCGAGCGGCACGCAGACGGCGACGGTCGCGCCGATGCGGAAGGCGGTGATGCCCGAGTAGTTGCCGCGGAGCACGTCCTGCGCGAGCACGCCGGAGACCGCGATCGCCAGCCCCGACGAGGTGGACAGGAACGCCGCGAAGGCGCCGGCCGTCACGAGTCCGGTGAGCAGGTCGCCGCCGAGGCCGTCGAGCATCAGCCGGGGCAGCTCGAGCACGAGCGTGTCGTCGGCGTCCGCGCCGTAGGCCCGGCCGAGCGCCGCGTAGACCGGCGGGAGCAGGTAGAACACGCCGAGCAGCGCGAGCACCACGAGCGTCGTGCGTCGTGCGGCGCGCCCGTCCGGGTTGGTGTAGAAGCGGACGACCACGTGCGGCAGCCCCATCGTGCCGAGGAACGTCGCGAGCACGATGGAGTACGTCGTGTACAGGCCCTGGCCGCCCTCGCCGAGGGGGAGCGACCACCGCGGGCCGCCGCCGGACGGGTGCGGGGCGCCGTCGCCGGCCCAGATCACGAGCAGCACCGCCGCGGGCACGAGCAGGGCGGTGAGCTTGAGCCAGTACTGGAACGCCTGGACGAACGTGATGCTGCGCATGCCGCCGCTGCCGACGTTGAGCACGACGACCGCGCCGACCACGACCGCGCCGACCCACTCGGGAGCGTCGACCGCGGCCGTCAGCGTGAGCCCGGCGCCCTGGAACTGCGGCAGCAGGTAGAGCCAGCCGATCGCGACGACCAGCACCGAGCAGAGCGCCCGCACCCGCCGCGACCCCAGCCTGGCCTCCGCGAAGTCGGGCAGCGTGTAGGCGCCGCTGCGGCGCAGCGGTGCGGCGACGAGCACCAGCAGCACGAGGTAGCCCGCGGTCCAGCCGATCGGGTACCACAGCATCTGCGCTCCGGCGGTGAGCACCAGCGCGGCGACGCCGAGGAAGCTGGCGGCCGAGAGGTACTCCCCGCCGATCGCCGAGGCGTTGAGCCGGGGCCGGACCGAGCGCGAGGCGACGTAGAAGTCGCTGGTCGTGCGCGAGATCCGCAGGCCGTAGGTGCCGATGGCGAGCGTGGCGAGGCTCACCACGACCAGGGCGACCAGCCCGGGGACCCCGTCGGTGGTCACTCCTCCATCACCTCGAGCAGAAGGGCGAAGTCGCGCTCGTTGCGCTCCGCGCGGCGCACGAACCGCAGGCCGAGCAGGACCAGCCACGGGTAGACGACGACGCCCAGCAGCAGCCACGTCACCGGCACCCACAGCACCTCGACGTCCGCCAGGCCGGGGAAGAGATGGAAGACCAGCGGCAGCGACCCGACCGTGAGCGCCAGCAGCGCCAGGATGCGCACGGCGAGCGCGAGCTGCTCGCGCAGGAGGCTGCTGAGGAAGACGTCGCCGAGCGCGGTCTGCTCGTCGATGTCGCCGGTGCGGGCGCGCGGGGCGTGCCGGCGCAGCGGGGGACCGGTGACGCGGACCCGGACCGGCCGGTGGTCGCTCACGAGCCCGCCCGCCGGCCGAGCAGCTCACGCAGCTGGCGGGTGTGGCGCCGCGCCACCACGAGGTCGACCGTGCTGTCGCGCGGCCCGACCGCCACGGTGCAGCGCCCGGACTCCATGCGGATCTCGGTGACGTGGCCGAGCGAGACCAGCAGCGAGCGGTGGATGCGGACGAACCCGGCGGCCGCCCACTCCTCCTCGAGCGTGGTCAGCGGCACCCGGATCAGGTGGGAGCCCTCGCCGGTGTGCAGCCGCGCGTAGTCGCCGTGCGCCTCGACGTGGGTCACGTCGGAGCGGTCGACGAAGCGGGTGACGCCCCCGAGCTCGACCGGGATCTGCACGTCCTCGACCGGGGCGGGCGCCCGGTCGCCGCCCTCGATGATCCTGCTCAGCGCGTCGGCGAGCCGCTCCGTGCGCACCGGCTTGAGGACGTAGTCGATCGCCCGCAGCTCGAACGCGTCGACGGCGTGCCCCTCGTGGGCCGTGACGAACACGACCGGAGGCGGCACGCGGAACCGCTTGAGCACCTGGGCGAGCTCCAGCCCGGTCAGCCCGGGCATCTGGATGTCGAGGAACACCGCGTCGACCTCGCGCTCGTGCAGCGTCCGGAGCGCCTCGGTGGCCGAGTCGCACGCGACCACCTCGCCGACGCGGTCGTCCTGGTGGAGGAGGTACTGGAGCTCGTCGAGGGCGGGTCGCTCGTCGTCGACCACCAGCACCCGCAGGGGCGTCACGCGCTCACCCCCGGAGCGAACTTCGGCACCCGCACCGTCACCTTGGTGCCCGCGCCCGGTGCCGTCTCGACGACCAGGCCGTACTCGTCGCCGTACGTCGCGCGGAGGCGGGCATCGACGTTGCCGAGCCCGACCGCGTCGAGGCTGACGTCGCCGGCCAGCGCGCGCCGCACCTTGTCGGGGTCCTCGCCGGCGCCGTCGTCCTCGACCTCGATGACGCACTCCTGGCCGCGGTCGTGCGCCTGGATGGTGATCGTGCCCGAGCCGGCGGCGCCCTCGAGACCGTGGCGGACGGCGTTCTCGACCAGCGGCTGGATGCACAGGAACGGCACCGCCACGGGCAGCACCTCGGGCGCGATCCCGAGCCTGACCGACAGCCGGTCGCCGAAGCGCGCCTGCTCGAGCAGCAGGTAGCGCTCGATCGACCGCAGCTCCTCGGCCAGCGTCGTGAACTCGCCGTGCCGGCGGAAGGAGTAGCGCGTGAAGTCCGCGAACTCCTGCAGCAGCGAGCGCGCGCGGTCGGGGTCGGTGCGCACGAAGCTCGCGATGGCGTTGAGCGAGTTGTAGATGAAGTGGGGGCTGATCTGCGCGCGCAGGGCACGGACCTCGGCCTCCATCAGCAGTGTGCGGCTGGCGTCGAGTTCGGCCAGCTCGAGCTGGCCCGACACCCACTGCGCGGTCTCGTCGGCGGCGAGGGCGAGGCCGGCGGTGGGGTACGGCGCGAAGGCGGCCAGCGTGCCGACGATCCGCTCCTCGACCACCAGCGGGCTCACCACCGCCGTGCGCACCGGGCAGCCCGGCACCTGGCACGGCAGGTCGCTGCGTCCGAACGACTGGGTGCGGCCCTTCTCCACCGCGCTCGCCACGAGCGCGCCGACCTGGCCCTCGTGGTGGTCGCCCTGGCCGTCCCACGCGAGGCAGCCCTCGGTGTCCGTGACCGCCAGCGCCGGCGTGCCCAGCAGGTCGCGCAGGTGGCGCACCGCCCGCTCCGCGCTGGCCGCGGTCAGCCCCTCGCGGAGCGCGGGCGAGGCGAGCGACGCGGTGTGCAGGGTGCGGAACGTCGCGCGGTCCGACTCCGAGCCGAGGTGCGTCCGCTGCCACACGCGCATGGGCATGGAGCCAGCATCACAGACGAGCCCGTCGTCAGGGCACCATCCACTCGAGCACCGCGGTCGACTGCAGCCAGACGATCAGGCACATCAGCGCCAGGAGCAGCAGGCTCCACCCGATCACCTTGCGGAAGATGTCGCCCTCCTTGCCGGCGAGGCCGACGGCCGCCGCGGCGATGGCGAGGTTCTGCGGGCTGATCATCTTGCCGAGCACGCCGCCCGAGGAGTTGGAGCCCGCCATCAGCACCGGGTCGAGCCCGGCCGAGCCGGCGGTCTGCACCTGGAGCGCCCCGAACAGCGCGTTGGACGACGTGTCCGAGCCCGTGACGGCGACGCCGAGCCAGCCGATGATCGGCGACAGGATGGCGAACGCGCTGCCCGCCCCGGCGAGCCAGGCGCCGAGCGAGCCGGTCTGGCCCGACAGGTTCATCACGTAGGCGAGCGCGAGCACCGCCATCACGGTGACGATCGCGGAGCTGAGGTCGACGTAGGTCTTGCCGTAGGTCCGCGCCATCTCGCGTGGCTTGACGCCCAGGATCAGCGCGGTGATCAGCCCGGCGATGATCATCAGGGTGCCCGCGGCGGGCAGCCAGCCGAGCGCGAAGCTGGTGGTGCTCACCGGGTCGCCTGCGGTGTTGCGGACGTCGAGGCCGGGCCAGGCGAAGACCTTGGTCCACGGCTCCTTCGCGAGCTGCTCCTTCACCGCGGTGATGTTGGTGATCGAGAAGATCGCGATGATCACGAGGTACGGCGCGTAGGCGCGCAGGATGTCCGCGCGGGTGTCGACGTGGTCGGGGTCGGTGAGGTCGTTGCCCGCCGCGCCGCCGGACGACGTACCACCCGAGCCGACGGAGACCGGCTCGCGGACGTCGGCCGCGTCCGCGGTGAGCACCTCCGCGGGCTGCCAGACCCGCACCAGCAGCACGACCGCGCCGGCCGCGACCAGCGAGGCGATGATGTCGGTGAGCTGCACGGAGATGTAGTTGGAGGCGACGTACTGCGCCAGCGCGAACGCGACGCCGCAGGTGAGCGCGGGCAGCCAAGCGTTCCTCGCGCCGCGCTTGCCGTCGACGATGATCACGAGGATCAGCGGGACGACGACGGCGAGCAGCGGCGTCTGCCGGCCGACCATCGCGCCGAGCGTCTCGGTGTTGAGGCCGGGGTCGTCGCCGGCGCCCGAGGTCACCGTGCCGAGCGTGACGATCGGCGTGGCCAGGGCACCGAACGCGACGGGCGCGGTGTTGGCGACCAGCGCGACGACGGCCGCCTTCATCGGCTGGAAGCCCATCGCCATCAGCATCACGACGGTGATCGCGACCGGCGTGCCGAAGCCGGCCAGCGCCTCGAGCAGCGCGCCGAAGCAGAACGCGATGATGATCGCCTGCACGCGCTGGTCGGGGCTGACCTTCTCGAACGAACGCCGGAGCACGTCGAAGTGCCCCGACGACACCGTGAGGTTGTAGACCCAGATCGCGTTGATGACGATCCAGAGGATCGGGAAGAAGCCGAACGCCGCGCCCTCGGTGCCGGCGAGGAGCGCCTGGTCGACCGGCATCTCGAAGAAGGTCACGGCGACCAGCAGCGCGACCGCCAGCGAGATGAGGCCAGCGACCCAGGCCTTGAGCCTGAGTCCGCCCAGGAGCACGAAGAGGGCGATCAGCGGCAGCGCTCCGCACAGTGCGCTCAGGGCGAGGGAGTCACCGACGGGCTGCAGTTCTTGTTGGAACATGACCCGACGGTTGCCCGATGTGGCCGCGGTCACACCCCTCGGGGTGACCGCGCGCGTGACCCCTAGCGGAAGTCGATGAGCAGCATGTCGGTCGACGACCCGTCCGAGACGACGTTCTCGCCGGTCGCGCCGCCCTCGCTGCCGGTGCTCCGGTCGGTCAACGTCGGCGTCACCCGGTCGAGCACCTCGGCGCGGAAGCAGCTCGCCGTATAGGGCAGCTGCATGCCGTCCATGCCGCGGCCGAAGTCGTCGTAGAACGCGAGCACCTCGGCCATCTTGGCCTCCTGCTCGGGCGCGGAGAGCGTGGCGACCGCGGAGCGCGAGCGGACGAGGTCCTGGATCGAGTGGCGGTCGACGAGCTGCCAGAAGCGGAACGACTCCTGGTCGACCTCGCCGAACAGCGCGCTCCTCCCGAGCACCTCGGCCGGGTCGCGCAGCTGGTCCTGGCTGCCGATGAGCCTGCCGAGCCGCTTGACCCATGGGATGCGCTCGTCGCGCTGGTTCCAGACCAGCGAGAGGTGGCCGCGCGGCCGCAGCACGCGCGCGATTTCGGGCAGTGCCTTGTCGGGGTCGAACCAGTGGAACGCCTGGGCGCTGACCACGACGTCGTACGACGAGTCGCCGGCGGGGATCTCCTCGGCCGTGGCCTGCGAGACGCGGACGTCGGGGAGGCGCTTCGAGAGGACGGCGAGCATCGCGGGGTCGGGCTCGGTGGCGTGCACGTCGTGGCCGAGGTCCACCAGCTGTGCCGTGAGCTTGCCGGTGCCGGCGCCCAGCTCGAGCACCGTGAGCGGCCGGTCGGAGGTCAGCCACACGGCCGCCTCACGGGGGTAGGTGGGCCGGCCGCGGTCGTAGGCGTCCGCGACCCCGCCGAAGGAACGGGCCGGCTGGGGCGTGCCCTCGTCGTGGATGCTCATGACTCGCCAAGTTACCCGCTGGATAGCCTCACGGCCGTGAGCCATTCCGACGATCCCCTTGCGTGGTTGGCGTCGTTTGAGGGCGTGCCGTCGGCGTTCGCCGCGGCGCGCGACGGCATCGACGTGGTGCTCCGCGACCGGGGCCTGCGGCGCACCTCGCCGGAGACCACGGCGGAGTCGCTGCTGCGCGGCGCGCACGCGTCGGCGGTGCTCGAGGGATCGGGGTCGTCGCTGGTCGAGGTGCGGTCGGGCGCGGGCGACTCGATCGCGACGGACGGGGTGCGGGTCTCGACCGGACTGCTGCGGCTGGCGCCGACGCTGACGCGCTCGCCCCTGCAGGCCCTGGCCCGCCTGCACACGCTGGCCGCCGCGGGCTCCGTCGACGAGGCCGGGCTCGGCCGCCCGCGCGACGCGACGTCGGCCGAGCGGCTGCAAGGCGTCGCGCGGCTGCTCAGCGGACCGGCGTCGGTGCCGGCCCTGTTGCTCGCCGCCGTGGTGCACGCCGACCTCGCGACCGCGGCGCCGTTCGCCTCCCACAACGGGCTCGTCGCCCGCGCCGCCGAGCGGCTCGTGCTGGTCGCGCGCGGTGTCGACGAGAAGTCGCTGACGGTGCCCGAGGCGGCGCACCTCGCGCTGCGGCCGGCGTACGAGTCCAACCTGCGCGCCTACCGCGACGGCGGCCCGAACGGCGTGCACGCGTGGCTCCTCTACGCCGCCGAGGCCTACGCCGCGGCGGCCGAGGCGAGCCCCCTGCGGCGCGAGGCTGAGTAGCCGGATCGCCTTCTACACAAGCAGAAACGGCCTCCGAGGAGGCCGCACCCACCTCTCAAGATCCTCCGTTGCGCCCGGAATATCAAGGCCTTGAGTGTCCCGCCGATCCGGCGTAGACATGAGGACGAGAACTCCAGATCAGCACGTGAACCGGGTACCCACGCGGCGATCTACCCTTCGCAGAGGGCGCTCGCCTGCGGAAACCTTCCGCGGCAGTAGTTGGATGTTGCACGCCTGGTAGCCGGGTTCACGTGTCAGCGGTGGCACTCGAGGTCCAGAACCCCGGGTGCCACCTGCACGTGGTGGGTCTGGGTCTGCGCTCGTGGTGCCGGTCGTGGGGCCCCGGGGGCTGGCGCCCCCTTCGGGCTGGGGCGGCGCCCTTCGAGGCTCGCAAGCTCGCACCTCAGGACAGGCGTCGCGGCGCGCGGCTCCGGCTCTCATTGCGTTGCGTCGGCCGCGCCGCGGCCAAGCCCCTTGACGCTCCGAGGGGGCGCCATCCCCCGGGGCCTCCGCGCACCGCCCTCGCTGCGTCATCACGGGGTGGGGTGGGCGGGCTCGTCAGCCGCTGCGCGGCTGCCTCGCCCGCGCGAAGCCTCGTGAGCCGGGACTGGGACTGGCCCACCGCTGATCGAGCTTGTCGAGATCTCCGCAGCGGAGGCACCCGGTCGACCCGGCGCGGGGT
>NZ_KE383924.1:0-185492 GCF_000422805.1 Nocardioides halotolerans DSM 19273 | reverse complement strand
GGTGCCTTCGCTGCGGGGGTTTCGAGACGGTTGCTGCGCAACCTCCTCAACCAGCGTGGAGACTGGCCCACCGCTGATCGAGCTTGTCGAGATCTCCGCAGCCGGCGCGCGGACTCGCGTCGCTCAGGCGTCGAGGCGGCGGCGACGGGCGCTGGCCCAGAGGAGGCCGCCCACGGCGACCGCGCTGCCGACGGCGAGGGCGGCGAGGGTGGGCTTGACCGGGACGCGGCTGCGCAGGGTGACCGGCCTGGTGAAGACCAGGATCGGCCAGCCGCGGGCGGCGGCTGCCCGGCGGAGCTCCTTGTCGGGGTTGACCACGTGGGGGTGGCCGACGGCCTCGAGCATCGGCAGGTCGGTGACCGAGTCGCTGTAGGCGAAGCTGCGCTCGAGGTCGTAGCCGCGCTCCTCGGCGAGCTCGCGGACCGCGCGGGCCTTCTCGTCGGCGTACGCGTAGTAGTCGATGTTGCCGGTGTACTTGCCGTCGACCTCCTCGAGGCGGCTGGCGACCACGATGTCGGCGCCGAGCAGCGCGCCGATCGGCTCGACGACCTCGGTCCCGCTGGTCGACACGATGACCACGTCGCGGCCGATCGCCTTGTGCTCCTCGATGAGGCTGACGGCCTCGTCGTAGACCAGCGGATCGACGATGTTGTGCAGGGTGTCGGCGACGATCTCGCGGACGGTGGCGACGTCCCAGCCGGCGACGAGCTGGGACATGAACGCGCGCATCTTCTCGATCTGGTCGTGGTCGGCGCCGCCGACGACGTAGACGAACTGGGCGTACGCAGAGCGCAGCACCGCGCCGCGCGAGATCAGGCCACCGGCCTGGAACGGCTTGGAGAACGCCAGGGTGCTCGACTTGGCGATGATCGTCTTGTCGAGGTCGAAGAACGCCGCGCTGCGAGGGAGCGGGGCAGCCATGCCTCCATCGTAGGGATCCACCACACGTCCACAGGCGAACGCCGATACCCGCCTGTCCACAGCCGTGCGTCCGCAGGCCGACCCGCGTCGCCCGGAGCGGGCATCGTCGCCGCATGCAGGACCCCCACCAGCCCACCGGTCGGCCGCTGCTCGCCACCGCCGACACCGCGCTCGCCGAGGAGCTCACCCGGCTCTCCGCTGCGGCCGGCGCCGCGGTCGCGGTCGCCTCGTCGCCGCCCGAGGTCCTCGGCGCGTGGAGCACCGCCCCCGTGGTGCTCGTGGGTGCCGACCTCGTGCCACTGCTGGTCGAGCTGGCACCGCCGCGCCGACCCGGGGTACAGGTCGTCTCCTGGTCACCCGCGCCGCCCGGCGCCTTCCGCGACGCGCTGCTCGTCGGCGCCGAGCGGGTGGTCGAGCTTCCCGTCGGGGCCGAGCTGGTGGCCGAGCTGCTCACCGACCTCGACGAGGTGGGGCGTGGCGAGGGCGTGCTCGTCGGAGTGGTCGGTGGCTCCGGTGGCGCGGGCGCGACGACGCTCGCGTGCGGGCTGGGTCAGGTCGCCGCGGTGAGCGGTCCGACGCTGGTCGTCGACCTCGACCCGCTCGGGCCCGGCTGCGACCGCGTGCTGGCCCTCGACGAGGCGGCCGGCGTGCGGTGGGACTCGCTCGGCACGGCGTCCGGCCGGCTGAGCGGCCGCTCGCTGCGCGAGGCGGTGCCCCGCCGCGAGGGGCTCGGGGTGCTCGGGTGGTCCTCCACGCCCGCTCCTCTCGACGCCGGGGCGGTGCGCGAGGCGCTCTCGGCGGCGAGGCGCGGCCACGAGACCGTGGTCGTCGACCTCCCGCGGTCGGGTGAGCTGGTGGCCGAGACGGTCGCGCGGTGCGCGCTGGTCGTGGTGGTCGTCGTCCCGACCCTGACCGGCGTCGCCGCCGCGGCCCGGTGGCTCGGCACGCTGCCCGACCCCGCCCGCGTGGGCCTCGTCGTGAGGGGGCACCACGTCGACCCGCAGCGGGTGGCCGCGCTCGTCGGCGCTCCGGTGCTCGTGACGATGGCGGACCAGCGCGGGCTCGCCGAGGCCCTCGACCTGGGCCTGGGGCCGGTCAGGTCACGCCGGGGGCCGCTGGCCCGAGCGGCCCGTGAGCTGCTGGCCGCCGTGACCGCCCCGGTGCGCGCCGCATGAGCACCGCCGAGGTCGAGCCCGAGGTCGTCGACCGGGTCAGGCAGCGGCTCGCCGACCGGCCCGGCGAGCTCTCGCCGCACCGTGTGGCCGAGGCGCTGCGGGCCGCCGGCCGCCCGGTCGGCGACGCGACGGTGCTCGCCGTCTACGAAGCCCTCCGCCGCGACGTGCTCGGCGCCGGTCCGCTCGAGCCGCTGCTGCGGCTGCCCGGCGTCACCGACGTGCTGGTCAACGGGCCCGACCAGGTCTACGTCGACCGCGGCGACGGCCTCGAGGCGACCGCCGTGCGGTTCGCCGACGACGAGTCGGTCCGGCGGCTGGCCCAGCGCCTGGCCGCGATGGCCGGCCGGCGCATCGACGACTCGGCGCCGTTCGCCGACCTGCGGCTGCCCGACGGCAGCCGCTGCCATGCGGTGCTCGCGCCGGTGTCCCGGCCCGGCACCTCGATCTCGCTCCGGGTGCCGCCGACGCGCGCGTTCACCCTGGACGAGCTCGTCGGCGCCGGGACGCTCACCGAGCGCGGCGCCGAGCTGCTCCACGAGCTGGTGTCGGCCCGGGCGGCGTTCCTCGTCAGCGGCGGCACCGGCAGCGGCAAGACCACGCTGCTCGCTGCGCTGCTCTCCCTGGTCGACCCGGTCGAGCGGCTGGTCCTCGTCGAGGACGCCTCCGAGCTGCGCCCCGACCATCCCCACGTGGTCGCGCTCGAGGGTCGTCCCGACAACGTCGAGGGTGTCGGCGCGATCGACCTGCGCACCCTGGTCCGGCAGGCACTGCGGATGCGACCCGACCGGCTGGTCGTCGGCGAGGTGCGTGGCGGCGAGGTGGTCGACCTCCTGGCGGCGCTCAACACCGGCCACGACGGTGGCTGCGGCACCCTCCACGCCAACTCCGCCGTCGACGTCCCAGCCCGGCTCGAGGCGCTGGCGCTGGCCGCGGGTCTCGACCGGGCAGCCACGCACAGTCAGCTCGCGTCCGGAGTGGCCGCGGTGGTGCACCTGGCGAGAGGGCGCGACGGCCGGCGACGCCTCGCCGAGATCGCTGTGCCCCGGCGGGCCGGCGACGGCCTGGTCGCCATGGTCCCCGCCGTCTCCCTGGTCGACGGATCGCTGCGCGACGGTCCCGGGGCCGTCGAGCTCGCCCGGGTGCTGGGCCGATGACCCTCCTGACCGCCGTGGCGGCACTGTCCACCGCGGCCGCGCTGGCCCTCCTGGCTCCGGCGCGGCCGCGGCTTCCCTCGCGGGCCGCGCGCCGCGTGCCCCCTGCCGGGCCGCTGTGGCTGCTGGTCCTGGTGCCCGTCGCCGTCTGGCTGCCGGTCGGGTGGCTGGTGCCGGCGGCGGTCGCCGCCGGTGCCGTGGCGGTGGGGTGGTTGCTGTGGCTGCGCCGCCGCGAGCGACGGGCCGCACACTCGACCGGCGACCGCGTGCTGGAGGCGTGCGAGCACCTCGCGTCCGAGCTCGCCTCGGGCCTGCCACCCGGAGCGGCCCTGGCCCGGGCGGCCGACGACTGGCCGGTGCTGGCGCCGGCCGCCGAGGCGTTCCGGGTCGGGTCCGACGTGCCCGAGGCGCTCCGCGCCGTCGCGCTGCGGCCGGGCGCCGACGACCTGCGGCTGCTCGCGGCCGCGTGGCACGTCGCGCACCGCACCGGCCAGGGGCTGGCCGATGCGGTCGAGCGGGTTGCCCGCCAGCTCGTCGACGCGCGGGCGACCCGGCGGGTGGTCGACGGTGAGCTCGCGTCCGCGCGTGCGACGGCCCGCCTCGTCGCCCTGCTGCCGGTGGTCGCCCTGCTCATGGGGTCAGGAGTCGGCGGCGACCCGGTCGGCTTCCTGCTGCGCACGCCGGCCGGCTGGCTCTGCCTCGCGACCGGGCTGGCGTTCGGCCTGGCCGGCCTCTGGTGGATCGAGGCGCTGGCGCGCGACGCGGACCGCTGCTCGTGAGCGCCTCGGCCGCCGTGCTCGCGGCGCTGGCGGCGTGCGCCGCGTCGGCCCTCGCGGTGCCCGGGCGCGCGACCCCCGAACCTCGCGCCGTGGCGACCACGGCGCGGGCCGACCGCGACTGGCTCCGTCGCTGGCGACCGGTCTGGGTCCTGCTCTCCGGGGCTGCGGTGGCGGCCTTCCTCGGCGGCGCGATGGGTGTCGCCGCCGCCCCGGTCGCGGCCGCGACGACATGGCTGGTCATCGAGCGGTCCGAGCCCGCCGAGGTCCGTCGCACCCGCGACCGGGCGCGCCGCGACCTCCCGCACGTGGTGGGTCTGCTCGCCGACGCCCTGAGGTCGGGCCGGCCGCCCGACGACGCGTTGGGGGTGGTCGCGAGCGCCCTGCCGGGACCCGCCGCGGCCAGGCTGGCCGAGGTCGTGCCGCGACTGCGCCTCGGCATCGACCCCGCCCTGGTCTGGGCCGACCTCGCCGCCGACCCCGCGCTCGGTCCACTCGGTCGAGCCCTCGCCCGCGCACACCGCACCGGCGCACCGGTCGTGCCCGCCGTCGAGCGCCTCGCCGACGAGCTGAGCCGCTCCGCGCGCGCCGAGGTCGAGGACCGCGCCCGGGCCGTCGGGGTCAAGGCCGCCGTGCCCCTGGGCCTGTGCCTGCTCCCGGCGTTCGTGCTGGTCGGGATCGTGCCCGTGGTCGCCGGCCTGCTCTCGACCCTCGGGCTCTGAGCCGTCCGCCGATCTTCCACAACCGGCGGCCTCGCGGCCCCTCTCCACAGGACGCCGTCGCCCGGCCGCCGGCCGGGGGCCGGAGCGCCGAGAGTGCTCGGGTCCGGCCGCGCCGCGGCCCGTCCCCGAAGGAGTTCCATGCGCACGACCATCCGTCCCGTCCGCGACGAGCAGGGCATCACCACGGCGGAGTACGCCGTCGGCACTGCGGCCGGCGCCGGCCCGGCCGGTCTGCTCTACAAGATGCTCACCGGCGGCTTCGGCGACAAGCTGCTCAAGCTGCTCTACGACCACGTCCTCGGCCTGCTCGGCATCGGCTGAGGCGGCCGTGGAGCGCCGGGCCAGGAGCGCGCGAGGCGCAGCGACGGCCGAGCTCGCGATGGTGCTGCCGCTGCTGGTGGCCGTCGCGATCGGTCTCGTGTGGCTGCTGGCGGTGGGTGCCGCGCAGGTGCGCGCCGTCGACGCCGCGCGCGAGACCGCGCGCGCCCTGGCCCGGGGTGACGACCAGGCGAGCGCCGTCGGCCGCGGCCTCGCGGTCGCCCCTCCGGGCAGCCACGTCGCGGTCACCCGCGGCGGTGGCGAGGTGCGGGTGACGGTCACCGGCCGGGTCGAGGGGCCGGGCGGGCTGTTCGCCCACCTCCCCTCGCCGCGACTGCGCGCCGAGGCCGTGGCGGCCGACGAGGAGGAGGGCGTTCCGTGACGGCGAGCAGGCCGGGTGAGCGCGGGTCGGCGACCCTGTTCGCGGTCGCGGTGGTCGGCCTGCTCGTCCTCGTCGGCGCCGCGCTCGGAGTCGTGGGCGCGATGGTGCACGCCCACCGGGTCGCGCAGTCGGCGGCCGACCTCGCGGCCCTCGCCGGTGCCGAGGCGCGGGGCCGCGGCGGCGACCCGTGCGCGGCCGCGGGCCGGGTCGCGACGGCCAACGGCGCGAGCCTCGACACCTGCGCGGTCGAGGGGTTCGACGTACGCCTCCAGGTCACCGTCGCCGGACCGCGCTGGCTGGGCCAGCGGCACGACCTGTCGGCACAGGCGCGGGCCGGGCCGGGTTGACGGCCGGGATGGCCGGCCGAGTTGCGGTCAGAGGGTGGGGCGGTCCTCGTCCTCGTGGCGGCCGACGTCCATGCGGCGGTTGGCCTCGACGTCGTCGAGCTGGTCGGAGAGCTTCTCGAGCCGCTTCTGCTCCTTGCGGCGCGCCCAGGAGCGCTTCGACCCGGACTTGAGGATCCACAGCCCCCACCAGATCGCGAGGGCGGCAGCGACGCCGACGAGGAAGAGCGCCACGGGGCTCAGCTCGATGCCGGCGTACTTGAGGGTCGTCCCGTCGAGCTCGGCGGTGAAGACACCCAGCACGACCGCCACCGCGCCGATCGCGATGAGGACAAGACCGATGATGACCATGCCGGGACACTAACGCTCACCGGCGGGGCAGTCACGGACCCGCGGTGACGGCGCTACCCGCCGAGGAGGACGTCGAGCAGCCGGATCGCGCCGGCCTTGTCGAGCGGGTTGTTCTGGTTGCCGCACTTGGGCGACTGCACGCACGACGGGCAGCCCTCGAAGCACTCGCACGCCGCGATGGTGTCGCGGGTGGCTGTGAGCCACTCGCGCGCGGCGCCGAACCCCCGCTCGGCGAAGCCGGCGCCGCCCGGGTGGCCGTCGTAGACGAAGACCGTGAGCTGGCCGGTGTCGGGGTGCAGGGCGGTCGAGACGCCGCCGATGTCCCAGCGGTCGCAGGTCGCGAACAGCGGGAGCAGCCCGATCGAGCAGTGCTCGGCGGCGTGCGCCGAGCCGGGCAGGTCGACGAGGTCGAGGCCGGCGGCGCGCAGCGCTCGGTCGGGGACGGTCCACCAGACCGCGGTCGTCCGCAGCGTGCGCTCGGGGAGGTCGAGCTCCTGCTCGCCGAGCACCTCGCCGCTCGGCTGGCGCCGCATCTGGAACGACACCACCTGGTGGGTGACGTCGACCTGCCCCACCGAGAGCCGGCACGCACCCCACGCGCGGTGCTGGTGCTCGGCGACGATCGAGATGTCGGTGGTCTCGCGGGCGGTGGTGGAGTACGGCGCGTCGGTGCGCCCGATCACCGCGACGTGCTCGTCGAGGTCGAGCGTGTCGACCAGCCAGGTCTCGCCGCGGTGGACGTAGACCGCGCCGGCGTGGGCGGTGGAGTGCGCGCTGCCGGAGTCGACGGTGCCGACCACCCGGCCGGTGCCGGCCTCGACCAGCGAGACCGGCGGGCCACCGGCCGACCTGATGTCGGCCAGGTCGCTGGCCCGGCGCCGGTCGGTCCAGAACCACCCGCGCGACCGGTGCCTCAGCAGCCCGGCCCGGGTCAGCTGGTCGGCCACCTCGCGCGCGGTCGGGCCGAACAGCGGGAGGTCGGCCTCGGTCAGCGGCAGCTCGGCCGCCGCGGCGCACAGGTGCGGGCCGAGCACGTAGGGGTTGGTGGGGTCGAAGACGGTCGCCTCGACCGGCTGGCCGAGCAGCGCCTCGGGGTGGGTGACGAGGTAGGTGTCGAGCGGGTCGTCGCGCGCCACCAGGATCCCGAGCGCATCGCCACCACTGCGCCCGGCGCGGCCGACCTGCTGCCAGAACGCCGCGCGGGTGCCGGGGAAGCCCGCGAGCAGCACGGCGTCGAGGCCGCTGACGTCGATGCCGAGCTCGAGCGCGTTGGTCGCCGCCAGCCCGATCAGCTCGCCGCCCCGCAACTGGCGCTCCAGCTCGCGACGCTCCTCGGGCAGGTAGCCGCCACGGTAGGCAGCGACCCGCTCGGGCAGCGACGGGTCGACCTCGCGCAGCAGCTCGGCCGCGGTGAGCGCGACCTGCTCGGCGCCGCGGCGCGATCGGATGAAGGCCAGCGTGCGCACGTCGGAGGCGACGAGGTCGGCGAGCAGGTCGGCGGCCTCGGAGGACGCCGCGCGCCTCAGGGGCGCGCCGTTCTCGCCGGTGAACGTCGTCAGCGCCGGCTGCCACATCGCCAGCGACACCTCGCCGCGCGGGGAGCCGTCGCCGGTGACGGCCAGCACGTCGAGCCCGGTCAGCCGGCCCGCGGCCGCCTCGGGCTCGGCGACGGTCGCCGAGGCGAGCACGAACGTCGGGCGCGCGCCGTAGGCCGCGCAGATACGGCGCAGCCGCCGCAGCACCTGGGCGACGTGGGCGCCGAACACGCCGCGGTAGTGGTGGCACTCGTCGACGACGACGTAGCGCAGCTGCGACAGGAACGGCCGCCACCGCTCGTGACCCGGCAGCAGCGAGTGGTGAAGCATGTCGGGGTTGGTGAGGACGTACTCCGCGTGGTCGCGCGCCCACTCGCGCTGGTCGCGGCTGCTGTCTCCGTCGTGGCTGGTCACGCGCACGTCGAGGCCCAGCGCGGTGAGCCCGGCGAGCTGGTCTTGCGCCAGGGCCTTGGTCGGCGCGAGGTAGAGCGTCGTCGAACCGCGCTGCCCGCGCGGCCCGCGGGTGGCCAGCGCCGAGGTGAGCGCCGGCAGCTGGTAGGCGAGGGACTTGCCGGAGGCGGTGCCGGTGGCGAGCACGACGTGCTGTCCGGCGTACGCCGCGTCGGCCGCCGCGGCCTGGTGGGTCCAGGGGTCGATGAGGCCGCGGGCGCGCAACGCCCGCACCACCGTCGCGTCGGCCCACTCGGGCCACGGCGCGAGCCGGCCCGGTCGCGCCGGCAGCCGCTCGAGGTGGGTCAGCCGACCCTCGCGGCCGGGGACCGCGGCGAGCCGGTCGACGATGTCAGCCATCGTGCGACGACCGCTCGACCGGGAGGCGGCGGTGCTGGTCACCCGACGAGCATCGCAAACGGCGCCGACGGCGCTCCGTGCGCATCCTCACCCGACCGGGTGAGGAGGCCCCGGAACCGAACCCGGATCGGTGCCGTCGATTGTGGTGCGACCTTTGTACGAGTCTCGGGTCGTCGTGGTTTGATTGTGCAGGCCGAGTGCCGGGGGCGAGCAGCCCTGGGGGCTCGCCCGCCAGAGATCCCAGGGGAGTGGACGTGGACCTGACGCTTGCGACCAACGAGGTCGACGGAGCAACGATCATCGCCGTCGGTGGTGAGATCGACGTCTACACCGCACCCAAGCTGCGCGACAAGATCACCGAGCTCGTGGCCGACGGCGTCTACGACATCATCGTCGACATGGAGGCCGTCGAGTTCCTCGACTCCACCGGCCTCGGCGTCCTCGTCGGCGGCCTCAAGAAGGTCCGCGCCCACGACGGCTCGCTCGAGCTGATCTGCACCCAGGACCGCCTCCTCAAGATCTTCCGCATCACCGGTCTCGCGAAGGTCTTCGTCATCCACGACTCCGCAGACGGAGCGCTCGCCGGCCGCTGAGCCGTTCCTCGGGGTGCATCGGGTCACACCCGATGCGGCGATCCGGCGCGCCATGCGTAGACTCCGGCTCGTTCCGCGACCGGGTCACGCGTCTCTCCGTGGCGGCCGGTGCGGCCTGTCGAGCTCGATCCAGATCCGCATGGAGGAATACGAATGACCGGGATCAATCCCGCTGTCGTCGACCTGTCCGGTGGCAATCTCGTGCTGGTCATCGTCGTCGCCCTGATCGCGCTCGCCGCGCTCGGGATGGCCGCGATGTTCCGCCGCGAGGTGCTGTCCGCCGACGAGGGCACCGACAACATGAAGAACATCGCCCTGGCCGTCCAGGAGGGCGCGGACGCGTACCTCCAGCGGCAGTTCCGCACCCTCGGCATCTTCGCCGTGATCGCGTTCTTCGCGCTCCTGGCCCTGCCGGTTGGCGACATCGACCACGCCTGGGTGGTGCGGATCTTCCGCTCGGTCTTCTTCCTGGTCGGCGCGGGATTCTCCGCGGCGGTCGGCTACCTCGGCATGTCGCTGGCGGTGCGCGCCAACCTCCGGGTCGCCGCGGCCGCCAACACCAAGGGCCGCGAGGTCGCGATGACCATCGGCCTGCGCACCGGCGCCATGGTCGGCATGCTCACCGTCGGCCTGGGCCTCCTCGGCGCCAGCATCGTGGTGATCGCCTTCCAGGGCGACGCACCCAAGGTGCTCGAGGGCTTCGGCTTCGGTGCCGCGCTGCTCGCCATGTTCATGCGAGTCGGCGGCGGCATCTTCACCAAGGCCGCTGACGTCGGCGCCGACCTGGTCGGCAAGGTCGAGCAGAACATCCCCGAGGACGACCCGCGCAACGCCGCGACCATCGCCGACAACGTCGGAGACAACGTCGGCGACTGCGCCGGCATGGCCGCCGACCTCTTCGAGTCCTACGCCGTGACCCTGGTCGCCGCGCTGATCCTCGGCTCGCAGGCCTTCGGTGACAAGGGCCTCGTCTACCCGCTGCTGATCCCCGCGATCGGCGCCCTGTGCGCGGTGGGCGGCGTCTACATCACCAAGCCCAAGGCCGGCGTCAACGGTCTGACCACCATCAACACGGCGTTCTACATCTCGGCCGCCGTCGCGGCCGTGGCCAGCGTGGTCCTGTCCTTCGTCTACCTGCCGACGTCGTTCGCCGACTTCGGCGCCCTCGGCGGGACGCTCGGTCAGATCTCGACCGACCAGACCCCCGACGGCAACCCGGCGCTGATCGCCTCCGTCGCGGTGGTCATCGGCATCATCCTGGCGGCGGCGATCCTGGGCCTCACCGGCTACTTCACCGGCACCGAGTACAAGCCGGTCAAGGACGTCGGCAAGACCTCGCTCACGGGTGCCGCGACCGTCATCCTGTCCGGACTCTCGGTCGGCTTCGAGTCGGCGGTCTACACGACCATCGTGATCGGCGCGGCGGTCTTCGGCGCGTTCCTCCTCGGCACCGGGTCGCTCGCCATCTCGCTGTTCGCGGTGGCGCTCGCCGGCTGCGGCCTGCTGACCACGGTGGGCTCCATCGTGGCCATGGACACCTTCGGCCCCGTCTCCGACAACGCCCAGGGCGTCGCCGAGATGTCGGGTGACGTGAGCCCCGAGGGTGCGCAGATCCTGACCGACCTCGACGCGGTCGGCAACACCACCAAGGCGATCACCAAGGGCATCGCGATCGCCACCGCCGTGCTGGCGGCGACCGCGCTGTTCGGCTCCTACGCCACCTCGGTCCTGGAGTCGCTGGCGGAGAACAACGCCGACAGCACCGAGCTGCTCGGGTTCTTCGTCTTCGACCCGTCGGTCCTCGTGGGCGTGCTGCTCGGCTCCGCCGTGGTGTTCCTCTTCTCGGGCCTGGCCATCAACGCCGTGGCTCGCGCGGCCGGCGCCGTCGTCTACGAGGTGCGGCGCCAGTTCCGCGAGATCCCCGGGATCATGGAGGGCACCGGCCGTCCGGAGTACGGCAAGGTCGTCGACATCGTCACCAAGGACTCGCTGCGTGAGCTCATCACGCCGGGCGTCCTCGCGGTGCTCGCCCCCATCGCCGTGGGCTTCGGTCTCGGGTTCACCGCCCTCGCCGGCTTCCTCGCCGGCGCGATCGGCACCGGCACGCTGATGGCGGTCTTCCTCGCCAACTCCGGTGGTGCCTGGGACAACGCCAAGAAGCTGGTCGAGGACGGCCACCACGGTGGCAAGGGGTCGGAGGCCCACGCGGCCACCGTCATCGGCGACACCGTCGGCGACCCGTTCAAGGACACCGCCGGCCCGGCCATCAACCCGCTGCTCAAGGTCATGAACCTGGTCTCGCTGCTCATCGCGAGCGCCGTGGTCTCGATGAGCGCCGGTGACGACCAGCACGACACGTGGCGGATCATCATCGCCGTGGTGGCAGCCGCGATCATCGTGGCCGTCATCTACATCTCCAAGCAGCGCGAGACCGTGATGGGCGACGACGCCACCCCGCCGGCCGCCCCGCCGGCAGCGCCGACGACCGACCCGGTCGTCACCGCCTGACCCAGCACCACCCAGCACCACCCCGTCGACCCGGCGCGAAGTTCGCGCCGGGTCGACGGCTTTACTGGCCGGGTGCCCCAGACGTCGACCGACCTGCCGGCCCGGCTGCGCGAGGCGCTGGCCGCCGCCGACTTCACCGTCGACGCGGTCCGCGACCTGGTGGGGCCGGTGGCCGACGCGGCGCTGCTCCGCAACGAGACGACGCCGGCGCTGCGGCGCACGGCGAGCGACCCGTCTCCGCTCGCGACGCTGACCAGGCTGTTCCTCCTGCAGACGACGGTGGCGGTAGCAGCCGCGGAGGCGGCGCTCCCCGGGCTGGTCGACCGGCTCGCGGCCCAGGGCGTGCTCGAGAGGTCGGTCGGCGAGGTCTCCGCGCGGCTCGACGTGCGGCCCTACGCCGCCGACGACAGCACCCTCTGGGTGGTCAGCGACCTCACGCCCGGGCTTGACGGTCTCCCGCAGGACGTGGGCGCCGACCACGTGCTCGGCATCAGCCCGGCCTCGACCTCGCTGGCCCAGCTGACGCTGCGCGCACCGGTCTCGAGCAGCCTCGACCTCGGCACCGGGTGCGGGGTGCAGACGCTGCACCTCGCCGCCCACAGCGACCGCGTCGTGGCGACCGACGTCAACCGGCGGGCCCTCGACATCGCGCGGTTCAACGCCGCGCTCAACGGCGTCGACGACAGGGTCGAGGTGCGCGACGGGTCGTTCTTCGAGCCGGTGCGAGGCGAGCGCTTCGACCTGATCGCGACCAACCCGCCGTTCGTCATCTCGCCCGCCACCGGCGACCGGCTCGTCTACCGCGACTCCGGGCTCCCTGGCGACCAGGTGGTCGAGGACATCGTCCGGGCGGCGCCGGACCACCTCACCGAGCGCGGCTGGTGCCAGGTGCTCGCGAACTGGGTGGTCGAGCGCGGCCGACCGTGGGACGAGCGCCTCGCGCAGTGGCTCGGCCCGGAGGTCGACGCGCTGGTCGTGCAGCGCGAGGTGGTCGACCCGGCGGCGTACGTCGAGCTCTGGCTCAAGGACTCCGGCCACCACCCGGCGACGGGCGGCGACCCGGGGGAGTACCGGCGCCGCTACGACACCTGGCTCTCGTGGCTGGACGAGCAGGGCGTCGAGGCGATCGGCTTCGGCTGGGTCAACGTGCGCAACGGCGGCTCCGGCCGGCACGACCTCTGGGACTGGCCGTACGACGTGGAGCAGCCGATCGCGCCCGCCATCGCGGAGTGGGCCACCGCCGTCTCGTCGGAGATCACCTCACAGTCGAGGCTCTCCCGACGCGAGGACGTGCGCCAGGAGACGGTCGGGCCTGCCGGGGCCGAGGATCCCGAGACGATCGTGCTCCGCCAGCAGCGCGGCTTCCGGCGCGCCCGCCGGGCCGACACCGTGGTGGCGGCGCTGGTCGGCGCGTGCGACGGCGAGCTCGCGGTCGGGCAGATCCTCGACGCGGTTGCCCAGCTCCTCGAGCACGACCCGGCCGAGACCCGCACGACCTACCTCCCGGTCGTCAGGGAGCTGGTCGGCGAGGGGTTCCTCGTCTAGGCCGTGTCTCTCAATTGCTGGTGGATGCCGGCGTCGTCCAGGCGCGCGAGCGGCTCCTCGACCGGCCAGTAGCGGTCGGTCTGCTCGTCGTAGTAGCGCATGCCCGCCACGGTGCCACGGGTCGCGAACGGGCGTCGGCGGCCATCCACAGGGCGGCGGTGGTCCTTCACAGGACGCCGCCGCGAACGGGTCCCGGGAATGAGATGTGGGGAGCACGCGCTACCGTGACCAGCCGTGACCCCCCTCCACCGGTGGGGTTGCGGCGCGCAAGGAGCGCGGGAGAGAACAGGTAGAGCAGTCAGTGGCACACAAGTTGGTGATCGTCGAGAGCCCGGCGAAGGCCCGCACCATCGGCGGGTACCTCGGCCAGGGCTACGTCGTCGAGTCCTCCATCGGCCACATCCGCGACCTCCCGCAGAGCGCCGCCGAGACCCCGGCGAAGATCAAGGACAAGCCGTGGGGGCGGCTCGCCGTCGACGTCGACAACGGGTTCGAGCCCTACTACGTCGTGCCGCGTGACAAGAAGGCGCACATCTCCAAGCTCAAGACGCTGCTCAAGGACGCCGACGAGCTCTACCTCGCCACCGACGAGGACCGCGAGGGTGAGGCGATCGCCTGGCACCTGCTCGACGAGCTGAAGCCCAAGAACATCCCGGTGCACCGGATGGTCTTCCACGAGATCACCAAGGCTGCCATCCTCGCGGCGGTCGAGAACCCCCGCGAGATCAACGACGACCTCGTCGAGGCCCAGGAGGCGCGGCGCATCCTCGACCGCCTCTACGGCTACGAGGTCAGCCCGGTGCTGTGGAAGAAGGTCATGTCCGGCCTGTCCGCCGGCCGCGTGCAGAGCGTGGCCACGCGGCTCGTCGTCGACAAGGAGCGCGACCGGATGGCGTTCCGCGTCGCGTCCTACTGGGACCTCGAGGGCACCTTCGACGCCGGCGCCGACAAGGAACCGCGGATGTTCCCGGGCCGGCTCCACTCGATCGACGACCAGCGCGTCGCGAGCGGCTCCGACTTCGGCGACGACGGCCGGCTCAAGGACAAGAAGGGCGGGCGGGTCCACCTCGACCGCAGCGCCGCCGAGGGGCTGGTGCGGGCGCTCGACGACACGACGTTCGACGTCCGCTCGGTCGAGGCCAAGCCCTACCGTCGCCAGCCCTACGCGCCGTTCCGCACCACCACGCTCCAGCAGGAGGCGAGCCGCAAGCTCGGCATGTCCGCCTCGGTGACGATGTCGGTCGCGCAGCGGCTCTACGAGAACGGCTTCATCACCTACATGCGCACCGACTCGACCACACTGTCGAGCACGGCGGTCGAGGCCGCCCGGTCCCAGGCCCGCGAGCTGTACGGCGCGGAGTACGTCCCGGCCGAGCCGAGGGCCTACGCCAGCAAGGTCAAGAACGCCCAGGAGGCGCACGAGGCGATCCGTCCCTCCGGCGAGTCCTTCCGCACGCCGGCCGAGACCGGGCTGACCGGCGAGCAGTTCCGCCTCTACGAGCTGATCTGGATGCGCACGGTTGCGTCACAGATGAAGGACGCCGTGGGCCAGTCGGTCTCGGTGCGCCTCGGGGGTGCGGCCTCCGACGGCCGCGACGTCGTGTTCTCGGCGTCAGGTCGCGTGATCACCTTCCACGGCTTCCTCAAGGCCTACGTCGAGGGCACCGAGGGCGGCAAGCGCTCCGACGACGACCAGGTCCCGCTGCCCGACCTCCACGAGGGCGACCCTGTGTCGGCGGCCGCGCTCAACGCGCTGGGCCACGAGACCAAGCCGCCGGCGCGCTACACCGAGGCCACGCTCATCAAGGAGCTCGAGGACCGCGAGATCGGCCGCCCGTCGACGTACGCCTCGATCATCGGCACGATCCTCAACCGCGGCTACGTCTACAAGAAGGGCACGGCGCTGGTGCCGGCGTGGCTGGCGTTCTCGGTGATCCGGCTGCTGGAGGAGCACTTCCCGCGCCAGATCTCCTACGAGTTCACCGCCGGCATGGAGGACGTGCTCGACGAGATCGCCGCCGGCAACAAGGACCGCGTCACCGAGCTGGCCGAGTTCTACTTCGGCTCCGAGCGGGTGCAGGGCCTGCACGACCTCATCACCAACCTCGGCGAGATCGACGCCCGCGAGCTGGCGACGTTCCCCATCGGCGACCCCGAGCTGGGCATCAACCTGCGCGTGGGCCGCTACGGCCCCTACCTCGAGGGTCCCGACGACGAGGGCAACCCGGTCGGCAAGCGCGCCAACGTGCCCGACGACCTGCCGCCCGACGAGCTCACGGTCGAGAAGGCCAAGGAGCTGTTCGCCAACCCCGCCGGCGAGGAGATCCAGCTCGGGAACCACCCCGAGACCGGGCTCGAGGTGGTGGCGAAGAACGGCCGCTACGGTCCCTACGTCACCGAGGTGCTGCCCGACGACGCGCCCAAGAACGCCAAGCCCCGCACCGGGTCGCTGTTCAAGTCGATGTCGCTCGACACGATCACCCTCGACGACGCCCTCAAGCTGCTGTCGCTGCCGCGCGTGGTCGGGGAGGACCCCGAGTCGGGCGAGGAGATCACCGCCCAGAACGGCCGCTACGGGCCCTACCTCAAGAAGGGCACCGACTCCCGCTCGCTGACGTCCGAGGACCAGCTCCTCACCATCGAGCTCGACGAGGCGCTGCGGATCTACGCCCAGCCCAAGCAGCGCGGGCGAGCCGCTGCCGCGCCGCCGCTGAAGGAGCTCGGCAACGACCCGGTCTCCGGGCAGCCGGTGGTGGTGAAGTCCGGGCGGTTCGGCGAGTACGTCACCGACGGCGAGTACAACGCCACGCTCCGCAAGGACGACTCCGTCGAGTCGATCACGCTCGAGCGCGCCGCCGAGCTGCTCGCCGAACGCCGCGAGCGCGGCCCGGCGAAGAAGGCGGCGAAGAAGGGCGCCAAGAAGACGGCGAAGAAGACGACCAAGAAGACCGCGAAGAAGGCTCCGAAGAAGAGCTGAGTCAGGTCTCGTTGAGCCGGCGCATGACCGGCGTCGACAAGATGCCGTGCACGAGCACCGACGCGACGATCGTGAAGGCGACCGTCGACCAGAGCGGGTCGGCCGCCAGCACGGAGTCCTCCTTGCCGGCGTAGGCCAGGTAGTAGATCGAGCCGACGCCGCGGACGCCGAAGAAGGCCACCGCCCAGCGCTCGCCCCGCTCGAGGCACGGCTCGTCACCCGGACGGCGCAGTGACATCGAGACCCAGCCCGCCAGCGGGCGGATGACGGCGATCAGCCCGAGCCCGATCGCGACGCCCCACCACTCGAGCGCGCTGAGCAGCCCGCGGGTCAGCGCGATGCCGAGCACCAGCAGCACGAACAGCGTGAGCAGCCGCTCCAGCCGCTCGACCACCTCGTGCATGGCCGCGTGGTAGTCGTGCGAGCGCTCGGCGGAGCGGAAGGTCATCGCGCACACGAACACCGCGAGGAAGCCGTAGCCGTGCACCACCTCCGCGACGCCGTACGCCGCGACGAGGGCAGCGAGCGACATCAGCGACTCACCGCGCTCGGCGACCCGCAGCGCCTCGCTGCGGGACCGGAAGGCCAGCGCGGCCAGCGCCCGGCCCACCACGAGGCCCGCGACCACGCCGACGAGGACCTTGCCGAGGAGGTACCACCCGACCCACTCGAAGCCCCAGTGCCACACCGACCCCTCGGTGGCGACCAGGATCGCGAGGTAGACGAACGGGAACGCCAGCCCGTCGTTGAGCCCGGCCTCTGACGTGAGCGAGAAGCGCACCTCGTCGTCCTCGTCGACCTCGTGGTCGCCGGTCTGCGGACCCGCGACCTGCACGTCGGAGGCGAGCACCGGGTCGGTCGGCGCGAGCGCGGCGCCGAGCAGCAGCGCCGCGGCCGGGGCCAGGCCCGCCAGCCAGCCGAGCAGCGCCACCGCGCCGATCGTCAGCGGCATGCCGATCGCCAGCAGCCGCCAGGTGACGCCCCAGCGCGCCCAGCTCGCGCGGTCACGGGGTCGCAGCGGCCGGTCGATGGCCAGGCCGACGCCCATCAGTGCCACGATGACGACGAGCTCGGTCACGTGCTCGATCGCGGCCCGGTTGTCCTGCGGGTCGATCGGCAGGCCGTCGGGCAGGGGCGTGAGGCCGATGAGCATCCCCACGCCGACCAGCACCATGGGGGCCGAGATCGCCCACCGGTGCAGCAGGTCGGGCAGGACGACGGCGAGGAGCAGGCTCGCGCCGGCCACGAGGTAGACGAGGTCGGCGGTCACCGCTGGCGGGTACCCGACTCAGTCGGGACGTAGCCACGCGGTCGCCCACGGGCCGAGCACCAGCGGGTCGGCCCGGGTGCCGGTGAGCACGTCGGTCCCGCGCACCCCGGGCAGCGACACGGACTCGCCCGTGACGTTGGTGACGCACCGCAGCTCGTCGTCGGTGCCCTCGCCGCGCACCAGGGCGAACACCCGGTCGTCGAGCCGCTCGACGCGCTGGCTGCCGAAGGGGTCGAACGCCGCGTGCTGCCGGCGTACGTCGAGGAGGTGGCGCAGCCCGTCGAAGACCGCCCGCCGACGCGGGTCGTCGCGCAGCTCGGTCGCGAGCCGGTCGGCGTCGAGCACCGCGCGGTTGATCCGCCGGTTGATGCGGCTGGTCACCATGCCCTCGAGGTCCGGTGGCGAGCCGACGAGCGAGTGGTAGTAGATGGCCGGGATGCCGAGGAAGCTCAGCAGGATGCTGTGCGCGGCCAGCGCCTTCGCGGCGACCACCTCGTGGTCGCGCGCCTCGGCCACCGTGCAGAGGGCGTCGAGGTAGCTGAGGTTGAGCTCGTAGACGGTGCGGGAGCCGTCGCCCCGGCTCGCCCACGAGACCCGGCCCCCGTGGGCACGGGTGCGCTCCACCAGGGCCTCCCTCTCGGTGTCGTCGAGGATGCCCTCGGTTGCGCGCAGCCCGATGCCGTCGTGGCTGGCGAGGAAGTTGAACCACGTGGCCGTCTCGCTCACCGGTCCCACGCCCTCGGCCCACGCGCTGAGGCGAGCGGTCGACCCCGCGACGAAGGAGTGCAGCACCAGCGGCGGCAGCGCGAACTGGTAGACGAGGTTGGCCTCGTCTCGGCCGTCGCCGAAGTAGGCGATGTTCTCCGCGTGCGGCACGTTCGTCTCGGTCAGCAGCCGGGCGCCCGGCGCGACGTGGTCGACGAGGGTCCGCCAGACCTTGATCACGGCGTGGGTCTGCGGCAGATGCAGGCAGGTGGTGCCCGACTCCTTCCACAGGAACCCGATCGCGTCGAGCCGCACCGCCGAGGCGCCGTGCGCCAGGTAGCCGAGCAGCACGTCGGTGAGCTCCGCGAGGACCTCCGGCCGGCGGGCGTCGACGTCGACCTGGTCCTCGCCGAACGTCGTCCACGCCCAGGCCTTCGAGCCGTCGGTGCGGGGATAGGCGTGGAACAGAGGTGTGGTCCGCGGCCGGACGACGCGCGAGTCGTCGAAGTTCGGGTCGCGCTCGACGTAGAAGCCGGCGTACGCCGGGTCGCCGGCGAGCCAGCCGAGGAACCACGTGCTGGCGCTCGAGGTGTGGTTGGCCACGAAGTCGAACATCACCGCGTGGTCGCGGGCGAGGTCCTCGACGTCCGCCCAGGTGCCGAGGGACGGGTTGACCGCGCGGTGGTCGACGACCGCGAACCCGTCGTCGGACGTCCACGGGAACATGGGCAGCAGGTGCACGTCGCTCACGACGTCGCCGACGTGGTCGCGCAGGAACGCCGCCAGGGTGTGCAGCGGCGTCTCGCCGCGCCGCCGGATGCCGTCGCCGTACGTGATCAGGCACGTCGTGCGCTCGGTGGCCCTCTCGACCTCCCGCCCACCCAGCCGGCGCCGGTAGGACTCGGCCATCGCGACCAGCCGCTCGGCGAGCCCGGCGTGCTCCCCGGGGTAGAGCGGGCGGAGCAGGGCGTCGACTCGGGCGCGCAGGTCGTCGGCGCTCACGTCGCTGCCTCGTCCTGGGCCAGCGCCGCCCCCGCCCTGACCTCGGCGAGGGGGAGCGGCTCGGCGAGGCCGCCGTCCGCCAGCAGGTCGCGCACCGCAGCCAGCCCCCACTCGTCGAGCTCGCAGATGCGGTCGGAGAACGAGCGCAGCCCGCCGAAGCGGCGGGCGGCACCGGCCCACCGCTCGCGCTGGGAGTACGACGGCCGGGCCACGACGCAGTCGGGGTCGTTGACCCACAGCCGGCCCTGCTGCCAGGCCCGGGCGGCGAGCGGCATCAGTCCGCGCAGCCCGGTCGAGCCGTCCTCGCCTCCTTCGTGGAAGGTGTCGGGGGAGACCCGCATCGCGTCGACGAGCCCGACGCTGGGCAGCAACGGGGCGCCGCAGCCGACGAGGTAGACGTCGGGCCCGACCGCCTCGCGGACCAGCTCGAGCGCGGAGCGGTAGGCCGCCTCGCCGCTCAGCGCGCCGGCGTAGAGGAAGTCGAGCTTGAGGTAGTCGATGCCGTGGCCGACCAGTCGGTGCAGGTGGCTGGCGAGCAGCTCCCTCACCGCTGGGTGCGTCAGGTCGAGGCCGGCCAGCTCCTGGCCCCAGTTGCGTCCCGCCGGGCCGGTGAGCCAGTCGGGGTGCTCGCGAGCCAGGGTCGTCTCCCTGCCGACGAGGAACGGCGCCAGCCAGAGCCCAGCACGCCGCCCGCTGCCGCGGATCGTGTCGACCAGGCCGGCCAGGGAGCCGAAGCCGTCGGACTCCACCAGCCCCTCGCCCAGGCCAGGGCTCCAGCCGTCGTCGACCTGCACCACGTCGACGGGGAGGTCGAGCCGCTCGAGGTCGCGGAGGTTCTCCACGACGTCCGCCGCGGTGACCTGCTCGAAGTAGCGGTACCACGAGCACCAGACCCGGGGTGGTGCGGTCGGCCTCCCGCCCAGCTCGGAGGCGTACGCCGCGAGGGCGGTCTCCGCGTCGGGGGCGGTCGTGGTGTGCACCGGACCACCGGCCTCGACCACGACGTGGTCGGCGACCAGGCGCGCGTGCAGCGTGGGGACCCGGACCGGGTCGGTCGCGCCGTAGAGACGCACGGGCTCGCCGCGACCGGGGTCGACGACCAGCAGGCCCTCGCCCTGCAGCCCGTCGGTCGCGACCGGCGTCCCGGGGCGGAACCGCATCAGGTGCTGCCACTCCTCCGTCGGCGCAGGACCGGTCGCGCCGGCGGTGTGCCACGCCGCCGGGCTCCAGCTCTGCCAGCCCTCGGCGTAGACGCGCGCGGAGGCGGGATCGACCGGGATCTCGTCGACGACCTCGCTCATCGGCCGACCTGCACGGGGAGCCCGCCCTGCTCCGCCGATGCGCGGGCCGCGAGCACGAGGCGCACGGACTCGGCGGCGTCGGCCGCGGAGTTCTCCGGTTCGCGCCCCTCCTCGACAGCGCACATGAGCTCGCCCATCGCCGCGGCGAAACCGTCGACGAACCACGCCCCGGTCAGCGGCACCGGCCGGGTCGCCGAGCCGTCGTCGAGCTCGAGCCGGTCGGAGTCGAGGAGGACGCTCCCGCGCAGGGTGCCGGTGGTCCCGTGCACCCAGAACGGGCAGCCCGGCGCGCTGGCGACGTTACTTCCCGTGATTCGGACCGTCGCGGTCGCGCCGGAGGCGGTCCCCATGGTGAGGGTGGCCGACCACGGGTTGCGCGCCTGGTCCGGCTGGCCCGGCACCCGGCTGTCGACCGCTTGCACCGTCACCACTGGTCCGGCCGCTCCGTCGCCCAGCCAGCCCCGCGTGATGTCGACCCAGTGCAGGAGGTAGTCGGTGAGCAGCATGTGCGGGACCTCGTCGAACGGCGTGCCGGCCAGGGGCGGCAGCGGCTTGTCGTGGAGGTGGGTGACGCCGACGACCGCGCCGATCGCGCCCTCGCGGACGAGCAGGGTCGCGGCGCGCCAGGGTGGCGCCCACCGGCCGTTGTGGTTCACCGCCACCCGCACGCCGAGCTCGGCGGCCCGCGCCAGCACGGTCGGCAGGGCCGCGAGGTCGGTCGCGGAGAGCGTCAGGGGCTTCTGCGCGAGCACGTGCTTGCCCGCCTCGACCGCGGCCTCGATCCAGGCCAGCCGGCCGTCGGGTCCGGTCGCGATGTCGACGTAGCGCACCTCGGGGTCCGCGAGCAGCTCCTCGGCGCTCGCGTAGACGCGGCCCACGAACGGGAAGCGCTCGCGCACGCCGGACGTCGTCGCGGCGCTGCGGCTCCACACCCCGGCGACACCGACGCCGTACTGCTCGTAGGCCGGCAGGTGGGCCGACTGCGCGATGCTGCCGCACCCGAGGATCGCCACCCCGGTCCGGGCGGCGGGGTCCTCGGGGAAGCGCGGCGCGGTGTCCGGCGCGTCCGGAAGGTCCGGCATCACGCCGGCTCGGGTGCGGCCTCGAAGCGCAGCACGGACTGGAGGACGTCCGGGTCGCCGCGGTCGAGGCGCGCGAAGATCGCGGCCACGTCGGCGGCCTCGACGACGTCGGTGACGAGTGACCGGACGTCGACGCGACCGGTGCGCACCTGGTCCATGAACGTGCGCACCAGCCGGGGCTGGTCCCAGCGTGGGCCGAGCGAGACGGGCGTGCCCGAGATCTGGCTGGCGACGATCCGCACCCGGTTGTGGTGGAACTCCTCGCCGAGCCGGAGGTGCTCGGCGCCACCCTGGTAGAAGCCGGAGGCGACGACGGTCCCGTCGACCACGACCGACCGGACCGCCTCGTGCAGCGCACGGTCGCTGCCGCTGAGCTCGATCGCGGAGTCGACCCCGCCGCCCGACCGCGCGCGCACCACGGCGCCGGCGCCGCCGTCGGCGTCGGCCCGGACCACCTCGGCGGCTCCGCAGCGCAGCGCCGCGTCGAGCCGGGAGCGCACCGTGTCGACCGCCACGACCGTGGCGCCGGCGAGGACGGCGAGCCGGGTGGCGAGCAGGCCGATCACGCCCTGGCCGAACACCGCGACGCGGTCGCCCAGCCGCACGTCACCGGCGAGCA
The DNA here is from genome assembly GCF_000422805.1 of Nocardioides halotolerans DSM 19273. Lineage (GTDB taxonomy): Bacteria > Actinomycetota > Actinomycetes > Propionibacteriales > Nocardioidaceae > Nocardioides > Nocardioides halotolerans. The sequence goes on along the minus strand of NZ_KE383924.1, from coordinate 163,405 downwards.
CGGCGTTGAGCGCGATGGAGCCGACCCGCGCGAACGTGCCCGAGACGGGGTCCTGCCCGGTCCAGACCCGCTCGCGCACGGCGGCCGCCGGCACCACCGCGTCGCTGCGGTGCCCCCAGATGCCGTGCACGACCTCGCCGACCAGGTCGGCCGGCGCGTCCTCGGCCGCCTCGACCACCTCGCCGACCTCGGAGTAGCCCCAGCCCGAGACCGGGTAGGCGAAGGTCGGGGCGCCGTCGACGAACAGCCGTCGCTCGGCGTCCCACGTGCTCGTGAGGTAGGGGTTCGACCCGCGGTACGCCGTCAGCTCGGTCCCGGCCGAGATGCCGGAGTACCAGGTGCGGATCCGCACCGATCCGGGTGCGAGCGGCTGCGCCTCGCACGGCACGAGCGCCACCTCGCCGGGGGCGGTGAAGGACACGATCTCGGGCACGGCGCTCACCCCTTCTCGGCACCGGCGGTGAGCCCACCGGCCAGCCAGCGCTCGCTGAGGAAGAAGAGCGCGATGATGGGCAGGGTCAGGATGACCGAGCCGGCCATCAGCACGGTGGTCGGCACCTCGATGCTCCCGGAGAGCTGCGAGAGACCGAGCGAGACGGTCCAGTTGTCGCGCTTCTCCACGAGGAAGAGCAGCGCGAAGAGGAACTCGTTCCACGCGATCATGAACACGAACAGCGCGTTGGAGGCGATGGCCGGCATCGCCAGCGGCAGGCTGACGTGCCGCATCGCCTGGATCCGCGTGCAGCCGTCGATGGCCGCCGCCTCCTCGAGACTGGCCGGGATGGTGTCGAAGTAGTTGCGCAGCATGTAGATCGACACGGCGGCCACCTGCGCGACGTAGACGACGAGCAGGCCGGTCAGCGTGCCGCGCTGCTGGATGCGGGTGAAGAACACGAACAGCGGGATGGCGAGCAGGATCGCCGGGAAGAAGTAGATCCCGAGGAAGAGCGCGCCGATCTGGCGGCGCCCGAAGAACTCCAGCCGGCTCACGGCGTACGCACCCGGGATCGCCACGATCAGGGTCAGCACCACCGTGCCGATCGCCACGATGAAGCTGTTCTTGATGAAGTTCAGGAAGCCCTGGCCGCCGTCCGCCTGAGACGCGAGCACGTCGCGGTAGGTGCCGAGCTCTATCTCGCCCGGCTTCGGCCACAGCGCGCCGGGGTCCTGGAGCACCGACTCGAGCGGCCGGAAGGACAGCAGCACCATGTAGTAGAACGGGAACAGGGTGATCACGAGCAGGAAGACGATGACCAGCGGCCGGAGCACCCCGAGCACCCTGCGCTCGAGCGCGTCCCTCGACATCGAGCTCATGCGACCTCCTCCGGCCGGCCGAAGAGCTTGAGGTAGACCGTCACGAGCACGGCCAGGATCGCGGCGAGCACCAGCGCCTGGGCGGCCGCGGCGCCGATGTCGCCCCGGTTGATCAGGTAGTCGTAGACGCGGACCGCCACGACCTGGGTGCCCGAGCCGCCGCCGGTCAGCAGGTAGATGTCGTCGAAGTTGTTGAAGGTCCAGATGAAGCGGAGCACGGTCAGCACCGCGATCGTCGGCAGCAGCTGGGGCAGCACGATGTGGCGGAAACGCTGGGACGGCGTCGCGCCGTCCATGGTCGCGGCCTCCTCCAGCGTGTCCGGGATCGCCTGCATCCGAGCGGTGAGGAAGAGGAACGCGAACGGGAAGGAACGCCAGCCCTCGAACAGCACGACGGTGACCAGCGACATGCTGACGTGCAGGTCGAGCCCGAACGGCGAGATCGGCCGGCCCGAGCTCAGGAAGGCGATCGGCTCGTCCCACCCGAGCAGCGTGGTCCCGTAGTGGTTCACGACCCCGAACTGGGGGTTGAGCATCGTGCTCCAGACGAACGTCGCGGCCACCACCGGCGCGACGTACGGCACGAGCATGCAGGCCCGGACCAGCCCGCGGCCGCGGAACGGCCGGCGCAGGGCCAGTGCCGCGACCAGGCCCAGCCCGATCGCGCAGGCGGTGCCGGCCACCGAGTAGACGAGGGTGGTGATCAGCGCGTCCACGAACCCCGGCGAGGTCAGCACGTTGTCGAAGTTGTCGAGGTTGAAGTCGCCGATCAGCCCGGTCCGGCGCAGGTTGAGCAGCCGCACGTGCTGGAAGGCGAGCGAGAAGGTCCAGAGGATCGGCAGGACGACCATCGTGAAGACGATGACCAAGGTGGGTGAGATCAGGAGGTAGCCGGTGCGGCGGTCCTCACGGGACCGGGCGGAGCGCCCCCGTCGGACGGCGGGGGCGCTCCTGGTGTCGCTGACGGTCACAGCGAGTCGGCGGCCGCGCTGATCGCGTCGGCGGCCTGCTTCACCGCGTCCTCGGCGGAGGTGCCGTTGGCGACCTCGTTGACGGCGTTCGCGACCGGCTGCTCACCCTGGATCGCTCCGAGCAGGTCGCCCTGGCCCTGTGGGATGGCCCAGCGCTTCAGGGTGTCGGTGCCACCGGTCAGCGCGTCGATGACGTCCTGGCCGTAGAAGTCCGACAGCGGCGCCTTGGTGTCGACGCCGACGTCCATCGCGGCCCACGCGTCGGCGTACGTCGTCGAGTCGGCGGAGTCGCCGGCGCGCACCGGGATCTTGCCCTCGGGAGCGATCGCGATCCACGGCTCGTAGCCGTCGGTCATCATGTACTCCACGAACTTCTGCGCCGAGTCGCTGGCCGCCTCGGCCGGGATCGTCCACGACGTGATCTCGCCGAACGTCGCCGGCTCGTCACCCGACGGTCCCTGCAGGGCGGTCACGACGCCGCTGTTCTTGGCGAGGTAGGACGGGTCGTCGGCGCACTCCGCGCACGTCGGGAGCGCGTCGTTCCGAAGGCCGGCGAGCTCGTCGAGGATGAAGCTCGACCAGATGAGCATCGCGGCCTGGCCGGCGAAGTACGACGCGCGCGTCGTGTCGACGTCCTGCGCGCCGCTCACGGAGTAGTCGGTCTGCAGCTGGCCGTAGAACTCCATGGCCTCGACGCACTCGTCGCTGTCGAAGGTGACCTCGCCGTCGTCGTCGACCAGCTCGCACCCGTTGCCGAGCCCGATCTCCTCGAAGGTCTGCTCGGTGAACGCGTCGCCCGCGACGTTCGCACCGACGAAGCCCGCGACGTCCGAGCTGTCGAGCGCCTCGGCGGCCGCGAGCACGTCGTCGTAGGTCTCCGGAGCGGCCAGGCCGGCGTCGTCGAATAGGTCCTTGCGGTAGAGCAGCAGCTGCACCCACGACTCGCTCGGCACGGCGAGGGGGGTGTCGCCGTCGGCGGTCAGCTCGAGCGCGCTCTCGCTGAACGTGTCGGAGCCGAGCTCGTCCAGCACGCCGGCCACGGCGTCGGTGTCGATGAGCTCGTTGCCCGACAGCGTGCGGATCTGTCCGAGGGGGATGCCGCCCATCACGTCGGGCAGGTCGCCGGCGGCGGCGTTGGAGGTGAGGATCTGGTTGAACTGGTCCTCCGCGACCGCGACGAGGTCGACCTTGATGCCGGTCTCCTTGGTGAACGCGTCGACGATCGTCTGGGTGGCCGCGACCCGGTCGGGCAGGTCCTCCTCGATCCAGACCGTGATCGACTTGCTGTCGCCGTCGCCTCCGTCGCCCCCGTCGTCGTCGGAGCTGCAGGCGGCCAGGGAGGCCCCCGCGATGGTCGCGGTGGCCAGGAGCGCGGCGGCCCGAGCGCGGCGCGTGCGGTGTGTGGTCATGGAGCCTCCGTGGGTGGTGGTCACACTTTTGTCCAGACACTGGACCTATGTCACCCAACTGTCAAGCATTTGATGTCCAATCGCTACGCATCTGGCTACGATGGGCCCCGTGCCCACCGGACCCGGCGACATCCTCGACCTGATCCGGCACGGCCGCGCCACCACGCGCGGAGACGTGCTGGAGGTGACCGGGCTGTCGCGGATGACCGTTGCCCAGCGTCTCGACGCCCTGCTGGGGGCCGGGATGGTCGTCGAGGGCGAGACCGGCCAGGCGACCGGCGGCCGAAGGCGGCGCAGCCTGTCGTTCAACACCTCGCAGTCGCGGGTGCTCGCGGCCGCCGTGGACACCACGCACACGCGGATCGCGATCACCGACCTCGGCGGCGCCGTGCTGGCGGACACCGAGATCGACGTGACCGTCGAGGCCGGCCCGTCCGAGGTCCTCGACCGGATCTCGTCGAGCATGGTCGCCCTGCTCGACAAGCAGGACGTCACCCCGGGCGACCTGTGCGGAGCTGGGCTGAGCCTCCCCGGGCCGGTCGACCCGGTATCCGGTCGGCCGAGCCAGCCGCCGATCCTGCCCGGGTGGGACGCCTACCCCGTGGCCGAGCACCTCCAGGCCGACCTGCCCGGCGTACCGGTCCTCACGGCCAACGACGCGGACGCGGCGGCTCTCGGGGAGTACGCCGCCGGGCACGCCGGCGCGAGGTCGCTGTGCCTGGTGAAGGTCGCGACCGGCATCGGCACGGGCATCGTGATCGACGGACGCTCCTACTCCGGCGCGGACGGCGGCGCCGGCGACATCGGGCACGTGCGGGTCTCGCCCAACTCCGAGGCGCTGTGCCAGTGCGGCATGCAGGGCTGCCTCGCCGCCGTCGCGAGCGGTCGCGCGGTCGCCCGCGAGCTCACCGCGCTTGGCCACCCGGTCTCGTCGGGACGAGACGTGGGAGAGCTGCTCGCCGCCGGCAACGCCGACGCCGCCCGGCTGACCCAGCAGGCCGGCCGCCGCATCGGCGAGGTGATGGCGACGGTGGTGTGCCTGCTCAACCCCGAGGTCGTCCTGATCGGCGGCGCGATGGCGTCGGCGCCGCTGCTCGCCGGGATCCGCGAGACGCTCTACCGCATCGCGCTGCCGCGTGCGACCCGGCACCTCGCCCTCCAGCTCGGGTCGCTGGGTGAGGACGCGGCCGTCGTCGGCCTGACCCGGATGGTCGTGGACCACGAGTTCTCCGCCGAGGCGGTCAACGCCAAGCTGCGGTGAGTCGCTGGTCGAGCTTGTCGAGACCTCCGCAGGATGGGCTGCGACTGTCAGGGTCGGGTTGGGTGCCTTCCCTGCGGTGGTTTCGACTCGCTGTCGCGAGTTCGTTCCTCACTCGCGACGCTCGCTCAACCTTCGCGAGCCCCCGTCTTCCGCTCGTACCTCGCGGCCGGCTGCTCGCTCGCCCGCCGCTGGTCGAGCTTGTCGAGACCTCCGCAGCGTGGGCTGCGACTGTCAGGGTCGGGTTGGGTGCCTTCCCTGCGGTGGTTTCGACTCGCTGTCGCGAGTTCGTTCCTCACTCGCGACGCTCGCTCAACCGGGATAACTCAAGCCGCGAGCTCGTCCCTCGCTCGCGGCTCGTTTATCCCCACCAGAACGCTGTGGCGATGATGCCGTAGAGCGCGACGAGGGACGCGCCCTCCAGCCAGGTCGACTCGCCGTCGAAGGCGATGAACGCCGCGAGGATGATCGCGAGCAGGAGCGAGACCACCAGCATCGGGCTGAGCACGAGGGTGAGCGTGGCCAGGCCGAAGACCTGCGACACGATGACGAGCACGGGCGCGAGCACCAGCGCGATCTGGATCGGGCTGTTGAGCACGATGGAGAACGCGTACTCCGAGTTGCCGGCCGCCGCGAGCTGGATGCCGACGACGTTCTCGACGGCGTTGCCGGCGATGGCCACGACGACCAGCCCGGCGAAGGCCTCGGAGATGCCGACGGAGTCCATCGTGGGCTCGAGGGCGACCACGAACCAGTCGGAGACGAACGCCGCGCCCGCACCGGCCACGGCGAGGATCCCGATCGCCAGTGCCATCGGCCACCGCGGCGGCTCGTGCCCGGCAGGCTCCTTCTTCGGGTCGTTGGCGTCGCGGCGCAGCGAGAACGGCAGCGACAGCGCGAACAGCATCAGCAGCACCACCGAGACGATCGCCGAGAACGTCTTCTCGTGCTCGGAGGCAGGGGCGTGCACGAAGTGCGCGAGCGACGGGATCACCCAAGCGGTCACCGAGAGCAGCATCAGCACCACGATCGTGCGCGCGCGGTCCGACCCCAGCTGCTGCGGCCCGTGGCGGAGCCCGCCGACGAAGAACGCCAGGCCGAGCACGAGCAGCAGGTTGGCCAGGATCGAACCGACGAGGGCGCCCTGCACGACGCCGACCAACCCCGCCTTGAGCGAGAAGATGCAGATGAACAGCTCCGGCAGGTTGCCGAGCGCCGACTGCAGCACGCCGGTCGCGCCGGCGCCGAACCGGTCGCCGAGCTGCTCCACCGAGCGCCCGACGAGCGAGGCCAGCAGGCAGATCGCCCCGGCGGCAAGGAGGAACGCGAGCACCGAGTTCCAGCCCGCGAAGTGCGCGGTGCCGGACAGCAGGACCAGCACCCCGGCCCCGCCCACGACGATCCTGTCGGAGCGGATGAAGGTGGGGGAGGACGCGGCTGACGGAGCAGCTGGAGCGGTGGCCGGCATGGCCGGCACGCTATCGGGCCGGTGGGGCGCAGAGCCGGGTGTCGAGGTGGTGTTGGACGTGTCGGCACCGCCCCGTAGGTTCGGCGCGTGGACCTCCCCGCGACGTACGCCCGCACCGGCGTCTTCGTCTGCTTCGAGGGCGGTGAGGGCTCCGGCAAGTCCACCCAGGCGCGCCTGCTGGGCGAGCGGCTCCGGGCCGCGGGACACACCGTGCTGCTCACCTTCGAGCCCGGCGACACCGAGGTCGGCAAGGAGCTGCGCCGGATCGTGCTCAGCCCCGAGACCGGCGAGCTCTCCCACCGCACCGAGGCGCTGCTCTACGCCGCCGACAAGGCCGAGCACGTCGACACCGTCGTGCAGCCGGCCCTCGACCGCGGCGAGGTCGTGATCACCGACCGCTACGTCGACACCCTGCTCGCCTACCAGGGCTCGGGGCGCGAGCTCCGGATGGCCGAGGTCGAGGAGGTCGCGCGGTGGGCCACCCACGGCCTGCGCCCGCACCTCACCGTCGTCCTGGACGTCGACCCGCGCGAGGGGCTGGGCAGGTTCGAGGGTCGCGACCGGATCGAGGCCGAGGGCCTGGAGTTCCACGACCGTGCGCGGCGGTCGTTCCTCGAGCTGGCCGCGGCCGACCCCGACCACTACGTCGTCCTCGACGCGCGGCTGCCGGTCGACGAGATCGCCGCGGCCATCGACGACCGGCTCGCGCCCCTCCTGGTGGCGCCGTGACGGTCTGGGACGACCTGGTCGGCCAGCGCCGGGTGACCGAGGCGCTGCGCGGCGCGGCCGACGGCCACGGCATGAGCCACGCCTGGCTGTTCACCGGGCCGCCGGGGTCGGGCCGATCCAACGCCGCGGTCGCGTTCGCCGCGGCCCTGGAGTGCGTCCACGGCCCCGGCCCGGAGGCCGGGTGTGGCGAGTGCCACGAGTGCCACACGGTGCTGGCCGGCTCCCACGCCGACGTGACGATGGTCCGCACCGAGAAGCTCTCGATCGGCGTCGACGAGGTCCGCGACCTGGTGCGCCGGTCCGCGCTGTCGCCGGCCGGCCGGCGCTCGCAGGTCTTCATCGTCGAGGACGCCGACCGGCTGACCGAACAGGCCTGCAACGCGCTGCTCAAGGCGATCGAGGAGCCGACCCCGCGCACGGTCTGGATGCTCTGCGCGCCGACCGTCGAGGACGTGCTCCCGACGATCCGCTCGCGGTGCCGGCTGGTCACGCTGACCACGCCGACCACCCAGGACGTCGCGGCGTTCCTCGTCCGCAAGCACGGCGTGCCCGAGTCGCTGGCGTCCTACGCCGCCCGCGCCAGCCAGGGGCACATCGGCCGGGCGCGGGCCCTCGCGCTCGACGAGAGCACCCGCAACCGCCGCCGCGAGGTCGTCTCCTACCCCGCGCGCCTCACCTCGCTCGGCGCCTGCATGACCGCGGCCGCCAACCTGGCCGAGGTGACGAAGGAGGAGGCCGACCAGCTCACCAGCGAGCTCGACGCACGCGAGAAGTCCGACCTCGACGCGGCCTACGGCGTCGTCGAGCGGGGCCGCCGGCCGCGGGAGTACTCCCCGGCCCTCTCCGCCCTCGAGCGCGGCCAGCGCACCCGCGCCAAGCGCCGCCACCTCGACATGGTCGACCGCGGGCTGATGGACCTGATGTCGGTCTACCGCGATGCGATCGCGGTCGCGACCGGCGCGCCCGGGGCGCTGGTCAACGAGGAGATCCGCGGCGACGTCGAGACGGTCGCCCGCACCTCGACACCGGAGCTCAACCTGCAGCGCATCGCGGCCATTCTGGCCGCGCGCGAGCAGATGCTGGAGTTCAATGTGCCGGTGGCCCTCGCCCTGGAGTCGATGATGGTCGCCCTCAGGGCTCCCGACCGGGCGCGCGGATGAGGGCGTCGCGGCTGATCGGCGGGCTGGTCGTCCTCGCGCTCGTGGCCGCCGTCGCGCTCGGGGTCGCCCAGAGCCTGCAGCAGGACGGCGACGGCACGGGCTCCGACACCGAGACGTCCGGACCCAGGGTCCCGGCGCCGACCCCGACGCCGCAGCCGGGCTCCAGCGAGCCGCCGCAGCCGGACCTCGCGCGGTTCTACTCCCAGCAGCTGACCTGGGAGCCGTGCCGCGGCGACTTCGAGTGCGCCACGCTCGAGGTGCCGATCGACTACAAGGACCCCGCCGGCGAGACCATCGAGCTCGCCCTCCTCAAGGACCCCGCCGACCAGCTCGACCAGCGTGTCGGCTCGCTGGTCGTCAACCCCGGCGGTCCGGGCGCGCCCGGCACGTCGTACGCCGAGAACTCCTCGTTCGCGTTCCGCCCCGTGCTCGGCGACCACTTCGACATCGTCGGCTTCGACCCGCGCGGCACCGGCGACTCCGACCCGGTCGACTGCATCTCCGACGCCGAGCTCGACGACCTGGTCGCGACCGACCCCGACCCCGACACGCCGGAGGAAGGGCAGGCCTACCAGCAGTCCTACGAGGCGTTCTTCCAGGGCTGCGTCGAGGGCTCCGACAGCCTCGTCGGCCACGTCACCACCGTCGAGGCGGCCCGCGACATGGACGTGCTCCGCGCCGCGCTGGGCGAGGCGCAGCTGCTCTACTTCGGCGCCTCCTACGGCACCAAGCTCGGCGCGACGTACGCCGAGCTGTTCCCCGACAAGGTCGGACGCTTCGTGCTCGACGGCGCGGTGGACCTCTCGATCGACTCGCGGCAGCTCAGCCTCGAGCAGGCCGGCGGCTTCGAGGTCGCGCTGCGCTCCTACGTGCAGGACTGCGTCGGCGACGACGGGTGCTTCCTCGGCGACAGCCTCGACGAGGGCCTCGCCACCATCCAGGACCTCATCGCGCAGGTGGAGGACAAGGCGCTGCCGACCTCGCTCGAGCGTCCACTCGAGGTCGGCAACGCGTTCTACGGCCTGGTGGCACCGCTCTACAACCGCGACTACTGGCCGATCCTCGACCAGGCGCTGGAGTCGGCGATCGACAACGGCGACGGGACGCTGCTGCTGCGCCTCTCCGACATCTACGAGTCACGCGACGACGACGGCACCTACTCCGACAACAGCGCCGAGGCGATCCTCGCGATCAACTGCCTCGACGACCCGTGGTCGATCACCGCTGACGAGGTCGCGGCGCAGCTGCCGGCGTTCGAGGCTGCCTCCCCGACGTTCGGCGACGTGTTCGCGTGGGGCCTCGTGTGGTGCCACGGCGTCCAGACCCGCGCCACCGACACGATCGGTGAGGTCGACGGCGCGGGCGCCGCCCCGATCGTCGTCGTCGGCACCACCCGCGACCCCGCCACTCCCTACCAGTGGGCGGTGCACCTCGCCGACCAGCTGGAGTCGGGCGTGCTGGTCAGCCGCGACGGCGACGGGCACACCGGCTACAACTCCGGCAACGACTGCGTCGACGAGGCGATCGAGGGCTACCTCGTCGACGGCACGGTGCCTCCCGACGGCCTCGAGTGCTAGGGAAGGCCGCGATCAACCCAGCAGCTTCGTCAGGCCCATCACGCTGCCGCGGGCGAGGTCGGCCCAGCTGAAGGCGTCGTCCCACAGCGTGATCCGGCCGTCGTGCACCTCGAAGGTCCCGCGCACCCAGAACGACGTCTCCCACTTTCCCTTGCGCAGCACGTCGGTGCGGTCGGTCAGCACCACGTCGCCGTTCGCCGCCGCGTGGTGGACGGTGATGTCGACGGTCACCCCGCGCTTCTCGGCGTCGAGGAGCAGGCCGCCGACCTTGCGGCCGGTGAACGTCGGCAGGCCGGTGTTCTTCCAGACGACGTCGTCGGCCAGCAGCGCCACCGCGGCCTCGGTGTCGGGCAGGGCCAGCAGGCGGAAGAACTCGCGGACGGTCTGCTCGGGGTCCATGCCTCCAGCGTAGACAGCCGTTGAAGGCCTGCCGGACGGCCCGCTAGACGGCCTGCGCGATCGACTGGATGCGCGCGGTGGCCAGCTCGATCATCAGCTGCGCGGCGGGCGAGAGGGTCGCACCCCGGCGGTGCACGATCGCGAAGTTGTCGTAGAGCCGCGGCCGGAAGCTCACCCAGCCGGCGTCCGGTGCCAGCCGGGGCAGCAGCTGTTCGGCCGCCCCGCGCGGGATGACCGAGTCGGCGAGCCCGAGGCCGACCAGCTCCACCGCGATCTCGACGTCCTCCACCTCGATCCGGGTCGGCGGGTTGTGCCCGGTCTCGTGCAGCAGCTGGCGCAGCAGGATGCGCGTGGAGTCGGTCGCGCGCCAGGTGGTCTCCGGCATCACCAGGCTCGCCTCGGACAGCCGCTTGGCGGTCATCGGACCGGCCAGCTTCTCTGGGTCGTTGCTGATGTAGACGACCTCGTCCTTCGCGACCGGGGTGATCTGCATGCCCTCGCTCTCGACGGAGTGGATCGCGATCATGGCCGCCTCGAGCCGGCCGCGCCGGAGGTCGTCGGCGACGTCGCTGGAGTTCTGGCCGATCAGCTCGACCCGCACGCCGGGGTAGCGCCGGAGCACGTCGGCGACCAGCCCCGCGCCGGCGTACAGCCGCGCCGTGCCGAACATCCCGAACCGGATCGTGCCGGTCTCGAAGGACTTCACCGCCTGCACCGCCCGCCGCGTCTCCTCCGCGGCGGCCAGCGTGCGCTCGGCGTGGGGGCGCAGGGTGTCGGCGACCGTGGTCGGCACGACGCCGCGCCCGACCCGACGGAACAGCTGGACGCCCAGCGACTTCTCGAGCGCCCGGACCTGCTCGGAGACCGAGGGCTGCGCGTAGCCGAGCTCCTCCGCGGCCCGGGTCAGCGACCCCTGCTCGTAGACGGTCAGGAAGCAGGTCAGCTGGTGCAGGGAAAGCATAGGACTCTCCTTGGGAAGGCACTGGAAAGTCAGGCTACCCCTATTGCTACCGGCCGGTCACACTTGAGGTGTACGGCAGCACTGACTCTCGCGAGCGACCTGAAGGGGGCCCCTCGATGTTCGACCACCACTGCACGGCGTGCGACAAGCGCCAGCTGATCTTCCCGAGCCAGGTCACCTCGCTCGTCAACACCGACCACGGCATCCTGGTCGCCTTCGAGTGCTGGTGCGGGGCCGAGCAGACCCTGGTCACCGGCCGCACCTCCGACCACCGCGAGCCCGTCGCCGCCTGAGCCTGGATCCACCGATCCCCGATGCCCGGTCCGTTTTGGACCGGGCGTCGTCGCGTCCGTAGACTTCCGCGGGTTGCCCTCGCGGCAGCGCGCCGCCTTAGCTCAGTCGGTAGAGCGATTCACTCGTAATGAATAGGTCGTCGGTTCGATTCCGACAGGCGGCTCCATGTTGATGTGTTACCTCGCCTGAGAGGTGACACGCGACCTTCGGTTTGGGGGGTCGTCGCGCGCTGGCTCGCCTCCGCTCCGCGTGTTGGTCTGCAAGAACTGCCGTGGGTGCCACGAGGTTTCTCAGTTGGCGGTCGTCAGCGGAGATCTGCGAAACCGCGGGTTAACGGCCTAGTCGCCGTTCGCGCCGGATCAGTGAATGCCGCCGTTGGACACCGTTCCGGGGCTACGTGCACCACTCTCGGGCATCACTCGAGCCGGTTTGGTGGAGGGTGACTTGGTGCTGCGAGGGTCGGGGAAGCCGAGGCTGGTGTAACCGGGTGCGCGCTTGGTGAGCGCTGCCGCGAGGACTGGAACCTCGACGTCGTGGTAGTCGTGCACTTCTGCAGTGTGCTTGCCTGGATGAGCTCGAAGGACCCGTCCGGCGTACTGCACGAGGCGTCCCTTGAACGAGATCGGCCCGGCCAGGAAGAGCGTGTCGAGTGCTGGACAGTCGAATCCCTCCCCGACGAAGTGGCCAGTGGCAACGACGAGCAATGGTGGGCCGTCATCGGAGGGGACCAGGCGCTCGGTCGCCCCTGCGCGTTGCTTGGCGCCCATTCCACCCTTGAGAACCACTGGGTCCAGCCCCTGCGCGGTGAGCGCTGCCGCGAGGTGGTCGACGTGGCCTGTGCGTTGGGCCAGGACCAGGCAGTGTCGTCCGCGCCCCAGGGCCTCGACCACATCGGCGAGGATCTGCTGGTTGCGGGCCCCATCCTCTGCGAGGGCCGTGTGGACGCTCGCGATTGCGCCCGGAATGGCGAAGTTGACCGGGTCCGACAACTGGAAGGCTGTGGGGTGGACGATGAGTACGGGGCGTGGCCGCTCGGCGTTGGCACCTTCGAGCGTGTCGGGGTCGGCGTGCACGAAGGTGTGGCGGACCGGGCCGAGTTGAAAGCCGATCAGGTCATCGAGGCCGTCACGCCGATAAGGCGTGGCGGTGAGCCCGACCCAGTAGCGCGCGGGGATGGCGCGGACAGCGGCCTCGAACGCGGCAGCCGGGACGTGGTGGCACTCGTCGACGATGACCTGGCCGTAGGCGCCGAGTTTCTCGGCGAGCTCGGTGCGGCGGGCGAGCGTCTGCAAAGTGGCGATGTCAACAATGCCGGTGAGCTTGGATCGGCCGCCGCCGAGCTGCCCCGGCTTGATGCCGAGGAGGTCGGTGATCTCGCGGCGCCATTGGTCGGCGAGCGTCTTGCGGTCGACCAGCACCAGCGTGGAAACGGTTCGCTGGGCGATGACTGCGCACGCCATGACGGTCTTCCCAGAGCCGGGCGGAGCGACCAAGAGTCCCAACTCGTGCGGCAGTACGGCCTCCACTGCTCCCTGCTGCTGCGGCCTGAGGTCGAAGGTCGGCGAGAGGTGCAGAGGAACTCCGGCGCCCCGCTGATCGTCGACCTCGACCTTGCTTCCGGCCCCCTCGATGAGCCGCGTCGAGGTGTCGCGTAGTCCGCGCGGGAGGACGAGGTGGTCGTCGAGCGTCTCGTCGTAGGAGGTGATGATGCGCGGGACGTTCCACGTCGATTGCCGGCGTCGCTGGCGGTCGTAGAACTCCGGGTTGTACGTCGAGGCGGCGTGCTTCAAGGTCGCATACAGCGAGGGGCTCAGCTCCGAGCCGGGAATCCGCACCGTGCCGTCAAGGCGCAGATGAACGATCGGTGCCGGATTCGGCTGGGTCTTGGTTGACCGGGCGGGCTGCGCGCTGTCGACACGTGCCCCGACCTTCGGCTCCTGGAGCGCCGAGGCGAGCTTTGTGACCTGCTTCGGGGTAAGGCGCTCCAAGGTGGAGAGGTACTCCCACTGGTCCACGAACGGCTCCAGCGTGGCCAGGTCGAGAAAGACCGTGGTGCCTTGCCTTCGTGACTTGCCGTGGAGCGGGGCCGCGATCAGGTTCCCAGGGCCCTGGCCAGGCAGCACGTCTTGGGAGGGAAAGAGCCTGTCATAGCAGCGAAGGTCCATCCGGCCACGGATGGCGATGGATTCGCGGACAAGAGCGGTCCCGAGTTGACGTGCGGTGGCAGCTGGCACGGGGCCGGTGAAGAAGATCCAAACGTGAGCGCCGATCCCTGACCGGGAAACCTCAAGCGCGGCAGGCGCGCCAACGGCTCGTGCCGCCTTCAGATAGGCGAGCGCGTCGAGCATGGCGGCCTGCCCGTCGAAGTCGGCAGCGAGCCAACAGGTCTGGTCGCCGGCGAGCATCGGATAGAGCCCGATGTGGACCTCGCCCGTCAGATGCGCGGTCAGGACCTCGGGCGTCAGTGGGAGGTGCCGCACGTCCGAGGCCGCGCGGCCCTTGCGCCAGCCGCCCTCGACGGCAGGCATCCACCCCGACTTGTTCGTGCGGGCGTTCTCCCAGCGCACGGCGTAGACGTCACGTCTTGCGCCGAACAACGCGGCATAGAACTCGACCTTGGCTCGCGAGGAGGAACGCCCGTCCACCGGACCCGGTGCCTTGTCGAACCACGCTGCCTGGGTGCCACGAACTGGAGCCGCCTCCGCGTCAGTCAGCTTGAGGAGCTTGCGCAGGCGGGCGTTCTCGGTCCGCAGGCTCTCCAGCTCGGCTTGCAGATCGCTCACGGTGTCAATCCTCGTGGTTCGGAGCCGAGGCCCCGTGGCCGATCACGCCAAGGCTGAGAGTAGGTCCTGCGCGAGGAGGCTGACCGAAGCCGAAACCGTGTCTGGCTGGCCGACTCCTTCCTCGGCGCGACCGGCCATCGTGGCACCGAGGGCGTCTGCGTTTGCGAAGAGTTGCTCCAGGTAGCCCAACGCCCGTGTTGTGGCCCCATGCGAGACTTCGTCAGCGTGGAGGCGCTGCATGCTCTTGGCGAGATCGTGAGTCTCGGTAGCCACCAGCAGTCGGTAGATGTCGTGCGCATCCTTGTCGTTGAGACGGTCGGGAGTGTCGACCCGTTCGCCCAGCTTGTGGAGCTTCGCCACGAGCAGTGCCGCAGAGCCTGCGACGTTGATGACGGCGCTCCGGCCGTCGCCGTTCAGCGAGTCGATGGTCATCGGTGACTGGTCGATGAGCGCGGCCTCCAGTCCGGCCGCCCGGCGTGCCGCGTGCTTGGAGTGGGGCGGGATGCGCGGACGCCGCGTCGGCTGCCGGAGCCAAAGGTGCTCAGGGACCATCAGATCGACGGGGATCCCGTTGGGCGAAATCCAGGCGCCGGGTTGCTGACTGACCGGGTTGAGAATGAAGCCCGCGCTGGTCATCGCCTCCTCGAGAAGGGGATCCTCACCAAGTTCGCGGGTGTCGATGGCGAGGTCGGAGTCCTTGGTTGCCTCGGCCAGGGCGAAGGTGGCGTTGCCTGTGCGTAGGTAGATCGCTTGGGCACCGATGAGGATCACCGATGCCTTGTGGGCTTCGAGAGCTGCGATCGCGTCGAGCAAAGCGGTACGTGCCTCAACGATCAAGTTGTCTGCGCCAGGCATCTGGGTTCTCCTTCATCCAGTCCAACAGGTATTCGCCTTCAGCAGGGTTTCGGCCGGGGCCGCCGAGTAGGTCGGCGACTGCCTGGCTGGGAGCAACGATGGTGATGTCTCTCCACTTCGATGTGCGCTCGAAGACAACGGGTGAACGCGGCGCCGTGAGGATGACGTTGGCGCCAGCATCGACGGGGCGCAGTCCAAGGTCCGACGCGAGTTCCAGTGGGTCGTCCGCGTAGATGAGGCCCAACCGAGCCTCGGCGTATGAGGCATAGGGCTGAGTGGCCAACGAGCCACTCACCGCGTAGCGCTGCGATGACGGCTGTTTGCCGAGCTTCTCGACGAGGCTGTCGAGCCCGCGCGGTTCGAGGAAGCCACGCGTCGTGCTGGTGTCGAGATATCGAGCGTCCTGGCCCCACCGCCGAAGTAGCTCGGGCCAGTCGACATCCGTGATCGGCCCACGTTCGCTGCGAGCGAGCAGCCCTTCACCGACGAGGTAGTCGCTGAGGCGGTAGGCGGCGCCGAGCGATGCGCCGGCCAAGTCGGCGAGTTCAGAGACGGAGTACGGCGGGACGAAGTCAGCCAGGGCACGGACGAGCCGGGCGGCAGGGAGGCCCTTCAGGCTGGTCGTCGGCCGTCCGGGACCCCGCCACGGATCGGCGCTCGCGCCTCGATCGGACAGCAGGACCAGCGGGTCTTCCGACATCAGGTACAGGTTTCCGGTGGCGTCGGCGTAGGCGATGCCCCGTTCTTGCAGCACGCGCTGCTGCTGGGTGCTGAGGTAGCGAGCGATCAGCATCGGCCGCATTCTGGCCGAGCTGTCGCCCTGCAGGGCGAGGAGTTGATTGACGGCGGGGAGCAGGTTGCTCGAAGCCAGGGCACGCTTGGCCGCGACGGCGTACGTCGCCACGGTGTTGCCTCCCCGCACGAGAGAAAGCCGAGCGTGCGGGCGGCGGGAGGCGGTGTTGGAGCCGTCCAGTCCGCCGGCCTCGGTCGTTGCCTGGACCGTCCAGCCCCGTGGGAGTGCGGCCTGGATCCTGGCAGCCGCCGTCAGCAGGACGTCTGCCTCGCTCTTGGGCTCATCGCCGTACCCTTCGGAAGGCAGGGTGAGCGTGCGTTGAACTCCAGCCATTTATCGATAATAGCCGAGTTCCGCACATCGTGGAAGATTGCTATTTTCGAGAAATTCATGAAGCTGGATCATGCAGTCCGCCGTTGTTGCTTCGGCTGGGGGAGCAGGTCGGTGACGTTCACCTCCTCCCGCCCCGGGCGCAACCGCGCGCGCAGGTCAGCGCACAGATCATGGCGGGATGCAGAGCGATTCACTCGTAATGAATAGGCGTCGGTTCGATTCCGACAGGCGGCTCCAGGAGTATCAACTCCCGTGAGCAAGTACGACGTGTTCCTCGCCGACTGCCCGGCGCGCACGACGCTCGACCTGGTCTCCGACAAGTGGTCGGTGGTGGTGGTCTACGGGCTGGGTGGCGGCCCCCGGCGCTACACCGACCTGCGCGAGCGGATCGGCGGCATCAGCAACAAGATGCTGACCCAGACGCTGCGCAGCCTCGAGAGCCACCATCTCGTGGAGCGGCGGGACCTGTCCACCGCCCCGGCGGGCGTGGAGTACCGGCTCACCGATCTCGGCGAGAGCCTCCTCGGCCCGATCTCGGTGCTCGCGCGCTGGGCCGAGGACCACGCCGACGACCTGCGCTAGGCACCCCGGGGTTCCCCACGGCCTCCTAGGGTGCTCGTCGTGCGGCTCGGAACCAGCGACCTCGAGGTGTCGCGACTCTGCCTGGGCGGCAACGCCTTCGGCTGGACCGCTGACGAGGCGACGTCGTTCGACGTGCTCGACCGCTTCGTCGCGGCGGGCGGCACCTTCGTCGACACGGCGGACATGTACGGCACCTCGGCGTCCGGCGCTGTGGGCGGGGAGTCGGAGCGCATCATCGGGCGCTGGCTGCGCTCGCGCGGCAATCGCGATGAGGTGGTGATCGCCACCAAGGTCGGCGCCCTGCCGGGGCTCGACAACCTCAGGGCGGAGACCATCCGCACCGCCGTCGACGACTCGCTGCGACGGCTCGGCACCGACCACATCGACCTCTACTACGCCCACGTGGACGACCGGGGCACGCCGCTCCTCGAGACGCTCACCGCCTTCGACGAGCTCGTCCGGTCGGGCAAGGTGCGCCACGTCGCCGCGTCCAACTACAGCGCGGACCGGCTCCGCGCGGCCGTCGACCTCTCCCGCCGCGAGGGGCTCACGGCGTACGTCGCGCTCCAGGCCGAGTACAACCTCGTGCAGCGTCGTGGCTACGAGGAGCACCTGGCGTCCGCGGTCGCCGAGACCGGCCTCACGTGCCTGCCGTACGTCGCGCTCGCGCGCGGGTTCCTCACCGGCAAGTACCGTCCCGGCGGGCCCGCCGTGGTCAGCGCGCGGGCGGACCGGGCGAGCGTGCACCTCGACGGCAACGGCCCGGCGGTCCTCGCCGCGGTCGAGGAGGTCGCCCGGGCCCGGCGCACGACGATGCCCGCCGTCGCGCTCGCGTGGCTCGCCGCCCAGCCGACCGTGGCGGCGCCGCTGGCCGGGGCGCGAACGCCCGGGCAGCTGCTCGACCTGCTTCCGTTCCTGAGCCTCGAGCTCGGCGCCGACGAGGTCGCCCTGCTCGACGAGGCCAGTGCCTGGACACCACCGCACGACTGAGAGGACACCGCATGCGCCAGATCATCGTCAGTGAGTTCATCTCGCTCGACGGCGTCGTCGACTCGCCCGGTGGCGACGACGGGTTGCGTCACGCCGGCTGGACCTACAAGGACCTCGAGCCGGAGCCGGCGGTCTACGAGCTGAAGGGTCGGGAGCAGGATGAGGCGACCGCGCTGCTGCTCGGCCGCCGCAGCTACGAGATCTTCGCGCCGGTCTGGCCGACCATGCCCGAGTTCGCGGGCTACGGCGCGATGCCGAAGTACGTCGTCTCGACCGGCGATCCCGACACCACGCTCTGGTCGCAGACCACGGTGCTGCGGAGCCTCGACGACGTCGCGCGGCTGAGGGACGACGAGGGCGGGCCGATCATCGTCCAGGGCAGCTCGAAGCTCGCCCGGTCGCTCGCGGCGGCGGGCCTGGTCGACCGCTACCACCTGCTCGTCTACCCGGTCCTGCTCGGCGACGGCAACCGGCTCTGGGCCAACCAGGCGCAGGACAAGACCCTCCTGCGTCTCGTCGAGCACGCGTCGTACGCGAACGGCGTGCAGATGCAGGTGTGGGACGTCGTCCGAGAGACCGGGCAGCGCTAGCGCGAGCCCCCGTGGCCGGGCCGCCGTTCACACCAGGTTCACGCCCCCGCGACTAGACCTTGGCGCATGCTTCGCCGCGCTGCCGCCGTCTCCCTCACCGTCACCCTCGCCGGCGTGCTGGCGCTCGCCGCCACCGGGTGCGAGCCCGACGAGCGGGAACGACCGGCATCGCGAGGGTCGGCGCCACGGGCAGAGCCAGCCGGCTGCCCCGACGGGTTCGCCAGCACCATGGAGGCCTGGGGCGACGTCGGGTTCGACGGCACGATCGCCGTCGTCCGCGGGGCCGACCGCTGCGTGACCTCCGTCGGCGTGCGCGACCGCGAGGCGGGGCTCCCCATGACCGACGACACCGTGTTCGCCATCGGATCGGTGAGCAAGTCCTTCACCGCTGCCGCGGTGCTCCGGCTGGTGGCCGACGGGAGGCTCCACCTCTCCGACCGGGCCGGCGACCTCGTGCCGGGGCTGGCCGGGCCCGCCGCGGCGGCGACCGTCGAGCAGCTCCTCACCCACACGAGCGGCGTGCACGGCGACGCCGGGCCGGACCACCGCCCGCTGAGCGCGGCGGACGCGATCGCCTCGATCAGCGACCTGCCGAGCACGTTCGCACCCGGGACGGACTTCGGCTACACGAACGCCGGGTACACGCTGCTCGCCCTCGTCATCGAGCAGCTGACCGGTGACTACCGGGAGTACCTCAGGTCCACCCTCCTGGCGGGCCGTCCCGGCGCCGGGTTCTGGGACGGCGTGCCGGCGGCCGCAGGACCTCGTGCGGTCGGCTACACCGAGGAGGGACGCAGCGACGTGACCGGGGAGTTCGCCGGGCCGCATTGGGCGACGAGCGGCAACGGCGACCTCGCGATGAGCGTGCCGACGCTCGCCGAGCTGACGGCCTCGCTGTTCCGGGGCGAGCTGCTGCCGGCGCGCGCCACGGCGCAGCTCGAGAAGCCACGCTGGGACCACGGCGACGGCACCAGCGAGACCTTCGGCTGGGTCCGGTACGACGCCCGGCTGTTCGGGGCGGAGGGCTTCGCCGCCGCCGGCGGTGGCGGCGACACGGGCCACGACGCGGTGGTGGCCTACCTGCCCGGCGCCGACACCGCGATCGCCGTCGCCTCCAGCACACCGGACGTGAGTGCCGAGCAGCTGCTGCAGGCCATCGTCCCGGCCCTGGTCGCGGGACGGCCCGTCCCTGAGCCGGCGGGCGCCGACGTGACGGCGCCGGACCCCGACCTGGTCGCGCGGATGGAGGGCACCTATCGGGTCGAGGACGGCTCGGAGCTCGTGGTCCGCGCGGACCCGAAGGGGGTCGCGGTCGAGGCTGTCGGGGACGGAGCCGTCGACGCGCTGTTCAGCCTGCGGGCCGGCGTGACGACGGACGACGTCGCGGCGCACGAGGCGGGGGTCGTCGCGCTCCTGACCGGCGACAGCGACGTGGGCGAGGACGAGCGCGAGGCCCTCTCGGAGGCGCTCGGCGGCATCGACGAGGTGACCCTGCAGGGCACGATCGCCCAGGGCAGCGAGCTGCGCACCTACGTGCTCGTCACCGGCTCCGACAAGAGCCTGCTCCTCTGGTACGCCCTCGACGACCAGGGCGGGGGTCGGGGCCGCCCAGGGCCCGGCCGAGCGGCCGACCCTCGTCCTCTAGCAGCAGCATGCGACTCGTCCTCGACCGCCTCATGGTCGACGCGCGGTCGCAGGCGGCATCGATCGACCGGCACCCCGCAGACCTGATGGAGGTCGTGCGCGGCCCCGGCATCCCCGCCGACTCCCTCGACGACCTCGTCGACCGGCCGGGCAGCGGCCTGGGGCTCCGGATCGCGCGCCAGGTGGCCCGAGCGCATGGCGGTGAGCTCCTCGGCGAGTCGCCCGGCCGCGAGGGGCATGCCACGACGTTCGTGCTCACCGTGACCAGGTGATCACCGAACCACCCGTCCACTCCCGCCGACGGCCCCGACGCTGCCCAGCCGATGGCCCGGGCCGCGGGTCCACGCGGGCTACGCGGCGCCCGTCGCCTGCCGGACCAGCGCCGTCACGTCGTCGGCGGGCAGCTCCTGGTCGGGGCGGAAAAGGACCGAGACCTTGCCGACCTTGAACTGCGGCTGTCGCGCGTGGAAGTCGGCGACCGGCTCGGGGACTCTGGTCGAGATGCTCACCCCTTTGGGGCCGTCGCTCAGCGAGACACGGTCCTTCGGCCCGAGGTAGGCCGGCATCTTGTAGCTGAGGACGACCTCGTCGCCACCGAAGCTCGCGAGCACCAGCTGGTGGAGCCGGTCGAAGAGCGCCCGGTGCTCTGGGCGCACCTGCTCGATGTACGAGACGACCTCGGCGGGGAGCTCGGGTACGGCCTTCGCGCTGGCGGTGTCGGTCATGGTCGGTCCTTGCTCTGGGTGCGGGGTGTGCGACGAGACCGACCCGGGGAAATCGCGATCCTCATCGGCCACGTGTCAGCACGTGCTGCCGCGCCTCGGCGTAGCGCTCGCGCACGGCGGCGACGGGGTCACCGGCGTAGCGGTCGACGCCCGGCACCGGCCAGGCGGGCGGCTCGGGAGTGCCGGCCAGCGCCCACGCGGCCTGCCGGGCCGCGCCCATGGCGACGGCCTCGACGGCCGGAGGCACGAGCACGTCGGTGCCGAAGACCTGCGGGGCGATGCTGCGCACGGCTCCCGACTGCGCGCCGCCGCCGACCATGATCACCCGCTCGATCCGCATGCCGGTGTCGCGCAGCGCGTCGAGCGCGTCGGCCAGGCCGCACAGCACGCCCTCGACGCACGCCCGCGCGAGGTGGCCGGGGGTCATCGTCGCCAGGGTGAGCCCGAGCAGCGAGCCCGTGGCGTCGGGCAGCGCCGGCGTGCGCTCGCCCTCGAGGTAGGGGACGAGCACGAGGCCGTCACAGCCCGGCGGGGCGGTCAGCGCGAGGTCGGAGAACGCCGCGTGGTCGACCCCGAGCAGGCGGGAGCCGGCGTCGAGCACCCGCGCGGCGTTGAGCGTCGCCACGAGCGGCAGGAACCCGCCCGTCGCGTCGGCGAAGCCCGCGATCGTGCCGGTGGCGTCGGTGGTCTGCTCGGTCGCGACCGCGCACGCGACCCCGGAGGTCCCGATGCTCAGCACCACGTCGCCCACCTCGGCCTGGAGGCCGAGGGCCGCGGCCATGTTGTCGCCGGTGCCGGCGGCGAGGACGGCACCGGGCGCGAGCCGGCGTGCCTCGCCCGCGGTCTCGGTCGGACCGAGCACCCGCGGCAGCACGGGCCGGTGCCCCAGCGCGAGCTCGACCAGATCGTCGCGGTAGGCGTCGGCGCGCGCGTCGAACCACGCCGTCCCGCTCGCGTCGCCCCGGTCGGTGGTGAGGGCGTCGAGACCGGTCGCCCCGAGGAGCCGCCAGGTGAGCCAGTCGTGCGGCAGGCAGACGGCCGCCGTGCGGCGCGCGTGGTCGGGCTCGTGGTCGGCGACCCAGCGGGCCTTGGTCGCGGTGAACGACGCCACCGGCACGGACCCGACCGACTGCGCCCAGGCGTCGGGGCCGCCGAGCTCGGAGATCAGCGCCGCCGCCTGGGGTGCCGACCGGTTGTCGTTCCAGAGCAGCGCGGGACGGACCACGTCGCCGCCCTCGTCCAGCGAGACGTAGCCGTGCTGCTGCGCGCCGACCGCCAGCGCCGCCACGTCGGCCAGCCCGCCGGCGGCCGCGGCGGCCTCGTCGAGCGCCGACTCCCAGGCCTGCGGGTCGACCTCGGTGCCCGGCGGGTGCGCGGCCCGGCCGCGGCGTACGACCGAGCCGTCCTCCGCGTCGACGACCACGACCGTGCAGGACTGGGTCGAGGAGTCGATGCCTGCCACGAGCGTCATGTCGTTCTCCTCGTCATGCGGAGCGGCTGGGGTCGGACGAGTAGACGGCTCCGCTGACCATGCGGGCCGCACCGATGACGCCGCCCTCCGCGCCGAGCTCGCTCTGCACGATCGGGAGGTTGCCGGTGGCCAGCGGGAGCGACCGCCGGTAGGTGACGCCGCGGATCTCCGCGAGCAGCGCGTGGCCGACGCCGGTGACGCCGCCGCCGATGACGATGAGCCCGGGGTTGAAGAACGACACCAGACTCGCCAGCACCTGGCCGACCCGGCGTCCGGAGTCGCGGACCAGCTGGACGGCGACGGGGTCGCCCTGGCTGACCGCCTGGCCCACGTCGGCCGCGGTCAGCGCACTTCCCTCGGCGAGCAGGGCGGCCAGCGCGTCGGAGCGCCCGGAGCGAGCCGCGGCCGTCGCGTCGCGGGCCAGCGCCGCGCCGCCGGCCAGCGCCTCGAGGCAGCCGGTGTTCCCGCACGCGCAGGTGGGGCCGAAGTCGTCGACGCGGATGTGGCCGATGTCGCCGGCGCAGCCGTCCACGCCCCGGTAGAGCTCGCCGTCGACGACGATGCCGCACCCGATGCCGGTGCCGATCTTGACGAAGAGGAAGTCCTTGGCGGCCCGCGCCACACCCGCGTGCTGCTCGCCCAGCGCGAGCACGTTGACGTCGTTGTCGAGCACCACCGGGCACCCGAGGTCGCGCGAGACGGCGTCGCGGACGGGGTAGCCGTCCCAGCCGGGCATGATCGGCGGCGAGACGGACACCCCGCGGTGGAAGTCGACCGGACCCGGTACGCCGACGCCCGCGCCGCTGAGCGCGCCGACCCCGACCTCGGCCATCACCTCGCGGGTGGTCTCGAGCGCGAGGGCCAGCACCTTCTCCGGACCCTGCGTGATGTCGCACTCGCGGTGGCGCACGGCGAGGGCGCCCAGCCGCCCGTCGGTGACCCCGACCGACAGGCCGGTGGCGCCGATCGCGATCCCCGCGAAGCGGATGTCGGGCGAGAGGTCGACCAGCGTCGACCGGCGGCCTCCGCGCGACGCGGCAGGTCCTGCCTCCAGGGCCAGGCCGAGCTCGGCGAGACGGGCCACCTCGGCGCCGACGGTGGTGCGCGAGACCTGCAGGCCGTCGGCGAGCTGGGCCTTCGACAGCGGGCCCTCGTCGCGGAGCAGGGCCAGGAGCCGGGCCTGGACCGGGCTCTCCGCCCGGCCGGCCAACGAGTGCCGCACGGCCGCATCCTCGCACGCACCAGGCAGCAACTCCATGGACCTAGTGTGCGTTCTTATGCCGAAACTTTGTCCAATGCTGGCGAAAGTTCTAAGCGTGACACCGGCAAAGACTGGGGAGCGGGCCTTGCCACCGGGCCTCAAGCCCTCTAGTTTGTGCTGCGCCACGACAAATGGGTGACGCCGGTCACGAGGTCTGCGTCTCGATCAGGGTGGGGAGGTGCGGCTCCGGTGCGGACGTTCGACGGCGACGAGACCTCCTCGAGTGCCGACCAGCTCACGCTGCGGCGCACCAACCTCGGGCTGGTCCTTCGCCTCCTGCGCGACCGCGGCCCGCGCTCGCGCGCCAAGCTCGCGGCCGAGCTCGGGATGACCCGGTCGGCTGTCTCGACCCTGGTCGGCGAGCTGGAGGCGCGCGGGCTGGTCAGGATCGGTGACCTCGAGCGAGGAGCCGTCGGCCGCCCGGGCACGAGCGTCCAGCTCGACGGTCACGCCGTCGCGGGCCTCGGCGCCGAGGTCAACGTCAACCACGTCTCGACCATGGCCCTCGACCTGACCGGCGAGGTGGTGAGCGAGCACAAGCTCGCCCTCGACGCGCACGCCTTCACCGTCGAGGCGGTGCTCGACCGGCTCGCGGACCTGGTGCGGCAGACGACCGCCGACCTCACCCGCCGCGGCATCGACCCGATCGGCCTCACCGTCGGGGTCGCCGGGCTCGTGGACCGCGAGCGTGGCTGGCTCACCTTCGGACCCAACCTCGACTGGCAGGACGTGCCGGTCCACGAGCTGCTGCGCGACCGGCTGGGCGAGGCCTACCCGATCACCGTCGAGAACGAGGGCAACCTGGCCGCCCTCGCCGAGGCGACCCCGGGGGACCGCGACCGGCAGGACGTGCTCGTGCTGTTCGGCGAGGTCGGCGTCGGTGGCGGGATCGTCGCCGAGGGTCGTCCGCTCCGCGGCCGCCAGGGGTACGCCGGCGAGTTCGGCCACATGATCGTCGAGCCCCAGGGCCGGCGCTGTGGCTGCGGCCGGGTCGGGTGCTGGGAGACGGTGGTCGGGCTGCGAGCCCTCCTCGACCTCGCGGCCGACCCCGACGACCAGGTGCGCGACCCGGCCATGGCCATCGACGAGCGGCTCGCCGAGCTCAACCGGCGCGCCTCGCTGGGTGACACCCGGACGCTCGACGCGCTGGCGCAGGTCGGCGGCTGGCTCGGCCTCGGCGCGGCGATGCTCGCGAACGCGCTGAACCCCGCCGCGATCGTGCTCAGCGGCTACTTCGCCGCTGTCGGGGAGCACATGCGCCCGGCCATCGAGAGCCGGCTGCGCGACGGCGTGCTCGCCCCCGACGCCGGAGGCACCCGCGTCGAGCTCTCCACGCTCGGCTTCACCGCCGCCGTTCGCGGCGGAGCCGGGCTCTCGCTCGACCGCGTCTTCGCCGACCCGACGAGCGTCGAGCGCCGTCCCGTGGCCGCAGGAGCGACCCGATGAGCGAGCCGATGACAGCACCGACCAGCGCAGGTGCGCTGCTGCAGATGACGGGGATCGTCAAGGAGTTCCCCGGCGTCCGCGCGCTCGGCGGTGTCGACCTCGACGTGCGCGCGGGTGAGGTGCACTGCCTCCTCGGGCAGAACGGCGCGGGCAAGTCGACGCTGATCAAGGTGCTCGCGGCCGTGCACCAGCCCGACGAGGGGACGATCGTCTGGGACGGGCAGGAGGTCAGCCTCTCCTCGCCCCAGGCCGCGCTGCGCTCGGGCATCGCGACGATCTACCAGGAGCTCGACCTCGTCCCGCACCTCAGCGTCGCGGAGAACATCTTCCTCGGCCACGAGCTCTCCACAGCCGGGTTCTCCCAGCGGCTCCGGGCCAACCGGATGGCCCGTGAGCTGCTCACCCGGCTCGGCCATTCCGAGATCTCGCCGACCCGCAGCGTCGGGTCGCTCGCCCCGGCGGGCCAGCAGATCGTGAGCATGGCGCGCGCCCTGTCCCGCGACACCCGGCTGCTGATCCTCGACGAGCCCTCCGCGGTGCTCGACCAGGAGGGCGTGGCCAACCTGTTCCGGGTGATCCGCAGCCTCACCGCCGACGGTGTCGCGGTCGTCTACATCTCCCACCGGCTCGAGGAGATCCGCCAGATCGGCGACCGGATCACCGTCCTCAAGGACGGCCGCACGGTCGCCACTGGCCTCCCGGTCGCGGAGACGCCCACCCCCGAGCTCATCAAGCTGATGACCGGCCGGGCGATCGAGTACGTCTTCCCCCAGCGACCGACCGTCGCGGCCGACGGCGAGGTCGTCCTCGACGTGCAGGACCTCTCGCTGAGCGGGGTGTTCAGCGGGGTGAACCTCTCCGTCCGCGCCGGTGAGATCGTCGGCCTCGCCGGGCTCGTCGGCGCCGGCCGCTCGGAGGTCCTCGAGACGGTGTACGGCGCGCGCCGCGCCAGCTCCGGCACGGTCACCGTCAACGGCCGGCGGCTGCCCCGCGGGTCCGTGACCGCGTCGGTCAAGGCGGGCGTCGGCCTCGCCCCCGAGGAGCGCAAGAGCCAGGGGCTGCTCCTCGACGAGGCGGTCTACCGCAACGTGACGGTGTCGTCGCTGGGGGCGTTCTCCCGCGGCGGCTTCCTCAACCGCGCCGCGGAGAAGCGCCGGGCCCAGGAGCTGACCACCTCGCTCGACGTACGCCCCTCCGGGGTGACCCGCGCGGTCCGCACGCTGTCCGGAGGCAACCAGCAGAAGGTCGTCCTGGCCCGCTGGCTCCTGCGCGAGTGCCGGGTGCTCCTGCTCGACGAGCCCACCCGCGGCGTCGACGTCGGCGCCCGCACCGAGATCTACCAGCTGGTCCGCAGCCTCGCCGACTCCGGTGTCGCCGTGGTCGTGGTCTCCAGCGAGGTCGAGGAGGTCCTCGGCCTCGCCGACCGGGTGCTCGTCGTCCGCGAGGGCGAGGTCGTCCACGAGGCGGCCGCCACCGATCTCGACGAGTCCACGGTGCTGGACCTCGTCATGGAAGGAAGAGCATGACCGACAACATCCCCGCGAGCGACGAGACGGCGCGCGTGGAGGCCGCCGCGCAGGAGACCACCCGCGAGGGCACCGGCGCGCTCGCAGTGCTCAACAGCAGCGTCGGCCGCAACGCCGGCCTGGTCGTCGCGCTCGTGATCCTCTGCGTCGTCGGAGCCGCGACCGCCGGCGACCGGTTCACCTCGACCGACAACGCGCTGACCATCCTGCGCTACGCCGCGACCATCGGCGTGGTCAGCGTCGGCATGACCTTCGTGATCATCGGCGGCGGCATCGACCTCTCGGTCGGCGCGATCCTCGCGCTGTCCTCGGTGTGGTGCACGACCCTCGCGACGCAGCAGATGGCCCAGGACTCCACCTGGCTGGTCATGGTCGGCGTCGCGCTCGCCGTCGGCGCGGCCTGCGGGCTCGTCAACGGGCTGCTGATCGCCTACGGCGGCGTGGTGCCGTTCATCGCGACGCTCGCGATGCTGGCGAGCGCCCGCGGACTGGCCGAGATCATCTCCAACAAGAAGACCCAGATCGTCCAGGTCCCGGAGTTCATCGACTTCTTCAACAAGGAGATCCTCGGCGTCCAGATCTCCATCTACGTCTTCGCCCTGGTCGCGATCGTCGGCTGGGTCCTGCTCAACCGCACGACGTTCGGCCGCCGCACCATCGCGGTCGGCGGCAACCCCGAGGCGGCCCGGCTCGCGGGCATCAACGTCAAGTGGCACACCGTCATGCTCTACGTGCTGCTCGGCGTCTGCTGCGGCATCGCCGCCGTGCTGCTGATCGCCCGGACGTCGACCGGCAGCTCGACGCACGGGCTCCTCTACGAGCTCGAGGCCATCGCCGCGGTCGTGATCGGCGGGACGCTGCTCTCGGGCGGCCGCGGCACGATCGTCGGCACCGTCTTCGGCGTGCTGATCTTCTCGATCCTCACCAACGTCTTCGTCCTCAACAACCGCTCGCAGTCGGAGCAGCAGCTCCTCAAGGGAGCCATCATCGTCGCCGCCGTCCTGCTCCAGCAGCGGTTGGCGTCTCGGAACAGCAGTACCTGACGCCGTCGGCGTCGAGCCCAGCACCATTCCTCTGCACCAAGGAGCAGCACGATGAAGTCCATCCGCAACCGGTTCGGCGTCACGCTCGTCGCCGGCCTCTCCGTGCTCGCGCTCGGCGCCTGCACCGGCAACGACTCGGGCGACGACGACAAGAAGCTCGGCGGCGGCACGTCACAGGCCGACTCCGGCTCCAACGACGAGGCTGGCGACAAGGTCGTCATCGGTTTCTCGGCCCCGGCCGCTGACCACGGCTGGATGGGCTCGATCACCGAGTCCGCCAAGAAGGTGGCCGAGCAGTACGACGACGTCGAGCTGCGCGTCGCCGACGGCACCAACGACGTCAGCCTGCAGATCTCCCAGGTCGAGACGTTCATCAACGACGGCGTCGACGCCATCGTGCTGCTGCCCTTCGACGGCGCGGCGATGACGCCGGTGGCCCTCAAGGCCATGGACGCCGGCATCCCGGTCATCAATGTCGACCGCGAGTTCGACGACCCCAACGCCGCGCGCGTCACGATCCTCGGTGACAACTACGGCATGGGTGTCTCGGCCGGTGCCTACATCTGCTCCCAGCTCGACGAGGGCGCGGACGCCGTGGTCGCCGAGATCGCCGGCATCGACTCGCTGCCGCTGACCCAGGACCGCAGCCAGGGCTTCGAGGACGCGCTCTCCGAGTGCGGCCAGGACGTCGACAACCGCGTCGCCGCGGAGTTCACCGTGGAGTCGGGCGAGAAGGCGGCGGGCAACCTGCTGCAGGCCGCGCCCAAGATCGACTTCCTCTGGAACCACGACGACGACCAGGGCGTCGGCGTCCTGCAGGCGATCAAGAACGCCGGGCGTGACGAGTTCGTCATGATCGGCGGCGCCGGCTCGGCCAACGCGATGCGCGACATCCAGGCCGACAACACCGTGCTCAAGGCGACGGTCATCTACCCGTCGACCCAGGCCGCGGACGGCATCAAGCTCGCCCGTCTGCTGGTCCAGGGCAAGGCGCTCGGCGACCTGGTCGAGGTCGAGGTCCCGCGCACGGTGCAGCTCTACGCGCCGGTCGTGACCAAGGACAACGTCGACCAGTTCATCGACACCGCGTTCGAGTCCTGACCGACCGCCACTGACCCGGTGGGCCGGGCGCACCGGCCCGGCCCACCGGCACCACGGCCACCCTCCCGGCACCTCGAACGGATGATGACGATGACCAGCACCCGCCCCACGCTCGCCGTGGGCATGGTCGGCTACGCCTTCATGGGCGCCGCCCACTCCCAGGCGTGGCGGACCGCGCCGCGCTTCTTCGACCTCCCGCTGGCCCCGGCCATGCAGGTGGTGTGCGGCCGAGACGCCGAGCGCACCGCCGCCGCGGCCGCCCGGCTCGGCTGGGCCGGCACCGAGACGGACTGGCGGCGCCTCGTCGAGCGCGACGACGTCGACCTCGTCGACATCTGCACCCCGGGCGACACCCACGCCGAGATCGCGATCGCGGCGCTGGCCGCGGGCAAGCACGTGCTGTGCGAGAAGCCGCTGGCCAACACCGTCGAGGAGGCGGAGGCCATGACCGCCGCCGCCGAGGAGGCGGCGCAACACGGCGTCCGCGCGATGGTGGGCTTCACCTACCGACGGGTGCCCGCGATCGCCCTCGCGCGACAGCTGGTGGCCGAGGGCCGGATCGGCGAGGTCCGGCACGTGCGGGCGCAGTACCTCCAGGACTGGATCGCCGACCCCGAGGCGCCGCTGTCGTGGCGGCTCGACAAGACCAAGGCCGGCTCGGGCGCGCTCGGCGACATCGGCGCGCACATCATCGACCTCACCCAGCACATCACCGGCCGGCTGATCAGCGACGTCTCCGGGCGGCTCGAGACCTTCGTCAAGGAGCGTCCGGTCGCCACCGAGCACGCCGGTCTCTCCGGCTCGGCCGGCACCGAGCGCGGTCCGGTGACCGTCGACGACGCCGCGGTGTTCATCGGGCACTTCGACGGCGGAGCGCTCGGGGTCTTCGAGGCCACCCGGTTCGCCACCGGCCGCAAGAACGCCATCCGCATCGAGGTCAACGGCTCGGCCGGCAGCCTGGCCTTCGACTTCGAGGACATGAACGTCCTGCACTTCTACGACGCGTCCGAGCCCGCCGAGACGGCTGGCTTCCGGCGCATCATCGTCACCGAGCCCGGGCATCCCTACGTCGGTGCGTGGTGGCCGCCCGGCCACGGCCTGGGCTACGAGCACGGCTTCACCCACCAGGCCGTCGACCTGGTGACAGCCATCGCCGAGGGCAGCCAGCCCGCGCCGTCGTTCGCCGACGGGCTCCAGGTCCAGCGCGTGCTGGCCGCCGTCGAGACCAGCTCCGAGACCCACGCCTGGCAGGAGATCCCCCGATGAGTGACTACACCCCCCGCGCCGAGGACAAGTTCTCCTTCGGGCTCTGGACCGTGGGCTGGCAGGGCGTCGACGTGTTCGGCCCCGCCAGCCGCGAGCTGCTCGACCCGGTCGAGGCGACCTACCGGCTCGCCGAGCTCGGCGCGGCCGCCGTGACCTTCCACGACGACGACCTGGTCCCCGACGAGAGCGAGCGCGAGGCGACGCTCGACCGGTTCCGGAAGGCGCTCGACGAGACCGGGCTGGTCGTCGAGATGGTCACCACCAACACCTTCTCCGACCCGGTCTTCAAGGAGGGGGCGATCACGGCCAACAACCGCGAGGTGCGCCGCTACGCGCTGGCCAAGGTGCTGCGCAACATCGACCTCGCCGCGTCGCTGGGCGCCAAGACGTTCGTGATGTGGGGCGGCCGCGAGGGTGCCGAGCACGGTGGCAGCAAGAACGTCGGCGCGGCGATGGACCGGTTCCGCGACGCGCTGAACCTCGTGTGCGGCTACGTCCGCGAGCACGGCTACGACCTGAGGTTCGCGCTGGAGCCGAAGCCCAACGAGCCGCGCGGCGACATCCTGCTGCCGAGCATCGGCCACGCGATCGCGCTGATCTCCGAGCTCGACCATCCGGAGATGGTGGGACTCAACCCGGAGGTCGGGCACGAGGAGATGGCCGGGCTGAACTTCGCGCACGGCATCGCGCAGGCGCTGTGGCACGACAAGCTCTTCCACATCGACCTCAACGGCCAGCACGGGCCGCGCTTCGACCAGGACCTGCGCTTCGGGGCCGGCAACCTGCGCGGGGCGTTCTGGACCGTCGACGCGATGCTCGGCTCGGGCACCGATCGGCGCTACGACGGCTACGTCCACTTCGACTACAAGCCGCCGCGCGCCGAGGCCATGGACGGCGTGTGGGAGTCCGCGCGCGCCTGCATGCGCAACTACCTGATCCTGCGGGAGAAGGTGCAGGCCTTCCGCGCCGACCCGGAGGTGGCCGCTGCCCTCGAGGCGGCGGGCGTCATGGAGCTCGAGCGGCCCACCGTGGCCCCGGGGGAGTCGCTCGACGACGTCCGGGACGCGGTCCGGAGCATGAGCACCGCCGACCTCGACGCGCTGCGCGGCCGCAGCGTCGCCATGGAAGCCCTCGACCAGCTCGCGATGGAGCACCTGCTCGGCGTCCGCTGAGCCAGCGACAGGAGAAGAAGCCATGCCTCGACCGATCACCCTGTTCACCGGCCAGTGGGCCGACCTGCCCCTCGAGGAGGTGGCCCGGCTCGCCTCGGAGTGGGGCTACGACGGCCTCGAGCTCGCCTGCTGGGGCGACCACCTCGACCCCTGGCAGTGGGACGACGACGGCTACGTGCAGGGCAGGCTCGACCTGCTCGAGAAGCACGGCCTGAAGCTGTTCGCGATCTCCAACCACCTCAAGGGCCAGGCGGTCTGCGACGACCCGATCGACGCCCGCCACCAGGCGATCCTGTCCTCCCAGGTGTGGGGCGACGGCGACCCCGAGGGGGTCCGCCAGCGCGCGGCGGAGGAGATGAAGAACACCGCGCGGCTGGCCCAGAAGCTCGGCGTCAAGACCGTGATCGGCTTCACCGGCTCCTCGATCTGGAAGTACGTCGCGATGTTCCCGCCTGCCACCGCCGACCAGGTCGCCGCGGGCTACCAGGACTTCGCCGACCGCTGGAACCCGATCCTCGACGTGTTCGACGAGTGCGGGGTGCGGTTCGCCCACGAGGTGCACCCCTCCGAGATCGCCTACGACTACTGGACGACCGTCGCGACGATGGAGGCGATCGGGCACCGCGAGGCGTTCGGCCTCAACTGGGACCCCTCGCACTTCGTGTGGCAGGACCTCGACCCGGTGGGCTTCCTCTGGGACTTCAAGGACCGGATCTACCACGTCGACTGCAAGGACGCGAAGCGCCAGACGGGCAACGGGCGCAACGGCCGCCTCGGCTCGCACCTGCCGTGGGCCGACCCGCGTCGAGGGTGGGACTTCGTCTCCACCGGCCACGGCGACGTGCCGTGGGAGCAGTGCTTCCGGATGCTCAACACCATCGGGTACGACGGCCCGATCTCGGTCGAGTGGGAGGACGCCGGCATGGACCGGCTCCTCGGTGCGCCCGAGGCCCTGGAGTTCGTGCGCCGGCTCGCGTTCGACGCGCCCGAGGCGGCGTTCGACGCGGCGTTCGCGACCGACAGCTGATCCACCTGGCGTGAGGGGGGTCACGCGCCGCGCACCCGTTCGGGTGGCGTCGGGGCGCGGCTCCCCGGGCACCGGTCGGTCATGAACGACTCGACCAGTGACCGAGCAGCAGAGGCGCGCGAGGGCCTCGTCGACACCATCGCGGGCAAGGCGAAGGAAGTGGCCGGGGCCGTCACCGGCAGGGACGACCTCGCCGAGGAGGGACAGCTCCAGCAGGCCGAGGCCCGCAAGCGCAAGGACGCCCTCGCCGACGAGGCGATCGCCGACGCCCAGCGCGAGGAGGCCGCCCAGGAGCTCCGCGAGGCCGGCCGGGAGGCGGCCCGCGAGCAGGGCGCGGCCCGGGCCCAGGCGGAGCGCGAGGAGGCCCTCGCCGAGCGGGAGCGGGCGAGCGAGCACGCCGCCGCGTCGGCCGACGCGGCGCGCCTGGAGGCGGCCGGGCAGGACTCCGCCGAGCGCCGCGCCGACGCGATCGCCGAGGACCGGCTCGACCGGGCCGCGGCCCTCGAGTCCGAGGCCGACCGTGCCGACCAGAAGGCCGCGCAGCTGCGCGCCGAGACCCAGAACTGACCCAGAACTGAGGAGCACCCATGATCCGCACGCTCATCTCCATGCCCTACGAGATCGCCCGCCTGCCGCTGGTGGCGGTCGACCACAGCCTCACGAGCCGCCTCGCCGAGACCTCGGTGGCCCGGATGACCCTCGACCGGGCCATCGGCTCGGCCGACAAGCTCGCCGGCACCCTGATCGGTGACCGCGAGATCGCCAAGCGCGGCTCGGACCGGCTCCAGCACGCCGAGAAGGTCCGCACCGCCGCGCGGCTCGAGCAGGAGGCCGACACCAAGCGCGAGCAGGCTCGCGAGACCGCCGTCTCGGGTCTGCAGGAGGCCGACGTCGCCGAGGCCCGGGGGAAGCAGCAGGCCAAGGCCGCTGCCGCGAGGACGGCCGCGACGAAGAGGGCCGCGGCCGACGAGCGCGCAGAGAAGCGCGAGGAGGTCGCCGAGCGGCGCAAGGAGCGCGTCGAGGCCGCCGCCACGGCGAAGAAGCGGACCGCCCAGCAGCGCGCCGGGGCCGAGCTCGACGACGCCCGGGAGACCCGCGAGGCCGCGGCCGAGGAGCGCGCCGATGCCGAGCGCCTCGACGACCTGGTCGACGCGGCGAAGGACGCGCGGAAGCAGGATTAGGACGTGCGCGCGCGGTTACCCGGCGCCATGACATCGCTGGTCGACCGCTACGACGTCGAGGGTGACGTGGACCTGCGCGGGTTCAGCGGCAGCCTTGCGGCCTACGCCGCCTCGGTCGGCACGCTGCTGGCCGGCGGGGTGCTCGGGGGCCGGCGGCTCCCCGAGCGCTACGCCGTGACCGACGTCCTCCTCGGCGGCCTGGCCGTCCACAAGTTCACCCGGCTGGTCTCGAAGTCCTCGGTAGCGAGCCCGCTGCGGGCGCCGTTCACCGAGTTCGACGGCGCGGCCGGCTCGGGCGAGCACGACGAGAGCCCCCGCGGCGAGCAGGGCGCCCGGCACACGGTCGGCGAGCTGCTCACCTGCCCGTTCTGCCTCGGGGTCTGGGTGAGCACGGCGTACGTCGCCGCACTCACGCTCGCGCCGCGGCCGGCCCGCGCCTGGGCCGCCGTCTTCGGGGTCCACGCGCTGTCGGACGCGCTCCAGCACGGCTACGCGCGGGTCCGCACCGACTGATCGGGCACGATGGCGGCGTGGACGCGCTCGCCGGATCGGTGCTCGGGCCGCTGTGGCTCGACAACCCGGAGCGGCCCGCACCGCGGCCGGCCCTCGACGCTGACCGCGACGGCGGTGTGGAGACCGACCTGCTCGTCGTGGGCGGCGGGTTCACCGGCCTCTGGACGGCGCTGCGCGCGGTCGAGCGGGAGCCGGGCCGGCGGGTCCTCCTGATCGAGGGCGACCGGATCGCCGAGCACGCGACCGGTCGCAACGGCGGGTTCTGCGAGGCCAGCCTCACCCACGGCGAGCCGAACGGTCTCGAGCGCTGGCCCGAGGAGTACGACGCGCTCGACGAGCTCGGCCTGCGCAACCTCGACGAGATCGAGCAGACGCTGGAGCGCCACGGCATCGGGTGCGGGTGGGCCCGGGGCGGGCAGCTCACGGTCGCCACCCGGCCGCACGAGGTCGCCGGGCTGGAGCCCGAGGTGCCGGGGTTCCTCGACGCGCAGGCGGTGCGGGCTCTGGTCGACTCGCCGACCTACCTCGCCGGCCGGCTGGACGCCCACGGCGCCGCGATGGTCGACCCGGCCCGGCTGGCGTGGGGGTTGGCCGACGCAGCGGAGCGGCTGGGGGTGCGGATCGCCGAGGGCACCCGGCTCGAGTCGCTGCGGAAGAGCGGTGGCGGAGTGGTCGCCGGGACCGGCTCCGGGTCGGTGCGCGCCCGGCGGGCCGTGCTCGCGACCAACGTCTTCCCCGGCCCGCTGCGCCGCAGCGCGTGGCGCGTGGTGCCGGTCTACGACTACGTGCTCGCGACCGAGCCGCTCACCGACGACCAGCTCGCGGCGCTCGGCTGGGACCCGGGGATCGGGGTCGCCGACTCGGGCAACCAGTTCCACTACTACCGCCTCACGCCCGACCGCAGGATCCTGTGGGGCGGCTACGACGCGATCTACCACTACGGCCGCTCGATCGCCCCGGAGCACGACGACCGCCCGGCGACGTTCGAGGTCCTCGCGCGCAACTTCGCCGCGACGTTCCCGCAGCTGGAGGGCATCCGGTTCACGCACCGCTGGTCGGGAGTGATCGACACGTGCACGCGGTTCTGCGCGTTCTACGGGCTCGCCCACGCCGGGCGCACGGCCTACGCCGCGGGGTTCACCGGCCTCGGCGTCGGCGCCTCGCGCTTCGCCGCCGACGTGATGCTCGACCTGCTCTCCGGTGAGCCGACCGAGCGGACGCGGCTGCGGATGGTCCGCGAGCAGCCGCTGCCGTTCCCGCCGGAGCCGCTGGCGTGGCTCGGCATCCAGGCGACCCGGCGCTCGCTCGCGCGCCACGACCGCACCGGGCGCCGCAACCTCTGGCTGCGGGCGCTCGACCGGGCCGGGCTGGGGTTCGACTCGTGACGGCGCCCGCCCGCGGCCCCGGCCGCATCGTGTAGGACTGAGCCGTGCCGATCCCCAGCCGCGACGAGGCCACCACGCTCGCCCGCGACGTCCTCGCCCGCATCGGCGTGCCGCTGCCGGACGGCGACCACGTCCAGGTCTCGCCGGTCAACGGCGAGCCGCTCAGCTCGCTGACCCACGCCGACGCGTCGTCCGTCGACGACGCCGTCCAGCGAGCGCAGACGGCGTTCCTCGAGTGGCGCCGGGTGCCGGCGCCCGCGCGCGGCGCCCTGGTCAAGCGGTGGGGCGAGCTGCTCGCCGAGCACCGGGACGACCTCGCCACCCTGGTCAGCCTCGAGGTCGGCAAGATCACCTCCGAGGCGCGCGGTGAGATCCAGGAGATGGTCGACATCTGCGACTTCGCGGTCGGCCTGTCGCGCCAGCTCTACGGCCGCACGATGCCCTCCGAGCGCCCCGGCCACCGCCTGATGGAGACCTGGCACCCGCTGGGTGTCGTGGGCGTGATCAGCGCGTTCAACTTCCCGGCCGCGGTCTGGTCGTGGAACACCGCGGTCGCCCTGGTCTGCGGCGACCCGGTGGTGTGGAAGCCGTCTGAGCTCACGCCGCTGACCTCGCTGGCCTGCGCCGCCACCCTCCAGCGCGCGATCGCGGAGCACGGCGCGCCGGCCGACGTCTCGCAGGTGCTCGTCGGCGCCGCCGAGGTGGGCCAGGCGCTGGTCGACCACCCGGGCGTGGCGCTGCTCAGCGCCACCGGCTCGACGGCGATGGGCCGGGCGGTCGGGCCGCGCGTGGCCGGCCGGTTCGGGCGCAGCCTGCTCGAGCTCGGCGGCAACAACGCGGCGGTCGTCAGCGCGAGCGCCGACCTCGACCTGGCCACCCGCGGCATCGTGTTCTCCGCCGCGGGCACCGCCGGCCAGCGCTGCACGACCATGCGCCGCGTGATCGCGCACCGCTCCGTGGTCGACGAGCTGTCCGACCGACTGCGCTCGGCCTACGAGCGACTGCCGATCGGCAACCCGATGGCCGAGGGCACCCTCGTCGGCCCGCTCGTCCGCCGGGCGGCGTACGACGCGATGCAGGGCTCGATCGCGCAGGCGACCGACGAGGGCGGGAAGGTCGTGACCGGGGGCGGGCGGGTGCTCGGCGACGAGGCGCCGGGCGCCTACTACGTGCAGCCTGCGATCGTGCGCGTCGAGACCCAGACGGCGGTGGTGGGCCGGGAGACGTTCGCCCCGCTGCTCTACGTCGTTCCCTACGACGACTTCGAGGAGGCGATCGCCCTCAACAACGCGGTGCCGCACGGGCTGTCGTCGAGCGTGTTCACCAGCGACCAGGCCGAGGCCGAGCTGTTCCTGTCCGACGAGGGCTCCGACTGCGGCATCGTCAACGTCAACATCGGCACCTCCGGCGCCGAGATCGGCGGTGCGTTCGGCGGTGAGAAGGAGACCGGCGGCGGGCGCGAGTCGGGCTCCGACGCGTGGCGCGCCTACATGCGGCGCGCGACCAACACCGTGAACTTCTCCGGCGAGCTCCCGCTGGCGCAGGGCGTCGACTTCACGGTCTGAGCAGCGCGAGCGCGGCGGCGAGGATCTCGTCCTCCTGCAGCAGCACCGTGTCCGCGGCCGGGCCCAGCGGGACGAACGAGTCCGCGCTCGCGACCCGCGCGACCGGCGCCTCGACCCCCGCGTCGACGAGCGCCGTCACCACGGCCTCGGAGACCCCGCCGCTGCGGCGCGTCTCGTCGACGACCAGGATCGCCGCCGCGTGCGCGACCTCGTCGAGCAGCGCCCCGACGGGCAGCGGCGCGACCCACGCGAGGTCGAGCACCGTGCAGCCGAAGCCCTCCGCTCGCAGGGCCCTGGCCACGCGCAGGCTCATGAACACGCCGTTCCCGAAGGTGACGATGACGAGGTCGCGGCCGGTGCCGTAGCCGACGAGGTCGCTGGTCGTGGCGCGCGTCGAGGAGTCGAACGGCGCGAGCCAGCCCTGGTCGCCGTCGAAGAGGTCGCGGGTGTGGTACCTCGCGATGGGCTCGACGTACACGCAGACGCGGCCGGCGCGGGCCAGGTCGAGACAGCCGCGCAGCAGCCCCGGCGCGCTGTGGGGATGGCTCGCGACCGCCACCG
Source organism: Nocardioides halotolerans DSM 19273 (assembly GCF_000422805.1). Taxonomy (GTDB): domain Bacteria; phylum Actinomycetota; class Actinomycetes; order Propionibacteriales; family Nocardioidaceae; genus Nocardioides; species Nocardioides halotolerans. The sequence goes on along the minus strand of NZ_KE383924.1, from coordinate 126,052 downwards.
CGATGCCCGGGACGTCGCGCAGGACGGCGAGCGCGTTGTCGTTGTGGAAGTGGCCCCCGAACCCCTTCTGGTAGGCCAGGCCGGGGACGCGCACGACCATGCCGTTGGAGTACTGGCCGTCGGAGAAGAAGCGCAGCGTGGCCGCCTCGCCGCGCAGCTGGTCCTCGGCGTTGTGGAGATAGGCGAGGTACTGGATCTCCGGCACCGGCACGAACCCCGCCAGCGCGGTGCCGAGCGCGGTGCCGACAACGGTCTGCTCGTCGAGCAGGGTGTCGAAGACGCGCGCCGCGCCGAAGCGCCGGCGCAGCCCGCGCGTCACGCCGTAGATGCCGCCCTTGACCGCGACGTCCTCGCCGAACACCAGCACGTCGGCGTGCTCCTCCAGCGCCTCGGCGAGGGTCCGGTTGATCGCCTGGGCGAGCGTCAGCGGGCTCGGGTCGGGCGGCTGCGGCGTCGGCCGGGTGAGCGGGCGCGGCAGCTCCAGCGGCGCCATCACCTCCTCGCGACTGGTGAGCCGCGGCTCGCCTCCGACGTCGAGCGCCTCGTCGTGCACGCACTGCCGCACCTGTTCGTAGCGCGCCCGCGCGTCCTCCGCGCTCCAGTGCCCGCCCTCGACCAGCGCGCGTGCGGTGCCGAGCAGCGGGTCGAGCGCGAGGTCGGCCTGGATCGCCGCCTGCGAGCGGTAGGCCATCTCGACGTCCGACCCGGCGTGGCCCATGAACCGGACGGTGCTCAGGTGCAGCACCGCGGGCGCGCGCCGGGTGCGTACGGCGTCGAGCGCGGCGGCGGTCGTCTCGAGCAGCTGGACGGGCTCGTGCCCGGCGGCGTGGACGTAGGGGAGGCCCGGCAGGTGCTGCAGCACCGTGGCCGGCCAGCCAGCCGGCGTACGCGTGCTGATGCCGATCCGGTTGTCCTCGCACACCAGCAGCACCGGGCAGTCGCGCCGCACGTGGGTGAGGTAGGCCGCTGCGTTGAACGCGCCCGCCGCCGTCGAGTGGTTGAGAGAGGCGTCGCCGAAGGTGGCGATCACCACCGCGTCCTCGGGCCACGGCGTCTCCCGGCCCAGCTGCCTCGCCAGCCCCAGCGCGAACCCGAGCCCGACCGCCCGTGGCAGGTGCGAGGCGATCGTCGACGTCTGCGGCACGACGTGCAGCCCCGCGTGCCCGAACACCTTGTGCCGGCCGCCCGAGATCGGGTCGGCCGCGGAGCAGGTCAGGCTCCGCAGCGTCTCGCGCACCGGGTCGACGCCGCCGGCGACGTGCGCGCGAGCGGCGTAGAACCCGCCCGAGCGGTAGTGCAGCAGCGCCGGGTCGGTCGCCCGCGACAGCAGCCCGAGCGCGGCGTTCGACTCGTGCCCCGCCGACGCGATCGTGTAGAACCCGATGCCCCTCTGCTGCAGCTGTCTGGCCGCGAGGTCGAGGTGCCGGCTCTCCGCCTGCGCGAGGAAGAGCGCCTCGAGGCGGGCGACCAGGTCGGCGTCGGGCTCCGGGGCGTCGTCGCGCGTGCGCAGGCCGTCGACGGCGCTGAGGAAGTGCTCGTCGACGGGCTCCACGGCACCCGAGGGTGGCACGTCCGTCCGCTGTGGTCACGTAGGGATCGGCACCGTCGTCCCGCAGCAGGACTGAACCACATCGGCCCGATCCCTGGAGGGCCGTGGCCAACGATGCGACACTGCCGCCATGCCGACGCCAAGTTCGAGCAGCGAGCAAGAGCCTCGCTCTCCGCGAGACAGCACGGGGCTCGCACGTCTGCTCGGCGTCGTCCTGCTCACGCTCTGTGCGCTGGGCGGCTACTTCGCGATCGCGGCGGAGTACCTCGACGAGGATGCCTACGGGCCTGCCGACCACGCGCTGGTGACGGGCCTGCGACTCCTGGCCGGCGCCTGCGCCATCCCGTCGTTCGCCTGCGTGCTGGTCATGCTCAACCTGCGCGACCAGGCGATCATGCGAGACCAGGACGCCGCGCGGGAGTCCTCCGCGCCGCCGAGCGGTCAGCCGCGCTCGTAGTCGTCGTCGGCGACCATGGCGACCATGGCGGAGGGGACGGCTTCGGGGCAGGAGGTCAGGCTCGAGACCGAGCGGCTCCTGCTGCGTCCTTGGCAGGTGTCCGAGGCCGCCGTCCAGCGGGAGCTGTGGCTCGAACGGGATCCGCGGGTGCCGCCGCACCGCCGGATCGGTGCGGGCGGTCGACCGACGATCGCCGACATCGAGGAGTGGATCAGGGCCAGCCGGCCGTCGACCACGGGCTTGCTGGCCGTGCAGCGCAAGGACGCCGGCGACGTCATCGGCTACTGCGGTCTCGTCGACAGCGACGCCCCTGACGACGGCCCGGAGCTGGCCTACGAGCTGCTGCGCCGGGTCTGGGGACAGGGCTACGCGACCGAAGCCGCGCAGGCGGTCCTCGACTGGGCGAAGGCATCCGGGTTCGAGCGCCTGTGCGCCACGGTCTGGGACTGGAACGTCGCCTCGCGCCGGGTGCTGGCGAAGCTCGGGTTCGTCGAGACCGAGCGCACGGTCGAGGCCCGCGGGACCAACCTGCGCACGTCGAGACCGCTCTGACCTAGCGCTCGTAGTCCTCGTCGTCGTCGGCTATCTCGGCGCCCTGCTCGAGGACGTCGGCCTCGTCGGCCTGGTCGAGGGAGGCGGTGGGCACCGGGCGCGGGTCGTCGTCGTCCAGGACGGGGCGCTGCTGCTCGGCGACGTCGGCTTCGTTCGCTTCGTCGAACGGTGTGGAGGTCATGACGGGGTGGTACCCGCTCAGGCGGGGTCCGGTGACGACGCCGCGGACAGGGCGGCGTAGCGCACGGCGATCTCGGCGCCGACGCGCGCGTTCTCGCGGACCAGCGCGATGTTCGCCGTCAGGCTCCGCCCGTCGGTGAGCTCGACGATCCGGCCGAGGAGGTACGGCGTCGCGTCGCGCCCGCCGATGCCGCGCGCGTCGAGGTCGGCGAGGGCCCGGGCGATGACCGGGTCCATCTCCGAGGCCGCGATCTCGTCGGCGACGGGGATCGGGTGGGCCACCACGAGTCCGCTGGTCAGCCCGAGCGACCACGCGGCGTCCATCGCGCGAGCGATCTCCTCGGGGCCGTCGGCGCGCAGCGGCGCGGCGAAGCCGCTGCCGCGCGAGTAGAACGACGGGAACTCGTCGCTGCCGTCGACGAGCACCGGCACCCCGAGGGTCTCGAGCTTCTCCAGGGTGAGCCCGATGTCGAGGATGCTCTTCACCCCGGCGCAGACCACGCAGACGGGCGTCGTCGACAGCTCGGTGAGGTCGGCGCTCACGTCGAACGACGTCGCGGCGCCCCGGTGCACGCCGCCGAGCCCGCCGGTGACGAAGACCCGGATGCCGGCGAGGGAGGCGAGCCGCATCGTGGCCGCCACGGTCGTGGCGCCGTGCCCCTTGCGGGCGATGATCGAGGGCAGGTCGCGGACGCTGGCCTTCACCACCGACGGGTCGCTCGCGAGCAGCTCGAGGTCCTCGGGCGAGAGGCCGACCTTGGGCACGCCGGCGAGCACCGCGATCGTCGCCGGCATGGCACCGTGGTCGCGGACGATGTCCTCGACCTCGGTGGCCATCGCGACGTTCTGCGGGTAGGGCATGCCGTGGCTGATGATCGTGCTCTCCAGCGCCACGACGGGACGGCCTGCGGCGAGCGCCTCGGCCACCTCGTCGGTGGCCACCACTGTCGATGGCACGGTCACCGAGCCATCTTGGCGCGCAGGTCGCGCCGCACGGTCTGCGAGCTGGCGACCGTGAGCGCCGCCGCCCGGTGGCCGTACGTCGCCGCGTCGACGAGCGAGGCGCCCTCCACCAGCCGGTGGCAGAACGCGCCCAGCATCGCGTCGCCGGCGCCGGTCACGTCGACGGTCGTGGTCTCGGGAGCCTCGAGCACGGTCTCGCCGTCGGGCGTGCTGAGCAGCGAGCCGGACGCGCCGCGGCGTACCCAGACCACCTCGACGCCGTGGGCGTGCAGCTTCTCCACCGACCCGAGGGCCGCGAGCTCGTCCTCGTTGGGCGTGACCGCGAAGACGTTGCCGTCGAGCAGCGGCTCGATGCGCGCGGCCTTCGGCACGCTCACCGGGTCGAGCACCACCCTGACCCCGGCGCGCGCCGCCGCCTCGAGAACGTGCGCGACCGTGGGTGACGGCAGGTTCCCGTCGACCACGACGAGCGCCGCGGCGGCGACCAGCGTCTCGGGCACGAGCTCCGGCGTGAGCGCGTCGACCGCCGCCATGTCGGACACGCCGGCCACCAGCTCGCCGTCGACGTCGAGCACCGCGACGTAGGCGCCCGTCCTGGTGCCGACCCGCGCCGCGTGGCCGACGTCCACACCGGCGGACGCCGTCTCCGCGAGCAGCCACGCCCCGTCGGCGTCCGCGCCGACGGCGGTCACGAGGGAGACCTTCGTGCCGAGCCGGGCGATGTTCTCCGCGACGTTGCGGCCGACGCCGCCGGGCGTGCGGTCCACGAGGCCAGGGTTGCTGGTCGCCCCGACGAGGCGCTCGGACGTGCGCGCCTTGACGTCGACGTTGGCCCCTCCGACCACCAGCACGGGTTTCACGGCGACAGGGTAGTCAGGACCGGGCCATCCGTTCACGCGTGGCCTCGGCCCACGGGCTCCAGAGGAACCAGCCCGGCAGCGCGCGCACCAGCCGCGGCGACCCGGCCACCTCGATCGCCCCCGACCGCACCGCGTCGGCCCACGTGAGCGGCCCGTTGAAGATGTCGCTGTAGGTCGCGGTGGTCGCCCGCAGCAGCACGTCAGTGTCGAAACCGGGGTGCTGGTGGCACACCGACACCTCGCCGTGCTCGAGCACCAGCCACACCGTCATCGGGTCGGGCGCGGTGAACACGAACTCCAGCACCACCCGCTCGGCGGGGAACCGCGACGGGTCGGTCCGGCGGTGCATCCACCACATCAGGGTGTGCGGGTGCACCTCGTGCGGGTAGAGCTCGTCGAAGAGCCACTCGACCGCCCACCGCCCGAAGGCGTCGATGATCTTCTCGAGATCGCGGCCTGCGGGCGTGAGGTGGTACTCCGACGCCCACCGCTCCACCACGCCACGCTTCTCGAGGTGGCGCAGCCGGGCGGTGAGCAGGCTGCGCGAGATGCCGGGCAGGCCGCGGGCGATGTCGTTGAAGCGCGTGTTGCCGAGCACGAGCTCGCGCACGATGAGCGGCGTCCACCGGTCGGCGAGCACCTCGGTGGTGAGCGACACGGGGCAGAACCGCCCGTACTCCGGCATGGCTCATCGTCGCACCGGCGCACGCTGGGGTCCAGAAGTTGTACTGGCCAGGTCCAGAACCTGCACTATCCCGGTCGTGCCGTCCGCGCGGAACCTCTCCGCATGACCACTCTCGACGACACCCGCACCCTTTCCCTGCTCGACCGCGCCGCGACGGTCGCCCCCGTGCTCGCCGAGCACGCCGGACGCCACGACGTCGAGGGCAGCTTCGTGTCCGAGGCCCTCGACGCGATCCGCGACGCGGGCCTGCTCGCCGCCGGCGTGCCGGTGGAGCTCGGCGGGCTCGGCGCGGACAATCGCGAGCTCGCGGCGCTCCAGCGCGAGCTCGCGCACCACTGCGGCTCCACGGCCCTCGCCACCTCGATGCACCAGCACGTCGTCTGCTTCACCGCGTGGCGCTACCGCCGCGGCCTGCCCGGCGCGGAGGCCACGCTGCGTCGCGTCGCGGACGACGGCATCGTGCTGGTCTCGACAGGCGGTGGCGACTGGACGCACCCGCACGGCGCCGCCGTCAGGGTCGAGGGCGGCTACCGCGTCTCGGGCCACAAGCGCTTCGCCAGCCAGTCGACCGTGGGTACGGCGATGTCCACCATGGCGACCTACGACGACGCCGAGGAGGGCCGGCGGGTGCTCAACCTCGCCGTGCCGTTCTCGTCCGAGGGCGTCACCGTCCTCGACAACTGGGACACCCTCGGCATGCGCGGCACCGCGAGCAACGACGTGGTGCTCGAGGACGTCTTCGTGCCCGACGAGCGGGTGCTGGCAAACCGGCCCTACGGCGTGCTCGACGGTCCGCTGCAGGTGATCGGGAGCATCGCGTTCCCGATCGTCTCGGCGGCCTACCTCGGCGTGGCCGAGGCGGCCTCTGCGGCGGCGGTCCGGGCCGCGGCCAGGCGCGCGAACGACCCGACGGTCCGCCGCCAGGTCGGGCTCATGCAGCACCGTCTCCGGGTGGCGGGCTGGGCGCTCGACGGCGCGCTCGACCTGGTCGGACCCGACCCGCAGCCCTCCGCCGAGACCCTGACCGCGGTCATGCTCGCCAAGCGCGAGGTCGCGCTCGCGGGCATCGAGGTCTGCGACCTCGCGATGGAGGTGGCGGGCGGATCGGCGTTCTTCCGCGGCTCGGTGGTCGAGCGCTGCTACCGCGACATCCGGGCCGCCAAGTTCCACCCCACCACTCCCGAGGACACGCTGCTGATGGCAGGAGACGAGGTCCTGGGTCGTCTCTAGTGTGGGGCGGTGCCGCCCACCGCTCCCGAGGTCCTCGAGGTCGCGCTCCCGGGCGTGCGGCTCTCGTGCCTGACCTGGGGGCCGCGCGAGGCGCCGCTGGTGGTCGCGCTGCACGGCTTCCCCGACACCGCGTGGACCTGGCGGCACCTCGGTCCGCACTTGGCCGCGCGCGGGTTGCGGGTCGTGGCGCCGTTCCTCCGCGGCTACGCACCGAGCGGGCTGGCGGCCGACGGCTACCACGTCGGCGGGCTGATGGCCGACGCCGTCGCGTTGCACGGCGCGCTCGGCGGTGACGAGCGCACGGTCCTGGTCGGCCACGACTGGGGCGCGATCACGGCCAACGCGCTCGGTGCCCACCCCGACTCGCCCTACCGGCGCATCGCGAGCCTCGCGGTGCCACCGCTGGGCGCCATGCAGGGTGCGCCGCTGCGGCTGGCGCCGCGGCAGGTCCGGCAGAGCTGGTACACGGTGTTCAACCAGCTGCCGGTGCTCCCCGAGCGCACCGTCGACCGCTGGTTGCCGAAGCTGTGGCGCGACTGGTCGCCGGGCCACGACGGCGCCGAGGACGTCGCCCTGGTGCGGGCGGCGTGGCCGACCCGTGCGCACGTCGCCGCGGCGGTGGGCTACTACCGGGCGATCCGCGCACCGTGGGCCGCGCCCCCGGCGCACCATGCGTGGGCGCGGACCCTCGGCGACGTCCCGACCGTGCCCTCGCTGCACCTGCACGGCGCCGACGACGGCTGCCTCCAGGCGGCGTACGCCGAGCACGCGGCGACCCGGCTGCCGTCGACGGCGAGGTTCGAGCTGGTCGAGGGCGCCGGCCACTTCCTCCAGGTCGAGCGACCGGACGTCGTCGACGACCTGGTCGCGGACTTCGTCCTCGCCGATGGGTGAGCGGCGGGTCGCCGTCCTCGTGGAGGGCGAGAGCGACCGCGTGGCCGTGCTGGCGCTCGCGGCCCGGCGCGGCGTCGTCCTCCCGGACCGAGGTGTCGAGGTGGTCGCGATGGGCGGGGCGACCAACGTGGCTCGCCACGTCGCCGAGCTCGGCCCGCACGGCCTGGGGCTGCGCCTCACCGGGCTGTACGACGCGGCCGAGGAGCGGTTCGTGCGCGGCGGTCTCGAGCGGGGCGGGCTCGTGCCCAGTCCGGGCCGCGAGGGACTGGCCGAGCTCGGGTTCCACTGCTGCGAGCGCGACCTGGAGGACGAGCTGATCCGCGTGCTCGGCGTGCCCGCGGTGCTCGCCGTGGTCGAGGCGCAGGGCGACCTGGCCCACCTCCGCGGGCTGCAGCAGCAGCCCGCCCAGCGCGACCGCCGGCCCGAGGAGCAGCTGCACCGGTTCCTCGGGTCCGGCTCGGGCCGCAAGGTCCGCTACGGCCGGCTCCTCGTCGAAGCGCTGGGCGACACCCCCGCGCCGACACCCCTCGAGCGGGTGCTCGCCGACGCGCTCTCGTGATGGGACGATCCCCCGCGTGATCCTCCGCGCCGCAGCCGCTCTCGCCGCAGCCCTCGCCGCAACGTTGGTCGCCGGGGTGGTCGCCGGGTCCCTCCCCGGGGCGCCGGCTGCCGTCGCGGCGCAGACTGACCTGCCGATCCACAAGACCGACCCGACCGGCGACGTCAACGTCTTCGACGGCGGCGGGACCAAGCCGACGACCGGGCAGCGCAGGTCGATCGACCTCGAGCAGTTCGGGGTGACCCGGGAGGGCCAGCTCATCCGGTTCACCTTCACCATCGCCCGGATCGTCGCCGGCCGCACGTTCGACCAGGTCGTGGAGGCGCAGTTCGTCCCGGCCGGCCGGCCGCTCGCCGAGCTGGTCGTGCTCGCCAACCCGCAGCACAAGACCGCGACCACCTACTCCGGCAACACCGCCTGCCTGCTCAAGGTCCACACCTCGCGGCGGTCCGGCACCGTGCGCGTCGACGTGCCCGCGGGCTGCGTGCCGACGGGCGACGGGGTGCTGCGGGTCTCGGCGTACCTGCAGGAGAAGAACGGCTCCGGTCCCGGCTTCTCCGAGGACACCCTGCGGGTGCGCGGCCGCGTCTCCCTGCGCTGACGGGCGCCGAGCGCCCAAGGGCGACGGCTCCCGAACGCAGCCACCCCCCACCGGGGCTGCGGCGGACATGGGGATGGGAGCCGTCGCCGACCGAGAGATCTCGGTGCTCTCGCAGTCTAGGTGGGTGCGCCGACCCCTTCCATACCGCTGTTGGGGTACGTCGTGCCGCGGGCCACGAGCCCTCCCGACTCCTCGTCGGCGGCGACCGTGACCGCGAGCCCCGCGGCGACGAGCGCGGACCGGGTGCCGTCGAGCTGGCTCCGGCCGGTCTCGACCAGCACGTGGCCGCCCGGCCTCAGCCAGGCGGGCGCCTCGGCGATCACCCGGCGCTGCACGGCCAACCCGTCGGGTCCGCCGTCGAGCGCGACGAGGCGCTCGTGGTCCCGGGCCTCGCGGGGCATCAGCGCGATCGCCTCGGTGGGCACGTACGGCGCGTTGGCCACCACGACGTCCACCTCGCCGCGCAGGCGGGCGGGCAGCGCGTCGTAGAGGTCGCCCTGGAGGACCCGCTCGGGCGGCAGGTTGTGCCGCGCGCACGACACCGCGGCCGGGTCGATGTCGACGGCGTGCACCTCGACCCCGGGGCACCGGGCGAGCACGGCCGCGGCGATCGCGCCGACGCCGCAGCCGAGGTCGACCAGCACCGAGCCCCGCCCGACGAGGGCGGCCACCTCGTCGACGAGCAGCGCCGTGCGCTGCCGCGGCACGAACACCCCCGGCTCCACCACGAGCCGGAGCCCGCAGAAGTCCACCCACCCGACGAGCTGCTCGAGCGGCTCGCCCGCCTCGCGGCGTGCGACCAGGTCGTCGAGCTCGGTGGGGGAGCCGGCCGCCTCGACGAGCAGCGCCGCCTCGTCCTCGGCGAACACGCACCCCGCCGCCCGCAGCCGGCGGACGAGGGCGTCGAGCCCGTCAGCGTCCACCGGGCTCGAGGCGGCCGGTCCGGCGCGCCCACTCCTCGAAGACGACGGTGCAGAAGGGCGGCACGGAGGAGGCCAGCGCGACGAACACCGTCGGCAGCGACCAGCGCTGCGAGCGCCAGGTGAGCAGTGCGACCACCACGTAGGTGAGGAACACGGTGCCGTGGATCGGCCCGAACACGTGCACGCCCTGCTCGCCGGCGTCGACGGCGTACTTGAAGAACATGCCGGTCAGGAGTCCCAGCCAGCTCAGCGCCTCGGCGAAGGCGATCACCCGGAACGCCGTCACCGTGCCGGTGCCGACCCGGTCCGCGTCGCGGGTGCGCAGCCAGAACAGGCCCGCGACGGGGAGCACCGCCGGCACCAGGCCGTAGTCGAGGCCGTAGTCGGACCACACCGAGGCGTCGGGGAACCAGTCGCGCTGGAGCAGGCTCAGCGTGCCGACGCCCAGCACGCCGGTGAGCTCGACCCAGAGCATCCAGGAGGCGAACCGGGTGCGACCCTGCGAGGCCCGCCTGATGCCGACCCAGCCCAGCGCGTAGGTGACCGCCGCCAGCAGCGACAGCGAGTACGCGACCGGGGCGTCGCCGGCCTTGGTCGCGAGCTGGACGGCCGAGCGCGCCCCGGCCGACAGCGTGAAGACGGCGTAGACGGCGAGGAGGAGCTGGTGCGCCCCCGAGCGGGAGGCGCCGGACTGCGTCACAGGGTCATCACGATCCGCACGCTGATCACCGCGACGGTCGCCGCCGCGATCCCGATCACGCCGAGCGACCACACCTCGTGGTCGTCCTGCACCGAGCGCAGCGCCAGGGGCACGATGCAGACCGAGGCGACCAGGTAGCCGACGTGCGTGCTGACGCTGTCGGGCCGCTCGCCCGACGCCACCACGGCGAGGCCGGTCAGCGCCCGGAGCGCGAGGAGGGCCTCCAGCATCCAGGCCATCGACTCGAGCCACGGCGGCCGCTGCCGCCAGCGGTACGCCGACCAGCCGGCGAGGAGAGCGACGAGCACGGCGTAGCCGACCGCGATCCAGCTGATCTGGTCGAGGACGCGCACGCCGACATCATCCCGGGTCGGGAAGCCACCCCGCCTGGCGGGCCCGCGCAACCGCCGCGAGCTGGCTGCCGACGCCGAGCTTGGTGAGCACCCCGCGGACCTGCGTGCGCACCGTGGCCTCGGAGACGACCCACTCCACGGCGATCTGGCTCACGCTCAGGCCGTCGGCGAGGGCGCGCAGCACCTGCGACTCGCGGACGCTGAGCCGGTCGAACGGCGCACCGAGCTCAGCCACCCGGCGGCGTTCGTCACGCGCGGCCTTGAGCAGGGCACGGCGCTGCTCGAGGTCCATCACGGCCTCCCCGTGAGCGGCCGCGACGACGGTGGACACGAGCTCGCCGAACGGCTCGTGCTTGTAGACCACGCCGATGGCGCCGAGCTCGAGGGCGTGGCCCGCGGCGGACGGCGCGGTGGACCCGGTGACCACGAGGACGCGGGTGCCGGTCGCGACCAGGTCCGGCACCAGGTTGGCCCCGTCGCCGATGCTGCCTCCCAGGTCGAGGTCGAGCAGGACCAGGTCGAAACTGGTCCTTTCGGCGGTGGCGACGACCTCGGCCGCGCTGCCGAGGGGCGCGATCCGCGCCTCCAGGTCCCGCAGCCCCAGCGCGATCGCCAGGGGCTGCGCGAGCAGCTCGTGGTCGTCGACGAGGAGGACCCGGACCGCGGCGTCGTTCACTGGACCTGGAGGGCGGGTCGGGGCCGGGACGGCTCGGGGGTCGGTTCGAGGGCCGCGGCGGGCAGGGTCAGCACGAACGCCGCGCCCTGCGCGCTCGGCACGAGCTCGAGGTCGCCGCCCTGGCCCCGCATCAGCTCGCGGGCGGTCTGGAGGCCGAGGCCCTGTCCGCAGCTCGCCGCCCCGCGCCAGCCGGCCGAGAAGATGCGCTCCCGGTGCTCGGACGGGACGCCGGGGCCGCCGTCGGCTACGCAGATCCGCACCCGGTCGTCGCACACCGACACGTCGACGGTGACCTGGGTGGCGGGCGCGTGGCGCTCGGCGTTGACCAGCAGGTTGAGGAGCGCGGTGGCGAGGTCGTGCGCGCGGCCGTGGGCGACGGCGTCGCTGCCGAGGACCGCGACCTCGTTGCCGAGCAGGCGGCGTCCGTCGACGACCCGGCGCACCACCTCCATGACCGCGAAGTCGCGCGCGTAGGGGTCGGCGCGGGTGATCACCTGCTCGAGGTGCAGCACGCCGAACATGGCCACCTGGCGGAGCCGCGCGCGGGTCGCCGGGTCGAGCTCCTCACCGTGGTCGCTCAGGATCTCGAGCGAGGCTCGGACGCCGGCGCACGCGTTGCGCGCGTCGTGGGTGATCCGGGCACGGCTGCGCTCCTCGTCCTGAGCGGCGTCGATCGCGGTCACCAGCGCGGCGCTGAGGCGGGCCTGGCTCTGGCTCGCGGCCTTGACCCGCTCGTCGAGCGAGCACCAGGTGGCCCGCAGGAGCAGGGCGGCCGCGACGATGCGCAGCACCACGGCGAGCACCGCGAACAGGTAGATCGACTCCCCGTCGACCGCCGTCAGGAGGTGGCCCGCGCACAGCAGCGCCGACAGCGAGGCCAGGTGGCGCCGGCCCCGCGGCGTGACGGCGGACTCGCGGCGGGTCAGGAGGAGCACGGCGAGGGCGGCCCAGGCGCTCGCGCCGAGTGCCGCCAGCAGGGCGTGCTCGGTGTGGCTGCCGTCGAGCAGCGTCGGCCGCTGGGCCTGCGTGGCGCCGAGCCCGACGAGCAGGCCGATCGCCGAGACCAGCAGCACCGCGGCGTGGCTGGCTCGCAGCGGTCGCGGGGCGCGGGGCGCCGTGGCGGGCAGGAGCACCCCGGCGGCGAGGATCGAGACCGTGGTGGCGGCCAGCGGGCCGACGAGGGAGCCGGACTGCTGGGGCTGCAGCACCCGGACGAACGCCGTCAGCGCGCCGGTCGTCCCGAGGAGGACCGCCGCGACCCCGACGCGCGCGGCCATGTCGGAGCGGTGCTGACGGGCGTAGGCCCACAGCAGCACCCCGCAGATGAGGAACAGGGCGGAGCCCAGCCTCGTCGCGGCGTTGAAGGCGATGCCGAGCAGCCGCGGGTCGAGCTCGTCCCTGACGGCCGTGGCCACCATCCAGGTCACCAGCGCCAGCAGCGCGGCACCGGCCGTGACCAGGACGAGGCGGGCCCGCTCCAGCCCGTCGAGCTGTGCGCGGTCGGCGTGCAGGCGCGCGTGACGTGCGTGTTCCATCCCCCGTGTCCCCCGTGCTCCCTCGTGCGGAGCCCCCCGGCTCCGTTGAACGTTGTATCAGCACCGAGGACTCGTGACTTCCTCCCAACGGGTGGGTCCGGGCATCGTCAGAGTTGTTGATCCCGGCGAGCCCCGCGATCCCCAACGTCGCCGAAGCGGCGGCACCCCGCCGCGGTGCACAGTCGCGGGATGACGGGCCGCCGGGTGAGGGAGAGGTCCGCCACGGTCAAGCGCGTGCGCGGCGCGCTCTGCCTCGCGGCGGCGGTCCTCGCCGTGGCGTGGTCGCCCGCGGCGGACGCCGGTGACCGGCCGCCGAGGGCAGGCGTCGAGCTCCGGGTCGACGGCGGTCACCTGTCGTTCGAGCGGCTCGCGCCCGGGATCGGGAGCGCGCGCGAGGTCCTGCTGGTGACGGGCAGCGACCGGCCGCTCGACGTGCGCCTCGGTGTCGACCGGCTCGCCTCGCAGGAGAACGGCTGCGTGCGTCCCGAGCTGCTCGCCGGCGACCCGACCTGTGCGACGACCGGGGAGCTGCTGCCGTGGCTGCGGGTGCGCCTCGAGCGCGTCGGCACCGACAGCACCGACGACGACACCGACGCCGGCACCGACGCCGTGCCGCTCTTCGTCGGGACGATGGTGGAGCTGGCCGACCGCGAGCGGGGGGTGCTCGTCGACGTGCCCGTCACCAGCCGGCAGCCCGTCCGGCTGCGGATGACCGTCGTGCCGGCCGAGGCGATGGGCAACGACACCATGACCGACACCGTCGGGTTCTCGCTCTGGTGGTCCTCCGGCGGTGCGGCGAGCAGCATCGACGCGCGCCCGGTGGAGCTCGCAGAGCGCTCGGGCGTGCCGGCCGACCGGGAGGTGTCGTTCCGGCCCGAGATCCTCCTGATCGGCGCGCTCCTGGTGGTGGCGTCCGGACACCTCGTGCGCCGGGTGCTCCCGGCGCCGTACGGCCGGCGCCGGCGCTCGGGCACGCATCGCGCGGACCTTCCCCAGGACTAGAACGTGTTCTAGTCTGGGCGCGTGGCCCCTGACGTGTTCGCCCCTGCCCGGCTGGGCCCGGTGGAGCTGCGCAACCGCACGGTCAAGGCAGCGACGTTCGAGGGGCGCACGCCGGACGGCCAGGTCACCGATGCCCTCATCGACTACCACCTCGCGGTGGCGCAGGGTGGTGTCGGCCTGACGACGGTCGCCTACCTCGCGGTCGCGCCGGAGGGCCGCACCCACCGCGAGCAGGTCGTGGTCGGCGCCGCCACCGAGAAGGGGCTGAGCAGGCTCGCCGAGGCCATCCACCAGACGGGCGCGAAGATCGCCGGCCAGGTCGGCCACGCGGGGCCGGTCGCGAACGGTCGCTCGAACGGCGTGCACGCGCTGAGCGCGAGCCGGATGCCGAGCCCGCTGTCCATGCAGATGGTCCGCGCGGCGAGCGAGGCCGACCTGGCCCGCATCACCGCGGCGTACGTCGCCACCGCGCGCACGCTGGTGCGCGCCGGCTTCGACGTGCTCGAGCTGCACATGGCGCACAGCTACCTCATCTCCTCCTTCCTGGCTCCCGGGCTCAACCGCCGCAAGGACCGGTGGGGCGGCCCGCTCGAGGGCCGCGCCCGGCTGGCCCGCCAGGTCGCGCGCGCGGTGAAGGAAGAGGTCGGCGACGAGGTCGCGGTCACGGCCAAGGTGAGCGTCAGCGACGGCTTCCGCGGCGGCGTGACCACCGACGAGAGCCTCGACTTCACCGCGGTGCTCGAGGCCGACGGCCACCTCGACGCGCTGCAGCTCAGCGGCGGCAGCTCGCTGATGAACCCGATGTACCTCTTCCGCGGCGAGACGCCGGTGCGGGAGTTCGCCGCAGCGATGCCGCTGCCCGTGCGGGTCGGCATGCGCACGCCGGTCGGCAGGAAGTTCCTCAAGGAGTACGACTTCCACGAGGCCTACTTCCTCGACAAGGCGCTGCGCTTCCGCGAGCGGCTCTCGATGCCGCTGATGCTGCTCGGTGGCATCAACCGCCGCGACACCATGGAGCAGGCCATGGTCCACGGCTTCGAGTTCGTGGCGATGGGCCGGGCGCTGCTGCGGGAGCCGTCGCTGGTCAACGAGCTGATCGCCGGGCGCGAGGCCGACGGCGTCTGCATCCACTGCAACCGCTGCATGCCGACCATCTACTCCGGCACGCGCTGCGTGGTCCTCGACCCGGCGTGATCCCTGGACTATCGCCAAACTAGAACCTGTTCTAGTCTGCGCGCATGGGCCAGGTCATCCCCGAGAAGCCGCTGCGCGTCGTCGTCTGGTCGACGGGCACCATCGGCCGGCACGCGATTGCCGGCGTCGACGCGCACCCCGACCTCGAGCTGGTCGGGGTCTGGACGTCGACCGAGGCGAAGGAGGGCAAGGACGCCGGTGAGCTGGCCGGGCTCGGCCGCGAGCTCGGCATCAAGGCCACCACCGACCGCGACGCGCTGATCGCCCTCGCGCCCGACGCGATCGTGCACACGGCGATGGCCGACGACCGCGTCTTCGAGTGCATCGAGGACCTCACGTCGTTCGTCGCGGCCGGCATCAACGTCACGAGCAGCGGGCCGGTGCTGCTGCAGTGGCCCGAGCAGATCCTGCCGCCGGAGATGATCGCGAAGATCGAGGACGCCTGCGCCCGCGGCCACGCCTCCATGCACGTCAACGGCATCGACCCCGGCTTCGCGAACGACGTCCTGCCGCTGGTGATGACCAGTCTCAGCCAGCGCATCGACGAGGTCCGGGTCATGGAGATCTGCGACTACTCGACCTACTACCAGCCGGTGGTGATGAACGACCTGTTCGGCTTCGGCAAGCCGATGGACGAGGTAGGGATGATCTTCGCGCCCGGCATCCTCACGATGGCGTGGGGCAGCGTGGTCCGCCAGATCGCCGCCGGCCTCGACGTCACCCTCGACGAGCCGCTCACCGAGGAGGTCGACCGGCGCGCCGCCGAGCGGGACACGCCCTCGGTCTCCGGCGACGTCGCGAGGGGGACGATGGGCGCGGTGCGGTTCGCGGTGGTCGGCAAGGTCGACGGCGTCCCGCGCGTCGTGCTGGAGCACATCACCCGCACCGACCCCGAGCAGGTCCCCGAGTGGGAGAGGCCGCCGGCCGGTGCCGACGGCTGCTACCGCGTCAGGATCACCGGCGAGCCGATGATGAACGTCGACTTCACCCACCACGGCGAGCACGGCGACCACAACGTCTCCGGGATGATCACCACCGCGCAGCGCATCATCAACGCGCTGCCCGCCGTGGTCGCGGCCGAACCCGGCATCGTCCGCGCGATCGACCTGCCGCTGGTCACCGGCCGCGGGCTGGTCGCGCGATGAGCATCCTCGACAGGTTCTCGGTCGAGGGCCAGGTCGCGATCGTCACGGGCGCGGGCCGCGGCCTCGGAGCGGCGACCGCCGTCGCGCTGGCCGAGGCGGGCGCCGACGTCGTGATCTCCGCGCGCACGGCCGAGCAGCTCGAGGAGGTCGCGCGCCAGGTCGAGGCGAGGGGCCGCAAGGCGGTGGTCGTGGCCGCGGACCTCAGCGACCTCGATGCGGTCGCCGGCCTCGCGCAGACGGCGTACGACGAGCTCGGCCGCATCGACACCGTCGTCAACAACGTGGGCGGCACGTTCCCGCGCGGCTTCCTCGAGACGAGCCCGCGGTTCCTGACCGAGGCGTTCAGCTTCAACGTCGCCACCGCGCACGCCCTGACCCGGGCCGCGGTGCCACACCTGCTGCGGACCGGCGAGCAGCACGGCGGCCAGCAGTCGGTGGTGACGATCAGCTCGATGATGGGGCGCGCCGCCGACCGCGGCTTCGTCGCCTACGGCACCGCGAAGGCCGCGCTCGCGCACTGGACCCGGATGGCCGCCCAGGACCTCGCGCCGCGGATCCGCGTCAACGGCATCTACGTCGGCTCGATCATGACCAGCGCGCTCGAGTTCGTCGCCGGCCAGCCCGAGCTGATGGGCCAGCTCGAGACCAAGACCCCGCTGGGCCGGGTCGGCGAGCCCGAGGACATCGCCGCCGGGGTGCTCTACCTCGCCTCGCGTGCGGGCCAGTACGTCACCGGCAAGCTGATCGAGATCGACGGCGGCATCCAGCAGCCGACGCTCGACCTGGGGATGCCCGACCTGGCGCCCGAGCCCGCAGGGCCCGCGACCTAAGGTCGCTGCATGACCTCGTCGACCACCCCCACGGCGTACGCCGTCTCGCCGGACTCCGGCGAGCACTGGACCGCCGAGGGTGCGTGGGAGGTCGCCGACGGGATCCACCGCATCCCGCTGCCGCTGCCGATGGACGGGCTCAAGGCGATCAACGTCTACGTCATCGCGACCGACGAGGGGCTGGTGCTGGTCGACGGCGGCTGGGCGATCCCCGAGGCGCGCGAGCTGCTCGACCGCTGCCTGCGGTCGATCGGGTCCGGGTTCGGCGACATCCGGCGGTTCCTGGTCACCCACATCCACCGCGACCACTTCACGATGGCGACGGTCCTGGGCCACGAGCTCGGTGCCGACGTGGCGCTCGGCATCGACGAGAAGCCGGGGCTGGACCTGTTCCACCACGGGTTCGACGAGCACTCGGAGAACCCGTTCACGCAGGTCCTGGTCACCGCCGGCGCCGCAGACGTCGCCGAGCTCTGGAACCAGGGGCCCGCCGACCAGGAGCTCCCCGACCTGACGCTCTGGCAGTACCCCGACACCTGGCTGGAGGGCGACGTCGCGATCCCGGTCGGACGCCGCACGATCGACGCGGTGCACACCCCCGGCCACACGCCGGGGCACTACGTGTTCGCCGACCGCGCCGACGGCCTGCTGTTCGCCGGCGACCACGTGCTGCCGACCATCACGCCGTCGATCGGGTTCACGGTGCCGCCGACGCCGCAGCCCCTCGGCGACTTCATGACCTCGCTGACCAAGGTGCGCGCGCTGCCCGACCTGCGGGTCCTGCCTGCCCACGGCCCGGTGGCACCCTCGTCGCACGCCCGCGTCGACGAGCTCCTGGTCTTCCACGAGAAGCGCCTCGAGGGCTGCGTGGTCGCGCTGGCCGCAGGCCCGGCGACCGCCGCCGACGTCGCCGGCCACCTCGGCTGGACCCGCCACGAGCACGCCTACGACGAGCTCGACGTGTTCAGCAAGGGCATGGCCGCCATGGAGACCAAGGCGCACCTCGAGCTGCTCGTCGCCCGCGGCCGGGCCACCCGATCGGAGGCCTCCGACGGCGTGGTCACCTTCGCCGCGCCCGGATAGTCCCTGACGTCCGTGCCTGTGGAACCGCCGTTTGCACAACACGGACGTCAGGGACTATCCCGGTGGCAGCGGCACGTGGTAGACGCGGTCGGCGTTGAACGAGCTGACCCACGCCTCCGCGCCGACGAGCACGAGGTCGAGGTTGGCTCGGTCGCCGAGGGCGCGCTCGGAGCCGAGCATGGTCTCGCTCGCCACGGCTGCGGTCGCCGGGTCGACGACGACGAGGGTCGGCCCCTCCTCGGCCACCACCACCAGGCGCCCGTCGGTGGTGACGGCGACCGAGTCGGGTGACCCGGCCACCGCCACCGAGGCCACCCGCTCGAGGGTGGACGCGTCCAGGGCGACCACCTCGTCGGACAGCGTGCAGGTGACCCAGACCTTGCCGTCGAGCACCGCCATGGCCTGCGGCCCGTCGCACACCGCGCCCGACCCGGTCACGGCGTTGGTCGCGGGGTCGACGCGGAGGATCGCGTCGGTGGCGTAGTGGGCGACGTACATCGCGTCCGGGCCGGGCTCGACCAGGCGGGCGCCGACCTCGAGCGGGATCTCCGCGCTCACCGCGTTGTCGGCCGGGTCGATCCGCAGCAGCCGGCCCGCGTCCTGCGCGACCACCCAGAGGGAGCCGAAGCCGGCCGCCACCCCCTCGGGCCCGGCGCCCGTCCGGATCGTGGCGACGACCTCCCCGCTCGTCGGGTCCACGCGCGCGACCGACTTCGCGTCGAACGACGTCACCCACACCGCGCCGTACGCCGCCGCGACCCGCAGCGGGACGCCGGGCACGTCGACCGTCAGGTCGGGCTCGTCCGCCCCGGCCGGGATGCGGGCCAGCGTCTCGTCGCGCGCGGCGACCACCCAGACGCTGCCGTCGTCGTCCGCCGCGAGGCCGACCGGCCCGAAGCCGACACCGACGTACGGCGCCGTCTCGGCCTCGGGCTCGTCGGGCGCCGGCGAGCCCGGCGAGCCCGCGTCGCTCGCGCCCGTGTCGCTCGAGCAGGCGGCGACGACGAGCAGGACGGACGTGAGGAGACAGGCACGCAGCATGACCGAACCGTAGAGCAGGTGTCGAAAAATTTCGACACCTGCGCGGGCTCAGCCCAGTGGGAACGCCTTCGCCGCCTGCGCCAGCTGGTCGAAGCCGTCGGGGCGCAGGCGGTAGACATTCGCCTCGCCGGCGGTGACGGACAGGTCGATCAGCCCGGCCCCGCGCAGCAGCGCGAGGTGGTGGAGGAGGGTGGTGCGCGGCGACTCGAGCACCTCGCACAGGTCCGGCAGCGTGCGCGGCCCGGCCCTGAGCTGCTGGAGCACCCGCATGCGCGTGGTGTCGCCGAGCGCGCGCCCGAGGTCGCGCAGCGACGCGGACTCCCCGAGCGGTGGGTGCACGATCACGGTCCGGTCGGGTTCGGCGAGCTCGACGACGATGGGCGCGACCTGACGAGAGGTCACGAGCAGCACGTCGTCGAGGACGCCGGCGCCGTAGTGCAGACCCGGTGCGACCTCGTCGAGCAGCCGCTCCGGCCCGGCCTCGGCGAGCCGGGCGCGCACGGCCGACAGGACTGGCGTGCTCCCCTCGGGCGCCGGGAGCCCGTCGAGCACGCGCCGACAGGTCACGCGGACCTCCGCCGGGGTGGCCGTGGACAGCCAGCGGGTGGCCTGGCCGTGCCGCCCGAGCAGGGTCTCGTGGAGCGCCATCGCGGTCTGGCCGTCGACGTGGTCGCGCAGCGCGTCGATCGACCACGCGCCACGACGCCGGGTCAGCGGTCCGAGCAGGCGGATCCAGCCCGGTCGCCCGATCCGGCCGAGGTCGCGGATCAGGTCGC
This sequence comes from Nocardioides halotolerans DSM 19273, assembly GCF_000422805.1. Lineage (GTDB taxonomy): Bacteria > Actinomycetota > Actinomycetes > Propionibacteriales > Nocardioidaceae > Nocardioides > Nocardioides halotolerans. Next base: position 106,264 of record NZ_KE383924.1, on the reverse strand, counting down.
GGCCGCCCGCGACCCGCGCCGCGTCGTACGCCGCCTCGCCGTGGGTCAGCACGGCCCGCCAGTCGGGGTCGGCCACGGCCATCGCCGCCATCAGCCACTCGACGCCGGTCCCGGCGCCGACGCGCACCCTCATGCCGCGCGACGGACCATCGGCACGTGCGGGATGTCGTCCTCCAGGAACTCCGGCCCGCAGACCTCGAAGCCGAACGTCGCGTACCACGGGGCCAGCGCCGCCTGCGCGTCGAGCACGACGTCGCGGTCGGGGCAGACCTGGAGGGCGGTGTGCACGAGCGCGTCGGCGAGGCCCTTGCCGCGCGCGGTCCGGTGCAGGGCGACCCGCCCGATGCGCCACTCGTCACCGTCGTCCAGGACCCGCGCACAGCCCAGCACCACGCCGTCGTCGTCCTCCATCACCACGTGCCTGGTCTCGGGGGCGAGGTCGCGCCCGTCGAGGTCGGGGTACGCCGCCCCCTGCTCGACCACGAAGACGTCCTGACGGAGCTTCCACAGGCTGTAGGCCGTCAGCGGGTCGAGCGCCGCGAAGGGCACCGCCGAGATCCTCACGCGAGGCTCCCCTTCTCCATGAACGTCAGGGTCTGCCGCCACGCGCGGCTCGCCTCGGGCAGGAACGGCAGGATCGGGAAGACGTGGATGAGGCCCGGCTCCTCGACGTACGTGAGCGGCCACCCGGCCTCCTCCGCGCGCCGGCCGAGCAGCGTGCCGCCCGGCCAGAGCGAGTCGCGGGTGCCGAAGAACATCAGCGCGGGCGGCAGCCCCGCGAGCTCGCCCAGCGCGGGGGAGACCTCCGGCCGGCCGAGGTCGTCGGGCGAGCCTGCCCACCACTCGGCGTAGGCGCGCATCTTGCCGACGAACAGCCACGGGTCGCCGACGGTGACCTCGTGGGTCTCGGGGGTGCTGAGCGTGAGGTCGACCCACGGCGAGATGAGCAGCAGTCGGTCGGGCTGCGGGCCACCGTGGTCTCGCACGGTCTCGGCGACGGCGAGCGCCAGGCCGCCGCCCGCCGAGTCGCCGGCGATGGCGACGGGCTCGGGCGAGTCCAGCAGCCGCTCCACGAGGTCGACGACCGGCCCGTGCGCGTCGCGCCACGTGTGCTCGGGGGTGAGCGGGTAGTCGGGCACCACGACGCGCGCGCCGAGCCCCGTCGCCAGCCGCGCGGCGTACCGCACCTGGAAGGGGTCGATCGGTCCGACGAACCCGCCGCCGTGCAGGTAGACGACGGTGCGGGTCGGGACGTGACGCCGCTGCGTCAGCGTGTACGACGAGAAGCTGCGCCCGGAGGCGTCGATCGGCAGCTCCTCGCGCACCACCGCGAACCTGCGGCCGAAGAACGGCACCGCCGAGGTGGGGAACCCGCGATCGAGGGTGGCGTGCCACGTCTCCAGCCGGGCCCTCTCGAGCTCAGGGCTGTCGAGCTCGCGCGAGCGGCGCAGCCGGGGGACCACGCGCGCCAGGAGCTCGTGACGTCGGCTCGGCCGGCTGCGGGGCATGCTCGCAATCTTCCACATCGGGCTGTCACAGGTCCGGGGCAGCCGGTGTCACGTGGACATGACAAGCACCAGCACCTTCCGTATCCCCAAGGCCGAGATCACCGGCGCCTACGGCGCCCTCATGAAGCTGTTCGCCAAGAAGATGCTCGGCGGGGAGCTGCCCGACAACGGCTACGTCTACTTCCACCACAAGCCGGTCCTCAAGGCGGTCATGTCCTTCGAGAACAAGGTCAGCAAATGGGACCGGCTCGACCCGAACCTCAAGTCCTACGCCCAGCTCGCCAGCGCCGGCGCGATCGGCTGCTCGTGGTGCCTCGACTTCGGCTACTTCATGGCGCACAACGACGGCCTCGACCTGGCCAAGGTCCGCGAGGTCCCGCGGTGGCGCGAGTCCGACGTGTTCTCCCCGCTGGAGCGGGCCGTCCTCGAGTACACCGAGGCGATGACCGCCACCCCGCCCACCGTGACCGACGAGATGGTGGCCCACCTCGTCGACGAGCTCGGCTCGCCGGCGGTGGTCGAGCTGACCCAGATGGTGGCGCTGGAGAACATGCGCTCGCGGTTCAACTCCGCAGCCGGCCTCCAGAGCCAGGGCTACTCCGACGTCTGCGAGCTGCCGCTAGCCTCGCGGCCATGAGCCAGGCCTCGGGTGCCACGGACCTCTTCGTCGCGCACCGCAACCTGCTGTTCACCGTCGCCTACGAGATGCTCGGCTCCGCGGCCGACGCCGAGGACGTGCTCCAGGAGACGTGGCTGCGGTGGGCCGAGGCCAGCGAGCGGCTCGGCCCCGACGGGGTGCGCGACCCGCGCGCCTACCTCGTCCGGATCGCGACCCGCCTCGCGCTCAACCGGATCCGGTCGCTGGCACGTCGGCGGGAGGCGTACGTCGGACCGTGGCTGCCCGAGCCGCTCCTCACCTCGCCGGACGTGGCCGAGGACGTCGAGCTCGCCGACAGCGTCTCGACCGCGATGCTGCTCGTGCTCGAGACGCTGACGCCGACCGAGCGCGCGGTGTTCGTGCTGCGCGAGGTCTTCGACCTGCCCTACGACGAGATCGCCGAGGCGGTCGACAAGACCCCGGCCGCCGTGCGCCAGGTCGCGCACCGCGCGCGGTCGCACGTCGAGGCCCGGCGGCCGCGCACCGAGACGACCGCGGCAGAGCGCTCGGCGGTGGTCGAGCGGTTCCTGGCCGCGGCCGCGACCGGTGACCTGCAGTCGCTGATGGACGTGCTGGCGCCCGACGTCGTCCTCATCACCGACGGCGGCGGGCTGAAGCAGGCGGCGCTCAAGCCGATCCTCGGTGCCGAGAAGGTCCTGCGCTTCCTCATCGGCATCGCCGCCAAGGTCGGCGCCGACGGAGCGGTCCCGATGCCGGTCAACGGCGAGACCGGTCTCGGGCTGCTGCTCGACGGCGAGCTCGAGGCGGTCGCGACCATGCGCATCGAGGGCGGCAAGGTCACCGGTCTCTACCTGGTCCGCAACCCGGACAAGCTCCACCGCGTCGACGAGGCGGTCTCGCTCGCCCGCTAGGGTGGAGGCACAACGACAGGGGAGCGCCCAGGACTTCGGTCGCCGGCGCTGAGAGTGCGGAGAAGCCGCAGACCCTCCGAACCTGCTCCGGCTAGCACCGGCGAAGGGAGTCAACGATATGCGGTACGCGCCGATCGTGCTGGGGGTGGCCGCAGCCCTCCTCACGACCTCCTGCTCGCTGGTGGGCGACGACGACAGCGGGGGCGACCCGGCCGAGCGGGTCGTGCTGGTGACCCACGAGTCGTTCGTGATGTCGAAGGACCTGCAGAAGCAGTTCGAGGACGAGAGCGGCTTCGACCTGGTGGTCAGGGCCGCGGGCGACGCCGGCGCGCTCACCAACAAGCTCGTCCTCACCAAGGACGACCCGACCGGCGACGCGGTCTTCGGCATCGACAACACCTTCGGGTCGCGGGCGATCGACGAGGGTGTCCTGGCGCCCTACGCCGCCGACCTCCCCGAGGGGGCGGAGGCCTACGCGCTCGAGGGCGACGACGACCACGACCTGACCCCGGTCGACACCGGCAACGTGTGCGTCAACGTCGACGACGGCTGGTTCGCCGACCACGGCATCGCCGAGCCCCAGACCCTCGACGACCTGGCGGAGCCCGCCTACAAGGATCTCTTCGTCACCCCGGGCGCGACCACGAGCTCACCGGGCCTCGCGTTCCTGCTGACGACGATCGCGGCGTACGGCGAGGACGGCTGGCGGGACTACTGGACCCGGCTGCTCGCCAACGGTGCCGAGATCACGCAGGGCTGGTCGGACGCCTACGAGGTCGCCTTCAGCCAGGGCGGCGGGGGCGGCGACCGGCCGATCGTGCTGTCCTACGACTCCTCGCCGGCGTTCACCACCGACGGCGAGGGCGGCACCACGACGAGCGCCCTGCTCGACACCTGCTTCCGCCAGGTGGAGTACGCCGGGGTGCTGGCCGGCGCCGACAACCCGAAGGGCGCCGAGGCGCTGGTCGACTTCATGCTGGGCCACGACTTCCAGGCGGCGCTGCCGGACGCCATGTACGTCTTCCCCGTCGACGGCTCGGTGGCCCTCCCCGCCGACTGGGCGACGTTCGCGAAGCAGCCCGAGCACCCCTACACGGTCGACCCGGCCGAGATCACGGCGAACCGCGAGGCCTGGCTCCAGCAGTGGAGTGACCTCGTCTCGCGATGACGACGCGAAGGCTGCTCACCCTCGTCGGCCTGGCGCTCGGGCCGGTGCTGGTGCTGGCCGTCTTCTTCGTGCTGCCGGTGAGCGCGATGATCGGCCGCGGGTTCGACGAGGGTCCGCGGGCCGTGCTGGAGGTGCTCGGTCGTCCCCGGACGCGTCGCGTCGTGTGGTTCACGGTGTGGTCGGCCGGTGCCGCCACGCTGGTCAGCGTCGCGCTCGGGATGCCCGCGGCCCACGTCCTGCACCGCCTCGACGTCCCCGGGCGGAGCGTCGTGCGCTCCGTGCTCGTGGTGCCGTTCGTGCTGCCGACCGTGGTGGTCGGCGTGGCGTTCCGGCTGCTGGTGCGCGGCACGCCGCTCGACGGCAGCGCGCTTGCGATCGTCGCGGGGCTGGTGTTCTTCAACGTCGCGGTGGTGATCCGTGTCGTCGGGGCAGCCTGGGAGTCGCTCGACGCCCGCCCGGGTGAGGCGGCCGCCGCCCTCGGCGCCTCGCCGGCCCAGGTGTTCCGCACGGTGACCTGGCCGGCGCTGCGCCCCGCCGTCGTCTCGGCCGCGAGCGTGGTGTTCCTGTTCTGCGCGACGTCCTACGGCGTGGTCCTCACGCTGGGGGGGCTGCGCTACTCCTCGGTCGAGACCGAGATCTACCTGCTCACGACCCAGCTGCTCGACCTCCAGGCGGCGGCGGCGTTGAGCATCGTCCAGCTGCTCGCGATCACCGCACTGATCGTGGTGGTGGGTCGGCTGCGCCGGTCGCCGGACCCGACGACCGCACGCCGTCCGAACCGCGCGCGGCGGCCGGGTCGCGGAGACCTGCCGCAGGTCGTGGCCACCGTCGTCGCGCTGGCCCTGGTGGTCACGCCGCTGCTCACGCTGCTGGCCGGGTCGCTGCGAGAGGACGGCACCTGGACCCTCGCGAACTACCGCCGGCTGCGCACCGTCGGCGACGGCAACGCGCTCCTGGTGCCGGTGACCGACGCCCTGGTGACCAGCCTCCGGACCGCCGTCGACGCGACCTGGATGTCCCTGCTGCTCGGCGGTCTCATCGCCGTGGTGGTCAGCAGGCGCTCGCTGAGCCGTGCGGAGCGGGGGCTGCGCTCCACTCTCGACGCGTTCTTCATGCTGCCCCTCGGCGTCTCCGCCGTCACCCTCGGCTTCGGCTTCCTCCTGACCCTCGACACCTCCTCGCGGCTCCTGGTCCCGATCGCCCAGGCGCTGGTGGCCCTCCCGCTGGTCGTCCGCACCCTGGTGCCCGTGCTCTCGGGGGTCGACGACCGGCAGCGGCAGGCCGCGGCGTCCCTCGGGGCCGGGCCGCTGCGGACCTGCGCCACGGTCGACCTGCCCGTCGTCCGGCGTCCGCTCCTCGTCGCCGCCGGGTTCGCGTTCGCGGTCTCGCTCGGCGAGTTCGGCGCCACGTCGTTCCTCGTCCGCGACGAGCACCCGACCCTTCCCGTGGTCATCTTCCAGCTCATCGGGCGCCCGGGCAGTGAGAACTTCGGCATGGCGCTGGCCGCCTCCGTCGTGCTCGCCGCCGCCACCGCTCTCGTCGTGCTCGTCGTCGACCGGCTCGGCGTCCGGTCGCTGGGGGCGTTCTGATGCTGCGGCTGACCGACGTCTCGGTCTCCTACGACGGCGTCCCCGCCGTCCGGGACGCCTCGCTCGAGCTGCCCGACGGCCAGGTGCTCGCGGTGCTCGGCCCCTCGGGCTGCGGCAAGTCCACGCTGCTGCGCGCCGTCGCCGGGCTCGAGCCGCTCGTCGCCGGCGCGATCGCGTGGGACGGCGCCGACCTGTCGCGGGTGCCGACCCACAAGCGCGGCTTCGCGCTGATGTTCCAGGACGGGCAGCTGTTCAACCACCTCACCGTGGCCCGCAACATCGGCTACGCGTTGCGGCTGCGGCGCGCGTCCGGCATCGTCGATCGTGTCGGCGAGCTGCTGGCCCTGGTCGGTCTCGAGGGGTACGCCGACCGGCTGCCCGCGACCCTCTCGGGTGGCGAGCGGCAGCGCGTCGCCCTGGCCCGCTGCCTCGCCGTACGCCCCCGCCTGCTGCTGCTCGACGAGCCGCTGTCCGCGCTCGACACCGGGCTGCGCCAGCGCCTCGCGTCCGACCTGCGCGAGATCCTCACCGCCGAGGGCATCACCGCGCTGATGGTCACCCACGACCACGAGGAGGCGTTCACGGTCGCCGACCGGCTCGCCGTGATGCGCGCCGGTGAGATCGTGCAGCAGGGCGGCATCGACGAGGTGTGGCGCGCCCCGGCCGACGCCGAGACCGCGCTCTTCCTCGGCTACGCCCGGGTGCTCGACGGCCCGGTCCGGCTCGCCGTGCGCCGCAGCGCCTTCCGGGTCGACCCGGAGGGGTCGCTGCGGGGCACGGTGCTCGAGGCGCGGGTCACGCCCGAGCAGGTCCGGGTCGTGGTCGACGTCGAGGACGTCGGCGAGGTGGACGCGGTGGCGCCGCTCGGGCAGCACCCGGCGGCCGGCCAGCACGTCCGGCTGAGCCTCGACTCCACGCGCACGGCGGTCGTCGGCGGCTGAACGCGGTCGCCGCGGTGCCGGTGTGCCTCCCTACACTGACGACCGTGTATCGCCGCGCGTGGGCCCTCATGGCCGTCCTGGCCCTGGGGATGGCGACGTGGGCGGTCGTCGAGGCCGTCGTCCTCGACAAGAAGCTGGTCGACCCCGAGGGCAGCTTCCTCGGCCCGTCCTACATCCGGCTGCCCCTCCTGCTGACGGGGGCGCTGCTGCTCGACCTGCTGCCGCTGGCGGTGTTCGTCAACCTCCGCACGCCGGGGCGGATCCCGGGCGCCGTCAGGCAGCGCATCCGCACGCACTGGAACAGGGATCGCATCATCCTCGTCGCGTCGGGGATCACGAGCTTCTACGTCGTCTACGTGACCTACCGCAACATCAAGTCGTTCCTGCCCTTCGTCATCGAGACGAAGTACGACCGCGAGCTCCACCTGCTCGACCACGCGCTGCTGTTCGGCCACGACCCGGCCACCGTGCTGCACACCGTGCTCGGCACCGGCGTCTCGGCGTACGTGCTGTCGTTCGTCTACCTGTGGTTCCTGCCGATGGTGCCCCTGGTCGTCACGGCGTGGGTGGTGTGGTCGCGCAACCTGTCCTACGGCTACTGGTTCGTGACCTCGCAGTGCATGGCCTGGGTGCTCGGGACCATCTCCTACTACGCGCTGCCCACCCTCGGCCCCGGCTTCCGCTACGTGCAGCTCTACGTCGACCTGCCGCACACGCCGTCGAAGCGGCTGATGGACTCCCTCGACTTCACCCGCGACTACGTCGTCACCGGCTCGCTGAGCAACGCGGTGCAGTCGGTGGCCGGGTTCGCGAGCCTGCACTGCGGCATCACGATGCTCGTCGCGCTGATGGTGCAGTACACGATCCGCATCAGGTGGCTGCGCATCGCGGTGTGGGTCAACTTCGGCATCACCGCGATCGCCACGCTCTACTTCGGCTGGCACTACATCGCCGACGACGTCGCAGGCGTCCTGATCGCGCTCCTCAGCTTCTACGTCGGCGGCCTGGCCAGCGGCCAGAAGTTCGTGCGCCACGGCGAGCGCTCGCCCGAGACGGTGCCCGCCGAAGTTACAACGGTGTAGTACGTCAAGGCGACACGCCGACGGATCGAAGAAATCTGGCCGTTTTGGGTTGACCTTGGCCCGGATCGCCTTACGGTTGGTGTTCGTGCGCCACAAGTGACACATGTGGGATGTGTGACTGGCGGTGCGCGCCGAGACCGGCTCGGGGAAGGAGCCGGTCGCGAACCGTATGAGGGGTCGAGGCCGTGCGCGCGCGGAGTGGTGTGGTGGGAGTCGTGCTGTCGTGCGCCGTGGGGCTGACGGTCCCGGCCGCGTGGGCCGCCGATCCCGACGGGCCCGTGTCGCAGCAGGAGGTCGACGCCGCCGAGTCGGCGGTCGACGCGGCGGCCCTCGACGTGGCCTCGGTGCGGGGCAGGCTCGCCGCGGCGCAGCAGCGGCTCGAGGCCGCGCAGGTCGACGCTGCCAAGGCGGCCGAGGCGTTCAACGGGGCCCGCTACGAGGCACAGCAGGCGGCCGAGGCCTCGCGCCTCGCCCAGGAGCAGTCAGCTGCAGCGGCCGCGGACCTCGAGCGGCAGCGCGCGGCGTACGCCGAGGCCGCGATCGCCGCCTACCAGTTCTCCCCCCAGCTCACCGCGCTCGGCGCGATCAGCGAGGCCGACGGCGTGAGCGAGGTGCTCGAGAGCACCTCCGCGCTGCAGAACGCCGAGTCCGGTCTCGAGGGCCGCTACGACGCCTACGGCGAGGCCGCGGACGTGGCGGAGGAGTCCGAGTCGCGGGCCGCCGAGGCGCTCGCCGACGCCCGCGCCAGCGCGGAGCGCGCCAGGGACACCCGCGACGCCGCCCGCGACGCCGAGGCAGCCGCCGCCGCGGAGGCCGGCACCTACACCGCCGAGCGCGACGAGATGATCGGCCAGCTGGCCCGGCTGCAGGGCGTCAGCACCGCGCTCGCCGAGCAGCGCCAGGACCAGCTCGACGCGCAGGCCGCTGCCGCTGCCGCCGCGGCTGCGGAGGAGGCTGCCGAGGAGGCCGAGGACGAGGAGCACGAGACTCCTCCGCCCGCCCCGACTGCGGCGCCCACGCCGACGGCGGCACCGAGCCCGACTGCGGCACCGAGCCCGACGGCCGCGCCGACCACCTCGCCGACGCCCACTGCCCCGACGCCGACCCCCACCGCGACGGCCTCACCGACCCCGCCTCCGCCGCCCCTGCCGCCCCCGCCGCCCGCGAGCGGTGGTGCCTCGGCCGCGATCGCCTTCGCCCGCGCCCAGCTCGGGGAGCCCTATCACTACGGCGCCGCAGGCCCGAGCTCGTGGGACTGCTCGGGCCTCACGATGCGGGCCTGGGAGGCCGGCGGGAAGTCGCTGCCCCACTACTCGGTGGCGCAGTACCAGCAGTCGACACCGATCACGCTCGCCCAGCTCCAGCCGGGTGACCTGCTCTTCTGGAGCGACGGCGGCCCGAGCTCGATCTACCACGTCGCCCTCTACACCGGCGGCGGCATGATGATCCACGCGCCGCGACCGGGCCGCGTGGTCGAGGAGGTGTCCATGTACCACTGGATCACCCCGAAGTACTTCGCCCGGCCGTAAGGGGTGTCTCGCTGGGTACCCTCGGCCCGTGGCCACGGAGACGACCGCACCCGCAGACGAGCAGCCCGCCGAGGACTCACCGCAGCACGACGGCGAGGCTCCCGAGCCCGAGGCGGACGGCTACGTCCAGCCGACTGTCGACGTCGCGGCACTGACCGCGCTGCTCGACGGCCGCTACGCCGAGGTGCGGCAGCTGGTGCGCACCAACCTGGTGGAGTACTCCTCGATCCTCGAGGAGGCCGAGACCCTCGACCGGGCCGCGTTCCGCGAGCGGGTGAAGGACGTCGTGGTCGAGATGGCGGCGACGGGGCAGACCGGCATGGGGTTCCCGAAGGAGTACGGCGGCGGTGGCGACGTCGGTGCGTCGTTCGCGGCGTTCGAGACCCTCGCCTTCGGCGACCTCTCCGTGCTGGTCAAGGTCGGTGTGCAGTTCGGGCTGTTCGGCGGCGCGATCCTGCAGCTCGGCACCAAGCGGCACCACGACCGCTACCTCGCGGACCTGATCACGGGCAGGCTCATGGGCTGCTTCGCGATGACCGAGACCGGGCACGGGTCCAACGTGCAGGCGCTCGGCACCGTCGCGAGGTACGACGCCGGGTCCGGCGAGTTCGTGATCACCACCGAGGGTCCCGAGGCCAACAAGGACTACATCGGCAACGCCGCGACCCACGCCGAGCTCGCCGTGGTCTTCGCGCAGCTCGAGGTCGACGGGCCCGAGGGTCCCGTGCGGCACGGCGTGCACGCGTTCGTCGCGCCCATCCGCGAGGACGGGCGGCCGGCGGCGGGCGTCCGGATCGAGGACGACGGCCTCAAGATGGGCCTCAACGGCGTCGACAACGGCCGGCTCTGGTTCGACGGCGTGCGGGTGCCGCGGGAGGCGCTGCTCAACCGCTTCGCCGACGTCGACGAGGACGGCACCTACCGCAGCGACATCGAGAACCCAAACCGCCGCTTCTTCACCATGCTCGGCACCCTGATCCAGGGCCGGGTCTGCGTCGGCGGCGCCGGCATCAACGCCAGCAAGGTCGCGCTCGCCATCGCGGTCCGCTACGCCCTCAGGCGGCGCCAGTTCGAGGCGACGTCGGAGGACGAGGAGGAGCTGCTCCTCGACTACGGCCAGCACCAGCGCCGGCTGTTCCCGCTGCTCGCCCACACCTACGCGCTGCACTTCGCGCAGGAGGTCGTGGCCGGGCAGTGCCACCGGGCGTTCTCCGGCGAGGTGGGTGACGACAAGGACGGCGAGAAGTTCGTCCGCGAGCTCGAGTCGCGCGCGGCCGGCACCAAGGCGCTCGGCACCTGGCACGCGACCCGCACCATCCAGGAGTGCCGCGAGGCGTGCGGCGGCGCGGGCTACCTGGCCGAGAACCGCTTCACCGCGCTCAAGGCAGACACCGACGTCTTCACCACCTTCGAGGGCGACAACACCGTCCTGCTCCAGCTCGTCGCGAAGGGCCTGCTCACCGACTACTCCTCGTCGTTCTCCGACCTCGACCAGCTCGGCATGGTGCGGTTCGTCGCCGGCCTCGCCGTCGAGACCGTCGTCGAGCGGATGAGGGTGCACTCGCTGGTCGAGCGGGTGCGCGACCTGCTGCCGGGCGGCGACCAGTGGGACCAGGAGGCGGGGCTGCTCGACCCCGCCTACCAGCTCGCGATGCTGCGCTTCCGCGAGGAGCACATGCTCGCCGGCGTCGCCCGGCGCCTCAAGCGCGGTATCGACGAGGGCATGAACCCCGGCGAGGTGTTCTCGCTCGTCCAGGACCACGTCATCCACGCCGCCCGCGCGCACGTCGAGCGGCTGGTGCTCGAGGCGTTCGTCGACAAGACCGCGGCGATGGAGGACGGCGACAACAAGGTCGCCCTCAACCTCCTGTGCGACCTGCACGCGCTCAGCACCATCGAGGCCGACCGCGCGTGGTTCATGGAGCACGGCCGCCTCTCCGGCGCCCGCTCCAAGGCGATCAGCCGCGAGATCAACGCGCTGTGCCGCAAGGTGCGACCGCTCGCGCGCGACCTCGTCGACGCGTTCGGCGTGCCCGACGAGATGCTGCGCGCGAAGGACCTCACCGCGTGAAGGTGCCCGGTCTCCGGGGCCGGACGTGAGCCGCCGTCGGTCCGGGCTCAGCCGTCGCCCTTGAGCCGCTCGAACGACGCGCGCACCTCTGCCTCGGCCTCGGTGCGGCCGACCCACTCGGCGCCCTCGACGGACTTGCCGGGCTCGAGGTCCTTGTAGACCTCGAAGAAGTGCTGGATCTCCAGGCGGTCGAACTTCGGCACGTGGTTGATGTCGCGGATGTGCTCGAGGCGCGGGTCGGTCGACGGCACGCACAGCACCTTGTCGTCGCCGCCGGCCTCGTCGGTCATGCGGAACATGCCGATCGCGCGGCACTTGATCAGGCAGCCCGGGAACGTCGGCTCCTGGAGCAGCACGAGCGCGTCGAGCGGGTCGCCGTCGAGGCCGAGGGTGTTCTCGATGAACCCGTAGTCGGCCGGATACTGGGTCGAGGTGAAGAGCGTCCGGTCGAGCCGGATGCGGCCGGAGTCGTGGTCGACCTCGTACTTGTTGCGCTGGCCCTTGGGGATCTCCACGAGCACGTCGAAGTCCATGTCAGGCATCCTCCCGCACAATGTCCTCGTCGTATGCACGAGCGAGGGGGTTTCGTTGTCGGGACGTGAGCGGGGCCACGGACTCGTGGGTCGTGCCGTGGTCGCGCTCCTCGTGGTGGCGCTGCTGCTCGGCGGGGTCGCGGCCTGGCGCCTCGACCTGGTCGACCGGCTGTCCGGCGACGAGCCGGACGCCGCCCCGGCCGCGCCCGCCGGGCCGGGCGAGGTCGAGCCGCCGCCCGGGCTCGACCTGCCCGCGCTGACCGACCCGGCGCCGGTGGACGCCCCGGTGACGCCGCCGGGACGCATGGACCCGGCGCTCGTGCAGGCCGCCCTGGCCCCGCACCTCGCGGATCCCGCGCTCGGCGGGCACGTCGTGGGCGCCGTCGCCGACCTCACCGCGCCGCGGCCGGTCGTCCGCGTCGGCGACGGTCGGGCGGCGATGCCGGCCTCGACCACCAAGCTGCTGACCGCGACGGCGGCTCTGTCGGTGCTCGGGCCGGAGACCCGGTTCACCACCCGCGTGGTCGCGGGTGGCAGGAAGCGGATCGTGCTGGTCGGTGGCGGCGACCCGTTCCTGAGCTCCAAGCCGCTCCCGGCCGCCTATCCGGCCCGCGCCGACGTGCGCACGCTGGCCGCCAGCACCGCCGCCGCGCTGGCGGCGCAGGGCCGGACCTCGGTGCGGCTCGGCTACGACGACTCGCTGTTCTCCGAGCCGTCGTTCAACCCCGCGTGGCCGGCCCACTACCTGCCCGAGCACGTCGTCTCGCGCGTCACCGCGCTGTGGGTCGACGAGGGCCGGCCCGCGCAGGGCTCGGGCCGGGTCGACGACCCGTCGCTGTACGCCGCCCAGACCTTCGCCGCCGCGCTCACCGCCCACGGCATCACCGTCCTCGGCGACCCGACCCACGGCGTCGCCGCCGAGGGGCGCGAGCTGGCGTCCGTGCAGTCGGCGCCGCTCCGCGAGATCGCCGCCCGGGTGCTCGAGGTGAGCGACAACGAGGGCGCCGAGGTGCTCTCGCACCAGGTCGGCAGGGCGGTGTCCGGCAGCGGCACGTTCGCCGACGGTGCCGCGGCGGTCACCAGCACGCTCCAGGGGCTGGGCGTCACGGCGCCGTTCGAGGTGCACGACGGCAGCGGCCTCTCGCGCGAGAACCGCATCACCCCGCTCGCGCTCGTGCAGGTGCTCCGGCTGGCGTTCGACCCCGCGCACCCCGAGCTCAACGCCATCACCGCGGGGCTGCCGGTGGCGGGCTTCACGGGGTCGCTCACCAACCGGTTCGACTCGCCGTTCCCCGAGTCGCGCGGCCTGGTGCGCGCCAAGACCGGCACGCTCACCAACGTCAGCAGCCTGGCCGGCATCGCGGTCGACCAGGACGGCCACGAGATGCTGTTCGCGCTGATGGCCGACCAGATCGCCAAGCCCGACGAGACCAAGGCCCAGCACGCGCTCGACGCCGCCGCCGGTGCCCTCGGCGCCTGCCACTGCGGATAGCCCTCGGTCTGGGACCATCGCCCCATGACGCAGACGCCGCAGGCCGGGTGGTTCGTCGACCCGGAGGACGCCACCCAGTTCCGCTACTGGGACGGCTCGGCCTGGACCGACCACCGCTCCCCGCGCGGGCCGGCGGGGAGCGACCAGCTCTCCCGGGCCGCCGACGACCTCGCCGACGGGCTGTCGCGCGGGCTCACGGCGGTGGGCAGCTGGGTCAGCCAGAACGCCGCGCCGGCCCGCCCGGGCGTGCCGACGTTCGCCTCCGTGGCGGCGTCGTGCCGCGACGAGCCGGCCCGGCAGCCGCTGTCGGTCCGCACGCAGCTCGTGCTCGCACCCACCGACCTCGCCGGGGTCGCGGCCGTGTTCGCCCAGGCCCAGACCGCCGTGACCGCCGAGGGCGCGACGCTCGACAACGAGCACTGCCGGCTGGTGCCCAACCCCTGGGACCCCGCGGTCCCGAACGGCGTCGCCGTGCTCGTCGGCGCGACGATGGTCGGGCGGCTGCCGGCCGAGCTCGAGGCGTCGTACTGCCCGCCGCTGGCGCAGCTCACCAGCAAGGGTCTGCTCGCGACCGCGGTCGCCGACCTGTGGGCGCAGGGCGAGCCCGGACGCGTCACCGCCGCGCGGGTCACCGTCGACCTGCCCGAGCCCGCCCGGCTCGGCTGACGGAGGTCAGGCCCGCGCCTCGCCGCCCCAGTTGGCGAGCTTGGTGGCGATCGTGCGGAGGTCGGCGCGCCACACGTCCTCCGGTCCGGGCGGCAGGACGTCGTCCCACTCGATGGTGGGCGAGCCGATGACGCCGGTGAGCCGGGCGGTGCGTGCCACGAACCAGGTGTGGGCGTGCGCCCCGCCGTCCCCGTAGCGCAGCACGTGGCAGCGCGCGACGTGGTCGAGTCCCTCCACGATGCGCACCAGCCGGTTGGAGATGCGTCCGTGCTGCGAGGCGAGCTCGTCGTCGAGCTGGCCGAAGTCGAGGTGCAGCCGCGGCTCGAGGATCATCACGACCGGCAGGCCGCTGGGCCGGCCGACGTGCTTGAGCACCCAGACGTCGTCCTCCCAGATGAGGTTCTCCGACGGCGTGCCGAAGCACGACGGGCACGGCTTGTCGGGCGTCTCCCCGGCACGCGGCGGGTCGTCGGACGGCGGCGGCAGCTCGCGCGGCACGAGCGCGCCGTCCACGACCTCCCAGGGGAAGTTGTCCCAGTCGTTGCTGGGCGGCGCAGGCAGCCGGCCGCCGTCGCCGACGGCCTCGCGGATGCGGGCGTGGACCTGCTCGGCTGACTGGGCCATGCCGTCACCCTGCCAAACGCCTGACCGCGGCCGACCGGTGGGGGACCTAGGCTGATCCCATGGCCGACCTGAGGTTGCCGACCGCCCCCGAGATCGACGGCACCGCCCACCTCCACTCCGGGAAGGTGCGCGACCTCTACGAGCTGACCGGGGGCCCGCACGAGGGCCGGCTGCTCATGGTGGCGAGCGACCGCATCTCGATCTTCGACTTCGTGCTCGACACCACGATCCCCGACAAGGGCGAGCTGCTGACCCGGATGTCGCTGTGGTGGTCCGACCAACTCTCCGACGTCGTGCCGAACCACGTCGTCTCGACCGACGTGCCCGACGCGGTGCGCGGCCGGGCCGTGGTGTGCGAGCGGCTGGACATGTACCCCGTCGAGTGCGTGGCCCGCGGCTACCTGACCGGCTCGGGCCTGCTCGACTACCTCGCGAGCGGCGAGGTCTGCGGCATCCCGCTGCCCGCCGGCCTGGAGGACGGCAGCCGGCTGCCCGAGCCGATCTTCACGCCGGCCACCAAGGCCGACCTCGGCGACCACGACGAGAACGTGTCGTACGACGCGGTGGTCAGCAGCCTCGGCGCGGAGCGGGCCGCCGAGCTGCGCGCGCTGACCCTCGAGATCTACGGGCGGGCCGACGCGATCGCGCGCGAGCGCGGCATCATCCTGGCCGACACCAAGCTCGAGTTCGGCGCCCGCGGCGACGGCACGACGGTGCTCGCCGACGAGGTCCTCACCCCCGACTCCTCGCGGTTCTGGCCTGCAGCGCAGTGGCAGCCGGGTCGCGCGCAGCCGTCGTACGACAAGCAGATCGTGCGCAACTGGGCGCTGTCCACCGAGTCCGGCTGGGACCGCGCATCCGGCGAGGCGCCGCCGCCGCTGCCCCCCGAGGTGGTCGAGCGCACCCGGGCGCGCTACGTCGAGGCCTACGAACGCCTCACCGGGCAGACGTTCTGACCGGCTCACCGGTGGCGCGCCAGCTGCACGGCACCGTGTCCTTCGACGTGCCGGCAGCGGTCGCCTTCGACTACCTGGCCGACCCGCGCAACCGACCGCAGTGGCAGTCCTCGCTCCGCGCGGTCGAGGGGGTCACGGGCGACCCGCGTCCCGGGCAGACCTGGACCGACGTGACCGTGCCCGGCCTCCGGCCGGCCATGCGCACCGACGTGCTGGAGCGGCCGCGGCTGTGGTCGGAGTCAGGGACGTGGCGCAGGGTGCGCGCGGACCTGACCCTGCGGTTCGAGCCGGTGGGGGAGCGGGCCTGCGAGGTCCGCTACGCGTTCCGCATCCACCTCCTCGGCCCTCTGGGCCTCGCCGCGAGCGCGGTGTCGGTGCCCGCCGTGCGCCGCGACCTGCAGCGAGCCGCGAAGATCCTCTCGTCGCGGGCGTGAGCCCTCGGTAGGTTGGCCGCGTGCCCACGACCTACAACCTCGCCACGCTCCTCGAGGACAGCGCCAGGAAGTACCCCGAGCGCGAGGCCATCGTGTTCCCGGCCACCGGGCGACGAATGACCTACGCCGAGGTCGACGCGGTCGCCAACATGGTGGCCAACTTCCTCGTGGGCAAGGGGATCCAGCCCGGCGACAAGGTCGCGCTCAGCTGCCCCAACCTGCCCTACTTCTCGCTCGTCTACTGGGGCATCCTCAAGGCCGGCGCGACGGTCGTCCCGCTCAACGTCCTGCTCAAGGCGCGCGAGGTCGCCTACCACCTCGGCGACTCCGACGCGAAGGCCTACTTCTGCTTCGAGGGCACCGCCGAGCTGCCGATCGGGCAGGAAGGGTACGCCGGCTTCCAGCAGTCCGACGGCTGCGAGACCTTCGTCGTCATCACCGCCGCGCTCGACGGCGAGTCGCCGTTCGAGGGCGTGCCGACCTTCGGCCAGGCGCTCGGCGGCACGCAGCCGACGTTCGACACCGTCGAGACCGACGAGGACGACACCGCGGTGATCCTCTACACCTCGGGCACGACCGGGCAGCCGAAGGGTGCCGAGCTGCGGCACCGCAACATGCGCGACAACGCGCTGTTCAGCGAGGCGGTCTTCGGCTGCGACCCCGAGAAGCCCGAGCGCTACCTGTGCGTGCTCCCCCTGTTCCACTCCTTCGGCCAGACCGTGATCCAGAACGGCGCCGCGTCGACCGGCAGCACCGTCGTGATGCTGCCCCGCTTCGAGGCCCGGCCGGCGCTCGAGCTGATGCAGAGCGAGCGGATCACGTTCTTCGCCGGGGTCCCGACGATGTACTGGGGCCTGCTCGGCGCGCTGAAGGAGGCCCAGTCGTCGTCGGAGAGCTCCGTCGACGTGGCCGAGATCAGGAAGAACCTCCGGGTCGCCGCGGCCGGCGGCGCGGCGCTGCCCGTCGAGGTGCACAAGGAGTTCGAGAAGCGGTTCGGCGTCACGATCCGCGAGGGCTACGGGCTCTCCGAGACCTCGCCCGTCGCGAGCTTCTCGCCCGAGGGCGACGACATCCGGGTCGGCTCGATCGGCATCCCCGCGCCCGGCGTCGAGATGAAGCTGATCCAGCCCGACAGCTGGGACGAGGTCGAGTGGTCGGAGGACGCGATCGGCGAGATCGCGATCAAGGGCCACAACATCATGAAGGGCTACTACGGCCGGCCGGACGCGACCGACGACGCGATCCGCGACGGCTGGTTCCGCAGCGGCGACCTCGGCCGGCGCGACGCCGACGGCTGGTACTACATCGTCGACCGGTCCAAGGACATGATCATCCGCGGCGGCTACAACGTGTACCCGCGCGAGGTCGAGGAGGTCCTCATGACCCACCCCGACGTCTCGCTCGCGGCGGTCATCGGCGTGCCCCACGAGAGCCACGGCGAGGAGATCAAGGCGTTCGTGATCCGCGAGGACGGCGCCACGGTCACCGAGGACGAGCTGGTCGCGTGGGCCAAGGAGCAGATGGCGGCGTACAAGTACCCGCGCATCGTCGAGTTCGTGCCCAGCCTGCCGATGACGGCGACCGGCAAGATCCTCAAGCGCGAGCTGTCGTGACCCTGCGCCGCGCGGTCGGGCTGTCCCTCGCCGGGTTGATGGTGCTGGTCGGCGCGGTCTGGTTCGGCCAGGGCAACGGCTGGATCGGCGGGAGCTCCATGACCGACGACGGCTTCTGGGCCTACGCAGGCGCGGTCACCGCCGGCCTCGGTGTCGCCCTCGCGTACGTCGTCGTGCAGTCCGCGCGCCGGTCGAAGGGCGACGCCGGCGCGCTCGACGACCGCTACGGCAGGCGCTGACCGGGCGATCTCCGTGAGGCCTAGTCGAAGGGGTTGGGCAGTGCACCGGGCAGCTGGGCCAGCAGCTCGCGGGCCGCGCCGAGCGACTTGTGCTCGACGAGCACCTCGTACTTGGTCGCCACCACGGCCGTGACCGAGGAGAAGTCGCGCTGGCCGCGGGTCATCGCGTAGCCGACGAGCGCCCAGATGACGCCGAACGCCGCACCGAACAGCATGGTCGCGAGCACGGTCGCGAGGAAGCTGCTGCCGTCGCTGAACAGCGACAGCACGACCCCGACGAACACGCCGAGCCAGACGCCCGAGAGCAGGCCGCCGAGGGCGACCCGGCCGGTGGTGAGCCGACCGGTGATGCGCTCGATCCGCTTGAGGTCGGTGCCGACGATCATGCACTGCTCGACCGGGAACTTGTTGTCCGAGAGGAAGTCGACGGCCTTCTGCGCCGCGGCGTAGTCGTCGTAGACGGCCAGCGACTGCGGGAAGTCCAGCCCGAGCGGCGACGCGCCGGCCCGGCCGGCGGAGGGGGTGCCCATGCTCATGACCACAGTCTGCCCGACTCGTAGGATGATGGCCGTGCCCAAGGTCGTCGTCGACGTGATGCCCAAGCCGGAGATCCTCGACCCCCAGGGCAAGGCGGTGCTCGGCGCTCTGCCCCGGCTCGGCTTCTCCGGCGTCACCGACGTCCGGCAGGGCAAGCGCTTCGAGCTCGAGCTCTCGGGCGAGGTCACCGAGGAGGTGCTCGACCAGGTGCGCCAGATGGCCGAGACGCTGCTCTCCAACCCGGTGATCGAGAACTTCGAGCTCAGGGTGGAGCAGGACGCGTGAAGGTCGGCGTCGTCAGCTTCCCGGGCTCGCTCGACGACGTCGACGCGCAGCGCGCGGTCCGCATCGGCGGTCACGAGGCGGTGGCGGTGTGGCACGGCGACCACGACCTGCGCGGCGTCGACGCGGTCGTGCTGCCGGGCGGGTTCTCCTACGGCGACTACCTGCGCTGCGGCGCGATCTCGCGCTTCTCGCCGGTGATGACCGAGGTCGTCGAGGCGGCCGGGCGCGGCCTGCCGGTGCTCGGCATCTGCAACGGCTTCCAGATCCTGTGCGAGTCGCACCTCCTCCCGGGCGCGCTGATCCGCAACGACCACCGCAAGTTCGTGTGCCGCGACCAGCGGCTGCGCATCGAGAACAACCGCACCGCGTGGACCTCGTCGTACGCCGAGGGTGCGGAGGTGACGATCGCGCTCAAGAACGGCGAGGGCGGGTTCGTCGCCGACGCCGACACCCTCGAGCGGATCGAGGGCGAGGGGCAGGTCGTCGCGCGCTACCTCGAGGTCAACCCCAACGGCTCGATGCGCGACATCGCCGGCATCACCAACGAGCGCGGCAACGTGGTCGGGCTGATGCCGCACCCCGAGCACGCCGTCGAGGAGCTCACCGGCGTCGGCACCGACGGCCTCGGCTTCTTCACCTCGCTGGCCGCGGCGACGTTCGCCCGGGCCTGACCCCTCAGCGGTTGCCGGACTGGAGCGCCGCCCACGAGGCGGGGCCGACGACACCGTTCTCGGCGATGCCGTTCTTGCCCTGCCACGACGTCACCGCCGCCTGGGTGGCGGCGTCGTAGCTGCCGGTGATCGAGAGCTTGTAGCCCGCCGAGGCGGCGTTGAGCGCACGCTGCACGCGCCGCACGTCCTCGCCGGACGACCCCAGGTTGAGCACGGGCGTCGGGCCGGCGCTGAGCAGGGTCATCCACGCCGTGCGCGAGAACATCGCGGTGCGTCGGAGGCCGACCTTGCGCTGCCACTTCTTGACGGACTTGGTCAGCCGCCCGGTCCAGGCGCCCTTGGTCCGGCCGCGGAAGACGCCCTGCCCCTTGAGGAGGCACTTGAGCGCGCTCACCTGGGCGGGGTTCGGGGTGTGCCGGCGCGACGGGGACTCGAGCCGCGGGTAGTCCGCGAGGTCGACCGGCGTGCCGTGGCAGCGCCCGCCCGGAGCCGGCGGCGGGGTCGCCGTGGTGCCGAGGTCGAGGTAGTTGCGGTCGATGTTGATCGTCACGCCGCCCCACGTCTCGTTGTGCCCGCCCTGGAACTGCTTCATTCGGCGGCCCGGCACCCAGCCGTCGGCGCGGATGTAGCTCGTCGAGGTGTTGGCCTTGCCGTCCCAGCGGGCGATCCAGATCTGGTCGGGGAGCGTGAACGCCCCGGGGCGCTCGACACGGGCGTCGTCCAGCGACTTGATGCCCGAGCCCGCGCTCGAGTAGACGCCGGAGACGTAGCCGAGCGCGTGCAGCTGCTGGGTCCACGCGCTGAGGAACCACAGCGAGGACTCGCGGCAGCCGGTGTTGTTGACGTTGTAGCCCTCGAGGTCGTACCACAGCGTGCTGCCCGGCACGATCCCGAGCGCCTGTGCCGCGGCGACCGCGGTCGTGGCCTCGGTGGTGCCCTGGCGGAACGCCTTGGCGTAGCGGCCCTGGCTGTTGAGCTTGCCGCTGATCACCGGGTCGTTGCCGTAGCGCGGGAAGCCCGGGTGGCAGTTGGCCTGCGGGCCGAGCGTGATCGGCAGCAGTCGCCAGCCCTTGGCGAGCTGGGTGCTGATCCAGGTGGGGGTGAGGTTGGGTTGGTCGCGGCAGCCGCGCGAGGCGCCCGAGATGTAGATGCCGACGGCGCGGTACGGCGAGGCCCGGAGCCAGGCGTCCATCGCCGACTGCGACGGCGCGTGGCACTGGTCGAAGCCGAGCCCGGTGTAGCTGCCGGGCGTGACCGGGTTGGTGAAGATCTGCCGCGCGACCCCTCCTCCGACAGGGTCGTCCGCCCTCGCGGGGGTCGCCAGGCCGGCGACCGTGACGGCCGTGGCGGTGGCGACCACCGCGAGGGTGGACAGCAGCCTGGACAGCAGGGTGGAGAGCGGGGCGCGCGCGGCGGCGCGGATCGACCGGTGGCGGGGCATCTGGTGGCTCCAGGGGGAAGTCGGGGGCCGGGTGCCACAGCACCGTAGGTCACTCCAGTCACACCCGTCACCGAGTTGCCGCTAACTACACATCTGTAATTCGTTCCGCGCCGCTGCGGCCCCCTGGATCACGCCGCGACGGGCTCCTCGACCGGGTCCGCGAACCCGTCCTCGACGAGCACGGGATCGGGTAGCGGGCGGCGTCGGGCGAGGCCGATGACGCCCGCGACGCCGGCCAGCGCGGCCATCGTCGCCGAGGTGAGGAACGCCGCCCGCGCGCCGGGCAGGAACTCGCCGGGCACCGAGCCGGCGGCGTACACGCTCACGATTACGGCGAGCCCGACCGCACCCCCGAGCTGCTGGAAGGTCTGCAGCAGCCCGGACGCCGCGCCGGCGTGCTCGGGCTCCACACCGCCGAGCACGATCGAGGTGACCGGCATGAACAGCAGGCCGGCCGAGACGCCGTTGAGCAGCATCGGGCCGAAGACGCCGCTGGCGTAGCCGTCGGCCGCGCTCAGCGTGCTGAGCCAGGCGAAGCTCGCCGCCAGGCCGATCGCGCCGGTGACGATCATCGGCAGCGGGCCGACGACGGCCATGATGCGCGGGGTCATCCGCGACATCCCGAAGATGCCCAGCGTGAGCGGCAGGAACGCGAGTCCGGAGGACATCGGCCCGAAGCCGAGCTCGCCCTCGATGAACTGCACGGCGAGGAAGAACATCGACAGCTGGCCGCCGACCACGAGGCCGATCGCGGCGAGCCCGCCGATCCGGCTCCGGCTCCTGAGCAGCGCGGGCCGCAGCAGCGGGTGGGCGACCCGGCGCTCGGTGATGGCGAGCAGCGCGAGCAGCGCGGCGGCGCCGGCGAAGCCGAGCACGGTGCGCGCCGAGGCCCAACCGTGCTCGGGCACGCTGATCAAGGTCCAGACGAGCGTGACCGCACCACCGGTGGCGGTGAGGGCCCCGACCACGTCGAACCGGCCGGGACGCCTCGGGGTCTCGTCGACGTAGCGACGAGTCAGCGCCAGGATCGCAAGGCCGATGGGCACGTTGATGAACAGCGTCCAGCGCCACGAGCCGAGATCGGTGACGGCGCCGCCGAGCAGCAGGCCCAGCGACATGCCTCCGGACGACACGGCGCCGAAGAGCGCGAGCGCGCGCAGCCGCGCGGGCTCGTCGGGCGCGCTCGTGGTGAGCAGGGCGAGCACGCCGGGCGCGGCCAGCGCGGCGCCGACGCCCTGGAGGGCGCGGGCGGCCACCAGCCACTCGGGTGACTGGGCCAGCCCGCCGAGGAGGGAGGCGAGGGTGAAGACGGTGACGCCGCCGAGGAACAGGCGGCGCCGGCCGAACACGTCGCCGAGGCGGCCGCCGAGCAGCAGCAGGCCGCCGAAGGCCAGCGTGAACCCGCTCAGCACCCACGACAGGGAGGCGGGTCCGAAGCCGAGGTCGGCGTCGATCTTGGGCAGGGCGACGTTCACGACCGTCGCGTCGAGGATGAACATCAGCTGCGCGCTGAGCACGATGGCGATGCCCATCGCCGCGCGGCCGGCGTTCTCGGGGAGGGTGTCGGGCGCCGTGGGCGCCAGGGTGGAAGTCATGCGGGGAGGTCCTGTTCTGGCCGGAGCGGCCGGGGTACTCTTGATCCGGAGGATGGCTCCGCTTTCCTCCACCACGATACGGAGACACTCTCCGGTTAGCAAGGGAATTGGACGACGAATGCGCGCCGATGCCAAGCGCAACTACGACCGCCTCGTCGAGGCCGCTCGCGAGGTGTTCCGCGAGCAGGGCTACGACGCCTCGCTCGACGAGGTGGCCAAGCGCGCGGGCGTAGGCCCCGGCACGCTCTACCGCCACTTCCCCCACCGCGACGCCCTGCTCGACGCGATCATGCAGAGCTGGGTGCAGCGCGTCGACGAGGCCGTCGAGAAGACCCTCGCCTTCGAGGGGCCGCCGCGCGACCTGCTGCTCGGCTGGTTCCAGGAGTACGTCCAGCTGATCAGCCTGCACAAGGGCGGCCCCGCCAAGATCACGTCGGCGATGGGCGACCCGGAGTCGCCGATCTACCACAAGTGCCAGGTCCTGCGCGGGGCGCACGACCAGGTGATCGCCGCGCTGCGCGAGCGCAACGCCCTGCGCGAGGACGTCGAGACGCTGCAGGTCATCCGGCTCGTCGGCGGCGTCGCGACGGTGGCCGACCAGTCTGAGCTCGACCTCGCGGCTGTGCGGCCGCTGCTCGAGGTCGTGGCCGACGGCCTCATCAAGGCCTAGCGACTCTCGACCAGGCTTAGGCCGCCGAGTGCTGGGTAGGACCCAGCGCGTGGACCCCGAGGACGAGGCCCCGCGCTCTGCGGGCTGGCCCCAGCCGCACCCGTCACCGCCGCTGCCGCCGCCACGCGCGTACGGCGTCCCCGGCACGCCCGTCGACTGGCGGCCGTGGCTCTGGGCGGGGCTGGCCGCGGCGGCGGTGGCCGTGCTGGCGGTCGTGCTCGTGGTGCTCGTGCCCGGCGACGACGGAGGCGATGACGGGGGCGCCCGGCAGGTGGGCGGCGAGCCGACCTCGACGCCCACTCCCACGCCCACTCCCACGCCCACTCCCACGACGAGTGCGGCCGGTTCGACCGCGCCCGCGCCGCCCGCGCCGTACCGCTGCTGGGACGGCACGCCGGCCCAGGCACTGGACGACTGCACGTCGCCGACGGGTGTCGACGGGCTGCGGTGGGTCTTCCCCGCGATGGCCGACGAGAGGTGCGGCGAGCCGAGCAAGGACGTGGGCGACGGCGCGGTGCTCCGGGTGCTCTGCCGGCACGTGCTGGCCGACGGCACGACGATCGGCGTCGGCTACTTCCAGTGGACCTCGGTCGAGGCCGGCCGCGACTTCTACGGCGCCCAGGGCCTCGCCTCCTCGGAGCTGAAGGACCCCGGCGGGCGGCCGGTGGCCGTCGGCTACTTCGGCGTCCAGGGCGAGACGGTGAAGTCCGCGAACCTGTTCGTCGACGAGCCGTTGAGCTCCACGATCACGTTCCCGGCGAGCATCACGCCCGACGAGCAGGACGTGCAGGACCTCGCGCCGCGCCCCTACGACCAGCTGCGGGGCGCACCGACGGACTAGCAGGGCCTGGGTCAGCCCTGGGTGGGCGGCTGGGTTGGCGGCGGTTGGGTCGGCGGCGGCTGGGTCGGCCACTGCTGCGGGTGGGGCGGCCCGGGGTGCGCGCCGGGCGGTGGCACCGCACGCTCGGGCAGCAGCGGGCCGTACGTGCGCCGGACCGGTGCCGGGATGGTGAGCGCGCAGATGGCCAGGGCCGGGAGCGTGAACAGCAGCGCGGTGGTCGCCGGGCCGAGGAAGACGGTGAAGTCGTCGCCGCTCCTGCCCACGGCGACCAGCACGATGCCGACGACCGGCACCGCGCACGCGAGGCTCACCACCGCGAGCCGGTTGAGGGTCGCGCCGCTGAGCAGGGCGACGACCACGCCCGAGGCAACGGCGACGACCAGCCACAGCACGATGTCGGCGATCGCGGTGCCGGGGTAGGTGTCGGCGGCGATCAGGTCCAGCACGATGCTGATCGCGACGAGCACCGAGCCAGCCGCGACGAGGCCGAAGGCCAGCCGGGCGGTGTGGAGCCACCCGGTGACCGGGTGCGCCGGGCGCGCCATGCGCAGGCTCGGACGTGAGACCGCGAGGGCCCCGGCCGCGGAGAGGATGAAGGCGCCGCCGAACGGCGAGTCCCAGCGCTCGACGAGGCCGAACCCGGAGTAGGCGTTGAAGACGCCGTCACCCGCGTCGCCGGTGAGCAGCGCCACGGCCGCGGCGGTGAGACCGGCGGTGCCCACGACGAGGACACCGGAGAAGTGCCGGGTGACGGCCTCGCGCGCGCTCCAGCCGTAGACCACGAGCACCAGCAGCAGCGGCGCCACGAGGAGCGACATGAGCTGGGCCGGCTCGTCGAGCAGGAAGCCCTCGCCGGTGAGGTCGCGGAGCACGAACGCCGCGAACTGGGCGACGCTCACCACGACCGCAGCCACGACGACCGTGCACGTCACCGCCCACCAGCGGGGGTCGTCGCGCAGCGCGACGTCCTCGTCGGCGGCGCGCGGCTGCGCGGCGAGGAGTGCGCCTGCCAGCGCGAGCGCGACCCCCGGCCCGAGACCACCGTCGATGAAGTCGGTCGCGTGCACCAGGTCGTTGACGATCGCCGCGACCACGCACACGAGCAGCGGGGCGTTGGCGGCGAGCTTCAGCAGCTGGGCCTGGTCGCGACCGAGGCCGGGCACGACCCGCGACGCGGCGACGTAGGGGATCGCGAGCGAGGCCACGGCGACGAGCGCGCTGAGGATGACCCACCAGTGGTCGGTGCCGTCGCCGTCGACGTCCCAGGGCTTGCCGAGCGTCGCGAACAGGCAGACCGCGGCGGCCGCGTCGCGGACGTAGTCGCCCACGGGCACCCCGGCGAACGGGTTGACCACGGGAGCCCGCGGCGCGGCAGGCCGTGGTGCCGGAGGCGCGGGGACCTGCGGGCCCGGCCGCCAGTCCGGCGGGGTCGGTGCCGCCGGTGGCGGCGTCGCGGGCATGGGCGGGAGGACGGCGGTCTGCTCCGCGACGGGCGGGTCCGCGACGGGCGGCTCCTGGGCGGGGGTGTCGGGGGCGTCGGCGTCGGGGAAGCGCTGACCGCACGAGGTGCAGAACGAACCGCCCTCGCTCGGCGCTCCGCAGTACCCGCAGAACCTGGCCATGCGTGATCTCCCCGTCCCCTGTCCGACACCGGCTGGCGCAAGTTATCACCGGGTCGGGACCGGTGCTCGCATACATTGGCGCCCTCAACCGGCTCCACCGCACCTTTCAGAGGCCCTCCGTGAACGACGCCCACAGCTCCGCCTGTCCCCGCTGCGGCCACCACGACGTGGCCGGTACGCGCTTCTGCACCGCGTGCGGCAGCGCCCGGGTCGTCGAGGCCTCGCCCCCGCCCGCGGCTCCTGCAGCGTGCCCGCGGTGCCGCGCCGCGGTGCGTCCCGGCCTCGCCTTCTGCACCGAGTGCGGTCTCGCGCTCGCCGCTGCCGGCCCGCAGGCCGCCGGCCCGCCCGCCTGTGCCGGCTGCGGGCAACAGCTGGCTCCCGGCCTCCGGTTCTGCACCAGCTGCGGGACGCCGGTCTCCTCCGCCGCGCCCGCGGCGTACGCACCGCCGAGCTCCCCGCCCCCCACGGCGTACGCGCCGGCGGCGCCGTCCGCCCCACGGCAAGGTCGGTCGTGGCCGTGGGTGCTGGTCGCGGTCGTGCTGCTCGCGGGGGTCGCCGGCGGCGGCTACGTCCTGCTCACCCGCGACGACGACGATCCCTCCCAGGTCGCGAGCGACGACGGCCTCAGTGCCGGCGACTCGGCCGACGACGCGCGGCCGTCGGAGGACACGGTGGACGACCCGGCCGACGACCCCGCGGAGGAGCCCGACGCCACGGAACCGACCGCAGCCGCGACGACCGCGGCGCCCCCGGCGGCGTCGGTCACCTGCTGGGACGGGGCGCTCGCCCCGAACGTCGGCGCGTGCTCCCGGCCCCAGGGGCCGGCCGGCCTCGCCTACGTGTTCCCGTCGATGGCCGACCAGGGGTGCGAGACCGCCGGCGGCTCGGCCCCCGGCCGCAAGATCCTGATGAAGTGCACGGCCTACCTGTCCGACGGCACCGAGGTCACGATCAACTACTCCCAGTGGGCCTCGGTGTCGGCCGCGACCGACCACTACGTGGGCAAGGGCCTGATCGCGACGCTGGCCGCCAACGGCATCAAGACCTTCACGGGCTACACCAGCACCGGGGTGCTCAACAACGCCTGGATCTACGAGAAGGAGCCCTACAGTGCGTCGGTCTACGCCCCCAACCGGGCGGCCATGACCGAGGCGCTGGCCACGGTGGTCGTCGGCCGGCTCGCCACCGAGGTCCGCGGCGGCGCCAGCTGAGCGAGCACGGCGCCGGACCGGCTGCCGCGAGCGCGGCTCGCCACCTCGCGACGGTCCTCTGGTTCGCCACGGGAATGCTGTGGGTGGCGCAGGCGAGCGTCCCGTGGACCCGGCGCGGCGCCTTCTCGTCGTCCTCGATGCTCGACGGTGCGCGCCTGCTGAGGTCCGGGCTGGTCGCCGACGCCGCGCCCCGGTGGACGTCCCTCGTGCTCGTGGTGGTGCCGGCGCTCGGGGTCCTCGTCGGTGCCACGGCGGGGCTGCGCGGCAGGGCGATGTGGACGACGCGGCTGACCACCGTCGTGGCGGTGACCGTCGCGTTCGTGCTCTTCGTGCACAATGTCGCCGGCGCGGACCTCACGAGACTCGGACCTGGGGGCTGGTTGACCAGCGCGGGGATCGTCTCCGGCGCGCTGGGCCTGGCCTGGACGCGCGGACATGGGGACAAGCAGTGAGGGAGCGTCGGGGATGAGCGGGTTCTGCGGGCAGTGTGGTGCGCCGAAGGCGGCGCCGGACCAACGGTTCTGCCAGTCGTGCGGCGCCTCGATCAGCACCGCACCGCAGGCCGTCACCTCGGCGCCCGCCGCGGTCGACTACGTCGACTACGCGGTGCCCGCGCCGGTGGCGCCGCGGCAGCGCGGCGCGTCGGTCGGCCGGATCCTGGGCACGGGGGCGGCGGTGCTCGCCCTGGCCGCCGGCGGCTTCGTCGCCTGGCAGGTCCTGGGCTCGTCCGGGGGCGCGGACTCCCCCGAGGACGCCGTGCGGCAGTTCGTCACGGCGGCCGCCGAGCAGGACGTCGTCGCGGCGCTCGACGTGGTCAACCCGGGTGAGGTCGAGGGCCTGGACAGCCTCTACGAGGCCGCCCGCGACCGCGCGGAGGCGGAGGGTCTGGTCGGGGACGGCGACCTCGTCGACGCGCTCGACGTCACGATCGACGGCCTCGAGCTCGACGTCGACGAGCAGGGCGACTACTCGGCGTTCGTCACGGTGCGCAACGGCGACTACACGGTGACCTACGACCCCGGCAAGCTCGCCGACCGGCTCGACTTCGTCCGCGACGAGTTCCCGGACACCAAGGAGTGGCACGGCGACCTCGTCGGGCTCCTGGACGACGCCGACCTCGAACGCTTCGGGGTGAGCACCATCAAGGTCGACGGCGCGTGGTACGTCAGCGCGATCGGGACCGCCCTCGACAGCGGGCTCCGCGAGGCCAGCGCGTCCAGCGACCGCAGCTACGTCCCGGCCGCGTCCGACTACGACGCGATCGGTGCGGACCTCGAGCCCGTCGTCGGCAAGGACCCGGAAGAGGTGCTCGACAACCTCGCCGACGCGTTCTTCGACCAGGACCTCGACCAGATCCTGGCCAACTTCCCCGCCGACCAGGTGCGCGCGCTGCGCCCGTACGTCGACGTGGCCGAGGACCTGCTCGCCGACGAAGGGGTGTCGTTCGACGGCGGCATCACGGGGCTCGACCTCGAGACCGAGGACCTGTCCGGCGACCTGGTCAAGGTCGTCATCGACGACGGCTCGGGGTCGGTGTCGCTGACCGACGAGTACGGCACCAGCTCCGCGGAGGGGACCGTCGACGGACGGTGCTTCGAGGGCACGACGTACGAGTCCTCCGAGGACTACGAGGACTACGACGAGGGCCGGGTCTGCATCGACGGGGAGATCGTCGACTACACCGGCGTCGACGAGGTCTACGTCGTGATGCGCAAGGTCGACGGTGGCTACCAGCTCGACCCGCTGGCGACGGCCATCGAGTACGCCACCAGGGCCGTCGAGGCGGTCCCGTCGTCGGCGATCGACGAGGCGCTCGGTGAGCTCTGCTACGAGGTCCAGGACTACGACGAGACGGGGTGCCCCTGATGCGCGGCTCCCCCTCCACGCGGGATGGCTGACCGGTCCCGGACCGCCGCGCGCGGCCTGCTGGGTGGTCTGCTGCTCGCGTCGTCCGTCCTGTGGGCGGCCACCGGAGCGGCGCCCGCGTCCACCGGGGTGGAGCGTCCGGCACCGGCGGCCGACTCCATGTGTGCCGAGGTCATCGTCTACGTCGTCCGCGGCTCGGGCGAGAGCCCCCAGCCCGGCCCGGCGACCAACGGGGACACCTGGGACGCGTTCGACCCGATCGACCCGGAGACCGGCGGGTCCAGCATCGACGCGGACCGCGTCCTCGACGTCGACGAGTCGGGCAAGCCGACGGTCGACACGAAGACCCCCTTCCTCTACGACCTGGTCCAGAAGGTCCACGAGCGCGTCGGCGGGCAGCTGCGGCTGAGCTGGTCGCCCGTGAAGTACCGGGCCGTCCCCGTGAGCAAGTTCGACGCGGGGTTCGCGCTGTGGCTCGTGCACGGCTACCCCGCGTCGGTGACCTCCGGCATCCGCGAGCTGCACCGGACGCTGAAGCGGCAGTGGGAGCTGTGCGGCGACCGCACGCGCTACGTCCTGGCCGGCTACTCGCAGGGCGCGGACGTGGTCAACTCCTACCTGCGCGGCAAGATCGTGACCAGCTCGTCGACGTTCGGCATCGCGACCGTGCACGAGTACCTCGGACCGTCGGAGGACGTCCGGCGGCAGATCGCGTCCGTGGCGCTGATCGCCGACCCCAACCACGACCCGCGCGACCCGGAGTCCTACAGCGACGAGGACGGGCGGCTCGCCCAGGAGGGCGGGCTCTACGGCATCCGCGCCGGCGTCCCCCGGGACATCGCAGGCGTGACCGACTCGCTCTGCCTGGCGGGCGACTCGGTCTGCGGCCGGGGCGTGCGGGTCCCCGACAGCACGGGCAACAAGATCCACTCGGTCGGCTACCGCGACTTCGTCCGCCACCCGGTCGAGTGCCACCTCGCCGACGAGCCTGACGACGACGTCTCCGCCACGACCTGCCTCGCGGACCGGATCGTCGAGCGGCTCGGCGTGCGCAACCTGGTGCGCCATCCCCTCGACGAGGCCGACAGCGCGCCGGGCTCCTCGGGGCGCGACGTCGCGTTCTTCATCGACACGACGGGGTCGATGCAGGACGACATCGACGCGGCGCTCTCCTTCGCGGCCAACCAGGCCGACCGCATCGTCGCGCTCGACGGCCGGGTGGCGCTCGTCCAATACCGCGACGCGGAGGACGACACCCCGGCGGAGGTCGTCACGCCGTTCACGACCGACATGGGCGAGTTCCAGAGCGGCCTGTCGACGTTGCTCGCGGACGGGGGAGGCGACGACCCGGAGGGCCTGCTGCACGCCCTCATGGTCGGGTTCGACGAGCTCGACTGGCAGTACGGCGCGACGAAGGCCGCGGTGGTCCTGACCGACGCCGACTTCCACGAGCCCGACCTCACCGGAGGTGAGACCCTCCCGCAGGTCGAGCGGCGGTCGCTCGAGATCGACCCCGTCAACGTCTTCCCGGTCGTGGGCGGCGACGTCGGCCGCTACGACGACCTCGCCGCCCGCACCTCGGGCGAGGTCATCTCCAACGACGGCGGCGACACCGAGCTGGCGCTGGGGCTGGCCCTGGACAACATCGCCGGCCGGCCGATCGCGGTGCTCAGCAACGGGACCTACCACGCCTCACCCGGGCGCGAGGTGCACTTCGACGCCTCCGGGTCCACGGCGTCGTCCAGCCTGATCGAGGAGTACCGCTGGGACCTCGACGGAGACGGGTTCACCGACGAGGTCACCTCGGAGCCGACCCTGAACCACGCCTACCCCGCGGGCTACTCCGGGCTCATGCAGGTCTTCGTGGTCGACGGCCTCGGACGCAGCGCGAACGCCTCGGCGGCCGTCCTGGTCGACGACGAGGCGCCGGTGACGGTCGCTCCCGTCGTCCCGACGGCGACCCGGATGGACGCCGGTGCCCGTCGCGACGACGACCACGTCGTGCTGGACGTCTCGTGGAGCCCGGGTGCCGAGGACCCCGAGCGCTGGGTGGTCGCCCTCGACGGTGACCCGGTCGTCACGGCGAGCGGGGGCGCCCACCACGCCACCGTGCCCGTCGACGAGCAGGAGGCGCCGTGGACGGTCTCGCTCGTGCCGATGGACGCGGACGGCAACTACGGGGCGTCCTTCGAGGCCGAGCTGGGTCCGGTCACCGCGGGCCGGCCGTGGTACCGGCGCCCCGAGGTGTGGGTCGCGGCCGCGCTGGCCGGCGTGCTGGGCGCGCTCGGCCCGTGGCTCCTGCTGAGACGCAGGCGGCGGGCGGCATGACCATGTTCTGCGGCCAGTGCGGCGCCCCCACGACACCCGGCGCGAGTTTCTGCAAGGAGTGCGGAGCGCCGGTCGTCCGTCCGGAGCCGGCTCCGGTGGCGACCACCACCCGCCGACCGCTCGGCGGGGTCCTGGTCGTGGTGGCGGCCCTGGTCGCCGCGCTGGTGGCCGGCTGGGCCGTCCACCTCGTGCCGGACGGTCCCTCCGAGTCCCGTGCCGCCGGTACGCCGCAGGCCGCCGGGGCGTTCGGCGCGGACGGTGCGGAGACCGTGGCCGCCGACGGCTCGACCGGTGCGGACGCCGAGGCGCTCACGGCGTTCCGCACCGCCTGCGGCAAGCTGCTCGACATCGTGCCGACGGCCGCCGTCTCGACCGAGACGGCCGTCCAGGTCACGCTCGAGGTGCGCCCCGTCTGCCCGGAGGGGGAGCGGATCGCCTCCAGCCGGTTCCGCGTCGTGCTGCGGAGCACGGGGGCCGGCGACGGCTCCGCCGGCGCGGTGATCGCGGACGGCACCTTCGACCTCTCCGGCGACGCGCTGCTCGTGCCGGGCTTCGGTGACCCCGGCTCGCACCTGGTCGCCGACTTCGGCACCGGCACGGCGTTCCTGGCCCCCGACTCGCTGGCCGCCGACATCGCCGACGGCGTCGTGCTGGTCGAGTGCGAGGCGGTCGACGGCCAGCCGTCGACCCCCGCCGAGGACGTGTCCGACGAGTCGACGACGGCCGTCGCCGCGAGCGTCAGCGAGGATGCCGCCGACACCGAGTCGAGCGCGCTCTCCGTGCTGGAGCGACAGGCCGCTCTCGACGACCCCCGCGTGTCCGCGCTCGAGGGCGCGTGGGTCGCCCAGCTCTCGTCGAAGACCGACGGGACCTACGACGCGCACGACGGTCGCACGTACTCGCTCGCCGACATCTACCAGCAGTTCCTGTCGCTGCGCCTGCTCTACCCCAACGTGCTGCTGCTCAACAGCAGCGACTGGGAGGCGTACACGCTGGACGGCTACTGGGTCGTGATCGCGGGCGTCCCCTACTCCAGGCCCGGCGAGCCCAACCGCTGGTGCACCGAGCGGGGCATCGCGGCGTCGCAGTGCTTCGCCAAGAAGCTGGTGCGCGACGGGGCGCCGACAGGGACGACGAAGCACCGATGACGAGGAGAGACGCGGTGGAGCTGGTGGACATGGTGGACAGGACCGGATCGAGGAGCGCGTGGCCGTCGCGGCCCGTGACGACCGGGGGCGGGTCGTGATCGCCGCCGGACGCTTCTGCGGCTGGTGCGGTGCGCCGGTCCCTCCCGGCGCGGCCTTCTGCACCTCCTGCGGGCGGGCCGTCGCTCCCCCCGCGCCGCAGGCTGCTGCTCCAGCGCCGCAGGCGGCTCCCGCGCCGCAGCCTGCTCCCGTGAGCGCGCCCGCGGCCGGCAGCGGCCGTCGCTGGGTCGTGGTCGGCGCCGTGCTCGCGGTGCTCGTCGTCGTGGGCGCCGTACTGGCGGCCGTCACGCTGCTCGGTGGCACCGACGGCGACCTGGCCGAGGGTGGCCACCTCGCCAAGGCGGTCACCTCGGAACCGGAGGAGGCCTGGACGTTCGACACCGACGGGGAGTACGCCCAGGTCTCGGCCGCGGGCGACGTCACGGTGGTGAGCGTGGGCGACTCCGGCGAGGTCGTCGCGCTGGACGAGCACGGCGAGGAGCTCTGGACCGCCGACGACGCCGACTACGGCTGGGCCTACGTGCTGCCCGGCGACGACGACCTGGTCGTCGTGCAGGGCCAGGAGGGCTACGGCTTCGGCGTGCTCACGACCGACGACGGCGACGAGCTCTGGTACGAGGACAGCGGCGGCAGCGTCATGGGCCTCGTCGACGGCCGGCTCGTCGTCAGCTCCTACGACGACGGCGACTCGACCAGCGAGATCGAGGTGCGCGACCCGAGGTCCGGCGACGAGGAGTGGTCGGTGAGCCGGGTCGGCAGCAGCCAGGTGACGAAGGACGCGATCTACGTCATCAGGAGCGGTGACCTCGTCCGGCTCGACCCGGGCTCGGGGGACGAGAAGTGGTCGGTCGACCTCGGCCTGGGCGGCGACGACTACTCCTCCCTCACCGTCGTCGACGGCCTGGCGGTGGTCTCGACCGACGAGGTGCACGCCTACTCCACCGAGGACGGCGAGGAGCTGTGGAGCGAGGACGCGAGCAGCTCGGACGCCTCCCTCACCGTCGGGGCCTTCTCGTCGGACTCGGTCTACGTCGACGAGTCCCTCTACACCGACGACGAGAACGAGGAGACGGTCCGGGTCTTCGACGAGGACGGCGAGGTCGGCGAGCTCGACATCGACGAGGACGAGTCGTTCTACGGGCAGGGTCTCCGGTCGGGAGGCGAGGACTTCTTCCTCAGCTTCGCCGACGGCACCCTCTACGACGACAGCCTCGACCGGGTCGCGAGCTACGACGGCCAGCTCCAGGTCGCCGACTCGGGTCTCTACAGCCTGGACGGCGACGAGCTGCTCTTCTACGAGTACGGCGAGAGGTCGGAGTCGTGGGCGGTCGACGTGGACGATGCCGAGGAGGCGACCGTCTTCGCCGGTGACCACGTCGTCTTCATCCTGGCCGACGGGACGCTCACCGCGTATCGCTGAGGTCGGCGCGCTGTTCCGGGCAGCGGGCCGTCGAGGGCGGGCGCCGGACCGTCGGTAGATTGTGGGCGTGCCCGCTTCCGCCACCACCGGACCGGACACCGGTCTCGACAGCGTCGCCGTCGCCGCCGAGGACCCGCAGCGCGAGCAGCCGTGGGCCGACCTCGGGCTCAAGGCGGACGAGTACGCCCGCATCCGCGAGATCCTCGGCCGCCGGCCGACCAGCTCCGAGCTCGCGATGTACAGCGTGATGTGGAGCGAGCACTGCTCCTACAAGAGCTCGAAGGTGCACCTCAAGCAGTTCTCGGAGATCCCCCAGGAGACACCGGTCGGCGCGATGCTGGCCGGCATCGGGGAGAACGCCGGCGTGATCGACATCGGTCAGGGCTACGCCGTCACGTTCAAGGTCGAGTCGCACAACCACCCGTCGTACGTCGAGCCCTACCAGGGCGCCGCCACGGGCGTCGGCGGCATCGTGCGCGACATCCTGGCGATGGGCGCGCGGCCGGTCGCGGTGATGGATCCGCTCCGGTTCGGCCCGCTCGAGGCCGACGACACCCACCGGGTGCTGCCCGGGATCGTGGCCGGTGTCGGGGGCTACGGCAACTGCCTCGGGCTGCCCAACATCGGCGGCGAGGCGGTCTTCGACGCGAGCTACCTCGGCAACCCGCTCGTCAACGCGCTCTGCGTCGGGGTCCTGCGGCACGAGGACCTCCACCTCGCCAAGGCGAGCGGCGTCGGCAACCGGGTGGTCCTCTACGGCGCCGCGACCGGTGGCGACGGCATCGGCGGCGTGAGCGTCCTGGCGAGCGAGACGTTCGAGGCTGCGTCCTCCGGGAAGGGTGGGCCCGCGAAGCGACCCAGCGTGCAGGTCGGCGACCCGTTCATGGAGAAGCTGCTCATCGAGTGCACGCTCGAGCTCTTCGCCGCGGGGCTGGTCAGCGGCATCCAGGACCTCGGCGGCGCCGGCCTCTCGTGCGCCACGTCCGAGCTCGCGTCCGCGGGCGACGGCGGCATGCACGTCGACCTCGACCTGGTGCCGCTGCGCGACTCGACGCTCGCTCCGGAGGAGATCCTCATGAGCGAGTCGCAGGAGCGGATGATGGCCGTCGTCGCGCCCGCCGACGTCGACGCGTTCCTCGAGATCTGCGCCAAGTGGGAGGTCGACGCGACCGTCATCGGCGAGGTCACCGACACCGGCCGGCTCCACGTCGACTGGCATGGCGAGCGCGTGGTCGACGTGCCGCCGCGCAGCGTGGCGCACGACGGTCCGACGTACCAGCGCCCCTTCGCCCGGCCCGAGACCCAGGACGCCCTCCAGGCAGACCGCGCCGAGGCGCTGCCACGGCCCGCCACCGGCGAGGAGCTGCGCGAGACGCTGCTGCGGCTCGCGGGCAGCCCCAACCTCTGCGACAAGTCGTGGATCACCGACCAGTACGACCGCTACGTCCGCGGCAACACGGTGCTCGCCCAGCCCTCCGACAGTGGCATGGTCCGGGTCGACGAAGAGACCGGCCTCGGCGTCGCGGTGGCGACCGACTGCAACGGCCGCTTCGCCGCGCTCGACCCCTACGCGGGCGCGCAGCTCGCGCTCGCCGAGGCCTACCGCAACGTCGCCACCGGCGGTGCGACCCCGCTCGCGATCTCCGACTGCCTCAACTTCGGGTCGCCCGAGGACCCCGCCGTCATGTGGCAGTTCGCCGAGGCCTGCCGTGGCCTCAAGGACGCCTGCCTCGAGCTCGGCATCCCCGTTACCGGCGGCAACGTGAGCCTCTACAACCAGACCGGCGAGACCGCGATCCTCCCGACACCGGTCGTCGCGGTGCTCGGCGTGATCGACGACGTCTCACGGCGTACGCCGACGGGCTTCGTGGCCGCCGGCGAGACCGTGCTGCTGCTCGGCGAGACCCGCGAGGAGCTGTCGGGCTCGGAGTGGGCGCACGTCGTGCACAAGCACCTCGGCGGCCTGCCGCCCGCCGTCGACCTCGCCCGCGAGAAGGCGCTCGCCGAGCTGCTCCGCGAGGCCGGCGGACTCGGCTCGGGTCTGGTCACCTCGGCCCACGACCTCTCCGACGGCGGCCTCGCGCAGGCGCTGGTCGAGTCGGCGCTGCGTCGCGGCATCGGCGCGACCGTGACGCTCGAGGGCGACGCGTTCGTCGCGCTGTTCTCGGAGTCGGCCGGCCGAGTGCTCGTCACCGTGCCGTCGGACGACGCGGCTCGGCTCCGCGACCTGGCCGAGCGGCACGGCGTACCGGTCACCGAGCTCGGCACCACCGGCGGCGACGCGCTCGTGGTCGACGGCCAGCTCGACATCGACCTCGCCGTGCTGCGCGACACCTGGACGCGCACGCTTCCGGACGCGCTGGGCGCGTAGCTACTCGAGGGCGCGGGTGCCGTCGCGGGTGCGGAGGTAGAGGAGTCCGTGGGGGTCGCGCCAGAGGTAGGTGCCGGGTGGTCCGAGGGGCCAGTAGCGCCACCCGGCCAGGGTCTTGAGGCGGTGGTGGTGGCGGCACAGGGGTGCGAGGTTGCAGGGGCAGGTGGGACCGCCCTGGTTCGTAGGGGGTGATGTGGTCGCAGTCGCAGTGGCGGGCTGGTCGGGTGCAGTGGGGGTGGACGCAGGTGCGGTCGCGGCGGTGGACGGTCTCGCGGTCGCGGTCGGTGGGCGAGTAGCGCCACTGGAGTGCGTCGCTGTGGCCGGGGCGGTCGTCGCACCCGTTGTCGCGGCTGTTGTAGTGGTCGCGGTGGCGGACGGGTTTGATGATGAGCCGCACGTCGGGGCGGCCGGCCCATTGGCGGATGACTTGGTCGAGGTGGCTGCGCAGGTCGGCGTCGCTGATCACTGGGTCGAGGCCGAGCAGGTGCAGGTCGGTGAGCTCGAGGGTGGCCACGAGGTCGCGTCGTCGGGTGGGGGTGGGGTGGTGGTCGCCGTCGAGGAGGGCTTGGGCGCGGGCGGGGTCGGCGAGGATGCCGAGGGCGATCGAGCGGCGTACGTCGAGGGAGTCGTGCTGGTGCTCAGGCAGCTGCGCGAGCACCGCCGCGACGGCGGACAGGGTCTCGTCGAAGGGTGCGAGGTCGGCCCAGTCGGCGCGGGCGTCCATGGCGGCGATGCCGGTGTGGTTGAGCGTCGCGGGGTCGATGGTGACGTGGCGGGCGTCGAGGGCCTCGAGCTGCTCGAGCTCGCGCTGCTCGGCGTGCAGGTGGACCATGGCCTGGTCGATGAGCCGGTCGAGGACGACCGGCCCGATCGCCCGTGACTGCGTGATCCGCGCGAGGAGTTGTTGGTCGATGTAGCCGCACACGTCGGCGGGCTGGCCGAGCACGGCCTGGGCGGCGCGTCGGGCGATCCGGGCGGTGACCTGGCCGGCGCGGACCGCGGCCCAGAACCCGGGCAGCCGGTGTGCGAGCACGAGCGCGTCGCGCAGCACGGCCTTGCCGCCGGTGGTGGTCATGGCGTTGGCGGCGGCGAAGGCGGCCGGGGCGTCCCAGCGCAGGGCGGGGCAGCCCGATCCACTCCCGTTCCTCCTCGTCCATCAGGTGGGTGGTGTCCTCCAGCCACGACGGTGCCTCGGCCGGCTCCCACGGCTCCTGCCCGGGCAGTGCGGGGTTGGCTGCGGCCCAGGCCAGCGCGAGCTCGAGGATCGAAACCTCGGCGGCCTCGGCCGTGCGGCGCGCCTCCCGCACCTGCGCCAGCAGGTCGCGCGGCAGGGGCGCGGTGTCGGGGAGGCGGTCGGCCGTCTGGGTCATCGTGCGGCCAGTCTAGTCGAACACATGTTCGAACGCAAGATCAATTTGAAGCGACGGCTGTCATGTCTCAGGACATCGGTGACAGTTCTGGATCAGGACATCGGTGACGGTTGGGGTCGAGGGAGCGGAACAGGGTCTGGTGGAACCGTTCGTTCTTGCTCTGGGTGGTCGGCTTCTACTGCTCACCGGTAATCGCCTCGACGCCCGAGCCGGAGACGTGTTCGACGAGTGGCCCAAGAACCCGCGCCGCGACGGGTTCAGCGCGATCCCGTTATTGGAGAGCAGCCGCTGCGGCACCCCGTGGCCGGCGATGGCCTTGTCGTGCACGCTGATCGGTCCGTGGTCCAATCCGGAGGACTCCAGCGCCGCGCGTACCTGCAAGGCTTTGCTCTTGACCTCCTCGCTCAGCCGGGAGGGGCGCGACCTCGGAAGCCTCGACCTCCGCTCGAGCACCGCCGCCGGCCCTCGGCCATCGCGCGCTTGCGCAGCTCGTAGAACGACGTGCGCGAGAGATGCCCTGCTCGGCGCAGAACGTCGAGACCGCCCCACGAGGGGCGTCCTCGCGCCACTGCGCGATCGCGAGACGGACACGGGGGTCGATGGGTTCACAGGCAGCCACCGCCTGACCCCGACGGCCGAAGTGTCACCACTACGACCACCAGAAGTGTCACCGATGTCCTGATGGAGAACCGTCACCGAAGTCCCGCGACATGACACCTTCCATCCGCTCGAAGGTGCCCGACCACCTCCTCGAAAGGGTCGACCTGACCGATTCCGCTGACGCTGACCCCGCCAGATTGTTGAATTACGCCGCCGTCCCACGTGTCGGCGCGAAGGCCACCTACCTGAGGAGACAAGCCATGGCCAAGGCCGGTGGGTCGGTCAGCACGGGCGGAGCCACACGGCTCGTCTACGTGATCGGCTTCCTGAAGTGGATAGCCCTGGCTGTGATCGCACTGGGCGTGCTCGGTGCGACTGCCCTGTCGCTCGCGGGCGGTGACGGCTCGCTCGGTCCCGCCCTCTCGCTGCTGGTGCTCGTCTACGGCGCGGTCGCGGCGCTGGCGGTGTACGTGGCGATGGGGTGGTTGCAACAGACGCTCCTCATGCTCATCGGCATCGCCAAGAACACCGCGAAGGACGACTTCTTGAGCCGCCTCTGACTCATCGCGATGTGACCCGGGTGACGCCCTCACTCCGGCGAAGCCAGGACGGACGGGCCGTTCGGAGCTGACCCCGGGCTGCTTTGCGACGAGGGCTTCAGGTCATACGTCGAACTCGTCCGCCAGCTCGGGGGGCGCTACGGCAAGCCATGCGCTGACCAGCAGCTCCCGGAGGTCTCGGGGGTCGACGGCTCCGAGCTCGACGAGCACGGCCGGGTAGCTGGCGAAGTGCGGGATCGTGAAGACCCCACCGATGCCGGCGGCCAGGACGCCTTCCTTCTCGTGCAGGTCGGCCGTGTTGACCGCGAGGATCGGGTCGGCCGGCGGCGTCTCTTCGCCGAACCGCTTGAGGTCGGCCTTGCTGAACGGCCGCAGCCACGCGATGCCCTTGCTCCTCACCGCCCAGGTCGCGTGCCCGTGGTGCTCGCCCTCGTCCACCTCGGGCAGGTCGCCCATGATGCGGGCGAGATCCTGGAGCGTCGCCATCCACGGAGGGTAGCGAGTGGACCGTCCCCAGCTAGCGTGCGAACCATGCCCGACGACCTGGAGATCACCGACGGCTGGGTGATCCCGGCGGCGGAGCTCTCGGAGCGGTTCTCGCGGTCGTCGGGGCCTGGCGGACAGGGCGTCAACACCACCGACTCGCGGGTCGAGCTGTCGGTCGACCTCGCCCGGGCCGAGGCGGTGCCCGCGCGGCTGAGGAGCAGGGTGCTCGACCGGTTGGCGAGCCGCCTCGTCGACGGCGTGCTGACCGTGACGGCGAGCGAGCACCGCGCGCAGCTCGACAACCGGCGGGCGGCGCGCGAGCGGCTCGCGGAGGTGCTGCGCCGGGCGGCCGCGCCGCCGCCGCGCAAGCGCCGGCAGACGCGGCCGACGCGCGGCTCGCAGGAGCGGCGGCTGGCCGAGAAGAAGCGCCGCGGGGAGACCAAGCGCGGCCGCCAGGGCCGGTTCGAGCAGGGCCGGTCCGAGTGAGCGCTGGGCGTGAGACACAACCAACGGGGGAAGAGATCCGTCAACCCAGGTGAGCGCCGGCGGTCTCGGACCGGCGCCAGAGTGAAGGTGGAACCCATGTTGAGACACCTGCGACGCAACGCCGTCGCCTACCTTGCCCTCGTCGTCGCGCTCGGCACCGGCACGGCGTACGCCGCGGCGTCGATCCCGAACGGCTCGGTGACCGCGGCCAAGCTGCACGCCAACGCGGTCACGTCGACCAAGATCAAGAACGGCTCGATCAAGTCGAAGGACCTCAAGAAGCCGGTGTGGGCGCAGAGCAGCACCCTCGGCGCGGCGACGCCGCCGGCGCCGACGCCCGACGTCGTGAGCGTCGCGCCGTACGCCTTCACCCTTCCTCACGCGGGCCGCACCACGCTCACCGTCTTCATCCCGGCGCTCACCGCGAACTGCCCCGGCAGTGCGACGCCGTCGGTCGGCCTCTACATCGACACGCTCGCGATCAACGGCACCCGCACCAACGTGCCGGGCGCGGGCAACACCCGGCCGATCCAGCTCACCGCGACGCTGCCGCTCGCCGGCGGGTCCCACGCCGCCCAGGTCGGCATCACCTGTGCGGGCGGCACGCCGTCGCCGAGCTCGCCCGGCGCCGAGACCTGGACCGTGATCCTGACCGACTGATCCGACCCGCGGTGCGGCGATGATGAGCCGGTGACGAGCAGCGGCCCCGAGACGATCAGGTACGGCGACGACCCGAACCAGCTCGTCGAGCTCTCCGTGCCCGACGGCGACCCGCGCGGGGTGGTCGTCGTCGTGCACGGAGGGTTCTGGAAGGCGGCCTACGACCTCTCGCTGGGCCGGCCGCTGGCCGCCGACCTCGTCGCGCGCGGCTGGGCGGCGCTCACCATCGAGTACCGCCGCGTCGGCAACGGCGGCGGAGTCCCGCAGACCCTCGACGACGTCCGGGCCGCGATCGGCACCCTCGACACCAGCGGCCTCGACCTGACCAGGGTCGTCACGCTCGGCCACTCGGCCGGCGGCCACCTCGCCGCCTGGGCCGGGCACGCCGTCGACGCCGTGACCCACGTGGTCTCGCAGGCCGGCGTGCTCGACCTGGTGGCCGCGGACCGCGACGGGCTGGGCTCCGGCGCCGTCGTGCCGTTCCTCGGGCACCCGGCAGGACCCGGCGACGCGGACGTCGACCCGCGCCAGCACCTGCCGCTCGACGTACCCGTCTGGTGCGTGCACGGCACCGAGGACGACGTCGTGCCGGTGAGCCAGTCGCGCGACTACGTCGCCGCCGCGACCGACGCCGGCGCGCAGGCGGAGCTGGTCGAGCTGGCCGGCGACCACTTCGACGTCATCGACACCGGCCACGAGGCGTGGCGGCTGACGCTCGAGATCCTCGACGGCATCGGCTGACCGTCAGGGGATCGTCGCGCCGCTGGGTGCGTCGCTCGGCGGCAGGTTCGAGATCTTCTGCCAGATCTTGCGCGAGAGCCCGACGGTCAGGGTCTCGATCCGCGACACCGTCTCGAGCACGACGTTGTCGCGAGACTCCTCCGCGCACAGCGCCGCGGTCTTGCCGACCAGGCTGAGCATCTCGGAGCAGTAGTCGAGGTAGCGCTCGACCTCGTCGCGCGTCATGCCGAGCGGCTTGCTCGCGCTGCTCGGGGTGAAGCTCGGCTTGAGCTGCTCGGGGTCCTTGGTCAGCTGGTGCATGTCGATGATGTGCGCGGTCGACCGGAGCTGGTGGAGCAGCTTGAGCAGCTGCCCGCGCTGCACCCGCTCCGGGAACGACCACAGGAAGAACACCGCGATCCCCGCGAACACGATGTCGTTGATGGCGGTCTCGACGAGCGGAAGCAGGTCGACGAACGTGTCGAGCCCGTGCCGGACGACGTCGCGGCCCGCCATGACGAGTGCGAACGCCGTGCCGGCCAGCACCAGCACCATGACCACCCGCGAGGCGAGCCGCGCGACCCGGATGCGCTGGTGGGTGCGGCTCGAGCTGTCCTGCACCTCCTCCACGAGCAGCAGCAGGTCCCCGCAGACGGCCAGCAGGCCGCGCTGCGGGAACCGTGCCGCGATCCGGGTCTGGAGCGCCTGCACGGTCTCGCGCACCGCGGGCGCCTCGAGCGGCTCGTGCAGACCCTCGGTCACGCGCCGCAGCCTAGAGCGTCCAGCGGTCGACGGTCAGGGTTCAGCTCGAGGCGCGCATGGCCCGGAGCCCCACCCACAGGCCGAACGCCGCGACGACCGCGGACGCGACCGCACCCGAGACCACGGTGTCGACCGGGAGCGTCCCGGCGAACAGCGCGCGCTCGGCCTCGACGACGTAGGTCAGCGGGTTGGCGTGCGACGCGGCGCGCAGCCAGCCCGGCGCCCCCTCGAGCGGCAGCAGCACGCCGGCCAGCAGCAGCACCGGGAAGATCAGCGTCTGCTGCACCGTCCAGAACAGCCACTCCTGGTCCTTCGACGCCAGCGCGAGCGCGAAGCTCAGGGCGCCCACGCCGATGCTGAACCCGGCGAGCACGACCACGCCCACGAGCACGTGTGCGAGGTGCAGGTCGAAGCTGAACGGCGTCACGACCGCCACGATGATCGCGGCCTGCATCAGCATCGGGACGATCTCCTTCAGCGCGCGCCCGACCAGCAGCGACGACCTGGACAGCGGCGAGACGAGCAGTCGCTCGTGCGATCCGGTGACGATCTCCTGGGTGAGGTTGGCGCCGGTGAACGACGCTCCCATCAGCGCGGTCATCGCGATGATCCCCGGCACGAACCACTGCAGGGCCGAGCCGTTCTCGACCTCGGGCAGCAGCGGCGCGAACAGCCCGAGGAAGACCAGCGGCTGGACCATCGCGAACAGGACCGAGGCCGGCTCGCGGAAGACCGGCCGCAGCTCGCGCACCATGACGTTCCAGGTGTCGGCCAGGACGCCGGGCGCCTGCGGCAGCACCACCTCGCGCGGCGCGGTGCGGACGGGGCTCTCGATGGTGCTCTCGGTGGCGCTCTCGATGGTGACGGTCATGCTGCTGCTCCCTTGCTCTCGATGCCGCTCTCGTCGGTGGACTGCTCGTTGCTCTCGCGCAGGCTGCGCCCGGTCAGCTCGAGGAAGACGTCGTCGAGCGTCGCGCTGGCGACCTCCACCCGGCGCACCGGAGCGCCGGCCGACTCGAGGTCGACGACGAACCTCGCGACCCGGTCGGCCGCACCCGCGGCCCGTGCGCGGACCGTCGTGCCGACCCGCTCGACCGACGCCGCCTCGCCCGGGCCGACCAGCGCCCACGACGCACCCTCGGCGGCGATCGTCGCGGCCTCCTCGTCGGCGAACGCGAGCGTGACGAGGTCGCCGAGCCCGGACCTGAGCCGGCTCGCGGTGTCGTCGGCGATCACCCGGCCGTGGTCGATCACGATCACCCGGTCCGCGATCGCGTCGGCCTCCTCGAGGTAGTGGGTGGTGAGCACGATCGTGGTGCCCTGCTCGTCGTGCAGGCGGCGCACCTGCTCCTGGAGGTTCGCGCGGTTCTGCGGGTCGAGCCCGGTCGAGGGCTCGTCGAGGAACAGCACCTGCGGGGTGTGCACCAGCCCGATCGCGACGTCGAGCCGGCGGCGCTGGCCGCCCGAGAGCGTCGAGACCGGGCGCATCGCGTGCTCGGAGAGGTCGAAGGCGTCGAGCAGCTCCTCGGCCCGGGCGTGCGCCGCGGCGCGCGACAGCCCGAACGCCCGGCCCTGGCTCACCAGCTCGTCGCGGCCGCGCTGGGCGTGGCCTGCGGCGTTGCCCTGGCCGACGTACCCGATGCTGCGCCGGACCTCGCGCCGCTCGCGCACCACGTCGTGACCGGCGACCGTGGCGGTGCCGGCGGTGGGCTCGATGAGCGTGGTGAGCATCCGGAGCGTCGTGGACTTGCCGGCGCCGTTGGGGCCGAGGAAGGCGACGAGCTCGCCGTGGCCGACCTCGAGGTCGAGGCCGCGGACCGCCTCCACCGTCTTCTTGTGCCGCGTGAAGTGCCGGGTGAGGCCCTCGGTCCGGATGACCGGCTGCGCGAGTGCTGCTGGGCGAGGTGTCGGGTTCATGACGATGACGCTAGAAGCGATTCAGGCCAGTTCCTGTCCGCAATGAGAATTAGTCTCGGCGGCATGAACACCAGCGCCCGGATGCTGCGCCTGCTCTCGCTGCTCCAGACCCACCGCTACTGGCCCGGAGGCGAGCTCGCCGGCCGGCTCGAGGTCAGCCCGCGCACGCTGCGCCGTGACGTCGACCGGCTCCGCGAGCTCGGCTACGTCGTCGACGCGGTCCGCGGCGTGGCCGGCGGCTACCAGCTGCGGGCCGGCGGCCAGCTGCCGCCGCTGCTGCTCGAGGACGAGGAGGCGGTGGCGATCGCGGTCAGCCTCCAGTCGTCGGCGGCTGGCGGCACCCCGGGCATGGAGGAGACCGCCGTGCAGGCG
Source organism: Nocardioides halotolerans DSM 19273 (assembly GCF_000422805.1). GTDB lineage: Bacteria > Actinomycetota > Actinomycetes > Propionibacteriales > Nocardioidaceae > Nocardioides > Nocardioides halotolerans. Next base: position 62,293 of record NZ_KE383924.1, on the reverse strand, counting down.
CTGTCGAAGGTGATCGCCCTGATGCCGCCGCGCCTTCGCCGGCAGATGGACGCGCTGCGTTCGCAGACCGAGCGGCTGCCCTGGTCGGGCGGCCCCGCGCTCGATCCCGGGCTGCTCAGCACGCTGGCGCAGGCCTGCCGCGACTGCGAGCCGCTCCACTTCACCTACACCGCGCCCCCGCGAGACGGGCGGAGTGCCGAGACCACCGACCGCTGGGTGGAGCCGCACCGGATGGTGTCGATGGGCCGACGGTGGTACCTCGTCGCCTACGACCGCGACCGGCAGGACTGGCGGTCCTTCCGTGTCGACCGGATCAGCGAGCCGCGCACCACCGGTCAGACGTTCCGGCAGCGCGAGCTCCCCGCGGCGGACGCGCTGTCGTTCGTCCAGTCGGGGATCCGCCGGATGCCGCAGCGCTACGCCGTGCGCATCGTCTTCGACGCGGACCCTGCCGACGTCACGGCGGTGGCAGGGCACTGGGCGGCGGTCTCCGGGACGCCGGGACGGGCCGTGCTCGAGATGAACGTCGACACCCTCGAGTGGCCGATGTTCATGCTCGCCAACGTCGACGCCGACTTCACCGTCGAGTCGCCGCCCGAGCTCGTCACGGTGGTGGGCGCCGCGGCGGCGCGCTTCGGGCGGTCCGGGCCCGCCCGCGCGCACCCGGATGTTTGAAATGTCCTGTTCGGAGGCACGATCGAGCAGATACTCCCGGGGGGCAGCTGACAACCAGGAGGGCCCTTGAACGGGATATCCGGCTCGCTCGACACCTTGGCAGGAGTGCCGCTCCACCTGGCGCTCGAGCACACCGGGGTGGGCGTGGTGGCCTGCGACGCCGAGGGCAACCTGACGCTGCTCAGCCCCGCCGTCCAGAAGATGTTCGGGCTCGACTACGCGCCGCTGCCCGAGGAGGTCCTCCCGGACGTGTTCCGGCTCTACCACGCCGACGGCACCACGATCATGGCTCCCGACGAGATGCCCATCGCGCGGGCTCGCGGTGGACAGTTCATCAACGACGAGGTCGTCGCGGCGCACGATCAGGACGGCGCCACCATCTACCTCCGCTGCAACGGCGCACCGCTGCTCAACGACGCCGGCGAGCCCGACGGGGCCCTGGTCCTCGTCCAGGACATCACCGCCGAGCACGAGGCGACCCTGCGCTCCGAACGGCTGCGAGCGCGGCTGGTCGAGACGATCAACCACGAGTTCCGCACGCCGCTGGCCGCCCTCCTCGCGCACGTCGAGCTGATCCACGACCACCGCGACCGGCTCGACGACCTCGACCCCGACCTGCCGGCCTCGCTCGACGCGATCGAGCGGTCCGGCTGGCGGTTGCGCGACCTCGTGCAGGAGGTCGCGGACCTCGTCGCCTGCGAGGGCGACGAGGCGCCCGCCGACCGGCGCCCGCGCCGCATGCGCGCGGTCTGAGACCCGCGCTCAGACGAGCGCGAGCTCGGCCTCGTCGCGCGCCCACTCCGAGGGCCGCGGCACCGACCGGACCGTCCGGCTCAGCGTCGGGACGAGCGCCACGGCGACAGCCACGCCGATGAGCACCAGCATGGTGGTCGCACCCCCGAGGCTCGCCAGCAGCGCGCCGCCCAGGACGGGCGCGAGCGGCATCGTGCTCCAGCTGGTCAGCATGCCCACCGACTGCACCCGGCCGATCAGCTCGGGCGGCGTGATCGACATCTTGTAGGAGGAGATCCCGGCGTTCCCGGCCGGGTTGAAGAACAGGCCGACCGACAGCGAGACCATCACGGCCGCGGGGTGGTTCCACACGACGAGCGGGACCAGCAGCGGCACGAAGCTCCACGCGACCAGGACCGTCAGCCGGCCGGTGGGGAGGAGGTCGATGAGGCGCGGGGCGGCGATGGCGCCGAGGATGCCGCAGACCCCGGCGGCGGTCGACACGAGACCGATCGACCACGGCGCGTAGCCGGCCTGGATCAGCCTGAGCTCGGCGGCGACGAAGACCGCGTTGACCACGAGGTTGGAGCACATGCCCCAGAGCATCAGCGTGCGGAAGAACGGCCGGCTCCACTGGAACCGGAAGCCCTCGGCGACGTCGGCGCGAGCGTTGCGGCGCGGGCCCGTGCCGGGGGTGGGGGAGAGGTCGGTGCGCAGGCGGCCGAGCAGCAGCCACGAGACCGCGAAGGTCACCGCGTCGAAGAGGAACGGCGCCCACCGCGTCACGGCGTAGAGCGCGCCGCCGAGCGGTCCGCCCAGCAGGTGGCCGACGTGCTGGCGCGCCTGCTGCTGGCTGAGCGCCGTGGGCAGCTGCTCGCGTGGCACGACCGAGCGCACCGCCGACATCTCGGAGGGTGCGAAGACGCCCGCGCACGCACCGCTGAGCAGCGCCACCACGAACAGGTGCGGCACGGTCAGGTCGCCGAGCACGCCGGCCACGACGAGCGACGCGTAGAGCAGGACGCCGATGCCCGACGCGCAGCGCATCACCAGGCGGCGGTCGACGCGGTCGGCCAGCAGGCCGGCGGGCAGCAGCGCCAGCGCGGTGCCCAGCAGCTCGAAGCCGCCGGCGAGACCGGCGAGGAACGCCGACCCGGTCACGGCGTAGGTCACCAGCGGGAAGGCGAACATGCTCACCTGCGTGCCGAGCTCGCTGACGGTCTGCCCGATCCAGAGCACGGTGAAGTCGTGGTTCTTGCGGAGGTCGCGGAAGCCGGTCATATGCGCAACAATAAGTGCGCAATTAGAATTGCGCAAGTAGTGGTGCTGAATTTGCTACAGTGCTCGGCATGACTCACCCCGAGCTGCACGACCCGCGGGCGCTCCGCGCGATCGCGCACCCGGTCCGCAGCCGGATCCTCACCGAGCTCGAGGCGAACGGCGCGCTGCGCGCGGCCGACGTCGCGCAGCTGCTCGGCATCCCGGCCAACCAGGCGAGCTTCCACCTGCGCTCGCTGGCCAAGTTCGGGCTGGTGGAGGAGGACCCGTCGGCGGCGCGCGACCGGCGCGACCGGGTCTGGCGCGCGGCCGAGGGGGCACGGTTCGACGTCTCGATCAGCGAGCTCGAGAAGACGCCCGACGGCCGGGCGGCCTCGAAGGTGTTCCGGCGGAGCAAGGAGGCATGGGCGCACCGCGTGGTCGAGCTGGCCTACGGCGAGGACCGCACCCCCGGAGTCCACCGGGCCATCACCGAGCAGGCGGTCCGGCTGACCAAGGCCGAGGCGCGCGAGCTGACCGAGGAGCTGGTCGCGGTCGTCGACGGCTGGCGCCAGCGCCAGCGGGACGAGGCCGACGACGAGCGCACGACCTACCACGTGTTCCAGGTCGTGCAGCCCTATCCCGACACCTCCGCGGGCTCCTGATGGCCGCTCGCCTCCGCACCGCCGACCCCGCCGAGGTGGCAGCGGCTCTCGCCCGGGTGGCGGAGCGGCCCGAGAGCGCCGACCTGCGGCTGCTCACCAAGCACTTCCTCGCGCTCCTCGAGCAGCGCGCGCCGGGCCACTCCGTGGAGGTGCGCGTGCCGCCCTACGCCGCGGTGCAGGTGATCCCGGGGGTCCGGCACACGCGGGGAACCCCGCCGGCCGTCGTGGAGACCGATGCCGAGACCTGGATAGCCCTCGCCACGGGCGAGCTCGGCTGGGCCGAGGCCCTCGGCGGCGCGCGGGTCTCCGCCTCCGGCGAGCGCACCGACCTCGCGCCGTACCTCCCCCTGGGGTGAGCGGTCGGGCGAAGGAAATGACGAGGACGGGGCATATGCCTGGGGGGTCTCCTAGCGCTACCGTCACGCGGTCCGGGGGGATGGCGATCTAGGAGAAGACGTGCGGTTGAGGTTCGGCACCGCCCTGGCACTGGCCACCACCGCGTGGATCGTGCTCCCGCTCACCCCGGCGCACGCCGACCGCGAGAAGGGCCCCAGCAGCAGCTGCACGATCGTCGGCACGCCCGGCCCCGACGTGCTGCGCGGCACGAAGCACGACGACTTCATCTGTGGCCTCGGCGGCGACGACAAGATCCTCGGGCGCGGCGGCGACGACGTCCTCCAGGGCGGCGGCGGCGACGACCTGCTGATCGGCGGTCCGGGCAACGACGTGCTCGGCGGCGGTCGCGGCAACGACACCCTCAACGGTCTCGACGACGCCACCGCCCGCGACCGGATGCGGTGCGGTCGCGGCAAGGACCAGGTCAAGGCCGACGTCCCCGACATCGTCCGCAGGACCTGCGAGAAGGTCGAGCAGGACGACGCGCCCACCGACCTCGGCCTCGCCCCGGCCTCGGTCGCCGAGAACCAGCCCGGCGGCACCGCCGTCGGCACGCTCAGCGCCACCGACCCCGACCCGGGCGACGCCCACACCTTCACGCTGGTGGCCGGCCCGGGCTCGGCAGACAACGGCTCGTTCACGATCGTCGGCGCGACCCTGCGCACCGCCGGCCCCCTCGACTTCGAGACCACGCCGAGCCAGTCGGTGCGGGTGCGGGCCACCGACTCCGGCGGGCTGTCGGTCGAGAAGGCACTGACGGTCACGGTGGTCGACGTCGACGACCCGCCGGCCGCGGCCGACGACGCCAAGACCGTCGCCGAGGACGCCGCGCCGACCGCGATCGACGTGCTCGCCAACGACACCGACCCCGACGGCGGACCCAAGCTGGTCGCGTCGCTGACCCAGCCGGCCCACGGCACCGTGGTGATCACCGGCGGCGGCTCGGGCGTGACCTACGAGCCGGACGCCGACTACTGCAACACACCACCGCCGTTCGACACCTTCACCTACACCCTCAACGGCGGCGACGTGGGCTCCGTCGACGTCACGGTCACCTGCGTCGACGACCCGGCCGTGGCGGTCGACGACGCCACGACCGTGGCCGAGGACGCGCCGGCGACCGTGATCGACGTCCTGGCCAACGACACCGACGTCGAGGGCGACCCGTTCTCGGTGACGGCGGTCGGCGCCGCCGCGCACGGCACCACGTCGTCCACCGCGAGCAACGTGACCTACACGCCGGCGGCGAACTACTGCGGGCCCGACAGCTTCACCTACACGATCACCGGCGGCGACAGCGCCACGGTCTCCGTGACGGTCACGTGCACCAACGACGCGCCGGTCGCGACCGACGACACGAAGTCGACCACCGAGGACCTCCCGCTCGTGTTCCCGGCCACCGACCTCCTCGGCAACGACACCGACCCCGACGCGGGCGACACCCTGAGCGTGACCTCGGTCAGCAACCCCACGGGCGGCACGGTCTCCCTGGCCACGGGCACGGTCACCTTCACGCCAACCGCGAACCTCTGCGGACCGGCGGCCGGCGGCTTCGACTACGTCGTCAGCGACGGCACGCTCTCCGACACCGGTCACGTCACCGTCGACGTCACGTGCGTCAACGACCCCGCCGTGGCGGTCGACGACACGAGGACGGCCACCGAGGACGCCACGACCGGCTTCCTGGTCCTGACCAACGACTCGGACCCCGAGGGTGACCCCTTCTCGATCATCGCGGTCACCGACCCGCCGCACGGCTCGGTGACGTTCAACGCCACCTCGGTGGCCTACACGCCCGACGCGGACTACTGCGGGCCCGACAGCTTCGACTACACGATCACCGGCGGTGACACCGCGACCGTGTCGGTCGACGTCACCTGCGTCAACGACGCGCCGGTCGTCGACCTCGACACGACCGCGGGCGGCTCTGGCTCCACCGCGACGTTCAGCGAGACCTCGCCGCACACCGGCAACGGCGTGCTGGTCGCGCCCGACGCCGCGGTGACCGACGTCGACGACGCCAACCTCGAGTCGCTCACGGTCGTGCTCACCAACCGGCCCGACGGCGACGCGCTCGAGTCGCTCTCAGCGACGATCCCGCCCGGCAGCGGCATCGCCGGCGGCACCTACGTGCCGGCCACCGGCACGCTGTCGTTCACCGGCACCGCGTCGAAGGCCAGCTACGCGGCCGTGGTCGCCTCGATCCGCTACGACAACACCAAGGCCGTGCCCAGCACGACCGACCGGATCATCACCGTGGTCGTCGACGACGGCGACCTCGCCTCCGCGACGGCCACCGCCACGGTGCACGTGGTGCCGCTCAACCTGCCGCCGGTCAACACGGTGCCCGGCGCGCAGACGATCGACGAGGACACGGTGCTGACCTTCGGCGCGGGCAAGGTCATCAGCGTCACCGACGGCGACCACGGCTCGCTGGACGTCGCGGTCACCGTCACCCATGGCACGTTCACGCTGTCGGGGACGGCCGGGCTGACCGTGACCGGCAACGGCACCGCCTCCGTCACCCTGAGCGGCACCCTGGCGAACCTCAACGCCGCACTCAGCGGTGCGACGTACACCCCGGCCGCCGACTACAACGGCCCCGCGCTGCTGACGATCACCAGCACCGACGCGCTGAGCGCCGCCGACACCGACACCGTCGCGATCACCGTGACCTCGGTGAACGACGCGCCGTCGGCGACCGGGCACACGGTGACGACCAGCTCGGGCATCGGTCTGACCATCAGCGCGAGCGACAGCGGCGACCTCAAGGAGGGCGCCACCGACCCCGACGACCCCATCGGCGACCTGACCGTGCAGCTGGTGCCGGGCTCGGTGAGCCCGGCCACCGCCACCGTCACCCTGCTCAGCGGTGCCGACGGCTCCTTCTACGTCGAGCCGCCGGGCGGTCTCTCCGGCGCCGGGGCGGTCACCTTCGCGTTCCAGGTCTGCGACGACAACGCCGGCGACCCCCAGCAGTGCAGTGCGCAGCAGACCCAGACCGTGAACGTCTCCGGCCCGGACCGCTGGTTCGTCGACGACACCGACGCAGCGGGCTGCGCGGCGGCCTGCACCGGAAGCCGGACCAAGCCTCTGGTCGGGCTCGGCGCGCTGCCTGCCGGCCGCGGCACCGGTGACCGCGTGTTCCTCTTCAGCGGGAGCTACGGCGCAGGGCACACGTTCCCGGCCAGCGAGGTGCTGGTCGGCCAGGGCGCCACCGGGAGCTTCGACGCGCTCCTCGGCGTCACCGTGCCCGCGAACGGCACCCTCGACAGCCGCCCCTCCCTCGGCGGCACCCGACCAGCGCTCGCCGGGACCGTGACGCTGGCCACCGACGCGGCGCTGCGCGGCGTCGCCATCAGCACCGGCGCCGCCACTGGCCTCACCGACCCCGCCGGGGCGACCAACGGCGTCGCGGTCGCCGAGACCTCGGTGGCCACCACGACCGGCACCGCCGTGCTGCTCGACGGGATCGGCGGCACGATCGTCGTCGACTCCGTCGGCCACAGCGGCGGCTCGGGTGCGGGGATCGCCGTGCAGGCGAACGCCGCGGCGCTCGCGTTCAGCAACGTCACGATCAGCTCGGGATCCGCGCCCGCCTTCAGCGTCACCGGCGCCACCGGCACCGTGGCGACGACCGGGACCAACACCCTCACCACCACCACCGGCACCGCGCTGCGAGTGTCGGGAGGCACCGAGATCGGCGGCCCGGGGCTGACCTTCCGCAGCGTCTCCAGCAACGGCGCCGCCAACGGCATCGTGCTCAGCAACACCGGCCCGTCCGGCGGGCTGAGCGTCACCGGCAACGGCGGTGCCTGCGCCGCGGTCGCCGACGCCTGCAGCGGCGGCACCATCCAGAGCAGCACCGGCGACGGCATCTCGCTCACCTCGACCCAGCACGTCTCGCTGAACCGGGTGAAGGTCGTCGACAACCTCGGCAACGGCGTCCGGGGTGCCTCCGTGACGGACTTCCAGATCGCCGACTCGGTCGTGGACAACAACGGCGACGACGCGGCCACCGACGAGGCCGGCCTGCACCTGACCAACCTCGCCGGCACGGCCGGCATCGTGCGGACCCTGGTCGCGCACTCCCCGGAGGACAACGCGCGGATCGTCAACACCAGCGGGACGCTGAGCCAGCTCAACGTCACCGACAGCATCTTCCGCGACACCGACACGGTCTCGCCCGGCAACAACGGGCTGCTCCTCCAGGCCGACGGCGGCAGCATCAACGCCGACGTGCTCGGCTCGTCGTTCCTGCGCAACCGGGCCAACGGCCTCCAGGCCGTCACCAACCTCACGGGCACCATGACCGTCGAGGTCAACGACAGCGGGACGGCCGCGAGCGTCTTCGACGACAACAACATCGGGGTGAACCTCGCCCACAACTCCTCGGGTTCCTTCACCTACGACGTGCGCAACACGACCGTCGACGGGCTCAACGTCCCGGCCGGGACCGGCGGCAGCGCCTCGCCGATCAACGTCAACCTGGCCGCCGCGGCCACCTCGACGATGACCGGCACCCTGCTCGGCAACACGCTGACCAACAGCAACTCCACGACCGGCCCGGGCATCCGCATCACCAGCAACGGGACGGCCACCCTCACCACGCTCGTCACCGGCAACAACGTCTCGCAGGTCGCCAACCGGGGCATCGAGATCATCGCTCGCGACGGCAGCAGCCGGATCAACGCGACGGTGACCAACAACGTGGTCAACCTCAACCACGCCTTGGCCGGCGACGCCATCCGCCTCGACGCGGGAGCCGTCAGCACCGACACGACCACGGTCTGCGCGGACATGTTCGGCAACACCGCCACGACCTCGGCCGTGGGTCTGTTCGGGATCCGGGTCCGGCAGCGGTTCGCCGGCACCCACTTCCTGCTCGAGGGCTACGCAGGCTCGGCGACCGACGACGCGGCCGTGCAGGCCTTCCTCGCCGGCCAGAACAACGCCGCCACGACGAGCGCCGACCACGCGGGTGCCGGCTTCACCTCCGGGAACTGCCCGTGACCGGCGGCAGAGACGAGACCAGGAGCCACCATGGCTGAACCCTTCCTCGGCGAGATCCGCCTGATGTCGTTCAACTTCGCGCCCAAGGGCTGGGCCGCCTGTGACGGCCAGATCCTTCCGATCAACCAGAACCAGGCGCTGTTCTCCCTGCTCGGCACCATGTACGGCGGCAACGGCCAGACGACGTTCGCCCTGCCCGACCTGCGGGGGCGGGTCCCGATCCACCAGAGCGACTTCCACACCATGGGCGAGCGCGCCGGGCAGGAGGCGCACACGCTCACCGTCGCCGAGCTCCCGCAGCACACCCACGTCGTGCACGCGACCACGGCCACCGGCGACACGCCGGTGGCGCCGGGCAACCTGCTCGCCGACTCGCCGAGCCAGCTCTACGGATCGCCGTCCGGGCTGACCACCCTGCACCCCTCCACGGTGGGCGCGGTGGGTGGCAGCCAGCCGCACCAGAACCTGCAGCCGTACCTGACCCTGAACTACTGCATCGCGATCTCGGCCGGCATCTTCCCGAGCCCGAACTAGAGGAGCAGCAGATGGCACAGCCCTACGTGGGTGAGGTGAGGATCTTCGCCGGCAACTTCGCGCCGGCGGGCTGGGCCTTCTGCAACGGCCAGCCCCTGGCGATCTCCGAGTACGAGACGCTCTTCCAGCTGATCGGGACGACGTACGGCGGCGACGGCCAGTCGACGTTCAACGTGCCGGACCTCCGCGGCCGGTTGGGGGTGCACAAGGACACGCCGATCCCCGGGAACTACCCGATCGGCTCCAGCGGCGGCGTGGAGACCGTGACCCTCACGACCACGCAGATCCCGAGCCACCGCCACGCGATGCTCGTGTCGACCGGGGTGGCCACGCAGTCCTCGCCGGCCAACAACGTGCTCGCGCAGTCGACGGCCGCCGACCTCTACATCGAGGACACCGCCACCGCCGCGCTCGCCGCCTCGTCGATGGGCACGGCCGGGGGCAGCCAGCCGCACGACAACCTGCAGCCCTACCTCTGCATCAACCACATCATCTCCCTGTTCGGGATCTTCCCGAGCCCGACCTAGGAGCCGCCGCGTGGCCGATCCCTTCGTGGCGGAGATCCGGATCTTCGCCTTCCAGTTCGCCCCCAGGGGGTGGGCGCTGTGCAACGGGCAGCTGCTCCCGATCTCGCAGAACACCGCGCTCTTCTCGCTCCTGGGGACGACGTACGGCGGCAACGGCCTGAGCAACTTCGGGCTGCCCGACCTCCAGGGCCGGGCCGTGATGCAGCCCGGCCAGGGGCCCGGGCTGAGCAACCGAGCTCTCGGCGAGGCCGGAGGCACCGAGACGGTGACGCTGCTCAGCACCGAGATGCCGGCGCACTCGCACACGGTCAACGCCAACCCCGACTTCGCGGATGTCCAGAGCCCCACGCCCGCCCGCAGCCTGGCCCGCTCGCAGAACGCCAACGCCTACAAGGCCCCGGCCGGCCAGCCGCTCACCCCCCTCGCGGCTGAGGCCCTGTCCCCGGCCGGCAGCAGCCAGCCGCACAACAACATGCAGCCCTACCTGACGCTCTCGTTCAACATCGCGCTCCAGGGCGTCTTCCCACCCAGGTGAGTGAGCGATGACGCCGACGGCGGAGGTCACGCTCCGCCCCACGACCGACGCGGACCGCGAGCTGCTCCTCGCGGTCTACGCGTCGACGCGCGCCGACGAGCTCGACCAGGTCGCCTGGCCACCCGGCGCGCGCGAGGCCTTCGTCGAGATGCAGTTCGCGGCCCAGGACGAGGACTACCACCGCACCAACCCCGAGGGCTCGTTCTCGGTCGTCGAGGTGGCGGGCCGGCCCGCCGGCCGGCTGTACGTCGACCGCCGGCCCGGCGACCTCAGGATCGTGGACGTCGCACTGCTGCCGGAGTTCCGCGGGCAGGGCATCGGCACCGCGCTGGTCACGGCGCTCCAGGAGGCGGCGGCCGCGGAGGGCCGCATCGTCAGCATCCACGTCGAGGTGCACAACCCCGCCCGCGCGCTCTACGACCGGCTCGGCTTCCGGGTCGCCGAGGAGGTCGGCGTCTACCTGCGGATGGAGTGGTCGGGGTGACCGGCCACGCGCGCTCAGGCGAAGACCGCTTGGTACTGCACGCCGTCGGGTCCGCTCCCGACCGGCACCAGGAAGACGTCCATCGGGTCGAGCTCGGCGTGCTCGACGCGGTGCGTGGCCTGGGGCAGCACCGGCCCCACCGGCCCGCGGAAGACCAGCGAGAACTGCGACCTCGGCGCGCCGTCAGGACCGGCGCCGCCGGGCCGGTCGCTCTCGACCGCCTCGACCAGCTCGGTGCGGACCGACGGCCCGTCGTACGCCGACACCACGAACTCCTCGCCCACCCGGCCCTCGAAGAGGTCGAAGGTGAGCCACACCGGCTCGGCCACCTGCCGATGCTAGACCCGTCCGAGGCCAGGAGGGCCCGATGACCAGCACCACCCGCCGCAACCTGCTGCGTGCGACCGTGATCGGCGCCGCGCTCGCCCCGGTCCTCGTCGCTCCCGAGGTCTTCGCCGCGGCCACCACCCGCCGCGACCTCTACCAGCGCAGCCGGTTCGCCGTGCTGCGCCGCAAGTCGTTCCGGATGGAGGGCGCCGGGCGGCACTGGCGGATGCGGCTCACCGCCGTCGACAACCTCGCGAACGGGAAGCGGCGTGACCCGCGCGCCTTCGGTCTCACCTTCCGCGCGGGGGCCGCCGGGCCCGAGCAGGGCTCCTACGTGTTCCGGCGGCCCGGCTTCAAGCCGACCACGCTCTTCGTGGTCCCGAGCGACCCCGGGCGGCGCACCTACCAGGCCGTCATCTTCCGCAAGCCCTGAGGAGCGCCACCCGGAGCCTCGTGGTCAGCGGACCTTGCCCCGGACCTTGACCTGCGCCGGCGTCAGGCCCGCGCCGCCGCCGTAGCTGACGACGTAAGTGACCTTCTTGCGCGGCTGCTTCTTGAGCGTGACCACGACCTTGCCGTCGTGCACGACGCCCCGGCCGACGACCTTTCCGCCGCGGGTCACGGTGACCGGGCCGGTGGTGTCGAGGCCGGCTGCGACGACCTGCGCGGTGATGGCCACCCTGCCCTTGCCCTTCGCCTTCATCGAGGCCGTCACGGCCGGTCGGGCCGGGACGACGGCGACGGCCGGGCTGGAGGCCTCCGCGCTCCGGTAGCCGCTCGCCGCGCCGGTCACGGTCACCGAGACCGAGTGCCCGGCGTCCGCCGGGCCGAGGCCGTACGACGCGGCGGTCGCGCCGGGGATCGGCGCGCCGTCGCGCTTCCAGACGTAGCCGACGGTGGCCGCGACCGGCCCCGAGGGTCCGTGCACGGCGGGCGCGGTCGCGGTGAGCCGCTGGCCCACGACCGCGGTCCCGGCGACGATGGGCGCCCCGTCGAAGCGCAGGTCCTTCGCACCCACCGGGACGACGTCGTACCGGCGGATGATGAGCGCGCCGTTGCCGACGTTGTCGACGGCCACGACGTCGACCTCGTGGCTGCCGAGCGACGTGGTGTCGATCCGCGATCCCTGGGCCGGGCCCTCGCACGTCTTGACGCCGGTGAAGTCGTCGGCGCAGGCGTAGTGGAAGTAGTCCTCCTCGCCGAGCTCGAAGACCGGCTGCTCGGTGCCCATCTTCCCCTGGAAGATGACGCGCGGGATCTGGCCGTCGACGCCGACCGTCTTGGTGACCTCGGACTCCTCGCCCCGGCTGTTGACCGCGGTCACCGTGACCTGCGTCAGCCCGGGCGTCGACACGTGGATGTCGCCGCCGCCGGTCACGCCGGAGAACGGGAGCGAGCCGGTGCCCGACGCGGCGCCGGTGAGCCGGTAGGTCAGCGACGTGATGGTCGGCGGCGGCACGGCGATGCCGCCGCCCGCGGTGACGTGCACGTCGACGCTCTCGGCGTACCACCCCTCCCAGGGGCTGGTGGGCAGGGTCACGAGCAGGATCGGCGCGGCCGCGTCGCCCGTGGGGGCGGCGGGACGCGCTTGGTCGGCGGAGGCCACGGTGGCCGGCAGCGCCAGCGAGGCGCCGGTGACGGCCAGCACGGCCGCCGCGAGGACTGTCTTACGCACGGTTCTCTCCTTGCAGGATGGGGCTGCGGCCGAGGGCCAGCCACAGCGAGACGACGACGAGCTCGGCGGCCGCGAGGGCCGGGATGCCGGGCACGCCGGTGACGAACACGAAGGCCAGGACGAGCACGGACACCGCCGCGGTGAGGGTGCCGAGACCGCGGCTGACCAGGCGCTCACGCCAGGCCATCCAGGTGAGGGCGGCGCCCGCGACGAGCACGCCGTACCAGCCGATGTAGGGACTGAAGTCGTTGAGCATGAAGTAGACGAACGTCCCGCGCTCGTCGAACGACGTGCCCTCGGGCGCGCTGGGCAGGTAGCGCGAGAGCGCACCCATCCAGCCGTAGGCCAGGGTCAGCGCCCCCGCTGACGCGAGGAGGCCGCCGCTGACGACCGGGGCCGCGGTGGACCAGTCGAACTGGCTCTCCACCCGTCGCCGCCACTGGGCCGCGAGGACGATCAGGCAGCCGACCGAGAGGTAGCCGAGCACCACCGCGAGGTGGTACCTCCCCGGGTCCAGGTCCGCCATGTCGGCGGGGGTCACGGTGTAGCCGCTGCCGCTGGTCTCGGCCGCGGGACGGTCGTTGAGGAAGACGGTGGCGACGAAGCCGAGCGCTCCGGCGGGGAGGCCCCAGAGCGGCCACGTGGTGAGCCGTGGACCCGGCGACCTGGCGGGCGCCAGCTCCTCGGTCACGAGCGATGTGGTCATGCGAAGTCACCTCTGCAGGTGTCGGCCGGTGGGCCGGTCCGGCACCCTGCCGGACACCACCACCGTCGGCCGCGCGGCGGCCCGGGCGGCAGAGACCGCGAGCCTCGATCCGACGGGCCGCGCCGCCCGCCCGATCTGGGACTCCCGTCCCGGGACCGGGGTCAGGCCTCGGGGCGCTCCAGCCCGATGCCGGCCTCGCGGGCCTTGACCACGAGCGAGGCGCGATCGCTCACCTGCAGCTTGGTGAAGATCGAGTAGACGTAGTTGCGCACGGTCTTGCTCGACAGCACCAGCGACCGCGCGATGGCGGCGTTGTTGTGGCCGCGGGCCAGCAGTGCGAGCACGTCGCGCTCCCGCTCGGTGAGCTCGGCGAACGATCCGCCGAGGCTGGCCCGCGAGCTCGAGAGGAAGCCGAGGGCCCGCGCGGCGACCTGCGGCCCGAGCATCACCGCGCCGTCGGCGACGGCCCGCACCGCGCGCTCGACCTCGTCAGGGGTCGAGCCCTTGACCAGGTAGCCGCGGGCGCCGGCGCGCACGGCGCCGAACAGCGCGTCGTCGTCGCCGAACATCGTCACGACCAGCACACCGACCTCCGGCGCCTCGCGCAGGATCTCGCGGGTCGCTGCGATGCCCGAGCCGCCGCCGAGGTCGAGGTCCATCACCACGACGTCCGGGCGCTCGGCGAGCACCACCTCGACCGCCTGCTCCTGCGCGGCCGCCTCGCCGACCACGAGGAGGCCGGGGATCTCGCCGAGCAGCGCGACCATGCCGATGCGGAACACCGGGTGGTCGTCCACGACGACGACCCTGATCGGGGAGCCGGTCACGGGCTGGGTCATGGCAGCTCCATCCGTACGACGGTGCCGGTGCCCGCGGGTGCGGGGCCGACGTGGACCGTGCCTCCGAGCTCCTCGGCGCGCTCGCGCATCGAGGACAGGCCGACGCCGCGGCGCGGCGTGCCGCTGATCCCGACACCGTCGTCGGTCACGAGGAGGACGGTCGGGCCCGAGGCCGTGCCGGCGACCTCGACCGAGACGGAGTCGGCACGCGCGTGCCGGTAGGCGTTGAAGACGGCCTCGGCGGCGACGTGGTAGATCGCGAGCTGCTCGCGGGTGTCCAGCCCGTCGGCGCCCCGGCACCGCACGCGCACGTCCAGCCCCGACCCGGCGAACCGCCTGGCCATCACCTCGAGCGCCGGGCCGAGCTCGCCGTCGTCGAGCTGGAAGGGGAGCAGCGATCGCGCCAGGAGCCGGACGTCGTCCGTGCGGCGCTCGACCTCCGCCTCGAGCTCGGCCAGCAGGGCGGCGGCACCCTCGGGGTCGTGGAGGAGGCGACGCTGGGCGGCGGCGAGGCCGAGGCCGACGCCGGCCAGGGCCGGGCCCATCCCGTCGTGGAGGTCGCGGCGCAGCATCCGGCGCTCCTCCATCCGCACCTCGACCAGGCGGCTGCTCGCGGCCTCGAGGCGCCGGTTGACGACCTCGAGCTCGAGCGCGACGCCGAGCACGCCGCGGAGCTGGTCGAGCTGGTGGCGGGTGCGGGCGTCGAGCCGCTGCCCGTCGACGGGTGAGACCAGCAGCCTGCCGAGCGGGCGGCCGTCGACGAGCAGGGGCAGGTCGGCCTCGACCCGGTCCAGGGCCCCGGAGCCGGCGCGGACCTGCTGGTCGAGGCTGCGCACCTCGACCCCGCCCAGGCGCAGGTCCGACCGGAGCGCCGCGACCAGGGCGTCGAGCCGGGTGCGCGCGTGGTCGGGCGCCGGCTCGAGTGCGCCCAGCAGGCGCACCGGGTCGGTGCCGTCGCCGTAGACCAGCCGGTCGACGCGGCCCTGGAGGAACCAGCGCAGCGGCTGCCCGAGCGCGACGACCACCCCGACCGCGACCAGGCCCGCGACCTCCTCCGAGCCGGGCAGGAGCCTGCCGCCCAGCCACGCCAGGCCGGCGTACCCGACGACGACGGCGCCGGTGAGCAGCGCCCAGACGGTCACCCGGCTCACGGCGAGGTCGATGCCCCAGAGCCGCTGGCGCAGCACCACCACGAGCAGCGCGACGGGCAGGAAGGCCTGGGCGATGATCAGGCTGACGCCCGAGACCTCGTAGACGAGCTCGGCGGCGCCGCCGTCGAAGCGCACGAACACGATCGGGGCGAACGCCGCGGTCAGGAACAGCACGCCGACGCATAGCCAGCCGAGTCCCCGGCCGCGGTCGTCGCGGGCGCGGAGCCACTGCCACCCGAGCCAGACCGCGCCCGCGAGGCCGAGCACGGTGACGCACCGGTCCGCGTGCAGGTGCAGGTGCTGGAGGAACACCTTCCAGGGCTCCACCCGGACGGCGAGCGGGTTGTCGATCCCCTGGTAGGGATAGGTCGCCACGCGGAGCGTCGCGAGCGCGACGGCGACCACGCCGGCCACGACCACCGGGCGGGCCCACCGCGCCGGCCGGACCAGCCAGGGCATCACCGCCATCGAGGCGTAGGTGCCGGGGGTCCAGACCCAGCTGCCGACCACGGCGACCGCGTCGCCCGCGGGCAGGTCGCGGTCGTGCGCGAGCACGGCGTACTCCGAGGCGAACCCCGACAACCCGCACCCCAGCGCGACCAGCACCATGATCCACGCGACCGGGTGCCGGACGCGGGGGAGCATCACGACGACGACGGCGCCGTAGACCACGGCGGACAGGACGTCCATGAGCCAGTAGGCCAGCTCGGCCGGCGCCTCGCGGTTGACCGCGAGCAGCACCACCGCCCCACCCGCGGCCGCCCACGAGACGAAGGCGACGCCGAGCGCCACGAGACGCCAGCCGACGCTGGTGGTGGCCACCGCGGCCGGGCTCCTCTGCAGCACCGGGTCATTATCGGGTCCGGGACGGCCCGGGGTTCAGGTGCTGCTGTCCCGGTCGGCCGGGACGCCGCGTCGAGCGGGTCCTAGGGTCGTGTCATGACCGACGACCTCCGCGCGACGGTGCGCGACCTGATGCCCGCCCTCCGCTCCGACCTCGAGGACCTGGTCCGGATCCAGTCGGTGAGCGCCGACCCGGCCCGCACCGGCGAGGTGTGGCGCAGCGCCGACGCGGTCGCCGACCTGTTCCGCGCCGAGGGGTTCGTCGAGGTCGACATCGTGAGCGCCGACGGCGGCGCCCCGGCCGTGATCGCGCGCAAGGCCGGCCCCGAGGGCGCGCCCACGGTGCTGCTCTACGCGCACCACGACGTGCAGCCCGAGAACGACCCGGCCGACTGGGACTCGCCGCCGTTCGAGCCGACCGAGCGCGGCGAGCGCCTCTACGGGCGCGGGGCCGCCGACGACAAGGCCGGGATCGTCACCCACCTCGGCGCGATCCGCGCGTACGGCGACGACCTGCCGGTCAACGTGGTGATGTTCGTCGAGGGCGAGGAGGAGGTCGGCTCCGACACGCTGCCGGCGCTGCTGAAGGAGCACCAGGACAAGCTGCGCGCCGACGTCATCGTGATCGCCGACTCCGGCAACTGGGACATCGGCGAGCCCGCGCTGACCACGTCGCTGCGCGGCCTGGTGCGTGCGGACATCGAGGTGCGCACCCTCGGGCACGGCGTCCACTCCGGCATGTGGGGCGGGCTGGTGCCCGACGCGATCATGACCCTGAGCCGGGTGATCTCCAGCCTCTACGACGACGCCGGCAACGTGGCGGTCGAGGGGCTGTTCCAGGGGCCGGCCGCCGACGTGGAGTATCCCGAGGAGCGGCTGCGCGCGGAGTCGGGCGCGCACGGCTCGGTCGAGTGGATCGGCGACGGCCCGGTGGTCGAGCGGCTGTGGACCCGCCCGGCTCTCAGCGTCACCGGCCTCGACGCGCCCAAGGTCGACGGTGCGTCCAACACGCTGGTGCCGGTCGCCCGCGCCAAGCTCAGCCTCCGCATCGCACCCGGCGACACCACGGCCAACGCCGTCGAGTGCCTGCGCCGCCACTGCGAGGCCCACGTCCCGTGGGGTGCTCAGCTCACGTTCACCGTGGTCGATACCGGCGAGCCGACCCGGATCGACGCCACCGGCCCGGCCTACGACGCCGCTCGGGCGGCGTTCGAGGAGGCCTGGGACGGCGTCGCCCCCATCGACATGGGCGTCGGCGGCTCGATCCCGTTCATCGCCGAGTTCCTCGAGGCCTTCCCCGAGGCCAGCGTGCTGGTCACCGGCGTCGAGGACCCCGACACCCGCGCCCACGGCGCCAACGAGGGCCTCCACCTCGCCGAGTTCGAGCGCGTGGTCCTCGCCGAGACGCTCCTGCTCCGCAACCTCGCGGCCCGCTGAGGACCCTCGCGGGTCGTTGTGCATAAACACGAGTCACCTACTACAGTTACGGGATGCTTCGTCCCGAGGTCAGCGACGCCGTCCCACCGATCTCGTCGCGGTGGGAGGCGGGGTCGGTGCGCAGCGACGTCGCGGTCGTCGGGGGCGGCGCCAGCGGGACGCTGACGGCGATCCACCTGATGGCCTCGCGGGCCCACGACCTCAGGGTCACGGTCCACGACGCGAGCGGCGAGCTCGGCAAGGGGCTCGCCTACGGCACCACCGACCGGCGGCACCTGCTCAACGTGCGGTCGCGGCACATGAGCGCGTTCCCGGACATCCCCTCCGACCTGGTCGAGTGGGCGCGCCGGACCGGGCGGGAGCCGGACGCGCAGGCGTTCCTGCCGCGCCGCGACTATGCCGTCTACCTCCGCGAGACGCTCGAGCGGCTGCGTGACGACCGGCTGTCGTTCCGGGCCGAGCGGGTGGTCGACGTGGTGCCGGGCGACGGCGGCTTCGAGCTGCACACGTCGGGCGGTCGCGTCACGCGGGCCGCCAGCGTGGTGCTCGCGCACGGCAACCAGCGGCCTGCGCCGCTGTCCGTCGCCGGCACCCGGCTGCCGGAGGCCCGCTGGCACCTTCCCGACCCGTGGGACCTCGACCGGCTGACCGCGCTCCCGGGCGACGCCGTGGTCGTCCTCGTCGGCACCGGCCTCACGGCCGTCGACGCCGCGATCACCCTCCTCGACAGCGCCCCCGGCCGGCGCGTGGTGATGGTCAGCAGGCACGGTCTCCTGCCCGCCGCCCACGTCGAGCAGAGCTCCACCGCCTGGCTGAGCCCGGTCCCGACCGGGCCGGTCACCGCCGACCAGCTCGCCGCGCTGGTGCGCGACCAGGTCGCCGCTGCCCGTCGCCAGGGCGTCGACTGGCGCCCGGTCGTCGACGGCCTCCGGGCGCCCACCCAGGGGCTCTGGCAGCGCCTCGACCTCGCCGAGCGACGGCGGTTCCTCTCGACGTACGCCCGGGAGTGGGAGGTGCGCCGCCACCGGATGGCCACCGGGATCGCCGCCCGGTTGGACGCCTACCGCGAGGAGGGCCGGCTGGACGTCCTCGCCGACGGGCTCGCGACCGTGACCGACCACGGGCCGCGCTGCGAGGTCGGCCTGCCGGCCCTGCCGGACACGCTGTTCGCGGACGCCGTGGTCAACTGCACCGGGCCGATGACCGACGTCTCCCGCAGCACCGACCCGCTGCTGCGGGCCCTGGTCGCGCGCGGCGTGCTGGTGCCCGACCCGCTGCTGCTGGGGGTCGCCTGCACGCCCGGTGGTGAGGTGCTCGACGTGTCGGGTCAGGTCGTGCCCGGGCTCCACGTCGTCGGCCCGCCCCGCAAGGGCACGCTGTGGGAGACCACCGCCGTGCCCGAGATCCGCGGGCAGGCGGCGGCGCTGGCGCGGCTGCTCCCCGAGCGGGTGCGCGGCCGCGCACCCGCCTGACCGGACCGGGTCGGTCCGGCCTCAGATGAGGCCGAACGTCGCCGTGCAGGTCACGTCGGCGGCCGGGGCGGTCAGCACGAACGGGTTGGTGAGGCCCGTGCAGCCGCCGGTCCAGCCCTTGAACGTCGGGAGGAGGAGCGGTGAGGCGGTCAGCGTGACCGTGCCGACGCCCGCGTCGACGACGCACGACCCCCCGCCGGTCAGCGGGTCGTTGGTGCAGGTGCCGTTGCTCGCGGCCCCGGCGACGCTGCCGACCAGCAGGAGCTGGACGGGCGAGACGGCGTAGGTGACCGTGACCTGCTCGACGAAGGTCGCGGTGCACGCCTTGTGGCCGGTCGGGTTGGTGAAGGTGATCTCGCCGTCGGCGCCGGTGGTGTAGCCGGTGCAGGTCGCGCCGCCCCACGAGCCGAAGCGGTAGCCCGCCGAGGCGGTCGGGGTGAACGTCACGGTGCCGGTGCCCGAGGTCGGGAAGGTGCAGACCGTGCCCGCGCACGTGCCACCGGTGACGCCGCTGGCGGCGACGGTGCCACCGGGGCCGGCGGCCGCCGAGACCGTGAGCGGCCCGGTCGTCTCGCCGTTGACCACGACGGTCCCCGTGGACCCCTTGCAGTTGTTGGTCTCCTTGCGCTCCTTGACCGCCTTGCCGGCGTCGGCGCACGCGACGACGTGGTAGGTGCCGAGGGCGACGGTGGCGGAAACCGTGAAGGTCGCGGTGACCGGCTGCGACTTCTTGGCCTTGATCCTGCCGAGCTGCACGGAGCCGAGCGGGCTGTCGCCGCCGTCGAGCCTGGTGTCGGACGACAGGTAGAAGGCGAGGCTGCTCGCCTTGGCGCGCTTGTTGCCCTTGTTCTTCACCGTCGCGCCCGCGGTGACCTTGCCGGAGACCAAGGAGGCGGTGACCTTCTTGGTGACCAGCTCGGCCCGCGGCGTCGGAGGCTTGGCCTGGGCAGGAGCGGAGACCACCGTCGCGACGGTGGAGGTCGAGAGGACGGCGACGAGGAGAAGGCTCAGCTTGCGCATGACGGGGAAGGTACCTGCGCACGCGCCGGCGCGGGTGCGAACAGCCGGAACGGGACCGTTCAGGCGGCCGGGAGGAAGACCCGGAACGTGCTGCCGTGGCCGAGCACCGACTCGACCTCGATGCGGCCGAGGTGCCGGGTCACGATCCGGTCGACGATGGTGAGCCCGAGCCCGGTGCCGGGCTGCGCCTTGACCTCGGGGAGCTCGGAGCGGAAGAACTCGCGGAACAGCTGCGTGCGGTCGGCCGGAGCGATGCCGATGCCCTGGTCCTCGCAGCTGAGCACGATCCACGCCTCGTCGCGCGAGAGCGTGATCGTGACGATGGAGTCGGAGCCGGAGTACTTGATGGCGTTGCTGAGCAGGTTGGTGACCAGGATGTCGAGCTCGGCCGGGTCGCCGGCCGCGATCATCTGGGCGGGCTCGCCGTCGACGGACAGCTTGACCCGGCGCTGGTCGGCGATCGCGGCGAGGTTGACGACGTCCTCCACCACGTCGGGCAGGTTGACCGGCCGGGTCAGCAGCGGCAGGTGCGGGTCGCCCACCTTGGCGAGCAGCAGGAGGTCCTCGACCACCCGCACCAGGCGCACGGCGCCGCGGTCGACGGCCGCGAGCACCGCGAGCGCGCCGGTGTCGAGCTCCACGGTCTCCTGGAGGAACTCGATGTTCGCCAGCATCGCGGCCAGCGGGCTCTTCAGCTCGTGGGACAGGGTGGCGATCAGCTTGGTCTTGTAGTCGTCGAGCGCCTTGAGCTCGCGGACCAGCTCGCGCTCGCGGTCGAGCGCGCGGGCGTTGAGCACGGCCCGGCCCAGGTCACGGCCCACCTCGAGCGCCGCGTCGACCTCGGCCGGCGTCCACTCCGAGTCGCCCAGGGCCCGGGTGAGCACCAGGCTGCCCAGGCACTCGCGCCCCGCGCCCATGGGCACGAACAGCAGCGAGCCGACGCCGATCCCCTCGAGGAAGCGCAGGATCTCCTGGAACTCCTCCTCGGACACCTTCGCGTTGCGGGGGCTGTAGGGCTGGTGCCGCGACACGAGACCGACCTGCTGGGCCCGCCACGAGTCGGCCGCGGCGCGCTCGGCGATCGTGATGAGGTGCTCGGGCATCTCGACCCGCGCGCCGTCGCCGGCGTAGATCGCGCCCAGCCCGTGGCCGTCCTCGTCGAAGGTGTGGATCCAGCTGCCGATCGAGCGGAACCCCTCGATGAGGCTCGGCTGGATCTTGTCGAGCATCACGCCGATGTTGCG
This sequence comes from Nocardioides halotolerans DSM 19273, assembly GCF_000422805.1. Lineage (GTDB taxonomy): Bacteria > Actinomycetota > Actinomycetes > Propionibacteriales > Nocardioidaceae > Nocardioides > Nocardioides halotolerans. The sequence goes on along the minus strand of NZ_KE383924.1, from coordinate 40,761 downwards.
CTCGCGCGCGGCGTTGCGCACCACCTCGCGGGTCGCGGACAGCACGCGGACCTGCTCGGCGAACGCCTCGCGCTCGACCGCGATGTAGAGGGCGCGGGCCGCCTGCTCGGCGTACCGGTTGAGGATGCGGCGGTGCGCCTCGTCGGGCCGCCTGCCGTCGGACGGGCAGTCGATCGACAGCGTGCCGCGCAGCTCGCCGTTCGGTCCGTAGAGCGGTGCGACGAGGAGGTCCATCGGGTGCCACGCGTCGGGCCCGGACGCCGGCTCGAAGTCGGGCACCCAGCCCCAGCTCTCGGACTCGGGGTCGAGGCTCTCGTGGGGGACGAACTGGAACATCCCCCAGTCCTCGGCGTGCTCGAGCTCCTCCATCAGGCGGGTGATGGGGGTGAAGGTGCCGAGCAGGATGTCGCGCGCCTCGTCGCTGCCGGCCACGGCCATCACCTGCATGTGCTGGGAGTCGCGCACGACGCTCACCGCCGCGACGTCGAACCCGGCCAGCTGGGTGATCCCCTCGGCGATGACGAGCAGCGCCTCGTGCGTGGTGCCGTCGGCCCAGCTCGTCGACTCGTCGACGGTCAGGACGCCGGTCGGCTGGTCCCCGGGGGCCAGGCGGTCCCCGTGCTCCTCGAGCGCCACCGAGCCCAGGTCGTGCGCCGACTCGGCTCGGGGCTCGTTGGACATGGGGATCCTCGGTCGTGGGCATGAGGGAGCAGCGTCTTCAGGTTAGGACGTGCCCGAACGCCCTGTCCGCCGAACGGGCAAGGCGCCGAGCGTCGATGCACGCCCCGCAGGCGGGCGACCGTACGATGAGGACGTGCCCTACCTCAGCACCGGCGGCCGCTCTGCACCGAGCCGACGCGGGGGCGACGGTCGCCTCAACCACGACCTCGACCCCGGTGAGAGGGGGCCGCAGGACGCGTGCGGGGTCTTCGGCGTGTGGGCGCCGGGCGAGGACGTCGCCAAGCTCACCTACTTCGGGCTCTACGCGCTCCAGCACCGCGGCCAGGAGTCGGCCGGCATCGCGGTCAGCAACGGCCGCCAGATCCTGGTCTACAAGGACATGGGGCTGGTGTCGCAGGTCTTCGACGAGACCACGCTCGACTCGCTCAAGGGCCACCTCGCGATCGGGCACGCGCGCTACTCGACGACCGGCGCCAGCACCTGGCAGAACGCCCAGCCGACGTTCCGGCCCACCGCCGACGGCTCGATCGCGCTCGGCCACAACGGCAACCTGATCAACACCCACGAGCTGCGCGACCTTGTCGAGCAGCTGCCCGACCCCGACGGCGAGCTGCCGCTGCACACGCGTGACGTGGAGGCCTCCACCAACGACACCGGGCTGGTCACCGCGCTCCTGGCCCACCACCCCGACACGTCGCTGGAGCAGCGCGCGCTCGAGGTGCTGCCGATGCTGCGCGGCGCGTTCTCGTTCGTGTGGATGAACGAGGACACCCTCTACGCCGCCCGCGACCCGCAGGGCATCCGTCCCCTCGTGCTCGGCCGCCTCGACCGCGGCTGGGTCGTCGCCTCCGAGGACGCCGCGCTCGCCACGATCGGCGCCAGCGTGGTGCGCGAGATCGAGCCCGGCGAGCTCGTCGCCATCGACGAGCACGGCCTGCGCACGCACAGGTTCGCGGAGCCGGCGCGCAAGGGCTGCGTGTTCGAGTACGTCTACCTCGCCCGGCCCGACGCGACCATCGCCGGCCGGTCCGTGCACGCCGCGCGCGTCGAGATGGGCCGCGAGCTGGCCCGGCAGTTCCCGGTCGACGCCGACCTCGTGATGCCGGTGCCCGAGTCGGGCACTCCCGCCGCGGCGGGCTACGCCGAGGAGAGCGGCATCCCGTTCGGCCAGGGGTTCGTCAAGAACGCCTACGTCGGGCGCACGTTCATCCAGCCCAGCCAGACGCTGCGCCAGCTCGGCATCCGGCTCAAGCTCAACGCGCTGGAGCACATGGTCCGCGGCAAGAAGCTCGTCGTCGTCGACGACTCGATCGTGCGCGGCAACACCCAGCGCGCGCAGGTACGGATGCTCCGCGAGGCCGGCGCCCTCGAGGTGCACGTGCGGATCTCGTCGCCGCCGGTGAAGTGGCCGTGCTTCTACGGCATCGACTTCGCGACCCGTGCCGAGCTGATCGCCAACGGCCTCGACGAGGAGGAGATCCGCGCGAGCATCGGCGCCGACAGCCTCGGCTACATCTCGCTCGAGGGGATGATCCAGGCGACCCGGCAGCCCGAGGAGCAGCTGTGCCGGGCGTGCTTCACCGGCGAGTACCCCATCCCGCTGCCCGACGAGAGCCTGCTCGGCAAGCACCTGCTCGAGGCGACACTGGCGTCGCCCACCCTGGGCAAGGCGCTCCCCGTGCTCAACAACCCGTAGGGGACACCACACCGTGACGGACGCATACGCCGAGGCCGGCGTCTCCATCGAGTCCGCCGACAAGGCCGTCGAGCTGATGAAGGTCTGGGTCGACAAGGCCCGCCGCCCGGAGGTGATCGGCGGGATCGGCGGCTTCGCAGGGCTCTTCGACGCCGGTGCGCTCACGTCGTACCGCCGTCCGCTGCTGGCCACCTCGACCGACGGCGTCGGCACCAAGGTCGCGATCGCCCAGGCCATGGACGTGCACGACACGATCGGCTTCGACCTGGTCGGCATGGTCGTCGACGACCTCGTGGTGTGCGGCGCCGAGCCGCTGTTCATGACCGACTACATCGCGTGCGGCCGGGTGGTGCCCGAGCGGATCGCGGCCATCGTGAAGGGCATCGCCGAGGCGTGCGTCGAGGCCGGCTGCGCGCTGGTCGGCGGCGAGACCGCGGAGCACCCTGGGCTGCTCGGCCCCGACGACTACGACGTCGCCGGCGCCACCACCGGCGTCGTCGAGGCCGACGACCTGCTCGGGCCCGCGCGCGTGCGCCCCGGTGACGCGGTGCTGGCGATGGCGTCGAGCGGGCTGCACTCCAACGGCTACTCGCTCGTGCGGCACGTGGTCGCGAAGGCGGGCTGGGCCTACGACCGCGACGTCCCCGAGCTGGGCCGGACGCTGGGCGAGGAGCTGCTGACCCCCACCCGGATCTACGCCAAGGCGTGCCTCGAGCTCGCGCGGCGCGACGGCGTCCACGCGATGGCGCACGTGACCGGCGGCGGCCTCGCGGCCAACCTGGCCCGGGTGCTGCCCGAGGAGCTGCACGCCACCCTCGAGCGCGGCACCTGGACGCCCGCGCCGGTCTTCGACCTGGTCCGCAGGCTCGGCGACGTCCCCCAGCCCGACCTCGAGGCCACGCTCAACTGCGGCGTCGGCATGGTCGCGCTGCTCGACCCGGGCGTCATCGACGCCGCGATCGCGCTGCTCGACGGCCACGGCATCCACGCCTGGGTGGCCGGCGAGGTCACCGCCGCCTCGGGCGCCGGGGGGACCGTGGAGCTGGTCGGTCAGCACCCCGGCTGGTGAGGTTCCGGTAACGACCTCACCCCCGGTCGGGGTATTTCCTACGGTTTTACGAGGATTTCAGGGCGCGGGTGTGCGGGAACACCCAAGCAGCAGGTAGCGTTGGCGACACGAGAACTCATTGAGACAGTCCGGGAGCCACCGTTGCCCCGGCCGAGTGTGCGAGGGGGCTGACCCTATGGGGCGCGGCCGTGCAAAAGCCAAGCAGACGAAGGTCGCTCGCGACCTGAAGTACCGCACTCACGAGACGGACTTCGGTGCGTTGGCCAGTGAGCTCCACAAGGAGAGCGGTGACTCTCCAGAGGACGTCGACCCCGAGGTCCTCGAGAAGTGGTCGGACTACGCCGGCCCCTCGCGCGACTGACTCCTCGCGTCACCTCTGCCTGCCGGTGAAACATGTGGCTGGAGCGACTCGTGTGACCGCCGAGCGGCTCAGCCGAGCCAGATCCCACGCAGCCGGCCCACGTCGTGCATGCGACGCTCGGCCAGGCGGTCGGCGGCGATCGCGGGCGGTACGCCGTCGGACTTGGCGAGCTCGAACACGCTGTAGGTCGTGTCGTAGATCGCCGTCGCGCGCTGCTGGGCGCGGTCGAAGCTGAAGCCGGTCGGCTCGAGCTCGTCGGCGACCTGGATCAGGCCGCCGGAGTTGACGCAGTAGTCGGGCGCGTAGAGGATCCCGCGCTCCTCGAGCGCCTTCTCGATGCCGGCGTGCGCCAGCTGGTTGTTGGCGGCGCCGCAGACGATCTTCGCGCTCAGCACCTCGACGACCTCGTCGGTCAGGGCGCCGCCCATCGCGCACGGCGCGTAGACGTCGAGCTCGCTCGCGACCAGCTCGTCGGCGCCCGCGGCGACGCGCACCGCCGGATGCTCCTCACGCACGCGGTCGACCGCGGCCGGGTTGACGTCGGTGACGACGACCGAGGCGCCGTCCTCGACCAGGTGGGTCACCAGGTGGTGGCCGACCTTGCCGACGCCGGCGACGCCGACGGTCCGGCCCTCGAGGCTCTGGGTGCCCCACGTGAACTGCGCGGCCGCGCGCATGCCCTGGAACACGCCGTACGCCGTGAGCACCGAGCTGTCGCCCGCGCCGCCGTGCGCGACCGTCCGGCCGGTGACGTAGGAGCACTCGCGGGCGATGTCGTCCATGTCGGGGGAGAAGGTGCCGACGTCGCACGCGGTGTAGTAGCGGCCGCCGAGCGACTGCACGAACCGGCCGTAGGCGCGGAACAGCGCCTCGGCGCCGCCGCGGGCGCGCACCTGGGCGGGGTCGCCGATGATCACGGCCTTGCCGCCGCCGAGGTCGAGGCCGGCGAGCGCCGCCTTGTAGGACATGCCGCGCGAGAGGTCGAGCACGTCGGCGAGCGCGTCACCGGTGGTCGCGTAGGGGAAGAAGCGGGTGCCGCCGAGGGCGGGGCCGAGGGCCGTGGAGTGGATCGCGACGATCGCGCGGAGGCCGCTCGCCGGGTCGTTGGCGAAGACGACCTGCTCGTGGTCGTGCCCGGCGTCGAATACGTCCAGCCTGTCGCTCAGGGACATGTGTGGTCCGCTCTTCCTCTATGGCCACGGGGGTGGTGTGGCGTGCATTGGATGGCTGCGTGGACGACCCGCAGGGGTGGCGCGGGTCACCCCCAGAGTAGAGCGCCGCGAGCGTGCGGCTCCACTTCTCGCAGACCCGGGTGACATGCTCGTCGCGTGGCTGTCATCGACCGCGACCCAGGTGGACGCCTCGTGACGCCGGCCCGCCGGATGTGGACGCTGTTCGAGCCGCTCCACGCGGTGACCTACTTCGCGCCCGAGGGCCGTGCGGCGTTCGAGGGTGCCGGGCTGCGCGGCTTCTGGCGCGGCTACTTCGCGAGCCGCTCCGCGCCGCTGGGCCGGGCGCCCGCGGCGGTCACCACCGCGCTCTACGCCAACTTCGCCCCGCGGATGGTCGAGCGTGCGATCCCGTCGGTGTGGGACCTGGCGACACCGGAGCAGGCCCTCGCGGCGCGGCTCGAGGGATCGGTCGCGGCGCTCTCGCGGCTGCTCGGCGGGCAGCACGACGGGCAGCAAGGGCAGTACGACGAGAAGCGCGTCGGCGAGGCCGCGACCCTGCTGCGGTCGGTCGCGGTCGAGGCCCCCACGTCCGGGCGCGCGCTCGGCGCCGCCAACGCGGCGCTGCCGTGGCCGGACGAACCGCTCGCGGTCCTCTGGCAGGGCGCGACGGTCCTGCGCGAGCTGCGCGGTGACGGCCACGTGCTCGCCCAGCTCGCCGTCGGCCTTGACGGGCTCTCGACGATGGTGCTGCGGTCTGCTCACGACCTCGAGCGCGAGGCCCTCCAACCCAACCGCGGCTGGACCGACGAGGAGTGGGCGGCGTGCGCGGACGCCCTGGCCGACCGCGGCCTGCTCGACGCCGAGGGTCGCATCACGCCGGCCGGCGTCGACCTGCTCGGCCGAGCCGAGGAGCTGACCGACGAGCTCGCCCAGGAGCCGTGGACGAGAGCCGGCGCCGGAGCCGCCGAGAGGTTCGCCGAGCTCGCCGCTCCGCTGGCCGCCGCGGCCCGCACCGCGCTCCCGCCCGTCAACCCGATCGGGCTGCCGGGGCACTGACGGGCCGTGGCCGGCCCACGTCATGGTGACACGCGTCGCGGGCACGGGAACGGGCCGCGCCTGACGAGGCGGCGCGGCCCGCGTGACCGACTCGGTCGAGCTCGGGGAAGAGAGTCGGTCGTCCCCCATGTGGCGCGACGGTCAGCCGGGCTTCCCGCCGTGGAAGAGCTTCACGTACTCGTACTGCGTGGCCTGCACGGAGACACCGGCCTGGCCGGCGTTGCCGCCGGTGAACGCACCCGTGATCACGATGGGCGTGCCGTTGGCGGTGATCTTGATGGTCCCGTTGAAGGAGACCTGTGCGGCGTTGTTGCCGCCGTCGGGCACGTCGGCGGTCCAGTGGGTCGAGAACCCGTCCTGGAGACCGGGGACCGTCACCATGCCGTAGTCCGGGTCGGTGACGGGCGCCGGGCCCTTGTGCCAGAACTGCGCGGTGCCGTTGATCTTCCAGGTGCCCTTGTCGAGCACCAGCGTCGCGAGCGGCGTGGTGCCCGTGGCGCCGACCGCGACGATCCGCGCGCCGGCGAACGCCGGGTCGGCGCTGACGGGCGTGGTGGCCGAGACGACGTTCTCGGTCGAGGTGAACCTCGCGAAGTTGTTCTTGGTCAGGTCGGCGGTCTGGATCGTGCCGTCCTTGATCTGGGCCGAGGTGATGTGGCCGGCGGCGACCGAGGCGCCGGTGCCGGCGAGCGCGGCGACGGCCGCGACGGTCACGACCGTCCCGGCCCTGCCGGTGATCCAGGTCCTGGGCTTCATCAGTTCCTCCGAGGATGGGGTGTGCTCTCACCTCCCTGACGGGACGCGCGGCGCATCGGTTGGGTGGCCCGCTGCAGCACGACCTCGCCGTGGCTGCCGTAGCCGACGAGCCGCCCGCCGTACGCCGCACCGTTGAAGCCGACCAGCAGCTGCTCGCCGTCGAGGTCGACGAGCGTCGGCCACGGGATGTTGGTCGGGTACGCCGCGTCGAGGGTCGCGACGTCGCGCAGGTCGAGGTCCAGCACGGGGTAGCGCCGGCGCCGCTTGTCGCTGGCCAGCACCCGCCACTCGCCGCCGACGCGGGCGAGCGTGGTGCCCTCGGTCTCGCGGTGACCGGAGGCGACCGCGCGCAGCGTGAGCGCGTCGAGCGAGGGCCCGGCGGCGAGCGCGGGGTGGAACCGGAAGTACTTCGTGGCGCTGACGTAGCCGACCAGCCAGCCGTCGCCGTCGCGGGCGAGGTGCGGGTCCCAGACCCCGACCGACCGGAACCCCTCCGTCGGCAGCGCCAGCGGACGGCTGTCGAGCACGTGCACGCCGCGGGTCAGGTCGGCGGTCGACTCGGCGATCGTGGCGCCGACCGGTCGCTTCACGCGGTCGAAGTCGCCCCACGTGCTCGAGGCGAGCAGCCACCGGTCGCCGTCGCGGTGCAGGTGCGCCGCGTGGTCGCCGTAGACTCCGCCCGGGTCGCGGCGGTGGAACAGGTCGGCCCGGTGCTCGAGCTCGAGCGTCGAGGGGTCGAGCGACCACACCGAGCAGTGCCCCGTCGGGAAGCCACCGGGGCCCGCGCTCGTGGCCGTGAGGAGCACCCGCCCGTCGCGGACGTAGGCCGACCCGTCCGCCTGGCTGACCACCCGGAGGTCGCGGAGGCCGACCTGCCCGAACCGCCCGGTCTCGTCGCCGGTGCCCGCCAACACCGCCAGCCAGCCCTCGTCGTGCACGTCGTGCCGGTCGGTGAGGTCGTAGCGCGCCCGAGCCACCCACGCGCCGGCCTCGAGCGTGAGCGCGGTGACCTGCGGCCCGGTCAGCGTCAGCGCGACCGCCTCGACCGGCGCCTCGGGGCGGCCGCTGCGCCGGCTCCGGTGCGTGGTGGTCCGGCCGCCGGCGGTCACGTGCAGCGCCACCCGATCGCCGCAGGTCGCGGTCAGCGTGACGTCTCCGCCGGCCAGCGACAGCTCGCGGGTGCCCGGCGCCGACGTCGCGACGTACGGCGCCCGAGGCGGGGCACCGTCGGGCACCACCAGCCGCACCGGCCGCCGGCGCGCGACGACCTCGAACCGGGGCAGCACCCCGCCAGTCTGTCAGCGCCAGTCTGTCAGCGCCGTCTGTCAGCGCCGTCTGTCAGCGCCGTCTGTCAGCGCCGTCTGTCAGCGCAGCCGCTCCAGGTAGCCCGCCGCCTGCCGCAGGTCGCGCAGCCGCGCCTCCCACGTGATGCCGGTCCCGATCAGGAGCGTCCCCGCCGTGCCGATCAGCACCCACTGCGGGGTCTGGGCGGCGTACGGCGCGAGCTCGCGCAGCACCAGCGCGGCACCGACCAGCCCGCCGACGACGACCGGCGCCGACCACCGGAGTCCGGCGCCGCCGAGCAGCAGCACCAGGCAGCCGGTCCCGAGCAGCGCGGCCCGCGGTGACACCGGGTCGGCGAGCGCCCACAGCAGGGATGGCACGGTCGCCAGCGCCAGCCCCGGCAGGAGCGTGGACGTGTCGGCGTCGATGTCGCGCTGCAGCCGGTGCACCCCGAGCGCCACGAGGGCCAGCGCCGTCGGCAGCGTGTAGGCCTCGGGCGCCTGGACGCCGACGTCGTGGAGCCGCACCCACGTGGCCGCGGCGAGCAGGAAGCCGCCCAGCCAGGCCAGCGGCCGGTGGTCGCGGTGCACCAGCGCCGAGGCCGTGACCAGCGCGCCGGCCAGGGTGAGGTGCACGGCGAGCGACACCGACGGGTCGCTCGCGACGGGCACCCCGCCGACCGACCCGGCCAGCACCGCCGCTCCCGCGACCAGCTCGACCTCGAGCCGCGGCAGCGCGAGGGCGAGCGCGCCCAGGACGAGCAGGGCCACGAGCGAGACGTGGTCGTAGGGCACGCCGAGCACGTGGCCACCGGTCCACAGGAAGCCGCCGAGGGATGCCGGCAGCACGAGACCCGCGACCGTCGCGGCGTCGCCGGTGCGCCGCACGAGGACGTACGCCGCGAGGAGGGTGATCTCGCCGAGCACCAGCAGGGTGAGCACCGCGCTGGGCGCCGAGACGAGGACGCCCGCCGGGCCCAGGACGACCACGAACACCCAGAGCGGCAGGGGGTGCAGCGCGGCGCCGAGCACCCCGCCGGTGGCGAGCGCGGCGCCCGAGGTCCAGAGGAGCGCGCGCGAGCGCGGCAGGGTCAGGAGGGTCGCCAGCACCAGCACGGCCACGCCGAGCGGGAGCAGCAGCGGGTGGGCGAGCGGCTCGGCCGGGTCCAGCCGGACGTCCGCGTCAGCGGTGAACGGCGGGGCGACGCCGACCAGGTTGGACAGCGCGGTCGCGGCCAGCAGGAGCGGCGCCGGCAGCAGCACGAGGGCGGAGCCGGCGAGCGGCACGCGCGGGACGGCGTACCACCGCGGCGGCGCCGCCGCCGAGACGACCGCCCACAGGACGGTGGCCGCGGCCGCGGCCAGCGCGACCTCGGTCGCGCCCTCGTCGAAGACGGGCAGCGCGGCCGTGTAGGTGAGGGTGGCGGCGGACAGTCCGGCCACGAGCCGCCGCACGTCGTCCCGGCCGGGCGCCATCGGCCAGGGCAGCAGGACCAGCAGCGCGACGACGAGCATCCAGGCGCCGTGTCCCTCCAGCCACAGCCAGTCGAGGGTCGGCGAGGTCATCGCCTCGCCCAGCGCCAACAGGGTGAGGCCGGCGAAGGCGACCAGCCCGGAGGAGGCCGCGGTCCACAGCAGCGGCGCCGCGCCGAGCGCGCGCCCGAGCTGCACCAGGCAGGCGCAGGCCAGCACCGCGCCGGCGGCCGTCGCCGGCCACTGCATGGTGGCGACCGCGAGCCCGAGGGCCGCCACCCCGAGGCCGACGGGCGCCGTCAGCTGAGCCGTCACGACGGGGCGAGCCGGAAGACAGAGCCCGAGCGACATCGCCAGCAGCGAGGCGCCGACGACCACCACGAACCAGTCGTCGGCAGGAGCCTCGAGCCACCCGGCGCGGCGGGCGCCGAAGAGGTCCAGCACGAGCAGCCCCAGGGCCACGGCGGTCAGCGACTCGGCGCCGACGCCGAGACCGCGCCGGGCCAGCCACTGCCCGCCGAGCGCGGTGGCACCGGTGAGGCCGACCAGCACGGCGGTGCGACCGCCGACGCCGAGCCACGACCAGGCGACGGCCAGGAAGATCACCGCGGCGACGAGCAGGCAGGTCGCACCGAGGCCGAGCAGGATCTTCGGCACCGAGGCGGCGCTGAGCCCGGACGGCCCGGAGGGCCCGGACGGCCCGGACGGCGGCGGGGTGGGCGCTGGGTACGGCGCGGCGTACGACGTGACAGGGGGAGGGGGAGGAGGCGGCGGAGGGTAGGACGACAGCTGAGCAGCGGTGGGAGCCGGACGCAGCACGTGGCCGCAGCGGGGGCAGGCCTCGACGGTCGTGATCATGACCCCATTGGGCCGGGTCGCAGCAGGCCCGCGGCAGCCTCTTGGCGCTCAGCGGGTCTGAGCGTGCGTACTCACGTCGTTGTGGGACGCTCGCACCGTGAGCCGGGGCCGAGGGGACGAGCGCGACCTCGCGGAGCGCTTCATCTCGGTCGACGTGGAGACCGGCGGCGCCACACCCGCCGACTACGCGCTGCTCTCGATCGGCGCCTGCCTCGTCGACGACCCGGAGACCACCTTCTACGCCGAGCTGAAGCCCGAGGACAAGCGGACCACCCCGGAGGCGCTCGAGGTCAGCAAGCTTTCGCTCGACATCCTCTCCACGATGGGCGAGCCGCCGGCCGAGGCGATGCAACGCTTCGCCGACTGGGTGCGCGACGTGGTGCCCGCCGACCAGCGGCCGGTCTTCGTCGGGTTCAACGCGTCGTTCGACTGGATGTTCGTCGCCGACTACTTCGAGCGGTACGTCGGGCGCAACCCGTTCGGCTACACCGCGCTCGACATCAAGGCTTTCGCGATGGGCCGCCTGGGCTCGACCTGGGCGGAGACCAGCATGAGCGTGCTCGCCCCGAGGTACTTGTCAGGACGCCCGCTCGCACATCACGCTCTCTCCGACGCGCAGGACCAGGCCGCGCTCTTCCGGGCGCTCCTCGCCGAGCCCGCGGTCCCCGGGAAGGACACCACATGACCGACTCCACCGCAGGCGGCCGGGCAGACGCCGGCGACGACGTCGCACGCCTCGTCGAGTCCGCGCAGCGGCTCGGGATCGAGCTCGACGCGGCCGACACCGAGCGATGGCTCTCGGCGATGACCCAGGAGAAGGGCGTCGAGACCTCCGACATCGTCATCGACGAGGACGACGGCGTGTTCGGCCACCGCGTGAGCATGCTCGACTTCAGCCCCCGCGACCTCGCGAGGTTCCGCCGGATCGGCGAGATCGTCGAGGTGAAGGGGCCCGACGGCGTCGCCGAGGGCGCCCTCGCGCTGTCCGGCTCGGCCGCGCAGTCGAAGATCCAGACCCACCCCGGCGACGCCGACTTCTTCCAGCGGCTCAACATCAAGGCGCCGACCCGTGACGAGGCGTGCGCGACGCTGGCGCGGCTGATGAGGGAGCACGCGCTCGGCCACGAGAGCGGACCGACGTACCAGTTCATCGAGGCGAAGTGGAGCTCCTACCCCTTCGACTGCGTCAAGGCCGGCGAGCCGCAGAGGAAGGGCAGCCCGATCTCGTGGCGGCTCGACGAGGTCAGGGCCGGCCGGATCGACGTGGAGGTCGACGGGAAGCCGACCACGCTGGTCTGGGAGGAGGTGGCGACCGACCCGGGCTGGTGCAAGCTCGACTGGGTCGTCGCCGACCCCGACCAGAAGCGGCTCACCAACGCCAGCAACGTCATCGACGTGACCTGGGAGTCACCGAACGGCGAGATCGTGCCGCTCGACGGCTACCTCGACGCGTACTTCCAGGAGGTCTACCTCGACGCCGAGCAGCTGCCGACGTTCACCAAGGTCGTGCAGCACGTCTCCGGCAACGCGCTCGACGACTACATCGACTCCCTCGAGGGCGAGGTGCGCAAGTATCTCGCCGCCGACCACGCCAACTACGGCAAGGCCGCGAAGCGGATGTACAACGTCTTCCGACTCACCGGCCGGCACCTCGACGCCGCCTACCTGCGCGAGCTGTTCGACGAGCCCACCACGATGCTCTACCAGGTCTGGTCGCTGATCGGGACGCTCGAGAACGCCGCCGAGCCCGGCTCGTCCATCGCCGTCGAGACCGTGCAGACGCAGACCGACGAGCTTGTGCTCACGGTCGTGCGGGCCCTCGACGGCGTGCAGGAGAACGAGCTCGTCGCCGCCCTCCTCAAGCTGCGCGTCGCGCTCGAGGAGACCAAGGCGGGCGGGGCCGCGGCCGAGGCCGGCGAGGCCGACATCGAGTCCGCGAAGGTGCAGGTGGTCAACCTGATCAACAACTTCTTCCGCGACCGGCTGACCGCCGTACCCACGATCAAGGACTACATGGACTCGCTGCAGACCGCGTGACGCGCGCCGGCTCAGGTCGACGGCCGCGGCGCCGCGGGGCAGTCCACCTTCGGGTTGACCCCGGCGTAGTTGAGCGGGCCGGCGAGGATCGTCAGCCCGGTGTCGGCGCCGGTCTTGCAGTCGACCGCGCGGTCGTTGCCGAAGTAGCCGCGCTGTCCCGCTGCGGCCCCGCCGATGACCAGCCACACCGCGACGAGGACACCGATGAGCATCTTCATGTCCTACCTCCTCCGAGATCGGTGCTCACAGGGTGGCAGGACGGTCGGGCGTTGGCGACGGATTCGCGCCAATGCTGGGGGTGCTTGACGAGTCGAGGGTCGGCGGGCGAGCGTTCCGTCATGGAGCGCGTGCCTCACGAGAACGCGGCGACCGTGCTGGTCGACCCGCGGGTGCTCCGCGACCTCGAGGTGCACCTGATGAGCCTCGACCTCCGCCTCTGGCCGGTCGCGACCGCGCCGATCTGCACCGACGGGCCGCGCACGGCGTTCCAGATCCGACGGCGGATGCTCACCGCGCGTCGCGGCGAGTGGGACGACGCCGCCGACTGGGAGCCGTCTGGATCGCGTTCGGAGAGAGCTGGCGGCAGGGCGCCGAGCCGCTGCCGTGGGCCGCGCACGAGGCGCTCTACCGCACGCTTGAGCGGTACGCCGAGCACGTGCGCTACCGCCGCGGCCTCGGCGGGATCCCGCGCCTGGACGTGCCCCGTGAGCTCGTGGGCTGACACCACGTGAAGGTCGACCTCACCGTCCTGGCCGTCCCGGCCTACTTCGCCGCGATGGGCGCCGAGTACGCCTGGCAGCGCGCCCACCCGGTCGAGCCCGGCACCCGGGCCGGCGATTATCAGACGGCGGACACGCTCGCGAGCCTCGCGATGGGCGTCGGCAGCCTCGTGGCGCCGTACGCCGCGCGGAAGGTGCTGCGACCGGTCACCCCCGGGCGGGGGAGGTACGGCCGGGCGCTGCTCGCCGTCGGCGCCGCGGCGGCGGTCCTGACCACGGTCGGCGACGTGGTCCGTCGCCGCGTGCGCGAGGGCGGGCTGCCCGACCCGCAGACCGTGCCCGACCACGTGCGGGAGGTGCAGGAGGAGCTGGCCGGGCTGCGGCAGGCGCCCGCCGTGCCGCGCGACCGGCGTGCGGCACCCTCGCTGCCGCGGAGGATCCAGGGTGGTCTCGCCGTGGCGGCGGTCGCCGGAGCCGCGCTCACCGTCTCGACGGTCTGGGCGGCGCGCACGGGAGCCGAGACGTTCTTCCGCCGCAGCCGGCTCGACCTCGGCACGGCCTGGCCGGCATGGGCGGTGGCGATCCTGGGGTGGGACTTCCTCTACTACTGGAACCACCGGGCCATGCACGAGTCACGCTGGCTGTGGGCGGTCCACGTCGCGCACCACTCCAGCGAGCGCTACAACCTCTCGACCGCCCTCCGGCAGCCGGTGGCGGAGTCGGTCACGGTCGCGATCCCGTTCTCGCTCCTGGCGCTGGTCGGCGTCCGCCCGCCGATGATCGAGCAGGCGCGGGCCCTCAACCTGATCTACCAGTTCTGGATCCACACCGAGGCGATCCGGTCGACCGGGCCGCTGGAGCGGGTGCTCAACACCCCGTCGCACCACCGGGTGCACCACGGCTCCAACCGGCAGTACCTCGACCGCAACCACGGCAGCATCCTGATCATCTGGGACCGCCTGTTCGGCACCTTCGAGGCCGAGTCCGAGCCGGTCGTATACGGGCTGACCCGCAACATCGACTCCTTCAACCCCGCGGTCATCGCGACCCACGAGCTCGTCGACATCGCCCGCGACGTCGCGGCCGCCGAGACGTGGCACGACCGGCTGTCCTTCCTGCTGCGCGGCCCCGGCTGGGCCTACGTGCGCCGCGCCGAGACGGGCGTCGCCTAGCCTCCCTGGGTCCCGTCGGTCCCGCGGGAGCCGTCCTGCTCGAAGTTGTCGACGAGCTCCTCGAACGCCGCGTCCACCCGCGCCTGCTCCCGGGCGGCGGCGACGTCGGGGGTCGGCGGCCGGCGGCGACGCGGAGAGGGCGCCAGCTGGTTGGTCACCAGCGGCGACGTCGCACCCACGAGCGCGAGGACGAACCAGCCGGCGATCGGGAGCAGCGAGATCGTGCCGAGCGCGACCAGCAGCACCAGCGAGGAGACGAGGCCCACCCGCGGCACCGGCAGGTCGTGCTCGCCGCCGTCCGCGAGCGCGGCGTACAGCATCAGCATCCCGAAGCCGGCGCCGCCGAGGTAGATCAGCACCACGCCGACCAGCCCGTACACCTGCACCGACCCGATCAGGCCGACGGCCGTGGCCACTCCTGCCACGGGGAACCACAGCGCCTGGACGGCGCGGACGACCCGGAGGTCGACGCGGGGCGGGCGCCTCGGGGAGCGTGGGGCCATGCATCGAGCCTGCGGTCGCGGAGACCGGCGCGACAGGGCCCCTCGGGCAGGTCTGGAGGGCCAAAGGTCCCGAATTCGACGGAGCGGCCCGGGTCAGGGCCGGACGACCACGCGGATCGTGACGTCCCTCACGGCGAACGGCGTGGACTCGCGCACCCGCAGGTAGGCCACGTGCACGCCGGGCGTGAGGTCCGTCGCGTCGACGTCCAGCCGGACCTGCGTGCTCCCACCCGGCCCGACCACGGCCCGGTCGGGGCCTGCCTGCACCCAGGGAAGGTCGGTGGAGGGCCGGCAGTCGTCGTAGCCCGGCAGCAGCTCGACGTCGGGGAAGCCGTCCCAGGCCTCGAGCTTGCCGCCGATCTTCACGAAGCCACACGCGCCCGAGGCGCGCAGGAACGCGTGGTGGGACGGCGGGAGCGCCGACCAGCTGTCGGAGGCCGCGTCGTAGGAGTAGCCCTCGTTGGTCACCGTGGAGGAGTCCTCGGCCGCGCCGCCGACGACGACCAGGTGGTCGTCCACGACGGAGTAGGCGCTGGCCCACATGTCCAGCGGCAGGTCCGCGACGCGGGTCCACGAGTCGGCCTGCGGGTCGTAGGCGAACACCGCGAACTTGTCGGCGCCCGTCCCGATGCCACCCGCGCAGTAGACCTTCCCGCGGATCCCGCCGCAGGAGGTCCAGGCCGTGTTCTGCGGGTAGTCGGCGAGCCGCGTCCAGGCGTCCGCCTCGGGGTCGTAGCGGAGCACGTCGGTGCGCCCGCAGTCGTTGTCGAGGCAGCCGCCGACCACGTAGAGCTCGCCGTCCAGCACCGCGGTGCCCGACGCGGCCAGTGGTGCCGGGTTGGGGGCGGCCGTCGACCAGGAGTCCGTGACGGGGTCGTAGACGACGGTCTCGGCGACCGGGTGCTCGTCGGCGCCCCAGCCACCGGCGAGGACGAACCTGCCGTCGATGAAGGCGCCGGACGGCTGCTGCCGAGGCTGGGGCAGGTCCGCGATCGGCACCCAGTGGTCGCCCTCGGCGTCGTAGCGGAACGACGAGGTCAGCGCTGCGCGCGCCGCGGCACCGTAGCCGCCGAACGAGTAGACCGTCCCGTCCAGGCTGCCCGCGACCGTGTCGCGCACGGCGAGGGGGTACGGCGCGAGGTCGCGCCAGTCGCCGGCCTCGTCCGCCTGCGCGGGTCGTGCGGGCGGCTGGGCTCCCGCGTCGCCGCGGTCGGGCAGCGGCGACACGTCCGCCGGCACCCGCTGCACCGCCGCTCCTGTCGTGCTGCGTGGCGTGGCGGGCGGCGGTGCGCCCTCGACCTCCTCGAGCGAGAAGGTGGCCGGCGCATCACCGGTGTTGACCACCGTGAGCTGGGCGGTCGCCTGCCGGCCGCGGTCGACCTCGACCCGGATCGTGCGTGGCGTCGCGACGAGCCGACCGGACGCGAGCCGCAGCTCGAGGTCACGGACGTCGCCCGCCTCGACCTCGACCGCCTCGGTGGTCTCGGCGTGCTCGGGCGCCGACGCCGTGACCTGGTGCTGCCCGGGCGCTGTGACGAGCCAGTAGAAGCCGTCCGCGAGCCGCGGGTCGTCCGGCGTCGCGTGGCTCGTGGTGGCGAACGGGGCTGGGCCGTCGACCGCCACCGCGACGTCGTCCAGTGCGCGCCCGGTCAGCGAGCTGCGAGTGCTTCCCACGACCAGCCCGCCGGGCGTCGCCGCGCAGGTCGCGTCTCCGAGGAAGACGTCGTCGACCTGCCACCACCACCGGCCGGGGCCGCGCAGGTAGTGGAAGCGGATCTGTGCCTGGGCCGCGCCGGCCGCGTCGGGGAGCGGGACCCGCACGGTCTGCGGACCGGGCAGGCTCGCCTGCGTCGACCACACGGGCGACCAGGTCGCGCCCGCGTCGACGGACAGCTCCACCTCGGCCATGGCCGGGAAGCCGGTGAGCAGCTCGGTCGCGAACTCCAGCACCGGGTGGTCGGCGGCGCTGAGGTCGGTGACCGGGGAGACCAGTGAGACGTCCGGCAGCGACGTCGTCTGGTCGATGCTGTCGACGGTCGCGAAGCCTCCGGCACCGCCGGTGAGGTTGCCGCGGTGGGCCGGGTCGTCGAAGCGCCACAGCACCCCGCCGCCGAAGTGGTCGACCACCATCCAGCCCTCGGGAGCCGTGTCGCCGTCGAACGACGCACGGACTCCGTCGCCCCGGGTGTAGCCCGGCGCCGTGCAGGTGGCCGCGTCCGCGCCCAGTCCGACGTCGTGGGTGGTCCGTCCGTCGACGCGCACCGCATCCGTCCGGGTCTCGTAGCCGGGGTAGACGGCCTCGACCGCGACGTCGTAGGTGTGCCCGCCCGGCACGCGGAGGCGGTAGTCGCCGGTCGTCGGGTCGGTGAACGTCTCGAGCGAGGTCCCGGGCAGCCCGACGTGCGCGTAGAGGGGCCAGCCCGCGCCCGAGGCGTCGGACACGTGGCCCCGCAGCACGACCTCGGGCGCGACCTCGAGCTCCGCGCGGTGCGCCAGGAGGCCGCGGTTGGTCATCCGCACCGTGTCTCGAGCGTCGGTGTAGCCGAACGCCGTGACGAGCAGGTCGTAGTCGCCCGGCACGAGCTGCACGACGTACCGCCCGTCCTCGCCGGTCTGGGCCTCGGTCGGCTGGGAGGAGCCTCCGGTCAGGGTGACATGCGCTCCCGCGACGGGCTGGCCGGACGTGTGGTCGACGACCAGGCCGTGCAGCGCTCCCGGGCCACCGGCCGACGCCTGGGCGGCCGACGCGGCGCCGGGCCCGGCCGTGGTGGCGAGCAGCCCGACGAGCAGGGCGACGAGCAGGGCGGCGGGCGTGACGAGGACGAGGCGGGCGTGCAGCATGGTTCGGCTCCCGAGAGGGTGGGTAGAGCGGGGGACGGTGCCCCGTGACCCTGACACGGCGCGGGGTCCCGACTCCATGGAGTTCGGTGGCCGCAACCGGTCGCCGGCCGGATGCGGCCACGAGGCGAGGTGGATGGTGGAGACCGACCCGGGGCTGCTGGCGCCGCTGGGGGTCTCCGAGCTCGAGGAGCGGGTCTACCGCGCCCTGCTCGCGACGCCGGACGCGACCCGCACCCAGCTCGCGGCCTCGGCCCGGATCCGTCCGGGCAGCGTCACCGCGGCGCTGCGGAGGCTGGAGTCGCTGGGGCTGGTGAGCCGGACGGCCGGTCGCCCGCAGCGCGTGGTCGCCGTCGTACCCGATCTCGCCCTGGAGTCGCTGGTGCAGGCGCAGGAGCACCGCCTGCTGCAGGTGCGCGCGGCCGTGTCGGAGCTGGTCGAGGACTACCAGACCAGCCGGCGCGACGACCCGCGCGAGCTGGTCGAGATCCTGACAGGGGAGCAGGCGGCCGCCCGGCGGTTCCAGGAGCTCCAGGCGAGCTGCCGCGAGGAGCTGCTGCTCCTCGACCGTCCTCCCTACGCCGCGCCGCCCGACAACCCCGAGCAGGCGCCGGTTCTGCGCCGCGGCGTGCGGTGGCGCACCCTCTACGCCCCCGAGTCGCTGGAGCGGCCGGGCGCCCGCGCCCACGTGGAGGCGCTGGTGTCGGCCGGCGAGGTGGCGCGCGTACTGCCCGGGCTGTCCCTCAAGCTCGTGGTCGTCGACCGCCGGACCGCCCTGCTGCCCCTGACCCTCGACCGGGCGCTCGCGCAGACCGCGGTCATCCACCGGTCGACCCTGCTCGACGCCATGGTGGCGCTCTTCGAGGTGTTCTGGGAGCGGGCGATCCCCCTGGGCGGCACGGCGCCGCCCGCGTCGCTCACCGAGCAGGACCGCGCGGTGCTGTCCCTCCTCGTGAGCGGCGCCAAGGACGAGGCGATCGCGCGCGAGCTCGGCATCGGCGTCCGCACGCTGCGCCGCCGGATGCGGCACCTCATGGAGCTCCTCGACGCGGAGACCCGCTTCCAGGCCGGCATGCAGGCCGTCCGGCGCGGCTGGGTGTGACGGGCACGGCAAGGGCCCCACCGGCACGCCGGTGGGGCCCTCGATGCTCGTGGGCAGGGGCGGGGTCGAACCGCCGACCTTCCACTTTTCAGGCGGACGCTCGTACCAACTGAGCTACCTGCCCGAGCGGCGCTCACCCTACCGGAGTGGAATCGCTGACTCCGAATCGTGTCCTCTACGCTTGCCGGGCAGTCCGGCCCCCATCGTCTAGCGGCCCAGGACCCCGCCCTTTCACGGCGGTAGCACGGGTTCGAATCCCGTTGGGGGTGCCACTGGAGCAGTCCGGCCCCCATCGTCTAGCGGGCGGGTCATCAGCGACCCCGCCCTTTCACGGCGGTAGCACGGGTTCGAATCCCGTTGGGGGTGCCACTGGAGAGCAGTCCGGCCTGGTGCCGCTCGAGGTCGTTCGCGAGGTCTCACCCGAACGGGCGAGGCACGCCGCCCACGGCCACCGGCAGGATCTGCGTCCGTCGTCCGGTCCAGGGGAGGTCTTTCGGTGCGTTCGTTGCGGGTGGTGCTGGTCTGCATGCTGCTGCTGGTCGTCGGTTGGGCCGGGAGCGCCGGCGCTGCCGGTCCGCTGACCAGGTCGGCGGTCAAGAAGATCGCGGCCAAGGTCATCAAGAAGCAGGCGCCCACGCTGAGCGTGCAGCGCGCCGCAGTGGCCGACCGGGCGACCACCGCGGGCAGCGCCGACACCGCGAAGTCCGCGTCCTCGGTCACCGGGCCGGTCACCGGGCCGGTGACGGGGTCCGTCAACGGCGTCACCACCACGCCCCTGTCGTACGCGCTCGAGGAGGGTGATCCCGCGGTCTACCCCGTGGACATCCAGGGCACCCAGGTCGAGCTCCTCTGCACGGCCGGCGGGCTGCAGATCGCGACCCGTCGCGGCAGCGACCCGGCGCCGCCGATGGTCGGCGTCGTGTCCGTGCCGGCTGGCTCCAGCAGCTTCGTACGCCTCGGGTTCGGCGGCGGCGGGTCCGCGGGGGTGGTGCCCCACCAGGTCGTCCACGCGACCGTCCGCGAGGCGTCGGGCCGCGTGACTCGGGTCGAGCTGGAGGCGTTCTACAGCCAGAACGGCTTCGGCGGCACCGACGACTGCTTCGCCACCGGGCAGCTGGAGCAGTTCGGAGGCTGACGCCGACCGCGGGGCAGTCCAGCGCCGGGGTACCCACCGATAGCATCGAAATCGTGAGTGCCCCGTCCGAGATCCGCGACCGGCGGGACGCCTCCGGGGGTCACATCCTGATCGGCGGGCCGGGCCGAGCCGGCACCACGGTGCTCGTGCAGTACTTCACGGCATTGGGCTTCGACACCGGGTTCGACCTCGACACCGCGCTGACCCGGGTCGACCCGATCTCGCGCGGTGGCCTCGAGCACTCCCTCGGCAGGACGCTGGGGCGCGGCGTCACGATGCCCTACGTGTCGAAGTCGCCGTACTTCGACGACAAGCTGGGTCCCTACCTCGCGAGCGGCGAGCTCCGGGTCTCCGCGTGCATCATCCCGATGCGCCACCTCCAGGACGCCGCGGAGAGCCGCCGCCGCGCGTCGGAGCGCGCTGCCGCGGCGGGGCTCGACTACAACCGCCAGGCGGGCGGCATGCAGCGCGGGTTCCGCGACGTCAAGCAGCAGCGCCGCCAGCTCGGGGTGAAGCTCTACCAGCTCGTCTGGTCGCTGGTGGAGCACGACGTGCCGATCTACTTCCTGCCCTTCCCGAGGTTCATCGGCGACGCGGACGTGCTCTACGACCGGTTGGAGCCGGTGCTTCAGGAGCACGGCGTCACGCGGAGCGAGTCGGCGGCGGCCCTGGCCCGGGTGGCGGACCCGTCGCTGGTGCACCGCTCCGAGCCGGAGGAGTAGCCCGCGTTCCGACGATTGGGACCGACCTCTCCCGGTACGTTAGAGTCGCACCGCTTCACGGCCGCGAGGTCGGGAGCAGCCTGGCCCCGTAGCGCAGTTGGTTAGCGCGCCGCCCTGTCACGGCGGAGGCCGCGGGTTCGAGTCCCGTCGGGGTCGCCACCACACCCTCATCCGAGTCCGGATGAGGGTTTCGTGCGTCGGCCACAATGACCGCATGCCGATCGACATGGAGGCGGACCGGTTCGACGCGCTCGTCGACCGGGCACTCGACGGCATCCCCGACGAGCTGGCCCGGCTGGTGCGCAACGTGGTCGTGCTCGTCGAGGACGAGCCGCCCGAGGGCGAGCCCGACGACCTGCTCGGGCTCTACGACGGCGTGGCGCTCACCGAGCGCGACGGCTCGCTGCTGCCGCAGCTGCCCGACCGGATCTTCGTCTTCCGCGGGCCGTTGCTGGACTTCTGCGACAGCGAGGAGCAGCTCGTCGAGGAGGTCCGGATCACGGTCGTGCACGAGATCGCGCACCACTTCGGGATCGACGACCGCCGACTGCACGAGCTGGGCTACGCCTGAGCGACGACCACGCCGAGTGCGCAGGCGGCGAGCGAGAGCCCGATGGTCAGCACGGCGTACGCCGCCCCGCGCCGCCACCCCAGGCGGTGGGTCTGCACCGCGAACGCCGAGTAGGTCGTGAACCCGCCGCAGAAGCCGGTGCCGAGCAGCGCCGCCCAGTGCCCGGACGCGCCGGCCGCGACGAGCAGGCCGAGGAGGAACGATCCGACGACGTTGACGGCCAGGGTCCCGCGAGGAAACCGCTCAGCGTCGAGCGCGCTCGCGACCGCGAAGCGGAGCGGGGCGCCGACCGCCGCGCCCAGCGCGACCAGCAGCGGCGTCACTCGTCGCCGCCCTCGGCCGCGAACTCGTCGCCCGCCGCACGCGGCACGACCAGGCTCACGGCCGCGACCGCGACGAGGCAGGCGCCCAGCGTGCCGACCAGGTAGAGCAGCGCGGTGGCCGCGTCACCGGCGGCGAGCAGGGTGCGGGTCTGCTCGGAGTACGCCGACAGCGTCGTGTAGCCGCCGAGCAGGCCCGGTCCCAGGCCGGCGGCGAGCACGTGGCGACGGCGCACGGCTGCCAGGGCCGGCAGCACCGCGAGCAGCAGCGACCCGGAGACGTTGACGGCGAACGTCGTCCACGGGAAGCCTCCGCCGTCGGGAACGGCGTCACCGAGGGCCCATCTCAGCACCGCGCCCAGGGCACCCCCGAGCGCCACGGCCAGATAGGTCACCCGCAGAGGCTAGGCCCAGGCGTCAGGTGGCGACGTCGGCGTGGCCGTTGGACCGCACCTCGAGCCACGAGACCGGTGGGGCGCCGTCGGTCTGCCGGACGAACTCGGAGAGGAACCAGATCTGGAAGCGGCGCTGCTCGGGGCTGCGGGCCAGCGACAGCAGCCGCTGGGCGCGACAGAAGTCGTCGGCGAGGTCGAGCAGCTCGAGGAAGCGCGTCAGCGTCGAGGCCGTCGCGCGCGGCAGGTGCACGACCAGGTCGGTCGACTCCTTGCCCTCGGCCAGCGCGGCCTCGATCTGCTCGATGCCCATGCCGTCGCGAAGCTGGCGCTCCAGGGAGCCGAAGACGTCGGAGAGGCTCTTCGCCAGCGGGTAGTCGGACTCGTGGGCGAGCGCCAGCAGTCGCACCTCGCGGCGCAGCTCGCGGAAGTGGTGCTGGAACCCGAGGTGCAGCGCCAGCGGGGCGTCGAGGACGTGGACGCGCACCCGGTCGCGGGTCGGCGTGGGGGCGCGGTGCGCGAAGCCGGTGATCACACCGGGGACGCCCAGGTCGTCGGCGAAGTCCGCGGCGGGGGCGAACCACACCACCTTGCCGTCGTCCTCGATCTCCGCGCCCCAGGCCTCGGAGCACCGCGCGACGATGCTGAGCCCGCGCCCGAAGGTCAGCAGCAGGCCGTCGGTCTCGGGGCGGTCGAGCGGCTCGCTCGGCAGGATCGGCGCCTCGACGGAGGAGTCGCGCACCTCGACCCGGGGATGCTCGACGGTGCCGCGGACCCGCACCGTGATCGGCGGCTCGCCGTGGAGCAGGGCGTTGGTGACCAGCTCGGAGACGCCCAGCTGCGCACACTCCGACAGCTCGGGCCTGCCGATCTCGACGCAGAGGTCGCCGACCCAGCGGCGTGCGTCCTGCACGCCGCGTGCGCCCCTGCCCAAGGCGAGGGGTGGCCGGTTGAGCGGCACGGGGTCTCCTGGAGGGAATCGACTGCGCTGACCAGTTGGCTGTACTGGACAGCTGAGGGGCGTCTACCCGGTGCGGGACCGACCAAACCTCCGAGTGGATCGGTGGAGCCGCGAAATCCGTTGCCCGAACAGGATATCCCCACGATATCCGTGGTGTCTCACACCACACGGCGTGCCGGATGCGTGGCGTGGGCGCAGTGGTTACCCCAGTGAGGGGCCGCGAGGACCCCCCGAACGCCGGCCAGGGCGTCACGACACAATGGAGATCTGGCCGCGAGGAGTGGGTGAAGGCGATGACGGAGCCGATGACGGAGCCGATGACGCAGGCACAGAGACGGCACCAGGTCGTGGTGATCGGGTCGGGGTTCGGCGGCCTGTTCGGCGCGAAGGCGCTCAAGCGGTCCGACGTGGACGTCACGATGATCGCGAAGACCACGCACCACCTGTTCCAGCCGCTGCTCTACCAGGTCGCCACCGGGATCCTCTCCGAGGGCGAGATCGCCCCGCCCACCCGTGAGGTGCTGGCCAGGCAGAAGAACACCCGGGTGCTGCTCGGCGAGGTCACCGACATCGACCTCGCCACCCAGACCGTGACCTCGCACGTCCTCGGGCGCGAGACCGTGACTCCGTACGACTCCCTGATCGTCGCCGCCGGCTCGAGCCAGTCCTACTTCGGCAACGACCAGTTCGCCGAGTTCGCCCCCGGCATGAAGAGCATCGACGACGCGCTCGAGCTCCGCGGCCGCATCTTCGGCGCCTTCGAGCTCGCCGAGCTCGGCGCGATGCGGGGCGAGGACGTCGACGCGCTCCTCACCTTCGTCGTCATCGGCGCCGGGCCCACGGGCGTCGAGATGGCCGGCCAGATCGCCGAGCTATCCCGGCGCACGCTCGACCGTGACTTCCGGGCCATCAACTCGCGCGAGGCCCGCGTCGTGCTCGTCGACGCCGCCGGCCAGGTGCTCCCGCCGTTCGGCGCCGAGCTGGGCGTCAAGACCAAGCGCGCGCTCGAGAAGCTCGGTGTCGAGGTCAAGCTGGGCGCGATGGTCACGAACGTCGACGAGAACGGTCTCGAGGTCAAGCTCAAGGACGGCAGCTTCGAGCGGATCGAGGCGGTCACCAAGATGTGGGCCGCGGGCGTGCAGGCCAACGGCCTGACCAGGACGCTCTCCGAGCAGACCGGCGCCCCGCTCGACCGGGCCGGCCGGATCGGGGTCAACTCCGACCTCACGCTCCCCGGGCACCCCGAGGTGTTCGTCGTGGGCGACATGATCGACCTCGACCACCTGCCGGGCGTCGCCCAGGTGGCGATCCAGGGCGCGAAGTACGCCGCCAAGGCGATCGACCGACGCCTCGAGGGCAAGCCGCCGCAGCAGCCGTTCAAGTACTTCGACAAGGGGTCGCTCGCGACGATCAGCCGGTTCCGCGCGGTCGCCCTCATCGGCCGCTTCCGGCTCACCGGGGTGATCGCGTGGCTGCTCTGGCTGGGCGTGCACATCCTCTACCTGACCGGCTTCAAGAACCGCGTCACGGCGGTCCTGCACTGGGCAGTGTCGTTCGTCGGCCGGGGCCGCCAGGAGCGCACCGCCACGGAGCAGCAGATCTTCGGCCGGCTCGCGCTCGACCGGCTCGACCACGGCGCGGCCGACCTGGTCTCGCCACCGTCGGCCGAGCAGGTCGCCGCACAGGAGAAGAGGCGCGCCGAGCTCGAGGCCATCGCCGTCGAGGAGGCCCGGCTCACCGACTCGGGCGCCCGCGGCGTTCCCGCCGACTGAGTCGACTCCGGACTTCTGCCGGTCGACTCCGGACTTCTGCCGGTCGAGTCCGGAGTTCTGCGCGTCGAGTCGGGACCTTGTGCGGCCTATTCGAACGACTCGACCGGCAGAAGTCCGGACTCAACCCGCTCGCGAGCCCATTTCGGCAGGATGAAGAGCCCCTCGGCCTCGACGGTCAGGCCGTCGGGGCTGTGGATCTCACCCCGCGCCCACGTCTTGATGCCCTCGGACCGCTCGATCCAGGCCTCGCTGGTGAGCGGGCCGAGCGCGGTGCGCTGCCGGTAGCTCAACGTGAGGGTCGCGGTCATCCCCGGCTTGCCGCCGGCGCCCGCCGCCTCGCCGAGCATCTGGTCGAGAACGAGCGCCAGGACGCCGCCGTGGACGCTGCCGGGCGGGCCCTCGTAGGCCGCGCCGAGCGTGAACGACGAGCGCACCCCGCGGCCCTCCTGCACGATCGTCAGCGGCGGCGCGACCGCGTTGCGCAGGCCGACCACCGCGTTGCCCCAGGCGCGACCGCGGCCGTCGGTGCGCAGGTCCACGCCGTACGTCGTGCGCATCGGCGCGGCACGCAGCCGCTCGGTGATCGCCTCGACCTCGGCCTGCGCGCGGCGGATCTCCTCCGCCGGCACGGTGGTGCGGATGGCGGCGTCGACCAGGCCGCGCAGCGACTCGGTGAATGGGCCGTACACCGCGCGCTCGGCCTCGACCTCCTCGCGGCTGAGCTCGTCGATCCGGTAGTCCACGACCGAACTCTAGAACAGGTTCTAGTCGCGTCCGCCGGGCGGCAGGATCAGTGGGAGACCAGCTGCGGACGGAAGAACCGCAGCACCCGCATGAAGTCGTCGGGGTCGACCATCGAGGCGTCGACGGTGAACGGCGCCATGCCGCGACGCGGGAAGAGCACCTTCCAGCCACGGCGTCCGGGCCGGCCGTGCACCTCGAACCTCGTGTACGGGCTCGCGAGGTCGAAGATGAACCGGCCGCCCTGCTGGATCACCTGGAGCTGGCCCTGGTGCACCTCCAGCCTGGTCACGCTCGCACCGGCGCGGATCGCCCACACCATGGCGGTGGCGAGCACGACGATCGCGGCGAGGCCCATCGACTGGGTCTCCTGGATCCGGTAGGCCTCCCGGCCGAAGTAGACCGACGCGCCGAGGCCGGCCAGCAGCGCGAGCGTGAGGAGCCGCCGGGCCGTGCGCTTGGGGGTGAACTTGTAGACGCCCGGCATCTCCGAGGCGGCCTCGTCGTCGTGCCGTGCGGCCTTCTTCGACTCGGCCTGCGTTGGCTCGACCTGTGGCTCGATCTGTTGCTGCGCGACCGGCTCCGCGACCGGGGCGGGCGGCAGCGCGGCAGCCTGCTTCCGGCTCGCCCTGGCGCGGGCCTTGGCCGCGATCAGGTCGCGCGCCGCGTCACCGGGCCGGGGCCGCTCCCGTCGCCGGCGGGCCCGCGGTTCGCGCGCCGGCGCGGGCTCGAGGGCGGACACGGGCTCGGGCTCTGGCTCTGGCTCCGGCTCGGGCTCGGGCTCGGCGAGCTCGACCGGCTCGGGCGCCGCGACCGCGGGTCCCGGCTCGGCGATGTACAGCGACTCCGGCTCGGCCTGGTCCACCACGGACTCCGCCACCGGCTCCGGCTCGACCGGCGCCTCGGCGCCGGGCTCGACGCGGGGCTCGACGTACGGCTCGACGTACGGCTCGGGCTCGACGTAGGCAGCGGGCTCGGGCGCGACGGGCGCCGCCTCGATGAAGGCCCGGACCGGGGTCGGCGCGGCGACCACCTCGGGCTCCGCGTGGCGGTCCTCGACCGCCTCCACCGGCGCCTCGACCGGTGTCTGCACCTCGGCGTGCGGCGCGGACTGCGGGTCGCGCTGCGGCTCGGGCTGCGGCTCGGGCTGCGGCTCGGGCTGCGGCTCGGCGTGCCGCGCGGCCGGCCGCGCGGTGGTCGGTACGGCGGCGCGGATCGTCTCCTCGAGCGAGCGCCCCGAGGCGGGGGAGCGGGTCGGCAGCGGCGCGCGGGGTGCGGAGACCGGCGGCGCCACGACGGGGGCCGCGGGCGGGGTCAGCGGGACCGACGGCGCCTCGACCTCGGCCTCCGGCTCGGGCGGGTCGACCAGGCGAGCCTTGAGACGCTGCAGGCGGCTGCGGCGCTCGGCGGGCTTCGGGGTCTGCTTCGCCTCGGACTCCTCCACCTTCTTGCGCACCGAACGCATGACGATCGGCTCCCAGCCCGCGGGCGGCTCCCGGTCCAGCTCGTTGACCGAGCCGGACCGCTGCGACGCGGAGGGCGAGGGGCGGCGCGCGCCGAAACCGGACGGCGCCGCGATCCGCGAGCCGATCATCGGGTCACGCTCGACGGCGGACGAGGCGACCGCCGCCGTCGGCAGCCGGCGCGAGGACCGGGGCGGCGGCGAGGACTCCGCGGCGATGTCGTCCACGCGGGGGGCGTCGCCCTGCTCGGTCTGCTGCTCGTGGTGCGCGAGCCAACGGCCGAACAGGTCGTTCGACGACGGGTCCTGGCGCTGGGGGTCGGCGGCCATGCCACGACGGTACGGCGGGAGGACGCCCCGCGTGGCCGCTTTGCCGAACCTGCTCACCGCCTGCGACGAGGCGCGCCTCACGCCGCGGGCGCGGCGCGTGCAACTGGGATCGCTCGGCCGAATGTGTTCTCATGTGTGGCAGGTGAGACTGAAGTGACTTCTGACGACGACTCGGGCGCGCCGCGCCCTCGACGCCGGCAAGTGCTCCGTGCCGCCACGGTGACCGTTCTCGGGGCCGGGGTCGTCACCGGGACCGGCGCCGGGATCCTGCGCGCCCTCAACTCCGACGAGGGCGGCGGCGAGCGGCTCCTGCTGCAGGTCGACGCGACCTCCGGGGTCGGCATCCTGGAGAGGCCGCTCAAGGACCTCGGCCTCGAGAAGATCGGTGCCGACGTCTGGCAGACGCCGGTCCTCGACACCGCGCTGGTGACGATGGTCGGGTTCACGTGGCGCGACGGTGGCCGGCCGCCGAAGATCCTGGTCCGCTTCCGTGGCAAGGGCGGCTGGTCGCCCTGGCGCACGGCGCCGCTGCTGCGCGACCTGCCCGACCCCGCCACCGGCGAGGGCATCGGCAAGGCCGGCACCGCTCCGATGGTCGTCGAGCCGACCGACGGCGTGCAGGTCCAGGTCTCCGGTGTGCTCCCGCCCGAGCTCGGCATCACCCTCATCCACGCCGCCCCGATCGCCAGCGACGCGCGCCTGCTCTCCGAGACCCCCTCCCGGTCGGTCTCGCGGGCGGCGGCCGCCGCCGGCGGCGTCGCCGTGCCCTTCGTCTACACGCGGGCGCAGTGGGGCGCCAACGAGTCGTGGCGCGACGGCCCGCCGCGCTACAACAGCACGATCCTCCAGGCCCACGTGCACCACAGCGCCTCGGGCAACGGCTACGCCCAGGGCGACGTACCGGCCCTGATCAGGAGCTTCTACCGCTACCACACGAAGAGCCTGGGCTGGTCCGACATCGCCTACAACTTCCTCGTCGACTCCTTCGGCAACATCTGGGAGGGCCGGTACGGCGGCATGGACCGGCCGGTGCGGGGAGCGCACACCCTCGGCTTCAACGCCTCGTCCACCGGCTTCTGCGTGATCGGCAACCTCGACGGCGTCCAGCCGACCCAGCCGACCCTCGACTCGCTGGCCCGGCTCGCGGCGTGGAAGCTGTCGCTCTACGGCCGCGACCCCCAGGGCTGGACGCAGGTCACCTCCGAGGGCAGCGACAAGTTCCCGAAGGGCCGCGTCGTCACGCTGCCGGTGATCGACGGGCACCGCGACACCAACGACACGGCCTGCCCGGGCGGCAACCTCTACGTCAGGCTCGGCGAGGTGCGCGCGTCGGCGGCCGGCGTCATCACGGCCGCGACCCTGAAGCTGAAGAAGCCCTTCTCGATCGAGGGCAGCGCGGTCCTCGGCCAGACGCTGACGGTCACCGACGGCAAGTTCAAGCCGCGTTCGGCGACGGTCGTCTACCAGTGGTACCGCAACGGGATCGCGATCCCCGAGGCCACCGCCCCGACGTACGCGCTGACCGTGGAGGACGTCGGCCAGACGGTCGGCGTGGTCGTCACCGGCAACCTGCCGGACGTCCCGCCGGTCAGCCAGGCCATCAACCTCGACCGGGCGGTCAGGTCGGTCCCGGTCTGCTCCACCCGCACCCAGCGCAAGAAGGGCGGGAAGGTGATCATCCACTTCGAGCTCACCGCCCCGGGCGTCGCGCAGCCGGACGGCACCGTCGTGATCAAGGTCGGCAGCCGCAAGCGCACGGTGACGGTGAAGAACGGGAAGGCCGTCGCGCGCTTCGTGGGCGTCACCCCCGGCCGCTACCGCGTGCGCTGCCAGTACGCCGGCGGCACGCTGGTCGAGCCGGGCAAGGCCCGCGACTGGGTGCGGGTCCCGGGCAAGGGCCCGCACGCGAAGACCTCCTGAGCCCGGCCGCGCTGAGGCCGTCGGGGTCCGGACACAGAAGAACCCGCTGGCCGTGTCCCTGAACACGTCCGGCGGGCTCCTGAGTGGGCGGCTCCGACGTCAACCCCCGAAGACGGCCGAGCCAGCTTCCACCGGAGCCAACCACCCCCGTGGGACCGGCTCCGAGAGTCACGGTAGGTCGGGACAAGGCACACCTGACCCTCGCGTGGTCTACGAAGGGGTAACAGTCCCTCCGCGGGCGCCGGGCCGTCGCCGGTCAGCCCGCTGGTCACCCGGCGTCGGGGTCCTCGGGGTGCCGGCGCTTGCGGTCGAGGTCGCGCAGGAACTCCTCGTCGTCGTCCGGCGCCGTGGACCGCTGGGGCGGCCGGGGCTCGGGCCGCCGGCGCACCGGGCGAGCAACGCCACGGCGCTCGATGACCCGGATGAGGAGGTAGGTGGCCACGGCGAACAGCACCACCACCAGCAGGACCTTCAGCACGCTCCCAGCGTAGGGCTCGCCTGGTGAAAGCGTGCCGCAATGCCCCCGCCTAGGCTGTCGCCATGAAGGAGTTCGTCGTCTACACCGGCCTGCGGCTGCTGATGTTCGCCGCGACCTTCGGGGTCATCGTCGGGGTGTGGCTCCTCGTCGGCGACGAGGCGAACCTCTTCGTGGCCGTGGTCGTCGCGTTCGTCGTGAGCGGCATCGGTTCCTACTTCCTGCTCAACCGGCCGCGCGAGGCCCTCGCCCAGCGCGTCGAGGTGCGTGCCGAGCGGGCCACCAAGGCCTTCGAGGAGCGCAAGGCGCGCGAGGACGCCGAGTAGCGCCTGATCGGCGCCTGATCGGCGCCTGAGCGTCAGCGACGGCGGTTGATCTGGCGGACCCGCGACTCGGACTGGCCGAGGAGCTTCGCGAGGAGCGGCACGCGGCGGCGCCACACGACGACCCCGACGACCACGATCGCCACGATGATGAGGAGCGTCAGCATGCGGCGAGCCTACGTCGGTCGTGCCAGCGGAGCAGGTCAGCCGGCGGCGACCAGCGGCACCGCCACCAGCACCGCCCAGGCGAGCTCCGCCAGCCCGGTCGACTGCAGCACCGGCACCAGCGCCGGGCCGACGGCACCCGACAGCACGGTGCGCACCCCCCGGACGGCGGGGGCCAGGAAGCCGAGCCCGGCGAGCGCCCACCAGGTGGTGGCTGCGGCGACCGCGACGCAGGCGACGGCGGCGGCGAGCACGAGCAGCAGGTAGAGCGCCCGGGTGCGGTCGGCTCCGAGCACGACGGCGAGCGTGCGCTTGCCGGCGACGGTGTCGGTAGGGATGTCGCGCAGGTTGTTGACCACGAGGATCGCGCACGCCAGCGCGCCGATCCCCACGGCGGCGTACACCGCAGGCAGGAAGGAGCCCGACGCGAACGTCTCGGTCTGGACGTACGTCGTGCCGACCACCGCGACCAGGCCGAAGAACACGAAGACCATGACCTCGCCGAGCCCGAGGTAGCCGTAGGGGCGCGAGCCCCCGGTGTAGAACCACGCCGCGAGCACCGACACCAGGCCGACGGCGACCAGCCACCAGGCGGTCGTCGCGGCGAGCACCAGCCCGGCGACGCCCGCGACCCCGAACGCGAGGAACGCGGCGCGCTTCACCGCCCCGGGCGCAGCGGCGCCCGACCCGACGAGCCGCATCGGGCCCACCCGGTCGGCATCGGTGCCGCGGATGCCGTCGGAGTAGTCGTTGGCGTAGTTGACCGCGACCTGCAGGGCCAGGCTCACGACCAGCGCGAGCAGGGCCTTCCACCACACCGCGCCGTCGGCGTACGCCGCGACGCCGGTGCCGGCGACGACGGGCGAGACGGCCGCGGGCAGGGTGCGCGGGCGGGCGCCTGCCAGCCACTCACCAGGGGTTGCCACGAGCAGCGATTCAAGCAGGCCCCCGGCAACGACTAGCGTGAGGGCGTGGAGCTGGGCGGCACGACGACCGAGGTCGTCGCCGCTCTCGGGGCGTGGGTGAGCGCTTCCGACGACGAGCCGCTCGTGGTCGAGACGTCGGGCTCGACCGGCGCGCCGAAGCGGGTGGTGCTGTCGCGCCGGGCCGTGCTCGCGTCGGTGGCCGCGACCGCGCGGCGGCTCGGCGGCGAGGGCCGCTGGCTGCTCGCCCTCCCCGCGTCGTACGTCGCCGGCGCGCAGGTCGTGTGCCGGTCGGTCGCCGCCGGCGAGCCGCCGGTACTCCTCGACGACCACCCCTCGCTGGCCGCGGCCGTCGAGGCCGGCCGGCCGGCGTACGCCTCGCTGGTGCCGACCCAGCTGCACCGGATGCTCGGCTCCGCCGCCGACGCCGAGGCGCTGCGGTCGCTGCGCACGGTCCTCCTGGGCGGCGGTCCGATCGAACCCGACCTCCGGCGGCGGGCCGCGGACGCAGGGGTCCACGTCGTGGCGACCTACGGCTCGGCGGAGACCGCCGGCGGCTGCGTCTACGACGGCGTCCCGCTCGACGGCGTGCGCCTCGACACCGAGGCCGACGGCCGGCTGCGGGTGGCGGGGCCGACGCTGTTCGACCGCTACGACGGTGACCCCGCGCTGACCGCGCGGGTGCTGGTCGACGGCTGGTTCCGCACCGAGGACGCCGCGCGGATCGACGAGGACGGCCGGCTCCGGGTGCTCGGGCGGCTCGACGACATGGTCGTGACGGGCGGCGTCAACGTCCCCGCGCCGGCGGTCGCGCGCCGGCTGCGCGAGCACCCCGCGGTCACCGACGTCGAGGTGCTCGGCGTCCCCGACGAGGAGTGGGGGATGCGGCTGGTCGCCTTCGTGGTCGGCGAGCTCGCGCTGGACGACGCCCGCGACTGGGTCGGCGCGGCGCACCCCCGGTCGTGGGCGCCACGCCAGCTGGTGCGGCTCGACGCGCTGCCGATGCTCGCGAACGGCAAGGTCGACCGGGTTCAGCTCGCCACTGCCGCCTCGAGGTGAACGACGGCGGTCGCCACGCCGACCACCACCGCGTCGTGGGTGGCGATCACGAGCGCGCGGTCCTGGGTCGTCGCGGCGAGGGCGTCGAGCACGAGCCGGGTGTGGTCGCCGTCCTGGTGCGCGGTCGGCTCGTCGAGGATCGTGACCGCTGCCCTCGCGTGCAGCGCGCGCGCCAGCCCGACGCGCTGGCGCTCGCCCAGCGAGGTCTCGCCCGGGAACCTGTCGAGCAGGTGGTCGACACCGAGCGCCGCGGCCAGTGACGGCACCTCGTCGGCGCGCTCCATCGCGGCGACGGCGATGTTGTCGAGCACGGTCAGCGTGTCCAGCAGCGCGAGTCGCTGGGGCACGAACACGGTGCGCGCGGTGCCCTCGACCGTGCCGGAGGTGGGCCGGTCCCAGCCGGCCAGGATCGACACGAGGGTGCTCTTCCCGGTGCCGGACGGTCCGGTCACCGCGAGCACGTCGCCCGCGTGCACCTCGAGGCTGGTCGGGCGCAGCGCCAGGACGTCGTGGCCGCGGACGTCGTAGGACCTCGAGACGTCGCGGGCGACGAGCAGCGGCTCCCGCGCGGGCTCAGGCATCGCCGGGACCTCCCTCCGGCGGGTGCAGCACGACGCGGCCGTCCTCGATCTCGATCGCGACCCTGCTGGTCGGGAACAGCGCCCGCGCCTCGGCCGGCAGCTGCACCCGCCCGCTCGCGTCGATGACGCCCAGGCGGGTCGCTGCGCGCACGTCGTGCTCGGTCGTGAGCACGCCGTGGTCGAGGTGGAGCAGCCGGTCGGCCTGCTCGGTGATCCGCGGGTCGTGGGTGGTGTAGACGACGGTGGTGCCGTCGCGCTCGGCCGCCCGGCGGAGCCGCTCGAGCACCTGGCTCGCCCGCTCGTCGTCGAGGTGCGCGGTGGGCTCGTCGGCGACCAGCAGCGAGCGGCCCGCCGCCATCGCCGTGAGCAGCGCGAGCCGCTGCTGCTCGCCGCCCGACAGCTGGTCGACCCGGTGCCGCGCCTGCTCCGCGAGCCCGAGCGAGGCGAGCACCTCGTCGGTGTCCCTCGCGCCCGCCATCCGGAGGTGGTCGGTCGCCGTGAGGTGCTCGACGAGGTTGCTGCGGGGCCGCTGGTGCACGAAGGCGACGTTCCTGCGCCGCCACCTCCGCAGCCGCGAGGTGCTGAGCTCGGTGAGCACGGTGTCGCCGTGGGCGACCGTCCCGGCGGAGGGCCTGTCGAGACCCGCGATCAACCGGATGAGCGTGCTCTTCCCGCTGCCGGAGGGTCCGAGCACCGCGGTCAGGCTGCCCGGCTCGAGGACGACGTCGACGCCCCGGACCGCCTGCACCTCCTCGGTGAGGCCGCGGTAGACCTTCACCACCTGGGTGGCGACGACCCGGGGGCGCGGGTGGCCGCTCACGCGCTCACTCATCGTGCAGCAGCTCGTTGACGGACCGGGACCTGCCGAGCCACTGGTCGGCGGCCGCGCTGGCCAGGGTGAGCACGAGCGCGGCCGCCCCGAAGGCCACCGCGGCGAGCACGAGCTGGCCCGTGCCGGTCACCGCGAGCGGCGGGCGCAGCGTCGGCTCGGGGTCGAGCCGCGTCGCGAGCGACGCGGTGACGGCGTACGCCGACGCGCCGCCCGCCGCCGCTCCGAGGAGGGCGACCAGCGACAGGGCCGCGCCGGCCGCGCGCGAGACCACCTGCCGCGAGTGCCCGAGGTCGGCCAGCGTCCGGTCCTGGAGCCGCCGCTGCTCGCGGTCGCGCCGCTGCAGCCCCGCGAGCACGAGCAG
Source organism: Nocardioides halotolerans DSM 19273 (assembly GCF_000422805.1). Classification (GTDB taxonomy): domain Bacteria; phylum Actinomycetota; class Actinomycetes; order Propionibacteriales; family Nocardioidaceae; genus Nocardioides; species Nocardioides halotolerans. The sequence continues at coordinate 6,940 of NZ_KE383924.1, read as the reverse complement.
CCCGAGCGCCAGCGCGAGCCCCATGAACGCCTGGAGGTACTGCGTCACCCACGACCGGGCGACGAGCGTCGCGTGCTCGGCGCGCACCTCGTCGGCAGTGTCCTGGAGCGACACCGTCAGCCCGGCGGCGCGGGCCGCGCGGGCGACCGTGTCGGCGTCGCGGGCGCTCCACAGCTCGGCCTCGAGCGTGTCGATCGCGCCGGACGGCGCCATCGCGAGCAACGCGTCCTGGTCGACGACCAGGACGGTCTGGCTCGGGCCCGAGCCCGCGAAGCCGGCGATGCGGTCGACCACGCGGTAGGGCACGGTGAACTCGTCTCCGCGCGCGAGCGTGCCCGACGCAGGCACGTGCGCGTCGTCGCCGGCGAGGAGCACGGGCACCGCGTCGCCATCGCCGCCGTGGAGCTGCCGGAGCAGGTCGTCGACGTCGCGGCCGGAGAACCGCGGCGACCAGTTCGCGGCCTCGGCAAACGTCGCCGCGTCGACGGCGTAGAGACGGTCGCCGGTGAAGTCGTTGATGCGGGGGACCGTCCGCAGCACCACGGTCGACTCTCCCACGTCGGCCGCGAGCTCGGCGGCGGGCACCGGGTCGCTCACGCCGAACACGCTGTTGGCGCCGACGGCCGTGGCGATCTTGTCGGTGGTCGCGTCGTCGGCGGACGCGTGCACGAGCAGCCCGTAGCCCGCGGCGCCGAAGGCGACCGTGGCGGCGAGGAACGCCGCGGCCGAGGCGGGGTCGCGGGCCAGCCGCGACACGACGAGCCGCGGCCCCAGCCGGCGGGGCAGCCAGCGGCGCACGAGCCGCTCCAGCAGCGTCGTGGCCACCGTCGACACCACGATCGCCGCGGCGGCCACCGCGGCCAGCGGGAAGGCGGCGGTGACCGCGTCGAACCCACGGCCTCCGCGGTAGGCGCTGACCGCGCCGGCGGCGGCCACCGCCAGGACCGCGCTGCGCCACGGGATCCGACTGGCCGAGACGACCGTGCGGCCGGAGGCGCGGCGCTGCCGGGCCAGCGCGTCCGCGCCGGAGGCCACCGCCACAGTGGCGAGTACGACCAGCCCGACCAGCACCGCGTCGCGCGGCCGAGGCGCCGCGCCGTCGTCGCCCACGATGGCGGCCACGAAGGGCGGGCTCGCCCACCAGCCCGCGAGCAGGCCGAGCCCGACCGGCAGCACGGACTCGACGAGGCTCAGCACCGTGAGCTCGGCCGACGAGCGCCCCTGCTCGACCAGCACCTGGCGCTCGCCGCGGCGGCGGACGAGCAGCGCGACCGCGGCCAGCGCGACGACGAGCCAGGAGAGGCCCGCGGCGAGCACGCGCACCGCGGTGATGCCCTCGTCGGTCGCGATCAGCCCCGACCGCGTCTCGACGACCATGCTCGACAGCCCGGTCGAGAGGGTGACGGGGTTGGTGCCGTGGTGGCTGACCTGCTTGCGGAGGTCCGACCCGCTGTCCTTCAGCTCCTCGCGCAGCTCGTCGGTGGAGTCGTGGAGCCGCGCGAGGTCGGCGATGCGGGCGGGCTCCCCCGGTGCCACGTCCCAGGTCGACACCGAGAGCTCCTGGATGCCGTCGACCAGCGCCCGGTAGGTGTCGGTGTCGGCCACCACCAGCGGCACGCTCGTCGTCGTCGGCACGAGGTGGCTCGGCCAGATCGGCAGCTCGTCGGTGAGGCGGTCCCACAGCCCGGTCGGGTCCTCGGGTGCACCGTCGGGGTCGGTCTCGTAGACGCCGGTCACCGTCGCCGGTGTCGGGGGAGGGTCGCCGCCCGGGAAGGCGAGCTGGACCCCGACGGGGTCGCCGGCCGACAGGTGGAGGGTGTCGGCGACGGTGTCGGGCAGCCACAGGCCCGAGCCGGTCGGCGCCGGGGAGCCGGGCGCGGCCACCAGCGACTCGAGCGCGCCGGTCGCCTGGAAGACCACGCCGATGGCGCGCTCGCCGGTGGCCGGGTTCACGACGTACGGCGCGAGCTGCGACTTGGGGTTGAGGTAGCTCACCGGGCGACGGATCTCCAGCGGCGGGCCACCACCGTCGAGGTCGTCCATGAACCGGGTCACCGCGCGCTCCACCCGCGGCGGCGACCCGTCCGTCACCGCGGCGCGGACCCGGCCCTGCTCGTCGGCGGGCGCGGTGGCCGGCACCGAGTCGAGCTGGCCGCGCACCAGCGCGACGTCCGCGGCGTCGAGGAACGGTCGGCCGGACAGCACCGACACGGCGAGCGCCGCGGAGCCGAACGCGAGCGCCACGGCGTACGCCGCGTAGTGCCGGACCTGCACCCAGAGGCTGCCCCGCCAGACGGGGTCGCGGAGCAGCGTCACCGGGGGATCATCGCTCAGCAGCGGCTCGGGGTCACGCCCCTTCTCCGCTCGCCCTAGGTTTGTCCCGTGGCCGACGTGCGGGTGTTCGCGATCCCGCTGCGCACCCGGTTCCGCGGCATCACGGTCCGTGAGGGCCTGCTGCTGCGCGGCGAGGCGGGGTGGGGGGAGTGGAGCCCGTTCCTGGAGTACCCGCCCGAGGTCGCCGAGCCCTGGCTCCGCTGCGCGGAGGAGGCGGCGGCGGGCGACTGGCCCGCGCCGGTGCGTGACGCGGTGCCGGTGAACGTGACGGTGCCCGCGGTCGGGCCCGACCAGGCGCACCGGATCGTGCTCGACGGCGGGTGCGCCACCGCCAAGGTCAAGGTCGCCGAGCCCGGCCAGACGCTCGCCGACGACGAGGCCAGGGTGGAGGCGGTGCGCGACGCGCTCGGGCCCTCGGGACTGCTCCGCGTCGACGCGAACGGCGCGTGGCCGGTCGACGACGCGGTCGCCGCCATCGGCGCGCTCGACCGGGCCGCGGGCGGGCTGGAGTACGTCGAGCAGCCCTGCGCGAGCGTCGAGGAGCTCGCGGCGGTGCGCCGCGCGGTCGACGTGCCGATCGCGGCGGACGAGTCGATCCGCCGGGCGGCCGACCCCTACCGGGTCCGCGACCTCGAGGCGGCCGACATCGCGGTGCTCAAGGTGCAGCCGCTCGGCGGGGTGCGCGCCTGCCTGCGGATCGCCGAGGAGATCGGGCTGCCGGTCGTCGTGTCGTCGGCGCTGGAGACCTCGGTCGGGATCGCCGCCGGGCTCGCGCTGGCCGGCGCGCTGCCCGAGCTGCCCCACGCGTGCGGCCTGGCGACAGTGCAGCTGCTGACCGCCGACGTCGCCGCCCAGCCGCTGCTGCCCGTCGACGGCGACCTGCCGGTCGGTGCCGCCCTCGTCGACCCGCACGCCGTCGACCTGCTCGCCGCGACCGCCGACCGGGTGGCGCACTGGGAGCGGCGGCTGGCCGAGGTGCGCGCGCTGTGAGCACGGTGAGCGCCACGGAGCTGGCCCGTGCGGCGGTCTCCGCGCTCGTGGCGAGCGGGGTCCGCGAGGTGGTGCTCGCACCGGGCTCGCGCAACGCACCGCTCGCGTTCGCGGCGTACGACGCGGCCGAGGCGGGGCTGCTCCGGCTGCACACCCGCATCGACGAGCGGACCGCGGGCTTCCTCGCGCTCGGCCTGACCAAGGGTGGCTCGCGGGCCGCGGTGATGTGCACCTCGGGCACCGCGGCCGCGAACCTGCACCCAGCCGTGCTCGAGTCCCACCACGCGCGGGTGCCGCTGGTCGTGGTCACCGCCGACCGGCCGGCCCGGCTGCGCGGCACCGACGCCAACCAGACCACCGACCAGGTCGGCCTCTTCGGCCCGCAGGTCCCGACGCTCGACGTCGCGGCCCCTGGGCGCTGGGACCTCACGGGTGTCGTGCACCTCAACGTCCAGCTCGACGACCCGCTGGTGCCGGCCGACCGCTGGCGTCCACCGGTGGTCGAGGAGGTCGCGCAGCGACCGTCTCCGCCGGACCTCCCCGCGGAGCGGCTCGACCTCGGGCCGCGCACGGTGGTGGTCGCCGGCGACGACGCCGGGCCGCGGGCCCGCAGCCTCGCGGCCGCCGCGGGCTGGCCGCTGCTGGCCGAGCCGTCGAGCGGCGCGCGCACCGGCCCGGCGCTGCGCACCTACCGCCTGCTGCTGGCGACCGAGCTCGGCGAGCGGGTCGAGCGGGTGGTGGTCTTCGGCCACCCCACGCTGTCGCGGCCGGTGCAGCGTCTGCTGTCGCGCGCCGGCGTGGAGGTGCTCGACGCCGACCGCTCGTGGACGCGCCCCTACCCGGTCACGCCCGTCGGCGCGGTCGAGGTGGAGGGCGCCGACGACCCGGCCTGGCTCGCCGCGTGGCAGGAGGCCGACGCCTCGGTGTCGCGCCAGCTCGACGCGCTCGTCGACGGTGCCGGGTTCACGGCGTACCACGTCGCGGGAGCGGTCAGCCGGGCGCTGCCGCCCGGTGGCCACCTGGTCGTGGGGGCGTCCAACCCGATCCGCGACCTCGACCTGATGGCGACGGCGTACGACGTCGGGAGCCGCCGCAAGGTGGTCGCCAGCCGCGGGCTGTCCGGCATCGACGGCACCGTGTCGACCGCGATCGGCGCCTCGCTCGCGCGCCGTGAGGGCCACCGCAACCTCGCGCTGATGGGTGACGTGACGTTCCTGCACGACGCCACCGGGCTGGTGATCGGCCCGGACGAGCCGCGACCCGACCTCACGATCGTGGTCGCCAACGACGACGGCGGCTCGATCTTTGCGACCCTCGAGCAGGGCGGCGAGGGCCACGCGCACGCGTTCGAGCGCCTCTTCGGCACTCCCCACCACGTCGACCTCGCCGCGCTCTGCCAGGCGACCCGCACGCCCCACTGGCGGGTCGGCTCCGCGGCCGAGCTCGACCACGCGCTCGCCCAGTACCGACCAGCAGAGCCGAATGGCGGCATCGAGGTCGTCGAGGCCGTCGTCGACCGGTCCCGCCGCCGCGAGCTCGACGAGGCGATCCGCGCGCTCAGGCCGTGATCACGCGGTCGGCGTCGCGACCCAGACCATCGGGTCGCCCCAGCCGAGCTCCTCGACGCCGTGCTTGGCGAACGACAGCGCGACGAGGGTCCGCCGGTGCGCCGCGAAGGTCAGCACGTGGGCGATCATCCCGCCGTAGGTGAAGACCTCGGCGGGCTCGCACAGCGCGTCCACGAAGGTGTCGTCGAGCCGGTCCTGCTCGACCACGTCGCGCACCTGGGTGAGGAACGCCGGCCCCTCGGCGGCCAGCCGCTCGCGCATCGAGGAGAGCGACTCGTGCTCCTCGACCGACCAGTCGTAGTCGCGCATGGCGACCGCGGCGTTCCACATCCCCATCTGCCCGATCAGCCGCGACAGCAGCGAGCGGATCGTCTGCTCGTCGTCGTCGACGTCGACCCCGATGGGCGCGTCGAGCTGCTGGTCGGTGAGCCGGGAGGCCAGTCGCACCATCTCGCCGGTCAGCCAGATGTGGTGCTCGACCATGCGTGTCATGAGGTCCATCGGGGACACCTTGTCTCGTGAGGGCAGCCGCAGGCTGCCGGGTGGGTGGAAGTGCACGTTGCTCGGCGCGGGGATCCGGATCCGGCCGGGTGCCTTGCGCCAGGCCGCCGGCGCGACGCCGTAGGCCCGGGTGAAGGCGCGGGTGAAGGCCTCGTGCGAGCCGTAGCCCGCCTCCACCGCGATGTCGATGAGCGGCGCCCGCGTCGTGACCATCCGGTACGCCGCGCGCTCCAGCAGGATCCGGCGACGGAACGCCTGCGGCGGCTCGCCGGCGACGCTGCGGATCATCCGGTCGAAGTGGAAGCGCGAGAAGTGGAACCGCGCCGCCAGCTCCTCCGCGCTGTCGGTCTCGTCGAGCGCCTCGGCGAGGTGGTCGACGAAGTCGGCGAAGGTGTCGGCAGCCGCCGAACCGTCCGCCGGCGCAGCCTCCGATCCGCCCACCGGGTCGCCCACCGGATTGCCCAGCCTCATGGGTCGATCGTGGCCCACCGGGACCTATTCCCGCTTGATCCGGATTGCGCGCTCAGCGGAACCGGGTCGCACCGCTAGGGCATGTCTCCTAAGTCATCAGCCAGATGGTGATGGCGCGTAGGACGACGGCGCCTCGGTAGGTGACAGCGAGCTTGTCGTAGCGGGTGGCGATGCCGCGCCATTGCTTGTGGTCGTTGAAGGAACGCTCGACCACGTTGCGGTCCTTGTACGTCATGGCGTTGAACGCCGGTGGCCTGCCGCCGGCCGAACCGCGCCGCTTGCGGTGCCCGATCTGGTCGGAGGGTTGGGGGATCACCGCCTTGATTCCCCGGTTGCTCAGTGCCGTTCGGTTGCTGCGTGAGGAGTAGGCCTTGTCACCGATGACCGCGACCGGTCGGGTGCGTGGCCGTCCGCGACCGAGCCGGCGCACGGCGAGCTGGGCCAGCAGCGGCTGCAGCATCGTGGAGTCGCCGGCCTGCCCTGGGGTGAGTGCGATGACCAAGGGTCGGCCACGCCCGTCGACGAGCTGGTGGATCTTGGTCGACAAACCTCCACGGGAGCGTCCGATCGCATGATCGGGCGGCTCGTCCCACGGGTTTGTGTAACTCGATTCAGCCCCCTGTGCGGGCCGCGGCTCGTGCCGAACGTGCGGCGCGAGAGTCGCCGACGGGCTGCTCGACCCGGCGGGTGTTGGTGGCGTGCTGGTGGGCGCGGTTGACCGTGGAGTCGACGCTGACCATCCAGTCGATGTCACCGCCTGCGTCGGCCTGGGCCAGCAACCGGGCGTGGATCTTGTCCCAAGTGCCATCGATCGAGAACCGGTGGTGCCGCTTCCAGACCGTCTGCCACGGACCGAACGATTCAGGCAGGTCACGCCAAGCGACACCGGTACGGAACCGGTAGATCACTCCCTCGACCACCTGCCGGTGGTCGCGAAAGGGGCGTGACTTCACCCCGTCCGAACACGGCATCAACGGTGCGATCTGCTCCCATTGAGCGTCGCTGAGCAATCTCTGACGGGACATGTCAGCAGCAAATCAGCCCCCCACGCCCGGACTAAGGAAACACGCCCTAGG
>NZ_AUGT01000009.1:72726-622760 GCF_000422805.1 Nocardioides halotolerans DSM 19273 | reverse complement strand
GAGATCACCGCAACAAAGGCACCCGCCGCACCACCGCTGATCGAGCTCGTCGAGATCACCGCAACAAAGGCACCCGCCGCGCCACCGCTGATCGAGCTCGTCGCGATCACCGCAGCGAAGGCACCCGCCGCGCCACCGCTGATCGAGCTTGTCGAGATCACCGCAGCGAAGGCACTCCGCTGCACCACCGCTCGCCGGCGAACGTCCACTTCACGTCCACAACCACAGTGCCGAAACCCCTTGTCCACAACGGGATCCGGCCACCCAGCGAGTGTCGGTGGTCAGTGCTGGAATGGGTGCCATGACAGCGCTCGCGCACCACCCCCACCCGGTCACCCGGGCCGTGGCCGACGCGCGCGAACAACTCACCTCCGTCGCAGAGACACCGGTGTGGTCGATGAACGCCGACGACACCACAACCACCCTGCACGACCTCGCCGCACTGGCCGCCCAGGTCGCCGAGCTGCAAGCCCGACTGCTCACCCACGCCGCCCGCGTCGACCTCCCGGGCAACACGGGGGCGACCTCGACCGCGACCTGGCACGCCGCCACGACCCGCACCACGAAGACCCAGGCCCACCGCACCATGCGATTGGCCGACGGCCTCGAGCAGCATCAGGCGACCAGGACCGCGCTCGCCGACGGTCGCCTCCACGTCGAGCAGGCCGAAGCCATCCTCCGCGCCCTCGCCGACCTCCCCGACGACCTTGACCCCGCCATCGCCGCCCAGGCCGAGCAACGGCTCCTGGACTACGCCCGCGAGTTCGACGCCAAACACCTCAAGATCCTCGGCCGCCGGATCCTCGAGGTCACCTCCCCCGAGACCGCCGACGCCCACGAAGCCGCACTGCTGGACAAAGAAGAGCGCCAGGCTGCGGCAGCCACGCGCCTGACGATCTGGGACGACGGGCACGGCAAGACCCACGGCCGCTTCACCCTCGACACCCTCACCGGCGCCATGCTCAAGAAGCACCTGTTCGCCCTCGCCGCGCCCAGGCACCAGGCCAGCAAGGGACCGGTCGGGGAGCGGAAGCCCACCCCGCAGCGCCTCGGGCAGGCCTTCGTCGAGCTCATCCAGCGCTACCCCAACAAGCGCCTGCCCAAGGCCGGCGGACTCAACGCCACCGTCGTCGTGATGATGACCCTCGACACCCTCGAAGGCCGCCTCCAAGCAGCCCACCTCGACACCGGCCAAAGACTCTCCCCCGGTGCCGCACGCCGGCTCGCCTGCGAAGCCGGAGTCCTCCCCGCAGTCCTCGACGGCAACTCCCACGTCCTCGACCTCGGCCGCAAGCAGCGCTTCGCCTCAGAAGCGCAGAGGATCGCGAAGACCATCGAAGCCGCCGGCTGCGAGATCGACGGCTGCGACTGGCCACCCGGCATGACCCACACCCACCACCAAACCCGCTGGACAGACGGCGGCAACACCAACCTCCGCGACCTCATCTCACTCTGCCCCCACCACCACGCACGAGCCCACGACCCCCGCTACCACCTCGACCAGCTCCCCACCGGGAAGTACACCTTCCACCGACGCACGTGAGCCGCCCGGTGTGGACGTTGACTTCTCGCTTCGCCGACGCGGCGCGCCTTTCGGACCTAGCATCGCGACTGGCGTGTGCTCAAGGCTGCAGAGGGGACGACGGTGACCAATACCCAAGCGGGCTGGTACGACGACGGGTCGGGGACCGGCGCGAGGCGCTGGTGGGACGGCCAGAAGTGGACCGATCAGTACGAGCCACCGCCTGCTGGCGGCGGCATCGCCGGCGCGGTCCGCAGGATCGAGGAGGAGGCTGTCGCGGGCTCCCACGCCCGTCCGGCGGTGCAGGGCGCGAGCTACGTGGTCCTCCAGGTGATCCTGAAGGAGAAGCTCTGGGGCACGGGCTCTGGAAACCTCACGGAGCTGGAGCACGCGCTCAACGCCCAGGCATCGCTCGGTTACCGGCTGCACACGATCACGACCGCGTCATCCGGGAGCAAGGGCATCGGCGGCGGTGACCGGATCCAGGCGACGATGGTGTTCGAGAAGATCACCTAGTCCAGCTCGGCGGTCACGACGCGCGCCACTCCCCGAGAAACTGCGGGGCCGCTAACCCTCGAGGATCACCACGGCCGAGGCGATCCCGGCGTCGTGGGAGAGCGAGAGGTGCACCGAGGTCGCACCGAGGGCGTCGGCGCTCGCGAGCACCGTGCCGCGGAGTTCGAGGCGGGGCCGGCCGGACGACTCGGAGACGACCTCGGCATCGTGCCAGTGCATGTTGCCGGGCGCGCCCAGGGCCTTGGCCATGGCCTCCTTGGCCGCGAAGCGGGCGGCGAGCGAGGCGAGCGCGCGGGTCCGTTCGAGCGGGGTGAAGAGGCGCTCGGCGAGGCCTGGCGTGCGTTCGAGGGAGGCGCCGAACCGCTCGATGTCGACCACGTCGATGCCGACGCCCACGATCACGAGCGGGTCCTCACTCGACCGTGACGGACTTGGCGAGGTTGCGGGGCTGGTCGACGTCGTGGCCCATCGCGCTGGCCAGCTCGCAGGCGAACAGCTGCAGCGGCACGACGGCGACCAGTGGCTGCAGGAGCACCGGCACCCGCGGGAGGGTGATGAGCACGTCGGCGTACGGCGCCACGCGGTCGTCGCCCTCCTCGGCCAGGCAGATCGTGCGGGCACCGCGGGCTCGGACCTCCTGGATGCCGCTGAGCATCTTGTCGTGGAGCTGGTCGCGACCACGGGGAGGTACGACGCACAGCACCGGCATGCCGTCCTCGACCAGGGCGATCGGCCCGTGCTTGAGCTCACCCGCCGCGAACCCCTCGGCGTGCAGGTAGGCCAGCTCCTTGAGCTTCAGCGCGCCCTCGAGGGCCACGGGGTAGCCCGCGTGCCGGCCGACGTAGAGCACCGACGGCGTGCCGACCAGCGACCGGGCGAGCTCGTAGACCGACTCCGCCGAGTCGAGGACGGACTCGATGTGCGCTGGGATCGCCTCGAGCTGCATGACGACCTCGGTGATCTCGTCACCGAAGCGGGTGCCCTTGACCTGCGCGAGGTAGAGCGCGAGCAGGTAGCACGCCACGAGCTGGGTCAGGAAGCCCTTGGTCGAGGCGACCCCGATCTCCGGGCCGGCGTGGGTGTAGATCACCGCGTCGGACTCGCGCGGGATCGTCGAGCCGTTGGTGTTGCAGATTGCGAGCACCTTGGAGCGCTGGGTCCGCGCGTGCCGGATCGCCTGCAGCGTGTCAGCGGTCTCGCCCGACTGCGAGATCGCCACCACCAGCGTGGAGTAGTCGACGATCGGGTCGCGGTAGCGGAACTCCGAGGAGAGCTCGACCTCGACCGGCACGCGGGTCCAGTGCTCGATGGCGTACTTCGCCACCATCCCGGCGTAGAACGACGTGCCGCAGGCGATGATGATGATCTTGTCGATGTCGCGCAGCTCCTGGTCGGACAGCCGCATCTCGTCGAGCTGCAGCAGCCCCTCGGCGGTCCGCCGGCCGAGCAGCGAGTCGGCGACGGCCCGCGGCTGCTCGAAGATCTCCTTGCGCATGAACCAGTCGTGGCCCTCCTTCTCGGCCGCCGAGAGGTCCCAGTCGACGTGGTAGCGACGGCCCTCCTGCGGGTTGCCGTGGAAGTCGGTGATCTCGACGCCCGAGCGGGTGATCGTCACGACCTGGTCCTGGCCGAGCTCGAGCGCCTCCCGGGTGTGCTCGATGAACGCCGCGACGTCGGAGCCGAGGAAGGTCTCGCCGTCGCCGAGCCCCACGACCAGCGGCGAGCTCCGACGCGCCGCGACCACCCGCGAGGGGTCGTGCGCGTCGACGGCAACGAGGGTGAACGCGCCCTCGAGCTGGGTGCAGACGCGCCGCATCGCCTCGGTCAGGTCGATGTCAGAGGCGAGCTGGAGCTCGAGCAGCTGCGCCGCGACCTCGGTGTCGGTCTCGGACACGAGGCCGAGCTCGTCGGAGTCGGCCTCGATCCGCGCGCGCAGCTCGGCGAAGTTCTCGATGATCCCGTTGTGGACCAGCGCCACCCGGCGCCCGAACCCGAGGTGCGGGTGGGCGTTGACGTCGTTGGGCGCCCCATGGGTGGCCCAGCGGGTGTGGCCGATGCCGGTCGTGGCCGGCGGGAGCGGCGCGTCGGCGATCGCCTTCTCGAGGTTCGCGAGCTTGCCGGCTTTCTTGGCGAAGACGATCGCGTCGTCGACCACCAGCGCGATGCCGGCCGAGTCGTAGCCGCGGTACTCCAGCCGCCGCAGACCGTCGAGGACGACGTCCTGGGCCTGCCTCGGCCCGACGTACCCGACGATCCCGCACATGAGGGGCGAGTCTATCGGCGGCAGGGCGGCCCACCGGCGAGGCGCGGCCACTGACACAATCCACCGCATGCCCAACGGCGGGAGCCACGAGAGCGCGCACGAGGCGTCGCCGTACATCGAGCTCGACCGGGCCGCCTGGGCCAAGCTCGCCCACGAGGTCGAGGACCCGCTCACCCAGGACGAGATCACCGCTCTCCGGGGCCTGGGCGACCAGCTCGACCTGCGCGAGGTCCGCGAGGTCTTCCTGCCGATCAGCCGGCTGCTCAGCCTCTACGCCGAGACCGCCGGACGCCTGCACCGCGACCAGGAGGAGTTCCTCCACCAGGCGACGCCGCCGCGCACGCCGTTCGTCATCGGCCTGGCCGGCTCGGTGGCGGTCGGCAAGTCCACCACCGCGCGCGTGCTCCAGCACCTGCTCGCGCACTGGCCCGAGCACCCGAACGTCGCCCTCGTCACCACCGACGGCTTCCTCTACCCCAACGCCGAGCTCGAACGCCGCGGGCTGCTGCAGCGCAAGGGGTTCCCCGAGTCCTACGACCGCCGGGCGCTGCTGCGGTTCGTCGTGGACATCAAGTCCGGCAAGGACGAGGTCGAGGCCCCCGTCTACGACCACCTCACCTACGACGTGGTGCCCGACGAGAAGGTGCGGATCAAGCACCCCGACATCGTGATCATCGAGGGCCTCAACGTGCTCCAGCCCGCGCGGGTGCGCGACGACGGCCGCACCGGCCTCGCGGTCAGCGACTTCTTCGACTTCTCGGTCTACGTCGACGCGAAGACCAGCGACATCCGCGACTGGTACGTCTCGCGGTTCCTGCGGCTGCGCGAGACGGCGTTCCGCGACCCGCAGTCCTACTTCGCGCGCTACGCGGCGTTCTCGCGCGACGAGGCGGTCGCCGAGGCGACCCGGATCTGGGACGCCATCAACGGCCCCAACCTCTCCGCCAACGTGCTGCCGACCCGTTCGCGCGCCACGCTCGTGCTCCGCAAGGCCGCCGACCACTCCGTCCGCTACGTGCGGCTGCGCAAGATCTGACGCGCCTCACGAGATCGCCTTCAGCTCGTCGGTCCGGTCCAGCGGGCGCACGACCACGGTCGCCTAGGGTCGGGGACCGTCGTCCGCCTCCGATTTCCGCGGGGGTCAGGAGCCGCCGGCGGGCACCCGCACCCAGAACACCGCGCCGTCGCCACGCTCGTCCGCGCCCACGGCACCGCCGTGCGCGGCGGCGAGGGTGCGGGCGAGGTTGAGGCCGATGGCCACCCCAGTGCCGTCCGCGGTGACGTCGAACGGCTCGGACAGCGCCCGGAACGTCGCTGCGTCGACCGCACCCTCGCGCACGACGGCGAGCTCGAGCCACGGGCCGGCCCGGCGCACCTCGAGGCGCCGAGCCCGCGGCCGCGGGCTCGCGGCCGCCGCGTGCCACAGGTCGCGCAGGACCCGCCGCAGCAGCGCGGGGTCCACGACCACCTCGACCCCGCCGCCGAGACCACCGATGGCGCCCGGGTCGCCGAGGTCGTCGAGGTCGGCCGCGAGCGTCGAGACCGGCACCAGCTGAGGGGCGAGCGCGAGCCGGCCGCGCTGCGCCTCCGCCATCAGCTCGACGTCGAAGGAGCGCTCGGCTAGCCGCTCGAGGGCGTCGTGGAGCCGGCGCAGCGAGTCGCGGGCCTGGTCGGCCGGCACCTCCCCGTCGGCGAGCATGGCCACCCAGCCCTGGGCCATCGAGAGCGGCGTGCGCACCTCGTGGGCGAACGCCGCGAGGAACCGGTCGCGCTCGTCGGTCGCGTCGGCGGCGGGCTGGTCGGTGACGTGCGCGGTGCCCGCCTCGACGAAGGTGCGCACCCAGGCGGCGAGCTGCTCGGCGTCCACCTGCCAACGCGCCGCGACCTCGGCGGTCGGGCGCCCGCGCAGCACCTCGAGCACGGCAGGAGCCCGCGTCTCCACCGGATCCCCCATGCGGGGACCCTAGTGGTCACGAGTGGTTCAGGGCAGCGCGAGACGCTCGCGAACGACGTCGGCGAGCCGGTCGGCGACCTCGCGGGCGGTGTCGTCGGTGGGAGCCTCCACCATCACCCGGACCAGCGGCTCGGTGCCCGACGGGCGCAGCAGCACGCGGCCGCGACCGGCCAGCGCGCGCTCCTCCGCGGCCACCGCCTCGGCGAGCACCGGGTCGTCGGTGCGGTCCTTGTCGACGCCGGTCACGTTGACGAGCACCTGCGGCAGCCTGGTGACCACCGAGGCCAGCGACTGGAGGTCCTTGCCGGTCGCGACCATCCGCTGGAGCACGTGCAGCGCGGTGAGGATGCCGTCGCCGGTGGTGGCGTACTGGCTCATGATCACGTGGCCGGACTGCTCGCCGCCGAGCACGAATCCGCCGGCGCGCATCTCCTCGAGCACGTAGCGGTCGCCGACCCTGGTCTGGCGCACCCGCAGGCCCGCGGCCTCGATCGCCTGCACGAAGCCGAGGTTGCTCATCACCGTGGCCACGACGGTCTCGTCGACCAGGTTCCCGGCCTCCGACAGGTCGAGCGCGAGGATCGCGAGCAGCTGGTCGCCGTCGACGTCGTTGCCCTCGTGGTCGACGGCCAGGCAGCGGTCGGCGTCGCCGTCGAGCGCGATGCCGGCGTCCGCGCCGTGGGCGACCACGGCGGCCTGCAGCGGCGCGAGGAACGTCGAGCCGCAGCCCTCGTTGATGTTGAGCCCGTCGGGCTCGGCGCCGATGACCACCACGTCGGCGCCCGCCGCGCGCAGGGCCATGGGTGCTGCCTCGCTGGCCGCGCCGTTGGCGCAGTCGACGACGACCTTGAGCCCGGCGAGCGGGCGGTCGAGCGTGCTCAGGAGGTGGTCGACGTACTCCTCGACCGGGCGCTCGTAGGGACGCACCCGCCCGACGTCGGCCCCGATCGGCGCGTCCCAGGAGCTGCCGAGCAGCTCCTCGATCTGCGCCTCGACGGCGTCGTCGAGCTTGTGGCCACCGCGGGCCAGGAACTTGATGCCGTTGTCGGGCATCGGGTTGTGCGACGCGCTGATGACCACGCCGAGGTCGGCGTCGAGCGCCTCGGTGAGGAACGCGACGCCCGGCGTCGGCACCACCCGCAGCCGCAGGACGTCGACGCCGGCGGACGCGAGGCCGGCGACCACGGCGTGCTCGAGGATCTGTCCGGAGATCCGCGGGTCACGGCCGACGACCGCCAGGGGACGCTCGCGCGAGGGCCGCACGTCGCCGCGGTCGAGGATCACCCGTGCCGCGGCGACCGACAGGTCGAGCGCCAGCTCCGCCGTGACCTCGCGGTTCGCGAGGCCACGGACGCCGTCCGTGCCGAAGACCTTGGGCAAGGTCGGGCCTGGATCAGCGCTTGCTGTACTGGGGAGCCTTGCGGGCCTTCTTGAGACCGGCCTTCTTGCGCTCGATGACGCGGGCGTCGCGCGTGAGCAGCCCGGCCTTCTTGAGCGTCGGCCGGTTGGTCTCCTCGTCGATGGCGTTGAGGCAGCGGGCGACGCCGAGGCGCAGCGCGCCGGCTTGGCCGGTGATGCCACCGCCGTGGATGCGGGCGATCACGTCGAAGCGGCCCTCGAGCTGCAGCGCGGCGAACGGCTCGTTGACCACCTGCTGGTGCAGCTTGTTGGGGAAGTAGGAGTCGAGCGCGCGGCCGTTGACGGTCCACTCGCCGGTGCCGGGCACGATGCGCACGCGGGCGACGGCCTCCTTGCGGCGGCCGGTGGCCGCGGCGGGAGCGATGGTCGCCGGGCGGGCCGGGGTGTCGGCCGACGGCGCGCTCTCGGAGCTGTAGGCGATACCGCTCTCGTCGGCGGTGTAGGTCTCCTCGACCTCGGTCTGGTCCTCAGAAGTCTGGGAAGTCACTGGCTGTCCTCTGTCGTCGAAAAGGTCGGGGCGTCTACTGGGAGATCTGGGTGATCTCGAAGGGCACGGCCTGCTGGGCCTGGTGGGGGTGCGTGGGGCCGGAGTAGACCTTCAGCTTCTTGATGATCTGTCGACCCAGCTTGTTCTTGGGGAGCATCCCCCAGACGGCCTTCTCGACGACCTTGCGGGCGTCCTTCTCGAGCAGCTGCCCGATCGGGGTGGCCGTGAGGCCGCCCGGGTAGCCGGAGTGACGGTAGGCGACCTTGTTGGTCAGCTTGTCGCCGGACAGCGCGACCTTCTCGGCGTTGACGATGATGACGAAGTCACCGGTGTCGACGTGGGGCGCGTAGATCGGCTTGTGCTTGCCGCGCAGCAGGTTGGCGCTCTGGACGGCAAGGCGGCCCAGGACGATGTCCGTCGCGTCGATGACGTGCCAGGCGCGCTGGATGTCGCCGGGCTTGGGGCTGTAGGTGCGCACGAAAGTGTCTCTCTCGTTCGTCGGACCGCACCGGAGGTGTCCGGCGCGAGGGTGGCGCTGCGCCCTCTGACGAACACGGCCCGGCTCGCCCCATCGACCTGGATCGAGTGGCGGAGCGTCCGGGACTGCGAGGCGATGTCGTGCGACGTCGCTCCGCGGCAGGAGGCGCGACCAACAAATGTACGGCGTGTCGCGGTGCGGGTCCAATCTTCGGGCCTCACCCGCCACGGTCCGGACGCTGGCTGTGTGCCATTCGCGACCGCCGACTAGGTTGGCATGGTGACCCAAGAACAGACTGAGTCGCTGACCGTCCGGGACAACCGCACCGGGCAGGAGTACGACGTACCGATCACCGACGGCACCATCAAGGCCGCCGACATCGGTCAGATCAGGACCGACGACGACAACCCCGGCCTCGCGGTCTACGACCCCGGGTTCGTCAACACCGCCTCGTGCCGCAGCGCCGTCACCTTCATCGACGGCGACAAGGGGATCCTCGAGTACCGCGGCTACCCCATCGAGCAGCTGGCGGAGAAGTCGAACTTCCTCGAGGTGGCCTACCTGCTGGTGCACGGCACGCTGCCCTCGAAGGAGGAGTACGACGCCTGGGTGCACGAGATCACCTACCACACGTTCGTGCACGAGAACGTCAAGGAGTTCATGCAGGGCTTCCGCTACGACGCGCACCCGATGGGGATGCTGATGGCGTCGGTCGGGGCCCTCTCGACGTTCTACCCCGACGCTCGCAACATCGGCGACTCCGACAACCGGCACATGCAGATCGTGCGGATGATCGCCAAGATGCCGACCCTCGGCGCGTGGTCGTTCCGCCACGCGCAGGGCAAGCCGTTCATCTACCCCGACAACGACCTCTCCTACACCGCGAACTTCCTGTCGATGCTGTTCAAGATGAGCGAGCAGAAGTTCGACGCCGACGAGCGGCTGGTCAAGGCGCTCGACGTCCTGTTCATCCTGCACGCTGACCACGAGCAGAACTGCTCGACCAACGCCGTCCGCTCGGTCGGCTCCTCGCAGGTCGACCCCTACTCCGCGGTGGCCGCCGGCGTCGCCGCGCTCTACGGCCCGTTGCACGGCGGCGCCAACGAGGCCGTGCTGCGCATGCTCAAGCGGATCGGGTCGAAGGAGAACATCCCCGACTTCATCAAGGGCGTGAAGGACGGCAACGAGCGCCTGATGGGCTTCGGCCACCGGGTCTACAAGAACTTCGACCCGCGCGCGACGATCATCAAGAAGGCCTGCGACGACGTCTTCGAGGTGACCGGGGTCAACCCGCTCCTCGAGATCGCCAAGGAACTGGAGAAGATCGCGCTCGAGGACGAGTACTTCATCAAGCGCAAGCTCTACCCCAACGTCGACTTCTACTCCGGCCTGATCTACGAGGCCTTCCAGTTCCCGCCCGAGATGTTCACCGTGCTCTTCGCGATCGGCCGGACCCCAGGCTGGCTCGCGCAGTGGCTCGAGCTCGTGCAGGACAAGGAGCAGAAGATCGCCCGGCCCAAGCAGATCTACACCGGCGACCGGACGCTCGATTTTGTACCTGCGAACGAGCGCTGGGCGTGAGCCTCCGAGCTTGCTCGGAGGCTCAGCCCAGGGGTCGTTCAGCATTGCTCAGCCCCAGCCGCTCGAAGCCGGTCGAGTCACTCACTTCCAGGCGCGCCGAGGCGGACGCTCTCTAGTGTCACCTCCCGTGCGAGGCGTCATCTGGGACTTCGGCAACGTCCTCATCGACTGGCAGCCGCGCGCGGCGATCGCGGCCGGCGTCGGCGACGACGAGGCCGACCGCTTCCTCACCGCCGAGGACTTCGACTTCACCGCCTACAACCTCGGGCCCGACTCCGGCCTGACCTGGGACGAGGCCGAGGCCGGCGTACGCCGCACGCACCCGCACTGGGTGCCGCACGCCCTGGCCTACCACGAGCACTTCGAGCGCTCGCTGGTCGGCGAGGTGCCGGGCACGGCCGACCTCGTGCGCGAGCTCCGGGCGGCCGGAGTGCCCCAGTGGGGGCTGACCAACTGGTCGCACGAGCTCTACCCCCACGCGCCGCGGCTCTTCGACGTGCTCGGCCTGCTCGACGACGTGGTGGTCTCCGGCACCGAGGGTTTCGCGAAGCCCGACCCGGCGATCTTCGAGATCGCCGTGGCCCGCGCCGGGCTGCCGGCCGAGGACCTCGTCTTCGTCGACGACAAGGAGCAGAACGTCGCCGCGGCGATCGAGCTCGGCCTCGACGGGATCCTCTTCACCGGCGCGGAGGAGCTGCGGGTGGCGTTCCGGCAACGCGGCCTGCCGGTCTGACGCTCAGTTGACCGCGCGCTCGCGGCCCTCCCAGTAGGGCTTGCGGAGCTCGCGCTTGAGGATCTTGCCGGTGGGGTTGCGCGGCAGCGCCTCGATGACGTCGACCGACTTCGGGCACTTGAACCTCGCCAGCGATTCCTGGCAGAACGCGATCAGCTCGTCCTCGGTCGCCGAGGTGTCCGGCTTGAGGGACACCACCGCCTTGACCGTCTCGCCCCACGTGTCGTCGGGCACGCCGATGATCGCCACCTCCGCGACGGCGGGGTGCTCGGCCAGCACCCGCTCGACCTCGGGGCTGTAGATGTTCTCGCCGCCGCTGATGATCATGTCCTTGAGCCGGTCCTCGACGAACACGAACCCGTCGGCGTCGACCTTGCCCATGTCGCCGGTGCGGAACCAGCCCTCGTCAGTGATCACCTCGGCGGTCTCCTCCGGCTTGCCGAGGTAGCCCTTGAACAGCTGCGGGGTCCGCAGCCAGATCTCGCCGTGCTCGCCGGCCGGGAGCTCCTCGAGCGAGGCCGGGTCGACGATCTTGAGCTCGACGCCGGGGATCGGCCGCCCTGCCGACACCAGCCACTCGGGGTGGCCCGCGGCGATCGCCGTGCGGTGCTCCTCGGCGTGGAGCTGCGTCGCGACCCCGGAGACCTCGGTGAGGCCGTAGACCTGGATGAAGTCGGTCTCGGGCCAGGCCTCCATCGCCGCCCGCAGCAGCGGCGGCGGCATCGGCGCGGCGCCGTAGGTGTAGGTCTTCAGCGCGCCGAAGAGCTTCACGGCGTCCGGCCCTGCCTGCAGCACCTGGGCGAGCACGGCCGGCACCAGGAAGGTGCGGTTGGCGCCGTTGAGGATCGCCCCGGCCAGCGAGGTGCCGTCGGGGTCGCGGGTCATGTGGCTGTGCACGCCGTCGTGGATGCCGAACAGCACGTACGACGAGCCGCCGACGTGGAACAGCGGCATCGACACCATGCTCTTGTCGCCGGGCTCGAACTCCCAGCCGTGGTGGGCGTTGAGCGTGTGGGCCACCATGTTGGCGTGGGTGAGCATCACGCCCTTGGGCCGGCCGGTGGTGCCCGAGGAGTACATCACCAGGCACACGTCGTCGGGTGAGACGTCGTCCTGGCGCAGCACCCGCTGCGACGCGCGCAGCCACTCCTCGTACTCGTCGCCCTCGGCCCCGTCGGGCGTCACCTCGATGATCTTCTCGACCTTGGTGAGTCGGTCGCGGATCGCGTCGACCGTCGGCATCAGCTCGGAGCCGACGAGCAGCACCTTGGCGCCGGAGTCGTTGACGGCGTAGTCGACCTCGTCGCCGGCCGAGCGCCAGTTGACGATCGCGTTGGCCGCGCCGAGCGAGGCCGCGGCCATCGAGAGCTCGACGCACGCAGGGTGGTTCTTGTCGAGGAAGCCCACCACGTCACCGCGGCCCACCCCGAGCGCCTGGAGGCCGCCGGCGCAGCGGCGGACGCGGTCCTCCCACTCGCGCCACGTCCAGGTGCGGCTCTGGCCGGGGCTCGGGGCGTAGGTGAAGGCCGGCGCGTCGGGCAGGTGCTCGGCCCAGTGGGAGACGCGGTCGTCGACGAACGTCGGATCGGGGGCGCTCATGCGCGATTGTGGCCGCGGACGTGCAGCGGCCACAAGGGACCGGCCGGGATCGGCGGGCTCAGCCCGCCGACTCGATGCGGACGTTCTCGCAGTCGTCGAAGACGCTGTGCGGGGGCGGCGGCTCGTTGAAGACGACCTGGTCGCGGCCGGTGCCGCACATGATGAACATGCCGTCGTCGGGGTAGGTGGCGTAGATCAGGTCGTTGCCCCCGCCTGCCGAGGCCTGGTCGTTCCCGAAGACGTAGATCTCGTCGTTGCCGCTCTGCCCGTAGGTGCGGTCGGCCACGGCGTCTCGGCCGGCCAGGATCACGTCGTCGCCGGGGCCGCCACCGAGGTCGTCGAGGCCGGGGCCGCCGTTGAGGTAGTCGTCGCCGGGGCCGCCCTTGAGCAGGTCGTCGCCCGCCTTCCCGCGGAGGTTGTCGCTGCCGCCCTTGCCGCGGAGCGTGTCGTCGCCGCTCGTCCCCCGGAGCCGGTCGTCGCCGGGGCTGCCGTTCTTCACGACGGCGGACGCACCTCCTCCGACGAGCAGGAGGGCCAGGGTCACGACGAGGGCTGCGACGCGGTTCATGGCGGCATGGTGCCATCGCCCGGCCCGATCTTTCTTCAAGGACACCCAGCGATGTCTCAGGATGGTCACAGATCCGCTCGGCACCGTGGTTCTCGTGACCGACACAGGCGACACCACCCCTCTCCCGCCACCGCCTCCGCCCGCGACCCCGCCGACGTGGCGGCCGACTCCCCCTCCGCCTGCGACGGGACTCGGGGCCGAGCAGCCCAAGGGGAAGAACCGGCGGGTGGCGTTCGCGAGCGGCGTGGTGGCGGCCGCTCTCCTGGTGGGTGGTGGCGCCGGTGTCGGTGGCGCGGCGGCGTACACCGCATGGCACGACGACGGCACTGCGTCGCGCTCGAGCTCGTCAGCCGGTACGCCGACCACGTCCAAGGTCGTCGACACCCCGAACACCCCCGCTCCGGAGGGCAGCGTCCAGGCCGTGGCGGCGAAGGTCCTGCCCTCGGTCGTGAAGATCGAGGTGAGCGGCGCCCAGGGCGCCGGCTCGGGCTCGGGCATCATCCTCAGCTCCGACGGCCAGATCCTGACCAACAACCACGTCGTGGAGCTCGCCGGTGACGGGGGCTCGCTGCGGGTCACGTTCAACGACGGCAGCCACGCGGAGGCGACCATCCTCGGCACCGACCCGCTCACCGACACCGCGGTGATCCAGGCGCAGGACGTCTCGGGACTCAGCCCCGCGACCATCGGCAAGTCCGGTGACCTGGCGGTCGGCCAGGGCGTGGTGGCCATCGGGTCACCGCTCGGCCTCGAGGCCACGGTCACCAGCGGCATCGTCAGCGCGCTCAACCGGCCGGTCGACGTCGGCAGCGTCGGACAGGGCAACAGCACCGTCTACCCCGCGATCCAGACCGACGCCGCGATCAACCCCGGCAACAGCGGCGGCGCGCTGGTCGACCTCAACGGCAACGTGGTCGGCATCAACGCCGCCATCGCCACCGCCGGCAGCGGCGGCATGGGCGGCGAGAGCGGCAACATCGGGGTCGGCTTCGCGATCCCCATCGACGAGGTCCTGCCGATCGTCGACCAGATGGTGAAGGGCGAGACCCCGACCCACGCCCGGCTCGGCGTCTCCGTGGCGAACGTCGGCGCCGTGGGCCCGCAGGGACAGCCCGGGCCGAGCGAGGACGGCGCGCAGATCCAGGAGGTGAACGCCGGCTCGACGGC
Source organism: Nocardioides halotolerans DSM 19273 (assembly GCF_000422805.1). Lineage (GTDB taxonomy): Bacteria > Actinomycetota > Actinomycetes > Propionibacteriales > Nocardioidaceae > Nocardioides > Nocardioides halotolerans. Next base: position 608,473 of record NZ_AUGT01000009.1, on the reverse strand, counting down.
CGAGGGCGCCGGGATCGCCAAGGGCGACGTGATCACCAAGGTCGACGACCACCTGATCACCGACGCCGACTCGCTGGTGGCGACCATCCGCTCCTACCGCCCGGGCGACCAGGTGACCGTCACCTACGTCCACGACGGCGAGACCAGGACCGCCCAGCTCACCCTCGACTCCGACTCGGAGGCGTCGAACTCCTAGAAGCCCTCCCTCCCCGGTCCGCCGAGCGACGACGGCGGCCGGCAGCGAGGGAGCCAGGTGGGGCCCCGCGGCACAACCGGGTCCGTCAAAGCCGCTGCCGCGGGGCCTCACCGACCAATGGAGTAGCCGCTCAGAGCTTCTTCTGCAGCTCGCCCATCCACTGCACCGGCCGGAAGCCGAGGCGGTCGTTGACCGACACCATCGGGGCGTTCACGTCGGCGTTGAACGTGACGACCGTGGAGATCTGCGGCTCGGTCTCCTGCAGGCGTCGGAGGTTGGCGACCTTCACCGCGAGCCCCAGTCGGTGACCGCGGTGGGCGGGGAGGACGAGCGTGCCCCACTGGTAGGCCCGCTCGGACTCGTGGATGGTCAGCACCAGGTCGGAGTAGGCGACGGCCTCGCCGTCGGGCGAGAGCGCCACGGTGCCGACCCGCACCCGGCCCTGGGTCGCCAGGAGCGCCTCCTCGGCGCGGACCGCGCCGACGTCGGCAGCCTCCTGCTCGCGGGCGATGTCGCCCATCGGCGCCTCGGTCGACAGCGTCGCGGTGAGGGCCGCCCAGCCCTCGACGAGGTCGTCGGGGACCGGCCCGGAGAACGACCGCAGCGCGTAGCCGTCGTGGTGGCTCGCCGCCTCGGCGGCGAGCGCGTCCAGGTCGGCCGCCGGCACCGGGAGCGACAGCCGCCGCTGCACGTCGACCAGTGCGAGCTCGAAACCCTGCCGGGTGGCCCACGCGAGGTCCGTCGAGCCGGTGCCGCCGGGTCCGTCGGCGTAGGGCCAGACGACCTCGCCCACGAGCCGGCTGCGCCCGCGCGCCCGCGCCTGCTCCTCGACGTGCGCGAGCATCTCGGCGGCGTGCCCGTGGCCGCGCGCTCCCGGCGTGCAGCAGACGAGGACGTCGGCCAGGTCGGTGTTGTCCACGTTCGACCCCGCCATCCAGCCGATCGTCACCGCGCGGTCGTGCCCGGACGGATCGGGCAGCCAGCCGATCCAGCCGGTGCGGAAGTTGCGCGCGTCGGGATCGGCCATCGAGGCCCGGATCTCCTCCACCTGCCACACGGTGGAGAACTCGCCGGCCGGCCCGTGCCGCAGGGCCGCCTCGTAGACCTCGTGGAACGGCGCGAACGCCCCGGGGTCGGACGGATCGGCGTCGACGATGCGCAGCCGCCCGGGCGCGCTCACCGGGTGCGCTCCACGCGGCCCTCGTCCCAGACCGGCTCCTTCGTCTCGTAGACCTCGCCGCCGGCGCCGTAGACCAGGAACCGGTCGAAGCCGCGCGCGAACCAGCGGTCGTGGGTGACCGCGACGACCGTGCCGTCGAACGCCTCGAGGCCGGCCTCCAGCGCCTCGGCCGACTGGACGTCGAGGTTGTCGGTCGGCTCGTCGAGGAGCAGGAGGGTCGCGCCCGAGAGCTCCAGCAGCAGGATCTGGAAGCGCGCCTGCTGGCCGCCGCTCAGCGACTCGAACCGCTGCTCGGAGGCGTGCGCGAGCTCGTAGCGGTCGAGCACCCGCGCGGCCTGCTCGCGGCCCATGCCGGTGCGACCGTCGGGCCGACCGTCGCCGCGGTGCAGGATCTCGAGCAGCGTGCGGCCGACCAGCTCGGGATGCTCGTGGGTCTGCACGAACCACCCGGGGCGCACGCGCGCGCCGAGCTTGGCCTTGCCGGTGTGGCGGACCGGCTCGATCTGCACGTCCTCGACCGGCCGGTGCTCGACGTCGGGGTCGCTGCCGCCGCGGGCCAGCAGCCGCAGGAAGTGCGACTTGCCCGAGCCGTTGGAGCCCAGCACCGCGACCCGCTCGCCGTACCAGACCTCGAGGTCGAAGGGCTTCATCAGCACGCCGCCACCAGCAGCAGAGAGCTCGAGACCCTCGCAGATCACCGCGCGCTTGCCCGTGCGGCCGCCCTTCAGCCGCATCTGCACGGCCTGCTCGCGCGGCTGCTCGGTGGGCGGGCCGGCCTCCTCGAACTTGCGCAGCCGGGTCTGGGCGGCCTTGTACTGGCTCGCCATGCCGTCGTTGTACTCCGCCTTGATCTTGAGCCGGAGCACCAGCGCCTTGATCTTGGCGTGCTCCTCGTCCCAGCGGCGGCGCTGCTCCTCGAAGCGCAGGAACCGGTCCTTGCGGGCCTCGTGGTACGACGAGAAGCCGCCCGGGTGCGTCCACGCGCTGTTGCCGGCGCCCGAGGCGCCGAGCTCGATCGTCACGACGCGGGTGGCGGTGTTGTCGAGCAGCTCTCGGTCGTGGCTGATGTAGAGGATCGTCTTGTCGGACTCGCGGATCCGCTGCTCGAGCCAGATCTTGCCGGGCACGTCGAGGAAGTTGTCGGGCTCGTCGAGGAGCAGCACCTCGTCCGGGCCGCGCAGCAGGAACTCCAGCACCAGCCGCTTCTGCTCACCGCCCGAGAGGGTGCGCAGCTCGCGGTACTTCGCGCGCTCGTAGGGCACACCCAGCCCGGCGACCGTGCACACGTCCCAGACGACCTCGACGTCGTAGCCGCCTGCGTCGGCGTACTCCGCCAGCGCCTCGGCGTAGCGCATCTGCGTCTTCTCGTCGTCGTGCTCCATCAGCGCCCGCTCGCAGCGATCGACCTCGGCCGCCGCCTCGCGGACCCGCGGCGGGCTCACGCTGAGCAGCAGGTCGGCCACCGTCGGGGTCTCGCCGAGGTTCGTCCCGACCATCTGCCGCATCACGCCGAGACCGCCGCTGCGGGTCACCACGCCGGCGTGCGGCGCGAGCTCGCCGGTGATGATCCGCAGCAGCGTCGTCTTGCCGGCGCCGTTGGCCCCGACCAGCGCGACCTTGGCGCCCTCGCCGACGCGGAACGACACGTCGTCGAGCAGCACCCGCCCGTCGGGCAGGTCGAAACGCACGCCCGCCACGTCCACATGTCCCACGTCGGAGGATTGTCCGCGATCAGGTGGCCCGGACGCACTCCATTAGCCGGGCCCCGCCTCAGATCGGCACGCTGACCGACTGCAGGATGCGGCGTACGACGGCCTCGTCGGTGCCGGCGACGTCGACGACCACGTCGCCGCGCGTGGCGTAGCCGCCCCAGCCTCCGTCGGGGCTGGTGTCGGAGGCGGGCTGGGTGTGCACGCCGGGGCCGACGGTCGCGTCGAACGTCGCGCTCGCGCGGAACCACAGCCCCTCGGTCATCGAGCACGGGTCGTGACCCGCGGGGCCCCAGCGCTCGGACTCGGCGCCGCACCGGGTCGTGTCGGTGCGGTCCCAGTCGGCCGGGAGCTCCACGGTCACGCCTCGGTAGGTCACCAGCTGCCAGCCGTCGTCGGTGGTGCCGGTGACATGCGACACCGACGGCTCGCGGTCGGGCTCCTCGGTGAAGAGTCGGTAGCCGACGTACCCGGAGACGAGCAGGCCCACCACGAGGACCGCGACGAGGGCCGCGCGGATCCTGCTCAGCACGGGCCACCTCCCTGGGCTCAGCGGGTGCGGAGCTCCGACGGTAGTGAGACGCCGCCCGGAACGGAACCGCTCCAGCCCGGTGAAAGTGCCCAGTAGAGGACGTCGGCCGTGAGCTCGCGTCCGTCGCCGTGCACGGTCAGGGCCCCACAGGCGAGGTCGATCGCGGCGTCCTCGGCCACCGAGGCGAGACGGACCTGTTGGGCCGGGATCGCATCGCAGTCGGTGGCCGTCGTCGGCGGCGCGTCGCGCAACGCGGCTTCGGCCGCGTCGACGTCGTCGCCCGTGAGCAGCTCGCTCTGCTCGAGCCCGCCGCCCTCGCCGTAGCGGCACACGGTCATCGAGTCACCGGGGGCCACGGGGTCCGAGCCGGAGGTGACCGGGCAGCCGTTCGGGTCGAGCGCCTCGTTGCGCTGCGCCGACGAGATCACGCCCTGGGCCACCAGTAGGTCCTTCGCAGCCACGGTGACCACCACGTCGCCGACGGTGGTCGCACCCACGAAGGCGCCGTCGGGCCAGGCCTCGGAGTGCTGCTCGGCCACCGGCCACTGGACCGGCCCGTCGCCGGCCAGGGTGAAGTTCACCCCGTAGCCCCACCCCGGCGTGCACAGCACGAGCGTGGACGCCCCGCCGGGACGACCCACGACCGGTCGCTCTGGCTGGTCGCCCACGCACCACTGGTCGAGCGTGCCGTAGCCCCAGTCGTCCGGCACCTCGATCGTCACGTCGTGCCAGCTCTCGTAGCGGAACCCCTCCGGCAGGGTCCGGCCGGGAGCGCCCGGGTCGGTGGCGACGGTGCCCTCGGACCGGCGCGGGGCCTCGTCCGAGCCGCCCGCCACCACGACCGCGGTCGGAACGCCGACGCACAGCGCGACCACCGCAGCGGCACCCGCAACCCGGTGGCGGCGGCGCGTCCGGGCGCGCGTCCGCGCGGCGCCGGCCAGCCCGACGGCGGAGGGAGCGCCCTCCGCCCCGTCGGTCAGGGCGTCGGTCAGCAGCTGCTCCACGTCACTCATCGGTGTCTCCCATCGACTGGTCCATCGACTCGCGCAGGACCGCCAGGCCGCGGGACACCCGCGCGCGGACCGAGCCCTCGCGGACGCCGGTCAGCTCGGCGATCTCGGCGTACTCCAGCTGCTCGTAGTAGCGCAGCACGATCGCGGTGCGCTGCACCTCGGGCAGCGCCTGGCAGGCCACCCAGAGACGGCGGCGCTCGTCGAACTCCTCGCCCGGCCCGTCGACCACCGAGTCGCGGGGCTCCGCGACCGGCGACTCGCGCCGGCGGAACCGGCGCCACCACGACGTGTGCGCGTTGACCACCATGCGGCGCACGTAGGCGTTGACGTCGCCGACCGCCGAGATCCGCTCCCACCGGGGCAGCGCGCGCGACAGCGCCTCCTGCACGACATCCTCGGCGTCGGCGGTGTTGCCGGTCAGCGTGTAGGCGAGGCGCAGCAGCGCCGGGCCGCGCAGCGCGACCCAGTCGTCGAAGTCAGGGGCGCTCCCCGCGACACCCACCTCCTCCACGGCTGCCTGCATGCATCATGAACGCTGCTCGACCCGATCCTGTTGCGAGGAGCTGGCAGGCAGGCAGCGACGTTGGGCGCAGCGCCCGGAGACGGTGCTGGGGGCATGGTGTGTACTGGCCAGTAGCAAGGCGGCGCCGACGGTGGCTGAGGTGCGAGGAGCGCCAGCGACGAGCCTCGAAGCCCCGGGACCCAGAGCAAGGAGACCCACATGCAGCTCGAGCTGACCGAGGACGAGCGCGCGTTCCGTGACGAGATGCGCGAGTTCTTCACGACGAAGGTCCCCCAGGAGATCAGGGACACCGTCGCCGCGGGCCGTGAGCTGACCAAGGACCAGCTCGTCGAGAGCCAGCGCACGCTCAACGCCGCCGGTCTCGCCGTGCCGCGCTGGCCCGTCGAGTGGGGCGGGCAGGACTGGACCGAGATCCAGTTCCACATCTGGCACGAGGAGATGGAGCGGGCGTTCGTGCCCACGCCGCTGGCCTTCAACGCGGGGATGATCGGTCCGGTCATCGCCCACTTCGGCACCGAGGAGCAGAAGAAGGAGTTCCTCCCCAAGACCGCGAACATCGACATCTTCTGGTCGCAGGGCTTCTCCGAGCCCGACGCCGGCTCCGACCTGGCCGGGCTGCGCACCACCGCGGTCAAGGACGGCGACGACTGGGTCGTCAACGGACAGAAGACGTGGACCACGCTCGGCCAGTACGGCGACTGGATCTTCACGCTCGTCCGCACCGACCCCGACGCCAAGAAGCAGGCCGGCATCTCGATGCTGCTGATCGACATGGAGAGCGAGGGTCTCGAGGTCCGGCCGATCCAGCTCATCGACGGCGGCCACGAGGTCAACGAGGTGTGGTTCGAGGACGTGCGGGTCCCGGCCGAGAACCTCGTCGGCGAGCTCAACGGCGGCTGGTCGATCGCGAAGTTCCTCCTCGGCAACGAGCGGGTCGGCGTGGCGCCGTCCGGCATCACCAAGCGGGTGATCGCCCGGGTGAAGGGCCTGGCGGAGGACCGGTTCGCCGACGACCCGCTCCTGCGCGCCCGGATCGCCGAGCTGGAGAACGAGCTGCTGGCCCTCGAGCTCACCACGATGCGCGTGGCCGCCAACTCCGTCGAGGGCAAGCCCGACCCCGCCTCGTCGGTGCTCAAGCTCAAGGGCAGCGTGCTGCAGCAGCAGGTCAGCGAGCTCGTGCTCGACCTCGCCGGCCCCGCCGGGCTGGCCAGCGGCGCGGGCGACGAGAGCGACCTGTCCGAGTGGGCGCGGCTCGCCGGCCCGACGTACCTCAACCTGCGCAAGGCCTCCATCTACGGCGGCTCCAACGAGGTGCAGCGCCAGATCATCGCCCGCAACATCCTCGGACTCTGAGGAGAGACGACGACATGGACTTCGACTACGACGACGAGCAGGACGCGCTCCGCGAGGCCGTGAAGGGCCTGGTCGGCAAGGCCTACGGCGACTACGAGAACCGTCGCCGAGCCGTGCAGGACGACCCCGGCTTCGACGAGAAGCTCTGGGCGCAGCTCGCCGAGATGGGGCTGCTCGGCCTGCCGTTCGCCGAGGAGGACGGCGGCGTCGGCGCCGGCCCGGTCGAGATCGGCATCGTCTGCCAGGAGCTCGGCCGGGTGATCGCTCCCGAGCCCTACCTCACGTCCGTGGTGCTGGCGGGCGGGCTGGTCTCGGCGTGCGGCACTCCCGAGCAGCGGCGAGAGCTCCTCGGCGCGCTGTCGGCCGGCGAGTCGGTGCTCGCCTTCGCCCACGACGAGCCGGGCCGCGGGTGGACGGCCTCCGCGGAGTCGGTCACCGCTGCCCGCGACGGCGACGCGTGGACCCTCACCGGCGTCAAGGAGCCGGTGCCGCACGGCGCCCGCGCCGACGTGCTGGTCGTGAGCGCGGCGCTACCCGAGGGCGGCGGCACCGGCCTGTTCATGGTCGACGGTGCGGACACCGACCGGACCGGCTACCCGACCTACGACGGCACCCGGGCCGCCCGCATCGCCTTCGACGGCACCGCCGCCACGCCGCTGGGCGAGCCCGGCACCGACCTGACCAACAGCATCTCGACGGTGCAGGACATCACCCGCGTGATGGCCGCGAACCAGGCGCTCGGCGCGATGCAGTACCTCCTGCCGACGACGACGGAGTACCTCCGCAGCCGCAAGCAGTTCGGCGTGCCCCTGTCGACGTTCCAGGCGCTGACCTTCCGGGCCGCGGACATGTACGTCTCGCTCCAGCTCACCCGCTCGATGGTCGACTGGGCCACGATGGTGGTCGCCAAGGGCGACCCGGTCGCCGTCGCCGACGCGGCTCGCCGGGTCTCGGTCCAGGTCAGCCGGGCCGGCCGCCACCTCGGCCAGGAGGCGATCCAGCTGCACGGCGGCATCGCGATGACGATGGAGTACTCCGTCGGCATGTACGCCGCCCACCTCACCGCCCTCGACCACCTCCTCGGCGACGGCACCCACCACCTGCGCGAGCTCGCCGCTCACGTCACCGACCACGACGCCCTCGACCCGCTGGCCTGAGCGACCCACGATCACCCGCGGGGGCGATCGACGGTGGCTGAGGTGCGAAGGCGTTCTGCGCCTGAGCCTCGAAGCCTCCGCAGCCTGCGCTGGGAGCCGCTCGGCTCGGGTGCCTTCGCTGCGGGGATCTCGACAGGCTCGATCAGCGGTGGTCGACCGGGTGCCTTCCTTGCGGTGGCTGTCGCACGGTGGCTGAGGTGCGAAGGCGTGCTGCGCCTGAGCCTCGAAGCCTCCGCAGCCTGTGCTGGGAGCTGCTCGGCCCGGGTGCCTTCCTTGCGGGGATCTCGACAGGCTCGATCGGCGGTGGTCGAGCGGGTGCCTTCGCGGCGGTGATCTCGACAGGCTCGATCAGCGGTGGTCGGTTCGGGTGCCTTCCTTGCGGTGATCTCGACAGGCTCGATCAGCGGTGGTCGACCGGGTGCCTTCCTTGCGGGGATCTCGACAGGCTCGATCAGCGGTGGTCGAGCGGGTGCCTTCCTTGCGGTGGCTTCGAGGCTCGTCGCTGGGGCTCCTCGCACCTCAGCCACCGTGGGGCTCGCGTCGTACGGTGGCTGAGGTGTGAAGGCGTGCTGCGCCTGAGCCTCGAAGCCTCCGCAGCCTGCGCTGGGAGCTGCACGGCTCGGGTGCCTGGGCTGCGGGGATCTCGACAGGCTCGATCAGCGGTGGTCGACCGGGTGCCTTCGCTGCGGGGATCTCGACAGGCTCGATCAGCGGTGGTCGAGCGGGTGCCCTCCTAGCGGTGGCTTCGAGGCTCGTCGCTGGCGCCCCTCGCACCTCAGCCACCGTGGGCACCGGCCGCTAACCGGCGTGCCCGGATCAGGGGCGACCACGTAAAGTTCGCGCGTGGCACAGGGGCTCGAGGAGGACGCGGCCGCGTCCGCCGATGTCGCTCCCGCCGAGGACGCGCGGCCGGTGACGCGGACGTGGGTCCGGGCTATGGCCATGACGACGTACGCCGTGCTGCTGGCGACGTACTCCCACCTGCTCGGCATCCCCAACGACACGATCTCGGTGTTCGTGTGGCTGTGGTTCGGGACCATCGCGTGGCACGCGGAGGCGCCGTGGCGCTACCACCTGCGGTTCGTGCGCGACTGGTCGATCCCGATGGTCGGGCTGGTCATCTACTTCTACAGCCGCGGGCTCACCGACAACCTCGGCTGGGCCACCGTCCACTACACGATGCCGATCGAGTTCGACGAGATCGTGTCGCGGCTGACGGGCGGCGCCCCCCACACGCTCCCGACCGAGCGGCTCCAGCACGCGCTGTGCGGTGACCCGTGCCTGCGGGAGTCGGACCCGCGGTGGTACGACGTCCTCTTCACCACCGTCTACGCCAGCCACTTCCTGACCGGGCTGACCATCGCCGCCGTGCTGTGGGTCCGCAAGCGTGAGGAGTGGCTGCTCTGGATGCGCCGCTACATCACGATCAACTTCGGCGCCCTCGTCGTCTACATCCTCTACCCGATGGCGCCGCCGTGGATGGCCTCCGAGGACGGCTACATCCGCGAGGCGATCCCGCGCCTGACCGGCCGCGGCTGGCGCGACCTCGGGCTCGGCCGGTTCGACCTGGTCCTGCAGGGCGTCGGCAACCCGGTCGCGGCGATGCCGTCACTGCACGCCGGCATCACCTTCCTGGTCGCGATGTACGCCATCTGGCGGCTGCGTACGCCGTGGCGCTGGCTGCTCGCGCTCTACCCGGTCGCGATGTCGCTCACGCTCGTCTACTACGGCGAGCACTACGTCGTCGACGTGCTCGCCGGCGGGGTCCTGGCCGCCCTGGTGATGGTCGCCTGCGCACTCTGGGAGCGCCGCCGCGCGCGCGAGCACGCGGTCGACGACTTCACCGGCTGACCGGCTCCGGTCAGCAGGCGCCGCCGGACGGGTCGCACGGGCCCCAGCCCGCGACCGGCTTGCTCCACCCGTGGTGGTTGGGGGCCATGTCCTCGTTGCGGCCCTTCGCGACGCTCACGGCGACCCGCCACGCGCCGGAGTCGGCCCCGGCGGGGTTGGGGACGCCGAGGCACCACCACAGGTCGAAGACGATGCCGAGCGTGCGCTGGCCGCGCCGGACGGGGTTGATGAGCGGCGGTCCGCCCTCCGACCCGCCGCAGCGCGCCTTGGACCCGCCCTGGGTCCAGCCGCCGCCCCGGCGGAACTCCTGCGACTTCTGCAGCGACTTGCCGCCGGCGTGCTTGGGCGCGCGCAGGTCGAGCCGGTAGTGGCCGTCGGGCCGCGAGTCGCCGTTGACGTCGAACCACACCGTCAGCCGGTGCCCGGCCTGGAAGCCGTGGGGCACGGTGACCGACATGCTCTGCTCGGAGTCCCAGTACCAGCTCGCGTCGATGACGACCTTGGAGATGTCGACGATCGGGGCCGAGCTGCGGTTGTCGTTGATGACGACCGTCTCGGGCAGCGCGCGGCGCTCGGCCGGCTGGGCCGCGCCCGGCAACGCCCCGGCGAGGAGCAGCACGCAGACGACGGGGGCGAGGACGACGTGACGAAGACCGGGCATGCGCGGCCACCTCCAGGGTCGGTAGAGCACGCGACGATAGCAGCGGTGACGTGCGTGGCCGGACGGCCGCGCAGGCTCGGCAGGGCCCGTGCGAGGGTGGGGCGCATGCAGAACCTCCAGGGCGCCGGGGCCGTGGTCACCGGCGCCGGGCACGGCATCGGGAGAGCGCTCGCCGCGAGGCTGGTCGCCGAGGGGGCGCGGGTCGTGGTCAACGACCTCGACGAGGACGCGTGCCGGTCGACCGCTGAGGAGCTCGGCGCCACCGCGGCACCGGGCGACTGCTCGTCCGACGCCGGGGTGCGCGCCCTGGTGGACGCCGCGACCGCAACCCTCGGCCGGATCGACGTGTTCCTGGCGAACGCCGGCATCGACCGCACGCAGCCCGACAGCCTGCAGGCCTCCGACGAGGACTGGGCGGCGATGATCGACACCAACGTGATGGCGCACGTCCGCGCGGCCCGGGCACTGGTGCCCCGCTGGCTGGGCGACGGCGGGGGTGGGCGGTTCGTGGTCACCGCGAGCGCGGCCGGGCTGCTGACCATGATCGGCGCGGCGCCGTACTCGGTCACCAAGCACGCCGCGGTCGGCTTCGCCGAGTGGCTCAGCGTCACCTACGGCCATCGCGGCATCGCCGTCCAGGCCATCTGCCCGCAGGGCGTCCAGACCCGGATGCTCGACCAGGCCGGGCCGCTCAAGGACCTCCTCACCCGCGACGCAGCGCTCACCCCCGAGCAGGTCGCGGACGCCTGGGTGGACTCGCTCGCCGACGACCGGTTCCTCGTGCTGCCGCACCCCGAGGTGGGCGCCTACTACGCCGCGCGGGCCGCGGACCCCGACGCGTGGCTGGCCAGCATGCGGCGGCTCCAGGCGAAGGTCGACCAGCTCACGGGGGCGGGCCAGTGACGCAGGACGTGCCGGGCCTGGACCTGGCGAGCTTCCGCCGGTGGTACGACGCGCAGCGGCCCGGCGAGATCGACGGCGAGCTGCGCGCCGAGCTCATTGCGGGGGGCAAGTCCAACCTCACCTACGCCGTCACCGACGGCACCTCGGACTGGATCGTCCGGCGTCCTCCCCTCGGGCACGTGCAGGCGACCGCCCACGACATGGGCCGCGAGTTCACGGCCATGTCGGCCCTCGCGGGCACCGACGTGCCGGTCCCGGCGATGTACGCGCGCTGCGACGACCCCGACGTGCTCGGGGCGCCGTTCTACGTCATGGAGAAGGTCGACGGCACGGCGTACCGCCGCGCCGCCGAGCTCGACGCGCTCGGGGCCGACCGGACCGCGGCGATCGCGGCGCGGCTCGTCGAGGTGCTCGCCGCGCTGCACGCGGTCGACCCGGCCTCCGTTGGCCTCGACGGCTTCGGGCGGCCCGACGGCTTCCTGGAGCGCCAGGTGCGTCGCTGGGGCCAGCAGCTCGAGGGGTCGAAGACGCGCGAGCACCCCGACGCCGACGAGCTGCACCGCCGGCTCACCAGGCAGGTCGAGCAGGTGGCCGGCGACGCCAGCGCGACGGGGATCGTGCACGGCGACTACCGCCTCGACAACTGCCTGGTCGCCGCCGACGGGGCGGGTCGCGACGACATCCGCGCCGTCGTCGACTGGGAGATGGCGACGCTCGGCGACACCCGCACCGACGTCGCGCTGATGCTGGTCTACGAGACCCTGGGCGCCTCGGCGGGCGGCGACCTCGTCTCCGACGTCGCCAAGGCGCAGGGCTGGCCGGGCAACGACCAGCAGCTCGCGGCGTACGCCGCAGCCACCGGTGCCGAGCCGGGCGACATGAACTTCCACCTGGCTCTCGCCTACTTCAAGCTCGCCGTCATCCTGGAGGGGATCCACTTCCGCTACCTCCAGGGCCAGACCGTCGGCGAGGGCTTCGACAGGATCGGCGAGGGCTTCGACCTGATCATCGCCGCGGGACTGCACTCACTGAAGGACAGCTGATGGACTTCGCCCTCGACGACCGCACGCAGGAGCTGCGCGAGCAGCTGCTCGACTTCATGGCCACGAAGATCGAGCCGGCCGGGCAGGTCTTCCACGACCAGCTGGAGGCGATGGACGACCGGTTCGCCTGGTCGACCGCGCCGGTGCTCCAGGAGCTGCGCGCCGAGGCCAGGCAGCGGGGCCTCTGGAACCTGTTCCTCCCCGGCTCCGACCACGGGGCCGGCCTCACCAACCTCCAGTACGCGCCCCTCGCCGAGATCACCGGCCGAGCCGGCCACCTCGCGCCGCCGGCGCTCAACTGCGCGGCGCCCGACACCGGCAACATGGAGGTGCTGTCCATGTTCGGCAGCCCCGAGCAGCAGGAGCGCTGGCTCGCTCCCCTGCTCGACGGCCGCATCCGCTCGGCGTTCGCGATGACCGAGCCGGACGTCGCGTCGTCCGACGCCACCAACATCGAGACCTCGATCGTGCGTGACGGCGACGAGTACGTGATCAACGGCCGCAAGTGGTGGATCACCGGGGCGATGAACCCCCAGTGCGAGATCTTCATCGTGATGGGCAAGACCGACCCGGACGCCGAGCGGCACCGCCAGCAGTCGATGGTGCTCGTCCCCCGCGACACCCCGGGGCTCACCGTGGTGCGCCCGATGACGGTCCTCGGCTACGACGACCACGAGCACGGCGGCCACGCGGAGCTGCTCTTCGAGGACGTCCGGGTGCCGGCGGCGAACCTCATCGGCGAGGAGGGTCTCGGCTTCGCGATCGCGCAGGCGCGGCTCGGCCCGGGGCGGATCCACCACTGCATGCGCGCGGTCGGGCTCGCCGAGACCGCGATCGAGCTGATGTGCGCGAGAGTCCAGGACCGCGTGGCCTTCGGCAAGCCGCTCGCGCGCCAGGGCGTGATCCGCGAGTGGATCGCCGAGGCCCGCGTCTCCGTCGAGCAGTTGCGGCTGCTGGTGCTCAAGACCGCGTGGCTGATGGACACCGTCGGCAACCGCGGCGCGCACACCGAGATCCAGGCGATCAAGATCGCCACGCCCAAGGTCGTCCAGGAGATCATCGACCGCGCCATCCAGGCGCACGGCGCCGGCGGGCTCTCCCAGGACTTCCCCCTCGCCGCGTCGTACGCCGCGATCCGCACGCTGCGCTTCGCCGACGGGCCCGACGAGGTGCACAAGGCCTCGCTGGCTCGCGCCGAGCTGGCCCGTCAGGCGGGCGGGCGGGGGTAGTCGATGGACCTGTCGCTGAGCGAGGAGCAGGAGGCGTTCCGGGCGCTGGCGAGGGACTTCCTCGAGCGGGAGGCGGTGCCGCACCGGCAGCAGTGGGACCGCGACGAGTCGGTCGACCTCGCGATCATCCCGAAGATGGCCGAGATCGGGTTCTTCGGGTTGACCATCCCCGAGGAGTACGGCGGTCTCGGCGGCGACTACGCCACCTACGTGCTGGGCATGGAGGAGCTCGGCCGAGCCGACTCCGCGCTGCGCGGCATCGTGTCGGTGTCCAACGGCCTGGTCGGCAAGTCGATCCTCGGCTTCGGCACGGAGGAGCAGAAGCAGGAGTGGCTGCCCGGCATCGCGACCGCCACGAAGCTCGGCTGCTTCGGGCTCACCGAGCCGGGCACCGGCTCCGACGCCGGCAACCTCACCACCCGGGCGGTCCGCGACGGCGGCGACTACGTGCTCACCGGGCAGAAGCTCTTCATCACCAACGGCACGTGGGCCGACGTCGCGCTGGTCTTCGCGCGCACTTCGGACGACGGCCCGCGCGGCGTGACGGCGTTCCTGGTGCCGACCGGCGCCGACGGCTTCGAGGCCCGCGAGATCAAGGGCAAGCTCGGGCTGCGCGGGCAGGCGACCGCCGAGCTCTTCCTCGAGGGCGTCCGGGTGCCCGCCTCCGCGCGGCTCGGCGAGGAGGGCCAGGGGTTCAAGATCGCGATGTCCTCGCTCGACAAGGGCCGCGTCTCGGTCGCCGCCGGCTGCGTCGGGCTCGTGCAGGCCTGCCTCGAGTCGTCTGTCGCGTACGCGCGCGAGCGCACCCAGTTCGGCCGCGAGATCGCCGGCTTCCAGCTCGTGCAGGAGATGATCGCCGACATCTCGCTCGACGCCGACGCCGCGCGGCTGCTCGTGTGGCGGGCCGCCGACCTGCTCGACCGCGGCCGCGCCGGCACCGCCGAGTTCCGGGTCGCGGCGTCCAAGGCCAAGCTCTACGCCTCCGAGGCCGCGGTGCGCGCCGCCAACCACTGCATCCAGGTCTACGGCGGCGCGGGGTATGTCGACGAGTACCCCGCCGCGAAGTACCTCCGCGACGCCCGGGTCATGACCCTCTACGAGGGCACCAGCCAGATCCAGAAGCTGCTCATCGGTCGCGCCGAGACCGGCATCTCGGCGTTCTGAACCACGGGACGAGCCGGGTCACTCCCGGTCGCGCTCGGGGACGTCCGGGCGCACGTGGTAGTCGCTGGCCTCGCCGACCCACCACGCCTCGGCCGTCCGCAGGCCGGTCGGCGGGTCGAGCGTCCCGGCCGCGATGGACAGGCGCCCGGGGTGGCCCTCGGCGCGCCAGAACAACGAAGACCCGCAGCGCCGGCAGAACCCGTAGCCCGCCTCCTCGTCGGGGAAGTACCACGTCAGCAGACCCTCGGCGTCGGCGATCCGCACGTCCTCGGAGGCGGCACTGGTCGCCGGCAGGTAGTGACCGGTGAAGCGCCGGCACCGGTGGCAGTGGCAGTGGCAGTCGATGACGTCGCGGAGCGGCCCGCGCACCTCGTAGGCCACCGCGCCGCACAGGCACCGTCCGCGCACGTGCCGACGCTAAACCAGGTGCGCGCGGGCCGTGCGATGGCCTCTGATGCGGGGTGTGACGATCGAGCTGGCGACCCCCGAGGTCGACGGGCTGGACGCGGCCGTCGGAGCGCTCCGCGAGTGGCAGCAGGCGGGAGCGCCGAGGCAGCTGCACCCGGGCGACCTCGGCTGGTTCTGGAGGTTCGGCGCCGAGACGACCGCCGCGCGGGTGCGGACCTGGCGCCGCGACGGGCAGGTCCTCGCGGTGGGGCTCGTCGACGAGCCCGACCTGCTGCGGGTCACGCTGGCGCCGGAGGCCTACGACGACGAGGAGCTGGCGCGGCGGATGACCGAGGACCTCGGCGACCCCGCCCGCGGCGTCCTCGTCGAGGGCGACGTCTACGTCGAGGCGCCCGAGGGCGCCCTGCTCCGCGAGACCCTGTCCGAGGCGGGCTGGCGGCTCGACGACCCGTGGACGCCGCTGTGTCGCGACCTCGCCGAGCCCGTCGAGGACCCCGGCGTGCGGATCGAGGTCGCCGGCCCGCGGCTCGTGGCCGACCGGACCGCCGTGCAGCGGGCGGCGTTCAACCGCTCGACGTTCACCGAGGAGCGCTGGCACGCCATGGCGGCCGGCCCGGCGTACGCCGATGCGCGGTGCCTGGTCGCCTACGACGAGCGCGGTGACCCGGTCGCGACGATCACGGTGTGGTCGGCCGGACCGGGCCGTCCGGGACTGGTCGAGCCGATGGGCGTGCACCGCGACCACCGCGGACGGGGCCACGGGCGCGCCATCACCCTCGCCGGAGCGGCCGCCCTGCGCGAGATGGGCGCGTCGAGCGCGCTGGTCGCCACGCCGAGCTCGAACGTCGGCGGGGTCGCGACCTACGTCGCGGCCGGGTTCGAGGCGCTTCCCGAGGTCCGCGACCTGAGCCGGGCCGCGGCGAAAAACCAGGCGCCGGACACGCAGTAGGTCGGCTAGGTTTCTCTTGATGTCGAGATACCTACCCACTCGGTTGGTCCGGCTGGCCGGACCCACGCCGCTGGTCCGCCGGCTGTCCGCGCAGTCGGTGCTCTCGGCGTTCGGCGACGGGGTCTTCCTCACGGGCAGCGCGGTGTTCTTCACCCAGATCGTCGGCCTCTCCGCCGCCCGGGTCGGGCTCGGCCTCACCATCGCCGGCGTCGTCACGTTCCTCGTCGCGGTGCCCCTCGGCAAGCTCAGCGACCGGTTCGGCGCGAAGCGGATCTGGGCCGCCAGCTCTCTCGTCGAGGCGCTGCTCTACCTCGCCTGGCTGGCGGTGGGCGGCATGGTCGGCTTCGTCGCGGTCATGGTCGCCGTGCAGGTGGTCTCGACGGCGAGCCGGTCGGCGCGCAACGCCTATCGCTTCGACGTCTTCCCGCGCGCGCAGCGGGTGTCGTCCAACGCCTACTTCCGCGCCGCCCGCAACGTCGGCTACACCCTCGGCGCGCTCGTCGCGGGACTGGCCCTCGCCACCAACAGCGATGACGTGGTGCGGCTGGTCCCGGCGGTCACGGCGTTCCTGCTGCTCCTCAACGCCACCCTCGTCTCCCGCCTCCCCAGCAGGGGCGACCACGTCGCCGAGGAGTCGGCGCTCGAGGCCGCCCTCGACGGCGAGGGACGCAGCAGCGCGCTGCGCAACCGCGGCTACCTCCTCATGTCGGTGTGCGGCGGCGTGCTCAGCACCCACCAGGTCCTCCTCAACGTCGTGATCCCGCTCTGGCTGGTCGAGGAGACCGACGCGCCGCGGGTGCTGCTGGCGTGGCTGTTCGGCACCAACACGGTGCTGGCGGTGCTGCTCCAGGTGGCGGCCGCCCGGGGCGTCGTGACCGTCGCCGACTCCCTGCGGGCCATCCGCCGCGGCGCGCTCTTCCTCGTGGTCTCGTGCGGCATCGTGCTGGTCACCCACGACACGATCGGCTGGGTCACGATCGCGCTGGTGTGGCTCGGCCACGTGACGGTGACGGGCGCCGAGCTCTTCGACTCCGCCGGCCAGTGGGGGCTCCAGGCCGAGCTCTCCGACCCGGAGCGCCGAGGCGAGTACCAAGGCGTCTCCCAGCTCGGGTTCACCCTCGGCTCGGTGTGGGCGCCCGCGGCGTACACGTTCCTCGCGATGGAGTGGGGCACGCCCGGCTGGCTCGTGATCGCGGCCATCGTCGGCGCGGCCGCACTCGCCATCCACCCCTCGGCCCGGGCCGCGGAGCGGCACCTCGACCGCCAGGCCGCACGCGCCGGGGTGTGACTGCCGCGCAGGTCAGCGCAGCGGCGCGGGCTGCTGCTGGCGGGCCAGGAGGCCGAGCCCGAGCAGCATCCGGTCGCGGGCGTCGCCGAGCCGACGGCCGGTCAGCACCTCGATCTGCCGCGCCCGGTAGATGACGGTGTTGCGGTGACAGAACAGCGCCTCCGCGGCGTGCTTGGCGGAGCCGTTGTGCTCGAGCAGCGCGGCGAGCGTCTGCATGAGGACGTCGGCCGCGTGCGCAGGCTGCGCCAGGATCGGCGCGACCGTCTCCTGCACGAGCAGCGCGGTCACCTCGGGGCTCTCCGCGAGCAGCACCTCGGGGAGCCGCTGGGAGACCGCGACCACCCGGTGCTCGTCGCGCGGCACCGTGTCGGCGGCCCGGCTGGCCAGCTGGAACGCCGTCGCGAAGCCCGCCACGCCGTCGGTCGAGATGGCGACCCCGACCCGGCCGACCGCGTGCGGACCCAGGAGCGCGACGAGCTCGTCGACGCCGTGCCGGTCGGCGGCCAGCAGCCCGAAGGACACCCCGCCGCGCACGTGCCAGTGCGAGATGATCCCGTGCCGGCCGAGCCGCTCCGCCGGCGGTGTCAGCGGCTCGTCGAGCGACCCGTCGTACGGCGCCACCACGCACGCCACGGTCATCTCGGCGCCGATGCCGAGCACCTCCCGCGCCTCGGCCGCGAAGGCTGGATCGGTCCCGCGCCCCTGCACCAGCGCGTCGAGCGTGCTCTGCTGGCGCTGCAGGTCGCGCCGCTGGAGCTGCACGCTCTCGCGGCGGTAGGCGTCGATGAACACGGCGTTCTGGACGTCGAGCGCCTCCCACACGCGCTGGCCCGCGACCAGCAGCACCTGGTCGTCGACGCGGCCGTGCTCGCGCTGCGCCAGCAGGGCCTCCCACAGGTAGCGCGTGCCGAGCGTGTAGGCGTTGAGCACCAGCTCCATCGCGACGCCCTGCCGCGCGCGGCGGCGCCCGGTCTCGCGCCAGAGCTGAGCCGTCACGTGGGTGGCGCCCGCGAGGCCGGCCATCGCCTCGATGCCCCGGCGGATGTGCTCGCGGGTGCTGGCCCGGACGTCGACCTGGAACTCCGGACCGGTCCGCTCGTAGACCTCCGCGTCCTTCTCCAGGAGCGCCAGCGAGATGCTGTCGGCGATCGCGTCGGCCTGGTCGAGCAGCGTGAGCCACGCGGCGGCGACCCGGGCGTCGAGGCCCGGGTCAGGCGTGTCCGCGAGCGCACGCATGCCCGCACCATGACACCCGGCGCACAATCCTGACCAGCCCGGGCCGCGTGGTTGTGGCGCGGAGCCCCACCGACGTTGTGCGGAAAGCCCATCGCGGCGCGCTGTGCGCTGACACCAAGGTGGAGGGCGTCACACCGGCCGCGTGGTGAGGAGGATGCTGTGGGGTCCTCGGCGCGCAGCCTGGAGCTGCGGGACGCGAGCGTGCGGTTCGGGGGGATCGCGGCGCTCTCGGAGGTCTCGCTGACAGCCCGGCCCGGCCGGGTGCTCGGGGTGATCGGTCCGAACGGAGCCGGCAAGACGACGCTGTTCAACGTCGCCTGCGGCTTCGTCCGGCCCGACGCCGGGAGCATCCACTGGGGCGGACAGGAGCTGCGCGGCCTCAGGCCGCACCAGCTGGCCCGCCTGGGGATCGCGCGCACGCTGCAGGGTCTCGGGCTCTTCGACCGCCTGACCGTGCTCGAGAACGTCCTGGTCGGTGCCGACCCCCAGGCCCGGACGGGATTCCTCGCCGGGCTGCTGGCGCTCCCCCGCGCCGGCCGGGACGAGGCGAGGCTGCGGTCGCGGGCGCTCGAGACGCTCGACCAGCTCGGCATCGCCGGTCAGGCCGACCGGCACCCCGGCGCCCTGCCGTACGCCGTGCGCAAGAAGGTCGCGCTCGCGCGGGCCCTGGTCGCCGAGCCGGAGCTGGTGATGCTCGACGAGCCCGCGAGCGGCCTGTCCGACCACGAGCTGTCCGAGCTCGGAACGCTCCTGCGCGACCTCGCCTCGCGGATGTCGGTGATGCTGGTCGAGCACCACATGGACCTCGTGATGTCGGTCTGCGACGACATCACCGTCCTCGACTTCGGCCGGGTGATCGCGAGCGGCACCCCCGACGAGGTGCGTGACGACCCGGCGGTGCTCGCCGCCTACCTCGGTGAGGCTGTCACGTAGTGCTCACGCTCTCGGGGGTCACGGTGTCGTTCGGCGCGGTCCGGGCGCTGCGCGAGGTGGGCTTCACCGCCCCGGCGGGCCAGGTCACCGCGGTCCTCGGGGCCAACGGCGCCGGCAAGACCACGCTGCTGCGCACCATCTCCGGCCTGGTCCGCGCCCAGACCGGCACCGTCCGGTTCGGTGACCGCGACCTGACCCGCCAGCCGCCCGAGGCGATGCCCCGGCTCGGCCTGGCGCACGTGCCCGAGGGCCGCGGCGTCATCACCGAGCTCACCGTCGAGGAGAACCTCCGCCTCGGCGGGCTCGGACGCGGGCGCCGGGCGGACGCCGACGTGCTGGACCGGGTCTTCTCGCTCTTCCCGGTGCTCCGCGAGCGACGTGCCGCGACCGCCCACGTGCTGTCCGGCGGCGAGCGGCAGATGCTGGTGATCGGCCGCGCCCTGATGGCCTCGCCGACGCTGCTCCTGCTCGACGAGCCCTCCCTCGGCCTGGCGCCGCGGGTGGTGGCCCAGATCTTCGACCTGCTGAGCGGGCTGGTCGCCGACGCGGGCCTGACCGTGCTGCTGGTCGAGCAGAACGCCCGCAGCGCCCTGTCGATCGCGCACCGGGCCGTCGTGCTCAACCTGGGCCGGGTCGTGGTCGACGACGACGCCCGCGTGCTCGCGGACGACGACCAGCTCCGACACGCCTACCTGGGGTTCTGATCGTGGCCACGACCTGCGGCGGTGACCACTAGTGCAGCAGCTGATCAACACCGCGCTCGGTGGGCTGACCCTCGGGATGGTCTACGCGGCGTTCGCGCTCGCCCTGGTGCTGATCTGGCGCTCGACCCACGTGGTGAACTTCGCGCAGGCGCCGATGGCGATGGTCACCACGTTCGTGGCGCTGGAGATCATCGACCACGGCCACTCGTACTGGCTCGGCTTCGCCGTGGCCCTGGCCGCCGGGCTGGTCCTCGGCGCGGTCGTCGAGCGCGTGGTGGTGCGTCCGGTCGAGGGCGGGCCGGAGATCAACGCGGTGATCCTGACCCTCGGCCTGTTCATCGTCCTGCACGCCCTGGCCTCGGTGGTCTTCGGCAACCGCTACCGGTCCTTCCCCGCGGCGTTCGGCATCCGCGGCATCGACGTGGGCGGCACCACGATTGCGCTGACCGGCTTCGGCATCTTCACGATCCTCGCCGTGCTCGCGGTGATGACGCTCCTCGTGCTCCTCTTCCGCTTCACCGACCTCGGCCTGCGGATGCGGGCCGCGGCGTTCAACCAGGAGGTGGCCCGCCTGCTCGGCGTGCGCGTGGGCCGGATGCTCACCCTCGGGTGGGCGCTCGCGGCGCTGGTCGGGTCGCTCTCGGGGCTTCTGATCGCCGGGGGCAGCCTGGTGTCGCCCGGCTACATGGACTCGGTCGTGGTCTACGGCTTCGTGGCGGCCGTGCTCGGCGGCCTCGACAGCCCGGTGGGCGCGGTCGTCGGAGGGCTGTTCCTCGGGCTGTCCCTCAGCTTCGTGTCCGGGTACGTCGGCTCGCAGCTGGTGGCACTCGCCGCGCTGGCGATCCTCATGGCCGTGCTGTTCCTGCGGCCGGACGGGCTGTTCGCGCCCGCCCGCGAGAGGCGGGTCTGATGCGGCGTCTCGCGGCGGTCTGGCACAGCACCCTGGGCCGGCACCTGCTCGTCACGGCGGCCGCCGTCCTCGTCGTGGTCCTGGTCGTCGAGTCGGTCGACGACTTCCGCGCCGTCCAGCTCACCCAGATGGCCTACCTCGGCATCGCGGCGGGCGGGCTGACCGTGCTCACCGGGCTGAACGGGCAGATCTCGCTGGGCCACGGCGCGCTGATGGCGGTCGGCGCCTACACGACGGCGCTCCTGGTCTCCGACGACCCGGTGCTGCCGCTCCCCGTGGCGCTGCTGACCGCCACGGCCGTCACCAGCGCGGTCGGCGTCGTGATCGGCGCCGCCGCGGCCAGGCTGCGCGGCCCCTACCTGGCCGGCGCCACGCTCGCGCTGGCGGTGGCGCTGCCGGGCGTGGCGCTGCACTTCGGCGAGACCCTCGGCGGAGAGCAGGGGCTGCGCCTGAGGGTCCCGGAGACGCCCGGCTGGGTGCTCGACGCGGCGTACTTCGTGACCGCGCACGACCTCACCCGCAGCAAGTACGTCGCCTACCTCGCGTGGTTCACGCTCGTGGTCGTCTACCTGCTGCTCGCCAACCTCGCCCGCAGCCGGGTCGGCCGGCGGTGGCGGGCGGTCCGCGACGACGAGGTCGCCGCCGAGCTCGCCGGCATCCACCTCGGCCGGGCCCGGGTCTCGGCGTTCGTGGTCAGCGCCGCCGCGGCCGGCGCCGGCGGCGCGGTGATGGCGCTCGCCGTCCGGCTCACCGCTCCGACCGGCTTCACCCTGACCCTCAGCCTGACGCTGCTGACCGCCGTGGTGCTGGGTGGCCTCGGCAGCCTCACCGGCGCGCTGGCCGGCGCCGCTCTCCTCACCTTCCTGCCGTCGGTCATCACCGACGCCGGCACGTCCGCGGGCCTCGACGACATCCGGGCCGCCGAGCTGGCGCCGCTCGTCTACGGCGTGGTGATGGTGGCCGTGGTGCTGCTCGCACCGCGCGGCCTGGTCGGCACGCTCCACGCCGGCTGGCGCCGGCTCCGGAACCCGGCCGTCACCCCGGACCCCACCACCTCCGCGGACGCCGCCAGTCCAGGCGCGACCGTCGCCACCTCGAAGGGAGACACCAGATGAACACACGCACGCGGAAGCTGGCCGTCCTGACCAGTGTCCTCGCGCTCACCGCCCTGGCCGGCGCCTGCGGTGCCGGTGGGAAGGACGACGACGACAAGGGTGGCGGCGGGGGCGCCACGGAGGTCGGGGTGACCGACGCCGCGGTCACCATCGGCGGCACCTTCCCGCTGACCGGCGTGGCCGCGCCGGGCTACAGCGAGATCCCGACCGGCGCCCAGGCCTACTTCGACTACGTCAACGCCAACGGCGGGGTGCACGGACGCTCGATCGAGTTCCTGGTCAAGGACGACGGCTACGACCCGACCAAGACGAGCAGCCTCACCGACGAGCTGGTGCTCAAGGACAAGGTCTTCGCGACGCTCGGCTCGCTCGGCACCCCGACCCACAACGCGGTCGTCGACTCCCTCAACGACCAGGAGGTGCCCGACCTGTTCGTCTCCTCCGGGGCACTGGCCTGGGGCGACGACCCGGGCGCCCACCCGTGGACGTTCGGCTGGCAGCCGGACTACGAGATCGAGGGCAAGATCATCGGCCAGTGGGTCTCGGAGAACATGCCGGACGCCAAGGTCGGCCTGTTCCTCCAGGACGACGACTTCGGCGAGGACGCCGAGAAGGGCGTCCGGGAGTACATCGACGCGCAGGTCGTCGAAGCGCAGCGCTACACCTCCGGCAACACCGACGTCGGCCCGCAGATCGCCGCCCTGCAGGCCAGCGGCGCCGACCTGGTGCTGTCGTTCACCACGCCGTCCTACACCGCGCTCGGGCAGCTGGTCTCGCTCAAGCTCGGCTTCAAGCCGCAGTGGTACGTGTCGAACGTCGGCTCGGACCCCACGCTGGTCGGCGGGCTGCTCGAGCGCTTCTCCGAGGGGGCCGTGCCCGGCACCGCCTCGTCGCTCAACGGCGTCATGACCACGCGGTACATCCCCGGCGTCGACCAGCCCGACAACCCGTGGGTGCAGCTGTGGCAGAAGGTCTGGGACGAGTCGGGCCAGGACGGCGAGCTGACCAACTACCGGATCTATGGCATGTCGTTCGCCTACACGTTCGTGCAGGCGCTCGAGGCCGCCGGCGAGGACCTCACCCGCGACGGGCTGGTCGAGGCGATCGAGGACGACGGCGGCGACTTCGCCGGCCCGCAGCTGGCGCCGTACCGCTACTCCTCCGACAGCCACCTCGGCATCTCGGGCATGCAGGTCGTCGAGCTGCAGGACGGCGTCGGCCAGCCGGTCACCGACGTCCTCACGACCGACATCGGGGACTCCGAGATCGCGACCGACGACTCCGGCCAGGCCGACGACGCGCCGCCGGAGAGCGGCCTACCGGAGTAGGCGCAGCACCGGCCGGGGCGGGCTTGCACCCGCCCCGGCCGGTTACCGACCACCCATGCCAGCGAGGAAGACACCCGGGCCCAGCGTCAAGGACGACGAGACCTACGAGGCGCTCCGCGACGAGGGGGCCAGCAAGGAGAAGGCGGCGCGGATCGCGAACGCCGCCGCGAGCTCGTCACGGAAGGCGGTGGGCCGCAAGGGTGGGAAGTCCGGGTCGTACGACGACTGGACGGTCGACGACCTGCGCACGCGGGCCCGCGAGATCGGGATCGAGGGCCGCTCGAAGATGAACAAGAGCGAGCTGGTCGAGGCGCTGCGAGACCGCTGAGACCACGACGCGTTCAGCCAGCAGTGCGCGCGAAGATGACCGCCCCCGGGACGGCCTCGTCCGGCCTCAGGACGAGCTCGGCCTCGATCGAGAAACCCGCGTCACGAAGCCAACCCGCGACGGTGCCCGGTCGGCGATGGTGGCTCTCGACGTTGATCTGCCGACCCGTGTAGCCCCGGGACGTGTGCTGCGCCTCGTCGCCGACGTGGAAGCCGACGAGCACCAGACCCTGCGGTCGCAACACGCGGCGAAACTCCTCGAGCACGCCCGGCACCGCCTCGTCGGGCACGTGGATGACCGACCAGAACGCGACGATGCCGGCGACCGAGGAGTCCTCGAGATCGAGGTCGGTCATGGTGCCCACCTCGAACCGCAGGTGTGGGTAGTCCCGTCGCGCGATCGAGATCATCTCGGGTGAGAGGTCGATCCCGAACGCGTCCACGCCGACGTCGTGGAGGTGGTCGGTGACGTACCCGGGCCCGCAGCCCACATCGGCCACCGGCCCACCTCCGGCGTCGAGGACCAGCTCGGCGAACACCGCCAGGCTCGCGCGCAGGTAAGGACTTCCGGCCAGCAGCCCGCTCACCTTGTCGGCGTAGCCGGCTGCATCGATGTCGTAGGACGTGCGCGTCTCGGACAGCCACGTGTCACCCATGGCTGCCAACGTAGACCGGCGCGGCGCTGGCGGTCGCCGCTGACCCGCTGACCCGCTGACCGCGGCTATCCCGGCCGTCCGTCGAGGAACATCCGCAGCCGCGTCAGCGTGTGCTCGGGGCCGCTGACGTCGGGGTTGTTGAGCGCCCGGCCCACCCAGCCGAGCCGCAGCGCCGCCGGCACCGCCTCGCGGAGCTCGGGCCGGTCGGGGGCGTAGCGCTCGAGGTAGCTGTCGACGTACGGCGCGATGTCCTCGCTGTCCTCCACGTCGTCGAGCCCCCACGCGACGTTGCCCTCCAGCGTCACCGACAGGGTGAAGAAGGGGTGGGACACGACGGCGTCGCCCCAGTCGAGGATGAGGTTGCGCCCGTCCTTCACGAACACCTGGCCGTCGTGCAGGTCGTCGTGCTGGAGCGTCTCGACCACGGCGTACGACGCGAGCTCGTCGACCAG
The DNA here is from genome assembly GCF_000422805.1 of Nocardioides halotolerans DSM 19273. Taxonomy (GTDB): domain Bacteria; phylum Actinomycetota; class Actinomycetes; order Propionibacteriales; family Nocardioidaceae; genus Nocardioides; species Nocardioides halotolerans. The sequence continues at coordinate 583,653 of NZ_AUGT01000009.1, read as the reverse complement.
GTCGCGGACCCGCCCCACCGCGTCGCGGAACCTCGGCTCGAGGTCGAGCCGCTCCACCAGCGCGGCGTAGTGGTCGGCCAGCGTCGCCAGCCGCAGGTCGGGGACGCCCACCGCGAGCAGGTCGTCGACGTCCGGCTCCAGGGCGCGGGCGACGTCGGCGGCCCCGGCCAGCACGTCGTGCCACCGGGCCAGGCTCTGCTCGCGGGGGACCACCTCGCGCAGCCGCTCGCCGGCGTCGGCCATCAGCATCCAGCCGCTGGCGACGTCGCTGGCCAGCAGGGCCGGCACCCGGTCGGGCACCCGCGCCGAGACCCGCTCGGCGACGGCGACCTCGTGCCGGAGCTCGGGCGTGTTGGCCTTGAACCACACCGGGCCCTCCGCGGTCGGCACCCGCAGGGCGGTGGCCCAGGTGCGGACGTGCGGCTGCTCCGGCTCGCCGGTGCGCTCCCGCCCGAGCCCGGCGAGCCGGTCGTCGACCCAGGCCACGGCACCCGCCAGCCAGGCGGGGTCCTCCCACGGAGTGATCACGGCCGGAGAGTCTTCAGGACGCGGAAGCCCTTCGCACTCGCAATTCGCCGGGTCGGGAACCCCTGCTCGCCGAGCCAGCGCTGCAACGAGTCCGCGCCGAGGTTCTTGCCCACCACCATCGTCGCCGAGCCGCCCGGCACCAGCCGTGGGAGCCACGTGAGCAGGAGGTCGTGCAGCGCCGCCTTGCCGATCCGGATGGGCGGGTTCGACCACAGCTCGTCGTACGCCGCGTCCGCCGCCACCCCGGCGGGGTCCGTGGCCCTGAACCGGTCGGTCACGCCGAGGGAGGCGGCGTTCTCGTTGGCGAGCAGCACCGCCCGCTGGTTGACGTCGATGCCGGTGACGACCGCACCCGGCACGGCGCGGGCGATCGCCAGCCCGATCACGCCGTAGCCGCAGCCGAGGTCGACGATGCGGCCGGGAGCGGGCGGCGCCGTCTCCCGGAACAGCACCGCGGTCCCGGAGTCGAGCCGGCCCTGGGCGAAGACCCCGGAGCCGCTCGTCAGGGCGAGCTCGTGGCCCCACATCGAAGCCGTGACGGGCAGACGCCTGAAGGGCACCGACGGGTCGGCGGAGAAGTAGTGGTCCTCGGAGGTCGGCTCAGCCACGGCGCGCCCTGGTGACCTCGACGCGCGCCGCGAGCTCGGCGACCGGCGGGTAGCCGACCTCCTCGAGCGTGAGCCCGTGCGCGGGTGCGACGGCCACCGCGGAGTCGCGGCGCTCGGCGGCCAGCACCTCGGCGGCCCACTCGGCCGGACGGCGCCCCTCACCGACGGCGAGCAGGCAGCCCACCAGCGAGCGCACCATGCTGTGGCAGAACGCGTCGGCCCGCACGTGCGCCACGAGCAACCCGTCCGGCTCGCGCTCCCAGCGCAGGTCGACCAGCGTGCGGATCGTCGTCGCGCCCTCGCGCTGCTTGCAGAACGCCGCGAAGTCGTGCTCCCCCACCAGCGCCGGCGCCGCGGCGTTCATCGCCACCTCGTCGACCGGGCGCGGCCAGGCCAGCACGTGCGCGCGGCGCAGCGGGTCGACGGCTGCGGGCCGGTCGGCGACGCGATAGGCGTAGCGACGCCACAGCGCCGAGAACCGCGCGTCGAAGCCCGCGGGCGCCTCGCGCGCGCGCAGCACCCGCACGTCGGCGTCGAGGACGCCGTTCAGCCGGCGCGCGAGGCGCTCCATCGAGCCGTCGCCCTCGGGCAGCGAGTCGAGGTCGGCGTGGACGACCTGCCCGCGCGCGTGCACCCCCGCGTCGGTGCGCCCGGCGCACGTGAGCGCGACCTCCGGCACCCGCAGGACCGTGGCCAGCGCCGCGGAGAGCTCGCCCTCGACCGTCCGCAGCCCGGGCTGCGCGGCCCAGCCGTGGAAGGCCGTGCCGTCGTAGGCGACATCGAGGCGGATCCGCACCCGGGCATCCTCTCAGGGCCGGATCTCGCCAGCGGCGCCGTCACCCGCGGAGTCATAGGGTTGGCCCGTGGCAGATCCCGCGATCATCCTCGTCTCCGAGCACCACGCCGACACCCTGCTCGAGGTGTTCTACCGCCGGTACGGACACGACTACACCCTGCGGTCCGCCCGCTCCTGTGCGGAGGCGGAGAAGCTCGCCCAGGAGCTCAAGGACGCCGGCGAGGCCGTGGCCCTGTTCGTGAGCGACTCGCGGCTGCCCGACGTCCAGCAGATGTTCGAGGCGGTGCACCGGTTCCGTCTCGTCGTCCCGACCGCGCGGCGCGTGATCGCCGCGCACTGGGACCACTTCCTCGCCGACGCCGAGGAGCTCCGTCCGGGGCTCGCCCGCGGCAAGTACGACGCCTACCTGCTGATGCCGCGCGGCAACCGTGACGAGGAGTTCCACAACGCGATCACCGAGCTGCTCTCGGACTGGACCTCGACGGTCCCGCAGCCCGAGGTGGTCAGCGCCAAGGTCATCTCCCCCGTCCACGACGGCCTCACCATGGCCATCCGCGACTTCCTCGACCGGATGGGCATGCAGAACGCCGTCTACGACCCGGACGACCCGCACCTGAGCGACTTCATGCCGCAGATGTTCGAGCAGCTCGGCACCGACCGGCCGCGGTACCCGGTGGTGTGGTCGCCCGCGCGTGGCCCGATCCAGGCGACGTCGGTGCGCGACGTGGCTCGCTCCATCTACCCGCGCACCGAGGAGCAGGCCGACGAGGTCGTCGACCTGGCGGTCGTCGGGGCCGGTCCGGCGGGGCTGGCCGCGGCGGTCTACGCCGCCTCGGAGGGCCTGAGCGTCCGCGTGCTCGAGGCCGAGGCCGTGGGCGGCCAGGCCGGCACGAGCTCGATGATCCGCAACTACCTCGGCTTCCCGCGCGGCATCTCCGGGATGCGACTGGCCCTGCGTGCCCGCAACCAGGCCATCCGCTTCGGCACCCGCTTCCTCACCGGCTGGGAGGTCACCGGCCTCGCCCCCGGCGGCGACGGCGACCCGCACGTGCTCCACTGCGACGACGACCGCGTGCGCGCGCGGGCGGTGCTGATCTCCAGCGGCGTCGCCTACCGCAAGCTGGGCGTGCCGGCGCTGGAGGAGCTGGTCGGCAACGGCGTCAACTACGGCGCCGCGATGACCGCGGGCCGCGAGATGGAGGGCTACGACGTCGTCGTGGTCGGCGGTGGCAACTCGGCCGGTCAGGCCGCGCTCCACCTGTGCAGGTTCGCGCGGTCGGTGACGATCGTCGTGCGGCGACCCGGTCTCGAGGAGACCATGTCGGACTACCTCATCCAGGAGATCGGCTACCAGGAGCGGATCGAGGTGCTGCCCTGCACGCGCGTGGTCGACGGCGGCGGCGAGGGCGCCCTCGAGTGGCTGACCCTGGAGGACCTCAACACCGGAGAGCGGACCCGCAAAATCGCCCGGGGGCTCTTCCTGCTGCTCGGCGCCGAGCCGCGCTGCGACTGGCTGCCGCCGGAGCTGGCCCGCGACAAGCACAGCTTCATCCTGACCGGGCGCGACGTCCCGCGCGAGCAGTGGGTCGACGGCCTGCCACCGGCCAACCTGGCCACCACCGTGCCCGGCATCTTCGCGGCCGGCGACATCCGCGCGGGGTCGATGAAGCGGGTGGCGGCGGCCAGCGGCGAGGGCGCGTCCGTCGTACCCCTCGTGCACGCCTACCTCGCGCCCGCCCCCGAGGAGTCGGTGGCGGCCGCCCCGGTGTCGTAGGGCGCACGCCGCGAGCGCTACAGCTCGTGGCGGTACGGCGGGTCCGCGCCCGCCCGCGACACGGTGACGGCCGCCGCGCGGGCGGCGTGCTCGAGGACCGCACGGACCTCGGCCCGCGGCAGCGCCGCGAGGCCGGCCCGGTGCTCGGCGCCGAGCCGGCCCCGCTCCCACAGTGCGTCGAGGAGTGCGGCACCGAAGGTGTCGCCGGCGCCGATCGTGTCAGCGACCACCACGGGGCGGGAGGCGATCTCGACGGTGCCGACCCGGTCCAGCCACAGCGCGCCGTCGCCGCCCCGGGTCACGACGACCGCGGCCGGCCCGAGCCTGAGCAGCCTGGCGACCGCCTCGGCGAGGGTCCGCCCGGGGTAGAGCACCTCGAGGTCCTCGTCGCTCGCCTTGACCAGGTCGGCCACCGCAGCCACGCGCTCGACCCGCGCCACGACCTCGGCACCGGCGCCCGTCACCGAGGGCCGGGCGTTGACGTCGTAGCTGATGGTCGAGCGGTCCCGCAGCCGTGCGAGCAGCGCGACCACCTCGTCCGCTCCCGGCGGGAGCACCGCCCCGAGCGAGCAGGTGTGCGCGACCAGCGGGTCCTCGGACGGGTCGACCGGCGAGAGCCGCCAGTCGAGGTCGAAGGTGTAGTCGGCGGCACCGGACCCGTCGAGCGACGCCCGCGCGGTCGAGGTCCGCGGCACGGCGCCCGGTTCACTCGCCAGGACCACCCCCGCGCGCTCGAGGAACTCGCTGACCAGCCGGCCGTGGCGGTCGTCGGCGAAGCACGTCGCGATGCGCGTCGGGCGGCCCAGCCTGGCCAGCGCCACCGCGACGTTCGCGCCGCTGCCGCCTGCGTGCTCGCGCTCCTCGCCGGTCGGCGTACGCACGATGTCGACCAGCGCCTCGCCGACCACCAGCACGCCGCGCACCATGGAGCGTGTCTACCAGCCGGTGACAGAATCGCCCCGTGACCGCGTCGGAGAGCCTGCCCGCCCAGACCGCCAAGATCCTCGGCCTGACGGCCCTGGTCGACCTGCTCGCGGGCCTCGTGCTCGCGGTCATCGGCCTGGTCCAGGACCAGCAGACCCTCGCCATCGTCGGCGTGGTCCTGCTGCTCTCGGGCGGCGGCCTGCTCGCCTGGGTCACGATGATGCGCAACAAGCCCGAGGTGATGTGAGCTCCTACGTCGTCCACGGCGCCGGCGCCGTCGGTGGGGGCATCGGCGCTCGCCTGCACCTCGCCGGGCACGACGTCACGCTGGTCGCCCGCGGCGAGCACCTCGCCCGGATCCGCGAGGACGGGCTGGTGCTCGACACCGCCGACGGGCGGCACACCGTCCGGGTCGCTGCCACCGACTCGGCGGCGGGCGTGGAGTGGCGTGACGACACCGTGGTCGTCCTCGCCGTGAAGTCCCACCAGACCGAGGCGGCGCTGGCCGACCTCGCCCGGCACGCGCCGGAGGACGTGCCGGTGGTCTGCGCGCAGAACGGCGTCAGCAACGAGCCGGCGACGCTGCGCCGGTTCGCCCGCACCTACGCGATCACCGCGATGCTGCCCGCCCAGCACCTCGAGCCGGGCCTGGTGGTCCAGGAGTGCCACCCGGTGCCGGGGATCCTCGACATCGGCCGCTACCCCTCCGGCACCGACGAGGTCGCCGAGCGGATCTCGGCGGACCTGCGCACGGCCGGCTTCGAGTCGGTGCCCCGGCCCGACATCATGGCGTGGAAGCACCGCAAGCTGGTCACCAACGCCGTGGGTGACGTCCGCACGGTCCTGCCTGAGGAGGGCGACCGGCTCAAGCCGCTGGTCCGCGCCGAGGCCGAGGCCGTCCTCGCCGCCGCCGGCATCCCGGTGGTGAGCCACGAGGACGACCAGGAGCGTCGCGGCGACCTGCTGCAGGCCCGACCCGGCATCGACGGGCCGAACTCGCTGGGCCAGAGCCTGGCCCGCGGCCTCGACACGGAGGTCGACTTCCGGGCCGGCGAGATCGTGCTGCTCGGCCGGCTGCACGGCGTACCGACCCCGGCGAACGAGCGGGTCCAGCGCGCAGCCCGCCGGAAATGACGTCGACCCGGCGCGAAGTTCGCGCCGGGTCAACGATCAGGTGGGAGCTCAGGCCTTGTCGGCGTCCTCGTCGGACTCCTCGGAGCCAGCGGACTCCTCGGCGGGAGTCTCGTCGGCGGCCTCGTCGGCCGCCTCGTCGGCCGGAGCCTCGTCAGCCGCGGTCTCGTCCTCGGCCACCTCGGCCTCGGCGATCACGCTCTCCTCGGGCGAGGCCTCCTCGGCAAGCTCGGTCGGGGCGTCGACGGTCTCGTCGACCTCCTCGGCCGCGGGGGCCGGGGCGGTCTTCGGGGCGGGCTCGGCCTTCTTCTTGCCGCGGGCCGGCTTGGGGTCGTACTTCTCGGTCACCAGCTCGATGACCGCCATCGGGGCGTTGTCGCCCTTGCGCGGACCGATCTTGGTGATCCGGGTGTAGCCCCCGGGACGCTCCTCGAAGGTGGGCGCGATCTCGGTGAACAGCGTGTGCACGACCGACTTGTCGCGGATGGTCTTGAGGACCTCGCGCCGGTTGTGCAGGTCGCCCCGCTTGGCCTTGGTGATCAGCTTCTCCGCGACCGGCCGCAGCACGCGGGCGCGCGCCTCGGTGGTCGTGATCCGGCCGTGCTCGAACAGCGCCGTGGCGAGGTTCGAGACGATCAGCCTCTGGTGCGAGGGGCTGCCGCCGAGGCGGGCACCCTTCTTGGGAGTGGGCATCGTCCTTCTCTCATCTCTCCGGCCGTGTCAGGTACCGGGGTAGACGGCCGACCGTGCGGTCAGCCGATTTCACTTGTGTGACTGGTGCGAGGTGCCGACCACAGCGCTCGGCCGGCACGCTCGCGCAATCCAGTCAGAGCTGCTCGTCCTCGACGTAGGCGTCGTCGTAGTCGTCGTCGCCGTACGCCGCGAGGGCGGCGTGCGGGTCGAAGCCCGGCGCGCTGTCCTTGAGCGAGAGGCCCATCTCGTGCAGCTTCGCCTTGACCTCGTCGATGGACTTGGCGCCGAAGTTGCGGATGTCGAGCAGGTCCTGCTCCGAGCGGCTGATGAGCTCACCCACGGTGTGGATGCCCTCGCGCTTGAGGCAGTTGTAGGACCGGACGGTCAGCTGCAGGTCCTCGACCGGGAGGGCGAGGTCGGCAGCGAGCTGCTCGTCGACCGGCGACGGGCCGATGTCGATGCCCTCCGCCTCGACGTTGAGCTCGCGGGCCAGGCCGAAGAGCTCGACCAGGGTCTTGCCGGCCGAGGCGATCGCGTCGCGGGGACGGATCGACGGCTTGGTCTCGACGTCGATGACGAGCTTGTCGAAGTCGGTGCGCTGCTCGACACGGGTGGCCTCGACCTTGTAGGTCACCTTGAGCACCGGGCTGTAGATCGAGTCGACCGGCATCCGGCCGATCTCGTTGTCGGCGCCCTTGTTCTGGACGGCCGAGACGTAGCCGCGGCCACGCTCGACGACCAGCTCCATCTCCAGCTTGCCCTTGTCGGACAGCGTGGCGATCTTGAGGTCGGGGTTGTGCACCTCGACACCCGCCGGGGGCGTGATGTCGGCGGCGGTGACGTCACCGGCACCCGACTTGCGGAGGTACATGGTGACCGGCTCGTCGTGCTCGGAGGAGACGACGAGACCCTTCAGGTTGAGGATGACCTCGGTGACGTCCTCCTTGACGCCCTCGATGGTCGAGAACTCGTGGAGGACGGAGTCGATCCGGATGCTCGTGACCGAGGCACCCGGGATCGACGAGAGCAGCGTGCGGCGCAGGGAGTTGCCGAGGGTGTACCCGAAGCCGGGCTCCAGCGGCTCGATGACGAACCGCGAGCGGAACTCGTCGACGGACTCCTCCGACAGGGTGGGGCGCTGTGCGATGAGCACTGGTTCTTCCTTCCCGGACCCACCCGCTATATGACGGGCCCGAATGTTGCGGTGGCGGCGATGTGAAGTTGGAAGGCGTCGACTACTACTTCTTGGAGTAGTACTCGACGATGAGCTGCTCCTGGACCGGGATGTCGATCTGGGCGCGGACCGGGACCGAGTGCACGAGGATGCGCATCCGGGCCGGCAGTGCCTCGAGCCACGCCGGGACGTGGCGCTCGCCGTGGGTCTCGCGAGCCACGATGAACGGCGTCATCTCCAGCGACTTCTCGCGGACGTCGATGACGTCGTGCGCGGAGACCTGGTACGACGGGATGTCGACCTTCTTGCCGTTGACCTTGAAGTGGCCGTGCGACACCAGCTGGCGCGCGTGGCGACGGGTGCGGGCGAAGCCCGCGCGGTAGACGACGTTGTCGAGGCGGCACTCGAGCAGCTGCAGCAGGTTGTCGCCGGTCTTGCCGGCACGACGCGACGCCTCGGTGTAGTAGTTGTGGAACTGCTTCTCCAGGACGCCGTAGGTGTAGCGCGCCTTCTGCTTCTCGCGAAGCTGGAGGAGGTACTCGCTCTCCTTGATGCGCCCGCGGCCGTGCTGGCCGGGCGGGTAGGGGCGGCGCTCGTACGCGGCGTCGCCACCGACGAGGTCGACACCGAGACGGCGCGACTTCTTGGTCATGGGTCCGGTGTAACGGGCCATGTCAGTCTCTCCTTCTGTCTCGGGTCAGACGCGCCGGCGCTTGGGCGGGCGGCAACCGTTGTGGGGGGTGGGCGTGACGTCCTGGATGGTGCCGACCTCGAGGCCGATGGCACCCAGCGAGCGGATCGCGGTCTCGCGGCCCGAGCCCGGGCCCTTGACGAAGACGTCGATCTTCTTCATGCCGTGGTCCATCGCCCGGCGCCCGGCGGCCTCGGCGGCCATCTGCGCGGCGAACGGCGTGGACTTGCGCGAGCCCTTGAAGCCGACGGTGCCGGCCGAGGCCCACGAGATCACCGCGCCGGTCGGGTCGGTGATGGTGACGATCGTGTTGTTGAACGTGCTCTTGATGTGGGCCTCGCCCTGAGCGATGTTCTTCTTCTCCTTGCGGCGGACCTTCTTGGCCGTCGCGCGAGTCTTGGGGGGCATCTCTAGATCACTTCGCCTTCTTCTTGCCGGCAACGGTGCGCTTCGGGCCCTTGCGGGTGCGAGCGTTGGTCTTGGTGCGCTGACCGCGGACCGGCAGGCCCTGGCGGTGGCGACGGCCCTGGTAGGAGCCGATCTCGATCTTGCGGCGGATGTCGGCCTGGACCTCGCGACGGAGGTCACCCTCGATCTTGTACTGGGACTCGATCGCGTCGCGGAGGCTGACGAGCTCGGTGTCGCCCAGCTCGTGGACCCGAGCGTTGGGGTCGACGCCGGTCGCGGCGAGGAGCTGCTGGGCGCGGGTACGGCCGATGCCGTAGATGTAGGTGAGTGCGACCTCGATGCGCTTGTCGCGCGGGAGGTCCACACCAACGAGGCGTGCCATGTGTGGTGTTTCCTTACGTGGTTCGCAGCGGTGTCGGTCGTGTCGCGTCCCGGTCGTTGCTGACCCGGGCTCCGGCCGTCTGCTCCGGAGGTGGCTTCATCCGTCGGGAGGACGGACTAGCGATCACGATGTGAGGTGTTCAGTTGTGTGGTGCGGCGTCTTCGATCCTTCTGGATCTCGACGCCCGTTCCGGCCTCGCAGGCTCGGCCGGAGGGCCTTCTCGGTCTGCGGCTGAGACGCCCCGCGCTCCTTCGTCGCGCGTGGCTTCAGCCTTGCCGCTGCTTGTGACGCGGGTTCTCGCAGATCACCATGACGCGGCCGTGGCGACGGATCACCTTGCACTTGTCACAGATCGGCTTGACGCTCGGGTTGACCTTCACGGTCAGTCCTTCTTTCGGCTGGAGAGGCGTTACTTGTACCGGTAGACGATCCGACCGCGGGTCAGGTCGTAGGGAGAGAGCTCCACCACCACGCGGTCCTCGGGGAGGATCCGGATGTAGTGCTGGCGCATCTTGCCGCTGATGTGGGCGAGAACCTTGTGCCCGTTGCTGAGCTCCACGCGGAACATCGCGTTGGGGAGGGCCTCCACGACGGTGCCCTCGATCTCGATCACGCCTTCTTTCTTCGGCATGTCTCCCTTTGGTGGTACGTGGTTGGAATCGTTGTCTACCGTTCGGCCCGGGAACCTCCCGGCGTGCTGCTCGTGCCGGGTGGACCTCATGCAGCCATCCGGAGGGCCTCATCCCCGGACACAGGTCAGAGCCCGCTCGTGCGAGGCTGTGAGCCTGGAGTCCGGGCAGCCGCGAGGCACCACAGGACGGACCCATGTTGGGCCGACTCGTCAGTCTAGTGCGGGCCCGCGTGAAACCCCAACTTCACGTCAGCAGGCGCAGCGTCTCCTCGCGGGCCGGGCTGCGGGCGGGGTCGGTGCCCTCGTGGGCGGCGGCGACCGGGTGCACCATCACCTCGTCGACGGCGTACGTCGCGGCGAGGTCCTCGAGCTGGGCGCGGGCGCTCGCGGGGTCGCCCACCACCCAGCGCGACCGCATGGCCTCCATCGGCGGGCGGTGCGCGTCGGGGACGTCGACCTTCTCGGCCTCCTCCACCAGCAGCTGCGGGCCGAGCGGCGAGCCGGTGCGCAGCGCGACCATCATGAGCAGGTTGGGCAGCGCGCGGCGCTCGGCCTCCTCCGCGGTCTCCGCCACCACGGCGTTGACGGTGAGGAAGGTGCGCGGCTCGGCCAGCGCCTCCGAGGGCCGGAAGCCGGAGCGGTAGAGCTCCAACGCCTCGGCGGTGCCGGAGCCGGAGAAGTGGTGGGCGAAGACGTAGGGCATCCCCTTCTCCGCGGCCAGCCGGGCTGAGTAGTCGGAGGAGCCGAGCAGCCAGATCGTCGGCACCGACCGGGCCTCGGGGGTGGCCCGCAGCGCGTGGGTGCGGCCGGCCACGCTCAGCCCGACGCCCTCGGGCTCCATCATCGCGAGGACGTTGTCGACGTACTCCGGGAACCGCGTGACGGCCTCGTCGCTGACCCCGCCGGCGCCGTGGCGCAGGGCGAACGACGTCACCGGGTCGGTGCCGGGTGCCCGGCCGATCCCGAGGTCGATCCGCCCGGGGTGCGCGGCCTCGAGCAGCGCGAACTGCTCGGCGACCACCAGCGGCGCGTGGTTGGGCAGCATCACGCCGCCGGAACCCACGCGGATCTGGGACGTCGCCGAGGCGACCATGCTGATGAGCACCGGCGGGTTGGTGGCCGCGACCGCCGGCATGTTGTGGTGCTCGGCCAGCCAGTAGCGGTGGTAGCCGAGCTCGTCGGCAGCGCGGGCCAACGACAGCGTCGCCGACAAGGCGTCCGACGTCGACTGGTCGGTGCGGACCGGGACGAGGTCGAGCACGGACAGCTGGAGGCCACTCACCACGACACAACCCCGGCGGGGTCCCGCACTATTCCGTCACTCCGCTGCCGCGGCACGCCGGTCGCGCGCGTCCTTCATCAGGCTCAGGACGGTGGTCACGCCGAGGATCCCGACGATCGCGACCAACGAGAGCCAGATGGGGATCTCGGGCGCCCAGCCGACGTGGTGGCCGCCGTTGATGAAGGGCAGCTCGTTCTCGTGCATCGCGTGCAGGATCAGCTTCACGCCGATGAACGCGAGGAGCACGGCGAGCCCGTAGGACAGGTAGACCAGCCGCTGGAGCAGGTCGCCGATGAGGAAGTAGAGCTGGCGCAACCCCATCAGCGCGAAGATGTTGGCGGTGAAGACCAGGTAGGGCTCCTTGGTGAGCCCGTAGATCGCCGGGATCGAGTCCAGCGCGAACAGCAGGTCGGTCACGCCGAGCGACAGCACGACGACGAACATCGGCGTCGCCAGCCGCTTGCCGTTCTCGTGCAGGAAGAGCTTGACGCCGTTCCACTCGTCGGTGGCCCGCAGGTGCGTGCGGGCGAAGCGGACGATGCGGGGCTCGTCGTACTGGGTCTCGTCGAGGTCGTCGTCCTTGGCGAGCTTGTAGGCCGTCCAGACGAGGAAGAGGCCGAAGATGTAGAAGACCCAGCTGAACTGGTTGATCGCCGCCGCGCCGACCGCGATGAAGATCCCGCGCATGACCAGGGCGATGACGATCCCGATGAGGAGCGCGGTCTGCTGGTACTGCCGCGGCACCTGCAGCTTGGTCATGATGATGATGAAGATGAACAGGTTGTCGATCGAGAGCGAGTACTCCGTCAGCCAGCCCGCGAAGAACTCGCCGCCGTACTGGCCTCCGGCGAGCACCCACACCCCGATGCCGAACACCACCGCGAGCGAGATGAAGAAGATGAGGTGCCGGGTGACCTCCGGCGTGGAGGGCTCGTGCGGGCGCCGCCCGACGATGAACACGTCGACCAGCAGCAGGCCGGTGGTGATCCCGATCGTGAGGATCCAGACGAGGGGTGAGACGTCCAAGGGTCAGCTCCAGGGGTGTCAGGGGACGGCAGACCTTCAGAGGTCTCTTCCGCCACCTGTGGGGTGACCCGCGAGCCCGGAGGCAAGCCCGGGGGCTGGCGCTCGTGCTGACGATCTCGCGGCGAAGGAGTACTCCCCTCTTCGCGCCGACCCTACCGGTCGTGGCCGATGAGGACGTAGTCGCCGTTCGCGGCAGCGAGACACTCACGCGTCGTGAGCGCCCCGAACTCCATGGGAGCGGTGGGAGCGCAGCGACCCGGTAGTTCCGAGCGCAGCGAGGCGCCCCGCGATCGGCCTCCGGGCCGTGGCGCCCGCGCCGCAGCGAGCGCAGCGAGCAAGGCGCCGCGAGCGAAGCGAGCAGTCGCCGCGGATTGGGGGCCGAAGCTCGCGGGGGTATCCAGCATGGGAGCGTGGGAGCGCAGCGACCCGGCCTTTCCGAGCGCAGCGAGGCGCCCCGCGATCGGCCTCCGGGCCGTGGCGCCTGCGCCGCAGCGAGCGCCAGCGAGCCAGGCGCCGCGAAGCTGGCGCCACGGACTGGGGGCCGAAGCTCGCGGGGGTAACAAGTCAGCCAATGGGAGCGTGGGAGCGCAGCGACCCGGCCTTTCCGAGCGCAGCGAGGCGCCCCGCGATCGGCCTCCGGGCCGTGGCGCCTGCGCCGCAGCGAGCGCCAGCGAGCCAGGCGCCGCGAAGCTGGCGCCACGGACTGGGGGCCGAAGCTCGCGGGGGTAACAAGTCAGCCCGCGGATTGGGGGCCGGAGCTCGCGGGGGTATCCAGTCAGCCCCCGAACGGGACCCCGAGGGCGGTCAGCTCGGCCTCGCCGCCGTCCCGGGCCGTGAGCACCCAGGCGCCCCGCTCGGTGAGCGCGAAGGTGTGCTCGGCGTGCGCCGCCCACGAGCCGTCGGTCGTCACGACGGTCCACCCGTCGTCGAGCTCGTCGGTGTCGGGGCCGCCGAGCGTCACCATCGGCTCGACGGCGAGCGCGATGCCCGGCACCAGGCGGGCGCCGCGGCCGGCGCGGCCGGTGTTGGGTACGTCGGGAGGCTGGTGCATCGCGGTGCCGATGCCGTGGCCGGTGTAGTCCTCGACGATGCCGTAGCCGCCCCGGGCGCGGAGCAGCGCCTCGACCGCCGCGGAGATGTCACCGACCCGGCGGCCGGCCCGCGCCGCCGCGATCCCGGCCCACATGGCTGCCTCGGTGTCGGCGACCAGGGCGAGCAGCTCGGGCGCCACCTGCCCGACGGGCACCGTGATCGCCGCGTCGCCGTGCCAGCCGTCGACGATCGCGCCGCAGTCGAGCGAGACCAGGTCGCCCTCCGCCAGGCGCAGGTCGCCCGGGATGCCGTGCACGACCTGCTCGTTGACCGAGGCGCAGATGGAGGCCGGGAAGCCCTGGTAGCCCTTGAACGACGGCGTGGCGCTGGCCGAGCGGATCACGTCGTCGGCGATCGCGTCGAGCTCGGCGGTGCTCACCCCCGGGCGGACCGCGGCCCGCAGCGCCTCGAGGGCGTCACAGACGACCAGCCCGGCACGGCGCATCGAGGCGATCTGCTCAGGGGTCTTGATCTCGACCCCGCGGTCGCGCCAGCTCATCACGGGAGGTGGGGAGCGGTCAGGACTCGGGGAGCCCGTCGAGCGCCTCGAAGATCCGCTGGGTGACCTCGGAGACCTCGCCCATGCCGTCGACCTCGATCAGGATCCCCCGGTCGCGGTAGATCTCGATGAGCGGCTCGGTCTCCTCGGCGTAGACCTCCTGCCGGCGCCGGATGACGTCCTCGGTGTCGTCGGCGCGGCCCTCGACCTCGGCCCGCTGGAGCAGGCGGGTGACGATCTCGTCGCGGTCGGCGGTCAGCACCACCACGGCGTCGAGGCGGTGACCGGTGAAGGCGATCATGCCGTCGAGCTCGTCGACCTGCGCCTGGGTGCGCGGGTAGCCGTCGAGCAGGAACCCGGACACCGCGTCGGGGTCGTCGATCCGGTTGCGGACCATGAGGTTGGTGACCTCGTCGGGGACGTACTCGCCCTGGTCCATGTAGCGCTTCGCCTCGATCCCGAGCGGGGTGCCCTGGGAGACGTTGGCGCGGAAGATGTCGCCGGTCGAGATGGCCGGGATCTTGAAGTGCTCGGCGATGAACTTCGCCTGGGTCCCCTTGCCCGCCCCCGGCGGGCCCATGATCAGCAGACGCACTGGGTGCTCGGTGTCATCAGCGCAGGAATCCTTCGTAGTTGCGCTGCTGGAGCTGGCTCTCGATCTGCTTCACCGTGTCGAGTGCGACGCCCACCATGATGAGGATCGACGTGCCACCGAAGGGGAAGTTCTGGTTCGCGTTGACGAGCACGAGCGCGATCAACGGGATCAGGGCGATCAACCCGAGGTACAGCGAGCCCGGCAGCGTGATGCGGGACAGGACGTAGGACAGGTAGTCCTCGGTCGGCTTGCCCGCCCGGATCCCGGGGATGAAGCCGCCGTACTTCTTCATGTTGTCCGCCACCTCTTGGGGGTTGAAGGTGATCGAGACGTAGAAATACGTGAAGAAGACGATGAGCAGGAAGAACGTGAGCATGTAGAGCGGGTGGTTGCCCCGCACGAGGTAGTTGTTGATGAACCGCACCCAGGCCGAGTTGTTGGTCTGGTTGAACTGGGCGGCCATCGCCGGCAGGTAGAGCAGCGACGAGGCGAAGATGACCGGGATGACGCCGGCCTGGTTCACCTTCAGCGGGATGTAGGTCGAACTGCCGCCGAACATCTTGCGGCCGACCATCCGCCGGGCGTACTGGACGGGGATGCGGCGCTGGGCCTGCTCGATGAAGATGACGGCGGCGACGATCACGAGGCCGATCGCCAGCACCATGCTGAAGATCCACCAGCCCTTGTCCTGGCCGACCGCCCACAGCGTCGTCGGGAAGGTCGCGATGACCTGGGTGAAGATCATGATCGACATGCCGTTGCCGACGCCGCGCTCGGTGATGAGCTCGCCGAGCCACATGATGACCGCGGTGCCGGCGGTCATCGTGATCACCATGACCAGGAAGGTCTGGGTGCCGTTGTCGTGCAGCAGGCTCTTGTCGCAGCCCTGGAGGAGGTTGCCCGAGCGGGCGAGCGCCACGATGCCGGTCGCCTGGAGGAGCGCGAGGCCGAGGGTCAGGTAGCGGGTGTACTGGGTGATCTTGGTCTGGCCGGACTGGCCCTCCTTCTTGAGGGCCTCCAGCCGCGGGATCACCACGACCAGCAGCTGCAGGATGATGCTCGCCGTGATGTAAGGCATGATCCCGAGCGCGAAGATGGTCAGCTGGAGCAGCGCACCACCGGAGAACAGGTTGATCAGGCTGTAGAGGCCGGTGTTGTCCACGTCGCTGATGCACGACTGGACGTTGCCGACGTCGACGCCGGGTGCCGGGATCTGCGAGCCGGCCCGGAAGACCACGATGATCATCAGGACGAACAGCAGCTTGCGCCGCAGATCCGGAGTCCGGAATGCGTTCGCGAACGCGGTCAGCACAGAGATCCTCTATTCGTGTTCAGCCCGGTAGGTCCGGACGCGATCACACGCGTCCGGAGCACCACGGCAGCCTAACCCAGCGGGGCCGGAGGCCCGACAGAGCCAACGGTCGGTCATGCCCCCCGGTTCCCGTCCTCGCTACGCGTCGCATCCACGGGATGCTCCGCAAGGCGCCGGCTCGAAGGCATACCCGGGGTCGTCTACCGAGAGTCGGCAACGCCGCGGAGCGCCCGTGGGGCGGCGCGTAGCTGGGCGGGGATCGGGGGTCATGGCCTATGAGACGGTGACGGTTCCGCCGGCGGCCTCGATCTTCTCCTTGGCGGAGGCGGAGAACGCCTGGGCGGTGACGTCGACCTTGACCGAGATGTCGCCCTGGCCGAGCACCTTGACCGGGTGGCCGTCGCGGACGGCGCCCTTCGCGACGAGCGCGTCGACGGTGACCTCGCCACCCTCGGGGAAGAGCTCGCCGAGGCGGTCGAGGTTGACGACCTGGAACTCGACCTTGAAGGGGTTCTTGAAGCCCTTCAGCTTGGGCAGCCGCATGTGGATCGGCATCTGGCCGCCCTCGAAGGCGGACGGGACCTGGTAACGGGCCTTCGTGCCCTTGGTGCCACGGCCGGCCGTCTTGCCCTTGGAGGCCTCACCGCGACCCACCCGGGTCTTCGCGGTCCTGGCACCGGGCGCGGGGCGCAGGTGATGGAGCTTGAGCGTCATGTCAGTCGACCTCCTCGACCGTCACGAGGTGACGGACGGTGTGGACCATGCCCCGGATCTCGGGACGGTCCTCCTTGACGACCACGTCGCCGATGCGCTTGAGACCGAGCGTGCGCAGGGTCTCGCGCTGGTTGGCCTTGCAGCCGATCGTCGAGCGCTTCTGCTGGACCTTGAGCTGAGCCATCAGGACGACACCTCCGCCGCCGGCACGGCGGCAGGCTGCTCGGCCCGGGCCTTGAGGAGCGCCGCCGGGGCGACGTCCTCGACTGGCAGGCCGCGACGGGCGGCGACGGCCTCGGGCTGCTCGAGCATGCGCAGCGCCTCGACGGTCGCGTGGACGATGTTGATCTGGTTGGACGACCCGAGCGACTTGCTCAGGATGTCGTGGATGCCGGCGCACTCCAGCACGGCGCGCACCGGGCCACCGGCGATGACGCCGGTACCGGGAGCGGCGGGGCGGAGCATGACGACGCCCGCGGCCTTCTCGCCCTGGACGGGGTGCGGGATGGTGCCCTGGATGCGGGGCACGCGGAAGAAGTGCTTCTTGGCCTCCTCCACGCCCTTGGCGATGGCGGCCGGCACCTCCTTGGCCTTGCCGTAGCCGACGCCGACCATGCCGTCGCCGTCACCGACGACCACGAGGGCGGTGAAGCTGAACCGGCGACCGCCCTTGACGACCTTGGCGACGCGGTTGATCGCGACGACGCGCTCGACGTAGGCGGTCTTGTCGGCGCCCTGTCCGCGTCGGTCGTCGCGGCCACCGCGCCGGTCGCCGCCGCGGTTTCCGCCGCGCTGGGGTCCGCTCATGACTGGTTCTCCATCTCGTACGTCGTCTGGTTCTGCGTGACAGTGCACATCGCAGTGGGCATCAGAAGGTCAGCCCGCCCTCGCGGGCGCCGTCGGCCAGGGCGGCCACGCGACCGTGGTACTTGTTGCCGGCCCGGTCGAAGACGACGCCCTCGACACCGGCTGCCTTGGCGCGCTCGGCGACGAGGCCGCCGACCAGCTTGGCCTTCTCGGTCTTGTCACCCGACTGCGAGCGCAGGTCGCCCTCCATGGTGGAGGCGAAGGCGATCGTCTTGCCGACGGCGTCGTCGACCACCTGGGCGGTGATGTGCTTGGACGACCGGGTGACGACCAGACGCGGGCGCTCGGCCGTGCCGGCGACCTTCTTGCGGCCCCGCGCCTGGCGGCGCAGGCGCGAGCGGACGCGCGACGCGGTGTGCTTGTGCTGCTTGAGAGAGATCGCCATGGTCACTTACCAGCCTTTCCGACCTTGCGGCGGACGTGCTCGCCGGCGTAGCGAACGCCCTTGCCCTTGTAGGGCTCGGGCTTGCGAAGCTTGCGGATGTTGGCGGCGACCTCGCCCACGAGCTGCTTGTCGATGCCCTGCACGCCGAGGCGGGTGGGGTTCTCGACCGCGAACGTGATGCCGTCGGGAGCGTTGAAGACGATCGGGTGGCTGTAGCCGAGCTGGAACTCGAGCTGCGTGGGGCCCTTGGACAGCACGCGGTAGCCGACGCCGACGATCTCGAGGCGCTTCTCGTAGCCGTCGGTCACGCCGACGACCATGTTGTTGACCAGGGTCCGGGTCAGCCCGTGCAGGGACCTGCTGACCCGCTCGTCGTCGGGACGCTTGACGTCGAGGACGCCGTCCTCGCCCTTCTCGACGACGATCGGGGCAGCCACGGTGTGGCTCAGGGTGCCCTTGGGCCCCTTGACCGTCACCACGGGTCCGTCGATCGTGACGTCCACGCCCGCGGGGACCGGGACGGGGAGCTTGCCGATGCGCGACATTTCTCTACCTCTCTCGGTCTCTCGTCACCAGACGTAGGCGAGGACTTCCCCACCCACGCCCTTCTGGTTGGCCTGACGGTCGGTCAGCAGGCCCTGGCTCGTCGAGATGATCGCGACGCCGAGCCCACCGAGTACCTTGGGGAGGCCGGTGTGCTTGGCGTAGACGCGGAGGCCGGGCTTGCTGATCCGGCGGACGCCGGCGAGCGAGCGCTCGCGGTTGCGGCCGTACTTGAGGGTGATGGTCAGCGTCTTGCTGACCTCGCCCTCCTCGGGCTCCGCGACCGCGAAGGAGGCGATGTAGCCCTCCTGCTGCAGGATCTCGGCGACGCCCTCCTTGATCTTGCTGTGGGGCATCGACACGGTGTCGTGGAACGCCTGGTTGGCGTTGCGCAGACGGGTGAGCATGTCTGCGATCGGGTCGGTCATCGTCATGGTTCGGTGTTCCTTCTCGTCTGGTTTCCGCCCCGAAGTGGCTCAGGGGGACCTGTGACGTGTTGTAGGTCTGGGGCTACCAGCTCGACTTGGTGACGCCGGGCAGCTCTCCGCGGTGCGCCATCTCGCGCAGGCAGATGCGGCACAGGCCGAACTTGCGGTAGACGGCCTTGGGCCGGCCGCAGCGCTGGCAACGGGTGTAGCCGCGGACCGCGAACTTGGGCTTGCGGGCCGCCTTGACCTTGAGTGCAGTCTTCGCCATGTCTCTCTCCTGACCTCAGCGGTCCTGGAACGGGAACCCGAGCTGCTTCAGCAGCGCGCGGCCCTGGTCGTCGTCGGTGGCCGTGGTCACGATGGTGATGTCCATGCCGCGGCTGCGGTCGATGCGGTCCTGGTCGATCTCGTGGAACATGACCTGCTCGGTGAGACCGAAGGTGTAGTTGCCCTTGCCGTCGAACTGCCGCGGCGAGAGGCCGCGGAAGTCGCGGATGCGGGGCAGCGCCAGCGACAGGAGCCGGTCGAGGAACTCCCACATCCGGTCGCCGCGCAAGGTGACGTGCGCGCCGATCGGCATGCCCTCGCGCAGCTTGAACTGCGCGATCGACTTGCGGGCCTCGGTGACGCGCGGCTTCTGGCCGGTGATCGCGGTGAGGTCCTTGATGGCGCCCTCGATCAGCTTGGAGTCGCGAGCGGCCTCGCCCACGCCCATGTTGACCACGATCTTGACCAGGCCGGGGACCTGCATGACGTTGGCGATCTCGAACTCCGACCGCAGCGCAGGGAGGATCTCCTCGCGGTAGCGGGTCTTGAGTCGCGGGGTCACCGGTGCGGACGACGAGGGGCGCGCGGGCTTGGCCGGCGTCTCGTCGGTCTCGGGGGCCGCGGTGGCGGTGTCGCTCATCAGATGTCCTTGCCGGTCTTGCGGGAGATGCGCACGCTGCGCTCGGCGGTGTAGGTCGAGCCGTCGGGGCGACGCTTGGTGACGGTGTCGCGACGGAAGCCCACGCGGGTCACGCCCTTGCCGTCGACCAGGACCACGTTGGAGACGTGGATCGGCGCCTCGGCGGTGATGATCCCGCCGGTGTTGCCGGCGCGACCGCCCTGGTTGACGACCTTGGTGTGCCGCTTGACGCGGTTGACGCCCTCGACGATCACCCGGTGCTCCTCGCGGAGCACCTGGATGACCTTGCCCTCGGCGCCCTTGTCACGACCGGCGACGACCTTGACGGTGTCGCCCTTCTTGATGTTGAGGCTCTTGGGCTGGGCCTTCTTGGGGCTCTGGCTCTTGGGGCTCTGGGCCATCACAGCACCTCCGGTGCCAGCGAGATGATCTTCATGAACCGCTTGTCGCGCAGCTCGCGGCCCACCGGGCCGAAGATGCGGGTGCCGCGCGGCTCGCCGTCCTGGCGGAGGATCACCGCGGCGTTCTCGTCGAACTTGATGTAGGACCCGTCGGGGCGGCGACGCTCCTTGACGGTGCGGACCACGACCGCCTTGACGACGTCGCCCTTCTTGACGTTGCCGCCGGGGATGGCGTCCTTGACCGTGGCCACGATGGTGTCACCGATGCCGGCGTAGCGCCGGCCCGAGCCACCGAGGACACGGATGCACAGAATCTCCTTGGCGCCGGTGTTGTCGGCGACCTTGAGACGGCTCTCCTGCTGGATCATTACTTCGCCTTTTCCAGAACCTGAACGACGCGCCAGCGCTTCGTGGCGGACAGCGGGCGGGTCTCCATGATCAGGACCCGGTCACCGGTGCCGCACTCGTTCTGCTCGTCATGGGCCTTCAGGCGCGAGGTCTGGCGCAGCACCTTGCCGTAGAGCGCGTGCTTGACGCGGTCCTCGACGGCCACGACGACGGTCTTGTCCATCTTGTCGCTGACCACCAGGCCCTCGCGGACCTTGCGGCTGCGGCGGTCGTGCGCGGCGGCGCCGGTCACGGTGTCGTTCGCGGATTCAGTCACTGGTCGGTGTCCTCGTCGTTGGAGCCCGGCGCGACCCGGATGCCGAGCTCACGCTCGCGCACCACGGTGTAGATCCGGGCGATGTCCTTCTTGACCGTGCGGAGCCGGCCGTGGCTCTCCAGCTGGCCGGTGGCCGCCTGGAAGCGGAGGTTGAAGAGCTCCTCCTTGGCCTCGCGCAGCCTGGTCTCGAGGTCGACGTCGTTCATCTCGTCGAGCTCGTGGGCCTTGGTACCGGACGCCATCAGAACTCACCAGCCTCTCGGGTGATGAAGCGGCACTTCATCGGCAGCTTGTGCATCGCGCGACGCATCGCCTCGCGGGCGACGCTTTCGTCGACGCCGGAGAGCTCGAACATCACTCGGCCGGCCTTGACGTTGGCGATCCACCACTCGGGCGAGCCCTTGCCGGAGCCCATCCGGGTCTCGGCGGGCTTCTTGGTCAGCGGGCGGTCGGGGTAGATGTTGATCCACACCTTGCCGCCGCGCTTGATGTGGCGCGTCATGGCGATACGAGCGGACTCGATCTGCCGGTTGGTGACGTAGTGCCCCTCGACCGCCTGGATGCCGAACTCACCGAAGGCGAGGCGGGTGCCACCCTTGGCGGCACCGCCGCGCGTGGGGTGGTGCTGCTTGCGGTGCTTGATCCGTCGTGGCATCAACATCGCTCAGCCCTCCGTTCCGGGCGTGGTCGAGTCGGTAGTGGCCTGGGCGGTGTCGCCACCGGCCGGAGCCTCGGACGCGGCGGGAGCGCCGCCACCGTCGCGGTCGGACCGCGTCGGGCGGGTGCCCCGGCTGGGCCGGTCACCTGCGCCACCGCGAGCCGGGCGGTTGCCGCCACGGCCCGGGACGCCGGCGCGAGCCGCGGCCTGGGCCTGGCGCTCGGCACGGGTGCCGGCGACCTCGCCCTTGTAGATCCAGACCTTCACGCCGATCCTGCCGAAGGTGGTCTTGGCCTCGTAGAAGCCGTAGTCGATGTCGGCGCGCAGGGTGTGCAGGGGCACGCGGCCCTCGCGGTAGAACTCGGTGCGCGACATCTCGGCGCCGTTGAGGCGACCCGAGCACTGGATGCGGATGCCCTTGGCGCCCGAGCGCATCGTGGTCTGCATCGCCTTGCGCATCGCCCGGCGGAACTGCACGCGGCCCGACAGCTGCTCGGCCACGCCCTGGGCGACCAGCTGGCCGTCCATCTCGGGGTTCTTGACCTCGAGGATGTTGAGCTGGACCTGCTTGCCGGTGAGCTTCTCGAGCTCGCCGCGGATGCGGTCGGCCTCGGTGCCGCGGCGACCGATCACGATGCCCGGACGCGCGGTGTGGATGTCGACCCGCACGCGGTCGCGGGTGCGCTCGATCTCGACCTTGGCGATGCCGGCGCGCTCCATGCCCTTGGACAGCAGCTTGCGGATCGCGACGTCCTCGCCGACGTAGCTCTTGTAGAGCTTGTCGGCGTACCAGCGGGACTTGTGGTCGGTGGAGATGCCGAGCCGGAACCCGTTCGGGTTGATCTTCTGGCCCATCAGGCATCCTCTCCAGTCGTCTCGGCGGCCTTCTCGGGGGCCGCCTTCGTGGTGGTCTTCTTGGCGGTGGTCTTCTTGGCGGTCGTCTTCTTCGCCGCGGACTTCTTCGCCGCCGGCTCCGCGGTCTTGGCCGCGGCCTTCTTCGCCGGCTTGGGCTCGGGCACCGCAGGTGCCAGCGCGGACGCCGGCTGGACGGCCAGGGTGATGTGGCTGGTCCGCTTGTTGATGCGGGTGGCCCGGCCCTGGGCACGCGGGCGCCAGCGCTTCATCGTCGGGCCCTCGTCGACGTGGGCGACCGACACCACGAGGTCGTGGGTATCGAGGCCCTCGGTCGTCTCGGCGTTGGCCACGGCGCTGCGCAGCACCTTGTGCACGGTCTCGGCGGCCGCCTGCGGGGCGAACTCGAGGATCGAGAGGGCCTGGTCGACGGGAACGCCGCGGACCAGGTCGACGACCCGGCGCGCCTTGAGGGGCGTGATCCGCACGAAGCGGGCGCTCGCGAAGGCGCCGGGCTGGTCGCCCAGCAGCGACTCGCGGCGGGCGCTGGTGCGCTGACGCTCGGTGGTGCTCATCGACGACGCCCCTTCCGGTCGTCCTTGACGTGGCCGCGGTAGGTGCGCGTGGGCGCGAACTCGCCGAGCTTGTGCCCGACCATCGCGTCGGTGATGAACACCGGCACGTGCTTGCGGCCGTCGTGGACGGCGATCGTGTGGCCGATCATCGCGGGGATGATCATCGACCGGCGCGACCACGTCTTGATGACGTTGTGGCTGCCCTTGTCGTTCTCCGCGTCCACCTTCTTCTCGAGGTGGCCGTCGACGAAGGGGCCCTTCTTCAGGCTGCGAGGCATGTCAGCTACTTCCTACCCTTGCCGGTCTTGCGGCGACGGATGATCTGGGCGTCGGAGGCCTTGCGACGGCGCGTGCGGCCCTCCGGCTTGCCCCAGGGCGAGACCGGGTGGCGACCACCGGACGTCTTGCCCTCACCACCGCCGTGGGGGTGGTCGACGGGGTTCATGACGACACCGCGGACGGTCGGGCGCTTGCCCTTCCAGCGCATCCGGCCGGCCTTGCCCCAGTTGATGTTCGACTGCTCGGCGTTGCCGACCTCGCCGACCGTGGCGCGGCAGCGGACGTCGACGAACCGCATCTCGCCGGACGGCATGCGCAGCGTCGCGCGCGAGCCCTCGCGGGCCACGAGCTGGGCGCTGTTGCCGGCCGAGCGGGCGATCTTGGCACCGCCACCGGGCCGGAGCTCGATGCAGTGGATCGTGGTGCCGACGGGGATGTTGCGCAGCGGCAGGTTGTTGCCGGTCTTGATGTCGGCGTTGGCACCCGACTCCACCACCGTGCCCTGGCGCAGGTCCTTCGGCGCGATGATGTAGCGCTTCTCGCCGTCGACGTAGTGCAGCAGCGCGATGCGGGCGGTGCGGTTGGGGTCGTACTCGATGTGAGCGACCTTGGCCGGGATGCCGTCCTTGTCGTAGCGCCGGAAGTCGATGATGCGGTAGGCGCGCTTGTGCCCGCCGCCCTGGTGCCGCGTGGTGATCCGACCCTGGTTGTTGCGGCCGCCCTTCTTGGGCAGCGGCTTGGTCAGGGACTTCTCCGGCGTGGTCCGGGTGATCTCGACGAAGTCGGCGACCGACGAGCCGCGACGGCCCGGGGTGGTCGGCTTGTACTTGCGAATCGCCATCAGGAAACCCGTCCTCCACCATTCTGGATGTCTTCGGGGCGACCTACGCCGCCATCGATCAGGAGTGCTGTCGTCATGAGACCGGCCCCCCGAAGATGTCGATGCGGTGGCCCTCGGCGAGGCTGACGATCGCGCGCTTGGTGTCCTTGCGCTTGCCCAGCCCCTGCCGGGTCCGCCGGGTCTTGCCCGGGCGGTTGAGGGTGTTGACCGCGGTCACCTTGACGTTGAACACCTTTTCGACCGCGATCTTGATCTCGGTCTTGTTGGCGTCGGGGCGCACCAGGAAGGTGTACTTGTTGGCGTCGAGGAGGCCGTAGCTCTTCTCGGACACCACCGGCGCGATCAGGATGTCGCGGTGGTCCTTGTGCAGGGTGCTCACTCGGACTCCTCCTCAGCGGCGTCGTCGGTCTCGGCCGTCTTCTTGGCAGCGGTCTTCTTGGTCGCGGCCTTCTTCGCCGGCTTGTCCTCGGCCACCTCGGTGGCCTCGGTGTCGGCCTCGGTGGTGTCGGCCTCAGTGGCGTCGTCGGCCTCGACCGTCTTCTTGGCAGCGGCCTTCTTGGCCGGCTTCTCCTCGACGACGGGCTCGGCGTCCGCCGAGGCCGTGGTGCGCTCGCCGGAGGAGCCCCCGACGAAGGTGTCGAAGGCGCCGCGGGTGAAGACCACGTCGTCGGAGGCGACCACGTCGTAGGTGTTGAGCTGGTCGACGGCCACGATGTGGGCCTCGGGCGCGTTGCGCAGCGAGAGCCAGGTGACGGCGTCGGTGCGCTCGAGCACGACGAGGAAGCGGCGACGGTCGCTGATCGCGGCGAGCGAGGCCAGCGCGGTCTTGGTCGACGGCGCGTCGCCCAGGCCGAAGTCGTCGACGACGTGGATGCGGCCGTCGCGGGCTCGGTCGGAGAGGGCGCTGCGCAGGGCGGCGGCCTTCATCTTCTTGGGCGTGCGCTGGTCGTAGCTGCGCGGCTGCGGGCCGTGGACCGTGCCACCGCCGGCGAACTGCGGGGCGCGGGTCGAGCCCTGGCGGGCACGGCCGGTGCCCTTCTGCTTGTAGGGCTTGCGACCACCGCCGCGGACCTCGCCGCGGGTCTTGGTGGCGTGGGTGCCCTGGCGCGCGGCGGCCTGCTGGGCCACGACGACCTGGTGGATCAGCGGGATGTTGACCGCCACGTCGAAGATCTCCGCGGGCAGCTCGGGGCTGCTGGTCTTGGACTTCGTAGCCATGCTCAGGCCTCCCCAACGTTCTTCTTGGCGGCCGACCGCAGGACGACGAGGCCGCCCTTGGGGCCGGGGATCGCGCCCTTGACGAGGATCAGGCCCTTGTCGGCGTCGACCGCGTGCACCGTGAGGTTCTGCGTGGTGACGGTGTCGGAGCCCATCCGGCCGGCCATGCGGGTGCCCTTGAAGACGCGACCGGGGGTCGCGCAGGCGCCGATCGAGCCGGGCTTGCGGTGGTTGCGGTGGGCACCGTGCGAGGACGAGACGCCGGAGAAGCCGTGGCGCTTCATGCCACCCGCGAAGCCCTTGCCCTTGCTGGTGCCGGTGACGTCGATCTCGTCGCCCGCGGCGAAGGTGTCGACCGGGAGCTCCTGGCCGACGGTGAACTCACCGGCGGTGGTGGTGCGGATCTCGACGAGGTGGCGGCGCGGCGTGGTGCCGGCGCTCTGGAAGTGGCCGGCCTTCGGCTTGGTCACCTTGCGGCCGTCGATCTCGCCGAACCCGACCTGGATGGCGTTGTAGCCGTCCTTCTCGGGGGTGCGGACCTGGGTCACGACGTTGGTGCCGGCCGCGATCACGGTGACCGGGACGATGCGGTTGTTGTCGTCCCAGAGCTGGGTCATGCCGAGCTTGGTGCCCAGCAGGCCCTTCACGTTGCGTTCGATGGTCATGTCTCGAAACCTCAGAGCTTGATCTCGATGTCGACGCCCGCCGGGAGGTCGAGACGCATGAGCGAGTCGACGGTCTTCGGAGTGGGGTCGAGGATGTCGATGAGCCGCTTGTGGGTGCGCATCTCGAAGTGCTCGCGCGAGTCCTTGTACTTGTGGGGCGAGCGGATGACGCAGTAGACGTTCTTCTCGGTCGGCAGCGGCACGGGGCCGGCGACGCGAGCACCCGTACGGGTGACGGTGTCCACGATCTTGCGCGCCGAGGTGTCGATCACCTCGTGGTCATAGGCCTTGAGCCTGATGCGGATCTTCTGTCCCGCCATAGGTCTCTCTCGTCCTTACGTCTGCGTGCCGCGCTGGGCTCTGTTTGTCTGGCTCGGTGGTCGTGCGGGTCCTGCTGCGTCGCTCTCCGCCACCTTCGTGACCGACCCCCGCGGTCGGGCGTGTCGCACAGCTTTCGTGCTCCACGGACCTGGATCCGGGTGCTTGTCGTGTGGCGCCCGGCGCAACGTCCGGGCTGATCGGGTCTCCTGGTTCGGTGCGGACGCACGCCACCACCTCAAACACGCAGGAAACGCGATTCAGGAGTCAAGCAGTGCGATGCACCCCGGCAACCCGCCAGAGCAACCGGACTATCTTGTCAGAGACCGGCGGCCGAGACCAAATCAGGCCGATGCCACCGACACGGGGAGCCCGATGCGCCACCTGAAGCCTACGTCCGTACCCGCGAGCCTCGCCCTTCTCCTCCTCGCCCTGCTGGTCGCCGGGTGCGGGGGCGACGGCGACGATGGGGGCGACGACCTCCCCGGCACGAGCGCGACGTCCTCGGTGTCCGCGGACGCCACCGCCTCGGAGTCCGCCTCGGGATCGGCTTCGGAGCCCGCCTCCGAGCCGCCCTCGGACTCCGGGAGCACCGCGCCCTCCGGTGAGGACCCGTCCGCGCTCGCGTGCACGCCTCCGGACGCCGACCTCGACCTGACCGCCGGCACCGCCGTCCTGGACATCACCGACGGCCCCGGCCTCGGGAGCCACCCGCTCTCGCTCGACACCGGCGCCGACCACGCCTACGAGGCCGACGACGGCGAGCTCGAGGCGACGTTCTCCGACCCGGCCGGCCACGTGCTGGCGCTCGACATCGAGGGGCTCGAGGCGTGCGCGCCCGACGCGTTCGTGAGCATCGCGACCGGCACCGGCCAGACCTTCATCGACCCCTCGCACACCCAGTGCGTCGTGGCCGTCACCCGCTTCGACGCCACCGGGATCGAGGGCACCGTCACGTGCACCGGCCTCTCCGGGGGCGGCGAGGGCGTCCGGATCGACGCGTCGGGGACCTTCTCGGCGACCTCCTGACCGCCCTACGATCGCCGGAAGCGAGAACACGTTCTACTTTCCGGCTGTGGAGGACCGCATGATCGTCGACGTCCCCGAGGGCCAGGACCCGATCATCCACGTCTGGGGCGTCATGGTGCCCGGCATCGGGCCCGCCGCGGCCGCCTTCTCCCAGGCTGTCTACGACCACACGACGCTCGGGTTGCGCGAGTTCGAGGCGGCCCGGCTGCGGATCGCGCAGATCAACGGCTGCCTGTTCTGCCAGGACTGGCGCACCGAGCGCGGCGGTGTGCAGGTCGAGGACTCCTTCCCCGGAGCGGTCACCGACTGGCGGACCACCGATGACCTCGACGTGCGCTCGCGGCTTGCAGCGGAGTACGCCGAGCGCTACGCGCTCGACCACCACGGCCTCGACGACGGCTTCTGGTCGCGCATGAAGCAGCACTACTCCGACGCCGAGATCGTCGAGCTGTCGATGTGCCTCGGGTCGTGGCTCGCGTTCGGCCGGCTCAACCGGGTGCTCGGCCTCGACACCGCCTGCGAGCTGCCGTCCCACTACGTCCGGCGCGCTGGCGCCTGAGTCCCGCGGGTGCCTTCCCTACGGTGATCTCGACAAGCTCGATCAGCGGTGGTCCAGCGGGTGCCTTGCTCGCGGAGGCAGCCTGCGCTGGGAGCTACTCCGCTCGGTTGCCTTGGCTGCGGTGATCTCGACAAGCTCGATCAGCGGTGGTCGACCGGGTGCCTTCCTTGCGGTGGCTCTCCCACGGTGGCTGAGGTGCGAAGGCGTGCTGCGCCTGAGCCTCGAAGCCCTGCAGCCGGCGCTGGGAGCCGCTCCGCTCGGTTGCCTTGGCTGCGGTGATCTCGACACGTTCGATCGGCGGTGGTCAACCGGGTGCCGTTGCTGCGGTGATCTCGACAGGCTCGATCAGCGGTGGTCGACCGGGTGCCTTCCTTGCGGTGGCTGTCCTACGGTGGCTGAGGTGCGAAGGCGGCTGCGCCTGAGCCTCGAAGCCTCCGCAGCCTGCGCTGGGAGCCACTCCGCTCGGTTGCCTTGGCTGCGGTGATCTCGACAAGCTCGATCAGCGGTGGGCGAGCGGGTGCCCACCTGGCGGAGGACTCAGCCCGCCGTGATCGCGCTCACGACGTCGAGGTCAAGCCCGTCCGGGCGCTTCGGCGGCTTCGAGACGGCTCGCTTCGGACCTGACAGGATTGCCGCATGTCGGACCCGGGGACTGGCGCGCCCTCGCCGCCGCCACCGCCCGGCTGGCAGCCGCCCCCGCCGCCCGCGCCGTCCTACCTGGGCACGCAGCCGGCGTACCCGCCCCCGCCCGCGGCGTACCCGCCGCCGGCCCAGCCGGGTGCCTGGGCGCCGGCGCCGGGGATGCTGGGCGCGGCGCACAAGCCCGGGGCCATGCCCCTGCGGCCGCTCGGCCTCGGCGACATGTACGACGCGGCGTTCCGCATCATCAGGTTCAACCCCAAGGCCACCGTGGGGTCGGCCGTCCTGGTCGCGACGGTCGCCTGGCTGGTGCCGGTGGTCGTGACGGCGCTGCTGAGCTTCAGCCTCGACCTCTCGCTCGACGCGACCGACACCGCGTCCGACGCCGACCTCGTCGGCCTGGTCGGCTCGCTCGGCTCACTCGGGATCGGTCTGGTGCTCGTCGGCTTCGGCAGCATCCTGGTGACCGGGCTGATCGCCCACGTCGCCGCCGCCGCGGCGGTCGGGCGCCGGCTCACGCTGGGCGAGGCCTGGGCCGCGACCCGGGGCAAGCGCTGGCGGCTCGTCGGTCTCTCGCTGCTGGTGGGGGTCGCGGCGCTCGTGCTGCTCGGCGTCTACGCGCTGCTGTGGGTGGCGGTCGTGGTGGCCGCCGACGGCAGCGCGCTGCCCGTGGTGCTCTGGGGCCTGTTCAGCGTGCCGGCGTTCATCTGCCTGATGGTGTGGTTCTGGGTGCGGGTGCTCTACCTGCCGGTGCCCGCGCTGATGCTCGAGCCGGTCGGCGTCTTCGGCGCGATGGCCCGCGGCTGGGCGCTGACCCGCAAGCAGTTCTGGCGCACGTTCGGCATCGCACTCCTGACCCTTGTGGTGGTGAACGTCGCGAGCAGCTTCCTCGGGTTCCCGATCGGCATCATCGGGCAGGTCGCCGGCGCGGCGGTCGGCCCGCGCTACGCGCTGCTCGTGCTGGTGGTGACCCAGGCGCTCAGCCAGGTCGTGGCGGCTGCCTTCGTCACGCCGTTCACCGCGGCGGTGACGTCGTTGCAGTACCTCGACCAGCGGATGCGCAAGGAGGCCTACGACGTCGAGCTGATGCAGCAGGCCGGGATCACGGCCTCGTGACGACGATCGCCCACCTCGTCGGCCGGCTGCCCGACCCGCCGCTGGACCCCTCCGGATCCGAGGCGCGCGCCAAGCTGCGGCGCGAGCTGCTGCACAGCGAGTACCACGAACAGAACCTCTTCCAGCGGGTCCTGAGCTGGCTGGCCCGCAAGGTCGGCAACGGCCTGGGCGCGGCGTCCGACGCGCCGCCGCTCTCGACGCTGATGGCGATGCTGGTCTTCGTCGGGCTGGTGCTGGTCCTGGCCTGGCTCGTCTCGCGCGCGCGGCGCACCGCCCGCGGGCCCGGCGAGGACGGCGCCGTCCTCACCCAGGAGGCCGTCACCGCCGACGAGCTCCGAGCCCGCGCCGAGGCGGCCCTCGAGGCCGGCCGGTTCGAGGAGGCGGTGGTCGACGCGTTCCGCGCCGTCGCGGTCCGCCAGGTCGAGCGGGGCCGGCTCGCCAACAACCCGGGCGCCACCGCCCACGAGGTCGCCGACGCGCTGGCCCGCGAGCACGTCGCGTTCGCCGACCGCGTGCACCGGAGCGCCCGGCTCTTCGACGAGGTGCTGTACGGCGACCGGCCGGCCACCCGCGAGCAGGCCGCCTCCGTGCTGGCGCTCGACGACGACCTGGTGGTCCGGCGGTGACCACGACCACGGCCACGACCCCCGACCGGCCGGTCGCGCCGGCCGCGCAGCCGGGGCTGCTGCGGCGGCACCGCTCCACCGTGCTGATCGGCCTCGCCCTGGTCGCCGCGGTCGCGGTCGCGATCGTGCTGGGCACCGGTACCCAGACCTCGACGCCGATGGACCCCGACAACCCCGGGCCGGCCGGCACCCGCGCGCTGGCCCGGGTCCTCGGCGACGAGGGCGTCGACGTGCAGGTGGTCCGCGACGCCGACGCCCTGGCGGACGCCGGGGTCGACGCCGCCACGTCGGTTGTCGTCGTACTGCCGGAGTACCTCGGCACCAGCACCATCGAGCGCCTGCGCGACGACACCGCGGGGGCGCACACGGTGGTCGTCGTCGGCGCCGGGCCGGGCGTGGCCGACGCGCTGGGCGCACCGGGCGGAGGAGCGTCGATCCAGCTCGGCGACGGGCGCGCCGCTCGCTGCGACGACCCGCGCTTCGACGACCTCTCCCTCGAGGTCGACTGGACCCTCACCTACCCCGACGGCGAGTGCTACGGCGGCAAGGGCGGCGCGGTCGTCGACCAGCAGGACGACGGGCTGCTGCTCTTCGGCGCCGACCAGGCGCTCACCAACGAGCAGGTCCTGCGGGCCGACAACGCGGCCGTGGCCCTGCGGCTCCTCGGCCAGGACGAGCGGCTGGTCTGGTACGTCCCGAGCCTCGACGACCTCACCGGCGACGACGGGGTGAGCCTCCAGAGCCTGCTCCCCCGCTGGGTCCGCCCGGGCCTGGCGCTGCTCGCCGTCGTCATGGTCACCGTGATCCTCTGGCGCGGCCGGCGGCTCGGGGCGCTGGCCACCGAGCCGCTGCCCGTGGTCGTCCGCGCCGTGGAGACGACCCGGAGCCTCGGGCGGCTCTACCGACGCTCCGGCGACCGCGAGCACGCCGCGGAGGCGCTGCGCAGGGCCGCCCGCGCGCGCCTCGCCGAGCGGCTCCGGCTCGGCTCGACCACCCCGCCCGACGTGCTGGCCCGCGAGGTGGCCCGGCGCAGCGGGCGCACCGAGGCGGACGTCGTGGCCGTGCTCGGCCCGGCCGGCGTCGTACCGTCGTCCGACCGCGACCTGATCACCCTGGCCAGGGAGCTGGCCGAGCTCGACAGAGAGGTACGCCGCGCATGATCGACACCCCTGCACCCGAGGGCGGCTCGGGGGCCGCCCGCGAGCGGCTCGCCGCCGTGCGCACCGAGGTCGGGAAGGCCGTGGTCGGGCAGGACGCCGCCGTCTCCGGCCTGCTCGTCGCGCTGCTGTGCGGCGGCCACGTGCTCATGGAGGGTGTCCCCGGCACCGCCAAGACGCTCCTCGTGCGCACCCTGGCGAGCGCGCTCACCGTCGACACCCGCCGGGTGCAGTTCACCCCCGACCTGATGCCCGGCGACATCACCGGCTCGATGGTCATCGACAGCCGGCAGGCCGGCGAGCTCACGTTCCGCGAGGGCCCGGTGTTCACCAACCTCCTGCTGGCCGACGAGATCAACCGGACGCCGCCCAAGACCCAGTCGGCGCTGCTCGAGGCGATGGAGGAGGGCCAGGTCTCGGTCGACGGCGTGTCCCGCAAGGTGCCCGCGCCGTTCCTCGTGGCCGCCACCCAGAACCCCGTCGAGTACGAAGGCACCTATCCCCTGCCCGAGGCGCAGCTGGACCGGTTCCTCCTCAAGGTCGTGCTGCCGATCCCCGAGCGCGACCAGGAGCTGGAGATCCTGCGCCGCCACGCCGCCGGCTTCGACCCGCGCGACGTGCGCGCCGCGGGTGTGACCGCGGTGGCAGGACCGGCCGACATCGCCGCCGGCCAGGCGGCGGTCAAGACCGTCCAGGTCAGCCAGGAGGTGGTCGGCTACATCGTCGACATCGCCCGGGCCACCCGCCAGTCGCCCTCGCTGAGCCTCGGGGTCAGCCCGCGCGGCGCGACCGCGCTGCTCCGGTCGGCGCGGGCCTGGGCGTGGCTGACCGGCCGCGACTTCGTCACCCCCGACGACGTCAAGGCACTCGCGCACGCCTCGCTCGTGCACCGGCTCGGGCTGCGCCCCGAGGCCGAGCTCGAGGGCGTCGACGTGGCCGAGGTGCTGGCCTCGGCGCTCAGCTCGGTGCCGGTCCCCCGCTAGTGCCGCCATGGTGATCACCGGTCGCGTCCCGCTGCTCCTCCTCCTCGGTCTGCTCCCGGTCGTGCTGCGGCCCGAGGCCAGCACCGTGCGGCTGTGGCTGCTGGTGGTGGCGGTGCTCGTCGCGGCCGACCTGCTGCTCGCACCGACGGTGCGGAGCCTGGCCGTCCAGCGTCGCCCGATCGGGGCGGTCCGGATGGGCTACGACACCGAGTCGGTGCTCGTCCTCGAGAACGCCGGTCGCCGTCACCTGCGCGGAGTCGTGCGCGACGCGTGGCAGCCCACCGCCGGCGCGACCGGCAACCGGCACCGCGTCTCCCTCTCGCCCGGCGACCGGGTGCTGCTGCGCACCCCGCTGCGCCCGCGCCGCCGTGGTGACCTCCGCGCCGTCGGCGTGACCGCGCGGTTGCGCGGCCCGCTCGGCCTGTGCGCGCGCCAGAAGACCCTCGACGTCGCCGGCACCGTGCGGTCCCTGCCGCCGTTCGAGTCCCGCAAGCACCTGCCCAGCCGCCTGGCGCGGCTCCGCGAGCTCGACGGCCGCGCGGCCGTCCGGGTCCGCGGCCAGGGCACGGAGTTCGACTCGCTGCGCGAGTACGTCCGCGGCGACGACGTCCGCTCGATCGACTGGCGGGCGAGCGCCCGCAACCGCAACGTCGTCGTCCGCACGTGGCAGCCCGAGCGCGACCGCCGGGTGGTGCTCGTGCTCGACACGTCCCGCACCTCGGCCGGACGGGTCGAGGACGTGCCGCGGCTCGACTCCGCGATGGACGCCGCCCTCCTGCTCGCCGCCCTCGCGGCGCGCGCCGGTGACCGCATCGACTTCGTCGCGGGCGATCGCCGGGTGCGGGCCCGGCTGCGTTCCCGGGGCGCCCGCGACGTGGCGGCGAGCCTCCAGGACACGATGGCCGACCTCGAGCCGGTGATCGCCGAGGCGGACTGGTCGGCGCTGGCCGGGGCGGTGACGCAGTTCGGCCGGCAGCGGGCGCTCGTCGTCCTGCTGACGCCGCTGGAGCCGTCCGCCGTCGAGGAGGGCCTGCTGCCGGTGCTCCCGTCGCTCACCCGGCACCACCGCGTGGTGCTGGCCTCGGTGCGCGACCCCGAGCTGGAGCGCCTGGCGGCGACCAGGGGGACCATCGACGAGGTCTACGACGCCGCGGCGGCCGAGCAGGCGATGGTGCGGCGCCGGCGCACCGCCGAGCTGCTGCGGGCGGTCGGTCTCGACGTGGTCGACGCCGACGCCGAGCGGCTGCCGCCGGCGCTGGCCGACCACTACCTCACGCTCAAGGCCAACGGATTGCTCTAAGGTCCGTCGTCATGAGCGACGTGGCGGCGACCGCGTTCCTCGCCTCGGCCGCGGCCCACGCGGGCTTCCAGGCGACGGTGACGCTGGTGGTGTACCCGACCCTCTCCCACGTGCGGGCCGCGCACTGGCGGCAGGCGCACGACCGCCACGTGGCCGCCATCCGGCCCTTGGTCGCGGCGGCGTACCTCGCGCTCGTGGCGACCGGTGCCTGGTGGCTGGTCACGGACTGGTCGGCGCTGGCGGTGGTCGCCGTGGGGCTGGCCGCGCTGTCGATGGTCACGACCCTGGTGCTGGCCGCGCCGCTGCACCGGCGGCTCGTGCGCCGCGACGAGGCGGCCCTGGCCCGGCTGCTGGGCGTCGACAAGGCCCGCACCCTGCTCGCCATCACCGCCGTCGCCGTGGCGATCGTGGCTCTCGTGCGCTGACTCAGTCGGCGAGCGGCTGCACGCGAGCGCGGCCGACACGGCGCTTGAGCTGCAGCATCCCGTCGGGTGCGAGGGCGACGAGCATCGCCGCGAAGCCGCCCAGCGCGAGCACGGCGGGCAGCGCGGCGGGCATGCCCCCGGGCCGGACGATCGTGAGCAGCACGCCCCACAGCAGGCCCAGCGTCCCCAGCGTCATGCCACCGAGCCCGACCGCGTTGCGCAGAGTGCGCACCGTCGGGTGCGAGTGCATCCACACCGTCTCGACCCGCTCACCGAGCCACTCCTTGACCTCGGCCTCCTCCTCGAGCCCGTCGCCCCGGCCGCGCAGCACCACGGTGCCGTCGGCGCAGCTGAGCGTGAGCCGCCACCACAGGCCGCCGATCGCCGGGCCGAGGCGCGCCCGGCGCACGTCGTCGGCAGCGAGGGTGAGCACCTGGTCGGTAGTGTCGCCCTGCCAGACCGTGAGCATCCGCCGGCGCAGCTCGACGGAGGCGTCGCGCGGCGCAGCGGGTCGGTGCGGGTCGAGCGCGCGCGAGGGCTGCGCGTCACGGAACACGTGGAGCGCCCGGTCGGTGACGACCACGGCGCGGGCGCCGAGCCCCTGCCGGGCCGCGAAGGACCCGACGGGCCGCTCGGGCTGGACGCTGGTGTCGTGGTCGAGCCAGAGCGGTTCGTGCTGGTCGATCTCGAGCTCGTCGAGCGCCTCGCGCAGCTCGGCGTAGGCCTTGTCGAGGCCCACGCCGTCGCGCACCATGCCGAGCACCTCCGCGACGATCGAGTCCAGCGGCAGCAGCCACCCGTCGTGCCCCTCCAGCCGGGTGCCCTCGGGCCACGACCAGCGCGGCCGGAACTGCTCCGAGTCGACCGACGCGATCCCGATGGCCGCGGTGAGGGTGCGGGAGACGAACCGCTCCGACCACTCGCCGTACGCCGCCGTCTCGCCCCAGGTGAGTCCCCGGTCGGCCGCCGTGGTGTCGGCGAGCGCCCGGCCCTCGCCCGACTCCATGAGCAGCAGCACCGACTCGAGGGTGACCGCAGGGTCGTAGGTCGTGCGGCGCGCGGCGTCGAGCACCTCGGTGACCAGCGCGCGCCAGTGCGGCACCGTGACCTCGAGCGGGTGCTGCTCCCAGGTGATCGGCTTCAGCCGGGTGCCCCGCTCGTCGAGCGCGAGGGCCACCGCCTCCTCGTGCGCCGCGACGATCTCCGCGACGGGTCCGGTGGTCGGCCACCACGGCCGCGGGCTCTTCAGCCAGCCGGCGGCGTCGGCGCCCTCGACGAACTGCCGCAGCCCGGTGAACGGCGCGACGTGCCGGCGTCCGCGGGCGAACGCCGGCTCGAGCCACTCGCTGCGCACCAGCGCCCAGGCCTCGGCGAGCTGGTCGCGGGTGGCGAGCACGTCGGCGCCGGGACGGGAGGCGGCGAGGGTGGCCCGCTCGCACGCGCCGGCCCAGTTGCCTAGGTCCGCGTCGAGCTGCGCCGCGCGCGCCCGGAGCTCCTCGGTGAGTCGCATCGTGGGCCAGGTCAGGCGTGGCCGCCGGCCGACCAGCGGCCGGCCGATGTCGCCGTGCGCGACGCGCAGCGCCCACCGGACGGCTCGCTCGTCCTCGACGGAGGTCTGCAGCGCCGCCGTCACCAGCAGCTGGCGCAGTTCCTCCGGGTCGAGGCACGCGAGCAGGGGCATCCCGAGCACCAGCTCGCCCTCACCGAGCTCGAGCTCGGCCCGCGGGACCAGGCGCACGACGTCGGGCCAGGCCAGCCGGCCGTCGGGGTCGACCGCGGCCCGCAGCGCGGCGGCCTCGTGCGCCGCCAGCCGGTGGCCCGGGCGCGCGCGCCGGCGCGGCCAGAAGCGGGTGACGTTGTAGCCCGTCGCGGCCAGCAGCACCGACCAGATGACGACGTAGACCGGTCGCATGGTCACGGCGACCAGCAGGAGCACCACGCTCGCGACGGTGAGGAGGACCATCGAGCAGAAGGCAGCGGCCCACGCCCCGTTGAGGGCCCGGGCTGTCTTCAGCAGCCGGGTCCGTGCCTCGTCCAGCGAGTCGGACACGTCGACCGTGGTCGACATCGTCACGGAAGAATGATCGTTGCTTTTGCGCTGCGGCGAGGCCGATTCGGCGAACCTGGGTCGCGGCTGGGCCATGGCCTAGGAGGCGGTCGCCACCCGGTCCTCGAGGTAGCGCGCGTCGATGTCGCCGGTGGCGCCCCGCAGGTGCGCCTGTCGGCCGACCACGAAGACGTAGGCGAAGAAGGCCAGCTCAGCGGTGATCCCGATCCCGACCCGCGCCCAGGTCGGCAGCCCGGACGGGGTCACGAACGCCTCGATGACGCCGCTCACCATCAGCACGCACGCGAGCCCGAGGGTGACCGTGCCCGCGGTCCGGCCCTCCCGGGCGATCGACTGGGTGCGCGTCAGCTCGCCGGGCTCGATCCACGACCAGAAGAGCCGCAGGCCGATGCCGCCGGCGACGAAGACCGCGGTGAGCTCGAGCAGCCCGTGCGGGAGGATCAGCCCCCAGAACTGCTGGCCGTGCCCGTGTCGGTGCATGATCGAGCCGATCACGGCGAGGTTCTCGATGTTGCCGAACAGCAGCCAGATCACCGGCAGGCCGAGGATCCCGAAGGCGATGCAGAGCGCCGAGACCCACGCGTTGTTGATCCAGACCTGCAGCGCGAAGTGGCTCGCGGCGTACGTCGAGTAGTAGTCCTCGAAGTCGTGGTTGACGAGCTGGTCGACCTCGTCGGGCGAGAGGAGGGTCTGCTCGACGTTCGGGTGGTCGAGCAGCCACAGCATCATCACCGCGGTGACGACGACGTTGCCGGCCAGCGTGCCGAGCCACCACCAGCGCAGGCGGTAGAGCGCGGCCGGGAACCGCTCGGTGAAGAACGACGCGAACCCCCGCCACGAGCTCACCCGCGTGCCGACGGCCTTGTTGCGGGCCTTCGCCAGCAGGCTCGACAGGTGCGCGACCAGCGACGGGTCCGGCGCGGACGTGCGCACGACCGAGAGGTGGGTGGCGACCTGGGCGTAGAGGTCGACCAGCTCGTCGCTCTCGGCACCCTGCAGCCGGCCGCGGTGGACCAGCTGCTCGAGCCGCTGCCACTCGTGCGCGTGCGCGAGCACGTACGCGTCGAGGTCCACGCGTGCACTCTAGGTTGGTTCGATGGAGGAGATCGCACTTCCCGGTGGCCGCACCGTCCAGCTGTGGGCCGGCGGCGCCGCCTCGGAGCGCACCGTGCTGGTCTGCCACGGGACGCCGGACACGCGCTGGGTCGCCCGGACCGGCGCGAGCGCCGCGACCGCCGCCGGGGTGCGGCTCGTCGGCCTCAACCGCCCGGGCTACGGGACGTCCACCCCGTCCGACTCGACGATGCCGTCGGTCGCCGACGACGCGGCCGCGGTGCTCGACCTGCTCGGCATCGACCGGGTCGCCGTGGTCGGCATGTCGGTCGGCGGTGCGTACGCCGCCGCCCTCGCCGCCCGCCATCCCGGCCGCGTCACCGCGCTGGCGGTCGTCGCGGCTCCCCGAGAGACCCGCACCACGACGGGCCCGGTGGTGGCCGGGATGGAGCGGGCGCGCCCCGAGCTCGAGGAGTGGGCCGCAGGGGTGCACGTGGCGGACCCGGACGACGCGGCCCTGGCCGACCGGTGGCTGGGCGCGCTGCCGCCGGAGGACGCCGCGCTCCTGCGCGCGTCGTGCTCGACCGCCGAGGTCGCCGCCTCCGCCCGGGAGGCGCTGGCCTGCCACGACGGCTACCTCCGAGACGCCGCGCTGCTCCTCTCCGACTGGGGCTTCGCGCTCTCCGACGTCCGGTGCCCCACCCGCCTCTGGTACGGCGCGCACGACGACCGCAACCCTCCCGAGACCGGGCGGTGGTGGGCGGACCGGATCGCCGGCGCCGAGCTCACGGTCACGCCGACCACCCACCTGGCCACCCTGATCCAGAACTGGCCGGCGATCCTCGCCGCGCTGTCTACGATGCCGACACCATGACGCACGAGTTCGCGACCCTCACCACCGACGACCTGGTCACCGGTGAGGCCGTCGCGCTCGACCTGCCCGCGGCGAGCCTCGGCTCGCGGATCGTGTCGGGCCTCATCGACGTCGTCATCACGATGATCGCGTTCGTCGCGGCGATCTTCGTGTTCGTCGTGGCCGCGCTGCAGGCCGACGGCGCGCTGATCTGGGCGTCGTTCGTGGCGACGATGATCGTGGTCTTCCTGCTCCTCCCGGCGACGCTCGAGACGCTCACACGCGGCAAGTCGCTCGGCAAGCTGGTGTGCGGCCTGCGCACGGTCCGCGACGACGCGGGGCCGATCACGTTCCAGCACGCGTTCGTGCGCGCCCTGGTGGGCTTCATGGAGATCTTCGCCTTCACCGGCGTGCCGGCGTTCTTCTCGGCCCTGATGAGCTCGCGCGGCAAGCGGCTCGGCGACTACGCCGCCGGCACCTACGTCGTCCGCGACCGGGTCCGGCTCCGGCTCGCCCCGCCGACCCTGATGCCTCCGCCGCTGGCGGCGTGGGCCCGCTCGGCCGACATCACGAGCCTCCCCACCGGGCTGGCCCTGGCGGTGCGCCAGTTCCTCGGCCGGCTGCCCACCCTCGACCCGCAGTCGCGGGCCTCGGTCGGCACCCGTCTCGCCGACCAGGTCAGCGAGCACGTCGCCCCGCCGCCTCCCCCAGGCACGCCGCCCGAGGCCTACCTCGCCGCCGTGATCGCCTCGCGCCGCGAGCGTGACCAGGCCCGCCTGCACCGCGAGGCCGAGCTCCGCCGGCGGCTGACCGCGCGCCGATGAGCGAGGTCCGGGTGCCGGGCGACGTCTTCGTCCACCTGCGCCGGGCCCGCGACCACGCGGACCAGCACTACGCCGAGCCGCTCGACCTCGAGACGCTCGCCGCGGTCGCGGGGATGAGCAAGTACCACTTCCAGCGGCTGTTCACCGCGACGTACGGCCGCTCCCCCGCGACCCACCTGACCGAGCGCCGGGTGGAGCGGGCCCAGGACCTCCTGCGGGCGACCAACCTGACGGTGACCGAGGTCTGCCACGCGGTCGGCTTCTCGAGCCTGGGCTCGTTCAGCAGCAGGTTCCGGCAGCTGGTCGGCGAGCCGCCGAGCGCGTTCCAGCGGCGCTACGCCGCCGACGGCGCACCACGGATCCCCGGCTGCTTCGTCTTCATGTGGGGGCTGGCCGAGAGGTCCGCAAGCCAGGAGAAGGCACCGGACCAGGCGGCGTCCTAGCGTCGCCGCATGATCACCAACATCTCGCTCACCTCGGTCTTCGTGAAGGACGTCGACGCCTCGAAGGCCTTCTACGTCGACGTCCTCGGCTTCGTGGAGCACACCGACATCACCCTCGGCGACGGCTACCGCTGGTGCACGGTCAGCCACCCCAGCCAGCCCGAGCTGCAGGTCCACCTCACGCTGCCCGGGCCGCCGCACTCCCCCGAGATGGTCGCCTCGATCGAGCGGGCGCTCGACGAGGGCGGCATGCACGGGCTGGGCTTGGCCGTCGACGACTGCCACCGGACCCACGAGGAGCTCAGGGCCAAGGGCGTGGAGTTCCTCCAGGAGCCGTCCGACCGGCCCTACGGCGTCGAGGCGGTCTGCCGCGACAACTCCGGCAACTGGATGGTGCTCGTGGAGCAGCGTGACTACACCGCCGGGGACTTCCCGCACGCCTAGGCGCCCGCTCAGTCCAGCCGCACCGGGGCGGGCGCATCGCTGACGAGGACCGAGCAGTCGGACCCGCCGGCGCAGCGCCACAGGCTGCGCCCGTCGACGACGACGAGCAGGTCGGCGCCCCACCAGCGCAGGTCGGTCACCTGGCCGGCCGGCCCCGCCACCGGCGTCGCGGCGAGGCTGACCGGGTCGAGGAGCTCGACACCCCGGCGGTCGGCGGTCGGTTGCGCGTAGATGGAGCCGTCCGGGGCGAGCTGTCCCGGCAGCGAGGTGGGGATGCTCCCGCTGTGCAGGCCGTCGGCGTCGAAGATCGTGAGCCTGCTCTCGGTGCGCACCGCGATCCGGTCGCCACCGACGTCGATCCCCCGGACCACCGCCGTCCGGTCGTCGAGGTCGAGGCGGTGCGCTCCGTCGAGGTCGTGGGCCACGACGCCGCGCTCGCCGGCGACGACGTAGCGCGACGGGCCGGCCGCCATCAGGCGGGCGCCCTCGACCTGGGTGATCTCGCGGCCGGTCCACCGGATGTGGCCGTCGTAGTCCTCGTAGACGACCTGGTCGCCGCCCTGGAGGTACGCCGTGCGCACCGGCACGTCGACCAGTCGGCGCACCGAGCCGCCCTCGACCCGCACGAGGTCGCCGTTCGCGCGGAACGCGACCAGGCCGGCGGGCGTGGGGCCGACCAGGTGGGCCATCGGCAGCCCCGTGTCCTCGATCTTCCCGTCGTCGCTCACCCACGCGAGCCGCCCGGCCACGACGACCGGGTAGCGGGACGCGCGCCCGTCGTTGCGGTCGGTGCGGTGGGAGGGCACGACCGGGTCGTCGGCACGGTCGCCAGGCTGCAGGGCGACGGCGCCTCCGAGGACCGCCGCGACCGCGGCAGCGGCGCCGATCACGCAGGCCGCCGCGCGCCTGCGCCGGACGCGGGCCACGTGGCGCTGGAAGGCGACGGCGTCCGGGGCCGGCACCGGCACGGCGTCGGAGACGGCGGACAGGGTCTCGCGCAGCTCGGTGAGGGTCATGGCTGGAGCTCCAGGTCGGGCAGGGCGGCGCGGAGCCGCTTGAGGGCGTGGTGGGTCTGGCTCTTGACCGAGCCGACCGAGACCCCGAGCTCGCGCGCGGTGGCCTCCTCGGTGAGGTCCTCGAGGTAGCGCAGCACGAGGGTGGCGCGCATGCGTGGCGGGAGCCGGCGGATCTCCTCCCACAGGGCGAGGTGGTCGGCCCGCACGTCCAGACCCCCGGCATGGCCGCGGTCGGGCAGCTCGTCCGTCGCGACCTCACGGATCGGCCTGCGCCACCGGCCGGCGAGCTGGTGGACCATCGTGCGGCGTACGTAGGCGTCGGCAGCGGCCTTCTCCCGGATCGACGCCCACTTCACGCAGGTCTTGGCCAGCGCCGACTGCAGGAGCTCCTCGGCCTCGTGCTGGTCGCCGGTCAGCAGGTAGGCCGTGCGGAAGAGCGGCGCCCACCGTGCGGCCATGAACTCGCTGAAGCCCAGCTCGGTCCCGGTCACGACAGTCAATGACACCCCAGGGACCCGAAAGGTTGAAACCCGCGCACGGTCCGGCAGCATGGCGCCATGACCGACGTCAGCGCGCTGTGGGACTTCGACGACCCGGCCGGCTCCGAGCTGCGCTTCCGCACGGCTGCCGAGACCGCCGAGGGACCCGACCGGCTGGTGCTGCTGACCCAGGTGGCGCGAGCGCTCGGCCTGCAGGAGCGGTACGACGAGGGGCACGCCGTCCTCGACGGGCTCGCGGTGACCCACGACGAGGTGGCGGTCCGGGCCTCGCTCGAGCGCGGCCGGCTGCTGCGCTCGGCCGGCGACCCGGACGCCGCCAGGCCGCACCTCGAGTCCGCCGCGCTCGCTGCGCGGGAGAGCGGGCTCGACGCGCTGCACGTCGACGCCCTGCACATGGTGGCGCTGGTCGCGCCGCCCGAGGACCAGCAGCGCCTGCACGAGGAGGCGCTGGCCGTCGCCCGCGGCTCCTCCGACCAGGCTGCCCGCGACTGGGACGCCTCGCTGCTCAACAACCTCGGGATGGTCCACGCCGACGCCGGTGACTGGGCGGCGGCGCTGGCGGCGTTCGAGGAGGCCCTGGCCGCCCGTGAGCGCATCGGCGACGCCGGCCGCACCCGCGTGGCGCGGTGGATGGTCGGCTGGGCGCTGCGCAACCTCGGCCGCACCGACGAGGCACGCGTTGTCCAGAGCGCCCTCAAGGCCGAGCTCGACGCCGCCGGCGAGGAGGACCCGTACGTCGACGAGGAGCTCGCGCTGTTACAGGGGTGACGCGCGACCGTCCTGGTCGTACCGTCGGGTGATGGCGAGGTTCCGTCGCCGACCGGTGCTCGCGCCCGAGGGCCGGCCGATCGAGGCGATCGCCGCCGACCTGCGTCGGCTCGGCGGTCGCTTCCACGCGCTCGACTCGCGCACGTCGTTCGCCAAGGCGGAGGCCGTTCGCTGCGCCTACGACCACAAGCTCGCCGAGTGCTGCGCCGCGCTCGGGCTGGCCCACCTGCTCGGCGTGCTGGACGCCGGGCCCGAGCTCGACCACGAGCGCGAGCGGGTGGAGGACCGCCTGGTCGACTGCGGCGTGCGCCTGCCGCACGCGGCCTGATCACGACAACTCTTGACTCTCATTCGAATGTGTGTTCGAATGAGAGGAGCGCGCGGCTCCCGAGTCGCACAGATGCAGTAGCCCCCCGGTCCGTGCTCCCGGGGCTCGCCACTCGGTGGCGCGCTGGCATCGAGGTCATCACAGTCCCGGTGGGTCGGTCCCCGGGCAGAGCCGCCGATCTCGGAGTCCTGCTCATGGATGCAGTCGCCTCGCCGACCGCGGTGCTCGCGGACGCCCGCGTCCGGCTGCAGGTCCTCGACGGGCGTGTGGCTGCCGGGTTCTCGGACGACGAGCTGCTCGACGGTCTCGCTGCGATCCAGACCCTGAAGGGCGCTCTCGCGGCGCTCGAGGCACGCCTGCTCGTGGAGACCGACGCGCGCGACCTCGCCCGCAAGCGGCTGCACTGGGGCTCGACGTCCGACTGGTTCACCCACCTTGCGGGCCTGACCCGTCGCGAGGGGCGCCGCGCGGTGGTCCACGCGCTCCAGCTGGTGACCGAGCGACCCGAGACCCTGTCCGCCCTGCACAGCGGCCACGTGTCGGACACCCAGGCCGCCATCATCTGCGACGCGGTCGACGTGCTGCCGTCGAGCCCAGCGCTCCGGGCGCGGGGCGAGCAGGTCCTCCTCGACGAGGCCCGCCGGCTCAACGCCACCGACCTCGCGCGCACGGCGCGCCACCTGGCCGACGTCGTCGATCCCGATCGTACCGAGCGCCGCGACGAGGCCGCCCTCGCTCGCGAGGAGCGAGCCGCGCACGCCGGCCGGTTCCTCTCGGTCACCGACGACGGCGCCGGCGGCGTTCGCATCAAGGGCCGCGGCAGCGCCGAGTCGGGCGCCGTGCTTCGTGCGGCGCTCCTGCCCCTGACCAGGCCGGCCCCGGCCGTCGATCCCGACGCACCGGGCTGCGACAGCCAGGCCGACCCGCGCGACCACGGTGCGCGCATGTTCGACGCATTGGTCCAGCTCGCCCAGCACGCCCTCGACACCGACCAAGCGCCGGCGTCGCACGGGGCGCGACCACGGGTCGCCGTGACCATCGACTACCGGCTGCTGGCCACGGGAGTGGGGCTGGATCCCCGTGGCGAGGCCTGCACGGACGACGGCCTGCGCCTGTCCGTGGCCGCCGTGCGTCGTCTCGCCTGCGACGCCGACGTGGTGCCGGTCTGCCTCGGCAGCGACGGCGAGGTGCTCGACGTCGGACGTTCCTCCCGGCTCGTCACCGCCGCGCTCTGGCGGGCTCTGGTGGCCCGCGACCGGCACTGCACCTTCCCCGGCTGCACGCGTCCGCCTGTCATGTGCCACGCGCACCACGTCGTGCACTGGGTCGACGGCGGCACCACCTGCCTCGACAACCTCGTGCTGGTCTGCGGCGCCCACCACTCGGTCCTGCACCACAGCCCGTGGCAGGTCCGCCTCAGCGAGGCGGACGGCCGTCCGGAGTTCCTCCCGCCCCGCCGTCTTGCCAGCCAGGACCCGCCCG
Source organism: Nocardioides halotolerans DSM 19273 (assembly GCF_000422805.1). Lineage (GTDB taxonomy): Bacteria > Actinomycetota > Actinomycetes > Propionibacteriales > Nocardioidaceae > Nocardioides > Nocardioides halotolerans. The sequence continues at coordinate 540,179 of NZ_AUGT01000009.1, read as the reverse complement.
CCTGGATCCGCCACCGGCCCCGGCGGGAGTGAGCCCACCGACTCGGCGGCGGCAGGGCGCCCGTGTCACACCCGTCGGTAGGCGAAGTCGGCGATCTCGCGGCCTGCCTCGAGGCCCTTGCGCTCGAAGCGCGTGACCGGCCGTTCCTCCCACCGCGGCACCGGTCCGCCCTCGAGCGTCGGCTCCGCGTCGAGCACCTCGCGCATCTGCACCGCGTAGTCGGACCAGTCGGTGGCCAGCCGCCAGGTGGCGCCCGGTGCCAGCCGGCCCGCCGCCAGCCGCGCGAACGGCGCGTCCACCAGGCGCCGCTTGCGGTGCCGGGTCTTGGGCCACGGGTCGGGGAAGAACGTCCAGAGCTCGGCGAGCCCGCCCGGCGCGACGAGGTGCTCGAGCGACCACACGGCGTCGACCCCCATCAGCCGCACGTTGGTGGCGCCGGCCTCGTGCAGCTTCCAGAGCGTGTCGGCGACCCCGGGGCGCCAGACCTCCAGGGCCAGCACGTCGCACTCCGGTCGGGCGGCGGCCAGGGCGGCGGTGGCCTCACCCACCCCCGAGCCGATCTCCACGACCAGCGGCGCCTCGCGGCCGAACCACTCCGCGAGGGAGAACCCCGGCCGGTCGGCCGCCTCGTCGGGGATCACCCAGTCCTCGTGGTGGGCCGCCCACGCCGCCGCCTGCTGCGGGGTGAACCGGTTGCCGCGGCGGGAGTAGCTCAGCACCTCCCGCATCCGGCGGCCGTCGGGCGTCAGCTTGTGGTGCGGGCGGGCGGGGGTGACGCGCTCGTCCATCCGTCCAGGCTCCATCCGACCAGTGTGGCGACTCATGAGGTCAGGGCGGCCAGCGCCTCCGCGAACACCTCGGTGTGCCGGTCGACGTCCGCCTCGGTGTGCGACGGGCAGAACAGCGCCATGTTGTGGAACGGCGTGAGGAGCACGCCGCGGTTCAGGCACCACAGGTGGAGGAAGCCCTCGAGGTCCTCGTCGACGGCGGCGGCCGCCGCGGCGCCGTCGCGAGGCGGCGGGCAGAACCAGTACTCCGCCCGGCAGCCCAGCCGCTGGACGTGCCACGGCAACCCGAGTTCCTCGATCACCCCGGCGACGCCGGCGGTGAACCGCTCGGCCAGCGGGACCGCGACCGCGAAGTCCTCCTCGCGCAGGGCGTGGGTCAGCGTCGACCTGATCGCGGCCAGCGCGAGCGCGCTGCCGGTCAGGGTGCCGCCGACGCCCGCGACGTCGATCTCGTGGCCGAGCATCGGCCCCGAGAGCCGCTCGGCCACCTCGGCGGAGAGGCCGTACGCCGCGCACGGGATGCCGCCGCCGATGGCCTTGCCGACCACGAGCAGGTCGGGTTCGAGACCCCAGGCCGCGGTGCACCCGCCGGGGCCGGCGCACATGGTGTGCGTCTCGTCGATGACCAGCAGCACGCCGTGCCGCCGGGTGATCTTGCGGACCTCCGCCGAGTAGCCCTCCTCCGGGAGGACGATGCCGATGTTGGTGAGCGCGGGCTCCATCAGCAGGCACGCCACGTCACCGCGCGCCAGCCGCCGGTCGAGCGCGTCGAGGTCGTTGAAGGGCACCACCGCCGTGGTGGCCGCGACGTCGGCCTGCGGTCCGAGCGCCCCGGGGCGGGCGACCACGTCGCCCGAGGGGTCGAGCACGGCGAGCGTCTCGTCGACGGTGCCGTGGTAGCACCAGTCCATCACTGCGACCCGCGGCCTGCCGGTCAGGTGCCGCGCGAAGCGGAGCACGAACCGGTTGGCGTCCGTCGCCGAGATCGCGAGCTGCCACAGGGGGAGCCCGAACCGCCGCCCCAGCTCGGCGCCGACCCAGGCCGCGTCGGTCGACGGGAGCATGGCGGTCGCACCGGTCGCGAGGCGGGCCGAGACCGCCTCCGTCACCGCGGGCAGCGCGTGGCCGGTCATCGCGCCGGTGTCGCCCAGGCACAGGTCGACGTACTCGCGCCCGTCGACGTCGACGAGCCGGCCGCCCTGCGCCTCGGCGACCGAGACCGGGAACGAGCCCGGCCACCTCGTCATCCACGGCATCGGCACGCCGGCCAGCAGGCTGCGGCGCTGGTCCTCGGCGAGCGCGGCCGAGCGCGGGTGGTCGGCGTCGAAGCGGGCCTCCTCGAGATCGACGCCAGCAACGGTCAGCTGGGCGGCCGTTCGGCGGCCAACGCGGGGCGCATCTGCGGGATCGTCGGCACCGCGCTCATCGGCGTCGCGCTGCTGCTCTGCGTGGCGGCCGTCGTCGTCCTCCTCATCGTCGCAGCCAGCTCGTCCAGCTGAGCCGCGGCGGCGCGGCGAGCAGGTCGTCGAGACGGGAGCGCACCTCGTCGAGGTGTGGTCGCCGACCGGGATCGAGTTGGAGGCAGTCGGCGAGCAGCGGTCGCAGGTCGGAGGCCACGCCCCGGAGGTCTGCCGCGCGACCGGGAGCGCGGCCGGTGAGGCACTCGACCAGGGTGGCGGCGAGCCCCCACACGTCGGTCGCCGGCGAGACCACGCCGCCGGCGTCCTGCTCGGGCGCGGCGTAGCCGTCGGTGCCCATCCCCCGCTCGATCCGCCCGGGACGGGTGGCCAGGCCGAGGTCGATGAGCACGGCCCTGCCCTCCTGCACGACGACGTTGTCCGGCTTCACGTCGAGGTGCACCCAGCCGTGCCGGTGCAGGTAGCCCACGACCGAGACGAGCTGGCGGCCGAGGAGGGCGGTGTCCGCGACGCCCAGCCGCCCGTCGTCGAGGAGAGCGGCCAGGGTCGCACCCGGGAGCGTCTCGAGCACCAGCGCGGGGCGGGGTACGGCGACGAACTCGTAGCCGCGGACCAGGTGCGGGTGGTCGAGCGTAGTCAGCAGCGCACCCTCGGTGAGCACGGCGGCACGCACGTGCTCGTCGCCGACCCGGTCGGGGCGCAGCACCTTGACCACGGCGCGGCAGTCGCGCTCGAGGCTGGTGACGTCGTAGGTGTCGACCCGGCCACCGCGGGCGAGCAGCGCCTCGACCCGGTAGCCCGTCAGCACCTCGCGGCCGACCGGCACCAGCCCCGGCTCGACGGTCGGGGGGATCACCGGCGGCCTCCCACTGCCACCGGTCGGGTGTCGTCCGGAGCGGCAGGGCCGGAGTCGTCGAGCGTGACCACCCGGTCGACGTACTCCAGGGCGACCGGGTCGTGCGTCGCGATGATCACCGTGCGACCGGCGCGGTGCCGCGCGACGGCGTCCAGCAGCCGCCGCGAGGTCGCGGCGTCCAGCCCGGTCGTGGGCTCGTCGAGGAAGAGGATGGGGGCGTCCCTGAGCAGCGCCCGGGCCACGGCGATCCGCTGCCGCTGCCCACCGCTGAGGCTGCGGCCGCGCTGGCCGACGCGGGTGTCGTAGCCGTCGGGCAGCAGCCTGACGAAGGCGTCCGCGTCGGCGCGGCGCGCGGCCTCCTCGATCGCCGCACGCCCGGCGGAGGGGCGGCCGAAGCCGACGTTGGCCGCGATCGTGGCATCCATGAGCGCCGTCTCCTGCGGCACCAGCGTGACCGCCTCGCGCACCGACCTGGCCGTCAGGTCGCGGAGGTCGTGTCCGTCGACGCGCACCACGCCCTCGGCGGCCTCGACGTGCCGGGTGAGCAGCCGGGCCACCGTCGACTTGCCGGCGCCGCTCGGCCCGACCAGCGCGACGAGCTCACCGGGCTCGACGCGCAACGACGCGCGCTGGAGGGCGTCGCGGGCGGCGCCGGGGTAGCGCACCCGCACTCCGGAGAGCTCGACGCCGCCGCGTACGTCGACGAGGTCGCGTGCGCCCGGGGCGTCCTGGGGCAGGGGCTCGTCGAGCAGCTCGACCATCCTCTCGACGCCGGCGGCGGCGGAGTAGAGGGCCGGGAGCAGGTTGCCGAGGGTGCGCAGCGGCGAGTAGCACTGCACCAGCAGCGCCAGGAACGCCATCAGCCCGCCGAGCGTCAGCCGGTCGGTCGCCAGCGCCCAGGTGCCGAGCGCGATGACTGCGAGGGTCCCGACCAGCTCGGCCAGGTCGGCCAGGGGCAGGAACGCCGCCCGGATCCGCGCGCCGACCAGCTCCGCCGACGCGATCGCCAGCGTCTGCTCGTGGTAGTCGGCGACCGCGTCGGCCTCGCGGTTGTAGGTCTGGACGAGCGCCGCGTTGGACAGCCGCTCCTCGGTGATCGCGCTGAGCGAGCCGGCGCGGCGGCGGCGCTCGCGGGAGACGTCCTTGACCAGGCGCGAGAAGTGGGTCGCGACCCACCAGAGCAGCGGGGCGGCGACCAGCGCGGCGAGCGCGAGCTGCCACTGGAGCCAGAACAGCGCTCCGGCGTAGATCGCCAGCCGGAGCACGGCGCCGGTCCCGCGCGCGAACTGGCCGATCATGAACGACTCGACCGCGGCCGTGTCGGAGGTGAGCCGCGACATCGTGTCGCCGAGCCGGTTGCGGTCGTGGACGTGGCTGGGGTGGGCCAGCACGTGGGCGAACACCTTCGTGCGCAGCCCGACCAGGAACCTCTGGGAGATCCAGGTCGAGAGGTAGTCGTCGACACCGGAGATGACGGCGCTGAGCAGGTTGAGCCCGACGAACAGCGCCGCGATCCACGCCAGCGGGCCCAGCGTGGCCGGGACCAGCACCTCGTCGACCAGCTCCTGGAACAGCAGGACCTCGAGCACCGCGATGAGCGGAGCGCCGGCCAGGAGCCCGACGAGCAGGGCCAGCCACCAGCGCAGCGGCCGCACGTCGGGCCAGAAGCGCCGCGCCACCTGGCCGACCGTCATCGGAGGTGCCGCGCCGACGAACGGCGTGGCGTCCGGCGCGGGCCGGAGCAGGTCCATGAGGCGACGGCCGCGAGGGCGGGCCGTGCGGCCCGCCCTCGTGGCGTCGTTCACGGTGCGGATCCTCCGCCCCGTCAGCCGCGCGTGCGGGTGCGGGTACGGGTGCCGGTGCCGGTCCCCGTGTTGGTGTTTGTGCCGGTGTGCGAGCGGCCGTGCCGACCGCCGTGCCGACGGCCGTGCCGACCGGTGACGCGGGCCGGGCGGAGCGCCTTGAGAAGGTGCGAGCGAGCCATGGTGGTGCCTCCGTGGTGATGGTGCGAGTGCTGCTTCTGACACCACGAACCGTGCCGTCGCACCGTGAGGTCACCGTGAGGCCGCGGTGAGAGGGCTCTCATTGAACGTTGCACCACTTGGGAGAGCCTCGCCCCGCTGGTTGAGGAGCGTGCGCATCAGCGTCTCGGAAGGGGGCGCGCTTGCGTCGCTGCCCCGGCGTACGAGGTTTCGAGACGGTCGCTGCGCGACCTCCTCAACCAGCGAGGACGCCGGTCGCTGCGCGACCTCCTCAACCAGCGAGGACGCCGGTCGCTGCGCGACCAACTCGACCAGCGAGGACGCGGGTCGCTGCGCGCGTGAAGCAGCAGTAGCGCCGACTCGGCTCGGTCCCGAGACGCTTCCGGACGCGACGAAGCCCCCTCGTCAGCCTTGCGGCTGACTCGGGGGCTTCGCTGCGTTCGGTGACTACTTCGTGATCTTGGTGACCCGGCCGGCACCGACGGTGCGGCCGCCCTCACGGATCGCGAAGCGCAGGCCGTCCTCCATGGCGATCGGCTGGATCAGCTCGACCGACATCTCGGTGTTGTCGCCCGGCATGACCATCTCGGTCCCCTCGGGCAGCGTGACGACGCCGGTGACGTCGGTGGTCCGGAAGTAGAACTGCGGACGGTAGTTGTTGAAGAACGGCGTGTGACGGCCGCCCTCCTCCTTCGAGAGGATGTAGACCGAGGCCTCGAAGTTGGTGTGCGGGGTGGTCGTGCCCGGCTTGATCACGACCATGCCGCGCTCGACGTCCTCGCGCTTGGTGCCGCGGAGCAGGAGACCGACGTTCTCGCCCGCCTGGCCCTCGTCGAGCAGCTTGCGGAACATCTCGACGCCGGTGACCGTGGTCTTCTGCGACGAGTCGCGGATGCCGATGATCTCGACCTCCTCGTTGACCTTCACGATGCCCCGCTCGATGCGGCCGGTGATGACCGTGCCGCGACCGGTGATCGTGAAGACGTCCTCGACGGGCATGAGGAACGGCTTGTCGGTGTCGCGCTCCGGGGTCGGGATGTAGTCGTCCACCGCGCTCATGAGCTCGAAGACCGACTCGCCCCACTTCTCGTCGCCGTTGAGCGCCGGGAAGGCGGCCACGCGCACCACGGGGATGTCGTCGCCGGGGAACTCGTACTCGGAGAGGAGCTCGCGCACCTCCATCTCGACGAGCTCGATGAGCTCCTCGTCGTCGACCATGTCGCACTTGTTGAGCGCGACGACCAGCGCGGGGACGCCGACCTGGCGGGCCAGGAGGACGTGCTCACGCGTCTGGGGCATCGGACCGTCGGTGGCGGCGACCACGAGGATCGCGCCGTCCATCTGGGCCGCGCCGGTGATCATGTTCTTGATGTAGTCCGCGTGGCCCGGGCAGTCGACGTGGGCGTAGTGACGCGCCTCGGTCTGGTACTCGACGTGCGCGATCGAGATCGTGATGCCGCGCTGACGCTCCTCGGGAGCCTTGTCGATCTCGTCGAAGGGCGTGAACGGGTTGATGTCCGGGTGCTTGTCGTGCAGGACCTTGGTGATCGCAGCGGTCAGCGTCGTCTTGCCGTGGTCGATGTGACCGATCGTGCCGATGTTGACGTGCGGCTTGGTCCGCTCGAACTTCGCCTTAGCCACTGTGGGCTCCTCCTGGTTGCGTAATCTAGGGACTCGTACTTGCGTGGGTGGTGCCGAGGGTCGTGCGCCGAATTACTCGCCGCGGACCTTCTTGATGATCTCGTCGGCGATGCCCTGCGGGACCTCGGCGTACGAGTCGAACTCCATCGAGTACGAAGCCTGACCCGAGGTCTTGGACCTCAAGTCGCCAACGTACCCGAACATCTCTGACAGCGGCACAAGGGCGTTGATGACCATGTCACCGTGCCGCTCCTCCTGGGCCTGGATCTGGCCGCGCCGGCTGTTGAGGTCGCCGATGACGGTGCCGAGGAACGACTCGGGGGTCGTCACCTCCACCTTGAACATCGGCTCCAGCAGGACCGGACGGGCCTTGCGCGCGGCCTCCTTGAAGGCCTGGTTGCCTGCGATCTTGAACGCCAGCTCCGAGGAGTCGACGTCGTGGTAGGCGCCGTCCTCGAGCGTCATCTTCACGTCGACCATCGGGTAGCCGGCGAGCACGCCGAACTCCATGGCCTCCTGGGCGCCCTGGTCCACCGACGGGATGTACTCGCGGGGGACGCGGCCACCGGACACGTTGTTGACGAACTCGTAGCCCGCACCGGTGCCGGTCTCGGGGTCGATGCTCGGCTCGATCGTGATGATGACCTTCGCGAACTGGCCCGAACCACCGGTCTGCTTCTTGTGCGTGTAGCTGTGGTTCTCGACCTTGTTGCGGATCGTCTCGCGGTAGGCCACCTGCGGCTTGCCGACGGTCGCCTCGACGCGGAACTCGCGCTTCATCCGGTCGACGAGGATCTCCAGGTGGAGCTCGCCCATGCCGGCGATGATCGTCTGGCCGGTCTCCTCGTCGGACTTGACGGTGAACGTCGGGTCCTCGTCGGAGAGCCGCTGGATCGCGGTGCCGAGCTTCTCCTGGTCGCCCTTGGTCTTGGGCTCGATCGCGACCTCGATCACCGGGGCCGGGAACGTCATCGACTCGAGCACGACCTGGTTGGCGGGGTCGCTCAGGGTGTGTCCGGTCTTGGTGTCCTTCAGGCCCATGACGGCCACGATCTGGCCGGCGCCGACCGACGAGATCTCCTCACGCTTGTTGGCGTGCATCTGGTAGACCTTGCCGATCCGCTCCTTCTTGCCGTTGACCGAGTTGACCACGGTCGAGCCGGCCTCGAGCTTGCCCGAGTAGACGCGGACGTAGATCAGCTTGCCGAGGTGCGGGTCGCTGGCGATCTTGTAGGCCAGGCCCGAGAACGGCTCGCTGTCGGAGGGCTTGCGCGAGATCTCGACGGACTCGTCGTTCGGCTTGTGGCCGACGATCGCGTCGATGTCGAGCGGCGACGGGAGGTACTTGACGACCGCGTCGAGCAGGGGCTGGACGCCCTTGTTCTTGAACGCCGTGCCGCACAGGACCGGGTTGAGCTTGTCGGCCAGGGTGGCGCGACGGATCGCGGCCTCGAGCTCCTCGACGGTGAGCTCCTCACCCTCGAGGTACTTCTCCATCACCGCGTCGTCGGCCTCGGCGAGCGTCTCGAGGAGCTTCTCGCGGTACTCCGCGGCCTGCGCCTCGAGCTCCGCCGGGATCTCCTCGACGTCGTAGTCCTCGCCGATCTTGGTCTCGCCGCGCCAGGTCAGCGCGCGCATGCCGACCAGGTCGACCACACCGAGGAAGTCGGACTCGGCGCCGATGGGCAGCTGCAGCACGAGCGGGGTGGAGTTGAGCCGGTCGACCATCATGTCGACGCAGTGGAAGAAGTCGGCACCGGTGCGGTCGAGCTTGTTGACGAAGCACATGCGCGGCACGGCGTACTTGTTGGCCTGGCGCCACACGGTCATCGTCTGCGGCTCGACACCGGCGACACCGTCGAAGACCGCGACGGCGCCGTCGAGGACGCGCAGCGAGCGCTCGACCTCGGCGGTGAAGTCGACGTGCCCGGGGGTGTCGATGATGTTGATCTGGTGGTCCTTCCACCAGCAGGTCGTCGCGGCGGACGTGATCGTGATGCCGCGCTCCTGCTCCTGCTCCATCCAGTCCATCGTGGCCGCGCCCTCGTGGACCTCACCGATCTTGTAGTTGATGCCGGTGTAGAAGAGGATGCGCTCGGTGGTGGTGGTCTTGCCGGCGTCGATGTGCGCCATGATGCCGATGTTGCGGACCTTGTTGAGGTCAGTGGTGATGTCGACAGCCACGTTGGTGTCTTCCGTCCCTTTGGTCTGAGGTGCACGTCACGTGCGTGAAGCCCGGGGAACCGAGTCCGGTCCGGGCCCCGGGAGAACGCCGACCAGGTGGTCGTTTGTTCCGTCAGGACCCGGCCCGCGCGGTCACCAGCGGTAGTGGGCGAAGGCCTTGTTGGACTCGGCCATCTTGTGGGTGTCCTCGCGCTTCTTCACCGCGGCACCGAGGCCGTTGGAGGCGTCGAGGATCTCGTTCATGAGGCGCTCGGCCATCGTCTTCTCGCGACGGTCCTGGGCGTAGCCGACCAGCCAGCGCAGCGCGAGCGTGGTGCCGCGCGTGCCCTTGACCTCGATCGGGACCTGGTAGGTCGCACCACCCACGCGGCGCGACTTGACCTCGATGGCCGGCTTGACGTTGTCCATCGCACGCTTGAGCGTGACGACGGGGTCGGTGCCGGTCTTCTCTCGGCAGCCCTCGAGGGCGCCGTAGACGATGCGCTGGGCGACCTGCTTCTTGCCGTCCTGGAGCACCTTGGAGACGAGCTGGGTGACCAGCTGCGACCCGTAGACCGGGTCGACGTCGAGCGGCCGCTTCGGGGCCGGACCCTTGCGAGGCATCAGCCCTTCTCCTTCTTCGCGCCGTAGCGGCTGCGAGCCTGCTTGCGGTTCTTGACGCCCTGGGTGTCGAGGGTGCCGCGGATGATCTTGTAGCGGACGCCGGGGAGGTCCTTCACCCGGCCGCCGCGGACGAGCACGATCGAGTGCTCCTGGAGGTTGTGGCCCACGCCCGGGATGTACGCCGTGACCTCGACGCCGCTGCTCAGGCGCACGCGGGCGACCTTGCGGAGGGCGGAGTTCGGCTTCTTCGGGGTGGTGGTGTAGACGCGCGTGCAGACGCCGCGTCGCTGGGGCGAACCCTTCAGGGCAGGCGTCTTGTTCTTCGACACCTTGTCCTGGCGGCCCTTGCGGACCAGCTGATTGATGGTGGGCACCTCGAGTGGTTCCCTTTCTGTTCTTCCCTCACGGCCCGGCACCTTGCCGGGCACGGGTGTAGTGCGTTGTTGCCTGTGCCTTGTCAGCCGCTTGCCGACCCGCCGTGAGAACCGGCAGGAGAGGGGCACGCCGACGTGCCTGGACGAGCCAGACACCGAGGATCGAGCCTACCGGGCGGCCGTGAGAGGGTCAAAAAGGCGGACGTCGGCCTGCGCGAGGGTCGCCACCCGGCGTTCGACGCGGTGCAGCACCAGCACCGCCAGCCCGACGCCGACCAGCACCAGCACGCCGCCGAGGATCAGCGTCCACCGGGCGCCCAGCTGCTCGCCGATGAGTCCGATCACGGGCGCGCCCAGGGGCGTGCCGCCCATGACGACGGTCATGTAGAGCGCCATCACCCGGCCCCGCAGCAGCGGGTCGGACGAGAGCTGCATCGTGGCGTTGGCGGAGTTGAGCAGGGTGATGGTGCAGAAGCCGATCACCGGCGCGAAGCAGGCGAAGGCCAGGTAGGAGGGCAGCAGCCCGGCGACGATCTCGGCGACGCCGAAGCCGGTCGCGGCGAAGAGCAGCAGCCGGAGGCGGATGGTGGGCCGCCGCGCGGCCAGCAGCGCTCCCGAGAGCGAGCCGATCGCGAGCGCCGAGCCGAGCACGCCGAACTCGCCGGCTCCCTTGTCGAAGACCTGGGTGGCCATCAGGGCGGAGGTGATCTGGAAGTTCATCCCGAAGGTCCCGGCGAAGAACACCAGCACCAGGATCATCATCATCTTCGGCTGGGAGCGCACGTAGCGCATCCCCTCCAGGAGCATGCCGGGCGCACGGCCGCGCGGCTCGGGGGTGTGGAGCAGGCGGGTGTCCATCCGCTGCAGCTGCCAGATGATCGCGAAGTACGACAGGCCGTTGACCAGGATCACCCACCCCGACGCGCGGGCTCCGCCGCCGAGGACGCCGATGAGCAGACCGGCCAGCGCCGGGCCCAGAAGGCGGGCGATGTTGAACGCCGCGGAGTTGAGGCCGACCGCGTTGGTGAGGTCGTCGGGACCGACCATCTCGGACACGAACGACTGGCGGGTGGGTGCGTCGAAGGCGGCGGCGATGCCGAACGTGAACGCCAGGGCGTAGACCATCCACACCTGGGCGTGCCCGCTGACGGCGATCGCGCCCAGCGCCAGCGCGGAGACCGCCATACCGAGCTGGGTGAGCTGGAGCAGCACGCGCTTGGGGAAGCGGTCCGCGACCACGCCGGCGTACGGCGCCAGCAGGAGCGTGGGCAGGAACTGGAGCCCGGTCGTGATGCCGAGCTCGGTGCCGCCGGTGCCGGCCAGGCTCAGCACCAGCCAGTCCTGGGCGACCCGCTGCATCCAGGTGCCCGTGTTGGACACGACGCTGCCGGCGACGTAGAGCCGGTAGTTCGGGTTGCGCAGGGCTCGGAAGGTGGGGCTCACTCAGGTGCTCACTCAGGTACTCAGTCTCGCTCGGCGAGGTTCTTCAGGATCGGGGCGGCAGCGCGCAGCACGTCGCGGTCCGCGGGGCTGAGGTCGCGCAGCTGGCGGGAGAGCCACCGGTCGCGTCGGGTGCGGTCGGCCAGCACGACGTCACGGCCCCGCTCCGTCAGCGTGACCAGGACGACGCGGCCGTCGGTCTCGTGCGCACGGCGGGTGATGTAGCCGCCCTCCTCGAGGAAGGCGACCTTGCGGGTCATCGTCGGCGGCTGCACCCGCTCCTGGGCCGCGAGCTCGCCCACGGTGAGCTCGCCGCTGCGGAACAGCGCGCCCAGGACGGCCATGACCGGGAGGCTGAGGTCGTTGTCGGGGTCGCGCTCGCTGGCGAGCCGGCGGCGCAGCCGCATCACGGACATGCGCAGCTCCGACGCCAGACCGGCGTCGGTGCGGGCAACCTTCTCCACAGTGGGCATGTCGTTAGCCTAACTCATTACTTAGGCTAACTATTCCGCGGGCACCCCACGAACAGGACGAGCGGCCACCCCCGGTCGGGGGTGGCCGCTCGCGTCGAGCGCTTCGGTGGCTAGCGCCTGTGGTGACGGATGACGCGCACCTTCACCGTCTTGCTCTTGGCCGACATGGTCGCGTTGGTCTCGGTGACCTGCACGCGGTAGCGGTTCACGCCCATCTTCGCGGGCTTGTCACCGAACTTGAAGTTGCCGTTGGCCGCGAGGACCTTGGTCTTGAGCACGGTCCACTTGCCCTTGATCTTCGCCTCGAGCGAGACCTTGGCACCGGTGCCGGCCGGCTCCACGTGGCCCTGGATCCGGGCCTTCTGACCCCGGTTGATCTGGGCCTTCTTGGCGGTGGCGTCGACCGTGACCTTGGCCTTCGCGAGGTCGGTGAAGACGAACTGCTCCGGACCGTAGGTGATCTGGATCAGGACGCCGTCAGCCGCGGCGCCGGTCAGCGACCAGCCGCCGTTGACGACGACCGGCGCCTTGCCGGTCGCGGCCTGCAGCAGCTTGGCCCAGTCGGCCAGGGAGCCGTGCTTGGACGCACCGGAGGACCCGCAGGGGTCGGTGGCGCCAGGCGCCTGGGTGGCGCCGGTGCACGGCGCGTGGTCGGCGAAGTAGTTGTCCGGGAGCGCCGACGCCGGGTAGTCCTGGGTGTCGCCGTTCAGCCAGACGTCCTTGCCGCCGTAGACGTCCTCGCCACGGAGCTCGCCGTCGATCTTGCCGTCGGCGTCTGCGTCGACGTAGTACTTGATGCCAGGCGAGAAGTCCGTGCCGTACCAGGTGAAGTCGACGGTCGCGACCTGTGCGAGCGGCACCCCGACCGCGAACGTGCCGCGGGCGTAGCCGGTGTTGTTGACGGTCCGCAGGTGCACCCCCTGGTGGAGGAACTGCTGGACGCCACCGTCGGCGGTGTCGCTCGGGGCGATGAGGTCGCCCGACCGGATCTGGGTCGTGCTGGTGGGGACGGCCTGTGCGGGCGCACCCAGGAGAACACCACCAGCGGCGACGGCGACCGCCGTCACTGCTACGGCGGTGCGCTTGATGACATGAGTCATGACGAACCCTTCTACTGACGAGGTTGACAGGGCACCACCCACCATAAGCAGCGGCGCCCTACCTCCCTTGACGTGGGGTTCGGCGAAAAGGTTGTGTCAGGTGAGCACTCGAGTGATCGGGTCGATGGCGAAGTAAATGACGAACGACGCGGCGACCAGCCACAGCAGCGGGTGCACCTTCGCGGCCTTGCCGACGACCAGCTTGATGACGACGTAGGCGATGAAGCCGGCCCCGATACCGACGCTGATCGAGTAGGTGAACGGCATCAGCACGATGGTGAGGAAGGCCGGGATGGCGATCTCGAGGTCGGCCCAGTCGATCTCCCTGACCTGCTGCATCATCAGGAACCCGACGAGCACCAGCGCCGGGACGGCCGCCTCCGACGGGATCATCTCGACCAGCGGCGCGATCAGGATCGTCAGCAGGAACAGCACGCCCGTCACGACCGAGGCCACGCCCGTGCGGGCCCCCTCGCCGACGCCTGCGGCCGACTCGATGTAGGAGGTGTTCGACGAGACGCCACCCGCGCCGCCCGCCGCCGCGGCGATGGAGTCGACCACGAGGATCCGCTCGGTGTTCGGGGGCACGCCGTCCTCGTCGAGCAGCCCGGCCTCGGCCCCGATCGCCGTCATCGTGCCCATGGTGTCGAAGAAGTCGGCCAGCATCAGCGTGAAGATCAGCAGGAGCGTCGAGACCACGCCGATGCTGTCGAAGGAGCCCAGCAGCGAGAAGTGCCCCAGCGTGTCGAAGTGGGGGGTGTCGAAGACGTCGTCGGGGAACGCCGGCTCGTTGAGCGACCAGCCCTTGTCGGCCCCGAGCGCGTCCACGACCAGCGCGAGGATCGTCGTCACGACGATCGAGATCAGGATGGCGCCCTTGATCTTGCGGACCCACAGCGCGATGACCAGCACCATCCCGAAGGCGAACACGACCACGGGCCAGCCGGTCAGCACACCGGTCGCCCCCAGCTGCACCGGCACCGTGGTGTTGGCGGCGTCGGGGATGCGCGCCACGAACCCCGCGTCGACGAAGCCGATGAGGGCGATGAACAGGCCGATACCGACCGAGATCGCGGTCTTGAGCGAGGTCGGCACCGCGTGGAAGACCGCGGTCCGGAAGCCGGTGAGCACCAGCACCAGGATGATCACGCCCTCGATCACCACGAGGCCCATGGCGTCGGCCCACGTCATCTGGCTGGCGATCGCGAAGGCGACGAAGGCGTTGAGCCCGAGGCCCGCCGCGAGCGCCAGCGGGTAGTTGGCCACGACGCCCATCAGGATGGTCAGCACGCCGGCGACCAGGGCCGTGCCGGCCGCGATCGCCGCGAGGTTCGGCTCGCTGCCACCCCCGAGGTACTTGCCGTCGACGTCCGTCGCGTAGCCGAGGATCAGCGGGTTGAGGACGACGATGTAGCCCATCGTGAAGAACGTGACGATGCCGCCGCGGATCTCGGTGGCGACCGTCGACCCCCGCTCGGTGATCTTGAAGTAGCCGTCGAGGCCGGAGCGGCCCCCCGCCGTCGTCTGCGAGCTCATGGCCGCACCCAACCAGAACCACGGCCCCGGCGGAACACCTCGCCCGGCATGTCGTGCCCCGCTTCTGCCTGGGCGACTAGCCTGACCACGTGGACCTGCGCGACGACCAGCCGATGCAGCACGAGATCGGCAGCCGCACCTTCATCGTCGCCGACGTCGAGCCCCTCGACGTGGACGGCGTCCGCACCGTCGAGGTGGGCACCCTCGCCTGGCTGATCGGGTTCGTCGCGCTGCTGCCGTTCTACGGCCGGCTCCAGGACGACGGCCACACCTGGTGGCTGTGGACCTGCCTGGCCGGCTTCGGGCTCGGCCTGTTCGGACTCGAGTACTGCCGTCGGCGGCGCAATCTCAGGCGTGAGCGCGCTGCCGGCGAGGCCGCGGACTGAGCCACCGCTGATCGAGCCTGTCGAGATCACCGCAGCGAGGCACCCGCTCGACGACCGCGGATCGAGCCTGTCGAGATCCCCGCAGCGAGGCACCCCGCTCACCGACCGCCGATCGAGCCTGTCGAGATCACCGCAGCGAGTGCCCGCCGCCGGTGATCGAGTCCCAGCGCGGGCTGCGGTGGTCTCGACCCGCCCGTTGCGGGTTCGTTCCTCACCCGCAGGGCTTGCTCGACCTTCGCTCGCCCACGCCGACCGCTCGTTCCTCGCGGTCGGCTGCTCGCTCCCTCAGAAGCTCTCGAACTCGTCGGTGCTGAGCGTGTCGAAGACGTGGTCGGGCAACGGCTGGGGCTCGTGCCTCTTGGCCAGCCGCACCTCGGAGTGGGCACCGCACCCGTGGTCGAAGCTGACCACGCGCCCGTCGTCGTTGGCGTCGCCGTTGGCGCAGACCCCGAACGTCTCGCTGAGCGGGCCGGCGATGCGCAGCAGGAAGCCGCAGGTGTGGCAGTGGTGGGGCGCCGACTGGGCCAGCGGGGTGTCCGGGCCGCCGTCGCCGTCGTACCACCGCTGTGCGGCGAGGTCACGACCCTCGGCCGAGAGCGTGCGCACCCGGCCGAGGCCGAGGTCCTGGGCGACCTGCCGGACCTGGGCCCTGTCGTCGCTGTCGAGGGGGTCGTCGCCGTAGGAGTACGTCGGGACCAGGCGCGGGTCGTCGTCGCTGACCGGCAGCAGGTCGCCGGGCGAGAGGTCGCCGGCCTGGATCCGGTCGCGGTAGGGCACCCACGCCGGGGCGACGATCGCGTCGTCGCCCGGGATCAGCACGACCTCGTCGACCGTGACCGTCTTCTGGCGCGGCGCGCGGGTGATCGTGACCGACCAGCGCCAGCCGAGGTAGCCGCGACGGGTGCAGGCGAACTGGTGGGTGACCACGCGCTCGCCCTCGTTGGTCGCGCCGAGGTGGTCGCCCACGTCGGCGGGGTCGACGTCCTCGAGCAGCGCCGCGCGGGCGACGTCGACGGCCGCGACGAGCGCGGCGTCGGCCCTGCCCCGGGGCGCGGTCAGGGTCGCGAGGGTGGTCACGGGCGCAAGTGTGACTGATCCGCTGGGGTCGTGTCAGGTTGGGGCAGGATGGGGCCGTGGAGGAGGGTCAGCAGCGCTGGAGGGACGAGCACCCCGACGGGGTGCCGGTCGCGCCGCCGTCCGTGTCGGCCGCCGACCGGGCCCGCAAGCTCGGCCGCGGGGTGGCGACGACCACCCGGGTGACCGCCCGTGGGCTGCGGTCGCTGGGCCGCGGCACCGCCCGGGCCAGCCGGTTCACGATGACCCAGGCCAAGCGCGCCTCGGAGGCCGAGGGCGCCGCCGAGTCGGGTCTCCACCGGCTGATCCAGATGCACGTCTTCAACACCGCCGGCGACGCCGCGGTCGCGATCTCGCTGGCCGGCAGCCTGTTCTTCCAGGTGCCCTCGGGCGAGGCCCGCGACCAGGTGGCGCTGTTCCTCGGCCTGACGATGCTGCCGTTCGCGATCGTGGCGCCGTTGATCGGGCCGTTCCTCGACCGGTTCGCGCACGGCCGGCGCTGGGCGATCGGTGCGACGATGGCGGTGCGCGCGTTCCTCTGCTGGGCGCTGGCGTCGTCGATCGAGAGCGGCTCGGCGCTCGTCTTCGCGGCCGCGCTCGGCGTCCTGGTCTCGTCGAAGGCCTATGGCGTCACGCGGGCCGCCGCCGTACCCCGCCTCCTCCCCCGCGACTTCACGCTGGTGAAGGCCAACGGCCGGGTCTCGCTCTCGGGCATCGTGGGCGCGACGGTCTCGGCTCCGATCGCCGGGCTCGCGGCGCTGGCCGGGCCGGAGTGGTCGCTGCGCTACGCGACGGCGCTGTTCGTCATCGCGACCGTCTGCGCGATCCGGCTGCCTGCGGCCGTGGACTCCAGCGAGGGCGAGGGCGAGCTGTCCTGGCGCGGCCAGGAGGGCAGCACGTCGCGGCGCGGCCGGCGGCGGACCCGGATCCCCGGACCGGTGGCCTTCGCGCTGCGCGCCAACTGCGGCCCGTGGTTCCTGAGCGGCTTCCTCCTGATGTTCGTGGCGTTCCTGCTGCGCAACCCCGACGTGCGACCGGACAGCACGTTCGGCCCGGGCGTGATGATCGGCATCGTCGTCGGCGCCGCCGGGCTCGGCCGCGTGCTGGGCACCCTCGCCGCGTCGATGCTGCGCCGCCTCACCCCGGCGCTCGCGGTCGTGCTCGCCCTGGTCGCCGACGGTGCGGCCGCCCTGTTCGCGGCGCTCTTCTACGGCGTGTGGTCGCTCGCACTCCTCGGCCTCGTGGCGGGGCTGGCGCAGGCGCTGGCGAAGTTCTCGCTCGACGCCACCATCCAGCGCGACATCCCGACCCAGGTGCAGGCGAGTGCCTTCGGCCGCAGCGACACGACCTGCCAGCTGGCGTGGGTGCTGGGCGGGTTCGTCGGCATCGCGCTCCCGCTCGACCCGCCCCGGCTCGGGCTCACCGTCGCCTTCGCCGCGCTGGCCGCGTGGACGGCGTACGTCCTCAGCACCGCGCCCCGCGCCCGCCGCCAGCGCCGGCTGGCCGCGCAGTCACGCGCTTCCCAGGCCGACATCGACACCCAGCCGATGCCGGTGCAGCGGCGGCGGTAGGGGCCTGGGCGCGCCCTCGGGGCAGTTTCACCGGGTACCCGGTGAAACTGGTCCTGACCGCAAGGAGTTCCATCCGGTCAGCGGCAGTTTCACCGGGTACCCGGTGAAACGCGTGACTGGTGGGACTCCTGCGACTCAGAGGTCGAGCTCGTCGGCCAGCGCGCGGAGCAGCTTGGCGGTAGGGCGCGCGGTGCTGCGGTCGGGGTGCCGGCCGTGGCGGTAGGACTCGCCGACGCCGTCGAGGAGCCGGATCAGGTCCTCCACGATCGGCGCCATCTCGTCGGGCGAGCGGCGCTTGGACTCGGCGCGGTTGCGCTGCACGGACGCCGGGGCCTCGAGGATGCGGACCTGGAGCGCCTGGTCGCCGCGGCGACCCTGGGCGATCCCGAACTCGACGCGGGTGCCGGCCTTGACCGTGGTCACGCCCTCGGGCAGGGCGTCCGCGTGCACGTAGACGTCAGGCCCGTCCTCCTGGGACAGGAACCCGAAGCCCTTGTCGGCGTCGAACCACTTCACCTTGCCAGTGGGCACGGTCAGACCTCTCTCACAGCTGTACGGCGCCCGGCTGGCGCAACCGTGGAGCCTAGCCAACCACCCGGGCCGCACTCGACCCGATTCCGTCGCGTCAGAGCAGGTCCGGCGCCAGCGTGGTGACGCCGACGACGAGCCCGGCGAGGTTCGCCAGCAGCAGCACCAGGATCCACACCACGGCCGGCATCCGGGTGAGACCCGCGAGCTGGTCGGGGTCGGAGGTCCGGCCGCGGCGACGGCCCGCGGTGAGCAGCTCGACGAGCGGCCGCGGCGCCGACAGCAGGAGCAGCCAGGCGATGAGGTAGGCCGCGACGGACCAGACCGTGTCGTCGCCGTACCACGTCAGCAGCAGCACGCCGGCCCCGCCGACCAGCAGGACCAGCAGCCCGTAGCCGTTGCGCACCCAGAGGATGAGCGCCGCCGCGAGGAGCACGAGCAGCCAGAGCAGGCCGACGCTGCGGCCGTCGGCGAGCAGCAGCGCGGCGACGAGCCCGAGCGCCGCGGGCGCGAGGTAGCCCGCGGCCAGCATCGCCACCATCCCCGGGCCGCGCGGCTTGCCGCGGGAGACCGTGAGGCCGGAGGTGTCGGAGTGCAGCCGGATCGAGCGGAGCCGGCGGCCGACCAGCACGGCCACCACCGCGTGGCCCGCTTCGTGCACGACCGTCGTACCGAGGCGCACCCGCGGCCAGGTCGCGGGGGCGAGCACCAGCACGAGGGCCACGACGCCCGTCGCGACGGCGACGGTGGCGTCGGGCACCGGCTGGGTCGAGGTGGCGCGCTCCCACACCTCGTGGAGCAGGCTCAGCGTCGTGCCAGCCGGTAGGCGCGCACCTCGCCGTACGCCGAGAACCCGGCCCGGAGCAGCACGGGCGCGGAGGTCTCGACGCGGCCCTTGACCAGCGCCATGGTGCAGCCGGCCCCAGCACCCTCGCGGAGCCGGCGGTCGAGGAGCGCGCGGTAGGCACCGGTGTGCCGCGCTGCGGGCACCACCGCACCGCCCCAGAGCCGGACGGTGGCGCCGGCGACGACGTGTCCGGCCGTGCCGACGGGCGTGCCGTCACGGAGCACGAGGTAGCGGTGGTCGTCGGCGAGCCGCGCGGCCGTGGCCGCGAGCGCGTCCTCGTCGGCGTGGCTGCCGCCGAAGACCTCGACGTCGATGCGGTCCGCGGCGCGCAGGTCGTCGAGGTCGGCGACCCTGCGCACCTCGAGGTCGGGCGGGACGTCGAGGTCCGGCACGCCGCGGGTGAGGTCGAGCGCGAGCACCGCGAGGGTCTCGGTGAGCTCGGCCCCGCGCTCGCGCAGCCGGCGCTCGAGGTCGGGCGGCCGAGTGGCCTCGCCGAGCTCGAAGAAGCTCACCGCGTCGCGCCCGAGACCGTGGGCCGCGTCGAGCACGTCGTCGATCAGCGCGTCGGCGGGCCGCTCGCTGCGCCAGCGGGTGGCGACGGTCGGGTCGGAGAAGTGCTCGGGGTAGGCGACGAGCAGGAACTCGTCGGTCTCGACGGTCCGAGCCTCGGGCGGGACCCACATCCAGGCCGAGGACTCCGCGAGCACGTGGTCCGGGTCGGGGACCATGCTTCGTGGGGTGGTCACGCGAGCTGCTCGTTCATCGAGCCGGAGCGGAACCCCTTCTCGTCGACCACGACGTCGTCGAACCCGGCGGCTCGCACGGCAGTGACCACCGCGGCGTACGGCGCCTCGGCGAGCGGCAGCAGCGACCGGTCGACCTCGACCGAGGCCCGGCCGCCGAGGTCGCGCACGCGCAGGTTCTGCAGCCCGGACGGCCCCAGCAGGTCGCGCACCGCGGCCTCCGCGCGCTCCACGCGGGCCAGGCGGTGCGGGGTCACCTCGACGCCGTACGCGACCCGCGAGGAGAGGCACGCGGCGGCCGGCTTGTCCCACGTGGGCAGGCCCCAGCGGTGCGAGGCCTCACGGATCTGCGCCTTGGTCAGCCCGGCGTCGCGCAGCGGCGCGGCCGCTCCCCGCTCGTCGGCGGCGCGGATGCCGGGGCGGAAGCCCGCGACCGCGTCGTCGGCGTTGGTGCCGGTGACGACCGTGCCGATCCCGCGGGCCCGCGCGAGCGGCGTGAGCACGTCGATCAGCTCGGCCTTGCAGAAGAAGCAGCGGTCGCCGCCGTTGGCGCGGTAGCCCTCGCGCTCCATCTCGTGGGTCTCGGGCGTGATCAGCTCGACGCCCAGCCCCTCCGCGAAGGTGCGCGCCGGGTCACGCTCGGCCTGCGGCAGGGAGTGGCTGTAGCCGGTGGCGGCGACCACCCGGTCGGGCCCGAGGGTGCGGACCGCGGCGGCGAGCAGGAACGCGCTGTCGGCGCCGCCGCTGTAAGCGACCATCACGCTCCCGCGCTCCCGTAGGTCGCGCTCCAACGCGCCCAGCCGCGTCTGCAGCACGTGCTCGTCGAGCCAGGCCGGGAACTCCTCGAGGCTCTCGAGCACGACGTCGGTGCCGGCCTCCTCGAGCTCCTCCCGGGTGCACCCGCCGCTGAGCACGCTGACGCTCAGCGCTCCGGCGGCGCGGGCGCCCTCCACGTCGTGCACGTGGTCGCCGACGTAGATGCCGGCGCCCTCGCGGCGCAGCACCTCGGCCTTGCCGACACCCCAGACCCAGCCCTCGAGCAGGTCGACGTCGAGTGCGAGGTGGTCGACGTGGCGCTGGGCGTTGGGCGGATACTTCCCGGTCACCAACACGACCCGCCCGCGGTGGCGGCGCACGGCGGCGAGCGCCTCGTGCGCGCCGGGCAGCGCCGGCACGGTCTCGATCGAGTGGTCGGGGTAGAGCTCCCGGAACCGGTCGCCCGCCGGCCCGACCTGCTCGGCCGGCAGGTACGGCGCGAGCAGCTGGTCGAGCGGCGGCCCGAGCTTCGCCGTCATCTCCTCGACGGGGAGCTCGACGGCATACTCCTCGCCCAGCCGGCGCAGCAGGGCCGCGAACCCGGGCACGGTGTCGATGAGCGTCATGTCCAGGTCGAAGCCGACGACGAGCTGACTGGACATGGCGGCAAGCCTAGGCGGAGCGAGCCGAGCGTCATCAGGCGCGGCCGACTCGGTGCGTACTCCCCGCGATGGGTGACCGCGCGCCCGTAGGCTGCGCCCGACGTCAATCGGCATCGGTACCACGGGGAGAGACATGCACCTGTTCACGCGCTCGCGCGCACCACGTACCTCGGGCCTTCGGGTCCTCGCGGCCACAGCGGCCGTGGCGCTCGCCGCGGCCGGGTGCGGAGGCGGCGACGGGTCCGGCAGCTCGTCGGTGCTGAGCGACGACAAGGTCGAGACCGCGGTGCTGACGCTGGACAACCTCGACGGCGACTTCGTGGAGAGCGAGGACGACGACGATGACGACGACTCGCTGGGTTGTCTCGGTGACCTGGACGTGGACGACTCGATCGACGCGAAGACCGAGCACGAGGCGTCCTTCGAGGTCGCGGACGCTGGGTTCCCGTCGGTCGGGTCCAAGGTCGCGTCGTACGCGTCGACGCAGCAGCTGGACCACGCGCTCGACCGGCTGGCACAGGCGCTCGCGAAGTGCGACCACGTCGACGAGACCGACGAGGACGACGCGACCATCGTGCTCGACATCGAGACTGACACCGATCGGGTGAGCGGCGATGTCGACCAGCAGGTGAACATCCACGCGACGGGGTCCGTGTCCTCGGACGGCTTCGACCTGCCGCTCGCCTTCGACTTCTCCTTCGCGCGGGTCGACAACAACCTCACTGCGGTCTTCATCGGCGATCTGAGCGACACCGGGGCGCACGACGCCCTCGAGGGTTACACCGAGATCGCCGTCGACAGGCTGGTGGCGGTGATGGCCGGCGAGGCTCCGGAGGACGCCACGGGCCCGGAGCTGGGTGGCAGCGGCTTCGACGACGGCAGCGAAGGCGACGACAGCGCCTCCGACGACGGGTCCGAGGACTCCGAAGATGACTCCGCGACAGAGGAGTCCTTCGCGACCCAGCCCCTCGACGGCGGGACCTACACCTGGGAGAACGGGATCACCCAGACGCTCTCGGTCGAGCGCGTCGAGCTCTGGGGCGGCAACAAGCCGGACGACTTCTGCGGCGACGGCTCGTGCGGCGTGGCCGACCCCGACGACACCCGGCTCGTGCTCCGCTACGACGTCTCCGTGCCCGCGGACTTCTCCGAGCCGTTCGACCCGTACTCCTGCCCGGGCGGCCTGCACGTCACCAGCGGCAACGACGACGAGGCGTTCAGCCAGATCGCGGGCGACTTCGACCAGGAGCTGGGCGGCAAGATCCTGCCCGGGTCCTCGAAGTTCGGCGTCAACGAGTACTACATCGAGAAGGCCTACGCCGGGGCGGAGTTCTACATCGAGTCCTCCTGCGGCGACACGGAGATGTCCGGGGAGAGCGTGGTCTTCCAGGGGCCCCTGGCCGATCTCGGCTGACCCGCACGACGCCGTGCCATCGTGGAGACGATGGACGACGTCGACCGGTCTCGCACGCCCGACGCCTCCGGCGCGCCCGTCGGCCGGCGCGTGGTCCTCGGCCTGGTGGGGCTCGGGGCCGCAGGGGTCGTCGGTGGGGCGTCGTTCTCGCGCCGCCTGTCGGAGTGGCTGGCGCCGGTCGAGCTGCGGGACCCGACCGGGTTGATCGCGACGCTGCCGCTGGGTCCGGCGTTCCGCTTCTACTCGGTCACCGGCGTCGTCGAGCCGCGTGACGAGGCGTCGTACCGGCTCGAGGTGGGCGGGCTCGTCGCGGAGCCGGCCACCTACGGGCTCGCCGACCTGCGCGCGCTGCCGCAGACGGAGTTCACCAGCGACTTCCACTGCGTGACCGGGTGGGTGGTGCCGGGTGTCCACTGGGTGGGCGTCCCACTGTCGGAGCTCCTCGACCGGGCTCGGCCGG
This sequence comes from Nocardioides halotolerans DSM 19273, assembly GCF_000422805.1. GTDB lineage: Bacteria > Actinomycetota > Actinomycetes > Propionibacteriales > Nocardioidaceae > Nocardioides > Nocardioides halotolerans. The sequence continues at coordinate 517,343 of NZ_AUGT01000009.1, read as the reverse complement.
CCGCGTCGGCGACGGCGGTGCGGTTCCGCTCGTTCGACGGCACCTACACCGAGAGCCTCGGCCTCGAGGACGCCCGCGCGGCACGCACGATCGTCGCCCTGGAGATGCTCGACGGCCCGGTCAGCCACGACCACGGCGGGCCGGTGCGGATGTACGTCGACGGGCAGTACGGCTACAAGAGCACCAAGTGGCTCTCCGCGATCGAGCTCACAGAGGACGAGGTGCCGGGCTACTGGGAGCACCGCGGCTACGACGTCGACGGGACCATCCGTGGGTGACGTGGTGGCGACGCTGGCGCGCTTCACGCCGGCCGAGCGGTGGGTGCACCGCGTCACCGGGCTGCTCATGGCGACCTGCCTGGTGACGGCGTTCGTCCTCTACTACGGCCCGGTCTCGCTCGCGGTCGGCCACCGGCACGCCGTCGAGCTGGTGCACGTGTGGGCCGGCTACGCCCTGGCGGCCCCGCTCCTGCTCGGGCTGCTCTCGCCGGCGTACCGAGCCGACCTCGGCCTCCTCAACCGGTTCTCCCGCGAGGACTGGCGGTGGCTGCGGTCCAGGGACCGGCGCGACGGGTCGTTCGACGTCGGCAAGTTCAACGCCGGGCAGAAGCTCAACGCGGCGCTCACCGCGGGGTCGGTCGTGGTGCTCGTCGGCACCGGCACGCTGATGTTCTGGACCGGCCTGGTGCGGCTGGCGTGGCGCACCGGCGCGACGTTCGTGCACGACTGGTTCGCGCTGGCGCTCGGGCTACTGGTGCTGGGCCACCTGTGGTTCGCGATGGCCGACCCCGAGGCGCGCGCCGGGATGCGCACCGGCGTGGTGCGGCGCAGCTGGGCGCTGAAGGAGCACCGCGCATGGGTCAGGACAGCGGACGGTCGTGCAGCACCTTCTGGAACAGCACGTGGTCGCGCCAGGCGCCGTTGAGGAACAGCAGCTTCGGGGCCATGCCGTACTGCTCGAAGCCGCGCGCCAGCAGCACCCGCTGCGAGGGCAGGTTCTCGACCATGGTGCCGGCCTCGAGCCGGTGCAGCCCCAGCGCGAGCGCCTGCTCCTCGAGGAACTCGACCGCCGCGGCGGCCAGACCGCGCCGCAGGTGGTCCTTGTCGACCCAGTAGCCGAGCGTCCCGCCCTGCATGGTGCCGCGGATGATGTTCTGGAGGTTGGCGCGGCCGACGACGTCGCCGTCGGGAGCGAACAGCGTGAAGTTGGAGAACAGCCCCTGCTCCTCCAGCCGCAACCGCTCGACGAGGCTCGCCGCCTGCCCCTCGGGCGTGTAGAACTCCTCGGGCCGCTCCGGGTCCCACGGTGCGAGGTGCTCGCGGTTGCGCGCGTACGCCGCGGCGAGCGCGGGTGCGTGCTCGAGGGTCAGGGGCTGGAGCGAGTAACCGTCGGGCAGGGGCACGCCCCGGAGGCTACGCGTCCGACCCCGCCTACCTGCAGGCCTTCTTGGCCTTCTTCTTGGTCGCCTTGAGCTTCGCCTTGGCCTTGTTCAGCGCCGCCACGGCCGCGGCGTGGGCCTTGCCGGTGGTGCTCTTGACCTTCTTCTGCGCCGCCTTGACGGCCTTCGCCGCCGACGCGACCTTGGCCAGGGCCGCGGCGCACTTGTCGGTGCGCTCGTAGGTGACCGTTGCGGTCGGACCCCAGAAGTCGTCCGACCTCTGGCGCAGCTTCTCGCACTCGACGGCCGCCAGGGCCGGGTCACCGCCGCCCTGCTGGTAGGAGGCCTCACCCAGCTGCGTCTGGTGAGCAGCGCCGGAGGGTGTGAACACGAGGTTGTTGATCGTGGCCGCGTCGTCGTACGGCGCCTCGCCGATGCTCTCGGTGAAGGGCGCGTTGATGAAGGTGGCTGTCACCGACACGGGCTGGAAGCCCGCGAGGTCGTTGAACGGCACCAGCGTGACGACCGCGCAGTAGTTGCTGAACCCGCCCTCGATCGGGGTCGACCGGAGCATCGACCTCGACTGGAGGGGCATGGTCACGGTCTTGACCTCGTCGGGGTCGGCCCCCTTGCCCGCATGTGCGGGCGCGCCGGCGACCGCCAGCCCTCCCAGCCCGACCGCGGTCGCGACGAACACCTTCAGAGCGCGCATGACAGTTCTCCCCCCGGGCGACAACGACGCCCCTCTCCCAGGGCGTCTCCCGGCAGGCTAGGGCCCTGCCACGGACCTGACCATGACCTGAACGTGCTACTCCGGACCAGTCAGGCCGAGCTGCTCGGCAGTCTCCTCGCGCATCTGGACCTTGCGGATCTTGCCGGTCACCGTCATCGGGAAGTCGTCGACGACCATCACGTAGCGCGGGATCTTGTAGTGGCTCAGCCGGCCCTGGCAGAACGCGCGCACGGCGTCGGCGTCCAGCGGCTCGGCGCCCGCCTTCAGCTTGATCCAGGCGCAGAGCTCCTCGCCGTACTTCTCGTCCGGGACGCCGATGACCTGCACGTCCTCGACGTCGGGGTGCTGGTAGAGGAACTCCTCGATCTCGCGCGGGTATACGTTCTCGCCGCCCCGGATCACCATGTCCTTGATCCGGCCGACGATGGTGCAGTAGCCGTCCTCGCGCATCTCCGCGAGGTCGCCGGTGTGCATCCACCCGTCGGCGTCGATCGCCTCGGCGGTCTTCTCCGCGGCCCCAGAATCGTGCAGAGGCCAGTAGCCGAGCATCACCGAGTAGCCGCGCGTGCAGAACTCGCCGGGCGCCCCGCGGGGCACGGTCTCGCCGGTGGCCGGGTCGACGATCTTGATCTCGAGGTGCGGCCCCACTCGGCCGATCGACGCCGTACGCCGCTCGAGGTCGTCGTCGACCCGGGTCTGGCACGAGACGGGCGAGGTCTCGGTCATGCCGTAGGCGATGCCGACCTCGGGCATGTGCATGTCGTTGACGCAGCGCTTCATCACCTCGACCGGGCAGACCGAGCCGGCCATGATCCCGGTGCGCAGCGACGAGAGGTCGTGGTCGGCGAAGGTCGGGTGGTTCTGCATCGCGATGAACATCGTCGGCACGCCGTAGACCGCGGTGCACCGCTCCTCGGCGATGGTGCGCAGCGTGATCTCGGGGTCGAAGCCCGGCGCGGGGATCACCATCGTGGCGCCGTGGGTGGTGCACCCGAGGTTGCCCATCACCATGCCGAAGCAGTGATAGAAGGGCACCGGGATGCAGAGCCGGTCCTCGTGGGTGAAGCCGATCAGCTCGGTCGTGAAGTAGCCGTTGTTGAGGATGTTGCGGTGGCTGAGCGTGGCGCCCTTCGGGTAGCCCGTCGTGCCGGACGTGTACTGGATGTTGATCGGGTCGTCGGGGCGCAGGTCGGACAACGGGTAGTCGAGCAGCTCGGCGAGCGTGACGCCCGGGTCGTGGACGTTGTGGTCGGTCCACTCGGGGCTGCCGAGGAACCACACCTGCTCCAGCGTCGGCACGTCGCCGCGCACCTCGTCGACCATCGCCCGGTAGTCGCTGGTCTTGAACTCGGTCGCCGAGACCAGCAGCCGGGTGCCCGACTGCCGCAGCGCGTAGGAGAGCTCGTGGGTGCGGTAGGCCGGGTTGACGTTGACGAGGATCGCCCCGAGCTTCGCGGTGGCGTACTGCACCAGCGTCCACTCCGCGCAGTTGGGCGACCAGATGCCCACCCGGTCGCCCTTGGTGATCCCGGCCCGCGCCAGCCCGATGGCCAGCGCGTCCACGTCGCGGTCGAGCTCCGACCAGGTCCACCGCCTGCCGGTCGCGACCTCGACGAGGGCCTCCCGGTCCGGGTGCGCCGCCACGGTCGCCTCGAAGCTTGCGCCGATGGTCTGGTCGAGCATCGCCGGCTCGGTCTCGCCCCTGGCGTACGACGGTGCGGTTGACGCGGCCATGCGACCGAACGTACGCCGGGACGCGTGGGACCGATAGGTAGGGTTCGCGACGTGACCACGGACCCGGAGACCAACGCCGAGAAGGCCGGGTCCGACCGCAAGCAGACGCCGTTCAAGGCGCTCCGCGAGACCGTGCTCCTGCTCGCCTTCGCGATCGTGCTGGCGCTGGTCGTGAAGACGTTCTTCGTGCAGTCCTTCTACATCCCCTCGGAGTCGATGGAGCCCGGCCTCATCGTCAACGACCGGATCCTGGTGCAGAAGCCCTCCTACTGGGGTGACGGCGGTCCGCAGCGCGGCGACGTCATCGTCTTCGACGACCCCGGTGGCTGGCTCAACGCGCTCGAGTCGGGCCAGCCGATGACCTTCCTGGCTCGCGGGCTGGCGAAGATCGGGCTCTACCCGACGGGCGGCCACCTGGTGAAGCGGGTGATCGGCGTCGCCGGCGACACCATCGTCTGCTGCGACCAGGACGGCCGCCTCTCCGTGAACGGCGAGCCGGTCGACGAGAGCGGGTTCATCGCGAAGAACCACGGCAAGTGCGACGGCCCGATGCCCGACGGCCAGATGTCGTGCAACTGGACCGCCGGGCCGGTGCCCGACGGCACCGTGTTCGTGATGGGCGACAACCGGCGAAACTCCGCGGACTCCTCGGTGCACCTGTGCCGCCCCAACGCCAGCAAGTGCGACGCGAGCGACGCCTACGTCCCGGTCGACGACGTGGTCGGCAAGGTGTTCGCCCTCGCGTGGCCGCTGGGCCGCGCCCACGTCGTGCACACACCCGACGCGTTCGACGACGTCCCCGACCCGAGCTAGGCGAAGCTCGGGCCGGGGTCCGGCCCGTGGTCGAGCCCGTGGTTCGGCAGGGTCACCCGACGGTGTCGAAGATGTTGAGCTGGACGCCGTTGGTGCAGGTGCGCGACTCGCGCAGCGTGAGCTTCTGCTTGTCCTCGGCGTCGGTCGGGAAGAGCCGCTTGCCGCTGCCGAGCACGACCGGGAACACCACGAGGTGCCAGGTGTCGACCAGCCCGGCCTTGTGGAGCGCCTGCGCGACCGAGGCGCTGCCGTGGACCCCGATCGGGCCGCCCTCGCCCTCCTTCAGCTCCCGGACGGCGTCGAGGTCGCGGACCACCTTCGTGTTGGTCCAGGCCGGGTTCTCGAGCGTCGTGGACAGGACGACCTTCTCCATCGAGTTGAACCTGTCGGCGAACTCGCCGTCGCGCCCCGGCCACGCCGCGGCGAAGCCCTCGTAGGTCCGGGCGCCGAGCAGCAGCGTCTGGGTGCTGAAGGTCTCCTCGGCCTTGAACTCGTACATGGTCGGGTCGGAGTCGATGTCGAAGGTCCAGCCGGTGTGGCGGAAGTCCTCCTCCCCGCCGGGCGCCTCGATGACGCCGTCCAGGGAGATGAACTCGGTGACGAACAGGGTGCGCATCTGGCTCCCCTCCTTCTCGTGGGTGTGGGTGCTGTCAGCACCTCCACGAAGACGCGGGGCGGGATACGACACCCGCGCGGAGAAGAACCTCAGGCGGCCAGCTCGCGCACCAGCGCGGCGGTGGCCGGCACCAGGTCGGCTCCCTCGCGGTGCACCACGCCGAAGGTCCGGGTGCCGAACGACGGGTGCTCGCGCACCCGGACGCCCGGGTGCAGGAACGCGTCGAGCGCCGAGCGCGGGAGGAGGGTCACGCCGAGCCCGACCGCCACGAGGTTCTGGACCACGACGTAGTCGTCGCTGACGTGCCGCACCGCGGGCTCGAAGCCGGCCTCGGCGCAGACGGACAGCGCGTGCGCCCGGCACCGCTCGCAGCCCACGATCCACGGCTCCTCCGACAGGTCGGCCAGCGTCAGCCGGCGCCGGGTGGCGGCGCGGTGGTCGGCGCCGACGACGAGCGCGACGGGCTCGTCGGCCAGCGGCCGCCAGACCAGGCCGGCCCCTCCGGCGGCGACCTGGTCGCGCCTTTCCGGTGTCCCCGCGGAAGCGTGGTCCGCCCGCGCGGAGCGCCCCTCGCCCACGGCTCCGTGGGGTGGGTCGTAGGAGAAGACGAGGGCGAGGTCGGCGTCGCCGCGGGAGATGAGCGCGAGCGCCTCCGGCGGCTCCGCCTCGGTGAGCTCGACGTCGACCTCGGGGTGGCGGGCGCGCAGCCCGGCGACGGCGCGCGGCACCAGCGTCGCCGCCGCCGAGGGATAGGCCGCGAGCCGGACCCGGCCGCGACGCAGCGCGGTCAGGTCGGCGAGCTCCTCCTCCGCCATGTGGAGCTGTACGGCGAGCGCGTCGGCCCGCGCGAGCAGCACCCGTCCCGGCTCGGTCAGCTCGACGCCCGCCGCGCCGCGGAGCAGCAGGGCACACCCGGCCGAGCGCTCCAGGGCGCGCAGGTGCTGGCTGACCGCGGGCTGGGTCCAGCCGAGCTCGCGGGCCGCGCCGCTGATCGAGCCGGCGCGCGCCACGGTGCGGAAGATCAGCACCCGCTTCGGATCCATAACGTCAGGTTATGGGACAGCGAAGAAGAACAGGGGTTCCTTGGGGTCGGTGATCCCCGCACGATGGAGCCATGAAGAAGATCGGCCTCGTCGGCGGCATGAGCTGGCACTCGACTCTGGAGTACTACCGAGTCATCAACGAACAGGTCGCCGAGGAGCTCGGCGGCCACGCGTCGGCGCCGGTGGCGTTGGAGTCGCTGGACTTCGCCGAGATCCGGCGGTGCCAGCTCGACGGCGACTGGGCGCACGCGGCGCGCCTGCTCACCGAGGCCGCGCAGCGCTGCGAGCGCTCCGGCGCCGACGTGGTGATCATCTGCACCAACCTCATGCACCGCGTGGCCGAGGAGGTGCAGGCCGGCATCGGCGTACCGCTCCTGCACATCGCCGACGCCCTAGCCGACCGCGCCGGCGAGCACGGGTGGTCGCGCCTCGGCGTCCTCGGCACGAGCTGGGTGATGGAGGAGGACTTCTACGTCGGCCGGCTGGCCCGCCACGGGCTCGAGGTGGTCGTGCCCGACGCGGCCGACCGCCGCGAGGCCGACCGGGTCATCTTCGACGAGCTGACCCGGGGCGTGGTCACCGAGGAGTCGCGGGCGGCGTTCGTCGCGATCCTGGGCCGCCTGCGCGACCGGGGCGCCGAGGCGGTCGTGCTGGGTTGCACGGAGATCGAGCTGCTCGTCGGCGCCGACGACACTCCCGTGCCGCTGCTGCCCTCGATGCGGACCCACGCCGAGGCCGCGGCCCGGGCCGTCCTCGGCGAGCGGGTGCCTGCCTGAGCCGGCCCGCTCAGCGACCCTCGGCCATCGCGCAGAGGGTCTCCATCGCCTTGGGGGCGTCGGCCGTCACCATCGGGCCGATGTCCTCGGCGCCGGGGCCGGTCACGAAGGTGCTGACCGTCACCTCCGCGCCGCTGTCGGAGTCCTTCACCACGTGGTCGATGTGGATGCGCAGGTCGCCCATCTCGAGCCGGTCGAGGTAGCGCGCACCCGGCTCGACGAGCTCGAGGGTCACCGGCACCTCGATGCCGCCGGTCAGCACCATCACGCCCGCCGCACCCTCGGCGAAGTGGCCCTCGATGGCCACGGACTCGACCGACGGGTCCCAGCAGTGCCAGCTGCCCGGGTCACTCCAGAGTGCCCACACGTCGTGGGCGGTGGCTGTCGTGGTCACGGTCCGCGAGTACTCGAAGGTCACGATCGAAAACCTAACGGCGAGGAGCCCTCCTAGGTAGGGCCCAGCCTCTTGACAGTCATCTCGCGGTCGCCGAACCGGACCCGGTCGCCGTCGCGCATCGTCGCGGGCTTGCCGCCGACCAGCCGCTTGGCGACGCCGGCCCGGATCAGGATCGACCCGTTGGTGGAGCCGCGGTCCATCACCACGAGCGCCCCGTCGGGCACCACCTGGAACTGCGCGTGCGTCTTGGACAGGCTCATGTCGTCGGACGGCAGGGTGACCAGCCGCTTCACCGGCTCCCCGGGCCGCGGCTCGGGTCGCCGCCCCACCAGCGTCAGCCCGCGCACCTCGAACTGCTCCCCGGTGTCGAAGACGACCTGCCAGCGGGCGACGGGTGCGGGGGCTGCGGGCTGCGGCGCGGGGGCCGGCGTGGAGGGCGGCGCCGGGGCCGGTGCGGGGGGCGGCGCAGACGGCGGGCCAGAGGGCGGGGCGGCCGGGCGCGGTCCGCGGGGCGGCGCCGCAGCGGCTGCGGGCCCGACGGGCGCCTCACCGACCAGCGGCCAGCCCAGGCCCTGCCGGGGCGTGACCGTCGGCGTGGGCGGAGCCGGGTCGGGCGGCGGCGCCGGGGGCCGCTTGCCCCGGGTGGGGATCCGCCGGGGCGGCGTCGGTGACGCGGGCACCAGCCGCATCGCGGTGAGGTTGACGAGCTGCCGGGGCGCCTCCTCCTCCGGCTCCTCGACGACGGGGACCGGGCGTACGTCGACCACCACCGTGCCGCACCGCAGGTCGTGCCATCCCCGGCGCCAGCCGCTCGGGTCGACCATCGCCGTCCAGGCCAGCGCCGCCGCGCCGAACCCCAGCGTCGGGAGCGTCGCGACGCCGAGCAGCAGGGTCCGCAGGATCGCCCGCACGAGCCCGATCGGCCGCGCGTCCTCGAAGGACAGCACCCGGATGCCGACCAGGGCCTTGCCCGGCGTGAGGCCGAAGAGCCCGACGAGCATCGAGCTGAGCAGGCCGACCATGAGCACCGTGCCGGCGATGGCGGCGACGCCGGCCCAGGTGCGGCCGGGCTCGATGAGCGTGGTGTAGGCGGCGTACGCCTCGCCGCCGCAGACGCCCCACGCCAGGAGCCGGTCGACGACGAACGCGTAGAAGCGGCGGTCCGCGCCCGCGACGAGGTGGTCGGTGGTCAGCGCTCCGGTGTCAGGAGCCTCGTAGGCGACATCGCTCATGGTCAGGGACTGGTGACCTTGATGGTCACGCCGTCGCCGAGATCGATGATCGCGCCGGGGATCAGCTGCACCGGCACGCCGGGAGCCAGGGACTCGGGACCGAGCCCGGGCTGCACGAGGACGGTGCCGTTGGTGGAGGCGAGGTCGGTCACCACGGCGCTGCCGTGGTCGGCGCCGGAGCCGGGCCGGACCTCGATGTGGGTCGACGAGATCTCCAGGTGGGGGCTCGGCACCGTGACGAGCAGCGGCTGCTCGGTGTCGTTGAACCGGCGCGACTCGGGCGCCCGGCCGATGACGATGGCCCGGTCGACGTCGACCTCGTCGCCGTTGGAGATCTGCAAGCGGGCCACCGGGACGGTCACGTCGGGTGCGGGCGGCTGCCCGGGGATGCCGGGCGGCTCGGCCGCGGGTGGCTGCCACGCACCGGTCACCGTGAGGCCGTCGTGGTCGGTCTCGGGGAGCGGGCCGTCGGCCATCGCCTCGGTGGGCGGGCCGGGCATGGGCGGGAGCACCGGCGCCGGTGGCGGCGGAGGCGGCAGGGTCGGCGGCGAGGGGGTCCACGCCGGCGGCTCGGGCGAGCGGGCGACCGGCTCGGACCCGGCGTACGCGTCGTCGTCCTGGTCCGCGTCGTCCTCGTCGTCGTACTCCTGCTCGTCCTCGATGTCGTCCTCGACGTCGTCCTCGATGTCGTCCTCGAGCCCGCCGTCCGGCAGCGGGAACTCGCGCTCGTAGGCCGGCTCCTCGGCGAACTCGTCGGGTCCTTCGTGGGCCGGCGCCTCGTCGAGCCGCGAGATGCGGAACAGCCCGCCGTCGACGACGTACGACGGCAGGTCCGCGCCGTCGTCCACCCCGTCGGGGTCACCGTCGTGGAGCACGATGCTCATCCGCTCGACCTCGGCCATCGAGCGCTCCACCCACGTGGTGGCGCTGGAGCCCTCGAGGGTGACGGTCTCGTCGCCGACCCGGAACTCCGCCCGCGCCGGGCCGCGGATGACGACCTTGGTCTCGCCCTCACCGGTGCTGACGAGCACGAACGCCGGCAGGTCGCGCAGCCCGCCGGAGATCAGGGCGTCGAGCGTGACGTCGAAGCCGGCGCCGCCGTCGACGAGCTCCCAGAGGGCGGCGACCCGCGGCTTCTCGGTGGGCGGGAGGATCACGACGGCGCGCTCGCCGAGGATGCCGAACCACTCCCCCGGGCGGTAGGAGCGCACGGGGTCCACGGAAGCGTTCACGGCAATGCCCCCAGCTTCTGCTCGAGACTCGCCCGCTGTTGCTCGGAGTCGTAGGTCTGGTCGGGGACCAATCCCACCACATCGACGACCACCGCGGTGGCGTTGTCGTCGCCGCCGGCCTCGAGCGCCGCGGCGACCAGTCCGTCGGCGGCGTCGCGGGGGTCGGAGGTCCCGGTCAGGATCGCCTCGATCCGGTCGTCGCCGACCAGCCCGCTGATGCCGTCGGTGCAGAGCAGCAGCCGGTCGATCTCGCTGACCGGCACCACCCAGCTGTCGGCCGGCTCGAGCCGGGGACCGCCCAGGGCACGCGTGATCACGTGGCGTTCCGGGTGGTGGCCGGCCTGGGCCGGGGTGATCTCCCCGGAGTCGACGAGCTCCTGGACGACGCTGTGGTCGACGCTGACCTGCCGCAGCCGGCCACCGCTCACGGCGTAGATGCGCGAGTCGCCCAGGTTGACGAGCAGCCACGCGGGCGCGTCGTGGTCCTCGACGAGGAGGGCCGCGACCACCGTCGTGCCGGGCGTGCGCCGCGCGCCCGTGCCGTCGGCCCCGGCGTACTCCGTGATCCGGCGCTGGCACGCCTCGAGCGTCGCCGCGACGGCCTCGGTGCCACGCGTCGGCTCGTAGCCCTCCTCGGCCAGGCGGGCGAACTCCTCGACCACGATGCGGCTGGCGACGTCGCCGTTCTCGTGCCCACCCATGCCGTCGGCGACCGCGAAGACGGGCGGTGCGACGAGGTAGGCGTCCTCGTTGTTCTCGCGCAGCAGCCCGACGTCGGACGTCGCACCGTGCAGGAGCTCGACCTGGGTCACGGCTGCGACCACGTCTCTAGACTTTGCCGGATGGCCTCAGAGGGATACCGATCGCTCGCCGACCAGCTGCGGGGCTGGCCGGACGACCGGCTGTCCCGGCTGCTCTCCGCGCGTCCTGACCTGGCCACACCCGCTCCTCATGACTCCGGCCAGCTGGCCTCGCGCGCGACCACGCGATCGTCGTTGGTGCGCGCGCTCGACCAGCTCACCCGGCTCGAGCTCTCCGTTCTAGATGCCCTGGTCGTCGCAGGTCAAACGTCACATGAGGCGTTGACGGCGATGGTCCACGCCGACCCGGCCCGCGTGCGCGAGGCCGTCGACCGGCTGGTCGACCTGGCGCTGGCCTGGGAGTCGCCCGGCGGGCTCCGGCCGCTCAGCGGGGTCGCCGAGGGCCTGACCGGCGGACCGGAGGCGGGCGTCAGCGGGCTCCGGCCGTGCTCGACGCCCACGCCGGCGGCGCGCGAGGTCACCCGGCTGCTGGGCGAGCTGTCGGAGCCCGCGCGGGCGATGCTCGAGCACGTCCTGGCGGCGGGCGGGGAGGCGACGACCGACGACGCCCGGCACACCGTGCTGCCGGCCGACGCGGCCACCCCGGCGGAGGAACTGCTCTCCCGACGGCTGCTGGTGCCGCGCGGCAGCGGCACGGTCGTGGTGCCCGGTGAGGTGGGGATCGCGCTGCGGGGCGGGCACACCACCGCCGAGCGCGTCGACGAGGTGCCCGTGCCCGCGTCGACCGACCGGAGCGAGCGCCAGGTCGACGCGATGGCGGCGGGCGCGGCCTTCGACGCCGTACGCCGCCTCGAGCTGCTGCTCGACCTGTGGGGCGCCGAGCCGCCGTCGGCCCTGCGCAGCGGTGGCCTCGGCGTCCGCGACCTGCGGGCCACCGCCGCGGCCCTGCACGTCGAGGAGGCCACCGTCGCGCTGCTCGTCGAGGCCGCCTCGGGTGCCGGGCTGCTGTCCACGGCCGCCGACCCGGCCGGCAACCAGGTGTGGCTGCCCACCGACCTGGTCGACTCCTGGGTGCTGCGTCCGCCCGCCGAGCGCTGGACCGGGCTCGCGCGCACCTGGCTCGACAGCCCGCGGATGCCGGGCCTCGTCGGCACCCGCGACACCGCGGGCAAGGCCTGGAACGCCCTGGCGCCTGAGCTGGCCGGCGTCCACATGGCCGAGACGCGCGCGATGACGCTGGCCGCGCTGGCGGCGCTGCCCCCGGGCACCTGCCTGGCCGCGGGCACCGGCGTGCCCTCGGTCGTCACGCTCTTGCGCTGGCAGCGACCGCGCCGGCCGCGCAGCCGCGCCGACCAGGTGCTGTGGACGGTCACGGAGGCAGCCGCGCTCGGGGTGACCGGGCTCGACGGGCTGGCGTCGTACGCCCGCGACCTGCTGGCCGGCGACGACGAGAAGGCGCAGAAGGCGCTGGCCGGCCTGCTGCCCGAGCCGGTCGACCACGTGCTGCTCCAGGCCGACCTCACGGCGGTGGCGCCCGGCCCGCTGGAGTCGCAGCTGGCCCGGCGGCTGCAGCTGGTCGCCGACGTCGAGTCCCGGGGCGGGGCGACGGTCTACCGGTTCACGCCGGGGTCGGTCCGCCGGGCGCTCGACACCGGCTGGACGGCGGTCGAGCTGCACGACTTCCTGGGCTCGGTCTCGCGGACCCCTGTGCCGCAGCCGCTCACCTACCTCGTCGACGACACGGCGCGCACCTTCGGGTCGGTGCGGGTCGGGCACGCGGAGGCGTTCCTCCGCGCCGACGACGAGGCCGCGCTCACTGAGCTGCTGCACCACCCCAAGGCGGGGTCGCTCGGCCTGCGCCGGCTGGCACCCACGGTGCTCGTGAGCACGGTGCCGCTCGACCTCCTGCTCCCCCGGCTGCGCGAGCTCGGGGCCGCGCCTGTCGTCGAGGCCGAGGACGGCAGCGTGCACGTCGTCCGCCCCGACCAGCGCCGGGCGCGCACCCCCCGCGAGCACCGCGGGCGCGGTGCGGCCGCCGCGCGGCGGACGGCGACCGTGTCGGCCGTCGTCACCGCGATCCGGTCCGGAGACCGCGCCGCGTCGTCGCGCCCGCTCGGCCCGGAGGCGTCTCTCTCGCCGTCCGGGTCGCTCGCCGCGCTCCGCGAGGCGGTCGAGGTCGGCCGGTCGGTGCTCATCGTCTACGTCGACAACCACGGGTCCCGCAGCGAGCGGGTCGTGGACCCCGTCTCGGTCGAGGGCGGCGTGCTGACCGCGCACGACCAGCGCTCCGACGACGTCCGCACGTTCGCCGTGCACCGGATCACCGCTGTAAGACCCATTTCGGGGTAGACCAGTAGTCTCGGAAGCGTGGACTTCATCCGCTACGCCGAGCGGTCGGCCGGGCTCCTCAACGCCTCGCTCCCCGACGTCGACGCGCTCCGGGCCCACATCGCCGACCGTGAGTGGCTGGTGCACCAGTGCACCGACCGCGACTGCATGCTGCTGCGGAAGTTCCAGCGCGAGCTGAGGCCGGTCTTCGAGGCCTCGGCCGCCGGCGAGACCGCCGCCGTCATCGACGGCATCAACGACCTGATGGTGCGCCACCCCATCACGCCGCAGATCTCGAGCCACGACCCGGGCAGCCTGCACATCCACGTCGCGTCGAAGACGCAGTCGGTCGCCGAGCTCCTGGTGGGTGAGGCGCTGCTCGGCCTGGCCAACCTGGTCTGCGACCTCGGCCCGGCCCGGCTCGGCATCTGCGCGGCGTCGCCGTGCACCAACGTCTACGTCGACACCTCGCCCAACCAGTCGCGCCGCTACTGCTCCGACCGCTGCTCCTCGCGGGCGAACGTCGCGGCGTACCGCGCCCGGCAGAAGGCCGTCGCCTCGGCATGAGGACCTCGTGAACGACGGACCCCTCATCGTCCAGTCCGACAAGACGCTGCTGCTCGAGGTCGACCACGAGCGCGCCGCCGACTGCCGCAAGGCGATCGCGCCGTTCGCGGAGCTCGAGCGCTCCCCCGAGCACATCCACACCTACCGGCTGACCCCGCTCGGTCTCTGGAACGCCCGGGCCGCCGGCCACGACGCCGAGCAGGTCGTCGACACGCTGCTGGAGTACAGCCGCTACGCCGTGCCGCACGCGCTGCTCGTCGACGTCGCCGAGACGATGGCCCGCTACGGCCGGCTGCGGCTCGAGAAGCACCCGATCCACGGTCTGGTCCTCGCCTCCACCGACCGGCCCGTGCTCGAGGAGGTGCTGCGCGCCAAGAAGGTCGCCGGCATGCTCGGTGCCCGCATCGACGACGACACGGTGGTCGTGCACGCCTCCGAGCGCGGCAACCTCAAGCAGGCGCTGCTCAAGCTGGGCTGGCCGGCCGAGGACTACGCCGGGTACGTCGACGGTGAGGCCCACCCGATCGCGCTCGACCTCAGCGACTGGTCGCTGCGCGACTACCAGCGCGAGGCCGCGGAGTCGTTCTGGCACGGCGGCTCGGGCGTCGTCGTGCTGCCGTGCGGGGCCGGCAAGACCCTGGTGGGCGCCGCGGCGATGGCGCAGGCCCAGGCGACGACGCTGATCCTGGTCACCAACACCGTCTCGGCGCGGCAGTGGAAGGACGAGCTGCTGCGCCGCACGTCGCTGACCGAGGACGAGATCGGGGAGTACTCCGGCTCGGTCAAGGAGGTCCGCCCGGTCACCATCGCGACCTACCAGGTGATGACCACCAAGCGGCAGGGCGTCTACCGCCACCTCGAGCTGCTCGACGCCCGCGACTGGGGCCTCATCGTCTACGACGAGGTGCACCTCCTGCCCGCCCCGATCTTCCGGATGACCGCCGACCTCCAGGCCCGCCGCCGGATCGGGCTGACCGCGACGCTGGTGCGCGAGGACGGCCGCGAGGGCGACGTCTTCTCGCTCATCGGGCCGAAGCGCTACGACGCGCCGTGGAAGGACATCGAGTCGCAGGGCTGGATCGCCCCGGCCGACTGCGTCGAGGTCCGCGTCTCGCTGCCGACCGACGAGCGGCTGGTCTACGCGACCGCCGAGCCGGAGGAGCGCTACCGCCTCGCCTCCTGCACCCATCAGAAGCTGCAGGTCGTCCGCGACCTGGTCGCCCAGCACGCCGGCCAGCCGACGCTGGTGATCGGCCAGTACATCGACCAGCTCGACGAGCTCGCCGCCGCGCTCGACGCGCCGGTGATCAAGGGCGAGACGACGGTGAAGGAGCGGCAGCGCCTGTTCCAGGCCTTCCGCACAGGCGAGGTCGGGCTGCTCGTGGTCTCGAAGGTCGCGAACTTCTCCATCGACCTGCCCTCCGCCGAGGTCGCCATCCAGGTCTCGGGGTCCTTCGGGTCCCGCCAGGAGGAGGCCCAGCGGCTCGGCAGGCTGCTGCGCCCCAAGACCGAGGGCCGGACCGCGCACTTCTACACGATCGTCTCGCGCGACACCGTCGACGCCGACTTCGCCCAGAACCGGCAGCGCTTCCTCGCCGAGCAGGGCTACGCCTACCGGATCGTCGACGCCGAGGACCTGCCGGCCTGAGGGTCTGCGTCTCCCATGGTCACCACGCGCATCCCGGGCTTCGTGCTCACCGACCACACGGTCGAGGTGCCGCTCGACCACTCCGCGCCCGACGACGGGCGCACCATCGAGGTGTTCGCGCGCGAGGTGGTCGCCCCCGGCCGCGAGCACGACGACCTCCCGTGGCTGCTCTTCCTCCAGGGCGGGCCGGGCGGCAGGTCCCCGCGCCCCGGCGACGGCGTCGGTGACGGCTGGCTGAGGCAGGCGACGCGCACCCACCGCGTGCTGCTCCCTCGACCAGCGCGGCACCGGCCGCAGCACGCCGCTCACCCGCCGCTCCGTGACCGGCTGGTCCGACGCCGACATCGCGGCGTACGTCCGCCTGATGCGCACCGACAGCATCGTGCGCGACGCCGAGGTGCTGCGCGAGCGCGTCGCCGGCGGGCGGAGGTGGGAGACGCTCGGGCAGAGCTACGGCGGGTGGATCACGATGACCTACCTGTCGCTGGCACCGGAGGCGCTCGACGCGTGCTACGTCACCGGCGGGCTCCCCGGCCTCACCGCGACCGCCGACGACGTCTACGCGCGCACCTACCCGCGGGTGGCCGCCAAGAACGCCGAGTTCTACGCCCGGCACCCCGGCGACGCCGCGCTGGTCCGGAGGATCGCCGACCTCCTCGACTCGGAGGTGGTCGAGCTCCCCGACGGCGACCGGCTCACCACGCGCCGGCTGCGGCGGCTCGGCAGCGAGCTCGGGATGAGCTACGGCTTCGAGCGGGTGCACTGGCTGCTCGACGAGGCCTGGCACGGCGACCGGCTCTCCGACGTCTTCCTCCAAGGCGTGCAGGCGGTGACCGGCCACGTCGAGGGGCCGCTGTTCCCCCTCCAGGAGTTCCTCTTCGGGCAGCCGGGGTCGGGGCCGACCGCGTGGGCGGCGGAGCGCGCGATGGCGCAGCACCCCGACTTCGCCGAGGACCGCGACCCGCTGCTGCTCACCGGCGAGATGTTCTACCGCTGGATGTACGAGGAGGTCCGCGCGCTGCGTCCGTTCCGCGGCGCCGCCGAGCTGCTCGCGGCGTACGACCAGTGGGAGCCGGTCTACGACCTCGACCGGCTGGCCGCCAACGAGGTGCCGGTGCTCGCGGCGGTCTACCACGACGACATGTACGTCGATGCCGGGCTGCAGCTCGAGACCGCGCAGGTCGTGGGCAACGTGCGGACGTGGGTCACCAACGAGTTCGAGCACGACGGCCTGCGTGCCGACGCGACGCGGGTGCTCGGCCGGCTGATGGACATGCGCGCCGGACGGGTCTAGCCAGACGCTCCGGGCGGGGTCTGACCACGCCGATCTCCCGGGAGCTGGGGCACCATGGGCGCCATGACGGCGGTCGAGGCCCGGGGCCGGCGGGCGTGGGAGCTGCGCGAGGGCGAGTACGCCGAGGTGGCCGACGTGTCCGGCGACGACGAGCGGACGGCCCACGCGCCGTACCCCGTCACGGTGCGGCCGGCCGACCTGCTGGAGTAGCCCCATGAGCGAGCTGCCGCCCCCCGGTCCACCGCCGGGGCCGTCGGGGTCTGCCGGGGCGCCGCCGCCCGAGGCGTCCATGGGCTGGGTGCGCCTGACGCTGCAGGGCAGCGCGCTGACCAGCAGCGTGATCACGCCGGCCGTGATGGTCAACGGGTGGCGGGTACCCTCGCACTACGGGGAGAACGTGATCCCCGTGCACGCCGGGCCGACCCGCATCGACGTCAGCTGCCAGTGGCTGATCAAGTTCGGGGAGGCGACGCTCGAGACCCAGGTGCCGGCAGGGGGCCAGGTCACGGCGTTCTACGCTGCGCCCTGGCACCAGCTCAGCCGCGGCGCGATCGGCTACGAGAAGCAGACGCGGCCAGGAGCGCTGGGCTTCTGCGTGATGTTGGCGGTGATCGCAGTCGCCGTGGCAGCGGCGTTCCTGCTGCCGAACCTGTAGGCGACCCGAGACGAGGGAGAGGAGGGCCAGACGATGCACCCGCGAAGCCCGCACGAGAGCACCGAGCCGCAGCAGCTCGACGTCGGCGGCCTGTCCGTCCTCGCCTACTTCGGCGACGAGCCCGACCACGTCTACCAGCTCGGCCAGTGGCTGCCCGTGCTCGAGCTCCTCGACGACCGCGAGCGCGTGGGCATCGTGCTGCGGGAGCCCGACACCGCCGTACTCGTCCGCGAGCAGACGACGCTGCCGGTGCTGGTGGCGAGCGAGTTCGCCGCCCTGCGTGAGCTGTACGCCGAGCTCGACGCGAAGGTCGCCCTCTACTGCAACAACTCCCTGCGCAATTTCCACTCGCTGCTCGAGCCGCGGATGCTCCACGCCCACATCAGCCACGGCGAGAGCGACAAGCAGAGCATGGCCAGCAACAACGCGAAGTCCTACGACCGCGTCTTCGTCGCCGGCGAGGCCGCGGTGCAGCGGGTGGCGACCGGCCTGCTCGAGTTCGACGTCTCCAAGCTGGTCCGCATCGGCCGGCCGCAGCTCGACCTCCAGCGCGAGCGCGTGCTGGCGCCCAGCACCCGCCGCACCGTGCTCTACGCCCCGACCTGGGAGGGCGACGCCGACTACAACAACTACTCCTCGGTCGACACGATCGGCCCGGAGATCGCCGCGCGCGTGCTGGCCGTGCCCGACGTACGCCTGGTCTACAAGCCGCACCCGCGGGTCCTCACCAGCGAGGTCCCGGCCATGCAGTCGGCGCACCGCGCGATCGTCGGCCTCGTCGAGCGGGCCGCCGCCCTGGACCCCTCGGCCGGGCACGTCGCGCTGGCCGAGGCCGACATCCTGGCCGTGATGCCCGACTGCGACGCGATGGTGACCGACGTGTCGTCGGTGGGCCTCGACTGGCTCTACCTCCGCACCGAGTGCCCGCTGCTGATCGCCGACCGCTACGACGACCCCGAGCGGCTGCGTCTCGCCGCGCCGGTGAGCCGGGCCGCCGACGTGATCGACTCGCACTCGGTCGCCGGGCTGACCGACCTGCTGACCGCGCGGCTCGAGCACGACGAGCTGCACCTGGCCCGCGCGTCCATGCGCCACTTCTACTTCGACGACGTGAAGGTCGGCGACAGCACGGCGCGTTTCCTCGACGCCGTGACCGAGCTCGTCGCGCACCGCGACGCCCTGCTGCGCGGCTGGGCCGACGCGATCGCGACCTGACGCGGCCGCCGGGAAGCGGTGGCTGGGCACGGTCGTGCGCAGCCGCTCTCGGGCGAGGTGGCTGGGTAGTCGTTCTGCACGGGGGGGTTGCTACCGCACCGCCACCCTGCGCGCGACTGGCCAGGGCCAGCGGTGCGTCAGCAACCCGGCGCCCGCCCTCCCGGCCCGGTAAGGTTGCTGAGTGACCGCCGCCTCGACTCGCGCCTGGCCAGCGGTCCGTCAGCAACCTGCCGGTCGCCCTCCCGGCCCGGTCAGGTTGCTGACTGACCGCCGACCCGACACGCGCCGGACCAGCGGTGCGTCAGCAACCCGTCGGCCGCCCTCCCGGCCCGGTCAGGTTGCTGGCTGACCGCCGCCTCGACCCACGCCCGGCCAGCGGTGCGTCAGCAACCCGGCGCCCGCCCTCCCGGCCCGGTCAGGTTGCTGGCTGACCGCCGCCTCGACCCACGCCGGGCCAGCGGTTCGTCAGCAACCCGGCGGCCACCCTCCCGGCCCGGTCAGGTTGCTGGTTGACCGCCGCCTCGACTCGCGCCGGACCAGCGGTGCGTCAGCAACCCGGCGCCCGCCCTCCCGAGCCGGTCAGGTTGCTGGCTGACCGTCCACTCGACTCGCGCCGAGCCAGCGGTGCGTCAGCAGCCCGGCGGCTGTCGTCCAGGCCCGGTCAGGGTGCTGGCTGACCGCCGCCTCGACCCACGCCGGGCCAGCGCCACCGCCACCGCTACCGAGGACAGCGGCGCCCGCTACCGCCCCAGGTCGCGCAGCACCCGCTGGCTGGCCAGCCGGCCCGGCGAGCCGATCACGCAGCCGCCGGGGTGGGTGCCCGAGCCGCACTGGTAGTAGCCCTCGAGCGGGGTGGCGTACTGGCTCCAGCCGGGCGCGGGCCGGAAGAAGTACATCTGCGGGGCGAGGAACTCGCCGGCGAAGATGTTGCCCTCGGTGAGCCCGGTGCGGGCCTCGATGTCGACGGGAGTCACGACCTCGCGGTGCAGCACCAGGTCGCCGAAGCCCGGGAAGTGCGACTCCAGCACCGCCTGCGCCTTGTCGCCGAACGCCTGCCGCTCGGTCTCCCAGTCGCTGCCGCGCAGCTCGTACGGCGCGTACTGGACGAAGCACGACATCACGTGCTTGCCCGGCGGCGCCATGTCGGGGTCGACCACCGACTGCACGGCGGCGTCGATGAAGGGACGCTCGGAGTACCAGCCGTACTTCGCGGCGTCGAAGGCGCGCTCGACGTACTCGATCGTCGGCCCGATGTTGAGGAAGCCGCCGAAGTGGT
Source organism: Nocardioides halotolerans DSM 19273 (assembly GCF_000422805.1). Taxonomy (GTDB): domain Bacteria; phylum Actinomycetota; class Actinomycetes; order Propionibacteriales; family Nocardioidaceae; genus Nocardioides; species Nocardioides halotolerans. Next base: position 497,645 of record NZ_AUGT01000009.1, on the reverse strand, counting down.
CGACGGTGTCGGGCAGCGCGGGGAAGACGGGCAGTGAGTCGAGGGCGAAGTTGACCTTCGCCGAGACGCCGCGGAACTTCATCCGGCGCACGTTGTCGACGAGGTCGAGCGGCAGCTCGCGCGGGTCGCAGAGGTCGAGGAACGTACGCCGCGGGTCGAGCGCCGACACCACGACCGGGGCGCGGAACTCGGTGCCGTCCTCCAGCGCGACGCCGACCGCGCGGCCGTCCTGGGTGATCAGGTTCGTGACCTGCGCGCCCAGGCGGACCTCGGCGCCGTAGGCCTGCGCGGCCCGGTTGAGCACCTGCGTGAAGCCGCCGTTGCCGCCCTTGTGGAACGCCCACGACCCCAGGTGGCCGTCGTGCTCGCCCATCTTGTGGAACAGCAGCACCAGCCCGGACCCCGGCGACATCGGCCCGACCTTGGAGCCGATGATCGACGACGAGGCGTGGTAGCCCTTGATCGCCTCGTGCTCGAAGTAGTCGTCGAGCCAGTCGGCGGCGCTGCCGGTGAGCAGCCGGACGACGTCGTGCATGACCTTCTGCTCGACCCCGCCGAGGTGGTCGAGCAGCCACTTCACGTCGACAGCGTCGTCGGGGTCCTTGCCGAAGATGTTGGGCGGCGGGTTGTCGAACAGCGGCCGCACCGCCTGGCAGACCCGGTCGAGGTCGTAGTGGTAGCGCTCGTAGGCGTCGGCGTCGCGCGGCGAGTGGCGGCGGATCTCCTGCACGTTCGCCTGGTGGTCGTCGCCGAAGAGCAGGTAGCCACCGTCGCCGGTCGGGTGGAACGACGACGGCATCATCAGCGGGAGAAAACCGTGCTGCACCAGGTCGAGCTCGTGGATGATCTCGGGCCGCAGCAGGCTCAGGGCGTACGAGAACGTCGTGAAGTGGAAGCCCGGCAGCAGCTCCTCGGTGATCGCCGCACCGCCGACGCCGCCGTTCTTCTCCAGCACCAGCGTGCGGAGCCCGGCCTTGGCGAGGTACGCCGCGTGGGTGAGCCCGTTGTGGCCCCCGCCTACGACGATGGCGTCGTACTCGTGGGTGCTCATCACGCCTTCTTCCACTGTTCCTTCTTCCTGGGAGGATCGAAGAACGGCATCGTCGTGGTCTCGATCCGCACCGTGGTGTTGTGGTGGTCGACGGCCAGCTCGAGCCGCAGCTCGGTGCCGGCCGCGGCCAGGTCCGGCCGCACCCGGGCGATGCCGATGTGCCGCTGGAGCACCGGGGAGTAGACGAAGCTCGTGCAGTAGCCGACCTCGCTGCGGTCGGCGTCGAGGATCATCGACTCGTAGGGCAGCGGGTGCTCGGACTTCGGCGGGAAGTGGCCGGCGTCGCGGTAGAGCCGGTCCCAGTCGGCCCAGTCGACGACGACGCCGGTGGTCGCCCACCGGGAGGTGCCGTCGACCAGCTCGCGGCGGATCGCCTCGGAGCCGACGAACCTGCGCGACCCGTCGCGCACGCCGCGCAGCATCCAGCCGAAGCCGAGCTCCTTGGGGGTCACCGTGTCGGCGTCGCTCATCGCGAGGCGCGCGTCGTGCCACTCGATGTCGATCAGCGGGAGGCCGGCCTCGATGCGCAGCGTCATGAGCGCCTCCTCGCCGAAGGGCCGGATGCTGTGCGGCCGGCCCGCCTCCAGCACCGCGTCGAGCACCTCGACCGCGCGGTCCTCGGGCACGGTCAGCTCGAACCCGAGGTCGCCGGTGTAGCCCGTGCGGCTCAGCGTCACCGCGGTGTCCGCGATCTTCACCGGGACGTGGTCGAAGTAGCCGAGCGTCTCCGCCTCGGGCGCGAGCTCCATGAGCACCGTGCGCGACCGCGGACCCTGCACGGCGAGCATCCCGTAGCCCTCCGTCACGTCCTCGAGCTCGACCCGCATGCCGCTGCCGAGCTCCTGGAACCACGACAGCGCCGGCCGCGCGGCGGTCAGGAAGAACTCGTCGGCCGAGTGCCGGAACACCACGCCGTCGTGCATCACCCGCCCGCGGTCGTCGCACCACGCGGTGTAGTGCGCCTGGCCCGGCTTGCAGGTGCGTACGTCGCGCACGAGCGCCCCGGCCAGCAGCCGCTCGGCGTCCGGGCCGGTGACGACGTACTTGTAGAGCGGCGAGGTGTCGAAGACACCGACCGAGTTGCGCACCGCGAAGTACTCGTGCTTGGGAGCGTGGCTGTAGCGCAGCGGTGACAGCGTGTCCTGCCAGTGGGTGTAGAGCCCCTGGTCGTTGAGCTCGCTCAGCCGCGGGTGGAACGGAGTCGTGCGCACCGGCGTCACGCTACCCGCTACTGACCCGCGAGTCAGTAGCCAACCGGGTCCGGTGCCGCCGAGCCGAGCAGCTCCCAGCGCACGCTGCGACCTCGGAGGCTGCGCTGGGCCACGGTGGCTGAGGTGCGAGGAGCGCCAGCGACGAGCCTCGAAGCCACCGCCAGGAAGGCACCCGGACGACCACCGCTGATCGAGCCTGTCGAGATTCCCGCAGCGAAGGCACCCGAACCGAGCAGCTCCCAGCGCGGGCCGCGGAGGCTTCGAGGCTCAGGCGCAGAACGCCTTCGCACCTCAGCCACCGTGCGTCAGCGACCGCAAAGAAGGCACCCGAACCGACCACCGCCGATCGAGCCTGTCGAGATCACCGCAGCGAAGGCACCCGAGCCGAGCAGCCCCCAGCGCAGGCTCCGGACGTCTCGACAAGCTCGACGAGCGGTGGGCCAGTCCCAGCCCCACGGTGGCTGAGGTGCGAGGAGCGCCAGCGACGAGCCTCGAAGCCACCGCAAGGAAGGCACCCGGCCGACCACCGCTGATCGAGCCTGTCGAGATCCCCGCAGCGAAGGCACCCGAGCCGAGCAGCCCCGGCGCGGGCTGTGGAGGCTCAGCCGGCTCCGGAGACGCCCAGGCGGTCGAGCAGCCAGGCGTAGATCTCGGCCTCGTAGGCGAGGTGGGCGAAGCGGCCCGAGGGGCCGACGTGGGCGCCGGCGCCGGTCTCGACGCGGAAGAGGCAGCGCGGGGCCCACTCGGGGTCAGATTCGCGGAGGGCGGCGGCCCACTTGGCGGGCTCCCAGACCATCACCCGGGCGTCGTGGACGGCGCCTGTGACGAGCAGGTCGGGGCGGATGCCCGCCGGCGGGAGGTTGTCGTACGGCGAGTAGCGGGCCATCCACGCGTAGTCCTCGGGCCGGCTCGGGTCGCCCCACTCGTCCCACTCGTTGACGGTCAGCGGGATCGTCGGGTCGAGCATCGTCGTGAGGACGTCGACGAAGGGCACCTCGGCGACGACCGCGCGCCAGCGGTCCGGACGCTGGGAGAACACCGCGCCCTGGAGCAACCCGCCGGCGGAGAGGCCCCGGGTCGCGATCCGCGACCCGTCGACGAGGCCGGCGGACGCGAGCCCGTCGGCGACGGCGACGTGGTCGTCGAAGGTGTGCTGCTTGTGCTCCATCCGCCCGTCCAGCCACCAGCGCCGGCCGCCCTCGCCGCCGCCGCGGACGTGGGCGTGCACGTAGACCACGCCGCGGTCGAGCAGGCTCGGGATCGCCGGGTCCCACTCCTGGTCGGGGTAGACCGACTCGTAGGCGCCGTAGGCGTACATCACGCACGGCGCCGACCCGTCGAGCGGCGTGTCGACGTGCCGCAGGATCGTCGCCGGCACGAGCGTCCCCCCGACCGACGCGAACGACCGCTTCTCCCCGGCGTACGCCGCGGGGTCGAAGCCCGGCGCCTCCTTGCGGAGCAGCTCGGTGCGCTCGCCGGTCACCAGCGAGACCTCCGACCAGACCGGCGGCAGCAGGTACGACTCGTCGACGACGATGATCCGGTCGACGTCGTGCTCGACGTTCTTGTCCTCCGGCGCGACGAGCGAGGCGATCTCCGAGACCGGGAGCACGACGACCCCGTCGCCGGTGAGGTCGTCGAGAGGCAGGATGCGCAGCTGGTTGCGGCCGCCCACGCGCGAGGTCAGCACCACGTGGCCGGCGTACGCGTCGGCGCGCTCGAGCCGCTCGGCGGGATCCTCCGGCCGCAGCGGCTCCCACGCGGACGAGTCCTGGTCGCCGCCGCGCGGCACCGGGCAGCGGGCCAGCCGGAACTCCGTCGCGTCGTCGTCGGTCACCAGCAGCAGCTCGTCGCTGCCGTCGGGGTGACGCACGTGCTCGGCGCGGTACTCCACGCCACGCCGCCGCCCGCCCACCGACCGGGCCGGCGACACGGGGTCGTGTGCGTCGATGGCCCACACCTCGCTGGTGTCGCGGTTCTCCGACCGGATCAGCACCAGGTCGCCGGTGCGCGAGGTGGTCACGTCGACCTCGAACTGCTCGTCCGTGTCCTCGACCACGAGCACGTCCTCGGCGCGCGGGGTGCCCAGCCGGTGCCGCCAGACCTGGTGCTGGCGCCACCGGTCGTCGTGGACGACGTAGAAGTACGTCGAGGAGTCCGCCGACCAGGTGCCGGCGGGCGCCGAGCGCGCCAGCACGTCGGGCAGGTCGGTGCCGGTGGCGAGGTCGCGGAAGCGCAGCTCGTAGTACTCGTCGCCCTCGAAGTCGACGGCGTACGCCAGCACCCGCGCGTCCGGCGAGACCCCCCACGCGCCGAGATCGACGTAGTCGTCGTCGCCGGCGGCGAGGTCGTTCACATCGAGCAGCAGCTCGGGCTCTCCGCCATGACGACGGCGTAACAACTGGACGTACTCCCTTCCCGCCGGGAGGACCGTGTAGTAGGAATACCCGTGCTGCGGCCAACTGACCGACGAGTCAGTAGCCGGGACCCTGCCGGTCATCTCGGCGCGCAGCTCCTGCACGAGGGGGCCCAGATGTCCGGTGGCAACGTCGTACCAGTCGCGCTCGGCGCGCAGATGAGCGAGCACGGGGGCGTCGAGCCGGCGCATCCAGTGGTAGGGATCGGGGCGACGCGCTCCGTGCGCCACGTGCTCGAACGGCTCCTGGGCCGCGGCCGGCGGGCCGCTGGGGGTCGACACGACCGGCACCGTACTCCTCACGGCGCTCCCCGCAAGGCGGCCGCGATGCTGCTCGCCGGCGCGCTCGCCGCGCTGGCCGCGGTCCTGGCGGCGCCTCTCACGCCGAGCCCGGCGCACGCCGCCGACCCGGTCCGGCTCACCGTCGGCATCACCAACGAGGTCGACTCGTTCAACCCGTTCCTGGGGATCGAGGCGGAGTCCTACGAGATGTGGGCGCTCACCTACGACTACATGATCACCTACTCGATGGAGGACATGTCGCCCGAGCCGGGGCTGGCGACGTCGTGGGAGACGTCCGAGGACGGCCTGACCTGGACCTTCGACATCCGCGAGGGCGTGCTGTGGTCCGACGGCCAGCCGCTGACCGCGCGCGACATCGCCTACACCTACAACCGGATCCTCGACGGCGGGCCGGAGAGCTCGTCGTGGGGCTCCTACCTCACCTCGGTCACGAAGATCGAGGCCCCCGACGACACCCACGTCGTGCTCACCCTCGAGAAGCCGAACGCCGTCCTGCCGCTGCTGCCCATCCCGATCGTGCCCGAGCACATCTGGAAGGACATCACCGAGAAGGAGGTGAAGAGCTACGCCGCCGAGCCGACCGACGGGCAGCCGGTGGTCGGCTCGGGACCCTTCCGTCTCGTGGAGGGCACGGCGGGCGGCTCGACGTACCGCTTCGAGAAGAACCCCGACTACTGGCAGGGCACCTCGCACCTCGACGAGGTCGTGTTCCAGGTCTACAAGAGCGACGACCCGATGGTGCAGGCGCTGATCAAGGGCGAGATCGACTTCGCGGACGACATCACTCCGCTGCAGGTCAAGGCGCTGGAGGGTGAGGACGGGATCACCGCGCTCAACGGCGACTCACCCGGCTTCGACGAGATCGGCTTCAACACCGGCGCGATCGACACCGAGACCGGAGAGCCGATCGGCGACGGCAACCCGGCGCTCGCGGACCCGAAGTTCCGCCACGCGCTGGGCTACGCGCTCGACCTCGACCAGATCATCAGCAAGGTCTACCAGGGCGCCGGCCTGCCCGGCGACACGATCATCCCGCCGGCGTACTCGACCTGGAAGTGGGACCCGCCGGAGGACGAGGCGTTCAGCTTCGACCTCGACAAGGCGGGCTCGCTGCTCGACGACGCCGGTTACACCGAGGGCTCGGACGGCAAGAGGACGATGCCCGACGGCTCGCCCATCGGCACGCTCCGGCTGTTCGCGCGCAGCGAGAACAAGAAGTCCGTCGACACGATGGACTACTTCAAGGAGTGGCTGGGCGAGCTCGGGATCGACGCCGAGCTCACCACGATGGAGAGCAACAAGCTCACCAACATCATCCTCGACGGCGAGTTCGACGCCTTCCACTGGGGCTGGTACGTCGAGCCCGACCCCGACTCGATGCTGAGCTACATGACGTGCGACCAGCGCGGCGGCTGGTCGGACTCGTGGTACTGCAACCCCGAGTACGACGACCTCTACGCCCAGCAGAACGGCGCCACCGACGACGCCGAGCGGCAGGAGGCCGTCCAGCGCATGCAGGAGATCCTCTTCGAGGACTCGCCCTACCTGGTGACGGCCTACAACACGATCGGCGAGGCCTACCGCAGCGACCGGTTCGCGTGCTTCCAGCCCCAGCCCGACCCCGGCGGGATCCTGCTGTTCCAGTACGGCGTGCACAACTACCTCAACATCCGCCCGGCCGACGACGCCGGCGACTGCGACGGCAACGAGTCGGCGCAGGGGCCGGAGGCCGCGGGCGGCGGCGCTGGGGACGACGACGACGGCAGCAGCACCCCGCTGCTGGTGGGCGGCGCCGTGCTGCTGGGTGCGGTGGTGCTGGGCGGTGGCGCCTGGGCCATGCGCCGCAGGTCCACCGCCGCCTACCGCGAATGACCGACCTCGCGGCGCAGGGCGCCGACGCGGCGCACACCCCGGCGACGGTGGGGCGGCGGCGCAGCTACGGCCGCTACGTCCTCGGGAAGGTGCTCGGCAGTGCCGGCAGCCTCGCGTTCGTGCTGGTGCTCGGCTTCTTCCTCTTCCGCGTGCTGCCCGGCGACCCGGCGCGGACGCTGGGGCGCGGGCGGTTCCGCACCGAGGCGCAGCTCGAGGAGTTCCGGGCGACGTACGGCCTCGACCAGCCGCTGCCCCAGCAGTTCCTGACCTACCTCAAGAACACCTTCTCCGGCGACCTCGGCGTCTCGCTGCGCTACCGGGTACCGGTCTCCGACCTGATCCTCGACCGGCTCTGGCCGACGCTGCTGCTGGTCGGCATCGCGACCCTCCTGGCGACGGTGATCGGCGTCTACCTCGGCGTGATCAGCGCCTGGAACCGCGGCAAGGCCACCGACAAGGTCACCACCGGCACCACGCTGACGCTCTACTCGATGCCGGAGTGGTGGCTCGGTCTGCTGCTCATCGCGGCCTTCGCGGTCGGCATGGGGCCGCTGCCCGGGATCTTCCCGACCGGCGGCCTGCACTCGGTCGACGCCGAGCCCGGGACGATCGGGTACGTCGGCGACACCGCGCTGCACCTCGTGCTGCCGGTGCTCACCCTGGTGCTGGTCTACCTCGCCGACTTCTCGCTCATCATGCGCTCCTCGCTGCTCGACGAGATCGGCGAGGACTACCTGACGACCGCGCGGGCGAAGGGCCTGCGCGACGTCGTCGTACGCCGCCGCCACGCCGTGCGCAACGCCCTGCTCCCGACCACCACGCTGATCGCGCTGTCGATCGGGTTCGTGGTCTCCGGCGCGATCACGGTCGAGACGGTCTTCTCGATCCCGGGCCTGGGCCTGCTCGCCACCGAGGCGCTGACGATCCCCGACTACTGGGTGCTGCAGGGCACCTTCCTCGTGACCTCGGCCGGCGTGATCCTCGCCAACCTGCTGGCCAACCTCGTCTACGGCCTCCTCGACCCGCGGGTGCGGTCATGAGCGCGAGCACGCCCGCGCTCACCCCGCGGCAGGTCACCCGGCGGCGCCGCGCGGACGCGGTCCGGCGCTCGTGGGCGAGCTTCCGCAGCCACCGGTCCGGGCTCTTCGGGCTCGCGCTGCTGACGTTCTTCCTGCTCGTGGCGCTCCTGGCGCCGCTGCTCGCCGACGGCGAGGGGCTCGAGGTCACCAAGGCCACCGGCGGCGTGCTCGAGAGCCCGGGCAGCGGCGGCTACGTGCTCGGCACCGACGAGAACGGCCGGTCGATCGTCACCCTGCTGATCTGGGGCTCGCGGATCTCGCTGTTCGTCGGGCTGCTCGCGACCGTGATCTCGATGGTCATCGGCACCCTCGTCGGGCTGATGTCGGGGTTCTTCGAGGGCTGGCCGGCGCGCATCCTCTACCGCGTCACCGAGTGGTTCCTCGTCATCCCGTTCATCCCGCTGGCGATCGTCCTGGCCACCGTGCTCGGCCGCTCGCTCATCAACATCGTGATCGTCATCGGCATCACCGGGTGGGCGAGCACGGCGATGCTGATCAGGAGCCAGACGCTGTCGATCAAGGAGCGCCCGTACGTCGAACGGGCCCGCGTCCTCGGCGCCGGCCGGTGGCACCAGATGTCGCGCCATGTGCTGCCCAACGTCATGCCGATGGTCTTCGCCAACACCACGCTCACCGTCGCGCTCGCGATCCTCGCCGAGACGACGCTGAGCTTCCTCGGGCTCGGCGACCCGACCCGGGTGTCGTGGGGCTCGATGCTCGAGGACGCCTTCGACGTCGGCGCGATGACCACCGGCGCGTGGTGGTACATCGTGCCGCCGGGCGTCTGCGTGGTGCTCGTCGTGCTCGCGTTCACGCTGGTCGGCCAGGCGCTCGAGGAGATCTTCAACCCCCGGCTGCGTGGCCGGTGAGCGCCGTGCCGGAGACCGCCCTGTCGGAGCGGACCGAGCCGCTCCTCGACCTGCGCGACGTGACGGTGACCTACCGGACCTCGGAGGGCCCGCTGCCCGCCGTACGCGGCGTCAACCTGACGGTCGCACCCGGCCAGGTCGTCGGCCTCGCGGGCGAGTCCGGCTGCGGCAAGTCCACGCTGGTCAGCACCGTGCTGCGGCTGCAACCCTCGGGCGCGAAGGTCGAGGGCGAGGTGCTGGTGCTCGGCCAGGACGTGCAGACCGTCGGCTGGGGCGCGCTGCGGGCGCTGCGGTGGGCCGAGGCGTCGATCGTCTTCCAGGGCGCCCTGCACTCGCTCAACCCCGTGCAGCGCATCGGCGCGCAGATCGCCGAGCCGATCACGGTCCACGAGCCCGACCTCGGCGACGCGGCGGTGCAGCGCCGGGTCGAGGAGTTGCTCGAGCAGGTGGGACTGCCGGGCGCGCGCAAGCGCGCCTACCCCCACCAGCTCTCCGGGGGCCAGCGGCAGCGGGTGATGATCGCGATGGCGCTCGCCTGCCGGCCGCAGCTGATCGTCGCCGACGAGCCGACGACCGCGCTCGACGTGATGGTGCAGGCGCAGATCCTCGACCTGCTGCGCGACCTCGTGCGCGACCTCGGCGTCGGCTTGCTGATCATCAGCCACGACCTGTCCGTGCTCGCCGACGTCTGCGACCGGGTGCTGGTGATGTACGCCGGCCGCGTGGTCGAGTCCGGCACGGCCGCGCAGGCGTTCACCGACCCGCTGCACCCCTACACCGCCGCGCTGTCGGGTGCGTTCCCGCGCATCGGCGACCCCGCGGCGCGCTACGCCCCCGCCGGGCTGGCCGGCGACCCGCCCGACCCGCGAGAGCTGCCGCCCGGGTGCTCGTTCGCCCCGCGCTGCCCGCGCGCGGTCGACCGGTGCACGGAGGCCGAGCCACCGCTGCTCGAGGTCGCGCCGGGCCGGCCGGTCGCCTGCATCCGGGTGGGCGAGCCGTGAGCGCGGCCGCCGTTCCCGCCCCCGATCCGGCGCCCGACGACGTCGTGCTCGAGGCGCGCGGGGTCGAGGTCGAGTTCGTGACCCGCACCGGCCACGCCGCGCGCGCCCTCGACGGGGTCGACCTCTCCGTACGCCGCGGCGAGGTGCTCGCCATCGTCGGCGAGTCCGGCTCCGGCAAGACGACGCTGGCCCGGACCCTGATGGGGCTCGAGCGACCGACCCGCGGTGAGGTGGTGTTCGGGGGCGCTCCCCTCGACTACTCCTTCCGCGGCCTCAAGGCCTACCGCAGCCGGGTGCAGATGGTGCTGCAGGACGCCGCCGGGTCGCTCAACCCTCGGCAGACCGTCTACGAGTCGGTCGCCGAGGGCATCCGGCTGCACCGCCGGGACCGCTCCGACGAGCAGGGCCGCAGCGAGGCCGAGCTCGTCGCCGCGGCGCTGGCGGAGTCCGGGCTGCGACCGCCCGAGCGGCTGTTCCTGCGCTACCCGCACGAACTCTCGGGTGGTCAGAAGCAGCGCGTCCTCATCGCGGGCGCCCTGGCGCTGCGGCCCGAGGTGCTGCTCGCCGACGAGCCGGTCTCCTCGCTGGACGCCTCGATCCGCGGCGAGATCCTCGCGCTGCTGCTGCGCTTCCGGCAGGAGCTCGGCATGGGCGTCGCGGTGGTGACCCACGACCTCGGTCTCGCCTGGAACATCGCCGACCGCATCGCGGTGATGTACCTCGGCCGCGTCGTCGAGTGCGGCACCACCGAGGAGGTGCTCACCGCTCCGCGGCACCCCTACACCCAGGCGTTGCTCTCCGTCGTACCCGAGATCGAGCAGCTCGAGCCGGTGGTGCTCACCGGCGAGGTACCCGACCCCAGCCGCATCCCCTCGGGCTGCCGCTTCCACCCCCGCTGCCCCAAGCTCGCGGACGGCACCGCCGACCGCGCCGGCGTCGCCGGCGACTGCGTCGGCACGCCGCTGCCGGTGCTGCCTGCGACGGGCGACCATCGCGCGGCCTGCCATCTGGCCTGATACCCGGCTTTGCGCGGAAAGACCGGGTCGCTCGACCGCTGGTCGAGGAAGGCGCGCCAGCGCCTGTCTCGAAACCTCCGCAGGGCAGGCATTCGGCGCGACCGATCCCCACCGCTGGTTGAGGAAGGCGCGCTAGCGCCTGTCTCGGAACCTCCGCAGGGTAGGCACCCGCGCGACCGCTCCCCACCGCTGGTTGAGGAAGGCGCGCTAGCGCCTGTCTCGGAACCTCCGCAGGGTAGGCATTCGGCGCGACCGATCCCCACTGCTGGTTGAGGAAGGCGCGCTAGAGCATGTCTCGAAACCTCCGCAGGGTAGGTACCCGCGCGACCGATCCCACCTGCGTCCCAGCCCCGACTTGCGAGGTTTCGAGACGGTCGCTGCGCGACCTCCTCAACCAGCGGCAGGACCCGCCGGCCGTCCTCACGGTGGCTCAGTCCCAGCCCCGACTTGCGAGGCTTCGAGACGGTCGCTGCGCGACCTCCTCAACCAGCGGCAGGACCCGCCGGCCGTCCTCACGGTGGCTCAGTCCCAGCCCCGACTTGCGAGGCTTCGAGACGGTCGCTGCGCGACCTCCTCAACCAGCGGCAGGACCCGCCGGCCGTCCTCACGGTGGCTCAGTCCCAGCCCCGGCTTGCGAGGTTTCGAGACGGTCGCTGCGCGACCTCCTGAACCAGCGGCAGGACGCCGGGCCGGCGTGGGCCGTGGTCTTCCGGAACGGGAGGTCGGCGTGACATGCTCTTACTGACTCGCCAGTCAGTAGTGGAGACAGTGAGGAGCGTGGCGTGACGGACGGTCTGCAGGCTGCGCTGCCGCGCGAGATGTACGTCGACGAGGGGCACTGGGCGAGCGAGCGCGAGGCGGTGCTGTACGCCGAGTGGTACTGCGCCGGGCGGGTGGACGACCTCGGGCTCGGCACGCCCAAGCGGGTGGTCGCGGTCGACGTCGGGGGCGAGTCGGTGCTGGTCACGAGCGACGAGGACGGCACGCTGCACGCGGCGTACAACGTCTGCCGGCACCGCGGCTCGCAGCTGTGCGCGCCCGGGCAGCCCGCGCGGGACGCGGGCTCGCTGCGCTGCCCCTACCACTCGTGGACCTACGCGCTCGACGGCTCGCTGCTGAAGGCGCCGCACGCGACGGTGGCGGACCCCGCGGCGTTCGCGCTGCACCCGGTGGGCGTCGAGACGTGGCAGGGGTTCGTGTTCGTCCACCTCACTCCGGAGCAGGCGCGGCCGCTGGCCGAGCAGGTCGCGCACGCGCAGGCGGCGCTGCGCAACTACGGCATCGGCGACCTCGTCACCGGTCAGGTGCTCCGCTACGACGTCGCGGCCAACTACAAGGTGCTGCTCGAGAACTACAACGAGTGCTACCACTGCGGCCCGGTGCACCCCGAGCTGTCGCGGCTGGTGCCGTCGTTCGCCGGCGGCGGGGCGGCCCTCGACTGGGACGGCGGGATCCCGCACCGCGAGGGCGCGTGGACGTTCACGATGACCGGCACCACCGAGCGGGCGCCCCTGCCGGGGCTCGACGAGCAGGAGCGGGTCCGGCACAAGGGCGACCTCGCCTACCCCAACCTGATGCTGTCCGCGTCCGCCGACCACGTGGCGGCGTTCGTGCTGCACCCGCGCGCGGTCGACCGGACCGAGGTGGTCTGCTCGCTGCTGTTCGCGCGCGACGCGGTCGCCGACCCGGCCTTCGACCCGAGCGACGCGGCCGAGCTGTGGCACCTGGTCAACCAGCAGGACTGGGCGATCTGCGAGTCCGTCCAGCGCGGGATGTCGTCGCGCGCCTACGCGCACGGCTGGTTCGCGCCGATGGAGGACGACAGCCTCGACATCCGGCGCTGGCTGCTGCCGCTCCTGGAGCGCCGCGATGGCTGACACCTACGACTACATCGTCGTCGGGCTGGGCGGGCTCGGCAGCGCGACGGCCTGGGAGCTGGCCCGGCGCGGTCACCGGGTGCTGGGTCTGGAGCGGTTCGAGCTCGGCCACGCGCGCGGTGCCAGCCACGACACCAGCCGGATCCTGCGGCACAGCTACCACACACCGGCGTACGTCCGGCTGACGCAGGAGGCGTACGCCGACTGGGCGCGCCTCGAGCGCGAGGCCGGCACGTCGCTCGTCACGACCACGGGCGGGGTCGACCTCTTCCCGCCCGACCCGGCGATCGCGCCCGTCGACTACACGCAGTCGATGGACGAGGTCGGCATCGCCTACGAGGCCCTCGACGCCGACCAGGTGATGGTGCGCTGGCCACAGCTGCGGGTGCCGCAGGGGACGCTCGGGCTGTTCCAGGCCGACGCGGGCATCGTCCCCGCGGGCCGCACCACCGCCGTGCTGCACGATCGCGCGCGCTCGCTCGGCGCGGTGCTGCGCGACCACTCCCCCGTGCTGGGTCTCGAGGACCTCGGCGACGCGGGCGTCCGCGTCACCACCGACGGCGCCGAGGTCACGGCCCGCGGCGTGGTGGTCGCCGCGGACGCGTGGGTCAACGACGTGGTCGGCCACCTCGGCCTGCGGATCCCGCTCGAGGTGACGCTGGAGCAGGTCACCTACTTCGGCCTCGAGCACCCCGACCGGTTTGCGCACCTGCCGCTCTGGATCTGGATGGACGACCCGTCGTTCTACGGCTTCCCGACCTACGGCGAGGGCACGGTCAAGGCGGCCCAGGACTGCGGCGGTCCCTCGGTCGACCCCGACGACCGGACCAGCGACCCCGACCCCGCCATGGAGGCGCGGCTGGTCCAGCACATGCAGCGGATGCTGCCCGGAGTGGGTCCCGCCGTACGTCGCCTGCGCTGCCAGTACACGCTGACGCCCGACCGCGACTTCGTGATGGCGCCGGTGCCCGGGCACGAGCGGGTGGTCGTGGGCCTGGGCGCGGCGCACGGGTTCAAGTTCGTGCCGACCTTCGGGCGGGTGCTCGCCGACCTGGTGACGACCGGGGAGACCAGGTCGGACGTGTCGGCGTTCGGGCTGGACCGGCCGGCGCTCACCGAGCCCGACTACCAAGCGCACTGGCTGGTGTGACGATGGATGGGTCGGGTGCCTTCGCTGCGGGGGTTTCGAGACGGTCGCTGCGCGACCTCCTCAACCATCGGGGGCCGGCGCTGCGCGACCTCCTCGACCACCGGGGAACCTCAGTCGAGCGTGGCCACGTCCACGCCGAGCTCCACCGCGAGCTGGCCGGCCACCCAGCTGCGCAGCTGGTCACGGCTCACGCTGCGGTGCACCACCGCGGCGACCGACAGCCCGTCGACCAGCGCCGAGAGGCGGGCCACGGTCGCCGCCGGGTCGGCGCAGGTGAAGACGCCGGAGGCCACGCCGTCGTCGACCACGCTGCGCAGGATGTCCTGCCACTGGTGGTCCAGGCGCTGGAGCACCGTGCGGATGTGCGGGTCGCGCTGGGCCACCGCCCAGGCGTCGATCCAGATCCGCCAGCCGGTCGCGCGGCCGGTCGGCCCGTAGAGACGCAGCACGCGCCGCAGTCGCTCGACGGGGTCGTCGCCGGTCGCGGCCTTCTCCATCCGGTGCAGGCCCTTCTCCACCGCGTGGGCGAACGCCTCGGCGACCAGGTCGTCCTTGGTGCCGAAGTGGTAGAAGACCAGCGCGGGGCTCACGTCGAGCGCCACCGCCACGTCGGCCACCCGCGTGTCCGCCAGCCCGACCCGGTCGAGCAGCTCGACCGTCGTCGAGAGGATCTCCTCCCGGCGCACCTCCACCGCACGCCGCGCCCTGCCCGCCATGGCGCGAACACTAGACGGGAACTGCCGTGATCGACGCCAGCCGCGACATCAGCCACCTCGCACCGCCCGCCGACCGCGAGCTCGTGCAGATGCTGCCCGCGGAGGCCTACACCTCCGACGACGTGCTCACCTGGGAGCGGCGGCACCTGTACGCCGGGGCGTGGACCTGCCTCGGCCGCGTCGACGACCTGTTCCCGCCGGAGGGGACGGTCACCCAGCGTGCGGTCCGCGTCGGAGACGTCTCGTGCCTGGTGGTGCGCGCCGGCGACGGCGTCAACCTGTTCGCCAACACCTGCCGGCACCGTGGCCACGAGCTGCTGCCTCTCGACGGGCACAGCGGCGGCGAGTCGACCAAGCGGATGATCAGCTGCCCCTACCACGCGTGGACCTACGACCTCTCCGGGCGCCTCAAGGGCGCGCCGGGCTTCCGCGAGGTCGAGTCGTTCTCGTTCGAGGACCACGGGCTGGTCGAGCTGCCGGCCGAGGTCTGGAACGGCTGGGTGTTCGCACACGCGGCGCACCCGGTCGGCGCGGCCGAGGTGCCGCCGTTCGAGCGGTACGTCGGCGACCTGGCGCGCATGCTCGCGCCGTACGACATCGGCTCCCTGGTGGTCGCCGACCGGCACACCTACGAGGTCGCCGCGAACTGGAAGGTGATCGCGGAGAACTACCACGAGTGCTACCACTGCCCCCTGATCCACCCCGAGCTCTGCCAGGTCACGCCGCCGGACTCGGGCGACAACTACGACCTGCCGGGCACCTGGATCGGTGGCGGCATGGTGCTGCGCGACGGGATGGCCTCGATGTCGCTGGACGGGTCGCTCGCCGCGACTCCCCTGCCCGGCGTGAACCCGACCGCGGTGGAGTACCTCCACCTGCTGCCCAACCTGCTCGTCTCGGCCCATCCCGACTACGTGATGACGCACCGGATGGTGCCGCTCGCGCCGGGCCGCACCTGGGTCGAGTGCTCGTGGCTCACGCTGCCGTCGGCGGCTGCGTCGGGGGCGCCGGGGGCGGTGGAGTTCTGGGACATCACCAACCGCCAGGACTGGGCCGCCTGCGAGTCGGTGCAGCGCGGGCTCGAGTCGCCGCACTTCCGGCCCGGCCCGTTCGCGCCGCGCGAGGACGCCGTCGCCCAGCTCGTCTCGATGATCGGCGCCGCCTACCGCTCGGGCGGGCTGTCGGCCTGAGCGACGCCGGCCGTACACGAGCCGCGGCGTGACCTGGGTGCGGCCGGGAAATCCGCGATCCCGCTGCGATGCCCTACCGTTGTCCTCGTTGAAGGGACGGCTGCTCCAGTCGTCCTGGCTGCGCCAGAGTCGCAGCTCTTATGTCGTACCCCTGGTCTTCGGTTCGCTGGACATCAGCACAGGTGGATGTCTTCAGCAGCTCGGGAGCACCCCGCTCCCAGCAGAACAAGGGAAATGATCATGGCTCAGGGAACCGTCAAGTGGTTCAACGCCGAAAAGGGCTTCGGGTTCATCGCGCAGGACGGTGGCGGTGAGGACGTGTTCGTGCACTACTCCGCCATCCAGACCAGCGGCTACAAGTCGCTCGACGAGAACCAGAAGGTCGAGTTCGACGTCACGGCCGGGCCGAAGGGCCCGCAGGCCGAGAACGTCCGCGTCGCCTGACTTCACCCCGAGGGGCCCCGACCGCAGCTGCGGTCGGGGCCCTTCGCACGTCGTGCCTCGGCCTGCGACCTAGCGCGGGATCCGCTCCCGCCACTCCCGGTGGCCGACCTGGTCCTCGTCGTCGAACGCGTCGGCCACGATGACCACGTCGTAGCCCTCGGCGCCGATGTCGACGCGCAGCGTCGACGTCACGCGCACGTCGACGCCCGGCCAGGTGAGGCGGTACGTCGTCTCGGCGTCCGCCCACTGGGCGAACGTGCGGCGGTCCACCCCGACCTCGCCCCGGTAGTCCTCGAGCGCGGCGCCCTCCCCCGGGACGTCGTACGACGACACGACGTGCGTGCGTGCGGTGGTCGTCCGCCGCAGCACGTCGTCGGTGATCGACCAGACGACGTCGCCGACCTCCTCCGACGAGCGGTCGGCGCCGGGCCGGAAGAGCGGCGGCTCGACGCCGGAGTCGGTCCGCGGCGCCGTCCAGAGGGGCAGGGACAGCGTGCCGCCGCGCACGGTCAGCTCGAGCGGTCCGGGCGGCGCGATCGTGTTCGGCCAGTCCGCGCCCGCGACCGACAGGCGGAGCCGGTGGCCCGGGTCCGGCTGGTAGGCGCAGGCGTCGAGGAGCAGCCGCACCGGCTGCGTGAGGTCGACGCGCGCGAGGTCGAGGGTCCCGCGGGTCACCAGCGCCGAGGTGCCGTCGGGGAACACGTCGCACAGCTTCACCGAGAGCGAGGCCAGCTCGGTCGAGGCGGACAGGTCGAGCGACACCGACGGCTGCCCGACGACGACGGGCTGCACGTCGAAGTCCCACATGAGCGAACGCGCGTCGTCGAGGCGCTGGTCGGTCGAGAGCCCCCACGGCAGGTGGCCGGCGCAGTCGATCCAGGCAGCCGTGCCGACGTCCGGCTCGACGGCGAGCGTCCGCTCGCCCTCGATTGCGAGCTCCAGCGACGACGGCTCGGCGACCGGCCACGGCCCGGACACCCAGTAGCCCTCGTGGAGCTCGAGGTCGGGTGCGGGCACGGTCGAGGTGCGCACGAAGACGTCGGCGCGGTCCTCCCACTCTGCCTCCGCGCTGCCGCGGAGCCAGCGGTCCCACCAGGCGACCAGCTCGCGGTCGAGGTCGATGCGCGGCCCGGGGATGGCGGTGGCCGGGTCGGCGTGCGCCCACGGGCCGGCGAGCAGCCGCCACGGCGTACCGGCCGCGCCCAGCCCGGCGACGGTGCGGAAGGTGTTGTTGCGGTAGCCGTCCGCCCAGCCCGCGACGATCATCGTCGGGCACTGGATGCGGTCGTAGCCGAGGTGGCGGAGCGAGCCCGCCTGCCAGTAGGGACCGTCGCGGTTCTCGCGCAGCCAGGTGAGCAGCCAGGGCTCGTTGGTCTCCCACCGCCGCATCCACTCCTCGCGCCACCCCTGCCCGTCGCCGGGCCACTCCGCCGGCACGGGCGGCAGCAGGCACATCGGCGTCATGTAGTGGCAGTAGTCGACGAGGTCGACCAGCCGCAGCGCGTCGCCGCGCCAGTGCACGTCGTCGGTCCAGCGGTCGTCGCTGGCGTAGATCGCCGCGATCGCCTTGAGCGCCGGCGGCCGCTCCGCCGCGATCTGCAGCGAGTTGAACCCGCTGTAGGACGTGCCCCACATCCCGACGTTGCCGTCGCACCAGTCCTGCTCGGCGAGCCAGGCGATGACCGCGCAGAGGTCGGTGCGCTCGACCGCGGGGTACTCGTCGGTGGCGTCGCCGCCCGACGAGCCGGTGCCGCGGAGGTCGACCCGGCACACGGCGTACGAGTGCTCGTCGCGCAGCGTCCGGTAGCCCTCGGCGTACGACGAGGTGAGGTCGTCCTTGCGGTAGGGCAGCGCCTCGAGCAGGCACGGCTGCGGCTCGGCCGTGTCGGGCAGGAAGAGGGTGGCGGCCAGCTCGACGCCGTCCGCCATCGCGATCCGGACCGAGCGCTCGGTGCCCGTCACGCGGGGTCTCCGAGGCGCCCGTGCTCGCGCAGCAGCCGCACCACGGTGTCGGGGTCGAGACCCTCGGAGGTGTTGCCGCCACGGCCGACGGTCGTGGGCGACATCAGCAAGGAGTTGAGGACCGCCTCCTCGGCGGAGTCGACGACCGCCTCGAAGAGGTCGTCCAGCGCCCGCCCGGCGAGGCGCGGGCCGGTGTCGAGCGCCGTGAGGTCGCGGTCGGTGCGGGCGGTGGTGCTCGCCGCCAGGAAGATCTCGCCGCTGCCGTGGTGGGCCGTGGAGCCGGTCCGCGCGAGCCCGAGCCCGACCCGGGCGGCGAGCCGCTGGCAGCCGAGCGGGTCGACGGGCGCGTCGGTCACGACGACGCCGATGCACGAGCCCGCCGGAGGTGGCTGTCGCTGGGGCGGGGCGACGGGCGCGGGGAGCAGCCGGCCGACCGGGACGCCGTCGACGGTCAGGCGGGAGCGCTGGCCGAAGTTCGTCATCAGCAGCACCGCGACCGTGTGCCCACCGGGCGCCACCCGCGACGACGTGCCGATGCCGCCCTTGAACCCGAGGCAGGACATCCCGGTGCCGCTGCCGACCGAACCCTCGTCCGGGGGGCTCGTCGAGCCGCGCGACGCGAGCGCCGCCTCGTGCGCGGCCCGCACGTCCTCGGGCTGGACCCACATGGTGCGGACGTCGTTGAGGAACGAGTCGTCGCACTCGGCCACGACGGGCACGAAGATGTCGTCGGCGATGTCGGGGTGGCGGCCCAGCTCGAGCTGGAACGCGGCATCGAAGACCCGGCCGACCTGGCTGGTCGACGTGAGCCAGACCGGCGACTCGAACAGCCCGGACTCCTGGAGGGGCAGGAACCCCGTGCAGTCACCCAGCCCGTTGAGCACCGCGCCGCCGCCCACGAGCGGGCGCGGGTAGGTGTCGTCGGCGAGGTAGAGGCAGGTGACGCCGGTCCGCGCCGTGTCCCTCGTGATCGTGACGTGGCCGAGGCCGACGCCCTCGACGTCGAGCACGGAGTTGGTGGGGCCGGTCGGCAGCGCGCCGATCGCGATGCCGAGATCGCGGGCGCGGGCACGGGCGTCGGACATGTGCTCATACTGACCCATGGATCAGTACGGCGCGGAGTCTGAGGTGCGAGCTGGCGAGCCTCGAAGGGTCCCCGTCGTCTGGTCGCCGGAGACCCGTCGGCACGACCCGCGCAACGAGGTCTGGGTCGGCGTCGCGACGATCGGCACCGAGACCGCCGCGCGCGTCGACGCGATCCTCGTGGCGCTGCGCGCCGCCGGCCACGACCTCGTCGAGGCGACACCCCAACCCGCCGACGCGCTGCTCGCCGTGCACGACGCCGAGCTCGTCGAGCACCTGCGCACCGCGGCCGAGCGGTGGGCGGCCGGTCCCTACGCCGAGCTCGTCGGCCAGGAGCGGGTGGTGCCCTACCTGTTCCCGACGCCTGCGATGACCGCCGGACTGCCGGCCCGGCCCGCGGTCGCGATCCACGCCGACGCGGGCCGCTTCGCCTACGACACGATGACGCTCGTCGGGCCCGGCACCTGGGAGGCGGCCCGTGCGGCCGCGGACTGCGCCGTCCAGGCCGCCGGCCTCGTGACCGACGGCGCTCCGCTCGCCTACGCCCTGTGCCGCCCGCCGGGCCACCACGCGACGCCGAGCGGCTTCGGCGGCTCGTGCTACCTCAACAACGCCGCTCTCGCCGCGCACACCCTCCGCGCCGGCGGAGCCGCGCGCGTCGGCATCGTCGACCTCGACGCCCACCAGGGCAACGGCACGGCGGCGATCTTCTACGACCGCGCGGACGTCTGTTACGGCTCGGTGCACGTCGACCCGGGCGCGGGGTGGTTCCCCCACGTGGTGGGGTATGCCGACGAGACCGGCACCGGCCCGGGCGAGGGCGCCACCCGCAACCTCCCGCTCGCCGAGGGCACCGGCGACGAGGCCTGGCTGGCCGCCGTCGCCGACCTCGCCGACTGGGTCGCCGACTGCGACGCCCTCGTCGTGTCCCTCGGCGTCGACGCCGCCAAGGACGACCCCGAGAGCCCGCTGCAGGTCACCGCCGACGGCTACCGCGAGGCCGGCCGGCTCCTCCGGGCCACCGGCCTGCCGGCCGTGGTCGTCCAGGAGGGCGGCTACCACCTGCCGACCCTCGGCGGGCTGGTCGCGGCGTACCTCGCCGGGCACGCCCGGGGAGGGCCGCGCTGAGCGACGGACCGAGGCTCGCCGGCCGGTCAGCGCACGCGAGATGTATGTACCCTTGCGGTTACTTACCTGATTGGTTACGTTAGCGCCATGGATGCGGTGCTGCACGCGTTGGCGGACGAGAGCCGGCGCACCGTCCTCGAGATCCTGCGCCACCACCCCGCGAGCGCCGGAGAGCTGGCCGAGGCGCTCCCGATCGCCCGCCCGGGCGTGTCCCGGCACCTGCGGGTGCTGCGCGAGGCCGGACTGGTCGACGTACGCCACGACGCGCAGCGCCGGATCTACAGCCTCCGTCCGGAGGCGCTCATCGGGGTCGACGAGTGGCTCGCGGACTACCGCGCGCTCTGGCAGCACCGGCTCGACGCCCTCCACACAGAGATCGCTCGAGGGAAGAAGGCGCGGACATGAAGGTCATCGGGACGATGCGGACGCTCGACGAGACCTCCGGGGTGGTGCGGGTCGAGGACGTCTACCCCACCGACATCGACGACCTCTGGGCGGCGTGCACGACACCCGAGCGGCTCGCGCGCTGGATGGCTGAGGTGTCGGGCGACCTGCGCGAGGGCGGCACCGTCCAGGCCGTCTTCGCCAGCACCTGGGCCGGTTCGGGGCGGATCGAGGTGTGCGACGCACCGCACCACCTGCTCCTGACGATGCGACCGGGCACCGACGATGAGACCCAGATCGAGGCGTGGCTGACCGAGGAGGGCGCGCAGACCAGGTTGGTGGTCGAGGAGCGTGGGCTGCCCCTGGACAGGCTGTCCGGGCACGGCGCCGGCTGGCAGGCGCACCTGGAGGATCTCGGGCGGTCGCTCGTGGACGGCGCCGACGCCCACCCCGAACGCTGGTCGGAGCAGACCCCGGCGCCGGCGTGGCGGCGGCGATGGGACGAGCTGACTCCCGCGTACGCCGCGCTGGAGATCGGGTGATGTCCGACGAGATCAGGCTCAGCGTGACCACCGTCGACGCGCCCGACGCGCTCGCCCTCGCGACGTTCTACGCCGAGCTCATCGGCGGGGTCACGAAGGGGAGCGAGCACTGGGCGACCGTCGTCGGGCCGAACGGGTCGATCGCGTTCCAGCAGGTCGAGGACTTCCGCCCACCGGTCTGGCCGGGGTCCGACGTACCGAAGCAGATGCACCTCGACTTCTTCGTCGACGACCTCGAGGCAACCGGAGCCCGTGCCGTCGCCGCCGGCGCCGTCCGGCTCGACTTCCAGCCGAACTCCGACCACTGCGTGGTCTACGCCGACCCGGCGGGCCATCCCTTCTGCCTGTCCACCTGGGACGGACCCTGCCTGTAGGAGACCTCTGCAGGTCCGGGGAGTCCCGCGCGCCATCTTGAGCGGGGAGCGTCAGCCGATGATCGCCGTCATGCGGATGGAGACGAGCAGGCCCGGGATCTCCGGTCCCAGCCTGGCGACGTAGCGGGTCGGCGGGTCGGCGGGCAGCCACTCGGCGTAGGCCTCGTTCATGCCCGCGAAGTCGTCGGGGAGCGCGAGCAGCACACCGACCTCGACGACGTCGTCGAGCCCGGCGCCGCCGGCACGCAGGATGGCCTCGCAGTTGGCGAGCGCCTGGCGGGTCTGCGCCTGGATCGTGTCGCCGGCCGGCTTCCCGCTGGCCGGGTCGATGCCGGTGGTGCCGGAGACGTACACGTGCGAGCCGGCCGTCACGCCCTGGCTGTAGAGGGGTGAGCCGGGTGCGTCGGGCGTGGTGATGACCTGTCGGGGCATGGGACCTCCTGGGTGCTCATCGTGGCAGCCCACTGCTTGTTGGGGAAGGCGCGCCGCACCACCGAGCTCGGTCGCGTCCCAGCCCCGGCGTACAAGGTTTCGAGACGGTCGCTGCGCGACCTCCTCAACCACCGACGGCGATGGTCGCTGCGCGACCTCCTCAACCACCGACGACGCCCGCCCACCGCTGGTTGAGGAAGGCGCGCAGCGCCTGTCTCGAAACCTCCGCAGCGAAGGCACCCGCACCACCGAGCTCGGTTGCGTCCCAGCCCCCGGCGTACGAGGTTTCGAGACGGTCGCTGCGCGACCTCCTCAACCACCGACGGCGCGCGCCCACCGCTGGTTGAGGAAGGCGCGCAGCGCCTGTCTCGAAACCTCCGCAGCGAAGGCACCCGCACCACCGAGCTCGATTGCGTCCCAGCCCCGGGGTACGAGGTTTCGAGACGGTCGCTGCGCGACCTCCTCAACCACCGACGTCGACGGCCGCTCGCGGGTCGCTGCGCGTCCCACGCCAGGACGACGATTCCGGGGCGGCCGCCGTCCGCTCCTACCCTTGACGGGTGAAGGTCCTGCTCCTCGAGAACATCCACCCGGTCGCCGTCGAGACGCTCGAGGCGCGCGGTCACGAGGTCGAGCTCAGGTCGGGCTCCCTCTCCGACGACGAGCTCGTCGAGGCGCTCGCGGGCGGCGTGCAGCTGCTCGGGATCCGGTCCAACACCCACGTCACGGCGCAGGCGCTCGAGGCCGCCGACGACCTGGTCGCGATCGGCTGCTTCTGCATCGGCACCAACCAGGTCGACCTGCCGGCGGCGACCGCGCGGGGCGTCGCGGTGTTCAACGCGCCGTACTCCAACACCCGCAGCGTGGTCGAGCTCGTGATCGCCGAGATCATCGCGCTGGCGCGGCGGCTCCCGGAGAAGACCTCGAGGATGCACCAGGGCGTCTGGGACAAGTCGGCCAAGGGCAGCCACGAGATCCGCGGGCGCACGCTCGGCATCGTCGGCTACGGCAACATCGGCACCCAGCTGTCCAACCTCGCCGAGGCGCTCGGGCTGCGGGTGATCTTCTACGACACCGCCGACCGGCTGGCGCACGGCAACGCCCGCCGGATGCCGACGCTCGAGGCGCTGCTCGCCGAGGCCGACGTGGTCTCGCTGCACGTCGACGGTCGGCCCGGGAACGCCGGGCTGTTCGGCGCCGAGCAGTTCGCCGCGATGAAGCCGCGCGCGCTGTTCATCAACGCCTCGCGCGGCATGGTCGTCGACGACGTCGCGCTGCGGGAGAACATCGAGTCTGGTCACCTCGCCGGCGCCGCGCTCGACGTGTTCCCGGTCGAGCCGAAGGCGCAGGGAGACCCGTTCGAGTCCGTGCTCCGCGGGCTCGACAACGTGATCCTCACCCCGCACGTCGGCGGCTCGACCCAGGAGGCGCAGGAGGAGATCGGCTGGTTCGTGGCCGGCAAGCTGGCGGCGTACGTCGCCGAGGGCAGCACCGCCCTCTCGGTCAACCTCCCCGCCGTCCAGCCGCCGCCGCTGGCCGAGGGCGTCCGGCTGAGCTACCTGCACGTCAACGTCCCGGGTGTCCTCGCCGAGGTCAACGCGTTCTTCGCCGAGGAGGGCGCCAACGTGACGGGTCAGTACCTCGCCACCCGGGGGGAGCAGGGCTACGTCGTCACCGACGCCACCGAGTCGATCGGCGAGGCCGCCCTCGACAAGCTGCGCTCCTCCCCCCAGACGATCTGGCTGCGCAGCCACGGCGAGCCGCGACCCGTGTGAGGCCCTCGTAGGCTCGACGCATGGCGAGCCTCACCGACGTCCGCGACCGGCTGGGGCACGCCCTGTTCCTCCAGGTGGCCGGGCCTGACGGCCCGCGGCACCGCGACCGCATCCACCTCCGCGAGGGCGCGCGCTGGTTCGAGCCCGGCAGCCCGATCACGCGGGTGCACGGCGACGCGTCGATGTTCGTGGGCGGACTCCGCGCCCTGCTGCTGCAGACGCTCCACCCCGCCGCGATGCGCGCGGTCTCGGAGCACTCGGGGTTCCGCGGCGACATGTGGGGCCGCCTGCACCGCACCAGCACCTTCCTCGCGGTCACGACGTTCGGCGTCGCCGAGGACGCCCAGCAGGCCGTCGACATGGTGCGACGGATCCACGAGCGGGTGACCGGCACGATGCCCGACGGCTCGCCGTACGCCGCCTCGGACCCCCATCTGCTCGCCTGGGTGCACGCGGCCGAGGCAGACAGCTTCCTGCGCGCGTACCAGGTCTACGGCGCGGACCCCCTCGACCAGGCCGGCCGCGACGAGTACGTCGCCCAGATCGCCCGGGTCGGCGCGCGGCTCGGCGTCGTCGACCCGCCCACGACCGAGGCCGAGCTCGCCGAGGTGCTGGCGTCCTACCGCCCCGAGCTGCGCGGGACCTCCGAGGCGCGGGAGGCGGTGCGCTACGTGCTGCTCAAGCCGCCGCTGCCGCTCCCCGTCCGCGCGCCGTACGCCGTGCTCTCCGCGGCCGCCATCGGGCTGATGCCGGCCTGGACGCGGTGGCCCCTGCGGCTGCCCTACCTGCCGGTGTCGGAGCGCACCACCGTGCGGGTGCTGGGCGGGCTCGCCACAGGGACCATCCGCTGGGCGCTCAGCCCAGGCAGACCTGGAGGGACTGCTTCGCCTTCTTGAGCTTCTTCTTCGCCTTCGCCAGCTTCTTGCGCGCCTTGATCAGGTCGGAGCGGGCGTCCGCGACGTCGGCCCGCCCCTCGGCCTGACCGAGCCGGGTGGTGGCCTTGCGGACCGCCTTCTTGAGCTTCTTGAGCTTCTTCTTCAGCTTGGTGACCTTGGTGGCCTGCTTGACGCAGCTCACGAACGTCGCCGACGCCGAGGTCTGGCTCTGCGAGAGCGACAGGACGCAGGTCGCGCCGTGGGTGCCGGCGCAGGCGCCGTTCCAGCGGACGCCGGCCGTCTCCGACGGGTCGGCCTTCAACGTCACCGGCTCGCTGCCGAACGTCGCCGAGCACTGACCGGGGCACGACAGCCCGGGAGCGGTGACCCGGCCGGGGCCGCTGACCGCGAGCCCGAGCCGGAAGCCCGGGTCGGCGTAGACGAAGTTGTCGAAGGCGGTCGCCTGCACGCCGTTCACCCAGTTGCCCGCCACCGACATCGAGTGGATCACGGGTGCCGGGAAGCGCAGCCCGTAGAAGGACAGGCCGTCGTCGTGCGCCGGGGGGACGTAGAGGCCGAGCGGGTCGCCGTTCGCGGCGCGCGGGATCAGGAACCCGGCCGTCCCGGGGTCGGCGAAGACCGCGCCGAACGCGCTCGTCGGCGCCGGGGTGTTGGTGCCGGCCACACGGAACGCGACCTGCGCGATCGGCTCGTCGACGGGGCTCATCAGGCGCAGGAAGCTGAACGGCTGGAAGTGCGTGTCGGGGAAGAGTCCGAGGTCGCCGAACTCCTCCGCGGTCGGGCCGCTGCCGTCGGAGCTCACCCGGATGTCGGCCGGGCCGGTGAAGACGAGGCCGCGCGGCTGGACGGTGTTGTAGTAGTCGGCGGGCAGCACGTGCGGGTCGGCCGCCGCCTCCGGCACGTCGTCCCAGGTGATCTCCTGGCGAGCCTGCGCGTCGCCGAGCTGGTTGCGGAACGCGTTCACCGTGGCCTGCAGGATGAAGCCGTTGGCCCCGTCGCCCTGGGTGGTCGAGGCCATCGGGGCGTTGGTCACCTTGAGCTTGTAGAGCGGGCAGCCGGAGCCGGCGTCGACCTCGTTGACGCCGATCGCGTACGACGCGCCGGCCGCGACCCGGAAGCCGAACCTCATCGTCGCGATGGTGCTGAACCCGCTGGCGCTGGCGACCCCGGCGGCCGGGTTGGCGGGGTTGAAGGCCGAGTAGGCGACGACCTGGGTCTGGTTGCCCGCGCACCCGGACAGGTCGGCCTCCACCACGATGCAGCGGTCGGTGTCGTACGGGTTCTGGAGGTTGTGGGTGTCGCGGCGGAGCGGGGTGGCGTTCTCCAGCGGCGCCATCGGAGTCGGGGCCTCGCAGCCGTGGGTGTGGCCGTCGCGGGTCAGCCGGCCGGCCTGCTGGACGTCGCCGGCGTTGAGCGAGCCGTGGATCGTGATGCTGTCCGACGGGGCCAGCGGCGCGGGCGCCGGGGCCGCTTGGGCCGACGCCTGCTGCGCGGTGAGTGGCAGCAGGCACAGCGCCAGGACCACGAGGAGGACCCAGCGAGCGGGCCGTGCGACAACACCGAACATGACGTGCTCCTGTCCGCGCTCGAGCGCCGGAGGTGGGGTGGGCGAGCCGAAGCTATCCCGACCTCGTGCCCTCGGACAGGGGGGCTAGCCGTAGCTTTCGGGTCAGGACACCTGGAGGTCGGCGTCGCCCCAGTAGGCCCGCATCGAGGTGATCAGGCCGTCGTCGTCGAAGGTCATCACGTCGATCGGGGCCAGCGTGTAGGTCTGGTCGCCGGCCTTGGTGCGCAGCTCGAAGAGGAACGCCGCCTGCCCTCCCGCGATGCGCGCGCTCAGCACCTCGCCGGCCTGCTCGAGCCCCTCGAGGTTGGCGTAGAACTCCCGGATCGACTCGCGGGTCGTCCGCACCTCGCTGCCGACGGGGTCCTCGACGGTCGCGCCCTCGGCGTAGAGCTCCATGACCTCGTCGGTGGTACCGGTCGCCACGCGGGCGACGTACTGCTCGATGACCTCGCGGATCTTCTCCGGGCTGGCCGCCATCCGGGCTCCTCAAGAAATAGAACACGTTCTCGTTGTTGTGAGGAGTGAGCGTAGCCGGTTGGATGGCCGTGATGGACCTCAGTGACAGATGGCCCCTCCCGGACAGCGGCGACGTGCGTGACGAGCTCGCCGCGGCGTACGCCGACCCGAGCCGTGGCTACCACGACACCCGCCACCTGACCGAGGTCCTCGACCGCCTCGACGAGCTGGCCGCGAACGGCGCCGCCTACGAGACCACGCCGGTGCTGCTGGCGGCGTGGTTCCACGACGCGGTCTACGACGGCGAGCGCGACGCCGAGGAGCGCTCCGCCACGTGGGCGGAGACCGCGCTGGTGGGCGTGGCGCCGGCGCCGGTCGTCGACGAGGTGGCGCGGCTGGTGCGGCTCACCGAGACCCACACCCCCGACGACGCCGACGCCAACGGCTGCGCCCTCTCCGACGCGGACCTCGGCATCCTCGCCGCACCGCGCGAGCGCTACGACCAGTACGTCGCCGCGGTCCGGCGCGAGTACGCCCACCTCGACGACGACGTCTTCACGGCCGGTAGGGCCGACGTGCTCAGGGGGCTGGCCGCCAAGCCGCACCTGTTCCACACGGCCTACGCGCGCGACCGGTGGGAGCAGACGGCGCGGGCCAACCTCGAGCGCGAGCTCGCCGTCCTCGACTCGTCTGCGCGCTGACCTGTCGTCTGACGCCCACGACGGCAGGCGGGTCGCGGGGTCAGCCGTGCTTGCGACGCCGTAGCCCCGCGGCCACCAGGCGCTGGACGAGCTCGCGGGAGCTCACCGGCTCGACGCCGCGGGCCAGCACGTCGGCGTACCACTCCTCCGGCACGTCGTAGTGGTCGCGGTCGAAGCCGCGCTCGGGGATGCCGAGCTCGCGGGCGAACGAGTGCAGCTCGTCGAACGACGAGTCGCTGGCCAGGTGCGACCACATCCGGCCGCGCGAGGGCACCGCGGGCGGGTCGATCATGAGGCTCACGACGACGCCTGCCGGGTCGCCGCGTCGTCGGCGTCGTCGAGGAGCCGGCGCCAGGAGCGCAGCAGCGAGGAGTCGACGTACGCCTTGCGGCTGCCGCCGGGCCGCACCTGCTCGTCGAGGTGGAAGGCCCGGACGCCGGCACGCAGCAGCCACGGCACCTGCTCTGCCTGCAGCCCGGCGCCGGCCATCAGCAGCGCGGCGATCGTGGGGTCCGACCCGGCGCTGGCGAGGAGGTCGTCGTACCCCTCGGCCATGCCGCGCGGTGACCCCGCGGAGCGGACGTGGACCAGGCCCGGCAGCCCCACCAGCCGTCGCCAGGCGCGGCGCGGGTCGAGCGTGTCGTCGACGGCGTCGTGGAAGGTCCAGGGCACGTTCGGGAGCGACGTGGCCACGTGCGTGCAGACCTCTACGTCGACCTCGAGGTCCGCGTCGAGGAACCCGAACGACACGCCCGTGGCCCCCACGGCGAGGTAGTCCTCGGCGAGCCCGACCAGCCGGGTGAGCTCGCCGCCGGTGGTGGTCCAGGTGTCGTTGAGGCGCAGCAGCACGAACACCGGCACCTCGGTGTCGCGGCAGACCGCCGAGACGGTGGGGATCTCGGGCGAGAGGCCGTGCCCGTCGGCGCTGGGTCCGACCACGTGCAGCCGGTCCGCGCCTCCCTCGACCGCGCCCGGCACGTCGCGCTCGTGCGCCACTGCGACCTCGAGCAGAACCGGCACGTCAGCAGCGTAGGCCTTGGAGCCTCACCACCGCCGTCACAGAATGGGCGGGTGGACACCCTGCCGTTGTTCGACGCGAGGGCTCGCGTGCTCGCCGACCTCCAGGCCCGCAACCACGCGACCGCCGAGGCGGTCTCGCTGCTCGAGGACGCCGTCTCGGCGCGCGAGTGGTGGGCCGACCAGTGGCCCGAGGGGGAGGTGTACGTCGCCGGGCTGGTCGCGCAGGACGTCCAGGACGGTCTCTTCGAGATCGCGGGCCGCTGGCCGCTGTGCCTGACCTGCCCCGGGCCCGAGCACTCGCTCTACATCCAGCCCGACCTCGGCGGCCCGGACCCGGTGTGGATCTGCGAGGAGTCCGGTGACGTGGTCGCGCCCTTGGGCGGCCTGGGCGACTGACGCACGCTCGAAACCTCGCAAACCCGAGGCTGGCACTGAGGACGCTCGGCCCCGGCGCGACGCTTCAGAGGTTTCGAGACGCTTGCGGCGCAAGCTCCTCAACCAGCGACGCGCTCAGTAGTCCTGGCCGATCTGCACCCAGAGGGTGTAGCGGTCGGAGCGGAAGACGCTGCGCGAGACCTCGACGACCTTGTCGCCGTTGAGCGCACGGCGCGAGTGCCGCAGCACGGGGTCGCCGGGTGAGAGCTCGAGGTGGGTGGCCTCGTCGGGCTGGCAGACGTCGGCGTTGATGGAGTCCTCGGCCCAGGTGGGGCGCAGGCCGCGCTGGTCGAGGGCCTCGTAGAGGCTCGTCGGCATGCCGGCCTGCAGGAAGCCCGGCAGCAGGACCTCGTTGAGGAAGGCGTCCTCGAGGCACATCGGGCCGCCGTCGGCGCGGCGCAGCCGCCGCCAGTGGATGACCGGGTCGCCCTCCGTGACGTTCAGCGCCCGGGCCACGCCGGGGCCGGCCTGCTCACGACGGGCGAGGAGGGTGACCGACTCGGCGAGCAGCCCGCGGCGGGCCATCTCCTCGGTGTAGCTCGTGATCGTGCTGGCGGTGCGCCGCGGCCGGGCCACGAAGGTGCCCTTGCCGGGGATCCGCTCGAGCAGGCCCTCGACCACGAGCGCGTCCATGGCCTGGCGCACGGTCATCCGGGCCACGCCGAACTGGGCGACCAGCTCACGCTCCGACGGCGCCGGAGAGCCCGGGGACATGCCGGAGACGAGGGAGCGCACGTACTCGCGCACCTGGACGTGCTTGAGAGCGCGCCCGTCCTTGATGAGGACCTCCGTCATGTCAGCCAGACTAGACCGGGCTCGGGGGCCCCGTCCTCGGATTGGCAGGACCGCCCGGTGGCCGAACGGGTGGACCTTCCTAGCCCCCTCGGACCACCCGAACGGGCCATCTGCCAAGGTACGCCGGACGCGCGCCCTCAGTCGGCGGCGATCGCCCGCAGCACGTCGAGCCGGGCGGCGCGCCGGGCCGGGAACACCGCGGCGAGCACGCCGAGCACCAGCGAGAGCACCAGGAACACCACCAGCTGGACCACCGGGATGCTGATCCGCTCGAGGCCCTGGTCGCGCAGTGCGTACATCAGCGTCACGCCGAAGACGATGCCCAGCGCGACGCCCAGCACGGCGCCCAGGACGGCGATGACGACCGACTCGAGCCGGATCATCTGCCGCAGCTGCCGGCGGCTCACGCCGATCGCGCGGAGCAGCCCGATCTCGCGGGTCCGCTCGATCACGGAGAGGGCGAGGGTGTTGACGATGCCGAGGACGGCGATGACGACGGCGAAGAACAGCAGGCCGTAGATGATGCCGATGATCCGGTCGATCGGCGCGCGCTGCTCGGCCGCGAACGCCTGCTGGTCCTTGACCGTCACCACCGGCAGGTCCTCCACCACCGCGTCGAGTCGCTCCTGCAGCCCGGTGGCGCCCGGGTCGGCGAAGACCACGACGTAGTTGTCCTGGTCGGGGAAGCCCGAGTCGAGCAGCGTCTGCGTCGTCGTGAGCACCGGCGAGAACACCAGCGGGCTGTCCTCGACGACCCCCACGACGCGCCACTTCTTCGCACCCGTCGGCAGCGTGACCTCGAGGGTGTCGCCGACACCGAGGTCGTGGTCGTCGGCCCAGTCCTCCTTCAGCAGCACCGTGTCGTCGGCGAAGTCCGAGACGCTCCCGGCGACCGCCTTCAGGTGGAAGTCGCCGATCGTCTCCGGCGCGGTGGCGACGATGCTCAGCCCGTCGTCCTCGTCGCCGCCGAGGAGGCCGAAGCCGTAGCGCTGGCGCAGCACCTCGGTCACGCCGTCGATCTCGGCCATCCGGTCGGTGATCGCCGGCGAGAAGCCCTCGCCGAACGCCGAGCTGACGACGTAGTCGCCGATGAAGTTGTCCTCCACGGCCTTGTCGACCGACGCCTTGGCGGAGGAGCCGAGGATCGCGACCGTGAAGGCCAGCGTGAGGCCGATCATCAGCGCGGAGGCGGTGGCGGTCGTGCGCCGCGGGTTGCGCAGCGAGTTCTGCCCCGCGAGCCGGCCCATCGGCCCGAACGCGCGAGCCTCCACCGCGCCGGTCGCGCGCAGGAACGGGCGACCGATCACGGGGCTGGCCGCGGTGACGCCGAGCAGCACGGCGAGCACCCCCGCGCCGACCCACCAGCCGTTGTGCGGGACCGCACCGACGAAGAGGCCGACCAGGGCGAGCGGGATCCCCGCCGCGAGGAGGGCGACCCCGAGCAGCAGCCGGCGGCGTACGGACGACTCGGGCAGCGCCACGTCGTCGCGCAGCGCCTGGACGGGTGCGATGCGCCCGGTCCGGCGGGCCGGCAGCCACGCGGCCACCATGGTGACCACGATGCCGGTCGCGAACGCCGCGAGGACCGTCCGCGGCGCGAGGATCAGCGGCTGGTGGGCGAGATCGAGGCCGATGCTGCTGACGAGCGCCCGGATGCCCATCGCGAGCACGACGCCGAGACCCAGGCCCAGCGTGGAGCCGACGAGCCCGACGGCGAACGCCTCGAGCTGCACCGAGCGGATGACCTGCTTCTTCGACGCCCCGAGCGCACGCAGCAGGGCCAGCTCTCGGCTGCGCTGGGCGACGAGGATGGAGAACGTGTTGACGATGATGTAGCTGCTCACCACCAGCGCGATCCCGGCGAAGATCAGCAGGAACGTGGTCAGGAACCCGATCCCGCTCAGCAGCGGCCCGGCGCTCTCCTCGGCGGCGTCGTCACCGGTGACGGCCTCGTACCCCTCGGGCAGCGCGGCCGCGACCTGCTCGGTGAGCTCCTCCTGCGAGACGCCGTCGCGCGCGGTCACCCAGAAGACCGTGTAGGCGTCCTTGCCGTCGAGGAAGAGCTGCTGGGCCGTGGGCGTGTCGAAGGCGGCGTACGTCGCACCGTTGAGCGAGCCGCCCTCGCGGAAGCCCGCGATGCCGACGAGCGTCGGGTGCACGTCGAGGGTCTGGGTCGCCGTGACGATCGAGACCTTGTCGCCGA
The DNA here is from genome assembly GCF_000422805.1 of Nocardioides halotolerans DSM 19273. Taxonomy (GTDB): domain Bacteria; phylum Actinomycetota; class Actinomycetes; order Propionibacteriales; family Nocardioidaceae; genus Nocardioides; species Nocardioides halotolerans. The sequence continues at coordinate 465,697 of NZ_AUGT01000009.1, read as the reverse complement.
GCTCGTAGCCCGCGCGGTCGGCCGTGCTCTCGTCGAGGACCACCTCGTCGGCGCCGTGCGGCTCGTGGCCGTCGAGGATCACCAGGCCCTCGAGCCCGTGGCCGGCGGGTGCGTCGTTCCAGTTGCCGCCGAACGCCGGGGGGCCGGACCCGCCGACCACCTTGCCGCCGGTCGAGAGCACGTAGACACCGGTCGCGCTGACCATGCCGTCGACCCGGGCCGCGCCGGGCAGCCGCTCGAGGTCCGGCTGCAGCGAGGCGGGCACGGTCTGGGTGCTGAACACCGCGCCCTGCTGGGCCACGTCGCTGTTGACCGGCCGCACCACCGAGTCGCCGACGGTGGAGTCGAAGAGCGCGACGAAGCTGCGCTGGACGGTGTCGGAGAACATCAGGATGCCGGTCACGAACGCGACGCCCAGCACGATCGCGAACGTGCTGAGCAGCAGCCGGACCCGGCGGGCCAGCAGGCTCTTGAGGGAGGCCCTGATCATGCTCAGGCGGCCAGCCGGGCCATGGTCTCGAGCACCTGCTCGCGGCTCGGGTCGCGCAGCTCGTCGACGACCCGGCCGTCGGCGAGGAACAGCACCCGGTCGGTGTACGCCGCCGCGACCGGGTCGTGGGTGACCATCACGACCGTCTGGTGGTGCTCGTCGACGCTGCGACGCAGGAGGTCGAGCACCTCGGCGCCCGAGGCCGAGTCGAGGTTGCCGGTGGGCTCGTCGGCGAAGACGACCCGCGGCCGGCTCACGAGCGCGCGCGCGACGGCCACCCGCTGCTGCTGCCCGCCGGAGAGCTGGTTCGGCTTGTGGTCGAGCCGGTCGGCCAGGTTGACCGTGGCGATCACCGCGTCGTACCACTCGCGGTCGGGGTCGCGGCCGGCGATCGACAGCGGCAGGAGGATGTTCTCGCGGGCGGTCAGCGTCGGCACCAGGTTGTAGGACTGGAACACGAAGCCGATCGCGTCGCGCCGCAGCCGGGTGAGGGCCTTGTCCTTGAGGACCGTGAGCTCCTGGTCGCCGATCATCACCGACCCGGAGTCGGCGGTGTCGAGCGCGGCCAGGCAGTGCATGAGCGTCGACTTGCCCGAGCCGCTCGGGCCCATCACCGCGGTGAACTCACCGGCCATCAGGTCGATCGTCACGTCGTCGAGCGCCACCACCTGGGTCTCGCCCGTGCCGTAGGTCTTGGTCAGGTGCTGCACGCGCGCGGCGACCGCTCCCTCCTGCGTCATGGGGCAACTCTGGCAGCCGGGGTGAAGCCCCGGCGATCGGGTATTGCCCCTCCATGCACGTCGAGCGCACGTTCACGGTCCCCCGCCCCGTCGAGGAGGTCTTCGACTACCTCGCGGACTTCACCCACACCAACGAGTGGGACCCCGGCACCGTGACCACGCGTCGTACGTCGGGCGACGGCGGGGTCGGCACGACGTACGCCAACACCTCGGAGTTCATGGGACGCACCAGCGACCTGACCTACGAGACCACCGAGCTCGACCGGCCGCGACGGGTGCAGTTCCGCGGCCGCAACGACAAGGTGCAGACCTCCGACACCATGACGTTCACGTCGTCGGGCGGGGCCACCGAGATCCACTACCGGGCCGACTTCGAGTTCGGCCGGCTGGTCAGCCTCGTCGCGCCGCTCGTGGTGCGACCCAAGCTGGAGAAGCTCGCCGACGAGACCGTCGCCCAGCTGCAGCGGTCCCTCGCTCGCGACTGAGACTCCGCCGTCCGGCCTGTCGAACACGTGTTCGATCTCGGCGTACACTCACGGCATGGACTTCCAGTCGACGCTGTTCGCCCCGCAGCCCGTGGACGACACCGGGGCCCTCGACTTCTCGACCATCGAGCGCACCACGCTCACCCGCGGCGCGTGGGTCGACATCGCCCGGGCGTGGCTGCCCGGCGCCGACGAGGTCTTCGAGACGCTGGTCCGCGACGTGCCGTGGCGTGCCGAGCGACGTCCGATGTACGACCGCGTCGTCGACGTCCCGCGGCTGCTCCACACCTACATGATCGGCGAGGAGCTCCCCCACGCCCGGCTGACCGACGCCCGTGAGGCGCTGTCGGACCACTACGCCGACGAGCTCGGCGAGCCGTTCCGCACCGCCGGGTGCGCCTACTACCGCGACGGCCGCGACTCGGTGGCCTGGCACGGCGACACGATCGGCCGCGGCAAGACCACCGACACCATGGTCGCGATCGTCTCGCTCGGCGACCCGCGCAGGCTGCACCTGCGCCCCCGGCTCGGTGGCGCCGACGCCGTGGTGGTCGAGATGGGCCACGGCGACCTCGTCGTCATGGGCGGCTCCTGCCAGCGCACGTGGGAGCACGCCGTCCCGAAGGTCGCCCACGCCGGGCCGCGGATCTCGGTGCAGTTCCGGCCGTTGAATGTGTTCTAGCGGCGTCCGAGGAACGAGGACGGCTGCTCGAACACGTTCAACATCGGTGGTCGAGCAGCGAGTGCGACCGAGGAACGAGGTCGCAACCGAGCGTGTCGAGACCTCCGCAGCCCGAGCTGGGAGCCGACCACGACCGGTACCTCGTGTCGCCCACGGGCGCCCCGTGACGGAATAGGCCGGTGACCACGGGAGGTTGTGCAAAGGATGACTACGACAACTCAAGAGAACATCGCCCGCGCCTCCGGCACCTTCCGCCTCGGTGGTGACCTCGAGGTCGTCCGCCTCGGCTACGGCGCCATGCGGATCACCGGTCCCGGCATCTGGGGCCCGCCGGCCGACCACGACGAGGCGGTGCGCGTCCTGCGCCGTGCCCTCGAGCTCGGCATCAACTTCATCGACACCGCCGACTCCTACGGCCCCAACGTCTCCGAGGAGCTGATCGCGGAGGCGCTGCACCCGTACGCCGACGACCTCGTGGTCGCCACCAAGGCGGGCCTGACCCGGCAGGGTCCCGACCGCTGGGTCCCGGTCGGCAGGCCGGCGTACCTGCGCCAGCAGGCCGAGCTCAGCCTCCGCAAGCTCAAGACCGACCGCATCGACCTCTTCCAGCTGCACCGCATCGACTCCGACGTCCCGATCGAGGACCAGGTCGGCGAGCTCAAGGCCCTCCAGGACGAGGGCAAGATCCGCCACATCGGCCTCTCCGAGGTGTCCGTCGACGAGCTGGTCGCCGCGCAGGCGGTGGCGCCGATCGTGTCGGTGCAGAACAAGTTCAGCCTCGGCGACCGTGCCTCGCAGGCCCTGCTCGACCACTGCACGACCGAGGGCATCGGGTTCATCCCGTGGCGCCCGGTCGCCGACCACGTCGACGACGGCGCGCTGCAGGCCGTGGCCGAGGCCCACGACGCAACGCCGTCGCAGATCGCGCTGGCCTGGCTGCTGCACCTCTCGCCGGTGATGGTGCCGATCCCCGGCACCTCGACGGTGGCGCACCTCGAGGAGAACACCGCGGCGGCAGCGATCGAGCTGACCGACGACGAGCTGTCCGCCCTGGGCTCCACCGGGTCCTGACCACACGAAACTGCCGCTTCCCTCAAGGAGTTCCTTGAGGGAAGCGGCAGTTTCACCGGGTACCCGGTGAATCTGTCCGACTCAGGTCGCCGGCGGGGCCGGCGGCGTGCCACCGGCCGACGGGTCGGCGGGCGGGGCAGGCGGGGTGGCCGGCGGGGTGGCAGGCGGGGCGGCCGGAGCGGCGGGCGCCGCAGGGGCAGCGGGAGCCGCCGGCGCGGCCGGGGCGGCCGGCGTGCCGAAGGACACCTGCGGGGCGACCTGCTGACCCTCGGGAGCGTCGTAGAACTCGCGCTTGTGCACGTTGGCGATGCCGGTGAACAGCATCCACGGGATCGTCATGACCAGCTTGTTGAGCGAGGCCACGGCGTCGTTGTAGTACTGGCGGGCGAACGCGATCTGGTTCTCGGTCTCCGCGAGCTGGCTCTGCAGCTGCAGGAAGTTCTGGTTCGCCTTGAGGTCGGGGTAGGCCTCGGCGACCGCGTTGACCCTGACCAGGGCCTGCTGGAGGGCGGCGTCAGCGGCGGCCTTGGCCGGCACGTCGTCGCCCGCGGCGGCGGCGATCACGCCGGCGCGCGCCTTCGTGACCTCCTCGAAGACGCCAGCCTCGTGCGCGGCGTAGCCCTTGACCGTCTCGACCAGGTTGGGGATCAGCTCGGCGCGGCGGGTCAGCTGGACGTCGATGCCGCCCAGCGCCTCCTGCGCCCCGATGTCGCTGGTCCGGAGCTTGTTGAAGCCGACGATCACGAAGCCCACGAGGGCCACGAGAACGACGATCACGATGATGGCGATGAGCATCTGGCTGTCTCTCTTCTGTGGGTGCTGCGCTGGTTTGTGCTCGACGGGTCGGGGCTCGGGATCTGCACCTACCCGGTCAGTATGGGGGTTTCGCGGGGCCGGTCCGGGTCACCACGACCCGCCGCCCCCGCCGCCGCCTCCGCCGCCTCCCGAGAAGCCGCCGCCCCCGCCGCCGCTGGACGACGAGGTCTGGGTGGCGTTGTAGGACGAGATGGCCCCGCCCACGGTGCTGTTGAAGTCGCCGACCATCGAGCTGACGAACGCGCCCGTGTTGCTGCCGGCGTAGGCGCCCGCGAAGTAGTGCGGCACCGGAGGCTCCTCGCCGACCTCGACGCGGTACTTCGCGGCCCACTCCTCCGCGCAGTCGAGCGCGACCGCCCACGGGATGTAGGCGGTGTAGAGCTCCTTGCGGCCCGAGAAGTCGAAGCGCTCCTTGCTGGACGGCGTCGCGAGCATCCGGCGGAAGCCGCCCACCCGCGACCACAGGTCGCGGCCCGCGCGGGTCCGGCTGGTGCCGGAGCCGGTGGCCATCAGGGAGGTGCCGCCGACGGCGAACGCGCCCGGAATCAGGCCGAGGGCGGTCATCGAGAACGGGTTCCAGATCGCGCAGACGAGCATCAGGCCGAAGCCGACCAGCACGAGCAGCCCGCCGAAGCCGCCGAGGCCGCTCTTCACCATGTTGCCGGAGGCCCGCGACCACGTCTCGACGCTGCTGTCGAACCGCGCGATCTCGTCCTTGAGCCGCAGCCCCGCCGACACGTCCTTCTTCGAGGCGGTGAACGACGACCCCGGACCGCCGAGGATGTGGGCGACGTCGGTGGTGACCGGGTCGAGCCCCGCCCAGCCCGCCGGGCCGGCCTTGTCGGTGATCGTCCACGAGTCGTTCTGCCCGCGGGTGAGGTCGATCGCGCCGTGCTCGGCGGCGTGCATCAGCGTCGCGACGTACGTCGTCCGGTCGACCGTCTCGCTGTAGATGTACTTCGCCTGCGCGGGTCCGATGCCGGCCGGTGGCTCGTAGAGGACGGGGAAGCCCGGCGGCCTCTCCCGCGACTTCGCGCCGAGGATCGAGCCGAAGGCGAGCGCGCCGGCCGCCGCCAGCAGCACGATGATCAGCAGCGGCAGGTGGGTGCTGAGCACGCGGTCCCAGCGGCCGGTCCACGGCACGGAGTTGCCGGCCGGAGGGGTCTTCATGTCGAGGCCGGTGGCGATCGTGACCGGGGTCCGGTCGGCGATCGGGCCGGTGGTGATGGTGAGGTCGGTCGTGCCGCCGCCCTCGGCGGTGCAGCCGGTGTCGGAGTTGTTGCCGATCGCGCACCTGACCTCGGCCTGGGCGGGCTCCGGGAGGTGGACCGTCAGCGTCGACTGCTCGATGTTCTGCTGCCAGCCACGCGGGATCAGCTGCCAGTAGAACATCGTGTCGACGTCCTCGCCGGTGACCTTCTCGTCGTTGTCATCGAGGACGCCGTCGATGTGGTACCTGAGCACGTAGGTGTGCTCGCCGACGTCGAGGGTCGTGCTGGCGCTGCCGATCTTCGCCACCCGCTGGCGGTGGTGGTCCTCCCAGCTCAGCTCGAACGGCTCGGCGTTGCCGTCGCGCGTGACCGAGATGTCCTCCGGCGTACGCCGCGCGTGCGGGGCGTTGTCGTCGACGATGTCCCAGAACCGGAAGATGCCGTGCTTGCCGTAGCCGGGGAAGTCGACGGTGATCGTCTCGGTGACGTCGAGGTCACCGTCGGAGTCGATGTCGAAGTCGGCCACGTAGTTGGTGATCGTGGTGTCCTCGAAGTTCGGCTCGACCGTGCCCTTGCCGTAGAAGAGCGCCGGGATGCAGAGCAACAGGGCGACGAGCAGCAGGCCGATTGCGGTCCCTACCAAGCGCTTCATGCCAGGGCCTCGCACGCTACGCGGCGCCCGGCATCCACGCTGGCAGCGTTGCCAGCGCTCGAAAGGCACCCAGCCTGCCAGCGCACTGGCGCCTTGCCAGCGCGGCGCCGAACACCGCTCGCTTGCACGATCCCCTGGCATGAAGCTTGCCGTTTCACGATGGCACACCCTAGGGCGTGATCGCCGCGTGCGTCTGTAGCCCGCGCGGATCAGCCGGATCCTGGTGCGCAATGGCCCGCGGGGCCCGTTTCCAGGCGGTCGCGGGGCGGCCGCGCGGGGTTATTGGCGTGCCCGATGTCGGTGGCTGCTGAGAGAGTCGGCGCAATGGCCACCACCACCTCCTCCCCCGGCCTCAGCGGCTTCTGGCGCGACCTCCCGCGCGAGGGGCGGATGATGCTGTCGATCGTCGTGCTCGAGTTCCTCGGCACCGGTCTCGTGCTGCCGTTCCACGTCGTCTACCTCCACGAGGTCCGCGACTTCGCCCTCAGCGACGTCGGCCTGCTCCTCGGCCTGCCGCCGCTCATGGGCCTGCTCGTCGTCGGCCCGGGCGGCTCGGCGATCGACCGGATCGGCGCCCGGCGGATCCAGATCGGCGTCCTGCTGCTGCTCGTCGGCGGCAACGCGCTGCTCGCGTTCGCCACCTCCCGCACCATCGCCGCGGTGGCGCTCTCGATCATCGGCATCGCCTTCGGCATGTCCTGGCCTGCGTGGCAGAGCGTGGTCGCCTCCGTGATCCCCTCCCAGCTGCGGCAGCGCTACTTCGGGGTCAACTTCACGCTGCTCAACCTCGGCATCGGGATCGGCGGCGTGGTCGGCGGCCTGTTCGTCGACGTGTCCGACACCCGCACCTTCCAGACCATCTACCTCGCCGACTCCGTCTCCTACATCCCGGCGCTGCTGCTCCTGCTCGGGCCGCTGCGCCACATCGCCGGCAAGGTCGAGGTGACCCACGACGACGCGGCCGCACCGATGGGCTACCTCGCGGTGCTGCGCAGCCCGGCCATGGCGACCCTCACCGTGCTGAGCTTCGTGTCGTCGTTCGTCGGCTACTCCCAGCTCAACGCCGGCATGCCGGCCTACGCCCGCGGCGTCGGAGAGGTCTCGACGCGCGGCCTCGGGCTCGCGTTCGCGGCCAACACGCTGGTGATCGTCCTGCTCCAGCTCGTCGTGCTCCAGCGGATCGAGGGCCGCCGCCGCACCCGCGTGATCGCGGTGATGTCGCTGGTGTGGGCCTCGTCGTGGGTGTGCCTGGGCCTGTCCGGGCTGGTGCCCGGCACGTGGGGCGCGACCCTGCTGGTCGCCGGCTGCGCGTCGATCTTCGCCTTCGGCGAGACGCTGCTGCAGCCGACGATCCCCGCCCTGGTCAACGACCTCGCGCCCGACCACCTCCGCGGCCGCTACAACGCGGTCAGCTCGGGCTCGTTCCAGCTCGCCGCGGTCATCGCGCCCCCGATCGCCGGCGTGCTCATCGGGCACGCACTGGGCGACGTCTACATCGGCCTGCTCGTCGTCGGCTGCCTGGTGTGCGGCCTCGTCGCCATCGCCCGCCTCGAGCCCCAGCTCGACCCGTCGGTCAACGGCGTCCGCGACGACGAGACCGCCTCCGACGGCGAGCTCACCCCGCCGGTGGTCTCACCCGTCGACTGACGCGTGGGCCGCCACGGGCATGCGGCCGGCTCGGAAATTCCTCGACTGTCGAGCAATTTCCGCGCCGGTGGCAGGCGGCGGCGGCAGGCGGCGGTGGCACGCGGGCTTTGCCGAAGAAGTTCGGCACCTGGTGCCGAAGATGCTCGGCAGAGCTGCCGCCACGCCCGGCAGTGCAGCATCGTCGGCGTGTACGCCGGAGGAAGCGGTGCAGTCCCGGGAATCCCGGCTCAGAGCGCGACGAGGAGCACCACGACCAGCACGATGAGCACGAGCAGCCCGAGGCCCTGCTTCCAGTAGGTCCGGGCCAGCACCGGCAGCACCGTCGACCCGAGGTTGATGGCGTCGCCGCCCCTCGCCGAGGCCGTGGACGGGGCCACCGGTGGGACCACCGGCGGGGCGATCGGCGCGACGACCGGTTCGGCAGGCGCCGACGCCGGCGCAGACGCGGGGTCCGGCACGGGGTCCGGCGCGGGGTCCGGCACGGGGTCCGGCACGGGGTCCGCCGCCGGGCCGGGACCGACTCCCGGGTCCTCGGTGGCACCCGCCACCGGTGACGCCGGCGGCGCAGAGTCGACCACCGACTCGCCGGGGACGGGCGCAGCGGCACTCCCCGGCGCCGCGAGCCGCTGCTCCAGGCAGGCCACGAACTGGCCCAGCAGCTTGTCCGAGACGTCCTGCATCACACCGCGCCCGAACTGCGCGGGCTTGCCGGTGATCGCGAGGTCGGTGAGCACCTCGACGTCGGTGCCACCGGACGCCGACGACCCCATCGACAGCGTGACCGTGGCGCCGGCGGTGCCGTTGCCGCGCTTGTCCTTCCCCTTCGCGTCGACGACGAAGCGGTGCGCCGCCTCGTCCTTCTCCACGAACGTGCCCGACCCGTTGTAGACCAGCGCGATCGGCCCGAGCTTGACCTTCACCGACCCGCTGAACGAGTCGCCCTCCGCCGAGGTGACCTGGGCTCCCGGGAAGCACTCCGCGACGGACGCGATGTCCTGGAAGTGCGCCCAGGTCTCCTCGACGGGGGTGGGGACGCTGAACCGGTGACTGAGGTCCATCGGCGGGGTCAGGCTCCTGCGGCGTTGAGGACGGCCCGGCGGGTGAGGACGCCGGCGAGGTGGCGGCGGTACTCCGCGTCCCCGTTGAGGTCCGACGGCGGGTTGGTCCCCTCCGTCGCCCGCTCGCTTGCGGTGCGGACGGCGTCGGCGGTGGCGGGCTGGCCGGCCAGCGCCTCCTCGACCCCGCGCGCCCGGATCGGCGTCGAGCCCATGTTGGTCAGGCCGACGCGCGCCTCGCTGATCGTGCCGCCGTTCGTCTGCAAGGTCGCGGCGACCGCCACGATCGGCCACTGGTGGGCCACCCGCACGAACTTCTCGTAGTGCGCGCCCCAGCCGGTGTGCTTCGGGATCCGGACCTCGGTGAGGATCTCGTCGTCGTTGATCGCGGTCTCGAAGAGGTCGACGAAGAACTCGTCGGCCGGCACGGTGCGTACGCCGGCCGGACCCGCGATCACGAACGTCGCCCCGAGGGCCAGGACGGGCGCACCGAGGTCACCGGCCGGGTCGGCGTGCGCGAGCGCACCGCCGAAGGTGCCGCGGTGCCGGATCTGGGCGTCGGCCAGGTGCTCGATCGCCTTCGGGATCAAGGCGGCGTGCTCGGCGACCAGCGGGTCCGAGCCGACCACGGCGTGCGGCGTCATCGCACCGATCACGATCGCGTCGCCGTCGTCGCGGATGCCCCGCAGCTCCTCGATCTTCCCGAGGTCGATGACCATCTCGGGCGCGTTGAGCCGCATCCGCAGCACCGGCAGCAGGCTCTGGCCGCCCGCGATGATCTTGGCGTCGTCGCCGTGCTGGGACAGCGCGGTCAGCGCCTCCCCGAGCGTGGTCGGCGCCACGTAGTCGAACTGCACGGGGATCACAGGTCCTCACCTTCTCCGGTCTCGCCGTGGTCCTGGTTGGGACCGTCGGGAGAGAAGTGCGGCATCGCCGACTCCTCCGTGGGGTCGGCTCCGCCGCCGCCGCTGTGGTTGATCGCCCGCCACACCCGCTCCGGGGTGCACGGCATCGTGATGTCGTTGATGCCGAGGTGCCGGACGGCGTCCACGACCGCGTTGACGACCGCGGGCGTCGACGCGATGGTGCCGGCCTCGCCGACGCCCTTCGTGCCGAGCGTGTTGGTCGTGGACGGCGACGTGGTGTGGTCGATCTCGAAGCTGATCGTGTCGGCCGCCGTCGGCAGCAGGTAGTCGACGAACGAGCCGGACACCAGCGTGCCGGCGTCGTCGTACACCGCCTCCTCCCACAGCGCCTGCGCGATGCCCTGCACCAAGCCGCCGTGCACCTGCCCGGCCACGATCAGCGGGTTGATGATGTTCCCGATGTCGTCCACGCAGACGTACTTGCGCAGCTTGAGCCCGCCGGTCTCCGTGTCGACCTCCACCGCGCACAGGTGCGTTCCGTGCGGGAAGGAGAAGTTCACCGGGTCGTAGGTCGACTCGGCGTCGATCCCGGGCTCCATGCCCTCGGGGTAGTTGTGCGAGGCGAACGTCGCCAGCGCCACCTCGGTGATCGACGTGCCCTGGTCGGTGCCCCTGACGGAGAACCGTCCGTTCGCGAACTCGAGGTCGTCGACGCTGGCCTCGAGCAGGTGCGCCGCGATCGGCCTCGCCTTCTCGATCACCTTGTCGGCCGCGAGCACCAGCGCCTCGCCGCCCACCACGAGCGATCGCGAGCCGTAGGTGTCGAGGCCCTTGTGCGAGACCTGGGTGTCGCCGTGCAGGATCTCGACGTCCTCGAACGGCACGCCGAGCCGGTCGGCGACGATCTGGCTGAACGCCGTCTCGTGGCCCTGGCCGTGCGCGCTCGCGCCGGTGATGACCTCGACCTTGCCCGTCGGGAGCATCCGGATCGAGGCGTGCTCCCAGCCGCCGGCACCGTAGTTGAGCTGCCCGAGCACCCGGCTGGGCGCGAGCCCGCACATCTCGGTGAACGTCGAGATGCCGATCCCGAGCTGCACGGTGTCGTTGTTGGCCCGGCGCTGCTCCTGCTCGGCCCTCAGCTCGTCGTACCCGAACATCTGCTTGGCCTTGGCCGTGGCCGCCTCGTAGTTGCCGGAGTCGTAGGTCATGCCGGCCACCGTGGTGAACGGGAACTCCTCGTGCTTGATCCAGTTCATCTCGCGGACCTCGAGCGGGTCCTTGCCGACCTCGGCGGCGAGCTCGTCCATCATCCGCTCGATGGCGTAGGTCGCCTCGGGCCGGCCGGCGCCGCGGTAGGCGTCGACCCACGTCTTGTTCGTGAGCACTGTCGTGCAGTTGAACTGGTAGGCGTCCCACTTGTAGATCGCGTTGAACATCCACGCGCCCAGCACCGGCACGCCGCCGCCGACGATGCCGACGTACGCCCCGAGGTCGGCGAGCAGGTCCACCTTCAGCCCGGTGACCCGGCCCTCCTTGGTCGCCGCCAGCGTGAGCTTCTGCCACTGGTCGCGGCCGTGGTGGGCGCTGACCAGCGACTCCGAGCGCGTCTCGGTGTACTTGCACGGCTTGCCGATCCGGCGGGCCACGAACCACGTGATCCACTCCTCCGGCGTGGTCTGGAGCTTGCCGCCGAAGCCGCCGCCCACGTCGGGCGCGATCACGCGGATCTTCGACTCCGGCACGCCGGTCGTCGCCGCGAGCAGGAACCGGGTGATGTGCGGGATCTGGGTCGCCGACCACATGGTGATCTGCTCGCCGGTCGGGTCGACCACGGTCGAGCGCGGCTCCATGAACGCCGGGATCAGCCGCTGCTGGCGGTACTCCCGCTCGATGACGATGCCGTCGCGGCGCGCCTCCTCCAGCACCTCGTCGATCGCCCGGCCGCTGCCCTGGCCGGCCGAGTCGAGCTGCCAGAACGCCGACTTGTTGGTGCCGAGGTCGGGGTGCGCGAGCACGGTGTCGGCGGCGGCCTCCTTGAGGTCGAGCGCCGCGGGGAGCTCTTCGTACTCGACGTCGACGAGCTCGGCCGCGTCGCGCGCCTCGGCGGCGGTCCGGGCGACGACGACGGCCACGATCTCGCCGGCGAACGCGACCCGGTCGATCGCCATCGGGAGGTGGTTGGGCGTGACCTGGTCGGTGGTGATCGGCCAGGCGTTGGCGTTCACGCCCTGCGCCTCGCCGAGGTCGGCCCCGGTGAGCACGTCGACGACGTTGGTCATCGCGTTGGCCGCGGCGGTCTCGATGCTGAGCACCTTGGCGTGCGCGTGCGGGCTGCGCACCATGGCGAGGTGCAGCATCCCGGGCAGCGCGATGTTGTCGGTCCAACGGGTGCGGCCGGTGATCAGCCGCTGGTCCTCCTTGCGGCGCCGGTCCTTGCCGATCTCGCTCTCGGCCGCAGGCGCGTCCTGGACGGCGGTCATGCGGGTGCCCCCTCGACAGCGCCCGAGGAGTGCTCGGCGGCGTACTGCACCGCCTTGACGATGTTGTGGTAGCCCGTGCAGCGGCAGAGGTTGCCCTCGAGGCCGAGCCGGATCTCCTCCTCGGAGGGGTGCGGGTTCTCCTTCAGCAGGTCGACGCTCTGCATGATCATCCCGGGGGTGCAGAAGCCGCACTGCAGGCCGTGGCACTCGCGGAACGCCTCCTGGACCGGGTGCAGCTGACCGTCCGTGGCCAGCCCCTCGATCGTGGTGACCTCGGCGCCGTCGGCCTGGACGGCCAGCACGTTGCAGGACTTCACGCTCTGGCCATTGAGGTGGACCGTGCAGGCACCGCAGTTGCTGGTGTCGCAGCCGATCACGGTGCCGGTCTTCCCGAGCTTCTCCCGCAGGTACTGCACCAGCAGCATCCGCGCTTCGACGTCGTCGGCGACCTTCTCGCCGTCGACGGTGAGGTTGATCCGCGTCATGGACTCTCCCTAGGCGTTCCGCGTGGGTATCACTGCCACGGGTGTGGTGGCCGTCACGCTAGGGACGGGGAGGTTGGGGTCAGGTTGGCCGCGAGCGAGGAACGAGCGCGCGGCCAGAGCTGTCCCGGTCGACACCACCGCAGGGAAGGCACCTCCGGACCAGCGGACGGCGAGCTACCGCCGCGCGACCGCCAGCCGGCCCTTGAGCAGCGGGACGGCAGGGTGCGGCGGACCACCGGCGCGGCCGAGCGCGGCCAGGCCCACCTCGAGCACCTCGGCGTCGTACGGCGCGAGCTCGCTGTAGCGGACCACGGCATCGGGCTGGGGGTCGGCAAGCAGCGCCTCGCGCACGGCGACCGCCACCACCTCGGCCAGCTCGGAGAGGGCCGGCGAGTTGGTGCCGGGCAGCAGGTCGCCGCCGTAGGCCTCGACGGCGGCGCCGACCTCGCCGCGGCGCAGCAGGCCGAGCACGTGCTCGACGTCGGTGGCGACCGGCATCAGCAGCCGGTAGGGGCGCGAGCCGAGCTGCCCGCCCAGGGCCGCGCGCAGGTGCGAGACCTCGGCCTTGAGGGTCGAGAACGTGATGGCCTGGTCGCCGTACAGCATCGCGTGCAGCTGCTCGAGCGAGAGCCCGGCCGGGTGCAGCGCGAGGAGCGCCAGCACCTCGGTCTGGCGCCGGTTGAGCAGCAGCCGCTGGCCGTCGAGGTAGGTCTCGGCGGTGCCGAGCAGGGTCATCACCAGGCCCGGGTCGCGGGTGACGTCGGTGAGGGCGGACGGGTGGTGCGCCGAGGCCGGCATCGCGGACTCGATCAGCCGCGCCATCACCCGAGCGGTGGCGAGCCCGATCGGGTGGGTGCGGTCCCAGGTCGTGGAGAGGTCGATGACGCCGAGCTTGGTGCCCGTGGTCGGGTCGAAGACCGGGGCGGCCCAGCAGACCCAGTTGTGCACGATCGAGGCGTAGTGCTCGGCGCTGAACACCATCGCCGGCTGGCCCAGCCGGTTGGCGAGGTCGAGCGCGTTGGTGCCGACCGACTCGTCGTCCCAGCGCCCGCCGGCGACGAAGTTCACGCTCTCGGCCTTGCGGCGCATCACCCGGCCGCCGTAGGTCCAGAGGATCCGGGTGTCGGCGTCGGTGACCGCGATGACGAGGTCGCCGTCCTGGGCGGTGCGCCGCAGCTCCTGCTCGACGTTCTCGACCGCGGTCTGCAGCGGCGAGTCGCGCCAGATCGCCTCGATCTCGGACTCGTCGGCGAGCGGCGCCTCCTTCACGTCGATCGGGATCGCGGCCTCGGAGCGCGCCCACGACGAGAGGATCTCGGGGCGCACCATGGCCTCGACCTCGTCGCCGTGCTCGACGAAGCTCGTCCAGGCACGCACGGCGTCCTGGCGTCGTGTGCTCAGCTCACCCCGCACCACACCGCGAGGCTACTCGCCGGGTGACCGCGGTCACAGGGCGCCGTCGTCCGGCGGTCAGGCGCCGAGTCGGGCCCGCAGGAACCGGATGGTCTCGTCCATGGCGTCCTGCCACCGGGCGTAGAACGCGTGGTCCTCCCCCGGCCACCAGCGCAGCCGGCTGTCGACCCCGGCGGCCCTCATCAGCCGCTGGGTGGCCGTCGCCCAGCGCGGCGGGCAGGTCGAGTCGGCCGTGCCGTGGTGGACGAGCACCGGTTCGGTGATGCGGTCGAAGTACGTGCGCGGCGAGAGCCCGCGGTAGAACCGCGGCGCCTCGGCCGGCGTCCCGAAGCGCTCGAACAGGTCGGCCACGACCTCGGGACGGGAGGTCCGGGTGAAGTGCTCGAGGTTGTCGAGGAACCGCGAGCTGACCGAGTCGTAGATGACCGCGGCCTCGACGAGCCCCGGCTGGGTGACCAGCGCGCCCATCGTGACGCCGCCGCCCATCGAGCGGCCGAGCATGGCGACGCGGTCGTGGTCGACGTACGCCAGCCGCTCGAGCGCCGCGACCGCGTTGACGGCGTCGCGGGTGTAGCCGAGGCGGGTCTCCCGGTCCCGCACCGGGGCCGGGTCGGACGCCGCGTGCCCGCGGTAGTCGGTGTGCAGCACCACGAACCCGGCCCGCGCCAGCGCGTCCTGCTCGCGCGCGAGGCCCTGGCCCGTGACGTAATACGACGGGTCGATGTAGCCGTGGTTGAGCACGACCGCCGGGAACGGCCCGCGCCCGCGTGGCCGGATCAGCACCCCGGAGACCGTGAGCCCGTCGCTGCGGTAGGTCACGTCGTAGCGGGTGTAGGCGTCGGTGGCGTACTCGGTCCGGACGATCCTCGGCCTGCCTCCGTCCGGGGGCTGTCGCATCAGCGCCGGCAGCGAGACCGCGTCGTGCACCTCGGGCAGGTCGTCCGGTGGCGGATCTCCGGACTCGACCGGCGGATCTCCCGAGTCAACGGCCGCGGGCTCCGTTGAGTCCGGACTTCCGCCGATCGAGTCCGGACTTCCGCCGGTCGAGTCCGGACTTCCGCCACCCGAGCAGCCGGAGACGAGGGCCAGCGCGAGCACGAGGGCGGCGACGGGGCGCATGTGGGGAGTACGGACGGTCAGCCCAGCGGGTTCGTGTCGCCGTGGATCCGGCCGTCGGTGGCGCCGAGCCGGCGGCCGCTGCCGCCCCAGCGGCCGGCGATGATCTCGGCGGCGATGCTGATCGCGGTCTCCTCCGGCGTCCGGGCGCCGAGGTCGAGCCCGATCGGGCTGGAGAGGCGGGCGAGCTCCTCGTCAGCGAGTCCGGCCTCGCGGAGGCGGGCCAGCCTGTCGTCGTGCGTACGCCGCGAGCCCATCGCGCCGACGTACGCCACCTCGGGCAGGCGCAGCGCGACCTCGAGCAGCGGCACGTCGAACTTGGGGTCGTGGGTCAGCACCGTCACCACGGTGCGCGGGTCGATCCGGCCGGCCTCGTGCTCGGCGGTGAGGTAGCGGTGCGGCCAGTCGACGACCACCTCGTCGGCCTCCGGGAAGCGGCTCGCCGTTGCGAACACCGGCCGCGCGTCGCACACCGTGACGTGGTAGCCGAGGAACGCGCCCACCCGTGCCACCGCGGCGGCGAAGTCGATCGCCCCGAACACCAGCAGCCGCGGCTTGGGCGCGAACGCCCAGACGAAGACGCGCATCCCCTCCCCGCGGCGTTCGCCGTCGGGCCCGTAGGTCAGCGTCGCGTTGTGGCCGGCCGCCAGCAGCCCCATCGCGTCGTCGCGCACGGCGTCGTCGGCGCGTCGCGAGCCCAGGGTCGCGGTAGTCCCTGACGTCCGTGCCTGTGGAACAGCTGGTTCGACAACGCTTCCGTCAGGGACTATCCCCTCGCTCGGGCGTACGACGAGCCGCCGGCCGACCCAGGCGGGGTCGGGGTGCTCGATGACGGTGGCGAGGGCGACCGGGCGGCCGGCCTCGATGTCGGCGGCGATCTCGCCGAGCTCGGGGAAGGTGTCCTTCGAGACCTTCTCGACGTAGACGTCGAGGATGCCGCCGCAGGTCAGGCCGACCGCGAAGGCGTCGTCGTCGGACACGCCGTAGCGCTGGAGCACCGGCTCGCCGGACGCCACCACCGACTGCGCGAGCTCGTAGACCGCACCCTCGACGCAGCCCCCGGAGACCGACCCGACCGCCGTGTCGTCGGGCCCGACCAGCATCGACGCGCCCGCGGGCCGGGGCGCCGACTGGAACGTCGCGACCACCGTGCCGACGCCGACGGTCTCTCCGGCGTCCCACCAGGCCATCAGCTCGGGCAGCACGTCACGCACCGGCAACCACCTCCACCAGCTCGGCGTACGTCGCCAGGGAGTGCCCCGCCACGAAGTCGTCGACGTGCGGCAGCACCGCCAGCACGCCCTGCTGCACCGGCTCGTAGCCGTGCTTGCCGCGGTGGGGGTTGACCCACACGACGCGGTGCGCGACGCGCTTGAGCCGCCTCATCTGCTCGGCCAGCTGCGCCGGGTCGCCGCGCTCCCAGCCGTCGCTGAACACCACGACCACCGCGCCGCGCGCGAGGCCGCGCTGGCCCCAGCGGTCCATGAAGATCCGGAGCGTCTCCCCCAGCCGCGTGCCGCCCGACCAGTCCGGCACGGTCTCGCCGGCGGCGACCAGCGCGCGCTCGGCGTCCTTGCCGCGCAGCGCCCGGGTGACGTGGGTGAGCCGGGTGCCGACCGTGAACGTCTCCACCACCCCGCCGGCCGCGGCCGAGGCCTGGGTGAACCGGTGCGCGAGCCGGAGCAGCGCGTCGGCGTAGCCGCTCATCGAACCGGACACGTCCAGCAGAAGGACGACGCGCCGCGGCTTGTTCCCGCGCCGGCGCCAGGCGACGGGGGCGGGCTCGCCGAGGTGCCGCAGGCTGGCGCGCAGGGTGCGGGGCGCGTCGACGCTGCCGCGGTGCCAGCGCTGGCGGCGGGAGGTGCGCCGCCGGGGCGGCCGCGGCCGCAGCGTCGCGAACATCCCGGCCAGCCGGGCCTTCTCGGTCGCCGACAGCGAGGCCACGTCGCGGTGACGGAGCACCTCGGTGTCGCTCGCCATCGCGCGCACCACGGGGTCGTCCGAGTGCTCGTCGCCGGCGCCCCCGTCGTCGTCCGACAACGGCAGGCTCGAGAACGTCGGCGGCCCGTCCTCGGGCGGGCGGGGCCGGGGCAGGCCGTCGCGCGCGTTGAAGTAGGCCTCGTGGACCTGGTCGTAGCGCGCCAGGTCGTCGGGCGACGCGCAGAGCGTGGCGCGCCCCGCGACGTACGTCGCCGCCGCGTCGTCGAGCCCCACCATGGCCACCGCCGCCAGGAACCCCTGCGTCCGGTCGTGCGTGACCGGGACGCCGGCCGCGCGCAGCGCCCGGGCGAAGCCGAGCAGGATCTCGTCCGGCTCACGGACGGTGTCGGTCACCGCGAGCCCCTCACGCCCTCAGCATCTGGTCGAGCGCCTGCTGCACGCGCTGGGAGTCCTCGCGGTACTTCACGAGCGCCCCGAGGGTCCGCGCCGACGTCTCGAGGTCGAGCGTGGCCGTGCCCAGGTGGTGCAGGGCGCGCGCCCAGTCGAGGGTCTCCGCGACGCCCGGCGGCTTCTGCAGCCCGATCTCGCGCAGCTGCTGGACGACGCCCACCACCTGCCGGGTGAGCTCCTCCGAGACCTCGGGCGCACGGCTGCGGACGATCTGCACCTCCCGCTCGAGGCCGGGGTGGTCGATCCAGTGGTAGAGGCAGCGCCGCTTGAGCGCGTCGTGCAGCTCACGGGTGCGGTTGGAGGTCAGCACCACGACCGGCGGCGTCGCGGCGGCGACGGTGCCGAGCTCCGGGATGCTGACCTGGTACGTCGACAGCACCTCGAGCAGGAACGCCTCGAACTCGTCGTCGGCCCGGTCCACCTCGTCGACCAGCAGCACGGCCGGGCTCTGCTGGAGCGCCGCCAGGACCGGCCGCGCCAGCAGGAACCGCTCGTCGTACAGGCTCTTCTCGGCCTCCTGCACGTCCACCCCGTCGCCGGACGCGCCGGCCGCCTCGAGCGCCCGCAGGTGCAGGATCTGGCGCGGGAAGTCCCAGTCGTAG
Organism: Nocardioides halotolerans DSM 19273; assembly: GCF_000422805.1. Lineage (GTDB taxonomy): Bacteria > Actinomycetota > Actinomycetes > Propionibacteriales > Nocardioidaceae > Nocardioides > Nocardioides halotolerans. The sequence goes on along the minus strand of NZ_AUGT01000009.1, from coordinate 447,495 downwards.
AGCGCCTGGGTCGCGTCGATCCCCTCGTAGCACTGCAGGCGCACCAGCGGCAGGTCGAGCGCGTCGGCGACCGCCTCCGCGAGCGCGGTCTTGCCGGTGCCCGGCTCGCCCTCGAGCAGCAGCGGCCGCTGCATGCGCAGCGCGAGGAACGCCACCGTGGCCAGGGCGTCGTCGCACAGGTAGCCGGTCTCCCCCAGCCGCCCGGCGATGTCGGCGGCCGACGCCACGACATCCGTCTCCATGTCGCAAGGCTACTTTTCGATGGGTTGGACTTACGTTTGCCCGGTGCCGCACAAGCTGCTGAGCATCGACGGCGGTGGCGTCCGGGGGGTCGTCGCGCTCGAGGTGCTCGCTCGGATCGAGCAGGTGCTGCGCGACGAGACGGGCGACCCGGAGCTCGTGCTCGGCGACTGGTTCGACTACGTCGGCGGGACCAGCACCGGCGCGATCATCGCGGGCGGGGTGGCACTCGGGCTGCCGGTGAGCCGCATCCAGCGGCTCTACCGCGACAACATGCGCTCGATCTTCACCCGCGCCGGGATCCTCGACCTCGTGCGGGCGAGGTACGACGAGCAGGGCATCGAGTCGGTCCTGCGTCGCGAGTTCGGCGAGGACCGCACGCTCGGCTCGCCCGACCTGCGCTGCCTGCTGATGCTGGGGCTGCGCAACACCTCGACCGGGTCTCCGTGGCCGGTGAGCAGCAACCCCGGCGGCCGCTACAACCAGGGGGCCGGGTCCAACCTCGAGCTGCCGCTGTGGCAGCTGGTGCGCGCGAGCTCGGCCGCGCCGACCTTCTTCGTGCCCGAGGAGGTCGTGGTCGGGGGTCGGACGTTCGTGTTCAGCGACGGCGCGGTCACGACGCTCAACAACCCGGCGCTCCAGCTGGCCCTCATGGCGACCCTGCCGGCGTACGGCCTCGGCTGGCCGACCGGCCGCGACGAGCTGCTCCTGGTCAGCGTCGGCACGGGCACCAGCGAGCGGCTGCAGACCGACCTGCGCGCCGACGACCTCAACCTGCTCGACTACGCCACGCAGGTGCCCGAAGCACTGATCCACAGCGCCGCCGTCCAGAACGACTACCTGTGCCGGGTGCTCGGCGAGTGCCGCGCCGGCCCGCCGCTCGACAACGAGCTCGGCGACCTCGTCGGCGGTGCCGGGCTGCTCGCCGAGCCGCTGTTCAGCTACGTGCGGTACGACGCCGAGACCCACCCCGCCAGCCTCGAGCAGCTCGGCGTCGGGCACCTCTCGACCGAGAGCCTCGACCGCATCGACGGCGTCGAGTTCATCGAGGACATGTGCGAGTTCGGCCGCGCCCTCGCGACCCTGGTCGGCCCGGCCCACCTCGCCGGCTTCGTCGCCGCAGACACCCACTAGCGCGAACCGGCCCCACCCGCCCCGACCTGCCCACGATGGTGTGGACGACGGCCGGACAGCCCCTCCTTGTGCGCGCGAGGTGGACGACTTGTGCGCAGATCGATGCCGAGTCGGCGTTACTGCTCATCAGTAACGACGACTCGGCGTCGGCAGCGCACCGCGAGTCGGCGCTACTGCTCATCAGTAACGCCGACTCGGCGTCAGGCGCCTGCGGCCCGATGGGCGTCGACGGAGTCGGCGACGGCGCCGAGCATGACGAGCAGTGAGCGGGCGAGGGGTTGGAAGGCGCGGCCCTCGCGGGTCAGCGTCAGCCGGCGCACGGACCGGTCGACGAGCGTGACGCCGAGGGCGCGCTCGAGCCGGATGATGCGGGCGCTGAAGGCGGCCTGCGACAGGTTCATCACCCGGGCGGCGGCGGTGAACCCGTCGTGGTCCACGAGCGCGACGAACGACGCGATCTCACCCACGTGGAGCGCCAGCAGGCGCGGACGCTCCAGGAAGGACCCGTCAGCCACGGGCTCAGTCTCGTGCTCGGCGGCGCGACGTGGGTGTGGCGGCCGTCACGGTTGGGTCACAGGTCGGCATCGGCGCACCTTGCGTCGGCTGGGTCGGGACGCGGAAGGATGCGGCCCTGCCCGAAAGGCAGGGCCGCACCCGTATCGCGCTGGCCGGTTCCTCGATCAGGCGCCTCCGCCCTTGACCGAGATGACCCCGAGGTCGGCGTAGCCGCTGCTGGACACCGAGTTCACGTAGTTCTCGATGTTCGACCCGTGCAGGAAGTAGAACTGCGTGATGTCGAGCGGGATGTAGGCCACGTCCTCGGCCAGCATGTTGTCCACCTCGGACCACATCTCGTTGGCCTTGTCGAGGTCCGTCTCCGCGGACGCCGCGTCCATGGCGGCGTTCACCTCGTCGCTGGAGTAGTTGCCGTAGTCCTGGCCGTTCGACGTCTTGCTGATGTTGATCCGGCTGTCGAACAGCGGCGGGATCACCGTGGAGACCGACGGCCAGTCGGCGCCCCAGCCTCCCCAGATCAGGTCGCTGTCGGAGCCGGGCTTCTGGACGGTGTCGTAGTAGGGCCCGGACGGGTCCAGACCGTCCAGCGTCACGTTGAATCCGGCCTCGTCGTACGTCGCCTTCAGCGCCGCCAGCGCCTTGTCGAACGCGTCCGACCCGATCGGGTAGGTGAGCTTGATCGGGTAGGGCAGGGTCTCGCCCGACTCCTCGAGGAGAGCCTTGGCGCCCTCGACGTCGCCGCCCTCGGCCTCGCCGAAGCTCGGGTTCGCCACGTAGCCCGGCGTCGCCGGGTTGACGATCGACAGCGACGGCGCCGAGGCGTTGTCGCCACCGAGCGCACCGACGTACGCGCCGCGGTCGGTGGCCGCCGCCAGCGCCTGGCGCACCTTGAGGTTGGTCAGGCGGTTGAAGTTCGGCACCAGGTAGTTGCTGAACGGCGACTGGAGGTTGACTGCGCGGTCGGCCACGTCGCCCGAGATCTGGGGGTACTGCGCCGGTGTCACGTTCCTCGACGTGATGGCGTTCCTGTCGTCACCCTCGTCGGCGATGAGCCGGTCGACGATGACCTCGGGCTCGAGGCCGATCTCGAAGGTGAACGTGTCCGGGTTCGCCTCGCGGTTGGTGTCCTCGGTGCCGTCCCACGCGGGGTTGCGCACGAAGGTGCCGCCCGAGTCCTCGTTCCAGCCCTTGTCGTCGAGCATGTACGGACCGGACGAGAACGCCAGGTACTTCGAGGCGTCGCCCTTGTCCTGGTCGGCGCGGTAGGGGTCGAACGCGCGCAGCGCCGCGATGGCGAGCGGGAAGTCCGGCCACGGCTTCTTGAACCGGTAGGTGATCGTGCTGCCCTCGCAGCTCACGGCCTGGTCGAAGGCGTCCTGGCCCTCACCGGTGTAGGGACCCTTGTAGGCAGGCGCGCCGTCGGCGTCCTCCGGGACGTCGAGGTAGCCGATGATGTAGTTGGGCCCACCGGTGATGACGTCGGTTGCGAACGTCCGCGAGACGCCGTACTTGAAGTCCTCGCACGTGACCGGCTTGCCGTCCTGCCACGTCGGGCCGTCCTTGACCGTGAACGACCACTCGGTGGCGTCCTCGTTGCTCTGGCCGGTGTCGGTGGCGAGGTCGGGGATCGGCGTGGAGCCCTCGGTCGTGTCTGTCGCGCCGGGAGGGAACATGACCCAGCTGCGGTAGACCAGGTTGCCGAGGTAGGAGATGTCGCGGCCGGAGTAGACGCGCTGCGGGTCGAGGGTCTGGGTCACGGCCTGCTCGAGCGAGAACACCGCACCGCCCTTGGTGGCCTCGGTGCGCTCCTGCGGGTGGTTCGCCGCTCCTCCCCCGCCCCCGCCGTCGCCGCCACACCCGGCGAAGCCGAGCGTGAGGGCGGTGGCCGCGGCGAGCGCGGCGAACCTGCTGCGTCGACTGCTGGTCATCCGGGTCTCCTTCGTGGGTGGTCTCGAAGTCCCGGGCGGCCGGCTCGTAGCAGGAGCCGGCCACCCGGATACCCCTCCGAGGGGTCCGTGGACGCGCGCCGTCGGACCGTCGGCGCGAGGTGTGTCCACAGTCGCCACTGTGTTGCCGGGTGCGAGGCGTCGCGCGCACTCATCGATGCCGTCGATGGCGATCGGCGAAAGGTGATGCTCCAGTGACCCGGCCGTGTCCGCGCCGTGACCGAAGGGTCAGACGAGGCCCAGCTCGTCGGCGCGCACGACCACGGCGCGCCGGTTCGGCAGCTCGAGCTTCGCGAGGATCGCAGACACGTGGTGGTCGGCGGTCTTCGGCGAGATGTAGAGGCGCGCCGCGATCTCGTTGTTGGACAGCCCCTTCGCCACCAGCCGGGCGACGTCGAGCTGGCGGTTGGTGAGGCCACCGGGGTTGGCGCGGGTGCTCTCCCGCGGCCGCTGCGGCACGCTGTCCAGCCCGTCGCTGCGCAGCTCGACCCGCAGCCGGTCCGCGGTGCCGATCGCGCCCAGCCGGTCGAGCAGGGCCACGGCTTCGAGCCGGTGCTCCGGCTCCGGGGAGTCCGACAGCGCGAGGGCCTCGGCGAAGCCGTCACCCGCCATCCGGAACCACGCGGCGGCGTCGACGTGGCGCCCTTCGAGCAGCATCCGGTAGGGCTCACCGATCTCCGCGGGTCGTGCGGTGAGCAGCCCCAGGCGCCGCAGCCAGACCGCCAGCCGTCCCCCCGCCCAGATCGCGTCGGGCGAGGACGCGAGTCGCTGCAGGTTGTCCACCGCGAAGTCGGTGACGCGCGGGTCCGGACGCCCGGTCATCCACATGGCCTCGGCGAGCGCGCAGAGGACCGGGAAGTAGCGCAGCGGCTCGTCCGCGCCGCGCGCCTTCCTCCACGCCCCCTCGAGCAGCTCGTCCGCGCCGCCCCGGCCGAGGCGCAGGGAGAGCAGCCCGAGCACCGTGTCGGGCCAGATGTTCGCCCCCAGCTCGACGTCGTCGATCGCGGTCCGGCAGTCCTCCTCCGCCGCGCTCCACCGGCCCGCCGTCAGGTGGACGAGCCCCCGGAAGCTCAGGTGCCACAGCCGGGCGACGCCGAGGTCGCGCTCGGTCACGTAGGCGAGGGTGTCCTCGATGATGCGCTGGGCGGCCCGGACGCTGCCGTGCTCGTGGTCCGCGGAGAAGACGAGGATGTGGCCGCGCCAGGCCAGCTCGTCCCAGCCCTGCTCACGCGCCTCCTCGGCCCAGCGGAGCACCTCCGTGCGCGCCCAGGACTCGCCGGTCACGCACGGGACCGCGGCACTCATCATCCGGCCGGCCACCTCGAACTCCTCGAGCCCGGCCTCGGTGGCGACGGCGAGCAGGCGGGCGGCACACTCGACCGCCCGAGGCAGGTCGCTGCCGATGACGGCGAGCATCGCCGCGTCGGTGTAGGCGCGAGCCACAGCGGTCGGTACGCCGCACGCGTCGGCGATCTCGGTCGCCCGCCGGGCGTGCACGGTGCTGGTCGCGCTGTGCCCGCTCTGGTACTCGAGCACGGCCAGGCCGGCGTAGGCCTCGGCGACGCCGGCCTGCTCACCGGCCTCCTCCCAGAGGCGGATGCTGGCGCGTGCGGTCGCGATCGCGTCGCGGTGGCGGCCGATGAAGTACTGCTGCCGGGTCAGCTGCGACAGCAGCAGGGCCCGTTCCAGCGGTGCCGCGGTGGTGGGGAGGTGGTTGAGCGCGATCTCGAGGAACGACGCCGCCTCCGTGTTGGACGCCGCCGCCACCGCCTGGGCGGCCGCCGCCCGCGCGTGCGCGAGCGTGCGGTCCACGTCGCGCGCGCCGAGCGCGTGGTGGGTCAGCACCGCCGGATCCTGGGGCTCGAGCTGCTCGAGCGCCTCCAGCAGCCGCTGGTGCAGCCGCGGCGCGCCCCCGGGCGGGATCGTGCTCTCGACCGCCAGCCGGGCCAGCTCGTGCCGGAAGACCACGCCGCGGTCGCTGCGGCCCAGGAGCGTGGTCGCGTCGAGCCTGCGCAGCGTCGGTAGGTCGACCCCGACCAGCGGCAGCACCCGGTCGTCGAGGCGGTCGGGGGCGCAGGCGATGAGCTGGAGGATCTCCAGGTCGTCGAGCTCCACGTCGTCGATCCGGGCCAGCACGGCGTCGCGGACCGAGGACGGCATCGGCCGGTCGGGTTCTCTGGCGACCTGCGCGACGAAGAACGGGTTCCCGCCCGTGAGCCGGTGGACGCGCGCCGCGTCGAGGGAGGTGTCGGCGACGGCGGCGGCCACCGCGGCCTCGCTCAGCGGCCGCAGCACCAGGGTCCGGAGGCCGTCGAGCACCGCGAAGTCGCCCAGCAGCTGCCGGGCGGGGTGGTGCGCTCCGATCTCCAGGTCGCGGTAGCTCACCACGACCGCGAGCGGGACGGTCTCGACCCGCCGCACGAGGAAGCGGAGCAGCTCCGCGGATGCCTCGTCGAGCCAGTGCAGGTCCTCGACGACGAGGACAGTCGGCTCGGACCCGAGCTCCTGCAGCACCGCCTCGCGCAGGCCCGCGTCGTCGGTCGTGTCGGCCACGCCCGGCAGCCCGAGGTCGCGGAACGGCCCGAGCGGCCGAGGCGTGCTCAGCGGCTCGCACTGCCCGCGCAGGGTCCGGAGGGCCGGACCCTGCTGCAGAGCGGTCGCGACGACGGTCGACTTGCCGGCACCGCTCTCGCCGCTCACCGCGATGCCGAGGCCGGCACCGCCCTCCCCCACCAGGCGGAGGGCGGCACCGAGCACGTCGAGCTCGTGCTCTCGTTCGAGCAGCTGCACGGCGTCAGCGTAGGGCGGGTTCACTGCTTGGTGCTGTCGCGATCCGGGCCTCCGACGAGGCGGTCCTTCCCGCTCCCACCGACGAGCCGGTCCTTGCCCCGCTCGCCGTACAGCCGGTCCTTGCCGGCGCCGCCGCTGACCTTGTCGTGGCCGTCGCCGGCGCAGATCAGGTCGTCGCCGCCGAGACCCTTGACCACGTCGTTGCCGCCGAGGGCGACGATGACGTCGGCCTTCTTCGTGCCCGCGATCCGGTCGTTGCCGTCGGTGCCGACGATCGTCGCCGCCCGGCCGTGGCAGATGGGCGGGACCGACCCGGTCGGGGGCGCACCGGGTGCGAGGAAGCGGTAGACCACGGTCCTGGGTCGGCTGGCGCCGTCGTCGCCGACGGCCAGGAACCTGCCGTCGGGTTGCACGGTCGCCCCGCCCAGCCACTGCGGGCCACCGTTGACCCGGAGGACGCCACCCGGACCGAGACCCTGGTCGGGCGACCCGTCGGCGTTGGTCCTGAAGACGAAGGCGTCCGCGCCCGCGCTGGTCGCGCCAGAGCCGACCACTCGACCGTCCGGCGCCACTGCGATCGCGTAGACCGCCTCGTCACCGCCGAGCCCGACGTGGAATCCGGTCGGCCCACCGAAGGTGCCGTCGACGCCACCGGTCGGGTCCAGGCGGACCACCACCGCGTCGTAGTCGGCGCCGCTGTGGACCTGCCCGGCCACCAGGATCCGGCCGTCCGGCTGGAGCGCCAGCGCGAGGCCCTGCTGGAAGGTGCCCGGCACGGTCGCGGTGCCCGCCACGCCGAACGCCGGGTCCGGCGCGCCGCCGGCGGTCAGCCGGCGGACGGTCAGCGACTGGGACGCCGTGTCGTAGCCGGTGACGACGATCTTGCCGTCCGGTTGGAGCAGGACGGCGGCGGCCGAATCGTTGCCGGCACCGCCGAACCCGATCGCACCGTCGTGGTCGAAGGTGGGGTCCGGCTCGCCCTGCGGGGTCAACCGGTAGACCGCCATCTCACCACCGCCGACCGACGTCTTGCCGACGACCACGATCTTGCCGTCCGGTGCGATCGCCACGTCGTAGAGGCTTTCGAAGGCGCCGCTGTCGACGCTTGCGAATCCGTCACCGCTGAAGCTGAGGTCCGGTGCTCCCGACGGGAGGAGCCGCCAGACCGCGCCGTCGTTGTTCTTCGACGTCTGGCCGACCGCGACGATCTTGCCGTCGGGCTGCACCGCGACCGCGGAGGCCCACTCGCTCCCCCCGTCGTGGTCGAGCCGGCGCAGACCGAAGGCCTGGTCCACGACCCCCGACGCTCCGATCTTCACCGCGAAGCCGTCCTCGTCCGAGTGGCCGAGGTAGCCGACCGCGACGGTGGAGCCGTCCGGCAGGACGGCGAGGTCGTAGCCGAGGGCGGACGCCGGCGAGGCGTCCACAACCGCCCGGCCGGCGACGCCGTAGGTCGGGTCGAGCCCACCCGGCTCCGCGTGGGCCGGCGCCGCGATCGCCGCGACACCCAGGGCGACGGTGGAGACGCCGACGAACCGACGCACCCCTCTGGCCCTCACGAGCCATCCGCCGTCCGCGGGCCGAACTCGCTGGCGACCGCGGTCACCTTGTTGGCGGGGAACCCACCGCGCCGGGCGTGCTCCAGGACGGTCTCGGCGTCCTCGGCGTCGTGGACGCAGTAGATCTTGTCGCCGGCGACGTAGCTGGTCACCCAGGTGTAGGGGACGCCCAGCGACTCGACGGCGGCGTTCGAGGTCCTCGCGATCTCGGCGAGCTGGTCCTGGGTCAGGTCCTTGGCGCCGGGGATCTCTCGCTCGATGACGAAACGGGTCATGACGTGTGCTCCTCGTGTGAGTCCGGCGGCCCGGTGCCTCCGGTGCCACCCACGCTCGGCGCGGAGGGCGCCTCTCGACATCGGGAGCGGCTCCCTACCTTTCGCCGTCCCCATGCGTTTGCGGCAGCACCCCATGTGGCACCGGACGACGGAGGGAGTGCCGTCGTGAGGGCGACGGCCAGGAGGGAGTCAGGCGTGCTCGAGGGTCAGGACGAGACCGACGAGGGGCCCCTCTCGCACGACCTGCCGTGCGTGCGGTGCGGCCACTCCGCCCACCCCTACCTGGTGTGCGGCAACGACTGCGACTGCGAACCGACACGGATGCCGGGCCAGGGGCTGCTCACCCCCCACTGACGGGAGGGTGGATCCAGGCGGCCGGACCTCAGCCGACGGCGGACGTTCTGGTGTCGACGTCGGCGCCGCTGGCGAGGTCACCGCACTCGACGAGGGTGGCGCCGTGCTCCGCGAGGTAGTCGCGGGCGCCGGCGTCGCCAGTGGCGACGCCGGCGACCCGCTGCCAGTGGGCTCTGCCGAGCACCACCGGGTGTCCGGGGCGGCCGTGGTACGACGCACGGGCGAGGGCCTCGTCTCCCTCGCGCTCAGAGAGCACGCGTCGTACCACGGCCGCGGTCAGGTCGGGCAGGTCGACCAGGCTCACCACGGCGGCCTCGGCGTCGCTGCCCATCAGCGACTCGAGACCGGATCGTAGTGAAGCCGACATGCCCTCGTCCCAGTCATGGGCGACGACGACGTCGACGCCGAGGCCGTCGAGGAGGCGAACCGCCTCGTCGGCCTCGGCGCCGAGCACCACCGTCACCCCATCGCACCCACCGTCGCGCAGGACCTCGACCGCGTGCTGGAGCCACGACGCACCGTCAGCGTCGCGCACCAGTGCCTTGGGCCGGCCCATGCGGGACCCGGCGCCGGCAGCGAGGAGGAGGCCTTGGGTGATCAGTGTGGGAACGCCTCCGTGTAGAGCTTCTGGAGATCTCCGGAAGCCGGTCCGCTGAAGCCGCACATCGACACGGCTCCCTGCCAGGCGGAGACCAGGTAGGTCCCGCCCACCTCGAACTTCACCTGCTGGATCATCGTCTGGAACGGCCCGGCCGGTGCCTGCACCTGGACCGTCTCGCCGACCTCGCCCTGGTAGACGTCGGTCGCCTCGAGGGTGACCGTGTCACCCTCGATCGAGGTGACCGTGCCCTCGAACGCCTGGTCGTACTGTGCCAGCATCGCCGCGGTCGGCTCGGCGACGCACTTGGTGCCGGCACCGCCGACGGTCAGGTCGGTGGTCTGGCCCGCGAGCGGGGCGCCGTGGTCGGGGGCGACCACGGAGGGCCCTGGCCCGGCCACCGGCGAGTCGGCGTCTCCGCCGTTGTCGCCGAGGCCGGAGATCGCGAAGCCGCCCACGGCGGCGATAGCGGCGACGGCCGCGGCGGCGACCAGCCAGGCCAGCGGGTTGCGGCCGCGGGTGCCGGTGGCCCGGTCGCCCTCGTCGACCGGTCGCACGTCGAGATCAGCGCTCATGATGTCCTCCAGGAGCATCGCGAGAGCGGCCGGGTCGGCCGGGGAGAGGGAGCCTGCGGGGTCACCGCCTCGCAGCAGCGCGCGAAGCTCGTCGTCGTGCTCGAAGTCGCTGGTGCTCATGGTTCCCTCCCTTCTCTCACCCCTTCATGTCCGGCGCCGTCGTCGATCTTTCGCAGCTGCTCGACGAACTTGCCGCGGGCGCGGTGCAGCCGGATGCTCACGGCGTTGGGCGTGATGCCGAGGACCTCGGCGATCTCTCCGGGCCCGAGCTGCTCCCAGGCCCAGAGACGGAGCAGGTCGGCCTCCTCGGGCCGCAGCGCCGCAAGCGCGGCCTCGATGCGGGGGTCCGGGGGGTCGGGCTCGTGCACGGCCTCCTGCGGCGGGTCGACGGCCGTGATCTTCGCGGCCAGCCGGACCTGGCGGCGGTCACCGCGCTGGATGTTCGCCAGGCAGTTGCGGGCGACGCCGTAGACCCATGGGAGGGCGGGCTCGGGCACCTGGTCGAGGCGCCGCCAGCAGACCAGGAGCGTCTCGGCGAGCACGTCGTCGGCGGTGGCCGGGTCGGTACGCCGGGCCAAGAAGCGGCGTACGGGCTCGACGACCTCGGCCGCCAGCCGCTCGAAGCGCTCGCGTGGGTCGTCGTCGGGGGAGTCGGCGGCCACGGGTCAACCCTCACACACCGTCGACCCGTCAGAAACTTTCTGACGGGTCGACGGGCGACGGGGTCGACGCGCGCCGGCCCCGAAATGACGTCGACCCGTCAGAAAGCTTCTGACGGGTCGACGACTTCAGCGGATCAGAAGTCCATGCCGCCCATGCCACCCGAGGGGTCGCCGGCCATGGCCGGTGCCTTCTCGGGCTTGTCGGCGACGACGGCCTCGGTGGTGAGGAAGAGCGCCGCGATGGAGGCGGCGTTCTGCAGCGCGCTGCGGGTCACCTTGGCCGGGTCGATGATGCCCTCGGCGATCATGTCGACGTACTCGCCGGTGGCGGCGTTGAGACCGTGCCCGGCCGTGAGACCGCGCACCTTCTCCGCCACGACGCCGCCCTCGAGGCCGGCGTTGATCGCGATCTGCTTGAGCGGGGCGTCGGTCGCGAAGCGCACGATCTGGGCGCCCACGGCCTCGTCGTCGGACAGGTCCAGCTTGTCGAACGCCGCGTTGGCCGCCTGCACCAGGGCGACGCCGCCGCCGGCGACGATGCCCTCCTCGACGGCCGCCTTCGCGTTGCGAACGGCGTCCTCGATGCGGTGCTTGCGCTCCTTCAGCTCGACCTCGGTGGCCGCGCCGACCTTGATCACCGCAACACCGCCGGCCAGCTTGGCCAGGCGCTCCTGCAGCTTCTCGCGGTCGTAGTCGGAGTCCGACTTCTCGATCTCCGCGCGGATCTGGTTGACCCGGCCGGCGATCTGGTCGGTGTCGCCCGCGCCCTCGACGATGGTGGTCTCGTCCTTGGTGATGACGACCTTGCGGGCCTGGCCCAGCAGCTCGACACCGGTCGACTCGAGCTTGAGGCCGACCTCCTCGGAGATGACCTGGCCGCCGGTCAGGATCGCGATGTCCTGGAGCATGGCCTTGCGACGGTCACCGAAACCCGGGGCCTTGACGGCGACGGACTTGAAGGTGCCCCGGATCTTGTTGACGACCAGGGTCGACAGCGCCTCGCCGTCGACGTCCTCGGCGATGATCAGCAGCGGCTTGCCCGACTGCATGACCTTCTCGAGCAGCGGGAGCAGGTCCTTGACGCTCGAGACCTTCTGGTTGGCGACCAGGATGTAGGGGTCCTCGAGGACCGTCTCCATGCGCTCCGGGTCGGTCACGAAGTAGGCCGAGATGTAGCCCTTGTCGAACCGCATGCCCTCGGTGAGCTCGAGGTCGAGGCCGAAGGTGTTGGACTCCTCGACCGTGATGACGCCTTCCTTGCCGACCTTGTCCATCGCCTCGGCGATGATCTCGCCGACGGTCGGGTCGGCGGCGGAGATCGACGCGGTCGCCGCGATCTGCTCCTTGGTCTCGATCTCGGTCGCCATGCTGAGCAGCTGCTCGCTGACGGCGTCGACGGCCTTCTCGATGCCGCGCTTGAGACCCATCGGGTTCGCGCCGGCCGCGACGTTGCGCAGCCCCTCGCGGACCATGGCCTGCGCCAGCACGGTGGCGGTGGTGGTGCCGTCACCAGCGACGTCGTCCGTCTTCTTCGCGACCTCCTTGACCAGCTCGGCGCCGATCTTCTCGTAGGGGTCCTCGAGCTCGATCTCCTTGGCGATGCTCACACCGTCGTTGGTGATCGTCGGGGCGCCCCACTTCTTCTCGAGCACGACGTTGCGGCCCTTGGGACCCAGGGTGACCTTGACGGCGTCGGCGAGGGTGTTCATGCCCCGCTCCAGACCCCGCCGGGCCTCCTCATTGAAAGCAATCAACTTCGCCATGTCTGGTGCGATTCCTCACGCTTGAAGAGTTCAGGTGGTTGTCACTCTCCTGTCGAGAGTGCCAGCGTCATGTTTAGCACTCGACCCCTGCGAGTGCAAGCAGAGTTCGCCCTCGGCCGAGCCGGGCAGAAGCTGCCGCACTTCCTGCCGACCCGGCGTCCGGCCGGCGGCACTTCCTGATGGGTCGGGGTCGGTCAGGAGCTCTCGCGGACCACCAGACGGGTCTCCAGGAGGCGGGGGGCGGGCGGCTCGTCGGGGTGGCGGATGGCCTCGAGCAGGAGCGCGACCATCTCGCGGCCCATCTGCTCCGGCGACTGGTGCACGGTCGTGAGCGGCGGGTGCGTGGACTGCGCCAGCGGGGCGTCGTCGAAGCCGACCACCGAGACGTCGCGCGGCACGTCCTTGCCGGCCTCGCGCAGAACCCGGAGCGCGCCGGCGGCCATCAGGTCGTTGGCGCAGAAGACCGCGTCGAGGTCCGGACGTCGCGACAGCAGCACGCGCATGGCGGACTCGCCGCTCTCCTGGCTGAAGTCGCCGCGCGCCACCAGCGCGTCGTCCGCCTCCAGGCCGGCGGCGGCGAGGCCGGCCAGGTAGCCCTCGTGGCGGGTGCGGCCCACGACCATGTCGGGCGGGCCGAGGATGGCGGCGACGCGGGAGCGGCCGCGGTGCACGAGGTGGTCGACCGCGAGCCGCGCGCCCAGCTCGTTGTCGGCGTCGACATAGGCGCCGCGCTGGTCGTCGGTCGCCCGGCCGCCGAGCACGAACGGCAGGCCGCGCTCGCCGATGCGCTCGGGCAGCCGGTCGTCGTCGTGCAGCGAGAGGAGCAGCACGCCGTCCACGTGGTTGCGGGTGAGGTACTCGTCGAGCCGTCCGTTGCGCTGGCCGGCGTGCGCGAACAGGAGCACCAGCTGCAGCTGCGCGTCGCTGAGCGCCGTACCGACGCCGCGCACGACGCCCGCGAAGAAGGGCTCGCCGAAGACCCGCTCCTCCGACTCCGCGATCACCAGCGCGACCGCGTCGGTGCGCTGGGTGACGAGCGTGCGCGCCGCGCGGTTGGGGACGTAGCCGAGCTCGGCGATCGCGCCCTCGACCGCGAGCCGCGCCTTCTCGGAAACCTTGCTGCTGCCGTTGATGACGCGCGAGGCCGTGCCGCGGCCCACGCCGGCGGCTGCGGCGACCTCCTCGAGCGTGGGTCGCGTGCGCGGCTGCCGCGTCATGGCGTCAGTATCCCGTCGATGGAGGGGGTGCGGGGGTGGTCACGGCCGGCGGGCCCGCCCTGTCGAGGGACGCGGACCCGCCGGCCGGGTCGGAGTAGCGCAACTGGGAGCGCTCCCACAACTCTGGCGGGCCGGACGTCCGCTGTCAAGGACCTCAGCCCGCGTCGCTCGCGTCGAGGGCGAAGGAGGCCACGTCGTATCCCCCGTGGACGCGCGAGACGAGCCCGAAGTCGCGCGTGCCCACCCGCCACGACACCAGCAGCGGACGGGTCTGCCGCGACTCGTAGACCACCGTGTCGTCGTCGAGCCACCCCGCGACCGGGCAGCACTCCTTGAACCGGCTGTCCGTGCCCCGGGTGAACCGGTCCATGAACGCGAGCACCGCGCCTCGGGCGACGAGGAACTCCGGAGAGGAGAGGTACGCCGCGGGGTCGCGCACCGGGAGCGCGACCCCCATGCCGAAGCTCCCGGCCCCGTCGCGGACCTCGCCGTACGCCTGCGCGGCCGAGGTGTCGAACCCCAGGTCCGGAGTGAGCGGTCCCGGGTCGGCGTCGTCGCTGTAGCTGTCCGCCGTGGTCCACTCGCCGGTGGCGATGAGGTAGACCTTCCACGTCTGGCCGGGCTGGGGGAAGACCAGCCGCTCGCCGTCGGAGGTGAGCATGCCGGTCCAGGCCGGGAAGTAGGTGTAGCCGTTGGGCTTCGTGACCTCCTGCACCCCCGAGAGGTCGACCCACTGGCGGGCGCCGCCGGGGCCGACGAGCGTGGCCGACCTGCCGTGGGCGAACGCCGCGAGCGCCCGGTCCATCGGGTCGTCCGGCCGGTCGCCCAGCTCGATGTCGGCGGGCAGCGGCGAGTCCACCGTGGGCAGGTCCTGCTCCTCGCGCTGGTCGGGGCTCCACCAGACGGGGACGCCCTGGTACGTCGCGTCACCGACCGTGGCCGGCGTGGGGTCAGACGGGCCGGTGGCGTCGGACACGGCCGGGTCCGCGGGCTGCCGCGGGCGGGGAGGGTTGGAGTCGACGGCAGCGATGCCGGCGCCGACCGCGACGGTGGCGGCGACCAGGCCGGCCGCGGCTCCCAACCGACGGCGACGGCGTACGACGCGCGCCGCCTGCCAGGCCCGCGCGGAGCGGTCGGGCATCGTCTCGTCGGCCACCCGCTCGCGGAGCAGCTCGCGGAGTCGTTCCTGGGTCATGTCGGTTCCTCCAGCAGCTCGGCGAGCTCGGGTGCGGCGGCGCGCAACCGGGTCAGCGCGGCGTGGGTCTGGCTCTTCACGGTGCCGGGCGTGACACCGAGGGCGTCGGCCGTGTCGCGCTCGCTCAGGTCGTCGTAGAACCGGAGCACGATCGTGGCGCGCTGGCGCGGGGTCAGCTGGGCGAGCGCGCGGTCGAGCAGGAGGCGTCGGTCGACGGCGCCGGCCGGGCCGGCCGCGGTCGCGCCGTCGTGGACGTCGAGCACCACCTCCCGGCGCTGCTTGCGCCACCACGAGATGTTGGTGCGCACCATCACCTGCCGGGCGTAGGCGTCGGGGTTCTGGTCGCGCAGCCGCGCCCAGCGGACGGCGACCTTGGTGAGCGCGTCCTGCACGAGGTCCTCGGCACGGTGGTGGTCACCGCAGAGCAGCACCGCGGTGCGCAGCAGCGCCTGCTGCCGCTCGCTCGCCCACCGCGTGAACGAGGCGGCGGCGTCCCGGTCCGTCACGCTCCTACAACGCGCGGCGGCCCGAGGAGGTTGGCGGCCATCTCGGCGAAGGCGTCCGCGGGCGCGGGGTCGACGTCGAGGTAGAGCCCCGGCTCGATCAGCTCCAGCTCGCTCACGACCCAGGCGTCCTCCCAGCGCATCACGTCGATCCGCGCGTACGCCGGAGCGCGGCCGAACCACTCCCCGACCGCCGCCACGGCGCGCTCGGCGAGCGCCGCGCGCCCGGGGTCCAGCGGCACGGCGACCGAGCGGCCGCCGTACTCCTCGTGCACCCGCACCTCGTCGCCGCCCGGGCGCTTGTCGACCTGGGAGCACGCCCGTCCCCCGAGGACGAAGACCGACGTCTCGCCGAGGGTGCGCACGGACTCGACCAGGGGCTGGACGACCCACGGCCCGGGCGCCAGGTCACCTGCGTCGCCCGGCCCGTGGACGACGACGACACCGACCCCGCTCGCCCCGGTCCGCGGCTTGACCACACAGGTCCCCCACCGCGCCGTCACCTCGGCCAGCCGGGCCGGGTCGTCGAGCAGCTCGGTCGGCACGTGCGGCAGGCCGAGGTCGACGAGGTAGCCCTTGTCGGCGTTCCAGGCGAAGACCTCGGCGCCGTTGAGGAGCAGGGTCCGCGACCCGACGTCGCGTGCCCAGGCCAGGAAGTCCGGCGCACGCCGGTGGTAGTCCCACGTCGACCGCACCGCGACGGCGTCGGCCGCCGACCAGTCCACGCCCGGGTCGTCCCACACCACCCAGTCGGCGCGGATCCCCCGCGCCGCGAGAGCGGCGCTGAGGAGGTCGCCGCGAGGCTCGCCGTCGGGGAGGTCGCGGCTGGTCGCGAGAAGGAGGTGCGGCACCTGTCGATTCTGGCCGACCACGCCCGTCATCACGGTGACAGAATTGCCGGACCCTCGAGAGGAACCACCATGACCGAGTACGTCGTCCTGCTGCCCGGTGACGAGGCCCAGTGGGAGAACGCCCCCCAGGCCGACAAGGAGCGCATGTACGCGATCCACCGCGAGTTCGCCCAGGCCCTCGAGGAGCGCGGCCACAAGGTGACCGGGGGCAGCGAGCTCGCCCACTCCCGCGAGGCCAAGGTGCTGCGCACCGACGCCGAGGGCAACCACACGGTGACCGACGGCCCCTACGCCGAGACCGTCGAGCAGCTCACCGGCTTCTACATCGTCGAGTCCGACGACCTCGACGACCTCGTGGACGTCTGCAAGGTCCTCGCGCGCGGTGAGGGCGTCATCGAGATCCGGGCGGCGGCGGGCGGGTCCGGCTCGTGAGGTTCCTCGTGCTGATGGCCGAGGAGGACCACTACGACCGGTGGGAGGCGGCCGACGACGCCCAGCGCGAGCGGGTGTACGCCGACTTCCGGGCCTTCTCCGAGGCGGTCGCGGCGCGGGGCACCATCGTCGCGGGCGAGGCCCTCGACCGCCCCGGCACCGCGCGCAGCGTCCGCCCCGGCCCCGACCGCCCGGTCACGGACGGTCCGTTCGCCGAGACGGCCGAGCAGGTCGGCGGGTTCTACCTGATCGACGTCCCGGACCTCGACGCCGCGGTCGAGGTAGCCGCGCTGCTGCCGCGGGAGTACACCGTCGAGGTCCGGCCCACGGTCGAGGTGGACGTCTGAGCCTCCCGGCGCTCGAGGCGGCGCACCGCGACGAGTGGGGCCGGCTGCTGGCCCTGCTCGTCGCGCGCTACCGACGGCTCGACCTGGCCGAGGACGGCCTGGCCGAGGCGTTCGAGGCGGCGGCCAGGACCTGGCCCGGTGAGGGTGTCCCCGCCAACCCACCGGCCTGGCTGCTCGTCGCCGCCCGGCGCCGGATCACCGACCGGCTGCGGGCAGAAGCCGTTGCCGCCAGGAAGCTCCCGCTGCTGGCCGTCGAGGCCGGCCTCACCGAGGAGGCGCAGCGCACCATGGCCGACCCGGGTGAGCGTGGCGGCGTCGCCGACGAGCGGCTGCGGCTGGTGCTGCTCTGCGCGCACCCGGCGCTCGCGCCCGAGGCCGCCGCGGCGCTCACCCTCCGGCTCGTGCTCGGCGTCTCGACCGAGGACCTCGCCCGGCTCTTCCTGGTCCGCACCTCGACGATGGCCGCCCGGCTCACCCGGGCGCGCAAGCGGCTGGCCGGGGAGTCGTTCGCCGTGCCGGTGGGCCCGGAGCTGGCCGAGCGGGTGCGGGTCGTGTCCGACGTCGCCTACCTCGCGTTCACCGCCGGCTACGCGCCCGGGTCGGGGCCCGACGTGCTGCGCGCCGAGGTCGCAGGCGAGGCGATCCGGCTGGTCCGGGTCCTGCGCGACCTGCTGACGGAGCCCGACCCCGAGGTCGACGCCCTGCTCGCGCTCATGCTGCTCCAGCACTCGCGCCGGCACGCGCGGGTGGCCGAGGGCCGCCTGGTGCTGCTGCCGGACCAGGACCGGCAGCGCTGGGTCGGCGACGAGATCACCGAGGCGATCGAGCTCCTCACGCCGCTCACGCAGGCGCCGCCCGCGCCGTACCTCCTGCAGGCGCTCGTCGCCGCCGAGCACGCGATCGCGCCCAGCGCCGCCGAGACCGACTGGGCGCGGATCGTCGCGAGGTACGACGAGCTGCTCGCCCTTGCCGACTCCCCCGTGGTGCGGCTCAACCGCGCCGTGGCGGTGGGCGAGGCGGACGGGCCGCTCGCCGGCCTGGCCGTCCTCGAGGGCCTCGGCGACGGGGAGCTCCCGGGCCACCGGCTGCCGGCGGCCCGAGCCGAGCTGCTCGCGCGGGCCGGACGGACCGCCGAGGCGCTCCGCGCCTACGACGCGGCCATCGAGCGCTGCGCCAACGAGGCGGAGCGCGCCCATCTCGAGGAACGCCGTTCTGCCCTACCTCGTGTGTGAAGGACCGCGACAGGGAACAATGGAGCCATGCGTCTGTTTGCTGTCGTGGTGCCCCCGAGGGGCGTCATCGACCACGTCACGCAGCTCGCGGCCGGCGTGCAGCCGGAGTGGGAGCCCGCGGCGGCGCCCGGGGAACCCGGTCGTCACGCCGCGGCCTCGAGCCGGCTGTTCAGCCGCCGCCGCGAGCAGGTCGCGGCGCCCGCACGGTCGACAGGCCCCATGCTCGACCTGCTCCCGGCCGCCCACATCCACCTGCCGATTGCCAAGCTCGGCGGCAACATCCCGCTCGCCGAGGCGGCCCGCGTCACGACCGCGCTCCAGGCGCAGGCCGCGGAGTGGGAGTCCCCGCGCCTGAACCTGCAGGGCGGGCTCGCGCTGGAGCCGAAGGGCGACGACTCCGTCTGGGTCCGGCTGCGCGGTGACCTCGACGCGCTCAAGGCCGTGGCGCGCGGTGTCAGCCGGGTCTCGCAGGGCCTGAACCTCTACGTCGACCGCCGGGCGTTCCGGCCCGAGCTGCGCCTCGGCACCATCAACGGCCGGACCACCGAGGCCTACCTCGAGACGCTGCTGACGGCGCTCGACGACTACGAGAGCCCGTCGTGGTGGCAGACGACGCTGTTGCTGATCATCCCCGGCGAGGCGGGACCGGACCAGGTCCCCTACAAGGTCTACTCCGAGATCCCGCTCGGGCCCGCCGTCCCCCACTGAGCACAGGCGTCGCTCAGAGGGCCACCGGAGTCAGCTGCTCGGCCGGCGGCTGGTCGCCGAACCGGTTCGCGTGGACGGCGCTCAGCAGGTCCGCGATGGGCATCGGCCGGTGCAGCAGGAAGCCCTGGACGTACGGCGCACCGACCTGCTCGCGCACCGCCGCGAGCTGGCCCTCGCGCTCGATGCCCTCGACGATCACGTCGAGCCCGAGCGCCTCGGCCATCACGCTGACCGCACGCAGCACGGCGCGGGCCCGCTCGTCGTCGTCGATGTGCTGCGACAGCGCGGCGTCGGTCTTGACGACGTCCACCGGCAGGTCGCGCAGGTAGCTGATCGACGAGAAGCCGACGCCGAAGTCGTCCATCGCGAACCGCACGCCCATCTGCGCGATCGTGTGCATGGCCTCGAGCGCCGAGCCGTCGGTGATCTCCTGCCGCTCGGTGATCTCGAGCACCAGCGCCACGCCGCCCATCGAGCGCACGGCGCGCTCGACCGCGGTGACGAACCCCGGGTCCTGGAGCTGCCGCGCCGAGACGTTGACGCTGAGCGAGATCGGGCCGCCCGCGACCGCCTCGAGGGCGGCGGCGTCCTGCGCGACGATCTCGAGCACGAGCTCACCCAGCGCGCCGACCTGCTCGGTCTCCTCGGCCAGCCGCACGAACATGTCGGTGCGCACGTCGTTCTCACCGAGCCGCCAGCGCACCAGCGCCTCGGCGCCGGCGATCCGGCCCGTGGCGGCCGAGACGACGGGCTGGTAGACGACCCGCAGGTCGCGGTTGGCGATGGCCGCCCGCAGCTCGTCGACCAGCTCGAGCCGGCGCATCCTGGCCTGGCCGATCTCGGGCTCGTAGGCGACGTACTGCGCCTTGCCGCGCCCCTTCGCCTCGTACATCGCGAGGTCCGCGTGGCGCAGCAGCGCGTCGGCCGACTCGCTGCCGTCGCCGTAGGCGATGCCGATGGACGCCGCGAGGTTGACGCGGTGGCCCGCGACGTCCGTCCCGGCGGCGAGCGAGCCCAGGATCCGGTCGCTGATCTCGACGACCTCGCCGACGGCGACGTCCTCGAGCAGCACGGCGAACTCGTCGCCCCCCAGCCGGGCGACGGTGTCCTCGTCGCGGACGTTCTCCATCAGGCGGCGCGCGACGTCGACGAGCACCGCGTCGCCGGCGGCGTGGCCGTAACGGTCGTTGACCGGCTTGAACGTGTCGAGGTCGATGAAGAGGAGCGCCACCCGCACGCCGCGGCGCCGGGCCCGGTGCAGGGCCTGCGCGGCCCGGTCGAGGAGGATGCCGCGGTTGGGCAGGTCCGTCAGCGGGTCGTGGCGGGCGTAGTGGACCATCTCGTCGGTCAGCTGGAGCCGGGCGAAGGCCTCGGAGCAGATCACCGCGAGGGCGTCGAGCGCGTGCTGGTCGGCGCCGACGGTCGACCGGGCGCGGTCGCGGGCCGGGGCCACCACCCACAGGGCGTCCTTGCCGCGCCGGATCTGGGCGCCGATCTCGTGCGTGAGCG
Organism: Nocardioides halotolerans DSM 19273; assembly: GCF_000422805.1. Classification (GTDB taxonomy): domain Bacteria; phylum Actinomycetota; class Actinomycetes; order Propionibacteriales; family Nocardioidaceae; genus Nocardioides; species Nocardioides halotolerans. The sequence continues at coordinate 427,089 of NZ_AUGT01000009.1, read as the reverse complement.
GCGGCGAGCTGCGCACGTCGACGTCGCGCAGCCGGATCAGCCGGCGGGCGTCGACGAGCAGGGCGTCGACCACGTGACCCGTCTCGTGCAGGGCCTGCACGCGGACCGCGGCCTCGAAGAGGACGCTGAGCCGGCGGGAGTTCTCGCGGGCGTGGACGATCGCCCGGGTGTTGATCAGCAGCGTCGCGAGCGGCACGACGAGCAGCACGAGCGTCCACCACGGGTTGCTGCGCAGCACGACCACGGCGAGGTAGCCGAGCAGGTCGAACGGCACGAAGCACGCGACGGCCACCCAGGTGCCGGCCTGCACGAGGTGGCGGCGCACGGGCGTGTGGGAGTCGATCGCGACCGAGATCGCGGAGACGACGTAGTCGACGAAGAAGTACGCCGTGGCGGCGGCGACGACGGCCGCCAGCTCCCGCGGCGTACCGGTCGAGCCGCCGTCCAGCACGTGGAAGGTGCCGACCGCCGCGCCGCCGGCGAGGATGCCGACGCCGAGGTTGAACAGGAGGGACGCGGCGCGCTTGCCGGAGATCGACTGGGTGCCCAGCACCCCGAGCCCCCAGACGGCCAGGGCCTCGAGGGGGTCGAACGTGCACATCAGGTAGACCAGCACGATCGAGTCGAAGCCGATCTCGATGCCGCCGTCCTCGTTGTCGAGGACCATCGGGAAACGGGCCACGAGCACGACGAGCGGAGCACCGACCAGGGCCGCCAGGGCGACCCGCCAGCCGCCGTCCCACGCGACCGGCAGCGACCACACGAGCAGCAGCAGACCCAGGACGCACACGCCCAGGTCGAACCGCCAGCTGCGCGTCTCGCGCAGGCTGGCACGCTTGCTCGTCATCCGGTCCCTCGCCGTCCTCGCCGTGCTGGCCAGCAACCAGTATCGAGTCGGCCGTGGGGCTCCCGTGGCGAAATGGGCATACCCGCCCGGAGGCGGAGCGGGCCGGGTCAGCCCCCGGCGACCGCCGGGATGACCGAGATCTGCACGCCGTCGGGCGTGGGCGTCTCCAGGTTGTCGAGGAACCGCACGTCGTCGTTGCCGACGTAGACGTTGACGAAGCGGCGCAGCTCGCCGTTGTCGTCGAGGATGCGCCCCTTGATGCCGGCGTAGCTGGCCTCGAGGTCGTCGAGGACCTCCGCGAGCGTGGCGCCGGCCGCGGTCACCTCGGACTCCCCCGAGGTGTAGGTGCGCAGGATGGTCGGGACGCGGACGGAGACGGTCATGCGGTTCCCTCCTGGGTCGGGCCCGTCGCGGTGGCGCCCGTCTGGGCGAGGCCGGTCCGGGCGAAGGCGGCGTACGTCGGCTCGATCGTCGCAGCCGGCCCGACGGACCCGGCGACGGCGTCGAGCGTCTTGAGCCCGTGGCCGGTGTTGATGACGACGGTCTCGAGCGAGGGGTCGAGCTGGCCGGTGTCGACGAGCTTCTTCAGGACGCCGACGGTGGTGCCGCCTGCGGTCTCGGTGAAGATGCCCTCGGTGCGCGCCAGCAGCACGATGCCCTCGCGCACCTCCTCGTCCGTGATGTCCTCGACGGCGCCGCCGGTCTCGCGGCAGATGTCGAGCACGTAGATGCCGTCGGCGGGGTTGCCGATGGCCAGGCTCTTGGCGATGGTGTCGGGCCGGACCGGGCGGATCGCGTCGACCCCCGCCTTGTAGGCCACCGAGACCGGGGCGCAGCCGGTCGCCTGCGCGCCGAAGACGCGGTAGGGCTTGTCGTCGACCAGCCCGAGCGTGATCAGCTCCTGGAAGGCCTTGTGCACCTTGGTCAGCTGGGAGCCGGAGGCGACCGGGATCACGATCTGGTCGGGCAGCCGCCAGCCGAGCTGCTCGGCGATCTCGTAGCCGAGCGTCTTGGACCCCTCGGCGTAGTAGGGGCGGACGTTGACGTTGACGAACGCCCAGCCCTCCTCCTCACCGGCGATCTCGGAGGCGAGCTTGTTGACGTCGTCGTAGCTGCCGTTGACCGCGACGAGCTGGTCGGTGAAGACGGCGGAGTTGACCTGCTTCGGCTGCTCGAGGTTGCTCGGGATGAAGACCACGGTGGGGATGCCGGCCCGGGCGCCGGCCGCCGCCACGGCGTTCGCGAGGTTGCCGGTGCTCGGGCACGCGAACACCTTCGCGCCGAGCTCGCGCGCCGCGCTCAGCGCGCAGGCGACGACGCGGTCCTTGAAGGAGTTGGTGGGGTTGGTCGAGTCGTCCTTGACCCACAGGTGGTCGATGCCGAGCTCGCGGCCGAGGTTGTGCGCCCGGAGCAGGCGCGTGAACCCCGGCTCGGTGTTGGGGCTCTCCTCGATGTCGCTCGGCACCGGCAGCAGCGCCTTGTAGCGCCAGATGTTGCGGGGGCCGGCCTCGATCTCCTCGCGGGTCACCCGCGGGAAGTCGTAGGCGATCTCGAGCGGGCCGAAGCACTCCGGACACGCGTAGAACGGGCCGAGCCCGACCTGGTGGCCGCACTCACGGCACGACAGCGCGCGGGCGTGCCCGAACGCGCCGTCCCGCAGCGGCTTGCGGGTGGCGACCTGCTCGGCGACGGCAGTGCTCATGAAGTCTCCTCATCTCTCCGGGCGACGCTCGCTCCGGACGGAATTGGCACCTTCCCGCGCAGTGCTGCAGGAGCCTGCGCGGCGGTTGCCGGGACTTCGACGGGCCGTTTCCCTCAGTCCCTCTGGATGATGAGGACCACTCTAGGACGAGGCGTCTCAGGTCGTGAACACGGGTCCCGTCATGTGGACGCCGGCCGTGGCGAGAGTTTCGCTCAGCCCCGCGCCGTCCGTCGGGACAGTCCGTGACGCACGGCTCGCGGAACCGCTGGTTCCACAGGCACGGACGTCAGGGACTATCCCGACGGGGGCCGGACGACACACACCCGGGGTCAGGCGGCGACGGTCGACGACTGGGCGGACGAGGCAGGGGTCAGGGCGCCGCGGACGACGTCGAGGACGTCGCCGACGATGTGCACGGTGAGGGCCTCGCGGACCTCGGCCGGCACGTCGTCGAGGTCGGGCTCGTTGCGCAGCGGCAGGAACACCTCGGTGAGGCCGGCACGCTGGGCGGCGAGCAGCTTCTGCTTCACCCCGCCGATCGGGAGCACCCGGCCGTTCAGCGTCACCTCGCCGGTCATGCCGACCTCGGAGCGCACCGGACGCCCGGTCGCCAGGGAGGTGAGCGCGGTGACCATCGTGACGCCCGCGGACGGCCCGTCCTTCGGCACCGCCCCCGCGGGGAAGTGCACGTGGATCGAGCGGTCGAAGAACGCCGGGTCGACGCCGAGCTCCTCGGCGTGGGCCTGCACGAACGACAGGGCGATCTGCGCGGACTCCTTCATCACGTCGCCCAGCTGGCCGGTCAGGGTCAGCCCGGCCTTGCCGTCGTGCGCCGAGGCCTCGATGAAGAGCACGTCGCCGCCCAGGCCGGTCACGGCCAGGCCGGTGGCCACACCCGGGACCGACGTGCGCTCCGCGGACTCCGGGGTGAAGCGCGGCCGGCCGAGCAGGTCCTTGAGGTCCGGCTCGTCCACGTCGATGCGGTCGACCTCGCCGACGGCCAGCTTCGTGGCCGCCTTGCGCAGTGCCTTGGCGAGCAGCCGCTCCATCTGCCGCACGCCGGCCTCGCGGGTGTAGTTGGCGGCCAGCTCGCGCAGGGCCGCGTCGGAGACCGTGACCTCGTCGGTGGTCAGCGCGGCCCGCTCCAGCTGCCGCGGCAGCAGGAAGTCGCGCGCGATGGCGACCTTGTCGTCCTCGGTGTAGCCGTCGAGCGTGACCAGCTCCATGCGGTCCAGCAGCGCCGACGGGATCTGCTCCACGACGTTCGCCGTGGCGATGAACAGGACGTCGGACAGGTCGAGGTCGAGCTCGAGGTAGTGGTCGCGGAACGTGTGGTTCTGCGCCGGGTCGAGCACCTCGAGCAGCGCCGCGGCCGGGTCGCCGCGGTAGTCGGCGCCGATCTTGTCGACCTCGTCGAGCAGCACGACCGGGTTCATCGAGCCGGCCTCCTTGATCGCGCGCGCGATCCGGCCCGGCAGCGCCCCGACGTACGTCCGCCGGTGGCCGCGGATCTCGGCCTCGTCGCGCACGCCGCCGAGGGCGACGCGCACGAACCTGCGGCCCATCGCGCGGGCGACGGACTCGCCCAGCGAGGTCTTGCCGACACCGGGAGGGCCGGCGAGCAGGATGACCGCGCCCGAGCCCCGGCCGCCGATCACCTGCAGGCCGCGCTCGGCGCGGCGGGCGCGGACGGCGAGGTACTCCACGATCCGCTCCTTGACCTCGTCGAGGCCGTGGTGGTCGGCGTCGAGCACCTCGCGCGCGCCGGCGACGTCGTTGACGTCGTCCGTGGTCACCGACCACGGCAGCTCGAGCACGGTGTCGAGCCAGGTGCGGATCCACGCGGCCTCGGGGTTCTGCTCGCTGGAGCGCTCGAGCTTGTCGACCTCCTTGAGCATCGCGGCGCGCACGTCGTCGGGCACCTCGGCCGCCTCGACGCGGGCGCGGTAGTCGTCGGCACCCTCGGGCTCGCCCTCGCCGAGCTCCTTGCGGATCGCGGCGAGCTGCTGGCGGAGCAGGAACTCGCGCTGCGACTTCTCCAGGCCCTCGCTCACGTCCTGGCTGATCTTGTCGGAGATCTCGGCCTCGGCGAGGTGGTCGCGCGTCCAGGCGATGACGGTCTCGAGGCGCTGCTCGACGTCGGGCGTCTCGAGCAGCTCGCGCTTCTGCTCGTCGGCGAGGTACGGCGCGTAGCCGGCCGCGTCCGCGATCGCGCTCGGGTCGGTCATCCGGTGGACGGTGTCGATGATCTGCCACGCCTCGCGACGCTGCAGCACGGCCACGACGAGACGCTTGTAGTCCTCGGCGAGCTCGCGGGCGCGGTCGCTGACGGTCTCCTCGACCGGCTCGACCTCGACCCACAGCGCGGCCCCGGGTCCGGTGACCCCGCTGCCGATGCGCGCGCGGCGCCCGGCGCGCAGCACGGCCCCGGCCCCGCCGCCCATCATCCGGCCCACGCGCTCGACGCTCGCGACCACGCCGTACGACGCGTAGCGGTCCTCGAGGCGGGGGGCGAGCAGCAGCTCGGAGTCGGAGCTGGCGCGCGCCGCGTCGACGGCGGCCTGGGCGGCCTCGTCGAGGGGGATCGGGACGACCATGCCGGGCAGGACCACGAGGTCGGAGAGGAACAGCACCGGGAGCGAGGCTTGAGTCATACCGGCTCAACTTGCGGCCGGCGACCCCTGTTCCGGCGTTCGTCGTGGGCGAACACGGCCCCCGGACGACTGGCCCCGGACGACGGGCCCCTCGACGAGGGCCCGGTCAGCGCACCCCGCGGGGCGCGACCGGAGAGGCGACCCGCGCCGCCACCGTGTCGCGCGGGAGCGCCAGCAGCTCCTCGGGCGGCATCGGGCGGCCGAAGAAGTGCCCCTGGCCGAGCTTGATGCCGGCGTCGCGCAGCCGGCGCCACTGGTCCTCGGTCTCGACTCCCTCTGCGCACACCTTCGCACCCACGGCCGCCGCCCATCCGGTGACCATGCGGATGCTGGCCCGGGCGTAGTCGGAGTCGAGCGAGGTGGCCCTCGAGAGGTCGAGCTTGACGATGTCGGGCCGCAGCGTGAGCAGGCGGTCGAGGTTGGAGAGCCCCGGGCCGGAGTCGTCGACCGCGATGGAGGCGCCGCGCGCCCGGTGGTCCGCCACCAGCTCGGCGAGGTCGGGCACGTCGGCGTCGCCGTGCTCGGTGACCTCCAGGACCACGCCGGCGAGGTTGCCGGCCAGCGCGCGCTGCACCTGGACGCTCGCCAGGCCGGCGAGGCTCACGTTGACCGCGACCCAGAGGCCCTCGGGCCGGTTGGTGAGCGCGTAGGTGATGGCGGTCGCCTCGAGGGTCGGCCCGCTGCCGACGCTGGCGGCGGCCTCGAACACCGAGAGCGGGTCGCCGCCCTGGAACCTGCTGAGTGCCTCGACGCCCACCGGCCGGGTGGTGCGCAGGTCGACGATGGGCTGCCAGTGGATCAGCGGCCTCGGGATCAGCTTCTTGCTCGTCGGCCTGGGCGCGACCTGGACCTGGTCGCCGCCCGACCGCTTCGCCTCGGTCACGAACTGGGTGGCGGCGGTCATGACGCTGTCGGGCTCGCTGTGCGGGTCCCACGTGGCCATGCCGACGGACACCGTCTGCCGGTCGGGTGTGGCGGCCCGCATCGCGTCGACGACCGGGCGCACGTCGGCGGCCCACTGGTCGGGGCAGAGCAGCGCGAACCCGCCACCGGCGTACCTCGCCAGCACCTGCCCCGGCCGGAGCTGCTCCGACCAGGCCCGTGCCGCGGCGCGCAGCAGGCGGTCGCCCGCGGGGTGTCCGTGGGCGCGGTTGTAGCGGTGCAGCCCGTCGAGGTCGAGGAGCGCCACGGTCAGCGGTGCGTTGCGCTCCTTCGCCGAGCGCGCGGCGCGCGCCAGCTCGAAGTCCCAGGTGCGCCGGTTGGCGAGACCCGTGAGCGCGTCGGAGCGCGAGAGCGTGGCCAGCTCGACGACCCGGCTCTGCCCCGAGGTCAGCAGGCCCGCGAGCCGGATGAGCACGAGCAGGGAGACCAGCGCGGACCCACCCGCGACGACGCGCCACTCGAAGCGCTCCGCGAGCAGGCCGTCGGCCACGAGCGTCGCGACCGGGAGCGCGAGCCCCGTGAACAGCAGCAGCAGCCGGCGACCCGGGTGGATGAGCTCTGCCTGCCCGGGAGCGGGCTCGGCGGGCTCCTCCCCCGGCGCCATCCAGGCGGCGCCGGCCACCAGCACGCACGCCGGCAGCCACAGCACCTGCTCGACGACGGCGGCGCCGAAGTCCGCGTCCACCACGGACCGGTACTCCGAGAGCACGTCGGCGAGCACGGTGAGCAGCAGCGCCGCGCTCAGCACGCCGAACGCCGCGGTCTTCTGGCCGGTCGCCGTCCAGAGCCGGGCCAGGACGGCGAGGAGCAGCACGTCGGCGAGCACCTGCCCGCCGTCGGCCAGCGTGACGCCGAGCGAGGCCGAGTCGCGAGCGACGGGCGCGACCAGCAGCACCCCGGCGGCGACCGCGAGGCCCGCGCCGAGCACCGCCGCGTCGAGGAACGCCGCGTGGTCGCGACGCCCGCCCCGGCGCCGGACCATGAGCAGCAGACCGGCCGCCATCACGGCGTACGACGCGAGGCGCACGGCGTCGGCCGGGCCGGGTTGCGCGTCGAGGTCGAGCACCCGCACCTCGAGGGTGCGGACCGAGTGCGCGAGGACCCAGCCGAGGTAGCCGAGCGCCACCAGCAGCCAGCCGGCGCGGCGGGTGGTGCCCTGGCGGGCGAGACCGCGCAGCGCGGCCGCGGCCGCCACCAGGCCGATGACCTGGAAGGTGAGGTCGCGCGGCAGGCCCGAGGGGACGCGCGGGCAGGCCGCGACGGCCACCGCGAGCGGGACCACCACACGGACGGGTCGACCCAGCGCGATCACCGCGGAATGGTTTCGGACTCGCTGCCGTCGCGCGCGACGACACTGGAGGTCGTGCCCGGTCCGAGATCCTCGGCGAGCGCGGGATGCCCCAGGTGGAACCCCTGCCCGAGGTGGACGCCGAGGCGGCGCAGGCGCTCGAGCTGGGCCTCGGTCTCGACACCCTCGGCGCACACGCGGGCGTGCCGGCGGTTGGCCCACGCGAGCACCGAGCCGACGAGGGCCTGGTGCCGCGCGGAGTCGAGGTCGTGGACGATGGACATGTCGATCTTCACGATCTCGGGCTGGAGCAGCTCGAGCCGGTCCATGTCGGAGTAGCCGGTCCCCCAGTCGTCGACGGCGATGAGGGCGCCGCGCTCGCGGTAGTCGCGCAGCGCGGCCTGGACGTCGCCGAGCGCCTCCGGGTCGACGGGCGTGTGGGTGTGCTCGGTCACCTCGAGCACCATGCCCGTGAGGTCACCGGACAGCGACTCGCGGATCCGGGGCGAGGGCAGCGAGGCGATGTCGACGTTGACCGAGAGGAGCAGTCCGGGCCGCGCGACGGCCCGGGCCGCGGTGATCGCCGCCGCCTCGAGCTCCGAGAGCCGGCCGAGTGTGCGGGCCTGCTCGAAGACCTCCACGGGCCGCTGCTCGCGGAACCTGCTGAGCGCCTCGACCGCCACCGGCTCGCCGGTCGCGAGGTCCACCATCGGCTGGAGGGCAATGCGGGGCTGCTGCAGGACCGTGCCCGACGGGACGAACGGCGCCAGGCAGATCCGGTTGCGGCCCGACCGCTTCGCGTCGTAGAGCGCGCGGTCCGCGGCGGCCACCGCGACGGCGGGCTCGGTGCCGGGCTGCCAGGTGGCCACGCCGGCCGAGAACGTCTGCCCGCGCGGCGTGCTCGCCAGCAGCTCGAGGACCCGGGCGCGCGCCGACTCGGCGTCGTGGTCGGGCAGCAGCACGGCGAACTCCTCGCCACCGACGCGGGCGAGCACCTCCGCGCCGCTGAGGTGCTGGACCCAGCCCGCGGTCGCCTCCTTGAGCAGCAGGTCCCCCGCCGGGTGGCCGTGGATGTCGTTGTAGGTCTTGAAGTGGTCGAGGTCGAGGAGCGCGAGCGTGAGCGGCGTGCCCTGGTCCTCCGCGGTGCGGCAGGCACGGGACAGCTCGTGGTCCCAGCTCCGGCGGTTGGGCACGCCGGTCAGGGCGTCCGAGCGGGCGAGCCCGGCCAGCTGGACGGCCTGCGCGCGCACGACGGTGAGGAGGCCGGCCATCCGCATCAGCACCAGCAGCGACAGCAGCACCGACCCGATCAGCACGATCGGCCACTGGGAGACCTCGCCGTCGAGGCCGTCTCCGAGCAGCGTCACCGGTGGGAGCAGCAGCCCGCCGGTGAGCAGCAGCAGCCTCTTGGTCGGGTCGGAGACGTCCTCGAGGCCCGGCGCCGGCTCGGCCAGGTCGTGCACCGAGCGGTCCCAGGTCGCACCCGCGATGAGGATGTAGCCCGCGAACCAGACGAAGTCGTTGGCCAGCTGCGACTCCACGCCGCCGGTCATGATCGTGGTCGTCGTGTAGTAGGCGTCGCCGGCGAAGATGAACCCGAACGCACAGACCAGGAGCCGGAACGACGTCGTCCGCGCGCTCGGGGTCGCCCAGAACCGCACCAGGATCGCCAGCAGCAGGATGTCCGCGGCCGGGTAGAAGGCGCTGGTCAGCTTGCCGAGGGCGCTCAGGCTCGAGTCGGAGGCCACCGGGGCGAGCACGAAGACGCCCGCCACCACCGCGGCCCCGGTGGCGACGATCGTGGCGTCGAGCACGGCGGCGAGGTCGCCGTTCCCCGCCCTGCGGCGCACCATCACGACCAGCCCCGCGGCCATCAGCAGGTACGCCACGAGGTAGACCGCGTCGGCCGGCGCCGGATAGGCGGTCACGCCCCAGGCCGTCTGCAGGGAGAACAGCGCGTCCCCGACGACCCAGCCGAGGAACCCGCTGATGACGAGGAACCACCCGGCCTGGCGCCGCGGCGCGTGCAGGTGCAGCCCGACGAACGCCGTCACCACGCACGCGAGGCCGATCAGCGCGAACGCGGCGTCGCGGACGGGTCCCGAGGGCAGGAGGAGGTACCCACCGGTCGCAGCGACCAGCGGGACCATGACCGTCACGGGACGTGCACGGAGCAGCACGCCCCCATCGTCGGTACGACCGGGCCGGCGCGGAGGCGAATGCGCGAAACTGTGCACGGACGGTGCCCGGAGTGGCCCGCTCGGGCCATGCGCGGTGCCGGACGGGTCTAGGTCGTGCCCCAGCTCGTCCCTGGGGTCGTGCCCGCGTGGATGCCCGGACGGGGTGCCCGGGTGTGCGGCTACGCGCGCAGGCTCGCCGCGTCCGCGGTGAGCTGGCGGAGCAGGTCGAGGACCCCGTCGGGGCCGTGGACCAGCACGTCGGCGAGCTCGACCAGCGCGCTCTCCTCCTCCGACGCCGAGCACACGAGCAGCGTCGGGAGGCCCTTCCGCGCCAGGCCGGCCACCGCCTCGAAGGCCTCGACGTCGCCGAGGTCGTCGCCGACGAAGACGAACCCGCCCGGGTCCAGCTCGTCGACCAGCTTCTGCACCGCGATCCCCTTGTGCATGCCGCTCGACCGCACCTCGACCACCTGGCGACCGGGCTCGACGACGAGGTCGTAGCGGCCGGCGAGCTCCTCGAGCGCCGGCAGCAGGCTCTCGAACGCCCGGTCGGAGTCAGCCAGCCGGCGGGTGTGCACCGCCACGGCCAGCCCCTTCTCCTCGACGTGCGCGTCCTCCGCGCCCAGGCGCCGCAGCAGCCGCGGCAGCTCGGCGGTGAACGACGCCAGCCCGGCCGGAGGCCGGGGCGAGATCACCCGCCGGTCGGTCGACGTCCAGCGCTCGTTGCCGTACTGCCCGAAGAGGTAGAGCTCCTTGCCGGCGTCGCCGATGGTGTTGCCGACCCGCTCGAGCCCGCCGAGGTCGAGCGCCTGCCGCGCCGGCCGGCCGGTGACGACGGCGACCGCGCGGACCTGGCCGGCGAGGTCGACGAGGACCTGCGCGGCGTCGGGGTGGATCGTGGCCTGCGAGGGGTCCGCGACGATCGGCGCGAGCGTTCCGTCGAAGTCGAGGCCGACGACGGTCTCGGCGGCGGCCCGGACCACCGCGGCGTACCGCTGCTCACCTACCTCCGCGGTGAACTCCATGCACCCACCCCACCACACGACGCGCGTGCGCGAGGAGATGCCCGCGAGGGGGAGCCTTAGTCGAGAGGTCCGGTGAGGATGACCGTGAGCCGGTCGAGGCGCATCGGGTCGACGGCCGGGGCGGTGCGCTGGATGCCGAGGTCGAGGGCGAGCAGCTCGCCGGCGCGCTGCAGTCGCTTCGGGTAGTAGACCGTGGACGTCGGGATGGTGCCGTACCAGTTGTCGGAGCCGACGACCTGCCACCCGATCTGCGTGGCCCTCGCGGCGACCCGGCCGGCCAGGCCCTGGACGTTGGAGTTGTTGAAGACCACCACGTAGACCTTCGAGCGGTCGACCTGCGGCTTCGGTGGCTTCGGCGGCTTGCTGGGCGTCGGGTCCGGAGTCGGCGTCGGCGTGGTCTCGGACTGGGAGATCGTGCTGATCTGCTTCTCCTCGGGCGCGCTGTCGCGGGTGGCCACGAAGGCGATGCCCGCCATCGCGACCGCGACCACGCTGAGGATCACGACCGGCGAGGGGAAGACCACGCCGCGCTCGTCGCGCACGTTCAGACCTCGAAGCCGAGCCGCCGGGCCGAGCGCTGCCGCTGGCGGGCGGCGCGCAGCCGGCGCAGCCGGCGCACCAGGAGAGGGTCCGCCTCGAGGGCCTCGGGCCGGTCGATCAGGGCGTTGAGGACCTGGTAGTAGCGGGTGGAGGACATGTCGAACTTCTCGCGGACCGCGGTCTCCTTGGCGCCGGCGTACTTCCACCAGTGCCGCTCGAACTCGAGGATCTCGCGGTCGCGGTCGCTCAGGGCGGACTGCCCCACCTGCTCCGCGTCGGGGCGTCCGACGTTCGCCGCGTCCATGCGGTCATGGTAGGCGACGAATCACACCGATGTCATTCAGTGCCTCGGCGTGCCGGACGGGCGTCCGGAACGCTCCGGGCGCCCTAGGGTCCATCCATGACGCTCCGCTGGGGGGTCCTCGGGCCCGGACGCATCGCCCGCACCTTCGCCCGCGACCTGGCGCTGGTGCCCGGCGCGGAGCTCACGGCCGTCGGCTCGCGCTCGCTGGAGCGGGCCTCGGCGTTCGCCCGCGAGCTCGGCTTCGCCTCAGCGTACGGCTCCTACGCCGAGCTGCTCGCCGACGACGCGGTCGACGCGGTGTACGTCGCGTCGCCGCACGCCCTCCACGTCGAGCACGTCACCGCCGCGCTGGAGGCCGGCAAGCACGTGCTCTGCGAGAAACCGCTCACCCTGCGGGCCGCGGACGCCGAGCAGCTGTTCGCGCTGGCCCAGCGCCACGACCGCCTGCTGATGGAGGCGATGTGGACGGCGTGCCACCCGGTGGTGCTGGCCGTGCAGCAGGGGCTGCGGGAGGGCGCCTTCGGTGCGCCGCGGCAGCTGCACGCGGAGATGGGGTTCGTGGTCGACCTCCCGCCCGAGGACCGCCTCCTCGACCCCGAGCTGGGGGCGGGAGCGCTGCTCGACATGGGCATCTACCCGCTGACGGTCGCGCACCTCTTCCTCGGCGAGGCGGAGGAGCTCACGGCGACGGCGTCGCTGTCCCCGACCGGGATCGACCTCGACATCGCCGTCGCGGGCCGCTACCCGGGCGGCGCGCTCGCCACGATGACCGCCTCCCTGACCTCGTGCTCCGCCCACCGCGCCGAGCTCGCCACCGACCGCGGCCGTCTCGTCATGGAGGACTTCTTCCACCCCCGGGTGGCGACGTACACCCCCGCCACCGGCGACGGCGGAGCGACCGTCGTCGAGGGCCGCGAGCCGGTGATCGGCGGCGGCATGGCGCACGAGGCGATCGAGTTCGCCCGCTGCGTGGACGCGGGCCTGCTCGAGAGCCCGCTGGTCCCGCACGCGCAGACCCTCACGATCATGCGGCAGATGGACGCGCTGAGGGCGATGGTGGGCGTGCGGTACGCCGGGGACCGCTGACGCTCACCCGGCCCGCAGGAACCGCACCACAGCCAGCACCCTGCGGTGCTGGCCGTCGTCGGGCAGCAGGCCGAGCTTGGCGAAGATCCGCTGGGTGTGCTTCTCGATCGCGCCCTCGGTGACGACCAGGGCCTCGGAGATCGCCGCGTTGGACCTGCCCTCGGCCATCAGCGCGAGCACCTCCCGCTCGCGCGGGGTGAGTCCGCCGAGCGGGTCGCGGCGGCGGCTCATCAGCTGGGCGACGACCTGCGGGTCGAGCACCGTGCCCCCGGCCGCCACCGTGGCCAGCGCCTCGAGGAAGTCGTCGAGGTCGCTCACCCTGTCCTTGAGCAGGTAGCCCACACCTCCGTCGCCCGCGGCCAGCAGGTCGTCGGCGTACGAGACCTCGACGTACTGCGACAGCACCATGATCCGCGCGGCCGGCCACGCCCGGCGCACCTCGACCGCGGCGCGCAGGCCCTCGTCGGTGTGGCTGGGCGGCATGCGCACGTCGACGACCCCGACGTCGGGGCGGTGGTCGAGGGTCGCCGCGACGTACGACGGGCCGTCGCCGACGGCGGCCACGACCTCGTGCCCGGCCTCGACGAGCAGCAGCTGCAGCCCCTCGCGCAGCAGCAGGGAGTCGTCCGCGACGACGATCTTCATGACCCTCCGAACTGCAGCCAGGCGGCGACCACGGTCGGGCCGCCCTCGGGCGAGGTCACCTCGAGACGTCCGTCGGCGGCCAGCACCCGCTGCTGGAGACCTGCCAGGCCGCTGCCCTTCGCGAGGTGCGCACCACCGGTGCCGTCGTCCTCGACGCGGACCTCGACGCCGCCGTACTCGATCCAGACGCCGACCGACGCGCGGGAGGCGCCGCTGTGCTTGGCGATGTTGGTGAGCGCCTCGGCGACCACGAAGTAGATCGCCGTCTCGACGTGCGGCGGCAGCGTGTCGGGGACGTCGACGGTCGCCTCGACCGGCACCTCGCTGCGCACGGTCAGCTCGCGGAGGGCGGCGGCCAGACCGCGGTCGACCAGCAGCGGCGGGGCGATGCCGCGCGAGAGCGAGCGCAGCTCGTCGACCGTCTCGCGCGCCTGGAGCAGCGCCGCGTCGATGGTCTCGCCGGCGCGCTCGGGGTCCTCACCGAGCTGCTTGCGCGCGCGCCCGAGGTCCATGCTCAGCCGGACCAGGCGCTGCTGCGGCCCGTCGTGGATGTCGCGCTCCAACCGACGCAGCGAGGCGGCCTCCGCCTGTCGGGCGGCGTCGCGGCCGCCCTCGACGCGGTGCACGTGCTCCTGCAGCTCGGCCCGGCTGCACAGGAGCACCGACGCCAGGCTGCCGTGCACCGTGGCGGCGAAGCGGACGACCACCGGCAGCGTGACGAGCGCGAAGACCCCGATCCCGAGGTTGAGCCAGATCTCGGGGGTGCGGCCGTCGCCGAGCCCGATGAGCGAGGCCAGCGTGGTGGCGTCGTCGCGGTCGATCGGCAGCCACCGCTGCCAGAACCAGTAGGTGAGCCCACCGGCGGCCCCGGCCCACCAGGCGAGGGCGAGCCCGAACGCGAGCGAGCCGGTCACGATCCCGATCAGGCTCCACACGATGTCGAGCCACGACTGGGGGTCGCGCAGCGGCGTGAGCGTCCGACGCCAGTAGGAGTCGGTCGGCGCCGGGGTGAGGTAGGCGGGCGAGGCCGCCGGCCGGCCCAGCATCGAGCGCAGCCTCGTCCGCTCCACGCGGGCGAAGCCGCGGGCGACCAGCACGGACATCGACACCAGCACCAGCCCGAAGATCAGGGCGGCGAGGCCGAGGCCGACCGAGAGCAGGACGGCGACGACGACGCAGGCCGACAGCGACACGAAGAACGCCGAGAGGGCGTAGCCCGAGTCCAGCAGCACCCGGCGTACGCCGCGCGGGCGCGCCAGCGCCTCGTCGGGCCGGCTCGGCTGGCTCAGGGGAACGGTCATGGTCTGCGTCATGGCTCCAGCCTCGTCGTGACCGGTCGCCGGCACGATCCTGCCAGCACCACGCGTGGGGGTGGGGCCAGCCCGACATCGCCGTAGGGAGGACCGCGCGGAAACCTCCTGCCAGCCACCTGTCACCGGCCCGTCGCGCCGGACAGACTGACCGCATGAGAACACGCGTATCGCTCCCTCTCTCCGTCCTCGTCCTCTCCCTCGTCGCGGCACTCGCGCTCGGCACGGCCGGGTCAGCGACCGCCTCGGGCATCACGAGGTCGACCGTCAAGAAGCTGGCCGCCAAGGTCGTCGACAAGAAGGCCGCGAGCCTCTCCGTCGCCCACGCGGCCACCGCCGACAGTGCGACCTCCGCGACCACGGCGACCACGGCCACGTCCGCGGGCAACAGCGCGCAGCTGGACGGCAAGGCGCCGGCCACGTTCCTGGACCGGAGCGCGCACGCGTTCCTCACCGGCACGAGCCCCGTCGCCGGCGGCAGCCCCGTGCAGGTCATGAACCCGCTGGGCATCACGGTTCCTGCGGGCGTCGGCTACCTCCACGTGACCGCGACCGCCACCTTCGCCGGCGGGGCGGCCAACGTCCGCGTGTGGCCCTCGCTCGACGGCGCCTGCGCCGAGAGCGGAGGTGGCTACAGCCACAGCAGCGTCGGCAACACCACGGTGCAGGTGACGGTCCCGATCGACTACCTGGCCCAGGTCGCCCCCGGCAACCACTCCGTGCGGCTGTGCGTCACCGCCGGGTCGGACACCTTCGTCGCCCTGCGCTCGATGACGATCACCACCGTCGCCAGCGACTCCAACGGCTAGGCCATGGCCTACGCCCGGCGGCGTACCTCACTCCCCAGGGGTGGAGTACGCCGCCCGGCGCATGCCTAGGCTGGAGTCGTGGGCCATGACTTGGTGATCGTCGCGAACCGGCTGCCGGTCGACCGGGCCGAGCGCCCTGACGGAACCTCGGAGTGGCGCCCCTCCCCGGGCGGGCTGGTCACGGCGATCGAGCCCGTCATGCGTGCGGAGAACGGCGTGTGGCTGGGCTGGCCGGGCGGCACCGAGCAGGACCTCGAGCCGTTCGAGGTCGACGGCCTCGACCTGCACCCGATGTCCATGACCGCCGAGGAGATCGAGGGCCACTACGAGGGCTTCTCCAACGGGACGCTCTGGCCGCTCTACCACGACCTCGTGGCCAAGCCGGAGTTCCACCGCGAGTGGTGGGACTCCTACGTCGCGGTCAACCGGCGGTTCGCCGACCAGGCCGCCGAGCTGGCCAATGAGGGCGCGCTGGTGTGGGTGCAGGACTACCAGATGCAGCTGGTCCCCCAGATGCTGCGCGAGCTCCGGCCGGACCTCCGCATCGGCTTCTACCTGCACATCCCGTTCCCCCCGGCCGAGCTGTTCCAGCAGCTGCCGTGGCGCCGCCAGCTGCTCGAGGGCCTGCTCGGAGCCGACCTGGTCGGCTTCCAGCTGCCCGGCGGGGCGGCCAACTTCGTCCGGCTGGTCCGCCAGCGCGTGGGCCACAAGACGCACCGCGACCTGGTCTACCTGCCCGACGGGCGGACGGTCCGCGCGGCGGCGTTCCCGATCTCGATCGACACCCAGGGCTTCGAGGAGCTCGCGCAGACGCCCGAGGTGACCGCCCGGACCAAGGAGATCCGCAGCGCGCTCGGCGACCCCCGCAAGATCTTCCTCGGCATCGACCGGCTCGATTACACCAAGGGCATCTACGCCCGGCTGCGCGCCTACGCCGAGCTCCTCGCCGACGACCACTTCGACGTCGAGGACGCCGTGTTCGTCCAGGTGGCCGTCCCCTCGCGGGAGCAGGTGGAGGAGTACCAGCGGCTGCGCGACGAGACCGACCGGCTGGTCGGCCGGATCAACGGCGACCACGGCAAGATCGGCCGCCCGGCGATCAGCTACCTGCACTCGTCGTACCCGCGCGAGGAGATGGCCGCGCTCTACCGCGCCGCCGACATCATGGTCGTGACGCCCTACCGCGACGGCATGAACCTCGTCGCCAAGGAGTACGTCGCCTCGCAGTACGACGACGCGGGGGCGCTGGTGCTCTCGGAGTTCGCCGGGGCCGCCGACGAGCTGCGCCAGGCATGGCTGGTCAACCCCTACGACATCAACGGCATGAAGTCCGCGCTGCTCGAGGCCTACCAGGCCGACGAGAAGGACCTCGTCAAGCGCATGAAGGCGATGCGCAAGACCGTGAAGAAGCACGACGTCGCCGCCTGGGCCGACAGCTTCATGACCGCGCTGGCCGACGTCCGCGACCACCGCAAGACCGTCCGGCCGTCCAGGTCGCGCTCCGACGGCTGACGCGTCGCGCCCCGACCTCGAGCCACACCGACCCGCCCCGTGACCGGCCCGGTCAGGGTCTGGCCGGGTGCTGCCGCGCCGGGAGCAGCCCGGCCATGATCGAGACGAGCTCCTCGCGGAGCGCCGGGCCGAGCTCGCCCCAGCCCGGCTCGTAGCCGTAGGCCTCCCGCAGGCCCGCGACGCTGCGCAGCCCGTCGGCGAGGTCCACGTCGTCGGGGCCGACGAGACCCGGGTGGCACACGCCCACCGCCTCCGAGACCTTGAGGAGGTCTCGGCGCAGGGCGATCACGTAGCGGTGCACGCGCTCGGCCTTCGAGTCCGGGTCGAGACCGCGGACCAGCCGCGGCTTCTGCGTCGCGACGCCGGTGGGACACCGGTCGGTGTGGCACTTCTGCGCCTGGATGCAGCCCAGCGCGAACATCGCCTCGCGCGCCACCTGCACGCCGTCCACCCCGAGGGCGAACGCGACGACCGCGCTCTCCGGAAGCCCCAGCTTGCCGCCGCCGAGGAAGACGACGTCGTCGGTGAGCCCGGCCCGGGCGAACCGGCTGTAGACCTGCGAGAACCCGAGCCGGAACGGCAGCGCGACGGAGTCGGAGAACACCAGTGGCGAGGCGCCGGTGCCGCCCTCGCCGCCGTCGACGTTCACGAAGTCGACGCCGCGTCCGTCCTGCGACCGCAGCCCGGCCATGTGCGCGACGAGGCTGTCCCAGAAGTCGAGGTTGCCGACGGCGGCCTTGATCCCGACTGGCAACCCCGTCTCGGTCGCGAGCAGCTCGACGAAGTCGAGCATCGAGTCGACGTCGGTGAACTCGGTGTGCCGGCTCGGCGAGGCGCAGTCCTCACCGAGCGCGATGCCGCGGATCTCGGCGATCTCGGGACTGACCTTGGCGGCCGGGAGCATCCCGCCGAGGCCGGGCTTGGCGCCTTGGGAGAGCTTGACCTCGAGGGCGCGCACCGGTGCCGAGGCCACGAGGTCCTTGAGCCGCGCGAGGTCGAACCGGCCGCGCTCGTCGCGGCAGCCGAAGTACGACGTGCCGATCTGGAAGACGAGGTCGCCGCCGTGGCGGTGGTACGGCGCGAGCCCGCCCTCGCCCGTGTTCTGCAGGCAGCCGGCCGCGAGGGCGCCGCGGTTGAGCGCCTCGACGGCGTTGCTCGAGAGCGCGCCGAAGCTCATCCCCGAGATGTTGACCACCGAGGCCGGGCGGAACGCCCCGGCCCGCCCGCGAGCCGCGCCGAGCACCTTCGCCATCGGCAGCGGGACGCTCTCCTCGGCGTGCCGCCCCGTCATCGCGCCGGGACCGGCGAAGGTGCGGTGCTTGATGACCGGGTAGCCGCTGGTGTGCTCGACGTTGTTGTCGGTGCCGAAACCGAAGTAGCTGTTCTCGCCCTTGGCCGAGGCGTAGACCCACGTGCGCTGGTCGCGGCTGAAGGGCCGCTCCTCGTCGTTCGAGGTGACGATGTACTGGCGCAGCTCCGGGCCGAACCTCTCGAGGGTGAACCGCAGGTGCCCGATGACGGGGAAGTTGCGGAGGATCGCGTGCTTCTTCTGCGTCAGGTCGCGGGCGGCGACGGCGCCGGCGACCGCCGCGGCGCCGGCCGCGACCCTGGTCCACCTCATGGTCCGAGTGTCCCCTGTCCCGGGCCTTCGACGTCGGTCCCCCGTCGGCGCACCGGCCGGTTACCGTTCCTCGTATGGATCTGGTGCCGAAGCCCGACCAGGTCGTCGCGGCGGCCGGCAACGTGGCGCACAAGGTCCTCTACGGGGGACTCGCCGACCTGCGACCGATGCCGCGCACCCTGATCGACGAGGGCGAGCTGCGCGAGGTCTACCACTACCGGCCCGCCGCGACGGCGCGCGAGCAGGGCGACCCGGTGCTGCTGGTGACGCCGCTCGCGGCACCGGCCCTGTGCTTCGACCTCCGCCGGGGCTGCTCGCTGGTCGAGCACTTCGTCGAGGCGGGGCGACCCACCTACCTCGTGGAGTACGGCGAGGTGTCGTTCAAGAACCGGTCGCTCGGCATCGAGCACTGGGTCGAGGAGGTCGTGCCGACGGCCATCGAGGAGGTCTCCCGGCACGCCGGCGGCCGGCCCGTGCACCTGGTCGGCTGGAGCCTGGGCGGGATCTTCGCCCTGCTGGCGGCCGCCGACCGCACCGACCTGCCGATCGCCTCGGTCTCGGTCGTGGGCTCGCCGGTCGACGTCAGCCAGGTGCCGCTGGTCGCGCCGCTGCGCCCGCTGCTGAACCTCACCGACGGCCGCCTGCTGACGCCCGTCTACCAGCTCATGGGCGGGGCGCCGAAGCCGCTGGTGAAGTGGGCCTTCCAGCTCTCGTCGTTCCAGAAGCTGGTCACCAAGCCCCTGGCCGTCGCGACCCGGCTCGACGATGCCGACTTCCTCGCGCAGATGGAGGCGGTCGACCGGTTCACCGCCAACATGATCGCCTACCCCGGCCGCAGCTTCGGGCAGCTCTACCACCGCTTCGTGCGCAGCAACGTGATGAGCACCGGCCGGTTCGAGCTCGCGGACCGGACGATCGACCTCGCCGCGATCACCGCGCCGGTGCTGGTCTTCGCCGGCGCCACCGACGGGATCGCGCCGGTCAACGCCGTGAAGGCGGTAATCCCCCTCCTGAGCGGCGCTCGCGACGTGCGCTTCGAGATCGTGCCCGGCGGCCACCTCGGCATGCTCACCGGCCGGGCCGCGCGCGGCTCGACCTGGCGGGTCCTCGACGAGTGGGTCGGCCAGTGGTCGACCACCGACGAGCCGACCCCCGTGGCGAAGAAGGCCGCCACGATCGCGAGCAGGAAGGCGGCGGCCAGCAGGAAGGCGGCCACCAAGAAGGCCGCCACCAAGAAGGGGGCCACCAGGAAGGCCCCCACCAAGCGGGTCGCCACCAAGCGGGTCGCCACCGGGAAAGCCGCCACCAAGAGGGCAGCCACCGGGAGCGCTCCGGCGAAGGTCGCCGCGAAGAAGGCAGCGACGAAGAAGGCAACGACGAAGAAGGCAACCGCCACGGCGGCGACCAGGAACACGGACGCCGACCCCACGGCGATCGGCGCCAACCCGACTCGCCGTTACGGCTCCGCGAGCTCGCGCGGGCTCGCCCGCTGACCGCCCCGGCGCGGGACTGCACCGCATCCGAGCCGCGGGGACGCCCATTTGTGGTGCAGTCCCGCGCCACAGGGGCGGCTGCGGCATGTGCACCGCTTCCGGGCCTCCAGCGGACTCGGATGTGGTGCAGATCGTCGGCGGCGCGGCCGGCCGGCCGGAGGGCGTGTCCTAGTCTGCGACCGTGGACGCCGCCTCGAGCCTGCCGCGGTCGGTGCGGGTCGGCTACGGATCCGGGTCGGTCGCGACCGGTGCGTTCGGCACCGTGCCGGGGCTGATGCTGCTGCCCTACCTCACCGACAGCCTCGGCATCGCGGCGCTGGCCGCCGGGTTCATCGTGTTCCTGCCCAAGGCCTGGGACGTGGTGCTGAACCCGATCGCGGGCCGGATCAGCGACCGCACCGACGATCCCCGTGGCCCGCGACGCCCGTGGCTGCTGCGCGCCGGGCTCACGCTCGCCGTCGCGTTCGCGCTGCTGTTCGCCGCGCCCTCGATGGGCTCGAGGGAGGCGGAGGCCGCCTGGGTGCTCGTGTGCTTCCTGGGCTGCGCCACGGCGTACGCGTTCTTCCAGGTGCCCTACGTCTCGATGCCCGCGGAGATGACGGCGTCGTACGACGAGCGCACCCGGCTGATGACCTGGCGGGTGGCGATCCTGGCGTTCACGATCATGCTCGCGGGCGCGACGGCGCCGGTGATCCGGGACGCCGTCGGTGGTCGCGCGGGCTATCGCGTGATGGGCGTCGCCATGGCGCTGGTGATCGTGGTCGGCGTGGTGAGCACCTACCGAGGCACCCGCCACGCGCCGGTCGGCGCGGTCGAGGCCGGGCCGGGCACGCTGCGCGACCAGCTCAGGATCGTCGCCGGCGCGCGCGACTTCCGCCTCCTGCTCGTCACCTTCGTCGTCCAGGCGCTCGCCACCGGCTGCATGCTGGCCGGCGTCGACTACCTGGCCGGCGACGTGCTCGACCGCACGGGCGCGACGACGGTGCTCTTCGTCTGCTTCGTCGGACCGGCCCTGCTGCTGACGCCCGCGTGGTCGGCGATCGGGGCGCGGATCGGCAAGAAGCAGGGCTACCTCCTCGCCTCGGCCGTGCTCGCGGCCGGGGCGCTGCTCGCGGTGGTCGCCCGCACCGCGCCGTTCGGGGTGGTCGTCGCCGCGGTCGCGCTGGTCGGCGTGGGGTACGCCGGCTGCCAGGTCTTCCCGCTCGCCATGCTGCCCGACGCGGCGGCCGTCGACGCGCGCCGCACGGGCAGCTCGCGGGTCGGCGTCTACACCGGCGTGTGGACCGCCGGCGAGACCCTGGGCCTTGCGCTCGGCCCCGGTCTCTTCGCGCTGGTGCTGGCCGTGGGCGGCTACCGGTCGAGCACCGACGGCGACGTCGCGCAACCGGACTCCGCGCTCACCGCGATCACGCTCGGGTTCTCGCTGCTGCCCGCCGCGCTGGTCGTCCTCAGCCTGGTCTGGCTGGTGCGCTACACGCTCGGCTCCGACCAGGTCGACGAGGCCCCGACGGGGGTCGCGGCATGAACGCCCCCCAGGACGTGAGCGACGCGCTCGCCCGCCTCCGGGCGCTGCAGGCCGCCGACCTGCCGGTGCACGGCGGCCGGACCCTGGCCTACGTCTACGACTCCGGGCTGCCCGACGTGGACCGCATCGGCCGCGAGGCGGTCGCGGCGTACGCCGGCTCCAACGGGCTCGACCCCACGGCGTTCCCCAGCCTGCTCCGGATGGAGAACGACCTCGTCGGCTTCGCCCTCGGCCTGCTCGACGGACCCGAGTCGGCGGTCGGCACCGTCACCTCGGGCGGCACCGAGTCGGTGCTGCTCGCGGTGCAGGCGGCGCGCGACGCGCACCCCGAGGTGACCGAGCCGCGTATGGTGCTGCCCGCCACCGCGCACGCGGCGTTCCACAAGGCCGCGCACTACTTCGGCGTCGAGCCGGTGCTGGTGCCTGTCGGTGCCGGCTTCGCCGCCGACGTCGCGGCGACCGAGGCGGCCGTCGACGAGGCCCGCCACCGCACCGTCCTCGTGGTCGGGAGCGCGCCGTCGTACGCGCACGGCGTCGTCGACCCGGTGACGGAGCTCGCGGCCATCGCCGCGGCGCGCGGCATCCGCTGCCACGTCGACGCCTGCATCGGCGGCTGGGTGCTGCCGTACGCCGCGCGGCTGGGTCGCGACGTGCCGCCGTGGACGTTCGCCGTCGACGGGGTCACCTCGATCTCGGTCGACCTCCACAAGTACGGCTACGCGCCCAAGGGCACCTCGCTGCTCCTGCACCGCACACCGGAGCTGCGCCGGCCGCAGTTCTTCGCCTCGGCGGCGTGGCCGGGCTACACGATGCTGAACTCGACCATGCAGTCGACCAAGTCGGGCGGCCCCCTGGCCGGCGCCTGGGCCGTGGTCGAGTCGCTGGGCGACACGGGCTACGAGCTCCTCTCCCGACAGGTGTTCGAAGCCGTCGACGCGATCGTCGCCGGGGCCGCCGACATCGCGGGTGTCTCCGTGCTCGTCCCTCCACAGTCGACGCTGGTCGCGCTGGTCACCGACGACAGCTGTGACGCGTTCACGGTGTGCGACGAGATGGCGGCCCGCGGCTGGTACGTCCAGCCCCAGATGTCCTACGCCGGCACGCCCCCGACGGTCCACCTCTCCGTGAGCGCCGCGACCGGAGCGCACGTGGCGGAGCTCCTCGCCGCGCTGCGCGACTCGGTGGCCGCCGCGCAGGGGTCGGGACCCGTCTCGGTCGACCCCGACGTCGTCGCCTTCATCGAGGCGCTCGACCCGCACGCGCTCACCGACGACGACTTCGACGGCCTGCTCACCGCCTCCGGGCTGGTCGCCGACGGTGCCGACGGCCTCGCCCTGCCCGACCGCATGGCCGGGGTCAACGCCCTCCTCGACGTCGCCTCGCCGTCGATGCGCGAGGCCCTGCTGGTCGCCTTCCTCGACCGGCTCTCGCGGCCGCACCGGCGCTGACCGGCCCCGGGGTCGCGCCGGGCGGGGTCAGCCGGGCTGGTGCTCGGCCAGCCACGTCTCCCGCGCCCGCTTGCCGGCCCTGGCCAGCCAGGCGTCCTGCACGACCTCGGCGAGCTCGTCGCGGGTCAGCTCGCCGACCCGCGAGCCGCGGAGCAGCACCGACGGGTGGCCGTCGAAGTGCGGCGTGGTGAAGAACGGCGTCGACTCGTCGAGGACCAGCGCCTGCTTGTCCTCCTCCGACTCGACCCAGAACACGATCACGTCGTCGTAGCGCTCGCCCGTCTCGGGGTCGACCGCGTCGGGTC
Source organism: Nocardioides halotolerans DSM 19273 (assembly GCF_000422805.1). GTDB lineage: Bacteria > Actinomycetota > Actinomycetes > Propionibacteriales > Nocardioidaceae > Nocardioides > Nocardioides halotolerans. The sequence continues at coordinate 403,853 of NZ_AUGT01000009.1, read as the reverse complement.
GCGGGGTCCGGAAGAAGACGAAGCTGCGGCCGCCCACCTGATAGACCGCACGGTCGCGGTCGGGGTAGCGCTTCACGCCGGGCATCGCCGCGGCGAACTCGTGCACGTCGTCGACGCTCGCCCGTCGGGCTGCCACTACGGCGCCGTCGCGGAGGACGCCGGGTCGATGAGGATCTTCGCGTGCCGCTCGGGGTCGCCGAGCGCGTCGAACGCGTTCGCGACGCCGTCCAGCCCGACGGTGCCGGTGACCAGCGCGGACGCGTCGACCTTGCCGTCGGCCAGCGCGTGCAGCGTGTCGCGGAACTCCAGCGGGGTGTAGCAGAGCACGAAGCGGAGGTCGAGCTCCTTGTTGATCGCCATCGACGGCCGGAAGCTGTCGCCGCCCATGCACACGCCGACGACCACGACGCGCGACGCCATCGGCGCGGCGGACACGACCGACTCGATCATCCCCGGCACCCCGACGCACTCGAAGACCACCGGACCCGACGGGGTGGCGACCCCGGCCGCGTCGGCCGCGCGGAAGACGTGCCGCCAGCCGGGCACGCGGCGGAGCCGGTCCATGGAGCCGACCGCGAGGCGGAAGAGGTCGGGCGCGGAGGTGACGTGCTTCAAGCCGGCGTACGGCGAGTCCTCGGCCGGGTCGACGACGACGTGCGCCCCGCAGCGCTCGGCGAGCGCGCGCCGGCCCGGCGAGAGGTCGGAGGCGACGACGGTCCGGACACCTCGTGCGCGCAGCCAGCAGATCACCGCGAGGCCGACCGGCCCGCAGCCGAGCACGATCGCGACGTCGCGCCTCGACACCTCGGACGCGTTGACCGCGTGGAGCGCCACGGCCATCGGCTCGGTGAGCACGGCGACGTCGGGCGCCAGGCCGTTGGGGACCACGAACGACATCGACTGCTCGACCAGCACCTGCTCGGCGTACGCCCCCGGAGCCAGCGGCGAGAGCCCGATCGGATGCGCGTCGCGGCCGTGCCGCACGAGCGGGAACGACACGACGTGCGCGCCCTCGCGGAACTCCCGCCGGGCGCCTCGACCGCGCTCGCGCACCTCGCCGACCAGCTCGTGCCCGAGCACCGTGGGCGACGACGTCCGCATGAACGCGTCGTAGTCGAGCTCCTCCATCACCTCGGCGAGGTCGTCGCAGTGCCGGCGGGCGTGCAGGTCGGAGCCGCAGATCCCGCAGCGCAGCACGTCGAGGACGAGCTGTCCCCTGGCGGGCGTCGGGTCGGGCAGCTCGACCACCGACAGCTCGGTGCCCGCGCACGACACCGCCCTCACCGGACGCCCCTCAGCGCCGGCGCCCGGTCCGCGCGCTGCCGGGCCCGGTAGGCCCTGGTCTTCACCTTGTTGCCGCAGCCGTACTCGCAGTAGCTGCGCGAGCGGTTCTTCGACTGGTCGTAGAAGGCCCACTCACACTCGTCGAAGGCGCACACCTTCAGCCGCCACCAGTCCTCGGCGGCCCTGGCCTCGAGCGCTGCGAGCGCGACCTGCGCCAGCGCCCCCTCGACACCGCCGTCGGTCGGCGCCACGACGACGCCGTCGCCGGCCCACCGCAGGCGGACGGGCAGCTGCCGCAGCACCTCGTCGAGCGCCGTCAAGGGTGCGTCCTGCCCGACGTGGTTGAGCTCGAGGGCCTCGTGCAGCCCCTCGCGCAGGCGGAGCGCCGCAGCCCGGTGCCGCTCGGTCGTGCGGTGGGCGCCCGGCAGCAGCGCGTGCGAGCGCAGGAAGTCGGCGAGGCCGGCAGCGGTCGCCAGCGCGTCGGTCCCGAGGTCCCGGTCGACCGTGTTGACGAAGTCGCGCACGAGCGCCGCGGACCTGGGCGTCGGGTCAGGAGGCACGACACCACTGTAGAGCGAATACCGGTTGCCAATCCGAAGACACCACCATAGTTTGATCACTGGTGTCGTCAGGACTCGGAGAGGACGCGGTGTGAGCCACTACGGATACGTGATCGAGAAGCTGGTCAGCGAGCCGCTCGTGGCCGAGCGGCCCCGCGGGGCGACCCGGCGGCGCCGGCGGCGCCGGCGGCGCCGTCACCGCACGGCGACTGGCTCGTTGCTCAACCGGCCGTCCCCCGCACGCCGACGGGCAGGTCTGCTCGTCGTCCTGGGGGTCCGCGGCCGGACCTGACAGGAGCCCCCGTGAGCCGACCGCCGACCCACCCCCTCTCCCGGCGATCGGTCGTGGCCGGTGCCTCCGCCGCGCTGGTCGGCACCGGAGGCCTGGTCGGCGCGCTGACCGGCGAGTCGGAGGCCGCGGTCGTGGCCGGCACTCGTCAGGGCGCGCTCCCGAGGGCCGTCGACGTGGTCGTGGTGGGCGCCGGGATCTCCGGCCTGGTCGCGGCCCGTGAGGTGGCGCGCAAGGGCCGCTCGGTGCTCGTCGTCGAGGCGCGCAAGCGGGTCGGCGGCCGGGTGCTGAACCACCGGCTGACCACGAGCCACGGCTCGGGGGTCATCGAGTCCGGCGGCGCGTTCATCGGCCCGACCCAGAACCACATCGCGGCGCTCGCCGACGAGCTCGGCGTACCGACGTTCCCCGAGTACAACACCGGCAGCAGCGTCTACCTGTCGTCGCTGATCGGCCGGCTGGAGTACCCCGGCACCGTCCCGCCCGACCCGACGATCCTCGCGGACGCCGCGCTGCTGCTGCAGCAGATCGACGGCTTCGCCGCCGAGATCGACGTGGCCGCGCCCTGGGCGCACCCGCGGGCCCGGGAGTGGGACTCGATGACGCTGAGCCAGTGGATCCACGCCAACGCGCTCAACCCGGCCGGCATCGAGAACGTCATCACGTGCTGGACCCAGCCCGGCTTCGGCGCCGACCCGAGCGAGCTGTCGTTCCTCTTCACGCTCTGGTACGTCGCGTGCTCGGGCGACGAGGCCCACAAGGGCACCTTCTCCCGCAACTCCGACACGGCCAGCGGCGCCCAGGAACGGCGCTTCGTCGGCGGGTCCCAGCGGGTGCCGCTCAAGCTGGCCCGCTCGCTCGGTGACGCGGTCGCGCTGCACGCGCCCGTGCGCCGCATCGTGCAGAAGCACCACCGGGTGCACGTGCGCACCGGGCGCGGCACCGTCGTCGCCAGGCGGGTGATCGTCGCCGCCCCGCCGCCGACCGTCCTCGACGTGGGCTTCCACCCCGGCCTGCCTGCGGACCGCCGCGCGCTGCTGTCGTCGCTGCGGATGGGCCAGCTGATGAAGTGCGACGCGGTCTACGAGACGCCGTTCTGGCGGGCCGCGGGGCTCAACGGCTTCGGCATCTCCGACCACGGCGCCGCCCGCGCGGTCTTCGACAACACGCCGCCGTCCGGAGGCCCCGGCGTGCTGCTCGCCTTCGTCGGCGGCTCGACGTGGCGGTCGTACGGCGCGCTGCCCGCCGACCAGCGGCGGTCCGCGGTGCTCCAGGGCTTCGCCGAGATGTTCGGCCCGCAGGCGCTGCACCCGATCGACTTCGTGGAGCACGACTGGACGCGCGAGCGCTGGTCGCGCGGCGGGCCGACGGCGATCCACGCGCCGGGGGCGCTGGCGACGTACGGCCCGTCCGTGCGCCGCCCCCTCGGTCGCGTGCACTGGGCCGGCACCGAGACGGCGACGTACTGGTCGGGCTACATGGACGGCGCGGTGAGCTCCGGCAAGCGGGCCGCCGCGGAGGTGCTGGCGAAGCTGCGTCGCTGAGCGCGTCCGCCCTCGGTAGGTTGGCCCGCGTGTCAGCGCTGGCCGGGCTCGTCGACAAGGGGCTGATGGCGCCGGACTGGGGCGAGGCGCTCGCGCCGGTGGACGACCGGATCGCGCGGATGGGGGAGTTCCTGCGCGCCGAGGTCGCGGCCGGACGCCGCTACCTCCCGGCCGGCGACCACGTGTTCCACGCGTTCCGGCGTCCGCTGGCCGACGTACGCGTGCTCGTGGTCGGGCAGGACCCGTACCCGACGCCGGGGCACCCGATCGGGCTGAGCTTCGCGGTCGAGCGGCACGTCTGGCCGCTGCCGCGGAGCCTGGTCAACATCTACGTCGAGCTGCGCGACGACCTCGGCATCGTGCCGCCGCGGCACGGCGACCTCAGCGGCTGGGCCGACCAGGGCGTGATGCTGCTCAACCGGGTGCTGACCGTGCGGCCCGGCGAGTCCGCGTCGCACCGCGGCCGCGGCTGGGAGGAGGTCACCGAGCGGGCGATCAGCGCGCTGGTCGACCGCGGCGGCCCGTGCGTCGCGATCCTCTGGGGCCGCGACGCCCAGTCGCTGAAGCCGATGCTCGGCTCGGTGCCGTGGGTCGAGTCGGTGCACCCCTCACCGCTCTCGGCGAGCCGCGGCTTCTTCGGCTCCCGGCCGTTCTCCCGGGTCAACCGGCTGCTCGAGGAGCAGGGCGCCGAGCCGGTGGACTGGACGCTGCCGGCGTAGGGGGATAGTCCCTGACGAACGGGCCCCGTTCTCGCCGGTCCAGGGGCCTGTTCGTCACGGACTACCCCGACCCCATGGCGGAATAAAGTTGAATGTGAAACCATTGGTGTCGTCATGGACTCCCGGATGCCCGCCCTCTACATCGGTCACGGCGCCCCGCCGCTGCTCGACGACCCCGTGTGGTCGGGCCAGCTCGCCGCGTGGGCGCGGGACCTGCCGCGACCCCGGGCGATCCTGATCGTGAGCGCGCACTGGGAGTCCGCGCCGGTGATGCTCAGCGCCGACCGGGCGCCGCTGGTCTACGACTTCGGCGGCTTCGACGCGAAGTACTACCGGATGACCTACGAGACCCCGTCGGCCACCGACCTCGCGCAGCGGGTCGCGGCGATGATGCCGAGCACCGAGCCGGTGCACCAGCACGCCAGCCGCGGCCTGGACCACGGCGCGTGGGTGCCGCTGCGGATCATGTACCCCGAGGCCGACATCCCGGTCCTGCAGCTCTCGCTGCCGACCCACGACCCGGTGCGCCTCCTCGCCCTCGGCGAGCGGCTCCGTCCTCTGCGCGACGAGGGCGTGCTGATCATGGGCTCCGGCTTCCTCACGCACGGCCTGCCGTTCCTCAAGGAGTTCCGTATCGAGGCCGAGGCCCCCGGCTGGTCGACCGACTTCGACGCCTGGGCCGGCGAGGCCCTGGCCCGCGGTGACGTGGACGCGCTCGCGGCGTACCAGTCCCAGGCGCCCGGCATGCCCTACGCCCACCCGACCGTCGAGCACTACACGCCGCTCTTCGTCACCCTCGGCGCGGCCACCGACCCGGAGGCTCCCGGCGAGCAGGTCATCGACGGCTTCTGGATGGGGTTGTCGAAGCGGAGCCTGCAGGTCGCCTGACGTCTGGAGGGGCTGCCCGAGAGGTGGCCGCTCAGCGCAGGCGCGTCTTCCGCATCAGCTTGAGGCCGGAGAGCATGCCCTTGACGTACTTGTCGTAGTCCTGGCCCGGCCTGGCACCCATCACCTGCTTCTTGAGCACGGCGAGGTTCTGGACGTCGGTGTACTTCAGCAGCCCCTGGTCGCCGTGGCGCGCACCGACGCCCGACTGCTTCACGCCACCGGACGGCGTCCCCTTGGAGGCGAACGCCGTCGCGAGGATGTCGTTGACGTTGACGTTGCCCGACTCGATGCGGCGGCCGACCGCGCAGGCGGCGTCGACGTCGCCGCCCCACACCGAGGCGTTGAGCCCGTAGTCGGTGTCGTTGGCGAGCGCGACCGCCTCGTCGACGGTGGAGTACTTGTGCAGCGCGACGACTGGGCCGAAGGTCTCGGTCACCCCGGCGACCATGTCCTTGGTGACGCCCTCGAGGATCGTCGGCTCGAAGAACGCCGGCCCGAGGTCGGGACGTGCGCGGCCGCCGGTCAGCACGGTGGCGCCCTTGGCGACGGCGTCCTCGACGTGCGACTTCACCCGCTCCATGTGGTCGGGCGAGACGAGCGAACCGACGTCGGGCCCGAAGTCGTACGACGCGCCGAGGGTCAGTGCCTCGGTCGCGGCGACGAGGCGCGAGCGGATCTCGTCGTACCTCGACGCGGGGAGGTACATCCGCTCGATGTGCATGCAGATCTGGCCGGTGTTGCCGAACGCCCCGAACATCGCACCCTGGACGACCTCGTCGAGGTTCGCGTCCTCGAGCACGATCATGGGGTTCTTGCCGCCGAGCTCGAGGCAGCAGCCGATCAGGTTGCGGCCCGCGCGCTCGCCGATCACGCGGCCGGTCGCGGTCGACCCGGTGAACATCACGTAGTTGGCGTGGTCGATGAGCGCGGGGCCGACGTCCGGGCCCTCACCGCACACGACCTGGAACAGCCCGCGCGGCAACCCGGCCTCCTCGAGCAGCTGCACGCCGTAGAGCGGCGACAGCGCGGTCTTGTTGTCCGGCTTGAGCACGATGCCGTTGCCGGCCATCAGCGCCGAGATCGAGTCGGAGATGCCGGTCGCGAACGGGAAGTTCCACGGCGCGATGATCCCGATGATCCCCTTGGGCAGCCGGATCTCCGTGGACGTCGACAGCAGCGGCACCGGGCCGCCGCGCTTGACCGGCTTGAGCAGCTTGGGCGCCCGCTTGAGGTAGTGGCTCATCACCATCACCGGGTCGCAGGTCTCCTCGATCGCCATCCGGCGGTTCTTGCCCGACTCGGCCTGGATCAGGTCGGTCGTCGTCTGCGCCTTGTCGATGAAGAGCGCGTGGGCGCGCTCGAAGACCGCCAGCCGCTCGCGCAGCGGCCGGGCCGCCCACTCCTTCTGGACCTCGCGGGCCGTGGCGTACGCCGCCGCGACGTCCTCCGGCGTCGACTGCGGCAGCTCGACGAGGAGGTCGCCGGTGTAGACCTCGGTGAGCTTCCAGCTGCCGCCGCTGGTCGACGGCACGCGCGAGACGAGCTTGTCGAGGAACGCGTCGGTGAGCGACGCGGGTCGCTGAAGAGCCATCGGGTCATCCCCTTCCGAGCACGAGGTCCGCGCCCCGCTCGCCGATCATGATCGCCGGCGCGTTGGTGTTGCCGCCGGTGATCGACGGCATGATCGAGGCGTCGCAGACGCGCAGCCCCTCGACGCCGCGCACGCGCAGGTCGGGGCCGACGACCGCGAGCTCGTCGACGCCCATCCGGCAGGTGCCGACGCCGTGGTAGACCGACGTGGCGCGGTTGAGGATCGCGTCGCGCAGCGCCTGTCCCCGGAGCTCCGCGCCCGGGTGCAGCTCGTCGACGATCGAGCCCGCGATCGCGGAGCCGGCGAAGATCTCGCGCACCATCTCCGAGCCCTCGGCGAGCACCTCGAGGTCGCTGGGGTCGGCGAGGTACTGGAAGTCGATCAGGGGGGCCGCGGTCGGATCGCTGGATGCCAGCCGCAGCGTGCCGCGGCTCTTGGGATAGATCAGGGTGCTGAGGACGGTGAGTGCCGGGTGCTTGTCCACGTCGTGGCGGATGGGCTCGTCCTGGTTGGGCGAGACGTAGGACCACGGCAGCAGGTGCAGCTGGAGGTCCGGGATCGAGCCGGCCTGCGAGGTCTTGAGGAAGGCGAGCACCTCGAAGACCGAGTTGGCCATGAACGTCGAGCCGGGCCGGACGATCTCCGTCGCGGTGCCGCGCATGAAGTAGGGGGCGGTCCCCTTGTTCTTGCTGGCGGTCGAGCGGAAGGTCAGCGCGTGGAACATGTGGTCGTGCAGATTGTCGCCGACCGGCAGGTCCGCGACGACGTCGATGCCGTGGTCCTTGAGGTGCTGCGCGTGGCCCACCCCGGAGAGCATCAGGATCTGTGCCGACCCGACGAAGCCCGCGGAGAGGACGACCTCCTTGCCGGCCCGGATCGTGCGCCTGGCGCCGCGCCCCTTCTTGGACACGTCCTGGACCTCGATGCCGACCGCGCGACCGCGCTCGATGATCACCTTGCGCGTCAGCGTCTCGGTCTGGAGCTGGAGGGTCTTCGGCGCCAGGTGGTGGATGTAGCCGCGTGAGGCGCTGTAGCGCAGCCCGTGGTCGGCGTTCTGCTGCATCCGGCCGACGCCCTCCTGCGAGGCGCCGTTGTAGTCGTCGAGGATCTCGCAGCCGGTCACGTCGGCGGTCGCCTGGAGGAACTCCAGCGAGCCCTGCTGGGGCCTGCTGTTGATGGTGACGTGGATCGGCCCGCCCTTGCCGCGGAACTGGTCCTCTCCGCCCTCGAAGTCCTCCATCCGCTTGTACGCCGCGTTGACGCTGTCGGCGTCCCAGCCGGTGTTGCCCTCGGCGGCCCAGGAGTCGTAGTTGGCGCGGTTGCCTCGCACGTAGACCATGCCGTTGATCGAGCTCGACCCGCCGACCACCTTGCCGCGCGGCACCGGCATCTTGCGATCGAGCAGGTGCTTCTGCGGCACGGAGTAGAAGCCCCAGTCGACGCGCTTCTTGATCTCGGGGACCGAGTGCATCGGGCCGATCATCCCCGGCTTCTTCACCAGGAACTGCTCGTCGCTCTTGCCCGCCTCGACCACGATCACGCTGGCCCCGGACTCCGCCAGCCGCCCCGCGATCGCCGCCCCCGAGCTGCCGGAGCCCACCACGACGTAGTCCGCCTCGTCGGCGTACGGCGCCTTCTTCACCATGGGCGGAACTGTAACCTGTTCTAGTTTCTGGTGGTAGGGCCGCCGAGATGAGGCAACGGGCTGTGGCCGGGCCGGAAGTCAGCCACTTTCCGCATCTCGACGAGCGACGCCGGCCCCGCCACTGACACCATGGCCAGGTGCAGATCCTCTCGATCCAGTCGTCCGTGGCCTACGGACACGTGGGCAACTCGGCGGCGGTCTTCCCGCTGCAGCGGCTCGGGCACGAGGTCTGGCCGGTGCTCACCGTGCACTTCTCCAACCACACCGGGTACGGCGCGTGGCGCGGCCCGCTGCTCGACCCGGCCGACGTGCGCGAGGTCATCGCCGGCATCGGCGACCGCGCCGTGATCGGCCAGGACCTGTGGGCAGAGTGCGACGCGGTGCTGTCCGGCTACCAGGGCGACCCGGCGGTCGGTGCGGTGATCCTCGACGCCGTGGCGTCGGTGAAAGCCGCCAACCCTGACGCCGTCTACTGCTGCGACCCGGTGATGGGCGACGTCGGGCGCGGCATGTTCGTGCGGCCCGGCATCCCGGAGTACCTCCGTGACACGGTCGTGCCGCAGGCCGACATCCTCACACCCAACCACTTCGAGCTCGACTTCCTCGCCGGGACGACGACCTCCACCCTCGACGAGGTGCTCGCGGCGGTCGACACCGTGCGCGACCGCGGACCGCGCGACGTGCTCGTGACGTCGGTGCTGCACCAGGACGTCGCGGACGGCTCCCTCGACGTGGTCGCGGTCTCCGACGCCGGGGCCTGGGCGGTCACGACTCCCCTGCTGCCGATCGCGCCCAACGGGTGCGGCGACGTCACGGCCGCCCTCTACCTCGCCCACCTGACCACGACCGGCTCCCCCGCGCAGGCGCTCGAGCGGACCACGGCGTCGGTCTTCGCGGTGCTCGAGGCGACGCTCGCGGCCGGCACCCGCGAGATCCGGCTCGTGGCCGCCCAGGACGCCATCGCCTCGCCGCCGGCGACGTTCACCGCGCGCCGGCTGCGCTGACCCCGATGAGCACCTTCGACCTGGGCACGGTGCCCGCGGCGTTCGACCTCGCCGGGGTCTTCGTGTTCGCGGTCTCCGGCGCGCTCGTCGCCGTGCGGGCGCGGCTCGACCTGTTCGGCACGCTGGTGCTCGCCGGGGCGACCGGCCTGGGCGGCGGGCTGCTGCGCGACGTCCTGCTCGGCGACGTCCCTCCGCCGGGGCTGGTCGAGTGGCGCTACCTCGTGGCGGCGGCGCTCGGTGGCGTAGCGACGTTCTTCTTCCACCCGGCGGTGGCGCGGTGGGAGCAGCTCGTGCTGACGCTCGACGCCGCGGGGCTCGCGCTGTTCTGCGTGATCGGCGCGCTCAAGGCCGCGAACGCCGGCCTCGACCTCGTCCCCGCCGCGCTCCTCGGCATGATCACCGGCATCGGCGGCGGCATCGCGCGCGACGTCCTCGCCAACCGGGTGCCGGTGGTGCTCGAGGGCGGCTGGTACGCCACGCCCGCGCTCCTCGGCGCGACCTGGGCGGCGTTCGCCCAGGGCGAGGAGTGGTCGACCGCGGCCGTGCTGCTGCCCGGGATCGCCGTCTGCTTCACCTGGCGGGCGCTGGCCCTGCACCGCGACTGGTCACCGCGACCGGCGCGCGGACTCCGCTGAGTCGCGACGACGCTAGAAGGCGTCGTTGATCGTGATCTTGTCGTAGGCGTCGGGCAGCGGCTCCGCCGAGGTGCACTGGACGGTCACCGTGGTGTCCTCGGGGATCTTGTCGATCCCGTTGCCGGTGTAGCACTCGGCGGTCGCGACGATCTCGGTGCCCTGGTAGAGCTTCATCTCGGCCAGCAGGCGGTCCGCCTTGCCGCGGTGGTTGGTGACCTTGAGCTCGTCGACGTGCCAGGTCTGGCTGACCGGCTCGCCCACGATCGACCACCCGTCGGCGTACTCGAACCCGTCGACCTCGAACGCCTGGCCCTCGGTGATCTTCAGCGGGTTGTTGGGCCCGCCGATGGAGTCGTCGTTGAGCGCGTCGTTGGCCTTCTTGCCGACGACGGCGACGACCGCGATGCAGCCGCCCACGAAGACCAGGAACAGCACCGCGAAGACGATCAGGATGTTGCGGGCCGTGTGGCTCTGCTTGACCGGCTGGGTCAGGTACGGCTGCGGGTACGCCGGCTGGCCGTAGGCGGGCTGGCCGTACGCGGGCTGCTGGAGGGTGTGGGCGTAGCCCGCGGTCATCACCGGCTGGCCGGGCTGCGGCGTCTGCTCCGAGCCGAGCGGGCGGAAGTTGTCGCTCCACGCGGTGCCGTCCCACCAGCGCTCCTGGTCGCCCTGCGGGTACCAGCCGGCGGGCGGGTTGGGCGTCTGCGTCATCGGCGTGCCTTTCGAGCAGGTTGCTGGGCGAGGTCCCCGGTTCGACGCGCAGCGTGGCACAGAGGCTGCACCGGAGTCAGCAGCCGTCTGGCAGAACCCCTGCGGACATTTGACCCCTCCGGTGATCCGACGGAGCATGGCTGGGCCTGGCGCCCCCGCGCCGGAGCTTCGTCTACATGGGGACACCACATGAAGAAGATCGCCATCGCAGGACTCGTCACCGGCGCGCTGCTGCTCAGCGGAGCCGGCCTGGCCGGCACGACCGCCGTCGCGGCAGAGGTCGGGCAGCGGATCGCCAAGGGGGAGGTCCGCTCCAAGCACATCCAGGACGGGACCATCAAGATCAAGGACATCAAGCCGAGCGCCGTGCAGCGGCTCAAGGGCGAGCCCGGTCCGGCCGGCACCCCCGGTCAGGCCATCGTCGCCAACGTCACCACGAGCGCAAGCACCCCTGGCGCCGACCCGACGACCGGGCTCGTCCCGGTGCCCGTCGAGCTCTCCAGCGTCTTCACCGCCGACAAGGGCGTCGGGCTCATCAGCGCCGATCTCCCCGCTGGCCGCTACATCGTCGCCGGCACTGCGGTCTTCTACGCCGTCGGTGCGAGCACCGGTCAGTACGGCGAGGTCCGCGTGTTCAGCGCTGCCGGCACGCCGCAGGGCTCCTCGATCTTCTCCGGTGAGGTCCCGCCCGCCGCGCTCGGCGGAGTCGCGGCCCAGACGGGTGCGAGCGTGGAGATCAACCTGGCCACCGCGACCACCGTCACCCTCCGCGCCCGGCTGCGCGGCGGGGCTGCCGGTCCCAGCGCGGTGCTGGCCGGTGCCAACATGCTCATCACCAAGGTCGGCTAGTCGCTCCACTGGATCGTGCCCCCGGACCTCTGTGGTCCGGGGGCACGTTCGCGTCCGGGGCGTGGGCGACCGCCGAGCGGTAGCCCCTGAGGCGTCTGGGCGGATGGGCCGGCGACCTCGAAACGGTGGGCTGGCCTCGTGGACAGTGCCGGGTTCCGCCTTGTCGTCAACGTCGTCCTCTCGCCTCGCCCTGCGACGGGGACTGCGACCTCGGTGGCCTCGTCGGCCTCGGGTACGCCTTCGTCGCCCTGGTCGTCCACCCCGTCCCCGTGGTCCTCAACGAGCTCCGGCTCCCGACGCGACGGCGGCGGCGAGCGCGCGAGCACGGGCCGAGGTGAAGACCTGCTCGAGGGGCAGCGGTACGCCGTCCGGCCCGGCCAGGGGGACCCGCCAGTTGGGGTACTCGTCGGTGGTGCCCGGCTGGTTCTGGGTGCGGCGGTCGCCCACCGCGTCGGCGAGCGAGACGCACAGCAGCCGCGCCGGGGTGAGCGCGAGGTAGCGGTGCAGCGCCTGGGTCACCTCCTCGGCGTCCTCCGTCTCGTCGCCGCCGTCGAGCACGCCGCGCCGCCGCAGCTCGGCCAGCCAGGCGTCGACCTGCTCGCGCGCCGTGGCGAGCTCCTCGTCGAGGTCGCCCTCGAGGATGCCGAGCTGGTGCTGGAGCCGGACCTGGTCGCCCGCGAGGTAGCCGGCCGTCGGCGGGAAGTCGTGGGTGGTGACCGAGGCCAGGCTCCACTCGCGCCAGTGCTCGGCGGGCAGCGGGCCCCCCTGGTCGTCGTACTCGAACCACAGCACCGACGTGCCGAGCACCCCGCGCGAGGACAGGTAGTCGCGGGTCTCGGGCGGGACGACGCCGAGGTCCTCGCCGACGACGACCGCGCCGGCGCGGTGCGCCTCGAGCGCGAGGACACCGATCAGGGCCTCGTGGTCGTAGCGGACGTAGGTGCCCTGGTCGGGCGGGCCGCCGACGGGGATCCACCAGAGCCGGAACAGCCCGAGGATGTGGTCGACCCGCACACCGCCCGCGTGCCGCAGCACTGCGCGGATGAGGTCGCGGAAGGGCTGGTAGCCGAGCTCGGCGAGCCGGTCGGGCCGCCACGGCGGCTGGCTCCAGTCCTGGCCGAGCTGGTTGTAGGGGTCGGGCGGGGCGCCGACCTGCACCCCCTGCGCGTAGACGTCCTGGAGCCGCCACGCGTCGGCGCCGCCCGGGTGCACGCCGACGGCGAGGTCGTGCATGATCCCGAGGCCCATGCCGGCGTCCTGCGCCTTGGCCTGCGCCAGCAGCAGCTGCTCGTCCATCACCCACTGCAGCCAGCACTCGAAGTCGACCCGGTCGGCGTGGGCGCGCGCGACGTCGCGCACCGCCGCGCTGTCGTGGCGGCGCAGCTCGTCGGGCCACTCCCGCATGTCGTTGCCGTGGTCCTCGGCGAGCACGTTCCACGTCGCGAAGTCGGTGAGCGCGTCGCCCTCGCGGGCGCGGTACGCCGCGTAGTCGAGCTCGCGCCCGGCGGTGCGGGGCGCGGCGTGGACGATCCGCAGCGCGGCCCGCTTCGCCGTCCAGCTCGCGTCGCGGTCGACGGGGTCCTGGGGCGTGAGCCACGGCGGCAGCTGGCCGACGAGCTGGTCGACCGCGTCGCGCTCGGCCTGCGGCAGGGCGGCGTACTCCGGGATGCGCTCGACGCGCAGGTAGATCGGGTTGAAGAACCGCCGCGAGCTGGGCAGGTAGGGGGACGGCTCGAGCGGCGCCAGCGGCTCGGCGGCGTGGAGGGGGTTGATCAGGACGTAGTCGGCCCCCAGCTCGCTGGCCGACCAGACGGCGAGGTCGGTCAGGTCGGTCAGGTCGCCGAGGCCCCAGCTGCCGCCCGAGCGCAGGCTGTAGAGCTGGGTCGCGAACCCCCACTGGCGCCGGCGGTCGGCGTGCTCGGGGAGGCCGAGCCAGGCGGGCGTCACGACCAGGTGGCCCTCGGCGTCGGTGTCGCCGCTCCGGGCCCGGAGCCGGTGGTAGCCCAGCGGCAGGTCAGCGGGCACCGCGAACGTCGCCTCGCCGATCCGGCTCCCGTCGATCTCGCGGGGCTCCACCCAGTGGTCGACCTGCTCGGCCCGGCGGGCGCTGCCGTCCTCGAGCTCGACCCAGACCTCGACCGGGTCGCCGTCGATCACGTGCACGGGCACCTGCGTCAGCCGGCCCGCGACAGTCACCACGGCCGGCGGCAGCATGCGCAGCCACGGGGCGTGCTCCCGCTGCTGCCGAGCCCGCTCGGGGTCGGTGGTGTCGACACCCAGTGCGGCCAGGACCGCCTCGATCGTCTCCGCGCCGACCTGCACCTGCCGGCCGCGCCAGTCGGCGTACTCCGTCATCACGCCGCAGGCCCGGGCGAGGTCGACGAGCGACGCGGTCGGGGAGGTCACGCCCGCCAGTGTCCCAGCAGGCGCTCACCCATTCGCGAGCCGGTGACAGGAGTCGAACCCGCGACATCCTCTTTACAAGAGAGGCGCTCTACCAACTGAGCTACACCGGCATGGTGCGCCGGACATCGTAGTTGCGGCGCCGCGGGTTTCCCGCCTCCTCGCCCGGGGAAGGACTTCCGCGCCGGAGTCGTCCGACTGCTCCCGGCCGCGAGCCTCTCGGAGGGAACATGGGCTACTCCTACGACCAGCTGTCGACGTACATCAACGAGATGCGCGACGCCGCGATCGACTCGACGATGCACCTGCTCGGCTACGGCGGGTCGACCTCCTCCGGGTTCGACGGCGGCAACCCGCCGGTGCGCGTCACCCCGCTGGGCGGCCACTACGAGGGCAGCACGATGGTGCAGGGCGGCCAGGTCACCGACCCGACCGGTCAGTACGCCGGCACGATCGTCATCCCGCCGGGCTGGCCCTTCCACGACCTGCCGTCGATGGTCGACTACTACAACAACGCGATCAACGAGCTGTTCGACGACTGGTGGCAGATGCCGCGGCCCGACGAGTTCGACGGGCTGGTCAGCAGCGCACAGACGGCCGCGCACACGCTGGCGTTCCAGGCGCAGCTCAACGCCGGGCCCGGTTGCGCGGAGTTCGGCGCCAACGGGTCGCTGGCCGCGATCGACACGATGAACCAGTACCTCTCCAACTTCAACGGCGCGGCCATCCGCACGTTCGTGGCCAACTACGGCAACCGGCTCCCGCTGGTCACCCACAGCCAGGACGCCGTGGCGTGCATGGTGTGGTCGACCGTGGCGGGCGAGCGCGAGATCTGGAAGCGGACCCGCGAGAGCATCGCGGACATCGCGGGGCAGGGGCTGGCGGCCATGAAGGCGGCCGACGGCGGCGGTGGCTCCGGCGTCAAGGCCGTGCTCAACGTCGTCGGCGCCGTGGCCGTGATCGCGGCGCCGTTCACCGCCGGGACCAGCGAGGTCGCCGCCGCGGGGATCGCGGCGGTCGGCACCGTGCTGCAGACCTCGTCGGACTTCGTCGACGACTCCGCGCCCAAGCCCGTCGGGCTCGGCGGCGGCACCCCGATCGAGGTGCTGGCCAACATCCGCACGGCCCTCGACGAGCTCAGCGACCAGATCACCCAGGAGGAGCTCGGCATCTCCCGGTCGATGCAGAAGATCGACGGCCTCCTCGACGGCGGCAGCGCCGGCGACTTCACGATGGCCAACCCCGGCATCCTGGTCGACGACAACGCCGGCGACTTCCGGGCCGGCGGCGAGCTCAAGGCCGACTGGGACACGCTGCGCTGGATCGCCGACGAGGTGATGCCGCAGGTCACCCACCAGTACAAGACCGCGATCGCCGCGCTCGAAGACTGCCAGAGCAGCGACCCGTTCGCCCGGCCGAGCGGCATCGGGCTCTCGTCCGTCGGGCCCTACCTCGACTGGAACAGCGTGGTCGCCTCGCTGCGACTGGCGGTCGTGCAGAGCAAGAACCAGCTCGACCTGGTCGCCGAGCACCTCCACCTCGTCGCCGACGACTTCCAGCAGACCGACGCGGAGATCAGCGCCGAGCTCGAGGAGCACACCAGGGAGGTCAAGGACACCGTCTACGGCACCCCCGGGCTGCCCTGACGTCGACTCTCCGGCTCAGCTCATCCCGCCGTCGAAGGCCAGGATCGCGCCGGTGATCATCCGCGCCGCCGGCGACGCGAGGTAGACGATCGACTGGCCGATCTCGGCAGGGCTGATCGCCTTGCCCGGCAGCATCATCATCAGCCGGTCCATCACGCGCGGGTCCAGGTCGGGCGGGAAGATCTCCGCCACGTGCTGCACCAGTGGGGTGTCGACCGTGCCGGGGCACACGGCGTTGACCCTGATCCCCTCCGGCGCGAGCTCGAGGGCGAGGGCCCTGGTCAGCTGGGTCAGCCCGCCCTTGGCCGCGGAGTACGCGGCGGAATAGCCCTGCGGCTTGTTGCCCGCCACCGAGGAGACGTTGACGATGTTGCCCCCGGCAGCGCGGATGCGCGGCAGCGCGGCCTGGATCAGGAAGAACGGTCCCTTGAGGTCGACGTCCTGCACGCGGTCGTACTCCGCCTCGGTGATCTGCTCGAAGCGGCCGAACTGCACGATGCCGGCGACGTTCGCCAGGACGTCGATGCGTCCGCTCTCCGCACACCGCGCGACCGCCGCGTCGACGGCCGCCTTGTCGCCGACGTTGCACTCGACGTAGGTGACTGCGTCGGGGACGCTCGGCGAGATGTCGAGGCCGAAGACGGTGTCGCCCTGGTCGCGGAACAGCTCCGCTGTGGCGTAGCCGATGCCCGACGCCGCTCCGGTGACGACGACGGTGCGGGGCGGGTCGGTGGGCTCGGTCACCGGCGCAGACTAGAACGTGTTCTAGTTGGTGGCAAGTTCGAGTAAGGTCGAGGTATGACGGCCTTGACCATCGGCCAGCTCGCCGAGCGCTCGGGGGTCGCCACGTCGGCGATCCGCTTCTACGAGAGCCGGGGGCTGATCTCCTCCGAGCGCACGACCGGCAACCAGCGCCGCTACGCCCAGTCGACGCTGCGGAGGGTGGCGTTCGTTCGGACCGCGCAGCGGATCGGGCTGAGCCTGGAGGAGATCGGCGCCGCGCTCGCGACGCTGCCCGACGGGCGGACGCCGACCAAGGCCGACTGGCACCGCCTCAGCAGGGACTGGCGGCCGCGGCTCGACGACCAGATCCGCCGCATCGAGCTGCTCCGCGACCGCCTCGACAGCTGCATCGGCTGCGGCTGCCTCTCGCTGAAGTCGTGCGCGCTCACCAACCCCGGCGACGACCTCGCCGACCGAGGCCCCGGCGCCGTGTTGCTCGACCCGGACCGTCGACCGTGGTGACCCCTCGCCGGGATAGTCCCTGACGTTGGTGTTCCGGAAACGCCGGTTCACCGACACGAACGTCAGGGACTATCCCGCCGACGGCACTAGCGTGGCCGCCATGGCACTGCGGATCGTCGCGAGCCGACCGGACCCGGCGCTCATCTCGCTGCCCTGGTCGGTGCCGCTCGAGGAGTGGGGCGAGCCGTACGTCGTGCCGCTGCCGCGGGGGCTGTCGCGGCACGTGGTGCGCATCGTGCGGCTCGGCGACCGGATCTACGCCGTCAAGGAGACCGTCGAGGACATCGCGTTCCGGGAGTACCGCCTGCTCCGCGACCTCCAGCGCCTCAACCTGCCCGCGGTGGTGCCCCAAGGGGTCGTGACCGGCCGGGTCGACGCCGACGGCCGGCCGCTGCCGAGCGCGCTGCTGACCGAGCACCTGCGCTTCTCGCTCCCCTACCGCAGCCTGTTCAGCCACGGGCTCTCCCACGACAGCCTGCCGTCGCTGGTCGACGCCTTGGTGGTGCTGCTGGTCCGGCTCCACCTCGCCGAGTTCTTCTGGGGTGACGTGTCGCTGTCCAACGTGCTGTTCCGCCGCAGCGCGGGTGGCTTCGCGGCGTACCTCGTCGACGCGGAGACCGGCGAGCTGCGGCCGAGCATGGCCGCGTCGATGCGGGACTACGACCTCACGATCGCCACCGAGAACGTCTTCGCCGAGCTGCTCGACCTGCAGGCGAGCGAGTCGTTGGGCCAGGAGATCGAGGCGCACGAGATCGTCGAGCTGCTGGAGTCGCGCTACCGGGTGCTGTGGCAGGAGCTGACCGAGGAGGAGGAGTTCTCGGCCTCGGAGATGTGGCGGATGGAGCAGCGCGTCGAGCGGCTCAACGACCTCGGCTTCGACGTCGACGAGCTCGACATCGTCACCGACTTCGACGGCGACCGGGTGCGGATCCAGCCCAAGGTCGTGGAGGCGGGCCACCACCAGCGCGAGCTGCAGGGGCTCACCGGGCTGCACGTCGAGGACGCGCAGGCCCGCCGTCTGCTCAACGACCTCGCGTCGTACACGGCGGCGCTCGGCCTCGGCCGCGAGGACCGGCACCTGGTGGCGAGCCGCTGGCTCGAGGAGATCTACGAGCCGATCGCCGCGATGATCCCGGCCGACGCCACGGGCAAGCTCGAGCCGGCCGAGATCTTCCACGAGGTGCTGGCGCACCGGTGGTACCTCGCCGAGCGCGCGGGCCACGACGTCGACATCTTCGAGGCCGCCGCCGACTACATCGCGACCGTGCTCAAGGACAAGCCGGACGAGGCGATCAGTCGCTAGGGCTTGCAGACCCGGCAGGCGACCAGGTCCTGCTGGTGCTCGCCGACGGGGCGCAGGTCCTCGCGGTGGGCGATGAGGGCGCAGTCGCGGCGGTGCATGGTGGTGCCGTCGCCGGCGGTCACGGGGAGGGCGGCGACGTCGACGCCCAGGTCGTTGAGGGACGCCGAGCGCGACGTGACGTCGGCCAGGACCAGCAGCGTGTCGGCGAGCCGGCGCGAGGCCTCGCGGTTGTCCTCGGCGATGCGCGCGAGCCACGACCCGAAGTAGAGGAAGCCACCGACGAAGGTCAGTGCGAGCCCGCCGAAGCCGCCGGAGATCATGTACGACTGCTGGTCGTAGCCGAACGGCGTGTTCGCGACGCCGTACCACCCCAGGATGATCACCACGATCCCGAGCGGGAGCAGCGAGGCGCCCACCCAGAACAGCACCGTCTGGAACAGCCGCGAGTTGTCGTTCTTCAGCGGCGCGGCGCCGCTGCCGGAGCGACCGGCCTTCGGGAGGGCGGTGCCGGCGCCGAGTCGCGACCCGGTCGCGGGGGTCGGGGTGGACATCGTGGTCATCACTGAACCTTTCGCAGGTCGGGGAGGCCGGACTCGAGGCCGTGGGTGCAGGCGCCGCCGGCGCCGAGCACCATGGCGCCGAGCCGCCGGAAGTAGCTGCCCGCGAGCAGCGCCCCGCCGAGGCCGGCGAAGAGCAGCAGTCCGGGGATGGAGAACAGCGGCGGGAGGCCGGACGTCGCGGCGACCTCGGTGAGCTGGTCGGGCGCGGCGTCGGCGACCGGCGCGGCGGGCTCGGCGGGCGGTACGGCGCCGCCACCCGCGGGGGCCGCGCCGCCCCCGGTCGCGCCACCACCCGTGCCGCTGTCGCCCGACTCGGTCGGCTCGCTGGTCGGGTCGTTGTCGGGCACGTTGTCGGGGACCGTGAGCGCCTGGACCGTGTCGACGGCCGAGGTCGTGTAGCCGAGGTGGATCACGACCTTCGGCGAGAGGTTGCCCAGCGAGCCGAGCAGGCTCTTCAGGATCGCCGCCTCGGGCGGGAAGGGGATCTGCGCCAGGATCGTGCTGAGCGGCAGCTGGGAGAGGACCGGCTTCAGCGTCTTGAGGTCGATCGTCACGATCAGGCCCTCGATCGTGCCGGAGGCCTTGTCGCCCTCGGCCTTGTAGACGGGCTTGGGCAGCTGGACGGTGATGCCGAGCGCCGCGAGCGCCTCCGCCGGGTTGTCCGGCAGGCCGGGGATGGCCCCGGCGGTGCCGGCGGCGACGTAGCCCTCGGGGCCGAAGCCGAAGCTCTGCCCCGCGATGGTGAGCGTGCCGTAGTCGGCGCGCCCGTTCGCCTTGCCGGTCGCGCCGTCGCTGGTCGCGACCATGGTCGAGGTGATGCCCGACATCGTGACGAGGCCGCCGAGCAGGCGCACGTCGCCGAGGGAGGCCCGCGAGGTCGAGGTGACCAGCGTCCCGTCGGAGGTCGACTGGCTGTCGGCGACGTACCCGTTGACGTCGATCAGCGCCGACAGCGCCGCGGGCAGCTGGCACACGTCGGTGTCGGCGGGCTCGACGGGCGCGTCCGGCGCGTCGCCGTCGACCCGCGAGAAGGTGCGGGAGGCGGGTGCCGCGCCCCGGCCGAGCCCGAGCACGCCGAGGATGTCGTTGAGGTTGTCGATGAGCGGCACGCCGGGGAGACCCGGGAGCAGCGCGCCGCCGCCGGCGGGGTCACCGGAGTCGTCACCGGCGCCGTCACCGGCGTTGCAGTCGTTGGAGAAGCCCACCGTGGCCCGGGCCTTGCCCTTGCCGGAGGTCGTCGTCATCGAGGTGCCGGGGAACGGCGCGTTGTGCTGCTTGGTGGTGTCGGAGGGGTACTGGGAGTTGACCTGCACCGGGTAGCCGTTCTCGACGAGCGAGGTGGGCAGGCCGAGCTGGGAGAAGAAGGTCTTGAGCCCCTCGCCGACGCCGTCGCCGGGCCACATGAAGCTGGCCCGGCCCTTGGTGGTCGAGGAGTCCGCCTTGACCTTCGCGTAGCCGAGGTCGAACTCGGCCTGCGGCACCGTCGGGATCGGGATCGTCGGCTCGAAGATCTCGATCTTGATCGGGGTCGCGATGCCGCTGCTGCTGTAGCCGCTGAACGCGCCCGAGGTGGTGCCGGGATCGGTCGGCGTGGACGAAGGGTCGGCCGTCGGGTCCTCGGTGGGTGAGGCGCTCGGGGACGACGTGGGCGACGGCGAGGACGTCTCGTCGGCCAGCGCCGGACCGGCGGTGAACGACAGCGACGTGGCCGCGAGGCCAGCCGCCACGATCGGGATGATCCTTCTTTTCATGCCGCCCCTCCCAGGATGACGTCGGACATGGTCTCGAGGATCTCGGCGGGCTCGCCGGTGGCGACCACCCGTCCGCCGCTCATCACCGCGGCGTAGTCGGCCACCCGCAGCGCGGTGCGGGCGAACTGCTCGATGCACAGGATGGAGACGCCGCTGGCCGCGATCTGTGACACGGTTTCGTAGAGCTCGTCGACGATCAGCGGCGCGAGGCCCATCGAGAGCTCGTCGAGGATCAGCAACGCGGGGTCGCTCGCGAGCGCCCGCGACATCGCCAGCATCTGCTGCTCGCCGCCCGACATGGTGCCGGCGAGCTGGTGGCGGCGCTCGTGCAGCCGAGGGAAGTAGGAGAACGCCGTGTCGAGGACGGCGGGGGCCGCGACGCCGGCGTACGACATCAGCAGGAGGTTCTCCTGGACGGTGAGGTTGGGGAACACCGACCGGCCCTCGGGCACCGTGCACAGGCCGACCCGGGCGAGGTCCTCGGGGCGGGCGTCGCGCACGTTGACGCCGCCGAGGTGGATGTCGCCGGACGTCGGCTTCTTCTGGCCGCTGACGATCCGGGTGAGCGTGGACTTGCCGGCGCCGTTGGGGCCGAGCAGCGCCAGCACGGCGCCCTTGGGCACCGACAGGTCGACCCCGCGCAGCACCTCGATGCGGCCGTAGGCGGCGTGCACGTCGCACACCTCGAGGATCGGGACGCTCATCGGCCGACCGCCGGGATGGTGGCGGTCGCCTCGACCGGCTGGAGGTCGGTGCGCGTGTCGTCGGGCTCGGCGGCATGCGCGCCACCGTCGTCGGCGTAGCCGAGGTAGGCCTGCTGCACGCGCGGATCGGTGCGGACCTCGTCGGGCGCGCCGGTCGCGATCACCTCGCCGAAGTCGAGGACGTGGATCTCGTCGCAGACCGACATCACCAGCGCCATGTCGTGCTCCACCATGAGGATGCCGCGCCCCTCGGACGCCAGGTCGCGCAGCAGCTCGCCGAACGCCTCGGTCTCGGTCTCGTCCTGGCCCGACGACGGCTCGTCGAGGAGCAGCAGCTGGGGGTCGCCCGCGAGGCAGCGGGCCAGCTCGAGCAGCCGCGCGACGCCGGTCGGGATGGAGTCGGCGCGCTCGTCGGCGTACGCCGTGATGCCGACGCGCTCGAGCAGCCCGTCGACGTCGCCGCGGGCCGGCCGGGCCAGGCCGAGCAGCCCGGCCTGGATGTCGTGCGCGACGCGCACGTTGTCGCGGACCGTCAGCGAGCCGAACGCCTCCAGCCGCTGGAAGGTGCGACCCATGCCCCGCTTGGCCCGGCGGTGCACCGGCGTGTGCGAGACGTTGCGGCCGTTGAACCGGACCTTGCCGCGGGTGGGCTTCTGCAGCCCGCTGATCACGTTGAAGCAGGTCGTCTTGCCCGCGCCGTTCGGCCCGATGAGGCCGGTGACCCGGCCCGACTCGGCGACGAACGACGCGTGGTTGACCGCGGTCACGCCGCCGAACTGCACGACGACGTCGTCGACCACGAGGAGCGGCTCAGTGCGCATGCGCGGGCACCCCCTCCGGCTGGTCGACCTCGGGCTCGTCGACGGGATCGGCCGCTTCGCCGGTGTCGGGGAACAGGTCGTCGGGGTCCGAGCCGCCGGGGAGGGTCGGCAGGTTGGCCCGGATCGTGGGCGCGATGCGGCGCTCGGCCCACCGGCCGGCCCGGAACATGAACACCGCGAGGCCGTTGGGCTCTCGGGCGAGCAGGATCGCCCCGACGGCGACGACGACGAACAGCAGGCCGCCGACCGACGGATAGCTCGACTGGAGCTGGGGCAGCGCCATCATCGCCACACCGCCGAGGACCGCGCCGGTGACCGAGGTGACCCCGAAGACGGCGGCGAAGAGGAGCAGCAGCAGGCTCTGGAAGTAGATGAAGTCGCCGGCGCCGATGTTCTGGCGCAGCCCGGCGAACAGCGCGCCCGCCATGCCCGCGATCGCGGCGGAGAGCGCGAACAGCACCACCCGGAACCACCGGACGTCCAGGCCGAGGGTGCCGCAGGCGGCCGTGCTGTCGCGGGTCGCGATGAGGAGCCGGCCGACGACGCCGCGGCGCAGCAGCAGCACCGCCCAGGCCGTCAGCACGAGGAAGACGGCCATCAGGAACACGTAGCCGCCGGTCGAGTCGACCGTGTGGCCGAGCAGCGAGAGGCGGCTGGCGGGCAGCAGGCCGTTGAAGCCGAAGGCGAAGTCGGCCTGGAAGACCATCTTGTCCATGATCGACGCGAAGGCGAGCGTGGCCAGCGCGAGGTACAGCCCGGTCAGCCGGAGCACCGGCAGCGCGACCAGCGCACCGACGCCGGCGGCGACCAGGGCCGAGAGCAGGAGGCCGCCGAGGTTCGGCTGGTCGAGCTTGGCGTAGGTGAGCGCGCCGACCCCGGCGAACGTGAGCTGGGCCAGCGACACGTGGCCGCCGTACCCGGTGAGGAGCACCAGCGACAGCATCACGATCGCGAACGTCGCGGCGGTGCCGACGAGCAGCAGGTTCGCCTCGGAGAGCGCGCCCGCGAGAAGGGCGACGAACAGCAGCAGCCCGGCGCTCCAGCCCATCGTGCGGGGCAGCGAGGGCAACGGCGCCGACACGATGCCCTTGACCTGGCCGATGCGGAGCTGCGCCTGCGGAAGCGCGACCACGACGACGAACAGGAACAGCGCGGGCACGACGTTCTTGACCTGCGAGAGGAAGCCGTCGACCTGGACGTAGCCCGCGACGTACGACGACAGCAGGCCCAGCCCCATCGCGCCGACGAAGGTCCACGGCAGGCTCTTGAGCCGGCCCAGCATCGCGGCGGCGTAGGCGTTGATGACCAGCAGGGTGAGGGCGTAGTAGTCGAGGCCGACCGTCGAGACCAGCAGGATGCCGCCGAGGCCGGCCAGGGAGACACCGACCATCCAGGCGAGCGCGGCGACCTGGTCGGGCTTGCCACCGAAGAGCCGGAGCAGCTCGGGGTTGTCGACCGAGGCCCGCATGGCCGTGCCGACCCGGGTCCGGGTGAGCAGCACGAAGAGGCCCACCGCCACCAGCACCGACGCCAGGATCGTGATGACCTGGTGGGCGGTGATCGTGGCCTCGCCGAGGCTGAACGTCGTGCCGGCGAAGAACGGAAGGATCGTGCGCGCCTCGGCCGGGTAGATCTGCTGGGCCGCGCCGATGCAGAGCACCAGCAGCGCGACGGTGACGACGAGCGAGACGCTCGCCTGCGCGTCACCGAGCCCGCGGGCGATGAACCGCGCGATGAACCACCCGATCGCCGGTGCGACGACGAGGAGGACCAGCGCCAGCGCCAGCGGCGTCGGCATCCCCTGCTTGACGCTGAAGTCCCAGAACACGAACGACAGCAGCATGCCGAGCGCGCCGTGCGCGATGTTGAAGACGCGGGTCGTGCTGTAGGTCAGCACCAGCCCGCTGGCGGCGATGGCGTACGCCGCCCCCGAGAACAGCCCGAACAGGGTGTAGGCGATGAACGAGCTCATGTCCGCCGCCTCAGCCCGTGGTGGTTCCGGCGCAGGTGTACTTGCTGCCGCCCACCGGCTTCCAGGTGCCGCCGCTGAGCTGGAGGAACCGCCAGCAGTCGCCGGTGCGCCGGCTCGCCACGTGCTGCGGGGCGGTCAGCCCGTTGGCCGTCCAGTTGTCGGTCTTGCGGAGGGCGTCGACGAGCGTCGCCCGGCTCAGCTTGCCGCCGAGGGCCGCGGCCTTCTCGACGAAGAGCCGCGCCGCCGACCAGGAGAACACGCCGAAGAACGTCGGCGCCGCGCCCGGGCTG
This sequence comes from Nocardioides halotolerans DSM 19273, assembly GCF_000422805.1. GTDB lineage: Bacteria > Actinomycetota > Actinomycetes > Propionibacteriales > Nocardioidaceae > Nocardioides > Nocardioides halotolerans. Next base: position 379,439 of record NZ_AUGT01000009.1, on the reverse strand, counting down.
ACCTGCTGGAGCCAGCTGAGGTAGAGCTGCATCTCCTTGTTGGTGTTGGCCTCCTCGAACGGCACGAAGTTCATGAAGATCACGGTGCCGTCGACGGCGTCGCCGCCGGAGCTCACGAACTCCGGGATGTAGTCGGTGGGGTCGCGGAGGTAGACGTCCGGCTTGTAGCCGACCTGCTGGAAGGCCTGCGCGAGCCGTACGGACTGCTGGTAGGCGCCGGTCCAGAAGACCACCTTGACGCCCTTGTCCTTGAGCTGCTGGGCGTACGGCGCGTAGTTGAACTCGGCGACGTCGATGCCCTGCACGACGTCGAAGTGCAGCCCCTGCTTGGTCATCGCGCGGGCCGAGGCCGGACCGTTCTCGGCCGCGGCGCCGGCGTTGATGTAGAGCGCGGCCGCGTGTGCCGCGGCGTCGGGGTAGTTCTTCTTGATGAACACCCCGGGCGCGTTCTCCCACTCGCCGGTGTTGTTCGACTGCGCCGGGAAGCACGTCGTGCAGGAGTTGCGGTCGCGGGTGACGGCCGCGGAGCGGATGTCGGGCAGCCCGCACGACTGGGTCGTCGCGGCGCCGCCGGAGTCGAACGCCGACATCGAGCCGACCATCGCGAAGGTCTCGGCGCAGCCCTTGGCGTAGTTGGCCTGGTCGGCGCCGGCGTCGGTGCGGCTGTCGTAGGTGACGAGCTTCAGCTTGCGCCCGCAGATGTCGCTGGTGGAGTTGAAGTAGGCGACGTAGGCCTTGACGGCGTCCTGGGCGGACTCGAAGAGGCCAGGCACCGGCCCAGAGATGTCCGAGGCGTTGCCGATCGTGATCTCGGAGTCGGTGATGCCAGGGCCGTTCTTGAAGCCGTCGCAGCTCGCGGCGCCGCCGCCGCCGGTGGGCGCGTTGTCGCCGCCGCCGGCGTCACCGCCGCCGCCGCTGTCACCTCCCGCGCCGCTGCCGGACCCGCTGCCGCTGCCGGTCCCGCTGCCCGTGCCGGTGCCGGTGCCGGTGCCGGTGCCCGTCCCGGCGCCGGTGGACGTGTCGCCACCCGTCGTCGTGTCGCCGCCCGTCGTCGTGTCGCCGCCGGTGGTCGTGTCGCCCGTGCCCGCGCCGGGGACCACCCCGCCGCCCTGGGCGTCGACGTTCGTGCCGCTGCCGGCGGTCGCGACCTCGTCGGGGTCGAGCTGCGACCCGCAGGCCGCCAGGCTCAGGGCCAGCACCAGGGCGCCCCCCGCACCCAGGGTCCGAACCGTGCCGAGGCGCGCAGCAAGACGTGTCACGGGGCCCTCCCAGGCGCAAAACTAGAACGTGTATCAGTCCGTAAACGAGCGCACGGGGCAAAGGTGACGGTGGTCACCGAGGTGGACGTCGGCGGGTGGGTACCGCCTCGGCCGCCCTACGAGCGGCCGGAGCGCGTCACTCCTCCTCGGGGACGCTGGGCTCGAGCTCCACGTAGTCGCCGACGCTGAAGGTGCCGTTGGTGTCGAGGGTGACCGGCTGGACGCCGACCGGGTGCCCGTCGCGGTAGGTCAGGAGCGAGATGCCGGCCGGGCGGCGGATGGCGGCACCCACCGCGACGGCGTACGCCGCCCCGCCGGTCGTGCCGGTGGTGTAGCTGTAGCCGACCGCGCCGTTCTCGCCGGTCATCTCGGTGGGGCCGCTCTGGACGTGGAGGTGGCCGCCGACGACCAGGTCGGTGCAGCCGCGCTCGAGCGCGGGGTCGCCCATGTTGGCGTCGTGCACGAGGATCGTGGTGATCCGGTCGCCGTTCTCGTCGGCCTCGCAGGCGGCGTCGGCCAGCCGGTCCGCGACCTCGCCGAAGCTCAGGCCGCTCTCGTCGCGCCAGCTCCCGAGCCCGCTCGAGCGGGGGTCGGCGACGCCGAGGAGCCGCACGCCTGCCGGCCCGTCGACCGCCTCGCCGTCGAGCATCGTCCAGCCGTGGTCCGCGAGGTAGCGGCCGACGAAGGTGCCGTGGTCGTGGTTGCCGGTCACCGCCCACTTGGCGTCGGCGTAGGGGCCGTCGTCGAACGCCGCGTCGAGCGAGTCGAGCGAGAAGGCCTCCCAGGTGCTGCCGGTCGAGGTGTCGTCGCCGGCGTCGAAGACCGCCTCGGCCGCGGCCGCGTCGCCGACCGCGCGGGCGACGCGGTCCATGCCGATGTTGTCGTGCCGGTCCGAGACGAGGAGCACGACGGTCTCGTCCTCCTCCGGCTCGCGCAGCTCGAGGTCGGCGGCCGCCTCGGCGGCGTCGCGGTAGAAGGTCTTGCCCTCGTCGTAGGTGCCGACCGCACTCTCGATGAGCCGCCGGGTCTGGTTGGTGGTCACGTCGCCGCGGACCTCGACCCGGTCGAGGCCGGCGGGGAGGCGTACGTCGGGGCCGAGGAACGTCGCGAGGGGTTGCCAGTCCTCCTCGGTGTCGAGCCTGGTCTCGTCCTGCCCCCAGGGTTGGGCCACCACCACGCCGATGACCACCAGCGACAGCACGAGGGCCATCGAGCGGCGCCGCTTGCGCGGGCGCGCGAAGAGCGCGCGGCGCCGGTGCGGTCCGACCAGTGCCCAGAGCACGATCGGCACCAGCGCGAGCGCGCCCCCGCGCACGAGCGAGTCGACGACGAGGTCGGCGACGACCTCCTGGACGCGGGCCTCGGGTCCTTCGGGCTGGCCCGCGATGAGTGCGTAGCGGTCGATCAGCGCGGCGGTGCTCGGCGCGTTGGTCTTGCCGAGGGTCACCGAGACGCCGATCCGCTGATCGGTCGGCACGCGCACGTCGGGCAGCACCGGCCCGGTCAGGAGCACCACGTGGCCCGACAGGTCGGGACGGATGATCGCGTCGTGACTGGCCAGCGTGGTCGCGCGGCTGCTGTTGAGGAAGATCCCGCTCGCGCACACCAGGGTGAGCAGGATCCAGGTCAGCGCGTAGCCCACGCTGACGAGGACCCGCCTGCCCGGCGACATCCCCATCGTCAGGCGCGCGCCTGCGCCACGGCGTAGAGGGCGACCGAGGCGGCGACGCCGGCGTTGAGCGACTCGACCTGGTTGACCATCGGGATCGAGACCAGCTGGTCGCAGGTCTCGGCCACAAGGCGCGAGAGGCCGTCGCCCTCGGAGCCGACGACCACGACCAGCGGCCCGTCGCCTAGCTCGAGGTCGGGCAGCGACACATCGCCGTCCGCGGCCAGCCCGACCACCATGCACCCGGCGTCCTGGTAGCTCTTGAGCTGGCGCACGAGGTTGACCGTCTGGGCGACCGGGATGCGCGCCGCGGCACCGGCGCTGGTCTTCCAGGCGGACGCCGTCATGCCGGCCGCGCGGCGCTCGGGGACGAGCACGCCGTGCGCGCCGAACGCCGCGGCGCTGCGGACCGCCGCGCCGAGGTTGCGCGGGTCGGTGACCTGGTCGAGGGCGAGCAGGAGCGGCGGCTCGCCCTGCTCCTTCGCGCGGTCGAGCAGGTCGTCGGGGTGGGCGTACTCGTAGGCCGGGATGCGGGCGGCCAGGCCCTGGTGCACCGCGCCGCTGGTCAGCCGGTCGAGCTCCGCCTTGGTCACCTCGAGGAGGCTGACTCCGCCCTCGCTCGCCAGCCGGAACGCCTCGCGGAGCCGGCCGTCGCGCTCGGCGCCCTCGGCGACGTACACGCCGTTGACGGGCACGCCCTCGCGCAGCGCCTCGACCACGGAGTTGCGGCCCGCGATCCACTCGGCGTCGCCGGTGGTGCGCCGCTTCGGGCGGGTGCCCTGGGACTTGGCCGCCTTCTTCGCCGCCTTGTGCGCCTTGTGGTAGGGCCGGTCCTTCGCCTTGGGCGTCGGCCCCTTGCCCTCGAGGCCGCGCCTGACCCGCCCGCCCGAGCCCGCCGTCGGCTTCTTGGCGGTCTTGCGGACCGACCCCTTGCGCTGGCTGTTGCCTGGCACCTAGATCGCCTCCGTGGGGGTAGTCCGACAGCGGCTCACGCCAGGCTCCACTTCGGGCCGGCCGGGGTGTCCTCGACCTCGATGCCGGCGGCCTTGATCTGGTCGCGGATGGCGTCGGCGGTGGCGAAGTCCTTGGCCTCGCGGGCCGCCTGGCGCTGCCCGAGCAGGCCGGCGACCAGGGCGTCGACGGCGCCGGTCAGCTGGGCGTCGGCGCCACCGCTGCTGGGCCACGCGGGATCCTCCGGGTCGAGGCCGAGCACGTCGAGCATCGCTCGCACCTGGCCCGCAGTCGCGCCGGCGTCCTCGCCGGCGGCGAGCTGGCGGTTGCCCTCGCGGACGGCGTCGTGGAGGACGGCCACCGCGGCCGGGGTGCCGAGGTCGTCGTCCATCGCGGCGACGAACGCCTCGGGCAGCTCGCCCGCCGCGCCGGAGCCGGCCCGGTCGAGGAAGTTCTCGATCCGCTGGAACGCGGCCGCCGCCTCGTCGAGCGCCTCGAAGCTGAACTCGACGTGGCTGCGGTAGTGCGCCGCGACGAGGTAGTAGCGCAGCTCGATGCCGCGCACCCGCTCGAGCACCGCCGGGATCAGCAGGCTGTTGCCGAGCGACTTGCTCATCTTCTCGCCGGAGGTGGTGATCCAGGCGTTGTGCATCCAGTACGACGCGAACTGGTGCCCGGCCGCGCGCGACTGGGCCTGCTCGTTCTCGTGGTGGGGGAAGCGCAGGTCGACACCACCGCCGTGGATGTCGAAGGCGGTGCCGAGGTACTTCCCGGCCATCGCGGAGCACTCGATGTGCCAGCCCGGGCGTCCAGGACCCCAGGGGCTCGGCCACGCCGCGGTCTCGGGCTCGGACGCCTTCTTCCAGCCCTTCCAGAGCGCGAAGTCGCGCGGGTCGCGCTTGCCGCGCGGGTCGGCGTCCTCCGCGGCCTCCATGTCGTCGATCTTCTGGTGGGTCAGCTCGCCGTACGACGGCCAGGACCGGACGTCGAAGTAGACGTCACCGCTGCCGTCGTCGGCGGGGTACGCGTGACCCTTGCCGATCAGCTGACCGATCAGCTCGACCATCTCGGGGATGTGGCCGGTGGCGGCCGGCTCGTAGGTCGGCGGCGCGACGTTGAGCGCCTCGTAGGCGCGGTCGAGCTCGCGCTTCATCGCGTAGGCGAGGTTGTACCAGGGCCGGCCCTGCTCGGCCGCCTTCACCAGGATCTTGTCGTCGATGTCGGTGGTGTTGCGGATGAACGTCACCTCGTAGCCCTCGTGGCGCAGCCAGCGCTGGAGCACGTCGAAGTTCACCGCGCTGCGCACGTGACCCACGTGCGGCTCCGACTGCACCGTCAGCCCGCAGACGTAGAGACCCGCCTTCCCCTCCTCGAGGGGCGCGAAGTCACGGACCTCGCGGGTCTGGGTGTCGTAGAGCCTGAGCACCGTCTAAGTCTAGGGAGAGGTTGGGGCTGGGCCTGCTTTCGTGGCTCCCGGGTCCGGTCCGTCGGGCCGGCCTCCCGCGGCGCTGTGCCGCCGCGCGCCCCGTGGTGGGGTGCCATGGCTTGGTCGCGCTTGGCGCGCGCCGGCCCTTGACGCTGCCGCGGGAGCCCGGCCCAACAGACCGGGCAGGACGGCCCTCACTGCGTCAACACGGGTGGGATGGGCGGGCTCGTGAGCCGCTGCGCGCCTCACTCGCCCGCGTCGTCGCTGGGCGCTCGACCTAGTCCGAGAGTTCCGCGACGTTGCCGAAGAAGTCGTCGATCTGGCGCACGACCTCGGTGAACTGGTCGAAGTCGGCCGGCTTGGAGACGTGCACCGAGGCGTGGAGGTCGTAGCTCTTGGCGACGTCCTCCTGGGCCTGGGAGGTGGTGAGCACGACGACCGGGATGCGGCGCAGCGCGGGGTCCTGCTTGACCTCGGCGAGGACCTCGTGACCCGACTTCCGGGGCAGGTTGAGGTCGAGCAGGATCAGGTCGGGGCGCGTCGCCTCGGCGTACGGCTCGGCCCGCCGCAGGTAAGACATGGCGTCGACGCCGTCGTTGACGACGTGGAGGTCGGTCGAGAGGCGACCGGCAGCCAGCGCCTCGCGGGCGATCAGCACGTCGCCGGGGTCGTCCTCGACGAGCAGCACCGAGAGCGCCTGGTCAGGGTGCTGCGCGTAGCGCGGGTTCATCGTCGTCCACCGTCTCGCCGGGTGCCTCGGTCTGGGGCAAGGTGAGTTGGAACCTAGCACCCGGTTCGTGCTTCTCCGCCAACCAGATCCGGCCCCGGTGGAAGTCGACGATCTTGCGGCACAGCGCGAGCCCGATGCCGGTCCCGCCGTACTCGTCGCGCAGGTGCAGCCGCTGGAAGATGGTGAAGATCCGGTCGGCGTACTGCGGGTCGATGCCGATGCCGTTGTCGTCGACCGTCAGCAGCCACTGGTCGCCCTGCTGCTCGGCGCTGACCGAGATCCGCGCGGGCTCGTCGGGTCGCCGGTACTTCACCGCGTTGCCGACCAGGTTCTGCAGGAGGGCGGTGAGCAGCGTCGGGTCGCCCGGGACGGTCGGGAGCGGGCCGTGCTCCACCGTGGCGCTCGCCTCCGCGATCGGCTCCTCGAGGTTGGTCAGGGCGCGGGCGAGCGCGCTCTCGAGGTCGACCTGCACGAAGTGCTCGTGCGACCGGCCGACCCGCGAGAAGTCGAGCAGGTCGTTGATGAGCACCTGCATCCGCTTGGCGCCGTCGACCATGAAGGCGATGTACTGGCGCGCCTTGTCGTCGAGCTGGTCGGAGTACTGGCGCTCGAGGAGCTGGCAGAAGTTGGTGACCTTGCGCAGCGGCTCGGACAGGTCGTGCGAGGCGACGTACGCGAACTGCTCGAGGTCGGTGTTGGACCGCGCCAGCTCGGCGCTGCGCTGCTGGATGCGGCTCCGGGCCCGCTCGATCCGCTCGATCTGCGAGGCGAGCGTCCCGCGCATCAGGTCCACGTCGGACGCGAGCGCCTGGATCTCGAGCGGCCCGCTCTGCGCGATCTCGAGGTCGAGGTTGCCGGCGGCGACCTCCCGGGTCTGGCGCATGAGCCCTGTCATCGGCGCGAGCACCTGCTGGCGCAGGCCGCGGCCCAGCCCCAGGCCCGTGACGAGCAGCACGGTCGCGCCGAGGGCGATGACCGACCACACCCAGACGAACGCGCGCTCGCGCTCCTCGGTGACGTCGGCGCGCTTCGCGTCGATGCTGTTGGTGAGGTCGTTGGAGGCCTCGCGGACGCGGTCGAACGCCGCGCGCGCCTCGGGCGTCGCGACGGCCGCCGCCGCTCCCGGGTCGCCCTCCCGCACCCGGGCGATGATCGGCTCCGCGATCGTCGTGCGCCACTCGTCGATGGCCGTGTTGAGCACCTTCAGCTTGGCGAGCAGCTCGGGGTAGTCGAGGAGGTACTTGCGCAGGGTCCCCTGCGCCGAGCCGCCGAGCAGGTTGGCGATGTTGTAGGGCTCGAGGAAAGCCTCGTCCCGGCCGAGCGCGAAGCCGCGGACGCCGCTCTCCTGGTTGACCATCGCCGTGAGCGTGTTCTGGCTGATGGTGTAGGCGGGGTCCCACTGCTCGACGAGCTCGTCGCCGGTGCTCTTGGCCTCGGCGATGTAGTAGACGACGGTCGCGACCAGCACCATCAGGAGGATCAGCACGCCGACGATCGCGCGGGTGACGCGTCGTCGGAGGCTCCAGCCCTGCACGGTCACGCGGTCCGCCCCGCGCCGGGGTCGTCGACCCTGAGCACCACCAGGGCGGTGTCGTCGACCGCGCGGATGGGCGCCTGCGCCACGATCGAGGCCAGCAGGTCGTCGAGCGACCCGTCCTCGCCCAGCGCGCCGCAGGCGATCTCGAGCAGCTCGTCGAGCCCGACGCTGGTGAGGCTGTCGACCTGGCGGAAGGCGTCGAGCAGCCCGTCGGTGTAGAGGAGGAGCGCCGAGCCGGTCTGGAGCGTGGTGCGGGTGACCGGCCAGCCGGCCGGGGGCACCTCGTCACGGATGCCGATCGGCGGGCCGAACGCCACCTCGAGGTAGGCCGCCGCACCGTCGGCGCACAGCATCGGCGGCGGGTGCCCCGCCACCTGGATCGTCGCGCCGAGGTCGCGGTCGATCGCCACGTCGCAGACCGTGACGAAGATGCCGCCGGGGCTCTCGGCCTCGAGCAGCCGGGAGAGGGCGACGAGGATCTCGTCGTCCGGCACGCCGGCCAGCACCAGCGACCGCCACGCCACGCGCAGGTGGACGCCGAGCGCGGCCTCGTCGGGTCCGTGGCCCATCACGTCGCCGATCACGGCGCGGACCCGGCCGTCGGGCAGCTCGACGACGTCGTAGAAGTCCCCGCCGAGCACGGCGCGCGCCCGGCCCGGCCGGTAGTGGCTCGCGCAGCTGACGAACCCGGTGCGGAGCAGCGGCTTGGGCAGCAGGCCGCGCTCGAGCCGCGAGTTCTCGGCGGCGAGCAGCCTCTCTTCGCGCAGCTGCACCTCGGTCAGCTGCGTCTGGCGTCGCTGGACGGCGTACCGGATCGTGCGGTCGAGCAGCTCGGGCGTGAGGTCGTCCTTGATGAGGTAGTCCTGGGCGCCCGCCGCGACCGCCTCGACGCCGGTCCGGTCGTGGCGCCCGGTCAGGACGATCACCGGGGTGGTCGTGACCTCGGCGACGACGGTGTGCAGCGCCGAGAGACCCTCGGCGTCAGGCAGGCCGAGGTCGAGCAGCACGCACGAGGGCTTCTCGACGAGCGCGTCGACGCCGTCGGCGACCGTGCGGCACCAGATCAGGTCGTCGTCGGCGAGCCCGGCGTCGCGCAGGCACTCCCGCACGAGGAGTGCGTCCCCCTCGTCGTCCTCGACGAGCAGGACGCCCGACAGACGCTGGGTCATGTGGCTCCCTCTGGCGGCGCCTCCCTGTGGCACCGGCCAGACGCAGACTAACGGGGTGCAGGGCCGAACCGAGGTGATTGCGGAAGAACGGAAGCTGTGACGTGAGTGACGGGAGTGACTTAGAGTCGGACCGTGCTCCGTGTGCTGCTGGTCTGTCTGCTCCCGGCCGGGATGCTGGTGGGCGTGGCCACGCCCTCCGCCGGTGACCCGGCGCCGCGCCAGGTGGCGTTCTCCCGCTGGGAGGGCGGCCCCGCGCTGCGGACCGGGGCGGTGAAGGGGCTGCGGGTCAAGCACGGCGCGCTCGTGCTCAAGAAGCCCTCCAAGCGCCGGGCCTACCGCGGCACGACGTACGACGTCGGCACGTGGACCTCCTCGCCGGTCTCGACCGGCTTCGGCTTCACCCAGCTGGTGGCGTCGTGGTCGGCCGCGACACCCAAGAACAGCTGGGTCGAGGTCCGCGCCCGGCTCACCTCCGGATCGACCCGGTCCCACTGGATGGTGCTCGGGCGCTGGGCGTCCTCCGACAAGCACGTGCGGCGGACCTCCGTGCCCGGCCAGTCCGACGCGCTGGGCCGCGTCGACGTCGACACCTGGAAGGCCGCCGGCTCGGCCGACACCTACCAGCTGCAGGTGCGGCTGATGCGACGGGCGGGCGCTTCCTCGGCGTCGCCGTCGGTCTCGTTCGTCGGCGCCGTCGCGTCGCGGCTGCCGTCGTCGGCCCCCGCCGTGTCGCCGCCCGGAGTCGCGTCCGGTGTCGTGCTCGACGTCCCTCGCTACTCGCAGATGGTGCACCGCGGCGAGTTCGGCCAGTACGGCGGCGGCGGCGAGGCCTGGTGCTCGCCGACCTCGACCGCGATGGTGCTCGGCTACTACGGCCGGCTGCCCTCCCCCAAGTCCTACGCCTGGGTCGGCCCGCGGGTCGACCCCTGGGTCGACGAGGTCGCCCGCCGCACCTACGACGTCTCCTACGAGGGCACCGGCAACTGGCCGTTCAACACCGCCTACGCCGCCTCCCGCGGCCTCTCCGCCTTCGTCACCCGCCTCCGCTCCCTCTCCGAGGCCGAGTCGTTCATCGCGGCCGGCATCCCGGTCATCGCCTCCGTGTCCTTCTCCAACGGCGCGCTCTACGGCGCACCGATCTCCTCCACCGCCGGCCACCTCCTCGTGATCGTGGGCTTCACCGCGACGGGCGACGTCGTCGTCAACGACCCCGCAGCCCCCTCGTCCTCGACCGTCCGCCGCACCTACGACCGCCGGCAGTTCGAGTCGGTCTGGCTGACCGGCTCCGGCGGCACGGCGTACGTCATCCACGACGCCGCCCATCCGCTGCCTGCGTCGCCTGGGAACTGGTAAGGCGCGCGGTCGCACCAGCAGCGAAGGCACCTGCTGCGGCCAATCGCTGGTTGAGGAGGTCGCGCTAGCGACCGTCTCGAAACCTCTGAAGCGAAGGCACCTGCTTGCGTCGCTCGGTTTGGATGCGGCAACCCGAGAGCCGAGTGTCTGCGCTGGCTATCGGGTCGCCGCCGGAGGCATGGCTGCGGTCCGGCGGTGGTGCGGTACGGCGCGCGCCCCACGGTGGCTGAGGTGCGAGGAGCGCTAGCGACGAGCCTCGAAGCCACCGCAGCGAAGGCACCCGCCGGACCACCGCTGATCGAGCTCGTCGAGATCACCGCAACGAAGGCACCCGCTTCCCCACCGCTGGTTGAGGAGGTCGCGCTAGCGACCGTCTCGAAACCCCTGAAGCCAAGGCACCCGCTGGACCACCGCTGATCGAGCTTGTCGAGATCACCGCAGCGTGCGCTCCCCGCCGCCCCCGCACGCCGGCGAACGTCCACTTCACGTCCACAACCACAGCGCCGAAACCCCTTGTCCACAACGGGATCCGAGCCCCCAGCGACCGTCGGCGGTCAGTGCTGGAATAGGTGCCATGACAGCGCTCGCCCACCACCCCCACCCGGTCACCCGGGCCGTGGCTGGCGTGCGTGAAGAACTCTCCGCTGTCGCGGACACTCCGGTGTGGTCGATGAACGCCGACGACACCGTCGCCACCATCGCCGAGGTCCAGTCCGCCAAAGCACAGCTCGCCGAGCTCGAAGCACGACTCCTCACCCACGCCGGCCGCGTCGACCTCCCCGCCCAGACCGGCGCGACCTCGACCGCCACCTGGCACGCCGCCACCACCCGCACCACGAAGACCCACGCCCACCGCACCATGCGACTCGCTGACGGCCTCGAACACCACCAGGCGACCCGGACCGCGCTCGCCGAGGGTCGCCTCCACCTCGAGCAGGCCGAGGCCATCCTCCGCGCCCTCGCCGACCTCCCCGACGACCTCGACTCCGCCATCACAGCCGGGGCAGAGCAGCGACTGCTGGAGTACGCACGCGAGTTCGACGCCAAGCACCTCAAGGTCCTCGGCCGCCGGATCCTCGAAGTCACCTCCCCCGAGACCGCCGACGCCCACGAAGCCACACTCCTCGAACGAGAAGAACGAGCCGCGGAAGCGGCGGTCCGGCTCACGATCTGGGACGACGGGCACGGCAAGACCCACGGCCGCTTCACCCTCGACACCCTCACCGGCGCCATGCTCAAGAAGCACCTGTTCGCCCTCGCCGCCCCCAGGCACCAGGCCAGCAAGGGACCACTCGGGGAGCGCAAGCCCACCCCGCAACGCCTCGGACAAGCCCTCGTCGAGCTCATCCAGCGCTACCCCCACAAGCGCCTGCCCAAGGCCGGCGGACTCAACGCCACCGTCGTCGTCACGATGACCCTCGACGCGCTGGAGGGCCGGCTGAAGGCCGCGCGGCTCGACACCGGCGAACGACTCTCCCCCGGCGCCGCACGGAGGCTCGCCTGCGAAGCCGGAGTCCTCCCCGCAGTCCTCGACGGCAACTCCCACGTCCTCGACCTCGGCCGCAAGCAGCGCTTCGCCTCCGAGGCCCAGCGCATCGCGAAGACCATCGAAGCCCGCGGCTGCGAGATCGACGGCTGCGACTGGCCACCCGGCATGACCCACACCCACCACCGCACCCGCTGGGCCGACGGCGGCAAGACCAACCTCCGCGACCTCATCTCCCTCTGCCCCCACCACCACGCACGAGCCCACGACCCCCGCTACCACCTCGACCAACTCCCCACCGGCAAGTACACCTTCCACCGACGCACGTGAGCCGATCAGGAGCGCCGAGCAAACACGTGGAGGCCAGACCCTCACGACGCGACAATCACTGACGTGGAGCAGGTCGAGGTCGTCGTCGCGCACGACGAGCGTGCGACCCTCCGGGTCGGCGACGTCTTCCTCAAGGTCGACGGCGATCCGGCGCGCGTCGAGGTCGAGGTCGCGGCGATGGAGCTGGCGCCGATCCCGACTCCCGAGGTCCTCTGGCACACGCCGCCCGTCCTCGCCCTCGCGGCGCTGCCCGGGCAGGCGCTCGCCCAGCTCGGCGAGCCGTCGACCGCCTCGCCGGCGGCGTGGCGCGCGGCCGGCGCGATGCTGCGGCGGTTGCACGAGGCACCGCTCCCTTCGTGGCGCAGTCGCGACCTCGACGAGACGGCCGAGCTGCTCGATCGGGAGTGCGCCTGGCTCCTCGCGAACGACGTCCTGCCGGCCGACCTGGTGACGCACAACCATCGGCTGGCCGAGACGGCGCTGCGGCCGTGGACACCGGTGTTCGTGCACGGCGACCTGCAGGTCGCCCACGTGTTCGTCGACGGCGACATGGTGACGGGGGTGCTCGACTGGTCCGAGGGCGGTCAGGGCGATCCGCTGCACGACCTCGCGATCCTGACGCTCGGCCACCGCGAGCACCTCGGCGACGTGCTTGCCGGCTACGGCCGCGACGTCGACCGCGAGGTGATCCGCGGGTGGTGGTCGCTGCGCAGCCTCACCGCGATCCGCTGGCTGGTCGACCACGGCTTCGACCCGACCGCGCCCGGGTGCGAGGTCGACGTGCTGCGGTCACAGGTCTGAGGTCAGGGCCTGAGCAGGTAGAGCCGGAAGGCCGCGCTCTCGACCGGCAGCACGTCGACGGACGCGAAGCCCGCGTCGAGCGCGTAGCGCCGCACGACGTCCGGGCGGATCACGGTGCCGGTGGCGGCCGAGCCCGGCTCGGTCATGCTCGCCGGGAGGCAGTGCAGCACGCTGTAGCCGTAGTGGCGGCGATCGTCCTCGCTGGACGCCGCGCCGGCGTAGGCCTCGGCGGACGGCTCGTCGGCGACCAGGACGACGCCCTCGGGGCCGAGCGCCTCGCGCGCGGCCCGCAGCACGTCGACCGGGCGCGCGAGGTCGTGGAGCATCTCGAACATCGTCGCGAGGTCGTAGCCCGCGCCGGCCAGGGTGGCGGCGTCGCGGACCTCGAAGCGCACCCGGTCGCTCACGCCCTGCGACTCGGCGACCGCGCGGGCCGCCTCGATCGAGCGCCGGTCGAGGTCGATGCCGTCGACGACGACGTCGGGGTGCGACTGCGCGATGCAGACGCTCGACCAGCCGACACCGCAGCCGATGTCGAGCACGCGGGCGCCGCCGGCGTCGAGCCGCTCCCGCAGGCCCGGTACGCCGCCGAGCCAGCGCGGCATCTCGGAGCGGTAGACCGGCCGGGTGCCGCGCGCCTGCCCCTCGGCCTCGTCGGGGCCGTAGTCGGCGTAGGGGATTCCGACGCCCGTGCGGAAGGACTCCACCAGCCGCGGCACCTGCGCGAGGTCGGCGACCAGCGACAGCGCGGTGCCGGCGATGCCGTCCACGGCGTCGGGGTCGAGCAGCACGTCGACGTGCTCGGCAGGCAGGGCGAACCGCCACTTCCCGTCGGCGTACGACGCCTCGAGCAGCTCGGTGGCGCCCTGCTGCTCCAGCCACTCGCGGACCAGGCGCTCGTCGGTGCCCGTCCGCTCCGCGAGCTCGGCCGGACTCACCGGCGCGCCGTCTGCGAGCGCGGCGTAGAGACCGAGCTTCACGCCGAGGTAGATCGTGGCCACGTCGAAGGTGCCGAGGGTCGCCGCCCTCATCCGCTCGACCAGGTCCTGGCGTTTCATCGGAGCCTCCTCATGCCGTGGGCCTAGACCGAGTAGCCGCCGTCGACGTCCAGCTTCTGCCCGGAGACGAAGCCGGCGCGGTCGGAGGCGAGGAAGCACACCGCCTCCGCGACGTCGGTCGCGTTGCCGAAGCGACGCAGCGGGATGTTGCGGCGCGCGACGGCGAGGGCGTCCTCGGAGAGGTCGCCGGACGCGATGAGGCGGGCCGCCATGCCGTCGGTCAGCATGCCGGGGCCTACGGCGTTGACCCGGACGCCGTACCGCCCCTCCTCGGCCGCGAGCCCGCGCACCAGTGCCTCCACCGCGCCCTTCGGCGCCGACGACAGCCCGTCGCGGACGGGGTAGCGCGCGGTGGCGGCGGTCGTCACCGCGACGATCGAGCCCTCGGCGGCGCGGAGGTGGGGCAGCGCCGGGTGGACCACGTTGAAGAACCCTGCGGCGTCCTCGGCCAGCTGGGTCGAGAGCTCGACCGGGTCCACCGAGGACAGGTGCTTCATCGGCACGTGCGGCCCGGCGGCGTGGACCAGCGTGTGCAGGCCGCCGTACGCCGAGACGACGTCCGCCACGACGCTCGCGCACGCCCCGGCGTCGGTGACGTCGAGTCGGTGCGCGGACGCGTGGGCGCCCCACGAGCGCGCGGTGTCGACGGCCGAGGTGGCGGCCTCGGCGCGCGAGCGGTAGGTGAGCGCGACCGAGGAGCCGCGGGACGCGAGCAGCCGGACCACGGCCAGGCCGAGGCCGCCGCTGCCACCGACGACCAGCGCGCAGCCGGTGCGTCCGGCGAAGTCCGTCACGCGCCAGAGCCTAGAGCGGCTAGGTGCAGGTGAAGTCCAGCGTGTGCCAGCCGGTGGCGCCGTCGGGCAGCACGTCCTGCTCGACGCCGGTCTGCACCTGCCCGTCCTTGTCGATCGCGCGCACCCGCACGGTGTGGTCGCCCTCCGCCAGCTCGGCGACGCCCTTCCACTGCACCCACGTGTCGTCGGTGCTCGTGACCGCGGCGATCTCGGCGTCCGTCCAGTCCTCGCCGTCGACGGAGAACTCCACGCCCTCGATGCCGGTGTGCTGGGCCCACGCCACGCCACCGAAGGTGACGGCCCCGGACGGGACCTCGGCGCCCGACCGCGGCACGTCGATGCGCGAGGCGAGCTTGATCGGGCCCTTCTCGCCCCAGCCCCGGTCGGTCCAGTACGCCGAGATGTCGGCGAAGTTCGTGACCTCGTAGTCCACGACCCACTTGCACGCGGACACGTAGCCGTAGAGGCCGGGCACGACCGTGCGCGCCGGGAAGCCGTGCTCGAGGGGTAGCGGCGTGCCGTTCATCGCGACGGCCAGCATCGCGTTGCGGTCGTCGGTCAGCGCGGTCAGCGGCGTGCCGCACGTCCACCCGTCGTCGGACGTCTGGAGCACCGCGTCGGCGTCGTCGTGGACCCCGGCCTCCCTGAGGAGGTCGGCGACCCGGACGCCGCTGAACCACGCGTTGCCGATGAGGTCACCACCGACCTCGTTGGACACGCAGCACAGCGTCACCCACGCCTCGGTGAACCGGCGGTCCACGAGGTCGGCGTAGGTCAGCGTGATCTCGCGGTCGACATTGCCGTGGATGCGCAGTGACCAGTTCTTCGGCTCGATCGCCGGGACGACGATCGCGGTGTCGATGCGGTAGAACCGCGAGTTCGGCGTCTGCCAGGGCGTCACGCCCTCGAGGCCGATCCGGGCACCCTTGGGCACCGCCGGCTCGGTGACCTGGGTCAGCCGCAGCAGCCGCCGCGACTCCTCCACGTGCCGGCGGCCCCGGCCGACCACGCGCCCGGCCGCACCGAGCACCACCGCGCCGACGGCGAGGATCCCGGCGCGGATCACGAACGTCCGCCTGGTGTGGTCGGCGCGCACGGAGGCGGGCTCGAGCCGGTCCACCGCGGTGACGTCCGGCACGGCCGGAGCCGGCGCCGGCGCCGGCGCCGGCGCGGCGAGCTCGGCCCGGCGCAGCGGCTCGGTCAGCAGCGAGAGCGCCACCAGCCAGGTCACGAAGCCGACCGCCACCGGCACGACGTCGACGGCGCTCGAGCCCCGCTCCTCGCGCGCGGCGATCGCACCGATCATGGTGAGCACCCCGTAGACCAGCGCGGGAGCCCACCAGATCCGCCGCGCGAGCCGCCCCGCCCACGCGAAGACGAGGGCGAGCACCACGAAGATCCCGAGGAGCAGCAGCGGCTTGTCGAGCTTGCCGACCTGCTCGATGAGGTAGTGCGCCAGCCAGCCCGGGGTGAGCTTCACGACGAGGTTCGCGACGGCGACGACCGGCGAGTCCCGCAGCGTCATCGCCATCGCCACGAAGTAGCTGGTCGCGAGCCCCGCGACACCGGCCGCGAGCCCGGCGACCGACCACGCCCCGCGGAAGGTCCTCACGACGCGATTGTCCCTCACGGGGAGTCATCCGTTACGCAGCGGCCGGGCGACGGGGCATGATGCACCCCGTGAGCGAGCCGGGCAGCGAGCCCACCGAGCGGCTGCCCCGGGTCGGGCTGGGCGTGGACGTGCACCGGTTCGCCGATGGCGTGCCGATGCACCTCGCGGGTCTCGCCTGGCCGGACGAGCCGCAAGGGCTCGAGGGCCACTCCGACGCCGACGTCGCCGCGCACGCGCTCTGCGACGCGCTGCTCTCCGCGGCCGGGCTCGGCGACCTCGGCTCCCACTTCGGTACGTCGGACCCGCGGTGGGCCGGCGCCTCCGGCACCGCGATGCTCGAGGAGACCGCCGCGAGGGTGCGCGCCGCCGGCTTCCGGATCGGCAACGCCGCCGTCCAGGTCGTCGGCAACCGGCCCCGGCTCGGCACGCGGCGGCAGGAGGCGGAGACGGTGCTGGGCGACGCGGTCGGCGCACCGGTCTCGGTCTCGGCGACGACCACCGACGGGCTCGGCCTCACCGGCCGCGGGGAGGGCGTCGCGGCCCTGGCCACCGCCCTCGTCGTGCAGACGGCCTAGAACAGCCGGGCGAACCGCAGGAACGACTGCTCGACGATCGCCGCCCGCGGGTAGAGCGTTTCGGCCCACTCCGAGGGCGGCACGTGCTCGATGAGCACGACGAGCACCGCGCCGTCCTTGCGCACGCCGGCGTAGATCTGCCCGTGGATCGGCGCGGAGCCCTGCGGGTCGGTCCACAGTGCCTCGTAGCTCAGCTCCGACCAGCTGGTCAGCTCGCCGTAGGGCATGGTCCCGAAGTCCTCGGGTCCGCTCGTGACCAGCTGGGTGTAGGTGTCGGGCGGGAGCAGCCCCTCGAGGTTCTGCTGGATCACGTCGCCGGCCCGCACCGAGGCGTCGTTGTAGGCGCCGGCCGCGGCGAAGGCGAAGCTGCCCTTGCCGTTCATCGCCCACAGCCGGGTGTCTGCGGTCTGGTAGACCTCCCAGTCGCTCGGGATGAAGATCGGGGCGTCGTGGCCGATGTCGTAGAGGGTGCCGGTGAGGTTGGGGTCCTGCGTGGTCCCGTCCAGCCGGAAGGTGCCTCCCCCGACACGCGACGCAGGCCGCGCCTTGGCGACCGTGTTGCCCTGGGTCACGACGACCCCGAGTCCAGGGGCACCCGGCCGCACCTTCCGGTCGGTGGTCGGCGGCGGGTCGAAGATTTCTCCCGCGACCGCGCCGAGCCCGCCGACGAGCACGCAGCCCGCCAGCACCAGGCCGATCACCCGGCGCCGGTCGTGGCGGCGGTAGGTCGCAGCGGCGTCGGTCGGCCCGGTCATCAGCCCAGTCCCGCGAACAGCGAGAAGCTGCCGTTGACGAGGTCGGCGGTGGCCGGGACCCCCTCCTCGTTCCACTCCTCGGCCGGGGTGTGCTCGACCAGGAGCAGGAGGACGAGGTTGTCCTGTCGCACCCCGACGTAGATCTGCCCGTGCAGCGACAGCGACCCCTGGTTGTCGGCGACCAGCGCTTCGTACTCCGTGTACGCCGCCGAGACGACGCTGCCGAAGGGCTGCAGCTCGCCGTAGTCGACGAGGAGCTGCTGGGTGTAGGTCTCGGGCGGGAGCAGCACCGGGATGTTGGCGGCGAGGAGACCCGTTGCGCTGGAGCCGGGGTTGGCCCGGCCCGTCAGCGCGTAGGCGAAGCTGCCCTTGCCGTCGGCAAGGCTCACGTTGTTGGTGCGCTGGCCGGTCACCTCCCACCCGGCCGGTACGACGACCGGGACGCCGCCCTCGAGCGTGACGACCGAGCCACCGGTGAGGTCGTCGGCCGCCGGCCCGACCGCGGCGTGCATGCCGTGGCCCGAGGGCATCGCGACCGCTCCGGGCTGGACGACCTCGGAGCCGGACGCGGGCGCGGGGTCGAACACCACCCCGCCGGCGGCACCCGCGCCACCGACGAGCACGCAGGCGCCGAGCAGGAGGCCGATGACCCGGCCCCGGTCGTGGCGGTGGTGGTCAGTCACGGTTCCCCCGTCCGCGGTCCCGGGGTGCCACGACGGGCACCCCGGGTCCGCTGTTCAGACAGCTCTGGCGGTCCTCAGCTGACCCCGCCGAAGCGGTTGAACGAGTTGTCCAGGATCGGCGACATGTCCTCGAAGGCGGACTCGAAGTCCTCCGCCGGGATGTGCTCGATCAGGATCCCGAGCACGGTGCCGTCCTGGCGCACACCCACGTAGATCTGCCCGTGGATGCTGACCGATCCCTGATTGTCGACCCAGAGGGCTTCGTACTCGATGCCCGACAGCGACACCACGGAGCCGAACGGCGACAGCGGCACGACGTCCGACGTCTGCAGCTGCGTGTAGTTCTCCGGCGGCAGCAGGTTCTCCAGGTTCTGCGAGATGATGTCGCCCGAGGCCGCGGCCGGGTCGTCGACGAAGCTGAACGCGAACGAGAAGCTCCCGTTGCCGTCGCTCTGGAAGACGCGGTTCTCGTCGGAGAAGTCCACGGCCCAGCCCGGGGGCACGTAGATGTCCACGCCCGTCGCCTCGATCGTCTGCCCGCAGCCGCCCTCGCACGGGGTGCCGCCGCCGTTGTCCGGCGTCGGCTCCTCGGTCGGGTCGACCGACGGCCCGCCCGTGAGCCCGCCCGTGCCCGGCGAGACGCTGCCGACCGAGCTCGGCGAGGCCGTCGAGTCGGCGCTCGGCACCCGCGAGGTGAACGGCGAGCGCGCGGCGTGACCCCGCGGCGAGGCGTTGCCCGGGCCGCCCAGGGACTGCGGGGCGAGGCGCGCGTTCTCGTCGCCGCCCGGCTGCACCACGTTGTCCTTGGTGATCGGGTCGGGGTCGAAGACCACGCCCGCGATGCCGCCGAGGGCACCGACCGCGACCGTCGCCGCGGTGATCATCCCGATGATCCTGAGCCTGGTGCTGTTGAAGTACTCCTCCGACGACTTCACCGGAGGCGGGGTCGGCGCGCTCGGCGGCGTGCTCACTTGTCACCTCCGTCGGTGCTCGGAGCGGCCGGGTCGGCGGGCGCGTCGGGATGGACCGGGTCGACGGGGTCGGCGAAGTCGACCGCCGGGGCACCGGCCGGGACCGCGCGCATGCCCATCGCCGACCTCGCCTGGCGCGAGCTCGAGCGGACCGACGTCCCGCAGACGATGCAGAAGGACGCGTTGGCGAGCATGAGGTTCTCGCACTCGGGGCAGTACGCCTCGACGTACGTCGAGCGCTTGTTGTCGTAGTCGTCGCCCTTGGCGGCGGCCTCGACCGCGGCCTCGAGCAGCGCCGTCTGCAGCATCATCCGGATCTTGACGACCAGCGCCGCCAGGATCACGAAGCCCCAGATCAGGCCGAGCGCGTTGCCGAACGGCAGGTAGGCCATCAGCCGGACACCGAGCCAGTAGGCGATGTTCGCGCCGACCGCGAGGCCGAAGCTCGCGAAGTACGCCGGGGTGAAGCCGTCGTAGGCCTCGCCCTTGCCGGAGTACGCCGCGACCGCGATGCCGGTCGCCGTTCCGTAGATCAGCGACTTGATCACCATCACGTTGACCACCACGACCAGCCAGGACGCGATGCCCGAGGTGGTCCGGAAGTCCTGGGCGGTGAAGACCGAGGAGTAGACGACGACCGTCTCGAAGGCGGCGTAGGCCGTGCCGGCCGCGACGCCGAAGGTGAGCCCGTCGATCATGTCGTCGAACTGCGGCCGCGAGGCGAGCAGCACGGCGAACAGGTTCTTGGCGACCTCCGCGACCACCGGAAGCAGCACCGCGAAGATGAGCAGCGCCGGGAACGACATCGACCCGATACCGCCGCGGGCGCGGCCGCCGCCGGCGAAGCTCGCCCACTGGGCGTCGAAGACCCAGTCGAAGAAGAACAGCGACACCAGCACCGACAGCGCACCGGTGGCGAGGAACAGCCCGACCACGACCGCGGCCGGCGCCTCCTCCCAGAGGTTCACGTCGTCGATGTAGACCAGGTAGGCCAGCGGCACCAGGAAGGCGGCCGCGGCGATCGCGATGGGCAGCAGCCCGAGAGCAGTCGCGCCGAGGATCAGCACGCCCGAGAGGATCATCGCCCACCGGTAGTTGTCGGCCGAGCGCCGCGAGGTGTGCGGCATCACCGTCGAGATGAGCGCGAACTGCGTCACCCCTTCGGCGGACTGGACGGCGTAGGACGCCGTGCGGCTCGCATCGCCGGCTCGCAACGACGTCCCGCAGCGGTGGCAGTACGACGCCACCTCCGGGTTGTCGGACGAACACGTAGGACACGCCACGTGAATCACTCCTCAGGATCAGTACCGGATCGGTACAGGTCGGTCCAGGGCAGGGGAGCACGCCACCCCGGCGTGCTGCTGCGGGCATGGTGTCAGGTCCGAGGCAGGTTTCAGAGACCTGGAGAGGACTATCTTTCAACGTGCCCAGACGGGTCATTGACTTCTGGACGACCTGACCCTGACCATCGCGGGGCCATGATCAGAACCCGTCCTCGCCGCGCGCCCGGACGCAGGCGGATCAGGCGTGGTTGGACCCTCCCCGCGGTGGCGGTGGTAGGCCTGTTCGCGACCGGCTGCCAGACGCCGATCGAGGGCAGCGAGGACCAGCGACGCCCCACCGTCCTCGTCGTCTCCGACACCTGGATCCGTGCCCACCAGGCCGACGGCGAGGCCGCGGCCCGCATCGGCGCGCTCCGCGACGCCATCGAGGAGCTGCGCTCCGACACGCACACCGGCTGGACGGGCCGGCAGGACGACGTCACCGGGTTCCTCGCCGAGCTGACCGGCGGGTCGTGGCCCGGCAGCCCCGCCGAGTTCGTCGACCAGCACGGCCCGGCCCTCCTCGGGGTGGACTCGACCACCCTGCGGCTCGGGGATCGCGACAGCGAGTCGGTCCCCCACGTGACGACCACCCGCGCGACCCAGGCGGTCGGCGAGGTGCCCGTCCTCGACGCGGCGCTGGTCTTCACCGGCCGCGGCAGCCCGGCCAGCAGCGACGACGAGCGCGTCACCGGCGTGCGCGGCCGGGTGTTCCCGGGCCTGAGCGTCGGCACCACGCCGACGATCAGCGCGGAGCAGGCCTCGACCACGGCCGCCGAGGCCGCGGGCGGCACTGCCGACGGCGCCCCTCGCCTCGTGGTGCTGCCCACCGGCACCGGCGTGCTGGCGTGGGAGGTCGTGGTGCTCGGCGCCTCGCCCGAGGACCTGCAGGCCGGCCGCTACTACATCGACGCGCACACCGCGGACCTGCTCGACGTCCGGCCGGTCTCGACGGAGGTCCTGCCGCCCACCCCGCAGCTGGGTGCGGGATCCGCACCCGCCGCGGCACCCGACCCCAACAGCGTCGAGCTCAGCGGCCGCGACCCGCTCGGCCGCGACCTCACGGCGTACGGCCTGCAGAACGGCGACCGCGTCGAGCTCACCGACACCACCACCGAGGCGTGGGACGCCGAGCAGCGCACCGGCGCCGTGCAGACCTACGACGCGTCGACGCTGAAGAACGAGTCCGGGCTGCCCGGTCGGCTCATGACCAGCCCGAGCACGACGATCACCGACACCGAGGCGATCGCCGCCCAGGCCTACAGCCACCAGATCGTCGCCTACTACGAGTCGCTCGGGCGCGACTCGTGGGACGGCGAGGGCGGGCCGCTGGTCAGCTCGGTCCACTTCGGTCCCGACAACTACTGCAACGCGATGTTCGCGAGCTACCTGCGCCAGCCGCAGATGGTCTACGGCAACCCGTGCGTGCAGCAGGGCCAGCAGTTCAGCAACACCTTCGTCGAGCCCGACATCGCCGCCCACGAGATCACCCACGGCGTCACCGGGACCAGCGCCGGCCTGCTCTACAACGGCCAGTCGGGAGCGCTCAACGAGAGCTTCTCCGACTACTTCGGCAACGTCATCGGCAACCTGATCCACGCCGACGACAGCGTCGCGTTCGGCGAGGACGCGTGCTCCGGCGCGCCGCAGAGCCAGCTGTGCGTGGCGAACCCGGACGGCACCACGTCGTTCCGCTACATGCTCAACGGCAGCGACTTCGACGACTACCTGCGCATCCTCACGCCCGGGACCCGCCTGCTGGTCCTCATCGACTACCGCCAGGACTTCGGCGGCGTCCACTACAACTCGGCGATCTGGAACAACGCGCTGTGGAGCATCCGATCCCGGCTGGCGCAGATCGACGGCGCCGACGGCAACGCCTCCGAGCTCGCGCAGCGGTTCGACCGGGCCGTCTACGGCGCGCTGGCGACCCGGCTCACACCGAGCAGCGGCTTCGTGGACGCCCGGGCGGCGGTGGAGCAGGTGATCATCGACTCCGAGCTGCCGGCCGTCGTGCTGCGCACCGCGCGGGAGGTCTTCGACGCCGCCAAGATCTGCACCGGGTGCCCGACGGTCACCGAGCTCGCCGGCGACAGCGTCACCACCGCCCCACAGACCCAGCTGCACCCGTCGATCTCGGGCAACCGCGTGGTCTGGCTCGACCTGAGCTCCACCACCGACTACGCCGGCTACGCCGCGGCGACGACGCTCGGCGGGTCCGGCGACCCGGCGCTCTCGGCGTCCGCGGACACGCTGGAGGTCGGGTTCGCCGGCGACGCGATCATGACGCTCGACCTCCGCGGCCGGGTCACCCGCACCGACGAGGCGGGCAGCACCGTGATCGACAACGTCCAGGCCGAGGCCACGCTGGCCGCCGGCTTCGCGGGCTCCGACGCGGGCGCCGCCTGGCTCTCCGGCAACGCCGTGAAGTACGTCGACTCGACCGGCGCGATCTCCCAGACCGAGCTGACCGGCCTCCAGGGCGACACGATCACCTCGATCGCCGCCGGCGGCGGCACGGTCGCCCTCGGCACCGACCAGGGCAAGGTCTTCTCCTGGGACCCCGGCATCGGCGACGTCCGCCAGGTCGGCCAGCTCCAGGGCGCGATCCTCTCGACCGCCACCTACGGCGGACCGGTGTTCGCGATCGACGACAGCCACCGGTCCGTGCTGTTCACCGCCGACGGCGAGACGCTGCAGGTGACCCGCAACGCGGCGCCGTTCGGAGCCGCGATGTCGGACGAGTACGTCGTGTGGTCGGAGGCGACCGCGCAGATCCAGACGCCGGTCGTCCCGGGCGGCACCTCGCCCTACCCCGAGACCGACCTGTACCTGCTCTCGCTCGGGACCGGCAAGATCTACGATCTGCATCCCGCTCCGGCCCAGCAGGGGTTCCCGTCCATCTCCGGCCGGCAGCTCGTGTGGCAGGACGCCACCTACGGCGGTGACGACGTGTTCACCGCCGCCATCCCTGGAGGACTGTGACCGTGCGCCGCGTCTGGCTCGCCCCGCTCGTGACGGTGGTGGCCCTGGTCGCCACCGGCTGCGACACCGGCATCGACGGCATCGACGGCACCGACGGTGACGGCGGGCCGGCGACCAAGCCGGTGACCCTGGTGGTGTCGGAGACCTGGGTCAACGACCACCGGGGCGACCCGGGCGGCGGGGGCGCGGCCGGCGGGTCCGACGTGCAGACCCGGCTGACCACCCTCCAGCGCGCCATCGACCGGCTGCGCGAGGAGACCGGCACCGGCTGGACCGGGCGCCAGGACGACGTCACCGGCTACCTCGCCGAGCTCGGCGGCGGGTCGTGGCCGGGCACGCCGACGGCGTTCATGGACGACCTCGGCCCCGACCTGTTCGGCGTCGGCTCCGACGTGCTGCGGCTCGGTGAGCCCGACACCGTCACCGTCCCCGGCATCGTCACCACCAAGGCGACGCAGGCCGTCGGCGAGGTGCCGGTGCTCGACGCCTCGCTGGTGTTCGTCGAGCGCGACGGCCGGCTGACCGGCGTCCGCGGCCGGGTCTTCCCCGGCCTGACCGTGTCGACCTCCGCCACCGTCCCGGCCGAGCAGGCGCGCCAGGTCGCGGAGCAGGCGTCGTCCGGCACCGCCCAGGCGCCGCCGTCGCTGGTGGTGCTGCCGCGGGGCGCGGGCGTCCTCGCCTGGCTGATCCCCGTCGCCACGACCGGCGACCCGGCGACCCCGCTCAACGCCGCCAACTACTTCATCGACGCCACCACCGGCGGAATCCTCAGCGTCCAGCAGGTCACCGGCGAGGGGAAGATCGCCCTCCCGTTCGCCGCCTCCGCGGCCCGCTACCTGCACCGCGTGCACCTCGCCCAGCGGACAGGTCCCGCCGCCGAACCCGACCCGGGGTCGGTCGAGGTGACCGGGCCGAACCCGATCGGCGGCACGCTCACGGGCCACGGCGTGCAGACCGACGACGGCGTGGCGCTGCTCGACACCACGACGCCGTCGTGGGACCAGCAGGGCCGGACCGGCGGCATCTCGACGTACGACGCCTCGAAGGTGCGCAGCAGCGGCCAGCTGCCCGGCAAGCTCGTGGTCAGCAAGGACACCACGATCCGCGACGCCGAGTCGATGGCCGCCCAGGCGCTCAGCCGCGACGTCTACGACTACTACGCCGGCCTGGGCCGCAACTCCTGGGACGGAGAGGGCGGCTCGCTGGTCTCGTCGGTCCACTACGGCCCGTCGGACTTCTGCAACTCCTTCTTCACCAGCTCGCTGCGCCAGCCGCAGATGGTCTACGGCAACCCCTGCACGACCGACCAGGGCGTGGCCGAGGTGACCGAGGTCGAGATCGACACCGCCGGCCACGAGATCACCCACGGCGTGACCTCGACCTCGGCCGGGCTGAAGTACACCGGCCAGTCCGGCGCCCTCAACGAGAGCTTCTCCGACTACTTCGGCAACGTCATCGGCAACCGGGTCAAGGGCACCGACAGCGTCGCGATCTTCGAGGGTGGCTGCACCGGCTACACCGAGGAGACCTACTTCTGCACCCGCAACCCCGACGGCAGCCTGTCGCTGCGCTACATGCTCACCGGCAACGACTTCGACGACTACCTGCGCGCGCTCGACCCGGGGTTCCGCCTCAAGCTGCTCGGCTTCAGCAGCCAGGACCAGGGTGGCGTCCATTTCAACTCCGCGATCTGGAACAACGCGCTCTGGTCGATCCGGGTCAACCTCGCCAGGATCGACGGCGAGCCCGGCAACGACTCACCGCGGGCGCAGGCCTTCGACAAGGTCGTGTACGCCGCGCTGACCACCCGGCTGGGCCCGACCGCGGGGTTCCTCGACGCGCGGGCGGCCATCGAGCAGGTCATCATCGACTCCGAGCTCGACCCGGTCGTGCTCCGCACCGCGCGCGAGGTCTTCGACGCCAACAAGATCTGCGCGGGCTGCCCCGACACCGGTGAGCTGGGCGGCGACACGGTGTCGGCCTCGCCGTCGACCCAGCTGCACCCCGTCGTCAGCAACGACAGCGTCGCGTGGCTCGACGTCAGCGGCGAGGGTGACAACTTCGGCTTCCTCGCCTCGACGAAGATCGGCGGCGCCACCCCGAGCATGGGGTCGAGCTCCAACGTCGCCGACGTCGTGTTCGGCGGCGACGCGCTGCTGACCCTCGACCTGAACGGCGAGGTCACGCGCTACACCTCCGGCGGCAGCTCCTCCGTGGTGCTCGCCGAGGTGCCGTTCGAGACCACGCTCGCGGCCGGCCTCGCCGGGTCCGACGCCGGCGCCGCGTGGGTCGGGGCCGACGACACGCTCTCCTACGTCGACGCCGGCGGCCGGGTCACCCGGGCGCAGGTCACCGGGTTGCGGGGTGACACCCTCACCGGCCTCGGCACCGGCGCGGGCACGGTCGGCATCGGCACCGACGGCGGCAAGGTCCTGGCGTGGCAGCCGGGCGGGCCGGTCACCCAGGTCGGTCAGCTCGACGGCGCGGTGATCTCGGTCGCGGCGTACGCCGGGAACATCGTGGCGGTCGACGACAGCGGGCACGCCGAGCTGTTCAACGCCGCGGGCGAGAGCTTCCAGCTCAGCGGCGCCGCCTCGCCGTTCGGCGTCACGATGAACGACACCTACGTCGTGTGGGCCGAGGAGAAGGGCGCGCTGACCGCCGGGGTCGCGGGCGGCGCCTCGCCGTTCCCGGAGACCGACCTCTACCTCGCGTCACTGACCAGCGGGAAGGTCTACGACCTGGTGCCCGGGGGCGGGCAGCAGGGCTTCCCGTCGCTGTCGGGCAACCGGCTGGTGTGGCAGGACGCCGCCTTCGGGGGCGACGACGTGCTCACCGCCGAGATCCCCGACGGCTTGTAGGGACCGAGCGGACCGATGAGGAGAGCGCGAGCGGTCGCGGGGTGGCTGCCTGCCCTGCTGCTGGTGCCCGCCGCCGTCGTCGCGGGGGTCGCCGTCACCGTCCCCGACGACGACCTGGCCGCGATGCGCGAGGTGCAGCCGCTCGAGCTCGGCACGACCTGGGTCTACGACGTCCTCGACCACGGTGAGCCCTCAGGCACGCGCACCAGCCAGGTCGTCGGCACCACGTCGCTCCTCGACACCGAGGCCGAGGGGTCGCTGCGGCCGACGATGCAGGTCAGCCGGAGCTACACCGACTACCCCGGCAGCGGCCCCCGCGCCTTCGACGCCTACCTCGGGGTCGACGGCCGGACGATGTACCAGTACGCCCAGGAGGAAGGCGACCGCTGGTTCGGCATCGACCCGCCGATCGTGGCCTACCAGCTCCCGGTCGAGGAGGGCCGGTCGTGGGACTTCGAGGGGAAGGTCGGCGACATCGACTACTCATCGACGACCGAGCTCACCGAGGTCGTCGACGTCGAGGTCGGGGGCCACACCTTCGAGGACTGCGCGCACTTCGTCGGCTCCTCCCCGCTCGACCTCGAGGACGCCCCCGACGCCGTCGAGGTGCTCGACGAGTGGACCTGCCCGGGCTACGGGACCGTGCGCACCCGCGACCGCGTCGAGGCCACGGGCCAGGACTTCACCGAGGAGCTCGTCGAGTTCCACGGGGTGGCCGGCAACTGGTACGCCGAGGGTCGCGAGCCCGACCCGGTCGACGAGGTCGAGCCGGTGGTCGGGAGCACCGAGGGCTTCGATGCGGGCCGCACCTTCTCCGTCCCCCACGGTCGGCTGGGCCGCGAGCTCGCGTGGACCGACCTGCGACCCGAGCGGGCGTTCATGGCGCCGGTCTCCGACGGCGACGTCATGGTCGTCGCGGAGCCCGACGGCCTGGTGTCGCTGCGCACCACCGACTCCGGCGAGATGAGGTGGCGCATCGAGCTCGAGGGGCCGATCCTGGCGCCGGCGGTGCTGGCCGGCGACGCGGTCGTGGTCGCCGACAGCCACAAGCGGGTGTGGGCGCTGTCCGTCGCCGACGGCCGGGCGCTCTGGGTGCGCGAGCTCCCCGACGTCGTGTCGGCCACGCCCGTCACCGTCGGGCGGCTCGTCGCCGTCCCGAGCGACGACGGCTCGGTCACCGCGGTGGACCTCACCAACGGCGACGTCGCCTGGCAGGTGACGCTCGGCGGCGCGGTCCGCACCTCCCCCGCCTACGACGGCGAGCACCTGCTGACCGGCGACCTGTCCGGGACGCTGACGGCGCTCGAGCCCGACAGCGGCGACACGGCCTGGTCGGCGTCCCTCGACTCGGGGCTCGTCCAGGGTCCGCTGGTCGCGGACGGCCGGGTGCTGGTCGAGGACAGCGACGGCGTGGTGCACGGCTTCTCGCGCGACGGCGACATCGACTGGCAGACGCGAAGCCGGGGGGTCGGCGAGATGCCCATGGCGGCCGGCAACGGCGTGCTGGTCGCCCTCGACCTGGGCGAGCGGCTCACGGCGTTCGACCTCGAGGACGGGCACCGGCTGTGGCGCCGCGAGGTGCCCAAGACCCGCAGCGCCCCCGCGGTCATCGGCGACGAGGTGGTCCTCGGCACCCGCGACGGCGAGGTGGTGGTCCTCGACCTCGCCACCGGGCGCATCAACGACCGGTGGCCGCTGCCGCTGGCAACGGCCGGCGCCGAGTGGTTCGACGACGTCTCGCCCGCCGTGGTCGACGGCTGCCTGGTGCTCACGGCGTACGGCGGGCAGGAGACGACCGACACCGTGCTCTTCGCCTACCCGCTCGACGACGAGGAGCGGCCGACCGGGCTGGAGCTGTTCGCCACCGCCCGCACCCTGCCCGGTGCGGTCACCGAGCCGCCGGTGGCCGTCGGCGACGACGTGATCGCCCCAGTCCCCGACGGTCTCGTCGAGGTCGCGGCCGACGGCACGACCACGCTCCTGCAGGACTCACCCGACACCATCCAGACCGGGGCCGTCGTCTCCGACGGCATCGTCGTGGCCAGGCGGAAGAACCAGGTGCAGGCCCGACGTCTCGCCGACGGCGAGCTGCTCTGGTCGGCGCGCGGCGGCGACACCGCCTTCGGCGCCGTGCCGGCCGTTGGAGGCGACACCGTGGCATTCGGCGTCGACGGCGAGGGCCTCGCCGCCGTCGACCTGCACACCGGCCGCACCCTCTGGCGGACGCCGATCGCGCTGCAGGTCTCGACGAGCAGCCCCGTGGTGCTCCCCGACGGCGACGTCCTCTACGGCGGCGGCGGGCTGGCCCGCTACGACGGCCGCACCGGACAGCCGGTCTGGCAGGACCCCGAGGCCCACCTCTTCGCCGCCCCTGCGTACGCCGACGGCGTCGTCTACGCGGTCGGCGTCAGTCCGTCCAGGAACACCTCCGAGCTCGTCGCCCTCGACGCGTCGGACGGCTCCCGGCTCTGGTCGCACCCGGTCGCGGACCCGCCGTTCTCCCTCGCCCCCGCGGTCTCGGACGGCGTCGTCGTGTCGATCGACGGCCACGTGGTCCACGCCTACGCAGCCGACACCGGCGCCGAGCTGTGGTCGCTGGCGACGAGGCGCGCGGCCGGCGGGGCGCCCTACGTCGCGGACGGACACGTCTTCGTCACCGAGTCGGGCAACGAGAACGACGTGGAGGACAACTGGTTCCGGGTCTCGGTGCACGACGTGCGGACCGGACGCCTCCTCACGGCCTGGGAGCCGGGGAGCGTCCCCTACCTCATCAGCCCCAACGTCGGCCTCACCCCGGACGGCCGGCTGATCGTCCCGACCGGGGTCGAGCTCGTCGTGGTGGAGGTCCGGTGACCGAGAGAGCCAGGCGCCTGCTGACGATCCTGCTCGGGCCGCTGTGGGTGCGCACCTTCCGCGACCCCGTGCGCGAGGGGCGGCTGCGGCTGACCAGCCTGTCGAGGACCGAGCGCCAGCTGGCCCGCGGTGCGCTGGTGCTGCTCGCGCTGCTGCTCGCCTCGGTGCTCTTCCCCGAGGCGTGGCGGCAGGGGTCGATGCTCCAGCTCAACGGCGACAACGCGCTGCGCTTCCTCCCGGTCGCCGCGCTGCCCATCGCGCTGCTGGGGTTCGCCCTCGGGTGGGCGCTCCTGTGCTGGGGCGCGCTCGACGCCAGCCCGTCCGTCCAGGTCTTCGTGGCGGTCCTCTACGCCGTCACCGGGTCGCTGCTGGTCGTGACCAACGCGTCCGGGTTGGGGCTGGGCGCCTGGGTCCTCGAGCACGGCCCCGCCCTGATGCGGGTCGGCTACCTCGCGGTGCCGGCCGCCCTGCTGGCCTCCGCGCTGCTCCACCCACTGCTGCGGAGACGGCCGCGGACGGCTGTCGTCGTCACCGGGCTGGCGCGCGCCGTCGTCCTGGTCGGTCTCCTGCTGGAGTACGGCACGCTCCTGTGGGCGCATATCGAGAGCGAGCGACGCGGGTTCACGGTGCTGGTGCCGGGGCTCGTCGACGGCCAGGTCATGCAGACCAACGCGATCCTGCTGCCGCTGGTCTACGTCGCCGCGGTGTCCGTCATCGACTTCGCCCTCGACGTGTCCACCAGCCTCGCCGAGCCGACCCGGCTCCTGCGCCGGCACTGGCTGCTGGCGGTGCTGGTGGCGCTCCTGCTCGTGAAGCTGGTCGTCCAGGTCGCCCTGAAGTGGGACGAGTGGACGGCGGCGCTGACCTACCAGCCGGTCGCCGTCACCCGCACCACCGTCATGGTCGTGCTACTCGTGGTGCTGGTCGTGGCCGTCACGCGCTTCCCGGCGTCCGACGACTACGCCCTGGCCAAGGAGCGGGCGATGTACGGCGGGAGCTTCGTCCTCGCCCTGTCCTACATCCTCAACCTGCTCGGCGTGGGCGTGGCCTTCCTGTTCATCGGCCAGCTCCGGAGCGACCGGGCCGACTGGCTGGTCGAGGCAGGCGGCTTCTACGGCTGGATGGGGACCGAGGGGCTCGCGATCGTCTCGGCGGTGGCCGTCGGGGTCGGCATCGTGCTGATGCGCCGGGCACGCGGGGGCTACGGCGACGAGCTGGGCTCGGCGCTCGTGGTCGTCGGTGCCTGGTGCTTCGTCCAGCTCCTGGTCCCGGTGCTCGACCTCGAGCTCGGCTTCTCCTACCCGACCGTCGACCTCGTCGCCACGCTCGGGGTGCTGGGCCTGGTCGTCGTCCGGTGGCGGTCGCTGTCGCACACCGCGCTGACGGCCCTGATCACCGTGGTGGTGTTCTCGTGGCTGGTCGTCAGCCGCGGCGACTACCTGTCCTTCCTCGGTGGCCTGGTCGGCCTGCCGGGAGTGCTGGTCCTCGTCTTCGGCGTCGTCCTGACGCTCGCCAGCGGATCGGCGTTCGCCTCGGAGAGCTCGCGGCGCCTGCCGAGCGGCGCGCGGCCGCTGCTCTTCGTCGGCTACCTGCTGCTGTCCGTGGTGCTGCTGTTCTGGGTCACCGTCTCCCACGAGGTCGCGCAGTACGACGACTCGCTGACCGCGTTCTTCTTCCTCGGCATCCCCATGGCGGCGTGGCTCGCCGGCAGGCGGATCTTCGCCCGCTCGGACCCGGTCGCCGACGCGGAGGAGGGCGCGCCGGAGGAGGCGCCGTCAGGCCCCGGCGAGCCGCGCGCCCTCCCGGAAGAAGTCGGCCACGGCGTCGGCGCCGCCGCCGAGCGCTGACAGCGGGCGCGCGGCGCCGAACGACTCGTTCCAGAACTCGCCCGTGCGTGGCGTCCAGGGCCCCACGTAGGCGTAGGGCTCCGGCACGTGGGCGTCGCCGGGCGAGACGCCGTAGTTGACCTCGTCGCGGGAGATCGCGACGTCGAGGTGCTCCGGCCACAGCACCGGCACCTGGTCGGGCGCGAAGGCGCGCAGCGCGGCGTCGCCCACCGCGAGCGCGTCGACGAGGACGGCGAGGTGCGCGGAGTCGACGCCGAGCGGGTCGTCGACACCGACGTCGGCACGGTCGGAGTAGACGTCGCCGAGCGGGCGGGGCGTCACGCCGAGCGCCGCCGCCGCCTCGGCGTAGGTGCCGGTGAGCGGGTGCCGGCCGGCGGGGCCGACCAGCTCGGCGCCGTCGAGGCGCAGGTCGGGCGCGGCCACGGTCGCGATGCCGCCGGGTGCGACGCGCAGCCGGATGGTGCCGCTCTCGGCGTACTGCGGTCCGGCGAGCAGCAGCTCCGCGATGCCGTGCAGCGCGGTGCGGGTGCGGGTGAGGTCCACGTCGGGTCCTTCGTCTCTCGGGGCCGGGCCCGCCGTAACGCACGGGCCTCCGGGCGGGACTGATGCGTCGTTCGGTCTCGACCGTCGACAGGAGCGTTACATGGACCGCGGCTTCGCCGGCAGCGACGTCCTCGTCCTCGCCGGACCGATCTGGCTCGGTGATGACGACTAGCCTTCCCGCGTGGCGGGTGACGCGGGCGAGCTGGTGGCCGCGCTCCGGGCCGGCGACGAGGCGGCGTTCGCGCGGATCGTCCAGGACTGGTCGCGACCCATGCTGACGCTCGCGCGCGGCTTCGTCTCCACCCAGGCCTCCGCCGAGGAGGTCGTACAGGAGACGTGGCTCGCGGTGCTCAAGGGGATCGACCGGTTCGAGGGTCGCTCGTCGCTGCGCACCTGGGTCTTCCGCATCCTGGTCAACACCGCCAAGAGCCGCGGGGTCAAGGAGCACCGCACGCTGCCGTGGAGCAGCATCGCCGGCGACGAGGCCGGGCCGGGCCTCGACCCGGCGCTGTTCCAGTCGGCCGGCGAGCCCTACCCCGGCCACTGGCGGGCGGCGCCGTCGGCCTGGCCGGAGGAGGTCGCCGTCGAGGGGTCGGTGCTCGCGGGAGAGGTACGCCGCGAGCTCGCGTCGGTGCTCGAGACGCTGCCCGACCGCCAGCGGATCGTGCTCACCCTGCGCGACGTGCTCGGGCACAGCTCCGAGGAGGTCTGCGAGCTGCTGGGGATCTCCCAGGCCAACCAGCGGGTACTGCTGCACCGGGCCCGCACCGCCGCCCGGGCCGGGATCGCCGCCTACGTGGAGGGGAGCTGACGTGGCAGACCTGCCCTGCCGACAGGTGGTCGAGGTGATCACCAGCTACCTCGAGGGATCGCTCGGGTGGCGCGAGCGGCGCCGGTTCGAGAAGCACCTGCGCGGCTGCGACGCCTGCTCGCGCTACCTCGAGCAGATGCGCGCGACCCTCGACGTGCTCGGCACCGTCCCCGTCGACACGCTCTCCCCCGAGGCGCAGTCGACCCTGCTCGAGGCGTTTCGCGACCTCCGTCACTGACCTCGGCCGGGCGCGCCGCGGTCAGGCTGCCTTGCGGTGGCCGACCTGGACCACGCCGTCCACGACCTTGACGTCGTACGCCGCGACCGCGACGTGCTCGTCGTCGAGGCACCGGCCGGTGCGCAGGTCGAAGCCGCGCTTGTGCACCGGTGAGGCCACGAACGGCACGTCGCCGTGCACGCCGACGATGCCGCGGGCCAGCGTGGCGTGCCGGTCGAACGGGTCGTGGTTGGCCAGCGCGTAGACGGTCTCCTCGTCGACCCGGAAGATCGCGACCGCCTGGCCGTGCACCAGGGCGGCCGCCCCGCGCTCGACCTCGAGCTCGGTGAGGCGGCAGACGGGCTGCCACTCGGCGTCCGCCCGAGGACTCATGCCCGCAACCTAGGGACGGCGTGTTTCCCCTGGGGTCGCCCGTGCAACGCTCATGTAACAGTTGGCGGGTGAGTGCCGCCGTCGTGATCCTCGCCGGCGGTTCCGGCAGCCGGGTCGGCGCGGAGACCAACAAGGTGCTGCTGCCCCTTGGCGACACGGTGGTGCTCGGCCACTCGGTGCGCGCCGCGCTCGCGGTCGCGGACGTGTCCCACCTCGTGCTCGCCGTGCGCGCCGGCGACGAGGACGCCGTCGGCGACGCCGTCGCGCCGCTGCTCGGCGCCCGCGAGGTGCGGGTGGTGCCGGGAGGCGCCACCCGCCACGGCTCGGAGTGGGCGGCCTTGCAGGCGCTCGCCGAGGAGATCGGCTCCGGCGCCGTCGACGTGGTCGCGGTCCACGACGGGGCCCGCCCGCTCGCCGGGCCGGAGCTGTTCGAGGCGACGATCGCCGCGGCCCGGGAGCACGGCGGCGCGCTCCCGGTCGTCGGGCTGCCCGGGCTGCTCGGCCGCGACCTGCGGACGGCGCCCGCAGGGCTGGTCGGCGTGCAGACGCCGCAGGCCTTCCGCGCCGTTCCGCTGCTGGAGGCGCACGGCCGCGCCGCCGCCGACGGCTACGAGAGCACCGACACCGCCGCCTGCGTCGAGCGGTACGCCGACCTGCCGGTCGTCGCGGTGCGCGGCGGCGCCACCAACCTCAAGGTCACCTTCCCCGAGGACCTCGAGGTCGCCGACCGGTTGCTCAACCGGGAGCGGTGAGCGCCTCGAGCACCCGCAGGTCGGACTCGTCGGCGACGCGCCGCGCCTCGGCGGGCGCCTCGAGCGTCTCGACCGGGAACCGCTCGGCCAGGACGGCGACGAGCGCCGCGAGCTCGGTGGTCGGCAGGCCGTCGAGGGCCGCCACGACCGTGGCGGGCAGCACCACCGGCGAGACGACCTGGAGCAGGTCGGCGCGGTCGTGGGTGGCGCCGACCCGGTCGTCGTGGAGCGCCTTGACCGTGTCGGTCACGGGCCGGACGCCGGCCGTCACGACCGAGCGCCCGGCTGCGTGCGCGACGCAGGCCGCGAGGAACGCCGGCGGGGTCAGCGGGCACAGCGGGTCGTGCAGCACGAAGGGCACCCCGGCGTCGACGAGGTACGGCCACTCGGTGCCCAGGTCGACCAGCTGGATCCCGGCCTCGCCCGTCGCCCACGCGGCCGCCGCGACCAGCGGCTCGCCGTGCACCAGCGCGAACGGCAGCGAGCCGCGACCGGTCTCGAGCACCGCCCCCAACGCATCGACCCGTCCGAGCTCGTGCTCGGACGGGTCGATGTGAGGCTGGTGCTGGGTGTCGCTCAGGAGGCGAGCACCTCGTCGAGGATGGCCTCGGCCTTGTCCTCGTTGGTGTGCTCGGCCAGGGCCAGCTCGGAGACGAGGATCTGGCGGGCCTTCGCCAGCATCCGCTTCTCGCCGGCCGACAGCCCGCGGTCACGCTCGCGGCGCCAGAGGTCGCGGACGACCTCGGCCACCTTCATGACGTCGCCGCTGTGCAGCTTCTCGAGGTTGGCCTTGTAGCGGCGCGACCAGTTGGTCGGCTCCTCGACGTGCGCAGCGCGCAGGACGTCGAACACCCGGTCCAGGCCCGCCTTGTCCACCACGTCGCGGACACCCACGAGATCGAGGTTGCAGGCCGGGACACGCACCACGAGATCCTGCTGGGCGACGATCCGGAGTACGAGGTACTCCCGGTCCTCTCCCTTGATGGTCCGCATCTCGATGTCCTCGATGATCGCGGCCCCGTGGTTCGGGTAGACAACCGTTTCGCCGACGGTGAAAGTCATATGTGAAGTTCCCCTTCCTAGGTGACCAGTCTAACACGCCGCTGGTTGTCGCCCGTCGACGTTTCCGCAGGTCAGAGGCCTGATCGCCACTTGACAAAGGCCGGTTCCTCATGCTGCGAGCCGTCGTCGCGCGCCGGCCGCGCTTGGCCTTCTCTCAGGCTCCTCACAGATGAAATCGCAGGTCATCGGCATCGAAGGCCCGCCAGGCGACGTCGCGTGGTCAATACTGCGGGGCATGGCGAGAGAGGGTCGCTGGGGCCGCGGGAGGGCGGCCCGGCGCGAGGCTGTGGACACCGCTGGTGCGGTCCACCCCGGGGACGGGGACGCTCCACCTGCCTCATCCGCACCATCCGCCACCGCGGCTGCGTCGGCCGAGCGCGGCTGGCGGGCGCGCGAGCAGCGAGCCGCCCAGCGCCGGGCGGCCCGGGCGACGGCGACCGCGCCGGAGGACGACACCCTCACCGAGCCCGCGCCCGAGCCCGCGACCGAGCCCGCTCCCGAGCCCACGGCCGCGGAGACCGCCGGCCCCGAGCCGGGCGAGGACGGCGCCGAGCCGAGCCGCTTCCGGCTGCGCGACCTGACGCCGTTCCTGCTCGTCCGTGCCGCGCACCCCCGCCAGGCCCTGGTGACGGCGGTCGGCATGACGGTGGCCGCCGCGCTGGCCGGCCGGCCCAGCCGCGAGCTGCTGCTGATCCTCGCCACCGTGCTGGTGGGCCAGGTCTGCCTGGGCTGGTTCAACGACCTCGTCGACCGCAAGCGCGACGCTCGCCACCGGCGTACGGGCAAGCCCCTTGCCGACGGACGGCTCGACCCGGGCACGGTGTGGTTCTGCCTGGCGCTCGCGATCTTCCTGGTGGTGCCGCTGTCGGTCGCCAACGGCATGTACGCCGGTCCGGCCTACCTCGCCTCTCTGGCGATCGGCCTCCTCGGGCAGTGGGTCTGGCTGCGCAAGGGCCTCCTGTCGTGGCTGCCGTGGGCGGCGGCGTTCGCGCTCTACCCGGCGTTCCTCTCCTACGGGGGCTGGGGCGGCCAGGAGAAGGGGGCGCCGCCGGAGCTGGTCATCACCGGGCTGGCGGCGCTGCTCGGCATCGGCGTGCACCTGCTCACCGCGCTGTGGGGGCTGGTCCCCGACAACGAGGACCGCTGGACCTACCTGCCGCTCAGGCTCGGGCTGAGGATCGGCGCCTCCAAGCTGCTCTGGGTCGCCGGCACCTACACCGTCCTGGTGCTGGTCGCGCTGGCCTTCGCCGGCACGCACGTGGGGTTGGGACAGGAGCCGCTCCAGCCCTGATCCAGCCCGGGGGACCACGTCCATTAGGGTTGCGTCCATGCAGACCCGACGCTCGTTCCGGCTGGTCGCCGGGGCCCTCGTCCTCGCTCTGCCGCTGCTCGGCTCGTGCGGCTTCGGCAAGGCGACCGACCGGGTCTACACCCAGGCCGCGGGCACCAACAACCGGGACGCCGACGTCCACGTCCTCTCCGCCGTGATCGTGGCCGCCCAGCCCGACTCCGGCACGTTCGTGGCCTCGCTCAGCAACGCCTCCCCCAAGGACGACAACCAGCTCACCGGTGTCTCCGGGGCCGGTGAGTGGAGCGACCTGACCGTCGACCCGTCGGACCTCTCGATCGACATCCCGGCGCGCGGGTTCGTCAACCTCGTCGACCAGGACCCGATCACCGTGACCGGTGACTTCGACGCGGGTCAGGTCGCCGAGCTGACCCTGACCTTCGAGAGCGGCGACGAGGTCACGTTCGACGTGCCGATCGTGTTCGCCTGCAACTCATACGAGGGCCGCGACCTCTCCCAGCAGGAGCCGTCCGAGTCGGCGAGCCCGAGCGACGAGCCGTCGCCGGGCGACGTACCCACCGACGGCGCGACCGTGAGCCCCAGCGAGAGCGCCAGCGAGAGCTCGTCCGCGCCGGCGGCGCCGCAGGAGCCGTACAGCTGCAGCACCGAGGGCTGACCTCGTGCCGCACACCCTGGTCCTCCTGCGCCACGGCGAGAGCATCTGGAACGCCGAGAACCTCTTCACCGGCTGGGTCGACGTACCCCTCAGCGAGAAGGGCCGCGGCGAGGCCGAGCGCGGTGGCCAGCAGCTGAAGGACGCCGGCCTCGCACCCGACGTCGTGCACACCTCGCTGCTGCGGCGCGCGATCACCACCGCGGCGCTCTCGCTCGACGTCGCCGACCGGCACTGGATCCCGGTCAAGCGGTCGTGGCGGCTCAACGAGCGGCACTACGGCGCGCTGCAGGGCAAGAACAAGAAGCAGACGCTCGAGGAGTACGGCGAGGAGCAGTTCATGCTCTGGCGCCGCTCGTACGACGTCCCCCCACCAACGATCGACGACGCGTCCGAGTGGTCGCAGGCCGGACTGCCTCAATACGCCGACCTCGGCGACGAGCTCCCCCGCAGCGAGTGCCTCAAGGACGTCATCGAGCGGTTCCTGCCCTACTGGGAGTCCGACATCACCGCCGACCTCCGCGCCGGCCGCACCGTCCTGGTCGCCGCCCACGGCAACAGCCTCCGCGCCCTGGTCAAGCACCTCGACGGCATCAGCGACGACGACATCGCCGGCCTCAACATCCCCACCGGCATGCCGCTGGTCTACGAGCTCGACGACGACATGGCGCCCACGGTCCCCGGCGGCCGCTACCTCGACCCCGACGCCGCCGCCGAGGCCGCCGCGGCCGTCGCCAACCAGGGCCGCTGACCGTCCCGTCTCCTTGCTGTCGGGGTTGCTGGCTGACCGCCGTCCGGGCGCGCGGGCGGCCCAGCGGTCAGCAGGCAACCCACGACACCCCCGAGACCGCCACCGAGGTTGCTGGCTGACCGCCGCCCCGGCGCACGGGCGGCCCAGCGGTCAGCAGGCAACCCACGACACCCCCGACACCGCCACCGAGGTTGCTGGCTGACCGCCGCCCGGGCGCACCCCCGACCCAGCGGTCAGCAGGCAACCAACGCCACCCCCGACACCGCCACCGAAGTTGCTGGCTGACCGCTGCCCCGGCCCACCCCCGACCCAGCGGTCAGCAGGCAACCCGGACGCTCAGGCGCGCACCCCCGCCGGGAACTCACCGGTGACGATGTACACCACCCGGCCGGCGACCGAGACCGCGTGGTCGGCGATGCGCTCGTAGTAGCGGCCGAGGAGGACGACGTCGACGGCGGCCTCGACACCGTGGGTCCAGCCGTCCGACAGGAGCTCGGTGAAGCTCTGGCGCCGCAGCCGGTCCATCTCGTCGTCGTCGCGGCGCACCTCGAGGGCGGCGGCCACGTCGCGGGTGGTGATCACCCGGTGCACGGCCCCGACCATGTCCTCGGCGACCTGCGCCATCCGGCTGACCGTCGGTCGGATCTCCTCCGGCACCGCGACGTGGGGCACCCGCAGCCGCGCGATCTTCGCGACGTGCACGGACAGGTCGCCCATCCGCTCGAGCTCGGTGACCATCCGGAGCGCGGCGACCACCACGCGCAGGTCGCCGGCGACCGGCGCCTGCAGCGAGAGCAGGGAGAACGCCGTGTCCTCCACCCGGATGTGGGCGAGGTCGATCGCGTCGTCCGCGCTGATGACGCGTTCGGCGATCTCGGCGTCGCCGGAGAGCAGGGCGTCGGTCGCCCCGCGGACCGCGCCCTCGACCTGGGAGCAGATCGCGGCGAGGTCGACGAAGATCGACTCGAGCTGGTCGTGGAAGAGCTCACGCATGGCGGCACCGTAGGGAGCCGAGGTGACCGGCCGGGGACTCGACGTGAACGGCACGTGAACGTTGGGTGCACCCTCGCCGCGGAGGCGAACGACGCGTGGACGCCGCCCTACCATCGTG
This sequence comes from Nocardioides halotolerans DSM 19273, assembly GCF_000422805.1. Taxonomy (GTDB): domain Bacteria; phylum Actinomycetota; class Actinomycetes; order Propionibacteriales; family Nocardioidaceae; genus Nocardioides; species Nocardioides halotolerans. The sequence goes on along the minus strand of NZ_AUGT01000009.1, from coordinate 340,811 downwards.
GTGTGGACCCGACGACGCAGGCGTTCCTGGCCGCCGTCCTCGGGGCCGTCGTCGCCGGTGGCGCGGTGCTCGCGTGGCACATCAGCGACCGCCAGCAGTCCGCCCGGCCCCCGGTCGAAGTTCCCGTCGTCCCGCCCGAGGTCGCAACCGTGCTCTCGGTCCTGCGCAGCAGCGCGGTGATCGTCGATGAGACCGACACGGTCGTGAAGGCCTCCGCGCCGGCCTACGCCCTCGGCCTCGTGCGCGGCCACCAGCTCGTCTCAGAGGAGCTCGACCGGCTGGTCCGCGACGTACGCCGCGACGGCCAGATCCGCGAGACCGAGCTGGTCATGGAGCGGCCGGCCGCGCCGGCGCGCCACGTCACCGCGCGGGTGGCGCCGCTCGGGTCGCACCTCGTGCTCGCGCTGGTCGAGGACCGCACCCGCGAGCGCCGCGTCGAGGCGGTACGTCGAGACTTCGTGGCCAACGTCAGCCACGAGCTCAAGACGCCCGTGGGGGCGATCAGGCTGCTGGCCGAGGCAGTCTCGGACGCCAGCGACGACCCCGAGGCGGTCACGCGGTTCGCGGGACGGATGCTCACCGAGAGCGACCGGCTCACCCACCTGGTCCAGCAGATCATCGAGCTGTCCAGGCTCCAGGCCGACGACCCGCTGGACACGCCGGCCGCCGTCCGCATCGACGACGTCATCGCCGTCGCCGTCGACACCAGCGCGATCGACGCGGACGCCAGGCGCATCGAGATCGTCACCGGCGGCACCCCGGGGCTCGAGGTCCTCGGCAACGAGGAGCAGGTCACCGCCGCCGTCGCCAACCTGGTCGCCAACGCCGTGTCCTACTCGGCGCCGGACTCGACGGTGCTGGTCACGACCAAGGCCGACCAGGCTTCGGTCGAGATCTCGGTCGTCGACCAGGGCATCGGCATCCCTCCCGACGAGATCGACCGGATCTTCGAGAGGTTCTACCGGGTCGACCCGGCCCGGCACCGCTCCACGGGAGGCACCGGCCTCGGCCTCTCGATCGTCAAGCACGTCGCCGCCACGCACGGCGGCGACGTCACGGTGTGGTCGGTCGAGGGCCAGGGCTCGACGTTCACGCTGACCCTGCCCCGGCACCTGCCCCGCACCGCCGCGTCGCTGGACGACCCGGAGACCAGCGAGGAAGAGGTGCTGACGTGACCCGCGTGCTCGTCGTGGAGGACGAGGAGAGCTACAGCGAGGCGCTTGCCTACCTGCTCCGCAAGGAGGGCTTCGAGGTCGCGGTCGCGGCCGACGGCCCCGCGGCGCTCACCGAGTTCGACCGCAACGGCGCCGACATCGTCCTCCTCGACCTCATGCTGCCCGGGCTGCCCGGCATCGAGGTGTGCCGCACCATCCGGCAGACCTCGAGCGTCCCGGTGATCATGGTCAGCGCCAAGGACGACGAGGTCGACAAGGTGGTCGGGCTCGAGCTGGGCGCCGACGACTACGTCACCAAGCCCTACTCGCCACGCGAGCTGGTCGCCCGGATCCGGGCGGTGCTCCGGCGCGGCACGGAGCCCGACCCCGCGCCCGCCGTCCTCGAGGCAGGCCCGGTCCGCATGGACGTCGAGCGCCACGTCGTCACCGTCGACGGCGAGGAGCGGCGGCTGCCGCTGAGGGAGTTCGAGCTGCTCGAGATGTTCCTCCGCAACCCGCGCCGGGTGCTGACCCGAGGTCAGCTCATCGACCGGGTCTGGGGCTCGGACTACGTGGGCGACACCAAGACCCTCGACGTCCACGTGAAGCGGCTGCGCGCCAAGCTCGAGCCGGACCCCGGTGAGCCGCGGTACCTCGTCACCGTGCGCGGGCTGGGCTACAAGCTCGACCTGTAGCCGCTCACTCCGGGTCGGGCAGCGTGAGGATCCGGTCGAGCCTGCGGGTGCGCGCGACCAGCTCGTCGACCAGCGCCTCCGGGTCGCCGAGGTCGTGGCCGTGCTCCGGCATCACCAGCACCATGCCGCCGATCGCCGCCCCCGCGAACATCCGGATGTCGTCGTCGACCTCCCTGCCGAGCCGGCGCCCGATCGCCTCGGCGAGCAGTCCCATCGGCCGCACCATCTCGGCGACCATGCCGCGCCGCAGCTCGGGCACGTCGCGGATGAGCCGGTTGCGCAGGTGCTCGAGCTCGAAGTCCTCCTTCGGGAGCTCGGCGATGCCGGTGCGCACGGCGTGGGTCAGCGCTTCGACCAGCGACAGCTCGGCCGGGGCCTCGACGAACCGCTCGACGGTCGCCGCGTCCATGAAGTCGGTGAGCACCACGTCTTCCTTGGTCGGGAAGTAGCGGAAGAACGTGCTCGGCGAGACCTCGGCGGCCGCGGCGATCGCCTCGACCGACGTGGCGGCGTACCCGTCGCGCTGGAAGAGCCTCAGCGCCTCGCGCTGGATCGTCGCGCGGGTGCGCGCCTTCTTGCGCTCACGCAGCCCGGGCGAGGTCGTCACGCCCCGATTCTGCCCCCTGCCGGTGCCGCGGCAGGCGCACCGCCGCGATCGCGGTGGCGACCACCGCCGTCGCCGCCGAGATCCACAGCGCGAGGTCCATGCCGGCGACGAAGTGCCCGGCGCTGTCGCCGGCGCCGGAGTAGTGGGCGTTGAGCGCGGCGCCCAGCACCGCGATCCCGAGCACGCTGCCGACCTGGCGCAGCGTCTGCACCATGGCCGACCCGGCGCCGGCCCGCGCCCGCGGGAGGCTCATCAGCGCGGCGGTCTGGGCCGCGAAGAGCGCCGTGCCGAACCCGAGCCCCACGACCGCGGTCCACAGCGCCGCCCGGGCGAAGCCGTCGCCGACGTCGGTCGTCGCACCGACCACCATGCCCGCGGCCACGAGCGCCGAGCCGGTCGCGGCCGCGACGCCGGACGGCACCCGACCGGTCAGCCGGTTGGAGACCTGCATCGCCACGAGCATGCCGAGGACCATCGGCAGCGTGCGCAGGCCGGTGCCGAGCGCGTCGGCGCCGAGGACCAGGCGGAAGTACTGCGGCATCGTGAACATCACGCCGAACAGCGACATGCTCGCGACCGCCGCGGTGATCGAGCCCCAGCGGAACTCCGGGTGCGCCCACACGCCGAAGTCGAAGACCGGCACGGCGCCGGTCAGTCGCCGCTCCCACACCAGGAACGCCGTCAGCACCACCAGCCCACCGAGAAGGCTGAGGAGGGTGAGCGGATCGGTCCAGCCGCGGTCGGGCGCCTCGATGACTCCGTAGGTCACGCCCACCAGACCCGTCGCCGCCAGCACCACGCCGGGTCCGTCGAAGCCCCGGCTCGCCTGCTCCACCCCTCCCGCCGGCAGGAACGTCGCCACGGCGACGAGCGCGGCCGCGATGACCGGGACGTTGATGACGAAGACCGACCCCCACCAGAAGGACTGGAGTAGCGCCCCGCCGACGATCGGGCCCAGCGGCAGGCCGACCACCGTCGACAGGCTCAGCACGAGCACCGCCTTCGGCCTCTCCTCGGGCTCGAAGAGGACGACCACGGCCGACATCGCCAGCGGGATGAGCGCGGCCGCGCCGAGCCCGAGCAGCGCCCGGGCCGCGATGAGCGAGCCCGGGCTGCCGGCGTACGCGCACCAGAGCGAGCCGACGCCGAAGACCGCGAGGGCGCCCAGCGTGAGTCCCTTGCGGCCGAGCCGGTCGCCGAGCATCCCGGCGGGCAGCATCACGGCCGCGAGCACCAGCAGGTAGGCGTCGGCGAACCACTGCAGCTGCGAGGTCGAGGCCCGGAGGTCGGCCGCGATGTCGGGCAGCGCCACGTTGAGGACGGTCATGTCGAGACCGACCACGAGGAGGGAGAGCGCGGTGGCGCCCAACGCCCACCACCGCGCCGACGAGGACCGGTCCATGACATCGACTCCAATCTGATGGTTACTGTGTTTTGACAGTAACTGTCAGACAAGGCCGCCGTCCAGCCCGCCGCAGTCGCGTGGCGGGAAGTGGTGCTCAGAGGACCGATATCCGCGTGTCAGATGTCGGTGCCTCTTCCTAGGCTGAGCGCCGTGACCACCACGTCCTCCGCCGAGCAGTCCGACGCGTCCGCGCCTGCTGGTGCCTCGACCGCTCCCTCCTGGCTGCCCCTCGCAGCGGTCGGGGTCACGCTGCTGCTCTGGGCCTCGGCCTTCGTGGCGATCCGTCACCTCGCCGGCAGCTTCTCGGCCGGCTCGCTGTCGCTCGGCAGGCTGCTGGTCGGATCGGTCTGCCTCGGCGCCGTGGCCCTCAGTCGCGGCCTGCCGCGTCCGACCCGCGGCCAGTGGGTCTCCATCGTGACCATCGGCGTGCTCTGGTTCGGCATCTACAACGTCGCCCTCAACGCCGGTGAGCAGGACGTCGACGCCGGCACGGCCGTGATGCTGATCCAGGTGTCGCCCGTGCTCGTGGCCCTGTTGGCCGCCCTGTTCCTCCACGAGCGGTTCACCGCCTACCTCGCGATCGGGCTCGCGTTGGCGTTCGGCGGTGTCGCTCTCATCGCCACGGCCTCAGGAGACTCGGGCGAGGACCGCAGCGTGCTCGGCGTGGTGCTGTGCCTGCTCGCCGCTGTCGTCTACTCGGTGAGCCTCGTGCTGCAGAAGCCGCTCGTGGCCCGGCTGCCCGCGATCCACGTGACCTGGCTGGCCTGCACCGTCGGGGCCGTGGTGTGCCTGCCGTTCGTGGGCCGACTCGTCGACGACACGCGCGACGCGTCGGCCTCCGACGTGTGGTGGGTCGTCTACCTCGGCGTGTTCCCGACGGCGATCGCGTTCACGACGTTCGCCTATGCCCTGCGCACGATGTCGGCCAGCAGCCTCGGGGTGACGACCTACCTCGTCCCGCCGATCACGATCGTGATGGGCTGGCTCCTGCTCGACGAGACGCCGCCCCGGATGGCCTACGTCGGCGGGGTGCTGGCCCTGGTCGGCGTGGCCGTCGCGCGCCGCAAGCCCCGCACCGTCGCGGTCGAGCCCGGGCCTCCTCGCTGAACCCCACGACCCGAAGCGGATGCGCCAGGTGCGCGGGTCAAATGGCCCGCAGTGACCATTGACGCCGGGTTGGCCGGGGGAGGACGTTCGGGGATCAACCACCCGCAACTGGAGGAGAGACCCTCATGGGCCTCAGGAAGTCCGCCGCGCTCCTCGCCAGCGCGGCTCTCGCACTCGGCGTCACGGCCCTTGCCGTGCCGGCCGCCGACGCGGCGGTGTTCAACCTCAGCAACAACACCGTGCTCACGATCAGCCCGACGACCGGCGCCGTCACGCCGACCAACATCACGAACATCACGCAGTTCGGGATGAGCACGACCATCACCGATGTCAACGTCACGATCCAGGGGATGGCGCACACCTTCCCCGACGACCTCGACATCGAGCTGATCGGTCCCGACGGCACCGCCATCGCGCTGATCTCCGACGCCTGCGGCGGCACCGACACCACCGGCAACTTCACCTTCGACGACGCCTCGGCCACCGCCCTGCCCGACGCCGGTCCTTGCCCGGCGGGCACGTGGAAGCCGACCGACGCCCCCGGCGCCGACACGTGGCACACGACTCCGACCATCACCACGCTGGCCGGCTTCAACGGCAAGAGCCCCAATGGCACCTGGCGCCTCTACGTCTCCGACGAGTTCCCCGGGGCGGACGGCGGCTCGATCAGCGGCTGGTCGCTCCAGATCACGACGGCCGCGTCCGCGCCGATCACCGTGCCGGCGCTGGGCAGCTCCGGCAGCGGGCCTGCGTCGCCGTACCCCGTGCCGATCGCCGTCACCGGCCTCAGCGGCAACGTCACCGACGTCAACCTCAAGCTCAACGGCGTCTCGCACACCTGGCCGGACGACCTGGACATGGTCCTCGTCAGTCCGACGGGTGTCTCCGCGGTGGTGATGTCGGACGTCTGCGGGTCGATCGACCTGCTCAACGCCAACTTCACGATCGACGACGAGGCGGCAGCGGCGATGCCGGTCTCGGGCCCGTGCCCGAGCGGCGCGTTCAAGCCGTCCAACAACGGAGGTGCCGACCCCTTCCCGGCCCCGGCTCCGGCAGCGCCGTACGGCGCCACGTTGTCGGTGTTCGACGGCAGTGCGCCCAACGGCACGTGGAACCTGTTCGTCAACGACGACACGGGCACCGACGGTGGCTGGATCGGAGCCCTCCCGACCCTGGAGATCAAGACCTCGGACGTGATCCCACCCGAGACCACCTTCACGAAGAAACCCAAGACGGGGTTCAAGAGGTCTGCGCTCATCAAGTTCACGGCGAGCGAGGCCGGGTCGCACTTCGAGTGCAAGGTCGACACCGCGAAGAAGTTCAAGCCCTGCACCTCGCCGCTGAAGCTCAAGAAGCTGAAGTACGGCAAGCACAAGATCCAGATCAGGGCGATCGACGCAGCGGGCAACGTCGACCCGACGCCGCTGCGCGCGAAGTGGAAGGTCATCAAGAAGAAGTAGTCGTCGACTGCTCCTTCCAGGTGTGGGGCGGTGGCCGGGTCTCCCGGTCACCGCCCCTCCCCCTTCTGCGAGGATGCGGGCCGTGGGCATCGCAGGAGACGTGGTCGTCGGTGTGGTCGCGGCCCTGCACCTCTACTTCCTGGTGCTGGAGATGTTCCTGTGGGACACCCCGACCGGGCACCGGACCTTCGGCCTCGATCCGGCGTTCGCGGCCGAGAGCCGGACGCTCGCGTCCAACCAGGGTCTCTACAACGGCTTCCTGAGCGCCGGCCTGGTCTGGGGCCTCGTCGCCGACCGCGACGACGTGAAGCTCTTCTTCCTCGCCTGCGTGATCGTCGCCGGCGCCTACGGTGCCGTGACCGTGAGCCGCCAGATCCTGGTCGTGCAGGCGCTACCGGCCCTCGTCGGGTTCGCGCTCGTCCTCGCCGCTTCCTGAGCCGTTGCCCGCGCCGTTGTCCGCGCCCGTCTCCAGCCAGCCGCGGAATGCCTCGAGGTTGGCGGTCGACTCACCGCGCAGCGTGCGCCACTCCCACTCCTTGCGGATCGAGGAGGCGAAGCCGAGCTCGAGCAAGGAGTTGAACGACTCGTCGGCCGTGGTCAGCACCGCCCCGAGCAGCCGGTCGAGCTCGTCGTCGTCGTCGAGCACGGCCAGCGGCAGCCGGCCGTCGAGGTAGATGTCGCCGACCCGGTCGATGGCGAACGCCACGCCGAAGAGCTTGAGGTTGCGCTGGAGCAGCCACGCGTAGACGCGCTCGTGGTTCTCGTCGGGTCGGCGGCAGACGAAGGCGTGCACCCCCAGGGCGTGGGTCCCGACGTCGAGCCGCACGGGCGTCTGGAGCTTGCGCTCGCCGGGCAGGGCGAACGAGAACTGCCCCGGCCGGGGCTCGTCGAAGTCGAGGTCGTTGGCCTTCAGGTAGGCCCGGAGCCTGTCCTCTGCTGCGGTCACAGCGTGGCCAGCACGGAGGACCGCGCCTGCTCGTAGACGCGCAGCGTGGCCTCAGCGGTGGCGTCCCACGAGAACAGCTGCGCCTGCTCGCGGGCGCCGGCCTCGAGCCGGGCGCGCAGCTCGTCGTCGCCGAGCACCCGCTGCAGCGCGTCTGCCCAGTCGCCGGTGCGGTGGCCCTCGACGAGGAGCCCGCTGTGCCCGTCGCGGACCGCTGTGGTCAGGCCGCCCACCGCCGCGGCCAGCACCGGCGTGCCGGTCGCCTCGGCCTCGACGGCGACCAGGCCGAAGGACTCGTTGTACGACGGCACGGCGACCAGGGTGGCCGCGGCGTACCACCGGGCGAGCTCGTCCTGCGACACCGGCGGGACGAACCTCACGACGTCGTCGAGGCCGAGCTGCGAGGCGAGGTCGGCGAGTGCCTGCGGCTTGTCGAGGCCCGACCCCGACGGTCCGCCGACGATCGGCACCACCGTGCGGGCCCGGCGACCCGGCTCGCGCTCGAGCAGCGCGGCCACCGCGCGGAGCAGCACGTCGGGCGCCTTGAGCGGCTGGATCCGGCCGGCGAAGAGCAGGACGTCGGCGTCCGCGGGCAGGCCCAGCGCAGCGCGGGCCTCGCCCTTCGGGGCGGGGCGGAAGACGTCGAGGTCGACGCCGGGCGGGACGACCTCGACGCGGGCCGGGTCGGCGTCGTAGAGCTCGATGAGCTGCTTGGCCTCGAGGTCGGTGCTCGCGATCAGCATGTCGGCGGCCTCGACGACCTGCTCCTCGCCGATCACGCGGGCCACGGGCTCGGGGGTGTCACCCTCGGCGAGCGCGTCGTTCTTGACCTTGGCCATCGTGTGCATCGAGTGGACCAGCGGGACTCCCCACCGGTCGCGGGCCAGCGCGCCGACCTGGCCCGACAGCCAGTAGTGGCTGTGCACGACGTCGTAGTGGCCGACCGGGTGCGCCGCCTCGGTGCGCAGCACCTCTCGGGCGAAGACGCACAGCTGGGCCGGGAGCTCGTGCTTGGTCAGCCCCTCGAAGGGTCCCGCGTGGATGTGGCGGACGGAGACCCCGTCGCAGGCCGCCACCACCTGGTCGAGGGCGGAGCTCGTGGCCCGCGTGAAGATGTCGACCTCGACGCCGCGCCGGGCCAGCCGCTTGGCGAGCTCGATGACGTAGACGTTCATGCCGCCCGCGTCGCCCGTGCCGGGCTGGTCGAGGGGCGAGGTGTGCAGGCTGATCATCGCCAGCCGCTGGAGCCCGTCCACGCGCACCTCCTGCACCAGTCTGTGTGGGGGCGGACCGCCCCACGACCGCAACCTCGTGGAGGCCCCGCTCATTCCCGCAGGTACCCGCGCGGTGCCCGGGCTCCCCCGCCCGGGCTCGCTGGGCGCCCGGCTCCACGCTCAGGCGGCGTGCGAGCCCCGCGGGCGGTGGTGCTCCGCGACCGCGTCGTCGGCGGCCCTGCTGCGGCGTACGAGGATGCCGATGATGCAGTAGACGACCATCAGGCCGCCCAGGATCCCGTCGACGGCCCGGTCGGTGTACTGCTGGTGGAGGAACGACACGACCGCCGCGGCGAGCGCGACGAGGCAGATCGCGACCACCACGCGGAGCGCCACCAGTCCCGACACCAGCCCGCCGCCGATGCCCAGCAGGGCGATCACCAGCAGGGCGAGGCCGCCGTAGTGGAGTCCGTCGATGAGCGAGGTCGGGCCGTCGCCGTCGTCGAGGATCGCCCGGCCCATCCAGCACAGGCCACCCAGGATGCCGGCGAGGCGCGAGAGGGAGGTCGGTGACACGACCAGACAGTGTGCCACCACAATGGCGGCCATGAGCGACAGTCCCACCAGCGCGAGGACACCGGACCGGACCGCGGTCGTCACCGGTGCCAGCAGCGGCATCGGCGCGGCGACCGCGAGGATGCTCGCCGAGGCGGGGTTCCGGGTGTTCTGCGCCGCGCGCCGGGCCGACCGGGTCGAGGCGCTGGCCGAGGAGATCGCGTCCGCGGGCGGAGCGGCGGTGCCGGTCCCGTGCGACGTCACCGACAACGACTCGGTGACGCGGCTGGCGGCGACGGTGGGCGGCTCGCTCAACCTGCTGGTCAACAATGCCGGCGGCGCCTTCGGCTCGGGGCCGGTGGCGGAGGCCGACAGCGAGGACTGGCGGCGGATGTTCGAGGTCAACGTGATCGGGCTGATGCAGGCGACCCGGGCGCTGCTGCCGGCGCTGGTCGCCAGCGGCGACGGGATGATCCTCAACGTCGGCTCGACCGCCGGACGGATCGCCTACGAGGGCGGCGGCGGCTACACCGCCGCCAAGCACGGCACCCAGGTGGTCACCGAGACGCTGCGCCTGGAGCTGTGGGACCAGCCGGTGCGCGTCTGCGAGATCGCGCCGGGGATGGTGAGGACCGACGAGTTCGCGCTGGTGCGGTTCGGCGGCGACCAGGAGAAGGCCGACGCCATCTACCGCGGCGTACCCGACCCGCTGACCGCCGAGGACGTCGCCGACGCGATCACCTGGATGGCGACCCGGCCCGCCCACGTGAACGTCGACGAGCTCGTGATCCGGCCGCGGGCGCAGGCCGCGCAGCACAAGGTGTTCCGCCTGCCGCCGTCCGAGTGACTGCGAGTGACCTTCGAGTGACCTGCGAGTGAGCATGGAAGAGTGAGCGCATGGCCTCCACGACCCACTCGGGGATGAAGACGATCGGCCTCGTCGGCGGCATGAGCTGGGAGAGCAGCGCGGTCTACTACCGCGACCTCAACCTCGGCGTGCGCAAGCGGCTGGGCGGGCTGGCCTCGCCCAGGCTCGTGATGAGCACCGTCGACTTCGCCGAGCTGACCGAGCTCGAGGACGCCGAGCGCTGGGACCAGGTCGGCGCGCTCCTCGCCGAGGCCGGTCGCAGCGTGGAGCGGGGCGGTGCGGACTTCCTGCTGCTGTGCACGACGACGTTCCACAAGGTCGCTGACCAGGTGCAGGCAGCCGTCGACATCCCGCTGCTGCACCTGGCCGACGTCGTCGCCGACGCGTGCGCGCAGGCCGGCGTCGCGCGGGTCGCCTTCATCGGCACCACGGTCGCCATGTCCGACGGGTTCTTCACCGACCGGATGGCCGGCCACGGCTTCGAGGTGCTCGTGCCGCCGGCCTCGGAGCACGACTGGCTGAACTCCGCCATCTACGAGGAGCTCGTGCACGGCCACGTGCTCGACCGGACTCGGCGCCGCGTGGTCGAGCTGATCCACCAGCTCTGGGACGCCGGCGCCGAGGGCGTCCTCCTCGGCTGCACCGAGCTCGAGCTGCTCATCCACCAGGCCGACGTCGACCTCCCGGTCTTCCCCTGCACCACCCTGCACGTCGAGGCGGCCCTCGACCGCGCCCTCTCCTGACCGCCGCGGCGGGGTAGTCCGTGACGAAACGGCCCCCGATCGCGCCGGTCCGGGGCCGTTTCGTCAGGGACTACCCCGCGACGTCGGGCGTGAGCACCAGCTCGGCGACCCGCCGCAAGTCGGTCGTGAGGTGCTGCTCGGGCACCGTGGCGCAGTCGCCGCAGAGGTCGAAGGCGTAGACGTACATGTCCGGCCTGGGGTCGCCGGCCCGCACCTCGCGCAGGTCGATGCGGTCGACCAGCGCGGCCAGCTCCGGGGCGCGGCGGTCGTCGGCGTCGAGGTCGACCTCGCCGTCGGCGGTGAGCCCGGCGAAGCCCCCCGTACGCCGGACGTGCACGCGCCGGCCGACGGTGACCGGCGGAGGCTGGCCCGGCCCCGCGGTGCCGGTCTGGGGCGTCACGCCGACGCTCGCCCACGCCTCCTCCACGGCCGAGGCGTGCTCGCCAGCGGCTGCGACGGTGGCCGCCGCGAAGGTGGCGAAGTCGGCGCGGCTGGGCAACCCACCGGTGAGGGCGGCGTACCAGATCCGGCCGGCGCCCTCGGCCGAGGAGCCGCCGATCGCGGTGGCCGCGAGGTGGAAGGCGCGGTTGGGGATGCCGGAGTTGAGGTGGACTCCCCCGTGGTCGTCGGTGGTGTCGACGTAGTCGTCCATGTGGGCGGGCTGCGGGTCGCGGCCGAGCACCGGGTCGTCGTACGCCGTGCCGGGATGTGCCATGTCGCGCAGCGCGCGGCCGGCCACGCCGGGCAGGAACAGCCCGGCGCCGATCAGCCAGTCGCCGGCCAGTGCGTCCTGCCCGAGCAGCCGCTGCTTGAGGCAGGCCGCGAACGCGTCGGAGACCGACTCGTTGAGCGCGCCGGACTGACCCTCGTAGACCAGCCCGGCCGCGCGCTCGGTGACCGCGTGGGTCAGCTCGTGGCCGAGCACGTCGACCGGCTTGGTGAACCGGCCGAAGATCCGACCGTCGCCGTCGCCGAACACGAGCTGCTCGCCGTTCCAGAACGCGTTGTCGTAGCCGCGCTGGTAGTGCACCGTCGCCACCACGGTCGCACCGGCGTCGTCGAAGGAGTCGCGGCCGTAGACCTCGGCGAACATCGCCAGCGACGCCGCGACCCCGTCCGCCGCCTCGTCGACCGCGGCGTCACCGCTCGGCCCGTCGCCCGCGGTCCGCACGACGATCCCCGGCAGCGCGGACCCGTTGCGTGCGGTGTGCACGACCCAGTCAGCGCCCGTGGCCGCCGCCGGCGCGAGCGCCGTGCGCTGCAGCCGGACGCCGTCGTCGTGCGCGAGCATCTGCTCGACCCAGTCGGTCTCCTCCGGCCGGGTCAGCGCGATCTGGCGGAGGAGGTACGGAGGGACGAAGCAGGCCCGAGTCACGAGGACGACGCTACGTGACCTTCACCCTCCGCGACGTCTGGACGTCCTGCGCGTAGCCCGGACTGGTGTGGGTGACCCGGACGTACACCTTCTTGCCGCGGATCTTGCTCGTCACCTTGAGCTTCTTGCCGGTCGCGCCGCGGATCGGCTTGCCCTTCGCGTACCACTGGTAGGCGACGGTGGTGGCGACGGTGCACGAGCCGGCGGCGGCGGTCACCTTCCTGGCCCTCTTGGCGAGGGTCGGCCGAGAGCAGACCAGGGCGCCGGGGGCGACCGGCCCCGCTGAGAACGAGAAGAGGCCGGTGCCCCAGTCGGGGTGGCTGGCGTACACGTCGAGGATCACCGTCCTGCCCGCCAGGCCGGGGCCGAGCGCGAGCAGCGACCCGTCGGGACCGCTCCCGGTGAGTGGTACGCCGTCGACCGACCACTGGTAGGCGACGCTCGTGGGCGCGGCGTTGGGCGGCAGCGGCGCGAAGCTCACCCCGTGTGCGTCCAGCGTCCGGCCGACCTGGGCGGTGCCCATGGCCCCCGCGGCGTCGACCGGGTCGCCGACGCGGCTGATGATGTGCCGGCTGTCGCCTCCGACGCCCACGTGGACCACCACGGTGATGTCCCCGCCCGGCAGCTGGGCGCTGGCCGCTCGGTCGAAGCACGCCGGCCGCCCGATCGGCACCCGCCCCGGGACCGCGCAGTCGGCCAGCACCTGCCACACGTCGGAGCCCTCGGCGACCCACAGCATCCGGAGCGACGAGAGCGGCAGGTGCGCGACGTCGGAGGCCTGGTAGCGCAGGGTCACGGTCAGCGGCGTGTCTCTGTCCACCGTCGCGGCGTCGGCGCCAGCGAGGACGACATGCCCCGAGAGGCCGGTGAAGGGCATCGACCCGGCCGCGTCCTCGTCGAGCACGACGTTGGTCGCGGCGCCGTCGGACGGCGCGGTCAGCGCGACGCTGCGCGGGTCGCTCGCGGTGAGCGCCGGCGCGCAGCTCGCGCCCGTGTCGGCGGGGATCTCCGCAGCGGCGCAGGCGCCGGTCCCGAAGGTCTGCCCGCTGCCGACCTGGTCGGCCATGCGCGGGGCGCTGGTGTCGCCGTCCGGCAGCCGGAGGTCTCCCGCAACGACGTTGACGACGCCACCGGGCTGCGGCTGGTAGTCGACCCCGACCACGCTGACGGTGCCGGCGCCGGTCTTCTCGAGGGTCCCCGAGTTGCGCAGCGGTGCCAGCGTCTTCCCCGACAGGATCTTGCCGCGATACAGACCGCCGTTGCCGGCGAAGGTGAGCTTGCCGCCGGCCAGGACGTTGACCTGCGAGCCGTCGCTGGCGGCCAGGTAGGGCGTCGTCGCCGGGTCTGCGGTCGGGTTCGCGCGGATCGTGACGGTGCCGCCGATGTCGAGCTGGTAGTTGTAGGCGAGCCCGACGCCCTTCTGCGCGAGGGCGAGCGACCCGCCGGCCTCGACCACCAGCCGGCCCGCATCGGTGAATGCCTGCTCGTCGACCGTGCTCACGATCCGCTTGGTGGTGAGCTGGACCGGGAACCCGGGCTTCGACGTGGCGGTGATGGACCCTGAGCTCTCGATCGTGCCGCGCCCGCCGAGCTGACCACGCAGGTCCACCACCGTGGCCGGACCCAGGGTGGAGTTGCGCGTCTTGCCGTCGACGAACAGTGCCGTGTTGTTGTCCTTCAGCGTGATGGTGAAGGCTCCGCTGACGTAGATCTCCTGGAGCCAGACGTAAGCGTGGCCGAAGGTCTCGTCGGTGATGACCACCGAGTCGTTGGCGTCGATGCACACGATCGTGACGGCGGTGTCGATGCCGTTGGTGGGGTCGTAGGGGTGCGGCGGCGAGGTCGGCGTGTAGTCGTTGGGCACCTCGTGCACCCCGGTCGTCCCGGCAACCCAGTTGGCGGCAGTGCTCCAGTTGTGGTCGGCCCCTCCGCCGACCCAGGTGTAGACGTTCGCCGGGCGGCCGGGGTCGGTGCACAGCGAGGGGAGATCGTCGGCCTGCGCCTCTGCGGCGGATCCTGCGGCAGCGCCCGCCGCGCCGAGGGCCGACAGGGCGAGCGCGAAGGCCGCCAGCGCGCCGGCGTAGGTGACACGCAGTGACATCTGCCCCCCTCCCGTGGTTCTCTCTGCGGACCATAGATCGCCAGCCGTCCTGGCAACAGCCTTCACCGCCAAGATGGCCCGGTCGAGCCATGCCGGGACGACCAGGAGCGGGGATGACGAGGGAGCCCGTGGACGACGCCGAGGTGTGCGTCGTCGCGGCCTCGAGCGCCTGGCCGTTCTACCAGGCCACGGGGAGCTACATCTGCCAGGCCAACCGGCGGTTCCGCGACGCGACCCGGCTCGGCTTCTACAGCGCCCGGACGATCCATCCGCTGGTGGCGAGGATCGAGCACACCGTGCCTCAGATCGACCTCGACGACGAGCACGCCGCGGCGCTGGCCCTCTCGGCCGACCCGGTCGAGCGGCGGGTCGGGAAGGCGATGGCGGCGGGCCTGCACGAGGGCATGTCCGGCACCGTCCAGGTCGTCGTCCTCTCCGCTCCACGCGACCCCGCCACCGAGACGATCGGTGCGATCCGCCACGAGGGCCGGTCGGCGTGGACGGTGTTCCAGCGCTACGTCCCGCTGGGCCGGCTCCGCGCGGCCGAGCTGACGAGCGACCTGGCCGACACGGACGCCGGGGAGGCTGACGACGGTGGTCACTGACCAGCAGATCGCCGATCGCCGGGCCGAGGTCGCGGCGTGGTACGCCGACGCCCGCCACCGGTACCTGCGGACCGAGAGCCTGGTCACCCGGATGGTGCGCCGCGCCCTGCGCGACGCCGGCAACGAGAGCGTCAAGGTCGAGAGCCGGGTCAAGAGCCCCGAGAGCCTGGTCGCGAAGGCGGTGCGGCTGCGCGACGACGGCACCTTCAAGTACGCCGACCCGCGTGCGGAGATCACCGACCTGCTCGGGGTGCGAGCCCTCGTGCCGCTGCGGACCGAGCTGGCGGCGATGACCCGGCTGCTGGAGGACCTGTTCGTCGTCGTGGAGAAGTCGGACCTGCGCGAGGGCACCGCCGAGGACGTGCCCGGCTACCAGAGCACCCACCTGCTGGTGCGACTGCGCCCGGACACCCTCGCCGACCTCGACTTCCACGGCCTGGGCGATCCCGTCTTCGAGATCCAGGCTCGGACGATCCTGCAGCACGCGTGGGCCAGCCTCCAGCACGACCTCATGTACAAGACCGAGCGGCCACCGGGCCCGGCCATCCGGCGTCGGCTGATCGCGCTCGCCGGTCTGCTCGAGCTGGCCGAGCGCGAGTTCATCCTCGTCCGTCACGACCACGGCGAGGCCTACCCCGACGAGCCTCCGGACGACGCGGGCACCGACGGCGCGGAGCATCCCGCCGCCGCGTTGGTCACGCAGCTGTTCCCCGGCAGCGGGTCGACCCACCGCGCCTGGCTCGACGAGGTCGAGTCGGTGCTCGGGCAGCTCGGCCTGGCCGACGAGGACGCCGTGCGCTCCGAGCTCGGTGACTGGGCCGGGCGCGCCGAGGCGGTGGCCGCGGCCGTGCGCGCCACCGAGCCCTGGGCCAGCCCGCCGTACCTCCTCGACGTGCTGCTGCGGCTCGCCCTCGACGAGGACTACCTGGCGCGCCGGACCGGAGCCGCGGTCTCCGAGCCCGCGCTGTCGGCGCACCGGGCCGAGCGCGACGACCTGCTCGCCCGGCTCGACCCGGAGGATCGCTGATGGACGGCTTGCTGACCACCGTGGTCGTCGTCGTGGCGGCGTTCGCCTTCGCCGCCATCGGGTTCCTGGTCAAGGAACGCCGCCTGCCCCGCCCGTGGCCCGCCGTGCTCGCCGCGGCGTGCGGGGCAGCGCTCCTCGTCCAGCTGGTGACCGACTGGCCGTTCCCGACCGGCTTCTGGGCCGACCACGGCGTCGTGACCAGCGTCCTCAGCTCGGTCCTCCTCCTCGGGGTCGCCTACCTCGTCTACGAGGATCGCGAGCTGCGCATCCAGGACCGCCTCGACGCGAGCCTCACCGCCGCCGGCGTGGGCGGCATCGTGGACAAGCTGGTGGACGTCGACGTCGCACTCGGCCTGGTCTGCGGGGCCGAGGACCCCCGGGCGTCGGGCTGGACCGACTACTCCTCGACCGGCCGGCCGCTCCGCTGGCTCCGGCAGCACCCGGAGCGGCTGGTCGCCCGCGACGGCAGGCCTGCTGACGACGACCCGCGCGGCTGGGCGGCGCGGCTCCCGGCCACTCCCGACCCGGCGTGGCGGGTCGACCTCGTCGACCAGTGCATCCGCCGCCTGCTGACGGCGATCCGCGACTGGAGCCCGGTCATCAACACCTCCCGCAACGGGACGCAGGTGCTGATCGCGATCGCCGAGCTCCGCAAGGACCTCATGGTGCTGGCCGCGCGGCTGACCGACGACGCCCACGACCCGCTCCCGCTGCTGACCAGCCTGCGGCAGCGGGTGCGGCTGCTCTCGGCCTTCCTCGAGGCGCTCAGCGGAGCCGTCCCGCCGCGACCCGAGATCCTGCAGACCTTCGACCCGATGCAACCCGCCGGTGAGCTCGCGTGGACGGCCGACCCGAAGGCGCGCGACCTGTTCCAGACGGGGTGGCGCAGGTTGCTGGCGGACACCGAGCGTCAGCTGAGGTCGGGGTCGGTCAACCGCTGACCAGCCGCTCGAGCCGCTCCCGCAGCTCGACCAGAGGCATGCTGGCGCCGAGCTCCCAGGACTCCTTCGCCCGGTCGGCCAGGGCGGCGCGTGCCTCGCCCAGGGCCGCCGCGAAGTCGGCCTCCACCGGCTCGTCGGTGCCGCGTGGCGACGGCGCCAGCGTCTGCGCCGCGGCGAACAGCCGCAGCGCGAGGTCGGCGTCGTCCTCCCCGAACGCCAGGACACCACCCAGCCGTGCGCACTGCGCGATCGCCAGGGTCTGCCCGATGCGGTAGCTCTCCCGGACCGCCTCGCCCAGGATCCGCCGGGCCCCGTCGACATCGCCCTGTCCGGCCGTGGCCCGCGCGAGGGTGATGGTCGCGTCGCGCATGACCAGCGGGAGACGGCCCTCGGCCAGCGTGACGCACTCGCCGGCGTACGTCGCCGCCTTGCGGGGGTCGCCGTCGTCGAGCGCGATCTCGGCCAGCGTGTTGTAGGTGTCGGCCGTGCGGTAGACGTCGCCGTGCTCGCGGGTGAGGAGCAGCCGGCGCTCGTGGGTCATCCGCTCCTCGTCCAGCTCCCCCGCGTGCAGGTGGCTGAGCGCCTTGAGGGCAAGGGCTTCGACGACCAGCGGGTAGAGGCCGAGCCGGTCGGACGCCTCCACCGACCGGGTCATCAGCGCCGTCCCGCGTCGGTGGTCGCCGCCGATGAAGAGGGTGCCGCCGAGGTAGCAGCGGGCCTCCGCCAGGGTCGGCTCGTCGGCGTACCGCTCGGCCAGCCGGACGCCCGCCTCGAGGTGGCGGGTGGCGACCGGGACGTCGGTCAGGTGGTAGGCGAGCCGGCCGACCGTCACGTTCAGGCGCGCGGCCTCGTGGCTCTCGGCGGCGACGTACCCGAGCACCACCTGCGCCCGGGCCAGCGCCTCCTGCAACCTGCCGGCCGTGATCCAGAAGGGCGTGGCGAGCAGGGTGATGTCGACCGCCGGCCGGATCCGGCCGACCGACAGCAGCCAGTCCACGGTCGCGTCGATGTCGCGCACCTCGTCGTCGAAGCGGGCCCGGGCGAGGTCGCCCTCGGCGCGGTCGAGCTGCTCGCGCCAGGCGGTGAGCTGGGCGAGGAGGTGGTCGGCCAGGCGCTGGCGCACGGACAACGCGTCGGGTGATGCCTCGAAGTCGGGCAGCAGGTGGGCCCGCACCGTGCGAGGCAGCGCGTAGCTGATCTCGATCCGCGACCCGGTCGCGCGCAGGAGGCCGGTCTCCATCAGCGTGCTGACTCCCTCGACGACGTCGGGCAGGTCGTCGCTCACCGCCTCGGCCGACTCGAGGGTGAAGGCGTCCTCGAAGACCGCCAGCCGGACGGCGAGGCGGCGCTCGGCCTCGGACAGCCGCCCCAGGCTCCACTCGATCGTGGTGACGAGCGCGCGCTGTCGTTCGGGCACGTCGGCAGCAGTGGTGCGCAGCAGGTCGAGGTTGCGGCGCAGCCCCGTCAGGACGCCGGTCAGGCCGAGCGTCCGCACCCGGGCGGCGGCGAGCTCGAGGGCCAGGGGGACGCCGTCCAGGATCTGGCAGAGCGCCGCCACGTCCTCCTCGTGACCCAGGAGCTCGAAGCCCGGCGCGGCACGCTCGGCCGTGGCCACGAACAGCTGGACCGCCGGCGAGGCCGCCACGTCGGACGGGCCCGCGTGGGCGGGAGGGAGCGCGAGCGGCGGCACCGCCACCACCCGCTCGGCCGCGAGGCCCAGGCTCACCCGGCTGGTCACGAGGAAGTCGACCTGCGGGCAGGCCTCGACCAGCTCCAGCAGCCCGGCCGCGCCGTTGGCGAGGGACTCGTAGTTGTCCAGCACCACGAGGACCTGCTGCTCATCGGCCTCGATGCTGAGTTGTCCCAGCTCGTCGACGTCTGCTCCCAGCCCGCCGGCGATCTCCCTGAGGAGGGCCGCGGGTGTGGCCTCGTCGGCCAGGGCGACCCAGACGACGCGTCGTCCCGCGGCCTCGAACGCGCTCGCGACGACGGCGGCCACGCGGGTCTTGCCCGAGCCGCCCAGCCCGGTCAGCGTCACGACGGCCTGTCCGGGCTCGCCGAGACAGCCCTCGACGCGTCGCACGAGCTCGTCGCGCCCGAAGGTGCGAGACCTCGGTGCGGGGATGCGACCGGCGGCGCGGGGAGTGGCCACCCGTTGCTCGGCGACCGCGTCTCCGGTGAGGCTCGGGTCGTTGCGCAGGATCGCGGCCTCGAGCCTCTGGAGGGCCTCGCTGGGCTCGATACCGAGCTCCTCGGCGATCCTGGCGCGGGCCTCGGCGTAGACGGCGACGGCCTCCTCGGCGCGGTAGTCGCGGTAGAGCGCCGTCATGAGGAGCGCCCAGAGGTGCTGCCGCGTGGGATGGGCGGTCACGAGCCCGCGCAGGCGGACGACCTGCTCAGCGGCGCGGCCGAGCCGCAGCTGCGCGGCCACGTGCTCCTCGACGGCGCCGAGGTGCAGGTCCTCGAGGCCGGCCGCCGCCACCGGCGCGAACGGGACGTCGAGGAGCCCGGTGAGCGCCGGGCCGCGCCGCAGCCGCAGCGCCGACTCGAGCCGCGACAGCGACCGGTGCGCATCGGTCTCCGCGCGCGCTCCGGCAACCTCGTCGGCGAGGAGGAGCGCGTCGACGTCCGGTCGCGCCACCTCGAGGGACACGCTCCGGTCGTCGGCCTGCAGCTCGGGCAGCACGCCGCGCACGCGGGAGACCAGAGCCTCGAGACTCGTCTCCGGGTCCTCCGGTGGGGACGTCCCCCACAGCCCGTCGACGAGCTCCTCGCGGGTCAGCGGTGCACCGCCGGCCAGGGCCAGCATCGCGACCAGCGCCCGCTCGCGCTTGCCCGGCAGCTCGACATCGAGCTCGACGGGGCCGAGCAGGCGGATCCTCACGGCGGTGAGCCTAGGCCGTGTCCTAGGCCGTCGGCGCGGGGTGGACAGCGGTCAGTCGGGTGCCCGGTCGGGCGGGAAGCCGCCGATCGCGACCGGCCCCCACCGCTCCGGGGTGATCCGGAGCAGCGACTTGCCCTGCTTCCGCATGGCCTGGCGGTACTCTTCCCAGTCGGGGTGCTCGCCGGAGATGCAGCGGAAGTACTCCACCAGGCCGTCCTCCGCCTCCTGGCTCGGCATGTCCAGCACCTCGGCGCTGCCGTCGACCTGCACCCAGGCGTCGTTCCACTCCTCGGAGAGCACGAGCACGCTGGCGCGCTGGTCGCGGCGCAGGTTCGTGGTCTTGGCGCGGTCGGGGTAGGTCGAGACCACGATCCGGCCGTCGCCGTCGACGCCGCCGGTGACCGGCGAGAGCTGCGGGCTGCCGTCGGAGCGGCGGGTCACGAGGACGAGGTGGTGGCGGGTCCGCACGAACTCCAGGAGCTCCTCGCGCGAGACCCGGGTGTTCGTCGCGATGGTGGGCATGCGGTCACGGTATCCACGCGCGATCCACGCGCGGCGTCCATGCCCGATGTCCACCCGCGGCGGCCGCTCGCGCCGATGCGGCCCCGGAGCCCTCGGAACCGTAACGTGGACCCTTGTGCCCGAGCTGAAAACCGCCAACCTGCGCAACGTCGCGATCGTCGCGCACGTCGACCACGGCAAGACCACCCTCGTCGACGCGATGCTGCGGCAGGCTGGCGCCTTCACCGCCCACCAGGCCGAGAGCGTCGGCGAGCGGGTGATGGACACCGGTGACCTCGAGCGCGAGAAGGGCATCACGATCCTCGCGAAGAACACCGCGGTGCACTACACCGGCCCCTCCGCTCCGGAGGGCATGACGATCAACATCATCGACACGCCCGGGCACGCCGACTTCGGCGGCGAGGTCGAGCGCGGCCTCTCGATGGTCGACGGGATCGTGCTGCTCGTCGACGCCAGCGAGGGCCCGCTGCCGCAGACCCGGTTCGTGCTCGGCAAGGCGCTCAACGCCGACATGCCCGTGGTGCTCGTCGTCAACAAGGTCGACCGCGCCGACGCCCGCATCAAGGAGGTCGTCGACGAGACCTACGAGCTGTTCATGGACCTGCTCGACGACAGCCACAGCCAGGACGCGCTCGACTTCCCGGTCGTCTACGCCAGCGGGAAGGCAGGCATCGCCAGCCTCGAGATGCCGGCCGATGCGACGATGCCCGAGGGCAACGACCTCGAGCCCCTGTTCCGCACCATCCTCGAGACCATCCCGGCGCCGACGTACGTCGAGGGCGCGCCGCTGCAGGCGCACGTGACGAACCTCGACGCCTCGCCGTTCCTCGGCCGGCTCGCGCTGCTGCGCATCCACGCGGGCACGCTGCGCAAGGGGCAGAACGTCGCCTGGATCCGCCGCACGGGCGAGGTGAAGAACGTCAAGGTCACCGAGCTCCTCGTCACCGAGGGCCTCGAGCGCAAGCCCGGCGAGCAGGCCGGCGCGGGCGACATCGTCGCGGTCGCGGGCATCCCCGACATCACGATCGGAGAGACGCTCGCCGACCCGGAGCACCCCGAGCCGCTGCCGCTGATCCACGTCGACGAGCCGGCCATCTCGATGACGATCGGCACCAACACCTCGCCGCTCGTGGGCCAGGTCAAGGGCCACAAGGTGACCGCCCGCCTGGTCAAGGACCGGCTCGACAGCGAGCTCGTCGGCAACGTGTCGCTGAAGATCCTGCCGACCGAGCGCCCCGACGCCTGGGAGGTGCAGGGCCGCGGCGAGCTGGCGCTGGCGATCCTCGTCGAGCAGATGCGCCGCGAGGGCTACGAGCTCACCGTCGGCAAGCCGCAGGTGGTCACCCGCGAGATCGACGGCAAGGTGCACGAGCCGATGGAGCGGCTGACGATCGATGCCCCGGAGGAGTACCTCGGCACGGTCACCGAGCTGCTCGCCACCCGCAAGGGCCGCATGGAGAAGATGACCAACCACGGCACCGGCTGGGTGCGCATGGAGTTCGTGGTGCCGGCGCGCGGGCTGATCGGGTTCCGCACCGAGTTCCTCACCGACACCCGCGGCACCGGCATCGCCCACCACATCTCCGCGGGCTACGAGCCGTGGGCCGGCGAGATCCGCTCGCGCAACTCCGGCTCGCTGGTCGCCGACCGCAAGGGCGCCGCGACGGCGTACGCCATGACCTCGCTGCAGGAGCGCGGCGTGCTGTTCGTCGAGCCCACGACCGAGGTCTACGAGGGCATGATCGTCGGCGAGAACTCCCGCGCCGACGACATGGACGTCAACATCACCAAGGAGAAGCAGCAGACCAACATCCGCTCCTCCACGGCCGACAACTTCGAGAAGCTGGTCCCGCCGCGCAAGCTGTCGCTGGAGCAGTGCCTGGAGTTCTGCCGCGAGGACGAGTGCGTGGAGGTCACGCCGCAGACCGTGCGGATCCGCAAGGTCGTGCTCGACGCCAACGAGCGGGCCAAGACGGCGGCGCGGGCGCGCAAGGCCGCCAAGTAGGGGTGCGCCTGACCTAGGGTCGCGCGCATGTTCCCGTTCAGCGAGACCGAGTACAAGGTCCAGACAGTCCTCTTCCTGCTCGAGGCGCTCGCCTATCTCTGGCTCGCGATGTGGTGCTTCGGGCTCGGACGCTCGCAGGCGTGGGCGACCATCGGCGGGATCGGGTCGCTGCTGGTCGGTGTCGTGCTTGGAGTCGTTGCGGCCGCGACGGCCGAGGTGACGTTCCTCGACAGCTCGCACATCTACGAGAAGGTGCTGTTCCACGAGCACCTCGGCACGGTGATGACCATCGCCCGCGTGCTGGGGGTCTTCCTGATCGTGTGGGCGGTGATGCGCAGCCGGCGTACGCCGCCGGCCCCGGACAGATCGATCTACGGCTCGCCTTAGGCGAGAACTGCACCGCAGCCGCGCCGGGC
Source organism: Nocardioides halotolerans DSM 19273 (assembly GCF_000422805.1). Taxonomy (GTDB): domain Bacteria; phylum Actinomycetota; class Actinomycetes; order Propionibacteriales; family Nocardioidaceae; genus Nocardioides; species Nocardioides halotolerans. Next base: position 318,184 of record NZ_AUGT01000009.1, on the reverse strand, counting down.
ACTACCTTTCGGCTGTGCTCCTCGACCTGCAGCTCGACGTACCGCCCGAGCACGCCGCCTCCCGCGCCCGCGAGCTGGTCGAGGCCGGAGCTGCCGGGCTGTTCACCTTCGAGGGGCCGCACGACGTGTTCCTGCCGCTGGCCGCGGCGGCCGCGGCGGGCGTCGAGACCGACCTCATGACCAACGTCGCCATCGCGATGCCGCGCTCGCCGATGCACCTCGCGCACACCGCGCACGACCTGCAGCGGATGAGCGGCGGCCGGTTCCGCCTCGGCCTGGGCTCGCAGGTCCGCCCGCACGTCGAGAAGAGGTACGGCGCCACGTGGTCGCCGCCGGCCGCGCGGATGCGGGAGATCGTGCTGGCCGTGAAGGCGATCCTCGGGTCGTGGCAGGACGGCACCCGGCTCGACTTCCGCGGGGAGCACACCCGGCACACGCTGATGCCGCCGACGTTCGTGCCCGGCCCGCTCGAGTGGGGTCTGCCGCCGGTCCTGCTCGGCGCGCTCGGCCCGCTGATGACGCGCACGGCGGCCGAGGTCGCCGACGGGCTGCTGGTGATGCCGTTCCACAGCCACCGCCACGTCCGCGAGCGCACGCTCCCCGCCGTCGAGGAGGGCCTGGCGAGGCGGACCGACCCGAGCCCGTTCACCGTCTACCCACAGGCGATCGTGGCCATGGGCCGGACCCCCGAGCAGCTCGCCGCCGCGACGCTCGGCGTGCGCGGGCTGCTGGCGTTCTACGGCTCGACACCGGCGTACCGGTCGGTCCTCGACGTCGAGGGCTGTGGCAACCTGCAGCCCGAGCTCAACGCGCTGTCCAAGACCGGGTCGGTGCTCGAGATGATCGACCTCGTCGACGACGCGATGGTCGACACCCTCGCCGTGCGCGGCACGCCCGAGGAGGTCGCCGCCGAGCTGCACCGCCGCTTCGGTGACCTCGCCGACCGGGTCTGCTGCTACTTCCCGGGCTATGACGTCGACCTGGCCGACGTGGCGGCGCTGGCTGCGGCTCTGGGGGCGGCTGCTCCGCAGGCGCCGGCGGCGGACTTGGGGTAACTCACCGTTCGGTCCGCTTTCACACCGGCAGAACGGCGTGGAAGCACACCGAACGGTGAGTTACCCCACGTCAGGCCAGCTCGGCGACCCGCTCCACCAACCCCACGTCCGTCGACGTCGGGATCACGTGCACCTCGTCGGTGCCGACGTCCTCGAGGCGTCGCAGGATGTCAGCGAGGTCGGCGGCGGTGCCGGCGAAGCCGGTCGTGGGCGCCATGGCGTCGACGAGCGCGGGCGGCAGCCAGTTCATGTAGTGGCGCAGGTGGCGGTGCACCTGCGCCCGCGCGTCGGGTACGCCGGACGGCGAGTCGGCGAGCGCGACCCAGAACGACGTGGTGAGCAGCGGGGCGGGGCGGCCGGCGTCCGACCACGCGGCGCGCGCGACGTCGTGCAGCCCGGAGATCGCGGCGACGTCGAGGTCGAGGGTGAAGCCCGCAAGGCCGTCGGCCCACGACGCGGCCGAGCGCAGCGTGCGCGGGCCCATCGTCCCGACCAGCAGCGGCGGTCCACCCGGCTGCAGGGGCGGCGGCCCGACCGGGCGCTCCGCCTCGGTGAGCTTCTCACCGGCCCAGACCCGCTGCACGAGCCCGGCCAGGCGCGACATCTCCCCCATCGTCTGCGGCCCGTCCGCCTCGGCGGCGCGGTAGTCCTCGACCCGGCCGCCGACCCCGAACCCCACGGTGAGGCGGCCGCCGCTGAGCCGGTCGGCCGTCGCCAGGGCCTTGGCGAGCGGAGCCGGCCGGTGCAGCTGCGGCACGATGACCGTCGTCACCAGCCGGACCCGCGACGTCCAGGCCGCGACCGCGCCGAGCAGGGTCAGCGTCTCCGGGTTGTCGAAGGCCATCCGCTCGCCGAAGCACAGTGAGGCGTACGGCCCCGCGTCCACCGCCCGCGCCCAGCGCTCGAGCGTGTCGGGCTCGGCCCACAGGTCCGGCTCCATGACCGGCAGGGTCATCCCGAGTCGCATGGGGAGCACCCTGTCAGACCCACGCCAGCGACCCCGGTGCCGGACGGGTCCGGCACCGGGCTCGACGTCGACCGTCGGTCAGGAGGCGGTGACCACCCCGAGGCCGTCGATCACGACCGTCTTCTGCTTCTTCTTCTTCTTGGCCTTCTTGGTGTCGTTGACGATCGTCACCGTGCCCGACTGGGCGGAGGCGAACGTCGCCACGGGGATGACGACCTTGCCGGCCGCCGCGCCCTTGAGCGAGATGGCCTTGAGGAGCTGGCCGTTGAGGAACACCTTGACGGTGCCGCCCTTCTTGCCCGTGGTCGCGATGAGCGACAGCGACGTGGCTCCGCTGATCGTGGTGCTCAGCGTCGACCCCTTCTTCTTCGAGGTCGACACGGTGCCGCCGAAGGCACCCGCCTGTCCGGCGCGCTTCCACGAGCCCTTGGTCGACGCCAGTGCGACGTCGTCCAGCGGCACGGTGAAGCTCCGCGTCGCCGGGGTCTCGTCGGCGTTGCCGGCCGGGTCCGTCGCGAAGACCGAGAACGTGTGCGTCCTCGCGCTGAGCCCGCTCAGCGACACCGGCGACGTCGGGCACGCCTGCGTCGCGCCGTCGAGGGTGCAGGTGAAGGTCACCGGGCTCTCGTCGGCTCCGATGCCGATGCTGGTCGCCGTGTCGAGCAGGAGGCTCCCCTCGGCCGGACCCGACGTGATCGACGTCTGCGGGTCGGTGTGGTCGATCGTGACGCTCAGCGAGCCGGTCCCGGAGCCGGCGTAGCGACCGCCGACCTGCAGCTGCAGGTTGTAGACCCGGCCCGACTGCAGCGGGATGTCCGCCGAGTAGGAGCAGCTCGCGTCGCCGTTGGCGTCGACCGCGGCGTCGGCGCACAGCACCTCGTTGGCGATCGTGTCCTTGATCGTCACCGTCGCCTTGGTCAGGTCACCAGGGCTGCCGTCGGCAGCCTGCGTCACGTGGGCGCTCAGCGGGACCGTGACGACGTCGTTGCCGCCCACGGGCGCCTCGACCGTCGCCGGACCGGTGTACGTCGCGGTCGCGTCCTCCGCGGTCACCTCGATCGTCAAGTCGAGCTCCTCGGAGTCCGTCCCGTCGGTCACGGTGACCGTCACCGGGTAGGTGCCCGGCGCGTCGGTCGCGTGCCCCGACACCGTGAACGTCGACGTCAGCGGGCCGGTGGCCCCCGACGTGTCGGTCTCGGTCACGTTGAGCCCGGCAGGCAGGCCCGACGCCGAGGCGGAGAGCCCCGGACCGTCGCGCCGTCCCGTCTCGGCGCTGACCGTGATCGGGGTGGTCGGGCCGTCGCTGTACTGGACCGAGTACGACGACGCGGCCGGCCCGGTCGCCACGAGGCGCGGATTGATCGCGAAGTCGAGGTTGTTGACGTCGAAGAAGTAGTTGTCGACGGCCTCGATCTTGAGCCGGGCCCGGTCGGTGCCGACGTTGGGCCACGTGATGCGCTGCGCGCCGTCGTTCGGCACGTTGTCGGCGACCACGTAGGGCCACGTGAGGCCGCCGTCGGTCGACACCGAGATCCTGACGTTCGGCGCCAGCGTCGGCTTGTCCGTGGAGTTCACCGTCCAGGTGATGTTCTCCTCGCGCCCACCGACGGCAGCGGTCGCCGCCGTGTTGCGACCCTGCACGAGCAGCGGCCCGGCGGTCTTGTCGATCGTCAGCTTCACGTCGTCGAACGCGTAGCCGCCGCCCTCGGCGTGCTGGTCGCGCGCGGTGAGCCGGAAGTGCAGCGACGGCTCGTTGTTGGCAGCGAGGACGTCGCCCACGTAGCTCGAGTCCGGCAGCCACTCGGCGAAGCACTCCACCGTCGCGACGGGCACGTTGGTGATGCCGGTGCCGGTGGCCGGCGGGAACGGCACCGGCGGCGGGGGCGCGTCGGGGCACCTGCCGAACCACGTCGTCGCCGGTGACACCGGAGGCGTCGGCGTGGCGGCGTTGTAGTTGCTGTCGAGGATCTGCTGCATGTCCGGGAAGGTGCGCGACGGGTCGCCGGTGGCGTGGTTCTCCCCCGGCGAGTGGATCGTGACCGTGCCGGCCGGGGTCACGTCGGCGTAGGTGCCGAAGACCCGGAACAGCGGACCGTTGGTCTTGGTCTGGCTCACCAGCTGGTTGCCGCTGCTGCCGCCCCGGTCGTTCTGCTCCCAGAGGTAGATCAGCGAGTCGTCGTCGGCGTCCGTGCCGCTGCCGGTCAGCGTGAACGGCGTCAGCATCGGGATCGTCTTGTCGTCGGGGGCGGTCACCGTCGGGTTGTGGTTGTCGGTGTCCTCGACGGTGTGGCCGCCGTTGGTCTGCGGACCGCCCTGCGCGGTCGTGCCGACGAACCCGGTCACGTCACCGGCGACGGGCGTCACCGTCATCCGCGGCTGGTCGGCGCCGAGCAGGCCCGGGCCGCCGAAGGTCACCTGGATGCCGTTGGCCAGCCCGGTGGCATTGTTCTGGTTGTTGTAGCCCGAGACGGTGACGCCGCCCGGGCCGATCGCCGGCAGCGTCTCGAGCGCCGCGTCGATCTGGGCGGAGGTGGACCCGGCCGGGATCGGCGCCGTGGTCTGGTTCTTGAAGGTCAGCGTGATCGCGTCCGCGCCGTCGAAGCCGTAGAGCGAGACGGTCTGCACCTCGTTGACGTTCGCCTTCGTCGCCACGATGTTCGCGGTGATCTCGCTCTGGCTGCGCTGGCTGAAGTACGGGTCGGAGTGCGGTTGCAGGTTGTCCTGCTGGCAGATGCCGGCGTAGGCCATCACCGAGGTGCCCGAGCCGGGCTCGACCGACGTCCCGCCGTTGCGGTTGCCGCCCGAGCAGTTGTACTGGTTGCCGTTGAAGGTGTGGTTGCCGCCGAACTGGTGGCCCATCTCGTGAGCCACGTAGTCGACCGCGTAGTAGTCGCCCTCGGGCGTCGGGATGCCGGTGCAGCCCTGCGCCTTGTTGTTGCCGCCCACCACGCCGAGGCCCGCGACACCGCCGCCGGGCGCGCCCAGCGCGAGGTGGCCGAGGTCGTAGCTGTCGGCGCCGACCAGCTGGCCGAGCACGATGCGGATGATGCCGAGGCTCGAGCACTGCGTGACGTTCGCGGTGGAGAAGCACGCCGCCGCACCGCACGGGCCGTTCGGCAGGGTCGCCATCGCCGCCGTGTTGAGGTTGAGCTTGTCGGTGTCGTCAATCAGCTCGAGGCGGACCGCGAGGTCGTCGTTGTAGACCTCGTTGACCCGGTTCATCAGCGTGACCTTCTCGGCCAGGACGATGGCGTTGGACTCGGGGTCGTGGTTGCCGTCGTTGACGGCCTGACCACCGAAGTAGGTGGCGTAGCCGGGGTCGGTCACCAGCGCGAGCCGGTAGGTGCGCAGCCTCGTGAGGTCACCCGGCGCCTCGCCAGTGTGTACGGGGGCGTCCTCGGCGGCCTGGGCCTCGATCGCGCCCTCCTGGAACCCGCCTGCAGGCTCCTCGGCGTCGGCGCCCAGGTAGGAGAGGTAGAGGCTGGTGTCGCCGTTGTACGCCGGGTCGACATACCACGAGTCGCCACCGTGTGCTCCGCGCACGTAGGCGTGGAAGCCCATCGGCGTCATGTCGAGACGCACCGAGGCCCGACCGTCGGCACTCCGGCCGGCGTAGGTCTGGATGTCCGGGTGGGCGGCCGCGAGCCGTGACTGCATGATCGGGGAGCTGACCACCTCGAACGAGACGAGCTGTCCGTTGGGCGCCGGGATCCGCACGGTGGCCGGCACCCCCCGCGTGCCCTCGCGAGGTGCGTCCGCGAGCGCGGCTCGCATCTGCGCCGCGTTCAGCGTGTAGGCCCGGAAGGCGCTCGGGTTCACCCGACGCTTGTGCCCGTTCAGCTGCGCCTGGGGCGTCCGGTTGGACGCCGTCCAGGGGGAGGCGGACGGGGCGGCAGGAGCCGCGGCGCGGGCGCTCGCGGCGGTCGACGGTGAGGAGAGCAGCAGGGCGGGGACAAGGGTCACCACGACGGCCGCGGAAGCGACGATCGCGCTGACGCGCGTGCCCCGGCGGGCGCCATCCCGACGAGAGGTGCTCAGCACAGGGGAATCCTTCGGGGGTGTCTGCCGAGAACGGACGGAACAGGCGCAACCTATGTCCGCGACCGCGTCCGCGACCATCCCCCAGGTAGGCCAGATTCCGGCGCTGTCACCGGGATGGTCACGCCGGGTCATAGCTGGGTTCGAGCCGCTCGCTCCTTCGCCCGGTCCGGCGCGCGTCCGCCGAACGCCGTACCTCGAGCTCGACGTGCTCGCGGCGTCCGCGGTCGGGCTGACCGCCGTGGTCGCCCGCCCGAGTCCCTACCATGCTGCGGGTGAGCGAACCCTCGGCGGACGCCAGGCGCGACCCGATCCGCGAGGCGCACCGCCAGTGGGTGCGGCACGGATGGGGTGACGCCGCGGACGGCATGGTCATGGTGACGTCGCTGGTCCGCGCCCAGCAGCTGCTCATGGAGCGGATCGACGCGGTGCTGCGCCCGCTCGAGCTGACCTTCGCGCGCTACGAGGTGCTGCGGCTGCTGTCGTTCGCCTCGAGCGGCGCGATGCCGATGACCCGGCTCGGCTCGCTGCTGCAGGTGCACCCGACGTCGGTCACCTCCGCGGTCGACCGCCTCGAGCGGCAGGGGTTCGTCGAGCGCCTGCGCCACGACGACGACCGCCGCGTCGTGCTCGCCTCGATCACCGACGCCGGCCGCGCGGTCGTCGAGAAGGCCACCGACGGCCTCAACGCCGACGTCTTCCAGCGCCCCGGCGTCTCCGCGAAAGAGCTCTCCGACCTCACCCGCCTCCTCGGCGTGCTCCGCAAGGACGCCGGCGACACCGTGGACTGAGCCCCCACTCGGGATAGTCCCTGACGCTGGTGCGTGTGGAGCCGCCGGTTCCGCAGGCACGGACGTCAGGGACTATCCCCTCGCTCGGACGCCGTGGCACAATTACTAGGACGTCCAACTACCGAAGGTCCACGCAATGCCTGAGCTCCACGTCCCGCAGCACCCGGTCCGCCTGGTGACCGCATCCAGCCTGTTCGACGGGCACGACGCGTCGATCAACATCATGCGGCGGATCTTCATGAGCCAGGGCTGCGAGGTCGTGCACCTCGGGCACAACCGCTCCGTCCAGGAGGTCGTGGACGCGGCGATCGAGGAGGACGTCCAGGGCGTGGCCGTCAGCAGCTACCAGGGCGGCCACATCGAGTACTTCGAGTACCTCGTCGAGTCGCTCCGCGCCCGCGGCGCCGACCACGTGCACGTCGTCGGCGGCGGTGGCGGCGTGATCGTGCACGACGAGATCGACCGGCTCCGGCGCAGCGGCGTCACGATCTTCTCCCCCGAGGACGGCCAGCGCCTCGGGCTGCCGGGCATGATCAACTCCGTCGTCGCCGACCTCGACTTCGACCTCTGGGACAGCAAGCACGTCACCGCCGACGACGTCATCAGCGGCGACCGGCTCGCGGTCGCGCGGGCGATCACCGGCGTCGAGACGGGCCGCCTCCCGGCCGACGCCCTCGACGCCCTGCGCCGGGCCGCCGAGCAGCACCCGGCGCCCGTCCTCGGCATCACCGGCACCGGAGGCTCCGGCAAGTCCAGCCTCACCGACGAGCTCGTACGCCGCCTGCGCGTCGACCAGCAGGACAAGGTGCGCGTCGCGGTGGTCGCGGTCGACCCGACCCGCCGCAAGGGCGGCGGCGCGCTGCTCGGCGACCGCATCCGGATGAACAGCCTGGACCTGCCGGACATGGACCGGAGCCGCGTCTACTTCCGCAGCCTCGCGACCCGCGGCGCCCACGAGCTCCCCGACTACCTCGCCGACGTCATCACCGTGCTCAAGGCGGCCGGCTTCGACCTCGTGGTGGTCGAGACGCCGGGCATCGGCCAGGGCGACGCGGCCGTGGTGCCCTACGTCGACACGTCGATGTACGTCATGACGCCGGAGTTCGGGGCGGCGAGCCAGCTCGAGAAGATCGACATGCTCGACTTCGCCGACGTCGTCGCGATCAACAAGTTCGAGCGCCGCGGCGCCGAGGACGCCATGCGTGACGTCGCGCGTCAGCTGGTCCGCAACCGCGAGGCGTTCGGCAAGCGGGCCGAGGACATGCCGGTCTTCGGCACCAGCGCCGCGACGTTCAACGACGACGGCGTCACCGCCCTCTACCAGCACCTCAAGGAGCTGCTCGCCGAGGAGCAGGGGAGCCACGCCCTGCGGCTCGACGAGGGCGCGCTCCCCCGCGTCGACGTCCGGCACTCCTCGAAGATCCGGCAGGTCGTCCCCGCCGAGCGGGTGCGCTACCTCTCGGAGATCACCGAAACCGTCCGCACCTACCACGCCCGCACCGACGAGCTGGTCGAGCAGGCGCGGGCGGTCCAGCGGCTGACGTGGGTGGCCGACACCGTGGCGGAGGCGCGCGGCGCGCTGGCGCCGAGCCTCGAGGCCGCCGAGACGGCGCTCGACGACGACGTGAGGAAGCAGCTCGAGCACTGGCCCTCCGTCGTCGAGGAGTACGCCGCGCACCCCGGCCGCGAGTCGCTGTCCGGCAGCCGCGTCCCGCGCGTCTCCCTGCCGGCGTACGCCGACCACGGCGAGCTCGTGAAGTACTTCCGCCGCGAGAACCTCCCCGGCCGGTTCCCGTTCACCGCCGGCGTCTTCGCGTTCAAGCGCGACGACGAGGACCCGGCCCGGATGTTCGCGGGCGAGGGCGACCCGGCGCGCACCAACCGCCGCTTCAAGGTGCTCTCCGAGGGCCAGCCCGCGACGAGGCTGAGCACGGCCTTCGACTCCGTGACGCTCTACGGCCGCGACCCCGACGAGCGTCCCGACATCTACGGCAAGGTCGGCACGTCGGGTGTGAGCGTCGCGACGCTCGACGACATGAAGGAGCTCTACGACGGGTTCGACCTGCTCGACCCGGCGACGTCGGTGAGCATGACGATCAACGGTCCCGCGCCGACCGTCCTCGCGTTCTTCCTCAACACCGCGATGGACCAGGCGCGCGAGAGGGGCATCGACCCCTACGAGGCGATCAAGACCGTCCGCGGCACGGTGCAGGCCGACATCCTCAAGGAGGACCAGGGCCAGAACACCTGCCTGTTCTCGACCGAGTTCTCTCTGCGCTGCATGGCCGACATCCAGGAGTGGTTCATCGAGAAGCAGGTCCGCAACTTCTACTCGGTCTCCATCTCCGGCTACCACATCGCCGAGGCCGGCGCGAACCCCATCAGCCAGCTCGCGTTCACCCTCGCCAACGGCTTCACCTACGTCGAGGCCTACCTCGCGCGCGGCATGGACATCGACGACTTCGCGCCCAACCTCTCGTTCTTCTTCAGCAACGGCATGGACCCGGAGTACTCCGTGATCGGCCGCGTCGCCCGCCGGATCTGGGCGGTCGCCATGAAGGAGAAGTACGGCGCCGGCGAGCGCTCGCAGAAGCTGAAGTACCACGTGCAGACCAGCGGCCGGTCGCTCCACGCGCAGGAGATGGACTTCAACGACATCCGCACCACGCTCCAGGCGCTGATCGCGATCTACGACAACGCCAACTCCCTGCACACCAACGCCTACGACGAGGCGGTCACCACCCCGTCGACGGAGTCCGTGCGCCGCGCGCTCGCGATCCAGCTGATCATCAACCGCGAGTGGGGCCTCGCGATGAACGAGAACCCTCTCCAGGGCTCCTACGTCATCGACGAGCTCACCGACCTCGTGGAGGAGGCGGTGCTCAAGGAGTTCGACGCGATCAACGAGCGCGGCGGCGTCCTCGGCGCCATGGAGACCGGCTACCAGCGCGGCCGCATCCAGGACGAGTCGATGCTCTACGAGCACCGCAAGCACGACGGCTCGCTGCCGATCATCGGCGTCAACACCTTCCGCCGGCCGCACTCCGAGAACGGCCACGACGGCACGCCCGACCACGTCGAGCTGTCCCGCGCGACCGACGCCGAGAAGGAGTCTCAGCTCACCCGTGTGCGCGCCTTCCAGGAGCAGCACGAGCAGGAGGCCACCGCGGCGCTGGCCCACCTCAAGGAGGTCGCGACCTCCGGCGGCAACGTGTTCGCGGCGCTCATGGACGCCGCCCGCGTCTGCTCGCTCGGCCAGGTGACCGAGGCGTTCTTCGAGGTCGGCGGCGCCTACCGCCGGAACGTCTGAGCGCTCCGCTCAGCGCCTCCGCTTGACCTTGAACGCGTAGGACGCCGGCGTCGGGTCGGTCACGCCGGCCGCGCTCACCGCTCGCACGAGCAGCGTGTGCTTGCCGGCCTTGGCCTTGAAGGTCAGCGGGAACCTGGCGCCCCGTCCCCGCTCCACATCGGGAAGAGTGTCCGCGTGTCCTCCGGATCCGCACGACGCGTGGTGAGCCTCGTCCCCAGCATCACCGAGGCGCTGGCGTCCGTACGCCGCGACGCGGTCGTGGGCGCGACCGACTGGTGCACGCACCCGGCCGACCTCGACGACACCCTCGAGGCGCGGGTCCGCGGCACCAAGAACCCCAACCTGGAGACCATCAGGCAGCTGCGACCCGACGTCGTGATCGCCAACCGCGAGGAGAACCGCGAGCTCGACGTACGCCGGCTGCGCGAGTCCGGCGTCCGCGTCGAGGTGACCCGCGTCGAGTCCGTGCCCGAGGCGGTCGAGGCCTACGAGCACCTCTTCGACGAGGTGCTCGGCTGGGAGCGGCCGCCCTGGCTGGGCGAGGTCAGGGAGCTGTGGTGCGGTCCGCTGCCGGAGGTCACGGCGTCGGTGGCGATCCCGGTGTGGCGCGACCCGTGGATGGTCGTCGGCAGCGCGACGTTCACCGGCGACCTGGCCCGTCGGCTGGGCTGGGCCAACGCGTTCGCCGACAGCGCCGACCGCTACCCGACCGTGGCGCCGAGCGAGGTCGAGGCGAGGGGCGTCGACCTCGTGCTGCTCCCCGACGAGCCGTACGTCTTCACCGCCGACGACGGGCCCGAGGCGTTCCCGCGAACGGCGACCCGGCTCGTGAGCGGCCGGCTGCTCACGTGGTACGGCCCGTCGCTGCTGGAGGCGCGGTCGCTCTGAGTGCGCGGCCTCAGGTCAGCCAGCGGGCCAGCAGCGTGCCGTGGTCCTCGAGCAGCAGGGTCAGCCGCAGGGCCACGTCGACCGGCGGTCCGTCGGTGATCCGCGGGTGCTCGCCGGCGAGGAGCCGCGGCACGACGGTCGCGTCGAGCTCGTCGACGACGCCCTCGGCGAGGAGGTCGCGGAGCAGGTGCGGCCCGCCCTCGGCGAGCATGCTCGCGAACCCCCGCTCGGTGAGGGCGTGCCTGAGGCCGGCCAGGTCCACGCGGTGGCCGCCCTGCACGAGCACGTGGTCGGCGCCGAGCAGCTCGCGGGTCTCGTCGAGGCGCTCGGCCGCCGCGCAGGTGGCCATGAGGACCGACCCGGATGGTGCGTCGCGCAGGCCGGGCGGCACCTCGGCGCGACGGCTCACCAGGACCAGCGGCTTCGACGCGTCCTGGTAGCCCTCCTCGCGGGCGGTGCCTGCACCGACGACCACGCAGTCGCAGAGCCGGCGCAGGGTGTCGAAGACGCGCTTGTCCGCGACGTTGTTGATGCCGCCGCTCCTGCCGTCGGGACCGGTGGCGGCGCCGTCGACGGTGCTGATCATGTTCACCCGCAGCCAGGGCGACGACGGCACGGCGTAGAGACGGTCGAGGTCGTCGTCGGTCTGGTCGGCCAGCCTCAGCAGCTCCACCAGGTCACCGCCGGTCCTCGATCGAGAGGCGCATCACCCAGTACTGCACGCCGTACGGCGCGTCGTCGTAGTCGACCTGCACCTCGTCCGGCACACCGAGCTCCGCCAACACGGCGAATGCACCGACACTCGCCCACAGCTCTCGCGCCAGGGATCCTTCCCGGACGGCCCGCCCCGCGCGGAGCGCGGCACCGAGCTCGGCGTCGAAGGCCTCGGCCCGCTCGTCGTAGTGTCCGGGCGCCTTCTCGGTCCGCTTGGCCGAGCCGTTGCCGACCACCAGGTACGACGGTTCGTCACCGCTGCGGGAGGTCGCGTCGAGCAGGTGCCGCGCGACCCGGCTGCCCTGCCGGTCGCCGAACGTCCGCACGTCCGCACCGAGCCAACCGACGGCCTCGAGGCAGGCGGTGCGCAGCTCGGCGACGGGATCCTCGATCCCGGCGTACTCGGGCAGCAGCGCGAGCACGCCGGGCACCACCACGACCCTGGTCACCGTCCAGCCCTCCCTGCGGTGGTCTCGACGCGCCGGCCGCGACCTCGCGTCCGCTGCTCGCTCACTGGAGTCCCCGGATGGCTCGCCGGGGCAGGCGACGCCCGGCGATGGTGTTGACCATGTCGACGGTCTGCCGGGTCTCCACGACCTGGTGGACGCGGTAGATGCGAGCCCCGGCCAGCGCGCAGACGGCGGTGGCGGCGAGGGTGCCGGTCAGCCGCTCGCCGACGGGCAGGTCGAGGCTCTCGCCGACGAAGTCCTTGTTGGAGAGCGACACGAGCACCGGCCAGCCGGTGTCGACCATCTCGCCGAGACGTCGGGTCAGCTCGAGGGAGTGGAAGGTGTTCTTGCCGAAGTCGTGCGCCGGGTCGATGACCACCGACTCGCGGGCCACTCCCGCGGCGACCGCCCGCTCGGCATAGGCGACCGTGTCGCGAACGGCCTCGTGGACCACGTCGTCGTACTCGATCCGGTAGGGCCGGGTGCGGGGCGTGACTCCCCCGGTGTGCGTGCACACGATCGCGACGTCGTGGGCAGCGGCGACGTCGACCAGCTCCCGGTCGGCACCGCCCCAGGCGTCGTTGAGCACGTCGGCACCCGCGGCGCAGACCGCGTCCCCGACCGAGGCGCGCCAGGTGTCGACCGAGATCACGAGCGAGGGGAACGCCTCGCGCACCCGGGACACGAAGTCGACGACCCGTGCCTTCTCCTCCTCCTCGCCGATCTCGACCCCCGGCGCAGCCTTGATGCCGCCGATGTCGACGATCTCCGCGCCCTCGGCGACCACCTGCGCGACCCGCTCGAAGGCCTTGTCCTCCTCCCAGGTCGCGCCCTTGTCGAAGAAGGAGTCGGGGGTGCGGTTGACGATCGCCATCATCAGCGTCGCGTCGTCGCTGAACGTGTGCCGGCCGAGGCGCAGGACACCCGTCGTCATGCCGTCACCGCCGGGGGGCGCTCGGGCTCGACGACCTGCTCCGAGGAGGTCGGTACGCCGGCACGCGTGAGCGCCGCGGCCAGGATCTGCGTCGCCATGCCGCTGAGGTCGCGCAGGCTCTGGTGCCGGTGCGCGCGGGTGCCGAGGTCCACCTGGGCGAGCGCGTCGAGGCCGTGCTCGCGGACGGTGTCGACAAGCGCAGCCAGCTCGACGGCGTACCCGGTCGGCACGCTGAGGGTCTCGAACAGGGACCGCCGGACCGCCCACTCCCCCGCCAGCGGCTGGAGCACCCCGCCGAGCTCGGGGAACAGCAGCCGGATCAGCGGCCTTGCCACGAGCTCGGTCACCCGGCCGCCCTCGAAGGGGACGACCGTCTCGCCGGCTCGCATCGGCCGCTCGTAGCACCCCTTCACCAGCAGCACCTCGGGCCGGGTGAGGAGCGGCCCCAGCAGCCCCGGCACGAAGTGGGTGTCCCAGTCGAGCAGGTCGGCGTCCATGAACACGAGGACCTCGCCGCGCGTCACGAACTGCGACTTCCACATCGCCTCGCCCTTCCCGGGCACGGTGCCGAGGTCGGGCCGGATCTCGGCGGACCGGTGCACGACCGCGCCGGCGTCGGTCGCGACGTCGTAGGTCGCATCGGTCGAGTCGGAGTCGATGACCACGATCTCGTCGAGCAGCGCGACGGTGTCGACCAGCGCCTCCCGCACCCGGGTCACGACGGCGCCGACCGTCGCCGCCTCGTTGCGGGCCGGGACGACGAGGCTGACCACGCGCTCCGCCTTGGCCGCGAGCAGCGACTCCAGGGTCCAGTCGTCCCAGTGGTGGGTGTTGCGGTCGGCCCACCTCGCGCCTTCCGCCACCATGCTCACGAGGCTAACGGTGCCCCGGACGAGCCCTCAGCCCGCCCAGATCTCCTGGAAGCCGGCCGGGCGGTCGCCGACCTTGCTCTCGCGCAGCTCCCACGACGCCCACGGCCCGGAGAGCGAGCTGATGCGCGGGTCCCGCACCTGCGTGACCGTGCCGGTCGGGTCGATGATCCAGATGGTGTCGCCTCGGCGGACCATGGTGAACGTCGCGGAGCGACCGCTGGCGGGGTAGGTGCCCGACTCGAGCGTCGACTGTCCGTGGACGTCGAGCGCGACGAGCTGCCAGGCGCCCGGCTGGAGGGCGAGCCGCATGCCCGTACGCGGCTGCTGGAGGCCGGAGGTCTCGAGGACCGACGTGTGCCACGCGGTGATCGCGGCCGAGCCGGAGTGGTTGGGGGCGAACTGGACGCGCGCCCCGATCGTGCGGACGTCGGTCTTCATCCACTTCTCGAGCCAGCTCACGGCGTTCGGGCCCTCGGCCGGGCCGTGGGTCATCAGTCCGTCGACGACCCCGAGGGGCCACGCCAGCCGGCCGGTCTCGCGGAAGCCGGCGCCGACGGGCCAGCGGTCGCCCTTGGCGAAGTTGGAGCGCATCGTCGGCTTGACCCGCGGCGCCTCGACGGTGCCGCCGGGCGCCGGGGCCTCGGTCGCAGGAGCCTGGGTGGCGGGTGCCTCCGTCGCGGGCGCCTCCGATGCCCCCTCGTCCGGGTCGGCGAGCGTGGACGCGGCCCCCGCCGTCGGGTCGGTCGCGACGCGGTCCGGCGACTGGTCGCCGCGCAGCTGCGTCACGCCGATGATGGCGACGCCCGCGATGAGCACGACGTTGACGAGCATGACGATCCGGCTCCACGACGTCCGGTCGGAGCGCGCCGCGGGGACGGGCCGCTCGGGGCGCCTGCCGCCGCCGGTGACCTTCGAGCCGTCGCCGCGGTTCGGGGCGGTCGTCGTCACCACGTCCCTCCGATGGGTCCGGCAGCTGGGTCAGGTCGGGTCCGGCCGAGGTCCGGAGCCCCCCGATTGTCACCGGAGGGACGGCGCGGGACAACCAGAACGGCCAGACCGTGGAGAAGTCGTTGCCTTCGCCCGGGTGCGGCTCAGCGGAGGAACGTGCGTACAGCGCGCGCCAGCGCGCGTGCGTACGTCGCCTGGCCCGTGGCCGAGGACATCACAGCCGCGTCGCCGCGGTCGCGCATGTTGCCGGCCTCGAGCATGACGACGGGCACGTCGGAGAGGTTGAGGGTGCCGAGGTCGGAGCGCTCGTCGAGGCCGTCGCCCCCGGCGATGTAGGTGGCGACCGAGAACCCCTTCCGCACGAGGGAGTCCTTCGTGACCTGTGCGAGGCGGCGGGACGGCTCGTGGATGTCGTCGGTCCACGGCGCCCGGTCGGACGGGTAGATGACGTGGAAGCCGTGCGCCCCCGACGCCAGCGACCCGTCGCCGTGGATGCTGATCTTGAGGTCCGCGTTCCTCGCGTTGCCGGCCCGGCCGCGCACGTCGACGCACGGCCCCCACCGGTCCTCGCGGTTGGACTTGCGGGTGAGGACCACGGTCGCCCCGGCCTTCTGGAGCTTGGCCTTGAGCCGCAGGGTGACCTGCCACGCGAACGTCGCCTCGGCGTAGCCGCCGTTGGTCGCGGTGCCGGTGGTGTTGCACGGCTTGCTGAACCCGCCGGCCGGCACCGGCCGGTTGATCTCGGCGGGGAAGTTGTGGTTGCCGAGCTGGTGGCCGGCGTCGATCACGATCACCTTCCCCGCCAGGGCCTGCCGCACGCTGGACTGCGAAGGTGATGCGCGCTGGTCGAGCTTGTCGAGACCTCCGCAGCCGGGCGCCGGACTCAACCCGAGCACCGCAACCAACGCGACCGAGACCAGGCAACCCGTCATTCGTAGCCCAGGATCTCCTGGCGCTTCTCGCCCCAGGCCAGCGCCGAGGCGATCGCGTCCTCGATCGAGAGCTCGTGGTGCCAGCCGAGCAGCTCGTGCGCGCGGTCGACGTTCGCGAACGCGCCCGGCACGTCGCCGGGCCTCGAGGGCGCCTCGCGGGTCGGGACCTCGCGGCCGAAGACCTTCTCGAACGCCGCGACCAGCTCACGGACGGTCACGCCGGCGCCGGTGCCGATGTTGATGACCACGCTGGGCTCGCCGACCGCGGCGAGCACCTCGTCGAACTTCTCCACCGCGCGCACGTGGGCGCGCGCGAGGTCCCACACGTGGACGTAGTCGCGGATGCCGGTGCCGTCGCGGGTCGGGTTGTCGGTGCCGGTGATCGTGAAGGCGTCCTTCTGGCCGCGGGCGGCCATGACGAGCTGCCCGAGCACGTGGCTGGGCTCCTTGGCGTAGATCCCCGACTCGAGGTCGGGGTCGGAGCCGATCGGGTTGAAGTAGCGCAGGATGATCGCGCGCAGGTCGGTCGCGGCCGCCATGTCCTCGAGGACCTGCTCCATCATCAGCTTGGTCCGGGCGTACGGCGACCCGGGCGCGAGCGGGGCGGCCTCGGTGACCTCGAAGTCGTCGGTGCCGTGGGGGACGGCGTACAGGCTGGCCGAGCTGGAGAACAGCACCCGCGGCTTGCCGAGCTGCTCGAGCTGGTCGAAGAGCTCGAGCGACTTGGCGACGTTGTCGCGGTAGTACTCGTAGGGCTGGGCCACCGACTCGGGCACCACGATCCGCGCCGCCATGTGGATCGTCGCCTCGAGGTCGGGGTGCTCCTCGACGATCCGGGTGACCAGGGCGCGGTCCGCGATGTCTCCCTCGTAGAAGATGCGGTCGCGGACGAAGACGTGCGGGCCGGTGAGCAGCGAGTCGAGCACGACCGGGACGTGACCGGCCTCCTCGAGCGCCTTGGCCGTGATCGAGCCGATGTAGCCGGCTCCGCCGGTGACCAGCACCTTCATCGCGAGACCTCCATGGGCCCCAGCGTAGGTGCGCCGGGCGCGCCCGTCAGATCCGCGCGGTCGCGGCACCGGCCCGCAGGCTGCGCCCGACGAGGACGGCCAGCGGGAACGGCACCACCAGCCACGCACCGGCCGCGAGGGCGATCAGGAGCGCGGTGGTCACGGATCGATGATGCCCCCCTGCTGGACACTTTCGGCGCATTCGCGCGCCACGGACGGGTGAGGATCCGTCCTCGCTGCGACGACGCGGGAAATCCTCCGGCACAGCGCCCGCAGCCGCGGGTCGGGATGCCGCGTCAGTGGTCCAGACCGGCCACCAAGCACCTGCTTGGGGAGTAACCCAGATCACCATTACCCGTTGGTAGGTCCGTGAGAAGACGCGGGTCTCGGGCGGCGTGACGTGACGCTGCTCGCCGAGACGCGGCTCTCCGTCATCACCGCGGCACCGCACCGAGCGCTGCGCTACCTGACGCCGACCGCGTTCGTCATCGACATGGCCGCCGTCTGCGTCGCGGGCGCCGCGGCCACGTTCGGCCGCGACCAGCTCACGATCTTCGACCCCTCGATCGTCCAGGTCTCCGACACCCTCGGCCTGGCCGGCCCGCTCATCATGGGCGGCTGGCTGCTGATGCTCTGGCTGGTCGGGGGCTACTCGCGCGACGTCTTCGGCGCAGGCACCGACGAGTACAAGCGGGTCCTCAACGCCAGCGTGCTCGCCGCCGGGCTGGTGGGGGTCGGCGCGTACCTCGCCAAGTTCCAGCTCTCCCGCGGCTTCTTCCTCCTGCTCTTCGCGATCGGCGTGCCGACGCTGATCCTCGGCCGGTTCCTCCTCCGCCGCGCGCTGTACGCCGCGCGCGCCCGCGGCGCGCTGCAGCAGCGCGTCGTCATCGCCGGCACGCCCTCCCACGTCGGCGACGTGGCGCGGGTGCTGCGCCGCGAGAAGTGGCTCGGCTACGACGTCGTCGGCGCGCTCGTGCCGCCGTCCGGTGACGCCGAGGAGACCTGCGCCGGAGTCCCCGTGGTCGGCACGCCCGACCAGCTCCTCCGGGCGATCGACCTGACCGAGGCCGACGTCATCTTCGTCGCCGGCGGTGCCCTCGACTCGGCCACCCAGCTGCGCCGGATCGCGTGGGAGCTCGAGGAGCGCGACGTGCAGGTCGTCGTGGCGCCGAGCGTCACCGACGTCTCCGCCGAGCGGGTGCGGGTCCGGCCGGTCGGCGGGCTGCCGCTCATGCACATCGACAAGCCGCGGGCCGTGCACGCCTCGCGCGCCGGCAAGCGGTGCTTCGACATCGCGGGCTCGCTGTTCCTGCTGGCGCTCTTCGCGCCGCTGCTCGTCGTCGCTGCGATGTGGGTCAAGCTGCACGACCGCGGGCCGGTGCTGTTCGCGCAGGAGCGCACCGGTCGCGACGGGTCGACGTTCCGCTGCCTGAAGTTCCGCTCGATGGTGGTCGACGCCGAGCAGCAGCTCGCGGCGCTGCACGCGCAGACCGGCTTCGAGGACGGCCTCTTCAAGATGGAGGACGACCCGCGGGTCACCCGGCCCGGTCGCTGGCTGCGCCGCTACTCCATCGACGAGCTGCCGCAGCTGGTCAACGTCCTCCTCGGCGAGATGAGCCTGGTCGGCCCGCGGCCGCCGCTGCCGACCGAGGTGGCGCGCTACGCGCAGGACACCGTGCGCCGGCTGCGCGTCCGCCCCGGCATGACCGGTCTCTGGCAGGTCTCGGGCCGCTCCGAGCTCGCCTTCGACGAGGCGGTCCGGCTCGACCTCTACTACGTCGACAACTGGTCGATGCTGCAGGACCTCACGATCCTGTTCCGCACCCTCGGTGCGGTGCTCGGCACCCGCGGCGCCTACTGAGCCGTCCGCCCCGGACTGAGCGACACTGAGCGGCATGAGCCGTCCTCCGCGCGCGCTGGTCACCGGTGTCAGCGGCCAGGACGGCAGCTACCTCGCCGAGCGGCTGCTCGCGGACGGCGTCGAGGTGCACGCGCTCTCCCCTGCCGACGACGCGCCGGTCGCCGGCGTACGCACGCACGCCGGCGACGTCGCCGACGTCGGCGCCACCCGCGCGCTGCTCCTCGAGGTCGCGCCCGATGAGGTCTACAACCTGGCCGCCGTCAGCTCGGTCGCGCGCTCGTGGGACGAGCCCGACCTCACCGCGCGGGTCAACGGCCTCGCCGCGGCCGGCCTGCTCGAGTCGGCGTGGCAGGTCCAGGAGCGCGAGGGCCGGCCGGTGCGCTTCGTGCAGGCCTCCAGCGCCGAGATCTTCGGGCTGCCCGACCGCTCGCCGCAGGACGAGGACACCCCCGTCCGCCCGGTGAACCCGTACGGCGCCGCGAAGGCCTACGCCCACCTCGTCGTCGACGTCTACCGCCACCGCGGCCTGCACGCCTCGAGCCTGGTCCTCTACAACCACGAGTCGCCGCGCCGGCCGGAGCACTTCGTGACCCGCAAGATCACCACCGGCGCCGCGGCGATCGCGAGCGGCCGGGCGTCGCGGCTGACCCTCGGCAACCTGGCCGCGGTCCGCGACTGGGGCTGGGCGCCCGACTTCGTCGACGCCATGGTGCGCGCGGCCCGGGCGGAGACCGCCCGCGACTACGTCGTCGCGACCGGCGAGAGCCACTCGGTGGAGGAGTTCGTCGCCGCGGCGTTCCGCTGCGTCGGCATCGCCGACTGGGCGTCGTACGTCGACGTCGACCCGGCCCTGCTGCGACCGGTCGACGCCGCCGCCCTCGTCGGCGACCCCACCCGCATCCGCGCCGACCTGGGCTGGCGCCCCACCGTCGCCTTCGACGAGGTCGTCCGGCTGATGGTGGAGGCCGACCTGGCCCGGGTGAGGGGATAGTCCCTGACCTTGGGGCCCCTGATGCGGACGACCAGGGGCCCGATCGTCAGGGACTATCCCGCCGGGGCCACCGAGGGCACGTGCGTCACCTGGTCCCAGGTGAACACGTAGGTGTCGCCGCCGGGGGGCACGGTGAGGACGAGGTTGGCGCCGCCCGCGGCGCCGCCGACGCCGTAGTTGACGTCCCACGAGTCGTTGATCGCGACCTTCCACTCGTAGCCGCCCTCGGGCAGCGTGAACGTGCCGTGCCACTTCCCGTCGGAGGTGTCGAAGGCCAGGTGGGTCGCCGCGCAGCCGGGCTGCCAGTCGTCGGGGCAGCCGAGCTCGGACTGCAGGCTCCCGGCCACCGTCACCGAGCCGACCGCCGGTTGCGGCGGCGCGGTGGTCACCGTGACGGGCGCGCTGGTCGCCTGCACCACGCCGTGCTCGCTCAGGACCGCCCGGTAGCGGACCGACGTGCCGAGCGGCAGCGCCGAGACGTCGTCGGTGGCGGTGTACGCCGGCGCCGAGGTGTCGGTGCCGAGGCTGGTCCACGGGCCGCCCGCGACGCTGCGCTGGAGCTCCACCGACTGGAGCGGCCGCTCGGGGTCGACCGTCGCGGTGAGCGCCACCGGGTCGATGCGGCTGACCGTGCCGCCGTCGGTCGGCGCGGCCATCGTCACGCGGGTGCGGGGGACGGTCGCGCTGCGCGGCGTCGAGCCACGGGTGTGGCCGCCGTTGTCGAGGACGGCCGCGCGGTAGGAGACGCCGCGACCCGGCGCGAGCGACGAGACGTCGTCGAAGACCTGGTAGGGGGCCGAGTCGTCGACGCCGATGGTCCGCCAGCCGCCGTGGCCGACCTTGCGCTGGAAGGTCACCTCGTAGAACGAGTCGCCGTGCACCTGCGCGGCGACGTGCATGCGCCCGTGGGACACCTCGGCCGGCGCGGGCTGGGCGAGGTCGATGCGCGGCGCGGAGTGCGACGCCGGGATCCGGCTGTCGGAGACGTAGACCGCCGTCGACAGCCCCGGCAGGCTCACCGGCAGCGTCCGGTCGTGGCCGGTCGCCAGGTGGGCCGGGCCCGCGCCGTACACCTTGTGGAAGCCGCCCTGGCGGACGAACGTCGGCACCGCCGCCGAGGCGGCCGACTCGCTGTTGTTGAGCGCGACGACGTACTCCTTCTGGTGCCGTCGGTCGACGCGCGAGAACGCGAAGACCCCGGGTCCGCTGGACGCGTGGCGCACCTGCTCGGCGCCGTCGCGGAGCGCCGGGTGCTGCTCGGTGAGCGCCGCCAGCGCCTTGATCGACTGGTACATCGGGTGGCCGGCGACGAAGCTGTCCTGCGCGTGGGTCCGGTCGGTGCCGATGAGGTCGTCGTCGAGGTAGTCGGGCACCTGGCTGGCGAACATCGTCTGGCGGGCGTCCTGGTCGCCGCCGGCGCCGGTGAATCCCTGCTCGTCGCCGTAGTAGACGACCGGGTTGCCGCGCGAGAGGTACATGAGCTCGTGCGCCAGCCGGTCGCGCGCGAGCAGCTCCGAGTCCGTGGCGCCGGGGTTGTCGGCCGTCAGGAAGTGCCCGATCCGGCCCATGTCGTGGTTGCCGAGGAAGGTCGGCAGCTCGTAGACGTTGGAGTCGCGGTCGGTGTACCAGTCGTCGTTCGCGAAGAACGCGGCGAGCTGCTGGTTGCCGAGCCCCTTCGACGCGAACCCGCGCGCGGCGTCCTGGAAGGGGAAGTCGAGGACGGCCTGCATGTCGTCGTGGGTCGTGTAGTGCGACGTGAAGCTCTTCTGGGCCGCACCGCTGCCGTCGAGGGCGACCTCGCCGAACATGAAGAAGTCGTCGTTGCCGTCGCGCGCGGCGATCTGCTGCATGCGCGGCCCGAACTCCTGCCAGAACTCGTCGTTGACGTGCTTCATGGTGTCGATCCGGAAGCCGTCGATGCCGAAGCCCTCGACCCACGCGCGGTAGATGTCGACCATCCCGTCGACCACCTCGGGCCGCTCGGTGAACAGGTCGTCGAGGCCGAAGAAGTCGCCGTACTGGCTGTCCTCGCCGGTGAACGTCGTGTTGCCGCGGTTGTGGTACATCGTCACGTCGTTGAGCCACGCGGGCGACTTGAGGTTCGTCTCCTCCGGCGTGAGCACCGGGTGGTAGGGGAACGACGTGTCGGCGTCGAGCGGTGGGAAGTCGTCGGACCCGGCGACGTCGCGGTCGTCGAACGGCTGGCCGCTCGCCGTTCGGTAGGGGCTCACGTCCTTCGAGACGTACGCCGTCCGGTCGCCCTCGGTGTAGCCGATCACGTCGGCGGTGTGGTTGGTGATGATGTCGAAGAAGACCTTCATGCCGCGCGCGTGGGCGGCGTCGACGAGCGCGGTGAGGTCCTGGTTGGTGCCGAGGTGCGGGTCGACCTGGGTGAAGTCGGTGATCCAGTAGCCGTGGTAGCCCGCCGACGGGCCGTCCTCGAGCTGGACCGCCTTGTTCTTGAAGATCGGCGTCAGCCAGATCGCGTCGGTGCCGAGCCCCTGGACGTAGTCGAGCCTCTCGCGCAGCCCCTTCAGGTCACCGCCGTTGTAGAACCCCTTCCTCGTGGCGTCGAACCCGCTCACCAGCGGGTCGCTCCCGAGCCCGCCGGTGTCGTTGCTCGCGTCGCCGTTCGCGAACCGGTCGCCCATGACGAAGTAGAAGTCCTGGTCGGTCAGCCCCGGCCGCGGCGCGTGCCGGGCGTAGCCACCGTGATGGTGGCCGTGCCCGTGGTGCCTGTGGGCGTCGACGTGACCGTGGTGGCCACTCGCGACGACGGGCGACGAGACGCCCAGGACCAGGGCCGCCGCCAGGGGTGCGGCAAGCAGGGTGCGCATGGGTTCCCTCCCGAGATGTGGACCACCAGCGTTGGTTGCACGCTAGGCCCGCCCGCCCCACCCGGCAAGGGGTCTCCTCCGCCTCACGCCGGTTGAGGTGCGGCGGCGTCCGGCTGCGGTCGTGCGGTGGTACGGCGCCCACGGTGGTTGAGGTGGGAGGCCGGCCACGGCCGAGCCTCGAAACCACCAAGCGAAGGCATCCGCTGAACCACCGCTGCCGCCCACCGCTGGTTGAGGAGGTCGCGCTAGCGACCGTCTCGGAACCACCAAGCGACGGCACCCGCCGCACCACCGCTGATCGAGCTTGTCGAGATCACCGCAGCGAAGGGCACGGAGCCGCCTCCGCCCGCTCTCGATGACCACTTATCGTCCACAACCACGGTCCCGGAACCCCTTGTCCACAGCCGGATTCGACCCTCCAGCAGGTGTCGGTGGTCGGTGCTGGAATGGGTCTCATGACAGCGCTCGCCCACCACACCCACCCGGTCACCCGGGCGGTCGCTGGCGTGCGCTCTGAACTGTCGGCAGTGACCGATGTCCCGCTGTGGTCGATGAACGCCGACGAGACCACTGCCGTGATCAGCGAGGTGATGGCCGCCGAGTCGCAGCTGGCCGAGCTCAAGGCGCGGCTGCTCTCCCACGCCACCCAGATCGAGCTCCCGAGCAACACGGCCGCATCGTCGACGGCGACCTGGCACGCCGCTACCACCCGCACCACCAGGGCCGCCGCCCACCGGTCGATGCGGCTCGCCGACGGACTCGAGAATCACCCGGCGACGCGGACCGCGCTCGCCGAAGGGCGTGTCCACGTCGAGCAGGCCGAGGTCATCCTCCGCGCCCTCGCCGACCTCCCCGACGACCTCGACCCAGCCATCGCCACCCAGGCCGAGGAGCGGCTGCTGGCGCTCGCCGGCCAGTTCGACGCCAAGGCACTGAAGATCCTCGGCCGCCGGATCCTCGAGATCGTCTCCCCCGAGACCGCCGACGCGCATGAGGCCAAGCTCCTCGAACGCGAAGAACGCGACGCCGCCGCAGCCACCCGGCTGACCATGTGGGACGACGGACACGGCAAGGTCCACGGCCGATTCACCCTCGACACCCTGCACGGCGCGATGCTCAAGAAAGCCCTCTTCGCCATCGCCGCCCCTAAGCACCAAGCCAGCAAGGGCCCGCTCGGGCAACGACGACCCACCCCCGAACGGCTCGGCCAAGCGTTCGCCGAGTACATCGAGCGCTACCCCACCAAGCGCCTCCCCAAGACCGGTGGGCTCAACGCCACCGTCGTCGCCCTCATCACCCTCGAGACCATCGAAGGACGCCTCAAAGCAGCCCAGCTCGACACCGGCGAGATGATCAGCCCCGGTGCTGCCCGCCGCCTCGCCTGCAACGCCGGGATCATCCCCGCGGTCCTCGGCGGGAAATCCGAAGTGTTGGACCTCGGCCGCACCCAACGCTTCGCCACCCCAGCCCAACGCCTCGCCAAAACCATCGAGGCCGGCGGCTGCGAGATCCACGACTGCGACTGGCCACCGGGTATGACCCACACCCACCACCTCAAGCGCTGGGTCGACGGCGGCACCACCAACCTCCGCGACCTGGTCTCCCTCTGCCCACACCACCACACCCGAGCCCACGACGAGACCTACCAGCTCACCCGACTCCCCACCGGCAAGTACACATTCCACCGACGCACGTGAGCCGGCCTCCGTCGTCGACGGGCGGGCGGCCCGCGTGGGACGCTGCCGACCATGGCTCGGGTCCTGTTCACGTCGTGCCCGGCCTACGGACACGTCCTGCCGATGCTGCCGCTGATCCGGGCAGCCGAGCGCGCCGGTCACGACGTCCACGTCGCGACCGGGCCCGACCTGGTCGGCGAGCTGACCAGCCGCGGCCTCGACGCGCACGCGGTCGGGCCGACGTGGGCGGAGGTGTGGACCGCGCACGGCGCGGTGTGGGCCGCCGAAGGCGCGCCCGACGAGCAGAAGATGATGGACGGGGTCGTGGTCCTGTTCGGTCGGCCCGCGACCGCACGGCTCGCCGACCTGCTCGCGATGGCGCAGGACTGGCGGCCCGACATCGTCATCCACGAGGTGCTCGAGGCGGCTGGGTCGCTGCTCGCGCATCGGCTCGGGGTCCCCGGGGTCGTGCACGGCATCGGGCCGATGTTCCCGCTCTACGCCGAGGTCCTCGGCCCGGTCGGCGCGGCGATCGGCGAGCCCGGCCTGTGGGAGCACGCCTCGTCGGAGGTGGCGCTCGACCTCTGCCCGCCGTCGCTGCAGCCCGACGGCCCGCTGCCCTGGCCGGCGGCCCGGCCGGTGCGGCCGAGTGCCGGTGAGCCCGGTGAGCTCCCGCCTGCGGTGGCGGAGGCGCTGGCCGCCGACTGGCCCGTCGCCTACTTCACCCTCGGGACGGTCAAGAACGCCGACGCGGCCGATTTCGCGGCCGGGCTGACCGCCCTCGCGGACTACGACGGTCTCGTCGTCGCCACGACCGGCCGGCCGCTCGATGCCGGAGACCTCGGCCCGGTCCCGGCGAACGCCGTGGTCGCGGAGTTCGTCCCCCAGGCAGCGCTGCTCGAGCGGGCCGACCTGCTGGTCTCCCACAGCGGGTCGGGGACGATGCTCGGTGGCCTCGTGCACGGCGTCCCGCAGGTCGCGCTGCCACGCGGGACCGACCAGCCGCAGAACGCCGAGCTCATGGCTCGCACCGGTGCCGGGGTGGTCGTCGCTCCGGAGGACTACTCCGCGGCCACGATCCGGTCCGCGGTCGGAGAGGTGACCGGCGACCCGTCGTTCCGGACGGCGGCCGAGCGCGTCAGCGACGAGATCGCCGCCATGCCCGACGCCGACGCCGTGTGGGCCGGACTGGCCGTCTGAGGGAGCTTGAAAGTCGGGTGAAGCCGGGGGGGCGGGCCGACTACGGTCCCGGTCATGACCTCGGAGGAGTTCGTGCCCGCCGGCTTCGAGCCGCCGACCTCGCTGGTGACCGACCGGTTCCGGCTCGAGCCACTCGGGCCGCAGCACAACGAGGCCGACCACGCCGCGTGGATGTCGAGCATCGAGCACATCCGCTCGACGCCCGGCTACTCGGAGAGCAGCACCTGGCCACCGCGCGAGGGGATGACGCTCGAGGCCAACCTCGGCGACCTGCGTCGCCATGCCGACGACTTCGAGCGGCGGGCGGGCTTCACCTTCACGGTGCTCGATCCGGAGGACGCGGACGACGTCGTCGGGTGCGTCTACCTCTACCCGTCGCGTTCTGACGAGGCGGTCGTCGTCGTGCACACCTGGGTGCGAGCCGACCGGGCGGAGCTCGACGTACCGCTCGCCGACGCCGTCGCGGCCTGGCTCAGCACCGACTGGCCGTGGGAGCGGGTGGACCGCCGCGGCCGCTGAGCGATCGCGTCACCGGTGGTCGAGCAGGCCCAGCAGGTAGGTGCCGTAGCCGCTCTTGACCAGCGGCTCGGCGAGCTCGCGCAGCCGGGCGTCGTCGATGAAGCCCATCCGCCAGGCGACCTCCTCGGGGCACCCGATCTTGAGGCCCTGGCGGTGCTCGATGGCGCGCACGTAGTTGCTGGCCTCGTTGAGGTCGTCGACGGTGCCGGTGTCGAGCCACGCCGCGCCCCGCGGCAGCACCTCGACCTGGAGCCGGCCCTCGTCGAGGTAGGTGCGGTTGAGGTCGGTGATCTCGAGCTCGCCGCGGGCCGACGGCTTCAGCGCCGCAGCCTTCTCGACGACGTCGGAGGCGTAGAAGTAGAGGCCTGGGACCGCGAAGTCGCTCTTGGGCTCCGCAGGCTTCTCCTCGAGCGAGAGCGCCTTGCCGTCGGCGTCGAACTCCACGACGCCGTACGCCGTGGGGTCGGCGACGCGGTAGCCGAACACCGCAGCACCCTCGAGGTCGTCGAACCGGTTGAGGCGGGCGCCGAGCCGGTCTCCGTAGAAGATGTTGTCGCCGAGGACCAGGCCGACGCGGTCGTCACCGACGTGGTCGGCGCCGATGATGAACGCCTGCGCGAGGCCGTCGGGGCTCGGCTGCACGGCGTAGGTGATGCGGACGCCGAACTGCGAGCCGTCGCCCAGCAGCCGGCGGAACTGCTCTGCCTCGTGGGGGGTGGTGATGACCAGCACGTCCTGGATCCCGGCCAGCATCAGCGTGGTGAGCGGGTAGTAGATCATCGGCTTGTCGTAGACGGGCATGAGCTGCTTGCTCACCGCGAGGGTGATCGGGTGCAGCCGAGAGCCCGTGCCGCCTGCCAGGATGATTCCGCGCATGGTGGTTCACCCTAGTTAGGCCGATCCGCCCGGAGAAATTAGGCTGATCGCCCGTGGCTGACCTTCTCGTGACCGGTGGCGCCGGCTTCATCGGCTCCAACTTCGTGCACCACGTCGTCAACAACACCGACAAGTCGGTGACGGTGCTCGACAAGCTCACCTACGCCGCGAGCCGCGAGTCGCTCGAGGAGCTCCCCCAGGACCGCGTCGAGCTCGTCGTCGGCGACGTCGCGGACGGCCCGCTGGTCGACAAGCTGTTCTCCGACCACGACGCGGTGGTCCACTTCGCCGCGGAGTCGCACAACGACAACTCCCTCGACGACCCGGGCCCGTTCATCCAGACCAACATCGTCGGCACCTTCACGCTGCTCGAGGCCGCGCGCCGCCACGACGTCCGCCTCCACCACGTCTCGACCGACGAGGTCTACGGCGACCTCGACCTCGACGACCCGAAGCGGTTCACCGAGGACACGCCGTACAACCCGTCGTCCCCCTACAGCGCCTCCAAGGCCGGCTCCGACCACCTGGTGCGCGCGTGGGTCCGCAGCTTCGGCGTGCGCGCGACGATCTCCAACTGCTCCAACAACTACGGCCCCTGGCAGCACATCGAGAAGTTCATCCCGCGGATGATCACCAACCTCATCGACGGCGTCCCGCCGAAGGTGTACGGCGACGGACTCAACGTGCGCGACTGGATCCACGCGGATGACCACTCCTCGGCGGTGCTGCGGATCCTCGAGCAGGGCCGCTCCGGCGAGACCTACCTCATCGGGGCCGACGGCGAGCGCAACAACCTCCAGGTCGTGAAGGCGCTGCTGGGGCTGTTCGGCCGCTCGGAGGACGACATCGAGTTCGTCACCGACCGCGCCGGCCACGACCGCCGCTACGCGATCGAGTCCGGCAAGCTGCGCGCCGAGCTCGGCTGGTCGCCGCGCTTCCAGGACTTCGAGGCCGGCCTCGCCGACACCGTCGAGTGGTACCGCACCCACGAGGACTGGTGGCGCCCCCACAAGCAGGCCACCGAGGCCTTCTACGCCACCAAGGGTCAGTGAGCCCGCAGAGCCCGCGAGGGACGAGCGGGCTCGTCGCGGGCGAAGGTCGAGAACGCCCCGCGACCGAGGAACGAGGTCGCGACGGGCGTCGAGACCACCGCAGCGAAGGCAGGGACTGAAACCATGGCCGACCTCTCCGTGGAGAAGACCCCGATCCCCGGGCTGCTCGTCGTCCGGCTGCCCCTGCACGAGGACAACCGCGGCTGGTTCAAGGAGAACTGGCAGCGCGCCAAGATGACCGCGCTCGGACTCCCCGACTTCGGGCCGGTCCAGCACAGCGTCGCCTACAACGCCCGGCGCGGGGTCACGCGCGGCGTGCACACCGAGCCGTGGGACAAGTTCATCAGCGTCGCGCACGGCCGGATCTTCGGCGCGTGGGTCGACATGCGCGAGGGCGACTCGTTCGGCGCGGTGTTCACGATCGAGGCCGACCCGTCGGTGGCGGTCTTCGTGCCGCGCGGCGTCGGCAACTCCTACCAGGTGCTCGAGGACGGCACGACGTACTCCTACCTGGTCAACGACCACTGGCGCCCCGGCCTGGCCTACCCCGCGCTCAACCTCGCGGACCCGACCGTCGCGATCCCGTGGCCCATCCCGCTGGGCGAGGCCGAGATCAGCGAGAAGGACCTCGCCACCCCGATGCTCGGCGACGTCGAGCCGATGAAGCCGCGCAAGACGCTGGTCGTCGGCTCGAAGGGCCAGCTCGGCACCGCCCTGCAGGCCGACTTCCCCGGCTCCGACCTGGTGGATCTCGACGAGCTGGACGTCACCGACCCCGAGCAGGTCGCCGCCTGGCCGTGGAACGAGTACGGCCTCGTGCTCAACGCCGCGGCCTACACCGCGGTCGACGCGGCCGAGACGCCCGAGGGCCGGCGTACGGCGTGGGCCGCCAACGCCGGCGCCCCGGCCACGCTGGCCCGGCTCGCGGCCGAGCACCGGTTCACGCTGGTGCACTACTCCAGCGAGTACGTCTTCGACGGCACCGTCGACCCGCACACCGAGGACGAGCCGCTCTCGCCGCTCGGGGTCTACGCCCAGACCAAGGCCGCCGGCGACGTCGCGGTGTCGACCGCTCCGCGCCACTACGTGCTGCGGACCTCGTGGGTGATCGGCTCGGGCAAGAACTTCGTCCGCACCATGCAGCAGCTGGCCGCCAACGGCGTCAGCCCGGCGGTGGTCGACGACCAGGTCGGCCGGCTCACGTTCACCGCCGAGCTCTCCCGCGCGACGAAGCACCTGCTCGACGTCGGCGCGGCGTACGGCACCTACAACGTCAGCAACGGCGGGGACCCCACGTCGTTCGCCGACGTGGCCAAGGCCGTCTTCGAGCTGAGCGGCCGCTCGGCCGACGACGTCTCGACGGTCACCACCGAGGAGTACTTCGCCGGCAAGGACCTCGCGCCGCGCCCGCTGCGCAGCGTGATGGACCTGTCCAAGCTCCGCGCGACCGGCTTCGAGCCCGAGGACGCGCGCGTCGCGCTCGAGAGGTACCTCGCCGGCTCAGCCTGACGCGGCGACGGAGCCGAGCGCTCTGCGCCTGAGCCTCGAAGCCCCGCGACGAGGGCACCCGACCGGGCCACCGCCGATCGAGCCTGTCGAGATCCCCCGCAGCAAAGGCACCCGACCGGGCCACCGCCGATCGAGCTTGTCGAGATCCCCGCAGCGAAGGCACCCGACCGGAGCCGGGCCCAGCCCCAGCTCACCAGGCTTCGAGGCTCGTCGCTGGCGCTCCTCGCACCTCAGCCACCGTAGTGCGCCACCACGACACAGCCGAGCAACGGCGCCCCTCAGCGGAGGCACCCGACCGGGCCACCGCCGATCGAGCTTGTCGAGATCTCCGCAGCGAGGGCACCCGACCCGTCAGCGGCGGCGGGTGAGGCCGGCGAGGGCCGGGCGGACGTCGACGAGGTAGACGAGCGCGGCCACGATGGTGGCGACGTTGATGATGACGCCGCCGACGGGGACGAAGGTCAGGGCGACCCCGAGGCCCAGGATGATCAGCCAGGCGGGCTTGGTGAGCTTGCCGGCGGCCTCGTAGGCGTCGCCCGAGAAGGTCAGCGCGCTGCCGAAGGCGAAGATCTTCACCACGAGGATCGCGAAGAACACGACCAGCCCGATCGTGCCCTCGATGGCGAAGACGCTGTCCATAGCAGGAAGCCTAGTGGTCGGCAGGGACGACGAGACCCCCGCAGGAGTCCTGCGGGGGTCTCGCGTAGTGCGGCGCTGCCGGCGGAGCCGGCCAGCAGGTCACTTGGCGGCGGTGGCCTTCTTGGCCGGAGCCTTCTTGGCGGTGGCCTTCTTCGCGGGGGCCTTCTTGGCCGGAGCCTTCTTGGCGGTGGTCGTCGTGCCGGTCGACTTCTTGACCGGGCCCGGGTCGACGGTCGCGGAGGTCTCCTTGCGGATCCGCTTCACGACCTTCTCGCCGCGCTTGGCGAGCTTGTCGAAGGTGCCGGTCGCGGTCTCGACGTTGACCGTCACGAACTTCTGCGCGTCGTTCTGCAGGTCGGAGACCCGCTTCTCGATGGCGGTACGGCGAGCCTTGGCGTCCTTGGACAGCTCGTCGACGCGGCTGGTCACCACAGTGGTGGCCTGCGAGCGCAGCGCCTTCGGCTGGAACTCGAAGTCCTTGACCGACTTCTGGGCGGTGGCGAGCGCCTTCTGAGCGTCCTTCTGGGCGGCCTCGAAGCGCTTCTGCGCCTTCTTCTGCGCCTCGGAGACGTACTCGCGCACGGTCTCGAGGGCGAGGTCCGCGGCGCCGACGCCGGCGTGCAGGCCGCGCTGGGCCTCGGCCTTCAGGTCGGACACGTTGAGGTCGAACTTGGTCTTGGTGGCCATCTTCTTCACTCCTTCTCGGTGGTGGTTGCGTCTGCGGCGGGCGCGTCGTCCGTGCCCTGCGCCGTCTCGTGGGCGCCGTTGAGCGCCAGGAACGAGGCGTAGACATCGAGCAGCGACTGCTTCTGACGCTCGGTCAGCCGGGTGTCGCCGAGCACGGCGAGCTCGACCGAGCCCCCCACCCCGTCGACCGGGTTGACGATCCCGGCCCGGACGTAGAGCGACTCCGCGGAGATCCGCATCGCCTTCGCGATCTGCTGGAGCACCTCGGCGGAGGGCTTGCGCAGACCGCGCTCGATCTGGCTGAGGTAGGGATTGGAGACCCCCGCCTGCTCGGCCAGCTGGCGGAGCGACAGCCGCGCCTGCAGCCGCTGCTCCTTGAGGTAGTCACCGAGCGCCTCGGCGGTCTTGTTGACCTGTTCGCCGACCCGCTCGACCCGTCCCTTTGCCATGTCTCCATAGTGCTAACTGGAGTTAGCAAATGCAAACTGAGGGGGTGTGCGTCGAGTCACATCCTCAATGCTCACGAGGGAAAACGAGGAGTGCGACTGCCAGCAGGAAGCCGCACAGGCTGACCAGGTCACCGGCCGTGAGGCCGTGCGACCCCGAGAACGAGTGCAGCACGCGGCCTTCCATCGAGTGGTTCACGAACAACGAGGCGACCGCGCCCACGCCCAGCAGGACCGCGGCCCAGCGGCCGCAGCGTCAGGCGAGCACGGCCAGCACGAGCAGCCCGCAGAACGCCACCGCTCCCGACATCAGAACGCCGCGCGGATCTCGCCCACCGGCTCACCCGCGCCCAGCACCGGCACCACGCCGGTGTCGTCGAGCGCACCGGCGTCGACGCCCGGCTCGGTCGGCACGCCGTCGCGGCGCAGCGCCTCCGCCATGACCACCGGCCTCGCGCGAGCGCCGCCGTCGTCGATCTTGAGCGCCCACGCACGGCCGTCGGGCAGCGCGACGGCGTAGCACGCCTCGGCCCCCGCCTTGCCGATCCCGCCCGGGACCGCGGTGAGCAGCTTGAGCTCGTCGCGCGTGGTGCCCGAGACGTACGCCGGGTGGCTCCGGATCGCCTCGGCGATGCGGTGCTCGGGGCCGTCGGTGGCGACCGCGAGCGCGCGGAAGGCGCGCGCCAGACCGGTCAGCGACGTCGAGAGGAGCGGGGCGCCGCAGCCGTCGACCGCGGTCACCTCGACCGGTTCGCCCGTCACCTCGGCGAACGTCTCGGCGATCGCCTGCTGGAGCGGGTGCTCAGGAGACAGGTAGGTCTCGGTGTCCCAGCCGTTGACGACGCAGGTGAGAAGCATCGCGGCGTGCTTGCCGGAGCAGTTCATGAACAGGGTCCGCGGCTCCTCGCCGGCCCGGATCGCGGCGACCTTGGCGGCGTCGTCGAGGGGGTAGTCGCGGACGTTGCGCAGCGCCGACTCGTCGAGGTCGCCGAGCGCGAGGATGCGGCGCACACCGTCGAGGTGGAAGGCCTCGCCGCTGTGCGAGGCGCACGCGAGCGCCAGCAGGTCGGGCGGCAGGTCGAGGCCGAGCCGGACCATGCCCAGCGCCTGGATCGGCTTGTTGCACGACCGCGGCAGCACCGCCGCGGTGACCTCGCCCACCGACCACGCGGTGGCGCCGTCGGCGGCCAGCGCCACGACCGAGCCGTGGTGGTGGCCCTCCACGAAGCCGGAGCGGACGACCTCGGCGACGACCACGGGTGCTGGCATGCGCTCACGATAGGAGCCTGAGAGGATGCGGCTCGTGCCGACCCCACCCGTGCCGCAGCACTGCCCGACGCCGGTGGAGCTCGACGACCTCGAGCTGCTGACCAGCGGCGCGCTGGGCGACGACGCGGCGTTCAACCGGCCCGGGAGCCCGGTCACGCTCACGCTGCCCGAGCCGGTCGCGGCCCAGGCCCGCTCGGTGGGCGCGGTCGAGCTGGTCGACCCGGAGGGGCTCCCGCTGGCGCGCGTGTCGTGGCCCGCCGGCGTGGTCGACCCGCTGACCCACCCGCAGTTCGGCCCGTTCCGCGAGCTCGCCCTCACCCCCGCGGCGTACCGCGCCCAGCACACCGGCCGCACAGTCGTCCCGCTGGCCGACCCGATCACGACCGCGCAGCTCGAGGAGCTCGCCGGACTCGGCCCGGTCACGCTGCTCGCCTTCACCGGCACGGGCACCCCGTGGCTGTCCCCGGTGGGACTGGTCCGCGCGACCCGGGCCGCCGCCGCCCTGCTGCCCGACGCCGTCGTGGTCACCGTCCCGGTGCCGACACACGGCGACCCCGAGGCCGACCACGCGCTCGGGGTGCAGGTGGTCGAGGCGTACGCCGCGGGCGACCCCGTCCACGGCCTGCGCGAGGACGACACGGACTACCCGCCCGAGGTCGCCGCAGTGGTCGACCACGACCGTCCGCCGGCCGACCGCCAGGGGCTGGTGCTGTTCTTCACCGGGCTCTCGGGCAGCGGCAAGTCCACCCTGGCCCGCGCGCTGGTCGACCTGCTGCTCGAGCAGGGCGAGCGGACGGTGACCAGCCTCGACGGCGACGTCGTGCGCCGCAACCTGTCGGCCGGGCTGACCTTCTCCCGCGAGGACCGCGAGACCAACATCCGCCGGATCGGCTGGGTGGCCGCCGAGATCTCGCGACACGGCGGCGTCGCAGTGGTGAGCCCGATCGCGCCGTTCGACGAGACCCGCAAGCAGGTGCGGGCCATGGTGGCCGACGCCGGCGGCGCGTTCTTCCTCGTCCACGTCGCCACGCCGCTGGAGGAGTGCGAGCGCCGCGACCGCAAGGGGCTCTACGCCCGCGCCCGCGCCGGCGAGATCCCGGAGTTCACCGGCATCTCGTCCCCTTACGAGGAGCCCGCCGACGCCGACGTCCGCGTCGACACGACCGGGCGCACCATCGAGGACGCGCTGGGCGACGTGCTGGCGGGGCTGCGCGAGGCCGGGTACCTCACGCTGTGAAGGTGCTGTTCGTCTGCACGGCCAACATCTGCCGCTCGCCCTCCGCGGAGGCCATGGCCCGGGCGGCGGGCCCGGCGGACGTGGAGTTCGGCAGCGCGGGCACCCACGCGCGCGACGGCGAGCCGATCAACCCCGACATGGTCGCGGTCCTGCCGGCCGACCTGGACACCTCGGCGTTCCGCAGCCGCCGGCTGACGACGGCGCTCCTCGAGGAGGCCGACCTGGTGGTCACGATGGAGGCGGCGCACCGCACGTTCGTCCTCGACGACCACCCCGCGATGTTCCGGAAGGTGTTCACGCTGGGCCAGCTCGCCAGGGCGCTCGAGCAGGCGCCCGAGGGCCTCGACCGCGACGGCCTGCTGGCCCATCTGGGCAGCACGCGCCGGAACGCCGATCCCGCACTCGACGTGCCGGACCCCTATCGTCGTGGGGAGGAGGCCGCCGCAGGGTGCGTGGCGCACCTCGACGAGCTGCTGCACACCGTGCTGCCCGCTCTGGCCCGCTGACGCGCCCGCAGACCAGACGAGGACGACCGGAAGCGCATGGACCTGTTCACGACCACGGCCCTGTCCATCCTGGCCGCCGGGTTCTTCGTCGGGGTCGTCGTCGGCCTCACCGGCATGGGCGGCGGCGCGCTGATGACGCCGGCCCTGATCTTCCTGGGCGTCGGCGAGGCGGCGACCGTGGTGACCGCCGACCTCACCGCAGCCGCGGTCTACAAGACCGGTGGCGCCGTCGTGCACGCGCGGGAGGGCTCCCCCAACTTCTCGCTGGCCAAGTGGCTGATCATCGGGTCGGTGCCGATGGCCCTGCTCGGGCCGCACCTCGTGGCCAGCCTCACCAGCGACGAGGACCAGCTCGACTACGTGCTCAAGATGGCGATCGGCTTCGCGTTGCTGCTGGCCGCGTCGACGTACGCCCTGCGCCTCTACATCAACCTGCGCCGCGTGCGCGGCGGCGCACCCGACGCGGACCCCGACCCCCGCATCCGGCCGGTGCCGACCCTGCTCGTCGGCGCCCTCGGCGGGCTGCTCGTCGGCATCACCAGCGTCGGCTCCGGCTCGGTGATCATGGTCGCGCTGCTGATGCTCTACCCCGGGCTGAGCGCGGTGAAGCTGGTCGGCACCGACCTCGTGCAGGCCGTCCCGCTCGTGCTCGCGGCGGCGATCTCCAACATCGCGCTGCACGGCATCGACTGGGAGCTGCTGATCCCGCTGGTGGTCGGCTCCGTGCCGGGCACCCTGCTCGGCAGCTCGATCGCGCCACGGGTGCCGCAGTCGATCATCCGGCGCGGCATCGTGGTGGTCCTGACGATGTCGGGCGTCGCGCTGCTCGACAAGGCCGGGTGGTCACCCCTCGGCAAGGACGAGACGCACCCGATCCTGATCGGCCTGATCGGCCTCGGCATGATCGTGCTGGTGCCGCTGGTGTGGGGCCTGCTGCGCCGGGGCCAGGGCCTCCCGATGTTCGGCGCGCCGACCGTCGCCGAGCTCGAGGGCGAGAAGCGCGGCCGTCAGACCGACAGGGTCGACCGGAAGTAGTCGATCGTCCGGGTCAGCCCCTCGACGAGCTCGACCGTCGGCTCCCAGTCGAGCTCCTGCCGGGCCAGGGCGATGTCGGGCTGGCGCTGCTTGGGGTCGTCGAACGGCAGGTCCTTGAAGATCAGCTCGCTGCGGGATCCGGTGAGCTCGAGCACCGTGTGGGCGAGCTCGAGCATCGTGAACTCGTGCGGGTTGCCCACGTTGACCGGCCCGGTGAACGACGGCGGGGTGTCCATCAGCCGCACCATCGCGTCGATGAGGTCGTCGACGTAGCAGAACGAGCGGGTCTGCTGTCCGTCGCCGTAGATCGTGATCGGCTCGCCGCGCAGCGCCTGCACGATGAAGTTGCTGACCACCCGGCCGTCGTTCGGGTGCATGCGCGGGCCGTAGGTGTTGAAGATCCGCATCACCTTGATGCCGAGGTCGTGCTGGCGGTGGTAGTCGAAGAACAGCGTCTCCGCGCAGCGCTTGCCCTCGTCGTAGCAGCTGCGGACGCCGATCGGGTTGACGTGGCCCCAGTAGTCCTCGGTCTGCGGGTGGATCTCCGGGTCGCCGTACACCTCGCTCGTGGAGGCCTGCAGGATCCGCGCCTTCACCCGCTTGGCGAGGCCGAGCATGTTGATCGCCCCGTGCACGCTGGTCTTGGTCGTCTGCACCGGATCGTGCTGGTAGTGGATCGGGCTCGCCGGGCAGGCCAGGTTGTAGATCTGGTCGACCTCGACGTACAGCGGGAAAGTCACGTCGTGCCGCATCAGCTCGAACATCGGGTCGCCCATCAGGTGGGCGACGTTGCGCTTGGTGCCGGTGAAGTAGTTGTCGACGCACAGCACGTCGTGGCCCTCGGCCAGCAGCCGCTCGCACAGGTGGGAGCCGAGGAAGCCGGCTCCGCCGGTGACGAGGACCTTGCTCACGGACCGCTAACGCACCGCAGCCCCCGCAGGTCACGGTCCGGGCGGGCGGACGCGCTCAGTCGCGGCCGTAGATGTCGCGCGTGTAGACCTTGTCTGCGACGTCCTCGAGCGCCGGCGTGCGCCGGTTGGCGACGATCAGGTCGGCCCGCCGCTTGAACTCCTCGAGGTCGTCGACGACCTCGGAGTTGAAGTACGTCGGCCCGGGGAGCGACGGCTCGTGGATGATCACCTCGACGCCCTTGGCCTTGAGGCGCTTCATCACGCCCTGCACCGACGACATCCGCAGGTTGTCGGAGCCGGACTTCATGATCATCCGGTGGATGCCGACGGTGGTCGGGCGTCGGCGCAGGATGTCCGCGGCGATGAAGTCCTTGCGGGTGGTGTTGGCGTCGACGATGGCGCTGATGAGGTTCTGCGGGACGTCCTTGTAGTTGGCCTGCAGCTGCTTGGTGTCCTTGGGCAGGCAGTAGCCGCCGTAGCCGAAGCTCGGGTTGTTGTAGTGCGTGCCGATCCGCGGGTCGAGCCCGACGCCCTCGATGACCTGCGCGGTGTCGAGGCCGCGCAGCGCGGCGTAGGTGTCGAGCTCGTTGAAGTAGGCCACCCGCAGCGCCAGGTAGGTGTTGGCGAACAGCTTGATCGCCTCGGCCTCGGTGGGGTCGGTGACGAGCACCGGCACGTCGGGGTCGAGCGAGCCCTCCAGCAGCAGCTCGGCGACCTGCTTGCCGCGCTCGGAGCGGTCGCCCACGACGATGCGCGAGGGGTGCAGGTTGTCGTGGAGGGCGCGGCCCTCGCGGAGGAACTCCGGGCTGAACACGATCGGCAGACCGGGCGTGGCCTCGAGCATCCGCTCGGTGAAGCCGACGGGCACGGTGGACTTGACCAGCAGGGTCGCGTCCGGCGCTGCCGCGTGCGCCTCGGCCAGGACCCGCTCCACCGAGCCGGTGTCGAAGTAGTCCGTGCGCGGGTCGTAGTCGGTCGGGGTCGCGATCACGACCAGGTCGACGCCGTCGTACGCCGTGGCGGGGTCGGTGGTCGCCACCAGGGACAGCTCCCCGTGCGCGAGCTGCTCCTCGAGCTCGGGGTCCTCGATCGGCGACTCGCCCCGGGAGAGCAGCTCGATCCGGGCCGCGTCGATGTCGAGCACGCGGACGTCGTGACGCCGGGCGAGCAGCACGGCGTTGGACAGGCCGACGTACCCCGCTCCGACCACGGCGATCCTCATGGCCGGGAGTCTAGGAGCCCGGGGAGAGCCCCGTGCATTCTCGTGTTTCTTGCCAGAGATTGGTCACGAATTAGCCCCTCTCCGGGGCTCCCGATACCCTGATGGCTGCCCTTCCTCGCGCGTCCGCCCACCGCGACGCGCACCACCCGTGCAGAAGAGGTCTCCCGCACTTCATGTCCGTCACGCATGCCGACTACCGGCTGAGCCAGCTCGACCAGCTCGAGGCGGAGTCGATCCACATCTTCCGCGAGGTCGCCGCGGAGTTCGAGAAGCCGGTCCTGATGTTCTCGGGCGGCAAGGACTCCATCGTCATGATGCGGTTGGCGGAGAAGGCGTTCTATCCCGCCAAGATCCCCTTCCCCGTCCTCCAGGTCGACACCGGGCTCGACTTCCCCGAGGTGCTCGCCACCCGCGACAACTGGGTCAGCCGGCTGGGCGTCCGCCTCATCGTCGCCAGCGTCGAGGAGGCCATCGCCAACGGCGTGGTCGTCGACGACGGCAAGACCAGCCGCAACCGGCTCCAGATCGGCACGCTGCTCAACGCCCTCGAGGAGGGCGGCTTCACCGCGGCGTTCGGCGGCGGTCGCCGCGACGAGGAGAAGGCCCGCGCCAAGGAGCGCGTCTACTCCCACCGCGACGAGTTCGGCCAGTGGGACCCGAAGAACCAGCGCCCCGAGCTGTGGAGCCTCTACAACGGTCGCCTGCACGAGGGCGAGCACATGCGGATCTTCCCGATCAGCAACTGGACCGAGCTCGACATCTGGGACTACATCGGCCGCGAGGAGATCGAGATCCCCTCGATCTACTACTCCCACCGGCGCCGCGTCTTCCAGCGCGACGGCATGTGGCTCTCGGAGTCCGACCTCAACCCGCTGCGCGAGGGCGAGGAGGTCGTCGAGAAGACGGTCCGCTTCCGCACCGTGGGCGACCTGAGCCTCACCGGCTGCGTCGAGTCCGAGGCCGACACCATCGAGAAGATCATCGCGGAGATCGCGGTGGCCACCGTCACCGAGCGCGGCGCCACCCGTGGCGACGACCGCTTCTCGGAGGCGGCCATGGAGGACCGGAAGAAGGAGGGCTACTTCTGATGTCCACCGACGACACCGCTGCCGTGCCCGAGCTGATCGGGCGTGAGGCAGACCTGCTCCGCTTCGCCACCGCCGGCTCGGTCGACGACGGCAAGTCGACCCTGATCGGCCGGCTGCTGCTCGACTCCAAGTCGATCTTCGCCGACCAGCTCGAGGCCGTCGAGGCGACCTCGGCGTCGAAGGGCTACGACTACACCGACCTGGCGCTGCTCACCGACGGCCTGCGCTCCGAGCGCGAGCAGGGCATCACCATCGACGTGGCGTACCGCTACTTCGCGACCCCCCACCGCAAGTACATCATCGCGGACACCCCGGGCCACGTTCAGTACACGCGCAACATGGTCACCGGCGCCTCCACTGCCGACCTCGGCCTGGTGCTCGTCGACGCCCGGCAGGGGCTCACCGAGCAGTCGCGCCGCCACGCGGTGATCCTGTCGCTGCTGCGGGTGCCGCACCTCGTGCTCGCGGTCAACAAGATGGACCTGGTCGACTACGACCAGGAGACCTTCAACAGGATCCACTCCGAGTTCACGCAGTTCGCGACGAAGCTCAACATCCCCGACCTCGAGGTCATCCCGATCTCGGCGCTCAAGGGCGACAACGTCGTCGAGCGGTCGGAGCACATGTCCTGGTACAGCGGCCCTACGCTCATGCACCACCTCGAGCACGTGCACGTCGCCTCCGACCGCGACCTGGTCGACGTCCGCTTCCCGGTCCAGTACGTCGTGCGGCCCAAGTCCGACGAGCACCACGACTACCGCGGGTACGCCGGCCAGGTGGCCGGCGGCGTGCTCAAGCCCGGCGACGAGGTCGTCGTACTCCCCAGCGGCATGACGTCCCGCATCGCGGGCATCGACCTCTTCGACAAGGAGGTCTCCGAGGCCTTCCCGCCGATGTCGGTCACCGTCCGGCTCGAGGACGACGTCGACGTCTCCCGCGGCGACATGATCGCCCGGCCGAGCAACGCCCCGCAGCCCAGCCAGGACATCGACGCGATGGTCTGCTGGATGACCCCGCAGCCGCTGCGCCCGCGCCAGAAGCTGGCGATCAAGCACACCACCCGCACCGCCCGGGCGCTGGTCAAGGACATCCAGTACCGCCTCGACGTCAACACGCTGCACCGCGACCAGGAGACCAAGGAGCTCGGCCTCAACGAGATCGGCCGGATCCAGCTGCGCACCACGCAGCCGCTCCTGTGCGACCCCTACAGCAAGAACCGCTGGACCGGATCGTTCATCCTCATCGACGAGGCCACCGGCGTGACCGTCGGCGCCGGGATGATCAACAGCGGCAGCTGAGGCCCTGTTCACGCCGAGGCTGGGACGCACCGAGCTCGGCCGAGCAGGTGCCCGCCCTGCGGTGGTTTCGAGACAGGCGC
The DNA here is from genome assembly GCF_000422805.1 of Nocardioides halotolerans DSM 19273. Taxonomy (GTDB): domain Bacteria; phylum Actinomycetota; class Actinomycetes; order Propionibacteriales; family Nocardioidaceae; genus Nocardioides; species Nocardioides halotolerans. The sequence goes on along the minus strand of NZ_AUGT01000009.1, from coordinate 278,337 downwards.
TAGCGCGCCTTCCTCAACCAGCGGTGCGTGCCGTCGGTGGTTGAGGAGGTCGCGCAGGTGCCCTCGTCGTCCGGTGGTTGACGAGGTCGCGCAGGTGCCCTCGTCGTCCGGTGGTTGAGGAGGTCGCGCAGCGACCGTCTCGAAACCTCGTACGCCGGGGCTGGGACGCAACCGACCTCGGTCCGGCGGGTGCCACCGCCGCGGGGGTCTCGACAAGCTCGACCAGCGGTGGGCGGGCTGGGTGCCCTCCCTGCGGAGGTTTCGAGACAGGCGCTAGCGCGCCTTCCTCAACCAGCGGTGCGCGCCGGTGGTCGTGGAGGTCGTGAGCCACCGCCCGTCAGGTGCGGCGTGACGTGCGTCGGCGTCGCCCGTTGAGACCTAGACCAGCCAGTACCCCGGGCGGAGGCGACTCGTTGACCGGTCATGGACCTGCAGACCCCCGGCAGGCACGCGAGAGCGGTTCCCGTGCCTGAGCCCGGTGGCGCGCACGCCGGGCTCTCGGAGCTCGAGCCGACCACGCGGGTCCGGGTCCGGCGGTCACGGCAGCGTGGCCCGTGGCGCCGGTTCAAGCGGTTCGTACGCCACCACAAGGCGCTGTCGGTCATCGTCGTGGTCGCGCTCGTGCTGCTCGCGATCATCGTCGGCTGGCTGCTCTGGCTCGACCACAAGCTCGACGACATCGAGCGCTTCCCGTTCGAGCCCGGCGGCACCCGGCCGGCGGCCGTCGGCAGCGCCCAGAACATCCTGCTGATCGGCGTCGACGACCCCGACGGCGAGGGTGGGCTGTTCGACGACCTCGCGACCGGCTCCTGGACGCCCGGCAAGTTCCGCAGCGACGCCGTGATGGTGCTGCACGTCTCGGGCGACCGGCGTTCGGCCCAGCTCGTCTCGATCCCCCGCGACTCCTTCGTCGACGTCCCCGACCGCGGTCGCACCAAGATCAACGCGGCGTTCTCCGACGGCGGCCCTGCCGAGCTGGCCGAGGTGGTCGAGAGCCTGGGCCACCTCCGCATCGACCACGCCGTCGTCATCGACTTCGAGCACCTCGCCGGCATGACCTCGGCCATGGGCGGGGTCGACGTCTACCAGCCCGAGGACGTCACCGACCCGCGCAACGGCTACACGTGGCAGAAGGGCCCGCTGCACCTCGAGGGCGACCAGGCGGTCTGGTACGTGCGCCAGCGCTACGGCATGCCGCGAGGCGACTTCGACCGGATCCAGCGCCAGCAGAACGTGCTCCGCGCGATGCTCGACAAGGTCGCCTCCGCCGGCACGCTGGCCAACCCGTTCCGCATCACGCGGCTCGTGACCGAGCTGGCGTCATTCGTCGCGGTCGACGACGGCTTCACGTCGTCGGAGATGCGCTCGCTCGCGGTCTCCTCGCGCAACATCAGGCCGGCCAACATGCGGTTCGTGACGGTGCCGGTGACCGGGACGCCCACCATCGACGGCGCCAGCGTGGTCACCCTCGACCTCGACCAGACGGCCGAGCTCTTCGACGCGCTCGCCGCCGACCGCTTCGAGGACTGGTATCAGGACCACTCGGAGGCGGTCGACGAGCTGCCGCCCGTGGGCCAGGTCCGCTGAGCCTCCTTCCCGCCGCGCCACCGCTCGTCTAGGTTGGCTTGCCGTGGCGCGCCTCAGAAGCACTCGGTCCCTCCTCGTCGCAGGCGCGCTGGTCGCCGCCGGTCTGGTCGCCCCGGCGTACGCCGGCGACGGCGTCGATGCCATCGACGGTCCGCTCACGTCGGGCGACTCGCTCTTCCCCAACCAGGGCAACGGCGGCTACGACGTGAGCCACTACGACCTCGACTTCGACTGGACCCCCAGCCCGACCGGCGGCACCATCGACGCCACCACGACGATCGAGGCGACCACGACGGGCGAGCCGCTGTCGTCCTTCGGTCTCGACCTCGAGGGGCTCACGGTCGGCTCGGTGACGGTCGACGGCATCTCCGTGCCGCCCGCGGGCATCGAGCGCATCAACCAGGCTGACGGCCCCTTCCCGGGCCAGCGCAAGCTCAGGGTCACCCCCACCGTCCCGGTCGAGGGCGACTTCACCGTGGTCGTGCACTACTCGGGCGATCCCACCGAGCGTGGCGGGGAGACCGCGGGTTCGGACGAAGGCTGGATCACGACGTCCGACGGGGCGACGTTCATGAACCAGCCGATCGGCTCGATGACCGGCTTCCCCAACAACAACACCCCCAGCGACAAGGCGACCTACACGATCAGCGTGACTGTCCCCGACACCTACGAGGTGGCCTCCAACGGCGAGCTCAGCGCGATCCCTCCGACCGGCGGCCCACGCACCTGGGTCTGGAACCAGACGCGGCCGATGGCGAGCGAGCTCGTCCTGATCTCGATCGGGCAGTACGACGTGAAGGAGGACACCGTCACCCTGTCCGGCGGTCGCGAGATCCCGGAGTGGTCGTTCGTCGACTCGGCGATGACCCAGCCTCAGAAGGCGACGTTCGAGTCGCAGCGTCAGCGGCTCTCAGCGGTGCTCACGGGGCTGGAGGCCTTCCTCGGGCCCTACCCGGGCCAGAGCACCGGCATCGTCCTCGACCCGACCGGGGTCGGCTACGCGCTGGAGACCCAGGACCGGCCGACGTGGTCGACGCCCAACTTCATCTCGAGCTCCTTCGTCCACGAGCTCGCCCACCAGTGGTACGGCGACGCCGTGGCACCGCAGGACTGGAACGGCATCTGGGTCAACGAGGGAATGGCCACCTGGGCGCCGGTGCGCTACGGAACCGGCAACGGGAACGGCAACACCGAGAGCGAGTTCTTCGGCGAGTGGAGCAGCACGTCGTCGGGCAACAACCTCTGGAAGACACCGCCCTCCGGCATGACCGACCCCGACCAGCTCTTCGGCTGGCAGTCCTACGACCGTGGCGCGATGACCTACGAGGCGCTGCGCGCGGCGATCGGCGACCCGGCGTTCTTCCAGCTGATCAAGCAGTGGCAGACCGACTTCGGCGGACAGTCGAAGAGGTGGACCGACCTGATCGACCTCGCCGAGGAGCTGTCCGGCAAGGACCTCACCGCGTTCTTCAAGGACTGGATCTACGACGCGGACAAGCCGGCGTGGCCGGGCAAGCTCAACCTCGCGCTCGCCGCCGCGCCCGGCGCCGGTCCGGTCGAGGCCGGGTCGAGCGTCAGCTACACGCTCACCGCGAAGAACACCGGCCGGGTGCCGCTGACCGGCGCCGTGGTCGAGGTCGACCTGAGCCACGTGCTCGACCACGCGACCATCGGCGCGCTGCCCGCCGGCGTGTCGCTCACGGGCACGACGCTGACGTGGACGGTGCCGACCACCGCGCTCGCCGGGGTGGCCACGACGTCGTTCCCCGTCACCGTGCTGCCCACCGCGGCCGGCACGGCGCTCGCCGCCACCGCGTCCGTCAAGACCCTCGGTGGCACCTGCGTCGCCTGCGCGGTCACGCACACGGTCGTCCCGTCCACCGCGCCTTCGGCGATCGGCGCGGCGTGCCAGGTGCGGATCACGGGCAAGGCCCGCGTGGGTCGCACCCTCCGCGCGGCGACCACCGGCTGCCCGCCCGGCGCCGCGTTCACCTACCGGTGGTTCGCCGGGAGCAAGGCGCTCAAGGGCGCGCACGGCGCGGCGTACAAGGTCAAGCGGTCCACGAAGGGCAAGCGGATCAGGGTCCGCGTGACCGTGAGCGCGCCCGGGTACGTGCCCGCGGAGCGGGTCAGCCCCCGCACGCGCAAGGTGCGGTAGGCACCGCCCAAGTGGGCCATTTTCCGCCCGGTTGTCGGACAAAATCGACGCAGGCCTATCGGAACGCGTCGTCGGCTCACTAGGTTCGCGGCGTTCGGCGCCTGAGGGAGGGGCCGCGTCTCGGATGACTCGAGGGAGACGCACGTGGCTCGTCGCACCGTCGGCACCGTCATTTCCAGCGCGGTCGTGAGCGCGCTGGCGCTCTCGGTGGGGGCGGTGGTGGCCCCACCGGCGTACGCCGCGGACGCGGTGGCCGGCGCCCTGACCGTCGGCGACTCGCTGTTCCCCAACCAGGGCAACGGCGGCTACGACGTGAGCCACTACGACATCAGCCTCAAGGCCGACTTCACGCCCTCGGCGACCGCGAACGCCGTCGGCACCTCCACCGTCAGCGCGACGACGACGATCGCGGCGAGCACCACGGGGGCTCCGCTGTCGTCGTTCTCCCTCGACTTCCAGGGGTCGACCGGCAACCTGGCCGACTCCAGGTACGACGTCGACACGGTCACCGTCGACGGGCTGCCGGCGACCTTCAGCCGCGTCGAGACGAGCAGCACCACCAGCGCGCTGGTCGACAACCACAAGCTGATCGTCACGCCGGCCGCGCCGGTCGACGGTCCGTTCACCACCGTCGTGACCACCCACGGCTCGCCCGTCATCCACTTCGACACCGACGGGTCGGCCGAGGGCTGGAACAACACCACCGACGGCGCGACGTTCCTCAACCAGCCCGTCGGCTCGATGACGCTGTTCCCCAACAACAACACGCCGCGCGACAAGGCGACCTACACCTGGACCGTCGACGCGCCGACCATGCTGCGCACCTCCAACTTCGCCAGCATGGGCGGCAAGCCGTACGCCGCGGGCGTGGCCAGCAACGGCGAGCTGATCTCCCGCACCCCGAACGGTGACGGCACCCGCACCACCTGGGTGTGGGACGAGACCAAGCCGATGGCCAGCGAGCTGTCGATGGTCTCGATCGGCCGCTACGACATCTACGAGTCCGACATCCACCTCGAGCTCTCCGACCGGACCATCCACGAGTGGACGTTCATCGACCCGGCCATCTCGGTGGCCAACCAGAACACCACCCAGGTCTCACGCAGCCAGTTCAAGTCTCTGCTCGACTTCTACGAGTCGAAGTACGGCCCCTACCCGGGCAACAGCACCGGCGTCGTGACCGACGTGGTGCCGAGCACCATCAACTACGCGCTGGAGACCCAGGACCGCCCGTTCTTCCCCAACAGCGCCGGCGGGTCCTTCTACCACGAGATCATGCACCAGTGGTGGGGCGACAACGTCGCGCCGTGGGACTGGAACGACATCACCCTCAACGAGGGCCCGGCGACCTACGCGCCGTTCCAGTTCGGCTACGAGAGCGCCGGCACCTCCGCGACGACCACCGAGCAGGCGGTCTACAACACCTGGAACTCCACCAGCGCCGGCTCCACCACCTTCACCGTCGCTCCCGCCGCGATGACCAACGGCAACCAGCTGTTCGGCAGCCAGGTCTACGCCCGCGGCGCGATGACGCTCGAGGCGCTGCGCACCGCCATCGGGGCGGCCGACTTCGAGACGCTGATGCGCCAGTACCAGCTGACCTACGGCGGCGGCCAGATCACCGGCCGGCGCACCGCGGCCTTCCAGGCGATGGCGGAGAGCATCTCGGACCGCGACCTCACCGCGTTCTTCCAGGCGTGGTGGTTCACCAGCGGCAAGCCCGCGTGGCAGGTGAAGTTCAACCTCAACCTCGCCGGACCGACCGGCGTGCTCGGCGCCGGCAGCGCGGCCGACTACACGCTGTCGGTCAAGAACACCGGCAAGGTCGTCATGCCCTCCCCCGGCACCACGATCACCCTCGATGCGAGCGACGTCCTCGACGACGTCACGCTCGGCACCCTGCCCAGCGGCGTCAGCCAGACCGGCACCACGCTGACCTGGATCGTGCCGAGCACGGCGCTCGCCGCCACGTCCAGCGTCACGATCCCGGCCACCGTCAACGCGGTCGAGGGCAACGGCGTCCTCAAGGCCACCGCCCGAGCCGCCACGCTCGGCGGCACCTGCCTCGACTGCACCGCGACCAACGTCCTGGGACGCAGCCAGATCTCGCCCGCGGTCACCGGCATCACCGGCGGCCCGCCGGTCGTGGGGGCCCCGCTGGCGGCAGACACCAGTGGCTGGGCCGCCGGGCCGGCCTTCACCTACCAGTGGTTCGTCGACGGCAACCCCGTCACCGGCGCCACCGGCCCGACGTACACGCCTACCCCCGGCACCGTCGGCCTGCCGGTCACCGTGCAGGTCACCGGGAAGCAGGCCGGGCTCAACACCACCTCGGCGACCAGCCCACCCACGGCGAACGTCGTCCGGGCCACGCAGTCGACCGGCACGCTGCCGAGCATCTCCGGCACCCCCAAGGTCGGCGGCAGCCGCCTCGTGGTCGACCGCGGGACCTGGGAGCCCGGCACGGTCTTCACCTACCAGTGGCGAGCCAACGGGACCAACATCTCCGGCGCGAGCGGCCCGTCGTACATCCCGTCCGTGGCCAGCCAGGCCGGGCAGACCCTGGACGTGGTGGTCACCGGCACGAAGGCCGGCTACACCACGCTGACGAAGACCAGCGCGCCGACCGGCCCCGTCGCCGCCTCCGACCCGCTGGAGTCCACGCCGACACCGGCGTTCACCGCCACGCCGAAGGTCGGCGTCGTCCTCACCCCGAGCTACGGCGCCTGGGACGACGGCACGACGCTCACCTTCCAGTGGGCGGCCAACGGCACCAACATCGCGGGCGGCACCGGGACCGCGGCGACGTTCACCCCGACCGCGGCCCAGCTCGGCCAGACGCTCACCGTCACCGTCACCGGCACCAAGCCCGGCGTGCCGGCGGTCGTCCGGCCCAGCACCGCGAGCCTGCCCGTCGTCGAGGGCACGCAGACGCTGCAGCCGACCCCCTCGATCACGGGCACCCCGAGGGCCGGCACCTCGAGCCCGGGCGTCCAGGGCACCTGGGACAGCGGCACGACCCGGACCAACAAGTGGTACGTCGACGGGGTCGAGATCCCGGGCGCCACGGCCACGTCGTACACGCCGACCGTGGACCAGATCGGCCAGGTGCTGACCTTCGAGGTCACCAGCACCCGCGCGGGCTTCACCACCGTCGTCAAGACCAGCGCGGGCAAGACGATCCTCGGCCTGGCCCAGACCCTCACCCCGACGCCCACCATCACCGGCACACCCGCGGTGGGCTCGGAGCTCACGGCCGTGCCCGGCACGTGGGACGACGACGTGTCGCTGTCCTACCAGTGGACCGTCGACGGTAGTGACGTCCCGACGGCGACCGCGTCGACGTACACGCCGGTCTTCGCGGACCTGGGGAAGCTGGTCACCGTCAAGGTGACGGGCACCAAGAGCACCTACGAGCCCGTCACCAAGGAGTCGGCCGCGACCGACCCGGTGGCCGCCGGGACGCTCACCGTCGTCGGCGACCCCGACATCGCAGGCGCGGCGGCCAAGGTCGGCGTGACGCTGACCGCAGTGCCGGGCACGTGGGACTCGGGCGTGACGTTCAGCTACCAGTGGACCGGCGACGGCACCGACCTCAATGGCGCCACCGGCTCGACCTACACGCCTGTCGTCGCCGACATCGGGACGTCGATCGGGCTGAAGGTCACCGGCCACAAGGAGGGCTACACCGACGTCACCAGGACCTCGATGCACTCGACGTCGCCGGTCCAGCCGGGCGACCAGACCGGGACGCCGACGCCGACGATCACCGGCACGCCGAAGGTGGGCGCGCTGCTGACGGCGGTGCCGGGCACGTGGGACGACGGGGCCGTGCTGACCTACCAGTGGACGGTGGACGGCACCGACGTCAGCGGCGCCACCGGCACGACGTACACCCCCGTGGTGGCCGACGTGGGTGACGTCGTGACGGTCAAGGTGACCGGGACCAAGACAGGCTTCGAGCCCGTCACGAAGGAGTCGCTCCCGACCTTGGCCGTGGTCGTCGGCGACCAGTCCGCCACGCCGACGCCGACGGTGGCGGGGTCGGCCATCGTCGGCCAGCTGCTGACCGCGACCGCCGGCACGTGGGACGCGGGGGTGACCCTGACCTACCAGTGGACCTCCGGCGGCACCGACGTCGTGGGCGCGACGGGGACGACGTACACCCCGGTCGCCGGCGACGTCGGCAAGGTGGTGACGGTCAAGGTGACGGGCACCAAGACCGGCTACGCGACCGTGATCAAGGAGTCGCTCCCGACGACGGCCGTGGACCTGGGTGACCTCGCGCTCACACCGGTGCCGACGGTCAGCGGCACCCCGGAGTACGGCCAGACGCTGACGGCCGCGGCCGGCACCTGGGACGCCGGGACCTCGCTGGCCTACCAGTGGCTCGTCGACGGCACGCCGGCGGCGGGTGCGACCGGCAGCAGCTACGAGCTCCGCGTCGCCGACGTCGGCAAGACCGTGGCGGTCGCCGTCACGGGCAGCAAGTCCGGCTACCACCAGGTCACGCGCACCAGCGCCGCGACGCCGGCGGTGGCCGCGGCGAAGCTCGCGGACGGCCAGTGCACGGTGACCATCGGCGGCAAGGCCAGGGTCGGCAAGAAGCTCACGGCGCGCGTCGCCGGCTGCCCGGCCGGCGCCACGGTCCGCTACGCGTGGTACGCCGGGTCGAAGCTGATCACGGGCGCCACCGGTGCGACGTACAAGCTCAAGAAGAAGTACGCCGGCAAGCGGATCAAGGTGATGGTGTCGGTGACCCTGGCCGGCTACGAGGTCGCCCTGCGGGTCAGCCCCCCGACCAAGAAGGTGCGCCGCTGACCCATCCGCCGCACCGAGCCCGGTCGCGTCCCAGCCCCGGCGTACGAGGTTTCGAGACGGTCGCTGCGCGACCTCCTCAACCAACGTTCGACGACGGTCGCTGCGCGACCTCCTCAACCACCGACGACGACGGTCGCGCACCGCTGGTTGAGGAAGGCGCGCTAGCGCCTGTCTCGAAACCTCCGCAGCGATGGCGCCCGAGCGACCGAGCGCGGTTGCGCCCCAGCCCCGGCGTACGAGGTTTCGAGACGGTCGCTGCGCGACCTCCTCAACCACCCACGACGACCGTCGCTGCGCGACTCCTCGACCACCGTACGAAGGCGGTCGCTGGGCGACCTGCTCAAGCAGCGGCAGGGAGGCCGAGGAGGGCGCGGGCCTCGGTGCCGCTCATGGGGGTGCGCTGGGCGAGGCGGCCGGCCTCGACGGCGCGTTCGACGAGCTGGCGGTTGGACTCGACCGGGACGCCCTTGCTGATCGTGAGCACGTCCTCCATGCCGACGCGCAGGTGGCCGCCCTGGGCGAGCGAGGCGAGCATGACGCTCAGGGTCGTGCGGCCGATGCCGGTGGCCGACCACGACGTGACGGCGTCGGGGAGGGCCGCGACGCCCGCGACGAGAGCCGCGGCCGTGCCCGGCATGCCGCCCGGCACGCCCATCACGAAGTCGACGTGCACCTTGCCGCCGTACGGCAGCCCGTAGCGGTCGAGGAGGCGGCGCAGGGCGGCGACGTGGCCGAGGTCGAACAGCTCGAACTCCGGCACCACCTGGCGCTCCTGGCTGAGCTGGTAGAGCTCGGTGATGAACGGCCACGGGTTCGAGAACACGTCGTCACCGAAGTTGGTCGTGCCCATCGTCAGGCTGCACGAGTCGGGCGCCGCGTCGAGCACCTTCAGCCGCAGGTCGAGCGGGTCGTGCACGGAGCCGCCGGTCGAGAGCTGGACCACGAGCCCGGTGCTCTCGTGGAGCGCGCTGACGGTGTCGGTGAGCCGCCCGAGGTCGAGCGTGGGTCGGTGGTCGGCGTCGCGGATGTGGACGTGGATCATCGCGGCTCCCGCGGCCTCGCACTCCTTGGCCGTCGCGACCAGCTCGTCGAGCGTGGTCGGGAGCTGAGGACAGTCCTCCTTGGCGGTCTCGGCGCCGGTGGGCGCGACCGTGATCAGCAGCGGGTCAGCCATGGAGGGCATGGTGCCAGATGGGCATCTCGCCTGATCACACGTGCCTTTCGGCCCAGCCGGTCGTTGTCCCTCTGACCAACATCCCCATGTCGGAAGAGACCCACCCCCGTGGACTTCAAGCAGATCATCCAGGTGCTGCGCCGCCGCTGGATGACGATCGCCGTCCTGTTCGTCATCGCGGTCGGCGCCAGCGCGGCGTACACGTTCACGGCGACGAAGCAGTACCAGTCGAGCGCCACGATCTTCATCTCGGCCAACATGCGCGACGCGTCGGACAACTACGCCGCGACCTACGCCATCTCGACCCGGATGGAGACGTACGCCGACCTGGCGACCAGCGGCGACCTGCTCGACGCGGTGCGGTCCGAGCTCGGTCTGGACCTGAGCGTCGGGTCGCTGGCCGACAAGATCGACTCCGAGGTGGTGCCGGCCACGTCGCAGATCAGGCTCACCGTCACCGACCGCAACCCGGCCGTGGCGCAGACGATCAACGCGACGCTCTCGCAGAAGCTCGCGGACTACCTCGGCGAAGTCGAGACGCCGACGGGCACGACCAGCTCCCAGATCATCGCGCGCGTCACCGACCCGGCCGACCACCAGTCAGACCCCGTCACCCCGCGCACCGTGCTCAACCTCGTGGTCGCGGGCCTGCTCGGGCTCGTGCTCGGCATCGGTCTCGCGGTCGCGCGCGACGTCCTCGACCGCTCGGTGAGCAGCCTGGAGCACGTCGAGGAGGTCAGCAACGCACCCGTGCTCGCGAGCATCGGCTTCGACAGCGCGATGAAGAAGAGCCCGCTGCTCACCGACCTCGGCGCGTTCGCGCCGCGCACCGAGGCGTTCCGGCTGCTGCGCACCAACCTGCAGTTCCTCGACCTCGAGCAGCAGCCGCGCAGCCTCGTGATCACCAGCGCGGTGCCGGGCGAGGGCAAGACCGTGACCTCGGCCAACCTCGCCGTGGCCCTGGCCCAGGCGGGGCGCAAGGTGCTGCTCGTCGACGGCGACCTGCGCCGGCCGCGGGTGGCCAGCCTCCTCGACCTCGACGGCGCGGTCGGGCTCACGAGCGTGCTGGTCGGCACCACCGAGCTCGAGGACGCGATCCAGGTGCACGCCGAGAGCGGGCTCAACTTCCTGGCCAGCGGGCCCAAGCCGCCGAACCCGACCGAGATCCTGCAGTCGAGGGTCACCCACGACCTGCTCAAGCGGCTCCGCGACGACTTCGACATGGTCATCGTGGACGCCCCGCCGCTGCTCCCCGTCGCCGATGCCGCCGTCATCGCGACCGCCACCGACGGCGCGATCGTCGTGGCCCGGCACGGCAAGACGACGCGCGACCAGCTGCGCGAGGCGGTCTCCCGCCTCGAGAACGTCGGTGCCCGCGTGTTCGGCGTCGTGATCAACATGATCCCGCGGCGTGCGGCGAACTCGTACTACTACTACTACTACGAGGACGCCACACCCGGCGGGGCGCGCAAGAAGTGACCGTCGTCGGGCGCGGCACCCTCGGCGCAGCGGCGGTCCTCCTGCTGGGCGCGCTCGTGGCGCTGTCGACCACGGGCCTGGTCGGGGCGCTGGCCGCGCTCACCTGCGCCGTGGTCGTGACCCTGCTGGTGGTGCTGGGGCCGGAGCGGCTCGGCACCGGCTTCGTGCTGCTCGCGCTGTTCACCGCGCCGCAGAACTCCGTCCGCCCGATCCCGACCGCCGACTTCGTCACCTTCTCCGACCTCTTCCTGGCCCTCGGCGCTGGGCTGCTGCTGCCGACCCTGCTCCGGCGGCGGAGCCGGTACCCGATGGGCTGGCTGGTCGGCTCCGTGGGCGTGATCGTGCTCGTTCTCATTGCGTCGATGCTGAGCGAGACCCCCGGTATCGACCTCTTCTACGGCATCCGCCTGCCCGCCGCGACCGTGGCGCTGCCGCTCTTCTTCCTGATGTGGGCGCCCAGCAGGCGCCTGATCGACGTGCTGGCCTGGTGCTACGTCGCCGGGCACGTCACCAGCACTGCGTACGCCGTGGTGACCGGGCAGGACCCCGCCACGGGGCGCTACGACGGGCTCACCACCCACTACAACTTCTTCGGGATCGCCGGGACGGTCACCGCCGGCCTGCTGATCCACCTCTACCACCGCACCCCGCGCCGGTGGCGGTGGGTCGTGTGGGGAGCGGGCCTCGCGACGGTCGGCTCGGTCAGCATGTCGGGGAGCCGCGCAGCCGTGCTGGTGCTGGCGATGCTGGTCGTGCTCTACCCGCTGCTGGAGCGGTCGCTGCTCTCCGGCTACCTGGTCGTGGCCGGGGGCCTGGGCCTCGTCTTCGTCGGCAACGCGCTGCTCGGCAGCACGAGCGAGGGCTCGGCGTTCAGCCGCATCCGTGGCGACTCGACCACCAGCTTCTCCGACAACGAGCGCACCGTGGCGATCAAGACGGGGTGGAGCAGGTTCCTCGAGCACCCGATCCTGGGCGGTGGCTTCGACGCGCACGCCTACGACGCCCACAACGTCTACCTCGAGATCGCCATCGGCATCGGCGTCGTCGGCCTGGCGTTCCACCTGCTGGTGTTCTCGACCGGCGTGCTCCCGCTGTTCGGCACCGGGCCGCTGCGGCGGCTGGGCTACGCGCCGCTCGGGTACGCCGCGATGTGCATGCTCACCAACAGCATCTGGGACCGGTTCGTCTGGATGGGCATCGCGCTCGCCGTCGTGGCCGCGGTCGACCGTCCTGACGACCCACCGGGAGAACAGGACGACATGACCACCACACCCACAGCGGTCCCGGCAGGGGCGTCAGCATGAGCCGCTCGCCCGCCCTGGCCGCCCGCCGGGTGCGCCAGACCCTCGGCTTCGCCAACGGTCCGCGGGTGCTCGCCGACCTCGGCTCGGCGCTGACCCCGTGGCGTCGCGAGGAGCTGACCTTCCGCACCCGCGACGGACTGAGGATCACGTGCCCCAACCACGCGGGCGCGCGGGTGCCGGTCTACGAGGTGTTCGCCGAGGACGCCTACCGGCTGGACGACCTCGCGGCCGGTCTGCCCGACCGGCCGGTCGTGCTCGACATCGGGGCGCAGATCGGCTGCTTCTCCCTCGCGGTCGCGACGCGTCTCGACGGCGCGACGGTGCACGCCTACGAGGCGTCCCCCTCGACCGCGCGCTGGCTGACGCGCAACGTTGCCTACAACGGCCTGGCCGACCGGGTCAGGGCGCAGGCCGTCGCGGTGTCCGACCACGACGGGACCCTCGACCTCGCCGACAACGTCCACGCGAGCGCGCTCAACGGGCTGACCAGCACCACGGGCTCGCTCGTGACGGTCCCGTGCCGGACCTTCGCCGGGGTTGTGGCGGACGCCGGCGGCCGGGTCGACCTGGTCAAGCTCGACACCGAGGGCGCGGAGTACGCCATCGTGCTCGGCAGCGAGCCCGGAAACTGGGCGGGCGTGCAGACGCTGGTCATGGAGTACCACGACGTGCCCGGCCACTCCTGGTCCGAGCTGTCGGCCTTCCTCGCCGCCGCCGGCCTGCGCGAGGTCGCCCACGAGCCCGCCGGTCCGCGCCAGGGCACGGTCTGGCTGCGGCGTACGGGGTAGGGCCCCGCGGGGCAGTTTCACCGGGTACCCGGTGAAACTGCCGCTGACCGCAAGGAACTCCATCCGGTCAGCGGCAGTTTCGTGGGGGCAGCTCGTCGGTCAGGCGGCGCAGCGCAGGACGCTGCGGATGCGCTGGCCGGTCGCCTCCTGCCGGAACAGCTCGGGCCAGATCACGCGGATGCACCGATAACCCGTCAGCTCGCGGAGCAGGTCCTCGCGCCGCTTCTCCCGAATGACTGTCTGCTCGATCGTCTCGCCCGGGCGGCGGTAGCGCAGATACTTCATCAGCCCGTCGAACTCGCCGAACACGCCGTAGTCCGGCCACGCCCAGTCGGTGCGGCCGGCGAGCCGCCCGTCGGGGTGGAAGATCTCGAACTGCTGCTCGGGACGGGGAAGGCGCTGGTTGCGACAGAGGAGGAAGCCCAGGGTCTCGCCGACCGACTCGGACTTGCCGGTGGCGAGAGAGATGACGAGCCGGAGGATGAGGGCGCCGGGCCAGGCCTTCACCTGCTCGTAGAGCTGCTCGAGCTCCGCCGTGGTGGTCAGACCACGGTGGATGAAGTCGTCGGCGACGACCACGCCTACCTCGAGGCCGTGGAGGATCGCGACGTCCAGCACGGTGCGTGCCGGTGCTGTCAGCCAGTGATCGTCCATCCTCGTGATGTCGAACGCGCCGCAACGCCCCTCGTGATGGATGACCTTCGCGCCACGGCGACCGCCGCCGTCGAGCAGGTGGGTGACATGGACGCTGGACAGGTCCAGACCGTAGTCGGGACCGTCGTGCTGCAGGACCGCGCTGCTGTGCGACAAGGCGATGGCGTCGTCGTACTGCGCCACGACGGCCTCGCACAACAGCAGGTGGCGATCGCGATCGTCGAGATTGCGCCACACGTCGGTCTTAACGTAGGCGCCCTGCCGGATGCGCACGATCTGCCCGGACAGGACCAGGCGACGCAGGTACTTGTCGTCGTACCCGTACGCGATGGCGTCCTTGCGCAGGAGCAGACCGGACGGTGTCATGAGCTCAACAACCATGCCGACGAGCGTTCCGCCCGGTGCGGTCAGTCTCCGTGCGACGACGAGCCGGCTGTGGACGACCGGGCTGGTCGCGAAGCTGTGGACGATTCGCGGACCGTGACGGCGGCCGCCCGCGAACTGGTGTCAAGAAACTGGCGCTGACCTGATGGAGTTCCAGCCGGTCAGCGGCAGTTTCACCGGGTACCCGGTGAAACTGCCCACCGCGAGGCCCCGCCGCCCAGCCTGCGATGCTGGCGACGTGAGAGCGGTCGTCCAGCGCGTGCTCAGCGCGGCGGTGACGGTCGACGGCGAGGTGGTCGGGTCGATCATCGGGCCGGGGCTGCTGGCCTACGTCGGCATCACCCACGGCGACGGGCCGGCCGAGGTCGCGTGGCTGGCCCGCAAGCTGTGGGAGCTGCGGCTGATGCGGGAGGAGCGGTCGGCGTCCGAGCTCGGCGCTCCGATCCTCGTGGTCAGCCAGTTCACGCTCTACGGCGACGCGCGCAAGGGCCGGCGCCCCACCTGGCAGGCGGCCGCGCCCGGCCCGGTCTCCGAGCCGGTCTACGACGAGCTCTGCGCCGAGCTCGAGCGGCTCGGCGCGCACGTCGAGCGCGGGGTGTTCGGCGCCGACATGCGCGTGGAGTCCGTCAACGACGGCCCGGTCACGCTGCTGCTCGAGAGCGGCTGAGTCTCACCAGGGCACGCCGAACGCCGGCTCGGTCCCTTCCGCCAGCTCCTCGGGTGTCACCCGCGCGATCTCGACCGGCCCGCCCCCCGCAGGACGCCGGCAGACGTAGATCTCGCCCGCGGCCGACGCGACCGCGCGCTGCGCCTCGGCGCCGCTCAGCAGCGACCCGTCGTCGGAGAACCAGTAGGTCCGTCCCATCGGTGGGTTGAACCGCTTCGCGACCTCCGCCGCCTGTGCGTGACTCAGCAACGCATGACCCCCCAGTCGTGTGTGTCGTCTCCTCAACGAGGCTGCGCGCCGGGCATGACGCGAACCCCGCCCGGCGCCCGCCGCGGTCTGGACCAGTCAGCCGGCGCGGTGCACCGGCTCGGCGAACCAGATCGTGCGGTGGCTCCAGTCGCCCGGCCCACGGCGTACGCCGGAGCAGACCAGGATCGCCAGCCGCGGCCGGCCCGACGAGTCGTAGTAGGAGGGCACGGACTGCTCGGCCCGCACCGAGACCCGCCGCACGACGCGGTAGCACATCCGCTTCCCCTTCGGCCCGGCCACCGCGAGCGTCGCGCCGACGCGGAGCCTGGTGAGCAGTCGGTTGCCGAGCGCCAGGCCGTAGGAGCCGTCCCGCGGGTAGGTGTGCGCCGTGAGGCGTACGACGCCGCGCGGGCTGCCCGCGCGGATGTGGGACTCCCTGTCCCAGCCGAACTGCCACTTGCCCCGGTCGGTGAGCGGCGGCGGCTTCGGCACGCCGTGCGCGTCGCGGCCCAGCGCGAGCACCCGGGTGGGGCCGACCACGCGCGGGATCGTGATCGAGGTCGGCGTGAACGGCCGGTCCGGTTGCGGGCACGTCAGCGCGCGCGGCGCGGCCGACGCACGGACGGCAGCCGCCGAGACGGCAGCCGCCGAGACGGCAGCCGTCGAGACGGGCGCCGCCGCGACCAGGACGCCGCCGAGCAGCGCCCCGGCCGTCAGCAGCGCTGCGACCCGGCTCGTCCTCACCAACCGAACCGTAGACCCGGGACCCGGACCCGGAAGCCCGTGTGCGGGAGGTTCGGCACCGCGGAGACCGAGATCGGTGCCGTGTCGCGGTTGTTCACCGGCGACACGTCGCCCGCAGCCTTGACCTTGGCCCTGTTCACGATCCGCCCCGACGCACCCGCGGCGACCTTGGCCACGACGTGGATGGCGGGTGCCTTCTTGCCGGCGGCGAGGTCGCCGTCGCGGCGGCAGACCACCACGTCCGAGGCCTTCTTGACCGTGCAGCGCCAGCCCTTGCCACGTGCCGACACCAGCTCCAGTCCGGCCGGGAGGGCGTCGCGCACCACGATCGGTGCGGGCGCGGTGTCGGGGCCGCGGTTGCTGACGCGGAGGCGGTAGCGCACCGAGTCGCCCGGCTCGACGGTGCTGCTCGAGACCACCCGCTTGTCCAGCCTGAGGTCGAACTCGAGCGGCACCACCTGGTTGAGCGTGCAGTCGGCGTGGGCGTCGGCCTTCGGGCTGCCGACCGAGCACGACGCCGGCGGCTGCTGGCCCGGGTCGAGCAGGAAGTTGCCGAGCCGGTCGTCGCCGCGCTGGCCGTCGTGCTTCACCTCGACGGTGTAGGTCACCGTCGCGGATGTGCCCGCGGGCAGCGTGCCGGCGACGGCGATCCGGCCCGCGGTCGGGCCGCTGACGGCGAGCGCCGGCGAGGAGGACGTCGGCGCACCGACCAGCGTCGCGTCGTCGAGCACGCCGCTGAGGTCGTCGACCCTGGTCACGGTGACCGGGCCGGTGCCCACGCTGGCGAAGTGCAGCGTGTAGGTGAGCCGGCGGCCGGGCTTGACCGCGCTCCCGCTGGCCGGGTCGACGGTCTTCCAGTCGTCGAGGTCACCGACCGGGTGCGCCGTGGCGGGCGGCGGCACCGGCGTGCACGGGAACGGCGGGCAGGTCACCTGCGGCGTGTCCGGGGTCAGCACGTTGGCGAGGTTGTTGTCGCCGTGCTGGCCCGACGGCTTCACCTTGACCTGGTAGGTCACGGTCACCGTGTCGCCGGCCGCGATCGGGCCGGCCACGCGCAGGCTCGCGCCGGTGCGGGTCGCGGTCACGGCCGGGTCGGAGCTCGTGGGCTCGCTGACCACGGTGGCGTCGTCGAGGACGCCGGTGAGGTCGTCGGTGCTGTCGACGACGCCGGGCGCGTGCCCGTCGTTGGTCCACGACAGCGTGTAGGTGACCACGTCTCCCGGCTGCACGGGGCCGGCCGGCGTCGACGTCTTCTCCGGGACGACGTGCGGCAGCGGCGTGACGACCGGGGGCGGCGTGCACTCCGGCAGCGGGCAGCCGGTCACCGACGCGGTGTTGGTGAGCCGGTGGCCGCCCTGGTTGGTCACCGTGACGCCGTAGGTGATCGTCACCGTGTCGCCGTGCGCCAGCGCTCCCGACCAGGCGAGCAGCGGGCTCGCGAACGAGACCGTGCCCGCCGAGGCGGTGGCCGTGTCGTCCCAGGTGGCGTCGTCCAGCACGTCGGTCAGGTCGTCGACCACGGCCGCCGGGTCGGCGCCGGTCCAGTCGCCGGTGCCGTCGTTGTGCACGGTCAGCGTGTAGGTCACCGTGTCCCCGGTGTCCGGAGCGGCAGGCGAGGTCCTCACCTTCGTGAGCACCACGTGCCGCACCGGGTTGGTGGTCGTCTCCGGCGCGCACGGGTCCGGCTCGCCGGGCTCGCAGGCCAGCGCGTTGGTGATGACGTGGTCGCCCTGCTGGGCGAACGGCTTCACCGTGACCTGGTAGGTCACCGTGCGCGTCGCACCCGCCGGCACCGCACCGGTCACGGCCAGCGCCGTGGGCGCACCGACCGGCGTCGGCGCGGCGTTCAGCCCCGCTCCCGCCGTGATGGAGGCGGTGTCGAGCGTCGCGTCGTCGAGCACGGCGGACAGGTCGTCCTCGGTGTCGACGGTCGCGGCGGTCTGGCCGAGGGTGTTGTCGAAGGTCAGCGTGTAGGTGAGCACGTCACCGACCTCGACCGCGGTCCCCGCGGCCGGGCTGACGGACTTGTGGTGCACCAGGCCGGAGCCGGGCACGGAGACCGTGTCGCAGCTCTGCGCCGGGACCTGCGCCTCCGAGGCCGGGATGCACGCCGTGTTGTCGAGCACGTGGTTGCCGGTGGCCCGGTAGGTGAAGGTGTAGGTGATGGTCGCCGACTGGTGCGCCACGAGGACGCCGCTCCACGACAGGGTCGTGCCGGTGATCGACGCGGCGCCCACGGTGGCCCCGACGACACCCTCGAGGGTGGCGTCGTCGAGCACCTCGGACAGGTCGTCGCTGAACGTCGCGGGATGGGCGGCGGTGTAGTCGCCCGGGCCCTCGTTGGTCACGACGACGGTGTAGGTCACGTCCTCACCGGTCGCCGGCAGGTCGGCCCGGTCCGCGGACTTCGCGACGCTGAGCTTGGGCAGGTCGAAGGACTCCTCGTCGCACGGCAGCGGCGACGTGGCGCAGTCGGGCGTCGGCCCGGGCGGACCGTCCGGGTCCCAGGCCACGTTGCGGACCAGGCCGTCGCCGCCGCCTGTGAGCACCACGGTGTAGGTGACCGTCACCGTGTCGCCGTGGGCCAGCGCGCCGGCCCACGTGATCCGCGGGGCGGCGTACGTCGGCGCGGCGCCGCGGTCGGAAGCCGCGTCGTTGCCGTACGTCGCGTCGTCGAGGACGCCGGTGAGGTCGTCGACCAGCGTGGCCGGGTCGGCCGCGGCGAAGTCACCGGGACCGTCGTTGTGGCCGGTCACCGTGTAGGTGATCGTGTCGCCCGGCTTGCTGTCGACCGTCCGGTCCGAGGACTTGTCGACGTCGAGGTGCGCGACGGGGTTGCTCGTCGTCTCCGGGCTGCACGGCTGCGGGTCCCCCGGCTCGCATGCGAGAGCGTTCGCGAGCACGTGGTCGCCCTGCTGGTCGAACGGCTTCACGACGACCTGGTAGGTCACCGTCGCGGGCACGAGGAGGGTGCCCGTCACGACCAGGTCCGTGCCGTTGACGGTCGCGGTCAGGCCCGGGCCAGCCTGCACCGAGCCGGGCACCAGCGTCGCGTCGTCCAGCACGCCGGACAGGTCGTCGACCGTGTCGACGAGCGCCGGCACACCGTTGCTCTTGGTGAAGCCCAGCGTGTAGGTCAGGACCTGGCCCACCTGCACCGGCGTGCCCGACGCCGGGCTCACGCTCTTCGCGTGGGCGAGCGTCGAGCCGTTCGGGATGACGCTGTCGCAGCGCTCCCCCGGCGTGCGCGCCTCGCCGGCGGGCACGCAGGCGGTGTTGGCGAGGACGTGGTCGCCGGTGGCACGGTAGGTCGCCCGGTAGGTGATCGTGGCCGAGTCACCCGCCCCCAGGACGCCGGTCCACACGAGCAGCGGGCTCAGGTAGGTCGCCGTGCCGCTCGAGGTCGTGACGGACGCCGGGTCGAGCTCGGCGTCGTCGACCACGTCCGACAGGTCGTCGCTGAACGCCGCCAGATGGTCGGCGGTGTAGTCGCCGGGTCCGGGGTTGGTCACGACGACCGTGTAGGTCACCACCTGGCCGGTGGCGGTCAGCTCGGACCGGTCCGCGCTCTTGCTGATGACGAGCTTGGGCAGGTCGAACGACTCGTCGGCGCAGGGCACGACGGCCGTGGCGCAGTCCGGCGTCGGGCCCGGGGTCCCGGGGTCGACCGGCGCCCAGGCGACGTTGTCGACGTGGCCGTCGCCGCCGCCCTTGAGGACGACCTCGTAGGTCACGCGCACCTCGTCGCCCGCGGCGAGCGGGCCGGACCACGTGATCCGCGGCGCGGTGTACGTCGGCGCCGGGCCTTGGCTGGCGTGGGCGACGCCGTCGAACGTCGCGTCGTCGAGGACGCCGGTCAGGTCGTCGACCAGCGCGGCCGGCTGCGCGACGGTGTAGTCGCCGGCGCCGTCGTTCTCGAGACGCACGGTGTAGGTGACGGTGTCACCGGGCTTGCTGTCCGCGGTGGCGTCGGAGTTCTTGGTGACCTTCAGGTGCCGCACCGGGTTGGAGGTGGTGGTCGGCACGCACGGGACGTCGAAGGGCTCGCAGCCGAGGGCGTTGGCCACGACGTGGTCACCCTGGTCGGCGTACGCCTTGACCGTGACCTGGTAGGTCACGGTGAGGGTCGCCCCCACCGGGACCGTGCCGGTGACGTCGAGCCGGTCGCCGGCGCCGTTGAGCACCGCCGTGAGGCCGGCGTCCGCGCTGAGCGAGCCGGGCACCAGCGTCGCGTCGTCGACGACGCCGCTGAGGTCGTCGCTGTTGTCGACCGCGGCCGGTGCCGCGCCGACGTTCTGGAAGGTCAGCGTGTAGGTCAGCACCTGCCCCTCGGCCACGGGCGTGCCGGTGGCAGGGTCGACGTCCTTCTTCTCGCGCAGGCCCGAGCCCGGCGTCTTGACCGTGCTGCAGCGGTCCGCCGGGTCCAGGGCCTCCGAGGGGGGCACGCACACGAGGTTGTCCACGGCGAAGTCGCCGCCGAGCGTGCTGTCGTAGGTGACGGTGTAGGTCACGGTCGCCGACTGGCCGGGGGCGAGGACGCCGCTCCAGTCGAGCGTCGTGCCGGTGAACGTCGCGGTGCCGGTCGTCGCGGTCTCGGAGCCCACGTCGAAGGCCGCGTCGTCGAGCACGCCGGAGAGGTCGTCGCTGAACGTCGCCGGGTGGGCGGCGGTGTAGGCGCCCGGTCCCGGGTTGGTGACCGTGACGGTGTAGGTGATCCGGTCGCCGTCGGCGTTGATCGTGGTCCGGTCGGATGTCTTGTCGACGGTCAGCTTGGGCAGGTCGTACCCGTGCTCGGCGCACGGCACCGACGCGGTGCTGCAGTCGGGGGTCGGGCCCGGGGTGCCGGGGTCGGCCGGCTGCCAGACGACGTTGTCGACGTGGCCGTCGCCTCCGCCGGTGAGCGTGACGGCGTAGGTGATCGTCACGGTGTCACCGTGCGCGAGCGCGCCGGTCCAGGTCAGCCTCGGCGCGGCGTACGACGTGGTGCCGGCGCTGGCCGTGGCCGTGCCGTCGTAGGTCGCGTCGTCGAGCACCCCGCTGAGGTCGTCGACCACGGACGCCGGGTCGAGCGCCGTCCAGTCACCGGTGCCGTCGTTCTCGATCGTCACCGTGTAGGTCACGGCGTCGCCGGGCTTGCTGTCGGCCGTCGCGGTCGAGGTCTTGGTCAGCGTGGCGTGACGCACGGGGTTGGTCGTCGTCTCGGGGGCGCAGCCGGCCGGCTCGCCCGACTCGCAGCCCAGCGAGTTGGCGACCTGGTGGTTGCCCTGGTCGGCGTAGGCGCGCACCACGACCTGGTAGGTCACGGTCCGGGTCTCGCCGGCGGGGACGGTGCCGTCGACGTCGAGCTGGGTGCCGTTGACCGTCGCCGTGAGCCCCGGCCCGGCGGTCGGCACGCCGACGAGCTGCGCGTCGTCGAGGACGTCGGACAGGTCGTCGCTGCTGTCGACCGTCGCGGGCGCGTTGCCGACGTTCTCGAAGGTCAGCGTGTAGGTCAGCACCTGGCCGACCTCGACCGGCGTGCCGGACGCCGGGGACACGCTCTTGTGGTGGCGCAGCCCGGAGCCCGGCACCGACACCGTGCGGCAGTCGTCGCTCGGGTCGGCGGCCTCGTCCGAGGGCACGCACGCGGAGTTGTCGAGCTGGTGGTCGCCGGCGCCGGTGTAGGTCAGCGTGTAGGTGATCGTCGCCGACCCGCCCGACGGCAGCGTGCCGGTCCAGGTGAGGTTCGGCGAGGTGAACGTCGCCGTGCCGCGGGTGGCCGTGACGTCCGACTGGCTCAGCGTCGCGTCGTCAAGGACCTCGCTGAGGTCGTCGGCGAACGTCGCCGGGTGGGCCGCCGTGTAGTCGCCGAGCCCGGTGTTCTCGACCGTCACCGTGTAGGTGATCGTCTGGCCGACCGCGGGCAGCTGGGTGCGGTTGGCGACCTTGGTGACCGTCAGCTTGGGCAGCTCGTGGTCGACGGTCGCACACGTGGGCGCCGGCGTGGTGCAGTCGGGCGTGGGCGGGTTCGGGTCGCCGGTCGGCGGCGCGAAGGCGGTGTTGCGGACGTGTCCGTCGCCACCGCCGCCGAGCACGATCGAGTAGGTCACGACCACGGCCTTGCCCGCGGCGAGGGGGCCGGACCACGAGACGCGCGGGGCGGCGTACGTCGGAGCACCGACGGCGACTCCGTCGAGCGTCGCCACGGCGTCGTTCTGGTACGTCGCGTCGTCCAGCACGCCGGTCAGGTCGTCTACCAGCCGCGCCGGGTTGGCCGCGGTGAACGCGCCGGTCCCGGTGTTGGTCAGCGTCACCGTGTAGTGCACGGTGTCGCCCGGGCCGCTGCTGGCCGTGGCGTCGGAGGTCTTCTCAACCTTCAGCGACGGGGTCAGCGTGGTGACCTGGTGGTCCTCGACCTCACCGGCCGTGGCCTGGCCGGCCGGCTGCGGGTCGGTCACGACGCCCGGGAACAGCCGGAACCGGGCGTAGGTCGACTGCGAGGTCGTCACCGTGCCGGCCCACGTGAGCGTGACCGTGCCACCGGTGGTCATCGGCGCGACGGTCGCGACCGCGCGCTCGTCGGCGTCGAACGTCCCGGACTTGTCGAGGTCGACCCAGCCGGCGATCGTCGCCGGCGCGGCCGTCGAGTTCGTCACCTGGACCGTGATGCTGGGGGCACTGCCCTTGGTCACCGTGACCGGCGCGACGCCGTCCTCGTCGTCGACACCGGCGAGGTCGTCACCGGTCGCCGTCGCCCCGGGGGCACCGTCGGCCTCGGCGTCCACCCTGGCGCCGATCATCAGGTCGGCGGTGTGGGTGCTGTCGTCGTAGCCGAGCAGGCCGTGGCTCGCGCCGGTGACCCCGGTCGTGCCGTAGCCGTCCGGCGCGTCACCGCGGTCGGTGCACAGCGCCTTCGCGTTGATCTGCGCCAGGAAGCCGACCGCCGGCGCGCCGCTGGCGACGCGGACGACGACCGTGTTGAGCCCTGTCTGGAAGCCGTGGCTGAGCGACGTGGCCGCCTTGTTCGCGAGCTGGTAGCCGGCGTACTGGTACGGGTCGCCCGTGGTCATGGGCAGGCCGGACTCGAACGGGTCCTGCGACACGCCGTTGACCCACACGTCCGGCACCGAGTTGTCGGCGAAGAACTCCATCGGCAGCGCGAAGCTGCCGAGCGACACCTCGGGGGCGATCCGGAAGGTGTACCTGAAGTAGAGGTCCTCGCTGTTGCCGACCTGCTGGTTGTCGGCGTAGCGGGAGATCCAGGTCGCGTTGCCGAAGGTGCCCGGGTACCACGCCGGGTGGGGGGTGACCACCCACGCCGGTGCGTAGGCGCCCGCGCTGGCGGGGCCGGTGGCGTTGCCCAGGGCGACCTGCCAGTTGCGGTCGAGGGTGCCCGCGGCCGCCTTGGCAGAGCCGTCGTAGCCGGTGTTGAACAGTGCCGGGTCGGTCATGCAGGTGACGACCGGGACGGCCCCGGCCACCCGGTGGTCCTCCACCTCGCCCGCCGTGGCCGCGCCGGTGGGCAGCGGGTCCGCAGGGGCTCCGGGGAGCAGCCGGAACCGGGCGTAGGTGTCGGCGTTCGTCACGGCGGCCGGGAACGCGAGGGTGTACGTCGCCGTGCCGCTGTTGGCCGGCACCGGCTTCGTCACGCGCTCGGCCGCGTCGAACGAGCCGTTGGAGTTCAGGTCGATCCAGCCGGCCAGCGTCGCGCCGGCGCCGGTGGTGTTCGTGGCGGAGACCGTCACCGTCGTCGTCTGGCCCGTGGCCTGGGTGATCGGGGCGGCCACGCCGTCCTCGTCGTCGATGCGGTTGGTGTCGTCGCCGTCGGCGCCGACGGTCGGCTGACCGTCGCCGTCGAACTCCGAGTCCGCGCCCAGGCGCAGGCCGGGGGTGACCGTGTGGTGCGGCCCGTCAGACCCGAGGAGCGTCTTGTAGGAGTCGGGGGCGTCGCCGTAGTCGTCGCAGCTCGGCGGCACCGAGAGGTCGCCGTCACCGTCGAGCCAGAAGCCCGAGCCGACCCAGGTCGTGGTGAGCTGGCTCTGGCCGATGAACCAGGCCTGGTAGCGCTGGGTGGGGTCGCCGTTGCCCGACACGCCGCCGGCGAGCTTCACGGTGGTCGGGGTCTCGGTGAGGACGACCTTGCTGCCCGGGGTGATGGCCACCCCGGCGAGCTGCGACTTCGAGTAGACCGTCGCCTCGCCCAGGTCCATGTCGTTGACCGACCAGACACCGTTGATCGCGATGGGCGTGGTGGTGCCCGAGCGCACGAAGGTGAACTGCAGGTCCATCGCCAGGCTGCCGTTCGACAGGTTGAACAGCGCGTCGTCACCGAGCAGGGTGAAGCCGGCAGCGGTGAGGCTGCCGCTGGTGACCTTGGCCAGCATGTCGACGACCACGCCGCCGACGACGGTGACTCCGGGGTAGCGCGCCGCGTCGGGAGCGGTGGCCTTCTCGGTCACCGACGTGTAGGTCAGCGCGTAGAACGGGGTGCTGACCGGCGCGCACGCCGACGGCACGATGAGTCGCTCGACGAGCACCCGGTAGTCCTCGACCTCGCCGTTGGGCGCCGCGCCCGTGGGCGCGTGGATCGAGGCCGCGTCGGTGCTGTAGCGCACGCGCACGTAGGTGCGGATGTCGGCGGGGATCGTGGCGTTGCTGAACGTGAGGTCGTTCGCGCCCGTGGTGACCGGCGTCGCGTCGGCCACCCGCTCGCCCGCGTCGAGGAAGTCGCCGTCCTCGTTCCAGTCGACCCACATGCTCGCGAAGCCTGCGGCGGAGGCGTTGACCGTCACGTGGTTGACCGGTGCGGCGAGCGTGACCGGGTCGGTGCCGGTGCGGATCGTCGGGCTGGGGTAGCCCAGCGCGGGGTTGAACGTCACGCCGTCCTCGTCGTCGGTCGCGTTCGTGTCGTCGCCGTCGGCAGCGGCATTCGGCTGGCCGTCGGCCTCGTAGTCCACCGTGGCGCCGAGGTGCGGCGTGCCGAAACCGTGGGCCGGCCCGTTCGCGGCCTTCGTCGTGGCGTACGACGCGGGTGCGTCGCCGTAGTCCGTCGCCTGGTCGACACTCGCGAGGAGGTCCTCGACCTCGCCGTCCGACGCCGGGCCCTGGGACCGGTCGTCGAAGTTGATGGTGACGGGGTTGTCAGTGAGTGCGGTCGAGGTGAGGCGCAGCCGCACCACCGGCTGGGTGCCGGGGGTGATCGCGGGCAGCCCGGTCCAGCCGAGCGTCGCCGAGGTCGCGCCGTTCGGCACGCTCGCGGTCGCGGTCTCCGAGGTCTGGAAGGTGCCGTCGCCGTTGGTGTCGACGAAGCCGTAGAGCGTCGCCGCGGCCCCGGTGCTGTTGACCACCGGGACGGTCGCCGACGCGGTGGTGGCACCCGGCGTGAGCGCGAGCGAGCCGAGGGCGTCCTCGTCGTCGGTGCCGGTGGTGTCGTCACCGGTCGCACCGGCGGTCGGCACGCCGTCGGCGTCGTCGTCGACGTGGGCGCCGAGCATCAGCGTCGACGTGTGCGCCGCCGAGTCGTAGCCGACCAGCGTGTGGGACGGCCCGTTCTGCGCCTGGGTCGTGGTGAAGGTGCCCGGGGCGTCGCCGTAGTCCTTCTTGGGCAGCGCGTTGGTGAAGGTGCAGAGCACCACCGCGGTCGCCGTCCCGGCCGGCAGCGTCACCGTGCCGGTGATGCCGGTCCCCTGGGCGAGCGTGGTGCCGCTCGTGGTGTTCACGCACTTCCAGCTCTTGATGTACGACGCGCCGGTGGCCAGGCCGCTCTCGGACACCGTGTAGGTGTCGCCGTTGAGGCCGAGCACCGGACCCGCGGTCTCCGCCGGGTCGTCCTGCAGCCCCGTGTCGCTGCCCGTGGTGGTGGCGGTGACCGCAGCGGCCAGGCCACCGCCCGAGATCGACAGCGTCGCCTGGTCGAGGACCCCGGCGCGACCGTCCGGGAGGTTCTTCACCACCTCGATGGTGCTCGGGACGGCGCACGACGCGAGGTCGACGGAGCCGGTCTGCGACAGCGCCTGGCCCGCGTCGGCCTGGCCGCTGCTCGGGTTGACCTTGTAGATCCGGGTGCCGCTCGCGATGTAGAGATATCCGTCGCCGCCGAACGCGATGCCGTTGATCGCCGCGTTGACGGTCGACGTCGCCAGGAGCGTGCCGGTGAGGGCGACCGGCGTCGCCTGGGTCGTGGCGGGGATCGCCTGGTTGACGACCGAGATCCGGTTGTCGCCGGCATCGCCGGCGACGACGTAGAGCCGGCCCTGGGTGTCGAACGCCCAGTCGCCGTTGCCGCCACCGTTGGGGATCGGGCCGGAAGCGACCAGCCCGATGGAGCTGTTGGTGGTCGTGTTGAACCCGTAGACGTTGAGCGTCCCGCTCGAGACGCCGCCGTAGTAGTAGAACCCGTTCGCGGGGTTGACCGCGCCGTGGGTCACCGCCGCGCTGGCGACGCCTGCGCCCAGCAGGGTGGTCGTGTTGGCCGCGCGCGTGTGCACGTAGATCGAGCGCCCGGACCCGGACGAGTTGGCCGGCAGCACGCCGTAGACCTTCTCGCCGTCCGCGGAGATGCCCAGCCCGTTCAGGTTGCCGGTCAGCGAGCTGCCGATCGTGAAGCTCCCGACGCTGGTCTGCACGCCGGTGCCGGTGTTGACCGACCAGAGGTTGCGGGGGTCGGTGCCCTGGATCGAGTAGACGGTGTTGCACGGCAGCGCGGCCAGGTCAGCAGCGCCGGCGTCCTGGGCTCGACCGGCAGGCACCTCCGAGTCGGACGGGTCCGGCTCGGCACCGGTCGTCTCGGCGGTCGTCTCGGCACCGGTCGTCTCGGCGCCGGTCGTCGCCTGCGCCGGCCCGGAGTCGGTCGGACCGACGGGGTCGGTGCTCACCGACAGGCCCGACGAGGGCACGGACTCGTCGGCGTGGGCCTGGACAGTGACCACGCTCAACGTGAGGGCGGTGGTCGCCAGGGTGCTGGCGAGCGGGTACAGCCACCGCCGGGCGCGACGGGTGCGGTGCTGGTGCTGGGAGGAGGGAGCCACTGGGGTGCCTGTCTGCGTCCGGGCCGCGGTCGCGCGGCCCTGGTCACGGTGGGGTCATGTCGGCGAGCAAGGCGCTCGGAGACGGGCAGGAGAAGAACGCTGGAGCGGTGGCCGGCGTCACCTCACCACCGGGCGCGGTCCAGACGACCGGACAGGCTCGTAGCCATCCCCGTTCGCCCTGTTGCCATCCCCGTACGTGGTTCGGTCACACTGGTCACAGGAGCACCGCGACGCTAGCTCCGGCGTGCGTGCCGCCGAGGCGTTTCCGGTGACTGCCCGCGAACCCGCAGGACACCGGTCCAGACCACCCGAGTACGCGTAGTCACTACGGGCCATCGGCACGGCCCGGACGGGTCAGGTGACGCAGTGCCGCACGGGCGAGGGGCTCACTCCGGTCGGAGCTCGGCCCAGATCACCTTGCCGCGCGGCTGGGCCTCGATGCCCCACGACGCGGAGATCGCCGAGACGAGCACGATCCCGCGGCCGCTCTCGGCGACCGCGCTGAACGGCTGCGGCTCGGGGGTGCCGGCGTCGTCGTCGCCGACCTCGATGCGGACCACGCCGCCCGAGTGGCTGATCCGGACGTCGTACGGCGTGCCGGCGTGCAGCACGGCGTTGGCGGCCAGCTCGGTCACCACCAGCGAGGCCTCGTCCGACAGGTGGTCGGCGCCCCACCGGTCGAGCCATCCGCGGACGAACTCGCGGGCCAGCGGCACGGTGCTGGCATCCGGCTCGAACCGCGCGGTCTCGATGCGGCCCAGGTCGCTGCCGATGTCGTCGAGCAGCCCGACGAGGTAGTCGAGCTCGCCACCTTTGAGCACGTAGCCCGCGACGTGCTCCTCGTACCACGCCCGGTCGTCGTTTTCGGCGCCGGTGAAGACCACGACCTTCGCCTCGGGCACGACCTCGCGCAGCCGGGTCAGCACGTCACGGCCGGCCAGGTCGGGGAGGCCGAGGTCGAGCAGCACGACGTCGGGGCGGTGCTGGCCGGCGAGCTCGATCGCCTGCAGTCCCGCCTTGGCCTCGGCGACGACGTCGAACCCGCCGTGGAAGCGCAACGCGATGCGCACCAGGCGACGCACGTCTGCCACGTCGTCGACGAGCAGGACGCGGACGGTCACGACACCGCGGCTGCTCTTGGGAGGCGGACCACGAAGGCATTGTCCTCGGCTGCGTAGGTGGCGTCTCCCCCCTGTGCGCGCGCGAGCTCCCGGACGATGTTGAGACCGAGGCCGGTGCCCTGCCCGCCCCGGGTCGCGAAGCGCTCGAAGAGCCGCTCACGGAGGTCGTGGGCGACGCCGGGGCCGGCGTCGAGCACCCGGATCTCGACCAGGTCCTCGAGCTCGCGGAGATCGACCCGGATCGGGCTCTGGCCGTGGGAGACGGCGTTGGCCACCAGGTTGTCGACGATCTGCCCCAGCCGGTCGGCGTCGAACACGGCACGCACCCCGGGCGGGAGGTCGTCCTCGATCACGGCGTCCGGGTGGGCGACGCGCAGTCGCTGCAGCACCGGACCGAGCGCGCCGGCCACGTCGCGCTCCTCGATGCGGAGGTCGAGGGTGGCCGCCTGCAGCCTCGACGTGGTCAGCAGGTCGCCGAGCAGGCGCTGCAGCCGGGCCGAGCTGTCACGCATGCCGGCCAGCAGCTCCTCGCGCTCGGCGTCGTCGAGGCCGGCCCAGTTGTCGGCCAGCATCTGGCCGGACATGCTCAGGACGCCGACGGGGGTGCGCAGCTCGTGGGCGGTCAGCGCGAGGAAGCGCGACTGCTCCTCAGCAGTGGCGGCCAGCTCGACGTTGGCCTGCTCGAGCCGCGCGTTCGCCTCACCGAGGGCCTGGGCGTACTGCCCCTGCTGCTCGAGCATCTGCATCCGCTCGGTGTGGTCGCGCGTCACCTTGGCGAAGCCGATGTGCTGGCCCTCGTCGTCGGTCATCTTCGTGATCGTCACGTGCGCCCAGAAGCGGCTGCCGTCCTTGCGGACCCGCCAGCCCTCCTCCTGGTAGACGCCGTCGCGGACCGCGATCGCGAGCTCGTGCTCGGGGTGCCCGGCCTGCTGCTGCTCGGGCGGGTAGAAGATCCGGAAGTGCTTGCCGATGATCTCGGAGGCGGTCCAGCCCTTGCTGCGCTGCGCGCCGCGGTTCCAGCTGGTGATCCGGCCGTCGGTGTCGAGCATGAAGATGGCGTACTCGCGCACGGCGTCGACCATGAGCCGGAACCGCTGCTCGCTCTTCCTCAGCTCGAGCTCGGCGAGCCGCTGGGCCGTGACGTCCTGGCACTGCGCGAAGAGGTAGAGCGGGTTGCCGCTGCGGTCGCGCACCACGGTCAGCGTGGTCCGGCGGTGGACCTCCTCCCGCTGCGGGTGCTCCAGCGTGACGACGTCGGCGCCGCGGTCGACGATGGCCGACGTGGCATCGGCCAGCCCTTCTTCGTCACCGAGCGCCTCGCCGTAGGGGCTGCCGAGGAGATCGTCGGCGGCCACGCCGAGCATCCGGCAGAGGGCGTCGTTGGCACGCACGATGCGTCCCTGCAGGGTCATCGTCGCCATGCCGATGGCGGCGTCCTCGAAGACGCTCTGGAAACGCTCGACCTGCTCCTCCAGCGCGGACTCGTCGAGGGTGTCCTCCTCGGAGGTCGGCTCCGGCTCGGCCGTGGTCGTCCCGGTGTCGCCCGGCGCCGCAGCGTCCTGCTCCTCGCCTCCAGCCTCGCGCGCACCCTGGCCATCGGTCTGGCCCTCCGTCTGGCCGCCCGTGACGGCGAGCACCAGCTCGGAGACCACGTCGTCGAGGGAGGAAGTCTTGGTGAGGTAGGACGTCGCGCCGAGCTCGAGCGCGCGCAGCGCGAGGGGCTCCTCGTCGAACCCGCTGAACATCACGACCCTGGTCCGGGGTGAGTGCTCGAGCACCTGCGGCAGCGCTGCGAGGCCGTCCATGCCGGGCATCGACACGTCGAGCAGCATCGCGTCCGGCGTGAGCCGGCGTGCGAGGTCGACGGCGTCGGCGCCGTCGGAGCCCTCGCCCTCGACCACCGCCTGCCCGGAGAGCCGCAGCTTGGTCCGCACCAGCGTCCGCACCTCGGTGGAGTCGTCGACGAGGACGATGCGCAGCGGACCGGTGGGTCCGTGGCTGATCCGGCCGGATGAGGGGTAGCCGGTCAGCGACCACCCACCCGGCTGGCGCCATGCGCGCCAGCGCCGCCCCTGTTCAGCCATGTCCGCCCGACTCTATGGTCCGCCTCCGAACCCGTTGTTCACCCGACCGGGTGATGAGTACCCAACCGCCACGATCGCACACGCCCGACCGTGGGGTGCGCTCACGCGGACGCCGAGCGGCGCTCCGGAAGGACTAGACGGCGACCGTCACCTCCGCGACCGATCCGACCTGCGCGTGCACCGGGTGGTCGACGGGGTCCGTCTGGGGCACCAGGGTCCGCAGCGTCCAGTCACCCTCGCCGGCGAAGAACCGGAAGTGGCCGGTGGCCGAGGTCGGCACCTCGGCGGTGAACTCG
The DNA here is from genome assembly GCF_000422805.1 of Nocardioides halotolerans DSM 19273. Taxonomy (GTDB): domain Bacteria; phylum Actinomycetota; class Actinomycetes; order Propionibacteriales; family Nocardioidaceae; genus Nocardioides; species Nocardioides halotolerans. Next base: position 247,821 of record NZ_AUGT01000009.1, on the reverse strand, counting down.
CCCGTGCGGTCGAGCAGGCGGACGTAGGCGTTGCCCACCGGATGGCTCTGCCCGTCGGGTCCGGCCTTGAGCACCTGCCCCTGGATCACGGCCTCCTTGGCGACGTTGACGCCGTCGAGCGACAGGCCGCCCTCAGTGGCGCCGCACATCAGGCGCCCTGCCCGTCGGCCTGCCCCGGCTCGTCGCCCAGCGCGATCGGCACACCCACGAGCGAGCCGTACTCGGTCCAGGAACCGTCGTAGTTCTTGACGTTCTGGTGGCCGAGCAGCTCCTTGAGCACGAACCAGGTCAGCGAGGAACGCTCGCCGATGCGGCACAGGGCGATCGTGTCCTTGGAGTCGTCGAGGCCGACCTCGTCGTAGAGCGCCTTGAGCTCCTCGTCGGACTTGAAGGTGCCGTCGTCGTTGCAGTTCTTGCTCCACGGAACGTTGAGCGAGGTCGGGATGTGACCGCCTCGCTGCGACTGCTCCTGGGGCAGGTGTGCCGGGGCCAACAGCCGGCCGGCGTACTCGTCGGGGCTGCGGACGTCGATGAGGTTCTGGACTCCGATCGCCGCGACCGCGTCGTCGCGGAACGCGCGGATCGAGCGGTCCTGATCGACGGCGGTGTACGTCGCCGGCTGGCGGGTCGGGACCTCGTCGGTCAGCTCGCGGGAGTCGAGCTCCCACTTCTTCCGGCCGCCGTCCATCAGCCGCACGTCCTGGTGGCCGTAGAGCTTGAAGTACCAGTACGCGTAGGCGGCGAACCAGTTGTTGTTGCCGCCGTAGAGGATCACGGTGTCGTCGTTGGAGACGCCCCGCTCCGAGAGGAGCGCCGAGAACTGGTCGCGGCCGATGAAGTCGCGGCGGACCTGGTCCTGGAGGTCGGTCGTCCAGTCCAGCTTGATGGCGCCCTTGATGTGGCCCTTGTCGTAGGCGGTGGTGTCCTCGTCCACCTCGATGAGGACGACCTTGTCGTCGTCCAGGTGCTCCTCCACCCACTGGGCGGTGACGAGCGAGCTCTCACGGGTCATGTCTGGTTCCTTCTGGTCGGTGGTGCGTTGGCGTGGTGGGTGGGGCCGGCGTCAGCCGGTGGCCCGCTTGAGGAGCAGGTAGAGCTCGCAGCCCAGGCAGAGCCGGAAGACCGCGTTGAGCAGCGCCGCGACGAGGGCGAACCCGATCGCGACCTGGCCGAGCAGGGTCACGCCGCCGACGCCCTGCCCGATCGAGAAGGCCACGAGCGCCACGAGCGTGAACGCGAGCCCGACGCCCTGCGCGAACCTCGGCGGCGCCGGGTCCTCGAGGTCGTCCGGCGCGGCCAGCCGGGGCCGCACGAGGGTGCGGAACACCCAGGCGTGCGGGGTGTGCTGGACGCCGCGGGTCGCCCCGACGGCGAACAGCACGGCCTGGACGCCGGTCAGCACCGCCGCCCAGGGGCTGGGCAGCAGCAGGACGACGACCAGCACGACGGCCGTGATCGCGGCGGTCACCTGCGGGCCGCGCGGGTCGATGCCGGCCGCGTCCTGCACCGCGCCCCGCACGGCTGCGTCCGTGCTCGGGCGCGCCGCCGTGAGGCCGGGGCTGTGGTCGGTGGTGGTCATGACTCTCCTGGGTCGCGGGTTGGCGGGCAGGGCCCGGCGCACGACGACACCGCGGGTGGTCAGGAAGGACCGGAGGGAGGCGGTGTCGTCAGGAGAGCCGACACAGGGACGAGCGCACGCGGCAGTGGTCGACTGCGCGCCGCTTCGTCAGCCAGGTCGTGGACACGATTCGAGAGTAGGTGCCGGCGTAAGGGCTACCCAGTGCGAATCTCAGTCAGTGGACTGTCGTCTCGTATGTCGAGATCGAGATTCGTCGCGGTCCGGGCTGCCCCCACGAAACTGGCGCTGACCGGATGGAGTTCCTTGCGGTCAGCGCCAGTTTCACCGGGTACCCGGTGAAACTGCCGCACGACCGGCACCCCCACAGCCCGCCCCAGGATCTCCTCGAACCGCGTTGCGCACCCGTCGAGGGCGAACTCCCGCTCGGCCAGGGCCCGGGCCCTGCGGCCGAGCTCCTCGCGGCGTACGCCGTCGGTGAGCACCGACGCGACCCACCGGCCGGCCTCGGGCAGCGCACCGTCGACCGGCGGCAGCACGCAGCCGTCGACCTCCGCGACGAGGGTCGCCGCGAGGTTCTCGGCCGGCATCAGGCCGAGCACCGGACGGCCGGCGCAGAGGTACGAGAGCGTCTTCGACGGCACCGAGAAGGCGCCCGCGGACGCATCGAGCAGCACCACGAGGACGTCGCCACTGCCGAGCACCTCGGGCAGCCGCTCGTAGGGCTGGAACGGCAGCAGCGTGATCGGCACGTCGAGCCGCTCGGCCTCCGCGCGCAGCACGTCGAGCGCCGGCCCCTCGCTCACCACGGTCAGGTGCACCGGCACCCCGGCGTCGCGCACCTGCCGTGCCAGGCCGACCAGGAGCGCCGGGTTGTGCTTGAGCCCGAGGGTGCCGGAGTAGACGAGGCTCGGCTTCCAGGCGATGCCCTGCTGGCGGGCCCAGGCGTTGTCCCGATCCGTGGGCACGATCTCGTCGAGCGGCGCCCAGTTGGGGATCACCGTGGTCCTGTCGGCGGTGCCCCACCGACGGTGCACGTCGACGAAGGACTCGGCGATGACCACGACCGCCGCCGACCGGCGGGCGACCCAGCGCTCGCCGCGACCGACGACGCCGGCCACGAGCCGGAAGGCCCGGCCGAGCTTGGCGCCGGCGAAGGACTGGATCGCGATGCCCTGCACGTCCTGGTGCCAGAGCACCAGCGGGATCCGCCGCAGCCGCAGGTAGGCCGCGAGCAGGACCATCGACGGCACCGGGGTGTTGGCGACCATCACGACCTCGGGCCGCCGCCGGCGCACCTGCCGGGCCAGCTGCACGCCGAACCTGAGCTCCTGGACGATCCGCTTCCTGAACGCGAGCTTGTCGACGACCTCGCCGCGCCCGATCGCCTCGAACTCGACCGGGGAGCCGGGGTCGTCGAGCTTCCCCTTGCCGGAGACGTACGCCGCGCAGTAGGAGTGCGTGACGTCGTGACCGCGGCGGGCCAGCTCCGAGCTGAGCTCGGCCTGGAACGGGTGGCCGGCGTAGTCGTGGACCAGGATGCGCATCGGTGTGTGGTGGTCGCTCAGCCGAGCGAGCGCTTCACCTGGTCGAAGACCCAGCGGTAGGTCTGCTCGAGCCCGTCGAGCAGCGTGATCGAGGGCTCCCAGCCGTAGGTCGCCAGGATCTGGGTGTTGTCGCTGTTGCGCCCGCGCACGCCCTGCGGCGCGTCGAGCTGGTACTCGCGCTGGCAGCGGATGCCGGCGATGCCCTCGACGATGTCGACGAGGCCGTTGATCGAGACCAGCTCGGAGCTGCCGAGGTTGACCGGCTCGGGGCTGTCGCCCTCGAGGATCATCTGGCTGCCGCGCACGCAGTCGTCGACGTACATGAAGCTCCGGGTCTGCTCGCCGTCGCCCCAGATCGGGATGCGGTGCTCGCCGGTGATCGCCGCAGTGGCGACCTTGCGGCAGATCGCGGCCGGCGCCTTCTCGCGGCCGCCGGTCCAGGTGCCGTGCGGGCCGTAGACGTTGTGGTAGCGCGCCACCCGGGTGGTGAGGCCGAAGTCCTCCAGGAAGTGGCGGCACATCCGCTCGGTGAACAGCTTCTCCCAGCCGTAGCCGTCCTCGGGCATGGCCGGGTAGGCGTCGGACTCCTTCAGCGCGGTGATGTCGGTGTCGGTCTGCTTGTCGGCGGCGTAGACGCACGCCGAGGAGGAGTAGAAGTAGCGCTCGACCTCGTGCTGCCGCGCGGCCTGCAGCATGTGCGTGCTGGTGAGCACCGTGAGCATGCAGAGCGCCTTGTTGTTCTCGATGAAGCCCATGCCGCCCATGTCGGCCGCGAGCATGTAGACCTCGCGGGCGCCCGCCGTCTGCGCCATCGCGTCGTCGAGTACCGAGAGGTCGGCGACGACGTTCTGGGCGTCGGGGTGCACCTGGTGCCACTCGGACCGGGGCTTCACGTCGACCACGCGGACGCTGCGCCCCTGGCTCAGCAGGTCGCGCACCAGGTGGCCACCGATGAAGCCGCCGCCACCGGCCACGAGGACGTCGACGGGCTCGCTCATGGATGTCTCCTCGACTGTGGGACCACCGGGCACGCGCAGCCCCGAGATGCCGCGCCGACCCCATGGAGACGGGGTCGCGATCAGTGACCCAACGAGCCCGAGGCGCACCGGTTATGGACCAGCCGTCCGGCCGGCGCGGTCCCGGTGTGCCCGCGCTCCGGTCCAGACCACCTCTCGTGCCGCCCGGGACGCCACCGGGGGATCGCGCGTTGCCTCCCCGCACGACCACATATCCTCACCACCGCCGGGGTCATCGACACCCTCAGGACGGAGCACGTACGCGTGGCCAAGCGCGCATTCATCACAGGCATCACCGGCCAGGACGGGTCCTACCTCACCGAGCTGCTGCTGGCGAAGGGCTACGAGGTCCACGGCCTGGTCCGGCGCGCCTCGACGATCAACCGGGGCCGGATCGACCACATCGACAGCCCCGACCTGCACCTGCACTACGGCGACCTGACCGACGGCGTCAGCCTGGTCAACCTCATCCACCAGGTCGAGCCGCACGAGGTCTACAACCTCGGCGCGCAGAGCCACGTCAAGGTCTCCTTCGAGATGCCGGAGTACACCGCGTCGACCGACGGCACCGGCGCGCTGCGGCTGCTCGAGGCGATCCGCGCCGCGGGACTCGACTGCCGCTACTACCAGGCGTCGACCTCGGAGATGTTCGGTGCGAGCCCGCCGCCGCAGCACGAGCGCACGGCGTTCTACCCCCGCTCGCCGTACGGCGCCGCGAAGCTCTACGCGCACTGGGTGACGGTCAACTACCGCGAGGCCTACGACCTGTTCGCGGTCTCGGGGATCCTGTTCAACCACGAGTCCCCCCGCCGGGGCGAGAGCTTCCTGACCCGCAAGGTGACGCTCGGCGTCGCGGCGATCGTGCTCGGCGCACGCGACTCGCTGCACCTCGGCAACCTCGACGCGGTCCGCGACTGGGGCTACGCGCCGGAGTACGTCGAGGGGATGTGGCGGATGCTCCAGCACGACGAGCCGGACGACTACGTCCTCGCGACCGGCGAGGGCCGCACCGTGCGCCAGTTCGTCCGGGCGGCGTTCGCGCACGCCGGGCTGGACTGGGAGCAGTACGTCACCTACGACGAGCAGTACGAGCGGCCCACCGAGGTCGACGCGCTGATCGGCGATGCCTCCAAGGCTCGCGAGGTGCTCGGCTGGAAGGCCGAGACGAACGCCGACCGGCTGGCCGAGCTGATGGTCGACGCGGACATCGAGCAGCTGTCCCGGCTCCTCAAGGCATGAGCGACGAGTTCGAGCCGCCGCCCCCGCTGGTGCGGCTCTACCCCGAGGCCAACGTCGGTGGCTACACGAAGCTCGACGGGCTGGTCGAGTTCTACACGCGGATCGGCACCCTCGTCGACGATGAGAGCGAGGTGCTCGACTTCGGAGCCGGCCGCGGCGTCTGGGCCCTCGAGGGCACCACGGAGCTGCACCGGCGGCTGCGCACGCTGCGCGGCCGGGTCGGTCGCGTCGTCGGCACCGACGTCGACCCCGTCGTCATGACCAACCCGACCCTCGACGAGGCACACGTGGTCGGCCTGGGCGACCCGCTGCCGTTCGAGCCCGGCACCTTCGACCTCGTCATCGCCGACCACGTGCTCGAGCACGTCAACCGCGAAGACGCACCCGAGGTGGCAGCAGACATCCTGCGGGTGCTCAAGCCGGGTGGCTGGCTGGCCGCCCGGACGCCCAACAAGTGGGGGATGATCGGCCTCGCCGCCCGGGCCGTCCCCAACCGCCTGCACGTGCCCGTGCTCAGGAAGCTCCAGCCGGGACGGCTGGCCGAGGACGTCTTCCCCGTGCGCTACGAGATGAACACCCGCAGGGACCTGCGCCGGCTGTTCGCCCCGCACGCGGTGCACGTCTACGGCCACGCCAGCGAGCCGCGCTACTTCGGGAGCTCGCCGACCGCCTGGCGGTTGGCGGCGGGCGTCGACCGGCTGACCCCCAGCCGGCTCGCACCCACGCTGATGATCTTCGTGCAGAAGGCCGGCCGGAAAACGGCCCCGTGAGGCTGCTCGTGGACGCCGCCGCGGCGGACTACGGCGGGATCCGCACGTACGTCGACCAGCTCCTGCCGGCGTGGGCGGCAGCGTTCCCGGAGGACCGGCTGCTGGTCGTCGTGCCGCCCGGCTCGACGGTCGACACCGCGAGCCACGAGCGGCACGAGCTGCGGGTGGCCGGTCCGTCGGTCGTCGGCCGGCCCGTCGCCCAGACCCGCGCCGTCCCGGCGCTGGCCCGGTCCCACCGCGCGGACGCGGTGCTGGCCACCAACCCGACCACGACGCTGCGGCACCCCGGTGCGCCGCTCGCCGTCGTCGTGCACGACCTGCGCCATGAGCTGCGGCCCGAGCAGTTCGGCCGCGGCCGGCGCGCGCTGCGCTGGGGCGCCTACCGGCGGTCCTACGCCGTGGCCGACGGCTTCGTGGCCGTCTCGCAGCGGACCCTCGACGACCTCCACCGGCTGCACCCGTCCACGGCGGCGAGGCCGGCCGCCGTCGTCCACCACGGTGCGGACCACGCCCTCGACTGGCCCGCACCCGGCCGCGCCGGCCCCGCGATCGCGTTCGGCCACCAGACCAACAAGAACCCCGGCCTGGTCGTCGACGCGTGGGCCGAGCTCGCCCGCCACGGCGAGCCGCCGCGGCTGACCGTCCTGGGGCTCTCCGCCGGCGACCGGGCCGCGCTGGCCGCACGGGTCGGGCGGCTGGGGCTGGACCCGTGGGTCGAGCTGGCGGCCTACCTGCCGGAAGAGGCGTTCCGCGCCACCGTCGCGGCCGCCGAGCTGGTCGTCTACCCCTCCGACCTCGAGGGGTTCGGGCTCCCGATCGTGGAGGCGATGACGCTCGGCAAGCCCGTCGTGATCGGCCCCGACCCGGGCACGGTGGAGGCGGCCGGCGGCCACGCGGCCACGGCCTCGGCCTGGACCCCGACGGCCGTGGCCGACGCGGTCCGACGGGCGCGCGCGATGGACGCGGCGGCGCTCGAGGCGGCCCGGGCCCACGGCTCGACCTTCACCTGGGAGCGGTCCGCCCGCGCGACGCGGGCGCTGCTGGAGGGGCTCCGGTGAGCCGGCTCCCCCGCCGTCTGCAGCCCCTCTGGCCGCTCGTGAAGCGGCTGCACCGACTGGCGACCCGGCTGCTCGGGGCGGTCTTCCGCCTCACGTCGCGGCGCAGCGGCGACCGGTCGCTCCCGACGTCCGCGACGGCCACCTCGGCCGAGACGGCCGCGCTCGACCCGGACCACGTCGTGCTGCACCCAGGGGGGCCGCCCGAGACCCTCGACCGGGCGATGCCCGCGGGTGAGCCGGCCGGGCACGCCGCCTTCGAGCCCTGGTTGCACCGGACGGTGTCGGCCCGCTACGTCCTCGACGTGCGCGGGGGGCTGCTGGTCGGCGACTACGCCGCGGCGATCGCACCCGGCCGGGTGCTCGACTACGAGACCAGCGGCTACTTCGGGATCGGCTCCTGGCGCGAGCACCCGGTCTTCCTGCGACCCCGGCTGCCCGAGCCGCAGCCCTTCGCGGGCACGCTGCTCTCCCTCGCCACCCGCGGCACCGCGACGAACTACTACCACTTCCTCACCGACCTGCTGCCCCGCTGGGGGATCTTCCGCGAGGCCTGCCCCGACGTCGAGGTCGACGGGGTCTACCTCTCGACGCGGACGGGCTACCAGCGCCAGCTGCTCGCGCTCACCGGGCTCGACGCCCTGCCCGTCGTCGAGGTCGCGAAGCACGCGTGCCTCGCCCCGGACCGGCTGCTGGTCCCCTCGACGCCCAACCAGGACCTGATGGCACCGCGCTGGGTGGTCGACTGGCTGCGCACGCACCTGCGGCCCTCGGCCGACCTGTCGGCGTACCCCCGCGGCCTCTATGTCACCCGCGGCGACGCGCCGAACACCCGGCGCTACGTCGAGGAGGCCGAGCTGTGGCCGCGGCTGGCCGAGCGCGGCTTCGCCCGCCTCGACCCCGGCACGGTCTCGGTGCAGGAGCAGATCGACCACTTCGCGGCCGCCGACACGATCGTCGCCCCGCACGGCGCCGCCCTGGCCAACCTGGTCTTCGCCCGGCCGGGCGCCCGCCTGCTCGAGCTGTTCGCCCCCGACTACGTCAACCCCTGCTACTGGGCGATCGCCGACACGGCAGGCATCGGCTACCGCTACCTCGTCGCCGGGGACCCCGACCCCCGCGCCGCCACCCCCATGACCGGCGTCCTCCGCGACATCTCGATCCCCCCGGAACGCGTGCTCGCGGCGCTCGACCAGCTCACGGCCCGATAGTCCCTGACGTCCTGACGCCGCCTACGGCGTGTCGGCCGCCATCTCGTCAGGGACTATCGGTCCCGGGCCGGCGGCCCGGCCCCTACTTCCAGATCCCGCCGGGTCTGAACACCCTGCCGCGGACGGCGTCGGCGACCTGGGGGAACCGCTTGCGGAGGCGGCCGTACTCGTCGGGGAAGGCCAGGCGGGCGCTCTTCATGACATCGCCGGCGAGCTCCCTGGCCTCGGTCTTGAGGGCGCGGCGCCGCCAGGCCTCGAACGCGTCCGCCTCCTCGGCGAGGAAGGGCGAGGGCAGCGGGTCGGCGCCCTCGGGCAGGTCGCCGGCCTGGATCCGCCAGGCGCGCCGCAGGTGGCGCGAGATGGTCCGGCCGCGGGCGTCGGTGGCGTAGGGGTACGGCGCCGCGGCCGGGAGCGAGCGCTCGTGCTCGACCAGCGCGGCGGCGTACTCGCGGCAGAGCGCGTCGATCGCGGTGCCCTCGGTCCGCAGGTGTGCGGTGGACGACGCCAGCCGGGTCGAGAGCTCGGTGGGAGCTGCGGTGTCGAACGCATGGAAGTGGAAGAGCCGGAGCCGGTCGGGGTGCCCCACGAAGCCGAACCCCTCGCCGTCGAGCATCAGCGGCCGCTCGTGGAGGTTGGTCACGCTGACGTTGTAGCCCCGGTGCTGCCAGGCGCCGGCGCGGAACATGACCGACCCGATGTCGCACCACTTCTGGTCGACGAACAGCCCGGAGAGCGGCTCCCACAGGCACTCGTCGACGAGGTGCCCCCACCACCAGTCGAGGAACGGCAGCGCCCTGCGGTCCACCGCGCAGAAGCCGAGGTTGTAGACGCCGACCGTGAGCAGGTGGGTCTCCTGGAGCTCCGCGTCCGGCGGCACCGGCTCCAGGAAGTGCGGGGTCAGCAGGATGCCGCCCTCGGTCGCCTCGAGCGCCGGCGAGAGCTCGGTCATCGGGCTGGTGACGTAGGTGTCGGGGTCGAGGTACGCCGCCTGGTCGGCGCCCTGGAGCAGCCCCTTGAGCAGCAGCGGCTTGACCGCCGTCGCGAACTCCACGAGGTCGTAGATCGTCGCCAGCCGCAGCACGTCGCGGTGGGGCAGCCCGAGCACGTCGGTGCCGACGACGTCCACGCCGTCCCGGCGCACGCCGGCGAGCTGCGCGGCATCCGGGGAGTCGATGACCAGGACCGTCAGCCGGGCCCCCGGGTGGTGCCGCTGCAGGGTGTCGGCGAGCGTGAGTGCCTTGGCGAGGTAGTTGGTCGACAAGATGGTGCAGTAGGCCATCCGCTGGTCCGGCACGGCTGCACAGTAACGGTCCGTCCACGTCGGCGTTGTCCTACCGTGCTCGACTCCATGGCCGGCTCCGCGGCGCTCACCGCCGAGCTGCGTTCGCTCTACCTCGACCTGACCAAGCGCAGCCTGACGGGCGCCCTGGCGGAGGACAACGACTCGATCCTCGGGGGCGTGCGGACCGCCGGCTCACCGTCCTTCAAGAAGCGGGTGGCCGCGGCCGTCGGCGACCTCGCGCAGAAGGCCAACCTGGAGATCGCCTACAAGAAGCCCTACGACCCGACGCTGCGCGAGAACGGCCTCGACTGGCCGTCCCGGGCGGAGTCGATGATCGGGCTGCGCCGGATGACCAACATCCAGGAGTGCATCGCGCAGATCGTCGCCGACGACGTGCCGGGCGATCTCATCGAGACCGGCGTCTGGCGCGGCGGTGCGTGCATCTTCATGAAGGCCAACCTGAGGGCGTGGGGCGACACGACGCGGACCGTGTGGCTGGCCGACTCGTTCGAGGGGCTGCCCGCCCCCGACGCCGCGCGCTACCCGGCCGACGCGGGCGACCGGCTGCACGAGCAGACCGGTCTCGCCGTCGGTGCCGACCAGGTGCGCCACAACTTCGAGCGCTACGGGCTGCTCGACGACCGCGTGCGGTTCCTGGTGGGCTGGTTCAAGGACACGCTCCCGACGGCACCGGTCGAGCGGCTCGCCCTGATGCGCCTCGACGGCGACATGTACGAGTCGACCATCCAGGCGCTCGAGCCGCTCTACCCCAAGCTGTCCCCGGGTGGCTTCTGCATCATCGACGACTTCGGCAGCCACGCCTCGCAGGCCGGCCAGGCGGTGCACGACTACCGCGCCCGGCACGGGATCACCGACGAGATCGTCCAGATCGACGAGTTCGGCGCCTACTGGCGCAAGAGCTGAGGGGGCTAGTCGGGACGCCGGCGGCGCGTCGCCTCGACCCCGAAGTCGGAGCGCAGCCGGCCGCGCTCGAAGGCGTGCTGCAGCAGCGGCGACTGGTGGGACCAGTAGGTGAAGACCTCGACGTCGAACCGCTCCGCGAGCAGCGCCTCGATGGCCTGCTCGTCGCAACCCTGCCGGACCACGTGGTACTCGACCAGGTCGGACTCGGCGGTCTCGCTGTAGCCGCCGCGCAGCCGGCGTACCCGGGTCGCAAGCCCGCGCCGGTAGTTGCCCTGCGCGAGCCGCCAGGCGAAGTAGCCGCCCCGGCTGACCAGGTGTGAGGTCCGCGAGCGGCGAGGGTACCAGAGCGGGTCCTGGACGGTGAAGATCGCGCCGCCCACGGCCACCACGTCCTGCAGCCCGCGGAAGAACGCGAGGTAGTCGGGGATGTGGTGGACGACGCTGATGAGCACGGCGAGGTCCCAGCGTGCGGCCTGGTCGAGCAGGAACGTGCCGCTCTCGTCGTGCACGACCTGGACCCGCTCGTCGCCCGCGAACTCGTGGGCCAGGTGCTCGGCGCTGGCCTTGCTGGCCTCGGTGACGGTGACCGTGGCACCGGCCGCCAGAAGCGTGTGGGTGAAGGTGCCGTGACCCGCGCCGATCTCGAGCACCCGGCAGCCACCGGTGCGCGCGACCGCGTCGCGGACCAACCGGCTCAGCCGAGCCTCGATGTCGGCGCGCAGCCTCGGGTGCCGCAGGTGCGGCGAGCCCTTGACGTAGTCGTGGCCCTCGGCGTGCGCCTGGTCCTGCGCCCGCAGCACCTGCTCGTCCGGGAGCGGCACGTCGCTCATCAGCAGCGCCCCTTCGCCCGCTGGTCGCGGGCCCACGAGATGAACTCGTCGATGTCGGTGCCGCTGAGCAGTGGCACCGCCTCGAGCACCAGGTCGTCGGGCCAGTCCCACCACCGGATCTCGAGCAGCGCCGCGATCTGCTCCTCGCTGAACCGGTAGCGGATCACCTTGGCCGGGTTGCCGCCCACGATGGCGTAGGGCGGGACGTCCCTGTTGACCACCGCGCCCGACGCGATGATCGCGCCGTCTCCGATGGTGACGCCGCTGCGCACGAAGGTCCGCATGGTCAGCCAGACGTCGCTGCCGATGCGGGTGTCACCGGTCGGCACGGGGATGCCGTCCTGCCCCGCACCGGGCAGCTTGAAGCGCATCCGCAGCGGGAAGGTCGTGACCCGGTCGATCGCGTGCTCGCCGCCGAGCATCACGATCGCCTCCTCCGACAGGGCGGAGTAGGAGCCCACGACCAGCCTGGTCGTGTCGTGGTCGTAGCTCTTGATCACGGGGATGCCGTAGGTGTGCTGGCCGATCGTCATCCGGCCCTGCTTCACGAGCCGGCGCTGCTGGGCGAGGTTCGCCCCGATCACGGCGTCATGGGCGCGCCGCAGGGCGTGGCGCAGCCAGCGGAGGAAGGTCAGCACGGGACTTGCTCGCTCCTCGAGGGGTCGGGGTGGGCGCGGCGGAGGTAGGCACCCCACCACATGATCGCAACGACGGCCTGCCCCGCCGCGAGGAACCAGAACGCTCCCAGCGACCCGTCGACGAACGCGCCGACCACGGTCGCGCCGAGCGTGATCGCCGTGCCGGACACGTCGAGGGCGGTGGTGGTGCGCACGACCTTGAGCCCGAGCAGCGCCGACCGGACGCCGCTGATCAGCCCGAGCATCACCATCTGCACGCACGCCGGCCACAGCAGCCGCTCGGTCGGCGCCCACGTCGCGCCGAGCACCAGCCGGCCGAGGGCGTCGGGGAGCAGCAGCAGGACCACGGCGTTCGCGACCGCGGCGCCGGCGGTCAGGGCCGTCGTACGCCGCACGTGCCGCGCCACCGCCGCGGCCTCGGCCGGCATCCGCGACACCTCGGCGACCCCGGCCGCGATCGCCGCCGCCTGAAGCTGCGTGAACGGGCCCAGCAGCAGGAGCGCCCCCCGCACCGCGCCCAGCGCCCGCGACCCCGCGATGCCGACGATCGCGACCGAGACGCCGAGCGACGCGGCCTGCATCGACGCGAACGACAGCGCGTAGCGCCACGAGAACGGCCAGGTCTCCCGCAGCCAGCCGAGGCCCAGCCGGACGGGGGAACGACGGTAGGGCAGCGGCGTCAGCAGCCCGGCGACCGCGCCCGACCCGGCCCACGCGACCACGAAGACCACGAGGCTCTCCGAGCCCGAGACGAGCACGGCTCCGACCGCGACCACCAGCAGTCCGAGCCAGGTCAGGTCGAGCACCAGCGCCCGGCCGGGCCGGTGGGTCGCGAAGGCGAGGTAGCGGCCGAGGTCCTGCAGAAAGACCAGCGGGATGAAGACGCCCAGCGCCACCAGTCCGAGCCCGAGGTCGCGCTGCGCCAGCGAGGTGAGCAGGCCGACGGCGACCACCAGGACGGCGATGCCGGCCGAGAGCACCAGCCCGGTGCCGATCGCCTCGCCCGGGCGACTCTCCGCCTCCGCGGGCCGGACGAGGAGGGGCTCACCGACGAGGGCGCGCGCGGCTCCCTGCGTGGCGACGTAGGTGATGAGCACCAGCCCGAACCACCCGAAGTCGGACACCCCGAGGGCCCGGGCGGCCAGGACCGAGACGAGGACGTTGGACGCGCTGGAGATCGCCTGGTCGACGGTGATCGTCCGCAGCCGGCGGCCGGCCGAGGACGGCGCGCCGTCGCTCACGCTCACCTGCTCTCCCGTCGCCGTGGACACGGGGAGTCAACGGCCACCGGAGCCGGGTGTCACGCCGGGTCAGGGAAGCGCGGCGGCGAGCGCGTCGTAGACCTGCGCCCTGGTCGGCGCTCCGGAGGCCCGGACGACCTCGTGGCCCCGGGCGTCGAGCACCAGCGTGGTCGGGGTGCGCAGGATGCCCATCCGGCGTACGACGTCGAGGTGGTGCTCCGCGTCGACCTCGATGTGGATGACGCCCGGCACCTGCTCGGCGACGTCGGTCAGCACGCGGCGGGTCGCGCGGCACGGCGCGCAGAACGCCGAGGAGAACTGCAGCAGCGTGGCCCGCTCGCCGAGCTGCTCCTGCCACGGCGAGCCCTCCAAGGCCGAGGCCGGGCCCGCTCCGCTCGCCTCCTCCGCCCCGCGCACGGCGTGGGTGCCGCGGAACCGCCCGTTGCGCAGCGCCAGCGCGCCGCCGGCCGCGAGCGCGACCAGCACCGCGGCCAGCACGACGTACATCCCGCTGCTCACGTCGTGGTCAACCAGCGCCGGCGTCGAGTTCTTCCGCCGGCCCCTCGCCGCGGTGGAAGTAGGCGAGGTGGTCGGGCAGCTCGCGCACCAGCTCGGCCGGGTTGCCGCGGTAGAGCGCCTGCTCGGTGGTCAGCCTCGTCGTCACCACCGAGCCGGCCGAGATGATCGCGCGCGCCGGGACCCGGGTGCCGCTCTGCAGGATGCAGCCCGACATCACCGCGCAGTGGTCGCCGAGCACGACCGCGCCGGTGGTCTGCCGGTCGGTGACCAGGTTGAGGCTGTGGGTCAGGACCTGCGACGAGAACCCGGCGAGCGCCGCGTGCCGACCCAGCTCGACGCGGTCGGAGCAGTCGATCTCGTGGTTGTCGGTCACCTTCGCGCCGACGCCGAGGACGAGCACCGGCTCGCGGTCCGGCGAGTGCGGGAACACGTCCTTCGACAGCTCCGCGGCCTTGGGGAACGCGGTGATCGAGTTGCGGGTCGCGATGTTGCTGTCCTCGGCCATCCGCAGCTCGGACAGGCCGCGGATGTTGTTGCGCGGGCCGATGATCGCGCGCGGCCCCATGCTCACGTGGCCGACGCGGATCAGGCTCCGGCCGAGGTACGCCGTGGGGTGGATGTCCCAGCCGAGGGCGACCCTGGCGACCCGCCTCGCCAGGGGCGAGGGCAGGTAGCAGACCAGGAGCGCCCAGAGGAGCTGCACCCGGGGATCGTAGCCATCTGGAATCCGGCTCGTTTGCGGTTCGTGAGCAGCGAGACGACCACCGTGCGCCAGACCGTCAGCGACTTCCTGGTGCGCGTCAAGAAGGGGCGCGACGACCTGCCCGACGACCTCGCACTCTTCGGCGACGGCCTCGCGCTCGACTCGCTCGAGGCCGCCGAGCTGTCCGTCGTGCTGGAGGACACCTACGGCCGCGACCCGTTCTCGGCGGGCGGCGACCTCCCCCAGACCGTGGGCGACGTGCTGGCGTTCTACGAGGCCGCCACGACGCCATGATCGAGCTGCTCCGCGCGGCCGCGGAGGAGGCACCCCACCGCGTGGCGCTGGCCAGCGCGGCCGGCGTGACGACGTACGCCGAGCTGGTGGCCCGCGCCGAGACCGCGGCGGCCGAGCTCCGCGCCCGCGGCGTACGCCGCCTCGCCGTGCTCGACCCCGACCACGCGACGGTCTGGGCGCTGCTGGCCGCCTGCTCGCTCGCGCAGGTCGAGTCGTGCGTCTACCCCGTGGCCGCCACCGAGGAGACCGTGGCCGAGCTGCGCGAGCGCCTCGACCACGACCTGCTGGCCACCACGCGCGAGCTGCCCGGCCCGGGGCTGCTGTGCCCCGACGAGCTGTGGGCCGGCGCAGAGCGGGAGGACGGTCCGGTGCCCGACGGGCCGCGGCCGCTGCTGGTGCTGACCTCCGGCACCACCAGCGGCCGCCCCCAGGCCGCGAGGCACGACTGGTCGCGGATCCTGCGGGTCGCCCTCCGCATCCGCCCCACCCCCGAGCAGCGGTGGCTGCTGGCCTACGCGCCCAACCAGTTCGCCGGGCTGCAGATGCTGCTGCACGTCGCAGCGGCCCGCGCCACGCTGGCCGCCGGCCGCTCGTTCCAGCCGCGCGACGGGCTCGAGGCGATGCGCCGGTTCGGGGTCACCCACGCCAGCGGCACGCCGACGTTCTGGCGCTTCCTGCTCGCCGAGCTGCGCACCGACGGCGAGCCGCCCCCGCCGCTCGAGCAGGTGACGCTCGGCGGCGAGGCGGTGCCGTCGGCGGTGGTCGAGGCGCTGCGCGCGACGTTCTCGCGGGCGCGGATCTCGCAGCTTTACGCCGCGACCGAGATGGGGCTCAGCATCAGCGTCAGGGACGGCGAGGTCGGGCTGCCGCTCAGCGTGCTCGACGAGACCGACGGCGAGGCCGAGCTCCGCATCCTCGATGGCGAGCTGTGGGTGCGCTCGCGCTCCTCGATGCTCGGCTACTACGGCGACGAGCCCGTGCCCGACGACGGCTGGCGCGCCACCGGCGACCTCGTCGAGGTGGTCGGCGACCGGATCCACTTCCGGGGCCGGGCGACGGAGGTCATCAACGTCGGCGGCGTGAAGGTGCACCCGCTGCCCATCGAGGAGCGCGTCGCCCGCGTGCCCGGTGTCGCCCTCGCCCACGCGCACGGCCGGCCGAATGCGCTCGTCGGCCAGGTGGTCGCGCTCGACGTCGTGCTCGGCGGCGGTGCCGACGCCGACGCGGTCGACGCCGCGATCCGCGAGGAGTTCGCCGGCGACCCGCCCGCGCACCGGCCGCGGAGCATCACGTTCGTCGAGAGCATCGACACCCACGGCGGCAAGCTGCTGCGAGGCAGGACGTCATGACCGACCCCACGACCGGCCGCGTCGTCATCGTCACCGGCGGGAGCCGCGGCCTCGGGGCCGGGATCGTGCAGTCCTACCTCGACTCCGGCGACCGGGTCGCGACGTGCGCCCGCTCGCGCACCGACGAGGTGGCGCGCTGGGAGTCGGAGGCGGCCGACCGGTTCCTCTTCCAGGAGGTCGACCTGGCCGACCGTGCTGCGTGCGCGTCGTTCGTCAAGGCCGTCGTCGAGCGCTGGGGCGGCGTCGACGTGCTGGTCAACAACGCGGGCGTGGCCCGCGACGGAGTCATCGCGCTCGCGGACGACGACGACGTCGACACGGTCGTCGACCTCAACCTCAAGGGCACGCTGCAGATGACCAAGCTCGTGGTCCGCCGGATGCTGTCGGGCGGCCACGGTCACATCGTCAACATCTCCTCGATCGTCGGCCTGTCGGGCTACCGCGGCCTGGTCGTCTACAGCGCGACCAAGGCCGCCCTCGACGGCATGACCCGCGCGCTGGCGCGCGAGCTGGGGTCGCGCGGCATCACGGTCAACTCCGTCGCGCCCGGCTACCTGCGCACCGAGATGTCGCACGGCCTCGACGAGGACCAGCTCGACCAGATCGTGCGTCGTACGCCGGCCGGCCGGCTCGGCGAGCCGGCGGACATCGCGCGGGTGGTGCAGTTCCTCACCGCGCCCGGCCAGGACTACCTCACCGGTCAGGTGATCGTCGCCGACGGCGGTCTCACGGCCTGAGGGGTGGCGCTCAGCCAAGACCAGATCAGCGCAAAGGCGCCCATCCGGCCGCGTTTCACGCGTGAAACAAGACCGATCCGGCGCATTCGCGCCGAATCGGGCTTCACACGTCTAGCCGACCTTGACGGCCGTCACCAGCCCGTAGCCGAGGGTGCCGTCGTCCCAGAACGCACGCAGGATGTCGCAGGACTCGTCGAACTGGTCGACGCTCTCGGCGCCGAGGATCGCGGTGACCTCGTCGCGATGGGCGGCGACGTTGTCCTGCCAGCGGTCGAACGTCGGCCGCGTCTCGGTGGTGACGTCCTCGGTCTGCACGTCGGTCAGGCCGGCCGCCTCGGCGTACGACGCGTAGTCGGCCAGCGGGTCCATCCGCGCCGACCCGAACGCCGCGCGCAGCACCCCGAACTCCCGGGTCCGCTGCCGCAGCTCGAGGAACGGGATCTCGCGGCGCCGCACCAGGTCGCACAGCACCAGCCGGCCGCCCGGACGCAGCACCCGGGCGCACTCGGCGAGCAGCCGCTCGCGCTCGGGCATCAGGTGCGACGACTCCATCACCCAGACCCGGTCGAACGACGCGTCGGGCAGCTGGTTGTCGGTGCCGTCGCGCACCTCGAACGTGGCACCGGGCAGGCCGGCGCGGCGCGCCCGCCCGGTCGCCGCGGCGACCCCGACCGCGCTCGTGGTGATGCCGAGCACCTCGACCCCGAGGTCGGCGGCCAGGCGGCACGCCGGCGCGCCGGTGCCGCAGCCGACGTCGAGCACCCGCTGGCCAGGCTCGAACCGCGCGTTGTCGATCATCCGCGAGGTGAGCGCCGCGGTGGCCGCGGGCAGGTCCTCGTCGCCGGTCGCGAAGTAGCCGTAGTGCAGCTCGTCCCCGAGCAGCAGCCCCCACGCGGCGGTCACCCGGTCGTAGTGGGCCGCCGGCTCGTAGTCCTCGCTCATGGTGGCCGGAGCCTAGGCCATGGCTGTCAATCCATGGCGGCGCCGGACGCCAGCCGCATCCACCAGCAATGGAGAGTCGGCGAGAGGGGTCAGGGCGTGACGGGGAGCTCGACGCGGAAGATGCTGCCGTGTCCGTGGATGCTGTCCACCTCCACGTGCCCACCGTGCGCCTCCACGATCGCGCGCACGATGCTGAGCCCGAGGCCCGCGCCCGGGATCTGGCGCTGGGTGGCCTGGGCGCCGCGGAAGAACCGCCGGAAGAGCCGCTCGTGCTCCTCGGGGGCGACGCCGATCCCGGTGTCCGACACCGAGAGCTCGACGACCTTCCCGCGCTGCCGCAGGCGCACCAGGATCGACCCGCCGGGCTCGGTGTACTTCACGGCGTTGCTCAGCAGGTTGTCGACGACCTGCCGCAGCCGGTGTGCGTCGACCTTCGCGACCAGCGGCTCCTCGGGCACGTGCGCGTCGAGGGTGAGCCGGGCGCGGTGCGCGGACGGTCGCAGCGCGTCGGCCGCCTCGACCACCATCTCACCGAGGTCGACCGGCAGCCGGTGCAGCTCCAGGCGACCGTCGGTCATCTGGGCGACGAGCAGGAGGTCGGCGACCAGCTCGCGCAGGCGTACGGCGTTGCGCTCGACGACGTGGAGCCGCTCCCGGGCGTCCTCGCTCAGGTCCGGCGAGTCCGACACCAGCTCGAGGTTGCCGAGCACGGAGGTGAGCGGGGTGCGGAGCTCGTGCGACACCGCGGCCACGAACTGGTCCTTCGCGGCCAGCGCCCGCGCGAGGTCGGTGACGTCGGCGTAGGCCAGCACAGCGCCGGAGAACTCGCCCCCGTCGCCCCGCACCGACCGGGCCGACACCGACAGCGCGCGCTGGGTGACCGGGTCGGCGCCGACCCAGATGATCACCTCGTCGAACTCCTCGCCCTGCGCCGCCCTCGTGGAGGGGAGCTCGTCTGCGGCGAGCTGGCGCCCGCCCTCGGCGAACAGGTCGCCGGGCTTCCCGGCCATGTCCTCGCTGCCCTCGGGATGCGCGAGGTCGATGAACTGCTGGTGGCGGCGGTTCGCGACCACGACGCCGCGGTCGGAGTCGAGCACGGCGACGCCCACGTCGACGGAGTCGAGGATCGCCTCGAGGTAGCGCCGCTGGCGATCGAGCGCGCGCGACGTCTCGGCCAGCCGCTCGGCGTACTCGTGCGCCTCGGTGACGTCGAGGATCTGGGAGATGAAGTGGATCGGCGTCCCGTCGGGCGAGCGCAGCAGCGCCACCGACAGGTCGCCGTGCACCACGTGGCCGTCGGCGTGGAGGTAGCGCTTGCGCAGGCGGTACGACGAGCGGTGGCCCGCCAGTGTCGCCTCCAGGAGGGCCAGGTCCTCGGCGAGGTCGTCGGGATGGGTGATCTGCTGGAAGGTCAGCGCGCGCATCTCGGCCTCGCTGTAGCCGAGCATGTCGCAGAGCGCCTGGTTGGCGCTCAGGAGCCGGCCGTCAGGGGCGACCAGCGTCGTGCCGACCGGCGAGTGTTCGACGGTGAGCTGCCACAGCTGCTCCCCGCCGGCGACCTGCGTCGTCACGATCTCTCGCCTCCTTGCGACCCCGACCGCCCGAGCGTCGGGTCCACGGTCGCAGACAGCGGCCCGTTGCGGGCCGAAATCGCCGACACCGTGACCGCGTCGCGACCCGGCGCAGGGCTGGGCGGGGCGGGCTCAGCCGCCCGCGAACGGCGGCAGGAACTCCACGGCCGCCCCGGGCTCGATGACGTACGACGCGGGGTCGGCCCGGCCGACCGGCTGGTCACCGACCAGCGTCGAGCAGGCGGCGAGCACCTCGGCCAGGCGGGTCCCGGGGTGCAGAGCGGCCGCCGCAGCCCGCACCTCGGCCAGCGTGGCCGGCCCGGTCACCGGCAGGTCATCGGCGTCCGTGCCGGCCGCAGCCTTGGCGGCGGCCCAGTAGCGGACCCGGATGACGCTCGTCTCAGCCACGGTCGAGTTCCTTCACAGTGAGGTCGGGTGTACCTAAACTTCTCAGACAACTCGGAAGAACCGGAGCCCAGCGCCGTGCCTCGGTCCCACTCCGCTCCCTCGGAGAGGCCTGGTGTCCAGATGAGCGTCCTGCTGCTGCTGACCAACGCGCTGCAGCCCTCGGCCGAGGTGCTGCCCGGGCTGGCCCTGCTCGGCCACCAGGTCAAGATCCTGCCCGCCGAGGGCAGCGCGCTGCTCGAGGCCCCCGAGTCCGACCTCCTGCTCGTCGACGGGCGCCAGGACCTCGCCCACGCCCGCGACCTGTGCCGGCTGATCCGCACGACCGGCACCGACGTCCCGGTGCTCCTCGTGGCGACCGAGGGCGGCCTGTCCGTCGTCACCCATGACTGGGGCATGGACGACGTCCTGCTCCACACCTGCGGGCCGGCCGAGCTCGAGGCGCGGATCAAGCTCGCCATCGGGCGGCTGACCGCCCAGCGCGAGGCGGCCGACCCCGACGCCCACGTGATCCGCTCCGGCGAGGTGATCGTCGACGACGCGACGTACACCGCCAAGATCGGCAAGCGCCACCTCGACCTCACCTTCAAGGAGTTCGAGCTGCTGAAGTTCCTGGCGCAGCACCCGGGCCGGGTGTTCAGCCGCCAGCAGCTGCTCCAGGAGGTGTGGGGCTACGACTACTTCGGCGGCACCCGCACGGTCGACGTGCACGTGCGCAGGCTGCGGGCCAAGCTCGGCCCCGACAACGAGACGCTGATCGGCACGGTGCGCAACGTCGGCTACCGGTTCGTGATCCCGGCGAAGGAGACGACGAACTCCGTCGCGGAGGTCGCCGAGGTCGCCGAGGTCGCCGAGGCCTCGGAGCACAGCACCGCGTAGTTCGCCTAGGGTCGGCGGCGTGGTGACCCGGATCGACGACGGCAGGTCCGAAGGCACGGCCGACGGCACGGCGGGCGACTGGCGCGGCGTCCTCGAGGCGGTGCGCGCGGCGGTCCGCGACGCGGGCGAGCAGGACCCTCTCGACGAGGCCGCCCAGCTGCGGGTGAAGAACCACGGGCTGGCCGGCAGCACGCTCTGGCTGGCCGGCGAGGACGGGTTCGCCGTCGCGCACGACGGCGGTGTCGACCTCGCGGTCGCCCCCGCTGCCCGGGGGCGCGGGCTGGGCCGCGAGCTGGCCGCCGAGGCGCTGGCGGGCGACGCCGCGGTGACCGCGTGGTCGCACAACGACCACCCCGCCGCCGCGGCCCTCGCCGCGAGGCACGGGCTGCGCCGCGCCCGCGAGCTGTGGGTCATGCGGCGCCCGACCAGCGAGCCGCTGCCCGACCTCGTCGTGCCCGACGGCGTCACCGTGCGCGGCTACCGCGACGACGACCGCGACGAGGTGCTGCGGGTCAACGGCGCGGCGTTCGCACACCACCCCGAGCAGGGGTCGCTGGACGCCGAGGGGCTCGCGGCCCGGATGGCCGAGCCGTGGTTCGACCCGGCCGGGCTGCTGGTCGCCGACTCGGGTGACGGGCTGCGGGGGTTCCACTGGACCAAGCAGCACAGCAGCGACCTCGGGGAGGTGTACGTCGTCGCGATCGACCCGGCCGCGCAGGGGCAGGGCCTCGGGCGGGTGCTGACCCTCGCCGGGCTCGAGCACCTGCGCGGGCAGGGCGCGGCCGAGGTGCTGCTCTACGTCGAGTCCGACAACGCCCCGGCGGTGCACGTCTACGCGGGGCTCGGCTTCACGCACGCCGACGCGGACACCCACGTGCAGTACCGCCGCCCCTGACGCCGCGTCGCCCGGAACTCGTCACCCCGGCGCGGCTGCGTCGTTAGCCTCGATGTGATGAGCTCGGCGACCTCCGACGCGGAGCGGACACCCTCCGACCCCGCGGAGGCACCGTCCGCCGGCGGGTCGCGCCTGCGTCGCTGGCGCCGTCACCAGGAGCAGGCCGAGCCGCCGCAGCTCGGCGAGCTCGACGAGAGCCAGGCCACCGAGGTGGTCCGCCGCTCGGCCGAGATCTCCCGCGACACCACTGACGACACCACTGACGAGGGCACGGACGTCGAGGCCGTCAGCGCGGAGACCGCCGAGATCGACGAACCCAGCGACGAGGGCGTCGTCATCGAGGTCCAGCGCTGGGCCGAGCCCGCGCCCACGGCCGAGGAGCTCGCCGAGCTCGAGGCGCGACGCGAGGCTGCCGAGGCCGCCGCTGCGGCCGCCACCGAGCGGGTGATCGCCCAGGCCCTCGCCAACGGCATGACCGACCCCGACGAGCTCCCCCAGGTGCGCCGCGGGCTGCTGCGCCGCAAGACCGGCTACTACTCGCCGGCACCGGCCCGTCCCCACGTCGACACCGCGGCCGCCGAGGCCGCGGCCGCGCGTGCGCAGGAGCTCACGCTGCCGCGCAAGGTGCGCCGCGAGATCGAGCGCGCGACCCGGGAGATGACCGAGGCCGCGGAGGCCGCGCACGCCGCCCGGGCCGCCGCCGAGCAGGCCGCCGTGCGGCACGCCGAGCAGACCGCGCGGGCCGAGGCAGCCGCCACCCAGGCGGCCAGGGGCCGCGAGGCCGCCGAGCAGGCCGCTCGTGAGCAGGCCGCCCGGGCTCGCAGCGAGGCGCAGCGGCGCGCCGTCGCCGAGCAGCTCGCCTCCGAGACCGCCGAGCAGATGGCCGTCGCGAACGCCGACCGGATCCGGGTCGAGCGCGAGGCACGGGAGGCGGCCGCCGCCGCCGAGGCCGCGCACCTCGCGCGGGGCGAGGCCGAGGAGGCCGCGCTGCGCGCGAGCCTCGAGCGCGAGGCCGCCGAGGCCCACGCCCGCGCCCAGGCCGAGGCAGCCGCCAAGGCGCTCGCCGACCGGTCCGCCGCCGAGGCCCGCGCCCAGGAGCTCGCCACCGCACTGGAGGAGGCTCGCGCCGCGCTGCTCGAGCAGACGCAGGCGACGGTCGCGGCCGAGCAGGCGCGCCGGGCCGCGCCGCCCGTCGTACCCCCCTCTCCGGCGGCGCCCGCGGCTCCCGTCGCCGTGACCGCGCCACCCGCGAAGCCCGCCCCCAAGCCGGCGGCGCCCCGCATCCAGCCCGAGGGGGTGCCGGAGCTCGTGGAGTTCCGCTCGCCCAGCAGCTCGGCGGTCATCACGGTGCTGCTCGGTCTGGCGGCGCTCGCGTCCGCCGCGACCGCGGTCTACGAGGCCTACCTCGACCAGCTCACGACCACACCGGGCATCGTCGCCAGCGCGGTCACCCTCGTCCTGGTGGTCGTGGTCGGCCGCTCCAAGGGCTCCGCCGGCCAGGTGTGGCTGGAACACGGTGTCGTGCACGTCGACGAGGGCGACAGCCACCGCCGGTTCGACCTCACCACCCCCAACACCAAGGTCGAGATGGTCGGCCGGCCGGGCGAGCGGCGCTGGAAGGTGCTGTTCCTGCGCAAGGGCATGGCGCCGTACGAGATCGACTCCCGGCTCGTCGACCCGCAGCCGTTCGTCGAGGCGATCACGCCCTGGCGCCCTGGTCTGGGTGGCAGCTGAGCGGTCCGGCGTCTTGCGTCGAGTGACCCACTTCGCAGGTCTGGAGCGCTCCCACACCTGCAGATCCGGTCACTCGACGGCAAATGACCGGGCCCAGGCCCTACCGCAGCGGGCGCACGTGCAGCCCGACCTCGGGGTCGACCACGACCTCCTGGGCGGCGGGCATGCCGTCGACGGTGAGCTCCGCGCCGAGGTCGACGTTGCGCTTGACGAGCCCCAGCGCGATCGGGCCGAGCTCGTGGTGGCGGGCGGAGGAGCCGACGAACCCGACCACCTTCTCCCCCAGCAGCAGGTCGGCGCCGGCCGGAGGGAGGCGGTTCTCGCTGCCGTCGAGGTGCAGCAGCGTCAGCCGCCGAGGCGGGCGGCCGAGGGTGTGCACGCGCGCGACGGTCTCCTGGCCGCGGTAGCAGCCCTTGTCCATGTGCACGGCTGACCCGATCCACCCGACCTCGTTGGGGATCGTGCGCGCGTCGGTGTCGACGCCGAACCGCGGCTCCCCCCGCGCGATCCGCAGCGCCTCGAAGGCCCACAGTCCGGCGGCGGGGCCGGCGGCCTCGGCGTACGACGTCAGCTGGTCGCGCGGCACCAGCTCGTAGCGCTCGTAGCCCTCGCCGCGCGCCGGGCGCCAGGTCACGGCGTGGGACGCCGTCACGTCGGTGAGCTCGGCGCGCATCATGAACTTCATCCGCTCGAGGAACTCCACCAGCGCGGCCGCCTGGCCGGGCTCGGTGTGCAGCGTGAACGCCGTGCCGTCGTCGGCGCCGACGAACGCGTGCTCCACGTGGCCCTGCGGGTCGAGCACCAGACCGGGCAGGGTGAGGCCCGGGGCCAGCGACTCGAGGTGCTGGGTGGTGAGCGAGTGCAGCCAGGTCAGCCGGTCGGGCCCCTCGATCCGCACGACGTCGCGGTGCGAGAGGTCGACGAAGCCCTCGCCGGCGTCGAGCGCGCGCTGCTCGAGGTTGAACGAGCCGTAGTGCGCGGCGACGGGTGCGTCGACGCCGTCGCCGGCCACGGCACCGGGCAGGCCGAGGAGCGGGCTGGTCGGCGCGGTCACGAGCAGCTCCCGCAGGTGCCGAACACGGTCAGGTGGCCGACGTCGGCGGTGAAGGCGTGGTCGGCGCGGAGCCGTTCGAGCAGTGGTGAGAGCACATCTGGGTCAACGGACACGACCTCGTGGCAATTCCGGCAGACCAGGTGGAAGTGCTCGTGGTCGCGGACGGAGTGGTACGTCGGGGCGCGGTCGCTGAGGTGGGCGTGGCGGACGAGGCCGAGGCCTTCGAGCACCTCGAGGGTGCGGTAGACGGTCGAGATGTTGAGCGCGGAGGACCGCTTGCGCACCTCGGCGAGCACCTCGTCCGGGGTGGCGTGCCCGAGGGTGTCGACCGCGTCGAGGATCAACTCGCGCTGCGGGGTGAGCCGGTAGCCCCTGCCCCGGAGCTTCTCGCGCCAGTCCTCGGTCATCGCCTCAGCCGTGCGACGGGGCGCGCTGGAGCCGGGCCCACGTGTGGGGCTGCAGGGCCTGGCCCATCGCGGCCATGTCGAAGGCGTAGAGCAGGTCGCCCTCCACGTTGCCGTAGAGGCGGTGCCCGGCGACGTACTCCTTGGCCGACTCGGTGCGCGCCACCGCGTCGGTCTGGATCTCGAGCTTGCCGTCGGCGGCCTCGCCGTACCAGATCTCGACGAAGCCGGTGTTGTGGGCGAGCAGCAGCTCCATCCGCCCCTCGGGCCGGCAGCGCAGGAACCCGGTCTCCAGCGCCGCGTCGCGCACCTTCTCGCCGGCCTCGTCGATGATCCACGCGCGCGAGAAGTAGTGGAAGAACGGGCGGCCGTCGTGGGCGAAGACCAGCTCCTGGCCGAACTGGTGCGGCTCGATCGTCGGGTAGTCGAGGTGCCCGTTGCCCCGCCACGTGCCGAGCAGCCACGCGACCGGCGCGCAGTCGGGGTGGAGGTTGTCGGGCAGCTCGAACGGCACACCACCAGACTAGGGCGTGCTGGGAACCCCTGGCGGCGCCAGCGCATCCACCCGGAGTTCCCAGCACGCCCTGGGCGTGCCGCGCCGTAGTCTCGGGCCGTGGTGAGATCGCTGGTCGTCAAGGTCACCTGCGGCGCGGAAGCGGCGGAGCGCTGCAACCAGGGGTTCACGGTGGCCGCGACGGCGGTGTCCGCGGGCGCCGAGGTATCGCTCTGGCTGACCGGCGAGGCGGCCTGGTTCGGCGTCCCGGGCCGGGCCGCGGCCTTCACCCTCCCGCTCGCGACGCCGCTGGACGACCTGCTCGACGGCGTGCTCGCCGAGGGCATGGTGACGGTGTGCGCGCAGTGCGCGGCCCGGCGCGAGATCGGCGCGGACGACGTCCTCCCCGGTGTCCGGATCGCCGGTGCGGCGGTGTTCGCCGAGGAGGTCCTCCGCGAGGGCGCGCAGGCGCTGGTCTACTGAGCCGGGCGGGCTGGCTGGCGGGGTAGCGGGCGGGATAGTCCCTGACGTAAGGGCCCCTCTTGACCGGTCCAGCGGGGTCGTTGCGTCAGGGACTACCCCACCCTTCCGGGCGAGGTACCCCCACCCGTTCCGGCGAGTCGCTTGACTGCGCCCGCGCAACTAGACTCGCCGCGATGACTCGAGCGGCCGACCCCCAATCGACCGCGCCGACCGCCCCACCCGACGAGTTCTCCGAGGCACCTGACGCCGACCACGCCAGGGGCGAGGAGTCCCCCGATGTCGAGTCGGTGCAGGCGCGGCTTCTCGACCACGCCCGGGCCGCCGAGCGCTCGGCCCACCTGCGCCGCATCGCCGAGGAGGCCGCAGCCCTCCAGGCCGCGGAGCGGCTGGCCGCCGAGGAGGCCGCGCAGCTCGCGGCCGAGGCCCGGCATCGCGCCGAGGAGCTCGCCGAGCAGCACGCCGCGGCCGCCCGCGAGGCGCACGAGGCCCGGACCGCCGCCGAGCTCGCGACGGCCGAGCTGAGCGAAGGACGGCGTACGGCGGAGGAAGCCGCGCTGGCCAGCGCGCGCGAGCGCGAGGTGGCCGAGCAGGCCGCGCTCGAGCAGGCACGTGCCGCCGAGGCGGCCGCGGCCGAGCGGGTCCGCGCCGAGCAGCTCGCCGAGGCCCAGACCCAGGCCAGGCTGGCCGCCGAGGAGTCGGCCCGGCAGTACGCCGAGCAGTCCGCCGAGGCCCATGCCGGCCGCGCCGAGGCCGAGAGCCAGGCGCAGGCGCAGCACGAGGCGGCCGCCGCCGCGCTGGCCGCCCGCGCCGAGGCCGACGAGCAGGTCCGCCAGCACGCCTCCAGCGCCGCGCAGGCGCTTCGCGAGCGCACCGAGGCCGAGGCCCGGCTGGCCGCGCTGGCGCAGGAGCTCGAGACCGTCCGCGGGCAGGCGCTCGAGGAGACGCAGATCGCGACCCTGGCGCGCGAGCGCGCCGAGGCCGCAGCCCGCGAGCAGGCCACGCTCCGCGAGGAGGCCGAGCGCGCGGCCGCCGAGCACGCCGAGGCCCGCCAGATCGCCGACGAGGCCGCGGCCCGGCACGCCGAGCACGCCCAGGCCGCGCACGAGGCCCGCCTCGCGGCCGAGGAGAGCGCGCGCGACTTGGTCGCGTCGGCCGAGGAGACCGCGCGCGCCGTGGTCACCGAGGCCGAGCAGCGCGCCCGCGCCACGATCGCCCGGGCTGAGGCGAGCGCTCGCGACGCCCTGGCCCTCGCGCAGCACACCGCCGAGGAGGCGCGCGTCGGCGCCGAGGCCGCGCACGCCGCCCGCACCGAGGCCGAGCAGGCGGCCGCCGAGCACGGGCTGCTGGCGAGCAGCGCCGCCGCCGCCGAGCACGCCGCCCACGAGGCCGCGCGAGAGCGTGCCGAGGAGGCCGAGCGGGCCCAGGCCGCGCGTACGACCGCGGAGGCGCTCGCCGCCGAGCACGCCGAGCTGGCCCGCACCGCCCACGAGGCGCGCGCGGAGGCCGAGGGCCTCGCAGAGGCCGCCCACCAGGCCCGCACCGGCGCCGACGAGGGCGCGGCCGAGCACGCCCGGCTGGCCCAGGACGCCTACGCTGCCCGCACCCGGGCCGAGACCGCGGCCGACGCCGCGCTGCAGTCGCGCACCGCCGCCGAGGAGCGGGCCCGCGAGCACACCGCGCGCGCCGCCGAGGCGGCCGAGGCCGAGCGCCTCGCACACGAGGCCGCCGAGGCCAGGGCGGCCGAGGCCGCCGAGGCCAGCGCCGCGCGCCTGGAAGCCGAGGCGGCCGCCGCCGAGCAGGCCTGGCAGGCGCGCGCCGCCCACGAGGGCCGGGTCACCGCCGACGACATCGCGCAGTCCGCGCAGACGCTGCGCACCGCCGCCGAGGAGTCCGCGGCCGAGCAGGCCGAGCTCGCCCGCCAGGCCCACGAGGCGCGGCTCGCCGCAGAGCGGGCTGCCGACGAGGCCCAGTCGGCGCGCTACGCCGCGGAGTCCGCCGCCCTCGAGCACGCCGCCGCGGCCGGCCAGGCGGCGGCCGCGGAGCACGCGTCCCACCAAGCAGCCGAGGCCCACGCGGTGGCGGCCGAGGCCGCCGAGGCCGCGCGCGCCCAGGCCGAGGCCCGCGCGTCGGACCACGCCGAGACCGCGCGCCAGGCCCACGAGGCACGCACCGCAGCGGAGGAGCTCGCTCGCGAGGCCCACGAGGCACGTTCGTCGGCCGAGCAGTCGGCGGCGGAGCACGCCCGGCTCGCCGAAGAGGCCCATCGCGCCCGCGCCGTGGCCGAGGAGGCGGCGCTGGCCGCCGCCGGCGCCGGCGAGGAGGCGCAGCGGGCACGCGAGCAGGCGGAGCAGTCCGCCGCCGCCCAGGCGGCGCTCGCCGAGCAGGCCGGGACCGCCGCGCAGGCCGCGCACGAGGCGGCCGAGGCGCGCGCCGCCGAGGCGTCCGACGCCCTCCGCGCCCGTCAGGCTGCCGAGGCCGCGGCCGCGGAGCAGGCCTGGCAGGCGCGGCTCGCGCACGAGGGCCGGGCCACCGCCGAAGACATCGCGCAGTCGGCCCAGGTGGTGCGCGCGGCCGCCGAGGCCGCGGCCACCGAGCAGGTCGAGCTCGCCCGCGAGGCGCACGAGGCGCGGCTGGCCGCCGAGCGCGCGGCAGACGACGCGCACGTCGCCCGGCTGGCCGCCGAGGAGACCGCCGCGACCCAGGCCACGGCCGCTGCCGAGGCCGCCGAGGCCGAGCTCGCCGCCCACGAGAACGCCACCGAGCACGCCACCGCCGCGCAGGCCGCGCACCAGGCGCGCGTGGCCGCCGAGGACGCGACCTCCGAGCAGGCGCAGGCAGCGCGCACCGCCCACGAGGCCCGGGTCGAGGCCGAGGAGCTCGCGCGCGCCGCACACGAGGCCCGGACCCAGGCCGAGGCGGCGGCCACGGAGCAGGTCGAGCTCGCCCGGCAGGCCCACGAGGCGCGCCTGCTCGCCGAGCAGGCCGCGGACGCCGCCCACACCCAGCGCGCCGAGGCCGAGCAGGCCGCCGCCGAGCAGGGCAGCCTCGCCGGCCAAGCCGCTGCCGCCGAGCTCGCGGCGCACGAGGCGGCTCAGGCCCAGGCCGACGCCGCCACCGTGGCCCATGACGCGCGGGCCGAGGCCGACGCGGTGGCCGCCCAGCACGCCGAGGCGGCCCGGCTGGCGCACGAGGCCCAGGTGGAGGCGGAGGCGGCCGCGCAGTCTGCGCACGACGCGCGCCGGGCCGCAGAAGACGCGGCGCGCCGCCAGGCCGAGGCCGCGCGGGCCGCCGTCGCCGAGCGGGCCGCAGCCGAGCAGGTGGCGAGCATGCAGGCCTCCGACGCCGAGGCCGCGCACGCCGCGAGGACGGTGGCCGAGGAGGCGAGCACCAGGTCGGCCGAGGCCGCCCGGCGGGCCGCGGAGGCCGAGCGCGCCGCGCACGAGGCCGCCGAGGCCCGGGCGACGGAGGCAGCGACCGCCCATGACGACCGCCGCGCCGCGGAGGAGCTGACGGCGGCCCAGCTGGCCGAGGCCACGGCCGCCCACGACGCACGTGCGGCGGCCGAGCGTGCCGCCGAGGCAGCCGAGCAGGCCCGTGAGGCCGCCGAGGCGACCGCGCGCGAGCACGCCGCGAAGGCCGCCGAGGCCCATGAGCTCCACACCGAGGCCGAGCGCCTCGCCGCCGAGGCCGCCGCCACCGCGGAGGAGGCGCAGCGCCTGCGCGCCGACGCCGAGCAGCGCACGCTCGACCAGCACGCGCTCACCGTCGCCGCGGCGGCCGCCGAGGAGAGCGCGCACCGCACCGCCGAGGAGCACGCCGAGCTGGCCCGCGCGGCGCACGCCGCCCGCACCGCCGCCGAGGAGACCGCGCGCGCCAACGCCGACGCGGCGGCCGAGGCGCACCAGGCCCGCACCGAGGCCGAGCAGGCCGCGCTCGAGGCGCAGGAGGCGCGGCGTACCGCCGAGGAGACCGCGAAGGCCCAGGCCGAGCGGGCCGCGCGGTCCGGCAAGGAACGAGCCACCGCCGAGTGGCGCACCGCCGAGGCGCTCGCCAACCTCCAGGTCGCGGCCGAGGAGCACGACGCGCGGCTGCAGGAGGCCATCGACGCGCGGGTCGCCGCCGAGGAGGCCGCCACCGAGGCGATCTCCGCACGCGCCGCCGCCGAGCGCGCCGCCGCCCGCCTCGCCGAGGAGCTCACCGAGGCCCGCGCGCGCCTGCTCGAGCTCGAGGACGCCGACGCGCGGGGGTAGTCCTAGCCCAAGGCCCGCAGCGCCTTCGCGAGCTTGCGGCCGCAGACGCGGTGGCCGGCTGGGGTCGGGTGGTCGTAGTCGGCGCCGACGAGCTGGGGGCGGCCCTCGAGCCAGCGCTGGGCGTTGACGTAGGGGATGCCGAGCCGGCGGGCGGCTGCCGCGAGGGCACCGATCACGCCGTCGGTGTCCGCGAAGCCGTCGACGGTCGGGTCCATCGTGCCGACCAGGACCACTCGCGCCTCCGGGTGCCGCTTGGCCGCGGCCTTGAGGGTCCGCACCGCCCGCCGGGTGATCAGGCCGGGGGCGTAGCCCTTGTCGTTGCCGCCCCCCTCGATGACCAGCCAGTCGACCGGGCCGACCTCGAGCGCGCCCTGCCGGATCTGACCGAGGAACGACGGGATGTCGTAGTCGCGGTTGCCGGACACGAAGCCGGTGCCGCCGCCGCCGCGGATCTCGTAGCGCCAGCCGAGCCGGCGGGCGGCGACGGCGCCCATGGAGTTGTCCGGGCCGGTGTAGGCGCCGCCGACGATGTAGGAGTCGCCGAAGAACAGCGACGTGGTCGCGCCCGACCGCTGCGGGGTCTGCGTCGGCGTCGACGAGGCGGACGGCGATGCCGGAGGGGCCGGGGACGTCGGCGAGGAGGACGGCGCCACCTCGCCCACCGGACGGGCCTGCGAGGTCTCGTGCCCTTCGGACACACACCCCGCGAGGACCAGCAGCAGCGGCGCCGCGAGCGAGGTCAGCACTCGGACCCGGCTCGCCACGGGACCACTGTAGGTGCGCCGCCGAAGTGCCCTTCCAGCGTCGAGGGGTGCTGCTCCGCGCTGCGGGCTAGGCGCCGCGCCTCGCCAGCGCCCTCGCGAGCCGGGCGCCGAGCGGGACCTGCGCGGCGTACGTCGGGTGCACGTAGTCGTCGCAGAGCCACTCCGGGTGCCCACCCAGCCAGGTCATGTCGTCGACGAACGGCACGTGGAGCCGCTCGGCCACCGCGCGCAGCGCGTCGCGGATCGGGATGCTGTCGGCGTACCCGCCGTAGGGGTCGAGCGGGCCGACCAGGACCAGCAGCGCGCGGGGGTACTTCGCGCGCGCGATCCGCAGGATGGTGCGGGCGTTCTTCTTGAGCTGCGTGACCGGCTGCCCGACGTCGTTGGAGCCGCCGGCGATGACGACCAGACGCGGGTGGCGGACGTCGAGGGCGCCGTCGCGGATCTGCGCGAGGTACGGCGGCAGGTCGTAGTCCGGGTTCGCGGCCACGAAGCCGGTGCCGCCCGCGCCGCGGACGGTCGTGCGGTAGCCGAGCGTGGTGCCGGCGAGGTAGGCCATGTCCTGCTTCGCGTCGGGGCTGCAGCCGCCGCCGACGAAGTAGGAGTCGCCGAAGAACAGCGCCCGCGGCTGGGCGCGGTCGGCGGCCGGGACGGTGCGCGGCGCCATCGCGTGGGCGGGCGCGGCGAGCGACGTCGACCCGAGCAGCGCGGCGACGACGAGGGCTGGAGCGAGGACCCGGCGCACCCGCCGAGGGTAGCCGCGCACGGGGACGGGCTCAGGACATCGCGGCGGCCAGGTCGCTGGCCACCCGCGCGTTGGCGGCGCGCGACGAGCGCCCGGCGAGGATGTTCGCGAACCCGTGGATCTGGTCGTCGAAGCGGGTGAGCGCGACGTCCACACCTGCGATGCGCAGGCGCTCGGCGTACGCCTCGCCCTCGTCGCGGAGCGGGTCGAAGCCGGCGGTGTAGACGAGCGCCGGGGCCAGCCCGGCGGGGAGGTCGGCGTGCATCGGCGAGAGCCGCGGCTCGTCGGCCGGGACCTCGGGCGAGTAGAACCGGTCGGCGCGGTCCATGAACGCGCGGGTGAGGTAGAAGCCCTGCCCGAACAGCTCGAGGCTGCGCGTCTCGCGCCTCGACTGGGTGGCCGGGTAGACGAGCAGCTGCACCGCGCACGGCCACCCGCGCCGCGCCGCCTCGATCGCGACGACCGTGGCGAGGTTGCCGCCGGCCGAGTCGCCGCCGACCGCGAGCCGGTCGGGGTCGGCGCCGACCTCGGCGGCGTGCTCGAGCGTCCACTCGTACGCCGCCACCGCGTCGTCGTGCGCTGCCGGGAACGGGTGCTCGGGCGCGAGTCGGTAGGCGACCGACAGCACCCGCACCCCGGCCCGCTCCGCCAGGAAGCGGCAGCCCGGGTCGTGGGTGTCGAGGTCGCCGCACCAGAAGCCGCCGCCGTGGAAGAACACCACCAGAGGTCCGGGCCCCGAAGCACCCGACGGGACGTAGAGCCGCGCCGGCAGGCCTGCGGCCTGCAGCGCGCGCACCGCCCCGACCGGCTGGTCTCCCCCGGTGAGCCGGGTCGTCCGCCGGAGCACCGCGCGTCCGTCCTCGAGCGGCAGGTCCTCGGCGCCGCGCAGCCCGACGAGCCGCTGCATCCTGAGCATCAGCTGCACGTCGGTCGCCAGCGTGAGCCCGTCGATCCGCACCGGCCGGCCGGCCAGCACTCGCTGCGCCGAGAGCGGCAGCGACATCGCCGCGGTGAGCCCACCGCGCTCCACCCAGGTCGGCACGTGCATGGTTCCCAGACCATATGGGGTAGGAACACCGCGTGCTCCGCCTGCTGTCCGCCCTCTGGGCGCTCGTCGCGCTCGTGGCCCCGGTGACCGACGCCACGGCGTACGTCGCCGAGACGGTCGCGACGTGGCAGGGCGGCGACCCCGTCTACCTCAGCCCCGAGAGCGGGGCGCTCGCCGCCGACGACGCCGACGCGCTCCGCGACCGGATCACCGGCTGGCGCGACGACGTGTTCCTCGCCGTGCTCCCGGCCGCGGCGATCCGGCAGGGCGAGGGCGCCGACGTCGACGAGGCGTCCGCCCTCCTCGACCAGCTCCACGAGGCGATGGGCGGCGTCGACGGCATCTACGTCGTCAACCTCAGCGGTGCCGGCACCTACGCGGCCGGGTACGGCGACGCCCCGGGCGCGGTCGACGTCGGCCGGATCGTCGCGCGCGAGGTGCGCGACCACACGCTCGGCCAGGTCGCACAGGTGCTGGAGGGCACGCTCGACGAGCTCGGCGCCCCGGAGAGCGGCGGCGTCTCCCTGGTCTGGGTCGTCGTCGCACTCGCCGTCGGGGCCGCGGTGGCCACGGCCGCGACGATGCTGTGGCTGCGCCGCCGGCGGCGCCCCCGCCGGCGGGCCTCCGGTGAGACCTGGGCAGGCCCGGCGGACTACCACCCCAGCTTCCCGACGTACGGCGACCAGCGCGACACCGTCGAGGACCGCGCCGCCCTGGCCCGCGAGGACGTCACCCGGCTCGGGGAGGAGCTCGACGCCGCCGACCCGCCGCTGACCGACCCTGCGGTCGCCGCCCATGTGCAGGCCGCGCTCGACGCCTACGCCGACGCGTCGCGGCGCGTCGACGACCTCACCGGCGACGACGAGCTCCGCCAGGTCGGCCAGGTCGCGGAGTACGCCCGCTGGCAGCTCGCGTGCGCGCAGGCCCTCGTCGCGGGCACCGCCCCACCCCCACGCCGGCTGCCGTGCTTCGTCGACCCGGGCCACGGTCGCTCCGTCGCGGACGTGTCGTGGGCGCCGCCCGGGGACACGCTCCGACCGGTCCCGGTCTGCCGGGCCTGCTACGACCGGCTGACCAGCGAGGGGACCGCGTGAGGATCAACCTGGCCAAGGTGGTGCCGTTCCTCGGCGTCGTCGTCGTCTTCCTGCTCTGGGCAGCAGCCCAGAACACCGGCACCGACGAGAGCCCGGGCGACGGCTACGACTACGGCTACGACACGCCC
Organism: Nocardioides halotolerans DSM 19273; assembly: GCF_000422805.1. Taxonomy (GTDB): domain Bacteria; phylum Actinomycetota; class Actinomycetes; order Propionibacteriales; family Nocardioidaceae; genus Nocardioides; species Nocardioides halotolerans. The sequence continues at coordinate 214,001 of NZ_AUGT01000009.1, read as the reverse complement.
GACACGGGCCGCGCCGACGCCTACTTCGACCAGGTGGCGACCCGGCTCGCCCGCCCCGGGGTCTACGTCGACCCGGCCGTCACCGAGATCCCGGCCGAGGAGGCGGCACGTCTCGACCGGATCGCGGCGGAGACGCCCGGACCGGTCCGGGTGCTGGTCGTGCCCGCCGACGCGCTGCGCGAGCGCGACCCGGGCGACCCGGAGGCGGCCTTCGACAACGACCTCGCGTACGCCGACGACGAGCTGCCCGGCCAGCTCTACGACCGCGTCGGAGTCGACGGCACCTACGCCGTGCTGGTCGACGCGGCGTCGTCGTACGACGGCCGGTCCTTCACGGCGTACCAGTTCGCGGAGGAGCGGCCGTTCTACGAGGTCGACGTGGCCGTGGACCGCGCCGTCGACTGCTGCGCCCCCGACTACGCGTCGATGCTGGAGACCTTCCTCGAGCACGCCGGCGACGAGGAGACCAACCCCTGGCCGATCATCGGCTGGGTCGTCGCAGGGATCGCCGCGCTGGTCGGGCTCGTCATCGGCGGGCGCCGCTGGCGGCGCTGGCGGCGCCGCAAGGCCGACGACGCCCAGGTCGCCGACGCCCTGCGCCCGGCCCTCCAGGAGGAGGTCGTCGAGCTGTCCACGACGGTGGCCGCGCTGCCGCCCGCGCCGGCATCGGCGTCGGGCGCGGCTGACGACCTCCCCGACCGCACCCGCCGGGTGCTCGACCTGGTCGAGGAGGCTCGGCACCGCCTCGACGCTCAGTCCGACGCTGGCGACGGCGAGGGCCGGATGGACACCCCCGACGAGGTCGAGGACGTCGTGCGCCGCCTCGCCGACGCGCGCTACGAGCTGGCCGCCATCGACGCCCTGCGCCGCGGCCTACCGCTGCCAGAGCAGACCGCGCCGTGCTTCTTCGACCCTCGGCACGGCCCGAGCGTCGCCGAGGTGCCGTTCCGGCCCGAGGCGGGCCTGGAGCGGCCGGTGCCGGTGTGCGCGCGCTGCCGCGACGAGCTCGCCGCGGGCCGGGTGCCGCCGACGCGGACGCTGAAGATCGGCGACGTGGTGCAGCCGTACTGGAAGTGGGAGCGCTACACCCGCCCCTACGTCAACGGCTACTGGCAGCGGCACACCTTCGCCGACCGAGGCGTGCAGGCCAGCCGGTTCGCGCCGGCGCCGGTGGTGGCGCGGCACGACGAGCCGGGCTGGGGCGGGATTCAGTTCGTGTGGGAGAGCGACGGCGGCTCGGGCGGCTCGGGCGGCTCCGGGTCGGGCTCGAGCCGTCGCCGGTTCTCCGGCAGCTCGGGCTCGCGGCGGTCCTTCGGCGGCGGCAGCTCCAGCCGCTCGACCCGCCGCTCGGGTGGGTCGCGCCGCTTCTGACCGCCCTGCCGGGGTGGTCGTCCGACAGCGGACTTTCGGACACCGCGCGTTCACGCGGCGGTGACACACTGGCGGCATGACGCTCGACCACGCCGACCCCGCCGCAGTCGCCCGTGGCAACGGCGTGCCCGAGGACACCTTCGACGTGGAGCCGCCGTACGTCGCGACGGAGGCTGCGCTCGCCGCGGTCGAGAAGTTCGAGGACCGCTTCCTCGACCGCGAGCTGTCCTGGCTGGACCTCAACCAGCGGGTGCTGGAGCTGGCCGAGGACGAGCGTCAGCCGCTGCTGGAGCGGGTGCGCTTCGCGGCGATCTTCACCAGCAACCTCGACGAGTTCTTCATGGTCCGGGTGGCCGGGCTCAAGCGCCGGATCGCCGCCGGGCTCGCGGTGAAGGCGGCCTCCGGGATGCACCCCCGCGACGTCCTGGAGGCGATCCTCGACAAGGCGCAGGCGCTGAGCGACCGGCACGCGCGGCTGTTCGCCGACCAGCTGGTGCCGGCCCTGATCGACGCCGGCATCCAGCTCGTGCGCTGGGGCGACCTCGACCGCGAGGAGCAGAAGTACTGCAAGAAGCTCTTCAAGGAGCGCATCTTCCCGGTGCTCACGCCGCTCGCGGTCGACCCGGCGCACCCGTTCCCCTACATCTCCGGGCTCTCGCTCAACCTCGCCGTCACGATCCGCAACCCCAAGACCGGCAAGGAGCACTTCGCCCGGGTCAAGGTGCCGCCGATCTTCGCCCGGTTCGTGCCGCTCGGCAACCAGCGGTTCGTCCCGCTGGAGGACGTCATCGGCGAGCACCTCAAGCGGCTGTTCCCCGGCATGGAGGTGCTCGAGGTCCACACCTTCAGGGTGACCCGCAACGAGGACCTGGAGGTCGAGGAGGACGACGCGGAGAATCTCCTCGCGGCGCTCGAGAAGGAGCTGCTCCGCCGCCGGTTCGGCCCGCCGGTGCGCCTCGAGGTCGAGGAGTCGATGACCCAGGGCGTGCTCGACCTGCTGGTCACCGAGCTCGGCGTCAGCGAGCGGGAGGTCTTCCGGCTCCCCGGCCCGCTCGACCTGCGCGGGCTGCACGGCATCGCCGACCAGAACCGCGAGGAGCTGAAGTACGCCGCCTTCGTGCCGACCACCCACCCGCTGCTGGCCGAGGTGGAGTCGTCGGCTCCCGTCGACGTGTTCAAGGCGACCCGGCGTCACGACGTGCTGCTGCACCACCCCTACGACTCGTTCGCCACGTCGGTGCAGCGGTTCATCGAGCAGGCCGCCGCCGACCCGCACGTGCTCGCGATCAAGCAGACCCTCTACCGCACCTCGGGCGACTCGCCGATCATCGACGCCCTCATCGACGCCGCCGAGGCCGGCAAGCAGGTGCTGGTGCTCGTCGAGATCAAGGCCCGCTTCGACGAGGAGGCCAACATCCGGTGGGCCCGAAAGCTCGAGCAGGCCGGCTGCCACGTCGTCTACGGGCAGGTCGGGCTCAAGACCCACTGCAAGCTCGCGCTCGTGGTGCGGGACGAGCCCGACGGCATCCACCGCTACACCCACATCGGCACCGGCAACTACAACGGCAAGACCGCGCGCAGCTACGAGGACCTCGGGCTGCTGACGACCGACGACCTGATCGGCGAGGACGTCGCGCACCTGTTCAACAACCTGTCGGGCTTCGCGCGCAACCCGTCGTACGAGCACCTGCTCGTCGCACCCGACGAGGTGCGCACCGGCCTGGTCGACCGGATCCACCGTGAGATCGAGCACCACCGCGCCGGGAGGCCGGCGCGGATCCGGATGAAGATGAACTCCCTGGTCGACGAGGGCGTCATCGACGCGCTCTACCTCGCCGCCCAGGAGGGCATCCCGGTCCAGCTCCTCACCCGGGCGATCTGCGCGCTCCGGCCGGGCGTGCCCGGGCTCTCGGAGTCGATCGAGGTGCGCTCGATCCTGGGGCGGTTCCTGGAGCACAGCCGGGTCTACTGGTTCGACAACGGCGGCGAGCCCGAGGCCTGGATCGGCTCGGCCGACATGATGCACCGCAACCTCGACCGCCGGGTCGAGGTGCTGGTGCGGCTCCCCGAGACGCCGCTGGTCACCCAGGTCGGGGAGCTGCTCGACCTCGCCTTCGCGCCGGACACGTCGGCGTGGGAGCTGCACAGCAACGGCGACTGGGTGCACAACGGCGGCGCGACCGACTTCCAGGACACCCTGATCGAGCGGCACCGGCGGCGCCGTACGTGAGGCTGCCGGCCGCCGACGCGGCCCTCACTTGTGCGAGGGGCCGGGGCACCCCCTAGGCTGTTGAACGGCCGGTCACCGGCCTCGACATGGCCCCCCGCCGACCCGCCAGGAGAAGTCGTGGCATTGCGTTTCCGCCCGGTCGACACGGGTTTCTACGACCTGTTCACCGAGTCGGCGCAGCACCTGGTCGTCGGGGCCGGGCTGCTCGCCGAGATGCTCAGCGAGGCCGCCGTCCACCAGGACGTCGCCGCCCGCATGCGCCAGGCCGAGCATGAGGCCGACGAGACGACCCACGCGCTGTTCAAGCGGGTCAACTCGACGTTCGTGACGCCGTTCGACCGCGAGGACATCTACCGGCTCGGGTCGGGCCTCGACGACGTCATGGACATGATGGACGAGGTCGTCGACCTGATCCTGCTCTACGAGGTCAAGGTGCTGCCGCCCGAGCTGTCGCAGCAGGTCGAGGTGCTCCAGCGGTGCGCCGAGCTCACCGCCGCCGCGATGCCGGGGCTGCAGAGCCCGCAGAAGCTCGAGGAGTACTGGATCGAGATCAACCGGCTGGAGAACGCCGGCGACAAGAACCACCGTCGGATGCTCGCCAAGCTCTTCTCCGGTGAGTTCAAGACCATCGAGGTGCTCAAGCTCAAGGACATCGTCGAGGCCCTCGAGCGCGCGATCGACAAGTTCGAGAACGTCGCGAACATCGTCGAGCAGATCGCCGTCAAGGAGAGCTGAGCACCACTCATGGAGCTCGCGATCGTCGTCGCGGTCGTCGTCGTTGCGCTGGCCTTCGACTACACCAACGGATTCCACGACGCGGCGAACGCCATCGCCACGTCGGTCTCGACCCGCGCGCTGACGCCGCGCGTCGCGCTGATCCTGGCCGCGGTGATGAACTTCGTCGGCGCGCTGCTCGGCCAGGAGGTCGCCAAGACCGTCCAGGGCGTGCTCACGATCGACGGGGTGTCGCGCAACCACGGCCTCGTGATCGTGCTGGCCGGGCTCGTGGGGGCGATCGCCTGGAACCTCACGACGTGGTACTTCGGCCTGCCCTCGTCGTCCTCGCACGCGCTGATCGGCGGGCTGGTGGGCGCGGGCCTCGCGGGCGGCGTGACCATCGAGTGGTCGACGATCATCGAGAAGGTCGTCATCCCGATGATCGCCTCACCGGTCGTGGGCTTCACGATCGCGTTCGTGGTCATGCTCGCGATCATGTGGATCTTCCGCCGGCGCAACCCCCACCGCGTCTTTCGCGGCTTCCGGATGCTGCAGACCCTCTCGGCCGCCGGCCTGGCCCTCGGACACGGGCTCCAGGACGCCCAGAAGACGATGGGCGTGATCTTCCTGGCCGTGACGACCGCGGGCTACTACTCGGCAAACGACGACCACCTCCCGCTGTGGATCGTGCTCTCCGCGGCCGGCGCGATCTCGCTCGGCACCTACTCCGGCGGCTGGCGGATCATGCGCACCCTCGGCCGCCGGATCATCCACCTCGACCCCGCCCGCGGCTTCTCCGCCGAGACCGCCGGCACGATCGTGCTCTACACGACGGCCTTCGCCTTCCACGCGCCGATCTCGACGACGCACACCATCACCTCGGCGATCATGGGTGCCGGCGCCACCAAGCGCTTCTCCGCCGTCCGCTGGGGCGTCGCCCGCTCCATCGTGACCGCCTGGGTCCTCACCTTCCCCATGGCCGGCTCCGCCGCCGCCCTGGTCTACGTCGTCTGCCGTTACGTCCTCCAGCTGCCCTGAGGCCCCGATAGTCCCTGACGCTCGTGTCGCCGCCGCGCCGCAGGATCGACACCGACGTCAGGGACTATCGGGTCAACCGTGGCGATAGCGCAGCCAGACCTCGCGATCGCCATCTCCCAGCTGCCGCCGCTGCGCCACCGTCCAGGTCGGCGCCCACCACGCGGGCGGCTCGAGGGTCCAGCGGCGCTCGTCGGCCGCCTGCCGGGACGCGGCGGCGTACGCCGACCGGACCCGCGCGTGGAACGCCGACTGGTCCCGACGCTCCGCGGACACCATCGTCACCGGGTGGAGGCCGTGCTCCCGGAAGGCAGCCTCCCTGCGCAGGTCGGCGGCGCGGCGGCCCTCCGCGAGATGGACCGGCCCGTCGAACTCGCCCACGACGCCCGTCTGCGGATCGACCACGTCCGGGGTGCCGAGATGCCGGCCGCTGAGGTCGAAGATCGGTCGATTGGTCATGGGGCGGCGCCCGACGAGCTCGGTCCAGTCCAGACGGAAGTCGACCTCCGCGGGCGACCACGCGTTCTCGTCGCCGAGCGGGATCGCGAGCCGCGCCTGCTCGATGCCGGTGTAGCTGGGGTGGACCGACACCCACGCGCTCACCTCCTCGATGGAGACCAGGTCGTCGTAGCACGCCATGTCCAGGGCGCGTACGGCGGCTCGGAGGTTCGGCGCGTAGCGCATCTCGAAGCACGTCGCTCGAACAGCGTCGGTGACGCGCAGGCCGTCGACGACGACCACCTCGCGCGGGTCGAACCGTTCCTCGCACACGAGGACCTCCGGTCGCGGACGGAACAGGCGACGCGGCGACGCGATCACGACGGGACGTGGCGTCAGGTCGCCGTACGTCCCCTCGAACCAGCGCGCCCCCTGCCAGGCGAGGCTCCCCCAGCCCGTGACCGCCGACGGCGGGACGAGGAGGACCCCGGCTTCGGCCACACGCTGGCGGGGGCTCCCCCCCGCGACGCGCAGGACGTACCAGCCACGCCAGCACCGGCGATGCTCACCCCATTCGCTCGATGCGGCGCGTCGTTGCGCCTGGGTCAGCTCGCGCGCCGGCACGGGCCAGACCACCCCTTGGCCGGCTCCCCACGTCTCCATGCCTGGGGTCCTGCCCGCACGGCGGTCGAGCCAATTTCGCTGTCCACAACCCCGCCGCCGGGATAGTCCCTGACGCTGGTGTCGCCGACAACGGCGTGTCGCACACCCGAGCGTCAGGGACTATCCGACCGACCCCGCGCCCCGACGCCGGGATAGTCCCTGACGTCGGCGCCACCAGAACGGCGTGTCGCCCACCCGAGCGTCAGGGACTATCGGTCCGGGCGACCTCCGGCGAGACGTTAGCCGAAGCGGCCCGAGATGTAGGCCTCGGTCGCCGCGTTGTCCGGGTTGCTGAACATCTTCCGGGTCGCGTTGAACTCCACCAGGTGGCCGGGCTGGCCGGCCGCCTTGAGGTTGAAGAAGCCGGTGTCGTCGGAGACGCGGGCGGCCTGCTGCATGTTGTGGGTCACGATCACGATCGTGTAGTCGGCCTTCAGCTCGTGGATGAGGTCCTCGATCGCGGAGGTCGAGATCGGGTCGAGCGCCGAGCACGGCTCGTCCATCAGCAGCACCTGCGGCTCGACGGCGATCGCCCGCGCGATGCAGAGCCGCTGCTGCTGGCCGCCGGAGAGACCCATGCCGGGTCGGCCGAGGCGGTCCTTGACCTCGGCCCAGAGGTTCGCCCTGCGCAGCGAGCGCTCGACGACGTCGTCGGCCTCGGCCTTCTTCATCCGCCGGGAGTTCAGCCTGTTGCCGGCCAGCACGTTGTCGTAGATCGACATCGTCGGGAACGGGTTGGGCCGCTGGAAGACCATGCCGATCTGCCGGCGTACGGCGACCGGGTCGATCGAGGGGTCGTAGAGCGACTGCCCGTCGACCATGACCTTGCCCTCGACCCGGGCGCCGGGGATCACCTCGTGCATCCGGTTCAGCGACCGCAGCATGGTCGACTTGCCGCACCCGGACGGGCCGATGAAGGCGGTCACCGACCGCGCCCTGACGGTGAGGTTCACGCCCTGCACGGCGAGGAAATCGCCGTAGTAGATGTCGAGGTCGGAGACGTCGATGCTCCTGGCCATGGCGGGTCAGCCCTTCTTCTGGTTCGTTCCGGGGGCGAAGATCCGGCCGACGAGGCGCGCGACCAGGTTGAGCGCCATCACGATGGCGATGAGGACGAGGGCGGCACCCCACGCACGCGCGATGCCCGGCGCCTCGGTGCCGGGCGGGGCGTCGAAGGGCACCGTCCCCGGCTGCGTGAACTGGTAGTAGATGTAGACCGGCAGCGTCGTCATCCGCTCGCCGAACAGGTTGACGTTGACCGAGTCGGTCTTGCCTGCGACCACCAGCAGCGGGGCGGTCTCTCCGATGACCCGCGCCGTGGCGAGCATGACGCCGGTGATGATGCCGCCCAGGGAGGTCGGCAGCACCACCTTCACGATCGTGCGCCACTTCGGCACGCCGAGGGCGTACGACGCCTCGCGCAGGTCGTCGGGCACCAGCCGCAGCATCTCCTCGGTCGACCGCACGACGATCGGCACCATCAGCAGCGACAGCGCCACCGACCCGCCGAACCCGAGCCGGATCTCCGGGCCGAAGAGCAGCACGAACAGCGCCAGGGCGAAAAGCCCCGCCACGATCGACGGGATGCCGGTCATCACGTCGACCAGGAACGTCACCCACCGCGCCAGCCGCTTGCCCTTGCCGTACTCGACGAGGTAGATCGCGCAGAACAGGCCGATCGGCACCGAGATGGCGGCCGCCGCGAGCGTGACCAGCAGGGTGCCGATGATCGCGTGGTAGATGCCGCCCTGCTGGTCGCCGACGACGTTGCGCATGTCGAAGGTCAGGAAGCTCGCGTTGACCTCGGGCAGGCCGTGGCGGACCACCGTCAAGACCAGCCACGCCAGCGGGACCACGGCGACGCCGGACGCCGTCCACACCAGCGACGTCATCAGCCGATCGGTCGCACTCCGCTGTCCCTCGACCGCCAGCGACCACAGCGGGAGCGCGACGAGGAAGCCCAGCACCGCGAGTGCGAACACCGCGACAGCACCCCAGCCGGCCAGCAGCGCGAGCAGGCCCGAGCCGCACACCGCGAGGACGCCGACCAGCACCGGAGCCCAGCCGGGGAGCCGCGGCGCGGTCATCGTGAGCGGCCGGCGGGGCGGCGCCTCCTCCAGGGTCGTGGTCATCGTCGGAGCCTCTGCTCGCTGCGGGCCACAACCGCGCGGGCCGCGAAGTTGACCGCGAACGTGAACACGAACAGCACGAGCCCGGTGGCGATCAGGACCGCGAGCTTGTCGGGCGTGGCCTCCTGGAAGCTCGAGGCGATGTTGGAGGCGATCGTCGCGGGGTTGGTGCTGGAGATCAGGTTGAGGGTGTAGACCGGGCTCGCCGACAGCACCATCGCCACCGCCATCGTCTCGCCGAGCGCGCGGCCGAGGCCGAGCATCACCGCGGAGACGATGCCCGAGCGGGCATAGGGGAAGACCGAGAGCCGGACCATCTCCCACCGCGTCGCGCCGAGCGCAAGGGCGGCTTCCTCGTCCAGCCGGGGCGCCTGGACGAACACCTCCCGGCAGATCGCGGTGATGATCGGCAGGATCATGATCGCGAGCACGGTGCCGGCGGTCAGCACGGTCTTGCCGGTCACCGAGCCCGGCCCCGCGAAGAACGGCAGCCACCCCGCGTGCTCGTCCAGCCACGCGTGCACCGGCACCAGGTGGGGCCCGAGCACCCGCGCGCCCCAGAGGCCGAAGACCACCGACGGGACGGCGGCCAGCAGGTCGACCACGTAGGCCACCGGCACGGCGAGCGCCCGGGGCGCGTAGTGCGAGATGAACAGCGCGATCCCGAGCGCGAACGGCGCCGCGATCACGAGCGCCACGAGCGCGGCGAGGACCGTGCCGAACAGCAGCCTGCCGACGTACGGCCAGAAGCTCTCCAGGGGCCGGTAGCTCGACGCGGGCTTGCCGATGCCGGGCACACCCTCGATGGCGAGGAAGACGAAGACCGCAGCGAGGGCGGCCAGGATCGTGATCCCGGCCGCGGTGGCCAGGCCCTGGAAGACCCGGTCACCGCGACCGGTGGCCGGCCGCGGCTGCGGCTCGGCCTCGGTGGTCGTGGTCACGCTGCTCCTGCTCGACCCGATCCCTACTTGCCGGCGATCTCGTCGACGATGCCCGCGGCCTCGTCGGCGAGGCCGGCGTCCAGCGGGGCGGACCCGGCCTGGTCGGCCGCGGCCTGCTGCCCGTCGGGCGACACGGCGTACGAGAGGAAGCCCCGCACCAGCGCGGCCTCATTGGCGTCGTCGTAGTGCTGGCAGGCGATGAGGTACGACGTGAGCAGCAGCGGGTAGGCGCCGGAGTCGGTGATCGTGCGGTCGATGTCGATCGCCATGTCGACGTCGGCGCGACCCTCGGTGCGCGGCGAGCTCGCGAGCACCATCGCCGCGCCCTCGGCCGTCGGCTTGCTGAACTCCGCTCCCACGCCGATGGCCGCGATGCCCAGGCCACCGGCCTGGCTCTCGTCGGCGTACCCGATCGTGCCGTCGCCGGACTTCACCGCGGCGACCAGCCCCGAGGTGCCCTCGGCCGCCTCGCCGCTCTGCTTCGGCCAGACGCCGTCGGCGTCGTAGCCCCACGCACCGGCTGCGGCCTTCGCCAGGTAGTCGGTGAAGTTCTTGGTCGTGCCGGAGTCGTCGGAGCGGTGCACCGGCGTGATGGCGGTGTCCGGCAGGTCGGCGTCGGGGTTGGTCGCGGCGATGGCCGGGTCGTCCCAGGTGGTGACCTCCTCGTCGAAGATCCCGGCGATCGTCTCCGGCGAGAGGTTCAGCTCGTCGACGCCGTCGAGGTGGTAGACGACCGCGATGGGGCTGACGTAGGCCGGGATCTCGATCGGGTCCTCGCCCCCGCAGCGCTCCTTGGCGGCGGCGAGCTCGCCCTCGTCGGCGCTGAGCGCCGAGTCGCTGCCCGCGAACGAGTAGGCCTTGCTGAGGAAGTTCTCGCGCCCGGTGCCGGAGCCAACGGGGTCGTAGTTGACGGTCACGTCGGCGTTCTCGCCCTGGAAGCCGGCTCGCCAGACCCCCTGTGCCGCCTCCTGCGCCGACGAGCCGCCGCCGTTCAGCGTGCCGCTGAGGCTCTCGCCGCCGGCGAGCGAGCCCCGGTCGTCGCTGCCGCCGCTGTCGTTGGCGGCGCCGCAGCCCGACGCCACGAGGGCGAGTGCTGCGATGGTCGCGGGCACGATCCCGCGGTGGGTCCTGCGCGCGTTCACAAGCGTGCTCTTCACACGTATCTCCTGAGTCGTCTGGACGTACGCCGTGAACGTAGGGAGACGAGGTGTCCGGCCCTGGGGGCGCGGGTGAACGACGCGTGAACGGCGGCGGGCGGTCTCGTGTCGCGGCCGTCGGCCGGGTCAGCCGGCCCGGTGCCGCTCGGTCGCGACGACCACGCCCTTGCGGCGGTGGGCGACCAGGAACTCGCCCTTCTCCAGGCCGGGGTCCGCCAGCTCCAGTGCCTCGAACACCCAGGGCAGCACCGGCCGGTGGGTGCACAGCACGAGGCCGCCCGCGCGGGCCGGTGCGTCGTCGACCGCCTGCACCCGGTCGCGCACCAGCCGGCGCACACCCGACCGCGTCGCGCTCTCCTCGGTGAGGCCGTCCAGCTCCTCGATCGGCGCCGCGCTCTCGCGCGAGTAGGGGTCGAGCGTCTGCACGCAGCGGGTGCTGCTCGAGCTCACCAGGGTCCGCACGTCGTACGCGGCCAGCACGGGCACCAGTCGCTCGGCCTGCCGCTCACCGGCGGCGACGAGCGGCCGGCGGCTGTCCTTGCGCGACCACGAGCGCTTCGACCGCGCCACGGCGTGCCGCAGCACGACGACGGTGCGGGTCTTGCGGGGCAGGTCGAGCGCCTCGTGCAGGGTGGCGACGTCGCGCTCGTAGGTCAGCACGCGAGCGGCCTCGTCGACGCCGACCCACGCGACGTCGTCGATCTCGGCGTTGGGCGCGTAGCCGCTGACGTCGGGGTCGCCGACCACGCGACCGGTCCAGTAGTGGACCGTCTTCATCCCCTCGCGCACCGGGTAGCGCTGCCCGCCCAGCGGCGGCCCGAGCCGCACCCGCAGGCCGGTCTCCTCCTCGACCTCCCTGACGGCCGCGGTCGTCGCCCGCTCGCCCGGGTCGAGCTTGCCCTTCGGGAAGGACCAGTCGTCGTACTTCGGCCGGTGCACGAGGAGCACCGAGCCGCGCCTGCCGAACACCACGACGCCCGCCGCCTGCACGTCGCGGGGCGAGCCGGAGGACATGGCGGCTAGTGTCACACCTTCGGTGCGCGAGAAGGAGACGTGCGGGTGCCCAGGCTGCGGTGGCGACTCGTCGCCGGCATCGTCGTCGTCGCACTCGTCGCGGCGGGCTCGGTCGCCGGCCTGCGCTGGTGGGAGCGCAGCCACCGCACCGACCTCGAGAAGGCGCTCGCCTACGCGCCGTCCGGCACCGCGCGCTTCTCGTGGACCGACTGGGCCGGCGTACGCCGCGAGCTCGACGCCGACCTCGACGGCCGCTCGTCGGCCGACGAGCTGGATGCGTTCCTCTCCGACGGCTTCGACGCCGACCTCACCTCCGGCTCCGCGATGGGCGAGTCCGCGACGGTGCTCCAGCAGGCCTTCGGCTTCTCGCCGGCCACGGTCGACTGGGAGCTGCTCGCCCAGGGCGACGAGGGGTCGGTGCTGCTCGCCGGGCTGCCCGACGACCTCGACCTCGACGACCTCGCCGACGACCTGGAGGCGCTCGGCTACGAGCGCCCCGACGACGAGGACGGCGTCTGGAACGGCGGCGAGGAGCTCGTCGCCCGCATCTCGCTGGCCAACGGCAGCAGCCTGTCGCCGCAGTTCCAGTACCTCGCGCTCGACGGCGACCGACACCTGCTGCTCGCCAGCGACAGCGGACCCTACCTGCGCGACGCGGTGGCCGGGATCGACGACGAGCTCGACGACCAAGGGTTGCGCGACGTGGCGTCCGCGGTGTCGGAGCCGCTCTCGGCGGCCGTCTACACCGGCGACTTCGCCTGCCGGTCGCTCGCCATGGCGCAGGCCGACGCCGACGATCAGAGCACCGCCGACCAGCTGGTCGCGCAGGCCGGCCGGGTCGACCCGATGACCGGCTTCGCGATGGGTGTCGAGCCGGACCGGACGGTGACGGTCGCGATGGCCTTCGAGAACGACGACCAGGCGCGCCGCAACGCCGACAGCCGGGCCACGCTCGCGTCCGGCCCGGCGCCCGGCCAGGGCGGCGACTTCCCGGAGCGGTTCACGCTCGGGCCGGTCACCGCCGACGGGTCGGTGGTGCGGATGCAGCTCGACCCGGTCGACGGCAGCCCGGTGCTGTCCGACCTCTCGACCGGGCCGGTGCTGTTCGCGACCTGCTAGACGAGGCTCAGACGATGCTGAGCGTGTGCCCGAGCGCGAGGCGCAGGCGCTGCCACCACCGAGGCTTGTGCATGCCCTCGAGGTAGCCCGCCGACCCGGTCGCATCCTCGCCCGAACGGGTGTTCCTCAGGAGCGGTGACGGGTCAGCGGAACGACCTGAGCCGCAGGCTGTTGCTCACCACGAACACCGACGACAGCGCCATCGCCGCCCCCGCGAGCATGGGCGTCAGCAGCCCGGCCGCGGCGATCGGCAGGGCCGCGACGTTGTAGGCGAACGCCCAGAACAGGTTGCCCCGGATCGTCGCGAGCGTCCGCCGCGCCAGCCGCACCGCGTCGGCGGCGACCCGCAGGTCGCCGCGCACCAGCGTCAGGTCGGAGGCCGCGATCGCCGCGTCGGTGCCCGTGCCCATTGCCAGACCGAGGTCGGCGGTGGCGAGGGCCGCGGCGTCGTTGACGCCGTCGCCGACCATGGCCACGACCCGGCCGCGCGCCTGGAGCGCGCGCACCGCCTCGACCTTGCCCTCGGGCAGCACACCGGCCACGACCTCGTCGATGCCGACCTCGGCCGCGACCGCCCGCGCCACCTGCTCGTGGTCGCCGGTGAGCAGCACGGGCTCGAGGCCGAGCCCGCGCAGGCGCCGCACCGCGTCGGCCGAGCCCTCCTTGACGGTGTCGGCGACCTCGAGCACGCCGCGGCCACGACCGTCCCAGCCGGCCACCACCGCGGTGCGGCCGAGCGCGCGAGCGCGCGCGACCGCGTCGTGCAGGTCGGCGGGCACCACGAACCCCTCGTCGCCGAGCAGCTCGGGGCGGCCCACCAGCACGTCGCGACCCTCGACGGTGCCGCGCACGCCACGGCCCTCGAGGTTGCGGAAGCCGGTCACGTCGGGGTGCGGCCCGGCACCGGCCAGCGCCCGGCCGATCGGGTGCTCGGAGGCCGCCTCGAGCGCGCCGGCCAGGCGGCGTACGTCGTCGGCGTCCTCGCCGTCGGCCGCGACGACGCCCACGAGCTCCAGCCGGCCGGTGGTCACCGTGCCGGTCTTGTCGAGCACGACGGTGTCGATGCGGCGGGTGGCCTCGAGCACCTCGGGGCCGCGGACCAGGATGCCGAGCTGGGCACCCCGTCCGGTGCCGACCATCAGCGCGGTCGGCGTGGCCAGCCCCAGAGCGCACGGGCACGCGACGATCAGCACCGCCACCGCCGCGGTGAAGGCCGTCGCCGCCTCCGCGCCGGTGCCGAGCCAGAAGCCGAGCGTCGCCACCGAGAGCGCGATCACCGCGGGGACGAAGACGCCCGATATGCGGTCGGCGAGCCGCTGCGCCTGGGTCTTGCCGTGCTGTGCCTCCTCCACCATCCGGGCCATCCGCGCCAGCTGGGTGTCGCTGCCCACCCGGGTGGCACGGACGACGAGTCGTCCGAAGGTGTTCACCGTGGCACCCGCCACCGACATCCCCGGACCCACGTCCACAGGCACCGACTCACCGGTCAGCAGCGCGGCGTCGAGCGCCGACGTGCCGCTCTCCACGACGCCGTCGGTCGCGAGCTTCTCGCCCGGCCGGACCACGAAGAGGTCGCCCTCCCGCAGCTCGGCGACCGGGATCCGCGCCTCGACGCCGTCGCGCAGCACCGTGACGTCCTTGGCGCCGAGCTCCATCAGGGCCCGCAGCGCCGCACCCGCGCGCCGCTTGGAGCGCTTCTCGAACCAGCGCCCGGCCAGCAGGAACGTCGTCACGCCGGCGGCGGCCTCGAGGTAGATGTTGTCGAGGCCGTCGGTGCGCTCGAGGGTGAACCGGAACGGGTGCTTCATGCCGATCACGCCGGCCGAGCCGTGGAGCAGCGCGACCAGCGACCACCCGAACGCCGCCAGCACGCCGACCGAGACGAGGGTGTCCATGGTCGTGCTGCCGTGGCGGAGGTTGACCGCGGCGGCCCGGTGGAACGGCCAGGCGCCCCAGACCACGACGGGGGCGGCGAGGGTCAGGGACAGCCACTGCCACCCGTCGACCTGGAACCGCGGGACCATCGCCATCGCGATCACCGGGACGGTGAGCAGCGCCGAGACGAGTAGCCGCTGGCGGAGCGCGTCGAGCTCCGGGTCGTGCTCCACGTCGTCGTCGCCGGTCGCGGGCGGCTCCACCTCCGGCAGGCGAGCGCCGTAGCCCGCCGCCGCGACGGTCTCCAGGAGCTGGTCGGTCGAGACGGTCGCCGGGTGGGTGACCCGCGCCCGCTCGGTGGCGTAGTTGACGCTCGCGGTGACGCCCTCGAGCTTGTTGAGCTTGCGCTCGATCCAGTTGGCGCACGAGGCGCAGGTCATGCCGGTGATGTCGAGCTCGACGATGCCCTCGGCAGGGGGCGTGACCAGTCCGGTGATCGTGTCAGTGTTCATCGTGGTCCTCCGCCGTCTCCACGGTGGTCGTGAACGCCACCGTGTGCACGGTCCCCGCGTGCTGGAACTGGAGGAACAGCCGGTAGCGGCCCGCCGACGGGAACTCGGTGCCGAACGCGATCTCCGGGCCGGGCGCGCCCTCCTCCGGGTGCACGTGCAGGTAGCCCAGGTCGCCCTCGCGGAGCGCGACGAGGTGGCCGTACGCGCCGAGATAGGGCTCGAGGTCGGTGACCGGCGCACCGTCACGGGTGACGGTCGCGGTGAGGAGCGACCCGCCGTCGGCGTCGTCCGTGCGGTCGAGCCGCACGTCGTAGCCGTCGGCCTGCGCGACCACGACGTCACCGCCCAGCGGCTGCGGCTCGAAGTCGCCCGCCACCAGGAGGTCCGCGCCCAGGACCAGCTTGTCGCCGCCGGCCGGCACGAAGTCGGCCAACACCCGCCAGGCGCCGGGGTCGAGGTCGACGTCGGTCGTCCACTCCCCCGTGGTGGGGTCGAGGTCGGGGTGCACGTGCTGGAAGCCGGTCAGGTCGCGCCGCACGACCACGAGGTGCAGGTCGCGCTCGTGTTGCTCGTCGTACGCCGTGACCCTGGCGCCGTCCGGACCCGTGACCGCGAAGGTCAGGGGCTGTCGGCCCGCCTCGAGCCCGGCGCTCGTGAGGGCGAGCGAGTAGCCGCCGGCAGCGGCCTCGAGGCCGCCCACGCCGTGGTCCGTCCCCATGTCGTCCATCCCGGCCATGTCGTCCATGTCGTCCGAGCCGCCGTCGCCGCCCATGCCTCCGCCGTGGTCGGCCTCGGCCGGCTCGGTGTTGATCGGTCCCACGACCGAGCCCACGCCGAGCGCGACGGCGAAGAGCGCAGCGCAGCCGACGGCGAAGGCGAGCACGCGGGCGGCGCCGTTCATGTCAGCGTGTAGCCGGCTTCCTCGACGGCGGCCGCGACGGCGGCCCGGTCGAGGGGCTCGGCACTGGTGACGGTGACCTGGCCGGTCGCGTGGTCGGCGCTGACCTCGAGGACTCCCTCGAGCTCGCCGACCTCCTCCTGCACCGACATCTCGCAGTGACCGCAGGTCATGCCGGCGACGGCGTACGTCGTGGTCGTGGTCATGCTCATGCTTTTCGGGGCCCCCGCGGAAGCGAGAGCATCCGCGCGCGCAGCGCGCTCCTCCGAGCGCTTTCGTGGGGAAATCATGAGCGCACCAGCCTTCCGATCGCGTCGACGGCCTCGGTGACCTTCTCGCGCCCCTCGGCCTCACCGGCCTTGGCGGCGTTGACGACGCAGTGGTTCATGTGGTCCTCGAGCAGGGAGAGCGAGACGGCCTGAAGGGCCTTGGTGACCGCGGCGACCTGGGTGAGGACGTCGATGCAGTACGTGTCCTCATCGACCATGCGCTGCAGCCCGCGGGTCTGACCCTCGATGCGCCGCAACCGCTTGAGGACGTCGTCCTTGCGATGCGTGTAGCCATTGATGGTGTCCATGAGCGCTACCCTACCCCCCTAGGGTATGAAGTCAAGTGCAGACGCCGGCGGCCGCCCAGACGAGCCATGCGGGTCGAAGACGCAATGGGAGCAATGGGAGCGAAGCGACCCGGTAGTTCCGAGCGAAGCGAGGCGCCCCGCGATCGGCCTCCGAGCCGCGGCGCCCGCGCCGCAGCGAGTGCAGCGAGCGAGGCGCCGCGAAGCTGGCGCCGCGGATTGGGGGCCGAAGCTCGCGGGGGTATCAAGCGACGAGCTCGCGGGGGTATTAAGCCAGCCCGAGGATCCGGTCGATCTCCGCCGTCGAGAGGTGCTCGTCGGCCTCGCTGGCCGCGATGATGAGGTTGGTGGTGAGCTCCACCTCGCGCAGGAGGTCGGCGTCCTCGAGCGTCACGTCGAACTGGTCGTGCATGCCGGGTCCTCCCTCCGCGGTGATCTGTGCACCCGGGTGTGACAGGGACCCGGGACGCTCCTGCTGGTATCCAGCGTAGTGGGCGCGGTCGACCTAGACAGTGATCCGAACGGGTGGTGGGCACACCACCCGAACAACGCACGAGGCCCCACCCGACAGGGTGGGGCCTCGCGAGGTTGATCCGGGTCAGAGAGGACGAACGTTCTCCGCCTGGGGACCCTTGGGACCCTGGGTGACGTCGAACTCAACCTTCTGGTTCTCGTCGAGGGACTTGTAACCCTGCGACTGGATCGCCGAGTAGTGCACGAAGACGTCGTCGCCGCCGTCCTCCTGCGCAATGAAGCCGAAACCCTTCTCGGCGTTGAACCACTTCACGGTGCCCTGAGCCATTGCTCGATTACTCCTTAGTCGGGGCGTGAGGCCGCCAACTCGACGGCCCCGCAATAGATGCGGTGACTCGCCGCTCCCGACCTGCAGGAAGCCCTACAAGCAAGAACGCCGTTGGTCCCAAAACCCCACCGGCGTCAGACCAGCTGGATGTTGCACCTGTTGCTGTGGCAAACAGTACCAACTCACGGCCGTGGGGGAACCCGTCGGAGGCCACTTCTGGACCCGACCACGCCCAGGTACGGCGACGGGGCCGCGACCGCACGGAGAGCCGGCTCGCCCCGCCACGGGCAGGCCGCCACGGGTGTCACCGTTCTGTGGATTTCGGTGGTCTAGTCGTTACCTCTGTCTATACCGCCTGCGTCCTCACGACCCTCGACTGTCCCTCTGAGTCACACCTGTCACACGTTACGGGGCTAATCGGACTAGTCCGAAATGACTATGCCGTCGACGATCTACTGATCATCTACAGAACGTCTTCACGCGCTGTTACCCGGTGGCGAACCTAAGGGCGTGACCAACCCCCCTGAGGTCACGGACCCCCCACCGGTCACGCCTTCCGTGAACCCCCGGCCGCCCACGACCTCCTGCGACGAGGTCCGGCGGCCCACGGACGACGGACCACGACCCCTGGATGGCCCCGATGTCCACCACCCTCTCCACCGCCGCCCGACTGGCTGTCGTCGCCGTCGCCGCGGCCGGCGCCTCCCTGACGCTGCCGACGTCCGTCGCGCAGGCCGCCGGTGCCACGACGTACTACGTCTCACCAGACGGCAGCGACTCCAGCACCGGCACCTCGCCCGGCACCGCCATCAAGACGCTCGCCCGGGCGTCCGGCCTGCCGCTCGGGCCGGGTGACCAGGTGCTGCTGCAGCGCGGCGCGACGTTCTCCGGCAAGCTGGCGATCTGGAAGTCGGGCACCGCCGGCGCCCCGATCACGATCGGCGCCTACGGCTCCGGCGCCAGGCCGGTCGTCACCGGTGACTGCCTCGAGGTGGGCGGCTCCTACGTCACCATGACGGACTTCACCGTGGCCTACTGCACCACCAACGGCATCTGGACCGACGGCACGGGCAACGTGGTCAGCAACGTCGAGGCGACGCACAACATCCACGGCATCGACGTCGCCGAGCACGCCAGGAACACCAAGGTCGTCCGCAACTACCTGCACCACAACGACCGGATGGCTCCCAACACCCCCGGCGAGTTCGACGACTACGGCGCGGTCGGCGTGGTCGTCCAGGGCGACAACACCGAGGTCGCCTACAACACCATCACCGACAACTGGGCGCCGTCGGCCGACTTCGGCACCGACGGGTCGGCGGTCGAGATCTACGGCGGCATCGGGTCGCTCGTGCACCACAACACCGCGAGCAACAACCGGACCTTCACCGAGCTCGGCAACAACCGCTCCGCCGACACGACCTACGCCTACAACCAGGTCACCTCGACCTTGAAGGACACCGAGTTCCTGATCACCCGCGGCGACGCCGACTTCTTCGGCCCGGTCCGCGGCACGGTCGCGGTGAACAACTCGGTGAAGCTCACCGGCTCCAACTCCCTGGGCTTCTCCTGCTACGCGGGCTGCACGGCGTCGTACTTCATGCTCTACAACAACGTCCTCGACGTCGCTGGCCGGATCGGCTACCTCGAGGGCACCATGTCCGGCGGCAACAACGTCTACTGGCGCGGGTCGATGAACGGCATCCACCTGATGAACGGCGACCGGTACGTCGACCCGGGGTTCAGGGGCAGCAAGCTCGTCCCGGGCCCCCGCAGCCCGCTCGTCGACGCCGGCCGCCCGGCGCCGATGAAGAAGGACCTGCACGGCCGCCGGGTCGGTGTCGACGGCAACGGCGACGGCAAGCGCGGCGCCGACATCGGCGCCTACGAGGCCCGCGCGAAGGGTCACCGCAACAACCACGGCACCCGCGGCGGCAAAGGCGGGAAGGGCGGCAAGGGCCACCCGCACTCCGCCCACCACGGCGGCAAGGGCCACCACGGTCACGGCCACGCTGCGCACCACGGCGGCAAGGGCGGCAAGGGTGGGAAGGGCGGCAAGGGTGGGAAGGGCGGCAAGGGCCACCCGCACTCGGCGCACCACGGCGGCAAGGGCCACCACAACCACCCGCACTCCGCGCACCACGGCGGCAAGCACCACGGCGGGAAGCACCACCACAGCACCCAGAGCCGAACCCGCCACACCTAGAGACCTGGCCCGGGGGACCCCAAGGGGTCGGGGTTCCCCGGGCCCGGATGGGAGCTTCGGCTCCCAACCCCCGCGAGAGCTACAACTCCCGCACCGGACCACGTTCTCCTACCGCCAGCCCGGGGGTGACAGGAAGCGCGGCCCAACGGACGTCCCGGCCCAGGGGGGCCGGGACGTTCCGCTGTCCGCCGGACCCGTTGCCTGACGGAGCGCGCGAGCGCACACTGCGAGACGGCGAGGGGAGGGACCCGCGTGACCGAGTCCACGTTGTCGAGGGCCGCAGGCTGGGCGGCGATCGTGTCCGGCGTCTGCTTCGCGGTGAGTGCCGTTCGGGCGGCGCTCCTGCCGACCGGCTGTGTGGGCGACGAGTGCCTGAGCCATCCCATGAGGCCGCAGTCGGCCCTGGTGAACGTGCTGTACGCCGCTGGCGCGCTCGCGCTGCTGGTCGCCGTGGCGGGGCTGATGTGGATCCTCAAGAGGCTCGGACTCCTCGGCCGGACCGGGTCCGCCGGGCTGGCCAGCTGCGGGCTGGCCGTCGTCGTCCTCGCCGCCGGCGCGGGCCTCCAGGCGGTCGCGCACGACGCGATGGAGGACCTGATGCCGGCGTTCGTCCTGCCGGGCGTCGCCCTCCTGGTCGTGGGGGTGGCACTGGTGGCCGTGACGGTGCTGCGGTCCGGGCTGCTCCCGCGGAGCGCCGGAGCGCTGCTGCTGGTGTCCGCGTGCATCCTCGCCTTCGTCAACGAGGAGGATGCCCGGATCCTGCTGCTGGTCCCGTTCGCGCTCGCCTGGGTGGTGACGGGAGTGCTGCTCCTCCGCACCGCACCGCTGTCACGCCGCCTCGACGCCCGGAGCGGATCCCGAGCCTCCTCGTCGCTATCCTGAGCGCTCGCCAGGGCACGTTCCTGGCCCCGGGCCCTTGGGGGGTCTGGGGAATAACTCTGACCTGCGAGTTGCGGACAATTGCAGTCCCAAGTTCGGTGGAGGTCGGAATATCCCGACATCAGAGTCGGAACGCCTGGAGTCGAGTGGCACGCAGTTGCTACCGACCCGAGGCGACTGTCTGAGGGTCGGGGGTACTGCTCGGGACTCGGCAGGGCCCAGCACCCGTGCCCCTTCTCAGCGCAACCTGATGCCGAGAGTCGCGGCGGCCTGCTTGAGGGCCTTCTCAGCCTCGGTCATTGTCTTGTCCTTGCGGCCCTTCTTGTACAGCGGGTTCTCGCTGTCCTCCACCTGGGCGAGACCGGCAATCATGAGCTGGAGCGCCTGCTGACGGGCGAGAAGCTGGCGGCCGCCCTTGCGTTTGCGGTTGCTGATGGGTTCGTTCGCTGCGGCCTGGATCTGTCGTGCCCACTCCAGGGCTCGTTCCTGACGACCTTGCCTGGTCAGCTGGCCCAGCGCGCCACGTTGCGGCCCGGGCGAGGGTGGTGCCTGAGTGGCCATCAGCGTCTGGGCCGGACCGTTGACCGCGACCACATCACCGGAGGTGGTGAACTGAAACGCAGCCACGCCTAGTGTCTCCGCGGCCGCGAACGCCTCAGTGGTGTATCCGGTGGCGTAGAACAAGCGGATCGCGAAGGCGTCGGCTGCGCCGCGCAACCGTTGGATCTCGGGCCCGCCGGTGGCTGCGACGTGGTACTTGACCTGCGCGGCGCCGGTCCGTGCGATGACATCGAGCCCGTTGTCTCGCCCGGGAGGGGTCAGCATCACGCCGTCGAACCTCAGGTGCCGCATGTGGTCGGCGGCCATCTGCTCCGCTTCCTGCCAGGAGAAGACCGGGCGTCCCCACCGCCAGGCTCCGCCGGCCGCGGCCTGACCGTACGTGGGCCGTCCAAGCTCGTCGGTTCCTTCTGCGCCTCCCCGCGGGACGATCCCGAGATCGGAGTCTGCCGGGTTGCCGACGCCGGCTGGGTCGCTGCTGAAGTCCAGGAGTGTCCCGGCGGCGCGGCGTAGCTCTTGGAGGTCCAACAGCGGCAGGTTGAGGTCGGCTCGTGCCCCGTGTCGGTCCCGAACGGTCACGGCCTGCCCGATGACCTTCTTCCTCCCCTCCTCGAGCGTGTACGGCGCAACCAGCAACTGCGTGGACGGGTCGAGCTCGTTGAGCGGGAACAGGATCAACCGGGAGCCGGTGATCACGCCGACCTTCGGTTGCATGCCCGCGCTCATCAGCGCCCACACGGCCTGCTCTCCAGGGCCGAGAATCGCGAACAAGACTTGAGCTCTCTTTGCAAGAGCGCGGCGGCTGCTGCGTGAACCTTGCACGGTTGCGGTGCGCGGATCGGCGTCGAGCTGGTCGGGTGGCATCGCCGACATCCTCACCTCTCACGCCCACGTTGCCAACCGACAGGCGGCACGAACTGAGGCCTCCAGGCTGACCGTGTCGCCGACGCTGTAAAGCGGCCGCCACGTCCCTTCAACACGGGCCCTGGCAGCTACAGGTCATCCTCGCTAGTCGCGGTCTCGTGAGTGGACGGTCGGACGTGTTCGTCCAGGCGTTCGAGCGGGTGCCCGTCGAAGATGGTGGCGCACTCGGGGCATCTCACGCACCAGCCGCCGTAGTCGCTGCGATCGAGGAGGACCACGGGCCCGCCACTGCCGGGACAGACATCGCGGCCAGGCGTCGGCCCGACGCCAGCCGCTGTACCTGTCGGCTTGACTGTGCGCGGCAGCCCGTACGGTTGGCTTCGTCCCTCCCTTTGGGCCGACTCGTTCGCCTGGTCGTGTAGGTCCCAGAGCCGTTCGTGCCGGAACGGGACATCGTCGGGGGGCTCTGTGCCGTACCCCAGCCAGACGTGGTGGTTGATGTGCATGGCGACGACGGGATCGATCGGTGTCCGCTTCGCGTAGGAGTTGCGTAGTTCTTGTCGCCAGTCGTGGCCATCAGTCTCGGTGAACTCGTCCCAGCCGTCCCCGGGTGTCATGCCGGCTCGCGCCATGTCCATCGCATCGCCCGGGTCCATCTTCGCGAACACACGACGGGCGTGCTCAAAGTCGGGGTTGGTCTCGCGATCGATGAACTCGTTGAGGAGCCAGACGTCGAACGGATGCCAGCCCAGGTCGCGGAACATCTGAGCACCCTCTGGTGACTCAGCGGGGCCGGGCCAGGAACCGGACCACGGCGCCGCTTCCTGCGCGGTGAATCCTCGGTCGCGCCAGTCTCGAGCCGAGTGAGCCAGATCGGGTCCACTCAGGCTCTCGCCGAGGAGCCCCCACCATTCCTCCGCCTCCGAAGGAGAGAAACCAGCGACCTTCCAAGGGATCGCGATGTCCAGAATCTCCTGCTCTGTCATCCCCGTGTCGTGGTGCTCTTTCGCCACGCGTGGGACAAGCTCACGCCATTGGTCTTCTTCGGCCCTTGGAAAGCCGGCCGCCCACCACGCGCGATCGGTCTGCTCATCACGGTCCGCGGGAGGGTGCGAGTCCAGCCAGGCCGCCTGGTCGACCGACGTGGGTAGCCGCGGTGTCCCGATCGACTCCGGTCCGTCGAGGATGACACTGCGAGTGACGGCGATCCGGACCCTCGGCAGAAGTTCGACGGACGCACCGTGCTCGTCATGACGGACCTCGTCGTCTGGCACTCTTCCGAAGCCGAGCCTGCGGACCACACTGCGCATGCACATGGCGGTGCGGCCGTGCGCAATTCCCTCGCTGGTTTCGGGGAGCACGTCGACCACCCCGACTAGAAAACAGCCATCGCCGTTCGGCGGGCCGAACTTCAGGGTGAGTTCCTCAGCTAGATCCATCGCCACCCTCTTGAGCCTGCCATCGAGCCCCGGCATTGGAGGGATCGCCACCATCTCCTCCGGTGGTTCCCAGAGGGGTCCCGCCCTCAACGAAGAAGACCATGTCCACGACCTTGGCTCGGGTGTAAAGCCGGCTGCTCGGGAGTCCCGTTGTGAAGTCGAGCGTCGGCTCTCGAAGTCCATCAATCCTCGCCGCGTTCGCCCGATAGAACTCCCCGACCAGGTGCAACGATCCCGTGTTGAACGTGGAGACACCGAAGCCCTTCTTGAAGTAGGTGTCGAACGCCGGCACGCAGCCGAACACGCCGAGCATGACCTTGGTGACCAAGATGTCGGATGCCTCGACCGGGCGGAGAGCGCGGCGAATCTCGAGCGACGTCCGGTAGATCAGATCAACGCTCTCCGCGTCGTACCTGTTGAGGTCGAGATCCCACAGTTCGGCCGGAGCGTCGGCCACGGTCTCGACCAGAGGGACCAGGTGACGGGCGCTTCGCTGCAGCAGCTCAGATGACCCGCGTAGCATGCCCCAGCTAGCGAGGTAGAAGCCGAGGTGGAAGCAGCTGGCTTCCATCCCGGTCGGCTCATCCCAGCCAGCGACGGCACTGCGACGCTGCTGGAAGTGGTTGAAGCAGTAGTCGAAGGAGGTGTAGCGGGCCGTTGGGTCGCGATGCCGCAGGTACCTGTCGACAGCATCCTCGATGTCGACCTCCCGCGGCCGGCGCGTCATCGCCGTGCGGCGGTGAGCTCCCGGCCGGACGTATTCTGCTTCACCGTCATACCGGCGGTAGACGCCATGCTCGACCCGTGTGATGAGAGGTCGCCGGTTCGCGAACATTCCCCGTGATTCGGCCGACGCATTCGAGGTAGCGACCTGGATGTGCGCCCGCAGCGACTGCTCCTTCACCTCCGGATAGTGACGTCTGAACCAGCCCACGATCTCTGAGGCGCGAAACGGCTCTGACAGATACCCCACGCACTCTTCGAGTCGAGCCCAGATGGTGTCGGCCACAGGGACATCGTCGTACAGACTGCGGGTCTGGTCATTCCGCCGTGCAGCCTCACCATGGCACCACCACTTGGCGCCTTCGCCACCTGTCGCCAGGTCGGCGGCTGGAACGGTGGATCTGGACTAGCCCCTCGTGTGGGTGTGCCCACCATCGTCGCGGGCGGGCCCCACCGCCGGCGGATCCCGGCCGTTCCGACTACGTGCGGGGCAGCAACGAGTCGTCGCCCTACCCTCTGGACCTGTGGGCTCCAGGAGCAGCAGGCACCGCCTAGCTCTCACCGACCTCGAACCACAACGGCGCGTGGTCGGATATCTCTCCGGCGACAACGCGATCCCGAGACCATCCCGGATCCACACGGGGCGACCGTCTCACCTCTGCCGCCACGGCCGGCGAGGCCAGCACGTGGTCGAGCTGGTACTCCAGCCCGTCGTGAGTGAACGCGGTCTGCGTCTCCGACGCGCCGCTGCGGTGGGTGAGGGAGACCAGTCCAGCCTCGGTGACCCGCGCGAAGTACTCCTTCCCCCACTGCCCCCGATGGGTTGTGTCCCAGGCCAGGCACTCGTTGAAGTCTCCAGCGGCGAGCACCGGCGACTCTTCGCTGAGCCCGGCAAGAGTCGCCAAGACCAGATCTGAGTCCCACAGTTCCCCTGCTCGGGCCGCGGGCCGCGGCTTCGGTGGCGGGAGCCCGGTCTCGAGCCACTTCTCGAGATACCGAGCCTCCACGGGCGAGGGGCTGGCATGCACCGAGACGGCAGTGGTCTCGCCAACGTTCGGGAGACTCAGTCGCACCGCAACGAGGTACGAGCCGTGATAGCCAGCGGTCGGCAGCGTGAACGGCTCCGCAGTCACCGTGTGGTGACGCCACAACAGCGCCGACCGCACCCGGTAGGTCGGGGTGGCATCGGTCGCGACACCGAACCCGGCGGCCTCAGCAGCAGCCGCCCAGCCCCCGCCGAGCGGCACCTCCTGGAGAAAGAGAAGGTCCAGCGCCTCGTCGCCGACCAGGCCGAGCACTTTTCGAACCCACGCTGCGGCGGCAATGCGGCGCCCTAAGTTGGCGGAGACAGCCCGAAGCACTACCGCAGAGTAGATCCGCGCGGTGACAAGGCGCTTCGACCGGAGGCCGGTCGTAGGTGCTGACGGTCCTGTGTCGAGCTCGCCGCTGTGCGGAGGATCCGGGGATGTCTGCGCATGAGAGTCTCGTCAGCGCTTGAGCGCATGTCGCGCCGCCGCAGCGGTGTCGGTGATGCTGCGTCCGAGCATTGGGCCCAACGGGTCGCGACCGGCACCCTCGCCGGTGATGTCGGGGAGGGTGTCATCGACGTAGCGGCGACGAAAACTCGTCGCCCACCATGCGAGGTCCGGGGACAGCTCCTCGGTGGCGCTCAGGATGTCTTCCACGGTGATGAAGCAGAGCCGATCCGCGTGGCTCGAGGAGAGCGCGGGCGCAACCAGACCCTGGGCCTTGCTCACCCCGCCATCGTCGGCCAGGGCAACGACTGCCACCTGCCCCCGGCCAAGGCTCTTCTGCTGGTCGATGCGCGCGGCGAGCATCGTGTTTCGCCACAGCTGGTTCGCCGCCGCTCCCTTCAGCGCCTCAAGTGGGGCCGAAGGGGCGAACCAGCCCGACTTCCTGGTCACTTCCTCGTACCTGTTGGTATTCGAGGGTGCGTAGACCTTCCGGCTGAACGGCTCGGTGTACTTGGTCTCGATGCCGCAGAAGGCCGGCCCATCCGTTGCCTCGTAGAGGACGACCGCGTCGAACGCCGTCCGGTCGCCGAGGCGAGCGTCCGGGTCGGCGGGGGTCCACTCGCACACGATGTCGGTGATCGCGGTTGCGCGCGCATCGAAGAGCTGCTGGAAGACGGGCAGGAACGAGGCGTGCTCCTCGCGCATCGCGCCGAACAGGTTGAAGCACATCGGCATGCTCGAGAGCATGTTGTGAAAGAGCCTCGTCGTCTCCAGCGTGCCGCCCTCGCGCTGGACCTCGTCCTTGCGTTGCTCGGCGTGGCGGTACGCGGCCGGGTGGAGGAAGTTCAGGTCGCGTTGGCCGGCGACGGCATCAGGGTGAAGCCAGCTGCCCAGCTGGTCGTAGCTCATAAAGGCTCCGGCGGGAACTCCGAGCTGGACCGCGCGATACCACGACTGCAGCCGCCTGTACCGGCGCGTGCGATTCGAGTCAGACTTCGGCAGCATGCCTGGCGCATCCCACACCAGGCCATGTCGAGTCGCGTTCGTGGGATCCATCAGACCAGTGTGCGTGCACCCGCTGTCGGGACACCTGCTCGCGCCACTGACCTTTCGCCGCGCTTCCTAGTTGAAGAGCGTGATCACGCCTTGCCTGACGGTCTCAGACAGCGCGACCGTGGCCAACGTTCCGAGGATCGACAGAAACCACAACCAGACCTTCACCGCGGTCTTGTGAAGGAACAGAGAGGCGGTCACGGTCGCCCCCCAGAGGGACAAGAGACCGACCGTCATTAGTTCGAGGATCACCGGCACGGAACGAATGCTAAGTAGCGCAACAACCCGAGGCGAGACTTATCGACGACCTGCTTCTCGGCAGCTCCGCCCAGTCGCGGCCGGCTGTCGGTGCCAGGACGTTTGGGGGAGCAACCGGCGGATGTCGGCTAGTACGCGGTCCATTCGTGTCCGCAGTCCTCGCAGCGGCGGTTGTCCAACCCCCAGCCCGAGTGGAACTCGACCCATGATGGTGCCGTGGATCTGTCGATCCACTCCGGACAGTCGTAGACGAGGTGGACGACGTCCGTGCTGTCGCAAGACTCGCAGCAGCCCTGCCACGCATTGCTCTTCCAAGGGCTGTCGTCGTCATCGGAACCGGAGAGGGCCGCCAGCAGTCCGAGCAGCGCGATACCGCCGAGGACCCACCGCTTTCGACCGGGCTCAGATGGCTCATCCTCGGATCCGGCAACCGGGGTGAGCGCGCTGCCCGCGTGCGATGCCAGCTGATGACGGTGGTTGGTCCACTGCCGGCCGTCCCACCACCGCAGGCCATCGGCCGTTTCTCGATACCAACCGGGCGGTGCCGCGGGGTGATGGGGTATCGGGTGCCGGTACTCGGTCCACTGCTGGCCGTCCCACCACCGCAGGCGATCCGCCGCCTCTCGATACCAACCAGGAGGCGCAGCGGAGGCGCTCGTGCTCGGATGACGATGAGGAGTCCATTGTCGACCGTTCCACCACCGAAGCGAACCGTCAGCTGCCCGGTGCCAGCCCGGTGGCGGAAGTCGGCCCACGGGTCGAGTATCCCTGCGCCCTGACCCCGTCGCGAACACCTCACAGGACAGCGCAGACCCATGCGCCGCTCCCGCGCGGCAACGTCAGGCACGAAGGCCCCCTTTCAGGACTTGCCGCCCCGAACTGTCGGCCGACCCGACCAGCGGCCACGCGAGGACGTGACACGCGGGGATCATGCTTTGTCGCCCCAGACGCGCGAGCCCCTTGTGGACGACAGACGGACAGACTGAGTAGCCGTCTCGTTGGCGACCGCATTTGAGGCGCAGGCGACACCCTGACAGCGACTCTCTGACAACCAGATCTAGCCCTGACAGGGTGTATGTCCGATTCACACTTGACTGCACGGACGCTAGGCTCTAGTTTTCGTACATGACCTTTGACAATCTGATTCACATGTTCCGTGGTGCTACGCTCTCGTCCACCGACCCATCCCACGACGTGGCCACTCGCCCGCCCCGCCACACCCACCGCACGCACGCTGCGACCATCAACCGCCGCCGCTACACGACCGGACGACGACTCGTTGTCGTCGACATCGAGAACCTGATCGGAGGTGCCGTGCTCCACCACACCGAAGCCCTATGGGCTCGCCGTCGCCTCACCCAGGTACGGGCGGTCACCGAGACCGACCAGGTCGTGATCGGCACCAGCCACATCGGCCTCATCCACGTCGGCACCGCTTGGACCCACCAGCGGTACGTCGTCGGGTCCGGCCCGGACGGCGCCGACCTCGCACTCCTCGAGGTACTGGCCGAAGACCTGCCCACCAAGTACGACGAGGTCGTCCTCGCCTCGGGCGACGGGATCTTCACCGACGCCGTGGCTGCCCTGTGCGCGGCCGGAGTCCGGGTCCATGTCGTGGCCGTCCGCAACAGGCTCTCGCGCCGCCTGCGCTTGGTCGCCAGCCAGATCACACTCCTCGACCAGCCCTACGATGCCGCCGCCATCTCGGCGTCGGCCTGACCA
Organism: Nocardioides halotolerans DSM 19273; assembly: GCF_000422805.1. Classification (GTDB taxonomy): domain Bacteria; phylum Actinomycetota; class Actinomycetes; order Propionibacteriales; family Nocardioidaceae; genus Nocardioides; species Nocardioides halotolerans. The sequence goes on along the minus strand of NZ_AUGT01000009.1, from coordinate 185,349 downwards.
AGGAACAACTTGACTAACCCCGCCCAGCCCACCCCTGACCCAAACGCTCACCCGGACGCTCACTCGGCCACTCAGTCCGCGGCGCTCGTGGCTACCTCCGACATCGCCGAGATGGCCGACGTGTCCCGAGGCGCCGTCTCCAACTGGCGCAAGCGAAGCCCGGACTTCCCTGCCCCGGTCGCCGGAACCCCGACCAAGCCGCTGTTCGACCGCGCCCAGGTCGAGTCGTGGCTCAAGGCCACCGGCAAGACCGTGGCTACGGACGACAACCTGGACACCTGGTCCCTGCTCAACACCTTGCGCGAGGATCTGGCCTATGCAGACATCGGCCAGCTCGCGTTGGACCTTGCGTGTCTGCGCCGGATCCATGAGACCCACGAGGCCGGCGACTCCGCCTGGGCGGCGATCCACCACGCGAGCGTGGACACGCTTATGGACACACTTCGCGCGGGCGTCGAAGAGCTCCGTGAGGTGCTCGACCTCCCCTACGTCCCGCGGCCATACCTGGACATCCGCCCAGAGAAACTGGTGCTCGTCCTGCTGCCGTTCCAGGCGATCGACCTCGACGACCTTCCCGCCGTGACCGACTACGTCCTGGCCCGCGCCGCGAACGCGCAAGTGCGGGCCGGGGTCGAACACGGCTTCGTCGACTCACGCATCTCCCGCATCCTCGGCACACTCGCCGGCCCCGACGCAGGCGGCACGATCTACGACCCGGCCTGCGGCATCGGCGAAGCGTTGAGAGAGGTCATGCGCACCCACCGAGCGGAGCACGACCAGCTCATGGGCCCGATCACTCGGATCGTCGGTCATGACATCAACCCGGCCGCGACCACGATCGCCCGACAGCGCGCCTACCTGCGCGGCGAGGCCTGGGAGCTCACCACCACCGACGTCATCGCCCGCGACCCAGACCCCGCATTGCAGGCCGACATCATCGTCTGCGAGCCCCCGTTCGGACAGCGCCTGGACCACGCCGAGCTCTCCGACCCCCGCTGGGTCTACGGCATGCCGCCTCGCAACTCCACTGAGCTCGCCTGGGTCCAACACGCCGTCGCCCACCTCGCCCCCGGTGGCCGCGCGTTCGTCGTCACCACCATGGGACCCCTGTTCCGCGGCGGCCCCGAGAGCGCGATCCGCCGGAGTCTGGTGGAGAACCACAGGGTCGAAGCGATCATCGGACTCCCGGGGAAGCTGCTCCCGCACGTGGCGATGCCGCTCGCGGTGTGGGTGCTTCGACCCGGAAACAGCGACGGAAGCCCCGCCGGAGTACTCATGGTCGACGGCTCCCAGAGCAGCAACCCCGAAGCCGAGGCTCGCCGCTGGTATCCCGAGCCGCCCAACGGCGTGCCGGCAGAGCTCGTCGCACCGAGGGAACTGGCAACCGCCGCCTACGACCTCACCCCTACCCGCTGGACCGGGGCCCCATCGCTCGACTCCCAAGCAGCGTTCACCAGCTACACGCAGAACCTGGACAGGCTCAACCGCGCCCTCGACCAGGTGGCTGGACTCGACCGCCCTCTGCGCGGATTCGACCCTCTCGACCGTCCCCGGATCGTCACCGTCGGCGACCTCGTCGAAGGCGGCGTCGTCCAGCTCAAGACCGGACGGCTCCGACCCGAGGACGCCGCACCGCACCTCGCAGGGAACATCATCCGGCCCCGCCACCTCCGAGACGGCGAGCTGCCGAACCAGCCACCTGGGGAGGTCTTGGGCGCCACCTCGGACCTCGTCATGGACAACTGGTTCCACGAGGTCGAGAACCACACCGACCGACCCAGGCCCGGCGACGTCCTGGTCTCCACGACCAACCCGATCACCACATTGGTCTACGGAGGCGAGTGGGCCATCCTCGGCGCAGGTGTCCAGTCGCTTCGCATCCTCACCGACCAGATCTCACCGGACTACCTCGCCGCAGTACTGCTCGGGCCGTGGAACAAGCGGTTCCTAGCGGGCGGCACCATCGGCCGCGCCAAGGTCCAAGACCTCGAGGTGCCCCTCATCGCATTGGCCGAGCAACACCTGTATCTCGAGGGATACGACCGCCTCGCCGAAGTCGCTGAACAGGCCCGGTTGCTTGCGCAGTGGGCGGAGGAGACCCGCGTCGCGGTTCTTGACCTCCTGCGCGCCGGCGCCCCCGAGAAGGCGGCCGACTGAGCGGGCCTCCGCCGGTGGCCAGACCGTGCTGAGAGCGGCGTCGACTCGTCCCCTGCTGCCTCACGGCATCAGACACTGGCGGTGGTCCACGACTGGCATGACAATCATTGGATGACCGAGCGGCCGACGACCTGGCTCGGATTCGAACGTCACGTGGCGGACCTGTTCCGCCGCACAGGCGCATACGAGGTGCAACACGACTATCGCGTCGGCGGTGCCCAAGTTGACGTCCTCGTGACGGAGGAGACGTCGACGCGTCGACGTGTCATCACCGTCGTCGATTGCAAGTACTACGAACGCGCGGTCGGGGTCGAGCGCGTGCGCAAGTTCGAGTTGTTGAGCCGACCGCTGTTGTCGACCGGCCGGGCCGACAGAGCGCTGATGGTTTCCGCGAAGGGGTTCACCAAGGAGGCCAAGTCCGAAGCCAGGGATCTAGGCATCGTTCTGTGGGAGGTGAAGGATCTAGAAGCCCTTGCCGAATCATCCTCGTCCGCGTCGATCAGTCTTGACCTGCAGCGGCTCCTGCTCGACGCAGCGAACGGATGCCGTGCAATCCGCGAGCAGCTGAGGGCCTCAGAGCCACCGTCGACGTTCGACATCGAAGGGATCCATCAAGACCTCGCGAAGATGCTTGATGAGATCGGCGGAGTCTTGACCCTGTATCCGCTCACTGGCCCGCTCTCGCCGGGCCAACGACGCGTTCGCCATCTCGCGTCGAGGGTCGAGGACCAGCTTGAGCGGGTTCTCGACGCAGCCACGTACTGGACGAGGATCGCCCGCGAGCTGGACGCCGGCGCTGACGACTTCCCGTCGGAGCAAGCCAGCGCTGATCGCACGTCTGCTCGACTGATGCTCTTCCGCGAGCACGAGCAGGCCCGTCAGCATCTGAGGAACAGGCTCAGAGCCGTCGAGGAGAGCTGCGCCCGGATCAGTATCGAGCCAGCGTTCGAGTCCGGAGCCTAGCTGGCGCGCAGGCTCGAGCCAGGAGAGATCGGGATGCTCGATGCCGGCGGAGGGCCGTCGGTTCGGGGGCACCGAATGTCGATGAAGCTTCCCGTTGCCGTCGAGGTCTCTAGTCGGTGGGGCCGGGCATGGCGCGACCCCAGGCCCAGTAGAGCCGCTCGACTACGCGCTCGATCTGCGTGCCCCACACCACCGATGCCAGTGCCATCGGAGCCGACTCCACGAGATGGAAGGTCATCATCGACTCGGGCTGTGAGAAGAGCCAGTAGGCCGGTTCTTGCGCCCATTCGGTATGGGCGCCGTAGGTGTCGTAGACGTCCTGCAGCTTGTCGTGATGAAGCGAGGCGAACTCACGCAGGCTGGCGCCGTACGCCTCAGGTGGCGGCAGGTCAGCTGGCGCGCCGAGGAGCACCTCGAGAACCTCCAGCGAGAGCAGGTCGTTGCCTGGCTCCGCGACGAACCGAAGGTATTCGGCCTCGACGACCTGCAGGTATCGGGCGACCTCATAGGCCGGGTCAGCTGCCAGCTCCTTCATCGCCGTCCCCACCTCCTGATCGAACATCTCAGTCAACACCGACAGCCGAAGGATTCGACGGCGGGTATGGCGGGCCGGCTTCACCGCGCCCTTGTAGTCGAGCTTGTGGGAGACCACCGCCCACAGGTCTTGGGCGCGGGTCCGCAGCTGAAGCTCGGCCTCGATCGGCTGCCCATCGCTGGTGGTGACCCCTGGCACGGCGATCTGAGCATGGATGCCCGGGTAGTGGAGACGGTCCTCCGAGGCTTCCTCCGACTTGTCGACGATCTCGTGAGCGGCGAATGCCCTCGCCGACTCGTCCTGCTCGAGGGCCGCCCGAAGCCGCTCGAGGTCTCGGGTGTTCTCGACGATGATCCGGGCGCCGACCTTGTCGGTGATCTCGCGCCAGGGGTCGATGTAGTCGTTGAGGAAGATCTTCTTGACGAAGCTCCCGACTCCCTTCTCGCGGGCGTCAACCACCGCCCCGACGCGCAACTCCGTGCACCAGGCCCGCAGCAACGCTTCGATGGCGAGCGCAGCCTCGGCGTACCGCGGATGCTCTTCCGCGAACCGTTGTCGAGCCTGGTCCGGTGTCATGAGCTGGTCACTCAGAGGTCTCGGCTCGCTTGGGTCCGCTCGCTCCGGTGACCGAGGAGATCTTGTCTGTGATGGTGATCGTCGATGTCTCCTCGCCTTCGACGTCTTCGACGGCCACGGACCCGTCTTCGTACATGGGTGGGGGAACCAGGACGGTGGCGCCGCGGCCGGTCTGGAACTTCACCCGGCGGATGCTGCTGGTGATGAGTCCGTTGTCCTTAGTGAACCCCTTGACCGGGAGACCGGACGCGGTGATGCGGGCCAGGTAGTCGTCGCGGTGCTCAGGACGGAGGTGCCGCAGCGCGAACTGCTCGGGCGAGAGTCGGGTCGAGCGGTTCTGCAGCTCGGACAGCAGTGCGATCTCATACTCGGCGGTGGCCTCTGGGTCACCCTTGGTGGCCCGCGCGATGAAGCTCTGTGTGGTCTTGAAGAAAGCCTCGGTCTGCACGTCCGAGCGCTGCACGAACCGGCAGCCGAGGAACTCGACGAAGTACTCCGCGACCCCGCCACCGCCTTGCTGCACGTCAACGACGTGTCCGGCGAGCGTCTCACCGGCCTTGGCGCCGCTTGCCGTGAACACCCCGACCTTGAACACCTGGGTGCCCTCGCCGAGGATGAGGTCGCGCAGGTACTCGGCCCTGTAAGTGCGCTTGCCGTTCACCGTGGTCTGTTGGACCCGCATCCCTTCCTCGTGCTCCATCTTGGCGATGATGAGGCAGCCTTCCTTCTCGAGCGTGCCCCGGATCACCATGACCAGCCCGACGGAGCTCATCCACTTCTGCTTCCGGTGCAGACCTTGGGCGAGCTGAGCAGAGTCACCCACGATGTCGCCGCTGCCCGCGAGCAGCCCCCGGATCAGGTCGGGCGAGGTCGAGGCCTCCTCGGGGTCCTCGACGACCGGCCGAGCCATCCCGCCCAGCGTCGTGCGAAGCCGCAGCTGGATGAAGTCGCGGTCGCGGGTGCCCAGTTCGATCGTCGCTTCGCTGTACTCGATCTGGTCCGGACCATCTTCATCCCGGCGCCCGGCCGGAACCCGGTGGAGGATCACCTCGGAGATGGTGAGAGTGCCGAAGTCGGGCATGAGAGCTCCTGATAGAAGGCGGCGGGCGCAGACTAGCCGACGCGACCGGGCTCTCCTGACAGTTCATGCGCCAATCGCCACAGATCGTGTCGCGAGAGGTGAGCCGAGACGGGCGGTGAGCCCGAGCCGCCCTCGTCCCAACGGCGAGACCGGTGTTAGGTCTCCTCGACACCCGTGTCGCAGCTGGGCTCCCGCGTGACCGGTGGTGGTGACACCTGTGTCGCGGTTTGTGGCGCCTTCGCCAGGGACGAGGGCTCGCTGTGTTCTTGTTGGACTGCGCTGAGTTGCTCGTGATCGGCGCGCCGTCGACGCGACACCCACGAGAAGGATTCGGAACACGCATGAACGATGCAGTCTTGGCCGGTGGCTTCGCCCTCGCCGGGGTCATCACCCAGCAGGTGCTGGCGATGGTCCACGAGGGCCGTAAGCACACTCGGGATCGGACCGCGCAGCTTGCTCGAGAGCAACATGAGGCCCTCGTGCAGTTGGTCACCGCTGGACGACGTGTGCAACGAGCGCTCGTTGACCGCGATCGCTCCGCGGACGACGCATCGGCCAACCAGCGACTCGCCGTCGAGGTGGATCGACTCACAGAAGCGGCCGTCGTGGTGCGTCTTGTCGTGCCGGACAAGTCACTGGTCTCGGCAGTGGAGCAGTTCGAGGACCGGGCGAAGAGGCTTGAAGACAACACCCATGCCCGCGCTGAGCGGCTTGAGCTCACCCAACTGCTCGAGGAGATCAGCCGCTTCGAGGGCCGCGCGAACCAGTCGTAGAACGGTCTTCGCTGATCATCGGGGCGGAGGCGCACCGGGGCGACGCTTGGACAGGCCCGCGTGCGTCTTCCGCGACGACGCCGTACGCGCCGGTAGGGCTTGCGCGCCGGACGACCGACCGACGAAGCGTCGATGCTGTTCAGGGTTCGTCGTACTGGAGGTAGGGGTTGAGGAACTCCCGTCCCCACATCGCCTCACGGTCCGCGGCGCTGACGCGAGCTTGCTCGCACGCCTCGCTGTAGCCGAGCCGGATGCCGGTGGTGACGTGGTCGATGATGTCGGCTGCCTCGGCGTCGTCGAGTGCGAAGTCGGGTGCTGCGGCGCGGGCCAGGTGCAGTTGGCTGGCGTTGCGGCCGTCGCGCGTGATGCCGAGTGCGTGGGACAGCGGGCCGGCGGCGCGGGGGCTGGGTGCGATGTCGTAGGCCGGGGTGAGCTCGAGTATGTGCCCCTCCCAGAACGCTGCGTGGTTGCGCAGGTGGTCGTCGCAGTTGCCGACGCAGATGTTGAAAACCATCCGGGTGTAGAGCTCGCGCAGTGTGTCGTCGGGGTGTGTGAAGGAGGTGCGGACCGCGTCAGCGAACTCTGGGTAGGTGGCATGCCGGGAGGCGAGCTCGCCGTACCCGAGGACGGTCAGCGCGGAGACCATCATCCGGCGGGTCCGGGCTCCGGGCCGGTCGAACCGTTCGACGAGCAGCACGTCGCGACCCTTGACCGGGACCATCTCCACCGTTGCCGCCCGGATCCCCACCCGCCGGGCGAGGAGCATCGCGACCGCTTCGGCGTGCAGCGCCGACCGGGTCTGGGCGATCGAGGGGAACTTCGCGATCAGTGACCGATCTCCGTCGGCCAGGAGGGCCTTGGGTTGTGCGCCGCCCGCTCCGGTGAGGTGTCGGGCTGCGTGCTGCAGCTCGGCCGGGACGTGCTCGTCTCGCTCGATGTGCGCGCTCACCTCCAGCAGCTGGTCCAGGGTCGCCGGCGTCCCAGGCCGGGGGTGGTAGGCCGTGGGCGAGGTGGTGACGTCAAGGGCGCCGACCCGGTCGCTGCCGGCACCCAACAGGTAGGTCAGCTCCGACAACTCGACCGTCCGGTCCTCTGCGAGTTGGGTGTTCAGGACGCGACGTCCCCAAGCGTCGGGGGCTGCGTCTCGCAGGCAGGACGCGATCGGGAGCCGATCCCTCAACGGTGGGTCTTCGGGCTGGGTCGGGTCGAAGACTCCCGGGCGCAAGGGCAGTTCAGGGGTGAACAGCGAGACCGCATCGGGTCGGGACAGGTAGGTGCGGTCGTAGGTGAAGGTGCACACGGCGGCGTTGTCGTAGCGGTGCGTGGTTCGGGTGATGGTCCCGGCGACGACGGGGTCGGTGGCGCCCGGCAGCCACACCCACACGAACCCTTCAGCCGGGTCTGCCGCGATCGGGTCCACCCGGTCAGCCTCGCGCTGAAGACGGCGGTCGGGTTCGCGGCGATCCTGGGGCGGAGGCCCGTGGGCAGGTGTAGGAGTCGGCTTCATCGTCTACCTTCCCGGTGATGCTCGGGTCAGGAACCGCTCGAGCCGTGTCATCTGGGCCGGGGTGATGCCGACCGAGGTGCGGGGGGCCAGGAGCAGGGGCTCGATGCCGTGCCCTGCCAAGGTCATCCTGATGGTGGATATGCCGTACGCCGTGTGGTCGCCCTGGCTGCTTGTCAGGCCCGAGGCGTCGTCGAGCTCGTCGAGCTCGGTGGTTTCGGCGAGGTGGGTGTCGGTGAGGTGGTCATCGCACCAGGCGAGCCGGTTGACTGCCCTTTGCTGGTCGAGCCAGCGCATCAGGGCTGTCCATTTCCACCAGTCGGGGTGGGGGTTGCCGGGGTCGTCGAGCTGGCTCGTGATCTGGGGCCAGGTCCGGCCGGGGAACGGGTCCATGCGGTCGCGGAGCTGGGCGGGCCAGGAGGTCAGCCACCAGGTGGTCAGGTCGGGCCGCGCGGCGAGCTGGTCGAGGCGCCTGCACAGGGTGGGTGAGACCAGGACGGGTCCGAAGACCTCGCCTGCGACGACGTCGTCGCCCCACGCGGTGTGGCCGTGGACCGGCGAGACGACGCCGTCGACGTCGACGATGAGCGCGCGTGCCGGCCGGGGGGATCGATGGGTGGTCGGCATGGCTACGGGGCCGGCCGTGTCTGGGCGTGTTCGGTGTCTGTGATGCGGCTGATCTCGACGACAGCCGTGGAGACCTTGAAGCCGCCGCGCCCGGGGTCGGGGCCGGCTGCTTCGCCACCGTGGTCGGTGACCACGAGCCAGGCACCGATGCGGCATCGGATCAGGCAGTCCAGGTAGGTCCACTCATTGTCATAGGGCAGGGACCGGCTGCCCGGGCCGGGGTGCTCGTCGTCGGTGGTCGAGGGCGGTCGGGGTCGGCGTTGGATGCGGCGGCGGTCCAGGTCGATGAGGTGGTGGGTGCCGCTGTGGGTGGTCACCTGCCACAGGCCGGTGTCGCTGTCGCGGAGCACCTGTGGGTGGTCGGTCTGGTCGGGGCCGAGCAGTGCAGGTGGGGGCCTCAGTGGCTGGGGGCGGGTGTGGTTGAGAACGTGGAGACGTTGACCCAGCGGCGTGTGGTCGGTCCAACCCTCGGTGAGCAGGTCGAGGAGCTCCAGGTGCTGGGCGGTCTCGGCTCCGGAGATGTCGCCGAGGATCGTGGCGGCGACTTCTTCGACGACGGCGTCGCCGATCCACTGCGTAGCTTGTGTGCGGAGGAGGGCGAGGACGTTCGCGCGGTGCTCCTGACTCATCTGCTCGACCCGGTGGGAGCGAGCGTGGCGGTCGACCCAGATCTCGGTCTGGAGGATCACCCGCTTGTCGATCATCTCTACGGCGCGGGTCGGGGGGTCCCCGAACGGCGGGGCGTTCGGGACAGCTCGGTCGCCGGCCACGAGCCGCAGGGCGAGGTGGAAGGAGTCGGAGGGCGGGATCGTGCCGTCTGGTTCGTCTTCCTGGGTGGTCATGGGGGTCCCCTCGGATCATGCAGGGCGTCTTCCTCGCCCAAGCTGTCGTCCCGTTCTGGTGTGGTTGTCGCTGGTCAGCGCGACCGGGCCGCGCTTCCCGGAGGCCGGAGACACGTGAGCGTGGTTGGGTTCACCTCCTGTCGGCTCGGGTTGTGTCTGCGGCGCTCCGGGTGCGGCGGGAGGGCGCGGTGCCCGGGGTTGCTGTTGGTCCGCTGTTGAGTTGTTGGGATCGGTGCCCGTGGTGGGCTGTGGCCGTCCGCCTCCCTTTCGTGAGGCTGTTCAGTCATGGTTCGGCCCGCCGCTGACGGCGCAATCGATCCGGTCGGCACCCGCGACCGCGGCGACTGCAACGGATCCACTGACTCCGGCGGCGGCCTGGTCTGCGTCGTCTAGGTCCTCTGGGACCTCCGGGTTGTCTGGGTCGTCTCGGTCCTCCGCGTCGGTGCCGGACGGGCGCATTGCCCCGTCACCTGAGCCCTCCTCGCGTCGGGTCTCGTCGCGTGGAGCGTCGTCGGGGTTGGTATGTAGGGGGCAGTCGGTGTGGACCGGGACCTGGGCGCGTTGCCAGGTGATCGGCTGACGGCCGCCGGCGGGGGTCCGCAGGTGGGCGACGTAGAGGTTGCCGCCGAGCCCGGGTCCGTCGGTGAGGTGGTCGATGGCTACCTGGGAGGCGTGGTGGGCGATCAGGGCGAGGTCGGGGTTGTTGCCGGTGAAGGTGGGGTCGGCGCACCCGGTGGGTGTGACGGGGCCTGCGGGGTCGGTGGTCGGGACCGGCACCGTGTGGTCGTGGCGGTGGTGTTGGAGGCATGCCCAGCAGGCGGTCTGGGCGGTGGTGAGGAGGACGCAGCCGCCCCACGCGCCGGCGGTGGCGCTGACGTGAAGGAACGGCAATTGGTGGACGTGCCGCACGGCCGCGAGGTATCGGGTCACGGCGGGGTTGGCGGTGGCGTCGATGACGAGGTCGGCGCTGCGCAGCAGCCGGGCGAAGGTGCGTCGCTTCCGCTCGACCACCTCGAAGTCGGAGGAGTCGCCGATGCGCAGCTGCAGCCCGACCAGGTCGGTGTCGGGGCGGGTCAGCCGCAGCTGGCTGAGCATCGCTTCGGCCTTGGGGCGCCCGGCCGCGTAGATGGGGGCGTGCTGGCGGGTGGCGGTGGCTACATCGACGACGTCGCCGTCGACCAGGCTGAGGTGGCCGACGCCGGTGCGAGCCAGGTCGAGGGCGATGTGGCTGCCGATGGCGCCAACGCCGACGAGCACGACGCGACGGTCGATGAGCGTTCGGCTTTCGGGGGTCCGGGTCGCATAGGTCTCCGGGCCGAGGCATTGGACGGGCAGGTGGTCGTAGCGGGTGCCGCCGTCCTCGTCGGTGACCTGACGGACCGCGACCCAGCTCTCCCCGAGCTGCCGGTAGGTGTCCTCGCTGGGCACCAGGAGACAGAGGGTCTCGACCTGGTCGAGCGGCACCTCGAGGCCGCACCGGTCCTCGTCGGCCTCGGCCATCTCGACTTCGAGCGGCTGCAGCCGGCCGGTCACCCGCTGCCAGGTCTCTTCGGGGGTGTGGGCAGGGTCGAAGCCCGGGTCACGCGCCCAGCGTCCGAAGGTGACGATCTGGAAGACCGGTTCCAGTTCGGGTGCCGGCCCCGCGATGTCGAGGCCGTCGCCGAGGATCCGTTCGGCCAGTCCAGCACCGATGACCCGGCCCCGGTTCAGGGTGTAGCGGATGATCACCGCACCCTGGTCTATGCGGGCGGGGATCGGGTGCGTGGGCATGATCAGCGCCTGCTGGCCCGAGATGTGCGATACGAGGCCACCGACGGGCTCGGGCGCCGGCACCTCGAGGCCCTCCGCCGGTCGGATGGTGCTCCGTCCGGCCGCGACCAGGTTCGGCAGCTGCCTGGTCAGCAGGGCCGCGATGGTGGTGTCGGGGTGCCAGTCGGTCTCCTCGACCAGGCACAGCACTCCGTCCGGGGTGCGGTGCCGGCCCAGCTCGAGCTGGTTGTCGCGGTCGAAGACCCGCGGCGGAAAGAAGGGGTACTCCGGCGGGAACCACACCTCGAGCCGCGCCGAGCGATCCCGGCGAGGATCCCGGCACTTGCCCTGGCGGTGACCGGGACCTTGGTCGTGGGTCGGTTCTTGGGTCGACCTGGGGCTCTCAGGCGTCGACTGCTGGATCAGGCCCGGTTGTTCTGTTGCCTCCGGCACGCGTGAGGGTTCGCCGGTGGGCATGGGCCAGTCGATCTCGATGACCACAGTGTTGACACGGGTGGTGATCCGGTGCGGCCATCGGCTGGCGTGGAGCTCGTCGAGCTCGCGCCGCCAGCGGTCGGGGTAGCGGGTTGCCCAGGGCGGGTGCGGGTCGTTCATCGTCGGCTGCCTCGCGTTCTCAGCCGACCGGCGAGGGGTCGGCAGGAGAAGGTGGCGCGTACGGCGAGGGGACGACCGGGTAGGTCTCCTCGATCGTCTCCTGGGTGTCCTCGGTGACCTCGGTTCGGTGCACGGTGCGTCGGGTGACGCGGTGGCCCTCGGCGGTGCGCTCGTAGCTGGTGGTCACCCCCACCGTGCCCTCGACCGCACCACCGGCAGGGGCTTCTGCTCCAGCGTCCCCGTCCCCGTCCCCGTCCCTGTCCCTGTCCCTGTCCCTGTCCCTGTCCCTGTCCCTGTCGCGGTCATGGTCGGACTCGTCGTCGGTCGCCTCACCGGGCTGTTGGTCCTCGAGCTGATCCGGGTTGCCTGCGGTGGCTGCGATGCCGTGCGTGGCGGCAGGGGCCTCGGGCTCGGTGTTCTCGGGTTCGGTGTTCTCGGGCATGGCGGTGCTCCTCTTGTTGTGGTGTGGGCAGGGCTGCCCTGCCCCTGGTCGGATGGCCGGCTGCGGTGGCCCAGGGGTAGGGCGGGATGGGTGTCGGCAGGGCCGGGTGGGTCGGCTGGAGGTTCGGTTCGGTAGGCCGGGTTAGCCGCTGCGGGCGATGCCCGGGATCGGTCGGGGCGGTCGGGCAGCGGTCGCAACTGGGCCGACGGTGGACGTGGCGCCCGAGCGTTGGGCGTGGTGGTACTCGGTGAGTGCGGTGTTGTAGATGGCGAAGCAGTAGAGGTCGATCAGGCCTCGGTAGGCACCCAGGCTCATCGCGCGGTTGACGATCAGGGTGCGCTTGTAGTGGGAGTGGAAGCTCTCGGCGTCGCTGCGGATGCCTTGGAGGCGTTGGGCGTCGGGGTCGGTGGTGGGGATGATCCGGAGGTTCTCGGGTCGCCGGGCATCGGCGTCCTTGCCGGGGTGGGGGCTGAGCCAGACGGTGAACGGCTCGATGGGGCATTCGATGCGGAAGGCGACGTTGAAGTGGAAGGCGCCGGTGCTGCGGCGCACCCTCTTGACCTGGCCGCGGTCGGGGATGCTGGTCACGACCGGGTCGCCGGCCTCGTCGAGATCGATCTCGACGACCTGTCCTCCGACGGTGGCGAGCTGGTGGTGGCAGGGCCCGGTGGGGAGGTGATGGGTGACCGGACCGAGAGGGTAGGAGCGGGCGCGGCGGCCGGCGGGAGTCATCACCAGCTGGGTGGTCGCCACCTCCTCCCCCTCACCCCTGGCGCCGTCGGCGCCCGCAGTCCCGCTCGTCGCGTCGGTGGTGGTGGCGCTGGTGGCCTGTTTGGCCAGGACGAGGTATCCGTAGTTGCGCATGATCTCGTCGATGTGAACCCCGCGGAAGGCGCCGTCGTAGACGACGGCCTGGATGCCGGCTCCGGCGGCGCGGTGTACTTCGCGGAGCAGGGCGACCGCGGTGGCGGCCTCGGCTCCCGGCGCGGGGACGTGCGCGAGCGCCAGATCGATGCGCTGATAGCGGCCCCGGCCGCGGGCGTGCCAGGCGACGTAGCCGTGGGTGAGGACCGGTCCGAGGCGGCCGTGGTGTTCTTGCAGGTCGGGGTCGAAGCGTCCGGGTGGGTGGTCGAGGAGCTCCCCGGTGCGCGGGTCGGGGTAGGCCACCCGCTGACCTCCGTCCGCGTCGGTGAGGCTGACCGTGGCTGGTGGGTTGTACAGGGGGCGGACCAGGGTGCCGTCGCCGTAGGCGGTGCGGGTGCTGTCGGGGTGGCTGAAGGAGCCGGGCCCGGTCGGCAGCAGCAGCCCGATCCGGTTGGCGGCGGCTACCGCAATGGTGGGGTAGACGCGGGCCAGCTCGGCGACGCCGGTCTCGGTGGCCAGGTGGTGGTCGCGCATCCAGCGCCAGGTCTCCCAGTTGGGCGGCTTGGCCCCCGGGGGTGGGAGGTCCAGGCCGTGGCGGGTGATCGCCTCGCTCATCAGCCGCCGCGCGTAGCTCCAGGTCTCGGGTTCGGCGAGGTCGAGCTGGACCCGGATCGCAGAGCGGGCCAGGCGGGCCAGGACCCCGTAGGCCAGCGTCACGTACGGCGGGTTGCGCAGGGGCCGTCCGACCGGGCTGTCCCACTCCAGCGCGGTGGCGGTGTCATACAGGCTGCGGGAGGACAGAACGGCCCGCATCCGGGTCAGCGTGTTCATGTGTTCACGGCCCATCACTCCCCTCCTCTCGTTCCATAACCGGTCTCTGTGTCGTCTTCTGCGTCGTTCTCTGCGGCCGTCAGCGTCGTCGGGGGTGTCGAGCGGCGGATCGTAAGTTGCGTGTGTGCTGTTTCCGGGTTCCCGGGTTCCCGGAAAGTGGGAACCCGGGAATGGTCGTAATTACCTCTGTGGTGTTCTCGGGCGTGCCACCTGGGTGGGAGCCGCAGGGAGAAGCGGGCCGGTCTAGGTGGGGTCTGGATAGGTCGAGGTGGGGTCTGGGTAGGTCTAGGTGGTGTCGCGCCAGGTCAGGGCGATGTCGGCGGCTGCGGAGTCCAGGCTGCGGGCGCCCAGGCGGCGGGCGACGTGCTCGATGGGCATGCCAGCCTCATAGAGGCGGCGGCCGGCCCAGTTGCGCACGGAGGCCGGCCTCACGTCCCTCTCTTCGGCGAGCCCGGCCAGGGAGAGCACGGCGCCGACGGCGTTGCAGGCCGAGGCCTGGGCGACCGCCTCGCCGGGGATGCCGTTGCCGCGGTAGCTGAGCAGGGTGGCCGGGGTGCTGCGCCGCTCGCGGAGCAGCGCGGTCTGGCGGGCCACGATGGTGGCGCCCCAGTCGGTGAGCTCGCCGAGCCGCGGGTCGTGGCGGCGGGTGCCGGCGAGCCGCACCCAGCGGGGCTGGTCGGGGTTGTCGAGGTCGCCGACCCGGACCGCTGTGATCTCGCTAGTCACCGCGGTGGCCTCGGCGAGGGCCCAGCACACCGCCCGCTGCAGGCTCACCCCGCCAGCCTCGCCCAGCCGGGTGCTGGCCCGGCACAGGGTGACCTCCAGGTCCGTGAGCGGCCGGGCCGTGGTCACCGACCGCACCGGCAGGTGCAGGTCCAAGGTGGGGTCACCGACCGGGTGACCCAGCTCGCGCAGCGTGCGGAACAGCATCCGCAGCGACGTACGGCGGGTGTGCCGGGTGGTCAGCTCGGGCGCCTGGCCCTTCAGCGTGGTGGCATCGACGAACCCCTGGCAGTGCTCCAGGGTGATCTCGGCCGGCGCCGTGACGCCCTGGGCGTCGAGCCGGCGGGCGAACCGGGTCACGGTCTCCCCGCACCGCGCCAGCGTCTGCTCGGTGAACTCCCCCGAAGCGGCCCAGTGCGCGACCACCACGTTCACGATCGCGACCATGACCCCGCCGGTCTGCGGCGACGAGCGCTGTCGCGCGTCGGTCTGCGCGTCAGCCGGGTCGTCCTGCAGGCCGTGCTCTGGGCCGTGGTCTGGGTGGCTGGTTGGTGCGTTCATCAAGGTCTCCTGCCTCGACGGTAGGCCGCCCCCGGGGTGCTGTCAGCGGCCAGACGCCGCCGGAACGCGCGTGGAACGCGGCTGGAACGCCTGTGGCCCAGATCACTCCGTGAGTGGCGGATCCCGACTGCGCTCGCGGTGCCGCGGCGGACGGGTCCGGTGCGTCAGACGCTGACCGCCCTCGCGGCGGCGGCACCAACCAAGCACGAACCGGAGAACTCCCAATGCCCATCAACCCCGACGTCCGCAGCCGCGACAACGCCACCGGCTCATCCCGGATGACCAACTCCGACCAGATCGTGGCCCTTCACGGCTTCATCGGGCTCCACCAGTTGGCCCCGGTCTTCGAGCCGGCCGCCGCCACGAACCCTGTCAAGAGTCGCGGTCGCAAGGCTGCCTACCCTCCCACCGCGATGCTCGCCGCGCTTGCCGCGGGCCGCGTCACCAGCTCACTGACCTCGGCCCTGGCCCTCCTGCACGCCGAAGGGGACCTGTGGCAGCGGTGCCGGGCCGCGTTCGAGCAGCGGTCTGGGATCTGCCTGCCCATGGCCCCACCCACCCGCGACCAGGTGATCTACTTCCGGGACAACCTGGTCAAGAACTCGTCCCTGATGTTGCAGCTCCAGCTGCGGTTCCGGATGCTCGCGATCGGCCAGGCCCGGCACCAGGGCAACCTCGAGGCGGGCGTGCAACCCAACGGCGCGGACCCGCTGTGGACGCACTTCATCTACGGCGACGGCACGGTGATCGCCAAGTACTCCGACGTCCGCGAAGTCATCGACCAGACCACCGGCGAGAAGTTCTTCGTGGGCAGCCGCGCCCAGGACCCGGGCCGCGCCCGGGTCCAGCGCACCAGCAGCGACACCGCCACCGAGGACTACAAGGACACCAACGGGCTCAACATGGTCGCGATGCACACCTGGACCGCCAGTGGGCGCATCACCCTGGGCACCGGGGTCGCGTTGGGCGGCGAGGCCTGGGCCGCGCTGGAGATCATCGAGAGCCTCCAGCAGATCGCCGGGGACGGCATCCACGCGGTCGTCTACGACCGCGCGCTGACCGGGTGGCACATCGTGCACCTCATGGCCAACCACCGCATCCAGGTCATCAGCAAGGCCGTCGCCGCCTCCACCGCGCGGCCCGACGACCAGAGACCTGCCCATCCAGAGGACCCCGTCGTCCGGCGGTTCAGCGACAGCGATCTGAACGACGCCGCCAAGCGTCGGCTCGCCGAGCACCATCTTGCCCCCGCCAGCCCTGCCAAGGCCCTGATGCGCCGCTACGTGCTGCGCGACCGGCTCCACGACCTGGACCGGATGCCGCTGGGGCTGACGGTCTACCCGACCGTCAAGGGCGACTTCGAGCCCGTCAACGGCTGGCACCGTGAGCTCGAGCCGTTCACCCACCAGGGCCCCGACGGCCCTTGTGTCCATCGGGTCGCGCTCGACGACGGCGGCCTGTACGAGGTCGAGGAGGACCCCGACCGCGAGGGCAGCCTCATCAAGGTCCGGGTGCTGCGCTGCCACACCAGCACCCCCTTCACGCGCCCCAACGGCCAGTGGGGCACCCACAACGCCTACACCATCCCCTGCCGGCACGGCGAGGCCGAGTACGTCCGCCCATGGGAGCCCGAGGGCATCCGGCACACCCCGGACAGCAACCCCAGGACCCGTGCCCCCAAGGACCCCATTGGGTGGCGGCTGCGGCCGCTGTCGCGGGCCGACGACATCGCCGCCTGGTACAACACCGAGGCCACCGCGCAGCCCCGAGTCGGTGTCTACGACACTCCCCGGCCCTTCAGCGACATCTTCTCCCGCCGCAACGACTCGGAGTCGTTCAACCAGTGGTACCAGCAGAGCCTGAGCCACCACGGACGCGCCAACAGCCTCAGCACCCAGGCGCAGGAGCTCGACTTCCTCCTGGCAGGCGTGCTCAACAACTGCCTCACCTGGGAGAACCGGCGCTGATCGCGCTGTAGCTGACATCACCGATGGGCTCGTTCCGGCACCAGCCGGAACGAGCCCATCGCGCATCACAGGCGCATGAGCTGCGCCACCGAACGGCACGTCCCAACATCCCGCAAGAAGGCACGGATCCTGCGCGGGCCCGCCCCCTGCGTCGCTGGCGAGTCGCCCGCTTCGCCCCCGGGATGTCGCTCAAGAAGAAGAGTTGAGAGATGCCTGCGCGGTGATTGCGCACCCGCTCAGCCTCCGGACATTCCTTCCCGTCCCACCCAACCAAACAGAAAGACGGGAACCCGACATGGCCACCAAGCAGACCGCCAAGCCGACCATCAAGCAGACCAGCAAGACCACCCAAACGATCACTACGAAGAACGTGTCCGCCAAGATCACGCTCTCCCCGACGCTCGAGCAGGTCGCGGCAAGTGAGGGCATCGACAAGCTCCGCGAGCTACAGCGGGCCTACGGCATCATCCCCGCCGCGGCAGTACCCGACATCGAACCCCGACTCGACCGGCTCGAGACCCTGCTGCGCGAGAACGCCGTCACCGCCGGGGAGCTGGCGACGAACCAGCCCAGGTTCTTGTCCATGCTCACCGGCGTCCCGCTCAAGGACGTCACCGGCTACCACGCCACCGAGGTCGCCGAGGAGCTGCATGCCTACCGCAACCTCGCCCTGGCCGTCGCGGCGCTCGCGGCGAGCACCATCAACGTCGACTCCGAGGCCACCTCCCCGAAGGCCGTCTACACCCACGCGACCAAGCTCGCGCTGCGCAGCATCTACTCCTTCCGGCCGTGCGCCCACGACGAGATCGTCCTGCTTCGGGTGGCCGCCCATCTCGCCGCCATCAAGGACCCGCGCGACCACGCCGCCACCGTCTACACCCTCCTCGACGCGGGCCAGGTCCCCGGTGAGACCACCCACGTCACGATCGAGGACTACGACGACCCGGAGATGCCGCAACTGGTGCTGGCCGCCGGGAACCGCCACCTCGAACCACGCTTCCTCACCCTCGACCAGTTCGCCACCCACACCCTGGGCCGTCACCTCGAGCACGCCCTGCGCGCCGGCTACAGCCGCTCAGCCCCCCTGACCTATCGGCCCCGAGTGCGCAAGGACGCCGAGAGCCACGCACCCGGGTCAACCTCGGCGATCGCATCCGCCCAGCGCATCATCGACCGCCTCATCCAGCAGCTCGGCCTGCCCACCGTCGACATCACCGCCAGCAGCATCACCCAGTGGCGCGTCGCCACCACCCTCGCCACCAGGGGCGCCGAGGCCGCCTGGCAGCTCAGCGGCCGATCCAAGGTCGAGGGCATGTACCGCGCCCTGGGCGGCGCCTACCGCACCACGCCCACGGCCCGCCCCGACGACCACGGCATCTCCTTCGCCGACTGACACCGACCGCCAGACCCGACCCACGATCACCGACCAAGGACCACCGACATGAACCTGACCAAGATCTCCCACACCCTGACCACCGTCCTCTACACACGAGACCTGGAGCCCAACTGGGAGGACCTCATCACCGACGCCGGCGTCGAGTACGCCCACCTCGCACTGCGCCGAATGATCGACAACGACTACGCATGGGCCGAGCTCCTCGAAGACTTCTCCTCCGACTTCGCCAACCTGCACCTGCTCGCCCAACACGCAGTCCACGCAGAACTCACCAACGTCGCCCACCACGCGATCACCGAGGCCGAGTCCCCGATGGACCCAGGCGGCTTGGCGCCCGCTCTGCAGTTGCTCGAGGATGCCGCCATCCTCGATGAGCACCGGGTCCTTCGGTGGCTCGCCGAGCTCATCTGGTCAGGTCCCGGCGGCATCTTCGATATGGCTGCCAGCGCAGAGAGCCCGCAGAGCTCCGCCGAGGTCGCGCTGGTGGTCGCCACTCTCGCCCTCTTCGACCGGTCCAATCCTCACGAGGATCTCGACGCCCACTTCGCTCACGCTTTCGCCCTCTGAGTCACGCCACGCATAGACGCCCCGTCCACCAGGACGGGGCGTCTGTGCGCTCCATCGCGCCCCTGCCATCGACCGGGCTCCCACGTGGTGCACGCTCCGCGCGTGGCATCGACAGGCTCGATCAGACACGAGTTCCGCCGCGGCGACATCACCTCGGCGGCACAACCAACGGGTGACCAGCCTCCCGTCGATGCGGCAGCACGACGCATGATGCGGGCCGTTCGGGTGACCGTCGAAGGCAACGCCTCGCGCTCGGCACCTGAAGCACGCACCCGGCACCACGGCCCGACGACCAAGTAATCCCCCGTGAGGCCCAGACTCCGCCGGGCCGAACCACCCTCCCCGACAAGGACTCGCGATGAACCCTGACGAAGCCTCTCGTTCGACGCCCACCCGTCCCGCTCTCCCTACGTCAGAAGACGAGACAGCTCTCATCGAGGCCGGTCGCAAGTACGCTCGTGACTGGGTCCGGGAGATCGACATGAGCGTCGATCCCCGGCCGGAGATGTTCCGGCTGATCTGGGCGCAGTTCTGGGAGGGCTTCGCCGTCGGGCACCCCATCGCGCGAGAGGCCACCACGGGTGAGCTGCTCGCACTCACTCACGGCCTGATCACGGCGCCACGCGTACGAGCCGACCGCCGGCCGCTCGACCTGGAGTACGTCCAGAGGAGCGGGCTGCTCGGCGAGCATGAACCCGAGTGCCTGACCCGATGGTTGGCCGACCTCATCTGGTTGGGGCCCGATGGAGTGCTGGGTCACCTGTACTCCGACGACCCCGATCCCGAGCGCCACTGCGTCGAGATGGCGCTGCTCGTCAAGTGGCTCACCGTTGAGGAGCCGGATGAAGAGGACTACGACGACGACATGGACGGTTTCTAGGTTCAGCGGACACCGGGGCCTCGTTGACCAGGGTCGGGCGCAGTCCCTCCCGGGTCGATTGCCTTCGGCGGACCGCTGGAAACGGTCTGACCCAGTCCTCCTCACCGGAGCCGCGTACGAGGTTCGAGGCTGGCAAGAACCTTGAGAACTCAACAACGAAGTCACATCGATCACAGCGGCGCCACCTCGCGCCGATCGGCTGCCCGCGGAAAGGAGGTGAATGCCCAGGGTGGCCGATCGACACGTGGCACCCAGCCGGCCCCGGCCCGGCTGCCCGCAGGCCGCGCGGCGTCGGGGCCCTGCCTACTGAGCCCGGACGCCCCGCCGGTGGTTCCACACTGCGTGGTCAAGCTGCCACGGGGTCACACGGAGCTCGGCTGCTGCATCCGACAGCAACGCGGTCGCCTCGGGCGGGGCGACCGCCCGGCCGAGGACCTGGTGAAGCCAGCCGAGCACCATCCGGTCCGGCTTGATGTGGTCGTCGTCCCCGGAGAGCATCCACAGGTACGACATCCGTACGCCGTGTGCCCCGTGACCTGGCACTCGCGACAGCTGGGTCTCCAGAGGCGCGAGCCGGGACGGGTCGGTCAGCAGGGTGGGGACATCTGCCAGCCGTAGCACGCCACAATCGGCCAGTGCCGCGGCGTAGTCGTGCGTCGCCTGGGCCTTGGGCACCCCGCCGCGAGGCGAGGTGCGCTGCCGGTTCTGCACTTGAGCGGCGAACGCATCCGGACCTCCGCGCGCGATCGCGTCTCGCAGGCTGGAGACGGGCTCCTCGGTGTCCGCGTAGACACCGGCGGCCACCTCCGCCGCGGGCTCGAGGACGTGCGGCAGACCCTGTAGGTGGGCGTAGGACCACACGGTCCGGGTGGTCGCCGAGTACCGGGCGCCGATCGAGAAGACCGCGTCGAGCACGCACAGCGACAGGTGAGTCCACCGCCGGTCGCGGGCCGGCAGCTCGCCCAGGGAGCGTGCCGCCTCGACCACACCGCGCACGTCGGCTGGAGCGGTCACGATCCCGGCCGTTCAGCGCGGGTCGCGCGCACCGGTCTCATTCACCAGCACCGGCCTCGAGCGCACGCCCGCCTTCGTCGCGGATCTCCTCCTCGAGGAGCTCGGCGACGTCGATGACATCGGCATCGTTGTCGACGACGGTGTCAGCGGTGTCAGCGGTGTCGACGGTGACCTCGACGGCAGCAGGGTCCAGGCCGTAGCGCTCGCGGAGGAACCGCTCCCGGTAAATGTGGTCGGCGTCGTCAATGACGCTCGAGATCAGGCGGGCGTTCATGCCGGCTCCAATGACCGTGCCCAAGACGGGCACCGCCTGTCCGAGCTTGCGTTGGGTGATCCGGAACCCGAGGCGGGTGAAGACCTTCTCGATGACCCGGGTGACCACGCTCTGGCGAAGCTGGTCCCAGGTCGCACCGCGGACGAGCATCTGGACCAGCTTGTTGATCTCGATGTAGGCCGCCGCCTTGCCGGACTCGGCCGCCGTTCCCATGCTGAGCACCGCCAGCGCGAAGAGGCGCTCCTCCGGTTGGTCGACGTTGTAGCCGTAGTAGGCGGCCGTGTGGGCGACGGCGCGGTTGGCAGCGACCAGCACGGCAGCGGCGTCGCCGGCCATCACACCGACGACCGTGCCGATCCCGGGCGCCGCACCGGCCCCGGCGCCCGCCACCGCTCCGCCGGCGGCCACGATCTCCCCGCCGGAGATCATGAACCCCGCGGCAGCTCCCTCGACGGTCGCCGTCGCGGTGTAGGCCAGCGCCAGGTTCGGCTTCACCTTGTCGATATCACGGAGCTCGACCTCAGCGATGTCCTCGAGCTCCTCGACGGCGTGCCCGTGCTTGCGGAAGCCCTTGAGGACCGCCTTCTCACGCACAGTCGCCATCGCCGCTCGCGAGCCGAAGTCGAGCAGGCCGCCCAGGGCCTTGACGAACAGCGCCTCGAAGTCAGCGGCACCTGGGAGTGCCTCGAATCTCTCCTTAGCGCCGTGACCGAGATCCGAGATCTTGTCGCGCGCCTTCTGGGGAAGCACGCGCCGGGTGCGAGCGGTCAACCGCTTCGCGCGCCACCGTTCGATCTCCGTCCAGGCCCGACGGTCATAGGGCGCCATCTCGCCGCTCTTTGGTGACCCAGGGCTTGCCACGGTTCGAGACATCCTCACTCCGCTATCTAGTACTCGAAGGCTTGGCGCACCAGGCCCATCACGTAGGTGAAGTCGCTGCTCTCGTCGAGGCCGACCTCCACGTTGCCGTTGCCCCAGTGGCCGCGGCCGGTGACGTCCCAGGCGAGGTGGCGTTCGTCGTGGAGCGCCTCGAAGGGCAGGTTCAGGCTCAGCCGGAGCCGGGCGACCTGCGGGACGACGTCGACGAAGTTGGTCTCGGCCTTGTAGGCGACGTAGAGCTTCAGGAACTGCTCGGTGACCGTGGGGTCGAGTGCCATGACCTCGGACCGGAACTTCTCAAACAGTGCACGGCGAGGTGCCGGCAACAGGTTGGGATGGTCCTCGATGGAGAATGCAGTCGCGGCGCGGGGCTCCTGGAACTCGGCGATCAACGGTTCCGGAAGCTGAGGCATCTGCCAGATGTCGAGCGCGTTCTTCGCCAGCCGCTCGGCGCGAGCCCGGATCTCTTCTACGGTCCAGGAGTCCAGCTGCGCGAGTCCCTGGTTGAGCCGCAGCGGGCTGTCCTTGAACCCACCCTCCTTGTCGCGCTTGACCAGGAACGGGTGGTCGCTGTACTCGGCGTTGTAGCCGGTCAGGGTGAGGTTGCCCAGGGTGTGTAGGTACTGGGTCTGGATCTCGGCCCAGTTCTCCCCGAGCGCCTTCTGCCACTCCAGGGAGAGGTTCTCGTTCTGCGGGAGGATGTGCTCGATCGTGTAGTCCTCGATCGTCACGTGTTCCTTGCGGTGGTGGTTCTCCAGATGCCGCAGGAAGTACGAACGGCGCTTGAAGTGGTAGAGGTCGGTTGTCTTCAACGCATCGCCGAACTCGGCGTCGGTGGGGAAGGCGCGGTAGCTCCGCATCGAGAGGAAGTGCGCCTTGACGCTGTCGAGGTAGCGGTCCTTGCGCAACCCTTTGGCGAAGGTGGCGAAGGTGGTGTTCAGGGAGTTGGTTGGGATCCGGCACACCGCGCGTCGGAAGATGTAGGAGGTCACCAGGTCGACGATCTCGGCAACCTCCTGCGTGGTCAGGGTGCCGAGCTCGTAGTCGGTGTAGACCTCGAGCAGGAAGGGGTAGACGACGTCGGCCTTGATCTCGCGGAGGTCCTGGAACGCGGCGGCGAGCCGCTTGTCCTTCTCCTGTCCCAGCGCGACCGCGCAGTACCGGCCCGCGTAGTCCCGTAGCTGGCTCAGCAGCGGCTCAACCGAACCGGTGTCGCTGGTCGCGCTCCGGGCGTGGATCTTGAACGCTTCGTAGATGTCTCCGAGGCGCGGGATGTCTCCGGTGACCACGGTCAGGTAGTGGCGCACGAACTCGTCGAACTGGGCTTCGTAGGCCGCCTGGCCGAAGTCGTTCTCCATGGGCCGCCAGTACTGGGCGTAGAACCGCTCTTGGGTGGACGGCTCGAGGCCCATGAGCACGAAGTTGCGGATCAGGTCTGCCTGGGAGAGCTTGCGGCCCGTCGAGTTCATCGACTCGAAGATCAGCTGCGGGTTGTCCTGTGACCGGTCCAGGCGGATGTCGACCACCACCAACTTCGCCAAGCCACGGCACACGACGCCGAAGTCGACACCTGGATCCGTCAGCCGGGACTGGAAGTAGCCGAAGTTGCTCTCGATGCGCTCCGAGCCGTTCTTGGGGAGTTGCGCGGCACGGACGACGGCCTTGAGGGTGTCGCGATCGGTCTGGGACAGCAGCAGCTTGAAGTAGCGCTCGGCCTCCTCGTCGTTGTTGACCAGGTACCGGTTGCGCACCTTCCGCGGCGAGAACCCATCGAGTGGCTCCCGCTCCTCCTCGGGGAGCTGATCGAGACGCTCTGCCAAAGCCGCCAGCAGGAGGGTGACCGTGGTCAGCCGTTGTTGGCCGTCGATGACCAGGTTCGGCTCCTGCGAGGTCAGGTTCGACAGACCCTTCTCGACGTGCACAATCGAGCCGGTGAAGTGCGCGTTCTGCGCCTCGTCGCCGCCGGCCCTGAGGATGTCGTCCCACAGCTGGGCGCACTCGCCCTCGGTCCAGGAGTAGGTGCGCTGGTAGATCGGGATGACGAACTGGCTTCCCTTGGCCAAGAGGTCCAGCAGCTTGGTCTCCGACGCCTTCACAGTTGCTCATCTTCCGGGACTGGGGCTTCAAGAGAGCTCCGACACCCACTGCCGGTGCCCCCATGGTCGTGGCCGGTGACGTCTCTATCGGTCAACGGTCTGCTCTTCGATCGCAGTCTCGTAGAAGGCGTCGGCCAGGGCGAGGATGACGCCGTTGATGCCGGCGCCATCGCTGAAGAAGTAGTCGGCCATGGTGTTGTGGGCGCCTTGGTTGTCGATGACCGCGTCGGTGACCGCCGTCTGGAAGTCTTGGGACTCCATGAACTGCTTCTTGGAGTTGACCTGGGTCTGCTTGACCAGGTCGGGGTAGGCCAGCAGCCGCTGGACGAGGCCCTGGACGAACTCACGGATCTGGGACTCGGTGAACGACTCGGCACCGAAGAGGTCGTTCATCTTGTCGATGACGACCTGGAGGGCGACGTACTTGGGTTCCTTCTTGGTGCCGGTGCCGGCCCCGCTTATGCCCTTGAGCTGTCCGTCTCCGGTCAGTGAGATGTCGACTGCGGCGCCCTTGGTGTGCTTGACCCCGACCAGGACCACGTCGGAGAGGTCGACCTCCGCGGCCCAGGAGGAGTCGTCGATGACCCGTTCGAGGAGGCGCAGGAAGATCGAGAGCATCTCCAGGTAGGGGTCGCCGTAGTCGACGATCTGGCTCATGAAGTCGTAGAGCCGCACGTAGGTGGAGACGTCCTTGCGGAACAGGTCCAGCTCGTTGAGGGTGACCTTGTCGTCCTCCTCCAGCGCCCGAGCGTAGCGGCGCGCGAAGTCGTGCTGGGCAGGGCTGATCGCGGCGGAGAGGGCGTTGTTGCCCTTGCGGGTCACCCACAGCTCGGCGACCTTGCGGACCTGGTCCTCGGTGTAGATGCCGCTCTGGGCGAGCTTGGTGGCCAGGTGCACCACGACGTAGGGGTCGGTCTCGGTCTCCAGGGTGGCGTTCATGAAGTACGGCTCGAACGCGGCCTTGATGTCCTCTGGCTTGTTGACGAAGTCGATGACGAACGTCTTGCGCTTCTGCTCGCCGGTGGCGGTGCGGTGGGTGCGGTTGAGCCGCGACAGGGTCTGCACCGCGGTCACGCCCGACAGCTTCTTGTCGACGTACATCGCCGAGAGCAGCGGCTGGTCGAAGCCGGTCTGGAACTTGTTGGCGACCAGCATAATCTTGTAGGTGTTGCCCTTGAACGCCGCGGCCAGGTCGGCGCCGGCGCCGGGGTTCATGTTGGCCTCGGTGAACTCGTCATCCTTGGCCGGCGCCGGACCCCAGTCCGCGGCCCAGACCTCGTCCTCGTCCATCCGCACCGCACCGGAGAACGCCACCAGCGTCCGGTAGGTGTAGGAGGCATCCTCGGCGGCCCGCTTGGCGATGTAGGCGTCGATGGCCTTCTTGTACTTCACCGCGGCCTTGCGGGAGTCGGTCACGACCATCGCCTTGGCCTTTCCGTCCAGCAGGTGGGCGACGTTGGTGTGGAAGTGCTCGACGATGATCCGGACCTTCTGGCTGATGTTGGTCGGGTGCAGCCGCACCCATCGCATCAGCCCCTTACGTGCCGCTCCCTCTTCGACCTCGCCCTCGGTGTTGGCGTTGCCGGCGATCTTCAAGGCCGTGTCGTAGGCCTGGTAGCCCTTGAGGACGTCGAGGATGTAGCCCTCCTCGATCGCCTGCTTCATCGAGTACAGGTGGAACTCGCGCGGCCTCCCGTCGGGGCCCTTGCGGCCGAACAACTCCAGGGTCTTGTTCTTCGGGGTGGCGGTGAAGGCGAGGTAGGAGATGTTGGGCGACTCGGCCCGTTCGGTCATCTCAGCGGCCAGTATGGACTCGACGTCGACCTCGCCGCCGTCCTCGATCTCCTGGAGCTCCTCCGCGGTCAGGACATGCTTGAGCTTGGAGGAGATCTGGCCGGACTGCGAGGAGTGCGCCTCGTCGGCGATGACGGCGAAGGTCTTGCCCTTCAGGCCGACGTCGGCGCGGATCTCCTCCAGTGCGAAGGGGAAGGTCTGCACGGTCACCGCGATGATCAGCTCGCCGTTCTTCAACGCGGTCGCCAGGAGGCTGGACTTCGACTTCGCGCCGGCCTTGCGGACGTCCTCGGGGCTGATGGTGGCCACGATCTTGCCAGTGCCGTCGATCTGCCGGATGGCGTCCTGGAGCTGCCCGTCAAGGACGGTGCGGTCCACCACCACGATCACCGAGTCGAAGACCTTCCTGTTGTCGACGTGCAGCCGGGCGAGCCGGTGCGCGGTCCAGGCGATGGTGTTGGTCTTCCCCGACCCGGCCGAGTGCTCGATCAGGTACCGCTGCCCGACGCCCTCCTCGGCGACAGCGGCCACGATGTCGGTGACGGCCTCCCACTGGTGGAACCGGGGGAACAGCATGCTCGTTCGGCGCACCGAGGTGCCGGTGGTGAGGTCCCACTCCTCCTTGGTCTCCACGATCATCAACCGGCCGATGATGGTCAGCCAGGCGTCCTTCTCCCACACCCGCTCCCACAGGTACGCCGTGGCCGACCGGCCCTCCGCCCCGGGCGGGTTCCCCGCGCCGGCGGCGTCACCGGTGTTGAACGGCAGGAACTGGGTCTTCTCCCCCTCCAGCCTGGTCGTCATCGCCGCCAAGTCGTTGGAGACCGCGAAGTGCACCAGCGCGCGGTGCCCGAACGACAACAACGGTTCGGGCCGGCCGTTGGTGACCGGGTTGCGGTCCCGGCGGTACTGCTGGATCGCCTCGTCCAGGGACTGGGTGAAGTGCGTCTTCAGCTCCGCCGTCGCCACAGGCAGGCCGTTGACGAAGAACACCAGGTCGATGCTGCGCTGGTCGGCGGTCGAGAAGTGCACCTGCCGCATCACCCGCACCCGCATGGCCGCGTAGTGCGCGTTCGTCGTCTCGTTCAGCGTCGTCTCGGGCCGGAACTGGGCCATCTTCAGCCGGCCGCCGCCGATGTACTGCACCCCGTTGCGCAAGATGTTCAACGTCCCGCCGCCGTGCTCCAGAGGCTTGTCCAACGCCGTGGTCAGCACGTCGAGGAACTTCGCCGGCGACCCGGCCGCCTTCAACGCCTTCGCGTACGCCGCCGGCTGGCTCTCCTCCAGCCACGCGAACAGGTCCTCCGGAAAGAGCGCACGTTCCCGGTCGTAGCCGGCGTCGCCTGCCGAGTACAGCCACCCGTGTGCCGCGAGGTGTTCGCAGATCTCCGTCTCGAAAACCACCTCGTTGTGGTCGGCCATCACGCCGCCTCACGAACGTCGATCTGCCCGGTGACTGCCGCCGTGATCAACGCCGCCCGTCGCTCTCGGGCTAGTGCGATGAACCGTTCCGTCTCCACGATAAGCCGATCGATCTTCGCGGTCTCACGGTCCAGTCGCGCGACCATGCGGCGCTGCTCGTTGACGGGGGGTAGCGGCATCGGGAGATTCACGATGTCGGACTGGCTGACATTGAGCATCGAGTGGCTCGCACCGGTCGCTTCCAGCTCGATCAGGTCCCGCCATCTGCGACTTCCAAGCACCGCAGCCACAAATCGCGGATCGGCGCGGTCTTCGTCAAGCGAGAACGCGTAAAGCTTGTCGCACAGCATGAGGCGTGGAAAGTCGCCCTCGACCACTGCCGCACTACCGACCAGCTCCCGGGTGTTCGCGCGCGACACAATGAGGTCACCGCGGGCTACGACAATGTCTGGACGTGGTGCCTCGTCCTCTGGCAACTCCTTATTCTCCATCGGACGGAAGCGTCCGCCATTGGCCGCCCCGGCCTTGAGAACGGCCCATGTCTCGACACCATCCGTAGGCCATGCATAGCACTGGGGGCTCCACCCTTGTCGAACCGAGCGGATCAGGTGCTTCAGCCGCGGCCCGTTGGTAGCGACGATCGACACCGCCTCCTCAACCGCTGCCTGGCGGCGCTCGTGGAGCATGGCGATCAGGCGCTGCTGTTCCTTGATGAGGGTGTCGATGCGGGCGGTCTCGCGGTCGAGGTAGTCGGCGATGGCGCGCTGCTCGAGGTAGTCCGGGATATGGGCGTCGATCGTCTTCAGGACCGAAAACGGAACTTCGGTGGTCCGCACGTTGGCCTGGTCGCCGGCCCCGATTCCGCGCTCGCGTTTGATGAGCTCCTCTGTGAACCATGACGACTTCATCAGGTACGCGATGAAGTGCGCGTTAGTCCCGTGACGTGGGCGCATGACCTCGTAGTGATACGTGACCAATCCGTCCTCGGCTGCGACACCCATCGCACCGGACCGAATGCTCATCTTGTTGAAGACGATGTCGTTGGCCCTGCACACCTTGTAGTTGTCGAGGGATTCCGCTCGTTGCGGGGCGTCGGTCAGTTCGCTCCTGCGGATGACGCCTCGTGTCTGAGAGACGGACATCAGCGGGAGGTCGGCACCAGGGATGCGCTCGTCGATCTTCTCCATTGCATGCCCGAAACGCGTCACTGCTCCACCTCTCGAAGGAGCTCGAGGATCTTGGCGACCTGCTTCTCGAGGTCAGCGTCGATCTCGGCGAGGGGTCGGGGTGGGACGTACTTGTAGAAGTGTCGGGTGAACGGGATCTCGTAGCCGGTCTTGGTCTTGGTCCAGTCGATCCAGGCGTCGGGGACGTGGGGCTTCACTTCAGTGTCGAAGTAGGCCTGGATGACATCGGTGTTGCCAGCGGCGCCCGCGGTGGAGCCGCCGTAGGTGAAGGGGACGTTCTCGGTGTCGCGCTTCTTGGCGTCCGGCTTGGGCTTGCCCTTGCGGTCGCCGACCGGGTTGCCGGCCTCGTCGAGGAGTGGACGCTCGATGGTGATGGTCCAGTAGCCGAACTCGTCGTTGGACAGGATCTTGGAGTGGTCAGGGTCGGCGTCGTTGAAGTCGGCGTAAAGCCGGACCACCTGCGCGCGGTCGACGTCACTGATCTCACGGCCCTTGGAGCCCAGGTTCTTGCGCATCTTGGTCCAGAAGGAAGTGCCGTCGACGAGCTGGACTGTGCCCTTGCGGTTGGGATGCTTCGTGTTATCGAGGATCCAAATGTAGGTGGCGATGCCGGTGTTGAAGTACATGTTGGTCGGCAGCGCGACGATGGCCTCGACGAGGTCGTTCTCCAGCAACCACTGGCGGATGTTGGACGCTCCGGAGCCGGCGCCGCCGTTGAACAAGGGCGAGCCGTTCATGACGATGCCGGCCCGACCGCCGCC
Organism: Nocardioides halotolerans DSM 19273; assembly: GCF_000422805.1. Taxonomy (GTDB): domain Bacteria; phylum Actinomycetota; class Actinomycetes; order Propionibacteriales; family Nocardioidaceae; genus Nocardioides; species Nocardioides halotolerans. Next base: position 156,269 of record NZ_AUGT01000009.1, on the reverse strand, counting down.
GTCCTCGGGTGCCCGCATCTTGTGGGCGAGGTGGAGGAGGAAGAGCATCTGCCCGTCGGAGGTGGCGGGGAGACCGGGGGCGAAGCGGCCGTAGGGGCCGGCTTCGTCGCGTTCCTTGGTGATGGCCTTGGCGTACTGCTTCCAATCGACCCCGTACGGCGGATTTGACATGCAATAGTCGAATTGGCGGCCTTTGAAGGCGTCGTCGGTCAGGGTGTTGCCGAAGGCGATGTTGGTGGCGTCGTGGCCCTTGGCTAGCAGGTCGGACTTGCAGATCGCGTAGGACTGGGGGTTGTACTCCTGGCCGTAGAGGCTGAGCCGAGCGTCGGGGTTCTGCGCGAGCAGGTGGTCCTCGGCCAAAGTGAGCATGCCGCCGGTGCCTGCGGTCGGGTCGTACAGCGTGCGGACGATGCCGGCCTCCGTGAGCGCAGCGTCCTTCTCGGCGAAGAGCAGGTCCACCAGCAGCCTGATCGCGTCGCGCGGCGTGTAGTGGTCGCCGGAGGTCTCGTTCGCGGCCTCGTTGAACTTGCGGATGGTGTACTCGAAGGCGTCCCCCATGTCGGAGTTCGAGACCTTGTCCGGGTGCAGGTCGATGGCCCCGAACGCCTTGACGACCTCGCGCAGGAGTCCGGCCTTCTCCAAGGCGAGGATCTCCTTCTTGAACTCGAAGTACTCGAACACGTCGACGTCGGCGGAGAACCGGTCGACGTAGTCGGTGAGGTTGTCCGCGAGCCCGTCGGCGTCGGCCAGGAGGTTGGCGAAGGAGTAGTTCGAGGTGTTGTAGAACGGCCGCCCGGTGGCCTTGGTGACCTCGACCTTGAGCCGGTTCGGGTTGTCGTACTTCGCCGCCAGCTCCCGGACGACGTCACGGTCCGGCTCGAGGATGCAGTCCAGGCGGCGCAGGATCGTAAACGGGAGAATCACGGTGCCGTACTGGTTGGGGCGGTAGGGGCCCCGGAGCTGATCGGCGATCGACCAGATGAAGCTTCCAAGCGTGCTCAAGGAGGTTCCTCACGACAGGCGCCAACAACAACCGGGCACAGTCTGCCCCGACTACGCCGCGTCCGCGTGCAGTCAGGGCGAGTTTGTCACTCTCTTCTGACCAGAGGTCCGGCCGCGGCCGCGTACGCAGGGCCTTGCGCCTGGCTCACGGCGCCTCCCGTACAGCCCTGCTGAGACTGGAGGCGACGCACCGGCCAGCCGGTACATGGGAGGCTGGGCCCCGGTGGCTCGATCCTTCCCCCGCATACTTAGCCCGGATCAAGACACCAGCCCAGCCAGTTAGAATCACACGGAGGTTATCCAGAGGGTTCTCCAGAACTAAACCCTGACCCCCCGGGCCCTTAGCTCAGTTGGTAGAGCATCGGACTTTTAATCCGCTGGTCGTCGGTTCGAGCCCGACAGGGCCTACCACGGGTGTGTTACGTCGCATGAGAGGTGACACACGGCCTTCGGTTGATGGGTTCCACGCTTTCGGGTGATGGCTGACAGCTCCTCCGGTTGATTGGTGACACTCCCGATCATGCGGGAGTTGAGGCCACCCGCACCATCGATCGCTCGACAAAGATCCGGGCGAGGTTGAGTCTGATATCATCTGATATCGAGGGGAGTGGCTGCCGATGACTGACGTACTGATCCGCGACGTTCCCGACTCGGTGATAGCAGGAGTCGATGCACACGCGGCACGGTTGGGGCTCTCGCGTGTCGAGTACATCCGTCGACGCCTGGCCGCGGACGCCGCAACCTCGAGCGTGCAGGTCTCGGCCGATGACCTTCTCGCCTTCGGCGAGCGCTTCGCCGACCTGGCCGACGCGGAGGTGATGGACGGCGCGTGGCGATGACCGACTGGCTCATCGACAAGTCGGCACTAGTGCGTCTGGGAGACAGCCCGGACGCAGAGGAGTGGGCGAACCGCATCGAGCGAGGCCTGGTCAGGATCACCACCGTCACCAGGCTCGAGGTGGGCTACTCGGCGCGGACAGCGGCTCAGGCCCGAACAGCCATCACCCGCCCTCCGATCTCGGCCATGCCCGTGGAGTACCTCACGCCGGCCATCGAGGATCGCGCCGTCGAGGTCCAGCAGCTGCTCGCAGGCAAGAAACAGCATCGTGCCCCGTCGATCCCAGACCTGCTGATCGCCGCGACGGCCGAGCTCGCCGGCCTGACCGTGCTACACCTCGACAAGGACTTCGAGCTGGTCGCGAAGCTCACCGGTCAAACGGTCCAGCGACTTCGCGTCTGAACCACCCGACCGAACCCTCACCACCCGACTCCCTAGTCGGCCGGAGGTCGTCAACTGCGGGCGGCCGTCCTTGGGCCGGCAGAGCCGAGCCACTGTCGAGCGAGAGAGAGCCTGTCGTCAGGCGCTCGGCTGCCAGGACCAACGGAGACCCACCACGAACGTAAAGGTTCGCAGCCGCATGCTCGCTGTCGTGGTTGTCGCAGCGCTGCCCCTTGCCGGTCTGGTCGGCTGCGACAGCGCGCGGCTCCTCGGTGCGGCCTAGCCGCGCGAGCTGCGCGCGGTGGCGTACGCCGGCTCGCGCAGGCGGCGCACGACGGCGTACTGCCGCAGGCCCTCGATCTGGTTCCTGACCGGGTCGAACGAGATCTCCTGGTCGTCGTGGCTGCCGGCCAGGATGAGCACGCCGAACTGCGACCAGTCGCCCAGCGGCGTCGCCCAGGTCAGCGCGAAGGTGTTCTCGCCAGTCGCGAACGCACCCACCAGGAGCGGCCCGGAGGCGGTGTCGTAGGGCAGGAGCGTGGTCATCGGGCGGTCGCGCGAGCCGCGGCTCGGCGTGAGCACGAACCTGCCGATCCTGGTGCGCCCGGTCGTGGCGAAGAGGAGGTCGCCGTACCCGTCCTGGGTGTGCACCCGCACGGCGAGCCCGTGGATGTCGGGCAGCGCGGTGGGCAGCCCGACGGCGCGCGACAGGCGGGCGACGACCTCGTCCTCGCCCGCCTCGTCGAGCCAGGCCACACCGGTCGCGGTCTCGGAGCCCTGGCGGTAGATGCGCCCGGTCACCAGTGAGCCGTCGGGGTGCAGCGGCTTGCGGGCCGGCCGCACCGCTGCGACGCCGCGGGTCGCCGCGGCCAGCACCGCGCCGCCGACCGCCCCGCCGGCGCGGGCGGCCCGCCGCTCGAGCTCCTCCAACGTCGTCATCGCGGCCTCATGCCAGCGCCGTCTCGAACCGCTCCCAGACGCGGTGCGCGCCCAAGGCGGTCTGGACGTCGGCGAGGACCGTCATCGCGTCGTCGTCCGCGAACACGCCGGCCGCCCCGGCGACGCGCGCGAGCTCCAGAGCGCTCACGCCCGCACCCCACGCCCCGATCGCCTTGGCGTGCCGGAAGCACTCCTCGACGAGCAGCAGCACCCGTGGGTCCAGCAGGGGCGCCCCTTCCTCGCCGGCCTTGCTGTCCCGCACGGCCAGCGCGTCTGCTCCCGGGGCCGGGGCGCCCGCCAGCAGCACGGCGTCGAACTCGACCGATCGCGTGGCTGCGAACGTCCGCTGCACGACCGTGCCGTCCGGCAGCTTCCCGCCGTGGGGAGCGACGACCAGCGGCACCATCCCGGCCGCGGAGACGGCCTCGCGCACGGCGTCCAGACCGGACAGGTCGCCCTCGGGGTCGACCACGATCCCGATGATGCGTCCGTCGCTCGGCCATTCGTTCTCGGTGACCTGTGCGAGCGCCGGGCTAGGCATCACGTCCGCCAGCGGCTCGGTCGGGTCCGGCGCGAGCAGCCCCAGACCGGCGGCCACCTGGGCACACAGGTCGGGGTCGACGTTGGCCAGTGCGAGCAGCTGACGCTCCTTGATCGCCTGCTCGAAGCACTTCGAGAGCTCGAAGGTGTACGCCGCGACGATGTGCTCCTTCTCGGGCGGTGTCATGCTGAGCCAGAACTGGCGAGCCTGGCTGAAGTGGTCGTCGTACGACGCGGGGTTCTCCCGGGTCTTCAGCGACTCGGCCACGACCGCGGGGACGTCGACGAACGCGCCGTCGCGGGCGCCGCCCGCGAAGAACGGGCAGCCGCCATCGAGCGAGTTCGGCTTGTACGGAGCCACGCCACCATGCACCGCGTGCTGGTGGAAACCGTCGCGGAGCATGTCATTGACCGGCGCGTGCGGCCGGTTGATCGGGAGCTGGGGAAAGTTCGGGCCGCCCAGGCGGGTCAGCTGCGTGTCGAGGTAGGAGAACAGACGCGCCTGGAGCAGCGGGTCGTTGGTGACGTCGATGCCCGGCACCAGGTTGCCCACGTGGAAAGCCACCTGCTCGGTCTCGGCGAAGAAGTTGGTCGGGTTGCCGGTCAGGGTGAGCAGCCCGATCGCCTGCACCGGTGCGAGTTCCTCGGGCACGAGCTTGGTGGGGTCGAGGAGGTCGATCCCGTCGAAGAGCTCGTCCGGCGTGTCCGGGAAGACCTGGACGCCGAGCTCCCACTGCGGGAACGCCCCTGCCTCGATCGCGTCGTAGAGGTCGCGCCGGTGGAAGTCGGGGTCGGTCCCCGCGAGCAGCTGCGCCTCCTCCCAGGTCAGCGAGTGCACACCGAGGACCGGCTTCCAGTGGAACTTGACCAGCGAGGTCTCCCCGGCGCTGTTCACGCACCGGAAGGTGTGGACGCCGAAGCCCTCCATCATCCGGTAGGAGCGGGGGATGCCGCGGTCCGACATGTTCCAGATCGCGTGATGCTGGGCCTCGGTGTGGAGGGAGACGAAGTCCCAGAACGTGTCGTGGGCGCTCTGCGCCTGCGGGATCTCGCGGTCCGGGTGCGGCTTGCCCGCGTGGATGACGTCGGGGAACTTGATGCCGTCCTGGATGAAGAACACCGGGATGTTGTTGCCCACGAGGTCGAAGGTCCCCTCGTCGGTGTAGAACTTCGTCGCGAAGCCGCGGGTGTCGCGAACGGTGTCCGCCGAGCCGCGCGAGCCCAGCACGGTCGAGAAGCGCACGAACACCGGCGTCTCGACCCCCTTGGCCAGGAAGCCCGCCCTGGTCACCGACCGGGCGTTGCCGTAGCCGATGAACGTGCCGTGGGCACCGGCGCCACGCGCGTGCACCACCCGCTCGGGGATCCGCTCGTGGTCGAAGTGGGTGATCTTCTCCCGCAGGTGGTGGTCCTGGAGCAGCGTTGGCCCGCGCTCGCCCGCCTTGAGCGAGTGGTCACTGTCGCGCAGCCGCGCGCCCTGGGCGGTGGTCAGGAAGCGGCCCTGCTGGCCGACCTCGGTCGCGGCGACGTCGGTGGCCGCGCCCCTCGGCGTCCGCCGGTCCGGCGCGGACTGGTCGGGCTTGGGAGGCAGCGGGTCCCGCGGCTTGGTCGGCTCCGCGACGGTGGGCGTGCCCGACCCGGGCGCGCCGGGCACCGCGGGACGCTCGCGCTCCGACAGGAGCTCCGACACCCGCGCCGCGGCGCTCTCGACGGTCGCCCTGACGGCCTTCCTCACGGCCTTGGCCGGCTTGCTCTCAACCACGCTGCCTCCTGGGTAGGTGCCCGTGGTACCCGCCTCCGGGCCGCTCATCCCACCCTTTCGGGCTCAGCCGGGTACGCCGAGCGCCACGACCGCCACGTCGTCGCGCAGCGTGCCGTCCTGGAACTCGAGCACCGCCGCGGTCAGGGCGTCGACGAGCTCGTGCGGACGAGGGCCGATCCGCGCCGCGGTCGCGAGGAGCCGGTCCTCGCCGTACATCTCGTCGCCGCGCCGGCCCTCGGTGATCCCGTCGGTGTAGAGAAGGAGGGCATCGCCCGGGCCGAGGCGGACCGTGCTCTCCTCGAAGGTCGCGTCGTGGAGCACCCCGAGCAGCGGGCCCCGTCCGGCGCAGGGCTCGGGCGCCGAGCCGCGGCGCAGCAGCAGCGGCCTCGGGTGGCCGCCGATCCCGATGTCGATCGACCACCCGTCGCCCTCGCGACGCAGGCGGAGCAGGACCGCCGTGCAGAAGCGGTCGGTCTCGTGGTGCTGCAGCACCTCGTCGAGCGCGGCGAGCACGGCGCTCGGGCTGCGCTCGGTCACGCAGAGCGCCCGGATCGTGTGCCGCACGAGCGAGGTCACGATCGCGGCCTCGTAGCCCTTGCCGCACACGTCGCCGAGCGTCACGACCCACTCGTCGTCGCCGACCTCGAACACGTCGTAGAAGTCGCCGCCGACGTCGGTGCCGTGGCCGGCCGGGTGGTACGCCGCGGCGACCTCGAGCCCGGCGATCGCCGGGACGGTCGGCGGGATCAGCGTGTGCTGGAGCGTGCGGGCGAGCTCCTCGGCACGCTGCTTCGCCTCCAGGAGCTCGCGCTCGTAGCTGCGGCGCTCGGTGGCGTCGAAGACCGCGATCCGGACCGCGCGCGGGCGGCCGTCGTCGCCCCGGGCCAGCGAGGCGTTGACCAGGACGGGCAGCCGGGTGCCGTCCGGGCGCAGGATGTCGAGGGCCACCTCCTGCACCCGCCCCGCCATCAGCAGGAGCGGGCCGAGGTGGGTGCCGTAGTAGAGCCGGCTGCCCACGGTGAGCAGGTCCACGAAGCTCGTCTCGCCGACGAGGTCGGCCGCCTCGCGCTGGACCCAGGTGCGGAACGTCGCGTTGGTCTTCACGATCACGCCGTCCGGGGTGGTCGTGAGGAACCCGCACGGCGCGGAGTCGTAGAGCGCGACGGGGTCGTCGAGGACGAGCGCGTCGAGGAACGCCGCGCGGGCCCGGTCGGTGTGGACGGCAACGGCGTCGTCGGCGGGGTCCGCCAGGCTCACGCGGCCCCGACCCTGCTGCCGAGGAAGTCGCGCATGGCGGCGATGGTGTCGTCGGGCGCGCTCAGGTGCGGGCAGTGGCCGGTGGCGTCGAGCAGCACCATGCGCGCGTCGGGGATGGCGTCGGCGACGTACTGCCCGACCTCGACCGGAGCGATGACGTCCTCGCGGCACTGGAGCACCAGCGTCGGGATCCTCACCTCGGGGAGCGCGTCGCGGCAGTCGCTGAGGAAGGTGACCCGGGCGAACTGGCGGGCGATCTCGGGGTCCATGCGGCAGAAGCTCGCGGTCAGCTCCTCACCCAGCGCCGGCCGCTCGGCGTTGCCCATGATCACCGGCGCCATGGCGGTCGACCAGCCGAGGTAGTTGCTGTCCAGCGACGCGAGCAGCTCCTCGATGTCCGCCGCGCTGAACCCGCCGCGGTAGCCGTCGTCGTCGATGTAGCGGGGCGAGGGACCGATGAGCACGAGGGCCGCGAACCGGCTCGGCTCGGCGACCGCGGCCAGCAGCCCGGTCATCGCCGAGACGGAGTGCCCGACGAGGACGACGTCGTGGAGGTCGAGCTCGCGCACGACGCCGAGGATGTCGTCCGCGTAGGCGTCGAGGGAGTCGTAGCGACGGGGGTCCCACGCCGCCGGGTCGGACCCGCCCGCGCCGACCAGGTCGAGCGTGACGATCCGGTGCTCGTCCGCGAACGCCGGGGCGACCAGCCGCCACATGTGCTGGTCGCAGCCGAACCCGTGGACGAAGAGCATCGGCTGCCCGTCAGCACGGCCGGAAACCTGAACGTTGAACCTGTCAACCAGCGTCACCGACGAAGACTATCGGCCGGTCGGCGATCCTCCAGCAACCGCGACAGCGGGCTTCTTGCGCCGTCAGCGCTCGCGACGCACCCGGCGCCGCAGCTGCAGGATCCGGAGCAGGCCGGCCAGCAGCGCGAGGAAGAGACCCGCGACCGCCGCGATCATCAGTGCGACCGCGACCGGCACCCGACCGTCCCAGGCCAGGAACGACACCGTGACCTGCCGGGTGTTCTGCGCGATGAAGATGATGAGCAGCAGCAGGACGACGCCGAGGCCGACCGTCGCCGCCCACACGCCGCTGGTGCGTGACCCACGCAGCGGGTCGCCGTCCTTGCGGTCCATCCCCTCGCGGAGGAGCCGCTCGCGGTCGGCCTCGGGGGTCTCAGTCATGGTCGCTCAGTACCCACGCACTCGCTGCGCGGACGGCGGACCGTTGCCACTGGTCGCCCCACCGGGTTGCGGGCTAGATTGAACGGGTGACGAGGTCGCGGACGGTGGCGGGTCGCTTCCGCCTGCCGTCCTACGACTCGTGCGACGACGAGGCCTGACGGGCTGACCGCCGGCGCTCGCGACAGCCGGCCGAACACTCGCCTCCGTCCGCCTTCCGAGTGGAGTCACAGTCATGCCTGCGTTGCCGTCGTCCCGTCCTGTCCTCCTCGTCGTCGCTGCCACCGCCTGCTGGGGGTGTGGCACGGTGCTCAGCAAGCAGGTCCTCGACCGGGGAGTGCCACCCCTGACCCTGCTAGCGATCGAGCTCGGTGCCAGCTGCCTGGTGCTCGCGCTCGTGCATGGCCGCGTGGGGCCCACCACCAGGTCGCCCGCCTTGGGTCGCTTGGCCCTGTTAGGGCTTCTCAACCCGGGCCTCGCTTACGGCCTGGGGCTGCTGGGACTGCTGTCGATCACGGCCAGCATGTCCGTCCTGCTGTGGGCGTCCGAGCCTCTCGCCATCATCGTGCTGGCCCGGGTGCTGTTGGGGGAACGGCTCGGGGCCTTCACGACCGCGGCCGTCGGCGTCGCCATCGTCGGGGTGGTCCTGGTGGTCCACAGCCCTGGGGCGTCCGGTTCGGCCCGCGGGGTCGTGCTTAGCCTGGCGGCGGTCGCCACCTGTGCCGTCTACTCCGTGCTGACCCGGCGGTTCCTGCTCGACGACAGCTCATTGAACGTGGTGCTGGTCCAGCAGCTCGCCGCCCTCGGGTGTGCCGTCCTCGTGACCTTTGCGGCGGTGACGACGCAGAGCGTCGAGCTCGGACTGCCGAAGGACCCGACGACCTGGGCGCTGGCGTGTCTGTCCGGCGCGGTCTACTACTGCTTCGCGTTCTGGTTCTTCGTGGGCGGTCTGCGGCGCCTGCCCGCCGCGACGGCGGGGAGCTTCCTCCCGCTGATCCCGGTCTTCGGCCTCACAGCGAGTCACGGGTTGGGCGAGCGGCTCGAGGCCGCCCAGTGGGCCGGGGCGGCGATCGTCGTCGCTGCCACGGCGGCCGTGGCGGTCAGACACGTCCGGCGTCGGCCGGACGTCGACGCAGCCTGAGCCGCAGCGATCAACGCACGTGCGGGACCACCACGTCCTCGGCCCGCCCACCGGCGTTGGGATAGAGCGCGAGGGTCAGCGCGACGCCGACGACCATCCCGACGAGCTGCATGCCGACGAACGCCGGCGCCGAGGCCGGCGCGATCCCGGCGAAGCTGTCGGAGAAGATCCGCCCGACCGTCACGGCGGGGTTGGCGAATGACGTCGAGCTGGTGAACCAGTACGCCGCGCCGATGTAGGCGCCCACCGCCGGTGCGGCGGCCGCGCCGCGGCCGGTGCGGGCCAGCGCGAACACGAGGGCGACCAGGACCGCGGTCGCCACGACCTCTGCGACCAGGTGGCCGCCGGTCGCGCGGTGCTTGGAGGACAGCCCGAAGTCCACGTCGAACATCAGGTTCGCCAGGAGCGCGCCGGCGACCCCGCCCGCGACCTGCGCCACGGCGTACGCGCCGACCTCGTGCGGGCGCAGCCCGGCACCGGTGCGGAGGCCGAGGAACCAGTCGGCGAGGGAGATCGCGGGGTTGAGGTGCGCGCCCGAGACCGGGCCGAACAGCAGGATCAGCACGGAAAGCCCCAAGGCGGTGGCCGTCGAGTTCTCCAGCAGCTGGAGCCCGACGTCGTCGGGCGACAGCCGCTCCGCGGCGATGCCGGAGCCGACGACGACAGCGACGAGCAGTCCCGTGCCAAGGAGCTCGGCGAGCAGCCGCCGGCGAAGCGGGAGGGCGGTCACCGGAAGATCTTGACGGACGCATTTTACCTCAGTCAAGATTGAGGCAATGGACGTTGAGCCGAACGACGTGGCGCGGCGAGCCGCCGTCTTCGCGGCGCTCGGCGAGCCAGGTCGGCTCCGCGTCGCCGAGCACCTCGCGGTCGGGGACGCGACGCCGACGGAGCTCGCCCAGAGGCTGGGCGTGAGCAGCAACCTGCTCGCCCACCACCTCAACGTCCTCGAGGCCGCCGGGCTGGTGCGCCGGGTCCGGTCGGAGGGCGACCGTCGGCGCATCTACGTGCGGCTCGAGGGCAATTCCACCCCGTACCTGCGGCCGCCCGCGCCGGGGAGGCCCGAGCGCGTGCTCTTCGTCTGCACGGCCAACTCCGCGCGCTCCCAGCTCGCCGCGTCGCTGTGGACGGCGGCCAGCGAGGTGCCTGTCAGCTCGGCCGGGACCCACCCGGCGGCCAGGGTCGACCCGGGCGCGCGGGCCGCGGCTCGCCGCCATGGGCTGCGCATGTCGGCAGAAATCAAGCCGCAGAAGCTCGAGGAGGTGGGGCCGGGTGACCTCGTGGTCACGGTCTGCGACCGCGCGCACGAGGCGCTCGGCGCGGTCAGCACCGTTCACTGGTCGGTGCCTGACCCGGTCCGCATCGGGACGGCGGCCGCCTTCGAAGCCGCCTTCGAGGATCTCGACGACCGTGTCACCGGGCTGGCTCATCGCCTGGCCGCCGTCTGCTGAGGAGCAGAGCCATGCCCGATCACACCGACCCTCCGGTCGTCCTCTTCCTGTGCGTCCACAACGCCGGCCGCTCGCAGATGGCGCTCGGGTTCTTCGAGCACCACGCCGCCGGCCGGGCGGTGGCGCGATCCGGCGGCTCCGAGCCGGCCAGCCAGGTCAACCCCGTGGCGATCGCAGCGATGGCCGAGCGTGGCATCGACATCTCGACGGGGCATCCCAAGCGCTGGACCGACGAGGGCGTCCGCGCGGCCGACGTCGTCGTCACCATGGGCTGCGGGGACGCGTGCCCGTTCTACCCCGGCAAACGCTACGAGGACTGGGCCCTCGACGACCCGGCCGGCCAGGGCGTCGACGCGGTGCGCCCGATCCGCGACGAGATCGAGCGCCTGGTGCTCGCCCTGCTCGACGAGCTCGGCGTCCGGCCCGCCTGATCGGCCCCAGGCCCGTCCGACCGGTCAGTCGGCGCGGCGGCGCTCCAGCAGCACCGTGTCGCGCCACACGCCGTCGAGCCGGGCGATCCGCGGGCGGACGGCGAGGGTGCGGTAGCCGGCCGAGTGGTGCAGGGCGATCGAGGCGCGGTTCTCCGGGAAGATCGAGGTCTGCAGGGTCCAGAGTCCGCCCGCGTCGGCCTCGTTGACCTGACGGTGGAGCAGCGCCTTGCCGACCCCGCGCCCCCGAGCCGGCTCGGTGACGTAGACGCTCGTCTCGCCCACCCCGGCGTAGCAGGCGCGACTCGAGACCGGGTTGACCGCCGTCCAGCCGACCACGCGGGCACTGCCCTCGACCTGCGCCTCGGCCACCCAGCGGTGCCCCGGCAGCCACTTCGCCGCGAGCTCCGACAGCGACGGCACCTCGGTCTCGAAGGTGGCGTTGCGGGTGGCGATGCCCTCGGCGTAGATGTCGCGCACCACAGGCAGGTCGGCGTCGGTCATGGCGCGGGTGGTCACCCCGGCCGGCAGGTCCTCCGGGCAGCACGGGGCGGCGGCGAGCGTGCCCATCACGACGTCGGCGGCGTGCGGCAGGCCCGTGCAGCACGCCGGGTTGACCGAGACCACCGAGGACGTGCCGACCCGGTCGACGGCGACGAACCCGACCTCGGCCAGGCGGCGCACGTGGTGGGAGCAGGTCGACTGGCTGATGCCGAGCTCGGCGGCGAGGTCACCCACCCGCATCGAGCCGGAGCGGGACGACGACACCGCGTGCAGCAGCCGGACCCGCGTGGGGTCGGCGAGGGTCGCGAACCACTCGGCGTACGTCGCCGCCGAGTCGGCGTCGAGCCCGGGGCGCGGAGCGACCGACGAGGCGGGCTCGCAGCAGTCGTCGGCCGCGACAAGAGGGAGGTCGGCCTGCGTCGTGGTCATGCGGTCACCTTAGATCGATCGATATCGATGTTGTATTCATCGATGTTGATCGATAGTGTCCTCCATCGACGCCCATCGATCAAGAGGAGCCCATGCCATGACCGCAGCACGCCAGCCCAGCCCGACCGAGCCCCTGGTCGTCGTCGGTGCCGGTCCGATCGGCCTCGCAGCCGCCGCCCACGCCCACGCGCGCGGGCTGCCCACGGTGGTCCTCGAGGCCGGCGGCGAGGCCGGCGCCTCGGTGCGCGAGTGGGGCCACGTCCGGCTGTTCTCCGCGTGGCGCGAGCTCGTCGACCCCGTCGCGGAGCGGCTCCTCGCCGACACGGGCTGGGTGGCCCCCGACCCCGACACCTACCCGGACGGCGACGAGTGGGTCGACCGCTACCTCGCTCCCCTGGCCGCGGCGCTCGACGCGACCGACCTCGTCGAGGTGCGCCTCGACAGCCGCGTGGTCGGCGTGGCCAAGCAGGGCCGCGACCGGCTCGTCGACTCCGGGCGCGAGGAGGCGGTGTTCACCGTGCACGTCGAGAGCGGCGGCGTCCGGCGCCGGCTCCTGGCCGCTGCCGTCGTCGACGCCTCGGGCACCTGGACCGGCCCCAACCCGCTCGGCACCGACGGCCTGCCCGCGCTCGGCGAGGCCGAGCACGCCGACCGGATCTTCTACGGCATCCCCGACCTCTCCGACCCGCGCGTGCGCGAGCGGTACGCCGGCAAGCACGTGGCCGTCGCCGGGCGCGGCGCCTCCGCCCAGAACACCCTGGTGGGGCTGGCCGGTCTCGCGGACGCAGGCACCACGGTCTCGTGGCTGCTGCGCAGGGCCGGCACCGCCGACGCGTTCGGCGGGGGCGACAACGACCAGCTCGAGGCGCGCGGCGCGCTCGGCAAGCGCGCGGAGCGGGCGGTGGCGGGCGAGCACGTCCGGGTCGTCACGTCGTTCCGCACCGCCGAGGTGGTCGGGGGCGACGACGGCCGCCTGACGCTGGTCGATGCCGACGGCCGCTCCGTCACGGGCGTCGACGAGGTGGTCGTCGTCACCGGCTTCCGCCCGGACCTGACCTGGCTCTCCGAGGTGCGGCTCGACCTCGACCCCGTGCTGTCGTCGCCGACGACGCTCGCTCCCCTCATCGACCCCAACGTGCACTCCTGCGGCACGGTCTACCCCCACGGGGTGGCCGAGCTCGCCCAGCCCGAGCAGGGCCTCTACCTTGCCGGGATGAAGTCCTACGGCCGCGCGCCGTCGTTCCTGGCCCTGACCGGGTTCGAGCAGACCCGCAGCATCGTGGCCGCGATCGCCGGTGACCACGAGGCGGCCGCCCGCGTCGAGCTCGTCCTCCCCGAGTCGGGGGTCTGCGGCGGGTCCGGGCAGTTCGACGGCGTGCCGACCGAGGCGAGCGGGGGGTGCTGCGGGCCGGTCGAGCCGCAGCTGGTCACCATCGGCGCACCGACCCAGGCGACGGGCGGCGGCTGCGGGCCTTCCTGCGGATGACCTCACGCCCGCGCGGGCCGGCGCCGGTGGTCCCGCTGGGCGCCGCCGACCTGCGCCGGGTGGTGACGGTGCTGTGCGTCACCGAGATCCTCTCGTGGGGCGTGCTGTTCTACGCCTTCACCGTCCTGGCCGCCGCGATCGGTGATCGTGAGGGCTGGCCACTCACCCACGTGGTGGCCGCCTTCACGGCCGCGCAGGTCGTCGCGGCGGGCTGCGGCCTGTGGGTCGGCCGGCACCTCGACCGCCACGGGCCGCGACTGGTCATGACCGGCGGGTCCGTGATCGCGGTCGTGTCGGTCGCGCTCGTCGCTCTCGCGCCGTCGCTGCCCGTCTTCGCGGCGGCGTGGGTGCTGGCCGGGGTCGCGATGTCCGCGACGCTCTACGCGCCGGCGTTCGCGACCCTCAACCACTGGGCGGGAGCACAGCGGGTGCGGGCGCTCACCACGGTGACGCTGGTCGCCGGTCTCGCGTCGACGGTCTTCGCGCCACTGACCGCCCTGCTGCTCGCGCACGGGACCTGGCGCAGCACCTACCTCGTGCTCGCCCTCCCGCTCGCCGTCACCATCCCCCTGCACTGGTTCGGCCTCGCCCCCCGGTGGACGACCCGCGACGTGGCGGCGGCCGAGACCGGCGGCGACCAGGTCGACCTCGAGCCGCGCGACGAGCCCGGCCCGCTGGAGTTCTGGCTCCTCGCGGCGGCCTTCACGCTCGGCGGGTTCTGCATCTACGCCGTGGTGGTGACCACCGTTCCCCTGCTCACCGAGGGCGGCCTGAGCGTGAGCCAGGCCGCGATCGCCCTCGGCGTCGGCGGCGCGGGGCAGGTGGCCGGCCGGCTCGTCTACGGCCCGGTCGTCGTGCGGCTGCCCGTCCGCCCGCGCACCATCGCCGTGCTCGCGGCCGGCGGCCTCACGACACTCGCCCTGGCTGCCTCGGCGGGGTCGCTGCTGGTTGCGTGTCTCGGGTCGTTCGCCGCCGGCAGCGCCCGCGGGATCTTCACCCTCGTCCAGGCCACCGCCGTCGCCGACCGGTGGGGCACCCACGCCGTCGGTGCCCGCACCGCCGTGCTGTCCGGCGGCGTGATGGCGGCCTCGGCGTTCGCGCCGTGGCTCGGCACCCTGCTCGCGCGGCTGGTCGGCGGGTTCGACGCGGCGTTCGTGGTGCTGGCTGCCTGCTCCGCGGTGGCGGCGGCGCTGGTGCGCGCGACGCCGGCAGGAGTACGCCGGCCGGAGACCGCCGAGCCTCAGCGCACGAGGTAGGCGGACGGGCCCTGGGGCTCGCGGGCGCCGGACTGGAGCCACGCGGCCATCACCTCGGGCTCGCGGCGCTCGAGCTCGTCGAGCAGCACCCCGCGGGCGGCGGCGACGCTCGCGCGCGCGCCCGGGGTGGGAGCCGCGCGCAGCCCGGCGAGGCTCTTGCGCCACAGGGAGCAGAGCTGGGGCGTGGTCAGCGCAGTGAGGGCGGGCACCACGTCGGGCACCGACAGGTCGGGCACCGCCAGGTCGGGCGTGCGACGACGCAGTCGTCGCAGGCGCAGGCGCCTGAACATGCCGACCACCATCACCTGCCCGAGATCCCGAGACGACGTGCCGCAAGCCGCGACGCCCTCAGCCTACGGAGTCCCGCCTGGTACCCGTCAATCGAGATGCCACACCCCGGACGCACCGAGGGACCCTCGGACAGACCTCGGGCAGAACAGGTGACGATTCGGCCAACCATCCGGGCGAGCCATAGACGAGAACACGTTCTAGTTGGCAGAGTGTCGGCGATCACACGGGCCGCCGCGGCCGCTCGGGTGCTCCGAGGGAAGCAGCATCCGCTTTGGGGAGAGGGATCCGATGACTGACGTGCGCAAGCACACCCGCTGGCTCGCCGCCGCGAGCGCCGTGACCCTGCTGCTGGGCCTGGCGGCCTGCGGCGGCGGGGACGACGACAAGAAGGAGAGCTCCGGGCGGCCCTCCCAGGACCCGGACGTGGAGTTCACCGGCGACCCGGTCACCGTGATGACCATCTCGACGTACGACACCGACACCCTCAACGCCAAGGCGGTCCTCGACATCGCGCAGGGCGCCGTCGTGCAGATCAACAACGACGGCGGCCTCGGCGGCCACGAGCTCAAGCTCATCACCTGCAACGACAGCGCCGACCCCAACAAGGCGGCCGACTGCGCGCGGCAGGCCGTCGACGAGGGCGTGGCGGCGCTGGTCGGGGGCTTCACCGCGAACGGCGACGCGATCACGCCGATCCTCGAGGACGCCGGGATCCCGTGGTTCGCGCCCCCCGGCATCTCGGCCGGCGAGCTCTCCAGCGAGATCAGCTTCCCGATCACGTCCGGCGTGCTCGGCCTCGCCGGGCTCGGTCAGATGGCCGCCGAGGACGGCTGCGGCTCGGTGGCGTCGGTCAACTACGACCTCCCCTCGGCAGGCCAGATCAGCCAGCTCGTCGACCTCGCGCTGACCAACCAGGGCCACGACCCGTCCACGCTCATCAAGGTCCCGCCGACCACCACCGACTTCAGCACCATCGCGCAGGAGACGAGCGACTACGACTGCGCCGTGGTCGGCACGCCGCCCCAGCCGTTCCTCGGGATCGCCGCCGCCGGCGCCCAGCTCGGCAGCGAGACGAAGTACTACCTCGTCCCCGGTGGCCTCACCGACACCGTCGCCGCGAACGGCGGCGAGGCGGTCGAGGGCACCAAGACGCTCTCCAACTTCCCCGACAACGACGACCCGATCTGGGACGACGCGAAGGAGTACGTCGGCGACCTCGCCGACGAGGACAACGGCGGCTGGTCGGCGCTCTACTTCCAGAACACGTGGGTCGGCTTCCGCACCTTCCTCTCGCTGATCAAGAACAACGAGGACTTCAGCGCGGCCGGCGTCAAGGCGACCCTCGACGCGACGACCCAGGTCGACACCGATGGCTTCGCGCCGCCGTTCAGCTTCGCGGAGGACTTCCCCGCGCCCGGCCTGAACAGGGTGTTCAACTACTCCGAGCTGACCTTCGAGATCAAGGACGGCGAGCTCGTCCAGGAGGGCACCGAGACCAAGGACATGCGCCTGGCGCTCGTCCCCGCCTCCTGAGCATGACCACCACTGCCACTCCCGGGCCGGCCGCCGCGCCGGCCCGGGTCGGGGAGACGGTCGTCGAGGCCCGGGGCCTGACCGCGGGGTACGCCGGCACGCCGGCCATCCACGGGATCGACCTCGAGGTCAGAGCGGGCGAGGTGGTGGCGCTGCTGGGTGCCAACGGCGCCGGCAAGACCACCACCCTCCTCGCGCTGGCCGGTGAGGTGGCGCCCCTCGCCGGGACCATCACCTTCCACGGCGACTCCCGGCGCCGACGACTGCACCAGCGCGCGCGGCAGGGCCTCGGGTTCCTCACCGAGGAGCGGTGCGTGTTCATGCAGCTCACCGGCTGGCAGAATCTCAAGCTCGGCCGCGGCCGCCCCGAGCACGCGCTCGAGCTGTTCCCCGAGCTCGAGGAGCACCTCGGCAAGCCGGTCGGCTTGATGTCCGGCGGCCAGCAGCAGATGCTCGCCCTCGGGCGGGTGCTGGCCTCGGAGCCGCGCGTGCTGCTCGCCGACGAGCTCTCGCTCGGGCTCGCCCCGATGGTCGTGGAGCGGCTGCTCACCGCCGTGCGCGCCGCCGCCGACAAGGGCGTGGCCGTGATCCTCGTCGAGCAGCACGTCCGCCAGGCGCTCGGGATCGCCGACCGCGTCCACGTGCTGCGCCGGGGGCGGATCGTCATGTCCGGCGCCGCCGACGACCTTCGATCGCCCGACGGGCACGGCGCCGAGACCATCGCCGCCCACTACCTCACAGGTGACGCCGACCCCTCATGAGCACCCCACGATGACCGACCTCCTCCGCTTCTCGCTGCTCGGCCTCGGGACCGGCGGCATCTACGCCCTCCTCGGCCTCGGGCTCGTCGTGATCTACCGCGGGTCCGGCGTCATCAACTTCGCGCACTCCGGCTTCGCACTGGTCGGCGCGTACCTCGTCTACCGGCTGCACGTCGAGGGCGGCCAGGCGCTCCTCGTCGCGCTCGCCCTCGCCGTGCTCGCCTGCGCGGCGCTCGGCGTGGCCGTGCACTTCCTCGTGATGCGGCCACTGGGCTCGGCCAGCCCGCTGGCACGGGTGATCGCCACGCTGGGCGTGCTCACCGTGCTGAGCCAGGCGATCGTGCTGAAGTTCGGTGCCAACGCGGTGATCTCGAAGTCGCCCGTGCCCACCGACGCGGTCGACCTGCCCGGCGACATCGTCGTGGGTCGCTACGGCTTTTACCTCGTGGCGATCGCCGCCGCGGTGGCCCTGCTGCTGGCGGTCGTCAGCACCCGCACCCGGTTCGGCTACGCGATCTCCGCCGGCGCGGAGAACGCCCGCGCGGCCTCCGCGCTCGGCTGGTCACCCGACGCCCTCGCCAGCGTGACGTGGGGTGTCGGCGGCGGCCTGGCCGCGCTGGCGGGCGCGATGATGCCGGCGACCACGGCGGGGTTCATCTCGCCCGTGACGTTCAGCATCCTGATCATCGGGGCGCTCGCGACGGCGCTCCTCGGCGGCTTCAAGTCCTACCCGCTCGCGCTCCTGGGCGGGATCTTCCTGGGCGTCGCGCAGTCGCTGGCGACCCACTGGAGCAACGACCTGCTCGAGGCCACGCACCGGCCCGGCATCCCCGACGCGGTGCCGTTCCTGGTCATCATCGTCGTGCTCGTCATCCGGGGCCGCGGGCTCCCGCTGCGCGGCACCATCACCGACCGGCTCCCCCGCGTCGGCACCGGCCGGGTCCGCCCCGCGGTGGTCGTCGTGGTCGCCGGAGCGGCGCTGCTGTGGGTGGCCTTCGGCGCCTCGAAGGAGTGGTACGCGCCGACGGTCATCAGCGCGACGTTCGCGATCGTGGGCCTGTCGGTCGTCGTGCTGAGCGGCTACACCGGCCAGCTCTCCCTGGCGCAGTACGCCCTGGCCGGCATCGGGGCGTTCGCGGCCGCCAAGCTCGTCGCGGCGCACGGGTGGCGGTTCGAGCCGGCGCTGCTCGCCGGGGTCGTGGTGGCGATGGTGATCGGTTTCCTCTTCGGGCTCCCGGCCCTGCGCACCCGCGGCGTCAACCTGGCCGTCGTGACCTTCGGGCTCGGCTTCGCGGTGCACCAGCTGGTGTTCAGCAACAGCGCCTACACCGAGAACGCCCGCGTGCAGCCCACGGACCTGACCCTGCTCGGCTGGCCGATCGACCCCGTCGGGCACCCGCGCAACTACGCCGTGCTGTGCGTGGCGTTCCTGGTGCTCGCCTCGCTCGCCGTCGCCAACCTGCGCCGCGGCCGCACCGGGCGGCGGCTGCTCGCCGTACGCACCAACGAGCGCGCGGCGGCCGCGATCGGCGTCAACGTCTTCGAGGCCAAGCTCTACGGCTTCACCCTCTCCGCGGGCATCGCCGGCCTGGGCGGCGTCCTCCTCGGCTTCGGGTACGGCGCAATCCTCTTCCAGTCGGTCTTCCAGCCCGGGGCCTCGATCAGCGTGCTGGTGCTGACCGTGATCGGCAGCGCGGGCTACCTCGCTGGCCCGGTCGTGGGCTCGCTGCTCGCCTCGGGCGGGCTCGTCACGCTGACGTCGTCCAACGGCCCGGTGAACGCCGCGGTCGAGGACAGCTCGACCTGGCAGCAGTACCTCCCCCTCATGACCGGTGTCCTCCTCCTGGTCGTGCTGATCCTCAACCAGAACGGCATCGTCGAGCGCGTCGACGCCCTCACCCGCGGGCTCCGCTCACGGATCCCCGGCCTGCGACCCGGCGACCCCGAGCCGCTGCCCGCGGCGGTCCGCACCACGGTGCCGGCGCGCACGCTCGTGGTCTCCGGGCTCACCCAGCGCTTCGGCGGCTTCACCGCGCTCGAGGACGTCGAGCTGCACGTCGGGCCCGGCGAGGTGGTCGGGCTGCTCGGCCCGAACGGCGCCGGCAAGACGACCCTCATCGACTGCGTGTCCGGCAACAACCGGCTCACCGCGGGCTCGATCACGTGGGACGGCGACGACATCACCCGCTGGGCGCCGTACCGCCGCTCGCGGGCCGGGCTCTCGCGCTCGTTCCAGTCGCTGGAGCTCTTCGACGACCTGACGGTGCGGGAGAACCTTTTGGCCGCGGCCGACCCCCGCGACCGGCTGGCCTACGCCACCGACCTGGTCCTCCCGGGCCACCCGCCGCTGCCGGCGCCGGTGGTCGCTGCCGTCGACGAGCTGGCGCTCGCACCGCTGCTCGACCGCCGCGCCGAGGACCTGTCCTACGGGCAGCGGCGCCTGGTCGCGATCGCCCGGGCCGTGGCCTGCAGCCCGTCGGTGCTGCTGCTCGACGAGCCGGCCGCGGGCCTCGACGAGACCGAGAGCGCCGAGCTCGGGCGGCTCGTGCGGCGCCTGGCCGACGAGTGGGGCATGGGGGTGCTGCTCATCGAGCACGACGTCGCGCTCGTGCTCGAGACCGCCGATCGGGTCGTCGTCCTCGACTTCGGCCACAAGATCGCCGAGGGCTCGCCGGCCGAGGTCCGCGAGGACCCGGCCGTGCGCAAGGCCTACCTCGGCGAGGACACCGGGGCGACGGCCACCTAGGCCGTCACCGCCGCTGGGTCGAGCTCCTTGGCCGGCTTGGAGCGCGGCAGGAACCACGCCGGCACCAGGCACGCGGCCACCAGGATCGTGCCGACCACGAAGCAGAACGCGAACGACTCGGTCATGTCGCTGATGACGCCGGTCGGCGTCGTGGCGTCGGAGTCGTTGAAGCCGTTGGTGAGCAGCACCGAGAACAGCGCGGTGCCGATCGAGGCGGCCACCTGCTGGGTGATGTTCATGAGCGTCGAGGCGCGCGCGATCTCGTGGTCCTGCAGCGTCTGCAGCGCCGCGGTCATGATCGGCATCATCGTGCAGCCCATGCCGAGGCCCATCACGAACAGCGCCGCGATGAGGTAGAGGTAGGACGGCGAGCCGGCGGCGAACGAGTCGCCCGAGGCGGCGACGTCGGACGCACTGACACCGACCTGGGTGAACATGCCCATGCCGATCACGATCACCGCGATGCCGCCGAGCACGATCTTGCCGGGGCCGATCCGGTCGGTGAGGATGCCGGCGGCCGGCATCGTCAGCATCGCGCCGATGCCCTGCGGTGCGAGGAGGAGGCCGGCGCTGAGCGTGGTCTCGTTGCGGGTCAGCAGGAAGTACTGGGGGAAGAGCAGGCTGGCGCCGAAGAACGCGATCGCGAACAGCGCCATCGCGACCACCGCGACGGTCAGCCGCGGGTTGCGGAACAGGTGCAGGTCGATCAGCGGGTGCTCGAGCTTGCGGGCGTAGAAGCGCAGGACGAAGAGCACGATCAGCACCAGGCCGACGGCCGCCGAGACCAGGACGCGGGACGCCCAGATCGTGCCCTCGCCGGGGATCGACGAGACACCGAAGAGGAAGAGCGCGAGGCCCGGCGAGAGCAGCACCATGCCGAGGAAGTCGAAGCTCTCCGACGGCGCGACCTCGTCCTTCGGCAGCACCTTGGCGGCGTAGAGCAGGGCGCCGAGGCCGATCGGGACGTTGATGAGGAAGATCCAGTGCCAGCTGGCGACGTCGATCAGCCAGCCGCCGATGATCGGGCCGAAGATCGGGCCGAGCAGCATCGGGACGCCGAGCACGGCCATCACGCGTCCGACGCGGTCGGGGCCGGCGGCGCGGGTCATGATCGTCATGCCGACCGGCATCAGCATGCCGCCGCCGAGGCCCTGCAGGACGCGGAAGGCGGTGAGCATCTCGACGCTCGTGGCCGCCGCGCAGAGCGCCGAGCCTGCGGCGAAGAGGAGCACGGCCAGCATGTAGAGGCGCTTGGTGCCGAACCGGTCGGCCGCCCAGCCGCTGAGCGGGATCACGGTCGCCAGCGCGAGCGTGTAGCCCGTCATCGTCCAGGCCGCTGCCGCCGGCGAGGCGTCGAACTCCGACTGGAACGTCGGCTGCGCCACCGACACGACCGTGATGTCGAGGATCGACATGATCGCGCCGAGCACCACCACGCCGGCCACGAGGAGCACCCCGCGGTCGAGCCTGTCGCCGCTGCCGTCGTCGTCCGTCGTGGGGGCGGGCCCGATCTCCGTCGTCACCCGTCAACGGTACGTCGGGGCGCCGACCGCCCCACACCGACTTTCGGCGTCCGTGACCACGGTCACCTCGTGCCACCCGACGTCCGGCCCGGCATGATGGCGCGCATGACACCGGTCGAGAAGTCGTTCGCTGGCCTGGGCGGCACCAACATCGTCTACGACGTCTACGAGCCCGACGGCATCGCGCCGGTCGGACTGATCCTCGTCACCCACGGCGTCGCCGAGCACGCCGGCCGCTACGCCCACGTGGCGGAGGTCCTCGTCGGGCTCGGGCTGCGCGTGGTCATCCCCGACCACCGCGGGCACGGCCGGTCGGGCGGCAAGCGTCTCCTGGCCCGCGACCTGTCGGAGTTCTCGACCGACCTCGAGACGTTGCGGACCCGCGAGCTGGTCGACGGACGGCCGACGTACCTCCTCGGCCACAGCATGGGCGGCTGCATCGCGCTCGACTACGCACTCGACCACCAGGACTCGCTCGCGGCTCTGATGCTCTCGGCGCCGGCCGTGCTGCCGGGCGACGACATCAGCCCGCTGCTGATGAAGGTCGCCAAGGTGATCGGCAAGGTCGTGCCGGGCCTCCCCGGCCAGAAGCTGAGCTCCGCCTCGATCTCCCGCGACCCGGCGATCGTGGCGGCGTACGACGCGGACCCGCTCAACTACCGCGGCGCCCTCCCCGCCGGCATCGGCGGAGCGATGCTGCGCACGATGGACACCTTCCCGTCCCGGCTCCCGTCGCTGCGCCTCCCCCTGCTCGTGCTGAGCGGCACCGCCGACAAGATCGTCAACCCCGAGGGCGCCCGCCTCGTCGACCGCCTCGCCGGCTCGACCGACAAGACCCTCAAGGAGTACGACGGCCTCTACCACGAAGTCTTCAACGAGCCCGAGAAGGACCTCGTCCTCGGCGACCTCTCCGACTGGCTGAAGGCGCACCTGGCTGGCTGAGCTGCGACGTGCGGCGGGCGTCTGCTGCAGTCCCGCGGTGGTGCGGTACGACGCGCGTCCTACGGTGGCTGAGGTGCGAGGAGCCCTGGCGACGAGCCTCGAAGCCTCCGCAGAGAAGGCACCTGCTGCACCACACGCTGGTTGAGGAGGTCGCGCTAGCGACCGTCTCGAAACCCCTGAAGCGAAGGCACCTGCTTGCGTGGGGGCGGCATGGCTGCGGTCCGGCGGTGGTACGGCGTCCGCGACTGACGGTGGCTGAGGTGCCAGGAGCCCTGGCGACGAGCCTCGAAACCTCCGCAGCGAAGGCACCGCTGCCCCACCGCTGGTTGAGGAGGTCGCGCTAGCGACCGTCTCGAAACCTCTGAGCGAAGGCACCTGCTCGCTTTAGGTGCGGCAACCCGATTGCCGAGTGTCTGACCCTCGCCGGGGCTGTCAAGCCCGGGTGCCTTTGCTGCGGTCCGATGGGCGGGTTGACAGCCCCGGCGAGGGTCAAAGGCTTGGCTGGCTATCGGGTCGCCGCCGCAGGCATGGCTGCGGTCCGGCGGTGGTACGGCGACCGCCACTGACGGTGGCTGAGGTGCGAGGAGCGCTAGCGACGAGCCTCGAAGCCACCGCAGCGAAGGCACCCGCTGCCCCACCGCCGATCGAGCTCGTCGCGATCACCGCAGCGAAGGCACCCGCCGCGCCACCGCTGATCGAGCTCGTCGAGATCACCGCAGCGAAGGCACCCGCCGCGCCACCGCCGATCGAGCTCGTCGAGATCACCGCAACGAAGGCACCCGCCGCCCCACCGCTGATCGAGCTCGTCGAGATCACCGCAGCGAAGGCACCCGCCGCGCCACCGCCGATCGAGCTCGTCGAGATCACCGCAACGAAGGCACCCGCCGCCCCACCGCTGATCGAGCTTGTCGAGATCACCGCAGCCCGCCCTCCCAGCCGCCCCCGCACACCGACGAACGTCCACCTCACGTCCACAACCACAGCGCCGAAACCCCCTATCCACAACGGGATCCGGCCACCCAGCGAGTGTCGGTGGTCAGTGCTGGAATAGGTGCCATGACAGCGCTCGCCCACCACCCCCACCCGGTCACCCGGGCCGTGGCCGACGCACGCAAAGAACTCTCCGCCGTCGCGGACACTCCGGTGTGGTCGATGAACGCCGACGACACCGTCGCCACCATCGCCGAGGTCCAGTCCGCCAAGGCACAGCTCGCCGAGCTCGAAGCCCGACTGCTCACCCACGCCGGCCGTGTCGACCTCCCCGGCCAGACCGGCGCGACCTCGACCGCGACCTGGCACGCCGCCACCACCCGCACCACGAAGACTCAGGCCCATCGCACCATGCGATTGGCCGACGGCCTCGAGCAGCACGAGGCGACCCGGACCGCGCTCGCGCAGGGTCGGCTGCACGTGGAGCAGGCCGAGGCCATCCTCCGGGCGCTGGCCGACCTGCCCGACGACCTCGACGCGGCCATCAAAGCCGGGGCCGAGCAGCGGCTGCTGGAGTACGCACGCGAGTTCGACGCCAAGCACCTCAAGGTCCTCGGCCGCCGGATCCTCGAAGTCACCTCCCCCGAGACCGCCGACGCCCACGAAGCCGCACTGCTGGACAAAGAAGAGCGCCAGGCTGCGGCAGCGACCCGGCTGACCATCTGGGACGACGGGCACGGCACGACCCACGGCCGCTTCACCCTCGACACCCTCACCGGCGCCATGCTCAAGAAGCACCTGCTCGCCCTCGCCGCCCCCAGACACCAGGCCAGCAAGGGACCGGTCGGGGAGCGGAAGCCCACCCCGCAGCGCCTCGGGCAGGCCTTCGTCGAGCTCATCCAGCGCTACCCCAAGAAGCGCCTGCCCAAGGCCGGCGGCCTCAACGCCACGGTCGTCGTGATGATGACGCTCGACGCGCTGGAGGGCCGGCTGAAGGCCGCGCGGCTCGACACCGGCGAAAGGCTCTCCCCCGGTGCCGCACGCCGGCTCGCCTGCGAAGCCGGAGTCCTCCCCGCAGTCCTCGACGGCAACTCCCACGTCCTCGACCTCGGCCGCAAGCAGCGCTTCGCCTCAGAAGCGCAGAGGATCGCCAAGACCATCGAAGCCGCCGGCTGCGAGATCGACGGCTGCGACTGGCCACCCGGCATGACCCACACCCACCACCAAACCCGCTGGACCGACGGCGGCAAGACCAACCTCCGCGACCTCATCTCACTCTGCCCCCACCACCACGCCCGAGCCCACGACCACCGCTACCACCTCGACCAGCTCCCCACCGGCAAGTACACCTTCCACCGACGCACGTGAGCCGCGAGGGCCAGGCCGCTCAGGCGTGCGAGTCGAGCGCGCGTGCCATCTCCACCCTCGACTGGACGTCGAGCTTCCTGAAGATCTGCCGGAGGTGGTAGTCGACGGTGTGCGGAGAGAGGAAGAGGGTCGCCGCGGCCTCCCGGTTGGTCAGCCCGCGGGCGACCAGCCGCGCGATGGTGCGCTCGGCGTCCGTGAGCGATGCCCAGCGCTGCGCGCGCAGGTCCTCCGACGTCTCCTCGCCGCCCGAGCGGGGGACTGGCGCACCGATCGTCACGAGGCAGCCCGCGAGCGACTCGCCGTCGTAGACCGGCTCGACCCGCGCCAGGCGGGGGCCGCTCGAGAGCGGGAGCACCGCTTCGGGAGAAGGTGACCGGCTCTGCAGCCGGCGCTCGGCCCAGGCCCAGAGGACGGCGCGGTCGGCGTGCAGGGCGAGCGGCGTCCCTGCGGCGGTGTTGAAGAACATCGTGCTGCCGCTGATCGCGACCAGCGGGCCCTTCGTCCTGCGGCGCCGGGCGAGGAACGCCGCGCGGAGGGCGGCCGAGGCCACGCCGTGGTCGGTCAGCAGGCGGGAGCGGGTCTCGGCCAGCACCCGGTCGAGCAGCGCGGGCAGTGCGGGGTGGAAGGTGTCGACCTTGCTCGTGATGTTGACGACGCCGAGCAGGTGACCGGTGGCCGGGTCCGTGACGGCGGCCGACGCGCACGAGACGACGGTGAGGTTGTCGGCGTAGTGCTCGAAGCCGAGCACGACGCTGAGCGAGGAGGAGAGCAGGGCCATCCCGATCGAGTTCGTGCCGACGAGCTCCTCGCGGCAGACGTAGCCCGGAGCCGCGCCGATGTCGTCCATGATGCTCGCGGTCCGGGTCGAGCCCGCGAAGCGCTCGACGACGTGGCCGCGATGGTCGGTGAGCAGCAGCGCGACCGGTTCCTCGGCCAGGGCCTCGCTCACGGCGGTCATCGCGGGGCCGGCTGCCCAGGCGAGCCTGCTGTCCGCGTCGACGTCGGCGTCGAAGGGGACGGCGACGTGGTCGGGGGCCAGGCCGGCGCCGGCCGACCGGGCCCACGAGTGGTGGATGGCGTCCTGGACGGCGGCCGGTGGCCGCCCGCTCTCCTCGACCCGGTCGAGGACGTGCTGGAGCGCGGCGTCGCTCGCCGGTACGTCGACGACCTCCATGCGCGCCCCTGACCGCGCGCGACCGGGCCACCATGACGGCGCTCCGCACGCGCTGCGCAAGGACTCTGCTCCCCGTGGGGTGGGCTGGCAAGAGCCCGGACGGACTACGTGATCACGTGAGGTACGCCGACCCGCCGGCGCCCTAACGTCCCGAGGACGGGCTGGCGGCGGAAGAGGTCACACCATGGAGCTGGGGTTGGACGGCAAGGTCGCCGTCGTCACGGGCGCCAGCAAGGGCATCGGCCTCGCGATCACCCGCTCACTGGCGGAGGAAGGCGCTCACGTCGTCGCCGGCGCGCTGCACGGCAGCGAGGAGCTCGACCTGCTCGGGGAGAGGTTCTCGGTGCAGTCCGTCCGCGTCGACCTCACCGACCCCGCCGGGCCGCACCGGCTCGTCGAGGACGCGGTCGGCCGCCACGGCAGCCTGGACATCCTCGTCAACAACGTCGGAGCCGTGCGCCCGCGCGTCGACGGCTTCCTGTCGGTCACCGACGAGGACTGGCAGGGCACGCTCACGATCAACCTGCTCGCGGCCGTGCGCAGCCTGCGCGCAGCGCTCCCGCACCTGGTGCGCGGCGCGCCGTCGTCCGTGGTGACCGTGAGCTCGGTCAACGCGTTCCTGCCCGACCCGGTCGTCATCGACTACAGCGCGGCCAAGGGAGCGCTCACCAACCTCTGCAAGGCGCTGTCCAAGGAGTATGCCGCGCGCGGCGTCCGCATCAACACCGTCAGCCCCGGGCCGGTGCAGACCGACCTGTGGCTTGGCGACGACGGCGTCGCGGCCACCGTCGCACGCACCGGCGCCGGCACCCCGGCCGAGGTCGCGGCGAACGCCGCAGCCCAGAGCCCGACCGGCCGCTTCACCACCCCGCAGGAGGTGGCCGACCTCGTGCTGTTCCTGGCCAGCGCCCGGGCGGGCAACGTCACTGGCAGCGACTTCGTCGTGGACGGCGGCCTGGTCTCGACCGTTTAGGGCTCGAAGCACCTCCACCACGACCGCCTGCGGTCACCCTCAGAAAGGCACTGCGATGACCAAGACACCTGTCGTCTTCATCCACGGGCTGTGGCTCCACGCCTCGAGCTGGCAGCCGTGGGTCGACCTGTTCCGCGACGCGGGCTACGACCCCGTCGCACCCGGCTGGCCGCACGAGCCCGAGACCGTCGAGGAGGCGCGGGCGCATCCGGAAGCCGTGGCCAACATCGGCATCAACGACGCCGTCGGGCACTACGCCGACATCATCGACGGCCTCGGCGCAGCCCCGGTGGTGATCGGCCACTCGTTCGGCGGCCTGATCGCAGAGAAGCTGCTCGGTCAGGACCTCGCCGCCGCTGCCGTCGCCATCGACCCCGCGCAGATCAAGGGCGTGCTGCCGCTGCCGCTCGCGCAGCTGCGCGCCGGCTTCCCGGCCCTGGGCAACCCCACCAACCTGCACAAGGCGGTCTCGCTCACCCAGAAGGAGTTCCGCTTCGGGTTCGGCAACGCCCTCGACGAGGAGGAGTCCGACGCCCTGTTCGAGAGGTGGACGATCCCGTCGCCCGCGCGCCCGCTCTTCCAGGCCGCGGCGGCGAACTTCGTGATGCACTCGCAGGCGAAGGTCGCCACCGACAACGAGCACCGAGGCCCCCTGCTGCTCATCTCCGGTACGGCGGACCACACCGTCCCGGACGTCGTGACCCGCTCGACGCTCAAGCAGTACCGCGACTCCGCCGCGGTCACCGAGCTCCAGCAGTTCGAGGGCCGCGGCCACTCGCTGACGATCGACCACGGCTGGAAGGACGTCGCCGACGCCGTGCTGGAGTGGCTCGGGCAGCACCTGCCGGACGCGGCCGGCGACGCGGGCCACGACGCGAGCCACGACCTGAGCACGAGCGCTCCGGCCTAGCAGTCGCGCCTCAGTCGACGCCCGCCTCGAGCTCGGGCGCCGGCTCGCCGCGCGCCAGCACCTCGCGCACCTCGTGGACCGGCCGCCAGCGGTCGTGCAGCGTCGTGATCAGCGAGATCAGGCTGAGGAAGAAGATCGTGTCGTAGCCGTCGAGGCGGGCGTTGTGCCGGCCGAGCAGCGGGTCGGCGACGAGCACCAGCCCGACGTTCATCACGAGACGCGCGGCGAACGCGAGGGCCGTCGACCTGATCGTCCAGCGCCGGCGGGCGGCGGCGAGCGTGATGCCGGAGTTGACCACGACGACGGCGGCGACGCCGATGAAGACGTCGGTGGTCGAGCCGGTGAAGTCGGGGAGCATCTGGGAGAAGATCACGGCCACCAGGCCGACGAGCATGACCTTCTCGAGGGTGCCCGTGGAGATGACGGCGTCGAAGCGCATCCGCCAGGCGTCCTGCTCCTCGGGCTCGTCGATCTCCTTCGGCAGCGGCTCGGGCCGGAACCGCCACGACCAGTCCGGCGGCCACAGCCGCGGGCGCACGAGCTTCTGGAAGGCGAGGCCCAGCCCGAGCAGGATGACGATGAGCAGTCCCATCAGCCAGTGGTGCCGGCTCATCTCGTCGGTGACGTCGAGCTGCGCGACGTGCAGCCAGTACTCCTGCGGCAGCTTGACGACCACCCAGATCACGGCGGCCGCGCTGAGCCACCACCCGATCAGCAGGTTCACCGGGCGCCAGCGCGACCGGATCGTCTCGTAGGCGATGAAGAAGTACTCGAACACGTTCGGGAAGACCAGCAGCAGCCACCGCGCGTGCGTCAGCTCGAACGCGAGCGCTCCGACGAGGCGGTAGAAGTAGAGGAACCAGCCGATCCGGAACGCCGGCATGCTCTCCCAGTTGCGCAACGTCGAGAGGTAGGCCATGGACAGGTAGAACACGTCCATCGCCTTGTCGTAGCTCTGGTAGTTGGGCGGGTCGTGGCCGAAGACCTGGAAGATCGTCTGGTCGACGCCGTCGAGGATCAGGCAGGCGACGACGGCGGGCAGCGGGTAGTAGGGGATCAGCAGCGGCAGCAGGAAGCGGCCGCCCACCACGACGACGAAGACCAGCGTCGTCATCGCGTCCATGCGGGGATTCTGGCCCCTCGGTCAGCGACCCTTCCAGACCGGCGCGCGCTTCTCCGCGAAGGCGCGGGCGCCCTCCTGCGCGTCCTCGGACACGAACACGGGCCCCATCAGCTCGCCCTGTCTCTGCCAGCGCTCGGCGAAGCTCCAGTCGGGAGCTGACAGCGCGATCTGCTTGGTGACGGCCACGGCGAGCGGCCCGTTCGCGGCGATCGCGCCCGCGAGCTCGACCGCGGCGTCGACCGCGGTGCCGTCGGGGACGACTCGGTTGACGAGCCCGAGCGCGGCGGCGCGCGGCGCGTCGATCGGGTCGCCGGTCAGCAGCAGCTCGAGGGCGATGGCCGGCGGGATGCGCTGCGGCAGGTGCACGGCCGCGCCGGCACCGGCGACCAGCCCGCGCTTCACCTCCGGTACGCCGAGCCGAGCACCCTCTCCGGCCACGACGAGGTCGCACGCGAGCACGAGCTCGAAGCCACCGGCGACGGCGTACCCCTCGACCGCGGCGATCAGCGGCTTGCGCGGCGGGCGCTCGGTCAGCCCACCCAGGCCGCGGCCCTCCACGACCGGCACGTCGCCCGACAGGAAGCCCTTGAGGTCCATGCCGGAGGAGAAGAACCCGCCAGCGCCCGTGAGCACGCCGACCCGGAGCGCGTCGTCGTCGTCGAGCCGGTCGAGGGCGGCCGCGATGCCGCGCGCCACCGCCCCGTTGATCGCGTTGCGTGCCTCTGGCCGGTTGATCGTCACGACCAGCACGCCGTCGCGCTCCTCGGTCAGGACCGCGTCGGCGGTGGGTTCGGTGCGCTCGGAGAGCTCGTCGGGCATGGGCTTCCTCTCGGTTCAGAACGTGCGGCAGTCGTAGGGTGGCGCGCCCCTGCTGCCGGCGTCGACCCAGGCCTCGAACTTCTCGAGCTTGTCCTCGGTGCAGTCGGTGCTGGAGCGGCCCAGGCCGGCGTACGCCGCCGCGGGCAGCGCGACCGGGGTCAGGAGCAGGACGGCGAGCACCAGCGCCCGCAGCCGGCTGCCGCCCCAGCGCAGCAGGGCGATCGTCGCCAGCACCAGGCCGAGCACCCACCCGCCGGGCACCAGCAGGCCCGCGGCGCCGTGCCCGGACTCGCAGAGCGTGGCGCGCAGCGAATCGTCGGCCACGTGCGCCTTCTCGCGGCTCGTCCGGTCGCAGTCGCCGAACCAGCCGGCGGTCAGCCAGACAGCCAGCGCGAAGCCCCCGACCACCGCGAGCATGAACGCCGCCACGACGTACCAGCGCAGCGGCTCGTCGTCGAGATCCGCCTCGAGGTCCACGTCCGTCCCGAGCTCGCCCACCGGTCCACCCTAGGAGCCCCTGCACGAGGTGGAGATGCAAGGACATCCAACTACTGTGAGGTCATGACCGCGCGACGCGTGCTGCCCAGCGAGGAGACCGCCGAGCTCGTGCGGCTCGTGCGGCGGATCGCCGCCGACGAGCTCGCCGAGCGGTCGACAGCGGCCGAGGCCGACGGGACCTTCCCGCGCGACATCTTCCTCAAGCTCGGTCGGGCCGGACTGCTGGGTCTCCCCTATCCGGAGGAGTACGGCGGCGGCGGGGTGCCCTACGAGGTCTACCTCCAGGTGCTCGAGGAGCTCGGCGCCGTGTGGGCGAGCGTCGGCGTCGGGGTGTCGGTGCACGCCCTGTCCTGCTACGGCCTGGCCACCCGCGGCAGCGAGGAGCAGCGCCGGCGGTGGCTGCCCGACATGCTCGGCGGTGAGCTGCTGGGCGCCTACTGCCTCTCCGAGCCGCACGCCGGCTCCGACCCCGCGGCGATGCGGACGACGGCCCGACGCGACGGCGACGAGTGGGTCATCAAGGGCACCAAGGCCTGGACCACGCACGGCGGGTTCGCGGACTTCTACAAGGTGATGGCCCGCACCGGCGAAGGGCGCAACGGGATCTCCTGCTTCCTGGTTCCGGCCGACGCACCCGGCCTCTCGGCCAACCCGCCGGAGAAGAAGATGGGGATGACCGGCTCCACGACATCCGCGATGAACTTCGACGACGTCCGCGTGCCGGCCGAGCGGCTGATCGGCGAGGAGGGCGAGGGCCTCAAGATCGCCTTCGCGGCGCTCGACTCCGGGCGGCTCGGCATCGCGGCGGTCGCCACCGGCCTCGCCCAGGGCGCCCTCGACGCGGCCGTCGCCTACGCCCAGGACCGCGAGACCTTCGGCAAGCGGATCATCGACCACCAGGGCCTCGCGTTCATCCTCGCCGACATGGAGGCCAACACCCAGGCCGCCCGCGCGATCACCCTGCACGCCGCGCGGCTGCGCGACCGCGGGCTGCCGTTCAGCAGGGAGGCCTCGATCGCGAAGATGGTCGCGACCGACAACGCGATGAAGGTGACGACCGACGCGGTCCAGGTCTTCGGCGGCTACGGCTACACCCGCGACTTCCCCGTCGAGCGCTACATGCGCGAGGCGAAGGTGATGCAGATCTTCGAGGGCACCAACCAGATCCAGCGGATGGTGATCGCCCGCTCCCTCGACACCGCCGAGGCGGGTGCGATCGAGCACCTGGACTGACCCGCCACGCGTGAGGCGCGCCCCGGCTGGGTAGCGGCCTGTGAGGGTTCCGACCGTGGGGGTGTCCCGTGCCACCTGACGTGATCGCCGGCCGCTACCGCGTGGAGCGCGAGGTCGGCCGCGGCGGCATGGGCAGCGTGTGGCTGTGCCACGACGAGCGCCTCGGCCGCCAGGTCGCCGTCAAGCAGGTGGGCGGCCTGCCCGGCGAGTCGAGCATGCACCTCGCCCGTGCGCTCCGCGAGGCGCGCCACTCGGCGGCGCTCAACCACCCGAACGTGGTGGCGATCTTCGACGCCCTCGAGGAGGGCGACCACGTCCTGCTGGTCATGGAGTACGTCCCCTCGCGCACCCTCGACCAGGTCGTCCGCGAGGACGGCCCGCTCGAGCCGCGGCACGTGGCAGCGATCGGAGCGGACGTCGCCGACGGGCTCGCCGCGGCACACGCTCTCGGCACGGTGCACCGCGACGTGAAGCCGAGCAACATCCTGGTGCGCACCGACGACGGCCGGGCCCTGATCGCCGACTTCGGCATCGCCCGCACCGTCGGGCAGGAGCAGCTCACGCGCAGCGGCCTGGTGACGGGCACCCCGGGTTACTTCGCGCCCGAGCTCGCCCGCGGCCAGGAGCCGTCCCCCGCCTCGGACGTGTGGGCGCTCGGCGTCTCGCTCTACACCGCGGTGGAGGGAGCGGCGCCGTACGCCGAGCAGGCCAACGCCATCGCGATGCTCAACACGATCGCGAGCGAGTCGCCGCCGGTGCCGGCGCGTGCGGGCCCGCTGACCCCGGTCATCGAGCACATGCTGGAGCACGACCCCGACGACCGGTGGACCATGGCCCGGGTGGCAGCGTCCCTGCGCGAGCTCGCGACCGACGTGGCCGAGCCGCAACCCGCGCCCGAGACCGCGCCGACCGTGGTCGAGACCGTGCCGGAACCGGTGCCCGAACCCGAGCCCGTGCCGGTCCGCGCGGAGCGGCTGCCGGACACCGTGCCGTCGTCGCCGGCGCCCGAGCCTGAGACGGCTCCGCGCCGTCGGGTGCTGCCGGTCCTCGTCGCGCTCGCCCTCGTCGTGGCCGTGGTCGCGGCGGGCTGGCTGCTGACCCGCGACCCTAGTGACGACGACCGCGCCGACCGGCCGGGCTCGGCCGGGGCGGAGAAGCCGTCACGCGATTCGTCTCCGAAGAGCTCCGGCTCGCCGTCAGGGGGCGCCTCGGACCAGTCGGGAGGGACGTCCGAGGAGCCCTCGACCACCGAGCCGCCCACCTCCGAGAGCAGCGCTCCGGAGCCTCCTCCCGGCGGCGCGGACGCGTCGTCCCCGGCCGGTGTGGTGACCGACTACTACGGCCTGCTGCCGGAGGACACCGACGCCGCCTGGGCGCTCCTCACGCCGGCGCTCCAGGATAAGATCGGCCGGGGCACGTTCGACGGGTTCTGGGCGACGATCGACGACGTCCGCGTCGAGGACGCGAGCGAGGTCGACGACGGACGGGTCGAGGTCACGCTGACCTACGACACCGGCGGTCGGCAGGAGCAGGAGACGCGGCAGCTGGACGTCGAACCGGCCGGTGACGGCTACCTCATCAGCGACGACCTCGGCGCCGTGGCTCCCTCGGAGTGAGGACGGGCTCGGCGGTTACCGGGACCCCATGACCAGCAACCGACCTGGAGTGACCGGCATGGCATCGACGCCGCACCCCCACGACGACCCCGTGGGCCAGCAGAGCGAGGACCTTCCTCCCGAGGAGCACATCGACCCGGCGCGGGTCGACGAGGACCTGCAGGACCCCGAGGAGAAGCACAACGCCACCGACGGCTACGCGCCGGCCGAGGACCCCGACGCGCCGGACACCCTGGAGCTCGACGAAGCCAGCGAGAAGTCAGACGACTGAGCGCGGTCGGGTCCGCGAGGTCCGCTGCGGTGTGTTTCGACGCGCCGGAGCGACTTCGTCCCTCAGTCGCTCCGCTTGCTCAACCCGAGTGCACCCACGGCGCCGGCTCGTTCCTCACCGTCGCCTGTGCACTCGCATATGAGTGCTGGCTCGAGCTCGAGAAGTAGTTGATCCCGATGAAGTTGAACCACAGGGTCAGCGTGCCGACCACGGCCAGGATCGCGGCGTTGCGGCCGCGCCAGCCGGCGGTCGTGCGGGCGTGCAGGTAGGCCGCGTAGACGACCCAGGTGATGAACGCCCAGACCTCCTTGGGGTCCCAGTTCCAGTACGACGACCACGCCTGGTGCGCCCAGATAGGCCCGGTGATCAGCACCGCGAACGTCCAGATCGGGAAGCCGAAGGCGTGGATGCGGTAGGAGATCAGGTCGAGCTTCTCCAGTGACGGGACGCGCGCCCAGATGCCGGTCTCGGGGGCGTCGCCGCGGCGCCGCTTGAGCAGGTAGGCGATCGAGGTCATGCCGCCGAGGGTGAAGGCCCCGGTCGCGGTGATCGCGGAGACGACGTGGATCACCAGCCAGTAGCTGTTGAGCGCCTCCGGCAGCGGCCCGGTCGCGTCGTAGAGCCACACGACGGCGACCATGAGCAGCGCCAGCACGAACGTCACGACGACCGGGCCGAGCCAGTCGAGGGCGTAACGACGGCTCATCACGAGGTAGAACGCCGCGACCACGAAGGTGCCCGCGAGCGTGAACTCGTACATGTTGCCCCACGGCACCCGGTTGGGGTCGGCGCTCATGCCCCGCGCGACCAGCGCGAGGAGGTGGACCGCGGCCGCGAGTCCGGTGAGCAGCAGCGCCAGCCGGCCGAAGACGGCGACGCGGTCCTGCTGCCTCTCGACGTCCGGTCGTGGGGCGGTCGGCCGCGCCGGGACCTCGCCCCCGCCCGGACCGACCACGACCATCGCGCGGTCGGTCTGGCGCAGCGACGACCACTCGACGACGTGCGCGAGCAGCGCCAGGAAGTAGACGACGGCGGCGGCCGCGACCGCCTGGTTGCTCAGCGTGCCCCACGCGGCGTCGGTCATCGGTGCTCCTCCTGCAGGTCAGCGACCAGTCCAGACAGTACGGCGTCGGTGTCGGCGCCCCCCGAGCGGTCCAGCGCGGCCACCTCGACGAGGGTGCCGTCCGACCCCTCGGTGACCCGCACCCAGACCCGGCGCGAGCGGATGAACAGCGACCCCATCAGGCCGAGCAGCGCGAGCACGACACCGAGGAGCGCGACGTTCTTGCCCGGCGTGTGGCTGATCTGGATGCGCTGCCACGAGACGACCTCGTCGAACGTGACGCTGCCGAGCCCGTCGGGCAGCTCGGCGGTCTCGCCGGGCGAGAGGTTGAGGCGCAGCGTCTTGCCGTCGGGGCCCTTGAGCTCGGTCGCCCGGGACGTGTCGAGGGTGTAGACCGACTGCGACGAACCGGAGCCGAGGTTGAGGTCGCCGGTGAAGACGGTCAGCGAGACGAGCGGGTTGACGTCGTTGCCGCCGAGGTTGACCGGGGTGCCGTCGACGTTCGCGAACGTCGGGTAGAAGAAGCCCTGCAGGCCGATCTGGCTCGGCTCGGCGAACGGCGCCTTCACCACGCCGAACGAGAACAGGTCGGGTCCGGTCGGCAGGAACGGCACCGGGCCGGACGCGGCGACGTTGCCGTCGCCGTCGCGGACGGTGATCACCGGCGCGTAGCCGTGCCCGATCAGGAACAGCTCGGTGCCGTCGATCGTGAGCGGGTGGTTGACGCGCAGGTCGTAGGACTTCTCGGGCTCACCCGGCCCCTCGGTGTAGGTGAGGTCGGCACTGAAGCCCCGGGCCATCCCGGCGCGCGGCCCCGACGTGAGCCACTCGACGTCGAAGTCGTCGACGGTGAACGTGAACGGGTCCATGCCGTCGACGTCGAAGAGGGTGCCGGGCACGAAGTCGTCGTACTGCGTGAGGCTGTTGGCGAACGGCAGGCCCTGCACCAGGATCACGCCGCCCTTGAAGCCGAAGAGCGTCCCGGTCGCGAAGCCGACCAGCACCACCAGCACCGCGAGGTGGAAGACCAGGTTGCCCAGCTCGCGGAGGTAGCCGCGCTCGGCGCTGACCGCCGGGCCGTCCGGCTCGCGCCGCAGCCGGTAGCGCTTGCGCCTGAGCAGCCGGCGCGCCCGCTCGAGCACGACGTCGGCCGGCTCGGCCGTGGAGTACGCCGCGTGACTGGGCAGGCGGGACAGGTTGCGCGGGGCGGCGGGCGGCTGGGCGCGCAGCCCGCGAGCGTAGACGAAGGTCCGCGGGACGATGCAGCCGAGCAGCGAGACCACGAGCAGGAGGTAGATCGCAGCGAACCACGCCGACCCGTAGACGTTGAAGATGCCGAGCTTCTCGTAGATCGGCGTGAGCGTCTCGTGCGCGTCCTTCCACTGCGACGCCTTGAGCGAGTCGACGCGCTCCTGCGGGACGAGCGAGCCGGGCACGGCGGCGAGCGCGAGCACCAGCAGCAGGATCAGCGCCGTCCGCATCGAGGTGAGCTGGCGCCACGTCCACCGCAGCAGCTCGCGCAGGGTGAGCTCGCCCGAGCGTCGCTCCGGCGCGGGCCTCGGAGGCCGGGTCTCGGTCGCGGTCATCGGGGCGTCACACGCTGACCTGGAAGTCGGACACGAGGTGGTACTGCACCCACTGCACGGCCTGGTCCCACCAGCCGGTCAGCAGCAGCACCCCCACGACCACGAGCATCCCCCCGCCGGCCCGCGTCACCCACTGCTGGTGGCGGCGTACGACGGAGAGCGCGCCGAGCGCCCGCCGCCAGGCCAGCCCGGCCACGATGAACGGCAGGCCGAGGCCGAGCGAGTAGAACGCGAGGAGCACGCCACCGCGGGAGGGGTTCTCGTAGCCGGCCAGGCCCACGATCACGCCGAGCGTCGGGCCGATGCACGGCGTCCAGCCCAGGCCGAAGAGGAAGCCCAGCAGGGGCGCCGCCGCGAGCCCGACCGCCGGCACCTTGTGGATGCGGACGTCGCGCTGGAACAGCGGCACCAGCCCCATGAACACCAGCCCGAGGACCACCGCCAGCACCCCGAGCACGATGGTGAACGTCCGCGAGTTCTCGAAGAACCAGCGGCTGACGCCGGCCGACAGCACACCGAGGCCGACGAAGACGACCGAGAAGCCGAGCACGAACAGCGTCGAGCCCGCGAGCATCCGGCCGCGGTGGGGCGTCGCCTCGGAGTCGGCGAGGTCCGCGCCGGAGAGCCCGGTCGTGTAGGACAGGTAGCCGGGCAGCAGCGGGATCACGCAGGGAGAGAAGAACGACACCAGCCCGGCCAGCACCGCGACCGGCACCGCCACGAGCATCGAGCCGGAGAACGCCGTCTCGCGCAGCCAGTCATCCATCCTCGGCCGCCACCTCCTCGACCAGGTCGAGCAGCGTCAGCTTCGACGGCAGGACGCCCGACACCACCGCGGCCACGCGGCCCCGGCGGTCGAGGACGAGCGTGCTCGGCGTCGCCCGCGGGTTGAACGGCGCGGGGAACTTCAGCAGCGTCTCGCTGCCGGGGTCGTAGAGCGAGGGGTAGGGCACGCCGAACTTGCGCTCGAAGCCCCGCGGCTGGTCCTTGCCGAGGTCGCGGATGTCGATCCCGAGCATCTCGGTGCCGGCCGGCAGCTCGTCTGCGGCGTCCACCAGTAGCGGCGCCTCCTCCAGGCACTCCGTGCACCACGCGCCCCAGACGTTGACCACGACCACCGAGCCGCGCAGGTCCGCGAGGTCGAGCGGGTCGCCGTCCAGCGTCTCGCCCGACACCTCGACCGGCGGCCGCCGGTCGACGGGGGCGATCTCGCGCACGATGCCGTCACCGGGCACGTAGTCCTTGCCCTCGGTGCCGTTGGCGTCCGTGCACGCCGTCGCCGTGCCTGCCGTCACCGCGAGCGCGGCGACGACCAGGGCCAGGCGACGGGCCACCATCAGGGCTTGTTCTCGTCGGGCGCGTTGCCCGCGGAGAACGGCGCGGAGCGGTCCTTGGCCGGGATCAGGTCGCCGGCGGGCTCGCTGTAGGAGACCTGGGTGATCCGGTCGCCGACGAAGTGGAACGACGTGAGCGAGCAGAGCGTGCACTGTCGCTTGCGCGGGTCGTGGACGAACGACCGCTTCTCGACGTGGAGCCGCGTGATCCAGATCGGCAGCTGGTGGGAGACGACCACGGCCTCGTGGCGCTGCGCCTCCACGCGCGCGTCCTGGACCGCGGACATCATCCGCGCCACGACCTCCTTGTACGGCTCGCCCCACGACGGCTTCCACGGGTTCCAGAGGTGCCGCCACGTCGACGGGTTGCGCAGCACGTTGCTGCCGTCGGCGAAGCGCTCGCCCTCGAAGACGTTGGTCGACTCGATCACCCGCTCGTCGGTCACGATCTCGAGGCCGTGGCTCGCCGCGGTGGGGGCGGCGGTCTCCTGGGCGCGCTCGAGCGGCGAGGAGCGGACATGGGTGATGTCGCGCTCGGTCAGCGCGCCGGCGACCTTCTCGGCCATCTGCCGGCCCAGCTCGGAGAGGTGGTAGCCGTCGCGGCGGCCGTAGAGGACGCCCTCGGGGTTGTGCACCTCGCCGTGGCGGAGCAGGTGGACGACGGTGTCAGGGGTCTGGCTCACGAGGCGGGCTTCTCCTGGGCAGCGGCCGCCGCACGGGCGGCCTCGGGCAGGGCGTCGAGCACGGTCTGGACGGCGCGGTCGTCGTGGGCCGCGGACAGGAACCACGCCTCGTAGGCCGAGGGCGGCAGGTGCACGCCGCGGTCGAGCATGGCGTGGAAGAACGCGGCGTACGCCGCCACGTCGGTGCGCCGGGCGTCGTCGAAGTCGCGCACGAGCGGGGCGCTCGCGCCGAGGTGCGAGCTCGCGAGCCTCGAAGGGTCGGTGAAGAAGACCGAGAACATGGTCCCGGTCGACTGCACGACGTGGGCGACCCCCGCCAGTGACAAGGCGTCGGAGACCGCGGTCTTGAGGACGTCGCCGGTCTTGGTCAGGTGGTCGTAGACCTCGTCGGTGGCCAGCCGCAGCGTGGCCAGCCCGGCGGTCGTGGCGACCGGGTTCCCGGACAGCGTGCCGGCCTGGTAGACCGGCCCCTCCGGGGCGAGGTGGTGCATCACGTCGGCGCGGCCGCCGAACGCCGCCGCCGGGAAGCCCCCGCCCATCACCTTGCCGAAGGTCACCAGGTCGGGCCGCCAGCCCTCGTGGGCGCCGTCGATCCCCCACTGGCCGAGCCGGGACGCCCGGAACCCGGTCATCACCTCGTCGCTGACGAACAGCGCGCCGTGGCTGCGACAGGTCTCGGCGAGGAACTGGTTGAAGCCGGGCCCGGGAGGGACCACCCCCATGTTGCCGGGCGCGGCCTCGGTGATCAGGCACGCGATCCGGTCGCCGTGCTCGGCGAACGCGGCCCCGACGGCGGCGCGGTCGTTGTAGGGCAGCACCAGCGTGAGCTCGGTCGACGACACCGGCACACCCGGCGTGCCGGGGACGGCGAACGTCGCGAGCCCCGACCCCGCCGAGGCGAGGAGCGAGTCGACGTGGCCGTGGTAGCAGCCGGCGAACTTCACCACGACGTCGCGGCCGGTGAAGCCGCGCGCCAGCCGGATGGCCGACATCGTGGCCTCTGTGCCGGAGGAGACGAACCGGACCCGCTCGACCGGCGCCCGGGCCACGATCTCCTCGGCCAGCTCGACCTCGGGCCGGGTGGGGGTGCCGTACGACGTGCCGCGGCCCACCGCCGCGCGCACCGCGGCCTCGACCTCGGGGTGGGCGTGGCCGAGCAGCATCGGCCCCCACGAGCAGATCAGGTCGACGTACTCGTTGCCGTCGACGTCGGTGAGCCACGCTCCCCGGGCCGAGGCGATGAAGCGGGGGGTCCCGCCGACCGCGTCGAAGGCCCGCACCGGCGAGTTGACGCCGCCCGGCGTGACGGCCAGCGCGCGCTCGAACAGCGCAGCCGACTGCGCCGTCTGCTCCACCGGCTGCGGCACCGTCTGATGGGGGGTCTCGCGGGGCACGCCTCATTGTCTCCGAGGCACCTGAGAGGGCCGCATCCGCACCGTCCCACCGGGCGCCGGAGTGGTCTGGACCCTGCCCGGAACTGCCCGGTTTCGCGTCACGTCAGAGGGGAACCGTCGTTCTAGCGGTGACAGGCGTCACTCGGGGGTCGTCGGTTCCGTACCAACGCGTAACTTTTACGTGACACGATTCGTTGGGTGCGCGAGACGTCGGAGGGGACGCCTCGCTGGCCCTTGGGAGAGAGCATCAATGTCTGCTAAGCGATTCGGTCGCCTGCACAAGGCGACGGCGCTCGTGCCGATGGCGCTCCTGTCGGCCGCGTGGACGGCCAACCTGCTGGGGGTCAACGCGCCCGTGGCCTCGGCCGGCGAGCGTCCCGACCCGACGCTCCCCGACGGCACCAGCGTGCCCGCCCAGGCGATCGAGGCGCCCGCGAGCGTCTCCGACGGCAGCCTCCTCGCCCTCGGGGTCGGCGACGCCGACGTCCAGCAGATCGTCGCCACCGCCTCGACCTCCGGCATCCCCTCGGCCGCCCTCGCGGCCTACCAGCGTGCCGAGACCGTCATCAACGCCGCCGACGAGGGCTGCCAGCTCAGCTGGCAGCTCATCGCGGCGATCGGCCGCGTGGAGTCCAACCACGGCCGCGCCAACGGCAACACCCTCGACGACGACGGCCTCGCGACGCCCGGCATCTTCGGCGTGGCCCTCAACGGCGCCAACAACACCAGCGAGATCGTCGACACCGACGCGGGCCAGTTCGACAACGACCCGGCCTACGACCGCGCGGTCGGCCCGATGCAGTTCATCCCCTCGACCTGGTCGGTCGTGGGCGTCGACGCCGACGGCGACGGCGTGCGCAACCCCCAGGACATCGACGACGCCGCGCTCGGCACCGCCGTCTACCTCTGCTCGGGCGCCGACGACCTCGGCACCGACGCGGGCCGGCGGAGCGCGGTGTTCCGCTACAACCACAGCCAGTCCTACGTCGACCTCGTGCTCGACATCATGGACGCCTACC
Organism: Nocardioides halotolerans DSM 19273; assembly: GCF_000422805.1. Classification (GTDB taxonomy): domain Bacteria; phylum Actinomycetota; class Actinomycetes; order Propionibacteriales; family Nocardioidaceae; genus Nocardioides; species Nocardioides halotolerans. The sequence continues at coordinate 115,878 of NZ_AUGT01000009.1, read as the reverse complement.
TGCAGGGCGACTTCACGTCGGTCCCCAACGGCACGGTGATGGCCGGCCAGCTCACGAAGACCCCGCCGCCGCTCCACGTGCCCGGCACGCCGGCCCAGCAGGACGAGGCGCACTTCACCAAGCCGCCGACGAGCCACTCGACCGACGACACCTTCGACCCGACGACGACCGACGGCGGCGGCGGCACCACCGACGACGAGGACACCGGCGGCACCACCGGTGGCGGCACCACCGGCGGCAGCGGCGGTGGCGGCGGCGTCCATCTCCCCGGCACCCACGTCTCGGTCCCGCCCCTCCCGACGACCAACCTGCCTCCGGTCGACCAGGCGCTGACCCTCGTGCAGGCGACGCTCCAGTGCACGCTCGACGGCATCAACCAGGTGTTGAACCCGCAGGCCTTCCAGACCTGCCTCAACAACTACATGAACCCCTAGGGAAGCACTGAGCCTTCCGGCCCTCAGCCGGCGGGCGGGCCATGATGTCCGCATGCGACTGGTGCAGGTGGCCCAGCGGGCCGAGGACCTCGAGCGGGCGACCGCGTTCTACACCGACCTGCTGGGCACGCCGCCCAGCGCGACGTACGACCCGCCCGGACTGGTCTTCTTCGACCTCGTCGGCACCCGCCTGATGCTGGAGACCAACGCCCCCTCGGCGGTGGTCTACCTCTCGGTCTCCGACATCGAGGGCACGGTCAAGCGCCTGCGCCGCGACGGCGTGACCATCGAGGGCGACCCGCACGTGATCTTCAGCCACGACGACGACAACCTCGGCCCGGCCGGCACCGAGGAGTGGCAGGCCTTCATCCGCGACAGCGAGGGCAACCTCGTCGGCCTGGTGGAGCAGAAGGGCCGCCCCGTCGACGGGTCAACGTGATGTGAGCAGGCTGGCGGCCTCGGCGGCCCAGTAGGTGAGCACCACGTCCGCGCCGGCGCGGCGGATCGAGGTGAGCGTCTCGAGGATGGCGGGCTCGCGGTCGATCCAGCCCTGGGCGGCGGCGGCCTCGACCATGGCGTACTCGCCCGAGACGTTGTACGCCGCCACCGGGACGTCGACGGCGTCGCGGACCCGACGGACCACGTCGAGGTAGCCGAGCGCGGGCTTGACCATGACGAGGTCGGCGCCCTGCTCGACGTCGAGCAGCGCCTCGCGCACGCCCTCGGTCGCGTTGGCGTAGTCCTGCTGGTAGGTGCGTCGGTCGCCCTCGAGCGAGGACGCGACGGCCTCGCGGAACGGGCCGAAGAACGCCGAGGCGTACTTCGCGGAGTAGGCCAGGATCGAGATGTCGGTGTGCCCCTCGGCGTCGAGCGCGTCGCGGACCACGCGGACCTGCCCGTCCATCATCCCGCTGGGGCCGACCATGTCGACGCCGGCATCGGCATGGGCGCGGGCCATCTCGGCGTACAGCTCCAGCGTCCGGTCGTTGTCGACCCGGCCGTCGGGGGTGAGCACGCCGCAGTGCCCGTGGTCGGTGAACTCGTCGAGGCACAGGTCGCTCATCACCGTGAGCGCGTCGCCGACCTCGCCGACCACGTCGGCGATCGCGAGGTTGAGGATGCCGCCGGGGTCGATCGCACCCGAGCCCGTGGCGTCCTTGCGCTCGGGGATGCCGAACAGCATCACCCCGCCCAGGCCGAGGTCGGCCGCCTCGGCGGCCGCCTTGCGCAGGCTGTCGCGGGTGTGCTGGACGACGCCGGGCATCGAGGCGATCGGCACCGGCTCGCCGATGCCCTCGCGGACGAACACCGGCAGGATCAGCTGCGCCGGGGTGACCACCGTCTCGGCCACCATCCGGCGCAGGCCGGGCGTACGCCGCAGCCGACGCGGCCGGACCAACGGCCCGGTCACCTCGGGGACGACGCCCTCGGCCATCAGCGTGCCTTCGACCGCCGTGCCGCCGGCTTGCGCTCCGAGGGCCGGGTGACCGGCTCGCCGGACTCGATCATCGCCGCACGTCGGGTGGCACCGAAGTCGGCCAGCGCGTCGACCAGCGCGTCGACGTCCGGCTTGGGCGCGAGGACGTCGACCCGCAGGCCGTGCTCCTCGGCGGTCTTGGCGGTCGCCGGCCCGATGACCGCGATCACGGTCGAGGGGTGCGGCTTGCCGGCGATGCCGACCAGGTTGCGCACCGTCGAGGACGACGTGAACACCACCGCGTCGAAGCGACCGGACTTGATCGCGTCGCGCGTGGTCGCCGGTGGCGGTGTGGCGCGGACGGTGCGGTAGGCCGTCACGTCGTCGACCTCCCAGCCCAGGTCGATCAGGCCGGCGACAAGCGTCTCGGTCGCGATGTCGGCGCGCGGCAGGAAGACGCGGTTGATCGGGTCGAGCAGCTCGTCGTACTCCGGCCAGTCGGCGAGGAGCCCGGCGGCCGACTGCTCGCCGGAGGGCACCAGGTCGGCGCGCAGACCCCAGGCGGCGATCGCCTGCGCGGTCTTGTCGCCGACCGCGGCGATCTTGAGACCGGAGAACGCACGCGCGTCGAGGCCGTACTCCTCGAACTTCTCGCGCACCGCCTTCACGGCGTTGACCGAGGTGAACGCGATCCACTCGTAGCGGCCCTCGACCAGACCGCGGACGGCCTTGTCCATCTGCAGCGGGTTGCGCGGCGGCTCGACCGAGATCGTCGGCACCTCGTCGGGCACCGCGCCGTAGCCGCGCAGCCGCGAGACCAGCGGGCCGGCCTGGTCCTTGGTGCGCGGCACCAGCACCCGCCAGCCGAACAGCGGCTTGGTCTCGAACCACGACAGCGTCTCGCGCAGGTCGACGACCTTGCCGATCACGATGACCGCGGGCGGCGTCATCCGGGCGGCGCGGGCCTCGGCGGCGATGCCGGTGAGCGTGGACGTGACCGTGGCCTGCTCGGTGGTGGTGCCGACGCGGGTCATCGCCACGGGCGTCTCGGGGTCGCGGCCCGCGGCCACGAGGGCCTTCGCGATGTCACCGACCATGTTGACGCCGGAGAGGACGACCAGCGTGCGGTCGTCGGCGTACGCCGACCAGTCGACCTTCTCGTGCGCGGTGACGACCGCGACCTCGCGGTGGTCCTTGGTGGTCAGCGGGATGCCGGCGTAGGCGGGCACCGCCGAGACCGACGAGACGCCGGGCACGATGTCGAAGCCGATGCCGGCCTTGGCGCAGGCCTGCGCCTCCTCGGGCCCCGAGGCGTAGAGGAACGGGTCGCCGCTCATCAGGCGGACCACGCGCTGCTTCTTGGCGTGGCGGACCACGACCTTGGCGCGCGCGGCGTGGGTCAGTGGCTGGCCGTCCTCACCGAAGCCGCCGTCGACGAAGACCGGCGTCTCGCACTCGGCCGGCAGCGACAGCAGCCGGCGGACCAGGTCGACGTGCTCGGGTGACTCGGTCACCACGACCTCGGCCTGCTCGAGCAGGGTGACGGCCCGGACGGTCAGCAGCTCGGGGTCACCCGGGCCGCTGCCGACGAAGGACACCCAGCCGCGCTCGGTGGCCGCGGCCGAACGGTCGTTCGTGGTGGTCTTGCCTCGCGTCATGCGTCGTGCACCTTGTCTGCGTCTGGGTGTGCGTCTGGATGTGCGTCTGGGTCTGCGGGGTGTTCTGCGGGTGGTGCGTCGAGCTCGGCCGCGCCGTCGGCGAGCATCTCCTTGGCCAGCCGGGACCCGACCCCGGCCGCGTCGTCCGGGTCGCCGGACGCAGACCTCCGCACCGACAGCCCGCCGTCCGTGGAGAGCGCGATCGCACGCACCCACAGCTCCTCGCCGTCCTCGCCCTCGACGACCTCGGCCAGCGCGCCGATCGGTGCCGAGCACCCGCCCTCGAGGGTGGCGAGCACGGCCCGCTCGGCCTCGACGGCCGCCCGGGTGGCCCGGTCGTCGAGCAGGGCCAGGTCGGTGAGGAGGTCGTCGTCGGCGCGGCACTCCACCGCCAGCGCACCCTGCCCGGGGGCGGGCAGCATCTGCAGTGGGTCGAGCACCTCGGTGACCTCCTCGAGCCGCCCGATCCGGGCGAGCCCGGCACGGGCGAGGAGCACGGCGTCGTACTCCCCGGAACGGACCTTGCCGATCCGGGTGTCGACGTTGCCACGAACGCCCACCACGTCCAAACCGAGGCCGAGGGCGTGCAGCTGCGCGACCCGTCGCGGGGAACCCGTGCCGACCCTGGACCCCGCGGGGAGCTCGCCCAGCGTGAGCCCGTCACGGGCGACCACGACGTCGCGGGGGTCCTCGCGCGCGGGCACGGCGGCGAGCGCGATGCCGTCGGCCGGGCCGGTGGGGAGGTCCTTGAGGGAGTGCACCGCGACGTCGACCTCGCCGCGCAGCAGCGCGTCGCGCAGGGCGCTGGTGAAGACGCCGGTGCCGCCCGACTGCTCGATGGGCGTGCCGGCGGACTGGGTGCGGTCGCCCGGGGTGGAGATCTCGACGAGCTCGCTCTCGCGGCCGAGCCGGTCGCGGATCATCGCGGCCACGAGCTCGGACTGCGTGGTCGCGAGCAGCGAGGAGCGGGTGCCGATGCGGACGGGGGGCCTCATGCCAGGCCCTCCGGTCGGGTCACGGCGTCGACGGCCTCCGGGTCGAGCGCGAACAGCTCGGCCAGGGCGGCGGCGTAGGAGACCGCGCCGGCCTCGTTGGCGAGCTCGCGGACCCGGACGGTCGGCTCGTGGAGGAGCTTGTCGGCGACGCGGCGCACGGAGCGGAGCACCTCGGCGCGGGCCTCGGGGCTGAGCTCGGGGAGCCGGTGGTCGAGGCGCTCCATCTCGGCCTCGACGACCGACGTCGCCATCGAGCGCAGCGCGACCACCGTCGGCGTGACGCTCGCGGAGCGGCGGGCGGCGACGAACGCCGCGACCTCCTCGGTGACGATCCGGCGGACCTCGGCGACCTCGCGGCCGGCGGCGGAGTCCTCGAGCTCCTGGGCCAGGTCGGCCAGGTCGATGCGGGTGATGGCGTCGAGCTCGACCACGGACGGATCGACGTCGTGGGGCAGCGCGAGGTCGAGGAAGACCATCGGACGGCCGTCGGGGCGCGCCGCCTCGACCTGGGCGCGGGTCACGAGGACGCCGGTGGCGCCGGCGCAGGCGATCACCACGTCGGCCTCGGCCAGCACGGCGGGCAGCTCGGCGAGGGCCGCCGACCGGCCGGAGTAGTCGGCCGCGAGGCGCTCGGCGCGCTCGCGGGTGCGGTTGACCACGACGACCTCGGCGGCCCCGCGGCGCGAGACCGTCGCGACGGCCAGGCCGGCCATCGCACCGGCGCCGACGACCGCGACGCGGCGCCCGGCGACGTCGGAGCCGTGCCGCGCGGACCGGTCGATGGCCGCACCGACCAGGGTCGGGGCTGCGCTGTCGATGTCGGTCTCGGCGCGCGAGCGCTTGCCGACCCGCAGCGCCTGCTGGAACAGCACGTTGAGCGCCGGGCCGACGGTGCCGAGCTCCTGGCCCAGCCGCAGCGCCTCGCGGGTCTGGCCGAGGATCTGGCCCTCGCCGACGGCCATCGAGTCGAGGCCGGCGGCGACCTGGAACAGGTGCGAGACCGCGCCGTCGTCGTAGTGGACGTAGAGGTGCGGAAGCATGGTGTCGGTGGACGTGCCCGACGGCTCGATGAGCAGGCGGGAGATCTCCTCCACCGAGCCGTGGAAGCGGTCGACGTCGGCGTAGATCTCGACGCGGTTGCAGGTCGCGATCACGGTCGCCTCGGTGACGTGCTCGCACGCCGCGACCGACTGGACGAGCTTGGACACGGCGTCCGCGTCGGGGCTGACCCGCTCGAGCAGCGAGACAGGGGCGGAGTTGTGGGAGACGCCGACGACGAGGACGCTCACGCGGTCACCTCGCTGGCGACGCGGGTCGTGGCCTCGGCCTGCTTGCGCTGCTCGTGGTAGGCGAGGATCTGCAGCTCGATCGAGAGGTCGACCTTGCGCACGTCGACGCCGTCGGCCACCGAGATCACCGTCGGCGCGAAGTTGAGGATGCTGCTGATGCCGGCCTCGACCATCCGGTCGGCGACGTCCTGGGCGGCCGAGGCGGGCGTCGCGATGACCCCGATGGCGACGCCGTGCTCGCGGACGATCGCGTCGAGGTCGGCGAAGTCGCGCACGTCGACGCCGGCCACCCGCTCACCCCGCCGCTCGGGGTCGGCGTCGAGCAGGGCGACGACCCGGAACCCGCGGCTGCGGAAGCCGGAGAAGTTCGCCAGGGCGTGGCCGAGGTTGCCGATGCCGACGATGACCACGGGCCAGTCCTGGGTCACGCCGATCTCGCGGGCGATCTGGTAGCGCAGGTAGTCGACGTCGTAGCCGACGCCGCGGGTGCCGTAGCTGCCGAGGTAGGAGAGGTCCTTGCGCAGCTTGGCGCTGTTGACACCGGCCGCCGCGGCGAGCTCCTCGCTGGAGCAGGTCGCGGTGCCCTGCTCGACGAGCGTCGTGAGGGCCCGCAGGTAGATGGGCAGGCGCGCGACGGTGGCCTCCGGGATCTCCCGGGAGCTGTCGCTCGTCCTCGCGCTCACCAGCCCTACTTTCCAGCCGCTGGGCGGGGCCCGAGAGGGGCCGCTCGCGCCGGCGGCGACTTCCACTCTAGGAGTTTGTGAACGGGAGAACAAAATCGTTCGCGCGGCCTCCGAGCTCGCTCGGAGGCCGATCAGCGAGCGGGTAGAGGTGGCTCGGCTCAGGCCCGAGCTCGCTCGGGGAGGAGCCAGCCGACGACACCACCCGGGCGGCCTCCGAGCTCGCTCGGAGGCCGCTCAGCGAGCCGGTGGAGGACGGTCGGCGACGCCTGCGCCGGCCGGGGTCCTCAGCCGGCGGTGCCCGCGAGCGCGGTGCGCAGCCGGCCCTCGTCCACGCGCCAGAAGTCGTGCTGGCGGCCGTCGACCAGGGTGACCGGGATCTCCTCGGCGTACCTCTCCAGCAGCGCCGGGTCGTCGAGGATCGACACCTCGTCGTAGGTCTCCCCCAGGGCGGCGCAGACGCGCTCGATCACCGCGCGGGCGTCGTCGCACAGGTGGCAGCCCGGCCGGGAGTAGAGGGTGACGCGCGCGGTCATTCGAGCAGGCCGAGCGCCCGGCGGCGCTCCATGCCCCGCAGCCGGCCCTTCTGCACCTTGCCCGTGACCCCCACCGGGAGCTCGGCGACGACCTCGATCCGTTTGGGCTGCTTGAAGCGGGCGAGGCGCTGCTCGCAGTGGGCGCGGACGTCGTCCGCGAGGGAGCCCTCGTCGCCACTGGCCACGACGTAGGCGACGACCGCCTCGCCGGTCTCGGCGTCGTCGACGCCGATCACGGCCGCCTCGGAGACCCCCGGCACCTCCCGGATGACGTCCTCGACCTCGACGGGGTAGACATTGAATCCGGAGACGATGACCAGCTCCTTGAGCCGGTCGACGAGGAACAGGTCGCCCGTGGCGTCGAGGAAGCCGACATCGCCGGTCGACCACCAGCCGTCGTCGTCGGGGCCCTGCGCCCCGTCGGGCCAGTAGCCGCTGAACAGGTTGGCGCCGCGGATCTGGATCTCGCCGGCGTCCTCGCCCTCCGGCGGCAAGCCGGTCTCGTCGACGAGCCGGATCTCGATGCCGGGCAGCGCGGCCCCGACCGACCCCGGCTGGAGGTCCTGGCTGCACAGCGTGCTGGTGACGACCGGCGAGGCCTCGGTGAGGCCGTAGCCCTGGTGGATGGGCAGCCCGACGAGGTCGCTGAACTCCGCGCCCAGCTCTGGCGACAGCGGCGCCGACCCCGACAGGATCAGCCGGACCGGCCCGAGCCGCTCCTGGAGGCCGTCGACGTCGCGCCAGTAGGCGAAGACGGGCGGGGCCACCGGGATCACGCTGCACGCCTCGTCCTCGATGAGGTCGAGGGTGCCCTGCGGCTCGAAGCGGGTCGTGAGCACGAGCTTGGCGCGGTGCCGCATGACGACGCCGAGCACGGCGTTGAGCCCGTAGACGTGGAACAGCGGCAGCACGCCCAGCACGACGTCGTCGCCGTGGATCATCGGCGGCTGGACCTCGGCGACCTGCTCGATGTTGGCCAGCAGCGCCCGGTGGGTGAGCATCGCGGCGCGCGGGCGGCCCGACGTGCCGCTCGTGTAGAGCAGGGCCGCCAGCTTCTCGGGGTCCTGGAGCGGGGGTACGGCGCGCGCGGTGTCGGCGCGCAGGTGGTCGTACGAGCGCTCGCCGGGCTGGAGGGTCGCGCCCACCACGACGACCCGCGGGATCACCAGGCGCGCGAGGAGGTCGCCCTCGATCGAGCCCGTGGGGTGCTCGGCGTCCCGCGCCTCCTCGAGCGCGCTGACCGCACCGCGCACGGCGGTCACGGTGTCGACGTCCGCGAAGACCATCCGCGAGCCGGAGTCGGCGATCATCCGGGCCAGCTCGCCGGGCTGAGAGGTGGGGTTGACCGGCACCGCGACGGCCTGGGTGCGCAGGACCGCGAGGTAGGTCGTGACGAACTCGATCCGGTTGCCGAGCACGATCATCACGCGGTGCCCGGCGACGACGCCCGAGGCGCTGAGCCCCGTGGCGATCCTGCCGACCTCGTCGTCGAGCTCGCCCCACGTGACCCGCCGGCCGCCCGACTCGACGATCGCGAGGCGGTCGGGGTCCTCGGCCGCGGCCTGGGTGAGCAGGTCCGCGACGTCGGTCGCGGGTCCGGCAGCCATGGACGGATACTTCCACATGGCGGGTCCCGTTAGGTTGGGATCGTGGTGCCCTCCGAGCGGCTGCGAACCCCGCGCACGCCGCGCAACCTGCAGCAGCGGTCCACGCTCGCCGGCGAGGCCGCGGCGGCGGCCGCGGAGGTGGAGTCAGCGCTCGTGCTGCCCCAGGACCCGGAGGCGGCGGCGTTCTTCGACGTCGACAACACCGTCATGCAGGGCGCCAGCATCTTCCACCTGGCCCGCGGGCTGCACCGCCGCGAGTTCTTCACGACCCGCGACATCCTCAACGCCGCGTGGAAGCAGGCCTACTTCCGCGTGGTCGGCGTCGAGGACCCGGAGCACGTCGCGGAGGCGCGGGCGTCGGCGCTGGGCTTCATCGAGGGGCACACGGTCAAGGAGCTCCAGGACCTCGGGGAGGAGATCTTCGACGAGGCGATGGCGCACCGCATCTGGCCGGGCACCCGGGCGCTGGCGCAGCTGCACCTCGACCAGGGCCAGCGGGTCTGGCTGGTGACGGCCGCGCCCATCGAGATCGCCCAGATCATCGCCCGACGGCTGGGCCTCACCGGCGCGATGGGCACCGTCGCCGAGCACGTGGACGGCGTCTACACCGGGCGGCTGGTCGGCGACATGCTGCACGGCCCCGCGAAGTCGGAGGCGATCAGGGCGCTCGCCGCCCGGGAGTCGCTCGATCTGAGCCGGTGCTCGGCGTACTCCGACTCCTTCAACGACCTCCCGATGCTGACGATGGTCGGCGACCCGTGCGCGATCAACCCCGACGCGAAGCTCCGCGCCTACGCCCGCGAGCACGGCTGGCGGGTGCACGACTACCGCACCGGTCGCAAGGCCGCCCGCGCCGGGCTGGTCGTGGGCGCCGTGGCGGGCGCCGTCACCGGCGCCGTCGCAGCCGGGGTCTCCCTGCGCGGCCGCCGTCGCTGACCGCCCGCTCCGGCGGTTCGGTCCAGTGTGTCGAAGGCAACGATTCCTACCCGCGATGTGACGTTCGCCTCTACTGTGGGGTACGGAATCTGGGGGAGCCGAGGGAGGGGACCTGGTGCCCGGAACGGGTCACGACGTCGCGCGAGGGCTGCAAGCCCTGCGTGAGGCGGTCGCGTGCGCCCTGCTCGGCGGCCCGCCCCAGCCCGCTCTCGCCCTGGCCGGCAACCCCTCCCGGCGTACGCCGGCGGCCGCGCCGCACCCCTTCGGCCGGCTCCTGAGCGAGGCCGTCGCCAACGACGAGGTCGGCGCCACACACCGCACCCAGGCCGACGGCGGCGGCTTCGGCGACGCCGACCAGGCCGCCTCGTCGGAGGAGACCGAGGAGGAGCGCACCCGCCTGATCGCGCTGGTCGAGCTCGCCCGCACGGGCGACAGCGACGCCTTCGGGATGCTCTACGACCACTACCAGGGCTCGGTCTACCGCTTCCTCTTCTACCGCACCCGCTCCAGCACCCTGGCCGAGGACCTCACCTCGGAGACGTTCTTCCGGGCGCTGCGCAACATGCAGAACTTCCGCTGGCAGGGCAAGGACTTCGGCGCCTGGCTGATGACCATCGCGCGCAACCTCGCGACCGACCACTTCAAGGCCGGCCGGACCCGCCTCGAGCTCGCCACCGAGGACATGGGCCTCCACGACGACGCGACCGAGGGCCCCGAGCACGCGGTGCTCGCGAGCCTCACCAACGAGCTGCTGCTCAAGGCGCTCACCGAGCTGCCCACCGAGCAGAAGGACTGCCTGATCATGCGGTTCCTGCAGGGCATGAGCATCGCCGAGACCGCGGCGGTCCTCGGCCGGAGCGAGGGCGCGGTCAAGCAGCTGCAGCTCCGCGGGGTGCGCAACCTCGCCAAGCTCATGCCGGAAGGGATCCGGTGAGCGGCCGATGACGACGCAAATCCTGAGGAAGTCTCGTTACCGAGCCGTGGAAGTGCCGCGCGTAACCCGGCCCGCAGCCGTGTCGTTGTGCCTGACGTCGATGTCTCATCACGGGGACGGCATCGACAACCACACGACGGGACAGCAGAGATGACCCCCCTGTTCTTGGCACGACGACGTGCCGAGCGATTCGACTCGCTGGTCGAGGGCGGACGACGAGCTGACGTCGATCGCGCCACCGAGGACCTGCTCGAGCTCGTGGGCGCGCTGCGCTCGGCTCCGGAGCCGCAGGCGCGGCCGGAGTTCGTGGCCGACCTGCGCGAGCGGCTCATGCTCGCAGCCGCCGCCGAGCTGACCCCGGCCACGCCCGCCGATCGGCGCGACACCGTGGACCGGCTGACGGTCAAGCCCGGCCGCACCCGCCGCGAGCGCCGCATCGGCGTCGCCGTCGGTGCCGTCGCCATCATCGGGGCCACCACCTCGATGGCGGTGGCCTCCCAGAGCGCGCTGCCGGGCGACGCCCTCTACCCGGTCAAGCGCGCCATCGAGAACACCCAGGCAGGGTTCGCCGTCGGCGACGACGCCAAGGGCGAGACGGTCCTCGGCAACGCCTCCGAGCGGCTGCAGGAGGCCGACCAGCTCAGCCGCAAGGGCAAGCCGGACGCCAAGCTCGTGAAGCAGACGCTCGAGGCGTACGCCGCGCAGTTCTCCGACGGCAGCGACTCCCTGATCTCCGACTTCGAGGAGCACGGTGACCCGGCCTCGATCGCGCAGGTCCACCAGAACGCCTCCGAGGGGCTCGACGAGCTGACTGCGCTCAACGACGTCATCCCGGCCGCGGCTCACGACGCCCTGGTCAACGCCGCGGGCGTGGTCCTCGCGATCGACGCCCAAGCGCTCAACCTCTGCCCCGACCCCGCGTGCGGCGAGGGCATCCTCGACGTCCCCGGCCAGCTGCTGGCCGGCACCACCCAGGCCCTCGGCGACCTCGCCGACGCGGTCGCTGGTGGCGAGCTGGCGGGCACCGACGCCCCGACCGCGACCCCCTCGAGCGCTCCGCAGCAGCCCCAGCACGGCACGAAGGGCCAGGGCGGCAAGCCGAGCGGGCTCCACCCGCCGGAGACCCCGATCGACCTCCCGACCGCCACGAGCACCGCGACCGACGGGGTCGGCGGGCTGCTCGGCGGTGGTGGCACCGGCACCAACGGGGGCACCGGCGGCAACGAAGGCGGCGGCAACGGCGGCAAGGGCGGCAAGCGCCACCCGATCGACCTCGCCCCGGTCACCGAGACGGTCAACCAGGTCGTGACCGGCGTCGTCGAGGGCGTCAACGGCCTGCTCAGCGGCCTCGTCGGCAAGTAGCAGCCCACCCCCCGCCGCGAAGCGGCTAGCGGAAGACCGACTGCCGCTGCACGAGCAGCGAGTAGAGCGTCGACTGGATCGTCTCGCGCACCTCGTCGGTGACGTTGAAGACGAGCATCGGGTCCTCGGCCGCGCCGGCGTCGTACTCGTCGGTGCGGATCGGCTCGCCGAACTCCAGCAGCCACTTCGACGGCAGCGGGACCATGCCGAGCGGGCCGAGCCACGGGAACAATGGCGTGATCGGCAGGTAGGGCAGCCCCAGGACCCGTGCGAGCGAGGGCAGGTTGGCCACCAGCGGGTAGATCTCCTCGGCGCCGACGACCGAGAGCGGAATGATCGGCACCTGGGTGCGCAGCGCCGCCGACACGAAGCCGCCCCGGCCGAACCGCTGCAGCTTGTAGCGCTCGGCGTACGGCTTGCCGATGCCCTTGAACCCCTCGGGCCAGACCCCGACGAGCTCACCGCCGCGCAGCAGCCGCTCGGCGTCCTCGTTGCAGGCCAGGGTGGTGCCGCCCTTGCGGGCCAGGGTGCTGACCACCGGCGACTTGAAGACCAGGTCGGCGCCGAGCGGGCGCAGGAACCGGCCGGTGTGGTCGTGGATCGTCACCATCGTCATCAGCCCGTCGACCGGGATCGTGCCGGAGTGGTTGGAGACCACCAGCGCGCCGCCCTCGGACGGGATGTTCTCGATGCCGCGCACCTCGATGCGGAACCACTTCTGCGCGATGGGCCGCAGCGCGGTCATGAAGAACCGCTCGGTGATCTCTTGGTCGAAGCCGTACTCGTCGACGACGTAGTCGCCGGTGACCCGGCGCCGGAGGAAGGCGAGGAAGCGGGCCAGCTGGGGCTCCCACTGGTCGCCGAACAGCTCGCGCGACGCGCTCTGGAACGCCGCGAGCCAGTCTCGCGCGGGGATGCCGCTGCCGGGCGTCCGCTCCTCGGTGCGGGCTGGCGGGCGCCGCCGCGCCGCGGCCGGGACCTCGCGGACCTCGGCCGCGGGCGGCTCGGTCGTCGAGGCCGGCTGCGGTCGGGGCGAGTCTGCTGATGGGTCGGCTTCGGCGTCGGCCGGGCGGGCGGCCGGGCGCTCCTTGGCGGGGCCGGTCTTGCGGGTGCCGCCGGCCAGGCTGCGTGACGCCGCGGAGGGGCGGCCGCTCCCCTGGCCGCGGCCGGGACGGCCGCGGGTGCCGATCGGGATGATCTCCGCGTCACCCACGGCGGTCTCCGACCGGGTGGAGCGCAGGCGCGTCGTCCGGGACGGGCGGGAGCTGGTCGAGCGCCGCCGTGAGCGCGCGCTCGACCCGACCGCCGGTGGGCGTCAACCCCACGGCGAAGTCGTCGAAGGCCTCGGTGGTCGTGAAGGCCGGCTCGAAGCCGAGCTGCTCGCGCATCCGGGTGGTGTCCACCCCGCGACCGTAGGTGAGGAAGCTGAGCTGTTCCGGAGAGAAGTCCGCGAGCCGGGCGCTGCGCAGCAGCGAGCCGAGGCCGCCGACGGCGAGGCCGGGCATCGGCACCGACGGCCGCTTCAGCCGGCGCAGCGCCTGGGACAGCATCAGGATGCCGTCGCCGGCGATGTTGAAGGTGCCCGGGAGGTCGTGGCGGACGGCGTGGATGAGCACGTCCATGAGGTCCTGCTCGTGCAGGAACTGCAGCCGCGCGTCGAACCCGAGCACGGTCGGGATGACGGGCAGGCGGAAGTACGACGTGAGCGGGCTGACCACGTGGGGGCCGATCACGTTGGCGCAGCGCAGCGTGGTGACGCGGACGTCGGGCCGCCGCCGGGCGAAGCCGCGGACGTAGCCCTCGATCTCGGCGACGTCCTTGGCGTAGCCCGAGCGGGCGCCGCGGCGCGGCTCCATGTCCTCGGTGAACATCGCCGGGTCACGGTTGCTCGCGCCATACATCGTGGTGGTCGACTTCACGACGAGGTGCTGGACACTCGGCGCCTTCTGGCACGCAGCGAGGAGCTGCATCGTGCCGATGACGTTGAGCTCCTTCATCGTGCCGCGCCCGCCGGCGCTGCCGGGCGTCGAGATGACGCTCATGTGCACGACCGTGTCGACGTTCTCCTTGGCGATGACCTTGGCGATCACCGGGTTGCGGATGTCGGCACGCACGAAGGAGACGTCGCCGACGTCACCGCGCGGCGGGACGACGTCGACGCCGATGACCCGGTCGACGCTCGGGTCGGCCGCGAGCGCGCGCGCCGACCGGCGACCGAGGTCTCGCGAGACCCCCGTCACGAGGACGACGCGCTCGCCGGAAGCCATCAGCTGACCGTGGCAGTGGGGTCGGCGGCTACTTGCCGAGCTTGCGACGCTGCACGCGCGTCTTCTTGAGCAGCTTGCGGTGCTTCTTCTTCGCCATGCGCTTGCGCCGCTTCTTGATGACCGAACCCACGAACAGACCTTTCGACGGACGGCTGAGCCGGCCGTCAGGGCCGGGCCAGCGCCCCGCGGGAAGGCCCGCAGGACCGGGCAAGCCTAGCCGCCGTACGCCGAGGCGCCGAACCCGCGATCAAGGGCGGGCACGGAAGGGTTGCTTGTGGGTGTTCAGCCAGCGTTGTAGAAGCTCTTGCGGAGGTACTCGTTGACGTCCTCCTCGACCACCCGGAACGAGCGGCCCACGCGCACGGCCGGCAGCTCGCCGTTGTGCACCAGGCGATAGACCGTCATCTTCGAGACGCGCATCATCGCCGCGACCTCCGCCACGGTCAGGAACTTCGCGTCAGACATGTCTGCAGAACCAGCCATCGGTGCACCGTTCTTTCCTGTGCAGCACGTCATCGGCTTCCCCACCGATGAGCCCCGTGCCGCCCCTCTAGGGAGAATAGGGGCAGTTGTGACTCGTGGGGAAGTGGTTCTGAAAAGTGCTGTGAGTGGTCTGGCGTGTCACCTTGCGCTCGGAGGCGCGATCACTCCCGCCCGCAGTGGTCCAGACCGCCTCAGGGCAGCGGGTCGAGACCGTGCAACGGGAAGACGGCGGTGCGGGTCGCGTTGATCTCCCGGTCGAGCCAGGTGCCGGGGTCGTAGCCCTCGCGCCAATCACGGAACTCCGGCGGACGACCATCGCTCATCGACCGCGGGGCGGTGACGCCGACCCGCTCCTCGACGTACTCGTGCCACGCGTGGGGCGTCGGCGTCTCGGCATCCAGCGGGGCGCCGGAGACCACCGCCAGCAGGTGGGTCCAGGCGCGCGGCACCACGTCGACCAGCGCGTAGCCGCCGCCGCCGGTCGCGACCCAGCGGCCCGACGCGACCTCGTGGGCGAGCTCGTGGAGGGCGACGTACGCCGCGCGCTGGCCGTCGACGCTGAGCACGAGGTGCGCCAGCGGGTCCTCGGCGTGCGAGTCGCAGCCCTGCTGGGTGACCAGGACGTCGGGCGCGAACTCGCGGACCAGGTCGGGAACGACCGCGTGGAAGGCACGCAGCCAGCCGGCGTCGCCGGTGCCCGGTGGCAGCGAGACGTTGACCGCGGTGCCCTCGGCGCCCTCGCCGCCGACGTCGCCGCTGAAGCCGGTGCCGGGGAACAGGAACTGCCCGGTCTCGTGCAGCGAGATCGTGAGCACCCGGGGGTCGTCCCAGAAGATCGCCTGCACCCCGTCGCCGTGGTGGACGTCGACGTCGACGTACGCCACCCGCTGGGCGCCCTGGTCGAGCAGCCAGCGGATGCCGATCGCGACGTCGTTGTAGACGCAGAACCCGCTTGCCCGGTCGGCCATCGCGTGGTGGAGGCCGCCGGTGATGTTCGCGCTGTGCAGCGACTCCCCCGACCACACCTGGCGGAACGCCTCCAGGCTGGCGCCGACGACGTGCGCGGCGGCCTCGTGCATGCCGAGGAAGACCGGGTTGTCCTCGCTGCCCAGGCCCACCTGCAGCTCGGCGGCGCCGGTGTTGCCGGCCCGCTGGACCGCCTCGATCAGCGCGGGGTCGTGCACGGTGGCGATCTGGTCGAGCGTCGCGACCGGCGCCGGGACGACGCGCAGCGGCCCGCCGGTGGTCACGCCGAGCTCGTGGGCGAGCTGCATCGTCAGGTCGACCCGGACCGGCGCCATCGGGTGGGCCGGGCCGAAGTCGTAGTCGGTGAGCGTCGGGTCGAAGACGACCGTGCTCGGACCGGCGCACCGCATGGCTGGGAAGGTATCCTGATCGCGTGCTGAGCAACCGCTGCGTCCAGTGGTGGCCCGCCTGACGGCGGCCCACCGACCAGCTGACGCTTCAGCACTCCTCTCACCGGCCGCCCACGGGGCGGCCGTTCGCATGTCTGCCGTGCCGTGGGCTCTCATCACAAGGAGCACCACATGACCCGCACGCTCTCCCTGCTGACCCCGTCCGGGCGGCTCACCCTCGGCAGCTACCTGGGCGCCCTGCTGCCGATGTCACGCCGCCAGGAGGACGCGTTCTACGGCGTCTCCGACCTGCACGCCATGACCACCGAGCACGACCCGCGCCTGCTCCGGTCGTACGCCGACGAGACCGCCACGCTGTTCCTCGCGGTGGGCCTGGACCGGGCCACGCTGTTCCGGCAGAGCCACGTGCCGGCGCACGCCCAGCTCGCCTACCTGCTCGAGTGCGTCGCCACGACCGGCGAGCTGAACCGGATGATCCAGTTCAAGGAGAAGGGCCGCGGGGTCGACTCGACGCGCGTCTCCCTGTTCACCTACCCGGCGCTGATGGCGGCCGACATCCTGCTCTACCGGCCCGAGCAGGTGCCGGTGGGCGCCGACCAGCGCCAGCACGTCGAGCTGACCCGCGACCTGGCGCTGCGGTTCAACCGGCGCTACGGACCGGTGTTCACGGTGCCCGAGGTGGTCGTGCCCGAGGGCGGCACCGCCCGCGTCATGGACCTCCTGCACCCGGACCGCAAGATGTCGAAGTCCGCCGAGGCGGCCGGCTCGGTCTACCTGCTGGACCCGCCCGACGTGGTGCGCCGCAAGGTGTCGCGCGCGGTCACCGACTCCGACACCGGTCCGGGCGCCGTACGCCGGTCGGAGGCGAAGCCCGGTGTCACCAACCTCCTCGACGTCCTGGAGGCCTGCGGCGGCTCGGCCGAGGGCCTCGACACCTACGGCGCCCTCAAGCGCGCGGTCACCGACGCGGTGGTCGCGACCCTGGAGCCGATCCAGAAGCGGTACGCCGACCTCGCCGCCGACCCGGTCCACGTGACGCAGGTCTTCGCCGACGGGGCCGCCCGCTGCCGCGAGGTCACCGCCCCCGTCCTCGCCGCGGCCTCCGCCGCCATCGGGCTCTGACCGTCCCCGGGCCGGGATAGTCCCTGACGTACGAGCCCTTCCGCCTCCACAACAGGGGCCCAAACGTCAGGGACTATCCCGACGGGGCGGACATGAACCGCGCGACGACGCTGCCCAGCGCGTCACCGGCGTCCTCCTGGAGGAAGTGGCCGGCGTTCGCGATGGTCGGGTGGCCGAGGCCGTGGGCGCCGGGGACGTGGCGCTGCAGGATCGTCTCCATGCCCCCGGTGATCGGGTCGGAGTCGCTGAACGCCGTGAGGAAGGGCCGGTCCCACTCGCCGAGCGCCGCCCACGCCCGCCGGTTGGCGGGAGTGGCCGGGTCGTCGGGTCGGGTCGGCACGAGCGTCGGCATCGCCCGCGGCCCGGCCTTCGACTGCTCGGTGGGGAACGGCGCGTCGTACGCCGCCCGCACCTCGTCGCTCATGCCGCGCGCGCAGCCGGCCGCGACGAGCCTTCCGATGTCGAGCACCTCCGCCTTGGCCACCGCGTCGTGGAACATCCACCAGATCTCCGGCATGTCGAAGTCGCCCGTCGGCAGTCCGGTGTTCGCGGCTACGACGCGCACGAACCGGTCCGGGTGCTCGGCGACCAGCCGCAGCCCGATGAGCCCGCCCCAGTCCTGGCCGACCAGCGTGACCTCGCGCAGGTCGAGGTGGTCGAACGCGAGCGCCCGCACCCACTCGACGTGCCGCGCGAACGTGTGGTCGCCCGTCGCGAGCGGCTTGTCGGACCGTCCGAACCCCACCAGGTCGAGCGCGACGCAGCGCACCCCGGCACCGGTGAGCCCGGCGATCACGTGCCGGTAGAGGAACGACCACGACGGCTCGCCGTGCAGCAGCAGCGCCACGGGGCCTCCGGCGGGCCCGGCGTCGACGTAGGCCATCCGGAGCGTGCCGCCGTCGCCGTCGGCGACCTCGGCGTACGACGGCTGCCAGGGGAAGTCGGGCAGGTCGGCGAACCGCTCGTCGGGGGTGCGGAAGGTCTCCATCAGGCCAGTCTGGCGGGTGCGGCCGCGCACTACGATGACCCGACCATGGACAAGCCGCGCATCTTCCTCGGGTCGTCGGGCAAGCAGCAGCGGCTGCTCAAGTCGCTCACCGGCGGGCTTGCCGCCGTGGCCGAGGTTCGAGCCGTGGACGGGCGTGTTCAACCCCGGGTCGTCCACGCTCGAGACGCTGGTGCGGCTGACCCACGAGGTGGACTTCGCGGCGTTCGTCTTCGCGCAGGACGACTGGACGACCGCGACGCCCGGCGACCCCGGCACCGCCGTGCCCGGCATGGCCTCGCCGCGCGACAACGTCGTCTTCGAGGCGGGGCTGTTCGGCGGGGCGCTCGGCATGCGCCGCACGTTCATCCTGCACGCGAACGGCGCCAAGCTGCCGACCGACCTGCTCGGGCTGACCAACGTGCGCTACGACCCCGACCTGACCCCGCAGGAGCTCAAGAGCGTCAACCAGAAGCTCCGCAAGGCGATCGAGGACGAGGGGCGGCTCGCGCGCATCGAGGGCGACTGGTGGCAGTACTCGCTGAGCGCGCGCAGCGAGGTCGAGCCCTCCGCGGTGAGCCTGCTGCGGATCTCTCGCCACCGCGGAGGCGGCCTCGAGGTCAGCGGTCGCTCGTGGCAGGCCGACGGGACCCTGTCGGCGCGCTACTGGAGCGAGGCCACCCGGGAGCTGACCGACCCGGCAGGGATCTTCTACTTCCACCGCGGCGAGCGGCCCCGGCACGCGGACGCGCCGCGGTTCGAGGGCACCGGCGAGATCAAGCTCGAGTCTCCGAGCCGTGCCGCCGGCGAGTACACGATCCGCCTCGACGACCACGGGCCCGGCGTCCGCACGTCGGGCGTCTACCTGCGCGCCGACCCCGGCGACTGGGCGGTCCTCGACTCCGGCACCTCGGACGAGCGCAGGGCGCTCATCGCCCAGCGCCTGCAGGACTGGGACGGCCACGCGAACTCCTAGGCCGTGTCTCTCAATTGCTGGTGGATGCCGGCGTCGTCCAGGCGCGCGCTGGCAAGGCGCCGGCACGCGCGCAGACTGGGCGTCTCCGAAGTGTCGGCAACGCCGCCAGCGCGTGATCTGGGCGGCGTCCGGCGCCGCCATGAATTGAGAGACACGGCCTAGAGTCGCGCTCGGCGAGCGCCTTCAGGTTCAGCAGCTGGCGGCGCATCATCACGAGGTCGCCCCACGCGAGCGCGTGGCCGCGGAGGCGGGCGGCCGGCCCGCGGGCGGAGACCGCCAGCCGGCACACGATCCGTGAGCCGGCCCCGTCGGGCTCAGCGGCGTAGGTCATGGCGACCGGGCCGAACATCAGCTGCCCGCGGGGCGTGGTGAGCGCCGTCCACCGGTGTCCCTCGTCGAAGGACCGGAGCGTGAAGACCACGGCCATCGTCTGGCCGAGCTCGAGCCGGTCGGCGCCGGGGGTGAGGGTCTGCGGGCTGCGACGGCCGCGGTTGTCGATCCAGTCGTAGCTGTACGGCGCCAGGGCGATCTGGCAGAGCCAGCGCCAGGTCAGGTCGGCCGGCGCGGCCACGGAGATCGCGCGGGTGAGCAGGCGGGCGCCGGGCAGCAGGTCGTCGGCCGGGTAGTGCCGCGCGACCTCGTCGGGCGTCGCGCCCCACACCGTCGGGAGCCGGAGGTCACCTCGAGAGGTCATGCGACCAGTCTGGTGACGGCAGGCCCCGGCGTCGTCCTACCGGGGTCGGAGTCAGGTGCCCTCGGCGAGCTCGCGCGACCGGTCGCGCGCGGACTCCATGGCGGCGAGGAACGCCGCGCGCACCTTGTGGATCTCGAGCTCGCGCAGCGCCGACGCGGTGGTGCCACCGGGGGAGGTGACCTGCTCGCGCAGCACCGTGGGGTGGGTGCCGGTCTCGCGGAGCATCTTGGCCGAGCCGACGAGGGTCTGGATCACCAGCTCGGACGCCGTGGTGCGCGGCAGGCCGAGGTGGACGCCGGCCTCGATCATCGACTCGACGACGAAGAAGATGTAGGCCGGCCCGGAGCCGGAGATGGCCGTGACGGCGTCCTGCTGCCGCTCGGGGATCCGCAGCACCCTGCCGACCGAGGCCATCAGCTCCTCGGCCTCGCGCAGGTGGTCCTCGGAGCAGTGCGAGCCGGGCGAGACCGCGGCCATGCCCTCGTCGACCAGTGCCGGGGTGTTGGGCATGACCCGGACGACCGCGACGCCCTCGGGGACCCGCGACTCGATGTAGGCGGTGGTGATGCCGGCCGCCAGCGACACCAGCAGCTGGCCCGGCCGCAGCGACGGGCCGATCTCGTCGAGCAGGTCGCCCATGTCCTGGGGCTTGACCACGATCGCGACAGTGTCGGCCTTGGCGGCGGCCTCGACGTTGCCGACGACCGCGACGCCGTACCGCTCCTCGAGCTCGCGCGCCCGCTCGGCGCGCTTCTCGCCGACGAGCAGCTGGTCGACGCGGCGCCCGGCACGGACCAGGCCCGACAGCAGGGTCTCGCCCATGACGCCGGCGCCGAGGATCGCGGTCTGCTTCACGTGGTCATCATCCACCACTCACGAGCGGGGCGCCGTCGAGTTCGCCGCCGCCGGACGCCGGCTCACTTCTTCGAGATCAGCGACTTCAGGAAGAACGACAGGTTCTGCGGGCGCTCGGCGAGCCGGCGCATCAGGTAGCCGTACCACTCCTGGCCGTAGGGGATGTAGACCCGGACCCGCTCGCCGGCCTTCACCAGCCGGCGCTGCTCGTCGGGACGGATGCCGAAGAGCATCTGGAACTCGTAGGACCCCTGGTCGCGGCCGTAGCGCGAGGCCAGCGTGGACGCGATCTCGACGAGGCGGGGGTCGTGGGTCGCGATCATGGGGTAGCCCTGCCCGGCAAGCAGCACCTTGAGGCAGCGCACGTAGGACCGGTCGACGTCCAGGTCGGACTGGAAGGCGACCTCCTCCGGCTCGTTGTAGGCGCCCTTGCACAGCCGCACCCGCGAGCCCTCGTAGGCCAGCGCCCGGCAGTCGGCCTCGGTGCGGTGGAGGTAGGCCTGCAGCACGGCCCCGGTCTCGGGGAAGTCCTTGCGCAGCTCGCGCAGGATCGCCAGCGTCGAGTCGGTGGTGGTGTGGTCCTCCATGTCGAGGGTGACGGTGGTGCCGGCGTTGCGCGCGGCGCGGCAGATGGTGCGGGCGTTCTCGAGTGCGATCTTGTGGCCGCCCCCGGCGACGTCGTCGGGCAGCGCCTGGCCGATGGCGGACAGCTTCACCGAGACCTCGGCCATGCGGGTCAGCCCGCGCGCGGAGAGGGCCTCGAGCACCTCGAGGTAGGCCGCCACGGTCGCCTCGGCCTGCTCGGCGTCGAGGGTGTCCTCGCCGAGGAAGTCGAGGGTCACCCGGATGCCCTCGTCGACCAGCCGCGCGGTCGCCTCGACGACGGCGTCGGTCGTCTCGCCCGGGACGTAGCTGCGCACGATCCCCGCCGAGACCGGCATCGTGCTGACCAGGTTCTTGACCAGGTCGCTGCGGCTCAGGAGGAGCAGCGGCCGGCTCATCAACGCCATGCCAGACAGGCTACGACGCCCGCCGGCCCGGGCCGGGGTCCGGCCTACGGCGTACGCCGCCGCAGCGTCGCCGCCCCGAGCGCCAGCGCCGCCAGGGCGAACGCCGCCACGACCAGCACGTCGAGCCAGACCGTGCCGGTGTCGGCATCGCGGGTCAGGTGGTTCATGGCGTCGACGGCGTAGGACAGCGGGAGCACGTCGCTCGCGGCGTGCAGCACCGTGGGCAGCGAGTCGCGGGGCACGAAGAGCCCGCACAGGAGGATCTGCGGGAACACCACCGCCGGCAGGAACTGCACCGCCTGGAACTCCGTCCGCGCGAACGCGCTGACGAAGAGCCCGAGCGCCGAGCCGAGCACGGCGTCGGCGATCGCGACCACGCAGAGCAGCCAGACCGGACCCTCGACGTCCAGCCCGAGCAGCCCGACCGAGACCGTGACCGCGAGCAGCGACTGCACGGCGGCGACGACGCCGAAGGCCACGGCGTAGCCGAGCAGGAAGTCGAGCTTGCCCATCGGCATCGCGAGCAGCCGTTCGAGGGTGCCGCTGGACCGCTCGCGGAGCGTCGTCACGCTGGTCACGAGGAACATCACCGTGAACGGGAACATCGCGATGAGCGCCGGCCCGACGCGGTCGAACGGGTCGCCCAGCGAGTCCTCGAACATCCACCACAGCAGCGAGATCAGCAGGCACGGCACCACGAGCAGCAGCGCGACGGTGCGGGGGTCGCGGCGCAGCTGGGTCAGGACGCGGACGGCGACGGCCCACGTCACGCGAGGAGTCAACGCCTTTCGGGGTCCCCGCGGAAGGCTGCTCCCACCGCGCGGAGCGCGTCCATCCCCAGCGTTTCGTGGGGTGATCACGAGGCGTCCTCGACGAGGGCGAGGAACGCCGACTCGACGTCCGCCGTTCCGGCCTGCCGCTTGATCGCCTCCGGGGTGTCGTGGGCGAGGATCGCGCCCTCGCGCATCAGCAGGAGCTGGTCGCAGCGCTCGGCCTCGTCCATCACGTGGCTCGAGACCAGCACGGCGGCGCCCTCGTCGGCCAGCCGGTGGAACAGCATCCAGAGGTCGCGCCGGAGCACCGGGTCGAGCCCGACGGTCGGCTCGTCGAGCACGAGCAGGTCGGGTGCGCCGAGCAGCGCCACCGCGAGGCTGGCCCGCGACCGCTGGCCACCGCTCAGCCGGCCCACCCGGGCGTCCGCGTGCGACCCGAGGTCGACGGCGTCGATCGCAGCGTCCACCTCGGCGTCGGCGCAGCCGAGGACGCGGGCGAAGAACCGCAGGTTCTCGACGACCGTGAGGTCGTCGTAGACGCTGGGCTCCTGGGTGACGTAGCCGATCCGGCTGCGCAGGCCCGCGCTCCCCGCCCGCTGCCCGAGCACCGTGACCGTGCCGCCCTGGACCTGCTGGACGCCGACGATCGCGCGCAGCAGCGTCGACTTCCCGCAGCCGCTCGGCCCGAGCAGCCCGGTCACCCCGGACCCGATCGTCACGTCGAGCCCGTCGAGCACCGGCCGGTCGCGGACCACGGTCAGCCCGCGCACCTCGACGAGATTATTCACCACGTGATGAATTGTCGCAGGGGCCGGACGGCCGGGCAATGCGGGTCACCCCAGCACGCCGTCCAGGTAGCGCTGCAGCGTGGGGGCGTACGCCGCCACGAGCTGGTCGTGGGAGGCCGAGGCGAGCGGCTCGACCTGCACGACGTAGCGCGCGAGCACGATGCCCATCAGCTGCGAGCCGACCAGCGACATGCGCAGCTCGACGTCCTCGACGCCGAGGGCCGTGCCGATCGGGCCCAGCACGACCCGCATGTACCCGTCGCGGACCAGCGGCTGCCGCTCGGGGTCGAAGACGCTGCGCACCATGGTGAGCAGCGGCAGCCGGGTCGTCTCGTCGTCCCACACCGAGAGGAAGGTCCGCAGGAGCCGCTCCCCGGCGCCGTCGATCCCGCCCTCCGCCACCGGCGCGAACACCTGGCGCGGGTCGATCGGGGCCTGCAGCGCGGCGAGGAAGAGGTCGTCCTTGGTGCCGAAGTAGTGGTGCACGAGGGCGGCGTCGACGCCCGCGGCGGCGGCGACCGCGCGGACCGACGTGCCGGCGTACCCGGCGGACGCGAAGAGGGTGCGCGCCTCCGCCAGGATCGCGGCGCGGGTGTCCGGGGAGCCCGGTCGGCGCCCCCGGCGCGTGGTCGACATGCGCGAGGAGCCTAGGCCGACTGGAAGAAGTGGTCGCGAGCGAAGTCGAGCGACTCGCGCAGGTCCTTCTCCCGCTCCTCGCGCGAGGACGCCTTCCGGGTGTTGATCTCGACGACGATCTCGCCGCGGAAGCCGGTGCGGGCGACGTGGCGCAGGAACTCCCCGGCACCGACGCTGCCCCGGCCCGGCACGAGGTGCTCGTCCTTGGCGGAGCCGCTGCCGTCGGTCAGGTGGATGTGTCGCAGCCGCGGGCCGAGGCGGTCGGCCATCGCGATCGGGTCGTCGGCGGCGATCGAGGCGTGCGAGAGGTCGATCGTGGTGTTGGCGTAGGGCTCGGCGGACGGGTCCCAGCCGGGGAGGTACATCTCCATGCCGCGCTTCGACGAGGCGCGCCAGGGATACATGTTCTCGACCGCGAACGCGATGCCGGTCGACTCCTCGAGGGCGGCGATACCGTTGACGAAGTCGCGGGCGTACTCCTTCTGCCAGCGGAACGGCGGGTGCACGACGACCACCTCGGCGCCCACCGCCTCGGCCATCTCGGCCGACCGCTCGAGCTTGCCCCACGGCTCCGTGCCCCAGACCCGCTGGGTGAACAGCAGGCACGGCGCGTGGATCGCGGAGACCGGCATCTGGTGGTGCTCGGAGAGCTGCTTGACCGCCGAGATCGACTGGCTGAGCCCGTCGATCACCATCACCTCGACGGCGTCGTAGCCCAGGCTGGCGGCGTACCCGAACGCGTGCGCCGACGACTCGGGATAGACCGAGGAGGTGCTCAGACCGATGCGGCTCACGCGAGCACGTGCCCGGTGTCCGAGCAGAGGTCCGGCACGCCCACGCGCATGGCTCCACGGTACCTGCGTAGCCTTGGCCGGGTGCCCGAGGTCGACCTGGTCTTTCCCCGTGCCTACGTCGAGTTCGTCAACCCCGACGACGAGTCGGAGGTGATGCGCTGCGACCTCACGTGGCTCACCTCGAGCTACCAGTGCATCTTCGGCCAGGGCTGCAAGGGCATCTATGCCGACTCCCCCGACGTGGGCTGCTGCGCGCTGGGCGCGCACTTCGCCGACAAGGACGACGAGAACCGCGTGGCGGAGTACGTCGGCATGCTCGACGAGACCCTGTGGCAGTTCCGCCCGGCCAAGGCGAAGGTGAAGAAGCGCGACTGGGTCGACGTCGACGAGGACGGCGAGCGCAAGACGATGGTCGTGGAGTACGCCGGCCAGTCCGCGTGCATCTTCCACAACCGCACCGATTTTCACCTCGGCGCCGGCTGTGCGCTGCACGCGCTCGCCTACGTGCTCGAGAAGAACCCCCTCGAGACCAAGCCCGACGTCTGCTGGCAGCTGCCGATCCGGCGCACGTTCCGGACCGTCAAGCGCCAGGACGGCACCGACTACACCGAGGTCTCGATCGGCGAGTACGACCGCCGTGGCTGGGGACCCGGCGGCCACGACCTCGACTGGTACTGCACCGGCAACACCGAGGCGCACAACGCGCCCGAGCCGCTCTACATCACCAGCGCGGCCGAGCTGACCGAGCTGATGGGCGCCGCGGCGTACGCCGAGCTCGCCCGGCACTGCGAGGCGCACCTGCTGTCGCGCTCGGCGCTGGCGATCCACCCCGCGGACCCGCGGACCTGACGGGGCTCTGACCTGACCCGCCGTCCGACCTTCCTGGGCGCGGTGGCGTCCGGCGCGCTGGCTGCGGAGGGTTTCGACCCGCGGTCGCGGCTTCGCAGGCTCAGCCGCGCGCTCGCTCAACCCCTTCGCGTCGCGCCGCGCTCGTTCCTCGCGCGACCCGGCTCAGGCGCCGGAATCTCGACATCAAGAGACACCGACCCCGCTTTGGTCGAGCGAACCTTCGCCGTTCACAATCTCTGCATGCGTCTCGACCACCTCTCGTTCGCCGCGGGTCCCGACGGGCTGGCCTCGACGGCCGCGCGCATCGGCGCCCTGCTCGGCACGGAGTTCGTCGACGGTGGCGTGCACCCGCGCTTCGGCACCCGCAACATGGTTCTGCCGCTGGCCGACCACACCTACCTCGAGGTGGTCGAGGTCCTCGACCACCCGGCGTCCGACAAGGCGCCGTTCGGCCAGGCGGTCCGCGCGCGGTCGGCGCTCGGCGGCGGCTGGCTCGGCTGGGTCGTGGCGGTCGACGACATCACGGTCGCGGAGCGCCGCCTCGGTCGCGAGGCCGTGGTCGGCAGCCGGCACCGCCCCGACGGCACCGAGCTGCGCTGGAAGCAGATCGGGGTCAACGGCCTGATCGCCGACCCGCAGCTGCCGTTCTTCATCCAGTGGGACGTGCCCGGTGAGCTGCACCCGAGCTTCGGTGCCGACGAGAGCTTCTCGCTGGCCTGCCTCGAGATCGCCGGCGACTCCCAGCGTGTCAGCGAGTGGCTCGGCGAGACGGTCGAGGCGCCGCTCGAGGACGTGAAGGTCGAGTGGGCGGCCCCCAACGGCATGCCCGGCA
This sequence comes from Nocardioides halotolerans DSM 19273, assembly GCF_000422805.1. GTDB lineage: Bacteria > Actinomycetota > Actinomycetes > Propionibacteriales > Nocardioidaceae > Nocardioides > Nocardioides halotolerans. The sequence continues at coordinate 89,590 of NZ_AUGT01000009.1, read as the reverse complement.
TCATCGCCGTCCAGGTGCAGACCCCGCACGGCCTGGTCCGGATCTGACGCTCCCCGAGGGCACCCGCCCCAGCCCCAACATCTGGCACCACCCGGCGACCTACGAGGTCGAGAACCGCGCCTGCGACCCCGGCGGTCGGCTCTGGGAGGCGATGAGGTCGCTGGCGGGCGAGGCCGGCTGGGCCGGCCGCGACGTGCTCGACGTCGGCTGCGGCACGGGCTTCCACCTCCCGCGGTTCGCCTCCGAGGCGGCGACCGTGACCGGGGTGGACCCGCACCCCGACCTGGTCGCGCTCGCGCGGCGCCGGACCCGCGCGCTACCGAACGTCACCGTCCACCACGGCACCGCGCAGGACCTGCCCCTCCCCGATGCCTCCGTCGACGTCGTCCACGCGCGGTGGGCCTACTTCTTCGGTCCCGGCTGCGAGCCCGGTCTCGCCGAGCTCGACCGCGTCGTACGCCGCGGCGGCGTGGCCCTGGTCGTCGACAACGACCCGACCCGGTCGACGTTCGGCGGCTGGTTCCGGCGCGGCTACCCGGACGTGCCCGACGCGGACACGGTCGAGCGGTTCTGGTCGACGCACGGCTGGACGCGCACCCCGGTCGACATGGGCTGGCGGTTCTCCTCGCGCGCCGACCTCGAGTCGGTCGTGCGCATCGAGTTCGACGGCGCCACGGCCGAGGCGATCCTCGCCGAGCACGAGGGTCTCGAGGTCGACTACGCGGTCAACCTGTGGTCGCGGGAGTTCTGACCGCCCGTCGCGACCTCGTTGCTCGCGCGGCCTCCGCTAGCTCGACCCACGGACCACGAGGGTGGGCGTGAGCAGCACGCCGGGGGTGACGACCGGGGGCGTGTGGAGCAGTCCTTCGAGGGCCTTCACGACCTCGATGGCGACCTCCTCGAGCGGCAGCCGCACCGAGGTCAGGCCGGGCGGCACGGTCTGGGCGACCTGGGAGTCGTCGAAGCCGGTCACGGCGACGTCCTGGCCGGCGCGCAGACCGCGCTCGGCCAGCGTGTGGAGCACGCCCATCGCGAGGGTGTCGGAGGCGCAGACGAACGCCGAGGGCTGCGCCTCGTCGAGCAGGACGGCGCTCGCCTCCTTGCCGGAGGCGACGGTGTCCTCGACGCGCGAGGCGAGCCCGGCCGTGGGGATGTCGCGCGAGCGCATCGCGCGCGACCAGCCGGCGCGACGGTCCTCGCCGAGCAGGGAGTCCTTGCGCCAGCCGATCCAGGCGATGCGGTGGTGGCCGCGCTCGATCAGGTGGGAGGTCGCCATGTCGGCGCCGGCCGCGCCGTCGACGTCGACCCACGGGTGCCGCGCGGCGTCGTCGTTCCAGGGCCGGCCGAAGGCCACGAACGGCGCGCGCCGCTGGTGCAGCCACGCCGCCTGCGGGTTGCCGAGGTAGGTGTCGGTGACGACGAACGCGTCGACCGCGGTGGAGCGCAGCAGGTCGTCGTAGGCCGGCAGCTCGTCCTCGGCCTTGCCGGTGCGGGTGCCGGAGAAGAGCAGCACGTGGTAGCCGGCCTCGCGCGAGGAGTCGACGAGCGAGTGGACGAAGCGGTCCATCGCGGCGTTGGCCGTGCCCTCCTCGGCCGCCTTGATCGGCAGGCCGATGAGGTGGCTCGCGCGGGTGCGCAGGTTGCGGGCGGCGCGGTTGGGCAGGTAGCCGAGCTCGGCGATCGCCTGCTGCACCCGGCGGAGGGTGTCCTCGCGGAGCAGGTCGGGGTTGTTGACGGCGTTGGAGACGGTCTGGCGCGAGACTCCGGCGCGCTCGGCGACGTCGGCCAGCGTGGGCGGGTTCACCGGCGGACGGCTCATCGTGTGCGGCACCGCCCCTCCCCCCACTGCTCGACTGAATGACCGGGATCCGTGCGCTCTGGATCGTTCCAAGTGAGGATATCGCGAGGCTCACCCGCAAGGGTGCGGTCCCGCAGGATGCCGCCGCGGAGCGGCTCCCGGGCGCTGTCGGCGGGGCCGCCTAGGTTGCTCCCGTGCCCAAGACCACGACGCGTCCCGCCTACCGCTGCACCGAGTGCGGGTGGGAGACCGCCAAGTGGGTCGGCCGCTGCGGCGAGTGCCAGGCCTGGGGCTCGGTCGCCGAGGCGTCCGCCCCCACCTCGCGCGCCTCGGCCGGACCCGTGACCGTGCCGGCCGTCCCCATCGGCACCGTCTCGGTCGAGGAGTCGACGTCCCAGACCTCCGGCGTGCCCGAGCTCGACCGCGTCCTCGGCGGCGGGCTGGTGCCGGGCGCGGCGATCCTGCTGGCCGGCGAGCCCGGCGTCGGCAAGAGCACGCTGCTGCTCGAGGTCGCGGCGCAGACCGCGCGGGTCCGGCGTCGGGTCCTCTACGTCACCGGCGAGGAGTCCGCCTCCCAGGTCCGCCTCCGCGCCGACCGCACCAACGGCGTCCACGACGAGCTCTACCTCGCCGCCGAGACCGACCTCGGGGCGGTGCTCACCCACATCGAGGAGGTCCGGCCGACGCTGCTGGTCGTCGACTCGGTCCAGACGATCGGCGCCTCGGGGCTCGATGGCGTCCCCGGCGGCGTCACCCAGGTCAAGGAGGTCGCGGCCGCGCTGATCCGCGTCGCCAAGACCCGCAACATCACCACCGTCCTCGTCGGCCACGTCACCAAGGACGGCGCGATCGCCGGGCCGCGCGTGCTCGAGCACCTCGTCGACGTGGTGCTCCACTTCGAGGGCGACCGCAACTCGCGGTTCCGCATGGTCCGCGCCATGAAGAACCGCTTCGGACCGGTCGACGAGGTCGGCTGCTTCGACCTCGGGCCCGAGGGCATCACCGCGGTCACCGACCCCACCGGCCTGTTCGTCGAGCACCAGACCGGCCGGGTCGCCGGCACCTGCGTGGCCGTGACGATGGAGGGGCGCCGGCCGCTGCTCGCCGAGGTCCAGGCGCTGGTCACGCCGTCGCCGCTGGAGCGCCCGCGACGCACGACGTCGGGGCTCGACTCCGCGCGCATCGCGATGGTGCTCGCGGTGCTCCAGCAGCACTGCCACATCCGGCTGCACTCCCACGACGTCTTCGCCTCCACGGTCGGCGGCGCGCGCCTGCACGAGCCCGCCAGCGACCTCGCGGTCGCCGTCGCGATCGGCTCGGCCACCCTCGGGGTCGCCCCACCGTCCGGCGTGGTGGCGATGGGCGAGATCGGCCTCGCGGGCGAGCTGCGTCGGGTGCGCGACCTGCCCCAGCGGCTCGCCGAGGCCGCCCGGCTCGGATTCCGGGTCGCGGTCGTCCCGACCGACCGCAGCAAGACCGGCCCGCGCTCGCCGGAGTCGTGGGTCGTCGACGGCATGCGCGTGCTCGACGTCCCCGACGTCGCCTCGGCGCTGCGACTGCTCCAGCTCACCCAGGAGGGCGGGCGCGCTCCCCTGCGCGCCGCCGACGACGACTACCGCTAGGACGTGCTGGTCAGCTGTGCGTCAGGTCGGCCCGGCCGTAGTCGTCCTCGAGGCGCACGATGTCGTCCTCGCCGGTGTAGGAGCCGCGCTGCACCTCGATGATCACCAGCTGCTCGTCGCCCTCATTGGCGATGCGGTGCGCCTGCCCGACCTCGACGTCGACGGTCGCGCCGGGCTTCAGCACCACCGTCGCGTCGTCGACGGTGCAGGTCGCGACGCCCGTGACCACCACCCAGTGCTCAGAGCGGAGCTCGTGGCGCTGGTAGGACAGCCGGCACCCGGGGTCGACCACGATCCGCTTGACCTTCCAGCCGTCACCCTCGTCGAGGACGTGCCAGGAGCCCCAGGGGCGGGTCTCGGAGGTGGTCACGGCCGAAATCCTAACCAGTGCGTCAGCACGCCAAGCCCGGAACTCGACAAGCGGTCGCTCGCGCCGGACGTCGTCGGCCCCCGGACGCCTTAGGCTGCACCCGGAGCCCACGAGGAGGTGCGCCATGGCAGAACGGTCCGACGAGGTGCTGCGCCTGCGCGCGACCCTCCAGGCGATCGCGCCCGGCACGTCGCTGCGTGACGGCCTCGAGCGGATCCTGCGCGGACGCACCGGCGCCCTCATCGTGCTCGGCAACGACCGCACCGTCGACTCGATCGCCACGGGCGGCTTCGACCTCGACGTGCCCTTCACCGCGACCGGGCTGCGCGAGCTGGCCAAGATGGACGGCGCGATCATCGTCGACCGCGACATCACCCGGATCCTCAAGGCCGCCGTGCACCTGATGCCCGACCACACGATCCCCTCGGAGGAGACCGGCACCCGCCACCGCACCGCCGACCGGGTCGCCCGCCAGACCGGGTTCCCGGTCATCTCGGTCTCGCAGTCGATGCAGATCATCGCGGCGTACGTCGCGGAGACCCGCCACGTGCTCGAGGACGGCGGCCAGATCCTCGCGCGCGCCAACCAGGCGCTGGCGACTCTGGAGCGCTACAAGCTGCGGCTCGACGAGGTCTCCAGCACGCTCTCCGCGCTCGAGATCGAGGACCTCGTCACGGTCCGCGACGTCGCGGTCGTCGCGCAGCGGCTGGAGATGGTCACCCGGATCGCGCGCGAGATCGAGGACTACGTGCTCGAGCTCGGCACCGACGGCCGGCTGCTCGCCCTCCAGCTCGAGGAGCTCATCACCGGCGTCGACGTCGAGCGCGAGCTGGTGATCCGCGACTACGTCCCGGGCGGTCGGCGCGGCAAGCGGCCCGAGGTCCTGCTCCAGCGCCTGGAAGCCCTGACCGCCACCGAGCTGGTCGACCCCGCGTCGGCCGCCCGCGTGCTCGGCCTCGGCAGCGTCGAGCACCTCGACGGTGCGGTGGCCCCGCGCGGCTACCGGCTGCTCGCGAAGGTGCCGCGCCTCCCGGGGGCGGTGGTCGACCGGCTCGTCGACCACTTCGGCACCCTCCAGAAGCTGCTGTCGGCGGGCGTGGAGGACCTCCAGGTGGTCGAGGGCGTCGGCGAGCTGCGCGCCCGCAGCGTCCGCGAGGGTCTCTCGCGCCTGGCCGAGTCGACGATCCTCGAACGCTACGTCTGACTGGGGCGGCGGCTGCTACCGGCCGTTGTTGCCCTTGTTGTCGTGCTTGCCGCCCTTCGGGTCGGCCGTCGCGGTGACCGTGGGCGGCGCCGGGGCCAGCAGCTCGAACTGGACGTCGGTCGGCTCGCCGCCGAGGGCCGTCGCCTTCACGTGGTAGTAGCCGGGCAGCGCCCACGCCGTCCGGTCGGAGCAGTCCTCGTCGGAGCGGCGCGAGTTCCACACCACCGGCACCTGCGTCACCGAGGCGAGGCGCACGACGACGTCCTGGGGGACGATGGCGTCGGGACACTGCTCGCTGCGCCAGATCTGGTCGCGGCCCGAGACGATGTGCATGGTCACCGTCTCCGGGGAGACGTGCCAGGTGCAGGCGGCGGTCGTCCTGGTCTGCAGGTTGAGCAGCACCGTGATGTCGGAGCCGCCGATCGGCGTGGGGATCGTCGGCGTGATGAAGACGTCGTCGTCGGCGCACGGCCCGGTCGGGTCGGGCAGCGTCGGGGTCGGCGTGGGGGTGGGGGTCGGCGGGGGCGTCTGGTCGCCCTTGCCGCCGTGCCCCTTGCCACCGTGACCTTTGCCGCCGTGGCCCTTGCCTCCGCGACCCTTCCCGCCCTTCTTCGTGGGCTCGTCGGCGGGGACGGTCGCGGTCGGGCTGGTCAGCGTCGCGGCACCCACCTGCTCGGCCTTGTCGTCGTCCGACGAGCCGTCGCTCCCGTGGTTCAGCACCTTGCCGACGCCGAGGAAGACCACCAGCGCCACGCTGAGCACCGCGAGCCGGCGACGCCAGTAGACCCCCGGGGGCAGGGGACCACGCGTGCTCGCAGCCATGCCCGGCACGGTAGGGCGCGAGCCCGGCCGGGTGGGGTACCCACGCCGCACGGGTTAGCGTCTGGTCCGATGCACCCCCTCCACCGGCCGGTCCTGCAGTGGTACGCCGACCACGCCCGCGACCTGCCGTGGCGCCGCCCGGAGGCCTCGGCCTGGTCGGTCCTCGTCTCCGAGCTGATGCTGCAGCAGACGCCGGTCGCGCGGGTGCTCCCGGTGCACGACGCCTGGATGGAGCGCTGGCCGACGCCGGCGGCGCTCGCCGCGGAACCGGCCGGCGAGGCCGTGCGGGCGTGGGGCCGGCTCGGCTACCCGCGCCGGGCGCTGCGGCTGCACGCGGCCGCCGTCGCCATCGTGGAGCGCCACGGCGGCGAGGTCCCCGACTCCTACGACGACCTCCTGACCCTGCCGGGCGTCGGCGACTACACGGCCGCCGCGGTCGCGTCGTTCGCGTTCGGGCGTCGCCACGTCGTCCTCGACACCAACGTGCGCCGGGTGCTGGCGCGGGTGGTCGCCGGCGTGGAGCTCCCCGGCAGCTCGGTGACCCGGGCCGAGCGCGACCTGGCCGCCTCGCTGCTCCCCGACGACGACGCCACAGCCGCCACCTGGGCCGTGGCGGTCATGGAGCTCGGCGCGCTCGCGTGCACGGCCGCCCGGCCGCGCTGCGCGGACTGCCCGGTGGCGCACCTCTGCGCGTGGCGGGCGGCCGGCCACCCGGCGTACGCCGGCCCGCCCCGGCGCACGCAGGCCTGGGCCGGCACCGACCGCCAGTGCCGCGGGCGGCTGATGGCGGTCCTCCGCGAGGCCGACGGACCGGTGCACGCGAGCGTGCTCGAGGCCGCCTGGCCCCACGACGACGCCCAGCGGTCGCGGTGCCTCGAGACGCTGGTGTCCGACGGTCTCGCCGCGCGGACGGGGCCGTCCTGGGGCCTGCCGGCCTGACCCGGCACAATGGGGGCGATTCGACCGCGCGAACGTCGGTCCGCAGCTACCGTGCTACGAGCCCCCTCGATCTGAAAGTCCTCCCCTTCATGCCCCACCTCCGCTGGCCGACGCTCGTCTCCGGCCTGGCAGCACTGGCCCTGCTCGCGACCGCCGGCAACGGCGCCGCGGCCGAGCCCCACCACCCTCGCGGCCACGACGGGCGCGCCGAGCTGCCCACCTACCTCGCCCGGGACGCCCAGGGAGTGGTGACCTCGCCGCAGGCCAGCGGCAGCTTCCAGGGAGCCGACGGGCTGCTCTACGAGTACGCACCGATGGTCGTGGGCGGCTGGGACGGCCAGGTCTTCTACGGCCCCGACTTCGACACGGCCTGCGCCGATGGCGCCAGGTTCAAGCAGGGCCTGCGGCGTCTGGCCAAGCTGGCCAAGCTCATCGAGAGCACCGGCCGCCGGGTCGTGCTCACCGTCGCCCCCAACAAGACCTCGATCTACGACGACCAGATCGACTGGGTCGGCCTGCCGCACGGTGCGTGCACGCGACTGGGCCTCGAGCGCCAGGACGACCTGCTGGACGACTACGGCAACCGCAACTACCTCCCGCTGCGCAGGGCGCTCTCGAAGGACCCGCGCGAGACCTACTGGAAGACCGACACCCACTGGACGTCGGTCGGGTCGTCGATCTTCGCCGAGCGCCTCGCCGCCAGGCTCGACAAGAAGCTCGCGGGCCGGCAGCGCTACGCCCTGACCCAGGCGGAGTTCCAGGGCGACCTCTTCTCGCTGCTCGGCATCCCGCAGCCGGAGACGGCCCAGGCGGTGGTCCCCACCAACAACGTGTCGGTCCGCATCGGGCCGCCCGACCCCAACGTCGAGCTGCAGCAGACCTGGACCTCGTCGCCGCGCAAGAAGACGCTGCGCGGCAAGACGGTGCTGATCGGCGACTCCTACAGCTTCGTGGGGCTCAGCACGCTGCGGCCGCTGTTCCACAAGGGCCACTTCGTCTGGATCACCCAGGAGAATCTCGACTACATCGCCCAGAGCCTCGTGGCCTCCGACACGGTCGTCATCGAGGTGGTGCAGCGCTTCGTCTCGAGCAGCCTGCTGGGCACCAAGGCGTTCCGCGCCCAGGTACGCCGCACCCTGCGCTGACGACCGCAGGCCGGCCGGGCGGATGCCCGGGCGACACGTCCTCGCCCGACCGGGCGAGGATGTCGCACACCGCCCGTGCCTGAAGTAGTTTGCGCAGCGTCCGTTCTCGCGAAGGTTCCCCCATGTCGCTGCGTCTCCGCGCCCTGATCGCCGCCCTGTGCTGTGGCGTGCTCGTGCCGCTGCTCGTCCTGGACGGCGCGCACGCCGACCCGCGGCCCGACGTCCCGAAGGGTGCGCACGAGACGTCGACAGCGATCCCGGACCCCGACTACCGGCTCACCCGCAGCCCGCGGAGCGGCCAGGTCCTCGGCCTCGACGGCAACAGCTACCCGCTCGCCCCGATCGTCGTCAAGGGCCGCAAGGGCATGCTGTTCTACGGACCCGACTTCGACATGGCCTGCCACTACGGCACCAAGCTGCGCAAGGGCCTCAAGCACCTGGCCCAGCTCGCCCAGGTGATCCGCAAGTCCGGACGCCGCGTGGTGTTCACGGTGGCACCCAACAAGTCGATGGTGGAGAACAGGTACATCCGGCGCGAGACGCTCCCACACGGCGCCTGCGACACGGTCGGGCTCCAGCAGCAGGCCAAGGTCCTCGACCACTACTCCGACCGGCGCTACCTGCCGCTGCGCAAGCTCCTCGTCCGCAGCCCGGTCCAGGCCTACTGGAAGACCGACCCCCACTGGACGACGGTGGGCGGCTCGGTCTACAGCGGACAGCTCGCCGCGGCGCTCGACCCGCGGGTCGCCGCCGCCCAGCGGCTGGTCGCGACCACCCAGACGATCCTCGGCATCTTCAGCGAGTCGATGGCCAGCGACGCGACCGAGACGGCGCCCGCGGTCGAGCCCGGCCGGGGCGTCAAGGTCCGCACCGCACCGGGCAGCACCGAGTGGAGCGGCCTCCCGCAGCTCGTCACCGACCACGAGTGGATCTCCACTCCGGCCCGCAAGACCATCAAGGGCAGGACGCTCCTGATCGGCGACTCGTTCACGCAGTACGCCCTCGGCACGATCCGGCCGATCTTCCGCCACGGCCACTTCATGTGGATCGGCCACTTCACGCGGCCCGACCTGCTGGCGGCCCTCGGCTCCTCGCGCACCGTGGTCATCGAGGTCGCGCAGTTCCTGGTCCAGCGCAGCGAGATGGGTTCGAAGGACCTGCGGCGCGAAGTCCGCCGATACCTGCGCCACCACCCCCTGAAGAGCAGCTGACCCCCGCCGGATCGGCGGGGGCCAGCAGCAGCGGCTGTGACGTCAGTCGTGGTCGGGTGACTTCGGCACGTCCACCGGGCCCGGCTCACCCTCGGCCGGGTCGCCGAGGGCCTCGCCCACGCCGGCCGGCTCGAACGGCGGCAGGTCGGGCAGCTCGCCGACCTTCTGGCCGGAGAACGTGAAGCTCGCCGTCGGGCCCTCGCCCTCCACGTCGACCAGCACGATCTGACCGGGGCCGACCTCGCCGTAGAGCATCTTCTCGGCGAGGATGTCCTCGATCTCGCGCTGGACCGTGCGACGCAGCGGGCGGGCGCCCAGCACCGGGTCGAACCCGCGCTCGGCCAGGAGGTTCTTGGCCGCCTGGGTGAGCTCGATGCGCATGTCGCGGTCACGCATCCGCAGCTCGACCGATGCGATCATGTTGTCGACCATGTGGACGATCTGCTCCTGCGTCAGCGGCGGGAACACGATGATCTCGTCGACGCGGTTGAGGAACTCGGGACGGAAGTGCTGCTTGAGCTCGTCCTGGACCTTGTTCTTCATCCGCTCGTAGGAGCCCGCCGAGTCGCCGCTCTGGTTGAACCCGAGGTGGACGCCCTTGGCGATGTCCTTGGTGCCGAGGTTGGTGGTCATGATGATCACGGTGTTCTTGAAGTCGACCACCCGGCCCTGCGAGTCGGTCAGGCGACCTTCCTCGAGGATCTGCAGCAGGCTGTTGAAGATGTCGGGGTGCGCCTTCTCGACCTCGTCGAACAGGACGACCGAGAACGGCTTGCGTCGCACCTTCTCGGTGAGCTGGCCGCCCTCCTCGTAGCCGACGTAGCCCGGAGGCGACCCGAACAGCCGCGAGACCGTGTGCTTCTCGCCGTACTCGCTCATGTCGAGCTGGATCAGCGCGTCCTCGTCGCCGAACAGGAACTCGGCCAGCGACTTCGAGAGCCACGTCTTGCCGACGCCCGAGGGGCCGGCGAAGATGAACGACCCGCCGGGGCGCTTGGGGTCCTTGAGGCCCGCCCGCGTGCGCCGGATCGCCCGGGAGAGCGCCCTGACGGCCTCCTCCTGGCCGATGACCCGCTTGTGCAGCTCGTCCTCCATCTTGAGCAGCCGGGTCGACTCCTCCTCGGAGAGCTTGACGATCGGGATGCCGGTGGCCACGGCGAGGACCTCGGCGATGAGCTCTTCGTCGACCTCGGCGACCTCGTCCATGTCGCCCGCGCGCCACTGCTTCTCGCGCTCGGACTTCTTGAGGATCAGCTGCTTCTCCTCGTCGCGCAGGCGCGCCGCGGCCTCGAAGTCCTGTCCGTCGATCGCCGCCTCCTTGCGCTGGCGGACGTCGCCGATCTTGTCGTCGTACTCGCGCAGGTCGGCCGGCGCGGTCATCCGGCGGATGCGGAGCCGCGAGCCGGCCTCGTCGATCAGGTCGATGGCCTTGTCGGGAAGGAACCGGTCGGAGATGTAGCGGTCGGCCAGCGTCGCCGCCGAGACCAGCGCCTCGTCGGTGATCGTGACGCGGTGGTGGGCCTCGTAGCGGTCGCGCAGGCCCTTGAGCATCTCGATCGTGTGCGCGATCGAGGGCTCGGCGACCTGGATCGGCTGGAAGCGGCGCTCCAGCGCGGCGTCCTTCTCGAGGTACTTGCGGTACTCGTCGAGGGTGGTGGCGCCGATGGTCTGCAGCTCGCCCCTGGCCAGCATCGGCTTGAGGATGCTGGCGGCGTCGATCGCGCCCTCGGCCGCACCGGCGCCGACGAGGGTGTGGATCTCGTCGATGAACAGCACGATGTCTCCGCGGGTGCGGATCTCCTTGAGGACCTTCTTGAGCCGCTCCTCGAAGTCACCGCGGTAGCGCGAGCCGGCGACCAGCGCACCGAGGTCGAGGGTGTAGATCTGCTTGTCCTTGAGCGTCTCGGGCACGTTGCCCTTGACGATGTCCTGGGCCAGCCCCTCGACGATCGTGGTCTTGCCGACGCCGGGCTCGCCGATGAGGACAGGGTTGTTCTTCGTGCGGCGCGACAGGATCTGCATGACCCGCTCGATCTCCTGCTCGCGCCCGATCACCGGGTCGAGCTTGCCCTCGCGGGCGTCCTGGGTCAGGTTGCGCCCGAACTGGTCGAGCACCAGCGACGACGACGGCGCGTCGCCGCCACCGGCGGCCGCGGCCGCCGAGGCCGTCGACTCCTTGCCCTGGAAGCCGGAGAGCAGCTGGATGACCTGCTGGCGGACCCGGTTGAGGTCGGCGCCGAGCTTCTGCAGCACCTGGGCCGCGACGCCCTCGCCCTCGCGGATCAGGCCGAGCAGGATGTGCTCGGTGCCGATGTAGGAGTGGCCGAGCTGCAGCGCCTCGCGCAGCGAGAGCTCGAGGACCTTCTTGGCACGCGGCGTGAAGGGGATGTGGCCGGACGGGGCCTGCTGGCCCTGGCCGATGATCTCCTCGACCTGGGCGCGGACGGCCTCGAGGGAGATGTCGAGGCTCTCGAGCGCCTTCGCGGCCACACCCTCGCCCTCGTGGATGAGGCCGAGCAGGATGTGCTCGGTCCCGATGTAGTTGTGGGAGAGCATGCGGGCCTCTTCCTGGGCCAGCACGACCACCCGACGGGCTCGGTCCGTGAACCGCTCGAACATGCGTGTCTCCTCGAAAGCGTGTGTGGGGTCGCTCGGGACAACCCCGCTGCCAGCCTACGCGTTCCCGGCAGGCACACGAGAGGATCCGCTATCAGCGAACAAGCGCGGCGACGGCGTTCTCCCGTCGGGGCGCGACCGCGATGACGTACCCTCACATGGCCCGTTCGGGCCTCCTTCCCCCGCTCCCACCCACTCGAGGACTGCATCGTGTCGAGGCCGCTCCCTTCGCTGGCCGCGCTGCTCACCGCGGTGACGCTGGCGCTCGGCGTGGTCGGCGTGGTCGGCGTCGAGGCGACCGGAGCGCCGGCCGCCCCTCGCGACCCCGGGCGGGCGCACGCGCCCGTGCTCGACCACCGGTCCGGGGTGGGCCCGGCGACCGTCGCCCGCGCCCAGGGTCCCTATGGCCGGCTCGTCAGTGGTCGCGGTGCGGCGTACCTCCCGGCACCGATGAGCGTGGAGGGCCGCGACGGCTACCTCTTCTACGGCGAGGACTTCGACTCCGCCTGCCTCGACGGCGAGCAGTTCGACCTGGGGCTGCGCAGGATGCGGGCGTTCGCGCGGATGCTGCGCGCCGCCGGCAAGCGCGTCCTCTTCTCGGTGGCGCCCAACAAGTCCGGAGTCCTGCCCGGCGAGCTCGCCGGTCTCCCCCACGGCTCGTGCGACCGGTCAGGGCTGCGCCACCAGGCAGCCGCCCTCGACGCCTTCAGAGACGCCGATTTCATCGCGATGCGGGCCCGGCTGGCGCGCATGGCCGCCCGTGGGGTCCAGCTCTACTGGCACATGGACACGCACTGGACCACGGTCGCCAGCACCCGCTACGCGTTCCAGGTCGCGCGTCGGCTCGACCTCCGGCTGGCCAAGCGACAGCGGTACGCGCCCGCGCGCCGCACGATCCTCCCCGACCTCATGCAGCTGCAGGGCATCTACGACGTGAGGGAGACCGCCCCGGCCCGACGCACGACGACCCGGGTGCGGGTCGCCGAGGGGCCGTCAGGCGCCGAGGACCCGGCCGCTCCGGGCTGGGCCGACCAGTCGTGGGAGTCGCGGCCGGCGGCGCGGACCTGGCGGGGCAGGTCACTGCTGGTCGGCGACTCGTTCACGTTCACGGCGCTGGAGAGCCTGCGGCCGCTGTTCAGGCACGGCCGGTTCCTGTGGATCGGGCTGGCCAGCCTCGACGAGATCGCCGCAGCGATGGCCGAGGCGGACACCGTGGTGCTGGAGGTCGTCCAGCGCTACGTCGGGCGGAGCGTCCTGTTGCAGCCGTCCTTCCGGAAGACGCTGCAGCAGGCGCTCGCCGAGCGCTCCTGACGAGCGGCCCGTCGTCGCTCAGTGAGCGGCGTCGAAGGCCTCGCGGACCGACGCGGGGATGCGGCCCCGCTCGGGGACGTCGTGCCCGTTGGAGCGGGCCCAGTCGCGGATCTCCTTGGCGCTGTGGCCGCCGTTGCTGGAGGCCGCGGACGAGCGCCGGCCGCGGCGGCCGGCGGTCACCTTGCGGGCGTGGCCGACGTAGGTCGCCATCGCGTCGCGCAGTGCGGAGGCGTTCTTGTCGTTCAGGTCGATCTCGTAGGACGTGCCGTCGAGGGCGAACGAAACGGTCTGGGTGGCGTCACTGCCGTCGAGGTCGTCCTCGAGGACGATGTGCACCTTCTGCGCCATGGAATGCGGCCTCCGGTTCGGGAAATAGGAATGTGCGGGCGTCGCGAATTGCGTCGACGCGAAAAGGACATTGCAAATGCCGGAGCAATGATGACACACAAAGAACGTCGCCCTGAATTGCGCCGCCTTTTATCAAGCAGCGCTTGACGTCAATCGGCGAAACGCAATTCTCGCCACTTCTTCAAATGCGCGTCGAATGCGTCGCCGCGGATATCAGCGGCCGCGGCGCGGCAGCCGGCGCGCCAGCTTGTCGACGAGGCCCGGCTCGGGCGCAGCCTGCTGCTCGCGCAGCTCGGCGATCGTCGAGGTGGCGGCCTTCAGCTCGCTGCGCAGCCTCGCCACCTTCTGGCGCTGCTTGTCCTTGTCGCGGTCGACCTTGACGCGGAGCTGCTCCAGACGGCGCTCGGCCAGCGCCTGGCTGGCCTGGGCGTGCTCCAGCAGCGCCTCGAGGGTCGAGATGCGGTCCTCGAGGGTGTCGGTGCGGTGCCAGCTGGCCTGCTGCTCGACCCACTCGGGACGATCGCCCTCGGCGACGATCTCGCCGGGAAGGTCCTCGACGGTCGCGTCGGCACCCCGGGGGATCCGACGCAGGCGCACCCGGAACTCGATCTCGTCGCGCGGTGTCGGCACGATCGCGTCGACGAACCACTCCGACCGCCCGCTCAACCGCAGCTCGCGGAGCTGGCGCAGGAGGCTGTCGGGGGTGAACAGCCAGACGTGGCTGTCGACGTACTCCCCCGCCAGCGTGCGCTCGAGCTGCTCCTCCGCGATCGCGGCCCCGAACCGCGGGCCGTCGAAGAACGGTCGCTCGCCGCGCCACAGGTTGCCGTGGTTGTAGTCGACCGTGCCGGCGTAGTGGTCGTAGACCGCGCGCGTCGAGGGACGGGTGTCGCCGTCGAGGTGCGCCTGGACCATCTGGCCGACCGTGGTCAGCGGCCGGTAGGCGTCGAAGGTGAAGCGCCGGTCGGGGACGGCCAGCACCACCCGCCCGTCGTCGGCGACGAGCTCGGCCAGCTCGGCCAGCCACCCGATGAGGTCGGGGACGTGCTCCACGACGTGCGAGGCCATCACCCAGTCGAACGGCGCACCCTCGCGCGCCGCCTCCACCATCGTGACGGTGCGGCCGTCCGGCTGGATCAGGACGTAGTCGACCTCGACGATGTCCTCGACGACCACGTCGGGGTCCATCTCGGTGTACCACTCGACGAGACCGGCCCGGTCGCGGACGTCGAGGTAGCGCACGTCCGCCTCGTCGCGGCGGACCAGGGCGCGGTGCAGCGGCCCGATCTCCAGCCCGCGACCCTGGCCGAAATCGCCCAGCTCCCAGTAGAGAGGACGCCGGCGCTCGACCTCCGCCGTCTGGTCGGGCGGGCCGCCCGGCGCCGCGTCGGCCGTCTCGACCCCCGGCTCGACCTCCGGCTCGACGCCGGGCGCCTCGACCTGGCCCGGGGTCTCCGGAGCGTCGGTCATCAGACCCGGCTGTCGAGAACCGAGTCGATGAAGGTGCACAGGCGGCGCACGCCCTCCTCGACCATGACCTGCGGGTGCCAGTCGAGTGCCGCCTCGGCCGCCGAGATGTCGCAGCTGGCAGCGCGGACGTCACCGTTGCGGAACATCCCGTTGACCTGCGGGGCGGGCGCGCCGTAGTTCTCGGCGATCAGCTCGGCGAGCCGCATGATGCTCGTGCCCTCGCCCGAGCCGATGTCGTAGGCGTGCCGGTTGGCACCGGAGTGCAGGACGCCCTGCACGATCGCCCGGGCGACGTCGTCGATGTAGACGAAGTCGCGGATGATCTGGCCGTCCTCGTAGACCGGGATGACCTCGCCGGCCTTCGCGCGCTGGGCGAAGAACGAGACGATGCCGGTGTAGGGGTTGCTCAGCGACTGGCCGGGGCCATAGACGTTCTGGAGCCGGTAGAGCACGGGCGTCACGTTGAGCGCCAGGCACCAGGACGTGAGCACGTTCTCCTGGGCCAGTTTGGTGGAGCCGTAGACGCTGGTCGGCGTCGGCGTCACGCGGGAGGACTCGAACGGCGTGGGCGTGAGCCCCGGGAAGTCCCACTGGCCGGCCTCGAGCATGGCGTCGCTGCGCTGGCCGGGGTAGGTCAGGCTGCCGTCCGCCGCGGCCCAGGCCCCCTCGCCGTAGACCGCGCGCGACGAGGTCAGCACGACCTTCTCCGGCAGCGCGTCGTGACGGACGAGCGCATCGAGCATCTCGGTGGTGCCCACGACGTTGACCAGGGCGTGCCGGGTGGCCTCGGTGAGCGACTGCGCGGTGCCGGTCTCCGCGGCGAGGTGGACCACCACGGTCGGCTTCACATCGGCCAGCAGCGCGTCCCAGTCGGCGGCGGAGGTGACGTCGCCGACGACCAGCTCGACCCGCTCGTCGAGCGCGGCGGGCCGCTCCGGCGACTCGTGCACCTGCGGGTGCATGTTGTCGAGCGCCACCACGCGGTCGAAGTGCTCGGGCAGGACCGAGGACAGGGCGCAGCCGATGAAGCCGGCCCCGCCCGTCACCAGGCAGGTCGTCACGTGGGCCTCCTCAGGACTTCGGCGGGAGGGCGAGGTAGCGCTCGGTCATGACGAACAGAACCACGTCGGGGTGCTCCGCGGCCAGGACCTGCGCCAGGGGGGTCGGCTTGACCGTGGGGAGGTTGCCGATCTCGTGGGCATACTGGACCGTCGTGCCGAACGACCAGCTCCACAGCGGCGAGAGTGCGCTGCCGGTCGAGTCGCGCAGCGCCAGCAGCTTGAGCGGCGACTGCGCGCCGGTGGTCGACGTGCGGATCGGGAGGTCGGTCATGTCGACCGAGTCGTCGGGCCGGAACGGCACCGTGGCGCCGTCGGGGATGTGGGTGACGGTGTAGGACGGGTGCGCCCCCGTGTAGACGGGGTAGGTGCGCCGCGGCTTGCCGTCGGCCACGCCGTCGGCCGCGAACTCGTTGGAGTTGGCCTCGATGCCGACGCCGCTGATCGGGGGAACGGTGACCGCGCCCAGGGCCGGGTCGTTGGCCCGCAGGCACTTGGTGATCGCCTTCCAGGCCACGTAGCCGCCGTAGCGGGTCCAGTGGCTGTTGAGCGGCTCGTAGGTGTCGTGCTTCTTGGCGGCCTTCTGCAGGGCCTTGCGCGTGTCGATCCAGGGCAGCTCGGGGTGGTCCTTCATGAGCTTCTCGAGCGAGGTGGTGCCACGCAGCCGCTGCGCCCAGGTCGGCAGCTTCTGGGGGTAGATGTCCCAGTTGGCCGGCATGACGACGACGTAGTACTTGCCGCCGGCCTTCTTGACCGCCTTGGCCTGCTTCTTGAACAGGTTGGCCCAGGACCGCTCCTGCTTGGGCGTCTGCGTGACCCGGCCGAGCGCCTGGGAGAAGTTCTGCGCCTGGTAGTCGGTGAAGAACAGCCAGCCGTTCTTGCCGCGGACGTAGCCGGGCTTCTCCTTCGCGAGCGCCCTGGCGTAGGTCTTCTCGCTCTTCGCGGCCCGG
>NZ_AUGT01000009.1:0-72716 GCF_000422805.1 Nocardioides halotolerans DSM 19273 | reverse complement strand
GCGCGCAGACTGGGCGTCTCCGAAGTGTCGGCAACGCCGCCAGCGCGTGATCTGGGCGGCGTCCGGCGCCGCCATGAATTGAGAGACACGGCCTAGCTCTCCTCCGCCTTCAGCATCGTGCGGACGTACGGCGCGGTCAGCAGCACGGTCAGCGCGAGCATGAACATCGCCACCGCAGCGGCGGTGCCGAAGTCGCCGCCGCCGATGCCGAGGCGGTAGATGTAGGTGCCGAGCAGGTTGGTGTCGCGGGTGACACCCCCGGCCTTCTGCAGCACGTAGATCTGGGTGAAGACGCGCAGGTCCCAGATCACCTGCAGCAGCCCGATGATCAGGAGCACCGGCCGGATCGAGGGCAGTACGACGTGCCGCAGCCGCTGCCAGGCGCCCGCGCCGTCGAGCTCGGCGGCCTCGGTGAGGTCCTCGCTGACCTGGGTGAGTGCGGCGTACCCGGTGAACGCCACGAACGGCACGCTCATCCACACGACGATCACCGTCGCCACGAAGAAGAACGACAGCGGCTCGAGCAGCCACGAGTGGCCCTCGTAGTCGGCGCCGAGCCGGCTGAGGCTCCAGTTCACGACGCCGTACTGCGTGTCGAACAGCCACTGCCACACGATCAGCGACGCGACCACCGGCATCGCCCACGCGAGCAGCAGGCCGCCCTGCACTAGGAGCCGCACCGGCCCCGCCATCAGCCGCATCAGCAGCGCGATGCCCATGCCGAGCACCATCGTGGCCGCGGCGTTGACCAGGCAGAACACGACGGTGCGGGCCAGCACCTTCCAGAGGTAGGCGTCGGTGACCAAGGCCCGGTAGTTGTCGAGCCCGACGAAGTCGGCGGGCCGGCCGAACTGCTGGGCCAGGCCGTACTCGTGGAACGACAGCACCACCTGGCGCACGAGCGGGTAGCCCAGCGAGAGCGCGAGGAGCGCGGCGGCCGGCACCACCAGGCCGTAGGGGAGGCGCCCGGCACCGCGCCGCGGCCGCGGCTCGGTCGGCAGCTCGGCGGCCACGGTCTCGGGCGGCGCGCTGGTCGTCGTGCTCACCTCCTCACTCCTCCTGTGGACATCCCGTCCGGCGATCATGCCTGTGGACGCGTGGTGGCGGATTCATGACGCCGAGTCGTCGTTACTGCTCATCAGTAACGACGACTCGGCGTGCGTTCGGCTCGCTCAGTTGAGCTGGTCGGTGATCTTCTCGTCGGCGGCGGCGGCGAGCTCGGCGACGTCACCACCGGTGGCGATGTCGACGAACAAGTCCTCGAGCACCCGGGAGCCCTCGACCTCGGCCCAGCCCGGTGCGGCCGGGGTGAGCTTCGCGTTGGACGCCGCGGCGATGGTCGCGGCGGCGAACTCGTCGCTGCCGAGCTCGCTCGAGAGCGAGCTCTTCGCCGGGGTGAGCCCGGCCGCGGCCATCAGCTTCTGGTAGTCGTCGCTGAGCATCAGGCCGACGACGTCACGGGCCAGGTCCTGGTTCTTCGACTTGGCCGAGATCGCGATGTCGGAGCCGCCGAGCAGCACCGGGGCGGGCTCGCCGTCGCTGCCGGGCAGCGCGAAGACACCCAGGTTGGCGACCATGTCGGGGCAGCCGGCCTCGGGGTCCTCGATGAGGCCCTTGACCCAGCCGGGCGCCGACAGCATGCCGACCTCGCCGTTGCAGAACGGCGTCTGCGGGTTCTCCTCGTTGCCGTCCTTGGCCGCGCCGGAGGCCTGCTCCATCAGCGCCTGCACGGTCTCGAGCCCCTCGACCGACTCGGGCGAGGACAGCGCGCCCTTCCACTCGTCGCCGTCCTGGACCGCGAGGTCGCCGCCGGCGTTCCAGACGAAGGCGACGCCGTTGCGCCAGTCCTGGCCGGGGAACCAGAAGCCGGAGAAGTTCGCGGGCTCGGGGTTGGCGGCCTTGAGGTCGATCGCGGCCTGGACGAACTCGTCCATGGTCGTGGGTACGGCGATGCCGGCCGCCTCGAAGAGGTCCTTACGGTAGAAGATGTACTTCGAGCCGGCGTAGTAGGGCACGGCGTAGGTCTTGCCGTCGACCTGCGCGCCCTCGACGAAGCCCTGGAGCAGGTCGTCGCCGCCCCAGTCGCCGAGCTCGTCGCTCACGTCGCTGAACGCGCCGGCCGAGGTGAACGTCGGCGCCTGGGTGTTGCCGACCTCGACCACGTCGGGCGTCTCGGAGTCGCTGGACAGCGAGGTCGTCAGCTTCTCGACCAGGCCCTCCCACTCCTGCTGCTCGATCGTCAGCGTGGAGCCGGGGTGGTCCTTCTCGAAGGTGGTCTTGAGCCACTCGCGGGCCGCGTCGGGGGTGTCCGCCCCGTTGAGCCAGACCCGGATGTCGGCCTTCTCGGGGCCGCCGTCGCCGGAGGCCGCGTCGGCCTTGTCGTCGTCGCCGCAGGCGGACAGGCCGAGGCCGAGCGCCAGCACGCCGGCCGCGGCCAGCGCCAGATTCTGCTTGAGTGTGCGCACCCTGCTGTTCCTCTCGATCATGCTGCTTCTCCTGGGTGGTGCCGGCGGGTCATCAGGACACCCCCAGCTGACCGGCCAGGACGAGGACCGCGGCGCCCACGAGCACCACGTCGTCGCCCAGCGCGGACGTGCGGACCACGAGCTGGTCGCCGGAGACCGGCATGGTGCGCTCGCGGATCGTGCGGTCGACGGCCTCGAGCAGCGGGCCGTCGAGCAGCTCGAGCGGGCCGCTGAGGACCAGCTCGTGCAGGTTGAGGGTGCCGACCACCGGCGCCAGGGCGACGCCGACCTGGGCGCCGACCTCCGCGAGCGAGTCGGGGCCGTCGGCGGCCACCCGCTCGCGCAGCCGCGGCGCCGCGAGCACGGTCTCGAGGCAGCCGCGCCGGCCGCAGGCGCACTCGGCGCCGTCGGGGTCGATGACCACGTGGCCGACCTCGCCGGCCGCCGAGCGGTGGCCGTGCAGCAGCGCCCCCTCGAGGACGAGCCCCGAGCCGACACCGGTGCCGACGCGGACCAGCATCAGCCCGCCGTCGCCGGCGTCGCCGAACGTGTGCTCGCCGAGCACGGCGGTGTTGGCGTCGTTCGCGACGAAGACGGGGAGGTCGAACGCCGAGCGCAGGCCCTCGGCGAGCGCGGTGTCGTGCCAGCCGAGGTTGGGGGCGTCGACGACGACGCCGGCAGCGTCGACCACCCCGGGGGTGCCGACCCCGATGCCGAGCACCGGGCGGGTGGCGACCTCGACGAGCTCTGCGACGATCGCGTGGACCAGCGCGACGGCGTCCTCGCCACGGCGACCCTCGAGCGGGCGGCTGCGCCGTTCCTGGACGTCGCCGGAGAGGTTGAGCAGGGCGCCGGTGGCCACGCCGTCCGCCGACAGGTCGACCGCCACGATCTGGCGCGACTCCTCGGCGAGCTGCACGAGCACCGGCGGCTTGCCGACCCGGCCCTGGACCGGGGCCGCCGACTCCGTGACCAGGCCCTCGGCGACCAGGCCGCCCACGACGTCGGAGACGGTGACGCGGGTCAGGCCGCTGGCGCGCGCGAGGTCGGCGCGGCTGGCCGGGCCGTGGCGGAACAGCAGCTGCAGCAGCAGCGCCCGGTGGTGGCGGCGGGTGTCCTCCGGCAGGTGGCGGCCCGAGGGGCGCAGCGCCCTGCGGGCCGGGGTGGAGACCGTCGTCACATTTGTTAGTTAACTGTCCTTACTAATTTCTTGTCAAGGGGTGATCTCCCGGCGTCAGGGACGGGTCGCTCGGCAGCGACAGCGTGAGCACGGCGTCCTCGATGAGGTCGCTGCGCTCCACGTCGCTCTCGACCTGACGCAGCCGGCGGGCCAGGTCGGGCTCCCGGTCGTCGCCGGTGAGGTCGACCGCGGCCACCACGAAGAGGCGTTGCGGACCCACGAACTCCAGGTGCAGGTAGGTCACCCGGTTCACGTCGGGGTGCCCGAGGATCCGCTCCAGCACCTGGTCGTGGACCTCCGGGCCTTGGGCCTCCCCCAGCAGGTAGTCCATGTTGCGGCGCATCAGGAAGATCGCGACACCGGCGAGCAGCAGCCCGATAGCGATCGAGCCCGCGGCGTCGAACTCGTGGCGCCCGGTGAGCTGGTGCAGGCCGATGCCGAGTGCCGCGATCAGCAGCCCGACCAGGGCGGAGAAGTCCTCGAAGAACACCGCCCGCAGGGTGGGGTTCGACGTCTCGGCGACGTAGCGGACCGGGCTCCGCCGGAACCGCCGCGCGGCGCCGTGCACCTGGCGGCTGGCCTGGACGAACGACGTCCCCTCCAGCACGAACGCGATCGCCAGGACGACGTAGTTCGCCGTGTAGCTGGCCTTGCCGGGCTCGCCCATGAGCGCGGTGACGCCGTGCCACACCGACACCACGGCACCGGCGGAGAAGAGCCCGAACGCCGCCACCAGCGACCAGATGTACGTCGCCCGTCCGTAGCCGCGCGGGTGCTCATCGTCCCGAGGCCGGCTGCCGCGGCGCTCGGCGACCAGCAGGAACACCTCGTTGCCCGTGTCGGACCAGGAGTGCGCCGCCTCCGCGACCATCGCCGCCGATCCCGTGACCACCGCCGCGACGGACTTCGCGACCGCGAGGAGTCCGTTGGCGACCAAGGCCACGGCGACCGTGAACAGCGACGAGCTCATACCTTCTTCGGTCGATGGTGGGGCCACAGGGGTTGGTACCCCCCGGTGTTGGGGTAACAACCACTTCATGAAGACCACGGTCACGTGGGTCTTCGTGGGGGTGCTCGTTCTGCTGGGAGGACAGCCGGACGCAGCGGGGGCGGGGGGCCACTTCGCAGCAGACAAGAGATCGAGCCTGCAACAGGCACGCGTCGTCGACCGGTACGTCGCGCTCGGCGACTCCTACACGGCCGGCGCCGGCATCCCGCCGGCGTCGCCCAGCGGGTGCTTCCGCTCGGCGCGCAACTACCCGGCCCGGGTGGCCGAGCGGCTGTCGCGGAGGACCGAGGTGGTCGACGTGAGCTGCGGTGCGGCCACGACCTCCAACGCCGAGTCCGCGCAGACGACGTTCGCGAGCAACCCGCCGCAGCTCTCCCAGGTCGACGCCCGCGCCGACCTGGTCACGGTGAGCCTCGGCGTCAACGACGCGGGCTTCGCGAGCCTGTTCTCGCAGTGCCCAGCACTCGCGGCGTACGACCCCATGGGCGCGCCGTGCCGGGCGTCGTTCCAGACGCCCACGGGAGACCTCCTGCTCGCGGGGGTCCACGCGGTGCGCGAGCGGCTCGCGCGGGTGCTCGAGGAGGTCCAGACCCGGGCGCCGCGCGCGCAGGTCCTGCTCGTCGGCTACCCGCAGCCCGTGCCCGAGAGCGGCACGTGCGCGCAGCTTCCCCTGGCCGCCGGCGACTACGCCTACGCACGCGAGTTCTTCGTCGCGCTCGACGCCAGCATGCGGCTCGCAGCCCGCGACGCGGGCGCCACCTACATCGACGTGCTCACCGCGAGCCGGGGCCACGACATCTGCGCCGGACGGGACGCGTGGGTGCTGGGGGCCGGGCCGAGCGGGCGGACGGCGCCGTACCACCCGTTCGCCCGGGAGCAGCGGGCCGTGGCGGCCCTCGTGGTCGATGCGGTGAAGTCAGCGCGGTGACGTAGCGTGCTCCCGTGCGCCGGGCTGTGACGATCTCGGTGCTGTGCGCGGCGGTCCTGGCGCTGGGCGCTTGCAAGGACGACGAGCAGGCGGCGAAGCCGATCCGCACCTACGTCTCGATGGGCGACTCCTTCACCTCCGGCGCCGGCCTCCCCCAGACCACCAGCCCCGTCTGCCAGCGGTCGCGGCTCGCCTACCCCGCGCTGGTGGCGAAGGAGCTGGGCGCCCGGCTCGACGACGCGAGCTGCGGCGGAGCCGCGACGGTCAACGTCGCCGGACCGCAGGTCATCGGCACGGAGACGGTGCCGCCGCAGCTCGACGCCGTGAAGCCCGGCACCGACCTCGTGACCGTCGGCCTCGGCTTCAACGACCAGAACTGGTTCGCGGGGTTCTTCTCCGGCTGCACCGCGCTGACCGCCAGCGACCCCGACGGCCACCCTTGCCAGGACCTCGGCGAGGCGGGGAACGCCGATGCGGACGTCGTCTCCGAGACGATCCGGAAGCAGGTCGTCGACACCCTGGGCCTGATCCGCAAGAAGGCGCCGGACGCGAGGATCCTGCTCGTCGGCTACCCGCAGCTGGTGCCCGCCTCCGGCACCTGCGCCGCGCTTCCGCTCGCGAAGGACGACTACCCCTACGTGCGGTCGATGATGGAGCTGCTCGACGACAAGCTGAGCGACGCCGCGGACGCGGCCGACGTGACCTACGTCGACGTGCTCGGCGCGAGCGAGGGCCACGACATCTGCGCCGGCGACGAGGCGTGGGTCAACGGCGCCACGACGGTCGTCGGCACCGCCGCGGGCTACCACCCCTTCGCCCGCGGCCAGCGGGCCGTCGCCGACCTCGTCCTGGCCGCGCTCCGGGACTGAGCGTCGTGCGCGCCCATCGGCTCGCGGCGTGGGTCGCGCTGCTGACGACGGCGATCGCGCTCGGCGGGTGCCGCGACGCCGCGCCCGACGATGACGGTGCCGACCGCGGCGACCGGCGCTACGTCGCGCTCGGCGACTCCTACACCTCCGGCGCCGGACTCCCGTCGACCCGTCGCGACGGGGAGGGCTGCGGCCAGTCGGACCTGAGCTACCCCCGCCTGGTCGCGGAGGCGATCGACGCGCTCCTCACCGACGTCAGCTGCGGCGGCGCCACGACCGAGAACGGCGCCGAGCCGCAGTCGCAGGGCGTCCTCGGCACGCCGCGCCCACCCCAGCTCGACGCGGTGACCGAGGACACCGACGTGGTGACCGTCGGGCTCGGCGGCAACGACTTCGGGTGGTTCCTCGGCGTGATGTTCGTCTGCACGTCGATCGCGGCCGAGGACCTGACCGGCAACCCGTGCGAGCGCCAGGGCACCTCGGCCGGGTCGGACCTCACCGCCCTGCCGCCCAGGATCGGGGACCGGCTGGAGGCGCTGCTCCTCGAGGTGCACCGCCGGGCGCCGGGGGCGCGGGTGCTGCTCGTCGGCTACCCGCAGCTCGTGCCGGCCGAGGGCACCTGCCCCGAGCTGCCGCTGGCGAAGGGCGACTACCCGTTCGTGCGGGCGCAGTGGGAGGCGCTCGACGCAGCCATGCGCGAGGCCGCCACCGCCGCGGGCGCGACGTACGTCGAGGTGCTCGGCCCCAGCGAGGGGCACGACGTCTGTGCCGGCGAGGACGCCTGGCTCAACGGGGTCGAGGCGCGGACGGGGGTCGCGGCGGCCTACCACCCGGTCGCGGCCTACCAGGCCGCCGTCGCCGACCTCGTGGTGCAGGCGCTGCAGGAGTGACGCGGGCAGTGACGCGGGCGGCGTTCGTCCGTTGATGCTGAGGAGATGGATGCCCGCCGTACCGTGAAGACCATGCCCAGCAGCCGCGCCCTCGCCGCCGCCGCGCTGCTCGCTGCACTCGCGCTCACCGCCTGTGACGACGGGCCGCCCTCGGCGACCGTGGGCAACCCCGCGCCGACCACGGCCCTGCCCCGCGTGGACTCGCCGTACCCGACCTATGTCGCGCTCGGAGACTCCTACACCGCCGCGCCCGGGGTGCCGCAGACCGAGCAGGAGACCGGCTGCCTGCGCTCCAACGGCAACTACGCCAGCCAGGTGGCCAACCAGCTCAAGTCCGCCTTCGTCGACGTGAGCTGCTCGGGCGCCAGCACGGTCTCGCTGGTCGGCGCCCAGCACAGCGCCGACCACGTCTACCCGCCGCAGTTCGCGGCGCTGTCCGCCGACACCTCGCTGGTCACGCTCGGCATCGGCGGCAACGACCTCGAGCTGTTCCAGACCATGGTCGGGACCTGCGGCCAGCTCGGGCTCAGCGACCCCGACGGGTCACCATGCCGCGACTACATGAAGGACGCCGGCCGGAAGAAGGACCTGCTCGTCGAGCGGATCGACAAGATCCGCGGCCGGATCACCGCGGCGCTCAAGGGCATCCACGACCGGGCGCCGCAGGCGCGGGTGATGCTCGTGGGCTACCCGCAGCCGCTGCCGGGCAAGGGCACCTGCCGGATCCTGCCGCTGGCCAAGGGCGACTACCCCTACGTGCGCGACCTCGTCGTCAGGCTCAACGACGCGATGCGCGCCGCGGCGAAGAAGGCCAAGGCCGACTTCATCGACGTCCTCAAGGCGAGCAGGGGTCACGACATCTGCGCGGGCCAGGACGCGTGGGTCAACGGCGTGAACACCGACCTGATGCGCGCGCTGGCGTTCCACCCGTTCGCCGAGGAGCAGCAGGCGGTCGCTGACCTGATCATGAAGAAGCTCGACCTCGACCACTAGGCCGTGTCAGAGCGTCGAGTGGACCACCCGCCCGGCCACCGCGGTCAGCGCGACCGGCATGCTCCGCAGGGCCGCACCCGTCGCGGCGGAGTCGGGCCCGACCGCCAGGGGGTCGGCGTCGAGGAGCACCAGGTCGCCGGGTGAGCCGACGCCGACTGTCGGCTGACCGTCGACGGAGGCGGCGAGCGCCTCCGCCGGGGTGAGCGCCTGCTCGGCGTGCCACGGGTCGCGGTCGTCGGCGCTGCGGTGCACGGCCGCCGCAATCGCCAGCCACGGGTCGAGCGGCGAGACGGGGGCGTCGGAGCCGAGCGCGAGCTCGACGCCGTCGTCGAGCATCCAGCGGAACGCGAAGCACCGCTCCGCCCGACCAGGCCACGCCAGCTCGGTCAGGTCGCGGTCGTCGAGGAGGTGGGCCGGCTGGACGCTGGCCCGCACGCCGAGCGCGGCCATCCGGCACACGTCTTCGCGGCCGACGAGCTGGGCGTGCTCGATCGAGCCGATCGCACCCGTGTCGGCGTAGGCGCCCAGGGCCTCGGCTACGGCGGCGTCGCCGATCGCGTGGGTGGCGACCTCCAGTCCGCCTGCATGGGCGCGGGCCAGCAGCTCGCGGAGCTCGGCGCCGGAGAGGTTGGGCTGGCCGGCGGGGTGCTCGAGGCGGTGGGCGTCGGAGTAGGGGTCGCAGCACCACGCGGTGCGGGTGTTGAGGGAGCCGTCGCTGATGATCTTGAGCGGCCCCATCGTGATCCGGTCGTCGCAGCCCGGCAGCGGGTCGCCGGTCCTGAGGCCGGCCGCGACCACGTCGTCGAGCGTGTCGGCGTACGTCGCCCAGCGGACCCGCAGCAGGTCGCAGTCGTGGCCCCACCGCTCGGTCCAGTCGTCGCGACTGCCCCCGAACTCGAAGTCGACGAGCCCGACGACGCCGCGCGCGGCCGCGGCGTCGAGGGTGCGACGGAACGCGTCGGGCGAGGTGCCGTCGCTGCCGAAGAGGGTGACCAGGCGGGGGTAGACCGCGAACCACTCCGTCTCGCGGACGACCGAGTCGCGCACCGGCATCGCGAGGTGCATCAGCGCCGTCGTGTTGAGCCACGCGTGGTGGCCGTCTCCGGCGATCAGCACCACCGGCGTCTCGCCGGTGACCGCGTCGAGCTCGGCGACGGTCACGTCGCGCGTCCACCCGCCCGGCCGGTGGCCCCACCCGATGACCGGGACGCCGGGCAGCGACGCCACTCGCTCGGCGGCCAGCGCCAGCACCTGCTCGGGCGAGCGCGCGGCCGCGAGGTCGAGCCGCTGCGACGAGAGCGTCCACTGCGTGAGGTGGACGTGCTGGTCCCAGAGTCCCGGTGCGCACCAGCGGCCGTCGGCGTCGTGCTCCTCGACGCCCGGGCGGGGGTCGAGGTGCGCGGCGACGGTCGTGACCACACCGTCCTCGACGAGGACGTCGACCGGGTGCTGCGGTGGAGCCGCAGCAGGTCCGATCGGCACCAGCCGCGCGCGACGGATCAGCAGGCTCACCGGCAGCACGCTAGTGGTTGCCACCGGCCCGGCAATGGCCCGGACGGGTCAGGCGGCGCAGGGCTCCAGGCAGTCGCAGTCCTCGTGGTCCGGCTCCGGCACGGCCATCGGCTGGGGCCGCAGGAGCACCCCGCCGACCACGGCGGCCAGCGCGGCGGCCACGGCGCCGACCGCGAAGGCGACCTGCAGGCCGCCGTGCAGCGACTCGACGGCCGAGGAGCCGCCTGCGGCGAGCGACGCCGTCCGCGAGTCGGAGACCGCCACCAGCACGGCCAGGCCGAGGGCGCCGCCCATCATGAACGAGGTGTTCACGACGCCGGAGGCGAGCCCGGCCTCGTGCGGCTCGACGTCACCCATCGCGGCCAGCAGCACCGGGTTGAAGGCGATGCCGGCGCCGATGCCGAGCAGGATCATCGAGGGCAGCACGTCGGTGACGAAGCTCCCGTCGACGGGCGCCAGCGCGAAGAGGCCCAGCGACACCGCGGCGAGCGCGAGCCCCACGGTCAGCGGGGGACGGATGCCGAACCTCATCACCAGCCGGTCGGAGACCTTCAGCGAGCAGAACATCATCACCAGGCTGGTCGGGACGAACGCGAGGCCGACCTCGAGGGCGCTGTAGCCCAGCACCTGCTGGAGGTAGAGCGCGGCCAGGAAGAACCAGGCGAACATCGCAGCGGCCCAGAGCACGCCGACGACCTGCGAGACCGAGACGTTGCGGAGCCTGAACAGCCGCAGCGGGACGAGCGGCGCGGCCGCCCTGGTCTCCCAGCCGACGAACGCCGCGAACAGGACCGCGGCGGCTACCAGCAGGACCACGGTGCGGGTCGACGTCCAGCCGGCCTCGTTGCCGCCGACCACG
Source organism: Nocardioides halotolerans DSM 19273 (assembly GCF_000422805.1). Classification (GTDB taxonomy): domain Bacteria; phylum Actinomycetota; class Actinomycetes; order Propionibacteriales; family Nocardioidaceae; genus Nocardioides; species Nocardioides halotolerans. The sequence goes on along the minus strand of NZ_AUGT01000009.1, from coordinate 62,011 downwards.
GCGTAGACCGCGAGCATCAGCGCAGAGGTGACGAGCACGGCGCCCGGGACGTCGAGCCTGGTCGAGCCCGCCTGGACCTGGTCGGCCGGCAGCATCGCGCGGGCGGCGACCACGACGGCGATGCCGACGGGGACGTTGACGAGGAAGATCCAGTGCCAGCTGAGGAGGCCGGTCAGGACGCCCCCGGCCAGCACGCCGACCGCGCCGCCGCCGGACATCACGAAGCCGAAGACGCCCATCGCCTTCGCGCGGTCGGCCGGCGAGCCGAACAGGCCCATGATCAGCGCGAGTGCGACGGCGGAGACGGTGGCACCCGCGAGGCCCTGCACGGCGCGGCCGACGACGAGGAACGACGCGCTCGGCGCGAGGCCGCACACGGCGGAGGCGATCGTGAAGGACACGACGCCGCCGAGGAAGACCCGGCGGTTGCCGAGCAGGTCACCGAGCCGGCCCGAGAGCAGCAGGAAGCCGCCGAAGGTGAGGAGGTAGGCGTTGACGACCCACGCGAGCGAGGCCTGCGAGAAGCCGAGATCGGTGCGGATCGAAGGGAGCGCGACGTTCACGATGCTCTGGTCGAGCACGATCATCAGGTCGCCCAGGCAGAGCACGTAGAGCGCCAGCCAGCGGCTCCTCGACGCCGTGGACTCGGCGGTCTGGTCGGCCTGCTGGGCCTGATGGGCCTGCGAGGAGGGCGTCTGCGTGGTCATCTGGGTCTCCTGGTCCGGAAGGGTCGTCACCCCTTCTACGAACGGGTGCCGACGAATACGACAGACCCCGCGGACTTTCTCGATTCATCGCTCCCGCCCACTTCGTTAGGGTCGGGCGCATGTGGTGGCGCGCGCTCGGGGTGGCCGTCGTGCTGCTCTGCGCCGGCGTCGCGGGCGGGTACGCCGTCGCGGACCGCGGCCAGCCCGAGCCGACCGGGAGCAGCACCCTGGCGCCGATGCCCGCGGTCTCGCCGTCCGTGCCGACACCGGTCGCGCCGACCTACGCCCCCGACCCCGACGACCCCGCGATGCACGCCACGGGGCTGGCGACCGAGACGTTGCGGCTGCGGCGCGACACCACCGGGGCCGGGGTGAAGGTCGACATCCCCGTCGGCTGGCGCTCGAGCCACCCCTCCGACAACCTGTGGAACTTCGTCGACCCCGAGGCCTCGACGGGGACCTACCTGCTGCGCGTCACGATCCAGACCGGCGCCAACGTCTCCGTCTCCGGCGCCGTCGCACAGCGGATCGCGCTCCTCGAGCTCACCGAGGACGACGGCAACATCGCCGACTTCACCGTGCTCAGCCAGACGGGCGACACCCTCATCGCGAGCTACGTCGAGGGCGACCACCTGAGGTACACCACGGAGCGATGGGTGTCCTTCGACGGCAAGACGGCCTACGCGTCGGTGGCGGTGACGGGCCGCGAGGTCGACCAGCAGGGGCTCAACGACCTGCTCGGCCGGGCGATCAGCTCGCTGCGCCCGCTGGCGCCCAAGGGAGCCGACAGCGACTAGAGACCGTGCGTCCGCACGTCGTCAAGCACCTGGTTGGCCGTCGCCCGGTCGCTGCTGCGGATCTGCACCCACAGCAGCGTGTTGGTGCTGACCTGGACGACGCGCTCGACCACGACGGTGCCGCCGGTGCAGTCGGCGTAGACGACGGTCTTCGACGTGTCGCCGTCGCGGGCGTCGTCGATCGTCCGACCCGCGGTGTCGCACTCCGGGTGCTGCGGCACCGCCTCCGGCAGCTCGGTGCTGCTCAGCAGCCCGAGGAAGACCCCTTCGTCGTCGGAGTCCTGGGCTGCCCAGTCCTCGCTGGTGCCGACCGAGAGCGCCGGCAGCGAGGTGTCGGTGCCGGGCGGCGTCCAGCCGTCGCGAGCGTCGGCGCGGTCCCAGTCGGCCGGCACGGTGACCGACAGCGTGCCGGTGGCGTCGGAGACCGTGCGGTCGGTCGGGGCGAGCTGACGCTGCGCGGCGTACCCCGCGCCGCCGCCGACGACCAGCGCGACCAGCCCGACCAGCGTGAGCACCCCGAGCCGGCGGCCCCGGCGCCGCGGCAGCGCCGGCTCGGGCAGTCCGCCCTCCTCGGGCTGGGGGGTCGGCCGCGGGCCGGCCTGGGTCAGCTCGGGGTCACGCGCGAGCCAGGTCTGGGCGGTGGGTCCCGCGGCGGCGGGGCCGAGGGCGTCGGCCAGGGCGTCGACGAACGCCGTCACGCTCGGGTAGCGATCGTCGCGGTCGTGGGCGAGCCCGCGCCGCAGGACCGCCTCGACGGCGCTCGGGAACGGGCGCTCCGGTGTCGAGACCGGCGGCAGGGCGCCCGGGTTCATCGCGTCGGACAGCGAGAGGTGGGTGAACGGCGCCCGGCCGGTGAGCAGCAGGAAGGAGAGCGCGGCGAGGGAGTACTGGTCGGCGCGCGCGTCGGGCGCCTGGGCGGCGGCCTGCTCGGGCGCGACGTAGGTCGGCGTGCCGGCGACCATCGTGAGGCGCGAGGACATGTCGAGCGACTTGCCGAGTCCGAGGTCGCCGAGCATCGCGCGGACGCCGCGCTCCTCGGCTCCGTCGATGCTGCGGAAGAGCACGTTGGCCGGCTTGACGTCGCGGTGCAGGATGTCGCGGTCGTGCAGGGCCTGCAGGCCGGCACCGACCTGGCGGATCACCTCGAGAGCCTGCGCGGGGGTCAGCTCGACGTCGAGCCGGTCGGCCAGCGTGCCCTGGTCGGCGTACGACATCACGAGGTAGGGCCGGCCGTCGTCGAGCTCACCGGCGTCGTAGACCGAGACGACGTGGGGCGACTCGACCTTGCGCAGGTAGCGGCCCTCCTCCAGGAACCGCTGCCGGATCTGGTGGTCCTCGGTCCAGTTGTCGGCGAGCACCTTGATGGCCACCGGCGAGTCGAGCTGCTCGTCGTAGGCCAGCCAGACCGTCGCGAACCCGCCGGAGCCGATCCGGCGGCGCACGGCGTAGCGGCCGAGTCGGTGGGGCATGGGCACGCCCACATCTTGGCCCCTCCTGCGCCCGGGGAAACGTGAGCCCTCGGGCCGCGGGTATGTTCGGTGCCGCTGGGGAGGGTGGAGACGTGATGGGTGAGGCAGTGACACCGGACGAGATCGACGAGCTGGCGCGGCGCGCCCAGGACGGCGACCGCGACGCGATGGAGATGCTGCTCACCGCGGTGCGGCCGCGCACGCTGAACGTCTGCCGCGGGGTGCTGCCGTACACGCCCGACGCGGAGGATGCCTGCCAGGAGGCGCTCATCAAGGTCTCCCAGAAGATCGGCACCTGGAACCAGCAGGGGCGCTTCACCACGTGGTTGCACATGGTCGCGGTCAACTCCGCGCGCTCGACGTACCGCCGGATGAAGAACCAGGCCGTCGCGGCCGACCCCCAGGAGTCGGGCGCGATGGCGCGCCCCGACCCGCGCACCACGAGCGTCATCGCCGGCACCCGCCTCGACCTGCTCGAGGCGATGGAGACGCTGGAGCGCGACCACCCGCAGTTCGTCGAGCCGCTGCTGCTGCGCGACGTCTACGGCCTGCCCTACGAGGAGATCGCCCAGCTCGTCGGTGCACCGCTCGGCACGATCAAGGCGCAGATCCACCACGGCCGGCGGCTGGTGCGACCGCTGCTGGCGGAATCGTCGTGAGGCGGGCCTCGCTCGGCACCCTCGGGGCACTCCTCCTCACCGCGACGCTGGCGACCGGCTGCAGCGACGGCTCCGGCACGGCGAGCAGACCGACCCGGCCCGCGTCCGCGGAGTCGACCGCGACGCAGGCGCCGTCCGCCTCGGCGTTGCTCCCCGCAGAGACCGACGCGCCCGCCGACGCCGACGACCCGGCGCTGGACCCGGCGCTGAGCGAGCCGGTCGAGGACTCGCTCTACCCCGACGTCGGCGACCCGAGCGTCGACTCGCTGCACTACGACCTCGACCTCGCCTGGACCCCAGAGACCCGGACCCTCGTCGGCGTCGCGACCATCGAGCTCCGCTCGACCGGCACCGGCGACCACCTGCAGCTCGACCTGGGCGAGCCGCTGGAGGTCTCGGCGGTGACCCTCGACGGTGCCGACGTGGCGTTCGACCACAGCGGCAAGGACCTCGTCGTGCAGACGCCGGTCACCGAGGACGAGCGCTACGTCCTCGAGGTGCGCTACTCGGGCACCCCCGAGCCGACCCCGGCGCCGACCACGCGCAGCGACTTCAGCACGAGCGGCTGGACGATCACGCCGGACGGCGAGACCTGGACGATGCAGGAGCCCTTCGGCGCGTTCACGTGGTACCCCGTCAACGACCAGCCCTCCGACAAGGCTTTCTACGACATCAGCGTGACGGTGCCGGCACCGTGGGTCGGCGTCGCCAACGGCGAGCTGGTCGACCAGACCGAGGACGACGGCCTGACCACGACGAGCTGGCACCTGTCGAAGCCCGCGTCGTCGTACGTCGTGACGGTGGCGATCGGCGACTACACCCGCACGAGCAACACCTCCCAGGGCGGGACCGAGATCTCCTACTGGGTGCCGAGCGACCGACCCGGCCTCGCGCAGGGCCTGGAGTCGGCGGCCGAGGGTCTCGACTGGCTCGAGGCGCTGCTCGGGCCCTACCCGTTCGACAGCCTCGGCTTCGTGCTCGTCGACTCGCGCAGCGGCATGGAGACGCAGACGATGATCACGCTCGGCGTCACCGACTACACGACGTCGGAGGCGGTGCTGGTGCACGAGATGGCGCACCAGTGGTACGGCGACGAGGTCACGCCCGACGACTGGGCCGACGTGTGGATGAACGAGGGCATGGCGATGTACCTCCAGGGCTGCTGGCAGGCCGAGGCCGACGGCCGCACGGTCGACGCCGTGATGAACGACTGGGCGTCGTTCGAGGGGGCGATGCGCGCCAAGTCGGGGGCGCCGGCCGACTACGACCCGACCCAGTTCGGCGAGGGCAACGTCTACTACGGCCCTGCACTGATGTGGCACGAGCTGCGCAAGCGGATCGGCGACGACGCGTTCTGGACGCTCGTGCGCGACTGGCCGGCCCGCGCGCCGGAGACCAACGTGTCGCGCGAGGAGTACCTCGACTGGCTGGTCGACCGGACCCACGTCGACCGCTCGTTCTTCGACGACTGGCTGCTCAGCCCCACCACGCCGCCCCGCTCCTGACGCTCGCCGCGTTCTGCCCTCGGCTGATCGAGGCGCCGAAAGGTTGTGCTGACCCGTCCGAGGAGTGTGGGGTGGCTGGCATGCGACTCCTGGTGCTGGGTGGGACGGTCTTCCTGTCGAGGGCGGTGGCGGCCGACGCCGTCGCTCGGGGGCACGAGGTGACCTGTGCGGCGCGCGGGACCTCGGGCTCGGTGCCCGACGGTGCGCGCCTGGTCGCGCTCGACCGCACCCAGCCGCTGGACGCGTCCACCCTCGGCGAGTTCGACGCGGTCGTCGACGTGGCGCGGCACCCCTCGTGGGTGCGCAACGCCGTCGCGGCGTACGCCGACGCGCACTGGGTGTTCGTCTCGACCGTCAACGTGTACGCCGACGACACCACGCCGGGCGGCACGCCCGCGACGCTCCCGCTCGTGGACGCGATCGAGGAGGACGTCGACCTCAAGGAGACGCCGGAGGCGTACGGCCCGATGAAGGTGGCGTGCGAGCGTGCGGTGCTCGACGGGGCGGCGTCGGCGATGGTCATGCGGCCGGGGCTGATCGTCGGCCCGGGCGACCCGACCGGGCGGTTCAGCTACTGGCCGCGCCGGCTCGCGCACGGCGGTGAGCTGCTGGCGCCGGGCGACCCCGGCGACGTCATGCAGGTCGCCGACGTCCGCGACCTCGCCGCGTGGGCGGTGACGGCGTGCGAGCAGCGCACCACCGGTGTCTTCGACGGCGTGGGCACGCCGCTGCCGATGGCCGACCTGCTGGCCCAGTGCGCCGAGGGGGTCGAGCCCGAGGTGACGTGGACCTGGGTCGACCAGGGCTTCCTCGGCGAGCACGAGGTGGAGCCGTGGTCGGGTCCGGCGTCGATCCCGCTGTGGCTGCCGCGACCGGAGTACGACGGCCTGGGCTCACACGACGTGGGACCCTCCCTCGACGCCGGGCTCACGATCCGCCCGCTGGCCGACACCACCCGCGACACGCTCGCCTGGCTCGACGCCACCCCCGACGCCGTCGTCGGCGGCATCGGCCTCGACCGCGAGCAGGAGCTCCTGAGCGCCTGGCACGCTCAGGTCTCGGGATAGTCCCAGACGTTCCCGCCGCGAGGCACGCTCGGGCGACGTCGAGAACGTCTGGGACTATCCCGCCCCGGCTACCCGCCGAGGTCCGGGCCGCTCACGGCGGTCCCGAGGTCGACCTGGTGGGGCTGGGGACGAGCGCCGGGCTCGTCGTTCGGCGTCCCGACACCGACAGGTGGGCCTGCCTCCTGCGGGTGGGGGTTGGGCGGCTGCGCCTCCGGGCCGGGCTGCTCCGCCTCGACGTGGACGGCGGGAGCGCCGGGTGGTGGCTGCGCCTCGGCGCCGGGCTGCTCGGCCTCCACGTGGACGGCGGGGGCGCCGGGTGGCGGCTGACCGCTGTCCCCGCCGGAGACCGACGCCGCAACGGCCGGCACCGCCCCCAGCAGACCGAGCGCGAGCACCGCGCCCGCAACGGTGATGGGTCGAGGCCTCATGGTCAGCACACCACCACGAGGTGGAAGGCCCGGTTGGCCAGCGCGCCGGCGAAGTCGCGGGTGGTCACGAAGAACGCCTCCGCGTTGCCCGACCGGTCGGTGGCCGCGGTGACCGCGCCTCCGGCGCCACCGATCCCGGCCTCACCCTGGGTGACCACAGGGGTGCAGAACGAGACGTTCAGCCCGAAGTCGACCTCGTAGGTCCCCGTGCCCAGGGAGATGCTGCTGACGCCCCCGGAGCTGTTCGCGAGCGTGCCGTCCGCGTTCACCTGCGCGGTCAGCACCCCGATGTCCTGGTTTGTCAGGCCGAAGTCCACGATCTCACCGCTGTCGATCGAGCTGTCGGCGATCTCCGTGGCCGCCACACCGTCGGTCTGGATCTCAGCCTGGCCGACGGAGTTGCTCGCCAGGTCGGCGTCGGTCAGCGAGTCCGGGGCGACCTCGTCCGTGCCGACCGCGTTGGTGCCGATGTCGGCGGCGGTGATCGTCCCGTCCACGATCTTCGCCGACGTCACCGAATTGTCGCCCACGCCACCGCTGAAGATCCCGGGGGCGAGCTCGGCGGCACCGATGCTGCCGTCCTGGAGGTCGGCGCCCGTCAGGGCGCCGTCCTTGACGTCGACGCCCTTGATGGTGCTGTTCTTGATGTTCTTGCTGGTGATCTGCTTGGCGGCGTACGCCGACCCCGATCCCAGGACCAGCGCGACCGCGAGCACCGCGACGACATGGGCCAGGCTGAGCCTGTGGAGGATTCTCTTCACCTGTTGCTCCAGTGGTAGACCCCGGGGGTCCGACGCCCGGAGGGAGGATGATGTCTCTCGACGTTAGGGACCGGAGCGGGCCATATGGTATGGCCCCATGGAGCGATTGCTTTTGGTGGTCAACCTGTGCTTGGTGGTGGCCGTCCTCGGGGTGGGGCTCGTGGTCGTCAGGGCCGCGGACGAGGCCGACCGGGACCGCGCCGAGCTGGCCTGCCTGCAGCGGGCGCAGTCGACGGCGACCATCGCACTACTCGCTCCGGAGGCCAACGTCGACGCCCAGGGTCGGCTCGACGCCATCAAGACCCTCAGTGGCCAGGTCGACGACTGCTGAGGCGAGCGGCACCGGATCGCCGAACCGCGCGCCGAAGGCCAGGTCGGGCACGGGACGCCGGGTGCGCGGCACGAGGTCGGACTCGACGGCGAGGCCGACCGCGAGGCCCGTCGTGACCCGCCAGTGGGGCGGGACGCCGGCGAGCGCGGTCAGGCCGTCGTGGTCGAACGCCGCGAACTGGTGCACGCCCAGCCCGAGCGCAGCCGCCTGGACGGTCAGGTGCGCGACCGCCTGGCCGAGGTCGTACTGCGCGTAGTCGGAGTAGCCGAGCGCATCGTCCTCCGGTCCGGACGCGACCTGGTTGAGGGTGAAGACCAGCGCCGACGCCGCGGGCGCCCAGCGCCGCACCGAGGGCGCGAGCAGCTCGACGAACGCCGCGTGTGCGTCATCGCCGCGGCGGCCGACGAGGAACGCCCACGGCTGGGAGTTGCCGGCGGACGGCGCCCACCGGGCGGCCTCGAGGAGCACCGCGAGCTCGTCGTCGGCGAGCACGTGCGTGTCGTCGTACACGCGGATGCTGCGGCGCTCGCGCAGCAGCGGCAGGAGCTCGGCCATGCGGGGGCAACAGCCGGCGCGGCGGCGTTCATCCCGGACCTCGCGGTCAGACCAGGTTGGTGCGAGGAGCGTCCTTCCACACCCGCCGGCGCCAGCCGAAGAAGCCGAGCACGAACACCCACCAGAACGCCTCGATGAAGACCACCTGGGTCGCCCGCACCGACTGCACCAGCGCGTCGCCGGTCTCCTCGACCGCCCAGTGGGTGCCCCGCGAGCGGCAGCCAGACGGGTTGGGGTCCAGCGGGCTGCACACCGGCGTGAAGCCGGTCGCGTCGTCCGCGAGCAGCGCCGCCCTCGCGGGTTGCGCCTCCATGGGCTCGGCAGCGGGATCGTCGGCGTCCTCCTCGGGGGCGTCGACCGGCAGGGTGGGGTGCGCCGCCAGCCAGCGCTCGAACGTCTCGAGCATCGCCTGGTGGCCGCGCTCGTTGGGGTGCAGGCTGTTGTGCGACCAGTTCGCGGGGTTGAACCGCTGCTCCGCGAGCCCGGAGACCGAGCGCAGGCCGATGAAGTTCAGCCCCGGCCGGCCGTTGTTCGCGGGGTCGCACAGCTGCAGGCCGGCGTCCTTCAACGAGCTCTTCATCTCCTCGAGGTAGTAGAAGTGGTGCGCCACGGCGACCTCGCGGACCGTCTCGTTGAGCTGCTCGAGGAACCCCGCGACGAACGCCCGCTCCTCGGGACGCAGCGCGACCTGCGAGCAGCGCCGCAGCACGTCGTCGGCCGACGCCGGGGCGAGCTCGCCCTTGCCGCGGTAGATCGGGTCGGGGTAGGCCGTCACCACGACCGGCGTGCCCGGGAACGCGTCGCGCACCTGGGTGTACGTCGCGTCCAGCGACCTGCGCACGTCCGCGAGCCCGCCGGTCCACCAGTGGCCCTTCTCCGCGCAGTTGCCGGGCACCAGGCACATCACGCCGATCGTGGAGAACCCTGCGTCGTTCCCGCCGATGCTCAGCACCACCAGCTCGGGGGTGAACTTCTCCGACGCCGCGAGCTCCCGGTAGTGCGCGAGCTGCGTCGCCCCCTCGCCGTCCTGGACGAAGACCTTCGGCAGGTCCGAGCCGTCGGGGTTCGAGGTGCGGATGTTGGCGGACTTGGCGCCCGAGCAGGCGAGGAAGACCGTGCCGTCGAACGGTGCCAGCCGGCCGGCCTGCATCGCCCACGCCGAGGGCGCGCGGCGGCAGGTGTCCTCGCCGGCCGTGTCGGTGCCGTCGTAGAAGATCGAGGCACCCTCACCGGACATGTAGGAGTCGCCGAGCGCGACCAGCACGTGCTTCTTGCCCGCGACCGACGGCGGCGTCCCCCCGTCGCCGGGCGTGAACCCCATGACCGCGAGCGCGACGATGATCAGCACGATGTCGGCGCGGGTGCTCGACGCGACCGACGCGGTGAGGATGCCGAGCGCGACGACGAGGAACACCATGAACCTCGAGTGGCCGCTGTCGACCCACATCCACCAGCCGCACGCCAGGGCACCGACCAGCCCGACACCCATCACCACCCACAGCACCGTGCTCGACCCCCACGAGGCGAGGAACGTCGTGCCCCGCTCCGACAGGAACGCCACGGCGACCGGCCAGCAGACCGCGAGCCCCAGGCCCAGCAACCCGGCGCCGACCCACAGCTGGTGGGTGTCGGTGCGGTGCAGCACCCAGTAGCCGACGAGGACCAGCAGCACCGCCAGCCCCGCGAGGATCACGCCGACCCGGCCGACCCACGTGCCGTTCTCGCGCCACACCGCGAGCCCGCCGCCGATCGCGAAGTAGGTGAGCACGAGGGCGCCGAGGAGCAGGCCGCTGCTGGCGACGTCGTTCGCCAGCAGGATCTTGTAGATGACCCCCAGTGCGATCGCGAGGACGAGCACAGCCGCGTAGACCCACCACCGGTCGACGGCAGGGGTCCCGGAGAGGTAGCCGGTGTACTGCCCGCGCAGCCACAGGCCCGACGCGACGAGGAAGACCGACAGCGCCAGCCCGAAGCCCAGCGACGGCGCCCCGCTACGGGCCACGGTCAGCAGCAGCACCACCGAGGCCGCGAAGAACAGCGTCCGGCGCTTGGCGACGTGGTCGGCCCCGGTGCCGAACATGACTCCTCGGACGACGTCGGTGACAGCCATGGCGGTCCCTCCTCCTGGATCGGATTCTGATCCGGTGCTCGTCAGGGAGCCATGACCCGATCGGTCCATTGACGGCTGCCGGCCGCCCGGCTCGGCACCGGCTCGTAACCAGCTCGTCGGGCCCACCGTTGACCCGGCGTGCTCCGTCCTCGCCACGTGACCGCCACCGCCGCAGTCGCCGTCCTGGCGCTCGGGCTCGGCCTCCCCGCGCCCGGGGCGGCGGTGCCGATCCCGTCGCTGCCGACCGACCTCCTGGTGCCGCAGTTCGTCGGCGCGCCGGCGGTGCCGCAACCCGTCGAGCACCGCCGGGTGCCGCAGCTGCCGATGCTGTCGGCCAACGGCACGAGCTCCATGCACGACGACGCCTACGCCTCCGACGCCTACGAGGTCAGCGGCCCGCTCGGCCGCGACCTCCAGGTCACCAGCGCGACGTACGGCGTGCGCGAGTGCGCGACCATCGCCTTCGACTCGCACGGCCGCGTCGTGGGGCTGTGCGGCGGGCTCGAGGGCTTCGGCCTCATGGTGATCGACCCGGTCACCCTGCAGCCGATCAGCGAGCTGCGGACCTCGCAGCGCGACCTCGCGAGCGGCAAGAACCCGCTCACCGACATCTGCGGCGGCACGTACTTCTTCCTCGACCGCTCCGACCGCGCCTACCCGACGACCGCCGCCCGCGAGATCTGGAAGGTCGCCGTGCACGCCGACGGCTCGCTCGCCAAGGAGCACGTGTGGTCGGTCGCGTCCGTCGTGCCCGACGGCGACTGCCTGATCGCGACGATGCCCGACTGGCGGGGCCGGATCTGGTTCTTCACCGAGCAGGGCGTGGTCGGCACGATCGCGCCGAGCAGCGGACGGATCCGCACCACGCACCTGCCCGCAGGCGAGCGCGTGACGAACTCGGTGTCGACCGACGAGTCCGGCGGGATGTACGTCGTCTCGACCCACGCGCTCTACCGCCTCGACGCGCGGCGGCGCGGAGCGGCGAAGGGCACCCCGCACGTGACCTGGCGGCGTACCTACGACCGAGGCAGCCGCACCAAGCCCGGCAACCTCTCGCAGGGCTCGGGCACGACACCGACGCTGGTCGGCAAGCGGTGGGTGGCGATCAACGACAACGCCGACCCCCGCACCCGGATCGTCGTGCTCGACCGGCGCCGGAACGTGCCGGGCCACCGGCGGCTGCACTGCGCGGTGCCGGTGCTCGCCCACGACGCCGGCACCACCGACAACAGTCTGGTCGCGGCCGGGCGGTCACTCGTCATCGAGAACAACTACGGCTACGGCGGTCCGACCACCACCCTCGGCGGCAGGTCGAGCACGCCCGGCCTCGCCAGCGTCGAGATCCGCAAGCGCGGCTGTCGGCTCCAGTGGACCAGCGACGAGACCGCGCCGAGCTCGGTGGCGAAGGCCTCGCTCGGCAACGGCCTGCTCTACGCCTACACCAAGCCGCCCCGGGCCGACGGCCTCGACGCGTGGTACGTCACCGCCATCGACCTGCGCACCGGCCAGACCCGCTGGAGCCGGCTCACCGGCACCGGCGTCCAGTGGAACAACCACTACTCCTCGATCTACCTCGGCCCCGACGGCACCCTCTACGTCGCCACCCTCGCCGGCCTGGTCCGGATGCGCGACGGCGGCTGACGCGACCCCGCCCTCAGACGTAGCTGCAGACCGTGTTGTGGAAGGCCGTCTCCTTCCTGAGCTTCTTCTTCATCCTCTTGAGGTCCTTCTTCAGCTTCTTGATGGTCCCGGCGGCGGCGTGGTTGACGATCGCCTGCCGGAGGCGCTTCTTGGCCTGGGCGACGGACTTCTTGAACTGCTTGACCAGCTTCGCGCTGTCCGCGCAGTCCATCGCCGCGCCCGCGTCGACCACGTAGAGCGTGAAGGCACCCGGGACCGCGCTGGACACCCGGACCGTCCTCTCGCCTCTTCCGTTGAAGCTGTAGTAGCGCATCGCCCCGCTGCCCCCGGGGCACTTCACCGCGGACAGGTCCCGGTAGAGCGGCGCGTTCACGGCCGGCGTGATCTCGACCCCCGGGGCGCCCAGGACCTGGACGGAGGGGCCGCTGAAGGGCTCGGCAACGGCGCCCACGGCGGACTCGACGCAGATGCCGGCGTACATGGTCCGGAGAGCGGTGACGCGGTACCAGACGGTGCCGGGGTTGGCGGACGCCGGCTCGCCCGGCTCGGTCGTCGCCTCCACGGTCGTGCCGCTCACCGGTCCGGTCGGGATGGTGTGCGCGGCCGCGGCGGCGAAGTCGTCGTTGCTCGGCGGGGCGGCCGCCGCGACGTCGGGCAGCAGGAGAGAGCTCGCGATCACCGCCGCAGCCAAGCCGCAGGCCGTGCGGGTACGTCGGACGGTGCGCTGGTGCATCGGGACTCCTTCGGTCGGGTCCCTCCCGCCCGTCAACCTAGCTCTCACGCCCCTCGAGCGCAGGCGAACGCGCTCAGCGGCCGCCGCCGTTCGAGCCGCCGAGCTGCAGCAGCGACCAGACGAGGAGGGCGACGCCGGCGACGGCGCTGAGGAGGTAGAGGAGCTCGACGCCGCGCTCGCGGGTGACGCCTGGTGAGGCCGACGCTGCGCCAGAAGCGGGCGGAGAAGCGCTGCGACCTCTGGAAGGCGGCGTACTCGACAGCGGCGACCACCACGCAGCCGGCGACCCAGCCCCAGTCACCCCAGAACAGCAGGGCGGCGACGACCGGTGCCGCGAGGAGGAGCAGGGCGACGAGCACGGTGACGAGGTACCCACGCCGAGACCGCACCGGCGGCCGCCTGCGACCCCTCTAGGGTGCGTGCGTGGACACGCGCACCTACGTCGTCAGCGGGGCCGCCTCGGGTATCGGCGCGGCGACCGCCGCGCTGCTGCGCGAGCAGGGCCACCGCGTGGTCACGGTCGACCTCCGCGACGCCGACGTGGTCGCCGACCTCTCGACGGCGCAGGGTCGGGGTGCCGCGGTCGCGGGGGTGCGCGAGCAGACCGACGTCGTGCACGGGGTGGTGCCGGCCGCCGGCATCGGCGGGTTCACTGGGACCGACCCGGCGCTGGTCGTGTCGGTCAACTTCTTCGGCGCTATCGCCCTGGTGGAGGGCCTGCGCGACCTGATGGCCGCCGCGGACGGCGCCGCCGTCGTGCTGCTGGCGTCGAACTCGATCACCGGCCAGCCCGGCTGGGCCGGTGACGTCGCGGTCGCGTGCCTGCGCGGCGACGAGGAGGCGGCCCGCGCGGCGGCCTCCGCGCACGAGGCGGTGATGGTCTACCCCGCCAGCAAGGCCGCGCTGGCGTGGTGGGCGCGGCGCGAGGGCGTCACCGAGGCGTGGATCGGCGCGGGCATCCGGCTCAACTCCGTGGCGCCCGGCAAGATCGCGACGGCCATGACCGAGCAGCTCGCCGCCGACCCGGTCTTCGGCCCGCTGTCGGAGGCCTACCCCTCAGCGGTAGGCCGCGACGGCCGGGCCGAGGAGATCGCCGCGCCGATCGCGTTCCTGCTCTCCGACGCCGCCTCGCTGGTCGTCGGCTCGGTGCTGTACGTCGACGGCGGGACCGACGCGATCCTCCACCCACTCGCACCAGAGGGATGGGAGGTCGGGCCACTCTAGTGGGGCACTGGGTGTGACCCGAGCGGGCCATGGGCGGGGGTGCGTTCACCCTTTAGGGTGGCGGCCGTGTCCGTCCGAGACCTCAGCGACCTCGAGCTCAAGGCGCTCGCCTTCGTCGACGAGCGGGAGCTCGTGCGCGACCTGGTGGGCCTGGTCGGCGTGCCGTCGGTCAGCGGCTCCGACGCGGAGTGCGAGGTGCAGCACCTGCTGGCCAAGCAGCTCAGCCACCTCGACCTCGACCTCGACCTGTGGCCGCTCGACCTGGCCGAGCTGACCGCCGACCCGGCGTTCCCGGGTTGGGAGGCCGAGCGCACCGAGGCGTGGGGCCTGGTCGCCAGCACGTCGTCCGGCGAGGAGGCCGGTCTGGTGCTCCAGGGCCACGTCGACGTCGTGCCACCCGGCGACCCGGCGCGCTGGTCGGGCGCGCCGTTCGTGCCGCGCGTGGTCGGCGGCCGGGTGCACGGCCGCGGCACCGTCGACATGAAGGCCGGCGTCGTCGCCAACCTCGCGGCGCTGCGCGCGGTGCGCGAGGCCGGCATCCCGCTGGCGCGGCCGGTCGCCCTGCACCTCGTCGTCGGCGAGGAGGACGGCGGGCTGGGCGCGTTCGCCACGCTCCGCCGCGGCCACCGCGGCGCCGCCTGCGTGATCTCAGAGCCGACCAGCGGCACCATCACGACCGCGAACGCCGGCGCCCTCACCTTCGAGATCGCGGTGCCCGGCGTGGCGACCCACGGCAGCACGTCGTACGCCGGCGTCAGCGCGATCGACGGCTACCTGCCCCTGCACGCCGCCCTGGCCGGCCTCGAGCTGGAACGCAACGCGGTGGTCGACCCGCTGATGGCCGAGTACCCGGTCGCCTACCCGCTCTCGGTCGGCAAGCTGCGCTGCGGCGACTGGGCCAGCAGCGTGCCCGACCTGCTCGTGGCCGAGGGGCGCCTCGGGGTCGCCGTCGGCGAGGACCCCGCCGACGCGCGCGTCGCGCTCGAGCAGGCCGTCGCCGCGGCGGCGGGCCGGGACGCGTTCCTCCGCGACCACCCGCCGGTGGTGACGTGGTCGGGTGGCCAGTTCGGCAGCGGGCGCTACGCCGGCGACGGCGGCGCGCTGCGCGACCTCGTGGGCGCGGCGCACGCCGACGTCACGGGTGGCCCGGCGCCGCGCGAGCGCGGTGCGCCGTACGGCAGCGACCTGAGGCTGTACGCCGAGGCCGGCATCCCGACCCTGCACTACGGCCCCGGCGACGTCCGCCTCGCGCACGGGCCCGACGAATCGGTGCCGGTCGACGAGCTGGTCACCGTGACTGAGGCGCTGGTGCTGACCATCCTGCGCACCTGCATCTGAGCGGGGGCCGGTCGGTCTGCGTCGAGTGACCCATCTGGCAGGTTTGGGAGCGCTCCACACCTGCGGATCAGGTCACTCGACGCGGAAAGGCGAGCTCAGAACAGCAGCGACGACGCAGGGTCCTCCACCATGCCGGCGACGTCGGCGAGGAAGCGCGAGCCGGACTCGCCGTCGATGTGCCGGTGGTCGAATGACAGGGCCAGCGTGGTCACGTGGCGCACCACGATCTCGTCGGTGCCACCCTCGGAGACCACCCACGGCTGCTTCCGGATCGCGCCGAAGCACAGGATCGCGGACTCGCCGGGGTTGATGATCGGCGTGCCGGCGTCGACGCCGAAGACGCCGACATTGGTGATCGTGAACGTGCCGCCGCTCATCTCGGCCGGCTGCGTCTTCCCCTCCCGGGCCACCGCAGTGAGGTCGCCGAGCGCGGCCGCCAGCTCGAGCAGGGAGAGGTCCTGGGCGTCCTTGATGTTGGGCACGACCAGGCCGCGCGGGGTGGCCGCGGCGATGCCGAGGTTGACGTAGCGCTTGAGCACGACCTCCTGGGCGGACTCGTCCCAGAACGAGTTGACCACCGGCGTGCGGCGCATCGCGAGCATCGCCGCCCGCGCGAGCACCAGCAACGGCGAGACCTTCACGTCGCGGAACTCGCGGCGGGTGCGCAGCCGCTCCACGAACTCCACGGTGCGGGTCGCGTCGACGGTCACCCACTCGGTGACGTGGGGCGCGCTGAACGCCGACTGCACCATCGCGCCGGCCATCATCTTGCGCACGCCCTTGATCGGCTCGCGCACCTCGCGCTCACCGGTCGAGGTCGACACCCCCGGGATCGAGTGGGCCGACGACGAGGTCTCCTCGACGTAGACGCCGGGGTAGGCCGCCTCGACGTCGCCGCGGGTGATCGTGCCGTTGGGACCGGTCGCCGTGATCGTCGCGAGGTCGACGCCGAGGTCCTTCGCGAGCTTGCGCACCGGCGGCTTGGCCAGCACGCGCAGCGCGGCCGGCTCGAGCGGCGCGGCGGACGACGCAGGCACCGCGGGCTCGGGCTCGGCGGCCTCGACCATGGGTGAGGCGAGACCGGTCTCGAACGACGCCTGCGCCTGGATGTGGGTGGCGAGCGTGCCGGACGACACCTTGCGCGGGCGGCGGGTCGGGCCGCGGTCGGCCTTCATGCGGCCGACCAGGCTCTCGCCCTCGCCCGACCCGGACGCCGCGGGGTTGGAGAGGTCGATCTCCATCTCGGGCTCGGGAGCGGCGGGAGCCGGCGCACCGGCGCCGGCCTCGGCGGGCGCGTCGGCTCCGATCGCGATGATCGGGGTGCCGACCGGGATCGTCTCGCCCTCAGGCGCGAGGATCGCCGAGACCACGCCGGCGTAGGGAGACGGCAGCTCGACGATCGACTTCGCGGTCTCGATCTCGCAGACGATGTCGTTGATCGCGACGGTGTCGCCGACCTTGACCTTCCAGGACACGATCTCGGCCTCGGTCAGGCCCTCGCCGACGTCGGGGAGGAGGTACTCAGGCATCTGTCAGGGCTCCTAGAAGGACAGGGTCCGGTCGACGGCGTCGAGCACCCGGTCGAGGTCGGGCAGCCACTCCTCCTCGATGCGCGAGGCGGGGTAGGGGGTGTCGAACCCGCCCACCCGCAGCACCGGCGCCTCGAGGTTGTAGAAGCACTGCTCGGTGATCCGGGCGGCGAGCTCGGCGCCCATGCCGAGGTTGACGTGCGCCTCGTGGACGACGACCGCGCGGCCGGTGCGCCGCACCGAGTCGAGCACCGGGCCCATGTCGAGCGGCGAGAGCGTGCGCAGGTCGATGACCTCGAGCGAGCGTCCCTCGCCGGAGGCCGCCTCGGCGGCCTTCATCGCGGTCTTCACCGTCGGGCCGTAGGCGAGCAGCGTGACGTCCTGGCCGGGGCGGACGACGCGCGAGGTGAACAGCGGCTCGGGCGTCGCGGTCTCGTCGAGCTCGGCCTTGTCGGCGTGGTACTGGCGCTTGGGCTCGAGGAAGATCACCGGGTCGTCGCACGCGATGGCCTGCTGGATCATCCAGTAGCCGTCGACGGGGTTGGAGCACGCGACCACCTTGAGGCCCGGGGTGTGCGCGAACTGCGCCTCCGGCGACTCGCTGTGGTGCTCGACCGCGCCGATGCCGCCGCCGAAGGGAATCCGGATGACGATCGGCATCTTGATCCGGCCCTTGGACCGGAAGTGGATCTTCGCGACCTGGCAGACGATCTGGTCGTAGGCCGGGTAGACGAAGCCGTCGAACTGGATCTCGACGACCGGACGGTAGCCGCGCATCGCCATGCCGACCGCGGTGCCGACGATGCCGGATTCCGCGAGCGGGCTGTCGATGACGCGGTCCTCGCCGAAGTCCTTCTGCAGGCCGTCGGTGATGCGGAAGACGCCGCCGAGCTTGCCGACGTCCTCGCCCATGACCAGCACCTTGGAGTCGGCCTCCATCGCCTGGCGCAGGCCCATGTTGAGGCCCTTGGCGAGGGTGATCTTCTGGGACTGCTCGCTCATGCGTGGCTCCCCTCAAAGCTGTCGAGGTACGCCGCGAACTCGTCGTGCTGCTCGCGCAGCTCGTCGGTGGTCTCGTCGTAGACGGCGTCGAAGATGTCGAGCGGCCGGGGGTCGGGCAGCGCCTTCACCCCGTCGCGCAGCCGGGCACCGAGGTCGTCGGCCTCGCCGGCGACCTCCCCGAAGAACGCCGAGTCGGCCAGGCCGTTGCGGCGCAGGTAGGCCTCGACCCGCGAGATCGGGTCCTTCAGCTTCCACGACTCGACGTCGCCGGAGAGCCGGTAGCGGGTCGGGTCGTCGGTCGTGGTGTGCGCGCCCATGCGGTAGGTGTAGGCCTCGACGAACGTCGGGCCCTGGCCGTCGCGGGCCCGCTGGAGCGCGGCCTGCGTCACGGCGTACGTCGCGAGCACGTCGTTGCCGTCGACGCGCACGCCCGGGAAGCCGAAGCCGAGCGCGCGCTGGTAGAGCGGGATGCGGGTCTGCCGCTCGATCGGCTCGGAGATCGCCCACTGGTTGTTCTGGCAGAAGAACACGACCGGGGCGTTGTAGGACGCCGCGAAGATGAACGCCTCGTTGACGTCGCCCTGGCTGGAGGCGCCGTCACCGAAGTGCGCGATCACCGCCGCGTCGCGCTCGGGGTCGCCGGTGCCGACCGCGCCGTCGCGCTGCATGCCCATGGCGTAGCCGGTGGCGTGCAGGGTCTGGGCGCCGATGACGATCGTGTAGAGGCCGAAGTTGTACTCCTCGGGGTCCCAGTCGCCGTGGTCGACGCCGCGGAACAGGCCGAGCAGCTTGAGCGGGTCGAGCCCGCGGCACCACGCGACGCCGTGCTCGCGGTAGGTCGGGAACACGAAGTCCTGGGGCCGCAGCGCGCGGCCGGCGCCGACCTGGGCCGCCTCCTGGCCGAGCAGCTGGGCCCAGATGCCGAGCTCGCCGTGGCGCTGCAGCGCGGTCGACTCGGTGTCGATGCGGCGCACCATGACCATGTCGCGGTAGAAGCCGCGCAGCTGCTCCGGCGTGAACTCCATGTCGAAGTCCGGGTGGTGGACCCGCTCGCCCTCGGGCGTGAGCAGCTGGATGAGCTCGGGGCCGCCGTCCTGCTGCGAGGGACCGAACACCTCCGCGAGATCGGGGCCGAAGCCACTGCCGGTCTGAGGGGGTGCGGGGGCAGCTGCGCTGTCCGTTGGGTCGCTCACGGGTCTCCTCGGGAGGTCACGGCCGGGTCGGGGTCTCCGCCACGGTGGGAGGTGTCCTGGTCACCGCGTCGCGGGGGTGGTGCGGGCTGTGAGCCGGGTCACGATCGTGCAGCGCCAATGTATCGGTGCAGGTCGGGAGTGCCCAACCCGGCGTTCGCACAGGGCGAGGCCCGCGCCCTGTCGGACGCGGGCCTCTGGTGTGCACCCTCGCGGGCGGGCGCTACAGCGCGGCTCCGATCGCGACGAACGCGGTGCAGAGCACGAGCAGGATCCCGATCAGCGGCAGCACGAACTTGAGGTACTGGTCGTAGCGGACCTTCGCCAGCGCGAGCCCGCCCATCACGACCGCCGAGGTGGGCGTGATCAGGTTCACGATGCCCGACGCCGACTGGTACGCCGTGATGACCATGGCCCGGGGGACGCCGGCGAAGTCGGCCAGCGGCGCGAGGATGGGCATCGCCAGCGCGGCGTGGCCCGAGGTCGACGGCACCAGGAACGCCAGCGGGATGTTCACCAGGAACATCGCGGCGCCGAACATGCCGTTCGAGGTGTCGCTGACGACGTTCTCCATCGAGTGGAGGATCGTCCCGGTGATCTCGGAGTTGTTCATGATCACGGTGACCCCGCGGGCCAGGACGATGATCAGGCCCACGCCGATGAAGTCGCCGGCGCCCCTGACCAGGGTGTCGGTCATGCCCTTCTCCCCCAGGCCGCCGACGAGGCCGACGACGAGGGCCATCACGACGAACAGCGCCGCGAGCTCGGGGAAGTACCAGTCGATCTGCCAGCCGTAGCTCGCCGCGTCCGGGCCGTTGACGACCTGCGCCCACGGCACGATCGCGAAGATCATGAACGCGAAGGTGACGCCGACGATCGACAGGACGGTCTTCTCCCGACCTGTGAGCGCGGCGGCCTCACGCAGTCCCTGGGCCCGCAGCTGGTCGTCGCCCTCGACGTCGCCGACCCGCGAGGCGGAGGGGTCGGCGTGCACCTTGCGGGCGTAGCGCAGCACCCACCAGACCCCCACCGGCACCAGGACGAGGTACATCAGGAAGCGGAAGCCGATGCCGTCACCGATGGAGACGCCGGCGGCGTCCGACGCGACGCCCGTGGCGAACGGGTTGACCGTCGAGGCGAGGACGCCGACGCCCGCGCCGATGAGGATGGTCGCCGCGGCGACGAGCCGGTCGTAGCCGAGCGCGAGCATCAGCGGGATGAGCAGCGCGTAGAAGCCGAGGGTCTCCTCGGCCATGCCCTCGGTGGTGCCGCCGACGGAGAAGAGCACCATCAAAACGGCGATGAGGACGGTGCCCCGCCCGCTCATCCGGGTGGCGATCCGGGCGACGCCGTTGTCGATGGCGCCGGTCTTCATGGCCATGGTGATGAACGCGCCGATGGCGAGCACGAACAGGAAGACGCCGGCGGCGCCGTAGAGCTCGCCGGACTCGTAGGGACCGATGAACCCGTCGGTGTTCATCACGCCGTAGAGCCCGTTGATCGGGGCCAGGAACAGGTCCATGAGCCGGTCGCCGAACGAGAGCGCGCTGTCGGTGCCCTCGTAGCTGCCCGGCACGGGCGCGCCCGACTCCGGGTCGGTGGCGTACTTGCCGGTCGGGACGACGAACGCGAGGACCCAGACGGCGATCGTCACCGCGAACAGGACGGTGAAGGCGCTGGGGAACCGGAACGAGCGCGGGGTCCTGGACGGCCGGGTTGCGGCGTCGCGCCGACCCTGCGGCGGCGAGGTGGTGGTGTGAGCGGCCATGACGGCCCCCTTCTGACGAGTTGGTTCTGCTGCTTCCAAGCAACCAGTTGCGGGGTGCCGCGAGAGGTGCCCCGAGCCACCTCTCGGGAGGACCTTCGGCCCTCCGCTGCGCCGGGCAGCGGGGCAAGGCTGGAGCCAACTCCGAACAGAGCGAGGAAACATGACACTGCACGTGGACTCGGAGGTCGGCCGCCTGCGGCAGGCGATCCTCCACCGGCCCGATCTCGAGCTGAAGCGGCTCACGCCGACCAACCACGACGAGTACCTCTTCGACGACGTGCTCTGGGTCAAGCACGCGAAGCAGGAGCACGACGCGTTCGCCGAGACGCTGCGCGACCAGGGCGTGCGCGTGCACCTGCTGCACGAGCTGCTCGCCGAGACCGTCACCATCCCCGAGGCGCGCCAGTACGTCCTCGACAAGACCTTCGACGAGCGCGTCTACGGCCCGATGGCCCTCGATGCCCTCCACGCCGTCTTCAGCGGTCTCCCCGACGACGACCTCGCGACCTACCTCATCGGCGGCATGACCAAGCGCGAGCTGCTCGAGCGGGCGCCCGAGCCCGCGTCGGTGGTCGTCCAAGCGCTCGCGCTCGACGACCTGCTGCTGCCCCCGCTGCCCAACCACCTGTTCACGCGCGACACCTCCGCCTGGATCTTCGACGGGGTGTCGGTCAACTCGATGCGCAAGCGCGCCCGGATGCGCGAGACGATCCACTACGAGGCGATCTACCGCTGGCACCCCGCCTTCGCCGATGCCGACTTCCGCCGCTGGTCCGACGGATCCGCGAGCGGGATGGCGACGACCGAGGGCGGCGACATGCTCGTCCTCGGTCGCGGCTCCGTGCTCGTCGGCATGAGCGAGCGCACCACCCCGCAGGGGGTCGAGCGGCTCGCGCGCCGGCTCTTCGACGCCGGCAGCGCACAGCGGATCGTGGCGCTGTCGATGCCGCAGAAGCGCGCGTTCATGCACCTCGACACCGTGATGACCATGGTCGACGAGGAGACCTTCACCAAGTACGTCGGCCTCGGGATGCTGCCGTCGTACACGATCGAGCCGGGCGACACCGAGAAGGAGCTCAAGGTCACGCCCCACCCGGCCGAGCGGATGCACGACGCGATCGCCGCCGCCCTCGGGCTGTCGTCGATCAAGGTCCTCACCGCCACCCAGGACGTGCACGCGGCCGAGCGTGAGCAGTGGGACGACGGCTGCAACGTGCTCGCCGTGCGGCCCGGCGTCGTCGTGGCCTACGAGCGCAACGTCACCACCAACACCTACCTCCGCCGGAACGGCGTCGAGGTGATCACCATCCAGGGCAACGAGCTCGGACGGGGCCGCGGCGGTCCGCGGTGCATGACCTGCCCGATCGAGCGAGAAGGGATCTGACCGGCATGGCCTTCAACCTGCGCAACCGCAGCTTCGTCAAGGAGCTCGACTTCTCCCCGAAGGAGTGGCGCTTCCTCCTCGACCTCGCCGCCGACCTCAAGGCGGCGAAGTACGCCGGCTCCGAGCAGCCGCGGCTGACCGGCAAGAACATCGCGCTGATCTTCGAGAAGACCTCGACCCGCACCCGGTGTGCCTTCGAGGTCGCGGCGTTCGACCAGGGCGCCCGGGTGACCTACCTCGACCCGAGCGGGTCGCAGATCGGCCACAAGGAGTCGATGGCGGACACCGCGCGCGTGCTCGGCCGGATGTACGACGGCATCGAGTACCGCGGATCCGCACAGGCCAACGTCGAGACGCTCGCGGAGCACGCCGGCGTGCCGGTGTGGAACGGGCTGACCGACGAGTGGCACCCGACCCAGATGCTCTGCGACATGCTGACGATGCGCGAGCACTGCGACAAGCACGACGGCGAGATCGCGTTCGCCTACCTCGGCGACGCCCGCAACAACGTCGGCAACTCGCTCCTGGTCGCGGGCGCGATGATGGGGATGGACGTCCGCATCGTGGCGCCGAGGTCGCTCTGGAACCACGCCGACGTGATCACGAAGGCGCTCGAGATCGCCACCGCGACGGGCGCCCGGATCACGCACACCGAGGACCTCGAGGAGGGTGTGCGCGGCGTGGACTTCCTCTACACCGACGTCTGGGTGTCGATGGGCGAGCCCGCCGAGACGTGGGACCAGCGCATCGAGCTGCTCGCGCCGTACCAGGTGAACATGAGCGTGGTGAAGGCGACCGGGAACCCCACGGTCAAGTTCATGCACTGCCTGCCGGCCTTCCACGACCGCCACACGAAGGTCGGGGAGGACCTGTTCCAGAGGACTGGGATGGATGCCCTCGAGGTCACCGACGAGGTCTTCGAGTCACCGCACTCGATCGTCTTCGACCAGGCCGAGAACCGCATGCACACCATCAAGGCCGTGCTCGTCGCCACCCTGGGCGCCTGAGGTGCGCGTCGTCGTCGCGCTGGGCGGCAACGCCCTGCTGCAGCGCGGCCAGAAGCCGGACGCCGAGGTCCAGGAGGCCAACGTCGCCCGCGCGGTCGCCGCGCTCGCGCCCATCGCGCACGAGCACGAGCTCGTGGTCACGCACGGCAACGGCCCGCAGGTCGGTGTGCTGGCGCTGCAGAGCGCCTCCGACCCGCACCTGAGCACGCCGTACCCGTTCGACGTGCTGGGCGCCCAGACCCAGGGCATGATCGGCTACTGGCTGCTGCAGGCGATGCAGAACAACCTGCCCCACCGCCAGGTCGCCGCGATCATCAACCAGACGCTGGTCGAGGCCGCCGACCCCGCGTTCGACGACCCCACGAAGTTCGTCGGTGAGGTCTACACGCAGGACGAGGCCACCCGGCTGGCGGCGGAGCGGGGCTGGGTGGTCAAGCCGGACGGCGCCGGCTGGCGCCGGGTCGTCGGGTCACCCCGCCCGCAGCGCGTGGTCGAGACGCGGCTGATCCGGCTGCTCCTGGAGAGCGGCGCGGTGGTCGTGTGCGCCGGCGGCGGCGGAGTCCCCGTCATCCGCGACCCCGCGGGCCGGTTGCGCGGCGTCGAGGCCGTCGTCGACAAGGACCTCACCAGCGCCGTGCTGGCCGAGGCGCTGGACGCCGACGTGCTCATGGTGCTCACCGACGTCCCGGCGGTCATGGAGGGCTTCGGCACCCCGGAGCAGCGGCCGGTGCGCGCCGCGACGCCCGCCGGACTCAGGGCCCTCGAGCCACCGGCGGGGTCGATGGGGCCGAAGGTCGATGCGGTGTGCCGCTTCGTCGAGCTCACCGGCGGTGTCGCGGCCATCGGCTCGCTGGACGACGCCGCCGCGATCCTGCACGGCCAGGCCGGGACGATCATCACGCCGGACGGGCACTTCGACGGCGGGGCCGCTCGGCGGTCGGTGCGGCCGCGGTCGCTCAGCGCGTAGCCGGCGCGGCGGCGCCGCTCGCGTCGCTCGACGCGACGATCGAGGTGACCACGCCCGGGAACGCCTCTTCGAGGTCGGCCAGCCGCAGGCGCTGGTGGGTCTGGCCGCCGACCGTGAGGCGCTCGGTCACGCCGGCCTCGCGCAGCACCTTGAAGTGGTGGCTAGCGGTGGACTTGCTGACGGAGTCGTAGAGGTCGGCGCAGGCGACCGGCGCGCCCTCGGCGGCGAGCCGGCGCACCATCTCGAGGCGCACCGGGTCGGACAGCGCCTCCAGCACCTCGCGCAGGGTGCCCATCGGGCTGATAGCGGGCAGCTGCTCCACGCCCTCTCCTCTCCTCCTCCGGGATCGCTGTGGCGGGGATCACCGGAAAACAAGTTCGACATCCATCGAACCGAGCGTACTGTGGCACAGGTTCGATGCACTTCGAACTTAGCACGCAGGAGGAACCATGAGCACCGTCACCAGCCAGCTCGCCAGCCGATTCGCCAGCCAGGCCCCCGCCACCCGAGCCGGCACCGCGACCACGTCGCGGGCGTCCGAGACCTCCGGGCAGACGTGGGCCTACCCGCTGCTCATCACCCTCCTCGCGGTCTCCCTCGGCGTCTCGAGCGCACCAGCACCGCTCTACGGCCTGTACGCCGAGCGCTGGGGCCTCGCCCCGATCACCACGACCCTGGTGTTCGCGGCCTACGTCCTCGGCGCGCTCGGCGCGGTGCTGGTCGCTGGCCAGGTCTCCGACCGCTTCGGTCGCAAGCCGCTGCTCGTGGGTGCGGCGGTCGGGATGCTCGTCGGGCTCGTGGCGTTCATGACCGCCTCGGGGCTGCCCGCGCTCTTCGTCGGCCGGACGATCCACGGCGCCGCGGTCGGCACCGCCGTTGTGGTCGGCAGCGCCGCGCTGCTGGACCTGCGACCCGAGCACGGAGCGCGCACCGGCCACCTGACCGGCGTGGTGTTCAACGTCGGCATCGCCGCGACGATCCTCGGCGCCGCCCTGCTCGCGCAGTTCGGGCCCGACCCGCTCGTGACGCCGTACGCCGTCGTCGCCGCGCTTGTGCTCGCCCTGCTGCTCGGGGTCCTGGCGATGGCCGAGCCGCACGCCGCGCGCGGCAGCACGCCGCTGCGCATCGCCCGGCCGTCGGTGCCGTCGTCGGTGAGCGCGGACTTCCGCTTCGCCGTGCTGGGCGTGATGGCGTCGTGGTCGGTGCTCGGTGTCTACCTGTCGCTGTTCCCGAGCTTCGCCGGCCAGTCGACCCACATCCACAGCCTGGTCTTCGG
Organism: Nocardioides halotolerans DSM 19273; assembly: GCF_000422805.1. Classification (GTDB taxonomy): domain Bacteria; phylum Actinomycetota; class Actinomycetes; order Propionibacteriales; family Nocardioidaceae; genus Nocardioides; species Nocardioides halotolerans. Next base: position 36,563 of record NZ_AUGT01000009.1, on the reverse strand, counting down.
CGGGGTCGTCGTCGCCTCGATGGCGGGCTCGGCCGCGGTGAGCCAGTGGTTCGGCGGCCGGATCGCGGCCCGGCGCGCCGCGGTCGTCGGCGACTTCGGCACCGCCGCCGCCCTGCTGCTGAGCGTGGCGGCTCTCGACACCGGCCACGCCTCGGTCGTGCTCGGCGCCGCGGTGTTCATGGGGCTGACGTTCGGGCTCGCGTTCGGCGGCTCCCTGCGCCACCTGGGCCAGGCGGTGCCCGCCGGGCACCGCGGCGAGGTGATGTCGGCGTTCTACCTGCTCGCCTACAGCGCGATGGCGGTGCCCACGATCCTGGCCGGGTGGGCGGCCACCGAGTGGAGCCTGGCCGCGATCTTCCCGTGGTTCTCGCTCGCGACCGCGCTCGCCTGCCTCACCGCCGGGGTCCTCGGCGTGCGCTCGTCGGCAGCAGTCCCCGCCGTCGCCTAGTGGACCTCGCCGAGGTCCTCGTGCTCGCGGTGGGTGACGGGCTCGACCTGGAACGTCGCGTGGTGCACGTCGAAGTGCTCGGCCACGCACCTGCTCAGCTCGTCGAGCGTGGCGCCGACGCCGCGCTCGGCGAGGCAGGCGTCGGTCACGGTGACGTGGGCCGACAGTGACGGGATGCCGCTGGTGATCGTCCACGCGTGCAGGTCGTGGACGTCGGTGACGCCGGGCACCCCCAGGAGGTGCTCGCGCACGTCGTCGAGGTCGATGCCGCGCGGCGCGATCTCGAGCAGCACCACGGTCGCGTCGCGCGCGAGCGCGAACGACCTCGGCAGGATCAGCACGGCGATGAGCAGCGTCGCGACGGGGTCGGCGCGCGTGAACCCCGTGGTCCAGATGACGACGCCGGCGACCACCGCGAGCAGTGACCCGAGCAGGTCGGCGAGCACCTCGTTGACGGCGCCGCGCATGTTGAGCGAGCCGTGCTCGGCGCGCGACAGGACCCCCATCGAGATGCCGTTGGCGACCAGGCCGACGGCTGCGAACGCGACCATCGGCCCGGCGTCCACGTGCTCCGGCGACGACAGCCGGGTGACGCCGGCGTAGACCAGGTAGCCGCACACGACGAGCAGGACCACCGCGTTGACCAGCGCGGCGAGCACCTCGGCGCGGTGCAGGCCGAACGTCGACCGCGGCCCGCCCTTCAGCGTGGCGACGTACGACGCCCCGAGCGCGAGCACGACCGCGGCTGCGTCGGTGGCCAGGTGCCCCGCGTCGGCCAGCAGCGCGAGGGAACCGGTGACCCGCCACCCGACCACCTCGAGCACGAGCACGCAGACGGTGACACCGAGCACGATCCGCAGCCGGCCGCGGTCCTGCGCGCGACCCGCGGCGTGCCCGTGGTCGTGTCCCATGGCCTCAAGGCTAGGGCTGGTGCCTCCCCATCGCCCCGGGCCGGGGTAGTCCGTGACGAACGGGCCCCTGTCGTCCACAAGCAGGGGCCCGAACGTCACGGACTACCCCCCGCCCGGCACCGCCACCGGCTCGGTCCAGCCGGACAGGTCCGGGCCGCGCGGGACGATCCCGGTGGGGTTGATGCCGCTGTGCACGAGGTAGTAGTGCTGCTTGATCTGGTCGAAGTCGACGGTGTCGCCGAAGCCGGCGAGCTGGAACACCTCACGCGCGTAGCGCCACAGTGACGGCAGCTCCGTCAGCTTCTGGCGGTTGCACTTGAAGTGGCCGTGGTAGACCGCGTCGAAGCGCACCAGCGTGGTGAACAACCGGACGTCGGCCTCGGTCACCGCCTCGCCCATGAGGAACCGTCGCGTGCCCAGTCGCTCCTCGAGCCAGTCGAGTGCCACCCACAGCCGGTCGTACGCCGCGTCGTAGGCCTCCTGCGAGCTGGCGAAGCCGCAGCGGTAGACGCCGTTGTTGACCTCGGTGTAGACGCGCTCCATGACCTCCTCCATCTCCTCGCGGAGGTCGGTCGGCCACAGGTCCGGCGCGTCGGGGCGGTGGTGCTCGCGCCACTCGTGGAACAGGTCGTGGGTGATCCACGGGAAGTCGTTGGTGACCACCTGGCCGGTCGGGACGTCGACCATGGCCGGGACGGTGATGCCCTTGTCGTAGGCGGGGAAGCGCGCGAAGTAGGCCTGCTGGAGCCGCTCGATGCCGAGCACGGGGTCGACGCCGCCGGGGTCGAGGTCGAAGGTCCAGCTCCGCACGTCGTGGGTCGGGCCGCACAGGCCGAGCGAGATCACGTCCTGAAGCCCGAGCAGCTCGCGCACGACGATCGCCCGGCTGGCCCAGGGGCACGCGCGCGCCGCCACGAGCCGGTAACGACCGGGCTCGACGGGCCACAGCCGGACGTCGGCCGGCCCGTGCTCGGGCGTCCGGCCGCCGGCGGTGATCCGGTCGGAGACGTAGTCGGTGTCGCGCTGGAACTCGCCGCCGGTCTCCTTGCTGTCGTCCTCGTTCACGGGGCGGCGGTACCCCGAGCCCCGACGCCGGCGTCGCGGCACGCGAGCGCCCTGCGGGAAATCAATCGCAAAGACCTGTTTGCAAACGGTCCTTTGCAGTCGTAGCGTGTCCTCCGTGGACACCACCTCGATCACCCCGAGCCCGCAGCAGCTGAAGGCCCTGACCCATCCCACCCGGTTGCGCATGCTCGGCATGCTGCGCGTCGACGGCCCGGCCACGGCCACGGCGCTCGCCGCCCGGCTCGGCCTCAACACCGGTGCGACGTCCTACCACCTGCGCCAGCTCGCCCAGCACGGCTTCGTCGTCGACGACCCGTCGCAGGGCAACGGCCGCGAGCGGTGGTGGAAGGCCGCCCACCGCTCGACGACCACCGAGGTGAGCGCCATCGAGGACCCCGAGGCGCGCGAGACCACCGAGGCCTATCTCCAGTCCGTCGCGGTGGTCATGACCGAGCTGCTGCAGCGGGCCATCGAGGAGCTGCCACTGGTCCCGCCGGAGTGGGGTGACGCCTCGACCTTCAGCGACTGGGTCGTCAAGCTGACCCCCGGGCGGGCCAGGGCCCTGGTCGACGCCGTGGTGGCGGCGATCGAGTCCGAGGATCCCGACGAGGAGTCGCCGGACGCCGAGGACTTCGTGATCCAGGTGGCGGCCTACCCCTACCCCGGCCGCGTGGGCGGTGCGTCGTGAGGCGGTCGCTCTACGGCTGGCTCGCCGCCGCGGGCATCTCGCTGGTCGGCACCCGCGTCTCGATGATCGCGCTGCCGTTCTTCGTGCTCACCACGACGGGCAGTCCGGAGAAGACCGGCCTGGTCGCCGTCGCGGAGATGCTGCCCCTGGTGGTGCTCAAGGTCCTCGGCGGACCGATCATCGACCGGCTCGGCCCGCGCCGGGTCGCCCTCACCTGCGACTGGGCGTCGCTCTTCGTGGTGGGCCTGATCCCGCTGTGCCACGAGGCGGGCCACCTGTCCTTCGCCGGCTTCCTCGCGCTCGTCGCGGTCGCCGGGGCGCTCCGCGGCCCGGGCGACGCCGCGAAGCACGCCATGACGCCGGCACTGGCCGCCTCGGCCGGGGTCTCGCTCGAGCGCGCCACCGGCCTGAGCTCGACCGTCGAGCGGACCGCCTCGATGATGGGCGCCGCCCTCGCGGGCGCGCTCGTGGCGGTGATCGGGCCGGCCAACGCCCTGGTCGTCGACGCGGCGTCGTTCGGCCTCGCGGCGCTGCTGCTGGGCTGGGCCGTCCCGCGCCAGTCCGCCACCCGCACGGTGTCCCCCACGTCCGGGGGCGAGCCCGACGCGGACGCGGGGGACGACGACGCCGAGCCCGGGTCCTACCTCGACCAGCTCCGCGAGGGCTGGCGGTTCCTCCGCGGCGACCGGATCCTCGTCGGCATCACGGTGATGGTCGCGCTCACGAACCTCCTCGACCTGGCGTGGTCGGCGGTGCTGGTCCCCGTCTGGGGCGTCGAGCAGGGTGGCGGCGCGGCGGCGGTCGGGCTGCTGTTCGCGACGTTCTCGGGCGCCTCGGCGATCGGCTCGCTGCTCGCCGCGGCGTACGCCGAGCGGCTGCCGCGCTACGCGACCTACCTCGTCTGCTTCCTCGTGACCGGCCTCCCCCGCTACGCGGTGATGGCGTTCGACACCCCGCTCTGGGGCGTCCTCGCGCTCGCGGTCGGCGCCGGCTTCGCGTCGGGCTTCCTCAACCCGATCCTGGGCGCGGTGATCTACGAGCGGGTGCCCGCGCACCTGCTGGGCCGGGTCAGCTCGCTGTCAGACGCGGCGTGCTTCGCCCTGATGCCGCTGGGCGGCCTGGTCGGCGGGTTCCTCGTCGGCGGCGCCGGGCTGGGCGTGGCGATGATGTCGTGCGGCGTGGCGTACTTCTTCGTGACCATGTTCCCCGCGGTCGACCGCCGGTGGCGCGAGATCGACCGCCGGCCGGACCCAACCGACCAGCGACACGCCCCGTCCTACAGCTGAAGTGTTCAGCGCACGACCGGAGGACCCGATGAAGCCACGTTCTGCCTTCGCGACCCTGACTGCGCTCGCCGCGGCCACCGCGAGTCTCCTCGCCGCCGCACCCGCCGAGGCCGCCGGCCCGGCAGCTGCGCGAACCACGATCACGCTGCTGCACAGCGGCAAGTTCCGCGTGGTCTCGGCCGGGGAGGCGCCACGCGGCGCCGCGGTCTACCTCCAGGACCGCTTCAACCGGCACCAGGTCTGGTCGACGGTGAAGGTCGGCCGCGCGTCGAAGCGCGGGACGTTCCGGCTGGTCACGACCACGCGCCGCAGCGGCGGAAGCTACCGCACCTGCGTCGCCCGCCCCGGCCGCGACGCGTGCACCCGCGGCGCCCGACCCGCAGTGGTCAAGCGGACGGGGAAGGTCACGCTGCTGACCACGCCGTCCGTCTTGACGCCGCTGGGCCAGCAGGTCGTCGGCGGCGAGGTCACCGGGTGGCTGCGCGACCAGCCGCTCCACCTGCAGTACCGCCACCCGGCGACACACAAGTGGACCTCGGTCGACGAGCAGAGCGTCGTGCTCCAGCGCCTCGCCGGCCCGAGCGGCTTCACGAGCCAGCCGTTCTCCGGCATCGGCGTCGGCGCGCTCGGGCTTCGGCTGCGGGTCACCACCGAGGGCGACAGGTTCCACGCGGAGGGGCGCTCGGCGCCGTTCACCGCGGACTCCTACCGCGACATCCCCTTGTCCGAGCTGCCGGTCGTGTCAGGTTCGCTCGACCACAAGGACAACGTCGTGGTCGAGCCGAGCTTCTACGTCAGCACCTACTCGCAGGGCACGGCTCCGTCCGGGTCCGGCCCGACCAACACCGCGGTCCTCTCGCTCGGCGAACACTGCTCGGCCGTGGTGGGTGGCGTGACCAACGATCACGGCATCTTCCAGTACCCCACTGCCGACTTCACGGCGTCCGTCGCGCTCGACGGCGTCACGGTCTTCTCGCACGCGTCGATGAGCGACCCGTTCGAGTTCAACCTCCCGGTGACGACGCAGCACCAGCTCTCGCTCACCGCTTCCTACGACCCCGCGACGCACTGGCTACGGCCCTGGTTCGTCAGGAACCTGAGCCCCAACGGCATCCCGGCGGCCGACCACGCGTCCGCTGTCTGTGCCCACTGACCGCACTCAACGCGGCCCGGCCACCCGGTCAGCCAGCGCGTCCAGCCGCGACAGCTCGTCGTCGGTGAGGCTGACGTCGAGCGCGCCGACGTTCTGCTCGAGGTAAGCGACCCGCTTGGTGCCGGGGATCGGTACGACGTCCGGTCCCTGCGCGTGCACCCAGGCCAGCGCCACCTGGCCGGGGAGGGCGTCCTGCGCCCGCGCGACCTCCGCGACCTCGTCGACGAGAGCCTCGTTGGCCGAGCGGTTGTCGCCGGTGAAGCGCGCGAGCGTCCCGCGGACGTCGCCCTCGGCGAAGGTGTGGCCGGCGAGGGCTCCGGTCAGGAAGCCGCGACCCAGCGGCGAGAACGGCACCAGCCCGATGCCGAGCCGCCGCGCCGTCGGGACCACGTCGGCCTCGAGCCCGCGGGTCCACAGCGACCACTCGCTCTGCAGGGCGGTGACCGGGTGCGTCGCGTGCGCGCGCTCGAGCTCGTCGGCCGTCACCTCCGAGACCCCGACGTGGCGGACCTTCCCGGCCTCGACGAGCCCGGCCATCGCGCCGATCGACTCCTCGATCGGCGTCTCCGGGTCGACGCGGTGCAGGTAGTAGAGGTCGATGCGGTCGGTGCCGAGCCTGGCCAGCGACTCGTCGCAGCGGCGGCGCACCTCGTCGGGCTTCGCGCTGAGGGTGAACCTCCGGGCCGAGGTCGCGGGCGCGGTGACGTCGATGCCGCCGATGCCCATCTTGGTGGCCAGGGTGACCTCGTCGCGGTGCTCGGCGAGCACCCTCGCGAGCAGCGTCTCGTTGGCGCCGAAGCCTCCCGCCCCGGTGGCGCCGTAGACGTTCGCGGTGTCCCAGAACGTCACGCCGAGCTCGAGGGCCCGGTGCAGCGTCGCGATCGACGAGGCCTCGTCGGCCTCGCCGTACGACTGGCTCATGCCCATGCAGCCGAGGCCCTGCACCGAGACGGTGAGGCCCTGTCCTCCGCGGGTCGTCCCGAGTGTCCGTGTCTCCATCCCGCCAACCTAGGAACTGGAGTGCGCTCCAGCGCAAGGAAGTAAAGGATGGGCCGCATGCCCGATGCCTCGACCCTCCTGCTGTTCGCCGGCGCCAGCCTGGCGCTGCTCGTGATCCCCGGCCCCGCCGTGCTGTTCCTCGTCACGCGCAGCGTCGACCAGGGCCGCCGCGCGGGCCTGGTCTCGATGCTCGGGGTCGAGACCGGCACCTTCGCCTACGCGGTGGCGGCCGCCGTCGGGCTGACCGGGCTCATCGCCGCCTCCGAGCTCGGCTTCACGGTGGTGAAGTACGCCGGCGCGGCGTACCTCTGCTACCTCGGCGTCCGCAAGCTGCTCGAGCCCGCCGACGCCGCGGTCCCGACCGGGCCGGCCCGGCGCTCGCGACTCTTCCTCGACGGCCTGCTGGTGCAGCTGCTGAACCCGAAGATCGCGGTGTTCTTCCTGGCCTTCCTGCCCCAGTTCGTGGACCCGTCGCGAGGGCACGTGGTCGTCCAGACGCTGCTGCTCGGCACGGTGTTCACGCTGCTGGCCGTGCTGAGCGACGGCGCCTGCGCGCTGCTGGCCGGCACGCTCGGCGGCTGGCTCCGCAGCCCGGGCCGGCGCCGCAGGCTCAACCGGGTCAGCGGCACCATCTACCTCGGCCTCGGCGTCACCGCCGCGCTCACGGGCCGGCCGGCCAGGGCCTGACCCCGGTCAGCGCGGGAAGGAGGCGGCCAGCCGGAGGAGCCGGTCGTTGGCCTCGTCCTCGCCGACCGACACGCGTGCGCCCTCGCCCGCGAACGGCCGCACGACGATGCCGAGCTCGTCGGCGGCCGCGGCGAACTCCGCGGTCCGCTCCCCCAGCTCGAACCACACGAAGTTGCCCTGTGGCTCGGGGACGTCCCAGCCCGCCTCGCGCAGGCCGGCGGTGACGCGCGCCCGCTCGGCGACCAGCGCGTCCACCCTCTCGAGCAGCGCGGGCTCGGCCTCGAGCGAGGCGATGGCCGCGGCCTGGGCGACCCCGGAGACGCCGAACGGCAGCGACACCGCACGCAGCGCCGTCGCGACGGCCTCGTGCGCCACGGCGTACCCCACCCGGAAGCCCGCGAGGCCATAGGCCTTCGAGAACGTGCGGAACAGCACGACGTTGGGGTGCGCCCGGTAGGTCGCGACGCCGTCGACCCTGTCGTCCATGCGGACGAACTCGACGTACGCCTCGTCGACGACGACGAGGACCTCCTCGGGCACCCGCGCGATCAGCGCGTCGAGCTCGGTCTGGGTGACCGAGGGCCCGGTCGGGTTGTTGGGGGTGCAGACCATGACGCAGCGCGTGCGCGGGCCGATCGCCGCGACCATCGCGTCGAGGTCGTGGCGCCCGTCCGCGGTGACAGGCACCGGCACCGAGGTGGCGGCCGCGGCGGCGATCGCGATCGGGTAGGCCTCGAACGAGCGCCACGCGTGCACGACCTCGTCGCCGGGCTCGCAGAACGCGTTGAGCAGCTGGTAGATCAGCGCGACCGAACCGGTCGCCACCGCGAGGTCGCCGACCGGCACCCGGAGCCGGGCGGACAGGGCGTCGTAGAGGGCGGCGCTGCCCATGTCGGGGTAGCGGTTCATCACCTCGACCGCGCGGTGCGCGGCCTCGACCACGCCCGGCAACGGCGGGTAGGGGTTCTCGTTGGAGGAGAGCTTGTACGACGTCATCCCCGGGCGCACCGTGGGCGGCTTGCCGGCGACGTAGGCGGGGATCGCCGCGACGTTGCGGCGAGGCTGCGGACCGGTCACCGACCCAACCTAGTCGTGCGTCTCCCCGACCGGTTCGGAGACCTCACGTCACACCGTGACGCCCCACGTCACGCCTCCCGGGTGACAGCACCACCACCTACCCGAGGAGGAACCGATGCCCAGTGCATCCCGCTCGACCACCCCGGTCGGGATCGACATGGACGTGATCGAGGGCCGCTACGCCGAGCTCGACGACCACACCGTCTCGTTCGAGACCTTCAAGCAGGACCTCGACGTGGCGCCGTACTTCCGCGGCCTGCCCGGCGACGCCTGCACGTGCCTGCACCTCGGCTACGTCACCGCCGGTCAGATCACCTTCCGCTGGCCCGACCACGAGGAGACCTACGTCGAGGGCGACGCGTACGTCGCGCCCCCCGGCCACCGGCCACTGATCGCCGCCGGCACCTCCACTGTCGAGTTCAGCCCGACCGCCGACCTCCAGGAGGTCATGGCGACGATCGGCCGCAACATCGAGGCGATGGCGGCGACCTCGTGACCGCGGTCCACGAGGCGGCCGGCGTCGGTGCAGTCGAGGGCGGCATGGCCGACCTCGCCGACGCGCTCGTCGCCTGGCTGGAGACCGGCGTACGTCCCGACGCGATGTTCGCCGAGGACGTCTTCGCCGACCTCACCGTCCCGCACTGGCGGCTCCAGGCCGAGGGCGTCGAGGGCGCGTTCGGCCTGCGGGAGGACAACCACCCGCAGCGAGGAGCCGTCCGGGTCGAGGCGTTCGACCGCACCTCGCGCGGGTTCCTGGTCCAGCTCGAGGAGCGGTGGGAGGCCGAGGGCCAGCAGTGGTACTGCCGCGAGCTGATGCACTGCGTCGTCACCGACGGCTGGATCAGCGAGCTCGTCATCTACTGCACGGGCGACTGGGACGAGGCCGTCCAGCGCCGGCACGCGGAGCAGGTGCGGCTGGTCCGGCCCTGACCGTAGCCTCACGACGATGGCGAACGACGCGGCCTCGGCGTCGTCGCTGCTGGCCCGGGCCGAGGTGGCCTGGGCCGGCGGCGACGGCGAGGCCGCCATGGCCTTCTACGGTCGCGCAGCCGACCTCGCCGAGGCCGACGGCGACCTCGGCACCCGCGTCGCCGCGGTGCTCGGTCTCGCCCGTGGCCAGGCCTTCAACCTCACCCCCGGGCTGCTCCCGGTGCGGCTGCACACGGCGTACGACGCAACGACCGAGCCCGCCCCACGCGCCCGGCTGGCCGCCGCCCTGGCGCGGTGCTGGTCCTACGCCAACGAGCCGGTCCGGGCGCGGCCCTTCGCGCTCGAGGCGCTGGACCTCGCCGACGGGCTCGACGACCCGCTGCTGGTCGCCGACGCGCTCGACGCCGCGCTGGCGGCGCACTGGGGGCCGGACGAGCTGGCCAGGCGGCGCGACTGGGCCGTGCGCCTCGACGACGCCGCCGCCCACCTGCGCGACCCCGACGCCCGGCTGCAGGCCCAGCTGTGGGGACTGACCGTGGCCTGGGAGGTCCTCGACCTGCCCCGGATGCACCGGTGCATGCGGGCCGTCGAGCTGCTGGCCGAGGAGTCGCCGAAGGCGCGGTTCTTCGCCGCGAGCCGCCGGCTGCCGCTCGAGCTGCTGCGCGGCAACCTCGGCGTCGCGCCGCTGCTCGTCGACTCCGCCGAGCGCGCCGCCGCGGAGGCGGTGATCCCCGACGTGGAGGGCGTGCTGCACAGCATGCGCGGCTACTCGGCCCTCACCGCCGGCGACGTGGCCACCTGCGCCGAGGAGGCCGGGGCCTTCGAGGCGTACGCCACGACCCACGGCGTGAGCACGGTCCGCGCCGAGGCCGCGACGATGTGGCTCGGCGCCCAGCGGCTCGACAAGGTGGCCGAGATGATCGGCGCATTCACGCGCGACGTCCTCGCGGGCCTGCCTCGCGACGCCGACTGGCTGCTCACGATGCAGTGCCTGCTGGAGGGCGCGCTGGGGGTGGGTGACCGCGACCTGGCTGCGGCGCTGGTCGAGCAGCTCGCGCCGTACGCCGGGCGCTCGGTCGTGAACGCCGGAGCGGTGATGTGGCACGGCGTCACCGACGACACGCTGGCCCGAGCCCACGCGCTGCTGGGCGACGCCGACGCGGCGGCCCGGCACCGCGCGGCGGCGCTCGCGACCTACGAACGGGTCGGCGCCCGCTGGTGGCGCGACCGGCTGGCCGGCGCCCTCGCCTCGCCGGCGGAGGACCGCAGCGAGCCCGTCGTGCACCTGCACGAGCAGCCCGGCGGCCTCTGGCTGGTCGGGCGCGAGGGCGCGACGTTCGTGCTGCCGCGCATGCGCGGCCTCGCGCACCTGCACCGGCTGCTCAGCGAGCCCGGACGCGACGTGCCGGCGACGGCGCTCGTCGGCGCCGAGGTGGTGGAGCAGCCGGGTCTCGAGCACCTCGACGAGGCGGCCCGGCACGCCTACCGCGCCCGGCTCGAACAGCTCGACCCGGACCGCCCCGCCGACGACGAGGAGCGCACCTGGCTGCTGGAGCAGCTCGGTGCGGCCACCGGGCTGGCCGGCCGCCGTCGCACCACCGGCTCGACCGACGAGCGCGCCCGGGTGGCGGTCCGCAAGGCGATCGTCGGCGCGCTGGCGCGGGTCGCCGAGACCGACCCGTGGCTGGGCCGCCACCTCCACGACCGGGTGCACACCGGCCTGGAGTGCCGCTACGAGCCCGACCCGGACCACCCGGTGCGCTGGCTGCTCAGGGGCTAGCGCGCAGCCGCCACGGCCGCACGACCGGCAGCAGCGCGATGCCGACCAGCGCACCGATCACCGCGCCGGTGACGTTGTCGATGATGTCGGTGACGTCGCACGCGCGGTCGATGCGCGCCGCCGCGAGCTGGGTGAGCTCGATGAGCGTGGAGTACGCCGCGAGCGCCGCCAGGCCGACCGGAACCGTGGCCCAGGCCCAGCGGCAGCGGGCCGCCACGAGCACCAGCAGCGCACCCGAGGGCGCGAACACCACGCCGTTGAGCAGCCGCTGCCCGCCGGGGAAGATCCAGAAGCCGTCGGGCGCCGGCCCGCCGATGTCCCACGAGCAGGTGGTCAGCCGGCCCTCGGCGGACACGATCCCGGGTGCGCCGTTCGCGGGGATCAGCGTGAGCACCGCGATGACCACGAGCGACCACAGCAGCAGCCCCGCGAGCACCGACCACATCCAGCCGAAGCGCCGCGCCAGGCCGGCCGTCACGACCGCGCAGACCAGCCCGGCGACCGCGATCAGGGCGAGCATGAAGCCCACGCCGCCGTAGGGGAACATGGCTCAGACGCTACGGCGGCGCCCCACCCGACGCCCCATCCGCGACGCGGCTCGGACCGGCTCGGACCGGCTCAGACCGGCGGGAGCACCACCGCGCCGCGCGGCACCTCGGGGACGTCGCGACCGACCTGGATGTCCACCGGGTTGGTCAGGCAGCGGATCGAGCCGCCGCCCTTGTGGAACTCCGAGACGTCGACGAGCTCGACGGCGAAGCCCCACTGCTCGAGCCGCTCGCGGACGTGGTCGGGTGCGGCCGGCATCACCACCGTCGCCGGACCCCCGGTGGCGGACGGCACGACGATCGAGTTGGCCGCGAACGTCGTGAGCGCCTCTTCCTCGGTCAGCACGAGCGGCTCCGGCACCAGGCTCATGAGCGCGTCGGCGGACGGGGCGTCGAGCGCGTCGGGGCAGACGATCGCGCGCCGGTCGTCGAGCGGGCAGAAGGCCAGGTCGAGGTGGTACATGCCCGGGTGGGTGATCCGCAGGCCGCGCACCCGCACGCCGAGGTCGAGGGCGAGGTGCTTGAGCCCGAGCTCCTCCGAGCGCGGCCCGTAGCCCGCGACCAGCGCGTCGCCGAACGGGAAGACGTCGCCCGCCTCGAGGTGCGCACCGACGCCGTGGCGACCGACGTAGGAGGTGGTGAAGCCGTGGTCGGAGAACCACGGCTGCGCGGACGCGGTCTCCATCCGCCGCTCCGCGAAGCGCATGTGCGACATGACGACGTGCGGCTCGAGGCCGCCGTCGCCGCGGCGGCGGGCGACCGCGAGGCCGAGGTTCATCGCGTAGACCATGTCGGGCGCGTCGGGCCGCTGCGGGATCACGTCGACGGTGCCGCCGAGGCGCTCGATGGTCTCGACGAGGTTGCGCCACTGCACCATCGCCAGGTCGCGGTCGGGCTGCTCGCTGGGATCCATGAAGGGGTTGATCACGTAGTCGATCCGGAAGTGGGTCGGCTCGACCATCACGTAGTGGCGGCCCCAGGCCAGCGACATGTCCCCTCCTCAGGGTGAGCAGGGGCCCTGGCCGCGTCGGCGACCAAGGCCCGAAGATTGTCAGACAATCTGACAGACCGCTAGTGTGACGCACGAGCGCGAGCCCGGCAAGCCGAATCATCAGGAGCGAGCCATGACCGAGCTGAAGCACGAGCCGTTCCGCACCCTGCACCTCGAGCACGCCTCGACCGTCGACCGGGTCGCCGACGAGCTGCGCCGGGCCGTGTTCGACGGCGAGCTCGAGTCGGGCACGCCGCTGCGCGAGCTCGCGATCGCCGCCTCGCTCGGCGTCTCGCGGCCCACGGTCCGCGAGGCGCTCACGGTGCTCGTCGCCGAGGGCCTGGCGATGCGCGAGCCCAACCGCGGGGTCTCGGTGGCGACACCGGAGGCCGACTCGGTGCGCGACGTGTGCGCGGCCCGCCTCGTGCTCGAGGGCGCCGGCATCCGCCAGTGGCGCTCCGCGACCGAGGAGCAGCAGGCGCTCGTCCGCAGCACCCTGGCCGCCTACATCGCGGCGATCGAGTCCGACGCTTCCTACCAGGAGCTCAACGAGCGCCACCTCGCGTTCCACGTCTCGCTGGTCGGCCTGACCGGCTCGCCCCGGCTGGTCGCGATGCAGGAGAACCTCGTCGTGGAGCTCAAGCTCGCGCTCGCCCAGGTCGACCGGATCCGGCGCAACGCCCACGACCAGGCCGACTCGCACGCGGCGCTGGTCAGGCTCCTCGAGCGCGACGACCTCGACGCCGCCTACGACTTCCTGGTGCGTCACCTGGCGGACGCCCAGGGCGAGATCGTCGAGGCGCTGGACCTCACCTGACAGACTCCATCGCGTGATGAGGTTCCTCAGCTGGCTGGTCACCACCGCCCTGGCGGTCGCGGCCGCCACGCTGCTCGTCGACGGCATCTACTTCGAGGGCCCGGTGCACGGCCAGGAGGAGATCGAGCACAAGCTGGTGCCGCTCCTGCTCGTGGCCCTGCTGCTCGGCGTCGTCACGTCGTTCGTGAAGCCGATCCTCACGATCCTGTCGATCCCGTTCATCGTGATCACGCTCGGGCTGTTCCTGCTCGTCATCAACGCCGCGATGCTCAAGCTCACCAGCTGGCTCGCCGACAAGCTCGACATCGGCTTCCACGTCGAACGGTTCTGGCCGGCGGTCGCCGGCGCCATCGTCATCACGGTCGTCACCTGGATCGTCGACGGCGTGATCGGCGAGGCCTAGACAGCACGATGGCTCCCCCGCTGCCGGCGCCCCGCGCACCCGGGCGCTACGCGATCGCGATGGTGTGCCTGGGCAACATCTGCCGCTCGCCGATGGCCGACGTCGTGCTGACGCAGCGGGTCGACGACGCCGGACTGGCCGGCCGGGTCGCGGTGGCCAGCTGTGGCACCGGCGACTGGCACGTCGGCAGCCCGATGGACGAGCGGGCGGCCGCCGTCCTGCGCGCCCACGACTACGACCCGTCGGCCCACCGCGCCCAGCAGCTGTCGGCCTCGTGGCTCTCGGCCAACGACCTCGTGCTCGCCATGGACGCCACGAACCTGGCCGACGTACGCCGCCTGGAGGCCGAGCCGGGCGAGGGAGCCGAGCCCGGCCGGGTGCGGTTGTTCGGCGACTTCGACCCCGTGCGACCCGGTGGCGAGGTGCCCGACCCGTACTACGGTGGGGAGCAAGGCTTCCAGGAGGTGCTCGCGATGGTGGAACGGACCTGCGCAGCGCTGGTCTCCGCCCTCCAGCAGCTCCCCGGCCTCCGCGAGCCGCACCCGTGACCCGCCAGCCGGTCATCGCCAGGCACGCCGAGGAGCTGCTCGGCTCTGCCGTCGTGGCCACGGCGCCGCTCGCCGGGGGCGACACCTCGTCGGCGACCAAGCTGCGCCTCTCCGACGGCACCACAGCGATCATGAAGACCCACGCCCGCCCCCCGGCCGGGTTCTTCGCGGCCGAGGCGCACGGGCTGCGCTGGCTCCGCGAGGCCGCGGACACCGGCGGTGTCGACGTGCCCGACGTGCTCGGTGTCGACGACGAGTGCCTGATCCTGCGTTGGGTCGAGCCCGGCAAGGCCTCGCCCGACGCGGCGACCGGCTTCGGTGCTGCCCTGGCCGCCACCCACGCGGCGGGGGCGGCGACGTTCGGCGGCGACGCGGACGGGTTCATCAGCAAGCTGCCGCTGCCCAACAGCCCGTGCGACACGTGGCCGGAGTTCTACGCCGTCCGCCGGGTGCTGCCCTACCTCAAGCTGGCCCGTGACCGCGGCGCCGTGAGCGACACCGAGGCCGTGCTCGTGGAGCGGGTGATCGGCCGGCTCGCCGCGCTGCTGCCGCAGGAGCCGCCCGCCCGGCTGCACGGCGACCTCTGGAACGGCAACGTGCTGTGGGGCCAGGAGAGCAGGGTCTGGCTGATCGACCCGGCGGCGTACGGCGGCCACCGCGAGCTCGACCTCGCCATGCTCGCGCTGTTCGGGCTGCCGCACCTGCCGCGGGTGCTCGAGGCCTACCAGGAGCGCACCCCGCTCGCGGAGGGCTGGGAGGAGCGCGTCGCGCTCCACCAGCTGTTCCCGCTGCTCGTGCACGCCGCGCTGTTCGGCGGCGGCTACGGCACCCGGGCGGCCGAGGCCGCCGCGCGCTACTCCTGAGCGCCTGAGCCGGTCAGCGTCGCCGCAGGCGGTGGTAGACCGCCTTGACCACCACGTCGTCCGCGCCGATGGTCAGGGTCAGCCTCGGCCGCTTGCGTGCCTTGCCCTTGACGCCCTTGACGCCCTTCCACTTCGCGAAGACGTAGCGGACGCCGTTCTTCTTGAACTGCTTCGGGGCCACCAGCTTCACCTTCGTGCCCGGGTCGAAAGACGTGCGGTAGGGCGCGCGGTGCCGCTTCCCGTCGACCTTGATCTTCACCTTCTTCGGCGTCGACCGCACGGTCAGGTCGGTGGCGCCGAGGTAGTCGATCCGGTGCAGGCCGCCGGAACCCGCGACGTAGTCGCCGCCCGCGAAGCTGCCGTAGTCGACGTAGAAGAGGTCGCCACCCGGGCCGTTGAGCAGGTCGGCCGGTGCACCGGCGGTCTGCGCGAAGACGCTCACCCTGCTCGGGTCGGGCTGCCCGTTGCCGTCCTTGGCGAGGCGCCAGATGCAGCCGCGGAGGAAGTCGGAGAAGAACAGCGCGTCCTGGTAGGCGGCCGGCCAGTCGGTGCCGAGCGGGGTGAACTCCACGCCGGAGAGCGACGACGACTTGACCGGGCAGCTCTCGCCCGGCGTGATCGGGGTGGCGCCGGTGCGGGTGCGGTAGGCGTAGTAGGGCGCGTCGACGGCGCCCGGCCCGGCTGTGTAGAGGCCGTCGCAGATCGGCTTGTGCAGCGCGAACCACTGGTCGTTGACCTCGGAGTGGCCGGTCGTGCCCTCGTAGCAGGGCCACCCGCGGTTCTTCAGGCTCGTGCTCGGCGCGTCGGCGAGGACGTTGATCTCCTCCCAGTTGCTCGAGCCGACGTCGACGCTCCAGAGCTGCTCCTTGCCCTGGCGGAAGGTGAGCCGCCACGGGTTCCGCTGACCCATGGCGACCAGCCACTGGCCCGGGTCGTCGGTCGCGGGGTTCAGCCCGGTGTCGGGGTTCATCCGGAAGATCGTCCCGTCGATCCCGAGCGGGTCGCCGGGCCCAGACGTCCGCTGGTCCTGCGCGCGGAGCGAGCCTCCCTCGTTGACGGGGTCGCCGGGGCAGGCCGCACCCTGCGGGTAGCCCGCGTTGTTCGCCTGGCCGTAGTCCTGGCCGAGGAAGCTGGCTCCGTCGCCGGCCGACGCGTAGAGCTTGCCGTCGGGCCCGAACAGGACGTCGCCCGAGGAGTGGCTGGAGAACTGTGCGCACCCGTCCTGCACGAGCACGTGCTCCCCGCCGGGTGCGAGCACCCAGCCGAGCGCGGTGTGCGTCGCCGTGAGCCGCGAGACGCGGTCCATGACCGGGCAGCCGCGCTTCGGCGGCGCGAGGGTCGCCTCGTCGGCGTCGTTCGGTCCGCAGTTGTCGTAGACCTGCCCCGGCGTGCCCCAGGCCGGGAACGTGTCGGGGTGCTGCGGGTCGGCGTTGTAGGTGTAGTTGACGTAGACGAAGGGCCGGGCCGGGAACTGCGGGTCGACCGCGATGCCGGTCAGTCCCCGGTCGCCGTAGTTGCTCACCTGGACCGAGAGGTCCGCGAAGTCGGTGGCTGTCGCCGCCCCTTCGAAGCGCCCGCTCGCGGCGTTGTAGTCGAAGGACTTGATGATCCCGGTCTGCAGCCCGATGAACGCCGTGCCGTCCGGAGCGAAGGCAGCGGCGACCGGCTGGGACAGCCCGGCGATCGCGGTGCCGTCGTCGAAGCCGGCCGGCATGGTGGCCTTCGGCGCGATCGGGGACATCGCCGGCTGCTCGCCCGCCGCTGCGCTGCCGCCGTGCGGGGCGAGCCCGAGCGAGGAGGCGACGAGCGCGACGCCCGCCACCAGCACCGCATGCCTACGACGTGCCATCAGAGATCCCCCGTGCCTGCTCGTGGACAGTGAATCCTAGTGCCCCGCGGCGCGGGCTGCGGCCGAACGCTCGCGCCGGTCAACGGTGCCTCCGGGCCTTGCGGTAGACCGCCTTGACCGTCGTCGCGGGGTTCCACGCGGTGAGGTCGTGGACGCGGGCGCCGCCGTCTGACCAGCGCACGAACACCCAGCGCGCGCCGTGGCGGCGCTGCGACCGGGGCGCGACCAGCCGGACCGTCGAGCCCATCACGAGCTGCCGGCTCCACGTCCCCGGCGTCGAGGCGCCGGCGACCGTCAGCCGCAGGCGCTTGGTCGCCCTCACGGTCAGCGACACGGGACGGGGGTCGATGCGGACCTCGCTGCGGTCGCTCGCGCCGTGGACGTCGGTGGCCGTCGCGACGAGGAAGAGGTGCGAGGGGTAGGGCATCGGCGGCACGACGAACTGCCCGCTGGCGACGCCGGTCCAGGTCTGCACCGGCACCCGTGGGCAGCCGGAGGCGCAGTCCTGGCGCTCCATGGTGAACGAGAACGCCGTTGGGGGGACGACCTGCTCGGGATCGGTCGCCGCCGCGTCGAAGCCGAGCGCCTGGCCGACGTAGTAGCCACCCGAGGGATAGGTCGTCACCCGGGTGATCGTCGGCGGGGTGTTGGGCGCGGCGACGGCGACGGTGACCGACGCTGCGTCGGTCGCCCCACGCGCGTCGGTCGCGAGGACCTTCACGACCGGCGACCCGGCCGAGGCGTAGGAGCGGGTCTGGGTCGTGCCGGTGCCGTCGTCGTACTGCCCGTCGCCGTCGAGGTCCCACGCGAAGGCGAAGCCCCCGCTGGCGCCGGGTGCGTTGGTCGCGCCGGCGGTGTAGGTGACCTGGAGCGGAGCGGTGCCGGAGGTCGGGCTGGCCGAGAGCGACGCGGTCGGCCGCGTGTACGACGCCGTGAGGGTCGTCGGCGTCGCGGGCGGGGTGATCGTGTGCGACCGCGCCCCGCCGTCCGACCAGCTGCTGAACGCCGCGATGCTGGCGCCGGTGCCCGTCGTCGCCGCCGCCGTGACGGTGACCGGAGCGCCCTGGATGAACGTCTCGGTGTCGGGCGTCACCGTGTCGACCTCGCCGATCGTCACGCCGGCGCCGGAGGGCGAGCTGGCGAAGGTCAGGTCGACCGTCTTCGGGTCGAGCTGGACCGTGCGACTGTCGGTGAGCCCGCCGCTGTCGGTGACGGTCACGGTGAGCAGGAGGTGCGAGGGGTACTCGTGCGGCGGCGCGGTGAAGCTGCCGGTCGCGCCCGCGAAGGTGCCGAACGGGTGGGTGTGGCAGATGCCGCTCGGGCAGTGCCGGATCTCGAGCTGCCAGCTGAAGGCGCTGGACGGCATCGCGCCCTGCTGCTGGTCGGTCGCCGTGGCGGCGTAGCCGATCTGGTCGCCCGCCGCCCACGTGAGGGACGCGCCCGGGGTCACCGTGCCGAGGACCGGTGCGGTGTTGCCGGCCTGGATCTGCTGCGTGGCGGTCGCCGTGTGCCCGTGACCGTCGTTGACCTCGAGCCTCGCCGTCCAGGTGCCGGTGGCGTAGGTGTGGGTCGTCGTCACCCCGCTGGGCTGGTCCCAGGTGCCGTTGTTGTCGAAGTCCCACCGGTAGGTCAGCGGGTCACCGTCGGGATCGGTCGAGGTGGCCCCGCTGAAGCTGACCGCGAGGGGCGCGGCGCCGGACGCCGGGGTGGCGGTGATCCGGGCGGTCGGGACGCCGTTGCTGCCGGTGTAGACGATCCGGTGCACACCGGCGATGCCCTGACCCACGGTGCCGTCGGGCTTGATGCCGTAGTCGACGTAGTAGAGGTCGCCTCCGGGCCCGGTGAGCAGGTCGACCGGTGTCGCGGCCGCCTGCACGAACGTCTGGATGAGGGCGGGGTTCGGTTCGCCGTCGGCCTTCTTCCCGAGCGACCAGATGCAGGAGCGGGCGAAGTCGGAGAAGAACAGCGCGCCCTTGTACGCCGCCGGGTAGTTGCTCTGCGCCGTGCCGAACGCGATGCCCGAGACCGACGAGGTCTCGTGGGCGCAGTCCTCGCCGGCGACGAGCGGGCCGCCGTCGCGGGTCTGGTAGCTGAACACCGGCTTCTGCACGGCGCCCTGGCCCTGCGGGTAGAGCGTCTCGCAGAGCGGCTTGTTGAGGGCGTCCCAGGCGGGTTGCACCTGCGACTGCGTGTAGTCGCCCTCATAGCAGGGCCAGCCCCGGTTCACCGGCGCCGTCACGGCGGTGACGTCGGGGATGCGGTTGACCTCCTCGGCCTTGCTCGCGCCTACGTCGGCGGACCACAGCTCGTTGGACGTGCCGCTGCCGTCCGCCTTGGGCCGGAAGGACAGCCGCCACGGGTTGCGCTGGCCGTAGGCGACCAGCCACTGGCCGGCGTTCGCCTGGGTCGGCGCCACCCCGGTGTCGGGGTCCATCCGGAAGACGCTCCCGTCCACGCCGAGCGCGTCGGCCGACGTCCGGTAGTCCTGGGAGCGCAGCGAACCGCCCTCGTCGGCCGGGTCGCCCGGACACGGGCTGGCGTACTGGCCGTAGTCCTGGTCGAGGAAGCTCGCGCCCTCGCCCGACGAGGCGTAGAGCTCGCCGTCGGGTCCGAAGGCCACGTCGCCGGAGGCGTGGCTGCTGAACTGGTAGCAGCCGCCGACCAGCAGCTCCTTCTCCGGGCCGGACATCACCCAGTTGGCGCCGGCCTTCACCGCGGTCAGCCGGGTGACGCGGTCCTGGACGATGCAGCCCGCGATGCCCGGGTCGGCCTCGGTCGCGGGCGTCGGGCAGTTGTCGTACGCCGTGCCGACCCCCCACTTCGGCACCGTGCCGCCGGCGCCGTCGCGAGGGTCCTTGTCGTAGGTGTAGTTGACGTAGACGTAGGGCCGGGTCGGGAACTGCGGGTCAACGGCGATGCCGGTCAGCCCGCGGTCGCCGTAGTTGTTGACGTTGGTCTGCAGGTCGGCGAAGTCCGTGACGGCCGACCATGTGGAGGACGCGCTGTTGTAGTTGGCGACCTTGACCTGGCCGGTCTTGAGGGCGATGAACGCCGTGCCGTTCGGCGCGAAGTCGGCCGAGACCGCCTCGCTCATGCCGGTGATCACCATCTGGTCGGAGAACCCGGTCGGGAGCGTCGAGGCAGCGGGCGGCGGGCCGTCCGCCTCGCGCGCGAGGTGGGCGGCCTCGAGGACGGAGTTCTGGAACGTGCCGGTCGGGTGGTCGTGCGCGGCGTGTGCAGCCAGCTCGGCGCCGGCGTCGGCGCCCGCGGGCGCACGGTGCTCGCCGGACGCTGTGGCGGCGGGCACCACGACCCCGAGCCCGGCGAGCAGTGCGAGCGCAGCGGTGACGGCAGCGCGACGGCGTCCCATGCTTCTCCCCCCAGAGACCGACCGGAGACCGGCCGGGACCTCGGCAGGATATGCCACGCCCGCTGCGCCCAGCGCCTCCCGAGCCCCGGCTGGTCCAGAGCGCTGATCCCGGCCGTCCGGCGCGGACACGCGGCGCGACCTGCGTGCTCTCAGCACCGGTTCAGGCGCGACTGGCACAGTGAGACCGTGAGCAGCCCTGTGGCAGGTGGCGGCACCGGCGGCCCCGCCGGAGGCGTCAGGCAGCGCGTCCTGGTCGTCGACGACGACAAGGCCGTGCGCGAGTCGCTGCGCCGTTCGCTGGAGTTCAACGGGTACGACGTGTCGGTCGCCTCCGACGGCGCCGAGGCGCTGGCCGGGCTGAGCGCCGCGGGCGTCGCCGCCGCTCCCGACGTCGTGGTGATGGACGTGATGATGCCCCGGCTCGACGGCATCGAGACCACGCGGGCGCTGCGGGCCGCCGGCAACGACGTGCCGATCCTGGTGCTCACCGCGCGCGACGCCGTGGGTGACCGGGTCGAGGGCCTCGACGCCGGCGCCGACGACTACCTCACCAAGCCGTTCGCGCTGCAGGAGCTGCTCGCGAGGCTGCGCGCGCTGCTGCGGCGGGCGACGGCGCCCGCGGGCGAGGAGGAGGAGGTCCTCACCTTCGCCGACCTCTCGATGGACCTCGCCACGCGCGAGGTCCGCCGCGGTGCCCGTCCGATCGAGCTGACCCGCACCGAGTTCACGCTCCTCGAGATGTTCCTGCGCCGGCCGCGGCGGGTGCTCGAGCGCAGCTTCATCCTCGAGGAGGTCTGGGGCTACGACTTCCCGACGACCGCGAACTCGCTCGAGGTCTACGTCGGCTACCTGCGGCGCAAGACCGAGGCCGAGGGCGAGCCGCGGCTGATCCACACCGTGCGCGGCGTCGGCTACGTGCTGAAGGAAACGTGATCCCGACCCCGCCCCACCCCGGCGAGGGTCGCTGGCACTACCGCCGGTCCCTGGCCAGCCGGGTCACCCTGCTCACGACCATGGCCGTCGGCCTGGCGGTGACGATCGTCGCGCTCGGCGCGTTCATCACCGTCCGCAACCAGCTGCAGTCCTCGCTCGACGACACGCTCGTCGACCGGGCCAACGCCGCCTCCGGCCAGATCGCGCAGGTCACCGACGACTACACCGTGCCGGCTGCGGTGCTCGGCGCCTCGGACGTCCGGATCGGCTTCGTCTACCCCGACGGCCGGGTCCGGTTCCTCGACCGCCAGGCCGTCATCCGGCTCGGCCCGGCCGAGTTCGCGGTCGCGTCCGGCGACGCCGACCAGAGCCTGCGGACGATCCGGGCGGGCGGCGTCGACTACCGCGTGGTCACCGTCCCGAGCGAGCGCCAGGGCGAGGCGCTGGTCCTGGCGCAGTCGCTCGAGCCGCAGCAGCACCTGCTCACCAAGCTCGGCCTGGTGACCCTGCTCTTCGGCATCGCCGGCATCATCGCCGCGGGCGTGGCCGGCTGGGGCGTCGCGCGCAACGGCCTGCGCCCCGTGCGCCGCCTCACCGCGGCCGCGGAGGACATCGCGCGCACCGAGCGACTCGCCCCGATCCAGGTCGAGGGCGACGACGAGGTCGCGCGGCTCGCCTCGGCGTTCAACCAGATGCTCGCCTCGCTGGCCGCCTCGCGCGACCGCCAGCGCCGCCTGGTCGCCGACGCCGGGCACGAGCTGCGCACGCCCCTCACCTCGCTGACCACGAACATCGACCTGCTCACCCAGGCGGGCGCGTCGCTGCCCGACCAGGCGCGGTCGGAGCTGCTCGCCGACGTCCGCGCGCAGCTGGAGGAGCTGTCGACGCTGGTCGGCGACCTCGTCGAGCTCGCCCGCGACGAGCCCGCACCCCAGGTCATCGCCACCGTCGAGGTGCACGAGGTCCTCGACCACGCCGTCGCGCGGGTCCGGCGCCGGGCGCCGTCGCTGTCGTTCGAAGTGGCTGCGGACCCGTGGTACGTCGAGGGAGACTCCGCGGCCCTCGAGCGGGCGCTGACCAACCTGCTCGACAACGCCGCCAAGTGGAGCCCGCCCGGCGGCACCGTCCAGGTCGCGCTTCACAACGGCGCGGTGGTCGTGGACGACGAGGGCCCCGGCATCGCGGACGACGACCTGCCGCACGTCTTCGAGCGCTTCTACCGCTCCACCGACTCGCGCTCGCTGCCCGGGTCGGGCCTCGGCCTCTCGATCGTCGCGCAGGTCGCCGAGCGCCACGCCGGCAACGTCGAGGCCGGCCGCTCGCCCTCGGGCGGCACCCGCATGACCTTCCGCCTCCCCGGCGCCTCCTCGCCGAAGCCCGCCGCGCCGCCTGCGATCGCGCGGAGCTCGGAGACCCTGATCGTCTGAGGGCAGCGCGCCACCACCCCAGCGGTCAGCCGGCAACCCCGCACCGTCAGGGCTCGGGCGCGCCCCGGAGAGCCCGAGCGACTACTGACCGACGGAGTTGGGGTCGCGCCACGACCGCTCGAACGGCAGCCGCCAGGCGTGGGGTGCGACGAGCTGGTGGATGGCGTTGGGTCCCCACGACCCGGGCGCGTAGGCGCGCACCGGCGGCGGGCTCTGGAGCAGCGGGATCGACTTCTCCCACAGCGTCTCGATGCCGTCGGCGGTGGTGAACAGCGTGTGGTCGCCGCGCATCGCGTCGAGGATGAGCCGCTCGTAGGCCTCGAGGACGCCGGTCGCCGAGGCCGTCTCGTGGGTGGCGAACTGCATGGAGAGCTTCTCGAGCTGCATCCCGGGGCCTGGCCTCTTGCCGTAGAACGACAGCGACATCCGGGACTGGTCGGCGAGGTCGAAGGTCAGGTGGTCGGGCCCCTGCATGCCGGCGTTCGACCCGGCCGGGAACATCGAGAGCGGCGGCTCCTTGAACGCGATCGAGATGATCCGCGCGCCCTCGGCGAGCTTCTTGCCGGTGCGCAGGAAGAACGGCACGCCCGCCCACCGCCAGTTGTCGATCTCGATGCGCAGCGCGATGAAGGTCTCGGTGTCGGAGTACTCCGCGACCTCCTCCTTGCCGCGGTAGCCGCTGTACTGGCCACGGACCACGTCGTGCGGCTCGATCGGCTTCATCGAGCGGAAGACCTTGAGCTTCTCGTCGCTGATCGGACCGGGCGCCAGCGACGTCGGCGGCTCCATCGCCATGAACGCGAGCACCTGCATCAGGTGGGTGACGACCATGTCGCGGTAGGCGCCGGTGGTCTCGTAGAACGACGTACGGCCCTCCAGCCCGAGCGTCTCCGGCACGTCGATCTGCACGTGCTGGATGAAGTTGCGGTTCCAGATCGGCTCGAAGAGACCGTTGGCGAACCGGAAGGCGAGGATGTTCTGCGCCGCCTCCTTGCCCAGGAAGTGGTCGATCCGGAAGATCTGCTCCTCGTCGAAGACCTGGTGCAGCTCGCGGTTGAGCGCGACCGCGGACTCGAGGTCGGTTCCGAACGGCTTCTCCATCACCACCCGTGAGCGGTCGACGAGACCCGCCTCGTCGAGCTGGTGGATCACGCTGAGCGCGGCCTTGGGCGGCACCGACAGGTAGTGCAGGAAGCGGACGTCGCCGTCGGCGCCCAGGTCGGCCTCGGCCTTGTGCACGGCCTCGGCGAGCTCCTCGGGCCCCTTGCTCTGGGAGACGTAGCTGAGGACGGAGGCGAACCGCTGCCACGCCTCGGAGGACATGTCGCAGCGGCCGAACTCCTGGCACGCGTCGTGGGCGCGGCGGACGAACTCCTCGGTGTCCATCTCCTCGAGCGAGGTGCCGACGATGCGTGCCTCGGGCAGCAGGCCGGCCTGGGTGAGGCGCAGCAGCCCGGGGAGCAGCTTGCGACGCGACAGGTCGCCGGTCGCGCCGAAGAGCACGATGACGTAGGGCGCGCGGACGCCGTCCGCATTGACTGCCACGCCAGCAACGGTATTACGGCGACCCGAGCGTCGACAGTGCGGTGAGCAGCCGCTCGGCCTTGACCAGCGACTCGGCGTACTCGCTCTCGATGTCGGAGTGCACCGTGATCCCGCCGCCGGTGCCGAGCCGGTAGGTCCCGTCGCCGATGGTCGTGAGGGTCCGGATGACCACGCCGAGGTCGGCGCGGCCGTCGGCGGCGAGCCAGCCGAAGGCGCCGGCGTACGCGCCACGCGCGGTCTCCTCGACCTCGGCGATGACCTCCATCGTGCGCAGCTTGGGCGCGCCGGTCATCGACCCGGCCGGGAACAGCGCCCGCAGCGCGCCGACCGTCGTGACGTCGTCGCGCAGCCGGCCGCGGACCGTCGAGACGAGCTGGTGCACGGTCGGGTAGGACTCGACCTTGAGCAGCGCCGGCACCTCGACGCTGCCGACCTCGCAGACCATCGCGAGGTCGTTGCGGAGCAGGTCGGTGATCATCAGGTTCTCCGCACGGAAGCGCGGCTCGGTCGCGAGCGCGCGCCGCAGCTCCTCGTCCTCCTCGGGCGTCGCCCCGCGGGGCGTGGTGCCCTTGATCGGCTTCGTCTCGATCGTGCGGTCGCCGTCCTCGTCCCTGGTGACGAGCGCGTACCGCTCCGGCGACGAGCTGAGCAGCCACCCGCGTGCGCCCCCGCCGACCGGCCCGACGTCGTGCTGGAGGAAACCGGCGTACGGCGCGGGGTTGAGCATGCGCAGGCGGAGGTAGGCAGCCACGGGGTCGAGGTCGCTGACGGTCTCGCGCCGGTAGGTCAGGTTGACCTCGTAGCTGTTGCCGGCGTGCAGTGCCTCCTGGACCTGGGCGAACGCCTCGGCGTATCCGGCGGGGGCGGTTTCACCGGGTACCCGGTGAAACTGGCCCTGACCGTGTGGAGCTCCAGCCGGGAAGCGGGAGTTCCGTGCGGGCAGTGCGTGCTCGAAGAGGCGGACGTGGCTCGGCCGCATCCACACGGCGTCCGGTACGCCGCCGCCGTCGACGAGCGCCGGCAGGTCCGGCCGGCACGCGTAGCCGAGGTAGCCGAACCACTGGTCGCGGTGCGAGCCGGCGGCCAGCTCGTCCTCCAGCACCGCGAACACGTCGGACCCGACCACCTCCGACTCCCCGTCGACGTGTCGGGTGACCTCGCGCCGGGCGGCGGAGTAGGTCAGCGAGACGTCGTCGGGCTCGAGGATGCCGATCAGCGAGCGGTGGCCCGACCACTCCCGGGCGCCGCCGCCGTCGAGCCAGAAGCAGCGCTGGTGCGCGGCGGCCGCCTCGCGGAAGGCGCGGACCGCGTTGCCCTCGCTCACGACGGCCCGCTCACGACGGCCCGCTCACGACGGCCCGCTCACGACGGCCCGGCCAGGAAGTTCGCCACCAGCTCGGCGCCGTGCTCGGACAGGATCGACTCGGGGTGGAACTGCACGCCCTCCTGCGGCAGCGCCACGTGCCGCACGCCCATCACCACGTCGCCGCCGGCGTCGGACGCCGACACCACGAGCTCGTCGGGCAGCGACAGCGCGGCGAGCGAGTGGTAGCGCACCGCCGCGAACAGCTGCGGCAGCCCGCCGAAGACCCCCTCACCGTCGTGCCGGATCCGCTCGACGACGCCGTGCGCGGGCGCGATCCGGTCGACCGTGCCGCCGTACGCCGTCACCAGCCCCTGCATGCCGAGGCAGACGCCGAGCACCGGCCGGCGGCCGTCGAGCAGCACCTCGCGGCCGACCGCGAAGTCGGCGGCCACCGCGGGCGTGCCCGGCCCGGGCGACAGCACCACGTGCGAGTGCCGGAGCACCTCCTCCGGCGTCACCTCGTCGTGCTGGACGACGGTCGGCAGCACGCCGGTGACCGACGCGACGAGGTGGACGAGGTTCCACGTGTAGGAGTCGTGGTGGTCCACCACCACGACGTCCGGGGGACTCACGTCGTCACGATAGGGGCACCCAGGCGCCGCGGCGCATCACGCGGTCGACCTCGAGGTCGTCGGACAGCTCGACGAGGTCGGCGTACGCGCCGGGCGCGATCACCCCGACGTCGGTGAGCCCGAGCATCGCGGCCGGGGTGGACGTGATCGCCGCGAGCGCGTCGGGCAGGGGGATGCCGGCCACCGACACGGCGTAGGTCAGCGACGAGGCCAGCGTCGCGGTCGACGCCGCGATCGCACCCGTCGTGGGCAGCCGGGCCACGCCGTCGCGCACCTCGACGGTGAGCGAGCCGAGCCGGTAGTCGCCGTCGGCCGCCCCGGCCGCGGCCATCGCGTCGGTGACCAGCGCGGTCCGGCCGTCGCGCCACGCGAGCGCGAGCACCGAGGGGTGCACGTGGACGCCGTCGGCGACCAGCTCGACGTACGCCGACGACTCGAGGAGCGCGGTCACCGGCCCGGGCTCGCGGTGGTGCAGGGGCGGCATGGCGTTGAACAGGTGCGTGCCCGCCGTGGCGCCCGCGTGGAGGGCGGCGCGCGTCTCGTCGTAGGTCGCGTCGGTGTGGCCGATCGCGACCACGACCCCCGCCGCCACGAGCTCGGGGATCGCGACCAGCGCGCCCGGCAGCTCGGGCGCCAGGGTAACCATCCGCAGGTGGCCGCGCGACGCCTCGACCAGCCGGTCGACCGCCTCGAGGGTCGGCGGCAGCAGCAGGGACGGCTCGTGCGCCCCGGCCCGGCGCGGGCTCAGCCACGGCCCCTCGAGGTGGATCCCCGCGACGACCCCCTCCTCGGCCAGCGCCGCGAGACCGGCGCACGACGCGGCGAGCGCGTCGACCGAGGCGGTGACGAGGCTTGCCACCATCGTGGTGGTGCCGTGCTCGAGGTGGGTGCGCACGACGCGCTCGACGTCGCTGCGCACGCCGCCGTCGAACGATGCCCCGCCTCCGCCGTGCACGTGCACGTCGACGAAGCCGGGGACCACGAGGCCGGGCACCGACCACGAGGGGCGCTCGGGCGGGGTGCCGCCACCGGCAGCGAGCACCCGCTCGCCGTCGATGACGACCCACCCGTCGACCACGATGCCGGTGGGCAGCGCCAGGGCGCCGGCCGTGAGCACCCGAGCCCCGAGGGGCAGTGGGCTCGACTGCGTCATGGAGGGAGTATCGGGCACTGCTGTCGCCCGCCTCCCCCTCGGTCCTCGCGACCCGGCGTCGTGTGGATCCACCATCCACGAGGCCGGCGAGGTGCTCTACGAGGTCGAGACGGCATGAGCGGGCCCGATGGCGCTGGGGGGCAGTCGCCATCGGGCCCGGACCCATTCGACCAAACTTCACGGGGTTGCGCAGCCAAAACCGGCGGACCGTCTCGAAAAGCGTCAGGCCGGGCTGGCGGGCCTCACCCGTTCGGGTGAAGCCCGTCGAGGAGCAGGTCGGACATCAGCCGGTGCAGGAGGTCGTAGCCGTGCTCGGTGAGGATCGACTCCGCGTGGAACTGGATGCCGCGGTAGTGCGGCCCGTGGACCGCGTGCAGGTCGCCCGTGTCGGGGTCGGCCTCGACGCGAACGCCGGGGGGCAGCACGGTGTCCGGCCCCAGGCGCCCGACGAAGGTGTTGTAGAAGCCGACACGCTCCGTGCGCCCGTCGATCTCCACCGCTGACTGCGTGCCCTGGAACACGATGTCCTTGTAGGCCAGCGGGATCCCGAGCTCGTGGCAGAGCGCCTGGTGGCCCAGACAGACCGCGAAGAACGGCCGCTCGGCGGCCAGCAGCGCCGCGGTCGCCGCCCGCAGCGTGAGCATCTTGGGGTCGGTGTCGTCGCGCGGGTCGCCCGGCCCGGGGCCGACGATGACGAGGTCGTAGCCGTCGAGGCAGCCCTCGACGTACTCGTCGTAGCGCACGACGGTGCTGGTCAGGCCGAGCACGCCGAGCACGTGCCGCAGCATGTTGACGAAGGCGTCCTCGCCGTCGAGCACGACGACGCTCTTGCCGCGCAGGCGTGGGTCGGGGGTCGCGCCCGCCTGGTCGGTCAGCCAGAACGACGACAGCCGCCGGTTGCGCTGGTTGAGGGTGAGCAGGACGTCCTCGTCGTTGACCAGCTCGGTCACGTTGGCCGTCGTCGGCGGCGCGGGCGGCACCAGCCCGAACGCGCTGAGGATGCCGCCTGCCTTCGCGTGCGTCTCGGCGACCTCGTGGGCGGCGTCGGAGTCGCGCACGAGCGTGGCCCCGGCCGTCACGGTCAGCCGCCCCTCGAGGTCGACGTCCGCCGTCCGGATCACGATCGGGCTGTCGACGACCGGGCCGCCCTGCGCGTCCCGGCCGAGCACGGCCAGCGCGGCGCCGTAGTAGCCGCGGCCCTCCGTCTCGTACTGCTTGATCAGCCGGCAGGCGTTCTCGACCGGCGACCCGGTGACCGTGGCGGCGTACATCGTGTCGCGGAGCACCTCGCGCGGGTCGCGGTCGGTGCGGCCGGCGAGGAGGTACTCGGTGTGGATCAGCCGGCTCATCGGCTTGAGGAACGGGCCGAGCACCTGACCACCCTCGTGGCAGATGTCGCACATCATCTTGAGCTCCTCGTCGACGACCATGAAGAGCTCGTAGATCTCCTTCTCGTCGTGGAGGAACTCCAGCAGCCGGCCGCCGAGGTCGCCGACCTCCTCGCCGGCCTTGGGGAGCCGGAAGGTGCCGCTGATGGGGTTCATCCGCACGTCGCCGTTGTGGATCGACACGTGCCGCTCGGGGCTGGCCCCGACGAGGTAGCGGTCGCCGGTGAAGAACAGGAAGGTCCAGTAGGCGCCGCGCTCGCGCTCGAGCAGCCGCCTGAGGACGGTCAGTGCCTTGTCGGCACCCCAGTCGGCGACGGTCGCGCGGTAGTGGCGCCCGATGACGAGGTTGGCGCCCTCGCCCTGCCCGATCTCGTCCTCGATGATCGCGTGGACGAGCTTGGCGTACTCCTCGTCGTCCGTGTCGAACCCGCCGCGGTCGGCGAACTCCACCCCGGTGTCGTCGATCGCGGCGACGACCTCCTCGACCGAGAACTCCAGCTCCGTCTCGACGTCGACCACCACCAGCGGCGTGCCGTCGTCGTGCGCCTCGAACCCGCGCTCGCGGACCTGCCGGAACGGCACCGCGAGCAGCCGGTCGGCGATGTGTCCCTCGGCGGGGCTGCCGGTCTCCAGGGGTACGTCGAGCAGCGACTCGACCACGCGGCGCCTCCCGCCGACCAGCCCCACGGTGTCGCGGTCACCCGCCCGCGTCGACCTCCGGATGATCGCCCACGCCTCGTGCCCCTGGAGCGCGTCGATCGCGGCCCGGGCATCGGTCGTGGCGGTCATGTGCGAAGCCTAAGGGCGCCTCGGCGACCGACCGCCCGGTGCCCACGAGCCGTCTCGCGTGTTCAGAACCAGCGCAATCGCGCCGGATCTGCTCGGTTCACGCGTGAAACAAGACCAAATCGGCGCAAAGGCGCCGAAAGTGCGCCCGCGCTACAGCCCGAGGTGCCGCGCGCAGTCGCCCCAGGCGCGGACGACGTAGCGCGCGTACCAGCCCTCGTGGGTGGCATCGGGGTGCTCGCCGTCGACGAGGTTGGAGAGGTGCGAGGAGGCGATCTTCGGCCAGTCGGAGAGGCAGGTGAGCGGCCGGTCGGCGGCCAGCTCTCGCATCCAGCGGGCGTACTTCTTGGTGGCGGCGACCGGGCCGGCGTTGTCGCCGTTCGGCTTGCGGTAGGGCAGCAGGAAGAGCACCGGCGTGGTCGCCGGGAGCGACGCCATCGTGTCGCGGAAGTCGCCCTGGTTGAAACCCTTGCGGCGGTTGGTGCCGAGCTGCACGATCACCTGGTCGGGCTCGCCGTGGTCGGCGCGGAACCACGCCAGCCGGCCAGGAAGCTCGTCGAGCCGGCGTCCGGGGCGCAGGTCGAGGATCCAGCCGCCCTGGCGCTGCGCGAGCTCGTTGTCGGCGCGCCAGCTCACCGAGTCGCCGACCATGTAGAACCCGCCCTGCTGCGAGGCCGGCACCGGTCCCTCGCGCTTCACGCACAGCCCGCCCCGCATGACCCAGCCGCCGCGGTAGGAGCAGTTGAACCGGTTGCGGTCCAGTGCCGTCTGGTTGAGCGACTGGTGGCTGCGCTGCGCGATCCGGCGCAGCTTGTCGAAACGACCGGGGCTGACGCACTCGTCGTAGCGGCCCTCGACCTCGCCGTGGTTGACGTAGACCTGGCCGGCGCCGCGGCACTGGGGCGCGTTGGTCACGACGAACCGCGCCCGGTTGGGGTTGGAGGCGCAGGAGTTGATCTCGCCGATCCAGATCCGCCCGAGCTCGGCGCAGCGGCGTGAGCTGATCGGCCGGGCGAACTCCGCGCCCTTGCGGCCCTGGAGCTGGCAGAGCTCGGCGTCGTGGCCCTCCTTGAACATGGTCGCGCCCTTGACGCAGTGGTGACGGGCGCAGCCGCGGCCGGGGATCCACACCCGGCCGGTGAGCGCGCACTGCCCCTGGCCGAGCCGGTGGTCGACCGACGGCGCGGCGTCCGCGGGCTGCCCGGACACCACCGACAGCGCGGCGACCGTGGCGAGCACGGCGAGGAGGACGGCGAGGGCGCGGCGCACGGAGCAGAACTGTGCCACGGGCGACCGGACCACCAGAAAACGCGAGCGGGTCAGGAGATCGTGGTCAGGAGCTGGGTCGCGCGGGTGAGCACGACGTAGAGCGTGGCGCGGCCGGTGACCGACTCCGCCTCGATCTCCTCGGGCCGGACCACGACGATCGCGTCGAACTCCAGGCCCTTGGTGTCGAGGCCGGTCAGCACGACGGCCCGGTCGTCGCCCGAGGGCGTCACCGAGGAGTCGATCGCGGCGCGGGCGTTGGGTGCGTCGGCGGCCAGCTCGGGCCACGACGCGAGCCAGGCGTTGACCTCGGAACGGCGCGCGACGGGCACCACGACCCCGACGGTGCCGGCGACGCGGCCGGCGACGTCGACCACGGCCTCGCGCGTGGCGGCCTCGAGGTCGGTGACGCCGGTGACCTCCTGCGGCTCGACACCCGTCGAGCGGACGGCGGTGGGCAGGTCGGCGTCGAGCCCGACCCGGCGGGCGTACGCCGCGGCGTACTCGTAGATCTCGGAGGAGTTGCGGTAGTTGGTCGAGAGGTGGAACTCGTGCCGCTCCTTGCCCTCCAGTGCGGTCGCCCGCGCCTCGGCCGACTCGGCCGGGTCGGGCCACGACGACTGCGCGGGGTCGCCGACGATCGTCCACGAGGCGGTCTTGCCGCGGCGGCCGACCATCCGCCACTGCATGGGC
The DNA here is from genome assembly GCF_000422805.1 of Nocardioides halotolerans DSM 19273. Classification (GTDB taxonomy): domain Bacteria; phylum Actinomycetota; class Actinomycetes; order Propionibacteriales; family Nocardioidaceae; genus Nocardioides; species Nocardioides halotolerans. The sequence goes on along the minus strand of NZ_AUGT01000009.1, from coordinate 5,021 downwards.
GTGAGGTCCTGCGCCTCGTCGACCAGGACGTGGGAGAACGGGTCGTCCTCGAGCCGGTGGGTGGGCGGCGTCCAGGCGCGGCCGGACGGGGCGTACTCGCGCTCGGAGGCCGTCATCAGCTCCTGCACGTCGAGGCCGCCCTCGAGCAGGGAGGTCTCGTCGAGGTCGCGCTCGTCGTCGGTGCGCTGGGGCACGTCGCCCAGCGCGTAGCGCAGCTCGTCGACCAGCGGCACGTCCTCGACCGAGAGCGCGATGTCCTCGTCGCTGCCGCTGGCGCCCCACGACTTGGTCAGGAGCCGCTGCTCCTCGTGGCTGAGCAGCCCGTCGGACACCTGGGCGAGCAGCTCGGGCTCGCGCAGCCAGCCGAGCACGGTGCGGGCGTCGAGCGGCGGCCACCACTGCACGACGAAGTCGAGGAAGGCGTCGTCACCGAGCAGGTCGTCGTCGAACGCCTCGCGCCCGCGGTCGAGGCCGCGCTCGCCGCGGACCTGGCTCCACAGGGCGTCGAGCAGCGCGCCGGCCACGCGCGGGAGCTGCCGGTTGCGGCGGCCCTGCGACATCAGCTGGCGACGGATCCGGCCGAGCTGGCCGCGCTCCAGCGTGAGCACGTCGTCGCGCCAGAACGTGCGGAAGTGGTCGGGGCTGCCCGGCGCCTGGAGCCGCGCGGCCCGGCGGAGCAGCGTCGCCATCCGGGCCGAGCCCTTGATGTCGGCGACTGCGGGCTCGTCGTGCCGGGTCGCGCGCAGGCCGTCGACGACCTCGCCGAGCGAGCGGAGAGCGACCGCGGCCTCGCCGAGGCTCGGGAGCACCCGCTCGATGTAGCGCATGAAGACGCCGCTCGGGCCGACGACCAGGACGCCGCCGGTCTCGTAGCGCCGCCGGTCGGTGTAGAGCAGGTAGGCGACGCGGTGCAGCGCCACCACGGTCTTGCCGGTGCCGGGGCCGCCGCTGATCGAGACGACGCCGCGGCTCGGGGCGCGGATCGCGAGGTCCTGCTCGGCCTGGATGGTCGCCACGATCGAGTGCATCGTGCGGTCGCGGGCGCGGGAGAGCTGCGCCATCAGCGCGCCCTCGCCGACGATCGGCAGCTCGACGCCGTCGGCCTCGAGCTCGGCGAGCGCCTCCGCGTCGAGCAGCTCGTCCTCCACCCCGACGACCCTCGGCCCGGTCGAGCGCAGCACCCGGCGGCGCACGACCTGGCGCGGCTCGGCCGCCGTGGCCTGGTAGAACACCGCCGCCGCGGGGGCGCGCCAGTCGATCAGCAGGGAGTCGCGGCGCTCGTCACGCAGGCCGATCCGGCCGATGTAGCGCGGTTGGCGGTCGACGCTGTGCTGCAGGTCGAGCCGCCCGAAGACCAGCCCCTCGTGGGCCGCGTCGAGCTGTGCGATCCGCCGCGCGGCCTGGTAGACCATCGCGTCGCGCTCCACGAGCCCGCCCTCGTGCCCGAGCTTGCCGCGGTTCTGGCCCTCGCGCGCCAGCTGCTGGGCCTTGCGGGCGGACTCCTCCAGCTGGAGGTAGACCCGGTCGACGAAGGCCTGCTCGTGCGCCACCTCCCGTGCAACCAGGTCGTCTTCGACCGGCTTGTCGTTCAACGAGTCGTCCCCTCGGCCCATCCCGGTGGTCATCCAGCGCCCGCCACGGAAATGACGAGCCCCCAAGCCTAACTCGCCGAGGGGCGGGAGGCCTGATCCATTCGGGTCAGGAGACGGCTCAGCCCTTCCGGGTGAGGAAGGCGGTCATCGCCGCCTTCGCCTCCTCGGAGGCGAACAGCCGTGCGCTGAGCGCGGCCATCTCCTCGCCGTGGGCGTCGATGCGCTCGACGAGGTCGCGGTTGAGGATGCGCTTCGACTCGCGCAGGCCCTGGACCGCGCCGGTCGCGAGGCTCGCGCACGTCCGGCGTACCTCCTCGCCGAGGTCGTCGGCCGGGACGGCCTTGGTGACCAGTCCGTACGCCGCCGCCTCGGTGCCGCCGAACACCTCGCCGCCCAGCGTGGTCAGCGCCGCAGCCCGCGGACCCATCCGGTGGTGCACGGTCAGCGAGATGATCGCGGCGGCGAGACCGAGCTTGACCTCGGTGAGGGCGAACGTCGCGTCCTCGGCGGCGATCGCGATGTCGGACGAGGCGACGATGCCGATGCCGCCGGCCCGGACCGGCCCGCCGACCTCGACGACGACCGGCTTGCCCATCGTGGCGATCAGCCGCTGCAGCCGCACGATCTCCTTCGCGCCCTGCTCCATGCCGACCGTCGTCGCCTCGCTGAGGTCGGCCCCCGAGCAGAACACGCGGCCCGACGAGCGGACCAGCACGACCTTGACCGCGTCGTCCGCCTCGGCCGCCTCGAGCCGCGCGAACAGCTCGGTCACCAGCTGCCGCGAGAGCGCGTTGCGGTTGTGCGGGCTGTCGAGCGTGATCGTGGCGAGGGCGCCGTCGGTGTCGAGGTGGACGAGCTCGGTCGGGGCGTCGACGGGGGTGTCAGTCACAGGGTGAAGACTGCCGCACATGGGTTCGGCGTTCGACACCGTGCGGTTCGTGGAGGTGGCCGACGACGCCTCGATCGCCGACTGGCAGCGCATCCACAACGAGATCATCCCGACCGACCCGCTCTCGCTCGACGAGGTGCGCGAGCGGTCCGGGCGGCACCGGCTCGAGGTGGCGTACGCCGACGTCGACGGTGGACCGACCGCGGTCGGCAACTCCACGGTCCGGCGGCCGAGCGAGGAGTCCGGGGCGATGGTCATCGCGCGGGTGCTGGCGCCGTGCCGCCGTCGGGGCCTCGGCACCCGGCTCTTCGAGCGCGGCCTCGAGGTGGCGCGGGCCTGGGCGGACGAGCGACCGGTCGAGACGGTCGTGCTCGCCTCCAACGAGGACGGGCTCGCGTTCGCGCTGGCGCGGGGCTTCGTCGAGGTCGAGCGCTACACGCTGCCCGGCGCCACGGTCCCCTACGTGGCGCTCGTGCTGCGCTGAGCCGGCACGTCGTGGAGACCGGCCGCTGTCGGCGGCCGGTGCGATGATCCGGTCGTGGCCTACGACGAGGAGCTCGCCGAGCGGATCCGCGGGCTGCTGCCGGGCGTCCCGGTGACCGAGCAGCGGATGTTCGGCGGGCTCGCGTTCCTGGTCGGCGGGCACCTGGCGGTCGCGGCGAGCGGCAAGGGCGGGCTGATGCTGCGCTGCGACCCGGCCGACACCGAGCGGCTCGTCGGCGAGGCCGGCGCCAGCCGGATGGAGATGCGCGGCAAGGAGCTGGACGGCTGGCTGCGCGTCGCCACCGAGGCGGTCGCCGACGACGCCGACCTGCAGCGCTGGGTCTCCGTCGGCACGACCTTCGCCGCGAGCCTGCCGCCCTCGTAACCATCCGCGAGGGGTCCCGCTCCGAACACCGAGCATGCGAAGCCGCGCCGCGTACGCCCTGTTCGGGGTCCTCGCGACCCTCGTCGGCGTCGCGGCCGGCCATCTCGTCGCCGCGCTGCTCGACCCGGCCTCCTCCCCCGTCCTGGCCGTCGGCTCCCAGGTCATCGACCTGACGCCCACGCCGATGAAGGAGTGGGCGATCGAGCACTTCGGCAGCAACGACAAGCGGGTGCTCATCGGCTCGGTGATGGGCGGCGTCCTGGTGCTCGCCGCCGTCGCCGGGCTGCTCGCCCGTCGCCGCTTCGCGCTGGGTGCCGCCCTCCAGCTGGTGCTGGTGGGCGTGGCGGCGTTCACCGCCCTCCACCGACCGGCGGCCGAGCCGCGTGACGTGCTCCCCTCACTCGCCGCCGCGGCGGCCGGCGTCGGCGCGCTGTGGCTGCTCGCGCACCCCCGTCGCGACTCGTCCGAGGTGCCGAGCGCGGGAAGGCGTGCCGAACCGCAGCCGAACCAGGCGAGTCGCCGGGGGGTGCTGCTCGCGGCAGGTGGGCTCGCCGTGGCGGCGGCCGCGATGGGCGGCGCCGGCCGGTGGATCGCGCACTACCGCGCCCGCCTGACCGACATCGCGTTCCCGAGGCCTGCCGACCCCGCGCCGGCGTTCCCGGCCGGGATCGAGGCCGACTTCCCCGGCATCACGCCGCTGCGGGTCCCGACCGGGGACTTCTACCGCGTCGACACCCGGCTCGACGTCCCGATCGTCGACCGCGACGGCTGGTCGCTCACCCTCGACGGGATGGTCGACCAGGAGGTCGAGCTCACCTTCGACGACCTGCTGGCGCTGCCGCTCGTCGAGCGCGACATCACGCTCACCTGCGTCTCCAACAGCGTCGGCGGCCCGTACGTCGGCGGCGCGCGGTGGATCGGCGTCCGCCTGACCGACCTGCTCGACCTGGTCGGGGTCCAGGAGGGCGTCGACCAGATCTTCAGCACCGACGTCGACGGCATGACGATCGGCACGCCGTACGAGCTCGCCACCGACGGCCGCGACGCGATGATCGCGCTCGGCATGAACGGCGAGGCCCTCCCGCGTGAGCACGGCTACCCGGCGCGGATGGTCGTGCCGGGCCTCTACGGCTTCATCAGCGCCTGCAAGTGGATCGAGCGCATCACCCTGACGACGTACGCCGAGCAGGACTCCTACTGGACCAAGCGCGACTGGGCCACCCACGCCCCGATCAAGATCTCCAGCCGGATCGACACCCCCAAGGTGCTCGAGACGATCAAGGCCGGCGACACCTTCATCGGCGGCATCGCCTGGGCCCAGCAGCACGGCGGCGTCGCCAAGGTCCAGGTCCAGGTCGACGGCGGCCCCTGGCAGGACGCCGAGCTCGGCCCGTCGGCCGGCAACGACTACTGGCGCCAGTGGCACCTCCCCTGGACCGCCGAGCCCGGCTCCCACAACCTCAGCTGCCGCGTCATCGACGGCCAGGGCAACACCCAGTCCTCCGCCCGCATGGACCCCTTCCCGGAGGGCTCCAGCGGCATCCAGAACCTCATCGTGAAGGTCGCCTGACGCGCCACGCCGGGTCGACCGGGTGCCTCGGGCTGCGGAGATCTCGACAAGCTCGATGAGCGGTGAGCAAGTCCCCGCGCTGGTTGAGGAGGTTGCGCAGCA
>NZ_KE383923.1:673969-745542 GCF_000422805.1 Nocardioides halotolerans DSM 19273 | reverse complement strand
GGTGATCGCCCGGTACAGACCGAACCCCGTCGGCCCTGCCTCGTAAGTGGTGGCGACCGGGCCCGGCAGCCCGCGCAGCCACTCGATGACAACCTCGCTGGCCGGGACCAGTCGCTGCCTGAACACCTCACCGGTCACCGCGTCCAGCCCGGTCGCCATCACCGACCGTGCGTGCACATCCAGCCCGACACTCGTACGCTCTTTGATCACCGGGGCCTCCTATGCCTGTGGATAGGTCGAGCAGGCCACTCCTGCCCGACAACCCACGTACATGCATGTGAGAGGCCCCGGCCCGCAACCCCCTCAGGCCGAGGCGGTCACGTCATACCGTCTGAGCGGTCGCGGGGTTTCGCGCGTCGATCGTGTGCGGGGCCGGCAAGCGGGGTTCCCGCGCGTGGGCGAGTCCCAGCGCTGGCTGCGGTGTGTCTCGACACGCTGCAGCGGCTTCGTTCCTCAGCCGCTGCGCTTGCTCGACCCGTTCGCGCCCACGCCGGTCGCTCGTTCCTCGCGACCGCCTGCGCGAACGCGAAAGGGCCCGCCCGGCGCATCCCCACGAGCGCTGGGCGGGAACCCTTTGCGAAGGAACCTGACGGCCCGTCCCCCGACGAGCCCCGATGGGTGGTGTCCCCCGACACCCTCCCGGTGGAGGTCCTTTCCGAACTGGCTTCGTGCCGTCTCGCGCTCCCCCCAGAGTTGCGCGATCCTGCATGTCCCCAGATCAGGGGCCCGGAGGCTCCTGACACATGAACGGTAGGCCGAGCGCGGCACGTTCAGGGCACGTCGATTCCACAGGGAATGAAGCGTTGGGTAACAGAACTCCCACAATCCGGCGCGGAGGGCTTGCCAACTGGTCCAGATCAGTTGCCGCGCTCCCACGGGGCGGCCACAGGGAAGTACGCCGTCATGAACTCGGAGAGGATCCCGTCGAGCCGGTCCTGGTCGAGGGCGTGGTCGTGGTGGTCGGCCAGGCAGACGACGTCCTGGCGGCGTTCCAGGGCTTTGGTGAGCTGCCACTCCAGGTCGCTGTTGGAGATGTTCACGTAGGCGCGCTCGGACTGGTCGGGGTGCTCCGCGACGTACGCCGCGCCTGTCAACAAGCCGTAGTGCTGCGCGAACGAGCTGAGCATCGACAGGTCGGTGTCGGAGCGGAACGGCGAGCGCACCGTGGCCGCGACCTCGTCGGGGAAGCGCCGCTCGATCTCCTCGAGCACCGAGCGGCGGTGGGCGTAGGGCGCGTGGGCGAGGTTGTCGGTGACCACCGCGCCGAAGGCGGCCTGCAGGAGCCGGCGGTTGTTCCAGGCCGCCTTGAGGTACGGCGCGGCGTCGGGGGTCTCGTCGAGCCCGATGGTGCTGGGGGAGAGCCACACCGCGGCCAGCCCGGCCGGGGTGAAGAACGTCTCCGGCCCGAGCGGGCGGCCGAGGAAGAAGTCGTCGTTGAGGTAGACGAAGTGCTCGGCCAGGTCGGGGACGTGGTGGAGGGCGGCCTCGATGGCGTGGGAGTTGAACGTCGGCAGCGCGTCGGCGGGCAGGATCTGCGTGTGGTCGACGACCGACACCTGCGGGTGCGAGGCGTCCAGCCACTCCGGCACCTGGCCGGCGGTGACCAGGTGGATGCGGCGGACCCACGGCGCGAACAGGTGGACGCTGCGCAGGCAGTGGCGCAGCTCGTCACGGGAGACGAAGCGCGCCCGACCGCTCGACTCGCGGGTGGTCGCCGTGCCCGTCACGCCGGCCAGCCGCTCGCGTCGCGCGCGGTCCCACGCGGGGTCGTTGCCGTCGACCCAGGTGACGACGACGTCGACCGGGAAGGTGCACTCGCGGACCGTCGGCTCCGCCATCAGGGGCAGCGTCGGGACGGCGAGGCCGTCGACCTCGGTGGTGATGGTGACGGCTCCCCGCGGCAGGCGCTGCGCGTAGCGGTTGCGCCGCGGGGCCACCAGCTGCCCGTCGACGCCCTCCTCCCAGAACTCCACCTCGACCGAGGCGCCCTGGCCGAGCAGCGAGGCGCGGCCGTCGGCGTCCGTCGGCCACGGCTCGAGCACGACGGTCGACGTACGCCCCCGGAGCAGGTCGGACGCCAGCGCGGCCACCCTCCCGCGGCGCTCGTGCCAGCCGTTGGCGGCCGGGTCGCGGAGGGAGAGGTACGACGGCACGTCGGCCGCGGCCAGCTCCTGCAGGAACCGGTGCCGCGCCGCCATCGGCAGCACCAGCGCCGGGGTGTGTGTCTCGTGCGGCGGCACCGCCAGCCACTCGTCGGTCGCTGACCGGGCGGCGGCGACGGCCACCGCGAGGGCGGCCTGCCGGGCCGCAGCCGGGGTGACGCCGCTCGCGTCGTGGGCCGGGACGGCCGGCGGCTCGCTCGCGGGCGCCGCGGACAGGGCGGCGTACCGCGGCCGGCCGGCGCGCCGCGCGATCGCGGCCTCGAACACCTCCACCCAGCGCGCGGCGATCAGTTCGGCGTCCCACTGGGCGGCGGTCTCCAGCGCGCCCTCGCCGAGCCGGCGCCGCAGGTCGTCGTCGGTGGCGAGGCGCAGCAGCGCGGCGGACATGCCCGCGACCGACTCGGGCGCGACGAGCAGCCCGTTGACCTCGTGGCGGACGATCTCGCGCGGGCCGGACGCGCAGTCGAAGCTCACGCACGGGACGCCGGCTGCCATCGCCTCCTGCATCTGGAGCGGGAAGCCCTCCGCGCGCGACGTCACCGCGCAGATCGCGGCCCGGCCCCACTCGCCGGCCATGTCGGTGGTGCTGCCGGGGAGCTCGACGCGGTCCCAGAGGCCGTGCTTGCGGGTCTCGCGGACCAGGTGGGGGCGCTGGTGTCCCTGGCCGAGGATGCGCAGCCGCCAGCCGGGCAGCTGGTCGGCGACGTCGGCGAACGCCGCGACCAGCTTGGTGAACTGCTTCTCCATCACCAGCCGTCCGGCGGCGACGATCGTGCGCGAGTCGAGCAGCGAGCGGGGCGCGAACCCCTGCGGCAGCGGGTTCGGCATCACCACGGTCTCGGGCGCGACCGGCCCGAGCTGGCCGCGCAGCCACTCCGCGATGCTCGGCGTCAGCAGCGCGACCACGTCGGCCCGGGGGGCGTTGACGAGCAGCGGCTCCATCCCGGACGTCCGCTGCGACGACGAGCGGTGCTCCTGGTGGACGACCACGACCGAGTCGGGGGCGAGCTGCACGGCGCTGGCGAGCAGGGCGGGCGTCACCGTCACCAGCACGTCGGTGTCCAACCCGCGCAGGCCCCGCTCGAGGCCGACGTCGGTGAGAGCCGAGAACTGCTTGTCCCAGCGCTGCGGCACCAGCAGCGACGGCTTCGCATGCAGCGCCTCGTCGTACGCCGCGGTGAGGTCGACGAGGTGGTCGACCCGCACCCGGTCGTCGATCGCGAACGCCGGGCGCTCGGCAGCCTTGACCACGCTGAGGATCCGCGCGTCGTGCCCGGCCGCCGCAAGGGCGTTGGCCTGGCTGATCGCGGAGCGTTCGGTCCCGCCCTGCTTGTGCGCCGACTGCACCAGGAAGGTGACCTTCACGGCGCCTCGTCGGGGTCGATGGAGCGCAGGGCGAGCAGCCCGTCGCGGTTCCAGCGCAGCCGGGCGCGGGGCCGGTCGTCGACCGTCAGCTCGGGCAGGAGCACGGCGTGGTGGGCGTCGGCGAGGTCGTCGGCCCGCCGCCGGATCCGGACCCAGCCGGCGTCGGTGCCGAGGGCGAGCCGGAGCATGCCGAAGTAGCCCGCCGGCAGGTCGTCGAGCCCGACCAGCGTCTCGACCAGCCCCTCGTGCGCGGTCGCGGGCAGCGTGGCGAGCGCCTGGTCGTCGATGTCGAGCAGCAGCAGGTGGCAGCCCGGCTCGACGCCGTCTGCCGGGCGGACCCGCAGGTGCAGCCGGTCGCCTCGAAGCTCGACGGCGTCCAGCTCGGCGGTCGGGGCGACCGGGTGCCGGACCAGGCGCAGGTGGCCGTCGTCGAGCCGGACGACCTCCCACCGGGAGGTGCCGTCGGGCGTCAGCGGCGTCCGGGCGGTCGGCCGGTCGGGGACGGAGCCGAGCCGGACGGGCGCCGTGCCCGCGAGGACGTCGTAGGTCGTGCCGGTGAGGCGGCTCAGGTCGCGCGGGTGGTCGCCGAGCTCGGTGAGCGAGCCGTCGTCCGCGTCGCGCAGCGTGACCGGGCCGTCGAGGTCGAGCCAGAGGTGGACCCCGTCCAGCACGGCGGCGTACGTCGCGACCGCCGCGCCCTCACCGCGCCGGAACAGCCTCACGTGGCGGCGCGCATCAGATGAGCGACGCGCCTTCGCCGCCGCCGGCCTGCTCGTCGAAGTTCTCCTGCTCCATCAGGTGGAGCACCGGCACGTCGAGGTGGCGACGGGCCTTCGAGGTCCAGTCGAGGCGCAGGAGCTCGGCGACGAAGTGCTCCTCGGTGAAGATGATCGCCTCGCGCCCGTCGACCTCCTTGATCTTGGCGGCCAGCGCGTCGACCGGGTCGCCGGTGACCAGCTCGCCGCTGGTGGTCGCGCCGGTCGCCCGGAGCACCTCGATCGCGTTGGCCAGCTCGCGCTCGGCGTCGGCGCGGGCCTCCGCGACCAGCTGCTCGGGGTCGATGTTGTCCAGCGGCAGCGGCCGCCCGGGCACCAGGTCGGGGGCGAGCCCGCCCGAGGCGCCGAGCGCGGCCTGCACGCGTGCGCGGCCGTCGTCGATCGGCATCAGCACGTGGTAGGTGACCTCGCCGTCGATGCCCTCGTGGAGCGAGCGGACGCGGGCGGCGTCGGCCTGCGTGAGGTTCTCCTCGACCAGGAGGACGACGGCGTACGTCGAGATGTCAGCCACGCGCCGACTCTAGTGCCGGTCCCTACTGCCCGCCGCTCAGCACCTCGCCGAGGTCGTAGGACACGATCTCCTCCAGCTGCTCGTAGCCGCACGACCCGGGGTCGCGGTCGGGCCGCCAGCGCTTGAAGTGCGCGGTGTGCCGGAACCGCCGCCCCTCCATGTGCTCGTAGCCGACCTCGACGACCCGCTCGGGCCGCAGCGGCGTGAACGACAGGTCCTTGCCCTGGCTCCACCGGCTCTGGGTGCCCGGGATGCGGTCGGGGTTGGCGGTCAGGAACTCCTGCCAGCGACCCCACGGGTGCTCCTCGATCGGGCACACCAGCGGCTGGAGCTCCTCGATCAGCTCGGCCCGCCTCGCCTCGGTGAAGCTGGCGCTCACGCCGATGTGCTGCAGCTGCCCCTCGGCGTCGTAGAGGCCGAGCAGGAGGCTGCCGAGCAGCGGGCGCTCGGGCGTCGACTGCTTGTGCTCGCGGTAGCCCGCGACCACCACGTCGGCGGTGCGGGCGTGCTTGATCTTGAACATGGTGCGGCCGTTCTGGGTGTACGCCGACTCGAGCGGCTTGGCGATCACGCCGTCGAGCCCCGCGCCCTCGAACTGCTCGAACCACCGCTCGGCCTCCGCCGCGTCGAGGGTGGTGCGGGTGAGGTAGCACGGTCCGTCCGTGCCGAGCCCGCCCAGCGCCTCCTCGAGGGCCGCGCGCCGCTCGCGCAGCGGCCGGTCGGCGTACGACTCGTCGCCCAGCGCGAGCAGGTCGAACGCGACGAAGCCCGCGGGCGTCTTCTCGGCGAGCATGTCGACCCTGCTCTTGGCCGGGTGGATCCGCTCCTGCAGCACCTCGAACTCCAGCCGGTTGCCCATGGCGACGAACACCTCGCCGTCGAGCACGATCCGCTCCGGCAGCTGCCGCTTCACCGCCTCGACCAGGTCGGGGAAGTAGCGCGTGAGCGGCTTGGTGTTGCGGCTCGTGAGCTCGACCTCGTCGCCGTCGCGGAACACGATGCACCGGAACCCGTCCCACTTCGGCTCGAAGACGAGCCCCCCGTGCTTGGCCGGGTCGGGGATCCCCTTGACCGACTTCGCGAGCATCGGCTGGACGGGCGGCATCACGGGCAGGTCCACGCTCGCGACCCTAACCGTGCGCCGCGCGACCGGTCCGCCACGCAGGCACCCGCTCGCGCCAGTCCCGCCACGAAGGCACCCGCTCGCCCCGCGGCCTACACGAAGGCACCCGCTCGCCCGCCGCTGATCGAGCTTGTCGAGATCCCCGCAGCGAAGGCACCTGCTCGCCCACCGCTGATCGAGCTTGTCGAGATCCCCGCAGCGAAGGCACCCGCTCGCGCCAGGTCCGCAACGAAGGCACCTGCTCGCCCACCGCTGATCGAGCTTGTCGAGATCCCCGCAGCGAAGGCACCCGCTGGCCACCCCTCGTCCACAGACGCACCGATCCACCAGGTCATCCACAGAGCCCGCCGCACCGACCACCCACGGTCGGTTCGCATCGGCATCGTCGAGCCATGCCCTGGACCTACATCGTCGAGTGCCGTGACGGCACCTTCTACGTCGGAAGCACCTACGACATCGAGAGGCGGATCAGCGAGCACAACCTCGGATTCGGAGCGAAGTACACGAGACCCCGAGCACGCCGTCCGGTCCGGCTGGTGTGGTGCGCCGAGTTCAACCGCATGGACGAGGCCTACTGGTACGAGAAGCAGATCCAGGGATGGGGACGTGACAAACGGGTCGCCCTCATCGAGGGCAGGCTCGACCTGCTGGTGGAGCTCGCCAAGAGCCGGCAGCGCTACGACGACGTGATCGGCAAGCTCGCCGAGGCCGCCGCGGATGAAGACCACGCCGACCCCGGCCCCTGAGCGGTGCACGCGGGTGCGTTGGCTGCGGTGATCTCGACAGGCTCGATCAGCGGTGGTCGAGCGGGTGCCGAGGCGTGGGCGGGGACCGGCGTACCGCTCGGGTGCGTTGGCTGCGGGGATCTCGACAGGCTCGATCAGCGGTGGTCGAGCGGGTGCCGAGGCGTGGGCGGGGACCGGCGTACCGCTCGTCGAGCTTGTCGAGACGGCCGCGGCCCGCGTTGGGAGCTGCTCGGCTCGGGTGCCTTGGCTGCGGGGATCTCGACAGGCTCGATCAGCGGGCCTTGGGCCGGGTGCCTTCGCCGCGGATCTCGAAAGCGATTCGGCGGGCCTAGGCTGTGGCACCTATCCCCGGTTGGTCTGCCGGCAGGGCCCGCCTGACTTTGAATCAGGACTAGCGACGTAGGTTCGACTCCTACCCGGGGAGCCATTCCCCTCGATGGCTCTTGACACCCGTTGACGGCGGGAGTCACATAAGGCGAGCTGCTACGGGGCCTTCTGGGAAGAGGTATCGATGAGTGCCGCACGTTTCTTGAGCGCCCTCGCCGGCGCGTCCGCCATGACCGTCACCGTCGCCCTTGTCGCGACGCCCGGGACCGCGTCGGCGGACAGCCCGCTCACGCCGCGGACCCAGTTCGCGATGGTCGTCAACCAGGCCGACGGGAGCACCAACATCCCGACCGACGGGGAGGCGATCCCCAACATCGACTCGGTCAAGTCGACGATCCGCGCCTACTACAACGCGAGCGGCGGCATCGCCAGCAAGACCAGCTCGCGCTACCTCAGCGAGGTCCGGCGCCTGGAGAACGGCATCCTCGACCGGCTGCCGGCCACCGACCCGGCCAACAACGCGGTCGTGTTCGACGTCGACGACACGCTGCTCTGGAACTACGACTTCGAGGACAAGGCCCTCAACTTCAACTTCGACCCCGCGATCCAGACCATCTGGGTCACCGGTCACCTGTTCCCGGCGTTGCCGGGGATGCCGCAGCTGGTGCGCGACCTGCTCGACCGCGGGTACGCCGTCTACGGCGTCACCGGCCGGTCGCTCGCGCAGGAGCCTGACACGATCGCGAACCTCACCGAGCAGGGCTTCACCGACGACGGCACGCCGGGCGGCACTCCGCTGTTCACGGCCGCGAACATGTACACCAAGGACCCGGTCTCCGGCACCAACCCGGCGACGATCCCGACCCAGCCGTGGGTCGACTGCACGGCGGACGGCAACCCGGCCTCGTGCTCGACGGTGGAGTTCAAGGCCTTCACCCGCGGCCACATCGAGAGCGCCGACGGCGTCAACGTCATCATGAACGTCGGCGACCAGTGGAGCGACCTGCAGGGCGGGTTCGCCGACAAGTGGACGAAGATCCCGAACCCGACCTACTTCCTGCCCTCGCTCAACATCAGCGGGCACCCGGAGAGCGACGCCAACATGGTGCCGCCGACGGCGTACACCATGCAGCCCGACGGCTCCAGCGGCTACACCGTCGACACCGGCGACGACATCCCGAACATCGACCCCGTCCGGCGGATGATCCGGGGCTACTACAACGCCAACGCGTCCGGCATCGCCGACAAGACGGCCTCGCCGTACATCAGCCAGCTCTCGGCGCTGCAGGCGTCCTGGACGCCGCAGGTGACGAGCAACTGCACGACCGGTGCGGCGGCGTACGACGCCGCGTTCGCCAAGCAGGCGGCGGCCAAGGCGAAGGTCGCGAAGGACAGGAAGGCGGTCAAGAAGGCCAAGAAGGCGCTCAAGCACGCCAAGACCCCGGCTGCCCGCAAGCGCGCGCACCGCAAGCTCGTGAAGGCCAGGAAGGCGCTCGCGAAGGACCTGGCGGCGCTCGCCGCAATCACGCTGCCCGGCAAGCCGGCGCTGGTCTTCGACGCCGACGACACGACGCTGTGGACCTACGACATGGAGGACGGGGCGATGAAGTTCGTCTTCGACCCGGTCCTCCAGGGCACCTGGGTCTCCCAGCACCTCTTCCCGGCCACGCCCGGCATGCCGGCGTTCGTGAGGTCCGCGGCCGCCGCCGGCTGCACGATCATCGGGCTGACCGGTCGGGGCGCGAGCCAGCAGGCCGACACGGTCGCCAACCTCACCGAGCAGGGGTACGTCGACGCAGCCGGCAAGCCGCTGTTCACCAGCGGCAACTACTTCACCAAGGGCGCGGTCACGGCACCGAACGGCAACGCCTCGATCCCGAGCCAGCCGTGGGTCGACTGCGGGGCCGACGCGTCGTGCTCGACGATCGAGTACAAGTCCGGCACGCGGGCGCACATCGAGGACCTCGGGTTCGACATCGTCGGCAACTTCGGCGACCAGTGGTCCGACCTGATCGGCGAGCACGCCGACCACGTCTACAAGCTGCCGAACCCGACGTACTACCTGCCCTGACCGGCACCTCAGCACGGACTGTCCGGGCGCCGGCTCACACCGCCTAGAGTGAGCCGGTGCCCGGAGAGCTGACCGTCATCGTGCTGGCCGCGGGCGGCGGCACCCGCATGAAGTCGAAGACCATGAAGGTGCTGCACCCGGTCGCCGGGCGGACGATGGTCGGGCACGTGCTGGCCACCGTGCAGCAGGTGCGGCCTCGGCGGATCGTCGCGGTCGTCGGCCACCAGCGCGACCAGGTCGGGCCGCACATTCAGGAGCTCGTGCCCGACGTGCTGCTCGCCGTGCAGGAGGAGCAGCGCGGCACCGGCCACGCGGTGCGGGTCGCGATGGAGGCCGTGCTCGCCGCGGGGGAGCAGCCGGAGGGGACGGTGCTGGTGGCGTACGCCGACACGCCCCTCCTCGAGGCCGACGCGCTGCGCAGGTTCGCCGAGGAGCACGAGGCGGCGCAGCGAGCGGTCAGCATCCTGTCGGGCGTCGTCGCCGACCCGCACGGCTACGGCCGGGTCGTGCGCAACGCCGACGGCGAGGTCGAGGCCATCGTCGAGGAGAAGGACGCGACCGAGGAGCAGCGGGCGGTCCGCGAGATCAACTCCGGGATCCTCGCGTTCGACGCGGCGTTCCTCCGCGAGGTGCTGCCCCGGCTGTCCGACGACAACGCCAAGGGCGAGCTCTACCTCACGGACACCGTCCACCTCGCGCGCGAGGCGGGCCTGCACGTCGGCGCCCACGCGATCGACGACGTGGAGCAGACCGAGGGCGTCAACGACCGGGCCCAGCTGGCGCGGACGGGCCGGGTGATGAACGAGCGCATCCTCGCCCGCTGGATGGACGCCGGTGTCACGGTGATGGACCCCGCCACCACCTGGGTCGACGCCGACGTCGTGCTCAATCCCGACGTGACGCTGCTGCCCGGCGTACAGCTGCTCGGAGCGACGCTGGTCGCGGAGGACGCCGTCATCGGCCCCGACTGCACGCTGAAGGACTGCGAGATCGGCGAGGGGGCGAGGGTGACCCGGACCCACGGCGAGCTCGCCGTGATCGGCCCCGGCGCCAAAGTCGGGCCGTTCGCCTACCTGCGGCCCGGCACCACCCTGGGCGCCGACGGCAAGATCGGCACCTTCGTCGAGACGAAGAACGCCGTCATCGGACCCGGCGCCAAGGTGCCGCACCTGTCCTACGTCGGCGACGCCGAGATCGGCGAGGGCAGCAACATCGGCGCCGGCACGATCTTCGCCAATTACGACGGCGTCGCCAAGAGCCGCACCACGGTCGGGCGGCACGCCAAGACGGGCGCCAACAACACCTTCGTCGCACCGGTCGAGATCGGCGACGGGGCGGGCACCGCGGGTGGCACCGTCGTACGCCGCGACGTGCCGCCGGGCGCCCTCGCGGTCAGCGGCGGGCCGCAGCGCAACCTCGCCCGCTGGGCGCTGTCGAAGCGCGCCGGGACGTCCCAGGCCGAGGCGGCGGCGGCCGCGCTCGACGGCGTGGAAGAATCGACCTGACACCAGCCCTAGAGCCGGGAGCCTCCAAGTCGCATGACGGGTATGAAGCGCACCACCGAGAAGAACCTCATGGTCTTCAGCGGGAGGGCGCACCCCCAGCTCGCGGAAGAGGTCACCCAGCTGCTCGGCACCGACCTGGTGCCGCAGTCGGCCTACGAGTTCGCGAACTCCGAGATCTACGTGCGCTACGAGGAGTCGGTGCGCGGCTGCGACGCCTTCGTGCTCCAGAGCCACACCGCTCCGATCAACGAGTGGATCATGGAGCACCTGATCATGGTCGACGCCCTGAAGCGGGCGAGCGCCAAGCGCATCACGGTGGTCATGCCGTTCTACGGCTACGCGCGCCAGGACAAGAAGCACCGCGGCCGCGAGCCGATCTCGGCCCGGCTGGTGGCCGACCTCTTCAAGACCGCCGGCGCCGACCGGCTGATCACGGTCGACCTGCACGCCGACCAGATCCAGGGCTTCTTCGACGGCCCGGTCGACCACCTGATGGCGCTGCCGATCCTCGCCGACCACGTGCGCGCCAAGTACGGCGACCAGGAGCTCGCGGTCGTCTCGCCCGACGCCGGTCGGATCAAGGTCGCCGAGCGGTGGGCCTCCCGACTCGGTGGCGCTCCGCTGGCGTTCATCCACAAGAGCCGCAACATCGACCGCCCGAACGAGACCGTCGCCAACCGCGTCGTCGGTGAGGTCAGGGGCCGGCTGTGCGTGCTGGTCGACGACATGATCGACACCGGCGGCACGATCACCAAGGCCGCCGAGGCACTGATGGCCGACGGCGCGGCGGGCGTGGTCATCGCCGCGACCCACGCGATCCTGTCGGATCCCGCGGTCGACCGGCTCAAGAACTGCCCTGCCCAGGAGGTCGTGGTCACCAACACGCTGCCCCTGACGCCCGACCGCGAGTTCGACAAGCTCACCCAGCTCTCCATCGCGCCGCTGGTCGCCCGCGCGATCCGCGAGGTCTTCGAGGACGGCTCGGTGACCTCGATGTTCGACGGTCACGCTTGACCTGATACCCCCGCGAGCCTCGGCCCCCAATCCGCCGCGACTGCTCGCTGCGCTCGCGGGCGCCTGGCTCGCTGGCGCTCGCTGCGGCGCTGTCGCCGCGGCTCGGAGGCCGATCGTGGGGCGCGCCTCGCTCCGCTCGGAACTACCGGGCCGCTTCGCTCCCGCCGCTCCCATTGCACTTCATACTCGCCCGGCTCGTCATATCGCTGGTTGAGGAGCTCGCGCAGCGAGCGTCTCGAAACCTCCGCAGCCTGTGCTGGGAGCTGCTCGGCTCGGGTGCCTTCCTTGCGGGGATCTCGACAGGCTCGATCAGCGGCGGTCGACCGCGTGCCTTCCTTGCGGTGATCTCGACAGGCTCGATCAGCGGTGGTCGGTTCGGGTGCCTTCCTTGCGGGGATCTCGACAGGCTCGATCAGCGGTGGTCGGTTCGGGTGCCTTCCTTGCGGTGATCTCGACAGGCTCGATCAGCGGTGGTCCAGCGGGTGCCTTCCCTGCGGTCGCTGTCTCACGGTGGCTGAGGTGCGAAGGCGTGCTGCGCCTGAGCCTCGAAGCCTCCGCAGCCTGCGCTGGGAGCTGCTCAGCGGCCGTTCTGGCTGAAGTGTTGGTAGTCCTTGAGCGAGCTCCACGTCCCGCCCCAGGTCCACCCGATCGACGCGAAGGCGCGCACCACCACGCCGTCCGGCGTGATCATCCCGGGTCGCACCCGGTCGCGGTCGAGGTACGCCGAGGCGAGCTCGGGCAGCACGAGATCACCCTTGCTGTAGGGGTTCTGGAACGGGTCGAGGTCGATGGCGAGCCCGTAGGCGTGCTGGCTGAAGGTCGTCGTGGAGCCGGTGGTGGGCCGGCAGACGAACGCCCCCGTGCCGTTGCCGTCGCCCGTGGGCGGCGCGTCGAGCTCGGAGCGTGGCGTCACCCGGAGCTCCTCGAAGGGGAACCGCTCCTCGTAGAGCTTCTCGAAGACCGTCACCACGTCGTCGGCGACCGAGGCGGCGAGCAGCAGCTCGCCGGTGTGCCGCTGGTCGTCGAAGCCCCAGAACGCCAGCCGCACGTAGGCCAGGTCGTGCGCTGCGACCGGGCAGCCCGGGCTCCAGGTCGACCGGGCCAGCACGTCGGCCGGGACGGGCTCGACCCTCGAGGCGAAGCCGTCACCGGGCAGCGGCGCGACCGTGTCGGGCAGCGTGAACCGGCGCGGGTCGAGCTCGGGCGGGGTCGGCTGCGCCTGCCCGAAGCCGTCGGGCCGCAGCGGCAGCGGGCGGGTGCCGAGCCACGGGGGCGGCACGGTGCCGGGCTCGGGTGCCGGCGACTCAGAGGAGGGCTCAGAGGTGGGCGTGGGCGTGCCGGTCGGCCTGCTGGGAGCAGGAGGGGCAGGAGAGGTGGGTGGGCTCGACGGCAGCGGCGGCTCGGCGACCGGGCCGTCCGGGGAGCAGCCGGTCAGCGCCAGCGCGGCGACCAGCCCGGCGAGCCCGCTACGTGCGGTCATCGAGGGCGTCCTCCCACGCCCGCCGGAGCACGGTCGGCACGTCACCGGCCAGGGCGTCGCGCAGCAGGCCGAGCTGTGCGTCGTCGAGGTGGAACGACGGGAACGCCTGGCCCACCACCGCGGAGAAGGCCGGCCCGCGGGCGGCCCAGCGAGGTCCTGCGTCGAGGTAGCGGGGGAGGTAGGCCGCGACGAGCTCGGCCTGCTCGGCCTGCCACAGCCCGGAGGCGACCGCGCTGAAGAGACGGTTGGAGATGTCCTCCTCGGTCAGGGCGGCCCACGCCGCCTCCTTCGCCGCAGCGACGGGTCGCGCGGCGCGTGCGGCGGCCGCGCCCAGGTCGCCGGTCGACGTGCCGTCGCGTCGGCGCTCGTCCTCGATGGCGGTCGCATCGAGCTCACCCAGCGCGGCGAGCCGCTGCACGACGCGCCACCGCAGCTGGGGATCGAGCGGCACGCCGTGGTCGGTGCGACCGGCGGCCAGCCAGCGGCGCAGCTCCTCGGCGTCGCGGCCGGTGCGTGCCAGCCCGCCTGTGAACGCCACCGGGTCACCGCCGGAGCGGAGACCCGCGCGACAGGCGGCGGCCACCAGCGCGTGTGCTGCCACGGCGCGCGTCGCGGGCACCCTCCGGGGGACGACGGCCGCCAGCGTCTCCTCCACGACGGCGGTCACGAGGCTGACGTGCCTTTCGGCCGGAAGGTGCCGGTCGACCAGGGTGAGGTAGCGCTCGGGGGAGACGTCCCTGGTCGCGACCGCATCGATCGCGGTCGCCCAGAGCACCGAACGCGCCAGGTCGTCGCGGACCGCACCGAGGTGCTTCTCGACGGCGGCCCAGGACCGCTCGTCGAGTTGCAGCCTGGCGAACGTCTCGCCGTGCGCGTTGGGCACGACGACCCGGCCGCTCCAGTCCTGCAGCCGCACCGGCTCGTCGTGGAGGTCGACGAGCTCGCGTCCGACCTCGACCAGCGTGTCGTCGTACGCCGTGACCAGGAAGCGGTGCGGCCGGACACCGTCGCGCACCAGCACGGGCACGTCGCCGTCGCGCTCGACCCGGATCGTGTCGTGCCCCGACCGCCGCAGCCAGAGCTCTGCCCAGTGGCGGACGTCGCGGGGCGAGGCGTCGTCCAGGGCCGCGATCAGGTCGGCGAGCTGCGCGTTGCCCCAGCGGTGCCGCGTGAGGTGGGCGTTGACCCCGGAGAGGAAGTCGTCGTCTCCGGTCCAGGTCACGAGCTGGCGCAGCGCGGATGCACCCTTGACGTAGGAGATCGCGTCGAAGTTCGTCGAGGCGGTGTCGACGTCCGGCACGTCCTCCGGCAGTGGCGCCACCGGGTGCGTCGAGCGACGTCGGTCGGCGACCAGGGCGCGCGGCTTGTGGCTGACCTGGAAGCCCACCCACGAGCCGGCGAACCCGGCCGCCTCCTCGCTGACGCGGAACCCCATGTACTCGGCGAACGACTCGTTGAGCCAGATGTCCTCCCACCACGTCTGGGTCACGAGGTCGCCGAACCACATGTGCGACATCTCGTGCGCGATGACCATCGCCCGGTCGCGACGCTCGACCTCGGTGGTCCGGCCGCGTGGCAGGAGCTCGTCGCGGTAGGTCACGCAGCCGGGGTTCTCCATGGCGCCCCAGTTGAGCCCCGGCACGAAGACCTGGTCGTAGGTGTCGAAGGGAAACGGCTCGTCGAAGAGCCCTGCGTAGTGGTCGAAGCACTGCTCGGTGATCGTGCGCAGCTCGTCGAGCTCACGGTCCAGCTCGCCGGCCAGCGACGCCCGGGCATGCCAGCCCATCGGGATGCCCGCGTGCTCGAAGGTGCGCGAGTGCCAGGGGCCGGCGCACAGGACGAACAGGTCGATCGGGATCGGCGGCGTCGGGGCGAACTCCCAGGCGCCCCCCTGAGCCGCCACGAGGCGGCCGTTGGACACGACGGTCCAGGAGGGATCCGCCACGACCCGCAGCGCGATCGGCGCCTTGAGGTCGACCTGGTCGAAGCACGCGAAGACCCGCTGGGTGATGTCGATGCCGACGTAGGCCGACACGTACCGCTCGCCGTCGGCCGGGTCGGTGAAGGTGTGCATCCCGTCGCCGTCGGTGACGTAGGGGAGCCGCGCCTCCACGACCACCTCGTTGCGCTCGCCGGTGCCGGTCAGGAGGCCGTCGAGCGCGATCCGCGCTCCGTCGTACGCCGCAGCCACGACCGTGCCGTTGACCGTGACCATCACGTCCTGGCCGTGGTGCAGCTCCAGGAAGGTCTCGGGCGCGCTGGAGGCGAAGCGCACGACCGACCGGCTCGCGAACGTCGTGGTGTCGGTGAGGTCGATCTCGAGGTCGTAGGACACCTCGGAGAGCTGCGCGGCACGCGCCCGGGCTTCGGCGAGCGTCAGGGAGGGCACGCCGCCAAACTACGGCGGCGGCGCGAATTCGCAGGCGAAGGCCCGGTCTCGTTAGACTTCTGCGGTTGCCTCGGCGAGGGAGCCCGGACGTCCGGGTTCCGTGATCGACAGGGCGGGCGCTCCCACGGGTGGTGCCTCCGCGATCGCGTCGAGGCCCGAGACCCGAGCACAGAGGAGCAGCACCCCATGGCCACCGAGAAGATCACCGCCGAGACCCGCAACGAGTTCGGCAAGGGCGCCGCGCGGCGCATCCGCCGCGACGACAAGATCCCCGCGGTCCTCTACGGCCACGGCAACGACCCCGTGCACGTGACCCTGCCGGGCCACGACACGATGATGGCGCTCAAGCACGGCGGCTCCAACGCGCTGCTCGAGCTCCAGATCGACGGCAAGCCGCAGCTCGCGCTGACCAAGGCCGTCCAGATCGACCCGATCCGCCGGGTCATCGAGCACATCGACTTCGTGGCCGTCCGCCGCGGCGAGAAGGTCACCGTCGACGTGCCCGTCCACGTCGTCGGCGACGCCGCCTCCGAGACCGTGGTGGTCACCGAGAACACCACGGTGCAGATCGAGGCCGAGGCCACCCACATCCCCGAGAACATCGAGATCTCCATCGAGGGCCTCGAGGCCGGCACCCAGATCCTGGCCGGTCAGCTCGAGCTCCCCGAGGGCTCGACCCTGCTGGTCGACCCCGAGACGCTGATCGTCAACATCCGCGAGCAGCAGAGCGAGCAGGCCCTCGAGGCCGAGCTCGAGGAGGCCGAGGCCGAGGCCGGCATCGAGCGCGAGGAGTCCGACGAGGCCGCCGCCGAGTCCGCCGAGGGTGGCGAGTCCGCCGAGGGCGGCGAGGCTGCTGCCGAGGGCGACGCCGCGTCCGAGTGACGGAGACCGACCGGTCCGATCCCGGGGCAGAGCCCTGGGTCGTCGCGGGACTCGGCAACCCCGGCCCGACGTACGCCGGGCACCGGCACAACGTCGGCTACCTCGTCGCCGACGAGCTGGTGCACCGGATGGGTGCCTCGTTCAAGGCCCACAAGGCGAGCCGCTCGGAGGTCGCGGAGGGCCGCCTGGCCCCGGTGCCGGGCTCCGGCCGGCCGGGGCCGCGCGTCGTCGTGCTCCGGCCGCGCTCCTACATGAACGAGGTGGGCGGCCCGGTCAAGGCGCTGCTGTCCTTCTACAAGGTCGGCCCCGAGCGCCTGGTCGCCGTGCACGACGAGCTCGACATCGCCTTCGACACGATGCGGGTCAAGCTCGGTGGCGGCGACAACGGCCACAACGGCCTGCGGTCGATCCGCGGCTCGCTCGGCACCGGCGACTTCTACCGGGTCCGCGTCGGCATCGGCCGCCCGCCGGGCCGCCAGGACCCGGCCGACTTCGTGCTGTCGAACTACTCCAGCGCCGAGCGCAAGGTGTTGCCCTTCCAGGTCGACCGGGCCGCCGACGCCGTCGAGGCGCTGGTCACCCTCGGCCTCGCCGAGACCCAGCAGCGCTTCAACAGCTGACGGTCCGCCGGCGTGCTGCCGGGGGCTACAGCACCGGGGTCCGCCAGCCGATCTCGTGGGCCATGCCGACCGCGGCGAGCTGGGAGGACACCTCGAGCTTGGCGAGGATCGACTTCACCTGGGTGCGGACCGTCGCCTCGGAGACCACGCTGAGGCCGGCGATCTCACGGACCGCGCGGCCCTTCATCAGGTGGCCCAGCACCTCGCGCTCGCGCACGGTGAGCAGCTCGAGGCGCTCCTGCAGGCCCTGCGCCTCGAACCGGTGGCGGGTCCACTCCGCGACGAGCTCCTCGCGCTCCTCGCGGTCCATGACCGGCAACCCCGCAATGATCCGGCGCACCGCCGCGAGGATCTCGCTGAGCGGCTCGGACTTGGAGAGCACCTTGCGGGCGCCGGAGCGGATCGCGTCGCCCCAGCGGGCGCGGTCGGTCGAGCCGGTGACGACCACGACGCCGGCGCCGGATCCAGCGAGCGGCTCCACCAGGCGTACGCCGTCGCCGAAGCGGCCCAGGTCGAGGTCGAGCAGCACCACTCGCGGGCGCTGCTTCAGGATTGAGGCGACCAGCGTGCCGGGGCTCGACGGGTCGGCTGGCGCCTCGACCCTGCACACGTCGTAGCCCTCGGCGGTGAGGGCGAGGTCGACCGCCTCGGCGAACAGCCGGTGGTCCTCGACGATGAGGACGCGGTCGTCAGCTGGCTCGGGCGACTGAGGCATCGGCGATCACCTCCTGCACCGCCGCGGGGAGGTGGAACGCGAACGACGCGCCGGTCTCGCTCGGCACCAGCTCGAGCCGGCCGCCGAGCTCGCGGGCGAGGTCGGCGGCGACGTGGAGGCCGATGCCCTGGCCGGGTGAGCCCGGCCGGCTGACGCCCCAGTCGAAGAGCCGCGCGCGCACGTCGGGGGCGATGCCCGGACCCTGGTCGGCGACCGTCACGACCACCGCGTCGTGGTCGGGATCGCGGGTGACCCGGACCGTCGCGGCGTCAGGGCCGCCGTGCACGGCGGCGTTGTCGAGCAGCACGTTGACGACCTCGGCGATGTCGTCGGCGCGGCCGAGCGCGCGCAGCGAGGACGGCTGCCAGTCGACCACCCGGCCGCGCGCCAGGTGGGAGACCACGATCTGGCCGATCACCTCGTCGAGGTCGACGGCGCGCCGCGTGCGCACCCGGCCCCCGACGAGGCGCTGGAGCCGCTCCACCTCGGCCAGCATCATCGCGGAGAGCGCGTCGCTGCGCTCGCCGGAGATCCCGGTGGTCAGCAGCTCCTGGGCCGAGGCGATCCCGGCCACCGTCGCAGTGATCTCGTGCCGCCGGGCCTGGTCGGCGCGCAGGGCGTCCTCCGCGGTGGCCAGCCGTCGTTGCAGGTCAGCCTTCAGGTCGTGCTCGTGCTCCACGGCGTGGTGGACCGCCCTCGCCGAGGCGCCCAGCCCGAGCGCTGCGGCGACCACGCTTGCGCCCAGCGTCAGCACGCCCGCCCCCGACCAGTCCGGGATGACACTCGGCGCCCACGCGCCCAGCGACAGCGCCGCGAGCGCCGCGACCACCAGCACTGCGGCGGTCCGCCCGCCGCTGCCGGTGATCCGCCACCGCGTCCAGAGCAGGACGGCGCTCGTCAGCGCGGCCGACCCGAGGACCAAGCCGCACGCGCGCGACGACGGCCCGACCAGGCCCGCGGCCAGGACCGGTGCGAGCACGACGGCGGGCACGACGGCAAGCGCGACCGCCGGGATGTCCCGGTGTCGTGCCCACACTCGCGCGGACGCGCGTGACTGCTCCATCCGGATCCCCCCACAGGCTCCGTCGTTGGTCCTGCCCCGTCGTATGCCGTCCCCGTGCCTTCAGCGTGCGACTCCGGCACTCTAGTACCGAAATCTAGGTATGGGAACTAGTCCCGGGCGGGCCGAGGACTAGGCCGAACGGAGGACGGGCGCCAGGGCTGCCTGACGAGCCGCGCGCGTCACTAGGGTGGGCGGGTGACCTTCGACGCCGGTACGCCGCCTGCAGACGCCGACGACCACATGCTGTCCGGCTGGCTCGCGGACGCGGCCGGTCGCCGGCTCCTCGAGGTCCGGCAGGAGGGGCTGGAGGGCCGTGAGCTCAAGGACGCCGGCGACCGCGCCGCGCACGAGCTGTTGGTGGCGCTGCTCGCCGAGCACCGTCCCGGCGACGCGGTCCTCTCCGAGGAGGGCAAGGACGACAAGGTCCGGCTCACCTCCGACCGGGTCTGGATCGTCGACCCGCTCGACGGCACCCGGGAGTTCTCCGAGCCGCCACGCGACGACTGGGCGGTCCACGTCGCGCTCTGGGAGCGCAGCGCCGACGACCTGACCGTCGGGGCGGTGGCGCTGCCGGCGCTCGGGCAGACCTTCACGACCGGCGACGGTCTCGAGCTGGCTCCCGCCACGGCGACCAGGCCCAGGATCGCGGTCTCCCGGAGCCGCCCGCCGGCGTTCACCGACGGGCTCGTGGCCGCGCTGGGCGGCGAGACGGTCGCGATGGGTTCGGCCGGCTTCAAGGTGCTCTCGGTGGTCCGCGACGTCACGGATGCCTACGTGCACGCAGGCGGCCAGTACGAGTGGGACTCCGCCGCTCCCGTCGCGGTCGCTCGGGCCGCCGGGCTCTTCACCTCCCGCGTCGACGGCTCCCCGCTGCGCTACAACCAGGACGACGTCTACCTACCCGACCTCGTGGTCTGCCGACCCGAGCTGGCGGACCGGATCCTGGCCCACCTGGCCGAGCACGGCACCGACTGAGCCGTCGCACCGAGCGAGCCGCTCAGTAGGCACCGCGCCGACCGACCACGGCGACCGTGGTGCGCAGGGCGATGGCGAGATCCATCCGCCACGACCAGTTGTCGACGTACTGGAGGTCCAGCCGGACGGTGTCCTCCCACGGCAGGTCGGAGCGGCCGGAGACCTGCCAGAGCCCCGTCATCCCCGGCTTGATCGCCAGCCGGCGGAGGACGTCGGGGTGGTAGCCGCGGACCTCCGCGGGCAGCGCGGGCCGCGGACCGATGAGGGACATCTCGCCGCGCACCACGTTCCAGAGCTGGGGCAGCTCGTCGAGCGAGGAGGCCCGCAGGAACGAGCCGACCCGGGTGATCCGCGGGTCGCGCTTGATCTTGAAGAGGACACCGTTCTGGTCGGACTCGTTGGAGTCGGCGAGGTGCTCGCGCACCGCGTCGGCGTCGTTGCACATCGTGCGGAACTTGTAGACCATGAACAGCCGGCCGTCCCGGCCGACGCGGGTCTGCCGGAAGATCGCCGGGCCGGGCGAGTCGGTGCGCACGAGCAGGGCGATCACGCCGAGGACCGGGCTCAGCACGGCCAGCAGCGCGGCCGCCGCGAGCCGGTCCACGACTGCCTTGGCGCCTGCACCCAGGCCCGACAGCCGTGCCGGGCGCACGTGCACCAGCCCGGCGCCACCCACCCTGGTGGGCACCAGCCGTCCGGGAGCGACGTCGCGCAGCCCCGAGCTGACCAGGAGGTCGATCCCGGCGTCCTGGAGCCACGCCCCCCAGCGACGGAGCTCGGCGTGTCCGACGTCGGGTCCGGGGACCGCGAGGACCGCACGAGCCGCGTGGGTGCGCGCCGCGGCCATCAGGTGGTCCTCGATGCCGATCAGGACCGGCATGCTCCAGCTCTCGTTGAGGTGCTCGAGCTCGCGGTCGCTGCCGGGCTCCGGCAGGCAGACCGCCACGGGGGCGAACGCCGACCGGCCGCGCTCGCGCCCGAACTCGTGGAGCAGGGCACGGACGCCGTCCCCGTGCCCCACCAGGAGCACCGGGACCGGCTGCCACGGAGACGCGAGCGCCACGACCCAGCGCGCGAGGGCGGTCACCGCAGGCATCCCCGCCGCCAGGAGGAGGGCGGCGAGCGCCAGCTCTCGCATGCTGCCGGCGGTGGCAGCGCCGGGCGCCACGGCGACGACGACCCACAGGGCGAGCGCCAGCGAGACCGAGGCGCGGACCAGCGCCCGGACAGGAACGCCGCGTGAGCCCGAGCCCACGCGGTCGTGCCCACCCGAGACCGCCACGACCCACGGCCAGGCGAGGACCACGGCGACGCTCGTCTCCGGCAGCCACGCGGGCAGGGTCGCGTGCACGAGGGCGGCCGCAACGCCGGCGGACAGCGTGTCCAGGACCAGCGCCACGGCCGACAGGTGTCGGGAGGGGAGGGGGCGGGCGGACGGCTCGTGCGGGAGCGCGACGGCGACTGCTGTCGCGACCGGCGCCGGTCCCGTTGTGAGCGTCATGGCCCTCCACCCCCTGGAAGTCCGCTCAACCTAGGAAGGGGCCTGTGCCGGTTCATCACGCATATGAGGCATGTTCCGCGGCATTTCCCGGCAGGCCTCTCAGCGGCCGGCCGAGGGCGTCAGCGGGTCAGCTGTGGAGGCTTCCAGCCGACCCGGTGGGCCAGCCCGACGGCGGCCAGCTGAGAGGTCACCTGGAGCTTCGCGAGGATGGACTTCACCTGGGTGCGCACGGTCGCCTCGGCCACCACGCACTCGGTGGCGATCTCCCGGACCGTCTGGCCCCGCATCAGGTGGGCAAGCACCTCCCGCTCGCGGACGGTCAGCGCCTCGAGCCGCGCGGTGAGGTCCACGGTCGCGGCCCGCTCCTTCGACCACTCCCGCAGGAGGTCCTCCCGCTCCTCCAGCGTCATCACCTGGAGCCCCTGGTTGATGCGCCGGACGGTCGCCAGGATCTCGTTGAGCGGCCTGGACTTCGGGAGCACCTTGCGTGCACCGCACCGGACCGCCTCTCCCCAGCGGGCCCGGTCGACGGATGCGGTCACCACGATGACGTTGACGCCCGCCCTCGCGAGCGGTGCGATCAGCTGCTCGCCGTCGCCGAACTGCCCGAGGTCGAGGTCGACGAACACCACCCGGGGGCGACGCCGCAGGACGGCGGCGATCAGTGCGCCGGGCGACTGTCGCTTCTCGGGCACCGTCACCCGCCGCACGTCGTACCCCTCGACGGTGAGGGACAGCTCCAACGACTCCGCGAAGAGGACGTGGTCCTCGACGATGACGATGCGGAACTGGCTACGCGATGTTGCAGACGACATCGACCGCGCTCCTTCGCGGGAGGCGAGCGACGAACGTCGCACCGGCGTGGTGGTCCTCGACGAGCTCGATGCACCCGCCGCGGTCGGTCGCGAGGCGGTGCGCGATCGCGAGGCCCAGCCCCTGGCCCGGCGACGTCGAGCTGCGCACCTCGGACTCGAACAGGTGGTCGCGCACCTCGGGCGCCACTCCGGGGCCGCTGTCGGAGCACATCACCAGCGCACCGCCGTCCGCGGCGGTCACCGAGAGCCGGACGGGACCGCGCCCGCCGTGCCGGGCGGCGTTCTCGAGCAGGATGTTGACCAGCTCGGCGAGGTCGTCGGGGTCGGTGAACGCGCGCTCGTGGCTGGGGAACCAGCGGACGTCGCGGCCGCGTGCGTGGTGGCTGACGACGAGCGGCTCGATCACCTCGTCGAGCTCGACCTCGGCGTCGCCGGGCGTCCTCGGCCCGGACGCCCGCGCGTCCATCAGGCGCTCCAGGCGCTCGAGCTCGGCGTCCAGCATCGACTCGAGGCGGCGGCGACGGGAGGCAGGCACGGCCGTGCCCTGGCGCATCACCCGCGACGCGCTGGCGATGCCGGCCAAGGTCGAGCCGACCTCGTGGAGCAGCTCTCGGTCCTTGCCCTCCGCCTCACGCACCTCCGCGAGCGAGCGCTGGAGCCAGGTCACCTGCTCCTCGCGCTCGTTGATGGAGCCCCTCAACAGCCCCTGCGTCATCGAGCAGATCATCAACGCCGCGGCGACCTGGGCCGCGGTCGCGGCGGTGGTGACCATCACCGGCAGCAGGCCGGGCTCGAACGCCAGCTCGCCGGCGGTCAGCAGGGCGACGGCCGTGGCCAGCTGCCGACGGACCCGCGGGTCGACCGTCCGGCGCTGCAGAATGCTCCAGACCAGCGCACAGGCGGCCAGGACCACGGCGGTCACGGAGACCGCGACGCTGGTGGCGTCGCTCGGCGCCGGTGGCGCCAGCCTCGGGACCGCGGAGCTCGCGACGACCAGCAGGGATCCTGCCGCACCACCGAGGAGCGCGGGGTCGCCGGGCACGTCGACCCGCTCGGACACCAGCGTCATCAGGAACAGGACGCCCAGGATCACCAGCAGGGTCGCGTAGGGCCAGTGCGCCCGCTCGAGCTGCCACGACCCGTAGGCGGTGACGGTGAGGACCAGACCGTGGGAGGCCCCCAGCACCAGGCCGATCGTGAGCCAGCCGCTCAGTCGCACGTCGAGGTCGCCGGGGCGCTCGACGCTGGAGACGCGCCAGCTGAAGTAGTGCAGCACCGCGGCGCCCAGGATCAGCGTGAAGGCGATCATCTGCGCGACCGGCAGCATGGCGCTCGCACCGGCCGGTCCGTCGGAGTACGTCGCCAGCACCAGTGTGCAGACGATCGAGGCGGCGGCGACAAGAGCCGCCGTCCGTCCCGCGGGTCGCTCGTCCCGAGTGGCCATTTTCCCCCCAGATCCATGCATGGCCGCGCCCCGAGCGCTGCTGCCCGACGGGTCATCCGTCGCGATGTCTGTCTCTCAACTTGGCGTACTACCAGCCGTCCTCGGGATCAGGAGCCCACTGGTGTGAGAGCCCAGGAAGCCGGGGAAGGTGGCCGTCCATTGGGGGATCGAGACTCAACGTAGATACCCGATCAGGGGGACGGAATGACCCGATCAGGCCATTTGCACTACCGAGGGTGACCATATGGCCGTGCCGCCGTCCACCCCGGAACGTGTCACCAATTGCGGTGATCTCCGCCTCTCCGTGCTGGACGCTGCGGCCTTCCACCACAAACCTTGAGGAGCACGGACCGGGGCGACGGGTGCCGTCTCGCGGGGTCTGGCCGTGGTGAGGGAAGGGGTGATCCGTGCCGGGGCGTGGCGTGCGCGAACCAGGCCACGGGTATCCGCGAGTGGCGGTGGCGTCCGACCAGCGACTCGTCGCGGAGTCCGTGGCGGCCGCCCTGCGCGACCGCTCGTTCGACACGGTGGTGGTGCGGTGGCCGGAACCGGACTCGTTCGCAACGGGCGAACGACGTCCATCGCGACGAGGGCGCCGGCGTTCGGCGCCGTCGCCGGATGCCGGTCTGGTGCTGACCGACCTGAGCCGCATGGAACAGGTCCGCGCCGCGCGCATCCTCGTCGGCAGCCTGGACGTGCCCTGGCTGGTGCTGACCCACGCGTCGAGGGGGCCGGCGTGGGGGGCGATGTACGAGCGCGGCGCGACCCTGGTGCTGCCGGACAGCACCGGGCTGGACGCCACCGGTGAGCTGGTCGCCGACCTCGCCCGGGGCTGGCTGCCCGACCTGTCCCGCCGGGAGCGCCGGCAGCTCGTCCACGCGTGGCACAGGTTCGAGTCGGATCGCTCCGAGATGGAGGCACGGCTGCAGAAGCTCAGCGACCGCGAGGAGGAGGTCCTGCAGCAGCTCCACGACGGCGTTGCGGTGCGCGCCATCGCCGAGCAGTCCGAGGTCGCGGAGACCACGGTGCGCAGCCAGGTCAAGTCGATCCTGCGCAAGCTGGAGGTGAGCTCGCAGATGGCCGCGGTCCTGGCCTACGACGAGATCGTCACCGACAGCATCGACCCGGACCTGCACCGCGTCAGCTGACCCGGCCGGCCCGGCGTCCCCGAAATGGGTGATGGTGTCGCGCACCCGCCGACCGGGACCCGACACGTCACCATGCTCGCTGTCGTGGCAGTGGTGGCAGTCCTCCGGGTCGCCGGACCGGCGCGCCCCGAGGCGGCGTGACCGTGCACGCCGTCGTGGCCCCCGACGGCCTGACCGCCACCGCCGCGGTCCCGCACGACTGCGTGGTCGTGGTCGACGAGGCCGCGACACCGAGCGGCCGAGCCCTGGCCCGGGCGGCGGCCGTGCTCGAGCGAGAGCCGTCCGTCGGCACCGTCTTCATCGACGTCGACGGCAAGACCCGTGAGGGCGTCCAGCCCGGCGCGCGCTGGCTCCGCGAGGCTGCCGCGCGCGGCACCGACACGGTCGGCGCGCGCTGCGCGGTGCTGCGTCGAGCCACCTTCGAGGCCGCCGGCCAGCAGGGTCTGGGCACCCGGCGCGGTGAGCTCTCCTTGTGGCTGCGGGCCGCGGCCCTGGCGGACGTGGCCCACGTCGCCGAACCGCTGCCGCTGACGCAGCTCTCCTCGGCCGCCTCGCCGTCGGCCCACCGAGCCACCGGCGCGGTCGGTCAGATCACCGAGCTCCACGAGCGGGCTCGTGCGTTCCACGAGCTGTTCGAGGGCTTCGCCCCGCTGCGCGGCGAGCCACGGCTGCGCACCGCGACGTACCGAGCGCTGGCGCACAGCATCCGCAGTCGCGCGTGGGTGGCGGCGTACGAGGGCGACTCGGTCGAGGCGTCGCTCTGCCTGCACCTTGCGCGCGACGTGAACCGCTGGCGACGGCAGCGGCTGCCCTGATGGACGCGCTGCGGCTGCCTGAGGGACCGCTCGACGTGCTGTGCGTCGGCGCGCACCCCGACGACGTCGAGATCGGGTGCGGCGGCACCCTCCTGCGACTGGCCGAGCGCGCGGAGCTGACCGTGACGGTCGCGGTGTTGACCGGGACGCCGGAGCGGGCCGCCGAGTCGACGGGGGCGCTCCAGGAGCTGGTGCCGGGGGCCAAGACGCACTTCGCGGGACTGCCCGACGGCCGGCTGCCGACGCACTGGGAGGCGGCCAAGGAGCACCTCGAGGACCTGGCGCGGCACTGCCGGCCACAGCTGGTGCTGACCCATCGCGTCGACGACGCGCACCAGGACCACCGCACGCTGGGCGTCATGGTGACCACCGTCTGGCGCGACGCGCTGGTGCTGCACTACGAGATCCCGAAGTGGGACGGCGACATGGGTGCGCCCTCGCACTACATCGGGCTGACCCGCGAGCAGGCCCGCCGCAAGGTGGACGTCCTCAACCGGCACTTCCCGAGCCAGCACGCCCACGACTGGTGGGACGACGAGGTCTTCCTCGGGCTGATGCGCCTGCGCGGGATGGAGTGCCGGAGCCCGTACGCCGAGGCGTTCCACGTGGCCAAGGCGCTGGTGGAGGTCTGACCACGATGCAGGTCGACGCGGTCGGGCTGGCCGACGTGCTCCTGTTCCGCCCCGCGCCGCACCGGGACGATCGCGGGTTCTTCACGCGCACCTTCGACGCGGACGTGGCGAGGGCGCACGGGCTCGACCCGGCGTCGTTCGTGCAGGACTCGCAGTCACGCTCGGGCCACGCGACGCTGCGGGGCCTGCACGGACGGAGCGGTGCCGGCGAGGCCAAGCTGGTGCGGTGTGCCCGCGGGGCGATCCTCGACGTGGTCGTCGACGCGCGGCCGGGCTCGCCGACGTTCGGGCAGCACCAGGCCTTCCGCCTGGACGACGAGCAGTTCTGGATGCTCTACGTGCCGCGGGGGTTCCTGCACGGCTTCCAGGTGCTGAGCGAGGTCGCCGACATCTGCTACCGCATCGACCGCGCCCACGATCCCGCCGAGGACGTCTCGGTGCGGTACGACGACCCGGACCTCGCCATCGCCTGGCCGCTGCCGGCCGACACCCTCAGCCCCCGCGACCGGTCCGCGGGCTCGTGGCGCAACCTCACCGCGGTCGATGTCCACGGCTGAGTCCGCCTCCGACGCCCACCGCTGCCGGGGCTGTCGGTCGCCCCACGGCGAGGTCGTCCTCGACCTGGGTGAGCAGCCGGCCGCCGACCACTTCCCGCCCACCTCCGACCCCGGGCCGGACCCGCGCCACCCGCTCGCGATGTGGTGGTGCGCCGACTGCGGCCTGGCACAGCTGATGGCCGACGCCACCGTGGCCGAGGAGCCGCGAGCGATCGAGCCGCGCGCCGCCGTGCTGCAGGCGCACGAGGCCGTCGCCGACCTCCTCGGCGCCGGGCTGATCGAGCCGGGGGAGTTCGTCGAGTTCGCCAGCCCGCACGGCGGCTCCTGGGCCGACGCGCTCGTCGAGCGCGGCTTCCGGCCCGCCTCGGGCTCCCAGGCTTCGGTCGTGATCGACGTCTACGGGCTGATGCACGACCGCGACCAGGCCGCCGGGCTCCGGGCCCGCGCCGACGCGCTGGCCGATGACGGCGTGCTGCTCCTGCAGTTCCCGACCTACGCCGCCACCCTCCGGCGCCGCGAGTGGAACGCCCTACGACACGGCCACTTCGCCTACCACAGCGTCCCGGCCGCGCGGCGGCTGCTGGCCGACGTCGGGCTCTCCGTCGTCGCGGCCCGCAGCTACCCGCTCTACAGCGGATCGGTGCTCCTGCTCGCCTCACGCAGCGGTGCGGGCCCGGCCCACGAGGCCGCGGCGCTCGAAGATCTGCACCGCGCCGAGCTGGCCGCCGGCGTGCTCGACGTCTCGGCGATGGCCACGCTCGGAGCCGCGCTGGAGTCCGACGTCTGCTGGCTCCGAAACTGGGTAGCGGACCAGCCCGACGGAGCCTGGCTCTACGGCGCCGGCTCCCGCGCCGTGGCCGTCCTCGCCGCCGCCGACCTGCCTCCCGGTGCCGTCGCCGGCATCGCCGACGGCGCTCCCGCCAAGCAGGGCCGCCGCATGCCCGGCACCGACATCCCGGTGGTATCACCCGAGGCGATGCTGGCCGACGACCCCACGAGCATCCTGCTCATGCTCCCCGACCTCTCCGACGAGCTGCGCGACGCCTGGCCCGCGCTCGCCGACCGCTGGGTGGTCTACGGTCGGCACTGACCACGCGCCATCCCAGGCGGCGACCGCCACCTGTGAAGGTGCGGGGCATTCCGCCGCGAACGACGCGGCGCACTTTCGAGAGCCGGCCACCGGCCAACTTCCGGACCTCGACCGGTGGTCGATCTAGCCCAGACGCGGTCGAGCCCGTCGACCCACAGAGTGCGACGGGCTCGGCCGGGTCAGGGCGGGGTCAGAAGACCTCGAGCTGGGGGAGCGGTACGACGAGCTGGGCGCCCCAGTCGCGGGCGTACTCGAGCTGGGCGGAGATCTCCTCGCGGAGGTTCCACGGGAGGATCAGGATGTAGTCGGGCTTCGTCTCGGCCAGCTTCTCCGGGGCGTGGATGGGGATGTGGGTGCCAGGCAGGAACATGCCCTGCTTGAAGGTGCTGCGGTCCACCGTGTAGGAGAGCAGGTCCTCGCGGACGCCGGCGTGGTTGAGCAGCGTGTTGCCCTTGCCGGGGGCGCCGTAGCCGGCGACCGTCCTGCCCTCGCGGCGGGCGGCGATGAGGAACTCCACCAGGTCGTCGCGGGCGGCGCTGACGACGTCGGCGAAGCCGGCGTGGCCCTCGACCGTGTCGAGGCCGGCGGCGCGCTCGTCGGCGAGCACCTTGGCGACGCGCTCGGTCGGCTCGGTCGCGGTCGCGGTCGGCATCGACCAGGTGCGCAGCGAGCCGCCGTGGGTCGGCAGCTCGTCGACGTCGACGACCGTCAGGCCGGCCTCCGCGAGCACCCGCTGGGTGGTGAGGAGCGACAGGTAGGAGTAGTGCTCGTGGTAGATCGTGTCGTAGAGGCGGTCCTCGATCAGCCGGAGCAGGTGCGGGATCTCGATGGTGACCGTGCCGTCGTCCTTGAGCAGGGCGCGGAGGCCGCGCGCGAAGTCGACGATGCTCGGCACGTGCGCGAAGACGTTGTTGGCCGCCACCAGGTCGGCCTGGCCGTACTGCGCGGCCACCGCGGTGCCCGTCGCCTGCCCGAGGAACTCGCAGACCGTGTCGATGCCCTTGGCGCGGGCCACGTCGGCGATGTTCGCCGCCGGCTCGATGCCGAGGCAGCGGATGCCGCGGTCGCGCACGTGCTGGAGCAGGTAGCCGTCGTTGCTGGCGACCTCGACGACGAACGAGTCCTCGGTGAGCCCGAGCCGTTCGACGGCCCCGTCGACGTAGCGCTTCGCGTGCGCCACCCAGGAGTCGGAGTAGGACGAGAAGTAGGCGTAGTGGCTGAAGATGTCCTCACCGGAGAGGTACGCCGGGAGCTGGACCAGCAGGCACGACGAGCAGATCCGCACATGCAGGGGGTAGAACGTCTCACCCCGGTCGAGCCGGTCGGCCTCGAGGTAGCTCTCGCACGGCGGCGACATGCCGAGGTCGACGAAGGTCTGCGTGAGGTCGGTGCCGCAGAGGCGGCACTTGGGGACGATCATCGCCGACCTCCTCTCGTTCGGGCGCGGGCGCAGGGCTGTGGACGCTGCTGACGCTAGGAGCGGGGTGGGGCACGGATGCCCGACTCGCGGCGACGTACCCGGAATGGGGGATCGCGTCTAACCCCTCAGGCGCTTGGCGAGCTGGGCCGCGCGGCCGCGGAGCCGGCGGCGAGGACCCGGACGATGCGACATGACCCGGCTCGGGAAGTCGCCGCCGTGGTCGGCGCGGATGCTGGTGCGCGCCTGCAGCCAGGCGCCGGGCCGGGCCCAGCCGCCGTCACTGGTGTAGACCCGGCTCGCGCCGGTCCGGCGCAGGGCGCTCACGACGTGACGGTCGTAGGAGCCGAACGGCACCGCCACCTCGGTCACCTCCGCGCCGATCACGCGCTCGAGCGTCTGCCGCGCGCGCACCAGCTCCTCGGCCGCGGGCGCACCGACGGGGTCCCGGCCCAGCGTCCGCCAGTCGCGGTGCCTCCACCCGTGCGAGCCGATCACCATCCCGGCGGCGTGCAGCTCCCGGATGTCGGACTCGTCGAGGCGCCCGGGCTCTCCCATCAGCCCCGCGCAGGGGTAGAAGCGAGCGGTCAGCCCGCGCTCGAGCAGCATGGGCAGGCCGATCTCCAGGTCGGAGATGTTGCCGTCGTCGAAGGTGATCACGACCTCCGGGCGCCCGACCGCGGCGTCGAGCAGGCCCTCGAGCTGCTCGACCGACACCCAGACCTCGTCCTCGCCCTCCTCCAGCGGCCGGGTCGGTACGCCGACGCCGTGGACGTTGACGTTGCAGACCCACCGCCCGCCGTCGGCTCGCGTCATGGCGCCGCCGGCTCCCCGTGGATCTGCAGCTGGCTCTGCAGGCGGAAGAGCTCGGCGTACCGCCCGTCGCGGCTCACCAGCTCGTCGTGGGTGCCCTGCTCGACGATCTCTCCCTCGTGGAGCACGTAGATGCGGTCCGCGCCGCGCACGGTCGAGAACCGGTGCGAGATGAACAGCGCCGTGCGGTCCCGCAGCGCGTCGCGCAGGGTCGCGAACAGCTCGTGCTCGGCGCGCGGGTCGAGCGCCGAGCTCGGCTCGTCGAGGATCAGCAGCGGCGCGTCGCGGTAGAAGGAGCGCGCCAGCGCCACGCGCTGCCACTCCCCGCCGGACAGGTCGGTGCCGCCGGTGAACATGCGCGACAGGATCGTGTCGTAGCCGTGGGGGAGTCCCTCGAGCTTCGAGTCGGCCCCGGCTGCGGTCGCTGCCGCCCTGACCCGGAGCGGATCGACGGGACGGTCGATCCGGCCCAGCGCGATGTTGTCCGTCGCCGGCAGCGCATAGCGCACGAAGTCCTGGAACACCACGGCGATGCGCTGCCGCAGGCTCGAGGGGCGGAACGCCGCCACGTCGTGCCCGTCCCACGTGACGCGGCCGCCGTCGGGCTGGTAGAGGCCGGCCAGCAGCTTGGCCAGGGTGGTCTTGCCGGATCCGTTCTCGCCGACCAGCGCGACCACCTCGCCGGCCCGCAGCTCGATGTCGACGCCCTGGAGCGCGTCGCGCGGAGCGCCGGGGTAGCGGAACCGGACATCCTCGGCGCGGATCATCTCGAACCGCTCCGGTGGCTCCTGACCCTCGTCCTCCTCCACGGCGATCTCGCCGAGGGCGAGGAACTGGCGGAGGTCGTCGAGGAAGAGACCCGACTCGAAGATCGACTGCGCACCGCGGAACAGGGCCTGCACCTGGGTCGCCAGCAGCCGGATCGCGACGATCGCCGCCCCGGCCTCGGCGACGCCGATGTCCCCGCGGTCGATCAGCGCGACGAGGGCGATCAGGGTGCCGCCGAGGACGACGGCGGCGCCGAGCTGGCCGACCAGGCTGAGCAACCCGCGACGGATCACGTGCGCGCGCAGGTCCCGCAGGTAGGTGGCGTAGAGGTCGTCGAACCGAGCGGCGAGCCAGGCCGGCAGCCCGAAGGCGCGGACCTCCTTGGCCTCGTCACGCCCGGACTGGAGCACGGTGAAGTAGCCCCGCAGCCTGACCGCGGGCGTCTGCCGGACCGAGAACTCGAACTCGATCCGCGACTCCCGGCTGCTGGTGATCAGCAGCGGGATGCCCGCGATGACGACGAGCGGCAGCAGGATCGGCGAGATCGTGACGAGCGTGACTCCCAGACCGACGCAGGCAGCGAGCGCGCCGGCCATCGACAACAGCCCCGTCGTCACCTGGTGCGGTCGCAGCATGGCGCTGGTCTGCACCCGGTTGAGGCGGTTGTAGAAGTCGGGGGACTCGAAGAAGCGCAGGCCGACCCCGGTCGCAACGCCGAGCACCTTGCCCCACATCGTCCGCGCCACCGACTCGCCGAGGAGCCGCTGCAGCTGGCCCTGGACCGCGCCCGCCACCGCCGCGACGCCCGACAGCGAGGCCAGGACGATGACGGGCACCAGCACGTCGCCCATCACGCGGCCGCCGTCCTGGGCGTCGAGGATGCCGCTCAGCACCTGCTGGATCGTCAGCACCGTGGCGGCGAGCGCGAGCGCCGACAGGATCTGGACGGCGACCAGTGCACTGAGCAGTCGCTTCCCGGAGGACCAGACGAGCACCAGGCTGCTCCGCACGAGCCCCCAGAGCCGGCCCATCGACTTGCTGCCCGACCGGGCGGCGACGCGCAGGGCGAGGGGGTCGGCAGGGACGAAGTCGCCGCTCACGGCAGCGCCTCCGGTCGGCTAGCGTCGCCTCGCGAGGCGAGTGGAGCAGGACGGGAGGTTGCGGTGCGGCACAGGACCGTGCGGCGAGCCGTCGACGCGGTGTGTGTCGCCGTCTGCCGCGGCGAGAGACCCGACGTGCCGGACCTGCCGGGCATCGCGGACGGGCTCGTCCGCGCCGTGCGCTTCCACCGCATCGCTCCGCTCGCGCACGTCGCGCTCCGGGAGACCAGACCCGAGCTCGCGGCGCTGCTCCGCGAGGACCGCGACAGCGCGCTCACGCACCACGTGCGGGCGACGACCTCCCTCGAGGCGGTCGCCAGTGTGCTGGGCGACGTGCGCTGGGTGGTCTTCAAGGGCCCGGTGCTCTCCGAGACGCTCCACCCGGCGACCGGCCTGCGGTCGTACGGCGACCTCGACCTCCTGGTCGCCCCGGGTGACCTGCGCACGGCTTGCGAGCGGGTGCTCGGTGCCGGCTGGCAGCCGCTCGCCACGCGGCACGACCTCCTCAACGACGAGGTGACCGGGGAGCTCGAGGTAGGCCGCCCCGGCAGCACGCTCGTCGACCTGCACTGGTCGCTCGTGCTCTCCGAGACGATGCGCCGCAGGTTCCACGTCCCGACCGCCGGGCTGCTCGCGCGCAGCACCCCGCTCACCATCGGATCGGTGAGCGCGCGCACGCTCGACCCCGCCGACACGCTGGTCCACCTGTGCCACCACGCGGCGTTCTCGGCGGCGATGCGCCTGCTCCACCTGCTCGACGTCGACCAGGCGGCGCGGCGGATTGACGACTGGCAGGCCGTGGCCGACCGGGCTCGGTCGTGGGGCGCGGTGGCGCAGGTCGGGCTGGTGCTCGGCAGGGCCCGGCGTGTGCTCGGCACGCCAGTGCCCGCAGACCTGGACCGCCGGCTGGGGCTCTCACGCGGCTTCGGAGTCCTGGTGTCCACCATCGACGCCGCGTCGCCCACGGCCGCGGTGCGGCGCGAGGCCTCCTGGCCGCGACGGGTGGCACGCGCCGCGCGGCCGAGCGCGACGCGCACGGCCGCCGCGGCACTCAGGAACGGGCTGGTCGGGGCCGTCGACCGAGCCCGGCCTGCGCGTGCCCCGGAGTCGTCGGCCGCGGCCCGGCGCGAGGACGTCGAGGCGTGGATCGCCGCCGTCGAGGTCGTCTCCGGCACGGCCAGCCCGACGCGCTGACGGCCCCCGCCTCGGGTCAGACCCCGGCACACTGCTCTGCCCTCAGTCCGGTGGCGTGGAGCACGTCCGCAGCCAGGGTCTCCGGGAACGGCGGACCCCAGGGCAGCACGGCCGCGTGGACCGGCACCCGGTCGGCGACGTCCGCGAGGTGGTGGAAGGCCGTCCGGCGGACCGAGGCGTCCTGCCAGCCGAGCAGGCGTGGGAAGCGGGAGAGGATCAGCAGCGCCTCCGTCGGCGACAGCCGCGTGATCTCGGTGGTGTGCCGCTCGGGTGAGCGGTCGGGCACGGGCACGACGAGCGCCGCGAGCGGGAGGTCCTCCGTGGTCGCCGGCACGGCGGCGAGCGCCTGTCGAGCATCACCGGTCGTGCGGAGCTGCGGCGCGCTCCCCGCGTGGGCGAACCGCTCGGACAGGTCGTCCGCACCCTTGCGGAGGCGAAGCTCGGTCGCGCCCAGCGAGCAGGTCGGTGGGGAGGCCGTCGTGTCGAGGAGCAGCACGTCGTCGGTGACGAGGCGGGCGCCGTCCGCGCACAGCAGCGTCGCCATCGTGGACTTCCCCATGCCGGAGGCGCCGACGAAGGCCAGCGCGGCGCCGTCGACCTCGACCGCGCTCGCGTGCAGGACGGGCTTGCCGCGCATGGCCAGCACGAACGCCAGCAGCGTCCCGCTGACGAGCACCGACAGCAGGTCGGGGTCGAGGCCGGGGGCGGGATGCACGGTGGCGCGGGTCAGGCCCGGGTCGAGCTCGACGTCGCACGAGCCGAAGAACCGCAGCCGGAAGCCGTCGTCGACGGCGGTGGCGGCGTAGTAGTGCGTGTTCCCGCGCAGGTCGAGCAGCACCCGGCCCGGCGGCATCGCGTCGGTGCGCACGGCCGGCGCGCCGAGCACGAGCTCGAGGTCGACCGGCGCCACGACAGGGGCCGGTCGGCGCACGTGCAGCGGGATCTCCGAACGGACGGTGAGGCCGTAGACGCGGGTCAGCTCGCTCATCGGTCGGCTCCCGTCGGCACCGCGGTGAGGGGTCGGTACGACGACACGGCCCGGCGCGGGTCGACGACGGTGCCGGTGACGACGAGCCACGCATGGGCCCGCACCTCGCCGTCGACCTTGGCGAC
The DNA here is from genome assembly GCF_000422805.1 of Nocardioides halotolerans DSM 19273. GTDB lineage: Bacteria > Actinomycetota > Actinomycetes > Propionibacteriales > Nocardioidaceae > Nocardioides > Nocardioides halotolerans. Next base: position 711,411 of record NZ_KE383923.1, on the reverse strand, counting down.
GCCGAGCTGCAGCGCGGGACGCAGGCGTCGCAGCAGCCAGCCGCACACCAGCGCCTGGCGCAGGCAGGTGTCCCCGAACGGCCAGTGCCGCAGGACGCGCCGGACGGCGTCCATGCGCAGGACCGCCCACCTGGGGAGCAGCACGGCTTCAGCCCGCTCGGCGTAGCTGTCGAACCCGTCGACGGCGAGCGGTGCTCCGAGCGCTCGGGCAAGCCGCGGCAGTGTGGTGGTCCGCAGGCCGACCTCGACCACGAGGGCGACGACGAGTGCGGCGCACAGGTCGGGGATCTCAGCGGCGCGGACGGACGGGATCCTCGATCGTCGGCCGGTCACGGCGTGCCCCCTGTGGCCGCGAGCCAGGCGCTGTGGAGCAGCAGTCCGGTCGCCATCGTCGGCTCGTCGGAGAGCCAGACGCTCCGGAGCCGCTCCACGTCGACGAGCTCCTCGTCGACGCCGCTCCCGTCCCACGTCCGCGCGAAGTCGCGGGTGGCCGCGCCGGCGTTGACCTGGTTGAACGACGCCTTCGTGGTCCGGCCCAGGACTGCCGGAGGCAGGACGTCGGAGAAGAGGGCGTGCATGGTCGCGGTGCGCCCGGGGAAGCCGGTGCGACCGCCGGCCCGCGCCAGGGCTTCCACGAAGCGATGGTCCAGCAGCGGGTCAGCCGCCCGGATGCCGTATTCCGCAGCTGCCGCTGCGTGGTTGTGCGAGATGGTCGCGAAGGGTCGCTGGCGGCTGATCGACCTGATGGCCGCGCCGTAGCCGAGCGGCTCCGCGCAGGCATCGACCGCCAGCAGCCGGACGTGTCGCTCGAAGGCGGCGGGACGCAGCCACCGTCGCTGGACCGTGGTCCGCACCGTCCGCCGTGCGATCTGCTGACGTGCTCGATAGGGGAGCACGGCGAGGGCGGAGTAGCGGATGGTCGCGCGGTCCGGACGGCGACGGCGGCGGAGGACAGCCAGGGGCGTGACACGCCGTGAGCCCAGCACGGCGTCGCCGCCCTCGCCGGTCAGCAACGACCCACCACGGAGGTGCTCGAAGACCACGCCGGTCGACTGCAGCGCCGGTGGCCACAGGACCCCGCGGCTCCAGAGCGCGTCGCGAGCAGTCGGGCCGAGGAGGTCGGACTCGCCGTTGCGGAGCTCGAGGCGGACCCACTCGGTCAGGCCGAGGTGGTCGATCACCGCACGCTGCCAGTCGCTCTCGTCGGTGTCAGGCAGGTCGGGGTAGATGCGCGTGACCGGGACGGGGGGCTCGTGGCCCTCGCGGCGGGCGAGCGCCGTCGCCGCGGCCAGCACGGCCGAGGAGTCGCGGCCGCCGGAGAACGTGACGTAGCAGGGGCCACGGACCAGGGCCGGCCGGATGGCGTCGTCGAGGGCCTCGCGGGGCGTGGCGCTGGATCGAGTCTGCGGCGGTGGCGGGACGGATCCATAGACCCAGCCGGCCGCGACCTCCAACGGTGCGGGGCGGAGGAAAGGGTCAGCAATCGGGCTCCGACGACGACCAGGGGGACGCCGAGACTCCCGGCGAACCCCCCGGTCCCCGCCGAGCGTCACGAGCCTGTGCCGTACGGGATGTCGATGTCGTACCCAAATACGGTAAAGACGAGGTGGTCGTCGTTTCCGTGGAAACCCTGGCCCATCGTCAGGCTCCTGACGGATCCGACCGTCGTCAGCTTCGGCGACTCGTAGTGTTCGTGCACTGGTACACCTCCTTTGCGTTCGTGACTCACCTGCCGCCGGAGACGGCGACGGGATCGGGGTGGCGCTCCCGAGCAGTGCCCTCGAGCAGGCCGTGCGCGTCGAGCTCGCCGACGAACCTCTGCGCGTCCTGCTGCGCCCGCGTCTCAGGGAGGTCGAACGCGTCGGCCAGGGCCTGGACCAGCTGCTGAAGGGTCCGCTCCTCGGTCAGCTCCCTCATCAGCACCGTGCCGCTGGCGTTGGCCGTCAGGTAGGTGGAGGTGCGCAGGTCGAGGATCACCAGGTCGCCGTCGATCTCGCGCCAGGTGATGTCGTCCACACGTAGTCTCATGATCCCCATCCGATGAGGCTGGAACTGCCTGAAATCGCTGATGGGAGGGTAGGCAGCGACGGCGGCTGCAGGCGCCTCCGCGCGGGGCATACTCACATTGGGGTACGACCGTCCGGCGCGTGTGACGTCAGGGGTAGACGGGGCGGTCCGTGGGCCGGTCCTGGGCCCCGTCCACGGCGACGTGGGCGCCGTTGATGCCGCCGGCGCGCGGGCTCAGCAGGAAGCACGCCGCGTCGGCGACCTCCTCCAGCGTCACGAACCGGCCGCCCGGAAGGTTCTCGGCCACGAACCGCGCGTGCGCCTCGGGGTCCGCGGCCTGGGTCCGGGCCCATCGACCGCCCTCGAACTGCACCGAGCCCGGGCTCAGGGTGTTGACCCGGATCCGCTCGCGCGCCAGCTCGACCGCCAGCGCCGGCGCGAGGTGGATGGCGGCGGCCTTCGAGACGGCGTACGACGAGCTGGCCCGCGGCTTCCACCCGCTGATCGACCCGATCACCAGAGCCGCGCCGTTGCCCGACGCCGACAGCCAGGGCACGGCCGCCCGGATCGCGGTGGCCGCGTGGACGACGTTGACCCCGAGGGTGAACATCCAGTCGTCCGCGGTCGAGGCCTGCAGGCCGCCGCCCCGCGACGAGCCGGCGTTGGCGACCAGCAGGTCGAGGCCCTCGCGCTCGGTCGCCGACCGGGTCACGGTCTCCTCGAGCGCGGCCGGGTCGGACACGTCGACGACGTACGGGTGGACCTCCAGGCCGTCGCGAGCGAGCAGGTCGACGGCCTCGGCGAGGCCGTCGGCGTTGCGGGCGGCGATCGACACGACCGCCCCCTCCCGGGCCAGCCCGCGCGCGATCGCGAGCCCGATGCCCCGGCTCGCACCGGTCACGAGTGCCCGTCTGCCGGTCAGCCTCAGGTCCACGACCCCGAAGTATCCCGGCGAGCCGGTCAAAGTCCAGTGCCGCAGGAGGGTCCCCAATGTGAGGTATGCCCGAGCGGTTCCCCGAACCGGTGCGCGGGAGTCGGGTGTCATCACTCCTGGCGACCCAGATCTCGCCCATGCTCTCTGGAGGCTTTCGTGACCAGTGTGATCGTCGACCCGACGTGCACCGACGACGAGCGGCGCCACGCGCTCTACGACGGTGACATCTTCGTCCACACCCACTCCCCGGCGATCCAGGCGTTCGTCGCGTTCACCCGCGGGCTGATCGAGGACGCCTTCGGCGGTCGTGACCCGGAGACGGCGCAGTACGAGATGGACGTCAAGGAGTACGCCGAGGTGCTCGGCTCGTTCAAGCCGACGTTCATCCACCACCCGGAGTCGAAGGTCCACCTCCGCGAGATCCTGGTCGAGCACGGCTGCGACCCGGAGCTGACCTACTTCGACGTGCCGCGGCTGCGCACGTCGACCTCGGACAACTACCTGACGACGGGCATCGCCTACGCGTTCCACCCGCACCGCGACACGTGGTACTCCGCACCGATGATGCAGCTCAACTGGTGGCTCCCGATCTACGACGTGAGCCCCGACAACGTGGTGGCCTTCCACCCGGACTACTTCGCCAAGGGCATCGCGAACGGCAGCGAGCGCTACAACTACTACGCCTGGAACCGCGACAGCCGCGCGATCGCCGCCTCCCAGATCGGCGAGGACACCCGCGACCAGCCGAAGCCGGAGGAGCCGATCGCCCTCGACCCGCAGATCCGGCCGGTGCCGCCGGTCGGCGGGACGATGGTGTTCTCCGGCGCGCAGCTGCACTCGTCGGTGCCGAACACCTCGGGCCGGACCCGGGTCAGCGTCGACTTCCGCGTCGTCCACCGAGGCGACGTCGAGGCCGGCCGAGGCGCCGTGAACGTCGACTCGCACTGCACCGGGACGACCATGCGCGACTACCTGCGCGTCTCCGACCAGGAGCGGCTGCCCGCCGAGGTGATCGCGCCGTACGACGTGGGCGTGCCGGACGAGCTGCTGCAGTACGCGATCTACTCGAGCTGAAGGGCGGGCCTGGTCGATGCGAGTCCTCGTTGCCGGAGATCGCGGCTACATCGGTGCCGTCCTCGTGCCGATGATGATGCGGGCGGGTCACGACGTCGTCGGGCTCGACGCCGGGTGGTACGACGGGTGCGACTTCGGCCCGCAGCCGGGAGGCTACGAGTCACGCACCGGTGACATCCGTGACCAGCGGCCGGAGGACCTCGCCGGCTTCGACGCGGTCGTGAACCTCGCCGCGATCTCCAACGACCCGGTCGGCCACCTCAACCCCGAGGCGACCTACTCGGTGAACGCCCACGGAGCTGCGCACCTCGCGCAGGTCGCCCGCGACGCCGGCGTGCCGCGCTACGTCTTCTCCTCGTCGTGCAGCCTGTACGGCGCCGCGGGCGACGGAGCGGTCACCGAGGAGAGCCCGTTCAACCCGGTGACGCCGTACGGCGAGAGCAAGGTCATGGCCGAGCAGCTGATCGGCAAGTTCGCCGACGACGACTTCAGCCCGACCTACCTGCGCAACGCCACCGCCTACGGGTCGAGCCCGCGGCTGCGTGCCGACATCGTGGTCAACAACCTGACCGGCGCCGCCCTCACGGCCGGCGAGGTGAGGCTGCAGAGCGACGGGTCGCCGTGGCGCCCGCTGGTGCACGCCGAGGACATCTCGCGAGCGTTCCTCGCCGTGCTGGAGGCCGACCGCGAGGTCGTCCACGACCAGGCGTTCAACGTCGGGCGCGACGAGGACGTCGTCCAGATCCGGACGATCGCCCAGGCGGTCTCCGAGCGGACCGGCGCGCCGGTCACGTTCGCCGAGGGTGCCTCGGCCGACAAGCGGGACTACCGCGTCGACTTCGGCAAGATCCAGTCCCAGCTCCCGGGGTTCCACCCCGTCTGGACCGTGGCTGCCGGCATCGACGAGCTCGCGAGCGACATGAGCCGGTACGCGCTCACCATCGAGCAGTTCGAGGACTCGTTCGTGCGGCTGCAGCAGGTCAACCGGCTCAAGGCCGCCGGTCGCCTGGACGACGACCTGCGACGCGTCGGGGCCGACCCGGCGCCGGCGGACTGATCCCTCGGCACCGAGGACCAGCCCGGTGAGCCGCCCCCGAGTCGCCGTCGTCCTGGTGACCTACAACAGCGCCGACGTGCTGCCCGGCTGCCTGGAGTCGATCCGTGACGGGGGCGCCGACGGCGTCGAGCTCACCGACGTCGTGGTGGTCGACAACGCCTCGGACGACGACTCGGCCGAGGTGGCCAAGGCGTTCGACGGGCTGCCGGTCTCGATCGTCCAGCTGATCGAGAACGCCGGCTACGCGGCCGGGCTCAACGCCGGCATCGCGTCGCTGCGCAAGCAGCCACCCGACGCGGTCATGGTGCTGAACCCCGACTGCCGGCTCCGGCCGGACATGCTCGCGACCCTCGCGCGGGCCGTGCGCCTCCCGGACCGCGCCGTCGTCGCGCCCCGGATGCTCAACCCGGACGGCTCCCTGCAGCCGAGCCTGCGCCGGCTGCCGACCGTGAGGGGCGCCCTGGTGGAGTCCGTCCTGGGCGGCCGGGTCGCCGACCGGCTCGGTGTGGGTGAGCTGGTCTTCGACGAGGAGCCGCACGACCGGCCGGGGCCCGTGCCCTGGATCACCGGCGCGGCCCTGCTCATCGCGTGGCCGGTCGTAGATGCGGTGGGGCCGTGGGACGAGACATTCCTCCTCTACAGCGAGGAGACCGAGTACCTGCTGCGGGCGGGCGACCACGGCTGGCGGACGTGGTACGAGCCGGCCGCGGTCATCGAGCACATCGGCGGCGAGTCGGGCACCCGGCCCAGCCTCGCCGCGCTGATGACGCTCAGCCGCGCCAAGCTCTACCGTCAGCGGCACGGCGCGGTCCGGAGCCTCGCCTACTCCGCCGCGCTGGCCGTCGGCATGGCCCTGCGCGCGGCCGCGGGCCAGCGCACCGCCCGGGCCGCCCTCGCGGCCCTGCTCCTCCCCTCGCGCCGCGTCACCTCGCTCGCGCAGCTGCGCTGAGCGGCGTGGGGGTGGGCGGGTCAGGCGCCGCGCACCTTGGCCGCGATGAACTCCGCCAGGGTGCCCACGGTGTCGAAGACCTCGCCGGTGAAGTCGTCGTCGTCGATCACGATGCCGAACCGCTCCTCGAGCGCGACAGCGAGCTCCACGACCGCGAGCGAGTCGAGCTCGGGCAGCTCGCCGAGCAGCGGTGTCGACGCGTCGAACGTCTGCCGGCGGTCCTCGATCGCCAGCACGCGCACGAGGACGTCGACCACGTCGTCGAGCACCCCGTCGAGCGCCCCGTCGAGCCCCCCGTCGCCCGGGGCGGCGGTCGGCAGCTGCGTCTGTGCATCCACGGGCGTCTCCTCCATCGTCGTCTTCTCTCAGACCAGGATCTCGGCCGGGTCGGGGTGGCCGAGGAACCTCGTCGGGCTCGCCGTGAACCCGTACGCGCCGGCCTGGAGCAGCACCACGAGGTCGCCGGGCTCGGTGCGCTGCAGCTCGACGTCGTCACCGAGCAGGTCGAGCGGGGTGCACAGCGCACCGACCACGCTGACCCGCTCGGTCTCGGTGCCGATGCTCTCGGTGCCGGCCGCGACCCGGCCGGTGGTGAGCGGGTAGTTGCGCCGGATCACCTGCCCGAAGTTCCCGGACGCCGCCAGCTGGTGGTGCATCCCGCCGTCGACCACGACGTAGGTCTTCCCGCGCGAGGTCTTCCGGTCGACCACCCGGGTCACGTAGAGCCCCGCCTCACCGACCAGGTAGCGACCGAGCTCGACGACGACGCGTGCCGCCGGGTGCGCCGGCCGCACCTCCTCGGCCACGAGGCGCTGCAGGTTCTCGCCGACGGCGCGCAGGTCGAGCGGCTGGTCGCGGTCGAAGTACGGGATGCCGAAGCCGCCGCCGAGGTTGAGGTAGGTGATCTCCTCGGGCCACTTCACCGCGAGCTCGAGGAGGAGCTGGACGGTCTGGCGCTGCGCCTCGACGAGGATCTCCGCGTGCAGGTTCTGCGAGCCGGCGAACACGTGGAACCCCTCGAGCGCCACGTCGGTGCTCGAGAGCTCGTCCAGCAGGCCCGGCACCTGCTCGACGTCGACGCCGAACTGCTGCGGGCCTCCGCCCATGCGCATGCCGGACCCCTTGACCGTGAAGTCGGGGTTGACCCGGATCGCCACCCGCGGTCGGAGCCCGAGAGCCGAGCCGGCAGCGGCCGCCCGCCGGGCCTCGCCCGCCGACTCGAGCTCCAGCAGCACGCCGGCGGCGACCGCCCGTCGCAGCTCGGCGTCCGTCTTCCCAGGCCCGGCGAAGCTCACGGCAGCGGGCTCCTTGCCGGCGTCGAGGGCCACCTGCATCTCACCGGCGGACGCGACGTCCAGCCAGTCGACCGATCCTGCGACGTGCTGCACGAGCGCGGGCATCGGGTTCGCCTTGACCGCGAAGCCGAGCTCGATGTCGGACCCCAGGGCCGCGCGCGTCGCCGCGATCCGGCGGCTCACGAGGCCGCGGTCGTAGGCGAAGAACGGCGTCGACCCGACCTGCTCGGCCAGGCGATGCAGCTCGATCCCTCCCACGCAGAGCCGACCCTCGTGCACGAACGGCGCCACGTGGTCGTCGACGTTCACGACACCACCTCCTTGCGGAGGAGCACGCGGTCGAACTTCCCGTTGGCGGACCGCGGGACCTCGGGCAGCACGAGGATCTCCGACGGCACCATGAACGTCGGCAGCGTGCGCCGGAGCGCGCCGTCGAGGGTCGCGGTGTCGAGTGCGCTGCCGCGAGGCGCGGTGACCACCAGGAGGACCCGCTGCCCGAGCGCCGGGTCGTCGACGCCGAGCGCGACCGCGTCGCGGACCAGGGTGGTGGCGTAGGCCGCCTCCTCGATCTCCGTCGGGCTCACGCGGTAGCCCGAGGTCTTGATCATCTCGTCGGAGCGGCCGACGAAGTAGAGGAAGCCCTCCTCGTCGGCAACCACCGTGTCGCCGGACCACACCGCGATCTCGGGGGCCCGCCACGACGGCGCCGGGCTCGGGTAGGGGCGGAAGCGCTGGCTGGTCCGCTCGGGGTCGTTCCAGTAGCCGAGGGCGACGAGCGGCCCGCGGTGGACCAGCTCGCCCTCCTCGCCGGGGCGGCAGCGCGAGCCGTCGGGGCGCAGCACCAGCACCTCGGCGTTCGGGATCGCCTTGCCGATCGAGTCCGGGCGACGGTCCACCTCGTCCGGGTCGAGGTAGGTCGAGCGGAAGGCCTCGGTGAGCCCGTACATGAGGTAGGGGCGGGCGTCGGGGAAGATGCTGCGGAGCCGGGCCAGGGTGCTCGCCGGCATCCGTCCGCCGGTGTTGGCGAAGTAGCGCAGGCTCTGCGTGGCCTCGGCGGGCCACGACTCGCCGACCAGCTGGATCCAGAGCGGCGGGACGCAGGTCAGCCCGGTGACCCGGTGCTTCGCGCACAGGCGGACCACGTCACGGGGCAGGAGGTAGTTGACCAGCACCACGTGCGCGCCGCTCGCGAACGCCGTCGTGAGCTGGCTCAGCCCGGCGTCGAAGCTCAGCGGCAGGGCCGCGAGGACGACGTCGTCGGCGTCGTTCTCGAGGTAGCTGCTGACCGACTCCGCGCCGACGAGCAGGTTGCGGTGGCTGAGCACGACACCCTTGGGGCGACCGGTGCTCCCGGAGGTGTAGAGGATGGCTGCGAGGTCGAGGTCGACGCCGGGGTCCCGGTCGGGCTGCCGACCCGGCCCGGCCACCAGGTCGTCGTAGCGATGGAGGGTGACCCGGCCGAACCTCGAACCCGCGCCGGTCTCGCCGGTCTCGGCGGTCGTGCCGTCCACCAGGACCACCTCCCGGAGGTGCTCCAGCTCCTCGGCCTGGTGGGACAGCTGCGCCCACCGCTGGCGCGTGGTGACCAGCACGCGCACGTCGCAGTCGTCGAGGATGTAGGCGACCTGGTCCGGCTTGAGCACCGGGTTGACGGGCACGAACACGCCACCGGCCGCTGAGGTCCCGAAGATCGCGACGACCGTCTCGATGCGCTTGTCGAGCAGGACCCCCACCCGGTCGCCGCTCTCGAGACCGATCTCCCGCAGGCCCGCCGCGAGCGCGCGGCACGTGTCGTGGAGCCGGGCGTAGTCGACGGTCACGTCGCGGTAGGTCAGTGCGGGCCGCTCGCCTCGCAGGGCGGCCTGCTCGGCGAGCAGGTCGTGCGCGTGGACTCTCATGGGCGTACCGGTTCTCTCGCAGCGCGGCTACCACGCCACGCAGGTCAGCTCGCTGTACAGGTCGTCGATCGCGTCGGCACCGACGCTCGCGCTGCGGAACATCTTCGGGCGGGGCTTCTTGAGGCGCAGGGCGAGCGACGGCCGGGAGCCGATGACGCGGAGCTCGCCGAGCACGCAGAGCACGCCGTGGTGCAGGAGGAGGTGGCGGGTCAGCTCGGTGACGGACGCGGCGAACAGCTCGCGGTCGCTCACGTGCAGGATCGAGGCGAACGCCGGCACGCCCTTGCGGCGGTCGTGGCGGAAGATCACGTAGCAGGTCCGGTCGCCGCGTTGCAGCAGCAGGTGGCGAGCCGCAGTCGCGCGCCGGTGGTCCTCGAAGATCACCTTGTCCGCGCCGGTCAGCCGGGACTCGATCACGTCGAGGTCGTCGACGACGCGGGTCCGCCGGGGCCAGGGGAGGGGCCGCGCCGGGATCAGCACCGTGTCGGTGTCGAGCGTGCTGAACCGCAACCGCTGGTTGAGCGGGACCACGGCGCCGCTGGGGGAGAGGTCGGTGAAGCTGTAGCCGGGCTGGGCGAGCAGGGCGCGCAGCATCCGGATCCCGTGGCTGCGGTGCGTCTCGAGCACGCACCACGCGCCCAGGTTGCAGAAGTCCTCCACGGTTCCGTTGACGAGGCGCTGGGAGTAGAACGCGAGGTGGACGCCGACCAGCTCGCCGTCGTGGACCAGCCGGAGACCGTGGTTGGGGGAGTCGACCACCCAGGGAGGCACGATCGAGGCCGCCCACTCCGCGGGGCTCAGCCGCGGGTTGAGGTGCCGGCTCAGGAACTCGCCCACGGCCGGCAGGTCGGCGCGCTCGATGGGCAGCAGGGCCGGCTTCTCGGACACGCCGTCACGATAGGAACGGTCGGCGCCGCCGCAGGCGCTTCTCCGCGCCCGTCCCCAATCCTGGGGAGACCTGGGCCCGGCACCGGCGCTCGAGGGCCGCGCCGCCCGTCCGCGCGCGCGTCGGCGGCCGCCGTCCCCAATTTCAGGGCAGCGCGGGCCCGTCCGGCTCGGGCGGTGCGGTGGCGACCTAGCGTCCTGGCCACGCGTGCCGAGCCCACGTGGACAGGCGAGATCGAGGGGGACGGGGGCGATCGATGACGACGGTGGACGTCGCAGCGACGAGCGGACTGGGTCTCAAGGTGGGCGACCTCGTGGAGGTGCTCAGCGCCGACGAGATCCGGGCGACGCTGGACGAGCACGGCGAGCTCGACGGGCTGCCCTTCATGCCCGAGATGCTCGCTCTCTGCGGACGACGGATGACCGTCCACAAGGTCGCGCACAAGCTCTGCGACTACGTCGGCATGACGGGCATGCGGCGGATGTACGACGCAGTGCACCTGACCGGGTCGCGGTGCGACGGCTCGGCACACGACGGGTGCCAGAACGCCTGCTCGATCTACTGGAAGGAGCGCTGGCTCAAGCGCGTCGACCCGGACGACCCCCTCCCGTCCACGCCCGACGCAGGCAGGCGCGAGCTGCTGCCGCTGCTGGTCCTCAACAGCAGGAAGGAGCCGTTCGACGACGGCGAGACCCGCTGGTCCTGCCAGGCGACGGAGATGCCCCGGGCCGCACCGCAGCGACTGCCGCTCAAGCAGCTCAGCCAGTACCGCGACGACGTCGTGTCCGGGAACGCCGGCGTGCGCGCGGTCCTCACCGCGTTCCTGGTCCGCCTGTTCAACCGCTACCAGGACTTCACCAAGAAGCTCCTGCCCCGGTTCCTGCTGATCCGCGGTGGGCTGCACTGGGGCTTCCTGCAGGGCGGCGTACGCAGCGGTCGCACGCCGACCGAGCACCTCGACCTGCAGCCGGGCGAGCTGGTCCGGATCAAGTCGCGTGAGGAGATCATGGCGACCCTCGACTCGAACCTTCTCAACCGCGGGATGGGGTTCGACGCGGAGATGTCCCGGTTCTGCGGTCGGACCGCGCGGGTCAAGGCTCGCGCCACGCGGCTGGTGGACGAGCGCACCGGCCGGATGCTCACGATGAAGAACCCCTGCATCATCCTGGAGGACATCGTCTGCGAGGGCGCCTTCACGGCCAACTGCCCTCGTGAGTACATCTGCTGGTGGCGCGAGATCTGGCTGGAACGGGTCGGCTAGCGCGTGGTCACCGAGCAGCCCACGCGCGGACGGCGCCGTCCCCAGGTCTCGGTCGCGCTGCCGGTCCGCAACGGCGCGGACACGCTGGCGCCGGTCATCGAGTCCGTGCTGGCGCAGACCTGCGCCGACGTCGAGCTGGTCATCAGCGACAACGCCTCGACCGACGGCACCGAGGACCTCTGCCGCGCGTACGCGGACGCCGACCCGCGCGTCGTCTACCGCCGGCACCCGGTCGACGTGGGCCTGCTCAACAACTTCGTGAGCGCCGCGCAGACCACGACGGGGACCTACGTGCGCTGGATCGGCGACGACGACTGGCTCGCACCCGACTTCGTCGCGCGCGTGCTCGAGGTGTTCCGCGAGGACCCGCGCCGGGTGGTGGTCACCACGGAGCTCGTCTACGGGGACGAGACGGGCGTCGCGTCGGCGCAGGCCGGCTACGACCCCACGGCAATGTCGTCGCCGGACCCGGTCAGGCGTCTCGCCGCGATGCTGCAGATGCTCACGAATGACGTGCCGGGGGTCGACCCGCTCTACGCGACGATCCGCCGCGACCTGGCGGCCGTCCCGAGGCGGAACATGATGCGCGAGGACCAGGTCTTCGCCGTCCGGCTCGCGCTCGGTGGACCGTGGGGGCACATCGCGGCGCCGCTCGCCGGCCGCCACTGGAGCGACGACCCGCCTGCCGCCATCGCCCGGCTGCTCGGCGTCCCGGAGTGGCGGCGACACGTGCGGGTGCTGCTCCAGTGCCGCGAGCTGGACCACTGGATCGCGCGCTCGCCCCTCGACGCGGCGCAGCGGCGCCGGGCGCGCGCGGAGCTCGTGCGGTTCTACGCCCGGGGCAAGCGGAACGCCGTACGCCGCCGGGTCGCCGACGTGGAGCGCCTCACCGGGCGCTCGCCGCGGGCCGCGTCGCACGCGGCGGGGTGAGGCCCATCGCGCGTCGTCCCCTATTCAGGGGACGTCGCACGCGCCGGGACGTGGTGCGGGGGGCCGCCGCCTAGCGTGCTGCGAGGCCACGGGCACGACAGGGACGAGAGGCGCATGGAGTTCTGGAGCACGATCGCCGGCCTGCTCCGGCGCCCGAAGGTGATGGTCCCCACCGTCCTGGTCGCGCTGACGCTCGGCGCCCTCGCCTTCATGGGGACCCCGGTCACCTACGTGTCGAGCACGACGATGGTGCTGACGACGACAGAGTACGGCGGCTCGCAGTCGCTGGACCCCGACGAGCCGACCCAGCTGACCAACCCGATCCTCAACTTCAACTCGAGCCTGTCGACGACCTCGGGCATCCTCATCCAGTCGATCACGACCAAGGAGGCGCTCGCCGAGCTCGGCGCCAAGGGCGGGGCGACCCGGCTCGTCGTCAACGACGGCCGCACCAACCCCGAGCTGCTCGGGCTCGACGGGCCGTTCCTCTACGTCGAGGGCCGCAGCGTGTCCAAGGACGAGGCACGCCGGGTCGTGGTCGACGCCCAGCAGATGCTCCGCACGAAGCTGAACGAGTTCCAGAAGGACCTCAAGGCCCCGGAGAACACCTACGTCTCGCTCATCGACGTCGTCTCCCCGACGGCGCCCGAGGTCGACGCCAGCAGGCCGATCCGGATGGGTGGAGTGACGTTCGTCCTGGGGTTCCTGCTCTGCTTCGGCATCGCCTACCTGCGACACGCGCGACGGGCTCGCAAGCAGGCGAGGGCAGCGGCGGCCGCGGCGGCCGCGGTGCCACCGCGTCCGACGTTCTCGCCGCCCACCGATGCACCGGACCGGGGTTCGCGGGCCGCCCCACTGGTCTCCGAGCGGGGACCCGAGAGGGGGCTGGAGCCGACGATCGTCGCGCCTCCGCTCCGCCGCAGCGCGGAACCGTTCACGGTCCACGCGATGGCGGGTGGGAGCGGCTCGGCCGGGCCGGCCCCGGACGGGTCCACGAGCGAGCACGTGATGGCCCACGTGCCGCTGAAGGTGACGGGGAGGTCTCGGCGCCGGTGACCACGAGCACGCGTCCGCCCTCCGGCGACCCGGCCGGGTGAGGCACGGTGGACTTCTGGGGGACCGTCGTGGTCCTGTTCCGCCGCTGGTACGTCACCGTGCCCGCGTTCTTCGCCACGCTGTTCCTGGCCTTCCTCGCATTCTCGGCGGTGCCGATCCAGTTCGAGTCGGGCGGCGTGCTGGTGCTGACCACCCCGCTCAACGGCGGCACCGAGTACGAGTCGCCGGACCACACCGACTCGGTCACCAACCCGATGATGAACTTCGACCAGAGCCTGGGTCTCACCGCGTCGCTGGTCATCCAGCAGCTGCGCAGCCGGGAGACCGCCGAGGCGCTCGGCGTGCATCCCGGCGGCACCACGAGCTACGAGGTCAACAACGGCACCTCGAACCCCGAGCTGCTGCAGTCGGGACCGTTCATCTTCATCAAGGGCACCGGACCGAGTCCCCAGGACGCCAAGGACATGGCGGACCGGGTCGCGGCCAGCGCACAGGCGATCCTCGACCAGCGCCAGAAGGAGGTCAACGCTCCGGCCTCGACCCACATCGAGGTCGAGGTGGTCGTGGCACCGACGGCCGGCCTGCCTCTGCTCGGCAGCCCGCTGCGGGCGGCGGCGGGTGTGGGCGCCCTCGCCGCGCTCGTGGGACTGGTCGCCGTCTACGGCTTCGAGAACCTGGTACAGCGCCGGCAGCTCCGTCGTGCCCGGAGGCAGCAGGCGGGCGCCGCGGACGGAGCGGCCGCGACGGTCCGTGACCGCGTGGCCGCGGAGTCCTCGGTCGTGGAGCAGCGCGACCCGGCACTCCTGGTCCGGGCGGGCGCGAGGCCGGGGGAGCCGTGACCGTCCTCGACGCGCGCGTCGAGGGAGGCGGGAGGACGCGGCCGGGACCCCGGCCCGCCGATGCGACGACGATCCTCGCGCTCTTCGTCGCGCTCCAGTTCGTGCTGCCGTCACGGCTCGTCCTCAACTACCTCCCCCTGTCCCTCTCGCCCGCGTCGGGCGTCGCGCTCTTCCTCGGTGCGCTGTGGCTGTGCACGCAGATGACCACGACGCTCGGAGCGGCGAAGGGCCGCAGCCCGGTCCGCACGATGCTCTTCGCCTACGTCGTGGTGCTCGTGGCGTCGTACGCCAGCTCCGCCATGAGCTACCTCGACCCCGACGAGCGCGAGCTGGCAGACACCACCCTGGTCCGGGTCTTCGCGCTGATCCTCGTGGGCGTCGCGGCGGTCGACGGCATCCGGAGCCTGGGCCGGCTGTACTTCCTCCTCCGGGTGGCCGTCGTCTGCGCGACGCTCGTCGCCGTGTTCGGCATCCTGCAGTACCTCGCCGGCTTCGACGTCACGCCGTACCTGCGGCTCCCGGGGCTGCACTTCTGGGAGCAGACCAACTCCGTGGGCGCCCGCAACGGCCTGACCCGCGCGGCCGGGACGACGTCGAACCCGCTGGAGTTCGGCGTCCTGTGCTCGATGATCCTGCCGCTGGCGATCCACGCGACCCTCCACGCCAGGCGCGAGGCCCGCCGGGTCGCTCCGTGGGCGGCCTGCGTCGGGCTGCTGGCCACCGGCCTGATGTTCTCGGTGTCCCGTTCGGCCATCATCGGCGTGGCCGCCGCGACGTTCGTGCTGTTCCTGGGGTGGCCGGCCCGTCGCCGGCTCTGGATGATCGCGACGGGGGTCGGGTTCGTCGCGGCGATCGGGATCATGGCGCCGGGGCTCCTCAACACCTTCCGCACGCTGTTCCAGGACGCCGGCCAGGACAGCAGCGTGCAGTGGCGGCTCCACGACTACGACACCGCCCGCCAGCTGATCGCGCAGCACTTCTGGCTCGGCCGGGGGACGGGCACCTGGTACGCGCCGAAGCACGAGATCTTCGACAACCAGTACCTGCTGACCCTCGTCGAGAGCGGCCTCCTCGGGCTGGTCGCCTTCGTCGGCATCTTCGTCGCCGGCCTCTACGCCGCGGTCCGGGTGCGGTTCCTCTGGTCGCGCGGCCCGGCGGCGGGGACCCACGACCGGGACCTGGCCCTCGCTCTCGCCGCCTCGCTCTCGGTGGTCTTCCCGTCGTTCGCCACGTTCGACTTCCTCGCCTTCCCCACCGTGTCGGCGACGGCGTTCCTCCTGGCGGGGATCGCGGGCGCACTGCTGAGGGTGGCCAAGGCAGAGGCGGTCGGCGAGCCGGCCGACCCGCACGCCCTCGTGTGATGCGCCGCCGCAGCAGCCTGGCCGTCGTGGCGCTGGTCGGGGGGCTGGTCGTGGGGCCGGCCGTGGCGGCGCTCGCCCTGCGGGGCTCGGTCCCACCCCTCGATCGCGCCTCGGCGCAACGTCCGCGCGACGACGCGCCCGCCGTGCCCGCCGCGCCGGCCCTCGCCCGTCCGACGGCCGACGGCACCGGCCGGCCGGCTCCGGCCGGGCGACCCGGCCCGGGCAACACCGGCGTCCCCGAGGGCACCACCCTCACGCCGTACACCGGCCCGTGCACCGTCACCGAGCCCGGAGCGGTCATCGAGGCGAGGCGGATCAGCTGTCCCGCGCTCCTGGTCCAGGCACCCGAGGTCACGATCCTCGCGAGCTCGATGCGCCGGGTCGTCGTCGACACCGACGTCGACCGGTCGTGGTCGCTGACGCTCACCGACTCCGAGGTCGACGGCGGCAGTGAGGACCTGCCCGCCATCTCCAACGGCAACGTGACGGTCGTGCGCTCGGACGTCCACGGCGGCCACAACGGGCTCGAGTGCCAGGAGCACTCGGGCTGGTGCGTGCTCCGGGACTCGTGGGTCCACGACCAGTGGCGGCCACCGTCGGGCGACGTGCACCTCGGCGGCGTGATGCACCTGGGCAGCCAGGTGCCCTGCCTCGGCACCGGTGGCGCCTGCGTGGAGATCGTGGGCAACACGATCGTCTGCGACGCGCCGGTCAACGCCGACGACGGCGGCTGCACGGGCGCCGTCAACCTGCTGCCGCAGTGGGGGCCGCTGACGGGGGCCGTGGTGGTCGGGAACCACATCGGCGCCAACCCGGGTGCGGCGTACTGCACCTACGCCGGTGCGGGCATGGAGTACCCCGCGACCGGCGTCGTCTACCGGGACAACGTCTTCGAGCGGGGTAGCAACGGGACGTGCGCGGCGTACGGGCCGGTGACGAACTTCGACGCCGCGCCCGGCAACGTGTGGGAGGACAACCGGTACGACGACGGCACGGAGATCCCGCCGACGCGCTGACGTGCCGGGTCGCTCAGCCCCGGTCGAGCGCGGCCACGAGGTTGATCGCGAGCGCGACCGCGCTGGAGGGTGGCGTGCCCCCACCGGTGACCAGCGCGTCGAGCCACTCCCTGCTGAGCACGCCGAGCCCCTCGAGCGGGGTCAGCGCTGCGGGGTCCTCGCGCCAGTGCGCGACGACCTTCGCAGCGAGGACCTCGCCACCGGCGGGCGGCCGGGTCTCGCGGCGGAGCCGCTGGAGCGCCTTGCTGCGCGCCTTCCTCAGGGTGGCCGCCGTCTGCAGGGTGGAGTTGCCGACCGAGCGCTGCGCGTAGGCCTCCGGCGCCGGCCGACCGTCCAGGGGGAGCGAGCCCAGCTCGGCGTCGAGCTCGAGCTGCAGCCGGCTCAGGAACTGCGAGCTGCGCTTGTCGAGCGGGTGCAGCGCGGTCGCGACCGAGATGAAGCGGTCGTCGAGCATCGGGTTGACGATCTCGCGGTCGAGGCTGCACGCGGTCTCGGTCACGCCGGCCCACCGCTGCATCCGGTGGTGCAGGTAGAGGTCGTCCGTGGCGGCCATCCACGGACGCCCGGTCTCGCTGAGCACTCGGACCACCTCCTGGGTGGCGAACTCGCGGGCCCACCGCCCGAAGGCGGGGTCGAGCGCCTCGACGGGGACGGACTCGTTGACGAACATCCGCCAGTGCGCGAGCCGCTCGGCACGCCTGGCAGACACCGGAGCCGCGGTCGGCAGGCCGAGGTAGTAGAACCCCCGGGCGACCTCGCCGCCCAGACCCGAGATGCGGGGTCCGGGTTCGGACCGCGACTCGGCGACGGCCAGTGCCGCGTGGGCGAGCGGGTCGGCCGAGTAGTCGAGCCGGTGGGCGGCCTCCAGGCACAGCGCGTACGCCCGGGCCGGGTCGAGCTCGTCGAGCCCGGAGAGCGAGAGGATCTCGTGCTGCATCCCGAAGCGCCTCGCGAGCGCGGCGGCGATGTCGACGTCGGGGTCGCCGGCCCGCCCGAGCGTGACCACCCGCAGCCCCCGCCGCCGTGACCGCGGGATGGCGCTGAGGAGCAGGCGCGAGTCCTGCCCGCCGGTCAGCTGCAGGCCGGCGTCGGGGTGGTCCTCGAGGTAGGCCGTCAGATGGGTCCGCAGCACGCCGGCGGCCACCTGGACGGCGTGGACCAGGTCGACCGGTCGCGCCGCGTCGCAACCCCGGTAGGACGAGATGGTGACGTTGCCGTCCTCGAGCGTGGCGACCCGGCTGGGTCCGAGCTTGGTCACCCCCTCGAACAACGTGCGCTGGCCCAGCTGCCACCCGAGCTGGCTCTGCACCGCGACCGCCTCGCGGTCGAGGCCGGAGCCCAGGTGCTCGGCGCACGCCCGGCTCGACGTCGAGACGATCCCCGCGCCGTCGCGCTGCGCGTGGAACACGTGTCGGAAGCCGAGGTGGTCCGTCGCCACGCTCGTGCCGCCCGACGGCAGGGGGACGGCGGCGGCGAACGTCGGAAGGACCTCGGCCAGCGCGGACGGGTCGGTGAGCAGGAGCCGGCGTACGTCCTCCAGCGACAGGTCGTGCTCGTGCCGGCGGACCGAGGCGCACAACACCCGTGCCTCGTGGTCGCCCGGGCCGTCGGGAGGTCCCCACGTCGCGGTCTCGCCGGTGCCGGACCGGACCGTGAAGCCGCGGCGGTCGACGAGCTGAGTGTCCATGCGAAGCCCTCCGCTCAGCCGCGCCCGGACGCGGTCGCCATGGCCTGCCTGCTCGACCCGTCGGTGCCCCACGACACCTCGGCCCGGCGGACCCTGCGCCACCAGACCTGCACGCGCTCGGCGCCCACGAGGGCGAGGTAGCAGCTCGCGTCGACGGCGCCGATCCTGCGCGTGCGGAGGAGCACCACCAACGAGCCGAGCCCGAGGCGGCCCTCGCTGCGCGGCAGGCCGAGGGCGTCGAGCTGCTGGTTGCCCTGGCGGACGCGCAGGCGGCGGCGCAGGCTGGCAGCGAACGTCGTCGTCGGCCGCACCACGCTCACGGCGCCGGTCGAGACCACACGCTCGCCGGGGGCGAAGCTCCGGTGCACGAAGCCGTCGTCGGAGATCACGTCCGGGAACGGCGCCACCCGCGCGTGACCGGCCTCGTTGAGGCAGTAGACGCCGGCCCCTGCCAGCCCGCGGCGGTCTGCCATCAGGAGGTCGTGCACCTTGTGCAGGCGGCGCGCGGGACCGCGCACCGCGGAGAGGTCGTAGCGCGGCGCCGGCGAGGTGGCCAGCACCCCGGGCCGGGCCACGGTGCTCACCAGGACGCGGACGGCGTCGGCGGTCAGGTCGACGTCGGCGTCGGCGTACAGCCGGGGGAACGTCGACGCCACCTCGTCGCCGAGTCGCAGCGCGTGCGCCTTGCCCGGCACCGGGGTCTCGATCACGCGGACCCCGTGCTCACGGGCCACGCGGGCGGTGCCGTCGACGCACGCGTTGGCCACCACGATCACCTCGAGCTCGTCGGCCCCGGCGCCGTCGAGGAGCGTGGTCAGGCCGCGCGCGAGCACGGCCTCTTCGTTGTGGGCGGGGATCACCACGCTCGCTGTGTATCGGTCCATCTCACCCCGCCCGGCGCCGTCGGGCCCTCAGGCGATGCTGGGCATGTCGACGGGCACGATCGGTGCGCCACCGGGGTTCGGCCGGTCCCGCCACAGCGCCCACGGGCTGCAGCCGCGGCGGTAGAGGTCCTCGAGGTGGCTGCGCTCCTTCAGGGTGTCCATCGGCGCCCAGAACCCGTCGTAGGCGACGGCGCGGGTCCGCCCCTCCTTGGCCGCCTTGACGCAGCCGTCCATCACGAGGTCGTCGCCCTCGTCGAGGTAGTCGAAGATGCCCTGGCGCAGGACGAAGTAGCCGCCGTTGATGCGGAACGGCAGGTCGCCGGCGGGCACCAGGCCGGTCACCTTGTCGTCGGTGTCGACCTCGACGACGTGGAAGGAGTCGCCCGGCTTGACGGCGATGAACTGTGCGACGGCGTCGGTGTCGGTGAACTGGTCGATGAGGTCGTTCATCGGGGCGTCGGTGAGGACGTCGCCGTAGTTGGCGAGGAAGTACTCGTCACCCTCGAGGTAGGGGCGCACCCGGCGCAGCCGCTCCCCGATCGGGGTGTCCATGCCGGTGTCGATGAAGGTGATCGTCCAGTCGCTGATGTCGGTGCCGAGCATGTCGACGTGCTGGCCGCCCTTGGTCAGGACGAAGTCGTTGGACGCGGTCTCGCGGTAGTCGAGGAAGTAGTCCTTGACCGCCTCTGCGCCGTGGCCGAGGCAGAGGATGAACTCGGTGTGACCGAAGTGCGCGAAGTACCTCATGATGTGCCACAGCACCGGCCGGCTGCCGATCGGCATCATCGGCTTGGGCAGCGACTGGTTGTCGGCGCGCATCCGCATCCC
Organism: Nocardioides halotolerans DSM 19273; assembly: GCF_000422805.1. Classification (GTDB taxonomy): domain Bacteria; phylum Actinomycetota; class Actinomycetes; order Propionibacteriales; family Nocardioidaceae; genus Nocardioides; species Nocardioides halotolerans. The sequence continues at coordinate 691,449 of NZ_KE383923.1, read as the reverse complement.
GAGCCCGCCGCAGAACAGCACGACCTTCATCCGCACGTCCCCTTCCCCACAGGTCTCCCGATGTGGCGGAGCGGACGCCGTGGTCATCCCCCAACGCCACGGCCGTCCGCTCCAGCACCCACTACACGGGTGGCGTCAACGCGCATCGCGGCTTTGGCGAGGCTATGGCCGATATTGGGTACGCCGCCGGGGCGGAGCGGGCTCGCCCACCTCCTGAGGGCCATCGGGTCTGCATCCTGCGCTTCGAGACCGGGCTCGGCCCCGGCCGACGGCGCCCGCGACCGTTATCACGCGACAGCCCGAGTGCATCCCCCACATCAGGTAAGAATCGCCACCGACCCCGCGGTAATGCCCAGATGTGGGGGGCGTCGGCCGCAGTCACCTCTGGGGACGTGGTTACGTCGCGTGCTGGTCATCAACCCCCGGGTGGCCATCACCTCAGGAGCATCTGTGCACCATCCCCATCCCCAGTCCCACGCCGCTCGGCACCGGAGGCCGGTCACGCCTGTTCGGACGAAGGCGAGGCACAGGTCCCTGCTCGTCGCCGTCGTCGCCCTCGGGCTCGCCGTCGGTGGCGCCATGACGGCGGTGGCGTCCGTGACCGAGCGTGACGACCCCCGGCCGTCGACCGCCCAGGTGTACAGCATCTGGCCCGAGGACGCCGTTCCGAAGGTCCCCACGGGTCGGGACCCCCGGCGCACGACCGTCGGGGTCAGGTTCGTCGCGGGCGAGGCCGGGTCGATCAGTGCCGTCCAGTTCTACCGGTCCTGGCGCAACCGAGGCCCGCACACGGTGCAGCTCTGGTCGGACACCGGTCACCTGCTCGCCCAGCAGGTCGCACCCCTGTGGCAGCTGCCGGGCTGGGTCACGGTCAGGTTCGCCGAGCCCGTGCCGATCGAGGCCGACCGGCCCTACGTCGCGTCCTACGTCGCCCCGCACGGGAGGTACGCCGCCGACACCGGCGTCCTCGGTGACGGGTTGACCAAGACCACCAGGTCGCTGACCGCGCTCCAGGGCGTCTACACCCATGGCGATCGCATGCCGAGCCGCACGTGGCAGCGGGCGAACTTCTACGTGGACCCGGTCTTCGTCGAGCCCGGGTCCGACCCGACGGGCACCGACAGCCCGACGCCGACCCCGACCGCCACGTCGACGGAGTCGGACAGCCCCTCGTCGACACCGACCAGTCCGTCGTCGTCTCCCTCGTCCGCGAGCAGCACACCGACGCCGACCCCGACGGCCACCTCGACGACTCCGACCCCGACGACCACTCCGACGACCACTCCGACGACCACCCCGACGGCCACCTCGACCACCCCGACGGCGCCGACCACGTCCGCGACTCCCACGGTGACGCCCACGACGCCGACCGCGTCGCCCACGGCGCCCTCACCACCACCTCCGCCCCCGCCGCCGCCGCCGACCAACGAGGGGTGGCCGGGGCCGGACAACACCGGCGTTCCCGCCGGCACGACGCTGACGCCGTACACCGGTCCGTGCACGATCACGGCGGCCGGCACGGTGATCGACTCGAAGACGGTGAGCTGCACCCTGACGATCCGCGCCAGCGGCGTGGTCATCCGCAACTCGCTGATCAACGGCAAGATCTACAACGACGAGGACGCCACGGGCTTCGGCTTCACCGTCGTCGACACCGAGATCGACCTGGGCGACCGCGCCGGCACCGGCATCGAGAACACCGGGTTCACCGCTCTCCGGGTCGAGGTCCGCGGCGGCAACAAGCTGATCAACTGCTGGCTGGACTGCACGGTCCGCGACTCGTGGGTGCACGGCCAGTTCACCGACGAGACCGGGTACTACCACGAGTCCGGGATCCGGATGGGGTCCGGCGGGACCATCGTCCACAACAGCATCGCGTGTGACGCTCCCGAGGTGCCCCCGGACGCCGGCTGCTCGGCGCCCCTGACCGGCTACGGCGACTTCGGGCCCGTCGAACGCAACCTGATCCAGGACAACCTGTTCCTCGCGTCCACCGGCGCCACGTGTGCCTACGGAGGATCCTCGGCCGGCAAGCCCTACAGCGACGACGCCAACAACATCCGCTTCATCGACAACGTGTTCCAGCGTGGTCCGAACGGGCGGTGCGGGTCGTACGGGCCGATCCTGGACTACGACCGCAACGCGCCGGGGAACGTCTTCCGCGGCAACACCTACGACGACGGCACACCGATCACGGCCTGACCGAGGTGCCGCCCCGGGCGCTCCGGGGCGGCTCCCTCACTTTGGGGAAATGCGGTCCGGGCCGTTCGCCCGGCCCGCGCCCGCCGTGAGGGTCCAGCCATGACCTCGACGTCTCGCGCCACGAGGATCGCCGTCGCCGGGATCGGCAAGATGGGTCTCTCGCACCTCGCGATCGTCAACGCCCAGCCCGACCTCGAGGTCGCGGCGGTCTGCGACGCGTCCGGGATGGTGCGCGGCGTGCTCGAGAAGTACACCGGCGTCGTCACCTACGACGACTACGACCGCATGCTTCGCGAGGTCGAGCTCGACGCGGTGCTGATCGCCACACCGTCCCGCACCCACGCGAGCATGGTCCGTACCGCGCTCGAGCGGGGCCTGCACGTGTTCTGCGAGAAGCCGTTCACGCTCGCCGTGCAGGACGCCACGGAGCTCACCGCCCTCGCGCGGAGCAAGGGCCTCGTGACGCAGGTCGGCTACCACAACCGCTTCGTTGGCCCCTTCGCCGAGGTCAAGCGGCTGCTGGATGCCGGCGCGATCGGGACGGTGACGCACGCCCTCGGGGAGGCCTACGGGCCGGTCGTGCTCAAGCCCAAGGGCGGCACGTGGCGCAGCCGCAAGGAGGAGGGCGGCGGCGCGCTCTACGACTACGCCGCCCACCCGCTCAACCTCCTCAACTGGTACTTCGGCGGCGCGACGAGCGTCGGCGGGACGGTGCTGAGGCCGATCTTCTCCCGCGAGACCGACGACGAGGTGCACAGCACGATCCACTTCGCGGGCGGGGAGAGCGCGAACATCTCGGTGAACTGGTCCGACGAGTCGCACCGCAAGATGACGACCCGCATGACCATCTGGGGCACGGCGGGGCGGATCTTCGCCGACCGGCAGGAGATCCAGGTGTTCCTGCGCGACGGCGCCGCGGTGCCGGAGGGCTACGAGCGCGGCTGGAACGTCCGCTACGGGACCGAGCTCACGGGCGGCGTCGGCTTCTACCTGCGCGGCGAGGAGTACAGCGCTCAGATCGAGCACTTCGCCGAGCGCGTGCGCGAGGGCCGGACCGACGGCGTCAACGGCTTCGAGAGCGCGGCCGAGACCGACCGCGTGATCGCGATGCTGATCGCGGACGCCGCGACCGCCGCGCCGACCCTCGCGCCGACCCCCACGGCGACCCCGATGGCCGGCCCCCGGCACGCCGAGGTCCGGAGGCCCCGGCGCCGGGTGCGGTTCCCGTGGGGAGTGCCGCAGCCGGCCGTGCAGCTCGAGCTGCGGGAGGGATCGTGATGGACCGACTGCTCTTCGGCGACAACCAGTTCTTCGGCGTCAACCACATGTCGGAGGAGAAGGCACGCGCCCAGGCGATGCGGTTCCAGTCGGTCGACGCCGTGATGGGGGTCCTCGACGCGGCCTACGACGCGGGCGTCCGGACGTTCATGTGCACGACGCACGACCGGGTCGGTGAGATCGCTGACCGCGTCCGGCTGGACCGCGAGCGCTACGCGGACTTCGCCTTCTACCCGTGCATGCCGTACGCCCACAAGTACGCGAACGCCGTGACCGAGGACGGGATGCTCGGCGCGGTGAAGCGGTTCCTGCCCGGCGAGGGACTGATGAACGCGGCGATCCGCGGTGGGTCGTCGATGGCCCGCAAGGACATCGACGGCATCACCACGCTGCTCATCGACGCGGAGATGAAGATGTTCCAGGGACTCCGCACCCCGGTCGTGTTCCTGCAGAACGTGATCGTGGACCTGTTGCTGGGGCTGGGCTTCAACGCCGCGTTCCGGGTGTTCGCCGACCACGTGCGCGAGCGCTACGGCGCCGAGCCGGGCTTCATCACCATGAACCTCCCCGCGTTGGTCCCGGTCCTGGAGGCGCAGGGCATCGAGGACCCGATCGTCTGCTCGAACATCAACAAGCTCGGCTTCCGCATGTCCGGTGGCGTGGCGGCCTACGAGCGGACGCTGCGTGAGCACCGGTTCCGCGCGATCGCGATGTCGGTCTTCGCCTCGGGGGCGATCCCCGCGGAGGAGGCGATCGAGTGGGTCTGCGCGCAGCCCAACCTCGAGTCGATCGTGTTCGGGGCCTCGAGCGAGCGCAACATCCGGCAGACGCGTGACCTGGTGGCACGGCATTGGGACCTGCAGCCGGTGCTCGCATGACCACCCTGCTGGTCGCGTCCACCGGCGGTCACCTCAAGCAGCTCTACCGCCTCCACCGTCGGCTCGAGGGGGTCGAGGGCCCCTTCCGCTGGGCGACGTTCGACACGCCCCAGAGCCGCTCCTTGCTCGCCGGCGAGGACGTCGACTTCGTGCACTTCGTCGGCGGGCGCGACCCCGGCAACGTCCTGCGCAACGTCCCGTTGGCGCACCGGATCCTGCGGACCCACGACGTCCGCGCGATCGTGAGCACCGGCTCGGCCGTCGCGTTGCCCTTCTACGCGCTCGGCCGCAGCCGCGGCCTGGACCTGCACTACATCGAGAGCGCCGCGCGCAGCGACGGCCCGTCGAGGACCGCGGGCATGATCGCCCGGATCCCGGGCGTGAACCTGTATGCGCAGTACCCGTCGTGGGCCGACGGGAAGTGGGCGTTCCGCGGTGCCGTGTTCGACTCCTTCGCCCTCGCCGGGCAGGCGCGCCCCGGCAGCCGGGAGCTGCGCAAGGTGGTCGTCTCCCTCGGCACCTTCAAGGACTACGGGTTCGAGCGGCTCGTCCGGCGGTTGCTCGAGATCCTGCCCGCGGACGTCGAGGTGCTCTGGCAGACCGGCGACACCGACGTCAGCGGTCTCGGCATCCGGGGCCACCACACCCTCCCGGAGCACGAGCTCTCGCAGGCGATCCGCGAGGCCGACGTCCTCGTCGCCCACGCGGGTGTCGGCGCCTCGCTGATGGCGTTGGAGCTGGGTCGCTGCCCGGTGCTCGTGCCGCGCCGCGTCTCCCACGGCGAGCACGTGGACGACCACCAGACCCAGATCGCCGGCGAGCTCTCCCGCCGCGGCCTGGCCGTGACCGCCGACGCGGACCGGCTGACGCTCGACCACCTCGCCACCGCCGCTGCCACCCGGGTCACTGCGCCCGCGCAGGAGCCGCCGTTCGTGCTGGCCGGAGGCCGCTCCCATCCCCAACCTTGGGGAGGCCCGTCGCTGCAGCGGGACCGCCGCGAAGCCCGCACCTAACGTGCCCCGTGGCCACACCGACGTGGCACCGGGTCAGGGCTGAGGAGCGAGCGATGACCGACCAGCAGCTGGCGAGGCCCGCCGTGACGACGGGTCCGGCCGCGCTGGCGGAGCCGGACGTGGGGTCGGACAGCGCCTCGGCGATCGGTCGCCGCGCGGGCCGAGGGCTGGGCTGGGCGCTCGTCGGCACCCTGGTGTTCAAGGCCGGGTCGTTCGTCATCAGCCTGGTGATGGTGCGGTTGCTCGCGCCGCACGACTTCGGGCTCTACGCGGTCGCGCTGGCGGCCAACGCCTTCCTCATCCACGTCAACGACATGGGCATGATCGCCGCCACCGTCCAGTGGCGCGGCGACATCAAGGAGATGGCTGCCACCGCGCGCACGATGGCGATCGGGTTCAGCCTCGGGTGGTACGCGTTGTTCTGGTTGGCGGCGCCGTTCATCGCCGACCTCGCGAACAGCCCTGACGCGACGCTGCTGGTGCGGCTGATGAGCCTGACGATCATCCTGGACGGCGTCACGTCGGTCTCGGTCGGGGTGATCCAGCGCGAGTTCCGCCAGGACCGGCTCATGATGGCGATCGCCATCGGGTTCGTCTTCAACGCCGCCGTGAGCGTGACCCTGGCCGTCCAGGGGGCCGGTGCCTTCAGCTTCGTCCTCGGCGCGATCACCCAGTCGCTGGTCGTCGGCGCGCTGGTCCTGCGGATGGCCGGCGTGCCGGTGCGTCTGGGGCTTCGGCGTGACATCGCGGCCCGCCTGCTCGTCTTCGGCACGCCGCTCGCGCTCGGCCTCGGGATCGAGTCGGTGCTCATGTACTCCGACGCGTTCATCGTGGGTCACCAGCTGGGGACCGACACCCTGGGCTTCTACCTGCTCGCCTTCAACATCTCGAGCTGGGTGCCCGGCATCGTCGGGGTCGCGGTGCGCTACGTGTCCATCCCGGCGTTCTCCCGGCTGTCGGAGGGGGACCACGACGACTTCGCGCTCGGCGTGCACCGGACTCTCGTCGTCCTCGTGGGGGTCGTCGCGCCGATCGCGGCGGCGATGGCCACGCTCTCGCCCGCGATCGTCGACGTCCTCTACGGGAGGGAGTGGGCGCCGGCGGCCGATGCCCTCCGCTTCCTCGCCTTCGTGATGGTGGCGCGGATGTTCACCGCCATGGTCTTCGACATCCAGACCGGACGGGGCAAGACCAGCGTGACGATCACGCTCAACCTCGTGTGGCTCACGACCCTGGTGCCCGCGCTCTGGTACGGCACCAGTCGCGGCGGCATGCAGGGGGCGGCCGCGGGTCACGCGGCCGTGGCGCTGCTGGTGGCCATCCCCTTCGCGGCATGGATGCTGCACCGCTCCGGCGTCGACATGCGACCGGTCCTGCGCTTGCTGGCGCGACCGGTGCTGGCAGCGGTCGCGGCCGGAGCCACGATGCTCCTCGTCGCGGTGCCCCTCGACAGCCCTGCGGCGACGCTGTTCCTCGCCGGGGGGTGCGGATGCCTCGTCTACGTCCTGCTCGCGGTCCCCGCGCAGGGGCGCGCGATCGTCCGGGACCGGGTGGTCTCCGCGCTGGCGTCACGGCGGCCCGTCCGGGGCTGACCGCAGCCCCGACGATCGGCAGAGCTCCGCTCATCGCCCCAGGTCCCGGGAAGAAAGCGTCGTATATCCCTCATATGGGGGGATCGTCCGGGACGCGAACGTGGGTTAGTGCGGGGAGGTGACAAGGAGGCCCTCGATGCACCCACGCAGGACGCTCGCCTGTCTGCTTGCGGCGCTGGCAGCGATCGTCGCCGGCCTGCTCGCGACACCCGCCCCGGCCGCGGCGGACTCGTTCCCCGACTCGGGGTTCGCCACGCAGCGGGTCGCGACCCTGGCGCCGTTCACGTTGGTGGGCATGGCCTTCGCCCCCGACGGGCGGATGTTCGTGTGGCAGAAGAACGGCGTCGTCCGGGTGATCAAGAACGGCCAGCTGCTGCCGACCCCCTTCATCGACCTGAGCGCCAAGGTGAACACCTTCGACGACCGCGGGTTCTGGGGCCTGGCCTTCGACCCGCAGTTCGCCAGCAACGGGCGGGTCTACCTGAGCTACACCTTCGAGAACGCGGGCAACCCGAACAGCAGCGCTCCTCGCACCGCCCGGCTCACCCGGGTCACGGCGGACCCCGCGAACCCCGACGTCGCGCTGGCGGGGAGCGAGACGGTCATCCTCGGCAGCGTCGGCACCCCGCCGTGCAGCAACCTGCCGGCCACCGCCGACTGCATCGGGTCCGACGGCGGCTCCCACACGCTCGGGTCTCTCCACTTCGACCACGACGGGACACTCTTCGTCGGAGTGGGGGACGGCTCCGACGGCGATGCGAACTCGTTGCGTGCCCAGGACCTCAACAGCCCGAACGGGAAGATCCTGCGCATCAACCCCGACGGTTCCGCCCCGGCCGACAACCCCTTCTACGACGGCACGAACTCCTGGCGGTCGAGGGTGTGGCTCTACGGCGTCCGCAACCCCTTCGGCTTCACGCTCCAGCACGACAACGAGGAGATCTTCTTCGGCGACGTCGGGTGGAACACCTGGGAGGAGGTCAACCACGGCGGCGCCGGGTCGAACTTCGGCTGGCCGTGCTACGAGGGCAACGGTCCGCAGCCGTGGTTCCAGAGCAACTTCCCGGCGCAGTGCGCGCTGACCGGCGTGACCCCGCCGTTCCACACCTACAACCACAGCACGGGCTCCGCCGTGATCGGCGGCCCGATCTACGACGGCACGGCCTACCCGGCGCAGTACCGCGACAGCTTCTTCTTCGGCGACTACACGGGACAGTTCATCAAGCGGGTGGTCCTCGACTCCGAGCACCACCCGGTCTCGGTGCAGTCGTTCGCCACCAACGTCGACAGCCCGGTCTCACTGACCCAGGGTCCCGACGGCCTGATCTACTACCTGTCGTTCGCCACCGGCGAGATCCGTCGCATCGTCTACAACGGCCCGGTCGCGAAGGCGGCGGCCACGCCCACCTCCGGGCCCTCGCCCCTGCCTGTCGCCTTCTCGAGCGCGGGGTCGAGCGCTCCCGGGGGCGGGAGCTTGTCCTACCTGTGGGACTTCGGGGACGGCACGACCTCGACGGCCGCCAACCCGTCGCACACCTACACCACCGAGACCCCCCAGCGGTTCGTGGCCCGGCTCACGGTGACCTCCCAGTCCGGGGCGACGTCCAGCGACACGGTCGACGTCACCGTGGGCAGCCTGCCGCCGACGCCGACCATCACCGCGCCGTCGAGCGGGACGACGGTCGTGCCGGGCGACACCATCACCTACGCCGGGTCGGCCACCGATCCGGAGGACGGACCGCTGGGCGCCGCCGCCCTGAAGTGGACGGTGCTGCTCCACCACAACGCCCACGTCCACACCTTCGTCGCGGGAAGCGGCTTCGGCGGCAGCTTCCAGGCCGAGGACCACGGAGACATCGGCACCTTCAGCTACGAGATCATGCTCGAGGCGACCGACAGCACCGGGCTGAAGTCGACCACCAGCGTCAGCGTCGCGGTCGGCAACGACTCCACGGCGCCGTCGGCACCGACCGGACTGACCGCGACCGCCAGCACCGGTCAGGTGGCGCTGTCCTGGGCGCCGTCGACGGACAACGCGGCGGTCGCCGGCTACCGGGTCGAGCGCTGCCAGGGCGCCGGCTGCACGACGTTCGCCGAGGTCGGGACGCCGACGTCGACCACGTTCACCGACACGGGTCTGTCGGCATCGACGACCTACCGCTACCAGGTGCGTGCCGTCGACTTCTCCGGCAACCTCGGCGCCTACTCCTCGATCGCCGCGGCCACCACGCCGGACGCTCCGGCCACGCCGCCCGGTCTCGTCGGCGCCTGGGGGTTCAACGAGGGTGCCGGCACCACGGCCGCCGACGCCTCCGGATCGGGCAACCCGGGCACCTTGCAGGGTGGCACGGCGTGGTCGGCGAACGGCCGGTACGGCGGCGCCGTCAGCTTCAACGGCTCGACCGGCCTGGTCCGGGTCGAGGACTCGGCCTCGCTCGACCTGACCGCCGGGATGACCCTCTCGGCCTGGGTGATGCCCAGCGTCGCCCAGACCGGGTGGCGGACGATCATGCAGAAGCAGTCCGATGCGTGGTTCCTCAATGCCAGCAGCGGGGCGGGGGCGTTGGTGCCCGCCGGTGGCGGGACGTTCGGCTCCAGCACCCCCTACGTCGCCGGTGCGACGGCGAACCCGGTCGGTGCCTGGACCAACGTGGCGCTGACCTACGACGGGGCCACCCTGCGGCTGTTCGTCAACGGGGTCCAGGTCGCCACTCGTCCGACGACGGGCGCCATCCAGGCCACCGCCAGCCCACTGTGGATCGGCGGCAACAACCCCTACGGCGAGTACTTCACCGGGCTGATCGACGAGGTCCGCGTGTACAACCGCGCGCTCACCGCGACCGAGGTCCAGACCGACATGAACACGAGCATCCTGCCCGCGGGCGAGGACACGACGGCCCCGTCGGCCCCGTCGGCGCTCTCGGCCACGCCGGTCACCGCGACGCGGGTCGACCTGGGGTGGACGGCCTCGACCGACAACGTCGCGGTGACGGGCTACCGGGTCGAGCGGTGCCAGGGTGCGGGCTGCACCGACTTCGCCCAGGTCGGGAGCCCGACCGGGACGTCGTTCAGCGACACCGGGCTGACGGCGAACACGAGCTACCGCTACCGGGTGCGGGCGGTGGACGCGGCCGGCAACCTGGGCGCCTACTCCGCGCCGGCCTCGGCGACGACGCCTGTCGTGGGGGACACGACCCCGCCGAGCGTTCCCACGGGGCTCACCGCGACCGCGGTCGACGCGAGCCGGGTGGATGTCGGCTGGACGGCCTCGACCGACGACGTCGGGGTCACGGGCTACCGGGTCGAGCGGTGCCAGGGTGCGGCCTGCACCGACTTCGCGCAGGTGGCGACACCGAGCGGCACGTCGTTCAGCAACACCGGGCTGACGGCGAGCACGACCTACCGCTACCGCGTGCGGGCGGTGGACGCGGCGGGCAACCTGAGCAGCTACTCCTCGATCGCCTCGGCGACGACGCCCGCGACGCCGCCACCACCGACGGGGCTGGTCGGGGCGTGGGCGTTCGATGACGGGTCCGGCACGACCGCTGCGGACTCCTCGGGCAGCGGCAACCCCGGGACGCTGGTGAGTGGTGCCACCTGGTCGACGCAGGGCCGGTACGGCGGGGCGTTGAGCTTCAACGGCACCAACGGGCTGGTCCGGGTCGCCGACTCGGCCTCGCTCGACCTGACCTCGGCCATGACGCTCTCGGCCTGGATCCGCCCGGCCGCCACCCAGAGCGGCTGGCGCACGATCATGCAGAAGCAGTCCGATGCCTGGTTCCTCAACGCCGGCAGTGGCGCGGGGGCGTTGCGCCCAGCGGGTGGTGGGACGTTCGGTGGGTCCACGCCGTACATCGCCGGTCCGACCGCCAGCCCGGTCGGCGCCTGGACCCACGTGGCGCTGACCTATGACGGGACGACGTTGAGGCTGTTCGTCAACGGCATCCAGGTCACGACTCGGGCGACCACGGGGGCGATCCAGACGACCGCCAGCCCGTTGTGGATCGGGGGCAACCAGCCCTACGGGGAGTTCTTCAACGGCCTTATCGACGAGGTCCGCGTCTACAACCGCGCCCTGTCGCAGGCCGACATCGCGGCCGACATGGCCACCGGCATCGTGCCGACCGGGGCGGACACCACGCCGCCATCGGCGCCCACCGGCCTGTCGGCCACCGCGGTCAGCGCGACGCGGGTCGACCTGGGGTGGACGGCCTCGACCGACAACGTCGGGGTGACCGGCTACCGGGTCGAGCGGTGCCAGGGTGCCGGCTGCACCGACTTCACGCAGGTGGGGACGCCGACCGGGACGTCGTCGAGCGACACCGGCCTGTCGCCCTCGACCGCCTACCGCTACCAGGTGCGGGCCGTGGACGCGGCCGGCAACCTGAGCGCGTACTCCTCGATCGTCGGGGTGACGACGCCGGCCGCCCCGGACACCACGCCGCCGTCGGCGCCCACGGGGCTCTCGGCCACCGCGGTCAGCCCGACGCGGGTCGACCTGGGGTGGACGGCCTCGACCGACAACCTCGCGGTGACGGGCTACCGGATCGAGCGGTGCCAGGGTGCGGGCTGCACCGACTTCGCCCAGGTGGGGACACCAGCGGGGACGTCGTTCAGCGACACCGGGCTGACCGCGAGCACGACCTACCGCTACCAGGTGCGGGCCGTGGACGCGGCCGGCAACCTGAGCAGCTACTCCTCGATCGTGGCGGCGACGACCCCTGCCGCGCCCGACACCACCGCGCCGAGTGCGCCCACGGCCGTGTCGGCGACCGCGGTCAACGCGACGCGGGTCGACCTGGGGTGGACGGCCTCGACCGACAACGTCGGCGTCACCGGCTACCGGGTCGAGCGGTGCCAGGGTGCGGGCTGCACCACGTTCGCCCAGGTGGGGACGCCGAGCGGGACGTCGTTCAGCGACACGGGACTGTCGCCCTCGACCACCTATCGCTACCGAGTGCGGGCCGTGGACGCGGCCGGCAACCTGAGCGCCTACTCCTCGATCGTCGCGGCGACGACCCCTGCCGCGCCCGACACGACGCCGCCGAGCGCGCCTACCGCGTTGACGGCGACCGCGGTCAGCCCGACGCGGGTCGACCTGGGGTGGACGGCCTCGACCGACAACGTCGGGGTGACGGGCTACCGGGTCGAGCGGTGCCAGGGTGCGAGCTGCACCGACTTCGCCCAGGTGGGAACGCCGAGCGCGACGCCGTTCAGCGACACGGGTCTGTCACCGTCGACGACCTACCGCTACCGGGTGCGGGCGGTGGACGCGGCCGGCAACCTGAGCACCTACTCCTCAATCGCGGCGTCGACGACGCCGGCGCCCCCCGACACGACTCCACCGTCGGCGCCGACAGGGCTGACGGCGAGTGCCGCTCCCGGTCAGGTGAGCCTGAGCTGGACGGCCTCGACCGACGACGTCGCGGTGACCGGTTACCGGGTCGAGCGATGCCAGGGTGCGGCCTGCACCGACTTCGCGCAGGTCGGGACACCGACCGGGACGTCGTTCAGCGACACGGGTCTGGCGCCCTCGACCACCTACCGCTACCGAGTGCGGGCGGTGGACGCGGCGGGCAACCTGAGCAGCTACTCCTCGATCGCGTCGGCGACGACGCCCGCGACGCCGCCACCACCGACGGGGCTGGTCGGGGCGTGGGCGTTCAACGAGAGCGCCGGCACGACCGCTGCCGACTCCTCGGGCAGCGGCAACCCCGGGACGCTGGTGAGTGGTGCCACCTGGTCGACGCAGGGCCGGTACGGCGGGGCGTTGAGCTTCAACGGCACCAACGGCCTGGTCCGGGTCGCCGACTCGGCCTCACTCGACCTGACCTCGGCCATGACGCTCTCGGCCTGGATCCGCCCGGCCGCCACCCAGAGCGGCTGGCGGACCATCCTCCAGAAGCAGACCGATGCCTACTTCCTCAACGCCGGCAGTGGGGCAGGCGCGCTGCGCCCAGCGGGTGGTGGGACCTTCGGCAGCTCCACGCCGTACATCGCCGGTCCGACCGCGAGCCCGGTCGGCGCATGGACCCACGTGGCGCTGACCTATGACGGGACGACCCTGAGGCTGTTCGTCAACGGCACCCAGGTCACCACTCGTGCGACCACGGGCGCGATCCAGACGACCGCCAGCCCGTTGTGGATCGGGGGCAACCAGCCCTACGGGGAGTACTTCAACGGCCTGATCGACGAGGTCCGCGTCTACAACCGGGCGCTCACCGCGACCGAGATCTCGGCCGACATGAGCTCTCCCATCTCGGGCTCGTGACCCCGGGGCTCGTCGTCCCCACGCACACGGTCGACACAAACACAGTCGACACAAACACAGTGGGCCCTGCCCGCCCGCGGGCGTGATGATGGCGCCATGGCCTCCTTCGTCTCGCACACGACCATCGACTGCAGCAACGCCTACGAGCTCTCGGAGTGGTGGAAGCCCGTGCTCGGCTACGTCGACCTCGAGGGTGACCCCAACGAGCCGGGGCACGAGGAGTGCATGATCCGCGACCCCGAGTCGGGTCACCAGCTGCTCTTCATCGAGGTGCCGGACCCGCTCAGGGGCAAGAACTGGCACCTCGACGTGCGCCCCCGCGAGCGCAGCCGCGACGACGAGGTCGCGTGGCTGGTCGACTACGGCGCCACCGTGGTCGCCGACCATCGCGGGATCTACGGCGAGGGCAGCGGCTGGGTCACCCTCGCCGACCCCGAGGGCAACCAGCTGTGCGTGCTGCGCTCCGAGGCCGAGCTCGCCGCCCAGCAGGCCCAGCAGTCCTAGCAGTCCGAGCAGTAGACAACCGGCGCGTGGAGGACCCGCGCTGACTGTCGGCACCGGCTCGTAGACTCGAAGGACCACCCCCACCGCGCGCGGATCGGGGGCTCTCGTGTTGTGCCCCCACCCTTCTGAGACAGGCTGCCGATGACTCTCTCCGGACTCTCCGACGCCGTCCTCGCCGACCCGACCCTCGACGAGGCGATCTCCGACGCCCGCGGCGGCATGGTGCGCGCGCTCGACCTCACCGGGCCGGCGGCGGTGCGACCGTTCCTGGTCGACGGGCTGGTCCGGGCCGACCGCACGGTCCTCGCGGTGACGGCCACCGCCCGGGAGGCGGAGGACCTCGTCGAGGAGCTCGGCTCGCTGCTCGACCCCGACACCGTCGCCCTCTACCCGAGCTGGGAGACGCTGCCGCACGAGCGGCTCAGCCCGCGCAGCGACACCGTCGGGCGACGGCTCGCCGTGCTCCGCCGGCTGGCGCACCCCGACTCGACCGATGCGGTCCACGGCGCGCTCAAGGTCGTCGTCGCGCCGGTCCGCTCGGTCCTCCAGCCGCAGGTCAAGGGGCTGGGCGACCTCGAGCCGGTCGAGCTGGTGCCGGGCCAGACCGCGCCGATGGACGACGTCGTCCAGCGCCTCGCCGACGCGGCGTACTCGCGGGTCGACCTCGTCGAGCGGCGCGGCGAGTTCGCGGTGCGCGGCGGCATCGTCGACGTGTTCCCCCCGACCGAGGAGCACCCGCTGCGGGTCGAGTTCTGGGGCGACGACGTCGAGGAGATCCGCAGCTTCTCGGTCGCCGACCAGCGCACCCACGAGACGCTCGAGCGACTGTGGGCTCCGCCGTGCCGCGAGCTGCTGCTGACCGACGAGGTCCGCAAGCGGGCGTGGGAGCTCGGCGAGCAGCACCCGCAGCTCGTCGAGCTCACCGACAAGATCGCCGCGGGCATCGCCGTCGAGGGCATGGAGGCGCTGACGCCCGCCCTGGTCGACGAGATGGAGCTCCTCGTCGACCTCCTGCCCGACCGCACCCACGTGCTCGTCGTCGACCCGGAGCGCGTGCGCCGCAGGGCCCACGACCTGGTCGCGACCAGCGAGGAGTTCCTCGGCGCCAGCTGGGCCGCCGCGGCCAGCGGAGGGGAGTCGCCTATCGACCTCGGCGCCGCGTCCTACCGCGCGCTCGGCGACGTCCGCGCCCACGTGCTCGCCGCCGGCCAGAGCTGGTGGACGGTCAGCCCGTTCGGGCTCGCCGACGACACCGCGGAGCTGGTGCCGGAGACCGACTCCGACCTGTCCGGCGTCCCCACCCGCACGCTCGCGATGCAGGGCGCGGAGGCCTACCGCGGCGACGTCGACCGGGCGTTCAGTGACCTCGCCCGCTGGCGCGCCGAGGGCTTCCGCACGGTCGTCGTCCACCCCGGCCACGGCCCGGCCCAGCGCACCGTCGAGGCACTCGGCGAGCGCGACGTCGCGGCCCGGCTGGTCGACGCCCTCGACGACCCGCCCGCCGCCGACGTCGTCACCGTCACCTGCGGCGCGCTCACCCACGGGTTCGTCGACGAGGCCAACCGGCTGGTGCTGCTCACCGGCGAGGACATCTCCGGCCAGCGCGCCTCCACGCGCGACATGCGCAAGATGCCGGCCCGGCGCAAGCGCCAGATCGACCCGCTCGAGCTCGCCGCGGGCGACTACGTCGTCCACGAGCAGCACGGAGTCGGCCGGTTCGTCGAGATGCGCCAGCGCGAGGTCGCCGGCGCGACCCGCGAGTACCTCGTGCTCGAGTACGGCGCCAGCAAGCGCGGCGGCCCGCCCGACCGGCTCTACGTGCCCGCCGACGCGCTCGACCAGGTGACGCGCTACGTCGGCGGCGAGCAGCCCAGCCTCGACCGGCTCGGCGGCGCCGACTGGAACAAGCGCAAGGGCCGCGCCCGCAAGGCCGTCCGCCAGATCGCGGCCGAGCTCATCAAGCTCTACGCCGCGCGGCAGGCCACCCAGGGCCACGCGTTCGGCCCGGACACCCCGTGGCAGCGCGAGCTCGAGGACGCCTTCCCGTTCACCGAGACCCCCGACCAGCTCACCACGGTCGACGAGGTCAAGGGCGACATGATGCAGACGGTCCCGATGGACAGGCTCGTCTGCGGCGACGTGGGCTACGGCAAGACCGAGATCGCGGTGCGCGCGGCGTTCAAGGCGGTCCAGGACGGCAAGCAGGTCGCGGTGCTGGTGCCGACCACGCTGCTGGTGACCCAGCACCTCTCGACGTTCCAGGAGCGGATGAGCGGGTTCCCGATCCGGATCGAGGGCCTCAGCCGCTTCCAGACCGACAAGGAGGCCCGCGCAGTCATCGAGGGGCTCGGCGACGGCACCGTCGACATCGTGGTCGGCACCCACCGGCTCCTCAACCCCGACATCCGCGTCAAGGACCTCGGCCTGATCATCGTCGACGAGGAGCAGCGGTTCGGCGTCGAGCACAAGGAGCAGATGAAGCGGCTGCGCACCTCCGTCGACGTGCTCTCCATGTCGGCGACCCCGATCCCGCGCACGCTCGAGATGGCGATCACCGGCATCCGCGAGATGTCCACGATCACCACCCCGCCCGAGGAGCGGCACCCGGTGCTGACCTACGTCGGCGCCTACGAGGACCGCCAGGTCACCGCCGCCGTGCGCCGCGAGCTCCTCCGCGAGGGCCAGGTCTTCTACATCCACAACCGGGTGCAGTCGATCGAGAAGGCCGCCGCGAAGATCCGCGAGCTGGTGCCCGAGGCGCGGGTCGCGGTCGCCCACGGGCAGATGGGGGAGCACCAGCTCGAGCAGGTGATGCTCGACTTCTGGGAGAAGTCGTTCGACGTGCTGGTCTGCACGACGATCGTCGAGTCGGGCCTCGACGTCTCCAACGCCAACACGATGATCATCGAGCGCGCCGATACCCTCGGCCTCTCCCAGCTCCACCAGCTCCGCGGACGGGTCGGCCGCTCGCGCGAGCGCGCCTACGCCTACTTCCTCTACCCCGCCGAGAAGCCGCTCACCGAGACCGCCCACGAGCGGCTGGCCACCCTGGCCCAGCACTCCGACCTCGGCGGCGGCATGGCGATCGCGATGAAGGACCTCGAGATCCGCGGCGCCGGCAACCTGCTCGGCGGTGAGCAGTCCGGCCACATCGCCGACGTCGGCTTCGACCTCTACGTCCGGCTCGTCGGCGAGGCGGTCCACGAGTTCCGCGGCGACGCCGAGCCCGAGCTCAACGAGGTCCGCATCGAGCTGCCCGTCGACGCGCACCTGCCGCACGACTACATCCCCTCCGAGCGCCTGCGCCTCGAGATGTACAAGCGGCTGGCCGAGGTCCGCTCCGACGATGACGTCGACCTGCTGCTCGAGGAGCTCAAGGACCGCTACGGCGAGCCGCCCGTCGAGGTCACCTCGCTGCTCCTCGTCGCCCGCTTCCGCGGCCGCGCCCGGCGCGCCGGCGTCGGCGAGGTCACCCTCGCCGGCAAGAACGTCCGGTTCGCCCCCGTGACGCTGCCCGAGTCGCGGGTCGTGCGCCTCCAGCGCCTCTACCCCAAGTCGATCGTCAAGGCGCCGGTCTCGACGATCCTGGTGCCTCGCCCGCACGTCGGCGGCGTGATGGGCAAGCCGCTCGACGGCATCGCGCTGCTGGAGTGGGCGCACGGCGTGATCGATGCGGTCGTTGATCCTGCTGTCTGATACCCCCGCGAGCTTCGGCCCCCAGTCCGTGGCGCCAGCTTCGCGG
>NZ_KE383923.1:637928-673494 GCF_000422805.1 Nocardioides halotolerans DSM 19273 | reverse complement strand
GCTCGCTGGCGCTCGCTGCGGCGCAGGCGCCACGGCCCGGAGGCCGATCGCGGGGCGCCTCGCTTCGCTCGGAACTACCGGGTCGCTTCGCTCCCACGCTCCCATCGCTTTACCCCCGCGAGCTTCGGCCCTCATTCCGTCGCCGGGTCCGATGCACAGAAGGTCCAAGACCGGGGTGTATCAGGGCGAAGGACTGCGACTCCTGACAGGCATTCGCTCCCTCCCTGAGACACCGAAGAGGCCCGTCATGACCGCACTGCCGCTCAGCACCTACCGCCGCAGGACCCAGCCCGCGGCCCGGGTCGGCTGGTCCGACCACCGCACCCGCACCGCCGCTCTCGACGGCTGGCTCGCCCGCGAGGAGGCGGTGGCCGCCGGCGCCGCCGTGGCCGCCGACCCGGCACAGCTCGGCCTGCCCGAGCGCGAGACGCTGGTGCGCGCGCTGTTCCAGCGCTTCACGACCACGCTCGAGGGCGTCCTCGACCACGAGCTCGAGCTCGGCGAGGGCGTCGCGCCGTACGCCGCGGTGCGAGCTGCCTACCTGCGCGCGACCACGCACCGGCCGGCCGACTGGCGCGCCCTGCAGCGCGAGGCCGGTTACCCGGTGGTCGCCGAGCTGACCCGTCGCCAGCACGCCCGCATCGCCAGCCGGGCGGGGATCAGCCCGGCCGAGGTCGGCGCGGTCGCGGCCGAGCTCGCGCTGGCCACGAGCACCGCGACCCTCGTCCTGGCGCCCCGACGGCGCAGGCGGGTCGCGCGGGTCCTGGCCCGGCGCGCGGGCTGACCACGCGCCGCGGGACACCGGCCACCGGCCCGGGCGGGGGACGACGACCCCCGCCCGGGTCGGCCGCACGTGTGGGCCCGGTGTTCAATGGCGCTGTGGCGACTCGAAGCGTGCTGAAGCGGAGCGTGCGGACGCGGCGTGCCCTGCCGGTCCTCCCCGTCGTGTCGGTGTTCCTGCTCGCCGGGTGCGGCGTGGCCGGCACCCAGTTCCACCCCGGCCTGGCGGCCCAGGTCGGCGACCAGACCATCAGCACCCGCCACGTCGACCAGGTGACCCACGACGCCTGCAAGGGGCTCGAGACGCTCAACCGCGGCTCGGCGCAGCCCAGCACGCCGACCCCGATGAGCACGCTCACCTCGCAGGTGACGACGGCGCTGGTCGAGAAGCTGGTCGCCGAGCAGCTGGCCGACGACTACGGCGTCACGCCGACCTCCGACTACAAGGGCAACGTCGCCCAGACCGCGAAGCAGCTGACCAAGCTCAGCAGCGCCGAGAAGGACGCCGTCCAGGAGGTCGTGGACGCGCAGGCCTACATGCAGGACGTGATGGTCCAGATCGGCGGCATCGAGCTGGAGAAGCAAGGCCAGACCGACGCCGGCGCGGAGGACAAGTACAACGAGGGACTCAAGCAGCTCGACGCCTGGGTCGCCGACCACGACGTGCACATCAACCCCAAGTACGCCATCGAGATCGGCGCCGAGGAGCCGGTCGACACCGCGCTCTCGGTCGCGGTGAGCAAGCAGGCCAAGAACGGGATCGCGGCCAACCCGGGCGCTGCCTACACCGGCTCCCTGCCGGGCAGCTTCGTCTGCTTCGACTAGCCCGACGACCGTGGCCGAGCCCCCGCCGTCCCACGAGCCGCTGCTCGAGTTCCTCGCGGTGATGCGGCGGTTGCGCGCCGAGTGCCCGTGGAAGCGCGAGCAGACCCACCGGTCGCTCGCGCGCTACCTCCTCGAGGAGACCCACGAGACGCTCGAGGCGATCGACGCCGGCGACGAGACAGGCGACTGGGACGCGCTGCGCGAGGAGCTCGGCGACCTCCTGCTCCAGGTCTACTTCCACGCCGTGATCGCCGAGGAGTCGGGCGCGTTCACTGTCGACGACGTGGCCCGCGGCATCACCGCGAAGATGCACCGGCGGAACCCGCACGTCTTCGGCCCGGCCTCCGACGACCCGCCGGCCGACGCCGCGGCGGTCAACGAGGTCTGGCAGGCCATCAAGGCCCGCGACAAGCCGCGTGACTCCTTCACCGACGGCCTGCCCGACACGCTTCCTGCCCTGCTCTACGCCACGAAGGCGCTGGAACGCGGTGCGCCGGTCCGCGACCTGCCGGACGACCTCGGCGGTCGGCTGCTCGCACTGGTGGCCGAGGCCGTCGACGAGGGGGTCGACCCCGAGCAGGCGCTGCGCGACGCCGTACGCCGCCTCGGCTGACCACCTCCCGAGACGCGCTCCGGAGGGCCACTAGGCTTGCGTCCGCGCACTCGTCCGCGCACTTCCCCACCTCAGGAGCACCCACCCGTGGCATCCATCGAAGCTGTCGGCGCCCGCGAGATCCTCGACTCGCGCGGCAACCCCACCGTCGAGGTCGAGGTGGTCCTCGACGACGGGACCTTCGCCCGCGCTGCCGTGCCCAGCGGCGCGTCGACGGGCGCGTTCGAGGCCGTCGAGCTGCGCGACGGCGGCGACCGCTACCTCGGCAAGGGAGTGCAGAAGGCCGTCGACGCGGTGATCCAGAAGCTCGGCCCGGCGGTCGAGGGACTCGACGCCGACGACCAGCGCGTCGTCGACCAGACGATGCTCGACGCCGACGGCACCCCCAACAAGGCGCAGCTCGGCGCCAACGCGATCCTCGGCGTCTCGCTCGCCGTCGCACGGGCCGCGGCCGACTCGGCCGGACTGCCGCTCTACCGCTACGTCGGCGGTCCCAACGCACACCTGCTGCCGGTGCCGATGATGAACATCCTCAACGGCGGCGCGCACGCCGACTCCAACGTCGACGTCCAGGAGTTCATGATCGCGCCGATCGGCGCCCCGACGTTCAAGGAGGCGCTGCGCTCGGGCGCCGAGGTCTACCACGCCCTCAAGTCGGTGCTGAAGAAGAAGGGGCTCTCGACCGGGCTCGGCGACGAGGGCGGCTTCGCGCCCAACCTCGACTCCAACCGCGCGGCGCTCGACCTGATCGCCGAGGCCGTCGAGGCGTCCGGCCAGACCCTCGGCACCGACATCGCGCTGGCGATGGACGTCGCGGCCAGCGAGTTCTGCGCCCGGTCCGACTCGGGGCAGGGCACCTACACCTTCGAGGGCGCCGCCAAGACCAGCGCCGAGATGACGGCCTACTACGCCGAGCTCTGCGCGGCCTACCCGATCGTCTCGATCGAGGACCCGCTCGACGAGGACGACTGGGACGGCTGGAAGGCCCTCAGCGACCAGCTCGGCGACACGATCCAGATCGTCGGCGACGACCTGTTCGTGACCAACGTCGAGCGGCTCCAGCGAGGCATCGACGGCGGAAACGCCAACGCGATGCTGGTCAAGGTCAACCAGATCGGCTCGCTCACCGAGACCTTGGACGCGGTCGACCTCGCGCACCGCGCGGGCTTCCGCAACATGATGAGCCACCGCTCGGGCGAGACCGAGGACACGACGATCGCCGACCTCGCGGTCGCCGTGAACTGCGGGCAGATCAAGACCGGTGCACCGGCGCGGTCCGACCGGGTGGCCAAGTTCAACCAGCTCCTCCGGATCGAGGAGGAGCTCGGCGACGCGGCGCGGTACGCCGGCGCGAGCGCATTTCCGCGGTTCAATCGTTAGGACATGACTCCCGACAAGCGCAGGCCCCGCGGTCGCACCGGTCCGGGGCGCCGCCCCGGCGCCCCCCGACCGGCGCGCGCCGCGGCACCGCGCCCGGAGCCGGCGCGCGCCGGCGGCACGACCGCTGAGCGACCGCGGTCGCGGCTCACCGGCCGGGCCGCGGTGCTGGTGCTGGTGCTCGCGGTGCTGACCGTGTCGTACGCGTCGTCGCTGCGCGCCTACCTCCAGCAGCGCACCCACATCAACGACCTCAAGAGCCAGATCGCCGAGCACGAGGCCAACATCGACGCGCTCGAGTCGGAGAAGGACCGCTGGGACGACCCGGCGTACGTCGAGAAGCAGGCGCGCCAGCGCCTGGGCTACGTCATGCCGGGCGAGAAGACCTACCTCGTGCTCGGCGAGGACGGCAAGCCGCTCGAGCCGGCGTCGTCGCTGCAGGACCCCAGCACCGTCATCACGACCACCCAGACCCCGTGGTGGAGCGACGGCTGGGCCTCGGTCGAGCTGGCGGGGCACCCGCCGAAGGCCGACAAGCCGCCCGCCGCCGAGATCGACGGCACGCGCAAGGGCACCGGCGGCGAGGACTCTGCGGGGGAGACCCCCGAGGCACCATGACGCCGGCCTCGAGCGCGGCCTCGACGCCGGCCTCCCAGGCGGACCTCGAGGCCGTCGGCCGACAGCTCGGGCGGACGCCGCGCGGGGTGCACGCGGTCGCGCACCGCTGCCCGTGCTCGCTGCCCGACGTCGTGGCCACCGAGCCCCGGCTCGACGACGGCACGCCGTTCCCGACGACGTTCTACCTGACCTGCCCGCGGGCCGCGTCGCGCATCGGCTCGCTCGAGGGGTCGGGCCTGATGAAGGAGATGGAGGCGCGGTTGCGCGCCGACGACGACCTCGCGGCGGCGTACGCCGAGGCGCACCGGCGCTACCTCGCCGCGCGCGCCGAGCTCGGCTCGGTGCCGGAGATCGAGGGGATCTCCGCCGGCGGGATGCCCGACCGGGTCAAGTGCCTGCACGTGCTGGCCGCGCAGGCGCTCGCCCAGGGCCCGGGTGCGAACCCCCTCGGCGACGAGGTGCTCGACGCCCTCGGCGACTGGTGGGCACCGGGTCCGTGTGTTGACTGACCCCGTCGCCGCGATCGACTGCGGCACCAACACCATCCGCCTGCTGGTCGGCGCACTGCCCGACGTCGCGGTGCGGGAGTCGCGCATCGTTCGGCTCGGGCAGGGCGTCGACGCCACCGGCCGGCTGGCCGACGAGGCGCTGACGCGCACGTTCGCGGCCCTCGACGACTACGTCGCGACGATCCGCGAGCACGGCGCGACGCGGGTGCGGCTCTGCGCGACCTCGGCGGTGCGCGACGCCGCCAACGGCGAGGTGTTCGTGCGCGGCGTCGAGGAGCGACTGGGGGTCGCGCCCGACATCCTCACCGGCGAGCAGGAGGCGGGCCTCGCGTTCGACGGCGCGGTCCGCAACCTGACCGCGCCAGCCCCCGAGCCGGTGCTCGTCGTCGACATCGGCGGCGGGTCCACCGAGCTGGTCCTCGGTTCGCGCGGCCGGGTCGACGCGGCGCACTCGATGGACATCGGCTCCGTGCGCCTGCACGAGCGGCACCTGGCCGGCGACCCGCCGACCCCCGACGAGGTGGCCGCGTGCGTCGCGGACATCGACGCGCACCTCGACGCCGCGCCGGTGCCGGTCGGTGAGGCGGGGACCGTGGTCGGAGTCGCCGGCAGCAACCTCACCGTCGCGGCCGGGGTGCTGGGCCTGTCGTCGTACGACCGCTCGGCGATCGACCAGGCGCGGCTGCCCGTGGCCGAGGTGACGGCGTACGTCGACCGGCTGGTCGCGCTGTCGGTGGGGGAGCGCCGCGCCCTGCCGTTCATGAATCCCGGCCGGGCCGACGTGATCGGCGCCGGCGCGCTGATCCTGGCGCGAGTGCTCGCGCGGACTGGGGTGACGACCATCGTCGCGTCGGAGTCCGACATCCTCGACGGGATCGCCTGGTCGCTCGTTTAGCACCCGTGGCTCAGGGGCACCGACGCCTCATGACCACCCAGCAGGAGACGGACGAGCCGATCGGCGCCGTCGTGCACCGGCTCTCCGAGCAGCTGCCCGAGCTGGTGCGCTCGGAGCTCCGTCTCGCACAGGCCGAGCTGACCGAGAAGGGCAAGCACGCCGGGGTCGGCATCGGGCTGTTCAGCGGTGCGGGGGTCCTGGCGCTCTACGGCCTGGCCGGGCTGCTGACGACCGCGGTCATCGCGCTCGACCTGGCGCTGCCTTTGTGGCTGTCCGCGCTCATCGTCACGGTCGTGGTGCTCGTCGCCGCAGGCGTCGCGGCGGTGGTCGGCAAGAAGCAGGTCACCCAGGCCACCCCGCCCACCCCGGAGAAGGCCATCGCCGGGGTCAAGCAGGACGTGGAAGCCGCGAAGGGGCACCGCTGATGTCGCAGAAGCAGGCCGAGCTCGAGGCCGACATCGCCCGCCAGCGCGAGGAGCTGGCCGCCACCGTCAACCAGCTCAGTGAGCAGGTCCAGGTGCGTGCCAAGGCCACCGCGAAGCAGGCCGCGGTCGCGGCCGGTGCGCTGGCCCTGGTCGCCGTCGTCGTCATCGTCGTGAAGAGGAGCAGGTCATGAGCAAGCTGTCACTGCTGGCCGCAGCCGGGGTCGGGTACGTGCTCGGAGCGCGGGCCGGTCGCCAGCGCTACGAGCAGATCGCCGCGACGGCCCGCAAGGTCGCCGACAACCCCCAGGTCCAGCGCGTCTCGCGCCGCGCCCAGGACGCCGCGGCCCAGCAGGCCGCGGCCGCTGCCGAGGTCGCCAAAGACAAGGTGAGCACCGCCGCGTCGGCCGCCGCCGACAAGGTCCGGGGCGGCGACAGCCAGATCGGCATGCAGGCCACCCCGTAGCCTGCGACCCTGACCGAGCTCCCGCACCCGGCCACCGGGCAGCCTTTCGCCTCGCCGGTCCCGCCCGGCAGCGGCTGGCCCGGCGACCCTGCCGCGCCCGACACCCCGGTCGCGCACACGGTGGCGCAGGTACGCCGCCTCGCGGGGCGGGCGAGCCTCGCCGAGGTGGAGGCGGAGGTCTCGGTCTGCCGCGCGTGCCCGCGCCTGGTGCGCTGGCGCGAGGACGTCGCCGTCGCCAAGCGCGCGTCGTTCGCCGGCGAGCCCTACTGGGGCCGCCCGATCCCCGGCTGGGGGTCGCCGACGCCCGCGGTGCTCGTGGTGGGCCTCGCCCCGGCCGCCCACGGCGGCAACCGCACCGGCCGCGTCTTCACCGGCGACCGCTCCGGTGACTGGCTGGTCGCCTCGATGCACCGCGTCGGGCTGGCCACCCAGTCGACCAGCGTCGACTCGGCCGACGGCCTCGAGCTGATCGACACCCGGATGGTCGCGACGGTGCGCTGCGCGCCGCCGCAGAACAAGCCGACCACCGCCGAGCGCGACACCTGCGCCCCCTGGATCGAGGCCGAGCTGCGGCTCGTCGTCGACCACGTCCGCGTGGTCGTGGCACTCGGCTCGATCGGGTGGGACGCGACGCTGCGCTCGTTCGCCGCCATCGGCTGGCAGCCGCCGACCCCGAAGGCGCGCTTCGGGCACGGCGTCGAGGCGGTGCTGACCGGGCCGGACCGCGAGCTCACGCTGCTCGGCTGCTACCACCCGAGCCAGCAGAACACGTTCACCGGCCGCCTCACCGAGCCGATGCTCGACGACGTGCTCGGCCGGGCCGCGGATCTACGCTGAGCGCGCCCCCGTATCCCAACCGGCAGAGGAAACCGCCTTAAAAGCGGCTCAGTGTGGGTTCGAGCCCCACCGGGGGCACCGTGGTGGCCGTTCTGGGTGAGGCACGGCCTCGGCCCTCGGCCTTCATCCCAGGGGGTGATAGCTCGTGAGAACCAGTCCGCACGGTGGACGGCCCTGGGGTGCGGTGGCAGGTTCGCGAGCGGGGGCGATGCGTCGTTCCCACCGCGCACGCGGGGCGACCGGTGCCGATCGGCCGGTTGGCCCCCTCGGCTGCCCTCCAGCGTGGCAACTGAGGAAGGTACGGTCTGCGGGGTCGGGGCGCACGCCCCGGCCGCCGACAGCTGTCCGTGGGGGAGGGTGATGGCCGAGCACCAGGGACATGACGGTCACGACGGTCATGACGGGGAGCACGGGGAGCACGGGGAGCTCGACGACGAGCGCGTCTTCAGCCAGGCGTTCTGGGACGAGCGGTACGCCGCGCACGACCGGGTCTGGTCGGGCCTACCCAACCAGCGGCTCGTCGAGCACGCCGGCGGGCTGGCGCCGGGGCTGGCGCTCGACGTGGGGTGCGGCGAGGGCGCCGACGTGGTGTGGCTGGCCGAGCGGGGCTGGCGGGTGACCGGTGCCGACGTCTCGGTCGTAGCGCTCGACAAGGCCAGGCAGCACGCGGGCGAGGCCGGGGTCGCCGACCGCACCGACTGGGTGCACGCCGACCTGGTGGCCGGCGACCCGCTGCCGGGCG
Source organism: Nocardioides halotolerans DSM 19273 (assembly GCF_000422805.1). Lineage (GTDB taxonomy): Bacteria > Actinomycetota > Actinomycetes > Propionibacteriales > Nocardioidaceae > Nocardioides > Nocardioides halotolerans. The sequence continues at coordinate 665,410 of NZ_KE383923.1, read as the reverse complement.
GCGCCGACCTGGTCACCGCGATGTACGTGCACGTCCCCGACGCGCACTTCGACCGGGTCTACAGCGCCATCGCCGGCTGCGTGCGGCCGGGCGGGACGCTCATCGTCGCCGGGCACCACCCCGACGAGCGCCGGACCGACCTTCGCAACCAGCGACTCTCGCACCTGCTGTTCGCGCCCGAGCGGGTGACCTCGGTGCTGACCGACGGTTGGGAGGTCGACGTCGCCGAGGCCCGGACACGTGACTTCCGCAACCACGACGGCGAGCCGCGGGTCGCGACCGACACCGTGGTGGTGGCGCGCCGCGGGTGACCTGACCGGCGCGTCCGGCTCTCAGCGAATCCACAGCAACGGCGGGAACGCCGGAGCGCGTACCTGCGTTCAACCTGTCGAAGGTCCGTACACTGGGCCCTCTCACCCCGGCCTCCAAGGAGAGACCATGCAGAGCAACAACCCGATCTTCCGTCGGTCCGAGGAGTTCAACCGCGGCGGCGCCAACATGTACGGCAACCAGACCTACGCCGGCAACGGTGCGCCGACGGCCGGCTACGCCCAGACCGACCCGTCGCAGTGGTCCGTCGGCGCGCCCGGTGGTCCGCAGGACCTGGGCCGGGCGCCCGCCGCCACGGGCCCGATGACGATCGACACGGTCGTCCAGAAGACCGCCATCAGCCTCGGCCTCGTGATCGTCGCGGCCGCCGCCACCTGGCTGGTCACCGGCGACATCACCGACAACGAGGTGCCCGGCGGTCTCATCACCGCTCTGACCCTCGGCTCGCTCGTCGCGTTCGCGCTGTCGATGGTCAACTCGTTCAAGCGCGTGGTCAGCCCGGCGCTCGTGATGGCGTTCGCCGTCGCCGAGGGCGTGGCGCTCGGCGCGTTCAGCAAGTTCATCGACTCGATCTACTCCACGCCCGGCACCGGCAACCTGGTCATCCAGGCGGTGATCGGCACGTTCGCGGCCTTCGCCGGCACGCTCGCGGCCTACAAGTTCTTCAACATCCAGGTCGGCGCGAAGTTCCGCATGTTCGTGATCGCCGCCGTGTTCGGCATGATCGGCCTGAGCCTGATGGAGCTGGTCCTGGGCCTGTTCGGCTCGTCGTTCGGCCTCTTCGGCTTCGGCGGCCTCGGCATCCTGACGGCGGTCGCCGGTCTGGTGCTCGGTGTCTTCATGCTGATCCTCGACTTCGACTTCGTGGAGCAGGGGATCGCCAACCGGATCCCCGAGCAGGAGTCGTGGCGCGCGGCGTTCGCGATGACCGTGAGCCTGGTCTGGATCTACACCAACCTGCTGCGCCTGCTCGCGATCTTCAGCGACAACTAGCAACCAGCCGAGCCCTCCACACGGGGACGGCTCCGGCGGCCTCGGGAACCATGGTTCCCGGGGCCGTCGTCATGTGTGGCCTGCGATCACTGGCCCTGGAGCCAGGCGAGGACGGCGAGCACCCGACGGTTGTCGTCGTGCGCCTGCGGCAGGTCGAGCTTGGTGAAGATCGCGTTGGTGTGCTTGCCGACCGCCTTCTCCGAGACGTACAGCCGGGCGGCGATCGCCGCGTTGGAGCGGCCCTCGGCCATCAGCGTCAGCACCTCGCGCTCGCGGTCGGTGAGGCGGTCGAGCGGCCGCGCCGCCGAGCCGGAGACCAGGCCCGCGACCACCTCGGGGTCGAGCACGGTGCCGCCGGAGGCGACGCGGCGTACGGTGGCCACGAACTCGTCGACGTCGGCGACGCGGTCCTTGAGCAGGTAGCCGATCGCGCCCTCGCCGCTGGCGAGCAGGTCGCGCGCGTAGATCGGCTCGACGTGCTGGCTGAGCACCAGCACCGGGAGCCCGGGGCGGGCGGCCCGCGCGCCGATCGCGGCCGTGAGGCCCTCGGTGGAGAACGTCGGCGGGAGCCGCACGTCGACGATCGCGATGTCGAAGTCGTCCTTCGCGAGGAGCGCCTCGAGCTGCGGCGCGTTGTCCACCGCCGCGGCCACCGCGATGTCGCTCGCCTCGAGGATGCGGGTGAGCCCCACCCGCAGCAGCGCCTGGTCCTCCGCGAGCACGGCCCGCAGCGGTGCGGTCACTGCGGGCACGGCACCTCCATGGTCACGACCGTCGGCCCTCCGGCGAGGCTCTCGACGCTCATCGTGCCGTCGAACGCCGCGAGTCGCTGCCCCACCCCCGCCAGGCCGGAGCCGCCCGGGTCGGCGCCGCCCCGACCGTCGTCGCCGACCACGAGGTGCAGCACCTCGCCGTCGTGGCGCACCCGCACCCAGGCGCGGGTGGCGCCGGCGTGCTTGACCGTGTTGGCGAGGCACTCCGCGACCGCGAAGTAGGCGGCCGACTCGACCGGCGGCGGCAGCGAGGGCGCGTCGACGGTGACGGTGACCGGCAGCGGGATCGGCAGCGCGAGCGCCTCGATCCCGCCGGCCAGCCCGCGGTCGGCCAGGGCCGGCGGGTGGATGCCGCGGACGACGGACCGCAGGTCCTCGAGCGCGTCGACGGTCGTCTCGCGCGCCTCGCGCAGCAGCGCCGCGGCCCCCTCGGGGTCGGTCGCGATGAGCTTCTCGGCCAGGCCGACGTTCATGCCGACCGAGGCGATGCGAGCCTGCGCCCCGTCGTGCAGGTCGCGCTCGATGCGCCGGACCTCGGCCGCGCTGTGGTCGAGGGTCTCGGTGCGGGAGGTGGTGACCTCCTCGACCCTGCGCTCGAGCTCCTCCAGCCGGGTGTGGCCGAGGATGTTGCGCTCGGCCACGGCGCGGGCCCGCACCAGCGACGGGGTCACCAGCCACCAGGCCAGCAGCAGCGGCGCGTCGAGCAGCGCCAGCAGCGCCCACCAGAAGCCGCCGTCGACGACCAGCCCGACCAGGTGCGTCAGCGGCGCGACCAGCAGGGCGACCGGCAGCACGGAGAGCACGAACCCGCCGGTCGCGGAGAACCACAGGAAGCCCACGTCGCGCCACCGCGCGCGGTCGGTGAGCCAGCGGACCGGCCGGGTCACGACGTTGGTCCCGGTGGTGTCGGCGTACGACGCCGCGACCTCCTCGCCGAGCAGCTCCCCGCTGACCCGCCGGTGCACGCCGGTCAGCGCGGCGGTCGCGGGCACGACCGCGAGCGCCAGCGCGAAGCCGGCCGTGACGAGCCCCAATGGGATGCAGAGGAGGGTGAGGATGCCGAGCGCGAGGGCCGGTGCCATGGACAGCGCGTAGCCGAGCGAGACCCCGGTCAGCCGGAGCCGCTCGACGAGAGCGGCGCGGTCGACGGGTGCCGGCCGGACCGTCGTGATCGGCTGGAGAGGCATCGCGGACCAGTCTGTCATCGCACGGCCCCCGTCGAGGGCGCCGCACGCCGCACCGCGGAGCGCGCCGAGCCGAGCGTCAGCAGGACCACGCCGACCGCGATCACGACCGGCAGCCACAGCTCGCCGTCGGGGACGACGCCCTCGTGGCGGGCGATCCCGAACGGGACCACCGTGGCGAGCGAGGCGACCAGGCCCAGGACCACGCCGATGCCGGCGACCACGCGGGCCTCGGCGAGCACCGACGACTCCACCTGGCCGGGGGTCGCACCGAGCAGCCAGAGCCGGTGCAGCTCGGCCCGCCGGTGGGCGACCACGGCCGCGAACGTGTTGACCACGACGACGGCCGCGAACAGCACGACCATCCCGACGACGACGTTGTTGAGCAGGTTGATCGTGCGAGCGTCCTGCTCGAAGCCCGCGGGGCGGGTCCGGCTGTCGGTCCCGACCGCCATCAGCACGCTCACCGAGGCGGCGGTCAGCACCACCACGGGCGCGAGCACGCCGCTGAGCAGGTGGGCCCGGCGCCGGGTGTTGTACGCCGCCAGGTGGGCGGCCGCGCTCGAGCCGAGCAGCGGCTTCGCGACCACCGAGAGGTGCCGCAGGAGCCACGGGGCGACGCAGGCGAGGCCCAGCGACACGAGGATCGCGCACGAGCCCGAGGTCGACATCGCGGCGTACGGGTCGGGGTCGTGGGCGGTCACCGTGACGGTGACGACGCCCATCGCCAGGCCGTAGGCGGCCAGCAGCACGGCCGCGACCACGCGCCACGCGCGCAGCCGCTGGCTGCCACGTGCGCTCTCGCTCGGGGTGATGGAGGCGGGCCCGCGCGTCCCGCGGCGGGCGGCGAGGCCCGACCCGAGGAGGCTGACCAGCACGATCAGCACGGCCGTGCCGGCCGGGGCCGCCCCGCCCTGGTAGCGGACCGAGTCGGCGACCACGTCGCCGTGCCGCAGCATCTCGAGCAGGGCGCGGCCGCCGAGCGAGGCGAGCAGGGCGCCGGCGGCCGAGGCGACGACGGCTACGACGAAGGTCTCCGCGCGCACGAGGCGCGCGGCCTGCCGCGGCGTGGCGCCGACGGTGCGCAGGAGCCCGATCTCGGTCTCGCGCTGGGTGACGGTGATGCCGACGGTCGAGACGACGGCGAAGAGCACGATGAGCGCGCCCCAGCCGCCGACGACTGCGCCCATGATCACCAGCGTGTCCTGGTCGGTCGACGACACGGGGCCGGTGGCGGCCTGGGCGAGGGTCGCGAACGACCCCATGAGCGCCGTGCCGAGCAGCACGGTCAGGAACGTCGCGGTCGACGCGGTGGCGCGGTGTCGCAGGGAGGCGAGCGCGAGCCGCATCATGACGCCGCCCCCATGCTGTGCTCGGCGACGAGCTCGTCGAGGTGGGCCAGCTGGCCGGCGACGGCGTCGGCGGTCGGCCGGGCCATGGTGCCGGCGATCCGGCCGTCGACGAGGAAGACCACCGTGTCTGCGTACGCCGCCGCGACCGGGTCGTGGGTGACCATCACGACGGTCTGGCCGCCGCCGACGTGGCCGGCGTCGTCGACGCTGCTGCGCAGCAGGGCGAGCACCTCGTGGGCGGTGGCGGAGTCGAGCGCACCGGTGGGCTCGTCGGCCAAGATCACGGCCGGGTCGGAGACGAGTGCGCGGGCGATGGCGACGCGCTGCTGCTGGCCGCCGGAGAGCTCGGCGGGCAGGTGGCCGGCGCGGTCGCCGAGGCCGACCCGGTCGAGCAGCGCCTGCACGCGCTTGCGGTCGGGACGGTGGCCGGCGAGCCGCTGCGGGAGGCCGACGTTCTGCGCCGCGGTGAGGTAGGGCATCAGGTGGAAGGACTGGAAGACGAAGCCGATCCGCTCGCGGCGCAGCCGGGTGCGGTCCTCCTCGCTCCAGTCGGTGACGTCCTCGCCCGCGATGACGACGCGGCCCTCGGATGGGCGCTCGAGGCCGGCGGCGCAGGTGAGGAACGTCGACTTGCCCGACCCCGACGGGCCCATCACCGCGGTGAAGGTGCCGGTCGGGAAGGTGAGGTCGATCCCGGCGAGGGCCCGGACGGCGCCGGCCCCCTCGCCGTACGTCCGGGCGAGCCCGCGCACGGCGAGGGCCGGCGGCGGACCACTGGGTGTGGGCTGACTGGTGTGTGAGTTCATGCCCATGACGCTAGGAACGCCGGGGCGCGCGCTCGATGGGTCTGGACCGCCAACCGAGGTGGGGTTTTGCCTACCCCTCGCCGCCTCTCGATGGGTGTGCAGTCGGCCCCAGGCAGCGGCATGTCCGGGCGCATTGCGGATGTCAGCATGTAGCCGTGACCGACGAGGAGATCTTCCAGCGCTTGCCGTTCCCCTACGAGGGCGGACGGTTTCCCTCGAACCTCGGGGCGTTCGTCCAGCGGACCGTGCTGGCCGGAGAACTTCCAGCCCGAGAAGTGGTTCATACACCTGATGGCTCCTGGGCGATCGGAGACGGTGTCAGCGATCCGAACCTGCCCGGCGCTTCAGAGATCGCTCACATCGCACACGCCGTAGCCATGAACAGTTCGATCGCTGACCTCGCAACGATGCCGCCAGGACACATCGCCGAGCGCAGCGGACCAGGTGGACCGTGGGAGATCAAAGTGCTCGTGGGCTGGGACGACGACTAGCGCCCTAACGTCGGCTTGATCGCGCGGATCGCGCAGGTCGCGACATGGTGCTCCGCCGGGTCGGGCGCCAGACCCCGTGCTCAGGACAAGCAGGTCACTGACAGCACCTGCCGCCAACCCACACCGTCGACGGTCACAGGAATCCATGTCAGCCGAACGGGTCCTTCCAGCCCTCGGCCGGTCGGGGGAAGGCAGGTAGGGCGGCCGCGAGAGTGCGAGGAGCCACGCGTGTCGGTCCAGCTCACATCTGTCGGGACTGCGATGGTCCAGCCATCGTCCAGCTCACACGAGATGGAGCCCTCTGCGGAGAGGCAGCTGACGTCATCCTCTACGACATGTGGATGGCGCTGACCGACAAGGAAGGCCGTCAGCGCAATGGCCACACCTAGAACTGCGCACGCGGAGACCCATGCCGCTGCTCTGCGATACCGAGGCTGTGGCTGTTGACGCATGGGAGAACTATCCACCGCCGCAGTGCCTGCGAACCCACATCAGCAACCTCGAGTCACGCCCGGGCATCGGCACCGTCGGGCTCCCTCCGACATCGGCATGAGAGCGTGTTTCTCGCGGGCTTGAATCAGCCGTGAAAGGGACACATCCAGTCAGCGTCCGGTGACCCCGTCGATCAGCTCGCGGATGATGTCGGCGTGCCCGGCATGCCGGGCGAGCTCGCTGGTCGTGTGGGCGACCACCCAGCGGACGCTCAGCTGCTCGCCGTCGACGAGCGCGGCGAGCGGGGCGTCGAGGTCGGTCACGCCGTCCAGGATCTCGTCGCTCGCGGCGACGGCCTCGTCGAAGGCGGCGAACACCTCGGCCGCGGGACGGTCGGGCGGCACCGCCATGCTGAAGTCGACGTCGGACCACCGTGCGTCTTTGGCCACGTGGTAGCCGAACCACCACCGCTCGCCGTCGGTCACGTGCTGGACCAAGCCGAGCAGGGAGGTGCCCGACGGCACGAGTGTGCGGCGCAGCTGCTCGTCGTCGAGCCCCTCGGTCTTCTTGACCAGGCAGTGGCGGGCGAAGCGGAGGAAGGCGAGCGCGGTGTCCTTCTCGCTCGTGTCGATGCGGGGGACGGGCTCGCGCTGGGTCTCGGTCACGCCGTGGTGGTACCCGCCGGCTCGTCGTCCTCGTCGTGCTCCTCGCGGTCCTCGCTGGTGTCGGGCGCCTCGCCCTCCGACTGCGGCTGGCTGCGGCGGTGCCGCAGCTCGACCCAACGACCACGCACGCCGCGGGAGCGGCCGGCGACCTGGGTGCCGTCGACCTCGGTGCCGGGCACGTTGACGGCCTGGAGGGCGGCGGCGGTGATCGGCAGCACGCCCTCGCCGCGCAGCGCCTCGGGCGCGGCCTCGTCGTCGGGGATCAGGCCGACCGCGGCGAGCACGGAGGGCAGCAGCACGGAGGCCAGCGCGCGGTAGCCCGCGGCCGAGGGGTGGAACCGGTCGGGGCCGAACATCACCCCGGGCGCGGCGGCGAACTCGGGACCGAGCACCGAGCCCAGCGACACCGTCCGGCCACCGCCCTCGACGACGGCGATGGTCTGGGCGGCGGCGAGGCGCCGAGACCAGGTGCGGGCCACCTGCTTGAGCGGCGCCGGGATCGGCTTGACGGTGCCGAGGTCGGGGCAGGTGCCGACGACGACCGCCACGCCGGCCTCGCGGAGCCGCCGGACCGCCTCGACGAGGTCACCGACGGAGCTGGCCGGCCGGACGCGGTGGGTGACGTCGTTCGCGCCGATCAGGACGACGGCGACGTCGGGCTCGATCGGCAGCGCCTGGTCGAGCTGGCCGGCCAGGTCGGAGGAGCGCGCACCGATCTTCGCGAACGCGCGCAGGTAGACGCGGCGGTGCGCGCGCTCCGCGGCACCGCTGGCGAGGCGCGCTCCGGGCGTGTCCTCGACCCGCTCGACGCCGTACCCCGCGGCGCTGGAGTCGCCCAGCAGCACGATCTTGAGCGCAGGCCCGGGGCGGCCGCGGCCGTACCAGCCGGTCGCGTCGGGCGGCGTCACGTCGCCTGGCTCCCCGATGGTGCGGCGGGCGAGCTGGGCCTCGGCGCGCAGGAGGCCGTAGAGCGCTCCGCCGAGCACGGACAGGCCGCCACCGCCGTACGCCGCGGCGGAGGCGAGCTTGCGCGCGGCCCCGGCCTTCCCCACGACTCCATGCTACGGACCGGTAACTGGAAGGATCAGCAGGGTGCAGTACGCCAACTCAGTCCTCGACCTGATCGGCAACACCCCGCTGGTCCGGCTCCGCCAGACCCTCGACCTGCCTGCGGGCGGCGGTGACGGAGGTGACGGGCCGCTCGTCCTCGCGAAGGTGGAGTACCTCAACCCCGGCGGGTCGGTGAAGGACCGCATCGCCACCCGGATGATCGACGCCGCCGAGGCCTCGGGCGAGCTCCAGCCGGGCGGCACGATCGTCGAGCCGACGTCCGGCAACACCGGCGTCGGGCTGGCGATGGTGGCCCAGCAGCGCGGCTACAAGTGCGTGTTCGTCTGCCCCGACAAGGTGAGCGAGGACAAGCGCAACGTGCTCAAGGCCTACGGCGCCGAGGTCGTCGTGTGCCCGACCGCTGTGGCGCCCGAGCACCCCGACTCCTACTACAACGTCTCCGACCGGCTCGCCTCGCAGCCCGGCGCGTGGAAGCCCGACCAGTACTCCAACCAGCACAACCCGCGCTCGCACTACGAGTCGACCGGGCCCGAGATCTGGGCGCAGACCGAGGGCCGGATCACCCACTTCGTGACCGGCATGGGCACCGGCGGCACGATCAGCGGCGTCGGCCGCTTCCTCAAGGAGCAGAACCCTGACATCCAGGTCGTCGGCGCCGACCCCGCCGGCTCGGTCTACTCCGGCGGCTCGGGGCGGCCCTACCTCGTCGAGGGCGTCGGCGAGGACTTCTGGCCCGAGACCTACGACCGGTCGGTCGCCGACCGCGTGATCGAGGTGTCCGACGCCGACTCGTTCGCCTTCACCCGGCGGCTGGCCCGCGAGGAGGCCCTTCTCGTCGGCGGCTCGTCGGGCATGGCGGCGTACGCCGCCCGGCAGCTCGCCCAGGAGCTCGCCGCCGCCGGGCAGCGCGACGCGGTGATCGTCGTGCTGCTCCCCGACAGCGGCCGCGGCTACCTGACCAAGGTCTTCAACGACGACTGGCTGGCGCAGTACGGCTTCCCGACCGAGGCGCTGCGCGATCACACCCAGACCGTCGGCGAGGTGCTGCGCGGCAAGGACGGCCGGCTGCCCGACCTCGTCCACACCCACCCCAACGAGACCATCGCCGAGGCGGTCGCGATCCTCCAGGAGTACGCCGTCTCGCAGATGCCCGTCGTCCGCGCCGAGCCGCCGATCGTCGCGGCCGAGGTGGCCGGCTCGGTCTCCGACCGGGCGCTGCTCGACGCACTCTACGCCGGCACCGCGCGCCTCACCGACCGCGTCGAGGACCACATGAGCCCGCCGCTGCCGACCGTCGGCTCGACCGAGGACGCCCGCGACGCCGTGGCGATGCTCGAGAGCGCCGACGCCGTGCTCGTGCAGGAGGACGGCAAGCCGGTCGGCGTGCTGACCCGTCAGGACCTGCTGGCGTTCCTGGCCGGGACGCGGGAGTAGCCGCGCCGCACCCGCGTGACCGTGCCTTAGAATGAGAACACGTTCTAGTTTCCGGAGGCGGCATGAGCCTGGGTCCAGCGGTCGAGGGGTGGTTCACCACCGGGCCGGAGCCGCGGCTGCTCGGGTCGCGGTGCACGACCTGCGCGACCACGTACTTCCCGCCGGTGGCGTCGTCGGACGGGGCGGCGTTCTGCCGCAACCCCACCTGCGACGGCGACGAGTTCGAGGTCGCGGAGCTGAGCCGGCGCGGGACGGTGTGGAGCTACACCGACGCGCAGTACCAGCCGCCCGCGCCCTACGTCGCGCGCACCGACCCCTACGAGCCGTTCGCGCTCGCCGCGGTCGAGCTCGACGAGGGGCTGACGGTGCTCGGCCAGGTGGCCGACGGCTACGGCGTCAAGGACCTCCATGTCGGCGCCGAGGTCGAGCTCGTCGTCGAGCCGCTCGACGGCGAGCTGCTCATCTGGCGCTGGAAGCCCGTGACCGAGCTCGGCGAGGAGGCGGACCAGTGAGCGAGGTGGCGGTCCTCGGGGTGGGCATGCACCCGTGGGGCAAGTGGGGCCGGCCGTTCACCGAGTACGGCGTGGTGGCCGCCCGCGCGGCGCTCGACGACGCCGGCATCGACTGGAGCCAGGTCGACCTCGTGGTCGGCGGCGAGACGGTCCGCAACGGCTACGCCGGCTACGTCGCCGGCGCGACGTTCGCCCAGGCGCTCGGCTGGAACGGCGCCCGCGTCGCCACGTCGTACGCCGCGTGCGCGACCGGCGCCCAGGCGCTCGACACCGCACGGGCGCGGATCCTGGCGGGGCTCTCCGAGGTCGCGCTCGTGGTCGGCGCGGACACCACGCCGAAGGGGTTCCTCGCCCCCAACGCGGGGGAGCGGTGGGACGACCCCGACTGGCTGCGGTTCCGGCTGCTCGGGATGACGAACCCGGCGTACTTCGCGCTCTACGCGCGCCGGCGGATGGACCTCTACGGCGCCACGCCGGAGGACTTCGCCGCGGTGAAGGTGAAGAACGCCCGGCACGGGCTGGAGAACCCGAACGCCCGCTATCGCAAGGAGGTCTCGGTCTCCGACGTGCTCGAGAGCGCCGTGGTCTCCGACCCCCTGCACCTGCTCGACATCTGCGCGACCTCCGACGGCGCGGCCGCGGTGGTGGTCGCCAGCACCGAGTTCGCGAGGAAGCTCGGGCTCGCCGACCCGGTGCGCATCAACGCGGTCTCCACGGTGACGCCGACGTTCCCCAACACGATCCTCGACATGCCCAGCCTCTCGACCGACGCGAGCACCGGCGGGGCTCCGGAGCTGACCTTCAAGGAGTCGATCGCCCACGCGGCCTACGAGGAGGCCGGCATCGGGCCGGAGGACGTCGGCCTGGCCGAGGTCTACGACCTCTCGACCGCGCTCGAGCTGGACTGGATGGAGGACCTCGCCCTGTGCGGGCGCGGCGAGGCCGAGTCGCTGCTCCGGGCCGGCGAGACCACCATCGGCGGCCGGATCCCGGTGAACCCCTCGGGCGGGCTCGCCTGCTTCGGCGAGGCGGTCCCGGCGCAAGCGCTGGCCCAGGTGTGCGAGGTGACCTGGCAGCTGCGCGGCCAGGCGACCGGCCGCCAGGTGGAGGGCGCGCGGGTCGGCATCACGGCCAACCAGGGCCTGTTCGGCCACGGCTCGTCGGTGCTCCTCAGCCGTTAGCGCGATGAGTGCCGCGCTGTCGGCGGGTCTGGTTAGCGTCAACCGCACCAACCGACCAGGAGATGACATGGCGATCCTCAACCCCTACCTCAACTTCGACGGCGACACCGCCGAGGCGATGGCGTTCTACCAGTCCGTCTTCGGCGGGGAGCTCACCGTCATGACGTTCGGCGAGATGGGCATGACCGAGCACGAAGGCAACCCGATCCCGGCCGACGGCGTCATGCACTCCCAGCTCACCAGCGACGCGGGCTTCACGATCATGGCCGCAGACAGCCCCGGCGAGCACACACCCAACGGCCACATCAGCCTCAGTGGCGACGAGGACGACCTGCTGCGCGGTTATTGGGACGGGCTCGCCGATGGAGGCCACGTCGACGTGCCACTCGAGGTGGCGCCCTGGGGCGACGCATTCGGGCAGCTCAAGGACAAGTTCGGCATCAACTGGCTGGTCAACATCTCCGGCTCTGGCAGCGCTAGCTGAGCACGCCGTCGACGTAGACCCATCGACCGCGGCGGCGCTCGAAGCGGCTCCGCTCGCGGCGGCGGCCCGGACGTCCGGCGCGCTCGTACGCCGCCTCGAACTCCACCTCGCCGGCGTCCTCCCCGGTGCCGCCGGCGAGGACGTTGAGGACCGTCAGCCCGGTCCAGGTGAGCGTCGGGTCGGGCTCGATCGTGTCGGGCCGGGTGCGCGGGTGCCAGGTGCGGAAGACGTGGTCGAGGTCGCCGACGGCGTACGCCGCGTAGCGCGAGCGCATCAGCTCCTCGGCGGTCTCCGCCTCGGCCTGCCTGCGGTGCAGACGGCCGCAGCACGCGTCGTAGCGTTCGAGGGAGCCGCACGGGCAGTCGACGCGTCCCATGACTCCACGCTAGCCACCCACCAGCACGAGCCTCGGTAGACAAATCGCGGCCACGGGGAATGGAGATCGGCTCGATGGTCACCGTTCCTGGATGTCCGAACCCAACCCTGACCTGATCCCCGACGCCCAGCAGGTGCTGACCGAGCTCGCGCAGAGCACCGCCTTCCTGCCGCAGGAGCTGCCCGAAGGAGCCGAGCCGCCGCCGGAGGGCGCGATCGCCCTGCCGGTGATCGAGCAGGACGGCAACCACTTCGTGCCGGTGTTCACCTCGTCGGAGGCCCTGGCCTCCGCCGGCGCCGACCCGGCGTCCGCGATCGAGATCGCCGTGGCGCAGCTCGCTGCGGGCTGGCCGTCCGACGACCTGTGGCTGGCCGTGGACCCGGCCAGCCCCGACGGCCTCACGCTGCCGTCCGACGTGGTGCGCGCGCTGCCGGGGCTCGTCGGTGCGGGCGCCGCCGGCCCGGAGTAGCGGCCGCCGTACGACCTAACCGGAGACGGCGTCCAGTTGTTGTGGCGCTGAGTAGCGTGGAGGGGTGACTGCTTCCTCCACGTCTCGGCCCACGACGCTGGGCGCGCTCCGCGCCTCCGGCCACGTCCAGAAGGCCCTGCGCACCGAGCTGCGCGACAACCTCCTCGATGCCCTGCGCGAGGGCCGCGACCCGTGGCCGGGCCTGCACGGGTTCGACGACACCGTCATCCCGCAGCTGGAGCGGGCCCTCATCGCGGGCCACGACGTGGTGCTGCTCGGCGAGCGCGGGCAGGGCAAGACCCGCCTGCTGCGCACCCTCGTCGGCCTGCTCGACGAGTGGACCCCGGTGATCGGCGGGTCCGAGCTCGGCGAGCACCCCTACGAGCCCATCACCCACGAGTCGCGCCGGCGCGCGGCCGAGCTGGGGGACGACCTGCCGGTCGAGTGGCGGCACCGCGACGAGCGGTACGCCGAGAAGCTCGCCACTCCCGACACGAGCGTCGCCGACCTGATCGGCGACGTCGACCCGATGAAGGTCGCCGAGGGCAGGTCGCTCGGCGACCCCGAGACCATCCACTTCGGGCTGATCCCGCGCTCGCACCGCGGCATCGTCGCGATCAACGAGCTGCCCGACCTGGCCGAGCGCATCCAGGTCGCGATGCTCAACGTGATGGAGGAGCGCGACATCCAGATCCGCGGCTACGTGCTGCGCCTGCCCCTCGACGTGCTCGTCGTCGCGAGCGCCAACCCGGAGGACTACACCAACCGCGGCCGCATCATCACCCCGCTCAAGGACCGCTTCGGCGCCGAGATCCGCACCCACTACCCGACCGAGCTCGAGGACGAGATCGCGGTCATCCGGCAGGAGGCGCACCTCGTCGCGGAGGTGCCCGACCACCTGGTCGAGGTGCTCGCCCGCTTCACCGGCAACTTGCGCGAGTCGTCGTCGGTCGACCAGCGCTCGGGGGTGTCCGCCCGGTTCGCGATCGCCGGTGCCGAGACGATCGCGGCCGCCGCGCTGCACCGCGCCACCTCGCAGGGCGAGGAGGACGCGGTGGCCCGGGTCGTCGACCTCGAGACCGCGATCGACGTGCTCGGCGGCAAGATCGAGTTCGAGACCGGCGAGGAGGGTCGGGAGACCGAGATCCTCACCCACCTGCTGCGCACCGCGACCGCCGAGACGGTCCGGCACACCTTCCGCGGGCTCGACTTCGCGCTCCTGGTGGAGGCGCTGGAGAACGGCATGATGGTGACGACGGGCGAGCAGGTCACCGCGCGCGACTTCCTCACCGGGCTGCCCGTGCTGGGCGAGTCCGAGCTCTACGACGAGATCTGCGACCGGGTCGGCGCGACCAACGACGGCCAGCGCGCCGGTGCCATCGAGCTGGCTCTCGAGGGCCTCTACCTCGCACGCAAGATCAGCAAGGAGAGCGGCGGCGGGGAGACCGTCTATGGCTAGTCCCGAGACAGGTGCGGACTTCGCCGTCCGGCTGACCGCAGGCTCGCTGCGCCACGACGAGCCGGCGTTCGTGCTGCCGCACGCCTGGACCGACGCGGGCGTGTCCGTGGAGGGCGGCGGCACCGGTGCCCACGTGTTCCACGCGGCGGTCGCCCTGTGCGTGCTCAACGACGTGTTCCGCGAGGCGCGCGCCGACGGGCTGGTCGTGGACGGCGTGGCCGTGGAGGCGCGCGGCGGGTTCGACGTCGACTGGTCCTCGACCGGGGTGTCGTACGCCGTGCGGGTCGACAGCGCCGAGGACGAGGCACTGGTAGCGCGGGTGCTGGCGCGCGTCGACGACTTGGCCGAGATCCCGCGCGCGGTCCGGCGCGGTGCGCCGGTGGAGCGGACCGATGGCTAAGCCACCCCACAAATCCGCTCGGCGGGGGCGCTTCGCGCCGCGAGCGCGCGCTCTCGCGGGGACCCCGACATGAGCAACCGGCACACCTCCAAGCAGGCCCGCTCGCGGTACGGCCGCTACGGGGGCGGCGACCCCCTCGCCCCGCCGGTCGACATCGCCGAGGCGCTCGACGCGATCGGCCAGGACGTGATGGCGGGCTACTCGCCGGAGCGCGCGATGCGTGAGTTCCTGCGGCGCGGTGGCCGCGACCAGCGCGGCCTCGACGACCTGGCCCGCCGGGTGGCCGAGCGCCGCCGCGAACTGCTGCAGCGGCACAACCTCGACGGGACCCTCGAGGAGATCCGGCAGCTGCTCGACCAGGCGGTGCTCGAGGAGCGCAAGCAGCTCGCCCGCGACGTCGACCTCGACGACTTTGACCGCACCCTGCGCGAGATGCAGCTCGACGCTGCTCATCCACAGGGGGGGTCGCCGAACGTCGCGGCGGCCGTGAGCGAGCTGTCGTCGTACGACTGGCAGAGCCGGCAGGCCCGCGAGGACTACGAGAAGATCAAGGACCTCCTCGGGCGCGAGCTGCTCGACCAGCGGTTCGCCGGCATGAAGCAGGCGCTGGAGAACGCCACCGACGAGGACCGCGCCGCGATCAACGAGATGCTCGGCGACCTCAACGACCTGCTCGAGAAGCGCAACCGGGGTGAGGACACGCAGGCCGACTTCGACGAGTTCATGGCCAAGCACGGCGACTACTTCCCCGAGGACCCGCAGGACCTCGACGAGCTCCTCGACGCGATGGCCGCGCGCGCGGCGGCCGCGCAGCGGATGCTCAACTCGATGTCCGCCGAGCAGCGCGCCGAGCTGATGGAGCTCTCGCAGCAGGCGTTCGGCTCTCCGGCGCTGATGGAGTCGCTCGCCCGGCTCGACAGCAACCTCCAGTCGCTGCGGCCCGGCGAGGACTGGTCGGGCTCCGAGCGGATGGACGGCGACGAGGGCATCGGGCTCGGCGACGGCACGGGCGTGTTCCAAGACCTCGCCGACCTCGACCAGCTCTCCGAGCAGCTCTCCCAGTCCTACGGCGGCGCGCGGATGGACGACCTCGACCTCGACAAGCTGGCGCGCCAGCTCGGCGAGGACGCCCGGGTGGACGCGCGGACCCTGCAGGAGCTCGAGCGGGCGCTGCGCGACGGCGGCACCCTGCGCCGCGGCTCCGACGGCAACCTCCAGCTCACCCCCAAGGCGATGCGCCAGCTCGGCAAGGCGCTGCTGCGCGACGTGGCCGACAAGATGTCGGGCCGGCAGGGGCAGCGCGAGCTGCGCCGGGCGGGCGCCGCCGGCGACCTCTCCGGGGCGACTCGGCCGTGGGAGTTCGGCGACACCGAGCCGTGGCACGTGCCCCGCACGATCACCAACGCGGTGGTGCGCACCGCCGGCGAGGGCCGAGGCCTCGGCGCCGGCGTACGCCTCACCGTCGACGACATCGAGGTCCAGGAGACCGAGGCCCGCACCCAGGCGTGCGTGGCGCTGCTGGTGGACACGTCGTTCTCGATGGCCATGGACGGGCGCTGGGTGCCGATGAAGCGCACCGCGCTGGCGCTGCACACGCTGATCCGCTCACGCTTCCGCGGCGACGCCCTGCAGCTGATCGGCTTCGGGCGGCACGCCGAGGTGATGGACATCGAGGAGCTCACGGCGCTCGACGCGATGTGGGACAAGGGCACGAACCTGCACCACGCGCTGCTGCTCGCCAACCGGCACTTCCGCAAGCACCCCAACGCCCAGCCGGTCCTGCTGATCGTCACCGACGGCGAGCCGACCTCGCACCTTGAGGCCGACGGAGAGGTCTACTTCAGCTACCCGCCCCACCCGCTCACCGTCGCCTACGCCGTCCGCGAGCTCGACAACTCGCGGCGGCTCGGCGCGCAGACGACGTTCTTCCGCCTCGGTGACGACCCGGGCCTGGCGCGCTTCATCGACTCGATGGCCCAGCGCGTCGAGGGTCGCGTGGTGGCGCCGGAGCTGGACGACCTCGGCGCCGCGGTCGTCGGCTCCTACCTCGGGTCGCGCGGCGCCCCGGGCACGTCGATGCCCTATCGAGGTGGCTACGGCGACTGGTTCGGCGGCCGGGGGTTCTGGGTCGGCGACTGACGTGTCCGCCCAGATCCGGCCGACCGAGCGGGCCTCGGCCTACGTCCTCAGCATGGACGGCCACGACCAGTCACACGTCGACCTCGCCGACCCGGGCCGACTCGAGTTCGACTACGTGCGCCGCATCGGCGACGTGCTCGACTCCTGGGGCGCTCCCGCCGCGCCGGTGCGCGTGCTCCACCTCGGCGGCGCTGCGCTCACGCTGCCGCGGTACGTCGCGCACACACGCCCGCGCTCAGCACAGGTCGTGCTCGAACCCGACGCCGAGGTCACCGAGCTCGTCCGCCGCGAGCTGCCGCTCCCGAAGCGCAGCGGCATCAAGGTGCGCCCCGTCGACGGCCGCTCCGGGCTGGCCGGGTGCCGGCCCGGCTCCTTCGACGTGGTCGTCGTGGACGCCTTCGCCGACGGGCGGGTCCCGGCTGACCTGGTGACCACCGACTGCGCCGCGGAGTACGCGCGGGTGCTGGCCGACGACGGCCTGCTCGTGCTCAACCTCGTCGACGGCGCGCCGTTCGCCTGGACGCGGCGGGTGGTCGCCGCGGTCCGCACCGCCCTGTCGGCGCTGATGCTGAGCGCGGAGCCGGCCACCTTGCGTGCGCGACGCCCGGGCAACCTGCTGCTCGTCGCGGGGCGATCGGTCGTCCCCGTCCTGGCGCTCCGCGCGCGTGCGGCCAGCAGCCCCTCGCCGTACCGCGTCCTCGACGGCACGCAGGTCAGCGACACCGTCGGCGGCGGTGCGCCGTTCGTCGACGCCGACACGGAGCCGTCACCGCCCGCCCAATCGGGCCGACGAGTGCCTTGGCTTCCTCGATGATGCGCTGGGACTGGCCCACCGCTCGTCGAGCTTGTCGAGACGGCCGCAGCCCGCGCTGGGAGCTGCTCGGCGCCGGTGCCTTCCTTGCGGTGATCTCGACAGGCTCGATCAGCGGTGGTCCGGCGGGTGCCTTCGCTGCGGTGATCTCGACAGGCTCGATCAGCGGTGGGCGAGCAGGTGCCTCGCTGCCAGGTGACCTGGGAGCGGGGGCCGACCACGACGGCACGCGCCGCTGGTTGAGGAAGGCGCGCTAGCGCCTGTCTCGAAACCTCCGCAGCGTTGGCGCCTGTTGGATCGAGCTCGGATGCCTCCCAGCCCCCGGCGTGCGAGATTTCGAGACGGTCGCTGCGCGACCTCCTCAACCAGCGGTGTCCGGCGGGTGCCTTCCTTGTGGTGGCTTCGAGGCTCGTCGCCGGGGTTCCTCGCACCTCAGCCACCGTGACGCGAGGCGGCAGGCCATGATCTCCTCCGTGGACCTGACCGTGATCGTCGTCAACGTCGCCGGCTGGATCGGGATGGCGCTGTTGATCAGCGCGTACGCACTCGTCACGGCGGGGCGGTTGCAGGGGCCGGGGCTGCCGTTCCAGGTCATGAACCTCATCGGGGGCGGCGCGCTGATGGTCAACTCCGCGTACTACGGGGCGTGGCCGTCGGCGGCGCTCAACCTCGTGTGGGTGGTGATCGGCGGGGTGGGGCTGGCCCGGGCGCGGTGGCGCGCGGTGGCGCGACACTAGGCTGGCGGTGATGGACGACCCGACGCTGACCGTCCTGGTCCTGCTCGGGCTGGCGGCCGTGACGGCCGGGTTCGTCGACGCGGTGGTCGGTGGTGGCGGGTTGATCCAGCTGCCGGCGCTGCTGGTGGGGCTGCCGCACGCGGCGCCGATCGAGATCCTGGCGACCAACAAGCTGGCGTCGATCTGCGGCACGACGGTGAGCTCGGCGACCTACTACCGCCGCATCCGGCCCGACCCGCGCACCTTCCTGCCGATGATGGTCGTGGCCTTCGCGGGGTCGTTCACCGGCGCCGCGGTGGCGAGCCAGATCCCGCGGTCGGCGTTCGAGCCGATCGTGCTCGTGGCGCTGGTGGTCGTGGGCGCCTACGTGCTGCTCAAGCCCACGATGGGTGAGGCGACGGCGCTGCGGTACGCCGGTCACCAGCACCTCGCTGCTGCCCTGGGAGTGGGGTTCGTGATCGGCTTCTACGACGGCGCGCTCGGCCCCGGGACCGGCAGCTTCCTCGTCTTCGCGCTGGTCGGGCTGCTCGGCTACTCCTTCCTCGAGGCCTCCGCCAAGGCCCGGCTCGCGAACTGGGCCACCAACCTCGGGGCGCTGGCGCTGTTCGTGCCGCAGGGCGGCGTCCTCTGGAAGGTCGGCCTCGTGATGGGCGGGTGCAACCTCGTCGGCGGGTACGTCGGCGCGCGGGTCGCGGTCTCGCGTGGCGCGCGGTTCGTGCGCGGGTTCTTCATCGTCGTCGTGGGCGCGTTCGTCGTGCGGATCGGCGGCGACGTCGCCGGGCTGTGGTGACGTCCTACCTCACGGTCGCCCGCGACGCGGAGGCCAGCGTCGAGGTGAAGCGGTCGCGGTTCCTCTGCACGGTCCGGCGGGTCGACGACGAGGCGGGCGCGCGTGCGCTCGTCGACCGGCTGCGCCGCGCGCACTGGGACGCCCGGCACCACTGCTCGGCGTTCGTGCTCGGGCCGCCGCCGACGCAGGTCGAGCGCTCCTCCGACGACGGCGAGCCCGCAGGCACCGCGGGTGCTCCGATGCTGGAGGTGCTGCGCGGCCACGGGGTGAGCGACGTGGCGGCCGTGGTGACGCGGTGGTTCGGCGGCACCCTGCTCGGCACCGGTGGCCTGGCCCGCGCGTACGCCGACGCCGTCCGCGCCGGCCTCGCCGAGGCGGGCACCCTGCGCCGGAGGCTCGTCGAGGAGCACCTGCTGACGCTCGACCACACCGACGCCGGCCGGGTCGAGAGCGAGCTCCGGGCCAGGGGTGTGGTCGTGCTGGGGGCGGACCACGCCGCCCGCGTCGAGCTGCGCCTCGGCGTCGCCTCCGGTGGCGGGCCCGAGCTCGTGGCCACGGTCTCCGAGCTCACCGGAGGGGCCGCCACCACGGCCGTCGTGGGGCAGCGGTGGGTCGATAGCCTGCAGTCATGAGCATCCCCGTCGAGCTGGCCGGCCTGGCCGCGGCCCTGGAGGACTTCGGGTCCGGTTACCTGATGACCACGACCGACGGCGCGGTCAAGGTTGTCACCGTCGACCCCGAGGTCACCGACGGCGTCCTCGTCGTCGAGCGGCCCGGCAAGGGCACGGTCGCGAACCTCGCCGACAACGCGGCCGTCACGCTGGTGTTCCCGCCGCGGGAGCCGCGGGGGTTCACGCTCCTGGTCGACGGCACCGGCGAGGTCGCCGGCGAGGACGTGCGCGTCACGCCGACCGGCGCGATGCTGCACCGCCCGCGCCGGCACGCCGACGGACCGCCGCCGCCGGCGTTCGCGGGCGACCAGACCGACAGCTGCGGCAACGACTGCGCGCCGGTCACGTGACCCCGCTCTGGATGGTCGCCTTCCTCGACCTGCCCGGCGAGGTGCACGACGCGGGCGCCGACTTCTGGGCCGGGGTGACCGGCTTCGAGCGCGGGCCGCAGCGCGGCGAGGACGGGCAGTTCGCGACGCTGGTCCCGCCGGCCGGCACCGACTACCTGCGCGTCCAGCGGCTCGAGGAGGACACCCCGCGGGTGCACCTCGACCTCCACGTCGCCGACCCCGCGGCCGCCGGCGAGGAGACCGCGGCGCTCGGCGCCGAGCGGCTCGACTCGCCGTACCCCGACCTGCGGACCATGCGGTCGCCCGGCGGGTTCGTGTTCTGCCTGGTCCCGGAGGGCGGTGACGTGCGCCCGGCGCCGCGGACCTGGCCCGACGGCCACACGTCGTACGTCGACCAGGTGTGCCTCGACGTCCCGCCGAGCCGCTACGACGCCGAGCTGGACTTCTGGGCGGCCCTGACGGGGTGGCAGCGTCGCGACCCGAGGCCGGGCTCGGAGTTCGGCCGGGTCACGCCCGGCGCCGACCAGCCCCTCCAGCTGCTGGTCCAGCGGCTCGACGACGAGCAGGAGGTCGTCACCGCGCACCTCGACTGGGCGGCCTCCGACCACGAGGCCGAGCTGGCCGCGCACGTCGCCGCCGGAGCCGAGGTGCAGGGCCGCTTCGAGGGCTGGACGGTGCTGCGCGACCCGGCCGGCACGACCTACTGCGTCACTCGACGCCGACCCGGGGACCGGCCCGAGTGAACGACGAGATCGACAGCCTCGTCGCGTTCCTCGACGAGCAGAGGGCGATCCTCCGGCGCAAGGCCGGTGGGCTCGACGGCGACGCGCTCCAGCGCACCCTGCCGCCGTCGGACCTGACGCTGGGCGGCATGGTGAAGCACCTCGCCTTCGTCGAGGACTGGTGGTTCGGGCGGGTGCTCCGCGACCAGCAGGCCGAGCTGTGGGCCGGCGTCGACTGGGACGCGGACAACGACTGGGACTGGCACTCGGCCGCCGACGACAGTCCCGAGCAGCTCTGGGCACTCTGGGACGACGCGGTCGCGCGGTCCCGCGCGGCGGTGGCCGACGACCCGCGCCCCGAGCGCGAGAGCGCCCGGCCGAGGCGCGACGGCACGTCGTTCACGCTGCGCTGGATCCTCACGCACATGATCCAGGAGTACGCCCGCCACAACGGCCACGCCGACCTCATCCGGCAGTCCGTCGACGGGAGCGTCGGGTGAGCATCCGGCCGATGACCGAGGACGACTGGCCGCAGGTCTGGCCGTTCTTCGACGAGATCGTGCGGGCCGGGGAGACCTACGCCTACCCGCTCGACCTCACCTCCGAGCAGGCCCGCGCGCTCTGGACGATGCGCCCGCCCGGCCAGACCGTGGTCCTGGAGGAGGGCGGCCGGGTCCTCGGCAGCGCGACGATGGGGCCCAACCGGCCCGGCCGCGGCAGCCACGTCGGCACGGCGTCGTTCATGGTCTCCGGCGAGGCGCGCGGGCGGGGCGTGGGCCGCCGGCTGGGGGAGCACGTCGTGCAGTGGCACCGCGAGCAGGGCTTCCGGGCGATCCAGTTCAACGCGGTGGTCGAGACCAACACCGCGGCCGTGCGGCTGTGGCAGTCGCTCGGGTTCCGCATCATCGGGACGGTGCCGGCGGCGTTCGACTCGACGGCGCACGGCCTCGTCGGCCTGCACGTGATGCACCTGCCGCTCGTCTGACGCGGCTCGGCCCGGTCAGGCCGACGCGAACCCCGGCAGGTAGTCGGTGAGGATCGCGTGGAACGGCGCCTCGGCCTCGAGCTGGCTCAGCACGCCGATCCCGCCGAGCCAGGTGCGGTGGATCAGGAGGTAGGACGGCGGGAGGTTGAGCTTCATCGCGATCGTGTACGTCGGCTCGCGCGGGTTGTTGATCCGCTGGAACTGGGTGCGCATCCACTCGCGGGTGAACCGGAAGCGCTCCACCTTCGTCGGCTCGACGAACGGCGAGAGGTAGTCGAGCAGCAGGTCGGGGTCGAGGCGGATCCGGTCCTTGACGAACCCCTCCTCTCGCAGCCCCTCGAGCAGCGCGTCGCGGTCCTCGAGCGCGGCGATCCGGATCAGCGAGCCCATCGCGCGGGGGAGGCCGCCCGGCCCGAGCCTGGCGACGGCGCCGAAGTCGAGGATGCCGAGCCGGCCGGGCGAGCCGTCGTCACGAGGCAGGATGCGGAAGTTGCCCGGGTGCGGGTCGGCGTGCAGCATGCCGGTGCGCCGCGGGCCGTCGAAGAGGAACCGGACGAACAGCTCGCCGTAGTGGTCGCGCTCCTCCTGGGTGCCCTCGCGGATGATGCTGGCCAGGCTGGCCGGGCTCTCGAGCCACTCGGTCACCAGCACCTCGGGGCCCTGCGCGACCACGTCCGGGATGACGATGTCGGGATCGCCGCGGAACGCCTCGGCGAACGCGTGCTGCGCCTCGGCCTCCAGCTCGTAGTCGAGCTCGTCGACGGCGCGGGCCTGCATCTCCTCCACCAGGGGCTTGATGTCGACACCCGGGACCAGCGGCGCGACCGTCCTCCCCAGCCGGGCGAGCTGGCGCAGGTCGGACTTCAGCGCCTCTCCGGCGCCGGGGTACTGCACCTTGACCGCGACGTCGCGGTCGTCGTGCCACCGGGCCTTGTGCACCTGGCCGATGCTCGCGGCCGCGGTGGGGCCGCCGTCGAGCCACACGACCTGGGTCTGCCAGTCGGGGCCGAGGCTCTTCGCGATCTGGTCGCGGACGGTCTGCGTGGGCATCGGCGGCGCGGCGTCCTGGAGACGGGTCAGCTGCTCGCGGTAGGGCCCCGCGATCTCCTCCGGCAGCGCCGCCTCGAGCACGCTCAGGGCCTGCCCGAACTTCATCGCCCCGCCCTTGAGCTCGCCGAGCGTGCGGAAGAGCTGCTCGGCGGTCCGCTGCTGGATGTCGGTCAGCACCGTCTCGGCCGACGCCCCGCCCAGCCGCTTGCCGAGCCCGATCGCGGTGCGGCCGGCGTATCCGAGCGGCAGCGCCGCCAGCCGGGCCGTACGGGCGGCGGCCTTGCGGGGGAGGTCTCGGTCGGCCACGTGACCATTCTCCCCGACGGCCCTGAGCCGACCTCGCCGCCGGACGCAAGTTCTGGACCAGGTCGGTACAGACACCTGTGAAGAAGTCCTGGACACATGCTCTGACCTGCGCACACACTCTTCGGACGCACACGCGGACCGGTGTGGAGGGCACCACCGCCGAGCTCGGGGCGATCGGTCGAGGTCCGCAGTCGTGTGCGCGAGCGGGTTCGCCCGCGAAGGGGGGAGACATGAGCAGCACGTACGACGACCCGGCGCTCGACGCCGGAGCGGGGCCGGGCCTCGACCCGGACCCGGTGATGGACGGCGTGGCGCGCCTGCTGGAGCTGGCCGCGCTGAACGCCGACGAGCTCGTCGCGGAGGCCGGCGCGGAGGCGGGGCAGATCATCGCGCAGGCCCGCGCGCAGGCCGACCAGCTGCTCGCGCAGGCTCGGGCCGAGGGCGAGCGGACCAGGACGGCGGCCGGCGCGGAGGCCGACCAGCTGCTCGCGGAGTTCAGGTCGGAGGGCGACCGGCTCGTGGCCGAGGCGCGCGACGAGGCCGAGGAGGTGCGCGCCGGGGCGGTGGGCACGGCCCGTGAGGAGGCCGAGCAGGTGCTGTCGGAGGCGCGCACCCAGGCCGAGGAGCTCGCCGAGCAGGTGCGGAGGGTCGCGCAGGGCAACGCCAACCAGCTGTGGGCGCAGGCCCGCGCCGAGACCGAGCAGGCCAGGGCGGACGCCACGGCCGAGGCGGAGCGGGTGCTGGCGGAGGCTGCCGCGGAGGCGGTGTCGCTGTCGGCGAAGTCCAAGGACGACGCCCACCGGGCCAAGGCGGTCGCACGGGCCGAGGCCGACGCGCTGCTGGCGGCCGCTCGCTCGACGTTCGAGCAGGTGCAGACGGACGCCGAGGACCTCCTCGAGCGGACCCGGGCCGAGGCGGCCGAGCTGACCTCGCGCGCACGCGCCGAGGCCGAGGAGCTCCGCCGGGCCGCACGTCGCGAGGCGCAGCGGGTGCAGGACGCGCTGCACGAGTCGCGCGCGCGGATCGACGAGGACATCGAGCGGCTCCGGCGGGCGCGTCAGGAGCGCCAGGAGCGGATCCGTGAGCTGGTCGACGTGGAGCCCGAGGAGGTCGAGGCGACCGAGGTCGGCTGATCGGCGACGGATTTTCTGCCGTGTTGGCCTTGGACAACTCCACCACCACGGATCACACTGATCACGACCGCACAGCTGGCAGCACGTCCGTGCCGCCAGAGGTCATGGGGCCCGGATCCCTGCGCCGACCAGCGCGCGAGGCCGGGGAACACCCTTGGGGAGCATGATGAGTGCCTACGACGAGCTGATGGCGCAGCGTGGCGAGTCCGGCGAGCCGGGCGACCCCGAGGAGTCGAGTGCGGCACCCGCCGCCGAGACGCCCGCACCCGACACCCCCGCACCCGACTCGGGCTCCGGCGGGATGGCCAGACTGCTGGAGATCGCGGCCAACAACGCCGACGAGCTGCTCAACGAGGCCAAGGCCGAGGCCGAGCGCCTGACCTCGACGGCGCGCGCCGAGGCCGACCGCATGCTCGGCGAGGCCCGCGGCGAGGCCGAGCGCATCCGCGCCGAGGCCGACGAGCAGCGCACCCGCGCCAACGACGAGATCGCCGGCCTGCGCGAGACCGAGCGCGAGCACCGCGAGCGGATGCAGACGCACCTCAAGGAGATGCTCGCGAGGGTCGAGACCGACTCAGCAGGCTCCTAGGACCGGGCGCCGTCGGGCGCCACCCGTGCTCGCTCATGGGCTCACGTGAGCACGGGCGGCGGACGAACGTCGTCCGGGACGCGCCGGTGCGCTACTTGATCTCGCGCACCTCCTGCGGCCAGCCGCACGCCTCGGCGATCTTGCCGGCCCACACCTTGGCAGCCTCCTTGTCGGCGACGTTCACGATCGTGATCCCGCCCAGCCACTCCTTCGTCTCGGCGTACGGGCCGTCGGTGAAGACGAGCTCGCCGCTGGTCGCGTCGGCGCTGAAGGCCTCCTCGAGCTCCTCTACGAGCCCGCCTGCGAACACGTAGTCACCGGCCGCCTTGATCTCGTTGACCGCCGCCGCGGCCAGCGGGCCGCGGCCCATGAACCACTCCTCGGAGTGGTCACCCACCCACTGCTGGTTGAAGTAGATGGCATACATCGGCATGGGGTTCTCCTCGGGTTCCGGGCAGACCTCAGTGGCCCGCCTCCACCCACGCTACGAACGGCCGCCGGCCGATACGACACGCACCGGAGGAATTCCACAAAATCCACAGGATGTCCTCAATTCGCCGTTCCGAGGACGGGCAGGACCCGTTACCACACACTTGCCGACACATGCACAGCGGGTCCGCCGTGGAGGGAAGCACCACCGGTCGGGCCCGGGCCGCGCGGTCGTTCAGGGTCGACAGCCGGGAACAACAACAGCAGGGGGAGTGATGAGCAGCACCTTCGAAGACATCCTGGTCGACCCGATGCTCGCCGTGGCGCCGACCGAGGTCGAGGCCGAGATCCAGCCCGAGATGCAGGCCGAGGTCCAGGCCGAGGTCCAGGCCGAGATCCAGGCCGAGATCGCCGAGCCGGCCCCGGTCGAGACCGCACCCAGCGTCGCACCGGGCGGCGATCCCACGTCGGCCGCGGCCCGCCTGCTGGAGATCGCGACGCGCAACGCCGACCAGCTCCTCAACGAGGCGCAGGCCGAGTCCGACGCGATGAGGGCCGCGGCCCGCGACGAGTCCGATCAGCTCGTGGCCGAGGCGCGCACCGAGGCCGAGCGGATCCGCTCCGAGCTCGAGCAGTCGCGCGCCGAGGCCAAGGCCGAGATCGCGGAGCTCCAGGCGACCGGCCGGGCGCACCGCGACCAGATGCGCGAGCACCTCCACGAGGTGCTCGCGCGGGTCGAGGCGACCGAGGTCGTCTGACCCTTCTCCGGTAGAGCGTCAAGCCGGGAACTTCACGCCGGTGTTGGCGTGGCAGCGGTAGCCGAACGGGTTCTTCGCGAGGTACTGTTGGGCGGCGTTTCCCAAGTAGCCGTAGTTCTTTAGGCCGCGTTCGACCTAATTGTCATACGTCGGCTCGCGAAATACACCACTCGGCGACGGCGTCCACGTAGCGGCCCGGCATACTCGACGAGGATTCCGAGACAGCGGGAAGAGTTGCCGTTGTCGCTATGACATCCGGAAGCACGCTGATTTGTCTCGCGAGTTCTTCCGCAAGCCATTCGGCGTCCACGAAGAGTCGATCTGCAAAAGCAAGCCAGTCGCGCGTGGTCACCGAGACAGCTTCGAACTTTCCGTTAATGGACATTGCTAAGTCAACCTCGCTGGGCCTTCCGAAGGCCAGCTGGCCGTTGAGATCATAAAGCGGTGCCAGTCGAACCTCGTCGCGCACGAGCAAGAGTGAATAATTGCGACTGTGAGCGTCGCCGCCGCAGATAAGCCAGTTGAAAATCAGGGCTTGAGTGAATCGTTGGCAGTCGGTTTCGGGATCCGAGCAGTGGTCCCGTAGGAGCCTCGCCACCCCGGCTGCGCCCGGACCGCCCTGACTTTCGTACTTGAAGTATGGATCCCGGCCCATCGCCTGGCAGATATCTTCTTGATGAACGCGGATCCATGCCTCACTGTCATAGATGCGGTCGTAGCGCTTCGAAACGAACGCGCGCTCCTCCTCAAACTGACGTATGGCGGACTCTGCCGCGACCAGTCCCATTAGTTGGGCCGCTGTCATCGTCATGAACTCGCAAAGATCTTGATCGATGTACCCAGGCACAGCAGGCTTGAGGATATGGGTCGACGGAGTTCTTCCTTCGGGGTCGAACCATTCTCCGGCCGTCCGGTTAAGCGCTACCTTGGCCTGAGCGCCCGGAAGAGAGAATCTCCCTCTTCCATTGCTGGTCTTTATGGGGATGTCGGCTTTCGCTTGTGCCAAACGTGACGCAATTTCCGCATGACTCAGCGGAGTGAGGCTCTGCGTCTCCTTGAGTACCGTGTCGAGGCGTTCGTCTCGAACCAGTTGGAACGCGCCTGCTATGTCTTCACCAACCCACTTCAACAGCTCGAATGGCTCGAGATCCGTTACACCAAATTCTTTCCGCCACCTCATCAGGAGAGGTGGCCGGTCAGGCAACAGAGCCGCTAGCCACCACCGGATATGGTCCGAATCATGTCGAACCGCGCCTTTCGGTAGGCCTATCGATAGTGCCGTAAACCACGTCTCCCCGGTGACCGAGTCGTAATAGCGCAGGGCGTACTTGTTATTCTTCTTCCGAGTTATCTCCCCGATCAGAACGGAGTTATAGACAAGAAACAACTTGTTTTCGGTTCGCGGGTGGTATTCCTGCGGCGACGCACTCTGGGTCACTTGGAGTCTTCTTGTGCTGACGACGGTTTCTCAACTCTGGCGTTGATCGCCTTCGGCGCGTCCGCGTTGTCGATGGTCGCGCCCTTGAGCACGCTGGCTGTGTCCACCTTGTTGAGGGCTGCGAGCACGTTTGAGGTGTCGATGGTCGCGCCCTTGAGCACG
>NZ_KE383923.1:498772-637813 GCF_000422805.1 Nocardioides halotolerans DSM 19273 | reverse complement strand
TGGCTGTGTCCACCTTGTTGAGGGCTGCGAGCACGTTTGAGGTGTCGATGGTCGCGCCCTTGAGCACGGTCGACATGTCGGTCGCATCTAACGCCCTGCTCGCCGCGGGGCGAAGTGATGCGGTCGTGCGGTCGCTCTTCCCCATCGGGGTCAGCGTTGTGGCTGGATCCCTGGTCGCTCTCCTCGCCCGATCTGGAAGCGTGTCAAGTTTGGGCGTGCTGGGAGCTGACCTGTTGTCGGGAGTCAAGACGAGTTCTGCATCCAGCGCATGAGCGATTCGCAGCAGCATGTCGATAGGCGCCGATGACTTGTCTCCGGCTTCGAACGCGTTTAGCCACTGACGGCCCACCTTGGCGGCCCGCGCCAGCGCTGTTTGAGTCATGCCAAGATCGACGCGCGCTTGACGCACGACATCACCAAGCTCCTGCGCGGAGCGGGCGCGTAGTCGTGTCGTCATACGGCGACTATAGCACGTTGTCGTTGTACGGCGACATCGTCAGAGTGTCGTTATATGACGACACGCTGGCATTGTCGTTGGGTGACGACAACCCGGAAAATGAACTTGGAGAGACTTCCTCCCTGGTTCAAGGTGCGCCGCGCCAGCCGAGCCGCGGCGCAAGCGTCTGGAGGCGATGCCACCAAAAGCAACTGGGCGCCCGCCTTGGCACGGGGGCACCCGTCCAGCGGTTGGCGACCGGAGCCCGCCGAACGCAAGGGGTCTGCTGGACACGCCCGCAAGGCAACCCCGCGCCTACGGGTGCTCAACTGACCTCTGGGAACTTCACGCCGGTGTTGGCGTGGCAGCGGTAGCCGAACGGGTTCTTCGCGAGGTACTGCTGGTGGGCGTCCTCGGCGTAGTAGTACGGCGTCTCGCTGGCTGGGCGGATCTCGGTGGTGATCTCGCCGAGGCGGCGCTTGGCGAGCTCGGCGCCGTAGACGGCGGTCAGCTCGCGCGCGACCTGCTCCTGCTCGGGTGAGGTGAAGTAGATCGCGGAGCGGTACTGCGTGCCGACGTCGTTGCCCTGGCGGAAGCCCTGGGTCGGGTCGTGGACCTCGAAGAAGGTCTTGACCAGGTCGGCGTACGAGACGACCTTCGGGTCGAAGACGACCCGCACGGCCTCGGTGTGGTTGGTGCGGCCGCTGCAGACCTCGTCGTACGTCGGGTTGAGGGTGCTGCCGCCGGCGTAGCCGACCGAGGTCGACCAGACGCCGGGGGTCTTCCAGTAGATCTCCTCGGCGCCCCAGAAGCAGCCGAGGCCGAAGATCGCCACCTCGTAGCCCTCGGGGACGTCGTCGGTCACGACGGGGGCGTCGAGCACCCGGTGGCGGGCGGGGACGGGGAACATCCGCTCGGAGCGGCCGGGCAGCGTCTGCTCGGGCTCGACGAGGGTGGAGGTGTGGCGGGAGAAGATGGACACGGAGTCTCCTTCGGTTCTGCAAGGCCCACGATCGGGTACCTGCACAGTGTCCAACACCCCCGGTGGGCGTTACGTTCCCGTCTCCGGGGGCCGCTGAGTGCCTTCGCTGCGGTGATCTCGACAGGCTCGATCAGCGGTGGTCCAGCGGGTGCCTTCCTTGCGGTGGCTGTCGCACGGTGGCTGAGGTGCGAAGGCGTGCTGCGTCTGAGCCTCGCAGCCTCCGCGGCCTGCGCTGGGGGCTGCTCGGCTCGGGTGCCTTCGCTGCGGGGATCTCGACGGGCTCGATCGGCGGGGGTCCGGTGGGTGCCAGCGGATGGTTGGCCGGGATGGTGGATACCCTCGCGGGATGAGCCAGGAGCACCGCACGAAGTCGGGGTTCGAGACGCGTGCGATCCACGCGGGCTGGGAGCCGGACCCGTCCACGGGAGCGGTGATCCCGCCGATCTTCGCGACGTCGACCTACAAGCAGGACGGCGTCGGAGGGCTGCGGGGCGGCTATGAGTACAGCCGGTCCGCCAACCCGACCCGGACCGCGCTCGAGGACACGATCGCGGCGCTGGAGGAGGGGGAGCGCGGGTTCGCGTTCGCGTCGGGGCTGGCCGCCGAGGACACCGTGCTGCGCGGGCTGCTCGAGCCGGGCGACCACGTGGTGCTGCCCAACGACGCATACGGCGGCACGCACCGCCTCTTCGACAAGGTCGCCCAGCGGTGGGGGCTCGCGCACACGCCCGCCGCGCTGTCCGACCTCGACGCGGTGCGGGCGGCGGTCACCGCGAGGACCCGGATGATCTGGGTCGAGACGCCGACCAACCCGCTGCTCGGGATCGCCGACATCGCGGCGCTGGCCACGCTCGCGCACGAGGTGGGTGCGCTGCTCGTTGTCGACAACACGTTCGCGACGCCGTACCTCCAGCGGCCGCTGACGCTCGGCGCCGACGTGGTCGTGCACTCGACGACCAAGTACGCCGGAGGCCACAGCGACGTCGTCGGGGGCGCGGTGGTCGTGCGCGGCCTCGACCTCGCCGACAAGGTGGCCTACCACCAGAACGCCATGGGCGCGGTGGCCGGTCCGTTCGACTCCTGGCTGACGCTGCGCGGGCTCAAGACGCTGGCCGTGCGCATGGAGCGGCACTGCGACAACGCCGAGCGGGTCGTGGAGTTCCTGACCGCCGACGAGCGGGTCGAGCACGTCTACTACCCGGGACTGGCCGACCACCCCGGCCACGAGGTCGCGCAGGGGCAGATGGACAGGTTCGGCGGGATGGTGTCCTTCCGGGTGAGGGGCGGCGAGGAGCGGGCGCTCCAGGTCTGCGACCGCGCGACCGTCTTCACGCTGGCCGAGTCGCTGGGCGGCATCGAGTCGCTGATCGAGCACCCCGGCCGGATGACCCACGCGAGCGTCGCCGGCACCGAGCTGGAGGTGCCTGCCGACCTGGTCCGGCTCAGCGTGGGCATCGAGACCGCCGACGACCTGCTGGCCGACCTCGACCAGGCTCTTGGGTAGACGGTCGGGGAGCCCGAACGGCACCGCGGTCTGCGTCGACTTCGGCTCGACGTTCACCAAGGCGCTGCTGGTGGACCTCGACGCGGGCGCCGTCCTGGCGGCTGCCGAGCACCCGACGACCATCGACACCGACGTCCTCGAGGGCTACGACGCCTGCCTGGCCGAGCTCGCGGCAGCCGACGAGCGGGCCACCGGCGCGGAGGTGCTGGCCTGCTCCAGCGCCGGCGGCGGGCTGCGGATCGCGGTGGTCGGCAACGAGGAGCTGGTCACCGCCGAGGCCGGCCGCCGGGTGGCGCTGTCCAGCGGCGGCAAGGTGGTCACGGTGCGCGCGGTCGGCCAGGGCGACGACCTCGACCTGTCCGCCGACGCGCCCGACGTCGTGCTCCTGACCGGCGGCACCGACGGGGGCAACCCCGAGCCGATCGTGTCGGCCGCCACGGGGCTGCGCGCCGCCGGGTGGCGCGGCCCGACGGTGCTGGCCGGCAACGCCGAGGCGACCCAGGAGCTGTCGATGGTCCTGGCCGACGTGCCCCACGTGTTCGCGGCGAACGTCGTCCCGCAGATCGGCGCGATCGAGCCGGCCTCGGCCCGGGCGGCGATCCGCGAGATGTTCCTCGCGCACGTGATCGGCGGCAAGCACCTGAGCGCGCGCGCTGACCACGGGCTCAACACGTTCACCGCGATGGTCAGGGGCGCGACCCCCGACGTCGTCCTCACCGGGGTCGAGCTGCTGGCCACCGCGGTCGGCGAGGTGGTGGTCGTCGACGTCGGGGGCGCCACCACGGACGTCCACTCGGTGGTCGACGTCGACCCGGAGCAGGGGTCGCTGGCCCGCGACGTCGTCGCGCCGACCCCGGTGACCCGGACCGTCGAGGGCGACCTCGGCATGCGCTGGTCCGCGGTCTCGACCGTCGACGAGGCGGGCCTGGCGGACCTCGCCGGGGCGGCGCGCGCCCGCCGGGCCGACCCCGGCTTCCTCCCCACCACCGACGAGGAGCACGACGAGGACGAGGCGATCGCCCGAGCCGCGGTGGGCCTCGCCCTGCGCCGGCACGCCGGCCGCTCCAAGGTGGTGCTCAGCCCCGAGGGCCGGGTGGTCGAGCGGACCGGTGTCGACCTGCGTGAGGTCGCCCTCCTGGTCGGCTCGGGTGGCGTGCTGCGGCACGGACGGCCGGGGGTGGCTGGGCGGGTGCTCGGCCCGAGCGTCGGCACCGACGGCGACTGGCAGCTGCCGGAGCGCGCCACGGTCGTGGTCGACTCCGACTACGTCCTCGCCGCCGCGGGTCTCCTCGCCGCAGAGCACCCCGACGCGGCG
Source organism: Nocardioides halotolerans DSM 19273 (assembly GCF_000422805.1). Lineage (GTDB taxonomy): Bacteria > Actinomycetota > Actinomycetes > Propionibacteriales > Nocardioidaceae > Nocardioides > Nocardioides halotolerans. The sequence goes on along the minus strand of NZ_KE383923.1, from coordinate 633,576 downwards.
TACCTCCTCGTGACCGGCCTGGTGCCCGCTCGTGGATAGATTGACGTCGTGAGCGACCACGGCGGTGCCCCGGCGGGTCGCGACAGCGCTCCGGACCAGTCGGACGACCCGTCCGCCGAGCAGGCCGCGGAGCGCGCCCACCGCGAGGGGGTCGCCGCTCGCCTGGCCCACCAGTGGGCCGCGATGCGCCGCCAGGAGCGCGAGCCGCAGCCCGTCGAGATCGCCGCCGGCACGTCGAACTTCAACCGCGCCGAGGTGCCCTACGGCGTCGACCTGGCCGCTGCCTGGTCGTGGCGGCTGCTGGTCATCGCGGCCGCCGCGGCGCTGATCGGCTACCTGATCTCGTTCTTCGCGGTGATGGTCATCCCGGTGGTGGTGGCGCTGCTGGTCTCCGCGCTGGTGGTGCCGGTCGTCGACTGGCTCGAGCGCACCGGCGTACGCCGCGGGGTCGCGTCGATCCTGGTCGTCGTGCTGACGATCGGCACCGTCGCCGCGCTGCTCACCTTCGCCGGCCAGCAGGTCGCCAACGGCGCCTCCGACCTCGCCGACTCCACCGTCGAGGGCCTGCAGAAGATCAAGGACTGGCTGCGCGACGGGCCGCTGCACGCCAGCGACTCCCAGATCAACGACTACATCCAGTCGATCCAGGACGGCATCAGCAAGCAGACCAAGGAGGGCGGCGTCGTCGGCCGCGTGACCGAGGTCGGGGCCGCGGTCGGCCACATCCTGGCCGGCTTCTTCATCGTGCTGTTCTCGACCTACTTCTTCCTGGCCGACGGCAACCGGATCTGGGCCTGGGTGGTCCGCCTCACGCCGCGCGCCGCCCGCGAGCGGGTCGACAGCTCGGGCCGCGTCGCGTGGATCTCGCTCACGCAGTTCGTGCGAGCCACGGTGATCGTGGCCGCCACCGACGCCGTCTTCATCGCCATCGGCGCGGCCGTGCTGAGCGTGCCGTTCTCGCTGGCGATCGGCGTCCTCGTCTTCCTGGGCGCCTTCGTGCCGATCGTCGGCGCCACGGTGGCCGGCACGGTCGCGGTCCTGGTCGCCCTCGTCGACCAGGGGCCGGTCACGGCGCTGATCATGCTCGGGGTGGTGATCGGTGTGCAGCAGCTCGAAGGACACGTGCTGCAGCCGTTCCTGCTGGGCCGGTGGGTCTCGGTGCACCCCCTCGGCGTGATCCTGGCGATCGCGGCCGGCGTGCTCACCGCCGGCGTCGCGGGAGCGCTCGTCGCGGTGCCGCTGGCGGCCGCCGTCAACGCCGTGGTGCAGCACCTCGCGGCCTACACCGAGCCGGGCGACGACCCGGCCGAGGAGCTGGCCGAGGACTACGCGGAGACAGGGGAGACCTCTGCCCTGGAGCAGGAGTCCCTGGTGGCCCCGGCGGACTCCGACGACCCGGAGGACGGAGCGGTCGGTGGCTGACCCGATGACCGAGGCAGATGCGTGCGTGGTGACCCTGGCCGACGTCGAGGAGGCCCGCGAGGTCATCCGCGACGTCGCGATCGTGACGCCGATGGAGCAGTCGCGGTGGCTCTCGGCGCTGGTCGGCGGCCCGGTGTGGCTCAAGTGCGAGAACCTCCAGCGCACCGGTTCCTTCAAGATCCGCGGCGGCTACGTCCGGATCTCCCGGCTCTCACCCGAGGAGCGCGCCCGCGGGGTCGTGGCCGCGTCGGCGGGCAACCACGCCCAGGGCGTCGCGCTCGCCGCGCAGCTGCTCGGCATCAGGTCCACGGTGTTCATGCCCGAGGGCGCACCGATCCCGAAGGAGCGGGCCACCCGTGCGTACGGCGCCGACGTGGTCTTCGAGGGCACGGTGCTGGAGGAGTCGCTGGCGGGGGCGCGGCGGTTCGCCGAGGAGACCGGGGCGGTGCTCATCCACCCGTTCGACCACGTCGACATCGTGGCCGGCCAGGGGACCCTCGGCCTCGAGGTGCTGGAGCAGGTCCCGGAGGCGCGGACTGTGCTGGTGCCGACCGGGGGCGGGGGCCTGCTGGCCGGGGTGGCGCTGGCGATCAAGGCGAAGCGGCCAGACGTGCGTCTCGTCGGGGTCCAGGCCGCCGGCGCCGCGGCGTACCCCGACTCGCTGACGCACGGCTCGCCCGTCCAGCTGCCCGCCATGAAGACCATGGCCGACGGCATCGCCGTCGGGCTGCCGGGAGACATCCCGTTCACCGAGGTGCGCCACCACGTCGACGAGGTCCGGACGGTCTCGGAGGAGTCGCTCTCGCGGGCGCTGCTCGCGCTGGCGGAGCGGGCGAAGATGGTCGTCGAGCCGGCCGGCGCCGCGGCGGTGGCCGCGCTGCTCGACACCCCGCACGACTTCACCGGGCCGGTGGTGGCCGTCCTCTCCGGCGGCAACATCGACCCACTGCTGCTCGGCAAGGTGATCCGGCACGGCATGGCGGCCGCGGGCCGCTACCTCAACCTGCACGTCACGATCCCCGACACCCCGGGCGGCCTCGCGCGGCTGCTCACCGAGGTCGGCGCGAGCGGCGCCAACGTGCTCGAGGTCGCCCACGAGCGGATCTCTCCGACGCTGCACCTCGAGGAGGTCGAGGTGCAGCTCCAGCTCGAGACCCGCGGTCCCGAGCACTCCGAGCAGGTGCTGACCCGGCTCCGCGAGCGCGGCTACCGGGTCATCGAGTGAGGCCGCGCCTCCGAGGACTCGCCTACGGCGTGTAGGGGACCGCGTCGATGATGACGACGGTCTGCTTCTTGCCGTTGACCTCGAAGGACACGGTGTCGCCCTTCTTCTTGTTGATGATCGCGCCACCGAGCGGCGACTGCGGCGAGTAGACGGTGAGGTCGGTGGTGGTGCCCTGCATCTCGCGGGCACCCAGCAGGAACGTCTCGGCCTCGTCCTCGGAGTCCTCGGCGAACCGGTAGGTCACCTTCATGCCCGGCTCGACGATGCCGTCGTCGGGGGGCGTCTCGCCGATCTCGGCGCGCTCGAGCATGGCCTCGAGCTGGCGGATGCGGCCCTCGTTCTTGCCCTGCTCCTCGCGGGCAGCGTGGTAGCCGCCGTTCTCGCTGAGGTCGCCCTCCTCGCGGGCGTCGCTGATCTTGTTCACGATCTCCTGGCGCACCGGGCCCTTGAGGTGCTCCAGCTCGGCGCGCAGCTTGTCGTGAGCCTCCTGGGTGAGCCAGACGGTGCTGTGCTGTGCCTGCTGGGACATGCATGACTCCTGAGGTGTGTCTCGATGGTTCCGGGGGGCGGAGCGCCCGACTGGGTCACGACTCCGCTCGCCGCCGACCGTGCCTGGACGGCCGTGCGCGACGACCAGACGGACCAGTCTAGCCGCGAAGCCGCTCAGGGCTAAGTCGAAGCGCGAATCGGGCGCTCAGCGCGGCCGGTCCTGGCCGGGCGCGGTGCACCCGACCTTCTCCACCGAGGTGGCGCGGCGCTCGGTCCGGATCGTCTCCACCTGGCGCCGTCCTTGCGCCGGGTCGGGGGTGAACGTGAGCTCGCCGACCGTCGAGTGGTCCTCGGCGTACGCCCGCAGCGTGCAGGACGCCTTCACGTCGGCGTCGTCGAGGCTCACCACCAGCACGGCGGTGACGTGGTGGTCGTCGTCGATGGAGAACGTCTCGAGCTCGGAGGTGACCTGTGGGGTCGTGTGCTCGTAGACCGTCCACCCGAGCCAGCCGAGGAACACGACGGTCACGACCGCGGTTGCGATCACCAGCAGGCGCCGAGCACCGGCGGACGGCGCGCCGTACCGCTGGCTCAGCATGTCCTGCGTGCTCACCCGTCCACTCTCACACCTAGGCTGAAGTCATGCCGAATCCGTCAGGCCCACGCGCGGGTCTCCGGCTCATGCACGTGCACGCCCACCCCGACGACGAGTCCAGCAAGGGCGCCGCCTCGACCGCGAAGTACGTCGCGGAAGGCGTCGACGTCCACGTCGCGACCTGCACCGGCGGCGAGCGCGGCTCCATCCTCAACCCGAAGATGGACCGCCCCGAGGTGCTCGAGAACATCACCGAGATCCGGCGCCAGGAGATGGAGCGGGCCCGCGACATCCTCGGCATCCGGCAGGACTGGCTCGGGTTCGTGGACTCCGGGTGGCCGGAGGGCGACCCCAAGCCGCCGCTGCCCGAGGGGTGCTTCGCCCTCGTGCCGCTCGAGGAGGCCGCCGCGCCGCTGGTGCGGCTGATCCGCGAGTTCCGCCCGCACGTGATGACGACCTACGACGAGCGGGGCGGCTACCCCCACCCCGACCACGTGAAGTGCCACGAGATCTCGGTCGAGGCGTTCGCCGCGGCGGGCGACCCCGAGCGCTACCCCGAGCTGGGCGAGCCGTGGCAGGTCCAGAAGCTCTACTACCACCACTCCTTCAACCGCCCGCGGATGCAGGCGATCCACGACGCGATGCTCGCCCACGGCCTCGAGTCGCCGTGGGCAGAGCGGCTCGAGCAGTGGGACCGCGAGCCGGAGTGGGACGCCCGCATCACGACCCGGGTGCCGTGCTCCGACTACTTCGGCGTGCGTGACCAGGCGCTGCTCGCGCACGCTACCCAGATCGACCCCGACGGCTTCTGGTTCGCGATCCCGCGCGAGGTGCAGATCGACGTGTGGCCGACCGAGGACTTCGAGCTCGTCACGTCGTACGTCGAGAGCGAGTTGCCCGAGGACGACCTGTTCGCGGGCGTCACCCCTGACCCCGTGCCCGACCCCGCCTGAGAAGATGTCCTCATGACGTTCCCCGCAGTGCTCCTCCCGCTCGCCGGCACTGCCGTCGACCTGGCCGTGCGGGTCGCGGACGAGACGCCGAAGGACGAGGACGTGAAGGCCGGCTGGCTGGCGCTGGTCATCTTCCTGCTGCTCGGCGCGGCGGTGGTGGTCCTCGCGTTCAGCCTGGTCAAGCAGCTGCGCAAGGCGCAGGCTGCCGAGGACGCCGGGATCTACGGCAGCGACGAGCCCGACCCGGCCGCCGGGGCCGAGGCCGAGCCCGAGAACCACTCCGCGTCGTAGGCGTGGCCCAGCGGGTACCCGTCGGCGTGGAGGTCTCCCCGAAGCTCGTCCCCGTCCGCGAGCCGTCGTCACCCGACGGTGTGGTCCTGGTGCTGCACGGCGGCGCCTCGCGGGGCGGCCAGATGATGGTCAGCCCGACGCAGCTCTCGGTGCTGCGGATGATCCCGACCGCGCGCGCGTCCGCGCGGGCCGGGCGCGGCCGGCTGGCCGTCTACCGCCTCCTCAACCGCTACCGCGGCTGGGACAGCGAGCACACGCCGGTCGCCGACGCCGACTGGGCGATGGGGCTGCTGCGAGAGCGCTTCCCGGGCGCCCCGATCGGGCTGATCGGCCACTCGCTGGGCGGCCGGGCGGCGCTGCTGGCCGGCGACGGGCCCGACGTCCGCTCGGTCGTCGCGCTCAACCCGTGGGTCTATCCGACCGACTCAGCCGACCTGGGCGGCCGGCGGGTGCTGATCGTGCACGGCGACCAGGACCGCGTGGCCTCGATCGCGAAGGCGCGGGCCGTGGCCCGGACGCTGGCGCGCAGGACGACCGTCGAGTTCGAGACCGTCCGCGACGGCAAGCACGCCATGCTGCGCCACGGTCGCGACTTCGACGGACGGGCCGCGGCATTCACCGCGGAGGTCCTGCTCGCGCGCGTCTGAGTGGGTACCTCCCGGCATGGCCGAGACCTTCCGCAAGGGCGACCGCGTCGAGTGGGACAGCCACGGCGGGACCGCCGTCGGCACCGTCGAGGGCAGGATCACCGCGCGGACCGAGGCCGGCGGCCGGACGGTCGACGCGTCTCCCGACGAGCCGCAGTACCTGGTGCGGAGCGAGAAGTCCGGCGGCACCGCCGTGCACAAGCCCGAGGCGCTGCGGAACCGGTCGTAGCCGTCCTGCTCATCGCCTGCTGACCAGCAGCGGCTGGGCGACGTGGGCCAGCACGCCCTCGCGGTCGGACAGCACCGCGTGGGCGACGCCGCGCCCGTGCGGGCTGAGGTCGGTCGCGGCGTCCATGAAGACCCACTCGTCCGCCGGCAGCCGCTCGACGGTCACGGTGAGCGTGTTCGGGATCGACCACCACTCCTGCAGGGGCAGACGCACGGAGACGCCGTTGGCGGAGTCCGCGACCACCATCAGCCGATGCAGTGGCGCGGTCTCCTCACCGGCCACGAGCGGCAGCCGCGGGCGGGCCCACAGTCGCGCGCGCCCGGTCGGGGCACCGTCGAACCCTCCCTCGACGAAGCGCCAGTCGACCGAGGGGCCGTAGCCCCAGTCCGGCGGCACGCCCTCGAAGTACGTCATCGCGCCAGTCTCGGGAAGAGGTGGCAGCTCGGCCGGCGGCTCGACCAGGTGGCGTGTCGAGTCGGCCCGCTCGCGCACCCGCCACGCGGTGGCGGTGCACGCGAGCACGTCGTCGGTGAACAACCGGGCCGCGACGAGCTCGACCCGGCGTCCCGGTCGCACGACCTCCGCCTCGGTGCGCACGACCCCCTGCGCGATCGGACCGAGCATGTCGACGGTCAGCCGGGCGATGCTGAACGACGGGTCGTCGGTGGTGCGATCGACGGCCCGGGCGAGCAGCGCCGACGGAGGGCCGCCGTGCTGCGCGGCCGGGTCCCAGGGGCTCGTGGTGGCCCGGGTGGACTCGTACTCGTCGTCGCCGACCGGCAGGTAGTAGGCCTCGGGCAGCTCCACCGACCCAGCATCGCTCACAGGTCGGGCAGGTCCTGCTCCACCCCCAGCAGCGACCGGAACGGGTCGCCTACGGCCTCCAGCCGGTCGAGCACGGTGCGCACGGTCCAGCGGTCGGGGCGCAGCTCTGGGTCGTCGAGCTCGTGCCACGCGATCGGCACCGAGACCGGTGCCGCCGGCGCCGGCCGGGGGGAGTACGGCGCGACGAGGGTCTTGTTGACGGCGTTCTGGGTGTAGTCGAGCCGGGCCAGCCCCTTGCGGGCCTTGACCTCCCACTTCCAGCTGACCAGCTCCGGCACCACCTGGCCCACCGTGCGCGAGAGCTGCTCGACCCAGGCGCGGGTGTCGGAGAAGGAGTAGCCCGGGCGGATCGGGATCCAGATCTGGATGCCGCGACGACCGGTGACCTTGGGCCGGCCGGTGACGCCGAGGTGCTCCAGCGCGGTGCGGTGCAGGCGGGCCAGCGTGAGCAGCTCGTCCCAGGTCGTGCGCTCGCCCGGGTCGAGGTCGACCAGCGCGAACCTCGGCTCGTGCATCGCGACCTTGCGCGAGGTCCACGGGTGCCACTCCAGCGCGCCGAAGTTGGCGACCCACACGAGCGCGGCCGGCTCGTCGGGCACGACGTAGGCCTGGGTCTCGTCGTCGGCGGCCTCGGGGTTCTCCCAGCACTGCAGCCACGCGGGCGCGTGGCTCGGCCGCTCCTTGTGCCAGAAGCCCGGCTTGTCGGCGCCGTCCGGGTAGCGGTGCATGTTGAGCGGCCGCCCCTCGAGGTAGGGGAGCGCGACCGGCGCGATGCGCGCGGCGTACGCCAGCAGCTCGCGCTTGGTCACCGGCTCCTCGCCGTCGAGGCCGGGGAACAGCACCTTGTCGAGGTTGGTCACCTTGAGCCGGCGGCCGTGGACCTCCCAGGTGCCGCCCTTGCCCGGCAGCTCCTCGAGCGCCTCGATCGCCGCGTCGGGCAGCGGGGCGGGCAGGAGCGAGACCTCCGCCTCGTGGGCCGGCGCCTCGGAGCGCCACTCGCGGTCGGGGTCGGCGGCCACCTCGTCGTTCGTCCGGCCGGTCAGCACCGAGCGCGGGTGCTCCTCGGGGTCCCAGCCCTCGACGGCGTGCTCGTCGTGCTTGTGCAGCAGCATCCACTGCTCGTGGTCGTCCTTCTCCTCCTCGCGGCGCACCAGCACGAACCGGCCGCGCAGCTTCTCGCCGTGCAGGTCGACGTGCAGGTCGCCCTTGCGCAGGGCCTTGGCGGGATCGCGCTGTGCCTTGTCCTGTGCGGGCTCCCACGTGCCGGTGTCCCATACGATCACGTCGCCGCCGCCGTACTCGCCCTTCGGGATCACGCCCTCGAAGTGCAGGTACTCCACCGGGTGGTCCTCCACGTGGACGGCGAGCCGCCGGGCGCCGGGATCGAGCGTCGGGCCCTTCGGCACCGCCCAGCTGACGAGGACGCCGTCCAGCTCGAGCCGGAAGTCGTAGTGCAGCCGGCTCGCGCGATGCCGCTGCACGACGAACCGCCGCCGTCCCTCCGGCCCCACCTCGCCGGCGGGCTCCGGCGTGCACGCGAAGTCGCGCATCCGGCGGTACGTCGCGAGGTCGCTTGCCATGTCGCCCCGGTGCCCGCTCCGGGGGGCTGGGGAAGCACTGGTCAGTGCTTGCCTGGGCTCACGGCCGCGCCGTGGCGCGCGCGCTCACGCAGCACCGGCCGGCCTCGGGGTCGAGCCGCGTGGTCGTGCTCGAGCAACCGAGCGCGGTCGCCACTCCGGAGACGAACTCGAGGTTGAGGCCGCAGACCAGGTCGGTCTGCGTCTGGGCCACCCGGTGGAACGGGCAGTTGTCGAGGAAGAGGGTCTCGTCCTCGAGGTGGGGCTCGTAGCCGCCCTCGGCCAGCGTCGTGGCCAGCCGCTCGACCTCCGGCAGGTCGTCCTCCGGGCGGCGGCCCGCACCCCACCGTTCGCCCTCCTCCCTGGCCGTCCGCGCCACCAGGCCGCCGACGTCGGCACCCGTCGACGTCGCCTCGGCCACGGCCGTCGCAAGGATCTGGCTCAGCACGTCGTAGTGCCGCTCGGGCAGCGACACCGCCAGCTCGCGGTCGGCACGGCGGTAGAGCTTCGACGGCCGACCCGACCCGGGGCCGGTGCGGCCGCTGAGGCGGCGGAACTCGACCTCGAGCAGCCCTTCCTGCACCAGGCGGTCGAGGTGGAACTTCGCCGTGTGGGGCGGCACCCCCACGCCTTCGGCCGCTTCGTCGCGGCTCACGGCCGTGCCGGAGCGCACGACGAAGTCGAACAGGTCGCGGCGCACGGGCTCGGCCAGGGCGGCGATGCCCGCCACCGCGGCGTCGGGAGCCGTGCGTCGGAAGAAGCGCATTTCTAAAAGATAGACATCTTGACGTTAGAAGGCCAGCGGGTGTCTAGTGGATACAACATTCTCTTTTAGAAAGGTGACGCCATGACCGCCACGACCAACACGAGCAACACCGACGGGACCCGGGTCGACTCCTCCGCCCCGTCGTGGGTGCCCCGCACGGGTGCCGACCAGGCCTTCCTCCTGCTCCGCACGGTGTTCACGATCGCTCCGATCGCCTTCGGGCTCGACAAGTTCGCCCAGGTCCTCTGCGACTGGGACTTCTACCTCGCCCCGTGGATCAACGACCTCGTGCCGGGCTCTGCCCACGACGCCATGCTCGTCGTCGGCGTGGTCGAGATCGTCGCCGGCCTGGTGGTCGCGCTCCGCCCGCACCTGGGCGGCTACGTCGTGGCCCTGTGGCTGGCCGGGATCATCGTCGACCTGCTCACGCTCGGCGACTTCTACGACGTGGCGCTGCGCGACTTCGGGCTGCTCGTGGCTGCGCTGGCGCTCGCCCGGCTCGCGGCCGACCGCGTGCGTCGCTGACCGGCCGGGGCGTGCGGCTCGACGTCACCCGGAGGCACGGCCGCCACGACGGAAACACGTTCTAGTTCCGCGCTGGTCGGGGTGGACGCCGGGAGTAGGTTCGGGCCATGCCGGAGGAGACCTACGACTACGTCATCGTCGGAGCCGGCAGCGCCGGCGCCGTCCTCGCCGCGAGGCTCTCCGAGGACCCGGGCGTCACGGTCTGCCTCCTCGAGGCGGGCGGGGAGGCGGACGCCGACGAGGTGATGATCCCCGCGGCGTTCTCGAGCCTGTTCAAGACCCGGTGGGACTGGAACTACGAGACCACCGAGCAGAAGCAGCTCAACGGCCGCCGCGCCTACTGGCCACGGATGAAGGCTCTCGGCGGCTGCTCGTCGATGAACGCGATGATCTACATCCGCGGCAACCGCGCCGACTACGACTCCTGGCGCGACCAGTACGGCGCCGCCGGGTGGGGCTACGACGACGTGCTGCCGTACTTCGTGAAGTCCGAGGGCAACACCCGGCTCGGCGGACCGTTCCACGGCCAGGGCGGGCCGCTGCACGTCGAGGACCGCCGCTACACCCACGAGCTGAGCCAGGCGTTCGTCGACAGCGCCCTCAGCGCCGGCATCAAGCCCACCGACGACTTCAACGGCGCCGAGCAGGAGGGCGCCGGGCTCTACCAGGTGACGTGCAGGAAGGGCCGCCGCTGGTCGGTCAACGAGGCCTACCTGAGGCCGGCCCGGTCCCGCGACAACCTCACCGTCGAGACCGGCGCGCTCGCCACCGGCGTCCTGCTGGAGTCGGCGGGCGGGTCGACCCGCGCCACCGGGGTGACCTTCCGCCAGTCCGGTGCCGAGCACACGGTGCACGCCTCGCGCGAGGTCATGCTCAGCGGCGGCGCGATCAACAGCCCGCAGCTGCTCCTGCTCTCCGGCATCGGTCCGGCCAGCCACCTCGCCGAGGTGGGCGTCGAGTCGAAGGTCGACCTCCCCGGCGTCGGCGCCAACCTCCAGGACCACCCGGCGGCCGGCTGGCTCTGGTACACCAAGGACACCACCGACATCGCACAGCTCAACAACGTGCGGAACTTCGTGCGGTGGAAGGCCCGCGGCACCGGCCCGCTCTCCTCCAACGTCGGGGAGGCGGGCGCGTTCTTCACCACCCGCGACGGGCTGCCCGCGCCCGACCTGCAGATCCACGCGGCGCCGGCCGGCTTCTACGACAACGGGCTGCACGAGCCGACCCGGTCGATGGTGACGGTCGCGTCCACCCTGGTCTCGGTCGCGAGCCGCGGCACGGTGCGGTTGCGGTCGGCCGACCCCGCTTGGCACCCGGCCATCGACCCGGCGTACTTCGACGACCAGTCCGACCTCGACGCGACCCTCGCCGGGATGAAGCGGACCTGGGAGATCTGCACCCAGGGCGCGCTGGCGTCGTACCTCGTCGAGCCCTGGCAGGTCTCGTCGTCGCCCACCGACGACGAGATCGTCGAGCACGTCCGCACCTGGGCGCAGACGCTCTACCACCCGACCTCGACCTGCGCGATGGGCTCGGGCGAGGACGCCGTGGTCGACGCCGAGCTGCGGGTGCGCGGCGTCGACGGGCTGCGCGTGGTCGACGCCTCGGTCATGCCGGCCGTGCCCCGCGGCAACACCAACGCGCCCACGATCATGATCGGCGAGAAGGCCGCCGACCTCATCAAGGAGAGCCGATGACGACCACCGAGGCCCCGGCCACGACCTTCGAGTCACTCGACCCCCGCACCGGCGACGTCGTCGGTCACCACCCCGTCAACTCCCCCGAGGAGGTGCAGGCGGCGGTCGACCGCGCCCGTGAGGAGGCGGCGTGGTGGCGCGCGCTGTCCTTCGACGAGCGGGAGAAGCACCTCCAGACCTGGAAGGGCGCGATGACCCGCCGGGTCGCGCAGCTCGCCCAGGTGATGCACGAGGAGACCGGCAAGCCGCACGGCGACGCGATGCTCGAGGCAGCGCTGGCCATCGACCACCTCGCGTGGGCCGCCACCCACGCCGAGAAGGTGCTCAAGCGGCGCAAGGTCCCGAGCGGGCTGCTGATGGCCAACCAGGCGGCGTACGTCGAGTACCAGCCGCTCGGCGTGATCGGCGTGATCGGCCCGTGGAACTACCCGGTCTTCACGCCGATGGGCTCGATCGGCTACGCGCTCGCGGCCGGCAACGCAGTGGTGTTCAAGCCGTCGGAGTACACCCCCGGCGTCGGCGAGTGGCTGGCCCGGACCTTCCTCGAGTCGGTGGGCCGGCCGGTGCTCCAGGTGGTCACCGGCTTCGGGGAGACCGGTCACGCGCTGTGCACGTCGGGCGTCGACAAGATCGCGTTCACCGGATCGACGGCCACCGGGAAGAAGGTGATGGCCGCCTGCGCCGAGTCCCTCACGCCGGTCGTGATCGAGGCCGGCGGCAAGGACGCGCTGCTCGTCGACTCCGACGCCGACCTCGAGGCGGCGGCCGACGCCGCGCTCTGGGGTGCCTGCGCCAACGCCGGCCAGACCTGCACCGGCGTGGAGCGGGTCTACGTCCACGAGCGCGTCTACGACGAGTTCCTGTCGATGCTGACCGCCAAGGCGCGCGAGGTGACGGCGTACGACGGGGCGGACTCCAAGATCGGGCCGATCACGATGCCCAGGCAGCTCGAGGTCATCAAGCGGCACATCGACGACGCGCTCGCCCGCGGCGGCCGCGCCGTGGTCGGCGGCACCGAGGCCGTCGGCGAGCGGTTCGTGCAGCCGACGGTGCTGGTCGACGTGCCCGAGGACTCCGAGGCGGTGCAGGAGGAGACCTTCGGTCCGACCGTCACCGTCGCCAAGGTCAAGGACATGGACGAGGCGGTCGAGCGCACCAACGCGACGCGCTACGGGCTCGGGTCGACGGTCTTCTCCAAGGCCCGCGGCATGGAGCTCGCCTCGCGCATCCGCTCTGGCATGACCGCGGTCAACGGCGTGATCACCTTCGCCGCCGTCCCCTCGCTGCCGTTCGGGGGCGTGGGCGACTCCGGCTTCGGCCGCATCCACGGCCCCGACGGCCTCAAGGAGTTCACCTTCGCCAAGGCGATCGCGCGCCAGCGGTTCAAGCCGCTCCTCGCGCTCACGACCTTCGCCCGCACCGAGAAGGCCGACCAGCAGCTGGCCTCGATGATCACCATGCTCCACGGCCGGGGAACAACGATAAGGAAGTCGTGACCGCTGGTTGAGGAGGTTGCGCAGCAACCGTATCGAAACCTCCCAGCCCGGGCAGGGACCCGATCAGGGTCGGCTCGGGTGCCTTCCTTGCGGAGGTTTCGACACGCTCGGTCGCGACCCCGCTCGTTCCTCGCGGGGTCGCGCTCGCTGCTCAACCATCGATGACGACGCCCTTCGGAGCGCTCCTCGTGCCTCGGAGCGCTACCTCAGTGCGTACGTCGCCATGCTGATGCCGACGTAGTGCGACACGAAGGCCAGCACGGTGAACGAGTGGAACACCTCGTGGAAGCCGAACCAGCGCGGCCACGGGTCGGGGCGCTTGAAGCCGTAGACGACGCCGCCGAAGGTGTAGAGCGCGCCGCCGGCAAGGATCAGCACGAAGACCGCGACGCCGATGCCGACGCCCAGCCCGGTCGCGCCGTGGAAGAATGCTGGGATGAAGAAGATCGCCGCCCAGCCGAGCGCGATGTAGATGGGTGTGTAGAGCCAGCGCGGCGCGTCGGTCCAGAAGATCCGGAACAGCACGCCGAGGATCGCGCCGGTCCAGACGGTGGTGAGCAGCGCGACGCGGGCGGTGCCGTGGAGCAGGAGCAGGCTGAACGGCGTGTAGGACCCGGCGATGAGCAGGAACACGTTCGAGTGGTCGAAGCGGCGCAGGAACGCCCAGACGCGCGGTGACCACGTGCCGGTGTGGTAGGTCGCGGAGACACCGAAGAGGAGGACGGCCGACGCGGTGAAGACCGCCGAGCCGATCCGGGTGGTGGTGTCGGGGGAGAGGCAGATCAGCACGATGCCGGCGGCGAGCGCGAGCGGGGCCGTGACCAGGTGCAGCCAGCCGCGGAGCTTCGGCTTGACGTGCTCGAACCGCTCGGAGACCTCGGCGACGGAGTCATGGAGGCTGTCCATGCCTGCGCGCACTGCGTCGGAGACCGGGTTGCTCATGGCGCGACGGTACCCAGACCACCTGAGCCTCCGGTGAGGATGCGCCGAAGATCACCCGGCCCTCTCGTTACCATCGTGGCGTGGCGGACTGGAAGCGTGGCCTTCGCAAGGTCATCTATCCCGTCTACGAGGCCCGGATGCTGCGCCGGATGGCGCTCGACCGGGTGCCCAAGCACGTCGGCGTGATGCTCGACGGCAACCGGCGCTGGGCGAAGGCGGTCGGGCTCGGCACGGCGGAGGGCTACCAGGCCGGGGCCGACAACATCCGCCCGCTGCTCGGCTGGTGCGAGGAGGTCGGCGTCGAGGTGGTCACTCTGTGGCTGCTCTCGAGCGACAACCTCACCAGCCGACCGCCCGACCAGCTCGCCGGCCTGCTCACGATCATCGAGGGCGCGGTCGACTCGCTGGCCGCCGAGGGGCGCTGGCGGGTGCACCCCGTCGGGGCGCTCGACCTGCTGCCCGCGGCCACGGCCGAGCGGCTCAAGGCCGCCGAGGAGGCCACCCGCGACGCCGACGGGCTGCTCGTCAACGTCGCGGTCGGGTACGGCGGCCGCCGCGAGATCGCGGACGCCGTCCGCTCGCTGCTCCACGAGCACGCTGCCGCCGGCAGCAGCCTCGAGGAGCTCGCCGAGGTCATCGACGTCGAGCACATCGCCCAGCACCTCTACACCAAGGGGCAGCCCGACCCCGACCTCGTCATCCGCACGTCCGGCGAGCAGCGGCTCGGCGGCTTCCTGCTCTGGCAGAGCGCCCAGTCGGAGTTCTACTTCTGCGAGGCCTACTGGCCCGACTTCCGCCGGGTCGACTTCCTCCGCGCGATCCGGGCCTACGCCCAAAGGGAGCGCCGCTTCGGCGCGTGACCTGATACCCCCGCGAGCTTCGGCCCCCAATCCGCCGCGACTGCTCGCTGCGCTCGCGGCGCCTCGCTCGCTGCACTCGCTTCGGCGCGGTCGCCGCGGCTCGGAGGCCGATCGCGGGGCGCCTCGCTGCGCTCAGAAAGACCGGGTCGCTGCGCTCCCACGCTCCAATTGCGGCCCAGACACCCCGCGAGCTTCGGCCCCCAATCCGCGGCTGGCTTGATACCCCCGCGAGCTTCGGCCCCCAGTCCGTGGCGCCAGCTTCGCGGCGCCTTGCTCGCTGGCGCTCGCTGCGGCGCAGGCGCCACGGCCCGGAGGCCGATCGCGGGGCGCCTCGCTCCCCTCGGAAAAACCGGGTCGCTGCGCTCCCACGCTCCAATTGCGGCCCAGACACCCCCGCGAGCTTCGGCCCCCAATCCGCGGCGATGGTGTCGCGCGGGTGTCTGGACGTCACCTGCTCGTCACCGCGTGGTCGGGCGTGTCGCACCGGTAGGCCGGACGACTCGGCGTACGTTCGCTGCATCGGCGAGTGGGGAAGCTTGCCGTATCGGGAGGCCCGAATCTTGCGCAAGCACGATCCACAACTGACCTGCGACAGCTCTTCACCGAGCTTGCGGGTCGCGCGTGGGGGCCGGCACTCCGGCCTTCGGGCTCCCTCCCGGTCCTTGCAGCAGAGCTAGGGCCGGGCGAGGAGTGCGCGCGCCGGTCATGTGGGGTGGATCGTGCCCAAGTCCAGCCGACCGGCCACCGATGTGGCTACGCGCACCTACGTGCTCGACACCAGCGTCCTGCTGGCCGACCCGGGGGCGCTGAGGCGCTTCGACGAGCACGAGGTCGTGCTGCCGGTGGTCGTGATCACCGAGCTGGAGGGCAAGCGCCACCACCCCGAGCTGGGCTACTTCGCCCGCACCGCGCTGCGGATGCTGGACGAGCTCCGGGTGACCCACGGCCGGCTCGACGAGCCGGTGCCGGTCGGCGACCTGGGCGGCACCGTGCGGGTCGAGCTCAACCACACCGACGCCGACTCGCTCCCGTCGGGCTTCCGGCTGGGCGACAACGACACCCGGATCCTGGCGGTGGCCCACAACCTCGCCTCCGAGGGCTCGGCGGTCACGCTGGTCAGCAAGGACCTCCCGCTGCGCATCAAGGCGTCCGCGGTCGGCCTCGACGCGCAGGAGTACCGCGGCGAGGCGATCAGCGACTCCGACCCGGGCTACTCCGGCATGGCCGAGCTGGAGGTCGAGGCGGCCGACCTCGACGACCTCTACGACGCCGGCACCCTCGACCTCGAGGCGGCCCGCGAGCTGCCCTGCCACTCCGGGCTGGTGCTGCTCTCCGACCGCGGTACGGCGCTGGGCCGGGTCGGCGCCGACAAGCAGGTCCACCTCGTGCGCGGCGACCGCGAGGCCTTCGGCATCCACGGCCGCTCCGCCGAGCAGCGGATCGCCCTGGAGCTGCTGCTCGACCCCGAGGTCGGCATCGTCTCCCTCGGTGGCCGCGCCGGCACCGGCAAGTCGGCGCTCGCCCTGTGCGCCGGGCTCGAGGCCGTGCTGGAGCGCAACGAGCACAAGAAGGTCGTCGTGTTCCGCCCGCTGTTCGCCGTCGGCGGCCAGGAGCTCGGCTACCTGCCCGGCTCGGAGTCGGAGAAGATGGGCCCCTGGGCGCAGGCGGTGTTCGACACCCTCGGCGCCGTCACCTCCCGCGAGGTGATCGAGGAGATCCTCGCTCGCGGCATGCTCGAGGTGCTGCCGCTGACCCACATCCGGGGCCGCTCGCTGCACGACGCGTTCGTCATCGTCGACGAGGCGCAGTCGCTCGAGCGCAACGTCCTGCTCACCGTGCTGTCGCGGATCGGGGCCGGTTCGAAGGTCGTGCTCACCCACGACGTGGCCCAGCGCGACAACCTCCGTGTCGGTCGCCACGACGGCGTCGTCGCGGTGGTGGAGAAGCTCAAGGGACACCCGCTGTTCGCCCACGTGACGCTGACCCGGTCGGAGCGCTCGCCGATCGCGGCGCTGGTCACGGAGATGCTGGAGAACGTCGCGCTCTGAGGCCGGAGCCGACCCCGAGACCCGCCGAACCTGAGGCTCCTGTGACTGGTGTGACTCCTGAGTCATCCGTCCGCACCATGTTGCGTCGTTCGGTTTGCAACCACTTGGAGTGTCGGGCAAGGTAACCGAGTTCGCCCGGCGCTCCCGCAGCGCTCCTCGTCACCCCATGGATCGAGCCCAGACACGTGTCGTCGTCACAGCCGCAGGCCGGTAAGCACCGCGCCTCGAGGGCTCGACGCGCGCCGCGGGCGGCGCTCAAGACGTCGCTGACGCTCTCGTCGATGGCGGTCGTCGCGACCGGGTTCGCGGTCGGCAGCGGCGCGCTCTCGCTGAGCGCCGACGGTGACCCGACGAGCCCGTCGACCAGCGTCGCCGACCTCGGCTCCGCAGCAGCGGGCACGAGCGCGTCGACGCTCTCCGACACCGCCGAGGCAGACACCCAGGCCGAGGTCGCGGCCGCGGAGGACGCCCGCGCGCAGGCGCCGGTGTCGCGCTCCGACAGCCGCGCCAAGGCCGACCCGCTGAAGAAGGACACGCTGTCGCTCGGCGCGGGCAACGCGATGTCGCGCACCGAGGACCTCTCCGACGAGGACCCCCGCGTCATCGCCCGGGCGCTGCTCTCGAAGTTCGGCTGGGGCGAGGACCAGTTCGGCTGCCTCGACTCGCTGTGGACCCGCGAGTCCAACTGGAACCCCCACGCCGACAACCCGAACTCGAGCGCCTACGGCATCCCGCAGGCGCTCCCCGGCTCCAAGATGGCCTCCGCCGGAGCCGACTGGGCCACCAACCCGGTCACCCAGATCACCTGGGGCCTCGGCTACATCCAGGACCGCTACGGCTCGCCGTGCTCGGCCTGGGGTCACAGCCAGAGCCACGGCTTCTACTGATTGTCTACCCCTCGGGACTGCCGGGTCACTGCGCTCCCACCGCTGGTTGAGGAGCTCGCGCAGCGAGCGTCTCGAAACCACCAAGCCCCCGTGCCGGACCGTGGTAGCTCGGCGGCGACGCTGCGCGCGGGGCTCAGGGGTGGGTCATCGACTCCACGTCGAGGGCCTCGTCGAGCTGGGCCTCGGTGAGCTCGCCGCGCTCGACGTAACCGAGCTTGAGCACCGTCTCGCGGATCGTGGCGCCGTCGGCGAGGGCCTGTTTCGCGATCTTGGCGGCGGCCTCGTAGCCGACGTACTTGTTGAGCGGGGTGACCACCGACGGCGAGGACTCGGCGTACTGCCGCATCCGGACGGCGTCGGCGGTGATCCCGTCGACGCAGCGCTCGGCGAGCACGCGTGAGCAGGCGGCGAGCAGCCGGACCGACTCCAGCACGTTGCGGGCGATGACAGGCATCGCGACGTTGAGCTCGAAGGAGCCGCTCGCGCCCGCGACGGTGACCGCGGCGTCATTGCCGATGACCTGGGCGCACACCATCAGCGTCGCCTCCGGCAGCACCGGGTTGACCTTGCCGGGCATGATGCTCGACCCGGGCTGGAGGTCGGGGAGGTGGATCTCGGCCAGGCCGGTGGTCGGGCCGGACGACATCCAGCGCAGGTCGTTGCAGATCTTGGTCAGGCCCACGGCGTAGGTCTTGAGCACGCCGCTCAGCTCGACCAGCGAGTCGCGGGTGCCCTGGGCCTCGAAGTGGTTGCGTGCCTCGGTGAACGGCTCGCCGGTCGACTCCGAGAGCGCCTCGATCACCGCGGACGGGAAGCCGTCGGGGGTGTTGATGCCGGTGCCGACCGCCGTGCCGCCCAGCGGCAGCTCGCGCACGCGCGGGAGGACCGACTCGAGCCGCTCGGCGGCGTAGCGCACGGTGGCGGCGTAGCCGCTGAACTCCTGGCCCAGCATCACCGGGGTGGCGTCCATGAGGTGAGTTCGGCCGGACTTCACGAGGCCGGCGAACTCCTCGGCCTTCCGCTCCAGCGACGAGCCGAGGACGTCGAGGGCCGGCAGCAGGTCGCCGGTCACCTCGCGCGCCGCGGCGACGTGGATCGCGGTCGGGAAGGTGTCGTTGGACGACTGCGAGGCGTTGACGTGGTCGTTGGGGTGCACCTCGACGCCGGCCCGCGCGGCCAGCGAGGCGATCACCTCGTTGGCGTTCATGTTGGAGCTGGTGCCGGAGCCGGTCTGGAAGACGTCGATCGGGAACGCGTCGTCGTGGTCGCCGGCCGCCACCTCGCGGGCGGCCTTCTCTATGGCGGCGGCCTGCTCCGCCTCCAGCACCCCGAGCGCGCCGTTGGCCCTGGCCGCCGCCGCCTTCACCTCGCCGATGGCGTGCACCAGCGCCGGCTCGATGGGCGTCCCGCTGATCGGGAAGTTCTCGACCGCCCGCTGGGTCTGGGCCCGCCACAGCGCCTCGCGCGGCACCTGGACCTCGCCCATCGAGTCGTGCTCGGTCCGAAACTCCTGCTCAGCCATGCCTCGAACGTACCCAGTGGGCTCAGGGCCGGGCGACGTAGAGCCAGTAGCGCTCGTCACGCTCCTGCAGGCGTACGGCGTGGGGCTGGGCCTCGACCTCGCCGAAGACCTCTCGCAGCGACTCCTCGAGCTCGGCCGACTCCGCAGCCGACCACACGACCAGAGCACCGCCCGACCGCAGGACTCGCCGCGCGTCGGCCAGCGCCGGCGGCTCGTAGAGGGCCGCGTTGGCGGCGTGGACGAGGTAGCCCGGCCCGTTGTCGACGTCGAGCAGCACGAGGTCGTAGGACTCCTCGCGCGCCTCGGCGAGCGCGACCGCGATGTCCGCCACGACCACGGAGACGCGCTCGTCGGCGAGCAGGGCGGGACCGTCCGGCACCACACCGGTGCGCAGCCAGTCGACGAGCGCCTGCTCGATCTCCACGACCGAGCACTTCTCAACGCGGGAGTCGGCAAGCACCTCGTGCATCGTGTAGCCGAGCCCGAGGCCGCCGATCACGACCGCCCGGGGGTCCTCGACCACCTCGAGCGCCGCCTGCGCCATGGCCCGCTCGGTGCTGACCTCGAGCGTGTCCATCACGAAGACGCCGTTGGCGCGCAGCTCGAGAGCCGTCGGCCCGCCGTCGACCGGTCGCCGCTCGCGCAGCACCAGCTCGCCGCGCTCGCTCTCGGCGCGCGCGATCTCGACGTACTCCATCTCGGGGGAGGTCACGTCCCCACCTTGTCAGGCGACCTGGATGGCCTCGATCCGGGTGCCGATCAGTCAAACAGCTCGCTGAGCCAGCTCTCCTTGCGCTTCTTGCGGTACGGCGCGCCGTGGCCGCGCTGGTCGTACCGCTGGTCCCGGCCCTGGTGAGCCTCGTAGCCCTGGGAGCTCGGCGCGGCCGGCGCCGCCGGCGCGTGGGTGAGCGAGCGCTCGATGATCTTGTCGAGCTCGCCGCGGTCGAGCCACACGCCCCGGCAGGTGGGGCAGTAGTCGATCTCGATGCCGCTGCGCTCGCTCATGGTGAGCGTGGTTCCATCGGTCGGGCAGTGCATGGGTCCTCCAGGGTCGGTTGCACCGTCAACGACCGCCCCGCGCCGTTGCGTTCCGGCGCGAGGAGGCACACAGGAACTTCTCAGGGTCGGGCGCGGGCGCGCAAGGCGTAGGTTCAGGTCATGGAGCGTCTCGTCGCCGGCCTCGCCCTCGCCCTGGTCGCCGTGCTGCCCGGCGCCCAGCCCGCGGCTGCCGGCGATCGCCACATCGACTGGGGCATCGCCAACTGGGTGGCCGGCGTGCAGATGACCACGAGCTTCCCGTCGGCGACCGACCCTCACGTGCACGTGCGGTTCAAGCGGGTGGGCGGGAACGGGCAGCGCCAGGTGCGGATGGGGGAGCGGCACAAGCTCGAGGGCTCCCACCGGTGGAGCCCCTACTCCTACGCGAAGCCGGTGAAGCTGCGCGTCGGTGAGAAGACGGTCTTCACCACCGACGGCGCGCTCCCGTGCGAGCCGGCCAAGGAGCCGCTCGGGCTGGTGGTGGACATGCGCATCAAGAAGCCCGGCAAGGCCTGGTCGAGGTGGGAGACCTGGATCTCCGAGGACCACTTCCTCCTCGACTGCACCGAGGACCGCTCCTAGGACCGCACCTAGGACCGCACCCGGATGCCGGTGACGGGGATGGTGACGGTCCCGGCGGGGTCGGTGAAGAAGTCGTTGCCCTTGTCGTCGACCACGATGAACGCCGGGAAGTCCTCGACCTCGATCTTCCAGACGGCCTCCATGCCGAGCTCTTCGTACTCGAGCACCGACACCGACGTGATGCAGTCCTGGGCGAGCCGGGCGGCGGGGCCGCCGATCGACCCGAGGTAGAACCCGCCGTGGGCGTGGCAGGCCTCGGTCACGGCCCGCGAGCGGTTGCCCTTCGCGAGCATCACCAGCGACCCGCCCGCTGCCTGGAACTGCTCGACGTAGGAGTCCATGCGTCCCGCCGTGGTCGGCCCGAACGAGCCCGAGGCGTAGCCCTCCGGTGTCTTGGCCGGACCGGCGTAGTAGACCGCGTGGTCTCGGAGGTAGGCCGGCATCTCCTCGCCCGCGTCGAGCCGCTCCTTGATCTTCGCGTGGGCGATGTCACGGGCGACCACCAGGGGACCGGAGAGCGAGAGCCGGGTCTTGACCGGGTGCCGCGACAGCTCGGCCCGGATCTCGGCCATCGGCCGGTTGAGGTCGATCCGCACCACCTCGCCGCCCGACACGTCCTCGCTCACCGCGGGGTCGGGCAGGTAGTGCGCAGGGTCGGTCTCGAGCTGCTCGAGGAACACGCCCTCGGCGGTGATCTTGCCCAGCGCCTGCCGGTCGGCCGAGCACGAGACCGCGATCGCCACCGGGCACGACGCACCGTGTCGCGGCAGCCGGACGACGCGGACGTCGTGGCAGAAGTACTTGCCGCCGAACTGCGCGCCGATCCCGAACGACTGCGTGAGCTTGAAGACCTCCTCCTCCAGCTCCAGGTCGCGGAAGCCGTGCGCCGACATCGAGCCGGACGTCGGGAGGGCGTCGAGGTAGTGCGCCGACGCGTACTTCGCGGTCTTGAGCGCGAACTCGGCCGACGTCCCGCCGATGACGACCGCGAGGTGGTACGGCGGGCAGGCGGCGGTGCCGAGCGAGCGGATCTTCTCGTCGAGGAACGCCAGCATCCGCGTGGGGTTCAGGACGGCCTTGGTCTCCTGGAACAGGAAGGACTTGTTGGCCGAGCCGCCGCCCTTGGCCATGAAGAGGAACTTGTACTCCGGGCTGCCGTGGTCCTCGGTGGCGTAGATCTCGATCTGCGCCGGCAGGTTCGTGCCGGTGTTCTTCTCGTCCCACGTGGTCAGCGGCGCGAGCTGGGAGTAGCGCAGGTTGAGCCGGGTGTAGGCGTCGTGGACGCCGCGCGCGACCGCCTCGCCGTCGTCGGCGCCGGTCAGCACCCCCTCGGACTTCTTGCCCATCACGATCGCGGTGCCGGTGTCCTGGCACATGGGCAGCACCCCGCCCGCGGAGATGTTCACGTTCTTCAGCAGGTCGAGCGCGACGAAGCGGTCGTTGGCCGAGGCCTCGGGGTCGTCGATGATCCGGCGGAGCTGCGCGAGGTGTGCCGGGCGCAGGTAGTGGGCGATGTCGTGCATCGCCTCCGACGTGAGCCGCTGGATCGCCTCGGGCGCCACCTGCAGGAAGGAGCGGCTCCGGCCGCTGACCGTGGCCTCGAACGTCGAGACGCCCTCGGTGGTGACCAGACGGTACGGCGTCGCGTCGGGCCCGGTCGGTAGCAGGTCGGAGTACAGAAATCGAGGGTCGTCAGCCACGGGCGCCGAGCGTACTGTGAGCGGCGCCGGTTGCGCTCGGGCGTGGTCGATCGTGCAACAACCCAGGAGGTCACGTGAAGGTCCGTAGCTGGTTGGTCACCGTGGTCGCGCTGAGCGCCACCACCGCACTCGCGGCGTGTGCGCCGCCCGATGACGACGACGACAAGGACTCCGGCGGCGGCAAGGACGCCTCGTCGGCCACCTCCGCGGAGGACCTCGGCGGCATGGACGCGCTGGTGAAGGCTGCCCAGAAGGAGGGCAAGCTCAACGTCATCGCGCTGCCGCCCGACTGGGCCAACTACGGCGCGATCATCGACGCGTTCTCGGAGAAGTACGACATCGAGGTGCAGTCCGACCAGCCCGACGCGGCCAGCCAGGACGAGATCAACGCCGCCGACCAGCTCAAGGGCACCGACCGCGCGCCGGACGTGTTCGACCTCGGCCAGTCGGTCGCGCTGGCCAACACCGACAAGTTCGCGCCCTACAAAGTGGCGACGTTCGACGAGATCCCCGACGAGTTCAAGGACGCCGACGGCACGTGGGTCAACGACTACGGCGGCTTCATGTCGATCGGCTACGACTCCAACGTGGTGCCCGACGTCACGACGATGGACGACCTGCTCGGCCCGGACTTCAAGGGCAAGGTCGCCCTCAACGGCGACCCGACCGCGGCCGGTGCGGCGTTCAGCGGCGTGCTGATGGCCTCGGTCGCCAACGGCGGCTCGGCCGACGACATCGCGCCGGGCGTGGACTTCTTCAAGCGGGTCAAGGAGGCCGGCAACTTCCTGCCGATCGACCCGACCGCCGCGACGATCGAGTCCGGGCAGACCCCGGTGGTCATCGACTGGGACTACCTCAACGCCGCGGAGACCGCCAAGCTGCCCACCTGGAAGGTCGTGGTGCCGGAGGGCGCCGCGATCGCGGGCTACTACTTCCAGGCGATCAACGCGGACGCTCCGCACCCCGCCGCCGCCCGGCTCTGGCAGGAGTTCCTCTACAGCGACGAGGGCCAGAACCTCTGGCTGGCCGGCGGCGCCCGGCCGGTGCGCGCCGACGCGATGGCCGAGGCGGGCACCATCGACCAGGAGAAGTACGACGCCCTGCCGGCGGTCGAGGGTGACCCGGTGATCCCGACCAACGAGCAGACCGAGGCGATGGCCGCCTACCTGGCCGAGAACTGGGCAAAGGCGATCGGCTGAGCACGACGGCCCCGGTGGCGGCCACCACCGCCACCACGCCACCAGCACCGGCGGGCCGGCGCCTCAGCGTCGGCCCGTCGGTCGGGTTGCTCCCGTTCCTGGCCTACCTCGCCGTCTTCCTGGTCGTGCCGACCGCGACCGTGCTGGTCGGCGCGTTCCAGGACGACAACGGCGGCTTCTCGCTCGACAAGATCAGCAAACTCACCGACGAAACGCCGCTCCACGTCCTGCGCGAGAGCCTGCTGCTGTCGTTCATCTCCGCGGCGGTCGGGGCCGTGCTCGGCGCGATCCTGGCCTACCTGGTCGTCACGGCGCCGCCGACCAGCGTGCTGCGGCGCGTGGTCACCGCGGTGTGCGGCGTGCTCGCGCAGTTCGGCGGCGTCACGCTGGCGTTCGCATGGATCGCGACGCTCGGTTTCGGCGGCCTGCTCACCACGCTGCTCGCGGACACGATCGGCACCGACCCCAACGGCATCTCGCAGCTCTACGAGCTGCCCGGGCTGGTGCTCGTCTACACCTACTTCCAGATCCCGCTGATGGTGATCGTGTTCCTGCCGGCGCTCGAAGGGCTGCGGCCGCAGTGGCGCGAGGCCGCGGTCAACCTCGGGGCCACGACCTGGCAGTACTGGACCCAGGTCGCCTTCCCGCTGCTGCGGCCGGCGTTCCTCGGCTCCTCGCTGCTGCTGTTCGCCAACGCGTTCGCGGCGTACGCCACGGCCGCGGCGCTGGTGAGCCAGGGCTCGCCGATCCTGCCGCTGCTGATCCGCAACTCCCTCACCAGCGAGATCGTGCTGGGCGAGCACAACTTCGCCTACGCGCTCGCGCTGGAGATGGTCGTGGTGGTGGCCATCGTGATGTCGCTCTACGCGTGGCTGCTCAAGCGGACGTCGAGGTGGCTGTCGTGACGGGCGGCGGCGCCGCGGCCTGGCGGGTGCTGCGCTGGCTCCTGCTGCTGGTCTTCGGCGCGTTCTTCGCGATCCCGCTCCTCGCGCTCCTGAACTTCAGCACCAAGAACCCCGCCACCAAGGAGCGGACCGGTGCCGCGTGGCAGGCGCTCACCGAGGACCCGACCATGACCGACGCCATCACGACGTCGTTGCTGCTCGCGGCGCTGACCGTGGTGGGCATGATCGTGCTCCTGGTGCCGACGATGATCTGGGTCCGGTTGCGGGTGCCCGGGGCGACCCGGCTCGTGGAGTTCCTCTGCCTGCTCCCGCTCACCATCCCCGCGCTGGTCATCGTGGTCGGGCTCAAGAACGTCTACGCATGGGTCAACTACCTCGTCGGCGACTCCGCGCTCACGCTGGCGTTCGTCTACGTCGTGCTGGTGCTGCCCTACGCCTACCGCGCGATCGACTCCTCGCTGTCCTCGCTCGACGCGACGACGCTCGCCGAGGCGGCCCGGTCGCTCGGGGCGAGCTGGTTCACCGTCATCACGCGGGTGATCCTGCCCAACCTGTGGTCCGGCGTGCTGGGTGCGGCGTTCATCGCCGTGGCGCTGGTGCTGGGGGAGTACACGATCTCCTCGCTCACCCACTACAACACGCTGCCGGTCGTCATCGTCCAGATCGGCAAGGTCAACGCACCGGAGTCCATGGCGGCCGCCCTGGCGTCGCTGCTGTTCGCCGCGATCCTGCTCATGGCGCTGTCGTTGCTCGACCGCCGCCGCCACCTGTCTCACGGAGGTCGCTGATGTCCACCGCCCCAGAAGCGTCCGGCGGCACCGGCGTCGCCGTCCAGATGACCGGTCTGCGACGGTCCTACGGCGACGTGCACGCTCTCGACGGCCTCGACCTGCACATCGAGCCGGGCGAGATGGTCGTGCTGCTCGGCCCCTCCGGCTGCGGCAAGACCACGGCGCTGCGGATCCTCGCCGGCCTCGAGCGGCAGGACGCCGGCACCATCAGCGTCGGCGGAAAGGACCTGACCCGGGTCCCGGCCAACAAGCGTGACATGGGGATGGTCTTCCAGGCCTACAGCCTGTTCCCGCACCTCACCGTGCTCGACAACGTCGCTTTCGGGCTCAAGCTGCGCGGGCGCTCGCGCGCGGAGCGGCGCCAGCGGGCCGGCGACATGCTCGACATGGTCGGCCTGGGCCAGCACCACGACCGCTACGCCAACCAGCTGTCCGGCGGGCAGCAGCAGCGGGTGGCCCTGGCGCGGGCGCTCGCCATCGAGCCCGCCGTGCTCCTCCTCGACGAGCCGCTGTCGGCGCTCGACGCCAAGGTGCGGGTCCAGCTGCGCGACGAGATCCGCCGGGTCCAGCTCGACGTCGGCACCACCACGCTCTTCGTCACCCACGACCAGGAGGAGGCGCTCGCGGTGGCCGACCGCGTCGGTGTCATGCACGCCGGCCGCCTCGACCAGCTGGCGCCGCCCGCCGAGCTCTACGCCGCGCCGGCGACGCCGTTCGTCGGCTCGTTCGTGGGGCTGAGCAACCGGGTCCCGGCCACGGTGACCGACGGGCGGGCCGACGTCCTCGGCACCGCCGTGCCGGTGCTGGCCGGCTCGGCGGCGGGCTCCGGAGTCGCCCTGGTGCGGCCCGAGTCGGTGCGGGTCGTGCCCGACGCCGGCGGCGCCGCCACGGTGGCGGCCGTGGCCTTCCTCGGGCCGGTCTCGCGGGCCACCGTGACGCTGGCCGACGGCACGCTGGTGATCGCCCAGCTGGCGAGCTCGGAGGCCGCCGCGCTCCACGTGGGCCAGCGGGTCGCGCTCTCGGTCGAGCCGGTGCCGGTGCTCGTCGTCGCCGACTGAGAGCCTCGAGCACCGCACTAGGCTTGGCGCATGGCGGGTGAGCTGCAGCAGCCGGCAGGGTCCGACCCCGCCCGGCTGCGGATCTCCGACTCCGAGCGCCACCAGGTCGCCGAGATCCTGCGGCAGGCGGCGGGGGAGGGGCGGCTCGACCTCGACGAGCTCGACCAGCGCCTCGAGGCGACGTACGCCGCCCGCACCTATGCCGACCTGGTGCCGATCACGCTCGACCTGCCGACGCACCCGCACCAGCGGCCGGTGGTGGCGCCCGCCGCGGCTCTGCCCGACGTCGTGCCGGGGGCCGAGAAGGAGAGCCACTTCGCGGTCCTGAGCGGCCTGCGACGCACCGGCGTCTGGGTGGTGCCGCGACGGATGACCATCCTCGCGCTGATGGGCGGCGCCGAGCTCGACCTGCGGCGCGCGAAGTTCGCGGCCCACGAGGTCGTGATCACCATCAACGCCATCATGGGCGGCGCCCAGGTCATCGTGGGACCGACGACCCGGGTGCACATGGAGGGCACCGGGATCATGGGCGGCTACTCGGGACCGTCGGGTCTCGTCGACGCCACCCTCGACGACAGCTCGCCGGTCGTGCGCATCAAGGGCGTCGCGATCTGGGGCGGTGTGAGCGTGGAGCGCAAGCACCTCTGAGGCGGCCCTTCCGTGGACCCGGGGTGGACAGACGGGCATCGAGCGACTAGACGTGATGTACGGGACCACTCGGGAGGGCGCCCATGACACGGTCACCAGCACGGTCATCAGCACGGTCACCAGCACAGCGACAGCTCGGCACCGCGGCGAGGTCTCGGCCACGGCGGAGCCTGGCCGCCGGCGCGGCGGCGGTGCTGCTGTGCACCGGGCTGGCCGCCTGCTCGGGAGGCTCCGGCAAGCCGACGCTGAACTGGTACGTGAACCCCGACGGGGTCGACACCCTCAAGGCGCTCGCGTCGTCGTGCAGCACCGCTGACTACGACATCGAGATCCAGCTGCTGCCCTCCGGCGCGACCGACCAGCGCACCCAGCTCGCGCGGCGCCTGGCGGCCAAGGACTCCTCGACGGACCTGATGAGCCTCGACCCGGTCTTCGTGGCGGAGTTCGCCAACGCGAAGTGGCTGGAGCGACTCCCGGACGACGCCGCGAGCAAGGCCACCGACGACGACGTCCTCGCGGGCGCCGCCGAGACCGTGACCTGGGACGACGGCGTCTACGCCTTCCCGCAGTGGGCCAACACCCAGGTGCTGTGGTACCGCAAGTCGCTCGCGGCAGCGGGCGGGCTCGACATGACCCAGCCGGTCACCTGGGACCAGATCATCGACGCCGCCGCCGACAACGGTGGCACGGTCGGCGTCCAGGCGAACAAGTACGAGGCGTACGTCGTGCTCATCAACGCCCTCATCCAGGGCGCCGGCGGCGACATCATCTCGGACAACGAGGCCGGCAAGGACGCGAAGATCGACATCGACTCCGACGCTGGTCGCGACGCCGCCGCGGTGATCCAGAAGCTGGCCTCGTCGAAGGCGGCGCAGCCCGACCTCACCACCAGCAACGAGGGCACCAGCCTCGGGCAGATGTTCGGCGGGGCCGGCGAGTTCATGACGAACTGGACCTTCGTCTACAAGAACTACGAGGGCCTGGTCGACAGTGGCGACATCACCGCGGACGAGTTCGCGGACCTCGGCTGGGCGCGCTACCCGGCGACCGTGGAGGGCGAGGAGTCCAAGCCGCCCATCGGCGGCATCGACATCGGCGTCGGCGCGTTCTCCAAGCACACCGACTTCGCGCTCGAGGCGGCCGCGTGCGTCACCTCCTCGGAGGCCCAGGTCGACCTCGCGGTCAACGAGGGGCTGATGCCCTCGCGGACGTCGGCCTACGAGACGCCCGAGCTGGCCGAGGCCTACCCGCCCGACCTGCTCCAGCTCTTCAGCGAGAGCGTCGACAGCGGCGGGCCGCGGCCGAAGAGCTCCTACTACGCGACGATCTCCGCCGCCGTGCAGAGCGTGTGGCACTCGCCGACCTCCGTCGACCCCGACAAGACCCCGGAGGAGTCGGCGAAGTTCCTCCGAGACGTCCTCGACGGGAAGGCCTTGCTGTGACCGCCGTGACCGCTCCACCGCGGAGCGAAGGGGCGGCCAAGCCCGAGCTCAGCGACCGCGCCCGTGCCGAGACGCGGCTGGGACAACGCCTGGTGGCGCCGGCCATCGTGCTGATGCTGGTCGTCACGGCGTTCCCGATGATCCGGGCGCTCTACCTCTCGCTGTTCAGCTACTCGCTGACCGCCCCGGAGGACCGGGAGTTCGTCGGGCTGAGCAACTACCTGACGGCGCTGACCGACTCGCTGTTCTGGCGCGACACCTTCGTCACCGTGCTCTACATGCTGGTGACGGTCAGCGTCGAGCTCGTCATCGGCTTCGTGTTCGCGATGGTCATGCACCGGGTGGTCTTCGCGAGGGGCGTCATCCGGACCTCGATCCTGATCCCCTACGGCATCATCACCGTGGTCTCCGGCTTCGCGTGGCAGTTCGCGTTCAGCTTCCAGAACGGCTTCGTCAACGACTGGCTGCCGTTCCTCGACACCGACTTCAACTGGTTCGGCGACACCACGCCCGCGGTGATCGCCATCATGGTATCGGAGATCTGGAAGACCACGCCGTTCATGTCGCTGCTGCTCCTCGCCGGCCTGGCGCAGGTCTCGGAGGACATGATCGAGGCCGCCAAGGTCGACGGTGCCACCTGGTGGCAACGGTTGTGGAAGGTGATCCTGCCCAACATGCGGGCGGCGATCATGGTCGCGGTCCTGTTCCGAGCGCTCGACGCCTACCGCATCTTCGACAACATCTTCGTGATGACGTCGGGTGCGGTGAACACCGAGTCGATCTCCTTCCTGACCTACCGCCAGACGATCGAGCAGTTCCAGCTCGGGATCGGGTCCGCGCTGTCGGTGCTGCTGTTCCTGTCGGTCCTGGTGATCGCGTGGCTGATCGTCAAGCTGTTCAAGGTCGACCTCGCCGCCGCTCGGCAGGAGGGCTGAGATGCGCCAGAAGATCGGAACCGTCATCGGCTGCGCGCTGATCCTCGCCTGGTGCCTGCTGCCGGTCGCGTGGATCATCTCGCTGTCGTTCAAGTCGCAGACCGCGATCACCAACGGCAGCCCCGGGTTCCTCCCGGCGTCCGGCGACAGCGCGGGCTGGCAGAACTACCAGGACGTCCTCGACAACGACCAGTTCCGCCGGGCGATCATCAACTCGGTCGGCATCAGCCTCATCGCGACGGCGCTGTCCGTCATCATCGCGACTCTCGCGGCGTACGCCATCGCGCGGCTGGAGTTCCAGGGCAAGAAGTTCGTGCTGACCACGGCGCTGGCGATCGCGATGTTCCCGGTCGTCTCGCTGGTGGGCCCGCTGTTCGACATGTGGCGGACCTTCGGCCTCTACGACACCTGGCCGGGGCTGATCATCCCCTACATGTCGTTCACGCTGCCACTGGCGATCTGGACCCTGTCGGCGTTCTTCCGGGAGATTCCCTGGGAGATGGAGCAGGCGGCGCAGGTCGACGGCGCCACCTCCTGGCAGGCGTTCCGCAAGGTGATCGTCCCGCTCGCGGCACCGGGGGTGTTCACGGCGGCGATCCTGACGTTCTTCTTCGCGTGGAACGACTTCGTGTTCGGGATCTCGCTGACCTCGACGGAGCGGGCGCGTCCGATCCCGGCCGCGCTGTCGTTCTTCGTCGGCTCCGACCCGTTCAACCGGCCGGCGTCGCTGCTGGCCGCGGGAGCCGTCGTGTCGACGATCCCGATCATCGTCATCGTCCTGATTTTCCAGCGCAAGATCGTGGCCGGCCTGACCTCCGGCGCAGTGAAGGGTTGACCGATGGCAGCCATCGAGATGAAGAACATCGTCAAGAGGTACGGCGACGGGTTCCCGGCCGTGAACGACGTCAGCATCGACGTCGCCGACGGGGAGTTCGTGATCCTCGTCGGTCCGTCGGGCTGCGGGAAGTCGACCCTGCTGCGGATGATCGTGGGCCTCGAGGACATCACCGAGGGCGAGATGGTCATCGGCGGCAAGGTGGTCAACGACCTGGCCCCGCGCGAGCGCAACCTCGCGATGGTGTTCCAGAACTACGCCCTCTACCCGCACCTGAGCGTCTACGAGAACATCGCCTTCCCGCTGCGGCTGGCCAAGGCCGACGACAAGACCGTGGACGAGAAGGTGCGCGAGGCGTCCAGGACGCTCGAGCTCGACGAGCACCTCGAGCGCAAGCCGGGCAACCTCTCGGGTGGCCAGCGCCAGCGCGTCGCCATGGGCCGCGCCATCGTGCGCGACGCCGACGCGTTCCTCTTCGACGAGCCGCTGTCCAACCTCGACGCCAAGCTGCGCGGCCAGATGCGCAGCGAGATCTCGCGGCTGCAGAAGAAGCTCGGCATCACCACGGTCTACGTCACCCACGACCAGACCGAGGCGATGACGCTGGGCGACCGGGTCGCCGTGCTCAAGCGGGGGCTGCTGCAGCAGCTGGCGACCCCGCGCGAGCTCTACGGCAACCCGGGCAACCTCTTCGTGGCCGGCTTCATCGGGTCGCCGCCGATGAACTTCCTACCCGCCACGGTGACGGGCACCTCGGTCGAGCTGCCGTTCGGCACGGTCGAGATCTCCCCGGAGAAGGCCGAGCGCGCCGCCGACAAGGGCCTCCTCATCGCCGGGATCCGGCCGGAGGCGTTCGAGGACGCGTCGGTGGTCGACCCCTCGCGCAAGGGATCGACGTTCCGGGCGACCGTCGACGTCGTGGAGTGGCTGGGCAACGAGGCCTACGCCTACATCCCGTTCGAGGCGCCGCCCGAGGTGCGCGAGCAGCTGGAGCAGCTCGAGCGCGACCTCGACGGCGAGGCCCTGCGCACCCAGCTCGTCGTGGGCCTCGACGGGTCCAGCACGATCGCCGAGGGCGACGAGGCCGAGATCTGGGTCGACACGTCCAAGATGCACCTGTTCGACCCCGCCACGGGCGAGAACCTCACGGTGGACCGCGCGAACGCCGGCGAGATCTCCCAAGCGGCGACCGGGCGCCCGGCCGACTGATCGTCCGGGTCAGGCGGTCGGCGGCGGGCCGGTGCTCCCGCGCGCCAGCAACGTGGTCGGGAGGATCACCTGGGCGGGGTGCCACCCGCCCTTCGCCGCACCCGGCGCCAGCGCGTCGAGCACCAGCCGCGCCGCCAGCCGACCCTGCTCCACCACCGGCTGCGCCACCGTGGTGAGGTCGAAGAACCCGGCCAGCTCGTGGTCGTCGATGCCGACCACCGACACGTCGTGCGGCACGCGCAGGCCGAGCTCGCGGGCGGCGCGGAGCACGCCGATCGCCATCTCGTCGGACGCCGCGAAGATAGCCGTGGGCCGGTCGGGCCGGTCGAGCAGTCGCCGGCCGGCGTCGATGCCGCCGGGCAGGGTGAACCCGCCGTCGACCTCGAGGCTCGGGTCGTGCGCGAGGCCGGCGGAGCGCAGCGTGCCCCGGTAGCCCGCCTCGCGGGCGTTGGGCGCGGTGACGTCGAGCTCGCCCGGGCCACCCACGTAGGCGATGCGCCGGTGGCCGAGCTCGACGAGGTGACCCGTCGCCGTGCAGGCGGCGGCCTCGTCGTCGATGCGGACCGTCGACCAACCCGGCACGTCGGCGCCGACGAACGTCACGGGCCGGCCCAGGGCGGTGAGGCGCGTCAGCTCGTCGTCGGTGGGCTGGAGGCTCAGCACGAGGACGGCGTCGACGCGCTTGGTCAGCCGGCCGCCCTCGAAGACGCGGTGCCGCGCGGCACCCGAGCCGGCGAGGTTGTAGAGGAGCAGGTCGTAGCCGCCCTCCCGCAGCACCTCTTCCGCGCCCTGGACCACGGAGGCGAAGAACCAGCGGGTCACGAACGGCACGACGACGGCGACCGTGCGGGTCCGGCCGCTCGCCAGTCCGGCGGCCCCGGGTGAGGGCACGTAGCCCAGCTGCTTCGCCGTCCGCTGGACCCGCTGCCGGGTCTCGTCGGAGACCCCGGGCAGCCCGCGCAGCGCCCGGGACACGGTCGCCGTCGACATCTCGAGCTCGCGCGCGACGTCCTTGATGCCCGTCATCGTGGGAGCGCTCCCGCGAACCGGCCCGGGTGGGTTAGGTTGGGCCGGTGGTGGACACGGTGCGCAGCAGCCTCCCCGACGGATCGAGCCTCGCCTACGGCGTCGCCACTGCGGCGTACCAGATCGAGGGGGCGGTGGCCGAGGACGGTCGCGGCGCGTCGATCTGGGACACCTTCGCGGCCCGTCCCGGGGCGGTGAAGGACGGGCTCGACGGCTCGGTAGCCTGCGACTCCTACCACCGCTACGAGGAGGACCTCGACCTCGTCGCCGCCGTGGGCGCCGGCTGGTACCGCTTCTCGATCGCCTGGCCGCGGATCGTGCCCGAGGGGGTCGGGCGGGTCGAGACGCGCGGCCTCGACTACTACGACCGGCTCGTCGACGCCGCGCTCGCACGCGGCCTGTCCCCGACGGCGACGCTCTACCACTGGGACCTGCCGCAGGCCCTCGAGGACCGCGACGGGTGGCTCAACCGCGACACCGCGGAGGCCTTCGCCGACTACGCGATGGTCGTCCACGACCGGCTCGGCGACCGCGTCGGTGTCTGGGCCACGCACAACGAGCCGTGGTGCGCGGCCTACCTCGGCTACTCCGCGGGCGTGCACGCCCCGGGCCGGCGCGAGGGCGGTGCCGGACACCGGGCGGCGCACCACCTGCTGCTCGGTCACGGCCTGGCCGCGGAGCGCCTGCACGCCGCCGGCGTCGAGGACCTCGGCATCGTGCTCAACCTGGCGCCGTTCTGGCCGGAGGACCCGGACGACCCGGAGCTGGTCGCCGCCACCGACGGGATCGACGCGATACGCAACAGGGTCTGGCTCGGCCCGCTCGTCGACGGCCGTTACGACGACGGGCTGCTCGCCGTCGCTCCGGAGCTCGCCGACACCGACCTGGTCCGCGACGGCGACCTGGCGCTGGTGCAGGGGTCCGCCGACTGGGTCGGCGTGAACTACTACACGCCGTTCCGCACCGCCGCGCCCGGCGCCGCCGCCCGGCACCCCGAGGCCGACGCCTACCCGGGGTCCGCGCCGGTGTCGTTCGTCGTCCGCGAGCCCCGCACCGACATCGGCTGGGAGGTCGACGCGTCCGGGCTCGAGGAGCTCCTGGTCGACACGTCCGCGCGCACGGGCCTGCCGGTCCTGGTGACCGAGAACGGCGCCGCCTACCCCGACGAGACCCTCGACGACCAGGACCGGATCGCCTACCTGCGCGACCACATCGCCGCGACCGAGCGGGCGCGGCAGGGCGGCGCGGACGTCCGTGCGTACATCGTGTGGACCCTCCTGGACAACTTCGAGTGGGCCGAGGGCTACACCAAGACCTTCGGCATCGTGCACGTCGACCCGCAGGGTCCGACGCGGACGCCCAAGGCGTCCTTCCACTGGCTGGCGGAGCACCTGAACAGCTCCTCAGTCGGCGTCGGGGTCACCCCTTGACGCTTCCGGCCAGCAGCCCGCGCACGAAGTAGCGCTGGAGGGCCAGGAAGACGATCAGGGGGACGACCAGGGACACGAACGCGCCGGCCGACAGCAGGTGCCAGTCCTGGCCGCGGGTGCCGGACAGCTCGGCCAGCCGCACCGTCAGCGGCGACACGTCGAGGCTGCCACCGCCGAAGACCAGGGCGACGAGCAGGTCGTTCCAGACCCAGAGGAACTGGAAGATGCCGAACGCCGCGATGGCGGGGGCCATCAGGGGCAGCATGATCCGGCTGAAGATCTGGACGTGCCCGGCGCCGTCGACCCGCGCCGACTCGATGAGCTCGCCCGGGATCTGCGACATGAAGTTGTGCAGCAGGTAGATCGCCAGCGGCAGCGCGAAGATCGAGTGCGAGAGCCAGATCGTGTAGAAGCCGCCACCGGGGGCGTCGCCGCCCGCGAGCGGAGCCAGGTTGAACGGCGGCTGCACGTAGAGCTTGAGCAGCGGGATCATCGTGACCTGGATCGGCACGATCTGCAGCGCGAAGACCGCGACGAACAGGAGGTCGCGGCCCGGGAACTTGATCCACGCGAACGCGTAGGCGGCGAGCACCGCCAGCGAGATCGGGATCAGCACCGAGGGGATCGTGATCACGATGGTGTTGATGAAGTAGGTCGCCAGGTCGACGTCGGTGCCCTTGAGCACCGCGCGGTAGTTCTCGGTGGTGAAGGGGCCGGTGAGCCCGGTCCACCAGCCGCTGGTCTTGACGTCGTCCTCGGAGCGGAACGACGAGATGAGGAGGCCCGCCGTCGGCAGGGTCCACAGCACCGCGATGACCACCGCGGCCAGGGACGCCCACGGGGACGACAGCGCCTTCTTGGCGTTGGACGCGGCGCTCGTCTGGGCTGCGAGCGCCTGCTCGACCGAGACGTCGGGATCGGCGATGGTCATCAGGCACCCAGCTTTCGCAACTGACGGACGTTGTAGACGACGATCGGCAGGACGAGGACGAAGATCAGCACGGCGAGCGCCGCACCGAGGCCGGCGTTGTTCGAGCGGAAGCTCTGCACGTAGAACTCGTAGGCCAGCACGCTGGTGTCGAAGTTGCCGCCCGTCGCCGTACGCACGATGTCGAAGGCCTTCAGCGTCGTGATGCTGATGGTCGTGAGCACCACGATCAGCGAGGGCCGGATGCTCGGGACCGTGATGTAGCGGAACATCTTGAGCCCGCTGACCCCGTCGAGCCGGGCCGCCTCGACGATGTCCTCGGGGATCGCCTTGATCGACGCGGAGAGGAGTGTCATCGCGAAGCCGGCCTGGACCCAGATCATGATCACGATCAGGAACAGGTTGTTCCACGGCTCGTTGAGCAGGAAGTTGTAGGTGTCGAAGCCGAGCGACTTCAGGACCTGGTTGGCCAGCCCGATCTGGTCGTTCTCATTGTCCTTGTAGGCGTAGACGAACTTCCAGATGATCGACGCGCCCACCAGGGAGATCGCCATCGGCAGGAAGACGAGCGCCTTCGCGAACTTCTCCATCCGGGCCCGGTCGACCAGCACGGCGTAGACGAGGCCGATGAAGGTGGACAGCGTCGGCACCAGCGCGACCCACAGCGCGGTGTTGCGCAGCACCTTGAGCTGCTGGCTGTCGGTGAAGACGGTGTGGTAGTTGTCGAGACCGACGAACTCCGTCTGGGTGTTGTCCTTGAACGACGTGATAATCGTGCTGATCGCGGGGTAGAGCAGCCCGACCGCGATGAGCAGCACGGCGGGCAGCACGAAGGCGGCGAACTGGATGCGCTCGCCGCTGCGCGACCGCAGCCGCGAGGTCACCAGCAGGATCAGGGCGACGACGCCGAAGAAGACGGCGACGCAGATCACCAGCTGTACGAACTTCTCACCTGCAGACATCAACTCTCCCGAGGTCTCGAGCGGCGGGCGCCGCCGGGGCCGGTCGTGGGACGCATCGGCGGCGAGGGTCGCGGCCGTTCAGCGCTGGGCGAGCCCCGGCCCGGTCCCGGCCGGCACGAGGCCGGCCGGGACCCGGGTCGGGTCAGGCGTCACTCAGGATCAGGGCCAGCTGCTCTCGATGTGGTCGAGAGTGTCGGCCGTGCTCTGACCGGTGATCCAGGCGGTCATCTCCTTCCAGAAGGAGTTCGCGCCCACCTCTCCGGGCATCTGGTCCGAACCGTCGAAGCGGAAGACCGCGTCGGGGTCCTGGAGGATCTGACCGGAGAGCTGGTCGATCGGGCTGACGAGGTTCTCCACCTGGAGACCCTTGTTGGCGCTCACCCAGCCGCCGCCCGGCGTGTTCTTGGCCTTCTCGTTGGCCCACACGTCGGTCGACAGGTAGGTCTGGAGGGCCTGGACGACGGTGTCGTCGGAGAACGCCGTCACGAACTCGCCGCCACCGAGGACCGGTCGCCCGAAGTCCTCGCTCACGGTGGGCAGGTAGAAGGCGAACACGTCGCCGTCCTCGGCCACGTTGGTGCCCTCGGGCCAGTTGGCGGCGTAGAAGCCCGCCTGGCGGTGCATGGCGCACTTGCCGTCGAGGATCGGCAGACCGCCCTCCTGGAACGCCGTGGTGGCGATCGACTTCACGTCGCCGATGCCGCCGTTGACGTACTTGTCGTTCTTGAGGATGCCGCCGACCTGGTCGAGCGCCTCGGCGATCTGCGGGTCGTTGAACGGCACGTCGTGGCTGACCCAGTCGTCGTAGACGTCGGGCCCGGCCGTGCGGAGCAGCACGTCCTCGAGCCAGTCGGTGGCGGGCCAACCGGTGGCCTCACCGGACTCGATGCCGGCGCACCACGGCTTGATGCCGCTGGCCGCGATGGTGTCGGAGAGGGCGAGCATGTCGTCCCAGGTCTCCGGGACCTCCCAGCCGTTGTCGGCGAACATCGACGGCGAGTACCACACGAACGACTTCACGTTCGCGCCCAGCGGCGCGGCGTACAGCTTGTCGTCGACGCTGCCGTAGGCGCGCCAGTCCTCGCCGAAGAACTCATCGACGTTGTCGGAGACCTGCGAGGGCGCCTCGACGACCTTGCCCGTCGCGACCAGGGTCTTCAGCAGACCGGGCTGCGGGACGAACGCGATGTCCGGCGGGTTGCCGGCCTGCACACGCACGGGCAGCTGGGCCTCGAACTCCTTGGAGCCTTCGTACTTGACCTTCGCACCCGTGCACGTGGTGAAGAGCTTGTAGGAGTCCTTCTGGGCCTGGTCCTCAGGAGCGACGATGGAGGTGTAGACCCCCACCTCCTTGCCGGACAGGTCGCCGAAGTCGGCGAGCTGCTCCAGGTCCTTGCACTCGGTCTTGTCGGCGCCGGGCCAGGTGCCGCTGGCGCCACCGCCGTCGTCGTCGTCGGCACAGCTCGCCAGAGCAAGCCCCGCGCCCAGCACCGCGGCAGCCAGGGCCGCCACTCGACGCGTGTTGCGTGTTCGCATGCCTCTTCCTCTCTTCATGGGTCAGCAGGTTTGTCGCGTTCTCTCCCGACCGCCCTGCCCGCTCCGTTACGAGCATGTAAACGCTTACGCCCAGGGTGGTCAAGAAGCGTGGATAACGTTTCTGTAACGCACGTCACATTCCGTGGGAACGCTCCCACGACAGGACTCCGGCGTCAACCCACCGCCCCTCCGGACGGACGCTCTATCGCGCGGAGCGCGGTGCCACCTAGGGTGACCCGCGTCACTTCACTACGGATCGTCCGGCACGTACCTGCCGGTGAAGGGAGCGCACCACCATGGCAACAGTGACGTTCGAGAAGGCACAGCGCTGGTATCCCGGGGCGGACAAGCCCGCGGTGCCCGGCATCTCGCTCGAGATCGGCGACGGGGAGTTCATGGTCCTCGTCGGCCCCTCGGGCTGCGGCAAGTCCACGACCCTGCGGATGCTCGCCGGGCTCGAGGAGGTCAACCAGGGAAAGATCTACATCGGTGACCGCGACATCACCGACATGCCGCCCAAGGACCGCGACATCGCGATGGTCTTCCAGAACTACGCGCTGTACCCGCACATGAGCGTGGCCGACAACATGGGCTTCGCGCTGAAGATGGCGAAGGTGCCGGTCGAGGAGCGGAAGAAGCGCGTCCAGGAGGCCGCCAGGATCCTCCAGCTCGAGGACTATCTCGAGCGCAAGCCCAAGGCCCTCTCGGGCGGCCAGCGCCAGCGCGTCGCCATGGGCAGGGCCATCGTCCGCCAGCCGCAGGTCTTCTGCATGGACGAGCCGCTGTCGAACCTCGACGCCAAGATGCGCGTCGCGACCCGCACCGACATCGCCAAGCTCCAGGCCGACCTGGGCGTCACCACCGTCTACGTCACCCACGACCAGGTCGAGGCGATGACGATGGGCGACCGGGTGGCCGTCATGAACCTCGGCGAGCTGATGCAGGTCGACACGCCTCTCGGGCTCTACGACAAGCCGAAGAACCTGTTCGTCGCCGGCTTCATCGGCTCACCGCAGATGAACCTGCTCGAGGCCAAGGCGGCCGACGGCCAGGCCAAGATCGGCGGCTACCTCGTCCCGGTCGACCCCGCGGCGTCCAAGAAGATGCAGGGCAACATCACCGTCGGCGTGCGCCCCGAGTCGTGGCGGATCGTCTCGGCCAACGAGGGCGGCCTGCCGATCAACGTCACCGTGGTCGAGGAGCTCGGTGCCGACAGCTTCGTCTACGGCACCTGCGACGTCGAGGGCACGCCGAGCAACGTGATCGTGCGGGTCAGCGCCCGCGACTCGGTGCACAAGGGCGACGTGATCTACGTGACCACCGACCCCAAGGACGTGCACGTCTTCGACACCGAGACCGGCTCCCGCCTGTCTGACTGAGACGTTGACCCGGCGCGAACTTCGCGCCGGGTCGACCTGAGACGGACCCACTACGTCGACCCGGCGCGAAGTTCGCGCCGGGTCAACGTGCCTGTGCGCGGTCGGCGGTGCGGCGGATCGCGTCGGCGAAGGTCTCGTGGAGCGCCGGGGGGAGGTCGTGGCCCATGCCGTCGATGAGCAGCAGCTCGGCGCCGGGGATGGCGGCCGCGGTCGCGCGTCCGCCCGAGGGGTGCACCATCTTGTCGCTGAGGCCGTGCACGACCAGCGTCGGCATCGTGAGGGCGCGCAGCCTCGGCGAGCGGTTGGGCTGGGTGAGCACCGCCATCATCTGGCGCAGCGTGCCGCTGGTCGTGACGCCGCGGTCGTAGGTCTCGGCGGCCTCGGCGCGGGTGCGCTCCTCGGAGACCGGGTAGCCGGGTGAGCCGATCAGCTTCCAGGTCTTCACGCTCGCTTCGATGTAGCCCGCGCGGCCCGCACGACGGCCGAGCAGGCTCGGGAGCAGCGACGGGTGCTGCCAGCCGACCGTCCGCTTGCCGGTCGTCGACATGACGCTCACCAGCGACCGCACCCGCTCGGGGTGCTCGATCGCCATCGTCTGCGCGATCATCCCGCCCATCGACACGCCGCAGACGTGGGCGGACTCGATGCCGAGGTGGTCGAGGAGCCCGAACGCGTCGGCGGCCAGGTCGCTCATGGAGTACGGCGCCCGCACCCGCCGGCCGGTCGCGGCACGGAACAGCATCCCGCGGGTGACCCGGCCGACGCCGCGGCTGGAGCGCCCTGCGTCGCGGTTGTCGAAGCGGATCACGTGGAAGCCGCGGTGGGCGAGCATCCGGCACAGCTCGGGGTCCCACCACGTCATCGGACCGCCGAGACCCATGACGAGGAGGAGAGGCTCCTCGTCCGGGGTACCGAAGGTCTGGTAGCAGAGCTCCACCTCACGCCCGACCGGGGCGAAGAGCTCCTCGGAAACGGTGACGGTCACGATGCAGAGTCAATCAAACGGACCGATGTCCGACGCCTCGAGGTCAGCAGGCCGTAACCTCCGGTGCGTGGGGCAGTCAGCGTCGACCGGCTCCCGTCAGGAGGACCCGCCCGGGACCCTGGGCTCCTTCCTCCTGCCGGAGGGGTTCACGCGTCCCCGGACCCTCGAGGTGCTGCGCGAGGGCAGCGTCCTGCTCGAGGCCGGCCGCTTCGCGGTGGGGTCGCTCGAGGAGCGCCGCCGGCGCCGGGCCACGTCGTACGCCACCCGTCACGAGGCCCGCTCCGAGGAGCCGGTGATCCTCGTCCCGGGGTTCATGGCCGGTGACCTGACCCTGCGCGCGATGAGCCGGACCCTGCGCCGCCGCGGCTTCCGCACCTACCGCTCCCACATCCGTGCCAACGTCGGCTGCACGCTCACCGCGGCCGCGGAGCTCGAGTCCCGCATCGAGTCGATCGCGATCCGGCGCGGCACCCGGGTGCACATCGTCGGGCACAGCCTGGGCGGGCTGCTGGCCCGCGGCCTGGCCGTGCGCCGGCCCGACCTCATCTCCGGCATCGTCACCATGGGTAGCCCGATGCTCGCGCCCGGCGCGCACCACGAGCTGCTCACCACCGGCGTCGAGGTGCTCGTCCGGCTCAGCCGGGCCGGCGTGCCGGGGCTGATGTCGGAGGAGTGCGTCGCCGGCAGCTGTGCGCGGCAGAGCTTCGAGGAGAGCCGGCAGCCCGTGCCTGCCGACGTCTCGTTCACGGCGATCTACTCGCGCCGCGACGCGATCGTCGACTGGCGCGCGTGCGTCGACCCGGAGGCGCACGCGGTGGAGGTGACCGCCTCCCACGTCGGGATGGCGCTCGACCCGCGGGTCATCGACGTGGTCACCGAGGCGCTCCGCCTGCCGGCGTACGCCGGGTCAGTGCTCGAAGTCGATCGCGGAGAAAGCGCGTAGCTTCGAGAGCTGGTGCTCGCTCTTGATCGAGCGGATGGTGCCGCTGCGCGAGCGCATCACGAGCGAGTCGGTGGTGCAGCCGCCCGCGCGGTAGCGGACCCCGCTCATCAGGTCGCCGTCGGTGATGCCGGTGGCGACGAAGAAGCAGTCGTCGCCGGTGACCAGGTCGTCGGTGGTGAGGACGTGGTCGGGGTCGAGGTTGTGGCCGGCGTCGAGCGCCTTCTGCCGCTCGGCGTCGTCCTGCGGGCGCAGCTGGGCCTGGATGACGCCGCCGGTGCACTTCATCGCGCACGCCGCGATGATCCCCTCGGGCGTGCCGCCGGTGCCGAGCAGCAGGTCGACGCCGCTGCCCGGGCGGGCCGCGGAGATCGCGCCCGCGACGTCGCCGTCGACGATGAACTTGATCCGGGCCCCGGTCGCGCGGATCTCCTCGACCAGGTGCTGGTGGCGGGGCCGGTCGAGGACGACCACGGTGATGTCCTCGGGCTTGGTGCCCTTGGCCTTCGCGACCTGGTGGATGTTCTCGGCCACGGGGTAGCGCAGGTCGACGACG
This sequence comes from Nocardioides halotolerans DSM 19273, assembly GCF_000422805.1. Taxonomy (GTDB): domain Bacteria; phylum Actinomycetota; class Actinomycetes; order Propionibacteriales; family Nocardioidaceae; genus Nocardioides; species Nocardioides halotolerans. The sequence continues at coordinate 592,493 of NZ_KE383923.1, read as the reverse complement.
TCGGCCGCCTCGGGGCCGGTCACGAGCTTCTCCATGTAGAAGACGGCGGACGGGTCGTACATCGAGCCGCGCGGGGCCACCGCGAGCACCGCGACGGCGTTGCTCATGCCCTTGGCCGTCAGTGTGGTGCCGTCGATCGGGTCCACGGCGACGTCGCACTCCGGGCCGGTGCCGTCGCCCACCCGCTCGCCGTTGTAGAGCATCGGCGCGTTGTCCTTCTCGCCCTCGCCGATGACCACGACGCCGTCCATGCCGATGGTCGCGATCATCACCCGCATCGCGTTGACCGCGACGGCGTCGGCGCCGTTCTTGTCGCCCCGGCCGACCCATCGGGCGGCCGCCATCGCCGCGGCCTCGGTCACCCGGACCAGCTCGAGGGCGAGGTTGCGGTCCGGCGACTGGGGGAGGGGGACCAGGCTGTCGGGCTCCATGCCCGGAGCCTAACGGGACACCAGGGAGAGGGTTCCCACCCCGAGGAGCAGTGAGGCCGGGGTGATCGCCAGCGAGACGCGGTGGAACGCCGCGTTGCTCACCCGCCGCCCGGCCCGGGCGAGGGTGCGACGCCACAGCAGGTTGGCAAGCGACCCCGTCCACGTCAGCCCGGAGCCGATGTTGAGCCCGAGCAGCGCCGCCAGCACGGCGGTCGTGCCGAGCGGGGCCACCATCGGCACGAGCAGGATCGTCGCCGAGAGGTTGGTGAGCAGGCTCGCGAGCACGGTCGCGAGCACGGCAACGGCGAGCAGGGCGAGGAACGACGTGCTGTCCGGCACCAGCCGAGCGACCAGGTCACCCAGGAAGCCGTCGGCCACCGCCGCGACCGCCAGGCCGAGCGCCACCACCAGCAGGGCGAACGACGGGTGGGCGGCCCGGGCGACGTCGCGCGGCCGGACCAGCCGGCGCGCGCCGGCCCAGACCACGAGCACGAGCGCCGCCCCCGACGATGCCCACGCCGGGGCGACGTCCCAGCGCGAGAGCACCGCGAAGGCCACGAGCATGAGCGCGACCACCACCACGGGCACCAGTGGCACCGGCGGGCCGTCGACGTCACCGTGCTCGGGCTGCTGGGTCGTGAGCTCGCCGCGGAACAGCAGCCGCAGGCCGACGTACTCCACGACGAGGACGACGAGCAGCACCGGCGCCATCCGGGCCGCGAAGCCGACGAAGTCGAGGTCGAGGTGGGGGAGTGCGAGGAGGTTGGTGAGGTTGGAGACCGGGAGCAGCAGCGAGGCGGAGTTCGCCATCCGCAGGCAGGCGAACGCGCCCGGGCGGTAGGAGGTGCCGAGCGCGGCCGCGGCTCCGACGACGATCGGCGTGAGCAGCACGACGGTCGCGTCGAGGCTGAGCACCGCGGTGACGAGCGCGGCGAGCAGGAAGACGCCGAGCAGCAACCGGTCCGGCCGGCCGCCACCGGCACGGCCCACGAGCCGGGCCGCGGCCGCGAACACGCCCGCGCGGGCGCACACGTCGGCGACGACGAGGATCGTGACCAAGAAGACGACGACGGGGAACAGCTCGCGGACTGTGTCGACCAGCGCGTGCCGGTCCACCAGGCCGGTGGCGAGCACCGCGACGCCGGCTGCGACCGCGACGCCGGCCTCCTGGCGCCAGGGCAGGTGGAGGATCGCGGTGACGAGCAGGGCGCCCAGGGCGGCCAGGGCGACCGCGTCCGCGAGGGCCGCGGTCAGCCTCGGCTCACCGCCTCTAGGAAGTCGCTGCGCACCTCGAGCGGTGCGGGCTCGGGCACTGCCGCCGGGGCCGGGCAGGGCGAGTCGAAGGACGCCTTGCCCATCGCCAGGGTCCAGCTGCCGGCGTCCATCCGCGGCCCGAACGCGCTGCAGAGCGCCTCGACGAGGGAGCCGGAGGTGTCGATGTCCGCGGCGTCCGGGTCCCACGTGCGCACCGTGCCGTCGAGTCCCGCGGAGACGAGGAGCCCGTCGGAGGTGAACTGGGCCCGCTGCACGAGGTCGCCGTGCCCGATCAGGGTGTTGAGGTAGGAGCCGTCCTGGGCGTCGAAGAGGAAGCCGCGGCCGGCGAGGTCGAAGGCCACGACGCGTTCGCCGGCGGCGTCCATCGAGGACGTCCAGGTGGTGGCCAGCACGTTGCTGAACTCGTAGTCGCCGCCCGAGGCGCGGAACGACTGGACGATCCGGCCGGTGCGCAGGTCGATCAGGGGCTGGCCGGTCGAGACCGCGGGGCCGGAGATCAGGGCCCGGCTGCCGGCCCTGTCGGGGACGATCACCGACGGGTTGAGCTGGGGGTCGAGGCGCTGCTGGATCGTGGTGGTCTGGCCGCCGTCGAGCCCGGCCCACGAGGAGAGCAGCGCCTGACCGGACGACGCCAGGACCGTGCCGTCGTCGAGCAGGGCGACGGCGTTCAGCGGCCGCGGAGGTGCGAGCCAGGTGCCGGCCAGCTGGGGCGCGGTCGGGTCGCGCATGTCCCACAGCAGGACCTGGGTGCGGGTGACCTCCAGCAGGATCGCCCCGTCGGGGGAGAACACGACGGTGCTCGCCGGGCTGCCGAACGCCGAGAGCTCCTCCGGTGCGCCGTTCCCGAGGTCGTAGCTCTGCAGGCCGTCGGCCAGCGACAGCACCACGATCCGGCCGTCGGGGCGCAACCCGGTCGCGGCGGCGCTCGGGAGCGTGCCGACGCTGCTGCCGCTGGCGAGGTCCCAGACCTTGACCTCGCCGGAGCCGGCGGTCAGCGCGATCGGGCCGGCCGCGACGACGGTGGCGCCGTCGCTCTGCAGCACGTCGCGCCCGGGGGCGGTCAGCAGCGCCTTCGCCTGGTCGCGGAGCCGCTTGGAGTCGGGGTCGAGCTCCAGCCCCTCGACCAGCGCGATCGCGGCCGCCACCGGGTCCTTGGTCTGCTGGCCCAGCGCGACCGCCGCGAGCTCGGCGACCCGCGAGTCGGTCGCCTGCCGCTTCGAGGTCTCGGCCAGCCGGTGGTTGGTCCGCGAGTTGACCAGCAGCGTGATCACCAGCGCGGTCACCAGGACGGCCGCGACCGCGCCGGCGGCCGCCCGCATGATCCTGGCCCTTCGCTGGCGCTCGCCGGACGCAGCGACGTACGCAGCGACGTCGGGGGTCGACATGCCGGCGCTGCGGCCCTGCCAGTCGCGGGCCTGCTCGAGCTCGAGGCCGGACAGCAGGCCGGACGCGGTCGCGCCGGCGTCCTTCCAGTCGGCGGCGCGGCGCTCGAGGCGGGCGCGGAGCACCAGGTCGTCGCGGCGGTGCTCGATCATCGCGACGAGCGGCGGCCAGGCCGAGAACAGCGACTCGTGGGCGGGGGCGTAGACCTGCTGGTCGTTGACCTCGTTGATCACGACGAGGCGGGCGTCGACGAGGTCGTCGAGGATCTCGCGGTGCTCCGGCGAGACGTCGGCGGCGTGCGCGAGCCGCTTATGCGGGGTCTCGTCGGTCAGGCTGACGAGGTGGAGGATCGCCTCCGCGACCTGCTCCTCGGTGCGCCCGACCGTGGCGACCTCGCTCGCGCGCGAGGCGATCGCGCCCTTCACGCCGCCGATGGCGTCGTACTCGGCGTGCGTGATGCGGCCGTCCTCGGCGTCGGCGGCCAGCCGGGCCAGGGTGAACGCCAGCAGCGGCAGCGCGTCGCCGGAGCCCGTGTCGTCGACGAGGCGCTGCACCAGGCCGTCCTCGAGCGTGAGGTGCGAGCGCCGGGCCGGCTCGCTGACCACCTCGGCAAGGTCGGCGCGGGTCAGCGGCGGGACGTGGAGCACGGTCGGCGCCACCGACATCGCGAACTTGCCGGTCTCGGCCGCCACCTTGTCCCACATGTCGGTGCGGGCGGTCATCACCACGCGCAGCGGTGACGGGGCGGTGCAGCTGGTCGTCAGCGCCTCGAGGAACGCCTGCCGCTCGGCGGCCGGCGTCATCGTGACCAGCTCCTCGGCCTGGTCGACCACGACCAGGATCTTGGTGTCGGCGGAGCCCTTGCCGGCCTCGCGCAGCTCGCGGACGTAGTCGGCCATGCCGCCGGAGCTGGTCAGCAGCTGCTGGCAGCGGTCGGCGTCGAGGTCGGCGCCGTGGAGCTTCGCGGCGTGGGCGAGCGCGAGCGACATCTCGGCGAGCGGCACGTCCGACGGCGTCCACGGCTCGGTGATGACCCAGTCGGGGGTGGTCCGGAGCGCGGGCACCAGCCCGGCCCGGACCAACGACGACTTGCCGCTGCCCGACGGGCCGAGGACGGGGATGATCGCGCCTTCGCGGCTGCGGCTCGGCGGGTCGACGAGCTGGCGGAGCTGGTCGATCTGGCGGTCGCGGCCGAAGAACACCGCGGCGTACGACTCGTCGAAGGCGCGCAGGCCGGGGTACGGCGACCGCGAGGCGTCCCAGCGGGCCTCCTGGTCGAGGCCGAGCGCGGTCAGGGCCGCGCGGACGCGTTCGCGGTCGATGGTCTCCGAGGTGATGTGCAGGCCCTGCAGGTCGGCGGTGAGCGGGTGCGGGTCGCAGTGGTCGACCAGCAGCGCGAGGATCGGCTTGCGCAGCCACCGGGTCAGCGCCAGCTCGGAGTGGCACCACTGGCTGGCGTTGGACTTCGGCGTGGTGATGAACACCACCGCGTCGCAGGCGTCGAGGTTGGTGAACAGCTGGTCGCGCCAGGCCTGCCCGGGGATCAGCCCGCCGGTCGGGTCGAAGTCGAGGAACACCGACTCGTAGCCCAGCTCGGCCAAGCAGTCCTTCACGCTCGCCGCGAGCGCGTTGTCGGCGGAGGAGTGGGAGACGAACAGCTGCGCCACCACTCACCTCCCCCTCGGTCCCGGTGCTGCCGGCCAGGCAGCCGGGCCATCATCACCGCTGAGGTGACGCCTGTGAAGATAAATGGTGTGAGCGAGGATCCGTCGGCGACACCCGACCCGGCGCCCGAGCGGCCCAGCCGCTACGACCGGAGCTTCCGCGGGCTGCTCGCGGCGATGGTCGCGACCGTCCTCTTCGTGGCGGCGTACGTCGGCTTCCGGGCGCTCACCCGCGACCAGCCGGACCTCGACCCGGACGTCGACTACGCCTCCTGCGTCGCCTACCTCCAGGGCGCGGACGTGACCGTCGCCTACCCGCGCGAGCTGCCCTCGGGGTGGCGGGCCAACGTGATCCACTTCGCGCGCGGCAACCCGCCGCAGTGGCGCGTCGGCCTGCTCACCGACCGCGACGCGTTCGTCGGCGTGGTCCAGCAGAAGGGCGACGTCGACGACCTGCTGTCGGACTACGTCGACGAGAACGCGCGCCAGGGCGAGGACGCCGCGCCGGCCAACGGGCTCGGCGCGACCTCGTGGCAGACCTGGTCGGACTCCGGCGGCGACCACGCGTTCTCGACGGTCCTGGAGTCCGGCCCCCTCGCGGGGCAGACGCTGCTCGTCTACGGCTCGGCCCCGGTCGCCGACCAGGAGACGGTGCTGCAGTCGCTCACCCTCGACCCGGTGCCGTCCGGCGTCGCGGCCAACGACTGCGACACCGACGAGTTCTCCTAGGCAGGCCCCTGGCCCGCCGTCCTGTCGGCGAAGCCTCCGCGCTGGGACCGGCCCACCGTTCGTCGAGCTCGTCGAGACGGCCGCAGACGGTGCTGGGAGCCGCTCGGCGCGGTGCCTTCCTTGCGGTGATCTCGACAGGCTCGATCAGCGGTGGGCGAGCGGGTGCCTTCCCTGCAGAGGGTGTCGCTAGGAGTCGGTGTCGTCGGCCTCGAGGGTCTCGTCGAGGCGCTTGCGGACGCCGTCGAGCCACTGCTGGCAGATGGTGGCGAGCTGCTCGCCGCGCTCCCAGAGGGCGAGTGACTCCTCGAGGGTGGTGCCGCCGGCCTCGAGGCGGCGGACGGTCTCGACGAGCTCCTCGCGGGCGGCCTCGTAGGACAGGTCCTGCTCCGGGGTCGTGGGCTTCTTGTCAGCCATCGCTCTCATCCAGTTGCTCGGTGCGGGTCGTGGTGGCGTGGACGCGGCCGTCGGCCACGCGCACGCTGATCGGGGCCTTCGGCGTGAGGTCGGCGACGGAGGTGACGACGTGGCCGTCGGCGTCTTGGAGGACGGCGTAGCCGCGCTCGAGGGTGGCCAGCGGCGACAGGCCGCGCGCGCGGGCGCGGTGGTGGGCGATGTCGTCGTGGGCTCGGTCGAGGCGGTGACCGAGCGTGCGGCGGGCGCGCTCGCGCAGCTCGCGGACCTCGGCGCCTCGCTCGTCGAGCAGGCCGCGGGGGTCGCCGAGCACGGGCCGCGACCGGAGGGCGTCGAGCCCGGCCTGCTCGCGGGCGAGCCAGCCGCCGAGGACGTGTCGCAGCCGGTCACGGGCCGCGTCGACGAGCCGGAGCTCCTCGGCGACGTCGGGGACGACGAGCTTGGCGGCGTCGGTCGGGGTCGACGCGCGGACGTCGGCGACCAGGTCGAGCAGGGGTTGGTCCTGCTCGTGGCCGATGGCGGAGACGACGGGGGTGCGCATCGCGTGGACCGCGCGGATCAGCGCCTCGTCGGAGAACGGCAGCAGGTCCTCGACCGAGCCGCCGCCGCGTGCGACGACGATGACGTCGACCTCGGCGTGCCGCTCGAGGCGGCCCAGCGCCTCCATCACCTCGGCGGCCGCCCGCTGGCCCTGCATGGTGGCGTGGGCGACCTCCCAGGCGACGTGGGGCCAGCGCCGGCGGGCGTTGTCGAGCACGTCGCGCTCGGCCGCGGACTCGGGCGCGGTGACCAGGCCGACGCGGTGCGGGAGGAACGGCAGCGACCGCTTCAGCTCGCGGGCGAACAGCCCCTCGGCCGCGAGCAGCTGACGGCGCCGCTCGAGCCTGGCCAGCAGCTCGCCCAGGCCGACCATCCGGATCTCGCGCACGGACAGCGAGAACGACCCCCGGTTGGCGTAGTAGGACGGCTTGGCGAGCACCACCACGCTGGCGCCCTCGACGAGCGGGGTCGCCAGGCTGTCGATCGTCTGGCGCGGGGCCGTCAGCGGCACCGAGATGTCGGCCACGGCGTCGCGCAGCGTCATGAAGACGGTCTGGAGGCCGGGCCGCCGGCTGATCTGGGCGATCTGGCCCTCGACCCACACCGCGCCGAGCCGGTCGACGTACTGGGAGATCAGGTTGGCGATCTGGCGCACCGGCGCAGGGGACTGCGCGGACGTCTCCAGGGCCATGGTCGCCGAGATTAGGGGATGGCACCGACGCCCGTAGGCTGGAGGGCATGACCACCGACCTCGGTACGCCGCGCGTGCTGCCCTCCGACGAGGCCGAGCGCGCCGTGTTGCTCGCCGCGCCGCGCGGCTACTGCGCCGGGGTCGACCGGGCGGTCGTCACGGTCGAGAAGGCGCTCGACCTCTACGGCGCGCCCGTCTACGTCCGCAAGCAGATCGTGCACAACAAGCACGTCGTCGCCGGGCTGGAGGCGCGCGGCGCGATCTTCGTCGAGGAGCTCGAGGAGGTGCCGCCGGGCGCCACGGTCGTGTTCTCCGCCCACGGAGTCTCGCCCGAGGTGCACCGGCAGGCCGAGGAGCGCGACCTCAAGACGATCGACGCGACCTGCCCGCTGGTCACCAAGGTGCACCACGAGGCGAAGCGGTTCGCCGGCGACGACTACGACATCCTCCTGATCGGCCATGCCGGGCACGAGGAGGTCGAGGGCACCGCGGGTGAGGCGCCCGAGCACATCCAGCTTGTCGAAGGCCCCGCGGACGTCGCCCGGATCGTGGTCCGCGACCCCGCGAAGGTCGCCTGGCTCTCCCAGACGACCCTGTCGGTCGACGAGACGCTCGAGACGGTGGCGGCGATCCGCGAGCGGTTCCCGCTGCTGCTCGACCCGCCGAGCGACGACATCTGCTACGCCACCCAGAACCGCCAGCTCGCCGTCAAGGAGATCTCCCGCGACTCCGACCTCGTGATCGTGGTGGGCTCCGGCAACTCCTCCAACTCGGTCCGGCTGGTCGAGGTCGCCCTCGAGGCGGGCGCGGGCTCGGCGTACCGCGTCGACGACGCCTCGGAGATCGAGGAGGCCTGGCTCGACGGCGTCCGCACGGTGTCCGTGACCTCGGGCGCGAGCGTGCCCGAGTCGCTGGTGCAGGAGGTGCTCGCGTTCCTGGGGGAGCGGGGCTACCCGGACGCCCGGGCGGTGCACAGCGCCGAGGAGTCGCTCATCTTCGCGCTGCCCAAGGAGCTCCGCCGCGACCTCAAGGCCGCCGGCCGCAGCTGAACGACGCTAGCGGCGGCGTCGGGTGCGACGCCGGGCCGTCGTCGAGGCGGCGGGTGGTGACGGCGGCTCGTCCGGGTCGGGGTCGTCAGCGGCGTCCCCGGTGGGGTCCTCGGCGAGATCCTCGGTGAGGACCTCGGGCTCCTCGGGCACCTCGGGCTCCTCGGCGAGCTCGAGCGCCTCGTCGTCGGGGTCCTCGTCCGACTCGTCGTACTCGTCGTACTCGTCGTACTCCTCGTAGTCCTCGGCGTCGACCCGGGGGAGCTCACCGGTGTCGTCGATCTCGTCGTAGACGGGCACGAGGGTGGGCTCGTCCCCACTCTCCGGCTCCTCCTCATCGACCTCCTCGACCTCGTCGACCTCCTCGACCTCCTCGACCTCGTCGACCTCGTCGACCTCGTCGACCTCGTCGACCTCGTCGACCTCGTCGACCTCGTCGTCACCGTCGGCGGCAGCCGTGTGGTCGTGCACCTCGAGGTCGTCGACGTCGCCGAGGGCGTCGACCTCGAAGTCCTGGTCATCCGGGTCGGCTCGGTCATCCGGGTCGGGCTCGTCCTCGGCGTAGGCGGAGGCCTCGTCCTCGAGCTCGTCGTAGCGACCGCGCGCGAGCCGCCGGTCGCGGCGCACGGCCACCACCAGCTGGAACACCAGGGCGAGCAGGAGGAGGGCGATCGCGATCACGAACCACTTGATGTGCGACTTCTCCTCCTCGACCTCCTGGTGGGGTGCGAGGGAGCGGCTGGCGGCGACGAACGCCGGGCTGGTCGCGTCGGCGATCACGAGGTCGCCGTCGAGGTTCTCCCAGCCGGTGTTGACGACCGCGTCGACGACCTTGCGGGCCAGCTCGCCGGGCGCGGCCTTGTTGTCCGGCGCCCAGCTGCCGAGCATCAGCACCAGCCGGTCGTTGCGGTCGACCGACTCCAGCGCGGCGTAGGGCTCCTGCGAGGCGAGCTCGACGACCTCGTCGTCGCGGTCGAGCAGCCGCGTCGAGGAGAGCTTGAGCGGGGCGTCGAGGGCCTGGGAGTCCGCCGCCAGCGCGCCGACGATCAGCCCCGACCGGTCGTCGGCGAGGAACGCGTCGGGGTCCATCAGCTGGATCTGGAGCAGCGGCCCGCCGGCGCGCTGGAGTGCCGCGATGAGCGCGGCGGCGTTGATCGCCGCGCTGGCACGCCGCCCCTCGGTGCTCCGCAGGGCGACCGGGAGGACGCCCTCGTAGATCTGCGGGAACAGCTGGAAGCCCTGGGTCTGCCCCGTGCCGTGGGCGACCGTGGCGGTCGACTCGCCCGCGTCGAGGTCGACCTCGGCCGCCGGGACGGACGGCGGGGTGCACGCGGACCCGTCGGGTGCCAGTGCGTTGAGGGTGAGCTCGACCTTGTTCACCGAGCGGAGCTTGCTGCTCGGCACCCGCGCGTCGAGGGTGAACGTCGCCTCCTCGCCCAGCACCGCGGAGTCGACCAGGGCGCCGTTCACGCGGACGTCGAGTCGGGCGCCGCTGTTGTCCGGGAACGCCGTGTGCGAGCCCTCGAGGTGCAGGTCGAGCGAGGAGATCGGCACGCCGAAGGCGTCCTGGCTCAGCTCGAGCTGCTGGGTGACCGAGCCGTAGCCCGTGAGCGCGAGGTTGTCGACGCCGAGGTCCTCGAGCGTGCGGGTCTTGGCGGTGCTGCGGGGCTTGACCTCCTGGGAGAGGTTCTCCGCGTCGGAGCCCGACAGGCCGAGCACGTCGGTGGAGAGCACCCGGGCGGCGTTGACGAGGGAGTCGCCGGTGCCGGTCAGGGTCAGCATCGGGATGCCCGACGTGGTCGAGACCGCGGTCGTCACCTCGCCGGGCCGGCCCTCGACCAGCGCGACGACGCGCTGGCTCGCAGAGGCGGTCTCAGCGGCCGGCACCGTGAGGCTCAGGTCCACCGGCACGTCGTCGTAGCGGTGCGCGAGCGCCGCCACGGCGGTCAGCCCGGCGGTGATCATCTGGGTGCCGGCGTCCTCCGGGATCACCACGGTGATGCCGGCGGAGGTGGCGGGGAAGAAGTCGGCGATCGTCGTGGGGGCGACCTCCGCCCCGGCGTAGTCGAGCTCGAGCTTGCGCAGGGAGGCGACGCCGCCGGTCGGCACGCAGGTGGCCCCGGCCGGGACCGGCCCCTCGGTGGTCATCGTGAGCCCGATGGTGCGGTCCGCGATGACGTCGGCGGGGGCCACGGCGATGGTGACCTTCTGGTAGAGCGCGGAGGGCACGGTCTGGCGCACCGCCCCGTTGACGCGGAAGGTGATCGTGCCGCCCTGGACGACCTCGGGCATGGTCACCACGCCGTTGATGGCCCGGACCTCGACGCCCTGGGGGACCGGTACGGCGAAGCTCGAGGTGTTCTGCGCCGCGGTCGACATCGTGCCGGGCACCGACGTGAGGTCGGCGTGCGCCGGTGGGGCGCCGGCGAGGACCACGACGGCGGGCAGCAGCGCGAGGGCGCCGAGAAACGCCCCAGCGCGTCGGCGCCTCGGCGTTGCGGTGCCCCCCACGACAACCTCCTGGACCGCGGCTGTGGCCACCGTGGCCTCAGTGATCGATGTTTCTGATGGTTCACAGTGTGACGGGCCGGACCCGTCGCCTGCACCCTAAACGCGGCATCCCGCGCGAAGGCACGGTCCGGTGCGAGACCGAGCCCCCCGTAGGCTCGGTGTCGTGGCGAGGTACGTCGACATCCACCCGGACAACCCGCAGGAGCGGCTGCTCCAGCAGGTGGTCGACGCACTGCGCGAGGACGCGCTGATCGCCTACCCGACCGACTCGGGCTACGCCCTCGGCTGCCGGATCGGCAACCGCGAGGGCCGCGACCGGATCCTGCGCATCCGCGGGCTCGACGACCGCCACCACTTCACGCTCGTGTGCAAGGACTTCAGCCAGCTCGGGCACCTCGTGCACATTGACAACGCGGCGTTCCGGGCGATCCGGGCCGCGACCCCCGGACCCTTCACGTTCATCCTCCCGGCCACGCCCGAGGTGCCGCGACGGCTCCTGCACCCCAAGAAGCGCACGGTCGGCGTGCGCATCCCCGACCACACCGTCGTGCACGCGCTGCTCGACCTGCTCGGCGAGCCGCTGCTGTCGAGCACGCTCATCCTGCCCGGCGAGACCGAGCCGCGGACCCTCGGCTGGGACGTCAAGGAGGAGCTCGACCACGTCGTCGACGTGGTCATCGAGGCGGGGGAGACGCCGGCCGAGCCGACGACCGTCGTCGACTGGTCGGACGGAGCGCCCGAGGTGATGCGCCAGGGTGCGGGCGACGCGAGCCGGTTCGTCACCCAGGTGGGATAGGCCGGACCAGAGCCGGCTCAAGGCCGGCTCAGGGCCGGCTCAGGGCCGGCCCGACTGGTCGCGCACCGCGAGGCAGAGCAGGCAGGCGGCGTACCCCACCCCGAGGGCGACCGCGTGGTGCGAGAGCCCGGTGACCACGGTCCGGACCAGGCCGTCGTCGTCGGAGGCGATCGCGACCGGCTGCGAGATCGCGACGAGCACGAAGACCGCCAGCATGATGAGCGGCGGCAGCACCCCGACGGTGAAGAAGTCCTGGGGTCGGACCAGCAGCGCGAGCGCGACGCAGACCGCGACGAACGCGAGGTCGAACAGCAGACCCACCCGGCCGCCGATGCCGAGGTCGAGGACCGCGACGGTGAGGGTGAGCGCGAGACCGAGGGCCACCACCTGGCGGCCAGGTTCGTGACCCTCCTGCCAGAGGGTGCGAGCCCCGCTCACACCGCCACGGTAGGTCGGACGCGACCGCCGCCGTGGGACCCACGCCGTCGCGGCCGACGGCGTCAGTCCAGGTCGACCAGCACGGGCGCGTGGTCGGAGGCGCCGGTGCCGGCCCGCTCCTCGCGGTCGACGGAGGCGTGGGTGACCCGGGCGGCCAGCGTTGGCGAGGCGAGCACGAAGTCGATGGTCATGCCGCGGTTGCGCTCGAAGCGCTGCCGGTAGTAGTCCCAGTAGGTGAACCCGTCGGGGCCGCTGACGTGCGGGCGGACGACGTCGACGTACCCGTCGTCGAGGAAGGCCTGGAACGCCGCCCGCTCGCGCGGCGTGACGTGCGTGGAGGTGGCGAACCGGGTGATGTCGAAGACGTCCTCGTCCTGGGGCGCGATGTTCCAGTCGCCCATGAGGCAGGTCTGGCCGCCGAGCCAGTCGCGGGCCGCCTCGCGGAGGCGGGCCAGCCAGTCGAGCTTGTAGAAGTAGTGCGGGTCGTCGACCTTGCGGCCGTTGGGGACGTAGAGCGACCACACCCGGACGCCGCCGCAGGTCGCCCCGACCGCGCGCGACTCGGTCTCCACCGGCTCGCCCCAGCCGGGCGTCCCCGGGAAGCCCACCTCGACGTCCTCGAGGCCGACCCGGCTGAGGATCGCGACGCCGTTCCACTGGTTGGTGCCGCTGTAGGCGACCTCGTAGCCCATCGCCTGGAGACCCATCAGCGGGAGCTGGTCCTCGCGCGCCTTCGTCTCCTGCAGCGCCAGCACGTCGAGGTCGTGCCGCTCCAGCAGCCGCTCGACGCGGTCGATGCGCGAGCGCAGCGAGTTGACGTTCCACGTGGCGAGCCGCACCCACCCAACCTAGTCGGGCGCCTCCCGACCGCTAGCGTGGTGCCACATGGAGCGAGTCTGGGCGTGGCTGGTGCACGCCTACACGACCGCCGGCGTCGTGCTCGCCCTGCTGATGGTGCACTTCTCCTACCAGGGCGAGGTCCGCACCGTGCTCTGGCTGTTCCTGGTCGCGATGGTGGTCGACGGCACCGACGGGATGCTGGCGCGCCGGTGGCGGGTCAAGGAGCTGGTGCCGTGGTTCGACGGCGCGCTGCTCGACAACATCGTCGACTACATCACCTACGCGTTCGCCCCGATGGTTCTGCTGTGGACCTGCGGCTACCTGCCGTCCGACCCGTGGGGCGGGATCGTCGCGGCGCTGCCGCTCGTGGCCTCGTGCTTCCAGTTCTGCCGCACCGACGCCAAGACCGAGGACCACTTCTTCATGGGGTTCCCGAGCTACTGGAACATCGTGGCGTTCTACGTCGTGGTCTTCGAGCTCGGCGAGGTGGCGACGACGGTGGTCCTGCTCGCGCTGACGGTGCTGATCTTCGTGCCGATCAAGTACGTCTACCCCTCGCGCACCGAGACGCTCTGGTACACCAACATGACGCTCGCGACGCTGTTCCTGGTGCTGTTCGGGGCGATCACCTCGCAGCTGCCCGACGTCCCGGTCGTGCTCACCGGGCTGTCGCTGGCCTACCTGGCCTACTACGTCGGCATCAGCCTCTGGCTGACGGTGCGCACCGGGAATTCGGTCGCGCCGACCGACGTTGACGCCACACCATGATCCGCATGTTCGCTGCTCCCCTCGCGACGCTGGCCGAGCCCTGCTCGTCAGCGGCCCTCGCGCGGGTCTCAGACGCGCGAAGCTGACTCACCTCCTGCAGCAGCAGGACCAGCGGAGGTGGGTCGTCACCTTCCTCTCGTGGAGGCACGTGGTCCTGCGCCCACCCGCTCCCAAGTGAGCTGCAGAGAAAGCACTGTCATGGCCAAGCGCCAGTTCGTCCGCACCAAGCCCCACCTCAACATCGGGACCATGGGTCACGTCGACCACGGGAAGACGACCCTGACCGCCGCGATCACCAAGGTGCTCGCCGAGGCCGACCCGACGACCACGTCGTACGTCGCCTTCGACGGGATCGACCGCGCCCCCGAGGAGGTCCAGCGCGGGATCACGATCAACATCGCGCACGTGGAGTACGAGACGGCCACCCGCCACTACGCCCACGTCGACATGCCCGGCCACGCCGACTACGTGAAGAACATGATCACGGGTGCGGCCCAGGTCGACGCCGCGATCCTCGTGGTCTCGGCCCAGGACGGCACCATGCCGCAGACGCGCGAGCACGTGCTGCTCGCGCGCCGGGTCGGCGTGCCCTACCTCGTGGTCGCGATGAACAAGGCGGACACGGTGGAGGACGACGAGCTGCTCGACCTGGTCGAGCTCGAGGTCCGCGAGCTGCTCTCGGAGTACGGCTTCCCCGGCGACGAGGTGCCCGTGGTCCGCGTGTCCGCGCTGGGCGCCCTCGAGGGCGACCCGCGCTGGACGCGGTCGGTGCTCGACCTGGTCGACGCCGTCGACTCTTACGTCACGCTGCCGGACCGCGCGTTCGGCGAGCCGTTCCTGATGCCCATCGAGAACGTGCTCACCATCAGCGGTCGCGGCACGGTGGTGACCGGCGCGCTCGAGCGCGGCGTGCTGACCGTCGGGTCCCCCGTGGAGGTCGTCGGACTGGGCGACACGGTCGCCTCGGTGGCCATCGGCATGGAGTCGTTCGGCAAGACGCTGGACGCCGTCCAGGCCGGTGACAACGCGGCCGTGCTGCTCCGCGGCGTACGCCGTGACGAGGTACGCCGCGGCCAGGTGCTCGTGCTGCCGGGCTCGGTGACGCCGCACGCGCGGTTCACCGCGAACCTGCACGCGCTCACCGCCGCCGAGGGCGGCCGGCACACGCCGTTCGCCTCGGACTACCAGCCGCAGTTCTACTTCCGCACGACCGACGTGCCGGGGTCGCTGGACCTCGGTGACGTGGCGGTGGTGAACCCGGGCGACACCGTCGAGGTGACGGTCTCGCTCGGCAAGGCCGTGGCCATGGAGCCCGGGCTGGGCTTCGCCGTACGCGAGGGCAACCGCACCGTCGCCGCCGGTGCGGTGACGGCGGTCCTGGACTGAGCCCTCCCACAGACCCGCTACCGACGGGAAGACCGGGGCGGCCCCGCGACCTGGTCAGTCGCGGGGTCGCGCTGGCCCCCACACGTCCTAGTCTCCCGGCATGCGACGCACCATCGAGGTCATGCTCGTCGGGGCGCTGGTGCTCGACGTGGCGTACTGGTCGATCTGGTTCACCGACCGCGACGTGCTGGCCAGCGAGCACCGTGCGGCCTACTACGAGTTCGAGAACGCCTTCCCGCTCGCGGACGCCTGGCTCGGCCTCGCCTGCCTGCTGGCGCTCGTCGCGCTGCGGCAGCAGCGGCCCTCGGCGCACTTCTGGCTCATCTGCTCTGGCGCGGCCGGGCTCTACCTGTTCTGCATGGACTTCCTCTACGACGTCCAGCACGACATCTTCACCTCCGGCGGCGGCGGCGCGTTCGAGGCGTTCATCGTCGCCGTCACCCTCGTCTTCTCCCTGACGCTGCTGCGGTTCGCCTGGACCCGCCGCGATGCGCTGCTGGCGGGCTATCCGACCTAGGGTGGTCGGTCGTGGCTCTCACGATCGGCATCGTCGGACTCCCCAACGCCGGGAAGTCGACGCTCTTCAACGCACTGACCAAGAACGACGTGCTCGCGGCGAACTACCCCTTCGCCACGATCGAGCCGAACGTCGGCGTCGTCGGCGTCCCCGACGAGCGGCTGCCGCGCCTCGCGGAGCTGTTCGGGTCCGAGCGGCTGGTGCCGGCGACCGTGGAGTTCGTGGACATCGCCGGCATCGTGCGCGGCGCCTCGGAGGGGGAGGGGCTCGGCAACAAGTTCCTCTCCCACATCCGGGAGTCGGCGGCGATCTGCCAGGTCACCCGGGTCTTCCGTGACGAGGACGTCACCCACGTCGACGGCGAGGTCAACCCCGCCAACGACATCTCGACGATCCAGACCGAGCTCGCGCTCGCCGACCTGCAGACGCTGGAGAAGGCGATCCCGCGGCTGGAGAAGGAGGCCAAGGGCAAGAAGGAGCTGCTGCCCGCGGTCGAGGCGGCCAAGGCGGCGCAGGCCGCGCTCGAGGGCGGCACGCCCGTGATCGCGACCGACATCGACCGCACCCTGCTGCGCGAGCTGTCGCTGCTCACCGCGAAGCCCTACATCTACGTCTTCAACTGCGACGCCGACGAGCTCGCCGACGAGGCCCTCAAGGCGAGGATGCAGGCCCTCGTCGCGCCGTCCGAGGCGATCTTCCTCGACGCCAAGTTCGAGTCCGAGCTGGTCGAGCTCGGCGACGACGACGAGGCTCGCGCGATGCTCGCCGAGATGGGCGTCGACGAGCCGGGCCTCGACGTGCTCGCGCGCGTCGGCTTCGACACCCTCGGCCTGCAGACCTACCTCACCGCCGGCCCCAAGGAAGCCCGCGCCTGGACGGTCCGCAAGGGCGCCACCGCCCCCGAGGCCGCGGGCGTCATCCACACCGACTTCCAGCGCGGGTTCATCAAGGCCGAGATCGTGTCCTACGACGACCTGATGGCCGCCGGCTCGATGCTCAAGGCCAAGGAGCTGGGCAAGGTCCGCATGGAGGGCAAGGACTACGTCATGCAGGACGGCGACGTCGTGGAGTTCCGCTTCAACGTCTGAGCCCGTCGCGACGGCGACGGTGTCCGCCCCAGGTGCGATGAGCCGGGGCGTCGGCTGAGTGGGGCCCGGCACAGAGCACGAGGCGGTCTCCGGGCCGAACCCGGAGACCGCCTCGTGCTGGTGCCTCAGACGCTGCGTGCGCCTGGCTGCCGGCCCCCACCATCGCTCGGGTGAGGCCGGAGGTGACCAGGTGCGTCACGCGTGGACCGAGTGACGCTCCTCGGTGTGGCTGGTGCGGCCGGTCAGCGCGGGCAGGCGGGTGGCCAGCCACAGTCCCGACAGTCCGACCAGGCCGTAGACCACGCGGGTCGCGGCGTTGGTCTCGCCGAACTCGAGGCCGAAGATCGTGGCCACGAGGTCGAACTCCGCGAGGGCGACCAGGCCCCAGTTCAGGGCGCCGACGATGGCGAGCACAGCGGCGAGGATGTCCAGCTTCTTCATGGGGGTGTCTCCAGTCGTGTAGAAGGTTTGTCCAGGTAAGCGTGCCTCGGTTCGCGCTCGATGTCAAATGTTTGTCGAATCACTGTCGAGGGAGTGTAGAGTGATCGCTCGTGGAACCGGCGATGCGGATAGGTGAGCTCTCGCGGCGCACCGGCGTGACTCCTGAGCTGCTGCGCGCGTGGGAGCAGCGCTACGGCCTGCTGCGGCCCACTCGCTCGTCGGGCGGGTACCGGCTCTACTCCAGTGCCGACGAGGCGCGGGTACGCCGGACCACCGCCCTCATCGCCGACGGGTTGTCGGCCGCGGAGGCCGCCCGGGCGGCCGTCGAGGGGGTGGCGCCGGACACCGAGCGTCCGGTGGTCGCGTCGCTGGCCGCGCAGCTCCAGGAGTCGCTCGACCGCTTCGACGCGCGGGCGGCGCAGGTCGCCCTGGACCGGATCTTCGCCGCGGTGTCCGTGGAGTTCGCAGTCACCGAGGTCCTCATCCCGTACCTGCGCGACCTCGGCGCGCGGTGGGCCGCCGGCAGCGTGACGGTGGCGCAGGAGCACTTCGCCGCCAACCTGGTGCGGGGCCGGCTGCTGGGTCTGGCCCAGGACTGGGGGGCCGGGGGGTCGCCCACGGCGGTGGTGGCCTGCCTGCCGGGAGAGGCCCACGACCTCGGCCTGATCATGCTCGGTCTGCTGCTCACGCGACGGGGTTGGCAGGTCACCTTCCTCGGCGCGGACACGCCGCTCGACAGCCTCCAGTCCACCGTCGACGTGCTCCAGCCCTCGGTGGTCGTCCTGGCCACCTACGACGCCGAGATCTTCCACGCGCACGCCGACGCCATCGCCCGCGTCGCCGCCGAGACGCGGGTCGCGGTCACCGCACCCGTCGGCCACGAGGCCATCAGGCAGCAGGGGGCGGAGCCCCTCGACGTCGCGCTCCCCGCGGCCGTCGCTTCGCTGACCGGTCGCTGACCTGCCCCGCCGGGTCAGCCCACCGCGAGCGAGCGCGCGATCTCGGCCTGGCGCAGCAGGAAGGCGCCGTCGTCGCGCTTCTTGCGCCGCAGCCAGGTGGTGACCTCGGTGTTGCACTTGCTCGCGTTGCACGAGCCGCAGGCCGGGACGACGTTCGCCACCGTGTAGCGGCCGCCCCGCGAGATCGGCAGCATGCAGTCCTTCTGGAGCGCCGCGCCGTCGCCACCGCAGTAGGCGCAGCCGCCCCACGCCTCGAGCAGCGCGAACCACTGCTCGTCGGTGAGGTCGTGCTCGACGCGCGCCATCCGGCGCTTGCGCCTCCGGGCGTACGTCGCGGCGCGGGTGCGGGAGGCCACGCCCCGAGGGTAGGGGCGTGGCCGGGCCGCATCCGGGAGCCGTGCCGCAGGCCCGGTCGCCTCAGAGCGCGGCGCGCGCCTTGGCCTCGTCGAGCTTGCCCTCGCCGAAGGAGTCGGGGCGGCCGGCGCCGGACTCGACGAGGTCCTTCAGCGAGCCCAGGACGTACTCGGCCCACGCGACGCGGCACACGCCGAAGCACTCGTGCTGGGGCACCAGGCCCTCGTGCCGGAACCGCACCTCGGTGCCGCTACTGGTGGCCTCGACCTCGAAGCGCACGGTGGTGCCGGTCCACTCCCGCTCGTCCTCGGTGAACGACAGCCAGCTGTCGGTGACCAGCCACGCCACCGAGCGGTCGGGGACCAGCTCGGTGATGCGGAAGGCGCTGAAGTGGATGTCCGGCACGCGGTAGCTCCACTCCGCCCCGAGGGTGTCGGTCGGTCCCTGGATGTCACCGGACCACCAGGCGCGGACGTCGCAGATCGCCGCGAAGGCCTGGGCCGGGCTCTGGTCGACGGTGAAGGTGAAGGTCAGGTCGTCGGTCATGGGTGCTCCTCCAGATATGCAACTAATTGGTTGCATGAACTCTAGGTCGGCCGGCAGCGAAGTGCAACCGCTGAGATGCAGGTCCATGGATGCGCCGCCGAGTAGTTGCATGCGGCAACCACATGTACCCTGCACACGTGTCCGACGAGACGAGCGTGGTCCCGACCCGACTGCTGCGCGAGCACCCGATGCTGCCGGTGGTCGTGCTGTGCTTCGGCGGGCTGACCGCGTCGCTCACGCAGACGCTCCTGATCCCGATCCAGACCGAGCTGCCCCAGCTCCTGCACACCTCCGGCGCGAACGCCGCGTGGGTCATCACGATCACGCTGCTCGCCGGTGGCGTCGCGATGCCGACGGCGGGCCGGCTGGCCGACCTCTACGGCAAGCAGCGGGTGATCGCCGCGAGCACGGTCCTGCTGCTGGTGGCGTCGGTCATCTGCGCGCTCTCCGGGTCGCTGGCGCCGATGCTCGTCGGCCGAGCCATGCAGGGCCTCGCCATGGGATTCATCCCGGTCGGCATCTCGCTCATGCGCGAGATCACGCCGCCGCACCTGACCGGCACCGCCATCGCCGCCATGAGCGCGACGCTCGGCGTCGGCGGCGCGATCGGCCTGCCGCTCTCGGCGTTCGTCGCGCAGAGCTGGAGCTGGCACGCCCTCTTCTGGGTCTCGGCCGCGCTCGCGGGCGCGGTGCTCGCCGCGACGTGGTTCCTCGTGCCGCACGTCCAGGACGCCGCACCGGGTCGGTTCGACGTCGGTGGCGCGATCGGCCTGGCCATCGGTCTCGTGACCTTCCTCGTCGGGGTCACGAAGGCCAGCACCTGGGGCTGGACCGACGCGCGCACGCTCGGCGCCATGGCGGTCGGCCTCGTGGTCCTCCTCGTCTGGGGCCTCTACCAGGTCCGCACCACCGAGCCGCTCGTCGACCTGCGCACCACCGCGCGCCTGCCCGTGCTGATGACCAACGTCGCCGCGATCGCGATCGGCTTCGGGATGATGGCGCAGGCCATCGTCGGGCCGCAGCTGCTCCAGATCCCGCAGGTCACCGGCTACGGCCTCGGCCAGTCGATCCTCGAGGCGGGGCTCTGGATGGCGCCGTCCGGGCTGATGATGCTGCTCTTCGCGCCGGTCTCGGCCCGCCTGATGCAGCGGTTGGGGGCCAAGCGCACGCTGATGATCGGGGCGACCGTGCTCGGCGGCGGCTACCTGGTCGGCTTCTTCCTCATGTCCGCCCCGTGGCAGGTCATGCTCGCCTGCATCGTCGCCTCCGCGGGCGTCGGCATCGGGTACGCCGCCATGCCGACGCTCATCCTCGATGCGGTCCCCGTCAACGAGGCGGCGAGCGCAGTGGGGGTCAACGCCCTGATGCGCTCGGTCGGCACGACCCTGGCCGCGGCGGTGATGGCCACCGTGCTCACCACGTCCACCACGACGGTCGGAGGCTTCCCGTTCCCGAGCGAGAACGCCTTCGAGTGGTGCTTCGCCCTCGGCGCAGCGGCGGCCTTCCTGGGGGTCGCGATCGCGGCCTTCGTCCCCGGGCGGTCGGCCGACGCGCTCACCCCGGAGGCGGCTCCACTCGCAGCCGCGAGTGTGCCCGGTCCAGCCCGTCGTTGAGCTCGCGCAGCTCGGCGACCAGCGCCTCGGCGCGATCGGGGCCGAGCTCGTCGAGCACGCCCTGGTAGACCTCGGCACGCAGGGCCCCGTCGTGGACGTACGCCGCCCGGCCCGCATCGGTCGGCCGCAGCAGCCGGCTCGAGCTGTCCGGCACGGCGTAGCGCTCCACGAGGCCGTGCTTGATCGCCGCGTTGACCTGCCGGTTGACCGTCGACTGGTCGAGCTGGAGCTCGTCGGCCAGCTCGCGCAGCGTGCGCGGCGGCCCCTCGGTGAGCAGCCAGAGGAGCCGGAACGCCGACGCGTCCAGCTCGGAGCCGGGGTAGTCCTGCGAGCGCCTGCGCGTCAGGCGCATCAGCTCGTCGCCGAGCTGGCGCAGCACCCGGTCGTCGTCCATCCCGGACGAGGCTAGCCGCGTGCGGGACCGCTCCGGCGCGGACGCCGGCGGCCGGGTCTGCTCCACCGACGCGCGCGTCGTGGCGCGGAGAGGTATATTGGCGCGCAGAACACCGGCCGTCGCACGGCTGGTGAGGCGCCGATCAGGTGCCGCATCGCTCGGGGGGCCGAGCCAGGTCCCTCCACATGGCGAAAGCCCGCCTCCTCCGTCCAGGCCAGTCGGCCCGGGCCAGGTGCGGTGCCAGGCAGTGCCGTCCCGCGCGGGGCGGCGTTCGAAAGGGAGACCTTGGCCAGACGAGGCCAACGCCAGTCCGGGAACACCCGGACCCAGGCCAGCCAGCGCAACGGACGCCGGCACGGTGACAACGAGGGCATCATCCCGGTGCTCGCGCGCGCCGTCCGTGAGGTCGAGGCGCGCTCGCAGCGCGGGCCGGTCTCGCCGTCCGCCCGCACCAAGTTCCAGGTCGTGGCGCTGCTGGTCCGCGAGGAGCGGGCCCGCATCAAGGCCGACACCGAGCTCACCGAGTCGAAGAAGGCCGACCAGCTCAAGCGGCTCGACGGCGTCGCCACCATCCTCGCCAAGACCGCCGCCAGCGACACCACGCTGCTCGCCCTCCTCGCCGAGGACGCCGTCGTCTCCGACGCGGCCAAGGAGCTGCGCCGCGAGATGATCGCCTCCGCCGGCATGGAGCTCGAGGAGGAGCCCGAGCCCGAGGCCGACGAGAGCGAGCTGCTCGCGGTCGTCGACCGGCGCGTGGTCCCCCAGTCGGTCATCCAGCGCCGCCTCTCCAACCCGTTCCTCCCGCCCGACTTCTCCGCCGCCGACGAGCGCCGTCCCAAGGCGCGCCGGCTGGCGACGTGGGAGCTCCTCGGACCGCTGTTCCGCTCCTTCGAGTACGGCGGCGGCGCGGCCTGCATGCCGCTGCCCGAGCCGCGCGACATCCGGCTGCCCGCGGGCCTCGAGCTGATGCTCCACCAGGCCCAGCTGATCCAGGCCGCCGCCGACGGCCACCGCACGTTCCTCCTCGCCGACGAACCCGGCCTCGGCAAGACCGCACAGGCGCTGCTCGCCGCGCAGGCGGCCGACGCCTTCCCGCTGCTGGCCGTCGTGCCCAACGTCGTGAAGACCAACTGGGCGCGCGAGGCCTCGATCTGGACCCCCAACCGCCCGGTGACCGTCATCCACGGCGACGGCGACGACGTCAACGGCTTCGCCGACATCGTGGTCGTCAACTACGAGATCCTCGACCGCCACGTCGGCTGGCTCGGCGAGTTCGGCTTCCGCACGATGGTGGTCGACGAGGCGCACTTCATCAAGAACAAGCAGTCGCAGCGGTCGCAGAACGTCCTGCACCTCTCCGAGCGGATCCGGGCCCGCACCGCCCGGCCCCTGCTCTTCGCGCTGACCGGCACGCCGCTGATCAACGACATCGAGGACTTCCACGCGATCTGGGAGTACCTCGGCTGGATCGACGACAAGAAGCCGCTGGCGAAGCTGATGGACAAGCTCGAGGAGACCGGGCTGACCCCGGCCGACCCGGGCTTCTACCCCGCCGCCCGCAACAGCGTCGTCGAGATGGGCATCGTGCGCCGCCGCAAGGTCGACGTCGCGGCCGACATCCCGGCCCGCCGGATCGCCGACCTGCCCGTCGAGCTCGACGACGACATCGGCCGCTCCATCCGCGAGGCCGAGCGCGAGCTCGCCCGCCGGCTGCTGGAGCGCTACGACATGGCGATCGCCACGCGTCGTACGCCGTCGGTCGTCGACGGGATCGACCACGAGCTGGTCCGCCGGGTCGCCACCTGGGAGCGCGAGGACACCACGACGACCACCAAGGACGGCGACAACGTCTTCACAATGCTGCGCCGGATCGGCCAGGCCAAGGCCGGCCTCGCGGCCGACTACGCCGCGCAGCTGGCGCGCAACGTCGGCAAGGTCGTGTTCTTCGCCAAGCACGTCGACGTCATGGACCTCGCCGGCGACACCTTCGCCAAGCGCGGCATCCGCTACTCCGAGATCCGCGGCGACCAGACGCCGAAGGCGCGCGAGCAGGCCATCAAGTCCTTCCAGGAGGACCCCGACGTGCAGATCATCGTCTGCTCGCTGATGGCGGCCGGCGTCGGCATCAACCTCCAGATCTCGTCCAACGTCGTCCTCGCCGAGCTCTCCTGGACCGACGCCGAGCAGACGCAGGCGATCGACCGCGTGCACCGCATCGGTCAGGCCGAGCCCGTGACCGCGTGGCGGATCATCGCCTCGCAGACGATCGACACCAAGATCGCCGAGCTGATCGACAGCAAGGCCGGGCTCGCCGCCCGCGCGCTCGACGGCTCCGACGAGGAGGTCGGCTCCTCGGTCGACATCCAGCTCGAGGCGCTGGTCGCGCTGCTCACCGAGGCGCTCGAGGAGCGCGAGCGGGTCGCCTGACCGGTCGTCGCGGGTCGGCCGGTCCGATTCGGCTCGGGGCCCGACGGTCCCAACTACAGTGTGCTCGGCCATCGAGCAGTCGCGGCCGGCAGCCGCCGGCGGAGGATCACGGGGGAGGCGGACGGGTGCCACGACGCGTGCTGGCCGTCGCGGTGACGCTGCTCGCCTGCGCGTCCGTGCTGAGCGCCTGCGACGACGCCGAGCCGGAGCGCACGCTCGTCTGGAGCGACGACTTCGACGGCGCCAACGGCGAGCTGCCCGATCCGGCCAGGTGGCGCCTCGAGCAGTTCGCCGACGCCACCGACGACGAGAAGCAGTGCTACACCGACAGCGTCGAGAACGTGCACACCGACGGCAACGGCTACCTCGTGATCTCGGCCAACAAGGAGTCGGGCAACTGCGCCGACGGCTGGTACCGCGACATCACCTCGGCGCGGTTGACGACCCAGGGCATCGAGAGCTGGGAGCATGCGCGGTTCGAGATCCGCGCCAAGATGCCGCCCGGGGTCGGCACCTGGCCGGCGTTCTGGGCCATGGGCGAGGACGACGACGTCGAGTGGCCGGCGGTGGGCGAGATCGACGCGATGGAGTACGTCGGGCGCGACCGGTCGCACGTGATCGGCACCGTCCACGGGGCCGACGACGCTGGTGACCACTGGTTCCTCCAGGCCGACACTGACAGCGACACGCTGCTGAGCGCCGACATGCACACCTACGCCGTCGAGTGGAGCGACGACACGATCAGCTGGTACCTCGACGGCGAGGAGTACGGCACCGTCACCCGCGACGAGGTCGAGGCCGAGGGCGACTGGGCCTTCGACAGGCCGTTCTACCTGATCCTCAACCTCGCGATCGGCGGCGTGCTCGGGGGCGACGTGCCCGACAGCCTGACGTTCCCGCAGGAGCTGGTCGTCGACTGGGTTCGGGTCTACGCCTGATCCAATTGCGTCGTTCCAGCTCAACCCATCAACCGGACTCTTACGTAGCGGAAGCCGACCATGCGCTGGAAGTGGCGCAGCCCGTTGGTCTGCTCGGCGGGTGTCGCGGTGTCGAGCAAGTAGCGCACGCCGTGGCGGGACAGCTCGGCCACGAGGGCGGCGGTGGCCAGGTAGCGCGCGTCGCTGTGCGCGTCGCCGGCACCGAGGGTGCGGAAGTAGCGCAGCGTGGCGAGCTCGCCGTCACGGGGAGCCACCGCGAGCAGGAGCGGGTGCCCGTCCGCGTCGTCGACGGTGAGCCACACGTCGTGGTCGAGGAGGTCGGCGTTGCTCGGGTCCGGCACGCGGTAGGACGGGTCGACGTGGTGCCGCTCGGCGTGGTTGGCGACCTCGACCAGGGTGCGGCGCTCGTGGTCGTCGTCGATGGTGCGGACCCGGAGGCCGTGTCGCTCGGCGGAGCGGATCTTGCGGCGGAGGGTCTGGGCGCGGCGGCCGACGAGGTAGTCCTCGCCCGACGCTGGCACCTCGAGGACCGCGGTGCCGAGCAGCCGGCTGGGCACGCCGTACGCCGCCCGACCGGCCAGCACCCGGCGCACCGCCCGGCCTCCGGGGGTGTCCGAGGGCCGCGCCTCGACCACCGGCAGCCGCCGTACCGCACGGAACGCCGCCCACGAGTCCCGCCAGTGCCGGAGGAGGTAGCCCGCCCCGCCCCTGCCGCCGTCGACGTACGCGGTCCAGAACTCCGCCAGGGCGCGCTCGGACTCGTCATGAGGGGTGGGCATCGCCGGGAGAGCCTAGGCCATGTCCCTCAATTCACTGCGGCGCCAGATCACGCGCTGGCGGCCTCCACCAGCAATCGAGAGACACGGCCCTCGGCGACCGGGCCGCCGGGCGGGGACCGAAGAGCGGATCCTCACCGTCGGGACGGGGTCAGTACGGTTCTGCCCATGCATCGCTCTCGGATCGGCATCGTCCTGGTCGACCATCCCGAGGAGCACGCGGCGGAGGGCCTGGCGTTCTGGGCGGGGGTCCAGGGCGTGACTCCGGTGCGGGAGGACTCGCCGGAATACCACTCCCTCGGCACGACGGGCTCGCTGCACCTCGCCGCCCAGCGCACCGGTCCCGGCACGCAGCCGCGGGTGCACCTCGACATCGAGACCGACGACGTGCCGGCCGAGGTGGCCCGCGTGCGGGCGCTCGGGGCGACGATCGTCGAGGAGCGCAGGGGCTACACGATCCTGCAGGACCCGGCCGGGGTCGTCTTCTGTGTCGTCCCCGTCCAGACGGGCGACGACTTCGAGCGGGAGGCACGCACGTGGGAGTGACCGAGCCGGCCCCGGCGGACTTCGAGTTCGACCGGTCGACGGCGGTCTCGCCCGACGGCGAGGGCCGGTACGCCGCCGAGCTGTCGGCGGGCTGGGTCGTGGGCGGCGGGCTCAACGGCGGCTACCTGCTCGCCGTGATGGGCCAGGCCCTGCGTGCGGCCCTGCCCGCCAAGCCGGACCCGGTCGCGGTCAGCGCGCACTACGTGTCCGCCTCGACGCCGGGGCCGGCCACGGTGGCGGTCGACGTACGCCGCGAGGGTGGGTCGGTCGCGACAGCCGCTGTGGAGGTGGTGCAGGACGGCGCCACCCGGATCACCGCGCTCGCCACCTGCGGCGACCTGGCCCGGTTCGCGGAACGCGCGCCCGACGTCCGCACCACTGCGACCGAGCCGGCGCTGCCGCCACCGGACGACTGCATCCGCACCAGCGACTCTCCCGAGGAGATCCGCGCGTTCGTGCCGATGCTCGACCGCTTCGACCTCCGGCTCGACCCGGCCCACGCGGCGTGGGGCGAGGGCGAGCCCGGGATGACCGGCGTGATCGCGGGCTGGTTCCAGTGGCCCGACGGCCGCGCGATCGACGCGCTGTCGCTCCTGACCGTCTGCGACGTCCTGCCGCCCGTCACCTTCGACCTCGGCATGCCCGGCTGGGCACCGACCCTGGAGCTGACCGTGCACGTGCGCGCCCACCCCGCGCCCGGGTGGCTGAAGGTCCGCCACGAGACCCGCAACCTGGCCGCCGGCATGTTCGAGGAGGACTGCGAGATCTGGGACTCCGCCGGCCGCCTGGTCGCCCAGAGCCGCCAGCTCGCGCTGCTTCCCCGGCCGATGTGAACCGCAGCGAGGCACCCCCGAAGCTCGCGGGGGATCAGGTAGCGCAATGGGAGCGTGGGAGCGCAGCGACCCGGTTTGTCCGAGCGCAGCGAGGCGCCCCGCGATCGGCCTCCGAGCCGCGGCGCCCGCGCCGCAGCGAGTGCAGCGAGCGAGGCGCCGCGAAGCTGGCGCCGCGGATTGGGGGCCGAAGCTCGCGGGGGTGAAGCAATGGGAGCGGTGGGAGCGAAGCGACCCGGTTTTTCCGAGCGCAGCGAGGCGCCCCGCGATCGGCCTCCGGGCCTTGGCGCTCGCGCCGCGCGAGGGCCAGCGAGCGAGGCGCCGCGAAGCTGGCGCCGCGGATTGGGGGCCGAAGCTCGCGGGGGTATCCAGAGGGGGCCGAAGCTAGCGGGGGTATCAGAACCGCGACCGCTTCATGCTGTAGACCCACCGGCGTCGGGGGTGCTCGGTGACCGACCAGAGCAGGTCCGTCGAGGGCCACCAGGCGATGTCCTCGGGCCCCATGGGCGTGGCCCAGCGGTGCCGGCGGAAGTCGCCGGGCGTGCCGACGTAGATCGAGCCGGGGACCCACGGTCCGGTGGAGCGGGTGAGGTACCAGCGACCGTGCGCCACCGCCGCGCCCTGGGTGCGCACCACGCCGCCGTCGTCGACCACGGCCGGGCGCGAGACGCCGTCCTCGCCGACCGCGAGGAACTGCGTCTCCGGGTCGAGGGCGAACCGCGCCAGTCGACGCGTCTGGCTGGTGCCGCCGTACTCGCCGACCACCAGCTCGGCCGGCGAGCTGGACCGGTCGAGGGAGAGGAAGGAGTAGCGCAGCCGCTCGAGGCCCTCGTCGGTGACCGCCTTGTAGGCGAACCGCAGCGGCAGCACGTAGCGGTAGCCGTGGGTGTGCACCGGCCCGTCGTCGGGCACCCGCAGCAGGTCGTCGAGCCGGCAGGTGTAGACGCCGCGGGCGGTGGCGGCGACGTGGAGGTACGGGCCGTGCCACACCAGCCCGCCGGCGTGCACCTTGAGCGGCTTGATGTCCACCCGGCCGTCGACGACGACGGGCTCGACGAGCAGGACGTGGCGGTAGCGCCGGGTGGCCAGGTCGAGGAATGTCACGCGGGCGCCCCGGTCGTCCTTGGCGTACCACGAGACCACCAGCACCCGGCGGCCCTCGACGTCCTCGGTGTCCGAGGCGTCGGCGGAGGTCGAGATGCCCTGCGGCCACCAGAGGGGGTCGCGCCGGTCCGCGCGGTCCCAGGTGAGCGCCCGGTGCACGGCGAGCCCGGGCGCGAGGGTGCGCCGGGCGCGGCGGTTGAGGTCCCGGAGGAGCGACGGAAGGCCGACGCGGCCCCCGAGCCGCTCGGCGAGGGCGTCGATCTCGGCGACGTTCTCCTCGGTGCGGAGCAGGTGCACGCCGGGGGAGCCCGGGGTCGACGTCACGTGTTGACTGTAGATGTGGAGCGACGGGTCGTGGTCGGCGCCGCGATCGTCAGGGACGGTCGCGTGCTCGCCGCGCGGCGTACGGCGCCCGCAGCCGCGGCGGGTCGGTGGGAGCTCCCCGGCGGCAAGGTCGAGCCGGGCGAGACCGACGACGCCTCGCTGGTCCGCGAGGTGCGTGAGGAGCTCGGCCTGCGGATCACCGTCGAGCGCTGGCTCGAGGGCGAGGCGCCGATCGGCGAGACCCACCTGCTGCGGGTCGCGGTCGCGACGGCCGACGACGGTGAGCCGGTGCCGACCGAGCACGACGCTGTCCGGTGGCTCGGTGCCGACGAGCTCGGCGAGGTCGACTGGCTGGAGCCCGACCGACCCTTCCTGGCCGAGCTGTCCGCGCTCATCTCTACGCTGGAGAGGTGACCGACCGACCCGACAAGCGCCTGCTCCTCGTCCACGCCCACCCCGACGACGAGTCCATCGGGCAGGGCGCGACGATGGCGCGCTACGTCGCGGAGGGCGCCGGCGTCACGTTGGTGACCTGCACGGCCGGCGAGATGGGCGAGATCCTGGTGCCCGAGCTGGCGCACCTAGCCGCCGACCAGGAGGACAAGCTCGGCGAGCACCGTCGTGGCGAGATCGCCGACGCGATGAGGGTCCTCGGCGTCACCGACCACCGCTGGCTCGGCGGGTTCCAGACCTACCGCGACTCCGGCATGAAGTGGCACGACGACGGCTACGCCATCCCGGCCGACACCCTCCACGACAACGCCTTCTGGAACGCCGACCTCACCGAGGCCGCCGACCACCTCGTCCGGGTGATCCGCGAGGTGCGACCGCAGGTGCTCGTCACCTACGACCAGTTCGGCGGCTACGGCCACCCCGACCACATCCAGGCCCACCGCGTGGCGACCTACGCCGCGCACCTGGCCGCGGTGCCGTCGTACTCCCGTGACCTCGGCGAGCCGTGGGACATCGCCAAGATCTACTGGGGCGCGATGTCCGAGAGCCGGATGCGGGCGAGCCTCCGGGCGCTCCGCGACGCCGGCGACACGACGACGTTCGAGGGGATCGACCCCGACGGCCAGCTGCCGCCGTTCATCACCTCCGACGACAACCTCGCCGCGCGCGTCGACGGCTCGGCCCACCTCGACCAGAAGATGGACGCCATGCGCGCTTACCCCACGCAGATCCAGCTCGACGGGCCCTTCTTCGCGCTCTCCAACAACGAGGGCAACCAGCTGTGGGGCGAGGAGTTCTTCCGGATCGCCAAGGGCACGCGTGGCGAGCTCGGCGACGACGGCCTGGAGTCCGACCTGTTCGCGGGCGTCGAGCTCCAGGCCTGACGCATGGGCGACGGTGTCCGGCTGGCCCCGGTGACGCTGCTGGCGGGCATCGGGACGGCCGTCGGCACCGTCGCGGTCTACCAGTGGTGGTGGGGGCTGGTGCTCGCGGCGGCGGCCACCGTGCTGCTGCTCCTCGCCACCCCGCCGGGCTGGGCGCTGCGGCTGCCCCTGGCGCTCGGGTTCGTCGGCACGATCGCGATGTTCGCGGTCCGGCGTGGCGAGGGCGACTACCTCGTCGCCTCCACCGGTCAGGGCTACGTCGTGCTCGGGCTGGCGCTGCTCGTCCTCTGCGTCACCATCGCCACGCTGCCGCGGCCCGGTGGGGGCGCGTCGCGCACCAGTGCGCGAACTTCCGGCGCAAAAGCACCTGTGGAGTGACTCCTGTTCCTACAGTGAACCTGTGAGGCGCACGAGACGACGCGGAGTCGGCCACGAGGCCGAGGGCGGGCAGGCCGTCGTGCTGATCCTGCTCGTCGTGCTCGCCATGAGCGCCGGCGCCTGGGTGGCGGCGTACGCCGGTGCGAACGGCAAGGTCCCGCGCGGCACCACGGTGGCCGGCGTCGACATCGGAGGCCGCGACGCGACCGCCGCCGCCTCGGCGCTCGCCCGCGGCCTGCGGACCCACGGCCAGCAGCCGATCACGGTGGCGGCCGGCACGGTGGTCACCCAGGTCGCGCCCGCCGACGCAGGCCTGTCCGTCGACTACGCCGCGACGGTCGCGCAGGCCCTGCACCCCCGGAGCTGGGACCCCCGCGAGCTCTGGCGCTACTACGGCGGCGGCGACGACCTGGCGCCGGTCGTCGAGGTCGACGACCGCAAGCTCGACTCGCTGCTCTCCGCGCTCGACCAGCGGGCCGGGCAGCCGGCCCGCGACGCCGGCATCTCGCTGTCCGGCGGCCGGATCGCGCTCACCCCGCCCCAGAACGGCGTGCAGATCGACCACGAGCACGCGCGTCTGGCGCTGGTCGCGAGCTACGCCGACGGCGTCTCGGCGGTGCGGCTGCCGCTGCTCCTGCGCC
Organism: Nocardioides halotolerans DSM 19273; assembly: GCF_000422805.1. Taxonomy (GTDB): domain Bacteria; phylum Actinomycetota; class Actinomycetes; order Propionibacteriales; family Nocardioidaceae; genus Nocardioides; species Nocardioides halotolerans. The sequence continues at coordinate 562,371 of NZ_KE383923.1, read as the reverse complement.
AGCCCGACGTCGACCAGGCCGACCTCGACAACGCCCTCGCCACGATCGCCAACCCGGCGGTCTCCGGGCCGGTCACGCTGGCGTTCGCCGGCTCGCAGGTCACCCTCCAGCCGCGTCAGTACGCCGACCTCCTCAGCCTGGTGGACCGCGAGGGCACCCTCGCCCTCGACGTCGACATGGCCGGGCTCGCCGCGCTCGTCGTCCCCGACGCCCAGGCCACCCAGCCGGTCGACGCCACGGTCGCGCTGCAGGACGGCGCCCCCACGGTGGTCAAGGCGGTGGCCGGCCAGACCTACGACGAGGCCGGGGTCGCCGCTGCGTTCCTCCAGGGCGTCACGGCCTCCGGCGCGGCGCGGACGGTGCCCGTCACGGGCACCGCGACCAAGGCGGCGTTCACGACCAGGGACGCCAAGCGCCTCGGGGTGACCGAGCCCGTCGCCAACTTCACGGTCTCGGTGCCGTCGACGGTCGGCCCGTCGTTCGCCGACGCGGTCAACCGGCTCTCGGGGGCGCTGCTGCGCCCGGGCGACACGTTCTCGTTCAACGGCCGGGTCGGCCCGGTCAACGGCTCCGGCACGCGCCTCGCCACGGCCACCTGGAACGCCGGCTTCCTGGCCGGGCTGGTCGACGTCACGCGGACCGGCTCCGCGGCGTACGCCGACGGTCTGCCCGAGGGCCGCGACGCGATGGTCGACGCCACCCACGACCTGCAGCTGCGCAACGACTCCACGCACGGCGTGCTGCTGTCGGCGCGGCTCGTGCCGGGAGCGCCGGGCACGCCGGGCTCGGTGGTGGTCGACGCGTGGTCGACCAAGGAGTACGACGTCAGCGCCTCGACCAGCGCCCGCTACGCGCCGACGCCGCGGACGACCGTCCCGAGCGCCGACCCGGCGTGCGTGCCGAGCGCCGGCGCGGACGGCTTCACCGTCGACCTCGTGCGCACCGTCACCCGGGCCGGAGACCCGACGCCGGTGCGCACCGACACCGTGACCACGACCTACCAGCCGCTGCCGGCCGTGGTCTGCCAGGCGGTGCCCGGGGCGTAAGTTGGCCGCATGATCTCGGGATCCCTGACGCTGCCACGCGCGCGGCCGCGCTCGCTGCCACTACTCGTCACGACACTGCTCTCCCTGGCCCTGCTCGCGTCCCTCGTGAGCCTGGCCCCGCCGTCGGCCCAGGCGCACAGCCCGGCCGACGCCAAGACCCGCACCGGCCTGTCCTGGCGGGACGTGCAGACCGGCACCGACGCGCAGTTCCGCGGTCTGGCGCCGGTCACCCGCAAGATCGCGTGGGTGAGCGGCACCGAGGGCACCGTGCTGCGCACCGGCGACGGCGGCAGGCACTGGAAGGACGTGTCGCCGGGCGGTGACACCACCGACCTGGAGTTCCGCGACATCGAGGCGTGGGACTCCCGTCACGCGGTGATCCTGTCGATCGGGTCGGCGGGCGACTCGCGGATCTACCGCACCGACGACGGCGGCCGCACGTGGAAGCAGGGCTTCCGCAACCACTCGAAGGCCGCGTTCTACGACTGCCTCGGCTTCTGGGACCGGCGCCACGGGCTGGCCATGAGCGACCCGGTGCACGGCAAGTTCCGGGTCCTCGTCACCTCCGACGGCGGCCGGTCCTGGAAGAAGCGGCCGGCCTCCGGGATGCCGCCGGCCCTCGACGGCGAGTTCGGCTTCGCCGCGAGCGGCACCTGCCTGGTGACCGCCGGCAGGTCCGACGCGTGGATCGCGTCGGGCGGCGCCGCTGCCCGGGTCTTCCACTCCACCGACCGGGGCCGGACCTGGACCGTCACCGACACGCCGGTCGTGCGCAGCGACGCGGGCGGCATCTTCTCGCTCGCCGCGCGCGACCCCCGCACGCTGGTCGCCGTGGGTGGCGACTTCGAGAAGCCGGACAAGACCGCCGACACCTCGGCGTACTCCCACGACGGCGGCGCCACCTGGACCGCGGGCGGCGACCTGCGCGGCTACCGCTCCGGCTCGGCGTTCCTGCCGCGCTCCGCGGCCACCGGCTCGCCGTCGAAGGGCGTGGTCGCGGTCGGGCCGACCGGCACCGACGTCTCCTTCGACGCAGGCGCCACGTGGCAGCGCGTGCGCCGCGGCGCCTTCGACTCCGTCGAGTGCACCGGCGACGGCGCGTGCTGGGCGTCGGGGTCCGACGGGCGCGTGGCGCTGCTCGCCGGGCTCCGGAAGGCGTAGCCGGGGGTCGGCCCGCTCGTTGGGCCGACATGCGTGCTCTGCTCGGGTCCCTGGTCGCGGCGTGCCTGATCGGCGCCGGGTTCGCCACTCCGGCGCCGGCGTCGGCCGACGGGCTGCCGGTCCCGCTGCCGACCAGCCCCGAGGGCGACGTGGCGGGCGTCAACGACTGGAGCTGCACCCCGACCAGGGCGCGCCCGCGCCCGGTGGTGCTCGTCCACGGGACGTTCGGTGACCGCAAGCACCTGCTCGAGAACCTCTCCAACGCCCTCCTGACCCGGGGCTACTGCGTCTTCTCGCTCGACTACGGCAACCGCGGCACGCAGGACATCCCGACCTCGGCCCAGACCCTGAAGTCGTTCACCGACCGGGTGCTGGCCGCCACCGGGGCTCGCAAGGTCTCGATGATCGGGCACTCGCAGGGCGGCATGATGCCGCGCTACTACGTGAAGTTCCTGGGCGGGAAGCGCACCGTCGACGACCTGATCGGCCTGGTGCCGTCCAACCACGGCACCAACGACACCGGCCCGGGCAACCCGCTGACCGAGGCGGTGTTCGGGATCGTCTGCCCTGCGTGCCTCCAGCAGTCGGCCGGCTCGCCGTTCCTCACCCGGCTCAACGCCGGCGACGAGACGCCCGGCAGGGTGAGCTACACCCAGATCACCACGCGCTACGACGAGGTCGTGACGCCCTACCTCTCGGCGTACCTCGCCCCGGGCCGGAGGACGACCAACATCACCCTCCAGGACCTGTGCGCCTACGACCTCTCCGAGCACCTCAACATCCCGACCGACCAGGTCGCCATCCAGCTCGTGCTCGACGCCCTCGGCCGCAAGGGCCCCGCCGACCCGGCCTTCCGTCCTGCCTGCTGACCGCCGAGGTCGACCCGGCGCGAAGTTCGCGCCGGGTCGACGACCACGTCGATGGTCAGGGCGCCAGGCGGTGCAGGTCTCGCGGGAACAGCGTGACCTCGCGGATGTTGGCGGCGCCGGTGAGGCGGGCGACCCAGCGCTCGAGGCCGATCGCGAAGCCGCCGTGCGGCGGGATGCCGCGACGGAAGGCCTCGACGTACGACGCGTACGGCGCGTAGGCGTAGCCGCGCTCCTCGAGGGTGCGCACGTAGTCGTCGTAGCGGTGCAGCCGCTGCGCGCCGCTGACCAGCTCGAGCCCCCGGAAGATCAGGTCGAACGAGCGCGACCAGTGCGGGTCGTCCGGGTCGGGATGGCTGTAGAACGCCCGGTGGGCGGTCGGGTAGCCGTGCACGACCACGAAGTCGCTGCCGTGCTCGGCCATCGCCCACTCGCCGAGCGCGCGCTCGTGCGACGGCGCCAGGTCGGGCTCGTCGGCCGGCGCGCCGGCGATCTCCAAGGCCTCGCGGAAGTGCAGCACCGGGAGCTTCTCGGGCACCTGCGGCACGTCGATCCCGAGCTTGCCGACCGCGTGGCCGGCCCGCTCGTGGATCGAAGCGACCATCCCGGCGACCACGTCGCGCAGGCAGTCGACGACCTCGTGGTGGTCCTCGATGAAGCCGAGCTCGACGTCGAGGCTGACGTACTCCGCGAGGTGCCGCACCGTGTCGTGCGGCTCGGCGCGGAACACCGGACCGACCTCGTAGACGCGCTCGAAGACGCCGACCAGCACCTGTTTGTAGAACTGCGGGCTCTGGGCGAGGTACGCCGGACGGCCGAAGTAGTCGACCTCGAACACGTTGGCGCCGGACTCCGTGGCCGACTCGACGAGCTTGGGGGAGTGCACCTCGGTGAACCCGCTGCCGTCGAGCGTCGAGCGGAACCCCTGCAGGCTCGCGGCGGCGAGGTCCCAGACCGCCCGCTGGCGGGGGTGTCGCCACGTGGTCGCCGCGTGGTCGAGCAGGGTGGGCAGGCCGGCGTCGAGCCGCGGCCGCCAGAGCTCGACCGCCGGCGTCTCGGCGGGGTCGGACAGGGCACGGACCACCGGCGCCGTGACCTCGACGCCACCAGGCGCCTGCGGGTTCGCGGTCGCGGTGCCGACCACCTCGACCGGCGTCTCCTCCGGCGGGAGCTCGGTCCCGGCCGGCTCGTCGGGCCTGAGCACGACCTGCGCCAGGCCGGTCCGGTCGCGCACGACCAGGAAGGACACCGTGGCGAGCTCGCGGCACCGGTGCACCCAGCCCTGAAGCCGGACCGGTTCGCCGGGCGTGGCCTGCGGGAGCTCGGCCGTCGTCGTTCGTCTCATCGTTCACCTCCAGTAGCGGGACAGCCCTGGAGGTGTGGGCGGGGGCAAGGTCGCGGTGCCACCACACCTTCGCCGACTCCGGTCGTGCTGGTCGGCCTCGTTGGTCGGCGGGCGCTGTCTCGGGGGCGTCACTCCTCACGCTCGCCGCGACCAAGGCTAGGACCGACCCGGCCGAGCTGGAAATCGGTTATCGGGGCGCGGCGAGGTAGCGGTAGCGGTGGTGCTCGACGAACCCGAGGCCGTCGTAGAGGCGGTGCGCGGGGGCGTTGTCGCCCAGCACCTGGAGGTACGCCGTCGTGGCCCCGCGCTCGGCGCCCCACCCGAGCAGCTCGGCCATCACGAGCAGGCCGAGCCCGCGGCCGCGCTCGGCCGGGTCGACCTCGATGCTGCGGAACCCGACCCAGTCGTCGCGACAGGCGGCCACTCCGGTGGCGAGCACCCGCCCGTCGTGACCGCGCAGCTCGGCGGTCACCAGCCCGTCGTCGCCGTCGAGCGCCACGGCCGCCTCGGGCAGCGGGACGCCGCGGAGCGCGCGCCTGGCCGCGGCGACCCCCGCGAGCTCGAAGACGGTGTCGTGGTCGTGGCTCTCCAGCACCCAGTCGTGGCCACGGAACAGCTCGTCCTCCGCCGACCCCGGCAGCACCGCGGCGATGGGGCGCTGGCCGAGCGATTCGTAGTGGGCCACCACCCGCTCGTAGTCGTCCGCGACGCCGGAGGGCTCCATCGCGAGCACGGAGTTGGCCCGGCGCGCGGTGGAGGTGCGCGAGCTGCGCAGCAGCCACTCCCCGAGCGGCTCGGTCTCGAGGTCCGGCCACAGCGCCAGCGCGCGTCGCTGTGCGTCGGCGGGCGCCACCCGGTGTCGGGTCGAGGGCCGGGGCGGCACCGGCTTGCCCGAGACGATGTCGGCGATCCGGATCGTCACCGGCTCGTGGGAGCCCTTGCCGTCGGGCACGACCACACAGGTGCCGTGGCCCCACGCGGTGCACGTCCCGAGCACGTCGGTCATGGCCGGCCCGCCGGTGGGGCCGGTCTCGCCGGGCACCACCCGGCGTACGACGACCCGCTGGCCGACGACGTGCGGACCCAGCTGGTGAGCACCCAGGTGGTGGGCACTGCCGGGCGACGACACGACGGGATACTAGGCTGACCCCGTGACGTACGTGATCGCTCAGCCCTGTGTCGACCTCAAGGACCGGGCCTGCGTCGACGAGTGTCCGGTCGACTGCATCTACGAAGGCAAGCGGATGCTCTACATCCACCCCGATGAGTGCGTCGACTGCGGAGCCTGCGAGCCGGTCTGCCCCGTGGAGGCCATCTTCTACGAGGACGACACGCCGGAGCAGTGGAAGGGCTTCTACGACGCCAACGTCCACTTCTTCGACGAGATCGGGTCGCCCGGCGGCGCCGCGAAGATGGGCGAGATCGACCACGACCACGAGCTGGTGGCGGCGCTCCCGCCGCAGGAGCACGACGAGTAGTCAGGGCCGGCCCTGACCGTCTCCTCGCGTCTTCCCGACTTCCCCTGGGACAAGCTCACCGCGCAGGCCGAGCGCGCCCGGGCCCACCCCGACGGCATCGTCGACCTCTCCATCGGCACGCCCGTCGACCCCACGCCGGAGGTCGTCCAGGAGGCCCTGCGCGCGGCCGCCGACGCGCCCGGCTACCCCACGACGATCGGCCTCGCCTCCACGCGTCAGGCCGCGCTCGACTGGATGTCGTCGCACGGCGTCACCGGGCTCGGTCTCGACCAGGTCCTGCCGGCGATCGGGTCGAAGGAGCTCATCGCGACGCTCGCGGTGCATCTGGGCATCGGTGCCGACGACCTGGTCGTCGTCCCCGAGCTGGCCTACCCGACCTACGCCGTCGGCGCGGCCCTGGCCGGCGCCCGGTGGGTGGCCAGGGACTCGCTCACGAGCCTCGGCCCGGAGCGGCCGGCGCTGCTGTGGCTCAACTCGCCGTCGAACCCCACCGGACGGGTGCTGCCCCCCGAGCACCTGCGCAAGGTCGTCGACTGGTGCCGGGAGCGCGGCACGCTCCTCGTCTCCGACGAGTGCTACCTCGAGTGCGCCTGGGAGGCGGAGCCGGTCTCGGTGCTGCACCCGTCGGTCTGCGGCGACTCCGTCGACGGGATCCTCGCCGTCCACTCGCTCTCCAAGCGGTCCAACCTGGCGGGCTACCGCTGCGCGTTCGTCGCCGGTGACCGGCGGCTGGTCGGCGAGCTGCTGGCCGTCCGCAAGAACCTCGGCCTGATCATGCCCGGCCCCCAGCAGGTCGCGATGGCCGCCGCGCTGTCCGACACCGCCCACGCGCGGGAGCAGCACGCGCGCTACGCCGCGCGACGCACGGCGCTCCGGGCTGCGCTCCAGGGCGCGGGGTTCGAGATCGACCACTCCGAGGCGTCGCTCTACCTCTGGGCCCGGCGCCCGGTCGACGGGGCCGACGAGAGCTGCTGGGACACCGTCGACTGGCTCGCCGAGCGCGGCATCCTGGCGGCGCCCGGAGACTTCTACGGCGCCACGGGTGCCAGGCACGTGCGCATCGCGTTCACCGCCACCGACGAGCGGGTCGAGTCCGCCGTTCGCCGCCTCGCCTGACCCTTCCGGGTGAGGTCTCCTCATTCCCCGGCGGGCCCCGACGGGCCCACCTACCCTGAGGAAACGGGACGAGGCGCACCGTCGGACGCGGCGCCCGTGGACAGTGGGGAGCAAGGATGGACCTGGCGCACGCGCCTGCGTTCCAGGCGGAGGCCTCGGTGCCCAGCGCCGTCCGCACGCCGTACGACCGGCTGCTGACCTGGATGCGTCCCCGCGACCACCGCGTCGCGGCGCGCACGGTCTCGGCGCTGTGTGCGGTCGGCGTCGCCGTCACCGTCCTGACGCTGCCGCTCGCCCCCGCGCAGATGCGCGAGGCGAACCCCACGATCACGGCCCTCGCGGTCCTCGCGCTGGTCGTGGCGGGCCTGATGAGCATCGCGGCGTGGTTCTTCGACGAGGCGAGCCGGCTGGCCTGGGCGCTGTGCCCGATCACGGCGATCGCGGTGATCGTGTTCGTCGACCTCGCGACCCACGACGCCTCGGTGTCGGCCCAGATCTTCTTCGTGTTCCCGATCGTGTACGCCGCCGCCATGCTGCCGCGCCAGGGGGCCGTCCTCATGACCGCGCTCGCGCTGGCGGGCGAGCTGGTCGTGGTCTTCAGCCAGCTGCCGGTCCGGCAGGCGCTCCTGGACAGCTCCTACACGGCGGCCGCGCTCGTGACCGTGGCGGTGATGCTGGTCCGCGGCGCCGAGCGCCAGGCGGCGCTCGTCGCCGAGCTGGGGCGGCTCGCGCTCATCGACCCGCTGACCGGCCTGGTCACCCGGCGCGCCTTCGACGAGGCGCTCGACGTGGTGCTCGCCCATCCCGATGGCGAGGAGGGCACCTCGCTGGTGCTGATCGACGTCGACGACTTCAAGTCGCTCAACGACCGGTTCGGCCACCCCGGCGGCGACCGGATCCTGGTCCAGCTGTCCGAGCTGCTCGTCGACGGCTCGCGCCGCGGCGACGTCGTCTGCCGCCTCGGTGGCGACGAGATCGCGGTGCTGCTGCCGCGCTGCACCTACGACACGGCGGTGCGTCGCGCCGAGGAGATCAACCAGCTCGTGCGGACCCACGGCTTCCAGCTCGACGTCGGCGAGCTGGTGAAGGTCTCGGTGAGCGCCGGCCTCGCGCACGCACCGACCCACGGCTCGGACGCCCACGCGCTCTACGTCGCCGCGGACTCGGCGCTCTACGAGGCCAAGCGGAGCGGGCGCGACCGGGTGGTCGCCCAGCCGATGCCCGCGGTCTGAGGGACGGCTCGGCTCAGGAGGACGAGCCCACCAGCTCGTCGTCGCCCTCGGGCGTCAGGTAGTGCCCGTCGTCGAAGAGGATGATGCCGTTGCAGAGGCGGCACCAGCCCTGGCCGCTGCGGTCGGAGACGACGTGGGCGCCGTAGCAGTTGGTGTCGTGCGCGTCCGGACACGCCGGTGTGTGGCTGCACATGTTCGATTCCCTCTCCCCATGTCCGATCCCTGCCGGGGTTCGAACGTTCCAACTCTGTTGTACTCCTCGAGGGGGACCGGCGCACGCGCTGTGCCGCAATCGCGGTGGAAATCCTCCGAACGGACCAGTCGCGCCTGGTGGACGTGGCCCGAACGTGTCAATGCGCGCGCTCAGAACACGTCGACGTGGACGTGGTCGCGGTGCTCCAGGACGGCCGGGTCACCCGAGCTCTCGGGCGGGTCGTAGTCGCGCCAGCCGTCCCCGGACCTCCGCCCCGCCGTCCAGATCCGGTCGTCGAAGATCACCGTCCGCACCGAGAGCCGGTCGGCCTGGCTGACGAGGTAGTGCGCGATCACCCAGCCCCGCGTCCGGTTGGCCGGCGAGACCGGACGGACGAACGCGTCGATCGCGCGGCCGTCGTAGTGGGCCGAGCCCTGCATGTGCCCGGTCGAGACCCCGCCCGGTTCGAAGCCGCCGAGCGGCAGGTCGGGGAAGCGGGCGAGGAGGTCGCGGCGTACGGCGTCCGCGCGGGCCGTCAGCCCGGAGTCCGCCAGCGCCGTCGGCCCGTCGTCGCTCTCGCCGAGCCGGCAGCTGAACCCCTCGGGCGAGTTGCCGGTCAAGGCGGAGGCCAGCGCGCGGGCGTCGGCCTCGTGGTCGGCGTAGGCGTCCGGGAAGCCGGACCGCTGGACCTCCTGCGCCGCCACCGTGATGTCGAGCTGCTGGTAGCCGTCGACCTTCACCAGCGCGTCGTAGAAGGCGTTCGCGGCGTGGACCGGGTCGCGCACCTCCTCCTCGGTGCCCCAGCCCTGGGAGGGGCGCTGCTGGAAGAGCCCGGCGGAGTCGCGGTCGCCGCCGTCGAGGTTGCGCAGGCCGGACTCCTGGTAGGCGACGGCGAGCGCGATGGAGGCCGCCCGCGCCGGCAGCCCGCGCTGCACGGCGATCGCGGTGATCAGGCCGGCGTACCTCGCCTGCGACGGCTCCAGGACCACGCTGTGGTCGCCCGTCTCGGCGGTGCACTGGTCGGGGGCGAGCCACGGCACGACGTCCTGCCGGACCGCGAACCAGCCGACCCCGGCGAGCAGCGCGACCACGGCGATGCCGATGGCCACGACCCCCCGACGCCTCACGCGGGCAAGTGTCGGGGATCAGTCCAAGTCCCTGCCCTGGTCAGCCGGGGTCAGTTGGCGTGCAGCGCGGCGTTGAGGGCCACGCCGTCGCTGCGCCACGGCACCGCCTCGACCGCGCCGGTGACCGAGTTGCGGCGGAAGAGCACGTTGTCGACGCCCGACAGCTCCAGCGCCTTGACCACCCGCGACGTGCCGTCGGTGTCCTGCACCGTGACCTTGGTGCCGGCGGTGACGTAGCAGCCGGCCTCGACGACGCAGTCGTCGCCGAGCGAGATGCCGAGGCCGGCGTTCGCGCCGACGAGGCAGCGCTTGCCGATCGAGATCACCTCGGTGCCGCCGCCGGAGAGCGTGCCCATGATCGAGGCGCCGCCACCGACGTCGGAGTCGGCGTCGACGACGACGTGGGCCGAGATCCGGCCCTCGACCATCGAGGTGCCGAGCGTGCCGGCGTTGTAGTTGACGAACCCCTCGTGCATGACGGTGGTGCCCTCGGCGAGGTGGGCGCCGAGCCGGACCCGGTCGGCGTCGCCGATGCGGACGCCGGTGGGCAGCACGTAGTCGACCATCCGCGGGAACTTGTCGACGCCGTAGACGGTCACCCGCGCGCCGGTCGCCATCAGCCGCGCCCGGGTCTGCTCGAAGCCGGCCACCGCGCACGGGCCGGCGCTGGTCCACACGACGTTGGTCAGGACGCCGAAGATGCCGTCCACGGAGACCGTCCTGGGCCGCACGATGCGGTGGCTGAGCAGGTGGAGCCGCAGCCAGGCGTCCTCGGTGGAGGCGGGCGGGGCCTGCAGGTCCGCGACCTCCACGAGCCGGACCTCGCGGGTCACCCGGCGCACGTCGTCGGGCCCGGCCAGCGCCGCGAGCTCGGCCGGCGCGTCGCTCCCGTCGGCCGCGCCCAGCCCCGGCGCCGGGAACCACGCGTCGAGCACGGCCCCGCCCTCGTCGAGGGTGACCAGGGCGTGCCCCCAGGCGTTGGTGGGTGTCTCGCTCATCCCGGCGAATCCTATGGGCGGTCGGCGGCGGCGCGTTTCACCGGGTACCCGGTGAAACTGGCGCTGACCGCAAGGAACTCCAACCGGTCAGCGCCAGTTTCGTGCGGGCAGTCCCGTCTGTCGACGCCAACGTCTACCGTCACCGCGTGGTCCACGAGCTCTCGAAGGCCGACGCCCGGCGCATCTGCGTGCAGGCGCAACTGCTCGACGCGCCGCGCCCCGGCAGCGTGCTCGAGGTCATCCGGCACCTCACCGTGCTGCAGGCCGAGCCGACCGCGCCGCTGAGCGTGCCGAGCGCCGACCTCGTGCTGTGGAGCCGGCTCGGGTCGGCGTACGACCGCGCCGAGCTCGTCGACCTCGTCGATCAGCAGGTGGTCATCGAGCACCAGGGCTACCTGCGGCCCAGCGAGGACCTCGCGCTGTTCCGTGCCGAGATGTCGATCTGGCCCGGCCGCGAGCCGCTCAAGGAGTGGCAGCGCGACATCGCCCGGTGGGTCGAGACCAACGACGGCTGCCGGCGCGAGATCCTCGACGAGCTGCGGCGCGAGGGTCCGCTGCCGACCAGCGCATTCGAGGACACCTGCGAGGTGCCGTGGCCGTCGTCGGGGTGGAACAACAACAAGAACGTCCAGATGCTGCTCAAGCAGATGGTCGCCCGCGGCGAGGTCGCGGCGGCCGGGCGCGAGGGCCGCCAGAAGCTGTGGGACCTCGCCGAGCGGATCTACCCCGACGACCCCGTGCCCGACCCCGACGAGGCGCTCGCGACGCGCAACGCCCGGCGGCTTCGCGCGCTCGGGCTGGCACGCGCGCGCTTCGCCGAGCAGCCCGGCGAGCCCCACCACGTCGGCGAGGCCGGCGAGCCGGCGGTCGTCGAGGGCGTGAAGGGGGAGTGGCGGGTCGAGCCGACGCTGCTCGACCGGCCGTTCGAGGGCCGGGCCGCGCTGCTCTCGCCGTTCGACCGCCTCGTCCAGGACCGCAAGCGCCTCGACCAGCTCTTCGAGTTCGACTACCTGCTCGAGATGTACAAGCCGGTCGAGCAGCGCATCTGGGGCTACTACGCGCTTCCGATCCTCCACGGCGACCTGCTGGTCGGAAAGCTCGACGCCACCGCCGAGCCGGCCGAGGGCGTGCTGCGCGTCGACAAGGTCCACGAGGACTTCGACTGGTCCGAGGAGACCCGCGTCGCCGTCGCTGCCGAGATCGACGACCTGGCCGGCTGGCTCGGCCTCGAGGTCATGTACGTCGACTGACTACTCGCCGGTCCGGCCGTCGATCGCCTCGCGGAGCAGGTCGAGGTGGCCCAGGTGGCGCGCGTACTCGTAGACCACCTGCGTGAGCGCGCCGCGCACCGAGCCGGTGCGGTCGTCGGGGTCCCAGACGAACTCCAGGTCGCTCGCGTCGAGCCCGTCGAGGACGCCGTCGGATCGGGCGCACTGTGACCGCCAGGTCTCGAACGCCTCGGCTACCACGGCGTCGTCGGCGACGGCGTCGCGGAACTGCGCGTCCCAGTCGCCGTCGGGCACGAAGAGCTGCGGCTCGTCGGCCCGCGAGAGGGTCAGCACGAACCAGTAGTGCTCCATCTGCGCGAGGTGCCTGACCAGCCCGAGCACCGACAGCCCGGACGGCGGCACGGCGCGGGCGGCCAGCTGGTCAGCTGACAGGCCCTCGGCCTTCCGCTCCACGCTCGCGCGGAGGTCTCCCAACCAGCGCCTCATGCTCTCCAGCTCGGTCATCGTCCCGTCCACCACACGTCGCTCATGGCCCCAGCCAATCACTCCATCAGGACGAACGGCGTCCGGATAGGCCCGGGCGGGCGGCCTGTGGAGAGGGACGGCGGTGCCGGCGCGGTCCTCGGCACGATGGCGACGTCCTGCTCTCGGGTCCACAATGGAAGGAGCGTTGATGTGTCCCTGTCGCGCACGGGAGGTCCGGTGTCCGCCACCAGCGAGGAGCCGCTGCTGCGGGTGCCCATGTCCTGGGAGGAGTACCTCCGGCTCCCCGAGAAGCCGAAGGCCGAGTGGGTGGACGGGGTGGCGGTCCTCATGACGGCGCCTCCCCTCTGGGAGCACAGCGACGTCCTCGCCCGGCTCTGCGCGTGCCTGGTGTCCGCCGGCCCGGGCCTGCTCGTCGCCACGGACACCAGCGTCAAGCTCCCGGACAACCGGGTGCGGCGGCCCGACGTGACGATCGTCGGTGCGGTCCCCTCGGACGGCTGGGTCACCGAGCCGCCGCTGATGGTCGCCGAGGTGCTGTCCCGCTCGACGCGCTCGGAGGACCTGGTCCGCAAGTCCGCGGAGTACGCCGGGGCGGGGATCGGCCAGTACTGGCTGGTGGACCCAGAGCTGCGCACCCTCACGGTCATGACCAACGTCGACGGCACCTGGGAGGACCTGGTCCGGCTGGACGACGGCGAGCCGGAGGGCAGCGTCGAGGTCGCCGGAGTGAGGATCCCGCTCGACCTGCGCCGGCTCCTGCGCAACTGATTCGCACCCGCTCGCGCGCCGCCGTACGCTGGTGCCACAGGCGTTCGAGCCGTCATCAGCGGCGAGCCTCCGGAAGAAAGCCACTGCCCCGGCAGCGGCGAGTAGAACCGGACGGGTGGCCCGTCACAGCCGTGAGAGAGGCTCCCAGCGACACCGGGGGCAAGCAGGGTGGTACCGCGGTCTCCGCTGACAACAGAGATCGTCCCTGCGGTTGGCACACCGATCGCAGGAGACAGACCGCATGACCTACCCGAAGGCCTCGACGAGCACGTCCGACGGCGTCCCGCCGAACCCTCGCTTCCCGCAGATCGAGGAGGCGGTGCTCGCGTACTGGGAGCAGGACGGCACCTTCCAGGCCAGCGTCGACGCGCGCGAGGCCGGCGAGGACGGCGCCAACGAGTTCGTCTTCTACGACGGTCCGCCGTTCGCCAACGGCCTGCCGCACTACGGCCACCTGCTCACCGGCTACGTCAAGGACGTCGTCCCGCGCTACCAGACCATGCGCGGTCGCAAGGTCGAGCGCCGGTTCGGCTGGGACACGCACGGCCTGCCCGCCGAGCTCGAGGCGATGCGCCTGGAGGGCATCAAGACCACCGACGAGATCCTCGAGCTCGGCATCGAGAAGTTCAACGAGGCCTGCCGCGCCTCGGTGATGAAGTACACCGCCGAGTGGCGCGAGTACGTCACCCGCCAGGCGCGCTGGGTCGACTTCGACCACGACTACCGGACCTACGAGCCCGACTACATGGAGTCGGTGATCTGGGCGTTCAAGCAGCTCTACGACAAGGGCTGGGTCTACGAGGGCTTCCGCGTGCTGCCCTATTGCTGGAACGACGAGACGCCGCTGTCCAACCACGAGCTCCGCATGGACGACGACGTCTACCAGATGCGGCAGGACCCGGCCGTCACCGTCGGGTTCCGGGTCACCTCCGAGGGGCCACTGCGCGACGCGCTGCTGCTGACCTGGACGACCACGCCCTGGACGTTGCCCAGCAACCTCGCGGTGATGGTCGGCGCCGAGATCGACTACGTCGCCGTCGAGCACGACGGCGCGCGGCTGGTGCTCGCCGAGGCGAGGCTCGCGGCGTACGCCCGCGAGCTCGGCGACACCCCCGACGTCGTCTGGCGCGGCACGGGCGCCGACCTCCTGGGCCTGACGTACGCGCCGCCGTTCAGCTACTTCGCGGGGCACGAGAACGCCTTCCGCGTCGTGCGCGCCGACGAGTTCGTGACGACCACGGACGGCACCGGTCTCGTGCACAGCGCCGGCGCGTTCGGTGAGGCCGACAAGGAGGTCACCGACCGCGAGGGCATCGCCCCGGTGATGCCGGTCGGCAAGGACGGCCGATTCACCGAGCCGATCGACGAGTACGCCGGCATGCTCGTCTTCGACGCCAACCTGCACGTCATCGACGACCTCAAGGCCGCCACCCGAGGAGAGCCGGCCGGGAGCGTCACGCCCGGCACCGTGCTGCTGCGCCGCGAGACCTACGACCACAGCTACCCGCACTGCTGGCGCTGTCGCGAGCCGCTGATCTACAAGGGCGTCTCGTCGTGGTTCGTCGAGGTGACGGCGTTCAAGCAGCGGATGCTCGAGCTCAACCAGCAGATCAACTGGGTGCCCGAGCACACCCGCGACGGCTCGTTCGGCAAGTGGCTCGCCAACGCCCGCGACTGGTCGATCACCCGCAACCGGTTCTGGGGCTCGCCGGTGCCGGTGTGGCAGTCCGACGACCCGGCGTACCCGCGCACCGACGTCTACGGCTCCTTCGAGGAGCTCGAGCGCGACTTCGGGCGGCTGCCGCGCGACCGCGCCGGCAACCCCGACCTGCACCGCCCCTACGTCGACGAGCTGACCCGCCCCAACCCGGACGACCCCACCGGGAGGTCGACGATGCGCCGGGTGGCCGACGTGCTCGACGTGTGGTTCGACTCGGGCTCGATGTCGTTCGCGCAGAACCACGTGCCGTTCGAGAACTCCGAGTGGTTCGAGCACCACTTCCCGGCCGACTTCATCGTGGAGTACGTCGGGCAGACCCGCGGCTGGTTCTACACGCTGCACATCCTGGCCACCGGCGTCTTCGACCGGCCGGCGTTCGAGAACTGCATCAGCCACGGCATCGTGCTCGGCTCCGACGGCGAGAAGATGTCGAAGTCGCTGCGCAACTACCCCGACGTGCGCGAGGTCTTCGACCGCGACGGCGCCGACGCGATGCGGTGGTTCCTCATGGCCTCGCCGATCCTGCGGGGCGGCAACCTCATCGTCACCGAGCAGGGCATCCGCGACGCCGTGCGCGGCGTGATGATCCCGCTCTGGAACAGCTGGTACTTCTTCCAGCTCTACGCCAACGCCTTCGGCGACGGGCAGGGCTACGACGCGCGCGCCCGCTCCGACTCGACGGACCCGCTCGACCGCTACCTGCTCGCCAAGTGCCGCCAGTACGTCGACCAGCTCACCGGCGAGATGGACTCCTACGCGATCGCCGACGCGTGCGAGACCACCCGGCAGTTCCTCGACGTGCTGACGAACTGGTACATCCGCCGCTCACGCGACCGGTTCTGGGGCGACAACACCGACGCGTTCGACACCCTCTACACGGTGCTCGAGACGGTCTGCCGGGTCACCGCGCCGCTCCTGCCGCTCACGACCGAGGAGGTCTGGCGCGGGCTCACCGGCGAGCGCTCGGTGCACCTGGCCGACTGGCCGCTGGCCGACGCGCTGCCGGCCGACGACGCGCTGGTCGCGGCGATGGACAAGGTCCGCGAGGTCTGCTCGGCCACCTCAGCCCTGCGCAAGGCCGGCAACCTGCGCAACCGGCTGCCGCTCTCGACGCTCACGGTCGTGGTGCCCGACCCGGCCGCCCTCGACGGCTTCGAGTCGATCGTGCGCGACGAGGTGAACGTGAAGACGGTCGTGCTGCTCCCGGCCGACGCGCCGGAGGCCGCGGCGTACGGCGTCTCGCAGCGCCTCACCGTCAACGCCCGCGCCGCCGGGCCGCGCCTGGGCAAGGAGGTGCAGCAGGCGATCCGGGGCTCGAAGTCCGGCGACTGGTCGGTGGCCGACGACGGCACCGTCACCGCGGGCGGGCTGGCGCTGGAGGAGGGGGAGTACACCCTCGAGACCGTCGCCGGCTCGGCCGACGAGTCCGCGGCCGTCGGCGTGCTGCCGACCGGCGGCTTCGTCGTCCTCGACACCGACGTGACGCCGGAACTCGCCGAGGAGGGCCTCGCCCGTGACCTGGTGCGCGCCGTCCAGCAGGCCCGCCGCGACGCCGGCCTCGACGTCTCCGACCGGATCTCGCTCACCATCGGCGGCGCCGACGCCGTCCAGGCCGCCGCCCGTGCCCACGAGCAGCTGATCACCAGCGAGACCCTCGCGACGTCGTACGCCGTGGTGGGCGGCCCCGACGGCGACCCCCAGATCGCCGTCACCAAGGCCTGACCGCTCCGGCGAGTCGGCGTTACTGATCATCAGTAGCGCCGACTCGGCGTGTTACTCGTCAGCACGAACGCCGACTCGGCGGGAGCTCAGGCGGGGGAGAGGCCGAGCCGGCCGGCGAGCTTGTCGAGGTGGGCGAGCACCTCGTCCTCGGACTTGTCGGGCACGCCCCAGATGAGCTCGGAGACGCCGGCCTCGGCCCAGGCCGCCAGGTCGGCGGGGTCGGGACGGAACGCGATGAGCACCCGGATGTCGGGGAGGCCGTCGCGACCGGCCTCGGTCCAGGCGGCCTTGAGCGCCTCGATCTGGCCGCTGATGTCGGTCTGGTTGGGGGTGGTCATCCAGCCGTCGGCGTGCCGGGAGATCCACCGGAACGTCTTCGGGCCGCCTCCCGCGCCGATGATGAGCGGGATGTGCGCCTGCACCGGCTTGGGGTAGGCCCACGACGGGCCGAACGACACGAACTCCCCGTCGTACGCCGCCTCCTCCTGGGTCCAGAGGGCGCGCATCGCCTCGACGTACTCGCGCAGCACCGTGCGCCGCTTGCCCGGCGGGACGTGGTGGTCCTCGAGCTCGTCGGTGTTCCAGCCGAAGCCGGCGCCGATGGTCACCCGGCCGCCGGAGAGGTGGTCGAGGGTCGCGATCGCCTTGGCGAGGGTGATCGGGTCGGACTCGACCGGCAGCGCGACCGCGGTGGAGAGCCCGATCCGCGTCGTGACCGCGGCGGCGGTGGCCAGGGAGATCCACGGGTCGAGGGTGCGGGTGTAGCGGTCGTCGGGCAGCGACTCGTCGCCGGTGCCCGGGTGCGCTGCGGTCCGCTTGACGGGGATGTGGGTGTGCTCGGGGACGTAGAACGTGTCGAAGCCCCGCTCCTCGGCGGCCTTGGCCAGCCCGGCGGGCGTGAACCCACGGTCGGAGGAGAACAGCACCAGCCCGTTGCGCATGGGCGAAGCGTAGGGCAGAACTAGAACGAGTTCTAGTTTCTAGGATGGCGGCATGTACGCCCAGACCGCGTCCCGGCTCGTGCGCGCTCCGCGCGCAACGGTGTACGCCGCCCTCCTCGACCCGCGCGCGATCGAGACCTGGCGGGTGCCCGACGACATGACCGCCCGCGTCGCCGAGTGGGAGCCGGTCGAGGGCGGGCGCTTCCGGGTGGCGCTGACCTACCGCGCAGAGGACCGCACCGGCAAGACCGAGGGTGCGACCGACGCCTACTCGGGGGAGTTCACGTCGCTGGTGCCCGACGAGCAGGTGGTCGAGCGCGTCGAGTTCGACACCGCGGACGCCGCGCTCCGGGGTGCGATGACGCTGACGTGGCGGCTGACCGACGCCGGCGGCGGCACGCAGGTCGAGCTGCTCCATGAGGGCATCCCCGACGCCGTGTCGCCCGACGACAACGCGGCCGGCACCGACATGTCGCTCACCAAGCTGGCGGCGTACGTCGAGGGGGCCGGCTGAGCCCGGCCTGATTGACTAGCGCCGTGCCCGCCCTCGACCTCTCCGCGACCGCCGTCGACCTGACGGTCCAGCTCGTCGACATCGAGTCGGTCAGCAAGAACGAGCAGGCGATCGCCGACGCGGTCGAGGAGGCACTCTCGCCGTACGAGCACCTGAGCGTCAGCCGGCACGGCAACACCGTCGTGGCCCGCACCGACCTCGGTCGCGGCGAGCGGGTCGTCATCGCCGGCCACCTCGACACGGTGCCGGTCAACGCCAACCTGCCCGCGCGCCGGGAGCAGCGGCCGGACGGCGACCTGCTGCACGGCCTCGGCACCTGCGACATGAAGGGCGGCGACGCGGTCATCCTGCGCCTGGCCGCCACGATCCCCGAGCCCAACCGCGACGTCACCTACATCCTCTACGAGGCCGAGGAGATCGACGCGGAGTTCAACGGCCTCAACCTGCTCAGCCAGAGCCACCCCGAGCTGATGGAGGCCGACTTCGCGATCCTCATGGAGCCGTCGAACGCCGAGGTCGAGGCGGGCTGCCAGGGCACGCTGCGGGTCGAGGTGCGCGCCACCGGCGAGCGGGCGCACTCCGCGCGCAGCTGGAAGGGCGTCAACGCCATCCACGCCGCGACGCCCATCCTCGAGCGCCTGTGCGACTACGAGCCCCGCAAGCCGGTCATCGACGGGCTGGAGTATCACGAGGGCCTCAACGCCGTCTTCATCCGCGGCGGCGTCGCCGGCAACGTGCTGCCCGACGAGTGCGTCGTCGAGGTCAACCACCGCTTCGCGCCCGACCGCAGCGAGGCCGAGGCGCAGCAGTTCGTCCGCGACTTCTTCGAGGGCTACGACGTCACGGTCACCGACAGCGCGCCGGGTGCGCTGCCCGGTCTCGACCTGCCGGCGGCGAAGGCGTTCATCGACGCGGTGGGTCGCGAGGTCAACCCCAAGTTCGGCTGGACCGACGTGGCACGCTTCACCAGCCTCGGCATCCCGGCGGTCAACTTCGGCCCCGGCGACCCGATGCTGGCCCACAAGCAGGAGGAGTTCGTGCCGGTCGAGCACATCGAGCGCTGCGAGCGCCAGCTCCGCGACTGGCTGTCGTGAGGCGGCCGGCATGGTGAGGAGCAAGCAGAAGGGGCCGATCATCCAGCGACGCGACCAGGTCGACGGGAGCACGACCGACCAGCGCCTGCTCGACTCGCGCGGCCCCTCCGACTGGGTGCACGCCGACCCATGGCGGGTGCTGCGCATCCAGGCCGAGTTCGTCGAGGGCTTCGGGGCGCTGGCCGAGCTCGGGCCGGCGATCGCGGTGTTCGGGTCGGCGCGGACGCCGGCCGACCACCCGACGTACGCCTTGGCCGAGCGGCTCGGCGGCGCGCTGGTCGCGGCCGGGTTCGCGGTGATCACCGGTGGCGGTCCCGGCGCCATGGAGGCCGCCAACAGGGGGACGAGCGAGGCCGGCGGCGTCAGCGTCGGCCTCGGGATCGAGCTCCCGTGGGAGTCGGGGCTCAACGAGTGGGCCGACGTCGGCATCAACTTCCGCTACTTCTTCGCCCGCAAGACCATGTTCGTGAAGTACTCCCAGGGCTTCATCGTGCTGCCCGGCGGCTTCGGCACCCTCGACGAGCTCTTCGAGGCGCTCACGCTCGTGCAGACCCGGAAGGTCACGCGGTTCCCGATCGTGCTCGTCGGCACCGACTACTGGGCCGGGCTCCTGTCGTGGATGAAGGACACCTGTCTCACCGACGGCAAGATCAGCGCGAGCGACCTGGAGATGCTCACGGTCACCGACGACATCGAGGAGGCCGTCAAGCTGATGGTCGACGCGCGGGACGGGCGGGTGGTCGACCCGTGATGTGGTTCTTCGCGATCCTCGTGGTCGTGGTGATGGGGGGCGTCGCCGCGCTCGCAGCCGGGCGGGGCGCCCCGATGTCCGACGCGTACGACGACCGGCCCGACTCGCTGGTCCCGCGCGAGGGCGCGCTGCGTGCCGAGCACATCCGCCGGGTCCGCTTCTCGCTCGCCTTCCGCGGCTACCGCATGTCGGAGGTCGACGCGCTGCTCGACCGCGTGGCGCGCCAGCTGGACGACGGTCCCCGGCCGCCCGAGGACTCCGCGGAGCCACGCACCCCCGGTCAAGACGAGGTTGTCGACACGCCCGCGGATCGGGAGGCTCGTGGCGACGGACCGCCGGGGTAAGGCACACTCTCGCCCGTGTCGCTGCCCGTGGTCATCTACGTGCTCACCGCCCTCGCGGCGGTGGTCGTGGTGCTCACGCGCCTGCGGATGCGGGGCGGCCAGGGGGCCGGCCGGTTCCACGTCGGCAACCGCCTGCTCGACGTCCACACGGCGACGGGCGTGCTCGCGATCGCGGTCTGGACGACGTTCCTGATCGCGCCTGAGGACTCCCCGGTCGGCACCTCGACGTTCGGGATCATCGGGCTGGGGCTGTTCTGGATCGTCACGATCACCGGGCTGATGATCCTGGTCCGCTGGCTGCCGAGCCACGGCAAGCACGCCTCCGAGGCGGTGCAGGACACCTGGTCCGAGGGCCCGGGTCTCTCGGTGCTCGCCCACGTTGGCATGCTGGTCGGCGTGGTCCTCTTCACCTTCGCCTACCTGACCAACGCGGTGTGAGCCGGGTCCTCCGGAGCCTCGTCGCCCCGGTGGCGGCCCTGGTCGTGGCCGCGGGTGCGCCCGGCGTACCTGCCTCTGCTGCCACGGCGTCGTCGGTGTCGACGGCCCCCGGTCACGTGGCCGAGCGCGCCGGCAACGTCCTCGAGACCAGGGTGCTCGGACGATCGGCCCGCGGCCGCCCCATCACCGCCTGGCACCTCGACAGCCGGCCTCTCGACGGTCGTCGTGGTCCGACGGTCGTGCTGCTCGCGACCATGCACGGCAACGAGGGAGCGCCGCGGCAGATCCTGCGGACCCTGCGCAGCGCGCGGGTCATCCACGGCGTCGACCTGTGGGTGGTGCCGGTCTACAACCCCGACGGCTTCGCGGCCCACCACCGCCGCAACGCCCACGGCGTCGACCTCAACCGCAACTACCCCTACCACTGGGTCGACCTCGACGGGAGCTACGAGTCCGGCCCCCGCCCCGCCTCGGAGCCGGAGACGAAGGCGATGATGCGCTTCCTGCGCGACGTCGATCCCGCCTACCTGCTCAGCTTCCACCAGCCGCTGCACGGCGTCGACACCGACAACAAGCGACCGGGCTTCTCCCGGCATGTCGCACGCACGCTCCACCTGCCGGCCACGACCCTCGACTGCGGCGGGGTGTGCCACGGCACGATGACCGGCTGGTTCAACCACAACTTCCGCGGCTTCGCCCTCACCGTCGAGTACGGCGCGCACCCGCCGCGTCGGCTGATGGAGGCCGTCGCACCGCGCCAGGTGCTGCGGATCTTCGGCGCGTTCGGGTCCTTCACTAGCTCCCGTTGAAGGCCGGCTTCTCCTTGGCCACGAACGCCGCCACGGCGGTCCGGTGGTCGGCCGTGGCGCCGGTGCGGGTCATCATCTCGCCCTCCAGGGTCAGCGCCTCCTCGAAGGTGTGCGAGGCGGCATAGGCGACCGAGCGTCGGATCGCGCCGAGCGCGACCGTCGGGCCGGCGGCCAGCCGGGCAGCGACCTCGGCGACCGTCGACTCGAGCTCGTCGGCGGGCACGACCTGGGTCGCCAGGCCCAGCGACAGCGCCTCCTCCGCCTTGACCGTGCGCGGGAAGTAGAGGAGCTCCATCGCCCGGGCCGGTCCGACCAACCGCTGCAGGGTGTAGCTCGACCCGGTGTCGCAGGAGAGCGCGACGTTGGCGAACGCGAGGTTGAACCCCGCGGTGTCCGCCACGATGCGCAGGTCGCAGGCGAAGGCGAGCGACGCGCCGGCGCCGGCCGCGACGCCGTTCACCGCCGCGACGACGGGCTTCTCCATTGACGCGAGCGCCAGCACGGTCGGGTTGTAGTGCCGCTCGACGGTGGTGAAGAGCTCGTCGCTGCTGCCGCTCTCGAGGAGCGCGATGTGCTCCTTGAGGTCCTGGCCGGTGCAGAACGCGCGACCCGATCCGGTGAGCACGACGCAGCGCGCCGCGGGGTCCTCGGCCGCGTGCTGCACGGTCTCGCGGAGCAGCTCCTTGGTGGCGATGTCCAGGCTGTTCATCGCGTCGGGACGGTTCAGCCTGATGGTGGCGACGCCGTCGGTGAGGTCGTAGAGGACGGGAGCTTGCTCGGCGCGGGTCATCGAATCGGGCGCGGTCATGGAGGCAGTGTGCCTTGCACCACGGTCCATGAGGGATAATGGTCTCGCGCCCGTACGGCGTCCTCGGGTCCTCCGACCCGAGTCTTGTGTGGACGGAAAGGCAGGGTGCCGCATGGCGGCGATGAAGCCGCGGACCGGCGACGGTCCGATGGAGGTCACCAAGGAAGGTCGCGGCATCGTGATGCGCGTCCCCCTGGAAGGCGGAGGCCGCCTCGTCGTGGAGCTCAACGCCGAGGAGGCAGGCGAGCTCGGCGACAAGCTGAAGGACGTCGTGGGCTGATGACCCGCCGCGCGAGGTTCAGCTGATGGGTTCCGGGTCCCCACAGGCGTCCACCTCGAGGTGAGCTCCTCACCGACGCTGCCACCCCAGGCCTCCCCGCCCGAGTTCGCGGTGACGGCGACACGTCCGCACGCCCTCGCGGGCGTCGACGTGATCGCGCTGCCGGTGCTCCAGGGCGACGACGCCGCGGCACCGGTCCTCGGCCCGGGTGCCGACGAGCTCGAGGAGCTCCTCGGCGTCGACCTGCTCGCGGTGCTCGAAGGCGACCGCGCGACCGGCAAGGTCGGCGAGCTGACCGTGCTGCCGACGCCGCTCGGCGCGCCCGACAACGCCGACCTGCGCCAGGTCCTGCTGGTCGGGCTGGGCTCCGCGGGCGCCGACGACTTCCGGCGCGCCGGCGCGACGCTCGCCAAGGCGGTCCTCGACCGCGACGCGGTCGCCACGACCATCACCGCCGTCGACCCGGAGGTGGGTCTCCAGCAGTTCGTGGTCGGCATGAGCCTGGGCGCGTTCTCGTTCGTCCTGAAGAAGGAGCCTGCCGGCCCCGCACCGGCGGCCCGCGTCGTGCTGGGTGGCATGGCCGACGGCGACCGAGCCGCCCTGGAGCGGGCGGTCGCGATCGCCGGCGCGAGCTGGCGCGCCCGCACCCTCGCCTGGGTGCCGTCCAACCTCAAGAGCCCGGCGTGGCTGGCCGAGCAGGCGACGGCCCTGGGGTCCGAGGCCGGGCTGGACGTCACGGTCTGGGACGAGCAGAAGCTCGCCCGTGAGGGGTTCGGCGGCGTCCTCGCCGTCGGCCGGGCCTCGCCGACGCCGCCGCGGCTGATCCGCCTCGACTACCGGCCCTCCCGCAGGTCGCGGAGGACGAAGCCGGTCGTGCTGGTCGGCAAGGGCATCACCTTCGACACCGGCGGCCTGTCGATCAAGCCCGGCGAGGCCATGGTCAACATGAAGCGCGACATGACCGGCGGGGCCGTGGTCATGTCCGTCATGGCCGCGCTGGCCGCCGTCGGGTGCCCGGTGCCGGTCGTGGGGCTCGTCCCGGCCGCGGAGAACTCCATCGGCGGCGACGCGATGCGACCCGGCGACGTGGTCCGCCACTACGGCGGTCGCACCACCGAGGTCACCAACACCGATGCCGAGGGTCGGCTGGTGCTCGCCGACGCGATGGCGTGGGCCGTGGCGCACCTCGACCCGGCCGTGGTCGTCGACGTCGCCACGCTCACCGGCGCGATCAAGGTCGCGCTCGGCCAGCAGGTCGGCGGCGTCTTCGCCAACGACGACGCGCTGGCGGACGCCTTGCTCACCTCCGGCACGGCCACCGGCGAGCCGCTGTGGCGGTTCCCGCTGGCGTCGGTCTACGAGGACCGGCTCTCCTCGCGGGTCGCCGACGCCGACAACGCCGGCAGCGGGCCGGGCGCGATCATCGCCGCCCTGTTCCTCCAGCACTTCGCCGGCGACGTGCCGTGGGCCCACCTCGACCTCGCCTCCACCGGCGACGCGCCCGCCGACAGCTACGAGCTGGCCAAGGGGCCGACCGGCTTCGGCGCCCGGCTGCTCCTCGACTGGCTCGGCTCGCCCGAGCCCCTGGCCGGGGTGCGGGCGTCGTGAACGGCCTCACCGTCCGCTGGTCGCTCGCCGACGCGCCCGCCGGCGTCGAGGAGGCGCTCGCGACGTACGTCGCCGACACCTCGCACGCGCGGTTCAGCTCGATGACCGGGCTGCGCTTCAAGACCTGGCGCTACGTCGCGGGGGAGTGGTTCGAGGGCTGCTACGTCTTCGCCGACGACGCCGCCCGGGTGGCGTTCCAGGAGACGTTCACCGCGACCGCCGGCGAGTCGCCCGGCTCGCAGATCGTCGGGAGCCCGCCGGTCCTGATCGAGGCGTGCTCGGTCATGGCCGTGGCCGAGGGTGCTGCGGGCTTCGTGGCGGCGCCGCGCGTCGAGTGACCCCCGCCCGGGTCACTCCGACTCGGGCGTCCACTCCTTCTTCGCGAGCAGCAGGCCGTCACCGACGGGCAGCAGCAGGGGCACCAGGCTGTCGTCGGCGCCGACCTCGCGGATGAGCTCGCGGATCGCCAGCGTCTCGTCGTCGCGGACCGACGGGTCGGCGACGCGGTCGTGCCACAGCGCGTTGTCGAAGGCCACGACGCCGCCGGGCCGCAGGAGCCGCAGGGCCTCGCGCAGGCAGGCGGTGTACTCCGCCTTGTCGCCGTCGACGAACACGATGTCGTAGTGGCCGTCGGTGAGCCGGGGAAGCACGTCGAGGGCGGCGCCGGCGATGGTGCGGGCGCGCTGGGTCGGGATGCCGCCCTCGTTGAACGTCTCGCGCGCCAGCCGCTGGTGCTCGGTCTCGATGTCGACGGTGGTCAGGATGCCGTCGGACCGCATGCCGCGGAGCATCCAGAGCCCCGAGACGCCGGTGCCGGTGCCGATCTCCACCACCGCGCGGGCCTCCAGGACCGAGGCGAGGAACCGCAGCGCGGCCCCGCCGCCCGGGCCGATCGCGACGACGCCGACCTCCTCGGCACGCTCGCGGGCACGGGTGAGGACGTCGTCCTCGGCGACGAAGGCCTCCGAGTAGGACCAGCTCGCGCTGGAGATGGGGTCCGTCACGTCAGCAACCTAGCGCGATCGGGAACCGATCAGCGGGAACACCGCCGCACCGTCGTCCGTTCAGGACCATGACGGCTCACAGGCAACGTTCAGCAACACGGCGTAGCCTCGTCGTTCCCCCGAGCACCACCCGGCACCACCGAGCACCAGGAGACCCGAGGACCGATGGACGACGTTGCTGGCACTGAGCCGGGCGCCGTACCCACCTGGGACGAGATCGTCGACCAGCACTCCGACCGGGTCTACCGGCTCGCCTACCGCCTCACCGGCAACCGGCACGACGCCGAGGACCTCACCCAGGAGGTCTTCGTCCGGGTCTTCCGGTCGCTCTCGACCTACACGCCCGGCACGTTCGAGGGCTGGCTGCACCGGATCACCACCAACCTCTTCCTCGACGGCGCCCGTCGCAAGCAGCGGATCCGCTTCGACGCGATGACCGACGAGCGCGCCGACCGCCTGACCAGCCCGCTGCCGAGCCCGGACGCGGCGTACGCCGACCAGCGGTTCGACGACGACATCGAGCGCGCGATCGCGACCCTGCCGCCCGACTTCCGCGCCGCCGTGGTGCTGTGCGACGTCGAGGGGCTGTCCTACGAGGAGATCGCCGAGATCCTGGGCGCCAAGCTCGGCACCGTGCGGTCGCGGATCCACCGCGGGCGGGCTCTGCTCCGCAAGGCGCTCGCCCACCGCGCCCCGGCGACCGGCCGGGCGCGCTACTCCGGGCCGCTCACCGCGCCGCTCCGCTCCCTCCAGGGACGTCCATCGTGATGATCGGCCACCTCGGCGACCGCGTCAGCGCGCTCCTCGACGGCCAGATGGCGCCGGCCGAGGAGGAGCGGGCCTGGTCGCACGTGCACACCTGCCACCAGTGCCGCGACCTCGTCGAGCGCGAGGGCTGGGTCAAGACCCGGCTGGCCGGGCTGTCCTTCGACACGGCGTGCGCGCCGTCCTCGCTCAAGGGGTCGCTGCTCTCGTCGCTGGTCGCCGGGCTGCCGCCGGGCGACGTCTACCTCGCCGCCGAGCCGGACCCCCGGCCCCGGCGGGTCTCGCTGGTCGCCCTGGGCGGCGGTGCGGCCGGTGCGGCCGTGATGGGCGTCCTGGCGCTCGGCGCCGCGCCCGCGGACGCCCCGACCGTCGACCGGCGGGTGCCCTCGACCTCGATCACCACGCCGGTGCCGGCCGGGATGAGCGTCCACCAGCGCCGCGCCGTGCCCCAGCCCTGACCGGTCGGACCTGATCGACCAGCCCCTTCCCGTGTGGGATTTCGCTCCACCGGGAACAATGGGCGTGTGAACGACCAGCCGGGCGACCCGGGCTACGAGGAGACCCAGCCGTTCGGCACGTCGTTCGGTGCGCTGGGGCCGCGGCCCGACTGGACGCCCCCGTCAGCGTACCCGCCGCCCGGCTCGACCGCTCCGCTCCCGGTGTCGACGCCACCGGTCCACCTCGAGCGAGTGTCGGCGCGGCCCTCCGGCTGGGTGTGGCCGGCGACCGCGGTGCTCGCGCTGGTGCTCGGGCTCGGCGGCGGCGTCGCCGGCAGCGTGATCTACCACCGCACCAGCGACACGTCCGCGTCCGACGGCGGCACCGGCTCCGGGCTGACGTCGTCCAACGTCAGCACCGCCGCACCGATCAAGGGCGGCAGGTCCTCGGTCGCTGCCGTCGCGGCCGAGCTGCTGCCGAGCACGGTCCAGATCTCGGCCGAGTACGAAGGCCAGGAGAACGGCGCCACCGGCTCGGGGTTCGTCATCGACACCAACGGCCACATCGTCACCAACAACCACGTGGTCGAGCAGGCCGCCGACGACGAGGGCCCGATCGAGATCGTCGACCAGGACGGCAACCGCTACGACGCGACCGTCGTCGGCCGCTCCCCGGTCTACGACCTCGCCGTCCTCTACTCCGACCAGGCCAAGCAGATGAAGCCCGCCGCGCTGGGCGAGTCGGTGGTGCTGCACGTGGGCGATCCCGTCGTCGCGATCGGCTCGCCGCTCGGCCTCTCGTCCACGGTGACCGCCGGCATCGTCTCGGCGCTGCAGCGCCCGGTCACGACCGGCGACTCCGCCAGCGAGTCGTCGTACATCAACGCCGTGCAGACCGACGCCGCGATCAACCCCGGCAACTCCGGTGGCCCGCTGGTGAACATGCTGGGCCAGGTCATCGGCGTCAACTCCGCCATCGCGACCACCGGCGGCACCACCGGTGGTGACCAGGCCGGCAACATCGGCGTGGGGTTCGCGATCCCGATCGAGCAGGTCAAGGTGACCGCCGACCAGATCCTGCGCACCGGCGAGGCGCGCTACCCCGTCATCGGCGCCAAGGTGCAGACGGGCCAACGCGACGGCTCCGGCGCCGAGATCGACGAGGTCATCGAGGACACCCCGGCGGAGGACGCCGGGCTCGAGGAGGGTGACGTCGTGGTCGCCGTCGAGGGCCAGAAGGTCACCGACGGCATCGCCCTCATCGTCTCGATCCGCTCGCACCAGCCCGGCGAGACGCTGACCTTCACGGTCGTCCGCGACGGCGACGAGCAGGACATCGACGTCACGCTCGACTCCGAGGTCGGCTGACCGCAGCGCGGCCGGCTCCGTGCGAGCATCGGGGGGTGCGCATCACGGAGAAGTGCTCACTGGACGTGCCCGGAGGCCGGGCGTTCTGGTGGACCAAGTCGCTGTGGGCTGCGTCGGAAGGGCTGCCCGTGCTCCAGGTCGCCATCGCCGACATCCGCGAGTTCGACGAGGACTGCTGGTTCGGCGGTCGCGCGCCGAGCTGCCGTGAGGTCGCCGAGCACGCCCGCCGCATCCAGGAGGCGGACCTCGGACATCCCGTGATCCTGCACTCCGACGGCCAGCTCATGGACGGTGGCCACCGGATCGCCAAGGCCTGGCTCGAGGGCCGCGAGGCGGTCGACGCGGTGCGGTTCACCGTCGACCCGGAACCGGACTGGGTGGAGCTGGACCAGCCCTAGGACCTCCGGGTCTCCGACAGCAGGGTCCAGCTGCCCTCGGAGACGACCTCCATGGTCCCGTCGACGACCTGGAACGCCGTCTGGTCGTCCACGGCGTACGCCGGACCGTCGATCGTCGCGGCCCACGCCTTCGCCTCGGCCATCGTGTTGCCGGGCTGGTCGTCGCCGTTGACGTGCGGGCAGATCGAGAAGTCGACGACGCCCAGCGTGCGGTCGTCGCCGTTCGGCGGTCGCCACTGGATGAAGTCGTCGCCGACCTGCGGCGTCATCACCATGCTGCCCGAGCTCAGCCCCACCCACACGGTGTCGGTCAGCGAGGGGAGCAGGTCCACCAGCCCCGACTCGCGCATCCAGTGGCACAGGTAGAGCACGTCACCACCGGCGGCCAGCAGCACGTCGGCCTCGCGCACCTTCGGGACCCAGAGCTCCTCGTCGAGGGTCGGCAGCGCGGTCAGCTCGAGGACGCCCACCGACTTCCAGCCAAGGCTGACCATGGGGTTCCCGGACTCGCCGCTGATGAACTGCCAGACCCGCTCGCCCGGCCCGACCATCGGGTGCGCGTACATCGCTGTCGGGATGCACAGTGCGGTGCTCTCGTCGATCGGCTTGTCGAGCAGGCCGACGAGAGCCGCGTGGATGCTGGGGTTGGTGACCCCTCCGGAGGTCAGCAGGAGCTTCACGGGCGTCCTGACCGGCCGGGGCCCGCAAACTCATCGCCCGTCACAGCCACCGCCTCACGCGGCGAGCGTAGTCGTCGTAGGTCGCCCCGAACCGCTCGTGCAGGAACCGCTCCTCCGGGCGGATGGCACCCCAGAAGACCAGCAGCACGGCCGCCGGGAACAGGATCAGCCCCCACCCGGTCGGTGCGAGCAGCGCCAGCCCGAGGTGGAGCGCCAGCAGGCCGACGTAGAGCGGGTTGCGGGAGAGCCGGTAGGGCCCGTCCTCGATGACGGCGTACGTCGCCTGGCCGGGCAGCAGCCCGGTCTCGTGCCGCGCGAACAGCCACAGCGACCAGCCGTTCCACACCGCGAAGGCCAGCACCAGCACCCAGCCCATCGGGACCCGCCAGCCGCCCAGCGCGACCGGGTCGCCCCACGCCGACGTCGCCAGCCAGCCCGCGAGCAGCGGTGCCCCGATCGCGACCGGCGGCCAGAGCCGGAACGCGACGGTGTCCTCGGGTCCGCGCGTCATGCTCGCATTGTGGTCCTCGCACCTCAGCCATCGTGCGACGCCGGCCGCGCCACGGGGGCTGAGGGGGCGAGGCGTGCTGCGCCTGAGCCTCGAAGCCCGGTGGGCCGGGGCTGGGACCGGCCCACCGCTCGTCGAGCTTGTGTCGGCGCAGCCTCCGAGGTCGGAGCCTGCGCTGGGAGCTGCTCGGCTCGGGTGCCTTCGCTGCGGTGATCTCGACAGGCTCGATCAGCGGTGGTCGACCGGGTGCCTTCGCTGCGGGGATCTCGACAGGCTCGATCAGCGGTGGTCGACCGGGTGCCTTCGCTGCGGTGATCTCGACAGGCTCGATCGGCGGTGGTCGGCCGGGTGCCTTCCTTGCGGTGGCTGAGGTGCGAAGGCGTGCTGCGCCTGAGCCTCGAAGCCTCCGCAGCCTGCGCTGGGACTCAGCTCGTGACGTCGTCGTCGACGGCGGTCTCGGCCGGGTCGAAGGGGTGCTCGTCGATGAACTTGCGCGTCTCGACCCGCAGGTGGGCGATGTGCTCCTCGAGGTCGGCCTCGCTCACGCGCCACTGGCCTCGGCCGCCGATCTTGATGGCGGGGAGGTCTCCGCGGCGCACCATGGCGTAGACCTGCGCGACCGAGGTGTTGAGGATCTCGGCGACGTCCGGCAGCGTGAGGAAGCGCGGGAGGTCGGCCATGCGCCCCATCGTGGCACCTCAGGGGAACCACCTGCCTCATGGATCACCATCTGTGGACGAGCGGTGGCACCGTCAAGCCGTGCTGGGCATGATGTCGCTGTGGCTCTCAATCTCGGGGAGGCCACGGCTGCTGCGCCCGACCGCGGGCGTGCGCCGTCGGTCGGCGACGTGCCCCCGGCGCTGCGCGGGCAGCGTCCGGCGTGGCGCGACCCGCGGCTCTGGGTCGGCATCGTGCTGGTCGCCGCCAGCGTGGTCGTGGGCGCGCGGGTGCTTGCCTCGGCCGACGACACGGTGCAGGTCTGGGCCGCGGCGGGCGACCTCGGGGCGGGCCAGCGGGTCGAGGCCGACGACTTGGTCGCGCAGCGGGTGCGGTTCGCCGACCCCGACGCCCTCGCGGGCTACTTCACCGTCGACGACGAGCTCCCCGGCGACCTCGAGCTGACCCGCAGCGTGGCCGAGGGTGAGCTCCTCCCCAGGGCGGCGGTCGGCACGGCCGACACGAGCGGGCTGGTTGAGCTGCCCGTGGCCGTCGAGCCCGAGCTGGTCCCGCCGGGCGTCGGGCCGGGCGACGTGGTCGACGTCTACGTCGTCGCGCCGATCAGCGCCGACGCCCAGGCGGGCCAGGGCGACCAGCCGCCGCCGCAGGGCCCGGCCCTGACCGGCGCGACGGTCGTCGACGCGCCCGACCCGGCGTCGTCGTTCGGCACCAGCGGCAAGCGCCAGCTCGTGCTCGCCGTGCCAGAGGCCGACGCTCCGGCGTTCTTCGCCCTGCTGGCCCGCTACGACGCCCCGAGTCTCACCGTCGTGCGCCGCGGATGAGGGTCGTCCTGCTGCTCGCGGCGGGCGCGGCGTGGGAGACCCGGGCGCTGACGGTCCTCGGCGGCCGGCGCGACCTCGTCGTGCTCAAGCGCTGCGTCGACGTCCACGACCTGCTGGCGACCGCGACGTCGGGGCAGGCCGACGCGGCGGTCGTCTCGGTCGAGGCGCCGGGGTTCGACCTCGCCGCCGTCGACCACCTCACCCAGCACGGCGTCCGCGCGGTCACCGTCGTCGCCGACGAGCGCGGCATGGTGCGCGCGGGCCGCATCGGCGTGCGGTCGACCGTCCGCGTCGACGACCTCGAGGCGCTCCCCGAGACGATCACCAGCGACCACGAGCCGGTCCCGGAGCCGGCACCGGTCGCCGACGCGCCGGCGCCGATGGCGCCGACGGTGGGGCGGGTGGTCGCCGTCTGGGGTCCGGCGGGCGCACCGGGCCGCACCACGGTCGCGATCACGCTCGCCGCCGTGCTCGGCAGCCGCAGCCGCACCACGCTGGTCGACGCCGACCCGTGCGGCGGCACGGTGGCACAGGCGCTCGGCGTCCTCGACGAGGTGTCCGGGCTGCTCTCGGCCGCGCGGCTCGCCGGCAGCGGGATGCTGGAGGAACGGTTCGCCGGCGTGCAGCGCGCGTTCGACGAGCGGTTCACGGTGGTCACCGGCCTGCCGCGCCCCGACCGCTGGGCCGAGGTGCGGCCCGGCACCGTCGAGCTGCTCGCCGAGGTCGCGGGCCGTCAGGGCCACGTCGTGATCGACACCGGCTCCAGCCTCGACGACGACGACCTGGGTGGGCGGCCGGGGCGCAGCCGGCTCACGCTGGCCGCGCTCGACGTGGCCGACGAGGTGGTGGTCGTCGGCACCGCCGACCCCGTCGGACTCTCCCGGCTCGCGCGCGCCCTCGTCGACCTCCGCGAGCGGAGCCCCCTGGCGCGGGTGCGGGTCGTGGTCAACCGGATGCGGCCCACGATCGGCTGGAGCGAGCGCGACGTCACCCAGATGCTGTCCGACTTCGCGCAACCCGTCGGTCTGCACTTCCTGCCCGAGGATCGCCCGAACGCCGACCGCGCGCTGGTGACTGGGCGCACCCTGCTCGAGACCGCGGCCGACAGCCCGCTGACGGTGGCCATCGGCCGGCTCGCCGACGCGCTGGTCCCGCCGCCGGAGCCCGCCCGGCCCCGGGCGAGGGGCGGTCTCAGGCCGCGAACAGCAGGTACAGCCCGCCCGCGGTGAAGCAGATCATCGCCACCAGCAGCGACAGCTGGCCGGTGAGCTGGTGCTTCCTCGGCAGGAGGTGGATCGCCCGGTCATGGGCGGCGACGACGCCGACCACGTGACCGACGACGACGCAGACGACCTTGAGCGTCGCCAGGGCGGTCGGGTGGTAGGAGAAGAAGTAGGACACCTGCCAGTCGGCGGTGCCGAACCAGTTCGACCCGTTGCTGAACGGGTCGCTCATCAGGATCAGCGTGTTCTGGCCGACCTCGAGCAGGTAGGTCAGGTAGTGCGCGAGCACGTAGCCGATCACGATCGGCACGATCGAGTGCGCGAACTGGCCCGGCAGCTCGCGACGCCGCTGGTCGGGGCCGACGCCAGTGAGCATCGTGCCCGCCGTGAACACCAGCGCCACGACCAGCACGAACCCGAGCAGGCCGAGGTTGTTGAACAGGTGGGTCAGGCCGTTGTCCTGCACGAAGTCGCCCTGGATGAACTTCACCCAGCGCACCGAGTCCTTGAAGGAGTCGAACGCCGTGCTGCCGAACAGCACCGCCATCACCGCCACCAGGCCGGGCCGGATCGGGGTGGTGTCGAGGTTGGCGAGCGGGCTGCGCACCACCAGCCGCCCGCGACGCCGGCCCCACGCCGACATCCGCGAGACCAGCGTGGAGTAGACCTCGAACGGGTCGGCGCGCTCGTAGAAGGTGTTGCCGAACAGCGCGCCGCCGACCAGCATCGCCGCGACGTACGCCGCACACCAGAGCCGCACCGGGCCCAGCTCGGTCGCGAACGGGTAGACGAGCTCCATCCACACGAACAGGTAGAGCCCGACCGCCGCCGGCCAGTGACCCAGCCACGTCGGATAGGTGAAGACTCCGACGTCCGGGTCGCCCCCGGTGAGCTTGGCGAACACCGCGTTGACGGTCCGCACCGGGCTGATCGCCTTGTACGCCGGCCCGAACAGCAGCGACGCCGGCACGAAGCCGACCCACAGGAGGACGTAGAAGATGCCGAAGAACGGGTTGAGCAGGCTGTCCTCGCCGCCCACGGCGACCATGACGGTGTAGGCGAGCGCGAGGAGCCCGAACGCGCGCCAGGCCACGAACCACGGCCGCGAGCCGACGACCCCCGCCAGCCACGCCGGCGCCGGCCGGCCGGTGCGGTCGGCGTCGTAGCGCGGGGTCCGCCACGCGATCGCCAGCACCGTGAAGCTCACGGTCAGCGCCGCGACGGCGCCGGCGATGGTCAGCTCGAGCGGGATGGGCAGGTCCTTCGACCCGCCGATCCCGTGTGCGAGCACCTCGCCGAGCGAGGAGGAGTCCGCCAAGGTGGCTACTTCTTCACCTCGAGCTGGACGATCGTCTTCTCCAGCGCGTGCGACTCGACCTCGACGATGCCCGGCTTGTCGATCGTGAACGTCGGCAGCGTGGTGGTGCCGGCGGCGTACTCGAGCTCCTTCTCGGGGTCGGAGTGCACGTGGATCTCGCCGGCCGCGTCGGCCTGGACCACGAGCTCGATCGGCTGGCCGGTCTTGACCTCGACCCGGTCGCCGTTCGGCGTGACGTCGTCGCCCTCGATCGTGACCTGGATGGTCTTCTTGGCGAGGTCCTTGCCGTCGCCCGAGCCGCTGGAGTCGTCGTCACCGCAGCCGGCCAGGGCGGCCGCGCACACGACGAGGGTGAGGACAGCGAGCGCACGCCGCATCACGTCGTTCTCCTGACATGTCTGGAAGGTGGCCCGCGGAAGTGGTGCCGGGCCCTCACGATGGTGACGGACGGCCGTGTGGGCGTCCTGAGACCTCTGTAAGAATCCCACGAGGACCAAACGACGCGGACAGGGGTGTGGGCGTAGATGACCGAGCGACTGCGCCCGCGCGACCTCGCGTTCCTCGAGCTCGAGTCACCGACCAACCCGTGCCACAACGCCACGGTGGAGGTCTTCGACCCGACCGGCTCCTCCTTCGACTACGACCGGTTCGTGGCGCTGATCCTCGACCGGATCCCGTTCGTCCCGCGCTACCGCCAGCGGGTCCAGTCCGTGCCCGGGCACCTCGCCACGCCGGTCTGGGTCGACGACGACCACTTCGACATCGGCTACCACGTACGCCGGTCGGCGCTGCCCCGCCCGGGCAACACCGAGCAGCTGCGCGAGCTGGTCTCGCGGATCATCTCGCGCCCGCTCGACCGCGCCCGGCCGCTGTGGGAGATCTACTTCGTCGAAGGCCTCGGCGACGGCCGGGTCGCGCTGCTCTACAAGACCCACCAGGCGCTCGTCGACGGCGTCGAGACCGTCGACCTCGGCCAGGTGCTGCTCGACAAGGACCCCGACGCCAGGATCATCGGCGGGGAGGAGTGGCACCCCCACCGGCGCCCCTCCAGCACCGGCCTGCTGGTCGGCGCCCTCCACGACAACCTCACCGAGCCCGACACCGCGCTCGACACCGCGCGCCAGGCCGTCGGCTCGGCCCTGCGCACGGCGGAGCGGTTCACGACGAGCGCGGGCAAGGTGGTCGCCGGGCTGACGGGGCGGCGGCCCGATCGCGGCAACGCGCTCTCCGGCGAGCTCTCGCAGCAGCGGCGGGTGGTCGGGGTCGAGACCGACCTCGCCGACTACCGGACCATCCGCGACGCCCACGGCGGCACCGTCAACGACGTCATCCTGGCCACGCTCACCGGCGCGCTGCGCGCCTGGCTGATGACGCGGGCGGAGTCGATGGGCGGGCTCCGGCAGATCCACGCGGTGGTCCCGGTCTCGGTCATCGATCGCGAGCTCGAGGCCACCTCGCTCGGCAGCCAGATCGCGCCGCACTTCGTGACGCTCCCGATCGCCGAACCGAGCCCGGTGGTCCGGCTGCACCAGGTCTCCTACTCCTTCAAGGCCCACAAGGAGACCGGCCGCGCGGTGGCCGCCAACCGGCTGGCCGGCATCGCGGGGTTCGCGCCCACGACCTTCCACGCGATCGGCTCGCGGGTCGCGGCCGCGGAGGTGCGCCGCGACTTCCAGCTCTCGATCACCAACGTCCCCGGTCCGCAGTCGCCGCTCTACGCCGCCGGGGCCCGCATGGTGCGCACCTTCCCGATCCCGCCGCTGCTGCCCCGCCAGGCGCTGGCCATCGGCGTGACGTCCTACGACGGCCAGGTGTTCTACGGCATCACGGCCGACCGCGACCTGGTGCCCGACGCCGACGTCCTCGGCCAGTGCGTGACCGAGGCGCTGACCGAGCTGCTCGACACGGCCACCGGCAGCCGGCCGAAGACCCCGCGCGGCCGGCGCAAGAAGGCCGCCCCGAAGCCGTGAGCGCCCGCATCTACCTGCCCACCACGCTCGCCGGCCTGGCGCGGCTCCGCGACGAGGGGTCGCTCCCCGACTCGGCCGAGCGCTACGTCGCCGACGGCGACAGCGAGGAGCAGGAGTACGCCGCCCTGATGGCCGCGGCAGCCGAGTCGGCCGAGCTGCTCGGCGGCGCGGGCCGCCGGGTGGTGGTCGTGGCCGACCTCGCCGACCCGGACGGCGACGTACCCCTGCGCGACGTCGTCGCGGTGCACGCCGACCCGCACGACCGCCCGGCCGGGGCGGATCCGGAGGAGGACCTGGCGTGGTACGCCACCCAGGAGATCGGCGCTCTGCTGTCCGGATAGTGTCCGAGCCATGGACGCGATCACCTTTCCGCCGGCTCCCACCAACGAGCCGAACCTGACCTACGCGCCCGGCAGCCCCGAACGGGAGGCCCTGCTCGTGGAGGTCGAGAAGCTCGAGCGCCGCGAGAAGGACCTCAAGGCGCACATCGGCGGCCGGCGTAAGGCCGGCGGCGGGCCGGAGTTCAAGGTCGTGCAGCCGCACGACCACCAGCACGTGCTGGGCCGGTTCAAGGGCGCGACCCAGGCCGACACCCGCGCGGCGATCAAGGCCGCGACCGAGGCGGCGCCGGGGTGGCGCTCGCTCGACATGGACGAGCGCTGCGCCGTCCTGCTCAAGGCCGCCGACCTGCTCGCCGGCCCGTGGCGGCAGCGGATCAACGCCGCCACCATGCTCGGTCAGTCCAAGACGGCGTTCCAGGCCGAGATCGACTCGGCGTGCGAGCTCATCGACTTCTGGCGCTACAACGTCCACTACGCCAAGCAGATCCTCACCGACCAGCCGATCGCCAACAGCCCGGGCGTCTGGAACCGCACCGACCACCGGCCGCTCGAGGGCTTCGTCTACGCGATCACGCCGTTCAACTTCACCGCGATCGCCGGCAACCTGCCGACGGCCCCGGCCCTGATGGGCAACACCGTCATCTGGAAGCCGTCGCCCACCCAGCAGCTCGCCGCGTCGCTGACCATGGAGCTGCTCGAGGAGGCGGGCCTGCCGCCGGGCGTCATCAACATGCTGCCCGGTGACGGCATCGAGGTCTCCCAGGTCGCGCTGGCCCACCCCGACCTCGCGGGCATCCACTTCACCGGGTCGACGCCGACGTTCCAGCACCTGTGGCGCACCGTCGGCGAGAACATCGCCGGCTACCGGTCCTACCCCCGGATCGTCGGCGAGACCGGCGGCAAGGACTTCGTGCTCGCGCACCCGACCGCCGACCCCGACGTCGTGCGCACCGCGCTGATCCGCGGCGCGTTCGAGTTCCAGGGCCAGAAGTGCTCGGCCGCGTCGCGCGCCTACGTCGCGCGCTCGGTCTGGAACAAGATGCGCGACTCGTTCCTCGGCGAGGTCGAGGCGATCTCGATGGGCGACGTCACCGACTTCTCCAACTTCATGGGCGCGGTGATCGACGACCGGGCGTTCGCCAAGCACAAGGCCGCCGTCGACCGGGCGAAGCGCTCGCGCAAGCTCGACGTGCTGGTCGGCGGCACCCTGGACGACTCCGTCGGCTGGTTCGTACGGCCCACGGTCGTCGAGGGCGGCGACCCGACCGACGAGATGTTCTCCACCGAGTACTTCGGCCCGATCCTCGTCGTGCACGTCTACGACGACGGCGACTTCGAGAAGGTCGCACGCCAGCTCGAGGGGATCGCACCGTACGCGCTGACCGGGTCGATCATCGCCCGCGACCGGCGCGCGATCGCCTGGGCGCAGGAGGAGCTGCGCTTCGCGGCGGGCAACTTCTACATCAACGACAAGCCGACGGGCGCGGTGGTGGGGCAGCAGCCCTTCGGCGGCGGGCGCGCCTCGGGCACCAACGACAAGGCCGGCGCGGCGGTCAACCTCCTGCGCTGGACCTCGCCCCGCTCGATCAAGGAGACGCTGGTCCCGCCGACCGACTACCGCTACCCCTACATGGGATGACGCACCTGTCGCTCGTGGGGATGCACCTCGGTGGGCTGCATCCCTACGAGAAGGTGCTCACGCTGCTGCTCGCGTTCGGCCCGTTCATCGTGCTCGGCGTCGTGGTCGCCGTACGCCGGCGGCGCGAGGACGGCTCGGAGGACCCGCCCGGCTGAGTGCTACGACCCGGTCTGGGCGACGTGGACGCGCCCACCGGACTGGACGACGAACGCCTCGCGCAGCGCGGCGGGGTCGACGTCGAGGACGCGGAGCGAGTAGCGCAGGCCCTTGCGCTGCACGATCTCGAACATGCTGGCGTTGAGCCTCGTGTGGTCGACCTGCTGGAACCGCGGGTCGGTCGAGGGCACCAGCCGCACCCGCAGCAGCCGGCCGGTCCACCGGCGCTCGACCGCGACGGACTGCACGGCCTCCCACGGCACCGCGAGCTCGCCGAACTGCGAGCGCGCGAGGAGGCCGTCGCCGCGCAGCGCCAGCGGGACGTCGACCCTGCGCATCCGGGTCCAGCCGAAGACGTAGAGGCCCGACCAGAACACCCAGGCGACCACGAGCACGACCAGGACCACCAGGAGCGCGGTGTCGCCGAGGTCGAGGACCGCCGTCGCGAACCAGACCGCCGCCGTGAAGACCGCGGCGTAGACGACCAGGACGCCTGCCGCGAACAGGTCGAAGCGCGTGCGCGCGAGCGGGATCTCCACGGGTCGTCGGCTGGGCGTCAGCCGGCGAGGTACTGGCGGCCGACGGAGTTCTCGGCCTTCAGCGCCTTGCGCAGGAGGTCGGCGATCAGCGACTCGATCTTGCCGGCGACCAGGGGGATGTTCACCTTGATCTCCATCTGCACGGTCTCGGTCGTCGTACCCCCGGACTCGCGGAGCGCCACCGTGCCGGTCATGTGGCCGGGCTTGCCCGGGATGACGACCTCGACGCGGCCGGTCTCCATGTCGGACCAGTGCTCGGTCTGCACGAGCTGGATGTCGTCGCCCACGAACTTCTTCGCGAACCCGGGGATCCCATGCGCGGGCTGGACCATGTCGATGACGACCTTCATGCCGCCGCCGTCGGGGCCGACCGTGACGTCCTTGCGGGTCGCTCCGATGGCGTCGCAGACCTGCTCGCGGAACGCCGGGTCGAGCAGCATCTCGCCCACCGCGGTCAGCGGGGCGTCGTAGGTCAGGTCGTAGGTGAGTCGGGTCGCCATGTCAGTGCTCCTCCAGCCAGGAGACGCCGACCGAGCGCTCCACGTCCATGCCCTCGGCCACCTTCTGGGCCATGAGCTTCTCGAGCCGCCCGCCGATCAGCGGCACCTTCACCGTGATGTCGAGCTCCACGACCTCGGTGGTACCCCTCGCGCTCGGCTCCAGCCGGATCGTCCCGGACGTCGCGACCGGCTTGCCCGGCGACTCGATCACCAGGGTCCCGCCCGACGTGCTGCGCCACTCCTCGCGCTGGATCACGTGGGTCGACTCGCCCGCGAAGGTCCGCGTGAACGCCGGCAGGTCCCTGGTGTTCTGCTGCTGGTCGATGACCAGCGTGAACCCGTCGTCGCCCCGGTCGAGCTGCACGTCGGCCGAGATCACCTGCATCGCCTCGGCCGACATCCGCCGGAAGTCCGGGTCGGCCAGCATGGCGTACACCGCCTCCGGCGGCGCGTCGTAGGACAGCTCGTGGCGGAACCGCATGGCGCCCATCATGGCGGACGCCCGGCACCGACTCGCGTCGCCCGGCCCGGTGGCTACGGTGAGGACATGGCGCAGGAGCAGTCTGGAGCCCGGTCCGGAGCCCAGTCGGAGTCGGAGCAGTTCGTCTCGTTCGGGGAGCAGGGTGCCCAGCTCACCTACGGCAGCTACCTGAGCCTGCCGACGCTGCTCGACTCGCAGCACCTGGAGTCCGACCCGCCCGCTCACGACGAGCTGCTGTTCATCACGATCCACCAGGTCTACGAGCTGTGGTTCAAGCAGCTGCTCCACGAGGCGGCCGCCGCGCGCAACGCGATGTCGCACGGCGAGCTGTGGTGGGCCCAGCACCTGCTGCAGCGGATGCACGTCATCGAGCGCGTGCTGGTGCACCAGGTCGACGTGCTCGAGACGATGACCCCCCAGGACTTCCTCGAGTTCCGGCAGCGGCTGGCCCCGGCCAGCGGCTTCCAGTCCGTGCAGTTCCGGGAGCTGGAGTTCCTCTCCGGGGCCAAGGACCCGGCGTACGTCCAGCGGTTCAAGGGGCTCACCGAGGCAGAGCAGGCGCGCCTGCGGCAGCGGCTGGAGGAGCCGACCCTGTGGGACGCGTTCCTCGACGTGCTCCGCACCCGCGGGCTCCCGGCCGGCTCCGACGACGAGATCCGCGAGTCGCTGCGCACGGCCGCCCACGACCGGTCGCAGTACGCCGACATCTGGGCCGTCAGCGAGGCGCTGCTCCAGCACGACGAGCTCGCCGCCAACTGGCGCGCCCGCCACGTGACCATGGTCGAGCGGATGATCGGAAGCAAGTCCGGCACCGGCGGGTCGAGCGGCTCGACGTACCTCCGCGGCCGGCTGCCGCTGCGCTACTACCCGCTGCTCTGGGGCCTGCGCTCCGAGCTCTAGAGCTTCCCCGGCCCGCAGACGGATCGGGAAGCGGGCGGGGACTAACCTCGGGCTTGTGTCAACGACGACGCACCAGGCGACAGAGCAGTCCAAGGCCGAGCTGGTCGACAAGG
The DNA here is from genome assembly GCF_000422805.1 of Nocardioides halotolerans DSM 19273. Lineage (GTDB taxonomy): Bacteria > Actinomycetota > Actinomycetes > Propionibacteriales > Nocardioidaceae > Nocardioides > Nocardioides halotolerans. The sequence continues at coordinate 522,458 of NZ_KE383923.1, read as the reverse complement.
CGATCAGCGTGGCCCAGGCAGGGAAGGGCAGCGGTGGCCCGCCGCACGACGAGGTCGGCGCGCTGGTCAAGGCCTACTACCGCCACGTGGCCCCCGAGGACCTCGTCGAGCGCTCCGACGTCGACCTCTACGGCGCCTTCGCGTCGCACTACAAGCTCGCCCTGGAGCGGCCGCAGGGCACCGCACGGGTGCGTGTGACCACGCCGACGCTGGCCGAGCAGGGCTGGTCGGCCAGCGGGCACAGCGTGGTCGAGGTCGTGGTCGACGACATGCCCTTCCTCGTCGACTCGCTGACGATGGAGCTCTCGCGGCAGCTGCGCGACGTGCACGTCGTGATCCACCCGGGCTTCGACGTCGTGCGCGACATCACCGGCGCCCTCCAGTCGGTCCGCGCCGTGTCCGACGGGGCGCTCGAGCCCGACGGCGAGGCCGTGCGCGAGTCGTGGATGCACGTCGAGATCGACCGGCTGCCCGACGGCGACGACCCCGACGCGATCGTCGAGGACATCCAGCGGGTGCTGCGCGACGTCCGCGAGGCGGTCGAGGACTGGGGCAAGATGCACTCCCAGGTCGAGGCCATCGTCGCCGACCTGCGGAGCAGCCCGCCGCCGCTCGACGCCGAGGAGGTCCGGCAGGCCGCCGAGCTGCTCGAGTGGCTGGCCAACGAGCATTTCACATTCCTCGGCTACCGGGAGTACAGGCTCGAGCGACACGACGACGGCGACCACCTGCGCGCGATGCCCGGCACCGGCCTGGGCATCCTGCGCTCCGACACCGACATGTCCGAGTCGTCCGGCAAGCTGCCGGAGGCGGTGGCGGACAAGGCGCGCGAGAAGGCGCTGCTGGTGCTGGCCAAGGCCAACTCCCGCGCGACCGTGCACCGCCCGGCCTACCTCGACTACGTCGGCGTGAAGACCTTCGACGCGAACGGCGAGGTCGACGGCGAGCGTCGCTTCCTCGGGCTGCTCGCCAGCGCGGCGTACACCGAGAGCCTGACGCGGATCCCGCTGATCCGCGAGAAGACCAAGGAGGTCCTCAAGCGCAGTGGCTTCGACCCGCGCAGCCACGCCGGCAAGGCGCTGATGGACACGCTCGAGACCTACCCCCGCGACGAGCTGCTGCACACCCCCATCGACGAGCTCGCGCCCATGACCGAGGCCGCGATGAGCGCCCGGGAGCGCCGTGCGGTGCGGATGCTCATCCGCCGCGACACCTACGGCCGCTACGTCTCGGTCCTCGTCTACCTGCCCCGCGACCGCTACAACACGGGCGTCCGCGAGCGCTTCGAGCGGATCCTCCAGGACCAGCTGCACGGCGAGTCCATCGACTTCACGGTCCGCATCAACGAGTCGACGACGGCGCGCGTGCACTTCGTCGTGCACCTGCCCAAGGGCGACGAGATCCCCGACGTCGACACGGCCGACCTCGAGCGCCGCCTGACCGAGGCGTCCCGCTCGTGGCGCGACGACTTCGTGCAGGCCGTCAACGCGGAGTACGGCGAGGAGGTCGGCACCATCCTCGGGCGCCGGTACGCCGACTCGTTCCCCGAGGCCTACAAGGAGGACTTCGCGGCCCGCACCGCTGCGGTCGACCTGGGCCGGCTCGAGGCGATCCGCACCGAGGGCCCGGACGACGGCGGCCTCGACCTCTCGCTCTACGAGCACCTCGACGCCGGCCCCGGAGAGGCGCGGCTGAAGGTCTACCGCATCGGCGTCCCGCTGTCGCTCTCCGAGGTGCTGCCGATGCTCTCCTCGATGGGCGTCGAGGTCCTCGACGAGCGTCCCTACTCGCTCGAGGGCCTCGAGCGGCAGTCGATGATCTACGAGTTCGGCCTGCGGTACGGCGACCGCCTCCCCAGCGGCTCGCGGGAGCTGTTCCAGGACGCCCTTCGGGCGGTGTGGGAGGGCTACAACGAGATCGACGGCTTCAACGCGCTGGTCCTCGGCGCCGGGCTGACCTGGCGGCAGGCGACGGTGCTGCGCGCCTACGCGAAGTACATGCGCCAGGGCAACAGCCCCTTCGCGCAGGACTACATCGAGGGCGCGCTGCGCGGGAACGTCGACCTGACGCGGCTGCTCGTCGCGCTGTTCGAGGCGAGGTTCGACCCCGAGCGCGACGAACCCCAGGAGGAGGAGCGCATCGAGAAGCGCATCCTCGCGGCGCTCGACGACGTGGCCAGCCTCGACCACGACCGGATCCTGCGGTCCTACCTCACCCACATCAAGGCGACGCTGCGCACCAACTACTTCCAGGAGGCCCGGCCCGACGAGGGTGCCGGCGGCGGTCCGCACGCCTACATGTCCTTCAAGCTCGAGCCCTCGTCGATCCCCGACCTGCCGCAGCCGCGGCCGAAGTTCGAGATCTTCGTCTACTCACCGCGGGTCGAGGGCGTGCACCTGCGCTTCGGCCCGGTGGCGCGCGGAGGCCTGCGCTGGTCGGACCGCCGCGACGACTTCCGCACCGAGGTGCTGGGCCTGGTCAAGGCGCAGATGGTGAAGAACACGGTGATCGTGCCGGTCGGCGCCAAGGGCGGGTTCTTCTGCAAGCAGCTCCCCGACCCGGGCAACCGCGACGCGTGGCTGGCCGAGGGGGTCGCCTGCTACAAGACCTTCATCTGCGGCCTGCTCGACATCACCGACAACCTCGTCGACGGCGAGACCGTGCCGCCGAAGGGCGTCCGCCGCCACGACGGCGACGACTCCTACCTCGTGGTCGCCGCGGACAAGGGCACGGCGACGTTCTCGGACATCGCCAACGGCGTCTCGCGGGACTACGGGTTCTGGCTGGGCGACGCGTTCGCCAGTGGCGGTTCGGTCGGCTACGACCACAAGGCGATGGGCATCACCGCTCGCGGCGCGTGGGTCTCGGTGCAGCGGCACTTCCGCGAGCGCGGGATCGACTGCCAGACCGAGGAGTTCACCGCGGTCGGCATCGGCGACATGAGCGGCGACGTGTTCGGCAACGGGCTGCTGTGCTCCGAGACCACGAGGCTGGTCGCGGCGTTCGACCACCGCGACATCTTCCTCGACCCCGCACCGGACCCGGCGGCGTCGTACGCCGAGCGGCGGCGGCTCTTCGACCTGCCGCGCTCGAGCTGGCAGGACTACGACAAGAGCCTGATCTCCGAGGGTGGCGGGGTCTACTCGCGCTCGCTGAAGAAGGTGCCGCTCAACGACGCCGTGCGCGGCGCCCTCGGCATCGACGAGTCGGTGCAGACCATGACGCCGGCCGAGCTGATGAAGGCGATCCTCAAGGCGCCCGTCGACCTGCTCTGGAACGGCGGCATCGGCACCTACGTCAAGGGCGAGGGCGAGAGCCACGCCGACGTGGGCGACAAGGCCAACGACGCCATCCGGATCAACGGCTCGGAGCTGCGGGCGCGGTGCGTGGGGGAGGGCGGCAACCTCGGCCTCACCCAGGCCGGCCGCATCGAGTACGTGCTGAGCGGCGGCGATGCCGGAGGCGCGAACGAGGAGGGGGGGCGGATCAACACCGACTTCATCGACAACTCGGCCGGCGTGGACACCTCCGACCACGAGGTCAACATCAAGATCCTGCTCGATCGCGTGGTCAAGGACGGCGACCTCACCGCCAAGCAGCGCAACAGCCTGCTGGCCGAGATGACCGACGAGGTCGCGGACCTCGTGCTGCGCGACAACTACGAGCAGAACCTCGCGATCGCGAACGCCGTGGCCCACGCGCCCTCGCTGCTGCACGTGCACGAGGACTTCATGCGCCGCCTCGAGCAGGCCGGCACCCTCGACCGAGAGATCGAGGGCCTGCCGTCGCGCCGGGCGGTCCGGCGCCGCCTCGACCGCGGCCAGGGGCTCACCCCGCCCGAGCTCGCCGTGCTGCTCGCGTGGACCAAGATCGTGCTGGCCGAGGAGCTGCTGGCCGGTGACCTCCCCGACGACCCGTACCTCGACCTCGACCTGAAGGCGTACTTCCCGACGCCGATGCGCGAGCGGTTCCGGTCGCACATCGAGGCCCACCCGCTGCGCCGCGAGATCATCGTGACCCAGGTCGTCAACGACCTCGTCAACGGTGCCGGCATGACCTACTGGCCGCGGCTGGCCGACGAGACCGGGGCCACCATCGCCGACCTCACCCGGGCCAACTTCGTGGCGCGCGAGATCTACGCGTCACTGCCGCTGCGCGACGAGCTGAAGTCCTACGACAACAAGATCGACGCGCGGGTGCAGACCTCGATGCGGATCCAGATGCGCACCCTGGTCGAGCGGGCGTCGCGGTGGCTGGTCAACAACCGCCGGCCGCCGATGGCCAGCCAGGCCACCGTCGACGCCTTCGCCGGGCCGGTGCAGGCGACGATGGGGCGGCTGCCCGAGCTCATGACAGGGCGCGAGCTCGAGGCGTTCCAGGAGCGGCAGGCGGGCTACGAGCGTCGTGGGGTCCCGGAGGACCTCGCCCGACGGGTGGCGGTGCTCGAGCCGGCGTACATGCTGCTCGGGCTGGTCGAGGTCGCCCAGCGCTCCTCGGAGTGGGGCGAGGAGCTCTCGCCCGAGGACGTCGCGCGGGTGCACTTCGCGCTCGGCGAGCGGCTCGGGCTGCCGGTGCTGCTGCAGCGGATCGTCGCGCTCCCGCGCGCGGACAAGTGGCAGACGATGGCGCGGGCCTCGCTGCGCGACGACCTGCACGCCGTGCACACGGCGCTGACCGCGCAGGTGCTGCGCACCACCTCGCCGGACGACGCCGGGCCGGCCCGCATTGCCGCGTGGGAGGCCAGCGAGGCCGAGCTGGCCCGCCGCGCCACCGAGACCCTCGAGCAGATCTGCGCCGACGACGACGGCGACCTGGCCAGGATGTCCGTGGGCCTGCGGGTCGTGCGGGGGCTGCTCGCCGGCTGAGCCAACCCCCTGGTGGCCAGGGACGGCGTGAGGGCAGCCGCTGCTCAGGCGGGTGGCGGCATCGGCAGGCAGAGCTCGTTGCCCTCGGGGTCGGCGAGCACGACCCAGGCGATGTGCGGACCCTGGGTGCCGCTGCCGACCTCGGTCGCGCCGAGGGCCACCAGCCGGTCGCGCTCGGCCGGGCTGGGCTCGGCGGTGCTGCGCAGGTCGAGGTGGAGGCGGTTCTTGACCGTCTTGGGCTCCGGCACCTTCTGGAACAGGATGCGGGGCGCCCGGTCGCTGCCGTCGGGGTGGTTGATCGCCGCGCCGACGGCCCAGACGAGGTTGCCGCGGTGGTGGGTGGTCTGCTCGGCGGTGGCGAACCCCTGGTCGACCATCGACTGGATGAAGTCGGGGTCCTGCGGCTCCACCTGCCACCCGAGGGCCTCGGCCCACCAGTCGGCGAGCGGGTGGGGGTCGGCGCAGTCGACGACGACCTGGACGGTGTAGGGCTGTGTCTCGGTCATCCCGACAGCCTGCCGGAGGCCACCGACAGCCGGTGCCAGGTAAGCACCAGATATCGATTAGCCCCTGTCGGCGGCCGGTCCTAACATCGTTGATGATGACAACTCCCGAGGCCGCCGACCCGCCTGCGGGGATCCATTCGCTGTGGCGCCTCCGGGGATACCTCCGCCCGCACGTCGCCGCGCTGTCGATCATGGCCGCCGCCGCGGTCGCCGCCGTCGGGCTCACGATCACCATCCCGCTGGTGACCAAGGCGATCATCGACGGCCCGATCACCGACCGCGACCTCGGCGCGCTGCTCCCGCTCGGGCTGCTCGCCCTCGGGCTGGGGGTGCTCGAGGCCTTCCTGATCTGGGTCCGGCGCTGGGTGCAGTCCAACGCCGTCCTGGGCCTGGAGACCGAGATCCGGCACGACCTCTACGAGCGGCTCCAGGAGCTGCCGATGAGCTTCCACACCAGGTGGGAGTCCGGCCAGCTGCTCTCGCGCGCGACCCAGGACCTGTCGTCGATCCGCCGGTTCGCCGGCTTCGGGCTGCTGTTCCTGGTGCTCAACATCCTCCAGGTCACCGTCGTCACCGGCGTGCTGCTGCACCTCTACTGGCCGCTCGGGCTGGTGGTCGCGGCGACCACGGTGCCCGTGGTCTGGCTCTCGATGCGCTTCGAGAAGGCCTACGTCGTCGTCTCCCGGCGGGTCCAGGACGAGCAGGGCGACCTGGCCACCCGCGCCGAGGAAGGTGCGGTCGGCATCCGCGTCATCAAGTCGTTCGGCCGCTCCGAGCACGTCTCGGAGCAGTACGAAGCCGCGGCGCGCACGCTCTACGCCACCTCGATGGACAAGGTCCGGCTCTCGGCCCGGTTCTTCACCTTCCTCGAGGTCATCCCCAACTGTGCGGTGGTGATCGTGCTGCTCTCCGGCGCGATCGGCGTCGGCAAGGGGCTGCTCACGCCCGGCGAGCTCGTCGCGTTCATCACGCTGCTGCTCTCGCTGGTGTGGCCGGTCGCCTCGCTCGGGGTGATCCTGGCGATGGCCCAGGAGGCGATGACGTCGAGCGCCCGCATCCTCGAGATCTTCGACATCGAGCCCGACATCGTCGGCGGCACCCAGACCATCGCCGAGCCCCGCGGGCACCTGCGCTTCGAGGGCGTCGAGTTCGCGTTCCCCGACAGCGACGAGCCGGTCCTGCGCGGGGTCGACCTCGAGATCCGGCCCGGCGAGACCGTCGCGCTGGTCGGGGCCACCGGCTCCGGCAAGACCGTGCTGACCGCCCTGGTCCCGCGGCTCTTCGACGTCACCGGCGGCCGGGTCACCATCGACGGCGTCGACGTCCGCGAGCTCGACCTCGGCCACCTGCGCTCGCTCGTCGCGACGGCGTTCGAGGAGCCGACGCTGTTCTCGATGAGTGCCCGCGAGAACCTCACGCTCGGCCGCGCCGACGCGACCGACGCCGAGGTCGAGCAGGCCCTCGACGTCGCCCAGGCCGACTTCGTCCACGACCTGCCGTGGGGCCTCGACACGAGGGTCGGCGAGCAGGGGCTCTCGCTCTCCGGCGGCCAGCGGCAGCGGCTCGCGCTGGCCCGCGCCGTTCTCGCGCAGCCGAAGATCCTCGTGCTCGACGACACCCTCTCCGCCCTCGACGTCCACACCGAGAAGCTCGTCGAGGAGGCGCTGCAGAGGGTGCTGGCCGACACGACCGGGCTGATCGTCGCCCACCGCGCCTCGACGGTGCTCCTGGCCGACCGGGTCGCGCTGCTCCAGGACGGCCGGATCACCCACGTCGGCGACCACCGCGAGCTGCTGGCCACCGTGCCCGCCTACCGCGACCTGCTCGGCTCCGACGCCGACCTGCCCGTCCTCGAGGACGAGGTGCCCGCGTGACGACCGAGACACCGGAGATCCCACCGGAGACACCACCGGAGGTCCCGGTCGACGAGACCACCTCCTGGCGCGGGCTCGCCGAGGTCGACGCCGACGAGGCCGCCGAGCGAATGACCGCCGGCACGCTCGGCGGGGGCTCCAAGCGGCTGCTCCGCGAGCTGCTGGCGCCCTACAAGCGGGCGATCCAGGTGCTGATCGGCATCGTGGTGCTCGAGAACGCCGCGCGGCTCGCGATCCCCTACCTCGTCAAGGAGGGCATCGACACCGGCATCCCGCCGATCCGGGAGCACGACGACCTCGAGCCGCTGCTCGTGATCGTCGGCATCGTGCTGGTCGCCACGATTACCCAGGCCCTGGCGCGGCAGCTGTTCCTCGTGCGGTCGGGCCAGATCGGCCAGGACATCCTCTTCGAGATCCGGCGCCGGGTGTTCCGCCACTTCCAGGCGCTCAGCCCGGCCTTCCACGACGGCTACACCTCCGGGCGGGTGATCTCGCGGCAGACGTCCGACGTCGACGCGATCTACGAGATGCTCGAGACCGGCTTCGACGGGCTGGTCACCGCCGCGCTGACCCTGGTCGGCACCGCCGGGCTGCTGCTGTTCCTCGACGTCAAGCTCGGGCTCGTGGCGCTGACGTGCGGGCCGTTCCTCGCCTGGCTCACGATGTGGTTCCGCCGCGAGTCCGCGAAGTCCTACAAGGTCACCCGCGAGAAGGTCGCGCTGGTCATCGTCCACTTCGTCGAGTCGATGGGCGGCATCCGCGCGGTGCAGGCGTTCCGCCGCGAGCCGCGCAACCAGGAGATCTTCGACGACGTCAACGACCAGTACCGCCGCGCCAACCTCGTCGCGTTCCGCCTCGTCGCGTGGTTCATGCCCGGCATCCGGCTGATCGGCAATGTCACGATCGGCGTCGTGCTGCTCTACGGCGGCTACCGCGCCTACCACGGCGACGTCACCGTCGGCGTGCTCGCGGCGTTCCTGCTCTACCTGCGGCAGTTCTTCGAGCCGATGATGGAGATCTCGCAGTTCTACAACACCTTCCAGTCGGCCTCGGCCGCTCTCGACAAGCTCGCCGGCGTGCTCGACGAGGAGCCCTCCGTGCCCGAGCCGACCGATCCGGTCGAGCTGAGCGGGGGCGTGGGCGGTGAGCTGCGCTTCGACCACGTGGCCTTCGAGTACGTCGCCGGCCGCCCCGTGCTGCCCGACCTCGACCTCACGGTCCCCGCCGGGCAGACCCTCGCGCTGGTCGGCACGACGGGCGCCGGCAAGACCACGCTCGCCAAGCTGGCCACCCGCTTCTACGACCCCACCGCGGGACGGGTCCTGCTCGACGGCACCGACCTGCGCGACCTGCGCACCGACGACCTGCGCGACGCCGTCGTGATGGTCACCCAGGAGAACTACCTGTTCTCCGGCACCATCGCCGACAACATCCGCTTCGGGCGCCCCGACGCGACCTTCGACGAGGTCGTCGCGGCCACCACGGCGCTCGGCGCGCACGACTTCATCAGCGCGATGCCCGACGGCTACGACACCGACGTCGCCAACTCCGGCGGCAGGCTCTCCGCGGGCCAGCGGCAGCTCGTGGCGTTCGCCCGCGCGTTCCTCGCCGACCCCGCCGTGCTCATCCTCGACGAGGCGACGTCCTCGCTCGACGTACCCTCCGAGCGGCTCGTCCAGCAGGCCCTCCGCACCGTCCTCGCCGGCCGGACCGCCGTGATCATCGCCCACCGCCTCTCCACGGTCGAGATCGCCGACCGGGTGCTCGTCATGGAGCACGGCCGGATCGTCGAGGACGGCGCCCCCGCCGACCTGGTCGCCGGTGGCGGCGGCCGCTACTCCGAGCTGCACGAGGCGTGGCTCGAGTCGCTGGCGTGACCGCCGTCGTGGGCCGGCGGCACCGGCTGGTTGGATCGGGCGCATGACCGCTCGGGCGATCGAGGTCGTCGACCTCACCATGACCTATGGCCAGCTGAGGGCCGTCGACGGCGTCAGCCTCGAGGTCGGCGAGGGCGAGTTCGTCGGCATCCTCGGCCCCAACGGCGCCGGCAAGACCACCACCCTCGAGACCATCGAGGGGCTGCGCCGTCCCGACTCCGGCACGGTCACCGTGCTCGGCCTGCCGGTCTGGCCCCGCAACTCCGCGCTGCTGCCGCGCATCGGCGTCCAGCTCCAGGCCTCGTCGTTCTTCGAGCGGCTCACGGCCCGTGAGCAGATCCACACCTTCGCCGCGCTCTACGGCGTCGGCGCGGCCGCCGCCGACACGTGGCTCGAGCGCGTCGGGCTCGAGGACAAGGCCGACACCCGCGTCGAGGACCTCTCCGGCGGCCAGGCCCAGCGGCTCTCGATCGCATCTGCGCTCGTCCACGACCCCGACGTGGTCTTCCTCGACGAGCCGACCGCCGCGCTCGACCCGCAGGCACGGCGCAACCTCTGGGACCTCCTGTCGGGGCTCAACGACTCCGGCCGCACCGTCGTGCTCACGACGCACTACATGGACGAGGCCGAGGTGCTCTGCGACCGGGTGGCGATCATGGACCACGGCCGGATCCTGCAGTTCGACTCGCCCGCCGCCCTGATCCGCGGGCTCGACGCCCCCGCCCGCATCACCGTCGCACCCGGCCAGCTGACCCACGACGAGGGCCGCGCGCTCAACGGCGTGGACGACGTCGTCGAGGGGCCCGAGGGCGTCGTGCTCACCACCCGGCAGCCGGCCGTCGTGGTCTCGCAGCTCGCCGACGCCGACCACCTCGACGGCGTCCGCGTGCAGACCGGCACCCTCGAAGACGTCTTCCTCGACCTCACCGGCAGGGAGTACCGCGCATGAGGACGACAGGTGCGTTCAAGGCGCTGTCGCTGGCCATCGTGAAGGGGTTCGTGCGCGACAAGACCTCGGTGTTCTTCGCGGTCGTCTTCCCGCTGATGTTCCTGGTGCTCTTCGGCGGGCTGTTCGCCGACCAGAGCACCTCGAAGGTCGAGCTCGTCCAGGTCGGCGACGTCGCGCTGCTCGACGACCTGCCGAAGGGTGCCGACGAGGCGTTCACCGACACCTTCGACGTCGAGCACTCCGACGACCTCGACGCGGCGATCGAGAAGGTCCGCAAGGGCGACGCCGACGTCGCGGTGGAGATGCGCGGCGACACGCTGGTGGCCCACTACACGCAGACCGACCAGGTGAAGGCCGCGGTGACCCAGGGGGCGCTCCGGGCCTTCGTCGACGGCACCAACGTCGCCCTGCTGTCGCAGGAGGCGGGCAGCCCGCCGGCCTACGACCTCGAGGCCGAGAAGGTCGAGGACGACTCCCTCCGGACCATCCAGTACTACACGCCGGGCCTGCTCGGCTGGGCCGTCGCGATGAGTGCGGCGTTCGGTGCCGCCGCGACGATCCAGGGCTGGCGGCAGTCCAAGCTGATCCGGCGGCTCCAGCTGGCGCCGGTCTCGACCCGGACCGTCGTGGCCGCCCGGATCTCGGTGACCATCGGCATCGCGCTGGTCCAGCTGGCGATCTTCGTGGGCCTGGCCGCCGCGGCGTTCGGCCTCACGCTGACCGGGTCGTGGTGGATGTCGGTGCCGTTGCTCGTCGTCGGCACGCTCTGCTTCATGGCGATCGGGCTCCTCGCCGGCGCGATCACCAAGACCACGGAGGGCGCCGTCAACGCCGCGAACTTCATGGTGCTGCCCATGTCGTTCCTGTCCGGCTCGTTCTTCCCCCTCGACGCGTCGCCGGCCTGGCTGCGGGCGTTCTCGAACCTCCTGCCGCTCAAGCACCTCAACGACGCGATGCTCGACGTGATGGTCCGTGGCGAAGGCCCCTCGGCCGCGGTGGTCCCGATCCTCATCCTGCTCGGCTTCGCGGTGGTGGTGACCGCCGTGGCCGCGCGGCTGTTTCGCTGGGAGACCACCTGACGCGTGGGTTCAGGTCGTGGCCCAGGACCGCAGCTTCTCCGGGTTGCGGACCGCCCAGATGCGGGTGATCCGCCCGCCCTGCACGTCGAAGGCGAGGACCGTCACGATCACGTCCTCGTCGCGCATCACCAGGCCGGGCTGACCGTTGACGACCACCTCGTGGAGCGTGCGACCGGAGGCGATCGTCTGGAACGACACGAGCCGGCGCGCGATCTCCTCGCCGCCCACCACGGGCGCAGGCAGCGCCTGCACCACGCCACCGCCGTCGGCGACCGTGACGGCGTCGGGGTCCAGCAGGGCCACGAGGGCCTCGATGTCCTGGGCGGCCCACGCGTCCTTGAAGTCCCGCACGACCTCGGCCCGCTCCGCGATGGACGGCGCCGGCGCGTCGGACGAGGCGAGGTGTCGGCGTGCCCGCGAGGCCAGCTGCCGGCAGGCCGCGGGGGAGCGTCCGACGACCTCGGCCACCTCGTCGAAGGAGTAGTGGAAGACGTCGTGGAGGATGAACGACACCCTCTCGGCCGGCGTCATCGACTCGAGCACGACGAGGAAGGCCATGCTGATCGACTCGTCGAGCGTGACCCGGTCGGCCGGGTCGACCGAGGTGTCGCCCCATCGGCCGTTCGCCCACTCGGCGCCGCCCGGCACCGGCTCCGGCACCCACTCGCCGACGTACGCCTCCCGCCTGACCCGCGCCGAGCCGAGCACGTCGAGGCAGATCCGGCTGGCGACCTTGGTGAGCCACGCCCCCGGCTTCTCGATGGCCTCGCGCTGCTCCGGGGTCTGGGCGTACCAGCGCGCGTAGGTCTCCTGCACGACGTCCTCCGCGTCGGCCACCGACCCGAGCAGGCGGTAGGCCACCCCGATCAGCTGGCTGCGCTCGCTCATCACCACCTGCAGGCTCGGGTCGTGCGACACGTCTCCGGGCTGGGCTGGGGTGGTCACGGCAGGGCTCCCTTCGAGGGCGACTCTCTCACCAGCCCGACGACACACGCACCCGGGTTGTGACCGCGCGACCCCCGCCGCATTGCCAGACTGGAGCGGTGACCCACCGCTGGACCGCCCAGGAGCTGCTCGACCTCGTGCTCGACGCCGGCTCCTTCGAGTCGTGGGACGAGCCGATCGACATCTCCGACGCGCCGCCGGACTACCGCGCCGCGCTCGAGGCGGCCCGCGCGAAGGCCGGCACCGACGAGTCGGTGCTCACCGGCCGCGGCCTGGTGCATGGCCGGCCGGTGGCCGTGGTCGCGAACGAGTTCCGGTTCCTGGCCGGGTCGATCGGGTTGGCGGCGGCGCGCCGCATCACCAGCGCCGTACGCCGCGCGACCGCCGAGCGACTGCCGGTGCTGGCCACGACGGCCAGCGGCGGGACCCGCATGCAGGAGGGCACGCCGGCGTTCGTGCAGATGGTCGAGATCTCCCGGGCGGTGATGGAGCACCGCGCCGCCGGGCTGCCCTACCTCGTCTACCTCCGGCACCCGACGACCGGCGGCGTCTACGCGTCGTGGGGCTCGCTCGCGCACGTGACCGTGGGCGAGCCGGGGGCCCTGATCGGGTTCCTCGGGCCCAAGGTGTTCGAGGCCCTCAACGGCAGGCCGTTCCCCGACGGGGTCCAGGTGGCGGAGAACCTCTCCCACCACGGCGTCATCGACGGCATCGCCACCGCCGAGGAGCTGCCGGGCCTGGTCGACGCGGTGCTCGGCATCCTCGTCGACCCGCCCTCCGAGCCACGGCTGCCGCGACGGACCGGCGAGCTCGACCCTGACCGGGACGCGTGGGCGTCGGTGGAGGAGACCCGCGGCGAGGAGCGGATCGGAGTCCGCGACGTCCTCCGGCACGGCACCGACGTCGTGCTGCCGCTGTCGGGCACCGAGAAGGGCGAGCGCGACAGCACGGTGCTGGTCGTCATGGCCAGGCTCGACGGCGAGCCGTGCCTGGTGGTGGGCCAGGACCGCAGCCGGCAGGGGCCGGCCACCCCGATGGGCCCGGGCGCGCTGCGCACCGCCCGGCGGGCGATGCGGCTGGCGAACGAGATGCGGCTGCCGCTGGTCACCGTGATCGACACCCCCGGCGCCGAGCTCTCCCAACGTGCCGAGGAGGGCGCGATCGCCGGCGAGATCGCGCGTTGCCTCGCGAGCCTCGCCACGATGACCGTGCCGACCGTCTCGGTCGTGCTCGGCCAGGGCTGCGGTGGCGGGGCCCTGGCCCTGCTGCCCGCCCAGCGGGTGATCGTCGCGGAGAAGGCGTGGCTGATGCCGCTCCCGCCCGAGGGTGCCAGTGTGATCGTGCACGGCGACGCCGACCACGCCGCCGAGCAGGCGCGCACCATGCGGATCCGCGCCGTCGACCTGCTCGCGCACGGTACGGCGCACCACGTCGTCCCCGAGCCCGACGGCGACACGGGGGAGGCGCTGGCCGTGGCCGTGGCGGCCGAGATCGGCGCCGCGATCCGCCTCAGCCGGTCCTGACCGCTCGCCGCGTTTTCACCCAATCCGCGGAGCGGCACCGGCGGCTGGTCCTACCCTCGCCGTGTGACGGAGGCACAGCACGTCGGCCAGGTCGAGGGGTGGCACGAGGACCCCTACGGCCGCCACGAGCTGCGCTTCTTCGACGGGCACCGCTGGACGCCGTACGTCCGCGACGGGGAGCAGAACGGCCTCGACGAGCCCGGCGGCGCCGAGGGATCGGCCACCCGCAGCGCGCTGCTCGACGCCGACCTCCTCGTGGTCGAGCGGTTCACCGACCTCGGCCGACGCTGGTCGGACCGCTCGGTGCTCCGGCCCGACGGCACGAAGGCCGGGACCCTGCGCCGCGCGGCGCCGTCGGTGCCGCGCTCGGCCGCCGGGCTGAAGGCGATCGTGGCCCGCGATCACGGCAAGAACGACGTCGTGGAGCTCGTCGACGACATTCAGGCCGTGGTGCTGACCCTGATCCGGCCGGTCGGCGTCCCGAAGAGCTGGGTCGAGGTGCGCGACCACGACGGACGCGACGCCGGCCGGATCGTGCAGCAGAGCCTGCGCCGCAACGAGACGACCTACGCCTTCCTCGGACCCAACGGGCACTTCCTCGGCGACCTCCAGAGCGACAACTGGGTGGCCTGGGACCTCCGGATCATGGACAGCCACGCGCGGCAGGTGGCCACGATCAACCGCGACTGGACCGGCCTCGACCAGACGAGCTTCGACACGCCCGACAACTACGTCGTGCGCATCAGCGAGAGCGTGCACGAGCCGCTGCGCACCCTCGTCGTGGCGTGCGCGCTCAGCCTCGAGATCGTGGTCCGCCCCGGGATCTGACGAGGTCAGCTGGCCTTGCGGGCCGCGGCCTTCTTCGTGGTGGTCTTCTTCGCCGCGGCCTTCTTGGCGGTGGTCTTCTTCGCCGCCGCCTTCTTGGTCGTGGTCTTCTTGGTGGTCGTCTTCTTCGCGGTCGACTTCTTGGCGGGCTTCTCGTCCGCCTCGCCTGCGTCGCCTGTGTCGTCGGTGTCGTCGACGTCGCCGAAGATCGCCGAGCCCGTCTCGCCGCGGCCCTTCTTGGCGGCGTCGACCGAGCGCTGCAGGGCCGCGAGCAGGTCGACCACCTCGCCGGAGCTCTTGGTCGAGGTGGGGGTGCGCTTGATCTCGCCGCCCTCGATCTTGGCCTTGACGAGGGTCTCGACCGCGCCGGCGTAGTCGTCCTCGAACTCGCTCGGGTCGAAGTCGCCGGCCAGCGTCTCGACCAGCATGTGCGCCATCTTGACCTCGGCGTCCTTGACCTCGCCGGTCTCGACGGAGAAGTCGGGGGTGCGGACCTCGTCGGGCCACATCATCGTCTGGAGCACGATCACGTCGTCCTTGACCCGCAGCACGGCGATCGTCGTGCGCTGGCGCAGCGCGACCGTCACGACCGCCATCCGGTCGGCGTCGAGCAGGGCCTGGCGCAGCAGCCCGTAGGGCTTGGAGCCGGACTTCTCCGGCTCGAGGTAGTAGGACTTCTCGAACAGCATCGGGTCGATCTGCTCGGTGGGCACGAACTTCTCGACCGCGATCTCGCGCGATGACGTCGAGGGCAGCTGCTCCATGTCCTCGTCGGTGAGGATGACCATCTCGCCGTCCTCGGTCTCGTAGCCCTTGGCGATGTCGGCGTACGCGACCTCCTCGCCGTCGATCGAGCAGACCCGCTGGTACTTGATCCGGCCGCCGTCCTTGGCGTGCACCTGTCGGAACGAGACGTCGTGCGACTCGGTCGCGGCGTACAGCTTCACTGGCACGCTGACCAGCCCGAAGGACACCGCGCCCTTCCAGATCGCCCGCATCCGTCACTCCTCCTGTGTGCGCGAACCCTGCTCCAACCGAGACCGTGACCAGTGTGACCGGTGTGACGCCGAGAATCCATCGGTCACCCGATCGGCGAGGATGGGGCCATGCGCCCCATGCTCGCGACGACCGGTACCCATGTGCCGACCGATGCCGGCTGGTCGCACGAGGTGAAGTGGGACGGCGTGCGCGTCCTCGCCGACACCACCAGGGGCGGCACCACGCGGCTGCTGAGCCGCAACGAGAACCCCGTCACCGTCGCCTGGCCCGAGCTCAACCGCAGCCCGCTGGGCGACCGCGACCTGCTCGTCGACGGCGAGGTGATCGCGCTCAACGACCGCGGGCTGCCCGACTTCCGGGTGCTCCAGGACCGGATGCACGTGCGCAACGCCGCCAGCGCGGCCCGCCTCGCCGACCGGCTCCCGGCGACCTACATGGTCTTCGACGTGATGCGGGTCGACGGCAAGGACGTGACCGACCAGCCGCTGGGGGAGCGCCGCAGGATCCTCCGCGGCCTCGGCCTCGAGCACTCCACCTGGCAGGTCCCCGACGCCTACGACGACGGCCCGATGCTGTTCGACGCGACGCTCCAGCAGGGGCTCGAGGGGATCGTCAGCAAGAGGAGCACCTCGCGCTACGTCTTCGGCGAGCGCAGCCGCAGCTGGCTGAAGTTCGCGCACCGGCACCGGCGCTCCTACGTCGTGGGTGGCTGGCGCCCGCAGGAGGGCACCAGCGACCGGTTGGCCGCCCTGCTCGTCGGTGAGCTCACCGGGGAGGGCCTCGTCTACCGCGGCCGGGTCGGCAGCGGCATCGGCGCGGTCGCGAGCCGCTCGCTGACCGAGCTCGTCGCCCCGATCGGGCGTGCCGACAGCCCCTTCGACGACGAGGTGCCGGCCGTCGACGCGCGGGGCACGTTCTGGGTCGAGCCGGTGCTCGTCGTCGACGTCGAGACCCACGGGGTCGGCTACACCCGGCTGCGCCAGCCGTCCTACCGCGGCGTGCGTCCCGACCTCGCGCCCAGTGACGTCCGGAGCGACGCGTGATCGCCGAGCTCGTCGTCGCCGCCGCGCTCGCGGCCGGCCCCGGCGCGTCCGTCACCCTCGACGGGGTCAAGATCCACCTGCGCGAGGGCACCACGCAGGTCGTCACCGTCAACCACACCGACGGCCACCACGCCCGGGTGACGTTCTGGAAGCTCGCCGGCAGCGGCTGGAGGGCCAGGTTCGGCGCCGAGGACGGGCGGATCGGCTACGGCGGCCTGGTGCGAGGCACCCGGCGCGAGCAGGGCACCGGCACCACGCCGCTCGGCACCTACGCGCTCCCGTGGGCGTTCGGCACCGGCGCCGCCGACGAGCGGTGGCGGCTGCGCTACCGCCACGTCGAGCCCGGCGACTTCTGGGTGCAGGACAACGCGTCTCCCCACTACAACC
Source organism: Nocardioides halotolerans DSM 19273 (assembly GCF_000422805.1). GTDB lineage: Bacteria > Actinomycetota > Actinomycetes > Propionibacteriales > Nocardioidaceae > Nocardioides > Nocardioides halotolerans. Next base: position 505,586 of record NZ_KE383923.1, on the reverse strand, counting down.
GCTACCGCAACCAGGCCGAGGGCGGCTTCCGCTGGTGGCTGCCGGCCAGCGACCCCGACGCCTCCGAGCGGCTCACCGACTTCGGTCGCCAGTACCGCATCTCGGTCGTCACCGACTTCAACGTCGCCCAGGTGCGGCACCGCGGCGCCGGCATCTTCCTTCACGTCAACGGCGCGGGGGCCACCGCCGGCTGCGTGAGCGCGCCCGGCGTGTTCATGGACAAGCTGATGCGCGCCCTGGACCCGGGCCGGGTCCCCGTCATCGCGGTGGGGCGCTGATGGCGAGGCGCGAGCAGCACGACAAGGCAGAGGTCTACGTCGACGTCGAGGGCCGCACGCTGAAGATCAGCAGCCTCGACAAGGTCCTCTACCCCCGCACCGGCACCACCAAGGGCGAGGTGCTGAGCTACTACGCCCAGATCGCGCCGGTCATGCTGCCGCACCTCAAGGACCGCGCCGTCACGCGCATCCGCTGGCCGCACGGTGTCGAGGACATGAGCTTCTTCGAGAAGAACACGCCCGCGGGCACCCCGTCGTGGGTGCACACCGTGACCGTCCCGACCACCGGCTCGCGCACGGCTTCGAAGGAGGAGGGCACGCTCACCTTCCCGATCGTCGACGACCTGGCCACCCTGACCTGGCTGGTCAACCTGGCCGCGCTCGAGCTGCACGTGCACCAGTGGACCGTCGGCCGCAACGGCAGGCCCCGCAATGCCGACCGGCTGGTGATCGACCTCGACCCGGGCGAGCCGGCCGGGCTGCACGAGTGCTGCCAGGTCGCCCTGCTCGTCTCCGAGGCGCTCGAGGAGCGCGGGCTGGTGCCCAAGCCCGTCACCAGCGGCAGCAAGGGGCTGCACCTCTACGCCGACCTGCCGAAGCCGCTGCCGACGGACCAGAGCACCGCGCTGGCCAAGACCGTCGCCGAGGAGCTCGAGAAGGCCCATCCCACGCTCGTGACGGCGACGATGACCAAGGCGCGCCGCTCGGGGAAGGTCTTCCTCGACTGGTCGCAGAACTCCGGCTCGAAGACGACGATCTCGCCGTACTCGCTGCGCGGCAAGGACAAGCCGTACGTCGCCGCGCCGCTGGGGTGGGACGAGGTCGAGGCGGGCGCCGAGGACCCCGACGCGCTCGAGCAGCTGAGGTACGACCAGGTCCTGGCGCGGGTCGAGGAGTACGGCGACCTGTTTGCCTGAGCAGCCGCGACCGCGCGTCGAGACCACCGCAGGGCGGGCTCGGAGCCGAGCGGGCGCAGCTGTTACCCAACCTTGGTGGTGGTGTGGACCAGTCGTGGACCCGAGGGGACACAGTCCACCTAGTTTGGCGATCACGGGCCGCTCGGGACGGCCCGTCCTGCAGGGGGGTCTGTCTTGGAGATCGCGCCCGTTCCGCACCGGTCGTCCCACGGCGACCAACGGCGGCTCGCGCTCGGACTGCTGGTGCTCGCACCCGTGGTCCTGCTCGTGCTGCTGCCCGCCGTGCTCGGGCTGGAGCGCACCGTCGTGTCCGACCGGTCGATGGACGGCTCGCTCGCGCGGGGGTCGGTCGTGTTCGTCCGCGAGGTGCCGGCCGCGGACCTGGAGGTCGGCGACGTCATCAGCCTCCGCCCGCCGCGCGGTGCCGCCGACGACCGGGTGAGCCGCCGCATCGTGGCCGTTCGCGACGGCGTCGCCACGACCGAGGCAGACCGCACGGCCGACCGATGGGACGTCGAGCTGACCAGTGCGACGTACGCCCGGGTCTGGCTCGGCGTGCCCTACATCGGCTACCCGTTCCTGATGGGCGGGGGCTGGATGCTGCTCGTCGGAGCCGCGCTCGTGGCGCTCGTCCTCGCCGTCACGGCGGGGCGGCGGACCCCGCAGCCGGCGGTCGCGCGGACCCGCACCCGGATACCGGTCGCGTAGGACGAGGGCCGCGCACCGGCGGCGATCGGTGCGTTGAGCCACGCGCACCGGCTGTCTAGTCCTATCATCGCGGCATGCCGCAGAGAGTCCTCGTCGTCGAGGACGAGGAGGACATCGCGTTCCCGCTGGTCCGCACCCTGGAGCGCGAGGGTTACGACGTGCACTGGGTCGACTCCGGCCAGAAGGCGCTCGACGACGTCCAGGCGCGGCACGCCGACGTCGTCATCCTCGACCTGGGGCTGCCCGACATGGACGGGCTGGAGGTCTGTCGCAAGGCCCGTGACGGCGGCTACGACGGCGCGATCATGATCGTCACCGCCCGCGCCGGCGAGCTCGACCGCGTGGTCGGCCTCGACTACGGCGCCGACGACTACATGGCCAAGCCGTTCGGGCTGGCCGAGCTCCAGGCGCGGGTCCGCGCGCTCCTGCGGCGCACCAACAACGCCGCGACCGCCGCCGAGAGCGGCACCGAGGGCGGCCTGCGCATCGACGTGGCCGCGCGCCGCGTGTTCTCCGGCGACGACGAGGTGCCGCTGACCGGCAAGGAGTTCGAGGTCCTCAACGTCCTGGTCGCCAACAAGGACAAGGTCGTCTCGCGCACCCGCCTGATGGCCGACGTGTGGGACGAGAACTGGTACGGCTCCACCAAGACGCTCGACGTCACCATCGGCCGGCTGCGCCAGAAGCTCGAGAGCGTGGGGGTCCAGGAGAAGGTCGTCGCCGTGCGCGGGGTCGGGTTCCGCCTCGAGGGCAGCCCGTCCGACTGAGCTCGGACCGCCGGGGAGGTGAGGGGTGCGGGCGCGGCTGACGGCATCGTTCGTCGTCCTCAGCGTCGTGCTGGTCGTCGGCGCGCTGTGGGTCCGGGGCTACACGGAGTACTCCGAGCAGCGCACCCACGAGAGCCGTGAGCTGCGCGGCGAGGCCATTGCCGTCGCTCTCCTGATCGACCAGCGCGAGCAGCTCGGCCGGCCGGTGGACCGCGCGTACCTCTCCGGGCTCGTCGACACCTCCGACCGGCTGCAGTACGACCCCGTCGACGACGAGCCGATCGTCGTCGAGGGCAAGGCGTACGACGAGGACCGTCCCGACGACGCGATCCGGGCCACCGTCGACGCCGCGGGCGGCACGGTGACGCTGACGCAGGCCGGTGAGGTGCTCGGCAGCCTCACCTCCCGCGACAAGGGGTCGCTGGGCTTCCTCGTGGTCCTCGTGGCGCTGCTGGCGGCGCTGGTGGGTTACGTCATGGCACTGCTGCTCTCGGGGCCGTTCCGGCAGCTCGCCGGGGCCGCCGGGCAGCTGGGTCGCGGCCGGTTCGACCTCGACCTGCCCCGCACCCGGATCCCCGAGGCGAAGGCGATCAGCCAGGCGCTGCTCACCTCCGCCGGGCAGCTCCAGGAACGGCTGGCCTCCGAGCAGGCGTTCGCCGAGCATGCGTCGCACGTGCTGCGCACGCCCCTGACCGGGCTGCGGCTCGAGCTCGAGGAGTTCGCCGAGCGCGACGACGTACCCCCCGACGCGCGGCAGGCCGCCACGCGCTCGATCGGCCGGATCGAGGCCATCGACTCGGTCACCGGCGACCTGGTCGCGCTCGCCCGTCGTGGGGCCCTGGTGGCCGGCGCCGAGATCCCGCTGCGCGACCTGGCGACCCAGGCCGCGCAGGCCTGGGCCGACGCGCTCGGCGAGCAGGACCGCCAGCTCACCGCCGCGGTCGAGGGCGAGATCGAGACGACGTACACCCCCGGGCCGGTCGAGCACATCCTCGACCTGCTGCTGGCCGACGTGCTCAGGCGCGGGCAGGGCGCGGTCCGGATGGTCTTCGACGCCGACCCCGAGGGCCACCTCTCGATCGAGATCTCGAGCGGCGGCGTCCGGCCGGTCACCGGGCCCAACGTGCACATCCCCCTCACCCAGGCGCGGGCGGTGATCACCGCCCTGGGCGGCCGGCTCTCGGGCGAGACTCCCGAGCACCTCTCGGTCCTGCTGCCGAGGCGCTAGGACATGGCCTAGCGATCCGCAGCGGGGAGCGGTGGCGGCACCGGGCTGGGGCGGTAGCGGCCGGCGTTCACGTGCGGTCGGGTGCCGTCGAGGTCGTCGATGCCGTAGCGCTCGGCCAGCTCGCCGACGTCGACGACCTGACCGGTGAGGCTCATCGCCTCGGGGTCGGCGGCGAGGGCCGCCATCACGCGCGCCGCGTAGTGGGGCGTCTCGGTCTGCCCGGCCAGCTCGTCGGCGGTGTGGTGGGTCAGCATCAGCTCGGTGCGCATCCAGCCCGGCGCCACCGCGATGACCGGGATGCCCTTGTCCTGGAGGTGGTGGCCGAGGGCGTAGACGAGCCGGTTCTTGGCCGCCTTGCTCGACTCGTAGGGGAGCCACGCCGGTGGCTCCGGGGTGTGCCACGTGGTGGTCAGCACGATGCCGCTGCGTGCCGGGCCCATCGCGAGCCTGAGCGTGAGCAGGGTCGTGACGTAGTCGGAGTAGGCACCGCCGAGCAGCATCGCCCGGAACTGCTCCAGCGACTCGTCCCAGACCTCCCCGCCGGGCACGTCCTCGTGGTGGTCGTGGCCGCCCCACGCGTTGTTGACCAGGACGTCGACCCGCCCGTGCCGGTCGAGCACGTCGCGCAGCAGCGCCTCGACCTGGGCCGGCTCGGTGTGGTCGCAGCGGTGCCACTCGCCGTCCCCGCCGGCCCTGCGGACGGCGTCGAGCGTGCCCTCCAGGGTGAGGTCGTCGACGGCGGTCTGTGTCGCGTGGCCCCGCGTGCTGCGGGCGGTGCACACGACGTACGCCCCCGCGGCGGCGAGCTCGACGGCCGTCGCCCGCCCGAGCCCGCGCGACGCGCCGGTGACGAGCGCGACCCGTCCTGCCAGTGACCGGTCGTCCATGCACCCAGCCTGCCTCGCCGAAGGGAGGGTGGGCTTGACCGAACTTGCTCCCCGGTGACGCTCGCCCGAAGGGGTGAGGTGCCTCCCCAATCGAGGCGATGATCCGCCTCGGCCGAGAACCGTCCGGGCCTCCTGCCTACGGTGTCGGGACGCCCTCGGGGACGGCTCTGGCCAGTGCATCCGAGGGGGAGATCATGGTTCGACGAGGGTTCTCGGCAGCGTTCGTGCTCGGGGTCGCGTGCGTCCTCGGCGTCGGTGTGTCACCGTCGTTCGCCTCGGGCGCTCCGCCCGTGGCGGAGGACGGCTCGATGTTCGTCTCCGTCGACGAGCCGGCGTCCGTCTTCCTCGACGCCTTCGACGACGAGGGCGACCCCCTGACCTTCGCCGTCGTGTCAGGACCCACACACGGAGCCCTCAGCGGGGACTGCTCCGACGGCGAGTGCACCTACACCCCGGGCGCCGGGTACGTGGGTTCCGACTCCTTCACGTGGAGGGCGAACGACGGCACGTCGAACTCGAACGTCGCGACGATGTCGATCGAGGTCGCTGACCCGAATGCTCTCGAGGCCTATGACACCGAGGCGACCCTGGAGGACGGTGCCGCGGCCGACATCGAGCTCTCCGGCTACGACCCCGGCGGCCACGACCTCGCCTTCCAGGTCGTCGACGCTCCCGCCCACGGCACGCTGAGCACCATCAGCACGCCTGCGTGCGAGACGGGTTTCTGCACCGCCACCGTGACCTACACCTCGACGCAGACCGCCTCGACGGACTCCTTCACCTATCGCGTGCACAACGCGACCCGGCAGAGTGCCCCGGCCACCGTGAGCCTCACCATCACCCCGTCGACCGGCGCCCACATCACCTCGGCGGGGCCGCTCACCAGCATCGGCATCTCGTCGGTGCTCAACTGCTCGGTCCGGCACACCGGCGACTTCTCCGGCGAGTTCTACGGCGACACCGCCTGCGGCACCTTCGTCGCGCTCGGCGGCACCGTCTACGGCCCGGCGTCCGTGCCGGCCGGTGGCGTGGGCCAGACGGCGTACACCCCGGTCAGCCAGACCAAGAGCGGCGCCGGCACCGCCGGCAACCCCTTCGAGATCCACACGGTCGTCACGCTCGTCCCGGGCGTCAACCTCGACCAGGTCGACAGCTACGTCGTCGGCCAGGAGTCCTACCGCACCTCGTCCACCCTCGTGAACACCACCGGGTCCGCGATCAGCGCGGTGATCTACAAGGCCGCCGACTGCTACCTGCAGGACAGCGACAGCGGCTACGGCCGCTACGACGCCGCCACCGGCGCCATCGCGTGCGTCGGTGTGGGCGAGGACGGGCCGAGCAGCAGGATCGAGCAGTTCTTCCCGCTCTCGGCAGGCAGCTCCTACTACGAGTCCGGATACAGCGCGGTCTGGAGCGCCGTCGGCACCGGCACGCCGCTGCCCAACCTCTGCCAGCAGTGCAGCAACGCGGTCGACAACGGCGCCGGGCTCAGCTGGAGCGTGAGCGTGCCGGCCGGTGGCTCGGTCTCCCGCGCCCACCTGACGACGTTCTCCCCGCTCGGCATCAGCCCGCTCAGCACCACCAAGACCGCCGACAGCGCCTCGGCCGTGGGCGGCCATGCCGACGGCTACACGATCACCGTCACGAACCCGAACTCCACCGCGGCCACCCTGACCAGCATCACCGACGACCTGCCGGCGGGGTTCAGCTACACGGCCGGGTCCACGACCGGCGTCACCAGCGCCAACCCGACCGTGGCCGGGCAGAAGCTCACCTGGTCCGGATCGTTCACCGTGCCAGCGTCGGGTCAGGTCACGCTGCACTTCGGTGTGCGCGTCACGACCACGGCGGGGACCTACCACAACAACGCGGGCGGGACGGCCGTCGACCTCGTCGTGGTGCCGACCGGTGACACGGCACCGGTGACCGTGACCGCGAACCACCCGCCGGTGGCAGGGGCCGACACGATCACCACCGCCCAGGACACGCCGTCGGCGGTCACGAACGTCCTGGCGAACGACACCGATGC
>NZ_KE383923.1:71295-497668 GCF_000422805.1 Nocardioides halotolerans DSM 19273 | reverse complement strand
GTCTCGGTGACGGTGACGCCGGTCAACGACAACCCGGTCGCCGTCGCGGACACCATCACCACCGCCGAGGACACCGCGTCGGCGGCCAAGAACGTGGTGGCCAACGACACCGACGTCGACGGTGACGCGCTGACCGTCACCGGCAAGACCAACGGCGCCCACGGCACGGTCACCTGCACGACGACCAGCTGCACCTACAACCCAGCCGCGGGGTTCTCCGGGGCCGACTCGTTCACCTACACGATCTCCGACGGCCACGGCGGCACTGCCACCGGCAACGTCGCCGTGACCGTGACTCCGGTCGCCGGCAACCACCCGCCGGTCGCGAACCCCGACACCCTCACCACGGACGAGGACACCGCGTCGGCGGCCAAGGACGTCGTGGCCAACGACACCGACGTGGACGGCGACGCCCTCACGGTCACGGGCAAGACCAACGGTGCGCACGGCACGGTCACCTGCACGACCACGGCCTGCACCTACACGCCGGCCGCCGACTACAACGGCCCGGACTCGTTCACCTACACGATCTCCGACGGTCACGGCGGCACGGCGACGGGCACGGTCTCGGTGACGGTGACGGCGGTCAACGACAACCCGGTCGCCGTCGCGGACGCCATCACCACCAGCCAGGGCACGCCGTCGGCGGCCAAGAACGTGGTGGCCAACGACACCGACGTGGACGGCGACGCGCTGACCGTCTCCGGCAAGGCCAACGGCGCCCACGGCACGGTCACCTGCACGACGACCAGCTGCACCTACAACCCAGCCGCGGGGTTCTCCGGGGCCGACTCGTACACCTACACGATCTCCGACGGCCACGGCGGGACCGCGACCGGCACCGTCGCCGTGACCGTGACGCCCACCGGAGGCTCCGACGTCTCCCTCGTGAAGTCCGCCCTGGTCAGCAAGCTCAAGGTCGGCGCGCTCGGCGGCTACCGGCTGCTGGTGACCAACACGGGATCCGTCAGCTCGGGCGTCGCGACCCTCACCGACAAGCTGCCGGTCGGCTTCAAGGTCCGGGCGGTCACGCCCGCCACCTGCGCCGTGCGCACGGGCACGCTCACCTGCTCGTTCGGCTCGCTCGCACCCGGACAGCAGGTGACGGTCGACGTCAGCGGCGCCTTCGTGAAGCACGGACGCACCTCCAACACGGCGACGATCACGGCTGCCGGCGACGCCAACCACGCCAACGACAGCTCGACGGTCGCGGTGAAGGTCAAGGGCAAGTCGTGCACCATCGTCGGCACCTTCGGCAACGACGACCTGCGCGGCACACCGCACGGTGACGTGATCTGTGGCCTGGCCGGCGACGACCACCTCGACGGCGGCGCCGGCAACGACGTCCTCTACGGCAACGAGGGCGACGACGTGCTCGTCGGTGGGCCCGGCCACGACGTCCTCGACGGCGGACCGGGCGAGGACACCGCGAGCTATGCCAGGAGCACGCACGGCGTGCACTGCGACCTCTCGCGGTCGCGGTCGACCGGAGACGGCGCCGACCAGCTCATCGACATCGAGAACCTCACCGGCTCGCGCTACGACGACGTGCTCGTCGGTGACGACAAGGACAACACGCTCCAGGGCGGGAAGGGCAACGACACGCTGATCGGCAAGGGCGGCAAGGACCACGCCAACCAGGGACCGGGGCACGGGCCCGTCCGCCCCTGACGACCGGGCCGAGCAGCAGGGGCGCGGGCTCAGCCGACGCGGTCAGCGTCGCCTGATGCGCCGAGCGGACGGTGGGTAGACGCCGGGGCAGGACTTCGCATGAACCGAAACCATCGTCGGGAAATGCGATGTCAACGGTGGCGAACGGGCAAGGCGCCTTGTGATCCCCGCGTCGGAGCCGAGGCACTCGAGTGACGATGTCACAGGGGTTGACTCGGTTCACCTCCGTCGCCAGTTCTCCACAGATTCACCGGACCCTCTTCCCTCGTCGCCAAGAGCGGGTTTACGGTCGCGGCAGCAGGGCTCCTTCTCGGGAAACTCGGGGTCTCCATGACGTTGACGCACGCCGGCGTGCAGGCGTCCACGCTCGCCGCGGCACGCGACGAGCTGGTCGAGCAGCTCGACGCGCACGTGCGCGAGGCGGTGCGCCGCGAGGGCGTCGACCCGCAGGCCGATGCGGGCGTCGTACGCCGGATCGCGGAGTCGGTGGTGCGCGACCACGACGAGCGCAGCCTGACCGGCGTGGTGGCGCCGGTGCCCGACGCCGAGGCGGTGGTGGGCGAGCTGGTGGCGCGGGTGAGCGGGTTCGGGCCGCTGCAGCCGTTCCTCGACGACCCGGCCGTCGAGGAGGTGTGGATCAACGACCCGGGTCTAGTTTGTTAGGGGTTACTTTAGCTGGTTCTCTCAGGACCGCTACCCCCAACTTCTCCGGGTGCTCGTACGACCGCTCCGCCGCCCCCGCTGGCCGCGCGCTCAGCGGGGCGTCCTGAGCCGCGCCTCCACCACTGCGCTGCGCCGCCCCGGCGCCGGGGGCGGCTCGTCGGCGACGTAGTACACGATGATCTTCTGCCTGAAGAACATCTGTGAAATCGTGTGCCGCACAATCGTTGGAGAAGCGGTAGAGGGCCTCTGACCTGCGTGTACGCAATTCAGACGGGCGTCTGAATCCAGTACAGAATGAGAAGGTAGAGCTGAGACCCGTCGCTGCGGGTCTACTTGGCGCCGGGGGGTGCTTGCAATGCGCCCGGTCAAATGAGAGGCTTCCGCATAGGGGGCAGTCTCGCCCCCGGTACCGAGGTAGGGGAGAGGGGGCCGCAATGACCAGCGACGAGCTCGAGGCGACCGTGGAAGACAGCGGCGAGGCCACCGCCGAGACCAGCGGCTCAAGCCGACTGCCGGCTGCGCCCTACATGCCCGGGAAGAGCTTCACCAACTCGTTCGACCGGTACGCCAGCGACGGCCTGCCGGACATGTTCGACAGCTCGTTCTTCGGCAACATCTCGGGCAGCACCATCGCGCAGACGCGCAGCACGATGCGGTACTTCGACCTGATCGACGACCAGTACGTGCCGACCGAGATGATGCGCGACCTCGTGGCGGCCGATGAGGCCACCCGCAAGGAGACCTTCAAGATCATGGTCGAGGAGAAGTACGCGGACGCGCTCGCGCTGAGCCTGAACGCGACGAGCGGCCAGCTCGTGAAGATCTTCAACGAGCGAGGGATCAACGGCGCCACGGTCGACAAGGCGATCGGCTTCTACCTGCACATGCTCGACTACGTCGGCATCCCCTACAGCTCGCACTTCAAGAAGCGCCGTCCGTCCGCCGGGAACGGCACCCGGCGTCGCGCGACCAAGAAGCAGGCCGAGACGACGCCCCCGCCGCTGGTGATCAACAGGCCCAAGATCGTCACCGAGGAGGAGCAGAAGGCGGCGTACATCCAGACGCTGCTCGACCTCGCCAAGAGGGACGACGCCGACGCGACGCTCCAGGACAAGATCTTCGACCGGATCGAGAAGGCTCTCGGCATCGGTGCCGGTCCGACCACCCCGCCGCCGAGCGCGGCTCCCGATGGACGGAGCGACTCAGACTCGCCCTGAGAGGAGTGCGGGGGTCCAAACCTCGCTTCCAGCCCCTTGGGGAAGTCGGCTCGGGTCAGCTAGCGCCCGTGTCGACGATCAGGCCGGTGGCGTCTTACTCTGCGGGTCGGGCGCCACCGGCCACCTTCTTGGTGGCCTGCGCCGATGATAGCTGAGACGACCCCCGCGCAAGCCCTGAGCAACGCAAAAGCGCCCGCCTCCCCGAGCTGGGAGGCGGGCGCTGCATCGTGCGCTGGCTAGCCAAGCGGCCCCTTGCCCAGGTCCTCGCCGAGCGCCCAGCCGGTGACCAGATCGGCCAGCTGCTTGATCTCCTGCGAGCGGGCGCCAGGGGCCTTGACCTCACCGTCGCCCGGGTCCGGGAACACGCCGGTCTTGAGCCACGGGCTCTTCTTGGTGATGGGGAGCTTCATGAACGGCGCCAGCTCCTCGAAGTAGGAGACCACCTCGTCGTGCGTCATCTCCGGCGTGAGGGGGCGGTCCCGCTCGTCCTTCACGCGGGTCAGCCGGTAGTAGGCCGTAGCCAGCGCCCGGAGAACCGTCGAGCTGCCGAGCAGACTCGTCGCGCGAACCTCCGGCGCCGAGACCAGCGGCGAGCCGTCCTCGTCGCTCATGGCGAGCTCGGGGAACGCCGTCATCAGGGCGGTCAGGAAGTTGCTGACCTGCGTGGTGATGGACTGCTCCTGGCTCTCCAGGGCCTTGTTGCGGCCCTCCATGACGCGTCCGACCGGGTGGCCGAGCGCGAACGGGCGGACCAGGTCAGCGAGGTTGGAGCCGGAGACGAGGTTGTGGTTCGGCACCCGCTTGGTGTCGGTGGCGCTGCGCTTGTCCCAGTCGACGCGACCGTCGAGCAGCGGGTGCGACTGCACAGCCCGAGCGATCCGGTTGAGCGCCTGCGACTCGTCGAAGTTGACGATCTGCGTCGCGTTGATCGCCAGAGCCTTGCTCGCGATGTTGCTGAACAGGTCACGGTGCTGCGCGTCCGACATCTCCGCGATCTCGATGGTGATGCACTCGCGGGCCAGGCGCTCCTTGGTGTGCTGCAGCGCCTTCAGCTGAGGAGTGAGCGCCGTGACGGCCTCGTTCTCACCCTTGGCCTTGGCATCCGCGATCATGTTGCTCAGCTTGAGGATCTTCTCCGAGACCTCGCGCCTCTTCTCGTGCCAGCCGAAGACCCGGTGCTGCATGTCGAGGATCTCGCTCTCCTGCGCGAAGTCGCGAGGGAGGCTGAGCACGCCGACCGCCATGCCGTTCAGGGTGGTGGTGGTGGCGAACCGGGGGCTCAGGGACACCGGAGTCGAGATCAGGCCCGGGGGACAACCCCAGGACTTCTCGTTCTTCTCCCAGTACGTTCCCCACGCGCGAGCGTGCGGAACGTTCAGCAGGCGGTTGTTCGGGAACTTCTTGGCCGGGTCCGGCTTCGGCAGCAGGTCCATGGCCATCTCGAGCGTCGGGGTGATCGTGTAGACGTGCCGGCCACCCCGGGTGAACCGAAAGGCGGGCAGCTTGACGTCGGCGGCGTAGTTCGTAAACGCGGCCGAGTCGAGGTTGAGCGTCGTGTCAGTCATGAATAACTCCTTTGTCGTGGCCCATCTGGGCGCTTCTTGATGTTGACTGAAGTCTACAGGAACAGATCCTGAGTTGTCAACCACAATCTGCATCAATCATGTTTTATTGAACTCAAGGTAGCACGACCGCGAGTTATGTCGAATGCAACAGCCGCCCCGCGCGCACGAGCACCTTCACTGAGCGCGCTCCCGCCGGACGCCACGGAACCGCCCATAGCCCTGCGCGGAGTCCCACGCCTCATCGTCGTCGCGACGGGCGTCCTCTGAGTGCCAGGGGCAGCTGGCCGGATCGCCGCGCCACGGGCATCCGCGCTCCGGGCACTTCATGACTGGACCGCGACCCGGCGCAGCTCAGCCATCAGCGGACCGAGCCGCCAGTTGAGGTCCATCAGCCGCAGCAGCTGGATCACCTCTGCGGTCGGCGGGTACTCCTCCATGCGCCGGTCGCAGACCGAGCCGAGCGCGCGGCGCACCGCCCGCTGCACCTCTCCCACATCGCACTCCACCCACGAGTCGCCGTCTCGGCGCACCCACCGTGGAAGCCCAGGCACAGCGGCGTAGCGCCCGCCGAGGCCGACCTGCGCCAACCACTCGGCGGCGTCGGTCGTCGTGCCGTAGAGTTGCGCGTCGGCGGTGGCGGTCACAGCAGCCGCTCCAGCGCCTCGCGGATGTGCTTCGGGGGCGCGTGACTCATGGACCCGCTGAGCCGCACGGTGTTGAGAGGCAGCTCGGCCAGCTCGGCGTCAACCACGTTCTCCGTGCCGAGAGAGCCGTTCTCCGGACCGAACAGGTCCTCCCAATCACCTTCGTCCTCGTACGCGTCGATCGCCGCTTGGAGCGCGTCGGGCACTACCTCGCCCGGCACGACGGTCGCCGGGTCGTAGGTGGCGCGCGGGTCGGACAGGATCGAAGCGAACAGCTTCTCGACGGGGTCCTCGGTGACGACACCGACGAGCAGCTTGGAGGTCGCGGCGAGCCCGCCCCGGTCGAGCAGGTCGTGCAGGATCTTGATCTTGTCGCGGCTCTCCACCTCGGCGTCCTCGACCATCGCGAGGAGCCGCTTGGCGGCGTCGTCCACCGACATCTGGATGCGGGTCGCCGCCCGGGCCTGCACGGCGGGGGCCAGGGCGCCGTGCTGGCCACAGACGTTCGACCCGATCATCGCCTCTCGACGGCACGGCGAGCCGTCCTTGTAGCGGGCGGTGCAGCGGAGGACTTCTGGGTGCGAAGCCCACCACTCCTCGCCGTGGCTCGTGCGGGCCACGGGGCTCAGTCCCAGGCCAGCGGGCCGCAGTGGTCCGTGAGCACGTCCTTGCAGAACCAGCAGCAGTGGTAGGCCACTACCGAGCCGCCCATCGGCACCAGCAGCCGGTGCTTGCCGCCCGCGTTGGAGCCGCAGTGCTCGCAGTGCGAGGTCCGCGTCGGCTTGTCCATCTTGACGGCGGACTCGATCAGCGGCTGCGGCTCGACGCTGGACTCGAGCGAGCGCAGCAACGGGACGCCGGACGCGAGCCCCGGCGGTACCGGATTGCTGAGCGCGGCGAGCAGCTTCTCCTCGATGCCGAGCTCGGGGTCGTCGTAGGCGGCGGTGTTGCAGGCGATCCACGGGAGCAGGCGCTCCGCGTCGTCAATGGCGGCGTTCATCGTTCCTCCTGAGTCACAGCCCTTCAGCCTTGGTCCCGGCCCGGCGGAGGAGCTGCGAACCTCCGCCGGGCCAGGTCATGCGCGTCCCGTAGGAGGTCAGGCCGGGACGTACAGCGTGGGCGGCACGTAGCTGCCGGACGCCTTGATCTGCATCACGAGGCCGGCGAGACGGTGCCGGATGCCGGTGCCGAAGCCCCGCACCCAGTAGCTGTCCACCAGCGGGTAGCTCGGGCGGCTGCCCTCGACCAGCGTCAGCCCAGAGAAGCGGGGGTGGGTGCGCAGCATGATCGGGTTGGAGTTGGCGAGCGAACCACCGGAGGCCAGCGCCACCACGTAGCCCGCCGGGATCCGGCTCGACTCGATGATGAGCGCCTCGTCGTAGGCACCCTTGACCGGGAAGCCCGCGAAGCTTGCAGACGGCTGGTCGCCGATCAGCGCGCCCTCGGCGTAGAAGCGGGCGCCGCTCGCCGGGATGAAGTCGGCGCGAGCGCCGTCCGTCACCCGGTAGGTCGAGATGACGTTGCCCTCGACGCTGTTGACGAAGATGACCAGCTGAGCGCCGTTCTCGGCCGAGTAGCCGTGCGACTTGAAGTCGTCGACGATCTCGTCTAGGTCGCCGCTCGTCACGGCAGCCGCGCCGCTGATGCGGTAGTGCGTGTGCGTGTCCGAGAAAGTCTGCCCGCCGTAGCTCGGGGGAGTCCAGCCGTCGCCGTTGGCGAAGGCGAACACGTCGTAGACGGCGTCCGTCTTCGGATCCACGACCTGCCGGTTGACGTTCGAGAAGACCGTCTTCATCACGTCGTTGAACAGGTGGTCCTGGTCGGCGGCGAGGATCGCGTTGGCGTTGGCCGCGACCTCGTCGGCGCTGGCGTCAGCGAGGTAGCGCCACGTGGCGGACCACCGAGCGTCGTACCACTTGAACGTCGCGCCCATGTTGAGGACGTCGGCCAGCTGGCGCGAGCTCAAGGGGACGCCGTACTCGCTGGACTCCTCGAAGATGCCAGCGGTGCCGCCGACGGTCTGGAGGACGGAGGTCACCGGCGAGTTGACCGGGTAGCTGAACAGCGACAAGAAGTTCTGCTGCTGCTCGTTCTGGATGTCGGCAGCTGCCTGCAGCTCGGCGAACAGGTCGTTGAGGTCACGCCCGTCCGCGGTCGTCTGCATGACGTCTGCGAAGGCTGAGTAGCCCTTGCGTGCCATGAGGTGCTCCTGTGAGGTCGAGAAGGAAGGATGGGTGCGAGCTGCTGCTCGCGCGGCTTCCGGTTCCGCCCTCACTGGGCCTCTGGGCCTCTCGGCTCAGCTGGTCAAGCTGCCTAGCTGACCGAGCCGAACGTTACCTCGTCTTTGGAGGTCGAGGGGAAGTCAGCTGAACTTCGTTGATTCAAACGCGCTCGGTGCCGAGCTCGGCGCGGGCGGCAGTCTGGTAGAGGTCGATGACCTCGTGAAGTGCCCGACGCTCGTGGATCAAGTCGCCGCGTCTCTCTTCGTCGAGCGTGAACATGCGGTGCCGCAAGTGGACGCGCAGAAGTTGGAGAAGTGCCTCGCGGGCAGCAGCGCTCGACGCTGCGGACCCGAGAAGTGCAACCGTTGCCTCTTGGGTGCGTGCCGCTTCTACATCGGCGTCGGCCTGGTCGGTGGCCTGTGCGTATTCGGGATTGACGTGCACTCCCGGAATCGCCTTCGCCTCCATTGTCGCCAGTGCGTTGACTGCGCGCCGCAGGGATGCCAGGAGTGAAGCGTGGGCTTCGAGGCGCTCGTCTCTCCAACGCTCTTCGAGGGCACCAATCTGCTCCGTCTCCAACCTGTGAAGTTCGTGCTCACGATCACGCGCTCGTTCAGCGCGATCTTCTGCCCTGCGCGTGTCCTCGCGACGGTCTGCTCGTCCTTGTTGCCACAGGACCGCGCCTGCGGCCACGACGGGCCCCGAGCCGTACTGCAGGACGGTCACCCACCAGGTCATGGTGTCGAGTCTGACAGCGAAGAGCCCAGAGCCGAGCGCCGAACCTCGTCGCCGAACGGTCGACTGTCGGACGCGGCGTCTACGGTGGGAGCCATGGGCAGCGACGATCACGATCACCCAAAGGACCTCCACATCCAGGCCGACGGCTCCGAGGAGTACCGGGGTCCGTGGGTGGTCGAGAGCGATGATTCTCTCAACGCCAACCACTCGGGCACTGTCTGCGTGCACGAGGGCGCGACGTTCCAGATCGGCCCACGGGGGACGCTATCTGGATCGCTCACACTCCAGTCGGGAAGCACCGCGCGGATCGACGGCAAGGTCGCCGGTTCCCTCACCGTGGCGTCGGGCGCAATCGCCGAGATCACTGGCGACCAGAGCGGCTCGGTCACCGTTGATCGAGGAGGACTCGTGCGGGTGCATCCCGGTGGGAAGCTGGCTGGCTCGCTGGTCGTCGCGGGCCTGGTCGAGAACCGTGGGGTGCGCGGCGGCTCGGTGCAGATCAGGGGCGGCGAGATTCAGGACCTCGACGGCGGATCGGAGAAGCAGCCAACCCGGACCACCGATGGCTCGAGCATCTACGTCTGGTGACGGATCGACCGGCTACGAGCCGCCCGCCTCGTTCTCCTTTGTCGTCCTATCCAGTCCAGAACGCAGCTCGTCCCACTGGGCTTTCTGGCGAGCACGTAGCTCATCGATCGCAGCCCTGCTCTGACGGTTCTGCTCCGCTTGCCGAGCTGTGGTCTCGGCCAACCACGCCGCCCGCCTCTTGTTGGCCTGCCGAACGCCGACGAGACTCACAAACCCAACGGCGATGATCAGCAGCACCATGATCCCGAACAGGAGGGCGAACACTCCGGCATCATCCCGCAGCTCGGCGGACCTCGGCCCTCCGAACGGCGGCCATGACGTGGGAGTGGTTCCACAACGGTGACGAGCCTTCCCCCTTCGGCACTCCTTCGTCGTTGAACTGCCGGGCGATGGCGGAGGCCGAGCTACCCGCGTCGTAGAGAGCGACGATGCGAGCCTCGACCTCGGCAGGAATCCGTGTTGGGCGCCCCATGTGCTTGCCGGTCGTCTCGCGGATGCGGGCCATCGCTTCACGGGTCCGCTGCGAGATAAGCCGCCGCTCCAACGCGGCTGCCGCAGCCGTCACCTCCGAGGCGAACCGGCCCGCGTTGCTGGACGTGTCCACGCCCAGGTCTAGGCAGATCACCGCCCACCCCTCGCGCTCGGCCCTGTCGAGCAGCCCGGCGAAGTCCGCCGTAGACCGGGACAGCCGGTCGAGCTTGGCCACGGCGAGGGCGTCTGCCCGGCCAGCTCGCAGGTCCTCCAAGGCAGCCGCCAGCACCGGTCGACCTTCGAGGCTCTTGGCCGAGGCGGCGTCCTCCCGTCGCAGCTCCAGCGAGCGCCAGCCCAGCAGCTCGGCAGAGGACCTCAACTGCTCGGTCTGCACCGCGGGGCTGATCGCCTGCTTGTCGGTCGAGGCTCGGACGTAGCCCAGGACGCGCAGCTCCGTGCTTTCCATCTCGATTCTCCTCGGTTCCCGTCGGCAAGGGGACCCTTGCCAACGGGCCTGAACCGTAGGTGGTCGATCTGATCGACGCTAGGCCCTCGCGCTCGGGCGCGTTAGCGGTCCTGATGCACACGCGGCGGGCGGTTCTGCGGTGCTCTTCGTGCCGAGGGGGAGCCTCCGTGCCGTTCGGCGACCCGGCTTCACTTGGGTGCAGCGGAGCTCTCCGCACGCCCCTCCGGGAGGCAGATGCCATGCGCCTCCAGGGCGACTGCGCCCCGCCTCCAACCACGTACTGCCCCTCCGAGCAGCGTGGTGGTGCCCTGCGCCCTATAGGCGCAGGGGCGCACCACTCCGACACCCATGCGGCCTTGGGCTGGGGCGCACCAGGGCGCAAGGGCGCACCTTCACGGGTTCTCAGAGAACTCAGCGGCTGCGCCACCATCCACCTCGTAGTGATGGTGGGTGCGGCCCTGCTTTTCGATACGGATCCAGCCGTCGCGGACGAGGTTGGCGACAGCCTGACGGACGTAGTTGGTCTTGCCTTCAACCTTGTCTTCGATCGCGTTCTGAGAGCAGCCCGGGTTCTGACGGACGCATTCCCGGACAGCAACCTCAAGGTCGCCAGCTCGGGCGCGGCTGCGGCTCGGACCGTTGATGCTCAGGTGCCGGTCGTCAGGATCGAACGCGAGCCGCACCTCTGGCTGCTCGACGTCGCGGCCGACGGCCGAGAAGAAGCGAGCGAGCGGAACGTCCGAGTCGTCGCCGTCCTCCCTCACGAGCTTCCAGATCGCGTCCGGCCAGTCGAGCAGA
The DNA here is from genome assembly GCF_000422805.1 of Nocardioides halotolerans DSM 19273. GTDB lineage: Bacteria > Actinomycetota > Actinomycetes > Propionibacteriales > Nocardioidaceae > Nocardioides > Nocardioides halotolerans. The sequence continues at coordinate 486,625 of NZ_KE383923.1, read as the reverse complement.
CGACTGTCGCCACGGCTGCGCTCGTTGCTGTGGCCCATGTGGTGGACGAGGAGCAGCTCAGACACTCCGGCCTCGCGCACGAGCTCGTCCAAGGCGGTCAGGAAGCGGCCAGCCTCCTTGTCTTCGGACAGCCCGAGAGCGTCGAGCGCCGGGCGCAGGCAGTCCAGCACCAGGACGTCAGCAGGGCCGATGCGCTCCGCCCACTCGGATCGGATCGTGGGGTTGAGAATGTCGAAGCTGGAAAGGCTGCCCCGCAGCGACACGAGGTCGATCGCGTCGGTCTTGCGGATCGCCTGGTCACGGAGCCAGCGGCGGACCATGCCCGGAGCCAGCTCGTCGTCCAGCAGCACGACTCGGTCGGCACGCTCGACGGTGAACGTACCGAGGAAGTCGTCACCGTCCACGAGACTGCGCAGGAGGTTGCCGACCAGCGTGGTCTTGCCGGCCTTGAACTGGGCCGCCAGCAGCACGCGCCCGTCTCTGGGCCACAGGCCCTCTACGCGGTAGCGAACGTCCTCGTCTGGCTCATCGAGGAACGCGCTGAGGTTGACCAGCTCGGGACGGACTGAGCCGTCCCGCTGCATCAAGTCGAAGGCGTCCTTGGCATGCTGGCGGGCGATCATGCGCCCGAGCTCGATAGCCGCCTCGGTCCGTCGTCCGACGTCACGCTCGTTGGGGAAGAGCATCCGACCCGCCACGCTCGGGTTGGCCCGGAACATCCGCGACAGCACCCTGCCTTGGTCCTCTTCGTCTCGGGCGCTCAGCCATTCCGTCAGCTGATCGGTCGACAGTCCGCCGAGTTGATCGAGCAGATCAAGGACCAGCTCGTCTCTGTCCTTTTCGGCTGCTCGCCGCGCGTCCATCTCGTCCTTCCAGCGGAAGTGCCTCAGCTCTGCCGGGCTGGGCGGATCGCAGTCGTCGTCGGTCACTTCTCGGTGCTCGCCGAGAGCAGCTGGGCGATAGACTCCCGCTGCTCGTCCGAGAGCGAAGGGAACTGCGCCACGGCCTCTTCGACCGCGAGCTGTACCGCGTCCACGCCTCAGGCCCCCGTCGGGCGAGCGGCGCGAACGGCGGCGCGAACGTCCTTCTCGATCCGGATGACGTCGTCGCCGGGGACCGAGCAGATGCTGAGCAGCAGGCCGACGAGGTGCCCCGCGTGGACGTCGTCGAGCTGGACGTCGTCTCGGGCGCACTCGCGCAGGCGGTTGTCGAGCTTGGCGCAGGCGAGGCTGGCCCGAGCTGCGGCAATCTCGTCCGGGTCGGGGTTGGGGTTGTGGGCGCTGAGCCGGGCCAGAGCGGACCGGGTCTGGGTGACCGATGAAAGGTCAGACACAGGAGAACTCCGATGTCTCGAAGGTGCCGCTATCGAGGTGTCGGAGTGTCGGAGTGTCGGAGTGTGCGCGGGAGGCTGCCGATGGCTGCCCTCGGCCCCGAACGCTAGTCCTTCTCCCTGAAGGACTACGGAGAGCTACGCGGATGGCTAGTAGCAGCGACCGAGGAGCCGAAGAGCCGCCGACTTGGCGAGTTACAAGGTCGGCGGCTCCGGAGCCGGGAGAGGGAGCTCTCGGCAGCTACGCGTGGGTGATCGTCACGGCGCTGGGGTCGTAGGCGCGAGCGTTGCCGGGGCCGATGCGGTGGATCGTGATGCGCATGCCGAGCAGCCGGACGATGCGCTTCTTGGTCTCAACGTCGGTCTTGGCCCAGGCCTCCGTCACACCCGGCCCGGCGTAGTCCGCGAGCTCGGCGTCGGGCTGAGCTCGGCGCAGCTTGTCCCGCTCGGCGTCGAGCTGCGGACGCAGCCGCCCGGTGATGCGCTGGAGCTGCTCGCCGGTGATCGCGTCGTCGGCGAACTGGTCAGCGGTGAGGGCGAGCTTGGCCTCCAGCGCGGCGATCCGCTCGCGGGCCGCGTCGGCTGCTATGGGGTCGCCGCCGAGCAGTTTCACGCCGTCCCGCTCCAACAGCGCCAGCACCACGCGGGTCACGTGGTCGTCTACGTCGTCCATGTTGCGCTGGACCTTCATGCAGCCCGCGTGAGGGCACTTGTAGCTGTGCGGGTAGTGACGGACGCGCCCGTTCTTGAGGGTGTAGTCGTAGGCGTTGGTGCCGACCACGAACTCACCGCACTCGCCGCAGAGGGCCACCGACGTCAGCAGGTACTTCGCCTCGGTCCCACGGTTGTTGGACCGCCGAGCCGGGTTGGTCAGGAAGGCGACCAGCCGCTCGTGCAGCTCGCGGTCGTACAGCGCCTCCCACTGCCCCGGCCCGGCCTCCTTGCCGTGGTGGGTGCGGACGCCGCAGTTGCGCCAGCGCAGCAGCATCCGGCGGAGCACCTGCGTAGCCCAGGTCTTCCCGGTGGAGGTGCGGACGCCGCGCTCGTTCAGGTCGCGAGTGATCTTCCAGATGCCCTCGCCGGCAAGCACCCGCTGGACGCACTCGCGCACCACCGCAGCCTCCGCCGGGTTGATGACGAGGCGCTTGTCCTCGGTGAAGTCCCAGCCGAACGGGCGCGGCCCGATGTGGGCGCCGTTCACCGCGAGCTGCGCGTGAGCCCGGGTCACCCGCTCAGCGGTGCGCTCGGCCTCCGCCGCGTCCCACGCTGCCACCGTGAGCGCGACGGCTCGCCCGTCAGCCGTGGAGAGGTCGTGCTCGCCGGAGGCGACCGTCTTGACGCGGACGCGGCCCTCGTTGGCGAGGTTGATGAGGTCGATCCACTCCGCCGGGCGCCGCGTCAGGCGGCTGTTGGAGTAGGCGAGGATCGCGTCGATGCGGCCAGCTCGCGCGTCGGCCAGCAGGCGGTTGTAGCTCGGGCGGGGCTTCCGGCTCTTGGTCGAGGCGCTGATGTCGTTGTCGGTGTAGACACCGATCACGGAGAAGCCCGCTCGCTTGGCGAGCTTGCGGCAGTCCTCCTCCTGCCGCGCGACGCCGAGCCCCTCCTGCTCGGCGTCGCGACTGATGCGGCAGTAGATCGCCGCGCGGGGCTTGGTCACGCAGCGACCTCGACAGCCTTGCCAGCGGCGCGGCCCGCGCGCAGCGCCGGGACGTCGGCCTCGCCACCGGCGAGCAGCCGGGCGGCGTCGGCCTTGCCGTTGCGCAGCTGATCCCCCGCGATGCGGGCGGCGACCGCCTCGCCGAAGCCCTGCAGGAACGCGCGGTGCTGCAGGTACTTCTGCATGTCGGTCAGGTCGCGCCGGGCGTCGACGTTGGCCTTCTGCCAGTCGCGCAGCGCCGCCAGCGACAGCGGCTCGAGGTCGGCCAGCAGCGCCACCAGCTGCTCGGCCCGGTCGCCCGCCAAGTGGCAGACGCGCAGCATCTCGGTGCGGAACTCGGTCGTGACGGTGAGCCCGCCGAGCGCCTCAGCCAGCAGCTCGGTCACCGGCGCCATGACGATGCTGTAGCTGCCCGTCCAGGGCCGCTCGACCGTGGCCGTGGTGGGCTCGGCGGCGACCGGCTCGTCGGCCGGGAGGGGGGTGGCGTCGGCGGCGAGGTAGAGCGCCACGGCGGCGCCCTCAGCGGTCAGCGCCCACCACGCACCGGCGTCAATGTCACCGCTCTGGTCCTCGGATACGGTCCACAGCCCGAGCTTGGCGGTGGCGCCCATGACGCCGCTGGCCGACCGGACGCTGGCGAAGTGCTCCTCGGACAGGCACGAGCCCCAGCTACCCGAGTTCTCGACGATGCCCTCGTCGAAGAACGAGAACTCGCCAGCCCCGACAGCCCGCATGAACTCGCGGCCCTTGGTGGTGAGCTTGGCGGCGATAGCGGCGACCTCGGCGGGGGTGGTGGTGGTGGTGGACTTGTTCACGGCGGTTCCTTCCGGTTGTCCGGGAGGCGGTACCTAGCGTACCTAACTCCCGTCGCGGGTGTTCGTGGCCCGTCACGGGCGCCACGAGCTGACCAACCTCGTGCTGACCCGCGCCCAGGTGCAGGAGCTGGTCGAGCGGATGCTCAAGAGCTCGGGTCGCCGCGTCGACCTGAGCCAGCCCTTCGTCGACGCGATGCTGCCCGAGGGGCACCGGCTCCACGTCGTGCTGGAGGGCATCAGCCGCGGCTTCTCCGCGGTCAACATCCGCAAGTTCACCGTCCGCGCCCACCACCTGCGGAGCCTGGTCGAGCTGGGCAGCCTGAGCCCGCGGGCGGCGGCCTTCCTTGAGGCGTCGGTCCGCGCCGGGCTCAACATCCTGGTCGCCGGCGGCACCCAGGCCGGCAAGACGACGATGCTCAACTGCCTCGCTGCCGCGATCCCCGGCGGTGAGCGGGTGGTGAGCGCGGAGGAGGTCCACGAGCTGCGCTTCACCCACCCCGACTGGGTCGCCCTGCAGACCCGGCAGCAGGGACTCGAGGGCACCGGCGAGGTGCGGCTGCGCGACCTCGTGAAGGAGTCGCTGCGCATGCGCCCGTCGCGGGTGGTCGTGGGCGAGGTGCGGGCCGAGGAGTGCCTCGACCTCCTGCTCGCGCTCAACGCCGGCCTGCCGGGCATGTGCACGATCCACGCCAACAGCGCCCGGGAGGCGCTGGTGAAGTGCTGCACGCTGCCCCTGCTGGCCGGGGAGAACATCTCGGCCCGGTTCGTGGTGCCGACCGTCGCGGCCAGCGTGGACCTGGTGGTCCACCTCGGCATCGACGAGCACGGCGTGCGTCGGGTCAACGAGGTCGTCGGCGTGCCCGGTCGGGTCGAGAACGACGTCATCGAGACCGAGCCGATCTTCGTCCGTCGCGGCACCGAGCTGGCCCGCACCGGCGGGCTGCCGCCGCGGCTCGAGCAGTTCGAACGCCGCGGGATCGACGTGCACCGACTCCTCACCGGCCCGTTGGACGGCTGATGGGCGCACTCGTCGGGCTCGGCGTCGGGGTCGGGCTGCTGCTGGTCTGGTCGGCGTTCTTCGTCGCTCCCAAGCCGCGGCAGCAGCAGCGGCGCGGCCGGACGGCGGAGCTGCTGGCGAGGGCCGGGATGCGCGAGGTGTCGGTCACCGGGTTCGTGTCGCTGTGCGTCGTGGCGGCGGCGGTCTCGACGTTCGTCGTGCAGGTGGTGTCGCGGACGCCGCCGGTCGCGCTGGCGTTCGGCGTGATCGGCGGCTATCTCCCGGTCGCCGTCGTGAGCGGGCGAGCGCGCCGGCGCCAGCGCGAGCTCGCGGAGGTCTGGCCCGAGGCCGTCGACAACCTCACCTCGGCGGTCCGGGCCGGCATGTCGCTGCCCGACGCGCTGGCGGCGCTGGGTGTGCGTGGCCCCGAGGTGCTGCGGCCGGCGTTCGACGCTTTCGCGCTCGACTACCAGGTGACCGGACGGTTCGGCGAGAGTCTCGACCGCCTGAAGGAGCGCCTCGCCGACCCGGTGGGCGACCGTGTGGTCGAGGGGCTGCGCGTGGCGCGCGAGGTCGGCGGCGGCGAGCTCGGGCGGCTGCTGCGCAACCTGTCCGGCTACCTGCGTGAGGACGTCCGCACCCGCGGTGAGCTGGAGTCGCGACAGGCCTGGACGGTCAACGGCGCCCGCCTCGCCGTGGCCGCGCCGTGGCTGGTGCTGCTCTTCATGTCCTTCCAGACCGAGGTCATCCGTCGCTATGCATCGCCGTCCGGTGCGCTGGTCCTCGGTGTGGGCGCCGGGCTGTGCCTGGTCGCCTACCGCCTGATGATGCGCATCGGGCGCCTCCCGGTCGAGCGGCGGATCCTGCGGTGACGCCGACCGCCTGGGGAGCGCTGCTCGGAGCCTCGCTCGGTGGCGGGCTGCTGCTGGTCGGGGCGCGGGTCCTCGCGCTGAGGCGGCCGCGGTTGGAGGCACGGGTCCTGCCCTACCTCCGCGACGTACCCCGACTCACCGCGCGGCCGGTCCCCTCGACCTCCGCGACCCGCGGGGTGTTCGGGCCACTGCTGACCTCGGCTGCCGACGCCGTCGAGCGCGTGCTCGGGGGAGCAGCCTCGGTCCGCACGAGGCTGGCGCGGGCAGGCCTCGACGTGACCGTGGCGGAGTTCCGGGTGCAGCAGGTCGTGTGGGGTCTGGTGGCCTTCGCGCTCAGCGCGGCCTACTCGATCCTCAAGGCGCTGACCCGTCCCGGCGGGCTGGTCCCGGCGGTGGTCCTGTGCCTCGCGGCGTTCGTCGTCGGCGTGCTCGCGCGCGACCAACACCTCTCGTCGCAGGTCAAGCAGCGCGAACACCGGATCCTCGCCGAGTTCCCGACCGTCGCTGAGCTGCTCGCGCTCGCCGTGGCAGCGGGGGAGAGCCCGGTGGCTGCGCTCGACCGTGTCGTACGCCGGTCCGGCGGCGATCTCTCCTCCGACCTGTCATCGGTGCTCGCCGCCGTCCGCACCGGTGAGCCCGTCGCCTCGGCGTTCGACCGCATGGCCGCGACGACCGGGCTGCCCCTGGTCGCGCGGTTCGCCCAGGGCATCGCGGTCGCAGTCGAGCGCGGCACCCCTCTGGCCGACGTCCTGCACGCGCAAGCGGCGGACGTCCGCGAGGCCGGGCGCCGCGAGCTGATCGAGGTCGCCGCCCGTCGCGAGGTCGCCATGATGGTCCCGGTGGTGTTCCTCGTGCTGCCGGTGACCGTGCTGTTCGCCTTCTGGCCCGGCGTCGTCGGGCTGTCGCTCACGACGCCGTGACCCGGCAGTGAGCACCTCTCGGGAAAGGAAGCACCATGCACCACCTCCACACCGCACTGACCTGGCTCCGGCTCGGGGTCAGTGCCCCGCGGGTCCGTGACGAGCGCGGCGACGTGCCCGGGTGGGTCCTCGTCACCGTGATGACCGCCGGGCTCGTGATGGCGATCTGGGGCGTGGCCCAGGGCCAGCTCAGCTCGATGCTGTCGAGCGCGCTCGGCTCCGTGAAGTAGGTGCCCGTGCTGCGCCGCCGCTCCGAGGACGGCGCGGCGGTCGTCGACATCGTGCTGGTCATGCTCGTGCTGGTGCCCGTCGTGCTCGGCATCCTGCAGGTGGCACTGGTGCTGTTCGTCCGCAACACGCTGGCCTCGGCGGCATCCGAGGGCGCCCGGCTCGCGGCGACCCGCGACCGCGGTCCGGCCGACGGCGCCGCGCTGACCCGCGCGCAGATCGACGGTGCGGCGTCGGGGAGGTTCGCGCGGGACGTCTCCGCACGGCAGACCGGTGACACCGTCGAGGTCACCGTGCACGCGCGGGTGCCGGCGCTGGGGCTCGGTGGGCCGGCGATCGAGCTGACCGTCACCGGCCACGCCGTCGAGGAGCCGCCGTGAGGCCGGCTCGGGGCCGGCTACGCCAGCTCGCGGTCGAGCCGGACGAACGACGCCGTCCAGCCGACCTGGTGGCCGCCGTCGGCGCCGGTCTCCTCGTGGGCGAGCACCAGCCGGGTGCCGTCGCTCTCCTCGGTGATCACGACGGTGACCGTGGTCGGGCGGTCGTCGTCGTGCTCCCAGTCGAAGGTGAAGACCAGCCGGCTCACCGGCTCGACCTCGACGTAGGTGCCGCCCACCACCCAGTCGCCCATCTCTACCCGCCAGGCTCCGCCGGGCCGGACGTCGAGCTCGCAGGTCGTGGGCAGGTCGGGGTTGGGGCAGAACCACCGGGCCATCAGGCCGGGGTCGGTGAAGTGCGCGTAGACGCGCTCGGGCGAGGCCGAGTAGGTCCGGTCGAGGGTGAAGCCGAGGTCGGGCACGGTCATGAGGCATCGCTTTCGAGAGAGGAGTCGAGCCGGTCGATGGCCTGGGTCCAGAACGTGCGCCGGTCGGTGAGCCAGCCCTCGAGCTCGGCCAGCGGCTCGGGCCGGAGGCGGCAGGTGACCACCCGGCCCTGCTTGCGCCGCTCCACCCAGCCGGCCTCCTCCAGCACCCCGACGTGCTTGCGGACGGCCGTGAGGGTCATGGCGTACGGCGCCGCGAGCTCCGACAGGCTGGCCGGCCCCCGGGAGAGCCGCTCGACGAGCCCGGCGCGGGTCGGGTCGCCGAGGGCGGCGCAGAGCGCGGGGACGGTCACCGGGAAAGTGAACCATTTGGTTCAGTGTCGGAGCAAGAGGTGAGGCGGGACGAGCGGGGGAGCGCGCTCGTCGAGCTGACCTGGCTCGGCGTCCTGCTGCTGGTGCCGATGCTCTGGATCGTGCTCAGCGTCTCCCAGGTGCAGCAGGGCGCCTTCGGCGTCAGCAGCGCGGCCCGCGCGGCCGGCCGGGCCTACGCGCTCGCCCCGACCGACGCGCTGGGCCGGGCACGGGCCGAGCAGGCCGCGCGGCAGGCGCTCGCCGACCAGGGCCTGGCCGACGCCCCGCTCACGGTGACCGTCACGTGCACGCCGTACCCCCACGACTGCCACCAGGGTACCTCGGTCATCACCGTCCGGGTCGCGACCCGGGTCGACCTCCCGCTGCTGCCCGACGCGCTCGGCGGTGGCGCGCCGAGCTTCGCGCTCGACGCCTCGCACACGGTGCCGGTCGGGCAGTACCATGAGCTCGGCGATGCGTCCCGCTAGGAGACGCCGCGACGAGCGCGGCCAGGCCACGGTGCTCATCGTCGGGTTCGCCGTCGTGCTCGCGATGGTCGCGGCGCTCGTCGTGGACGCCTCGGCCGCCTACCTGCAGCGCCAGGGCCTCGACACCCTCGCCGACGGCGCCGCTCTGCGCGGCGCCGACCTCGGCGCCACCGGTGCGGACGTCTACGAGGGCGGCGTCCCGCCCGACACGCTCGCCCTCACGCCTGGCCAGGCCAGGCTGGCGGTCGGCGAGTATTTGCGCAACACGGGCGCCTACGCGCGCTACCCCGGGCTGTCCTACACGGTCCGGATCGACGGCGACCGGGTTGTGGTCGCCCTGCACGCCCCGCTCGACCTGCCGCTGTCGATCCCGGGCTCCCCGGAGCGGGCCACCATCGGTGCCGATGGGTCGGCCTCCGTGGGCGTCGACGACTGAGGTCTACTCGGGCGTGCACTCGCCGTCGGTCTCGTACGCCGGCCCGGTGCACACGGTGAGCTCGGTGGGCAGGTCGACCCGGTACTGCTCACCGTCGACGGTGTAGGTGATCCGGATCGCCGTGCGAGTGTGCTTGCCCTCATCGACCACCTTCAGCCCGAGTAGGAGCTCCCACCCCATGGGCTCGTCCGTCTCGTTGCCGATCGTCGCGCCCTCGGCCGGCACGACGGTCGCCGGGTCGAACTGGGTGGCCTTTGTCGGCGGCCAGTCGAAGATGAACTGCTCGAGGGCAGAGCGACGTGGCGGTGGCGCGATCCCGGCCCCCAGGAACTCCATACCGTCGTCACCGACGAGCTCGACCTTGTCGATGGTGGCTTCGTATTCGCCCGAGAGCCTCAGCACCTGCACGCCATCCGTGACCACCTTTCCGACAGGCAGCGTGATCGAGGAGCCCTGGGGGTTGCCGACCACCATGGGACCCGGGTACAGGTCCGTTTCGGCCGAGGTGTCGTCGTTGCACCCGGACAGGATCAGAGGTGTTGCGAGGGCCACGGCCAGTGCGGCCCTCGCAACAACGGGGGTCAGGAGCACTTAGGTCTGAACCTCTTCCACGTACTGCGACTGGTCGAGCGGAGCACCGTACCCGCAGATGGAGAAGCGCAAAACCCTGCTTCTTCGTGTAGTCGGACCTGATCATGTCCGAGCTCGACGTCTCCACTGTCGTCTTCTGGGTGTCAAGGCCTGCGAACCCGAGCAGCTCCTGCTGACCGAGGTCATGAAGGGCACCGAGACGCCGGTGCTGGTGCTCGGCGACCTCAACGACGGCCAGCACAGCAACACCATCAACATCCTCACCGAGCAGCCCAACTACCTGGTGGGGGAGTCGCAGGGCGGCGCCGACATCGGGCTCTACACCGCCCAGACGCTGCAGGAGTACCGCGACACCCGCGACGTCTACTACACCCACGTCCACCAGGACCTGCGCGAGTCGCTCGACCACGTGCTGGTCAGCGAGCAGTTCTACGACCACAGCCGCCGGCGGCAGTGGCTCTTCGACGGGCTCGGCATCAGCAACGACCACCTCAACGACGACGACCACCGCGCCACCGGCACCGGCGACCACGGCGTCGTCAAGGTCGGGTTCCGCTGGAAGCCGTTCGCAGGCTGACCACTCGATCTAACCTCGTAGGCATGCGCCGACCCGCCGCTCTCCTCGCCAGCCTCGCCCTGCTCGCCGCCGCAGGGGCGACCGCGCCCGCACAGGCCCAGGACCACGCCCAGGCGAGGAGCAGCGCCGGCAAGTACGCCCGCCAGGCGTTCGCGGCGACCAACGCCAACCGGACCCACGAGGGTCTCAAGGCGCTCAAGCCCCAGGACTGCGTCAAGCGCGCGGCCGTCCGGCAGGCCAAGGCGATGGCGCAGCAGGAGCGGATGTTCCACCAGGACCTCGGCGCCGTGCTGCGCGCGTGCAAGCTCAGCACCGCGGGAGAGAACGTCGCAGCCGGCTTCCCCAGCGGCCGGTCGGTCGTTAACGACGGTTGGATGAACTCCGAGGGCCACCGCGCCAACATCCTCAACCCGTCGTTCCGCCTGATGGGGATCGGCGCCCGCAAGGGTCACGACGGCCGGTGGTACGTCGCGCAGGTCTTCGGCCGCACGGCCTGACCAACCCCGCAGACGGGACCGGCCCCGCCTCCGGAGGAGACGGGGCCGGCCACTCGATCACTGAGTCTGGTGCAGCTCAGCTCAGCGGTGGTGGTGCTTCTTCTTCTTCTTCTTCTTCTTGACCTTCACCTTGACGGTCGTCTGGCTCGCAGTCACCTCAGCCGAACCCAGGTACTTCACGGTCAGCGTGTGCTTCCCGCTCTTGAGGTTCTTCTTGACGTGGATCTTCACCGTGCCACCCACGAGGGTGCCGGTGCCGATCAGCTTCGAGCCGTCGAAGACCTGGACGGTGCCGGTGGGCGTGACCCCCGCCGCCGTCACGGTCGCCGTGACGTCGAAGTCCTGCTTGAACTTGACCTTCTTCGGCGCGGACGCCGTCGTGGTCGACGCCACCTGCGTGGGCGGAGCCGCGACCACCGTGGCGGTCACGTTGGCCGTGCCGGCGTTGTAGTCCGCGTTGCCGGCGTACGACGCCGTCAGGGCGTGCGTCCCGACCGGCAGCGTCGCAGGCAGGTTGATGGTCGCGCTGCCCGCGCTGAGCGTGCCGGTGCCGAGCGTGGTGCTGCCCTCCTTGACGGTGACGTTCCCGGTGGCGACACCGGCGGTGCCGGTCACGTTGACGACGACGGTGCTCGGCGACCCGAAGGTCGACGGCTCCGGCATGTGCACACCGGTGACCGTCGGGTTGGCCTTGATGCTCCACGCGAGGTCGATCGACCCGGTGTCGCCGTCGTAGCCGTCTGCCGAGATCCGGTAGGTCGTGCCCGCCGTGACGGGGGTGACCACCTTGCTGGTGTAGATCGCGTTCGGGTTGTCCTCGTCGTCGTTCTCTGCGACGAGCGTCAGCGCGTTGACCGCCGTGCCGGTGAAGACACCGAGCACCGTGTCGTAGTCGCTGCCGTCCATCGTGAGCGTCGCGGTGCCGCTGACCGACGGCGTCCACGTGTACCAGACCGAGGCGCCACCGTGACCGACGACCTCGGGCTCGCCCGGCTCGAGCGTGGCGTTGTCGTTGGTGCCGGTGGTGTTGCCCGAGTTGCCGGTGAGCGCCACCGCGTCGGCGAAGTCGTCGTTGGCGGGGGGCTCGGGCACGGGGGACGGGTCACCGAGGTGGCTGACGTCCACGTGCATGGTCGACGCGCAGGAGTTCTCGTCGACGTGCAGGTCCAGGTTCGACGGGGTGCCGTCGTGGAACTTGGTGTTCGGCGTCGACGAGTTGTCGAAGTCGTGGTTGCCGGTCGTGCCGGGCCACGGGTCACCCGCGTCGCCGCGGTTGGCGCCGTTCTCGAGGTCCTCGTCGCCGTCGGCCTGCATGACCTTGACCAGCGGGTCGGTCTCGTCGGAGTTGGCGCCGTTGCTCGGGGTCACGGTCTCGTCGATGCGGTAGATGACGATGCCGCAGCCCGGGGTGGACACGTCGTAGCCCTGCTGGGTGCGGTTCTCCAGCATGAAGTACTCACCCGTGCCGCGGTGCTCCCCGAAGAGCCAGTCGGTGCCGCCGGGGTTGGGCCCGAGCAGCAGGCTCTGGTGTGCCTCGACTGCGAGGTTGTCGGACACGGTGGCGACGGTCGGCATGACCCAGCCCTGGTAGTAGAGCGCCCACGCGTCGGGGTACGACGGGGAGTCGCCCGGCTCCGCACCGGGACCGGTTGACTCGCCCCACGAGCCGCTGCCCATCAGGCTCCACTCGCCGGTGCCCTCACCGGACTGGTCGGTGTCGTAGAGGTCGGGCCAGTTGATGTCGTGGCCGAACTCGTGGGCCATGATGCCCATCGTCGCCTTGTGGCCGGGGTCGTCACCCGCGTTGCAGTGCCACTCGCCGAAGGTCGTGTAGCCGGAGTTGCCGATGGTCTTGCCGTCGACGGTCGGCGCGGTGATGCCGGCGGACTCCAGGTCCCACTCGTGGCCCCAGATGCTCTTGCCGCACTCGTCGCCGCCGTAGGAGGTCTCGAAGCCCGCGCCGATGATCGTCACGTGCAGCTCGTCGGTGGTGATCTCACCGTCGGGGGCCTGGCCGTTGGTGCCGTCGAACGACGCGTAGTCGACGCAGCTCTCGGTGGCCTTGATCGCGTCGGCGATGTACTGCTCGGTGGCGCTGCCGTCGACCCCGGTGTTGGGGTGGTTCATCGGCAGCTGGATCCAGTTGGTCACACCGTCGTTGGGCGTGCCGCAGCTCTCGGTCGCGGGCTTGACGCCGAAGCTGCCCTGGCTGGCCTCGTCGTAGAAGTCGTCGACGCTGCCGGTGGCACCGAAGTAGTGGTTGGCCCAGTCGGCCTCGGTCGAGCCGGAGGCGTGGTGCTGGACGTCCTGGAACTCGACGAGGATCACCAGCTCCTTGTCGTTGCCGGTGCCGCCCATCGGCGCCTTCGACGGCGTCGGCTTGGCGGACGGCGCCGGGACGAGGCCCCTGGCGGCCGCCGGGGGCGTGCCCTTGCCGGCGACGACGCTCGACGCCTTGAGCTTGCCCGAGCGGGTCAGGCCGGCGGCGTAGCGCCAGACACCGTCGCCGCCCTTGACGACGCTGTAGTTGCCCTTGACGGTCGCGGTGCCGTGAGCGAGGTGGTCGCCGAAGTCGCGGACCCGCAGCGACGAGCCGTCGGGCTGCGTCACGGTGTAGGGAGCCGGGTTGACCGGCGCGCCGGCGTACCCGAACTTGCTCGGGCTGGCGGCGGCCGCGGCGGCCGCGGGGGCCGCCGTCGTCGGCGTGGACGTGAGCGCGAGCCCGGCGAGTGCCAGGGCCGCGGTAGCGACCCCTGACAGCGCGGCGCGCGAGCGCTTCCTGGATGAGTTCCTTAGTGGCATGAGCGCACCCTAAGCCTTGTCGTGATCGGCCCGGCAAGCCTCCTCAAGGGTGTTTCTCAGGAAAGCCTGCCGACAACCTGACTGCGAGGTGCACGCCGTCCGGGCGCCGCGGCAACGGCGGGGAGCGGGCCGGGTCTGCCGCACGAGCCCGTCGCACGAATCGGTGCGCCGTGGCTCCCCGCAGTAACGTTGCCCCTCGTGGCAGGACCCGAGTTCGACACCGAGATCAAGCAGCTCAGAGCGACCATGAGCACCATCGAGCAGGTGCTCGACCTCGACGCGATGCGCCGCGAGATCGACGAGCTCGGCGTCCAGGTCGCCGCTCCGGACCTCTGGGACGACCAGGAGAACGCCACCCGCGTCACCGGTCGTCTCTCGGCGCTGCAGGGTGAGGTCGACCGAGTCACCGCCCTCGCCGGCCGCCTCGACGACCTCGAGATCATGGTCGAGCTCGGCCAGGAGGAGGGGGACGACTCCACGCTCGCCGAGGCGGAGACGGAGCTGGCCAAGATCAGGAAGAGCGTCGAGGCGCTCGAGGTCCGCACGCTCCTCTCGGGCGAGTACGACGTGCGCGACGCGCTGGTCACGATCCGCTCCGGCGCCGGCGGGGTCGACGCGGCCGACTTCGCGGAGATGCTGATGCGGATGTACACCCGCTGGGCCGAGCAGCACGGCTACCCGGTCGAGGTCTTCGACACCTCCTACGCCGAGGAGGCCGGGCTCAAGTCGGCGACGTTCGCGATCCACGCGCCGTACGCCTACGGCACCCTCTCGGTCGAGGCCGGCACCCATCGGCTGGTCCGGATCAGCCCGTTCGACAACCAGGGCCGCCGTCAGACCAGCTTCGCCGCCGTCGAGGTGGTGCCGCTGCTCGAGCAGACCGACGACATCGAGATCCCCGACGAGGAGGTCCGGGTCGACGTCTACCGGTCCTCAGGCCCCGGCGGGCAGTCGGTCAACACCACCGACTCGGCGGTCCGGCTCACCCACATCCCGACCGGCATCGTCGTCAGCTGCCAGAACGAGAAGAGCCAGCTGCAGAACAAGGCCAGCGCGATGGTGATCCTCAAGGCCAAGCTGCTCGCGCTGAAGAAGGCCGAGGAGGCCGCGCAGCTCAAGGAGCTCAAGGGCGACGTGGCCGCCAGCTGGGGCGACCAGATGCGCAACTACGTCCTCAACCCCTACCAGATCGTCAAGGACCTGCGGACCGGCTACGAGGTCGGCAACCCGAGCTCGGTCTTCGACGGCGACCTCGACGGGTTCCTCGAGGCCGGCATCCGGTGGCGCCGCGGCGCGGAGCGCGCGGCCGAGAACTGAGCCCAGCTCTCGACCGCACGCCTCAGGCGCTCCGCCTCAGCGAGCCCTGACCGCCTTCGACAGCGCTTGCGGGCTCGCGCCCACCGCGTTGAGGGCCACCACGGCGAACCTGTACTTGCCCGACTTCAGCTTCTTGGCGACGTACGACGTCACGCCGGCGGCCACGTTCGCCGTCCGCACGACCTTGCCGTTCTTGGCCTTGAGCACGGTCACGCGGTAGCCCGTGATCGGCGTCCCGCCCGTGCTCGCCGGCGCGGCCCACGCCACCGAGGCGGTCTTCTTGCCGCCCTTCTTGCCCTTCGCGACCTTGATGACGGCCGGAGCTCCGGGCGCCGAGACCGGCGGCGGGGGCGGCAGGATCGCGCAACCGGTGGCCGCGAGGGTGTAGGAGCCGATGCTGGCGTAGTCGGTGTAGCCGGTGGCGCCGGTGCCGATCCCGACCCCGTCGACCCGGGCGTAGTAGACGCCGGTGGGCACGCTGGTCGAGATCGCGGCGTCGAGGCCGCTCGCGGTCTCGGTGTCGACCATCGTCGCGGCGGGGTCGGCGGACGTCTGCACGGCGCCGCCCGCCGTGAGGAGGTCGAGCTTGATGTCGAGGTTCGGGCTCAGCGGCCAGGGCGTGGCGGTCACCGTCACCGGTCCCGAGCAGGTGCCGAGGAGGTAGGTGTCGGTGTCGGTGCGGGTGGTGATGCGCGCCGGCGCCGCCGTCGGCAGGACGACGCCGGCCCCGGGGATGGTGCCGTCGTTCTCGTCGGCGCGGTACGGCGCCTTCCCCGCGATGAGCGAGACGTCGTCCTGGCTGGTGTTGTTGGCGCTGGCGTACTCGCCCTTGCTCCACTGCACGACGGGCTTGTAGTAGCCGACACCCATGATCGGCGCCCACTGGGCGTGGCCGCAGTAGTAGCCCGTCACGGTCGCGCACTTCGGCAGCACCGACTGCGCGGAGGCGGTCGTGACGCCGTCGTGCTGCAGGCTGAAGTTGTGGCCGACCTCGTGGGCGACCGCCTCGGCGATGTTCTTGGGGTTCTGGCTCAGCGACTGCGGGAAGACCCACGCCGGCTGGTGCGACGAGCCGTCAGGCTCGGTCTGCCCGAAGACGTTGATGTAGGCCACCCCGCCGCAGGACGGCACCGGGGTGCCGCAGATCGCGCCCTCGGCGACCGTGCTGGGCGTGACGAGCGCGCGGGTGCCGTAGGCCTGATCGCTGGCGTTGGTCCGCAGCAGGCCGGCCTCGCCCGGGTCCTCGGTGGTGACGTCGACGCCGAAGGGTGCGTAGTCCTCCGACACCCGCTGCCAGATCGTCTGGATGCTCTCCTTCTCACCGTCGGTGAACGCCTCGCCGTTGCCGTCGGGGTCCCACGCCGGGTAGGAGCCGTTGGGCAAGGCGTAGTTCGTGTTCCACCGGGTGCCGGAGACGGTGGTGCCGTCGAAGTCGATGAACAGCTTCTTGGTCGAGGCCGGGTTGCTGTGCAGCAGGAACGTCTGGTCGAGGGGGAACGGCGGCGCGTCGGCGCTGTCGTAGGCGTCGGGCTCGTCGCCGAGCGCGGTCACCTCCTTGTAGAACACCCGGCCGTCGCGGTCGACCCAGGCGGTCGGATCCGTGGCCAGCACCTCGCGCAGCTGCGGCGGCGTCCAGTCGCTGAGGGCGGCTGCCTCGTCGAGCCGGTCGCCGAGCAGCTCGATCGCCTGCTGGCCGTGGGCGGAGTGGGGGAGGGATGGCGCGCCGCCGCCGTCGTCGTCCGCGGTGGCCGAAGCGGCGCCGGCGCAGAGGGCGCCGAGCACGAGGACGGTCAGGGTCAGGGCCCGAGTTCTCATGCGCACACCCAACCCTGTCGCTCACGCTGATGCCACAGCCCGAACGGATCACCCGCCGCCCGAGCTCAGCCGACCGCCGCCTCCAGCACCCCGACGCACCAGCGGCCCGCCACGTCGGCGAGGTCCACGCCGGCGTCCGCCTGCCGCTCGACCTCGCAGACCAGCCACGCGTCGCCGAACAGCCCGCGGTACGACGCGCGCACCCGGCCGTCCTTGGTGCAGGTCAGGGCCAGGCCCGGCGAGCCGAACGCCGGTCCGGCCCCGGCCTGGCAGCTCGCCGCCTTGCCCGCGGCCCGGACCAGCCGGTCGGCGGTCGTGGCGTCGACCGGCGGGGCGAACACCCACGCCTGGGCGAGTGCGCCGTCCGCCGCGGTGTAGCGGCAGCCGAACTCGTGGGCGACGTCCTCCGTGCCGCTGCCGAGGTCGACGGTGTCGCCGTTCGCCCACGACGACGAGTCGGCGGCCTCGCCGCCCAGCGCGGCGGTGACCTGCCGGTCGTCGACCGCGTCGCAGAAGGAGTCCCGCGCGACCACGGCACCGGCCGTGTCGTAGTCGGCCAGCGCGGTGGTGCTGAAGGTCTCCTTGGCCGGACTCGGCGGCGGCTCCTCGTCGTCGTGTCCGAGCGCCAGCACGCCCCCGCCCACGACGGCCGCGGTCACCACTCCGGCGAGGACGAGGTAGCCGAAGGGGAGCCGCATGCGGAAGAGCGTAGGGCGGTGCGAGGATGCCCCGGATGGGCGCACCTCGCGAGATCCACGCCGTGGCCGCCGGGCAGCTCGAGGCTCGCCCCGGCCTCGACGCGCTCGTCGGCGGTGGTGGGCTCAGCCCCGACCGGAGGCGGGCCTTCGCGCTCCGGCTCGACCGCTACTGGCCCGACCTCGAGGCCGCGGTCGCCGAGCTCCACCCCGATCCGCAGGTCGCGGACGGCCTGCTGGCCCGGCTGGTGCGGGCCGCCGCGACGGCGTACGCCGAACGGCCTGCCGACCTCCACGAGCTCGACCAGCACCGGCTGCTCACGCCCGACTGGCTCCAGCAACCGGGCATGTTCGGCTACGCGTGCTACGCCGACCGGTTCGCCGGCGACCTGCGGGGCGTGGCCGAGCGGCTCGACCACCTCGAGGAGCTGGGGGTCACCTACCTCCACCTGATGCCGCTGCTCGCCCCGCGCGAGGGCGACAACGACGGCGGCTACGCCGTCCGCGACTACCGCGCCGTCCGGGACGACCTCGGCACGACCGAGGACCTCCGCGACCTGGCGACCACGCTGCGCGGCCGCGGCATCAGCCTGGTCGTCGACCTCGTGCTCAACCACGTCGCGCGCGAGCACGAGTGGGCGGCGCGGGCCCGCGCGGGCGAGGCGGCGTACCGCGACTACTTCCACGTCTTCCCCGACCGCGACCTGCCCGACGCCTACGAGCGGACCCTGCCCGAGGTGTTCCCCGACTTCGCGCCCGGCAGCTTCACGTGGGACGACGAGCTGGCGGGGTGGGTCTGGACGACGTTCAACGAGTGGCAGTGGGACCTCAACTGGGCCAACCCCGCGGTGCTCGCCGAGCTCGCCGAGGTCATCCTGTGGCTGGCGAACCTCGGCGTGGAGGTGCTCCGGCTCGACGCCATCGCCTTCCTGTGGAAGCGGATGGGCACCAGCTGCCAGAACCAGCCCGAGGTCCACGCCATCACCCAGGCGCTGCACGCGCTGACCCGGATGGCGGCGCCGGCCGTGGCCTTCAAGGCCGAGGCGATCGTCGGGCCGCGCGACCTGGTGCAGTACCTCGGCACCGGCCGCCACGCCGGCCGGGTCAGCGACCTCGCCTACCACAACAGCCTGATGGTGCAGATCTGGTCGATGCTCGCGACCGGCAACACGATCCTGGCCCGGCAGGCCTTCCATGCGCTGCCGCCGACGCCGGGCACCGGCACCTGGGTCACCTACGTGCGCTGCCACGACGACATCGGCTGGGCGATCGACGACTCCGACGCCCACGCGGCCGGCGTCACCGGGCCGGGCCACCGGCACTTCCTCGCCGACTGGTACGCCGGCACCTTCCCCGGCTCGTGGGCCGAGGGGCTGGTCTTCCAGGCCAACGCCGAGACGGGCGACCGGCGGATCAGCGGCACGGCCGCCTCGCTGGCGGGGCACGAGGAGGCGCGGATCCTGCTCGCGCACGCGATCGCCGCGGGCTGGGGCGGCATCCCGGTGATCTGGAGCGGCGACGAGCTCGCCCAGCCCAACAACCCCGGCTGGGCCGACGAGGCGGGCCACGCGGACGACAACCGCTGGGCGCACCGGCCGAGGCTCGACTGGGGCCTCGCATCCGCTCGCGACGACCGGTCGACCCTGGCAGGGCGGGTCTTCTCGGGGCTGGCGCACCTCGCCCGGGTGCGGGCCGGCCTCCCGCAGCTGCACGCCTCTGCCGACACCATCGTGCTCCCGGACACCGACGACGGCGTCCTGGCCGTGGTGCGCCGGCACGCGAGCGGTCCGATGGTCGGCCTCTACAACGTCTCCGCCGAGCGGCGCCCGTTCCACCTGCACCGGCTCCGGGCCGAGGGCCTCGCCGCGCCGTACGACGCCCTCTCCGGCCAGGTCCTCGAGGCCGGCGGCGACGGCGTGCTCTGGCTCCCGGCGTACGCCGCCTGGTGGGTCGTGGATCGTTGAATCCGGACTTCCGCCGGTCGAGTCGGTGGTTTTGCCGGTCGATTCGCCCGACTCGACCGGCGGAAGTCCGGATTCAACGCCCCGCCCCGTAATGTCGACCCACGTGATTCGGTTCGAGAAGGTCAGCAAGGCCTACCCGGGCACGGCCAAGCCTGCGCTAGACCAGGTGAGCATCGACATTGAGAAGGGCGAGTTCGTCTTCCTCGTGGGCCAGTCGGGCTCCGGCAAGTCGACCGCGCTGCGGCTGGTGCTCCGCGAGACCCGCTCGACCGGCGGCCGCGTGCACGTCGCGGGCAAGGACCTCAACCGGCTCGCCGGCTGGAAGGTGCCGCGGCTGCGCCGCCAGATCGGCACCGTCTTCCAGGACTTCCGGCTGCTGCCCAACAAGACCGTGTCGGAGAACGTCGCGTTCGCGCTGCAGGTGATCGGCAAGTCGCGCGCCGAGATCAAGAAGGTCGTGCCGCAGACGCTCGAGCTCGTCGGCCTCGACGGCAAGGGCGAGCGGATGCCGCACGAGCTCTCCGGCGGTGAGCAGCAGCGGGTCGCGATCGCGCGCGCCTTTGTCAACCGGCCGATGATCCTCATCGCCGACGAGCCGACCGGCAACCTCGACCCGACCACCTCGGCCGGGATCATGAAGCTGCTCGACCGCATCAACCGCACCGGCACCACCGTGCTGATGGCGACCCACGACGTCCACGTGGTCGACCAGCTCCGCAAGCGGGTCATCGAGCTCGACCACGGCCGCGTCGTCCGCGACGACGCGCAGGGCGCCTACGGCGCGGCGGGCTGAGGGCCGATGCAGTTCCGCTACGTCTTCTCCGAGCTCCGCTCGGGCCTGCGCCGCAACCTGTCTATGCACATTGCCGTGGTGCTGACGCTGTTCGTGTCGATGACGCTGCTCGGCCTCGGCGTGCTGATGAAGCAGCAGTCCGACATCGCGACGCGCTTCCTCGGCGACCAGCTCCAGGTCACGGTCTACCTCTGCCGTGACGGCGACACCAACCCGGCCTGCGCCGCCCGCGCCACCGACGAGCAGAAGCAGCGCGTGGTCGAGGCCATGGAGGGCAACCCCGAGGTCGCGTCGTACACCTTCGAGTCGCAGGAGGAGGCGTTCGAGAAGGTCAAGGAGCTCTACGGCGCCGACCAGTTCGACGGCGACAACCCCGCGCTCACGGCGGCCGACATGCCGGAGTCCTACTGGATCACGCTCAAGGACCCGAAGGAGTTCCAGGGCATCGAGAGCGAGGTCCAGGGGCTCGACGGCGTGAGCCAGATCCGCGACGTGCACGAGACCCTGAAACCGATCTACGAGTGGCTCGACGCGCTCAAGTACGGCTCGTGGGGGATCGCCGTCTTCCTGCTGGTCGCGGCGCTGCTGCTGGTCGCCAACACGATCCGGCTCGCGGCGTTCGCGCGGCGCAAGGAGATCGCGATCATGCGGCTGGTCGGCGCCTCGACGCTCTACATCGCGCTGCCGTTCCTGATGGAGGCGGTGGTCACCGCGGTCATCGGTGTGGCCCTGGCCGGCGGCACGCTCGGGGCGTTCATGTGGTTCGGCGTGCACGAGCGGATCGCCGACTCGGTGAAGTTCATGCCGTGGATCGGGGCGCAGGAGTACACCACCGCGCTCGTCGTCATCGCGATCCTCGGCCCAGCGCTCACACTGCTGCCGACACTCCTACTGACGCGCAAATACCTCAAAGTCTGACCTCGGGCCCTTACCGTCGGGGACGACCGATCAGTTACTTCCCCGACTGTTAGGCACGACGTGCGCTACTTCCCCGGCGCCGCCAACCGTCCTGCGTTGGCGACCCTCCTGATCGCGGCGACCCTCGGACTCGGCGTACCCGCCGCCCAGGCGCACCGCGACGGCGACCTCGAGGACCGCCAGCATCAGGTCCACCAGCAGGTCCAGCAGGCGCAGGCCGACGTGGAGGACGCCAGCAAGGCGATCACCCGGGCCAAGGCCGAGCTCGCCGACGCCGAGGCGCAGCTCGCCGCCGCGCAGGCGGACTTCGCGGACAAGCAGGCGCGGGCCGCCGACGCGCTCTCGCAGCTCCAGACCGCCGAGGCGCAGGACGCCGCGATGCGCGCCGCCCTCGAGACCGCGCAGGCCAACCTCGCGCAGGCCAAGGCCGACGTCGTCGCGGGGCAGGCGGCGCTCGACGCGCAGCAGGTCCGGGTCAAGGACACCGTCGTGGCCTTCTACCAGCAGGGCTCGCCCGAGCTGATGGCGTGGACGGGCTACCTCGACGCGCAGACCCCGGCCGACCTGATCCGCAAGATGGAGTACGCCGACACGCTCGTCGAGGACCAGAGTGCGGTGTTCGACCAGCTGCACGCCGCCGAGCTCCAGCTGCGCGCGCAGAAGGAGGAGGTGAAGGCCGCCGAGGCCGCGGCCGACGAGCAGGCCGACCTCGCCGCCCAGCAGCTTGCCAACACCCAGCGCCTCAAGAACGAGGCCGACCAAGCCGCCAACGACGCGCTGCTCGCCCAGGACCAGGTGACGCTCACCGTCGCCGCCCGCGAGAAGGCGCAGCGGCACGCCGAGCGGGCCAAGGCGCGCGACGAGGCCGAGCTGGCGAAGCTCAAGAAGCAAGAGCGCCACATCAAGCAGCTGATCATCGCCGCGGCGGCCGCCGACCACAGCACGGGCTTCGTCGGCAGCGACGACGGGTTCCTGCTCGCGCCGGTCAACGGCTCGGTCACCTCGCCGTTCGGCTACCGGGTGCACCCGATCTACGGCTACTGGGGCCTCCACGACGGCACCGACTTCGGCGTCTCCTGCGGCGAAGGCATGCGCGCCGCCGCGGCCGGCAAGGTGATCTCGCGCTACTACTCCTCGGTCTACGGCAACCGGCTCTACCTCGACGTCGGCAAGGTCAACGGCCACAACCTCACCGTCGTCTACAACCACGCGACCTCGTACCGCGTCGGCGTCGGCGACCGGGTCGCGCGCGGCGACATCGTGGGCTACGTCGGCTCCACGGGCTGGTCCACCGGCTGCCACCTGCACTTCACGGTGCTGCAGGACGGCACCGCGGTGGACCCGATGAAGTACCTGTAGGCGCAGGACCTCGGGCCCTGCCCGTCGCCGTTCGGGCGCCCTACCGTCGAAGCGTGACGAGGCCCGTCCCGCGCTGCCCGATCCGCATCGGTGACGCGTGCTCCCTGTGCCTGCCGGGCGTCACCGGCCCCGAGGACTGCGGGCTGGTCTGGCTGGTGATGCAGGACCCCAACCTGCGCGATCGGCTGGCCGAGCTGCGCCGCGAGGCCGCGCTCACGAAGTGACGGACCTCAGGCGGAGACGGCGGGCACCCCGTAAGCGAGTTGCGCTCATTGACAGAATGGCGGGATGGCCAGGGAGCAGGGGCGCAAGGTCGTCGCGCAGAACCGCAAGGCGCGGCACGACTACGCCGTCGAGGACACCTACGAGGCCGGCCTCGTGCTCCAGGGCACCGAGGTGAAGTCGCTGCGGGAGGGCCGGGCCTCGCTGGTCGACGGGTTCGTCGACATCGACCGCGGCGAGGCGTGGCTGCACAACGTGCACATCCCGGAGTACTCCCAGGGCACCTGGACCAACCACTCCGCCCGCCGCAAGCGCAAGCTGCTGCTCAACCGCGACGAGATCGACAAGATCGAGCGGAAGGTCAGCGAGAAGGGGTTCACGATCGTGCCCCTGTCGCTCTACTTCCTCAACGGCCGAGCCAAGGTCGAGATCGCGCTCGCGAAGGGCAAGAAGACCTGGGACAAGCGGCACGCCCTGGCCGAGCGCCAGGCCAACCGCGAGACCGAGCAGGCTGTCGGCCGCCGGCTCAAGGGGATCGACTGAGCCTCGAGGCGCCGGATCGCTCCGACGACGTCGCGCCGGTCCGCGCGTTCTGGGAGGGGCTCGGGCTGCCCGGGCTGTTCGACGTGCACGTGCACTTCCTGCCGCCCAACATCCAGAAGGCGGTCTGGAACGTCTTCGACACCGCTGGCCCCAAGATCGGCCGCGAGTGGCCGATCCGCTACCGCCAGCCCCACGAGGAGCGCGTCGAGCTGCTGCGCGCGATGGGCGTGCGCCGCTTCTCGACGCTGCCCTACGCGCACAAGCCCGGCGTGGCGGCGTACCTCAACGACTGGTCGCGCGCCTTCGCCGCCGACGTCCCCGAGGTGATCTGGTCGGCGACGTTCTTCCCCGAGGAGGGCGTCGCGGCGTACGTCGGCGAGCTGGTCGAGGCCGGGGTCGAGCTGTTCAAGCTGCACCTGCAGGTGGGGGAGTTCCACCTCGACGACCCGCTGCTCGACGACGTCTGGGGGCCGCTCGAGGACGCCGGCGTCCCGATCCTGGTGCACGCGGGCTCGGGGCCGGTCGGCAACGACTTCACCGGGCCGGACTCGATGCAGCGGCTGCTCGAGCGCCACCCGAGGCTGCCGATCATCGTCGCCCACATGGGTGCGCCGGAGGTGGTGCGCTTCCTGCGGCTGGCGGAGGAGCACGAGCACGTGCGGCTCGACACCACGATGGTGTTCACCGACTTCTTCGGCATGCCCTACCCCGCCTGGCTGGTGCCGCGTCTGGTCGACCTGCAGCCCAAGATCCTGCTCGGCACCGACTTCCCGACGATCCCGTACCCCTACGCCCACCAGCTCGAGGGCCTCGCCCGCCTCGACCTGGGCGACGACTGGCTGCGGGCGGTCTGCTGGGAGAACGGCGCCGGGCTGTTCGGCGCCGAGCGCTCCGTCCGGCCCTGAGTGGCCCCGGAGGGAATCTCGGGGGCGGGTAGTCGGTTGCACCCCGTAGACTCACCGGTGGTTGAGAAGGTCGCGCTGCGACCGTCTCGAAGCCAACAACTCAAGAGGGGCTGATCGGTTTCGACTTGGGACGTTAGTTCCAGGAGAAGCGGGTCGAGGAGCCAGCGACATCTCGTAAACGACCGCTGGAAAACACAACTGCCAACGCTAAGCGCAGTTCCTTCGCTCTCGCCGCCTGAGCGGTGATCGAAGCGTCAGACCGGGCATCCGTCTCCGTCCCGGACCCTGGCGTCATCTAGGAGACTTGCTGTTCACCCCCAGTCAGGAGGGGTGACCGGGACTCAAACCTGACTGAGTCCGTCGGCGACGTGTCTGTGCGAGCGCCGGGGCTGAGAAGACGCCATCACAGACTGCACCCGGAGAAGACCTGGTTCGACGCTCGAGGACGCGGGTTCGATTCCCGCCAGCTCCACCACGGGGTGTTCGCACAATTCGCGGCACCCTGTTCGCACAATTCGTGGCCGACGCCTTGGCGCCGGCCACGAATTGTTCCGGCGCCCGGTGTCGTGGCGCGCTGCGGGCGGCATGGGGGTCTGAGTGAACTCAGAATCCGTTAGCGAGCCCCTGCGCTGGTTCGCATAGAGCACCTTGCGACCTCATTGCACTCGTCGACCTCTCGCGGGCCTGTCCCAGACCCGCCTCAACTTGATCGGCGGCACGCTGATCACTGGACGCTAAGCACGACAGCGGCGCGCTCATCAGGCCACATGGATCGAGTGTCGGCCTAGACCGCCGGACTCCAGCTGACGACCGCTCCGGTGTCGAGGCTACAGGCGAGAGATCGAAAGGCCGGCGGCGTTTCTCGAAGGCGAATCGCTGTCGGCAACTGCGGCCCGATATCGGGTCCGGGCCGGGTCGCAGAGTGCCAGTCGATGTCGACGGCCTCGTCCTCTAGGACCTCACCGATGTTGTTGACGACTCCGAACGCGACATCTGCGCCGCTCAAGAGATCGACCCACTCGGCGCGCGTTCTGCTGAGGAAGATCACCTCCAACGCCCGATGGACCTTCTGTGCGTCACTGTGGCGGAGGGAGGTCAGGTGATCAGCTCCGAGGGCGACGCACAGGTTTCCCCACAGGGACTCCTCAAGGCACGCCACGGTCAGATGCCGACCGCATTTGGTCTCATAAATGCGGTACGCGGGGTCGTTCCCGGTGCTGACGGAGCGATGGTTGATCTCGCCGTCTGTCAGTGACTCCAAGAGTTGGGAGCCTATGAGGCCGACAGCACTTCCGAGCAGACTCACATCTATCTGCTGACCCTGTCCCGTTCGCTGCTTGTGCACATAGGCCGCTAGCACGCCGATGGCCATGTTCAAACCTGCGGCGACGTCCGCTATCGGGAATCCGAGCTGCCGCGGACGTTCGCCCCTACCTGCGAGGTCGAGGAGTCCGGCGATCCCCGCGATGTTCAGATCGTGGCTGGGACGCTCGCGCATGATCCCGTCCGACCCGTAGCCCGTGATCGATCCATAGATGACGGACGGGTTGACGCGTCGGCATGCGGCGTAGTCGATACCAAGCCGGGCTGCTACTCCCGGCCGAAACCCCTCAAGCACGACATCCGCGTCAGCTATGAGATCCAAGACCACACTGAGCTGGGCTGGGTCCTTCAGGTCTTTGACGATCGACCTCTTGTTCCGGCCGACCCAAGCGTGCAAGGCGCTGTCTTCCCCGAACCTCGCAGCAAGCTGTCGCGAGGGATCGCCACCCGGTCGCTCGACGTGGACTACGTCGGCACCGAAGTCGGCCAAGATCATGCTGGCCAGCGGCCCGGGCAAGAGGCTCGTGAGATCGACTACGCGCATGCCTGCCAAAGCAGCTGGATCGACGTGATCGGGAACTGTCACGAGTGCTTCACCGGCGCGACCATGGGGTTGGTAGTGATGACAGCATCCGCCGCGACTAGGCGGCCTTCGGCGGTCTCGAGCAGGGGGTTGACTTCCACCTCGACGATCTCGGGAAGAGCCGCAAGCAAGGTCACGAGCCTCATTGCGGCCTCGGCCAAGGCGTGCAGGGCCTGCGTTGCACCCGGCTCGTCCTGCTGCGCGGGGAAACGCTCTGCTAGTAGGGCGGCGAGCTCGTGTGCGGAATCAGCGCCGAAGACGATCAGAGGCTCCAGCTCCTCCACGCGGGTGCCGCCCCGACCGACCGTGAGCACTGTGCCGAACTCAGCGTTTCGTGAAGCCCCGACGAACCACTCTCGTTCAGCGGACACCATGCTCTCCACCAGCACTTCAGAGCCGCTACCCAAGGAGGATGCGAGGACCGAGAGTTCTGAGATCGCATCACCAAGCTTTGAGGGATCGGTGAGATTCAGGCGTACGGCCCCGACTCTCGCCTTGTGCAAGAGGTGTCGATCAAGGATCTTTGCCACGACCGGAAAGGTGATGCCGTGGAGGCGAAGGCTGTCGCGCTCCAAGTCACCCATGCGGAGTGCGCCTGGTGTCTCGGTGGACACGACGACGCTCGGTGGGATGGGGATGCCCAGCGCCGAGAGCACGCGCTTGCCCTCTGCTTCGTTCAGGTAGTAGGGACCATCAACAGCAGGAAGCGATCCGAGACCTGCGGCTCGGATCGCCTGCTCCTGAGCGCCATCCAGTAGTCGCGTTGGGAACCCATGCGTCAGTGACCTCTGGAGGTGGGCTCGCCAATCGAGCCAGTGGCGGGCGCTGGCGAATGCGGACCGGAACGACTTGAACACGCTCACATGGGGTGCATCCTTGAGGAGCCTCAGGCCAGGGCCCTCGGTCCAGTCGCTCAGCCACACGACACCGATTCCTGCAGTGTCGTCACCAAGGTGGGTGGCCGCGTACTCCGCCATCGCGTGTGCCCGCGGCTCCGACGTCGTCTCGGCCGCGAGGGTGACGGCGGTCAAGACGAGTCCAGTACCTGGGTCAGTTGCAAGAGCGTCCAGACACTCCGTGAAGATCTGCGTTGGAGCCTCAGCGCCCATGTCCACTGGATTGCCGGCACGGGCGAACGTCGGCAGAGCGAGATTCAAGGTCCTCAGCGTCGAATCCTGGAGTTCACCGAGCTCGACCTGCGCGGCATGGGCTTCATCAGCCGCAAGGATGGCCGCTCCTCCCGAGCCTGACAGCACGGCAACTTGACCGAGGGCACGCGGCTCAGCCTTGACGAAGAGGGACGCCGTTGGCACCAATTCGTCAAAGTGATCGACGACGACCAGTCCCGCCTGCGCGCAGGCTTCACGAAGGAGTGTGTCGCCCCCCATGAGTGCGCCGGTGTGAGACTGAGCCACCTGCTGACCCTTCGGAGATCCACCGAGCTTGTGCACCAGGACTGGCTTCCGTACTGCCGCCGCTGCACGGCCCAACTGCCAGAGGCGCTCGGGGTTCTTCAGACCCTCGAGGATCATGACGACGCAGCGCGTCGCGGGGTCCGCCAGCATGAGGTGCGCAAGGTCGAGGACGTCGACGTCGACGGCGTTGCCCGTCGCCGCCCAATGGGAGAAACCAACGCCTTCGTAGGCCGCTTGGCCGAGCAGATACCCCAGTCCTCCGCTTTGCGAGACGATGCCGACGTGCCCCTCAACCAGGTCACCTCCGAACGCACGGGTGAAGTGCAACTCCATGCCGGTGCTTGAGTTGATGGCCCCGAGACAGTTGGGGCCGAGGATCCGCATTCCATCGGCTACCAATCGCGCCAAACCCCGCTCAGCCTCGATGCCGTCCGCAGTTCCAGTCTCACCGAAGCCTGATGAGTGCACCACCGCATGCGACACGCCGACGGCGCGTGCTTCGGAGAGAGCGTCGAGGACACCGTCGCGGGGGATGCAGACGCAGACCAGGTCGAGTGGGAACGGCGAGTGCGCCAAGCTCCCGATACAGGGAACGCCGTGAACCTCGTCGCCTGCGTAGCGAGGATTCACTGCGACTAGCTGGACCCCTCTGGCACGCGTTGCGTTGCGCAGCAGCTTTCCTCCCAGGGCATCATCGCGAGGTGATGCCCCGACCACCGCGACGGCTCTTGGCGTCAGGAAAGGCTTCAGCTCCTGAGGGGAGTAGAGGTTGCGGGACAAGAGGAGCTCCTTCACAGGTGTGTCTCTTTGCCGGCGCCGCCGGCTCGCTCGCCTCTAGGGCGCGGCAGCGATCTCGGGCTGAGCCTCCACGACGCCGGCCGCCTCAAGGGCCGCGATTGCATCGGCGCCGTACCCGAGCTGCGCCAGGACGGCACGCGTGTTGGCGCCTGCCGGCGGTGGGGCGCTCCGAGACATCAGACGTTCACCGTTGAGGCGGACGGCTGGGGCGATGTCCCGATAGTCGACGATGTCGTCGTGGCTTGTCCTGCGGATCATCTCCAGCGCGCGAGTCTGTGGGTCGCTCATCAGCTGGTCGATGCCACGAACCGGAGAGCACGCGACGCCTGCGCCTTTCATGGCGCTCTCCGCAACAGCCGTCGTTCGGGAGGCGAAGAACGGCGCGATGGTCTCGTGCAGCGCCAAGCGATGTCCTACGCGAAGCTCGTTGCTCGCGAAGCGCGAGTCCCGAGCGAGTCCGGGTGCTTCCATCGCCACGCACAACCGTTGCCACTGTGCGTCGTTGTTCGCAGCCACGAGGAGATAGCCGTCCTTGGTTTGAAACGCCTCGTAGGGTGCCATCATCGCTGCTCCTGAGCCCTCGGGCTGCGGCACGACGCCCGTGGCCATGTAGCTCATGATTTGGGCCGGCAACCAGGCGAGTGCGGTCTCATACAGAGAGACATCGACTCGCTGCGGTCCGCCGACTTGTTCCCGCGTCCTGAGCGAAGCCAGGACCCCGAGTGCAGCCCACATCCCCGTACCGATGTCGATGACCGAGAAGCCCACTCGCACCGGCTCGGCGTCACGATGACCCGTGACACTCATCAGACCCGCGGAAGCCTGCATGAGCGCGTCGTACCCAGGCTGGTCGCTCAAGGGCCCGACGCTGCCGTGCGCTGAGATTGCGCAGTAGACCAACGAAGAGTTGCTTTCGGTGAGCGTGTCGAAGTCGAGCCCCAGACGGGTCGCAGTTGCCGGCAGGAGGTTGTGAACCACCACGTCGGCGTCGCTCACCAGACCGCTCACTATCGCTCGCCCGGCCGGAGTCTTCAGGTCGACGACGGCGGACTGCTTGTTCCGGTTGAAGGCCAGGTAGGTAGCGCTGATGCCTTCCCAGAAGGGTGGGCCCCACGATCGCGAGTCGTCGCCCTTGCCGGGGCGTTCGATCTTGACGACGTCAGCACCCAAGTCCGCGAGTAGTTGAGTGCAGAACGGACCGGCGATGCTGTGGGTGATGTCGACGACTCGCACGCCGGCGAGTGGAAGGCCGCTCGGCATGCTCAGTAGCTCCGAGGTAGGCCGAGCATTGCCTGGCTCAAGTAGTTGAGTGTCACCTCACTGCTGACCGGAGCGATGCGCTGGAGACGGATGATCGGCCAGAGAGCGGCGATGTCAGTGTCAGCCTCGAACGCCGAACCACCGTGTACCTGTAGCGCTGCATCGATTGCTGCATCGGCTGCGAGGCTCGCCAGGTACTTGGCGGAGGTGGCCTGCACACCGATGTCGGCGCCTTGGACATCGTGCCGGGCGCAGGCGTCGTAGGTCACGAGTCGAGCGGCGTCCAGATGGATCCGGGCGTCGGTCAACGGATGCTGAACCGACTGGTAGCCGCCGATCGGCGTGCCGAACGGCGCACGTACCTGGGCATATTCCACGCCGAGCCGCACCGCACGAGTGCCCAACCCGATCGTCATGCCGGCGACGATCAGCCGCTCCGGGTTGAGCGCGCTGAACAGTTCGCTGGCCCGCGAGCCTCCGCTCCCAATGCGAGCGTCCACAGGCACCTCGACGTTGTCGAAGAAGACGGTGAAGTGGCGTTGTGGGATGTTCAGGCCCATCGTCAGCCGCTGGAGCGTCACTCCATCGTTGGGCATGGGCACCATGTACAGGCCCACGTCTCGCGGGTCGCCCTCGGATCGAGCGACCACCATGATCTCCTCTGCCTCGTCGGCGGAGGAGATGAACGTCTTCTGGCCAGAGATCAGGTAGGTGCCGTGATCGGTCGCCCGAGCTGTCGTCGTCAGGTTGAAGCTGTTGCTCCCCGCACCAGGCTCGGTCAGGGCGAACGCGTATCGGATCTCGCCCGTAACAGTCGGTGGCACCCATCGAGCCCGTTGCTCCGGTGTTCCGTGCAGCAGGATCGCCTGTCGGACAAACCCGAGTGACACGTAGAGCTGGGGCGGGGTGCCGGCTTCGGCCATTGCCTCCATGAAGGCGACTGGGGCCGTGGTGCCGCCACCTGAGCCGCCGTACTCCTCAGGCACGCCCAGACCCAGCAGCCCCTGCTCCCCGAGGAGCGACCACAGCTCGGGACCGGGGACAGCGTCATCTCGCACGAGCTGCAGGTAGTAGTTCCTGTCCAGGCGTGCGGTGACGCCGCGAGTGGCCTCGCGAGTCGCAGCAATGAGTTCCTCTTGCCAGTCGAGCATTCTTCTCCGTCGAAGGTCGTTGCCGATGGGGCGCTGGTCGGGGTCAGGAACCTAGATGGGGTCGCCGAATGGCGTGGGGCGGGTTCATGCGGTCTGGAGTCCACGGTTGGTCGTGGATCTCGGTCTCGCATCGCCACCCCGTCACCTCTGTCACACGTCGCTCGATTTCCTCGAGCAGCGGCATCTGGAAGAAGCAGGAGGCTCCCGTCGGACAGAAGGACACCTGGACGACACCGGTGTCTGCATCGACGTCGACTGATTCGATGAGCCCAAGAGACACGACATCGATCGGCTGGCCAAGCCCTTCGCTACATGGGTCAACCAAGCGTCCGAGCGACGTCCACACTGCTTCGCGGACCGAGCCCAGCTCGTCCTGCTGTGCCTGGGTTGTTCGTGATGTCATCTCAGTCGCCCGCCGTCACTCGTTGAGTCCGTGAAGCCGGATGACGTTGCCGCCGAGGATCAGGTCCTTGTCGCTTTGTGTGATCGGGTGGAACGACCCGTCTTCGACCAGGCTCTGTGGCATCTCGAAGACGTCGAACGCATCGATCAGCGGCTTGGGGTGGATGAGGTTGTAGCCGCTCGCGAAGATGAGTTGCTCGGCGCTGCCCCAATAGAGGAGTTCGCCGAGCGCTCGGGCGAAGAGCTGGGGGCGCGTGACGATGTAGGACATGGTCACCTCGAGGTTGACGTACACGTTGCTGAATCGGTGCAACAACTGCGCGGTCTCCTCCAGGAACGCCAAACCCCCATGGACCACTTGGAAGTTCAGGTCTGGGAACTCTGCGGCCGCACCGACGAGGTCATCGACGCGGAAGGGTCCGATTGGCGCGGGGCCAACCGGAAGTGCCTTGTGAACAGCGATGTTTCGGATGCCGAGTTCCAATGCTCTTTCGAACACCGGGAACGCCACCTTCTCGTCGTCCATCGTCCAGGTGTAGGAGCGGCCATTCATGTACGCCGAGGGGTACAACTTGATGCCGTCCACCCCGTCGACCTCGACATTCCTGGTGAGGCGCTGGAGGGCGAGAGGACCGTCAAGCGGACTGATCGGCGCGTAGAGCAAGACCTTCTTCGACGTGGAGTCCCGCAGGTGCTTCCCCTGCTCGAGCGAGGTCAGCCCGTCGATGAAGTAGTCCCACAGGGGCAGCCCGTGAAAGACCACGGCTTCGACGCCGGCCTCTTCGACTGCGGCCAGTACCGACTCGTTGGATGACTGACCCATGAAGTCTTCGCGGCTGGTGATGTAGCCGTCGGACTGACGCTGATACGCGACGTGGTGGCGGTACAGGCCCTCGGCGAATCGCGCCGAGGCTTGATTGGCAAAGTTGGAGCTGAGGAGGTTGTACGGATGGACCACTCCGTCGACGATGCGGCGCGGGCTTGTCACGGTCGCGACCCTGCTGTGTGGGCACGAGGCACCCACCCTTCGAGTGCGCGGAGACTTTTCGTGTTTTCGAACACGACCGCAAGTTACTCAGCCTCAGATACCTCTGTCAAGGAAGCAACTATCCCAGCATCCACCGCCTGAACGGCGCACAAAACAGTCCATCGACCATGGGCGGCCAGCCGTCCGGAACTGCGGATCGCCATCCGAAATTTCGGAAAGTTTCGGCCTGAATGCTTGACATGCCGATGTGGGGACTGTCACGTTACGTCTCATTCCCAGGCCGCCCGGCCGTCAACTCAAGGCCTCTTGAGGCCCGCGTGCTGCTAGCTCATCACTCCCGGGAGCGCACGCCCGCACCCGAGCCATCGATCGAAGGAGCAGCATGACTTTGTGGGTAAGGACCGCGATCGCCGCCAGCTGTCTCGCGCTACTAGCGAGTGCATGTGGATCAGACGGTGGCGACACATCCTCTGACGGCACCAAAGTAATCACGGTCGGCATGATGGCCAATCTGACCGGAGCCGGCGCTCCGTATGGCGTCCCGTTCAAGAACGGCCTCGACCTCGCGCTCAAGGACAGCGCCGGGGACCTCAAGGACGCCGCCGATGTGTCGATCAAGATCGACTCGAAGGACACGACTTCCGTCGAAGCGAACGCTGTGACGCTCTGCAACCAGTACGCGCAGAAGAAGTACCCAGCGATCATCAGTGACTCCCTCACGCCCATCGCGGCGGCGGTGACTCCGTGTGCCACGCAGAACAAGATGCTGTTCGTCAGCGGTTCAGGCGGTGAGGTCCCCAACGAGGAGGGCTATGAATTCCGGCTGACTGATGTCAGCACTGTCATGGTGACCCTGGCCAAGCACATCGTTTCGACAGGCCATCAGAAGGTCGCTGTGATCGTGGACCGCGACAACCCTGCACTCGTTTCGACAGCGGACATCACGGAGCAGGCTCTCAAGGATGACGGAGTCGATGGGTTCGTCGCCCGCGAGGACGTCTCGGGGACGGACACGGACTTCTCGTCCGTGCTCACGAACATTCGGGATGCCGATCCGGACGCCATCTTGATCATCACGCTGGCTGAGCAGTCGGGAGCGATCGTGCGGCAGATTGCCCAGTTCGGCGGATTCGACGGCGTACTGCTCTCTGGAAGCCACGCTTGGGGACCCCAGGTGTTCGAGGTCGCCGGCGACGCCGCGGTTGGCTCGATCTACGGCGCACTGTGGTCGCCTGGGGAAGCCAGTAGTGCAGCTTTCGTCGAGGAGTACAAGAAGGAGTACGACTCCGACCCAGTCGCCTTCTCGGCCCTGGGGTACGAGACCGGATGGCTTCTGGCCGCAAGCATTCGGGCGGTCTTGGCCGACGGCGGCGAGGTGACTGGAGAGGCATTGCGGGACGCCATGGCGGACGCGGTCGACTCCGACTGGCTGAAGGATCATGGTCCGGTCCAGGGTCTGCACTTCGAGGATGGCGGCGCTGCCCGCTATCCCGGGACGGTCGTCGAGTTCGGGGCCGGTGGCGAGGTCCAGATCGTGACGGACTGAGAATGACTCGCTGATCGGTGGCGTCCGGCGGCCAGAGGGCTGCCGGACGCCACCGGCAACCTCCACTGGAAGGGCCTCCTGGTGCAGCTCCTCGGTCAGCAGACGATCAACGGCATCGCCTTAGGCATGGTTTTTGCACTCTTTGCGATGGGCTTCAGCTTGGTGATTGCGAACCTCAGCGTCTTCCATGTGGCCCATGCTGCGGTCTTCTCATGGGGAGCAGTGTTCGCATGGGACTTGACGGACCGATTCGGGCTACCCCTCGTGGTAGCCCTGCCAGGTGCCGCACTTCTAGCCGGCGTGCTCAACGTCCTCTGTTACTTCGTACTCATCCGACATCTGGACTCTCGGCGGGACAAAGAGCTGGCTGCGTTCATCTCAAGCGTCGGCGGTGGAATCATCCTGACGGAGCTGATCAGCAAGCATCTGAACTACGTCACAGTCAGATTGCCGGACGGGCTGTTTCCGATCCGCTCGTGGCGCGTGTGGGGACTCCAGATCTCGAGTATCCAGCTGCTGATCGTGGGTGTTGCGGGAGTTACGGTCGTGCTCCTCGGTCTGTTGATGACCCGAACACAGATCGGCCGCGAGGTCCGCGCGGTCGCCTACGACCGAGAACTGGCCTCGATGCTGGGCGTCGGGGCTACCAGTGTGAGCGCCCTCGTCTTCTTCTTGTCTGGAGTTCTGGCCGGCGTCGCGGCCGTCCTCATCGCGTTGGCCTTTAGCCAGATCGACTCGCGTCAAGGCAACGCCTACCTGGTCCTCGCGCTCACTGCCATGGTCCTCGGCGGGTTTGGAAGCGTCAAAGGGGTGGTTGTGGGTGGGCTCGTCGTGGGGCTCGCGAGCTCGTACACGACGGCGTACCTGTCGTCCGGCTACCGCAACGTCGTCATCTTTGGGCTGTTGATGCTGGTCCTGGTGGTACGGCCGCAGGGCCTCTTTGCGGTTCCGTCCTCCGAGATTCGCGTCTAGCCGGACCTGGGACGGATATACGCATGCAGACCTTTCTCGACGCCTTCGGGATCTATGACTATGCCGTCCGACAGGGGCTCGCGCTCACCCTCGTGGGGCTGAGCGTCTTCATCCTTCTCCGCGTCGGCCTCTTTGCCATGCCACAGATCGGCTTCATGGCGATCGGCGCCTACACCACCGCCGTGCTGATCGCAGATCACGGATGGCCATTCCTGCTCGCGGCGCTAGCAGGCGGCGTGTTCGGGGCAGTCTCAGGGCTCGTGTTGGGCGTGTTCCTGTCGCGGCTCAGCGGCGTCTACTTGGCGCTCGCGACCATCGGCTTCAGCGAGATCGTGCGTGAGCTGATCCTGCAGTTGGAGTTCACGGGTGGCGCACAGGGCATCTACGGGATCCTGCCCGAGCAGGTGGACCTCTACTTGGTCGGTTCGATCGCGCTGGTCTTGGTCGTGTGCCTGCTCACGGAGCGCACACGGGTTGGACTTGCGATGTCAGCCATCAGGGATGAACCGATCATGGCTGCTCATCAAGGGATCGGGATCAAGTGGTACCGCATTTCGCTCTTCGTGGCCTCCGGCTTCCTGGCTGGACTAGGCGGATCCTTCTTCGTCAATCAGGCGGGGTTCGCGGATCCGAGTTCTTACTCTTTCGCGCTTCTTGTCCAAGTTCTTGCTGCCGCGATCCTCGGCGGCCGGGCCAGCTCGTGGGGACCCCTGCTGGGTGGCATCGTGATCTTCGGACTACCTCTGTTTCTGGGCGGCCTCGATCAGTACGGCGCCATGATCAACGGTGCGCTCATCGTCTTGGTCATCGGTCTGTTTCCCGGAGGTCTCGTGGGGACAGGCAGAGGACTCGTGACGTGGCTCCTCGCACGAACCCGCACAGCAGGTTCGGCGTTCGACGGAGACACGTCCAGCGCACCATCAACGCCACGAGCCGCCGGGATCGCCGTACCGAAGCCAGCTGTGGCGGCCGACAGGACATCAGAGTCGCCTCTCCTGTCGCTCGAGGGGATCCAGAAGTCGTTCGGAGGCATCCAGGCTCTGCGGGGCGCAGACATGTTCGTCTACTCGCAAGAGGTGTTCGGCCTGATCGGACCGAACGGGTCGGGAAAGACGTCACTGCTCAATGTCCTGTCCGGTGTCTACTTTCCCGATGCTGGAAAGGGGCAGTTGGACGGGCGAGAACTGTCAACCATGTGGGGTCACCCTGAACGCTTGTCTCGCGCGGGGATAGCACGCACCTTCCAGGGCATTCGTCTCCTGGGTGAGCTCACCGTTGCAGCCAACGTCTCGTTGGGCGCCTATCACACCCACAGGAGAGCCGTTTCCCCCAGGATGGCGGACGGCCGCCTCGGGGAACATGTGACGGCAGAGGTCAAGGACCTGGTGCGCGACACGTTGGCCGAGCTCGGTCTGGGCGAGCTCGCGAGTCAGCCGACGGAAAGCCTTCCCTACGGTGTCCAGCGCAAGGTAGAGATAGCGCGCGCGATCGTGAGCCAACCAAAGCTCTTGCTTCTCGATGAGCCGACGGCTGGCATGACGCCCTACGAACGAGCTCAGATCTTTGAGCTGGTTCAGCACGTTCGGGCTCGTGGCGTCACGGTCGTGGTCGTCGAGCACGACGTCAGCATCATGGCCGAGCACTGCGATCGGATGATGGTCCTGGACTTCGGATCAGTCATTGCCGTCGGACCCGCCGATTCGATCCTCAAGGAGGAGGCTGTGATCGATGCATACATCGGACGACCTGCTTAGCCTGACGCAGGTCACGATCAGGTATGGACGCGTCGAGGCCGTTACCGACGCAAGCTTCAGCGTCCGTCCGGGTGAGGTGGTGGCCCTCCTTGGTGCCAATGGAGCGGGCAAGACCAGCCTGTTGAAGTCGATCAGTGGCCTCGTTCCAGTTGCGGCCGGAGACATCCGTCTACGAGGGTCATCCATCTTGAAGAAGCGTCCTGAGATCGTCTTGAGAAGCGGTATTGCCCATTCACCCGAGGGACGGCGCGTGGTCGCCAGCCTGACTGTCGAGGAGAATCTGGAGCTGACAGGCAGGGCAAGCCGGCGGCGTGCGACGCGGGCAGACCTACTCTCGGGGTTCGAGGAGTGCTACGAGCTCTTCCCCCGCCTGTTCGAGCGCCGACAGCAGGGAAGCGGCCTCCTGTCCGGAGGTGAGCAGCAGATGCTGGCTATCGCCAGAGCGATCATGGCCCGGCCCGAGGTGATGCTCTTGGACGAGCCGAGCATGGGGCTCGCGCCGATCATGACCCAGAGTATTTACGCAGTGCTGTCGAAGCGGACCGGGACACTAGGCGAAGCGGCAATCATCCTCGCCGAGCAGGGAGCCTCCCTTGCCCTGACCCTGGCGGACACGGCATGTCTGCTCAAGCGCGGAGAGGTCGTGTATCACGGCCCGGCGAGCGAACTCACCGCCGAGCAAACGGTAGCTGCCTACATGGGCACGGCCGAGGAGCGCCAAGCCGGGAGTCCCGCAAGTCCTTAGACGCGTCACGTTCGCTCGGGGACGTCGCCCATCGCCCGGGTGTTCCGCTCTCCACCTCGTCACGTGCTACGAAGGCAGAACCAGCGCGTCGACCAAGCTTCGGACGTTTCCGACAGTGGAAAGCCCCGACGCTGAAGCGTAGGCATGGGCAGCACCTCGATCGGTCAGCACCGGAGCCACAAGAGCTTCAAACTTCAGGCGCAGCGCCGCCTCGGACAGAGGGTTTGCGGGCGAACCTTCTGCTAACAAAACCCGTTCCCGATCCAAGGCGGTGCCGCGCGAGGTCGTCACGACTACCTCGGCCGCGGACGCCTCAGCACTGTTCTCGGGGATGGCTGAGAGCTCTGGGTGGAGGCTCACCTCGACGCGTTTCATGAGACTGGTCACCGCGTCATCGGGGGGAGCATCATCCTCGAAGCGAGACATGTCGACCTCTCCCGCCAGGAGTGCGCTCGCTACGCAGAACTCCATGCTGAACTTGCGCTCCAAGGCGGTCGTTGGAAACCGCGTGAGCAGAGGCGGCAAGCATGCAGGCGCCACGAGCACCCTGACTGCAAGGTCCCGTTCGGGTGGCAGGACCGTTCGACGGTAAATGCTCCGAGCCGCGTCTATGGCCTGATGCGTTGCTGCGCAAGACGGGTATTGCTTCCTAGTGAGTCCGTACTTCGTGATGAGGAGCTGCGACAGGTCTTGAGCGAGGTGCACCGAGGTGCTCGTGTCAGGTCCGAACGCGTTGAGGAAGCCAGACTCGCCGTCCAGGGCGTGTGAGTCTGCCACGAGTCCAGCCTCTCCCAAGAACGCAGCTTGCAAGCCGTTTCGCGCCGCCATGCCGACATGGAACGGCTTCACCATGCTGCCGAAGTTCTGGCGCAGACCTGCGGCTTGCGATGCGGCGATGCCGAGAGCGGAGGTGAACTGGACGGGGTCGAGACGCAACAGGGTCGCAATGGCGGCCGCGGCCCCTAACGTGCCGCAGGTAGCTGTGGCGTGCCAGCCCCGTAAGTAGTGCTCGGGAGTGATTGCGTGACCCAGGCTCACCATCACCTCGTAGCCGACCAGGTATGCGGAAACGAGATCCTGTCCCGAACTGCCGAGAGCCTCACCAGCTGGCAACAGAGCCGATATGAGAACCGCCGACGGGTGCCCCATCATCTCCCAGCACACGTCGTCAAAGTCTGCGACATGGGCGCAGGTACCGATGGTCAACGCGGCGTCCATCAATGACTGTCGATCGGTGCTTCCTGGGATCCGCGCCTCGAGGTCGGACCTACCGGTGAGCAGCCTGTGCTGGCGGAGGAGCCGACCGGCTGGTGAACCCGCTCCGGAGATGACGCAGGCCAGGGTGTCCACGAAGGACTCCGTGACCAGATGCCCGATTTGGGGCGCCAGATGGGAGCTCCGAGCCAGGTCACTGAGAGCCGCTATCTCATCCGCCAGAGACACGATGCCTCCTCCTTCCGAGACCGCGGCGACCTCGGGATCGGGTGGTCAGCGGCCGGTCCATTCCGGCTTGCGTCCCTCGGCGAATGCCGACTGTCCTTCTTGGCAGTCGTCGCTGGCGTACACGACCCGACACATGTCGTCGGCGACGAGATAGCCGGCAGCCCTGCCGACGTCCATCGTCCTGTAGAACAGCCGCTTGTGGGCCTGGACGGTCAGAGGGGCGTTCTCAGAGATCTGTGCGGCGAGTTCTTGAGCACGTCGAAGGGTCTCCTCCGGCGGCGTCACCTCGTTGACGAGTCCGACCTGGTGTGCGCGTTCGGCTCCGATGGTCCGTCCGAGCAGGAGCATCTCTAGCGCGATGGCGCTTGGCATCGCCCACAGAAGCGGTACCGACCACGGCGCCGCGCGACCGACCTGTGCCTCGGTGATGCCGAAGGTGGCCGAGTTGCTAGCAACTCGGAGATCGCACTGCAGAGCCAACATGAATCCCCCTGCGAGCGCGTATCCATTGATCGCGCCAATGACCGGCTTGCTGATCTCCCATTCGTAGGTGGCGCTGAGGTAGCGAGGCGGAGCTCCAGCGCGGACGTCGCTCGAGTGTCGTGCCCTGAGGGCTGCGAACTCTTTGAGGTCACCGCCCACGCAGAAGGCACGGTCTCCCGCACCGGTGAGTACCACGGCCCGCACATCGTCGTCCTTGTCCAGCTCTCGCCAGGTCGATGCCAAGGCGTCGAAGAGCGCACCGTTGAGCGCATTCAGCCGACTGGGGCGATTCAGAGTCACCGTCGCAACGTGGCCGTCGCGAGAAACGAGGAGCGGATCCTGGGTCATGCGCCCTCGCTCTCCCGGTGCCACACTGGCAACACGACCCCCTCGCCTCGTTCGGCGAACCTGACCACGAGGCGTTCACCGGCGACGAGGGTGTCGATGTCGGGCGTGTGGATGTAGCCGACCATTCGGACGGGAGTTTCGTCGATCTCGACGATGCCCACTGCATAGGGAACGAGGTCCTGGTATCCCGCAAGCCCGGTGCGGTGTACCTCGGTCCACGTCGACAGCGTGCCCGAGCCGGCGATGACGTGCCAGGTGAGCTGAAGGCTCTGGCACTTGACGCATGCCGCACGTGGGGGCCATTGCACGCCTTGACAATCTGCGCACACCTGCGCGCGGAGCTCCCGCTCTGTGAGGCCGTCCCAAAAATGGCGGATCTCCGGATCCCGCCTGTCGGGGCGGGGTCCGTCGAGTGCTGCGAGCTCTGCGTTCACGGCTGTTCTCCTAGTTGGTCAACACTGCAAGTGAACCGTCGCCGAGGTCGCCCCAGCCGGTCACCGCCGCTACTTCTGCTCCTGGGACCTGGCGATCACCACCGGCGTGACGAAGCTGGAGCACTGCCTCGACGATGTGGTTCATGCCAGCGAGGTGGCCCTCTGACAGAAGTCCGCCGTGCGGGTTGACGGGTAGGGATCCGCCGCTGAGCGCGATCTCTCCGGCCTCGACGAATGCTCCACCCTGGCCGAGGGGCGCGAAGCCAGCCGCTTCAAGTTGCTGGATCACTTGGAAGGTGAAGCAGTCGTAGATCAGAGCGACGTCCACGTCTGCTGGCCCGATGCCGGCCTCACGGAACGCTCGAGGTGCAGCCTTGGCGAGGCCCGTACCGTAGATCGGGTTCCTGGCGCTGAGGTCGTCGGCGGAGTCCGCGTGACCCTCGGCAACGCCTCTGATCAGGACTGGCGGCTGGGGAAGGTCTCGCGCTCTCTCTGCCGACGTGATCACGATCGCCGACGCGCCATCCGTCTCAAGGGAGCAGTCGAACATCAGGTAGGGGAGTGCGATCGGCTTCGAGGTGACGTACTGCTCGAATGTGAGCTCTCGGCCGTACATCTGGGCATGCGGGTTGAGTAGAGCATGTTCACGCATGGTGACGGCGACTTTGCCCAGTTGCTCCCTCGTGGTGCCGAAGTCAAGCATGTGTCGGCGGCACATGAGGCTGTAGGTCTGGACCGGGAGACTGAGTCCTAGAGGGTGTTCGAGGCCGTGACGGAACTGCTGACCGGGCACTTGCTGCGTCACGCGCGACTCGACTCTGTCCCCCGACCGACCATTTCTCGCGACGTACATCAGGACGGCCTCTGCCTGGCCCGCTGCGATGGCAAGGGAGGCCGTGCGGAGCCCGGCGACCGGGCTAGCGCCGCCCAGATGAGAGACGGCAGTGAACCGGACGTCTCCGAGCCCGAGCATCGCGATCAGATCTTCCGCTGGTGGTCCGATCTGGTAGGGGATGATCCCGTCGATGTCACCGGGGTTGAGTCCAGCATCCGCGATGGCCAAGAGGGCAGCCTCGATGGCGAGGCGGGACTGGCTGCGGCCGCTGCCGCTCGAGAACTCGGTCTGGCCGACGCCAGTCACTGCCGCGGTCCAACAACTACTCATCAGCTCGTCCGTCTCTCGCAGTGTGTGATTGTTCTGAGCGCTCGATGCATCCCGCATGCCCAGGCGGGACGCCACCCACGAGGAGGACCTCCTCGTCGCCCGGCGGTTGGTCCGGCGGGTCGGTCGATGTCAGCAACTCTCGGACGGCACGCCGGTTCACCTTGCCGTTTCCGGTTTGCGGAATGGCGTCGACGATGCGAATGATCGCTGGGCTGAAGGCTCGACCCATCGCCTGTTCGATTCGGGCGCGTACGGCGGCCAGGACTTCTTCTGGGGACGGGTTCGCAGCAGACACCTCGAGGACGAGGTTCACCGCCTCGCCTTTGTCATGATCGGGAACCCCCACCGCGACGGCCAGGACTACCTGGGGGACCTCGCACGCAAGTCGCTCGTACTCTTCGGGACCAACGCGCTTTCCAGCGACTTTGATGAGGTCATCCGAGCGCCCCACCAGTTGCCACGTGCCATCAAGGTGTTCAACGGCGCGATCGCCTTGGACCCAGGCTCCTGGCCACTGTCGCCAGTGGCGGTTGACGTAGCCTTCGGCGTCGTCCCAGAAGCCCAGCGTCATGGACGGTCCTGCCTGAGTGACCACCATCTCGCCAGGTTCACCGAGGGTGAGGTCGCCCTTGGCGTCGCGCACCTCGGCCCGGATGCCCGGCGCCAGACCGGAGAAGTGACACTCCGGCGTCTCGACGATCGGGCTTCCCACGAGAAGCGCGCCGGCCTCCGTGCCACCGGACAGGTCGATGATCGGGCGGACACCACGTCCGACATGCCGGTGCAGCCACCTCCATGGCGAGGACGTCATCGGCTCGCCGGCGCTCCCGAGGATACGCAAGGTGCGCAGGTCGTGCTCTTCGATGACGTTCACGTCGGCGGCAGCCATGGCACGGGTGACTGTCGGTGCCATCCCCAGGTGTGTCACGGCGTGGTCCGCGACGATCGACCAGACAGTTCTCGGCGACGGATAGGTCGGCACTCCCTCCATCAGAACAACAGTGGCGCCGAGCGCGAGCGTGCCGACCAAGCTGTTCTGAGACATCATCCACCCGGTGTCGCTGGGCCAGAGCACTCGGTCGTCAGCGCAGACGTCGAAGTTGAGGCCGAACGTGATCGGGATCCCGTATGCGAATCGGCCGTGACAATGCACCGCGCCTTTGGGTGGTCCGCTGGTTCCGCTCGTGAAAGCCAGAAGGCACGGGGTCGCGGGGTCGAACGCCTCGATGTCGTTGTCTGAGTCTCCCTGGATCAGCGTCGACCATGCGACGTCGCGGGCGAGACGGGTCCCGCGTCCCGCCTCGCCGTGTTCTACGACGACGACCCGTTCGACCGAACCGACGGTGTCGCAGGCGGCGTCGGCAATCGACTTGAGATCGATGGCCCGTCCGCGTCGGCGGGCCCTGTCGGCGGTGATGA
Organism: Nocardioides halotolerans DSM 19273; assembly: GCF_000422805.1. Classification (GTDB taxonomy): domain Bacteria; phylum Actinomycetota; class Actinomycetes; order Propionibacteriales; family Nocardioidaceae; genus Nocardioides; species Nocardioides halotolerans. The sequence goes on along the minus strand of NZ_KE383923.1, from coordinate 444,541 downwards.
GCACCTTGGCGTTGGAGAGCGCCAGGCGTTGCGCGAGAGCCTCCGCCCCGTAGCCGCTGAAGGCCGGAACGGCGATCGCCCCGATCTTGGCAATCGCAAGGAACGCGATGACCGCTTCTGGGATGGTCGGGAGGTATAGGCCAACCCGGTCGCCCCGCTCGACGCCGAGCTCGCGGAGCCCGGTCGCCGCAGCGGACACCGCGCCAGCCAGCTGAGCGTAGGTCAGCTCCAAGCTTGCACCGTCCTCAGAGCACCAGATGAGGGCGGCTTTGTCCGGGGTCGTGAGCAGCCAGCGATCGACGCTCAGCCACGCCAGGTTCGTCCTCCCGCCCGAGAACCAGTGCGACCACTCGGGCCCGTCAGAGACATCGAGGACGCTGTCGAAGGATTCCATCCAGTCGAGACTCAAGAAGTCGAAGATGGCTGGGTAGAACCAGTTTGGATCGTCCGCACTTCGGCGCAGGAAATCGTGGTAGTCCCGAAGGCCGTGTTTCACCATGAACTGCCACGTCCTCGTCAGCTCCACGCTGCCGGGTGGCGGCACCCAACGATCGTTGACGAACCACTCAGGAAGGTCCAGGGTCACGGTGCCTGTCTCGCCTCTCTCGTCCCGCGCCTCATCGGCAGTTTGTCGTGTGGTCCTCGTCCGATTGCGCTCCGATGCGCTCGACTAGAAAGTCCTGGGCATCCCCAGTACGTGCTGACCGATGTGCGCCAGGACCAGGTTGTTGCTGACCGGCGCCACCATGAAGAGTCGTGCCTCGCGGAACCTGCGTTCGATGCCGTACTCCTCAGCGAAGCCGTACCCGCCGAAGGTGTCCATGGCGGCGTTCGCCGCCGCCCACGATGCCTGGGAGGCCAGTAGCTTTGCCGTGTTCGCCTCATAGCCTTTCGTGTGACCTGCCTCGAACATCGCGGCCGCCTGCCAGCGCATGAGGCTGGCGGCCTCGAGCTGTGCGAACGCCTGTGCGATGGGAAACTGGACACCTTGGTTGGCCCCGATCGCCCGACCGAAGACGACGCGCTCGCCGGCGTAGCGCGCTGATCGATCGACGAACCAAAGACCCGCTCCAATGCATTCCGAGGCGACGAGGATCCTTTCCACGTTGAGCCCGCTCAGCAGGTAGGTGAACCCTTCGCCCTCCTGTCCGATCAGGTTGTTGGCCGGCACGCGCAGATCGTCGAAGAAGAGCTGATTCGTCTCGTGGTTGACCATCGTCTTGATGGGGCGGACGCTGATCGCGTCGCCTGCTTCCGCGAGGTCTACTAGAAAGACGCTGAGCCCGTGGGTCCGGTGCTGGGCTTGCTCCTGGGGGGTCGTGCGAGCAATGAGCATCATCACATCGGAGTGCTGGAAACGAGACGTGAAGATCTTCCCGCCGTTGATGACGTAGTGGTCACCGTCGCGTACGGCAGTAGTGCGCATGCTCAACGTGTCGGATCCTGCTTCGGGCTCGGTCAGCCCGAACGCTTGGAGACGAAGCTCCCCAGAAGCCAGCCTGGGCAAGTACCTGGCCTTCTGGTCCGTCGAGCCGTGCCTGAGCAACGTCCCCATCGTGTACATCTGGGCATGTGCGCTGGCAGCGACGGCGCCGTGTCGAGTGATGGCCTCGAGGACGAGGGCGGCATCGCTCACGGTGCCCCCACCGCCGCCGTACTCCTCGGGGATCATGAGCCCCAGCCAGCCTTCGTCCGTCAGTGCCTTGACGAATTCGTCCGGATAGGCCCGTACGTCGTCGAGGCCGGCCCAGTAGTCCTCACTGAAGCGGTTGCAGATCTTTCCGACCGAGTCTTGGATGGCGCGTTGCGCGTCAGTCAACTCGAAGTGCACGGGCGTCCTTTCACAAGTACCAGGCGGGCGATTCCATGTGCCCGTCCTAGGAGACAGTGGCGTGATCGATGTACTCGCTCACGTAGTCAGTGACATCTCCGTGGAGCGTGATCCGGGGCATAGGCACTGGCCTCACCAACTTGGACATATCCAAGGCGATGTTCCGGATGGTCTTGAAGTCGATGCCAGTTTCGTAGCCGAGGGAGTTGAGCACGTAGACGACCTCCTCCGTCGCTACGTTGCCCATCGTGGCCTTGTCAACAGGAACCACCGTCCCGGAGCCGACGCCGAGAAGCGACGCGTCGATCTTCACGACGTCTGCGTCCAAAGCGGCGAGCACACCCACCGATGCCACGCCGTGACGGTTGTGTAGGTGAACGCCGTACTGAATGTCGGGGAAGTTGCCCTTCAGCTCTCGTAGAAGGTCGTAGATCGTTCCGGGATCCGACATACCCAGCGTGTCGGCGATCGTGACCTCTCGGATGCCGATGTCTCGTAGCTGGCCGAGAACTTCAAGAACACGCTGCCTGGGGATCTCTCCCTCGAACGGGCAGACGGTCGTCGTACCCAAGTCGGCACTCATGTTGAGCCCCGCGTCCGCCCCGACGCGCCACATGGACTCGATTTCGAGGAGCGACTCTTGAATGCTCTTGCCTACGTTCTTGGCCTGGTAGGCCTCGCTGCAGGTCAGGAACGCGGTCACGCTCCTCAGTCCAGCGTCGATCGCTCTCTCGAGTCCGCGGACGTTGGGGACGAGCGCACGGGCAGCACCTGACTCGCGTGCCTCGGCCGGAAGCTGGCGCACCACTTCTTCTGCATCTGCGAACTGAGGGAGAAGGGTCGGGTGTGCAAAACTGGTTGCCTCGATGTCGTCGACACCGGCCTCGAGGAGTCTCTCGACCATGTCAACTCGTGTCGCCGTGTCCAACGCGACAAGTTCTCCAGCGTGGAAGGCCTGCAACCCGTCTCGGAGGAAGCACTCCGAGATCCGGACCTGCTTGCCGTCTCCCAGTAGACCCATGCCGCGTCGCTCCTTGTATCGAAGGCTGAGCGTTCGCCGGCCGTGAGGCCGGGAACGCATCTGGAGGTCCGAGTTCTCGAAGAGTCATTCGGATTTTCGGATCATCTTTGCACGCAAGATGGGCTTGGTGTCAACCAGTGGAGCGCGCTGAACGGGTTTCGCGCCGGAGGTAGACGTGTGGAGTTCGAACTTCTGGTAGGTTTTCCGAGTCAGCCTGACCCAGGTCACCGCCTCCCGTGGTGGAGGCCGAGGGACGGGATAGCAGAGGGTCCGTCGCCCTGAAATCGTGCGACGGTCTCCACGTGAACGTGTGCCCTCCACAGCCCGGAGCGTTGCCATGAACAACAGCGAGCGCGCCAATCGCGTCGAACGTGTCGTGCAGGTCATCGAGTACCTCGCCGACCCTCCCGATGAATGCTCACTGTCTGACATATCTCGAGAGCTGGGTCTTGCGGCGAGCAGCACCCATGACTTGCTCAAGGCGATGTTGGTATCGGGGCTCATCGTGAACGGTGAGGATCGACAGTTCCGACTGGCGCCACGCAGTATCCGACTCGGGCTGCGGATAGCTGCGCAGGTCGACGTCGACAACGTCACCACCACACACGTGGTGCGGCTGGTGGAGCGCGTTCGGCAGGATGTCTACGTAGCGTCGCGTGTGGGAAACGATGTCATGTACATCGGCCGGTACGACGGACCACAGCCTGTGAGACTGGGTCTCCGACTTCGCGAGCCTGTGGCCCTGCACTCCACGGCCGTCGGCAAGTTGATCACGGCCTTCGACCCGGAGTTGGAGCAGCAAGTGCTCGCGGGGGAGCTGGTCTCGATGACCCCATCCACGATCACTGATCCTGCGGTGCTTGCGCTCGAGTTCAAGTCGATCAGGGAAACGGGCATCAGCGTAAGTCGAGAGGAAAACCTGCGAGGCATCATCGCCATCGCAGCTCCAGTCCGTGGCGGCCAGGAGAGGGTCTCCAGCGCCATCGCGGTTTCAGCCCTGGCAGTCGACATGCCGGAGTCCCGAATCCCGTCCATCGCAAGAATGTTGGCAGAAACCACTCAAGCCATCGAGTTCACGCTTGGAAGCTACGCAGCTCCTGATGCAACGTCATCCAGGGTCGCGCAGGAGGCCTGACACCTTGTCATCGAACTCAGCGGTGCAGTTGAGTGGACCCGACAACGGGATCGTCCACATCACGCTCAGCCGGCCGGAGCAGCGAAACGCGCTGCGGGAGTCCGATCACCAGAGGTTGTCTGTGATCTGGGACGACCTCGACAAGGATGCAGACGTGCGCGTGGTCGTGGTGCACGGCGCAGGACAGTCCTACGGTGCGGGCGGTGATCCTGACTACGTGCGGCAGGTGGTCAGCGATGAAGATGTACGCCGACGCGCGTGGTGGGAGGCCCGTAGCATCGTCAGAGGGATGATCGAATGCAGGAAGCCGATCGTCTCGGCTGTCGAAGGCGCGGCTGTCGGAGCTGGATGTGCCATCGCTCTGCTCGCTGACATCTGCATCGTCGCCGAGGATGCGCGGCTGATCGACGGTCACCTTGCCATGGGTGTCTCTCCCGGGGACCACGCAGCGTTCCTCTGGCCGCTGGCCATGGGCATCGGTCGCGCTCGCGGCCACTTGCTCTTGGGCCGCAGGCTGAGCGGCGCGGAGGCGGCTGCGCAGGGGCTGGTCTACGAGGCGGTGGCGCCGGGCACGGCGCTTCAGCGCGCGGACGAACTCGCGGCTGAGCTCGTTGGGTTCGATGCCCAAGCGCTGGCAGTGACCAAGCTGTCGGTCAATGCGATCCTGCGTCAGCATTGGCAGTCGTTCGAGGCGGCGCTTGCCTTGGAGTTCATGCTGATCTCCGGCGACGGGCCCAGGGCGGCGCTTGCGTCCCTCGATCAAGCCTGACCGCGGATGCCGTCAGCCTGCATCCCTCGTTGCTCCATTCGAGGCAAAGCTTTCTCGCCAGTCCACTCAGAAGGGTGATCTATGTCGGACCTGATCCAGTACGAGGTGGACGGTCGAACGGCCCTCATCACGATCAACCGGCCGCAGAAGATGAACTCGCTCACTCCCGAGATGCGCGATTCCCTTCGTGAAGCATTCGTGCAGGCGAATGCGGACGAGTCGGTCTGGGTGATCGTCTTCACGGGAACGGGTGATCGGGCCTTCTGCTCTGGGTCCGACCTCGGTAGCAACATCTCCCGCCTGACCGACGACCCTGCGACCGGGCTCAAGGGCGCCATTCCCGACCCATCGAAGCGTTGGTTCTCCGACATCTACAAGCCGATCATCTGTGCGGTGAACGGAGTCGCGGTCGGAGGCGGCGTCGAGATGATGCTGGGCACGGACATTCGCGTGGCAGCCGATCACGCAACATTTGCCCTCCGTGAGGTCGCACGCGGCATCGTTCCTGCCGGAGGTTCACACGTCCGGTTACCGCGCCAGGTGCCATGGGCGGTTGCGATGGAGATCATGCTGCTCGGCGACCCGATCGACGCGGCTCGCGCCTACTCCATCGGCCTCGTCAATCGCGTCGTTCCTGGCCCCGAGGTTCTGGCAACGGCTCACGAGCTCGCCGCGCGACTTGTCCGCAACGGACCGGTTGCCGTGAGAACAGCCAAGGAAGCGATGGTCAGATCACTCGAGCTGGAGGGGCCGTTCAGCAGGGACTACTACCTCTCAGGCACCGTCTTCCATACAGAGGACGCTCGCGAGGGGCCAAAGGCATTTCTAGAGAAGCGTGAGCCCAGGTTCACCGGTCGCTAGCGCGGTGGGCACTCGGGTCCGCAGGATCATCGGTCCTCGTCGTCGGCGACGCGTTGACCGCGTCGCCACGAGTCGAGCACCATCAACGTCTTGGTCCCGATGACGTTCCCGTCCCGACGGATCAAGTCGATGAGTCGGTGCAGGTGCGGGAGACTGTCGATGCGGAAGTGGATGAGGGCATCGGGGTCGCCGGCGACGGTGTAGATGCCGATGACCTCAGGAAGGTCTTTCGCAGAGGCGGTGATCGCCTCGACCTTGGTATTGCCGGCGTACCTCACCTCGGCAAACGCCTCCATGGTCGCGCCGAGCTGGCTCTCGTCGACCAGTGCGGTGTACCCGGTGATGACACCTTGCCTTTCCATCCGCTCAACTCGTCGTTGAACGGAACTCGGGGAGAGGCTCACCGTGCGGGCGATGTCTCGCACCGAGCGACGCCCGTCCTCGACCAGCTGATCGAGGATCTTGCGGTCAACCGCGTCAGTCTTCATCTCGGGCACGCTGACATCCTAGACTGAAACGCAGTAATATTGCGCAGGAAGCCGAAGTGCTGCAACAAATTTGCGGATCTGCTACGAACATGTCACTTTGGTTGCATATCACGCCAAGCGGCGTGAGCGTTTGTCCATGGTCGGACAGGAAAACGCATGACGTCGTTGGACATGCCGTCTGCACGCACACCCACGGCGGACCAGACGCTCGGCATAGATGTAGCGGCGCTGCGCGACATCTCTCAGCGAGTGCTCTGGTTGTCCACCGCGATCGTGGACGCGGCGAATCGCGGGCGGCCCAATGAGAGTGGTGTCAAGGTGGGAGGCCACCAAGCCTCCTCGGCGTCGATGGTCGACATCATGGTGTCGCTGTGGTTCTCCGAGCTGACAAGCCTCGACCGGGTCTCGGTCAAGCCTCATGCCTCACCTGTGCTGCACGCCATCAACTTCCTACTCGATGATCTAGAGCCTCGGTTCCTCTCCACTCTGCGATCCAAAGGTGGTCTTCAGTCCTACCCGAGCCGACTCAAAGACCCGGATACGGTCGACTTCTCGACGGGATCGGTCGGAATCGGTGCGACCGCAGCGCTCTGGGCCGCGATAGCCCATCGCTACGCGGCCTCGAGGTTCCCGGACACACCGCCGGCAGGCCGATTCGTGAGCCTCATTGGTGATGCAGAACTCGACGAGGGAGCGATCTGGGAGGCGGTCGCCGACCCAACGGTCTCGCGACTGGGTGAACTCTTGTGGATAGTCGACCTGAACCGGCAGTCCCTGGACCGCATCGTCCCCGACGTGCAGATCCACCGCCTCGCAGGCATGTTCGCCGCCGCGGGGTGGCAGGTTCTCACACTGAAATGGGGTCGGACCATCTCCGAGCTCTTCAACCGACCCGGCGGCAGCGAATTGCGGCAAAGGCTGGAGGAGATGCCTAACGAGGAGTACCAGCGACTCCTGAGGGCCGACGACGCTGAAGTCGCCAGCCGTCTTTCGGGCCCCCATCCAGGACAGGGTCTGAATCAACTTCTCAGTTCCCTGTCCACCGACGAGTTGAAGCTTGCCGTCCGTGACTTGGGTGGCCACGACATCGGCGCTCTTCTCAACATGTACGCGCAAGTCGATGACTCACGACCGACCGTCATCTTCGCGTACACCATCAAGGGTCGCGGGCTTCCCATCGAGGGACATCCGAACAACCACTCCGCGCAACTGACGCAGGCGCAGATGGAAGTGCTCGCGCAGGCGTCCGGGACGGATGCGGCGGACCCGTGGCGTCCTCTTCCGCCGAACAGCGACGCGGCGCGCCTCTGCGCGTCACGGGCTGCTGTTATGGCTCGCCCTGCCGTCGTCGCGAAAAAGCCGATGTCGATGCCCGTGACCCTGGGTCGGCCGCACCGAACTGCAATCTCGACGCAAGCGTCCCTCGGCAGGTTCCTTGCCGACTTCAGACGCGCATCACCAGAAAATGCCGAACGCGTCGTCACGTGTAGTCCTGACGTGGCTTCGTCGACCAACCTGGGAGGCTGGATCAACAAGACTGGCGTCTGGTCGGTTGCAGACCGTCACGACTGGTTCGCCGACGACCCCGACCGGGTTTTACGTTGGTCCGAGGTGAGTGTCGGCCAGCACATCGAGCTTGGCATCGCCGAGGTGAACCTGGTTGGTTTGCTTGGCGAGCTCGGCGCGACTTGGTCGAGGTGGGGCGAGCGACTTATTCCGATCGCGACGCTCTACGACCCGTTCATCGCCCGGGCCTTGGAGCCCTGGTCATACGGTATCTACTCCGGCGGGCAGTCGATCATTGTCGGCACGCCCTCCGGGGTGACGCTCGCTCCCGAAGGTGGGGCGCACCAGTCCATCACCACCCCATCGATCGGGCTAGAACAACCGGGTTGCATTGCTTGGGAGCCCGCGTTCGCACAGGACCTGGAGTGGTGCCTCCTGCACGCAATGAGCCAGGTTGGCTTCGAAGGCGGCACGTCGTCCTATTTCCGCCTGTCTACCCGGCCGATTGAACAGACACTTGCCGCCACGCCCGAGGATCCGCACCTTCTGGAGCGACGACGTCGGCATGCTGTCGCGGGCGGGTATCGACTGCCTCGCTTCGGCACCGACGCCGAGGATGTCACTCTGGTCGGCGTTGGGGCGATCATGCCTGAAGTGCTCGCCGCGGCCGAGGCCCTTGCCGTTCTGGGCGTCACCGCCGGCGTCGTATGTCTGACGAGCCCAGATCTCGTGTTCCGATCCTTCCTGAGCCGCGGACGGCTCGGTGTCACGATTGGGGACGACATCGCCGCCACGCTCTTTCCGTCCTCACTCTCCGCGCCGATCGTTACCGTCATCGACGGCCATCCACATACTCTGGCCTTCCTCGCCGGGATGCGGGGTGATCCCATCCGATGTCTCGGCGTGCGCGAATTCGGGCAATCGAGTGACTTGGAAGACGCATATCGACTCCACGGAATCGACACGGGCTCGATCGTCGATGCCGCGCTATCGCTACTCGATCGATGAGCCCGCCGGTTGACAGATTCGATCCGGCTCCCGCTGCGAAGTTACTCGCAACAAGATCGCGACCGCTGGCCTTCGCCCGCCCCGCTCATGCGGCCTCGGGTAGCGGGTGGTTGTCGGATTCTCCACTCGGGTCGAGGACGTTCGGGTTGGTGAGGAGGACGAAGCCGTGGAACTCGGGCTCAGGTGCGAGCAACGGGTTGGCGAGGTCGCCATTGCCGGTCCGGTCGTGCCAATTGCGGAGCTGTCGGAGGTTGGTGGCAGTGGCGGCGGCGGTGATGGAGAGCGTGACCAGCGGGAGACCCACGAACCTAAAGAGGCCGCGGTGGACGTTCTCGTTGTTGGGTGCCTTGAGCAGTCCGAACGCGGCCTCGACATATGTCCTGCGCCGATAGCTTGTTTCCCACCGTTTGTCGCCCCAGTACTCGTCCTGGGCGTGCTTCATCGCTTGTGCAAGCTTGGTCTTCCTGTCGCGCTCGCTCCTCGTGTCGTCTTCGGCCGGGGGCTGGATGCGGATCATGAACGTGCGTTGGTTGCAGCAGGTCGGCTTGGCATCCTGGGCTGGTGGTCGGGCGATGCTGGGGAGGTCGAGCTGGTGGGCGACCTCGATGGTGCCGGGGACGTGGGTACAGCCGACCTTGCCGGCCCGGGCGGGGCATTCCCAGCGTGAGGCGCCGTCAGGGATGTGGCTCTTCACGCGTCGCATCGCGTAGGCCTGTCGTTCGGCGATGAGCTTCTCGAATCGCTCCTGAGCTGCCCGGCTGGCTCCGATGCCTGGGCGGGGGATGGTGCCGAGGCGGTTGGGGGTGCCGGGACAGTGGGGCCAGGAGGCGGCGATCTTGGCGCCGTCGTAGTCACGGAACCCGTGTTCGTTCTCTCGGAGATCAAGGACGGGTCGGATGCCGCGGGTCCAGAGCTGGTAGGCCCAGCGGTTCCACTCCTTGTATGAGTAGTGCCGGTCGGCGGCGAGGTCCTTGACCGGGGTGTGGGCGCGCACCCGGTCGAGGAGGCCAAGACTCACGTCCACGATGTCGGTAGCCGCAGGGGTGAGCTCAACGGCCTCGATGAGGATCGGATCGTCCTCGTCGGTGAACGAGGGGCCGGGTCGCAGGTCGGGGATTCGTACGAGGGCGTGCAGTCCGTAGCCGAAGTAGGCGTCCTGAGTCCCGTCCTTGCCGGTCTTGGTGCCCCACGCTGCGTCGGGGCAGCTCGACAGTCGAAGCTGTGCAGCGGCAGACTCGTCGACGCCATCGGGCTCATGCTCCTCGTTGCTGACTGCTGCCTCCTCAAACCGTCGGTTCCTGCGGCCGCGTGCCCAGGCCCAGATGCCGCTCTCGTCGAGGGCGTAGGAGCTGCCTGGTCGTTCGGGGAGGGTGGCCCGCAGGAGTCGGTCGCTGATCTCGCGCATCGCGTCGCGTCTCTTCGCCCGTTCTTCGTCGGTCAGACCTGTTGCCTTCGGGCCGGTCCACGAGAGCTTGCGGGTGATCGTTCGGGAGATGTTGTAGAGCTCGTCGATGGGCATGTCGGTCCACCGCATCTCCGGAGCTCCGCGAAGCCCGGCGGCAGGGGTTTCGGAGACGGGGGAGAGGTGACGGCGAGTTGTGCCGGCTGCTGCCCCACCGTCGGTCGCTGCTCTGTGGCGGATGGTCCCGAGTTCGAGCTGGATGTTGAGGGGCAGCTCGCGAGTGCCGATCTGGTGCATCCGTTCGATGGTCAGCTCTCCGTCGGCGGCAGCCAGGAGCATGAGGATCAGGAAGGTGCGAGGGCTCCCAGGTGATCGGCGGCCGCGCGGTGAGGTGCGAATGGCCCTCTGGAGGACGTCGGCGGCCCCGCTGGTGTCGACGATGTGCGTGACGAGCTGGTAGCGGAACGCCGATTTCATGCCGCCACCTCCGCACGTGCTGCCGCGGCAGGTGGGCCGCCGCGGAGTGCGAGTCCGGTCTCCTCCTGGGTGGGAGGGGGCAGGTACGGGATGAGGTCGGGCAGGGTTCGGGCGGTCCGGAGCCCGGCTGCAGTCATTAGAAGGTCCAGGCGGACCGGTTGCATCAGCAGGGTCGCGAGCCAGGTGGCCCGGAGCCGCGACTGCTCGATCCGCGGGCACCCGCCGAGGACAACGACGTCGGCGAGTGCGTTGGCCGCAAGGTTTCGGCGCTCCTCGACCCTTCCCAGCAGCAGCTGATCGGAACCGAGTCCCTCAAGGCCCCGGAGGACGAGCTCGACGTACTCGACGCGCACCGGCACGAACCGGGCGGCTGTCGTGGCGGCTGTCCTGGCGGCCGTCTCCGCGACCGTCACCGTCACGAGCGGGCGCGAGCTGTCTGGTGTGACTTGGATGTGGTGACGTCGCAGTCCGCGGAAGTCGCTGGAGTCGAGGCCGGCGCCTAGGCCGAGCCCGATGCAGAGTGCGGCCTTCCGGGTGCGCTCTGCCGATGGCTGGTTCCAGGCTGTGCGGAGGAGTGCCTGGACTTCGCGGTCGGTGTAGGGCGGTCGGACGGTGGGGCGTGCGATCTCGACGTGGGGGGCGGGCGCCTGCTCGGGGTGGTGCTGGTCGGCGAGGCGACGGAGGCGGCTGCGCCGGTCCGCGCGGGACTTGGCGCTGCTGCCGGGCATTCCGGTCCGGGCGTACTCCTCGATGTTCGATCGCGTCAGCGTCGCGACGGTGAGAGGGACGTCGTGGTCACGTGCCCAGACGTAGAAGTAGCCGAGGTGGGTGAGGTGTTTGCGGAAGCTGTCGTGGCCGCGAACGACGGATGCGGCCAGTACCTCGGCGACCACCGGGTGCACCTGGGGCCAGATGGTTGAGATCGGCGGCCCGGGGCTGAACTGCTGGACCATCTGGGCCAGCTCAGCTGGCAGATCCGTCGCCTTGATCGCGGGCGTGTTCTGGTCGGCGAGCAGCCGTCTCGCGGCCGCCGCGCTGGTCCGTCGTGGGCGAATCGCCATCGACCTGTTCTCCTGCGTTCGGCCCGGGAACCCCGGGCTGCCGGGACCTTCCGGCGGTTAGCAAGGTGCCGGCCGATGCTCGTCTGGCATTCGATCTGAGTCGAGGAGCGGCAGGTCGGCTCTAGGCGCTCCTGTGTCGCCGGCTTCTTGCCGACTCGCCCCGTGTCCGGACCGTCTCCGGTCATGTCCGATGAACATGCCCTCCCGCAGACCACGTCCACCTCGCCCGGGGATGTCCAGCCAGGGTCAGAGACGGCGGGCCGAGGCTTGCCGACTTCCTCGCCTCTGACGCTCGTTATCCACGATGGCGAGGGGACCTGGCATGCGGTCAGCGCCCTGAAGCTGGTCGGGCTGCTGCCTGAGGAGCTCGCGGACCTCGAGGACGGCGACGAGAGCCTGCTTGACGATCTCCCGAGCCGCAGTGTCCTCGAGGCGCTCCAGGCACAGAACCCCGACCTCGCCGACGACATCTGGACCTGAGTCTGGCCAGACTCTTCAGCAGTCAGGCGGGACCCCGAAGCGCCTCTAAGTCAATAAGAGACGAGCAGCACCCGCCAAGCCGGATTTGACGTGTCGGGAGGCTCTCGAGACTTACCCTGCTTGCTGCGTGGCACGACCCGCGAACGCAACCAGGGAGGGCTCAGACCATGACAGAAGAGGCATGGCACGAGGCACGGTTGATCCCAACCTCCGGCATCTCGGGAGCGGAGGAGCAGGAGCGCCGGGCCACCTCTGCGCTGTTGGCGGTCATGGGCATCGTCAAGGAGTTCAGCAAGGCCGTCCTCGGGCCGCTCGGCGCGCCGGCCGGAAACGTGGAGACCTACATCGAGGTCCCGTTCATGCTGGTCGACAAGCGCTGTTACCCGGACGGTCTGATCCGGGTCACACGTGGCTCGCGAACCTGGACTGCGCTGGTCGAGGTGAAGACCGGGAAGAGCGAACTCGAGACGCAGCAGCTGGAGAACTACCTCGACATCGCGCGCGAGCAGGGCTTCGACGCCCTGATCACGATCAGCAACGAGATCCCGCCCGTCGCGGGTCAGCACCCGACCAAGGTTGACAAGCGCAAGATGCGCAAGGTCGAGCTCCATCACTGGTCATGGACCTACCTGCTCTCCACTGCGGTGATGCAGAAGGAGCACCGCGGTGTCTCCGACCCAGAGCAGGCCTGGATCCTCGGGGAGCTCATCAGGTACCTCGAGCATCCGCGTTCGGGTGCGATGGAGCTCGACGACATGGGCCAGCACTGGGTCGCCGTCCGCGAAGCGGTCACCGCCGGGACGCTGCGCGCTACCGACAAGGCCGCCCCGGAGGTCGTCGCGCGGTTCGATGCGCTGCTGCGCTACGCCAGCTTGCGTCTGGGACGACAGCTCGGCACCGAGGTACTCCCTGTGCTGAGCCGCCGTGAGCAGGCCGAGCCCGGCTTGCGCGCTCAATCCCTCCTGCAGGGCATGGTCGGCCAAGGCCTGCTCTCCGGCGCCATCCGGATCCCTCATGCCGTCGCGCCGATCTCCGTTACCGCCGACCTGAGGGCCGGTCGGGTGATCGCATCGCTCGACATCGACGCGCCCAAGGAAGGCAGAGCCCAGACACGTGTGAACTGGCTGGTCCGCCAGCTCAAGAGCGCACCGGACTCCGTACGGCTGGAGGCTTTCGTCGCAAACGCTCGCGGCGCCGGCGCGACGGAGCTGCTGGGCAAGGTCCGCGAGGAGCCCAGCCTGTTGATCGCCGACCCCAAGCGTGACCTGCGCAGCTTCCAGGTCGCCATGTCAGCACCCATGGGCGTCAAGCGAGGCCGCGGTCGTGGAGGGTTCATCGACTCAGTCTTGGAGCTGGTCGACGCCTTCTACGCCGAGGTCGTCCAAGACCTGAAGGCGTGGTCGGCCTCGCCGCCGAGGATGCGGGAGCCACTGGCTGTCCACGAGACCCCCTCGGCTCTGGTCTCGACGTCCCTTTCTTCGCAGGACGGCCCCTACGACGTCGACCACCAGGAAGACGGCGACAACGCAGGAAGCGACGCCGGGCCGACTACCAATCTGAACGCCGCAGCGGGGTTCGATGACAACGGAGCCGGCGACAACTCGGCCCCCGGGGTCGACGAGTCAGGCACCGTTACTCGCGCCGAAGACGACCCACTACCAAGTGGGACCGCACCCTCGCCCCGTTGTTCGTAAGCCGACCGCCCCGTGCGCCTCTTTCGACGTCGCAGCCGAGAAGACACCTCCCCGCCCGACCGTGGGCCAGCTGCCGCACCACCGGATCCGGGTGAGGATGAGACGGCCCAGCTGATAGCAGCAGAGGCCGAGCGGCTCATGCCCGAGATCGACCGGCGAGCCCAGCAGCTGCTCGCCGAGCTCGACGGTGGGCCTACGCCCTCTGACTCGGTCACGCCGCCTGACGAGCCGCCACCGCTCACCTCCCCGACCGCAACCTCGAAAGTGCCGGGACCGTCGTGTATGAGTGCAGAGGACTGGGCCCACCGAGTCGCCTCCTATCGACGGCAGCAGAGGTCCATCGCGGAGATCGTCGAGATCGCCAGCCATCTCGAGCGACGCGGCCCACCGAAGCCACGCCAAAAGGCTCAAGGACGGCGCATCACACCCGATTCGGCCGGCACGGTGAGCGGCAGCGGCCATGCGGGAGGTGTCGTCCGAGAGGACTATGTGGCCAAGGAGAACGAGAGCAGGTACCTGACCCGGGACACGAACGGGTCGCCGACGCTGAGGCTTGTCGACGCCGGCGACCGACTTGTCTTCTGGTCGCCCATCGACGGCGGCAAGGCCCTCAACCCCAAGGGCCCTGGGCTGCGGTCCATCGGGATCGTGACGTCCTACGCGCGGGGCAGTGCGTACCACGCGGCGGCGTTCCGTAGCGCCGATCTGCGCAAGGGGCGACCCGTCGAGCTGCGCAGAGAGCCGGACAATCCGCACGACCGCAACGCGATCGCTCTCTATGCACCTGGCGCCCGGAAACCGTTCGGCTACGTCCAGCGCGGGCGAGCCGTGTCGTTGGCCAAGCGCCTCGACAGAGGTGAGGAACTTGGCGCGGTCAGCCTGCGGGGACCTCGCTCAGGACGAGACGACGGCACGGCCTTCATCGTGATCGCCGCTGCCGCCGACATCTCATCCATGCTCAGCTCTGGTCGTCCGTACGCCTGACGACCTCGGGTTCGCTCGAAGCAGCATGCGCGGTCGCGATCAGCTTCTCTGGCCTTCCCGATTTTGCCTTTGATCGAGGTTGCGAGGGACCAGCTCGTATCCCATCGACATGGTCAGACTCCTCAACCGCGTCATCGCCCGACCTCAGGTTGTGAAGGCGGAAGTAGAGGTCGACGGTCTCGTCGATCTCTTGGTGGAACCGGACGCGCTGCTCGAGATCCAGCTGAGAGAGCAGGTCCAGGACCTTGCGGATTGTGTCGTCCAAGCGCTGCCAGATGTCGACGTGCTTTGTCGGGATGACCAAGGGGAGTCGGGCGACGGCTGCTCGGCCCCCGTAGACGAAGACGAGGAAGGCCCGGTAGGTCGTGCCGGTGCGTGGGTGTTGCTCGAACACTCCGAGGCTGCGGATGTCGGAGAACGGCGGTAGCTGCCAGTGCTCCTCGTCATCGGACGGCACCTCGGTCATGGGTCGACCTCGTTCGGCGAGTCCGGTCTGGCCTCCGTTGGATCGTCTTCCTCCAAGGGCTCGGTGTCGCCATCGACGAGATCGACTGCAAGCTCACGCAGCTGATCGACGGTGCCGATGAAGTCCTTGGCCAACCTGAGTGCCGCCTCACGGACCGCAGGAGGTTTGTCGCAGGGCTTCCTGGACCAGCCGCGAGAGGTGCAACCGACGCTCGGCATCGGCAAGCTCGTCCTCTGCGCGCTTGACGAACTGGACTCGGCTATCGACGAGGTCGCTGGCTTCCTCGATCTCGGCGTCGGCAAGGGACTGCGCGATGGCGAGGAGGTCGGTCGACGTCAGTGCGTTGACGAAGTCGAGCACGACCTGGCCGCTTGGATCCGGTATCCAGCCCTCAGGCTCGAGGCCGGGCGGCTGCATCGTGAACACACCCGGTTCGGTCTCGACCATCCAGCGCATCCAGGCGGTCTCGTCCTCGACGTCTCGCCGGATGAGGAACCGGTTGTGCGAGTCCCAGTGGCGAAAGCCGATGCACGTGAAATCGCCTGCTACGACGTGGGCGTAGACCTGGAGGACGTCGTCGCCATAGGGCAGCTCCCAGGTGGTCTCCACGGCAGCCAGCGTGCCGGTCGGGTACGACACGACATTGATCATCCGGTCGACGCCGAGGACCGCCTGCCTGTGTCGCACCTCGATGCCACCATCTGGGACCACACCGCCACTCGCGCCGGTTCACCAGGCGCGGCGGCATGGGGAGAATCCGGAAGGAAGACGCGCGATGCGACGACGCGAGCCGCTCCCGTGGTCCTTCGCACCCGGTGACCGGAAACGTTCCGTGCTGGCGACCCCGTCACGCCGCGACTGGCGCTGGGTGCACTTCACGGCCGCCGGCCCCGTCCGGCCCGACCCGCAGATCGGGACCGTCGTGCGCTCGGTCGAAGGCGGCGACCCCTGGTTGCTACGCCTCAGCGATGAACTACATCTCCCCGCTCGGGGGCTGCGGTCCACGCGCGCACACGAAGAGGACCAGCTCAGCGAGCTCAGCCCCACGGGGCCGACGCCACTCGAGCACCTGTTCCTCGACACGGTCGCGGCCCTCCCGATCGAAGAGATCGTCGAAGCTGCGCGGATCTTCGCTCAAGAGCGGTCGACGGCGCGCGAGCCCGGCTGGAGATGCGGACGGAGCGGAGCAAGCACGACCCACGCAACCGAGTTTGGTCCGGGATGATCGAGAGCAGCCACGAGCGGGTCGCTCTCGAGGAACTACGGCGGGCGGCCCTGAACATCGATCATCCCGTGGCGAGGTCGTTCGCCGTACGCGCGGCCGACTCCTTCATCGGCAGCCCGGACCAGTTGGTCGAGCTGGCCGCAGACGTGGCCTCTAACAGGTGACGGAGCGGGGCATCCCGGGACACCGCCGGTGTTCCATGCGGAAACCGCCGCCGGACTCTAAGGTCCGGCGGCGGTCTGGTCGAACGCGCTGCGCCCGGCGCTGCACCTACGCGGCGTCGGGTGGACCTGCCGTGGGCACCGTCCTCGAGATGGTGCGGCACAGGGTGCAGTCAGGCATCCACTCGCCGACGGGGTGTTCGGCGACGGAGTCTTGGACGGCCCAGTCGGTAAGCAGGTGCTCGTAGGGGAGCGGGAACTCCTGGCTGATGATCGACTCGACACTCAGCAGGAGCTCGAACGTTTCGGCGGCCTCCTCGAGGCCGTGGCTGCGTTGAGCCGCGGCCGTGGTGGCGAGGTGCTCGCGGACACTCGTCAGCCGCTCCAGCCGACGGCGGTCCTTGTAGTCGGCTAGCGAGATGACTTCCGCCAGTTGCTCCGCTTGGGCAGCGGAGGCGCTCCGCGTATCGCTGGTCCGGTGATCGATTGTGGTCATGACCCCTCCATGGGTCTTGGCGCCGCCGGGAAACATGGGCGTCCCAGTCGTGGCGCGGAACGTCTCCGACGTTCATCAGGACCCGTTGGCGCGACTCTCCGGCCCCAAGACCCGTGCGCGCCTCAATCGGGCTCCGCGAGGTCGGCCTCAGGATCGGTGGCGAGATGTGTGGCGAGCTGCCTGAGCTCGTCTGCGTTGCCAACGAAGTCGTCCGCGATCCGAAGCGCTGCCTCGCGAACCGTCGGCGGCAGCCTCAGTGCGTCGAGAACCAGGTTGGCGCGGTGCAGTGCGCGTCGGGCTCGCACTAGGTCTTGGCTAGTCCGATCGAGAACATCGAGGCGCTCTCGAGCTTCGTTTCTCGCCACTATGACTTCTTGCCTGGCGAGGGTCTGCGCGATCTGTAGCAGCTCCCCTTCGGAGAGCCCATCCACGAACGCGCAGACGCGGCGCGCTCGCGACTCATCCCGCTGGTCCGGCGCATAGTCATCTGGCAGATGGGCGTGGCCAGCAACTGCGTCGGTGTCGACTCTCCAGAGAACGTGGGCACATGCCTCCGAGACACCGCGACGCACGATGTAGTCCACAGAGTCTCGATCCCGGAACTCGATCGTGGTGATCGTGCCGCCCGACGCACTCGCCTGCACCGTGAGCACCTGGCTTTGAAACGAGATCTGCCACGCCATTTCCACCTCTGGATGCTGACGAGTTTGTGCGACAACACCCTAGGTAGCCGGTGATCGGCGTCGGAGATCGCCAGCGCGGGACTCGACGTCTACGTGTTGCTTCACGCGCGCTATGCAGGATGCGCGTGAAGCGACAGATGACTACCTAGGGACTGTGTTGCTCCGGTCGGAACCGACTCGTGGGACCGGTCAGACTCAGAGCGGCCACCACTTGACCGGCGACGGCGATCGGGGCTGCGACGCAGTTGATACCGAGGGCGGATTCCTCTCGCTCGAAGGCGACCCCTCTACGCCGAGCGTCCGCTAGGGACCTCGAGAGTTGCCCAGGCCGGACGATCGTGTGTGGCGTTCGACGCTCAAGTGCACCGCTCAACATCGAACGACGGACAACCGTTGGCGCGAAGGCGAGCAACACCTTGCCGATCGCCGTGCAGTGCAGTGGCAGGCGACCACCTACGCGCGATGGGCTTGATGCCTGCCGGTGTCCGCCGAGCTTCGAGATGTACATGACCTCTGTGCCCTCGCGCACGCCGAGATGCACGGTCTCGTGGGTCCGTTCGTAGAGGTCTTGCATGAACGGGACGGCCAACTCGAGGAGGCTTCGCTCGGCCGAGGCGCGCATCCCGAGCTCGAAGAGACCACCGGACAGCCGGTAGCCGCCGCTCGTCTTGTCGAGGAGACGGAGCTCGACCAGCTCTCCGCAGAGCCGGTAGGTCGTGGCCTTGTGCAGCCCCGTGCGGCGGACCAGCTCCGCCAATGTCAGCACGTGATCGTCGACCCCGAACGCGCGGAGGATCGCTGTGGCCTTGCCCAGGACGGAGTCGAGATGGGTGGCTGCGGCCATCTCGGCATCGTATCGCTGAGCGATACGATCCCCTCGCGCGTCGAGCGCTTCGGAGCCACAGTCCCTCCATGCCCACCGATGCTCTGCAGGCCGCGGCGGAACGGTTGCAGGCGGCGGCTGCGACGGGGCGGCCGTGTCGGCCGGTTCGGGGCCTGATCGGTGCCGACGACCTCGAGGCGGCTTACGCCGTCCAGACCGCCGTGGTGGACGGACGCGTTGCTGCTGGTGCGCGGGTGGTCGGTCGCAAGATCGGTCTGACGTCGCAGGCCGTGCAGCAGCAGCTCGGGGTGGACCAGCCCGACTTCGGCGTCCTCCTCGCGGACATGCAGTACGCAGACGGGGACACGATCCCCTTCGACCGCCTTCTTCAACCGCGGATCGAGGCGGAGGTGGCGTTCGTCCTGGGGGATGACCTGGCGGACGGCGACCTTGACCTGGTGCAGGTGAAGGACGCCGTCGGGTACGCCGTCGCGGCCATGGAGATCGCGGACAGCCGGATCGAGGGCTGGGACATCACGATCGCGGACACCGTCGCCGATAACGCCTCTTCAGGGGCCTACGTGCTTGGATCCCGACGGGTGCACCTCGACCGGTTCGAGCCCAAGGACGTCGAGATGCGGATGATCGTCACCGGCCAGGATGACTCGACCGGCACCGGCGCGGCGTGCCTGGGTGACCCCCTGGAGGCGCTGCGCTGGCTCGCGCTCCGATCCCGCGAGCTCGGGGATCCGCTTCGAGCCGGCCAGGTGGTGCTCTCCGGGGCACTCGGGCCCATGCGGCCCGTCGTCCCGGGTGCCACCGCCACCGCAGTCATCAGCGGTCTCGGCGGGGTGTCCGTGCACTTCTCGGCGGTTCCGGCGTGAGGACGAAGGTGGCCGTCATCGGCTCCGGCAACATCGGCACCGACCTGATGATCAAGGTGCTCCGCACGGCGAAGCACCTCGAGATAGCGGCGATGGTCGGCATCGACCCGGACTCGGACGGGCTGGCGAGGGCCGCCCGCCTAGGCGTACCCACCACGCACGACGGGGTGGAGGGGCTGCTGGCGCTGCCCGGTGCCGACGAGATCCGGATCGTCTTCGACGCGACCAGCGCCAAGGCGCATCGTCACCATCACGAGGTGCTGGCGCCGCTCGGGAAGCGGCTGGTCGACCTCACCCCTGCGGCGATAGGTCCCTTCGTGGTGCCGGCCGTCAACCTCGAGACGCACCTCGACGCCCCAAACCTCAACATGGTGACCTGCGGGGGGCAGGCAACGATCCCGATCGTGGCTGCGATCAGCCGCGTCGTACCAGTGGCCCACGCCGAGATCGTTGCCTCGATCGCCTCGAGGAGCGCAGGTCCAGGCACCCGGGCCAACATCGACGAGTTCACCGAGACCACTGCAGCGGCCATCTCGGAGGTCGGCGGTGCGCGGCGAGGGAAGGCGATCATCATCCTCAACCCTGCCGAGCCGCCGCTGATGATGCGCGACACCGTGTTCGCGCTGGTGGAGGCGGCGGAACAGGGCCAGCTGGACGAGATCCGCAGGAGCGTGGAGAAGATGGTCGGCGACGTCTCCGCCTATGTGCCCGGCTACCGCCTCAAGCAGGATGTGCAGATCGAGGAGATCCCCGCCGGGTGGCCGCTGCGGACACTGGTCGCCGAGGACCCCGACCGCGTGACTCACCAGGTCTCGGTGCTCCTCGAGGTCGAGGGGGCGGCGCACTACCTCCCGTCGTATGCCGGCAACCTCGACATCATGACCTCGGCGGCTCTCCAGGTGGCCGAGCGGATCGCTGCGGCCCGGGCGGGGGCGTGAGCATGCCCGGCCGGGTCTTCGTCCAGGACGTCACGTTGCGCGACGGCATGCACGCCGTCCGCCATCGGCTCGACACTGGCGACGTCCGGCGCATCGTGGGCGCCCTCGATGCTGCCGGCGTCGACGCGATCGAGGTGGCCCACGGGGACGGACTCTCGGGCAGCTCGGTGAACTACGGGCCGGGCTCCCACACGGACTGGGAGTGGATCGAGGCCGCGGCGTCGGTGCTGCAGCGGGCTCGGCTGACGACGTTGCTCCTGCCCGGCGTCGGCACCATCCGCGACCTCGGGCACGCCCACGAGCTCGGCGTCCGCAGCGTCCGCGTCGCCACGCACTGCACTGAGGCGGACATCTCGGCCCAGCACATCTCCGCGGCTCGCGAGCTGGGCATGGATGTGTCGGGCTTCCTGATGCTGTCGCACATGGCTCCTCCCGATGAGCTCGCCAGGCAGGCCAAGCTGATGGAGTCCTACGGCGCCCACTGCGTCTACGTCACCGACTCCGGCGGTCGGCTGACCATGAACGACGTCACCGCCCGGGTGCGCGCCTACCGCGACCTCCTCGATCCCGGCACCGAGATCGGCATCCACGCGCACGAGAACCTCTCACTGTCGGTCGCCAACTCGGTGATCGCCGTCGAGCACGGCGCGACGCGTGTGGACGCCTCGCTCGCCGGTCACGGCGCTGGGGCGGGCAACTGCCCGGTCGAGGCCTTCGTCGCCGTCGCGGACCTCTCCGGCTTCGAGCACGGGTGCGACCTGTTCGCGCTCCAGGACGCCGCGGACGACTTGGTCCGTCCCCTTCAGGACCGCCCGGTGCGGGTCGACCGGGAGACGCTCACCCTCGGCTACGCAGGTGTCTACTCCTCGTTCCTCCGGCATGCCGAGGCCGCGAGTTCCCGGTACGGCGTCGACGTACGCCAGATCCTCATGGAGTGCGGCCGCCGGGGCCTGGTCGGCGGCCAGGAGGACATGATCATCGACATCGCACTGACCCTGCAGCGCGCGTCCGCCTGACCTGTGCCGGTCGACAGCGGACCGCGCGGAGCCGTTCGCCATGCTGCGCGCGGTCTGCCTACGTTCTGGGGGTGACCACAGATCGCGAGTTCGAGGGCAAGGTCGTCATCGTCACCGGGGCCGGCGGCGGGATCGGCAGCGCTACCGCCCGGCTCTTCGCAGAGCGGGGCGCGACCACCCTCCTGGTCGACCGGGACGTCGAGCCGCTCAACGCGCTCGCCGAAGAGATCGGTGGGCACGCCTACGCGCTCGACCTCCGGGACGAGCCGGCTATCGACGCGTTCGTCGAGAAGGCCGTCGAGGAGGCCGGGAGGCCCTACTCGCTGGTGAACATCGCGGGCGTCTTCGTCGGCACAGAGGGTCGGGTCGAGGAGAGCTCACGCAAGATGTGGGACCTCAGCCTCGACGTGAACCTCAGGGCGACCAGCCACCTGACGGCGAGATGTCTGCCGCACCTCGTCGCCGGGGGCGGCGGCTCGGTGGTGACGACGTCGTCCACGCAGGCACGGGCCGCCGACATCGGCTGGTCGTCGTACGGCATCGCCAAAGCAGGTGTCGAGGCGCTCACCCGGTACGTCGCGACGCAATACGGACCCGACGGCGTGCGCTGCAACTGCGTTGCCCCCGGGGTGACGGCGACCCCGCGCGCGATGCAGCGCTTCCCCGAGGACCGCGCCGCAGCGGTGAAGGTCAACACCCCGCTCCGCAGGTTCGGTCGCCCCGAGGAGCTCGCCGAGGCCTACGTCTTCCTCGCGTCCGAACGGGCCTCCTTCATCACCGGCCAGGTGCTCCCGGTCGACGGCGGCATGATGGTGCACCTGCCCACCACGTGATCCCCTCCCCAGCGGACTCCCCGGGGACCTGCCTGGGGAACTGCACATCGACGGTCGGGCGCAGACTGGCCCGGCGTTGAGTGCCGACCTAGCGTGCACGCGTGATCGCTACCCGCTGCCAGGCGTCGACGTGACCCGCTCCAGAACGCCGGTCGCGGTCGTCACCGGCGCGGGCCGTGGCATCGGACGGGCCGTGGCGCTGATGCTCGCCCGGCGCGGGATGGACCTCGTCGTGGTGGGGCGCGACATGTCCCCCGACTACGAGCGCTACGGCGAGGAGATGTCCGCGGGCACGGTCCAGGACGAGATCGAGGCGATGGGTCGACGAGCGCTGGTCGTCGAGGGCGACCTCCGCGACCGTGCGGTGGCAGACCGAGTGGTCGAGCAGTCGGTCGCCGGCTTCGGGCGCATCGACGTCCTCGTCAACAACGCCGGAGGCGCTCTTGCGCCGCCCGAGCGGAGCTTCGGCTCGCAGATGCCGATCGAGGACCTCGACGACATGATCCGGCTCAACACCCACAGCGCCATCCACTGCTGTCAAGCCGTGATGCCGGTCATGAGGGAGGCGCGGAGCGGCAGCATCGTCAACGTCGGCTCGCGCGTCGCGATCGACCCGGCGACGGCCGGCGGCCGGCTCGCCCCCTACGCGATGTCGAAGGGGGCGCTGGTCCAGTACACGCGGCACCTCGCGATGGAGGTCGGGCCTGACGGCATCCGCGTCAACTGCGTCTCGCCCGGGATCGTCGCCACGGCGCGGGTCATGCACTTCGCCGCGAAGCGCGGCATCGGTACGGACGACGACCTGAACGCGATCCCGCTGCGCCGCTTCGCCACCCCGGACGACATCGCCGGGGCCGTCGCCTACTTCGCGGGCGAGGAGTCCACCTACGTCACCGGCCAGGTCCTCTCGGTCGACGGCGGGGCGGTCCTCACCCCCAGCTGACTGTCGAAGTCCACAGGTGGCTCGCCCGGATCGCGTGCGACGGCTCGTGCCGCGTGCCTACCGTGCAAGACGTGGACCTCGATGTCGACAGCCTGTTCGACCGGCCCGCCAAGGACCGCTGGAACCGCATGGCCCTCGGCGACGTGCTGGAGCGGGTCACCTGGAGCCACCCCGACCGGGACGCCATCGTCGGCTGGTCCGGCGCGTACGCCGCGCCCGAGTTCGAGCGGCTGACCTACCGGCAGGCTGACGAGAGGGCCAACCAGGTCGCGCACGCGTTGCTGTCAGCGGGGCTCGAGCGCGGCGCGCGGGTGCTGCTCTACTGCGAGAACTCGGTCGAGGCCGTGGTGACGATGCTCGGCATCGCCAAGGCGGGGCTCGTCTGCGTACCCCTCAACCCGCTGCTCGCCCCCGACGTCGTCACCTACGCCATCGAGCACGTCGGAGCAACGTTCGCCGTCGTCGATGCGGAGCTCTGGCCGCGGGCCGAGGCGGCCTTCGCCGCGGCCGGTCTGGCCGCGGGCGTCACGATCCCGATCGGTGGCGGGGCGGTGCCGGGCTCCCACGAGTTCCACGACTGGATCGCGGGACGGCCGACCACCGAGGTCGAGGTGGCCATCCACGCCGACGACATCTGGAGCCTGATGTTCACCTCGGGCACCACGGCGATGCCCAAGGCCGCCATGATCAGCCACACCTACGGCTACCTGTCCTCCTACACCTACGCGCTGTCCACCAGCCGCGGCCTCCGGTTCGAGGACCAGATCCGGTCGGCGACGTTCCTCCCGATCACCTACCACGTGGGGCACTACGCGGTCCTGTTCCCAGCGTGGTTCTCGGCGGGCACCGCTGTCATCGGCCGTCGACCGAACCCCTCGGAGCTCTCGAAGGCGATCGCGGGGGAGAGGGTGACCGCGGTGTGGGGAGGCTCGCCGACCTTCCTGCAGCTCCTGGCCGACGCGAAGGACCAGCAGCACGACGACTTCACCAGCCTGACCGTGGTCTTCTTCTCGTGGGGTGCCATGCGTCCCGACCTCATCGACCGGCTCAAGTCCGCAACCGCCAACCCGGAGCTCTGCGCCCTCGAGGTCTTCGGCCAGACGGAGTCGCTGTCGAGCTACCGCTTCTATCCCGACCAGCACCCAGAGAAGCACCGACTCGCGCTCCAAGGCGTCAACTACGTCGGCCTCCCCAACCCGATGCTGGCCGCCAAGATCATCAGTGCCGACGGCGAGCTGCTCGTGGACCAGCCGGGCGTGGCCGGCGAGGCCGTCTACCGTTCACCGGCCATCAGCAGCGGCTACTTCCGCAACGAGGAGGCGACCCGCGAGGCGTTCGCCGGTGGTTGGTTCCACTCCGGGGACTCGTGTGCCTACGACGACGACGGCCTGCAGTTGATGGTCGACCGCTTCAAGGACATCGTGAAGTCCGGCGGGGAGAACGTATCGAGCCTGCGGGTCGAGGCGGTGCTGTCCCAGCACCCAGGCGTGGCGCGCGTCGCGGTGGTGGGCCTGCCGAGCGAGCGGTGGGGCGAAGAGGTGACCGCGGTGGTGATCCCCCACGCGGGCGTGGATCTCCAGGCGGACTCCGTCCTCACCTTCGCCCGGGAGCGGCTCGCGGGCTACGAGACGCCGAAGCGGCTGGTCGTCGTCGACGAGCTGCCCGAGACCGTCGGTGGGAAGGTGCTGAAGTACCGCCTCCGCCAACAGCTGGCCGTGACCACGGCCGGGTCAACCCCAGAGGAGGAGCAACGATGAGCGGACTCGAGGTCCTCGACCCCAGCGGTGGCGCGTCGGCAGGAGACGGGCACAAACTGGCGCCGCGCCTGGTGAGCACCGCGGGCACAACCCTAGGGGTGGTGTGCAACGGACTCGGCAACTCCGAGACCTTCTTCGACGAGCTGATCGTCCAACTGCTCGCGCTGGGCGGCTTCGCGAAGGTGGTCAAGGTCGTGAAGGACAGCAAGTCGGTTCCTCCCACGGAGGAACAGTGGACACAGCTGCGCGAGGTCGACGTGGCGGTCACAGGGTTCGGCGGGTGCGGCAGCTGCAGCACCCGTGCGGCCCGCGACGCCCTCGAGCTCGAGTGGCAGGGCATCCCGACCGTGTACGTCGGGCACCCCGCCCTCGCGCCGGCTGTGGCCGCCATCTGCAAGATCTCCGGGCACCCGGACTACCCCCAGATCCACGGTCACCTCGACCCGCCGGTGGCGGCTTGGGCCGACGACGACGCCAGAGCGCTCGGACGCGAGCTCGCGGGCGCCGTCTACGACGCGATGGTCGACCCGACCTCCGACGCCGCGCTCCTGACGTCGGTGCCGACCCGCAACGACGCCGCGCTGTCCGGCGCGGGTCGATGACGACGACGGCGGAGGCTCGTCCGCGCGCCACGATCCACTTCGACAACGACGACTCGTTCCAGGTGGCCGCGATCGAGCGCGGGTGGAGCGACGGTCTACCGCTCGTCCCGCCCACCGCGGCGAAGGTCGACGCGCTGCTCGCCGCGGCGGGTGTCGAGCCCGACGACGTTCTGGGCGGGATCGCCACCCGCGACGTCACGGTCACGGCCGAAGCGACCGCGACGAACGCGGTCATGGCCGGATGCCGACCTGAGCACTTCCCGGTGGTCGTCGCGGCGGTCAGCGCCCACCTGAGCGAGCTCGGCAACAGCCACTGCACGACGGCCAGCCTCGGCGGCCCGTCGCACGCGGTGGTGGTCAACGGTCCTATCCGCGGCGAGCTCGGGATCGCCGGTGGTCCGGGCTGCTTCGGCCCGGGCTTCCCTGCCAACGCGAGCATCGGCCGCGCCCTGCGGCTGGTGATCCGCAACGTGTGCCAGTCGGTGCCCGGTGTCCTGGACCGCGCCGTTTTCAGCAGCCCCGCCCGCTACTCGTTCTGCTTCGGCGAGGACGAGGAGGCGGGGGCACCCTGGACCCCGCTCCACGTGCAACTCGGCTACGCGCCCGACGAGAGCACCGTGACGATGCTGAGCGTGTGGGGGATCACGGAGTCCAACGGCCTCGGCGACGCCCCTGAACTCGTCCTGGACCACCTCGTCCAGGACTTGCGCTTCAACGGGTTCTGGAAGCAGCTCGGGGACCCGGCTGCGGACCAGTTCCTGGGCGACGCCTTTGGTTTCATGATCGTCGTCGGCGAGGAGCACCGGCGCGTCATCCAGGCCGCGGGGTGGACCAAGGCGGACGTGCAGGCGTACACCTTCGAGCGCCTCGTGGCTCCCACCCGCGGCACGCGGGACCTTGTGTGCCACGTCTCGGCGCCTGAACGGATGCTCGTGGTGGCCGCCGGTGGCCCGGGGATCCCGGAGACCCAGGTCCTGATGCCGCATCTGGCCGCGCCCGTGACCACCAGGATCACTCGTCCATGACGAGCACGGACGGGGCGTTGTCGCCCGAGGTGCGGGCGGTCGTGGACGAGTTCCAGGCGATGGTGTCCGTGGACGGAGCTCGCATCGACGTGCTGCGGTCGGACCCGTCGCGGCTCGAGCTGGACCTGGTGCTCGTCGAGGCAGGCTGCGCCGAGTGCGTCATGCCGCGCGACTACCTCGAGGCGATCATCCGTGACCAGCTGCAGACCGCGCTGGACGCACCTCCGGAAGTCACGATCCGGGACCCGCGAGAGCTGACCGACACCCCGAAGGCGGACTGAGTGCCCGACCCGACCCAGCCGCGGATGATCCTCCCGACAGTGACCGACTTCTACGACCCGGAGGTCGTCACCCGCTACCGCGAACTCGGCTACTGGAACGACGAGACCCCAGCCAGCATCCTCGACGAGCTCGCGGACCGGCGGGGAGGCGACCTCTTCGCCCTCGACCGCGACGGTGGGCTGAGCTACGGCGAGTTCCGCCGCCGGGCCTGGCGGTTCGCTGCCGCACTCGTCGATCTCGGGGTGGAACGCGGGGACCGCGTGGTCGTCCAGGTGCCGAACTGGACCGAGCTGCTGGTCGCGATGATGGGGGTCACGCGCGCAGGCGCCGTCCTGGTGCCGGCGATGATGACCTACCGCCCGGGCGAGGTCGGCCACCTGATCGAGAACACCCAGGCGAAGGCCTCGGTCACCGCGGCGACGTTCCGGGGCTTCGACCACGTCTCGATGCACGAGGAGCTGCGCCGGAACAGTCCCTGGCTCGAGCACGTCGTCGTCGTGCGAGGCGACGAGCCCCGGACGGGCGCGCTGGCATTCAACGATCTCATCGCCGGCGAACCTGCGGCCGACGCCGCGGATCTGCCCCCGATGCCCTCCGCCGACGACGGGCACGTGATCATCCACACCTCCGGGACCGAGTCGAAGCCGAAAGGGTGCTTCCACTCCTACAACACGCTGGGCTTCAGCGTGCGCACCATCGAGCGGACCCACGGCTGGACCGCGGACGACATCTCCTTCGGTCCCTCGCCTGTGGTGCACAGCAACGGCTACCTCAACCACTACCTCGTCCCGCTGCGGGCCGGCGCCGCCACCGTGCTGATGGAGCAGTGGGAGCCCCGCGCCGGAATCGACCTGATCGACGAGTTCCGGTGCACCGCGACAGTGACGGCCACGACCTTCCTCACCATGGCTGTCGACGCGCGACGGGGCTCCGACAAGGACCTCTCGTCGATGCGGCTGTGGGTCGCCTCCGGCGCCACCATCCCGGCGCGGTCGATCACCGAGGCTCGGGAGGTCATGCCGGACTGCGAGATCCTGAGCCAGTACGGACGCAGCGAGAACCAGCTCGCGACCAACTGCCCGGTCGGCACCGACCCCGAGAAGTCGTTGACGTCCGACGGCGAGCCACCGGAGGGTGTCGAGATCGTCCTGTTCGACCAGGACGGTGGGCGGGCGGGGAATGGCCCTGGTGACGTCGGCTACCGCGGGCCCGGACACATGCTGGGCTACGTCAACCAGCCCGAGCTGACCGCGACCATGGTCAACGCGGAGGGCTTCTCGTTGGCGGGCGACCTCGCGGTCTTCGACGACGACGGCTACCTGCGCATCACCGGACGGCTCAAGGACATCATCATCCGCGGCGGTGTCAACATCAGCGCCCGCGAGGTGGAGGAGCTGCTGCTGGCGCACCCGTCGGTCAAGGACGTCGCGCTGGTGGGCATGCCGGACCCCCGGCTGGGTGAGCGCGCCTGCGCCTTCGTGGTGCCCACGCCGGGCTCGGCCCCCACCCTCGACGAGCTGTGCGGGTTCCTGCGCGATGAGCGCGGCATCTCGGTGCAGAAGCTGCCCGAACGGCTGGAGGTCGTCGACCACCTCCCGGTCAGTGCCACGGGGAAGGTGCAGAAGGTCGAACTGCGCGAGCGCGTCGCTCGCGTCTTCACCTCACCGTGACGACGACCTTGCCGATGGCCGAGCGCTCTTCGAGGGACCGGACCGCGGCGGACGCCTCCTCGAAGGGGTAGGTCCGCCCTACGTACGGGTGGAGCGCCCCGGCGTGGGCCAGCGTCTCGACGCCGGCGCGCACCTCGGCCAAGGTGCCGGGGTGCTCCAGCTCCATCTGGTCCATGGTGATGCCGGTGACGGTCAGGTTTCGGTGCAGCAGGCGGTTGACCTTGACCTCGGGGATGGACCCGCCGGTGAAGCCGATGACGACGAGCCGGCCGCCGATGCGCAGCGAGCGGAGCGAGTCGGTGAACCGGTCGCCACCGACCGGGTCGAGGACCACCTGAACGCCGCCAGCGGTCACCTCGCGGACCTCCTCCAGCCAGGGCCCGTCGGACCGCACGACCACGTCGGCACCGCACCGACGCGCGACCTCCGCCTTCTCGTCCGTGGAGACCAGGGCGACCGCGCGGGCGCCGAATGACGCGGCCAGGTCCAGCGCGGCCGTGCCGACACCGCCGGCGGCGCCCTGCACCAGCACGGTCTCGCCGGGCCGGACACCGGCGCGCCGGTAGGCGTACCACGCGGTCGCGTAGTTCATGTAGAGCGCGGCGCCCTCGACGTAGCTCATCGAATCGGGGAGCTTGACCGTGTAGTCCGGCAGGGCGAGCGCCCGCTCGGCGATGCCGCCCTGCCAGATGATCCCGCCGACCCGGTCGCCGGGCGCGAACCCCGAGGCGGGCGGGGCCTCGAGCACGACCCCTGCCACCTCGCTGCCCACGGTGTACGGCACCGAGACGCCGTTCTGGTAGCCACCGCGCGTCTGGAGCGGGTCGATGAAGGACAGCCCGGCGGCGTGCACCTCCACGAGCAGTCGGCCGCCTTTCGCTCGCGGGTGCGCTCCCAGGGGCTCGGCGACGTCGAGGACCTGGATCGCGTCAGGACCTTTCAGCTCCTGGATGACTGCGGCGCGCATGGGATCTCCCCTCTCGGTCAGGTTCAGTCGAAGTAGGCGACGACCGCCTGAGCGACACAGGCCGGCTTCTCCTGGTCCTTGACCTCGAACGTCTGGTCGAACGCGAACACCGTCCCGCCCTCGATGGGGCGCGCCCCGCTGAGCGTCGCACGCATCCGCACGAAGCTGTCGACCTTCACCGGACTCAGGAACCGCACCTTCTCGTAGCCGTAGTTGAGGCTGAGCGAGAAGCCGGCCACCGAGTAGAGCTGGTAGATGAACTTGGGGCCGAGGGAGAGCGTGTACATCCCGTGCGCGATCGTGCCACCGAGGCCCGCCTCGATGGCACGCTGAGGGTTGACGTGGATCTGCTCGTGGTCGTCGGTCGCGTCCGCGAAGGCGTTGATGCGCTCCTGGGTCACCTGGTGCCACTCGCCCGCGCCGAGCTCGTTGCCCACGAAGGCCCGCATCTCGTCGAGGCTGTTGAAGGTCTGCATGCCCCGCACACAAGCACGAAGCCGCGCTGCTCGCGTCTCGTCGCCATCGGCGTCGTGTAGTTGTCTCCAGTGCCCGTCGGGCAACGCCGCCTCCGTGGCGACGTTCGCTCCTACCGTGTGCTCCCGACCGCGAAACGAACGGAGCGAGCGATGAGCACGGTGCGCCCCATGGTCGAAGCGTGGGCCGACTTCGCCCGGACCCGCGGGACGGAGCCCGCCGTCACGGTGGACGGCGAGAGTGTGACTTGGACCGCTCTCGACGTGCGCTCCAACCAGCTCGCCCACGCACTGGCGGACGTGGGTGTAGTCAGCGGCGACATGGTCTCGATCGCACTGCCCAACTCCGTCGATGCCGCGGCCACGGTCATGGCGGTCCTCAAGCTGGGCGCGACCCCGCAGTACGTGTCGCACCGCCTCCCGGCCGCAGAGCTGAGCGCCATCCTGGAGCTAGCCCGACCGCGGGTACTGGTGTGCGAGTCCGACCTGGTCCCCGAGACCGCCATTTCGCGCGTCCGGCCCTCGGACGTGCCGACCGACGCGCGCGCCGAGGCGCTGCCCCTCGTCGTCGCCGAAGTCATGAAGGCGCCCACCTCGGGCGGGAGCACCGGCCGTCCGAAGATCATCCTCTCGGGCGGCTCCGCCGTGGTCGACTCGGCCCCCCACCACCCGATGCGCCGTATGGGGTTCCCGCTCGACGGAGTCGTCTACACCGGTAGCCCGCTCTACCACAACCTCGCCCTCGTCGCCCTGCTCTCGGGACTGAGCCTCGGCAACCACGTGGTGCTGACGGCCAAGTTCGACGCGGCCCAGGCGCTCGACGCGTGGGCGAGGCACCGGGTCACCTACGCCCTGATCGTGCCCACGATGATGATCCGCATCTCCCGCCTCCCCGACGAGGTACGACACGGTGCCGACCTCTCGGCGCTGGAGATGGTCGTCCACGCCGCTGGCCCGTGCCCGCCCGACACCAAGCGTGCCTGGATGGAGTGGCTGGGTCCACACCGCGTCTACGAGAACTACGGGACGACCGAGCAGGTCGCTCTCGCGTTCGTGTCCGGTGAGGAGTGGCTGGACCGGCCGGGCACCGTCGGCCGGTCCATCCTGGGAGAATTCGACATCCGCGAGGCGGGCGGCAGCTCATTGCCGCGAGGCACCGAGGGCCTCATCCACATGCGACGGCCCGGACAGGGACGAGCCTTCGGCTACCTCGGCGTGGACGAGGAGCCGGTGGTCGACGGGTGGGAGACTTTCGGCGACCTCGGGTGGATGGACGAGGACGGCTACCTCTACATCTCCGACCGGCGGACCGACCTGATCATCTGCGGCGGAGCGAACATCTACCCCGCCGAGGTCGAAGGGCAGCTGATCGCGCACCCGGCTGTCAGTGACTGCGTCGTGGTCGGTCTGCCGGACTCCGAGCTCGGCCGCACGACCCACGCCATCGTGCAGCACGACGGCGCTCCCCCCGAAGAGGCCGACCTCCGGGCGTTCATGCGCGAGCGGCTCGCGCTCTACAAGAACCCGCGGTCCTACGAGTTCACGACCGTGCCGTTCCGTGACGACAGCGGCAAGGTGCGGCGCAGTCGGCTGGTCGCGGACCGGGTCGACTGGGGAGTCCTACAGCCGGAGCGTGGAGCTGGCCCTTCCACACTTTGAATGGTTGGACCATAATCTTGTGACGTACGACTCACCAGTGCTTCATGGCACTGGGCCGACACCCGTGAGGAAGTGGACCACGCATGCCGGAGCCAGCCGACCGATGAACATCGCACAGTTGCTGAACGGCCTCGCCCTCGGGTCGCTGCTGATGATCCTGAGCTCGGGCCTCGCGATGATCTACGGCCTCCGCGGGGTCATGAACTTCGCCCACGGTGCGCTCTACATGAGCGGCGCCTACCTCGCGTACACCGTCACGAACCACGTCTCGTTCTGGGCGGCACTGATTGTGTGTCCGCTGGCGCTGGCCGTCATCGGCGCCGTCCTCGAGCTCGTGTTCTTCAGGCACCTGCAGACCCGCAGCCACATCGAGGTGGGCCTGATCACCTTCGGCCTCGCGCTGATCATCGAGCGGATCATCGGCATCATCTGGGGCCCGCACACGCTGCCGGTCCCGGCGCCCGACGTGCTGAACGGCACCAGCAACGTGTTCGGGACCGCTTACCCGACCTACCGGCTCTTCATCCTGGCCATCGCGGTCGTGATGGCAGCGGCGCTCGTCTTCTGGCTGCGGGTGAGCGACACCGGACTCCACATCCGGGCCGCCAGCCAAGACGGGGAGACCTCCGCGATACTGGGCATCAACGTCGACCGGGTCAGCCTCACTGTCGTGTGCCTCGGCGCTGCGCTCGCGGGGCTGGCCGGCACGCTGGCGGCGCCCTACTTCTCCGTGCAGCCGGGCATGGGGATGGCGATCCTCATCAACGTCCTGATCGTCGTCGTGGTCGGCGGGGTCGGGAGCCTCGGCGGCGCGATGGCGGCCGGGATGGCCCTGGGGATCGTCCAGACCGTCGGAGCCGTCTGGCTGCCGAACCTCGCAGCCCTGCTTCCCTATATCGCGCTGGTGGCCGTGCTCGCCTGGCGCCCGACCGGCTTCGCCGGGAAGAGGGTGTGACGAGATGACCGTCGAGGCTCCGCTCCTCCTTTCCGACGACCCGCTCGCGCCCACACCGAGCCGACGGCTCAAGCTGGGCATCTCCCCGCGTGGTGTGGCCATCGGCGCCGTCGTGGCCGTGGTCGCAGCCGTCGCCGGGCTGGCCGTGCCGAGCATCGTCAACGACCTCTACTGGATGGGGATCCTGGTCAACGGGCTCCTGCTTGCGTTCATGTCGCTGAGCGTCGGTTTCATGGCCAAGCACCTCGGTCTGATCAGCCTCGGCCAGACGGCGTTCTTCGGCGGCTCGGCCTACCTGGTGTGCATCGCGACCTCCAGCTGGGAGTGGAGCCCGTACCAGGCCGTGGCCTTCGCGATCCTCGGAACGACAGCGATGGCGTTGGCCATGGGCGTGCTCGTGGTTCGCGCCACCGGCATCGGCTTCATGATGCTGACCCTGGCGATGGGCCAGGCCATTTACCAGGTCGTCATCCAGGAGTGGGCACGTGACACGACCGGGTCCTTCGACGGGGTCGCCGCCAACATCGGTGACCAGACCTTCCTTGGGATGGGGGTGAGCGACCTGCTCGACCCGACGGTGTTCTGGAACCTCGGTTGGATCGTCCTGGTGGCGGTGACCTACCTCCTCTGGGTGGCTGGGCGCTCCCGCTTCGGCGTCATCCTGGAGGGAACGCGTGAGAACACCGAGCGCATGCGGTTCTCGGGTTACAACACCTTCCTCCCACGGCTGGCGGCCTTCGTGTTCTCCGGGTTCGTCGCCGCGGTAGGAGGGGCGCTTTACGGGTTGAACTCCGGCTACGTCTCACCCGAGCTCCTCAACTTCCTCAAGGCGGGTGACGGGATCATCGCCGCGATCGTGGGCGGCCTCGGTGTTCTGCTGGGACCTTTCGTGGGCGCATTCCTCTACGTCTACGCGCAAGCTGAGTTCAACAACTCAGGGAACCTCTACCTCTACACGGGCATCGCCTCGGTCCTGGTTCTGGTCTTCCTCCCGGGCGGCATCGTCGGCACCATCTCGACCCTGTCGCGGAGACTGTGGTCGTCGCGCACTGGAAGGAAGCCCCAAGCATGAGCCTCTTCCGGGCCACGTCGGTCTCAGTTCGCTACGGCCAGCTCCGCGCGCTGGAGAACGTCGATATCGCCCTCGAACCCGGTGTCGTCCACGGGGTGATCGGACCCAACGGAGCCGGCAAGTCGACGTTCGTCGACGCGCTGTCCGGCCGAACGCGATTGACCTCCGGGAACGTCGAGTTCGACGGCGCGGACATCACGCACAGGTCGGTCCGCTGGCGCCGCAAGGCGGGGATCTCCCGGTCGTTTCAGAAGACCAGCGTCTTCAACTCCATGACAGTGAGCCAGCAGCTCGAGCTGGTGGCGCACCGCAACCACGAGCGGGACCTCGACGGCATCGTCGACGCCCTGAGCCTGGGACCGGTGATGGACCGGGTGTGCAGCGAGGTCGCCTACGGCACCCAGCGGTCGGTGGACCTGGCGATGGCGCTGATCGGCAACCCGAGGGTCGTACTGCTCGATGAACCCTGCGCCGGCCTGGTCCACGACGAGTCTGTGAACATGCTGCAGCACGTGCGGGACCTGTGCCGCGAGCGTGGCGTGGGCGCACTGCTGGTCGAGCACGACGTCGACGGCGTGTTCCGGACCTGCGACGTCATCACGGTCCTCAACCTCGGGACGGTGCTGTGCCACGGCACCCCGGACGAGGTCCGCAAGGACGATGCCGTGATCAAGGCCTACCTGGGGAGCGCGGCATGACCTCTGTCCTCGAGTTCCGGGGCGTCAACGCCTCCTACGACGGCGCGGTCGTCCTGCAGGATGTCACCTTCGCGATCGACGACGGTGAGACCGTCGGCCTGGTTGGGCGCAACGGCGCCGGCAAGTCGACGGCGCTGCTCTCGGTGTACGCCGTGCCCACGGTTACCGGCGACATCGCGATCGACGGCAAGATCATCAGCGGGCGGCGCTACGAACCCGCGGCACTCGGGGTCTGCCTGGTCCCGCAGGGGAAGCGGATCCTCCCGAACCTGACCGTCACCGAGAACCTGCACCTTGGACGCGCGGCCAAGCGTTCGGGTATCTGGAACATCGACACAGTCTTCGACCTCTTCCCCAACCTGGCGCGTGGGGCGAAGCGGTCGGGCATCGCGTTGAGCGGTGGCGAGCAGCAGATGCTCGCGATCGGCCGGGCGTTGATGGCCAACCCCCGGCTGCTGATGCTGGACGAGCCGACAGAGGGGTTGGCGCCGGTGATCATCGACCAGCTCGTCGAGGCCCTCCGGAAGGTCCAGTCGGGAGGGACGTCCCTGCTGCTGGTCGAGCAGCGCATCGGCATGATCCAGCAGCTCGCCACCCGCTATCTGGCGCTCCGCAAGGGACTGCTCGTGAGCGAGGGCGGGATCAGCGACCTCGACAAGCGGGACGTCCAGGAGATGATCGCCCTGTGAGCGCGGTGTAGCACTCGACACCTGCCCTCGGAGGCGGGCTGTCCTCCCGTCCGGCCATTTGCTGTCATGCAGAAGTGGTGACTTCTGCGAAGGGTCCGTTGTCCGGCTACAGAGTCGTCGAGATCGGGTCGATCGGCCCTGGGCCGTTCTGCGCCATGCTGCTCGCCGACCTCGGTGCCGACATCATCAGGGTCGACCGGGCCAGCGGGTCCGCGCTGGTCGGACCATCGCAGGACTTCCGGGCCGAGCTGCTCCACCGCGGCAGGAGGTCGGTCGCCGTCGACCTGAAGCACCCCGAGGGACGCGCCGTGGTGATGCGTCTCGTCGAGGGCGCGGACGCGCTCGTCGAAGGGTTCCGCCCTGGGGTGGCTGAGCGGCTCGGCATCGGTCCCGACGACTGCCAGCAGGTCAACCCGCGACTGGTCTACGGCCGGATGACCGGCTACGGCCAGACCGGACCCTGGTCCCAGGTCGTCGGCCACGACCTCAACTACGTGGCGATGAGCGGGGTCCAGGCGATGATCGGTCGCCAGGGGCAGCCGCCCACCCCGCCACTAAGCCTGGTCGGAGACTTCGGCGGGGGCGGACTCGTCCTCGCCTTCGGCATCCTCGCGGCGCTGCTCGAGCGCGGTACGTCGGGTCGCGGCCAGGTCGTCGACGCGGCCATGGTCGAGGGCGCCGCCACGCTCGCGGTCGCGTTCCACGGCTTTGTCCAGAGCGGAGCCTGGGCCCTGGAGCGGGGGACGAACATCGTCGACAGCGGGTCGCCGTTCTACGACCTCTACGAGACGTCGGACGGCAAGTGGCTCTCGGTCGCGGCGATGGAGCCGCACTTCTACGCGGACCTGGTGCAGCTCCTGGGCCTCACCGACCTTCCCGACCAACACGACCGCGCGGCCTGGCCGGAGATGAAGACGAGGTTCGCCGGCGCCATCCGGACGAAGACGCGTGACCAGTGGGTCGCCGAGGCGGAGCCGTTGAATGCCTGCGTGGCGCCCGTGCTCGGACCGGACGAGGTCATGGACCATCCCCACCACCGGGAGCGCGGATCTTTCGTCGAGGTCGGTGGAGTCGTCCAGCCGGCACCCGTGCCGAGGTTCGACCGCACGCCGGCCGAGCTCCGCTTGCCGCCGCCGCTCCCCGGCGAGCACACGGTCGAGGGTCTCCAGGGCTGGGGCGTGCCCGACTCGGACATCCAGCACTGGCTCAGCAGCGGCGCGATCAAGGCCGGGGGCTGAGGTCGGTGTACGGCGTCAACGTCTTCAGCGGCGGCCACGGCCGCGAGCGGTTCGAGCGAGCCGCGAGGGTCGTCCGCCGGGCCGAGGAGGCCGGGTTCGAGGCGGTGTGGACCGGTGAGCTCTACAACCGGTCGGGCACCATCCCCCTGGCGAACTTCGCGCTGGCCTCGAGCCGGATCAGGATCGGGACGAACATCGCCTACGGCGTGGGGCGTAGCCCGCTGATCTGGGCCGCGGAGGCTAGGGACCTCGACGAGATGTCCGACGGCCGGCTGACGCTTGGCTTAGGCAACGGCACCGCGGGGATGATGGAGAACTGGCACGGGGTCACTGGTGAGGCGCCAGCCCTCCGCATGGAGGAGTTCATCGACGTATTCCGCCAGCTGTGGCGGCTCCACGAGGGACCCGTCCACCACGACGGCCGCTTCTACCGCGTCCACCTGCAGACCACGGCAGACACCCCGCCGCCCGTGCAGGACCGCCTGCCGATCTGGATCGCCGGTGTCGGTCCGCGCATGGTGCTCGCCGCCGGCAAAAAGGCCGACGGCCTGGTCGGGCACCCGATGTTCACCGGGCGCTACGTCACCGAGGTCGTCCGCCCGCAGCTCGCCGCGGGTGCGGAGCAGGAGGACAGGGACGTCGCCGACGTCGCCGTGATGGGCATTCTCATGTGCCTGATCACCGACGACGTCGAGGCCGGTCGCCGCAAGATGGCCTACGCCATCGCCCAGTACGCCGCCTCCAAGGTCTACGACAAGCTGTTCGCGCTGCACGGCTGGACCGCCGACCAGATGGTGATCCGCGAAGCGGCGCAGCGGCGCGACATCGACGCGATGGTGGCCGCCGTACCCGACGAGGCCATCGACGCGATCGGCGTCGTCTGCGGGCCGGGCGACCTCGCTGGGCGCGTGGAGCAGCATGCCCGCGACTACGACCACCTGGCCCTGGTGGGGATGCCGTGGGGCGTCACGGTCGACCAGGCGGAGCAGGAGACGCTGGACATCATCGAGGAGATGGCTCCGCACCTGCGTACCGCGCCCTGAACCGGCACGCAGCAACCTAAGACACAGAAGGGCCCCGGCTCAGCCGGGGCCCTTCCGCTTCAGCTCAGGCGACTCACATCTTGCAGGCCGGGTCCGGCTCAGGAGTCGTGGTGGACGCGTCGGTGGAGGCGACGACCTCATAACCCTCGCCGCTGCTGTCCTTGACGACCTTGGCCACGTTGACCGGCACCAGGATCTGGTGGTCCTCCGCACGCATCTCGGCCTGGCCGTACGGCGTGTCCAACTTGAGCCCCTCGAGGGCGTCGCGGACCTTGTCGGTGTCCGAGCTGCCAGCAGCCTTGATCGCCGCGAACAGCATCGTCGCCGCCGTGTAGTTGCTGGCCTGGACGAAGAACGGCGTGCCACCGGAGAGCTTGGTCATGCCCTCCACGAACTTCTGGTTGACGGGGTCGTCCAGCTTGACGTCGTAGGCGAGGTTGGTGAAGTTCCCGACCACGTTGTCGCCCAGGGCATCGAACAGCGGCGGGGTCACCACGTCGATGCCGAGCACGCTCTGGAACTGGTCGAGAAGCTTGAACTGTGCGGCTTGGTTCGTGAACGCCACCGCGTCAGCGCCCTGCTCCATGGTGAAGAGTGCGTCGGCACCGCTGTCCTGGATCTTGGTGATGTAGGTGCCGAACTCGGTCGTGCCGCGGGGCGGGTAGCCCTCGTAGACGATCTCCTTGCCAGCGTCCTCGGCGGCCTTCTTGAAGATGTCGGCGCCGGAGTGGCCGATGGTCTCGTCGACGGCGAGGATCGCGAACTTGTCGCCGGGGATCTGGTCCAGTGACGCCGCGACGCCGTTGAGCTCCATCTGGTCCGAGGCCACGAAGCGGAAGAAGTTCTTGGTGCAGGACTCGCCCGTGAGCGCCGCCGCCTTGCCGGTGCTCAGCGCGAGGGCGTTCAGGCCCTGCAACTGGGGGTCGAGGGCGAGGTACTCGCTGGAGGTGACGATGCCACCGAGGAAGTGCGCCCCGTCCTTGGTCGCGGCCTCACGCGCTGCTGCGATCGTCTTGTCGGGCGAACCGTCGGTGTCCTTCTTGATCAGGTCGACCTTGCGTCCGTCGATGCCGCCGGCGTCGTTGACCTCCTTGACCGCGTAGTCCCAGGCCTGGGCGGCCGCGGTGCCGTAGATCGCGAGGGCGCCGCTCGAGGGCGTGATGATCGCGACCTTGATGTCGCCCTTGTCGCTCCCGCTGCTGCCACCGCTGTCATCGCCCCCGCAGGCGGAGGCCAGCAGACCGCAGGCGAGGACCAGGGCACCGGCCCTAACGAGTGGTGTGCGCATGTCTCTCCTCGTCGTTCGTGTGGGTATGCGCTCGCTCCGTGTGGCTAGCGTCACAACGGGCGCATACTGACGAACTATTGGTCCAAAGTCACCGGTCGCCCTTTGGGTCGAATGTGGATCTCTCCACATCCGGCGCGCGATCACGCGGGGGAGGCGTGGTGCACGCTGACCAGCCAGGTGTCGTGGCGCCGGACCAGCGTGTGGGTGAACCTGACGGCGGTTCCGGGGTTGTCGGTCCACCGGAACGTCCCGATCGAGGCCCCGGCCACGACGCCCGCGCCGGGGGACGTCACGTGCAGCACCTCGAAGTCGACGTCGGCCTCGGGTTGCGGCGGGAGCACCTCGAAGTAGTCCCGGATGCCGTCGGGTCCCACGCGGAGCGTCGGGGTCGAGCCGAAGAAGAGGGCATCCGGGGCGTAGAGCGCCACGAGGGCGTCGATGTCCCTCTGCGAGTGCGCACGACCCCAACGTTCGTAGAAGTCGTCGAGGACGGCTCGGGCCTCGGTCATCGTGCCTCCTGGTTGTGGAGCATCCGGTAGACGCCGTCCAGGACCCCGGCGACCGGGGCGGCGGTGCCCTGGCGCCGTGCGATGTCCAGGGCGAAGGCGAGGTCCTTCAGCAGCATGTCGGTCCGTCCGCCTGCCGGCCCGTCCTCGAACCCGAGCAGCAACCCGCGGAGTCCGTTGATGATGCCGGTGATGTTGGTGTCCTCACCGGCTGCTCTGCCGCGCGCGTACTCACGCAGCATCGAGGAGTCGGCGAGCCCTCCACTCATGGCTTCGGGAAGGGCGTCTGGATCAAGGCCGAAGGCGCGACCCAGCGCCATGGCCTCGGCGATCGCGGCCATGGTCGCGAAGTTGACGAGTTGGTTGCACGCCTTGCCCACCTGGCCCGATCCGAGGGGACCGAGGTGCGTCACCCTCCTGGCGTAGCTGTCGAGCACGGGACGGACGAAGGCGACGTCGTCGTCGGCCCCGCCGACCATGACCGCGAGGGTGCCCGCTCTCGCGCCTCCTGGCCCACCGGAGACCGGGGCGTCCACGAACCCGACACCTGCCGCCCGCAGTCTCGCGCCGAGCGACACGGTGAGGTCCGGGTGCACCGTGGAGCTGTCGACGACCACGGCAGGTGGCCGGGGCGCCTTGAGCACCTGGTCGACGACCGCCTCGACGCCGGCGGGGGTGTCGATGCACAGCACCACGACCTCCGCGTCGTCTGCCGCCTCGGCGGCGGAGGCCGCCACCGGCACCCCGGCCTCGGCGAACGGCGCCGACCTGGCCGGGGTCCGGTTCCACACCGTCAGCTGGTGCCCCTGCTGGTGGATCCGCGTGGCCATGGGGGCCCCGATGTCGCCGAGGCCGATATAGGAGACGCGCATGGCGCGTGAACTTAGGTGTGGTTCGCGCGGCCGGGCAACGACGGCCGTGCGGAGTGCTGGAGCCATCCCTACCCGGCGAGCACTGGAGCAACGGACACGCGGTGCCCTGCAGACGCTTGGCCGACGCCCGGCCGACACCGAGAGTGGGGCCGTGTCGGACCGTGCCATCGTGCTCCCCGGGCTCCTCAACCTGCGCGACCTGGGAGGACTCCCGACCGTGGACGGCGGGCAGGTCAGGCGCGGGCTCCTCTTTCGCAGCGACTACCCGGCGCTGCTCGGTCCGGGGCAGGTCGCCGCTGCCCTGACCAAGCTTGGGCTGCACACCGTCGTCGACCTGCGCGCGCGTCGTGAGGCTGAGCACGAGTGCGTCGACTGGCGCGAGCACGGCGTCGACTACCACCGCTACCCGGTGTCCTCGGGCGCCTCGTCGTGGGACGCGGGATACCGGCGCTACCTCACCCATCGCCCGGAGACCGTCGTCCAGGCCGTACGGGTCCTGCTCGACCCCGATGTCTGGCCGGTGCTGTTCCACTGCGCTGCGGGCAAGGACCGGACCGGCACGGTGGCCGCGCTAGTCCTGTGCGCGATGGGGGTCGAGGCGAGTGACATCGTCGCCGACTACGTTCTTTCCGAGGCTTCGGTCGAAGGGGTGCTGGCGCGACTGGCCGGGGCCGCGCCCTACCTCCAAGTGCTCGCAGGGGAGACCGCGGAGACCCAGCGACCGCGCGCGACGGCCATGAGCGACTTCCTCGAGTGGCTCGAGGGGCAAGGTGGAGCGCGGCGCTGGCTCGATGAGCAGGGGATCGGTGCCGACC
This sequence comes from Nocardioides halotolerans DSM 19273, assembly GCF_000422805.1. Classification (GTDB taxonomy): domain Bacteria; phylum Actinomycetota; class Actinomycetes; order Propionibacteriales; family Nocardioidaceae; genus Nocardioides; species Nocardioides halotolerans. Next base: position 403,745 of record NZ_KE383923.1, on the reverse strand, counting down.
TCATCGAGCGAGCCCGGGACTCGCTGGTCACCGGCCCTTGAAAAGAAAGGTCCAACCATTCTAATGTGCGTCATGTGACCGACGCCTCAGGCGCACCGCTCTCGCAATCCCGGAAGAAGTGACATGGCCGCTCCCCTCAAGACCGTTCACGACCGCTACACGGACGCGGAGATCGCGACGTACTACGAAGCGGGGTTCTGGCAAGACACGAGCTTCAACGCGCTGCTCGCGGCGCGGGCCGCCGAGCAGCCCGACGACGAGTACATCTTCGACAGCACGACGTCGCTGACATACGCCGATTTCCGCGACCGGTCCCTCCGGCTCGCGGTGGGGTTGAAGCGGCACGGGCTGCAGAAGGGCGACCGCATCGCGGTCCAGCTCCCTAACTGGACCGAGTTCCCGCTGCTGGCTGCCGCGGTGTCGCGGCTCGGGGTCGTCCTCGTGCCGATCATGCCGATCTACCGCGACGACGAGGTCGGCTACGTCATCGAGCACAGCGGCGCCTCGGCCATCGTCACCTGCCAGGAGTTCCGCGGCTTCGGCCACTTGGCGATGATGAACGAGCTTCGCCCCTCGCTGCCCGACGTCCGGGAGGTCTTCGTCGCCCGGGCGGATGACTCGCTGAGCGCGGACCAGGGGACGTCGCTGGACGACCTCTTCGTCGACGGCGCCACAGCCGACCTCGAGGCCGAGGCCGGACCCGACAGCTCGCCCGATGACGGCTTCTTGATCGTCTACACCTCGGGCACCACGTCGCGGCCCAAGGGCTGCTACCACACCTTCAACACGATCCGTGCGAGCGCGGCTGCGATCCGCAAGAGCCTTGAGTACGGCAAGGACGACGTGCAGTTCGGGCCCTCGCCGGTGACGCACAGCACAGGGCTGGTCACCAGCGTCGTGCTGCCTGCCCTGGTGGGTGCCAGGTCCTACCTCATGGAGGCGTGGGAGCCCGGCGAGGCGCTGGTCAGGATCGAGCAGTACGGCATCACCGCCGCGGTGACCGCCACCCCCTTCCTCCAGATGCTGATGAGCGCCTACGACCCGGAGAAGCACGACGCCAGCAGCCTGCGACTGTGGGTGTGCGCGGGGTCACCGATCCCGGGGGCCGTCGTCGAGCGGTCGCGCGAGATCTTCGCTGGCTGCCAGACGCTGAGCCTCTACGGGCGTTCGGAGAACTTCCTGACCACGATGTGCACGGTCCACGACCCGGCCGAGCGCTCGGCGACGTCGGACGGGTCGGCCCTCGAGGGCGCACTGGTCAAGATCGTCGGTCACGACGGCTACGAGGTCCCTCGCGGTGAGGAAGGCGACATCACCTACAAGGGGCCCAGCCACATGATCGAGTACTTCAACAACGACGAGGAGACGGACGCTCTCTTCACGCCGGAGGGGTTCTCTCGCTCCGGCGACCTGGGCCGGATGGACGACGACGGGTTCGTCCGGGTCACCGGACGGCTGAAGGACATCGTCATCCGCGGGGGCATGAACATCAGTGCCCGCGAGGTCGAGGAGCACCTCCAGAGACATCCTTCGATCGCGAGCGTCGCCGTGGTCGGCATGCCGGACGAGCGACTGGGTGAGCGGGTGTGCGCCTACGTCGTGCTCAACGATCCCGACTCCTCCCTGGAGCTCTCGGACATCACTGCGTTCCTGCGCGAGCACAAGGTGGCGACCCAGAAGCTGCCGGAGCGTCTCGAGGTCGTCCCGGCCATGCCGCTGACCGCCACCGGCAAGGTGCAGAAGCACCTGCTCCGCGCCGAGATCGCCGCCAAGCTCGGCGCAGCGGAGGCCCGAGCATGACGACGATGACGACCGCGGCCAAGGAGCGTTCGGCGCGCGAGGAGTGCAGCCGCGCCGAGCTCGCTCAGCGATACGACGAGCTGCGTCGCCGCCATTCCATCGAGCTGCGGCTGAGTGCCGTCTCTGCGGCCGGCGGAGGCATCGCCTCCCTCGTCAACACGCTGGCGGAGCTCACCACCGACCCGGTCTGGCTGATCGACCCGAAGCACCGCGTGGTTGCCCGCTCCTCTGACGTCCGCGGGAGCGAGTTCAAGCCGCCGGACGTCCAGCTGTTGCTTGAGGAGCACGGTCCGATCGACCTGACGAGCTCCGACCCGGTGCTCGTGCCGGCGCGTCCCGCCCGCGGCATCGGCCGCAGGCACCTGCTCGTTCCGGTGGCTCGCGACTCCTGCCTCTTCGCCTGGCTCGTCATTCCCGAGGTGTCGGCGAGGTTGACCCGCGACCAGGCGTGGCTGGCGTGCCGCGGCGCGTTCCACCTTGCCGGCGAGTACGCCGTGCAACGACGAGTGGCGCGGGCCTCGTGGAACGCCCGGTCCACACTGACCCGGCAGCTCGTGCGCGGCTCGCACCGCGACGACGACGTCACGGCCGCGGCCGACTACCTCGGCGTCCGCGCGGATGCCGACCGGGTGTTGGTCTACATCGCCGACAGCTCGCCCGACGAGCCCCGCGACGAGCTCGCCGTCTCCGAGCTGGTCGCCGCGGAGATGGGGCTGGAGGTTCTCGGTGCGCGCGGTCGCGAGGGGACGATCCTGCTGGTGGAGGCACCCGAGGAGTCGGCCCACATGACCGTCGTCCAGCAGGTCAAGCGCGTGATGCGCCGGGTCGTGGACGACCTCGGTGAGCCCGACGCCATCGTGGGGGTGTCCGCGGTGACCCGCGCGGACGCCCTGCAGCGCTCCTACCGGGAGACCCGTGAGGTCGTCCTCTGCGTCGACCGGTTCGCGCGGTCGGGCGATCGCATCATCGCGGTCGACGACCTCGGACCCGCCCGGCTGCTGGTCGCCAACGGCGACGTGGGTGCCGTGCGCAGGTACGTCGACGACGTGCTCGGCGCCCTGCTCGGGGACGTGCCCGGCTCGTCGGACCTGCTGCGCACGCTGCAGTGCTTCTTCGATACCGGCCGCTCGGTCCGGGAGTCGGCCGCCCGCCTGGGCATCCACGAGAACACCGTCCGGCTCCGGATGGCCAAGATCCACGACCTGACCGGGCTGGACGTGGCCGGCAACTCCAACGACCAGCTCAGCGCGCAGACCGCCCTGCTGGTGCTGCGGCTCGAGGGCCACCCGGCGATCCCCCCGTTCGAGGATCGTGCCCGGGTGGACGCGGCCGAGCACACCGCCTGATCCGGTGCGAGCGCTCCTGCTGGAGAGCAAGGACGGCCCCGCGGCCTGCCGGGTGCGCGACGTGCCGTCGCCCACGGGCGCGCACCCGTGGGCCGACGGTGAGTCGCTGCTCGTAGACGTGCGGGCCGCGGCGGTGGGCTTCCCGGACCTGCTCCAGACCCGGGGCGCCTACCAGCACGGTGCCGAGGCGCCGTACGTCGTCGGCGGAGAGTTCGCCGGCGTGGTGCGGGAGACGGCAGCAGGCTCGAGGTTCGAGGTGGGTGACCGCGTCGCCGGCCTCAGCGTGTGGGGAGCGCTGGCGGAGGTGGTGACCGCGATCCCGCGCTACACCGTCCGGCTTCCGGACGAGCTCAGCTGGACCCAGGGTGCGGCGTTCTACGTCAACTACCTCACGGCGCTCTTCACGCTTGAGCGCGCCCGGTTCACCGACGGCGACTCGGTGCTGGTGCACGGTGCTGCCGGCGGAGTCGGGACCGCCGTGCTGGACCTCCTCCGAGGTCGTGCTCGGCCCTCGATCGCCGTGGTCTCCACCCCGGAGAAATCCGACGTGGCCCGCTCGTGCGGCGCGGACGAGGTCGTGGTCGCGACCGAGGACTGGCTCGCGGAGGTGCGGGCGATGGTCCCGCACGGCGTGGACGTCGTCGTCGATCCCGTCGGCGGCGACCGTTTCACCGACTCGCTGCGCGCGCTGGACGTCGGCGGCCGACTCATGGCCGTCGGGTTCGCCAGCGGCGACATTCCCCAGGTCCAGGTCAACCGGCTCCTGCTGCGCGACCTCACCGTCACCGGCGTCGCTGTCGACCCGTGGCACCGGCGGTTCCCCGACGACGGACACCGCATGAACGCCGAGCTGGAGCAGCTGGCCGCGACTGGGCGCGTTCGCCCGCACGTCGGCGACGTGCTGACATTCGACCGAGCGGCGGAGGCGCTGGAACTCCTGGAGGCGCGCCGAGCCCTCGGCAAGGTCGTCGTGGAGCTGTGAGACGCGACCGCGCCAGTGCCTTTCAGAGAAGCAGGACCCCACCGTCGACGGGGATGCTCGCACCGGTGATGTAGCCGGACGCGTCGCTGGCCAGGAAGACGACAGTGCTCGCGATCTCGGCGGGATCGCCGAGGCGGCCGATCGGCACGCGGGCGTCGATCAGCTTGCGCTGGTAGTTCGGGCTGTAGTTCGCGGTCGCCTCGGTGAGGAAGACGCCGGGCAGGATCGAGTTGACCCGGATCCCCTTCTCGCCCCACTGGGCCGCGAGGTCGCGCGTGAGCCCGAGGACTGCGGCCTTCGACGCGCTGTAGGCCGACGCGGGCATGCGCGCGGTGGTCAGGGCCATCACCGAGGAGATGTTGATGACCGAGCTGCCTGGCTTCATCACCCGCCCCGCCGCCTGAGCCATCCAGTACGAGCCGTGCAGGTTGACGTCGACCACGCTGCGGAAGTGCTCGGGCGGGTCCTCGGTGGCCGGGTTGTAGTCGCCGCCCACCCCAGCGTTGTTGACGAGCACGTCGCAGCCGCCGAGCTCGTCCACCGCAGCGTTGACCAGGGCGGTGCAGTCGTCCACGTCGGTCACGTCGGTCTGCCTGGCGACACACCGACGCCCGAGCTTCTCCACGAGCGTCTTGGTGTCCTCGAGCATCTCGAGCCGGCGCGCACCGATGACCACGTCGGCTCCCGCGGCGGCCAAGCCCTGGGCCGTGGCCACGCCGAGCCCGCTCGACGCGCCGGTCACCACCGCGACCTTGCCGTCCAGCCGGAACTTCGCCGCCCACGTCGGCTCGTCGAACTCCATGACGCTGTTCTACCCGTCTCGTCGGCTGACCGATCATCGTGCGCCAGGCGAGAGGTGTCGGTGTCTCCAGCCGCCGCCAGTGCGGCCTTTGCCCGATCCGCGGATGACGCGCAGAGTGGCACCGTGGACGTGCACGACCTCACGGTGGCTGACGTCGTCGACCGGACCACCACCGCCTTCCGTCGCACCGATGCCACGGCGACCGTGCACGACCTGCGACGGCTCGAGGGTGGCGTCTCCAGCCTCACGTACGCGGCAGTTGTGTCCGGGGAGCACGGGGACCAGCCCATCGTGGTCAAGTTCGCTCCACCGGGGCTGGCGCCGGTGCGCAACCGGGACGTGCTGCGCCAGGCGACGATGCTGGACCGCCTCGCCGACCTCGACGGCTTCCCCGTGCCACGGGTCCTGGCCCGCGACGACGGCGCCCCGCCCTCGGAGCCGCCCATGTTCGCCATGGAGCTGCGTCCGGGCGACGCCTACGAGCCGATGCTCGACGTCGCCGATCAGCCCCCGTCGGCCGAGGACGTGTGCCGCCGGCAGCACGGGGCCGCTCGCGCCCTCGCGACGTTGCACAGCCGCAGTCCGGAGTCGCTCGGCGTGGACGAGAGCCCGATCCCGGTCGAGGAGGAGCTCGAGAGGTGGGCCCGGCTGTTCTCGACCGTCGACCCCGACATCGCCGTGGGGCACGAGCGACTCTACGAGCGTCTGGCGGCTCGGGTCCCCGCAGGCGCCCCGCCCGTCGTCGTGCACGGCGACTACCGCGCCTCGAACATGCTGTTCAGGGGTCCCGACCTCGAGGCCGTGATCGACTGGGAGATCTGGTCGGTGGGCGACCCGCGGGTCGACCTGGTCTGGCTGCTCATCCACACCGATCCCGCCCATACCTTCTTCGACCCGCGTGGCCCCGCCGACCTCGAGGCCGGACGGCTGATGCCCTCGGCGGACGAGCTCTTCGACACCTACCTGCGGACCCGCCGTGAGCTGGGCGCCACCGACGTCGACCTCGAACCGGTCCAGCGCGACCTGGACTGGTTCCGTGGCTGGGCCAACTACAAGGTCGCCTCCACGGTCTCGGTCATCCACAAGCGCGACAGGAAGCGCGCCGTGCCAGACTCGAAGATCGCCACCGCAGCCGCACGCATCGGCGAGGTCCTCGCAGCGGGACATCTGGCTCTCGACTGCCGGACCGTGTCCCATTGAGCCCTGCCTCACGAGGACGGGCGGCACCGGTGGAGAACTCGACACCAGCTCCGCGCGACGCCTCGGCGGTCGCCGCGCCCGGGTCGTACGGTCGCGACATGGACATGTCGACCCCTGCCGACGTCACGAAGTTCATCGAGGATCTCGACCACTTCATCGACACCCAGATCAAGCCGATCGAGGAGGCGAACCCGGAGTACTTCGACCACCGTCGCGAGTTCTCCCGGACCGACGTCGAGCGCGGCGGGATCCCGACGGCCGAGTTCCGCGAGCTGATGTACGAGGCGCGCCGGCTGGCCGACAAGGCCGGTTTCTACCGGTACCCGCTGCCGAGCGCACTCGGCGGGCAGGACGGCACGAACGTCGCCGTGGCGCTGATCCGCGAGCACCTGGCGCACCGAGGCCCCGGGCTCCACGCGGAGCTGAGTTTCGAGATGTCCATGGTCGCGAGCCTGCCGTTGGCGCTGGTGATGCACGAGTACGGCACCGACGAGCAGAAGGAGGCCTACCTCGAGCGGCTCGTCTCCGGCGACATGGACATGGCCTTCGGCCTCACCGAGCCGCATCACGGCAGCGACGTCACCTGGCTCGAGACGCGAGCGGTCCGCGACGGGGACGACTGGATCATCACGGGCGAGAAGCGCTTCAACAGCGGCGTCGACATCGCCGAGCTGGACCTCGTCTTTGCCCGGACCGGAGGTGAGGACGGCAAGGCGGAGGGCATCACGGCCTTCCTGGTGCCGACCAACGCCGAAGGCTTCGAGATCCCCTACTACCACTACTGCTTCAACATGCCGTCCGACCACGCGGAGGTGCGCCTGGACTCGGTGCGGGTCCCGGGGTCGGCCGTCGTCGGCGAGGTCGGTCGCGGGCTCGACTGCGCCCAGCTGTTCGTCCACGAGAACCGCATCCGCCAGGCGGCCTCGTCCCTCGGGGCGGCGCAGTTCTGCATCGACCGCAGTGTCGCGTACGCGGACGAGCGACGCCTGTTCGGGCAGAAGATGCGCGACTACCAAGGCTTGCAGTGGCAGCTGGTCGAGCTTCAGACCGAGGCCGAGCTGGTGCGCAACAGCATCCTGCGCACCGCGTGGGAGATGGATGTCAACGGCAAGACCGGGGTCAGCGACAAGGTCTCGATGGTCAATCTGCGTGGCAACCGGCTGGTCTGCGAGGCCGCCGACCGGGCCATGCAGATCCACGGCGGTGCCGGTTACACCCGGCATCTGCCGTTCGAGTACATCTATCGGCACCACCGCCGCTACCGGGTCACCGAGGGCTCGGACGAGGTCCAGCTGCGACGCATCGCCGCGGCGATGTGGGACTTCAAGAGCCACTAGGACCGCACTGGGACCACTGGCGACCTGCACAGTCGCAGTCGTCGGGCCGCGTTGTCGATTCGGTCTGACCATTGTAACGTCCGAGACGTGGACCTCACCGACGCGCCCGACGAGGCAGAGTTCCGCGCGCGGGTGCGCTCGTGGCTGCAGGAGAACCTGCCCACGTTGGCCTGGCCCCAGCCCGAGGACCTGGTGGAGCGCAGGCCGTTCTGGCAGCAGTGGCAGCGGCTGCTGTTCGAGGCCGGCCTCGCGGGCCTGACCTGGAGCACGGACTACGGCGGGCAGGGCCTCGACGAGCGGTTGCGAGCGGTATTCGGTGAGGAGTGCGACCGCGCGGGAGCCCCCGAGCGGCTCAACATCCTCGGCGAGGACTTCGGTGGCCCGACGATCGCGCACGTGGGCACCGAGGAGCAGAAGGCTCGCTACCTCAAGCCGATCCTGACCGGTGACGAGATCTGGTGCCAGCTGTTCTCCGAGCCTGAGTCAGGCTCCGACCTCGCGTCCCTGCGGACGAGGGCGACACGGGTCGACGGCGGCTTCCGCATCTCGGGCCAGAAGATCTGGACGAGCCGGGCCCAGATCGCCGATCACGCCATGCTGCTGGCGCGCACCGGCGGGACCGATCCGGGGTTCGCTCGGCACCGCGGCATCACCTACTTCCTGCTGCCGATGGACGCGGACGGGATCACTGTGCGCCCCCTGCGGCACATGCTGGGTGACGCCGAGTTCAATGAGGTCTTCCTCGACGACGTCTTCGTCCCGGACGACGCGGTCCTTGGCGAGGTCAACGGCGGGTGGAAGGTTGCGATGGCGACGCTGGGCTTCGAGCGGGTCGCGATCGCGACCGGTCGCGTGAACACGACCAAGGCGATCGCCGACATCGTCTCCGACGTGCGCGGCATGGTTGACCACGACGGGAACCCCCTCGGCGAGGACCCGCGGGTGCGGCAGAAGGTGGCCGACCTGTGGGCCCGGACGATCGTCCACCGCGCCATCAGCATGCGGGTGATCACCGGCGCCGACACCGGTGGGCCTCCGGGGCCGGTCACGTCGATCGGCAAGCTCTACTTCTGCCCGCTGGTCGAGGACCTCGCCGACTTCCGGCTGTCCCTCGAGCCGCTCGGCGGGCAGCTGGACCCGGACGACGAGCTCAACGAGACCCGCGCCTGGCTGCGTCTGGCCAACCAGTCGCGGGGCACGGCGATCGCCGGCGGCTCCACCTACATCCAGCGCAACATCGTCGCCGAGCGGATCCTCGGCATGCCGCGTTGACCTGACCCTCTGCAAGGAGTGCCCGTGACCTACGTCTGGTCGCCCGACGACGACTACCGCACCAGCTCCAACGTCGCCCGGCTGATGCGCCGGTTGGACGTCTCGACCGCGGATGCTCTCCGCGCGGAGTCGGTCCGCGACGTCGCCGCCTTCTGGGACGTCGTTGTCGACGACCTGGAGATCCCCTTCCGCGTGCCCTTCAGCCGGGTGCTCGACCTCAGCGCGGGGATCGAGAGGCCCGAGTGGTTCGTCGGTGGCGTCCTCAACGCCTACGACGCCTGTCTCGGCAAGTGGGTGCAGCGCACCCCCGATCGGCCGGCGGTCGTGCACGAGTCCGAGGACGGTGCCGTGCGCTCACTGACCTACCGTGAGCTCGACGATCTGGTCGCGCGGCTTCGAGGCGCACTGCGGACGCGCGGGATCGGACCGGGAGACTCGGTCGCGCTCTACGTCCCGATGACGACCGAGGCCGTCGTCGCGACGTATGCGGTGGCGAGCCTGGGGGCCGTCCTCGTGCCGCTCTTCTCCGGATTCGCGCCCGGCGCCATCGCGTCGCGCGTGCAGGACGCCGGCGCGCGGGCCGTCATCACGGCTGACGGGACCATCCGCCGGGGCCGGGCCACCACGATGCTGCCGCAGCTGCGCGAGGCGCTCGCGGACTGCCCCACCGTCGAGACCGTGATCGTCGTCGACAACATCGGTCAGCGGGGCGATCTTCGCGCCGGTGAGGAGGCCTGGGAGACAGCACTCGCGGAGAACCCCGACCCGCTGGTCGAGGCGACCGCGGCGTCCTCGGTCCTGCTCCTCGCCTACACCTCCGGGACCACCGGCCGGCCCAAGGGGGCCGTCCACACCCACGCGGGCTTCGTGACGAAGACGGCCTGCGAGGTGGCGTACGGCTTCGAGATGGCGCCGGGCCGGACCTTCTGCTGGATCACCGACATGGGCTGGATCATGGGGCCGCTGTCGATCTTCGGCACGCACGGCACCGGTGGGACCCTCCTACTCTACGAGGGTTCGGTCGACGTGCCCGACACCCAGCGGCTCTGGCAGCTGGTGGAGCGCCACGGGGTCACGATGCTCGGCGTCAGCCCCACGCTGATCCGTACCCTCCGCGCTTCGGGCGGCCTTCCGGCGTCGGACCTCTCGTCGGTGCGGGTGCTCGGGTCGACAGGCGAGCCGTGGGATCCCGAGTCCTACGAATGGCTGGCGCGCGAGGTCTTCGACAGCCGGGTCCCGGTCATCAACTTCTCCGGCGGTACCGAGGTCGGTGGCTCGTTCCTGTGCCCCTACCCGGTCGAGGAGATCCGCAGCTGCTCTCTCGGCGGGCCCGCCCTAGGGATGGACGTCGACGTCGTCGACGACCGGGCGCAGCCCGTCCGCGGGGAGATCGGTGAGCTCGTCTGTCGCCAGCCCTGGCCCGCCATGACCCGGGGAATCTGGAACGACGACGCTGGGAGCAGGTACCACGAGGCGTACTGGTCGACCTTCCCGGGCCTGTGGCGGCATGGGGACTACGCGCTGGTGGACGAGGACGGCTCATGGTTCATCCTGGGCCGTTCCGACGACGTCATGAACGTCGCGGGCAAGCGGGTCGCCCCGGCCGAGATCGAGTCGGTCGTCGCACTGGACGAGGCGGTCGCGGAGTGCGCGGTCGTCGGGGTGCCGGACGCGACCAAGGGCGAAGCGGTGTGGGTGTTCTACGTGGCCCGCGCCGATTCGGCCGGCGATGACGAGGTGGCCGAGCGGGTGCGCGGGCTCGTCTCCTCCCGGGTGGGCAAGCCGTTCGCGCCCAGTCGGGTGGTCCGGGTCGTGCAGCTGCCCAAGACCCGGTCGCTCAAGATCCTGCGGCGGGCCATCAGGGCTGCGGCGACCGATACCGACCCGGGCGACCTGTCGGGGGCCGAGAACCCCCAGGCCGTCAACGAGATCCGCGACGTCGTGAAGGCGCTGGCGTGACCTGCCGCTCAGGCCTCGCCGACATCGATCGCCGTGCGGTCGTCGACCTGCACGACGGCCTCGGCGTAGGCGTGCACGTGGCGCTGCATCCTGCGGACCGCGGACTCGGCGTCCTGGTCGCGGATCGCATCGGTGATGGCGACGTGGGAGTGCACGGTGGCGCGCCGCACGTCGGCGTCGACGAACCCCTGGTTGTCCGTCGAGGTATAGATCGCGCGCGAGAGCGCGAGCATGAACCCGTTGAGCAGCTCGTTGTGGCTCGCCACCGCGACAGCCACGTGCCAGTCGACGTTGGCCTGGAGGAAGTCGGTCAGAGACCCGTCCCGCGCGATCGCCTCGTTGGCTCGGTCGAGCTCAACGAGGTCCTCCTCGACGCGGTTCACCGCGGCGAGCCGCGCGCACGACGGCTCGATGGCCTCACGGGTCTCCAGCAGCGCTGCCATCCGGATCTGCCGGCCACGGATCAGCAGGTTGACCGTGCTCGCGATCGACTCCTCGCCGGGGCGCTGGATGAACGCCCCACCGGCGCGTCCCGTCTTGATCCGGACCAATCCTTGTACTTCGAGGATCCGGAGCGCCTCGCGGACCGTCGTCCGACTCATCCCAGTCTGGGTCACCAGCTCGCGCTCGGGGGGCAGTGCGGTGCCCACGGGGAAGTCGCCCTTGAGGATCCGCTCGCGCAGGTCGTCGGCGAGCACGTCGGACGCCTTAGGCACCTGCATCGGCCGCAGCTGCACCGGCATCCGGGTCGTTTCGGTGCCGCCCGCGCCGGCGTTGGCTGGGTCAGCCATGCGTCCCCCGCATCCTGAGGTAAATGGTCTTACCTAATCTATCAGTCGAGAGGTGTCGTCATGGAGTGGAAACTCTCCGGCGAGCAGGAGAGCTACCAGCAGACCCTGCGCGAGTGGCTCGTCGCCGTCGCGGGTCCAGAGCCGGTCCGGGCGTGGTTCGAGGCCGCCGACCCGGGTCCGTTCAACCAGCGGCTGCTGGGCGACGGCTGGTGGGGCGTCGGGGTGACCGAGGACGCCGGGGGACAGGGCGGTGGGGTCGTCGAGCTGGCGCTCACCGCCGAGGAGCTTGGGAGGGCCGCCGCCCCGAGCGCCGCGTGGCTCTCCTCGGTCCTGACCGTGCCGGCGACCGGTCGGTGGGGAGACACCCCCTCGTGCTGGCTCACCCCGGCCGAAGGCCCGCCCCGGGTCGTCGACGTCGCCGTGGACGGCGACGGACTCCTGACCGGGACCGTGCCGCGGGTGCTGGGAGCGTCGAGCGCGACCTCGTTCGTGGTGGCCGTCCGCGGTGCGAGCGCCGTCGAGCTCCGCCTCGTCGACGACTCGGACGCTGTCACGATCGACCTCCGCAAGCTCCTCGACCGATCGCGCGACGTGGCCGACGTGACCCTGCGTGGCGCTCGGTCGACGCTCCTCGAGGCTGGCGCCGACGCTGCTCTGGCCGACGCCGCGAGCCTCTCGGCCGTGCTGGTCGCGGCGGACGCGCTGGGCGCGAGTCAGCGCATGCTGGACATGACGGTCGCCTACAGCCTGCAGCGCCGGCAATTCGGGGTTCCGATCGGCTCGTTCCAGGCCGTCAAGCACACTGCCGCGACGATGGAGGTGATGGTGGAAGCCTCGCGGAGCGCGGTCTACTTCGCCGCGGCCTCGATTGAGGGCTCTGACGTCGACTCCCGGCTGCACGCCGCCGCGGTCAAGGCGCAGGTAACGGCCGACGCGAGCATCGCGGCGGATGCCGCACTGACGGTGCACGGGGCCATCGGCTACACGTGGGAGTACGACCTGCAGCTGTTCTACAAGCGCGCCAAGCTGGACGAGTACTTGTGCGGAGACCCTCACTGGTGGAACGAACAGATCGCCATCGGTCTGGCACTGGCGTAAATCCCGATTGTGTGTAGGTTTTGGTCAGGCCATTAGTTACAGTCGAGCCAAACAGTCAAACGAGCCTTGATGGCCCAGGAAGGGAGCGACGTGGACTTCGAGCTCACGGAGGACCAGCAGCTCATCCGCACCGCGGTGGCTGAGCTCTCGGCCAAGTTCGACGACCAGTACTGGATGGAGAAGGACGAGAACCACGAGTTCCCGACGGAGTTCTACGACGCCTTCGCCCAAGGTGGCTGGCTGGGCATCACCACCCCCGAGGAGCACGGCGGTCAGGGCTTCGGTATCACCGAGGCCTCGCTGCTGCTCGAGGAGGTCTCCGCCTCTGGCGCCGGCATGAACGGCGCCAGCTCGATGCATCTCACGATCTTCGGGATGCACCCGGTGATCGTGCACGGCTCGGAGGAGATGAAGAAGGAGAACCTTCCGCGGGTGGTCAACGGCGAGCTGCACGTGTGCTTCGGGGTGACCGAGCCGGGAGCAGGGCTGGACACCACCAAGATCACCACCTTCGCGAAGCGGGACGGGTCCGACTACGTCGTCAACGGGCGCAAGGTCTGGATCTCCAAGGCCCAGGAGTCAGAGAAGATCCTGCTGCTGACCAGGACCGCGAAGTTCGAGGACTCTCCTAAGAAGACCGACGGGCTCACCCTCTTCTTCACGGACCTCGACCGCGACCGCGTCGACATCCGCCCGATCCGCAAGATGGGCCGCAATGCGGTCACCTCGAACGAGCTCTTCATCGACGACCTGCGGATCCCCGAGGAGCACCGCGTCGGCGAGGAAGGTCAGGGCTTCAAGTACATCCTCGACGGGCTCAACCCGGAGCGGATGCTGGTCGCCTCGGAGGCGCTCGGGCTCGGCCGGGCCGCCCTGCGGCGCGCGGTCCGCTACGGCAACGAGCGCGAGGTGTTCGGTCGGCCGATCGGCATGAACCAGGGCCTCCAGTTCCCGCTGGCGGACTCGCTGGCGCGCCTCGATGCCGCGGAGCTGGTGCTGCGCAAGGCGACCTGGCTCTACGACCACGGAAGGCCGTGTGCCCGCGAGGCGAACACCGCGAAGTACCTCTGCGCCGACGCCGGCTTCGAGGCCGCGGACCGAGCACTGCAGACACACGGCGGCATGGGCTACTCGGAGGAGTACCACGTCGCGCGCTACTTCCGTGAGGCCCGGTTGCTCCGCATCGCCCCGCTGAGCCAGGAGATGGTGCTGAACTTCCTGGGCGAGCACGTCCTCGGCCTGCCGCGGAGCTACTGAGATGGCCGACGTGTTCTCACTCGCCGGGCGTTCCGCCCTGGTCACAGGCGCGGGCGCCGGCGTCGGGGCCGCCGTCGCCAAGGCCTACTCCGCGGCGGGCGCCGCGGTCCTCGTGACCGACGTCGACAAGGACGCTGCGGCGGCCGTCGCGGCCGAGATCACCGACACCGGCGGCCGGGCCGAGTCATGCGCGCTCGACGTGCGGGACGCCGACCAGGCCGCTCAGGCCGCCGAGCAGGCCGCTCGGCTGGCCGACGGCGTGCTGAACGTCGTCGTCAACAATGCCGGCGTCATCGCGCCAGCGATGTTCCACAAGATGTCACCGGAGTCCTTCCAGCTGGTCCTGGGCGTCCACGTCGGGGGCACCTTCACGGTCACCCAGGCTGCGCTGCCCTACCTCCCCGAGGACGGCACCGGCCGCGTCATCAACGTCACCTCGGCGGCGGGCCTCGTCGGCACCATCGGCCAGGTCAACTACGGCGCCGCGAAGGCCGGGATCATCGGTCTCACCAAGTCGCTTGCGAAGGAGCTCGCGAAGCGGCACGTCACGTGCAACGCGGTCGCGCCGCTCGCCGCGACCGCCATGACCGAGAACATTCGCAACAACGAGAAGCTCGCCGAGATGACCCTCGCACGGATCCCGCTCGGCCGCTGGGCCGACCCCGACGAGATAGCCGCGACGTTCGTCTTCTTCGCCTCGGACGCGGCTGCCTACATCACCGGTCAGGTGCTGCCGGTCGACGGCGGGACGGTCATCTGATGGCCGGGCGCACGGTGTTCGGCGGCACCGGCCGCGAGGTCTGGATCGTGGAGGCGCTGCGCACGCCGATGGGCAAGGCGCACCCTGACAAGGGGTGGTACCGCGACGTGCACCCCAACGTGATGCTGGGCGAGGTCTACCGCGCCGTGCTCGCGGCCACCGGGTTGGCGCCGGAGCAGGTCGAGGACCTGGTCATCGGGTGCACCGCGCCGTTCGGGGAGCAGTCCCGCAACGTCGCGCGCAACGCCTGGCTCCAGGCCGGATACCCGCCCGAGATCCCGGCGACCGTGCTCGACCGACGCTGCGGATCGGCCCAGACGGCGGTGGAGATGGCGGCCGCGCTGGTCGCGTCCGGCACCCACGACGTGGTGTTGGCCGGCGGTGTGGAGACCATGACGCACGTCCCGATGACTGCCGTCGCCGCTATCGAGGAGCTCTACGGTGCGGCGTGGCCGGCCGAGCTCCGAGAGCTCTACGACTTCCCGAGCATGGGCGAGAGCGCCGAGCGCATCGCCGACCGGTGGGGCATCGGTCGCGCCGAGATGGACGAGCTCGCCGTACGTTCACACGCACTGGCCGCCGACGCCGTCGCGGCCGGGAGGTTCGCGCGCGAGATGATCCCGCTCGAGCTCGACGGTGAGCTGCGCACCAGCGACCAGGGCGTCCGTCCGGGGACCACGACGGAGAGCCTCGCCGCGCTCAAGCCGGTCTTCCGTCCCGACGGCGGACAGGTCACCGCCGGGACGTCGTCGCCTCTCACCGACGGGGCGGCCGGCGTGCTCGTCGCCTCCGACGAGGCCGTCGAGCGACACGGGCTCACCCGACGTGCTCGCGTCCTCGACCAGACCACGGTCGGCGTCGACCCCGACATCATGCTGACCGGTCCGATCCCAGCCACGCGCAAGCTCCTCGAGCGCACCGGCATGACCATGGCTGACATCGACCTGATCGAGATCAACGAGGCGTTCAGCTCCGTGGTGCTGGCGTGGGAGCGCGAGCTCAAGCCGGACATGGAGCGGGTCAACGTGAACGGCGGCGCCATCGCCCTGGGGCACCCGGTCGGCGCGTCCGGCTCCCGGCTCTTCGCGACCCTGCTGGCCGAGATGGAGCGCCGCGACGTCGAGGTCGGGCTGGTCACGATGTGCTGCGGCGGCGGTCTCGGCACCGCCACCCTGGTGCAGAGGGTCTGAGGGGCGAGCCATGGTGGACATCGAGGCGTTCCTCAACCCGGGCGACGGGGTCTGGTGGGGTCAGGGCAGCGCCGAGCCGGAGAGCCTGGTCAACGCCGTGCTCGACGCGGTCGACTCCGTCGGACCGATCCGCGCGTTCTCCGGACTTACCCTCAACGAGCGGCTGTCCGGAGACCTCCCGGAGTCGCTCACCGTCGTGTCGTACGGCGGGCTCGGCGAGCTGCGCGGCCTGAGCCGGCACGGGCGCCTCGACGTGGTGCCGTGCCACTACTCCGCGATCCCGCGCATGTTCGCCACCGGCGTGCTGCCCAACGACCTCGGCCTTGTCCAGGTCTCGCCTCCGGGAGCCGACGGCATGGTCACGCTGGGCACGGGTGTCGAGTACGTCGCCGACGCGATCCCGCACACCCGCACCCTCATCGCCGAGATCAACCAGCAGATGCCGAGCACCGTCGGCGGACCCAGGCTCCCGATGTCCGCCTTCGCCGCGGTGGTCGAGATCGACCGACCGCTGCGGGAGGTCCCGGCCCGGTCCCCCGACGCGGTCGACCAGACCATCGCCGACCACGTCGCCTCGATCGTGCACGACGGCGCGACCATCCAGATCGGCGTGGGGACCCTCCCCGCGGCGGTGCTCGACTCCCTGACCGGGCACAAGGACCTCGGGTTCCACAGCGGGCTGATCACCGACGGCGTGCTCACCCTGATCGAGAAGGGCGTGATGACCGGAGCCCGCAAGGAGATCGACCCGGGCCTCGCGGTGACCGGCGCGGCGCTGTGCACGGGTTCTGCCTACAACCGCCTGGCCGAGCTGCCGGTCGAGTTCCGCGCCGCCAGCTACACCCATGCGCCCGCAGTGCTCTCCGAGCTCGGCTCCCTGGTCTCCATCAACTCCGCGATCGAGGTCGACCTGCTCGGCCAGGTGGGCGCCGAGATGTCGCGCGGAGTCCACATCGGCGCCGTCGGCGGGCAGGTCGACTTCAGCCGCGCCGCGTCGCTGACCGGTGCTCGGTCGATCATCGCGCTCCGCTCCACGCACGGGAGCGGCGACCGTGCCGAGTCCAACATCGTGCCCACGCTGCGCAGCGGTGTCGTCACCACGGCCCGCGTCGACGTCGATGCGGTGATCACCGAGCACGGCATCGCCATGCTCGCCGGCTGCACCGTCGCCGAGCGTGCCCTCCGCATCATCGAGGTGGCGGCGCCCGAGCACCGAGAAGCGCTGCAGCGCAGCCTGGCCGACCAGGAGGTCTGATGAACGCCCACCAGCCCAACGCCTCGCCCGACGAGCGCCGCACGGTGCACGTCCGCGAGGTCGGACCGCGCGACGGGTTCCAGAACGAGCCCGAGACCATCGCGACCGCCGACAAGATCCGGTTGATCAACGCCCTGGGGCGGGCGGGCTTCAAGCGGATCGAGGTTGCCAGCTTCGTCCGCCCGGACGTCATCCCGCAGCTCTCCGACGGCGTCGAGGTGCTGACCGGCATCGACCTTCCCGACGACGTGGCGCGGATGGTGCTGATCCCCAACAGCCGCGGCCTCGACAACGCGCTCCACCACCGCGAGCTCTACGAGGCGGCGACCCTCTTCGTCTCGGCGAGCCAGACCCACAACATGCGGAACATCAACCGGAGCGTCGAGGAGACGATGGCCGACGTCGCGGTGATGGGGAAGCGGATCCTCGCCGAGGACCTCACCTACTGCGCCGTGATCGCGACGTCGTTCGGCTGCCCGTTCGAGGGCGAGGTCCCGATGGACCGGGTGCTCGAGCTCGCCGAGCAGTTCGCCGCGTCCGGTGCCACCGAGATCGGCTTCGGCGACACCACCGGCATGTGCAACCCGGCCTACGCCTCGCGCTTCTTCGCCGCGGCCATCGAGCGGCTGCCCGGCGTCGAGGTCACGGCGCACTTCCACAACACCCGTGGCCAGGGGCTCGCCAACGCCTACGCCGCCCTGGAGGCCGGGTGCAGCAGCTTCGAGTCGAGCTTCGGTGAGCTGGGCGGCTGTCCGGTGCCGAAGGGCTCGACCGGGAACATCGCGACCGAGGACCTCGTGAGCATGTTCCACGAGATGGGCGTGGAGACGGGCATCGACCTCGACGCCGTCATCAGCGCCGCTCGAGAGGCCCAGGACGTCCTGGGCCGCAAGCTCACCAGCCACTCCATCGTGGCCGGGCCGGTCATCTGGCACCCGGCCATCTGACGTGCCACCCAATCAGCAGCAGGAGAAGGACAACTCATGAGCAACCGTGTCGCACTGGTCACCGGCGGCGCCCAGGGCATCGGCAAGGGCATCGCCACCGCACTCGGCGCGGACGGGTTCCGCGTCGCCGTCGCCGACCTCAACCTGGCCGTGGCGGAGGAAACGGCCAAGGCGATCAGCGCCGCCGGCGGGGAGGCGATCGCGGTGGAGGTCGACGTGACGTCCACGGAGTCGGTGCAGGCTGCCGTGGCGACCATCCAGCACGAGCTCGGACCGATCGAGGTGGTGGTCAACAACGCGGGCTGGGACGACTTCATGCCCTTCGTGAAGACCACTCCGGAGTTCTGGGACAAGATCCTCGACGTCAACTTCAAGGGCGCGCTGCGCGTGATCCACGCCGTCGTCCCCGGCATGGCCGAGCGCGGCTTCGGCCGGGTCATCAACATCGGCTCCGACGCCGGCCGGGTGGGTTCCTCGATGGAGGCCGTCTACTCCGGTGCCAAGGGCGGCATCATCGCCTTCACCAAGACCCTCGCTCGCGAGGTCGCCGGCAAGGGCATCACCGCCAACACGGTCTGCCCCGGCCCGACCGACACCCCGGCGCTGCGCAAGTTCGCCGACGGCGCGGGCGGCGGTGACGCCGAGAAGGTGATCGCGGGTATGACGCGCGCGGTTCCGATGAAGCGGCTCGGCACCCCCGAGGACATCGGCCCGGCGGTCGCGTTCTTTGCCTCCGACGGCGCCGGTTTCGTCACGGGCCAGACCCTGTCCGTCAGCGGCGGACTGACGATGGCCTGATGCCGGGACCGCACGGACCGGCTGACAGCATGCCGACATGACCGACGAGCAGTGGCACGAGCAGGGCGAGTGGGACGACATCCGCTACGCCACCACCCCCGACGGGATCGCGAAGATCACCATCAATCGGCCGGAGGTCCACAACGCCTTCCGCCCGCAGACCCTGGTCGAGGTAGGGGAGGCGCTGACCCTGGCCCGCGAGGACGAGGCGGTCGGCGTCATCGTGCTCACTGGAGCAGGGGACAAGGCGTTCTGCTCGGGGGGCGACCAGCGGGTGCGCGGCAACAGCGGCTACCAGTTGGACGAGAAGGCCACCGGACGGTTCCACGTCACCGACCTCCACGTCGCGATGCGCCGGTGCCCCAAGCCGATCGTCGCGATGGTCGCGGGGTGGGCGATCGGCGGCGGGCACGTGCTGCACCTGGTGTGCGACCTGACCATCGCCGCGGACAACGCCGTGTTCGGGCAGGTGGGTCCCAAGGTTGGCTCGTTCGACGGCGGCTACGGCTCGAGCGTGCTCTCCGACCTCGTCGGTCCCAAGAAGGCCAAGGAGATCTGGTTCCTGTGCCGGCAGTACGACGCCGCGAAGGCGCTGGAGATGGGCCTGGTCAACACGGTCGTGCCGCTGGCCGAGCTCGAGGCCGAGACGATGAGGTGGTGCCGGGAGATGCTCGCGCTGTCGCCGTGGGCGCTGCACCTGTCCAAGCTCAGCTTCCACGCCCACGAGGACGGCTACGCCGGGATCCAGCAGCTCGCGCACGAGACCAACCTCCTCTTCTACGGCACCGCGGAGGCCCAGGAGGGCCGTGAGGCCTTCAAGGCGAAGCGGAAGCCCGACTTCACCCAGTTCCCCCGGCGTCCCTAGTCATCGCTGGGTTCACCACCCGTCCACGAAGGGAAATCTCCATGTCCGACGTCGTCACCTGGCACACGCACTCGCCCGGGATCATGGTCGTCACGATCGAGAGGCCGCCGGCCAACGCGCTGGGCCTGCCGATCCTCGACGGCCTCACAGGGGCGATGGACGCGGCGACCGCCGCCGGGGACGTGAAGGTCATGGTGGTCTGCTCGGCCCTCGACGGCTTCTTCGCGGCCGGCGCAGACATCAAGCACATGTCGTCGATCGACCGCGAGTCCTTCTCGGCCTACGGCGCGCGCATGCGCGGCGTCTTCGACCGCCTCGCGGAGGCACCCTGGATCTCGGTGGCGGCCATCGACGGGCTAGCCCTCGGCGGCGGCATGGAGCTGACCCTGGCCTGCACCATGCGCGTGGCCGGTCCGGGTGCGCGACTCGGCCTCCCCGAGGTGAAGCTCGGGCTGATCCCCGGATCCGGCGGCACCCAGCGGCTGCCCCGCATCGTGGGGCGCAGTCGGGCGCTCGACCTCATGCTCACGGCCCGGCAGGTCTCCGCCGAGGAGGCGGCCGCCATCGGTCTCGTCGACCGCCTGGTCGACGGGGACGCGCTCAAGGGCGGCCTCGACCTCGCCTCCGAGCTGGTCACGATGTCCCTGCCGGCTCTCATGTCGGTGGTGCGCAGCGTCGACGTCGCCTTCGACTCCTCACTGGCCGACGGCAACGCCTTCGAGGCAGCCGAGGTCGAGGCGCTGTTCGAGAGCGGTGAGGCCGCCGAGGGCATCAGCGCGTTCCTGGCCAAGCGCCCGCCCAACTTCGCCTGACCTTGACCACCATCGCGCCCGGCACCAGTCGCCTCACCCTGTTCCTCGCCCTGGGAGCGGTGTGGGTGCTCTGGGGCTCGGTCTACCTCGGCATTCGCCTGGTGGTCAACGAGGTCGACCCCTTCCAGGCGATGGCGCAGCGGTTCGCCGCCGCCGGGGTGATCCTCAGCCTCGTCGTCGTGGCCCGCCGGGGCGTGCGCGGGATGCGCGTGGAGCGGCGCCAGCTCCGGTCGCTCGTCGTGACCGGCGTGCTCCTGCTGGGCCTGGGCAACGGCTTCCAGGCGCTGGCCCAGGTCAAGGGGCTCCCGTCGGGCGTGACCGCCCTGGTGGTGGCGACGGTGCCGGCCTGGGCCGTGCTGCTGCGGCTGGTCACGGGCGACCGGCCCGCGTCGTTGACCCTGTGGGGCGTCGCGTTCGGCTTCGTCGGACTGATCGTTCTCGTCGCCCTCGGACACGGCGTGGGCGACGGCATCCCGATGGTGGGCGTGGCGCTCTGCGTCGGCAGCAGCATCAGCTGGACCGTGGGGTCGTGGGCGCAGGGCTGGCTGCCGCTCCCTCAGGACGTCTTCACCATCGCGGCCTACCAGCAGCTCGTGGCTGCCTGCTGCTCGACGGTCCTCGCCGTGGTGACCCACGAGAGGTTCAGCATGAGCTACTCGGCCAAGGGCTGGGTCGCGCTGGCCCACCTGGTCTTCTTGTGCTCGATCGTGGGGTTCCTGGCCTTCGCGTGGCTGCTAACGCACGTGCCCCTCTCGCTCACGGCCACCCACGCCTATGCCAACCCGCTGGTCGCCGTCCTGCTCGGGTGGCTGTTCCTGAGCGAACCGATCGGCCTCCCCGTTCTCCTCGGCGGCGGGATCGTCGTTGCCTCGGTGGTCCTCGTCGTGTCCGCGGAGCGACGCGTGACGGCGGCCGCGGAGGAAGTGGACGAGTCGGTGGCGCAGCGACTCGTCGGTTCGGCCCACCCTGCCGCCCCCGACCCGAGGGCGGCCCCCGTCGAAGGAGAAGCGAACCGTGTCACCTGACCTGCTGACCCAGGCGTTCGAGACCCTCGAGCTGGACGAGCCGAGCCCGGGCACGGTGGTCGTGCGGCTCAACAGACCGGACCGGCTCAACGCCATGAACAACACGATGTTCGACGAGCTCGAGCGGGTGGCGCTCGGTCTCAACGATCGCGACGGCTGCCGCGTGGTCATCCTGACAGGAGCGGGGCGGGCCTTCTGCGCCGGGTTCGACCTCGCCGACGCCGAGCACCTGGCCGACCTGGGCGCGATGGGGATGCTGGACCAGCAGGAGCTCGCCGCTCGCTCGATGCTTGCGATCAGGTCCATGCGACAGCCCACGATCGCCGCGGTCAACGGCGCGGCGACCGGCGGTGGCCTCGCCCTGTCCCTCGCGTGCGACCTCCGGATCGCTGCACCGGCCGCGCAGTTCAACACGGCCTTCGTCAAGATCGGGCTCTCCTCCGGTGACCTCGGGACCTCGTGGCTGCTGACGCGCCTCTGCGGCCCCGCCGTGGCCAGCGAGCTCGGTTTCACCGGACGCATGGTGCTCGCCGAGGAGGCAGTGACGATCCGGCTGGTCAACTCGGTCTCTGCCGAGGGCGCCCTCATGGACGACTGCCTGGCGCTGGCGGCCCAGATCGTCGCCAACAGCCCTGGCGGCGTGCAGATGTCGAAGCGGGCGCTCCAGATGAACATGGAGGTCGGCTCCTTCGCCGCCGCGATCGAGCTCGAGAACCGCGGTCAGGCGTTGCTCACCCGGGGCACCGACATGCCCGAGGCGCTGGCGGCGTTCAAGGAGAAGCGGCCGCCCCGCTTCACCGGAACGTGAGCAGCGTGGTAGCCCCGTCCCCCGTGAACCTCCCCGAGCTCGAGACGCTCACCTTCGAGGTCGTCGAGGACACGATCGGCATCCTGCGGATCAACCGGCCCGGTCGGATGAACTCGCAGACGGTGCGCATGTTCCACGAGTACGGCGAAGCGGCCCTCGCGCTGCGAGACAGCCGGCTCCGGGCGCTGATCGTGACCGGCGCTGGCGACCGGGCCTTCTGCGCCGGCTTCGACCTCGACGAGATTCACTACCTGACCGAGATGGGGGTCCTGGAGTTCCTCAAGTTCCAGGAGACCGCCACCGGCGGGATCCAGGCGATCCGGCACCTGCCCTTCCCCGTCATCGCAGCGATCCACGGGCCTGCCACCGGCGGCGGGCTCGCCCTCGCCCTCGCGGCTGACATCCGGCTGGCCGACGAACGGGTCAAGATGAGCGCCGCGTTCGTCAAGGTAGGGCTCTCCGTCGGCGAGCTCGGCACGTCCTACCACCTCACGAGACTCGTCGGCCCCGCCCTCGCCGCCGAGATCGCCTACACGGCGCGGATCGTCGAGGCGGAGGAGGCGGAGCGGATCGGGCTGGTCAACCGGGTCGTACCAAGCGAGCAGCTGATGGACGAGGCCCTGTCGATCGCGCGGCTGATCGCGACCAACAGCCCGGGCGGCGTGCGGATGTCCAAGCGGGCGATCCAGCGCAACCAGGAGATCACATCCTACGCCGCCGCCCTGGAGCTGGAGAACCGCGGTCAGGCGCTGATGTCCCGCACCCGGGACATGCCCGAGGCGTTGGCGGCGTTCAAGGAGAGGCGCCCGCCGCGCTTCACCGGCGAGTGACATGAGCGACTGGGACTGGTCCACAGTGGACTGCGCGCGGTTGGCCTCGTTCCTGTCGGCTCGCGGCCTGACCAGCGGACCGGTGTCGACGCGGCGGATCGGCGACGGACACTCCAACCTGACCTTCCTCGTCTCGGACGAGGGCGGTCGCACGGTCGTTCTGCGCCGACCGCCGCCCCCGCCGACACCGCCCGGTGCCCACGACATGCTCCGCGAGGCGCGGCTCGTGGGAGCCTTGGCCGCCACCGACGTACCGGTCCCTCGGGTGCTCGCCACCGCCGGGGCCGACGAGGTCCTCGACGTCCCGTTCTACGTCATGACCTTCGCCGCAGGCCCCGTCGTCACCACGACGACCCCCGGCCGGTTGGCTTCTCCGACCGTGCGGCGCCGCATCGGCGAACAGCTCGTCGACACCCTGGCCGACCTGCACGCCGTGGACTGGCGTGACCTCGGTCTGGCCGACATGGGCAGACCCGAGGGCTTCAACGAGCGGCACCTGCACAGGATGGGACGGCTCGTGGCTGACGACCAGGGTCGCCCACCCATCGACTTCGCCGAGATCGTCGAGTGGCTGGCCGGGCACGTGCCCGCCGAGTCGGACGCCGCGATCGTGCACAACGACTACCGCATCGGCAACGTCGTCCTCTCGCTCGAGCGCCCGGGCGGGCTCGCCGCCGTCCTCGACTGGGAGCTGGCCACCCTCGGGGACCCGCTCTTCGACCTCGGCTACTTCCTCTCCTCGGTGCCCGAGCCCGGCTCACCGATGACGCCGACCGAGGAGCTCGGGACGGCGATGCTCGAGGACGGCTGGCCGACCCGCGCCGAGCTGGCCGACCGCTACGCCGCGCGCACCGGGGCCGACCTCACCGGCCTGACCTGGTACACCGCGCTGGCGCTCTGGAAGCTCGCGGTCCTCTACGAGTACGGCCGCCGACGGGCTGCGCGCGGTGTGGGCGACACCTACTACGCCGACCCGGCGCTGGTGCGGTCCTTCCTCGAGGCCGCGCACCGCGCTGCCGGACTGCCGCCCCCTGTGGGACCCCGGGCGGACGCGTGACCGCCGGCAAGTTCCACGACCGGCTCGTCACCCCGGCCGACACCGGGCTCCCCAAGGGGTTCTTCGACCGGTTCGTGGTCAACCTCCACCCCGACGACGCGACGGCGCCATCGGTCCTGGTCGGGTGCGGCCTCCACCCGGTCCGTGGCACCGTCGACGGCTTCGCGATCTTGGTGACGCCGACCGAGCAACGCAACGCGCGGTTCTACACCGAGCTCGCCGCCACCGACTGGTCCAGCTGCGGACCGCTGTCGTGGGAGGTGGTCGAGCCGAACGACGTCTGGCGGCTGGCGCTGGCCGACAACCCGACCGGGATGACCTTCGACCTCACATGGCGGGCACGTGCGCCGTACTTCGCCACCACCGTGGGCGTGGCCAACCCGGCGGGGGGCACCACGTCCTTCGACCACCTGTTCCAGTCCGGGTACGTCGAGGGGACACTCACCGCCGACGGGGTGGAGACCGCCGTCTCGCGCTGGTACTCCCAGCGCGACCGGTCCCGCGGCCTGCGCACGCTGGCGGGCGGTCAGGGGCTCCACGTCTGGTTCCAGGCGCAGTTCCCCGACCGGTCGGTCGGCTTCCTGCTCGTCGAGCGACGCGACGGCAGCAGGGTCGTGCTCGAGGGTGCGGTCATGCACACCGAGGAGTCCGGCGGTCGACTCGACGAGATCGTGGAGGTGCGTCACGACCTGCGCTTCTCCGACGCGCTCGACCTCGAGTCGGGCACCGTGGCGGTCACCACGGCGTCGGGGACGGTCTACCCGATCGGCTGCGACGCCTCCGCGGGCGGAGGGTTCATGGCCGGCGGCGGGTACGGCGGCCACCATGGCGAGGCGAAGGGCGTCGACCACGTCGAGGGCGAGACCTACCCGCTCGACGGCTCGGTGTCGCCCCGGACCCTCGACTCCTCGCTGACCGACCGGCTGGCGGTGTTCGACTGGGACGGCACGGCCGGGTCGGGGATCTTCGAGTTCGCGCTCTCCCGGTCCTCGTCCTACTCCTACGAGCCGACGCTCTAACGTCGTCCCGTGGACCTCGGACTCGCGGGCGCGCCCGCCCTCGTCACCGGCGGCAGTCGCGGCATCGGCCTCGCCGTCGCTCGCGCCCTGGCTGCGGAGGGTGCGCGGGTCGCACTGCTCGGCCGTGATCCCGACGCGCTGTCAGCGGCGGCCGCCTCGGTGGGGACCGGCACGGTCACGGTCCGCGCGGACACGACCGACGACGACGCCGTCCGAGCGGCCGTCGAGACCGTGGCAGATCAGCTGGGTGGCCTCGACGTGGTCGTCAACTCCGCCGCCCCCAGGGCCCAGCCCGGCCAGGTCCCGGGGATCGCTGGCCTCGATGACGAGGACTTCCTCCGGCAGGTCGACACGAAGGCGCTGGGCTACGCGCGGGTCGTGCGCGCTGCGGCGCCGTTCCTCGAACGCGCTGCCGGCGGCCGGGTCGTCAACATCAGCGGCATGAACGCCCGGATGACCGGCTCGATCACAGGCTCGGTGCGCAACATCGCAGTCGTCGCCATCACCAAGAACCTCGCCGACGAGCTCGGCCCCCGCGGCGTCTCGGTCACGTGTGTCCACCCTGGACTAACGGTCACCGAGCGGGTCGCGGACGACGCCGCCCTGCTCGAGCTGGCGGCCCAGAACGGTATCGGGCGGCCGGTCACGGCCGACGACGTGGCAGGAGTCGTGGTGTTCCTGGCCTCGCCGCGGGCTGCGGCTGCCAACGGCGCGGTGGTCACCCTCGACGGTGGCCGGCCGGGCCCCATCTGGGGCTAGAGGATCGCCTTGGCGATGATCTCGCGCTGGATCTCGTTGGAGCCGCCGAAGATCGGGGGCGCGAGCGCTCGGCGCACCTGGAACTCCATGCCGTACTCACGTGCGTAGCCCGCGCCACCCATGAGCTGCATGCCCTCGAGAGCGACGTTCTTCGCGACCTCGGTGGCCCGCATCTTCGCCATCGACGACTCGTGGGCGAGGCCGTCCTCGTCGCCGTCGTCGATCGCCTGCGCGACGTCGTAGATGAAGGACCGGGTGACCTCGATGTCGGTGGCGAGGTCCGCGACGCGGTGGCGGAGGGCCTGGAAGTCCGAGATGGGCTGTCCGAACGCGTCGCGCTGCTTCATGTAGGCGACGGCGTCCTCGAGAGCGCGGCGGGCGTTGCCGATGCTGAAGGCCGCGATGATCATGCGCTCCACCGAGAGGCCACGCATGAGCTGCTTCCAGCCTTGGCCAGGCTCGCCGACCACGGCCGAGGCCGGGACCCGGGCCTGGGTGAAGAAGACGTCGTTGCAGGTGCGCGCCTCCATCGTCCGAACCTCACGCATCTCGATGCCCGGGGTGTCTGTCGGGACCATCAGCAGCGTCAGCCCGTCGTGCTTGGCGCCCGCGGAGTCCTCGCGCACGAGGGTGAGCAGGTGTTCGGCCACGTGCGCCGCCGAGATCCACGTCTTCTGACCGTCGACTACGTACTCGTCGCCGTCCCTGACAGCACGGGTGCGGACCGCTCCGAGGTCGGATCCGGTGCCCGGCTCGGAGAGGGCGATCGCCTCGATCTTGCCGGAGGCGAGGTTGGTGCAGATCGTCTTCTTCTGCTCCTCGGTGCCCCACTTGAGATAGGTCTGCGCCGCGGTCAGGCCGGTGGAGTAGCCGAGGATGGGAGCAAGACCGCGGTTGGTCTCCTCCAGGAACACGCACTCATCGACGAAGCCGGCGCCACCGCCGCCGTGCTCTGCGGGGAGGGAGACGCCGAGCCACCCGAGCCGGGCCATCTTGTCGAGGATGTCGGGGCTGTTCGCGATCGCCTCGTCGTCGGTGAGCTCGGACAGCCCCGCGTACGAGCCGATCTCGCGCCTGCAGAAGTCCTCGATGGCGGCCGCGAACTCGAGTCGCTCGGCGTCCAGACGCATCGCTCCTCAGTTCCCGCGGTACTTGGAGAAGTCGGGCTGCCGCTTCTCGTTGAACGCGGTGATGCCTTCCTTCGACTCCTCGGTCTCGCCGAACATCTTGAGGGTGGTGTAGGCCATGTTGCCGACGCTGATGAAGTGCTCAGTGTCGGTGTTGAACGACTGCTTGAGCACCTTCAGGGCGGTCGGGGAGTAGGAGTTCATCGTCTTGGCCCACTCGCGGACCTCGTCCTTGAGCGACGCCGCCGGAACCACCTTGTTGACCAAGCCCCAGTCGAGCGCCTCCTCGGCGGAGAGCCGGCGGAGCATGAACCAGATCTCGCGGGCGCGCTTCTCCCCGACGACCCGCGCGAGGTACCCCGACCCGAGGCCGGCGTCGAACGAGCCGACCCGGGGGCCGTTCTGGCCGAAGGTCGCAGTGTCGGCGGCGATCGTCAGGTCGGCGAGGACGTGCAGCACGTGGCCGCCGCCGATGGCGATGCCGTTGACCGCCGCGATGACCGGCTTGGGCACATCGCGGATCACGCGATGCAGTGCCTCGACCTCGAACAGTCCGCTCACCGACGGGCCGTAGTCACCGGTCTCCATCCGCTGCTTCTGGTCACCTCCCGAGCAGAACGCCTTGTCGCCCGCACCGGTGAGGCAGATCGTCCCGACCTCGTCGCTGGCCCACGCCCGCTTGAAGCTGAGCACGAGCTCGTCCACCGTCTGGGCGCGGAACGCGTTGTAGCGGTCCGGTCGGTTGATCGTGATCCAGGCCAAGCCGTCCTCGACCTCGTAGGTCACATCGGTGAAGTCGTCCATCTGCTCGCGTCTCTCCTCGGTTCGTGGTCTGGCGGCTTGTTTGGCCTGACCATTTGCACGATAGTTGGTGCACGCGTGGCCAGCAAGCCAACCCGGGACCGCCGGATGGACCGACCTACAGCACGAGGAGGAGCGGGGCCGCATGACGCAGGTCGAGCTCGTGGATACCTCGGCGGCCCAGCACTTCGGGCTCAGGGACCTGGAGCAGCACGGTGACCTGGTCCGGGCCAGCATGACGCTCACCGCCGCCCACGTCGGACCGGACGGCCGCCCCTCCGCCGGGGCCTTGGGAGTGCTCGTAGACGAGGTGCTCGGGTACGCGATCATGGCCAGCCTCCCAGCCGGAAGCTGGTCGATCAGCACCGAGATCTGGGTGGACCTTCTCCGGCCGGTGCCTCCGGTGGGCACGACGGTCCGGGCCGAGTCGGGCAGCGTCGCGACGGGCTCGTTCGCCGTCGGCCGGGTCCTCGACGAGAACGGCGAGGTCGTCGCGGAGTGCCGCGAGCGCGGACGGGCGCTCGTGCGGCCAGGGACGCTGGCGTCGGCAGTCGCCCTCCCGGAGACGGACCGGCCGGCCGCCGACTTCTCCGAGCTCCTCGGGCTCCGCCTCGATGCGGGTCAGGCACGCGCACAGATGGGCGTCACCCACGCGCTGACCAACCCCAGCACCGTGCTGCACGGTGGCGTCTCCCTGGCCGCCTGCGAGCAGCTGGCGACGGCAGGCCGGGTCGCTGCCGGCAGCTCGCTTCCCACGACCTCGGTGCACGTCGTGCACACGCGACCGGCGCCGATCGGCGCCGAGGTGGTGCTCGAGTCGCGAACGGTGCACGCAGGACGGTCGCTCTGGCTGACCGATGTCGACGCCCTGGTCGAGGGGAAGGTGTGCGCCACGGGACGGGTCTCGGCGCAGGTGTAACCCGTCGCCTCAGGGGCGTAGCCCGATGCCTCCGGACAGGGGTAGCGCCCAACTGATCCCGGACGTGCGGTCGGTCGCCGCGTCGATCATCGTCGCGACGTCATCGGGGAACCCGACGGGCCGACGGCTGTCCATATCGACGTGGACCAGGATGATCTCGACGCAGCAGGCCAACACGCGGCGGGTGCGGTCCGCGAGCATCGCGACCACGTGCACCACCTTGTCGGTGCGCCCGACGGCCGCGGTGTGCACCGAGAAGCTGTCGCCCTCGTGCATCTCGGAGAAGTAGCGGATGTGGTGCTCGTTGGTGAACACGCCCAGGCGTCGCTGCGCGCGGTAGTCGTCGTCGATCCCGATCTCCTCGCACCAGGCCGAAGCGCCGGAGGCCGCGGCGCGGAGGTAGTGCTGGACGTTCATGTGGCCGTTCGCGTCGATGAAGTCGGGGGTCACCAGACCGTCGAGGCGGGTCGGCAGGGACGTGACGTCCTCGAAGGACGGCAGGCTGGGGCGGCTCACGCGGTCACCGTAGGCGCGCGACCGGGACGCCGCCGAGAAGCACCGCCCCAGCGGTGGAGGCTCCCACAGCACCCGGGTCGCGGCGCGATTGACCCTGCGGAGGCCGTGCTGTGCGCTTACCTGATGCTGCACATCACTGTTGCGGAGCTGGCCGCGGCCGCGAATCTCGACCTCGGCGCCTCACCCTGGCTCGAGCTCGATCAGGTGCGCATCGACACCTTCGCCGATGCGACCAGCGACCACCAGTGGATCCACGTGGACCCGGAGCGCGCGGCGGACGGACCCTTCGGCCGGCCGATCGCACACGGCTACCTGACGCTCTCCTTGGTGCCCTACCTGCTCAAGCAGCTCATGGTGATCACCGACCACGGCCGAGGCACAAACTACGGCCTGGAGAAGGTCCGGTTCACCTCGGTCGTCCCGGTGGGTTCGGAGCTCCGGCTCGCCGCGACGATCCCGGGATCGACCCGCCGGGACGATGGTGGTGTTCAGTACCGCCTGGCGTTCCGCATCGAGATCCTCGGGCAGGAACGCCCCGCGGTGGTGGGTGAGTCCATTTACGTGACGTATCCCGCTGCTTCCTGAGCCGACCTGAGCACCTACGCCTGGGTCGTGGGTCGCACCACGACCTCGGCGACCGCCATCCGTCGCGGTGCCCGCACGATGAATGAGATCGTGTCGGCGATGTCGCCTGGCAGCAGCGGCTCGACGTCGGCGAACAGCCGCTCGTAGTACTCCTGCACCGGTTGCTGCTGGTGCCCGAAGAGCTCGGTCTCGACGACGCCGGGCTCGACGACCGAGACGCGGACGTGCCGCGGCGCGAACTCCTGGCGCCACGACTCCGAGGCTGCGGTCACCCCGAACTTCGTCGCGTTGTATATCGCGACGTTGCGGTTGGCGAACCGACCTGCGATCGACGAGATGTTCACCAGGTCCGCCACGCGCCGAGGCCCGCTCGACGCCGCCTCGACGAGGTGCGGCAGTGCCGCCTTGGTGACGTACATCAGTGCCTTGAGGTTGAGATCGACCATCGTCTCCCACTCCTCCAGCGTCGCGTCGAGCGTCGGGCCGTTGAGCATCCGCCCGGCGTTGTTCACCACTGTGTCGAGACGTCCGAACCGCTCGACCGCGGCGGTCACGGCGCCTGACGCCGCCATCGGGTCACGCAGGTCTCCAGGAAGCGCGAGGCACCGGTCCGCACCCAGCTCGGCGACCAGCTCGGCGAGCAGCTCCGAGCGCCGGCCGACGACACCGACACTGGCGCCGTGCGACGCCAGGCCGACGGCCACGGCGCGGCCGATGCCGCTGGTCGCACCCGTCACCAGGGCGACCGTGCCGGCAAGCTCCTCGCTCATCGCGCGAAGGTCTCGAGGATGGCCGTGGTGTTGTCGTTCACCCGCTCAGGGGTGAGGGTGAAGCTTGGCGAGTAGAGCGCAGCGTGGTCGTAGCGCTGCTCCAGCCGTGCCACCTGGTCGCGGACGTCGTCAGGAGTGCCGGCGGCGGCCATCTCCTCCAGCATGGGGCCGGACACCGCGGCGACCATGGCCTCGTGGTCCTTGGCCCGGAACGCGCTCTGGATCGCGGCCGCCTCCGCGCCGAACCCGGACGCCTCCATGACCGGTCCGTAGGCGCGGGGGGCGACGTAGAAGGCGAGCTGAGCGGCGGCCTCGCGCCGGGCCTGCTCCGAGTCGTCCGAGATCGCGGTGATGATGACACCCTTGAGGGACACGTCGGAGGCGGAACGGCCGCTCTTCGCCGCACCCTTCTCGATCGCGGGTCGCGCGACCTCGTCGAGATAGCTGTCGGTGACGGTCGGGTGGCAGATCAGGCCGTCCGAGACGCGTCCGGCCGTCTCGATCATCCTCGCGTTGACGCCGGCGGTGTAGACCGGGATCTCGGGACGGTAGGGCGGTTGGATGTCGGCGGTCGGAGTGATGTCGCACCGGTAGAAGCGGCCCTCATGCTGCACCGGCCCCTCGTGTAGGTGCCACAGCCGACGCAGCAATGGGATGAGCTCCTCCATCCGGGACGCCGGACCGTCGGGGTCGGCCACCCCGTGCCAGCCGACCATCATCCCGCGGGTGCCCGTGCCGAGACCGAGGGTCAACCGGCCCTCGCTCATCTCGTCGAGGAACCGGGCGTCGTTGGCCAGCACCAGCGGCGAGCGGCCGACGGCGTAGGCGATCGACGTACCGACGCCGATCCGCTGTGTCGCGGCCGCCATGGCCGCCACGGACACGACCGCTGAGCGGTTGAGGAACTCGCCGGACCACGCGGCGTCGAATCCCGCCGCCTCTGCACGCACGGTGATGTCGCGGGTGTCGGCCAGGCCGCCCGCGAGGACGGTGATACCCCTGGTCGTCACCCGCCCAGCATCGGCGCGCTCACGCTGGCGGGCAACGCGGGCGACGCCACGCGACTGGAGAGGGGAACACCGGGAGCGGCTGACGTGCGTTGGCGTGCACCGCCCCGACCTGCAGGATGCGAGCCATGGAGTCGCAGGTAGAGCTGGGCATCGCCGTCAACGACGAGCTCTTCAACCCGGACGCGGGCGAGCGGCGTGCGCTGCTGGCGCACATGGGTGACGTGGGGCTGGACCACCTGACGGTCGGCGACCACATCAGCTTCCACGGCGGCACGGGCTTCGACGGCTTCGTGGCCGCCACCACCGCGCTGGCCTCCCACGACACCCTCAGCGTGATGATCGGCGTCTACCTCGCGGGGCTGCGACACCCCATGGCGACGGCCCGCTCGCTGTCGACCCTCAGCTCGCTGGCTCCCGGCCGACTTGTGCTGGGCGTCGGCGTCGCGGGCGAGGACCGCACCGAGGTGAGCAACATGGGGGTCGACCCGAGCACCCGCGGCCGCCGGATGGACGAGACCCTGGGACTGCTCCGCAGGCTCGCGAGCGGCGAGGCCGTCGACCACCGGGGCGAGTTCTTCGAGCTCGACAACGCGCGCATCCTCCCGCCGCTCGAGCCGCGGGTGCCGATCGTGATCGGTGGCGGCGGTGACGTCGCGGTCAACCGGACGGTCAGCCACGGCGACGGCTGGCTCGGGATGTGGTGCTCCGCGAGGCGCTACGGCGCCACCCACCTGCAGATCCTGGAGGCGTGCGAAGAGGCGGGCCGCGATGCACCGACGTTCGCCGGGCTGAACATGTGGGTGGGCCTCGGTGACGAGGCTGACGTGGCGCGCGCCGACCTCGGCGCGAGCATGTCGAGGCTCTACAACCTCCCGCCCGAGAAGTTCCAGCACATCACCGCCGCGGGTCGTCCCGAGGACGTGGCCGAGTTCCTGTCGGCGTACGTCGAGGCGGGCGCACGCACGCTGACCCTGGTCCCGGTCGCGAAGGACGTCCACACGGCGATCGAGCTCTCTGGCGAGGTGCGCCGCCTGCTCCAGGCCCTGGTCCCCGCGTGAGAGCAGCGGTCCAGCGCGAGTTCGGCGGTCCCGAGGTCCTGGCCGTTGAGGACCTCCCGGACCCACGGCCCAGGCCCGGCTGGACGCTGGTCCGGGTGCGCGCGGCCGCACTCAACTGGCACGACGTCCTGGTCCGACGGGGCCAGTACTCCTCGCCGCTCCCGCACGTGCCGGGCGCCGACGCCGCGGGCGTCGTCGACCGCACCGGCGACGAGGTGGTGGTCCTTCCGTCGCTGTGGTGGGGACCGGACGAGGCCGCACCCGGCGCCGACTGGGAGATCCTGGGCGACCGTCGGTCCGGAACCTACGCAGAACTCGTGGCGGTCCCGGACGAGTGCGTGTTCCCCAAGCCGGCCGGGCTGACCTGGGCCGAGGCCGCCGCCCTCCCTCTCGTGGGTGTCACGACCTACCGCGCCCTCTTCTCCCGCGCTCGCCTGCACGCCGGCGAGTCGCTCCTCGTGCTCGGCGCGGGGGGCGGTGTCGCGACGATGGCGGTGTCGCTGGCCTCCGCCATCGGCGCGGACGTGTGGGTGACCTCGTCGAGCGAGGACAAGATCGACCGAGCTCGTGAGCTGGGGGCCCGCGGCGGCGTCCTGTACCACGAGGAGGGTTGGCCCGAGGCAGCGCGGCGGCTGACCCCGGCGGGCGGATTCGACGTCGTCCTCGACTCTGTCGGCACCTGGCGCGAGTCGCTGCGTGCGCTCCGACCGGGCGGTCGACTGGTGGTCCTGGGCGCCTCGCGCGCCGAGACCGCCGAGGTCGCGGTCCGCCCGTACTTCTTCGCGCAGCAGTCGATCCTCGGCACGACGATGGGTAGTTCCGCCGACTTCGCGAGCCTGCTGCAGCTGCTCGCCGAGCACCCGGTGCCGTCGCCGGTCATCGACTCGGTCTTCGCCCTTGACGACGTCGTCCCCGCCCACGAACGGCTGGAGAGCGGCCACGCGTTCGGCAAGCTGGTCCTGGAGGTCTGAGCCGTGCCCGTGCGCTACCGCGTCGACGACGAAGGCGCTGCCTTCGTCACACTCGACAGTCCCGAGTCTCGCAACGCGCTCGGAGACGAGCTGTTGGACGAGCTGCTCGCACGCCTCGTCGAGGCGCGCAACGACAACGGTGTGCGCGTCGTCGTCCTCGGCTCGTCCCACGACAGGGTCTTCTCGGCCGGTGGCGACCTCAAGGCGTTCGCGTCCGACGTCCCGACCGTGCAGAAGTACGCCGGCCTCGACCGGTTCCCCCGGCTGTACGAGCTGATCGGCGGCCTCGGCAAGCCGGTCATCTGTGCTGCCGGCGGTGACGTGCTCGCCGGCGCCTTCGGGCTCGCCCTCGCCTGCGACCTGGTGATCGCCAAGGAGGGCGTCCGGTTCGGCTGTCCGGAGATCAACGTCGGGGTGTTCCCCTTCATGATCTCCGCGCTGATCTACCGCAACCTCGACCGGATGAAGGCCAACGAGCTGATGATGCTGGGTGAGCCCGTCGGCGCGGACGAGGCCGCACGCCTCGGTTTCGTCAACGTCGTCGTCCCGGCCGAGCAGTTCGAGGACACCGTCGTCGCGTGGGCCCACAAGGTGGCCGCGAAGTCGCCGCTGCTGATGCGGCTGGGCAAGGACGCCATAGACGCCACCCGCGACATGAGCCTGTCCGCCGCGCTCTCCACTCTCCGGGCTCAGCTGGCGCTGGCGTTCACCACTGAGGACATCCAGGAGGGCGTCGCCGCGTTCCGCGAGAAGCGGTCGCCGGAGTGGAGGTTGCGATGACCGTCGAGTGGTACGTCGTGTGCCGGTTCACCGGCTCCCGGCAGGTCGGTGGCGAGACGCTGCTGTGGCCCGCGTCGGTCGCGCACGCCAAGAGGATGGGTGGCACGCAGACGGCGTGCGGGCTGAACGCAGCCACGTGGACCCGGCTGTTCCACGTGGGCTTCCCGGCCGAGCGGTCCGAGAACTGCCCCGAGTGCGTCGACGCCATCATGCAACGCAGACCTCACCGCGCGTAGCGAGCCGCGTACGCCGGGAGGGCGGGTTCGTGGTCGACCCACGTCAACGGGTCGGCGAGACCGGTGAGGAAGTTGGCGACCGTCGAGGCGAAGCCGGCGGCACCGACGAGATCGGCCTGCGGCAGCGTCTGTCCGTTGCACACGGAGCGGTCCACGCGCCTGGCCTGCGCCGCCCCTCGGCGGTCGACCGCGTCGCGGACCAACGCATACCCGACGCGGTCGCCGAGCAGCAGCCCGTGCTCGACGACGTGCCCGGGGCAGACGTCCTGGACCAGGACCGAGTGGACGCCGTTGCCCTGCCCGGCGTAGGGCTGTGGGGTGATGAGCTCGTCCATCGAGGTGGCGATCGACGTGATCTTCGGCCCGCGGGGCACAGGTGCGTTCGACAGCGCGTCCGTCGTGAGTGAACCCTGCCGGAGCTGCCAGGCCACCGTCGCGCAGGTGCCAGCCGCGCACAACGCGTTGGCCACGGTCGTGCCGTGCAGCGGGCCCGCGAGGGCGATGACGTCTGAGGCATGTCGTGCGACATCCGGCCAGAACTTGGCGATCCACAGGACCATCGCCCCGCCCTGGCTGTGGCCGACCAGCGCGACCTTGCGACCGCTGCGACGGTAGGCCTTGCGAGCCGCGAAGACCGCGTACTGCGAGGCCGTGACGAAGTCGCCGAGCGCCCGATCCGGGAGGCGTACGTCGCACCAGCCGTACCCGTCGGCGGTGAGCTGTCGCTCGTACCCCCAACCCCAGGCCTCCTCCGGTGTCGCCGCGGTGCCGTGCACCAGCAGCAGGGTCCGCCTCGGATTGTGCCGATTGGCCAGGGGATTGCACCGCACGGCCCCGCGCAGCAGGGGCCGCGGCACCGTGAGCACGGGTCCGCGACCGGGCCGTGCCGTCGCTGGTGCCGCCGGGGACACCAGGGCGAGACCGGTCGCGAGCACGGCCACGGACCACGCGAGGCGACGCAGCATCGTCAGATCCGCTCGTCCAGCCACCCGAGCACGTCGTCGAGCACCTCGGCCCGGTTGGTCTCGTTGAGGATCTCGTGCCGAGCCCCCGGGTAGACCTTCAGCGTCACGTCCTCGAGACCGGCGTCCGACAACCGGTCCACGAGCGGATGCACCAGCGCGAGCTGTCCGTTGACCGGGTCCAGCTCGCCCACGGCGATGAGCACGGGCAGGTCCTCGCGGATGCCGTCCAGCGCCCCGGGCTGGCCGACGCGACGTGCCGCGACGAACATCTGCTTGCCCGCCTCACCGTCGAGCCCGAACCCGCACAGCGGGTCGGCGACGTACTTGTCCACCTCGGTGTCGTCGCGGCTCAGCCAGTCGAACTCCGTCCGGGGCGGTTGGAACGCTGCGTTGAACATCGTCAGGTCGAGCGGCTGGTCCAGGTCGAGAGCCGGTTCGAGCAGGTCGAGGACCGCCGTCCCGGTCAGGACGACCGCGTCGACGTCGGCGCTGTGGTCGAGCAGGTACTGCTGCGCGGCGAACGAACCCATGGAGTGGGCGATCAGGGCGTGCTTGAGCCCAGGGTGCTCGGACGTCGCCAGGTCGCCCACCCTGCCGAGGTCGTCGACCAGCTCGGTCCACCCGTCCGCGCCGATGACACCGAGCTCGTCGGCGGAGGTCGCGCTCGCTCCGTGGCCCCGGTGGTCCTGCGCATAGACGACGTAGCCGGCCTCCGCGAGTCGCTCCGCCAGCGGCGCGTAGCGCAGCGCGTGCTCCCCCATCCCGTGAGCGATACGGGCCACCGCGCGCGGCTCGCCGGGAGGCTCCCACACGAGGACCTGCAGCTGGACGCCGTCGGTACTGGCCAGCGTCGTCGCGGTCGGGTGGGCCATGGGTCGCTCCTTCGTTCGCGCTTGCGCCGCCAGCATCTGTCGTCGCGTCCCACGCTGCAACGTCGTGCGCGAGCGCTCGATGGAGGAGCCGACAGTGGGGGCCGCCCGGGTCCTTGCGCGACTGGGTTCAGGTAGTCGGCGACCGATGCGGGTCGTCGGCGCGCACCAGGCTCTCGTGGTGTCGGCCCATCACCTCCGCGAACGCGGCGGCATCCCGCGTCTCGACCGCGTCGGCGATCTCGTGGTGGACGATGATGCTCGCACCGACCTTCTCCTCGTGGTCGGCGATGAACTCGGCGCGGGAGAGGCTCGCGAGCAGCAGCGTGGTCACGGCCTGGTGCATGTCATCGAGCACGGGCAGGCGGGCCGCGACGACGAGCGCTCGGTGGAAGGCGATGACCGACTCGAGGAAGGCGTGCGCGGTCGGCGCATCTCGCATGTGGTCGACGGCCTCGTGCATGGCCCGGACATCGCTCTCGTCCGCCCGCTCGAAGGCAACCCCGTTGACCCCCTGCTCGAGGTGGATCCGCGCCTCGAAGAGGTCGAGGGGGTTGGTGTGGCTGGCGTCGAACCACAGGTCGATGCCGCCCAGTCGGACCTGCGGCGGTCGGCTCGAGACGAAGATGCCCCCACCGTTGCCGGGCCGGACCGCGATGAGCCCACGCGTGCGGAGGATCCGCATGGCCTCGTTCATCGTGGTCGGGCTGATGCCGAACCGCTCCATCAGCTCCACGCGTCTGGCGAGGTGTGCCCCGACAGGTAGTCGCTCGGCAAGGATCTCGTCCTCGATCGCGGCCGCGACCTGCTGGGCTCGCGACTGTCGCTGATCGACCGGGGCGGTCATGAGTCTCCTCGTCCTCAGGGCTGATCCAGCCTAGATGCCGATCCGTACCGGCTGGCGGGCGTTGCGCATGGTCTGACCAAACCTTGATTGTGTATGCACAATGGACTATGGTGACGAGCACCACAAGTGGCGAGGGGGATGGCGTGGCTGAACGAGCATCGGTCCCGTCGTGGCGCGGAGGGCCGCACCTCCAGCTCGTCGACTTCCACACGCACGTCGTCGATCCGGAGCTGCCCACGCTCGACGACCAGGATCCGGTGTTGCCCGTGGTCAAGCGCACCGCCGATCGAGTGGAGATCCTGGTCGGTGGCCGGGTCTACCGGACTCTGGACGAGCGCGCCTGGTGCACCGAGGCTCGGCTGCGCGACATGGACGCAGACGGAGTCGCGATCCAGGTTCTCTCCCCGCTTCCCGGGACGTTGTGCCACGACGCCTCGGCGCCGAAAGCTGCTGCCCTCGCTACGTTGCAGAACGAGCACCTCTCCCGCATGGTGGCCGAGGTTCCTGACAGGTTTCGTGCCCTTGGGACGGTGCCGTTGCAGGACACGGAGCTTGCAGTGGTGGAGCTCAAGCGGCTAGTGCTCGAGCTCGGGTTCATCGGCGTGGAGATCGGGACTCGGGTGGGAGGAATGGAGCTGTCCGACGAACGGCTGAGGCCATTCTTCCGAGCAGCGTGCGAGTTCGGCGCCATCGTGTTCATCCATCCGGTGGACAGAGTCCTCGATCCGCGACTGTCAGCCGCAGGCCTCGACTTCGGTGTCGGCATGCCAGGGGAGACCGCGGTCGCCGCAGCCGCCATGCTCACCTCTGGCCTTCTCGACGAGCTGCCCGATCTCGTCGCCGTGCTCGCGCACGGCGGTGGAGCGCTCCCGCAGGTGCTGCCGCGCGTCGATCACGGACGCACCGTCCTGACCGCGGCCGAGGACCCAGGTCCGAGCCTGGTCGCGTCGGCTCGGCGACTCTGGAGCGACTCCCTCACCTACGACGTCGCCAGCCTTGACCTGACCCTCCAGCGGTTCGGGCTCCATCACGTCGTGCTCGGTACGGACTACCCGCTCGCCGCACGCGAGCATCCCGCCGGCCGCGTCCTGCATGACTGGGACAACACGCGCCGAGGCGGTGTCGCCATGCAGATCGGCCACACCAACGGCATGCGGCTCGTCGCGCCGGACCAACCCCCTAGCGCCCATTGAGAAAGAGAAGCGAATGAGCCACTTCCTGGGTCTCGGGATGACCCACTATCCCTTGCTCGCCGGCACCGATGAGCACATGGCGGGTCTCCTACGTTGGACTTTGGGCGACCCTGACATTCCCGACGCGGAGAAGGACCCGGGTAACTGGCCGGCGTCGATGCGGCAGGACTGGTCGGACGATGGAGGTACGGCGGCGGCCTCGCGGCACCGCGCCGACCTCGTCACCCAACTCGCAACGGTGCGCCAGGCACTCGATGACTTCGCTCCGGACCTGGTGGTCGTGTGGGGCGACGACCAGTACGAGAACTTCCGCGAAGAAGTCGTGCCGCCGTTCTGCGTGCTGGCATACGGCGACATCGAGGTACATCCGTTCGCCCTCATGAACGAGCGCGGTTCACCCAACGCTTGGAGCCTTCCCGAGGACATGACGATCACCCTCCATGGGGACGCGGCAGAGTCCCGGCAGCTGGCCGACGCGCTCATCGCCGACGGGTTCGACATGGCGTACTCGTACCAGAAGCGGGAGGGAGCCCACTTTCCCCACGCCATCCTGAACACGCAGCTCTTCCTCGACTATCCCGCTGCCGGCGCCGAGATGACGTACCCGATCGTGCCGATCACGGTGAACTGCTACGGCCAGCATGCGATAGCCCGCCGAGGTGGCCTGGCCCGATTCGCTGAGATCGAGGACGAGTCACTCGATCCCTCGGGGCCTACGCCGAAACGCTGTTTCGAGCTGGGCGCCGGCGTGGCCCGCGCCTACCGCGAGAGCGGAAAACGCGTCGCCCTCATCGCGTCCTCGAGCTGGTCGCACGCGTTCCTCCATGACAAGGGTTGGCACCTGCGACCCGACACCGAGGCCGACCAGGTTCTCTACGACGCCCTCGTCAAGGGCGACTTCGACGCGTGGGTCAGCGTGACCAGCAAGGAGGTCGTCGACGCCGGCCAACACGAGATGCTGAACTGGTTC
This sequence comes from Nocardioides halotolerans DSM 19273, assembly GCF_000422805.1. GTDB lineage: Bacteria > Actinomycetota > Actinomycetes > Propionibacteriales > Nocardioidaceae > Nocardioides > Nocardioides halotolerans. The sequence goes on along the minus strand of NZ_KE383923.1, from coordinate 364,159 downwards.
TGCCTCCTTGGAGCGGTTCAGGAGCTCGGTCTCGAGCTGACGTGGTCGACCTTCGTCACCACCGACGTCTTCAACTCCAACAAGTGCTTCGCGATCTACCAGGAGGTCTCCGCATGACGATCGCAGCAGGCATCGAGGCGGGTCAGTACCTGTCGATCGGTGGCCACAACACCCACTATCACGACGTCGGGAGCGGGGACGTCGTGCTGTTCATCCACGGATCGGGTCCTGGTGTGTCGGCGTGGGCGAACTGGCAACACACGGTCCCGGTGCTCAGCCGCGGCGCACGAGCCCTGGCGCTCGACCTGGTCGGCTACGGCTTGACCGACCGGCCGGCAGACGTCCGGTACTCGTTGCGCACCTGGACTGACCACGTATGGGCCTTTCTGGACGCCCTCGACGTCGACCGGGTCTCAGTCGTCGGCAACAGCCTCGGCGGTCGGGTCGCCCTGCAGATGGCCGAGGACCAGCAGGACCGCCTGCACCGCATGGTGCTCATGGGCAGCCCCGGACCGACCATGACCGTGACCGACGGGCTGAAGGCTCTACGCGCTTACGAACCATCGCCTGAGGCGATGCGCTCCCTGCTCGTCGACTACTTCGCAGTCGACCCCGGCATCATCACCGACGAGCTGGTCAAGATCCGCTATGAAGCCAGCGCCCTGCCCGGAGCTCACGAGGCCTACCGCTCGATGTTCTTCGACCCTGCCCACGCCGGGAACCAGCTCGGTATCACCGAGGAGCAGGTGCGGGCAGTGACGGTTCCCGCTCTGGTCGTCCAGGGACGCGAGGACCGCGTGGTCCCCAAGGAGGTTGGTTGGCGGCTGTCCGAGCTGCTTCCCAACGGAGACATGCACCTCTTCTCGAGGTGTGGGCACTGGACCCAGATCGAGCGAGCAAGCGAGTTCAACCGCGTCGTCGCCGACTTCCTCGGCCTGGACATCGAAGGAGACCAGTCATGACTCTGCTCGAGGAGAGGCCGAGCTCCACGCTCAGCACCGGCTCGCGCTGCGTCGACGAGGACATCGACGGGATGCGCTTCCGAGTGCACCGAGACGCGATGACGTCAGAGGACGTCTTCCGCGAGGAGATCGAGAAGATCTTCGCGCATTCGTGGCTCTACGTCGGTCACGAGTCCGAGATCCCCGAGCCTGGAGACTACGTGCGGCGACCGGTGGCCGGTCGACCGATCTTCATGGTGCGGGGGGCCAAGTCCGGACGGGTGAACGTCTTCCACAACACGTGCACCCACCGGGGTGCCGTGGTCTGCCGCCGGGACAAGGGCAACAGCAAGGTCTTCCAGTGCTTCTACCACGCGTGGACCTTCGACAGCGAGGGCAAGCTGGTCGGCGTACCGGGCAAGGACGCCTACGACGACCAGCTGGACATGGACGCTCTCGGCCTCGGCCGCGTGGCGAAGGTTGAGAGCTACCGCGGATTCGTCTTCTGCAGCTTCGATCCTGACATCGTCGACCTCACGACCTACCTCGCGGGCGCTCGGGAGTACCTAGACCTGGTCGTGGACGCCATGGACGGTGACGTGCAGATCGTCCCCGGCACCAACGAGTACGGCATGCAGGCGAACTGGAAGCTCCTGGTCGAGAACAGCATCGACGGGTACCACGCGGCCTCGACGCACGACACCTACTTCAAGTACCTCGTCTCGCTCGGCACGGACCTGAGCATCGGCGTCAAGGGCCACACGAAGGACCTCGGCAACGGGCACGCGGTGCTCGAGTATCTCGCGCCGTGGGGCCGGCCCATCGCCCGCTGGGAGCCGATCTTCGGCGAGGAGGCCAAGCCCGAGATCGACGCGCTGCGGCAGAGGCTCGTCGACAAGCACGGACCCGAGCGGGCCGGACGCATGTGCGACGTCAACCGCAACATGCTCATCTACCCCAACCTCATCATCAACGACATCATGGCCGTCACGGTGCGCACCTTCATGCCGACCTCACCCACCTCGATGACGGTCACTGCGTGGGAGGCAGCTCCGGGCGACGAGCTTCCCGAGGTTCGTCAGCGGAGGCTCGACAGCTTCCTGACCTTCCTAGGGCCTGGTGGGTTCGCGACGCCCGACGACATCGAGGCACTCGAGTCGTGTCAGCAGGGGTTCGCCAGCGGTGGGATCGAGTGGAACGACATCTCCCGGGGGATGAACCGTGAGCCCGAGGCGACCGACGAGGAGCAGATGCGGGCCTTCTGGCGGCGCTGGGCGGAGCAGATGGATGGTGGGCGATGACAGTGATCGAAGACTCGGCCCTTGCCGAGGTCACGCGTCCGGCGGTGGAAGACCTTCTCTACCTCGAGGCCGAGCTTCTCGACGACTGGGAGCTGGACACCTGGCTCACTCTCTACACCGACGACGCGCACTACGAGATCCCGTGCACGGACGACCCGGGCGGCACTGGGCAGACCTCGCTCATGCTCATCCATGACAACCGCATGCGGATGGCGTCACGTGTGGAGCGCCTCAACAGCCGCAAGGCGCACCGCGAGTACCCCCACTCGAACCTGCGGCACCTCGTCACCAACGTCAGGCTCCTCGGCGTCGAGGACGGCGAGCTGCGGGTGCGCGCTTCCTTCCTCGTCAACCGCTGCCGGGCCGGCCGCGAGACGACGTACACCGGCCGATTCGACTACCGGCTGGTGCTGCAGTCAGGCGAGCTCCGCATCAAGCACAAGCGCGTGACCCTCGACATGACGGTCCTGCGACCCGCGAGCGACGTAGCGGTCATCCTGTGAGGCTGCCGCTGGAGGGCCGGCGCGCGGTCGTCACCGGGGGTGCGACTGGGATCGGGGCGGCTATCTCGGAGCGGTTGCGGGCGGACGGAGCCAGCGTGCTCGTCGCCGGCCTCGACGACGCCGTCGTGAAGGATGCCTGCGAGCGGATACGCGCGGTGAATGGGCCTGGAGCCGTCGTGGGCTTCGTCGGAGACCTCGCCGTGGAGGGAGTTGCCGAGTCCATGCTGGTCCACGCCGACACGGAGCTCGGCGGGCTCGACATCCTGGTCAACAACGCTGGAGGGGGAGTGATCGCGCCCACCTTCGAGCACACCGTGGCCACCGTTCGAGCGACCATCGACAACAACTTGATGACGACGATCTGGACAACGCTCGCCGCGCTCCCTCGCATGGTCGCCGCAGGTGGTGGTCGCATCGTCAACATCGGCGCCGAGTCCGTCCGCAACGGGCTGACGGACCACGCCATCTACAACGCGGCCAAGGGCGGTGTGCACGGGCTCGCCGTCGGACTCGCCCGAGAATTCGCGGCGTACGGGATCACGGTCAACACCGTCGCCCCGTCGTACACCAGGACCGACGAGCTCGACACCCGCCGACGCGAGGGCCTGACTCCCGCCCGCCTCGAGGTGGTCATCGAGGACGCCGTCGAACTCATCCCGATCGGTAGGGCCGGGGAGGTGGAGGAGGTGGCGGCAGCCGTCGCCTACCTCGTTCGAGAGGACTCAAGATTCGTCACCGGCCAGACCCTGTCGGTCAACGGTGGAAGCAGCATGTCATGAACTTTCCGCCGTCCTCCGAGCCGACGAACGCGGCCACGGCTGCCTTCCGCAGCGCGCGAGACCAGCTGCTGGCACTGCGCGGAGAGCAGGTTCGCGCCTGTGCCGAGTTCGGCTGGCCCGAGCTCGGATCGCGGTGGAACTGGGCCCTCGACTGGTTCGACGAGATTGCACGTGGAAACGATCGACCGGCTCTCGTCATCGTCGAGGAGGACCACAGCTCGACGACCGTCACGTTCGCCGAGATGGCGTTCCGGTCTGACCAGATCGGAACGTGGCTGGCGGCTCAGGGCGTCGGTCAAGACGACCCGGTGATCGTGATGCTCAACAACCAGCGCGAGCTCTGGGAGGTCGTCCTTGCGGTCATGAAGGTCGGCGCAGTCGTCGTGCCGACAACTACGGCGGTCGGCCCTTCGGATCTTCGCGACCGCCTGGATCGCACACGTGCCAGGGCAGTGGTGTGCAACGGCATCGACGCAGCCAAGTTCGACGACCTGGCCGGGGACTACCGGCGCATTGCCGTCGACCAGGTGGGCGGCTGGCTTCACCTCGACGACGCGTTCACGGTGGACCCCGCTCTGAGCCATCCGGCAACCGCGCCTCAAGATCGTCTGCTCCTCTACTTCACGAGCGGCACCACCAGCCGACCCAAGTTGGTCACCCACACTCAGCGGTCGTATCCCGTCGGCCACCTCAGCACCATGTACTGGATCGGGCTCCGGCCCGGGGACGTGCACCTCAACATCTCCTCGCCCGGCTGGGCCAAGCACGCTTGGTCGTGCATCTTCGCGCCCTGGAACGCCGAGGCGACTGTCTTCATCTACAACTACGCGCGCTTCGACGCGAAGGCCCTGCTCGGGGTGCTGCAGGAACACGAGGTCACCTCGTTCTGCGCGCCGCCGACCGTGTGGCGGATGCTGATCAACGCTGACCTCTCCTCTGGACCAGGGACCCTCCGAGAGCTCGTGAGCGCGGGAGAGCCGCTCAACCCCGAAGTCATCTCACAGGTCGAGGCCAAGTGGGGCATGTCGATCCGCGACGGCTTCGGCCAGACCGAGACGACGGCGCAGATCGGCAACGCACCCGGCAGTCCGGTGCGCCTCGGATCCATGGGCCGGCCTCTGCCCGGCGTCCCCTCGGTGCTGCTCGACCCGGTGTCGGGGGAGGTCGTCGCCGGCGTCGGCGAGGGAGAGCTGTGCCTGGACCTGACCGGTGACCCGGTGCCCGTGATGACCGGGTACGCGGACGAGGCGCTCAACGACGCCGCCATGGCCGACGGCTACTACCGCACCGGTGACGTGGCCTCGCGCGACGAGGACGGCTACATCACCTACATCGGTCGCACCGACGACGTCTTCAAGGCCTCGGACTACAAGATCAGCCCCTTCGAGCTCGAGAGCGTGCTGATCGAGCACCCCGCCGTGGCCGAGGCCGCGGTCGTCCCGGCGCCCGACGAGGTGCGGCTAGCCGTGCCCAAGGCCTACATCGCCCTGGCGCCTGGGCACGAGCCGAACGAGGAGACGGCGAGGTCGATCCTCGCCCACGCCCGCGAGCACCTCGCGCCGTACCAGCGGATCCGACGGCTGGAGTTCTTCGAGCTGCCCAAGACCATTTCCGGCAAGATCCGCCGCGTCGACCTGCGGCAGCGCGAGGTGGAGCTGGTCGACCATCCGAGCGAGCAGGAGTTCCGCGAGAAGCGGAGCTGAGCGGTCTACTCGCGGTAGTAGTTGAGCGCCCGCATCACCGGCTCGTCGGAGACCCCGAACAGGGTGGCGTCGGAGGTCGCTGCGTGGTGGTACGTCGACCAGGTGGGCACGACCACTGTGTCGCCGCGCGACCACGTCAGCTCGGTGTCGCCCGCCGTCGTCGTGCCGGAGCCGTCCATCACCACGAACACGCGGTTGGCGTTGGAGCGGTGAGGAGTGGTGGTCGTGCCGGAGGCGAGCCGCTCCACGGTGAGCCCCATCGAGGGCATCTCCGGTGCGTCGAGCCAGATCTTGGGCCCGTGGGTGCCGTCCGGAGCCGACGGTGCCGCGTCCAGCCGGGCCTGGATGTCCTCCGAGCGGAACCGGTACGGAGAGGTGTCGGCACGGGAGACGATCGGGGCGAACCGGTCGGGGTGCTCCTCGTAGCGCATCGGCTCGAGCAGGTGCACCAAAGGAATGTCGAGGGCGTCGAACCAGTATGCGGGCTCGTGACCGTCGTGCCCGTGCCCGTGCCAGCTCCCACCGGGGGTCAGCACCACGTCCCCCGACTCCATGGGGATCCGCTCGCCGTCGACGACCGAGTAGGTTCCGACCGCGTCGATCATCAGCCGCACGGCGTGCGGTGAGTGCCGATGGGTCGGAGCGACCTCCTGCGGGAGGATCATCTGGTAAGCGCAGGCGAAGCCTCGGGTGGTCGCGAAGTCGTTGCCGGTGTGGGGGTTGCGCAGGACCAGGTTGCGTCGCTCGGCCAGCTCCACGTCGATCAGCCGCCCAGCGTCGTCGAGGGATCGGCGAACCTCGTCGTAGTGCCAGCGCGCCGGCACGAACGCCGTCCGGGGCGAATCCCAGAAGATCGGGGTGGACCGGTTGACCCACCCGGGCGTGACGTCGAGCCGGTCGGTCACGACGTACAAGTCGTCGAGGGACGAGACGGTCTCGCTCCACAGGGTCATCGTGTCATTCCTCTTTCTCCTCGGGCGGGGCTGCGTCGGCGTCCGCGAGCATCGCCAGACAGGCCATGAAGACCGGACGCAAGTAGTCGGGTAGTGGGCTGAGGAGGGCGCGCTGCGCGTCGAGCGCACCGACGACGTTCTGCAGCAGGGCTTCCTCCCCGGCGCTCGTCAGCCGCACTTCGCTGGTGCGGCGGTCGGCGGCGGTGGGGCTTCGCAGCACCAGCCCCCGGTCGACCATGCGTTGGAGCATTTCGCCCAGGGTGCTCCGGTCGAGGTGGAGCAGGAGGGCCAGGTCGCTCTGCAACACCGTGCCCTCGTCGTGGACGACCTTGAGGAGCCCAAACTGCCGGGGCGTAAGACGAGCCTGGCCGGTGTGGGTCTCGAAGAGGGCGGCAGCGCGGCTGTCCAGCCTGCGGATGAGGTATCCGGGCATGCGCTGCAGCTCGAACCGCCCGAGGACGTCACTGTCCGTCGTCAGACCCCCGCCGGAGAGGAGATCGTTCGTCGCGTCGAGGAATGAGGCCGTGGTCGTGGTCATGCGGCGGACACTTCCACGGTCATCGAGCCCAGCCCATCGGCTCCGGCCACGATCACGTCCCCGGGAGCCACCGGTCCCACACCCTCAGGAGTCCCGGTCAGCAGGACGTCGCCGGGGTGAAGCGTGTACATCTGCGACGCCAGCTCGACCAGGCGAGGGATGCCGACGGTCATCGCCGAGGTGGACGAGCGCTGGCGCTCCTCGCCGTTGAGGCTCAGCCACAACGTGAGTGCGCCCGGGTCGTCGATCTCGTCGGCCGTCGTGAGCCAGGGGCCGAGGACCGTGAAGGTGTCGCCGGACTTGCGGAAGCTGCGGTCCTGCTTCCCGCGGACGCTCATGTCGAGCCCGATGCAGTAGCCGGCGATGTGGTCCATGGCGTCCGCCGCTGCTACGTCGCGCACCGTACGTCCGATCACTACCGCGAGCTCCACCTCGTAGTCGGTGCGCACGGAGCCTCCGCGGACGCGGATCCCGTCGGCGGGACCGGCCAGCGAGGACGAGGCCTTGAGGAAGAGCCCCAGTTCCTCCACGGGATGGGTCACCCCGGAGAGCCGCGCCCGGTGGACGCCCTGATCGACCCCGGGATCGAGGGTGTCTTCCTCGACGTGCCGACGGTAGTTCGCCGGCGCCGCCATGACCTTGGTCGGCGAGGTCACGAGGCTGTGCAACGCAACGCTGGTGGCGTCGACGGTCGCGGTCCCGGCCCGGTCGTCCAAGGCCGTCATCACCCTGTCCAGGTTGGTCACCACCGGGTCGCCCACGGGCGGCGGCCAGCACTGAGTGGGGAGAACATTCAACGTGTACGTGATGTCTTGGACGCGACCTTCAGGGGTGACGAGTCCGAGGCGGTCGACATTGAATCGACACAGTCGCATAGATTTGCCTCCCGTCTGCTCCAGTCGCCCCTAGATGAATCTTGACACCCGTGTGCTGCAAGTGCAACGTACACGTAACATTCTTGAGCTGCTGGGGGGTTGTTCCATGACCATCGACGACGAGGTGCGAGACCTGCTGGTGAAGCAGCGTCTGCACGAGCTGGAGATGGCCTACTGCCGAGGCGTCGACCGACGGGACCGCGACCTCATCGCGTCCATCTACTTCGAGGACGCCGTCGAAGAGCACGGCTCGATGCACAGCGGCCCCGTCTCGGAGTTCCTGGACTGGGCGTTCGACACGTTCCTCCCTCAGTTCGAGATCGTCGCCCACTACGTGCTCAACGAGTGGTACCAGGTCGACGGGGACCGGGCCGAGGGCGAGACGCACCGGATCTCCTACCACCGCCCGAAAGGCGGCGGTGACCAGCGGTTCGCCGCGTGCCGCACCTTCAACCGCTACGAGTGCCGGAACGGGGTGTGGAAGATCGCCCACCGGGCCGTGGTCCGGGACTGGATCGTCGATGCCCCGCTCGACCTGGGCCTGCTCGGCGGCAGCTTCGAGTTTCCGATGAGTCGCAGCGACGGTTCGGATGCCTCGTATGCCCAGTTGTCGATGTTCGGCCGGGGTCCGCTTGCATCTTGATGCGAGAGAAGCCGAGAGACTGAATCGCGCGTCACCTGTGTCGCCGTCGAGCTGGATTTCGCAGGTGTCGGCGGCTGTCTCGCCGTGCAATGTGTGGTCGATTCCGCGTTCGCGCCGGATGCGCTCACCGCTGATCGTTGCACTCGCTCGACTTGACCCGTGACTCGCTGTCGAGGCCCAGCCTCTCAAGAGTGAAGTAGAAGTCCATGGTCTCGTTGATGCTGCGGTGGAACGCGAGCCGGGTCTGGTGATCCATCTCGGCGAGCAGATCGAGAACGTGCCGAATCTCGGCGTTGAGGCGCTCCCAGGTCTTTCCGCCTGGGCCGCCGAGGATGAGGGGTAGGCGTGCCGTGGCAGCTCGCCCGTCGTGAACGAAGATCAGGAACGCACGGTATCCGTAGTCCAGATCGGCGTAGTCCTCGTAGTTGCCGACATAGCGGATGTGGGTGAAGGGTTCGAGGAACCACTCGGGCTCGTCGGACTGGGCGTCCGCCGGCGTGCTCACAGTGCTGTGCCGATCTCGCCTTGCTGCGCGGGCGGGATGTCGTTGCCGGTGAGATGGGCGACGATGTGGCGGAACTCGTCGATGGTGCCGGCAAAGCTGGGGGCGAGCTGCGCTGCGGTGCTGCGGGTGAAGGGGTCCGGCTGCGTGAGCGCGTCGACCATGAGGTGGGCTGTGCGGAGGCGTCGTTCGGCCTCGTCTCGCTCTCGCTCCTTGCGCTCGAGGGCTGCCCAGCGGTTGGCGCAGAACTCCATCGCGTCCTCGGCCTCGCCTGCAGCAAGTTGCTGGGCGATCTGGAGGATCTCCTCGTTGGTGAGGGCGTTGACGTGGTCGAGGACGACGCGGGCGCGAGGGTCCGGCGCCCATGACGGCCGCGTGTGGTGGGAGGGGTCGTAGTCGTCGCGCTCGAAGGTGTAGCCGCCGTGGTCGTCGAGCGGCACGGACCACAGAAGCTTGGCTTCGGAGTCGTCAATGCCCCGGCTGATCAGGTAGGTGCGCTTGTTGTCCTTGTCGTCGTCGTGTCGGAACCCGATCCGGGTGGGGTCCCCGGAGGCGTAGGCGTAGACGTAGAGCGGCTCGTCGTTGTAGGTGAACTCCCAGCTGGTCTCCATGGGCTAGAGGGTGCGGGCTGGGTGCGACACGGCATTGATCGCGATCACTGGCCCCCTCTGCACGCCGGTCATGCGGCCTCTGGCAGCTCGAGGTCGTCGGGCTCCGTGCTCGCGTCGATGACGTTCGGGTTGGTCAGGAGCACGAAGCCGTGGAACTCGGGCTCGGGGGCGAGGAGGGGGTTGCAGGGGTCGCCGTTTCCCGTGCGGTCGTGCCAGTTGCGGAGCTGTCGGAGGTTGGTCGCGGTCGCCGCAGCGGTAATCGCGAGGGTGACCAGCGGGAGGCCCATGAAACGGAACAGGCCGCGGTGGACGTTCTCGGTGTTGGGGTTCTTGAGGTTGCCGAATGCTCCTTCGACGTGGGTGCGCCGGTTGAAGCTCGTGACCCAGCGTTGGTCGCCCCAGTACTCGTCCTGGGCGTGCTTCATCGCTTGGGCGAGCTTGGTCTTCCGGTCGCGCTCGGCGCGGGTGTCGTCCTCGGTCGGTGGCTGGACTCGGATCATGAAGGTGCGTTGGGTGCAGCAGGTGGGCTTCGCGTCCTCGGCCGGTGGCCGGGCGACGACGGGGAGGTCGAGCTGGTGGGCGACCTCGACGGTGCCCTCGACGTGGGGGCAGCCGATCTTGCCGGCGCGGGCGGGGCACTCCCACCGGGACGCGCCGTCGGGGATGTGGCTCTTGACGCGGCGCATGGCATAGGTCTGCCGTTCAGCGATCAGGTCGTCGAACTTCTCGCGGTCGGCCTTGGGGGCGCCGATGCCCGGCCTGTGGATGGTGCCGAGGCGGTTGGGGGTGCCGGGGCAGTGGGGCCAGGAGGCGGCGACCTTGGCGCCGTCGTAGTCGCGGAAGCCGTGCTCGTTCTCGCGGAGGTCGAGGACGGGTCGGATGCCGCGGGTCCAGAGCTGGTGGGCCCACCGGTTCCATTCCTTGTAGGAGTAGTGCCGGTCGGCGGCCAGGTCCTTGACCGGGTGGTGGGCGCGGACGCGGTCGAGGAGTCCGAGGCTCACGTCGACGACGTCGGTGGCCGCGGGAGTGAGTTCGAGGGCTGCGATCAGGACAGGGTCGTCTTCGTCGGTGAACGAGGGGCCGTGGCGCAGGTCGGGGATGCGGACCAGGGCGTGGAGGCCGTAGCCGAAGTAGGCGTCTTGGGTGCCGTCCTTGCCGGTCTTGGTGCCCCAGGTCGCGTCGGGGCAGGTCGAGAGCGGCCTGCCAGGGGCAGCGACGGGAGCTGGCTCATCGGCGAGGGCGACGCCTCCGGGCTCGTCGTCGTCACGGGCTTCGTCAGCTGCCGGCTCGGTCGGGTTGCGACGTGACTTTCGACCGCGCGCCCAGGCCCAGATACCGCTCTCGTCGAGGGCGTAGGAGCTGCCGGGCCGCTCGGGGAGGGTGGCGCGCAGCAGCCGGTCGCTGACCTCCCGCACGATGTCCTGCCGCTGGGCCTTCTCCTCCTTGGTGAGCCCGTCGGCCTTGGGGCCGGTCCACGCGAGCTTGGCGCTGATCTTCCTGGTGAGGTGGTACAGCTCGTCGATGGGCATATCGACCTGCTCGTGTTCCGTGTCCGGCAGCGGCGGGACCGCTCGGAGACCGAACTTCGCCGGCAGCCCGCGCGGCGCCGCGGCGTTGCGGCGGTAGCGGGTGCTGCTGGATCGGACGGTGCCGAGCTCGAGCTGGATGTTGCGGGGCAGCTCGCGCGTGCCGATCTGGTGCATCCGCTCGATGGTGAGCTCGCCGTCTGCGGCGGCGAGGAGCAGCAGGATGAGGAAGGTCCGCATGTCACCGTTGCCCTTGGGGCCGCGGTTGCTTGCCCGGGTGGCGCTCTGAAGGACGTCGGCGGCTCCGCTGGTGTCGACGATGTGACTGACCAGCTGGTAGCGGAACGCGGCCTTCACGCCGCCCCCTCCTGGGCGATGTCGGTCCGGCGGCCGCGCAGAACAGTGGCGGCGGCCGCCTCATCCATGGCCGGCAGGTGCGGCAGCAGGTCCGGCAGCGTCCGCGCAGTGCGGAGGCCGGCGGCCGCCATGACCACGTCGAGCCGAACCGGCTGCATCAGCAGTGCCGCCAGCCACGTCGCACGCAGCCGCGACTGCTCGATCCGCGGGCAGTCACCGAGTACGACCACGTCAGCCAGAGCGTTTGCCGCGAGGTTGCGGCGGTCTTCGACTCGCCCGAGGAGCAGCTGGTCCCCGCCGAGTCCCTCGACGCCTCGTGCGACGAGGTCGACGTACTCGGTACGGATCGGCACGATCCTCGTGCGCGATCCGGTCGCCGTCCCGGGGACTGTCACCTGTGCTCGCAGCGACCCATCACCTCGGTCGGCGCGCTCAATGTGGATGTGCTGACGGCGCAGCCCGCGGAAGTCGCTGGAGTCGAGTCCGGCGCCGAGCCCGAGCCCGACGCACAGCGCGGCCTTGCGGGTTCGTTCCGATGAGGGCTGGTTCCACGCGGTGCGGACCAGCGCCTGCACCTGCGTTTCGGTGTAGGGCGGCCGGATCCTGGGACGTTCGATCTCCACGTGCGGGCCGGTGGACTGCTCGGGGTGGACTCGGTCGGCGAGCCGGCGCAGGCGGCTGCGTCGGTCGGACCGGGACTTGGGCGTGCTGTCCGGCATCCCTGTCCGGGCGTACTCCTCGATGTTCGTCCGCGTGAGGGTCGCAGCGGTGAGTGGGAGGTCGTGCTCGCTGGCCCAGGCGTAGAAGTAGCCGAGGTGGGTCAGGTGTTTGCGGAAGCTGTCGTTCCCGCGGACGACCGATCCGGCCAGAATCTCGGCGACCACAGACCTGACCTGGGGCCAGATTCGGGAGATGGGAGGTCCCGGGCTGAAATCGTCGATCATCCTGGCCAGCTCATCTGGCAGCTGCTGTGCGCTGACCGTTGCTTCGCCTCGCGCGACGAGCAGTCGGCGGGCAGCTGCGGCGCTGACCTTGCGCGGTCGAGTCGTCACCGTGGCTCCTAGGTTCTCCCCGGCGGAAACCGGGTGCCGAGAGAGACTCGGCAGCCCGCAGAGTGCTCGATGCGTCGCTGCTGGCATTCACATCGCCCGATGCAACCCGGCCAAGAGGGCAAGCTCCTTGCCGGTGTCGGGGTCAAGGCAAGAGTTCAGGTGGCAACTGCTGGCGTAGACCGGTGTGTCCCACCATCTGCGCGGTGGGCGTAGGGGGAACCGCTCGCCGAGTCGAAGTGACTCGGCGAGCGGCTTGGGTCGTGTGAAGTGGGGGTTACCGGCTCTTGTAGGCGAACGATCGGTCAAGCAGGGTGCGCATGGAGAGTCCGGCCCCTGAGTTCGCGATGAGCGCGAGCAGCTCGGGGTTGAGGTCGGGAATGTCGGTGATCTCGGCCGCGATGACGGTGAGGTTGTCGACGTGGTGGATCTGCTTGGTGTCGTTCTCGAACACCACGAGTGTCGAGGCACCCACGCGGTGACGACGGCTCCCCTGGAGGATGAGCCGGGCGTATTCCTCCAAGGGGGTCGCAGCCGCGGAAGTGTCCGCGGATGTCGGCGTGGAAGGGTTGTGGACTGGTCTTCCAGTCAGGTTGTCGGTCACAGCGATCACGCTGGGAGCGGTTCGGTCGGGCCCAAGCCGGACGGGAATCACCGGTGCCCTGACGCTGCCCGGTAGCTGGGCAACTGGGGGCTGTTTGACGCTTCGCTGGCGATGCGGACGGTCCGAGCCATGGATGACGCGAAGAGTGACGAGCCATGGTCCGCAACTGCTGGGATCCCCGCGGAGTCAGTGGTCGAGGCTGGGCGGGACCGGGAGGCAGATGAGGACGGCATCGGCTGGACCCTGGTGGTGCATGACGGCGACGGCACGTGGCATGCCGTCAGCGCGCTCAGGCTGGTGGCCCTGAGAGACGATGAGCTCACGCGCCTGGAGGACGGCGATGAGTCTGTGCTTGATGGGCTGCCTCACTACAGCGTTCTCGAGGCGCTGGTGGCCCAGCATCCCGACCTTGCTGGGAACGGGTGGGTCTGGAGCTAGCCCCCTCGTGCCCCGTGCACCGGTGGCCGAAGCGAGGCGCGTCCGAAGTGCCTCGGCGCGGCACCTGCTCACTCGGATCGCTTGCGTTGCGCGCGACGCGCGGCACGCGAGATCTCCTTGTACTCGGTGTTGGTCTCCAGTCCGGTCAGGAGCTGTGTCACGGCGTGATCGATGACTGCCTGGAGCGAGTCCTTGCCCAGTGCTAGTTGGGCCGATTGAAGGTCGAGCCTTCGCTGCGGGTCGATCCGGTAGCCGGTGGGGCTCAGGTCAGAGCGCCGCATGGGAGGTGCGGCTCCTCGGCGTGGCGACGATCGGTCGATTGACATGGTGAAACAATGTTGCCATGTTTCAGCCGACTCAGCGCGAACTCCAGTCGGTGAGCGAGGCCCTCGGTTGGTCGGGCATCTGCGTCGGCCCAGTGCGCCAGATGGGGACGGATGTGTGGCCCGTCATCTCGATGGGCCGTTCCCATGGGAGCCGAGTTGGTGCGGACGAGGTCGAGCTCGTCGGATGCCTGGTGGCGGGAGAGGCGTCAGCCGCTCTTGTTGCCTCGGCCTCGCTGTTCGCTGGCTACGCGCCGCGGGCGATCGTGATCTCGGGGGAAGCGCCGCTCGAGGTCATGGTGGACGCCGCACTGCTGGATCAAGGTGTGGTCGCGGTGGCTGCCGACATGGTGGAGGTCCTCGGACTTCCCGGGCCACGCGTGCAGCCGCGGACGCGGGAGCCTCGCGGGTCCGTCGCCGGGGCGAACGGTGCCATCGACGTCGGGCGCGAGCGTCAAGAGGACGGCGGGCAGCCGTCGTTCAAGGGCGAAGCTGACTTGAAGGCGAAGGCGCTCGCCGCGCTCCTAGCAGTCGCGGACAGGCAGTAGGTCTACGGCGTCGGCGTGCGGGCAGACAGGCCTCAGCTGGTCTCGACGGCCCACTGCGCGATCGACGTGGGCACCCTGAGGGCCGAGATCTTGTACTCGCTGACGAGCTCCGCTTCCACGCGGACGGCGCGAGCGCAGGCTGCGGCCCACGACTGCAGTGGGTCTGAGGTTGCGCGCAGGCGGTTGAACGTCGTCATCCACCGATCAGCGTCGTGATCCTGAAGACGCTCACGGACCTTCTGCGGAACCTGGCCGGGCCACTCACGTGCGTAGACGCTCAGAGGCTCGCCGTCGCAGGGAGGGCACGGGCAGTCCGCGAGCCCGATCTCGGGGAACGGCTCGATGGCGCCGAGGGTGGTGCCGCGCTGCCAACCAAGAAGTTCCGGGAGCCACAGCCATGCCGAGCGCTGTCGGTCGTCGTGTTCCTTCTTCAGCTTGCTCGAGAACGGCAGAGGGTGGTGCCGCCCCTGACTGGTGAGGCCGATAGCTCCCCGAGCGCCGCCGGCGAGCGCGAACGGGATGGCCTGCGTATCGGTGCGCAGCAACTCGACGGGGCGCTCAGGTGCCGACGCCGCGGCCAGAAGGTACTGCAGACCGTCGACCGCGCCGGCACCGCCGAACGGGTCGAACAGGTCGGCGAAGACGAAGGAGAGCGGGTCGTCGCTGTTGCGCACTGCTGCGATCGCTACCGGCAGTGCCGGTCCTCGAAGCCAGGACGAGTGGAGTGACACGAGCCTGCGGGAGCCGGGACTGATGGGCGTCCGCATCGCTGCCCGCAGTTGCTCGTGGTCGTCCTTGCGGACGGCGATCCCGGCGGAGCGAACGACAGGTAGACCGAGCCCGCGCTGCGCGGCCTCCCAGTCGATGTCGATGAGTGCCGCCTGGGCATGCTTCTTCGGGTTGACCGCGTACTGGGCTGGGTCCAGGTCGAAGTCCTCAAGACTCATGGTGCGCGCCAGCGTCTGCAGCGCCCGCAGGCCGGACTCCCCGGACAGGGTTACCGCCCCGATCCGCGCACGCATCGCAAGAGCGCGCTCGTGGTCCGCAGAGGTGAGGTAGGCCGACAATGTGCCGGCCCGCACCCTGGCTTCTGAGAGTGGTTGAGTGGTCATGACTCGGTTCGCCCTTCCGGCGTCACCACGCTTGTCACGCCTGACTTTCAATGTAAGGCGACCCACCGACACTGCCGGGGACCCTGACTCCCGGGCCGCGCCGATCCCGGGTTGAGAGGCAAGCAGGGAGGGCCTGACATAGCCTGCCGACGTGGCCACCGTCCTGATCTGTCTTCTCCTGATCGTGCTGGTCGCGGTGGGAGTCCTTGGCCTACTTCGCCTCGTCGGAGGCGGCGCGCCCGACTCGCAGCCTCGTGCGTCGCATCGGAAGTCGGAGCCCACCAGAAGCGCTGCCTCGACCTCGACCAGGCCCGCCACTCGGTCCGCGACCCGGTCTGCGTCCAGTGGGTCGGCGTTGTCGAGCCAGCCGAACGCTTCGACGCCCGCCCGTCATCGCATCCCGTTCGCCGAGGCGGGCATGCACGGCGTGCTCTTCACCTACGCCGGCGACCGGGCCGGCCACGGCCCGCACCAGTTCGACGGCCCGTACGTGGTCATCGACTTCCAGACCACGGGCCTGGCGCCCCGCGGGGCAGACCGGGTCATCGAGGTGGCGCTGGCCCGGGTCGAGGCCGATGGCACGGTCGGGGAGCCTTGGTCGACGCTCATCAACCCGGGTCGCGGCACGGGTGTGCCTTTCATTCACAAGATCACCGACGCCGACGTGGCCGAGGCTCCGACGTTCGCCCAGATCGCGCCGTACCTGCTCTCGCAGCTCGACGGCGCCGTGGTCGTGGCGCACAACGCGCCCTTCGACGAGGAGTTCCTGGCCGCAGAACTCGACCGGGCCGGATATAGGGACATGCGGATGCCGGGCCTGTGCACCCTGTGGCTGGCTGAGCGAACCATGGGTGACCTGCCCAACCGCAAGCTCCCCACGCTCGCGCGTGAGCTCAACATCCCGCTGACCACGTACGTCTCGCGTGACCACGTCGTCGCCACCGCTGCGGTGCTCAAGCACGCCCTGGCGATGTATGGACGGCCTCTTCTGTACGGAAGCGACGTCTTCCACTGGACCGGCGGCCCGGTCCTTCCGCCCCGCGTGGTCAACAAGGTCCGCGGTCTCCGCAAAGGCGATGGCTGGATGACCTCCCTGATGACCAAGCTCCCCGTGGTCGCCGGCGACGTGCCCGACGCCGCCGGCGAGGCGTACTACGAGCTGCTCTGCGCAGCCATGGAAGACGGCCAGATCACCCGCGACGAAGCCCAAGCACTCGGAACCCTGGCCGGCGAGGCCGGCATGAGTCGGCTCGACGTCGAAGCTCTCAACCAGCGCTTCCTGGAAACGATGCGGGAAGCAGCATTCGCCGACGACGTCCTCACCGCGACCGAGCTCAGAGAGCTGACACGAGCCGCGAAGGCACTCGGTGTCCCGGACTACTTTGACGACCTCACCCCGACGAACACCAAGGTACCGCGACACCCGACGCTCGGCGAAGTGCGGGTCGATCCCTCAGAGGAAGATTCAGGCCCGACGGAGGCTGCCAGCGCCTCTCGCGGTGCTCGTCGCTGCGGCAACTGCGGCGAGGTGGGTCACTACCGGCCGACCTGTCCGAGCCTGGCCACCTCAGAGAACCTGGGAAGCGGCTGAGGCGTCACGGAACTCCGCGACCTACACACCGGGCTGGTTCGTGATGTCGGAGGCGGTGTCGAGGAGCTGTTGAGCCGAGCCGAACCATCCTTCGTCGGCCAGCCGGAGCGCGACGTCGCGTTCGAGCGAATCCGGAGGTGTCCACAGGGAGACGGCGAGCTGCGCGCGGCAGTGCCTCAGCAGCTCGTCGATCCTGCCCGCGAGGTGTCTGGTGACGTAGAAGGTCTGACCTCGCATGAACTCCGCCGCCCGCCGGAGAGCAGATGCCCAATCAGAGACCGCAAGGACCTGGCTCTCGAACTCCGCGCCGAGCGTCTCTGTGAGCGCGATGCCGATCATCGTGTTCACGGCCGAGTAGATGTCGGGGGCGAGCAGTGGTCGGCGCGCGAACATGACAAGGCCATCTAAGATCAGGCGGCACTCCTCGAGTAGGTGGACTTCTGGCGGACCCCCGTCGCTGCGCACGTAGGTTCCTTCGACGAGCCAGGGGCGTTCGTCGAGGACGATTTCGACCCCATGGGTGTAGCCGCCGTGCTGTCTGACGGCGGAGAGGGACGCGCCGGAGAGAGCGCCGAGTACCTCGGTGCGCAGGACCTGCTGCATCCGCTCGGCGAGCTGTTCGATGGCCTCGACGCTCTGTGGAATCTCGAGGTCGGCCATGGTGATGTCGCTCAGTCTGGCCGGGAGGACGGTGTAGTCGTCGACCAAAGGAGTCGCCACTACGGGACCGCTGGCTTTGAGTCGCGGTAGAGAGCCTCGGCCTCGACTCGCGCGCCGGTGGACCACACCAGCGCCTCACCGTGGTCGATCGCCATGAGTTTGAAGGAGGCGTAGCTGACGAGAAGCGGCTCGAACTCGGCGCCGACCATCGCGCTCTCCAGATCGAGGATTCGGTCGAGGTCGCCGGCGAAGCGCAGGAGGAGGAAGTACCGACCAAGCAGCTCGACGCCGGTGAGCACACGCACGGGTCGAGGAAAGTCGAACAGGGCTGGGTCTTCGTTCAACATGCCGGGCATCGTGACGCCTAGGTGCGACAGCGCCTTCGATCGCGCGATCGACCCCAAGGGCTGACGAGCTCTTGGACGTGCTTCAACGAAACCGCCGCCGGACCAGGGGTCCGGCGGCGGCGACATTCGTTACGTGGCGCATGAATCTTTCTGTGGCGGCTCAGGCCGCGCTGGGTGGTCCACTGTCCGTTTTCACGGTGCGGCAGATCCCGCACGCGACATCCCAGGCGCCGACGGCGTGCTCTGCCGTCGCGTCCTCGTCGACCCACCCTGGGAAGAGCTCCTCGTACTCGTCCGGGAACTCCTCGGCGATCAGGCTCTCCAGTGTGACCTGTAGGTCGAGCATCTCCCGCGCCTCGTCGAGTTCGTGGCTGCGCTGTTCTGCGACCGTGCGGGCGAGCCGCCGGCGAGCGTCCACAAGGCGTCGGAGGCGGCGCAATGCGCGATGGGCTGCGAGGTCGACGACCTCGGCCACGTCGCGCCGCCGAGCGTCGGGGTACTGGGGATGGTCGGTTGCGGTGTGATCAATTGTGGTCATGACCCCTCCATGGGTCAGAGCGCCCGTAGAACAGGTGTTCCCGGTCACGCTGAACGTTTCGACGTTCATCAACACTCCTTCCGGCGCGCGCGCAGCGCACAAGGGTCTGGCGCGCGCGGGCGCGCTTGACCCGATCGCAGCCGAGGGCGACGCGCCAAGGGCGGTGGTGCATCCGAGGTGGGAGTGTCGTCAGTCCTTGCCATCATGACGTCGATGCTGCTGCGACTGCAGCCGACGGAGGGACGGAGGTGGTGTGCATGGGCCGGGAGCCACTCCCGTGGACCTTCCAGGCAGAAGGGGCTCGCAGGTCCGTGGTGGCCACCCGGGCGCCGAAGGAGTGGCTAGTGGTCCACTTCACCGTTGTGGGCGCGGTACAGCCTGACCCGCGGATCGGCACGGTGATTCGATCCGTAGAGGACGGTGGCACCCGGCTGCTCCGGCTTGAGGAGACCGTGCCACCGCGTCGGTGGACCGCCAGGTCGGTGCGACGCAAGGACGACGAGCTTGCTCTCAACGAGCTGAGCCCGGGCGAGCCGACGCCACTCGAGCGCGCGTTTCTTGAGCAGGTTTCGGCACGGCCAGCAGGCGAGGTCCTCGATCAAGTACGGACCTTTGTGCAGGAGCGAGTCGATCGCGCCAGGGCGCACGTTGCGCATCGCGAGGCTCAGGCGCAGCAGCACCCGATCAACTCTGTGAGTGCCACGACGATCCAAAGCGGCCACCTAGCGCTTCGGCTCGAGGAGCTTCGCCGCGCGGCCTTGAGTCTGGACGACCCCTCGGCTCGGCTCTTCGCCATCAGGGCCGCCGACGCCTTTGTCGGCGATCCAGACGACCTCATTGCTCTGGCTGGCGACATTGCCTCTTCGCCTTGACGTGTGGGCGTGCCAGCGCTGTCCGCTCTTCCGTGGCCCAGGTTCGTTGACAGGGTTTGCGCTGAGCGACGACATGAAGCGCACCGCCGGACGGTGGGCTGGCGTGGATTGACTGAGCGGCTCGATCGTCCAACGTAGGCAGCGCGCTTACGCGTCGTCCGCTGGCCCGTGATGGACCCGACGTCAGGCGGCCTCGGGTGGGTCGACGTGGCGACAGTTGCCCAGCGCACCGCAGGTTCCACAGCTGGCGTCCAGCGGCCGGCGGGATGCTTGGCCGTCGACTCGCCCTCGGGCCAGGTGACGAAGAGGTCTTCGTACGCGACCGGGAACTCCCCAGAGATCACTGCCTCGAGGTTCACCTGCAGCTCGAACGTCGCCTCTGCGTTGTCCAGCTTGTCACTGCGCTGCTCGGCGGCGGTGACAGCGAGGTGCTGGTGCACTTCGACAAGGCGTGCGAGCCGTCGCCGGCGACCCACGCCTCCGCAGGGAGTCCGCCGCAGGTTCGTGGCTTGTCGCCTCGTTTCATGGCGACAAGTAATGAGTTGTGGTCATGACCCCTCGATGGGTCTTGACGCTCGGCCGGACACGGGGCGGTCCGGCTCTTGGCGCAGGACGTCTTCGCGTTCGGCAGTGACCGTCGTTGCCAAGGCGGTCAAGGCGAGGAGGGTGCTACGCCCGCGCTCGGGGGCTGGTAGCGCTGCTCAGAGGAGGAACGCCGCAGCGCGCGTGAAGCACTTTTGAGTGCCTGGCGAGTGGGACAACACGGAGGTACGCGATAACGATTCGGTAAATACAATTGCCCGCATATCCCGCCGATGACGCCGAATTTCGTCGCCAAAAGGACCCGAAAACCAGTTCAAAGCGGCACGCCGGCAGCACCTTCACAGGGTGGCGAAGGCGGGTGGGAGCCCCAGTTCCACGCTCAGATGGGCCCTTCAGGCCGCAGGTGTGACGGTGAGAACGTGAGAATGTGAGAAAGAAAGATAGACAGATGGCGAGATGTTGAATCGCTCCTTTTCGACGACTTGACGGAACATCCGAATTCGGGATCGTTGCCGCTGCATTCCGATCTCGATCAGGAGGGGACGGCATGAGTCGTTCAGCTCGTTCATCACCGTCAAAGGCAACGCCAGTCCACACCGCTCCCGCGTCTGACATGGCCTCACCCAGCTTCCAGGCGCCCGTCTTCACCTCCGAGCCGGCGGCCACGCGTGGCGCTCATGAGCACGGAGGAGATATCCGGCCCGCGGATGATCGCTTGGTGGACCAGGCGCTGACGCAGGGTTGGGTGACCACGAACTCGCAGCGGCGTCGGCAAAGCGCCAAGGTCCAGGCAGCGATTCTCGCGATCGGATCGGGGTGGACGAGTCCTGTACCGATTCAGGAGGAGCAGACCAGGGCGGTGCGCGAGCTGATTCCGAAGGCGCTCAACAGCGCTTCGCATGCAGCGAACGCCCGCGATGGCATGACCTTGCTTGTCTTGTGGTGGCTGGCCAACGACGTCGACTTCGACCTCAAGTCCATGTTGCGCGCGGCGTCACTGGCGGACTTCCAGGACGCGCTCGACGAGATGGGCTACGAACCGACGACGAACAACCAGTACGTCACCGCTTTGGACAAGATGGGCAGCTGCCTTCACCCCGACCAGCGGGCTCAGTGGAAGGCGATCGGTCGCAGCCCTTCCCGGAAGGCACCGCCGCCGGCTCGGTACGAGGCCCCGGAGGTGGAGGACTACTTCGTCCTCGCGTGGGCTCAGCCCACCGCCAACCTGCGCGACGGTCTCCTCGCCGTCCTGTGCCTCGCGCTGGGCGCCGGCGTCTACAGCACCAAGATGAAGCCACTCCGCGGAACCGACGTCAGAGAGACACCGAACGGGGGAGCGGAAGTGTGTGTGGAGGGCGTATGGCTCGTGGTCCGCCGCCGCTACGCGCCGCTCCTGCTCGAACTGGCCCGGCGGGCCAAGTCCAAGCACTTGGTCCCGATGTCGCGAGGGCAGCAGATCGTCGCGCACATGATGATGTCGGTCGTCGTTCCCGACGGCATGGAGGTCCCGAAGGTCAATCGGCTCGTGGCCACGTACCGGTTCTGGGCGAGCGTGCAGTGTCAGTTGCTGGCGCTCGTGGCTCAGTGCGGCCCCGGTGTTCTCATGCAGCTTGGGCAGATGTATCGGCTGGTGGAGGAGGTTCCTCCGCCCTCGGCGTTCTTCGATGTCCTCTGCCCTCCGGAGCCGACGTTGGACGGGCCCTGGGCAGTTGACTGGCCGGTTCGGCATCACCGGCAGTGAGCAAACTTCCCAAGATCGGCGCCATCGATCCCTGGCGAGTCGCTCTGGATACCGAGATCGTCCGTCGCGGCGGACTGGCCGTGGTGCTCGAGCAGGAGCTCCGACCCAAACGCGGCCAGCGGCACTGGCTGTCCTGGGAGGGGTTCCTGGTCATCCTCATGCTCACCGTCCGCAGCCAGAGCTTCACCTTCGAGGAGATGGCGGCCTGCTACTGGCGCCTACCAGAGGCGGCGCGCCGAGCGTTCGGCGAACCGCACGCCCGATCCAAGGTCCGGCCCGGGCGAACCGGCGGATCCGACGACACTGTGCTCAACCACCTCCACGTCAAGTGGGACCTCTTCCGTCAGTACTTCGACAGCTCACCGGTGACCCGTGCATTCCTCGAGCCCGACGATCGCAGCCGATTGAACGAGCGTCGCGCGGTCCTCCTCGACAGGCATGCCTCGGGCCTTCTACCTCCGCTCTTCCACGACGCTCATGTTCAAGATGGCACTGCCGTCGATGGGTTCCGCAACCGATTCCTCGGAGGGTGCCCCCACCAGCGGCTCGGTCACCGCACTCCGACCAAGAGCGATCCACGCGAGAAGGTGTTCGGCTTCTGCTTGGTGTGCATCGGCGGCGCCTCCATCGACGACGAGTACCTCGTTCCTGGCGTCGTGAGGCATCACGAACTCGTTCCCGCGAACGAGTCCGAAGGCGAGGTCACACTTCGGTTGTACCGGCGACACGTGAAGACCTGCAGCCTGCGTCATGTCATTGGCGATCGGCACATCAGCTACTCGCCGTACGACTTCAGCACCCGCTTGGTCGCCCTCGGAGCCAGGCCCGTCCACGACCTCCACGTACACCTGCAGAAGCAGCGCGGCATCTTCCAGCGGTTCCTCGTCATCGACTGCTGGCTGTGGCACCCCGACCTTCCAACCCCCTTCTGGAAGCTCCCCAACGCCCCGAAGTACCGCAAGGCAGGAAGGTGGCGGAGCTGCTACGCCGCACACCTTCTTGCAGACCCCACGCTTGACCACCCCGCGGCCCTGGTCGGCTGCCCCGGACGGGCCTATGGGCCTAGTCACCCCGCCACCCTCAACTGCCCTGGAACCAGAGCAAGGGGTGATCAGGTCGTGGACAAAGCCCCGATCGTGGAACGCTGCATCGACTCCGAGGTGTGCGCTCAGCCGCAAGGTGTCGACCTGCCGCTGGTCGACGACCGAGGCGAGCCCACCGACTTCGGTCGCGGGTATCAGGTCTACCCCCGGCTCAGCCCCGAATGGGTCGCCATCTACGGCCGACTCCGGGCCCTCATCGAGAACGTCTTCTCCAGCCTGACCACTCGCAAAGGCGCGAACGTCGCCCAGAACACGCACAGCATCTGGGGACTGCCAGGCGTGGCGCTGTGGGCGGCCACGGCCGTAGCCATCCACAACCACCAACGGCTCTGGCGCGTCCTCAAGAAGCCGAGCAAGAGGACTCGCCTTCACCCCGACGACCTCGAGGCACTCACGACCAGCATCCTGTTCGCCGACCGCGACGTCCTGTCCGAACACTACGAACGACTCTTCCCAGGTGCTGTACGTCCGTGAGTGCTCCACGATCGCCAGACCGGCCGCCCCCCGCGCACCTACAGGCCTTCCCTCGGGTCGACCCCAGTGACCTCTCCGAGCCGCCGATCGAGCGCCTCAGATCAGCCCGCGCAGAGGTGACCCGACTCGTCCGGGCCCAGGACGCAGTGGAGCGCCGAGCCGTCGAGACCAGGAGAGAGAGCACGTCCCTGCTGTTTCATCCGGATGCACCCCACCTCGTGTGGGAAGCCCAGTTCGAGCCCGGTGAACGGGCGCAAGAGCCGGCCGCTTACGACGACGTTGAGGATCCCGACGTCAACGTCCTCGAACTTCTCGACGAGTTCGGCGAGCACGATGCCCACCACGAGGAACGCGACCCGGAAGCGATGGCCTGGGACTTCGCCCTCGAGCAACTCGCCACCCGACCAGCCGCCCGCACCGGCAAGCAGCCACGTCGGCACCCCGCCGACTGGCCACCCGGGATCACGTTCGGCCCGGAGGCCTGGATCCAGATGCGCTGGCGCCCAAAGCACCGTTTCGACGACCAGCAGTACTGGCTCGACAGGTTCGAGCTCGGCCGACACTGGTGGAACGCCATCAAGAAGGACCCACGCATCAACGACGACGAACAGCTGTTTACGCAATTGGTCGAAGCCAGAGACAACGGCTGCCGTGGCGCCATCTGGTCGTGCCCCACCCGCTCAGGTCGACTCGAAGAACCCGCACTCGCGATCGTCGTCGTCTGCGCAGCCGCACGCCCACGCCGCAACGCCCAACTGCCGCTCTACCTCCCAGACCCGACCTGGAGCCCAGAAGCGCGCACCCACTACATCCGGCGACGCACCGGGGGAGAGAAGGACTGGAACCTTGTCACCCGGGAAGCCGAAGCCATCAGCGGGCTTGCCAATGTCGATCAGCACTCCCTAGCCAGCGAACAACTCCAAGCACGGCTCGCCAGAGGTCGGCGACGCAACGTCGCCCGCGACAGAAGCCGGCGGCCGTCGGATCGGCGGCAGCAATAGGGCGACCTAGACGTCAGCGGGTCCAGCTACGTGAAAGCCCTGGTCAGCTGTTACTGACCAGACCAGGCGCGGGAGGGCGACTAAAGTCCATGGCGCTTGATTCGACTACATGTTGAAGGGCCATCCACCGCGGTAGAGCTGCCGCAGGGAGCGGGGTCGGTCATGAGCAGCGGAGGACCTCCGCCGGACTGGGCTGCCCTGTACGCCAAGCACAAGGACAAGATGTGGAGCGTTGCCAGGAAGGTCCTTCGCGAGGCGGGTCGCGAGAGCGACGCCGCTGACGTGGTGCAAGAGGCGATGCGGTCTCTGATGGCGTCGCCGCCCAAGAGCGTGACGAACTGGGAGGCGCTGATGGTCGCCACGGCCAAGCGGCGCGCCCTGGACTTGCTCGACTCCGCGCGGGTGCGGCACGACGGCGGCGAGCTCATCGAGGAGACGACCGAGGGCCTCGCGAGCGACGAGTTCCTGGCAGAGGACGTGGCCAGCGCGGTCGACAACCAACGGGTCGGCGGGCTGCTCTGGGACGCGCTTGGCGACCTGGACCCTCGAGACCGGCAGATCGTGTGGCGGCGGTTCGTGCACGAGCGCTCCCTTCGAGAGCTCGCGGCGGAGTTCGGGGTCTCCGAGGGTCGGATCAGTCAGATAACGAAGGCCGCGCTGACGACGCTTCGCGCAGCACTCGAACAGCAAGGGATCGAAGGGTGGTGAGGAGATGACCGTGGAGAACGAAGACCCGCGCTTCGAGGCTCTCGTCGACGAGTACGTCCGCACCGGGAAGATGCCGGCCCTTGACGACCTTGACGAGCCGTCGCGGGACGAAGCTCAGTCCCTCCTTCATGTCGCTGAGATGATCTGGGAGCTCGGCAGTGGTGCTCCCGCTCTGGAAGCAGACCCGGTGGCCGCGGAGTTGGGCTTGGTCCCCGACCCAAATCGAGCGCTCGACTCGCTTGCGCTGAAGGCAGCGATGGCCAAGGCCAGTCTGCGCGCCAGTGACGTCGCGACGCGGCTGAAGGGTCGCCATTGGGAAGTAGAGACCCGAGACGTTTTCGCGTGGACATCGAGTGGCGGCCTGGACGTTCCACCTGCCTTGATCGGCGCAATCGCGGAGATTCTCAACACGTCAGTTCAGCGGCTCACGAGCGAACGCCGACCGACGTCACTCGAGGTAGCCCTTCGCGAACTCGTGCAGACTCCGGCGTTCGAGTCACTCGCACGGCGCTGGGCACTCATCCAGCGGTCGAGCCTGGCGGCCGCCCGTGCCACGCTCGCCGCGCGCGTGCCGGCCGCCGTCAACCGGGGAGGCCACCCGGACCTGGACCAGATGCTCGCGTCGTTGGCCGAAGTGGTCTCCCTCAGCGAGATGAACCAGCGTGATCAAGACTCTCGATGACTGCGTGACGGCTGCGCTCTCGGCGCTGCCGCAGTCTGCCCGCGACCGCTTCGCGCACGAGCCGCTGGAGACGCTCGAGCAGAGCCTCGGCCTGACCGTCAGGCGCGCGGACCACCTGGCTGACGCGCGTCCCGGTGGCGGCTGGTGCGACGGTCAGTCGTACTTCAAGGACGGTGTGGTCTTGTACAGGCCCACGGGCAACCGCCGCGAGAACTTCACCCTGGGCCACGAACTGGGTCACTGGCTGGTCGACCAGGTCGACGACGTCTATGACTGGCTCAGCACCCAGGACGAGAGCGACCGTCTGCACGAGACGATCTGCGACGCGGTCGCCCAGACGCTCCTCATCCCGCGCGACTCGGTCGACACCGCGCTCGCTGGCGGCCACGTCTCCGCAGAGGCCGTCCTGAGGCTTGGCGACGAGAGCCTCGGGAGCAGACCCGTCTGCGCTATCGCGATGGCCCGTCGACTCCCAGGCACTGGGGCGGTCGTGATCATCGAGCGTGACGAGAACACGGTGAGCTACTCCAGCGTGCAGCCGGATCCGCTTGACGGATGGCCCAGCGCCATCCCCTGGCCCGGCCAGACCGTCCCGGAAGGGCACCCCCTGACCCGAGTCCCCTCTGGCGGGCGATTCGGAGGGAAGACCTTCTGGACGACGTCATGGGGCGCGCGCCAGGAGTACTACGTCGACGCGGTCGGGCTTGATCGCGTCGTCGTAGCCGTCTTCGCCGACCGTGACCTGTGGGGCGTCGAAGCCGTTCACTTCGACGCACCGACGGAGTTCGTGAACCGTCCCGAAGCAGAGATTCGTTGCTGCGGCGGAATCCAGAAGGCCCGCGGCTATCCATGCCCGGAGTGCAAGCGACTCTTCTGTCCGAAGTGCGGCGGCTGCCTGTGCACCCAACGCGCGGCCAACACGAACGAGTGCTCGGCCTGCGGCATGACTAAGGCCAAGCACCTCATCGGTGCGAACGGCATCTGTGTCGATTGTGAGTGACGCCCGCTAAAGCCCTGGCCGGCTACATCGACTACTAGGTGAGGGCGCAAGAGAGGCGCTCGACACGACACCTAGGAGGATGCCATGACGGCAGCCAAGACAGAGCCCACCGAGGGCCACGAACACGAGGACCGCACCGTGCGCATCCTCGTCAATACCCGCCCGCACCAGTGGGCCGAGAAGACCATCTCCTACGAGGAGTGCGTCGAACTCGCCTACGCCGGCCAGCCGGTCGGCGACGGCGAGGAGGTCACGGTCCGCTACACCCGCGGACACGACGAGAAGGCGGAGGGCTCGCTGACGGCGGGCCACAGCGTCAAGGTCAAGAACAAGATGGTCTTCGATGTCTACCGCACCTCTCGCTCGTGACGAGGACGTCCGTCGTCTGCTCGACGACGGATACGACGTCACCATCACCGGCGGGCACCTCGTAGTTCGCCGCATCCCGTACGCGACCGCCGACAAGACGGTCGCGTACGGGCAGGTCGCCTACCCGGTCACCGTCAGCGGCGACCGGGTGGTCTCCAGCACCGACCACCGCATCTGGTTCGTCGGCAGAGCGCCGTGCAACGAACACGGTCAGCAGCTCAGCTGCGCCAACCCGGAGACCCACGCTGTGGATGCCGAGACCGCCGCCAGCTTCATGCTTTCGAGCAAGCCAGCGTCCGGCGCCTACCCGAGCCAGTACGAGAAGGTCACCGCCTACGTGCGCATCGTGAGCCACCCGGCCATGGCCCTCGACCCCACCGTTACCGCCACTCCCGGCGCCGCGTTCCAGGACGTCGAGGACGACCTGCCCTTCAACTACCGCGACACGGCGACCTCGCGAGCCGGCCTCGCGCGGCTCAACAGTGTGTTCACCGGGCAGCACCTGACGATCGTCGGCCTCGGAGGCACCGGCGGATACGTTCTCGACCAGGTCGCCAAGACACCTGTCACCAGCATCCTGCTGATCGACGGCGACGTCTTCGACAACCACAACGCGTTTCGCGCTCCCGGTGCACCGACCCTGGAGCAGCTGCAGCAGAGGCCGTACAAGGTCAACTACTTCGCCGACATGTACGGCAACATGCACACCGGTATCACCGCCGAACCCGTGCACATCACCGACGAGAACCTGTCGCTGCTCGACGACGCCACCTTCGTGTTCCTCTGCATGGACGACGCGACCGTGAAGCACCAGATCGCGGCACACCTGCTGGCCCAGCACATTCCGTTCATCGACGTCGGGATGGGTGTCGAGGAGATCGACGGGAAGCTCTCCGGCCTCCTCCGTGTGACCTTCGCCGACGTCGACGCGGACACCACCAGCACGCTGGGCCGCCTGCCGGCGCCGGCCGAGGAGCGCGACGACTACGACCGGAACATCCAGGTCGCCGACCTGAACGCTCTCAACGCCCAGTTCGCGGTGGGCCGATGGAAGCGTCACCTCGGCTTCTACGCAGACGCGACCGCCGAACACCTCGCGACCTACTCCATCTTCACCAACGACATCGTCAACGAGCGGCTCGATGGCGAGGACGACGAGCAGGCCGCGGCCTCATGAAGACCACCAGGTACACGCCGGCGTTTGTCGAGTCCTTCCCGACGCCCTTGGCAGCCGGCGTCTTCTATGTGTCGCTGGAGTACAACACCTGCGCACACCTGTGTGCCTGCGGGTGTGGCGACGAAGCGGTCACGCCACTCTCGCCCGCTCAGTGGTCGTTCACCTACGACGGCGAGTCGATCTCGGTCCGGCCGTCAGTGGGCAACTGGTCCTTGGCCTGCAAGTCCCACTACGTCATCCACAAGGGTCGCGTTCAGTGGGCACGCAGCTTCTCTCCCGACGAAATCTCCCGGAACCGCGCACGCGACCGCGCCGCTCTCGACGAGCCAAACAGCACGGTCGACGAGCCCCGAGATGAGCCTCGTGCCAGCGGCCCTCCACCCGCACAGGCCGCCGGCGACGCTCGACGCGGCACGCTTCGCCGCGTCGCTAAGTGGCTACGCGGGCGTTCCTGAGCTGCCGCGCGCGTCGCGCAGGATCGGGGCAGCAGCGCTCGTATCGTGCTCGGATGCCTGTGGTCAGTGACGACACACTCGTTATCGGGGTCGCCTCGAGCGCACTGTTCGACCTCGCCGAGTGCCACGCAGTCTTCGAGGAGCAAGGCGAGGACGCCTACCGCGACTTCCAGGAGAAGAACTACGAGGTCCAGCTCGCGCCCGGCGTCGCGTTTCCGTTCATCAAGCGACTACTTGCGCTCAACGATCTGGCGAAGGGGGCAACACCCATCGTCGAGGTCATCGTGCTGTCGAGGAACGACCCCGAGACCGGAGCTCGAGTCATGCGCTCCATCGAGACCCATGACCTGCCGATGACACGCGCGGTGTTCATGCAGGGCCGGTCGCCGTACAAGTTCATGCCGGCCTTTGGCATGAAACTGTTCCTCTCGGCTAACCCGAAGGACGTCGCTGAGGCTCTCGACCTTGGCTTCCCTGCCGGCCAGGTTCTCGGCTCGGCCGACGCGCTTGAAGCTCACGACCCCGACGACACGGACCTGCGGATCGCGTTTGACTTCGACGCGGTTTTGGCCGACGACTCCGCTGAGCGCGTCTACGACGCCGAAGGTATAGAAGGGTTTCGTGAGCATGAGGTGGAGAAGGAAGCCACGCCCCTTCCCCCCGGCCCCATGAAGGACCTGCTCGGCGCCATCAACGCAATCCAGGACCTCGAGGACGAGCGTGTCGACAGCGACGAGCCATATGCGCGCAGACTCTTCGTCTCCTTGGTGACCGCACGAAACGCGCCTGCACACACACGAGCGATCAGGACCCTGAAGGCATGGGGTCTACGCGTGAACGACGGGTTCTTCCTCGGGGGCTGGGAGAAGGCGGCGGTACTAGCAATCCTCAAGCCGCACATCTTCTTCGACGACCAGATGTCACACCTCGAAGGCACCCTGGGGGTGGTGCCGAGCGTGCACGTCCCGTTCGGGGTCAAGAACCTTGCCCAGCCGTCGGTCAGTCCTGAGCCAGCACCCGAGACCGAATCGGCGCGACGACCTGGGTGAAGTAGCGCTCGCGCTTAGTGATCCAACGGGCAATCCAGCGGTTGGCCGGCTGAGGGGGAGCCTCGGCGATCGCGAGCACTCGAAGTGCGACGAGGACGGCTTGGGTGGCGGTGGGACCGTTGAAGATTTCATGCTCCCACGACGTAGCTACGCCTACGGGATGCGCGCGAGCTGGCCGCATCTCGCTGAACGCGTGCAGCGCGCCGTGTCGGGCGCCGAACAGCTCTTCGAGCTCGTTTTTCAGCGGCCCCACGTCCGACTGCTGGATGCCAAGTGCGTGGACGAGCAGGTCAGCAGCCGCCTCGTCCGCTGAGTTGGATCTGGGTCGTGGCGGCACGAGGTACTCGAGGTCCTGGCACAGAGCGTCGACAACGGAGGCTGCGGCGGCGAAGGCAACCATCGACTCCCGTAACTCGCTGCCCAGCCGGGACGTGTCCCCTGCGTCGATGCGTGTGAACTCAGCCTCAGCGGCGGCCCGGTGCGCCTCTGCAGCCTGCAACCACTGCGCCCACATGACATGGCCCATCAGCACGCCGCCCTGAGCAGAGCGGATTCCCAGCTCGACGTCCTTGTCGCGGTGTGCGGTTCGAGCAGCCGCGAATGTCGTCATGAGTTCGCGTCGCTCCTCGTCGCTTTCCGCGGATGCTCGAGCGACGTCGTAGTCCTCGGAGAGGTCGGCAAGGGCGTTCTCCCGTTCTATGACGAGCCGCCTGCGCGCGTCTCTCTGCTTTCGAGTCACCGTCCGAGTCTTGCGGCTGAAGAGTCTGCCCTGCGACCGGATTTGCTATGGCGACCGTTGGTCGCGTCCATCTCGCTGGACAGCGGGCACGCCCTCCTCCAGTGCTCAACGTCCTCGTGTGCTTTCAGGACCGGGATCCATGGGTACGCTTTGAGCAATGGACCCCGGACTGACGATGTGCCGAAATCGGCTGGAGTCCGCCGGTTCCACTATCGGGCGGTGTGCAAATTCCCGGCTATGCGTGTGCGCGCGACATTGGGCAGGTTCAACGGGGGGCGACTGACCAGCCCGATCGGAAATTTACGAAGATCCCACCACCACCACCACGGGGGTATTCGTAAGTTTCTGCGGATCTCCTTGTAAGTATCGAAGGGCCCAGGCTCAGCGCTTGGGCCCTTCCTTCTGTCAACCTGTCCGATCACTGGTCTCGGCCCGCCCATTGATGGTCAGTGAAGTGCTCGTTCAGTTGCTCGTGAAGCACAGTGAACATGCGACCCCACTCAGGATCGCCGTAGAGGGCGGGCGAACGGGCTGTGGAGGGCCCGGCACGGCCTCGTACTTCTCCCGTAGATCGGGACAGCATGAGCTCCACGGGTCCACCATCCGGTCCACTTCCTGGTCGAACGCTCTGCGGCGATCCGACCGACCCATGCAGGAGGTAGCTCACCGCCCCGAAGAGCCCGAAGCGGTCCCGGTTGCGCAGGAACATGCCGGTGAAGCCTGCGATCGCGAGTGCGGCCATCGTCATCTTGGCCGTTTCGCGGAACCAGGAGCTCAGTCGTCACGACGTGCTCGACATCGGCGGCCGGGTGGTTGATCTGGACCCCGGCGTAGATGCCGCCGGCGACGACGGCGCAGGCGGCGGCGGCCTGGGTCAGAGTGGTGGCGGTGAGGTTCATGCCGGTGAAGGTATGAACCCTCCTGGTGACCAGGCATCACCAGGGGCTGCTGCACGAACGGGTGACAGGTTGGGTCACGCAGCCTGGGTGGCTGGCGCGGTCACGATGGTCTCGAACTCGATGGGGGTCAACCGCCCGAGGGCGGCCTGCCTGCGGCGTCGGTGGTAGGTCCGTTCGATCCAGGTCACGATCGCGATCCGGAGCTCCTCACGGGTGGCCCAGGAGCTGCGGTCCAGGACGTTCTTCTGCAGCAGCGAGAAGAACGACTCCATCGCGGCGTTGTCGCCGGCGGCGCCGACTCTGCCCATCGATCCGACCATGCCGTGCCGGTTGAGGGCGTGGACGAATTTCCGGCTGCGGAATTGGCTGCCTCGGTCGCTGTGAACGATGCAGCCGGCGACATTACCGCGCCGGGCGACGGCGTTGTTCAGCGCCGCGACCGCGAGGCGGGACTTCATCCGGTCGCTGATGGAGTAGCCGACGATCCGGTTGGTATAGGCGTCCTTGATCGCGCAGACGTAGAGCTTGCCCTCACCGGTGCGGTGCTCGGTGATGTCGGTCAGCCACAGCTGGTTCGGGGCGTCGGCGTTGAACTCGTGTCGGACCCGGCCCTTGTCGTCGATGACGGCGCACAGGTCGTCGTGGACCGGCGGACCGGGCTTCTTCGCCTTGCCGCGCTTGGGCTTGCCGAACGCCGACCACCACCCCAGGGCCGAGCAGATCCGCCACGCGGTCCGCTCGGCCATGGGCTCGCCGGCTTCACGTGCCTCGTCGGCCAGGAACCGGTAGCCGAACTCGGGGTCGTCGCGGTGGGCGTCGAACAGGGCGTTGGCACGGTAGGCCTGCTCGAGTTCGGCGGCGGTGACCGGGCTCTGGAGCCAGCGGTAGTAGGGCTGGCGAGCGATCTTGAGCACCCGGCACGTCACCGTGACGGGGATCCCGTACGGCCAGCTCGCGGACGAGCGGGTACATCATTTTCCCGGAAGGTTGGCCTGGGAGAGGTAGGCGGCCGCCCGGCGCAGAACCTCGTTCTCCTGCTCCAGCAGCCGGATCCGCTTCTTCAGCTCGCGGTTCTCGGCGTTCTCGGCCCCTGTCGTGCCCGGCTTCACGCCGTCCTCGACGTCGGCGGTCTTCATCCAGTTCGTCAGGCACGACTCGCTGATGCCGAAGTCGGCAGCGATCTGCTTGAGGTGGACGCCCGGCTCACGATTCCTCGCGACACGAACCACGTCGTCGCGGAACTCCTTGGGGTACGGCTTCGGCACAGTGCACAGCCTTCCAGCGGCACCCTTCGGCACCACAGATCAGATGTCACCTATCCGTGCAGCAGTCCCCCACACGATGTGGCCTCGGGTGGTGATCTTCCAGGACGAGGGGTCAGGGACGTCGCTCCTTGATGTCCGGTCCTTGACTTCGGGCGCCGACCAAGAGGAGGTTGGAGCTCCTGTATCGAACCCTTCGATTCAGAACCTGCGTCGAGAGCTCTCAGCGGCGGTTCGGACCGCGTCCTGCTCTGGACACCACATCCACGGATGTTTCGGGCTAACCGCTCTCGCATATCGCGTGCTCTCGCGGAGTCCCGTAGCGCGCTGCTCCATAAGAGAGGCGCGGGCGTGACCGCATCTCTGCAATACGGACGCGACCGACAAGCGCCTCACTGAAAGCAGATGAACATGGTCTCTGAACAGATGCTCCCGGCAACCGCGACGATGGGGGCGATCGTCCGGGATTGTTACGGGGACGCTGACACTCTGCGCCATGAACGCATCGCTCGCCCCGAGGCCGCCAAGGGTGAGGTGCTGATCCGCGTGCGCGCAGCGGGACTGGACCGCGGCACCTGGCACCTGATGACGGGCAAGCCTTACTTGATGCGGGTCGCCGGCACGGGGTTCCGCGGGCCGAAGGACCGGGTGCCTGGACGTGACCTGGCCGGCACCGTGGTGACCGTCGGTTCGGGTGTCACCAGGCTCGCGGTGGGTGACGATGTGTACGGCATCGGCCGTGGCGCGTTTGCCGAGTACGCCATCGCCCGTGAGGACAAGCTTGCCCGCCGACCGGCGGATCTCACCTACCAACAGGCCGCTGTGGTGCCGCTCTCTGCGGCTACCGCTCTGCAAGCTCTGACCGACCAGGGCAGGGTCGCGGCGGGTCAATCAGTGCTGGTCGTCGGAGCTTCGGGTGGGGTCGGCAGCTACGCCGTACAACTGGCCAAGGCGCTCGGGGCCGAGGTCACCGCGGTAGCCAGCACCGCGAAGCTGGATCTGGTTCGCTCGCTCGGCGCCGACCACGTCATCGACTACTCACGTGACGACTGGGCCGACGGCGCCCAACGCTACGACCTGGTCTTGGACATCGCCGGCAACCCAGGACTCTCACGGCTACGCCGCGCGCTCAACCCGAAGGGGACGGCTGTCCTGGTCGGTGGCGAGGACGGTGGCAACCTCACCGGGGGCATGAACCGGGGTCTGCGCGCACTGATGCTCTCGCCGTTGGTACGTCAACGACTTGCTTGGTTCATCGCCAAAGAGCGGGCCAGTGACCTCGAACGGATCTCCGGGTTCATCGAGGCCGGAACCCTGACGCCGAGCCTCGACCGCGTGTATCCCCTCGAGGAGGTTCCCGAGGCGATGCGTCGCCTTGCCGCCGGTCAGGTCCGCGGCAAGGTCGCCATCACCGTCTGACCCAATCCACCCGTCCGATCACACCCAGTCACCGACATAAGGACCGCCACATGACCATCATCGCCTCACCACCGATCTCGGGCGGCCGCGGCCCGATACCCGACGGAGCAGGAGATCCGAGGACCGGCTCCCGAATGTGGACGTCCCGCCTGATCGGAGCGCTGTTCCTAGCCGGCTTCCTGTTTTACGGGACCGGCACGGTGCTGGTGAACTCCGTCGTCGACGGCTCCGACTTCCTCGCCGGCGTGGGCGCCCATGAGACGACCCTGGCCTTGGGGGCATTCCTGATGATCGCCACCGCGGCCATCGACATCGGTAAGGCAGTCCTGTTCTTCCCGGTCCTGGAACGCCACGGCAAGCGCACCGCCGTGGCGTACCTGGCCACGATGGTCTTTGAGATGGCCCTGATGACCGTCGGTGTGCTCGCCCTGCTCATGATCATCCCGCTGGCCGGCCAGAGCGATCAGCTCGGCCCGGACGCCGCGCAAGCCCTCGGCTCGCTCGCCGTCGACACGAACGAGACGGCATACCAGATCGGCCAACTCTCGCTCGCGTTCGGCTGCCTCTTCATGTGCGCGTTGCTACTCCGAACGGGACTGATTCCCAAATGGCTGGCGGGCCTAGGGCTGGTCGGCTACGCACTGCACCTGCTCGGCGCCAGCACCGAGCTCTTCGGAGTCCCGTTGAGCCTCGTGCTGCTCGTCCCCGGCGCCATCTTCGAGGTCACGCTCGCGATCTGGCTCCTGGTCAAAGGGTTCACACCAGCGGTGTTCGACGATGCAGGCACGACCAAGGCTGGGGCATGACGGCTGAGGTGCTGAGGTACGCCGCCTTCACAGACTCCAGCGCCGGCGGCAACCCGGCCGGCGTCGTGCTCGATGCCGGGTCCTTGAGCGATGCAGAGATGCTCAGACACTCAAGGAGGCGACCGGCACCCGCATAGCGCCGCACGCCGCGCTCGTGCTGGCGGGCGTACGAGGCAACGAGCCCGCGGCCTCCGAGCTGATCTCGGGCGTCATCACCCAGGCCACCAAGGCGGGGCAGGGGACCGCGGTCCAGTACGCGTGGTGGGCGAGGGCCGTGCTCATGAACGGACTGGGGCGCTATGACGAGGCGTTCGCCGACGCCGTGGAGGCGAGCGAGCAGACGCCGGAGCTGTTCATCGCGTCGTGGGCCTCGGTCGAGCTGATCGAGGCCGCCACGCGATCTGGGCGCGACGCCGAAGCGGGGGAGGCGCTGGATCGACTCGCTGGGCACATCGAGGGTTGCGAGTCGGACTGGGCGCTCGGCGTGCACGCCAGGTCGTGCGCGTTGCTGCGTCAGGGCGACGCGGCCGAGTCGCTGTACCGCGAGGCGATCGACCGGCTGAGCCGGACGCGACCACGACCGGAGCTCGCCCGAGCACACTTGCTGTACGGCGAATGGCTTCGGCGTGAGGTCAGGCGCGTCGACGCGCGCGTCCACCTACGCACCGCCCACGACATGCTTGCCTCGATCGGGATGGAAGCGTTCGCTGAGCGCGCCCGACGCGAGCTGCTGGCCACGGGCGAGAACGTGCGGGCGCGCACCGTCGAGACGCCAGATCTCCTGACGGCTCAAGAGTCGCTGGTCGCCCACATGGCAAGCGATGGCCTGACGAACCTGGAGATCGGGGCACGACTCTTTCTCAGCGCCCGTACGGTCGAATGGCACCTCGGCAAGGTCTTCGCCAAGCTGGGAGTGAGCTCACGTCGGGAGCTGAACGCCATCCTCCCGAAGGCCGAGCTGGCAGCTGTTCCGGCCTCTTGAGCGCAGCGTCACCTCCAGTCCTTCGCCGCACGAGCGCGCCCTGGCAGGTGCGCCGGACCTCCGCCGCCCGACCACTCACGGCGATCTGTCAGCCGGAGCCCTTCCGCCGAGCGTGGTCGATCCCCACAATGGCGCGATGGGTCTCGCGCAGCAGTTCGGTCGTCCTTCGGGGCTCGTGGGGTCAGTCGTGGGGCGCGTCATGGCGCGGGGCAACGCCGACCTCAGCAGGTGGGTGGTCGAGCAGGCCGCGGCGGCTCACCCGGGCGCCGTCGGGCGTGTCGCCGAGCTCGGGCCCGGGCCCGGGGTCGGCCTGGAGACCTTGCTGACGACGTTCCCGGACGCGCAGGTCTGGGGTGTCGACCTGTCCCCGGTCATGCTCGCGCAGGCCGGCAAGCGCAACGGGTCGGCGGTGGACGCCGGCCGCCTGACGCTGGTCGAGGGCGGGGTGCCGGCGCTGGCGGCGAGCCGGCCCGCGGACGTCGTGATGGCCAACCACGTCCTCTACTTCTGGGCCGACCCGGAGGCCGAGCTGGCCCGGATCCGTGGCTTCCTGCGCCCGGGCGGCGTGCTGGCGCTCGGCTACCAGCTCCGGCAGAACATGCCGGCGATGGCGCAGCGCAAGTTCCCCCTCGCCGGTCACCGCCTCTACGACACGGCCGAGGACGTGACCGCGTTGGCGGAGGCGGCGGGCTTCACATCCGTGACCCAGCTCGTCAAGGGTCCGGCCGACGCGCCGCAGGGCCGCGTCATGCTGGCCACCGCCTGACCTCGACGGACGAGGTCACTCGCGCCCGGTGAGCTGCGGGGTGCGCCTGCCCGCGGGCTCGAGGTGCCGCTCGCTGTAGCCGCCGTCGGGCGAGCGGTCGATGATGCCCATCTCCTGGCCGTGCTCGCGGCGTTCGCGGTCGACGTCCTGGAGCGAGCGGCACACCATGCGCGTCACCACGAACGCGAGCGGCGGTCCGAGCAGCACCGCGAAGCGCAGGAACCACGTGATCTGGTTGATCGACAGGTGCAGCTGGGTGGCCAGGATGTCGTTGCCGCCGGCCGACCACGAGAGGCCGTAGAAGGTGATCAGCGAGACCATCAGCGCCGTGCGGTTCGGTACGTCGCGCGGCCGCTGCAGCAGGTGGTGGACGCGCTTGTCGCCGGTGAGCCAGGCCTCGACGAACGGCAGGGAGAGGACGACGGTCCAGAGCAGGAGCGGCATCACGAGGATCGGCAGGATGATGTTCCACGAGACGGTGTGGCCCCACAGGTGCGTCTCGAGCGGCGGCATCAGGCGGAGCAGCCCGTCGGGCCAGCCCATGTACCAGTCGGGCTGCGAGCCGGCGGTCACCTTCGACGGGTCGTAGGGCCCGTACTTCCACACCGGGTTGATCGAGAGCATCGCGCCCATGAGCGCGAGGGTGCCGAAGACGATGAAGAAGAAGCCGGTCGTCTTCGCGATGTAGACCGGCAGGAACGGGTAGCCGACGACGTTCTTCTCCTCGCGTCCGGGCCCGGGCCACTGCGTGTGCTTGTGGTAGAAGATCAGGATCAGGTGCGCGGCCATCAGGGCGAGGATCAGCCCGGGCACGATCAGCACGTGCAGGATGTAGAACCGCGGGATCACATCGCTCCCCGGGAACTCGCCACCGAAGAGGAACGACGACAGGTAGGACCCCACGACCGGCGTCGCCTTGATGAAGCCGTCCGTCGCGCGCAGGCCCGTGCCCGACAGCAGGTCGTCGGGGAGCGAGTAGCCGAGGAAGCCCTCCAGCGTGCCGAGCAGCAGCATGGTCGCGCCCAGTGACCACGTCACCTCGCGGGGCTTGCGGAACGCGCCGGTGAAGTAGACCCGCAGCAGGTGGATCATCATCCCGGCGATGAACACCTGCGCCGCCCAGTGGTGGATCTGGCGCATGAGCAGCCCGCCGCGGACCTCGAAGGAGATGTCGAGGGTCGACGCGAACGCCGCGGACGTCGGCACGCCGCGCAGCGGCGAGTAGCTGCCGGCGTACTCCGACTCCGCCATGCTCGGGTCGAACCACATGCTGAGGAAGATCCCCGACAGCAGGAGCACGACGAAGCTCCACATCGCGACCTCGCCCAGCATGAACGACCAGTGGTCGGGGAAGACCTTGCGCACGTAGGGACGGACGGCCTTCGCCAGGCCGAGCCTCTCGTCGGCCCAGCGGGTGGCCGCCACCCCGCGTCGCTCGGTCTGCGGCAGGGCCGGGCCGGACGTCGTCCGTGCCACCTGGCTCATGCGAGTCCTCTCCATGCCCACTAGACGTTCGCCGTGCTCCGTGTGTGACATCCGCGCCCGATGTCCCAGCGGATGTCACACACGGCGGGGTCGGATGCGTCTTCTGGGGCAGCGGGCCGCTCACGCCGAGCGCGCCCGGTCGACCCGGGAGACCACCGATGACCCACTGCCAGACCGAGCACCACAGCCCGGCGCGCCTCGCCGACCTGGCGGACTACGCGCGCCTGTTCGACTCCTGGAGCGGGGTCCGCCACCGCCAGGTGCTCCGGACCTGCCAGCTGGGATACCTGCGCGACCAGCCCGTCCGGCGACGCCGCGCGCGCCCGGACGTCCCGCTCCTGCACCTGCTCGTCGACCCGGCCCGGTCGGCCGACCTCGCAGATCCCCGGACCGGGTTCGGCGGCCTCGTCGGCGCCCCCGACCCGGACCGGGTGCTGACCCTGTGGGCCGACGACCTGCTGAGCGTCCGTCACCACGACGACTGGATGTACGTCGTCGACGCCGACCGCCCCTTCGACGAGGAGTGGCTGCGGCTGCTGGGCTCCGAGCACGGCCCGGCCGGGCGGTCGTACGCCGTCGTCAGCGCTGCCGTCCACGGACCGGCGCCCGCGGGCGAGTTCTCGGTGGTGGAGCTCGACGCGACGACGTACACGACGCTCGTGCGGGTCGAGGACCTGCGCGGCGAGCGCCCGGTCAGGTCGCGCGCTGGGAGGTGAGCCACTCCTCGAACGTCGTCGGCGCGATCCGCGCTTCGGGCCGGGGCAGCAGCACGTCGCCCGCCATCTCTGCGCCGAACAGGCCCGACCACGTGGGCACGAGCGTGACCGACCGGCCCTGCGCCTGGTGGGTCCGCCGGGCCATGTCGACGAGGTCCTGCGGCTCGGGGCCGGCGACGTCGCGGTAGTCCCCCTCGGGCTCGCCGACGGCGACCTCGGCGAGCACGTCGGCCACGTCGGCCGGCGCGATCGGCTGGACGAGCAGCGGGGCGATCGTCGCGGCGCCGTCGCGCTCGGTCCAGCTCGTGACCATCGCGGCGAAGTCGTGGAACTGCGTCGCCGGGACGATCGTCCACGGCACGGCACCGGTCCGCACGAGCCGCTCCTGCTCGCGCTTCCCGGCGTAGTGGGCGTTGCCGGTCACCCGGTCGACCCCGGCGATGGAGAGCAGCACGTGGTGCGGCACCCCTGCGCGGGCCTCGGCGTCGAGGAGGTTGCGGGTCATGGCGCCGAAGCGCGCGACGACCTCGTCGGGGTCGGTCGCCGTGGAGTTCGTGACGTCGACGACCGCGTCGACGCCCGAGAGTGCCGCGTCGAGGCCGTCCCCGGTCGTCAGGTCGATGCCCAGGGAGCGGCTGAGGGGCACGACGACGTGCCCGGCCTCCTCCAGGGCGGTCCGGGTCAGGGTTCCTATGTTGCCGGTCGCTCCGGCGATGGCGATGCGCATCGCTGTCCTCCGATCTCGTGGGCCATCACGCTATCTCGGACAAAGGAAGTCCGCGATGCGGATTATCCGGCCCCGACGCGGCCTTCTAGGCTGACCGGATGAGCGCGAGCCGGTGGGCGGCCGCCGTCGAGAGGACGTGGGACGCCGCACGGCTGCGCCGGTCGCGGTCGGGCCCGCCGGAGAGCTTCCGGATCGAGGCCTACCTCGGGCACGGCGGCGCGCAGGGGGTCGTGGTGCGCGGGCGCGTGCTCGACGACCCGCCGCCGAGCGAGGCCGTCGACGGCGAGGGGGTGGGCGCTGCGGTGCTGCGCACGGTGCGCGGCTTCGTGACCGACGAGCTGCCGGGCGTCCCGCTGCGCGTGATCGTCGGCGACGCGACCGTGGAGACCGAGACGGATGCCGAGGGCTACTTCCTGGCGCGCCTGCACCCGTCGGCCGACGCCCTCAGCAGCCCGTGGACGCAGGGGACGATCGAGCTCGCGGGGTCCTACCGCGGACTGACCGAGCCGCACACCACCCCGGTGCAGGTCCGCGTGCCGGCCGCGGACGCGCGGTTCGGGATCATCTCCGACGTCGACGACACGATCCTCGAGACGGGGGTCCAGCGGGTCGGGCAGATGCTGCGGCAGACCTTCACCGGGTCGGCGCTCACGCGCACGCCGTTCCCGGGCGCCGCCGCGCTCTACCGCGACCTCTCCGCGACCGCCAACCCGGTCTTCTACGTGTCCTCCAGCCCGTGGAACCTGCACACCTTCCTGCTCG
Source organism: Nocardioides halotolerans DSM 19273 (assembly GCF_000422805.1). GTDB lineage: Bacteria > Actinomycetota > Actinomycetes > Propionibacteriales > Nocardioidaceae > Nocardioides > Nocardioides halotolerans. The sequence goes on along the minus strand of NZ_KE383923.1, from coordinate 323,980 downwards.
GCTTCCTGCGGCACCGCGACTTCCCGCTCGGGCCGGTGCTGCTGCGCGACCTCCTCGGCGCGGGCGGCGGCCGCGAGCCCAAGCACGGGCGCATCCACGAGATCCTCGAGCTGCACCCCGACGTGCGGTTCGTGCTGATCGGCGACTCGGGCGAGAAGGACCCGGAGGTCTACGCCGACATCGTCCGGTCGCACCCCGACCGGGTGCTCGCGGTCTACATCCGCGAGGTCCGCCTCGACCCTGGCGACGGGCGGGTCGAGAGGGTGAGCGACGCCTGGGACCACGAGGTGCCGTTCGTGCTCGCGGCGGACAGCGACGCCGTACGCCGCCACGCCGGCACGCTCGGCCTGCTGGGCTGATCAGCCGGCGGTCGGGTCCGGCGGCAGGAAGTCGTGGGAGGTGCCGAAGGCGACCGCCTGCGCGCGGTCCCCGACCCCGATCTTGCGGTAGATCTCGGGGAGCTGCGCCTGCACCGCCTCGACGCTCAGCATCACGGTGGCGGCGATGGCGTCGTCCGTCAGGCCCCGGCAGTGCCAGGCGAGGATCTCGGCCTCGCGCGGTGAGAGGCCCAGCTCGCGACCCGGCCAGTTGCCCAGGCCGCGAGCGCGGCCGGTGCCCGGCGCCAGGGCGACCACGTGCTCCCCGGCGTGCACCTGCTCCAGCGCCGCGAGAAGATCGGCCTCGGAGATCCCCTTGTAGAGGTAGCCCGCGGCGCCGGCCTCGAGCGCGGCCGTCACCGCCGGCCAGGTCGAGCCGCCGCCCAGCACGACGACCCGCGGGCCGACCGCGGCGACGTAGTCCTTGACGGGCCGGCTGGCGACGAAGTCGTCGTAGATGACGATGTCGACCGGGGCCCGGTCGGGGGCGGCGTCGTCCACCAGACCGCTCGCCGACGGGACGAGGACGAACCGGTCACCGTGCGCCCGCACGACGGCGGCGAGCCCTCGCACGACGACCGGGTGGTCGTTGGCGATCGCGATGCGGATGCGGTCACGACGTGGCACGGCGGGCCCGGCTCTCATGGGGTGCCACCGCGGTGGCGGGCGTGGTCCGTGCCCGTTGCTCGAGCCCGGTGCGTCGTTGCTCGCAGCATACGTCGTCGCCCGCGCCGCGGGCGTCGCCCTGCTAGCAGTCGAGTGTCGGGCGCGCCCGGAGGGTGTCGTCGCGCACCCACAGCAGCGGGCCGCACCGGGGGGTGATGAGGCGGTAGCGGGTCATGAGGAGGTCGCGCAGCCGTCGGTCGTCGTCGATGTGCCAGGAGCTCAGCGGCAGCACCGCCACGACCCACGTCGGCGCGTCCGGCCCGGAGAGCACCGCGCGCAGCTCGTCCTGGTCGGGGTCGAGGGTGCGCATCGGCAGCGACCAGAGGTGCCGGTAGGGCGAGGGGAGGCCCGAGGCCTCGACCAGCTCCGCGCTGCCGTAGAGGCTCACGATCGTGTCGTCGCGGCCCGACACCAGCGAGATCGCGTGCCCCACCTGCCAGGGTCCCGAGGGGGTGGGGGAGACCAGCCGCGCCTCCGCGAACCCGGCGTACGCCGGCACGGCGGCGACCACGGTCAGCGCGGCGACCAGCCGGGTCAGCGAGCGGAACGGCGGCGTGCACGACACCGCCAGCGCCGCGAGCAGCGCGACGTCGGGTACCAGGGGCACCAGGTAGGCGTGCCAGTAGCTGCCGCTGACCCCGACGCCGACGAGGTCGACGACGGTCGTCGCGACCAGGGCGAGCGAGAACGCCGGCCAGCGCGACCACCAGCGGCGCAGCGACGCGACGGCCAGCACGACGAGCGGCGCCATGCCGCAGACGACGAAGATCCAGAGCAGCTCGTGGGCGCGCTCGACCGGTGCTCTCGAGTCGCTCGCCGCCAGCACCGCGGAGGCGTCGGCCCGGAAGCCGACCACCTGGTGCCACGCCGACGAGACGGTGGCCGGGCTGACGGCGAGCCAGGCGAGCCCGGTGAGCACCGGCACCGCGGCGCCGATCGCGAACCGGCCGCCCACCCGCAGCACCCGACCGGGCGGCAGCCGGTCGGAGCCCAACGACGCGACCAGCAGCATGGCCGCGAAGACCAGCCCGCCGACCAGGCTCTGCTTGAACCCGCACGCCGTCATCGCGCAGCACCCGGCCAGGACCGCGGCGCGCCCCGAGCCGCGGTCGAGCGCCCGCACGAGCAGCAGCCACGAGAGCACCACGAGGGGCGTGCCGAGCACCTCGCCCTTCGCCGTCCACGCCGACAGGTCGGGGTTCGCCAGGAGCGCCACGGTCACGACCGTCGCCACCCGCGCCGACGACCGGCTCGACACGCGAACGGCGAGGAGGTGGACCGCGACCACGAGCGCGGCGGCCAGCACGAGGGCGAGCAGCCTCGGCCCGAGCTCGCCGAGCAGCGCGTCGCTCCACCGGTAGGCAGCGAGGAGGACGGGCGGCCGGTCCACCCAGTAGTGGCCGTACAGGCTGTCGCCGGTCGGCGCCCACGACCTCGCGACCAGGAGGAATCCCGCCTCGTCCGAGCTCGGCGTCGCGAGCAGGCCCGGCAGCCGCAGGGCCGCCGAGACGACCACCGCCACGACCAGGAAGCGGTCCGGCCGGACGACCTGCTCGCGCGGCGTCGTCCTGGTCTCGGGCCAGAGGGCGGGGACCGGTGTCATGCCGCACTGTCGCCCACGCCGGCACCGCGGTGGCACCGCGGCAGCGTCGCTGAGCCCGAATCGTTAGGAGACGGCGTCCGGCCCGTTACTCGGGTCGCGCCTGACCTACCGTCGTCCCATGCGTGATCCGGGCTGCCTGTTCTGCACCATCGTCGCCGGTGAGGCCGACGCGGACGTGGTCCTCGAGGACGACGTCGTCGTGGCGTTCCTCGACACCCGCCCGGTGTTCAAGGGCCACGTGCTCCTCGTGCCGCGCGACCACGTGGTGACCCTGCCCGACCTGCCCGCCTCGCTGCGCGACGGCTTCCTCGCCGCGGCGCAGCGGCTCGCCACCGCGATGGTCGACGCGCTGGGCGCCCAGGGCAGCTTCGTCGCGATGAACAACGTCGTCAGCCAGTCGGTCCCGCACCTGCACCTGCACGTGGTGCCCCGCACCAAGGCCGACGGGCTGCGCGGGTTCTTCTGGCCGCGCACGAAGTACGCCGACGCGGCCGAGCAGACGGCGTACGCCGAGAAGCTGCGGGCGGCCCTCGTCTGAGCGCAACTCTTCGACGCCCGGGCACGTCTCCCGGGACATGAGCATCAGGTCCCTCGTCGCAGCCACCGCGGCAGCCCTCGCGGCCGGCCTCCTCGCCGTCCCGGTCGCCGCAGCGTCCCCCACCGCCGCCACCGCCTCAGCACTCGCGGTCCAGGCCTCCCCCGTGCCGCCGGGCTCCTACCTCGCCGTGGTCGAGCGTGGCCGCGACGCACGCGAGGGCGGCATCGACGCCCGCGAGCAGCGGCTGGTGCTCGTGTCGCCGACGGGGGAGACGCGTACGATCTACCAGCAGCCGGCGCGCGGCTACAGCCGCTTCACGCTCAGCGACTGGTCCGTAGACGGGTCGACCGCGCTCCTGGTGGCCTCGCACCGGCGCCGCAGCGAGCTCGTCCGCGTCGACGTCGAGACCGGTGCCACGACCCGGCTCGACGTGGTCCGGCTCAACACGGCGATCCTCGACCCCGCGGGCGCTGGCGTGCTGGCCACGACGTGGAAGCGGGCGCGCTCCAACACGCTGGTGCTGTCGAGGATCTCGTGGGCCGGCGAGACGACCCGGGTGCGCGAGGGCGTCAGCGGCAGCATGATCGCCGGGCCCGGCGGCACGGTGCTCACCGCCGACGTCAAGCGCGGGCGGGTCCAGCGGCTGCTCTCGACGTCGACCGGCGCCGTCGTCAGCCACTTCCGCGGCGACGCCTTCTGCACGCCGGTCCGGTGGTGGGACGCCGCGCAGGTCCTCGAGATGTGCGGCACCCGGGGCGACCTCCACCTCGTCGACCCGGTCGCCGGCACGAGCCACCGGCTCACCAGCCGCCACGGTCGAGGCGACTACGGGCACCTCGACGCGCGCTACGCCGGCGGCAGCCTCTACGTGCAGGCGGCCGGCGGATGCGGCTACACGTTCGTCGCCAAGGTGACCAAGCACTCCACCCGCCACCTGCGCGTGCCGCACGCCGTGGGCAGCGTGGTCATGGTCGCCGCGGTCGGCGACCAGCTCGTGCTCGAGCACGCCGCGAGCTGCGACGGGGACCGGCCGCGCTCGGTGCTGTCGCTCTTCGACCCCGTCCGCCACCGCGAGACGTCGCTGGTCCGGCTCGGGCGGCACGAGGCGTTCGCCAGGATCCTGGTGCTCGGGGAGATCCGCGCGTCGGCGTACTGACGGCGTCCCCTAAAGTGGCCGTCCATGGGTCGATACGACGGACGCGTTGCGGTCATCACGGGCGCCGCCCAGGGCATCGGTTTCGGGACCGCCACCCGGTTCGCCGAGGAGGGGGCGTCGGTCGCGATCGTCGACCTCGACGAGGCCTCCGCGGCGGCGGCGGCCGAGCGGCTCCCGCTGCAGGGTGACGCGAAGGCGATCGGCGTCGGCGCCGACGTCAGCAGCACCGAGGCCGCCGAGGCCGCCATCGCGCGGGTCGTCGAGGAGCTCGGCGGGATCCACGTGCTGGTCAACAACGCCGGCATCACCCGCGACAACCTGCTCTTCAAGATGACCGACGAGGACTGGGACCTCGTCATCGGCGTGCACCTGCGGGGCGCCTTCGTCATGACGCGGGCCGCGCAGAAGCACTTCGTCGAGCAGAAGTACGGCAAGATCCTCAACCTCTCGAGCGTCAGCGCGCTCGGCAACCGCGGCCAGGCCAACTACTCCGCGGCCAAGATGGGGATCCAGGGCTTCACCCGCACCCTGGGGATCGAGCTCGGCCCGTTCGGCATCAACGCCAACGCGATCGCCCCCGGGTTCATCGCCACCGAGATGACCGACGCGACCGCGCGCCGGCTCAAGATGGAGCCCGAGGAGCTGCGCCGCCTCAACGCCGAGGCCAACCCCGTCCGGCGGGTGGGCGAGCCCGCCGACATCGCCGCCGCGGCGGCGTTCCTCTGCAGCGACGAGGCCTCCTACATCACCGGCCAGACCCTCTACGTCGACGGCGGGGCCAAGCTGGGCTGATCCAGACCGGTCGGCGCGCCCGCTGGGGAACCACGGCGCGCCTACCGACGTCCGGGTCAGGGTGGGCGCACCATCGAAGTCCACCAGTTCAGTAGAGAACCCGCGTGACCAGACACTTCCCCACGATCGGAGTACGCACGTGCGAGCTCGCACCGTGATCGCCGGCCGGGCGCGCACCGGCGCCGTGGCCCTTCTCGCAACCTCCCTCCTGCTCGCCGGCTGCGGCAGCGACGACGGCACGGACGACCCGGCGGCGAGCGGCCCCGAGGCGCAGAACGTCGCGGCCGCCGCCCAGCTGAAGGCGACCTGGCCGCTCACCGGGCTGCCGGTCAGCGGTGACGACGAGGCCGCCCAGAAGCACCCGGTGATGGTGCTCAAGATGGACAACACTGCGGCGAGTGCTCCGCAGGTGGGTCTCGGCTCGGCCGACCTGGTGGTCGAGGAGCTGGTCGAGGGCGGCATGACCCGGCTCGCCGCGTTCTACTACTCGCGGATCCCGGGCGACGTGGGTCCGGTGCGCTCGATGCGCGCCAGCGACATCGGGATCGTCTCGCCGGTGCACGCCACGGTCGTCACCTCGGGCGCGGCGCAGGTGACGATCAACCGCATCGAGGGCGCCGACATCCCGTGGTTCACCGAGGGCGACAAGGGCTTCTACCGCGACTCGGGCCGGCACGCGCCGTACAACCTGTTCACCGACATGTCCGAGACCGCGACGCTGGTCGACCAGGACGGCGCGGCGCGCCCCGACGACTACCTGCCGTGGGGCGACGACAAGGACTTCCCGCAGGGGCAGCCGGCGCGCACGGTCGCGGCGTCGTTCTCGGGCGGGCACACGACGAACTGGACGTTCGAGGACGGCACCTACGTCAACGAGAACACCTATGCCGGCGCCGGTGACGAGTTCCCGGCCGACACGGTGCTCGTGCTGCGGGTGCGGGTCGGCGACGCCGGCTACCGCGACCCCGCGGGCAACCCGGTGCCGGAGACGCAGTTCACCGGCCAGGGGCAGGCGCTGATCTTCCACGACGGCCGGCTGGTCCGCGGCCAGTGGACCAAGGAGTCGCTCGGCGCCCCGCTGGAGCTCTCCACCCCGGCGGGGGAGCTGAGCGTGCCCGCCGGGCACACCTGGATCGAGCTGGTGCCGCAGGACGGCGGCAGCGTGCGGTTCGGGAAGTAGCCCGACTCACTCGTCGTCGGTGACCAGGGTGTCGGGCAGCTCGACGCCCGACTCGGCCAGCGAGCGGAACCCCGCGATGATGAACCCGATCGCGGCCTCCACCCGGTCGGCTGCCTCCTCCGGGTCGTCGGACGTGGCGACCGACTCGCCGGCCGACGACATGGCGCCGAAGAAGATCCGAGCGAAGGTTTGCAGCATCGCCTCGTCGAGCTCCCACGAGCCCGCGCCGAGCACCGAGCGGACGATGTCGAGCACGGTGGCGAACGTCGAGCGCTCCTCCTGCTCGCGGAAGCGCTCGTAGCCCAGCACGGCCGGGCCCTCCTGGATCACGATCCGGCGGTATTGGGGCTCCTGGACGACGCCGAGGAACGCGCGCAGCCCGGCCCGCGCCTTCTCCCACGGGTCGCGCCGGCCCCTGAGCGCCTTGTTGATGGTCTTGGAGGCGTCGGTCTCGACCCGCTCGAAGACGGCCTCGAACAGGGCCTGCTTGCCGCTGAAATGGTGGTAGAGCGCGCCCTTGGTCACCCGGGCGCCCGCGACGATCGCGTCGAGGGAGGTGTTGGCGTAACCGTGCTCGGTGAACAGGCCCTCCGCGACCTCGACGAGCGCGCGCTTGGTCGACGCGGAGTACTGCTGGCGCCGGCTGGCGCCTGGCACCACGGGCATCAGGCGGCTGACCGACTTGGGCATCCCGGCAGTGTAGGAACCGACCGGCGGTATGGCGAGGACTCCGCCGTCCCGGCGGTGGGGTGGCCAGCATCACGGACCGGCCGCTCGCATACCGTCGGTACGGTCCCGTACTCTGGGTACGTACTCACGGTATGTGAGTCCCGTCGGCCCGATCGGGCCGGCCGAACCCAGAGAGGACCTGCCCATGACCTGGACGTCCTTCCACCGTCGTGGAGACGTGCTGCGCGCCGTCATCGCCGCGGCGGACCAGCGCCGTGACGGCGCGCTCCCCAGCGACGTCGACGGCGTCGCCGAGACCTTCGCCGACGACCTCGACCTGCTCGCCGCCCTCCAGCTGAAGTGGCACACCCGCCTCGCCGGCCGGATCGAGCGCGAGCAGCTGCACCAGCCCCTCGACCTCCGCGACTCCGTGGTCCGCGCCTGGCAGCTGACCGCTGACGAGCTGCCGGGCATCTGCGCGATCCTCGACGAGGCGCGCCGGCACCCCGCCGACGAGGCCACCCGCGAGGTGGTCCGCAAGGCCGTCGCGAAGGAGCACGTGCTCCTCGCGGTGATGGCCGGGCGGGCCAGCGCCCAGGACGACCGCGCCGCGGCCGCCGGTGCGCGCATCGAGGACGAGGCCCTGGCGACCCGGGCGCCGTACCCCCTCGACGGGGCCGGCGACGGCGTCCAGCGACCGAGCCTGCTCGTGCGGCTCAAGGCGGCACTGGCCGCCTGACCCCGACGTGGCGACCCCGACCCCGGCACCCTCTCCCTCCCTCCCCGTGCCGGGCGTCGGGGTCGTCCCCTTGTTGCATGATGGGTTCATGGTCGACGGCCCCGACGTCCGCGCCGGGATGCTGCTGGTCGCCACACCCGAGCTGCTCGACCCCAACTTCGCCGACTCGGTGGTGCTGATCCTCGACGTCGACGACAACGGCGCCCTCGGCGTCGTCCTGAACCGTCCCTCCGGCGTCCCGGTCGCAGACGTGCTGGAGACCTGGGGCGAGATCGCGTCCGAGCCGGAGGTGCTCTTCCGCGGCGGGCCGGTCAGCACCGAGGGCGCCCTGGGCGTCGCGCTGCTGCGCGACGGCGACGACGTACCGGTCGGCTTCCGGGAGGTCGACGGCCTGCTCGGGCTGGTCGACCTCGACACCCCGGTCGAGCTCGTGACCGGCTCGCTGGCCGGCATGCGCATCTTCGCGGGCTACGCCGGCTGGGGCGCCGACCAGCTCGCGGCCGAGATCGACGAGGGCAGCTGGTACGTCGTGCCGGGCGACCCGGTCGACGTGTTCCGCATGGATCCGGGGGAGCTCTGGCGCGACGTGCTGCGCCGCCAGCCCGGCGAGCTCGCCTGGCACTCGACGCGGCCCGTCGATCCCGAGCTGAACTGAGAGCGGTGGCAGTGCCACCAGCGGGGGATGCGTCGGACTCGCCCGCTGGCTCGTAGAGTTGGGAGCGTGAGCACCACCGGTTTCGGGACCCAGACCGCCGTCGACACCGACGTCCGTCACGAGGACCGGACCGTCCCCACCGACGCGGGCGACCACGAGCGGTTCTCCCACTTCGTCGACAAGGACAAGCTCACCGAGGCGATGGTGATGGGCACGCCGGTGGTGGCCCTCTGCGGCAAGGTGTGGGTGCCGAGCCGTGCGCCGGAGAAGTTCCCGGTCTGCCCGGAGTGCAAAGAGGTCTGGGAGTCCCTCAACGAGGGCGACTCGCCCGACTCGGGTCCCACCGAGTGACCCGCGGCGACGACGCCGCGCCCCTCGCGCCCGGACTCGGTCCGGCGTGGCCGGAGCGCGCGGCCTGGGGCACGGCGACGCCGCTGCGCACGTGGCAGACGGCCGCGATGACGGCGTACTTCGACCGGCTCCCGCGTGACTTCCTGGCGGTCGCCACGCCCGGCGCGGGCAAGACGACGTTCGCGCTGTCGGTCGCGGCCGAGCTGCTCGGCCGCCGGCTCGTCGACCGCATCACGATCGTGGCGCCGACCGAGCACCTCAAGCTGCAGTGGGCGGAGGCGGCCGGCCGGGCCGGCATCCCGATCGACCCGGCGTACGCCGCAGGCAAGGGCAAGACCTCGCAGGACTACCTCGGCATCGCGGTCACCTACGCCGGGGTCGCGGTCAACCCGCTGGCGCTCCGCATCCGCACCGAGCGGTTCAAGACGCTGGTGATCCTCGACGAGGTGCACCACGCGGGCGATGCGCTCTCGTGGGGCGAGGGGGTGCGCGAGGCGTTCGAGCCCGCCCACCGGCGCCTGGCGCTGACCGGCACGCCGTTCCGCTCCGACGTCAACCCGATCCCGTTCGTGACCTACGCACCGGGCGACGACGGCGTCCCGAGGTCGGTGGCCGACTACACCTACGGCTACGCCGAGGCGCTCGCCGACCGGGTCGTGCGGCCGGTGATGTTCATGGCCTACTCCGGCGAGCTCCAGTGGCGCACCCGCGCCGGTGACGAGATCGCAGCCCGGCTCGGCGAGCCGCTCACCAAGGACCTCACCGCGCAGGCGCTGCGCACCGCGCTCGACCCCGACGGCGCGTGGATCCCGTCGGTGCTGTCCGCGGCCGACAAGCGTCTCTCGGAGGTACGCCGCCACGTCCCCGACGCGGGCGGGCTGGTCATCGCGACCGACCAGGACTCCGCGCGCGCCTACGCCAGGACGCTGAAGGCGGTGTCGGGCGAGGCGCCGACCGTCGTGCTCTCCGACGAGAAGCAGGCGTCGAAGAAGATCGCCGCGTTCTCCGAGGGCGAGGGCCGCTGGATGGTGGCCGTGCGGATGGTGTCGGAGGGGGTCGACGTACCCCGCCTCGCCGTCGGCGTGTACGCCACCACCACCTCGACGCCTCTCTTCTTCGCGCAGGCGGTGGGCCGGTTCGTCCGCGCCCGGGGCCGCGGCGAGTCGGCCTCGGTGTTCCTGCCGTCGGTGCCCAACCTGCTCACGTACGCCGCGGAGCTCGAGGTCGCCCGCGACCACGTGCTCGGCCGCCGGATCACCGACGAGGGCGACCTCTTCGCGGCCGAGGACGACCTGCTCGTCCAGGCGCAGGCCGGAGAGGCGGCGTCCTCCGAGCTGGGAAGCCTGCCCTTCGAGGCGCTCGGCTCGCAGGCGCACTTCGACCGCGTGCTCTTCGACGGCGCCGAGTTCGGCCACGAGGGCGAGGTGCACGTCGGCTCCGAGGAGGAGATGGACTTCCTCGGCATCCCCGGCCTGCTCGAGCCCGACCAGATGCGCCAGCTGCTCGCCCAGCGGCAGAGCGACCGCCGGGCCAAGCGACCGGCTCGCCCGGATCCTGAAGTGCCCGAGCTCACGACCCACGAGCAGCTCGCCGTGCTGCGCCGCGAGCTCAACGGTCTCGTCGCCGCCTGGCACCACCGCACCGGCCAGCCCCACGGCGTCACCCACGCAGCCCTCCGCAAGGAGTGCGGCGGCCCTGCGGCGGCGGTCGCCAGCGCCGAGATGCTCCGCAAGCGCATCGACCGCCTGCGCGACTGGGCCAGCAAGGCGGGATAGTCCCTGACGTTCGGGCCCCAGTTGTGGAGGAACAGGGGCCCGAACGTCAGGGACTACCCCACCACGGCGGCCAGGGGCAGCACCCGGTAGGGCACCTGGGTGGCGAGCGCGATCACGGTCGAGGAGCGGACGATCGCGGGGTTGGCGAGCACGAGGTCGATCACGCGCTGCAGGTCGGTGTTGGAGCGGGCGACGACGCGGGCCATCAGGTCGCCGGCGCCGGTGATCGTGTGCGCCTCGAGCACCTCGGGGATCTCGGCGAGGTGGGCACCCACGGTGTCGTGGCCGCCGCCGGTGCGCTCGTCCTGGCGGATCTCGAGGGTGAGGAACGCCGTCACCGGGTAGCCCAGAGCAGCGGGCGACAGGTCCGGGCCCCACGACGTGATCACGCCCGACGAGGTGAGCTTGTCGAGCCGGGCCTGGACGGTGCCGCGGGCCACGCCGAGGCGCCGCGACGCCTCGAGCACGCCGATGCGCGGGTCGGTCGCGAAGAGATCGATCAATCTGCGATCGAGATCGTCCATCAGCGGCTCCGAACTGAACAAGTTGCACAGCGTGTCGTCGTACTGTTGCACACTTTGACCTGACCCGTGAGGGTTGAGGCCATGAGCGAGTCGACCCTCACCGCCCTGACCAGCGAGGAAGTCCAGGCCGGACTCTCCCTCGAGCAGCTCAAGCAGCTCGTCGGCCTGGTCGAGTACGACGCCACCAACGACCCGTTCCCGGTCGTCGCCCAGGACGCCGTGTGCTTCGTGGTCGGCAACGCCACCCAGGCCGCGGGCTTCTACCAGCTCGCGATGGGCATGGAGCTCGAGGCCTACCGCGGTCCGGAGACCGGCCACCGCGACTCGAAGTCCTACGTCCTGCGCAGCGGCAGCGCGCGGTTCGTCTTCACCGGCGGCGTCACCCCCGACAGCCCGGTGCTCGACCACCACCGCCGGCACGGCGACGGCGTCGTCGACCTCGCCATCGAGGTGACCGACGTCGACAAGTGCATCGAGCACGCCCGCTCGACGGGCGCCACCGTCCTGGTCGAGCCGCACGACGAGACCGACGAGCACGGCACCGTCCGGATCGCCGCGATCGCGACGTACGGCGAGACCCGCCACACCCTGGTCGACCGCAGCCGCTACACCGGCCCCTACCTGCCCGGCTACGTCGCCCGGCGGTCGACCGTCGTCCGGCGCGAGGGACACCCCAAGCGGCTCTTCCAGGCGATCGACCACTGCGTCGGCAACGTCGAGCTCGGCCGGATGGACGAGTGGGTGGAGTTCTACAACAAGGTCCTCGGCTTCACGAACATGGCGGAGTTCGTCGGCGACGACATCGCCACCGACTACTCCGCCCTCATGAGCAAGGTCGTCGCCAGCGGCAACCACCGGGTGAAGTTCCCGCTCAACGAGCCGGCCATCGCGAAGAAGAAGTCGCAGATCGACGAGTACCTCGAGTTCTACGACGGCGCCGGCTGCCAGCACATCGCGCTCGCGACCAACGACATCCTGCGCAGCGTCGACCTCCTGCGCGACAACGGCATCGAGTTCCTCGACACGCCCGACTCCTACTACGACGACCCGGAGCTGCGCGCCCGGATCGGCGAGGTGCGGGTCCCGATCGAGGAGCTGAAGAAGCGCAAGATCCTCGTCGACCGCGACGAGGACGGCTACCTGCTGCAGATCTTCACCAAGCCGATGGGCGACCGGCCGACGGTGTTCTACGAGTTCATCGAGCGGCACGGCTCGCTGGGCTTCGGCAAGGGCAACTTCAAGGCCCTCTTCGAGGCCATCGAGCGCGAGCAGGACGCCCGCGGCAACCTCTAGTGTCGGGCCACTAACCTTCCCGGGTGACCTCACCGCCCGGCTGGCACCCCGACCCCGTCCCGCCGCAGCCCGGTCAGCCGGCGCAGCTGCGCTACTGGGACGGCACGCGCTGGACCGAGCACGTCGCCCCGGCGCAGCAGCCCGCCTACCCGAGCTACCCGGCCTACCCGGCCGCCGGCGCGGCGTACGACGGCCGGCCGACCACGCCGGACGGCGTACCGCTGGCCGGGTGGTGGTGGCGGGTGCTGGCGCTGGTGATCGACGGCCTCCTCCTCGGCATGGTCTCGGCGGTCCTCGCGTTCCCGTGGGCCCGTGACGTCTACGACAGCTACCGCGACGTCTTCGACGAGGCTTTCAACGGCGACAGCGCGAGCCTCGACTCGAGCGAGCTGCAGGGCGACATCGCGGTCCCGCTGGCGATCATCACGCTGATCAACGTCGCGGTCGGCTTCGTCTACAACGTCGGCTTCCTGATGTGGAAGCAGGCCACGCCGGGCAAGCTGCTCCTCGGGCTGCGGGTGCGCCTGCGCGAGCGGCCGGGACCGATGACCCTCGGCACGGTGCTGCTGCGCTGGGCCGGGCAGTACGGCGTGGGGCTGCTGGGCCTGCTGCCGGTGGCCGGCTGCCTGACCTTCGTCTACACCGTCCTCGACTACCTCTGGCCGCTGTGGGACGACCACAACCAGGCGATCCACGACAAGATCGCGAAGACCAACGTCGTGCGGATCCGCTGAGGTCATGGCGACCTACATCGGCTTCCTGCGGGCGATCAACCTTGGCCGCAACCGGAAGTTCCCCAAGGACTCGATCATCAAGGCGGTCGAGGCGGCCGGCTTCACCGACGTCGCGACGTACATCAACACCGGCAACGTCCGCTTCGACACCACGCTGCGCTCCCGGGCGAAGATCGAGGCCGCCCTGGAGGAGGCCTTCGAGGTCGAGGCGGGGTTCGCGGTGCCGACCATCGTGTTCACCCAGAAGGAGCTGCGCGAGATCGCGGAGCACGCCGCGCGCCTCGGGCACGGCGGCAAGCACTACGTGTCGCTGTGCAAGGACGCCCCGACCGCCGCGGCCATCAAGCAGCTCGAGGACACCAGCACCACCGACGAGGTGGCCAAGGTCGGCGGCCGCGCCGTGCACCTGCTGCTCGGTGACAACTACCACGAGGCGAAGCTCACCAACGCGGCCGTCGAGAAGCACCTCGGGGTGGCGACCAACCGCAACCTCACGGTGATCCGGGCGCTGGCCGAGAAGTGGTGCTGAGGCTCAGGTGACCGCGCCGGCGTGGTCGACGCGCTGGAGGTCGCGCACCGACCGCGAGCCCAGCGTGGCCACGCAGATCACGGCGTAGGCCACGCCGCAGACCAGCAGCACCTCGCGCACGCCGAACGCCGCACCCAGCGGCCCGACGGCCAGCTGCCCGACGGGGATGGCGACGAAGGAGCCGAGGGCGTCGTAGGAGTAGGCGCGCGAGAGCATCTCGTCGGGCACGTGCTCCTGCATCGCCAGGCTCCAGCCCAGGCTGAAGACCTCGATGCCGGCACCCCCGACGAAGGTCGCCACCATCACCGCAACCAGGCTCGGGTGGAGGCCGAGCACGAGCATCGGCACGCCGTAGAGCGCGCAGCCGAGCATCCCCCAGAGCAGCGGCCGCTGCAGGGGGACGCGGAGCATCACCACGGTGGTGAGCAGCAGGCCGACCGCGCCGGCCGACAGGATCAGTCCCCACCCGGCCTCGCCGATGTCGGTGGTCACCGCCATCACCGGACCGAGGGTGTTGAAGCCGCTGTGCAGCGCGTTGAGGACGCCGAAGGCGAGCACCACCGCCCACAGCCACGTGGTCGAGCGGAAGTAGGCCCAGCCCTCGCGGAGGTCCTCGACCATGCTCGCCCGGTCGGCGCGGGGGAGCGGCGGCGGGATCTTGACCATGAGGAGCAGGGCGGCGGCCGCCAGGTAGGTGAGGCCGTCGACCGCGACCGCCCACCCGGCACCCACGGTCACCACGAGCACGCCGCCGATCGCCGGGCCGATGACGTTGAGGACGCCGCGCCGCATCGAGTTGAGGACGTTGGCCGCCTGCAGCTGCTCGCGGGGCACGAGCTGCGGCAGCACGCTGGCCAGCGCCGGGAAGCCGATCGCCGACGAGGCCCCGTTGACCGCGCTGAGGGCGGCGAGCACCCACAGCTGTGCCTCGCCGCTGATGACGAGACCCGCGATCACGAGCTGGGTGACCCCGGAGATGACGTTGGAGAGCTGGATCGTCGCGGTCCGGCCGAAGCGGTCGGCGATGACGCCGCCGGCCAGCAGAAGGAGGACCTCCGGGATGGTGTGCGCGGCGAGCACGATGCCGAGCGCGGACGGCGAGCGGCTGACCTCGAGGACCGCGAACGCCAGCGCGATGCCGCCCATCGTCGAGCCGGCACCGTTGACGAGGGTGGAGAGGAAGTACGCGCGGAAGTTCGGCTCGCGCAGGGTCGCGAGGGCCTGCCCGCGCTGGCTCACGGCGGTCAGAGGCCCCGGAAGGCGGGCCGGCGCTGCTCGTTGAACGCGCGCATGCCCTCGGCGGCGTCGTCGGTGCGCAGCAGGACGGTCTGGCCGGTGCGCTCGCGCTCCAGCGCGCCCTCCAGCAGGTCGAGGGTGGCGGCGTTGACGGCCTTCTTGGTCGCGGCCTGGGCCAGCGGTGCTCCTCGGGCCAGCCGCCGGACCACCTGGTCGACGACCGCGCCGAACTCCTCGTCGGGCGCCACGTGGCTCACCAGGCCCGCGTCGTACGCCTCGCGCGCGGTGAGCGGCTCGCCGAGCAGCGCCATCCGCATCGCCCGCGCCCGGCCGATCGACGCGGCGACCGTCGCGGACGTACCGCCGTCGGGCATCAGCCCGATCCGGGCGAACGCGAGCAGGAACGACGCCGACTCGGCCGCGACGACGAGGTCGGCGGCGAGCGCGGTCGAGCAGCCGACGCCGGCGGCGACGCCGTTGACCGCGGCCACCACCGGCTTGGGACAGGCGACGACCGCCCGGATGATCCGGTTCGCCGCGTCGAGGGCGCGGACGTCGAACCGCTCGTGCGCGTCCGCGCCGGAGATGTCAGCGCCGGCGCTGAACGCGGGCCCGGTGCCGGTGACCACGACGACGCGGACCTCGTCGTTGCTGGCGGCGTCCTCCAGCCGCTCGGCGAGCGCGACCGACAGCTCGCCGCTGAACGCGTTGAGGACCTCCGGCCGGTCGAAGGTCAGCCAGAGCGCCCCGCCCTCGCGGGGCTCGACGACGAGGTCGTCAGTCTCCAGCAAGGCCGACGCCCGCCTCTCGCATCGCCGCCAGCGCGGCCTCGGTGGTCTCGGGAGCCACGCCCGCACACAGGTCGAGCAGCACCGTCGTCTCGAACCCCTCGCCCGCCGCGTCGAGCGCGGTCGCGCGCACGCAGTGGTCGGTGGCGATGCCGCAGATGTCGACGCGGGTGATCTCGTGGTCGCGCAGCCACTGCGCCAGCGGGCGCCCGTCGTGGGTGCCCTCGAACCCGGAGTAGGCCGCCTGGTGCTCGCCCTTGAGGAAGATCGCGTCGAAGGGCTGCGGGTCGAGGTTGGGGTGGAACGCCTCCCCCTCGGTGCCGACCCGGCAGTGCACCGGCCAGGAGTCCACGAAGTCGGGCTCCCGGGCCCAGTGGTCGCCTGGGTCGACGTGGTGGTCCTTGGTCGCGACGACGTGGTCGTACGCCGGGGCGGCCTCGCCGCCGGCCGCGCGCTCGTGCAGGAGCCGGGCGACGTCGGCCGCGACCTGGGCACCCCCGGCGACGGGCAGCGACCCGCCCTCGCAGAAGTCGTTCTGCACGTCGACGACGATGAGCGCGGTCTTCACGAGGTCAACCTAGTCGGCGCTTCCGGTCGCCGCCGCCAGGGTGGTTCGGAATTTCCTCGACTGTCGAGCAGTGTGCGAGGCCCTCAGCGATCGCCCTCGAACACCGTGGGGATGACGGGCTCGCCGCGCGACAGCTGCTGCGCGGCGGGCGGCAGCTCGGCCCGGCTCCGGGTGTGCCGGTCGCGCGCGGCCTCGAGCGGCTCGCGGCCGACGACCTCGCCGTCGCGCACGAGCGGCACGAGGAGCTCGCGGTCGTCGCCGTCGTTCTCGGCGGGGGTGCCGACGCCGACCACCTCGGCCTCGGCGACGCCCTCGCGGGTGAGCCGGCGCAGGGCGTACTTGCGACCGCCCACGGAGACCTTGTCGACGCTCTTCTTCGCGACCGACTGCAGCACGCCCTGGTCGTCCTCGCGGGCGACGAGCTTGTAGACGAACCCGGACGTCGGGTGCCCGCTGCCGGTCACGAGCTGGGTGCCGACGCCGTAGCCGTCGACCGGTGCCGAGGCGAGCGCGGCGATGGCGTACTCGTCGAGGTCGCTCGTCACGACGATCCGGGTGCCGGTCGCCCCGAGCGAGTCGAGCTGGGCGCGCACCTCCACGGCCAGCAGCCCGAGGTCGCCCGAGTCGAGGCGGACCGCGCCGAGCTCGGGCCCGGCCACGTCGACGGCGCTCCGGACCGCCTCGGCGACGTCGTAGGTGTCGACGAGCAGCGTCGTCCCGGTGCCGAGCGAGGTGACCTGCGCGCGGAAGGCGTCCTCCTCGGTGTCGTGCAGCAGCGTGAACGAGTGGGCGCTGGTGCCGGTGGTCGGGATGCCGTGACGCCGGCGCGCGGCGAGGTTGGAGGTGTTGGCGAAGCCGGCGATGTACGCCGCCCGGGCCGCGGCCACCGCGGCCTCCTCGTGGGTGCGCCGCGAGCCCATCTCGATGCACGGCCGGTCTCCGGCGGCGGCGGTCATCCGCGAGGCGGCCGAGGCGATCGCCGAGTCGTGGTTGTAGATCGAGAGCAGCACGGTCTCGAGCACCACCGCCTCCGCGAAGCTGGCCTCCACGATCAGCAGCGGCGAGTGGGCGAAGTAGGTCTCGCCCTCGGGGTAGCCCCAGACGTCGCCGCGGAAGCGGTAGTCGGCGAGCCAGGCCAGGGTCGGCGCGTCCACGACCCCGTCGAGCGCGGCGAGCTCCTCCTCGCCGAACCGGAAGGCCTCGATCGCGTCCAGCGCCCGGCCGACCCCGGCCACCACGCCGTAGCGCCGGCCCTCGGGCAACCGCCGCCCGAACAGCTCGAAGACCGACCGGCGCTCCGCCGTACCGCTCGCCAGCGCGGCCTGGAGCATGGTCAGCTCGTAGTGGTCTGTCAGCAGGGCTGTCGAGGGAGCCACGGACGAACCCTACGTGCGTGGCACCATGGGGGCGTGTCGACCGCCAGCCCCGTCGAGGTCGAACCGACCACCACCCCCGACGAGATCACCGTCCTGGCGGTGCCGTGGGTGACGATCGTCTGGAACGACCCGGTCAACCTGATGTCCTACGTGACCTACGTGTTCCAGAAGTACTTCGGATACGACAAGAAGAAGGCCGAGAAGCTGATGCTCGAGGTGCACGAGGACGGCAAGTCGGTCGTCAGCACCGGCAGCCGCGAGGAGATGGAGCGTGACGTGCAGGCCATGCACGAGTACGGCCTCTGGGCGACGCTGGACAAGCAGAGCTGATTCCTTGACCGGCTTCACGCGCCACCGCCGCAGCAAGCGCCTCATCGCCACCTTCACCGGCTTCGAGGCCGACCTGCTGCGCTCGCTCGCGGCCCAGCTCGTCGAGCTGCTGCGCAACGAGGCGGCCGTGCCCCGCGACGACGTCGACCCGCTCGAGGCGATGATGGACTTCTCGGGCCCGACGACCGAGCCCGACGACCCGGTGCTTGCGCGGCTGTTCCCCACGGCCTACCCCCACGACGAGGAGGGCGCCGCGGAGTTCCGCAGGTTCACCGAGGGGACGCTGCGCGACGGCAAGGCGCGGGCCGCGGTCACGATCATCGACGGGCTCGAGGAGGCCGGGCTGCCACCCGAGCTGACCGAGGAGGGCCTGATGATCGACGTCGAGCTCGACGAGCCGACGGCGGAGGTCTGGATGCGCTCGTTCACCGACCTGCGGCTCGCACTGGCGACCCGCCTCGAGGTGCAGGAGGGCGACGAGGGCTACTGGCACTCGCTCCCCGACGACGACCCCCGCGCCCAGGCCCACGACATCTACGAGTGGGTCGGCTACCTGCAGGAGACACTCGTCCAAGCTCTGGCCTGATACCCCCGCGAGCTTGCGCTGGCGCCGTCGCTCCCAACCCTCGGGCCGTGGGCCGGGACGCCGTGGTCAGCCCATACGCTGGACGGGTGCTGAGACTCGAGCAGGCGACGTACGACGCGATCGTCGCGCACGCCAAGCGGGACCACCCCGACGAGGCCTGCGGCATCGTCGCCGGCCCCGCCGGCAGCGACCGCGCCGAGCGGCTCGTCGAGATGGTCAACGCCGCCGGCAGCCCGACCTTCTACGAGTTCGACTCCAGCGACCTCCTGCAGCTCTACAAGGAGATGGACGCCAACGACGAGGAGCCGGTGGTGGTCTACCACTCCCACACGGCCACCGAGGCGTACCCCAGCCGCACCGACATCGGCCTCGCCATGGAGCCCGGCGCGCACTATGTGCTCGTCAGCACACGCGAGCACGGGAACAACGACGGCCCCGTGGAGTTCAGGAGTTATCGGATCATCGACGGCGAGGTGACCGAGGAAGAGGTCGACGTCGTCGCACACCTACCCGCGAGGAGCACCACCTGATGGCCATCGAGGTCCGGATCCCGACCATCCTGCGCACCTACACCGGCGGCGAGAAGTCGGTCGACGCCGAGGGCGCCAGCCTCGGCGCGCTCATCGACGACCTGGAGGCCAACCACCCCGGCATCAAGGAGCGCCTGATCGACGACGGCGACCTGCGCCGGTTCGTCAATGTCTACGTCAACGACGAGGACGTGCGCTTCCTCGGCGGGCTCGAGGCGACCCTGAGCGACGGCGACCAGGTCGTGGTGCTGCCGGCGGTCGCCGGCGGCTGAGCCGCATGACGCGCTACGACAACCTCCTCGCCTCGGTCGGCGGCACCCCGCTGGTCGGGCTGCCGAGGCTGTCGCCGAGCCCCGACGTACGCCTGTGGGCCAAGCTCGAGGACCGCAACCCGACCGGTTCGATCAAGGACCGCCCGGCGCTGCGCATGGTCGAGGAGGCCGAGAAGGAGGAGCTGCTGCGCCCCGGCTGCACGATCCTGGAGCCGACGTCGGGCAACACCGGCATCTCGCTCGCCATGGCCGCCAAGCTCAAGGGCTACCGCCTGGTCTGCGTGATGCCGGAGAACACCTCCGAGGAGCGTCGGCAGCTGCTGCGGATGTGGGGAGCCGAGATCATCACGTCCCCGGCCGCGGGCGGCTCCAACGAGGCCGTGCGGGTCGCCAAGCAGGTCGCCGAGGAGCACCCCGACTGGGTGATGCTCTACCAGTACGGCAACGAGGCGAACTCGCTCGCGCACCAGGAGGGCACCGGGCCGGAGATCCTGGCCGACCTGCCCGGCATCACCCACTTCGTCGGCGGTCTCGGCACCACGGGCACCCTGATGGGCGTCTCCCGCTTCTTCCGCGAGGCCAAGCCCGACGTGCGGGTGGTGGCCGCCGAGCCGAGGTACGGCGAGCTCGTCTACGGACTGCGCAACCTCGACGAGGGCTTCGTGCCCGAGCTCTACGACGCCGACCTCATCGACGCGCGCTTCTCGGTGGGCCCGCGCGACGCCGTACGCCGGGTGCGCGAGCTCCTCGAGCTCGAGGGCATCTTCGCGGGCATCTCGACCGGCGCGATCCTGCATGCCGCGCTGGCCCAGGCCGCCAAGGCGGTCAAGGCGGGGGAGAGCGCCGACATCGCGTTCATCGTGGCCGACGGCGGCTGGAAGTACCTCTCCACCGGCGCCTACGAGGGCACCATCGACGAGGCCGAGGACGCCCTCGAGGGCCAGCTCTGGGCGTGACTACCTCCGGATCTCCATCACCCGGTTGAACGGCGTCTCGGCGGCGCTGCGGAACCTCGTGAAGCCGGCCGCCTCGACGAGCTCGCGGATGCGGGCCGGCCCGGCCTGGGTGCCGAGGGCCAGCCCCACGTCCTGCGAGAGCGAGGCCGGCGTGCAGAGCAGCGTGGAGAAGCCGTAGTAGGTCCGGCCGACGGGGTTCAGGTTGTCCTCGACGCGGTCGCCGGCCATCGGCTCGACCACCATCCAGGTGCCGTCGTCGGCCAGCACCTCGTGCACGTGCCGGGCAGCGCCGAGCGGGTCGCCCATGTCGTGCAGCGCGTCGAAGGTGGTGACGAGGTCGTAGCCGGAGCCGCCGAAGCCGTCGGCGGGCGCCACCTCGAACGTCACCCGGTCGGAGACGCCGGCCTCGACCGCCCGCGCGCGGGCGACCTCGATCGACTCGGCGTGGTAGTCGGAGCCGTGGAACCTCGACGCGGGGAAGGCCTGCGCCATCAGCACCGTGGAGGCCCCGTGGCCGCAACCGACATCGGCCACGGAGGCGCCGGCGCGCAGCGCGTCGGCCGCGCCGACTGCCGGGAGCCACTCGTCGACGAGGTGCGCGTGGTAGCCGGGCCGGAAGAACCGCTCGCACCCGTGGTGCACGTCGCGGTTGTGCTCGTGCCAGCCGACGCCGGTGCCGCGACGGGCGGCGTCGGGGACCCGGCCGGCGCCCGCGACCGTGCCGACGGCGATCTGGAAGAGCCCCGGGAGGAAGGCCGGGCTCGACTCGTCGGTCAGTGCCACGGCGTGCTCGGCGGGCAGTGTGTAGCGCCCGGTGCCGGGGTCGTAGTCGACGATCGAGCCGGCGGCCTGGGCGTTGAGCCACTCGCGGGCGTAGTGGGCGTCGGTGCCGGTGGCGACCGCCAGCTCGGCGGCCGTCAGGGGGCCGCTGTCGGCGAGGGCGCGGTAGTAGCCGAGCTCGTCGCCGACGACGACCAGGGCGGCGTTGAGCGTGGCGCCGACCTCGTCGACGGCCCGGAAGACGAACGCCATCAAGCGGTCGCCGTCGATGGCCGGGCCGGTGTCGCCGGGGTGACCGCTGTCGGGGCTGGCGCCCGGGCTGGTGCCGGTGCTTGTGCCCGTGCTGGTGGTGGTCATGGCTGGTGCTCCTCTGGTGCGTTGCTGGCCCCGTGGGACGGCTGGACCGTAGGCTGGCCATGCCATCAGCAGCAATGCTGATAACTGAAGGATCATCAGTGGAGCTGATACATCACCTGCGCGGGGTCCGGGTGCTCTGCGCCCTCGACGCCTCTGGCTCCTTCACCGCCGCGGCCCGCGAGCTCGGGCTCACCCAGTCGGCGGTCAGCCAGCACGTCTCCGCTCTGGAGCGGCACCTCCAGCTCACGCTCGTCGACCGGGCCAGCCGGCCGACCGCGCTCACCGAGGCGGGTCACACCCTGGCCCGGCACGGCCGGCTGCTGCTCTCCCGGCTCGCGGACGCCGAGCACGAGCTCGCCGAGGTCACCGGCAGGCGGGCCGGGCGGCTCCGGTTGGGGAGCTTCCCGACCGCACTGGCGACGTTCGTGCCGCCGGCGCTGGCCCGCTTCCGCGACCAGCGGCCGGGGGTGCGGCTCTCGCTCGTCGACGACCACCTGCAGGCGCTCCTGCCCAGGCTGTACGACGGTGAGCTCGACGTCGCCCTCGTCTACGACGACCCGGCGCTCGCGCAGCATCCCGACGTCCGCCTCGACCAGGTGGTGCTCTTCGACGACCCGTTCCGCGTCGTGCTGCCCGAGCGGCACCGCCTCGCAGGCGGGAAGACGCCGCTCGACCTGACCGCCCTGCGGGGCGAGACGTGGATCGGCGGCCTGCCCGGCAGCACGTGGTTCAGCATCGTCCGGGCGGCGTGCCGCGGCGCGGGCTTCGAGCCTGACGTCGGCTTCGCCAGCGACGACTACCGCGGCGTGCAGGCGTTCGTGGCTGCCGGGCTGGGCGTGGCCGTGGTGCCCGGGCTGGCCGTCGCGGCCGCCCGGGTGCCAGGCACCAGCATCCGCCGGCTGCGCGCCGGCGGTCCGTCGCGACGGGTGCTCGCCGTCCGCCCGCCGGACGCCTACCCGACGCCCGCCAGCCTGCTGATGCTCGAGACCCTCGCGTCGGTCACGGCGTCGTTCCGGGTGCCAGCCCGGCGATGAGCTCGACCTGGCGCTCCTCGTCGGTGAGCGGCCAGACGTGCACGCGCTCGGCGCCGGCCTCGGCGTAGGCCGCGAGCAGCTCGGCGCACTGCTGGGCCGGGCCCACGCAGACCCGGCCGTGCAGCTCGCCGGGGTCCCGGCGCAGGGCCGGCGCCAGCACCTCCTCGACCATCCGTCGCTCCTCCTCGGCGTCCTCGGTGACCCAGGTCCACATCGACACGACCGCCGCGGGCAGCCCGCCCGGGAGCCTCTCCCGGGCAGCGGCGAAGGCCTGCGGGTCGGTGTTGTACGCCGAGGCGAGCCAGCCGTCCCCGAGCCGGGAGACCCGGTGGAGCCCCGCGGGGGAGCCCCAGCTGCCCAGCCACAGCGGGACTCCGCCGTCCCGCGCGGGTCTCGGGTCGAGTGGCACGGCCGGCCCCGGGTAGTGGCCCGACTCGGGTGAGGGTCCCCCGCGGAGCAGGTGCCGGAGCAGCACCACCGCGTCGTCGAGCCGTCGCCAGCGCTCGTCGAACGCGATGCCCACCTCCGCGTAGTCGGTGGGGGACGACCCCGCGCCGAGGCCCGCCACGACGCGTCCGCCGGAGAGCACGTCGAGACCGGCGAGCGTGCGTGCCAGCACCGCCGGGTGGCGGATGGTGGGCAGGGCCACCGACGTCACCAGCTCGAGGTCGCCACTGACCTCTGCCACCGCGGTCAGCGCGACGAGTCCGTCGAGCCACGGGCGGGCGAACACGAGGTGGTCGTTGGCCGACACCGAGCCGAATCCGGCCGCCCGCGCGGCGGCAGCCGCGCGGGTGAGCCGGCCGAGGGAGAGCCCCGAGCCGTCGAGGTCGACGTGCGGGAGGTGCAGGCCGAGGTGCATCCGTGCATTGTGGACCCGGCTATCGTCGCCGGCGATGAGACGCCTTCTGCTGGCCCTGGTGGTGGCCCTCACCGGTGTGGTCGCCCTGGCCACGCCGGCTCCCGCTGCTCCGGTCACGCCGCCGACGGTCACGGGGTCTGCCGTCTACGGCAGCACCCTCACCGCAGACCCGGGCGTGTGGTCGCCGCCGGTCGCCTCGTTCGGCTACCAGTGGCTGCGCGACGGCGTCCCCGTCGGCGGCGCGACCGCGCCGACGTACGTGCCGGGCCTCGACGACCTCGGGCACTCGCTCGCCGTGCAGGTGACCGCCGTCGACGGCTCCGGCGTCGCCACCTCGGCGCCGACCGCGCCCGTCGCCGAGGCGACCATGACCGCCAAGCGCCAGCGGATCCTGGGCGAGGCGAGGTACACGCACCGGCTCAAGGCGCGGCCGGGCCGCTTCTCCGCTCCTCACGCCACCGTGAGCTACCGCTGGCCCGGCGGCGGCACCGGGCGCACCTACGACGTCCGGCCCGAGGACGTCGGCAGCAGGGTCGTGCTGCGCGTCCACGCGGAGGCCCCTGGCTACCACCCGCTCACGGTGAAGGTCCGGAGCGCCGTCGTCCGGCACCGGGTCGACGTCCGCCGGACCGTGACCTACCACGTCGAGACCCGCGGCCGGATCACCACGAGTCGCGCGGAGTTCGAGAAGCTGGCCAAGGCGACCTACGACGACCCGCGCGGATGGCGCGGCGCCGGCATCCGGTTCCGGCCGGTGGCCAAGGGCGGCTCGTTCACGCTGGTGCTCGCGCAGGCCGGGCTCGTGCCGTCGTTCTCCTCGTCGTGCTCCTCGACGTGGAGCTGCCGGGTGGGCCGCTACGTGATCATCAACCAGGACCGCTGGAAGAACGCCTCGCCCGCCTGGAACGCCGCGCACCTGGCGCTGCGGAACTACCGGCACATGGTGGTCAACCACGAGACCGGCCACTGGCTGGGCCTGGGGCACGCCACCTGCCCGGGGCGAGGCCGGCTCGCGCCGGTGATGCAGCAGCAGTCGAAGGGGCTGCAGGGCTGCCGGTTCAACCCGTTCCCGACCACCCACGAGCTCGACAGCCGGACTCCGCGCGGACGTGCCATGGCGCACCTCCAGGCCCGCGGTTACAGTCCGGACGTCGAGTAGCCCGAACCGGCCACCGGGGAGCCCATGCGCGAGATCGTCGTCTTCAGCGGCAGCGCCCACCGACCGTTCGCCTCGGCGGTCTGCGAGTCGCTCGGGGTCGAGCTGAGCGCGGTCGAGCTGACCCGCTTCAGCAACGACTGCCTCCAGGCGCAGCTGCAGGTCAACTGCCGCCAGCGCGACGTGTTCGTCATCCAGCCGCTGGTGCCGCCGACCCAGGAGCACCTCATGGAGCTGCTCCTGATGCTCGACGCCGCGCGCGGCGCCTCGGCGCAGCAGATCACCGCGGTGATCCCGTACTACTCCTACGCGCGCTCGGACAAGAAGGACGCCTCGCGGCTCTCGATCGGGGGACGCCTCGTCGCCGACCTGCTCGTCGCCGCCGGCGCCAACCGGGTCATCACGATGACCCTGCACGCCCCGCAGGTGCACGGCTTCTTCTCGGTGCCGGTCGACCACCTGACCGCGCTCGGCGTCCTCGCCGACCACTTCCAGGGCCAGGACCTCACCGACGCGGTCGTCGTCTCGCCCGACTTCGGCAACGCCAAGACGGCGACGCAGTTCTCCCGGCTGCTCGGCCTGCCCGTCGCTGCCGGCTCCAAGAAGCGGCTGGCCGACGACCAGGTCGTCATCGACGAGATCGTCGGCGACGTCGAGGGCCGGCGCGCGATCATCCTCGACGACGAGATCGCCACCGGCGGCTCGATCCTCGAGCTCCTCGAGCGGCTCTCGGAGCGCGGCTGCACCTCGGCGGCGGTCGCCTGCACCCACGGTCTCTTCGTCGGGAAGGCCATCGAGCGGCTCCGCGAGCACCCGATGATCACCGAGGTCGTCACCACCGACACCGTCCCGGCCCCCGAGGGCTGGCCGGAGCTGCAGGTCCGCTCGGTCGCGGGTCTCTTCGGTGCCGCCATCGAGCGCATCCACGCCGGCGAGTCGGTCAGCAGCCTCTTCGACGGCGTCGACCCCGCGCACGGCCCGCCGCAGCCGCGGCTCTTCGACTGACGGACCTCATCCGACCCCTGCGGCCGGCTCTGCCGCCGGCCAGTCAGTCGCCGAGGGTCGTCGGCGCGGCGCGGACCAGGTCGCCCGGCGCCACCGCGCCCTCGGTGTGGCCGACCAGGTCGGTGATGATGCCGCGGGCCGAGTCGAGGGTGCGGCGCACGTACTCGCGGACGGCGTCGGGGTCGTCGAGCTCGAGCGCGTAGAGGGCCGCGGTCAGACCCTGGACCACCGAGTCGTTGAGCTCGAGGGCGGCCTGGCGCCGCGTCTGCTCCTCGCGGACCCGGGCGGCGTGCGCCTCGCGCTCCTCCTCGGCGTGCACGCGGTCGGTGATGTCGATGCACGTGCCCCGCATCCGGATCGGCGTGCCGTTGTCGTCGGTGACGACCTGGCCGTTGGAGGAGAGGTAGCGGACCTCGCCGTCGCGCCGGACGATGCGCTCGATCATCTCGTAGGGCTCGCCGGTGGCGTACGCCGCCTGGTGGATCTCCTTGATCCGCTGCTGGTCGTCGGGATGGACCATCGAGAGGAACCGCTCGTAGTTCGGCTCGATCTCGCCGGGCTCGTAGCCGTAGATGCGGAATAGCTGGTCCGACCACGTGTTGGTGTCGGTCGCGATCTCCCAGTCGTAGTCGCCCATGTGCGCGAGCTGCTGGGCGTTGTCGATGCGCGCCTGCAGGTCGCGGAGCGCGCCCTCGGCGGCCGTCTTGTCGTCCAGCGCCTGCTCGAGACGCTGCTCCAGGAGGTCTGCCACCGTCCCACCTTGCTCCCGCGGGCACCCGTTTGTCTCGTCATCCGCAGAACCTCGGGGACGGCAGCGGGGCTGGGCCGCGGACGTGACGTGCGCGACGACACCGTGCGCGGGGGCACGACGCCGCCTACTGTTGCTGGTCGTGCCAGCCGTCGACGCCCCGATCGGGATCTTCGACTCCGGTTTCGGCGGTCTCACGGTGGCGCGGGCGGTCATCGACCAGCTCCCGCACGAGTCGGTGCACTACCTCGGCGACACCGCCCGCCAGCCGTACGGCGCCAAGCCGATCGCCGAGGTCCGCGAGTACGCCCTGGAGTGCCTCGACCACCTCTACGACCAGGGGGTCAAGGCGCTCGTCATCGCCTGCAACTCCGCGAGCGCGGCGATGCTGCGCGACGCCCGCGAGCGCTACGCCGTGCCCGTCGTAGAGGTGATCCTGCCCGCCACCCGCCGCGCGGTCGCGGCGAGCCGGAGCGGCCGGATCGGCGTCATCTGCACCCGCGCGACCAAGGAGTCGATGGCCTACGAGGACGCCTTCGCGGCCGCCCCGCACCTCGAGCTGACCACGCAGGCGTGCCCCCGCTTCGTCGACTTCGTCGAGTCGGGGGTGACCGGCGGCGACGAGCTGCTCGCGGTCGCGCACGAGTACCTCGACCCCCTGACCACCGCGGGCATCGACACGCTGATCCTCGGGTGCACGCACTACCCGCTGCTGACCGGCGTCATCTCCTACGTGATGGGCGACGACGTCACGCTGGTCAGCAGCGCCGAGGAGTGCGCCAAGGATGTCTACAAGATGCTCACCGGCACCGGGCTGATGCGTGAGTCGGGCGACCCGACGTACACCTTCGCCACGACGGGCGCCCCGGAGGAGTTCGAGACCATCGGGCGCCGGTTCCTCGGCGCCGAGATGATGGCGGCGAGCCAGTTCGCGGGCGGGCTCCAGTGACACCGGTGGCGCTCCGGTGAGGCTGACGGTCATCGGGTGTTCGGGCTCCTTCCCCGGCCCCGACTCGCCGGCATCGTGCTACCTGCTCGAGCAGGAGCACGAGGGCCGCGTGTGGCGGGTGCTGGTCGACCTCGGCAGCGGCGCCCTCGGCGCGCTCCAGCAGTACGTCGACCCGCTGACCGTCGACGCGGTGCTGCTCAGCCACCTGCACGCCGACCACTGCCTCGACCTGTGCGGGTTCTACGTCATGCGCAAGTACCACCCCGACGGCCCGCGCCCGATCCTGCCGGTCTGGGGGCCGAGCGGCACCGCCGGGCGGATGGCTCGCGCCTACGACCTCGACGAGGACCCGGGGATGACTGCCGAGTTCGACTTCCGGACCTGGACGCCGGGCGCCGAGGTGAGCATCGGGCCGTTCGCCGTGGAGGCCGTGCGGGTCGAGCACCCGGTCGAGGCCTACGGGCTGCGGGTGGCGGCGGGCGGCGCGCTGCTCGCCTACACCGGCGACTCCGCACGCTGCCCCGAGCTGGTCCGGGTGGCCACCGGCGCCGACCTGCTGCTCGCCGAGGCGTCGTTCCACCATGAGGCCGACAACCCGCCCGGCATCCACCTCACCGGCGCCGACTGCGGCGAGCTCGCCGGCGCCGCGGGAGTCGACCGGCTGGTGATCACGCACGTGCCGCCGTGGTTCGACCCCACCGACATGCTGACCGCGGCGCAGGGCGCTTGGGGCGGGCCGGCCGAGCTGGCGCGCGCGGGCGCGACCTACGAGCTCTAGGCAGTACGTCGGGTCAGACCAGCCCGGCGTCGTGGACGCAGATCGCGATCTGCACCCGGTTGGTCACCTGGAGCTTGTCGAAGAGCCGGGACACGTGCGCCTTCACCGTCGGCACCGAGAGGTGCAGGGTCCGGGCGATCTCGGCGTTGGTGAGACCGCGACCGACGGCGAGGGCGACCTCCTGCTCGCGCCCGGTGAGCACGGACAGCCGCAGCCGGGCGCTCTCGCCGCGGTCGTCCTCGGAGTCGTCACGGATGCGGGCGATGAGCGTCCGGGTCACCGACGGCGACAGCATCGGGTCGCCGTCGGCCACCGCCCGGATCGCCTCGAGGATCTGCGCCGGCGGGGTGTCCTTGAGGAGGAAGCCGTCGGCGCCCGCGGCCAGCGCGCCGACCACGTGCTCGTCGGCGTCGAAGGTGGTCAGCACGATCACGTGCGGCGGGTCGGGACGCTCGTGCAGGGCGCGGGTCGCCTCCAGGCCGCTCATCCGCGGCATCCGGATGTCCATGAGCACGACCGTCGGGTCCAGCTCGTCGACCAGCCGCAGCGCCGCGCGCCCGTCGGCCGCCTCGCCGACCACCTCGACGTCCGGCTGCCCGCCGAGCATCAGCGCGAGCGCGGAGCGCACGAGCGGGTCGTCGTCGACCACGAGCAGCCGGACCTTGGGGCTCATGCCGCCCACGGGATCCAGCCGTGCACGACGAACGTCGCGCCCTCGCGGCGCGCCTCGAGCCGGCCGCCGCGCAGCTCGGCCCGCTCGGCGAGGCCGACGAGTCCCAGCCCCGACCCCGGCGTCGCGCTGCCGAAGCCGAGCGGGTTGCGCATCACGACGTCGAGACCGGCGTCCGGCGAGCCGGTCAGCTCGACGGTGAGCAGCGACCCGGGTGCGTGCTTGCGGGCGTTGGTGATGCCCTCCTGGACGATCCGGTAGACGGTGCGCCCGACCGCCTCGGGCACCTGGTCGGGCGCCGCGACCCGGTCGTCGACCGTGACGCTGAGCCCGCCCTGGCGCGCCTCGGCGATCAGCAGGCCCAGGTCGGCGTACGTCGGCTGCGGGGCGAGGGCGGGCTCGCCGTCCGGCCCGCGCAGCACGCCGAGCACGCCGCGCAGGTCGGTGAGCGCCTCGTGCGCCTTCTCGCGGATCACGCTGGCGCTCGCGTGCACCTGCTCGGGCGTGAGGTCCTCGCGGAACGCGAGCGCCCCGGCGTGCATCGAGACCTGCGAGATCCGGTGGGCGAGCACGTCGTGCATCTCGCGGGCGATCCGGGCGCGCTCGTTGGCGCGGGCCTGGGCGACGCGCTGCTCCTGCTCCGACTCGGCGCGCTCGGCGCGGTTCTTGAGGGTCCAGATCAGCTCGCGTCGCGAGCCGATGTACATGCCCCAGCCGAGGATCGCCGCGGTGGCGATGACGGTGACGGACAGGTCGAGCCACCACGGGTCGTCGGTCTCCCCGGGCTGGGAGACGGCGAAGAACATCGCGCC
This sequence comes from Nocardioides halotolerans DSM 19273, assembly GCF_000422805.1. Lineage (GTDB taxonomy): Bacteria > Actinomycetota > Actinomycetes > Propionibacteriales > Nocardioidaceae > Nocardioides > Nocardioides halotolerans. Next base: position 294,606 of record NZ_KE383923.1, on the reverse strand, counting down.
AACGAACGCCGCCGAGCCGGACAGCGCGATCTCGCGCCAGCGCCGGCGGGTGGCGACCGAGGCGAGGGCCAGCACGGCCGGGCCGCTGGAGGTGCCGGAGACGGCGGCGCACAGGTTGGTGATGACGGCGATCGTGACCGGCCACCGGCGCCGGAAGAAGACCAGCACGTAGGAGAGCACGCCGAGGCTGACGTCGACCACCCAGAGCCACTCGGCCTGGTCGTCGACGATCGGGAGCCAGCCGGCACAGCTGATCAGCAGCATCGCCACGAGGCGCCAGCCGTGGCCCCACGTGCTGACCCGAGGCTGGTAGGCCTCGGCCGCAGGGCGCTCGCAGTCCTCTCGCACGGTCTCAGGCTAGGCCGACCACAGCCGACGGGCAGCGGCCCCGGGTCGTGGACAGCCCCTACTTTCGTCGGGTCGACGCCATGACATTTTGCCGATGCACGGCCCGGGGCGGTTACGGCAGGCTGCACGCATGATCAAAGTCGAAGGACTCACTCGGAAGTACGGCGCCTTCACCGCCGTCGACGACGTCAGCTTCGTCTGCCAGCCCGGTCGGGTGACCGGGTTCCTGGGCCCCAACGGTGCCGGCAAGACGACCACGATGCGCGTCATGGTCGGCCTCACCCCGCCCACGCAGGGCCGGGTCACGATCGGAGGCCACCTCTACAAGGACATCCCCAACCCGGGCCGGCACGTCGGCGTCCTGCTCGACGCCTCGGCCCAGCACGCCGGCCGCACCGGCCGCGAGATCCTCACCATCGGCGCCCAGACCATGGGCCTCCCGCTCTCCCGCGTCGACGAGATGCTCGACCTCGTCTCCCTCGACCGGACCGAGGCCACGCGCCGGCTGCGCAACTACTCCCTCGGCATGAAGCAGCGGCTCGGTATCGCCCACGCCCTGCTCGGCGACCCGTCGGTGCTCATCCTCGACGAGCCGGCCAACGGCCTCGACCCGGCCGGCATCCGCTGGATGCGCGGCCTGCTGAAGTCCTACGCCGACCGCGGCGGCACGGTGCTGCTCTCGAGCCACCTGCTCAACGAGGTCGAGCAGATCGCCGACGAGATGATCCTCATCGGCCGCGGCAGGATCGTCGCCGAGGGCACCAAGGACCAGCTGCTGGCGGGTGCCGAGCACAAGACCTCGCTCGTGACCGCCCTCGACAACGAGCTGCTCAGCAAGGCGCTGCAGGAGAAGGGCATCACCGCCACGCCGGCCGGCAGCGGCCTGCGGGTCGACGCGCCGCCGGTCGAGGTCGGGCGCACCTCGGTCGAGCACGGCATCGTGCTCACCGACCTACGCGCCGCCGACGGCGGCCTCGAGGAGCTGTTCCTGACCCTCACCGAAGACAGCCAGCGGGACGAGCTCCCCGGCCAGCCCACCACCGCTCCCGAAGGGACCGCCGCATGAGCGCCACCGCCGCCCCCACCGCCATCGACTTCTCCTCGACCCAGCACGTCCCGATGTCCCGGCTCGCCCGCGTCGAGATCCGCAAGGCCCTCGACACCCGGGCCGGCCGCTGGCTGATCATCGGGATCCTCGGTCTCGTCGTCCTCATCGAGGTGATCTACTCCTTCGCTGCCGACAACAGCGACAAGAACCTCCAGGACTACATCCAGATCCCGGGCTTCACGCTCGGCTACTTCCTCCCGATCGTGATCATCATGCTGGTCACCAGCGAGGCCAGCCAGCGCAACGGCCTGGTGACCTTCACGCTCGAACCGAGACGGTCGCGGATCGTGCTCGCGAAGTTCATCGCCGGGGTGACGCTGGCCCTCAGCGTGATGGTTCTGGCCGTGATCCTGGCCGTGCTCGGCACCCTGCTGGGCATCGCCACCGGCGGCGACGTGTCGTGGCACCTCGACGGCGGGCTCGTGTTCTACGCCCTGTTCCTGTCCAACATGATCGGCATCTTCATCGGCTTCGCGCTGTCGATGCTGATCATGAACACGGCAGGCGCGATCGTCGCCTACTTCGCCTACACGCTGATCCTGCCCAGCGCCGTCGGCATCCTGAGCGCGATCAGCGACACGTTCGAGAAGATCGGTCCCTGGATCGAGTTCAACACCGCCCAGTCGCCGCTGGTGTCGAGTCCCTACTCGCCGACGGGTGAGGAGTGGGCGCAGATCGTCGTCGCGGGCGCGATCTGGCTGGTCCTGCCCCTGGTGCTCGGCATCGGGAGGCTGCTGCGCATCGAGTTCAAGTAGGTCGGTCGCGGGCGCGCGGTACCTGACCTCTGAGGCTCGGGTTCAGCCGATGCCCTTCTCGGCGTCCGGGCCCACGTGCACGCCGGACAGGAACTGCAGCATGGTCTCGCGGGTCCACCCGGCGTCGGTGGGGTACTGGATGAGCACCATGCCGCGCGGCTCGTCGCGCCGCGTGCGGGTCATGATCGTGGCGACATTGTCCTCGCCGTTCGAGACCCAGAAGGTCCGGCCGTCGTGGTCGATCTTCTCGCCGAAGGGCGGGTTGCCGTCGAACATGATCACGAGCTTCCCGACGAACGACGCCGGCTCCTGGTCGGGGAAGCCGACGGGCGCGATCGTCACCCCCTGCGGGTAGGCGCCCTGCACCTCCCAGCCCACGGGGGTCTGGTCGAAGGTGTAGGGGCCGGCCTCGAACGGCTGGGCGAGGAACGAGATGCCGGTGACCTTCTGGAGGGTCGGACTGCTGTCCGCGGCAAGACTGCTGCCGGGCTCGAGGGCGCGCGTGACTCCGATCCCCATCGCGCCGGCGGCGGCGACGCCGACGAGGCCGACGGCACCGCGGCGTCGCCGCGTGCGTGACAGCGCCCGGTGGCCGCGGGCGAGGTCGGCCCGGGCGTCGACGGGCGCGGTGGCCGGACCGGCGGCCCGGTCGAGGAGGACGTTGAGGTCGTTCATGCGGGCTCCCTGTTCGAGGCGGTGACGGTGATGGCGGGTTCGAGGACGGCGCGGAGGTTGGCGAGCGCCTTGGCGTTCTGCGACTTCACGGTGCCGGTCGTGCAGCCGAGCATCCGGGCGGTCTCGGCGACGTCGAGGTCGAGGAAGTGGCGGAGCACGACGACCGCCCGCTGTCGGGGGGCGAGCGTGGCGAGCGCGGCCAGCACGGTGTGGGCGAGGTCGTGGTCACCGTCGAGGGTGGCGGAGTCGAAGACCTGCTCGGTCGGCGTCTCGCGGCGCGAGTAGGCGCGGCGCTGCTCGTCGACGAAGGCGTGGGTGAGGCTGGTCCGCGCGTAGCCCACCGGGTTGCCGGCGCGGCGGACGCGCGGCCAGTGGACGTAGAGGCGGGTCAGGGTGGTCTGCACGAGGTCCTCGGCCGAGGCGTCGTCGCCGGCGGTCAGCAGCCGCGCCATCCGCAGCAGCGCGGTGCGCTGCGCGGTGACGAAGTCGACGAACTCCGCGTCTCGCTCGCTCGATCGGTTGCTCGGCATCGGTCTCCTCTCACCCATCCTGACGGGTGCGAGCCGCTCCGGGGTTGCCTGTCACTACTGTCTCTCGCATGACGCGCGCAGACGGACGGGCCGACGACCAGCTCCGACAGGTCACGATCACCCGCAACTGGCTCGACCACGCCGCGGGGTCGGTGCTGGTGGAGTTCGGCCGCACCCGCGTGCTGTGCGCCGCCTCGGCCGCCGAGGGCGTGCCGCGCTGGCGCAAGGGCTCGGGGCTGGGCTGGGTGACCGCGGAGTACGCCATGCTGCCCGCGTCGACCAACACCCGCTCGGACCGCGAGTCGGTCAAGGGCCGGATCGGCGGCCGCACCCACGAGATCAGCCGGCTGATCGGCCGCTCGCTGCGCGCGGTCATCGACTACCAGGCGCTCGGCGAGAACACCATCCAGCTCGACTGCGACGTCCTGCAGGCCGACGGCGGCACCCGGACCGCGTCGATCACCGGGGCCTACGTCGCCCTGGCCGACGCCGTCGCCCACCTGCGCGGCGAGGGCCTGCTCGCGGGGGAGCCGCTGACCGGGTCGGTGGCGGCCGTCTCGGTCGGCATCATCGACGGCACCCCGCGGCTCGACCTCCCCTACGAGGAGGACGTGCGGGCGGAGACCGACATGAACATCGTGATGACCGGCAGCGGCTCGTTCGTCGAGGTGCAGGGCACCGCCGAGGGGGCGGCGTTCTCGCGCGCCGAGCTGGACGCGCTCCTGGCGCTGGGCGAGAAGGGCTGCGCCGACCTGACGAGGCTGCAGCAGGAGGCGCTGGCCTCGTGACGCCGCGCGTCTTCCTGGCCTCTCGCAACGCCAAGAAGTTGGCGGAGATGGAGCGGATCCTGCGCGAGCACCTGACGTCGGTGGACGTGCTTGGCCTCGACGACGTGCCGGCGTACGACGAGCCGGTCGAGGACCAGCCGACGTTCGAGGGCAACGCCCTGCTCAAGGCGCGCGCCGGGCTCGCAGCGACCGGGCTGCCCTCGATCGCCGACGACTCCGGGCTCTGCGTCGACGCGCTCAACGGCATGCCGGGCGTGCTGTCTGCGCGCTGGTCGGGTCCTCCCAAGTCTGACGACCGCAACAACGAGCTCCTGCTGGCCCAGCTGGCCGACGTGCCCGACGAGCGGCGCGGCGCGCACTTCACCTGCGCGGTCGCGTTCTGCGCGCCCGGGCTCGACGAGGTCGTGGTGGAGGGCCGGATGGACGGGCGGATCATCCACGAGACCCGCGGCAGCGGCGGGTTCGGCTACGACGTGGTGTTCGTCGCCGACGAGCACCCCGGCCCCACGACGGCCGAGCTGTCGGTCGAGGAGAAGGACGCGATCAGCCACCGTGGCAAGGCGCTGCGCGAGCTCGCGCCGCAGGTGGCGCGGCTGCTCCGGTCGGGCTGAGCGGCCTGCGCCGGTGCCGAAGGCGGGAGTCGAACCCGCACGCCCGAAGGCACACGGACCTAAACCGTGCGTGTCTGCCAGTTCCACCACTCCGGCGAGTGCGCCTCGCAGGCTAGACGATCGAGAGGCCACCCGGCTCGCGGCCGGTGAGCAGCCGGAGCAGGATCGCGCCCTCGCCGCGCCGCGCGGCGACCTCGGTGGCGATCGACAGCGCCTCGGAGAGCGCGGCGGCCGGGGGAGTCCACCGGACCGGCAGCGCGGCGGCGATGTCGAGGCAGTGGACGACCAGCTCGAAGCTGCGGGTGGGGAGGTAGTCGTGCAGCCGCATGCCGCCGGCGTACGTCGTGACCAGCTGGTCGGGGTCGGCGCCGGCGAGGTCGTCGATGGCCGCGTCGCGCAGGCGGCGGACGGTGCCCGCCGGGTCGTCGCCGAGGAGCGCCCCCGCCTCGACGCCCCGCTGCGTGACGCCGGGGTCGGCCGCGGCCTCGGCGAGGCCGGCGACGTAGTCGGCAGCGGTCTCGACGTCGACCGCGGAGGCGGGCTTGCGGAGGTACTCCGACACGGTCACCAGCGAGCGGGCGGTGTGACCGACCAGCGCGCGCAGGTCCCACTCCCCGAGGCCGGGGCCGGGCAGGTCGGCGGGGAGGCCGGCGACCAGGTCGACGAACGACGCGGCCGCCTCGCGATAGGTGGCCGTCCAGTCCTCAGGCGGCAAGTCCGAGGTCCCTGCGCAGCTTGGCGACGTGGCCGGTGGCCTTCACGGCGTACTGGGCGAGCTCGATCCTGCCCTCCTCGTCGACCACGAACGTCGACCGGATCACGCCCTCGACCTCCTTGCCGTAGAGCTTCTTCAGGCCGTAGGCGCCGTAGGACCTCATCACCGACTTGTCGGGGTCGGACAGCAGCGTGATCGTCAGCGAGTCGCGCTCGCGGAACTTCGCGAGCTTCTCCAGCTTGTCGGGAGAGATGCCGAGCACGGCGTAGCCGGCCGCCTTGAGCGAGTCGAGGGAGTCGGTGAAGTCGCACGCCTGCTTGGTGCAGCCCGGGGTCATCGCCGCCGGGTAGAAGTAGACGATCACCTTCTGGCCGCGCAGGTCCTTCAGCGACACCGAGGCACCGGTGTCGTCGGTGAGGGTGAAGTCGGGGGCAGCGTCGCCGGCGGTCAGTCGATCAGCGGTGGGGCGGTCGGTCACGAGATCAGGTCCTGTCCACGTCCGATGGGGCGCTGTTGCGAATCACTTGCAACAACGTAGGGTAAGCGTCACTCGGGATTGATGCTCCCAACCTAGACCAGCGCGAGGAGACAGCGGATGCACGTGCCGGACGGCTTCCTGGACGCGCCGACGTCGGTCGCGACGGGTGTCGTCGCCGCCGCCGCGGTGGGGGTGGCGCTCAGGGGGGCGCGGCGTGAGCTCGACGACCGCACGGCGCCGCTCGCGGGCCTGGTGGCGGCGTTCGTCTTCGCGACCCAGATGCTCAACTTCCCAGTCGCGTCCGGCACCAGCGGTCACCTCCTCGGCGGTGCGCTGGCGGCGGTGCTGGTCGGCCCGTTCACCGGGCTGCTCTGCATGGCGACGGTGTTCCTCGTGCAGTGCCTGCTCTTCGCCGACGGCGGCATCACGGCGCTCGGCACCAACATCGACCTGATGGGGGTGCTCACCGTGGCGGTCGGCTGGTCGGTCTTCAAGGCGCTCCAGCTGGTGCTGCCCAAGCGGCTCTCGATGGTCGCTCCCGCCGCGGGCGTCGCGGCCCTGGTCTCGGTGCCGGCCGCGGCCCTCGGCTTCGTCGGGCTCTACGCCGTCGGCGGCACGGCCGACCTCTCCCTCGACCACCTCGCCACCGCGATGGTGGGCGTGCACCTCCTGATCGGGATCGGGGAGGCGGCGATCACGACCCTGGCGGTCGGCAGCATCGTCGCCGTGCGACCCGACCTCGTGCACGGCGCGCGGCGGGTGCTGGAGACCCGTGAGCTCGTCGTGCGGGCGCCCGCGCAGGCCCAGGCATGAGGACCAGGACGCTCGCGGTCGTCGTCCTCCTCGTCGCGCTCGTGCTGGCCGGCGTCGTGAGCCGGTTCGCCAGCAGCGACCCCGACGGTCTGACCAAGGTCTCGGAAAACCACGGCTTCGCCGGCACCGGGACCACCCACCACAGCGTGCTCGGGGGCTACGACAGCCTGAGCGGTGTGATCGGGGTGCTGCTCGTGCTGGCCCTCGCAGGCGGACTCACCTACGCGCTGCGCCGGCGCCGGCGCGACGACGAGCGGGTCTGAGGTGGGCAGCCCGCACGGGCACAAGCTGCACTTCCACGGCCACTCACCGATCCACCGGGCGCCTGCCCACCTGAAGATCCTGGCGCTGCTCGCCTTCGTGCTCGTCGTGGTCGCGACGCCCAAGCACTGGTTCGCGGCGTACGCCGTGCACCTGGCCGTCGTCGTGGCGGTCGTCGCGATCTCCCGGGTGCCGCCGACCTACCTCCTCAAGCGGATGGTCGTCGAGGTGCCCTTCGTGGTCTTCGCCGTCCTGCTGCCGTTCGTGGCCCACGGCCCGCAGACCGAGGTGCTCGGCGTCAGCGTCAGCGAGTCGGGCCTGCTCAGCGCCTGGGCACTGCTCGCCAAGGGCACCCTCGGTGTCCTCGCGAGCCTGACCCTCGCCGCGACCACCGAGCCGCAGCAGCTGCTGCTCGGTCTCGAGCGGCTGCGGCTGCCGAACCTGCTCGTGCAGATCATGGGCTTCATGGTCCGCTACCTCGACGTGGTGACCACCGAGATGCACCGGATGAGGATCGCGCGTGAGTCGCGCGGGTTCACCGCCCGCAACCCGCGGCACTGGCCGGTGCTCGCCAAGAGCGCCGGCGCCCTCTTCATCCGGTCCTACGAGCGGGGCGAGCGCGTCCACCTCGCGATGCTCAGCCGCGGCTACACCGGCAGGATGCCGCGCTCGTGACCACGCCGGTTCTCGACGTCCGCGGGCTCGCGTTCGCCTACCCCGACGGCCACCAGGCGCTCTACGGCGTCGACCTGCACGTCCACCGGGGCGAGCGGGTCGCGCTGCTCGGCCCCAACGGCGCCGGCAAGACCACCCTGGTGCTGCACCTCAACGGCATCCTCACCGCCGGCGCCGGCAGCGTGGCCGTCAGCGGGCTGCCGGTGACCAAGGAGAACGTGCCGGAGATCCGGCGCCGGGTCGGCATCGTGTTCCAGGACCCCGACGACCAGCTCTTCATGGGCACCGTCCGTCAGGACGTCGGCTTCGGCCCGGCGAACCTCGGGCTCCGGGGCGACGAGCTGGAGGCCCGCGTGCAGTCGGCGTTGGAGCTGGTCGGCATGGCGGAGTACGCCGACCGCCCGCCACACCACCTCTCCTTCGGCCAGCGCCGCCGGGTCGCTGTCGCGACCGTGCTGGCCATGGAGCCGGAGATCCTCGTCCTCGACGAGCCGTCCAGCAACCTCGACCCCGCCTCGCGCCGCGAGCTCGCCGACATCCTGCGTTCCCTCGACGTGACCGTGCTGATGGTGACCCACGACCTGCCCTACGCCCTCGAGCTGTGCCCGCGGGCCGTGGTGCTCAGCGACGGGCAGGTGGTGGCCGACGGTGCGACGTACGACGTGCTCACCGACGACGCGCTGATGCGGGCCCACCGCCTCGAGCTGCCCTTCGGGTTCGACCCCCGCACCGTCGGCGTCCCGCCGGTCACCGGTTGATAGCCTCGCCGTCGTGGCCAAAGGCAAGGCGGAGCAAGGACCCTCGGGGCTCGAGCGCGAGATCGAGGAGACCCGGGAGCGCCTCGCCGGCACCATCGACGAGCTCCTCTACCGCTCGCACCCCCGGACGATCGTCAGCCGGGAGGTCTCCCAGGTGAAGGCGTTCTTCGTCGACCCGGTCACCGGCGAGCCGCGCACGGAGAACGTCCTCAAGGTGGCCGCAGGAGTCGTGGGCACGATCGTCGTGTTCGCCCTCATCCGAAGGGTCACCCGCTGAGCAGGAAGACGCCCGACAAGGCCCCGATCCGGATGCTCCACGACCGGATCCTTGTCGAGGTCGACCACGAGGCCGGCGAGCGGCGTTCGTCGGGCGGCATCGTGATCCCGGCGACCGCCGCGATGGGAGCGCGCCGGCTCGCCTGGTCGCGGGTCGTCGCCGTCGGCCCCCACGCACGCAGCGTCGAGACGGGTGACCGGGTGCTGTTCGACCCCGAGGACAAGGCCGAGGTCGAGGTGAACGCCGAGACCTACGTGCTGATGCGCGAGCGCGACGTGCACGCGATCGCCGCCGAGCGGCTCGAGGGCGACGGCGAGTCCACCGGGCTCTACCTGTAACCACGCCCCGGCGTGCGCCGGGTCAGGACGAGCGTCGTAGCCCGCAGACCGCAGGACCTTCGAGCACCTCACCGCCCTCGTCGAAGCGAGACCCGTGCAGCGGGCAGTCCCAGCTGCGCTCCGCGTCGTTCCAGCGGACGATCCCGCCCAGGTGGGTGCAGACCCGGCTGAGCCCGTCCTGGCGCACCGAGCCCGTCGCGGCCGCCTCGACCCATCCGCGCGTCATCTCCAGGCCGACCTCGCCGTTGAGGAGGGCGGCCGTGCCGAGGCCGGTCACCTCGTGGCGGCTCCAGGTGCGGAACGCCTCCGCCCAGGGCATGTGCCCGCCGAGCAGCTCACCGCTGAGCACCAGGCTCGCGGCGACGGCGTTGGTCATGCCCCACTTCGAGTAGCCGCCGGCGACCAGGACGTCGGACCGACCGGGCAGGACCGGGCCGGCGAAGGGCAGCTCGTGGTGCGGCTCGTAGTCCTGCGCGGACCAGGCGTGCGTCTCGACCGCCTCGGGCCAGTGCTCGAGCGTCCACTGCCGCAGCTCCTCGAGCCGCTGGGAGGTGTCGACCCGCGCCCCGACCTTGTGCCCGTTGCCGCCGACCAGCAGGAGCGACCCGTCGCCGTCGGGGGTGTCGCGCAGCGAGCGGGAGGGCTGGTCGACGGAGAGGTACATGGCGTCCACGGCCTGGGTCGGCGTGCGGTAGGCCAGGCCGTAGGACCGCTGCGGCTTCATCCGCGCGAAGAACCCGCCCCGGTCGACCATCGGCATGTTCGTGGCGACCACGACCTTGTCGGCCTGCACCACGCCGGCCGCCGTGGTCAGCCGCACGGGGTCGGAGCCGCGGACCTTGGTGACCCGGGTGTGCTCGACGAGGCGCACACCGTGCGCGGCGGCCTCGAGCGTCAGCGCGTCGAGGAGCTCCAGCGGGTCGACCTGCAGCTGGTCCGGCAGGCGTACGCCGCCACGCGTCGCGAAGGGGAGCGGGAGCTCCTCGTCCCAGACGGCCGGCAGACCGGCCTTCCGGGCGACCTCCAGCTCGCGGCGGACGGTCTGCTCGCCCTGCTCGCCGTGGGCGTAGCTGACGGCGTCGCGGCGCTGGATCGGGACCTCGTGCTCGACGCAGAAGCGACCGAGCCACGCCAGCCCCTCACGCTGCGCCTCGACGTAGTGCTCCACCACCGACGACGCGTGCTTGTGGGAGATCGTCGACAGCCTGCTGCCCTGGAGGCAGCTGATCTTGGCGGTGGACCGGCCGGTGGTGCCGAACCCGACGGTCCCGGCCTCCAGGACCACGACCGAGCGCCCGGCGCGCGCGAGCAGGAGGGCCGTGGTGAGCCCGGTCAGCCCGGCACCGACCACCGCCACGTCGTAGTGCCCGCCGAGGTCGGCGTCCGTCGTCGCCGGGCGGGTGCGGGGGTGCCGGTCCTGCCACAGAGAGGTGAGGGTCATGGCCCGCCGGTGCCCGACTAGCGGTCCGGCAAGCACACCCGCATCGACTGCGCCGCGAGCCTCCACCCGCGAGGGGGTCAGGGGACGGTCGGCTGGCCCAACGGCGTGGCGACCGCCACGACGGACCGCTGGTAGGTCGCGCCGTCCCAGGCCTCCGCGGAGAGCATCACCAGGCGGCCGGCTCCGCCGTCCTGCTTGAACAGCTGCACACCGACGCGCTCCAGCCTGGCCGGGTCGAAGGTGCGCACCGAGCTCACCTCGTAGCGCATCGTGCCCTCCTTGGTCAGGAGCTCGACGAAGTCGCCCTTGCCGAGGTCGGCGATCTGCGTCAGCCCGCCGCCGTCGGCACCCGCGTGCGCGACCAGGATCGTCTGGCCGTGCGGGGCGCCGGCCTTGGCGCTGCCGTCCCACCAGCCGACCAGGGGGGCGTCGTCCGGCGGCGTCTCGAGCAGCTGCCGCGGCTCCACGGCCGTGCTGACCAGCGGGGCGACGAGCTCGACCCCCGAGAGACCCGCGACCGCGAGGCGCACCGGCTCGGCCGGCGTGAGGTCGGTGTACGTCGACTGCCCGGCCGCGTCGCGACCGCGGTCGCCGAGCTCGAACCACGAGCCGGGCACGCTCAGCGCGACAGCCACCAGGAGCCCGAAGGCGCTGAGCACCGCCGAGAAGCGGCCGAAGCCGGTGGCGAACCGCTGGAACGGCGCCGGGCCGGCCGACGTGGCGATGCTGGACACGACGGCACAACGCCGGCGCGGCGCCGGGAGTTACGCCGCTGGGGTGCTCGCTAGCCCCTGGGCGGCACTGCTCCCGCGGCGGGGACCAGGCCGAGCTCGCCGTCCGCGGCGTCGGCGAGGTGCCCGCTCGTCGGCTGCTCGAAGGTCCTCGGGATCCGCAGCGCTGCGAGGGAGGCCAGCGCCATCACCGCGCCGAGGACCACGAACCCGATCTCGTAGCCGCGCTCGGCCGGGAAGCCGGAGGCGCCCACGTGCGCGGTGAGGATGCCGGCCATCACCGCGGAGCCGATCGAGCCGCCGATGGTGCGGATGTTGGCGTTCATCCCGCTGGCCACGCCGGTCTGCTCGGGCGGCACCGACGCCACCACCACGCCGGCGAGGCTGGAGAAGACCAGGCCGGACCCGATCCCCTGGACCGTCGTCGCGGCGTACAGCTGCCAGGTGTGGTCGTGGAAGAGCCCGACGGAGACGAACGCCGCGCCGGTGACGACCAGCCCGACGGTGATCACCAGCCGGGCGCCCACCGCGCGGATCAGGGTCGAGGTGGTGAACCCGACGAGGAAGCTGGCGACCGCCGAGGGCAGCAGCAGGTGCCCCGACTCCGAGATCGACGCGTCGAAGCCGTAGCCGGCCTCGCGAGGCGTCTGGAGCAGCTGCGGGAGGAAGCCGAACGACGCGAACATCCCGAAGCCCACGCAGCCGGCGACGACGTTGGACGTCCACACCCCGCGGCGCCTCATCATGTGCATGTCGATCAGCGGCACCGGCACCCGCACCTCCACCGCGACCCACGCCGCGGCCAGCACCGCTGCGACCGCGAACAGGCCGAGCACCGTGGCCGACGTCCAGCCCCAGTGGTTGCCCTCGCTCAGGCCGAGCAGCAGCGTCACCAGCCAGCCGGTCAGCAGCACCGCCGGCAGGACCGGCAGCCGGGCGGGCGTGCGCACCGGTGACTCGGGGACGAAGAGCAGGGCCGCCTCCGCGGCGACCAGCGTGACCGCCATCGGCAGCCAGAAGAGCCCGCGGTAGCCGAGCGAGTCCACGATCGGCCCGGCCACCACGATGCCGACACCGAAGCCGACCGCGGTGAGCGACGCGATGACGCTGAGCGCCATCGTCATCCGCTCGCGGAACTCGTCGCGGATGATCCCGAACGACAGCGGCAGCACGCCGCCGCCGACGCCCTGCAGGGCCCGCGCCGCGATCAGCCAGCCGATGCTGGGGGCCAGCGCGGCGGCCAGCGAGCCCAGCGAGAGGACGACGAGCGCGATCACCAGCATCCGGACCTTGCCGACCACGTCGCCGAGCCGTCCGAGGAGCGGGGTGCAGATGGAGGCCGAGAGCAGGTAGGCGGTGAGCACCCACGTCACCGTCGTCTGAGAGGTCTCGAACTCGACCTGGATCGTGGCCAGCACCGGCACGATCAGCGACTGCAGGAGCGCGAACGACGACGCGGCGACCGCGAGCACGGCGAAGGTGATCTCGCGGCGGCCACGCAGCCGGCTCAGCAGTGATGGTTGCATCGGGCAACCAGCATCGCAGACCACCGCCACCCGGTTCTCCGCGCGACGGAGGCCGAGACGAGACCTAGGTATTGCCTAGGTGTTTGTGCTTCGATGGGGCCATGCCCTCGCGTCGCCGAGCCGCCTCGTCGGGCGTCGCCCTGCTCCTCTCGCTGGCGTCGGTCGCCGCGTGCGGCGACTCCGGCGGCGACGGGGGTCGCACGGTCACGGTCTACGCCGCCGCCTCGCTGACCGCGACGTTCACCGATCTCGCGAGGGAGTTCGAGGAGCAGCACGAGGGCGTCGAGGTCGAGCTCAGCTTCGGCGGGTCGTCCGACCTCGTCGCGCAGCTGCAGGAGGGCGCGCCGGCCGACGTGTTCGCGTCCGCCGACCAGGCCACCATGGACAAGCTGACCGCTGCCGGGCTGCAGGCGGGCGACCCGCAGGTGTTCGCGACCAACACCCTCGAGATCGTCACGCCGCCGGACAATCCGGCCGCGATCACGTCGTTCGCCGACCTGGCGGGTGACGGCGTCAACGTCGTGGTCTGCGCGCCCGAGGTGCCGTGCGGAGCGGCGACGGTCAAGGCCGAGGAGGCGGCCGGGGTGACGCTGAGCCCGGTGAGCGAGGAGCAGTCGGTCACCGACGTGCTCGCGAAGGTGACCTCCGGCGAGGCGGACGCCGGTCTCGTCTACGTCACCGACGTGACCGCGGCGGGCGGCGCGGTGCACGGCGTGCCGTTCCCCGAGTCCGGTGAGGTGGTCAACACCTACCCGATCGTGGTGCTCGAGGAGGCGGAGGACGGGGAGCTCGCCCAGGAGTTCGTGGACCTCGTGCTGAGCGACACCGGCCAGGGCGCGCTGGGGAGGGCGGGCTTTGGCCGCCCGTGAGCGCACCCGCGCGGAGCGGCCCGTCGGCCTGCCCCGGTGGCTCTACGTCCCGGCGGTGGTCGGGGCGGCGTTCGTGCTGCTCCCGCTCGTGGCGATCGTGGCGAAGGTCGATTGGAGCCACTTCGGCGACCTGATCACGTCCGAGGGGTCTCGCGCGGCGTTCTGGCTGAGCCTGAAGACGTCGGCCGCGAGCACCAGCCTCTGCATCGCCTTCGGGGTCCCGATGGCGGTGGTGCTGGCCCGCCGGCAGTTCCGTGGCGCCGCCGTGCTGCGGTCGCTGGTGCTGCTGCCCCTCGTGCTGCCGCCGGTGGTCGGGGGGCTCGCGCTCCTATACACGTTCGGGCGTCGAGGTCTGCTCGGGTCGGAACTCGACGCGCTCGGGGTGCAGGTGGCCTTCTCGACGGTGGCGGTCGTCCTGGCGCAGACGTTCGTGGCGCTGCCGTTCCTGGTCGTGTCGATGGAGGGCGCGCTGCGTACCGCGGGCCAGCGCTACGAGGTCGTCGCCGCCTCGCTGGGGGCCGGCCCGACGACGGTCTTCCGCCGGATCACGCTGCCGCTCGTGCTGCCCGGGCTGCTGTCGGGCGCGGTGCTCGCCTTCGCGCGGTCGCTGGGCGAGTTCGGCGCGACGATCACGTTCGCGGGCAGCCTGCAGGGGCGGACCCGGACGCTGCCGCTGGAGATCTACCTGCAGCGCGAGACCGACCCCGACGCCGCGGTCGCGCTCGCGCTGGTGCTGGTCGTCGTCGCGGTGCTGGTCATCGGGCTGGCCCGGCAGAGCAGGGGAGTGCTGTGAGCCTCGAGCTGTCCTGCGTCGTGGGCGAGCGGGGAGTCGACCTCGCGCTCGAGGTGCACAGCGGCGAGACGCTGGCCGTGCTCGGCCCGAACGGCTCGGGCAAGTCGACCGCGCTGGGCGTCGTGGCCGGCCTCGTGACGCCGGACGCCGGCCGCGTCGTGCTCGACGGCAGGGTGCTCACCGACGTCGGCCCCGGGCGGTCCGGCGTCCGGGTCGCGCCGCACGCGCGGCGTACCGCCCTCCTCGGGCAGGAGCCGCTGCTCTTCCCCCACCTCGACGCGCTGGAGAACGTCGCGTTCGGCCCGCGCAGCGCTGGTGCGCCGCGCGCGACCGCTCGGCGCGACGCCCGGCGCTGGCTCGACGAGGTCGGGGTCAGCGAGCTCTCCGCGCGGCGGCCGGGGCAGCTCTCCGGCGGGCAGGCGCAGCGGGTCGCCGTGGCGCGGGCGCTGGCGGCGGAGCCCGCGCTGCTCATGCTCGACGAGCCGCTCGCTGCCCTCGACGTCGCCGTCCTGCCGGCCCTGCGGCAGACGCTGCGGCGGGTCCTCGCCGAGCGCACCGCGATCGTGGTGACGCACGACCCGCTCGACGCCCTCCTGCTCGCCGACCGCGTCGTGGTGCTCGCCGACGGGCGGGTGGTCGAGCAGGGCCCGAGTGCCGACGTGCTCTCGCGGCCCCGCAGCCCGTTCGCCGCGCGGCTCGCCGGGCTCAACCTCGTGGCGGGCACCTGGCGCGACGGCAGCGTCGAGACCGCCGAGGGGCTGCGGGTGCACGGCTTGGTGGTCGGGGACCCGCCGGCGGCGGGGGAGCGCGCCATCGCGACGTTCCGGCCCGCGGCCGTGGCGGTCTACCGGGAGGCCGTCGAGGGCAGCCCCCGCAACGCGTTCGAGGTGACGATCACCGAGATCGAGCCGCTGGCCGACCTGGTGCGCGTGCACGCCGGCCCGCTGCACGCCGACGTCACCGTCCAGGCCGCTGCCGAGCTCGACCTGGTGACCGGGCTGGTGGCGACGTTCTCCGTCAAGGCGACCGAGGTCGCCGTCTACCGGGCCGCTTAGGCTGCGGCACGTGGCGGAGTACCTGCGGATCGGCGAGGTGGCCCAGGCGGTCGGGGTCAGCGTCGACACCCTGCGCCGCTGGGAGGCCGAGGGGCGCGTCACCTTCCAACGCCAGCACAACCAGCGCGTGCTGCCCGCCGACGAGCTCGCCCCGCTGATCGCGTCGCTGGCCGGCTCGTCATCGACCTCGAGCGCCCGCAACCGGATGACCGGCATCGTGGTCGCGGTCAAGCGCGACGGTGTGATGGCCCAGGTCGAGCTCGCCTGTGGCGACTACCGCATCGTCTCGCTCATGAGCCGCGACGCCGCCGACGAGCTGGGGCTCGAGGTCGGCCGCCCCGCGACGGCGGTGGTCAAGGCGACCAACGTGATCGTCGAGGTCGGTCAGGCCACGACGAGGTAGCGCTCGTCGGTGATCGGCCCGCCCCACAGGACCGGGTCGTCGAGGCGGTACGTCGCGGGCGCGCGCCCCGCGGATCGGAGGAGCTCCTCCGTCTCCGCGGCGGTGAGCCCGGCGCCGGTGTGCCACGACCCCTCGACGAGGACGAGCCGACCGTCGTCGTGGAGCAGGTCGACCCAGCGCGCGAGCGCGGCCGCCTTGTCGGGCAGCGCCCACAGGACGTGCCGGCAGAGCACCGCGGCGTACCGCCCGGGCTCGAGCGGCGGCCTGCCGGCGTCGGCCACCGCGAACGTGACCCCGGACCGGTCGGCGCCCTTCTCGCGGGCCCGCGCGACCATCTCCGGCGAGAAGTCGACGCCGTCGACGACGTGCCCGGCGTCCGCCATCAGCACGCTCAGCGTGCCGGTGCCGCACCCGAGGTCGGCCACCCGCGCGGGCGCTGCCGGCAGGTGCGCGGTGAGCAGCTCCAGCCACGCCGCACGTGTCGCCGGGTCACGCAGGCCGTGGTCGGGCTCGTCGTCGAACCTCGCGGCCTCGGCGTCCCACAGCTCACTCACCCGTTCGACCCTACGGTGGGGCCCAGGCACCCGGCAGGATGACCGTCGTACCGCCCGCCCCGGCGCCGGGCCGTCCGAGCGCCGCGAGCCGGTCGCCCGCGTCGGCAAGCCCGATCCGGTCGCGGAGGAGCAGGCCCGGGTCGAGGGTCCCCGCCGCGACCTGCGAGAGCAGCTCGGGGTAGTCGGAGACCGGCATGCCGTGGCTGCCGAGCAGCTGGAGCTCCAGTGCGAGCACCCTGCCGAGGTCGACCGGCGGAGCGGCGTCGTCGCCACCGAGCAGCCCGACCTGCACGTGCCGGCCGCGCGGCCGCAGGCACGCGATGGACGCCGCGAGCGACGTACGGCTGCCGAACGCGTCGAGCGACGCATCGGCGCTGCCGTCCAGGTCGCCGACGGCCACCGGTGTCGCGCCCAGCCGCTCTGCCAGCGCCAGCGAGGCCGGGTCCGGGTCGACCGCGAGGACCCGGGCGCCGAGCGCGACCGCGACCATCACCGCAGACAGCCCGACGCCTCCGCAGCCGTGGACGACCAGCGTCTCGCCGGCCCGCACCCGGCCGACGTGCACGACCGCGCGGTAGGCCGTGGCGAAGCGGCAGCCGAGGCTCGCGGCGACGTCGGACGGCACCGACTCAGGGAGCCGGACGAGGTTGAGGTCGGCCCGGGGGAGTGCGACGAGCTCGGCGAAGGAGCCCCACTGGGTGAACCCGGGCTGGCGCTGGTCCTCGCAGACGTGGCCGTCGCCGCGCGCACACGAGCCGCAGCGACCGCAGGCGAGCACGAACGGCGTCGTCACCCGGTCGCCCACCGCCCACCGGCGCACGCCGGGACCGGTCTCGACGACGGTTCCGGCCAGCTCGTGGCCGGGCACGTGCGGCAGCGCGATGCCGGGGTCGTGGCCCATCCAGCCGTGCCAGTCGCTGCGGCACAGCCCCGTCGCCTCGACGGCGATGACCACCCCGTCGGGCGGGCAGGCCGGGTCGGGCGTCTCGGTCAGCTCCGGCGTCTCGCCGAAAGCCTCGAAGACCACTGCGCGCACGACGTCACCCTAGGGGGCCGCTCGGCGGGGGGCTTGCGTGCGTGACGTCCTCCGCCAAGAGCGGATCCTCAGCCGGACGGAACCTTTCGGTGGGTTCAGGGGATCCTCTGAGTGTGGCCACCACCGACGACGAGGACTTCTCGGCGTTCGTGGCCGCTCGATGGAGCTCGTTGGTGCGCACGGCCATCTACCTCGGCAGCCCGCAACCCGAGGCCGAGGACTTCGTGCAGACGGCCCTGCTCCGCTGCTACCGCTCCTGGTCGCGGGTGCAGGCGGCTGATCGCGCCGACGCCTACGTCTACCGAGTGCTGGTCAACACGAGGAACAAGGCGCTGGGGCGACGTTGGCACCGGGAGCAGTCCACCGACCAGCTGCCCGAGGAGGAGACCGACGACTTCACGCTGGCAGTCGGCGCCCGCGCCGATCTGAGCCGCGTCCTGCGCGGGCTCAGCCCGGACCACCGAGCAGTCCTCGTGCTGAGGTTCGTCGCCGACCTGACCGAGCAGCAGACGGCAGACGCCCTGGGGGTGGCGGTCGGCACGGTCAAGAGCCGGGTGTCACGAGCGCTGGCCAGCATCGATCCGGCGCACGTCCGAGAGGAGTCCAGATGAACGTCTTCGAGCTCCAAGTGCTGGCAGAACGCGCGCGGTCGGAGGACGACCTTTCGACGCGGCCGCCGACCGACCTGCTCGAGCGTGCGCGACGCGCACGTCGCGGCCGTCGCCGGGTAGTGGGTGCAGCGCTGGCTGGCTCTGTCGCGGTGGCCGTGATCGGCGTCGCGGCAACAGCCTTCACCGGCGGCGATCCCGACGCGACGCCACCATCGACGATTGGTCAGCGAGATGCACCTGCTGGCGACCCCGCGACATGGGTCGTCGAGGACCCGCGGGAGCTCGGCGCGACGACCACGTCGTTCAGCGTGCTCGTCTCCCGCTACTCGTGCGGCGAGAACGGCCCAATCGACCCGCCCGTGATCACCTACGAGGCATCCCGGATCGTGGTGAGGCTGTCGGTTGCTCGACTCGAACCCGGCGTCGTCTACGACTGCGTCGGGCACCCCGGGGCACCGTACGACGTGGTGCTCGAGCAGCCGATCAACGGCCGCAACCTCGTCGACGGCGCGTGCGAACCCGGGCAACCCGCCGCCACCTCAGGGGCCTGCACGTTCGTCGATCCGGTCCGCTGGAGCCCGACCGACAACGCGTCGACCAACCCCTGCTACGGGACGGCGGCGCTGCTCTTCCAGGACGGGCGCAACTACAGGGTCTTCCCCGAAGGGGGTCACGTCACCTTGTCCGCAACCGGCCCGGTCGCGTGGACGACACTCGGGCCGTGCGCCGACGAGCTCCGCTACCGACTCGACTCGGAGGACGTCGCGACCTCACCCATCCCTCGCGCGGGCCTGGTGCTGAGGCCCGGATCTCACCGCCTCACGGTCGAGATCCCGATGTGCGCCGGCCGGGGCGGCGACTGTCGAGGAGGACTCATCAGCGTCACGTCCCACATCGAGGTCCGCTGACGTCGCTCGGCGGAGGACCTAGCCGACCGGCTTGCTTCGCACCATCCGGCCGAGCTTCTTGAGCTGGCCACCGAGGTTGCTCCGGCTGGTCTCCTCGAGCCAGCCGTTGGGGAACGACAGGCGCAGCACGCGGTGCCAGGCGGAGCCCACCTGTCGCACCAGCGGCCGGGTGTTGTAACTGAGCCCGTAGCGCTGGAAGAGGTCCTCGACCTCGGGAGCGATCTCGCGGTAGCGGTTGCTCGGCAGGTCGGGGAAGCAGTGGTGCTCGATCTGGTGGGAGAGGTTGCCGGTCATCAGGTGCATGAACGGGCTGCCCGAGATGTCGGCGGAGCCGAGCATCTGGCGGACGTACCACTCGCCCCTGGTCTCGTTCTCGTCGAGCGACTCGAGCTCGAAGGTCTCCACACCCTCGGGGAAGTGCCCGCACATGATCACCGAGTGGCTCCACACGTTGCGGGTCAGGTTCGCGACGGCGTTGGCGGCGAGCGTACGGCGGAAACCGCGGCCGGAGAGGGCCGGGTGGACGACGTAGTCCTTCGCTGCCTGCTTGCCGGCCTTGCGCAGCGCCTGCCGCAGCCGGACCTTCGTCTCGTCGGGCATGCCGCGCTTGCCGCGGATCGCCTCGCCGAGGTCGGCGTCGTACATCGTGATGCCCCACTCGAAGATGCAGGCCGTCACGAAGTTCCAGAACGGCTGGGCGAGGTGGCGGGGCTGCCACTCCTGCTCCTCGGCGACCCGCATGATGCCGTAGCCGAGGTCGTTGTCCTTGCCGACGATGTTGGTGTACTTGTGATGGGTCTCGTTGTGGGCGCGCTTCCATTGCTCGGGCGGGGAGGAGTGGTCCCAGTCCCAGGTGGAGGAGTGGATCTTCGGGTCGCGCATCCAGTCCCACTGGCCGTGGAGCACGTTGTGCCCGATCTCCATGTTCTCGAGGATCTTGGCCAGCGAGAGGCTGACCGTGCCGACCCACCACGCCGAGCGGCGCTTGCCGGCCAGCAGGACCACGCGGCCGCCGAGCTCCAGGGCGCGCTGGGCGGCGATCACGCGCCGGATGTACGCCGCGTCGCGCTCGCCGCGGCTCGCGATGACCCGCTGGCGGATCGCGTCGAGCTCGGCGCCGATCGCCTCGAAGTCCTCGCGGCTCAGGTGGGCCGTCGGGCCCTCGGGCCGGGACTGGGCCTTGCTCGGGGCCTCGGCCTCGGTCTGGGTGTGGGTGTCTACGACGGTCACGCGTCCTCCGTGGTGGGGGGCGTTTGGGGATCGCCATCCTCGGGGGAGCGCGATGACTGGACCCGAGCATGGCAGAGACGGACAACGGGGGCCATTCAGCACGCTCGGTGGGCTGGTACCCGTTCGCACCCCGGTCTCACGCCGGTCCGACCCTGAAACAGAGGCCGAAGTACCCGAACCTCGGAGTCGAGGGCCCTGTCGCTCCATTTGCCCATGTGCGTACCATCGCGGAGATCGCGGTCAGGGAGTGGTACCGCGACGCTCAACCTCGTCATTCACCGAAAGGCATGTCCAAATGAACTTTGCCCGTATCGCATCGCGCGTGGCCGTGGGAGGCGTCAGCGCTGCGCTGGCGACCGCAGGCCTCGTCGGTGTCACGACCACGTCGGCCTCGGCGGCCACTGCCACGACCAACTACACCTGCTCGGTGCCCGGTGTCTTCACCGACACCTTCCCGGTCTCGGTCACCGTCCCGCTGATCCCGGCCACGGCACCCGCGGGCTACCCGGTCCCGGCCGGTCTGCTGTCGTTCACCTCGACGCTGACCGCACCGGCGACCATCGCTCCGACGCTCACCGGCCTCGGCATCAACGGCGCCAAGTCGACCGACTTCGGCACCGCCTTCGGCGACAAGGTCGCGCCGGCTCCGGTCACCTGGGGCACCGCCACGACCAACCCCGACACCTCGGTCACGCTGAGCGGCTCCGGCTCCAACGCGGCGTTCACCCTGCCCGAGGCCGGGACCTACGCGGTCAACATGCCCAAGCAGTTCACGCTGATCCCGACGGTCAACGGCAACCCCTTCCCGGCGAGCGCCACCTGCACCTCGGCCGCGCCGTCCACGATCGCCTCGATCACGCTGAGCAAGCAGCCGGTGCAGATCAAGGCCAAGGCCCCGAAGTCGGCCAAGGTCGGCAAGGTCGTCACCGTCAAGGGCAAGGTGTCCAACGACTACTCCAAGACCGGCGGCGAGGCCGTCACCGGCAAGGTCATCGTCAAGGACGGCAAGAAGAAGGTCGGCACGGCCAAGATCAAGAACGGCAAGTTCACCGTGAAGGTCAAGGGCCTCAAGGTGGGCACCCACTCGCTGACCGTCTCCTACAAGGGCGACGGCTTCACCGACAAGGGCGTGAGCAAGGCCATCAAGGTCAAGGTCACCAAGTGACGCTGTAGCACCCGACGCTGCAGCACCCGACGCTGCAGCACCCACGCAGCACCGCACGACGGCCACGGGCTGTCGGTCCCTCACCGGACCGGCAGCCCGTGGGCCGTTTGCGACGATGGCCGGGTGAAGCGACAGCTGCCGAAGGCCCAGGACCTGGCTCCGCTGCTCAGGTTCAAGAAGCCGGTGCTCTCACCGCGCGAGCGCCGGCTGGCGGCGGCGCTGACGATCGAGGACCTGCGGCGGATCGCGCGGCGGCGTACGCCGAGGGCCGCGTTCGACTACACCGACGGCGCGGCCGACGGCGAGGTCTCGCTGGCGCGCGCCCGGCAGGCGTTCGCCGACGTGGAGTTCCACCCCGCCATCCTCCGCGACGTCTCGGAGGTGGACACCGGCCGCGAGGTGCTGGGGCAGCGCTCGGCGCTGCCGTTCGGGATCGCGCCGACCGGCTTCACCCGGATGATGCAGACCGAGGGCGAGGTCGCGGGCGTGACGGCGGCCGAGGCGGCCGGCATCCCCTTCAGCCTCTCCACGATGGGCACGACGTCCATCGAGGACGTCGCGGCCGCCGCGCCAGGGGCGCGGAAGTGGTTCCAGCTCTACATGTGGAAGGACCGCGACCGCTCCATGGCGCTGGTCGAGCGGGCCGCGAGGGCGGGGTTCGACACGCTGCTCGTCACCGTCGACGTGCCAGTCGCCGGGGCGCGACTGCGCGACGTGCGCAACGGGATGACGATCCCGCCCACGCTCACCCCGCGCACCATCGCCAACGCGATCCCGAGGCCGGCGTGGTGGTTCAACTTCCTCACCACCGAGCCGCTGGCGTTCGCGTCGCTCGACGCGTGGTCGGGCACGGTGGCCGAGCTGCTGGACACGATGTTCGACCCGACGGTCACCTTCGAGGACCTCGCCTGGATCAAGGAGCAGTGGCCGGGCAAGGTCTCGGTCAAGGGCGTGCAGACCGTCGACGACGCCGTACGCCTCGCCGAGCTCGGCGTCGACGCGATCATCCTGAGCAACCACGGCGGCCGCCAGCTCGACCGCGCGCCGGTGCCCCTCCACCTGCTGCCGTCGGTGGTGAAGGAGGTTGGCGCGGACCTCGAGGTGCACCTCGACACGGGCATCATGTCGGGCCAGGACGTCGTCGCGGCGATCGCGCACGGCGCGCGGTTCACGCTGGTCGGCCGGGCCTACCTCTACGGCCTGATGGCCGGCGGCCGCCCCGGTGTCGACCGTGCCATCGAGATCCTGCGCGGCCAGGTCGAGCGCACGATGCGGCTGCTGGGCGTCCGCTCGCTCGACGAGCTGGAGCCCGGTCACGTCAGCGCCCTGCGCCGCCTCGGCTGACGTCGAGCTCGTACCACGAGCCCTGCTTCCTGCCGATCTCCGACGGGTCGGCCGGTCCGGTCTCGACGAAGCCCGCCCTGAGCAGCACCCGCTGCGACGCGACGTTGTCGTGCGACGTGGCCGCGCGCAGGGTCGTCAGCCCGTGCCGGCCGGCGGCGTACGCGCACACCTCGAGCACCGCCGCCGTCGCCAGCCCCCGGCCCGTGGCGCGCTCGGCGAGGCGGTAGCCCAGCTCCGCCACGCCCTGGTCGTGGATGATCAGGTTGAACCGCCCCACGACCGACCCGTCGTCCTCGACGAGCACGTAGTAGGCGCCGGTGCCCTCCACCTGCTCGGCCAGCCGCTCGCGGTGCCGCTCGTCGAAGTGCTCGAAGAACTCCTCGCCGCGGTCCGTGATCGACCGCGCGAAGAACGCCCGGTTCTCGCCCTCGAACGCCAGGATCGCCGTCGCGTGATCTGCGCGCAGGGGCTGCAGCTCGGGCATGGGGCCATTCTTGCCGCTGAGGAGCGACGCCGGCCGTTCGGGCGAGTACGCCGAACGAGGGAGACGGGCCGTGCCTCGATCAGGATCATGCCGCGTCTTTCGCGGCGGAAGGCCACAAATGTCCGGCTCGCCGGATCTCGGCGAAGTCCAGGCGGCTAGACCGCCAACCAGGACTGCGGCGCGTGGCGCGGAAGACCTGCTCGGGACCCGACCACGGCCATCCACAGCTGCTTCACGGCGGCGGGCAGCACTGTCGGCGGTCACTGCTTGACTGGTTTCGTGCTCGGGACACAGGGGTTGGAGTCGATGAGCGAGGCGGAGCTCCTCGCTGCGGCTGACCTGTGCGCCGAGACCGCGCGGCAGGCCGAGGTGGGGCTGCTGCGGATCGCCTACCAGTGGGCCGTCGTGCACGCGCCCGGGCGGCTCGACCCGACGGAGTCGGCCAAACCGGGCCGCGAGAAGGCTCGACAGCTGGGCGGCCCGGGCACGCCGGAGGTGTGCGAGTTCGCGGCCGCGGAACTGGGCTTGCGGATCGGGCGGACGACGTACGCCGCCGCGCAGCTGATGGCCGACGCGCTCGACCTGCGCCACCGGCATCCGGAGCTGTGGCGGCGCGTCGAGACGGGCGAGGTCCGTGCCTCCTACGCGCGACACGTCTGTGCCAAGACCCGCGAGCTGACCGTGGAGCAGGCCGCCTACGTCGACCGCGCCGTCGCGCAATCGGCGGACGGCCGGATCCCGTGGTCGCGGTTCGAGGTGCTGGTCGAGGCCAAGGTCGCGCAGGCCGACCCCGAGGCCGCCCGGTCGAGGGAGGAGGCCGCGAGCGAGGCGACGTTCGCGAGGAAGCTCCGCCAGCAGGGCAACGGCATGGGCACGTTCATGGTCCGTGCCGACCTGCCGACCATCGACCAGGTGGAGGCCGCGGTCAGCGCGCTCGCCGCCACCCTCGTCGAGGAGATCGACGACGAGGACCAACGGCGCGTCCAGGCCGTCCGGATGCTCGTCACCCCGACCGACGAGCCCGCGGCCTCCGTCGACGACCTGGCGCCCCAGGTCCACCTCTACCTCCACGCCTACGCCGGGCCCGACGCCACCGGTGTCGCGCGCCTGGAGGGCCACGGCCCGGTCACCGAAGCCTGGGTCACCCGCGTCCTCGGGCCGCGAGGGCGGTTCAAGGTCATGCCGGTGATCGACCTGGCGGGCCAGGCGCCGGTCGACTCCTACGAGATCCCCGACCGACATAGGCAGGCCGTGCATCTGATGACGCCGGCCGACACCTTCCCCTTCGCCTCCAGCCTGTCGCGCAAGCAGCAGGTCGACCACACCGTCCCGTTCGACGAGGGTGGTGAGTCGGGCGTGGGCAACTACGGGCCGATGACCCAGACCCACCACCGCATCAAGACCCATGGCCCCATGGAGGTCCGGCAGCCCTTCCCGGGCATCTACGTCTGGCGCGACCGGCACGGTGCCTTCTACCTCGTCGACCACACGGGCACCCGTCGGGTGCGCCGCCCCGATCTCTCGTGCGAGCTCTACCGCGGCCCGGTCATCGAGCTCGCGCTGGCGTCCTGACCGGGGCATTCGCTCCGGTGGAGGGTCTGCCGTACTGTCGAGCGCACGCCGTCGATCGGCGTGTCCTCGTCCTCCAGGCCGCTCGAGCGGGCCAGATCGGGTACCCACCTCCTCGTGCAGCCGCTGCCCACGCATGACGCCCTCCCGGCGACGCGACCGCGCCTGCGGACCGTGCTGCGCCGGCTCAGCGTCAGCCTGACGGTCGCCTGCGTGGTGCCGGCGGTGCTGTTCCTGGCCGCCTACGAGCTGGCCGGCGTGTGGCCGGCGATGCTGGTGGCGATGGCGTGGTCCTACGGCGCGATCGCCTGGCGCGCCGCGACCGGACGGCGTACGTCGGGGCTGCTCGTGCTGACCTCGGCGGTGCTCACCGGGCGGACCGTGATCGCGCTGGTCGCGCACAGCACGTTCTTCTACTTCCTCCAGCCGATCATCACCGACAGCGTGGTGGCCGCGGCGTTCCTGCTCTCCCTCGCGACCGCGCGCCCGCTGGTCGCCCGGCTGGCCGGCGACTTCTACCCGATGGACGCCGAGCTGTCGCTGCGGCCGCGGCTGCGCAGGCTGTTCTGGCACCTCACGGCGATGTGGGCTGTCGTCTGCCTGGCCAAGGCCGCCGCGATGTTCTGGGCGCTGAGCTCGCTCTCGCTCGACACGTTCGTGCTCGTCAAGAGCATCTCCATGCCCGCGGCCAACCTGCTGGCCGTCGCGGTCACGATCGGCGCGGCCGTCCTCGTCGCGCGCAAGGAGGGCCTGGTCGGCGCTCCCCAGCCGGCGCTCGCCGTCGCTGCCTGACCCGCGCGCGCTGCGGGTACCGCCCCGCCATGACCGACACCACCCAGCCCGACACCGACGACCGCGCCAAGCTCGTCGAGCTCATGCGCGACATGTACGTCGCCATGTTCACCACGACCTCCGAGGACGGCACGCTCGAGGCCGTGCCGATGGCCCGGCAGGAGGTGGAGCCGTCGGCGGAGCTGTGGTTCATCACCGCGCGCGACACCCGTCACGTCGCCAACCTCTCCGCGCGGCCGCACGTCGGTCTGACGTTCTCCAGCCGCGACGCGTGGGTGTCGATCCACGGGACAGCCACCGTCGTCGACGACCGCGCCAAGCTCGAGGAGCTCTGGAACACCTTCGCCGAGGCCTGGCTCCCCGGCGGCCCGGAGGACGACAACGCCACGCTGATCCGCGTCGACGCCGAGGGCGGGGAGTACTGGGACTCGCCCGGCGGCAAGGTGGCCTCCCTGCTGAGCTTCGCCAAGACCAAGCTCACCGGGGCGACGTACGACGCAGAGCACGGGACGGCCGACCTCTGAGGTGACCGGTCCCAGCGACTGGCTGCTCACGCAGTCCGAGCGCGGCAACCCGGCGACCCGGCTCGACGATCGGCACCCGGGCGATGAGGCCTGGTCGGAGGGCAACCTGGTCCGGCCGCTGATCCACGGCGCGACGTACTTCGCCGAGCTGTACCAGCGGATCGAGGCGACCCGCGAGGGCGACCTGATCTTCTTCACCGACTGGCAGGGCGACGCGGACGAGCGCCTCACCGGCGAGCCCGGCAGCGAGGTCGCCGAGGTGCTGTGCCGCGCCGACGAGCGGGGCGTCGACGTGCGCGGGCTGGTCTGGCGCTCGCACAGCAGCGCGATCGGGTTCACCTCCGACGAGAACCTGCGCCTGGGCCGGACCCTGCAGAAGCGCGGCGCCGAGGCGATCCTCGACATGCGCGTGCGCACCGGAGGCTCGCACCACCAGAAGCTCGTCGTCATCCGCCACCGCGACGACCCGTCGCGCGACATCGCGTACGTCGGGGGCATCGACCTGTGCCACTCGCGCCGCGACGACGCCGACCACGGCGGCGACCCTCAGGCGCAGGACGACCTCGCCGAGGAGTACGGCCCGACCCCGCCGTGGCACGACGTGCAGGCAGCCATCACGGGACCGGCCGTGCACGACGTCGAGACGGTGTTCCGCGAGCGCTGGGAGGACCCGACGACTCTGTCGCGCAGCCCGGTCATCCTGCTGCGCGACCGCCTCCGCGGCCTCGACACGAGCCCGGACCCGCTGCCCGAGCAGGCGCCGCCGCCCCCGCCCGTCGACTCGCCGGGCCACGTCGTGCAGCTGCTGCGCACCTACCCCAACCTCCGGCGCGGGCGCGACTACGCGTTCGCCCGCGGAGGCGAGCGCAGCGTCGCGCGCGGCTACACCAAGGCCGTCGCGCGGGCGCGCCACCTGATCTACGTCGAGGACCAGTACCTCTGGGGCGACCACGTGGGCGGCGTCTTCACCCAGGCGCTCCAGGACCACCCCGACCTGCACGTGATCGCCGTCGTGCCGATGCACCCCGACGTCGAGGGGTTCAACCGCACCGCCCAGCTCCTCGGGCGCCAGCGGGCGATGCTCGAGATGGCGAGGGTCGCCCCGGACCGGGTGGCGATCTACGGGGTCGAGAACCACGCCGGCACGCCGGTCTACGTCCACGCCAAGGCCTGCGTCATCGACGACACCTGGGCCACGATCGGGTCCGACAACTTCAACCGGCGCTCCTGGACCCACGACTCCGAGCTGTCCGCCGTCGTCTTCGACCCGGCGGGCGCCTACGCGCGCGACCTGCGCCTGGCCCTCGCCGCCGAGCACCTCGACCGCTCCCAGGACGACCTGGACGACTGCGCCGACGCGGCCGGCATGTTCGCGGCGTACGCCGACTGCGCCGCCGCGCTCGACCAGTGGCACGCCGACGGGCGGGTCGGCCCGCGCCCACCGGGCCGGCTGCGTCGCCTGAAGCCGCCCGAGCTGGGGCGGGTGAAGCGGGCGCTGGTGCTGGGCCACTACCTCCTCGTGCACGACCCCGACGGGCGCCCCAAGCCGCTGCGCAAGCGCGACGAGTTCTAGCCCCCGACGACGATCGCGACCTTGCCGCGCACCCGGCCGGCGACGAGGTCACGCATCGCCTGCGCGGCGTCGGCCAGCGGGTAGGTGTCGCCGACGCTCGGGGTGAGGTCGCCCGCGTCGATGAGGGCGGTCAGCCGCTCGAGGTCGGCGGCGCCCTCCTTCGGCAGCCGCAGGGTCAGCCGCTGCCGGGAGAACAGCGACACGACGAGCCCGCGCAGCTGGCGGCCCATCCCGAGGAGCTTGCCGGCGTCCTCGCCGCCCACCAGCACGGCCGTGCCGGTCGGCGTCAGCGCCCTGCGCAGCCGGGACAGCGTCGTGTTGCCTGCGATGTCGATGATCGCGTCGTAGTGGTCGGCGACGGCGGCCAGGTCGTCGACGGCGTAGTCGAGGACGTGCGTGGCGCCGAGTGACCGCACCAGGTCGGCCTTCGCCGCGCTGCACACGCCGGTGACCTCGGCGCCTGCGGCGACCGCGATCTGCACGGCGTAGCTGCCGACGCCGCCCGAGGCGCCGGTGACGAGCACGCGCTGGCCGGCTCGCACGCGGGCGAGGTCCGACACCGCCTGCACTGCGGTGATCGCCGAGATCGGCACCGTCGCCGCCTGCTGGTGGGTGAGTCCCGTCGGCTTGGCTGACAGCTTGCCCGCCTTCGCGACGGCGTACTCCGCGAACGTGCCCGAGCCGATGCCGTAGACCTCGTCGCCGGGCGCGAACGCCGTCACCGCGGCGCCGACCGCGACGACGGTGCCGGACACGTCGAGGCCGGGCACCGGCTGCCGGGGCCGGCGAAGGCCCATCGCCAGGCGCACGGCGTAGGGCGTCCCGGTCATCAGGTGCCAGGTGCCGCGGTCGAGGCCGGCGGCGTGCACGCGCACCAGGACCTCCTCGGCACGCAACGCGCGGGGGGCCGGTCGCTCGGCGGGCCGGAGGACCTCGGCGTCGCCGTAGCCGTCCTGCACGATCGCGCGCATCGTCGGGGGGATCGTCGCGGGGATCGTCGAAGCCGGGTGGGTGGAGGTCGGAAGGGCGGTGGTGGTCATGGCGTCTCCTGGAGGTTTTCGTACTTAGTACGAAAACGGTATCGTACAATGTACGACGTGTCCAGGGAGCCGCTCAGCCGCGATCGCGTCCTGCGGGCCGCCCTCGCCGTCGCGGACGAAGGCGGCCTCGACCGGCTGACCATCAGGTCGCTGGCGGAGCGGGTCGGCGCGAAGCCGATGTCGCTGTACCACTACGTCGCCAACAAGGACGACATCCTCGACGGGCTCGTCGACCTGGTGTTCGCCGAGATCGAGCTGCCCGAGCCCACGGGCGACTGGCGCGCGGAGATGACGAGACGAGCCCGCTCCGCCCGGGAGGTGCTGCGCCGGCACCCGTGGTCGATCGGCCTGCTGGAGTCGCGGACCAGCCCGGGGCCGGCCACCCTCCGCCACCACGACGCCACCATCGGTGCCCTGCGCGCGGGCGGGTTCACCGTCGCCCAGACCGCGCACGCCTACGCGGTCCTCGACGCGTTCGTCTACGGTTTCGCGATCCAGGAGGCGTCGCTGCCGTTCGAGGGCCCGGACGGCGCCGCCGAGGTGGCGGGACCGATCATCGAGCTCATGCAGGCGGGGGAGTACCCACACATGGTCGAGTTCGCGACGGAGCACGCCCTGCTGCCCGGCTACGACTTCGGCGCGGAGTTCGGCTTCGGGCTCGACCTGGTCCTCGACGGCCTCGGCCGGATGCTGGCGAACGTCGACGCCTCGTGACCCGCGGCTCGGGGAGTGGTGCGCCGCCCGAAGGGCTTGCGCCCTCAGGGCGGCGCCCCTACCCCCCAAGCACCCGCAGGCTAGCCGCGCCGGTCGGCCCGCGCGAGTCGGTCTAGGGCACCGCCGCGGCTCAGGCCAGTGCGGTGCAGAGCAGCTGGGGCTCCCCGATCGCCGGGTAGACGGAGACGGGCGGCGTGGACGTGTTCTGAGCCAGCACCGCGAGGCGGAAGGGCAGCGCCAGCGCGATCTGGAACGGCTGCGCCGTGCCCGGCGACAGCGACGGTGACGCGTAGACCTCCACGTCGTCGGCCAGCAGGCGCAGCTGCGCGCTCGAGCCGTCCGCCGACTCGTCCCTGACGCCGACGACGCCCCGCATCGCCTGGCAGCGCCGGCCCAGGGTGTAGCGCGACTCCCAGGTCTTCGGCGAGCCCGTGGTGAACCACCCGCGCACCGACTGACCGTTGAGGTTGAACGGCGAGATGCCGTTGTCGTTGACGCCGGTGGTGCGCACGTAGGGGTCGAACGACCCGAGCGTGAACCAGTGCCAGACGGTGCTGAGGACCGGGTCGGAGGTCACCGGCCTGCCCTTGGCCCGCACGAGCTTGGCGCGGTAGGTCAGCACGGCGTCGTCCTCGCCCGCGGTCAGCCGGAAGGAGTACGTCTTCTTGCGCTTGGCCTTCGCGGTGCCCACCGTGCGCCAGCTGTGGCCGCTGCCCGAGGCGACCTGCTGGAGCAGCTGCACCCGGGTGGCGTCGTTCGCGCGGCCCAGCTTGACCACGACCGTGAACTGCTCGCCCTCGACCACGTTCGGGGGCACCGTCAGGGTGACCTTGGGCTTCTTCGCCCGGGCGGCGTGGTCCGCGGTCGCCGACACTGTCGACACTGTCGACACCGTCGACACCGTCGACAGCGCCGGCACCGCGGCAAGGACGAGCGCGGTCGTCACGACCGCGCCGAAGGTGCGCGTCATCAAAGGTCTCCCTCTCCCGCCGGAGACCGTAGCGGCGCGCGCGTGCGTCGCGGGCCGGAATCGGGCTGGTCAGCCCGAGTGGTCCACAGCGGGGGACGGGAGGATCAACAGGCGATCTGGGTCCGCAGGTCGCCCAGGATCCGCTGCAGCAGCCGCGACACCTGCATCTGGGTCACCCCGAGCAGCTCGCCGATGTCCTTCTGGCTGCGCTCCTCGAAGAAGCGGAGGAACAGGATGTCGCGGTCGCGCTCCGACAGGCTCTGGAGCACCGGCCCGAGCGTGGCCCGGGCCTCGGCCGCGGACTGCTCGGCGTCCTCGGACTGGAGCAGCTCGCCCAGGGTGAGCCCGCTGCCGTCACCCACCGGCTTGTCGAGCGACGACGGCTGGAAGCACCCGTAGGCCTGCAGGGTCTGGTCGAGCTCCTTGCGTGAGCAGCCGACGTCCTTGCTGAGCTCGACGTCGGTGGGCTCACGGCCGAGGTCCTGCGAGAGCGACTCCACGCTGCGGTTCACCCGCCACTGGAGCTCCTGGACCCGCCGCGGCGGCCGGACCATCCAGCTCTGGTCGCGGAACCAGCGCTGCACCTCGCCGCGGATCGTCGGGACGGCGTAGGTGAGCAGGTCGGGGCGCACGCTCGGGTCGAACTTCTGCACTGCCTTGACCAGGCCCTCGAACGCCGCCTGGTGCAGGTCCTCGGTCGCGACGCCGCGTCCGCGGTAGCGGTTGGCGATCGCCTCGGCCACGCACCGGTTGATGAGGATGACCTCGTCGAGGAGGGCGGTACGTCGTTCGTCGTCGTCGGTCGCCTGCGCCTCGCGCAGGAGCTCGTCGGTGCGGATGCTGCGCTCGGCCCGCGAGAGCTGGGCAGGTCGGTGCGCAAGAGAGATGGTGGCTGTGTCGGCCATGTGGGTGGGTCTCGTTCCCGGAGATGCGGCCCACGCCGGCTGTTTCAGCGGAGGAAGAGAGGCACCAGAGAAATGCCTTCGGGGTGTCTGTACCCAGTAGGCGCGTGTCGTGAACCTCGCGGGCTCACCTCTAGGGGTGGCCGGACTCACAGCCGGTCCGCGGTCGCAGCTGCCGCGGCGGGGTACAGGCGAGGCGGTGCCCCTCCCGAATCTTGCGGGAGGGGCACCTTCCGGCGTCCGCATGCGAGTGATCCTTGGTCACCCGCATTGAGGTGTCGTCCGGTCGCCCGAGGGATGTCGGCGGTGACCACGCTACGAACTCGGTGCCCGAGCCGTCCATGACCCGAAAGGACGGCTGGCAGGTAGTCCTTGATCATCCCGGTCTCTTGGACTTCCATTGACCGTCACAGGACTGGACGGCTCGGGAGAAGGGATTCGGCCGATGACCAGCCAACCCCTCAGCGTCGGGGTCTACAGCCCGCAGGAGATCGTCCACGAAGGCGTGGTCGCCATCCTCTCCCGGCACCCCGACAAGGTGACCGTCGTCCGCCTGCCGTCCGTGCCGGGTGACCCCGACCCCGACGTCGTCCTCTACGACGTGATCGCGCTCCTCCGGGGCGACACCGCGACGCTCTCCTACCTGGTCGAGATGTCGACGTCGAAGGTGCTCGCCGTGGGGCGCGACCTCAGGCCGGACCTCGTGTGCCGGGCGCTGGCGAGCGGCGTCGACGGGTTCTTCGACCTCGGGGTGGACGAGAAGCAGCTGCTGACCGCGGTCGAGGCCGCCGCCTCCGGGTGGGAGGAGGGCGCGGAGGAGGCGAAGGCGTCCCGGCTGGGGGCCGACGTCGGGCTGAGCGAGCGCGAGGTCGAGGTGCTGACCCTCATCGCGCGCGGCCTGCCCAACCAGCAGGTCGCCGCGCGGTTGTTCTTGAGCATCAACTCGGTCAAGACCTACGTACGGACGGCGTACCGCAAGATCGGCGTCGAGAGCCGCTCGGAAGCGGTCGGCTGGGCGATCCGGCACGGCTTCGGCTCCGAGGAGCCGGGAACATCAGAGGTGGTACGCCATCAGGGACTCGAACCCCGAACCCGCTGATTAAGAGTCAGCTGCTCTGCCAATTGAGCTAATGGCGCTCGCGCTTCCGCGACCACCAACGTTACCAGCGCCGATGGCTCGGTCGAAATCGGTGACCGTCACCCGGGAGCGGCTCTCGCGTTAGCCTGCACACGCGTCTCGTCCCTGCCGTGAGGACCCCATGAAGCCCTTCGTACGCCGCTCGCTCGTCGCCCTCGTGGTGGCGCTCGCCCTCGTGCTGCCGACCTCGGCGCCCAGCCAGGCGGCGATCCCGCGGCCGCACGACGACCCGTTCTACGCGTTCGACAGCGCGGCGCTCACGAACGTGCCCCGCGGGACCGTGCTGCGCAGCCGCACCGTCAGCGTCGGCGTGCCCGGCACCGGCGCGGGCGTCGTGCCCGCCACGCAGCTGCTCTACCGCACCCAGGACGAGCAGGGCCGGCCGACCGCGACCGTCACGACGGTGGTCAACCCGACCGGGCCGGTCAACCTCGGGCTCGTCGCCTACCTCAGCTTCTACGACGCGCTGGGCGACATCTGCTCGCCGAGCTACACCCTCCAGGGCGGCGACCCGGGGGCGGCCAACGCGACGACGGCGTACGCCGAGACCGGCCTGGTGCTCGCGCTGGCGGCGCAGGGCTACGCCGTGACCGTGCCCGACTTCGAGGGCCCCGACCTGCACTGGGTCGCGGGCCACGAGTCGGGGTGGAACACCCTCGACGGCATCCGGGCGACCGAGTCGTTCCTGGGCATGCCCAGCAGTCAGAAGGTCGGCCTGTTCGGCTACTCGGGCGGCTCGATCGGCGGCGAGTGGGCCGCCGAGCTCGCGCCGTCGTACGCCCCGGAGCTGAACATCGTCGGCACCGCCATCGGCGGCATCCCCGTGCACCTCGCCCACAACACGCGCTACGTCAACGGCAGCGACACCTGGTCGGGCGTCATCCCGGCGGTGCTGGTCTCCCTGGGCCGTGCGTTCGGCATCAAGACCCACAAGTTCGCGTCGAAGTACGGCAAGCAGGTGATGGCCGAGGTCGAGGACCAGTGCATCGGGTCGTTCAACGGCAACTACCCCGGCCTGCGGGTCCAGCAGCTGCTGAAGAAGAAGTACCGCGCCTTCCTCAAGGTGCGGCCCTTCGCCCGGACCATCAACAAGCTGATCATGGGCAGCGTGCCCGGTCACCCGCAGATGCCGATGTTCATGGGCGTCGGAAACGCCGACGGCACCGGCGACCACGTCATGGTCGTCAAGGACGTGCAGGGCCTCGCGCACCAGTACTGCAGCGAGGGCGTGCCGGTCCAGCTCAAGGTCTACGACGGCGCCGAGCACACCCAGGCCGGACTGCAGTTCTTCCCCGAGGCCCTGACGTTCCTCGCCGGCCGGTTCGCCGGGCTGCCGTTCGCCGGCAACTGCGCCGAGATCCCGGTCGGCAACTCCCTGGCGCCGTTGAAGATCCGCAAGAAGCGCAAACACCACCACGGCCACCACCACGGCCACCACCACGGCCACCACCACGGCCACCACCACGGCCACCACGGCCACCACTAGCGCGAGGCCAGCACCGCCTGCGCGGCGTTGTGCCCGGCGACGCCGGACACGGCGCCCCCGCGGCGCGCACCAGCGCCGGCGAGGAACACCCGCGGCAGCCCGGTCGGCACGCCCCACTGCTGGTCAGGCGTGTCGAGCCGGGCCCGGTTGTTGGCCCACGGCCAGTCCAGCGGCCCGTGGTGTCCCTGCCCGCCGGGCATGGCGAGCTCCTGCTCGACGTCCTGCGGGCTGCGCGCCTCGAGGCACGGGTCGCCGTGCGCGTCGCGCGCCACGACCGAGTCGACGGGGTCGACGAGGTGCTCGTCGAGCGCCGCGATCGCCCGCCGCACCGCCTCCTCACGACGCCCGAGCGGGTCGTCGGCGAAGGCCGGCTCCGGCGTCAGCAGCGTGGTGATCGAGAGCGTCTGCGTGCCGGGAGCCACCTCGCCGAGCAGGGTCGGGTCGGCCAGCGACGGCGAGCTCACCTCGGACGGGACGACCGTCGGCAGCCGTCCCTGCAGCGCCTCGTCGTACGCCGCCTGTAGCTGGGCGTACGCCGACCCGACGTGCAGGGTGCCCGCGAATGCCACCTCCGGGTCGATGCCCGACTTCAACCGGGGGAGGCGGTCGAGCAGGAGGTTGATCTTGAGCGTGGTGCCGACCGGCTTGGACTCGGGGTCGTCGGGCTCGCCGAGCAGGATGTGCAGCACCCACGGCGCGACGTTGGCGAGCACGAACCTCGCCTCGACGGTGGCCGGACCGCCGGCGGTGTCGAAGTCGATCTCGCTGAGCTCGTCGCCGGCCCGGATCGCCGAGACGCCGGCACCGACGCGGATCTCGGCGCCGGCCCCGGCGGCGGCTCGCGCCAGGGCGTCGGAGAGGGCGCCCATCCCGCCCACCGTCACCAGCTGCTCGCCGGTGCCGTGCCCGATCAGCCGGTAGAGGAAGGTGCGGTTCTGCTCCAGTGACGGATCGTGCAGCCCGGCGAGCGACCCGACCAGCGCGTCGGTCGCGACGATGCCGCGCACGGTGTCGGTGGCGAACCGCTTCTCGATCACCTCGCCGAGCGGCGTGGTGACGAAGTCGCGCCAGGTCGCCGGGTCCACGTGTGCGGCGAGGTCCTTCTCCCACGGCAGTGGCTGCAACAGGGTCGGCTCCACGGCGCGGGCCATCGCGGCCACCTCGGAGTAGAAGCTGCACCACGCGTCGTACTCACGGCTGCTGTCGGTCAGCTCGAGGAACGACGTGCGGGTGCGCTTGCCCTCGGGGTTCTCGACCAGCAGCCCGCGGTGCCGTCCGTCGGCCAGGTAGGGGGTGTACGACGCGACCGGCCGGGAGGCGAGCCCGACGTCGAGCTCGAGTTCGGCCATCAGCCGCACGGGCATCAGCGAGACCAGCTCGGCGTAGCGGGAGACGCGTGTCGGCCGGCCCGCGAAGGGCTGGGCGGTGGTGGTGGCGCCGCCGACGCGGTCGAGGCGCTCGAGGACGAGCACCGAGAGGCCTGCGCGGGCGAGGTAGGCCGCGGCCACGAGCCCGTTGTGGCCGGCTCCGACGATCGCGACGTCGTACCGCCCGAAGGCGGTGTGGGGGGTCGTCACGACCTCAACCTAGTCGGCCGGGGTGCGGCCGGCGCACGGGCGGAATATGCAAGGTTCAACTACCGTTGACCGGGTCACACGACCACCGAGGAGATGGGTGCCATGCCCGCGATCACCGTCGACGACCTCACCGTCCTGCCCCGCCTGCGCGAGCCCGGGCTCGGCGACCAGGTGCGGTCCGTGTGGCAGGTCGCGACCGCGCCCACGGGCTACGAGGGCGAGGGCTTCCCGGTGCGCCGGGCGTTCGCCGGCATCGACCTCCAGCAGCTGGACCCGTTCATCATGATGGACCAGATGGGCGAGGTGGAGTACGCACCCGGCGAGCCCAAGGGCACCCCGTGGCACCCGCACCGCGGCTTCGAGACCGTCACCTACATCATCGACGGCGTCTTCGACCACCAGGACAGCCAGGGCGGCGGCGGCACGATCACCAACGGCGACACCCAGTGGATGACCGCCGGCTCCGGCCTGCTGCACATCGAGGCGCCGCCGGAGTGGCTGGTCGAGAAGGGCGGTCTCTTCCACGGCATCCAGCTCTGGGTCAACCTGCCGCGCGACGCCAAGATGAACGCCCCGAGGTACCAGGACATCCGCTCCGGCGAGGTCCAGCTGCTCACCTCGGCCGACGCGGGCGCGCTCGTGCGCGTCATCGCCGGCTCGGTCGACGGGCACGCCGGCCCCGGCTCGACGTACACCCCCATGACGCTGGTGCACGCGAGCGTCGAGCCCGGCGCGCGGCTCGACCTGCCGTGGAACGCCGAGTTCAACGCGCTGGTCTACGTGCTCAATGGCAGCGGCACGGTCGGCACCGAGGCGCGCCCGATCCACACCGGCCAGTCGGCCGTGCTCGGCGCGGGCGACTTCGTCACGCTCACCGCCGACCGGGCGCAGGAGACCCGTTCGCCGAAGCTCGACGTGATCGTCGTCGGCGGCCGGCCGATCCGCGAGCCCCTCGCCTGGGCCGGCCCGTTCGTCATGAACACCAAGGACGAGGTGCTCAAGGCGTACGAGGACTTTCAGAAGGGTCGGTTCGGCGCTCCGACCGAGGTACGAGGTCGGTAGCGCCGGGACGGCCCTTCATCGGTGGTTGAGCAGCGACCACGAGCGAGCTTGCGAGGTCGTGACGGAGCGTGTCGAAACCTCCGCAGGGAAGGCTGGAACTGAACTACGGGGCGAGGGCGTCAGGTTGCGGAGATCTCGACAAGCTCGATCGGCGGTGGCTCCGTCTAGTGTCTCCGCGTGGCCCGGATCTTCCGCGACGCGTACGGCGTCCCGCACGTGCGGGCCGACGACGAGCTCGACCTGGCCCGCGGCCAGGGGTGGGTCACCGCGCGTGACCGGGCCTGGCAGCTCGAGTACCAGCGACGCCGGGCGACCGGCACGGCCGCGGAGGTGCTCGGCCCGGCCCAGCTGCCGTGGGACACGTGGGCACGGCAGACCCGCATCGTCGACACCGCCAGGCGCGCCCTCGTGGCGCTGTCCGACGAGTCGCGCGCGTTCGTGTCGGCGTACGTCGAGGGGGTCAACGCCGGCCTCCACGCCGACGCCCCGGAGCTGACCCGGCTCGGTATCGCGCCGCAGCCGTGGGAGCCGTGGACGCCGCTGGCGGTCTTCCACGCCCAGCACCTGCTCTTCGCGAACGTCGGCGGCACGCTCTGGCACCACCGCGCCCGGGCCGTGCTCGGCCCGGACGAGGCGCTGCTCTCGCGCGACCCGGCGTACTCCTCCGGCAGCAACGCGTGGGCGGTCGGCGGCGCCCGCACGGCGTCGGGCCGGCCACTGATCGGCGGCGACCCGCACCGCGTCTTCGAGTCGCCCGGTGTCTACGCCCAGGTGCGGCTCGCGACGCCCGACCTCGACGTCCTCGGCTTCACGTTCCCGGGCGTGCCGGGGGTGCAGCACTTCGCGCACGCCGGCGAGGTGGCGTGGGCGATCACCAACGCGTGCGCCGACTACCAGGACGTCTACGACGAGTCGCTCGACGACGTGCTCGACGGGCGCGAGGAGACCATCGCGGTGCGAGGCGCCGATCCGGTGACCGTGGAGGTGCTCGCGACGGAGCGGGGTCTCCTCTTCCAGGTCGACCGCGCGCGCGGCCGCGGGCTGGCGCTCCGCGACGCACCGACCGTGCTGGGCGACCTGGGCTTCGACGCGCTCCTGCCGCTGCTGCGGGCGCGCTCGGTCGACGACGTCGACCGCGCCCTCGATGCGTGGGTGGCGCCGGTCAACAACGTCGTGATCGTCGACCGCAGCGGCGCCGTGCGGTTCAGGAACGCCGGCCGCGTGCCGGTGCGCGCCGAGGCCAACCGGCGCGGCATCGTGCCCGGCCGCGAGGCGGGCACCTGGTCGGGCTGGGTCGACCTGCCGCGGCACGACGTGCCGCCCGACGGCCAGGTCGTTACCGCCAACGAGCGACGGGGGAGCGAGAGCGAGGCGATCGGCACCGAGTTCGCCGCGCCGCACCGTGCGGCGCGGATCCACGCGCTGCTCCGCGACCGCGCCGACCTGACCGTGGCGGACTTCGAGGCGATCCTCGGCGACGCGTTCACGATCACCGCCCTGCCGATGTGCGCGCTGGTCCGGGGCCTGACGCCCGATCCGGCCGGCGAGCCGGTCCGCGAGGCGATCCTCGGGTGGGACGGCGTCATGGCGGCCGGCTCGCACGGCGCCGCGGCGTTCGCGGCGTGGCGCGACGCGCTCACCCGCAGGCTGTGCGCCGAGCCCGTGTTCGACGAACTGCGCGACGCCTCGGTGTTCGGGCCGCTGTTCGCGGCGTACCTCTCGCTCGACGCCAGCGTCGGGTGGGCGCTCGAGCCGCTCGCGAACGCACCGGCGCCGTTCGGCATCGACGTGCACCGCCTCGCCACCGAGGCGCTGAGCGACGCCGCCGGTCACGCGGCGGTCTGGGGCGAGACCCACACGTTCGCCCCCACCCATGCCTTCGACCTCGCCGACCCCGACCTGGAGCCGCCGCCCGTGCCGGAGACACCGGTGTCGGGCGACATCGACACCGTGCGCTGCACGGGCTGGCTGCCGGGAGTCACCGACGAGGCCTACCGGGGCTCCGTGGCCCGCTACATCTGGGACCTCGACGACCGCACCCGCAGCGGCTGGGTGGTGCCGCTGGGTGCCTCGGGCGACCCCAGGTCGCCCCACCACCACGACCAGCTCGAGGCGTGGGCCGACGCGCGCCTGCTGCCCGTCGAGGTCGACTGGACGCGCCTCATCCTCGAGGGTGAATCACCTCACCCGACCACATGACCAGCGCCGTGGTGGGTAGAGGACAGACATGAGCAGCAGACATCGGAGCACCCGGACCACGACGCTCAACGACGTCTCGGACACCGCATTCGCCATGGCCCTCCTGTGGGCGATGCCGGCGATCGGGTTCCTGCTCATCTTCGCGCGTCTGTGAGGTCCTTCTCGAACCACGCCTGCGCGTAGGGGTTGCCGTTGTAGCGCTCGATGTGGCGGTAGCCCGCACGCTCGTACATCGCGATCGCCTCGACCAGCGTGCCGTTGGTGTCGAGCCGGACCACGCGGTGGCCGAGGTCGGCGCTCACGTGCTCGAGGTGGCGCAGCAGCCGTGACCCCAGGCCCGCGCCGCGCCAGCCCGGGTGCACCCACATCCGCTTGATCTCGCCCATCGCGGGGGCGAGCGCCTGCACACCACCGCACGCCACCGGCTCTCCGTCGCTGGAGGCGACCACGAACGCACCGGTACCCGGTGCCATGTGCTCGTCGTCATGGTGGTCGCCGGGGTCGAAGCCGGTCGGGAAGCGCTCGTCGAGCTCGTCGAAGTAGCTCTGCACAGCCCGTTTGGCCTCCACGGACGCGGGGTGCACGGAGCGGATGTCGACGGTCGCCGCCCGGACCAGCAGGTCGGCGGTGGCCAGCGCCTCGGTCAGCCGCTCCTGCTGCCGGGTGGTCAAGGGGGCGACCAGACGCTCGGCGAGCTGCTCCGAGCGGTCGTCGAGCCGGCGCCGGAAGGCGCGGCCCTCCGCGGTGAGCCTGACCGTGCGCCGCCGCCGGTCGGCGGCATCGGGCTCCATCGCCACCAGGCCGTCGTCCTCCAGGCGGCGCAGCTGCCTGGCGAGCTGGCCGGAGTCGAGCCCGAGCCGGGCCCGCAGGTCGCGCACGGTCGCGCCGGCCTCGCCGATCTCGAACACCAGGCGCGAGGCTCCCAGCGGCAGGCCCAGGCCGAGGAAGGACTCGTCGAGGGCGCCGATCCGCTGGGTGTAGGTGCGGTTGAACCGGCGCAGCACGTCGGTGGTGGTCATTCTCTGACTTTAGTCAGAGGTTCTCGCCGGCGGAACCCTCCGTACGACGTCGAACGCCCCGGACTCGCGGAGCCCGGGGCGGTCGTGGTGCCGGAGGAGAGTCTCGTGGGACGAAGACCTGGACCGACAGACCTCTCAACGACGCCCGTCCCGTCGCGTCACCCGGCCCGCCCGCGTGGTCTAGAAAGGGCGCGCGCCGTTTGCGACCGGCGATCGGGGGCACTGGCAGGGCATGACGACCCCTGTCGCCCCCGCAGAGCACGGACTGTCGGCGGTGCTCGACGGTCCGCCGCCGATGCCGTCGATCGCGGTGTCGGCCCTGCTCGAGTCGCAGCTGCTCCTCGAGCGGGCGCGGCGCACGGTCGCCGCCTGGCTGACCGCGGGAACCCGGACCGGCTGAGCACCCCCCGCCCGGACGCGCCGGCCTCACCCCGAGAGGCGAGGCGCCCGGCGTTCGTCTGCGGGCTTCCGCGTGCGGCGCATCCTGTCGCGGTGTCGAACGCGACCTGGCGGCTGGAGCACCGCCCCGCGCTGGACGGCTTGAGGGGCATCGCCATCCTGCTGGTCGTCGGTGGACACGCCCATTGGCTGCCCGGCCCCTCGAGCTGTGCCGGCGTCAACCTGTTCTTCGCCCTCTCCGGCTTCCTCATCACCGCACTCCTCCTCGACGAGGCCGAGCGCCGCGGCCGCGTCAGCCTGCCCGCGTTCTACGGTCGCCGCGCGCGCCGACTCCTGCCCGCGCTCGCCGTCTACCTCTGCGCCGCAGCAGCCTTCGTCGGGGTCGTCGCGACGCTCCCCGCCCTCCTCTACGCCGAGAACTGGGCGATGGTCGTCAACGGCGGCGCGCCCGGGCCCACGTCGATCGCTTGGTCGCTGTCGGTCGAGGAGCAGTTCTACCTGGCGTGGCCGCTCGTCGTCGTCGCGGGCGCACGGTGGGGGCGGCTCCCGTGGCTGGTCGCTGTCGTCGGCATCGTCGCCGCGCCGGTCCTGCGGCTGCTCCTGTGGCACGGCGGCGCCGGGTGGTGGCGGGTCTACTACGGCACCGGCACCCGGGCCGACGTCCTCCTGTGGGGCTGCCTGCTGGCGCTGGCCGTGAAGCGGTACGGCCCGAGCCCGTGGCTGCGGTGGGCGCTCGTCCCGGGCGCGGCGGCCGTGGCCGCCTGCTGCTTCGCACCGCAGTGGTGGTCGGTGCTGCTCGACCCCGCGCTCATCGGTGTCGGCGAGGGCGCGGTCATCGCCGCCACCCTCGCCGGGGCCGGGCGCTGGTTGGCGGCCCCGGTGCTGCGCTGGTTCGGGCAACGGTCCTACGCGCTCTACCTGTGGCACTACGTGCTCGTCGTCGAGGCGCACGCGGGGAGGCTGCCGATGTGGGCAGCCGTCGGTGTGGCGCTGCTGCTGGCCGAGGGCTCCTGGCGGCTGGTGGAGTCGCCGTTCCTGCGCCGCCGGGACGGCGGTCCGAAGCAGACCATCGCGTCGCCCGCCGGCCGCACCGGCGACCGGCCTGTCCTGGGGTGAGTGACGGGACTTGAACCCGCGACATCCGCGACCACAACGCGGCGCTCTACCAGCTGAGCTACACCCACCATGCGGCCCCGGGAGGTCCCGAGGCCGGGATCGAGTGTAGGGGAGTCAGACGGGTTCCGCGGAATCGGTATCGGGGTCGGGGACCGGCGCCAGGGGCAGGCCGGTGAGCGAGCCGCCGTGCTTCTCGGCGATCGCGCGCGCGGTGTCGCTGTCGGGACCGGGAGGCGCGACGAAGACCGCGTCGCGGTAGTACCTCAGCTCCTCGATGCTCTCCTGGATGTCGGCCAGCGCGCGGTGGTTGCCGCGCTTGGTCGGCGCCTGGAAGTAGGCCCGCGGGAACCAGCGCCGGGCCAGCTCCTTGATGGAGGAGACGTCGACGATGCGGTAGTGCAGGAAGCCCTCGAGGCCCGGCATGTCGCGGGCGAGGAACGAGCGGTCGGTGGCCACGGTGTTGCCGGCCAGCGGCGGCCGCGATCCGTCGGGGCAGTGCTCCTTGACGTAGGCCAGCACCTGCTGCTCGGCCTCGGCGAGGGTCAGGCCGCCGTCGAGCTGGGTGAGCAGCCCGGACTTCTCGTGCATCGTCCGGACGAAGTCGCCCATCTGCTCCAGCGCCTCGGCCGGCGGCTTGACGATGAGGTCGACGCCCTCGCCGAGCACGTTCAGGTCGAAGTCGGTGACGAGCGCCGCGACCTCGATCAGCGCGTCCGCCGCGAGGTCGAGGCCCGTCATCTCGCAGTCGATCCAGACCAGGCGTTCCTTCACGGAGCCCACCCTAGTGTCGGTCTCTCAGCAGCGGCTCAGGGCGGTTTCCTAGAGTGACCGCGTGAAGGAGTGGCTGGGCACGGTCGCGCGCCTGGTCGTCGGCGGGGTCTGGATCTGGGCCGCCGCGCTGAAGCTGCCCGACCCCGAGCAGAGCGTGCTCTCGGTCCGCGCCTACCAGCTGCTGCCGGGCGACTCCGCGACCACCGTCGGGCACCTCCTGCCCGTGCTCGAGCTGGCGGTCGGCGTGTGCCTCGTGGTCGGGCTGCTGACCCGAGGCTCGGCGGTGCTCTCGGGACTGCTGCTCGTCGCCTTCATCATCGGCATCGCGAGCGTCTGGGCCAGGGGGATCACCATCGACTGCGGGTGCTTCGGCGACGGGGGCTACGACCCGGACGCCGCGTCGAAGTACCCCTGGGAGATCGCGCGCGACGCGGGACTGCTCCTGCTCTCGGCGTACCTCCTCTGGCTGCGCCGCACGCGGGTCGCGCTCGACAACCTGCTGTTCCGTCCGCGCACCGACCCCGACCTCGACCACCACCTCGACGACCACGACGACGACCACGACGACGACCTCGACGACGACCTCGACCTGGAGAGCAGATCATGGTGACCAACAAGGAGAAGCGCGAGCTGCGTGCGGAGCGTGCGGCCGCGGCTCTTCGGGAGAAGCAGAGGCGCGAACGACGCCGCCAGATCCTGACGGCGACCGCGGTCGTGGTCGCGATCGCGCTGGTGGTCGGCGCGGGCTTCCTCATCAACTCGATGCGCGACGACACCGAGGAGAAGGCGAGCAAGGTGCCGGCGACCGGCAGCCAGTACGGCCTCACGCTCGGGCCCGACAGCGCGCCGCACGAGGTGGTGATCTACGAGGACTTCCTGTGCCCGGTCTGCGGCGTGTTCGAGGCGACCGGCCACGAGCAGCTGGAGCAGCTGGCCGACGAGGGCAAGGTGCGCGTCGAGTACCGCCCCTTCGTGCTCCTCAACAGGTTCGGTCCCTACTCGACGCGGTCCACGTGGATCTGGTCGCTGGTGCTCCAGCAGGACGGCCCGGACGTCGCGCTGAAGTTCCACGACCTGCTGTTCGCCAACCAGCCGAGCGAGGAGGGACCGTTCCCCAGCCAGGACGACCTCGTGGCGCTCGCCGGACAGGCCGGCGCCGACACGGAGGAGCTCCAGAGCTCGATCGACGCCGGCGCCGGGGTCGAGTGGCCGGTCAACGCCTCGGAGTCCGCCGAGGCGCTGGGCATCAACAGCACCCCGACCGTGATCCTCGACGGTGCGCCGTTCAGCAACGGCGCGACGCCCGCCGATGTGGCGACGAACCTCGTCAAGGCGCTTCAGTAACCCCATGACGACTGCCGCGCACACCTCCCTGGCCCCCTTCATCAAGGGGCTGCCCAAGGCGGAGCTCCACGTCCACCACGTCGGCTCCGCCTCCGCCCGGATCGTGAGCGAGCTCGCCAGCAGACACCCCGGCACCGTGCCCAGCGACCTCGAGGAGCTGCGCGCGTTCTACGAGTTCCGCGACTTCGCGCACTTCATCGAGGTCTACCTCGCCGTGGTCGCGCTGATCCGCACGCCCGAGGACATCCACTACCTGACCTATGAGGTGGCCCGCGAGATGGCGACCGAGCAGTCGCTCCGGTACGCCGAGCTGACCTGCACGCCGTACACGTCGGTCCGGCCCGACGACCCCGACCTCGGGATGCCGATCGAGGCGTTCACCGAGGCCATCGAGTCCGCCCGGCGCGAGGCCGAGCGCGACTTCGGGCTCGTCCTCCGGTGGATCTACGACATCCCGGGGGAGTTCGGCGTCCCGTCCGCCGACGCCACGCTCGGCTACGCGCTCGACCACGGCCCCGAGGGACTGGTCGCGTTCGGCCTCGGCGGCCCCGAGATCGGCGTGCCGCGGCCGCAGTTCCAGTCGCACTTCGAGCGAGCCCGCGCGGCCGGGCTGCACAGCGTCCCGCACGCCGGCGAGACGACCGGGCCGCAGACGGTCTGGGACTCGCTGACCCTGTTGCGGGCCGAACGGATCGGCCACGGCACCTCCTCGGCCCAGGACCCGAGGCTGCTCGAGCACCTGGCCGAGACGGGGGTGCCCCTCGAGGTCTGCCCGTCGTCCAACATCGCGACGCGCGCCGTGGCCACGCTGGAGGAGCACCCCATCCGGGCGTTCCGCGACGCCGGCGTCACGGTGACGGTGAACTCCGACGACCCGCCGATGTTCGGCACCACGCTCAACCGCGAGTACGAGATCGCCGCCGCCCTGCTCGGGCTCGACGAGGCCGGCGTCGCCGAGCTCGCCCGCGCGGCGGTGCGGGCGTCGTTCGCCCCGGACGACGTGCGACGGCGGGTGCTCGGCGAGATCGACGCCTACGTCGAGGGCCACGCCGGGCGAGCGGCGCCGGGACCGTCGTCAGGGCAGTAATAGGCCCCGCAACCTCATACGCAGCGGGGCCACCA
This sequence comes from Nocardioides halotolerans DSM 19273, assembly GCF_000422805.1. Taxonomy (GTDB): domain Bacteria; phylum Actinomycetota; class Actinomycetes; order Propionibacteriales; family Nocardioidaceae; genus Nocardioides; species Nocardioides halotolerans. Next base: position 250,009 of record NZ_KE383923.1, on the reverse strand, counting down.
CCTTTGTAGCGGGTGCGGCGCCCGGATCCGGGGATTGAGGGCGCGTGTCGGCCGGGCGGCGTGAGATGGGGCGCGCGGGACTAGGGTTGGGTCATGAGTCCGGCTGGGCGACCCGTGCGGGTCGCGCTCGTCAACGACTACGAGCTCGTGGTGGTCGGGGTCGCCGCGCTGCTCGAGAAGTTCCGCGACCGGGTCGAGGTCGTGGAGATCGACAGCAACCTCCCGGTCGTCCGCGACGTCGACGTGATCCTCTACGACACCTTCGGCCAGGTGCAGGGCCGAGGAGTCGACGTGGACTCGCTCGTCGACGGCGGCTCGGCCAAGGTCGTGATCTACAGCTGGAACCTCCACGGCCGGCTGGTCCAGGAGTCCTTCGAGGCCGGTGTCGCCGGCTACCTGTCCAAGGGGATCGACGCCGAGGAGCTCGTGGCGGCTATCGAGCGGATCCACGCCGGCGAGACGATCAAGCCCGAGAGCGGCGGCACGGCCACCCCCAGGCCCGAGAGCGCGTGGCCCGGCAAGGAGCACGGCCTCACCGCGCGCGAGGCCGAGATCATCGCGCTGATCACCCAGGGCCTCTCCAACCAGGAGATCGCCGAACGCAGCTACCTGAGCATCAACTCGGTGAAGACCTACATCCGCACGGCCTACCGCAAGATCGGCGTCGAGCGCCGCTCGCAGGCGGTGCTCTGGGGGATCAAGCACGGGTTCGAGCCCGACGTGCTGCGCGTCGTCCAGGGCTGAGACCCCCACGCCCCGGCTGGGTACCACCGGGGCGTGACCAGCTCGCTCCGTCACCTCGCGATGGTGTGGTGCTTGGCGACGACAGCCGTCCTGTCGGCCGGGTGCGCCCCCGGGACGCCGGACGGCGACTCGTGGCGGATCGACGCCCAGCGGGCGGTGTCCGACGCGTCGTCGGCGGTGCAGACCGCGGAGCTGGCGCTGCGCCAGCACGACCGCGGCCGGGTCTTCGACCGCTACCTCCAGACGGTGCTCGTCGACTCCGAGGAGGCGGTCGGCAAGGCCGGTGACACGATCGGGTCCAAGCAGCCGCCTCGCGCCGAGCGCGAGCGCTACGACGCTGTGACCGGGCAGCTCGACGAGGCCGCCGGCCTGGTGTCGATCGCGCGCATCGCCGTCGTCGACCGGGAGACCGACCGCTACGACTCCCTCGCCGACCGGCTCGAGTCCGCGGCACAGGCGCTCCAGAGGCTGGACGACGACCTCCAGCACCCGCCCCGGACGTCGGGGTGAGCGCGTGAAGAAGGTCTTCTCGGTCGCGCTGGGCGTCCTCACCGCCATCGGCGGCTTCGTCGACATCGGCGACCTCGTCACCAACGCCCAGGTGGGCGCCCGGTTCGGGCTGTCGCTCGGGTGGGTCGTGGTCGCCGGCATCCTCGGCATCTGCGTGTTCGCCGAGATGTCGGGCCGCGTTGCGGCGGTCAGCCAGCGCGCGACGTTCGACCTCATCCGCGAGCGCCTGGGTCCGCGGATGGGGATGGCGAACCTCGTCGCCTCGATGTCGGTGACCCTGCTGACGTTCATCGCCGAGATCGGGGGCGTCGCGCTCGCGCTGCAGCTGGTGTCGTCGGTCAACTACGTGCTGCTGGTGCCGTTCATCGCGTTCGCGGTCTGGCTGATCCTGTGGCGGGCGAAGTTCTCGGTGATGGAGAACGTGCTGGGGCTGGTCGGGCTGGCTCTCGTCGTGTTCGGCGTCGCGCTGTGGCAGCTCGGCCCGGACTGGGGCGACCTGACGCACCGGATGCTGGCCGTGGACAAGCCCGGTGACGAGCAGTGGCGGACGTGGGCCTACTACGCCGTCGCGCTCTTCGGGGCGGCCCTGACGCCGTACGAGGTGTTCTTCTTCTCCTCCGGCGGTGTCGAGGAGCGCTGGACCGTGGAGGACCTCGGCACCATGCGGACCAACGTGTTCATCGGGTTCCCGCTCGGCGGGATGCTGTCGCTTGCCATCGCCGGCAGCGCCGCCGTGGTGTTCGGGCCCATGGACGCCAGCGTCGACACGCTGGGCCAGGTCGGCCTGCCGGTCGCGGTCGCACTGGGCAAGATCGGGCTGGCGGTCGCGCTGATCGGCTTCGTGGCTGCGACGCTGGGCGCGGCGTGCGAGTGCGGCCTTTCGGTGGGCTACAGCATCGCGCAGTTCAGCGGCTGGCAATGGGGCAAGTACGTCCGCGCCGACGTCGCCGCGCGCTTCCACGTGATCCTCGTCCTGTCAGCGGTCGTCGCGACCGGGGTGCTGATGACCACGGTCGACCCGATCCTCGTGACCGAGGCGTCCGTGGTCTTCTCGGCGGTCGCCCTGCCGCTGACCTACTTCCCGATCCTGGTCGTGGCCAACGACCCCGACTACATGGGCGATCACACCAACGGGCGGCTCGCCAACGCCCTCGGCTCGGTCTACCTCGTCGTCATCGGGGTCGCGGCGCTCGCTGCGATCCCGCTGATGGTCGTGACCCGGATGGGAGCCTGACGTGGACGACCGCCTCGCGGGCAGCCTCGACGCCGTGCTGCACCTGCTGGACCGGCAGGTGGTCGACGCGGACGACCTGCTGGTCTGCAAGGTCGACGACCTCGAGCTCACGGAGTTCGACGAGGGGGTGCTCGGCGTGACCGCGCTGCTGTCCGGCCCGGCGGCGCTGGTGCCGAGGTACGCCGACCGGCGGCTGGGCCGCGCGCTCCACGAGTTCTGGCGCCGGCTCGGACGCACCGACGCGGACCGGGACGACCCCTACCGGATCGACATCGACCTGGTCGAGCGCCTCGGAAGCGGCGTCGAGCTGAGCGTCGGGCACGACGGGGTCCGGGTGCGCCAGGGGGAGCGGGGCCACCGGCTCAACGACCTGCTCCAGCTGCCGGTCGAGGACCTGTCCGGTCGCCGGCTGGGCCGCGTGCTCGACGTGCGGCTCGAGCGCGAGCCGGGACCGGCCGGGCGCCTGCGCGTCGTCGGGTTTGTCGTCGGCCACGGGCGTCCCGGCTCCTACCTCGGCTACGACCGGCGTCCCGACATGGGTCCGTGGCTCGTCAACCGGGCGGTCCGCTGGCTGCACCGCCACTCGGCGTACGTCGATCTCGACGACGTGGCCGGACTCGACTGGGTACCCGGGGCGATGCGGGTCGACCCCGCCGCGCTACGAGAACTGGAGGCTGCGTGACCGAGTCCACCACTGCCCTGATCGTCATCGACCTGCAGCACGACTACTTCGTCGACGACGAGCTGGAGCGCTGCCGCGACGACGTGCTCGCCGCGTGCAACCGGCTGATCGACGCCGCCCACGAGGCGGGCGCTCCCGTGGTCGAGGTGCGCACCGTGCACGCGCACGACAAGAGCACGTGGGCGCTGAACATGCTCGAGGACGACCAGGGCATGGCGCTCGACGGCACGCACGGCGCCGAGCGGCTGGACGGGCTGCACGAGCCGGACCACGTGGTGGTCAAGACGCGCGACAGCGCGTTCCACGACACCGACCTCGCCGGGTGGCTCCGGGAGCGCGGCATCTCGCGGCTGGTGCTCACCGGTGTCTCGACCGAGTCGTGCATCGCCGCCACCGCGACCGACGCCTACGCGCACGACCTCGAGGTGGTGCTCGTGGAGGACGCCACGGCGTCGGTCGAGGCGCCGCTGCACGACCAGACCCTGGAGCGGCTGCACGCGCAGTACCGCCAGGACGTGGTGCCGACGGACCGGGTCACCTTCGGGGGCTGACCAGTTCCGGCAAACCGCGAACACGGCCCGATGCCGACTCCTACCGTGAATGCATGAGGGAGAAGACTCGGGTGTTGACCGTGCTCGCGGCCGTGGCCGCAGGCACCGTCGTGGCCCTGTCGCCACCGGCGACCGCAGACCCGACCACCGCGACGACGACCACGCTCGTCTCCAGCGCCAACCCGTCCGTGGTCGGCCAGGCCGTGACGCTCACGGCGACGGTCGCCGGCGACGCGCCGGGTGGCTCGGTCGTGTTCGCCGACTCCGGGGTCACCCTCGCCACCGCGGACCTCTTCGCCGGGGCGGCGTCGGTGGTGGTGCCCTCGCTGCCGACGGGCGCGCACGCGCTCACCGCGACGTACGCCGGTGACCTGGTCAACCTCGGCTCGGTGGGCACGCTCACCCAGTCGGTGACCGCGGTCCCCGTGGCTCCCGTGGCACCGGTCAAGCCGCCCAAGATCAAGCTCGTCGCCTCCTCGACCAAGGTGTCGGTCGGCGACAAGGTGCGGCTGCGCTGGCGCAGCAAGCGCGCTGACGTCGTGATGGCCTCGGGGGAGTGGGCCGGGACCCAGAAGAGCAAGGGCTCGGCCGCCGTCCGGATCGCCGAGCGCGGCAAGCACGTGTTCAAGCTGACGGTGCAGAACGCCGGCGGCACCAAGACCGCGACCGTGACCGTCCTCGCCTCCCGCAAGGCCAAGACCCTCGAGCTCGTGGTGACCGACGAGCTGACCATGGTCGGCACCTCGGTGGACGTCAGCGCCGACGGGCTCGCCAAGGGCGAGGAGTACACCGTCCGCCTCGACGGCAAGCCGGTCATGACCGGCAAGGCCGACAAGAGGGGCGACGTCCACCGCAGCTTCAAGCTCGCGAAGACCGCGCCCGAGGGCGCCCTGCCGCTGACCATCACCGGCAGCAACCCCAACCGCCTCGGCACCGCCGAGCTCACGGTGATCAAGCCCAAGAAGCTCACGGTCGAGGTCAGCGAGTCAGAGGTCTTCAAGAAGGCCGAGGTGACGATCACGGTCACCGGCCTGGTCGCCGCCGAGCCGCTCACGGTGATGTACCTCGGCAAGAAGCTCACGGAGGCGACCGCTGACGCCCAGGGCAAGTTCACCTACACCTTCGAGGTCGGCAAGGAGTCGGGCGAGCACACGATCAAGGTGATCGGTGCCGACCCGAGCCGCACCGGTGAGACGACGGTCACGGTGGCCGGCGGTGGTGGTGGCCACGGCGGCGGCGGTGGCGGCGGCAGCGGTGGTGGCGGCGGCGACCTGTAGGCGCCGGGCGGTGTCGCGGGTACGGCGTGACAGCTGACCAGACCAGTCGTTAGCACGGCGTGAAGCTGCGTGCGCGTGCCGTCGCCCCGATCCTGTCCCTCTCGCTCCTCCCCGGCCTGACGCTGCTGGCCGGAGGTGCCGAAGCAGAGCAGGCGCCGTCCGCGGCGCGGTCGGCGTCCGCGGTGTCCGGCGTGGTGTCAGGTGCGGTGTCGGCGGCGGCGCCGTCGGCGCCGCGACCGGGGGCTCCGAAGCGGCACTGGACGCCGCGGCCCGAGCAGTACGCCGGGACGTCCACCACGACCGACCTCGCGATCCCGATGGACGACGGGGTGGTGCTGCGCGGCGACCTGGTCCGGCCCACGCGCGCCGACGGCTCGGTCGTGACCCGGCCGCTGCCGGTGATCATCACGATCACCGCCTACAACAAGAGCGTGTTGTCGACCGGCGGGCTCGGCGGCCCGAGCGCGGGCTACCTGGTCAAGCGCGGCTACGCCCAGCTCACCGTGGACGCCCGCGGCACCGGCGCGTCGGAGGGCGTGTGGGAGGCGTTCGGCCCGCGCGAGACCAAGGACTACGGCCAGGTGGTGGCCTGGGCGCACCGGCAGCCGTGGAGCAACGGCAAGTCCGGGATGACCGGCCCGTCGTACATGGGGATCAGCCAGCTCTTCGCCGCGGCCGCGCGCCCGCCCGGCCTCAAGGCCATCTTCCCGCAGGTCCCGGGCGCCGACGTCTACCGCGACATCGTCGCGTCCGGCGGCCAGATCGACGTCAGCTTCATCCCGCTCTGGATGGGGCTGGTCACCGGCACCGGCCTGGTCCCCCCGGCCTACGGCGGCTCCGACCCCGCGTCGGCGGTCCGGGCGCTGCTCGACCGGCTGACGACCGCGACGACGTTCACCGGGCCGCTGCTGGCCTCGGCGGTCCTCGGCGGCGATCCGGCGTACGACGGGCAGTTCTACCAGGACCGCTCGCCGATCGACGTCATCAAGCGGGTGAAGGTGCCGACGTTCCTGGTGAGCGGCGAGTACGACCTGTTCCAGCGCGGGACGCCGCTGCTGTTCGAGAGGCTCCAGAAGCGCGGCGTGCCGGTGCGGATGATCACCGGACCGTGGGACCACCTCCAGGGCTCGTCCGGCGCGGACGTCGGCAAGGCGGGCTACGGCTCGCTGCAGGAGCTGTGGCTGCGGTGGTTCGACCACTACGTGAAGGGCCGGAACGACGCGCGGCTGCTGAAGGACATCAAGCCCTTCACCTACTACGAGCAGGGCACCGGGAAGTGGGTCGCCACCAGGAAGTACGTCGACCGCGACCTGCACGCCGCGTCGTTCCGCCTGTCGGGTCAGGCCGCGGCCGGCGGCCACCACGGCGGCCTGGTCCGGTCGGGCGCCCAGCCGGGCACCTCGACGGTCCCGGCGCTTCCCGTCACCGGGCTGTGCACGCGCTCGGCCAACCAGTGGACCGCCGGCATCCTCAACCTCGCCTTCCCCGACAGCCCCTGCCTGCGCGACAACGCGCTCAACGACCTCGGCGGGCTGAGCTTCCAGACCGCGCCGCTGAAGAATGCCCTGCGGATCCAGGGCCCGATCAACGCCCGCCTCTACACCGCGTCGCCGACCGGCGACGGCATGCTCTCGGTCGCCGTCGAGGACGTCGCCCCCGACGGCACCGTCAGCCGGCTCACCGGCGGCTGGCAGGTGCTCTCGCAGCGCGCACTCGTCCGGCAGAAGTCGCGCTACCTCGACGGGCAGCTGATCCAGCCCTTCCACCCGTTCACCCGCGCCTCGCAGCAGCCGGTGCCTGCCGGCGCCGTGGTCCCGGTCGACGTCGAGGTCTTCCCGACCGGCGCAGCGCTGCTCCCCGGCCACCGCCTGCGCATCAGCATCCAGGCCTTCGACGTCCCCCACCTGCTGCCGCCGCTCCCCAACGCCGCCCAGCTCTCCCCGCTGATGATCTACACCTCCGCGGTCCACCCGTCCGTGCTGACCGTGCCGGTGCGCGGCCGACCCGAGCCGTAGCAGTGGCGGGATCTCGCGCATCGATGACCGTGCTCGGCCTCGACGCCCGACGGGCCGTCGGCGAGGGTCTGACGCCGTGAGGACGTTGCTGGAGGAACAGTTCACCGTGCTCGCGGACTGGCTCGACGAGGTGCCCGTGAGTGCGCACCTCGTCGAGCCGGTCGGCCTCGGCGACTGGACGGTCCGCGAGCTGGTCGCCCATCTCGGACTCGGCATCGGGCTGTCGCGGTACGTCGCCACGGCCGAGCCCGGGGCGGTCCCGCTCTCGCTCGGCGACTACGTGCGCGCGTACCCGCCGGCCTCGGAGCAGATCGCGGAGATGACGCGGGAGATCTCGGCGTCCTTCGGTGACGACGTCGTCGGCGGCTTCCGGCGTACGGCGGCCGAGGCGTTCGCCGCCCTCGACACCACCCCTGGCCACGTGCTCCAGGCGCGGCGCGGCCCGATCGCCCGCGACGACTACCTGCTCACCCGGCTGCTCGAGCTGGTGGCGCACGGCGACGACCTCCAACGGGCGCTCGGCCGCGCGGACGCACCGCTCCTCCCCGAGGCGGTCACGGCGGTCGCGGACGCGCTCGCGGCGGCCTACGCGGAGCGGGCCGGCGCCGCACCGGCCGGGGCCTCGGGACTCGCGTGGATCCGTGCCGCCGCGGGCCGGGTGCCGAGCGACGACCCGCACCTCCCGCTGCTCTGAGCGCTGGCTAGCCTCGACCGGATGAGCGGTGTCGTCCTCCTGACCCTCGGCGGCACCATCTCGATGGCCGGCCACGCGCGCGGGCGCCTCGCCGGCGCGGAGCAGCTCGAGAGCGGCGCCGACCTCGGCGTCGACGTCACCGTGCGCGACCTGCGCGCGGTCCCGAGCGCGCACCTGTCGTTCGTCGACCTGCTCGACGCGATCGCCACGGCGGAGCAGGCGGTGGCATCAGGCGCCCGGGGGTCGTGCTCACCCAGGGGTCGGACACTCTCGAGGAGACGGCCTTCCTCGTCGACTGCCTGTGGACCCGCGACGAGCCGTTCGTCGTCACCGGCGCGATGCGCAACCCGACCCTGCCGGGCGCGGACGGCCCGGCCAACCTCGCCGCCGCGGTCCGGGTGGCCTTCTCGGACCCGGCCCGTGGCCGCGGCGCGCTGGTCGTGTTCAACGACGAGGTCCACGCCGCCCGTCACGTGCGCAAGACCCACAGCACCAGCACGGCCACGTTCGTCTCGCCCGATCTCGGCCCGATCGGGCACGTCGTCGAGGGCACACCGCGCTTCCTGGCCCGCCTGACGCGCACCGAGCCGGTCACCGGCGTGACCGCGGAGGCGGTCGCGGCGACCCGAGTGGCACTGCACACGGTCACGCTCGACGACGACCCCGCGCTCGTCGCCGGCCTCGCGGAGACCCAGCAGGGGCTGGTGGTCGCGGCCTTCGGCGTCGGGCACGTGCCGGCCTCGCTCTCACCGGTGCTCGGGGACCTCGCCGCGGCCGTGCCGGTCGTGCTCACCTCGCGCACCGGCGCCGGTCCCGTGCTCGCCGACACCTACGGCGCGGTCGGGTCGGAGCGCGACCTGCTCGCTCGCGGCCTGGTCAGCGGCGGCTACCTGCACCCCTACAAGGCCCGAGTGCTGCTGCGGCTGCTGCTCGCCGGGGGTGCTACGCGCGAGGAGCTGAGCCGGCGACTTCGCGCGTTCGAGCAGTAGCCGGGACGCCCCGCGGCGCCCGCTGGGTCCCGGAGATCAGCACCCCGCCGACGACGGCCGCGACCGCGCCGACCACGTAGTCCGTCCGCACCCCGGCCGTCTCGATGAGGAGCCCGCCGGCGGCCGCACCCAGGGCGATCGCGAGCTGGAACATCATGACCACCAGCCCGCTCGCCGACTCGAGGCGGTCCGGCTCGACGCGGGCGACCCACGTCTGGGCGAGCGTCGGGATGCCGCCGAAGGCGATGCCCCACGCCGCGGTCGCGACCAGCACGCCGGCGTACCAGTCCGAGAGCACCGCGAACGACGTCGTGGACACGCCCAGGACGAGCGGGCCCAGCAGCAGCGCGAGACTCAGGCGGGCGTCGGCCAGCGGCCCGGCGACGAGGTTGCCGACGAACGAGCCGATCCCGAAGACCAGCAGCAGCGTGGCGAGCCCGGCCGCACCCAGGCCGGGGACCTGGTCGGCCGCCGGTCGCACGTAGGTGAACACCGAGAAGTGCCCGCCGGCGATCAGGCCGATCGCGACCAGCCCGGTCAGCACGACGCGGGAGCGCACGGTGTCCCACAGCGTGCGGAGCCCGGCGGCGCCGGCCGGCGCGATCGAGGGTAGCCAGGCCAGCTGGAGCACGAACGTCACGGCGGCCGCGGCGGCCGCCATCCAGAACACCGCCCGCCAGCCGAGCGCGTCGCCGACGTAGGACCCGAGCGGCACGGCGGCGACGGTCGCGAGCGAGACGCCGGCGTTGACGGCCGTCATCGCCCGCCCGAGTCGCTCGGCCGGCACCAGCTGCGCGACGGCGGACAGCGACATCGACCAGAAGCCCGCGATCGCCACCCCGAGCAGGAGCCGCGACACCAGCAGGACCGGGAACGACGGCGCGAGCGCGACGGTCACGTTGGAGACGAGGGCGAGGCCGGTCAGCAGCGCGAGCAGGAGCCGCCGGTCCATGCGGGGGACCAGCGCCGCGAGCGTCGGCGCCGTGGCCAGGCCCATCAGCGCCGTGGCGGTGACGGCCTGTCCGGCCACCCCCTCGCTGATCCCGAGGTCGGCCGCGATGAGCGAGAGCACGCTGGCCGGGAGGAACTCGCTGGTCACCACCACGAACCCGCCGAGACCGAGGGCCGCGACCGCCAGCCAGACCGAGCGCGCACGCGGGATCGCCTCGTCGCTCGTGATCGGTGTCGTCTCCAGGCGGTCGGGGGCGAGGCAGTCTGCGGTCACCGAGGCGGAACGTCGTCCGCGACCGCGATTGTTCCGGATCGCGATCGTGGATCCGTCAACTACCTCAGGTGCCGCTCGGTCCCTTGACGGCGTGCGGGCGGTACGGCGCCTCGAGCCGCGTGACGACCTCGTCGTCGAGCACGAGCCCGAGCGCGGCCAGTGCGTCCTCGAGGTGGGCGAGCCTGGTGGCGCCGACGACGGGCGCCGTGACGCCTGGCCGGGTGCGCAGCCACGCCAGTGCCACCCGGGCCGGTGGCTCGCCGAGCTCGCGGGCCACCTCGTCGAGGACGTCGACCACGTCGAAGTCGTCCGGCCCGTAGGCCCACTCCGCGACCGGGTCGTCGCTCGACCGCGTCGTCGTCCCCCCGCCCTCGCGGTGCCGGCTGCCGGTGAGCAGGCCGCGGGCCAGCGGGCTGTAGGGCAGCAGCCCGATGCCCTGGTCGAGGCAGAGCGGGATCATCTCCCGCTCCTCCTCGCGGAAGGCGAGGTTGTAGTGGTTCTGCATCGAGACGAACCGGTGCCAGCCGTGGCGCTCGGCGACGTGCTGGGCCTTGGCGAGCTGCCAGGCGTACATGCTCGACGCCCCGAGGTAGCGCACCTTGCCCGCCCGGACCAGCGAGTCGAGGGCCTCCATCGTCTCCTCGATCGGGGTGGCGTCGTCCCACCGGTGGATCTGGTAGAGGTCGATGTGGTCGGTGCCGTGGCGCCGGAGCGAGGCCTCGGCGGAGGCGACGACGTGCTTGCGCGACAGGCCACCGTCGCCCGGCCGGTCGGACATCGGGTAGAAGACCTTGGTGGCCACGACGTAGTCGTCACGCGACGAGAACAGCTCCCGCAGGAGGGCGCCGGTGACCTGCTCGCTGACACCGAGGTCGTAGACGTCGGCGGTGTCGAACACCGTCACGCCGGCCTCAACCGCGCGCCGCACGATCGGTCGCGCGCCCTCCAGGTCGAGGTGCCAGGCCCGGCGGCTGGTGTCGCCGTAGCTCATCATCCCGAGCACGAGCGGCGAGACGACCAGACCGCTGGCGCCGAGCGTCGTGTGGTCCATCAGTGGGTCCTCCTTCGGTGGTGGCTTCCTGTGACCGGTGGGCGGCGACCCCGGCGACGACGAGCGCGAGGCCCGCGAGGTCCTGGCGGCCCGGCAGCTGGTGCAGCACGGCGATGCCGCACACCGTGGCCGTCACCGGGAGCAGCGCGAGCATCAGGCTGTACGTCGCCCGGGGGAGCCGGACCATCGCGAGCTGGTCGGTGAGGTAGGGGATGACGGTCGAGCAGATGCCGACGCCCAACCCCCACAGCAGCCAGGTCGGGTGGCGGACCGCGGGCGTGGCGGCGGCGACACCGAACGGCGTCGAGACGATCGCCCCGATCGCGACGACGAGGCTGAGCCGGTCGAGTGCCGGGCTGCCGCCTCGCGAGGGGACGTTCGCGAGGCGGTGCCCGACGACGACGTAGAGCATGAAGCCGACGCAGTTCCCGGCCGCGAGGAGCAGCCCGACCGGCGTGCCGGCGATGCGGACCTGGGTGAGCAGTGCGACGCCGGCGACCGTGAGCGCCAGCGCCGCGGCGTTGCGGCGGGTGCGGGCGCCGTACGCCGCCAGCACGATGACGCCGAGGAACTCGATCCCGGCGACCGTGGCCAGGGGCAGCCGCTCCAGGGCGAGGTAGAAGGTGGCGTTCATGACCGCAAGCACGATGCCGAGCGCGACCGCGAGGAGCCGCTCGTGGCGACCGGCTGCGCCCCACACTGCCCACGGTGGCCGCAGCAGGGCGAGCACGAGCGCGGCGGTCGCCATCCGCAGCCAGGCCACGCCGACGGCGTCGAGGTGGGTGAAGAGGAGCACGGCGAACGACGGGCCGAGGTAGTGGAACGTCGCTCCCACCACGACCAGGACGACACCCGCCGCCGTCGGGCCACGGAGGATCGTGCCGGTTGCCATGCGGCCATCATCTGTCGCAGGATGGGACCCCTGAAGGCTCACTTGTAGGTCCTGACGACCAATCTCTTTCAGATCGAAGGCGATCACCCTGTCCGACCTTGACCAGCTCGACGACACCAACCGGCTCCTGCTCCGCGAGCTGCACGCGGACCCGCGGATCACCATGTCCGCGCTCGCCCGGAAGGTCGGCATGTCGGCCCCCGCCGTCACCGAGCGCGTCCAGCGCCTGCAGCGTGCCGGCGTGATCACCGGCTTCAGCATGAGCGTCGACCCCGCGGCGCTCGGCCTGCCGGTGACGGCGTTCGTGCGGGTGCGTCCCGCCGCGCGCCAGCTCACCAAGATCGCGGCGCTGGCCGAGTCGCTCGACCAGGTGAGCGAGTGCCACCGCATCACGGGCGAGGACTGCTTTCTGGTCAAGGTGCACGCGGCGACGATCCCCGAGCTCGAGGAGACGCTCGACAGGTTCCTGATGTTCGGCCAGACGGTCTCCTCCATCGTGGTGACGACCCCCGTGCCGCCCCGACCGTTGCCGATCCCCGACTGAGGAGCGAGGGGAGCCTTGCCGTCGCCGACGTGGCAGGGGAGGCTTCCCAGGTGACCCAGGACATGTTGCTCGAGGCGGTCGTGATCCCCGTGGCGGACGTCGACCGCGCCAAGGACTTCTACGTCGGACTGGGCTGGCGGCTCGACGCCGACTTCCCGTTCGACAACGGCTTCCGCGTGGTCCAGCTGACCCCGCCCGGGTCGGGGTGCTCGGTGCAGTTCGGCACCCAGATCACCTCGGCCGCGCCCGGGACCGCCGAGGGCCTCTACCTCGTGGTCTCCGACCTGGCTGCGGCCCGCGAGGAGCTCGCGTCGCGCGGTGCCGAGGTCAGCGAGGTCTTCCACCCCGACAGCCCGGGCGCGCAGTTCCGTGCCGACGGGACCGGACGCGCACCCGGTCCGGGCGCCGACGACGGCAGCTACAGCACGTTCGCCACCTTCGCCGACCCTGACGGCAACCGCTGGCTCCTCCAGGAGGTGACCACCCGGCTCCCCGACCGGGTCGACGCCGTCACGACGTACTCCTCGGTGAGCGACCTCGCCGCAGCGCTGAGGGCGGCCGCCGCCGCACACGGTGAGCACGAGGCGAGGGACGGCGGGAAGTACGACGAGAACTGGCCGGACTGGTACGCCGAGTACATGGTCGCCGCCCGGGCCGGCACCGAGCTGCCGGCGTGAGCCGGTCCGAGGCCGTCCGCTCCGAGATCGACCGCTACGTCGGCCGCAACCCGCGCAGCGCCGCCCGCCAGGAGCGCGCCGCGAAGTCGATGCCCGGTGGCAACACCCGCTCGATCCTCCACTACGAGCCGTTCCCGCTGGCGTTCGAGCGCGGCGAGGGCGCGCAGCTGTGGTCGCTCGACGGGGACCGGTACGACGACTTCCTTGGAGAGTTCACCGCCGGGCTCTACGGCCACTCCGAGCGCGCGGTGCTCGACGCGCTGCGCGATGCCCTGGACCGCGGGCTCGGCTTCGGCGCGGTCAACGACCTCGAGCCGCGGTTGGCCGAGCTGATCTGCGCGCGGTTCCCGAGCGTCGACCTGGTGCGGTTCACCAACTCGGGCACCGAGGCCAACCTGATGACCCTCGCGCTGGCGGTCGCTGTCACCGGCCGCCGGCGGATCCTGGTCTTCCGCGGCGGCTACCACGGCGGCGTGCTCACTTTCGGCGAGACCGCGAGCCCGGTCACCGTGCCCCACGAGTGGGTGCTCGGCGACTACAACGACGTCGACGGCACCCGCGCGCTGGTCCGCGAGCACGGCCGCGACCTCGCCGCCGTGCTGGTCGAGCCGATGCTCGGCGCCAGCGGCTGCGTCCCGGCGGACCAGGCGTTCCTGGAGATGCTCCGGGAGGAGACGAGCGCCACCGGCGCGCTGCTCGTGTTCGACGAGGTGATGACGTCACGGCTCTCGCCCGGCGGCCTGCAGTCGGTGGTGGGTGTGACGCCCGACCTCACGACGCTCGGCAAGTACCTCGGTGGCGGCCTCTCCTTCGGCGCCTTCGGCGGCCGCGCCGACCTGATGGCGGCCTTCGACCCCACCCGGCCCGGCGCGCTCTTCCACGCGGGCACCTTCAACAACAACGTGCTCACGCTGAGCGCGGGGATCGCCGGCCTCGAGCAGGTCCTCGACGACGCGACGCTGACCGACGTCAACGACCGCGGCGACCGGCTCCGCCTCGCCCTCGACGAGGTCGCCCGGCCCGCCGGGCTGCACGTCTCGGGCCGCGGCTCGCTGATGACCATCCACCCGGCGCCTGCCCCCGTGCTCGCCTCGGTGCCGCTCACGGACGCCCAGGCGGCGGCGCGGGAGCTCGTCTTCTTCGCACTGGTCAACCGCGGCTTCTGGCTGGCCCGCCGCGGCATGCTGACCGTGAGCATCCCCGTCACCGACGAGCAGTGCGACGGCCTCGTCGCGGCGTTCGGCGAGGTGGTGACGACGTACGCCGACGCCTGGGGCTGAGCCCGCCGGAGACACGGGACCCCGGGTGGGACCACCCGGGACCTTCTGCCCTGTGCGCCGCCCGCGCCAGCGTCTGTGCTGGTCATCGGTTCTGTTCCGACTCGATGGTGGAGATGCGCATGTCGCCCTTGGCAACGGGGTCCTGCTCGGCAACAGTCATGGGCAAAGCCTCGGGAGGAGCAGTGACCGCCGTGGACGTCGCCAGTCCCGCAACCTCGCAGCGGGCGGCCGTGCCCGGCGCCGCCTGGCTGATGCTGGGGCTGGCCACCCTCGGCTTCGCGGTCAACTTCTGGGCCTGGGCGCTGATCAGCCCGCTCGGACCGATGTTCCGCGACTCCGGGTCGCTGGGCGTCCTGTCCGAGTCCGACGTGGCCCTGCTGGTCGCCGTCCCCGTGCTCGTCGGCTCGCTGGGACGGATCATCGTCGGCGCGCTCACCGACCGCTTCGGCGGGCGCGTGATGTTCCCGCTCGTCTCGGCCGCCACGATCGTGCCGGTCCTCTTCATCGCGTTCGTCGCGCTCGACTCCTACGCCCTCCTCCTGGTCGGGGGGTTCTTCCTCGGCATCGGCGGCACGGCGTTCGCCGTCGGCGTGCCGTTCGTCAACGCGTGGTTCCCGCCCGCGCGCCGCGGCCTGGCGGTCGGCATCTTCGGCGCGGGCATGGGCGGCACCGCGATCAGCGCCCTCACCACCGTCAAGCTCTTCACCCGGGTCGGCGACACCGCGCCGTTCCTGATCACCGCCGTCGCCCTCGCCGTCTACGCCGCGGTCTCGTTCGTCGTGCTCCGCGACGCCCCGGGGCGCACGGTGCCGACCACCAGCCTGGCCAGCCGCCTCTCGGCCAACGCCCGCCTCTCGATCACGTGGCAGGCGTGCATCCTCTACGCGGTCGCCTTCGGCGGCTACGTCGCCTTCTCGGTCTACCTGCCGGCGTACCTGAAGACCGCCCACGGGCTCACCCCCGCCGACGCGGCCAACCGGATGGCGGGCTTCGTGGTGGTCGCCGTGATCATGCGGCCGGTCGGCGGCTGGCTGTCCGACCGGTTCGGCCCGATCCCGGTGCTGGCCAGCGGGTACGCCGTGGTGGTCCTCGGCGCCGCGATCTCCGCCGGCACCCCGCCGCTCGACGGGATCGGCACGGTCGCCTTCCTCGCGATGGCCGCCGCACTCGGCAGCGGCAGCGGAGCGACCTTCGCGCTCATCGCGCGGGTGACGGAGCCGTCGCGGGTCGGCGGCGTGACCGGCCTCGTCGGGGCGGCCGGCGGGCTGGGGGGCTTCCTGCCGCCGTTGATCATGGGTTATGTCTATGGACGGACCGACTCCTACGCGATCGGTCTGATCCTGCTCTCGGTCACCGCCGCGCTGACCCTGGTGCTGACGCTGACCGTCGTCCGCCGCACTGCAGCCGAAGGAGCATCTGCCGAATGACCTCCGAGACCGGGATGGACAACGGACTGACCGACGCGCTGGTGCGCAGCAGACGGTTCTTCACCAAGGGCACGGTCTCGGAGGACCTGCGGACCCTCACCAAGGAGGGCGGCCGCGGAGCCGACGCGTTCTACCGCGACCGGTGGAGCCACGACAAGGTCGTGCGCTCGACCCACGGCGTCAACTGCACCGGGTCCTGCTCGTGGAAGGTCTACGTCAAGGACGGGATCATCACCTGGGAGACCCAGCAGACCGACTACCCGTCGGCCGGACCCGACCGGCCGGAGTACGAGCCGCGGGGCTGCCCTCGCGGCGCGGCGTTCTCCTGGTACACCTACTCGCCGACCCGGGTGCGCTACCCCTACGTGCGCGGCGTCCTCCTGCAGATGTACCGCGAGGCCAAGTCGCAGCACGGTGGCGACCCCGTGAAGGCGTGGGCGCACATCGTCGACAACCCGCAGCGCGCGCGGGCCTACAAGGCCGCCCGCGGCAAGGGCGGACTGGTCCGCGCGAGCTGGGAGGAGGCGACCGAGCTGGTCGCCGCCGCCTACGTCCACACCATCGCGAAGTGGGGGCCCGACCGGGTCGCCGGCTTCTCGCCGATCCCGGCGATGTCGATGGTCTCCCACGCGTCCGGGGCCCGGTTCACCTCGCTGATCGGCGGCTCGATGCTGTCCTTCTACGACTGGTACGCCGACCTCCCCGTCGCCTCGCCCCAGGTCTTCGGCGACCAGACCGACGTCCCCGAGTCCGGCGACTGGTGGGACGCGGGCTACCTCGTCATGTGGGGCTCCAACGTCCCGGTGACCCGCACGCCCGACGCGCACTGGATGACCGAGGCGCGCTACCGCGGCCAGAAGGTCGTCGTGGTCTCGCCCGACTACGCCGACAACGTGAAGTTCGCCGACGAGTGGCTGGCGATCCGGCCCGGCACCGACGGCGCGCTCGCGATGGCGATGGGTCACGTGATCCTCAAGGAGTTCTTCGTCGACCGGCAGGTGCCCTACTTCGCCGACTACACCAAGCGGTTCACCGACCTGCCCTACCTCGTCTCCCTCGAGCCCGGCCCCGACGGCACGCACCGTGCGGGCAAGTTCCTGACCGCAGCCGACCTGCCCGAGCACGCGGCCGAGGAGAACGCGCACTTCAAGACCGTGCTCCTCGACTCGGCGACCGGTGCGCCGGTGGTGCCGAACGGCGCGCTCGGCCACCGGTTCGGCGACGCCGGCGCCGGTCGGTGGAACCTCGACCTCGGTGACGTCGACCCGGTGCTGAGCCTGCTCGCGCCGGGCGCCGAGACGGTGTCGGTCGAGCTGCCGCGCTTCGACGACGTCGACGGCACGCCGGGCTCGCTGCCCCGCGACGTGCCGGTGCGCCGCATTGGTGACCGGCTGGTCGCGACGGTCTTCGACCTGATGCTGGCGCAGTACGGCGTGGGGCGCGAGGGCCTCACCGGCTACGCGTCGTCCTACGACGACGAGTCGGCGCCGTACACCCCCGCCTGGCAGGAGGCGATCACCGGCGTGCCCGCCTCGGCCGCGGCGCGGATCGCCCGGGAGTTCGCCGCCAACGCGGAGGAGTCGCGGGGCCGGTCGATGATCCTGATGGGGGCCGGCACCAACCACTGGTTCCACTCCGACACGATCTACCGCGGCTTCCTCGGCCTCACGACGCTCACCGGCTGCCAGGGCGTCAACGGCGGCGGCTGGGCGCACTACGTGGGGCAGGAGAAGTGCCGGCCGGTGACCGGCTGGGCGCAGCTCGCGTTCGGCCTCGACTGGCGGCGCCCGCCCCGCCAGATGATCCACACGGCGTACTGGTACCTCCACACCGACCAGTTCCGCTACGACACCTTCAGTGCCGACACGGTCTCGGCCGCGACCGGCCGCGGCCTGCTCGCCGGGCTGAGCACGGCCGACGTGATCGCCAAGAGCGCGCGGATGGGGTGGATGCCGTCCTACCCGACCTTCGACCGCAACCCGCTCGACCTCGCCGACGAGGCCGCCGAGGCGGGACGCCCGGTGGCCGAGCACGTCGTCGACCGGCTCAAGAGCGGTGACCTGCGCTTCGCGGCCGAGGACCCCGACGCACCGGAGAACTTCCCGCGGGTGCTGTCGATCTGGCGGGCCAACCTGCTCGGCTCGTCGGGCAAGGGCAACGAGTACTTCCTCAAGCACCTGCTCGGCACCGACAGCTCGCTGCGGGCCGGCGAGGCGCCGGAGGGCCTGCGGCCGCAGGAGGTCGAGTGGCACGCCGACGCACCCGAGGGGAAGCTCGACCTGCTGCTGACCCTCGACTTCCGCCAGACCAGCACGACGATCTTCTCCGACGTCGTGCTGCCGGCCGCCACGTGGTACGAGAAGCACGACCTCAACACCACTGACATGCACCCGTTCATCCACTCGTTCAACCCGGCGATCGCCCCGCCGTGGCAGACCCGCACCGACTGGGACGCCTGGCAGACGATCGCGACGAAGTTCAGCGAGCTGGCGGCGGGGCGGCTCGACACCAGGCGCGACGTGGTCGCGGTGCCGCTCCTGCACGACACCCCCGACGCGATGGCCAACCCGCACGGCGTGGTCCGCGACTGGAAGCACGGTGAGTGCGAGCCGGTGCCGGGGGTGACGATGCCCAAGATCGTCGAGGTCGAGCGCGACTACACCGCCGTCGGCGCGCAGATGCAGGCGCTCGGGCCGCTGATGGAGACGCTCGGCACGACCACGAAGGGCGTGAGCTACGACGTCACCTCGGCGGTCGACTACCTGCGCGACAAGAACGGCGCGATCCGCGGCGGGCCCGCCGACGGGCGGCCGTCGCTGGCGCGTGACGTGCACGCGTGCGAGGCGATCCTGGCGCTCTCGGGCACGACCAACGGCCACCTCGCGACACAGGGGTTCCTGACCCTGGAGAAGCGCACCGGCACCCAGCTGCACGACCTCGCGGCCGAGCACGAGGGTAAGCAGATCACCTTCGCCGACACGGTGGCCGCGCCGGTCCCCGTGATCACCTCGCCGGAGTGGTCGGGCTCCGAGACCGGCGGGCGCCGCTACTCGCCGTTCACCATCAACGTCGAGCGGCTCAAGCCGTGGCACACGCTGACCGGTCGCCAGCACTTCTACCTCGACCACGACTGGATGACCGAGCTGGGCGAGGCGCTGCCGGTCTACCGACCACCGCTCAACATGGGCGCGCTGTTCAGCGAGCCCGACATCGGGTCCACGGGTGAGCTGGGCGTCACGGTCCGCTACCTCACCCCGCACAACAAGTGGTCGATCCACTCGGAGTACCAGGACAACCTCTTCATGCTCTCGCTCTCGCGAGGCGGGCAGACGATCTGGATGAGCGACAAGGACGCCGCCAAGGTGGGAGTCGAGGACAACGACTGGATCGAGGCGGTCAACCGCAACGGTGTCGTGGTGGCCCGCGCGATCGTCTCGCACCGGATGCCCGAGGGGACGGTCTACATGCACCACGCCCAGGACCGGCTGATCGACGTACCGATCGCGGAGACCTCGGGCAAGCGAGGCGGCATCCACAACTCGCTGACCCGGATCCTGGTGAAGCCGAGCCACGTGATCGGTGGCTACGCCCAGCTGTCCTTCGCCTTCAACTACCTCGGCCCGACGGGCAACCAGCGCGACGAGGTCACCGTGATCCGCAAGCGCTCGCAGGAGGTGCGCTACTCGTGAGGGTCATGGCGCAGATGGCGATGGTGATGAACCTCGACAAGTGCATCGGGTGCCACACCTGCTCGGTGACTTGCAAGCAGGCGTGGACCAACCGCACCGGCACGGAGTACGTGTGGTTCAACAACGTCGAGACCCGGCCCGGCCAGGGCTACCCGCGGCGCTACGAGGACCAGGAGGAGTGGAAGGGCGGCTGGACGCTCAACCAGCGCGGCCGGCTGGCGCTCAAGGGCGGCGGGCGGCTGCGCAAGCTGCTCACGATCTTCTCCAACCCGAAGATGCCGTCGATCCAGGACTACTACGAGCCCTGGACCTACGACTACGCCACGCTGACCGACGCGCCCGCCCAGGAGCACACGCCGGTCGCGCGGCCGAAGTCGCTGCTCTCCGGCAAGGACATGAAGGTGACGTGGTCGTCGAACTGGGACGACAACCTCGGTGGCTCCAAGGCCACCGGCGAGCACGACCCGATGCTGAAGAAGATCGCCGACAAGGTGCGCCTCGAGTTCGAGGAGACCTTCATGTTCTACCTGCCGCGGATCTGCGAGCACTGCCTGAACCCGTCGTGCGCGGCGTCGTGCCCCAGCGGGGCGATCTACAAGCGCTCCGAGGACGGCATCGTGCTGGTCGACCAGGATCGCTGCCGCGGCTGGCGGATGTGCATCTCGGGGTGCCCCTACAAGAAGGTCTACTTCAACCACCGGACCGGCAAGGCCGAGAAGTGCACGTTCTGCTTCCCGCGCATCGAGGTCGGCCTCCCGACCGTCTGCTCCGAGACCTGCGTGGGGCGGCTGCGCTACATCGGGCTGATGCTCTACGACGCCGACAAGGTGCTGGAGGCCGCGGCCACCACGGACGAGCACGGGCTCTACGAGGCGCAGCGCGAGGTCTTCCTCGACCCGCACGACCCGGAGGTCCAGCGCGCGGCCGAGCAGGCCGGCATCCCGCGCGACTGGGTGAGCGCCGCGCAGCGCTCGCCGATCCACGCGCTGATCAACCGGTTCAGGGTCGCGCTGCCGCTGCACCCGGAGTACCGCACCATGCCGATGGTCTGGTACATCCCGCCGCTCTCACCGGTCGTCGACGTGGTGAAGGACACGGGCCACGACGCGGAGGACAAGGGCAACCTGTTCGCGGCCATCGACGCGCTGCGGATCCCGATCGAGTACCTCGCCGAGCTGTTCACCGCCGGCGACGTGGCACCCGTCGACGGCGTGCTGAAGAAGCTCGCCGCGATGCGCTCCTACATGCGCGACATCAACCTGGGCCGCGAGCCCGACCCGTCGATCCCCGCGGCGGTCGGGATGACCGAGGAGGAGATGTACGACATGTACCGCCTCCTCGCGATCGCGAAGTACGACGAGCGCTACGTCATCCCGCCGGCGCACTCCGAGCAGGCGCACGCGCTCGAGGAGCTGGCCACCGAGTGCTCGGTCTCGGAGTACGGCGGCGGCCAGCACGGGCTCTTCGGCGAGGGATCGGGTGTGCCGACGCCGATCGCGGTCGAGAACTTCCAGATGCTCCAGGACCGGCAGACCGCCGACACCCTGGCGTCGCCGGCGGACAAGTCGGCGCGGGTCAACCTGCTCAACTGGGACGGCAAGGGCAGCCCGAGCGGGCTGTTCCCGCCGCGGCCCGGGAATGCTGGTGCCGACCAGCCGGAGGGGGAGGCGCCGTGAGCCGCACCGCGACCGGTCGTCGGGCCGAGGCCCTCACCGACACCCAGCTGACCGTGGCGTGGCAGGCGGCCTCGCTGCTGCTCGGCTACCCGGACGACGAGCTCCTCGGCCGGCTCGAGCTGATCGAGGAGGCCGCGACCCGGCTGCCCGAGCGCGTCGGCGGTCCGCTGCGGGGGTGCGTCGTACGCCTGAGGGAGGCGTCGCTCACCGAGCTCGAGGCCGACTACGTCGACACCTTCGACACCCGGCGCCGGCACAACCTGTTCCTCACCTACTTCGCCCACGGCGACACCCGCAAGCGGGGGATGGCGCTGCTGCGCTTCAAGCAGGCCTACCTCGCCTCGGGCTTCGACCTCGTCGACTCCGAGCTGCCCGACCACCTGTGCGTCGTCCTGGAGTACGCCGCCACGGTCGACCGCGAGCAGGGCCGTCGGCTGATGCTCGACCACCGTGCGGGGCTCGAGCTGCTGCGCATCTCGCTCGCCGAGGCCGGCTCGCGCTGGGCGGGAGCGGTCGAGGCGGTCACGGCGACGCTCCCGCCGCTGCGGGGCGAGGAGTGGACCGCCGTCCGCCGGCTCGCCGCCGAGGGGCCACCGGAGGAGGAAGTCGGCCTCACGCCGTACGAGACGCCGGCGTTCGACCCCGGGCCGGCGCTGCCGGACGGCCCCACCCCGCTGCCGATGCCGTCGTTCCCGGCGCCGTCCGTCTCCGGGGGCCGCTGAATGGACGTCTTCCTGTGGGTGATCGTCCCCTACCTGTGCATCGCGACCTTCGTCGTCGGTCACTTCTGGCGCTACCGCTACGACAAGTTCGGATGGACGACGCGCTCCTCGCAGCTCTACGAGGACCGGCTGCTGCGGATCGGCAGCCCGCTGTTCCACTTCGGGATGCTGGGGGTCGTCGGCGGGCACGTCATCGGGCTGCTGGTGCCGCAGGCCTGGACCGACGCGGTCGGCATCGGCGAGCACGCCTACCACCTCGTCGCGGTCACCGGCGGCCTGCTGGCGGGGGTGATGGCGGTGGTCGGCCTCGCGATCCTGGTCTACCGCCGCCGCACGGTCGGCCCGGTGTTCTCCGCGACCACGGTGATGGACAAGGTGATGTACGCCTTCCTCGCCGCGGCCATCGTGCTGGGCATGTGGAACACCATCGCCGGCTCCATCATGACCATCGGCGGTGAGTACAACTACCGCGAGGGCGTCTCGGTCTGGTACCGCTCGTTCCTCGCCTTCCAGCCCGACGCCGACCTGATGGCCGAGGCGCCGCTCGGGTTCCAGCTGCACGCGCTGGTCGCGTTCGGCCTGTTCGCGCTCTGGCCGTTCACCCGCCTGGTCCACGTGTTCAGCGCGCCGGTGGGCTACCTGACCCGGCCCTACATCGTCTACCGCAGCCGCGACGTGCAGCTGGGCAGCCGCAGCAGGCGCCCGGGCTGGTGAGCCCGTTCGTCCTGCCCACCTACCTCACGCCTCACCCGATGGGAGCCCCGCATGGAAGCCACGTCGCTCACCCGAGCCGGTGAGGAGCAGCTGGACAAGGCGCGAGCCGCCAGCAGCGGCCGCGCCGCGGTCACGGTCCACGGCGGGCACGAGCACGACCTGCGCCAAACGCTGATCGCGCTCGCCGAGGGTCGTTCGCTCGGCGAGCACGAGTCGCCGGGGGAGGCGACGCTGCTGGTGATGTCGGGGCGGGTCCGGCTCAGCGCCGGCGACGACACCTGGGAGGGCGCCGAGGGCGACCACGTGGTCATCCCACCGCACCGCCACGACCTCGCCGCCCTCACCGACGCCGTGGTGCTGCTCACCGTCGCGACCCGGGCCTGACGTCGGTCCCTTCGGCCGCTCGGCTCGGGACCAAGGTCCCTGCTGCCTGCTCCGAGGGCGGACGAGACTCGTGGTGTGTGCGAGCACTGCGGCTGCCGGGGCGTGGAGCCCATCGCCGAGCTGATGGACGAGCACTTCGACCTCCTCGACCTGTCCGGGACCATCCGCCGCGCGCTGGCGGCCGGCGACCGCTGCGGCGCCTGGCAGGCGCTCGCCGTGCTGGCCGGTCAGCTCGACGAGCACGTGCGTCGCGAGGAGGGCGGGGTCTTCCGCGCCCTGCGTGACCAGGGCGAGTTCGTCGAGGCCGTCGAGGAGCTCGAGGGCGAGCACCTCGACTTCGACGAGGCGCTCTCCGAGCTGGGCCTCGACGACGCGGACCTGGAGGAGCGGGTGACCGCGCTGCTGGACGAGCTGTCGCTGCACATCGACAAGGAGAACCTCGGCATCTTCCCGGTCGCGGTCGTCACGCTCAACGCCACGGGCTGGGACACGGTGACCGCCGCGCACGCGCGGGCGCACCACCACGGTCATCCACACGACCACGACCACCAGCACGCCTGATCGCTCGCTGCGGGCGACCTGGGTGGCGCCCCCGGCAGGACTCGAACCTGCGCCAAACGGATTAGAAGGCCGTTGCTCTATCCAGCTGAGCTACGAGGGCATGCGGACATTGTGACCTACCCCCTCCGGCGCAGCGACTTCGCCGGAGAGTGTCCGAAAGGACGAATCTGGACCGAAGCTCGGCGGGGCCAGTGGTGCGGATGGTGCGCTGGTGTCATGAGGACGCAAGCCTCGCGGCGTACCGCCGCGCTGTCCGTCGCAACCGCGGCGATGCTCGCCTGCGGGCTCGCTGTGGCGGTGACTCCGTCGGCGATCGGTACGCCGGCGCCGGCCGCGCGCGCCGTGGTCGAGTCGCCCCGGACGCCGGCGGAGACCAACCCGCTCGCCAACCGCACCTGGGGCGTCTACAAGGGCTCGGGCGACCAGGCGTGGACTCCCTACCAGCGCGCGAAGGGGCGGAAGAAGCAGCTGCTCGCGAAGATCGCGCTCGCGCCCAAGGCCAAGTGGTACGGCCAGTGGATCCCGACCAACAAGGTCACCGCGACCGTCCGGAAGCACATCGCGATCGCCCAGGCGGGCGACCCTGAGGCGCTCGTGCAGATGACCGTCTTCCGGCTCAAGCCGTGGGAGGACGAGGCGTGCCGCCGCCTGCCCCGGGCCAGGGAGCAGCGCGACTACAAGCGATGGATCGACAGGTTCGCGGCCGGCATCGGCTCGGCGCACGTCGCGCTGGTGCTCCAGCCGGACGGACCGTTCGCACTCTGCGCGCCGGGTGGCTCGCAGCTGCCGTCGCAGCTCATCGGCTACGCCTCGCACGTGTTCAGCGCGCTGCCGAACGTCAGCGTCTACATCGATGCCGGCGCCTCCGACTGGCTTCGCAACGACCCCGCGAAGGCGCTCAGGATCCTGGTCCCGGCCGGCATCGACACGGCGCGCGGCTTCGCCCTCAACTCGACGCACTACGCCTCGACCTCCGCGGAGATCGCCTTCGGCACCGCGGTGGTGCAGGCGCTGGCGGCGGCGGGCTACGCCGACAAGCACTTCGTCGTGAACACCGCGTCGAACGGGGCGCCGTTCAACGGCTACGACTACCACGGGCCGAACTTCGACAACGCCACCACCTGCAAGACGGCGGGCCAGACGGCGTGCGTCACGCTCGGCATCCCGCCGACCGCGGACGTCGCCAACCCGGCCTGGGGCCTCTCGGCGACCGACGCGGCCAACGCGGCGGCGTACGTCGACGGCTACCTGTGGATCGGTCGGCCGTGGCTCTACATGCAGGCCGACCCGTTCGACCTGAAGCGCGCACTCGCGGTGGCGCGCACCTCGCCGTACTGACCTCCTCGACCAGCGGAGGACCCTGCGCAACCCTCAGGAGGCAGGACCGGGTCGCGGCCGTCCGTGGGTGAGGGCGACGCCGTCGTCGAGGTGGACGCCGTGGGCGACGCGCTGCCGGTCGGTGGAGCCGAGGTGGTGGGCGCGTCGGTCGGGGTGGTGGACGCCGAGGCGGACGGGCTGGGCTCCGTGGTGGGCGTCGTCGTCGGCACGGCGGTCGGGGTCGGGGTCGGTGCCGAGGGCGTGCCGCTCACGGTGGTCCCGGTCCAGCCGGGAGAGCCGGCATCGACGAACGACGCGTCGTCGGTCGACGACGTCGTCGTCGGGTGCGCCGTCGGCGCCATCGGCGCCACCGGGTCGCGACCGACGCCGGTGCGGACCAGGACGACGAGCTCGGTCGCGGCCGCCTCCTCGTAGTCGGACATCACGGCCAGCACGAGCCGCGCGTACCCGCCGTCGGGGTTGAAGCGGAACACGGCCAGGCGCTGACCCGTGCTCGTGCCCAGGTCCCCGCGGCCGGCGCAGAGGAAGACGGAGGCGGCCAGCGCGGCGTCGTCGAGGTCGTGCGGGTCGCGGCGACCGTCGCCGTCCGCGTCGACGCGCACCTGGCTCCAGGTCGCCGGCACGATCTGGAACGGGCCCAAGGCCCGGTCCACGCGTCGATCACCGTCGAGCCGGCCGGCGTCGGTGTCACGCATCCGGCGGGTGTGGTCGGAGCCGGTGAGACGGGGTCCGAGGATCAGCGGGTGGACGCGGCCGTCACGGCGGATAGCGGACCCCGAGAAGCGGCCGTGGTCCGACTCGACCTTGGCGATCGCGGCGAGGAGCGGCCACTCGAGGTGACAGGTCCGGTCGGCGTGGTCGATGACGGTGGCGGCGCGCTGGTAGGCCTCGAGCGCCCGCGCCGGGATGTCTGCGACGCCGCGGACCGCGGGTTCGCGGAGGCCCGCCCGCCACGCGCTGTGCCGCACCGACCGCCCCGACGACGCCGCGGTCGCGGAGCGCAGCACCGGGAGGGGAGGCATGGGCAGCGTCTCGGCCGCCCCAACGGCCGCGACCGGGGCCGAGGACACCTCCGCCCCGCGCAGTGCGGCGACGGGCCCGCGACTCGCGTCGCCCCCTGTGCCTGTCAGGGCGACGGTGGTCGCCGCGGCGAGCACGCCGACCGTCGCCAGCTCGCCGGCCAACCGCCACCTGCTCGCCACGTGATCCCCCTCCGGAGACGTCGCCCGTCCCTGCTCCCAGGAGCATTCGCGGACGGCGGCGCGCCGACCAGTGCCGTACGGCCCGGTCCGACGGTCCGGGTGGACCGGGCCGAGGGGCCGCGGGCCTGACGGGTCAGGGCAGGTTGGCCTGGAGCCACTCCTCGACGCCCGCCGAGGTGCGGGGGAGGTGGTCGGAGAGGTTCACGGGGCCGTCGGCGGTGACGAGGATGTCGTCCTCGATCCGGATGCCGATGCCGCGCAGCTCCTCGGGGACGAGCTTGTCGTCCTCCTGGAAGTAGAGCCCCGGCTCGACGGTCAGCACCATGCCGACCTCGAGGTCGCCCTTGGGGTAGATGTCCGGCGAGGTGCCGTTGCAGTCGTGGACGTCCATGCCAAGCATGTGGCTGACGCCGTGCAGCGTCCAGCGCGCGTAGACCTTCGAGTCCGGGTCGAGCGCCTCCTCGGCCGAGACCGGCAGGAGGTCGAGGTCCTCGAGGCCGTGGGCGAGGACCTTCATCGCGGCGTTGTGGGCCGCGAGGAACGGCGCACCGGGCACGGTCGCCTCGATGCCCTGCTGCTGGGCGTTGTAGACCAGGTCGTAGAGGTCGCGCTGGAGCGGGGTGAACCGGCCGTCGACCGGCAGTGTGCGGGTCACGTCGGCGGTGTAGAGGTTGCGGCCCTCGACGCCCATGTCGAGCAGGACCAGCTTGCCGGGCTCGATCGGCCCGTCGTTGTCGATCCAGTGCAGCGTGGTCGCGTGCGCGCCGCCGCCGACGATCGAGTCGTAGCCGACGTCGTTGCCCATCGCCCGGGCCCGGCGCTGGAAGGTGCCCTCGATCCAGCGCTCGCCGTACTCGAGCACCTGCTTCCACTCGCGCACGGCGTCCTCGAAGCCGAGCGCCGTGATCTCGCACGCCTCGCGGAGCTCGGCGATCTCCCAGTCGTCCTTGATCAGGCGCAGCTCGCCGACCACGCGCTGGAGGTCGGCGTCGAGGCTCTCGTCGGCGGCGACCATCCGGTCGACGGACGGCGAGATGCCGCGGAGCACCCGGGTCTTCGGCGCACTGTTGGTGGTCAGCGCGTCCTGGAGCCGGTCGATGTGGCGGCACTCGATGCCGAGGGCGTCGGAGATCTCTCGGAGCGAGGGACGCCGGCCGACCCAGAGCTGGCCGTACTGGCGGTCGCGGAAGAACTCGTCGGTGTCGCGGCCGGAGCGGGGGCGCGCGTAGAGCACCGCCTCACCGGCCTCGATCACCAGCACCGCGTCGCTCGTCTGGTTGCCGGAGAAGTAGGTGTGTGCGGTGTCGGGCCGGAACTTGTAGTCGGTGTCGTTGGCGCGGACCTTGAACGTGCCCGCGGGCAGCACCAGCCGCTCACCGGGGAACATCCCGGCCAGCTTCTCGCGGCGCTCGGCCGCGCGGTCGGCCACCGGCTGGCGGGGGACCTCGATCTCGCGGTCGTCCCACCCGGTCCGCATGAAGGCGCTGTAGGCCTCCGGGACGGCGGGGTCGTGCGACTCGACGTGCAGGTCGCGTGGGGTCTTGGCGTCGTCCTCGCTCACGCTCGCCACTCTACGCCGGAGGGCGGGTCCGGAGCCCGTGACACCTACACTCCCGCCATGGCCGCACCGCGTCGAGACAGCCGGGCGTTCACCGTCGTGGTGACCGTCCTGGTCTGCCTCGGTGCGCTCCCGATGCTGCTGGTCATCGCGCTCTCCAGCGCCCCGGCCATCGCCGTGCTCGCGACCTGCCTGGCGGCGATCCCCGTCGTGCCGCTGGTGCTGTGCTACCTGTGGCTCGACCGCTACGAGCCCGAGCCGCGAAGCCTGCTGCTCCTCGGGCTGCTCTGGGGGGCGTTCGCGGCCACGTTCGGCGCGCTGGTCGTGCAGGGCATCGGCGGCCTGTTCGCGGGCGTGACCGACAGCGTCAGCCTGGCGGTGCTCGCGCCGGTCACCGAGGAGGCCAGCAAGGGGCTGTTCCTGCTGCTCCTCCTGCTGTTGCGGCGGGCGGAGCTCGACGGCGTGCTCGACGGCATCGTCTACGCCGGGATGGTCGGCATCGGGTTCGCCTTCACCGAGAACATCCTCTACCTCGGCGCCTCCTACAACGGGACCGACGGGATGGGCCCCGGCGGGCTCGTCGGGGTGACGTCGACGTTCGTCATCCGCTGCCTGTTCAGCCCCTTCGCGCACCCGCTGTTCACCGCCTTCACCGGCATCGGCGTCGGCATCGCCGTCGGCACCCGCAAGCCAGCCCTGCGCTGGCTCGCCCCCGTAGCGGGGTACTGCTGCGCCGTGCTTGCTCACGCCACGTGGAACGGCTCCACGATCTTCGGCTTCGAGGGGTTCGCCGGCGCCTACGTGCTGATCATGGTCCCAGCGTTCGCCGGATTGACCTGGCTCGGGGTCTGGTCCCGCCGCTCCGAGCGGAGGATGCTGGCGGCAGCGCTCGGTGACGCCGCTCAACGGGGACTCTTCCCGGCCACCGACATCGGCTGGGTGGTGGACCTGAGGGCGCGGCGCGCGGCCCGGGCATATGCGAAGCAGACCGCTGGCAAGCCAGGGGAGGACGCGATGCGCGACTACCAGCAGGCAGCCATCGAGCTCGGCTTCCTCCACCACCGCTACCTGCACGGCACCGCGCCCGCCGACTACGCCGTCCGCGGCCAGGACTTCCTGGCCCGGATCAACGCGATCCGTCCCGGCATCGCCTTCCCCGGCCAGGTGGTCCCCACTCGATGACCACCGTCCCCGACCCCACCAACCCGTTCAGCATCGCCCACGGTGGCGGTGCCCCGAGCGCGGGCTCCTACGGCACGGTGATGCTCACCGCGCTGGTGCGGCTGCACCAGGCGCTGCAGGAGGTCCGGCTGCCGCTGGAGGTGCCCGGCATCGCCGAGCAGCGTGCCGGTCTCAGCGAGATGGTCGACCAGCTCGAGGACTACGTCATCCCGCGCGTGACCACGCTCGAGGCGCCGCTGCTCGCCGTCGTCGGCGGTTCGACCGGCGCCGGCAAGTCGACGCTGGTCAACTCGCTCGTGGGCCACAAGGTCACCCAGCCCGGGCTGCTCCGGCCGACCACCCGCTCGCCCGTGCTGGTGCACCACCCCGACGACGCCTCGTGGTTCGGCGCCGACCGGCTGCTGCCCGACCTCGAGCGCGTCGACCACCCGACGACCGACCCCGCGGCGCTCCAGCTGGTGCCGGCCGAGTCGGTGCCGCCAGGCCTCGCGATCCTCGACGCGCCCGACGTCGACTCCGTGGTCGAGGAGAACCGCGAGCTCGCGGCCCAGCTGCTCGCCGCCGGCGACCTGTGGCTGTTCGTCACCTCGGCCGCGCGCTACGCCGACCAGGTGCCGTGGGAGTTCCTCCGTCAGGCCGCGGAGCGCTCGACCTCGGTGGCGATCGTCCTCGACCGCACCCCCGAGGACGCCGTGCAGACCGTCGCCACCCACCTCGCCCGGATGCTGGCGAGCCGGGGGCTCAAGGACTCGCCGCTCTTCGTGGTCCACGAGGGGCCGGTGAGCGACCAGGAGCTGCTGCCGGCCGACCACGTCAGCGAGATCCGCGAGTGGCTCGAGGCGCTGGCCGGCGACGCCGGAGCGCGCCAGCAGGTCGTGATCCAGACCCTCGACGGCGCGGTCCGCACGCTGACCCGGCGCACCTACCCGGTGGCCGACGCCGCGGCCGAGCAGGTGGCCATCGCCGACCGGCTCCGAGAGGACGCCGTGGCGGCGTACGACGAGGGGATCCGCAAGGTGCTCGCCGGCGTCGAGGACGGCAGCCTCCTGCGCGGCGAGGTGCTGGCGCGCTGGCAGGAGTTCGTCGGCACCGGCGAGCTTCTCAAGAGCCTCGAGAGCCGGGTCGGCCGGTGGCGCGACCGGTTGGTCAACACGGTCAAGGGCAAGCCCCAGCAGGCCGAGCGGGTCACCGTGGCGATGGAGTCGGGCCTCGAGCTGCTCATCCTCGAGCACGCCGAGGCCGCGGCCGAGCGCGCCGAGGCCTCCTGGCGCCAGGTCGCCTCGGGCCAGGGACTGCTCGCCGACAGCGGCGCCGAGCTCGGCCGGGCCTCCCGCGAGCTGCGTCGCAACGCCGAGCGCGCGGTGCGCGAGTGGCAGTCGGACGTGCTGACGATGGTCCGCACCCAGGGCCAGGACAAGCGCACGACGGCGCGCTTCCTCGCGTTCGGCGTCAACGGGCTGTCGGTGGCGCTGATGATCGTCGTCTTCTCCTACTCCTACGGCCTCACCGGCGCCGAGGTCGGCATCGCCGGCGGCTCCGCGGTGCTCGGCCAGAAGCTGCTCGAGGCGGTCTTCGGCGACCAGGCGGTGCGCAGCCTCGCCGAGCGCGCCCGGACCTCGCTCGAGGCACGGGTCAAGGAGCTCTTCGGCGCCGAGCTGGCGCGCTACACGCACCTGCTCGACGGTCTCGGCCTCGACCCCGAGACGCCCGAGCAGCTGAGGCGCGCATCACGGCGGGTGGAGGACGCGAGGTACGCGGGACAGCGCGGCCCTGAGCAGTGACTAGTGGTCGCCGCCGAAAGTGCGCCGGGTGTCCCGCACCCCGGGCATGCACCTCGCGGCGTTGCCGCCGCTAGCTGGGCGTACGAGTAGAGCGTCGCGTCGGCGCCTTGCGATGCACGCACCCGGAGCACGGGCCACCCCCGACGCACTTCCAGCGGCGACCACTAGGCTCAGTCCGACTGGCGCCGCCCAGCCGGACCGCCAGCACTGCCAGACGATGCCCACCCAGCCACGCCGAGGGAGATCATGACCTCCTTGCTCGAGGGTGCCCGCAGGCTCGTCGCCCGCGGCTCTGACCTCGGCGGCCGGCTCGAGGCACTCCACGACGCCGCCGAGGCGTCCCGCGGGCGGCTCGACGACGAGGTCGTGAACGCCGCCGAGGAGGTCGTCGAGCGCGCGACCGGCCGGCTCCGGCTCTCGGCCGACCACACGGTCGTCGCGATCGCCGGTGCCACCGGCTCGGGCAAGTCGTCGACGTTCAACGCGCTGACCGGTCTAGAGCTCTCGGCCGTCGGCGTGCGGCGCCCGACCACCTCGTGGGCCACGGCGTGCGTGTGGGGGAGCGAGGGCGCCCAGGAGCTCCTCGACTGGCTCGGCATCCCGCCGCGCCACCAGACCACCCGCGACTCCATGCTCGACGGCTCGGGCCTGCTCACGGGTCGCCGCGAGGACCGCGAGATGGAGGGGGTGGTGCTGCTCGACCTCCCCGACCACGACTCCACCGAGGTCTCGCACCACCTCGAGGTCGACCGGATCGTGAAGCTGGCCGACCTGCTGGTGTGGGTGCTCGACCCGCAGAAGTACGCCGACGCGGCGATCCACGACCGCTACCTAGCGCCCCAAGCGAGCCACGCCGGCGTGATGGTCGTCGTGCTCAACCACATCGACACCGTGCCCCCCGACCGGCGCGCCGCCATGCTCGACGACGTCCGGCGCCTGCTCGACCAGGACGGCCTGCACGACGTGCCGGTCATCGCGACCAGCGCCCGCCAGGGCGAGGGCATCGCCGAGCTCCGCGCCGAGATCGCCCGCCGGGTGGCCGACAAGAAGTCGACCCGCCAGCGCATCGAGGCCGACCTGCGGGCCGTGGCCGCGCGCCTCAACGAGGAGTGCGGCAGCGGCAAGCCGCGCTCGCTGGCGGCCGGCCGGGTGCAGGCCATGGAGGAGGCGCTCGCCGACTCGGCGGGCGTGCCCACCGTGGTCGGCGCCATCGAGCGCTCCACCCGGCTGCGCGCCGGACAGGCGACCGGGTGGCCCGTCGTGTCGTGGCTCTCACGGCTCAAGCCCGACCCGCTCCGGCGCCTGCACCTCGACCTCGGGGCAGAGGGCAAGCAGCTCACCGGGCGGGCGCGCACGTCGATCCCCGAGGCCACGCCCGTGCAGCGGGCCAAGGTCGACACCGAGGTGCGCGCGCTCGCCGACGACGTCTCGGCCGGGATGACCCGGCCGTGGGCGGACGCCGTGCGGCGGGCCTCGACCTCGCGCGTCGGCGACCTCGCCGACCGGCTCGACACCGCCATCGCCGGCACCGACCTCGGCGTCGCCAAGATCCCCGCGTGGGCGGGCGCCGTGCGGGTGCTGCAGTGGCTGCTGATCGTCGCCGCCCTGCTGGGCGGCGGCTGGACCGTCGCGCTGGCCGCGTCGGGCGGCCTCGGCGACGACTCGGTGCCGGACTATGGCGGCATCGACCTCCCGATCATGCTGCTGGTGGGCGGGGTGGTGGCGGGCATCCTGCTGGCGCTGGTGTGCCGGCTGCTGGTCGACCTCACCGCGCGGCGGCGGGCCGCCTCGGCCGACCGCAAGCTGCGGGCGGCGGTGCACGAGGTCTCGCAGGAGCTGGTCGTCGCGCCGGTCGAGCACGAGCTCGACGCCTTCAGGACGGTGCGCACCGGCCTGGACAAGGCGCTCGCGTCGTAGCGCCCTCCTCACGCGGCCGCCCCGGCGGCCACCTCCTCGCGCCTCGGCTCCTCGCGCCGCGCCGAGGTGCGCCGGAAGGCGCTCGTGCCGAGGGAGAGGTCGTGGCCGATGCTCACCGCGGTCACCTCGACCACGGTCCGCTCGACGCCGTCCTTGACGTAGCTGCGCTGGCTGAGCCGGCCGTGGACCATCACGGGGTCGGCCCGCCGCAGCGAGTCGCGGCAGTGGTCGGCGAGCTGGCGCCAGGCCTTCACGGTGTACCACGCCGTCTCGCCGTCGGCCCAGTCGGAGCGCTGCTTGTCGAAGTAGCGCGCGGTGACGCCGAGCCGGAACTCGGCGACCGGTGTCTCGCCGGCCAGCCGGTGGCGCACCTCGCCGCCCAGCCAGCCGCGCAGGGTCACGTAGGTCTCGTTCATCGATGGGTCTCCTGATCTGTCGGTGTCGTGCTCCCGGTTGGGAGGACCGACGCTCCGGGAGGCCTCCGACAGCCGCCGCCGGCCGGCGTACCGCCTGTGGAGAACCCGTCTCGACCGCGCGATTGTGGATGGTTCGTGGCTCGCAACTAGGTTGGAGACCATGGCGGAATACGTGTTCACCCTGCGCAACGTGCGCAAGGCCCACGGTGACAAGGTCGTGCTCGACAACGTCACCCTCTCGTTCCTGCACGGCGCGAAGATCGGTGTGGTCGGGCCCAACGGCACCGGCAAGTCGACGCTGCTCAAGATCATGGCCGGGCTCGAGCACGCCAACAACGGCGACGCCCTCAAGGACCCCGACGCGACCGTCGGCATGCTCCAGCAGGAGCCGCCGCTGACCGAGGGCAGGACCGTCCTCGAGAACGTCGAGGAGGCCGTCGGCGAGCTGAAGGGCAAGATGGCCCGGCTCGAGGAGCTCTACATGGCGATGGGTGACCCCGACGCCGACCTCGACAAGCTCAACGACGAGGCGGGCGCGCTGCAGAGCGAGCTCGACGCCGCCAACGTGTGGGACCTCGACAGCCGCCTCGAGCAGGCGATGGACGCCCTGCGCTGTCCGCCGTCCGACGCCCTGGTCGACAACCTCTCCGGTGGCGAGCGCCGCCGCGTCGCCCTGTGCAAACTGCTGCTCCAGCAGCCCGACCTGCTGCTCCTCGACGAGCCCACCAACCACCTCGACGCCGAGTCGGTGCAGTGGCTGGAGGGTCACCTCAAGGGTTACCCGGGCGCGGTGCTGGCGATCACGCACGACCGGTACTTCCTCGACAACGTCGCCGAGTGGATCCTCGAGCTCGACCGCGGCAAGACCCACCCCTACGAGGGCAACTACTCGACGTACCTCGAGACCAAGAAGGAACGGCTCAAGATCGAGGGCCAGAAGGACGCCAAGCGCGCCAAGATGCTCGAGCGCGAGCTCGAGTGGGTGCGCTCCAACGCCAAGGCCCGGCAGACCAAGAGCAAGTCCCGCCTCGCGCGCTACGAGGAGATGGCGGCCGAGGCCGACCGGATGCGCAAGATCGACACCTCCGAGATCAACATCCCCGCTGGCCCGCGCCTCGGCGACGTCGTGCTCGAGGCCAAGGGCCTCACCAAGGGCTTCGGCGACCGCCTGCTGATGCACGACCTGTCGTTCTCGCTGCCGCGCGCCGGCATCGTCGGCGTCATCGGGCCGAACGGCGTCGGCAAGACCACGCTGTTCAAGATGATCAACGGCGAGGAGAAGCCCGACTCCGGCGAGCTCGTCGTCGGCCAGACGGTCAAGCTGTCGTACGTCGACCAGAGCCGCGGCGGCATCGACCCGCAGAAGAACGTGTGGGAGGTCGTCTCGGACGGGCTCGACTTCATCAAGGTCGCGAACTTCGAGATGAACTCGCGCGCGTACGTCGCGTCGTTCGGCTTCAAGGGCCCCGACCAGCAGAAGAAGGCCGGCGTCCTCTCCGGCGGCGAGCGCAACCGCCTCAACCTCGCGCTCACGCTGAAGATGGGCGGCAACCTGCTGCTGCTCGACGAGCCCACCAACGACCTCGACGTCGAGACGTTGCAGTCGCTCGAGGACGCGCTCCTCGACTTCCCGGGCTGCGCCGTGGTCACCTCGCACGACCGGTGGTTCCTCGACCGCATCGCCACCCACATCCTCGCCTGGGAGGGCGACGACCAGGACGACGCCAAGTGGTTCTGGTTCGAGGGCAACTTCGCGTCCTACGAGGAGAACAAGGTCGAGCGCCTCGGCATCGAGGCCGCCCGTCCGCACCGCGTCACGCACCGGCGGCTCACGCGCGACTGACGGGAGCCTGACCTAGGAGCGGCGCAGCCGCCGGCGTACGGCGCCGGCCTTCCGCCGGGCGCGCTTGCGCAGCGAGAGGCCGCGTGAGGCGAGGCTGTGCGAGAACGGCTCGGCGGTGTCGGTCCACTCGGCGGTGCCGCGGACCTCGTGGTGCGGCTTGACGACCTTGTCCTTCTCGAAGACGACGATGCTGTCGTAGAAGTGCATCGAGGCGGTCGTGCGGGTGAACCTGTCCGGCTTGAAGTCGGGCTCCTCGCTGTGCCAGGCGTTGAGCTGGTCGGTGAGCGCCTTGGCGTACTCCATGAAGGTGCCCTGCTGGTTGCGCTTGCCGCCGTAGTCCTTCCAGTAGCTCGTGTGGAGGTCCTCGATGAGGAAGACGCCGCCGCGGCGGATGCGGGGGTAGAAGACCTCGAAGGTCGTGATCTGGTGCAGCGGGAAGTGGCCGCCGTCCTCGATCACGACGTCGACCGGGCCGATCTCGTCGGCGATGCGGTTGAGGAACTCGGGGTCGCCCTGGTCACCGATGAAGACCTGGAAGCCGGGCTCCTCCCACGCCTTGCAGCGCGGGTCGATGTCGACGCCGTAGATCTTGGCGTCGGGGCCGAAGTACTCGCGCCACATCTGGCTCGAGCCGCCGTACTGGACGCCGAACTCGACGACGGTGACGGGCCGTCCGCGGTACTTCTCGAAGTGACGGTGGTAGATGTCGAAGTAGTGGACCCATTTGTGGATCTGCCGGCCCTGGTGCGCCTCGAAGTAGCGCTCGAGCGGGTTGCGGGTCACGTCAGCTCCGGATCTCCATCTCGGGATGTGCGGAGATCAGGTTGTCAGAGACCGCGTCGAAGACGCGCCCCAGGGCCGCGAAGTCGCTCCCGCTGGCGAGATCGACGAGGTGGGCGCGTACGCCGGCCACGTGCGTCGGCGCGGCGCGCTCCAGCAGGTCGCGGCCCTTGTCGGTGAGCGTGGCGAGGATCCCGCGGCCGTCCTCGGGCGAGCTGGAGCGCTGCACGAGACCGACCTTCTCCATCCGCGTCACGGTGTGGGTGACGCGGCTGCGGCTGTGGGCGAGGGCGTCCGCGAGGGCCGCCATCCGCATCTGGCCGTCGCGCTCGGAGAGGCGGACCAGGATCTCGTACTCGACCAGCGAGATGTCGTGGTGGCGGCGCAGGTCGTCGTCGAGGCGGTCGAAGAGGAGCGTCGTTCCCATGACCAGGGCCCGCCAGGACCGCTGCTGTCCGTCGTCCAGCCAGTCGACCCGCTCTGCACCCACGACAGGGGAGTGTATGACGTCCTCGGATCGAGGTCGCGCCGGTCACCCGGACGGGTAGGTCTCCTTCAGGAGATCCGCTCCAGGATCACGGCCATGCCCTGGCCGCCGCCGACGCACATGGTGATCAGCCCCGTGGTCTTGTCGTGGAAGTCCAGCGAGTTGAGCATCGTGTTCTGCAGCCGCGCGCCGGTCATGCCGAACGGGTGCCCGACGGCGATCGCACCGCCGTTGACGTTGAGCCGGTCGAGGTCGATGCCGAGGTCCTGGTAGGACGGCACGACCTGCGCCGCGAACGCCTCGTTGATCTCGACCAGGTCGATGTCGCCGATGCTCATGCCGGCGTTGGCCAGCGCGCGCTTCGACGCCTCGACCGGACCGAGGCCCATGATCTCGGGGGAGAGGCCGCTGACGCCCGTCGAGACGATGCGTGCCAGCGGCGTGAGACCGAGCTCGGCGGCGCGGGTGTCGCTCATGACGATGACCGCGGCGGCGCCGTCGTTGAGGGCGCAGCAGTTGCCGGCGGTGACGACGCCGTCGGGGCGGAAGACCGGGTCGAGCTGCGAGACCGCCTCGTAGGTCACGCCCGCGCGCGGACCGTCGTCCTTGCTCACCACCGTGCCGTCGGGAGTGGTGACCGGGGTGATCTCGCGTTCCCAGAAGCCGTCCGCGATGGCC
This sequence comes from Nocardioides halotolerans DSM 19273, assembly GCF_000422805.1. Taxonomy (GTDB): domain Bacteria; phylum Actinomycetota; class Actinomycetes; order Propionibacteriales; family Nocardioidaceae; genus Nocardioides; species Nocardioides halotolerans. The sequence goes on along the minus strand of NZ_KE383923.1, from coordinate 213,289 downwards.
TTCTCGGCGAGGTTCTGCGAACGCACGCCGAACTCGTCGAGCTCCTTGCGGTCGAGGCCGCGCAGCCTGGCGACGTTCTCCGCGGTCTGGCCCATCGCGATGTAGATGTCGGGGAGGGTGTCGTCCTCGCGCGGGTCGTGCCAGTCCTGGCCGCCCTTCGCCTGCTCGTCGGTGCGCGCCTTGGCGTCGTCGAAGAGGTGGTTCTGGGTGTCGGGCCAGTGGTCGGAGGTGCCCTTGGCGAACCGCGAGACGGTCTCGACGCCGGCCGAGATGAAGGCGTGCCCCTCGCCGGCCTTGATCGCGTGGAAGGCCATCCGGGTGGTCTGCACGGACGACGAGCAGTAGCGGGTGATGGTGGCGCCGGGCACCTCGTCGAGGCCCATCAGCACGTTGACGACGCGCGCCATGTTGTTGCCCGACTCGCCGCCGGGGAGGCCGCAGCCCAGGTAGTGGTCGTCGATCGTCGTGGGGTCGAGCTCGGGCACCTTGGCGAGCGCGGCCTGGATGATCGTCGCGGTCAGGTCGTCGGGACGCAGGTCCTTGAGCGAGCCCTTGTTGGCGCGGCCGATGGGGGAGCGGGCGGCGGAGACGATCACGGCTTCAGGCATGTCCCGACCCTAGATCAGAACAGGTTCCACCGGGATGTGGGCGCCGTCACCCTCCGGGGTTGAGCGCGTGCATGACCAGCGTGAGCGAGGTGGAGAGGAAGGCGCGGCGCTCGTGCTGCGGCTTCTGCAGCGCGGCGACCAGCAGCCCGTCGAACGACGCCACGAGCGCCTCCGCGCGAGCCTGCCCGTCGTCGGTGCCGGTCGACGGGTCGACCGGGGCCATGAGCCCGCGCACCACGCCGACGAGCCGCGCACGCGAGGCCACCAGCGCCTCCGCGACCGCCGGGTTGCGCGGGGCCTCGAGCGACAGGTCGAGCTTTGCCGAGATCAGCTCGCGCTCGTCGAGCCACCGCTCGAACAGCGCGAGGGTGAGCGCCACCGCGCGCGCCTCGTCGCCGGTGCAGCCGACGAGCTCGGCCGCGAGCGCGTCGACGTCGGCCGCCAGGGTCGCGGCGACGTACTCGGTGACCGCGAGCTGGAGCGCCTGCCGGGTGCGGAAGTACGCCGAGCAGGTGCCCTCGGGCAGGCCGGCGCGTCGGTCGACGGCGCGGTGGGTCAGGCCGCGCAGGCCCTCATCGGCCACGACGTGCACCGCCGCTGCGAGCAGCTCGCGCCGCCGCGGGCTCAGGGCCTGCGGTGTCGGAGCGGCTGTGACGGAGGGCACCTCTCGAATCTACCCAAGGGCTTGCCACCGGGCGGGGAGGAGCGTACTTTCTACATCGGTAGAAGAATTCTACAGAAGTAGAAAGGATCGATCATGTCCTACGCGCTCCCCGCGGTCCTCCCGTTCGTCGTGGTCGTCGCCCTGCTCGCCCTCGTCGGCAGCATCGCCTCGGCCACCGTCCTCGCCCAGTCGACGGCCCGCCACCACCGCACCCGCGTGGCCCGCCACGAGAGCATCCCGTCGTACTACCGCCGGCTCGTCCTCGCTCACTGAGCTCACTGAGCCCCCTGGCGGCCCACTGGCGGCCCACTGGCGCCCCTCCCGGCGCGCGCCCCGCTCTCTGGCAGAGTCGGGGCGTGCGCCATCGCTACGAGTGCCCGATGCGCTGGGCCGACCTCGACCAGCTGGGGCACGTCAACAACGTGGTGTACGTCGACTACCTCCAGGAGGCGCGCGTCGACCTGCTCCGCGCCCACGGGCGCGGCCCGCGGGCGCTCGCTGAGGGCCTGGTCGTGGTCCGCCACGAGGTCACCTACCTCAAGCCGCTGACCTTCGACTTCAAGCCGGTCTCCATCGAGTGCTGGGTGACCGACATCAGGGCCGCGACGTTCACGATGGCCTACGAGGTCTTCCACGACGCGCCCGCCGGCGACGGGGCCGACGGCGACCGCGTCGTCTACCTGCGCGCCACGACGGTGCTGACGCCGTTCGTCTTCGCGGAGGAGCGGCCGCGACGGATCACCGCGGAGGAGCGCGCGGCGCTGGAGCCGCACCTCGAGCCCGACCGGGGGCCGCGCCGGCGCACGCCCGCCCTGCCCGAGCAGGCCACCAGCACCTACCCGATCCACGTCCGGTTCTCCGACGTCGACGTCTACGGCCACGTCAACAATGTGAAGTACTTCGAGTACCTCCAGGAGTCGCGCATCTCCCTGATCGCGGAGCTGGTGCCTCTGCGGCAGTTCAGCGTGGTCGTCGCGCAGACCGACGTCGACTACCTCCAGCCGCTGCTGTTCCGGGCCGAGCCCTACGAGTGCCGCTCGGCGATCACCCGGGTCGGCACGCGCTCGATGACCGTCGAGTCGGAGATCCTCGACGAGCGGCGGGTGCTGGCGCGGGCCCGCGTGGTGGTGGTCTTCTTCGACCTCGCCAGCGGACGGTCGACCGAGCCGAACGCCGAGGTCCGCGACGCGCTGGTCGCGGCCAGCCACCCGCGCGACTAGGCGTGACCAGGCGCAACCAGGACGGCGACCGTCAGGCGATCGTCGCAGCGAGCAGCGTCGTGCTCGTCTCGGCGCGCAACCGCCGCAGCGCCCGGTGGCGCGCGACCCGCACCGCCACCTGGGTCATGCCGAGCGCGCGGGCCGTGTCGGCCGAGCTGAGCCCGACCACGTCGATGCAGGCGACGACGTCGCGCTCGCGGGGGCTGAGGCCCGCCAGGAGGTCGGCGATCCAGGCGCGTTCGGGGACCGTCGCGTCGGGGCCGTCGACCTCGGCGCCGGGGGCATCGGCCACCGGGTCGGTACGCCGCCGGCCGCTGCGCCGACGGTAGTTGGCGGCCACCCGCCGCGCGATGCCGAACAGCCAGGCTCCGAACTCCTCGGCGCCGCCGGTGTAGTCGGCCACCTTCTCGGCGGCGGTCAGCCACGTCTGGGCCGCGACGTCCTCGGCCGCGACCGCGCTGTCGGACCCCGAGCGGGTCTCCAGCCACACGACCAGGCGGCCGGCGTGGGCGCGGTAGAGCGATCGCCAGGCGTCCTGGTCGCCGCGCTTGGCCGCGGCGACGACGGCGTCGTCCGTCACGACCGGTGGCCGTTCCCGTGGACGTGCGGCTTGGTCTGGCCGCTGTGGTGCCCGTTGTCCTGATGGGGCTTGGTCTGGCCGGTGTGGTGGCCGTTGTTCTGGTGGGGCTTGGTCTGGCCGGTGTGGTGGCCGTTGTTCTGGTGGGGCTTGGTCTGGCCGGTGTGGTGGCCGTTGTTCTGGTGGGGCTTGGTCTGGCCGGTGTGGTGGCCGTTGTCCTGGGGCGGCGTGGTCCGGCCGCCGTGCTGGGCCTTGCCGTGGTGCGCCCCAGCGTGGCCATCGGCCACCGCCGGAGGTGCGTCGGCTTCGGTGTCCTCGTCCGCGAGGGCCAGCGTGCCCGGCTCGGCTGCGGCGTGCTGGGGCGCCGGGCGCGTCTCGGGCTCGCGGGTGAACGGCGAGGCGACACCCGGCAGCGTGCCGGTGAGCCAGGCGACGGAGGCGAGCACGCTCACGCTGACGGCCGCGAGGAAGGCCTTCACGATGCCGGGACCGTCGTGTGGAGCGGAAGCCGCGCCCTGCCGCGAGAGCTGGGCGAGCTGCTCGAGCAGCACTGCCGGCGGCTCGAGCTCGGGTACGTCGATCCTCAGGTCCGGAAGCACCGAGCCCACCTCCTTGGTCGTCCAAGAGGGCGGCCCGGCGGTGGCGCGGGGGGCACGACCGCCGGGCCGACCTCTTCCGCCCCATCTCGGGTCGAGACGGAGGTCCCCAATGGCGAGGACCGCTCGTGGGGAGCGGGCCACACACCCTCGTATGTCGTGAGCCGGGTCGAGCGTTACAGCCGGTCCCAGGTGAGCCGGATGGTCTAGGTCGGGGTCCCGCGCGCCTCGTCGAAGGTGTTGACCATGAACTGGGCCGCGTGGGTGACGTAGTCCCAGAACTTCGTCTCCTGCTCGGTGGTCAGCGTCCCGTCTGCCACGACCTCGTCCAGCGCGGCCCGGAAGTGGGTCAGCCAGTGGTCCTTGGCCGTCGGGGTCACCGCGAAGGGCGCGTGCCGCATCCGCAGCCGCGGGTGCCCGCGGGTGTCGGAGTACGTCGAGGGGCCGCCCCAGTACTGCACCAGGAACAGCCGGAACCTCTCCTCGGCCGCGGTGAGGTCCTCCTCGGGGTACAGCGGCCGGAGCACCGGGTCGTCGGACACCCCGGCGTAGAAGCGGGCGACGATGCGGCGGATGGTCTCGTAGCCGCCGATCTCGTCGTAGAAGGTGCTCACCCGTCCATTCTGCAAGGTGGGTGCGTCTGGAAGACTCGCGGGCATGGCGACCACACGCAACGCGACCACCCATTGGGAAGGCAGCCTCTTCGAGGGCGCCGGCCAGGTGACCCTGGAGAGCTCCGGCTCCGGCACCTACGACGTCTCCTGGGCCTCGCGGGCCGAGGAGGCGAACGGCAAGACCAGCCCCGAGGAGCTGATCGCGGCCGCTCACTCGGCGTGCTTCTCGATGGCCCTGTCCAACGGGCTGGCGAAGGCCGGCACGCCCCCGACCTCCCTCGACACCTCCGCCGAGGTCGACTTCGTGCCCGGCACGGGCATCACCGAGATCCGGCTGCGGGTCCGGGGCAGCGTCGAGGGCATGAGCAACGACGACTTCGTCGCCGCCGCCGAGGACGCGAAGGCCAACTGCCCGGTGAGCCAGGCGCTCGCGTCGGTGCCGTCGATCACCCTCGACGCGGCGCTCGCCTGACCTCACGCGTCAGGCGTCGGCGACCTCAGCGTCGTCGTCACCAGCGTGCGGCCGCCCCTCGCGGTGCCAGACCACCCGCTGGGGGAACGGGATCTCGATCCCCTCGTGGTCGAACCGCGCCTTGATCCGCTGCCGCAGCTCGCGCGCGATCGCCCACTGCTCCATCGGCGCGGTCTTGACCAGCACCCGCAGCGTGATGGCGTCGGGCGCCAGCGCCTCGACGCCGGTCACCTCAGGCTCCTCGATGATCACGCTGCGGTAGTCGTCGTCCTCCCACAGGTCGTGGGCCACCTCGGACAGCACCCGCCGCGCGCGGGCGAGGTCCTCGTCGTAGCCGACGCCGACGTCGACGACCGCGCGCGACCAGTTCTGGCTCTTGTTGCCGACGCGCAGGATCTCGCCGTTGGGGACGTACCAGACGGTGCCGTCGAGGTCGCGCAGCCGGGTGACGCGCAGGCTCACCGCCTCCACCGTGCCCGCGGCCTCGCCGACGTCGACCACGTCGCCGACGCCGAACTGGTCCTCGAAGATCATGAAGACGCCGGAGAGGAAGTCCTTCACCAGCGACTGGGCGCCGAAGCCCAGCGCGATGCCGATGATGCCGGCGCTGGCGATGATCGGCGCGATGTCGACCCCGACCTGGCTCAGGATCATGGTGCCGAAGATCGCGACCAGGACGCCGGTGATCACGCTCTTGAGCAGGTCGCCCATGGTCTTGGCGCGCTGCACCCGGCGGGTGGCCGCCGCGAGGTCGCGCAGCTCCTGGGTGTGGGTGATCTCCGTCGTACGACGGCGGCGCGAGAACCAGCTGACCTTGGCCGGCAGGACGCCGCCCTCGGCCCGGGAGACCAGGCGGTCGACGAGCCGGTGCAGCACGAACCGGATCAGCACGGCGAGGGCGGCCAGGCCGGCCACGGCCAGCGGGAGCCCGATGAACCAGTCGGTGAGGTTGGCGAGCCCGCGTGAGTCGGTGCCCTTGTAGACCCACTTGCACAGCGACTCGTCGTCCTCGCACGGGCTGCCCAGGAACATGGCCCCCAGTATTCACACCGCCCGGGCTGGCTATCGTGGGGGCGTGACCACCGCACTCAGCGCCCTGGCCGCCCTCGTCCCCATGGACGTGCCGGTGGGGTGGAGCGACCCCGACGACGTGAACACCTTCCACGCCGTGCTTCTGCTGGGCGGTGTGCCGCTGCTGCTGTTCCTCGCGATCACCATCGCGGTCTACGTGCCGTCGCTGGTCCGCGGCGAGCGGATCGCACCCGGCCAGCCGCCGGTGGAGAACCAGTGGCTGGGCGGCCCGCGCGCCGGCACGGCCGAGCTGAAGGGCCCGGACTCCGAGGACGCCGACGCGGGAGGCGCCAGTGGCCGGTGGTGACCGCTCCGGCACCCGCCTGGGCGCGCGGTTCGGCGCCCACGACAAGGTCGCGCTGGACGAGACGATCCGCAAGGCCGAGCGCGTCTCGAGGGTCGAGTTCTCGGTGTTCGTCGGGCACGCCGAGGGCGACCCGCGCTCCTACGCCGTCAGCCTGCACCGCACCCTCGTCGCCCCGGCCCGGAGCATCCTGATCCTGGTCGACCCCGACGCCCGGGCGCTCGAGGTCGTCACCGGCAGCCACGTGCGCCGTACCCTCCGCGACTCGCAGGTCGAGCTCGCCGTGGTGCAGATGCAGAGCCTGTTCGCCGAGGGCGACCTCGTCGGCGGGCTGCGGCGCGGCATCCAGATGCTCGCAGAGCACGCCCGCGCCCCCCAGCTGCTGCACGCGGACCAGTAGTGACCTTCCTCCTGGCGGGAGTCGCGGTCTTCGCGGTCCTCTGCGTGTGCCTGGTGCTGTTCTTCCGCTCCCTCGCCGAGGAGCGGGCCCGGACCGCCGAGGCCGAGGCGCGGCGGCTCCAGGCGGTCCTCGACGACGTCAAGGACATCGCCTGGACCAACCGCGACATCGCGCCGGAGCTGGCGACGATCGTGATCGACACGATCCGCACCGCCGAGCGGCAGCACCGACCCGGGTTGCCCGGCTGACCGGCGCGCCTCCGTCGTACCGCGCGCACCTGCCGACAATCTGGCCGCCATGGCCAACGACGTCGCCCGGGGCGGCCGCGCCCGCATCTTCCTGCCGCTCGTAGCGCTCCTGGTGGTGGTGCTGTTCTGCCTGGTCTTCGTGCGGCCCTCGACGGCGTCGACCGGTCCCGACCAGGTCGCCCTGCACTACAAGGGCGGTGCGTTCACCTCGAAGCGGTTCTCCGACTGCATCGCGCCCTCCAACCGGGTCTTCGACGGCCCCGGTGACGGCCACTTCGCCTACCCGTCGTCGCAGACCAACTACGTCTTCGACTCCATCAACGGCGACGGCGGGCCGATCACGTTCGTCACCAAGGACGGCATCGAGATGACCGTCGAGGGTGTGGCCAACTTCCTGCTCAACACCTCGTGCGAGTCGCTGAAGATCGGCGACACGCGCTACCCGGGTGGCGCCCTGCAGCGGTTCCACGAGCTCATCGGCAACCGCTACGCGGCGTACATGACTCCCGACGGGCTCAGGTCGGACGGCTGGCGGCAGATGCTCGGCGTCTACATCGCCCGGCCGCTCGACACCGCGATCGACCGCGCGGGGCAGGCCTACACCTACGCCGAGCTCTACACCGACCCGGCCAAGAAGGCCGCCTGGGAGCAGTCGGTGCTCGACCAGCTGCCCGGGCTCGTCGACCGGCAGACCGACGGCGAGACCCAGTTCTTCCTCAACTTCGCGATCACGCTGCAGAAGCCCGAGCCCCCGCAGTCCATCAAGGACGAGCTGGTCAAGCAGCAGGCCGCGGTGGCCGCCGCGAGGGCCGCCCAGGCCGAGGCGGAGGCCCGCGAGGCCGCCGCCCTCGCCCAGGTCGAGGTCGAGAAGGCCGAGGCGAAGAAGATCCAGGCCCGGGTCGACGTGCTGGGTCAGGGCGGCTTCCTGCAGCAGTACGCCATCGACCACGGCCTCAACCCGTTCCAGCCCTCGACCAACAGCCTGATCACGGGCGACAGCGGCACCTTCGGCGGCCAGTAGGGGCTTGCTCGTCGAACTGGGCTCGGGCGCGTCCCAGCCGGGCGTACGAGGTTTCGAGACGGTCGCTGCTCGGCCTCCTCAACCGACCGCGCCGGCGTCCTTTGCCTGCGCTCGCAGAGCGCGGGCGACGTCGTCGCGGCCCTCGCGCACGTAGCGCTTGGCGGCAGGGTTCGCCGGTGAGCTCTCCAGCCAGGCGTCGACGCGGTCGAGGAGCTCCTGGCTCGCGAGCTGCTTGGGGAAGATGTACTCCAGCGCGGTGGACGCGCGCTGGGTGCCCTTCTCCTCCCACATCGTGTCGGCGGCGGCGAGGTACTTCTCGACGTACGGCGCGAGCACGTCGTCCTGACCGTAGGCCTGGAACGCCAGCACGATGCTGCGCTGGGTCTCGTTGGGGACGTCGTCGCGGACCATCGCCAGCTCCCACGCCTCGGCCTTCGCCTCGGCCGTGGGCATGAGGGCGCGGGCGGCGGCCGCGTGCTCCTTGCCGGAGATCGTGTTGTCGCGTGCCAGCTCCTCGTCGATGCGGGCACCGTCGGCGCGGCCGTTCTTGGCCAAACCGGACAGCAGCGTCCAGCGCAGGTCGGTGTCGACCGCGAGGCCGTCGATCACGAGCGAGCCGTCGAGCAGGCCCTCGAGGTCGGCGAGCGCCTGGTCGCTGTGGGCGGCCGAGGCGTAGGCGCGGGCGAACGACAGCTGGTGGTCACCGCCGGCCTCGGCGGTCATCAGCAGCTCGCGCAGGCCCGACTCCCACGTGCCGCGCAGCTCCGCGCGGTGCTCGGGGGCGGAGTAGAGGGTCGCGGCCGTCGAGGCGTAGCCCGGCAGGCGGTTGACGCCGAACGCGTCGGTCTCGGACGCGATGCCCGAGAGCACCAGGGTGACGAAGTCGCTCGCGCTCATCTCGGCGTCGCGGGTCATGTCCCAGGCGGCGCCCCAGCACAGCGCGCGGGCCAGCGAGTCGTCGATGGTCTCGATGCTCGTGACCAGCGTGTCCAGCGAGCGCTCGTCGAGCCGGATCTTGGCGTAGGCGAGGTCGCCGTCGTTGAGGAGCAGCAGGTCGGGCTGCTTCTCGCCCACCAGCGCGGAGACCTCGGAGAGCTCGCCCTCGACGTCGGTCTCGACCGACGTACGGCGGACCAGCCGGCCCTCGACCTTGTCGTAGAGGCCGACGCCGAGCCGGTGCCGGCGCAGCGTCGGGTAGTCCGGCGCCGCGGTCTGGCGGATGGCGAACGACGAGAACGTGCCGTCCTCGGCGAGCTCGAACTCCGGGGCGAGCGTGTTGACGCCCGCGGTCTGGAGCCACTCCTGCGCCCACGACTCGAGCTCGCGGCCCGACGCCTTCTCCAGCGCCATCAGGAGGTCCTTGAACTCGGCGTTGGAGAACGCGAAGTCCTCGAAGTAGCCCCGCAGGCCCTCGAGGAACGGGTCGAGCCCGACCCACGCGACGAGCTGCTTGAGCACCGAGGCGCCCTTGGCGTAGGTGATGCCGTCGAAGTTGACCTCGACCGCCTGGAGGTCGTAGTTGTCGGCCGCGATCGGGTGGGTGCTGGGCAGCTGGTCCTGGCGGTAGGCCCAGTTCTTGCGGGCGTTGGTGAAGCCGGTCCAGGACTCGGTGAACTCGGTGGCGTTGACGGCCGCGTGGTAGCACGCCCACTCTGCGAACGACTCGTTGAGCCAGAGGTCGTCCCACCACTTCATGGTCACGAGGTCGCCGAACCACATGTGCGCCATCTCGTGGAGGATCACCTCGGCGCGGAACTCGTAGAACGAGCGGTCCTGGCGGCTGCGGGGGAGGTACTCGTCGCGGAAGGTGACGCACCCGGCATTCTCCATCGCGCCCATGTTGTACTCCGGCACGAAGAGCTGGTCGTACTTGCCGAACGGGTAGGGGAAGCCGAACGTCTTCTCGAAGAACTCGAAGCCCTGCTCGGTGATCTTCCACAGCTCGTCGGCGTCGAGGTGCTCGACGAGCGACTGGCGGCAGTAGAGGCCCATCGGGATCTCGCCGTGCGCGCCGGAGTAGGTCTTGTGCACGGAGTGGTACTCGCCGGCGACCAGCGCGGTGATGTAGGTCGACATCGGCTGGGTCTCGGCGAACCGCCAGACCAGCTTGCCGTCGTTCTCCCCGTCGAGCGCCTCCGGCTCGGGCGTCGCGGCGTTCGACGACGCGACCCAGCCGGCCGGGGTGGTGACGGTGAACGTGTAGGGCGCCTTGAGGTCAGGCTGCTCGAAGGTCGTGTAGACGCGGCGGGCGTCCGGCACCTCGAACTGCGTGTAGAGGTAGACGCGGTCGTCGGCCGGGTCCACGAACCGGTGCAGGCCCTCGCCGGTGCGCGAGTAGGTGCAGTCGGCCTTGACCACGAGCGTGTTCTCGGCCGCGAGGCCGCTCAGCGCGATCCGGCTGTCGGCGTACGCCGAGGCGTCGACGGGCTCGCCGTTGAGGGTGATCTCGTGGATCGTCGCTCCCACGAGGTCGGCGAACGTCGAGGCGCCGGGCTCGCGGCATCCGAAGACGATCGTCGTGGTCGAGCCGAAGGTCGTGTCACTGGTCGTGAGGTCCAGGTCGATGGAGTACGACGTGACGTCCAGGAGGGAGGCGCGGGTCGCGGCCTCGTCCCGAGTGAGGTTGGTTCCGGGCATGCCGGTGATCCTGCCATCCGTGCAGTGATCCTCACCACGCGGAGGGGGAGGAAGGATGCAGTCGTGACCGGATCGCGACCTGAGGCCGATCCTTCGGCCTTCGGCCCTGCCCGAGAGGTCGCCCTGGTCTTCCTCCGCCTGGGCGTCGTGGCCTTCGGCGGCCCGGCCGCGCACATCGCGATGATGCGCGAGGAGCTGGTCCGCCGCAGGGGGTGGCTGAGCGACCAGCGGTTCGTCGACCTGATGGGTGCGACCAACCTGATCCCGGGCCCCAACTCCACCGAGCTCGCGATCCACCTCGGCCACGAGCGGGCGCGCTGGCGCGGGCTGCTGTTGGCCGGCGTGCTGTTCATCCTCCCGGCCGCGGTGATGGTCACGGTGCTCGCCTGGCTCTACGTCCAGCACGGCGACACGCCCGCCTTCGACCACGTGCTGCGGGGCGTCGTGCCGGTGGTCGTCGCGATCATCGTCTGGGCGCTGGTGCCGCTGACGCGCACGGTGGTGCACTCGTGGTGGCTCGGCCTGCTGCTCGGCGCCGGCCTGGCGGCGTACCTGCTGGGCGTCAACGAGCTCGTCGTGCTGTTCGGGGGCGCTGCGCTCGCCGTCGCGGGTTACGCGACCCGGTCCCTGGTCCGCTCGCCGGGGAGCCGGGGCAGGCATGCGCTGGTGCTGGCGGCGCTGCCCGTCTTCGAGCACCCCACCGCGGGCCAGCTGGCGACGCTGTTCCTGACGATGCTCAAGATCGGGTCGATCCTCTACGGGTCGGGCTACGTGCTGCTGGCCTTCCTCGAGGGTGACTTCGTCGACCGGCTCGGCTGGATCACCCACGACCAGCTGCTCGACGCGATCTCGGTCGGCCAGGTTACGCCGGGGCCGCTGTTCACGACCGCGACGTTCGTGGGCTACCTGGTCGCGGGGCTGCCCGGCGCCTTCCTCGCCACGGTCGCGATCTTCCTGCCGTCGTTCGTCTTCGTCGGCCTGCTCACGCGCCTCGCGACCTGGCTCCGGGCGCGCTCGTGGACCGCGGTGCTGCTCGACGGCATCAACGCGACGGCGTTGGCGCTGATGGCCGGCGTGACCTGGACGCTGGGCCGCGAGGCACTGGTCGACGGCTGGACGGTCGGGCTGTTCGCGGTGACGCTGCTCCTGCTGTGGCGGACCCGGCTCAACTCGGGTTGGTACGTCGCCGGGGGAGCGGTGGCCGGAATACTTCTGGGTCTGCTCGGTTGATGGTTGACATGAGCAACGTTGACTTCTGGTTCGACCCGCTGTGCCCGTTCGCGTGGATCACCTCCCGCACGATGCTGGAGGTGGAGAAGGTGCGCGACGTCGAGGTGACGTGGCACGTGATGAGCCTGGCCTACCTCAACCAGGACAAGGACGACATCTCCGACAGCTACCGCGAGTTCCTGAAGGACGCCTGGGGTCCGGTGCGGGTGTGCGTGGCCGTGGAGCAGGAGTACGGCCAGGAGAAGCTCGCCGCCCTCTACACCGCGCTCGGCACCAGGAAGCACACCGAGGGCGCCGAGAAGCTCGGTCGGCCGCTCATCGAGGACGCGCTCGAGGAGATCGGCGTCCCGCGCGAGCTGGCCGCGGCGATGGACGACTCGTCGTACGACGACGCGATCAGGAAGAGCCACCACCTCGGCATGGACCAGGTCGGCACCGACGTCGGCACCCCCACGATCGCGGTCGACGGCCACGCCTTCTTCGGCCCCGTGCTCAGCAGGATCGCCCGCGGAGAGGAGGCCGGCCGGATCTGGGACGCCGCCGTCACCCTCTCGTCGGTGCCGTACTTCTTCGAGCTCAAGCGCACCCGCGACCGGGATCTCGACTTCAGCTGACGGATTACCCCCGCGAGCTTAGGCCTCGCACCTCAGCCTCCGTCTGCTCGGCTCGGTCGCTCGTCGGGGCTGGGACTGGTGGCCCGGCGGGTGCCTTCGCTGCGGTGGCTTCGAGGCTCGGCCGTAGCCGGCCTCGCACCTCAGCCTCCGTTGCTCGGCTCGGTCGCTCCTCGGGGCTGGGACTGGTCCACCGCTCATCGAGCTTGTCGAGATGTCCGCAGCCTGCGCTGGGACGTACTGGTCGGCGGTGGCTCGGCGGGTGCCTTCGCTGCGGTGATCTCGACAGGCTCGATCAGCGGTGGCTCGGCGGGTGCCTTCGCTGCGGTGATCTCGACAAGCTCGATCAGCGGTGGCTCGGCGAGTGCCTTCATTGCGGTGATCTCGACAGGCTCGATCGGCGGTGGCTGGGTGGGTGCCTTCGCTGCGGTGATCTCGACAGGCTCGATCAGCGGCGGCCCGGCGAGTGCCTTCGCTGCGGTGGCTTCGAGGCTCGGCCGTAGCCGGCCTCGCACGTCAGCCACCGTTCGCCTAACTGCGTCGCAGGCCCCAGACACGCCCTCCTAGGATCGTCCGGTGAGCAAGATCCTGTCCGCCGTCGCCTGGCCGTACGCCAACGGCCCGCGCCACATCGGCCACGTGGCCGGTTTCGGCGTGCCCTCCGACGTGTTCAGCCGCTACATGCGGATGGCAGGCCACGACGTGCTCATGGTCTCGGGCACCGACGAGCACGGGACGCCGATCCTGGTCGCGGCCGACAGCGAGGGCGTGAGCGCCCGCGAGCTCGCGGACAAGAACAACACCGTGATCGTCAACGACCTCGTCGACCTCGGGTTGTCCTACGACCTGTTCACCCGCACGACGACGGGCAACCACTACAACGTCGTGCAGGAGCTGTTCAAGGGCGTGCACGCCAACGGCTACCTGATCGAGCAGACGACGTACGGCGCGATCTCGCCGTCGACCGGCCGCACGCTGCCCGACCGCTACATCGAGGGCACCTGCCCGATCTGCGGGTACGCCGACGCGCGCGGCGACCAGTGCGACAACTGCACCAACCAGCTCGACCCGATCGACCTGATCAACCCGCGGTCGAAGATCAACGGGGAGACGCCGGAGTTCGTCGAGACCCAGCACCTCTTCCTCGACCTGCCGGCGCTGGCGGAGGCGCTGCAGGAATACCTGCGCGACCGCGAGGCGAGCGGCACCTGGCGGCCCAACGTCATCAAGTTCTCGCTCAACCTCGTCGAGGACCTCAAGCCGCGGGCCATGACCCGCGACATCGACTGGGGCATCCCGGTGCCGATCGAGGGCTGGACCGAGCAGAAGACCAAGCGCCTCTACGTGTGGTTCGACGCGGTCATCGGCTACCTGTCGGCGTCCATCGAGTGGGCGCGCCGGCTCGGTGAGCCCGAGAAGTGGCGCGAGTGGTGGAACGACCCGGAGGCGCTGTCCTACTACTTCATGGGCAAGGACAACATCGTCTTCCACGCGGTCATCTGGCCCAGCGAGCTGCTCGGCTACAACGGCCGCGGCTCGAAGGGCGGGGAGCCGGGCGGCTACGGCGTGCTCAACCTGCCGACCGAGGTGGTCAGCTCGGAGTTCATGACGATGGAGAGCAAGCAGTTCTCCACCAGCCGGGGCCACGTGATCCTGGTCAGCGACATGCTCGCGCGCTACCAGGCCGACGCGCTGCGCTACTACATCTGCGCGGCCGGGCCCGAGAGCTCCGACGCCGACTTCACCTGGGCCGACTTCGTGCTGCGCAACAACTCCGAGCTGGTCGCCGGCTGGGGCAACCTGGTCAACCGCACCGCGACCATGCTGGCCAAGAACTTCGGCGAGATCCCGCCGGCCGGCCCGCTCGAGCCGGAGGACGAGGCCGTGCTGGCGGCGGTGCGCGCCGGCTTCGACACCGTCGGCGACCTGATCGGCCGGCAGCGGCTGCGCGCCGGCATCGCCGAGGCGATGCGGGTGGTCGGCGAGGTGAACAAGTACCTCACCGTCACCGAGCCCTACAAGATGAAGGACGAGTCGCAGCGCGAGCGCCTGGCCACCGTCCTGCACGTCGCGGCGCAGTGCGTGGCCGACTGCAACACGCTGCTGGCGCCGTTCCTCCCGCACTCGTCCAACAAGGTGCACCTCGCGCTCGGCGGACGGGGCGAGTTCATGCCGATGCCGCGCATCGAGACCGTCGAGGAGCTCGACCCCGACAACGGCGCGGGGCTCGACTTCTACCCGATCATCACCGGTGATTACTCCTCGACGCCGTCGTGGTCCTCGCACCCGGTGACCGTCGGCGCGAAGGTCGAGAAGCCGACCCTGATCTTCACCAAGCTCGACCCGGCGATCGTCGAGGAGGAGCTGGCGAGGCTGGGTTCGTGAGGCTGGGTTGATGAGCCTGGGTTCATGAGGCTGGCTCGATGAGGCTGGGCAGGTGAGAGCCCTGCTCGGGGCCGAAGCCCGTGCGTGAGGGCGAGCCCTCGCGGACCGCGTGGGGCGCCGCCGTGCACCGCGCGGTGCACCCGGTCCTCGACCGGCCGGTCCTCTTCGACGACCCGCTGGCCTTTCCGATCCTCGGCGTCGACCGCGACGAGGTGCTGGCCTCCGTCGCGCCGCGCTCGAGGCTGCGGCTGTTCGTCGCGCTGCGCCACCGGCTCGCCGAGCAGACCCTCGCCGCGGCGTACGACCGCGGCACCCGGCAGTGCGTGGTGCTCGGCGCCGGCCTCGACACGATCGCCTACCGCAACGAGCACGCCGACCTGCGGGTCTTCGAGGTCGACCACCCCGACACCCAGGCGTGGAAGCGCGAGCGCCTCGCCGAGGCGGGCATCCCCGCGGTCGCGACGTACGTCGCCGTCGACTTCGAGCGCGACGACCTGAGGTCGCGCCTGGTCGAGGAGGGGTTCGACGTGGCCCGGCCCGCGGTGTTCGTGTGGCTCGGTGTGGTGCCCTACCTGAGCCGCGAGGCCGTCGGAGCCACGCTGCGGGCGCTCGCGACGGTGCCGGGCGCGGAGGTCGTGCTCGACCACGCCGGCACCGAGCGCGACGCCGAGGGCGAGGAAAGGCACCGGCGCCTCGCCGAGCGCGTCGCCGCGGTCGGCGAGGAGCTCACCGAGGCGTGGGCGCCCGGCGAGATGGCGGCGCTGCTGACCCGGTCGGGGTTCGCCGAGGTCGAGGAGCTGCTGCCCACCGGCAGCGGCGCCCACGTGGTGAGAGCCAGCAGCTAACCGGCCTTGCCGCCGCCTCCGAGCACGGCGCGGACGCCGTTGACGCCGTGGATCTTGAGCTCGACCACGCCGACGTCGACGGTGCCGCCCTCGGTCAGGGTGATGCCCTGCTTGCGCGCGGTGAACCAGTACGGCGTGCCGACCTCGTTGCGCGCGGAGCTGACCAGGTTGTCGGGGATCAGAACGTCGGGGTGCTCGGCGTAGAGGTCCTCGAGGTCGAGCAGGCGACCGGCGGCCTTGCCCGCGTGGAGCATCTCCACCCGGAACGGCTTGCCGTACTTCTGCTTGTCCGAGACGGTCGGGAACAGCCACGACCGGTCGCCGGGCCCGAAGACGCGGAAGCCGAACGGCGCGATCACCGGGCGGTGGCCGCGGGCGTAGCGCAGGAGGCCGCGCACCTTCGCGCCCTTGGGCGCGGTGAACGCCGCGACCGGCGCTGGGCCGTCGACGAGCACCGTCGAGTGCGTCGCGGCGAGGTTGGCGCCGGTGGTGGACGGCTTGTCGCCGCGCTCCTTGCGCGCGGTGGTGACGGCGGCGGAGTAGATGCCAGGGACGATGCCGCGGACGACGTAGGCGCCGCCGTTGGACTGCACCGTCCAGTTGAGCGCGAGCGGCGTCGCCTGGTCGCCGTCGACGTGCGAAGGCCGCAGCCAGCTGTCCTCGGGGATCGCGGTCAGCTTGACCTGGCCGCCCGCGGGCAGCGTGCCGGTGAGGTTCGTGGTCGGCTGGCTCAGCAGGAGCGGCAGCGTGACCGTCGTGTTGGCGACGAGGTCGACCGCCGCTGCGGTCCACGGGAAGTCCACCTGCTCGGGACCGTCGCTCGGCACCGCGCTGCGGCGGACGTAGAGGCTGTAGGTGCCGATCGGGAGCCCCGTGAAGACGGCCACGCCGCCCGGCAGCGCACCGGTGTTGCCCTGGAAGACCTTCACGACCCGGCCGTCGGCGTTGCGCAGCTCGGCGTCGACCGAGCCGTTGGCGCCCGGGTAGACCACGTCGGCCGCGGAGAACGCAACGGAGCGGCCCGGGTCGAGTGCGAGGTCGGCGACCGCAACGGTCTTCTGCGACACCGCGACGATCTGCGACTTCGGCACGTACGCCGACCCGGCGTACGACGTGGTCACGGTGTACGCGCCGGGCTCGAGCGAGCTGACGACGTAGCGGCCGATCTCGTTGGTGACCACGCCGGCCGCGAAGTCGCCGTCCTTGTCGAGGATGGCGAGGAACTGGTCGGGCAGCGGGACACCCCCGCTGGTCACCAGGCCGCGGACGATCCCCGCGTGCCTGGTCTTGAACGAGTCGTGGACGGTGCGGCCGGCGCGCAGGAGGAGCCGCTTGGAGCGGTAGCCGGGGACCGTCGAGTCGGTGTGCAGGCCCTCGTCGCGGTCGGCCTCGAGGCGGTAGGGGCCGGGCGCGACCTCGAAGCGGAAGCTGCCCTTGCTGTCGGTCAGCGTCGTCGCGGCGACGCTGCCGTCGACGCGGGTCAGCTTGAGGAGCCGGTTGGCGCCGTCGGCCTTCCACGTGCCGGTGAGCACGGCCGGCGGCTGGACCACGACCCGGCCGAGCGAGCGGTGCGCCTGGGGGCGGAAGAAGCGGGTGTGCCGCATCCAGCTGTTGAGGTTGCCGTCGGGGCCGAGGTAGGACGGCGTGAAGCGCTTGCTGCTCTCCTGGTCGCACTCGCCCGACCGGACGGCGCGGTGCCCTCCGCCGCCGCTGGACACCGACTCCGAGCACACGCGGATGAGGTAGGGCTCGCGGAGCTGCTTGAGGGTGAACGCGCCGCTGCGGTCGGTGCGCGCCAGCACGCGCTTCTCCTCCGTGACGTCGACGGGCAGGCCGAGGTCGGAGAAGCGGATGCCGGTGACCAGCGCGTTGGCGATCGGCGTGCCCTGCGGGCCGGTGACCCGGCCGGTGACGGTCCCCCTGGTCGGCGGGGGCTTCGGGCGCTTGTCGCTGCGGTGCGCCGGCGCCTTCGCCGCCAGCGGGTCCGGCGGCGCGCTGAAGTAGGTGTTGGCTCCGCCGTCGCCCTGCGCGGCCAGCGGGGCCGAACCGGCCAGGGCGGACCCGGCCGCGGTCGCCGTGGGCGTCCGTGGGCCTGCGACGG
Organism: Nocardioides halotolerans DSM 19273; assembly: GCF_000422805.1. Taxonomy (GTDB): domain Bacteria; phylum Actinomycetota; class Actinomycetes; order Propionibacteriales; family Nocardioidaceae; genus Nocardioides; species Nocardioides halotolerans. Next base: position 195,685 of record NZ_KE383923.1, on the reverse strand, counting down.
CGATCTGCTGGGGGAGGAGCGCGGTGGCTCCGGCGAGGACGATCGTCAGGGAAGTGGCGACGGCTAGGGGTCGCGTCCGCGTCATGCCCCGGATCATCGCCTCTCGGGAGCGCCGGAGCCAGCCTCGTCCGCAGCGTGTCCCGCGGGCGGCAGCAAACTCGTCCGGTCGTCACACCCGCCGTCACACGGCCGCGTCGTCTCATGGGCTCCTCGGCCCGGCAACAAGGCGGGGCCGAGGAACGGAAGGAACCGAGATGACCCTCTTCATGGACGCTCACACCCTCGAGGGCGGCGTATCGGCCGCCGACGTCGCGGCGGCCCACCAGGCCGACGTCGAGACGCAGGGGAAGTACGGCGTCAACTACCTGCGGTACTGGGTGGACGAGGCGGCGGGCAAGATCTTCTGCCTGGTCGACGCGCCGGACGCCGAGACCGCCACGACGGTGCACCGCGAGGCGCACGGTCTCGTTGCCGACGAGATCTACGCCGTCATCGAAGGCACGTGAGCAGCATGAGCTCACTACACCGGGACGTCGTGCGGGCGACCGACCAGGCGCGGCTCGCGGCGGCGGCGGAGCGCCACCTCGCCGACCGCGTGCGGCGCGAGGCGAAGGCCGAACGCCGTGCCAGGCACCGGGCCTCGCGCCCGGCGACGCCGGTGTGGCTTCGGTGGGCGCAGCGGCTCGCGACCTGGCGGGCGCAGGCGCGGACGCCGCTCGCGGCCGTCGCCGACCGCCGGCCCGAGGATGTGGCGGCCGAGCTGAGCGGGCTGCTGGAGCGGATCGCGGGGCGGATCGCCGCCCGCGGCACTGAGGCCGAGCAGACCGCGTGCGAGGCGCTCGCGTCGGCCACGCGCTGGACCGCTCCGGGGGCGGCGGCCGCGCTCGTGGACTGGGACGGCGCCGAGGTGGCGCGGCTGCGCGCGTTCGGCGTCCTGCATGGTGTCGCGATGGGGCAGCTCGCCCCGCACGACCAGGCCTGGCTGCGCGACCGGCTCCACCCCGGCGGGGCGAGCCGGGGCGACCTGGTGGCATGACCCGCCGCCATCCCGCCGGTCCGTGGCGCGAGCATCGCGCCGCGGGCCGGAGGGCCGCCCTCTGTGCGACGCTGCATCTTGCGAACGACCTGGTGGAGGACGAGAGGACGAGCACGCCGTGAACGCGTCGGCGGGGCTCTCGATCCACCTGCTCGGACGTCCCTCGATCGAGATCGACGGCGACGTCGGCTACCGGTTCCGCAGCCGCAAGAGCTGGGCCCTGCTCGCCCTGCTGCTGCTCTCCGAGCGGCCACCCACCCGGTCCGCGCTCGCCTCGCTCCTCTTCAGCGAGGCCGACGACCCGCTGGGCGCGCTGCGGTGGTCCCTTGCCGAGGTCCGCCGTGGCCTCGGCCCGTCCGCCGTGCTCGACGGCGACCCGGTGCAGGTGCAGCTGCCACCCGGCACCAGCGTGGACGTCGACGTCCTCGTCCACGGTCACTGGAACGACGCCGTCAAGCTCCCCGGTCTCGGGCTCGAGCTGCTCGACGGGCTGAGCCTCGCGCACGCCGAGCCGTTCGAGGCGTGGCTGCTCTCCCAGCGCCGCCGCCTCTCCGCGGCGACGGAGTCGATCGTCCACGAGGCTGCGCTGGGGCTGCTGGCCCGCGGTGAGATCGACCGGGCGCGCGACCTCGCCGTGCGGGCGACCCTGATGAGCCCGCTCGACGAGAACCACCAGGCGCTGCTCATCCGCATCTACCGGCTCGCCGGCGACACCGACGCGGCCGAGCGCCAGTTCCGAGCCTGGACCACGACGGCCGAGCGCGAGCTCGGCACCTCCCCGGGCGCCGCCGTCCTCCTGGCGCTGCGGGAGCCGCCGGCGACCGCGCAGGTCGTGGACGTCGCGGCCATCGACGCGGTCGCCGAGGGGGGAGCGGCGGCCGTCTCCGCCGGTGCGGTGGTGGCCGGGGTGGCGTCGTTCGAGGCCGCCGTGCGGATGGCCGACCAGGCCGAGGTCGACAGTGCGCGGGTCGAGACGAGGCTGGTGCTGGCCGAGGCGCTGATCCACGCGTGGGGCGGCCTCGACGAGGCCGGGCTCGCACGGCTCACCGAGGCGGAGCGGATCGCCATCGCGATGGGTGACCTCGCCGCGGTCGCACGGGCGCGTGCCGAGCTCGGCTACGTCGACTTCCTGCGGGCGCGCTACGACCGTGCCGAGCGGCTGCTGGACCAGGTGCTCACGGCGGGTGATGCCGCACCCTCCACGCGCGCCAAGGCGATGACCTACCTCGGGTCGGTCGCCAGCGACCAGGCCGACTACCCCCGCGCGACGACCCTCCTCGAGGGGGCGATCCGCGCCTCCCGGGCGGTGGGCGAGCCACGCCGCGAGGCCTACGGACTGTCCATGCTCGGTCGGATCGGCCTGCTGCGGGGAGACCTGGACGCCGCCGTCGAGCACCTGACGGCCGCCATCGGCGTCGCGGGCGACGAGCACTGGCTGAGCTTCCTGCCGTGGCCCCAGGCGCTGCTCGGCGACGTGCTGCTCGCCCGGGGTGACATCGACGGCGCGGCCGGGTGCCTCGCGCAGTCCTTCGCCCGTGCCTGCCAGATCGGGGACCCGTGCTGGGAGGGCATCTCGGCCCGCGGTCTGGCGCTGCTGTCGGAGGCGCGCGGGGAGCCCGACCGCGCCGTCGACCAGCTCCTCGACGCCCGGTCGCGCGCCAACCGGCTCACCGACCCCTACGTCTGGCTCGACGTCCACATCCTCGACGCGCTGTGCGGGATGGGGGTCCGGCACGGGCACCCCTCGACCGCGGCGTGGGTCGAGGAGATGCGTGAGCGGGCCTCGCGCACCGGGATGCGCGAGCTGACCGTGCGCGCCATGCTGCACGGCGCTCGCCTCGGCCACGCGGCCGACGCCGAGGCAGCCGTGCTGCTGGCCGGCGCGATCGACAACCCGGTGCTGGTGCCGATGCTGGCCGGGAGCAGCTGAGCCGATCGGCGTCGACGCGCGACCGGCTACCGAGTCGCGGTGGCCGCCAGGTCGCGGATGGCGGGGATCATCGCGAGCCCGTTGACGACCACGGAGAACACCAGCAGCGCGACCGCCAGCGAGTGGTGACCGGCGACCCAGAGGCCCCACGAGGCGGCCCCGAACACGACGACCTTGACCACCGGCCGCACGACCGCGGAGCCGAAGCGCGCCCGCGGCGACGCGAACAGGAACCACACGAGCATCCCCAGCAGGGGTAGGAGCCAGACCAGCAGCCAGCGCGGCGAGGCGGACCAGCCGTAGACACCCAGGCCGGCCATCGCGAGCAGCTCGTCGAGGAAGACGAGGGCGAGCACGGTCCAGCCGAAGGCAGCCACGGCGGCCATTCTCCAGGCGCGTCCTAGGGTCGGTGCATGCTCTACCCCGAGGCCAGGGCCGCCGTCGAGGCGGCGGCCGCCGACGTCCGCGTGTGGACCGAGGGCTACGACGTCGTGGCCGCACGGGACGCAAACCGGGCGGTCGCCCTGGCGGAGCCGCCCGAGGAGGTCGCCGAGGTCCGCGACCTCGACGCCGACGGCGTCCGCGTCCGGCTGTTCCGCCCCGCGGGCGCCGACTCGGGTCTGCTCGTGCACCTCCACGGCGGAGGGTTCGTCTTCCACGACGTCGACGTCCACGACCGGGTGTGCCGGCGGCTGGCCAACCGACTCGGCGCGGCGGTGCTGAGCGTCGACTACCGGCTGGCGCCCGAGCACCGGTTCCCGGCCGCGCCGGACGACGTCGACACCGTGCTGGCCTGGCTCGAGGGCGAGGGCGCCGCGCTCACCGGCGGCGGACCGACGTACGTCCACGGCGACAGCGCCGGCGGCAACCTCGCGCTGGTCGCGGCGCTGAGGAACCCGGGACGCTTCCGCGCCGTGGTGCTGCACTACCCCTTCCTCGACCCGGAGGCGGGTTGGGAGTCCTACGCGCTCGGGGCGGACGCGGCCTTCGACCCGCGCGAGGCGGAGTGGTACTGGCAGCAGTACGCCGCCGACGAGGCCGACCTGACCGATCCCGACCTGGCGCCGCTGCGGTCGGACCGGCTCGGCACCCTGCCGCCCACGCTGGTCACCACGGCCGAGCACGACCCGCTGCGCGACGAGGCCGAGCACCTCGCCGTGCTCATCGCCGAGGCGGGCGGCGAGGTCACCTGCACCCGCTACCTCGGACAGATCCACGGCTTCTGGCGCGACGCGTCGTTCCCGGCGTCCGAGCAGCTGATCAGGCACACCTGTGCGTTCCTCAGGGGCCGCTGACAAGATGACCGCATGCGCGTCCACCTGGGCTCGGACCACGCCGGTCTCGACCTCAAGGCACACCTGACCGGCTGGCTGACCGACCACGGCTACGAGCCGGTCGACCACGGGCCGTTCGTCTACGACGCCGTCGACGACTACCCCGTCTTCTGCCTGCGCGCCGCCGAGGGGGTGGCCCTCGACCGCAAGGAGGGCCTCGACAGCCTGGGCGTGGTCATCGGCGGGTCGGGCAACGGCGAGCAGATGGCCGCCAACAAGGTCCCCGCCATCCGCTGCGCACTCGCCTGGTCGGAGGAGACCGCGCGGCTGGCCCGCGAGCACAACGACGCCCAGGTCGTCTCGGTGGGCGGCCGGATGCACCCGATCGAGGACATGACCCGGTTCGTCGAGGTCTTCCTCACCACGCCGTTCAGCGGCGACGAGCGGCACGCGCGCCGGATCGCCCAGATCTGGGGCTACGAGCGCACGCGCGAGCTGCCGCCGCTGCCGGAGTCGGCCCAGCACGGCGGGCAGCAGACGGGGCAGGAGCCGGATGCCTGAGGGACACACCCTCCACCGGCTCGCCACCGCGCTCGACGAGACCTTCGCCGGACACCCCGTGCGGGTGAGCAGTCCGCAGGGGAGGTTCGCGGAGTCGGCGACGTTGCTGGACGGTCGCGTGGTCGAGCGTGCGGAGCCGTGCGGCAAGCACCTCTGGGTCCACTTCGCCCACGACGACCTCGTGCACGTGCACCTGGGGCTCTACGGGCGCTTCGACGTGACCCGCGACGCCGACGCGGTCCCGGCGCCGGTGGGGCAGGTGCGGCTGCGGCTCGTCACCGCAGACGCGGGCGCGGCCACGGCGTCGTACGCCGACCTGCGTGGCGCCACCGCCTGCGAGCTCCACACGCCCGAGCAGCGCGAGGCGCTGATCGCCCGTCTCGGGCCCGACCCGCTCCGACCCGACGCGGACCCCGACCTCGCGTGGCACCGGCTCCGTCGCAGCCGCGCGCCGATCGCCGGCCTGCTCATGGACCAGTCGGTGGTGGCCGGCATCGGCAACGTCTACCGCGCCGAGCTGTTGTTCCGGCACCGGGTCGACCCGTTCCGACCGGGCACCAGCATCCGCCCGAGCCGCTGGACGGCGATGTGGAAGGACCTGGTGGCGCTGATGCAGGACGGCGTGCGCGACGGGGTGATCCGCACGGTGCGCCCCGAGCACCTCACCGAGCGCGAGCGGCTCGGCTCCGACCGGGCCTCCTACGTCTACCGCCGGGCGGGGGAGCCGTGCCGCGTGTGCGGCACCAGGGTGCGGACCCGGGAGCTGCTCGGCCGCAACCTCTACTGGTGCGCGAGATGCCAACCCCGGTTCAGGTCGCGAGCCCTACAGTGACGGCCTCGACGATGCCCGAGAGTGGGGTGCGATGACCAGCGGCGACCTCCAGCTCTCGCGCGCCCGCGCGGGCGACGTCGCTCCGGCCCGGCACACCCTGCGCCGGTTCACCCGGCGCGGCGCCTTCCTCGACGTCAAGGTGCTCGCCGTCCTGGTCGCGATGGGGCTGCTGATCGTGACCGCGGTCGTCCTCGCGCCGACCAGCTTCCCGTTCACGAGCCTGATGGTGCCGCTGCTGCTCGCGAGCCTGCTGCTCAACCCGCGGCACCTGCCCTGGTTCGTCATCTACATCTTCGCGCTCCTCGTGGTCTGCATGTCGGTGCAGGTGAACCCGACCGGCCGGACCTTCGCCTCGGGCGGCATCCAGGTGCTGATGTGCCTGATCGTGCTGGCCGCCTCGCTGCGCCGTTCGCGGCTCGGTGTCGCGGGGGCGATGGGCGAGTCGATGTTCGTCGACCTCCGCGACCGGATCCTCCAGCAGGGCGGCATCCCCCAGCTGCCGGACGGCTGGCACGCGGAGTCGGCCCTGCGCTCGGCCGGCGGCACGGCGTTCGCTGGCGACTTCGTGGTGGCCACCCTCGCGACGCCGACCCGCCTCGAGCTCGCCGTGATCGACGTCTCGGGGAAGGGCGAGGACGCCGGCACCCGCGCGCTGCTCCTCTCCGGCGCGTTCGGCGGGCTGCTCGGGGCGCTGCCCCCGGAGGGGTTCCTGCCGGCGGCCAACGACTACCTGCTCCGCCAGAACTGGTCCGAGGGGTTCGCCACCGCCATCCACCTCTCCCTCGACCTCGCGGACGGGAGCTACGAGGTCCGCTCGGCGGGCCACCCGCCCGCGGCGCTGCGCCAGGCGGGCACCGGGCGGTGGAGCGTGCTCGCGAGCGAGGGGCCGGTCCTCGGCCTGATGCAGGACGCCGAGTTCCGGGTCGCTCGCGGCCGGCTCGGTCGCCACGACGCCCTGCTGCTCTACACCGACGGCATGGTCGAGGAGCCGCGCCGCGACATCGACCTCGGCATCGACCGGATGCTGGGGGAGGCGGAGCACCTGCTCCGCGGCAGCTTCGAGGGTGCCGCCCGCCGGCTCGTCGAGGCCCTGGGGTCCCGCGACGACGACCGCGCGATGGTCGTCGTTTCGCGGAGCTGAGGCTCCGAACGGTAGATTTCCACGGTCCTTCGCGCACGCCCTCCGGGCGGCGGTGGAGGTCGCGCGGATGTAGCTCAATGGTAGAGCCCCAGTCTTCCAAACTGGCTACGCGGGTTCGATTCCCGTCATCCGCTCCAAGCCGGGTCTCCGGCGGCCGAACGCCGGCCGAGGACCCTGTTTGGCGGGGCGTAGCGTAGTGGCTAGCGCGCCTGCTTTGGGAGCAGGAGACCGCAGGTTCGAGTCCTGTCGCCCCGACCAGATCAGCCGAGATCAGCCAGGACCACCATGCAGGACACCAGCAGGACCATCAGCAGGACCATCAGAAGGAGAAGCAGTTGAAGAGCGCCGTCGAGACCTTGAGCCCGACCCGGGCCAAGCTCACCGTCGAGGTGCCCTTCGAGGAGCTCAAGCCGAGCCTCGACGCGGCGTACAAGCAGATCGCCAAGCAGATCAACGTCCCCGGCTTCCGCCGCGGCAAGGTGCCCCCGGCGGTCATCGACCGCCAGGTCGGTCGCGAGGCGGTGCTCGACCAGGCGATCAACGACCTCCTTCCGCAGAAGTACATGGAGGCGCTCCAGAGCAACTCCCTCGAGCCCCTGGCGCAGCCGGAGATCGAGGTCACCAAGCACGGCGAGGAGGGGCTGGAGTTCACCGCCGAGGTGGACGTGAAGCCCGAGATCACGCTGCCCGACTACGACGCCCTCGAGGCGACCGTCGACGACATCACGATCACCGACGCCGACGTCGAGGAGCAGGTCCAGGCGCTGCGCGAGCGCTTCGCCACCCTGTCCGACGTCGAGCGCCCGGCCGCTGACGGCGACTTCGTCGTCATCGACCTCACCGCGACCCGCGACGGCGAGGTCGTCGACGGCGCCGAGCTGACCGGCATGAGCTACCAGGTCGGCCGCGGCGGCATGATCGACGGCCTCGACGAGGCGCTGACCGGGATGGCCGCCGGCGACGAGAAGACGTTCGAGACCGAGCTGGTCGGTGGCGACCTGGTGGGCCAGTCGGTCGAGGTCCGCGTCAAGGTCTCGCAGGTGCAGGAGCAGGAGCTCCCCGAGCTCGACGACGACTTCGCGCAGGAGGCGTCGGAGTTCGACACCGTCGCCGAGCTGAACGACGACGTGCGCGAGCGCCTCGGCCGCGGCAAGCGGCTCGAGCAGGCTGCCGCCGCGCGCGACGCCGTCCTCGAGGCGCTGCTGGAGAAGATGGAGGTGCCGATCCCCGAGGGCATCGTCACCGACGAGCTCAACGCCCGGCGCCAGTCCATCGAGCAGCAGATCGCCTACGCCGGCATGACCATGGAGGCCTACCTCGACGAGCAGGGCCAGACCGTGGAGGAGTTCGAGGCCGACCTCGAGCGCCGCGTCCGCGACGCCGTCGCCGCGCAGTTCGTGCTCGACGCCATCGCCAAGAAGGAGGCGATCGGCGTCGACCAGAACGAGCTCACCCAGCTCATGGTCCGCCGTGCCCAGCAGTCCGGCGAGGACCCGCAGGCCTTCGCCAACCACATGTTCGAGCACAACCACATCCCCGAGCTGGTGCAGGAGATCCTGCGCGGCAAGGCCCTTGCCCAGCTGGTCGAGGGGGCGACGGTCACCGACGGGTCCGGCAACCGCGTCGAGCTGAAGAACCTGCGCCCCGACGGCACCATCGGCGAGCCGGAGGACGAGTCCGGGTCCGACGGTGCGGCCGAGGCCGCCGATGACGCCGTCGACGAGGCCGCGGACGGGGAGCCTTCCGAGCAGGAGTGACACGCCGCCGGGGGTGAGTGCACGACCGTTCACCGGACGGTTAGGGTCAGCGCCATGGCCCAGGTCGCTGCCCCCGGTCCGAGCGTGCTCGACGCGCTCTCGCTGCTGGCCGAGGTCGGTGACGAGCTCGTGGTCCGCACCGTGCGCGACACCCACCTCGCCCTGCTCGACCGCACGCCGGCCGGCCGGGTGCACCGCGGCGTCGCCACCGCGGTCTACCGCGGGCTGACCGGCGGGCTCGGCGGCGCGTCACGGGCGCTCGACCGGGTCGCCGCGACCGGCGTGGGGCCGCGGCTCGAGGCCGACCCGCGCGGCCGGTTCGTCAGCGCGGCCGTCAACGGCCTGATCGGCGACCGGCTGCTCCGGGAGCGGCCGCAGCTCGCGATCCCGATGGCGGTGCGGCTGCACGGCGCCGACGTCGAGCCCGACGCCTCGTCCCTGGTGGAGGCCTTCCCGGAGGCGACCGGCCGGCTCGTGGTGTTCCTGCACGGGCTCTGCGAGAACGAGGCCTACTGGCGGCGCCACCGCGACCGAACCGGCACGACGTACGCCGAGATGCTGGCCGAGCGCGGCTGGACGCCGCTGATGCTGCGGGCCAACACCGGCCTGCCGCTGCGCGAGAACGGCGCCGCGCTCACCGCCCTGATGCAGCGGGTGGTCGAGGCGTGGCCGGTCCCGGTCACCCGGATCGCGCTGGTCGGCCACTCCCTGGGCGGCCTGGTGGTGCGCGCCGCCGGCGCGGTCGCGAGCGAGGTGGAGGAGCCGTGGAGCGGCCGTGTCACCGACGTCGTCACGCTCGGCACGCCCCACCTCGGAGCCCCGATCGCGTGGGGGATCGGGCACGGCAGCCGGGGGCTGCAGGCGCTGCAGGAGACGGCGGCGTTCGGCCGGGTCCTCGACTGGCGCTCACGCGGTGTGCACGACCTGGTCGCCGGGCTGGCCGAGGACGTCCCGCCGCTGCCGCACGCGCGCTACCACCTGGTGGCGGCGACGCTGACGCGCAGCCGGCGCCACCCGGTCGGCAGCCTCGTCGGCGACCTGCTCGTGCGGCCGCAGTCGGCGTACGGCCGCAGTCGTGGACGCACGCTGTTCCCCGACGCCGACGTGCTCCACGTCGGCCGCACCGACCACTTCGGGCTGCTCAACCACCCCGAGGTCCACGCGGCGCTGCAGCGCTGGCTCGCCTGACAGTCCGGCTGCCAGACTGCCGCCCGTGACCAAGGCTGCCCCGAACGAGACAGCCGAGCGTGAGCTGCGCGTCGAGACCACGATCGACGCACCGCCGGAGGTGGTGTGGGAGGTGCTCGGCGACGTACGCCGGATGCCCGAGCTCTCGCCCGAGCTGGTGCGGATGATCCCGCTCAAGCGGGGCGGGCTGCGGCCCGGCCAGTGGTACGTCGGCGTCAACCGGCGCAAGGGCGTGGTCTGGCCGACGCGCAACGTGGTGGCGGACGTGGAGGCCGGCCGCACGGTCGCCTGGGACACGACGTCGAGCGGGGCGCGGTGGATCTGGGAGATCGCCCCGGAGGGGACCGGCACCCGGGTCGTGCACCGCCGGCCGGTGCCGCGCCGGCTCACGCCGCTCAGCAAGGTGTTCGCGTCGGCGTTCCTCGGCGGCGTCGGCGGGCACGCCGACGAGCTCGAGGAGGGCATGGCCGAGTCGGTCGCCCGCCTCAAGCGCGCAGTGGAAGGGCGCTGACCTCACGCGCGCCCGGCGTTCATCTGCCCTGAGCGAACATCGCGGGACACGCCGTGGATGTGCCACCCGCCCCGGCTAAGGTCGACGACGTGACTGCTCAGACTTCCGGGCTGCCCGACCCGACCGCCGGTGGCGGCGCGGGGATCGCCGTCCTCGACGACCACATCTACCAGCGGCTGCTCCGCGAGCGCATCGTGTTCCTCGGCTCCGAGGTCCGCGACCAGAACGCCAACGCGATCTGCGCCCAGCTGCTGCTGCTCTCGGCGGAGGACCCCGAGACCGACATCTTCCTGCACATCAACAGCCCCGGCGGCTCGGTCGACGCCGGCATGGCGATCTACGACACGATGAACTACATCCCCAACGACGTGGCCACCGTCGGCATGGGGCTGGCGGCCTCGATGGGGCAGTTCCTGCTCTGCGCCGGCGCCAAGGGCAAGCGCTACGCCCTGCCCCACTCGCGGATCATGATGCACCAGCCGTCCTCCGGCATGGGTGGTTCGGCGTCCGACATCAAGATCCAGGCCCAGCAGTCCCTGCACATCAAGAAGGTGCTGCTCGAGCTGATCGCCCAGCACACCGGCCAGAGCGTCGAGCAGATCGAGGCCGACGCCGACCGTGACCGCTGGTTCACCGCGGAGCAGGCCAAGGACTACGGCCTGGTCGACCAGGTCATCACCAACGCTCGTGAGGCCGCCGACGACGGCCGCCCCGCGCGGAAGAAGGACTGACCCCTCCCATGAGTGAGCACATGAGCGACCCGAGCCCGTCGATGAACTACTACATCCCCCAGTGGGAGGAGCGGACGTCGTACGGCTTCCGCCGCATCGACCCCTACGCCAAGCTCTTCGAGGACCGCATCATCTACCTCGGCACCCCGATCTCCGACGACGTCGCCAACGCCGTCATCGCGCAGCTGCTGTGCCTGCAGTCGATGAACCCCGACCAGGACATCAGCATCTACATCAACAGCCCCGGTGGCTCCTTCACCGCGCTGACCGCGATCTACGACACGATGAAGTTCATCAAGCCCGACGTCCAGACCGTGTGCATCGGTCAGGCCGCCTCGGCTGCTGCGATCCTGCTGGCGGCCGGCACCGCGGGCAAGCGCCTCGCGCTGCCCAACAGCCGGATCCTCATCCACCAGCCCTACACCGAGGGCACCTTCGGCCAGACCTCCGACATCGAGATCCAGGCCAACGAGATCCTCCGGATGCGCGAGCTGCTCGAGAAGATGATCAGCGACCACTCCGGCAAGACGATCGAGGAGGTCAGCCGCGACATCGAGCGCGACAAGATCCTCACCGCCGAGGGCGCGGTCGAGTACGGTCTGATAGACGCCGTGCTGCAGTCGCTCAAGACCACTCCGGCGCTCACGGCCGGCTGACAGACACTCCGTGTCCCGCCACCGAATGGGGGGACGACGGGGTACCGTTCGGGACGCGCTGGGTTATCTGCGCGGTTGAGGAGGAGGAACCTCGTGGCACGCATCGGTGACGGTGGCGACCTGCTGAAGTGCTCCTTCTGCGGCAAGAGCCAGAAGCAGGTCAAGAAGCTCATCGCCGGTCCCGGCGTCTACATCTGCGACGAGTGCATCGACCTGTGCAACGAGATCATCGAGGAGGAGCTGAGCGAGGGCACCGAGGTCAGCCTCGACGAGCTGCCCAAGCCCAAGGAGATCTTCGAGTTCCTCAACTCCTACGTCATCGGCCAGGAGAACGCCAAGAAGTCCCTCGCGGTGGCGGTCTACAACCACTACAAGCGGGTCCAGGCCGGCCTCCAGCCCGTCACCGGGCGGCACAGCAAGGAGGAGGTCGTCGAGGTCGCGAAGTCCAACATCCTCGTGATCGGCCCCACCGGCTGCGGCAAGACCTACCTCGCCCAGACGCTGGCCCGCATGCTCAACGTCCCGTTCGCGATCGCCGACGCCACGGCCCTGACCGAGGCCGGCTACGTCGGCGAGGACGTCGAGAACATCCTCCTCAAGCTGATCCAGGCCGCCGACTACGACGTCAAGAAGGCCGAGACCGGCATCATCTACATCGACGAGATCGACAAGGTGGCCCGCAAGGCGGAGAACCCCTCGATCACGCGCGACGTCTCCGGCGAGGGCGTCCAGCAGGCGCTGCTGAAGATCATCGAGGGCACCACCGCCTCGGTGCCGCCGCAGGGGGGCCGCAAGCACCCCCACCAGGAGTTCATCCAGATCGACACCACCAACATCCTCTTCGTGGTGGGTGGTGCCTTCTCCGGGCTCGAGCACATCATCGAGCAGCGGGTCGGCAAGAAGACCCTGGGCTTCACCGCGGAGGTCCGCGGCAAGGAGGAGCGCGACGCCGACGACCTGCTCCTGCAGGTGCGTCCCGAGGACCTCACGAAGTTCGGCCTGATCCCCGAGTTCATCGGCCGCCTCCCGCTGATCGCGAGCGTCTCCAAGCTCGACCAGGAGGCGCTGGTCCAGATCCTCACCGTGCCGCGCAACGCGCTCATCAAGCAGTACCAGAAGCTCTTCGAGCTCGACGGTGTCGAGCTCGAGTTCACCGACGACGCCGTCAAGGCGATCGCCGACAACGCCATGGAGCGCGGCACCGGCGCCCGCGGCCTGCGCGCGATCATCGAGGAGGTCCTCCTCCACGTGATGTACGACGTCCCCTCCCGCGGCGACATCGCCAAGGTGATCGTGACCGGCGAGGTCGTCACCGACGACGTCGCGCCCACCCTCGTCCCGCGCGAGACCGAGGCGAAGAAGAAGAAGAGCGCCTGAGCCTCCGGACCCTCGAGTCCGCCCTCGAGGATCCGGCGGTCTCGTCCTGCGGGTGACGGCACGCTCTCTGGGGTCGGCGCGGTCGACGGACCGACGCCGTGTCCCGAGCAGGACGTACTCAATGCAGGCGACGGCATGCGAGGCGCCGCGAAATACGCTGCCCATCATGGACGCAGCGACGGTCGGCCTGCTCAGCGGCGGGATCGGCGTCGGCGGGACCCTGCTCGGCACGGTCTTCACCCAGATCCGCTCCGACGCTCGCGACCGGGTCCGGCTGGCGTCCGAGGAACGCCGCGAGGAGCAGCGGATGGCGGTCGACGCGCGGCGAGAACGGGAAGCGCGCCTCTTCGACCACCGTCGCGCCGCGTTGCTCGCCGTCATCGAGAAGTACCACGGACATGCCGAGCTGGCGTGGCAGCTGGAGCACCACCAGGCAGACCACCAGCCCGGCGACGAGGAGCTCGAGCCCTTCTGGCAGCTGCTGAGCGAGGTCGACCTCTACTGCGGCGCGGAGCCGGCGAAGATCGCTCGCGCGCTCTACTCGGCCGTCTCGGCGTGGCTGCACGGGACCGGGGCCGGGTCGTTCGTGACACGGCAGGAACGGGCCGAGCAGCTCTTCCAGGCGTTTCTCGCAGCTGCCCGCGCTGAGCTCGGGGTGCCGGTAACCGTCGCGGATGTCGGAGCCGTCGGGGCCGGCTGATGGGTGGCAGGGACGACTGGCCGGAGTCGACGACCTTGCTCGCCGTCGAGCTCGAGAACGTCGCGGCTCTGCAGTCGCGACCCGCCGAGGACTGGCACACCGTGCGCGACCGCGCCCGCCGCGTGTGTCGTGAGGTGTGGACATCCTTCGGTGCGGACCAGGCGCCTGACAGCGATGGCTCGTTCGCAGTGTTCCGCAGCCCGGGCGTGGCGGTGCAGGCGGCGATAGAAGCGCTGCGCAGGCTCTCCTCGGAGGTCCACTCCTCCGGACATGGAGGAGTGGCCCCCCGGGTCGGTCTGCACTGCTGCGCGCCTCGTCGGCACGAGGCCGGCTACGCCAGGCTCGACAAGCACACGGTTGCTCAGGTGGCATCGGCGGCTCACGGCGGGCAGGTGCTCGCCTCGGAGATCGCAGCCCGTGTCCTCGAGTCGGGTGGCTCGCCCGTCGAGCTGCGAGACCTCGGGCTGCACCAGCTGCCCGATCTGCCCGACCGCGTCCGGCTCTTCCAGGTGCTGACGCCCGGCTTGGCCGACGTCCATGGACCACCGCGGACCCAGGGTGGCGCGGGCCGGCTACCGACGATGCTCACGCCGACCGTGGGACGCGACGGCGAGCTCGAGGAGCTCGCTGCCGCACTCAGCGAGGAGGGTGTCCGGCTGGTGACGCTCACAGGCCCGGGCGGGAGCGGCAAGACGCGCCTCGCCACCGCGCTCGCGGCCAAGGTCGCGCCAGCGTTCCCAGACGGCGTGCACTTCGTACCTCTCGCGGCGGTGACCGGTGCCTACGCGATGTGGGCGACGATGGCGCAGGTGTTGGACGTCCCCCCGGACGGACACATACCGCCGGGATTCTTCGACTACGTCGGCGAGCGGCAGGCGCTGGTGATCCTGGACAACGTGGAGCAGATCCCGGACGCGGACGTGGTCGTGCGGACCCTTCTGGCGTCGGCTCCACACCTGAGCCTCCTGCTCACGTCCCGACGACCCCTGCACGTCACCGGCGAGCACGAGCACAAGGTTCCCCCGCTGCTGCTCCCTACCGGGTCCTCGTTCGAGGCTGTCGCGGCCTCTGGGGCGGTCCGGATGCTCGTGGATTCCGCTCAGCGAGTGCGCAAGGACTTCGGCCTCACCCCGGACAACGCCTCCGACGTCGCGGCCCTCGTCGTCGCCCTCGACGGTCTCCCGCTGGCCATCGAGCTCGTGGCGGCGCGGCTGAAGGTCTTCTCACCCAAGGCGATCCTCGGCCGCATCGACAGCGCGCTGGATCTCCGGTCCGCCGACCGGTCGGTCCCAGAGCGGCAGCAGACGATCCGCGACACGATCGCGTGGAGCTGTGCCCTCCTCACCACCGCGGAACAGACGGTCCTCGACCACCTGGGTGTCTTCGACGGCGGTGCCGACCTGCCGGCCGTCGAGGCCGTCGTACCCCGGGACGAGCTTGGCGGCGCCGACGTGGTCGACCTCGTCCTGAGCCTCGTTGACGCGAGTCTCGTGGTCGTCAGCGAGTCGTGGGACGGCGAGCCGAGATTCACCCTGCTGGAGACGATCAGACGCTTCGCCCTCGATCGCCTGGAGGCAAGAGGTGAGCTCGCGTCGGCGGCCCAAGCGCACGCCCAGCACTACTTCGAGGTCGTGCACTCGTTGAACAAGGCCATCGGTGCCGGCGAGCGGGCCTCGGTGAGGCGGCGGTTCACACTCGACGTCGACAACCTGACGGCGACCGTCGCACGAGGCGCGGCGGGCATCAAGGACCTGGGGTTCGAGGGGACTGAGGGCATGCCTGCAGTGCGCGTCATCGATCGCTTCCTCCGGCTGGCGGTCGAGTGCAGGCGTTTCCAGCTCGGACTCGAATGGGCGGAGAGGGCCTCGCGTGACGCATCCTGGGCTACCGATCCGCTCGGCGCCGCGGCGTGTCTCCAGGTCTTGGCCGAGATCAAGGAACGTCTAGGCGAGGTGGACGCGGCCATCGAGCACGCGCGGACCAGTGTGGCGCTGCTGCGGGACTCCGCCGGTCCGGAGGAGGACTGGCCCCGGGCCACCCCGGGTCGCCTCAGCCCACCCGACCTCCTTGTCATCGACCTGTTCCTGATCACGTCGGGCGAGATCGAACGACGCGACCTGGACGGTGCGCAGCAAGCGGCGCAGGAGTGCCTGGAGGTCAGCACCCGGCTGCTCGCCGCCGGGAAGATCAGCGGCGGCATGCACTCGGACGCACTCAGGCAGCTCGCCTTCGTCGCGCTCGAACGCGAGGACTTCGAGACCGCCGAGCGCTACCTCACGGAGGTCGGGGCACTGCTGCGCGAAGCCGGGAACGACTTCTGGCTCACCATGTGGGCCTATGAGTTCGCGCAGCTCGAGGCGTTCCGCGGAGACACCGCGGCCGCCCATGCGCGACTGAGGGACATCACGGAGCCGATCCTGGCCTACGACGAGCCGGAGACCACCGTGCTGATCGCCGAGCTCCTTGCGGACGTGGTCGGCCGGAGCTATCCGCTCCTGGCCGCCCGCGCCTTCGGCGCATCGTCGATGGTCCGCTTCGTCGAGGGCATGCCCGCCATGGCTTCGGAAGCGCGCTACAACGCCCGCGCGATCGAGCGTGCCCGCGAGCTGGTCCCGGACGAGTGGGACGCCGCCTTCACGCAGGGGCGCACCGAGGATCTCGGGGGGCTGATGCGGGAGATGGCAGCCCTCCCCGTCGTGGAGCCGAGCTGACTGCTGACTGGGCCGCGACCGGGGCCGCCGGCCGGGCCGTCAGTGGCCTTCCTGGACCGGGATCACGGCGTCGGCGACCAGACCGTGCGCCTCGCGGTGCACCCGGGTCGCGGTCTCGGCGTCGGGTGCCTCGACCAGGCAGAACACCTTCCCCGACGCCTCGTCGAACCAGTACTGCTTGTAGTTGACGCCGTAGGCGCCCTGGGTCTCGAGGTCGGCCTTGTGCGCGCCCGCCACCGCCTCGGCGGTGAGCCCCTCGACCTTCTCGTGCACGTCCATGAACAGCGGCATTGTCGTGCCCTTCTCTCGGTGGTGCGTCCACCACACAGCAGCCGCCCGCCGGGCGCCGCGGAGGTACGTGGAACCACCCAGATCTCGGTACGGCGACCAGCCAGGTGTCAGGGCGTGCCCTACTGAGGCTGCTCGACCGGCGCCAGGTCGGCCTCGACGGCCAGCTCGGTGGCCGACTCGTCGACCGCGAACGTCAGGTCACCGGTGACCCGGCCGGTCTTGCGCAGGTCGTCGGCGGCGAGCTCGGCGGCCCGCACCAGCGCCTCGGGACCGCTGATGCGGACCCCGGTGAGCTCGTGGCGCATCGAGACCTTCGCCTGCGACTTGGCGCCCCGGATGCCGATGAGCGCGGCCGCGACCGCGTCGAGGCTGGAGGCGTCGGCGGCCGCGGCGGCGCCGAGGTCGGTCTCGGTCGGCCAGGCGGCGCGGTGGATCGAGCCCTCCTGCCACCACGACCAGACCTCCTCGGTCACGTAGGGCAGGAACGGCGCGAGCAGGCGCAGCTGGACCTGGAGCGCGATCGCGAGCGTGGCCCGCGCCGAGGCGGTCGCGTGACCGCCCTCGGCGTCGTAGGCCCGCTCCTTGACCAGCTCGAGGTAGTCGTCGCAGAACTCCCAGAAGAACCGCTCCGTCGTCTCCAGCGCGGTCGAGTAGTCGTAGGCCTCGAACGCCTCGGTGGCGGCGCTGACGACCGTGGCGAGCCGCGCCAGGAGGGCGCAGTCGACGGGCTCGGAGACCTCGAACGCGTTGAGCTCGGTGGCGCCGACGTTGCCGAGCACGAACTTGGAGGCGTTGAGCACCTTCATGGCGAGCCGGCGACCCACCTTCATCTGGGCCTCGTCGAACGGCGAGTCCATGCCGGGGCGCACGGCGGCGGCCCGCCAGCGGACGGCGTCGGCGCCGTACTTGTCGAGGATCTCGGTCGGCACGACCACGTTGCCCTTGGACTTCGACATCTTCTTGCGGTCGGGGTCGAGGATCCAGCCCGACAGCATCGCGTGGGTCCACGGCGTCGCGTGGTTCTCGTAGTGGGCGCGGACGACGCGCGAGAACAGCCAGGTGCGGATGATCTCGTGCGCCTGGGTGCACAGGTCCATCGGGAAGACGCGCGAGAACAGGTCGTCGTCGACGCTCCAGCCGCCCGCGATCTGCGGCGTCAGGGAGGACGTGGCCCAGGTGTCCATGACGTCGGGGTCGCCGAGGAAGCCGTGGGGCTTGCCGCGCTGCTCCTCGGTGTAGCCGCGCGGGGCGTCGGTCGAGGGGTCGACCGGGAGCTCCGCCTCGGACGGCATCAGGGGGTGGGCGTAGTCGGGCTCACCGTCGCCGTCGAGGGGGTACCAGACCGGGAACGGGATGCCGAAGAACCGCTGCCGCGAGATCAGCCAGTCGCCGGTGAGCCCGGAGACCCAGTTGTCGAAGCGGATCTTCATGTGCGCCGGCAGCCAGGTGATGTCGGCGCCGTGCTGGAGCATCTCGGCACGCACGTCGGCGTCGCGCCCGCCGTTGCGGATGTACCACTGCCTCGTCGCGACGATCTCGAGCGGCTTGTCGCCGCGCTCGTAGAAGTTCGCCATGCGGGTCGTCGGCTTGGGCTCGCCGTCGAGGTCGCCGGTCTCGCGCAGCATCGCGACCATCTCCTCGCGCGCCGAGAAGACGGTCTTGCCCGCGAGCCGCTCGTACGCCGCGGCCGAGCCCCCGCCCGCGGCGCCCTCCTCGAGCCACGCAGGCGTCTCGCGGGCCAGGCGGCCGTCGCGGCCGATGACGGTGCGGACCGGCAGGTCGAGCTCGCGCCACCACACCACGTCGGTCAGATCGCCGAAGGTGCAGCACATGGCGATGCCGGCGCCCTTGTCCATCTCGGCCAGGTGGTGCGCGACGACCGGGATCTCCACGCCGAAGACCGGCGAGGTGACGGTGGTGCCGAACAGCGGCTGGTAGCGCTCGTCGTCGGGGTGCGCGATCAGCGCGACCGCGGATGGGATCAGCTCGGGACGGGTGGTCTCGACGTGGACCGGGGTGCCGTCGGGGCGGTGGTAGGCGACACGGTGGTAGGCGCCGGGGTACTCCCGCGCCTCGATCTCGGCCTGCGCGACGGCGGTGCGGTCGGTGACGTCCCAGACCGTGGGGGCCTCGGCGAGGTAGGCCTCGCCACGGGCGAAGTTGCGCAGGAACGCGCGCTGGCTGACCGTGCGGGCGTGGGTGCCGGCGGTCGTGTAGGTGAGCGACCAGTCGACCGACAGACCGAGCGTGCGCCACAGCGACTCGAAGACCTTCTCGTCCTCCTCGACGAGCTGCTCGCAGAGCTCGACGAAGTTGGGCCGGCTGATAGGCATCTGGCGCTTCGGGTCGGGCTTCTCCGGCGGCGTGAAGTCGGCCTGGTAGGGCAGCGACGGGTCGCAGCGGACGCCGAAGTAGTTCTGCACCCGCCGCTCGGTCGGCAGCCCGTTGTCGTCCCAGCCCATGGGGTAGAACACGGACTTGCCGCGCATCCGCTGGAACCGCGCGACGAGGTCGGTGTGGGTGTAGGAGAAGACGTGGCCCACGTGCAGCGACCCGCTGACGGTCGGCGGGGGCGTGTCGATCGCGTAGACGTTCTCCCGCGGCTGGGTGCGGTCGAAGGCGTAGGTCTGGTCGGACTGCCAGCGCTGTGTCCACTTCGCCTCGAGCCCCTCGAGGGCCGGGCGGTCGGGTACGGCGACGGCGCGCGGTGCCGTCGACGTCTCCACCTGGTCCTGCTGGGTCTCGGTCATGACCAAATGTTAGGTGTCAGCGCGCCTGCCCCGGAAAACGAGAAAGCTCACCACCTGCACCGTTAGCATTTCCAGCGCGCATCATGGGGTGCGACAGATCGGGGGTTGGAACCACCCATGCGGGCACCCATCACTGCGCCCCGAGCTCGGACGGGGTGTGACCTGCAGCGGATCGACGACGTCACGGACGCGATCCGCGACTTCGGCGACCGCTACCTCGACCGCGTCTACACCCCCGTCGAGCAGGAGGCCGGCCGCCTCGGCGGCGCCGCCTCGCTGGCGGCCCGCTTCGCCGCGAAGGAGGCGGTGCTCAAGGTGATCGGCACCGCTGACGGGGTCGACCCGCGCGAGGTCGAGATCGCCACCGCCGCCGGCCGGCCCGTCGTCCACCTCTCCGGCCTGGCGGCCACCCTGGCCGCGGCCGCGGGCATCGGCCCGATCGACGTCAGCCTGAGCCACACCGGCGACTGCGCGCTGGCGGTCGCCGTCGCCCTCACCGATCCAGCCCAGCCCACCGAACCCACCCCGGCACCCACCACCGAACCGAGAGACGCACCATGACGCAGTCAGTGACCGACACCATCCG
The DNA here is from genome assembly GCF_000422805.1 of Nocardioides halotolerans DSM 19273. Taxonomy (GTDB): domain Bacteria; phylum Actinomycetota; class Actinomycetes; order Propionibacteriales; family Nocardioidaceae; genus Nocardioides; species Nocardioides halotolerans. The sequence goes on along the minus strand of NZ_KE383923.1, from coordinate 175,653 downwards.
CGGGCTCCTCGCCGAGCACGCCCGGCTCGGTGTCGACGTCTCGTCCCTGTCCGACACCGACGACCTGTACGGCGCGGGCATGACCTCGCACGCCTCGGTCACGGTGATGCTGGCCTGCGAGGACGAGTGGGACCTGGAGTTCCCCCAGCAGATGCTGAAGAAGAGCACCTTCGCCTCCATCGCCAACATCCGCGACGCCCTGAGCGAGCTCGGGGTCGACGGCGCGTCCGTGGCGAGCGCGTGATGGCCCAGGCGTCGCTCGAGGAGGTCACCGCCCTCGCCCACCGCATCGGCAGGGAGACCGCGGCAATCCACGCAGCGGACGTCGACGTCCAGGCGCGGTTCCCGAAGGAGACCATCGACGCCTTCCGGGCCGAGGGGCTGCTCGGCGCGCTGGTGCCGACCGACCTCGGCGGCCTCGGCCACGACCTGCGCACCGCGGCCGCGGTGGTCCGCACCGTCGGCCGCTACTGCGCCTCCTCGGCGATGATCCTGGCGATGCACCACATCCAGGTGGCGTGCCTGGTCCGGCACGGCCGCTCGGAGGCGCTGCGCGACTACGCCCGCCGGGTCGCCGCCGACCAGCTGCTGCTCGCGTCGGCGACGACCGAGATCGGCATCGGCGGCAACACCCGCAGCTCCAGCTGCTACGTCGAGCGCGACGACGCCGGCGGGTTCACGCTGACCAAGCAGGCGCCGGTCATCTCCTACGGGCAGTACGCCGACGCGATCTTCACGACCGCGCGCCGCGACGCCGACAGCCCGCCCAGCGACCAGGTGCTCGCGGTCTGCGAGAGCAACGCGGTGACCCTCGAGCCGCTCAGCGGCTGGGACACGATGGGGTTCCGTGGCACGTGCTCGCTCGGCTTCACGCTCACGGCCTCGGGCGACGCGATGCTGATCCTCGACGACCCGTTCGGCGACGTCTCGGCCCAGACGATGCTCCCGACCGCCCACCTGCTGTGGTCGTCGCTGTGGCTCGGCCTGGCCGAGGAGGCCTCGTGGCGGGCCCAGCGCTTCGTCCAGAAGGCCGCGCGCAAGGACCCCGGCACGGTGCCGCCGGGCGCGACCCGGCTGGCGGCGCTGATGGTCACCCGCCAGGAGTTCGCGGCGACCGTCGACTCCCTGATGACCCGCTACCTCTCGATCATGGACGACCCCGAGGCGACCAGCGCGATCGACTTCATGGTGGCGATCAACACCTTGAAGATCTCGGCGTCCACCGAGGTGGTCGACGTCGTCAACCAGGCCCTGCTGATCTGCGGCATCCAGGGGTACCGCGAGGACTCCGAGTACTCGCTGGGCCGCATCCTGCGCGACGCGCACGGTGCCGCCGTGATGGTCAACAACGACCGGATCGCCGGCAACACCGCCCAGCTCGCGCTCATGCAACGGGAGTCCTGATGTCGGTGGCGGGGGAGCAGGTCGAGCGCACGCCCGCGCCGTACGCCACGCCCGACGACCTGCGCGAGGCGCTGGTCGACGGCGGCGTCATCCACCTCACGGCCGTCGACGGCGTCCACCACCGCTCCTGGGCGTGGGAGCGGGTGCTGCGCGGGGTCGAGGGCCACGTGATGGGCAAGCGGGTCGCCACCCACGCGACGCAGCGCTGGTTCCCGCCGATCATGCCGCGCGAGGAGTTCCTCAAGACCGACTACGTCCGCTCGTTCCCCGACCTGGTCGGGTCGATCGACGTGTTCACCGGCGGCGACAAGGAGCACCGCGCGCTGCTCGAGGTGCTCGAGCAGGGTGGCGACTGGACGGCCCACCTGACGCCGGCCGAGGTGGTGCTGCCGTCGTCGGTGTGCCACCCGCTCTACGGCACGCTGGCCCAGGACGTGCCGGCCGAGGGGGTCGACGAGGAGTGCAGCGGCTGGTCCTTCCGCCACGAGCCGAGCCTCGACCCGGCCCGCATGCAGATCTTCCGGATCTACGAGTTCGTCCGGATCGGCACGCCCGAGCAGTCGCTCGCCCACCGCGACGACTGGCTGCAGCGCGGCCTCGCGGCGCTGACCGAGCTCGGGCTCCCGGTGCGCTCCGAGGCCGCCAACGACCCGTTCTTCGGGCGGGTGGGCCGCATGCTCGCCGCCAACCAGCTCGAGTCCGCGCTGAAGTACGAGATGTGCGTCGACCTCACCGAGGTGCGGCCGACCGCTATCGGGTCGTCGAACTACCACGAGGACCACTTCGGGCACACCTTCGGCCTGCACCTGGCCGACGGGACGCCGGCGCACAGCGCGTGCATCGGCTTCGGCCTCGACCGGATCACGCTGGCCCTGTTCGCCGTGCACGGCACCGACCTCGACGCCTGGCCCGAGGAGGTGCGGTCCGCGCTGGCTCTCTAGCGCGCCGCGATGCCCATGGGGGGACACGAGCAGGACGCCGACGGACCCGAGCACACCCAGGTCTGGTTCGGGCCGGAGTCGCGCCCGCTCCACGGCTGGGTCTCGCGCCCGGCCGGCGGTCTCGCCCGCGGCGGGGCGGTCCTGTGCCCACCGATGGGGGAGGAGGGGCGCGCCGCGCACCGCACCTTCCGGCGCCTGGCCGAGCAGCTCGCCGAGGCGGGCATCGTCGCGCTGCGCTTCGACTACGACGGCACGGGCGACTCCGCCGGACTGCAGGACGACCCCGACCGGGTGCCGGCCTGGCTGGCGAGCATCGAGGCGGCCCGGCAGTACCTCCTCGACCTCGGCGCGCCCGGCGTGGCCGCGGTCGGCATGCGGCTCGGCGCGACCCTGGCGGCGGTGCAGGCCGCGGCGTCGGCGCCCTTCTCGTCGCTGGTCTGCTGGGACCCGTGCCTGTCCGGCCGCACCTTCCTCCGCGAGGGCGAGGCACTCCACGGCTTCGGCGAGACCGCCCTCGAGGCACCCGACGACGGGCTCCGTCACACCCCCGGCTTCCAGTACGACGCCGCGACCGCCGCACAGCTGCGTGACGTCGACCTCGGAAAGCTCACCAGCGAGCGTCAGCTGGCCGACCGGGTGCTGCTGCTGGCCCGCACCGACCGGCCGGCGCCCCCGGCGATCGTCGCGCGTCTCGAGCAGGAGCGGCTCGAGACCGGTGCGGCGACCGCCCAGGGCCAGCTGCTCGACGTACCTCCCGAGCTCAGCGTGGTGCCCCAGGACGCCCTGCGGCAGGTGGTCGGGTGGCTGACCGCCGGCGTCCAGGACGAGCCCGCGGTGCCGGTCAAGGCGCCCGACGGCGAGCACGCCGTGCTGGTCGGCTCCGGGCCCGACGGCTCCGTGCCCGTCCGCGAGCGCCTCGTCCGGCTCGGACCCGACCGCATCGTCGGGTTCGCGGACGAGCCGGCAGACCTGCGCCCCGAGGCCGGGCCGGCGCCCTGGGTGGTGCTCGTCAACGTGGCGGCCGAGCACCACATCGGCCCGGGTCGGCGCTGGGTCGAGTGGGGACGCCGGTGGGCGGCGCTGGGCTACCGCGTCGTCCGGATCGACCAGAGCGGTGTGGGCGACAGCCCGACCCGGCCGGGGGCGGTCGACGACCGCGCCTTCGCGCCGGAGTGGATCGACGACATGCGCCACGTCGTCACCGAGCTCGCGGGCGACGGCGCGCAGGTCGGCATCGTCGGGCTGTGCTCGGGCTCCTACTCGGCGTTCGAGGTCGCCATGTGGGAGCACGTCGACGCGGTCTTCGCGATCAACCCGCGGCTGACCCTCTACCCCGCGGCCAAGGGATCCCCGGTCTACACCGACCGGCGGCGCGCGGCGATGCTGCCCAACCGGCCGTTCGCCGCGCTCGCGCGCCGGCGGCGGATCCTCGCCGGCGGGCTGTGGCGGATCTACCGCGAGGTCGCGCTCTGGCACGCTCCGCTGCTGGTGCCGTGGCGAGTGCTGAGCCGCGGCACCGCGGTCGAGATCATCGCCTGCCCCGACGACGCGCAGCACTTCACCGAGGTCTACGCGCTGCGTCCGCTGCTGTGGTGGATGCGGCGCCGGCGGGGCTTCGGATTCGAGTCCCGGCGCGACCTCGACCACTCCCTGCTGACCAGACCCGCGCAGCTCGTGGGCTACGAGAAGGCGACGATGTTCCTCCACCGATCCCTGACCGGCCACCGCACCGAGGACGCCCGCCGTGGGTGAGCGCGTCAGCCTCCTCGACCTCGACCCGGCGACCTATGTCGGGCACCCGATCCACGGCGACGAGCGCACCTACTCCGAGACCAACTGCTACGTCGACTGCCTCGTCGAGCTCGTGCACGCCGCCGGTCTCGAGGCCGACGCGATGATGGGCGGCGCGGTCGCCGCCGACTTCGAGCTCGACCAGTGGACGTTCTTCAAGCCGACGCCCGACGACCTCTTCCGGCTCTACGGCATCGACCTGCACGAGGTGCAGCCCTATCGCGGCTTCCCGACGCTGATCGCCACCCGGCTGGCGGCCGGGCAGACCGTGATGCCCGAGGTCGACTCGTTCTACCTGCCCGACGTGGCCGCGACGGCGTACCGCACCGAGCACGTGAAGTCGACGATCATCGCGGAGTCGATCGACGATGAGGCGCGCGTGCTGCGCTACTTCCACAACACCGGCTACCACGAGCTCTCCGGCGAGGACTACGACAAGCTCTTCGCGACCTACTCCGGCGACGGCCACCTGCCGACGTACGTCGAGCTGCTCCGCCTCGGCGCGGGGCCGGTGCCGACCGGCGGCGCGCTGCGCGACGTCGCGCGCGAGGTGCTGGCGGGCTACCTCGCCCGCCGGCCGGCGGACAACCCGTTCGCCCGCTTCAGCGCCCGGCTCGAGGCGGACCTGCCGGCCCTGATCGAGGGCACCACCGCCGACTACAACGCCTACGCGTTCCACAACCCGCGGATGGTCGGCGCCTCGATGGAGCTGCTGGCCGGGCACGTGCGCTGGCTGTTCGGTCCGGACGGCGAGAAGGCCGCCGCCCAGCTCGACGACGTCGTCGGCGGCTCGAAGATGCTGCTGTTCCGGCTGGCCCGCCAGCGCGCCTTCGACGTGGCCGGCGTGGTCGGCCCGATGGCCGAGGCGTACGACGCCGCGGTGCGTGAGCTCGACTCGCTCGTGGGCTGACCCGTTCCACGACAGTGCAGCATCTGGGCGCCCTGGACGCCCCAATGCGGTGCAGTCGTGGCCTGGCGGAGGCCTCGCGTGCCTCGTCACGGATCTGCACCACATCTGAGCCGTGGAGGGTGTCGGATGCGGTGCAAACCGGCGGTGGGGGAGCAAGCGTGGTTTCCTGCTCACGTGCGGCAGGAGCTCCGGTTCGAACGGCTGACCCCCGAGCCGGGGCCGGACGCCGACGCGGTCAGGCACGAGTACGTCGCCCGGATCACGCTGGACGCCGAGCCGGCGAGGCTCGAGGTCGACGGCATCGCAACCGTGTGGGAGCTGCTCGTCGACGGGATGCCCGTGGCCGAGGGCCGCTCGATGTTCGAGCGCCAGGTGGTCGCCCTGAGCGGGCTCGGGCCCGGGGAGCACGAGGTGCGCATCGTCGTGCACCCGCTCACCGAGGTGCTCGACGCGCTGCCCGCCAAGCCGCGCCAGCGCTGGCGGACCATGCTGGTCGAGGACGCCCGGTTGCGCTGGGTCCGCACCCAGCTGCTCGGCCGCGCGCCCGGGTTCTCACCCGGCCCGCCGGTGGTCGGTCCCCACCGCCCGGTCACCCTCGTCACCGGACCGCCCGCTCCCAGGCTCCGCTCCTGGCTCGAGGGCACGACGGGGGTGGTCGAGGTCGGCGGACGGGACCGGATCGCGATCCCCGACGCGGAGCTCTGGTGGCCCCACACCCACGGCACCCCGAAGCTGCACGACGTGGTGGTGGACGGCGAGGTCGTCGGCCGCGTCGGGTTCCGCACCGTCGAGAACCGATCGGAGGACTCGCTCGACCTGTGGGTCAACGGGGTCCGCATCTTCTGTCGCGGCGCGATCTGGACGCCGGGTCCGCTCGACGCGCTCGACTCCGCGGTCGACCTCGGGCTCAACCTGGTCCGCGTGCCCGGCGTCGCGGCGTACGAGTCCGACGCCTTCCACGACCGCTGCGACGAGCTGGGGCTGCTCGTGTGGCAGGACCTGATGTTCGCGACGTTCGACTACCCGCTCGCCGACGAGACCTTCGCCGCGACCGCGTGCGACGAGGTGCGCGACCAGTGCGGACGGCTGGAGCGCCACCCGTCGACGGTCGTGGTCTGTGGCTCGGCCGAGCACGAGCAGCAGGCGGCGATGTTCGGGGTGAGCCCGTCGACCGGGTACGCCGCGGAGCTGGCCGGGCTGCTGCGGCCGGTCGTCGAGGCGTCGGGTCTCGACGCGGTCTGGGTCGACTCGTCGCCGTCCGGTGGCGACCCGGTGACCCGGGTGGACACCGGGATCGGGCAGTACTTCGGTGTCGGCGCCTACCTGCGCGACCTGCCCGACGTCCGGCACAGCCGCGTCGGGTTCGCCGCCGAGTGCCTCGCCTTCAGCAACCTCACCGACCCGGTGGTCGAGGGCGGCGTGCCTCGCGACAACGGCGCCGACTGGGACTTCGCCGACGTGCGCGAGCACTACCTGCGACAGCGCTACGGCGCGGACGTCGACCCCGACGGCCCCCAGGCGCAGCGGGTCAGCGGCGAGGTGATGGCGGACGTATTCGGCGAGTGGCGGCGCCCCGACTCCGGCTGCGGCGGCGGCATCGTGCTGTGGTTGCGCGATGTGGTGCCGGGCGCCGGCTGGGGACTCCTCGACGCCGATGGCAGACCGAAGCCGGCCGCCCTCGCCCTCGCGCCGACGTTGCAGCCGACCGCGGTGTGGCTCGTCGACGAGGGCCTCAACGGGCTCGACGTCCACGTCGCCCACGACGGCTGCGAACCCGACGAGGCGACGCTGCTCGTCGAGCTGCTCCGCGACGACGGCTCGGCGGGGGAGTCGGCCGAGGAGGCCTGGGAGCTCGCGCCGCACAGCCACCGGGTGCGCTCGGTCGAGGCGCTGCTCGGACGGTTCGCCGACGTGACCTACGCCTACCGCTTCGGTCCGCCGCAGCACGCGGGCGTGCGGGCGCGGCTGACCACCGCGAGCGGGATCACCCGCGAAGCCGTCTGGACGATTCCACTAACGTCGCCCGGGTGACGTTCGCCCTCGAGTTCACCGAGGACCCGCGCACCTTCCTCCTCCGCTCGGGCGGGCTGCTGGAGCGTGACCCGGTGCTCAGCACGGTGGTCTCCACCGTCACGGCGCACGCCGTCGAGGCGGTCGAGCGCGCCGACGAGCCGCCCGCACACCCGCGCTGGTGGCTGACCGTCGTGGACGAGGGGTCGGGGCAGCCGGTCGGGGTGGTGATGCGGACCGCGTCGTTCGCGCCGCACCCCCTCTTCGTGCTGCCGCTGCCCGAGCCCGCCGTCGAGCTCGTCGCGGCCGCGTTGGTCGAGCGGGGTGACGACGTGAGCGCCATCAACGGCGCGCTGCCCGCGGCCCGGCTGCTCGCAACCGAGCTGGCCCGGCGCACCGGTCGCCGCGCGCACGTCCACGAGCACACCCGGCTGCACGTGCTGGAGCGGCTCGTGGAGCCGCGGGTGGCGCCCGACGGACGGGCCCGGGTCGCGCTGCCGGGCGACGCCGAGCTCGCCCTCGCGTGGTTCCGCGCGTTCCACACCGACGCGGCCGCGCAGGCGGGCCGGCTGGCGCCCGAGGGCGGCGGCGAGGTGTTCGTGGAGGCCGACATCGACGAGCGGATCGCCGGCGGCCGGATCTGGCTGTGGGAGGACATGCTCGGCACGCCGGTCAGCCTGGTCGGCTTCAACGCGCCGAGCTTCGGCGTCGCGCGGGTGGGTCCGGTCTACACGCCGGGGCCGCAGCGCGGGCGGGGCTACGGCAGCGCGCTCACCGCCCACGTCTCGCGGCTGCTGCGCGACGCCGGGTCGCGGGTCTGCCTCTTCACCGACCAGGCCAACCCGACGTCCAACAAGATCTACGCCGCCATCGGCTACCAGCCGGTCGTCGACATGGCCAACCTGGTGATCACCCGGACCGTCACCACAGCAGCACGGGCTTGACGACCGCGCCACTGGTCACGTCAGAGACGGCCTGGTTGACCTGGTCGGCCGGGTAGGTCGTGACGAGGTCGTCCATCGGGAACGTGCCGGCGGCGCGCATCGCGAGCAGCCGCGGCACCATCTCCTGCGGGTCGGCGTCGCCCTCGATCGACGACATCACCCGCTTGCCGCCTTGGAGCAGGTCGATCGCGTCAAGGACGTACTCCTCGGCCCCGAGGCCCAGCGCGACCAGCGTCCCGCGCGCGGCCAGCGACTGCTGCGCCTGCTTGACGACCGCCGGGAGCGCGGTGGTGTCGATCGCGTACGCCGCGCCGCCGCCGGTCAGCTCCTTCACCCGGTCGACCACGGTCTGCTCGCCGGTGTCGGTGGGGTCCACCGCGGTCGCCCCGAGCCGGGCCGCGACCTCGCGCCGGCTCGCCAGGGGGTCGACGGCGACGATCGACTCCACGCCCTCGGCCACCGCCGCGGCGATCGCCGCGAGGCCGACCGCCCCCACGCCGTAGACGACCAGGCTGTCGTCGGTGCGGGGCCGGAGCACGTTGAGCACCGTGCCGGCGCCGGTCTGGAAGCCGCAGCCGTACGGCGCGACCAGGGTCAGGTCGAGCTTCGGGTCGACCTTCACGCAGTTGTCGGCGTACGCCAGCGCGTGCGCGGCGAGGCTGGACTGGCCGAAGAAGCTGCCGAACACCGGGGCGCCGTCGCGCGAGATCGGCATCGAGCCGTCCATCCGCATGCCCATGTAGTTGAGCAGGAGGGTCTGGTCGCAGTAGCCCACCAGCCCGGCCCGGCACTTCGCGCAGGCGCGGCAGGACCGGAAGCTCATCACGACGTGGTCGCCGGGCTCCAGCCCGCGCACGCCGTCGCCGACCTGCTCGACCACGCCGGCGCCCTCGTGGCCGAAGACGTTGGGGAACATCTCCGGCGGCAGGAAGCTGCCCATCGTGATGTCGGTGTGGCACAGGCCGGTCGCCACCATCCGCACCAGCACCTCGTCGTCGCGGGGGTCCTCGAGCTCGACGTCCGCCATCGTGAACGGTTGGCTCTGGCTCTCGACGACGGCGGCTCTGGTCTGCATGGCGTCAACCTAGAACCTGTTCTAGAAGTTGTCACCGCGGCTCGGCCCATAGGCTGGACGCCTCATGACCGACCAGCCGAACGCCGACACCTCCACGCCGCCCGCCCCACGACTGGCGGAGACCTTCGACGAGGCCGAGGACGCGCTGCTGTCGCGCTGGCCCGAGACCCGCCTCGAGCCGTCGCTCGAGCGGATCACCGCGCTGCTCGACGTGCTGGGCAACCCGCAGGCGGGCTACCCGCTCGTCCACCTGACCGGCACCAACGGCAAGACCTCGACGTCGCGGATGATCGACACCCTGCTGCGGGCCCTCGACCTGCGCACCGGGCGCTTCACCAGCCCGCACGTCGAGCGGATGACCGAGCGCATCTCGGTCGACGGCGAGCCGCTGAGCGACGAGGAGTTCGTGGCGGCGTTCAACGACGTGGCGCCGTACCTCGCGATCGTCGACGCCGAGCAGGAGCACCCGCTGTCGTTCTTCGAGACCGTCGTGGCGATGGCCTACGCACGGTTCGCGGAGGCACCGGTGGACGTGGCCGTGGTCGAGGTCGGCATGGGTGGCTCGTGGGACGCGACGAACGTCGCCGACGGCGCGGTCGCGGTCGTGCTCCCGATCGCGGTCGACCACACCCGCTACCTCGGCACCTCGCCGGCGGAGATCGCGGTCGAGAAGGCCGGCATCATCAAGCCCGGTGCGGTGGCGGTGCTGGCCGAGCAGCAGCCGGACGTGGCCGAGGTGCTGCTCGCGCGGGTGGCCGAGACCGGCGCGAGCGTGGTGCGGGAGGGCCTGGACTTCGGCGTGGTGACGCGGGTGCCGGCGGTGGGCGGTCAGGTGGTGTCGCTGCAGGGGCTGCGCGGGCGCTACGACGAGGTGTTCCTGCCGCTGTACGGCGCGCACCAGGCGCAGAACGCCGCGATCGCGCTCGCCGCGGTCGAGGCCTTCGTCGGCGGCAGCGACGCGCTCGACGACGAGCTCGTGCGGGCGGCGTTCGCCCAGGTCAGCTCGCCGGGACGGCTCGAGATCGTGCGCACCGGCCCGACGATCCTGCTCGACGCGGCCCACAACCCGCACGGCGCCGAGGCCGTCGCGGCCGCGCTCGAGGACTCCTTCACCCTCGATCCGCTCATCGGCGTGATCGGGGTGATGGGCGACAAGGACGCCGAGGGGCTGCTGGCGGCGTTCGAGCCGCACCTGGCCTCCGTCGTCTGCACCCAGAACTCCACCGTGCGCGCGATGCCCGCCGCCGAGCTCGCGCAGATCGCGGTCGAGGTCTTCGGCGAGGACCGCGTGGTCGTCGAGCCGCGGCTGGCCGACGCCATCGACCTGGCCGCCGGGCTCGCCGAGGCCGAGTCGGGCTCCTCGATCGGCGCGGGCGGGGTGCTGGTCACCGGCTCGGTCGTCACGGTGGGCGAGGCCCGGGCGATGCTGCGGCGGGGGCGCTCGTGAGCGCGCCGACGCCGGAGCGGTCGCCGCGGCGCGGGATGTGCGCCGCGGTGCTCTCGCTCGAGGCCGTGACGCTGGGGCTGACCACGCCGGTGATGATCAAGGTGGCCGACGTGCCGACCGGCGTGGCCGTGGGGGTCGGGCTGGGGCTCGCCGTGCTCTGCCTGCTCATCGCCGGGCTGCTGCGCTCGGAGTGGGCCTACGCGCTCGGGTGGCTGGTGCAGCTCGGCGCCATCGGGCTGGGCTTCGTCATCGGCCTGATGTTCTTCCTCGGCACCGTCTTCGCGCTGCTCTGGGCGACCGCCTACCTCCTCGGCCGCAAGATCGAGCGCGAACGGGCGGCGGCGTACGCGGCGTACGACGAGGAGGGGTCGTGAGCGACCGGACCCGGCTGACGCGGCTCCGCGAGCGCGGGGTCGAGAACCGCGAGGAGCTGCTCGACTTCCTCGCGGGGCAGTTCATCGCGCACCTCGCGGTCGACGCCGGCGGCTACCCGGTCGCGCTGCCGGTGGCCTACGCGCTCGACCGCGAGGGCGACCAGCTCTACGTGCACGGCTCGGTCGGCGCGGGCTGGATGCGCAGCGCTCCCGGGTCGCCGGTGTGCGTCACGGTCACGTCGGTCGACGGGCTGGTGCTGGCGCGGTCGGGGTTCCACCACTCGATGAACTACCGCTGCGCGGTCGTCATCGGTGACGCGCGGCTGGTGGAGCCGGAGGAGGAGCGGGCCCGGGCGCTCGACCTGGTCGTCGACCAGATCGTGCCCGGCCGGGTGTCGACCCTGCGCGCGAACACCCGCAAGGAGCTCGCCGCGACCTCGGTGCTCGCCGTACCGCTGGCTGAGGCGTCGCTGAAGAGGCGCGAGGGCGGGGTCGGCGACGAGCCCGAGGACGTCGAGGCCGGCACGTGGGCCGGGGTCCTCCCGCTGCGGCTGGCCGCGGGCGAGGTCGAGACCGACCCCCTGACCTCGCGACCGGTGCCCGAGGACGTCGCGCGTCGGGCCGCGGAGCTGCGCTGACGGCGCGGTCAGTAGGGTCTGGGGCCATGTCACGCACGCTGGTCCTGCTCAAGCCCGACACCGTCCGCCGCGGGCTGGTGGGAGAGGTCCTGTCGCGGTTCGAGGCCAAGGGGCTCACCATCGTGGCGATGGAGCACCGCACCATCGACGCCTCGCTCGCCGACCAGCACTACGCCGAGCACGTCGACAAGGACTTCTACCCGCCGCTGCGCGACTTCGTGACCAGCGGCCCGCTCGTCTCGCTGGTCCTCGAGGGCGACGAGGCGGTCGAGGTTGTCCGCGCGCTCAACGGCGCGACCGACGGCCGCAAGGCCGCCCCCGGCACGATCCGCGGCGACCTGTCGCTCTCCAACCGCGAGAACCTCGTGCACGGCTCCGACTCGGCCGAGTCGGCCGACCGGGAGATCGCGATCTGGTTCCCCGGCCTGGGCTGACGGCCTCCGCCGCCGGAGAGCGACGAGATCTCCTGAGTCACATCAGTCACATCAGCCCCGGCGTGCCTGCCGGGGTATGACGCGGTCCTTCCTTAGCCTCGAGGTGCCGAGACCGGTGGTCCGCCGGTCTTCTTCCCCGCGCAAGGACTAGGACGGATGGCGACTGCATTCCCCGCTGGCCTCGTCGGCCGCGACATGGCCGTGGACCTCGGCACCGCCAACACGCTCGTCTACGTGCGCGGGCGGGGTGTGCTGGTCGACGAGCCGAGCGTCGTCGCCGTCAACGAGAAGACCGGTGAGCTGGTCGCGGTCGGCCACGACGCCAAGCGGATGGTCGGGCGCACGCCGGAGGACATCACCGCGATCCGGCCGCTCCAGGACGGTGTGATCGCGGACTTCGAGGCCACCGAGCAGATGCTGCGCCACTTCATCGCGCTGGTGCACCGCCGCCGCTACCTCGCCAAGCCACGGATGGTCGTCTGCGTGCCGAGCGGGATCACCGCGGTGGAGCAGCGGGCGGTCAAGGAGGCGGGCTACCAGGCCGGCGCGCGCCGGGTCTACATCATCGAGGAGCCGATGGCGGCGGCGATCGGCGCCGGGCTGCCGGTCCACAAGGCCACCGGCAACATGGTCGTCGACGTCGGCGGCGGCACCACCGAGGTCGCCGTCATCAGCCTCGGCGGCATCGTCACGAGCCTGAGCGTCCGCACCGCCGGCGACGAGCTCGACCGCGCGATCACGAGCTGGATGAAGAAGGAGCACGCGCTGCTCCTGGGCGAGGCCACCGCCGAGGAGGTCAAGACGACCCTCGGGTCGGCGTTCCCCGGCCCCGCCGACCGCGAGGCCGAGATCCGCGGCCGCGACCTCGTCTCGGGGCTGCCCCGCACCGTGGTGCTGACCAGCGCCGACGTGCGCACGGCGATCGAGGAGCCGCTGCACGCGATCATCGACGCCGTCCGTGTCACCCTCGATCAGACCCCGCCCGAGCTCGCCGGCGACATCATGGACCGCGGCATCGTGCTCACCGGCGGTGGCGCCCTGCTCCGCGGGCTCGACGACCGGCTGCGCCACGAGACCGGCATGCCCGTGCACGTCGCTGAGGACCCGCTCCGGTCGGTCGCGCTCGGCGCGGGCCGCTGTGTGGAGGAGTTCGAGGCGCTCCAGCAGGTCCTCGTGACCGAACGCCGCGGGATGGCGCGGACCGCGTGATCGAGCCATGACCGACCTCCTCAGCAGACCGGCCCCGCGGCGTACGCCCGCGCGCCCGGCTGAGGACCGGCTCAACCGCCGCGGGAGCCTCGAGCCGCGCGAGCCCGGCCGGCCCCGACGCTCGCTGGTGGTGGCCCTCGTCCTCGCCTGCGTGACGCTGATGACGCTCGACCACGTCAACGACGGCGCCGCGGTCGACCCGCTCCGGCGCCTGGTCGGCGAGGTCTACGGCCCGGTCGAGTCCGGCGTCAGCGCCGTCGTCGACCCGGTCGTCGCGGTCCCGCACTGGCTGCGCAGCCGCCACGACCTGGCGTCCGACCTCGACCGGCTCCAGACCGAGAACGACCAGCTCCGCTCCGAGCTCGGCACCGTCGACTACGACCGCAACCGGCTGCAGGAGTACGACGACCTCACCGCGACCGCCGAGTCGATCGGCTACGCGTTGGTGCCGGCGCGGGTGATCGGCATCGGGCCGGCGCAGTCCTTCTCGCGGACGGTCACCATCGACGCCGGCGCGCGGGCCGGGCTGGCCCCGGACATGACCGTCGTCAACGGTCGCGGCCTGGTGGGCAGGGTGCTGCGGGTCACCTCGAGCACCGCGACGGTGCTGCTGGTCGTCGACGCCGACTCCACGGTCGGCGGCCGGGTCGGCCGCAGCATGAAGGTCGGCTTCCTGCACGGTCGCGGCGACCTCGGCCAAGGCGCGCGGCTCGACCTCGAGCTGGTCGACCAGACCTACGTCCCGGCCGCAGGCGAGTCCGTGGTGACCTGGGGCAGCCAGGACGGCGCGCCGTACGTCTCCGGCATCCCGGTCGGCCGCGTCGACTCGGTCTACTCCAGCCTCCGCGAGACCACGCAGCGCGCCGTGATCGAGCCGTACGTCGACTTCTCGGCCCTCGACGTCGTCGGCGTGGTGGTGCCGTCCGGCACGACCAGCGACCGTGGCATCATCGAGGCCGACGGGAGCCTGCGATGACCCCTCTCCTCACGATGCCGCGCGCGCTGGCCGCGCTGCTGGCGGTCTCGACCGCGCTGGTGCTGCAGGCCTCGGTGTTCCCGCACGTCGCGGTGGGCGGAGTGGTGCCCGACCTGGTGCTGCTCGTCGTCGTCGCCGCCGGGCTGGCCCACGGCTCGGAGGCCGGGCTGGTGCTCGGCTTCGGCTCCGGGCTGCTGCTCGACCTCGCGCCGCCGGCCGACCACTACGCCGGTCGCTGGGCGCTCGCGCTCCTCGTCGTGGGCTACGTCGCCGGGCGGCTCGCGTCGGCGGGTCGCCCGCGCGTGGCTCAGTGGCTGCCGGTCGCGGCCGCGGCGGCGTTCGTCGGCACGTCGGTCTTCGCGCTCACCGGGCTGCTCCTGAGCGACCCGGCCGTCGGTGTCGGCGAGCTGCTGCGGGTCGAGGTCGTGTCCCTCGTCTGGGACGTCGCGCTCGCGCTGGTCGTCGTGCCCCTCACCCTCGGGCTGTTCGCGAGGGTCGAGCCCGACCGGGCGTTCGCATGACCACCCCACGAGACGCATGAGCGCCGCGACGGGCGAGCGCCGCAGCCGCCTGCGGCTCGTGGTGATCCAGGCGCTGGTGTTCTCGCTGTTCGCGACGCTGATGGTGCGGCTCTACTACCTCCAGGTCGTGAGCGGCGACGAGTACGCCGCCCAGGCGGCGTCGCAGTCGGTCCGCGAGATCGTCGTGCAGCCCCAGCGCGGGCTGATCGTCGACGACGAGGGCCGGCCGCTTGTCGCCAACCGCACCTCGTGGGTCGTCTCGATCGACCGCGGAACCCTCGCCAAGCTCTCCGACCACGAGCAGCGCGCGCTGCTGCACCGCGTTGCGCGGGTCACCGACGTCGCGGTGCCGCGCATCCACCGGCTGCTGACCACGTGCGGCGAGGAGAAAGCGGTGCAGGGCGACTGCTGGAACGGCTCGCCGTTCCAGCCGGTGCCGGTGGCCGTCGACGTGCCCCAGCCGATGGCGCTGCGGGTGCTCGAGCAGCCCGAGGACTTCCCCGGCGTCACCGCCGAGCAGCAGAGCCTGCGTGCCTACCCCGCGCCGTACGGCATCAACGCCGCGCACCTGCTCGGCTACCTCAGCCCGATCACGGGCGAGGAGTACGACGCCGCCAAGCGCGACGGCGACCGGTCCGTCAACGGCGCCTCGGTGGTGGGCCGCGCCGGCGTCGAGAAGGAGTACGACGCGTGGCTGCGCGGCATGCCGGGCTACCAGCAGGTCGCGGTCGACTCGATGGGCCGGGTGATCGGCGACGAGGCGGAGGTGTCCGCGCAGCCCGGCGACACGCTCGTGACCTCGATCGACGCGCGCGTGCAGTCCATCGTCGAGCAGCAGCTCGCCACCACCATCCAGACCGCGCGGCAGACCTACGACAAGGTCACCCACAAGAACTACGTCGCCGACTCCGGCGCCGCGATCGTGATGGAGGCGAAGACCGGGCGGATCGTCGCGATGGCGAGCCAGCCGACGTACGACCCCTCGGTGTGGGTCGGCGGCATCTCGAAGAAGGAGCTCGCCCGCCTCTACTCCGAGAAGGCCGGCACGCCCCTGCTCGGGCGCGCGATGCAGGGGCAGTTCGCGCCCGGATCGACGTGGAAGCCGATCATGACCGTCGGTGCCCTCAACAACGGGTTCTCGACCGACACCCGGCTCGACTGCTCCTCGGGGCTCCAGGTCGGCAACCGGCTGTTCAAGAACTACGAGTCGGCGGCGTTCGGCTTCATCGGGTTCGACCAGGCCCTGCAGATCTCGTGCGACACGTTCTTCTACCGGGTCGGGCTGAAGTACTGGCAGCAGTACGGCAGCGACGAGACCGACGTCGACGCCAAGGACCCGCTGGTCGAGGAGGCCAAGGCCTTCGGCTTCGGGTCGCGCACCGGCGTGGACCTGCCGGGGGAGGCCCCCGGGCGGATCGCGGACCGCGAGTGGAAGTTGGCGTACTGGAAGTCGATGCGGTCCTACTACTGCAAGATCGACCGCGAGAAGTCGGCGAAGAACGACTACCTGCAGCTGTTCGCCCACGAGTTCTGCCTCGACGGCAACCGCTACCGGGCCGGCGACGCGGTCAACTTCGCGATCGGCCAGGGCGACACGATCGTGACCCCGCTGCAGCTCGCTCGCGCGTACGCCGCGCTCTCCAACGGCGGCACGCTCTACGAGCCGCGCGTCGCGAAGGCGATCGTGTCTCCCGACGGCACCGTCCTCAAGCGCATCCCGCCGAAGGTGGCCGGCAAGGTGCCGTCGACCAAGGCAGCGCTGGACTACGTCGACACCGCGCTCCAGGGCACGCCGAGGATCGGCACGCTCGCCTGGAAGTTCACCGACTTCCCGCTCGACAAGGTGCACGTCCGCGGCAAGACCGGGTCGGCCGAGGTCTACGGCAAGCAGTCGACGTCGTGGGTCGCGACCTACGACGAGAACTACGTGGTCGTGATGATGGTGTCGCAGGCCGGCACCGGCTCGGGCACGTCGGGTCCCGCCGTCCGCGCGATCTGGGAGTCGCTCTACGGCATCGACGGCGAGGACGTCGTACCTGCCGACTCGGCCATCCGCGGCGTCACCCCGCCCGCCTCGCTGCCGACGTTCATGGACGACGGCTCGATCCTGCCGCCCGGCCGGAAGGACTGACCCGTGACCCTCTCGCTGCGCCGGCTCGACTGGATCCTGCTGCTCGCCGTGCTCGCGCTCGTCGCGCTGTCGGCGCTGCTGGTGTGGTCGGCCACCTCCCACCGCGTGGACCTGACCGACGGCGACTCGACGGCCTACCTGCGCAAGCAGCTGGTCAACATCGTCATCGGGCTGGTGCTGATGCTCGGCGTCACCGTCGCCGACCACCGGTGGGTGCGGATCGTGGCGCCGTTCGTCTACCTGCTCTCGGTCTCGGGGCTGGTGCTCGTGCTGACGATGGGGTCGACCATCAACGGGTCGCGCTCGTGGCTGCGGGTGCTCGGGCTCTCGATCCAGCCCTCGGAGCTCGCCAAGCTCGCGGTCGTCATCGGCATGGCGCTGGTGCTGGCCGAGCGCTCCTCGGCCCGGTGGCAGCGCCGGGTCGGCACCGTCGACGTGCTGCTCATGCTGCTGATCGCCGGTGTGCCGGCCGTGCTGATCCTGCTCCAGCCCGACCTCGGCACGATGCTGGTGCTCTCGGCCACGGTGTTCGGCGTCCTCGCCGTGTCGGGCGCCCGGCGGCGCTGGCTCGTGCTGGTGCTGCTCTCCGCGGGGTCGGTCGCCGCGCTCGCGCTCGCCGGAGGGGTGCTCAAGGCCTACCAGGTCGACCGGTTCCTGGCCTTCGTGAACCCCGACCTCGACCCGCGCGGCGCCGGCTACAACGTCGAGCAGGCGCGGATCGCGATCGGCAATGGCGGACTGTTCGGGCAAGGGCTCTTCCACGGCTCGCAGACCCGCTCCGGCTTCGTGCCCGAGCAGCAGACCGACTTCGTGTTCACGGTCGCGGGGGAGGAGCTCGGCCTGCTCGGCGCGGGCGTCCTGATCGCGCTGCTGGCGCTGGTCATCTGGCGGGCCCTGGTGATCGCGCGACGTGCCGAGGACGTCTTCGGCCGGGTCGCTGCCGCCGGCATCGCCTGCTGGTTCGGCTTCCAGGCGTTCCAGAACATCGGCATGTGCCTCGGCATCATGCCGGTGACCGGCGTGCCCCTGCCGTTCGTGTCCTACGGCGGCTCGTCACTCTTCGCCGGCATGCTCGCCGTCGGCCTGCTGCAGAACATCCACGTGCGCTCGCAGGCGCCGTCGTACGTCGTACCGCTGGCGGAGCGGCGGGTGCTCGTCGGGCGGTAGCGTCCGGCCATGGTGTCGACACGGTTCACCGTCCACACGACCTTGTCGCCGGACGACGTGCTGTCGCTGCTCACCGACTTCGGGCCCGGTCGCGCCGAGCGGTGGCCGAACGTCTCCGAGAGCCACTTCGAGGTCCACGAGGTCGGCCCGGACTGGGCGGAGGTGACCGAGGGCAACTCGATGGGCTGGGAGCGCGAGCGCTACTCCTGGGACGCCGCGGCCGGCACCGTGTCGATCGACACCCTCGACTCGAACCTCTGGGACACCGGCAGCGGCTGGCGCTACGAGCTCGAGGCCACCGACGGTGGCACCGACGTGCACGTCGCGCTGACCCGCGTGGGCAAGGGCCTCCGCGGTCGCCTGGTCGGCGCGCTCATCCCCGTCGCGGGCTCGCGCCTGCTCGCCTCGCAGCTCCGGTCGCTGCTCGCCAAGGCCGAGGCTCGCTGACGTCGGCGGTGGAGGAGGTTGCGCAGCAACCGTCTCGAGACCTCTGAAGCCCGCGCTGGGACTGGACCACCGCTCATCGAGCTTGTCGAGATGGCCGCAGCCAGCGCAGGGCCCGCTCGGCTCGGGTGCCTTCGCTGCGGTGGTCTCGACAGGCTCGACCAGCGGTGGTCCAGCGGGTGCCTTCGCTGCGGTGGTCTCGACAGGCTCGACCAGCGGTGGGTCCGGTTGGGTGCCTTCGCTGCCCCTTGAAGCCCGCGCTGGGACTGGACGACCGCTCGTCGAGCTTGTCGAGATGGCCGCGGCCTGCGTGGGGGTCGCTTGGCTCGGGTGCCTTCGCTGCGGTGGTCTCGACAGGCTCGACCAGCGGTGGTCCAGCGGGTGCCTTCGCTGCGGTCCGGTCGGTGGTTGAGGAGAGCGGCGACCACGAATTCACCTGTTGGGGGAAGGATCCGGGCGCGCGGGGCCGGTCACCGCTTTGGTGATGGGTGCGCACACATCGCGCACGCGTCTCGGGGGTTGCGTTTCGGGGGATTCGTGACTCCGGGGGATCGCGGCAGCAATCCTGCCGTGAGGTGAGTGAGCTGTCGCGGTCCCCACCAGCGCCTCGGCGCGGACCCGGGTCAGCGAGCGAGGCGCTTGAGGCGCCCGCGGGCGGAGGAGTCCGCGCCGATCGGCACCACCTCGCTCGCGCGGCCGAGGCCGTGGGGTGGCATGTTGCCGTAGACCGCTTCGTACTCACCGGCGCGGACGAGGAAGGTCTCGTGCCAGATGCCCGAGCGCGGGTCGCGACCGACCCGTTTCCAGTAGCGACGCCACACGCTCAGGTGCGGATCCGACTCATCCTTGGCGAAGCGCTCGAGGTGCCCGAAGGAACGCCAGTACTGCACGTTCATGAACAGCCCGTAGGTCTCGTAACCCAGCAGCCCCTTCTCCGGGTGCTCGGTGAGGTAGTCGAGCATGTGCGGCATCCCCCGCATCGCGCCGTAGTCGCGGAAGGACCGGATCGGGTGCAGCGTGTCCGGCCGGGCGCCGATCAGGAAGACGACGAAGTCGCCCTCGATCCGCGCACCGCGCCGGCCCTGGTTCACCTGGCTCGCCATGCCCGGAGTGTGCGTCAGGACCGGCCGCCGCGCCAGAGTCGTGCGTGATACTCGACGCGTGGCTGGACAGGCGGCGGCACGGGTGGCGCTGGCGACCGACGTCGGAGAGGGGCTCGGTCCGTGGCGGATCGCGGACGACGAGGCCTTGCTCGGGATCGTCACCAGCGCGAACGTCGCCTGCGGGTTCCACGCCGGCGACCCGGTGATCATGCGGCGTACGTGCGAGCAGGCGGTGGCGAACGGCGTCGCGATCGGCGCCCAGGTGAGCTATCGCGACCTGCACGGGTTCGGGCGGCGGTACGTCGCCGTGCCCAGCTCCGAGCTGACCGCCGACCTGGTCTACCAGCTCGGGGCGCTCCAGGCGTTCGCGCGGCTGGCCGGTGGCGGGGTGGGCTACGTCCGCGCGCACGGCGCGCTCTACAACGCCTCCGCGACCGACACCGAGCACGCCCGGGCGATCGTCGACGCGACGCTCGGGTTCGGCCCCGAGCTGCCCGTGCTCTGCCAGGCGGGCACCGAGGTGCACCGGCTGGGCGAGGCGGCCGGACTGCGGATGGTCTCCGAGGCGTTCGTCGACCGGGGCTACACCGCTGGGGGCCTGCTCCAGCCGCGCAGCGAGCCGGGCGCGCTGCTGACGGACCCGGACGAGGCGGCCGCACGTGCGGTCCGGATGGTCACCGAGGGCCGGGTCGCCGCCGTCGACGGCACCGAGGTGGAGGTGCGGGCCGACGTGCTCACGGTGCACTCCGACACCGACGGCGCGGTGGAGATCGCCCGGGCGACGAGGGCGGCGCTCGAGGACGCCGGCGTCGAGCTGGTCCCGCTGCGGTGACGCACCACGCGCCGCGAACGCTCAGGGCTTGAGCGACAGGAACACGAAGGTCGCCAGCAGCACGAGGTGCACGCCGCCGTTGAGCGGCTTGGCCCGGCCGGGCACGACGGTGAGCACCGAGACGACAGCCGTGATCGCGAGCAGCACCATCTGCATCGGCTCGAGCCCCAGCTCGAGCGGGTCGTCCAGCCAGATCGTGGCCACCGCGATGGTCGGGATCGTGAGGCCGATGGACGCCATGGCGGAGCCGTAGGCGAGGTTGAACGACGTCTGCGCGTCGTCGCGCCCGGCCGCCCGCACGGCGGCGATCGACTCGGGAAGCAGCACGAGCAGCGCGATCACGACGCCGACCGAGGCGGCCGGGAAGCCGAGGGCGTCGATGCCCGACTCGATCGAGGGCGACTCCACCTTGGCGAGGCCCACGACCGCCACCAGCGCGAGCAGCAGGAGAGCGAGCGAGGCCAGCGCCCGGGACGTCGACGGGGGATCGGCGTGCCCGTCGCCGTCCGCGTCGTGCCCCGCTCCGGAGTGCAGGAAGAAGTCCGTGTGCCGGATCGTCTGGGTGAACACGAAGAGCGCGTAGAGAGCCAGGGAGCACACCGCGGCGAACGCGAGCTGGGCAGGGGAGAACTCCGGGCCGGGCGTCGTCGTGGTGAACCGCGGCAGCACCAGCGTCACCGAGGCGAGCGTGATCACCGTGGCCAGGGCCGATCCGGTGCCCTCCGGGTTGAACCGCGCCAGGTGGTGGCGCAGCGCGCCGTAGAGAAGGGCGAGCCCGACGATCCCGTTCGCGCTGATCATCACGGCGGCGAACACCGTGTCGCGGGCCAGCGTGGCCGTGTCCTTCCCCGAGCCCCCGACCATGAGCGTGACGATCAGCGCCACCTCGATGACGGTGACGGCGACCGCGAGAACCAGCGACCCGAACGGCTCGCCGACGCGGTGCGCGACGACCTCCGCGTGGTGCACGGCGGCCAGCACCGCGACCACGAGGAACGCCGCGAGCACGCCGGCGACCAGGGCCGAGGGGTGGCGACCCCAGGACGCCGCCAGCGCGGCCAGCCCGAGCACGGGCGCGGCGACGGTCCACCAGGGCGGCGACCCCGTCGCTTGGCTCACACGGTGACCCTACGGAGCGGCACCGGCCGGGTCGGGGCTCACCCCGCCTGGCGGACCGCCTCGCCATTCGGCGCGCGGCCCACCAGCGCCGTACCCTTGTGGGCTGACCCGTTCTCGTTCCCCGGAGTGTCTGCATGCCCGCCACCGCGACCGCGCCTGCGTCGCTGACCGGATCCATCTTCGACCGTCTCGAGCCGCTGCTCCCGACGGTGTCGAAGCCGATCCAGTACGTCGGCGGTGAGCTCAACTCGACGCTGAAGGACTGGGACTGCGGCGCGGCCGCCGACGGGACGGGCGAGACGGTCCGGTGGGCGCTGATGTACCCCGACGCCTACGAGGTGGGGCTGCCCAACCAGGGCGTGCAGATCCTCTACGAGGTCCTCAACGAGCGCGACTGGATCGTCGCCGAGCGGACCTACGCCGTGTGGCCCGACATGGAGAAGGTGATGCGCGCCGGTGACGCGCAGGGGCCGATCCCGCAGTTCACGGTCGACGCGCACCGGCCGGTCCGCGACTTCGACGTCTTCGGGCTGAGCTTCTCCACCGAGCTCGGCTACACCAACATGCTCACCGCGCTCGACCTGGCCGGCATCCCGCTCCACGCCGCCGACCGCACCGAGGACGACCCGGTCGTCCTCGCCGGCGGCCACTCGGCGTTCAACCCCGAGCCCATCGCCGACTTCATCGACGCCGCGGTGCTGGGCGACGGCGAGGAGGTCGTGCTCGCCATCTCCGAGGTGGTCCGCGAGTGGAAGGCCGAGGGACGACTCGGTGGCCGCGACGAGCTGCTGCGCCGGCTCGCGGTGAGCGGCGGGGTCTACGTGCCGAGGTTCTACGACGTGGCCTATGCCGCCGATGGCACCATCGAGGCCGTCGTGCCCAACCGCCCCGGTATCCCGTTCCGGGTCCGCAAGCACACGCTGATGGACCTCGACGCGTGGCCCTATCCCGCCAAGCCGCTGGTGCCGCTCGCGGAGACCGTGCACGAGCGGTTCTCGGTCGAGATCTTCCGCGGCTGCACGCGCGGCTGCCGGTTCTGTCAGGCGGGCATGATCACCCGGCCGGTGCGCGAGCGGTCGATCGAGACCATCGGCGACATGGTCGAGAACGGCATCCGCCAGACCGGCTTCGAGGAGGTCGGCCTGCTGTCGCTGTCGAGCGCCGACCACACCGAGATCGGCGACGTGGCGAAGGGCCTGGCCGACCGCTACGAGGGCTCCAACGTCTCGCTCTCGCTGCCCTCGACCCGTGTCGACGCCTTCAACATCACCCTCGCCAACGAGTTCTCGCGCAACGGCCGGCGCTCAGGCCTCACGTTCGCACCCGAGGGTGGCTCGGAGCGGATGCGCAAGGTGATCAACAAGATGGTCACCGAGGAGGACCTCATCCGCACCGTCGCCACGGCGTACGGCAACGGCTGGCGGCAGGTGAAGCTCTACTTCATGTGCGGTCTCCCCACCGAGACCGACGACGACGTGCTGGCCATCGCCGAGCTCGCCAAGCAGGTGATCGCCAAGGGCCGCGAGGTCTCGGGCCGCAACGACATCCGCTGCACGGTCTCGATCGGCGGCTTCGTGCCCAAGCCGCACACGCCGTTCCAGTGGGCCGCGCAGCTCGACCACGAGACCACCGACGAGCGGCTGCGCAAGCTGCGCGACGTGGTCCGGGCCGACAAGAAGTACGGCCGCGCGATCGGCTTCCGCTACCACGACGGCAAGCCCGGGATCATCGAGGGACTGCTCTCGCGCGGTGACCGCCGGGTCGGTGCGGTCATCGAGCAGGTCTGGCGCGACGGCGGCCGCTTCGACGGCTGGAGCGAGCACTTCTCTTACGAGCGGTGGGTCGCCGCCTGCGAGCAGGCGCTCGAAGGCGTGGACCTCGACTGGTACACCACCCGCCAGCGCGACTACGACGAGGTGCTCCCGTGGGACCACCTCGACTCCGGCCTCGACAAGGACTGGCTCTGGTCCGACTGGGAGGACGCGCTCGCCGTCGCCGACGGCTCCGCGGACGTCGAGGTCGAGGACTGCCGCTGGACGCCGTGCTACGACTGCGGCGTCTGCCCGGAGATGAACACCGAGATCCAGATCGGCCCGACCGGGCGACAGCTGTTGCCGCTGTCGGTCGTCTAGCGATCTGTCTGGCGCGGCGAGCGGAGGATCCCGCGTCGTACCGCAGGGGGACCCGCGGATCCGGGTCGCGTGCCAGACTCCACGGCGTGCCGCACCTCCTCGACCTCGGGTCACGGAAGTTCTGGCGGCTCGCCGGCCGGGAGGTCGACCTCGGCGGGGCGGAGGCGTGGCTCGACGCGCCGATGAGCCGGTCGCCGGAGGTCACCGACGAGTGGCTGGAGGCCGAAGCGGCGCGACACGGCGGCGTCCTGGCGCAGGACGACCCGCGGGCCGGGCTGCTCGAGTCGATGGGCCTGCTCGACGGCTCGGGGTTCGACGCCGGTGGGCTGCGGCCGGAGATCCGGGACTTCTACGAGCACACCGCCGCCTGGCAGATGGAGGTGTGGACGGGCTGGTCGCCGGTGTTCTGGCCGGGAGGGGAGCTGGTGGCGCGGCTCTTCGGGCGCCGGGTCGAGCAGCTCGCGCTGCCGATGCGGCCGCTCGACGTGGCGCACGGCATGGACAGCCGGGTCACGCCGATCCGCGATGGCGACGGCGCCCAGCTCGCTGCCGCCTGGATGCGCACGCTGCGCGGCAGCGGGAGGCGCGTGTTCAGCGGCAGCTACTCGGCCCGGACCCTCCCCGGCGCCGACAGGCCGAGCGTGCACGCGGCGTTCCCGCTCGAGTCGGGCAACGTCCAGGTGTTCCTGCGCCCCTCTCTCGTCGACGACGGCGGGCTCGTGCTGGAGTCGCCGAGCGGCCGGTTCGGGCAGGACGGCGCGTACGTCGTCGTCCGGGACGGCGGGCGCGACCACGCGGCGCGGGTCCCGCTGCACGAGACCTTCCGGATGTACGTCGACCCGCACGGGGTGCTGCGCACCGACCACGAGCTCCGGCTCTGGGGCGCGTGGGCGGTCCGGCTCCACTACAAGCTGGAGCGCGCCGCATGACTCTCCACTCCTTCCACCTCGCCGAGGTGCCGCGTGCGGTGGGCGCCCGGGCGCTGCTGCGCCAGCCGTCGTCCGCGACCGTGCCCGGCCTCGACCACGCCGAGTGCCTGGCGCTGATGCGGCTCGGGGCGCCCACGCTCTCGCCGGCGAGGCTGCAGCTACGGCGGGTGGCCGTCTTCGCGCAGTGGCGCGACGAGGACGCCCTGGAGCGGTTCCTGGCCGACGACCCGCTCGGCCGCCGGCTCGCCCACGGCTGGCACGTGCGTCTGGAGTTCCTGCGCCGCTGGTCGACGATCGCGGCGCTGCCCGGACTGCCGGTGCGCGCCGGCACCTGGGACCGGGAGGAGCCGGTCGTGGCGGTAACGCTCGCCCGGATGCGCATCCCCGAGGTGCCGCGCTTCCTGCACTGGGGCAAGCCGGTCGAGCGGCTGGTGCGCGACCATCCCGGCACCACCCTCGCGCTGGCGGCGTTCCGGCCACCGCGCACGATCTCGACGTTCTCGGTCTGGCGCACGGTGCGCGAGATGGAGGAGATGGTGCACGGCCACTCCGGCGTAGCCGACCCCCAGCGGCACGCCGCCGCGATGGCCGAGCGCGAGCGCCGCGACTTCCACCACGAGTTCGCGACCTACCGCTTCCGGCCGCTCTCCGAGCACGGCGCCTGGGACGGCCGCACGGCCATCGTCCCGGTCTCGGGATAGTCCCTGACGTTCGTGTCCGCGTCCCGCCGGTCCGTGGGGCCAGAACGTCAGGGACTATCCGGCGTCAGCGCGGCTTGACGTGGCCGTCGAGGCGGGTGCCGTCGGCGGCGAAGCCGAAGCACGCGAGGGTGTCGCCCGTGGCAGGCTCGCGGGTGTCAGCGACCCCGGCCACGAGCAGCCGCTCGTCGCTGACCGCGGCGTCCGCCTCGTCGCCGAGCGCGTCGAGGCAGATCTCGTCGGGCACGACGGGCCGGTAGCCCGCGGCCTGCCGGGCGTCGAGCCGGACCAGGAGCAGCACCTCCGCGTCGTGGGGGCCGTCGCAGTCCGCCCGGGCGAGGTCGGCCAGCGCGGGCTGCTGCCCGGCCTGGAACGGCGCCGCGTCGACGCAGTCACCGCGCTCGAGGTCGCGGACCGAGCCCAGGTCGCCGTCGTGGCGGACGACGACCACCACGGCGACGGCCACGGCGGCCAGGGCCACCGCGACCGCCGTCAGGACGGCGCGACGCAACGGCTCAGCCGAGCTTGGAGGTCAGCTTGGACCCGTCGGCGTTCGCGATCACGCAGACGAGCTTGTCGCCGGAGCTCGGCGAGGCGTCCTGGGTGAGGGCGATGAGGACCTTCTCGGGGTCGGCGAGCAGGTCCGCGCTGCCGGCGGCGCTCACCGACGGCGTGCAGATCTCCACCGGGGAGGCCTGGCCGTAGCTGGCGGCCTGGTCGGAGCTGAGGTTGCTGGTGGCCAGCACCTCGCCGTCGTGCTTGTCCGAGCAGCCCACGGACCGGATCTGCGTGACGCCGCTCTCGGAGTCGTCGGTGAGGCCCTTGGCGGTGAAGCAGTCGCCCGCCTTGAGGCTGTCGACGTCCTTGAAGTCCTTGGCGTAGTTGACCAGCGCCACGCTGCCGGCGATCGTCGCGACCAGCGTGATGACGCCGATGACGAGGGCGGCGATCGCGAGGCCCTTGCCGCGGTTCTGGCCGTCGCGGCTGCGCACCAGCACGACGATCGCGAGGATGATGCCGACCACGTCGAGGCAGCAGATGAACGACAGGATCAGCGCCGTGATCGCCATGCCCTTGCCCGGCTGGGCCGGCCCGGGCATCGGCGAGGGGTAGCCGGGCACGCCGTAGGCGGGCTGCCCGGGCTGGCCGTACGACGGCGCGGCGGGCTGGCCGTACGACGGCGCGGCGGGCTGGCCGTAGGCCGGCGCGGCAGGCGGCACGGCGGGCGGCGGCGGCTGCTCGCCGTACGGCGGAGGCGTGGAGGGCGCCGCGGACGGGGGCGGCTGCTCGCCGTAGGGCGGCGGCGGAGGCGGTGGCGTGCCGTAGGGGTTCTGCGGGTCGCTCGGATCCTGCGGCGTCTCGCCGTCGCCAGGATTCTGCGGAGTGGTCATCGGGTTCCCCCTCGGGTGCCGCCGTGGTCGGTGCGCGTAGCGTTCCACATCCCGGCCGGTCGCGTGGTGCGCCGGGGGATTCGCCCGAGCCGGACCCTCAGGCCACCCCGGTGCCAACGTCGTCCCGGGTGCGGAGCTGGTCCTCGATGTGGGCCGGCCTGCCGACGTAGAGGCCCACGACGAAGAGCGGGACGCTCAGCGCCAGCAGCACCACCAGCGGCACCGTCCAGCCTCCGCTGGCGTCGTGCAGCACGCCCACGCCGAACGGACCGATCGCCGCCACCAGGTAGCCCGTCGACTGCGTCCAGCCGCTGAGGGCGGCGGTCGCGGCCGCGGTGCGGGTCCGCAGGCCGAGGAAGGTCAGGACCACCGGGAACGTCGTGAGCGCGGCCCCGAGCACCACCGCCCACAGGACGGCGAGGGAGTGCGGCGCGACCAGCAGCCCGACGTAGGCGACCGGGTAGCAGCTCATCACCATGATCAGCACGAGCCGCTGGTCGCCGGGGCGCGCGACAGCCTGCGGCAGGTAGAGCGAGAGCGGGATCGACATCGCGGCGACGATCCCCACCAGCGCGCTGGCCGTGCCCGCGCCGAACCCGGCGTCGCGCCACAGGGTCGCGAACCAGCCGAAGACGGCGTACGCCATCAGCGACTGCAGCCCGAAGAACGCCGTCATCGCCCAGCCCAGGCGGGTGCGCGCGATGTCGCGGAAGCTCACGTCGCGGGCCGGCGTGGTGAGCGCAGCGTCGCGCCGGACCAGCGCGACCCACGGCACCGCCGCGACGGCCGCCAGCACGGCCCAGGCGCCGATCCCGTAGCGCCAGCTGCCGAACGCGTCCGCCACCGGGACGGTCAGCAGGAACGCCGCCGTCAGCCCGACGGCGAGCGAGGTCGTGTAGACCGCGGTCATCAGCCCGATGCGGGTGGGGAAGTGCAGCCGGACCAGCGAGGGGATCAGCACGTTGGCCATCGCCATGCCCGCGACGGCGACCAGCGAGAGGGCGAGGAACGCCGCCTCCGAGCCGACGGTCGCGCGGCCGGCCAGGCCCACCACCACGGCGAGCAGCGAGAGGAGGGTGACGCGGTGCGGGCCGAGCCGCGCCGCGGCCGCCGGCGCCAGGGCACCGAAGACCGCGAAGGCCAGGACCGGCAGCGAGGTCAGCAGGCCCGCAGACGCGGGACCCATGCCGAGACCGTCGCGCAGCTCGGACAGAACCGGCCCGACGCTCACCGCGGCAGGACGCAGGTTCAGTGACAGCAGGACGACCCCGGCCAGGACCAGGACAGTGGAGCGGCGGGGCACTAGTGCCCCGCACCCGAAGCTCGGCACACGACTTCGCGCCCCAGGCACCCACCTCGCGGCGTTGCCGTCGCTTGCTGGACGAACAAGTAGAGCCGCGCTCCGGCGCCTTGCGAGGCACGCACCTGGAGCACGGATCCGTGCGCTGAGCTTCGGGTGCGGGCCACTAGAGGGAAACTAGTTCCCGTGCGCCATATTCCCGATTCCGAGCGGCGGGCCAGGCTGGCACGGCGCCATGCCGTGGCGCCGGGGCACCGTGCCACCGACCCCGAGGCGGCGACCCGCGCGGTCACGGTCCTGCACTCGACCGAGCCCGCGAGCGTCTACCTCTCGCTCCAGGCCCGGGTCGACGGGCTCTCGGTCGCCGAGGTCGACCGGGTGCTCTACGAGGACCGCACGCTGGTCAAGCAGCTCGCGATGCGGCGCACGCTGTTCGTCTTCCCGCGCGACCTGCTGCCAGCTGCGTGGGGGAGCGCGTCGGCGCGCGTCGCCACGACGATCGGCGCCCGGCTGGTCAAGGAGGTCGAGGCGCACGGGGTGGCTCCGGACGGCGCGGCCTGGCTGGAGGAGGCCAAGGCGGCGGTGGTCGACGCGCTCGCCGGGGGCGTGGCCCTGACCGCCCAGGAGCTCCGCGAGCGGGTTCCCGAGCTCGAGGGCCGGCTCCAGCTCGCGACCGGGAAGAAGTACGCCGCCAACGTGTCGGTCGCGCCCCGGGTGCTCACGCAGCTCGGGGTCGAGGGCGTGCTGGTGCGCGGCGAGAACGCCGGCCACTGGCGCCTCTCCAAGCCCCGCTGGACCCTCATGTCGGACTGGCTGGACGACGTCCCTCCCGCCGCGAAGCCGGACGAGGGGTACGCCGAGCTCGTCGGCCGCTGGCTGCGCTCGTTCGGACCCGGCACCGAGGACGACCTCGTCTGGTGGCTGGGCGCGACCAAGGGCGCCGTCCGGTCCGCTCTCGCCGCGGTCGGCGCCGTCGAGGTGTCGCTGGACGGCGGCGCGACGGGCTGGGTGCTGCCCGACGACGTCGACCCGGTGGACGAGGTCGAGCCGTGGGCGGCGCTGCTGCCGGTCCTGGACCCGACCGTGATGGGCTGGAAGCAGCGCGACTTCTACCTCGGCGGGCACGGGCCGCAGCTCTTCGACACCAACGGCAACGCCGGGACGACGGCGTGGTGGGACGGGCGCATCGTCGGCTGCTGGGTGCAGGACGACGCGGGCGTGGTCGAGGTCCGGACGCTCGCGAGGCTCCCGAAGGCCGCGCTCGCCGCGCTGGAGGTCGAGGCCGCCCGCCTCACCGACTGGCTGGACGGGGTGCGGATCGGCACGGTCTACCCTTCGTCGGCCATGAAGACCGTCGACTGGGTGAAGCCGTGAGCGCGCCGTGGTGAGGGAGCAGCCCAAGCAGGCGCCGCCGCCGGTGCAGCGCCTGAGGGTGCGCTACGCCAAGCGGGGCCGGCTGCGCTTCACCAGCCACCGCGACTTCAGCCGCGCCTTCGAGCGCGCGGTGTTCCGCGCGCGACTGCCGATGGCGTACAGCTCGGGGTTCAACCCGCACCCGCGCATCTCCTACGCCGGCGCGGCGCCCACCGGGTCGGCCAGCGAGGCGGAGTACCTCGAGCTCGCCCTGGCGGAGATCGTGGACCCTGCGGCCGTGCACGCGGCCCTCGACGCGGCGATGCCCGACGGCCTCGACGTCGTGGAGGTGGTCGAGTCGCCCGGCTCGGGCCTGAGCGACCTGCTGCAGGCCAGCCGGTGGCGGATCGTGCTCCCGGTCGCGCTCGAGGAGGTGCAGACGGCCGTCACGGCGTTCCTCGCCGCCGGGGAGGTGCCCGTCGAGCGGATGACCAAGAAGGGGCTCCGGTCCTTCGACAGCCGGGCGGCGGTGCTCTCGCTGGTCGTCGTGCCCGAGGAGGACGGCGCCGCGCTCGACCTGGTGCTGCGCCACCTCGAGCCGGCCGTGCGGCCCGACGACGTGCTCACCGGGTTGACCTCGCTGCACCCGCTCGACCTGGTCGGCGTGCCGCTGCTCACCCGGCTGGCCCAGGGCCCGCTCGACCCCGCGACCGGGGAGATCGGCGACCCACTGCGGACGACGAAATGAGTTGCCCCGAGGACGGCTGTGCGATACTCGCGAGTGGTTGACGCCACGTCGACCCGATGACGTTCTCATGTGCGAGCTCGTCGGTTCCAGACCGCGACGCGGCCGGGCCGGTCGGTGACAGCGACCGAAGCCAGGCAGGCGACCGCGGCAGGGACCGGCCGGACTCGATGTGACACCACGAGGGTGTCGTCGCCAATGAAGGCTTGATGCTGCGCCCGGACTCCGGGCCGCGGCGATGACCACCCGGCTGCCGAGGCAGCCGGGTCGAGGAGCAGTACATGCCCGAGGACGAGACGACCACGGAGTCGGTCGCCGGCTCGACCAGCGAGTCGACCCCCCAGTCGACCCCCGAGCCGACCCCGTCGGCCGAGGCACCCGAGGCCGCGCCGGCCAAGAAGGCCGCCGCCAAGAAGACGGCGAAGAAGGCCGCGGCCAAGAAGACCGCGAGCAAGACCACCGCCAAGAAGACGGCGGCCAAGAAGACCGCCAAGAAGGCCGAGGCCGCGCCGGACCCGGTGTCGGACCCGACGCCCGAGGACTCGTCGGCGCCGTCCGCGCCGGCCGTGCTGTTCCAGGTGCCCGACCCGGTCGAGGCGCCCCGGAAGAGGTCGACCAGGAAGGCGGCGGCGAAGGCACAGCCCGCCGAGGAGCCGACCGACCGGACCGAGCAGCCCGGTCAGCCCGAGCAGACCGAGCAGGCCGGCGAGACCGCTGCTGGCGACGAGCCGGCCAAGAAGACCGCGAAGAAGGCCGCCAAGAAGGCGGGCGCGAAGAAGTCCACCAAGAAGTCCGCGAAGAAGGCCGCGGCCGACGAGCCCGCGGACGACGAGCAGGCGACCGCTCCCGCCGAGGGCGACGCCTCCGAGGGCGGGGACGCCGACAGCGGCGACTCCGGCGACGGCGGCGACTCCGGCGACGGCGAGGGCACCGGTGCGCGACGTCGTCGGCGCCGCGGCGGCCGGCGCCGGCGCAAGACCTCCGACTCGGGTGACGACGCGAGCGAGGACGGCGACGACGAGGCCGACCAGGGCGACAGCGACGACGAGGAGGCCGGCGACGGCACCTCGCGACGCCGTCGGCGTCGCCGGCGTTCGGGCGACGACGGTGGCGGCAGCTCCGACGACCCCTCCAACACCGTCACCCGGGTGCGTCGCAGCCGCACGGGCGAGGACCAGATCACGGCCGTCTCCGGGTCCACCCGGCTCGAGGCCAAGAAGCAGCGCCGCCGCGAGGGCCGCGAGGCCGGACGCCGGCGGGCGCCGATCGTCAGCGAGGCGGAGTTCCTGGCCCGTCGCGAGGCGGTCGACCGGGTCATGGTCGTGCGCCAGCGTGAGGAGCTCACCCAGATCGGCGTGCTCGAGGACAAGGTGCTCGTCGAGCACTACGTCGCCCGCGAGTCGCAGACCTCGCTGATCGGCAACGTCTACCTCGGCCGCGTCCAGAACGTCCTGCCTTCGATGGAGGCGGCGTTCATCGACATCGGCCGCGGTCGCAACGCGGTGCTCTACGCCGGCGAGGTCAACTGGTCCTCCCTCGGCCACAAGGACGGCCAGCCGCGCAAGATCGAGTCGGTGCTGTCCTCGGGCCAGTCGGTGCTGGTGCAGGTCACCAAGGACCCGATCGGCCACAAGGGCGCCCGGCTGACCAGCCAGGTGAGCCTGGCCGGGCGGTTCCTGGTCTACGTGCCCGACGGCACCACCTCCGGCATCTCCCGCAAGCTGCCCGACACCGAGCGCAACCGGCTCAAGTCGGTGCTCAAGGAGATCGTCCCCGACACCGCCGGCGTCATCGTCCGCACGGCCGCCGAGGGCGCCAGCGAGGACGAGCTGACCCGCGACGTCGAGCGCCTCAAGGCCCGCTGGGAGGACATCGAGAAGAAGTCCAAGGGCAGCGCGCCCCAGCTGCTCTACGGCGAGCCGGACCTCACCCTCAAGGTGGTCCGCGACCTGTTCACCGAGGACTTCGCCAAGCTCGTGATCCAGGGCGACGACGCCTGGGAGACCGTGCAGCAGTACGTCGCCCACATGGCGCCGGACCTCGAGGACCGGCTCGAGAAGTACGACCCGCAGGAGCACGGCGGCCACGACCTCTTCGCGACGTACCGACTCGACGAGCAGATCGCCAAGGGCCTGGACCGCAAGGTCTGGCTGCCCTCGGGCGGCTCGCTGGTCATCGACCGCACCGAGGCGATGACGGTCGTCGACGTCAACACCGGCAAGTTCACCGGCTCCGGGGGCAACCTCGAGGAGACGGTCACCAAGAACAACCTGGAGGCGGCCGAGGAGATCGTCCGGCAGCTCCGGCTGCGCGACATCGGCGGCATCATCGTTGTCGACTTCATCGACATGGTGCTCGAGTCCAACCGAGACCTGGTCCTGCGCCGGCTGGTCGAGTGCCTCGGGCGCGACCGCACCCGCCACCAGGTCGCCGAGGTCACCTCGCTGGGGCTGGTGCAGATGACGCGCAAGCGGATCGGCACCGGGCTGCTCGAGGCCTTCAGCGAGACCTGCGAGCACTGCCAGGGCCGCGGGCTGGTCATCCACGAGCACCCGGTCGAGCCGAAGCGCTCCGACGACGACGGCGGCCGCGGTGGTCGCTCGGGCCGACGCAGCCGCGGTGGCCGGGGTCGCGGGTCCGACGACGGCGACCACGCCAACGGGAACGGCAACGGCAACGGCAACGGCTCCAAGGCCCCCTCGCCCAAGGACGTCGCCGCGATGGCCCGGCCGCCGGCCGACGAGCCCGACGAGCCTGCTGAGGCGATCGGTGACGTCGACGAGACCGAGGCGCCTGACGGCGAGGTGCGTGACGACCTCGAGTCACTGACCTCCGAGGTCGTCGAGTCCCTCGACGACCGCGGCGACGCCGACGAGAGCGCCCCTGCACCGGACGCCGAGCAGGTGGAGCCCGAGCCGGAGCCCGAGGCGGAGCCCGTCGTCCAGCCCGAGCCCGAGCCCGAGCCCGAGCCGCAGGCGGAGCCGGAGCCGGAGAAGCCCACGGTGGTCACCCGGACCAGGCGCCGCAGCGCGAGCCGCCCGGCTGGCCCGCCGCCCGCGCCGGTCGCCGCGCCCGCGGAGGTCGCCGCACCCGAAGGCGCCGACGCCGACGCCGACGGCGGTGGCGAGGGTTCGGCGGACGGGTCGGCGGAGGGCACCGAGGCGCCCCAGGTCGAGCACGTCCCGATCAAGCGGAAGCGCTCGCGCAAGCGCTGACCAGCGTGGTCGGGTGGTCCGTGCGGTTTTGCGGCTGACCCCGGTGGTCCGTACTATTGACCCTCGGTGCGCGCTCGGCGCGCCCAGCTCTGTGCGGCGCCCAGCGTTGCGCCCCAGATCATGCTCAGCTCAACGACCAAGGAGACCGCGGTGTACGCGATCGTGCGCGCAGGCGCCAAGCAGCAGAAGGTGGCCGTCGGCGACGTCATCGAGATCGACACGATCACGACCGCCGTGGGCGACGAGGTCTCGCTGCCCGTCGTGCTCGTGGTCGACGGTGACGACGTCACGTCCGACGCGACGAAGCTCGACAAGGCGACGGTGACCGCCGAGGTGCTCGGTGCCACCAAGGGCCCCAAGATCGTGATCCAGAAGTTCAAGAACAAGACGGGTTACAAGAAGCGCCAGGGCCACCGCCAGAAGTACACCCAGGTCAAGATCACCGACATCAAGGCCTGACGGCCCACCGACTCGACAGCGCAGCAGGAGACACAGCGATGGCACACAAGAAGGGCGCGGCGTCCACCAAGAACGGCCGCGACTCCAACTCCCAGCGCCTCGGCGTCAAGCGGTACGGCGGCCAGGTCGTCAACGCCGGCGAGATCATCGTCCGCCAGCGCGGCACCCACTTCCACCCCGGCGCCAACGTCGGCCGGGGCGGCGACGACACGCTGTTCGCGCTGGCCGCCGGTGCCGTGCAGTTCGGCACCCGCCGGGGCCGCCGGGTCGTCAACATCGTCCCGGGTGACGACGCCTGACGTCGTCACGACAAGACTTGACGAAAGGCGTCCCGGTTCGGGGCGCCTTTCGTGGTTTCGAGGCTCGTCGCTAGCGCTCCTCGCACCTCAACCACCGACATAGAGGATCACCCAGATGGCCGTCCCGACCTTCGTCGACAGGGTGACGCTGCACGTCAGCGGCGGCCGCGGCGGCAACGGGGTGGCGTCGGTGCACCGCGAGAAGTTCAAGCCGCTCGGCGGGCCCGACGGCGGCAACGGCGGGCCTGGCGGCTCGGTGATCCTGCGGGTCGACAACGACGTGACCACCCTCCTCGACTACCACCACAGCTCGCGCCGCAGGGCCGAGCACGGCGGGCACGGCGCGGGCGCGCACAAGAACGGCAGCCACGGCGCCGACCTCGTGCTCCCCGTCCCCGACGGCACGCTCGTCACCGACCGCGCCGGCACCGTGCTCGCCGACCTGGTCGGCCCCGGCACCGAGCTCGTGGTGGCGCAGGGCGGTCGCGGCGGCCTCGGCAACGCCGCGCTGGCCAGCAGCAAGCGGAAGGCGCCCGGCTTCGCCCTGCTCGGCGAGCCCGGCGACGAGCTCGAGATCGTGCTCGAGCTCAAGGTGGTGGCCGACGTCGGCCTCGTGGGCTTCCCGAGCGCCGGCAAGTCCAGCCTCATCGCGGCGATCTCCCGCGCCCGCCCCAAGATCGCCGACTACCCGTTCACGACCCTGGTGCCCAACCTCGGCGTCGTGACCGCCGGCGAGACGACCTACACCGTCGCCGACGTGCCCGGGCTGATCGAGGGCGCCAGCGAGGGCCGCGGGCTCGGTCACGAGTTCCTCCGCCACGTGGAGCGCTGCGCGGCGCTCGTGCACGTGGTCGACACGGCGTCGATGGAGCCGGGCCGCAACCCGGCCGACGACCTGGCGGTCATCGAGAACGAGCTGACCCGCTACGGCGGCCTCGACGACCGGCCTCGGCTGGTGGCGCTCAACAAGATCGACGTCCCAGACGGGCGCGACCTCTCCGACATCGTGATCGACGACCTGCGCGCGCAGGGGCTGCGGGTCTTCCCGGTCAGCGCCGCCTCTGGGGAGGGCCTGCGCGAGCTGTCCTTCGCGATGGCCGAGATCGTCGCGGCGGCCCGCGAGGCCAAGGAGGTCGTCGAGGCGACCCGGATCGTGCTGCGCCCGCCCTCCGCCGACGGCGGCGACGACTTCACGGTGACCCCGACCGACGTGTCCGGCGAGCCCGGGTGGCACGTCCGCGGCGCCAAGCCCGAGCGCTGGGTGCGGCAGACCGACTTCAGCAACGACGAGGCGGTCGGCTTCCTCGCCGACCGGCTCAACCGGCTCGGCGTCGAGGCCCGGCTGGTCCAGCTCGGGGCCGTCGAGGGCGACACCGTGCTCATCGGCGACCCGAACAACTCCGTGGTCTTCGACTTCAAGCCGGGCATCGACGCCGGTGGCGAGAACCTCGCCCGGCGCGGGGAGGACACCCGGTTCATGGAGCAGCGCCCGGCCACCGCCCGCCGCCGCGCCATCCACGAGGCGATGGCCGACCGCGCCGAGGGCGAGGAGCGCGCCGACGTCGCACGCCGGCTCGACCGCGGAGAGACGGGACCGGAACTGCCGACCGGCCCCTCGTCGTACGAGATCGGCTCGGACGACGACCCCGACGCCCTCGACGATGACCAGCCACCCCAAGAAGTTCTTCGACAGGGGCGCTCCGCGCAGAGGACGAACAACTCCGCGGGGACCCCGGAAGAACATGAGGGCTGAGGTCACCGCCGCCCGCCGGATCGTCGTGAAGGTGGGCTCGACGTCCCTGACCTCCGCCGAGGGCGGCATCGACCCGGCCCGCGTGCGGCACCTCACCGAGGTGCTCGCCGGCGCGCGCGCCCGGGGCGCCGAGGTGGTGCTGGTGTCGTCCGGGGCGATCGCCGCCGGCCTGGCGCCGCTGGGGCTCGCGCGCCGACCCCGGTCGCTGCCCGCGCAGCAGGCCGCGGCGTCGGTGGGCCAGGGGCTGCTGGTGCACCGCTACACCGAGGAGCTCGCGCGGCACGGCGTCGTGGCCGGCCAGGTGCTGCTCACCGTCGACGACGTGACCCGGCGCTCGCACTACCGCAACGCCTACCAGACCTTCGCCAAGCTCCTCGAGCTCGGCGTGCTCCCGATAGTCAACGAGAACGACACCGTCGCCACCAGCGAGATCCGGTTCGGTGACAACGACCGGCTGGCCGCGCTCGTCGCCCACCTGGTGCACGCCGACCTGCTGGTGCTGCTCTCGGACGTCGACGGGCTCTACGACGCGGATCCCGGCACACCCGGGAGCTCCCTGGTGAGCGACGTGCGCGACGCCGCGGACCTCGCGTCGGTCAAGGTCGGCAGGGCCGGCGCCGCGGGGCTCGGCACCGGCGGCATGCAGACCAAGCTCGACGCCGCCCGGATCGCGACCGGCGCCGGCATCCCGGTCGTGCTCACCGCGGCCGAGCGGGTCGCGGAGGCGTTGGCGGGGGAGCAGGTCGGCACGCTCTTCCACGCCACCGGCCGCCGCCGGCCGACCCGCCTGCTGTGGCTGGCGCACGCCACCGAGCCCGTCGGCACCCTGCTCCTCGACGACGGGGCGGTCGCGGCCGTCACCCAGCGCCGGGCCTCGCTCCTCGCGGCCGGGGTCACCGGTGTGGTCGGCACCTTCCACGCCGGCGACCCGGTCGACCTCGCCGGCCCCGACGGCGCGCCGGTCGCTCGCGGGCTGGTCAACTTCGACTCCGACGAGCTCCCGGCCCTGCTCGGCCGCTCGTCGAAGGACCTGAAGCGCGAGCTCGGCGCGGCGTACGAGCGTGAGGTCGTCCACCGCGACGACCTGGTGCTGCTCTGATGTGGCGGGTCCTCTTCTGGGTCGCCGCCGGCGTGCTGGCGGCGCCCGCGCTGCTCCTGACGACGGCCCGCGCGCTGGACACCGACAACGGCTCGCTCATCCGGGTCGAGGCGTTCACCCCGCTCGCGCTGCCGATCTACGCCGTGCTGCTCGTGCTCTGCGCCTCCGGGGCCGCCGGTGAGAGCAGCGACCGCCCGGCCCGACTCGTCGCTGCGGTGCTCGCGCTGGCCGGGCTGGTCGTGCACGCCTGGTGGTTCGCGCCGCAGGTGCTCGGCGACGTCCCGGAGCCCGCGGACGGGGCCGAGCGGATCACGGTGATGAACGCGAACCTCTTCGAGGGCCGCGCCGACGCCGGCGAGCTCGTCGCCGCGGTGCGCGACAACGACGTGGACATCCTGGTGCTCGAGGAGATCACCCCCGACCTGCTCGCCGAGCTGGACGCCGACGGGCTCGCCGAGCTGCTGCCCGAGCGCGTGGGGGAGCCCGACTACATGGTCGCCGGCACGATGATCCTGGCCAACCGCCCGCTCACCGACCACGTCCGGCTGCGCACGACGTTCCAGGGCTGGCAGGCGACGTACGGCGACCTGACCGTGCTCGGTGTCCACCCCGTCGCTCCGGTCGACCCGGCGGGCTGGCGGGCCGACCACGCCGCGATCCTGCGGCAGGCCGAGGCGGGCGACGCCGACCTCGTCGTCGGCGACATGAACGCCACCGCCGACCACGAGCCGATGCGCCGGCTCGACGACGCCGGGTTCCGCGACGCGGGCGAGGTCGCCAACGAGGGCTGGCAGCCGACCTGGCCGGCCAACCACGTCGGGGTCTTCCCCTTGCTGCCCCCGGT
This sequence comes from Nocardioides halotolerans DSM 19273, assembly GCF_000422805.1. Lineage (GTDB taxonomy): Bacteria > Actinomycetota > Actinomycetes > Propionibacteriales > Nocardioidaceae > Nocardioides > Nocardioides halotolerans. The sequence goes on along the minus strand of NZ_KE383923.1, from coordinate 137,966 downwards.
CGTCAGGATCGACCACGTGCTCATCGGCGACCGGCTGGCCTCCCTCGGGACCCACACCGTCGACATCGACGGCACCGACCACCTCGCGCTGGTCGCCACCGTGGCAACCCGGGGCTGATCCCGTGGCCGACCCCGCGCTCGCGCCGATGGACGACGAGGAGTTCAACCGGTGGTACGGCGCGTGGGAGCCGCTCGAGCCGCCGGGCCTGGCCGAGCTGATGCGCGGCTTCGACCGGTCGTGGTGGATCGTCGGCGGCTGGGCCGTGGAGGCCTTCACCGGCGTGGCGCGCGAGCACGAGGACGTCGACCTGTCGATCCTCGCCTGCGACGTGCCGGCGTTCCGCGAGCACCTCGGCACCGACTGGACCCCGTGGTCCAACCACGGCGGCACGCTGCGCCCGCTGAGCGACCGGTCACCCGAGCCGCTCTCGGTCGAGAGCCAGATCTGGATCCGCCGCGACTCCCGCTCGCCGTGGGTGGTCGACCTCCCGATCACCCCCGACCGCGACGGCCTGTGGACCAACAAGCGCTGGCCCGAGCACGCGGTGCCGGTCGAGGAGGCGACGTGGGTGGCCGGTGACGGCCTGCGCTACGTCCGCCCGGAGATCGCCCTCCTCTACAAGGCCGCCCTCGACCGGGAGAAGGACCGCGCGGACCTCGAGGCGGCGTGGCCGCTCCTCGACGGCGTGAGCCGCTCCTGGCTGCGCGACCTCGTCGACCGGACGCTCGGCGCCGACCACCCGTGGCTGGCCCTGACCGGCGCCTGGGACGCTCCCGCAGCCGGAGCGGGCAATCTGAGGTAGCGCCGGGCCGGATCTGAGGTGATCGGCGGTGTCCGGAAGTTCGTGGGCGGGCCGTACGCTGGGAAGGCTATGGACATCACGTCACGCACGGTCTACCTCGACCACGCGGCCACGACGCCGATGGTGCCGGCGGCCGTCGACGTGCTGACCGCGCACCTGCGGGAGGTCGGCAACCCGAGCTCCATGCACGCCTCCGGGCGGCACGCCCGGCGGGTGGTGGAGGAGTCGCGGGAGACGATCGCGCAGGCGCTGGGCTGCCGGCCGGGCGAGGTGGTGTTCACCTCCGGCGGCACCGAGGCCGACAACCTCGCGGTCAAGGGCATCCACTGGGCCCGGCTCGCGGAGGACCCCCGCCGCACCCGCATCCTGGCGTCCGCCATCGAGCACCACGCGGTGCTCGACCCGCTCGACTGGCTGCGCGACTCCGAGCAGGTCGACGTCGAGCTGCTGCCGGTCGACGACCGCGGCCGGCTGCGCGTCGACGCGCTGCGCGAGGCGGTCGAGCGCGACCCCGCGTCGGTGTCGTTGATCTCGGTGATGTGGGCCAACAACGAGGTCGGCAGCCTCCAGCCCGTCGAGGAGGTCGTGGCGGTCGCCGCCGAGCACGGCATCCCGGTGCACACCGACGCGATCCAGGCGGTCGGTGCGGTGCCCGTCGACTTCGCGGCGAGCGGGGTCGACGCGCTGAGCCTCACCGGCCACAAGCTGGGTGGCCCCTACGGCGTGGGTGCGCTGATCGTGCGCCGCGAGCTGGGCGTCACGCCGCTGATGCACGGCGGCGGCCAGGAGCGCGACATCCGCAGCGGCACCATCGACACCCCCGCGATCGCGGGCTTCGCGGCGGCGGTCGAGCTCGCGGTCAAGGAGCAGGCGTCGTACGCCACCCGGGTCGGCGCCCTGCGCGACGACCTGGTGCGCCGCGTGATCGAGCAGGTGCCCGACGCCCACCTCCACGGCGCGCCGCTCGAGCCGCTCGGCGAGCACCGCCTGCCCGGCAACGCCCACCTCGGGTTCCCGGGCTGCGAGGGCGACTCGCTGCTGATGCTCCTCGACGCCCGCGGCATCGAGTGCTCCACGGGCTCGGCCTGCTCGGCCGGCGTGCCGCAGCCCTCGCACGTCCTGCTCGCGATGGGCTGCGACGCCGAGGCGGCGCGGCACTCGCTGCGGTTCTCGCTCGGCCACACCTCGACGCAGGCCGACGTCGACGCGGTGGTGGAGGCGATCGGCCCCTGCGTGGAGCGCGCCAGGGCGGCGAAGGCTCCTCGATGACCCCGCTGAAGGTCCTCGCCGCCATGTCCGGCGGCGTGGACTCCGCGGTCGCCGCCGCCCGGGCGGCGGAGGCTGGCCACGACGTCACCGGCATCCACCTCGCGCTCTCGCGCAACCCGGCGTCGTACCGCTCCGGCGCGCGCGGCTGCTGCACGATCGAGGACGCCAACGACGCGCGCCGGGCGGCCGACGTGATCGGCATCCCGTTCTACGTCTGGGACCTCTCCGACCGCTTCCACGACGACGTGGTCGAGGACTTCATGGCGGAGTACGCCGCGGGGCGGACGCCGAACCCGTGCCTGCGCTGCAACGAGAAGATCAAGTTCGCCGCCGTCCTCGACCGGGCGCTCGGCCTCGGGTTCGACGCGGTCGCGACCGGTCACTACGCGCAGCTGCGCACCGGCGCCGACGGGCTGATCGAGATGCACCGCGCGGTCGACGACGGCAAGGACCAGTCCTACGTCCTCGGCGTGCTCGACCAGGAGCAGCTGCGGCACGCGCTGTTCCCTCTCGGCGGGTCGACCAAGTCCGACGTGCGCGCCGAGGCCGCGGAGCGGGGGCTGCTCGTCGCCGACAAGCCGGACAGCCACGACATCTGCTTCGTCGCCGACGGCGACACCCCCGGGTGGCTGCGCGAGAAGCTCGGCGACCGCGCCCCCAACCAGGGCGGCGCGATCCTCGACGAGGCGGGCGTGGAGCTCGGGCGCCACGACGGCACCTACGGCTTCACGATCGGCCAGCGCAAGGGGCTGCGACTCGGCGTCCCGGCGCCCGACGGGAAGCCGCGCTTCGTGCTCGACATCGAGCCCGTGGCGGGCACGGTCACGGTCGGCCCCCGCGAGCGGCTCGCGGTGCACGGCCTGACCGCGATCCGCCCGCGCTGGTGCGGCACCCCGCCGGCGCGACTGGACGGGCCGGGCGTCACCGTGCAGCTGCGCGCGCACGGCGACGAGCACCGCGCCACGGTCACGGTGGTCGACGGCACGGTCGAGGTCGAGCTGCTCGACCCGGCGTACGGCATCGCGCCCGGCCAGGCCGCCGTGATCTACGACGGCACGCGGGTGGTCGGGAGCGCGACGATCGTGAGCACGTCCCGCGCGCCCCTCGAGTCACGCGTTTCACCGGTTACCCGGTGAAACTGCCGCTGACCCGATGGAACTCCAGCCGGGAAGCGGCAGATTCACCGGGTACCCGGTGAAACTGCCGCTGACCCGATGGAACTCCAGCCGGGAAGCGGCAGATTCACCGGGTACCCGGTGAAACACCCCCGCGGCCTAGGCTCGCCCCATGCGCGACGTCGTCGGGATCTGGCTCGGCGGGCTCGACGGCACCACGTGGTGGGAGCAGGACGCCGACGAGCCGGTGCTGGCGGCCAGCCTGATGAAGGTGCCGGTCGCGATCGCGGCGGAGGCGCTCGACCTCGACGCGCGGGTAGCTGTCCACCCCGACTTCGGCTCGGTGGTCGCGGGGGAGCGGTTCGAGCTCGACGAGGACGGCGACCAGGACCCCGACACCTGGGCCGAGGTCGGAGCTACCCAGACGCTGCGCGAGCTGCGGCGGCGCTCGATCGTGTTCTCCGGCAACCTCGCGACCAACCTGGTGATGGAGCAGACCGGCGTCGACGCGGTCACCGCCGCGATGCCGCAGGTGCGCCGGATGATCAGCGACCTGCCGGCCACCGACGCGGGCATCGTCAACGCAGCCTCGGCCCGCGACTGGGGGCTGCTGCTCGGCCGGGTCGCCACCGCCCACCCCGAGGTGGAGGACGTGATGCGCGGCCAGACCTACCGGTCCGGCATCCCCGCGGGGCTGCCACCCGGCACGCCCGTCGCCAACAAGACCGGCTGGATCGACGACCACACCCACGACATGGCGATCGTGCGCCCGGACGGTGCGACGCCGTTCGCGCTCGTCGTGCTGACCCGGCTGGCGGGCGTTCCGACCGACGACGGCAATGCCCGCATCGCCGAGGTGGCGCGCGAGGCGTGGGGGCGCCGACAGTGAACGCCGCAGCGACCATCGAGCGGATCGAGGTCGAGCGCCTCAGCCTGCCGCTGCACTCGCCGTTCGCGACGGCGCGGCGCAGCGCGACGACCGCCGACAGCGTCATCGTGCGGGTGACCGACAGCGATGGCAGGGTCGGGCTCGGCGAGGCGCCGCAGAACTGGCCGGTGCTCGGCACCTCGGTCGCCGGCTCGGCCGCCTGCCTGGAGGGGCCGCTGCGCGACGCCCTGCTCGGCCGCTCCGCCGACCCGGTCGCGGCGTGGCCGCTCATCGACCGCACGGTGGCGGGCAACGGCCCGGCCAAGGGCGCGCTCGACAGCGCGCTGCACGACCTCGTGGGCCACCCGCCGTTGCGGCTCCCGACGCTGGTCACGGTGCCGGTCGGCGAGCCCGACGAGGTCGCGGCGAACGCCCGGGCGAGGGTCGCCGAGGGCTTCCGCACGCTCAAGCTCAAGGTCGGCACGGACGCGGCCACCGACGTGGCGCGGGTCCGAGCCTGCCGCGAGGGCGCCGGGCCGGACGTGGCGCTGCGCGTCGACGCCAACACCGGCTGGGACTGCTTCGAGGCCGTGCGCGTCATCCGCGCCCTCGAGGACGCCGGCCTCGGCGTGGAGGTCGTCGAGCAGCCCGTCGGGCGGCGCGACCTGGCCGGGCTGGCCCACGTGCGGCGGCACGTCGCGACGCCGATCATGGCCGACGAGTCGGTGTTCGACCTCGACGACCTCGTCGAGATCGTCCGCCACGAGGCCGCCGACCTCGTCAACCTCAAGGTCTCCAAGACCGGCGGCATCACGCCCGCGCTCGAGCTCGCCGCTGTCGCGCGGCAGCACGGTCTCGGCGTGAGCGTCGGCTGCATGGTCGAGAGCGCGGTCGGGGTGAGCGCCGCCGCCCTCGTCGCCGACCGCGCCGGTTGCGACCTCGACCCCGACCTCGACGGCGCCTGGTGGCTCGCCGCCGGTGCGCCGTACGCCGACCGGGTGACGTACGCCGACGGGCACCTCGTCAGGATGGTGGCATGAGGGCGGCCCGCGAGACCGGCATCCACCGCGAGCCCGAGGAGGCGTCCGAGCGGGTCACCTCGCTGGCCTTCGGCGAGGAGGTCTTCGTCGTCGAGGCGCGCGGGGAGTGGACCCAGGTGATCGCGCCCGACCAACCGACCCACCTCGACCCGGCCGGCTACCCCGGCTGGGTGCGCACCGACGACCTCGCCGCCGACCCGCTCGCGGCGGCCCGTGGGTTCCTCGGCACGCCGTACGTCTGGGGCGGCCTGGGCCGCGACGGCATCGACTGCTCGGGCCTCGTGCACCTCGCGTTCCGCGCCTTCGGCGTCCGCGTGCCGCGCGACGCGGCCGACCAGGCGGCGGCCGCCACCCCGGTCCAGGACCCGCGGCCGGGCGACCTCTACTTCTTCGGGCGGCCCGACGAGGCGGTCAGCCACGTCGGCTTCGTGACCGACGCGGGCCTGCTGCACGCGAGCGACGGCGTCGGCGTGGTCGAGCAGCCGATGCCCGAGGAACGCCGCGCCACCCTGCTCGGCGCCGGCCGGCTCACCTCATGACGCTGGCCTCGGGCGTCGGGTCGCACCCGGGCGCCGACCAGCGCGCCCTCGACGACGCGGTGCGGCTCGTCCTCGGCGAGCTCCCGCAGCTGCCCTACCTCCCCGAGGTGCCCGGCCGCGGAGCGACCGCGTCGATGACCGGCCGCGCGCTCGCCGTCATGGCCGAGCTCGGCGCCGACCTGCAGCCTGCCGGCTGGCGGCTCACCGGGCTCGGCGGCACACCCGGCGTCGACCACCGCCGCGCCCGCAGCCTGCTGGCCCGGGACCTCGACACGCTCGAGGAGCAGGCGCAGGAGTACACCGGCGCCTTCAAGGTCCAGGTCGCCGGTCCGTGGACGCTGGCCGCCACCGTCGAGCGACCGCGCGGCGACAAGGTGCTCGCAGACCCGGGCGCGCGGAGGGAGGTCGCGCAGGCGCTGGCCGAAGGACTCGGCGTGCACCTCGCCGACGTGCGCCGCCGGCTGCCCGGCGCGGACCGGCTCGTCGTCCAGGTCGACGAGCCCGCGCTCGCGGGAGTGCTCGCGGGCTCGGTGCCGACGGCGTCCGGCTTCGGCCGGCACCGCAGCGTGCACCCGCCCGAGGCCTCCGAGGCGCTCGGGTGGGTGCTCGACGCGGCCACCGCGGCAGGTGCGGAGCCGTGGGTGCACTCGTGCGCGCCAGGCACGCCCCTCGACCTGGTCCGGGGCGCGGGCGCGCGCGGGCTGTCGGTCGACCGGGCCCAGCTGTCGGCCCGCGACCTCGACGAGGTGGCGGGCGCCCTGGAGGCGGGTGAGACGGTGGCGCTGGGTGTCGTCCCGGCGTCGGACCCGAGCCTGGCGCCGTCGGACACCGAGGTGACCGAGGGCGTCCTGCGCTGGCTCGACATGCTCGGCCTCGACCCCGAGGCGGTCGGCGACCTGCTGGTGCTCACGCCGGCGTGCGGGCTCGCCGGGGCGTCGTACGACTGGGTGCGGCGGGCGCTGACCCTGGTGCGGGAGAGCGCCGCTCACCTGTCGGGGTGAGGCGTCATCTGCGCCGGCACGGGTACCACCCGGCCATGCCTGACCTGACTGGGAAGAACGTCGCGATCATCGCCGTCGACTTCGTCGAGGACGCCGAGCTGACCACCCCGCGCGACCGCCTGCGCGAGGCGGGCGCCGCGGTGAAGGTCTACTCACCGGACGGCAGCCCGATCCAGGCCGTCGAGGGCGACACCGAGCCGACGCGGAAGATCGACGTCGACGGGTCGTTCGACGACCTCGACGCCGACACCATCGATGCGCTCGTCGTCCCGGGCGGCACCGTCAACGCCGACAAGCTCCGCGTAGAGACGGCAGCCCAGACGTTGGCCCGCCAGGTCGCCGGCTCCGGCAAGCCGCTGGCCGTGATCTGCCACGGGCCGTGGCTGCTCGTCTCGGCCGGGCTGGTCGAAGGTCGCCGCCTCACGAGCTACTCCTCGCTGGCCGAGGACATCAAGAACGCCGGAGGCACCTGGGTCGACGAGGAGGTCGTCGTCGACCAGAACCTCATCACCAGCCGCAACCCCGGCGACCTGGACGCGTTCGTCGGTGCCATCTCGGACGCCTTGGGGAGCTAGACGCCGGCCCCCATCGTCTCGGGGTTGTCGGTGGCCATCTCGTCCTTCTTCACGTTGAGGAAGATCCACACGATCGCCGACGCGCCCCACAGCATGAAGGCGCCGACGAGGAACGCGTGGGTCGCGCCCGAGGAGAACGCCGCGAAGTAGGTCTGCTGGCTCAGCGCGCCCGCGTCGACGCCGGCCAGCTGGCCGCCGAGACCCTGGACGGCGGCGCCGATCGAGCCGAGGTGCGCGGTGGTGTAGTGCGCAGACACCGTCGACAGGATCGCCAGGCCGAGCGCGCCGCCGACCTGCTGCATGGTGTTGAGCACCCCCGAGCCGATGCCGGCGTCCTGCTCCCTGACGTGGTGCACGGCGGCCATCATCATCGAGACGAACGTGAGCCCCATCGCGAAGGACATGAGCACGATCCAGGGCATCAGGTCGAGCCAGTAGCTCACCGTGTGACCCAGGGCGTCGCCGCCGCTGGCCGCGTCCAGCACGTCCTCGGCGCCGGTGGCCGGGTCGAGGCGGTTGAACATGAACAGCGCGACGCCGCCGAGCAGCGTGCCCGTGCCGGCGATGAACCGCGGGTCGACCAGGCTCAGCAGCTTGGACCCCAGCGTCGCCCCGAAGACCATGCCGAAGCAGAACGGCAGGAACGCGAAGCCGGCCTTGAGCGGTGAGTAGCCCATGACGTTCTGCACGAACAGCGACAGGAAGAAGAACATCGCGAACATGGCGGCGGGCGTGATCATCATGGCCAGGAACGCCGTCGCGCGGGTGCGGTTGGCAAAGATGCTCAGCGGCATGAGCGGGTGCTTGATGCGGGTCTCGAGGAAGACGAAGGCCACCAGGAGCACGACCGCGAGACCCATGCTGGTGAGCGCCAGCGGGTCGCCCCAGCCGTAGGTGTCGCCTGACGAGTCGCGGTTGCCGGTGCGCGTGATGCCGAAGACGAGGGCGAGCAGCCCGACCGTGCCGAGCAGGGCGCCAGGCACGTCGAGCTCGCCGGCGTGGTGATCGGAGTCGGGCAGCACCTTGGGGGCGAAGTATGCCGCCGCGAGGCCGATCGGGACGTTGATCAGGAAGGTGAGCCGCCATCCCCAGATGGGGTCGATGCCGGTCAGCCAGCCACCCAGGATCAGGCCGATCGCCGCACCGACCCCGGACATCGCCGCGAACACCGAGAAGGCCCGGTTGCGCAGCGGTCCGGCCGGGAAGGTGGTGGTGATCAGGGCGAGGGCCGTCGGGGAGGCCATGGCGGCGCCTACCCCCTGGAGCCCGCGGGAGGAGAGCAGCATCGCCTCGTTCTGCGCCAGGCCGCCGAGGGCGGACGCGAGGGCGAACAGGATCACGCCGGCCATGAAGATCCGCCGGCGCCCGTAGAGGTCGCCGAGGCGCCCGCCGAGCAGCAGCAGCCCGCCGAAGGCCAGCGCGTAGCCGGTGACGATCCACGAGAGGTTCGTGCTGTCGATGTCGAGGTCGGTCCCGATGTAGGGGAGCGCGATGTTGGCGATGGTGCTGTCGAGCACCACCATGAGCTGCGCGACGCAGATCAGCACCAGCGCCCACGTCGCGTGCGTCGGTGCCTTGACCGGCTCGTCGTCGAAGGCGCTGTCCTCGGGAGCGGTCAGCTCGGTCATGGGCACTCCTTGCCCTCGCAAGGGCGGTTCGGCGGGACGGGTCAGCGGACGACGCCAGCGGCCGGCAGGATGATCTGGTCGATGACGTTGGTGACGAGCTCCCGGGTGGGGCGCTCGCCGACGAGGAAGAAGCGGTGCAGCACGATGCCGGCCAGCGCCGGCGCGAGCAGCTCGATGTCGAGGTCGTCGCGGATCTCTCCCCGTTCGCGGGCGCGCTCGAAGAGCGCCTTGGTGCCCGCCAGCTTGGGGGCCAGGACCTGGGTGCGGAACGCCTCCGCGAACTCCGCGTCACGGCTGATCGCGGTGAGGATCGCGCCGAACGCGTCCACCTCCGGCTTGTCGGTCAGTCCGCCCTCGCCGCAGAACGCGGCGATGAGGTCCTCGCGCAGCGAGCCGGTGTCGACCGGCCGGTGCTCGGTGTAGTGGTGCTGCTCGTGGTCGTGGTGCAGCGCGTCGATCACCAGCTGCACCTTGCCGTTCCACCGGCGGTAGAGCGTGGCCTTCGAGGCCTTGGCGCGCAGGGCCACGGCGTCCATCGTGAACCGGTCGTAGCCGACCTCGCTGAGCACGGCCAGCGCGGCCTCGAGGATCTCGGACTGGCGGTCGCCCTCGATGCGGGGTCGAGCCTGGGGGCTCGTGGCCTCGTTCTGCACCGACATCGGCATGCGCTCCAGTACGACGAAACGAAACGGTTTCGTTTCACATGGTGGCACGGAGAGCGACCGGGGGACAAGCCCCTCTACAGGACCTCAACGCGAGGCGCGGCGGCCGCTCGCACTGCTGCGAACGACCGCCGCGCCGACGGGTACGACGGGATCAGACCCCCGCGTGCGCCACCTCGGGTCCGTCGGTGGCGAGCTCCTCGTGCTTCACGTCGAGGAACAGCCAGATCACCAGCGAGCCGGCCAGTGCCATGACCGACCCGACGAGGAAGGCCTGCGACGCCCCGTCGGCGAAGATCTGCAGGCCGATCACGTGCTGGATGCGGTCGAGGGTGGACGGGTCGGGTGCCGGCCCGCCGGCCGCCTGGGTGGCGGCGGCGATCCGGTCGCCGGAGCTGGTGAACACGTGGCTCGCCACGGTGCTCAGCGTCGCGAGACCGAGCGCCCCACCGACCTGCTGCATGGTGTTGAGCACGCCCGACCCGATGCCGGAGTCCTCCGCGCGCACGTGGTGCACGGCGGTGAGGGTGACCGGGACGAACGTCGCGCCCATGCCCAGCGACATCAGGACGATGCCGGGCAGGATGTCGGTGACGTAGGACGCTTGGACGTTCTCGGTGATCGGGAACGTCGTGTCGTACGGGATCCGCGAGAACCAGAACAGCGCCGCCGCGGCCATCAGCGTGCCGATCCCGGCGAGGTACTTCGGGTCGACCCGGTTGACCAGGTTGGAGGAGATGCCCGCCGCCACCACGATGCCCGCCGAGAACGGCAGGAACGCGAAGCCCGCGTGCAGCGGGCTGTAGCCCATGACGTTCTGGATGTACTGGCTGAGGTAGAAGAACATCGCGAACATCGCCGCCGGCAGCAGCATCATCGCCACGAAGCTGGCCGCCCGCGTGCGGTTCTGGAAGATCCGGATCGGGAGCAGCGGGTGCTCCGTGCGCGACTCGATCACCGCGAAGGCGACCAAGAGGGCGGCTCCGGTGGCCAGGCTCAGCACCGTCCAGACGTCGCCCCAGCCCTCGGTCGCGGCCCGGGAGAGGCCGTAGACCACACCCAGGAGGCCGAGCGTGCCGGTGACCGCGCCGGGGACGTCCAGCGCGCCGGTGTTCTTCTCCGACTCGTCGAAGAAGCGCGGGGCGAGGGCGGCCGCGGCCAGGCCGATCGGGGTGTTGATCAGCAGGGTCAACCGCCAGCCGTCGATGGTGGTGCCGAGAACGTCGAGCGACGTACCGGTCAGCCACCCGCCGAGGATCAGGCCCACGGCCGCGCCGGCGCCGGACATCGCGGCGTACACCGCGAAGGCGCGGTTGCGCGCCGGACCGGCCGGGAACGTGGTGGTGATGAGGGCGAGCGCGGCCGGGGAGGCCAGCGCGGCGCCGAGGCCCTGGAGCCCGCGGGCGGCGAGCAGCATCTCGGCGTTGGCCGCCACGCCACCGAGCAGCGAGGCGACGCCGAAGATCGTGAGCCCGAGGGCGAAGATCCGCCGGCGACCGTAGAGGTCTCCGAGTCGTCCGCCGAGGAGCAGCAGGCCACCGAAGGCCAGCGCGTAGCCGGTGACGACCCAGGGCAGGTTCGCCTGGCTGAAGCCGAGGTCGGCCTGGATGTAGGGGAGGGCGATGTTCACGATCGTGCCGTCGAGCACGACCATCAGCTGTGCCACCGAGATGAGGACGAGGGCCCAGCCGAGGCGCTTGCCCACCCCGGACTCGGAGCTCTCCTCCGGCGCGATGGCCTCGGGAGTCGTGGTGTCGGTCATGGTGATCTCTCTGTTTCGGGGTCGATGGGTGGTCAGGCGGCCGCGGCTGCGGCCGGCAGGATGATCTGGTCGATGACGCTCGTGACGAGGTCGCGGGTGGGCGCCTCGCCGACGAGGATCAGGCGATGCATGACGATCCCGGCGAGGGCCGGGGCCAGGAGCTCGATGTCGACGCCGGGCGGGATCTCGCCGCGCTGGACGGCCCGCTCGAAGACCGCCGAGGCGGCGGCCAGCTTGGGGGCGATCACGTCGCGCCGGAACGCCGCGGCGAACTCGGGGTCGCGCATGATCGCAGTGAGGACCGCGCCGAACGCGGCGACCTCGGGCTTGTCGGTCAGGCCGCGAGTGCCGCAGTAGGACTCGATCAGGTCACCGCGCAGGGTGCCGGTGTCGACGACCGGCTCCTCGGGCAGCTGGTGGTGGTGCTGCAGCCCCTCGATGATCAGCGCGACCTTGCCGTTCCAGCGGCGGTAGAGCGTGGCCTTGGAGGCCTTGCCCCGCAGCGCCACCGCGTCCATCGTCAGCCGGTCGTAGCCGACCTCCGCAAGCACCTGAAGCGTCGCCTCGAGGATCTCCGCCTCGCGGACGCCGTCGACCCGGGGACGGGTCTGGGCGGTGTCGGTCTGCGTGGACATCGGACGTGGCTCCTCGTTGAAACACGTATGAAACGAAACGGTTTCGTTTCATCGCGAACAGCGTGCCACGGCGACCTGTTCCGGCCCAAGCGAGTTTTCTGCGAGCGGTCTGGACCACTGCCCGTCCCACGGCGGTGTCGGCGCTCGCAGGCAGAATGAGCGCGTGAGCGACCCCACCCCGGCCACTCCCGAGGCCCGCGAGGAGCACCAGCGGATCGCCGAGGAGGTCGAGGACGCGCGCTGGCGCTACTACGTCCTCGACGACCCGACCCTCGACGACGCCGACTTCGACCGGCGGTTGCGCCGCCTCGAGGCCCTCGAGGAGGAGTTCCCCGAGCTCCAGACCCCCGACTCGCCGACCCAGAAGGTCGGAGGCGCGGTGTCGACCGAGTTCACCGCGGTCGACCACCTGCGGCCCATGGAGAGCCTCGACAACGCGTTCTCCTACGACGAGCTGGCGGCGTGGTACGCCCGCATCGAGCGCGACGGGGTGCACGAGCCCGCGCTGCTGTGCGAGCTCAAGGTCGACGGGCTGGCGATCAACCTGCTCTACGAGGACGGCCGGCTGGTGCGCGCCCTGACCCGCGGCGACGGCCGGACCGGCGAGGACGTCACCCCCAACGTCAAGACCATCGAGGCGATCCCGCACCGGCTCAAGGCCACCAAGGAGTTCCCCGTCCCCGCGCTGCTCGAGGTGCGCGGCGAGGTGTTCCTGCCCGTCGAGGCGTTCGAGCGGCTCAACGAGTCACTGCTCGAGGCGGGCAAGCAGCAGTTCGCCAACCCGCGCAACTCCGCGGCCGGCTCGCTGCGGCAGAAGGACCCGCGGGTGACCGCGTCGAGGGCGCTCGGCATGGTCTGCCACGGCATCGGAGCCCGCGAGGGCTTCGAGCCCGAGGCGCAGTCCCACGCCTACGAGGCGCTGGCCGCCTGGGCGCTGCCGACCTCGAGCCAGGTGCAGGTGCTCGGCACCCTCGACGAGGTGCAGGCCTACATCGAGAACGCCGGCGAGCACCGGCACACGATCGTCCCCTACGAGATCGACGGCGTCGTGGTCAAGGTCGACGACGTCGCCCTGCAGCGGCGGCTCGGCTCGACCAGCCGCGCGCCCCGGTGGGCGATCGCGTTCAAGTACCCACCCGAGGAGGTCAACGCCAAGCTCCTCGACATCCGGGTCAACGTCGGGCGCACCGGCCGGGCCACGCCCTACGGCGTGATGGAGCCGACCCTCGTCGCCGGCTCGACGGTGGAGAACGCCACGCTCCACAACGCCCACGAGGTCAAGCGCAAGGACGTCCGCCCCGGCGACACGGTCATCCTGCGCAAGGCCGGCGACGTGATCCCCGAGATCCTCGGCCCGGTGCTGGCGCTGCGCCCGGAGGGGCTGCCGGAGTGGGTGATGCCGACCGAGTGCCCCGCCTGCGGCACGCCGCTGGCCCAGCAGAAGGAGGGCGACAAGGACCTCCGCTGCCCCAACCACCAGTTCTGCCCGGCCCAGGTCCGCGAGCGCGTCTTCCACGTCGCCGGCCGCGGTGCCTTCGACATCGAGGGCCTTGGCTACGAAGCCGCCGCGGCGCTGCTCGACGCCGAGGTGATCGCCAACGAGGGCGACCTGTTCGACCTCGACGAGCCCCGGCTCCTCCGGGCCGCGCTGTTCACCCGCGCGCCCAAGAAGGGCGAGGACGGCCCCCAGCTCTCCGCCAACGGCGAGCGGCTGCTCGCCAACCTGCGGCGCCGGCTCGACGTGCCGCTGTGGCGGGTGCTCGTCGCGCTCTCGATCCGCCACGTCGGTCCCACGGCGGCCCGCGCGCTGGCCCAGGAGTTCGGCTCGATGGCCGCGATCCGTGAGGCCTCCGAGGACGAGCTGGCGGCGGCCGAGGGCGTCGGACCGACCATCGCCGAGGCGGTCATCGAGTGGTTCAAGGAGCCGTGGCACGTCGAGATCGTCGACAAGTGGGGCGCCGCGGGTGTGCGCATGGAGGACGAGCGCGACGACTCGGTGCCGCGCACTCTCGAGGGGCTCACGGTGGTGGTGACGGGCTCGCTGGTGGACTTCTCCCGCGACTCGGCCAAGGAGGCGATCCTGGCCCGCGGCGGCAAGGCGGCGGGCTCGGTCTCCAAGAGCACCGACTACGTCGTGGTCGGCGACAACGCCGGCTCCAAGGCCGACAAGGCCGAGCAGCTCGGAGTCCCGATCCTCGACGAGGACGCCTTCAAGGCGCTGCTCGCGGGCGGCCCGTCGTGATGGAGGTCCGGCTCGACGACCTCGCCGCCGTCGTCGAGCAGACCACCGACCCGGCCGGCTTCCCCCACGCCGCGCGGGTCGAGCGCAACGTGCTCGTCTACGACGCGGCACAGGCCCGTGCGACCTCCAGCTCCGACCGCGCCGCCCTGGCCGCCGAGCTCGTCCGCGCGCTCACCGACGGTCCCGGCATCGTCGTTTTCGAGGGCGCGTTCCCCGACCTCGCCGTGGTCGACCGGGTCACCGAGGTCTTCGACGCGATCATCGCCGAGGAGGCCGCGACCGGTGCGGCGGCCGGCGACCACTTCGCCCCGCCGGGGGCCAACAGCCGGGTCTGGAACGCGCTGGAGAAGCTCGCCGTCCGCGACCCGGAGGCGTTCGTCTCCTACTACGCCAACGACGTTATCGCGCTGGTGTCCTCGGCCTGGCTGGGGCCGGGCTACCAGCTCACCTCGCAGGTCAACGTCGTCCGCCCCGGCGGCCGGGCGCAGGAGCCCCACCGCGACTACCACCTCGGCTTCCTCTCCGACGAGCAGGCCGCGCGCTACCCCGACCACGTGCACGCGCTCTCGCCCGTGCTGACCCTCCAGGGCGCCGTGGCGCACACCGACATGCCGCTCGAGAGCGGGCCGACCCTCTACCTCCCGTTCTCCCACCAGTACCTCCCCGGCTACCTCGCCTGGCGGCGCGACGACGTCAAGGCCTACTTCGCCCAGCACCACGTCCAGCTGCCGCTGCACAAGGGCGACGCCGGCTTCTTCAACCCCGCGGTCCTCCACGGCGCCGGGTCCAACGTCTCGCGCGACATCCAGCGGATGGCCAACCTGCTCCAGGTCTCCTCGGCGTTCGGCCGGGCCATGGAGCAGGTCGACCGGGCGCGAGTGGTGAGTGCGGTCTATCCCGTGCTCCGACGCGGCGGCCTCCGCGGCGACGAGCTGGAGGCCGCGGTCGCCGCGGCTGCCGAGGGCTACCCGTTCCCGACCAACCTCGATCTCGACCAGCCGGTCGACGGGCCGACGCCGCTGAGCCAGGCCGAGCTCGTGCGCCACGCGCTGGCCGAGGGCTGGGAGCCCGCCGCGCTCGACGCCACGCTCGACGCCCACGCCGCCCGACGGCGCACGACGTCCTAGGCACCTCTCAGGTCACGCGACGACCGAGGAGCTCCGCGGCGGACAGGTGGTGCGCCGGACGACCAGGGTGGTCTCGATCCGCTCGACCGCGCGCGAGGTCTCGGGGTCGTCGATCCGCCGGAGCAGCAGCCGGACCGCCGCGGAGCCGAAGTGGTCGACGCCCTGGCACACGCTCGTGAGCTGCACGAGGTCGAGCCGGGCGATCTGCGAGTCGTCGTAGCCGACCACGCTGAGGTCGTCGGGCACCCGCAGGCCGTGGGACTCGAAGACCCCCATCGCGCCCACGGCCACCAGGTCGTTGGCGGCGACGACCGCCGTGGGCCGCGGCGCCATCGTCAGGATCTCGCGCGCGGCCACCTGACCGGCCTCGTGGGAGAACGCCCCGGGGAGCTCGCGCGACTCCAGGCCGAGCTCGCGCATCGCGGTGCGGTAGCCCGATGCCCGGTCGCGCGCGGACCGGTTGGCGCCACCGGTGACGTGGACGATGTGGCGGTGGCCGAGCTCGGTGAGGTGGCCGAGGACCAGCCGCGCGGCCTGCAGTTCGTCGGTGGTGACGACGTCGACGCCGGGCAGCGCGGCGTCGCGCCCGATCAGCACCGTGGGCCAGGACGACGTGAGGCTGCGCAGCTCCTTGGTCGTCATCAGCGGACTGAGCAGCGCCAGCCCCGCGACGCGGTGCTCGAGCAGCGTGCGGACCAGCGCCGCCTCCTTGTCGGCCGAGCGGGTGCCGGGCGCCACCAGCAGGTCGAAGCCCGCCGCCTCGGCGGCCGTCGCGAGTGAGGAGTAGACGCCCCCGAAGTAGGGGTTGGTGACGTCGTTGATCAGCACGCCGATGGTGTGGAGGCGCTTGCTCGCGAGGGACCGGGCGAACGCGTTGGGCCGGTAGCCGAGCTCCTCGGCCGCCCGCAGCACCCGGCGGCGGCGCTGCTCGGAGACGTTGGGGGAGTCGCGCATGACCAGCGACACCAGCGCGCGCGAGACCCTGGCCCGCTTGGCCACGTCTTCCTGCGTGGGTCCCACAGCCACCTCGTGCGTCGAAATGTCAGGACTTTGTGTAACGGTTCGATAACGGGCCCTTGTGGTGCCTGTGTGATCGGCACCACAGTACCCGATTAGCGCGCTCTAATCAGTAGCGCGCGCTAACGCGCAGAGGGCGCAGTGCGGGCCAGCCCCGCGACCAAGGAGGAAGCATGAAGGCTCCGAAGTTGGGTCTGGCCGCCGCAGTGGCGGCCGTCCTGGTCCTGTCGGCCTGCGGGAGCGGGCAGGACTCCGACGACGACAGCGGCGACGGCGACAGCAAGAGCGCCGACATGAAGATCTGCATGTACACCCACGGCGACGGCGGCGGGTTCTGGTCGGTCGCCAAGAAGGGTGCCGAGAAGGCCGCTGACGACCTCGGGGTCGAGCTGGACTACCAGGAGTCGAACAACGACCCCGAGGCGCAGGCGCAGCTCATCGAGGCCGGCGTCAGCGGCGGCTGCGACGGCATCGCCGTCTCCGCGCCCAACCCCGACGCCATCCAGGGCGCGATGGACAAGGCCAACGACGCGGGCATCCCGCTGGTGACGATGAACTCCGGCTCCGCGGTCTTCCAGGACCTCCACGCGTTCACCCACGTCGGTCAGGACGAGTTCATCGCGGGCCAGGAGGCCGGCAAGAAGTTCAAGGAGCTCGGCGCGACCAAGGTCCTCTGCCCGCTCCAGGAGGCCAGCAACATCGGCCTGCAGCAGCGCTGCGACGGCGCGAAGGACACCTTCGGCAACGTCGAGAACCTCCAGCTGTCGGCCGGCCTCGCCGACCTGACCAAGAGCGAGGCCGAGATCCAGGCCAAGCTCGAGTCGGACCCCGACATCGACGCGATCTTCTCGCTCAACGCCGACATCGCGACCGGCTCGTCGATGCCGGCCTCCGAGGCGGCGGGACGCGACATCATCAACGGCACCGTCGACCTGTCCGGCGACGCGGTGCAGGCGATCGCCGACGGTGACCTCGCGTTCGCGATCGACCAGCAGCAGTTCGCCCAGGGCTACCTGCCGGTCGTGCTGCTCTACCTCAACAAGCTCAACGGTCACGTGCTCGGCGGCGGTCAGCCGATGTACACCGGCCCGGGCTTCGTGACGCAGGAGAACGCGGAGCTGGTCCAGAAGCTCGCGGAGCAGGGCACCCGCTGACTCCTTCTCCGTGGTGGGGCGGCGCACGCCGCCCCACCACGGAGACCATCCGCCACCGCACCCAGGAGGACTCCGTGGCTGAAGTGTCCGTCCAGGCCGACGAGCGCCTGCTCACGACGTCGCGTCTCACCCGCCTGCTCCGGCGTCCCGAGCTGGGTGCCCTCATGGGCGCGATCGTCATCTACATCATGTTCGCCACGGCCGACTCCACGAGGAACGGCGTCTTCATCACGATCACCGGCACGGCCCGCTGGACCGACTACGCCTCGGGCGTCGGCATCGTGGCCGTCCCGGTCGCCCTGCTCATGATCGCCGGCGAGTTCGACCTCAGCTCCGGGGTCATGGTCGGCACCTCGGGCCTGCTCTGCGGCCTGCTGACCACCGAGTACGGCATCCCGATGTGGCCCGCGATCGCGCTCACCTTCGCGTTCGCCGCCGGCATCGGGCTCATCAACGGCTGGCTGGTGATGCTGACCGGCCTGCCGTCGTTCATCGTCACCCTGGCGATGTTCTTCTCCCTGCGCGGGATCAACCTCGGCGTGACGAAGGCGCTCACCGACACGGTCCGGGTGGCGGGCGTCGACGACGTCGACGGCTTCGACTCGGCGGCGAAGGTCTTCGCCACCACGCTCTGGGAGCCGTACAACTACCGCATCTCGGTGGTGTGGTGGATCGGCATCACGATCGTCGCGACGATCGTGCTGACCAAGACCCGCTTCGGCAACTGGATCTACGCCGTCGGCGGCGACGCGAACGCCGCGCGCAACGCCGGCGTGCCGGTGCGGCGCACCAAGATCACCCTCTTCATGATGACCTCGATGAGCGCGGCGCTCGTCGGCATCATCAGCCTGACCCGGCTGCACTCGATGCAGGCCGGCCAGGGCATCGGCGACGAGTTCACCTTCATCATCGCCGCGGTCGTCGGCGGCTGCCTGCTGACCGGCGGCTTCGGCTCGGCCATCGGGGCGAGCATCGGCGCCTCGATCATCGGCATGGCGTTCATCGGCATCTCCTACGCCGGCTGGAACACCGACTGGACCTGGCTGTTCCTGGGCGTGATCCTCTTCGTCGCGGTCCTGGTCAACACCCTCATCAGCAAGCGCGCGGCGGGAGCGAAGCGATGACGACCTTCGACGAGATCCCCGAGCCGGACCTGCCGCCGCCGCCCGCCGCGGGGACGGTCGTCCCCGCGCTGCAGCTGAGGAACGTCACCAAGTACTTCGGCAGCGTGCTCGCGCTGCGCGACATCTCGCTGCACGTCGACCCGGGCACGGTCACCTGTGTGCTGGGCGACAACGGCGCCGGCAAGTCGACGCTCATCAAGATCCTCAGCGGCGTGCACCAGCCCAGCGAGGGCGACCTGCTCGTCAACGGCGAGCCGACCTCGTTCGGCTCGCCGCGCGCGGCCCTCGGCGCCGGCATCGCGACGGTGTTCCAGGACCTCGCGACGGTGCCGCTGATGTCGGTGTGGCGCAACTTCTTCCTCGGCAACGAGCCGCGCCGCGGGGTCTGGCCGCTGAGGTTCCTCGACACGCGGACGGCGAAGCGGACCTGCCGCGAGGAGCTGTTGGCGATGGGCATCGACATCCGCGACCTCGAGCAGCCGGTCGGCACCCTCTCCGGCGGCGAGCGGCAGGCGGTGGCCATCTCGCGCGCGGTCTACTTCGGCGCCAAGGTGCTGATCCTCGACGAGCCGACCAGCGCCCTCGGCGTCCGGCAGTCCGGCGTCGTGCTGAAGTACATCCTCCAGGCCCGCGAGCGGGGGATCGCGGTCGTCTTCATCACCCACAACCCGCACCACGCGCATCTGGTCGGCGACCGCTTCTACCTGCTCAACCGCGGTCAGATGACCCACGAGTTCGAGCGCGCGACGGTCAGCCGCGAGGACCTGGTCAAGGCCATGTCCGGCGGGGCCGAGCTGGAGGCGCTCGCCCACGAGCTCGAGGGCTCGGGGAGGTAGCCGTGGAGACGCTCGCGGTCGGCATCGTCGGTGCCGGCTGGATGGGGCACGTGCACGCCCGCGCCTACCAGCGGCTCGCCCAGCACTGGCCGGACCTCGCGGTGCGCCCCGAGGTGGTGGCGGTGGCCGACTCGTCCGCGGCGGCGGCCGAGACGTTCGCCCGGGCGCACGGCGCCACGACGCCGGTGCGGTCCTTCCCGGACTGGCGCGACCTGCTCGCCGACCCGGACGTCGCGGCGGTGAGCGTGACCGCGCCCAACTTCCTGCACCGCGAGCTGGGGGTCGCGGTCGCCGAGGCAGGCAAGCACCTGTGGATCGAGAAGCCGGTGGGCCTCACCGCGGCCGACGCCGGGGCGGTGCGCGACGCCGTGCACGCCAACGGCGTCGTCGCGTGCGTCGGCTTCAACTACCGCCACGTGCCGGCCGTGGCCCGGGCACGGGCGATCGTCGCGTCGGGCCAGATCGGCGTGCCGACGCACGCGCGGGTCCAGCTGCTCACCGACTACGCCGCCCACCCCGGCAGCCCGCTGTCGTGGCGCTACGCCGTGGAGACCGGCGGTCACGGAGCCCTCGGCGACCTGGCCTCCCACGGCGTCGACCTCCTGCGCTTCGTGCTCGGCGACGTCGTCGGCGTTGTGGCGCGGACCGCGGTGCACATCCCGCAGCGGCCGATCGCCGACACCGCCGGGCACTACGCGGTCCTCGACGTCACCGAGCCGGGCCTCGCGTTCGGGGAGGTCGAGAACGAGGACTACGTCGTGGCGATCCTCCGGATGGCGAACGGCACCCTGGGCGTCTGCGAGGCCGACCGGGCCGCGGTGGGGGAGCAGAACAGCTACGGGTTGGAGGTGCACGGCACCCGCGGCCTGGTGCGCTGGGACTTCCGCCGTCCCGGCGAGCTGCAGGTGTCTGCTGGGGACCACTACTCGGGCCAGCCCACCAGCACCGTCTTCAGCGAGCCCGGCGACGGCGAGTACGCCGCGTTCCAGCCGGGCGCCGGCATCGCCATGGGCTACGACGACACGAAGGTGGTGGAGGCCCGCAACTTCGTGCGGGCGATCTCGGGCGAGCCGGTGGAGCTCGCGACGCTCGACGACGCCGTCGCCTCGGCGGCCGTCCTCGACGCCATGGTCGCGTCGCACGACACGGGAGGGTGGGTCGACCTGTGACGCAGCCGAAGCAGGGCGACGCGGGGTTCGCCGTCGACACCGGCCCGCAGCTCCCGCTGCGCCGGATCGGCGTGATCGGGTGCGGCCGGATCGGTCGCATGCACGCCTCGCTGCTCGCCCGCGAGGTCCCCGGCTGGGTGGTCGCGGCGGTCGCCGACGCCGTACCCGCGGCCGCGGAGGGCGTCTCGGAGGCGACCGGAGCGCCGGTGCGCTCGATCGAGGAGGTGCTCGGCTCCGACGACGTCGACACCGTCGCGATCTGCACGAGCACCGACACCCACGTCGACCTGGTCGTGGCGGCCGCGCGGGCCGGCAAGGCGATCTTCTGCGAGAAGCCGGTCAGCCTCGACCTCGCCCAGGTCGACCGCGCGCTCGCGGCGGTCGAGGACTCCGGCGTGCCCTTCATGATCGGCTTCAACCGTCGCTTCGATCCCGGGCACCGCTCGGTGCGCGACCGCGTGGCCGACGGCTCCGTCGGTGACCTGCACGTCCTGCGGATCACCAGCCGGGACCCCGCTCCGCCGCCCCCGGAGTACGTCGCCGTGAGCGGCGGGATCTTCCTCGACATGGTGATCCACGACTTCGACATGGCCCAGTACGTCGTCCAGAGCCCCGTGGCGGAGGTGTTCGCCCGCGGCGCGGTGCGGGTGGACCCGAGGATCGGCGCGGCGGGCGACGTCGACACCGCGGTCACCGTGCTCACCCACGACGACGGCACGCTGACGACGATCGACAACAGCCGGGAGGCGGTCTACGGCTTCGACCAGCGCGTCGAGGCGTTCGGCAGCGCGGGCCTGGCCGTCTCCGACAACCCGGCCCGGCACGCGGGCTGGCACCTGGGCCGCGAGGTGCGGACGGGCGAGCCGCTGCCGTGGTTCTTCCTCGACCGCTACCTCGAGTCCTACCGCCAGGAGTGGGCGGCGTTCCACTCCTACCTCGTCGACGGCGGCCCGTCGCCGGTCGGGACCGACGCCGCCCGGCACTGCACCGCGGTGGCGCTCGCCGCGGGGCTCTCGCTGCGCGAGGGGCGTCCGGTCCGCGTCGAGGAGGTCGGGTGAGCAGGATCGCGGTCACCGGGGCGACGGGGTTCGTCGGCGGCACGGTCGCGGCGGTGCTCGCGGCGAGGGGCCACGACGTGCTCTGCCTGGTGCGCCGCGACCCCGGTCCTGACCTGCCATGGCCGAGCCGCGTCGTCGACGTGCAGGACGTCGACTCGCTCACGGAGGCCCTCGACGGCGCCGACGCCGTCCTCCACCTGGCGATCTGGAACGACCTGATCGCCATGTACGCCGACCGGCAGCGCGCGTGGGACGGCTACGTGGGCCTCACCCGCCGCGTGGTCGACGCCGCCAACGAGACCGGCGCGCGGGTCGGCCTGGTGTCCACCGACTGGGTCTTCGACGGCACCGGCCACCTGGTCGACGAGGAGGAGCCGCCCAACCCGGTGAACCTCTACGGCTTCCTGAAGGCCGCGTCGGAGCTGGTGGTCCTCGAGCGGGCCAGGGCGGGTTTCGTGGCCCGGGTCGGCGGGGTGCAGGGCCTCCACCAGACCCAGGCGAGCGGCCCGCGGTCGCAGGACTGCGGGTTCGGCTACTTCGTGCTGGCGCTGGTCGACGCGCTCCGCGCCGGTGGCCGGTTCACGGTCTGGGAGGACCCCGACATCAACTGCGTGGCCACCCCGATCGTCTCGCCCGAGATCGGCGCGCTGCTCGGGCTGGCCGTCGACAAGAGGGTCGACGGCGTCCTCCACCTGGCCGGAGCCACAGCGGTGACGCGGCGCGAGCTCGCCCTCGCCACGTGCGAGGTCTTCGGCCTCGACGCAGACCGGCTCGACTTCGGACCGCCGCCCGACGAGGCACGGCTGCCGGCCCCCGTGCCCCACGACACCAGCATGGCCGCGGGCGCGACGATGGCGCGTCTCGGCGCCACCGCCCACCCGATCGAGGCTCAGCTGGCCGCGCTCAGGGCCGAGCTGGAGACCGGCGCGCCCGCGCCGCTGAGCTGAGTAAGAGGCAGGCCTAGCCGTGGACCAGGTGGATCTCGAAGCTGTAGCGGCTGGCGGCGTAGAGGTGGCTCGCGAGCTCCACCACGGTGCCGTGGTCGTCGAGCGTCTCCCGCTCCATGGTCAGCAGCGCCGCCCCTCGGGGCTCGCCGAGCTCCCGGGCCTCGGCGGCGGTCGCCGTGCGCGCGCCGACGGTCTGCGAGGCGGAGTGCAGGTGCACCCCGGTGCGCCGGAGCAGGTCGTAGAGGCCCGAGGAGACGAGGGCGTCCTCCTCGAACGTCACGACGGAGGCGGGCAGCCAGTTCGTCATCCGGGCGATCGGCTGGTCGCGCGCGGTGCGCAGCCTCTCGACGAGCACCACCGGCGAGCCGGGCTCCACGCGCAGCCGCCCGGCGACCTCCGCGCCGGCCCCCAGCGTCTCGAAGCGCAGCACCGTCGTGGCGGGCTGCTGGCCGGTGCTGGCGAGGTCGTCGTGGAGGCTGGTCAGCTCGAGCGGGCGGCGCACCTTGGGCTGCACGACGCGCGTGCCGATGCCCCGCCTGCGGACGATGAGGCCCTGGTCGACCAGCTGCTCCATGGCCCGACGCATCGTCGGCCGGGAGATCCCGAGACGCTGGGCGAGCACGACCTCGTTGTCGAGCAGCATGCCCGGTGGGAAGTCGCCCGACGCGATCGACCGCTCGAAATGCTGCGCGACCTGGAACCACAGGGGGATCGGGCTGGTGCGGTCGGGCGCCAGCGTCGTGAGTGCGTCGTCGGCGGAACGGCGGGCGGACATGGGTGCGAGTATGTCAGATGATCTAATGTTAGAACAAAGTCGTTTCGCCGTTCGTCGAGGAGATCCGGTAGTTGTGACCACATCACTGGCGGTAGGCCGCATCGCCGGCGCGCCGATCTCGTGGGGGCTGTGCGAGGTGCCCGGCTGGGGCCACCAGCTCGCACCGAAGCGCGTGCTGGCGGAGATGCAGGAGCTCGGCCTCGTGGCCACGGAGTTCGGGCCGCCCGGCTTCCTGGAGGCCGACGGGGAGTCGCGGGTCGCGCAGCTCGCCGGGCACGGTCTGCGCGCGGTGGGCGGCTTCCACGTGGCGGTGCTGCACGACCCGGGCCACGACCCCGTGCCGGCGGTCGACGCGTTCATCGACGAGTGCCTGGCCGCGAAGGCCGGCATCGTCGTGCTGGCGGCCGGCACCGGTCAGGCCGGCTACGACGCCCGCCCCGAGCTCGACGAAACCGGGTGGCAGGCCCTGCTCGCCAACCTCGACCGCATCGCCGACCACGCCGCGAGCCGCGGGGTCGAGGCCGTCCTCCACCCCCACATGGGGACGATGGTCGAGACCGGAGCCGAGACGGCGCGGGTCCTCGAGGGCTCGCGCATCGGCCTGTGCGTGGACACCGGCCACCTCGCCGCCGCGGGCGCCGACCCCGCGGCGATCGTCGCCGCGCAGCCCGGGCGGGTCCGCCACGTCCACCTCAAGGACGTCGACGCGAGCCTCGCCGCGCAGGTCGCGGCGGGCTCGCTCACCTTCGCCGACGGCGTGCGTGCCGGGATGTTCGTGCCGCTCGGCACCGGCGACGTCGACGTCGACGGGATCGTCGAGATCCTCGAGGCGGCGGGCTACGACGGGTGGTACGTCCTGGAGCAGGACGTGATGCTCCCCGGCGAGCCGGACGGCGAGGGACCGCTGGCCGACGTACGCACCTGCCTCCACTACCTGACAGGCTCCCGGTCATGAGCACAGGAACGACCACCATCCGGCACTGGATCTCGGGCTCCCTGACCGACGCGGGCTCGACCCGCACGTCTCCCGTCTACAACCCGGCCACCGGCCAGGTAGCGGCCGAGGTGCTGCTCGCCGAGGCCGCCGACGTCGAGCGCGCGGTCGACGCCGCGTGGGAGGCGTTCCCGGCCTGGTCGCAGACGTCGATCAGCGCCCGGACCAAGATCATGTTCGGCTTCCGCGAGCTGCTCAACGCGAACGCCGGCCGGCTCGCCGAGGCGATCACCGACGAGCACGGCAAGGTGCTCTCCGACGCGCTCGGCGAGGTGCAGCGGGGGCTCGAGGTCGTCGAGTTCGCGTGCGGCATCCCGAGCCTGCTGAAGGGCGACTACTCCGACCAGGTGTCGAGCGGGGTGGACACGTTCTCGTTCCGCGAGCCGCTCGGCGTCGTCGCCGGCATCACGCCGTTCAACTTCCCGGCGATGGTGCCGATGTGGATGTTCCCGGTCGCGATCGCCTGCGGCAACACGTTCGTGCTCAAGCCGAGCGAGCGCGACCCCTCGGCGTCGCTCGTCATCGCGGAGCTCTGGCGGCAGGCGGGCCTGCCCGACGGCGTCTTCAACGTCGTGCACGGCGACAAGGTCGCCGTCGACGCGATCCTCGACTCGCCGCGCGTCGCGGCCGTGTCGTTCGTCGGCTCGACCCCGATCGCGCGCTACATCCACGAGCGCGGCAGCGCGAACGGCAAGCGGGTGCAGGCCCTCGGAGGCGCCAAGAACCACGCGATCGTGATGCCGGACGCCGACATCGACTTCGCGGCCGACCACCTGTCGGCGGCGGCGTTCGGCTCCGCCGGCGAGCGCTGCATGGCGATCTCGGCCGCGGTCGCCGTCGGCTCCGGAGCTGACCTGGTCGTCGAGGCGGTCTCGGCGCGCGCACGCGCGGTGAAGGTGGGCCCGGGTCGCGAGGCGGGCAGCGACATGGGCCCGGTCGTGACCCGCGAGGCGCAGCAGCGGATCGTCGGCCTGATCGGCAGCGGCGAGGAGCAGGGCGCGGAGGTCGCGGTCGACGGCCGCGGGCTCGTGGTGCCGGGCCACGAGGACGGGTTCTTCGTCGGGCCGACGGTCATCGACCGGGTCGGCACCGAGATGGACGTCTACACCCAGGAGATCTTCGGCCCGGTGCTCTCCGTGGTGCGAGCCGACGACGCCGACGAGGCGATCGCGCTCATCAACGCCAACCCCTACGGCAACGGCACCGCGATCTTCACCTCGTCGGGCGAGGCGGCGCGCCGGTTCCAGCGGGGCGTCAACGTAGGCATGATCGGCATCAACGTGCCGGTCCCGGTGCCGATGGCGTTCTACTCCTTCGGGGGCTGGAAGGACTCGCTGTTCGGCGACAAGCACGTGCACGGCCCGGAGGGCGTGAGCTTCTACACGCGCGCCAAGGTCGTGACCGCTCGCTGGCCCGAGCAGGCGCAGGCCAGCGGGGCCAGCCTCCACTTCCCGACGTCGAGCTGATGCCGGCCCTCGAGCTGCTCACCGTCGGCCGGGTGGGGGTGGACCTCTACCCCGAGCAGTCGGGCGTGCCGCTCAAGGACGTCGCGACGTTCGCGAAGTCCCTCGGCGGCACCGCGACCAACGTGGCGGTCGGCGCGACCAGGCTCGGTCGGCGCGCGGCCGTGCTCACGAAGGTGGGGGCCGACGGGCCTGGCGGCTTCGGCGACTACGTGCGTGAGGCGCTGACGGGCTTCGGCGTCGACGCGTCGTACGTCGGCACGGCCGACGGCCTGCAGACGCCGGTGGTGTTCTGCGCGCTCGACCCGCCCGAGGACCCGCCACTGACCTTCTACCGCGCGCCGATCGCCCCCGACCTCACGCTGACCGTCGACGACGTGCCCTGGGACGTCGTGCCGGACGTGCCGGTGCTGTGGGTGACCGGCACCGGGGTGAGCGTCGAGCCGGCCCGCGGCACCCAGCTCGAGATGCTGGCCCGGCGGCCGCGCCCGGCGCCCGGCTCGGGCCGCTGGACCATCCTCGACCTCGACTGGCGCGAGATGTTCTGGCCCTCGCCGGAGGAGGCGCGGGAGGAGTACGCCGCCATGCTCGGCCACGTCACGGTCGTGGTCGGCAACCGGGCCGAGGTCGAGGTCGCCGTCGGCACCGGCGACCCGCACGAGGCGGCCGCCCGGCTGCTCGCGCGCGGTGTCGAGCTCGCGCTGGTGAAGCTCGGCGGCGACGGCGTGCTGGTCGCCACCGCCGACGGCAGCACCGTCGTACCCCCTCATCCGGTCGAGGTCGTGTGCGGTCTCGGCGCCGGCGACGCGTTCGGCGGCGCCCTGGTGCACGGGCTGCTGTCG
Source organism: Nocardioides halotolerans DSM 19273 (assembly GCF_000422805.1). Taxonomy (GTDB): domain Bacteria; phylum Actinomycetota; class Actinomycetes; order Propionibacteriales; family Nocardioidaceae; genus Nocardioides; species Nocardioides halotolerans. The sequence continues at coordinate 111,321 of NZ_KE383923.1, read as the reverse complement.
GGCTGGGAGCCGGCGCGCTGCGCCGAGTACGCCAACGCCGCCGGCGCCATCGTCGCCTCGCGGCTGGCCTGCGCCGACGCGATGCCGGACCTCGCCGAGCTCGAGGAGCTCGTCGCCTCGCGGGGGGCCGCGACGTGAGCGTGCCGACCCTCACCGACGAGCAGTGGCGAGACCTGCTCGCGACCCGCGCGGGCGACCCGGGCGCCATCGCGCGGGCCTACTCCGCCCGGCGACGGCCGGGCCGGGTCCTCAACGACCGCGGCACGCTGTTCCTCGTCGCGGCCGACCACCCCGCCCGGGGCGCGCTGGCCTCGGGCGGCGACCCGATGGCGATGGCCGACCGGCGCTCGCTCCTCGCGCGGCTCGCCGAGGCGCTCAGCCACCCCGACGTCGACGGGGTGCTCGGCACCCCCGACGTCGTTGAGGAGCTGCTGCTGCTCGGCGCACTCGAGGGCAAGGTCGTGATCGGGTCGATGAACCGCGGCGGGCTCGACGGCGCCGCGTGGACGATGGACGACCGCTTCACCGGCTACGACGCCGCGAGCATCGCCGACCGCGGGCTCGAGGGCGGCAAGATGCTGCTGCGCATCGACGACAGCGACGACGGCACCGCCGAAACCCTCGAGGGCTGTGCCAGGGCGGTGACCGAGCTCGCGGCTCACGGGCTCGTGGCGATGGTGGAGCCGCTGCCCTACCACCGTGAGGAGGACGGCTCGCTGCGCCTCCTCAAGGACGTCGCGTCCCTCGCCCGCGCGGTCGCGGTCGCGAGCGGCCTCGGCACGACCAGCGCGCACACCTGGCTGAAGATGCCGTCCTGCGACGACCCGGAGGCGGTGTTCGCCACGACCACGCTGCCCTGCGTCGTGCTGGGCGGGGTGCCGCACGCCGACCCCGCCCAGGACCTCGCGTCGTGGGGGCGCGCGCTGGTCCAGCCCGCGGTGCGCGGTCTGGTGGTCGGCCGGGCGCTCCTCTACCCGCCGGACGGCGAGGTCTTCGCCGCGGTCGACGCCGCGGCCGCCGTGTTGCGGGCGGCGGGGGAGGAGCCGTGACGCTGGTGCGCCCGGCGCCGGCCGGGCCGGTGGTCGTGGACCTGACGCCGGCGGACGCCGGGTGGGAGTGGACCGGTCTGCGGGTGCTGCGTCTCGCTGCCGGAGCGCCCACGACGGTGCGCACGGGCGACTCGGAGCTGTTCGTGCTGCCGCTGTCCGGTTCGCTGGAGGTCCGCGCCGAGGGCCGGGAGTTCGGGCTTGAGGGCCGCGACTCGGTGTTCAGCCGGGTCACCGACTTCTGCTACGTCGGCCGCGACAGCGAGCTGACGCTGGTGTCGCAGGAGGGCGCGGAGGTCGCGCTGCCGTCGTCGCGGTGCGAGCGCGCGCTCCCGCCGGCGTACGGCGCCGCGGAGGACGTGCCGGTCGAGGTGCGCGGTGCCGGGCCGGCCACCCGTCAGGTGGCCAACTTCGGCATCCCAGGCGTGTGGGACCACGCCGACAAGCTGGTCTGCTGCGAGCTGCTGACGCCGGACGGCAACTGGTCGAGCTACCCGCCACACAAGCACGACGCGAGCGAGCCGTGCCGGGTGGTCAACGAGGAGATCTACTACTACCGGATCCACGCCGGCGCGGACGGGTCGAGTGGCTTCGGCTACCACACGACGTACACCGGGCCCGAGCACGAGGCGGCCGGGCTGGCGGCGCTCGACGAGACGCACCGCGTGCGCGACCACGACGTGGTGCTGGTGCCGCACGGCTACCACGGACCGTGCGTGGCGGCGCCGGGCTACGAGATGTACTACCTCAACGTGATGGCCGGGCCGGGCGCCGAGCGCGAGCTCGCGTTCTGCGACGACCCCGACCACGGCTGGGTGCGCGACACCTGGGCCGACCTGACGACCGACCCCCGCTGCCCGATGACCTCGGCGGCCGGGCGGAGGGAGAGCTGATGCCTCGTCTCACCACCGCGCAGGCGCTGGTGCGCTGGATGACCGCGCAGCGGTCGGAGCTGCTCGACGGCACGCAGGTCCCGCTCTTCGCCGGGGTGTTCGCGATCTTCGGCCACGGCAACGTGCTCGGCCTCGGCACCGCGCTGCACGAGGCCGGCGACGAGCTGCCGACGTGGCGGGGGCAGAACGAGCAGGGCATGGCGCTGGCCGCGGTCGCCTACGCGCGGGCGACCGACCGGCGCCAGGTGATGGCGGCGACGTCGTCGATCGGACCGGGAGCGCTCAACATGGTCACCGCCGCCGGCGTCGCGCACGCCAACCGGCTGCCCGTGCTCCTGCTGGCCGGCGACACCTTCGTCGGCCGCGCGCCCGACCCGGTGCTGCAGCAGGTGGAGCACTTCGGCGACCCGACCCTCTCCGTCAACGACTCGTTCCGGGCCGTCTCGCGGTACTTCGACCGGATCACCCGGCCCGAGCAGCTGCTGGCGTCGCTGCCGCAGGTGGCGCGAGTGCTCACCGACCCGGCCGACTGCGGACCGGTCGTGCTCGCGCTGCCGCAGGACGTGCAGGCCGAGGAGTGGGACTTCCCCGAGGCGTTCTTCGAGCCGCGGCTGCACCGCGTGCCGCGACCGCGGGCCGACCGGTCCGCGCTGGCGGACGCCGTCGAGGTGGTCCGCGCGTCGTCCCGTCCGTTGCTGGTGCTGGGAGGTGGCGTGCGCTACTCCGGCGCGGCGGCGCAGGCCCTCGAGCTCGCGGAGGTGCACGGCGTACCGGTCGTCGAGACCGTCGCCGGGCGCACTCTCGTGCCGCACGACCACCCGCTCCACGCCGGCGCCCTCGGCATCGTCGGCTCGGCGTCGGCCAACGCGCTCGCGGCCGAGGCCGACGTGGTGGTCGCGGTCGGCACCCGGCTCCAGGACTTCACCACGTCGTCGTGGACCGGCTTCGCCTCCGGCGTGCGGATCGTCAGCGTCAACGCCGCGCGCTTCGACGCGGTCAAGCGCGGCGCGCACGAGGTCGTGGGCGACGCGCGCGAGGTGCTGGTCGAGCTCGCGGCCGCCCTGGGCGACTTCGCCGCGCCGCCGTCGTGGGCCGACCGGGCGCGTGCCGTGAAGGCAGACTGGGACGCCGAGATCGACCGGCTGCGCGCAGGGGTCGAGCCGGGAGTGCTCACCTACGCCCAGGTCACGGGCGCGGTCAACGACGCGTCGGGGCCGGACGACTACGTGCTCACCGCCTCGGGCGGCATGCCGGGCGAGCTGCACGGCGGCTGGCGCACCGGCGCGGTGACTCCGGGCGCCACGTCCGGCGCCACCATGGACCTGGAGTACGGCTTCTCCTGCATGGGTTACGAGATCGCCGCGCCGTGGGGCGCCGCGATGGCCCGGGCGCGTACCCACCCCGACGGGCTGGTCACCTCGATCTTCGGCGACGGCTCCTACCTGATGCTCAACTCCGAGCTCTACTCCGCGGCGTTCGCGGGCGTGCCGTTCGTCGCCGTGCTGTGCGACAACGGCGGGTTCGCGGTCATCCACCGGCTGCAGACCGGGCAGGGCGCCGACGGCTTCAACAACCTGTTCGCCGACTCCCGCGGTCCCGGCGCGTCCGCCGGGCTGACGGTCGACTTCGCCGCGCACGCCCGCTCGCTGGGCTGCCACGTCGAGACCGTCGCGGACGGCCACCTCGACGGCTTCCGGACGGCGTACGCCGCCGCGCGGGAGGCCGCGGTGGCCCAGCAGCGCCCGGCCGTCGTCGTCTGCCGGGTGGCGCCGTCGGCCTGGACCGAGTCGGGCGCGTGGTGGGAGACCGGCACCCCTGGGTCGCTGTCCGGCCGCCCGGCGTACGACGAGGGCAAGGCGCGGCAGGTGCGCTGGCTCTGAGGCGCCGCTGCTGCCACGCTGGGCGCATGCTCGACCTGCGACCCGGCTGCGAGTGCTGCGACCGTGACCTGCCGCCCGACTCGCCCGACGCGATGATCTGCACCTACGAGTGCACGTGGTGCCGCGACTGCGTCGACAACGTCCTGCACGGCGTGTGCCCCAACTGCGGCGGCAACCTCCAGCCCCGGCCGATCCGACCGGCCGAGCTGCTGGCCACGAACCCCGCGTCGACGCAACGGGTCGTGCGCGAGCACTGCCCCTGAGCGCTAGGCCGTCTCCCTGGCCAGCACCTGCTCGCGCAGGATGTCGCCGTGGCCGGCGTGCCGGGCGAGCTCCTCGACCATGTGGACGTAGATCCAGCGCAGCGTGAGCGGCCCACGGCGGTTGTGCACCGCGAGGTCGTAGAGGTCGTACGGCGCCGCGATCTCGTCGGCCTCCGCCCACGCGGCCCGGTAGTCGGCCACGACCGACGCGACGGTGTCGTCGTCGCGCAGGACCCAGCTCTCGTCGGCGTCCTCCGGGATGCCCACCTCCTCGCGGCTGCGCCCCGCCAGCGAGACGTGGAACCACACCCGCTCGACGAACGCGCAGTGCTTGACCAGGCCCAGCAGCGTGGTCGCCGAGGGCACCAGCCCGGCCCTCGCCTGCTCCTCGGTGAGGCCGTCGAGCAGCCGCGCGATCTCGGTCCGGGTGTCGTGCACGAAGGCCAGCAGCTGAGCTCGTTCGCTGCCGATCAGGGCGTCCTCACTGAGGTACTGCGTCTCGGTCACGGGGCACGAGCCTAGGCTGCGACAGGCCGCGCCATAGGTGCGCCTCCGCACGCTGGGGCACCCCTCGTGCAGGATGGACCCGCACAACACACACCGAGAAGGGTTGAACATTGAACAAGGGAGAGCTCAAGGACGCGGTGGCCGAGGCCGCCGGGCTCAGCGGCGCCGACGCGGAGCGCGCGCTCGACGCGGTCCTCGACACGATCACCAAGACCGTGGCCAAGGGCGACAAGGTCACCATCCCGGGCTTCGGCACGTTCGAGAAGCGCGAGCGTTCGGCCCGGACCGGTCGCAACCCGCAGACCGGCGCCGAGATCAACATCGCGGCGACCAGCGTGCCCGGCTTCAAGGCCGGCGCGAAGTTCAAGTCGGCCGTCGCAGGCTGACGCCGTACGCCGGCCCCGCCGGCCAGGAGTAGCTGCGCAGCAGCCACTACCAGGCCGGCGGGATCCGGCGCGGAATCCCGCACGCGCGCCACTGCCCCCCGCGTGCGTCCCAGCCCCGGCGTGCGAGGTTTCGAGACGGTCGCTGCGCGCCCTCCTCAACCAGCGGTGGTCGAGCGGGTGCCTTCGCTGCGGTGGCTTCGAGGCTCGTCGCCAGCGCTCCTCGCACCTCAGCCAGCGTCTGGGCGCGCGTCGTACGGTGGCTGAGGTGCAAAGGCGTGCTGCGCCTGAGCCTCGAAGCCAGGTGGCCTGGGAGCCGGGGCCGACCTCGACGGGCACGCATCGCTGGTTGAGGAAGGCGCGCTAGCGCCTGTCTCGAAACCTCCGCAGCGTTGGCACCTGCTGGATCGGGCTCGGTTGCCTCCCAGCCCCGGCGGGGCGCGAGTCCGGCGGTCCGGCCTCAGGACTCGTACGGCGCGCCGCCCAGCCGGACCGTCCCGGTGTCGTCGAAGGCCCGCACGGTGCAGGCGTCCGACAGCGGCTCGCAGACCCGGACGGTCTCGCCGTCGAGCACGAGCAGGTTGCCGTCGGGCGTCCAGCCGAGGTCGTAGCCCGCGTGCGCGTGCTCGAACCGCGAGCCGGCGGCGACGTCGTGCACGAAGGCGCTCGGCACCGCCTCCGCGTCGGGGACGTCGTCGGGGAAGCTGCGCATCAGGCGCCCGTCGGGGGAGAAGAACGCGTACCAGCCCTCGGGCGTCCGCACCTCGCCGACGAGCGACTGGTCGGACATGGCGCGGACCTCCCAGACGCTCCCGCGCTGGACGGCGTAGTGGCCGTTCTGCAGCTCGTAGGTGTCCTCGGTGCCCGGCACCGCTCGGGTCGCGCCGGTGCGCCAGTCGACCTCGGTCCAGCCACGGCCGGTCCGCACCCAGACCACGTCGCCGTCGATCGACACCGGCGGCGCCTCCCAGCCGGTCTCGACGGGGTGGTCGAGGACGACGACCCGGGCGAGCTCGCGGTTTGACACCACGTCGTGGACGACCACCTCGAGCCGGCCGGAGTCCTGGGTGGCGTAGGCGAACCTCGAGCTGTCCGGCTCGAAGCCGGGGATGCGGTCGCCCATGGCGACGTCGACGGGGGAGCGCGCGCCGGTCGGGGTGACGAGCTCGTAGTGCGATCGGCCGTCGTTGGTGTCGCTCGACGTGCCGCTGCGGACCACGACGCCGGCGGAGGTGTAGTAGATCGCCTTGATCGACTCCTCCCAGTGGACGACCTCGTCCCCGAGGTAGAGGTCACGGCCGACGGCGAACGCACCCTGGGACGCGAACGCCTCGGCGGCGCGGGCCGGGTCGACGATGTCGTCGTCGGCCTGCAGCCGGTGCGCACCGGTCGCGCCGCCGGCGACCACCACGGCGGCCACGAGGGCGCCGGTCGCGGCCTGGGTCCACCGGCGACGACGGCGCAGCCCGTGGCCGCGCTCCAGGATCGCGGCGGTCGACGGCGACGGGACCTCGAGCCCGTCGGCCTCCTCCCGCAGCAGCACGCTCAGCCGCTCAGTCATGTCGGGCTCCCGTCTCCTGAGGCACGACCGCGTCGCCGAGCTGCGCCCGCAGCTTGAGCAACGCGGCCGAGGTCTGGCTCTTGACCGTGCCCTCGCTGATGCCGAGGGCGTGCGCGACGTCGCGGACGCTGAGGTCGTCGTAATAGCGCAGCACCACGACCGCCCGCTGCCGCGGCGGCAGGGTGGCCAGCGCCGCGAGCACCGCCGGCCGGTCCGACGGCTCGGCGCTGGTCGGCAGCTCGGGCAGCGCCGAGGACGGCAGCTCGTTGCGCCACGAACGCCGCCGGAACCACGACGCCGCCGTGTTGGCCAGCACCACCCGGGCGTACCCGGCGGCCGCGGCCGGCTCGCGGACCTTGCCCCATGACGCGTAGGTCTTCGCGAGCGCGGTCTGCACGAGGTCCTCGGCGAGCTGGTGCTCGCCGAGCAGGAGGTACGCCGTGCGGTAGAGCCCGGGCCACGCGGCGTGCACGAGCTCGGCGAACGCCTCGTCCGAGGGTGCCGGCACGACGTACCTCCTGCTGCTGGTTGCGGTCCTGTGCCCTCCAAGATGCGCCAGCCCGGCGATCGGTTGGACGCCGGGCCGGAGTTCCTCAGGTCACGCCGAACCACCGAGCCAGCACGGGCAGGCGTCGCAGGGCCACCTGGTCGAGCAGCAGCGCGACCACCAGCGTGAGTCCGAACAGCGGCAGGAGGACGCCGAGAGCGACGAGCACAACAGCGAGCAGAGGGGTGGCGCGCACCGGCATCCGGCCCCGCGGAGCGCCCATGACCGCGGCGCCGCGTGGTCGGCGGCGCCACCACATCAGCGGCCCGGTGACGCACATGAAGACGACCGACAGGCACATCGCCGCCGAGCCCCAGAACGACCACAGCCCGAGGCTGCGGCCCTCGTGCAGACCGATGCCCTGCGCGACGACCTTGGCGAGGAGCGGGTAGTCGTCGAAGCCGTACGTCGACTCGACCTCGCCGCCGTAGCGGCCGACGTGCACGGTCCGCTCGTCCGACGGCGCGTCGAACGCGTAGCCGATCACCGAGAACACGCCGGTCGCGTCGTCGTCAGCGGGGAGCGCCACTGTCATCGGGTGCCGCAGCCCCTCCCGGTCGGCGACGGCGATCGCCGTGTCGACGTTGGCGACACTTCGGCCGTCATCCTCGGTCGCACCGTCGGGGACGGGTGAGTCGCCCTGGCCCCAGGGCACGTCCTGCGCGTGGCTGTGGGGCAGCGACTCGTCCAGGGTGGAGCTCGGGTCGCTCTGCGCGCCGGGGTCGAGGCTCCACAGCGACGAGCCATGGTCGGTCGCGATCGACTGCACCTTCTCGCCCCAGAAGCCGGTCCACGGCAGGCCCGTCACCAGGAGGGTGAGCAGGCCGACGCCCACGAAGGCACCCACCATCCCGTGGCGGTAGCGGAGCCGGGCTGTCCGGCGCTCGGCCCTCTTGGCCCGGCGCCGGGCCTGGAAGCCGCGGACGAACAGGTAGTAGCCCGTCAGCGCCATCACCAGCGCCCAGCAGACGCCGACCTCGATCACGCGGTCGCCCCAGGTGCCGGACATCAGCTCGCCGTGCAGCCGGATCGCCCGGCCGGAGAGCGTGGTGTCGGGGTCGACGGAGCCGAGCACCCTCAGCCGGTAGGGATCGACGAACACGTCGCGCCCGGCGCCGTCGGCGGTGGTGACCGAGACGATCGTCGGGTCGCCGGTGTCGCGCGGCTCGGCCAGCGACACCGCGGTCGAGCCGGGGACGGCCTCCTCGACCACGGCGAGCTGACTGACGTAGGGCTGCGCGATCCCGCCCGACGCACGTGTGTCGACGTCGTACAGGCCGGGGTGCAGCAGCGGCTCCAGCTGGAACCGGAGCAGGTAGATCAGCCCGGTCGTCGCCAGCAGCAGCAGGACCGGGACGACGAGGAAGCTGGCGAAGAAGTGCCAGCGCCAGGCCGCACGGAACCAGCCGGAGCCGCGTGCCGGCGTACGCCGTGGGTCGGGTGGGGGTGCATGAGGGCGCGAGGGCGCCGCAGAGGTGGTCATGAGTGCTCTCCTCGAGCAGATGATGGGAACGCAGGACAGCCCGCCCGGGGACCGGGCGGGTCAAGGACGGATCAGGAGCCGATCAGCCTGCGAGGAGAGGTGGGCCGCGTCGGGAGACGGACGGGCCGAGGAGCACGGAGCGGAGGCCCGCGGCGACCGCGTCGGCGACCCAGCCGGGCCGCGGAGCCGGACGGACGGTGACGATGAGAACCGGCCGCGCGAGCCGGAGCAGCACGCGGGCCGTGAGCTGGACGACGCGGACCAGGCAGCGCTCGCCGTAGGCCAGCCAGAGCCCGACGAGCGTCGCGGCGGCGAGGTGGGCGGCCATCATCGGCGCGTGCGCCGACAGGTCCGCGACGAGGTGGTGGACCGGGAGCGTCGGGGTCTGGTGAGGCATCGCGTCGGAGCCCACGAACGCGTCCTGCAGCGAGCCGACCCGGCGGCCGTCGACCTCGGGCAACGGGGCGAACCCGGTGCCGCGCGGCACAGACGCCGCCGACGCCTCGGGATCGCCGACGTGGCCGGCGCTCAGGGTGAGGCACAGGTGGATGACCGTCTGCCCGCCGACCAGCACCCCGAGCGTCCGGAGCCGCGACGCCGGCCGGGCGAGCACCGGGACGCTGAGCCCCACGAGCACGACGTAGAGCATCACCAAGAAGGCCGGACCGGGCAGCAGCCCGTCCGCCATCAGGTGACCGGCGGTGCCGAGGAAGAACGCGAAGGTCCCGGCGAAGAGCGCGCGCAGCCACAGGACCGACGCGCTCCTCCCGGGTTCCATCACGTCACAGTCTGGCAAAGGAGGCGGAGGCGCGCGTCAGAAGTCCTCGTCGAACCCGACCGCGCCGGTGACGCCGACCTGGTACGCCGACACCTTCCGCTCGAAGAAGTTCGACAGCTCCTGCACGTCCTGGAGCTCCATGAACGCCAGCGGGTTCTTCGAGCCGTAGATCACAGGCAGCCCGAGGCGCTGCATGCGCTGGTCGGCGACGTACTCGAGGTAGCTGCGCATGTCCGCGGTCGACAGGCCGGCGACGCCCCGGCCCAGGAGGTCCTCGGCGAACTGCGCCTCGGCGTCCACCCCCTCGACGAGCATCTGCCGGATCTGGGCGCCGAGCTCGTCGTCGAAGAGCTCGGGCTCCTCCTCGCGCACCGTGTCGACCACGTCGAACGCGAACGCCATGTGCATCGACTCGTCGCGGAAGACCCAGTTGGTGCCCGAGGCCAGTCCGTTGAGCAGCCCGCGGGAGCGGAGGAAGTAGACGTAGGCGAACGCGCCGTAGAAGAACAGCCCCTCGATCACGGCCGCGAAGCAGATCAGGTTGAGCAGGAACGCTCGTCGGTGCTCGCGGGTCTCGAGCCGGTCCAGCTCGAAGACCGAGTCGATCCACCGGAAGCAGTAGTCGGCCTTGGCCTTGATCGACGGGATGTTCTCGACGGCCGCGAACGCCTGGTGCCGCTCGGCCTCGTCGGGCACGTAGGTGTCGAGCAGGGTCAGGTAGAACTGCACGTGCACGGCCTCCTCGAACAGCTGCCGCGACAGGTAGAGCCGGCCCTCGGGGGAGTTGACGTGCTGGTAGAGGTTCAGCACCAGGTTGTTGGCCACGATCGTGTCGCCGGTGGCGAAGAACGCGACCAGCCGCGAGACCAGGTGCCGCTCGGCCTCGGTGAGCCGCTGCAGGTCCTTGAGGTCGGAGTGCAGGTCGACCTCCTCGACGGTCCACGTGTTCTTGATGGCGTCGCGGAACCGGTCGTAGAAGTACGGGTAGCGCATCGGCCGCAGGGTCAGGTCGAGCCCGGGGTCGAGCAGGTTCTTGGCGGTCGTCTGGGCGTCGGTCGTGGTGGTCACTGGCAGGCCTCGCAGCTCTCGGGGTTCTCCAGGGAGCACGCGAGTGCCTCCTGGTCGGTGGTGTTGGGGACGGCGGTCGGCTCCGACAGCACGGTCGTCTGCTGGATCCGGGTCGCCGGGCGCGACCGCAGGTAGTAGGTCGTCTTCAGCCCGGACTTCCAGGCGTGGAGGTACATCGACGAGAGCTTCCCGATCGACGGACCTGCGATGAAGAGGTTGAGCGACTGGCTCTGGTCGACGTACGCCGCCCGCGCGGCCGCCATGTCGATCAGCGCCCGTTGTGGCAGCTCCCACGCCGTGCGGAACAGCAGCCGCACGTCCTCGGGCAGCGCTGCGACGCCCTGCACCGAGCCCTCGGCCCGCTTGATGGCGTCGCGGACCTCCGCGGTCCACAGTCCCCGCTCCTTCAGCTCCCGGGTCAGCGCCGCGTTGACCTGGAGGAACTCACCGGAGAGCGTCTCGCGCTTGAACAGGTTGGACACCTGCGGCTCGATGCACTCGTAGCAGCCGGCGATCGACGCGATGGTCGCGGTCGGCGCGATCGCCACGAGCAGCGAGTTGCGCAGCCCGTGCTCGGCGACGTCGGCACGCAGTGCCGCCCAGCGCTCGGGCTGCGCGGGTGCTGAGTCCGGCCAGAAGTCCGGCTGGAGGTGGCCGGCGGCAGCCCGCGTCGCGGCGTACGCCGGATGGGGGCCGTGCTCGCGGGCGAGCTCGCACGACACCTCGAGCGCGGTGAGGTAGACGTCCTCCTGGATCCGCGTCGACAGCTCCCGCGCCTCGGACGAGTCGAACGGCAGGCGCAGGGCGAAGAAGACGTCCTGCAGGCCCATCAGCCCGAGGCCGACCGGGCGCCACTGCGGGTTGGACGCCGCCGCCTCGGGGCTCGGGTAGTAGTTGACGTCGATCACCCGGTCGAGCAGCGGCAGGGCCGTCCGGACGGTCGCGCGCAACCGCTCCCAGTCCATGCCCGACGGGGTCACGTGTCGCGCGAGGTTGATCGAGCCGAGGTTGCAGACCGCGGTCTCGGCGTCGGAGGAGACCTCGATGATCTCGGTGCAGAGGTTGGAGAGGTGGACGACGGGTCCACCCGGCTCGTCGGAGGTCTGGTTGCAGGTGCGGTTGGCGGCGTCCTTGAACGTCATCCAGCCGTTGCCGGTCTGCGCGAGCGTGCGCATCATCTTGCCGAACAGCTCGCGCGCCTTGACCTTGCGCACGAACCGGCCCTCCTCCTCGGCCCGGCGGTACGCCACGTCGAAGGCCGCGCCCCACAGGTCGAGGAGCTCCGGCGCCTGGTCGGGGTCGATGAGCGACCAGTCGGCGTCCGCCTCGACCCGGCGCATGAACTCGTCGGGGACCCAGTTCGCGAGGTTGAGGTTGTGGGTGCGCCGGGCGTCCTCGCCGGTGTTGTCGCGCAGCTCGAGGAACTCCTCGACGTCCGGGTGCCACGGCTCGAGGTAGACGCACGCGGCGCCCTTGCGCCGGCCACCCTGGTTGACCGCGGCCACCGACGAGTCGAGCGTCCGGAGGAACGGCACGATGCCGTTGGAGGCGCCGTTCGTCCCCCGGATCAACGCACCGCGCGAGCGCACCCGCGAGAAGCCGATGCCGATGCCGCCGGCGAACTTCGAGAGCCGTGCCACCTGCTGGTAGCGCGCGTAGATCGAGTCGAGGTCGTCGCGCGGGCTGTCGACGAGGTAGCAGCTCGACATCTGGGTGTGCCGGGTGCCGGAGTTGAACAGCGTCGGGCTGCTCGGGAGGTAGGCGAGCGACGCCATCAGCCGGTAGAAGTCGACGGCCTCGCCCGGCGTCCGGGCCAGCCCGCAGGCGACGCGCAGCAGGAAGTACTGCGGCGTCTCGATCACGAGCCGGTCCGAGGGGTGCTTGAGCAGGTAGCGGTCGTAGACCGTGCGCAGCCCGAAGTACTCGAACCGACGGTCGGCGCCTGCCGCCAGCTCCGCGTCGACAGCGAAGTCGAGCTTCCGGGCGTTGTCCTTGACGAACCTCGCGGTGTCGTCGCCGATCAGCCCTTCGGCGTGGCCGAGCGCGACCGACTGGCTGAACGACATGACGCCCTGGTTGCGGACCTCCTTGTCGATGTAGCCCGACAGCAGCCGCGCGGCGAGCCGGGAGTACTCCGGCTCCTCGCCGATCATCTCGGCGGCCGTCTGGATCGACAGCCGGTCGAGCTCCGCGGTGGTCGCTCCGTCGTACAGCCCGCTGATGGTGCGGGTGGCGACCCGCATCGGGTCGACGTCGGCCAGGTCGTTGCAGACCCGGTCGACCGCTCGCACGATCTTGTTGACGTCGACGTCCTCCGGGTCGCCGTTCCTCTTGCGTACCTGCATCGTCTCTCTCCTCGCGAGGCGCTTCCAGAAGGCCCGAGGTCGCGCAGGGGAGACGGTCGTACGCCGCGGAGTAGGGGCCGCGTCGTCCCAGCCGTCGGCCGTCCCACGCGGCCTCGGACCACCGCACCCGGCGGGTGCGGTGCGCTGGCAGGTCTTCGGACTCGTGGGCGCGCCGGACCCTGGTCGCCCAAGGTCCGATCCCTACTGGCCGTCGCTTCCCAGGTCTGGTTGACCCAGTGCGTCTGACGGCGGTCGTTCCCACTCACCGCTGCGGGGCAGTCCCGGAGTCCCACCGGGTTCCCTCTTGCCTCCGAACCTCTGGATGAGGTCCGGAACCAGCTGCGCCGACCACCGTATGTAGTGGTCGCCGCGAAGTTCGGGACCACATGTTGTGTCGGCGTGTCGTGGGGTCTCGATGGCGTACCTGCCGCGGTCGCGTCCCAGCGCGGCCTTCAGGGGCTTCGAGGCTCAGGCGCAGAACGCCTTCGCACCTCAGCCACCGTGATTCGGCCCGCGGCACGGTGGCTGAGGTGCGAGGAGCGCCAGGCACGAGCCTCGAAGCCTCCGCAGCGCAGGCGCCGGACGTATGCCAGTGGGCGAGCGAGAAGCCGGATGACGGCGTCCATAGGATTGACCGCATGTCCGCATCGCTGTCCCGCGACGAGGTGGCGCACCTGGCCACGCTCGCGCGGATCGACCTCACCGAGGCCGAGCTCGACCACCTGGCGCCGCAGCTGTCGGTGATCCTCGACTCGGTCGCGTCGCTCCAGGGGGTCGCGTCCGCAGACGTGCCGCCCACCTCGCACGCGCTGCCGCTGACCAACGTCTTCCGCGAGGACGTCGTCGAGCCGTGCCTCACCCCCGAGCAGGCGCTGTCGGGCGCGCCCGAGCAGGAGCTGCAGCGGTTCTCGGTCCCGCGGATCCTGGGCGACGAGCAGTGACCGCCGACATCCGGCGGACCGCGGCCGAGCTGGCCGACGACCTTGCCTCCGGCGCCACCACGAGCGTCGAGCTGACCCAGGCGTCCCTCGACCGGATCGGCGCGGTCGACGGCGCCGTGCACGCCTTCCTCCAAGTGGACGCCGAGGGCGCACTGGCCGCCGCGCGGGCCTCCGACGAGCGCCGCGCGGCCGGGCAGGTCGCCTCGGCCCTCGACGGCGTGCCGATCGCGGTCAAGGACGTGCTCGCGACCGAGGGCCTGCCCACCACCTGCGGCTCGCGGATCCTCGAGGGCTGGGTGCCGCCGTACGACGCGACCGTGGTCGCCAAGGTTCGTGCGGCCGGGCTGCCGATCCTCGGCAAGACCAACATGGACGAGTTCGCGATGGGGTCCTCCACCGAGCACTCGGCGTACGGCGTCACGCACAACCCGTGGGACCTCACCCGGATCCCCGGCGGCTCGGGCGGCGGCTCGGCCGCCGCGGTGGCCGCCTTCGAGGCGCCGATCGCGCTCGGCACCGACACTGGCGGCTCGATCCGCCAGCCCGGCGCGGTCACCGGCACGGTGGGCGTGAAGCCGACCTACGGCGGTGTCTCGCGCTACGGCCTCGTCGCGCTCGCCAACTCCCTCGACCAGGTCGGCCCGGTCACCCGCACGGTGCTCGACGCGGCCCTGCTGCACGAGGTCATCGGCGGCCACGACCCCAAGGACTCCACCTCGATCGACCAGCCGTTGCCCGCGCTGGTCGAGGCGGTCCGTCAAGGCGCGTCGGGCGACCTGACCGGCGTCCGGATCGGCGTGGTGAAGGAGCTCGGCGGCGAGGGCTACCAGGCGGGCGTGCTGGCCCGGTTCCAGGAGTCGGTCGAGCTGCTGACCAAGGCGGGTGCGGAGGTCGTCGAGGTGTCGTGCCCGCACTTCGTGCACGCGCTGGCGACCTACTACCTCATCTTGCCGGCCGAGGCGTCGAGCAACCTCGCGCGCTTCGACGCGATGCGCTACGGACTGCGGGTGCTGCCCGAGGGGGTCGACGCGCCGTCGGCCGAGGACGTCATGCGGGCGACCCGCGAGGCCGGGTTCGGCGACGAGGTCAAGCGGCGGATCATCCTCGGCACCTACGCACTCTCGAGCGGCTACTACGACGCCTATTACGGCCAGGCCCAGAAGGTTCGGACGCTGATCTCGCAGGACTTCGCCCGCGCCTTCGAGCAGGCCGACGTGCTGGTCTCGCCGACCGCGCCGACCACGGCGTTCCCGATCGGCGACAAGGTCGACGACCCGATGGCGATGTACCTCAACGACCTCGCCACGATCCCGGCCAACCTCTCCGGCGTCCCGGGCATCTCGGTGCCGAGCGGGCTGGCCGACGAGGACGGCCTGCCGGCGGGCTTCCAGATCCTGGCGCCGGCGCTCGCCGACGACCGCGTCTACCGGGTCGGCGCCGCCCTGGAGTCGCTGCTGCTGGAGCAGTGGGGCGGCCCGCTGCTCGACCGCGCGCCGGACCTCGAGGGAGCGAGCGCATGACCACCACGACCGACACGCTGGTGCCCTTCGACGAGGTGCTCGAGCGCTACGACCCGGCGCTCGGCCTCGAGGTGCACGTCGAGCTCAACACGGCGACGAAGATGTTCTGCGGCTGCCCCGCGGCGTTCGGCGGCGAGCCCAACACGCACGTCTGCCCGACCTGCCTGGGCCTGCCCGGCTCGATGCCGGTGGTCAACCGCCGGGCCGTGGAGTCGGCGATCCGGATCGGGCTCGCGCTCAACTGCTCGATCGCGGAGTGGTGCCGGTTCGCCCGGAAGAACTACTTCTACCCGGACATGCCGAAGAACTTCCAGACCTCCCAGTACGACGAGCCGATCTGCTTCGACGGGTTCATGGACGTCGACGTGGACGGCGAGACCGTCCGGGTCGAGATCGAGCGCGCCCACATGGAGGAGGACACCGGCAAGTCCACCCACGTCGGGGGGCTCACCGGCCGGATCCACGGCGCCGACTACTCGCTGGTCGACTACAACCGGGCCGGCATCCCGCTCATCGAGATCGTGACCAAGCCGATCGTCGGCGCGGGGGAGAAGGCGCCGGCCGTCGCGCGCGCCTACGTCAGCCAGCTGCGCGACCTCATCGTCGCGCTCGGCGTCTCCGAGGCGCGGATGGACCAGGGCAACCTGCGCGCCGACGTCAACCTCTCGCTCGCGCCGAAGGGGTCCGGCACGCTCGGCACCCGCACCGAGACCAAGAACGTCAACTCGTTCCGCTCGGTGGAGCGCGCGGTCCGCTACGAGATGCAGCGGCACGCCGGCGTCCTCGACGCGGGCGGCTCGATCCTGCAGGAGACCCGGCACTGGCATGAGGACACCGGGATCACCACGAGCGGCCGCGAGAAGTCCGACGCGGAGGACTACCGCTACTTCCCCGAGCCCGACCTGGTGCCGATCGCGCCGCCGCGGGAGTGGGTGGAGGAGCTGCGCGGAACGCTGCCCGAGAACCCCACCGAGAAGCGCGCCCGGCTCCAGGCGGAGTG
Source organism: Nocardioides halotolerans DSM 19273 (assembly GCF_000422805.1). Classification (GTDB taxonomy): domain Bacteria; phylum Actinomycetota; class Actinomycetes; order Propionibacteriales; family Nocardioidaceae; genus Nocardioides; species Nocardioides halotolerans. The sequence goes on along the minus strand of NZ_KE383923.1, from coordinate 95,106 downwards.
GGGCTTCAGCGACCTCGAGATGCGCGACACCGTGGGCGCGGGCGCGCTCGGGCTGGTCGAGGAGACCATCGCCGCCGGGTCGTCGCCGCAGGCGGCGCGCAAGTGGTGGCTGGGCGAGCTGGCCCGCCGCGCCAACGACTCCGGTGTCGACCTCGCCGACCTCGGCGTCACGCCGGCCGACGTCGCCCGCATCCAGGCCCTGGTCGACGAGGGCGCGCTCAACGACAAGCTGGCCCGCCAGGTCTTCGACGGTCTCTTCGCCGGCGAGGGCACCCCCGACGAGATCGTCGCCGCCCGCGGGCTCGCGATCGTCTCCGACGAGGGCGCGCTCTCGGCCGCCGTCGACGCCGCCATCGCCGCCAACCCCGACGTCGCCGACAAGATCCGCGACGGCAAGGTCGCCGCGGCCGGCGCGCTCATCGGCGCGGTGATGAAGGAGATGAAGGGCCAGGCCGACGCCGCCCGCGTCCGTGAGCTGATCCTCGACAAGCTCTCCTGAGCCGCCGAGTCGGCGTTGCTGCTGACGAGTAACCGGCCGAGTCGGCGCTACTGCTCATCAGTAACGCCGACTCGGCGGATCGGTCCGGTCGGCGCTAGGCTCCGCCACGAGAAGCACGAACAACTTCATTCATCACGCCCGCCGTGGGGGAAGCCGGTCCAAGTCCGGCGCTGACCCGCAACCGTAGGCCGCACCACCTCGGTGGTGCTGCGAGCCGGAGCACCTGCTGCGACGCGTCCTGACCAGTCGCTGTCGAGGAAACTGCAGCGGGTCGAGCCCGGATCTCCGGGGCCGTTCCCGCTGTCTGCAGCGGGAAGGAACCATCCATGCGCATCACCTTCGTCCACGGCGCCGCCGTGGTCGCCGGCTCTGCTCTGGCGGCGGGGCTGTGCCTCGTCGCGCCGAGCGCACAGGCATCCGCCATCCCGGCACCGGCCGGGGCCGACCCCGCTCCTGCCGCGGGCGCCGCGTCGTACCTCGCCGCCCAGCGCCAGGCCAACGACATCCTGCGGACCACCTGGGGCCAGGGGCCGGGGGAGTTCTACGACGACTACGGGCTCACCATCGACGCCGGCTTCGCGCTCGACGCGGTGGGTGGGCAGGCGGCCGCGCTGACCGCGATGACCAACGCCCTCGTCGCCAGCTCGAGCAGCTACTACAACGACTTCTCCGGCACCGGAGCGGCCGCCAAGCTGTCCGCGTTCCTGCAGTCGCAGGGACGCAGCGGCGCGCTCGTCGACGACCTCGTCGCCGCGGTGGAGGCCCACATCGAGGCCGTCGACACCGACTACCTCGGACGGCTCGTCGACGCCGACGACCCCGCCACGGAGTGGGACGACGACTTCAACAGCCCGCTGACCCAGGCCTTCGCCGTCGCGACGCTCCACGACGCGGGGTCGTCACTGGCGGCCTCGGCCCTCGCGTTCGACCTGCGCCAGCAGTGCGCCGCGGGCTTCTTCCGCGAGGCGTTCTCGCCGAAGGCCGACACCGAGCAGGGCTGCACCGACGACGCCCCCACGGGCGGCAGCATCGACGTCACCGGTCTCACCGTCCTCATGCTCCAGGACCAGAAGGCCGCGCCGGCCGTCTCGGCCAGCATCACCAAGGCGCTCGACTGGCTGGTCTCCCAGCAAGGGGCCGACGGCTCGTTCAACGGCGGCAACGCCAACAGCACCGGCGTCGCGGGCTGGGCTCTGGGCGTCGGGGGCCGCACCGCGGCCGCGGCCAAGGCCGCGCAGTGGCTGCGCGGCCAGCAGCTGGTCAACGCCGGGTCGTGCGTCGCGTACGCCGCCAAGGACGACGGCGCGGTCGCGCTCGACGCTGCCGCCCTCGTCAAGGCCAGGTCGGGGCCGCTCGGAGCCGTGGACACCAGCGTGAACACCAGGGCCACCACCCAGGCCCTGCCCGCGCTGCTGTGGGCGCCCGGCGGCTCGGCGGCGGGTGCCACCACGCTGACCGGACCCGCCGACTTCGTGAAGGCCGGCAGCACCCAGTCGGTCGGCGTCAGCGGCGCTCCGGGCAACACCCTGTGCGTCACCGTGGGCAGCACCTCGAGCCGGGTCGTCCTCGACGCCGCGGGCACCGCGACGATCGCGGTGGCCATGCCCAAGAAGACGGCGGACGTGACCGTGTCGGCGGTCGACGCCGGCGGTGAGACCGACTCCGTCACCGTCGCCGGGCTCGCGAAGGCCACCTTCAGGCTGAAGGGCCGCACCTCCGTCCACCTGGGCGCGAAGCTCACCGTGAAGGTCACCGGCCTGGCACCGCGGGAGAGCGCCGTCGTGACGTTCCTGGGCAAGAAGGTCAAGAAGCAGGCCAACGCCAAGGGCGTCGTCAAGGTCAAGCTCAAGGCGACGAGGCTCGGCACGTCGAAGATCAAGGTCAAGGGCGAGTTCCGTGGCCGCAAGGGCGTCCGAGCGGTGACGGTCACGCGATGACCGGTCCGAAGGGGCTGGTCGCCCGACTCGCCGTGGTCCTCGCGACCGCGACGGCGGGCCTGGGCATCGTCGCCGGCTCGCCCGCACCCGCGACGGCGGCCGCCTGCTCGGGGGCGACCGGCGTCACGGTCGTCGTCGACCACGGCGCCCTCGGCGGCGGTGTCGACCAGGTGTGCGTCACCAGCGGCGGCCAGGACGGCGCCTCGCTGTTCGCGTCGGCCGGGTTCTCCCTCACCTACGTGCAGCGCCAGCCCGGGTTCGTGTGCCGGATCGACGGGCAGCCGGCCTCCGACCCGTGCGTCAACACCCCGCCCTCCAACGCCTACTGGGGCCTGTGGTGGTCCGACGGCAGGTCCGGTTCGTGGAGCTACTCCTCGCTGGCCGCCGGGGCGCTGTCGATCCCGAGCGGCGGGTACGTCGCGTTCGCGTGGCAGACCGGCTCCAGCAACCCGCCCGGCGTCCCGCCCGCGCCGCACGCCAGCACCCCGACAGCGGCGCCGTCCACGACCGCACCGCCCGGTGGTGGCGGGTCGGGCGGCGGGTCGGGCGGCGGCCACGGTCAGGGCGGCGGCAACGGCGGTGGCAGCGGTGGCGGGAACGGCGGCGGCTCGGGCGCTCACGCCTCGCCCACGCCCACGGCCCCGCCGAGCGGGAGGCCGTCGGCGAGCTCGGCCGCCACCCCGACGGTGGCGCCCACGCAGAGCGCGGTGCCGACCTCCGCCACGCGGTCGGCCTCCGAGGAGCCGACCCCGACGGGCTCGCCCGCGACGACCAGCGCGCCGTCGAGCCCGTCGGAGACCGCGCCCGCGGACGCGACGGCGTCGCCGTCCGAGGTGGCGGCGCCCACGGCGTCGGAGCCCCCGGACGACGCGGCCACGTCGGGCACGCTGCCGGGCTGGGCGGTGCTGCTGGTGCTGCTCGCGCTGGCCGGCGGCAGCGCGGCGGCGTACGTCCTGCGCGGTCGTGGGCGGACTAGCCCATAGATGTCCGAACTTTCTCCGGGGCACCCGGCCGTGCTGTATTTTTCATGATGGACGCGGAGGCATGTCGCGTGGGGGCCTCAGGAGGACGTCGTGACCAGCACCAGGACGAACATCGTCCGCATCGCCGTGGCGGTGCTGCTGGGTCTTGCCGCGTGCTTGGTCGCCTGGTGGCCGCAGAGCGCGGCCGGTTCGGGCCAGACCAGCGTGGGTGCGCCGTCGGTGGCGGCGCCGACCCAGAAGACGCCGACGCCGACCAGGCCGCCCACCGCGACGGTCGCGCCGACCACCCAGGCCCCGCCCCCGCCGCCGGCCTCACCGACCAAGAAGCCCACCAAGAAGCCGACCAAGAAGCCCACCAAGAAGCCGACGAAGAAGCCGTCGACGCTGCACAACGGCGGCAACAACGGCGGCAGCAACGGCGGCAAGCCCCACAACCAGGGCTCCGGTGGCTCGCAGCAGAGCAAGCCGCCACCGGCGTCGACGAGCGCGCCGTACGTGCCGCCCGCGGCGTCGAGCACGCCCGCCGCACCGGCGACCACCCGCTCGCCGTCGGCACCCTCGACCGCGCCGACCTCCGCGCCGACGTCCGCGCCGACCAGCGCCGACCCGACGCTCGAGGCGCTCGCCACCCCCAACGGTGGCGACCAGGGCAGCACCGACGCCGAGACCTACGACTCCTACCTGAGCAGCTCGGCGCCGGTAGAGACCAAGAGCGCCCCCGTCTGGGTGGTGCCGGGCATCCTGCTCGTGCTCACCTCGATGCTGGCACTGCTCGGTGGGGTGCTCGGCCGGGGCAACCGCCCGGCCCTCGCGCCGGCGAGGTCCGACGACACCCCGAGCGGCGACGACTCCTAGGCCGTGGCCTAGCCCGGCCGGCTGGGCCCGTGGTGCCCCGATGAGCGCCGCGCGGCTGCCCCGCGACCTGCACCCGGTCGCGTGGTGGGTGTGGGCGCTCGGGCTGGCGACCGCGGCGTCGTTCACGACCAACCCGCTGGTGCTGCTGACCATCGTCGCGGTGGCCACGCTGGTGGTGCTGGCGCGGCGCTCCCACCAGCCGTGGGCCGACGCGTTCCGGCTCTACGTCGTCGTCGCGGTCGTCATCGTGGCGATGCGGGTGCTGTTCCGGGTCGTCCTGGGCGGCAGCGTCGGCGGTGGGCACGTGCTGCTCGACCTGCCCCAGGTGCCGCTGCCCGACTGGGTGCTGGGGCTGCAGCTGCTGGGCCCGGTGACCCGCGAGGCCCTGCTGGCCGGGCTGTACGACGGACTGCGGCTCGGCACGATCGTCATCTGCGTCGGCGCCGCCAACGCGCTCGCGAACCCCAAGCGCCTGCTCCGGTCGGTGCCGGCGGCGCTGCACGAGGTCGGCACCGCCCTGGTCGTGGCGGTGACGGTGCTGCCGCAGCTCGTCGACAGCGCGCGCCGGGTCCGGACCGCGCAGGCGCTCCGGGCGGGCGACTCCCGGCGCACCGGCCGGCTGCGCCGCTACCTCGTCCCGGTGCTCGAGGACGCGCTCGAGCGGTCGCTGGCGCTGGCGGCCGGCATGGACACCCGCGGCTACGGCCGCTCGGCGGGTGCGCCGCCGAGCGAGCGCCGCGTCACCGGCGGCCTCATGCTGGTGGGGCTCTGCGGCGTCGCCGTCGGGGTCTACGCCGGCCTCGACCACACCGCGCCGCGGGTCCTCGCGACCCCGATGCTGGTGCTGGGCGTGCTCGCGGCGTTCGCGGGGCTGGCGCTGGCCGGCCGCCGCGTCGCCCGCACGCGCTACCGGCCCGACCCGTGGCGCTGGCCGGAGGTGGCGGTGATGCTGTCGGGCGTCGCCACCGGCGTCGTCGGGTGGTGGGTCAGCGGGCACCAGATCCTCGTGGCCTACCCCGGCCTCACGTCGTTCCCGCAGGTCACGCTCGTCGCGCTGGCCGGCTCCGTCCTCGGCCTCGCCGCGGCGGCGGCCGCACCCGAGCCCCGGACGGTCGCGTCGTGACCTTGCTGGAGCTGCGTGACATCACGTTCGGCTACGGGTCCGCCCCCGTGCTCGACGGTGTCTCGCTGTCGGTCGAGGAGGGCGAGCTCGTCCTGGTCACCGGCCCGACCGGGTCGGGGAAGTCGACGCTGCTCGGCGTGGTGACCGGACTGGTGCCGAGGTTCTCCGGCGGCACGCTCCGCGGCGACGTCCTGCTCGACGGGGTCTCCGTCCTCGAGGCGCCGCCTCGGGAGCGCGCACACGCGATGGGGTACGTCGGCCAGGACCCGCTCGCCGGGTTCGTGACCGACACGGTCGAGGAGGAGCTCGCCTACGGCATGGAGCAGCTCGGCCTGCCCCCCGAGACCATGCGGCGCCGGGTCGAGGAGACCCTCGACCTGCTCGGCATCGCCGACCTGCGCGACCGCGACCTGCGCGCCCTCTCCGGCGGCCAGCAGCAGCGGGTCGCGATCGGCGCGGTGCTGACCATGCATCCCAGGCTGCTGGTGCTCGACGAGCCGACGTCCGCCCTCGACCCGACCGCGGCCGAGGACGTGCTGGCGACGATCACCCGCCTGGTGCACGACCTCGGCGTCTCGGTGCTGCTCGCCGAGCACCGTCTCGAGCGGGTGGTGCCGTTCGCCGACCGGATCGGCCTGGTCGGCGGCGACGGCAGCCTCGTCGTGGGCGACCCCGCCTCGCTGCTCGCGACCTCGCCGGTCGTCCCGCCGCTCGTCGAGCTGGGCCGGGCCGTCGGCTGGTCCCCGCTCCCGCTGACCGTGCGGGAGGCGCGACGGCGGGCGGCGACGCTGGCCCTGCCGCCCCCGGCGGCCGAGGCGCCTGCGGCCGGGGAGGCCGGTGTGGTCGTCTCCGGCCTCACCGTCGTCCACGGCCGGACGGTCGCCGTGCGCGAGGTGTCACTGACCCTCGCGCGCGGCCGGGTCACCGCGCTGATGGGCCGCAACGGCTCCGGCAAGTCGTCGCTGCTGTGGGCGGTGCAGGGGAGCGGCGCCCGCCGGTCGGGGCGCGTCTCGATGGGCGACCTCGACCCCGCGGGGCTGCGGCCGGCCGAGCGTCGCCGCGCCGTCGGGCTGCTGCCGCAGCAGTCGGCCGACCTGCTCTACCTCGAGACCGTCGACGAGGAGTGCGCGGCCGGCGGCCCGGACACCCGGGCAGTCCTCGACACCCTGTCGCCCGGGATCCCTGGCGACCAGCACCCGCGCGACCTCTCCGAGGGTCAGCGGCTGGCTCTCGCCCTGTCGCTCGTGCTGGCCGGACGTCCTCCTGTCGTGCTCCTGGACGAGCCGACCCGCGGCCTCGACTACCGCGCCAAGCGCGCGCTCGCCACGATCCTCCGCAGGCTCGCCGCGGAGGGCCGCACGGTGCTGGTCTCCACCCACGACGTGGAGTTCACCGCGCTCGCGGCCGACGACGTGGTGGTGCTCGCGGAGGGCGAGGTCGTCTCGTCCGGGCCGGTACGCCGCGTCGTGGCCGAGTCGCCGGCGTTCGCGCCCCAGGTGACCAAGGTGCTCGGGGCGCCGTGGCTGCGCGTCGACGAGGTCACCGACGCCCTGGCGGAGCTGCCGTGACCGACCACGCCCTCCCCGTCTCGCGCCGAGCCGCGCTGATCCTGGCCGTTGCCTCCCTGGGCGGGCTGATGATGCTCGTCTGGCCGCTGCTGCTCCGGGTGCAGCCCACCGACCGGGTCGACCCGCCGTTCCTGTTCCTGGCGCTGCTGCCGGTCGTGATCGCGGTGGTGCTGGCCGAGCTGAGCGAGGGCGGCGTCGACACCCGGGTGCTCGCCGTCCTCGGAGTGCTCAGCGCGATCATCGCGATCCTGCGCGGGCTCTCGCCGGGCCTGGGCGGGGTGGAGCTGACGTTCTTCCTGCTGGTGCTGGCCGGCCGGGTGTTCGGCCCCGGCTTCGGCTTCGTCCTTGGCGTGACCTCGCTGTTCGCCTCCGCGCTGATGACCGCCGGCGTCGGACCCTGGCTGCCGTTCCAGATGCTCGTCTCGGCGTGGGTCGGCATGGGTGCCGGGCTGCTGCCGCGCCGGGTCACCGGTCGCTGGGAGATCGCGATGCTCGCGGCGTACGGCGTCGTCGCCGCCTACCTCTACGGCCTCCTCATGAACCTCTCGGGCTGGCCGTTCCTCCTCGGCATCGTGATCCCCGGCCACGAGCAGACCGCGCTGTCTTTCGATCCCGCGGCGCCTCTCTGGGAGAACCTCCAGCGCTTCGGCGCCTACACGCTCATCACGTCGACCGGGTCCTTCGACACCGGCCGCGCGATCACCAACGCCATCGCGATCGTCGTCGTCGGCCCGGCCGTGCTCACCACGCTGCGTCGTGCCGCCCGCCGCGCCACCGTCGTCGGGACCGCGCACCGACCGGATCCGTCTGCGGCCGCCAGCGGCGGGTGACAGGTCAACCGGCCGACGCATCGCCTGGGGTCGGGTCGACCACCAGGATCTGGTCGTCGTCGTCGCCGGGGGAGCCGCGGCCGTCGCGGTTGCTGGTGGTGACCCACAGGTTGCCGTCGGGGGCGACGACGACCGTGCGCATCCGGCCGTAGGCGCCCACGAAGTAGGGCTCGGGCTCGCCGGCGGTCTGGTCGGCGCCGGAGCCGGTCAGCGGGATCTTCCAGAGCCGGTTGCCGCGGAGCGCCGCCATCCAGAGGGCACCGTCGGCGTACGCGAGCCCGGACGGCGAGGCGACGTCGGTGCCCCAGGTGGCCTGCGGGTCGGTGTAGCCCTCGGAGGCACCGCCGGTGCCCTCGTGGACCGGCCAGCCGTAGTTGGCGCCGGCGTCGATGCGGTTGAGCTCGTCGAACGTGCTCTGCCCGAACTCCGAGGCCCACAGCTGGCCGTCGACGAACGCGAGGCCCTGCACGTTGCGGTGCCCGAACGACCACACCTCGGTGTCGAACGGGTTGCCCGGCGCCGGCTTGCCGCCGGGCGTCATCCGCAGGATCTTGCCGCCGAGCGAGTCGCGGTCCTGGGCCAGGTCGCCGTCACCGGTCTCGCCGGTCGAGGCGTAGAGCATCCCGTCGGGGCCGAACGCGAGCCGCCCGCCGTCGTGGATCGCGCCTAGCGGGATGCCGGTGAGGACGGGCGACACCGGGCCGAGCCGGTCGCCGCGGAGCTCGGCCTTCACGATCCGGTTGTCGTCGGGCGCGGAGACGTAGAAGAACACCAGGTGGTCCTGGTCGTACGCCGGCGAGACCGCGACGCCGAGCAGGCCGCCCTCGCCCTGGGGCGCGGCCGCGCCGACGGAGCCGACCTCGGTGACCTCGTGGTCGGGCCCGGAGATGACGAGCACCCTCGCCGAGTCGCGCTCGGTGACCACCGCGTCGCCGCTGGGCAGGAACGCGAGGCCCCACGGCACCTCCAGGCCGGTCGCGATCGTGTCGACGACCTCGGGCGCCGGCCCGGACGCACCCGCGGTGGCGGTGCCGGACGGCGGCGTGCCGTCGCCGCCCACGTTGACCCGCACTTCGTCACCGCCCTGCGAGCAGCCGGCCGCCACCAGGAGCAGTGCGACGGCCGAGAGGGCGGCGCGGGCCATCAGGGGATCCGGGCCAGGAACTCGAGCAGCAGATCGTGCACCTTCTCGGGCTGCTCCATCTGCACGAAGTGGCTGCCGCCGAGCTCGACGTACGTCGCACCGGGGATCCGGGCGGCGGCCGAGGCCATGTCGCGCGAGCCGGCGAGGACGTCCCACCTGGCGGCGACGAACGCCGCCGGCACCGCGATCCTGCTGAGCGAGACCCGGCCGTGCTCGGAGGTGGCGATCGCGAGGTGCATGTACCACTCGATGGGGGTCTCGAGGAACTCGCGCACCGCGTTGGCGGCGCCCTCGGTGTCCGGCACGGGGAACATGAAGCCGGTGTGCGTCAGCACGCCGATCGCGCGCGACCCCACCGGCAGCCGGGTGGTGACGGGCGTCAGCGCGCGCCCGGTCAGCCTGAGGGCACGGGCGAAGCTGACCGTGAGCCCGTGGGCGACCTGGCGAGGCAGCCGCAGCGGCGCCAGCATCGTCGCGAAGGTGTCACCGGGCACGCCCGCGACCGCGAACAGGCCGGACACCCGCTCGGGGTGCCGGAAGGCCAGCTCGAACATCGTGTTGACGCCCATCGACCAGCCCATCAGCGGCGCCCGGTCGACGCCGAAGTGGTCCATCACCGACAGCGCGTCCTCGACGAAGGCCTCGATGCCGCAGTGTGAGGCGTCGTCGGGGCGGTCGGAGCCGCCGGTGCCGCGGTGGTTCCACGAGATGACCCGCACCCCGCAGTCGGGCCGCAGCAGGGCCGGCCAGGCCCACGGGCCGGTGCCGAGCCCGTTGCAGAGCACGACCGTGGGGCCGTCGATGGTCCCGTCGGTGTCGTTGGTCCAGGCAGTGAGGCGGGTGCCGTCGTCGGACAGCACGTCGTGGAAGCTGATGCTCGGCGCCGGCGCGACCCGCGCCGCAGAGGTCGGCATGACGTCGATTCTGCCGGAGGCGGTGGGTTCAGTCCGGCACCGGCTCGGAGAGCGTGCCGCTGCGCGTCGCGCCGACGCTTGCGGCGACCACGCAGGCCATGGCCACCAGCTGCACCGGTCCGAGCAGCTCGTGGACGACGACGAGGCCGGCCAGCGCGGCCGCGGCCGGCTCGAGGCTCATCAGGATGCTGAACACGGCCGGGCGCATCGTGCGCAGCGCGACCAGCTCGCAGGTGTAGGGGATGACCGAGCTGAGCAGGCCCACGAGCGCCCCGAGCACGATGATGCGCACGTCCGCTACCTGGTCGGCGTACCTCCCGAGCGCGAGCGGGGTGAGCACCACCGCCGCCACGACGCTCGCGACTGCGAGCCCGTCGATGCCCTGCCAGCGGCGGCCGGTCGCACCGCTGAGCAGGATGTACGCCGCCCAGCAGCCGCCGGCCAGGAGCGCGAAGCCGACGCCGGCCCAGGTCAGGTCGCCGGGCTGGAGGCCGAGGAGCAGGACGCCGAGGCCGGCCAGCGCGACCCAGACCAGGTCGCGCGCCCGCCGCGAGCCGAGCACCGCCAGGGTCAGCGGGCCGACGAACTCCAGCGTGACCGCCAGGCCGATGGGGATCCGGGCGAAGGACTGGTAGATCGCCCAGTTCATCAGGCCGAGGACCAGCCCGAACGCGACCACCACGAGCCAGTCGCGACCCGTCCGGCCGCGCAGGGCGGGCCGGGCGACCGCCAGCAGCACGAGCGCGCTGGTGGCCAGCCGAAGCCAGACGATCGTGGTGGGCTCGACCTCGTCGAAGAGCGTCTTCGCGACGCCGGCGCCGAACTGGACCGACAGGATGCCGGCGAGCACCAGCCAGAAGGGCGGGACCCGGGAGACCCGGGAGACCCGGGAGACCCGGGTGGCGCGGACCGATGAGTCGCGCGCCGCCACCGGGTCAACCTATCGACGCACGTCCCCGCCTCGGACAAGGATGCACACCATGAACCACACCGTCCTGCTGGTCGGCACCCGCAAGGGGCTCTGGGTCGGCACGTCCGACGAGACGCGCGAGGAGTGGCAGTTCACCGGACCGCACTTCGACATGGAGGAGGTCTACTCCTGCCTGGCCGACACCCGGTCCGACCCGCCACGCCTCTACGCAGGCGCCTCCTCCAGCTGGCTGGGCCCGCGGGTCCGCCGGTCCGACGACCTGGGCGCCACCTGGGCGGAGAGCGCCGACGGCGGCATCCGCTTCCCCGAGGGCAGCGGCGCGAGCGTCGAGCGGATCTGGCAGCTGGTCGCCGGCCACGAGCCGGAGACGGTCTGGGCCGGCACCGAGCCGGGCGCGGTCTGGCGCTCGTCCGACGGCGGGCACACCTTCGCGCTCGAGCAGCAGCTCTGGGACCACCCGCAGCGGCAGGAGTGGGGGGCGGGGTTCGGCGGGCAGGCCTTCCACACGATCCTCCCGCACCCCGACGACCCCGACTCGGTCACCGTGGCGATCTCGACCGGCGGCGTCTACCAGACCTCCGACGGCGGCGCCTCGTGGCAGGCGCGCAACGCGGGCATCCGCGCCGAGTTCCTCCCGGAGGGCCAGCAGTACCCGCCGTTCGGCCAGTGCGTGCACAAGGTCGCCCGGCACCCCGCGCGCCCCGACCGGCTGTTCCTCCAGAACCACGGTGGCGTCTACCGCTCCGACGACCACGCCGCCTCGTGGACCTACATCGGCGACGGGCTGCCCGCCGACTTCGGGTTCCCCGTCGTCGTCCACCCCCACGAGCCCGACACGGTCTTCGTCTTCCCGATCAACGGCGGCGACCGCCGCTACCCGCCGGACGCCAAGGCGCGGGTGTGGCGCTCGCGCGACGCCGGCGAGAGCTGGGAGGAGCTCGGCGACGGGCTGCCCGACGACTTCTTCGTCGGCGTCATGCGCGACGCCATGTGCGCCGACAGCCACGACTCCGCGGGTCTCTACGTCGGCGCACGCAACGGCGCCGTGTGGGCCTCCGCCGACGCGGGGGAGAGCTGGCGCCAGGTCGTGGCCAACCTCCCGGACGTCATGGTCGTCCGGGCCGCGGCGTACTGACCCCGGGGTCGGCGGCTCAGGCGGGCGCGCTGCCCTCCAGCTGCTCGTCCTCGACAGCGGCCTCCTCGCGCACCTTCTCGATGTGCTCACGCGCGTCCTCGGGGGAGAGCCGGACGGCGTACGCGATCACGTAGATCAGCACCGAGAAGGCGAGGATCACCGCGATCGAGGACTCGAAGTTGAGCCAGCCGCGGTTCCCCTTGAGTGGGTCCTCCGGGAAGCTGCCCATCCACGAGATGACCGTCAGGCCGCCGAGCCAGGGCAGCAGCCACGACGCCCCCGCCTTCAGGTCCAGCCGCGGTGCAGTGACCCGCCCGGTCGCGGCGAAGACGCCGAGGAGCACGAACCCGAGCACGACCGAGACCATCAGCTTCCAGACGATGTCCCAGCCCGACCAGTAGATGATCAGGTTGGAGCCGAAGAAGGCCAGCAGCGGGATGGCGTGGCCGCCGGGCAGGCGGAACGGCCGCTCCTCGTCGGGCACCTGCTGGCGCAGGGCGACCATGACCAGCGGGCCGGACGCGAAGGACAGCACCGTGGCCGAGGTGATGAAGCCGACCAGCTGCTGCCAGCTCGGGAAGGGCAGGAACACGATCAGGCCGACGAAGAAGGTGACGATCAGGCTCAGCAGCGGCACGCCGCGGTCGGTGGTGCGGGCCAGCGCCTTGGGGGCGTTGCCGTTGCGCGCCATCGCGTAGGAGATCCGGGCGGTGATCGTGGTGTAGATCAGGCCGGTGTCGCCGGGGGAGACGATCGCGTCGATGTAGAGGAGCACCGCCAGCCAGCTCAGGCCGAGGATGGTGGCGAGGGCCGCGAGCGGACCGAAGTCGTTCTCGAAGCTGAGGTCGGCCCAGCCGCCGGAGTCGGCGAGGATCGACGGCTTGAGCGAACCGATGAACGCGACCTGCAGCGCGATGTAGATGACGGCGGTCAGCAGCACCGAGCCGATGACGGCCAGCGGCACGTTGCGCCTCGGGTTGTCGGTCTCGCCGGCGAGCTCGATGCCCTGACGGAAGCCGAGGTAGGAGAACACGATCCCCGAGGTGGCGACCGCCGTGAAGACGCCGTGCACGCCGTTGGGGGCGAAGCCGTGGTCGCTGAAGTTGCCCGGGTGGAACGCCGAGATCAGGAACGCCGCGATGACCAGCAGGATGATGCCGATCTTCCACCAGACCAGCACGTTGTTGACGCGGGCGAACCACTTGATGCCGTAGTAGTTGACGACCACGAAGACCGCCATCAGCACGACCGCGGCGCCGTACCCCAGCGCGGTCAGGGTGTGCACGGCCTCACCGTCGACGGTGTGCTCGCTGGTGAACGCGGCGTACTTCGTGCCGTACTGCAGCGCCGCCTCGACCTCGATCGGCGCGGTCGTCGCGACGGCGACCCACGTGATCCAGCCGGTGGTGTAGCTCGCGAACGAGCCGAAGGACATGTGGGGGTAGCGGACCACGCCCCCGGAGAGCGGGAACATCGTCCCGAGCTCGGCGTAGACGAGCGCGATGAGCAGGATCATGAACCCGCCCAGCGCCCACGAGATGATGGCGGCCGGGCCCGCCTCGACCGAGGCGTTGAGGGCGCCGAAGAGCCAGCCGGAGCCGATGATCGAGCCCACGCTGGCGAAGAGGAGCCCGACGACGCCGACGTGGCGCTTGAGGTGGTGCTCCTGCTGTCCGGGTGCTTCCTGGGTGGTGGTGGCCATCCCCCGCTCCTTCCGTGGGGTTGCCCGGACGGTTGCCCAGAGCAACGTCAAGGAGTACCCACACCGGGTCGCGCACTCACCCGGCCACATTCCAAGCCGTGACCGGAGAGCCCCTCCGCACGCCGTACGCTCGGCCCATGGCACAGGTTCCAGGTGGCACCCCGGACATCAAGCCCCGGTCGCGCGACGTCACCGACGGGCTCGAGCGCGCCGCCGCGCGGGGGATGCTCCGTGCGGTCGGGATGGACGACGACGACTTCCTCAAGCCGCAGATCGGCGTCGCGTCGAGCTGGAACGAGATCACGCCCTGCAACCTGTCGCTGCAGCGCCTGGCGCAGGCGGTCAAGAACGGCGTGCACGCGGCGGGCGGCTACCCCTTGGAGTTCGGCACGATCTCGGTGTCCGACGGCATCTCGATGGGCCACGAGGGCATGCACTTCTCGCTGGTCAGCCGCGAGATCATCGCCGACTCGGTGGAGACCGTGATGAGCGCGGAGCGGCTCGACGGATCGGTGCTGCTCGCCGGCTGCGACAAGTCGCTGCCGGGGATGATGATGGCCGCCGCGCGGCTCGACCTCGCCAGCGTGTTCCTCTACGCCGGGTCGATCATGCCGGGCCAGGTCGACGGCCAGGACGTCACGATCATCGACGCGTTCGAGGCGGTCGGCGCCTGCCTGGCCGGCAAGATCAGCCGCGAGCAGGTCGACCGGATCGAGCGGGCGATCTGCCCGGGCGAGGGCGCGTGCGGCGGGATGTACACCGCCAACACAATGGCCGCGGTCGCCGAGGCGATCGGCATGTCGCTCCCGGGGTCGGCCGCGCCGCCCGCGGTGGACCGGCGCCGTGACGGCTTCGCGCACCGGTCGGGGGAGGCCGTGGTCGGGCTGCTGCGGCAGGGCATCACCGCGCGCCAGATCATGACCCGCGAGGCCTTCGAGAACGCCATCACCGTGGTGATGGCGCTCGGCGGCTCGACCAACGCCGTCCTGCACCTGCTGGCGATGGCCCGCGAGGCCGAGGTCGAGCTGAGCATCGACGACTTCAACCGGATCGGCGACAAGGTGCCGCACCTCGGCGACCTCAAGCCGTTCGGCCGCTACGTGATGAACGACGTCGACAAGGTCGGCGGCATCCCCGTCGTGATGAAGGCGCTGCTCGACGCCGGCCTGATGCACGGCGACTGCCTGACCGTGACCGGCCGGACGATGGCCGAGAACCTCTCCGAGCTGGACCCGCCCGCGATCGACGACGACGTGATCCGCTCGCTCGACCGTCCGATCCACAGGACCGGCGGCCTCACGATCCTCAAGGGGTCGCTGGCCCCCGAGGGCGCGGTCGTGAAGACCGCCGGCTTCGACGACTCGGTCTTCACCGGCACGGCGCGGGTCTTCGACGGCGAGCGCGCCGCGATGGATGCCCTCGAGGCAGGCCGTATCGCCGCCGGCGACGTCGTGGTGATCCGCAACGAGGGCCCCAAGGGCGGTCCCGGCATGCGCGAGATGCTCGCGATCACGGGCGCCATCAAGGGCGCGGGCCTGGGCAAGGACGTCCTGCTCATCACCGACGGCCGGTTCTCGGGCGGCACCACCGGCCTGTGCGTCGGCCACATCGCCCCCGAGGCGGTCGACGGGGGACCGATCGCGTTCGTCCGCGACGGCGACCAGATCACCCTCGACGTCCTCAACCGCTCGCTCGAGGTCGAGATGGGGGACGACTGGGAGTCCCGCAAGGACGGCTGGGAGCCGCTGCCGTCGCGCTACACCTCCGGGGTGCTGGCGAAGTACCGCAGGCTCGTGTCATCCGCCGCCGACGGGGCCGTCACCGGCTGATTCGGCGTGCTGGCCGGCGTACGTGCGGCCGGCTCCAAGACCGTTTCGGCGCAATTGCGCCGGATCGGTCTTGTTTCACGCGTGGAACAAGACCGAATGGGCGCGAATGCGCGGAATCGGTCTTAGCAGCACGTCCTCAACCATGTGGTTGACAACTACCAGGGCGGCGTGGCAACCTGCTCGTGTTCAACCGATCGGTTGAACACGATCGAGAGGCCGAGATGACCGCCGACCCGCTGTCCCAGGTGTTCGCCGCACTGGCGGACCCGACCCGGCGCGACATGGTGGCCCGCCTGTGCGCGGGCGACGCGACGGTCGGCGAGCTGGCGGCGCCGTACGACGTGAGCCTGCAGGCCGTCTCCAAGCACCTCAAGGTGCTCGAGGGTGCGGGGCTGGTGACCCGGGGCCGCGACGCGCAGCGCCGGCCGGTGCATCTCGAGGCAGAGGTGTTCGACCTGATGACGAAGTGGATCGAGCGCTACCGCCGCGAGGCGGAGGCGCGCTACCAGCGCCTGGACGCCGTCCTGGCGGAGCTCAACGACGAGACCGACGGCAACGACCGTTCCGAGCAAGGAGAGACCGCATGACCACCACGACCACGACCGCCGACGGCACCACGACGATCGAGGCGCCCGCCGACCTGCCGCTGATCCGGATGACCCGCGAGTTCGCGGCGACTCCGGCGCAGCTCTTCCGCGCCCACACCGAGGCCGACCTGTTCTCGCGCTGGACCGGCCCGGACGGCACGGAGGCCACCATCGACCACTGGGACGCGCGCAACGGCGGCAGCTGGCGCTGGCACGGCACCGCGGGCGGGGAGGAGTACGCCTTCCGCGGCTGCTTCCACACCGTCCGCGAGGACCGGCTCGTGCAGACCTTCACCTACGAGGGGATGCCGGACAGCGTGGCGCTGGAGACGATGGTCTTCGAGGACCTCGGCGGCGGCCGCACCCGGCTCGTCGCGACCTCGCTATGCGACAGCTTCGAGGAGCGCGACGCCTGGCTCTCCTCCGGTATGGAGGTCGGCGTGAACGACGGCTACGCGAAGCTCGACGCGCTGCTGGCCGACGGCACTCTCTAGAACCCCCGACGACGCGGAGGGGCGTCGGGTCGCAACCGGGGGCGATCGCATATCGTCTCCTGTCCGATGGACAAATCCGATCGCCCCGTCCTCGTCGGCGTCTTCCTCGCGATGGCCGCGCTGATCGGGCTCGCCGCCGCCGTCCCGGACGCCGCGAACCTGCCGGCCTGGGGCGCGATGCGCGAGGCCGGTACGACGGCGACCACCGTCTCCTCGACGTCCGGGCTGTCGGCCACGGCGCACACCGACACCGGCAGCGGCACCACGGTGACCGACCCCCAGTCGCAACCGCCGGCGTCGGAGCCGACGTCGGAGCCGACGCAGCAGCCGACCCAGGAGCCCGCGGAGCCGCCCCAGCCCACCCAGACGCTGCCCGGTGGCGCCACCAAGATCTTCGGCGACGGCCGGTTCCTCGTCGCCTACTACGGCACCGCCGAGACCGGCGCGCTCGGCGTCCTCGGCGAGACCCGACCCGACGAGATGCAGCGCCGGGTGCACCGCGCGGCCAAGCCGTTCGCCCGCAAGAACCAGCCGGTCCAGGTCGTCTACGAGCTGATCGTCAGCATCGCCGACCGCTACGCCGGCCCCGGCGGCAACTACTCCCACGACATCCCGCGCGCCGAGGTGCAGAAGTACATCGACGCCGCCCACCGGCACGATGCCCTGCTCCTGCTCGACATCCAGCCCGGCCGCTCCGACTTCCTGACCGCCGCCAAGCGCTGGGCCTGGGCGCTCAAGGACCCCTACGTCGGCCTGGCGCTCGACCCCGAGTGGCGGATGGGCAAGCACGGCGTGCCCGGCACGCGCATCGGCTCGGTCGGTGCCGGCGAGGTCAACCGCGTCTCCGCCTGGCTCCGCGACCTCGTCGCCCGCCACTCACTCCCGCAGAAGCTGTTCGTGCTCCACCAGTTCCGCACCGACATGATCAACGACATCGGTGCCATCGAGCCGCGCCGCGGCCTGGTGATGGTGCAGCACGTCGACGGCTTCGGCACCCCGGGCCAGAAGCTCGACACCTTCCACGCGGTGGCCCGGCCGAGCCAGTTCTTCATGGGCTTCAAGCTGTTCTACGACGAGGACGTCCACCGGATGTCGGCGGCCGACGTCCGCCGGATCAGGCCGAAGGTCCGGTTCGTCAGCTTCCAGTGACCCCCTGGTGAGGCCCGCCCGGCCGGAGCCGGACGGGCCCCCGTTCAGGCGCCGAGCCGCAGCGCGGCGAGCACCTGGTTGAGCAGGTTCGCGAGCTGGCCGAGCAGGCCCGCGGCCGGGGTGCCGTCGAGCAGCCCGGTGATGGCGCACAGCAGGTTACCGAGCAGGTTCCCCGCCCCGGTGGCCGCGACGATGTCGAGGACCACGCGGTTGAGGTGGATCTGGAGCCCGAGCAGATCGAGGTCCAGCGGCCCCAGCACGAGGTGCAGGATGTCGCACGCCGCGGCACGACCCGCGACAGCGCCGCTCGCCGCGTCACGGCTGAGCGAGTGCCCGGCGGCGGACCTGACCGGCACGCTGCGGATCGAGGTGAACGTGCTCGTCCGGCCGGCCTCGTGGACGACGCCCTGGACGATCCCCTTCATCATGAGCCGGCCGTGCTTGCTCTTGACGCGGAGCGGGGTGAAGGTGCCGGTGACCCGCTCACCGTGGGAGGTCTTGCCCTTGATGCGAGAGGTCATCGACCCCTGGTCGGTGTGCGCGACGGTGGCCGGACGGGTGCGATCGGCAGTGGTCGCGGAGACCGCCCCCGGCTGCCCGGCCAGGGTCAGTGCGGCGGACAGCAGGACCGCGACGAGGGCGGCCCAGCGCACCGGCAGGCGCCCGCCGGGTTCTGTCGAGTGGTGACGAGGAATGGACATCGGTCTTTCCCTTCTGAGCTCGAGAACCCGATCCCCAGACCAATCTCCCCGTGAGGTCCAGACGGGCGTTGGACCCGTCTTCAAGTCCTGTGTCCGAGGGGTCGCGGGCTAAACCCCCCAGGGTGTCGATTCGGGTAGACATGCACGGTGAGCTCTGCCGGCGCCGCCCTCGATCCCGCCCCCCGCGACGCGGCGGATCCACTCGCGGCCTACCGCGACCGCTTCGTCGGCGCCGAGACACCGCTGGTCTACTTCGACGGCAACTCGCTGGGCCGGCCGCTGAAGGTGACCGGTCCCCGGATCGCCGAGTTCGTCGAGCGCGAGTGGGGCGGCCGGCTGATCCGCGGCTGGGACGAGCGGTGGTTCGACCTGCCGCGCACCCTCGGCGACCGGCTCGGCGAGGTCTGCCTCGGTGCCGCGCCCGGCCAGGTCGCCATCGGCGACTCCACGACGGTGCTGCTCTACAAGCTGATGCGGGCCGCGGTCGAAGCCCAGGAGCAGGCCGGGGCCGGCCGGACCGAGATCGTGCTCGACCGCGACCAGTTCCCGACCGACCGCTACGTCGCCGGCGGAGTCGCGCGCGAGACGGGGCTGACGCTGCGCTGGATCGAGGTCGACACCTCGGCCGGCGTCACCGCCGAGCAGCTCGCCGAGGTGGTGGGGCCGCAGACGGCGCTCGTGGTGCTCAACCACGTCGCCTACCGGTCGGCGTGGCTCGCCGACGTGCCCGCCCTCACCCGGATCGTCCACGACGCCGGGGCGCTCGTGCTCTGGGACCTGTGCCACTCGGCGGCTGTGGTGCCGGTCGAGCTCGACGCCTGGGAGGTGGACCTCGCCGTCGGCTGCACCTACAAGTACCTGAACGGCGGCCCCGGCTCGCCGGCGTTCCTCTACGTCGCCGAGCGCCTCCAGACCGGGCTGACCCAGCCGATCCAGGGATGGATGGGGGCGGACGACCCGTTCCTGATGGGGCCGTCGTACATCCCGGCGACGGGCATCCGACGCTTCCTCTCGGGCACACCGTCGATCGTCGGCATGCTGGCCCTCGAGGACATGGTCGACCTGGTCGCGGAGGCCGGCCTCGACGCCGTGCGCCGCAAGTCCGTGGCGCTGACCGAGCACGCGGTGGAGGTCTCGGGCGAGCTGCTCGCGCCCCTCGGGGTCGTGCTCGCCTCGCCCCTCGACCCGGAACGGCGTGGCGGCCACGTCACGCTCAACCACCCGCTGATGCGCGAGGCCACGGCCGCGCTGTGGGAGCGCGACGTGATCCCCGACTACCGCGACCCGCACGGCCTGCGGATCGGGCTCTCGCCGCTGTCCACGTCGTACGCCGAGGTGACCGCCGGGCTGGAATCCGTTCGCGAGGTGCTCGCCGAGTTGGCATCCTGAGGCGATGACCCGCTTCCCGCGCCCGCTGACGCCAGGTGACCGCATCGCGGTCACCTCGCCGTCGAGCGGGGTGGAGGAGGCGGGCCTGGCGCGGCTGGAGTTCAACCTGCAATGGCTCCGCGACCGAGGTTACGAGGTCGTCGTCGGCGAGTGCATGTCGGGCGACCTCGTGCGGTCCGCGCCCAAGGAGCAGCGCGCCGCCGAGCTCGTCGACTTCCTGTGCGACCCCGAGGTAGCGGCCGTGGTGCCGCCGTTCGGTGGCGAGCTGGCGATCGACCTGCTCGACCAGCTGGACTGGGACCGCTTGGCGGCCGCCGAGCCGACCTGGCTGGTCGGGTGGAGCGACATCTGCACGCTCCTGGTGCCGCTCACCACCCGCCTCGGGTGGGCCACCGCCCACGGCTGGAACCTGATGGACACCGCGCTCACCCCGCCCGAGGGGCTCGTGCACTGGACCGACCTGGTCGGCGCGACCGGCGAGGTCGTGCAGCGCAGCCCGGGCCGCACGCGCGAGGGCTGGGGCGACTTCCGGGTCGCCGACACGACGACGATGTCGCTGGATCGGACGACGGACTGGGTCGTGCTCGGCGGGGGAGAGGTCGATGTCTCGGGCCGCCTGGTCGGAGGCTGCCTCGAGGTGCTGAGCCCGATGGCCGCCACGCCGTACGCCGACGTGCCCGCCTACGGCCGTGCGCACGCCGACGAGGGGCTGCTGGTCTACCTCGAGGTGTGCGAGCACGGCGCGTACGACGCCTGCCGCCTGCTCCACGGGCTGCGCCTCGCCGGGTGGTTCGAGCACGCCGCCGCGGTGCTCGTCGGCCGCACCCCGGCGCCCGACGCCCCCGACCTCACCCAGCTGGAGGCGGTCGAGGACGCGCTCTCCGACCTCGGCGTGCCGGTCGTCGCGCAGATGGACATCGGCCACACCCAGCCGTTCCTCCCGCTCGTCAACGGCGCGTCCGCGCGCGTGGTCGTCGCGCCCGGCGTCCGCGAGGTCACGCAGCGGCTGGGTTGAGCCGTCACAGGCAGCCGCTGACCGAGCCCGCGAGGGTCAGTCCCAGCAGGTCCCCGGCGCCGAACAGGTGGTTGCCCGCCCCAGCCGAGGCGGCCATCAGCTGGTCGTCGCCCCCGGGCGTGCCCGAGCCCGACGACGTGACCGATCTCGTGCTCCATCACCTGGCCCCACGTCGGCATCCCGCCGGTCGCGAACCCGCCGTTGAGCAGCTCGGCGCGGTCGAGCACGACGTAGCCGGAGACGATCTCGTTGGCCACGCCAGGGCCCGAGACGGGGTAGGCCCAGCCGACGCCGACCACGCCGCCTGCGAGCGAGCCGAGGTGGGCGGCGTCCGACCAGCCGACGACGACGTCGACCCCCGCCGGGTTGTCGTTGCCGCCGTGGTAGACGAAGCCGGTGGCGCCGACGTACTTGAAGTGCAGCCCGGTGCGGCCGGCCACCTTGGCGAAGGCCCGCTGCACGTCGGCGAGCGACCCGGCGTAGCCCGCCCCCGGGTTGTAGGCCCAGGTGATCACCCGGCACGGGTTCCACCGCGCCCCGCCGTTCCACAGCCACGTCCAGTCCAGCGGGTTGCCCAGCGCGAGGGGCAGACCCAGAGCGGGGTACTCCGCCGGGTCCCAGTCGCCGGACGGGACCTCCATCGGGCCGGTCGGCTCCACGCCGGCGCCGCCGCCCGTGCCGCCGGTCGGTGCCCCGACCTGGACGGTGAACGGCGCGGACCTCGCGGCGCCCAGGACCCGGCTGAGCCGCCCGGAGAGGCTCGGGACACGTGCATGCGAAGGCGTCACGACCGCCTGGTGCCTGGGGACCAGTGGTGCCTAGTGCACGTGCGAGCGCCAGTCGGCGGGCACCCGGTCGGCAGGGCCGGGAACGGTCTGGTCCACCGGGTGGGCGGTCGGCGGCGCGAGCTCGGGACCGTCGAGGGGCTGGTCGGTGCGGTAGTCCCAGAACCACTCCTCGCCCGGCTCGAAGCTCTGGATCACGGGGTGCCCGGTCGCCCGGAAGTGCGCCGTGGCGTGCTGGGCCGGCGAGGAGTCGCAGCACCCGACGTGGCCGCACCGGGCGCAGCGGCGCAGGTGCACCCACCAGCCTCCGGCCGGGTCGCACTCCGCGCAACCCGCGCCGCTGGGCGGCACGCTGGGGTCGATCTCGCTCTGCTCGGTCGTCATCGGCGTACGCCGCCTCCTCGGTAGGGGTCCCACCCCTGCGGGGCCGGTGGGGTGCGCTGGTCGACCTGGCGCGCCAGCGCGAGCAGCAGCACGAAGAACACCGTGATGGCCGCGCTCGTCAGCACGACCCCCATGGTGCCGTGGTCCTCGCGGTGGTCGAGGAACGGGTAGGGGTACCAGCCGCTCAGCCCGCCGACCACGAGCGTCCAGACGAGCCAGGCCAGCGGCCAGACGAGCGTCCACGCCACGTCGCGGCTCTCGATCCTCGGCCGCGGCCCGAACACGGCCCACCCGACGACCGCCAGCACCGGCACCACCTGGTGCAGGAGCGTGTCGGCGACCCGGTCCGCGCCGTCGAGGTCGAGCAGGGGCCGGAGCAGGATGAAGTGCACCACGCCGGTGACGAGGATCCCCGAGACCGCGGCCAGCCGCAGCACCCGCCACCAGGCGCCGTCTCGCAGCGGGTCGCGGGCCAGCTGCACGGTCACCACCGCCACCAGCAGGTTGCTCTGGATCGTGAAGTACGAGACGAGCCTCCCCAGCCGGATGCCGAGTCCCGGCTGCTCGGTCTCGTCGAGCACCCGGCCGCCCCGGAGCACGAGCACCAGCTGCAGCACCAGCGCAGCGACCGCGACCGCGGCCGTCAGCCCGTGCCAGATCCGGGCGCTGCGGGGGGTCACGAGGTCGAGCGTAGGGCTCTTCGGAACAACGCCAGCCGTCGTCGCTCCACCGTGGCATGATGACGCGGTCTCGGGACCCCGCCGGTCCGTCAGAAGGATGGCTACTCGTGTCGTTGTCGCGTCGTCTGCTCGTGCTCGTGATCGCCGTCCTGCTCGCGGGACCGGTGAGCCCCTGGGGGCAGGCCCCCGCCGCTGCCGAGTCCGTCGGCGTGGTCGTCGATGGTTTCGACAGTGCCGGCGCCGGCCCGCTCGGGCCACGCACCGCGACCGGCGCGGGCGGCGCGACGTTCAGCGTCTCGGGCAGCGCGGGTCACATCTCGTTGCCGGGTGCCAACGGGGTGTCGATGAGCGTGGCCTACACGTTCAACACGCTGCAGAACCTCGGCGCCAACGGAGCCACCGTGCTCCAGTTCGACTTCGACTCGGTGACGAGCCCCAACCCCGGTGGCCAGGCCGGCAACCTGGCGGTCACCGCGACCGACAACACGGGCCAGTCGGACCAGGCCTTCTTCGGGGTCTCGGCCGGCCAGACCGTCGGGGTGATCTCGCTGACCGGCACCGAGAGCTACGAGCTGCACGGCCCCGGCGACCAGACCAAGATCGCGTCGATGACGTTCCAGTTCTTCCCCGGGTCGAACGTCAACGGTCCGCACAACTTCAACATCGGCCGGATCGCGACGGTCAACCCGAGCGGCAGCGGCGGCAACCAGCCCCAGGCGATCAGCTTCACCACCACGCCGCCCAACCCGGCCTCGATCGGCAGCACCTACAGCGTCAGCGCCACCGGTGGTGGGTCGGGCAACCCCGTGACCTTCTCGGTCGGGTCCGGCACGACCAACGCCGCCTGCACGGTCGCGGGCAGCACCGTCACCTTCGTGCACGCCGGCACCTGCCAGATCGCGGCCGACCAGGCCGGCGGTCCGGGCTACGACCCCGCGCCCAAGGTGACGCAGTCGACCAGTGTCGCCAAGTCCGGCCAGTCGATCTCCTTCACCTCGACGGCCCCGACTCCCGGCTCGGTCGGCGCGACCTACACGGTCACCGCGACGGGTGGCGGGTCGGGCAACCCCGTGACGTTCTCGGTCGGGGCCGGCACGACCAACGCCGCGTGCACGGTGGCGGGGAGCACGGTGACGTTCGCGCACGCCGGCACCTGCGTGGTGGCCGCCGACCAGGC
>NZ_KE383923.1:0-70970 GCF_000422805.1 Nocardioides halotolerans DSM 19273 | reverse complement strand
CGATCACGTTCACCAGCACGCCGCCGAGCCCGGCGGCGATCGGCGGCACCTACACCGTGGTCGCGACGGGGGGCGGGTCGGGCAACCCGGTGACGTTCTCCGTCGGGGCAGGCACGACGAACGCCGCGTGCACGGTGGCGGGGAGCACGGTGACGTTCGCGCACGCCGGCACCTGCGTGGTGGCGGCCGACCAGGCGGGCGACGCAGACTTCGCCGCAGCCGCCCAGAAGACGCAGTCGATCACGGTCGCCAAGACCGCGCAGACCATCACCATCACGAGCACGCCGCCCAGCCCGGCGGCGATCGGCGGCACCTACCCGGTGACGACCACGGGCGGCGCCTCCGGCAACCCGGTCGTGCTCTCGATCGACCCGGCGACGACCAACAGCGCGTGCACCCTGAGCGGGACCACCGTCACCTTCGCGCACGCGGGCACCTGCGTCGTCGCGGCCGACCAGGCCGGCAACGCCGACTTCGACCCGGCGCCCCAGAAGACCCAGACGATCGCGGTCGCCAAGACCGCCCAGGCGATCACGTTCACCACCGCGCCGCCGTCGCCGGCGTTCGTCGGCACCACCTACGTCGTCGGCGCGACCGGAGGCGGGTCGGGCAACCCCGTCACCTTCTCGACCAGCAGCCCGTCGTGCAGCCTCGCCGGCACGACGGTCACCTTCCTCGCTGCCGGGCCGTGCGACATCGACGCCGACCAGGCCGGCGGTCCCGACTTCGACGCCGCCCCGACGGCCACCCAGATCGTCGCGGTGACGAAGGTGACCTCCACGGTCGCCGTGGACATCGCGCCCGGTGCGACCGTGCACGGGCAGCCCGCCACCGCCACCGCGACGGTGACCCCGGCGCTGGGCTCGGCGTCGGGCAGCGTGCAGTTCTCCGTCGACGGCACCGACCTCGGTGCGCCCGTCGCCGTGTCGGGCGGGACCGCCGCCACGGCCCTGCCGGCAGACCTCGGTGCGGGCAGCCACACCATCGGTGCGGCGTTCGCGCCGACCGACTCCACGACGTTCGCCACCGCGACGGGCAGCGACACGCTTGCCGTGGGCAAGGCGGCCACGGCGGTCCTCCCGTCCGTCTCGCCCCACAGCATCAAGGCGACGGTGACCGCGACACCGCCGGGCGCGGGCACCCCGACCGGCACCGTGCGCTTCCTGGTCGACGGCAACCCGGTCGGCACCGGCACGCTCGACGCGGCCGGGAGCGCGACGCTCGCGTTCACGGTGCCGGCCGGGAAGACCGCTAGCGTCGCCGCGGCCTACGACGGCGACGCCGACTTCCTCCCCTCCTCCGCGTCGACCGCGCGCAAGGACCCGACCATCTCGGCCTCGGTCTCCGGGAAGCCGAAGAAGACGAAGGCGGGCTGGTACCGCGGCACCGTGACCGTGTCGTTCAGCTGCGCCCCCAACGGCGCCCCGCTGACCTCGCCGTGCCCCTCGCCCGTCGTGCTCAAGCGCGGCGGCGCAGGACAGTCGGTCTCGCAGACGGTCACCGCCGCCGACGGCGGGATCGGCACGGCCTCGGTGGGCGGCATCAACATCGACCACCGCAAGCCGAAGGTGCAGATCATCGGCGTCAAGGCGTCGGGCCGCTACCCGAGCGCTCCGAAGGCTCGCTGCAAGGGCACCGACAAGCTGTCCGGCATCGCCTCCTGCCGCATCCGCCAGCACAAGCTCTCGGGCAACCGGGTCCGCTACACCGCCGTCGCGACCGACAAGGCCGGCAACCGGGCGCGGCGGAGCGTGACGGTCGCCCTGGCGGTGTCCCACGTCAGCATCCTCGGTCTCGCCGCGCACGGCGGCGCCTACGACGTCACCCTGGGTGGCTCCTACACGCTCGTGGTGATCGGTGGGCCGCGGCCGCGGTACGTCGACGCGGCGGTCGCGCCGCAGCAGCCCTCCGGCCTGGACGCGTACTTCCACCAGGACGGCACGGTCCGCGGCCAGCCCCGCTGGGTCCTCGGCGTCACGATCACGACCGACATGGGTCACTCCACGCTGTGGAACCTCGGGGTTCTCCAGGGAGGCCGGCTGCACGTGGTCAAGGTGCGGGTGCACTGACGGCCCGTCGGGGCCGCGGGCCTATCGTCGGCCCGTGCCCGAGGTGAACGAGTTCGGCCAGCCCGTCGGTGACGTCGTGCCCGGGTGGGCGCCGCGGGCGCGCCCGGACGCCGTCACCCTCGAGGGCCGCTACGTCGTGGTGGCGCCGCTGGCGCCCGACCACGCGGCCGACCTGGTCGCGAGCGTGTGCGGCCAAGACGACCGCTCGCTGTGGACCTACCGGCCGACCGAGCCGCCGGCCGACCTCGAGGAGATGACGGCCTTCATCGCGCGGACGCTGACGACGCCCGACCTGCTCTCGTTCGTGCTCGTGCCGCGCGGTCGGGCGCCGGCCGGCATCGCGTCGTACACGCGGCTCGACCCGGCCACCGGCCAGGTGGAGGTGGCCGGCGTGCTCTTCGCGCGCGCGCTGCAGCGGACCCGCGCCGCGACCGAGGCCATCCACCTGCTGATGCGCTACGCGTTCGACGACCTCGGCTACCGCCGCTTCGAGTGGAAGTGCGACGCCCTCAACGAGCCGTCCCGCCGCGCCGCGCTCCGGCTCGGGTTCACCTACGAGGGCCGGTTCCGCAACCACATGGTCACCAAGGGCCGCAACCGCGACACGGACTGGTTCTCGGTGACCGACGCCGAGTGGCCCGCCGTCCGGGCGGCACACGAGCGGTGGCTCGACCCGGCGAACTTCGACGACGAGGGACACCAGCGGACCGCGCTGTCGGCGGCGACCTCGGCAGGAGCGGGTACCGCCTCGGCATGACCGACGCACCCACGACGCTCTCCGAGAACGACATCGAGCAGGCTGAGCTGGCGGACTGGCGGATCCTGTTCACCGCGCTGCACGCGCGGTTCCGCACCGAGGACTTCGCGACCGCCCTGAAGCTCGTCGACAAGATCGGCAAGGCCGCCGAGAAGGCCGACCACCACCCTGAGGTGGACCTGTCCTACGGCCGGGTCGACGTCCGGCTGTCGAGCCACGACGCGGGCGGCGTCACCGACCGCGACGTCGACCTGGCCCGCCAGATCAGCGGCTTCGCAGAGGACGTCGGCGCCGACCCTGCCCCGGCGGAGCTCTCGGTCGTCGAGGTCGCGCTGGACACCCCGACCTACGACGACGTGAAGCCGTTCTGGGCCGCCGTGCTCGGCTACGAGACGTCCAAGGCCCACGCCGAGGAGCTCAACGACCCGCACGGGACCCGGCCCACGCTGTGGTTCCAGAAGGCCGGCGAGGCCACGGGGGAGGTCCAGCAGCGGTTCCACCTCGACGTCCGGGTGCCGCCCGAGGTGGCCGAGGGCAGGGTCAGGGCCGCGCTCGAGGCCGGCGGCACGCTGGTGAGCGACACGCGGGCGCCGACGGTGTGGGTGCTCGCCGACGCGCACGGCAACAAGGCGTGCATCACGACCTGGCTGGGTCGCGACCCGAACCACTCGTCCGAGGAGGGCGACGCCGCGGGCAGGATCCGCGCGGACGACGGTGGCGGCGAGCGCGAGGGCAAGGCCGATCAGGACACCGTCGGCGGCGAGTGACACGCTGAGGGGCATGGACCAGCGGATCAGCTTCCTCACCCTGGCCGTGCGCGACCTCGACGCCAGCCGGCGGTTCTACCTCGACGGGCTGGGCTGGGCGGCCGACCTCGACGTCGAGGGCGACGTCGTGATGATCATGGTCGGTGAGCACGTCGTGCTCTCCCTCTGGGACCGCGGCCACTTCGAGGCCGAGGTCGGTCCGATCGCCATGAGCAGCGGCATCGCGCCGTTCACCATCGCCCACAACGTCGCCACCCGCGACGAGGTCGACGCCGTGCTCGCGACCGCGCGAGCCGCTGGCGCCGACCCGGTGCACGACGCCGTCGAGCGCGGCTGGGGCGGCTACACCGGCTACTTCGCCGACCCCGACGGCTACCGCTGGGAGATAGCCCACAATCCCGGACCCATCGGCGAGAAGGTGTTGCCATGACTGAGACCCGCGACCCCAGGCAGACGTTGCGCTACCCCGAGGTGTTGGCCGAGCAGGGCCTCGACGACTGGCGGTTCTTCCTCGGCAGGCTGCACGCCCGGTTCCGCACCGGCTCGTTCGTCAAGGGGCTCGAGCTCGTCACCCGGATCACCGAGGCGGCCGAGGGGGCCAACCACCACCCCGACGTCGTGCTCACCTACCCCCAGGTCGACGTCGACCTCGTCAGCCACGACGTCGGCGGGGTGACCAGCCGTGACATCGACCTCGCCCGCCAGATCTCGGCGATCGCCGCCGACCTGGGCGTCGAGTCGGCGCCCCGCGAGGTCTCGACGCTCGAGCTGGCGCTCGACGTCCCCGACGCGACGGCGGTGCAGTCGTTCTGGGCGGCCGTCCTCGGCTACGACTCCCACGACGCGTGGCCCGAGGTGTTCGACCGGGGAGGTCGCAACAACACGCTGTGGTTCCAGAAGGCCCCCGACGCCAGCGGCGAGGTCCAGCAGCGGTTCCACCTCGACATCGTCGTGCCGCGCGAGGTGGCCGAGGAGCGCGTCCAGGCCGCGCTCGATGCAGGCGGCACCCTGGTCAGCACCGACGCGGTCCCGGCGTTCTGGATCCTCGCCGACGCCCACGGCAACAAGGTGTGCGTCTGCACCGCCGACGGGCGCGAGCCGACCTCCGACTAGCTCGTCTCGACCGCGAGCACGAGCTCGTGGAGCAGGTCGGCCAGACGACGCTGGTCGGCGGGGGAGAGGACGTCGAGCAGGTCCGCCTCGGCGCGTCCTTCGAGCCGGGCGTGCCGGTCGAAGGCCCGGCGGCCCTTGGGTGTGAGACGGACGTGGACGCGCCGACGGTCGTCCCGGTCGAGGGCGCGGGTGATCAGCCGGTCGTCCTCCAACGGGCCGAGGCGGGCGGACAGCGCGCCGCGGGACAGCCCGAGGTAGGCCGCCAGCTCCGAGGGACTGGCGACGTAGGGCGGCCCGACCCTGCGCAGAGCCAGCAGGACCTTGAACGACGGCCTGTCCAGGCCGGTGTCCGCGTGCGCGACCGCGCGGGTCCCCGACAGGTGCCGGCCGAGGATCATCAGTCGGCCGACAATCGCCTCGTGCACTGGGTCGACGTAGTCGAGCTCGCCGCGCCAGCGGGCGACGTGCCGGTCGATCGAGTCCTGCTTCATGTGCGCCTCAGAATAGTTTTCTGGAGAATAGTTTTGCCACAAACTACCTTGTCGCCATGCCCGTCACCACTGACCTGTCCGTCCTGCTCGACGCCGTCACCGCGCTCAACCGCGCCGCCCGCTACGACGAGGCCCTGGCCCTGCTCGACGCCACCCGGACCGCAGACGACCGGGACCGGCTGAGCCTGCTGATCGGTCGGGCCGAGGTCGTGGGCCGGCGTGAGTACACGCTCGGCGTCCGGTCCGGCGGTGACCGCTCCCTGGATGACGCGATCGACCTGGCCCACCGGCTGGAGGTCGGGACGAGCACGTCGTGGGACCTGGCCATGCTGCACCTGCGCCGGCAGTACTTCGACCAGATCGTCGGCGGGCTCGGGCCTGCCGGCCGCGACCTCGCACTGGTGGACGCGATGACCGTCGAGGCCGAGCGGCTCCGCGACGCCGCGCCGGACGACGTGCGACGCGGCTGGGCCTCCATGTGCCTCGGCTGGTTCGCGGACAACCTGCGCGGTGAGCGGGCCGACTCGCGGGCGCACTTCGCCGACGCCCTCGCTCTCGGGCGGGCGGCCGACGACCCGGTCCTGGTCTTCGACGCGCTTCGTCACCTCGGTGACCACGCGCACGACGGCGGCGACCACGGCGCGGCGCGCGCCGCGTGGGAGGAGTCCGCGGCGGCTGCGGCCCGCGGAGGTCACGTGCTGGGGGTGCTGGCGCAGCAGGTGCTGCTCGCCGTACTCGCACGTGACGCGGGTGACGAGGCAGGGGCGCAGGCCGTGGCGCGTGAGGTGCTGCGCTGGGCCGCGGAGCTCGGGGCGACCCGGCTGGTGGACCAGCTCACCGGCTTCCTCGCCGGTGTCGACCCGACCGCACCGCCGCCGGAGGTGGTCGCCAGTCGGTGAGATCGCCGTCCCGTATTCTGGGACGGCTGGGCTTCGGGATGACGGTCGATCGGGCGACCGACTACCGTGGCGGCATGCGCCAGGACCTTCTCGTACGCATGCGACGCGCCGGCTGAGCTGTCACCACGCAGCAGTCAGCGCGTCACCCCTCGTTGCCCAGCGCAGCAGAGGGGTTTTTTGTTGCGAGGGCGAGGCCGAGCCTGCTCGGTGGTCCGGAGGGAAGAGGAACGAGGAAGAGGCAGATGAGCGAGCAGATCACCGGGGCCCAGAGCCTGGTCACGTCGCTGGAGGCGGCCGGCGTCACCGACATCTTCGGCATCCCCGGCGGGGCGATCCTCCCGGCGTACGACCCGCTGATGGACTCGACGATCCGGCACATCCTGGTGCGCCACGAGCAGGGCGCCGGCCACGCCGCGCAGGGGTACGCCGCGGCGACCGGGCGCGTCGGCGTCTGCATGGCGACCTCGGGTCCGGGAGCGACCAACCTGGTCACGCCGATCGCCGACGCCCACATGGACTCCGTGCCGATCGTCGCCGTCACCGGCCAGGTCGGCGCCTCCGCGATCGGGACCGACGCGTTCCAGGAGGCCGACATCCGCGGCATCACGATGCCGATCACCAAGCACAACTTCCTGGTCACCGACCCCGACGAGATCCCTCGCCGGATCGCGGAGGCCTTCCACATCGCCAGCACCGGCCGCCCCGGCCCCGTGCTGGTCGACATCGCGAAGTCGGCGCTGCAGTCGATGACGACGTTCGCGTGGCCGCCCGAGCTGCACCTGCCGGGCTACCGCCCCGTCACGCGGCCGCACTCCAAGCAGATCCGCGAGGCCGCGCGGCTCATGCTCGAGTCGCGCCGTCCGGTGCTCTACGTCGGCGGCGGCGCGGTCCGCGCCGCCGCGTCGAAGGAGTTGCGTGAGCTCGCCGAGCTGACCGGCATGCCGGTCGTCACCACGCTGATGGCCCGCGGCGCCTTCCCCGACAGCCACCCGCAGCACCTCGGCATGCCCGGCATGCACGGCACCGTCGCCGCGGTGGCGGCGTTGCAGAAGAGCGACCTGATCATCAGCCTCGGCGCCCGTTTCGACGACCGGGTCACCGGCAACCTCGACTCGTTCGCGCCCGGCGCCAAGGTGATCCACGCCGACATCGACCCGGCCGAGATCGGCAAGAACCGGCACGCGGACGTGCCGATCGTCGGCGACGTCCGCGAGGTGCTCGTCGACCTGCTGGTGGCGCTCAGGAGCGACGCCGAGCAGGGTCGCACCGGCGACTACGAGGGGTGGGTGAGGTTCCTCGAGGGCGTCCGCGACACCTACCCGCTCGGCTACGACAAGCCCGACGGCTCGCTGGCGCCGCAGTACGTCATCGAGCGCCTCGGCGCCATCGCCGGCCCCGACGCGATCTACACCTCGGGCGTCGGCCAGCACCAGATGTGGGCCGCGCACTACGTCGGCTACGAGCAGCCGCGCAAGTGGATCAACTCCGGCGGCCTCGGCACCATGGGCTTCGCGGTGCCGGCGGCCATGGGCGCGCAGGTCGGCTGCCCCGGTGAGGTGGTCTGGGCGATCGACGGCGACGGCTGCTTCCAGATGACCAACCAGGAGCTCGCCACCTGCGCGATCAACAACATCCCGATCAAGGTCGCGGTGATCAACAACGAGTCGCTCGGCATGGTGCGGCAGTGGCAGACGCTGTTCTACAACCAGCGCTACTCCAACACCGACCTGCACTCCAAGCGGATCCCCGACTTCGTCAAGCTCGCCGACGCCTACGGCTGCGTCGGGCTCGCGTGCGACAGCCCCGACGACGTCGACGCGACGATCACCAAGGCCATGGAGATCAACGACGTTCCGGTCGTGGTCGACTTCCGGGTCCACCGCGACGCGATGGTCTGGCCGATGGTCGCCGCCGGCACCAGCAACGACGAGATCAAGTACGCCCGCGACCTCGCCCCCCAGTTCGACGAGGACGACCTGTGAGCATCCACACGCTGTCAGTCCTGGTCGAGAACCAGCCCGGTGTCCTCGCGCGCATCGCAGGGCTCTTCAGCCGGCGGGGCTTCAACATCGAGTCGCTCGCGGTCGGCCCGACCGAGCACACCGAGATCTCGCGGATGACGATCGTGGTCAACGTCGAGGACTCGCCGCTCGAGCAGGTCACCAAGCAGCTCAACAAGCTGGTCGAGGTCATCAAGATCGTCGAGCTCGACCACGAGGCGTCGGTGCACCGCGAGCTGGTGCTGGTCAAGGTCGCTGCCACCGCCGAGACCCGCGGCCAGATCCTCGACGTGGTCCAGCTGTTCCGGGCCAACGTCGTCGACGTCGCCACCGACGCGGTCACCATCCAGGTGATCGGCAACGCCGCCAAGATCGCCGACGTGCTCCGGATCCTCGAGCCCTACGGCATCCGTGAGCTCGTCCAGTCCGGGATGGTCGCGATCGGCCGCGGCTCCCGCTCGATCTCCGAGCGCTCGCTGCGCCCGGTCGCCGTACCGACCCCGCCGGCGGTCGGGTAGGCAGTTTCACCGGGTACCCGGTGAAACTGCCGCTGCCCGCACGGAGTTCCATCCGGGAAGCGCCAGTTTCGTACCACCAGTCCGTTGAAGACCCTGCAACGCAACCAGAAGGAGCAGCCCCGTGGCTGAGATGTTCTACGACGACGACGCCGACCTGGCCCTGATCCAGGGCAAGAACGTCGCGGTGATCGGCTACGGCAGCCAGGGGCACGCGCACGCGCTGTCGCTGCGCGACTCCGGGGTCGACGTCCGCGTCGGTCTCCAGCCGGGCTCGAAGAGCCGCGAGAAGGCCGAGGCCGAGGGGCTTCGCGTCCTCACACCGCGCGAGGCGGCCGAGGAGGCGGACGTCATCGTGATCCTCGCGCCCGACCAGCACCAGCGGAAGCTGTACGCCGAGGAGATCGAGCCCGAGCTCGCGGCTGGCGACACCCTGGTCTTCGGCCACGGCTTCAACATCCGCTTCGGCTACATCACCCCGCCCGAGGGCGTGGACGTGTTCATGGTCGCCCCCAAGGGGCCGGGTCACCTCGTGCGCCGCGAGTACGTCGACGGCCGCGGCGTCCCCGTGCTCGTCGCGGTCGAGAAGGACGCGTCCGGCAGCACCTGGCCGCTCGCGCTGTCCTACGCCAAGGCCATCGGGGGCCTCCGCGCCGGCGGCATCAGGACGACGTTCACCGAGGAGACCGAGACCGACCTGTTCGGCGAGCAGGCCGTCCTCTGCGGTGGCGCGAGCCAGCTGGTGATGTACGGCTTCGAGGTCCTCACCGAGGCCGGCTACCAGCCCGAGGTCGCCTACTTCGAGTGCCTCCACGAGCTCAAGCTGATCGTCGACCTCATGTACGAGGGCGGCATCGCCAAGCAGCGCTGGTCTGTCTCCGACACCGCGGAGTACGGCGACTACGTCTCCGGCCCGCGGGTGATCGACGAGCACGTGAAGGAGAACATGAAGCAGGTGCTCGCGGAGATCAAGGACGGCTCCTTCGCGGCCCGCTTCATCGCCGACCAGGACGCCGGCTCGCCGGAGTTCACGAAGTTCCGCGAGCAGGCCGAGCAGCACCCCATCGAGCAGACCGGCCGCGAGCTCCGCAAACTGATGGCGTGGGTGAAGTCCCACGACTCCGACTACGTCGAGGGGTCGTCGGCCCGCTGACATGGAGATCCTGGAGGCGGGCTTCAGCGGCGCCGAGGGTGCCGTCTTCGTCGTCGTCGTCGGCGGCCGCCGGATCGAGCTGCCGTGGGTGGAGTACGCCTCGCTGCGCGACGGGATCCTGGTCCTCGAGTCCGCGTCACCGGGGTCGGGCTCGGCCCCGGTGACGTGGGTGCGCGTCTGGGACCAGGCCTCGTGGCAGCTCTCGCTCGGCGAGGAGGCCAACGCCGCACCGGCCGGCCGGCGGGTGCGCGCACCCGAGCCGGAGGCCGAGGGCTGACGGGCTCCCCGTCGGGATGTGGAAGCTGGCTGTTCGCAACCGTGCGGGCAGCCGCTTTCCTCAGCTCGACGCGAGCCGGGCCGGGCAGCGGTCCCACTCGCGGAGCACCCAGCGCGCCCACTCGGCCTCGGCGACGTTCCGGACGTGGATGCCGTCCTGGAGCAGGCCCGGGTGCGCGCGGACGTACGCCGGCCAGTCCGCCACGCAAATGTGCCGACGGGCGGCCGCGAGCGAGCGCATCCACCCACCCACGTGCTGCGACCACGCCGAGACGACGACCGGGTCGCTGGACGTCTCGACGTACGGCGCCACGAGCAGGAGCGGGGTGCGGGCGGGCAGTCCGCGCAGTGCCGCGGCGAGGTCGCGGCGGCGGTAGCCCTGCGCGGGGTTGGTGCCCAGCTCGACGACCAGGCCGTCGGGCTCGCCGTGCTGCGCGCGGAACGCCGCGAGCCGGTGAGCGAGCTCGGTGGGGCGCCGGGCCGGCTCGCCGTCGACGGTCAGCCGGGGGCGGAGACGGGCCAGCTCGTCGCTGCCGCGCCAGGTCAGTGAGTCCCCGACCACGAGCGTGCCGCCCGCGGTCCGATCGGCTCGAGCCGCCTCTCGCTGAGCCACGGCGACCTCGTGGGCGAGCGTCGTGCCGCGCGCGGCGGCCCGCTGGGTCAGTGCCTCGGCCCGCGCCCGCGTCAGGCACTCGTCGTAGCGCCCCTCGGTCTCCGACAGCACGACGTAGACCGTCGCCGGCCGCGTGCACTGCGGCGCGTCGCGCACGGCCGAGAGCGAGCGGTCCGGCTCGGACGCGCAGTAGTTGACGGCGGCGATCCATCGGCGGTGCAGGGCGCGGCACTGGCGGACGGGCACGGTCGCGGCGTACCCGTAGCCACGCGGCTGCCCCGCGAGGGCGCACGCCTCCGCGCCGGCCACCTTCCGCCACGGCACCGCGCCCCGCACGCACCGCTCGCGCGCACACCCGAGTGCGGGCGCGTGGTCACGCCCCAGGAGGGCGCACTCGCCCGCGCGAAGGGTGCGGTCGTAGGCGCTGCCGCTGTCGGCGACCGCGGTCCCCGTGCCGGGCGCCAGGCTCGTCACCGGCAGCCACGCCTCGACGCCGGCCACGAGCAGCACGCCGAGCACGAGCACCGCGAGGCGCAGAGCGCGCGGACGTGCGTACGGCATGACGAATGACCCCGTGTGGTTGCTTCCCCCGAGCCGCGGACGTCGGCGGCTCCCTCCGTCGTCACGGTAGGAGCGGGAGGCGGCGCGCGCGGCGGATCAGCGGGATTGGGGCCGATCGGCCGCCGCTGGTCCAGAAGGGTGGTCGCGCGACTTGACGCGTGACCGGGGCGCGACGGGCGCGCTACCGGAGCCGGACGGGCGCGGACGTCGAGCCGGCGACGTTGTTGCGGGCCGTTACGACGGCCCGCAGCCGCTGGCCCGGACGGCCGTCGACGCGGGCGACCGCGCGACCGTGGGTGGCGGTGAGCGCGAGCCCGCGGACCCGCTTCCAGGTGCCGGAGACAAGTCGCTCGAGCCGGACCTGGACGCCGTTCGCGCGGCCGAAGCCGCGCTCGGTCTCCTTGCGGACCTTGGCGGTGAGCAGGTAGCGGCCGTGACCGAGCGACGTCGTTGACAGGGTCGTGCGGGTGGCCGCGGGGCGCACCTCGAACGACGTCTCCGGGAGGGCGAACGGCAGCTGCACGACGGGCAGCAGCTCGTAGAAGCCCGTGGCGCGGACCGTGTAGGTGCCGGCGGGCTCGGAGCCGCAGAACGTGACCTCGACCGTGCCGCTGGTGGTCGGGTTGGTCGACGAGTTGATGACCGTCCCCTCGGAGGTCCGGCCGAGCGGGTCGGCGACCTGGACCTCGAGCCGCCACAGCAGCGTGCCCGGGCTGACCGCCAGGTCGTAGGAGATCGGGTGCCGCTGGCAGTGGTCGAGGAGCACGACGTCCTGGGTCGACGTCGTCCCGGTCACGTCGGCCGAGGCCGGAGCGGCGATCGCGAGCGACGTGGCGGCGAGCGCGACGGGAAGGATCAGGCGGGGGAGGGACAGCACCGCTCGACCGTAACCACGTGAGCGACAGCGTCGCGTCCGCCCACGGGCGGAGCCGGCGCGGATGTGACCGACGCCGCACCTGCCGGTGCACGGACGTGCGAGGACCCCCGGATCGGCGGGCTCCGGGGGTCCTGCGGCAGGTGCTACTTGACCTCCGAGCGCATCACCATCACCAGGCCGACGGCCAGGGGGACGACGAGCCAGATCAGGCCGGCCGTGCCGAGCTGCGCCCACTGCGTAGAGGTGAGCTGTCCGTCGTACAGCTCGCCCTGCGCCCAGTTGAAGTCGAGCCACGGACGC
This sequence comes from Nocardioides halotolerans DSM 19273, assembly GCF_000422805.1. Lineage (GTDB taxonomy): Bacteria > Actinomycetota > Actinomycetes > Propionibacteriales > Nocardioidaceae > Nocardioides > Nocardioides halotolerans. Next base: position 58,579 of record NZ_KE383923.1, on the reverse strand, counting down.
AGGTCCTCCCACCACTGCTGGAAGTTGCCGAGCACCATCGAGAGGGTCGGGAGCACGAACGAGTAGACGACGAACCCGACGATCGCGCCGGGGGAGTTGCGGATGAGCACGCCGAGCATGAAGCCGATCAGCAGGTTCAGCACGTTGGCGAGGACCAGCATGGTGATCTGGTTGGCGGAGATGTCCCAGACGGTGTCGACGCCGGCGATGGCCGAGCCGACGATGTTGCCGAGCGCGCCGATGGCGAGCGCGACCCCGATGGAGACCGCGCCGATGGCTATCGCGACGACCATCTTGGCCCGGATCACCCGGCCGCGGTGCGGCACCAGCGTGAACGTCGTGAGCCCGCTGCGCTGGCTCCACTCGCTGGTGACCGACAGGATCGCCATCACCGGGAGCAGCAGCGTCATCGGTACGCCGATCGCCGCGCCGAAGTTGTCGTAGGTCATCGCGCTGTCAGGCGCGAAGAGGATCACCGAGGCGGTCGCGATGAGCGCCGTGCCGGCCATCGACATGATGAGCCAGAAGCCCGCGCGGGTGTTGAACATCTTGACCAGCTCGACCGTCATCAGGCGGCTGAACGGGATCGGCGCGGGTGCGGTGCGGGCCGCCCGCGCCGGGGCGCGGTCGAGGTCTTCCACCGTGGTGGCGGTCATGCTGCTGCTCCTTCTCTGGACGTGTCTGCGGTGAGCTCGAGGAACATCTCCTCGAGGCCGGCGCCGTCGGCGGCGCGCAGCTCGGTGAGGGGTACGCCGGCCGCGAGCGCGACCTGGCCGACCAGGTCGGCCTCTGCCTCGGCGCGCAGGGCGTCGCGGCCGGAGGCGACGGCGGTGACGCCGCGCTGCTCCAGGGCCTGGGCCAGCTCCTCGATCGCGGTCGAGCGCACGAGGGTGCCGGCGGAGGCGAGCAGCTCGGCCTTGGTGCCCTGCGCCACGATCCGGCCCTGGCCGATGACCACCAGGTCGTCGGCGATGACCTCGATCTCGTGGAGCAGGTGCGAGGAGAGCAGCACGGTGCCGCCCTTGTTGGCGAAGCCGCGGAGCAGGTCGCGCATCCAGCGGATGCCGGCCGGGTCGAGGCCGTTGGCCGGCTCGTCGAGGATGAGCACCTCGGGGTCGCCGATCAGCGCGGTCGCGATGCCGAGCCGCTGGCGCATGCCGAGCGAGTAGTTCTTGACCCGGCGCTCGGCCTCGGTGCCGGTCAGCGAGACCAGGTCGAGCAGCTCGTCGACCCGGCTCATCGGCAGGCCCATCGTGCGCGCGGCGACCCGGAGCGTCTCGCGGCCGGTGCGGCCGGCGTGCTGGGCGGACGCGTCCAGGAGGACGCCGACCTCGCGGCCGGGGTTGGGGAGGTCGGCGTACTTCCGACCGAGGACGGTGGCGGACCCTGAGGTCGCCGGTGTCAGACCCACCATCACGCGCATGGTGGTCGACTTCCCGGCGCCGTTCGGACCGAGGAACCCGGTCACGCGGCCCGGCTGGGCGGAGAAGGTGACGTCGTCCACGGCCCGGAGGCCGCCGTACGTCCTGGTGAGTGCGGTCACGTCGATCATGGGTCAACCGTCGCTCCCACCCCGGCCTCCCCACATCGGGGAGCGGTCCCCACCGACCCCTTGCCGGACCCTGACCCACCCTCAGGGGTGACCCCGGCAGGGGGGAACACGGTGAGCGGGTCGGTGGTTGAGACGGTCGTGCAGATCGAGATCTGGTCCGACGTCGTGTGCCCGTGGTGCTACATCGGCAAGCGGCACCTGGAGGCGGCGCTGTCGACGTTCGAGCACCGCGACGACGTCGAGGTCGTCTACCGGTCCTTCGAGCTCGACCCGTCGGCGCCCGAGGTGCCGGTCGAGACGACGGTCGAGTCGCTGGCGCGGAAGTTCGGCACCGACGTGGCTGGCGCCCGCGAGCTGATGGCGCGCGCCGACGGGGTCGCCGCCTCGGTGGGGCTGGAGTTCCACCATGCCGACGCGCCGCACGCCCGCACCGTGACCGCCCACCGGCTGCTGCACCTCGCGGCCGCCGAGGGCCGCCAGGCCGAGCTGAAGGAGGCCCTGCTCGCGGCGTACTTCTCCCGCGGCGAGAACGTCGGCGACCACGCCGTGCTGCGCTCGGTCGCCGTCGGCGCCGGCCTCGACCCGGCCCGCGTCGACGAGGTGCTGACGAGCGATGAGTACGCCGACGCGGTGCGCGCCGACATCGACCAGGCCCGCGCCTACGGCGCCACCGGGGTCCCGTTCTTCGTCGTCGACCAGAAGTACGGCGTCAGCGGCGCTCAGCCGACCGAGGTCTTCGAGCAGCTCCTTGAGCGCGCCTGGGCCGACGCGCACCCGGTCGTCGAGCTCGTCGGGGGACCGGGCGCCGACGCCTGCGGGCCGGACGGCTGCGCCATTTGACGATCTGACCCGGGCTGCCCCCACGAAACTGGCGCTGGCGGTAAGGAGTTCCATCCGGTCAGCGCCAGTTTCACCGGGTACCCGGTGAAACTGCCCCCAGCTGAGGCGAACCTCACCTAGGTTAGCCAAGCCTAAGTTCAGGCGCGTACAGTCAGCCCCGTGCTCGCCAACTACCTGATCGGCCTCCGCGAGGGCCTCGAGGCTGCGCTCGTCGTCAGCATCCTCGTCGCCTACCTCGTGAAGTCCGAGCGGCGACACCTCCTCCCGCGCATCTGGCTGGGCGTCGGGCTCGCCGTGGCCGTGAGCCTGGCCTTCGGCGCGGCGCTGACCTTCGGCCCGCGCGGCCTCACGTTCAAGGCCCAGGAGGCCATCGGCGGCAGCCTCTCGATCGTGGCCGTCGCGTTCGTGACCTGGATGATCTTCTGGATGGCCCGCGCCGCCCGCAGCCTGGGCGGCGAGCTGCGCGGCCGGATCGACGTCGCCGCCGAGGGCAGCCGCTGGTCGCTCGGCGTGGTGGCCGCGCTGGCGGTCGGCCGCGAGGGCCTCGAGACCGCGCTGTTCCTCTGGGCGGCGACCAAGGCCGGCACCCGCGAGACCGTCGGCTCGGTGACCCCGACGTGGGAGCCGCTGCTCGGTGCCGCGCTCGGCATCGCCACCGCCGTGCTGCTCGGCTACCTGATCTACCGGGGCGCCGTGCGCATCAACCTCACCAGGTTCTTCACCTGGACCGGCGCGTTCCTGATCCTCGTCGCCGCCGGCGTGCTCGCCTACGGCATCCACGACCTGCAGGAGGCGCGCTTCCTGCCAGGGCTCGGCAACCTGGCCTTCGACGTGTCCGACACCGTCGACATCAACAGCTGGTACGGCTCGCTCCTCAAGGGCATCTTCAACTTCAGCCCCGCCACCACCAAGCTCGAGGCGGCCGCGTGGCTCCTCTACGCGATCCCGGTGATGGTGCTCTTCCTGGTCGGCGTCCGGCGTCGTACGACGACCGCCGGCGCGCCGGGCTCGGCGGCCCCCACGGGCTCGCGCCGCACCCCCGCCACCCACTGACTCCCGTCACACCCGAGAAAGAGCAGACACCCATGCGCAAGACCCTTGTCGTGACCGCGCTCGCGGTCGCGGTGCCGTTCCTCGCCGCGTGCACCGAGAACGCCGACAGCAGCGACGGAGCCGCCGACGGCGGCAACCCGCGGGCCCTCAGCGTCGAGTCGAGCGACGACGCGTGCAAGGTCTCGGCCGCCGAGGCGCCGGCCGGCACCTTGACCTTCGACGTGACCAACACCGGGTCGCAGGTCACCGAGTTCTACCTGCTCGGCGACGACGGGCTGCGCATCGTGTCCGAGGTGGAGAACATCGGGCCCGGCCTCAACCGCGAGATGACCGTCAACGCGCCCGCCGGCTCCTACTTCACCGCCTGCAAGCCGGGCATGAAGGGCGAGGGCATCCGCGCCGGGTTCACGGTCACCGACTCCGACGACGAGCCGACGACCAGCGCCGACGAGCAGCAGCTCATCGACCAGGCCGTCTCCAACTACGCGGCCTACGTCCAGGACCAGTCCGACCAGCTGCTCGCCAAGACCGAGCAGTTCGTCGACCTCTACAAGGCCGGCGACGACGACGCGGCACGCACGCTCTACCCCGACGCGCGCACCCACTGGGAGCGCATCGAGACCGTGGCCGAGTCGTTCGGCGACCTCGACCCCAAGCTCGACCTCCGCGAGGCCGACCTCGAGCCCGGCCAGGAGTGGACCGGCTGGCACCGCCTCGAGAAGGACCTCTGGCCCCAGCGCGCCGAGGACTACACGCCGCTCACCACCGAGGAGCGCGCGACGTACGCCGACGACCTGCTCGCCAACACCCAGACCTTGCACGAGCGGGTCGGCGAGCTGACCTACACCGTCGACCAGATCGCCAACGGCTCGCGCGGGCTGCTGGAGGAGGTCGCCCTCGGCAAGGTCACCGGCGAGGAGGAGTACTGGTCGCACACCGACCTCTGGGACTTCCAGGCCAACGTCGACGGCGCCCGGGTGGGCTACGAGGGCGTCAAGCCGATCCTCGAGCAGAAGGACCCGCAGCTCGCCGGTGAGCTCGACGCGCGGTTCGCCGACCTCCAGGCGCTGCTCGACGCCCAGCGCGCCGGCGACGGCTTCAAGACCTACGACCAGTTGACCCCCGACGAGGTCAAGCAGCTCTCCGACGCGGTCAACGCCCTGTCCGAGCCGCTCTCCAAGCTGACGGCGGCCGTGCTGTCCTGATGGCCCGCCAGGTCTCCCGACGCTCGCTCCTCGGCGGTGGCGCTGCCGCCGCCGGGGTCGCGGGCGCGTTCGTCGTCGGCCGCGCGAGCGAGGGCGCGCCTGCGGAGCACGCCGCCCGCCCCGCGACGTACGCCTTCCGCGGAGCCCACCAAGCCGGCATCACCACCCCGGCCCAGGACCGCCTGCACTTCGCCGCCTTCGACGTCACGACCGACGACCGCGACGCCCTCGTCGACCTGCTGAAGAAGTGGACCGACGCGGCCGAGCGGATGACCCAGGGCAAGCCGGCCGGCACCGTCGGCCCGGTCGAGGGCGCCACCAACGTGCCGCCCGACGACACCGGCGAGGCGATCGGCCTGTCGCCGAGCGGGCTGACGATCACCTTCGGCTTCGGCCCCACGCTCTTCCGCACCGACGACGGGCACGACCGGTTCGGGCTGGCCGACCGGCAGCCCCGGGCGCTCCGCACCCTCCCGCACTTCCCGGCCGACAACCTCGACCCGATGCGGTCCTACGGCGACCTCTGCGTGCAGGCCTGTGCCGACGACCCGCAGGTGGCGGTGCACGCGATCCGCAACCTCGCGCGCATCGGCTTCGGCACCGTCTCTGTCCGGTGGTCGCAGCTCGGCTTCGGCCGCACCTCGACCACGTCGGTCGACCAGTCGACGCCGCGGAACCTGTTCGGGTTCAAGGACGGCACGATGAACATCAAGGCCGAGGAGACCTCCGACGTCGACGCGCACGTCTGGGTCGGTGCCGACGACGACACGAAGGCCTCGTGGCTCGCGGGCGGCTCCTACCTCGTGGCCCGCCGGATCAACATGACCATCGAGGTCTGGGACCGGCAGCCGCTCGGCGACCAGGAGGCGTTCATCGGGCGGAGCAAGGACACCGGCGCGCCGCTCTCGGGCGGCTCCGAGCACGCCGAGCCCGACTTCGACATGCCCGGCAGCGGCGGCCTGCCGATCATCGCGCCCGACTCGCACGTGCGCCTGGTCCACCCCGACTTCAACGGCGGGGCCCGCATGCTCCGGCGCGGCTACAACTTCGTCGACGGCAGCAACTCCCTCGGCGGCCTCGACGCCGGGCTGTTCTTCCTCGCGTTCGTGCGCGACCCCGACACCCACTTCATCCCGATCCAGACCAAGATGGCCGCCAACGACGCGCTGATGGAGTACCTCAAGGTCAACGGCTCCGCGCTCTTCGCCGTCCCGCCCGGCACGAAGGCCGGCGAGTTCGTCGGACAATCGCTCTTCTCCTGACCGTTCGCCTCGGGACGCGGTCGGGCACCGGGGTCGGGTGCAGACGTTCCTCCCGTACGCCGACTTCCGCCGTTCGGCCGAGGTCCTCGACGCCCGGCGCCTCGGCAAGCAGCGGGTCGAGGGACTGCAGATCATCCGCGGCCTGACGATCCCGACCTACGGCTGGCGGCACCACCCGGCGGTCAAGATGTGGCGCGGCCACCTCGAGGCCCTCGGGCGCTACACGCTGACGACCTGCGAGGTCTGGGTGGCCGAGGGCCGTGCCGACACGGTCGAGGCGACGGTGCGCTTCGAGCTGGCCGAGCAGGGCATCACGGAGATCCGCGACCAGTCGGCGCTCGCCACCGCGGGCACGCTGCCGCCGTGGCTGGGCGACGAGGCGTTCCACCTCGCGCACCGCTCCGCGCTGCTGCGCAAGGACCCCGATCACTACGGCGAGGTCTTCGCCGGCGTGCCAGACGACCTGCCCTACCTCTGGCCGGCGCCCCTCACACCGGGCTGATCCAGGCTGAGCTCCAGCGTGCGGTCGACGCCGACGTCCTGGAGGAACCCCGCGTCGTGGCTGACCACCAGGAGCGCGCCGCGGTAGGCCGCCAGCGCGGCGACCAGGGCGTCGTACGACGCGAGGTCGAGGTTGTTCGTCGGCTCGTCGAGCAGCAGCAGCTGGGGGGCCGGGTCGGCCAGGAGCAGTGCCGCCAGGGTCGCGCGGAACAGCTCGCCGCCCGACAGCGTGCTCACCAGCTGCTCGGCGGCCGCTCCGCGGAACAGGAAGCGCGCGAGCTGCGCGCGGACCACCGTCGGCTCGACCGCGGGCGCGCGCGCCGCGACGTTGTCGACGACCGAGCGCTCCGGGTCGAGCACGTCGAGCCGCTGGGGGAGCAGGGCGGTCGGCACGTGGGTGCGGACCGACCCGGAGCGCGGCGCGAGCGCGCCCGCCACCGTGTCGAGGAGCGTGGTCTTGCCGGCGCCGTTCGGGCCCACGACCGCGACCCGGTCGGGCCCGCGAAGGTCGAGCTCGACGGGCGCACCCGTGCGGATGACGAGGGAGTCGGTGGTGAGCACGACCCGACCCCGCGGCACCTCGGTCGCCGGGAGGTCGACACGGATCGTGCGGTCCTCGCGCAGCCGCGCCTCCGCGTCGTCGAGCCGGGCCTTCGCGCCCTCCAGACGGTCGTCGTGGGTCCGGCGGTAGGACGCCGCGTGCTTCTCCGACCGGTTCTTGTAGAAGTCCCGGGCGCCCTTGCCCATGTTGCTCCTGACGGCGTTGCGCTCACCCTGCCGCTTGCGCTGGGCGATCAAGCGCTCGGCCTCCTGGCGGTCGGCGCGCTGCCGGCGCACGTCGGCCTTGGCAGCGGTCACCGCCTGCTCGGCGGCCTCCTGCTCCGCGGCCACCTGCTCGACGTACGACGAGAAGCCGCCGCCGTACCACCGCACCGCGCCGCCGCGGAGCTCGCCGACGCGGTCGACGCGCTCCAGGAGCTCGCGGTCGTGGCTGACCACGAGGAGCGTCCCCGGCCAGGAGCCGAGCACGTCGTGCAGGCGCGAGCGCGCGGCCGCGTCGAGGTTGTTGGTCGGCTCGTCGAGGAGGAGGACGTCGGGGCGCTCGAGCAGCAGGCGGGTGAGCCCGAGCCGGACCACCTCGCCGCCGGACAGCTCGCCCAGGCGGCGGTCGAGCACCGACCCCGGCAGCCCCAGGCGCTCGAGCTCGGCGACCGCGCGCTCCTCGACGTCCCACTGGTCGCCGACGGCTTCGAGGTCCGCCGGGTCGCCGGAGCCGGCGTCGAGGGCACGCAGCGCGCGCAGCGCCGGGCCGATCCCGAGCACGTCGTCGACGCGCCGCGAGCGGTCGAGGGTGAGGTCCTGCGGCAGGTAGCCGACCTCACCGGCGACCGAGACCGAGCCCGAGGTCGGGCGCAGGACGCCCGCGGCGAGCTTGAGCAGCGTCGACTTGCCGGACCCGTTGGCGCCGACGAGCCCGGCACGGCCGGGCGAGACGAGCAGGTCGAGCCCGTCGAACGCGACGGTGCCGTCGGGCCAGGCGAGGCCGACGTCCGAGAACGACAGGACGGAGGTGAGCGGAGCGGACACGGTGACTCCTCGGGGCTTCCCACGAGCAGGGCGGACAGGGCGGTCACCGGTTCACTCCACGTCACCACCGTAGGCGGACCACCGGGCAGACGCACCCGCATTCCGGGCCGCCCGAGGGGTAGTGTGAGCGGTCGCACAGCGTGGTGCGCCTCTGCTCCCGACCCGCGAGGACATCGCTGTGACTGACAAGCCGGTCGTGCTGATCGCCGAAGAGCTCAGCCCGGCCACGATCGACGAGCTCGGTCCCGACTTCGAGATCCGCCACTGCAACGGCGCCGACCGCGCCGAGCTGCTGGCGGCGCTGCCGGAGGCGGACGCGCTGCTGGTCCGCAGTGCCACCGCCGTCGACACCGAGGCCCTGGCCGCCGCCGCGCGGCTCAAGGTGGTGGCCCGCGCCGGCGTCGGCCTCGACAACGTCGACGTGCGTGCCGCGACCCAGTCCGGCGTGATGGTCGTCAACGCGCCGACGTCCAACATCGTCTCGGCCGCGGAGCTCGCCGTCGCGCTGATGCTCGCGGCGGCCCGCAACGTCAGCCCGGCGCACGCGGCGCTCCGCCAGGGCGAGTGGAAGCGCTCGAAGTACACCGGCATCGAGCTCTACGAGAAGACCGTGGGCATCGTCGGCCTCGGCCGGATCGGCGTCCTCGTCGCGCACCGCCTCGCGGCGTTCGGCATGGACGTCATCGCCTACGACCCCTACGTCCAGGCCGGCCGCGCCGCGCAGATGGGTGTGCGCCTCGTCGACCTCGACACCCTGCTGTCCGAGTCCGACTTCATGTCCGTGCACCTGCCCAAGACCCCCGAGACGGTCGGCCTGATCGGCGACGCCGAGCTGCACAAGGTGCGCCCCCACCTCGTGCTGGTCAACGCCGCCCGCGGCGGGATCGTCGACGAGGGCGCGCTCTACGCCGCGCTCAAGGAGGGCCGGATCGCCGCCGCCGGGCTCGACGTGTTCGCGAAGGAGCCGTGCACCGACAGCCCGCTCTTCGAGCTCGAGAACGTCGTCGCCACCCCCCACCTCGGGGCGTCCACCGACGAGGCCCAGGAGAAGGCCGGGCTCGCGGTGGCGCGGTCGGTGCGGCTCGCACTGTCGGGCGAGCTCGTGCCAGACGCGGTCAACGTGCAGGGCGGCCTGATCGCCGAGGACGTCCGTCCCGGCATCCCGCTGACCGAGAAGCTCGGCCGCATCTTCACGGCGCTGGCCGGCGAGGTCGCCCAGCAGGTGGACGTCGAGGTCCGCGGCGAGATCACCGACTACGACGTCAAGGTGCTCGAGCTCGCGGCGCTCAAGGGGATCTTCATCGACGTGGTCGAGGACCACGTGTCCTACGTCAACGCCCCGCTGCTCGCGGCCGAGCGCGGCACCGCCGTCCGCCTGGTCACCGACCCGGAGAGCGCCGACCACCGCAACCTCATCACCATCCGCGGCACGCTCGCCGACGGCAGCCAGGTCTCGGTCAGCGGCACCCTGGTCGGCATCCACCAGCGCGAGCGGCTGGTCGAGGTCAACGGCTACGCGGTCGACCTCGAGCCGACCGAGCACCTGGCGTTCTTCGGCTACGAGGACCGGCCGGGCATGGTCGGCACGGTCGGCGGCATCCTCGGCGCCGCGGGCGTCAACATCGCCGGCATGCAGGTCGCCCGCGACACCAAGGGCGGGATGGCCCTGGTCGCGCTGTCGGTCGACTCCGCGATCCCGGCCGACACCCTGCTGGAGATCGAGAACGCGATCGACGCGGTCCAGGTGCGCGCCGCCGACCTGGTCTGAGCGATGAGCCGGCGCCCGACCGCTGCGGCGCGGGGCCTGGCGGTGGCCCTGCTGCTCGGTGGCGTGATCTCCGGGTGCGGCACGAGCACGCCCGAGCGGGCGGACGAGGACGCGCGGCTCGACTGCGGCCGCCCGGTCCTCAAGCCCGACGGGTCCGCCTGGACGTGCGAGTTCGCCGACGACTTCGACGGCGACGCCCTCGACACCACGCACTGGACCGTCCTCTCCAGCCTCGCGAGCGGCTACCGCAACGGGCCGGAGTGCTACCTCGGCGACGAGAGCCCGCTGGGCGCGGACGACGTCACCGTCGCCGGCGGTGCGCTGCACCTGACCGCGAAGGCGCTCGACCACGAGGTCGTCTGCCCGTCGCTGAGCGGCGACTTCCCCTCGCGCTGGACCGGTGCGTTCGTGACGACGTACGGCAAGTACACGACGACGTTCGGCCGGGTCGAGGTGCGCGCGGCGTTCCCCGACGTCGACGTGCCCGGGGTGCACGCCGCTCTGTGGCTGTGGCCGCAGGACCTCGCCTACGGCTCCGAGGCCACCGGCGAGATCGACCTGGCGGAGTACTTCTCGCTGTATCCCGACCGGGCCGTCCCCTTCCTGCACTACCAGCCGGCCGTGCCGGACGGGTCGAACACCAACAACCTCTGCCTGCTCGACGACCCGAGCTCGATGCACAGCTACGTCATCGAGTGGGAGCCCGGGCACGTGCGCATCGCGTACGACGGCGAGGTGTGCGTCGACCACGACATCGTGCCGTCGCCGCCATTGACCGGTTCGCAGCCGTTCGACCAGCCGTTCACGCTCAACCTGACCCAGGCGCTCGGGGTGGGGAGCAACGCGTTCGGCGAGCAGACGCCGCTGCCGGCGACGACCACGGTGGACTACGTGCGGGTCTGGAGCTGACGCGCCGTATCCTCGTGCCCCGTGCGCAGACGACTCCTGACGATCGCAGCGGTGACCTTGCTCGGCCTCTCCCTTGCCGCGTGCGGCGACGACGCCGACAGCGACGAGGGCACCGCGAAGGACCCGGCGCCGACCTCGGCGTCGGCCGAGGCCGGCGCGCTGCCCGACTGGGCGCCGAAGATCATCACCGACGACGACGACAACGTGACCGGGCTCGACTTCTCCGACGTCGGCGAGCCGAGCGACGAGCTCCAGGTCGCGCAGGTCACCACCGGCACGGGTGCGCCGGTGGAGCAGGGCCAGACGATCACCGCCGACTACTTCGGGCAGCTCGCCGACCAGACCGAGCCGTTCGACGAGAGCTTCAGCGGCGAGCCGTTCCAGGCACCGATCGGCGTGGGCTCGCTCATCCCCGGCTGGGACCAGACGATCGTCGGCGTCCCCGTCGGCAGCCGGCTCGTGATGTCGATCCCGCCGGACCTCGGCTACGGCGAGTCCGGCTCCGGCCCGATCCCCGGCGGCGCGACGCTCTACTTCGTCGTCGACATCATCGACGCGCAGTAGGCCGGCTCGTCAGGCCACCATCACCCGCCCGGCGGACCTGCTCGCCGGTGCCTGCCGGGCGGTGACGACCTCCCACGCCGCGGCGATGCGGGCGACCGCCCGATCGAGCTCCTCCACGCGACGGGTGTAGGGGACCCGGACGAACCGGTCGAGCCCGCCGTCCGGCGCGAACACCGGCCCCGGCGCGATGATCACGCCGTGCCGCTCGGCCTCCTCGGCGAGCGCGATCCCGAGACCGCGGCCGGGACCGCCACCGGGCCCGGGCAGCTCGCACCACAAGGAGAGCCCGCCGGCCGGCACCCGGAACCGCCAGCCGGGCAGCGCCGCGCCGAGGCCGGCGACCAGTGCGTCGCGCTGCTCGCGGAGGTGGGCGCGGTGCTCGCGCAGGATCGGCTCGTGGTCGGTGAGGAGCCGCAGGACCGCGAGCTGCTCCATGACCGGCACGCCCAGGTCGAGGGTGACGCGGGCCCTGGTCAGCTGCTCCATCAGGCCGAGGGGTGCGCGGACCCAGCCGACCCGCAGGCCGCCCCAGAAGCCCTTGCTGGTGCTGCCGACGGTCACCGCGTCGGGGGCGTGGGCCGCGAACGGCCGCGGCAGCTCCTGTCCCTCGAGGGCGAGCATCACGTGGGACTCGTCGACGATCGGCGTGACGTGGCCGCGGCGCAGGTCGGCGGCGTACCGCTCGCGCTCCTCGTCGCTCATCAGGAGGCCGGTCGGGTTGTGGAAGTCGGGGATCAGGTAGGCCAGCCGGGGCGTGACCTGGCGCAGCCGGGCGGCGGTGGCGTCGAGGTCCCAGCCGTCGGGGTCGACCTCGGTGGTGACCAGCCGGGCGCCGGCGCTGCGCAGCCGCTCGGCGGCGTTGGGGTAGCCGGGCACGTCGACCAGCACCCGGTCGCCCCTGCCCGTCAGCGCCTGGGCCACGATCGAGACGCCCGACAGCGCACCCGGCGTGACCATCACCTGGGCTGGGTCGGTCGGCAGCCCGCGGGCGTCGTACAGAGCCGCGATCGCGGCCTGGAGCTCGGGCAGGCCGGCCGGGAAGTAGCCGTGGCCGCCGAGGTAGGCCGGCAGCATGGTCGCCGCCTCGGCGTACGCCGTGGCGATCTGGGGCGGCGCGAACGGCGCCGCGCAGTTGAGGTCGATGGCGTCCCGGTCGTCCTGGCCCGGGAGCAGCGCCCGGTCGTGCGCGCGCGACGGGCCGCCCGGGACCCGGGTGTAGGTGCCCGAGCCGCGCCGCGCCTCGGCGTACCCGCTGTCGCGGACGGCGGCGTAGGCGCGGGTGACGGTCGTGCGCGAGACGCGGAGCGCCTCGGTCAGCTCGCGCTCGCTGGGCAGCCGGGCTCCGGCCGCGATGCGGCCGTCGCCGATGAGCAGTACCAAGGCGTCCGCGAGGCCGGCGTACGCGGGGCAGCGGTCGAACCCGTCGACCAGGGTGGCCACCCGGCGTGCGCTGATGGAGCGGTCCATGCAGGCCACTGTCGCACGATTGGCTATTTTGTCCAAGGCCACTTCAGGTCAGGATGGTCGGGTGACCAGCACCGCCCTGCCGCGCCCCGCGCGCGCCCTCGTCGACCTCGGCCCGATCGCGCAGCTGCGTGCGGGGCGGCTGGGGCGCCGGCTTCCGCAGCTGTACGCCGGGCTCGTGCTCTACGGCCTGTCGATCGCGATGATGGTCACCGCCGACCTGGGCGTGGCGCCCTGGGACGTGCTGCACACCGGCCTCGCGAGCCACCTGCCGATCTCGATCGGCGAGGCGCTCGTGATCGTCAGCTTCCTGGTCATGCTGCTGTGGATCCCGCTGCGCGAGGTGCCGGGCATCGGCACGATCTCCAACGCCGTCGTGATCGGCGTCGCGGCCGACGCGTTCCTGGCGGTCCTCGACCAGCCCGGCTCGACGTGGCTGCGCGGGGTGCTCATGGTCGGCGGGGTCGTGGTCTGCGGGCTCGCGACCGCGATGTACATCGGCGCCCAGCTCGGCCGCGGCCCCCGCGACGGCCTGATGACCGGCTTCTCCCGCCGCACCGGCCTCTCCCTGCGCCTGGTCCGCACCCTCCTGGAGGTCACCGTCGTCGCGATCGGCCTCCTCCTCGGCGGCGTCGCCGGCGTCGGCACCGTCCTCTACGCCCTCGCCATCGGCCCCCTCACCCAGGCCATGCTCCCCACCTGGATCGTCGAGGTCCGCCGAGTCGGCGTTGCTGCTGACGAGTAACCGGCCGAGTCGGCGTTGCTGCTGATGAGTAACCGGTCGAGTCGGCGTTACTGATGAGCAGTAGCGACGACTCGGCAACAAGGCAGGGGTCCCGGACGACCCTCAGCGCTTGGTGGCGATGATGGTGGAGGCGTCGGGGGCGACCATCACCTCGACGGCGGTGAAGCGGTCGTCGGTGAGCCAGTGCTCGCGGAGGGTGTCGACGCGGCCGTGGGTGATCGGGGGCCAGAGCTCGCAGGGCGTGAAGTCGTCGAGCACGACGATGCCGCCGTCCTCGACCAGGTCGGCGATCGCGTCGACGGAGACGACGGAGGGCTCCTCGGAGTCGAGGAACAGCAGCGAGTAGGGGCCGCGGTCGAGCAGTGTCGACCAGTCGGCGGCCAGCACCTCGACCTGGTCGTCGTCGCGGAAGATCTCGGCGGCCGCCTCGGCGAGCTTGGGGTCGAGCTCGGCGGTGACGATGCGGGCCTTCTCGCTGCCCTTGTGGCCGCGTACGCCGGACCGCAGCCACGCCGTACCGACGCCGCAGCCGGTGCCGAACTCGGCCATCGTCCCGTCGCGGGTCGCGGCCAGCATCGCGAGCAGCCGCCCGGTCTCGTTGCGGCAGAACGAGACGTAGCCGGCCCGGCGGGACACGTCGAAGGCCCGGTTGACGATGTCCGGCAGGGAAGGCGGGTGGCTCACGTTGCGAGTCTTTCATCTCGGGACGGTCGTCTCGCATGGCGAACAGACTTCGATATCCGGTGCCATGCGATCCGCGGACGTCCTACCATCAGATCACCATGCGGAGCGTGTTCGTACTCATCGAGCGCCGCGGCGAGGCCTGACGAGAGGCCACCTCGCCGCGGTGGTCGGCGTTGCGTGGCCTCTCATCCCAGCTCCATCGAGCTACCAGGTCGAGACGCCCCCGCGACGCGGACACCCGGCACCGCCGGCGTGACCCGCCAGCAGCACGGCTCCTCCCTCGTGTGATCCACGAGTCGGTACGTCCCCGTCGCGGGGCGTCCTCGGCCACCGACCGACAGCACACGTTCGACTTCACGAGGAGAAGCTCCGATGTACGACATGTATCCCGACTGGGGACCGGCCAGCCACCACCCCGACAACCCGCGCAGCGCGGAGAACACCAACGCCGCCGTCCAGGCCTCGCTCGACCTGCGGGACAACGGCGGCCAGCGACCCGACGACAACTAGCGTTCCCGGCATGACGTCACTGCGGCTCGCGGTCATCCCCGGCGACGGAATCGGTCCCGAGGTGACCGCCGAGGCGCTGAAGGTGCTCGAGGCGGCCGCTCCGGCCGGGGTGAAGTTCGAGCAGACGACCTACGACCTCGGCGCCGAGCGCTACCTCGCCACCGGTGAGGTGCTGCCCGACTCCGTGCTCGCCGAGATCCGGGAGCACGACGCGATCCTGCTCGGCGCGGTCGGGGGCAGGCCGAACGACCCCGACCTGCCGCCCGGGATCCTCGAGCGCGGCCTGCTGCTGCGGCTGCGCTTCGAGCTCGACCACTACGTCAACCTGCGGCCCTCGCGCATCTACCCCGGTGCGACCTCGCCGCTCGCGGCGCCCGGCGACGTCGACTTCGTCGTGGTCCGCGAGGGCACCGAAGGCCCCTACACCGGCAACGGCGGCGCGCTCCGGGTCGGCACCCCGGCCGAGATCGCCACCGAGGTCTCGGTCAACACGGCGTACGGCGTGGAGCGGGTCGTGCGCGACGCGTTCGCCCGCGCTCAGCGCCGGCCGCGGAAGAAGCTGACGCTGGTCCACAAGACCAACGTGCTGGTCAACGCCGGCTCGCTGTGGTGGCGGCTGGTGCAGGAGGTCGCTCCGGAGTTCCCCGACGTGACCGTCGACTACATCCACGTCGACGCCGCGATGATCTTCCTGACCACCGACCCGTCCCGCTTCGACGTGATCGTCACCGACAACCTCTTCGGCGACATCATCACCGACCTGGCGGCCGCCATCACCGGCGGCATCGGGCTGGCGGCGTCCGGCAACGTCAACCCCGACCGCACCTCGCCCAGCATGTTCGAGCCGGTGCACGGCTCGGCCCCCGACATCGCCGGCCAGCAGAAGGCCGACCCGACCGCGGCGATCCTGTCCGTCTCGCTGCTGCTCGACCACCTCGGCCACGCCGAGGCGGCGGCCGCCGTCGAGCGCGCGGCCGTCGAGGACCTGGCGGCGCGAGTACCCGGGGCGGTCCGGCGTACCGCCGAGGTCGGCGACGCGATCGCGTCGCGCCTCACCTAGGCCACGGCCTAGCGGATCACCGGGCCGCCAGCAGCTCGATCCCGTCGAGCACCAGGCCCAGCCCGAACTCGAACTCGGCACCCAGGGGCGCTCCGGGCTCCTCGTCGGCGTCGTCGAGCGCGTTCGCAGCGAGGACGCGTGCCAGGCCGGGGAGCGACTCCGGGTCGACCACGAGCCGGAGCTGGTCGGCCCAGTGCCGGCTGGCCTCGGCGTCGGCGAACTGCAGCCCCAGCAGCACCTGGCTGCGGACGAACCCGTCGACGACGAGCAGGGCCGAGGCCGCCGGCTGCTCGCCCAGCCCCGACCGGAGGATCACCTGCATCCCGGCGTCGGTCCACGCGAGGAGGTTCGGGCTGACCGGGGGAGACCCGGTGCGCAGCTCGAGCGTCCACGGGTGGCCGCCCAGCTGCCGGGCCTCGGCGCGGGCCCAGTCCTCGAGCTCGCGTCGCCACGGGCGCCGCGGGTTCGGGGCGGGGGGTGCGCCCATCGCGACGTCGGCCATCACCATCTCGAGCTCCTGGCGCGAGTCGACGTAGCGGTAGAGGGCCATGGCGGTCGTGCCGAGCTCCTTGGCGACCGACGCCATGGAGACGGCACCCAGCCCCTCGGCGTCGGCGATCCGGACGGCGGCCGCACCGATCGCCGGCACCGACAGCGTGCGCTTGGGGCCGCGGCGACCGCTCTCCTCCAGGCCCCACAGGGCGGCGATCGCGCGGGGGAGGTCGGTCATGGGCGTCCTTTCGAAGAAACCATTTACATCCTACACAGTTCCGTTCTAACCTGCGTAGACCAGAAACTGTTTACTGCTTACGCAAAGGAGTGACCCATGGCGACCTCCGTCGCAGCACCCGTCCAGCGAGCCGGACGGCGCGAGTGGATCGCGCTCGCCGTGCTGGCGCTGCCGCTGCTGCTGGTCTCGATGGATGTCTCGATCCTCTACTTCGCGGTGCCGGAGATCGCCCGCGACCTGCACGCGACCTCGACCCAGCAGCTCTGGATCTTCGACCTCTACGGGTTCGTGCTGGCCGGCCTCCTGGTCACCATGGGCGCGGTCGCCGACCGGATCGGCGCACGCCGCCTGCTGCTCATCGGGGCGGTGGCGTTCTCCGCGACCTCCCTCGTCGCGGCGTACGCCCGGTCGGCCGACCAGCTCATCGCCGCCCGGGCCCTGCTCGGCATCGGGGGCGCCACCCTGATGCCGGCGACCATGTCGATGATCCGGACCCTCTTCCACGACGACCGGCAGCGCGGCCGGGCCATCGGCATCTGGACCGGGGTGATGACCGCCGGCATCGGGCTCGGCCCGGTGCTCAGCGGTGTGCTGCTGGCCCACTTCTGGTGGGGCTCGGTGTTCCTGGTCAACCTCCCCGCGATGGCGCTGCTGCTGCTCGTCGGTCCCGCGCTCCTGCCGCGGGGGGAGCGGCGCACGGACGCGCCGTTCGACGTGCTCAGCTCGGTGCTGTCGCTCGCGGCGGTCCTGCCCACCATCTGCGGCGTCAAGGAGTGGGCCGCGCACGGGGCCGAGCCACGGTGGGTCCTCTGCATCGTCGTCGGGCTGGTCCTGGGCGCGGTGTTCCTGCGCCGCCAGCTGCGGCACCCGCACGCCATGATCGACGCGCAGCTGGTGCGCAACCGGGTCTTCACCTCTGCCGTCGGCACCAACGCGATCTGCACCTTCGCCCTCGTCGGCAACGCCGTGTTCATGACCGCCTACCTGCAGCTGGTCCTCGGCCACAGCCCGCTGCGCGCGGCGCTGTGGAGCCTCGTCCCGACCGTGGGGGTCGGGTTCTCCGCGCCGTTCGCGTCGGGCCTCGCCCACCGATACGGCGCCGCCAGGGTCGCTGCCGGGGGCATGGTCCTCGCGGCCGGCGGCTTCGGCCTCCTGACCCGCGCCGGCACCGACTCGCTGGCGCTGGTCCTCGCCGGTGCCGGTGTGCTGGCCTGCGGCCTGGTCGGCGCGATGACCGTCGGCTCCGAGCTCGTGCTGGCCGCCGTGAAGCCCGATCAGGCGGCGACCGGCGCCTCGATCTCCGAGGCCGGCACCGAGCTCGGCGGTGCGCTCGGCATCGCCCTGCTCGGCAGCATCGGCACCGCGGCGTACCGCTCGTTCGCCGGCGACCACCTGCCGGTCGACGCCGTGCACAGCCCCGCCGCGAGCTCGCTGGCCGGCGCGTTCGGACAGGGCGCCCGGATCCTGGCCGTCGGGCGCGACGCCTACGTGCACGGGCTGCACGTGGCCGCGGTGGCCGGCGCCGCCGTCCTCGTCGTGGCGGCGGTCGTCCTCCTGCTGATCGACCGGGTCCGCGGTGGCGACCCGTCCTACTGAACCCACCTGAAAGCGACTACTTTGATGTCCATGGAGATCAGCACCACCCGTACCGAGCACCCGGTCGACGACGCCCGCCTGGCCGAGATCCTGGCCAACCCGGGCTTCGGCACGCACTTCACCGACCACATGTTCACGGTGGAGTGGACGCCCGGCGAGGGGTGGCACGACGCCCGGGTCACGCCGTACGGCCCGCTGACGCTCGACCCGGCCACCGCCGTCCTGCACTACGCGCAGGAGATCTTCGAGGGCATGAAGGCCTACCGCCACGAGGACGGCTCCATCTGGGCCTTCCGCCCCGAGGAGAACGCCGCCCGCATGGTCCGCTCCAGCCACCGGCTCGCGCTGCCCGTCCTCGAGGTCGACGACTTCGTCGAGGCCGTGGCCGCGCTGGTGAGCGTCGACCAGCGCTGGGTGCCCGACCAGGAGGGCGAGAAGAGCCTCTACGTGCGCCCGTTCATGTTCGCCTCCGAGGCGTTCCTCGGCGTGCGGCCGGCGCAGCACGTGACGTTCATGGTGATCGCGAGCCCGGCCGGCTCCTACTTCAAGGGCGGCGTGAAGCCGGTCAGCCTGTGGCTCTCCGAGGACTACACCCGCGCCGGCCGCGGCGGCATGGGTGCGGCCAAGACCGGCGGCAACTACGCCAGCTCGCTGCTGCCGCAGTCGGAGGCGATCGCGCAGGGCTGCGACCAGGTGGTCTTCCTGGACGGCGAGGAGGGGCGCTACGTCGAGGAGCTCGGCGGCATGAACATGTACTTCGTCTTCAAGGACGGCCGGATCGTGACGCCGGCGCTCGGGACCATCCTCGAGGGCATCACCCGGGGCTCGATCATCGAGCTCGCCGGCAAGATGGGTCACCAGGTCGAGGAGCGCCGGATCTCGATCGACGAGTGGCGCGAGGGCGTCGCGAACGGCGACATCGTCGAGATCTTCGCCTGCGGCACGGCCGCGGTGATCACCCCCGTCGGCGAGCTGCGCTGGGAGGGCGGGTCGGCTCCCGCGCCGGCCTCGACCGAGCTGACGATGGCGATCCGCAGTGCGCTGGTCGACGTGCAGTTCGGCCGCGCCGAGGACACCTTCGGCTGGATGCGCCGGATCGTCTGAGCCTGCGCCGCAGTCTGCGCCACTATTACTCCGGCGCCTCCTCGAACACCGTGACCTGCAGGTCGGCCGGCGCCTCGAGCCGGGCGTTGACGGAGTCCCAGGGTGTCCGCGTCGGCGGTGCCACCAGCACGGCGCCGGCCGCCACCAGCACATCGGTGGCGGCCGCTGCGTCGTCGACCTCGAAGGCCACGCGCAGTCGCGGCGCCACCCGGCGGCCCACCTCGACCTCGTCGATCATCGCGACCTGGGCGGGGTTGGAGAGCTCGAGGGTGGCGCGGCCGGCGTCGAGGATCAGCACGTGCTCGCCGGCGTCGCCCTCGAGGTCGAGCTCGACCGGCAGCCCGAGCACGTCGCGGTAGAACGCCGCGGCCGCGTCGAAGTCCGGGGTCTCGACGACCAGCCGGAGCTGGCGCACGCGGGGGAGCGCGGTCGGCTCCTCCCCGAGCGCGGACCCCGGGGCGAGCCACTGGTAGTCCGCGTCGCCCTCGGTGGCCAGCCAGTGGTTGATGCTGGCCCGGGCGCGGTCGTTGACCTGGCCGTCGTGGATCCCGATCGCCCGGTCCGGCCGGATGCGGCGCACGAACGCGATCGCCTCGTCGGTCTTGAGCCACGAGGCCTGCATGGGCACCAGGAGCGTGCCGACCGCCTCGTCGGGGACGGCGAGCGCGTCGCCGGGGTGGTAGACGGTCTCCCCGTCGGCGGAGACGACGTAGCCGAGGTTGGCGCACACCTCTTGGCCCGGCACGACGGCTGCGTGCCGGCCCCCGACGGCCCGGACGGCGAAGCCGGCGACGGTCAGCTCCGCCCCGGACTCGACCGGCGTGAACGCCAGGTCGCCCAGGTCGGCCCCACGCGGCGCCCAGACCGGAACGCCCGCATCGCGCACCCGCCCCACGGCGACGTGGTCGCCGTGCTCGTGGGTGACGAGGACGGCGTCCGCACCCTCGAGCGCGCGCGGCTCGCTCCATCCGCCGGGGTCGATGACGAGGGTCCGGCCGCCCGCCTCCAGGGCGACGCACGAGTGGCTCCAGCGGGTCAGGCGCATGGCGCCAACCTATTCAGCCGCCGCGCCGACCGCGACGCAGCTCGGTCTCCAGCGCGTCGAGCCGCTGCTCCCAGAACCTCCGGAACGGCGCCAGCCACGCGTCGACCTGCGCCAGCGGCGCCGAGTCGATCGCGTAGAGCCGTCGCCGACCCGCGGCGCGCACGGAGGCGAACCCGCTCTCGCGCAGCACCTTGAGCTGCATCGACACCGCGGGCTGCCCGATCCCGAACTCCCGCGAGATCACCTCGACCACCTCGCCGGAGGACTGCTCACCTCCGGCGAGGAGCTCGAGGATCCGCCGGCGGACCGGGTCGCCGAGGACGTCGAAGGCGTGCACGGCTGGCTACTCGGGCAGCGTCGTGTACGCCGTGAAGCACCGCTCGGCCGCAGCGCGCGCCTGCGCCTCGTCCTCGCCCGCGGCGACGGCCGCGGCGGCCCAGGCGTCGCCGGACTCGCGCACGAACGCCGGATAGCCGGGATCGGTCCAGTCGGGCGTGCCGGGCGACCAGGCCGGGTCGGCGAGGTGCTTGGTGAGGCCGCCGAAGGCCATCTCCCAGCCGATCCCGACGGCGCCGGGCCCGAACTCGCCGTACTTGACCTGGTCGACGCGGGCCGCGTGCTCGAGTCGCAGCCGGGTGCCGGAGCCGTCGTCGGCGAGGGTGAGCAGCACCCAGGTGGTGTCGCCGCCGAACTCCCAGGTGATCTCGAGGAGCTCCGGCTCGGCGCACTGCAGGACCGTGCCGCCGGCGTTGCCCTCGACCTGGAACCGGCCGCCGAGCACGAGGTCGCCGGAGAGCGGCCCGAGCCAGCGGGAGACGCGCTCGGCGGACGTCACCGCGTCCCACACGTCGGCTCGCGGGGCGTCGTAGGCCTTCTCCAGCACGAGGACCCGAACCTCGTCGCCGTCACGGGTGTCGCTGCGCAGGCTGCGGACTGAGGGTCCGAAGCCGCTCCACATATCAGTAGTCATTGATATGATGTTGCCGGACGCCGGCGGTGAGGTCAAGCGCACCGGCCTCGTCGTCCGGGAACCCGTGGGGCCGGCATCTAGTCTGATCAGCGTGACCAGCACGCCGCGGACGCCGGCGCGAGGCACGCCCGCCGCGGCCGCTGCGCCGTCGCCTCCGTCGAGGACCGTGGGCGGCTACACCCTGCTCACCAAGATCGGCGAGGGCGGCATGGGTGTGGTCCACCTGGCCCGTCGCGGCGAGGGTGCCCGGGTGGCGCTCAAGGTGCTGCGCCCGCACATCGTCGGTGACGACGAGGCCCGGCGCCGGCTGGAGCGCGAGGTCGGGTCGCTGCGCCGGATCAGGAGCAAGTGGGTCGCCGAGATCGTGGACGCCGACCCCTGGGCCGTCGTCCCCTACGTCGCGACCCGCTACGTGCCGGGGCTCTCGCTGCACGACTACGTCCACGAGGAGGGCCCCATCGAGGGCACGGACCTCACGTGGTTCGCCGCCTGCCTCGCCGAGGGCCTCGCGTCGGTGCACGCCGTGGGCGTCCTGCACCGTGACGTGAAGCCGTCCAACGTGCTGATGGAGGGGCGCACGCCCATCCTCATCGACTTCGGCTTGGCCCGGGTCGCCGACGACCCGAAGCTGACCCATACCGGCTGGCTGCTCGGGACGCCGGGCTACCTCGCGCCCGAGATCCTGTACGGCGACGACGCCACCACCGCCTCCGACGTGCACTCGTGGGCGGCGACGGTCGCCTTCGCCGCGACCGGCAAGCCGCCGTTCGGCCGCGGCCCGTCGATGGCGATCATGGACCGCGTCCGCCGGGGCGAGCACGACCTCTCCGGCATCCCGTCGCCGTTGCGCGACCTCCTCGCCGACTGCCTCGACCCCGAGGCGGCGCGGCGACCCACGCTCGACGCCATCCTCGGCTGGCTGCGACCCCAGGTCGCGCCCAGGCCCCGCCGGGAGCCCGTGCCGGCGCCGCCCTCGCCCGACAGGCTGACGCTGCCCTACGCCGCCGCGCAGGTCGCGCCCGAGGCCCGTGCGACCGACGTGCTGCCCGGCGCGGCACCGGTCGGGGTTGACGGCACCAAGCTGCTCACCGAGCACCAGACCGTGCTCGAGCGCGACCCGCGCACGCCTCCCGCGGCACGACCGCTCCCGGTCGAGCAGGGCCGGGCACCGTTCGCCGAGCGCGCGCGGCGGGCCACCCTCCTCGGGGTCGGCGCGCTGCTCTGCGGAGGAGTCGTGGCGGCCTACCCGTGGTACGGCTCCGTCGCGCTCCTGCTGGCCGTCTGGCTGCTGCGCACCGGCTCGCTCGCGGCCAGTGGCGCCGTCGACCGCCGACGTCAGCGCGGGCCGAAGTGGTACGACGGCGCGCAGGTCCTGGTGCGGACTCCCTGGGAGCTGCTGCGCACCGCCGCGGGCACGACGATGCTCGTCCTGTGGAGCGCGGGGCTGGCCGTCGCCGGGGCGCTGCTGTGCTACGCCTTCGTCGCCGGCGAGACCGTCACGCTGTTCGTCTGCGGCACGATCTTCGCGGTCGCGGTGTGGACCGGGCCCGGCGGCTCCCGGGTGCGCTCGCCGCTGTCGCGCGTGGTGAACCCAGCGTCGCGTCGGTGGAAGCCGTGGCTCGCGGTCACCTTCGTCCTGCTGGTCCTGGCCACCGGTCTCGGCGGGCTGGCCGAGTCGCGCGGCACGTCGTGGGCGCCCGGCACGGACCGTCCACTGAGCGGACCGACCACCGGACAGTGACCGCCGCGGGTGGCACACTGTCCGCCATGAGCTGCTGCGCCACCCCGATCTGGCACCGCATCATTTTCTAGCGCGTCGACGACCGTCGACGCGCAGCCTCTCGTACTCCGAGGGGTTTTTTTGTTGCCCGAACCCTGCCGAAAGTGACCCGATGGACCTGCACGGCGCCTTCCACGTCTACGACACCACCCTGCGCGACGGCGCGCAGCAGGAGGGTCTCAACCTCTCGGTCGCCGACAAGCTCACGATCGCCAAGCAGCTCGACGGCCTCGGGGTGGGCTACATCGAGGGCGGCTGGCCGGGAGCGAACCCCAAGGACACCGAGTTCTTCCGGCGCGCGCGGGCCGAGCTCGACCTCAAGCACGCCAGGCTCGCGGCGTTCGGCTCGACGCGCAAGGCGGGCGTCGCCGCCGCCGATGACCCGCAGGTCGCGGCGCTGCGCGACAGCGGGGCGGCGGTCGTCACCCTCGTCGCGAAGTCCCACGACCGGCACGTCGACCTCGCGCTGCGGACCACGCTGGAGGAGAACCTCGCCATGGTCCGCGACACGGTCGCGCACCTGCGGGCGGAGGGGCAGCAGGTGTTCCTCGACGCCGAGCACTTCTTCGACGGCTATCGCGCCAACCGCGACTACGCGCTCGAGGTGCTCCGCACGGCGTACGACGCCGGCGCCGAGGTCGTCGCCCTGTGCGACACCAACGGCGGCATGCTGCCCGACTGGGTGTCCGACGTGGTGCACGACGTGATCGACACCACCGGCGTCCGGGTCGGCATCCACGCCCACAACGACAGCGGCTGCGCGGTCGCGAACTCGCTGGCGGCCATCGAGGCCGGCGCCAGCCACGTGCAGGGCTGCATCAACGGCTACGGCGAGCGCACCGGCAACGCCGACCTGGTCTCCGTGGTCGCGAACCTCGAGCTCAAGCTCGACCGCGCGGTGCTGCCGCCCGGCTTCCTCAAGGACGCGACGCGGATCGCGCACGCGGTCGCCGACGTCACCAACGTCCCGCCCGCCTCGCGCCAGCCCTACGTTGGGACGTCGGCCTTCGCGCACAAGGCCGGGCTGCACGCGAGCGCGATCAAGGTCGACCCCGACCTCTACCAGCACACCGACCCCGTGCACGTAGGCAACGACATGCGCCTCCTGGTCTCCGACATGGCCGGCCGCGCCTCGATCGAGCTCAAGGGCCGCGAGCTCGGCTACGACCTCGGCTCCGACAAGGAGCTGCTCACCCGGGTCACCGCCCGGGTCAAGGAGCTCGAGGCCACCGGCTACACCTTCGAGGCCGCGGACGCCTCCTTCGAGCTGCTCCTCGAGGAGATGGTGTCGGGCCGGCGCCCGTCGTACTTCGACGTCGAGTCATGGCGGGTGATCACCGAGACCCTCGACCACCGCGAGGTGGGGGAGGAGGCGGTCTCCGAGGCGACGGTCAAGCTCAAGGCGCAGGGCGAGCGGCACGTCGTGACCGGGGAGGGGAACGGGCCGGTCAACGCGCTCGACCAGGCGCTGCGCAAGGCGATCGGCCAGGCGTTCCCCGAGGTCGTGAAGTTCGAGCTCATCGACTACAAGGTGCGCATCCTCGACCAGGGTCACGGCACCGACGCGATCACGCGGGTGCTGATCGAGACCTCCGACGGGGAGTCGTCGTGGGTCACCGTCGGCGTGGGTCACAACGTGATCGAGGCGTCGTGGGGCGCCCTGGTCGACGGGCTCACCTTCGGGCTGCGCCGCCACGGGGCCTGACGCGCTCGATCCGGTCTGGGGCCGGGTGTCGGTAGCCCAGTGCTGAGCTCAGTGCCGGGAGCCTTCCGAAAGCTCAGTGCTGGGTGATCCGGTGGGCCAGGTCGACCCAGGCCACGTGGATGCGGTCGAGGTCCATGCCCTCGATCTGCACCTGCTGCTCCAGGATCGGCACCTCGAGGGGTGCCAGCAGGGCCGTGGCCAAGAGCGCGATGTCGCCGGTCACCCCGATCTCGCCCATCAGGTAGCGCACGTGCATGGCGACGAAGGAGTACGCCGCGTAGCTCCGCGTCCCGGCCGCGCCCGCCGCCCGGATCAGGTCGGCGAACCGGAGCGTGGTCTCGAGCCGCGAGCGCCCGAACGCCAGCAGCCGCTCCATCGGCGGCGCTCCCGGACCGAGAGGGGGCGGGCCGGAGATGACCGAGGCCTGCCACTCGGTCTCGGAGAAGTTCAGCAGGGCCGCCATCAGCCCCTCGCGCGACCCGAACCGGCGGAACACGGTCCCCTTGCCCACCCCGGCGCGCGCGGCGACACCGTCCATCGTGACGCCGTCGATGCCGCAGGTCTCGATGATCTCCTGGGCCGCGACGAGCAGGGCCTCGCGGTTGCGAGCAGCGTCGCGCCGCTCGGGGGCTGCGTCCCCGAGCAACGGAAGCAGGGGCCGCTCGCTCATCAGTGAGGGCAACTGTAGGAGCGGTCCCGCCGTGGTCCAGACCACTCGCCGAGGTTCCTTCTGCCGGAATATAAGCGGACCGTGGTCCGGTTTCACCGGGGACCGATCCAACCGGACTCCACAGGAGCACCCATGTCCCAGACCCGCGTCGCCGTCCTTGTCGGAAGCCTCCGCGCCGACTCCGTGAACCGCAGGCTCGCCGAGCTGCTGCGTGACCAGGCGCCCGAGGGCGTCACCCTCGACCTCGTCGACGGGCTCGAGCGCCTGCCGTTCTACAACGAGGACATCGACAACGAGGCGGACGCCCCGGAGACCGCCACCGCCTTCCGCGCGCGGGTGGCCGGCGCCGACCGCGTCCTCGCCGTCACGCCGGAGTACAACGGCACCATGCCGGCGGTCCTCAACAACGCGATCGACTGGCTGTCGCGCCCCTACGGCCAGGGCGCCCTGACCGGCAAGCCGTTCGGCGTCGTCGGCACCACGCCCACGCCGTACGGCGGCAAGTGGTCGCACGCCGACGCCCTCCGCTCCGCCACCATCGCGGGGGCGGTCGTCGTCGAGGACGTGACGGTCTCGCAGTCGTCGATCGACGTGGACGTCCTCTCCGACCCCGAGGTCCTCGGCAAGCTGCACAGCGCCGTGGCCCGTCTCGTGGACTTCAAGCAGGAGACGGTGGCCGCCTGAGGGTCCCCGGACTCACCTGACCAAGCCTCGCGGCTAGGTTCGACGGGTGGCCGAGCTGCACGACCTGACCGCCCTCGAGCAGGGCGAGCTGGTGCGGCGGCGCGAGGTGTCGCCCCTCGAGCTTGCCGAGCACTACCTCGAACGCGCCCACCGCGTCGACGACGACCCGTCGACGACGGTGGGCGCGTTCGTCACGCTCACCGACGAGCTCGCGCTCGCCCGCGCCGGCCGGCTCGAGACCCTGGAGCCCGACGCGCGCTCGCCGCTCTACGGCGTGCCGACGGCCATCAAGGATCTCAACCTGACCCAGGGCGTCCGCACGACCTTCGGGTCGCCGGTCTACGCCGACTTCGTGCCAGACGTCTCTGACGGCGTCACCCTGGCGCTCGAGGGCGCCGGCATGGTCAGCCTCGGCAAGACGGCGACGCCGGAGTTCGGCTCGCCCTGCTACACCGAGCCCGAGGGCCGGCCCGCGTCGGTCACGCCGTGGGACCGGTCGCGGATGGCGGGCGGCTCGTCCGGCGGCGCGGCCGCGGCGGTGGCGGCCGGGTTGGTGCCCATGGCGCAGGGCTCGGACGGCGGTGGCTCCATCCGGATCCCGGCCTCGTGCTGCGGGCTGGTCGGGCTCAAGCCCTCGAGAGGGCGGATCAGCGGTCACCCCGTGTACGGCGACCCGGTGGGTTTGGCGACGGCCGGGCCGATCGCCCGGACCGTGCGCGACGCGGCGGCGATGCTCGACGAGCTCGCCGGTCGTCGGGTGGGGGATCCGTCCTGGGCACCACCTCCTGGAGGCACGTTCCTCGCGGCCTGCGACCGCGATCCCGGCCATCTTCGGGTGGCGCGATTCACCGAGCCGGTGCTCCTCGACGCGCCTGTGGACAAGGCTTGTCTCGACGCGGTTGTGGACGTCTCACGGCTCCTGGAGTCGCTTGGTCACGAGGTCGTGGACGTTCCCGTCCCGCTGCCGCGCGAGGCCGTGCCGGTCTTCGAGACCTGCTGGTCGGTGCTCACCGCGATGTCGCCCGTGCCGCCGGAGCAGGAGCACCTGCTGCGGCCGCTGACCCGCTGGCTCACCGAGCGGGGACGGGCGGTCAGCGGGCCGGACTTCGGCTTCGCGATCGGCGAGCTGCGCCGGGTGGCGGCGGCCGCGCTCACCGCCCTGGCGGCGTACGACGCCGTGCTCACGCCGACCCTGGCCGCGCCGCCGCTGCCGGTGGGTGCGATCCGGGACGACGACGACCCTGCGGCCGACTTCGAGAACCAGAAGCGGTTCACGCCGTGGACCAGCGCCTGGAACGTCACTGGCATGCCGGCAGCCTCCCTGCCGCTGGGGTGGACCGACGACGGGCTGCCGGTCGGCGTGATGCTCGCGGCCCGGCCGGCCGAGGAGGAGCTGCTGCTCGGCCTGTGCGCCCAGCTCGAGGCGGCCGCGCCGTGGCACGACCGGCGACCGCCGGGCTGGTGACGCCGGCGGCCGCACAATCTCGCTCTTGCACCTCACGCCACGTCAGGACCTAGCGTCGAGGCATGCCCACCGACCGACCGACCGCGCTCACCATCGGCGAGGTCGCCGCCCGCACCGGCCTGACCCAGCGCACCCTGCGCTACTACGAGGATCTGGGGCTGCTCGCACCCGCGCGCACCGACGGAGGCCGGCGGTCCTACGACGCGGGCACGCTCGACCGGCTCTACCGGATCCGGCTCCAGAGGTCGCTCGGCACGCTGGTGGCCGAGGTCGCACCGGACCAGGTCGACCTGCTCGCGATCGCCCGTCGGCACCTCGCCGACCTCGACACCCGCCTCGCGCAGACCGCCCGCGAGCGGGAGCGGGTCCGCGCCGTCGAGGCGCGGCTCCTCGAGGGCGCCGGGCCGACCCCGACCGAGCTCCTCGACCTGCTCGCCGGGCTGGGCGACGAGCCGGTGGCCGTCCGTCGCCTGACGCTGCTCGTCTACCGCGACGTGGAGGCCATGCAGCGGTTCCTCGTCGAGGCGTTCGGCTTCGCACCAGGACCGGTCACCAAGCACGGAACGGGGAAGGCGGTGCACGCCGAGGTCTTCGTGGGTGACGGCCGGATCTGGATGCACCACGAGTCGCCGCGACACCGACTGGCCAGCCCGGCGACGACGGGCTCGTCGACCCACTGCGTCGCCATCGACGTGGACGACGTCGAGGCCCACCACGCGCGGACCGCGGCGTGGGGCGCCGAGATCGCCTACGAGCCCAGGGACATGCCCTACGGCGTCCGCGAGTACGGCGCCCGCGACCCCGAGGGTGGACTGTGGTCGTTCATGCAGCCGATCGAGAGCGCGGAGGAGATCGATGAGTGAGCTGACGCCGTACCTCTGCGTCGACGACAGCCGCGCCGCGATCGAGTGGTACGTCGCGGCGCTGGGCGCCGAGGTGACCTACGAGCCGATCGTGATGGACGACGGCAGGGTCGGTCACTGCGAGCTCACCGTCGCCGGCGCGCGCTGGATGATGTCCGACGAGTTCGAGTCGGCGGGGGTCGCGCCGCCGGACAGGGCCCGCGGCGCCAGCGTCAGCCTCCACCTCACCGTCGACGACTGCGATGCCGTCGCTGCGCGGGTGCAGCAGCACGGCGTCACGCTCGACCGCGGGCCGGAGGACAGCCCGCCCGCCGGCCGCGTGGCGGTCTTCCGCGACCCGTTCGGCCACCGCTGGTTCGTCAACCAGCCGCTGACCTGAGCCGAGCGGTCGGGGTCAGCGGGTGATCGTCGCCGTGGCCGTGAGGTCGCCGAGCGCGCCGGACATCGACATCACCACCGCGAGCTTCTTCCCGCCCTCCGACACCGTCACCGACGACGGCCCGGAGCCGGAGTAGAAGTAGAACGACGCGTCGTCGGCGTTCGCGAAGTCCATCGACCACTCGAGGTAGTCGAGCGCCGCGCCCGCAGCCTCGCGCTCCTGGGCGATCGCCGAGAGGTCGTAGGTGCCGTCGCCGTGGTAGCCCGGGAGCTGGAAGCTCCAGTGGGTGAGGAGCATCCCGCCCAGGTCGGGGCGCGCGGTGTCCTCGGCGAACAGCTCGAACCACGCCAGCGGCTTGTCGGCGTAGGGGTCGGTGGGGTCGGGCTCGTTGGGGGAGACGTCGTTCCACGACCAGTGCAGCTGGCCCGACCAGTTGTCGGTGACGTGCCCGGTCACCGACAGCTGCACGCTCGCGAGCGGCATCGACAGGATCTCCTCGCGGCGCTCCTGCTCCTCGGCCTCCTCGCGGGCCACCCGGTCGGCCTCCTGCTTGTCGGCGAGCTCGCCGAGCTTGGGGAACGCCGTGCGCAGCAGCGTCTCGCCGAGGTCGCTGCGGGCCTGCGACTCGGCGGCGTCGGCGGACGCCGCGGCGCTCTCGCGCTTGTCGCTGTCGGCCGTCAGCATCTCCGTCGCCTTGGACGTCGCCCACTTCTTCAGGCTGTCTCCGAACCCCATGGTCTCCCTCGTCTCTCCGTCAGCGGGAGCACAGTACGACGCCACGGCTCTCGCTACCACGGTCCGCCGCGCCGCTTCGGTAGGCTTCTGCGGTCCGCGGATCTGCAGGGGGGTCGTCGTGACTCGGGTGCTCACTCGTGTCGCCGCGTGGCTGGCGCTCGCGCTGGTCGCGGGTCTCCTGGCGTCCTCGGCCCCCGCTGGTGCGGGTGCGCCGCCGTTCGTCGCCGTCGGTCACAGCCCGACGCAGGGCGTGCCGGTGCCCGGCGCCTACCTCACCGCCGACCTCGGCGCCTGGACCTCACCGCCGGAGTCCTACGACTTCCAGTGGCTGCGCGACGGCGTGCCGGTCGCCGGCGCGACCGCGCGCGACTACCTCGTCGAGACCGCCGACATCGGGCACCAGCTCCAGCCCCACGTCGTCGGCCACTCGGGCCTCGACACCGCCGACTTCATGGGCACGCCGGTCCTGGTCCGCAAGATCGACGCCGCCCTG
This sequence comes from Nocardioides halotolerans DSM 19273, assembly GCF_000422805.1. Lineage (GTDB taxonomy): Bacteria > Actinomycetota > Actinomycetes > Propionibacteriales > Nocardioidaceae > Nocardioides > Nocardioides halotolerans. The sequence goes on along the minus strand of NZ_KE383923.1, from coordinate 28,656 downwards.
CGGCTCGACGTGCGCCGGGTCCACCCCGCCCCGACCAAGAGGCGGCTCGTCTGGGCCGCGATCTCGTTCATGTCCACCGAGCGGCCGGCGTCCACCGACGGCGGGACGGTCACGGCGTACAAGAAGAAGGACGGCCGGCTCAAGGTCCTCGGCTCGGCAGTGGTCGCCCGCGGCGCGGCGTTCGTGAAGCTGCCGTGGAAGCGCGCGCCGCACGGTCGCACCAAGGTCATGGTCTGCTTCGAGGGCTCAGACCTGGTGGCGCGCAGCTGCTCGCCGTACGCCGTCGTGCGCCGCGGCTAACGCACCTGCGCGAACCACCCCGGCGCCGCGGCGACGAACTCCTCCCGCGACAGCGCGCCCGCACCCTCCGGGATGACCGCCAGGACGGGCGCGACCCGCGCGAGGTCCTCGAGGTTGCACCGCTCCGCGAGACCCGGCTCGGCGGGCCAGGAGCCGACCACCAGGCCCCGCACGGCCAGGCCTCGCGCGCGCAGCGCGTCGACGGTCAGCTCCGTGTGGTTGAGGGTGCCCAGGCCGGCCGCCACGACGACGACGACGTCGATCTCGGCCACGGTGCCGAGGTCGGACGCCAGGTCGAGGAGCGTGCCGCCGGCGGCGTCCAGCCGGACCAGCAGCCCGCCGGCGCCCTCGACGAGCACGCTGTCCTGCAGGAGGCCGCGGAGGCGGGCGGCGTACGACGCCACGAGCGGTATCTCGACGCCCTGGCGGCGTGCGGCCGTGTCGGGCGCGAGCGGCTCGTCGAGCACGGTCCACTCCACGGTGTCGACGCCGGCCAGCCGGCCGACCTCGCGGGCGTCGGAGTCGCCGTCGCGCGCCCCGGTCTGCACGGGCTTCACCACCAGCACCGAGCCCGGCGAGGTGACCGCCAGCGCCGCGGTCGCGACCGTCTTGCCGACCCCCGTCGAGGTGCCGGTGACGACGGTGATCACCCGTGCTCCTTGACCACCGACACGAGGACGTCGACCGCCCGGGCCCAGTCGGGCTCGGGGACGCCGGCGTTGACCGTGACGCGGAGCCGGGAGATCCCGTCGGGCACCGACGGCGGGCGGAAGCAGCCGACCAGCACGCCGTGCGCCCGAGCCGCGGCCTGGGCGGTGACGGCGGCCTGCGGGCTCGGCATCGGCACCGAGAGGACGGCGGCGTCCGGCCGTGCCACGCCCAGCGCGGCGGCGAGGTCGGCGACCCGCAGCTCGACCAGGTCGGTGATCTGCGGCTCGTCGCGCACGATGCGCAGAGCGGCCAGGGCGGCGGCCGTCGCCGCCGGCGCCAGGCCGGTGTCGTAGATGAACGACCGGGCGGTGTTGACCAGCTGGTCGATGACGGCCTGCGAGCCGAGCACGACGCCGCCCTGGCTGCCGAAGGCCTTCGACAGCGTCGCGGTGCTGACCACGAAGCCCTCGCCCCCGAGGCCGGCGGCGTGGACCAGGCCGGCGCGCAGCACGCCGAGCGCGTGCGCCTCGTCGACGACCAGCAGCGCACCGCGGTCGTCGCACACGTGGGCGAGCCGGGAGAGAGGGGCCTCGTCGCCGAGCACGGAGTAGACCGACTCCACCAGCACCAGCGCCCGCCGCCCGTCGGCCTGGTCGAGGGCGGCGTCGACGGCGCGCCAGTCGTTGTGCGCCGCCACCTGGTAGGGCGTGCGCGAGACCCGCACCGCGTCGATCAGCGACGCGTGCACGTGGGCGTCGGAGACCACGAAGGCATCACGCCCGCCGAGCGCCTGGAGCACCCCGAGGTTGGCGGCGTACCCGGTCGAGAAGAGCAGCGCGGACGGCCGCCAGGCGTACGCCGCGAGCTCGGTCTCGAGCTCGCGGTGCAGCTCGAGCGCGCCGGTGACCAGGCGCGAGGCGCCGGCGCCGGCGCCCCACGTCACGGCGGCCTCGGCGGCCGCGGCCCGGACGACGGGGTGCTGGGAGAGGCCGAGGTAGTCGTTGCCCGCGAGGTCGACGAAGCCGTCGTCGGCCGGCCGGGGCCGCAGCTCGCGGCGCAGCCCGGCGTGCTCGCGCAGCGCGGCCTGCTGCGCCAGCCACTCCGGCCACGTCATGCCACGGCCACCGCTCGCGCGATCGCTGCGCAGATCCGGGCGACGTCGTCGTCGGTCGTGACGTAGGGCGGCATCGTGTAGATCAGGTCGCGGAACGGGCGCAGCCACACGCCCCCCTCGACCGCGGCGTCGGACGCCTTGACCACGTCGACCGGGTGGTCGAGCTGCACGACGCCGACGGCGCCGATCGTGCGCACGTCTGCGACTCGCGGCAGGCCGCGGAGCGGCACCAGGCCGGCGTCGAGCGCGGCGCCCACGCGCGCGACGTTCGCGCGCCAGTCGCTCGACTCCAGCAGGTCGAGGCTCGCGAGGGCGACCGCGCAGGCGAGCGGGTTGCCCATGTAGGTCGGCCCGTGCATCAGCACGCCCGACTCCGACGCGGACAGGCCGCGCGCGACCTCGCCGGTGCAGAGCACCGCGGCGAGCGAGAGGTAGCCGCCGGTGAGCGCCTTGCCGACGCACATGACGTCCGGCACGACGCCCGCGGCCTCGGCCGCGAAGAACGTGCCGGTCCGGCCGAAGCCGGTGGCGATCTCGTCGAGGACCAGCACCAGGCCGTGCTCGTCGGCGACCTCGCGCAGGACCCGCAGGCACGCGGCGTCGTAGACGTGCATGCCGCCAGCGCCCTGGAGCAGCGGCTCGACGACGATGCCGGCGAGCTCCGACGACCGCTCGTGCGCGATCGCGCGGAGCTCGCGCTCCCAGGCGGCGACATCGCCGCCCGGCGCGGGCGGCCTCGGCGCGAACACCTGCTGCGGCAGCACCTCGCTGAACATCGAGTGCATCCCGCCCACGGGGTCGCAGACGCTCATGCAGCCGAACGTGTCGCCGTGGTAGCCGCCGCGCACGGTGAGCATCCGGGTCCGCTCAGGGCGACCGAGCCCGCGCTGGTGCTGCAGCACCATCTTGAGCGCGACCTCGACGCTCACCGACCCGGAGTCGGCGAGGAAGACGTGCTGGAGCCCGTCGGGCGCGAGGTCGACCAGCCGCTCGGCGAGCCGGACCGCCGGGGCGTGGGTGAGGCCGCCGAACATCACGTGCGCCATGTCGCCGAGCTGGCGGCGCAGGGCGTCGTCGAGCTCCGGCACGGCGTACCCGTGGATCGCCGCCCACCAGGACGACATGCCGTCGACGAGCTCGGTGCCGTCGTGGAGGCGCAGGCGTACGCCGGAGGCCGACTCGACCAGCCGCACCGGCGTCGGCTCGGTCATCGACGTGTAGGGGTGCCAGACGTGCTCGCGGTCGTAGGCGAGCAGCGCGTCGGGGGAGCGGTCAGGCATTCGGGGCGACGGCGGTGCCCGCGCCGCGGCGGCGCTTGGCCGGGTCGTGCCTGGTGTCGCCGGCGCCGCCGGGCGCGCCGGGGCCGGGCGCCCCGAGGACCGTGAACCCGTGGTCGCGGATCAGCTCGAGGTCGGCCTCGGCGGCCTGTCCCTCCGAGGTGAGGTAGTCGCCGAGGAAGATCGAGTTCGCGACCTGCAGCGCCAGTCCCTGCAGCGTCCGCAGGTGCATCTCGCGGCCACCGGCGATCCGGATCTCCTTGTCGGGGCAGACGAACCGCGCCATCGCCAGGATCTTGACGCAGCGCATCGGCGTGAGGTCCCAGACGTTCTCGTACGGCGTGCCGTCGAAGGGCATCAGGAAGTTGACGGGGATCGAGTCGGAGTCGAGGGCCCTGAGCGCGAAGAGCGCCTCGACCAGCTGCTCGTCGGTCTCGCCGAGCCCGGCGATCAGGCCGCTGCAGGGCGAGAGGCCGGCGGTCTTGACCTTCTCGACGGTGTCGACGCGGTCGGCGTACGTGTGGGTCTGCACGATCTGGTCGTGGTGGGACTCGGCGGTGTTGATGTTGTGGTTGTAGGCGTCGACCCCGGCCTCGCGGAGCCGCTCGGCCTGACCGTCCTTGAGCAGCCCGAGGCAGGCGCAGATCTCGACCTCGGGGTGCTCGGCCTTGATCGAGCCGACCATGTCGGCGACCCGCTCGACGTCCTTGTGGGTCGGGCCGCGGCCGCTGGAGACCATGCAGACCCGGGTCGCGCCGCCCTTGAGCCCGGCGGCGGCCTGCTCAAGCGCCTCCTCGGTGCTCAGCCACTTGTACTTGAGGATGTCGGCGGTCGAGCCCAGCGCCTGGCTGCAGTAGTTGCAGTTCTCCGGGCACAGCCCCGACTTGAGGTTGACGAGGTAGTTGACCTTGACGGTGTTGCCGAAGTGCTCGCGGCGCAGCCGGCCCGCGGCCGCGACCACGTCGAGCAGCTCGTCGTCGTGCGCCCGCAGCACCGCGAGCGCGTCGTCCTCGGTCGCCGGCTTCCCGTCGAGCACCGAGTCGGCCAGCTGGTCGAAGTACGACGACGTCATGCCCGCAGTTTGCCGTACGCCGCGGGTCAGCCCTCCGGGACGTCCACCACCGCGCCGGTGAGCTCGGCGAGCAGCACCGCGCCGGCCAGGTCCACCCGCGCGCCGGTCAGCGTCGCCGCACCGAGGTCGCTCCCACCGAGGTCGGCCCCGCGAAGGTCCGCGCCGGTCAGGTCGGCCTCGCGCAGCTCGACGCCGCCGAGGTTCGCCCCGCCGAGGTTCGCCCCGCGGAGGGTGGCCCCCACCAGGAGCGCCATCGACAGGTCGGCGTCCCGCAGGTCGACCCCGCTGAGGTCCTGCCCGGTGAGGTCGGCGCCCCGCAGCACCACGCCGCGCCACTGGCCGCCGCGCACGGTGATCGGCTTCAGGGTGCAGCGGGCGAACGTCGAGCCCGTCAGCTTGCAGCCGTCGAGGGTCGCGTCGAAGAAGCTCGTGTTGGTGAACGTGCAGCCGACGAACGCCGTCGCCTCGTGCACCGAGGCGTTGAGGCGGCACCGGTCGAAGACGCAGTCCTCGAAGGTGGCGCCCTTGGTGCTCGCCTCGGTCAGGTCGACCTCCACGAACCGCACGCCCTCGTGACGGACGTCGGCCAGCTCGTCGGCGTACCAGTCCTCGCCGTGGATCTCCGTCATACCTCGAACGTCCCGCCGCTGCGCCAGTACCAGCCGTCCTCGCGGGTGAGGAAGTCGTTCTCGACGAGGTAGCGGCGCAGCGCGGCGTGGTCGGGGTGGAAGCGGTTGAGCACCTCGTTGACCTCCGACTCCGGGTAGGTCTGCCCGGGCACGAACTCCTGCGCCAGGCGGTCGAGCACGGCCAGCAGCTTCGCGTGCTTGCTCGGGATCGTGTGCAGAGTCCCGTCCTCGGCGAAGAAGTTGCGGGCCACCCGCTCTGGGTCGGACACCGGACCGGTCGCCGCGTCGCTCATCGCGCCACGAGCCCCAGCAGCGGGCGCGGCCAGACGGCGGTCGCGAGCCCGCCCGCGACCGCGCGCTGCTCGAAGTGCAGGTGGCAGCCGTCGGGCGCCCCGCTGTCGGACACGCGTGCGAACACGTCGCCGCGGTGCACGGTGTCGCCCGGCCGCACGAAGACCTTGCGGGTGTGCCCGATCACGAGGTCCCAGCCGAGCTTGCGGTTGCGGAGCAGCACCGGGTTCTCGCCGTACGCCGGCCCGAGGCTCGCGTTGTCGATCACCTTGGCCCGGCGGGCGGCGTAGAGCCTGGTGCCGCAGGGCATCGCGACGTCGAGCCCGTGGTGGAACCCCTGGTCGCCCGGGCAGCGCGGGTCGTGGTCGTAGTAGGGCGCGCTGTTGCAGCCGAACGGGACCATGATCCGGTGCGCTCCGGCGTACCACGGCGAGGCGTAGTGGTGGCGGTCGCTGGAGTAGAAGACCCAGTCGGGGTCAATCGCCTGCGCGGGCGGCGCTCCCAGCCCGAGCACCGCCGCCAGAGCCACCAGCACCCCGAACGCGCGCACGACCCCACTCTCACACACCCCCGGCATGATGCTGGGGTGAGGTTCCGTGCCCTGCTCCTGCTCGCCCTCCTCGCCCTCGTCGGGTCGCTGGCCGGCTGCAGCGACGACGAACCCGAGTCGGACGGCGGGTCCGGCCTGCCGTCTCACGCGCAGCTGACGACCTACTTCGAGGCCATCACCGGCGCCGACGTCGACGAGCTCGCGAAGGTGCAGACCGACATCGCGGCCGAGGGCTCGCCTGCCCAGGACTACGCGGCGTACCTCGAGGAGTCGGCGCGCGCGGCCGACGACGCGGGCACGCCCGGTGAGCCGGTCGGCGTGGAGGCGGTCGACGGCGGCTTCAAGGCCTGCGCCGGGCCGTCCGAGGACTCCTGCGCGACCTGGTCGGACCTGCGCGGCCAGGACGGCAGGCTCGCCGACTTCACCGTCAACGGCACCGAGCTCGACGACCTCCTGGTCGACCTGGCCGACCAGCCGGCGATCACGTCACCGGGCCTCTACGAGGTCAAGCCCGACTGGGCCTACCTCCAGCCGCGCACCGGCACCCTGCTGGTCGTGTGCACGATCACCGCCTCCGACGTGCCGCTGTCGCCGAAGCCGGGCATCTACATCGCGGGCGACGCGATCGTCGACGGCGCGCAGGGCCAGGGTCCCGCGACCGTCGACGCCGGCACCAGCAGCCCCGTCGTGCTGGCCTTCCCTGACGCGCGGGACGTCTCCCTCGACGGGCAGGTCACCTTCGACCTGAAGATCGGCGACCGGGCCACCGAGTCGATCGGCTTCGGCCTGACGACGCCGGCAGCTTAGGACGCTGCCGCGAGCAGCCGCTCGCACTCCTCGACCAGGCGCTGCCGCAGGGGAGCGCCGCGCTCGGCGAACCCGCGCTGCGCTGCGGCGTACTGCTGCTTGCCCGCGGGCGTCTCGATGCGCACCGGCTCGTAGCCGAGCCCGGCGAGGTCGTACGGCGCCGCGCGCATGTCGAGCACCCGGATGTCGCGAGCCAGCTCGAAGCAGTCGGCGACCAGCTCGGACGGGACGAGCGGCGAGAGCCGGAACGCGTGCTTGTAGAGGTCCATCCCGGCGTGGAGGCACGCCGGCTGCTCGAACGCCGGCCGGTCGTGCGCGGCCGGGCTGATCGTGTTGAGCGGGCGGGCGGGCTCGGTGAAGAAGCGGTAGGCGTCGAAGTGCGAGCACGCGATGCGGTGCGACTCGACGACCTCGTCGGTGCCGGCCAGGCCGAGACGGAGCGGGTACGCCGCGTGGCGGGTCTCGCTCTCGCCGAGCCGGTAGACCATCGCCCACTCGTGCATGCCGAAGCAGCCGAAGTTGGCGGCGCGGGCGGCGGTGGCGACCAGCAGCGCGTGGATCCCGTCGATCAGGTCGCGCCGCGCGACGACGTCGTCCAGCGCGACCGGCGCGCCTGCTCCGGCCAGCGCGACGCCGTACCCGGGCCACCACCGGCGCAGCTGCGCAGGCCGGAACGAGTAGTAGGTGAACAAGAAGTCGTGGACGGGGTGCTTCAGCCCTTCGCGCCGACGGGCCAGGTGGTCACCGACCAGCCTGTCGACCCGCGCCTCGTGCGCCGCCGCCCGAGCGCGCCACGTCGCCTCGTCGAGGACGACCTGCTCGAGCACGGACACCGGCCAAGGATACGAACCGGCCCGGTCGGGTGCCTTCGCTGCGGAGGCTTCGAGGCTCGTCGCTGGACCCCTCGCACCTCAGCCACCGTGGGGCCGCCCCGCCGGTGGTTGAGGAGGTTGCGCAGCAACCGTCTCGAAACCTCTGAAGCCCGCGCTGGGAGGCGACCGCGGCCGGTGGCTTGGCCGCGCGGGGCAACCTGCCGGAGCGTCGCACCAGTCAGGGTGGTGTGAGGAAGACGTTGGTCGCGGTCAGCGTCGGGGCGTGCGTGGTCGCGATCGGCGGGCCGGTGTGGCTCGGGCGTACGCCGGACGCACCCGTCGGCGCGGCCGCCGACCCCCGACCGATCCACGTCACCGAGGTGCCGCAGACGGCGCCGCCGGCCGCGGCGACGACCCGGCCGCCGTTCGACCGCGGGGCGCGCTCGACGACGGACCCCACCAGCATCTGGGTGGTCGTCAACAAGACCCACCCGATCACGCCGTCGGACTTCAGGCCCGAGCTCGACATCGTGCGCGGCTACCAGGTCGCGCCGCCCGCAGCGCGCCCGCTCGGCCGGTTGCTCGACGCGAGCGACCGGCGCGGGCTGGGGTTGAAGATCGCCAGTGCGTTCCGCTCCTACGGCTACCAGCAGGGCGTCCACGCCGCCACCGCAGCGGCCCGCGGCGAGGCGGAGGCCGACCTGCGCTCGGCGCGGGCGGGCTACAGCGAGCACCAGACCGGCCTCGCCGTCGACCTGATCACGCCGGACGACCCGGGCTGCGACTTCGAGGCGTGCTTCGCGCGGACGCCGGCCGGCCGGTGGCTGGCGAGGAACGCGTGGCGCTGGGGGTTCGTGGTGCGCTACCAGCCCGACACGACGGCGATCACCGGCTACCAGCCCGAGCCCTGGCACCTGCGGTACGTCGGCAGGCCGCTGGCGCGGGAGCTGAGGGTGACCGATGTCCGGACCCTCGAGGAGTTCTTCGGCGTCGCGGGCGGCGACTACCCGAGCTGAACGGCGGGCTGCCCGGTCAGCTCGGCCACCACGTCGGTGACGACGTCCCACCGCTGCTCGCGGACCGAGGCGAACATGCTGGTGTACGCGTACGACCACCAGGGCGTCTCCCGCCCCGCGAGGTGGGCCGCGAAGTCGGCCTCCGGCACCGGCACGTAGGTGAGCCCGTGGGCGGCCGCGACCTCGTGCATCGAGAGCGACGCCGGCCCCGTGACGTCGTACGCCGCGGGCTCGGGCGCCAGCGCGCAGGCAGCCATCACCCGGCCGACGTCCTGGCGCGAGACCAGGCCGATGCGACCGTCGGCGGCGGGCAGCCGCATCTCGCCGTCGACGGCGGCCAGCCCGACGAGCGAGTCGAAGAACTCCGAGAAGATCGAGGCCCGCACGGCGGTGACCCCGACGTCGGTCGCCGCGAGCGCGGCCTCGGTCAGCGCGTTGACGCGGGCGTAGCAGAACGGCGAGTCGCCGTCGGCGTCCACGCTCGACAGCAGCACCACGTGACCCACCCCCTCGGCCGCGGCGGCCCCGACGACGTTGAGGTGGTGCTGGAGCACGCGGTCGGACTCGCCGTCGCTGCTCACCAGCACCAGCGTGTCCACGCCGGCGAACGCGCGAGCGAGCGCGGGCCGGTCGTCGTAGTCGGCCACCGACCGGGTCAGCGGCACCGGCTCGACACCGTCGTGGCCGTCCAGCAGGGAGCAGACCTGGCCGCCGAGCCGACCTCGGGCGCCGGTCACCGCGATGCGCGTCATGCCCCGATCATCCGCCGGTCACGGGCCACCACAGCATCGATAGGGTCGACGGGTGCGCATCGCCCGATTCACCGCCGGAGACGACCCCCAGTACGGCGTGGTCACCGGCGACCTCGACGACCAGGGCCAGCTCGACGACGACGCGGTCATCGTGGCCCTCGCGGGCGACCCGCTCTACGTCGGGATCAAGCTCCTCGAGGACCAGCACCACCGGCTCGCCGACGTCCGCCTGCTCGCGCCGGTGCTCCCGCGCAGCAAGGTGGTCGGCATCGGCCGCAACTACGCCGCGCACGCCGCCGAGCTGGGCAACGACGTGCCGGACGAGCCCCTGATGTTCCTCAAGCCCAACACCAGCGTGGTCGGCCCGGGTGACCCGATCTACTACCCGCCGCAGACCAGCGACCTGCACTACGAGGGCGAGCTCGCCGTGGTGATCGGGCGGATCTGCCGCGACGTGCCGCCAGAGCAGGCCACCGACGTGATCCACGGCTACACGATCGCCAACGACGTCACCGCGCGCGACCTCCAGAAGCAGGACTCGACGTGGACCCGCGGCAAGGGCTTCGACTCGTTCTGCCCGCTCGGGCCGTGGATCGAGACCGACCTCGACCCCGACGACTTCGACAAGGGGCGGCGCGTGCAGACCTTCCTCAACGGCGACGTGGTGCAGGACGGCAGCACCGCCGACCTGATCTTCGACATCCCGACGCTGATCGCAGCGGTCTCCAGCGTCATGACGCTGCTGCCCGGCGACGTGATCCTCACCGGCACGCCGGAGGGCGTCGGCCCCATGCAGGTCGGCGACGAGGTCGAGGTGGCGGTCGAGGGCCTCGGCTCGCTCACCAACACGGTGGCCGCGCGATGACCAGCGAGCGCCTCGAGGGCGTCCGGGTCCGGTTCTGCCCGTCGCCGACCGGCTCCCCGCACGTCGGCTTCGCGCGCACCGCGCTCTACAACTGGGCCTTCGCGCGCCACCACGGCGGCACCTTCGTCTTCCGCATCGAGGACACCGACAAGGAGCGCAGCACCGAAGAGTCCTACGACGCGATGCTGGGCGCGATGGAGTGGCTCGGGCTCGACTGGGACGAGGGTCCCGGCAAGGGCGGCCCGCACGCGCCGTACCGCCAGTCCGAGCGCGGCGACCTCTACCGCGACGTCCTGGCCAAGCTGGCCGGGTCGTCGTACACCTACGACTGCTACTGCACCACCGAGGAGGTCGACGCGCGCCGCAAGGCCTCCGGCTCCAAGGTGCAGGGCTACGACGGGTTCTGTCGTGAGCTCTCCGCGGAGCAGGTCGCGGCGTTCGGGGCCGAGGGCCGCAAGCCGGTCGTGCGGTTCCGCATGCCCGACGGCTCGATCACCTGGGACGACCTGGTGCGCGGCGAGATCACCTTCGAGACGCAGCACGTCCCCGACTTCGCGCTGTGCCGCGCGAACGGCGACCCGCTCTACACGCTGGTCAACCCGGTCGACGACGCGCTCATGGAGATCACCCACGTGCTGCGCGGCGAGGACCTGCTGTCGAGCACGCCGCGGCAGATCCCGCTGCACCGCGCGCTGGTCGACCTGGGCATCTCGACGGTCGTGCCCGAGTTCGGCCACCTGCCGTTCGTCATGGGCGAGGGCAACAAGAAGCTGTCGAAGCGCGACCCCGAGTCGCACCTGTTCCTCTACCGCGACCAGGGCTTCCTGCCCGAGGGGCTGCTCAACTACCTCGCCCTGCTGGGCTGGGCGATCGCCGCCGACCGCGACGTGTTCACGGTCGCCGAGATGGTCGAGGCGTTCGACATCAGGGACGTCAACCCCAACCCCGCCCGCTTCGACCTCAAGAAGGCCGAGGCGATCAACGCCGACCACATGCGGCTGCTGTCGGTCGAGGAGCTGACCCACCGCGTCATCCCGTTCCTCCAGGCCGCCGGGGTGGTGAGCGACCCCGTCTCCGACGCCGACGCGCAGCTGCTCGAGCTCGCGATGCCGCTGGTCGCCGAGCGGATGAACAAGCTCACCGAGGCCCCGCCGATGCTGGGGTTCCTCTTCACCGACGACGTGGAGCAGGTCGACGAGCTCGACGACGCCGGCCGCGAGGTCGTGCGCGCAGCCCACGAGGCGCTCTCCGCGCTGGCGACCTGGTCGACCGCCGACATCGAGGCCGCACTTCGCGAGACCCTGGTGGACAAGCTCGAGCTCAAGCCCCGGGTCGCGTTCGGCCCGGTCCGCATCGCGGTGACCGGCCGCAAGGTCTCGCCGCCGCTGTTCGAGTCGCTCGAGCTGCTCGGTCGCGACCGCTCGCTGGCGCGGCTGTCCGCGGCCACCTCGGCGTGAGCGACCGATGGAGGGCGTGAACTACCACCTCGTCCAGCGGCTCGTGGGGCGCTGGGCCGCCTGGCGGCCGATCCTCGGCCTGGTCGTGGGTGTGCTGCTGATGATTGCCGCGCAGCTCGCCCTGCTGATCGGGTTCGTCGTCGTCTTCGTCGCGCAGGGCGCCGACGTGGGCGACCGCGTCGAGGCCCTGAGCGACACCTCCCACGTCACTCCCAGCCAGCTGGCCTACCTCAACCTCTCCCTGGCGGCGGCGATCCCGGTCGTGCTGCTGGTGACGTGGGCGCTGCACCGGATGCCGCCGGGATGGGTCTCGTCGGTCGTCGGCCGGCTGCGGTGGCGCTGGATGGCGGTGACGTTCGGGCTGGCGTTCGTCGCGCTGCTGGCCACCGTCGTCGTCGGCTCGTTCGTGCCTGCCGCGGGCGACCCGGCCGACTCCTCGGGCGGGGTGAACAGCTGGACCGACACCACCCGCGACTTCGTGATCGTCATCGTCCTGCTCACCCCGCTGCAGGCAGCGGGGGAGGAGTACGCCTTCCGCGGCTACCTCACCCAGGCGTTCGGCGGGCTGTTCCGCAGCCGGGTGGCCGCCGTACTCGTGCCGGCGGTGCTGTTCGCGCTCGCCCACGGCGCCCAGGACCCGCCCGTCTTCGTCGACCGGCTCGCCTTCGGGATCGTGGCCGGTGTCCTGGTCATCGCGACCGGCGGGCTCGAGGCCGGCATCGCGATGCACGTGCTCAACAACTTCCTGGCCTACGGCTTCGCACTGGCGTTCAGCGACATGACGACCGCGCTCAACCCGACGGGCGGCAGCTGGTGGACCCTGCCGACGACGCTCACGCAGTCGCTGGTCTACCTGGCGCTCGCGATCTGGGCGGCCCGGCGGATGGGCGTGCGGACCGCTGTCGACCGGCAGGCCCCGAACGTTTTGGAGGGCTCCGAACCGCGCGTGTAAGGTTTCTCCTCGGTCCGGAGCCGGTGGGAAACCACCTCGGCAACCGGGCCGAACACCAGTAAGACAGTGGGATATGGTGTAATTGGCAGCACGACTGGTTCTGGTCCAGTTAGTCTAGGTTCGAGTCCTAGTATCCCAGCGAGATCGCGGCCGGCGCCGGTCGCGATTGGTGCGTCCGGGGGGCTCCCAGTAGAGTTCCGCAGGTTGCGCCAGCAACACCTGCAGTGCGAGCCCCCGTTGTGTAGCGGCCTAGCACGCCGCCCTCTCAAGGCGGTAGCGCCGGTTCGAATCCGGTCGGGGGTACCAACGAGAAGAGCCGGTCCGGCAGCGCGTCAGCGCTGAGGACCGGCTCTTCTCGTTGGTGGACCAAGTGCGGATGGCACCCGGCGCGAGGCGCCGACGCGGCGCACGTGGCACCCGACTGCGCGACCTCCCGACGGGGACGCAGCCGAGCCCGGCACCCCCACGAAGGTGCCGGGCTCGTGTCGTGAGGCTGCGTGAGCCTCAGGCGGCGATCACGCCGAACGTCGCCGCAACGCCGCGTCGGTCAGGACGGGCGGCGCGTAGCCGCGGTCGGCTTCGTTGATCGTGGTGCCGGGCGGGACGATCTCGTCGATCCGGTCGAGAACGTCCTTCGAGAGCGAGACCTTCACGACGTCGAGCTGCGACTCGAGGTGCTCCATCGTGCGCGGTCCGATGATCGCCGAGGTGACCGCCGGGTGCTCCAGCACGAACGCCAGCGCGAGGTGGACGAGCGAGACCCCGGCCTGGTCGGCGAGGTCCTGGAGCTGGTGCACCGCCTCGAGCTTGAGCGCGTTCTCCGGCAGCGACGGGTCGTGCCGCGCCGGCTGCCGCTCGAGGCGGCTCGACTCGTGGGTCGAGGCCTCGCCGCGGCGGTAGCGCCCCGACAGCCAGCCGCCCGCGAGCGGGCTCCACGGCAGCACGCCGAGGCCGTACTTCTGCGCGGTGGGCAGCAGGTCGCGCTCCACCTCGCGGGCGAGGATGGAGTACGGCGCCTGCTCGGTCACCGGGCGCTCGCGGTGCCGGCGCTCGGCGACCCACTGGGCCTCGACGACCTGCGAGGGCAGGAACGTCGTCGTGCCGATGTAGCGGACCTTGCCGGCGTGCACCAGGTCGGAGAGCGCCGAGAGGGTCTCGTCGATGTCGGTCTCGGGCCGCGGCCGGTGCAGCTGGTAGAGGTCGATGTGGTCGGTGCCGAGCCGGCGCAGCGACTCCTCGACCTCGCGGATGATCCAGCGCCGCGAGTTGCCCTGGGCGTTGGGGTCGTCGTCCGACATCGCCCCGTGCACCTTTGTCGCGACGATCACGTCGTCGCGGCGCCCGGCGAGCGCCTTGCCGACGATCTCCTCGGACTCGCCGCGGGAGTAGACGTCGGCGGTGTCGATGATGTTGATGCCGGCGTCGAGGGCCCGGTGGATGATCCGGATCGAGTCCTCGTGGTCGGGGTTGCCGATCCTGCCGAACATCATCGCGCCGAGGGTCAGCGGACTGACCTTGAGCCCGGTGGTGCCGAGCAGTCGGTACGACGAGACGTCGATGGTCATGAAGCAGCCTTCCTGTCCTGGGTGTCGATGGCCTCGTGGTCGTCCTCCACTCCGAGCTCGGCGAGGAGCCTGGTGCGCAGCGAGGCGAAGCGCGGGTCGCCCGGGGAGCGACGCTCCCCGAGGTCGATGTGGATGTCGGAGGAGACGACGCCGTCGACGAGCACGATCACCCGGTCGGCGAGCACGATCGCCTCGTCGACGTCGTGGGTGACCAGCAGCACCGACGGCCGGTGCACGGCGCACAGCCGCTTGAGCAGGATGTGCATCCGCATCCGGGTCAGCGCGTCGAGCGCTCCGAACGGCTCGTCGGCGAGCAGCAGCTCGGGGTCGCGCACCAGCGAGCGCGCCAGCGCAGCCCGCTGCTGCTCGCCGCCCGAGAGCTCGTGCGGCCAGGAGCGCTCGCGGCCGGCGAGCCCGACCTCGGCCAGCGCCTCCTCGCCCCGCCGCCGCGCGTCGCGCCCGCGGAGCCCGAAGGCGACGTTGTCGAGGATCCGCCGCCACGGCAGCAGTCGCGAGTCCTGGAACACGACCGACACCCGGTCGGGCACGTCGATCGAGCCGTGGCCGGCGACGTCGCGGTCGAGCCCGGCCAGCGCCCGCAGCAGCGTGCTCTTGCCGCTGCCGCTGCGGCCGATCAGAGCCACGAACTCGCCCGGAGCGATGTCGAGGTCGAGCCCGTTGAGGACCCCACCCGCCTCGTTGAAGCTGCGGTGCAGCCGCTCGACCCGTACGGCGGTCCGGTCCTCCAGCTGCCCGGTGGTCAGCCCAGCGTCCGTCGCCATGCCAGCGCCTTCCTCTCGATGGTGCGGACCAGGCCGTCGGCGGCGAGGCCCAGCAGTGCGTAGACGACCAGGCCGACCACGATGATCTCGGTCTGCCCGTAGCTGGACGCCAGGTGGATCATGTAGCCGATGCCGCTGGTCGCGTTGATCTGCTCCACGACCACGAGCGACAGCAGCGCCGTCGTGACCGCGAACCGCATGCCGAGCAGGAAGCCGGGCATCGCACCAGGCAGCACGATGTCGCGGATGAACTGCGGGCGCCCGATGTCGACGGTCTCCGCCAGCTCGGCGTAGCGGCCGTCGATGGTCCGGAGGCCGTTGTGGGTGTGGATGTAGACGGGGAGCATCACCGCGAGCGCGATCGTGACGATCTTCATCTCCTCGGTGATGCCGAGCCAGAGCACGAGCAGCGGAAGCAGCGCGAGGGTCGGGATGGCGCGCTTGACCTGGATCGGGCCGTCGATGACGGCCTCGCCCACCCGGCTCAGCCCGGAGACCAGCGCCAGGAGCGTGCCGATCGCCGTCCCGAGGCCGAGCCCCGCGAAGGCGCGCACCGCGGAGGTCTGCAGCGCGTCCTGGAGCCGGCCGTTCTCGATCAGGTCGCGGGCCGTCTCCACGACCACCCACGGCTCGGAGAGCGTGCGCGGGTCGAGCCGTCCGGTGGCCGACAGCAGGCACCACAGGCCGACCAGGAGGAGCGGCCCGATGGCGAGCGAGAACGGGATCCGCTTGCCCGGCCCGAGGCGGCGGCGTACGACGCGCTTGTCGACGACCGGGCCGGCGGAGGCGGCGGTGGGACGTTCGAGGAGCGTCGTCATCAGGCACCAGCCCCCAGCGCGTCGGCGATGATCTCCTCGTAGCGGCGGTCGTAGAGAGCGCCGACGTCGAGCTTCGGGTGGTCCTGCTCCTCGGCGAGCAGGTCGGCGGTCTCCTGGTGCCGGGCGATCGTCTCGTCCCACGAGGCCGGCAGCTCGAGCTGACCGGTCTGCGCGATCACCTTGAGGCCGTCCTCGAGGGTCAGCCCCTCGTGGTCGACGTAGAACGCCTGGGCGTACTCCTCGGGGTGCTCGTTGATCCACTGCTTGGCCTTGGCCCACACCACGACGTACTTCGCGAGCGCGGCCGCCTTGCCGGCGTCTTCCGTCGTCTCCTTCGGTGCGTAGAGCAGGCTCTGGTCGTCGCGGATGCCGGTCGGGATCGAGGTGCCGCCGTCGCTGCCGTACTTCGCGAGATACGACGTGAGGAGCGTGCCGCCCAGCGGTGCGACGTCGACCTGCTTGCTGCCGAGCACGTTGACGTAGACGTCGTCGACGCTCTGGATCTCGACGAGCTCGACGTCGTCCTGGCTCAGCCCGGCCGCGTCGAGCGCGCGCAGCACGAGCGCGCCCTGCGCCTGCCCGGGGGAGTAGGCGATCTTCTTGCCCCTGAGGTCGTCGAGCGACGACACGTCGACTCCCGGCGCGACGCCGAGCTCGTAGACGGGGTGGTTGGTCGCGTCGACCCGGTTGGTGGTCGCCACGATCGTGATGTCGGTGCCGGTCCACTGCGCGAACAGCGGCGGGATGTCCTGGGCGGAGCCGACGTCGATCGCGTGGGCGCGGAAGGCGTCGAGCGTCTTGGGGCCGCCGCTGATGTTGGCCCACTCGACCTCGACGCCCTCGTCCTCCAGCTCCTCGTCGAGCCCGGCGGCCTCGATCGCTGTCTGCGTGGCCGGGTCGCCGACGCGGAGCACGGTGCCGCTGGGCACCGTGTCGGGGATCGTCGCGTCGGCCCCGAGCTTCGGGCCGTCGGAGCCGGACGCGCTGTCGCACGCCGTCAACGCGGCGAGGCCGAGGGTGAGCACGGCCGCAGCTGCGGCGGCGCGTGGGGCGAGACGTTGCTTCATCACTCTCCTTGGAGGAGCTCGGGGATGCTTCATCGGCTGAACTAGTGTAAAACTACCAACACACTAGACATTAGCGGAAAGGCGTCCACCCGATGAGCAACCCGACCCGTCACGACCACGATCACGACCCCGAGTTCCTCTGGTACCTCCCCAACACCGTCGAGCCCGGCCACCGCGGCGACACCGGCACCGCCGACGACGGCTACGGCACCCTCGACTACCAGGCGGGCCTCGCCGGGCTGGTCGAGGACCACGGCTGGGCGGGTGCGCTGCTCGGCACCAGCTGGGGCCGTCCGGACACGTTCACGGTCGCGACCGCGCTCGTGGCGCGCACGACGACGTTCAACCCGCTGATTGCGATCCGTCCGGGCTACTGGCAGCCCGCGCACTTCGCGTCGGCCGCGGCCACCCTCGACCAGCTCTCGGGCGGCCGGGTGCGGGTCAACATCGTGTCGGGGCAGGACAACCTGCACCAGTACGGCGACGTCGAGGGCGACCAGGCGCACCGCTACGCCCGGACCAAGGAGTTCATGCGCCTGGTCCGCCGCCTGTGGACCGAGGAGGACGTGACGTTCGAGGGCGAGCACTTCTCGGTCAGGGACTCGACCGTCTCGCCACGCCCGGTCGCGCGGGAGGGCCGGCCGCACCCGCGGCTCTACTTCGGCGGTGCCTCCGAGGCGGCCGAACGGGTGTCGGCCACCGAGTCCGACGTGCAGCTATTCTGGGGCGAGCCGCTGGACGGCGTCGGCGAGCGCATCGAGCGGCTGAAGGGTCTGGAGCAGTCACTGGGCCGCGACCTGCCACCGCTGGAGTTCGGGCTGCGCATCACGACGCTGGTGCGTGACACCACCGAGGCTGCCTGGCGCGACGCCGAGGCGAAGGTCGCGCGGATGGCCGAGCAGCAGCACGGCGACGGCGCCTCGCAGCGGCTCTTCCAGCGCAGCGGCTTCAAGGCGACCGGCCAGCAGCGGCTGCTCGACCTCGCCGAGCGCGGCGACGTCCTCGACACCTGCCTCTACACCGCTCCCGGTCGGTACGGCGGTGGCGGCGCCGGCACCACCTGGCTCGTGGGCTCCGCCGAAGACGTGGCGCACGCCCTGCGGAGGTACCAGGAGCTCGGTGTCAGCCACTTCGTGCTCTCCGACACGCCGTACCGCACCGAGATCGGCCGGGTCGGCGACTCGGTGCTCCCGCTGCTGCGCGGGGAGGAGCTGGTCAGCCGGGCGGGCTGAGACCGGCGTACGGACGCCACGGCCTCAGCGTGGAGCCAGGCTCAGGCGCAGAGGCCGTTGGCGTCCGACTCCTGCTCCCCGCCGGAGGGGGTGGCGTCGGGCGTCGTCGGCGGCGATGCCGGAGCGCCGGACGTCGTGCCCGGGTCGGAGCCTGACGCCGCGCCGGAGCCGGCCGGCGTGCCGGGCGGCTTGTCCGCCGAGATCGCTTCTTCGCGGTACTTCTTCGGCAGCGGCTGGTCCTCGAGGATGACCTTCCAGAGGCCCTTGGCCGACGCCGACCACTGGAGGCGGTTGGGGTCGGGCGGGTACTCCTCGAACGGCACCGTGATGAACGAGATGTTGTCGAGGTCGGTGCGTCGGAACTCCCATGCCAGGTGCACCAGCCCGCTCAGCGAGCTCAGGCCGGGGTCGGTGACGATCGAGCCGGTCGCGGCCTTGAGGAAGTTGTAGACCCGGCTCGGCCGGGTGAGGGTGCCGGCGCTCACGACCTTGTTGATCATCGAGGCCATGAACGCCTGCTGCCGCTTCATCCGGCCGATGTCGGCGTTCGGCGTGGAGGAGCGCTCGCGCACGTAGTCGAGCGCCTGCTGCCCGTCGAGCTCCTGGGTGCCGGCCTCGAACGTGATGCCGTGCGCGCTGTCGTCGACGGCCTCGGGGATGCAGACGGTGACGCCGTGCACCGCCTCGACCATGTCCTTGAACCCGTTGAAGTCGAGCGTGACGTAGTGGTCGATGTAGATGCCGGTCAGCTCCTCGACCTGGGCCACGGTGCACGTCGCCCCGGCGAGGGAGTACGCCGCGTTGAACATGTCGAGCTCCGCGCCCGGCACGGTCTCGCCGTCGGGACCCTCGCAGTCGGGTCGCCGGACCATCGCGTCGCGCGGGAGCGAGACGCCGTAGACGGTCTTCCGGTCGGCCGAGACGTGCACGAGGATCGTGGTGTCGGAGCGCTCGCCGATGTCGGTCTGGCCGTCGATGTCGTTGCCGGCGCCGGCGCGGGAGTCGGAGCCCATCACGAGGATGTCGAGCGGGTCGCCGCCGATGTGGTGGTGCTTCTTGGTCTTGTGGTCGATCGGGTCGCCGGTGATGAAGTTCTTGTCGAGCTTGCCGTAGGCGACCGAGATCACCACGCCGGTGACGACGGCGACCACGAGCTGGGTGACGACGATGACGAGCGCGACGGCACGCCGCTGCCCGCGCTCCAGCCGCACCCCTGCCACGCTCGAATCGTGGCAGACCCGGTCAAGCGACCGGCCGCGCAGGGGCTCTGAACTGCGGGAACGACGCCCGAGTGGCCGTGTCCGATTCCCGCGAGAGATTGTCGGCGCCGTGCGTCAGGATGGGTGCATGAGCAGCGAGCCCCGCCACCTGGACCAGGAGTCCTGCTACCGCGCGGTGAAGTCGCGCGACCGGCGCTTCGACGGTGTCTTCTACACCGCGGTGCGGACCACCGGCATCTACTGCCGGCCGTCCTGCCCGGCGCGCACGCCGGCGTTCCACAACGTCACGTTCCACCCGAGCGCCGCCTCCGCGCAGGCCGCCGGCTACCGCGCCTGCAAGCGGTGCCTGCCCGACGCCACGCCCGGCAGCCCTGACTGGGACGTCGCCGCGACCGCGGCCGGCCGCGCGATGCGCCTCATCGCCGACGGCGTCGTCGACCGCGAGGGCGTCGAGGGGCTGGCCCACCGGGTCGGCTACACCCCGCGCCACCTCACCCGGCTGCTCACCGCCGAGTTCGGTGCCGGGCCGCTGGCCCTGGCCCGCGCCCGCCGCGCGCAGACCGCGCGGGTGCTCGTCGAGACGACCGACCTCGGCTTCGCCGACGTCGCGTTCGCGGCCGGCTTCTCGAGCATCCGCCAGTTCAACGACACCGTGCGCGAGGTCTACGCCGCGACGCCCACCGAGCTGCGCGGCGGCCGGCGCGGCTCGCCCACGCAGGGCACGGTCACGATGCGGCTCGCCGTCCGCACGCCGTTCGCCGGCCGGGCGCTGCTCGACTTCCTCGCCTTCCACGTCGTGCCGGGGGTCGAGGCCGCCGGGCCGGGCTGGTACGCCCGCACCCTCGACCTGCCCCACGGCCCCGGCACCGTCCGCATCGAGCTCGGCGACGCACCGGCGACCGGCCAGACGGCTTTCGTGACCGCGGAGTTCCGCCTCCACGACCTGCGCGACACCGCAGCGGCGGTCGAGCGCGCGCGCCGGCTGGTCGACGCCGACTGCGACCCGGTGGCGGTCGACGACCAGTTCCTCGGCGACCCCGTCATCGGGCCGCTGGTCCGCGCCACCCGCGGGCTGCGGGTGCCCGGCCAGGTCGACGGCGACGAGACCGCCATCCGCACGGTCGTGGGCCAGCAGGTCTCGGTCACCGGCGCCCGCACCGTCACCGGTCGGCTGGTGGAGGCCCACGGCACGCCGGTCGAGACCGACCTGCCCGGCCTCACCCATCTCTTCCCGTCCGCCGCGACCCTCGCCGAGGTCGACCCCGAGACGCTGCCGATGCCGCGCTCGCGCGGTCGCGCGCTCACCGGCCTCGCCGCAGTGCTGGCCTCCGGCGAGGTCGCCCTCGACCGGGGCGCCGACCGCGACGACGTCCGGGCCGCGCTCGTCGCGCTGCCCGGCATCGGGCCGTGGACCGCCGACTACGTCGCCATGCGCGCGCTCGGCCACCCCGACGTCTTCCTGCCCACCGACATCGGCGTCCGCAACGCGATCGCCGGCCTCGGCCACGACCCAGCTGCGGTCATCGCCGACGACGGGCGCTGGCGGCCCTGGCGTTCCTACGCGCTCATGCACCTCTGGAACACCCTCATGCCCGCACTTCCCACCGCACGCCCCACCGCACGTCCCACCGCACGTCCCACCGCACGTCCCAGCAAGGAGCACTGACATGTCCTGGACCGTCATCGACAGCCCCGTCGGCGAGCTGCGCCTCGTCGAGCAGGGCGGAGCCCTCACCCAGATCGAGTTCACGCCGTTCCGCGACCACGACGGCCGCCCGCGCGGCCGGCGCGACGACGACCAGCCGGTCCTGGTCGAGGCAGCCCGCCAGCTGCGTGCGTACTTCGAGCGCGACCTCAAGGAGTTCGACCTCCCACTCGCCCCGGTCGGCACCGACTTCCAGCAGCGGGTCTGGAAGGAGCTGTGCGAGATCGGCTACGGCGAGACCTCGTCGTACGGCGAGCTCGCCCACCGCCTCGGCAAGTCCAACGCCGCCTCGCGCGCCGTCGGGCTCGCCAACGGCCGCAACCCGATCCCGATCGTGATCCCGTGCCACCGCGTCATCGGCGCCAACGGCACGCTCACGGGCTACGCCGGCGGCGTCGACCGGAAGCAGACACTCCTCGAGCTCGAGCAGGACGCGCTGTTCTGAGCGTGCTGCTGGCTGACCGCTGAGCGGGCTGGGGTCGGGGTGGCGGTCAGTGGGCAACCCGTCCGACAGTAGAAGGTCGGACCCCGGTTGCTGGCTGACCGCTGGGCGGGCTCGGGTCGGGGTGGCGGTCAGTGGTCAACCTGGCTTGACATGGTGGGCCGGTCCGGGGTTGCAGGCTGACCGCTGGGCGGGCTGGGGTCGGGGTGGCGGTCAGTGGGCAACCCGTCCGGCAGTAGAAAGCTCGGACCCGGGTTGCTGGCTGACCGCTGGGCGGGCTGGCGTCGGGGTGGCGGTCAGTGGGCAACCCGTCCGACAGTAGAAGGTCGGACCCGGGTTGCTGGCTGACCGCTCACCGGCAGGTCACTCCGGCCGCACGAGTGCGAGCGCCGACTACGCAGAGTCCGCGGCCGCGGCCCGGCGCAACGACTCCGAGAGCCGCTCGGCGGCCGCGAGCACGGCCGGCGCGTGCATGCGGCCGGGCTGGCGCGAGAGCCGCTCGAGGGGGCCGGAGACCGAGACCGCGGCGATGATCTTGCCGCTGGGGGAGCGGACCGGCGCTGAGACCGAGGCGACGCCCTGCTCGCGCTCGCCGACCGACTGGGCCCAGCCGCGGCGGCGGATGCCGGAGAGGGCGGCCGCGGAGAAGGCGGCGTTCTGGAGGCCGCGGTGCATGCGCTCGGGGTCCTCCCACGCGAGCAGCACCTGCGCGGCCGAGCCGGCCCGCATGGTCAGCTGGGAGCCGACGGGGATCGTGTCGCGCAGGCCGGAGGGGCGCTCGGCGGCGGCGACGCAGACGCGGATGTCGCCCTGGCGGCGCCAGAGCTGGGCCGACTCGCCGGTGATGTCGCGCAGCCGGGCGAGCACCGGGCCGGCGGTGGCGAGCAGGCGGTCCTCGCCGGCGGCGGCGGACAGCTCCGCGAGGCGCGGCCCGAGGACGAAGCGGCCCTGCATGTCGCGGGCGACCAGGCGGTGGTGCTCGAGGGCGACCGCGAGGCGGTGCGCCGTCGGCCGCGCGAGCCCGGTGCCGGCGACGAGCCCGGCCAGCGTGGCCGGCCCCGCCTCGAGGGCGGTGAGCACGAGCGCGGCCTTGTCGAGCACCCCGACGCCGGAACCTCCACTGCCGGAACTGTCCATATCGCAATACTGCCGTCTCAGATCATGGGATGCAAGGTCTATAGTCGATGGCCGTCAGTGGAATGGGTCACGAGGGAGTGGTCATGGGCAGGACGTTGGCCGAGAAGGTCTGGGACGAGCACGTCGTACGGTCGGCGCCGGGGGAGCCCGACCTCCTCTACATCGACCTGCACCTCATCCACGAGGTGACGAGTCCGCAGGCGTTCGAGGGTCTTAGGCTGAGCGGTCGCACCGTGCGCCGCCCCGACCTCACGCTCGCGACCGAGGACCACAACGTCCCGACCCTCGACTGGGACAAGCCGATCCAGGACCCCGTCTCTCGCACCCAGGTCGAGACGCTGCGCCGCAACGCCGAGGAGTTCGGCGTCCGGCTGCACCCGCTCGGCGACCTCGACCAGGGCATCGTCCACGTCGTCGGGCCCCAGCTCGGGCTCACCCAGCCCGGCATGACGATCGTCTGCGGCGACAGCCACACCAGCACGCATGGCGCATTCGGCGCGATCGCGTTCGGCATCGGCACCTCGGAGGTCGAGCACGTGCTCGCGACCCAGACGCTGATGCAGGCGAAGCCGAAGACGATGGCGGTGACGATCAACGGCAGCCTGCCCGCGGGCGTCACCGCGAAGGACCTCGTGCTCACGCTGATCGCGCACACCGGCACCGGCGGCGGCCAGGGCTACATCGTGGAGTACCGCGGCCAGGCCATCGAGGAGCTCTCGATGGAGGCCCGCATGACGGTGTGCAACATGAGCATCGAGTGGGGCGCGAAGGCCGGGCTGATCGCACCCGACCAGACGACCTTCGACTACCTCGAGGGCCGCCCCGAGGCGCCGACGGGCGCGGAGTGGGACGCCGCGCTGGCCTACTGGCAGACGCTCGTCACCGACCCCGACGCGGAGTACGACGAGGAGATCGTCCTCGACGCTGCGACGATGACGCCGTTCGTCACGTGGGGCACGAACCCCGGCCAGGGGGTGCCGCTGGGCGCGAGCGTCCCGAGCCCTGACGACTTCGAGGAGCCGCAGGACCGCGTCGCCGCCGAGAAGGCGCTCCAGTACATGGCGCTCGAGGCCGGCACCCCGATGCGCGACGTCAAGGTCGACACCGTCTTCGTCGGCTCCTGCACCAACGGCCGGATCGAGGACCTGCGGCTCGCCGCCGAGATCGTGAAGGGCCGGCGCGTCGACAAGGACACCCGCCTGCTCGTCGTGCCCGGCTCGGTGCGAGTCCGGCTCCAGGCCGAGGACGAGGGCCTCGACGTGATCTTCAAGGAGGCTGGCGCGGAGTGGCGCGGCGCGGGCTGCTCCATGTGCCTCGGCATGAACCCCGACACCCTCGAGCCCGGCGAGCGGAGCGCGTCGACGTCCAACCGCAACTTCGAGGGGCGGCAGGGCAAGGGCGGTCGCACCCACCTGGTGTCGGTGCCGGTCGCTGCGGCCACCGCCATCCGCGGCACGCTCTCGTCGCCCGCCGATCTCGAGCCCGTGCGAGAGGAGGCCTGACATGGACGCGTTCACCTCGCACACCGGCGTCGGCGTGCCGCTGCGCCGCAGCAACGTCGACACCGACCAGATCATCCCGGCGGTCTACCTCAAGCGGGTCAGCCGCACCGGCTTCGAGGACGGGCTGTTCGCCGCGTGGCGCAACGACCCCGACTTCGTGCTCAACCGACCGGAGTACGCCGCGGGGTCGGTGCTCGTCGCGGGTCCCGACTTCGGCACCGGGTCGTCGCGCGAGCACGCCGTGTGGGCGCTGATGGACTACGGCTTCCGCGTCGTCATCTCGCCGCGCTTCGGCGACATCTTCCGAGGCAACTCCGGCAAGGCCGGACTGCTCGCGGCGCGCGTCGACGAGAAGGTCGTCCAGCGGCTGTGGGACTTCCTCGACGACAACCCCGGCGGGCTCATCACCGTCGACCTCGACTCGCGCACCGTGCGCGCCGGTGACGGCATCGACGCGATCGAGGACTCCTTCGACATCGACGACTACACGCGCTGGCGACTGCTCGAAGGACTCGACGACATCGGCATCACGCTCGGCCACGAGGACGACATCAGCTCGTTCGAGTCGCGTCGTCCGTCGTACAAGCCGCAGACCATCCGCGGCTGAGCGACGCGCCCCCGGCGAGAGGTCGCAACGCGTCCGTCGCCGGCGGCGAGTGTGCCGCTTTCCCAAGCCCGCTTGGGAAATCGCGACCGTCAACGACCTGACGACGCACTCCGTTGGTCGTCAGACTTCATCCGCGTGCCGACGCGACCACGATGTCGCGACCGCGTCTCGCACGTCGCGAGCGGTCTGGAACGCCCGAAAAATATGGCGATAGGTGCGGCGTGGTGATTGTGACCGACGCTCGTTCTTCCTAAGTTGCCCTACATGAACCGGAGCACCGGTTCCGTTTCAAGTAGCAACATCCGAAAGGAAGCTCGTGAACAAGAATCAGCTCATCGAGGCGCTCGCGGCTCGTTACGACGGCAACAAGAGGGCCGCTCGTCACGCGCTCGAGTCCGTGCTCGACACCATCACTCGTGAGGTGGCCAAGGGTGAGAAGGTGGCCATCACGGGCTTCGGTTCCTTCGAGAAGCGAGTCCGCAACGCCCGCATGGTCCGCAACCCGCGCACCGGCGAGCGCATCAAGGCCAAGGCCACGTCGGTGCCGAAGTTCACCGCCGGCCAGGACCTGAAGAACATCGTCTCGGGCGCGAAGAAGCTCCCGCAGCTCACGCTCGAGACCGCTGCGCCGGCCCGGGTCGCGGCGGCTGCCTCTCCGACGAAGAAGACCACGACCAAGAAGACTGCGAAGAAGGCGGCGAAGAAGGTGGCGAAGGTGGCAAAGAAGGCAGCGAAGAAGGCTCCGGCGAAGAAGGCCGCGGCCAAGAAGGCTCCGGCCAAGAAGGCCGCGGCCAAGAAGGCTCCGGCCAAGAAGGCCGCCGCCAAGAAGGCACCCGCGAAGAAGGCTGCGGCGAAGAAGGCTCCGGCGAAGAAGTCGGCCGCGAAGAAGGCGCCGGCGAAGAAGTCGGCCGCCAAGAAGGCACCCGCGAAGAAGTCGGCCGCGAAGAAGGCTCCGGCGAAGAAGTCGGCCGCGAAGAAGGCACCCGCGAAGAAGTCGGCCGCGAAGAAGTCGACGGCGAAGAAGACCGCGAAGAAGAGCTGACCCAGCACCACCCGGACGGGCCGCCTCCTACAGGGAGGCGGCCCGTTCCGCTGTTCGTGGGCCGACGCCGAGGGCGAGCGCGTCGTCGAGGTCCTCGAGGTCGTCGACGTCGCGGCGCAGGCGCGGCAGCGGCGCGGTGATGGCCCGCGCGCCGGTCGCGTCGTGCGTCAGCGCCGAGCCGGGCCCGAACCGCGGGTCGAACGCGTCGTGGCCGGCGGTGTAGAGCGTGGTGCCGAGCCCCTGTGCGTCGGCGACGTACGCCGCCTCGCCCGGGCGCACCGCACCGAGCGCCTCGTCGAGGTCTGTCGCCCGCACGGCGGGCAGGTCGGCGGTGAGCGCGACCGGCACGAGGTCGGGCCAGCGCCGTCGCGCCTCGGCCGCCGACTGGCGCAGCGTGCCGTTGAGGTCCATCGCGACGCCGTCGGGGATGGTGACCGCGCCCAGGCGGGCCAGCTCGACCGAGAACGACGCGTCGTCGGTCGCGACCAGCACCTCGGCGACCAGCTCCGAGGCGACGCAGGCGGCCACGGTGTCGAGCGCGAACGCCGCGGCGAGCTGCCGGCGTGCGTCGTCGGCCAGCCCCACGAGTCGCGACTTGCCGAGTGCCGGCGGCTTCACCGGGACCAGCGCGACGTACCTCGTCATCGCGGGCGATCCTCTCAGCCGGTCAACCACTAGCCTGTCGCGGGTGAAGGTGCGGCGGTTCCAGGAGGACAGGATGGGCTGGGCGTGGACGCTCGGTCTCGTGGTCATCAAGCCGCTCCTCCTGCTGACCACGAAGCGGCGGTGGATCGACGGCGAGAAGATCCCGGCGACGGGCGGCGCCCTCGTCGTGGCCAACCACATCTCCGAGGTCGACCCGCTGATCGTGGCGCACATCGTGTGGGACCACGGCCGGATCCCGCGCTACCTGGCGAAGGCCGGGCTGTTCAAGAACAAGTTCCTCGGCTTCTTCCTGCGCTCGGCGGGGCAGATCCCGGTCGAGCGAGCCACGAAGAACGCCGCCGGCGCGTTCGACGCCGCGGTCGCGGGCGTCCGCGCCGGCAAGTGCCTCGTCGTCTACCCCGAGGGCACGCTCACCCGCGACCCGGACCTGTGGCCGATGGTGGGCAAGTCGGGCGCGGCGCGCATCGCGCTCGAGACCGGTGCCCCCGTCGTCCCGCTCGGTCAGTGGGGGGCGCAGGCGCTGCTGGCGCCGTACGCCAAGAAGCCGAGCCTGTTCCCGCGCAAGCTGATCACCATGAAGGTGGGCGACCCCGTCGACCTCGCCGACCTGACCGGCGACACGTCGCCGGCGGCGGTTACGGAGGCGACCGCGCGCATCATGGCCGCGGTGACCAGCCTCGTGGAGGAGGTCCGCGGCGAGACCGCGCCTCCGGAGCGCTTCAACCCGCGCACCGCCGGTGTGAAGGAGTTCGGCAACCCCCACAAGGACGGACGGAAGGGCAGGCACCAGTGAGCAAGGTGGCGGTGTTCGGCGCCGGGTCGTGGGGGACGGCGTTCTCGATCGTGCTCGCCGACGGCGGCAACGACGTGACGCTCTGGGCGCGGCGCGAGGAGGTCGCCGCGGCGATCAACGACGAGCGCGAGAACGTCGACTACCTGCCGGGCATCGAGCTGCCGTCCGCCGTCACCGCGACCCACGACGTCGAGAAGGCCGCGCACGACGCGGACATCGTGATCTTCGCGACGCCGTCGCAGACGTTCCGGCAGAACCTCGAGGAGTGGGCGTCGTTCCTCGAGCCCGACGCGGTCCTGGTCTCGCTCATGAAGGGCGTCGAGCTCGGCACCCTCAACCGGATGAGCGAGGTGATCGCCCAGGTCACCGGTGCCGGACCGGACCGGATCGGCGTCATCAGCGGTCCCAACCTCGCGAAGGAGATCGCCCGCCGCGAGCCCGCGGCGTCGGTCGTCGCGTGCGCCGACGAGGACGTCGCGAAGCACCTCCAGGACCGCTGCCACTCGCCGGCGTTCCGGCCCTACACCTCCGTCGACGTGCTCGGCTGCGAGCTCGGAGGTGCCTACAAGAACGTCGTGGGCCTCGCGGTCGGGATGGCCGTCGGCCTCGGCTTCGGCGACAACACCACCGCGTCCGTCATCACCCGCGGCCTCGCCGAGACGGCCCGCCTCGCCACCAAGCTCGGCGCCAACCCCCTCACCCTGATGGGGCTGGCCGGCCTCGGCGACCTCGTGGCCACCTGCTCCTCGCCGCTCTCGCGCAACCGCACCTTCGGCGAGAACCTCGGCAAGGGCATGAGCACCGAGGAGATCATCGCCTCGACCCGACAGGTCGCCGAGGGAGCCAAGTCGTGCGCGTCGCTGCGCGCGCTCGCCGAGCGCACCGGCGTCGACGCCCCGGTCGCCCAGATGGTCGACGACGTGGTCGCCGGCCGGATGACGGCCACCGAGATGATGGACGCCACGCTCTCGCGGGAGACCAAGGCCGAGATGGAGTAGCCACCGACCGCTGGTCGAGCCCACCGCAGCCGTGGCACCCGGCCCGCCCACCGCTGGTCGAGCTTGTCGAGACCTCCGCAGCGGTGGCACGCGCTGGACCGAGGTCGGTTGCTTCCCAGCCTCGGCGTGCGAGGTTTCGAGACGGTCGCTGCGCGACCTCCTCAACCGACGACGAGGGTCGCTGCGCGACCTCCTCAACCACCGACGACGAGGGTCGCTAGCGCCTGTCGCGAAACCTCCGCAGGGAGGGCACTCGGCCCGCCCACCGCTGGTCGAGCTTGTCGAGACCTCCGCAGCGGTGGCACGTGAATCGCCCTGGGTTTGCTGGAGGCTCCATCGTTTGGGAACGAGGATGGAGTTATGCCGAGGGACATCACGCCTGGGAAGCCGAGCACGAGGCGGTACAGCCAGGAGGAGAAGGACGCGGCGGTGCGGATGGTTCGCACTCTGCGGGCGGAGTTGGGCACCGATATCGGGACGATCGCGCGGGTAGCTCGTCAACTCGGCTACGGGCTGGAGTCGGTGCGGGCCTGGG
>NZ_KE383922.1:423771-821199 GCF_000422805.1 Nocardioides halotolerans DSM 19273 | reverse complement strand
TCTCCTGCTCCAACGCCTTGAGCCGGGTCGCCTCATCGGTGGAGACACCCGGCGCGTGACCCTCATCGATCTCGGCCTGACGCACCCAGGCCCGCACCGACTCCAGCCCGTAGCCGAGTTGACGAGCTACCCGCGCGATCGTCCCGATATCGGTGCCCAACTCCGCCCGCAGAGTGCGAACCATCCGCACCGCCGCGTCCTTCTCCTCCTGGCTGTACCGCCTCGTGCTCGGCTTCCCAGGCGTGATGTCCCTCGGCATAACTCCATCCTCGTTCCCAAACGATGGAGCCTCCAGCAAACCCAGGGCGATTCACTCCTCAACCAGCGGTGGTGCGGCAGGTGCCTTCGCAGCGGTGGTTTCGAGACGGTCGCTAGCGCGACCTCCTCAACCAGCGGTGGGCCACCGAGGCTGGAGCACGCAGAACTCGTTGCCGTCGGGGTCGGCCATCACGACCCAGTCGACGTCGCCCTGGCCGATGTCGATGCGGTGGGCTCCCAGCGCGAGGAGGCGGTCGACCTCGGTGGACTGGTCGCTGCCGGGTGAGGAGACGAGGTCGAGGTGGACGCGGTTCTTGCCCTGCTTCTGGTTGAACGGCGGGCCGCCCCAGGAGATCTTCGAGCCGCCGCGCGGGGACTGGATCGCGGTTTCCTCGTCCTGGTCCCAGACCAGCGGCCAGCCGAGGGCCTTGCTCCAGAAGTAGCCGACGGCCTGGCTGCCGTCGGAGCTCAGGGCGCCGATGCGGGCGGTGTCGGCGAGGAAGTTGTTGCCGGCCGGGATGACGCAGAACTCGTTGCCCTCCGGATCGGCCATCACCACGTGGTCGACGTCGCCCTGGCCGATGTCGAGGTGGTCGCCGCCGAGCTCGAGGACCCGGGCGACCGTGGCGGCCATCTCCGCGGGCGTCTCGCTGCGCAGGTCGAAGTGCATCTGGTTGGGACCGGACTTGGGCGCGTCGGTCGGGGCGAAGTCGAGCTGGAACTCCGTGTCGCTGGTCGGCGGGAGCACGTGGACGTCGGGCTGGTCGGGATCGGCGACCACCTCGCGGCCGAGGAGGCCGGCCCAGAAGCGGGCCAGGAGCGCGGGGTCGTGGGCGTCGAGGACGAAGGCGTGCAGCTCGAGAGTCATCGCGGTCGACGCTACGAGGGCCGGGACGGGCGGCGCAAAGGGATTCAGCGTGGGCGGTCGGGCTGGACGCGCAGGGTGTTGAGGGTGGTCGCGAGCATCGAGTAGTGGCCGACCAGCATCACCAGCTCGATGGTCTCCCGCTCGTCGAGCTGGGCGCGCAGCTCGGTCCAGAGCTGGTCGGACACGTCGCCGCGCGCGTGCAGCGCGTCCGCGGCCCGCAGCAGCAGCCGGTCGCGGGGCCCCCACGACGGGTCGGCCGGCCCGAGCGCGACCCGCTCGACCTCGTCGGCGGTCAGCCCGGCGCGGCGGCCGAGACGTCGGTGCTGGGCGAGCTCGTACGCCGAGCCGCTCAGCGTCGCGACCCGGAGGATCACCAGCTCGGTCTCGCGGCGGGGCAGTCGGCCGCCGGGCATCAGCGCACCGGCGAACAGCAGCCAGCCCCAGACGAGCCGACGGTGCCGGCCGAGCGTCAGGAAGACCGCGGGTGGCTTGGTGCGGGTCACGCGTCCGGCCACGCGCGCGAACACCTGCACCGCCAGCCCCGTGTCGCGGGTGCGGCCGGGCGCGATCCGGGCGCTCACGCGCGTGCTCACGCGGCGTCCGAGGGTCGGCGGGCCTGGCGCACCTCGGGCAGCACCCGGTTGGCCTGTGCGTTGATGAGGCGCATCAGGAGGGCGTAGAGAGGCGGTGCGAGCCGCTGGAGCAGGTGGGCGAGCCGGATGTCGGTGGAGGTGTAGACCCAGTAGCGGTTGCGCTCGACCCCGGCGATGATCGCCGCGGCGGCGTCCTCGGGCGAGACCGCGTGGCGGCGGAACCTCGCCTGTGCCTTCAGGAACCGCGGGTTGGCCTTCTCGACGCCGTCGATCTGCACGGTCTCGGTCAGGGGAGTGGCGACCGCGCCCGGGCACACCAGCGAGACTCCGATGCGGTGCCGCTCCAGGTCGAAGCGGAGCACCTCCGACACCCCGCGAAGCCCGAACTTCGAGGCGCTGTAGGCGGCGTGCCAAGGCATCCCGATGATCCCCGCGGCCGACGACACGTTGACGAGGTGCCCGCCGCGGCGCGACTCAACCATCGGCGGGACCAGCTCCTCGATGACGTGGATCGGCCCCATCAGGTTGACGTCGACCATCCGCCGCCAGGTCTCGTGGCGCAGCGACGACACGGTGCCCCAGGCCGACACGCCCGCGACGTTCATCACGACGTCCATCGGCCCCGACGTCGCGGTGACCTCCGCGGCCAGCGCCCGCACCTCGTCGTACGACGCCACGTCGGCGGTCCGGGCGAGGACCACCGTCCCGCCCGCGGCCTCGACGCGCGCCACCGTCTCGGTCAGGCCGTCGGCCGAGCGGTCGGTGAGGTGCAGCCGCGCCCCGCGCCGTCCGGCGTGCTCGGCGGTGGCGCGCCCGATCCCGCTCGCGGCGCCGGTGATGAACACGTTCGCGCCGTCGAAGGACCGGCGGCGCCGGCCGAGCCGGATCACGCGACCAGCCCCGACATGAGCGCCACCAGGCTGTCCTCGGCGACCACGTCGGCGCGTCCGACGTGCTCGAGCGCGAGACCGTTGACCAGCGCCAGCAGCAGGGTGGCGGCATCGGTCGCCGGCACCGTCAGCCGCCCGCCGCGGGCCGCGACGACCTCGGCCAGCCGCTCGGCGGTCGACTCGACGAGCCCGGCGCGCACCTCGGCCGTGCGCCGCGCGAGCGCCGGGTCGTGCGCCGCGTGCGCCCGGAACTCGGCGAAGACCAGCTGCGCCCGGCCGTCTCGCGCCCAGCCCAGCACGGTCGCCGCGAGGAGCCGCACGTCGTCCGCGAGGGAGCCGTCGCCCGGCGCGGCGTCGAGCACCGCGCGCATGTCGGCCACCTCGTGCTTCAGGAGGGTCAGGAACAGGTCGTCCTTGCCCGCGAAGTTGGAGTAGACGGCGCCCTTGGAGAAGCCGGCCCGCGCGGCGATGGCGTCGAGCGTGGCCTTCTGGTAGCCGACCTCGGCGAACACCTCCCGTCCCGCCGCGAGCACCCGTTCGCGCACGTCGGCCCGCTCGGGCCGCACGGTCCGGCGGCTGCGCCGGGAGGTGCTGGTGGGGATCACGCCACGACGATACCGGCAGTATCGAGTTGGCGTCACCACCCTCTCGGCAGGTCAGAGGAGCGGGCGGAGCGGCCTCAGCACCAGCTCGGTGAACCGCCGGTGCAGGTCGCGGGCCTCCCACTCGCCGCGGGTCAGCTCGATGCAGTTGGACTCGTCGACGGCCCAGACCGCCTCGAGGTCCTCCGCGAGCGCGCGGTCGATCACCTCGACGTTGATCTCGTAGTTGCCCTGGAGGCTGAGCCGGTCGATGTTGGCGGTGCCGACGGTCGACCACGTGCCGTCGACGGTCGCGGTCTTCGCGTGCACCATCGCGTCCTTGAAGCGAAAGATCCGCACGCCCGCCTCGAGCAGCTGGGAGAAGTACCCGCGCGAGAGCCAGTCGGCGACGATGTGGTTGGACTTGAGCGGGACCAGCAGCCGGACGTCGACCCCGCGCCGGGCCGCCGCGGTGAGCGCCTCGACGAAGTCGGCGTCGGGGATGAAGTAGGCCTGCGTCATCCAGATGTTGGTCGAGGCCCGGTTGATCGCCTCGAGGTACATCCCCCGGATCGGGAACATCCACAGCCGCGGCACGTTGCGCTGCAGCCGGATGCGCGGCTCCCACACGCTGGCAGTCTCGACGAGGAGCGGTCGCTCGCTGGTGCGCAGCCGGCGACGGCGGTGCAGGTTCCAGAAGTCGGCGAAGGCCCGCCGGAGGTCCTGGACGCCCGGGCCGGTGATCCGGACGTGAGTGTCGCGCCACTCGGTCTCGTAGGCCGAGCCGATGTTGTAGCCGCCGACGTAGGCCTCCTTGTCGTCGACCACCAGGATCTTGCGGTGGTCGCGGCCGTAGCGGCGCAGGTCGAAGAAGCGCCAGCCCGCGGCGTACGCCGGGTAGCGCAGCACCTTCATCGAGGCGGGGAAGTGCTTGAACCGCGGCGAGACCACGAGGTTGGCGAACCCGTCGTAGACGCAGTAGACCTCCACGCCGCGGTCCGCCGCGGCCGCGAGCGCCGACTTGAACTTCTCTCCGACGGCGTCGCCCTTCCAGATGTAGGTCTCGAAGAGGATCTGCCGCTGGGCGCCCTCGATCGCGGCCAGCATGTCGGCGTAGAGGTCGCGCCCGAAGGTGTAGGTCGTGATCGTGCCCTCGCCGACCGTCGCCGTCGCCGGTGGTGTGGTCGGGAACTGGCCGGGCTTCTTGCCGCGGCGGCGGTAGGAGTCGACCAGACTCATCGCGATGCCGATGGCCATCGGCACGCCGAAGACCACCGCGAGCGTCCGGCGGGTCCAGACGAGCACGCGCTCGATGGTCTGCGCGCTGCTCCTCACGCGGCAAATCTAGTGAACGGCGGACGGCGCCCCGACGGGCATCTCGCTCACGCGACCTCGACGCCGGTCTCGAAGTCGATCTCGTCCTGCGCCTCGCGAGTGCGCTCGTGCGGCTCGGCGGCCAGGATCCACTCGCCGCGACCGGCCTCCTGGTCGGCGTTCAGCTGCGCGGCGATGGCGTCCATCGGCATGTCCGGCCAGACGGTCGCGACGAACGGCCCGCCGCGCTCGCTCTGGCCGGCGCCGGTCGCCTCCCAGACCCGCATCAGCGCGGTGATCGCCTCCGGGGAGGCGGCGGCGTCGGGGGCGAAGATCGTCAGGACGGCGTCGCACGGCTCGACGACGTCGACCACCTGGAGCTGTCCGCTGGCGTCGGGAGCCGCGCGCACGAGGTCGCCGGCCGCGAGCGGGACGAAGAACGAGCTGGTCTCCAGCCGGTAGGTGCCTTCGTCGTCGACGGCCACGCCGACGACGTCCTCGTGGTCGAACGACTCGGCCGCGTCCTCCTGGTCGTCGGGGTCGACCTCGGCGTAGCCGGGTCCCGCCTCGGGCGCGAGAGCCGGCTCGTCGTCGGGGTCCGCGTTGACGAACCTGACCCGCAGCGTGGTGGGGATGCTCACTTCTCCAGGACCGCCTTGTGCACCTCGTCGAGCTTCTTCCTCAGGTCGGGGATCTCCTTGACGAGGGCGATCTCCTCGGACAGCTCGGTGAGCAGGCCCTGGACCTGCGTGAGCAGCGTCTTGGTCTCGTCGAGCGTGGAGTCGACCTTCTCCATCCGGGTGTCGACCTTGCCCAGCGTCTTGTCGACGTTCGCGAGCTTGGTGTCGACGGTGCCGAGCGTCGTGTCGACGTTGGCCAGCTTGGAGTCGACCGTGCCGAGGGTGTCGCCGGCGTTGGCGAGCACCCGGTCGGCCTTCTTGAGCACGTCGCCGACGGGGTTGAGGCCCAGGGCCATTTGCTTGTCTCCTGCGGGTCGTCGGTAGGGGAGGTACGCGGTCAGGTTATCTGCGACACGACGTCGCGTCACTGGTCCCGGCGCTCGCGGGGCACTGTCGGTGGGCCACCGTAGTCTCGAAGCATGCGTCCCGTCACCGACCTCAAGCGCCGCGTGGCGCCGTTCAAGGTCGTGTCCGACTACTCCCCGAGCGGCGACCAGCCGGCCGCGATCGCCGAGATCACCAAGCGGATCCAGGGCGGCGAGCAGGACGTCGTGCTCCTCGGCGCCACCGGCACCGGCAAGACCGCCACGGTGGCCTGGGTCGCCGAGCAGGTCCAGCGGCCGATCCTGGTCATGCAGCCCAACAAGACGCTCGCGGCGCAGTTCGCCAACGAGCTGCGGCAGCTGTTCCCCGACAACGCCGTCGAGTACTTCGTCTCCTACTACGACTACTACCAGCCCGAGGCCTACGTCCCCCAGACCGACACCTACATCGAGAAGGACTCCTCGATCAACGAGGAGGTCGAGCGGCTGCGCCACTCGGCGACCAACTCGCTGCTGACCCGCCGCGACGTGATCGTGGTGGCGACGGTGTCGTGCATCTACGGCCTCGGCACCCCGCAGGAGTACGTCGACCGCATGCTCCGGGTCAAGGTCGGCCAGGAGCACGACCGCGACGGGCTGCTCCGGCGGCTCGTCGAGATGCAGTACACCCGCAACGACATGACCTTCGCCCGCGGCAACTTCCGGGTGCGCGGCGACACCCTCGAGATCTTCCCGGTCTACGAGGAGCACCAGGTCCGCATCGAGTTCTTCGGCGACGAGATCGAGCGGCTGATGACGCTCCACGCCGTCACCGGCGAGGTGATCACCGAGGACGAGGAGCTCCACGTCTTCCCCGCGACCCACTACGTCGCCGGCCCGGAGCGGATGGAGCGCGCGATCCGCGGCATCGAGCTCGAGCTCGAGGACCAGCTGGCCAGGTTCGAGCGCGAGGGCAAGCTGCTCGAGGCCCAGCGGCTGCGGATGCGCACCACCTACGACATCGAGATGATGCGCCAGGTCGGCTCGTGCGCCGGCATCGAGAACTACTCGATGCACATCGACGGCCGCCAGCCCGGCTCGGCTCCCAACTGCCTGCTCGACTACTTCCCCGAGGACTTCGTCCTCGTCATCGACGAGTCCCACGTCGCCGTGCCCCAGATCGGCGGCATGTACGAAGGCGACATGTCGCGCAAGCGCAACCTCGTCGACCACGGCTTCCGGCTGCCCAGCGCGATGGACAACCGGCCGCTGCGCTGGGAGGAGTTCCTCGACCGGATCGGCCAGACCATCTACCTCTCGGCCACGCCGGGCAACTACGAGCTCGACAAGGTCGGCGGCAACACCCCGCCCGCGGTGGTCGAGCAGATCATCCGACCGACCGGCCTCGTCGACCCGCAGGTGGTGGTCAAGTCGACCAAGGGCCAGATCGACGACCTGATCCACCAGATCAAGGAGCGCACCCAGAAGAACGAGCGGGTGCTGGTCACGACGCTGACCAAGAAGATGTCCGAGGACCTCACCGACTACCTCCTCGACGCCGGCATCCGCACCCGCTATCTCCACTCCGAGGTCGACACCCTCAAGCGCATCGAGCTGCTGCGCGACCTGCGCCTGGGGGAGTACGACGTCCTCGTCGGCATCAACCTCCTCCGCGAGGGCCTCGACCTGCCCGAGGTGTCGCTGGTGTCGATCCTCGACGCCGACAAGGAGGGCTTCCTCCGCTCCGACAAGTCGCTCATCCAGACGATCGGCCGCGCGGCGCGCAACGTGTCCGGCGAGGTGCACATGTACGCCGACAAGATCACGCCCTCGATGGAGGCCGCGATCGACGAGACCAACCGGCGCAGGGCCAAGCAGGAGGCCTACAACAAGGAGCACGGCATCGACCCGACGCCGCTGCGCAAGAAGATCGCCGACATCACCGAGATGCTCGCCCGCGAGGACGAGTCCACCCAGGAGCTGCTCCAGACCTGGGCCGGCACCGAGGCCAAGGGCCGTGCCGGGGGAGTGCGCCCGCCGAAGGGTGGCGGCCCGCGCCAGCCGACGCCGGTCCTCGGCGAGCGCGCCGCCGGCCACCACGCGGCCGACCTCGCCGGCATGCCGTCGTCCGACCTCGCCCAGCTCATCCAGGACCTCACCGACCAGATGAAGGGGGCCGCGGCCGAGCTCCAGTTCGAGGTCGCAGCCCGCCTCCGTGACGAGATCAGCGAGCTCAAGAAGGAGCTGCGCCAGATGATGGAAGCGACGAAGTGAGGAGGTGAGGCACCCCGTCCCGGTGTGACCCCGCCGACAGGCATAGCGTCGGCGCGGTGAGGCGCGCATGGATCGTGTGGGGCGTCGCGCTCGCGGCGTACCTGCTCGCGATCTTCCACCGCTCCTCGCTCGCCGTCGCCGGCCTGGCCGCCGCGGAGCGGTTCGACATCAGCGCCGCGCAGCTGGCGACGTTCACGATGCTGCAGCTGCTCGTCTACGCCGGCATGCAGATCCCGGTCGGGCTCCTGGTGGACCGCTACGGCGCGCGCAGCGTGATGCTGACCGGCGCGGTCGTGCTCACGCTGGCGCAGGCCTCCTTCGCCCTCGCGGAGTCCTACGGCGCCGCGCTGGTCGCGCGCGTCTTCGTCGGGATGGGCGACGCGATGACCTGGATCTGCCTGCTCCGGCTGGTGGTGAGCTGGTTCCCGGGTCGCCGGGTGCCGCTGCTGACGGCGCTGAGCGGGACCTTCGGCCAGCTCGGCGCGATCGGCGCGACGGCGCCGATGACCTGGGCGCTGGGCCACCTCGGCTGGGCCGAGGCCTACCTCATCGCCGCGGGGGTGAGCGTGGTCGCCGCGGCGGCGGTCGCGGTCGTCGTCCACGACACCCCCGACGACCGCGTGCAGCGCGGGCCGCGGCTCACGTTCGCGACGATCCGGGCCAGCCTGCGCGCGAGCTGGGCGCACCCCGGCACCCGGCTGGGGTTCTGGATGCACTTCGTCACCCAGTTCAGCGCCACCGCGATGACGCTGCTGTGGGGCTTCCCGTTCCTGGTCCGGGGCGAGCACCTGAGCGAGGGCCGGGCGGGCCTGCTGCTCAGCCTGGTCGTCGTCGCGGTGATGTACAGCGGGCCCACGATCGGGTGGTTCATCGGACGCCACCCCTGGCACCGCTCGACGGCGGTGCTCGCCATCGTGTGGTCCATCCTGGCGGTGTGGACCGCGGTCCTCGCGTGGCCGGGCGACGCGCCGTTCTGGTTGCTCGTGCTGCTGACCCAGGTCGTCGGGATCGGGGGACCGGCGTCGATGATCGGGTTCGACCTCGCCCGCACCTCCAACCCGGCCGAGCGCCTGGCCAGCGCCAACGGGATCATCAACCAGGCGGGCTTCTCGGCGAGCCTGGTGCTCGTCGTCGCCATCGGGCTGGTCCTCGACTGGCGCACCCCGGGCAGCAGCACGGCCTACGACGCGAGCGCGTTCCGCTGGGCGATGTGCGCGCAGTACCCGCTGTGGGCCCTGGGGCTGCTCCAGGTGTGGCGCTACCGCCGCAGGGCGCGCGCCCTCATCGATCGCCTCGAGCTGACAGCCAGCGCGCGAGCAGAGGGGTGAGCGCGAGGATCACGAGCAGCCGGCAGAGCTGGACGGCGAGCACGTAGGTCACGTCGGAGCCGGCGTCCGCGGCGGTCGACAGCACGGCGAACAGGCCGCCGGGAGTCGTGGCGAGGTACGCCGTCAGCCCGTCGACCGGCGTCGCCCAGGCAAGCAGCGCGCCGACGCCCGCGGTCGCCGCCACCATCCCCACGATGAGGCCCAGCACCGCGGGCAGCATCCGGGCGATCGAGACGAGGCTGGCGCGGGTGAACCGCAACCCGACCTGGGCCCCGATGAGCGCGAAGGCGACCCACTGCACCGGCGCGGGCACCCGCACCTCGCCGAGCCAGCCGCCCAGCGCGATCACGACGGCGACCGCGAGCGGCCCGAGGAGCGACGCGGTGGGGAGCTGCACCAGGCGGGCCAGCGCCAGCCCGACGGCCAGCGAGACCACGACGAAGACGAGGTCGCGCGGCAGGCCCGCGTCGGAGGCGGCGAGCCGGCCGTGGCCGTGCGAGGGGCGGAAGACGACCGCCGTCACCAGCGGCATCGCCACGAGCACCACCAGCACGCGGAGGTACTGCACGACCGTCACCACGCGGTCGTCGGCGCCGAGCTCGCGCGCCACCGCCACGACCCCGGACGCGCCGCCGGCGACCAGCGCGAAGACGCCGGTCACCCGGGAGACGTCGTCGCGCAGCGCCAGCAGCCGCCCGCCGCGAGGGAGAGGAGGAGGGTGGCGACCATGACCAGCCCGATCGGCAGCGCGTCGTGGCCGATGCGCTCCAGCGCGGGCAGGCTCACGCTGGCCCCGATGACCACCCCGATCGTGCCCTGGGCGAGCCGGAACGAGCTCGCCGGCAGGTCGAGGGGCGTCGGCGAGGTGAGCGCGTGGGCCATCCCGCCGACCAGGGAGGCGAACAGCACGGCCGAGGGCAGGTGCACCAGCGACAGCAGGACGCTGAGCACGACGGTCACGGCGACCACCAGGACGAGCGCCGCGCGCGGAGAGCGCTCGGTCCCGGTCATCGACGTCAGCCTAGGTTGGCGTGGTGGGGGACCAGCCGGAGACCGCCGACGACGGACGCCACGTCGTGATCAACGGACGGGGTACCTTCCCCGGCGTGACCGACACCAACATCGACCTCGGCCGACCGCTCCAGGGCGACGTCGTCGACCTGATCCTCGACGACCACCGTCGCTTCGAGGCGCTGCTGCGCGACCTGCGCGACAGCAGTTCCGACCGCGACGCCGTCCGCCGGGCGCTGGCGACGCTGCACACCGCCCACGCCATCGCCGAGGAGAACCACGTCTACCCCAGGCTCCGCGGCCAGCGGGCGATCACCGAGCACGAGGCCGAGCACGGCGAGGAGGAGCACGCCGAGGGCCACGAGGCGATGCTGGCCGTGCTCGAGCTCGCGGGCACCGACACCCAGGCCTTCGACGACGCGGTCGAGGAGCTGGCCCGGGTGATCAACCACCACCTCACCGAGGAGGAGCTCACCATCCTCAACCCGGCCCGCGAGGAGGTCGGGGAGGAGCTGCGGTCACAGCTCGGCGAGGAGTTCGCGAGCGAGCGCAACCGGCAGATCGACGGGGGCTGCGGCTCCGCGGAGCAGATCCGCGGGCTGGTGGCGGCGGCCCGGCGCGAGGGGCTGCTCGACGAGGACGACGGCGAGAGCGACGGGAGCGACGACTAGGAGGTCCGCGAGGGGAAGTGCTCGCGCTGGTAGGCGCGCAGTGCCTCGACCTCGGGCGCCATTCCCTCGACGAGCTCGTCGAGGGCCGCCACGGCGTCGTCCCACGCGCCGGCCATCAGGTGCTCCTCGATCGTGCGGGCGCCCTCTCCGAGGGCGGTCGCGCCGAGGTTGAGTGCCGACCCGGCGAAGCGGTGGGCGACGGCCTGGAGGCCGGCCGAGTCGTCGGCGTCGGCGGCACTGCGCATCGCGACGACCTGCCCGTCGACGGCGGCGAGGAAGTTCGTGATCGCCCGGTCGACGTACGACGACCCGTCGCCCGGCTCGTCGAGGGTCCGCAGCTCGGTGAGCCGGTCGAGGTCCAGCCGCCCGGAGTGCGACGGCTCCGGAGCCAGCCACTTCTGCAGCGTCTCGCCGAGCCGGTGCGCGTCGACCGGCTTGGTGAGGAAGTCGTCCATCCCCGCCTCCAGGCAGCGTTCGCGTTCGCCCTCGACCGCGGCCGCCGTCATCGCGATGATCGGGCGGCGCCTGCCGGTCTCGTGGGCCCGGATGTGCCGCGTCGCACTGTAGCCATCCATGCGCGGCATCTGCACGTCCATCAGGATCGCGTCGTAGCGGCCGGTGCGGGCGGCCTCGACCGCGGCCAGACCGTCGTCCGCGGTGTCGGTGGCGTAGCCGAGCGCGGCCAGCAGCCCGGTCGCCACGAGCTGGTTGACCTGGTTGTCCTCGACCACGAGGACGACGCCCTTGCCCTGCTGCTCGTCGCGCTGGGGCAGCGCGGCGTCGGCCGGCTCGGCGACCGCTCGCTCGCCCACGTCGAGCACCAGCGTGCACGTGAAGACGCTCCCGCCGTCGGGGTTGGGCGCGTACTCCAGGGTGCCGCCCATGGCGGTCATCAGCTCGCTCGAGATCGCGAGCCCGAGGCCGGTGCCGCCGTAGAGCCGGGTCGTGGAGGAGTCGGCCTGCGTGAACGGCTCGAAGAGGGTCGCCCGCTTCGAGCGCGGCACCCCCATGCCGGTGTCGATCACGTCGATGTGCAGGCGCACGCGCCCGTCGGCCGGCTCCGCGGTGGCCCGGACGGTGACGCCGCCGTGCTCGGTGAACTTCACGGCGTTGGACACCAGGTTGGTGACCACCTGCGCGAGCCGGGTCGGGTCGCCGGACAGCACCGCCGGCACGTCGGCGTGGCACGAGACCGCCAGCTCGAGGTGCTTCTCCCTGGCCTGCGCGCCCAGCATGGAGGCCACCTGCTCCAGCAGCCGGCGGACGTCGAAGTCCAGCTGCTCGAGCACCATCCGTCCGGCCTCGATCTTGGAGAAGTCGAGGATCTCGTTGATCAGCCCGAGCAGCGTGCGCCCCGCGGTCTGGACCCCCGACGCCAGCCGCTCCTGCTCGGGGGTCAGGGGCGTGCGGAGGAGCAGGTCGTTGAGGCCGATCACGCCGTTGAGCGGCGTCCGGATCTCGTGGCTCATGTGGGCCAGGAAGTCCGACTTCTGGCGCGAGGCCTCCATCGCCTCGTCGCGGGCCCGGGCCACGTCCGCCTGCGCCTGCTCGCGCTCGGCGACCCTGGCCAGCTGCTCGGCGACGCGCCCCGCCATGTTCTCGATGAGCTCGTGACGGTGGAGCGGGGGAGCCGACGCGATGGCGACGACGGCGTGGACCTCGGTGCCGAGCAGGACCGGGAAGGCGAGGGTGAGCTTGTCCTCGTCCCAGACGGGACCGCGGGCGTCGTGGGCCAGTTGCGCCAGCGCGAGCTCGGAGGCGGCTCGGGGGTCGTCGACGTCGTCGTGGCGGTCCGCGTCGTAGGGGTAGAAGTGCTCAACGGTGCCACTGCCGTCCGGGGACGGGACGAACGCGCGGGCCCGCTCCCAGTCGTCGTGCAGCAGCACCAGCGAGCGGGCGTGGGCGAGGACCTCCCCGAGGGAGGTCGCCTCGTTGGCGGCGCTGGCGACCGCCTGCATGAGGTTGTTCTGGGCCACCTGGTCCTCGAGGGCGTCCTCGCTGGCCCGGAGCGAGGAGATCAGCTCGTGCCGCTCGGTGTTGTCGGAGTAGCGGCGCATCAGCGCGCGGGGCCGGCCCTCGTCGTCGAGCAGCGCGGTCTCGCTGCAGATCACCCACTGGTGCGTGCCGTCGCTGCGGACCCACTGCACCTCGAAGGGCTGCTCGTGGAGGCGGCCCTCGCGGACGCCCTCGAGGTGGGCAAGGAACCGGGCGCGACCGTCGTGGTCGAGGGTGTCGCAGACGGTGAGCCCGGGCAGGTCGGCGGCGTCGATGCGGTGCAGCCGGGCGATCTGCGGGTTGGCATGGACGGTGCGGCCGTCGAGGTCGATGACCCACAGCCCGTCCGGTGAGCCCTCGACGATGTCGCGGTAGAGCTCGGAGAGGTCCACTGCCTCACCCCCTCCTCGACGCTAACCCGCCGGGCGCCGCCCCGGTGCCGCTTTCGGCAACGTCGCGGTCACCCGAAGGGGTGGCGTGCTCACGACTATCGTCACGGCGTGGACGTCGAGGCGCTGCGGGCCCACTGCCTGGCCAAGCCGGGAGCATGGCCGGACTTCCCGTGGGAGGAGCACGACCACCCCGTCATCAAGGTCGGCGACGGCGCGCGCGGGAAGATCTTCGCCTTCCTGGGTGCCGAATCGGTGGGCGTCAAGGGCGGCGCGACCCGCGAGGTGGCCGACGAGTGGCTCGAGCGCTACCCCGGCGCCGCGACGGTGATGCGCTACCTCGGGCGCTCCGGCTGGAACACGCTCGCCTTCGACGGCATCCCCGACGACGACCTGCTCGACGCCGTCGACGAGTCCTACCGCCTCATCGTGGGCAAGCTGCCCAGGCGCGACCGGCCCGAGGGCTGGGACGCCGTCCGGGGGTGAGGTCCGGCCCGGGCCGGTCTGGAACGGCGGGCGCCG
This sequence comes from Nocardioides halotolerans DSM 19273, assembly GCF_000422805.1. Classification (GTDB taxonomy): domain Bacteria; phylum Actinomycetota; class Actinomycetes; order Propionibacteriales; family Nocardioidaceae; genus Nocardioides; species Nocardioides halotolerans. The sequence goes on along the minus strand of NZ_KE383922.1, from coordinate 807,523 downwards.
TTCCGGCGTTCCGGCCCGAACCGGCCGCGGCGCGTCCACGATGGGTCGGTGGACGGCGACACGACCGAGAGCACCGAGACCGAGCGCACCGAAGGCACCGAGCCCGATGCGGTCGACGAGCCGACGGAGGAGCAGGCGACGGCTGAGCCGGAGGACCGGATCACCTGCGAGCAGCTCGTCTCCTACCTGCGCCGGGCGCACTTCGACGGCACGCGGGGCCGTCGCGGCTACCACCGGGGCGAGGTCAACGCGTTCCTGCTCCGGCTCATCGAGGCCGTCGAGGCGGGGGAGCCCTTGGCCGACCCGGTGCGCCGGACGCACTTCACCCCCGTGCGGCTCGAGGACGGCTACGAGCCGGCGCAGGTCGACGACTTCCTGAAGGCCGTCGTCGACGTCGACCCGAACGCCGGCGCCGCTCGACCCGAGCTTGCCCGCAGCGGCCTGGTCGCCAAGCTGTTCGGCTGACCCGCCTCGTCGGGCTCAGCCGTCGTCTGAACGCCGCGCGGTGGCCCGGACGACGGTGAGGCCGACCAGCCGGGCGATGACCAGGGCGACGTAGAGGACCCCGGCCACCTGCTCCACCATCACGAGCGAGCGGGCGTGCGCGTCGACCGGCATCACGTCGGAGAGCCCGACGCTCGTCAGGTTGGTGAACGACAGGAACAGCAGGTTGAACCACTCCTGCTCCTGGCCGTCGCTCGCGAAGGACTGGGGCCACACCACCTGCGCGGCGGCGTAGACGTAGGCGAACGCCCAGGCGACGACGGTGAACGCGGCGCCGGTCGCGAACAGCTCGTCGCGGGTCACCTTGTCGTCGTGGAACAGGTAGCGGATCATCGCGTAGGAGACGTAGAAGTAGAACGGCGCGTGCACGCTCGCGGAGGTGAGCACGATCCAGTCGGTGTGCGGCCGGACGGCCTCGAGCACCGCGAACACCATCGCCGGCACCCCGAGCAGCAGCGCCACCCACGACAGCACCGGGGTCAGCCGGACCGCCGCGACCGCGACGAAGACCACGACCATCTGGACCACGCCGATCACCGCGCGGCCGCCCGTCGAGGAGTCGAGGAACGGGTAGGCGAGCACGACCAGCAGCTGCCCGGCCAGCAGCACGCCCGAGGGATGGGTGCGCAGCGTCCTGAGGACCCGGGTCACGAGCCGGTCTGCTTCTTCTTGGCGCGCGACTCGAGGGCCTTGGCCTGCTTGCGTTCCAGCCGCTGGAGCTCCGCGGCCACGATCTCGCGGCGGTTGGTGGCGACGCGGAGAAGGTTCAAGAGCGCGAGCGCGTTGATGATCAGCGGCCACGGAAAGGCGTCCAGCTGCAGACCCCCGTTGCTCTGGTCCCAGTTGACCGCGAACCAGATCGTCCACATGACCACGGCTGAGCCCACGAAACCGATGAACGCCCCGCGGCGGTCCTCGCGCCACCTGGCCTCCGCCCGCCGCTGGAGCTCGGAGGACGAGGCAGCGCTCAAGGGCACGGTCGCGGGCAGCAGCGGCCGGTCCAGCACCAGGTCGGCGACCAGCGGCGGCAGCTGGCCGAGCGTGCGGGCCGCGAGGGTGGCGGCGGTGCGCTCGTCGTACTCCTCCCGGTCGAGCCGGCCGTCGGCGAACGCCTCGGTCAAGACGCCGTGGATGACGTTGCGGTCGGCGTCGGAGGCCCGCAGCGGGGCGACCGCCGGGTCGCGCGGGTCGTGCTGGAACGACGCCCACACGTCACGCGAGCGCTCGACCACATCGCACACGATAGGACGCGCCACGCCTCACGTTGTGCCGGCGGGGTAACGCGGGAGGCGTGGCGCCGTTGGAACTGGGACAGCAGCTTCCCCAGCCCGGGTGGGGGATCAGCAGCGCGGACGTGGGTCGTTGGACCAAAACGAGAACACGTTCTATTCTGCGAAGCGGCCGTCGCACGATGGGGAGGTGGACGATGGCGTTCAGCGCTGTGTCGGTCCTCCGTGGCCCCGGCGAGATCGCCGCGATGGTCGTCGAGGTCACCAAGCGCATCCTCACGCGGCCCTTCCAGTTCCGCGAGTTCATCGAGCAGGCGTGGTTCATCACCAGCGTCACGCTGATGCCGACGATCCTGGTCTCGATCCCGTTCGGCGCGGTCATCTCACTCCAGGTCGGCAACCTGACCGGCCAGCTCGGGGCGCAGTCGTTCGCGGGGGCGACCGCGGTGCTCGCGACCGTCCGCGAGGCCGCCCCGATCGCGGCCGCCCTGATCATCGCCGGCGCCGCCGGGTCGGCGATCTGCTCCGACATGGGCGCCCGCAAGATCCGTGAGGAGATCGACGCCATGGAGGTCCTCGGCGTCGACCCGCTCGAGCGGCTCGTGGCGCCGCGCGTGGTGGCCACGATGTTCGTCGCCATGATGATCAACGGCATCGTCATCGCGGCCGGCATCGGCGGCGGCTACTTCTTCACCGTCATCGTGCAGGGTGGCTCGGCCGGGGCGTTCCTCGCGAACTTCACCGTCCTCGCGAGCCTGCCCGACCTCTACATCTCGATGGTCAAGGCGATCGTCTTCGGCTGGCTGGCCGCGATCGTCGGCGCCTACAAGGGCCTGAACGCCGGCGGCGGGCCTAGCGGCGTCGGCCGGGCGGTCAACGAGTCCGTGATCATCGCGTTCATGCTGCTGTTCTTCCTCAACGCGGTGATCACGGCCATCTACTTCCAGGTCGTCCCGCCCCCGGGGCTCTGAGGCGGCGACGTGGCGAGCATGGGCGCGATCGGCAGCGCGATCGGCAGCGCGATCGGCAGCGCGATCCTCCAGGGTCCGAGGAGGTCGCTGGAGCAGCGCGGCGACCAGCTGCTCTTCTACGTCAAGGCCCTCGCGTGGGCCCCGCGCGCGATCCGGCGCTACCCGCGCGAGATCCGCAACACGCTGGCCGAGATCACCTTCGGCGCCGGCGGGCTCACGCTGATCGGCGGCACGGTCGGCGTCATCGCGTTCCTCGCCTTCTTCGCCGGCACCGAGGTCGGCATCCAGGGCTACGCGTCGCTGAGCCAGATCGGGGTCGCGAAGTTCAGCGCCTTCATCTCGGCCTACTTCAACACCCGCGAGGTGGCGCCGCTGGTCTCCTCGATCGCGCTGGCCGCGACCGTCGGCTGCGGCTACACCGCCCGGCTGGGCGCGATGCGGATCTCGGAGGAGATCGACGCGCTCGAGGTGATGGGCGTCCCGTCGCTGCCGTTCCTGGTGACCACGCGCATGATCGCCGCCTTCATCGCCGTGATCCCGCTGTACGTCGTCGCGCTCTGCGCGTCGTACCTCTCGCCGCGACTGATCGTGACCCTCATCTACGGCCAGTCGCCGGGCACCTACGACCACTACTTCCTGCAGTTCCTGCCCCCGGTGGACATGCTGTGGTCGTTCGGCAAGCTGCTCTTCCTGGCGGTCTGCATCATCCTGATCCACTGCTACTACGGGTACACCGCCTCCGGCGGGCCCGCCGGTGTCGGCATGGCCGTGGGCCGGGCGATCCGCACCAGCATCGTCACCGTCGTCGTCGCCGACTTCTTCCTCAGCTTCGCCATCTGGGGCTCGACCACCACCGTCCGGATCACGGGCTAGGAGGGGTCGAGCGGTGCTGGTCAACATCCACCACGACAGCCGGCGGGAGCACGTCCGCCTGCTGGTGGCCGGCGTCGTCTTCCTCACCGTCATCGCCCTGCTGATCTGGTTGTCGGTCGCGGTCTACCAGAAGAAGTTCGACCGGGTCACGACCGTGACGATCCACGCCGACCGCGCCGGCCTGCAGCTCGCGCGCTTCGGCGACGTCCGCCTCAACGGCGTCCTGGTCGGGCAGGTGCGGTCGGTGGGCCAGGACGGCGAGCAGGCCGTCATCGAGGTCGCCCTCGAGCCCGAGGCCGCCGAGGAGATCCCCGAGAACGTCGGGGTGCAGATCATCCCGACCACCCTGTTCGGGCAGAAGTTCGTGTCGTTCGTGCGCCCCGCCGACCCCGTCGGCTCGCTCCAGGACGGCGACGTGATCCCCGCCGACCGCGTCGAGACCAACGTCGAGCTCAGCAAGATCCTCGCCGACCTGTTCCCCCTGCTGCGCGCCGTGCAGCCGGCCGAGCTCAACTACACGCTCAACGCGCTCGCGACCGCGCTGGAGGGTCGCGGCGAGCAGCTCGGCGAGACGCTCGACCAGCTCGACGTCTACCTCGGCGCGATCAGCGACAAGCTGCCGACCCTCAAGCAGGACCTCGTCTCGCTGGCCGACCTCGCCGACGTCTACGACCTCGCCGCGCCCGACCTGATCGCGGTGCTCGGCAACCTCACGGTCACCAGCAAGACCGTCATCGAGAAGGCCGGCGACCTCGACAGCTTCTTCTCCGACCTCGAGGGGCTGGCCGTCACCTCGACGCGCGTGCTCTCGGACAACGAGAAGAACCTGATCCGGGTCGGCCGGGTCTCCGAGCCCGTCCTCAAGCTGCTGGCGATCTACTCGCCCGAGTTCCCCTGCCTGATCGAGGGTGCCGCGAAGTACGCCCCGCGGCTCGCCGAGACCTTCGAGGGCAACCAGGTCAAGCAGTACATCGAGTTCGGCACCGCCCAGTACGACTCCTACCACCCCGACGACCGCCCGCTGTACGGCGAGGTCGGGCACGGCCCGTGGTGCGACGGGTTGCCGAACCCGAAGGTGCCGGCCGACCCCGTGTCGTTCATCGAGGGCTCGGACATCGACGAGCACCCGCCCACCAGCGACGTGCCGACCGTCATCTCGGGCGGTGCCCAGCGAGGCACGACCAGCGGGTACGCCGGCACCGACGCCGAGAAGGCGATCGTCAACGCGCTGCTCGCGGGTGAGACCGGCCGGGCCGCCGACTCCTACGGCTCGCTGGGCTCGCTGCTCTACGGCGCCGTCGTGCGTGGTGGCCAGCCGTGACCACGACGCAGGAGCGGCCCACGGCTGCGCGGGAGCCGGAGGCCGGGGCCGCGCGCCTCGGCAACCGGCGCAACGCGACCACGATCGCCGCGGGCATCAAGCTGCTGGTCTTCACCATCGTCTCGATCCTGGTGACGGGCCTGCTGGCCGTGATCATGGGCAACGTCGGCTTCGGCGACAGCCACGAGTACAAAGCGGTGTTCTCGAGCGCCTCGATGCTCGAGAAGGGCGACGACGTCCGGGTGGCCGGCGTCAGCGTCGGCGAGGTCAAGAAGGTCGAGCACTACCACCGCACGCAGGCCCTGGTGACCTTCCGGGTCGAGGCCGACGTCCCGCTCACGACCACCTCGCGCGCGGAGATCCGCTTCCTCAACCTGGTCGGCGACCGCTACCTCGCCCTGGAGGCCGGCGACGAGGCCGGAGACGCGCTGCCCGACGCGATGGACGAGCAGGGTGACGCCGTCGCCGAGCCGCCGACGACCGGCACCCGGCTCGACGACGGCGCGACGATCCCGGTGCAGCAGACCACGCCGGCGCTCGACCTCACGACGCTCTTCAACGGCTTCCAGCCGCTGTTCCAGGCGCTCGACCCGAAGCAGGTCAACGACCTCAGCCTCAACCTGGTGCGGGTGCTGCAGGGCGAGGGCGGGACGGTCCAGGACCTCCTCGCGAGCACCGCCTCCCTCACCAACAGCCTGGCCGACCGCGACCAGCTCATCGGGCAGGTGGTCGACAACCTGACCCAGACCCTCGACACCGTCGACCAGCGGCACCAGGAGCTCGACACCCTGGTGTCCGAGCTGCAGCGCTGGATGGGTGACCTGGCCCGCGACCGCACCACGATCGGCGGCTCGCTCGACAACATCTCCGACCTGACGGTCGTCGTCGCCGACCTGCTTCGCGAGGGCCGGCCGATCGTCAAGAGCGACGTGGTGAAGCTCAAGCGGCTCGCCAAGCTGCTGAACAAGCCCAGGAACCAGCAGCAGATCGTCGAGCTCCTCGACCGCCTGCCCGAGTCGATGACCGACCAGACCCGCACCGGCACCTACGGCTCCTGGTACAGCTACTACGTCTGCGGCTTCTCCGGTCGGATCACCCTGCCCGGCAACCTCGGCACCATCCCGGGCCTCCAGCAGGTCCTCGACGGCCTCGGCGACCTCAACTTCCACTCGACCGCGCCGCGCTGCAACGGCGCCGGCGAGACGCCGTACACCGGCCCGGACGGTGGTCAGCCGTGAGGCGCTACACCGAGCGGCAGCTGCTCCGCCTCGGTGCCATCACGCTGGTCGTGATGGCGCTGGTGATGGCCGCGGCGTTCAACCTCAGCAAGTTCCCGGGCTTCGGCGGGGACAGCTACCAGGCCTGGTTCGCCGACGCGAGCGGGCTGCACCGGGGCAACATGGTCCAGGTCGGCGGCATCCGCGCCGGCCGCGTGCAGGACGTCGCGCTCGAGGACGGCAAGGTGCTGGTCACCTTCGAGGTCGACCACGGCGTGGAGCTCGGCGAGGAGAGCAAGGCCAGCGTCGAGGTGCTCAACCTGCTGGGCGAGAAGTACCTCGACCTGACCCCGGCCGGCAGCGGCCGGCTCGACCAGGACACCCCGATCCCGGTGGAGCGGACCTCGTCGTCCTACGACATCGTCGGCGTCTTCGGCGACCTCACCGAGACCACCGAGCAGATCGACACCCAGCAGCTCGACAAGGCGCTCGACGTCGTCTCCGACACCGTCAACCGGTCCGCGCCCGAGATCCAGGCCAGCTTCGAGGGCATCGCCCGGCTCTCGGAGACCGTGGCCTCGCGCGACGCCCAGATCCAGCACCTGCTCCGGAGCTCGCGCGACGTGAGCACCCTGCTGGCCGACCGCAGCGCCGACCTCGTCGACCTCATGCAGAACAGCAGCCTGGTCTTCGAGGAGGTCGAGCGCCGCAAGCGGGCCATCCACCGGCTGCTGGTCAACGCCCGCGAGCTCGCCGTCGAGCTGCGCGGCGTCGCGACCGACAACCAGGGGCAGATCACGTCCGCGCTCCGCGAGGTCGACGACCTGCTCGACCTGCTCAACTCCAAGGACAAGGAGCTCAAGGCCACTCTCAACGCGCTCGGCCCGTACGCCTCGATCCTCGGCAACATCATCGGCACCGGCCCGTGGTTCGACGCCTACGCCGTCAACCTGGCCGCGATCCCCACGGGCGAGTTCCTGCCCGGGCCACCGGACTGACGCGATGAACGCCTTCCAGCGCGTGAGCCCCCGGGTCGCGATCGTCGTGGTCGCGACCATCCTCCTCGTCGCCACCCTGCTCGTCCTGCACCGGTCGGAGGCGAAGAAGACCGTGACCGCGCACTTCCCGCGCGCGGTCAGCGTCTACGAGGGCACCGACGTGCGGGTGCTGGGCGTGAACGTCGGCCGGGTCACCGCGGTCATCCCCGAGGGCAACTCGGTGCGCGTCGAGATGGAGTACGACGCCGACGTCGACCTGCCGAAGGACGCCCAGGCGGTGATCGTGACGCCGACGCTGGTGGCGGACCGCTTCGTGCAGCTCACCCCCGTCTACACCAGCGGCCCGACGCTGGCCAGCGGCGGCGACATCCCGCTGCCCGACTCCGCGGTGCCCGTCGAGCTCGATCGCATCTACGCCAGCATCCGCGACCTGGCGGAGGCGCTCGGGCCCAACGGCGTCAACAAGGACGGCTCCCTCAACCACCTGCTGGAGGCGGGTGCCGACGCGCTCGACGGGCAGGGCCGGCGGGGCAACGAGATGATCCGCCAGCTGTCGGCGGCCGCGGCGACGTTCGGAGAGGGCGCCGGCCCGCTGTTCGACACCGTGACCGAGCTGGCTCAGTTCACCGACACGCTGGCCACCAACGACACGCTGGTCCGGGCGTTCGTGCAGGACCTCGCGGGGGTCTCGGCGTCGCTCGCCTCGGAGCGCCGCGAGATCCAGAAGGCCCTGGCAGCCGTGGCCGACTCCGTCGGCACCGTGAAGACCTTCGTGCGCGACAACCGGCAGGCGCTGGTGACCGACGTGGAGAAGCTCACCCGGTTGATGAAGACCATCAACTCCGAGCGCGAGAGCATCGACACCGCCCTCGACGTCGCTCCAGTGGCGATCAACAACCTCACGCTCGCCTACAACCAGGAGTCCGGGACCATCGGCTCGCGCATCGGCATCCAGGGCCAGCTCTGGGACGCCGACGGCTTCCTCTGCGCGATCGTGCAGCAGTCCCAGATGCCCAAGGCCAGCAAGGACCTCGCCTGCACGATCTTCGAGCAGCTCCTCGAGCCGGTCGAGAACAACATCCCAGCCGTCCCGGGCTCGCCGAAGCAGTCCGGCGCGGTCGACGACGCCAGGGGCGCCGGCCGCGGCCAGGTGCCGCAGTCGGCCTCCCAGACCGCCGCCGAGACCCGCGCGCGCTACAGCTCCGACGAGACGCCCACCCTCGACGACCTGATGGGGGGCGGCTCATGAGCAGACTCGTGCGGGCCGTCGTGCTGCTCGTCGCAGGCGTGCTGCTGCTCACCTCGTGCCAGTTCGACGGCGCCTACGACCTGCCCCTGCCCGGCGGGCCGGTCGACGCCGACGACGCCATCACCGTGACCGCCGACTTCGACGACATCCTCAACGTCGTGCCGAAGTCGCCGGTCCTGGTCGACGACGTCACCGTCGGGGAGGTCACCGACGTCGAGCGCGTCGGGTGGCACGCCAAGGTCACCATGCTCGTCCGCAAGGACGTCGACCTGCCCGACAACGCCATCGCCGAGATCCGCCAGGTCAGCCTCCTCGGCGAGAAGTACGTCGCCCTGGAGCCGCCGCCCGAGGGCGCCGCACCCGACCGGCTCGGCGACGGCGACCACATCCCGCTGGCGGCCACCGGCCGCAACCCGGAGGTCGAGGAGGTGCTGGGTGCCCTGTCGTTCCTCCTCAGCGGGGGCGGCGTGGCCCAGCTCGGCACCATCACCGAGGAGCTCAACAAGGCGATGGACGGGCGCCAGGAGGACCTGCGCCACCTGCTGGGGTCGCTCACCGACGTGGTCGGGACCCTCGACGACCAGAAGGCGGACATCATCCGCGCGCTGGAGTCGGTCAACAACCTGACCGCCACCCTCAACCGCGAGAAGCAGACCGTGTCCGGCGCGCTCGACGTCGCCGGCCCGGCGGTCAGGGTGCTCGCCGACCAGCACGACGAGCTGATCGCGATGCTCTCGGCCCTCGACCGGCTCGGGGTGGTCGGCACCCGCGTCATCGGCGCCAGCAAGGACGACCTGCTGAGGTCGCTGGCCCACCTCCGGCCGGTGCTGTCGCGGCTGCGCGCTGCCGGCGACAAGCTCGCGCCCGGGCTCAACCTGATCCTCAGCTTCCCGTTCCCCAAGGAGGCTTCCGAGATCGTCCGTGGCGACTACGCCAACACCTCGATCCGCGCCGACATCAACCTCGAGAACTTCCTGCCGGCCGGCACCACGATCCCGAACCTGCCCCTCCCGGAGATCCCGACGCCCGACCTCCCGCCCGCCGGGCAGGTCGTCAGCGACGTCGTGAAGTGCCTGCGGACCCTCGACCTCACGAGCAAGGCGTGCCGCACCGTCCTCTCCGACGCGGACCTCCTCAGCTCGCTGAAGAAGAAGTGCCAGAAGGACAAGTGGCGGCCCAACCCGGTCTGCACGGTCCTCAACACGCTCCCGGACCTGCCGCTCGACGACCTCGGCGGCCTGCTCGGCGGCCTGCTGGGCGGCGGCCTGGTGCGCTCGACCCCCGAGCACGCCTCGACCCGCGCCCTCTACGGGGGCAACCCATGATCTCCGGCATCCGGGTCCGCATCGCGGCGTTCCTCGTGCTCAGCGCGGTCGGGATCGTCTACATCACCGCGTCCTACCTCGGGGTCGTCGACCGCGTGCTCGGGCGGGGGCTCACCGTCCACGCCACGCTGCCGACCTCCGGTGGCCTCTACGAGGGCAGCGAGGTCACCTACCGCGGCGTGAAGATCGGCAAGGTCAGCCGCATGGACGCCACCGCCGAGGGCGTGACGCTCGACCTGGCGCTGGAGGAGGGCACGCGGCTGCCGAAGGACTCCCCGATGTACGTGCACAACCTCTCGGCGGTGGGGGAGCAGTACCTCGACTTCGAGCCGCCCGACGACCGGCCGCCGTACGCCGAGGATGGCGACACGCTCCACGGCGACGCGGCGTCGCTGCCGGTCGACGAGGGCGCGCTCCTCGTCGAGCTCAACTCGTTCGTCGAGTCGGTCGACAAGCAGAAGCTCCGGACGCTGGTCCGCGAGCTCGGGACGATGTTCCACGAGACCGGTGAGCCGATGCAGCAGCTGCTCGACAACGGCACCCGGTTCATCGAGGAGGCGTCGGCGCACACGGCACAGACGCGGGCCCTGCTCGACGACGGGCTGACCGTGCTGCAGACCCAGGAGGGGGAGGGCGAGAACATCCGCGCCTTCTCCCGCGACCTGGCGCGCATCACCGAGTCGCTCAAGGACAGCGACGCCGACCTGCGCACGACGCTGTCCGAGACACCGGCCGCGGCGCGCGAGGTCGACCGGCTGTTCACCGACCTGGAGCCGACGCTGCCCGTGCTGCTGGCCAACGCGACCGGCGTCGGCCAGGTGGGCGTCATGCACCTCGCCGGGCTCGAGCAGCTCCTGGTGGTCTTCCCGCACGTGATCTCGAGCGGGTTCACCGGCACGCCCGGCGACGGCTACGGCCACGTCAACCTCCAGCTCGACCAGGAGGTGCAGCCGTGCACCCAGGGCTACAAGCCGCCCGACCAGTGGCGGCCGCCGTCCGACCTGTCCGACGGCCCGATCTTCCCGGCCAGGTGCACGGCCGGGCCGCCGTTCGTCCAGCGCGGGACGCCGTACTCCCCGGACGGCCGGCACGGCTCGCCGGGCGCGGCGTACCGCACCGGCTACGACCCCGCGTCCGGCATCATCGACGGCGTGGTCGACGCCCGCGGCAACCCCGTGCACCTCGGTGATCAGGGCAACCTGTCGGTCCTCGGCGACGACGCGTGGCAGTGGCTGCTGGTCGGCCCGGTGGTGGCGACTCCTTGAACCGCGTCGCCCTGAACGTCCTGCTCTACGTCGTGGTGATGGCGGCCGCGGCGCTGCTCGTGGTCGCCGCGGTGCGGGTGCTCGGCGGCGACCCCGGCCCCACCGCGCTCCCGGTGAAGGGTGTGACCGAGCTCGACGAGGCACCGAGGGCCGAGCAGGAGCGGTATGCCGACATCCTCGAGTCGGCGACGCAGGAGGCCACGGCGTTCCTCAACATCAGCTACACCGATGCGCAGACCGCGATCGACGCGGTGCTGGCCGGCGCGACCGGTGACTTCAAGGAGCAGTACGCCCAGGCCACCGAGGCGCTGGTCACGCTGCTGACCGACAACAAGTCGGTGCGCAAGGGCACGGTGCTGTGGACCGGCGTCGTCGCCCAGGACCCCGACTCCGCGACCGTCATCCTCGCGACCACCGGGACCGTCTCCAACAACCAGACCGGCAACCAGCCCAAGGCGGAGAACTACCGCATCCAGATGCAGCTCGTCTCCGAGAAGGGCAGGTGGCTGACCAGCGACCTGCAGTTCGTCCCGTGACCCGCAACGTCCCGCGCCGACCGACCTCCTCGCGCACCCCCGTCTCCCGCCCCCGCCGCGTCGCCGGCCAGGGGAGCGCCCCCACCCCTCCCGTTGACTCCGGACTTCAGCCGGTCGACTCCGGACTTCCGCCGGTCGACTCCGGACTTCCGCCGGTCGAGTCTCCAGATTCGACCGGCGAAACCCACGACTCAACCGGCGAAACCCCCGACTCAACCGGCGAAACCCACGACTCAACGGAGCGCGCGGGGCTGGCGGCGCTGTTCGACAGCAGGCGGGCCACGAGGGTGCTGGTCAGCCTGGTGGCGGTGCTGGCGCTGGTGGGCGGGGGCCTGTTCGCCTGGGACGCGCTGGGCGAGAACGACGTTGCCAAGCCGTCGCGGCAGCCGGTAGTGGTCGGCAGCGACGACGCCACGGGGGCGGTGGACGCTGCGGCCACGGCGGCCACGACGATCCTGACCCGCGACTGGGAGCACTACGACGAGCAGATCGACGAGGCCGTCGCGCTGATGACCGGCGGCTTCGCGAAGGACTTCCGCGCGAAGGCCGACGACGTGAAGCCGGGGTTCGTCGAGGCCAAGGTCGACCAGCAGGTGCGGGTGGTCGCGCAGGGAGTGGTGCACGCGACCCGCACCGAGGTGCAGGCGCTGCTGTTCATGAACTACTACGTGAGCAAGGACGGCGGCGACACCACCTACACGCCGTACCGCGTGCTGGTGACCGTGCTCCACACCGACCGCGGCTGGCTGGTCTCCGACATCGACACCAAGTAGCCGCGCGCCCCCGGGTGGCGGACGCTCCGGCGTTCGTGCAAAACTAGAACACGTTCCAGTCCGGGAAGGCAGGACGCGTGGAAGGATCGACGTCGTGAGCGCAGCCGGCACGGTCGTCGAGACCGACCTCCTGATCATCGGCGCCGGTCCCACGGGACTGTTCGCGACCTACTACGCCGGCTTCCGCGGTCATCGGGTCGCGGTCGTCGACTCGCTGCCCGAGCTCGGCGGCCAGATCACGGCGATGTATCCCGAGAAGCAGATCTTCGACGTCGCGGGCTTCCCGGCGGTCAAGGGCCGCGGCCTGGTCGAGGGGCTCGTCGAGCAGGCGGCGACCGCGAAGCCGGAGTACCTCCTCGACCGGACCGCCACCGGCCTGGTCCACGACGACGACGGCGTCACGGTGACCTGCGACGACGGCACCGAGATCCGCGCCGGGGCGGTGCTCATCACCGCGGGCATCGGGAAGTTCAGCCCGCGGCCGCTGCCCGCCGGCGACGGCTGGCTCGGGCGCGGCATGGAGTTCTTCGTGCCCAGCTTCGAGCCGTACGCCGGCAAGGACGTTGTGATCGTCGGCGGCGGCGACAGCGCTTTCGACTGGGCGCTCAACCTCCAGGGCATCGCGCGCAGCATCGCGCTGGTGCACCGCCGCGACGCCTTCCGGGCCCACGAGCGCACGGTGCAGCAGGTCATGGAGTCCGACGTCGAGATCATCACCAAGGCGCAGGTCACCGAGCTCGTCGGCGAGACCACGCTCGAGTCGGTCGTGATCGACGTGGACGGCGAGGCGGTCACCCGGCCCTGCCAGGCCCTCGTCGCCGCGCTCGGCTTCATCGCCGACCTCGGCCCGCTGCAGCAGTGGGGGCTCGAGGTCTCGAAGCGGCACATCATCGTGGACCCCTCGATGCGCACCAACCTGCCGCGTGTCTTCGCGGCCGGCGACATCACCGAGTACGCCGGCAAGTGCCGCCTCATCGCCGTCGGCTTCGGCGAGGCCGCCACCGCCGTCAACAACGCCACCGTCGCCATCGACCCGACAGCCCACGTGTTCCCCGGCCACTCGAGCGAAGGCTCCTAGACGAATGAGCGAGGCAACCACGCCATGAAGATCAAGGTCGACTACGACCTCTGCGAGTCCAACGCCCTCTGCGAGGCGATGGCCCCCGAGGTGTTCGAGCTCGACGACGACGACAACCTCTGGCTCAAGACGGAGGAGACCACCGACGAGAACATCGAGAACGTCAAGCGCGCGGTGGCGGCCTGCCCGCGCGCGGCGATCTCGCTGGTGGAGTGACGCGTGGCTGACGCCGACGGCGACCTCTCGCTCGACGGTCGGGTCGCGGTCGTCACGGGCGCCGGCGCCGGGCTCGGACGCGCCGAGGCCGTCGCCCTGGCGAGAGCCGGGGCGCGCGTCGTGCTCAACGACCTGCCCGGCGCCGCGGACGACGCCGCCGACGAGCTCAAGGGGCTCGGCGCCGAGGTCGCGATCGTCGAGGGCGACGTGGGGGAGCGGGCCACCGCCGACGCCATGCTGGCCGCGGCCGTCGAGGGGTTCGGCCGGCTCGACGTCGTGGTCAACAACGCCGGCATGACCCGCGACCGGATGCTGTTCAACCTCTCCGACGAGGAGTGGGACGACGTGATCCGGGTGCACCTGCGCGGCCACTTCCTGCTCTCGCGCAACGCGGCGTCGTACTGGCGCGAGCGGTCGAAGGCCGACGGGGCCCCGGTCTACGGCCGGATCGTCAACACCGCCTCCGAGGCGTTCCTGGGCGGGTCGCCCGGGCAGGCCAACTACGCCGCGGCGAAGGCCGGCATCGCCGCGCTCACGCTGTCCTCGGCACGCGGCCTGGGCCGGCTCGGCGTCCGCGCCAACGCGATCTGCCCCCGCGCCCGCACGGCGATGACCGCCGAGGTGTTCGGCGAGGACACCTCTGGTCAGGAGGTCGACCCCTACTCGCCGGAGCACGTGGCCCCGCTGGTCGCCTACCTCGCCTCGCCGGCAGCCGAGCGGATCACCGGGCAGGTGTTCGTGGTCTACGGCGGGATGGTCGCGCTCCTCGCCGCGCCCGTCGTCGAGCAGCGCTTCGACGCCTCGGGGGCCGTGTGGGACCTGCCCGACCTCGACCGCCAGGTCGGCGAGTTCTTCTCCGAGCGCGACCCCTCCGTCGGCTTCGCCGCCGACTCCGTGATGGCTCTGCAGCTCTCCAAGGACGGGGTCTGAGATGGATCGTCTCACCGGCAAGGTCGCGATCGTCACCGGCGGCGCGATGGGGCAGGGCGCCGGCATCGTCCGGGCCTACGTCGCGGAGGGCGCCCGGGTCGTCGTCGCCGACGTGGCCAAGGAGCAGGGGCAGGCGCTGGCCGACGAGCTCGGCCCGGCGGCGCACTTCGTCGACCACGACGTGAGCGACCCTGCCGCGTGGGCGACCCTGGTCGCCGACGCCAACGAGCGGTTCGGGCCCGTCGACGTGCTGGCCAACAACGCCGGCATCCTGCGCTTCGGCACCGTCGAGGCGATGCCGGTCGACGAGGTCGAGCTGCTGTGGCGGGTCAACCAGCTCGGCTGCTGGCTCGGCATGCAGGCCGTGGTGCCGACCATGAAGGCCCACGGCGGCGGCTCGATCATCAACGCCTCGTCGACCGAGGGCCTCGGCGGCATGGCCAACACCGTGGCCTACGGCGCCACCAAGTTCGCGATCCGCGGGATGACCAAGGGCGCCTCCCACGAGCTCGGCCCGTTCAACATCCGCGTCAACTCGGTGCACCCCGGCATGATCGACACCCCGATGACCCGCGTGCACGGGGGCGACCTCGCGATGGAGTACGGCGCCTCGAAGGTCCCGCTGCGCCGCGTCGGCCACCCGGAGGACGTCGCGCCGCTCTACGTGTTCCTGGGCAGCGACGAGTCGTCGTACGTCAACGGCGCGGAGATCGCGATCGACGGCGGCGTGACCGCCACCCACGCCTTCGGCGGCTGACCGTGGCGAACCAGCGCGCCCAGGTCGTGATGACCCACGACGAGATCGTCGAGTTCCTCCACCAGCAGCGGTCCTCGACCGTCGCGACGTACGGCCCGCAGGGCCAGATCCACCTCGTCGGCATGTGGTACGCCGTCAAGGACAACACCGTCTGGATCGAGACCAAGCGCAAGTCGCAGAAGGTCGTCAACCTCCGCCGCGACCCCCGCATGTCGTTCCTGGTCGAGGCCGGCCACACCTACGACCAGCTGCGCGGGGTCGCGCTGGAGGGCCGCGGGGTCGTGATCGAGGACGAGGACGTCGTCTGGGACGTCTGCGTCGACATCTTCAACCGCTACAACGGCGAGTACACCGAGGAGATGCGGCCCTTCGTCGAGTTCATGGCGAAGAACCGCGTCGTGGTCCGGCTGGACGTCGACCGCACGCGCTCGTGGGACCACCGCAAGCTCGGGCTGCCGGCCATGGAGCTCGGCGGGAGCACCGCGGCGTTCATCGAGTGAAGCCACGCTCCGTCGGACCGGCCCTCGTTCCTCGGGCCGCTCCGATCAGTCGCGCAGCAGCAGGTGGACGGCCTTCTCCATCTGCGCCGCGGTGTCGGCGGCGGAGGTGCGGCCGGTGACCCAGCCGACCAGCGTGGAGAGCCAGACGTCGCCGATCACGCGGGCGATCGCGACGTCGTCGTCGGTGAGCTCGGTCTGGCCGGGGTGCATGGCGCGGGTGAGCATGCGGGTGAGCAGCATGCCGACGGTGTGGATCTCGGCCTGCACCGAGGCGTCGGCGAACATGAACGCGCGGGTCAGCGCCTCCGCGAGGTGCGGGTCGCCCTGGAGGCCGCGGGTGGTCCGGCGCAGCACGTAGATGACCCGCTCGGACGCGGTGTCGCCCGGGATCGGCTTGTCGCCGAGCGAGGCGCTGGCGCGCTCGAACTCGCGACCGAGCGCGGACACGAGCAGGTGGATCTTGGAGGGGAAGTAGCGGTAGAGCGTGCCGAGGGCGACGTCGGCCTGCTCGGCGACCGCACGCATCTGGACGGCGTCGAACCCACCCTGGGTGGCCAGGGCGATGGTCGCGTCGAGGATCCTCTTGCGACGGTCGCGCTGGGCGGCGGACCCGAGATCCTCGACCGTCAAAGAGTTCGTGCTGCTCACGTGGAACCTTCCAGCAGGTGAGGTGCTCCGCCCCTCGTTGGGTCTGGTGTTTAGGCTATAACGAGTGGTCCATAATAGGAACACGTTCCAGTTTCACGCGTGTTCCAGGGATCATCTAGTACGTCGCAGGGCCGGCCCGCCGGATTCTGTTTCGGAGTCAAGGGAGGTCTGCCGTCGTGCGGATCGCGTTGCTGTCCTACCGCAGCAAGCCCCATTGCGGGGGCCAGGGCGTCTACATCCGCCACCTCAGCCGCGAGCTGGAGGCGCTCGGCCACAGCGTCGAGGTCTTCTCCGGCCAGCCCTACCCCGACCTCGACGGTGACGTGCGGCTGACGAAGGTCCCGAGCCTCGACCTCTATCGCGAGCCCGACCCGTTCCGGGTGCCGAAGCTGCGTGAGTTCCGCGACCGGATCGACGTCGAGGAGTTCCTCACGATGTGCGCGGCTGGGTTCCCGGAGCCCAAGACGTTCAGCAGCCGGGTGGCCCGCCTGCTCGCCGAGCGGGTCGACGACTTCGACGTCGTCCACGACAACCAGGTGCTGGGCTACGGGATGCTGGCGATCGAGGAGCTGGGGCTCCCGCTCGTGACCACCATCCACCACCCGATCACCTTCGACCGGCGCATCGACCTCGCCCAGACCCGCAACCCGTGGCGCAAGCTCACCCTCAGCCGCTGGTACGGCTTCCTGCGGATGCAGGGCCGCGTGGCCCGACGGGCGCGCAGGATCATGACGCCGTCGGAGACCTCCAAGCGCGACATCGCCAAGGACTTCGGCGTCGACCCCGCGCGCATGGAGGTCGTGCTGCTCGGGGTCGACGACACCTTCGTGCCCCCGACCGCGCCGCGCGTCGCGGGCCGGATCATGGCGATGGCGAGCGCCGACGCCCCCATGAAGGGCATCGCGACCCTGTTGGAGGCGTTCGCCAAGCTCCGCACCGAGCGCGACGTCGAGCTGATCCTGGTCACCCAGCCCAAGCCGGGCGGCCGCACCGAGCAACTGATCGACAAGCTGTCGATCACCGACTCGGTCCGCTTCGTCAACGGCATCAGCGACCCCGAGCTGTGCGAGCTGATGGGCTCGGCCGAGATCGCCTGCGTACCGAGCCTCTACGAGGGGTTCTCGCTGCCGACCGCCGAGCTGATGGCCTGCGCCACGCCGCTCATCGTCTCGCGGGCCGGCGCCATCCCCGAGGTCGTCGGTCCCGACGGCTACTGCGCCGACCTCGTCACGCCCGGTGACGTCGGCGAGCTCGAGGCCGCCCTCGCGGCGCTGCTCGACGACCCCGAGCGCCGGGCGCGCTACGGCGCCAACGGCCGCCGCCGGGTCGAGGAGCTGTTCAGCTGGCGCGCGGTGGCGGCGAAGGTCGCCGCCGTCTACGAGGAGACGATCGCCGACTACCGGGCCGAGCGCGCGGGTCGCGGCGCGAAGCCGAAGGGCAAGGAGACAGCGCGTGCTGACCGTTGACTTCGAGCGCCTGGGCCTGCGCCCGGGCGACCGGGTGCTCGACATGGGGTGCGGCGCGGGGCGTCACGCCTTCGAGATGTACCGCCGCGGCGCCGACGTGGTGGCGTTCGACATGGACGCCGACGAGCTCGCCGGCGTCAGCGACCTGTTCCACGCGATGAAGCAGGCCGGCGAGGTGCCCGCGGGCGCCGAGGCCGACGTCAAGCAGGGTGACGCGCTCCAGCTGCCCTTCGCCGACGGCGAGTTCGACCGGGTCGTCGCCGCGGAGGTGCTCGAGCACATCCACGCCGACGTCGACGCCATCAAGGAGCTGGTCCGCGTGCTCCGCCCGGGCGGCACCCTCGCCGTCTCGGTGCCGCGGTGGCTGCCCGAGGTCGTCAACTGGAAGCTCTCCGACGACTACCACCACGCCGAGGGCGGCCACATCCGCATCTACACCGACCACGAGCTGGTCGACAAGGTCACCAAGGCGGGCCGGCTCAACGACGGCACGCCCGGTGACGCCATGGTCTTCGAGGGCAAGGCCTACGCGCACGGCCTGCACTCGCCGTACTGGTGGATCAAGTGCGCGGTGGGTGTCGACAACGACGGGCACCCGCTCGCCCGCGCCTACCACCGGCTCCTGGTCTGGGAGATCATGAAGCAGCCGAAGGTCCTGCAGCTGGCCGGCAAGGTGCTCGACCCGCTGATCGGCAAGAGCCTGGTGCTCTACTTCCGCAAGCCCGAGGGCGGGCCGGCCGCGTGACGAACCTCGCCCGCGTGCCCTACGTCGACGGCGTGCTGTCCGCGGCGCAGGTCGCGCAGAGCGCGGCGTCGATCGCGGCGATGCAGGAGCCCTGCGGTGCGGTGCCGTGGAGCGTCGGCGAGCACGTCGACATCTGGAACCACGTCGAGGCCGCGATGGCGATGCTGGTCGGCGGCGAGGTCGAGGCCGCCGAGGCGGCGTACGCCTGGGTCCCGACCCTCCAGCACCCCGACGGCTCATGGCCGATGAAGATCGTCGGCGGGGTCGCCGACGACAGCCGCCCCGACGTGAACATGTCGGCGTACTTCGCGGTCGGCCTGTGGCACCACTGGCTGGTCCGCCGCGACCTGCGGTTCCTGCACCGCTACTGGCCCTCGGTCCGCGCAGGCCTCGACTGGGTGGTCTCCCAGCAGCTGCCGTTCGGCGGGATCCGCTACACCCCGAGCGAGGAGTTCGCGCTGCTGACCGGCTCGTCCTCGATCTACCACTCGCTGCGCGCGGGGGTCGCGCTGGCCGAGCTGCTCGACGACCCCCAGCCCGAGTGGGAGCTGGCCGGCGGCCGCCTCGGTCACGCCGTGCGCGAGCACCGCGACCTGTTCGAGGACAAGGCGACCTACTCCATGGACTGGTACTACCCGGTGCTCGGCGGCGCGGTGCGCGGCCGGGCGGCCTACGACCTCCTGGAGGCGCGCTGGGACGAGTTCGTGGTGCCCGGGCTCGGCATCCGCTGCGTCCACACCAACCCGTGGGTCACCGGCGCGGAGACCTGCGAGCTCGCCATGGCCCTCGACACGATCGGTGACCACCGGCGCGCGCTGGCCCTGCTGAAGGACATGCAGCACCTGCGCGAGTCCGACGGCCGCTACTGGACCGGGTGGGTCTACGACGACGGCGAGCCGCACGACGGCGAGCCGCGCGACGTGCACTGGCCGGTCGAGCACACGACCTACACCGCCGCGGCGGTGATCCTGGCGGTCGACGCGCTCGGCGAGGTCGCCGGTCACAGCACCGCGGGGTCCGGGATCATGCGCGGCACCTCGCTCGGCCCGCACTTCGGCGAGCTGGCGCTCGAGTGTGGTTGCTCAGGCGAGCGGGTCTCCGGCCTCACCGGCCACGCGTCGTAGCACCCGCATCGAGCCGAGGGCCTCGACCTCCTCGAAGCTGCCGCCCTCCAGCGCGCGCAGGAACACGTGGTAGGGCGGCTGGCCTCCGTCGGCCGGGTCGGGGAAGACGTCGTGGATGACCAGCATGCCGCCGTTCATCAGCCACGGTGCCCAGCCCGTGTAGTCGTTCTGGGCGTGCTCCTCGGCGTGCCCACCGTCGATGAACAGCAGTGACAGGGGAGTGCGCCAGAGCGCGCTCACCGTCGTGCTGCGGCCGACGATCGCGACCACGCGATCCTCGAGGCCGGCGCGCGCGATGGTGCGCCGGAAGACCGGCAGCGTGTCCATGAGGCCGAGCTCGTCGTCGACGAGCGAGGCGTCGTGGTGCTCCCAGCCCGCCTGGTTCTCCTCGGACCCCCGGTGGTGGTCGACGGTCAGCACGACCGCCTCGGGGGTGCCGACCTCGCGGGCCGCCGCGCCGAGGTAGATCGCCGACTTGCCGCAGTAGGTGCCGACCTCGAGCACCGGCCCGTGGGGGAGGCGCTCGCGCGCCCACCGGTGCAGCAGCAGCCCCTCGTCCTCGGGCATGAACCCCTTGGCGTCGAGCGCGTGCTGCAGCAGGTCTGCTGGCATGGGCGGGGGCATGTCCGGCACAGGCGGATTCTAGTAGAGTTAGAACACGTTCTAGTTCGCCGCTGAGGGGTTGCATGTCGATCGGGATCTCCGAGGAGCACGTCGAGCTCGCGCGCAGCCTGCGCGAGTGGGCGGCGTCGCTGGGTGGGCGCGAGGCGGCCCGGGCCGCCGACGGCGAGGCCGAGGTGGGCTTCGGCGACACGTGGAAGGCGTGCGTCGAGATGGGCACGGCGACGATCGCGCTGCCCGAGGCGTACGGCGGCGGTGGCGGCTCGGTGCTCGACCAGGCGGTCGCGCTCGAGGCGTGCGCCCACGAGCTGGTCCCCGGCCCGCTCCTCTCGACGGCGGTCGCGGCCGTCGTCGCGCCGTCGTCCGAGATCGGCGACGGGGCCGCGGTGGCCGTGGTGCACGGCTCGGGCGTCGCGGGCGACCTCGCCGGCGCCACCCACGTCCTGGGCGCCGAGGGGCTGACGCCGCTCGAGGGCGCCGAGCCGGCGCTCGGGATCGACCTGACCCGGCGGCACGGCACCGTCGCGGCGGGTCCGGCCGAGCCGCGCGACCTCGTCCGGCGCACGACGGTGACGCTCGCGGCCGCCGAGGCGGCGGGCGTCGCGCGCTGGTGCCTGGAGACGGCCGTCGACTACGCCAAGGTCCGCGAGCAGTTCGGCCAGAAGATCGGCGCCTTCCAGGCGGTCAAGCACCTGTGCGCGGAGATGCTGGAGACCTCGGAGGCGGTGACGGCGGCCGCCTGGGACGCGGCCGCAGCGGCCGACGGCGCCCGGAGCAGTCAGGGCGACGACGAGCAGTGGGCCCACGCCGCCGACGTCGCGCAGGTGACCTGCTTCGACGGCGCGGTGTCCGTGGCCAAGTCGTGCATCCAGGTGCTGGGCGGCATCGGGTTCACCTACGAGCACGACGCCCACCTCTACCTACGCCGGGCCCTGGCGCTGCGCGCGCTGGTGGGCGACGCCGACGCGGCCGCGCTGCGGCTGACCGCGCGCTCGGTCGACGGCGTGCGCCGCAGGGTCGAGGTCGACCTCGAGGGCCGCGACGGGCCGGTGCGGCCCGGAGTGCGCGAGGTCGCCGAGCGCATCGGCGCGCTGCCCGAGGAGGAGCGTCGGGGGGCGTTGGTCGAGGCGGGCTACCTCACGCCGCACTGGCCGGCGCCGTACGGCCTCGACGCCGACGCCGTCACCCAGATCGTGATCGACGAGGAGCTGGCGCGCGCCGGCGTGAGCCGCCCCGACATCGTGATCGCCGGGTGGGCGCTCCCGACGATCCTCGAGCACGGGAACGACGCGCAGCGCGAGCGGTTCGTGACGCCGTCGCTGCGCGGCGAGCTGGTCTGGTGCCAGCTGTTCTCCGAGCCGGGGTCCGGCTCCGACCTCGCCTCGCTCCGCACCCGCGCGGAGCGGGTCGACGGCGGCTGGAGGCTGACCGGGCAGAAGGTGTGGACGTCGGTCGCCCAGCGTGCCGACTGGGGCATCTGCCTGGCGCGCACCGACCCGGACGTCCCGCAGCACCGCGGCATCTCCTACTTCCTGGTCGACATGAGGTCGGAGGGCCTCGACGTCAGGCCGCTCCGCGAGATCACCGGCGAGGCCCTCTTCAACGAGGTGTTCCTCGACGAGGTGTTCGTCCCCGACGACTGCCTGGTCGGCGAGCTCGGCGACGGCTGGAGGCTCGCCCGGACCACGCTGGCCAACGAGCGGGTGGCGATGGCCACCACCCGGCTCTCGAAGTCGACGGAGCGTGCGGTGACCCTCGCGAGCGACCTCGACCTGACCGAGGCGCAGCGCGTGAGGATCGGGCGCGCGGTCGCGCTCTCGACGATCTGCTCGCTGCTCGGCGTGCGCACGACGTTGCGCTCGCTCGCGGGCCGCGGCCCGGGGGCCGAGTCGTCGGTGGCGAAGCTGCTCGGCGTCCGCAACCGTCAGGACGGCGCCGAGCTCGTCGTCGAGCTGCAGGGCGACGCGCTGCTGGCGCCGTCGGAGCAGCTGCTCAAGGACCAGTGGGAGCTGCTCAACACCCGCTGCCTGTCGATCGCGGGCGGGACCACGCAGATCCTGCGCAACGTCGCGGGCGAGCGGATCCTCGGGCTGCCGCGCCTCAGACGCGGGTGAGCACGCGCCGGGCGCGCCGGCGACGCTTGAGCGCGCGGGCGCGGCGGATCGTGCGGAGCGAGTCCTCGTCGAGCGGCGGCCGCCACCGCGTGGCGGCCCGGTCGGGCGATGCGAAGGGGGCCATGGACGCAAGCCTCCTCCTCCCGACCGACACCGCGCATCGGGATTTCACCCCAGGCCGACCCTGAGGTGCCCCGGGCTCACGTGCTCAGGCGGAGGTCGAGGTGCGCTCGCGGCGGTACTGGTTCCAGTGCCAGTGGAGATAGCGGTCGATGGCCCGCACGATGTGCCCCGAGCGGATGGACGGGAAGACGTCGAAGGCGTGCTGGGCGCCGGGCAGCTCGGCGTAGACCACCGTGCGCTTGGAGACCTGACGCAGCCGGGCCACGAACTGGCGGGCCTGGTCGACGGGGACGAGGGTGTCGTGGGCGCCGTGGACGACGAAGAAGTCAGGCGCGTCGGGGGTGATCCGCAGGATCGGGCTGGCGTGCTCGAAGACGTCGGGGTCCTCGTCCCACGTCTTCTGCATCACCCGGCGCGCCAGGAACAGGTCGCGCAGCTTGATCGCGGCTTTGGTGCCGGTCGAGCCCGCCATGTCGTAGACGCCGTAGTGCGGGATCGCGAGCTGGACGGAGGTGTCGGCGTCCTCGAACCCCGGCTGCCACTCCGGCGTGTTCGGCGTGAGCGCGGTCAGCGCCGTGAGGTGCCCGCCGGCCGATCCGCCGGTGATCGCGATGTAGTCGGGGTCGCCGCCGTAGGAGGCGATGTTGTCCCGGATCCAGTGGATGGCCTTCTTGATGTCGATCGCGTGCGCCGGCCACGGGTCGCGCGGGGCGAGGCGGTAGTTGATCGCGACGCAGACCCAGCCCTTGGCCGCGAGGTGCTGCATGAGCGGGATGCCCTGCTCCTCCTTCTGGCCGAGGATCCACGCCCCGCCGTGCACCTGCAGGAGCACCGGGGCGTTCTCGGTCGGCTCGACCGGGCGGTAGACGTCGAGGAGGTTGCGCCGGCCGGCCGGCCCGTAGGGGATGTTCCGCTCGACCTCGATCGGGACGGCGGGGCGGCGGAAGGTGCGGAACGGGTTGACCAGCGTGCGCCACTGGGTCTTGAGGTCGGCCGGGGTCGGGAGCTCGTCGAGCTGGTCCTGGTAGTCCTCGCCGAGCGCCTGGGAGAGCGCCTCCTCGGCGCGCTGCTGGTCACGCCGGGCGAGGTCGATGAGGTAGACGAGGCCGGCCGCGGTCGCGCCGGCCAGGGCGAGCGCGACCGGGTCACGGCGCTTGCCGGTCAGGTGGGCGGCGGTGTCGCCCGCGGTGACCGCCAGCCAGTGCGGTGCCAGCTCGTTGGTGATCCAGCCGGCGAAGAACGCCGGGACGCCCGCGCGGAAGCCGGGGAGCGGGCGGACCGCGTTGGCGGTGAGAGCGGCGTAGAAGAGCGTCCGTCGGCGAAATGACACGCGTCAAACCTACCGGCGGGTCACTTCATGCCGAAGCCCGTGTGACGCGGTTCTCGGCCGACGCGACGCCCAGCCAGGTGTGGTGGTTGTGCTCCCAGCACCAGCCCAGGTGCGGTGCCCGCGCCGAGATCCACAGCGCCGGCACCCGGCGGTCGGACCCGCGCGAGGCACCCGTGTGGAAGCACTTGTTCTTCTCCAGGGCTGCGGGCACCGCGTGGAGGAAGGCGATCCCCTCCTCCATCGTGAGCATGGTCCGGCCTCGGCCGGCGATGGACGTCGCCGCGTCGGCCGGGCTGACGCCGCAGAGGTCCTCGCCGCGCTCGACCCGCACCACGGCGTACACCGGGTCGTGGGGGACCTCGACCACCGGGCCGAAGGTGTCGACATCGGCGAAGTGCGCGCTCAGCGTGCCCGCGCGCCCGGCGAGACGGAGCATCGGCACCCGCTGCGAGACCGGCAGCACCGACGGCCCTGGCACCAGCACGAACGACGCGTGCGCCGGCTCGCTGGCGACCTCGTCGCCCAGCCGGTCGCGCAGCGGGTCGAGCAGGGCCTTCGCCTCCGCCCGCAGGTGATCGGGGTAGCCCAGGCCCACGAGCACCTCGGCTTGGCGGGCCAGCTCGTCATCGAGAAGCACGTCTCCTCAACGCGGGCCGGGCGGGCGAAGTTCCGCGCGAGACGGGTCGGCACGTGACCGAGTCGGTGCGACGCTCGTTGGCACCGGACGAGAACGTGTTCTAGGGAGACTGGATGGACCGCCTGTCGGGGCTCGACGCGAGCTTCCTCTACCTCGAGACGCCCGCACAGCTCATGCACGTGTGCGGGCTGATCGTGCTCGACCCGTCGACGATGCCGGAGCCGTACTCCTTCGCTGCGATGCGCGACGGCATTGAGGCGCGGGTGCGCGACGTCCCGGAGTTCACCCGCAAGCTGCGCCGCGTGCCACTCGGGCTCGACCACCCGGTGTGGGTGCAGGACCGGCAGTTCGACATCGAGCGGCACGTGCACCGCCTGGCGCTGCCCACACCGGGCGGGTACGCCGAGCTGACCGAGCTGTCCGGCCACCTCGCCGGGCTCCCGCTCGACCGCTCCCGGCCGCTGTGGGAGATGTGGGTGATCGAGGGCTACCACGACGAGGACGGGCACGAGCTCCTCGCGGTCTTCCAGAAGATGCACCACGCCACCGTCGACGGCGTCTCCGGGGCCAGCCTGATCTCGCACCTCTGCAGCCTCGAGCCGGACGCCGAGCCGATCGGCGCCGCCCAGGAGAAGAAGAGCTGGCCGCACGAGCCCGGCCGCGCCGAGCTCCTCGGGCGCGCGGTCGTGAGCTCGACCACGCGGCCGTTCACGACGTTCGGCCTGCTGGCCCCCACGGTGAAGGGCGTCATCGGCACGATCGGCCGGGCCCGCGAGGGCACGGCGATGGCCGCGCCGCTCACCGCGCCGCGCACGTCGTTCAACGGCACCATCACCGGTCACCGCGCGATCGCGTTCGCCGAGATGGACCTCGACGTGATCAAGGAGGTCAAGGGAGCGACCGGGACGACGGTCAACGACGTGGTGCTGGCGGTCGCCGGCGGAGCGCTGCGGTCCTACCTCGAGGACCGCGACGAGCTCCCCGACAGCTCGCTGATCGCCACGGTCCCGGTCTCGGTGCGGTCGGAGTCGCAGCGCGCCGAGGGCGCCAACAAGGTCTCCGCGCTGTTCACCCGGCTCGGCACCGACGTGGAGGACCCCCTCGAGCGGCTCGAGGAGATGGCGACCTCGAACCGCAACGCGAAGGAGCACCACAAGGCCATCAGTGCCGACGCCCTCCAGGACTGGGCGGAGTTCGCGGCGCCGCGGACCTTCGGGCTGGCGGTGCGCGCCTACGCGTCCCTCCGGCTGGCGGAGCGGCACCCGGTGGTGCACAACCTCGTGATCTCCAACGTGCCCGGGCCTCCGGTGCCGCTCTACTTCATGGGCGCCCGCATCGAGGCGCTGCACCCGCTCGGGCCGGTCTTCCACGGCGCCGGCCTCAACATCACCGTGATGTCCAACAACGGGCGCATCGGCGTCGGCGTGATCGCCTGCCGCGAGTCGATGCCCGACGTCGACGACCTGGCGCGCCGCTTCCCTGCCGAGCTGGAGCGGTTGCAGGCCGCGGTGCTGGGTGGGGCGGCGAGAGTGGGTGCACCCGTGCGTCCTCCCCGTTCCGCAGCAGACTAGAACACGTTACAGTTTTCCACATGCCCACGGACGGATTCCTCCAGCCCGACCCCGAGCGGCTCGAGTCGCTGGCGGCGGTCCGTTCGGTGCTGGCCGACGTGCTCGACCGCGACGGCGGCTGGGCCGAGCTCGCCGAGGCGGGACTGCTCGGGCTGGCGGTGCCCGAGGCCTACGGCGGCGAGGGTCTCGGCCTGCCGGGGGTGGGCGTGCTGCTGCGCGAGACGGGCTCGCGCGCGCGCCACCTCCCGGTGTGGGAGACGCTGTGCTGCGGCGCCCTGGTGGTGGCGGGCGCAGGCACCGAGGAGCAGAAGCAGGCGCTGCTGCCCGGCGTCGTCACGGGCGACGTGCTGCTCACCCCGGCGTTCCGCGAGGCCGGCTCGCCGGTCAGCGGCACCCCCTCCACGACGTACGCCGACGGCACGGTCAGCGGCCGCAAGATCGGCGTCACCATCGCCGACGCGGCGACCCGGCTGCTGGTGCTCGCGATGGACGGCGACACCCCCGTCGTCGCGCTCGTCGAAGTCAGCGACCCGGGCGTCACGCTGCTCGAGTCCGGCTCGAGCGCCGGGCTCGCGACCCACACGGTCGTCCTCGACGGCGCAGGCGCCGAGCTGCTGGGCGACGGCGCGGTGCGGCTGCTCGCCGAGCGCTACGTCACCGGGCTGTGCCTCACGGCGGCCGGGCTCGTCGCCGGCGCCCGCGACCTCACCGCGACCTACATCAAGGGGCGCACCCAGTTCGGGCGCAGCCTCGCGGAGTTCCAGGCGGTCGCGATGCAGATCGCCGACGTCTACATCTCCTCGCGCACCCTGGACCTCGCGGCCGACAACGCCGCCTGGCGTCTCGAGCAGGGCCTCGACGTCAGCGACGACCTCGCCGTCGCGGCGTACTGGACCTGCACCGAGGGCCTGCCCGCCCTGCGCACCTGCCACCACCTCCACGGCGGCATGGGCGTCGACGAGACCTATCCGCTGCACCACTACTTCAGCTGGGTCACCGACATCACCCACACGCTCGACGTGCGCGCGGAGGCGGTGCCGGTCGAGGACCCGACGACCAAGAACCTCGAGCTCAGCGCGGCCCAGCGGGCGTTCAAGGCCGAGACCCGCACCTACTTCGCAGGCCTCGCCAGCCACAACGAGCACCGCGAGATGGGCCTCGACCGGCACGGCGAGACCTACCAGCGCGTGGTCCGCCAGATGGGCGAGGACGGCAAGATGGGCGTCGGCTGGCCCCGGGAGTACGGCGGCCAGGGGCTCGGCGAGATCGAGCAGACGATCTTCGCCAACGAGGCGCAGTACGCCGACGTGCACCTGCCGGCGGTGACGCTGCAGACCGTGGGTCCGACGCTGATCAAGTACGGCACCGAGAAGCAGAAAGACCTCTTCCTCGAGCGGATCCTGGCCGGCGACGTCCACTTCGCCATCGGCTACTCCGAGCCCGACGCCGGCACCGACCTGGCCTCGCTGCGGACGACCGCGCGGCGCGACGGCGACCACTACGTCGTCAACGGACAGAAGCTGTGGACCACCGGGGGCCACCAGGCCGACTACGTCTGGCTCGCCGTCCGCACCGACCCCGACGCGCCCAAGCACAAGGGCATCTCGATCCTCATCGTCGACACGTCCGACCCTGGCTACTCACACACGCCGATCATCACCGCCGACGGCTCCCACCACGTCAACGCGACCTACTACAACGACGTGCGCGTGCCCGTCGACATGCTCGTCGGCGAGGAGAACCAGGGCTGGAAGCTCATCACCACCCAGCTCAACCACGAGCGGGTGATGCTCGGGCCGGCCGGCCGGATCGAGGGCCTGCGCGACCGCGTCGCCGAGTGGGCCGCCAAGGCCGGCGTCGCCGACCGGCCCGACGTCGTCGAGCTCATGGGCCGGGTGACCGCGGTGTTCCGCGTCAACGAGCTGCTCAACTGGGAGGTCGCCCGCGCGGCCGACGTCGCCACAGGTGGGCAGGGCATCTCGGTCGGCGACGCGTCGGCGTCGAAGGTCTTCGCGGCCGACCAGGTGCAGCACCTCCTCGACGAGCTGACCCGCGTCGTGCACCGCTACGGCGACCCGTCCGACGAGGAGACCGGCGCGCTGACGAGCTACCTCGACGGCCAGAAGAAGCGCAACCTGGTGCTCACCTTCGGCGGTGGCGTGCAGGAGGTGCAGCGCGAGCTGATCGCGATGTTCGGGCTCGGGCTGCCCCGGGTTCCCCGATGACGGAGGGTCCCGCGGGAACCGCCCGGCCCGTCGACCAGCGGCACGAGCGGATCATGGCCGAGGCCGAGCGGATCGAGGCGCTCGGCGAGGCGTCGGAGTCGGTGGCGCCGTACGAGGTCAACCAGGCCACCATCGGCACCTGGCTCGACGCCATGGGCTACGACAACGAGCGGTTCCGGCAGGGCGAGGCACCGCCGTCGATGGCGCAGGTCTGGACGATGCCCGGCCTCGGCCGCAGGCGGCCGCCGGAGGACCCGCTCAGCCGGATGACGGAGTTCCTCACCGACGAGGGCTACACCGCCGTGCTCGGCACCAACTGCGAGCAGAGCTACGAGCGCTACGTGCGGGTGGGCGAGCTGCTGCGCGTGACGAGCGCGCTCGACTCCGTGGCCGGGCCGAAGCGCACCGCGATGGGCGAGGGCTACTTCGTGACCTCGCGCAACACGTGGTACGTCGACCACCCCGACGGGCGCAGCGAGAAGGTGGCGACCATGCTGTTCCGGGTGCTCAAGTTCGTCCCGCGGGAGCGCCCGTGACCGTGCGGCCGATGGTCAACCGCGACTCGCAGTTCTTCTGGGACGGCACCCGGGCGGGCGAGCTGCGCATCCAGCGTTGCAACGCGTGCGGCGCCCGCCGGTTCCCGCCCGGCCCTGCCTGCCAGAGCTGCGATGCCTACGACCGCGGCTACGACGTCGCCGCCGGCACGGGCACGGTCTTCTCCTACGTCGTGCACCGGCACCCGCCCGTGCCCGGCAAGGAGCTGCCGATCGTGATCGCGCTGATCGACCTCGACGAGGGCGTGCGGATGGTGGGCGAGGTGGTCGACGTGTCCGACGAGGAGATCGAGATCGGCATGCCGCTGCGCGTCGACTTCAACCGCATCGACGACGAGCTGACCCTGCCCGTGTGGCGCCGCGCGGAGGAGATGCCATGAGGACGCTCGAGCCGGGGCAGGTGATCCCCGAGTGGAGCCTGCCGATGACCCCGACCACGATCGTGAGCACCGCGATCGCGACGCGTGACTGGCAGGACGTCCACCACGACCGCGACATCGCCCAGGCAGCCGGGTCGAAGGACATCTTCATGAACATCCTGACCACCAACGGGCTCGTCGAGAGGTACGTCGTCGACTGGGCCGGGCACGACGCCGAGCTCAAGGGCATCGCGATCCGTCTCGGCGCCCCCGCCCACCCCTACGACACGCTGACCTTCAGCGGCACCGTCACCTCGGTCGACGACGGCGTCGCGACGATCGACGTGGTCGGGCGCGTCTCGCTGGGTGACCACGTCACCGGCACGGTCCGGGTGGCCGTGTGAGCCCGCTGTCGAGGAAGGCCGCGATCGCCGGCATCGGTGCGACCGAGTTCTCCAAGGCGTCGGGACGCTCCGAGCTCCAGCTCTCGGTCGAGGCGGTCCGCGCGGCGCTCGCCGACTGCGGGCTGGGAGTCGAGGACGTCGACGGCCTCACGACGTTCACGATGGACACGTCGTCGGAGATCGCGCTCGCCCGCGAGCTCGGCATCAAGGAGCTGCGGTTCTTCAGCCGCATCAACTACGGCGGCGGCGCGGCGTGCGCCACCGTCCAGCAGGCCGCGATGGCCGTCACGACCGGCGTCGCCGACGTCGTGGTCTGCTACCGCGGCTTCAACGAGCGCTCGGAGTCGCGGTTCGGCCAGTTCTCGCTGGCGGCCGCGACGCAGGTCAACACCAACGGCCTCGACAACGCCTGGACCTACCCGATGGGGCTCGGCACCCCGGCGGCCACGGTCGCGATGCAGGCCCGCCGCTACATGCACGAGTACGGCGCCACGTCGGCGGACTTCGGCGCGGTCGCCGTCGCGGACCGGCGGCACGCCGCGACGAACCCCCACGCGTTCTTCTACGAGAAGCCGATCACCCTCGAGGACCACCAGGCCTCGCGGATGATCGTCGACCCCCTGCACCTGCTCGACTGCTGCCAGGAGTCCGACGGCGCGGTCGCGCTGGTCGTCACGTCCGTGGAGCGCGCCCGCGACCTGCGGCAGCGGCCCGCGGTGGTGGCCGCCGCCGCGCAGGGGAGCGGCGCCGACCAGTACGTCATGACGTCCTACTACCGCGACGACATCGGCATCCCCGAGATGGGCGTCGTCGGCCGGGAGCTGTGGCGCCAGTCGATGCTCGCGCCCGACCACATGCCGATGGCGATCCTCTACGACCACTTCACGCCCTACGTCCTCATGCAGCTCGAGGAGCTCGGCTTCTGCGGGCGCGGGGAGGCCAAGGACTTCATCGCCGATGGCGCGATCGAGCTCGGCGGCCGGCTGCCGCTCAACACCCACGGCGGCCAGCTGGGCGAGGCCTACATCCACGGGATGAACGGCATCGCCGAGGCCGTCCGCCAGCTGCGCGGCACCTCGGTCAACCAGGTCCCCGACGTCCCCCACGTCCTCGTCACCGCCGGCACCGGCGTGCCCACCAGCGGGCTCATCCTCTCGGCCTGACGCCGACCCGGCACGCCGGCGCCGGCAGCTAGTGCCGGCCCGGCGCGTCCAGGAGCTTCTCGCGGAAGAACGCCAGCACCCGGTCGACGCCCTCCTGCTGGCGGTGCGCGGTGAGGGTGGAGTGCTTGCGGCCGGGGAACTCGACGCGGATGAACGCGTCGCCGAGCTCGCGGGTGAGCGTCTCGAAGCGGGTGCCGACCGCGAGGTCGCCGGCGTAGCGCAGGCCCAGCACCTCGCAGCCCGCGGCGGCCCGCTCCTTGACCTTCGCGAGGTCGTCGGGGGAGAGGTTCAGGTCGGCGGCCCGTGCCCGGCCGACCGGGAAGGGGAGCGACGGCTGGGCGAGCACGGGGGCGGCCACCGAGTCGTCGACCATCATCGCGAGGGCGAAGCCGCCGGTGAAGCACATGCCGACCGCGCCCGCACCGGGCCCGCCGAGCTCGGTGTGCAGCTCGCGCGCCAGCGACCGGAGCCAGTCGGCGATCGGCGAGGTCTGCCGCAGCCGCAGCTTGTTGAACTCCCGGTTGACGCACGCCTGCCGCAGCGAGGCCATCGCGGCCATCGGGGAGTCGGAGCTCACCACGTCGCCGAACAGGTGCGGCATCACCACCGTGCAGCCCAGGCCGACCACCTCCTCGGAGAACGCGATCACGTCCTCGGTGATCCCGGGGATCTCGGAGATGACGACGACGCCCGGCCCGGAGCCCTTCCGGTACGTCGGGTGGGTGACTCCGTGGGCGGTGTGCTGGCCGAGGTCCCAGCCGTCGATGGCGCTCATGCGGGCCAGTATCGGGTCAGGCAGTGTCCAGACCAGTCGGTGACGCGGCGGGCTCCGGCCGCGCGACACTCCCACAGGCTCGGCAACAGTCGGTTACAGCCGGGCGCGCTCGTCCACGATCGAGCCACGAAATCGGGGGTCCGCGCCCGGCGTTGGCTGCGTACAGCCGGTCTGACCTGCGTAAACGGTGGTTGTTACCGCAGCGTGGGGCGGCCGAGCGGTCGCGCTGCGCACGCCGGCAGACCCTAGGCTCTCCGGTGGGCAGTAACCCGGCTGGGGGGCCGGTGACACCGGGGGATGGGGAGCAGTATGAGCAGTCACCAAGGGGGGACCGGCGACGTCGCCGGGAGTCGCGACACCCGTGATCCGCTGATCAGCATCGTGATCCCGGCGCTCAACGAGGCGCTGAACCTGGCGGCCGTGCTGCCGCAGCTGCCGCCGGTGCACGAGGTGATCCTCGTCGACGGCGGCTCGGTCGACGGCACCGTCCGGTCGGCCCGGCGGGCCATGCCCGGCATCGTCACGGTCCTGCAGCGCCGCACCGGCAAGGGCAACGCCCTGGCCGCCGGCTTCGCCCGGGTGACCGGCGACATCGTGGTGATGTTCGACGCCGACGGCTCGGCGGACCCGGCCGAGATCACCCGGTTCGTCGAGGCCCTCAAGGCCGGCGCCGACTTCGCCAAGGGGTCGCGATTCACCCACGGGGGCGGCTCGTCGGACATCACGACCGTGCGCCACGTCGGCAACCGATTCCTGAACCTCGTCTTCAACGTCGTGTTCCGCACCCGCTTCACCGATCTCTGCTACGGCTACAACGCGTTCTGGGCCGACCTGCTGCCGCTCCTCGACCTGCCCGATCACGCGCAGCCGGCAGGCAGGGACAGGATGCTGTGGGGCGACGGTTTCGAGATCGAGACCATGATCACCTGCCGGTTCGCCGCCGCGGGCGTGTCGATCGCCGAGGTGCCCTCGGCCGAGAAGCTGCGGATGTTCGGCGAGTCGAACCTCAACGCCGTCTCCGACGGGCTGCGGGTGCTCCGCACGCTGTTCAGCGAGTGGCGCCGCGCACGGGCGACCCGCCGGCTCGAGCGCAGCCTCGACGTCACCGTGGCGCCCCTCACCAAGGGGACGCCGTCCGCTACCGGCCTGGAGACCGGGCACGCCGCCTGACCAGGACCACGCGGCCCCACGAGGCCGGCCCGAGCAGCAGCTGAGAGACACGGCCTAGATTGACGGCGTGGCCCTCCCCGATCTCGGCGCCGAGGAGCAGCGTGTCCTCGGCGTCCTCCTCGAGAAGCAGGTGACCGTCCCGGCGACCTACCCGATGACGCTGTCGTCGGTGCGCACCGGGTGCAACCAGACGAGCAGTCGAGACCCGATCGCCGACTACGACGAGGCGACGGTGGAGTCTGTCCTCCGCGGGCTCAAGGACCGACAGCTCGTGCGGGTGGTGTGGGCAGACACCGGCCGGCGCACGCTGAAGTACCACCAGCTGCTCTCCGAGGTCCTGGAGCTCGGCGACGCGGAGCGGGCGCTCGTGACCGTGCTGCTGCTGCGCGGCGCGCAGGCTCCCGGCGAGCTCAGGACGCGCACCGAGCGGCTGCACCCCTTCGGCGACCGCGCCGAGGTGGAGGTCGTCCTCGCCGGCCTGGCCGCCCGGCCCGAGCCGCTGGTGCGCGAGCTGCCCCGCCAGCACGGGCAGCACGACGCCCGGTGGGTGCACCTGCTCGGGGCGGTCGCCGCCGCCGAGGGGGTCACGGCCGAGGCCGCGCCCGCGGTGGACCGCGAGTCGGTGCTGGCCGAGGGTGCCGCCGCTCGCGACCAGCGGGTCCGCTCGTCGTACGACGCCGTGGCCTCGACGTACGCCGAGCACCTCGCCGGGGAGCTCGTCGGTCAGCAGCCGTTCGAGAGGTGGCTGCTCGACCGGGTCGCGGCGCACGCCGACGGTGGGCCGGTGGTGGAGGTCGGCTGCGGCCCGGGGCACGTGACCGCCTACCTCGCGGACGCCGGCGTCGACGCGACCGGTCTCGACCTCTCGCCCGGGATGGTCGAGGAGGCGCGCCGGCGTTTCCCGGCGGGCGACTACCGGGTCGGTGACCTGCGGCAGCTGATGCGGCCCACCTCGGCGCCCGGCTGGTCGGCGGTGCTGGCGTGGTACTCGCTGATCCACCTCGCGGCCTCCGAGCTGCCCGAGGCGCTCGCCGCGCTGACCCGTCCGCTCGTGCCGGGCGGCTGGCTGGTGGTCGCCCTGCACACCGGGTCGGAGGTGCTGCACCACGAGAGCTGGTTCGACGTCGACGTGGACCTCGACTTCGTGCTGCACGAGCCGGCACAGGTCGTGGCGCTGGTCGAGGCCGCCGGCCTCACCGACCTCGAGTGGTACCACCGCGGGCCGATCGTCGCGCGGGGCGAGACCACCCAGCGGCTCTACGTCGTCGGTCGGAAGCCGGACTGACAAGGGCCGCCGCGCGTGCCACTGTGAGCCATGCGCGTGCTGTTCTCCTCCACCTCCGGGCACGGCCACGTGATCCCGATGCTCCAGCTCGGCCGTGCCTTCCGGCAGGCGGGGCACGAGCTCCTGTGGGCGCTGTCGGCCGCGTCGATGCCGCTGGTCACCGACGCCGGGCTGGACGCCGTGCCCGCGGGAGCGCACGGAGACGACGAGCGGGCCCTGCGGGGGGCGGTCCTCTCCCAGGCCCAGCAGCTGCCGGGGGAGGAGCGACCCTTCTTCGTCTTCCCCCGCATGTTCGGCGAGGCGCTCACCCCGCCGATGGCAGCCGACCTGCTCGAGCTCGCGGACACCTGGCAGCCGGACCTGATCGTCCACGACCAGGCGGAGCTGGCCGCGCCCCTGGTGGGCGAGGTCCGCGGGATCCCCACCGTCACGCACTCGTTCGGCACCGCCGTGCCGCCGAGCATCCTCGAGGAGACCGCGACCAGGCTCGCCGGCCTCTGGCACTCGCACGGCCTGGAGGTGCTGCCCTACGCCGGCTGCTACCGCTCCGGCTACCTCGACATCTGCCCGCCGTCGCTGCAGGGCGGCCCGCTCGGCCACCTCACCGGAGTCCAGCGGCTCCGACCGGTCACGGTGCCCGGCCGTGGCTCACGACCGCCTGGCGATCCGCTCGTCTACGTGACGATGGGGACGGCGCACAACGACGCGGCCGTGCTGCGTGAGGTGGTGGACGGGGTCGCCCGGCTGCCCGTGCGCGTCCTCGTCGCCGTCGGACCGCGGATCGACCCCGCCGCCCTGGGCTCGCAGCCCGCCCACGTGAGGGTGGAGGCATGGGTCGACCAGCTCGAGGTGCTCTCGCGCACCGCGGTCGTGGTCTCCCACGGTGGCTCCGGCACGTTCTTCGGCGGCCTCGCGCACGGCCTGCCCCAGCTCTGCCTGCCTCAGGCGGCCGACCAGTTCCGCAACGCCGAGGGCGGCACCCGGGCCGGGGCGTCGCTGGCCCTCCGCCCGGGCGAGGTCTCGGCCGAGTCCGTGCGCGAGGCGGTCGAGCGGCTGCTCGCCGACCCGGACCTCCGAGCCGGCGCACAGCGCGTCGCGGCCGAGATCGCGGCGATGCCTTCGCCCGAGTCGGTGGCGAGCCTGCTCGCGTCGCAGCGGTAGGGTCGCCGGGTCACGACGACCCGAGGAGGTGAGTTCCGATCAACGCTGTCCACCACGCCGCCGCGCGGCGCGACGAGAGGCACCTGCATGGGACCCACCTCGACCACCCACCTCACCGCTGACGACGGCACCCGTCTCGCGGTCCACCTGACCCCCGGCCCCGGCGAGCCCCTGCTGTGCCTGCCCGGCGGGCCGATGCTCGACTCGGCCTACTTCGGCGACCTCGGGGGCCTCGCCGCGCACCGCGCGTGGGCGCGGCTCGACCTGCGCGGCACCGGCGCGTCGGAGACCGCCGCGGACCCCGCGTCGTACCGCTGCGACCGCCAGGTCGCCGACGTCGAGGCGGTGCGCCGCCACCTCGGTCTCGAGCGCCTCGACCTGCTGGCGCACTCCGCGGGCGCCAACCTCGCGCACCGCTACGTCGAGGCGCACCCCGACGGGGTCGGACGCCTGCTGCTGGTCACGCCGAGCACCCGTGCGGTCGGCATCGACATCTCCGACGAGGCGCGCAGCGCGATGGCCAGGCGTCGCGAGACCGAGCCGTGGTACGCCGACGCGGCGGCCGCCCTGGCGCGGGTGCAGGCCGGCTCCGAGGACGAGGGCGACTGGCGCCTGGTCTCGGCGTTCAGCTTCGGCCGCTGGGACGACGAGACCCGCGCCTACGACGCGTGGATGGACACGCTGCGCGACCACGAGAAGGCGGCGGCGTTCGTCGCCGACGGCGCGCACGATCCCGACGCCACGCGAGCCGCGCTGCGGGGCCTCGACGTCCCCGTCCTGGTGGTCGCCGGCGGCTGCGACACCGGCAACCCCACCCCGGTGATGGCCCAGGTCGCCGCGTTGTTCCCGCGCGGCGAGCTGGTCGTGCACGAGGGCGCCGGCCACTTCCCGTGGGTCGACGACCCCGACGGCTTCGGGGCGCTGGTCGCGGGGTTCGTCGCCCCGTGACGACTCGTCTGCGAGGCCACTTGTCATTCCCCGCTGCTGCGCGCAGACGAATCGGGCGTTCCCTCAGGCCAGGCTGAGCACGACGTCGCCCAGCACCGGCGCACCGTCCCGCTCGCCGCCGGCGACGGCAGCGGAGCCGACGATGCGGCCGTGCTCCTGCCAGCCGCGCACCCGGAGCGTCTCGCCGGGGTAGACGACGCCGGTGAACTTGGCCCCGAAGCCGCCGACCCGGGCGGCGTCGCCGCCGAGCAGGGCCGTGGTGAGCTCGCGCAGCACGATCCCGTAGGAGCACAGCCCGTGCAGGATGGGCGCCGGGAAGCCGGCCGCCTCGGCGAAGGCGGGGTCGGAGTGCAGCGGGTTGCGGTCGCCGCACAGGCGGTAGAGGAGGGCCTGCTGGGGCGTGATGGCGTACGTCGTCTCGGCGTCGGGCGCCCGGTCCGGCAGCCCGACCGGCTCGGCGCTGCCGCGGTCGCCGCCCCAGCCGCCCTCGCCGCGCACGAAGATCGACGACCGCGTGGTCCAGAGCTCCTCGCCGGAGTCTGACGTCGCGACGCCCTCCTGCCAGATCACCGCAGCCTTGCCCTTGTCCCAGACGTCGGTGAGCGTCGTGCGGACGGTCGCCGAGCCCGCCGCGGGCAGGGGTGCGCGCACGGTGATCGACTGCGACCCGTGGACGACCTGGGCCAGGTTGATGTCGCAGCCCGGCAGGTCCAGCGGCGGCGGGTCGGTCATGTGGAACGTGGGCACGACCACGCCGAACGAGGGCAGCACCTGGAGGTGCGCTCCCTCGGTCGTCCAGCGCAGCGCGCCCGGGTCGACGTTGGCGCCCGGGCGGGAGCCGGCGCCGATGGCGAGGTGGTAGAGCAGCACGTCGCTCGACGTCCAGGAGAACGTCACGTCGCCGACGGGCGCGCCGATCGCGGCGGCCGGGTCGATCGGCATCAGGCGGTCTCCTTCTCGGCCTCGACGACCGACGAGCGGGCGATGTCCTCGGCCGCGAGGTAGCCGAACGCCAGCGCCGGTCCGATGGTGGCCCCCGGCCCGGCGTAGGTGTGGCCCATCACGGCTGAGGACACGTTGCCCGCGGCGTAGAGGCCGGCGATGACCGAGCCGTCGGGTCGCAGCACCCGCGCGCGCTCGTCGGTGACCAGCCCGCCCTTGGTGCCGAGGTCGCCCGGGACGATCTTGACCGCGTAGAACGGCGCGTGGTCGATCGCGTGGAGCGACGGGTTCGGCTTCACGGTCGGGTCGGAGTAGTACTTGTCGTAGGCCGACTCGCCACGGTGGAAGTCCTCGTCGACGCCGGTCCTCGCGAACCCGTTGAACCGGTCGAGGGTCGCCCGCAGGGCAGCGGCCGGGACGTCGATCTGCGCGGCCAGCTCCTCGATGGTCGCGGCCTTCCTGACCGTGCCGTGCTTGTACCAGCGGCCGGGGAACGGCTGGCGTGGCGAGAGCCCGGCGAAGAGGTAGCGGTTGCGGTAGCGCTGGTCGATCACCATCCAGCTGGGGACGTGGCCGACGCCGGTGGCCTCGCCGGCGTACATCTGGTGGACGGCCTCGACGTAGGGGAGCGCCTCGTTCATGTACCGCTCGCCGGCCTGGTTGACGATGATCGAGCCGGGCAGGTTGCGCTCGGCCAGGCAGAACCACGGGCCGTTCGGCAGCGGGATCGTCGGGCCCCACCACGCGTCGTCGAGGAGGTCGGTCTCGGCGCCGGCCGCGATGCCGGCCAGGATGCCGCCGCCGGTGTTGAACTGCGAGCCGGTCGTCCAGTCGACCGAGGTGGGGCGGGGCTGGTGCTTCTCGCGGAGCTCGAGGTTCTTCTCGAAGCCGCCGCTGCCCAGGACCACGCCGCGGCGCGCCCGGACCGTTGCCTCCTCGCCGTGCCGGACGACGCGTACGCCGCTCACGCGGCCCTCGTCGAGCACGAGCCCGGTGAGCTCGGTGTCGTAGGCGAGCGGCACCCCCGCGTCGATGAGGCCCTTGCGCAGGCCGATCACGATGGCGTTGCCCATGGCGTACATCCGTCGGCGCAGCAGGCCGCTCACCAGCCGCTTGACCAGCACCTTGACCATCGTGGCGGGGCCGCGCCAGGTGCGCAGCCCGAGGCTGATCTTGCGGAAGTCGGCCTGGGTCACGATGAGGTTGGCCGGCGCCTTGGTGTACTGCGGGTGCAGCCGCTCGAGCTCGGCCCCGAGGAAGCGCGCGTCGAGCGGCACCGGCTCGCACGAGCGGCCCTCGGCGCGACCGCCCGGCGCCTCCGGGTGGTAGTCGGCGTAGTGGGGGACCCACTGGAAGCGGACCGGCGTGTGCGCGTGGATGAAGTCGAGCACCTCGGGCCCGCGCTCGAGGTAGGTGTCGCGCCGGACCTTCGGGACGTCGTCGCCGACGATGGAGTCGAGGTAGAGCTTGGCCTGGTCGAGGTCGTCGGCGGAGACCTGGCCGGCCGCCCGGAGCGCGGCGTTGCCGGGCATCCAGACACCGCCACCGCTGCGTGCCGTCGAGCCGCCGAAGTAGCCGGACTTCTCGATCAGGAGCACGTCGAGGCCCTGCGTCGCGGCGGTCAGCGCGGCGCACATCCCGGCCCCGCCCGCGCCCACCACGACGACGTCGACCTCTCCGGGCAGCGAGTCCGGGAGAGGGGCGCTCATGGCGCAAAACTGTAACAGGTTCTACTATCGCACCGTGGCCAGCGAGGACGTGATCTCTGCCGCCGTGGCCCGCCTCGCCACGGCCCAGGAGACCGGCGTCCCGTGTGCCGCGGTGCGCGACCTGATCGGCACCGACGACCTCTCCGCGGCGTACGCCGTGCAGCAGGGACTCGTCCAGAGACGACTGACCGCGGGCGCGCGCGTCGTGGGGCGCAAGATCGGCGCGACCTCGGAGGCGGTCCAGCACCAGCTCGGCGTCGACCAGCCCGACTTCGGCTACCTGCTCGACGACATGGACGTCAGCGAGCACGAGCCGGTGTCGATGCGCACGCTGCTCCAGCCGCGGGTCGAGGCGGAGGTCGCGTTCGTGCTCGCCCGCGACGTCGACCCGGCCGACGAGGCCGAGATCACGATCGAGTCGGTCCGCGCCGCGGTGGACGTCGCGCTGCCGGCCCTGGAGATCGTCGACTCGCGGATCGACGGGTGGGACATCGGTTTCACCGACACCGTGGCCGACAACGCGTCGAGCGGCCTCTACGTCGTGGGTCGCGAGGGCCGGCCCCTCGACGAGGTCGAGCCGCGCGAGGTCGAGATGACGCTGGCGATCAACGACGAGGTGCGGTCGAGCGGCAACGGCGCCGCGTGCCTCGGCGACCCGCTGGAGGCGCTGCGCTGGCTGGCCGTGCAGTGCCACCGGTTCGGCGACCCGCTGCGCGCCGGCCAGGTCGTGCTGTCGGGCGCCCTCGGCCCGTTCGTGCCGTTCGCCGCCGGCGACCGGGTCGAGGCGACCATCCGCGGGTTCGCGCCGCTGACCGTGACGTTCGTCGACTGAGCCCAGAGCTGAGGAGCAGGGAAATGAAGCGCACCGCGGCCATCGTCGGCCCCGGCAACATCGGCACCGACCTCATGTACAAGCTGCTGCGCTCCGCCCGCAACGGGGGGAGCATCGAGCCGCGCTGGATGATCGGCGTCGACCCGACCTCGGAGGGCCTCCGGCTCGCGGCCGACCACGGCCTCGAGTCGAGCCACGAGGGCGTCGACTGGCTGCTCAAGCAGGACGAGCTGCCCGACCTGATCTTCGAGGCCACGTCCGCTTACGTGCACCGCGAGTACGCACCGCGCTACGAGGAGGCCGGCATCCGCGCGGTCGACCTGACGCCCGCCGCGGTCGGACCGGCGGTGATCCCGCCGGTCAACGGCGAGGAGCACGTCGGCGCGATGAACGTCAACATGATCACCTGCGGCGGCCAGGCCACGATCCCGATGGTCGCGGCGGTCTCGCGGGCGGCCGAGCCCTTCGGGGGAGTGTCGTACGCCGAGATCGTCGCGTCGGTCTCGTCGGTCTCCGCCGGCCCGGGCACGAGAGCCAACATCGACGAGTTCACCCGCACCACGGCCGCCGGGGTCGAGTCGATCGGCGGCGCCGAGCGGGGCAAGGCGATCATCATCCTCAACCCGGCCGAGCCGCCGATGATCATGCGCGACACGATCTTCTGCGCCGTGTCGCCAGACGCCGACCGCGACGCGATCGTGCGGTCGGTCCTGGCGATGGAGAAGGCCGTGCAGGAGTACGTCCCGGGCTACCGGCTGCTCCAGGAGCCGCAGATCGACGATCCGTCGCCCGCCACGCTGGGCCGGACGAAGGTCTCGATCTTCGTCGAGGTGGAGGGCGCCGGCGACTACCTGCCGTCGTACTCCGGCAACCTCGACATCATGACCGCCGCCGCCGCCCGGGTCGGCGAGAGCATCGCGAGGGGGATGGCATGACCGACCTCGACACTGCCCGGATCAACGAGCTGAGCCGCACCTGGTCCGGCACCCACGGCGACGAGCCCTGGGGCCGGCTCGACCTGCGCCTCACCGACACCTGCCTGCGCGACGGGTCGCACCACAAGCGCCACCAGTTCACCGCGCGGGAGTGCCACGACATCGTCGAGGCCCTCGACGCCTCCGGCGTGCCGGTCATCGAGGTGACCCACGGCGACGGGCTCGGCGGTTCGTCGTTCAACTACGG
Organism: Nocardioides halotolerans DSM 19273; assembly: GCF_000422805.1. GTDB lineage: Bacteria > Actinomycetota > Actinomycetes > Propionibacteriales > Nocardioidaceae > Nocardioides > Nocardioides halotolerans. The sequence continues at coordinate 766,693 of NZ_KE383922.1, read as the reverse complement.
GTTCTCGAGGACCTGGGAGCAGGAGCTCATCAGGATCGCAGCCGAGACCGCGCAGCGGGCGAGGATCGCGTTCCTGATGCTGCCCGGGGTCGGCACCAAGGACGACATCCGCGCGGCGCAGGACAACGGCGGCCAGATCTGCCGGATCGCCACCCACTGCACCGAGGCCGACACCTCCATCCAGCACTTCGGGCTGGCCCGCGAGCTCGGTCTCGAGACCGTCGGGTTCCTCATGATGAGCCACACCCAGCCGCCGGAGGTGCTGGCGAAGCAGGCGCGGATCATGGTCGACGCCGGCTGCCAGTGCGTCTACGTCGTCGACTCCGCCGGTGCGCTGATCATGGAGCAGACCGCCGACCGGGTGGCCGCGCTGGTCGCCGAGATCGGCGACGTCGCCGACGTCGGCTTCCACGGCCACGAGAACCTCGGCCTCGGCGTCGCCAACACGATCATCGCGGCCCGCGCCGGCGCCACGCAGATCGACGGCTCGGTCCGCCGATTCGGCGCGGGCGCGGGCAACACGCCGCTCGAGGCGTTCATCGGCGTCTGCGACAAGCTCGGCTGGACCACGGGCATCGACTTCCTGCGGATCGTCGACGCGTCCGAGGATGTCATCAAGCCGGCCATGCCCGAGGAGTGCCAGCTCGACCGGATGACGCTGATGATGGGCTACGCCGGCGTCTACTCGTCGTTCCTCAAGCACGCGGGCAACGCCGCGGACCGCTACGGCGTCTCCGGCGCCAAGATCCTGCTCGAGGCCGGCCGGCGCAAGCTGATCGGCGGCCAGGAGGACCAGCTGATCGACATCGCGCTCATGCTGAAGCGCGAGCAGGCGGCCGACGAGCCGGGGGCCGGCGCCTCGCTCGCCGGCTGAGCGCTCCCGCGCTCCGGGCAGGGACGGAAAACTCCCGCGCGCGAACGGCTCGAAGGCCCTAGGCTCTTCGGGCTCGTCGTCGCGCACCCCGACGGCCGTGCCTCTCGCCGCACGAGTCGTCCGCGCGCGTCTCACCCCACCTGCCTCGGAAGGGATCCATGACGTCCACGACCCAGACCGACTATCCGGAGCACATCGACGCAGCCGTCCTGAAGATCGCGGGGGTCGTCGTGCTCGGCGCGATCATGTCGATCCTCGACATCACCGTGGTCAACGTCGCGCTGCCGACGTTCCAGGCCGAGTTCGGCAGCGGCGGTCACGAGATCGCCTACTCCCACGTCGCCTGGACGGTCACCGCCTACACGCTCGCGCTGGCGACGGTGATCCCGATGGCGGGCTGGGCGGCCGACCGGTTCGGCACCAAGCGCCTCTACCTGACCGCGATCCTCCTGTTCACACTGGGCTCGGCCCTGTGCGCGACCGCGACGAGCATCGACATGCTGATCGCCTTCCGGGTCCTGCAGGGCCTCGGCGGCGGGATGCTGATGCCGCTCGGCATGACGATCATGACCAGGGCCGCCGGCCCGCACCGGATGGGCCGGCTGATGGCGATCCTCGGGGTGCCGATGCTCCTCGGACCCATCCTCGGCCCGATCCTCGGCGGCCTCCTGATCCAGCAGGCCAGCTGGCACTGGATCTTCCTGATCAACGTCCCGCTCGGCGCCACCGCGCTCGTCTATGCGTCGAAGGTGCTCGCCAAGGACACCCCCGAGCCCTCGGAGTCCTTCGACTTCCTCGGCATGGCCCTGATGTCGCCGGGCCTCGCGCTGTTCCTCTTCGGTGTCTCCTCGCTCCCGCAGGAGGGCGGCGACTTCGGGGCCCCGCGCGTGTGGGTGTCGATGCTGGTGGGGGCCGTGCTGATGCTCGCGTTCGTGTGGCACTCGTTCCGCCCCGAGCACCCGCTGCTCGACCTGCGGCTGTTCAAGAACCGCAACCTGACGGTCTCCGTCATCACGATGTTCATGTTCGCCGCGGCGTTCTTCGGTGGCCTGCTGCTCGTGCCGACGTACTTCCAGCAGATCCGCGGCGAGTCCACCCTGCACGCCGGGCTCCTCGTGGCGCCCCAGGGTCTGGGCGCCATGCTCACGATGCCGATCGCCGGCCGCCTGGTCGACAAGATGCCCGTGGGCCGGATCGCGCCCGTGGGCATCGCGCTGATCGTCGTCGGCATGTTCGGGCTGACGCAGATCGACGAGCACACCTCCTACGCGGTGCTCATCCCGATGCTGGTGGTGATGGGCATGGGGATGGGCTCCACGATGATGCCGCTGTTCACCTCGGCGCTGAAGACGCTGACCGCCCACGAGGTCGCCCGGGGGTCGACGCTGGTCAACATCACCCAGCAGATCTCGAGCTCGGTCGGCGTCGCGACGATGTCGGTGCTCCTGACCAACCACCTCAACGACTCGCCGGTGGTGCCCGGCACCGAGTCGGCGGGGGGAGGGGGCGGCATCACCGAGGCCGGAGCGGCGATCCTGTCGAACACCCGCCCGGAGGTCTTCGCCCGGCTCGGCGTCGACCCGGCCTACGTCGCCCGGGGCCTCACCGACGCGGCGTCGGCGTTCGCCCAGACCTACTGGGTCGCCTGGGTCCTCGTCGCCCTCACCCTGGTGCCGGCCCTGCTGCTGCCGCGGCGGCGCGAGGTGACGCACCTCCTCGACGACGAGGGCCAGCCGCCGGTCGTCGTCCACTAGCACCTCAACCCGGTGGCCCGTGGCCGCCGGGGTTGGCAGGCTCAGGCGGGTGAAGACACCCAAGGAGACCCTGGTCGAGTACCTCCAGAGCGCCCGCGACGCCATCGTCTGGAAGGTCGAGGGGCTGAGCGACTACGACGCCCGCCGCCCGATGACGCCGACCGGCACCAACCTGCTGGGGCTGGTCAAGCACCTGGCGAGCGTCGAGCTGGGCTACTTCGGCGACACCTTCGGGCGGCCGAGCGGGATCGCGCTGCCCTGGCACGACGACGACGCCGACATGAACGACGACCTCTACCTCGCCCCCGACGAGAGCCGGGAGTGGGTGCTCGACCTCTACCGCACCGCCTGGACGCACGCCGCCGTCACCTTCGAGGAGTGCGAGCTCGACACGGTCGGGCGGGTGCCGTGGTGGGGCGAGGACGACGAGGTGACCCTGCACCAGATCCTGGTGCACATGGTGTCCGAGACCGCCCGGCACGCCGGACACGCCGACATCGTGCGCGAGACCATCGACGGCCAGGTCGGGCGCAAGCCGGGGGACGGCAACATCGAGGACGGCTACGACTGGCCGGCGTACGTCGGCCGCGTCGAGGACGCCGCCAGGGCGGCCGAGCAGGGCTGAGACCCGCCTCCTCCCGCGCGCCCTCGACTCAGGACTAGAACGTGTTCTAGTATTGGGGCGCACCACAGGAAGAGGAGAGAGCGAATGTCCCAGACTGCGGCTCAGTCAGTCCTTGACGGGGTCCGCGACCTGCTGCCCACGTTCCGTGACCGGGCTGACGAGGCCGAGCGCCTGCGCGTCGTCCCGGAGGCCTCGATCAAGGAGCTGGAGGAGGTCGGGTTCTTCCGGCTCCTGCAGCCCCGGCGGTTCGACGGCCTCGAGGCCGACCCGGTCACGTTCTACACAGCGGTCCGCGACATCGCGAGCGCCTGCGGCTCGACCGGCTGGGTCTCCAGCGTGGTCGGCGTGCACCCGTGGCAGGTGGCGCTGTTCGCGGACGAGGCGCAGCAGGCGGTCTGGGGCGAGGACACCAACACGCGGCTGAGCTCGTCGTACGCGCCGACGGGCAAGGCCACGGTGACCGAGGGCGGCTACGTCCTCAGCGGCAAGTGGAGCTTCAGCTCCGGGTGCGACCACTGCACCTGGGTCCTGCTCGGGGGGCTGGTCTTCAACGCCGACGGCAACGTCGTCGACTTCAAGACGTTCCTGGTCCCGCGCAAGGACTACACGATCAACGACGTCTGGCACATGATCGGACTCAGCGGCACCGGCTCCAACGACATCGTCGTCGACGACGTCTTCGTGCCCGAGGCGTTCACGCTGAGCATGGGCGAGACCGGCCAGTGCAGGGGTCCGGGCCAGGAGCAGAACACCTCCGACCTCTACAAGCTGCCCTTCCACTCGATCTTCACCGGCACCATCACCACCCCGATCATCGGCATGGCGATGGGCGCCTACCAGGAGCACGTCGAGATGCAGCAGAAGCGCACCCGCGCGGCCTACCTCGGCGAGAAGGCCTCGCTCGACCCGTTCGCGGCCGTGCGCATCGCCCGGGCGAGCAGCGAGATCGACGCCGCCTGGGCGCTGCTGGTCAACAACATCCGCGAGGCGCAGGACCACGTCGCCAAGGGGGAGCAGATCCCCCTCAAGCTGCGGCTCAAGGTGCGCCGCGACCAGGTGCTCGGCTCGCAGCGCGCGATCGACGCGATCGACTCGCTGTTCGAGGCCTCCGGCGGCCGCGCCCTCACCGAGGGAACGCCGCTGCAGCGGGCGTGGCGCGACGCCCACGCCGGCCGGGTGCACGCCGCCAACGACCCCGAGCGCGCGCTGCAGATGTTCGGCGCCCACGAGTTCGGACACAAGATCGACCCGGGGATGTACTGACCGTGACGGCGTACGACAAGGAGTCGGTACGCCGATCGGCGAAGGCCGGCGACCTCACGCTCAACTACTACGAGGCCGGGCCGGGCACGCCCACCGGCGTCGGCGGCGACCTGCCGCTGCTGATGCTGCACGGCGGCGGGCCGGGCGCGTCCGCGTGGTCCAACTTCGGGTCGGCGCTGCCGCGGTTCGCGAGCACCTTCCACACCCTGCTCGTCGACCAGCCGGGCTTTGGCGGGTCCGACAAGCCGCCGGTGGTCGGCAACTACTTCCGCTTCTCGGCCGGCTACGTGGTCCGGCTCCTCGACGAGCTCGGCATCGAGCGGGTGCACCTGCTCGGCAACAGCCTCGGCGGCGGCACGGCGAGCCGGCTCGCCATCGACCATCCCGACCGGGTCGGCCGGCTGATCCTGATGGGGCCGGGCGGGCTCTCGCTCAACCTCTTCCACGCCGACCCGACCGAGGGCGTCAAGCGGCTCACCGAGTTCAACATGGAGCCGAGCCGCGAGGCCCTCCGCGCGTTCATCTCCACGATGGTCGTCAACCAGGACCTCGTCACCGACGAGCTGGTCGAGGAGCGCTACGCCGACGCGACCGCGCCGGGGGCCCGCGAGGCGATGATCTCGATGGGGATGTCGTTCTTCGACCCGGAGACCCGCGAGGACGGCATGCTCTGGCGCGAGGCCCACCGGATCCGCAAGCACACGCTGCTGACCTGGGGCCGCGAGGACCGCGTCAACCCGCTCGACGGCGCGCTCGTCGCGCTCAAGGCGATCCCGCGGGCGACCCTGCACGTCTTCCCCAACTGCGGGCACTGGGCCCAGATCGAGGCCGCCGACGAGTTCGCCGAGGTCGCCACCGCATTCCTCGCCCGCCACAGGGAGCGCTCGTGATCGACATCAGGTCCATGGGCTACGTCCGCGTGGCCTCGACCGACCTCGACCAGTGGACGACGTTCGCCGGCAAGGTGCTCGGCCTCGCGGCCGGCCGCGGCCCGAACCCCGACCACCAGTACTGGCGGATCGACGAGGTCTCGGCCCGGCTGGTCGTCTTCCCGTCCGACGTCGACCAGCTCGACTGCGTCGGCTGGGAGCTCGCCGACCACGCCGCGCTCCAGGAGGCCCGCGAGCACCTCGAGAAGGCCGGCGTCGAGGTCGAGGAGGGCACTCCCGACGAGCTCGCCGAGCGCCGGGTGCAGGAGCTGCTGCGGTTCCGCGACCCCTTCGACAACGTCTTCGAGCTGTTCCACGGCATCACCTACGAGGCCCGCCCGGTCGTGACGCCGTACGCCGCGAGGTTCGTCACCGGCGACCAGGGGATGGGCCACATCGTGCTGCCGGTGACCGACGACGTGGAGGGGCTGCGGTTCTACCGCGACACGCTCGGGTTCCGGCTGCGCGACTCGATGAGCATGCCCGGCGAGTTCGTCGGCAAGGAGCCCGGCTCGAAGGTGTGGCTGCGGTTCCTCGGGGTCAACCCCCGACACCACTCGCTGGCGTTCCTGCCGATGCCGAACCCCTCGAAGTGCGTGCACATCATGCTCGAGGTCGACGAGCTCGACCACGTCGGCCGGGCGCTGGAGCGGGTGCGCAAGCACCAGGCGCCGCTGTCGGCGACCCTCGGCCGGCACATGAACGACGAGATGATCTCGTTCTACGTACGGTCGCCGGGCGGGTTCGACGTCGAGTTCGGCACCGACGGGCTCACCGTCGACGACGCCCGCTGGGTCGCGCGGGAGTCGACCGCCGTCTCCTACTGGGGCCACGACTTCGGCGCCGGAGGCTAGCGCATACCGTGGATCGCGTGACCGAGTCGCCAGCGCACCGCATCCCGCACGGGGACGTCCCCGACGGGATGCGCAGCGACGCGAAGGAGACCTGGCCGAGCCACGACCTCATCGAGTCGTGGCTGGGCGACTCGATGTACGACTTCCAGTTCCGCCCCGGCGAGGACACCTTCGTCGACGCGGACGACCCCGAGGCGGTCGCCGCGGCCCGCCAGTTCCGCGACGTGCTGGGCCGCTTCGCCTCCGGGGTCACCGTCGTCACCTCCATCAGCGGCGGCGCGCCGGTCGGCCTGACCTGCCAGTCGTTCTCCTCGGTCTCGCTCAACCCGCCGCTGGTGCTGTTCATCCCGGCCAAGACCTCGCGCGCCTGGCCGGCGATCCAGCGGTCGGGCAAGTTCTGCGTCAATTTCCTCGCCGCCGACCAGGCCGAGCTCTCCAACCAGATGGCCAGCCGCGGTCACGACAAGTTCTCCGGCGTCAACTGGCAGCCCGCGCCGGCCACCGGCGCGCCCCTGATCGACGGCACCCTCGGCTACGTCGACTGCCAGATCCACCACGTCCACGAGGCCGGCGACCACTACATCGTGGTGGGGCGGGTGCTCGACCTCGGCGTCCACGACACCGACGAGCCGCTCCTGTTCTTCCGCGGGAAGTACACCTCGACCGAGGGCTGACCGCCCGGTCCTACAGTGGGCCGGGTGCCCGTCCACCCGCTCTGGCGACCCTACGAGCTCGCCGACCTCGACGAGGTGGCGAAGGTGCGAGTGGGGGCGCCGCCGCCTCGGACGATCGAGGTGGTGCCGTACGACGAGGGCTGGCCGGCGATGTTCGAGGCGATCGCCGGGCGGGTCCGCGAGGCACTGGGAGACGCAGTGCTGTCGCTGGAGCACGTGGGCTCGACCTCGGTGCCGGGCATGGCGGCCAAACCGGTGATCGACATCGACCTGATCGTCGCCGACAGCGCTGACGAGGCGGCGTACGTGCCGAAGCTCGAGGCGGCGGGCTTCACCCTGCGGATCCGCGAGCCCGACTGGGAGGAGCACCGGCTCCTGACCGTGCTCCCGCACACCAACCTGCACGTCTTCCCACCCGGGACGCCCGAGCCGCAGCGGCACGTCATGTTCCGCGACTGGCTGCGCACCCACCCCGACGACCACGCGGCCTACGCGGCGCTGAAGAGGGAGCTGGGAGCGCGCGGCTTCACCGACGGAATGGACTACAACAACCACAAGGCCGCGCTGGTCTACGACCTCTACGAGCGGATCTTCGCCGCCGACCCCGCACACGAACACGACCCGCAGCCGCGGCCGGGCTCCGATCCCTAGGGCTCGAGGCAGAGCGGGATCGAGTCGGAGGGGCCGGTCGGGTCCTCGGTGCGGCCGCCCGGACCGTAGATCTTGACCCAGTCGACGGTCGGGAACTGCCGCAGCGTCGGCATGATCTCGCTGGCGATCGTGGTCGTCGAGCCGCCGCTCCGGCAGCCGCGGGTCAGCCGGAGCCGGGCGACGCCGTCGACCACGCTGAGCCGGTCGAAGCCCCAGGCTCCGGACCTCACGAGCCGCAGCCCGTCCGCGCGCTCCGACCGCAGCGGACCGGCGAAGAGCGACCGCAGGGCGCCTGCCGCGGGCGCGGCGGCGGGCACCGGCCGGTTCACCGCCACGACGTCCGCGTTGCGGTCGCCGAACCACACCTTCCGTGTGGTCGTGCGGAACCCCGCCGCGACGTCGACGACCACCCGGTCGGGGCCGTGCAGCGTGGTGACGGTGTACGACGTGCGCTTCTGCACCCCGAGCCCGAAGGAGACCGACCCCTCGAAGTCGCCCGCGCCGACCGCCGTGATCACGTTGGGCAGCGCGAACGCCGTGCGGTTGCGCACCGTGGCGCCGCCCGAGTCGTGAGCAAGCGCGTTGTTGAACACCACCATCAGCACCTTCGCCCCGGCGACGCGCACCGGCAGCCCGGAGCCGTCGTGGCGCAGGGTGTCGACCCACTCGAGGTGGATGTTGGTGGGCGCGCCGTTGACGAACCCGAAGGTCACCCGGTCGACCTTGCCCACGTGCTGGGCCTGGACCGAGGTGAGCGTGGGGAGCGCGGCCCGGGGCCGGGACGGGTCGGACGGGGCGGCCGTCGCGACGGGGGTGGACAGCAGCGCGACACCGAGCGCGACGAGCGCCGTGGCGGGGCGCAACGACCTGACGTTCATGGGGACCTCCTGTGGTCTGTGGCTAGGTCATGGCCTAGATGACGCGCGAGGGCGGGTCGACGTTGACCGTCGGGATGCCCCCGCCGGCGCGGGCGATGACAGCGACGCTCGGCTCGTCGGTCGGGTTGGACTCGCGGTGCACGGTGAACGCCGGCACGTGCACGAAGTCGCCGGCGTGCGCGTCGAGGTGGCCGTCGAAGCCCTCGAACTCCAGCCGGAGCACCCCGCGGACGACGTAGAGGCTCGACTCGTTGAGGTCGTGGTGGTGCCAGCCGCTGACGGCACCGGGCGCGGTCGTCACGCGGCCGGACCAGAGGCGGGGCAGCTCGAAGGCGCGCTCGCGGAACATGCCGGGGGTGGGGTCCGCGGCCTCGAGCTCGTCGAACCGGAACACGCGGACGGGCACGGCTTCACTCACCCGGTCAGCGTGCGTCACCCGCCGAGCGGCGTCCAGTCCCTGCCGAACCAGCGGGCGACGCGGTCCGCCCCGAAGGCGGACTTGTCGGCCGCCAGCTCGAGGCTCGGCCCCTCCAGCGCGCCCCGGGGCATCTCGCCGCTGAGGAACGTGACCTCGACCTTGCCGACCCGGCCCCCGCCGAGCTCGAGGTAGCACGTGCCGCGGCCGTCGTACGTCGCGGGCTCGCTCTCGCCTCGCGCCCGGGCGACGAGCTGCGCGGCCACGACGGCGGCCTGGCCCTCGGCGAAGACGCCGGCCTTGGGGGTCCCGACGCTGGTGACGTCTCCGACGGCGTACACGTCGTCGTACCTGGTGCGCAGCGTCAGCGGGTCGACCGGGATCCAGCCGTCCTCGGCCAGACCGGACTCGAGCACGACGCGCGGCGCGCGGTGCACCGGCACGCCGAGGAAGACGTCGTAGGGCAGCTCGGTCCCGTCGGACAGCGCGCAGGTGCGGGCGGCCGGGTCGAGACTGAGCACCAGGACGCCCGGATGCCACCCGATCCCGCGCTCGGCGAACTCGGCGAGCAGGGTCTCGGACGCTGCCGGCGACGGCGGGATCGGCGCTCCCAACGGCATCACGAGCGAGACGGTCGACCGGTCGAGCAGGCCGCGTGCGCCGAGCAGGTCGTGGGTCAGCAGCGCGGTCTCGCTCGGGGCGGGCGGGCACTTGAACGGCGTGGAGGTGACCCCCACGACGACGTGGCCGCCGTCGAAGGCCTCCAGCACCTCGCGCGCGGCGAAGGCGCCCCCGACCGTGTAGAACTCGTGACCGCCCTCGACCAGGCCGGGCGTGTCCTCGGGATGCAGGTCGGCGCCGAGGGCCACGACGAGCACGTCCGCCTCGAGCGGCCCGGCGTCGGTCTCGACCCGGCGGGTGGCGGGGTCGATGGCTCGCACGGTCGTGTGCACGAACCGCACCCCGGCCGGTGCGAGCTCGGCGTAGTGGTGCAGGACGTGCTCGGCACCCACCCGGCCGAACATCACGTCCAGCTTGGAGAAGCCGAAGACGAACCCCTCGGCCCGGTCCACCAGCGTCACCTCGACGTCGGTCCCGAGGCTCGTGCCGAGCGAGCTGGCGAGCTCGAGGCCACCGAAGCCGGCGCCCAGGATCAGCACGCGCACGTGCCGAACCTAGCCGGTCTCAGCCCGACGTGCGCCGAGGCCACCAGAAGGCGTCGCCCAGGCGGAGCGCCAGCGCGGGCACCAGGACCGTGCGCACCACGAGGGTGTCGAGCAGCACCCCGATGCAGATGATGGTGCCGAGCTGGGCCAGCACCACCAGGGGGAGGACGCCGAGGACCGCGAACACCGCCGCGAGGAGGATGCCGGCGCTGGTGATGACGCCGCCCGTCGCGGTCAGGGCGCGCAGCATGCCCTCCCGGCTGCCGTGCTTGAGCGACTCCTCCCGGGCGCGGGTGACCAGGAAGATGTTGTAGTCGACCCCGAGCGCGACGAGGAACAGGAACGCCAGCAGCGGGACCCCGACGTCGAGCGCGTCGAACCCGAGCAGGCCGGTGAACAGCCACCACGAGACACCGAGGCTGGCGGCGAAGGTCCCCACCACCGTGGCGACGAGCAGCAGCGGAGCCACGACCGACCGGAGGAGGAGCACCAGCGCGACCAGCACCAGGCCGAGGATCAGCGGCAGGATCACGAGCCGGTCGCGCTCGGCGCCCTTGCGCTCGTCGATCGTCGTCGCCTCGGTGCCGCCCACGTGCGTGTCGTCGTACGACGACAGCTCGTCGCGCAGCGCCTGCACGGCGTCGCGAGCATCCTGCGAGCCGGGGTCGGCGTCGAGCACCACGTCGACCTGGGTGACGCCGTCGGCCTGGCCGCTGACCTGGGCGCTCGCCACGCCCTTGGTGCCCTGCACCGCGGCGAGCACCGCGTCGGCGTCGTCGCGGGTGAGCACCTGGGTGGGGTCGGCGGTGCCGGACGGGAAGGACTCGGCCAGCCGCTCGGAGGCCGAGATCGCCTCCGGGGTGTCGAGGAACTGGTCGGCCTGGTCGAGCCCGGTCCGGATCCCGAAGAGGCCCGAGGAGAGCGCGAGGACGAGCAGGAGGGTCCCGGCGATGAAGGCCGACGGCCGGGCCGCCACCCGGTCGCCCACCCGTCGCCACAGCGAGTGCGTCTCGACGATCGGCTGCTCGGACTCGCGGGGGACCCGCGGCCAGAAGATCCACCGCCCGAAGACCACCAGGGCGGCCGGCAGCACCACCAGCACGAAGCCCGCCGCGATCACGACGCCCACCGCGCAGGCCAGCCCGAGCCCGCGGGTCGTGGGCACCAGCGAGAGCAGCAGCGTCAGCAGGCCGAGCACGACCGTGGTGGCGCTCGACAGCACTGCCTCGGCGGTGCGCCGCACGGCGAGCGCCATCGCCTCGTGGCGCGAGGCGTGGCCGCGCAGCTCGTCGCGGTAGCGCGAGATCAGCAGCAGCGCGTAGTCGGTGCCCGCGCCGAAGACCAGCACCGAGAGGATGCCGACGGTCGACTCGTCCCAGGCGACGCCGGACAGGGCCATCACGTGGGTCGCGACCACGGCGGAGAGCCGGTCGGCCACGCCGACGACGGTCAGCGGCACCAGCCACAGCAGTGGGCTGCGGTAGGTCAGCACCAGCAGCAGCGCCACCACCGACGCAGTGACGAGCAGCAGCCGCGTGTTCGCCCCGTCGAAGACCGCTGCGAGGTCGGCCTGGACCGCGGCAGGCCCGGTGACCCGGGCGGTGACGCCGTCGGGGCGGTCGGCGTCGAGCTGCGCGCGGAGCTCGGTGACCTTGTCGGCGTTCTCCGTGGCGCTCGTCGACTCGACGGGCACGATCGCGAGCGCGGCGGTCCCGTCCTCGGCCGGCACCAGCGGCGCCTCGGTGCCGAGGGTCGTGGCCTGCTGCGTCAGCACGCCGAGCTGCTCGGGGGTGAGCTTCCTCTCGTCGGCCGTCCAGAGGACGATCGCGACGGCGGAGTCCTCGTCGCCCAGCCGGTCGCGCAGCTCCGCCGCCTGGGTGCTGTCCGCGCCCCGCGGGAGGTCGTCGGTCGGGCCGGCGTCGTGGTCGGCCTCGCCGAGGAGCCCCATCAGCGCACCCGCGAAGAGGAGGGGCACCAGCGCGACGAGCCAGGCGGTGCGTCGGCCGAGCAGGGCTGAGGTCATGCCTGCCATTACCCCCACGGGCGGCAGACGGTCGGCTCCGCGGGCGGCGTGGCTGGACGCCGTCGGCCCGCGAGTCGCGCTAAGGGCGGGCCCGGGAGGACACACGGGACACGACTCTGACTCCAGCGTGACCGGCTCACATCCCAGCGCCGGCTCTTCGGACAAGTCACTTCCCGGACCCGCCACGAACAACCTTAGACCCCCACTCCCGACTGCGTGTTGAACAGAGGGAGCCGAGGTCGGGCTCCGCCCCGACAGCGGCATGGTCGGGCTCCGCCCGCACAGCGGCATGAGCGGACGGCCGCGCAGCGGGATGGTCGGGCACTTCAGTCCGGCGGGTTGAAGGTGACTTCGCTGCTGCGGAAGGCCTCGCTCCCCTCGCTCGGCGCAATCCCTATCAGGAAGTCGGCCAGTGCGTTCGGACCTCGCGCTCGGTCGCACCGTCGGGCGCTACGGCGACGCGTACACCGAAGGCACCGTCGACCTGGATGCCGATCGGGACCAACTCGCCCGACCGGATCGCGTCAGCGAGCCGCTCGTTGACACGCTCCTCCCACGCGTCGTGCCCATCGATGTCAGCGAAAGCACTTCCTCGCCACAGCGCCAGCGTTCCAGCGTCGGTGGCGACGGTTACAACGTCAGCGTTCGGCACGGAAGGAACGTACTTCCTCCTGGATGGGGTCGCCCGACCATCAGGCATGATCGGGCGCATCGACAGTCGGCGACGCCTGGTGCGGGCGGTTCCGCCGGGGCAGCGCGACGGGTCAGCCGTGGTGCGGTGTGCACAGGGCGCTCGCCGGCCGGAGCCGGGATGTCGGTGGTCGCGTCTAGCGTGATCTTCATGTCCGGTGACCTGTCTGATCTCGACGCAGCTGGCCTGGTGGCTGCTGCGTCGGGTGCGGTGCGGGCTCGTCGTCTGGCGGAGGTGCAGGACCTGGAGGTGGTGGCCCAATGGGCCGCGCTCCACTCCGGAGATCCCACCATCGAGCGGGACGAGCTGATCCAGCTGGGCGGTGACGGCACGCCGCGGGTGCAGAGCTTCTGCCTCGGCGAGATCGCGCTGGCCCGCGGCACCGGAGTCACCGCCACCAGCAACGCGATGGCTGACGTGCTGGACCTGGTCCACCGGCTCCCTCGGCTGTGGGGCGCCTGCCTCGCGGGCACGGCGGAGATCGGGGTGGCGCGTCGGGTGGCGAAGCTGTCGCGGCACCTGCCGGCCGACAAGGTCGGGCTCGTGGACCGCGCGGTCGCCAGGGTCATCGGCCGGGAGTCCGGGGGCCGGGTGTTGGCGGTCGCAGAGGCCAAGATCATCGAGGCCGACCCCGCCCTGCACGACGAGCGGGTGGCGGCCGAGCGTCGCCGCCGTTACGTCTCCTCGGGCCGCACCGACGAGTTCGGGCTGCGGACCGTGATCGCTCGCTGCGAGGCCGGCGACGCGGTCTGGGTCGAGGCGACCGTGGCCCGGGTCGCGGAGATCATCGCGCCGCGGTATCCCGACGCGTCGGCGGACGAGGTCAGGTCGATCGCGTTCGGCTGGCTCGCGAGGCCCGCCGAGCTCCTCGAGCTGCTGCTCGAGAATCGCGACCCCCAAGACACCCTGGTGCCTGACGAGTCCCGGGCGACCGCGTTCCCCGCCGACCTGCTGGACGCACTGCGCGAGGTCGACCTGACCCCGTTAGCGCCCAAGGCGGTCCTCTACGTCCACGTCCACGAAGCCGCGGTCAACGGCGCAGCCGGGGTCGCCCGCGTGGAGGGGCTGGGCCCGATCACGCTGACGGCGGTACAAGAGCTGCTCGGCCGCACCGACCTAACCGTGCGGCCGGTGCTGGACCTGTCCGACCGGGTCCGCACCACCGCCTATGAGCACCCCGAGTCCGTCAAGGAGCGGGTGCACCTGGTCACCGACGGGGACTACTGGCCCTATGCCACTTCCACGGCCCGGAGCGTCGACTACGACCACCCGACCCCGTACGACGAGAACGGGCCACCCGGGCAGACCGGCACCCACAACTCCGGGCCACTGGGCCGGCGACATCACAACTACAAGACCCACGGCGGCTACCGCTCCCGACAGTGCGGCGCCGGGCGATACGTCTGGCTGACCCCGCACGGGCTCGGCTTCCTCGTCGACCACCGCGGCACCCGGCGCGTCAGCAGCACGCACGCCCGGATGATCCTCGACGCCCCACCCGGCGTCGACATCTACCCGGTCTGACGTCAGAGCTCGATCAGGGTGCGGTGGGCGCGCGCGGTGCCGAACAGCTGCCCCAGCGCGTGCGCGCGCTTGAAGACCAGCTGGGCGTCGTGCTCCCACGTGATCGCGATGCCGCCGTGCAGCTGCACGGTCTCCGCGGCGATGGTGGTCAAGGCGTCGGAGCAGTAGGACTTCGCGACGTGGGCGAGCTGCTCGGCGTTCGAGGCACCGGTCGAGAGGGCGTACGCCGCGGCCAAGGACGCCGAGCGCGACATCTCGACCAGCACCAGCAGGTCGGCCATCCGGTGCTTGAGCGCCTGGAACGAGCCGATGGGCCGCCCGAACTGCACCCGCTCCTTCGCGTAGGCGACGGTCATCTCCAGCGCCCGGGCTGCCAGCCCGGCCGACAGCGCCGCCACCCCCACCGCGCCGACGAGCTCGGCGCGCGCCGCGGCGGCGGTCGCGTCGCCGATCGGCTCACCGGCCGCGTAGGAGACCGACCCCAACCGGATCGTCTGGTCCATCGACGGCACCCACTCGCCGGCCGCGCTGGCGAGGACCAGCCCGTCGCCCGCGACCACGAGCACCGGCGCCTGGTCGGCGAAGAGTGCGGGCTCACCGGGGACGGCGAACGCCGCCACCTCGCCCGCGGCGATCCTGGGCAGCACCCGGCGCTTCGCCTCGTCGGTGCCGCCGGCGAGCACCGCCTCGGCAGTCACGACCGACGCCAGCAGGGGAGAGGGGGCCAGCGAGCGGCCGACCTCTTCCAGCACGACCATCGACTCCAGCAGCGAGAACCCCGCGCCGCCGTAGGCCTCGGGGACGGCCAGCGCGGCCGCGCCGATCTGCTCGCAGAGCAGCTGCCAGAGCTCCTCGTCGTAGCCCGTCTCCGAGGCCATCGCGGCCCGGACCGCGGCCGGGTCGGCGCGCTTGGCCAGCAGCGAGCGCACGGTGCCGGCCAGCTCCTGCTGCTCCTCGGAGAGCGCGAACTCCATCAGCCCAGCTCCCGCAGCAGCCGCTCGCGATGCACGGCCGGCGTGCCCCACGCGGACACCAGGGCGCGGATCTTGGTGATCCAGATGCTGAGGTCGAGCTCGGCGGTGTAGCCGATCGCGCCGTGCACCTGGAGCCCGGTCCGGGAGGAGAGGTACGCCGCGTCGCCCGCCGCGACCTTGGCCGCGCTCGGGGAGATCGCGCCGAGGGCGGCGCCGTAGACCAGCGGCCGGGCGAAGTCGAGCGCGATCCGCACGTCGGCGAGCGCGTGCTTGATCGCCTGGTAGCTCCCGATCTCGCGCCCGAACTGCCGGCGCTGCTTCACGTAGGCGACGCTGTCGGCCAGCACTCGCTCGCCCAGCCCGAGCAGCTGCGCGGAGACGGCGAGCACGGCCCGGTCGAAGGCGGTGTCCCAGGCGACCTCGGGCGCCCCCACGTCGAAGAGCCGACGGGCCCGGTCGACGGAGCTGTACAGCTCGCCGATCTCGGACACCCGGCGCTCCCCGGCGTACACCTGGTCCGCGATGTCGGCATCCAGGGCGTACGGGACGTGGGGGAGGGCAGCGACGGTCCAGATGCCCCCGGCGTTGCCGAGGTAGGCGACCGACTCCACCCAGGGGCCGGGCACCGCGTGGTGGCCGAGCCGCTCGAAGGCGATGGTCATGAACACGGGGTCGGCGCCGTCGTCCTCGGCGGCCAGCGAGGTGACGCCCATGTCGAACAGCCGGCCCCAGAGCTTCAGCCCGGGCTCGTGGTCGCCGGCGGCCCAGGCGCGCGCCACCGTCGCGGTGTCGGCGCCGGCCAGCAGCCGGTCGAGAGCGTCCGCGAAGTCCTTCTGGTCGCTGTCGAGCTCGAACCTCATCCGCGCACCTCCCGCGGCAGCCCGAGGATGCGCTCGGCGACAATGTTGCGCTGCACCTCGTTGGTGCCGGCGTAGATCGGGCCCGAGAGCGCGAACGTGTAGCCGTCGAGCCAGCGCGACTCCAGCTCGGCCTCCGGGCCGCGCAGGTCGAGGGCGGTCTCGTGCAGGGCGATGTCGAGCTCGGACCAGAAGACCTTGTTGACCGACCCGGCCGCGCCCAGGTCGCCACCGGCCGCGAGCCGGGTGACGGTCCCCCACGTGTAGAGCCGGTAGGCCTGCGCCTTGATCCAGGCGTCGACGACGTCGCCGGCGTACGCCGGGTCGGGTGCCGACCGGTAGAGCTCGACGAGCCGGTCGGCCGCCGCGCAGAAGCGCCCGGGGGAGCGCAGCGAGAGCCCGCGCTCGTTGCCGGCCGTCGACATCGCCACCCGCCAGCCGTCGCCCGGGTCGCCCAGGACGTCGGAGTCGGGCACGAAGACGTCCTCGAAGAAGATCTCCGCGAAGCCGACCTCGCCGTCGAGCTGCGCGATCGGGCGCACCGTCACGCCGTCGGCGTCGAGGGGGAACAGGAAGTAGGTCAGCCCGCGGTGCCGCTCGGCCTCCGGGTCGGAGCGGAACAGCCCGAACCCCCAGTGCGCGAAGCTCGCCCGCGACGACCAGGTCTTCTGCCCGTTGAGGACCCAGCCGCCGCGCTCGTCGTCGCGCCGCGCGGTCGACGTGAGCGAGGCCAGGTCGGACCCCGCCTCGGGCTCGGACCAGCACTGCGCCCAGATCTGCTCCCCGGTCGCCATCGACGGCAGGAACCGGTCCTGCTGCTCCTGCGTGCCGTGGTCGAAGAGGATCGGGGCCAGCAGGAAGATGCCGTTCTGCGAGACCCGGCCCGGCGCGCCGGCGCGGTAGTACTCCTCCTCGAAGACCACCCACTCGACCAGCGAGGCCTCCCGGCCGTGGTAGTCCCGCGGCCACGAGACGACCGACCACCGCGCCTCCGCGAGCCGCGCCTCCCACTCCTGGTGCAGCCGCCACCCCTCGGCGGTGTCCATCGACGGCAGCGGCTCGGCCGGCACGTTCGCCGCCAGCCACTCGCGCGCCTCGGCCTGGAAGGCCAGCTCGGACTCGGACAGGGTCAGGTCCATCAGCTGCCCCTCAGCTCGGTCTTCAGCACCTTGCCGCCCAGGTTGCGCGGCAGGCTGTCCCTCAGCTCGACCTGGCGCGGCACCTTGAAGTTGGCGAGCCTCTCCCTGGCGTAGGCGACGACGTCGTCCGGCGTGACGGACCCGACGACGTACGCCTTGCCGACCTCGCCCATCCGCTCGTCCGGTACGCCGACGACCGCGACGTCGGCGACGCCGTCCATCCGCATCAGCACCTGCTCGACCTCGGCGGGGTAGACGTTGAAGCCGCCGGAGATGTACATGTCCTTGAGCCGGTCGGTGATCCGCAGGTTGCCGTGCTCGTCGAGCGAGCCGACGTCGCCGGTGTGCAGCCAGCCGTCCTCGTCGACCGCCGCGCGGGTCGCCTCCGGGTCGTCGAGGTAGCCGAGCATCACGTAGTCGCCGCGGACCAGGAGCTCGCCGTTCTCGGCAATGGAAGTCTCCATGCCGGGGACGGCACGCCCGTTGGTGGTCGCGACGGTCTCCGCCGAGTCGCCCTCCCGGCACATCGTGACCACGACGGCCTCGGTCATCCCGAACGCCGTGACCACCTGGTCTATCTGCAGCTCCTCGCGCATCCGCTCGATGAGGACGACGGGCACCACGGCCGCGCCGGTCACGGCGAGCCGCAGCGAGGACAGGTCGTGCTCGGACCTGGTTGGCGCGGCGAGGATCGACTGGTAGAGCGTCGGTGCGCCCGGGAAGACCGTGATCCGCTCCGACTCGATGATCCGCATCGTCTCGTCGACGTCGAAGGTCGCGACCGGGTAGAGGGTGCAGCCGGTCAGCAGGCCGACGACGATGCCGATCTTGTAGCCGAAGGAGTGGAAGAACGGGTTGACCACCAGGTAGCGGTCGTCCTGCCGGACGCCGCCCAGCTCGGCCCAGGCGCGGGCCACGCCGATGGTCTGCCGGTGCGCCGACATCGCGCCCTTCGACCGGCCCGTCGTGCCCGAGGTGAAGAGGATGTCGGCGACGTCGTCGGGCGAGACCTCGGAAATTGCTCGACTGTCGGGGGACGTCCGACCCGCGGTGACCTCGGCGAGCGTCACCACGCGGTCCGACACCCCCGCATCGGCGAGCTCCCGGACCTGGTCGCGGGCCAGGAACCCGTCGTGCACGACCACGAGGGCGGCATGCGTCCGACCGACGATGTCGGCGACCTCGGCGCCGACGTAGCGGGAGTTCACCGGGACCAGCACGGCGCCGCAGTAGGAGACAGCGAGAGCGGCGACCGCCCAGTCGACGCTGTTGGGGCCCCAGACCACGATCCGGTCCCCGCGGCACACTCCCTGGTCCGCGTAGCGGGCGCTGGTGGTCTCGACGAGCCGCTGCAGCTCGGCGTACGACACCGCCCGGTCGCCCTCGACATAGGCCGGGTGGTCGCCGAACCGCTCCGCGGCCTCGCGGAGCAGGGCGGGGATGGTCTGCGACAAACCAAGCATTTGCTTGGTAGCATAGCGCACGTGGACCTCTCCGAGTCGGCGGACGACGAGGCCTTCCGGGCCGAGATCCGCGGCTGGCTCGAGGAGCACCTCACCGGGGAGTGGGCCGCGCTCAGGGGCCTCGGCGGGCCCGGCAAGGACCACGAGGCGATCGAGGAGCGGCTGGCCTGGAACCGGCACCTCGCCGCGCACGGCTGGACCGGCATCGGGTGGCCGGAGGAGCACGGCGGCCGCGGCCTGTCGCTGTGGCAGCAGGTGATCTTCCACGAGGAGTACGCCCGGGCCGACGCCCCGGCGCGGGTCAACCACCTCGGCGAGGAGCTGCTGGGGCCGACCCTGATGGCCTTCGGCACCCCCGAGCAGCAGCAGCGATTCCTGCCGCGGATCCTGGCCGTCGAGGAGCTCTGGGCCCAGGGCTACTCCGAGCCCGGCGCCGGCTCCGACCTCGCCAACGTGCAGACCAAGGCGCGTCTGGACGGTGACCAGTGGGTGCTGGACGGCCAGAAGGTGTGGACGTCCAACGCGCACTTCAGCCAGTGGCTCTTCGTCCTCGCACGGTCGGAGCCCGGGTCGGAGCGGCACCACGGACTGTCCTTCCTCCTGGTCCCGATCGACCAGGAGGGCGTCGAGGTCCGGCCGATCGAGCAGCTGACCGGCGGGTCGGAGTTCAACGAGGTCTTCCTCACCGGCGCGCGCACGCCGGCCGACCACGTGGTGGGGGAGCCGGGCGACGGCTGGCGGGTGGCGATGGCGCTGCTCGGCTTCGAGCGAGGGGTGTCGGTGCTGGGCCAGGTCGTCGGCTTCGCGCGCGAGCTGCGCACGGTCGTCGACCTCGCGACGTCGAACGGCGCGATCCAGGACGCCGTCCTGCGCGACCGCCTGGCCGGGCTGCGCGCCGAGCTGGAGGTGATGCGGTGGCAGGCGCTGCGCGGGCTCTCCGGCGATGGAGCCGATGGCGCCGCCGGTCCCTCGGTCTTCAAGCTCGTCTGGGCGAGCTGGCACCAGCGGCTCGGGGAGGTCGCGATGGACGTGCGCGGGCTCGACGGGCTGGTCGCCGCCGGGGCGCCGTACGTGCTCGACGACCTGCAGCGGCTCTTCCTGTTCTCCCGCGCCGACACCATCTACGGCGGCAGCGACGAGGTGCAGCGCACCATCCTTGCCGAGCGGGTGCTCGGCCTGCCCAGAGAACCCAAGGGGACCGCCCAGCGATGACCACCCACCGCCCGGAGCCGCCGGCGCCCGACTACGTGCCCGGCCACGACCTGCTGGCCGGCAAGGTCGTGGTCGTCACGGCCGCCGCCGGCGCCGGCATCGGTGCCGCCGTCGTGCGCCGCGCGCTCGAGGAGGGCGCCGGCGCGGTCGTCTTCAGCGACACCCACGAGCGCCGGCTCGCCGAGGCGGAGGAGGCGCTGGCCGCTGAGTTCGGCGCCGAGCGGGTGCGCCAGCTGGTGTGCGACGTGACCGACGAGGCCCAGGTGCAGGCGCTGCTGGACGCCGCCGACGAGCTCGGCGGGGTCGACGTCATGGTCAACAACGCCGGGCTCGGCGGCACCGCGTCGGTGCTGGAGATGGACGACGAGCAGTGGTCGCGGGTCCTCGACATCACGCTCACCGGGACCTTCCGCTGCGTGCGGGCGGCCGGGCAGCGCTTCGTGGCCGCCGGCAAGAAGGGCGTGATCGTCAACAACGCCTCCGTGGTCGGCTGGCGCGCCCAGGAGGGGCAGGCCCACTACGCCGCCGCCAAGGCCGGGGTGATGGCCCTGACCCGCTGCGCGGCCATGGACCTCGCCCCCCACGGCATCCGCGTCAACGCGGTCAGCCCGAGCCTTGCGATGCACCCGTTCCTGGCCAAGGTCACCTCCGAGGAGCTGCTGGCGGAGCTGAAGCAGCGAGAGGCGTTCGGCCGGGCCGCGGAGCCCTGGGAGGTGGCGAACGTGATGGTCTTCCTCGCCAGCGACTACGCGTCGTACCTCACCGGTGAGGTGGTTGCCGTGAGCAGCCAGCACGCATGAGCACCGAGCCCGCGGCGACCCGGCGCGAGCAGCTGCTCGGCATCGCGGCCGAGCTCTTCGCCAGCAAGGGCTTCCGCAACACCACGGTCCGCGACATCGCCGACGCCGCCGGCATCCTCTCCGGCAGCCTCTACCACCACTTCGACTCCAAGGAGTCGATGGTCGACGAGATCCTGAGGACGTTCCAGGACGAGCTTTTCGGCCGCTACGACGAGATCCTCGCGAGCGACGCGGACCCGCGCACCAAGCTGGAGCAGGCCGTGCGGGTCTCCTTCGACGCCATCGACCAGCACCACAGCGAGGTTGCGATCTTCCAGAACGACGCCGCGTACCTGAGCACGCTCGAGGGGTTCGGCTACCTCGACGAGCGGCACGCCCAGTCGCGCGAGGTCTGGATGCGCCTGCTCCGCGAAGGTGAGGCCGCCGGCGTCCTGCGCGAGGAGCTCGACCTCGACCTCGTCTACCGGTTCATCCGCGACACCGTCTGGGTCGCGGTCAACTGGTACCGCCCCGGGGGCTCCCTGTCGGCCGCCACGGTGGCGGACCAGTACGTCACGATCGTCCTGGAGGGGATCGCACATGGCTGACCGGGTCAACGAGGCCTACATCGTCGACGCCGTCCGCACGCCCGTGGGCAAGCGCGGCGGCGCGCTGGCCGGCGTGCACTCCGCCGACCTGGCCGCGCACTCGATCTCCGCGCTGATGTCACGGACCGGCGTCGACCCGGGCGCCGTCGACGACGTCATCCTCGGCTGCTGCGACACGATCGGCTCCCAGGCCGGCGACGTGGCCCGCACCGCCTGGCTGGTGGCCGGGCTTCCCGACCACGTGCCCGGGGTGACGATCGACCGGCAGTGCGGCTCCTCCCAGCAGGCCGTGCACTTCGCCGCCCAGGGGGTCATGTCCGGCACCCAGGACCTCGTCGTCGCCGGCGGTGTGCAGAACATGAGCGCGATCCCGATCTCGGCCGCAATGCTGGTCGGTCAGCAGTACGGCTTCTCCACCCCGTTCGCCGAGTCGCCCGGCTGGCAGGCGCGGTACGGCGACCAGGAGGTCAGCCAGTTCCGCTCGGCGGAGATGATCGCCGAGAAGTGGGACATCTCCCGCGAGGACATGGAGGCGTTCGCGCTCGCCTCCCACGAGCGGGCGCGGACCGCGATCGCCGAGGGCCGCTTCGACCGCGAGGTCGTGCCGCTCGGCGACGTCACGACCGACCAGTGCCCCCGCGAGACCTCGCTGGAGAAGATGGCCGGCCTCGAGCCGCTGGCCCCCGGCGGCCGGATCACCGCAGCGGTCGCCTCGCAGATCTGCGACGCCTCCTCCGCGCTGCTCATCGCCTCCGAGCAGGCCCTCTCCGACCACGGACTCACGCCGCGCGCCAGGATCCACCACCTGTCGGTCACGGGCGACGACCCGGTGTGGATGCTCACCGGCCCCATCCGTGCGACCGAGCGGGCGCTCGCGAGGAGCGGCCTCGCCATCGACGACATCGACCTGTTCGAGTGCAACGAGGCGTTCGCCTCCGTGGTGCTCGCGTGGATGAAGGAGACCGGCGTCCCGCACGACAGGGTCAACGTCAACGGCGGCGGCATCGCCCTCGGCCACCCGATCGGCGCGACCGGCACCCGCATCATGGCCACCCTGCTCAACGAGCTCGAGCGCACGGGCGGCCGCTACGGCCTCCAGACGATGTGCGAGGGTGGCGGCCAGGCCAACGTGACGATCGTCGAGCGGCTCTAGCCAGGGAAGGTGTTGCGCCCTGGTGTGACGTAGGGCGTGGCCGGGTTGAGGGGGACCACCTCGTCGCACCGGCCGGCGGACAGGGTGCACACCAGGAGGTCGACGTACGACGCCGTGTAGGAGTCGCCCTGCCCGATGCCCGACGGACCGCCCTCGTCCTCCTCGTGCCCGGCCAGCACCACGCGGTCGTCGTCCAGCCACTGGACGGCCCAGAAGCCGACGATGTCGGCGCGCGGCGAGGTAAGCCGCAGCGCCACCGGGTCGCCGCTGGTCAGGGTGAGACGGTGCTCGCCGGAGACCACGAGCCGGTCGCCGTGCCGGTGGAGTCGCGCCCCGAGGGGGAACACCGGGATGCGGGTCGCCTCGTTGACCTCGGCGCGGATGACGAAGCTGCGGGGGTTGTCCAGGAGCTCGGCCTCGTAGGCATCCCGGGTGATCTCCTCCATCACGCCCGAAGCGACGTCGTGCCGGAACAGGTGTGGGTCGGGGCACGGCCGCTCGTCGACGACCCAGCAACCGGGCGTCGCCGACCAGTCGGGGTTCGTGTAGACGAACCTGTCATCGAGATGGAGGACGAAGTAGTCGGGGTCGCGGACCTGCGCGACCACCCGGTGCAGTGAGGTGTCGTACACGTCGAGCTCGGCCCGGGGCCAGTCGGGGTTGCGGGCGAACCAGGCCACGAGAGATCCCGGGTTGCTGGTCCACACGTCGTAGGACCCGACGTGTGGTGTGTGCACCGTGCCGATCACCTCGCTCACGGAGCCGTCATCGAACCACAACCGGTCGTCGCGGTCGGTCATGAACACCACGCCGTCGTCCGTGGCGTCGACGAACATCACCCGGTCGTTGGCGGGGATCGTCCGGTCGCCGGCGTGGATCGTCGACCCCTCGGCGTACACCAGCGGCCGGGTGCTGGAGGAGACCGGCCCCCGACCGTTCGGGTCCACGGCAGTCGGCGACGGGGCCAGCGGCGGGGTCGGACGCGGGTCGGCGCCCGGGTCGGCCCGGAGGGCCGCCGCGCCGGTGACGACCGCACCGACGAGGAGGGCTGAGGTCGCCGCGGCGACGATCCGGCGCCGACGCTGCTGCCGGCCCGCCCGGTGGACCAGCGCGTCGACGTCGACCTGGGGGCTCTCGACCGCGTCGGCGGTGTGCCGCAGGAGGTCGCTCAGGGTCTGGCTCACTGGGTCGCCTCCTCGAAGCTGTGCCCGAGCAGCCCACGCAGCCTGGTGAGGCCCGCGAACACCTGGCTCTTCACCGTGCCGACCGAGCACCCCATGACCTCGGCGGTCTGCGCCTCGGTGAGGTCCTCGTAGTACCGCAGGACGATGGCGGCGCGCTGCCGTGGCGGCACCGTGAGCAGGGCCGCGACCACGGCGTCGTGGGTGACCGTCGCCTCGGTCGGGTCGGGGGTGGCCCGCTCGGGGAGCGCCTCGCTCGGCCGCTCGTGGAAGGACCGGCGCCGCCGCCACGAGATCGACGTCGTGACGATGATCCGGCGGGTGTAGGCCTCCACGTTGTCCCGGTCGCGCAGCCGCGGCCACGCGATCAGCGTCTTGACCAGCGCCTCCTGCAGCAGATCCTGGGCGAGCTGGTGCTCACCGACCATGAGGTACGCCGTGCGGAACAGCGAGCCCGAGCGCGCCTCGACGAAGTCGCTGAAGGCGGTGACATCGCTCGCGTGCCGCATGTCGCCTCCCTCGGGACCGGGACCGCCCACCCAGGATGGTCCTCCAACCCTCACCACGCATCGAGTGGGCGAGAAGGTTCGGAGGCCGCTGCCTGCACGCCACCTGTCAGGTGAACTTTTGCAGAACCTTGCAGTGCACCTTTTCGCAGAACAGGCCCATTGACCGGCGCCGTCGCAGGGGTGGAGATTCCGTCCCGGATCTACTCGGGTGGTACGTCACCCGAGCAGCGCCTGCCCACACACGGGCAGCATCCACTCACCGTGGCTCGATCGAGCCCGTCAGAAGGAGATCTCGGGTGAGAAGGTTCCTCATCGGGAGCGCATCAATTGCTCTCGCAGCGGCGATGGCCGCCCTGACACCAGTCGGTGCCAGCGCCGCGCCCCTGCACGACTCCAGCCGCCAGGCGCAGCCGGCGCAGTCAACCCCCAGCGGACGCGCGGCGGCAGCCGGCTCGGCCGCGAAGCTGATCGCGAGCAAGCCGGCGGTGCTCAAGGCCAGCAAGCACGACGCGTTCAAGGCCGGCCGCGTCCTGAGCTCGATGGGGCTCAACTACGTGCCCTACGAGCGCACCTACCGCGGCATCCCCGTCGTCGGCGGTGACTTCGTGGTGGCGACCGACGACACGGGCAAGATCCTGGCGACCAGCGTGGCCCAGACCCGGCAGGTCCGGCTCGCGTCGATGCGTGCCACGGTGTCCCGGACCGCGGCTCGGGCCACCAGCGGCCGCGTGCTGCGCGGGTCGACCGTCGGCAAGACCCGCCTCGTGGTCCTGCAGACCAAGCAGTCCCGGCTGGCCTGGGAGACGTGGGTGACCGGTCGCAAGCACGGCGAGGCGTCCCGCCTGACGGTCTACGTCGACGCCCGCTCGGGCCGCGTGCTGACCACCAAGGAGCACGTGCTCGAGGGCACCGGCAACGGCAACTGGGAGGGCACCGTCTCGATCCCGACCAGCGGCTCGGGCTCGTCGTACTCCATGACCAACAGCAACGCTTCCACCCTGAAGTGCCAGAACGCCTCCGGCAACACGACGTTCACCGGCACCGACGACGTGTGGGGCAACGGCAGCGCGACGGACCGCGAGACCGGCTGTGTCGATGCCTTCTACTCCGCCGAGAAGATGCGGCAGATGATGTCGTCGTGGCTCGGCCGCAACGGCATGAACGGCTCGGGCGGCTGGGTGCCGATCCGCGTCGGGCTCAACGACGTCAACGCCTACTACGACGGCACGCAGGTGCAGATCGGCCACACCCAGAGCGGTGGCAAGTGGATCGGCTCGATCGACGTCGTGGCGCACGAGTTCGGCCACGGGGTCGACGACCGCACGCCCGGCGGCATCTCCGGCGGCGGGACCCAGGAGTTCGTGGGCGACACGTTCGGCGCGGCGACGGAGTACTTCGCCAACAACCCGGCCGACGTCCCCGACTTCACCGTCGGCGAGGAGATCAACCTCGTGGGCCAGGGCCCGATCCGGGTGATGTACAACCCGTCGGCCGTCGGCGACTCCAACTGTTACTCGTCGTCGATCCCCAACCAGGAGGTGCACGCGGCGGCCGGCCCCGGAAACCACTGGTTCTACCTCATGGCGATGGGCTCCAACCCCGGTGGCGGCAACCCGACCAGCCCGACCTGCAACGGCTCGACGGTGACCGGCATCGGCATCCAGAAGGCGCAGCAGGTCATGTACAACGCGATGCTGCTCAAGACGTCGTCGTCGTCCTACCTCAAGTACCGCACCTGGACGCTGACCGCGGCCAAGAACCTGTTCCCGGGCAGCTGCACCGAGTTCAACACCGTCAAGGCGGCGTGGGACGCGGTCTCGGTCCCGGCGCAGTCGGCCGACCCGACCTGCTCGTCGTCCGGTGGCGTGACCGTCACCAACCCGGGCAGCAAGACCGGCACGGTCGGCACGGCGATCTCGTCGTTCACGCTGTCGGCCTCGCCGTCGGCGTCGTACACGTGGTCGGCGACCGGCCTCCCGCCGGGCGTCGGCATCTCCTCGGGCGGCACCGTCTCGGGCACGCCGACCACGGCCGGCACCTACACCGTGACCGCGACCGCGACGTCGACCAGCGGGTCCGGCTCGGCGACCTTCACCTTCACGGTCTCCGGAGGCGGTGGGGGCGGCTGCTCCGGCCAGAAGCTCGGCAACCCCGGCTTCGAGTCCGGTACGTCGCCGTGGACCGGCTCGACCGGCTCCATCGGTGACTGGTCCTCCTACGGGGAGCCGGCCCACGCCGGCACCCGCGCGGCCTACCTCGACGGGTACGGCAGCACGCACACCGAGGCGATCAGCCAGTCGGTCACCATCCCGGCCGGCTGCTCGGCCACGCTCACCTTCTGGCTGCACGTCGACTCCGCCGAGACCACGTCCTCGACGCAGTACGACAAGCTGACCGTGAAGGCGGGCTCGACCACGCTGGGGACCTTCTCCAACCTCAACAAGGGCAGCGGCTACAGCCAGAAGTCGTTCAACGTCTCGTCCTTCGCGGGGCAGACGGTGACGATCAGCTTCACCGGCACCGAGGACAGCTCGCTGCAGACGTCGTTCCTCATCGACGACACGGCCCTCACGCTCGGCTGAGCCGAGACCGATCGAGCGGGGGCCGCCACCACCAGGTGGCGGCCCCCGTTAATCGGTGGCACCGGCCCGCAGCGACGCCGACAGTGGACCCGTGGAGATCCTTCGGTTCGGACCGGACGACAGCGACCGGCTGGCCCAGCACCTCGAGATCGTGAACGCCGCCCGCGCGGTCGACGCGCCCTGGGAGCACCCGGCGACCCTGCGCGGCCAGGAGGGCAGGTTCCGGCACGGCTGGGACGGCGAGGTCGAGACGCCGTACGTCGGGCTCGACGAGGGCACGCCCGTCGCCGCCGGCCAGATCGCCACCACGGACTACGACAACCTCCACCTCGCCTGGGTCGGCGTCCAGGTGCACCCCGACCACCGGCGCCGCGGCCTCGGCACCGCGATGCTGGAGGAGCTCCTCACCGAGGCCCGCGCCCGCGGCCGCACCTCGGTCGGCATCGACGGCTGGGACGACGAGGCGCCGCGCGGCTTCGCGACCCGGCACGGCTTCGAGCAGAAGAGCTCGGCCATCGAGCGCCGGCAGCGGCTCGACGAGGTCGACTGGGCGACGATCGAGCGTCTGCGCGCCGAGGCGTCCGGCGTCGCGAAGGACTACGAGATCCTCCGCCGCGAGGGGCGCACCCCGGACCACGAGCTCGAGGAGCTCGCGCTGCTGGCGAGCGCGATCAACGACGCCCCCACCGACGACCTCGACATCGAGGACGAGGTCTTCTCCGCCGAGCGGATGCGCGGCTACGAGACCGCCCAGCTCGCGCGCGGCCACCGGATGTTCCGCGTCTGGGCCCGTCACCGCGAGACCGGCGAGCAGGCCGGCCACACAGTCGTCCTGGTCGAGGAGGAGCGCCCGCACCTGGCGCACCAGCACGACACCGCCGTCGTGCGTGCCCACCGCGGCCACCGGCTCGGCCTGCTGCTCAAGACCGAGATGAACCTCTGGCTGCGCGAGGTGCAGCCCCAGCTCGCGGAGATCTCGACCTGGAACGCCGAGTCCAACGACCACATGATCGGCGTCAACGACGCGATCGGCTACCGGGTCGTGGGCCGGGAGCTGGAGTTCCAGAAGTCGCTCTGACGGCCCGCCGGTAGCGGTCGCCGACGATCGCGACCTGCTCGACCAGCTCCGGCGGCTCGGTGACGTGGAAGTCGAGCCCGAGCATGCCGATGTAGACGGCGATGATCTCGACGCTGTCACCGCCGGTCACCAGCACGCAGTGGTCGGCGTCGACGCTCTCGACCACCCCGACCGTCGGGTTGATCCGGGCGAGCACGTCCTCGGCCGGCGCGTCCACGGCGATCCGCGCGTGCACGGCCCACCCCGAGAACGCGACCTCCCGCAGCACGAACGACGTGTAGTCCTCACCGGGCAGCGGCCGCGGGCTGAACCTCCGACCACCGGGGGTGCGCAGCTCCATCCAGTCCAGCCGGTAGGGCGCCCAGGTCCCGGTCCGGGCGTCACGGGCGACGACGAACCAGCGGCGCTGCCAGCTCACCAGGCGGTAGGGCTCGAGCTGGAGCCTGTCGCCGCGGTAGTCGAAGCGCAGCTCGACGTGGTCGCGGATGGCGGCAGCCACCTCGGTCAGCTGCGCCGCATCGACGAGCGGGTCCTCGACGTTGGAGCCGGTGTTCTCGGGCCCCGCGCTCACCGCGTCGCGCAGCGCGTTGACGCGGCGCTGGAGCCGGTGGGGGAGGACGTGCTCGAGCTTGGCGAGCGCCCGGGCGCTCGTCTCCTCGATGCCCTGGACCGCCGTGCCGGCGCTCAGGCCGACCGCGACCGCGACCGCCTCGTCCTCCTCGAGCAGCAGCGGCGGCAGCTTGGTGCCGATGGCGAGCCGGTAGCGCCCGCCCGGTCCGCGCACCGCGTCGACCGGGTAGCCGAGCCCCCGGAGCCGGTCGACGTCGTTGCGGACCGTGCGGTCGGTGACGCCCAGCCGCTGCGCCAGCTCGGCACCCGACCAGTCCGAGCGGGCCTGGAGAAGGCCCAGCAGGGCCAGCATGCGCGCCGCGGTGTCCGCCATCGAGAGCTCCTCGCACGTCCCTGAGATCGACCGGAAGTGTAGGAAGGAAACGTTCCTGAATGCTCCGTAGCGTACGCGCCATGGACACCAACGACACCCAGATCCGGCCCTTCACCATCACGATCCCCGAGGAGGCCCTTGAGGACCTGCGCACCCGCCTGGCGAGCACCCGCTACGCCGCGGCGGCCCCCGGCGACGGCTGGGAGTACGGCACCCCGGTCTCCTACCTCCAGGACATGGTCGCCCGCTGGCAGGCCTTCGACTGGCAGGCCCAGGAGGCGCGGATGAACGCCGTGCCGAACTTCCTGACCGGGATCGACGGGCAGACGATCCACTTCGTCCACATCCGCTCGGCCAACAGAGACGCCACGCCGCTGCTGCTCCTGCACACCTACCCGGGCTCGTTCGCCGAGTTCCTCGACCTGGTCCCGCTGCTGACCGACGACTTCCACCTCGTGATCCCCTCGATGCCCGGGTTCGGCTTCAGCACCCCGGTGGTCGACGGCGGCTGGACGATGGACCGCGTCGCCCGGACCTACGACACCCTCATGCGCCGGCTCGGCTACTCGTCGTACGGCGCCCACGGGAGCGACGGCGGCGCGATGGTGGGCCGTGAGCTGGCGGTGCTCGACCCCGAGGGCTTCCTCGGCGCGCACGTGCTGCAGCTGTTCTCCTTCCCCTCGGGCGACCCGGCCGAGTTCGAGGCCTTCGGCCCGAAGGAGTACGCCGCGCTGGAGTTCATGGGCTGGTTCCAGTCCGTCGGCGGCTACAACTCGATGAACGGCACCCGCCCGCAGACGATCGCCGCCGCGCTCTCGGACTCGCCGGTGGGCCAGCTCGCCTACAACGAGCTGTTCGAGAGCTTCGGCAACGGCACCAGCCTGGTCTCGCCCGAGCAGGTCCTGACCCAGGTCTCGCTCTACTGGCTGACCAACACCTCGGCGGGCGCGGTCCGCTACCACTACAGCGAGCAGCACCCGGCCCGCGAGACCGTGATCAGCACGGGCCGGATCGGCGTCGCCGTCTTCAAGGACGACTTCCAGACGATCCGGCCGCTGGCCGAGCGCGACAACCACAACATCGCGCACTGGTCGGAGTTCGACCGCGGCGGCCACTTCGCGGCGCTCGAGGCGCCCGAGCTGGTGGCCGAGGACCTGCGGGCGTTCTTCGCGTCCTAGACCACGTACGCGGACGCGCGCCGGAGCTCGTCGACCGCACCGAGCACGATGCGGTCGACGAGCTCTTCGCACGTCGGGAGGTCGTCGATCAGCCCGACGACCTGTCCGGAGGCCAGGATCCCGGCGCGGGTGTCGCCCTCGACGAGCCCGGCCTTGAGCAGGGTCGGCGTGTTGGCGGCGAGCGTCATCTGGGCCAGCGACCGGCCCTGGGCCTTGCGCATCGCCCGGCCGTCGCGAGCGAGCCGGAGCCAGCCCGTCCCGCTGTCGCGCTTGAACTGCCGGGTCCGGCGCAGGGTCGGGCCGAGCCGGCGCAGCGCGCTCGTCTCCTCGACCTCCTCGACGAACGGCGTGCGCAGCATCCGGTGGGGCATGCCATCGACCTTCGCGGTCACCACCGTCCCTGTCAGGTCGGTGCCCAGGTAGAGCCGCTTGACCGAGTCAGGCACCGCGGAGTCCTGGGTGAGCAGGAAGCGGGTGCCCATGCCGACCGCGGCTGCGCCGTACGACAGCGCGGCGGCGAGCCCGCGACCGTCGAAGAAGCCGCCCGCGGCCACGACCGGGATGTCGGAGCCCGCGTCGCGCAGCGCGTCGAGGACGGTAGGCAGCAGCAGCGTGGTCGGCACGGGGCCGGTGTGGCCGCCGCCCTCGCCGCCCTGGATCATCACGGCGTCGGCGCCCCAGCCGGCCACCTTCACCGCGTGCTTGGCGGCGCCGATGGAGGGCATCACGACCAGGCCGTGGTCCTTCAGCTTCCGGACCAGCTCCGCCTTGGGTGCGAGCGCGAACGACGCCACCTTCACCCCGTGCTTGATCAGCAGGTCGCACCGCTCGCCCGCGTCGCCGGCGTCGGCTCGCAGGTTGACGCCGAACGGCTGGTCGGTGCGGCTCTGGACGTCGAGGATCGCCCTCTCGAGCTCCTCGTAGGTCATCGTCGCGCTCGCCAGGATGCCCAGCCCGCCGGCGTTCGCCGTACCGCTCACCAGCCGCGGGCCGGACACCCAGCCCATCCCGGTCTGCACCACCGGGTGGGGGACGCCGACGAGGTCGGTGAACGGCGTGCGCAGGACCTGGTCAAGCATCCCGGGGCACCTCCTTGAACCGCAGCCCCTTCGGGTCGAGCACCTCGTTGACCAGCACCAGCTCCTCGGGCGTGGGGAGGCGGCTCTCGGGGACGGCGCCGTCGCCGTCCACGTGCACGTCGCAGCCGGATGCCTCGCGCACCTCGTCGAGGGTGACGCCGGGGTGGACGCTCAGCAGCCGCAGCGTGTCGCCCGGCCCGTGCAGGTCGAAGACCGCGAGGTTGGACACGATCCGGTGGATGTCGTGGTAGCGCGACGCGCCGGTGCCCGCGGCCTTCGCCCGGGTGGGCCCGACGCCAGAGACGACGTCGACCTGCTCGACGAAGACGCGCGGGGAGTGCTTCGGGACCCAGTAGGACGTCCGGTTGTTGACGGTGTTGCCGGGCGCGCCGCGGGAGCCGAGGAGCTGGCGGGTGGGGCGCGCGAAGTCGCCGATCGCGGAGATGTTCTGGTTGCCGTGCCGGTCGACCTGGGTGGCGCCCATCATCACGTGGCGCTTGCCGTACGCCACGACGTCGAAGACCCGCCGGAACGGGATCCAGCCCTCCACGACGTCTCCCTTGGCAAAGAGGGGAGGTGGACTCGCGAGGAACAGCGACTCACCGTCGGAGATCACGAGGTCGGGGTTCTGGGTCAGCCGGCACAGCCGCACGCCGAGCATCGGGAGCAGCCCCATCGGGCTGGCGAAGATCTCGCCGTCGTCGGCGAACGCATCGGCGATGGCGGCGGCGCAGACGTCGGCGCGGGTGGGAGTCACTGCTGCTCCTCGGCGAAAGTCCGGACAGCGGCTTGGTACGCCGCCTCGTCGCCTCGCAGGAACCGCTCCTCGAACGCCGCCCACTCCTCGTCGGTCCCGCCCGCCGCCGCGGCGTAGGCACGCTGGAACCGCTCGTCGCGCTCGTAGTCGGGCGTGCACGTGGTGAAGTGCGCGCCGTTCGGCGTCTCCACCACGCCGTCGACCATCATCCGGCTGACCAGGAGTCGCTGCACCGGGGTGTCGACGGTGAGCCCGGCGGTGTCGATGATCTGCTCGCACGAGACGTAGGCGCGCTCGGCGGCCATGCAGAAGAGGTCGTCGAAGTAGGGGTCCGGGCCGAGGTAGGTCGCGTTGCCGTGCCGGTCGGCTCGGTTGAGGTGCACCAGCGCGACGTCGAGCTCGAGGGCCGGGACGGCGACGAGCTCCTGGCCGTCGGCGTACGGGCTGGTGACGGTCTTGATCCACGGGTTGTGGACCAGCACGTCGGAGCCGAGGCCGGCCCGCATCGGGAGGAATGGCAGGCGCTGGGCCGCCGCCCGCAGCCCGGTCTGGAACATCCCCTCGTCGAGCTCGACGACCTCGGGGATGGTGCCCTCCTGGCGGGCCTTCTGGAAGTTCGGCTCGAGAGGGACGGAGTCGAGGGAGACGAACGCGTAGACGAGCTTCCGGACCTTGCCGGCGCGGACGAGCAGCCCGACGTCGGCGCCGCCCCAGCTGACCAGCGTGAGGTCCTTCAGGTCCGAGCGCAGGATCGCCCGGACCAGGGCCATCGGCTTGCGGCGCGGCCCCCACCCCCCGATGCCGAGGGTGATGCCGTCCTCCAGCGAGGCGACGACCTCGTCGATCGTCATCGTCTTGTCGCGCGGTCCCTTGGTCACTGCTCCTCCCTCGCCGAGCGCGCCTTGTCCGTGCCCGCGAAGTCGTCGCGCAGCTCGTCGCTCACCCCGGAGAGGTTGAGCTCGAAGGTGAACCCCTGCTCGAAGCGGTAGCTCCTGTTGACGTCGACGGGGTCGATCCCGTTGAGCGCCTCCTTGGCGGCGCGGATCACCCGGCCGTCCTTCGCGGCGATCTCGCCGGCCACCCCGAGCGCGGTCTCGTCGAGCCGGTCGCGGGGGACCACCTCGAGCACGCTCCCGTGGGGGAGCAGGTCGTGGGCGCTGATCGTGCGGCCGGTGAAGTAGAGCGTGCGCATCAGGTGCGGGGGCACCAGCCGGGCCAGGTGCGTGGCCGCCCCGAGCGCGCCACGGTCGACCTCCGGCACGCCGAAGTAGGCGTCGTCGCTGGCGACGACGCAGTCGGCGTTGCCGACCAGGCCGACCCCGCCGCCGAGGCAGAAGCCCTGGACAGCGGCGACCACGGGCACCGCGCACTCGTAGACCGCCTTGAACGCCGCGTAGCAGCCGCGGTTGGCGCCGATCAGGGCGTCGAACCCCGTGGTGTGCTGCATCTCCTTGATGTCCACGCCGGCGTTGAACCCGCGACCCTCGGCCCGGAGCACCACCACCTTGGTGGCGGCGTCGGACGACGCCTCGTCGAGAGCGCCCGCCACGTCGAACCAGCCCTGCACGGTCAACGCGTTGACCGGGGGAGCGTCCATCGTGACGACGCGGATGCCGTCGGCGCGCAGCTCGCTGGTGACGCTCACGCAGGCTCCTCCTCCACACAACCAAGCATTTGCTTGGTAGAGTAGCAGCATGGCGCTGACCGTGGACCTGACCGAGCGGGTCGCGCTCGTCACCGGCGGCACCCGCGGCATCGGGCTCGGCGTCGCGCAGGTCCTGCGGGAGGCCGGCGCCCTCGTGGTCACCTGCTCCCGCACCGAGGTGACCGGTGCGCCGGACCACCGGGTCTGCGACGTCCGCGACCCCGAGGCGGTCGCCGCCCTGGTCGAGGGCCTCGTCAGCGACCACGGCCGGCTCGACCTGCTGGTCAACAACGCCGGAGGAGCGCCGAGCGCCGACGCGGCGACGGCGTCGCCGCGGTTCCACGACAAGGTCGTCGGCCTCAACCTGCTCAGCCCGCTGCTGGTCGCGCAGGCCGCCAACGCGGTGATGCAGCGGCAGGAGGGGGGCGGCTCGATCGTCAACATCTCCTCCATCTCCGCGCACCGCCCGGCGCCCACGATCGCGGCCTACGCCGCGGCGAAGGCCGGGCTGGACTCCCTCACCCGGTCGCTGGCCGTGGAGTGGGGACCGAGGGTGCGCGTCAACGCCGTCGACGTCGGCCTGTGCCGCACCGAGCAGACCGACGACCACTACGGCGACGACGCCCGCGTCGCGGCGATCGAGCGCACGATCCCGCTGGGCCGGATGGCCCGCCCCGACGAGGTGGGCCACGTGGTGGCGTTCCTGGCCAGCGACCTCGCGTCGTACGTCTCGGGGGCGCGCGTCGCCTGCGACGGCGGCGGCGAGCCACCCGTCTTCCTGCACGTCGACTGACCACCTACGAGGAGCAGCATGTCCGGACTGTTGGAGGGTCGCGTCGCGATCGTCACCGGCGCGGGCCGCGGCATCGGCCGTGCGCACGCGCTCGAGCTCGCCGCGCACGGTGCGGCCGTGGTCGTCAACGACTTCGGGGTGTCTCTCGCGGGCGAGGGCACCGGCGAGTCGCCGGCCGACGAGGTCGTGGGCGAGATCGAGGCCGCGGGCGGCCGGGCGGTCGCGAACGGCGCGGACGTGGCCGACTTCGAGCAGGCCGCCGCGATGGTGCGGCAGGCGATCGACACCTTCGGCGGCCTCGACGTCCTGGTCAACAACGCCGGCTTCGTGCGCGACCGGATGCTCGTCAACACCTCCGAGGAGGAGTGGGACGCGGTGATCCGCGTGCACCTCAAGGGGCACTTCGCGCCGCTGCGGCACGCCGGCGCCTACTGGCGGGCCGAGGCCAAGGAGGGCCGGCAGCGCGCGGCGCGGGTGATCAACACCAGCTCGGGCGCCGGGCTGCAGGGCTCGGTGGGCCAGGCGACGTACTCCGCCGCCAAGGCCGGCATCGCCGGGCTCACCCTGGTCGCGGCGCAGGAGCTGGGGCGCTACGGCGTCACGGTCAACGCCATCGCGCCGGTGGCGCGGACCCGGATGACCGAGGGCGCCTTCGACACCTCGCAGATGGCCCTGCCCGAGGACAACTCACCCGTCGTCGCGTGGCTCGCGTCGGAGGAGGCCGGCGACGTGACGGGCCGGGTGATCGAGGTCGACGGGAGCCGGATCACGGTCGAGACCGGCTGGGTGCACGGCCCGGCTCGCGACGCCGGCCGGCGCTGGGTGGCCGCCGACGTAGGTCCGGCCCTGCGTGAGCTGCTGGCCGAGGCTCCCGCTCCCGAGCCGGTCTACGGCGCCTGACGAGTCGGCGGTCAGATGCGCTCGAGGACGGTGCCGGTGGCCATCGCGCCGCCGGCGCACATGGAGATCAGGGCGGTCGACCGGTCGCGACGCTCGAGCTCGTGCAGGGCGGTCGTGATGAGCCGGGTGCCGGTCGAGCCGACCGGGTGGCCGAGCGCGATGGCGCCGCCGTTGACGTTGACCTTGTCGAGGTCGACGCGGTGCTCACCGGCCCACGACAGCACCACGGACGCGAAGGCTTCGTTGACCTCGAACAGGTCGAAGTCGGAGATCGTCCGGCCGGTGCGCTCCAGCAGCCGCTGGGTCGCGTCGACCGGCCCGTCGAGGTGGTAGTAGGGGTCGGAGCCGACCAGGCAGTGGCTGGTGATCCGCGCCCGCGGGGTGAGCCCCAGCGCCCGCGCCTTGTCCTCGTCCATGATCAGCACCGCGGAGGCGCCGTCGGAGATCTGCGACGACGTACCGGCGGTGTGCAGCCCGTCCGGCAGCACGGGCTTGAGCCCCTCGAGGCCCTCGAGGGTGGTGTCGCGCAGCCCCTGGTCGGCGTCGACGACCCGGGTCTGGCCGGTCGGGGTGCCGTCCTCGTCGAGGACGGGCGCGGTGTAGGCCGCGATCTCGCGCTTGAAGCGGCCCTCGTCGACGGCCACCCTCGCCTTCTGCTGCGAGGCCAGGCCGAAGGCGTCGAGGTCGGCGCGGGTCAGGCCGCGGCGCTTCGCGATCCGGTCGGCGGCCTCGAACTGGTTGGGCATGTCGATCGCCCAGTCGTCGGGACGGGGGTCGCCCGTGCCGGCGGGCACGTTGGCGCCGAGCGGGATGCGCGACATCGACTCGACGCCGCAGGCGATGCCGACGTCGATGGTGCCAGCGGCGACCATGTCGTGCACCAGGTGGGCCGACTGTTGGCCCGACCCGCACTGGGCGTCGACCGCGGTGGCGCCGGTGCGCTGGGGGAGCCCGGCGTACAGCCAGGCCCGGCGGACCATGTCGTTCGACTGCTCTCCCGCCTGCGTGACGCAGCCTCCGACCACCTGGTCGACGAGCTCGGGGTCGACCCCTGCGCGGCGCAGCACCTCCGTCTGGGCGAAGCCCAGCAGCGCGGCCGGGTGCACCCCCGCGAGCCAGCCCTTGCGCTTGCCGAGCGGCGTGCGCACGGCATCGATGATCACGGGGTTGCCCATGACCAAGAAAGTAGAACACGTTCTCGTTTTGGGCAAGGAAGACCTTCCTTTACCTACCGCGAGTATGTACCGTGACGGGCACTAGAACGTGTTCCAGTCAGTGAGGGGCAGCACCTGTGACATCGGCACCAGACGTCTCGCTGGACTTCGATCCGACCGACCCCGACGTCATGCAGGCCGCGGTGCCCCACGACGAGCTGCTGAGGCTGCGCCGCACGGCCCCGGTCTCGTTCATCCGGCAGGCCGAGCACGCGCGGGCGGGGTTCCCCGAGCACACGGGCTACTGGGCGCTGAGCAAGCACGCCGACGTCGCGGCCGTGTCAAAGGACTCGACGAACTTCTCGGCGTACCAGGACGGCGTGATCATCCGGTTCGGCCCGGACATGGACCGCGAAGGCGTCGAGCAGACGCGGTTCCTCCTCATCAACCACGACGCGCCCGACCACACCAAGCTGCGGCAGATCGTCTCCCGCGCCTTCACGCCGCGCGCCATCGCACAGCTGCACGACGACCTCGAGCGGCGCGCCCACGACATCGTGGCGGCGGCGGTCGCGCGCGGGCAGGGCAACTTCGTCGAGGACGTCGCCGCGGAGCTGCCACTCCAGGCGATCGCCAACCTGCTCGGCGTGCCGCAGGAGGACCGCGGCAAGCTCTTCGAGTGGTCCAACCAGATGATGAGCTACGACGACCCCGAGGTCGAGGGTGACCAGGCGGTCGCCTTCATGGAGATCCTCGCCTACTCGATGCAGCTGGCCGAGGAACGCCGCCGCAACCCGCAGGACGACATCGTCACCAAGCTCGTCTCTGCGGAGGTGGGCCTCGGGGGCGAGGACGGGGAGCGCGGCCTGACCGACGACGAGTTCGGGTTCTTCATGGTGCTGCTGGCCGTGGCCGGCAACGAGACGACGCGCAACGCGATCTCGCACGGCATGCACGCGTTCTTCCAGAACCCCGACCAGTGGGAGCTCTACAAGGCGACGCGGCCGGCGACCGCCGCCGACGAGGTCATCCGCTGGGCCACGCCCGTGACGGTCTTCCAGCGCACCGCGCTCAACGACATCGAGATCGGCGGCGTGCCGATCCCGGCCGGCGAGCGGGTCGGCCTCTACTACGCGAGCGCGAACTTCGACGAGGACGTGTTCACCGACCCGTTCCGCTTCGACATCACGCGTGACCCCAACCCGCACCAGGCCTTCGGCGGTCACGGTGCGCACTACTGCATCGGCGCCAACCTCGCCCGGCTCGAGGTCAACCTGATCTTCCAGGCCCTCGCCGACCACGCGCCGGACATCCGCCAGCTCGGGGAGCCGCGGCGGCTGCGCCATGGCTGGATCAACGGCGTCAAGGACCTCCAGGTCGCCTACCGCTAAGGAGCACGCGTGACCACCGACATCCTTCCCGAGGGCTTCGACTTCACCGACCCCGACCTCAACTGGAAGGCCATCCCGCACGACGAGTACGCCGCGCTCCGCAGGACCGCCCCCGTCTACTGGGTCGAGCAGCCGCCGGAGTCGCGGTCGGGCATCGCCCCCGAGGCCGGCACCGGCTACTGGGCCGTGACCCGGCACGCGGACGTGTCCGCCGTCTCCAAGGACAGCAAGAACTGGTCGTCGGCGGAGAACGGCGCCATCATCCGGCCCAACCCCGGCGCCGCGCGTGAGGACATCGAGCTCCAGCGCGTGATCCTGCTCAACCAGGACCCGCCCGAGCACACGGCGACCCGCCACATCATCTCGCGCGGGTTCACGCCGCGGGCGATCGGCGCCCTCGAGGACGTGATGACCGAGCGGGCCAACCGCATCGTCAAGGAGGCGGCGGCCAAGGGCGAGGGGGAGTTCGTCGAGGAGCTGGCGTCGGAGCTCCCGCTCCAGGCCATCGCCGACCTGATCGGCGTACCGCAGGAGGACCGCAAGAAGCTGTTCCAGTGGTCCAACTCGATGCTCGCGAGCGAGGACCCCGACTTCCAGGGCAACCCGCAGGAGGCGGCCACCGAGCTGCTCGTCTACGCGATGGGGATGGCCGACGAACGGCGCCGCAACCCGCAGGACGACATCATCACCAAGCTCATCAACGCCGACAAGGACGGCCGCGGCCTCAACGACGACGAGTTCGGCTACTTCGTGATGATGCTGGCCGTCGCGGGCAACGAGACCACCCGCAACGCGATCACCCATGGCATGCACGCGTTCCTCACCCACCCCGACCAGTGGCGCCTGTGGGTCGAGGAGCGGCCCGCCACCATGGTCGACGAGGTGATCCGCTGGGCGAGCCCGATCATCGTGTTCCAGCGCACCGCCATCAACGACACCACGGTGGGCGACGTCCTGGTCAAGGCCGGCCAGCGGGTCGGGCTGTTCTACAGCAGCGCCAACTACGACGAGGACGTCTTCGAGGACCCCTACACGTTCAACATCCTGCGCGACCCCAACCCGCACCTGGCCTTCGGCGGCCACGGCGCGCACTACTGCATCGGCGCCAACCTGGCCCGCCAGGAGATCCGCCTGATCTTCAACGCCCTCGCCGACCACGTGCCGGGCATCCACCTCACCGCCGAGCCGCGCCGGCTGCGCCACGGCTGGGTGAACGGCATCAAGGAGATGCGGGTGCAGTACTAGATACCCCCGCGAGCTTCGACCCCCACGCGCTTCGCGCGGAAAGACCGGGTCGCTTCGCTCCCACGCTCCAATCGCGGGGGCGCGGATCAGCCTTCTAGTGGAGTCCTGTCTGTGAGGACGAGAGGTCCCTCCGCCGTGATGGCGACGGTGTGCTCCATGTGGGCGCCGCGGGAGCCGTCGGCGCTGCGGAGGGTCCAGCCGTCGGCGTCGGTGAAGATCCGGTCGGTGGTCTGGAGGAACCACGGCTCGATGGCGATCACCAGGCCCGGCTTGAGCTTGAGGCCGCGGCCGGGGCGGCCGTCGTTGGGCACGTGCGGGTCGCCGTGCATCGTGCGGCCGACGCCGTGGCCGCCGAACTGGAGGTTGACGCCGAGGCCGGCCGCGCGGGCGACGTCGCCGATGGCCGCGGAGATGTCGAAGAGCCGGTTGCCGGGGCGCGCCTGCGCGATGCCGGCCTCGAGGGCACGCGTGGCGACGTCAATGAGCGCGAGGTCCTCCTCGCGGGGCGTGCCGACCACCACGCTGAGCGCGGAGTCGGACACCCAGCCGTCGACGCTGCACGCGAAGTCGAGGGAGAGCAGGTCGCCGTCCTGCAGGTCGTAGTCGTGCGGGAGCCCGTGCAGCACGGCGTCGTTGACGCTGGTGCAGAGCACCTTGCCGAACGGTGAGGCGCCGAACGACGGGTGGTAGTCGATGTAGCAGGACTCCGCGCCGCGCTCCTTGATCATCTCGTGGGCGAGGCGGTCGAGGTCGAGCAGGTTGACGCCCACGTCGGCGGCGTCGCGCAGCGCGACGAGCACCTCGGCGACGAACCGGCCGGCCGGCTTCATCGCCTCGATCTGCGCGGGCGTGCGGAGCTCGATCATGCCGACGACCCTATCCGCCGACAGCAGAGCCGCTGAGAGCGGATTCGCTGGATCGGCGTACGTCGGCGGCGCAGGCTCGAGGCATGACCCAAGCACCCACCATGTCGACGCCGGGGGCCGGCCTGTCCGCGGCCGACCGGCTCCTGCACCAGCGGATCATCGTCCTCGGCCAGGAGGTCGACGACGCGATCGCCAACAAGCTCTGCGCGGAGCTGCTCCTGCTCTCCGCGGAGGACCCCCGGCGCGACATCGCGCTCTACATCAACTCACCCGGCGGCTCGGTCTCGGCCGGCCTCGCCATCTACGACACCATGCGGCTGATCCCGAACGACGTGGCGACCCTCGCGATGGGGCTCGCAGCGAGCATGGGCCAGTTCCTGCTGTCTGCCGGCACGCCGGGCAAGCGCTACGCCCTCCCGCACAGCCGGATCCTCATGCACCAGGGGTCGGCCGGCATCGGCGGCACCGCGATCGACATCGAGATCCAGGCCGAGAACCTCGAGCACACCAAGGGCGTGATGCTCGGCCTGATCGCCGAGCACACCGGCCAGACGGTCGAGCGCATCGAGCAGGACTCCCGGCGCGACCGGTGGTTCACCGCGGAGGAGGCGCGCGACTACGGGTTCGTCGACCAGGTGCTGACCGACGTGTCGTCCGTGACGCCCTACCGCGCGCCGAGCGCGTCGTTCGGCCCCGTCGGCGAGCGGAGCGCGTGATGTCGACCTACACGATCCCGAGCGTCATCGAGAAGACCGTCCGCGGCGAGCGTGCCGTCGACATCTACAGCAGGCTGCTCACCGACCGGATCATCTACATCGGCACCGAGATCGACGACGGCGTGGCGAACGTCGTCATCGCCCAGCTGCTGCACCTCGAGTCCGACCGGCCCGAGTCGCCCATCGAGCTCTACCTCAACTCGCCCGGTGGCTCGGTCACGGCGATGCTCGCGGTCTACGACACCATGCAGTTCATCAGCTCGCCGGTGGGGACGACCGCCATCGGGCAGGCCGGCTCGTCGGCCGCGGTGCTGCTGGCGGCGGGGGAGCCGGGTCGTCGCCTGGTGCTGCCGCACTCGCGCGTCGTGCTCCACCAGCCCTCCGGCGGCGGGCAGGGCACGCTGCCCGACCTGGAGCTGCACGCCAAGGAGATCGTCAGGCTGCGCGGCCAGATGGAGGAGATCCTGGCCCGCCACACGGGCCGCTCGGCCGAGCAGCTGCGCGAGGACACCGACCGCGACCTGGTGCTGTCCGCCCAGGAGACCGTCGACTACGGGCTCGCCGACGCGATCCTCGACAGCCGCAAGCTGATGGCGAGTCGCCCTTGAACTCAACCTAACTTGAAGTTTCAGGATGGGTGCATGACATCTCCCGTTGCCGTCATCACCGGTGCCTCCCAGGGGCTCGGCCGCGCGCTCGCCCACGAGCTGGCGGGCCGCGGCTGGTCCCTGGTCCTGGACGCGCGTCGCGAGTCCGCGCTGACCTCCGCGGTCCGTTCGCTGCCCGGCGGCCCCCACCCGGCGATCGCCGGCGACGTCGCCGACCCCGCGCACCGCCGCGACCTCGTCGACGTCGCGGCGGAGCTCGGGGGCGCGACTGCCCTCGTCAACAACGCGAGCACCCTGGGCGCGAGCCCGCTCCCGCGCCTGGCCGACCTCGACACCACGACCTACCTCCGCATCCTGCAGGTCAACCTCGTCGCGCCGGTGGCGCTGACCGCCGCGCTCCTCCCGCAGCTCCGCACCAGCCGGGGCGTGGTCGTGAACGTCTCGTCGGACGCGTCAGTGGAGCCCTACGAGACCTGGGGCGGCTACGGCTCGTCGAAGGCCGGCCTCGACCACGCGACGCGGGTGCTCGCGGCCGAGGAGCCCGCGCTGCGCGTCTACGCCGTCGACCCGGGCGACATGCGGACCGCCATGCACCAGGACGCGTTCCCCGGCGAGGACATCTCCGACCGGCCGGACCCGGCGGTCGTCGTACCGGCACTCGTGCGGCTGCTGGAGGGGTCGCTGCCGAGCGGCCGCTACCGCGCCTCGGAGCTCGCGCCCGTGGCGGTGTCGGCATGAGCCAGGCGGCGACCGAGGCACGGTTCGTGCTGCCACCCGGCAGCGAGGCGGCCTCGCCGCCCGAGGCACGTGGGCTGGCCCGCGACGGCGTCCGGATGGCGGTCGTCGCGCCGGACCGGAC
Source organism: Nocardioides halotolerans DSM 19273 (assembly GCF_000422805.1). Classification (GTDB taxonomy): domain Bacteria; phylum Actinomycetota; class Actinomycetes; order Propionibacteriales; family Nocardioidaceae; genus Nocardioides; species Nocardioides halotolerans. The sequence continues at coordinate 724,703 of NZ_KE383922.1, read as the reverse complement.
CCACCACCGGCGCGCGCGGGAGCTCCCGCTCTGGCTGGCGCCCGGCGACGTGCTGGTCGTGAACACCAGCGCCACGCTCCCGTCCGCGCTGGAGGTGCGCCGGCACGGCTGCACCTGGGGGCTGCACGTGTCCACCGAGCTCGACGACGGAGCCTGGGTGGTCGAGCTGCGCCTTCCCGGCGGCACGGGTCCGGGCGTGCCCGACCCCGGGGAGGTGCTGCGGCTGCCCGGCGGCGTCCGCCTGCGGATCGCGGAGCCGCACCCGGCCGGGCAGACCCGGCTGTGGCGGGCGACGCCGCTGCCGGCCGTGGACCGGGTCGCCTACCTCCCCCGGCACGGCACCCCGATCCGCTACCCCTACCTCGACCGCGCCTGGCCGATCGACGACCTGCAGAACGTCTACGCCGCCGTCCCCGGCAGTGCGGAGATGGCGAGCGCCGGGCGGCCCCTGTCGCGCGAGGTGCTCGTCGACCTCATGTCCGCGGGGGTCGTCGTCGCGCCCCTGGTGCTGCACACCGGCGTGTCGAGCCAGGAGTCGCACGAGCCGCCGCAGCCCGAGCGGGTCTCCGTGCCGGAGTCGACGGCGCGGCTGGTCAACCTGACCCGCGCGGCCGGTGGCCGGGTCGTCGCGGTCGGCACCACCGTCGCGCGTGCCCTGGAGTCAGCGGCGTCCGCCGACGGCCACGTCGCGGCGTACGACGGCTGGACGTCGCTCGTGCTCTCCTCCGCCCGTCCGGCGCGGGTGGTCGGGGGTCTCCTCACCGGCCTGCACGAGCCACAGGCCAGCCACCTCGACCTCCTCGAGTCGGTGGCCGGGAGGACCTTGGTCGACCGGGCGTACGCCGACGTCACCGCCGCTGCTGCCCCGCACTACCTGTGGCACGAGTTCGGCGACTCGATGCTCCTGCTGCCCTGAGCGGTCCTTGGGAAGCGGGCCGCGGTCCGGTTTGATGGACCGGTGACCGCAACCCCCTCGTCCCTGGCCGACGCGTCCATCGCGGAGCTCCGCGCCATCCACGACCGGCTCGCCGACGAGGTGGCCGCCCTCGACCCCGAGAGCCTGACCGCGCAGAGCGGCGCCGACGACTGGACGGTCGCCGACGTCCTCTCGCACCTGGGGAGTGGCGCCGAGATCGGTCGCTACCCGCTGGTCGCCGGGGCCGGCGCGCCGGAGGAGGCGCCCGACAACCAGCAGGTCTGGGACCGGTGGAACGCGCTCCCGCCCCCCGAGCAGGCGGCCGCCTTCGTCGAGAGCGACGAGCGGCTGGTCGCGACGTACGAGGGGCTGAGCCCCGAGCAGCGCCGCTCGATCGAGGTGGACCTCGGCTTCATGCCGCAGCCCCTGCCGCTCGTCACGACGCTGGGCATGCGGCTCAACGAGGCTGTGCTGCACGGCTGGGACGTCGAGGTCGGGCTCGACCCGGCGGCGACGCTGAGCGAGACGTCGGCCGCGCTGCTGGCCGAGCACCTCAGCTCCACGATGACGTTCTTCCTCGGCTTCGCCGGCAAGCCCGAGGGCGTCGGTCCGGCCAGGGTCGGGGTCGGCGGCTACACGATCGTGATCGACGAGGCCGTCCGCCTCGAGGCCGGCGACGAGGACACGACGGCGACCTTCCACGGCCCGCTCGAGGCCGCGGTGCGGCTGCTGGCGGGACGACTGAAGCCGGCGTACACCCCCGAGGGCGTCGCCGTGACCGGAGACGTGTCGCTCGACGACCTCCGGAAGGTGTTCGCGGGCTACTAGACCTAGGCCGCGAGGCAGACCGGCCCGCGGACCTCGGTCAGCCGGCGAGCCACGCGGGTCGTCAGGTCGACGAGTCGCAGCCCGAGGGCGCCGGAGACCGCCTGCAGCACCTCCGAGCTCGGCTCCTTGCGACCCCGCTCGATCTCGGAGAGGTACTGCGTGGAGACGCCGGCGTCCTTCGCGACGTCGGCGAGCGTGCGTCCGGCGTCCTGGCGCTCGTCCCGGAGCTCCTGACCGACCGCCTCGCGCCACAGCGGCTCGGGTTCGGTCGTCTCCGGCTCGAGATCCGGTGTCGGGAACGCGATCAGCTCACCCATGCTCGGAGGCTACGCCCGCCGGCCGCCCGACGCGCCGGGCGTTTCCCGTCGTTCGCGCAGGGCGAACGCGTCACTTCTTCGCCTTGAGCCAGTGCCCGAGCTCGGCCTCGGCGAGGAGCTCCCGCGCCTCGGCCTCGCGGTCCTCAGGCACCATCACCCGCATCTGCAGCCAGTTCAGCGAGCCGTCGATGACGCTGGTGTGCCGGTCGGCGACGAACGTCGGGATGTCCTCCTGCTGGAGCAGCCCCTCGACGACCGAGATCAGGGCGACGTCGTTGGTCCGGATGAGCTCGATCATGACCCTCCCAACGGCCCGTCGACGCCTAAGGTGCCCATTGTGCGCGGACGGCGACGAGGAAGGCCTGACCAGGACCGCTGGGATCGCTCGGACTGGTGGGGCGTCGTCGTGGACAGCCCGGACCCGAAGGCGCTGGCGCGGTTCTACTCCGAGCTGCTCGGCTGGCCGCTGTGGAAGCCCGACGAGATGGACCCCGGCGAGGCGGCGATCGACACCGGTGAGGGCGTCGCCGGCATCACGTTCCACCTCAAGGACGACTACGTCCGGCCGGTCTGGCCGAACACGCCGGGGGAGCAGCAGATGATGATGCACCTCGACTTCGAGGTCTCCGACCTGGCCGAGGCGACGGCGTACGCCCTGGAGCACGGTGCGGTGCTGGCCGACGTCCAGCCGCAGGACGACGTGCGGGTCTTCTACGACCCGGACGGCCACCCGTTCTGCCTCTACGCGCACGGGACCTGACGGACGGTCGCCGCGCCTGGGCTGGGCAGGGAATTTCCTCCACTGTCGAGCAATTTCCGGACCTGCTCGCACACGGAGGGGCGCGACCGGGGTTCGCCGAGGATCCTCGGCACCTGGTGCCGAACTTCCTCGGCAGATCCGCTGCCTCGGAAAATGGTCGACTGTCCAGGAAAGTTCGGAGCCGTCACCGGCGCGCCCGAGCGATCTGCACCGGATCCGCGCCCAGCTAGCTGCTCGGCTTCTCCGAGCCGACGACCCACATCGCGAAGAACTGCGAGCCGCCGCCGTAGGCGTGGCCGAGCGCCTTGCGGGCGCCGTCGACCTGGTGCTCACCGGCGGCGCCGCGGACCTGGAGGGCGGCCTCGCCGAAGCGGAGCATGCCGGAGGCGCCGATCGGGTTGGAGGACAGCACGCCGCCCGAGCAGTTGACCGGCAGCCGGCCGCCCATCGCGGTGGCGCCCGACTCCGTGAGCCGCCACCCACCGCCGTTCGCGTCGGCGAAGCCGAGCGACTCCAGCCACATCGGCTCGAACCACGAGAACGGCACGTAGATCTCCGCCATGTCGATCTCGTCGATCGGGCTGGTGATGCCGGCCTGCTTCCACAGCGCGGCCGCGGCGTCCCGGGAGGCCTGCGGGTTGACCTGGTCGCGCTCGGCGGCCGAGGTGGCCTCCGAGCGCATCACCGTCCCGTGGATCCAGGCGGGGTTGGCCGAGCGGGCGGCCTCGTCCTCCGACACGATGACCAGCGCGCAGGCGCCGTCGGACGACGGGCAGGTCTCGTCGTAGCGGATGGGGTCCCACAGCATCTGCGAGGCGAGCACCGACTCGACCGTGGTGTCCGGGTTCTTCAGGTGGGCGTAGGGGTTCTTGAGCGCGTTCTGCCGGTCCTTGGCGGCCACGATCGCGCCGACGTGCGTGGGCGCCTCCGAACGACGGATGTAGGAGCGCACGTGCGGCGCGAAGTAACCGCCCGCGCCCGCGTGCACCGGCATGTTGAACGGGATGGGCACCGACAGCGCCCACATCGCGTTGGACTCCGACTGCTTCTCGTAGGCGACCGTGAGCACCTTCTTGTGCACGCCCGCCTGGACGAGCGAGGCGGCGACGATCGCGGTCGACCCGCCCACCGACCCGGCCGTGTGCACCCGCAGCAGCGGCTTGCCCGCGGCGCCGATCGAGTCGGCGAGGAACAGCTCGGGCATCATCACGCCCTCGAACAGGTCAGGCGCCTTGCCGACCACGATCGCGTCGATCTCCTCCAGCGTCAGCTGGGCGTCCTCCAGCGCGCGGTCGATCGCCTCGCGCAGCAGGCCCGGCATCGAGACGTCCTCGCGCTTGGCCCGGTGGTGGGTCTGGCCCACGCCGATCACGGCGGCCGGCTGCTTGGCCATCAGTCGTCGGTCCCTTCGCTGGCGAGCACGCACACGAGGTTCTGCTGGAGGGCCGGCCCGGAGGTCGCGTGGCCGAGCGCCTTCGACGCCTCACCCGACCAGATCCGCTTCGCGGCCTCGCCGACCCGGATCCCACCGGCGGAGAACATCGGGTTGCTCGCCAGCGCGCCGCCCGACGGGTTGATCCGTACGTCGTCGCCGAGGCCGAGCTCGGTGCGGAGGATCAGCTCCTGGTGGCTGAACGGCGCGTGCAGCTCGGCCACCTCGACGCCGTCGAGGTCGGCGCCGGCACCGGCCCGCTGGGCCGAGGGGGCGCGGGTCAGGTCGCGGGTGCCCATGCTCATCGGGTCCACGAAGTGGGTCAGCGACCGGATCCACGCCGGCCGCTCGCACACCTCGCGGGCCTTGTCGCCCGCGGCCAGCACCAGCGCGGCGGCGCCGTCGGTCACGGGAGCGCAGTCGTGCTTGCGCAGCGGGTCGGCGTACACCGGCCGGGCGAGCAGCTCCTCGACCGACGAGCCGCCCTTGCGGATCGCGTACTCGTTCTTCTCCGCGTCGGTCAGCGACCGGTTGGCGACCTCGGCCATCGCCCGCTCGTCCCACAGCCCGGCGTCGATGCCCGCCCGGGCCTGCAGCCCGGCCAGCGACACGGTGTCAGGCCACAGCGGCGTCATCGTGTAGGGGTCGAGCTGGAGCGACAGCGTCCGCCGGAGCACCCCGGCCGAGCTCTTGCCGAACGCGTAGACCAGCGCGGTGTCCACCTCCCCGGTCTGGATCTTGAGCCAGGCCTCGTACATCGCCCACGCGAGGTCCATCTCGACGTGCGACTCGTTGACCGGCGGGATCACGCCGATCGCGTCGACGGCCGAGACGAACGAGAACGACCGCCCCGCCAGGTAGTCCGACGACCCGGAGCACCAGAAGCCCACGTCGCGCCGGGTCCAGCCGGTCTGCTCGTAGCACTCGGCGAACAGCGGCACGAGCAGCTCGACACAGGTCGGCGACCCGTCGAACTCGGCCATCTGCCGCTGGGCGAAGCCGACAACTGCCACGTCCCTCATCGCAGGCCCCTCACAGGTGCACCCGGTAGCTCTCGTAGTCCGCGTCCGGCTCCCCGGTCGGCGCGAAGTGGCTGATGTTCTCGATCGTGGTGCCCCACTCCTCGCGGGGCTTCCAGACGGCCTTGACCCGCATGCCCATCCGGACCTCCTCGGCCGGGATGTCGAGGATGAGGTGCAGGAACGCGATGTCCGCGCCGTCGAGCAGGATGTACGCCGACACGTACGGCGGGGTGATGCGCTGGCCGAGGAACGGCACGTTCACGACGCAGAACGTCGTCACCGTGCCGGTGTCCGGCAGCTCGACCTCCTCGGCGGTCGGCGTGCCGTCGGCCGGGCACGCGCTCCGGGGCGGGATGTAGACCTTGCCGCACGACGGGCAGCGCTGGCCGACCAGCTTGCCCTCGGAGAGCGAGGTGTAGAACAACGACTCCTCCGGCGAGGCGGCGTAGAGGTAGTCGAGCTCGATCGGCACCACGATGCCGGTGACCGGGTCGACCGTCTCCCTCGCCTGCACGGTCGAACCGGACTCACCCTCCGGCAGTGGCTCGAAGCACTCGATGTCGGTGATGTCGCCGGTGCGTTCGGCGCGCCAGCGGACCCGCACCCGCAGGCCCGTCTCGACGTCGGCGGGGGAGTCGACGTCGAGCGCGTGCAGCAGGGGAGCGTCTGCACCGTCGAGTGTCACCAGCGCGAACGCGAACGGACGGTCGAGCGGCTGGCCATTGACGGGCTCCGGCACCCACGTCCACGACGTCACCGTGCCGGTGTCGGCGACCTCCACGAAGTCCTCCAGGGCGGCGTGGGTGACCGGGTCGAACTCGGGTGGCGGCACGACGACCTTGCCCTCCGACGTGCGGCCGCCCATCACGACGCCGTCCCTCAGCCCGGCGAGGAAGCGGCCGAGCACGGGGCCGGTCGAGCGGGTGTAGTCGAACGCTACGGTGACGGGCGCCGAGAGGGTTCGAGGCATGGCGCAAAAGTAGAACACGTTCTAATCTGAGGCAAGGGCGCGACCGTCGTGTCCGCGAGAGGTGGCGGCATGAAGCTGGGGTTGCAGCTCGGCTACTGGGGCGCGCAGCCGCCGGCCAACCACGCCGAGCTCGTGCAGGCGGCGGAGGAGTCGGGCTTCGACGCGATCTTCACCGCCGAGGCGTGGGGGTCCGACGCGTTCACCCCGCTGGCCTGGTGGGGCCGGGAGACCGAGCGGGTCCGCCTCGGCACCTCGATCGTGCAGATGTCCGGCCGCTCCCCGACGTCGATCGCGATGCACGCCCTCACCCTCGATCACCTCTCCCACGGACGCGTCGTGCTCGGCATGGGCGTGAGCGGGCCGCAGGTCGTCGAGGGGTGGTACGGCCAGCCGTTCGGCAAGCCGCTCGCCCGCACCCGTGAGGTCGTCGACATCATCCGGAAGGTGCTGCGGCGCGAGGGCCCGGTCACCAACGACGGCACGCACTACCCGCTGCCGTTCACCGGTGAGGGCTCGGTCGGGCTCGGCAAGCCGCTGAAGCCGATCACCCACCCGCTGCGTGCCGACATCCCGATCTGGCTCGGGGCCGAGGGGCCGAAGAACGTCGCCCAGACCGCCGAGATCGCCGACGGCTGGATCCCGATCTTCTACACGCCGAAGTCGGCGGGCATGTACGCCCCGTGGCTCGACGAGGGGTTCGCCCGGCCCAGCGCCCGGCGTACCCGTGCGGACTTCGAGATCGCGGCGACCTGCCACGTGCAGATCGTCGCCGACGCCGACGAGAAGCAGGCCGTGATCGACGGCATGAAGCCCGTCGTCGCCCTCTACATGGGCGGCATGGGCGCCAAGGACCAGAACTTCCACAAGCAGGTCTTCGACCGGATGGGCTACGAGGCGATCACGGGCCGGGTGCAGGAGCTGTTCCTGGCCGGTGACCGCGACGCCGCCACGGCGCTGATCCCCGACGAGCTCGTCGACGACATGCACATCATCGGCACGGCCGCCGAGGTCAAGGACACCGTCCAGGCGTGGGAGGGCACCGGTGTCACCACGCTGATGCTCAGCTGCGGCTCGGGCGACGAGGTGCGCCGCCTCGCGGAGCTGCTCGCGTAAGTACCTTTCCTCCACCTGGCATCCACAGCCAGGCGAGTCCACAAGACGAACGGTCAGGCGTCGCCCTGGGCGTCGATCGCGTCGAGGTCGCGCACGGCGTAGCGCAGGTGCTCCCACTCCTCCTCCAGGATCACGTGCAGGCACGAGAGCGTCGTCTCCGGCTCCTGGGGCGCGTGCGGGTTGCGGCGCGGCGTCGCCAGCTCCTCGGGCGTGACGTCGGCCAGGAAGTCGCGCACCATCGCTACCCGGCTCGCCCGGGCCTCGAGCACGTCGGCGTACGCCGGGGTGCCGGTCGCGAAGACCGAGACCTCGATCCGGCCGTCGCCCGCCGTGCCGTCGTCGAGCAGCCCGAGCGGGTGGAACGGCTGCTCGAGCCCGAGGACCGCCTGGCCGAACCACAGGTCCGTCGCCAGCACGAGGTGCCGGAGCGTCTGCGCGAACGACCACTCCCCGCCGGCGCTCACGTCGACCGTCCCGTCCGGCATCGTCGCGACGCGGCCGACCGCGGCCTCCCAGGCGCGCTGGAGGTCGTCCCAGGCCGCCCGCAGGGCCTCGGGCTCGGCGGCGCGGCGGCCGGCCCGCCCGGGGAACCTCCGGTCGAGCTCGGCCTCGACGAGCGGGATCACGTCGACGCCGTTGACGCGCAGGAAGGGCGCGTCGGACAGCCACGGTGCGTCGATCTCGGTGCCCCGCACCTCGACGCCGCGCAGCACGGCGCCGGACAGGTCGGCACCGACGAACCGGGCGCCGCGCAGGTTCGTCTCGACGAACTCGGCTCCCTGCAGGTCGTCCGCGCGCGTGAACCTCACCATGTCAGCGCCTCCGCGACCAGGTCGATCGACTCTGCGGTGATCGGGTCCAGCACCAGCTGCAGGTGGGTCGCCCCGGCATCGGCCAGGCCGCGCACGTGGTCGGCCAGGTCGTCGGGCCTGACCGTGGTGACCTTCGCGTCGTAGTCCTCGCCCATCACCCGGCCGCGCCCACCCGGCACCGTGACGAGCACCGCAGCGGTCGCCTCGACCGACCGCCCCGCGGGCATGACCGCGTCGACCTCGGCCTTCGCCCCGGCGAACCCCTCGACCGAGTTGCCGTAGATGCTCCACCAGACGTTCCACGAGTCGACGACGGGCAGCCCGATGCCGAGCATCCTCGGGCTGTTCGAGCCGAGCATGATCGGCGGCCCGCCCTCGCGTACCGGCCGCGGGTCGAGCACGCAGTCGTCGACGTCGTAGAACGCGCCGTGGTACGTCGACCGCCCCTCCCGCAGGAGCGGCGCGATGATCGCCAGTGCCTCCTCGAAGCGCGAGACCCGGCGGTCGTAGGGGAACCCGAACGCGTCGAACTCGCGGCGGTTCCAGCCGGCCCCGAGCGCGACGATGAGCCGGCCCTGCGAGATCGCGTCGACCGTCGCGGCCTGCTTCGCGAGCATCGCGGGCGCGTGGAAGGCCGTCGACGCGACCAGCGGCCCGATCTCGACGCGCTGGGTGACCGCGGCGATCGCGGCGAGCGTCGTCCACGCCTCGTAGGGCCCGCGCGTGACCCCGCCGGGCAGGTCGTACACCAGGTGGTCGCCCACCCAGACCGAGTCGTAGCCCGCCGCCTCGGCCCGGCGGGCGAGGTCGAGGTACTCCGGCCACGGCACGAACCGCTCCACCTCGGGCAGCTGGACGCCGATCTTGCAGGGCCTCGTCATGGCCCGACCCTAGGGCAGCGCGGGCCTAGGGCGGCGGGCCGTACAGGCCGCCCGGGTCGGTGGCGCCGGAGCCGTCGCGCGTCATCGACCCGACGGTGAGCCCGTGCTGCGCGACCAGGTCGCGCACCTCCAGCTCGACGAGCTCCAGCAGCTCCGCGTCGGAGACGAGATCGGTGTTCGTGATCACGACGTCGACCGAGGTGGCGCCTTGGGCCGCGAGGGCCTTCAGCTGGTCGACGGTCTGCGGGAGCGGCCCGTCGGCAGCGCTGACGAGGACGGGATCGGACGACATGCCTGACCGTATCGCCGGTGGCGGCTCTGCGACACGATTGCCCGAAACTGGAACACGTTCTAGTCTCGGCGCATGAGCGCCGACGCCTCGACCAGCGGTCCCGCCGACCTCAGCGACCCGATGCGGGTCGGCACCCACAACGGGCACCTGATGGTCGCCGCGCTCAAGCGGCACCGCGACAAGCCGGTGATCCACCTCGGCGAGACCACGCTCACCGGGGGAGAGGTCTCGCAGCGGATCAGCCAGTACGTCCAGGCCTTCGAGGCGCTCGACGCGGGCCGGGGCACGGCCGGGGCGCTGCTGGCGCTCAACCGGCCCGAGGTGCTGTTCATCCTCGGCGCCAGCCAGACCCAGGGCTACCGGCGTACGTCGCTGCACCCGCTGGGCAGCCTCGACGACCACGCCTACGTCATCAACGACGCCGAGATCACCACGCTCGTCGTCGACCCGGTCTTCGTCGAGCGGGCGGTCGGCCTGCTCGACAAGTGCCCGGGCCTCAAGCAGGTGCTCACCATCGGCCCGGTGCCCGAGCAGCTGGCGCACGTCGGCAAGGACCTCGTGGCGGAGGCAGCGAAGTACGACCCGCAGCCGCTCGAGGCCGTGGTCCTGGCGCCGGACCACATGACCTCGATCACCTACACCGGCGGGACGACGGGCAGCCCCAAGGGCGTCATCGGCCTGACCCAGTCGTTCAGCACGATGACCCAGATCCAGCTCGCCGAGTGGGAGTGGCCGGAGAGCCCGCGGTTCCTCATGTGCACGCCGCTCTCGCACGCCGGCGCGGCGTTCTTCGCACCGACGGTCATCAAGGGCGGCTCGCTCTACGTCCTCTCGAGGTTCGACCCCGCCGAGGTGCTCGAGGTCATCGAGCGGGAGAAGATCACCGCCACGATGCTCGTGCCGAGCATGCTCTACGCGCTCATGGACCACCCCGACTCGCACACCCGCGACCTGAGCAGCCTCGAGACCGTCTACTACGGCGCCAGCGCGATCAACCCGGTCCGGCTCAAGGAGGCGATCGACCGGTTCGGGCCGATCTTCGCGCAGTACTACGGCCAGTCCGAGGCGCCGATGGTGATCACCTACTTCGCCAGGGCCGACCACGTCGGCGGCGGCGACGAGCGGCTCTCCAGCTGCGGCAAGCCGTCGGCGTTCCTGCGCACCGCGCTGCTCGGCGAGGACGGCAACCCGGTCCAGCCGGGCGAGCCGGGGGAGATCTGCGTCGCCGGCCCGCTGCTCTGCGGCGGCTACTGGAAGCTGCCCGAGGCGACCGCCGAGACGTTCCGCGACGGCTGGATGCACACCGGCGACGTGGCCCGCGAGGACGAGGACGGGTTCTGGTACATCGTCGACCGCACCAAGGACATGATCGTCACCGGCGGCTTCAACGTCTTCCCGCGCGAGGTCGAGGACGTCGTGGCCCAGCACCCGGCGATCGCCCAGGTCGGCGTCATCGGCACCCCCGACGAGAAGTGGGGCGAGGCCGTCACCGCGATCGTCGTGCTCCGCCAGGGCCACGAGCTCACCGACGAGGTCGTCCACGAGATCCAGGACATGGTCAAGGAGCGCAAGGGCTCGGTGCAGGCGCCCAAGCAGGTGATCGCCACCGACGCGCTGCCGCTGACCGGGCTCGGCAAGCCCGACAAGAAGGCGCTGCGCGCGCAGTACTGGACGGGCGAGCGGAGCGTTGGCTAACAGGTACGCCGACCTCACCCGGGACCAGCTCGCGACCCTGGTCCCCGAGCTGCTGCTCATCGGGCAGCTCATCGACCGCTCGGGCATGGCGTGGTGCATCTCGGCGTTCGGGCGCGAGGAGATGGCGCGGATCGCCGTCGAGGAGTGGGCGTCGTCGTCGCCGGTCTACACCCGGCGGATGCAGCGCGCGCTCGGCTACGCGCCGGCCGGGGAGGGCACCGGCGACGTCGTCACGATCTTCAAGGGGCTGCAGCTCGACATCGGCGCGCCGCCGCAGTTCATGGACTTCCGCTACACCGTGCACGACCCGTGGCACGGCGAGTTCCACCTCGATCACTGCGGCGCGCTGATGGACGTCGAGCCGATGGGGCCCGACTACGTGCGGTCGATGTGCCACGACATCGAGGACCCGACGTTCGACGCCACCGCCGTCGCGTCCAACCCGCGAGCCCAGGTCCGGCCGGTCCACCGGCCCCCGCGCAGCTCGCCCGACCAGCACCCCCACTGCGCGTGGACGGTCACGATCGACGAGTCGAACCCCGTGGTCGAGCCGATCGACGCGCTGGCCACGATCGCCGCCTCGCGGGCCGCCACCCTGCCGCTCGACCCGATCGACCCGGCCGACGAGGGGCTCGCCGACTACGCCGGCCCGCTCGTCTCCGACCTGGACTTCTCCGCCTTCTCGCACTCGGCGCTGGTCCGCATCGCCGACGAGGTCTGCCTCCAGATGCACCTGCTGAACCTGGGGTTCCTCCTCGCCGTGCGCGCCCGCGCCGCGAGCCCCGAGCAGGCACGCGAGATCGCCACCAAGCAGCTGGTCGGCATCGCGGGCGTCGCGGCGGAGCGGATCTCGCGGGCCCTCGGCACCGAGGCCGTCGCGACGCTGCGCCTGCACCCGCTGCTCAACCCGGCGGCGTACGTCGCCGCGTCGTTCGACGGCTCGGCGCTGACGGTGTCCACCGGCCCGGCCCAGGAGGACGGCGGCTGGATCACGCTGTGCGGTCCGGGATCGGTGCGGCCGCTCCAGGCCGCGGTCCGCGCGGTCGACCCGCACCTGGACGTCGAGGTGACGGGGTCCGACACGGAGTGGACCGTGGCCGTCGTACGCCGGGATCAGCCGGCGCCCGACTTCGACGAGGTCGCCGTGACCAGGATCAGCACTGGCGCGAGCTTCGCGTTCGAGCCGCGCAGATCGCTGCCGATCACGCCCGTCTGAGCGGGTACCGCCGCCCCATGCGACTGCGCAACGGGGAGCACGGGTACGGCGCCGTCACCAAGGTGCTGCACTGGCTGACGTTGGGGCTGATCGTCGGGCAGTTCGTCGTCGGCTACACGATGCCCACGGAGGGCTCGGCCGCCGACGCCGCCGCGGACCGCGTGCACGACTCCAAGGACCAATGCAAGGACCGGCCCGACGAGGAGCGCTGCGAGGAGGAGGTCGACCGTCGCGAGGACGCGCTCGACGCCCAGGCCGACGCCGACGAGGGCCCCTCGGACCTGCACGTCGGGCTGGGGCTGGCCATCCTCGCGCTGGCCGCGGCGCGCGTGGTGTGGCGTCGGGTCGGCGGGCTGCCGCCCTGGGCGCCGGCGCTGAGCCACGCCGAGCGCATGGTCGAGGGCTGGCTGGAGAAGGGGCTGATGCTGCTGCTGTTCGCCATCCCGGTCAGTGGCCTGCTGCTCGTCCTGGGCAGCGACGACTGGCTCGGCCTGCACATCGGCGCGCACGTCGCGTTCTTCGTGGTGGTGGGGCTGCACCTCGGCCTGGTGCTCAAGCACACCGTCATCCAGCGGGACCGACACCTGGCGCGGATGCTGTAGCGGGGTCGCGCAGCTCGAAGAAGTCCCTGGCGCGGAACCGGAAGGCCTTCGCGACCAGGTTGGACGGGAACGTCTGGACCCGCATGTTGTAGGACCGCACGTTGCCGTTGTAGAAGCGCCGCGCCGCGGCGATCCGGTCCTCGGTGAGGGTCAGCTGCCGCTGGAGGTGCAGGAAGCTCGTGCTCGCCTTGAGGTCGGGGTAGGCCTCGACCCGCGCCAGCACCGACTGCAGCGCCGCGCTCACCGTCTCCTCGAACCCCTCCCGCGTCCGGGGCCGGTCGCCCCGGTGGGTCGTGGCGTCCTCGCGGGCGCGCACCAGGGTCTCCAGGACCGCGCGCTCGTGGGCGGCGTAGCCCTCGACCGTCGCCACCAGGTTGGGGATGAGGTCGTGCCGGCGCGAGAGCTCGACGTCGATGTCGCCCCAGGACTCGTCCACCAGCGTGCGCTGGCGCACGAACCGGTTGTGGCTCACGACCACGCTGACCACCAGGAGGACGGCGAGCCCGATCGCCCACCACGCCGCGGGGGTCATCCCTGCCCCTTCAGCCTGAGCCACACGAACTCGGGCACCAGGTCGGTGATGCCGTCCATGACCGCGATCGTCGCCTCGATCTGGGCCGGCGTCCGCTGGCCCCGGGCCACCATCAGCATCGAGTCCTGCTCGAAGCGCCAACCGACCTGCCGGTGCTGGAGGAGGAACTCCATCAGCTGCGGGTGCAGCACGTCGAAGGCGAACTTCCGGTCGGGGCAGCTCACCGTGAACGCGCGGTTGAACTCCTCCGACTCGAGGTCGATGTCGTTGCCGGTGATCCGGCCCACGAACCGGTCGAGGAAGCTCTCGGGGTCCACCGTCAGCGGCGGCATGTAGACGCCCATCGAGAGGCCGAGGACCGAGAAGCGGTGCACCTGGGTCGTGGTCTGCTTCCCGTTGCTGGTCTGGGTCTTGTACTCGTAGTCGAAGGAGACCAGGTCGCGGCCGTCGTGGGTGCCGTAGAGCACGTTGTAGGCGCGGCGGCCGAAGCCCAGCCCGAACGGCGGGCCGGTGAACCGGTCGACCAGCAGCGGCTGCTCCACCTCGTAGCGCCAGCCGCGCGCCGCGGCGTACGCCGCCATCGCCTCGCGCCGCTTCTTGGCCGCGAGGTAGCTGAACACCACCGCGACGACGGCGAGCGCCAGGAACGCCGCGAAGATCAGCACGAATCCCGACGCCACGGCGACACCCTAGGGGCAGGCGGGCTGCGCGAAGGGCTAGCGCCCCTTGAACTCGGCCGGGCGCCTCTCGAGGAAGGCCCGCGGGCCCTCCTTGGCGTCCTCGGAGGAGAACACCGCGGCACCGACGCGGGCGTCGTCGGCCCAGCAGTCCTCCTCGTGCTTGCCCTCGGAGTCGCGCATCGTCCTGAGGATCGCCTGCACGGCGAGCGGGCCGTTGGCCGCGACCAGGTCGGCGAGCTCGTGCGCCTTGGCCAGCGCGTGTCCGTCGGGGACGACGTGGCCGATGAGGCCCAGCTCCTTGGCCTCGGGCGCCAGGATGGTGCGGCCGGTCAGCAGCAGCTCCGCCGCGACCGTGTAGGGGATCTGCCTCGGGAGCCGGACCGCGGACCCGCCCATCGGGTAGAGCGACCAACGGGCCTCCGCGACGCCGAACTTCGCCGACTCGCCCGCCACCCGGATGTCGGTGCCCTGGAGGATCTCGGTGCCGCCGGCGATCGCGGGGCCCTCCACCGCGGCGATGAGCGGCTTGGTCAGGCGGAAGCCCTTGAGCAGCGGCTTGATGATGGTCGGGTCGAAGTCGCCGGACTCGAAGCTGTCGCTCGGTGGCTTGTCGTTCGCCGCCTTGAGGTCCATGCCGGCGCAGAAGTAGCCGCCGGCCCCGGTGAGGATGCAGACCCGGATCTCCGGGTCGTCGTTCACCCGGTCCCAGGCGTCGGACATGATCGCGAGCATCTCCCCGGAGAGCGCGTTGCGGGCCTCGGGCCGGTTCATCGTCACGACCAGCTTGTGGCCGTCCTGCTCGACGAGGCAGTGCGGCGCGCTGGTGCTCGTCTCGGCATCCGTGCTGGTCACAGGGGGAGCGTAGTCAAAAACGAGAACGTGTTCTAGTCTTGCCGCCGTGGCGCTGAACATCGCAGACCTCTTCGAGCACGCCGTCGACGCAGCCCCCGACAACCCGGCCGTGAAGGTGGGCGACCGAGTCGCGACGTACGCCGACCTGGAGCGCGACAGCAACCGGCTGGCGCACTTCCTGGCCGCGCGCGGGGTCGGTCCCGGCGACCACGTCGGCATCTACTCCAAGAACTCCATCGAGCACGTGGTGGCCGTCCTGGCCACGGTGAAGCTGCGCGCGACGACGATCAACGTCAACTACCGCTACGTCGAGGGCGAGCTCGACTACCTCTTCGAGAACGCCGACGTCGTGGCGCTGCTGTTCGAGCGCACCTACACCGACCTGGTCGCGCGCTGTGCGCCCAAGCACCCCCAGCTGCACACCTTCGTCGCGCTCCCCGACGTGACCGACCCGGACAACGCCAGCGACCTCTCGTCGTTCGGCGGCGTGACGCTGGAGGAGGCGTACGCCGGCCAGAGCGCCGAGCGCGACTTCGGCGAGCGCAGCCCCGACGACATCCACATCATCTACACCGGCGGCACCACCGGCTTCCCGAAGGGCGTCATGTGGCGCCACGAGGACTTCTGGCGGGTGCTCGGCGGCGGCATCGACTTCTACACCGGCGAGCCGCTGGAGGAGATGAGCCAGTCGTCCGCGGCCACCGACCCGCGGATGATCACCTTCCCGCTGAGCCCGCTGATGCACGGCGGCGCACAGGCCGGGCTCCTGATGCACCTGTTCGGCGGCCACCTCACGGTGCTGGAGCCCAAGTTCGACCCCCAGCGCACCTGGGAGATCATCGAGAAGGAGCAGGTGCAGCTCATCTTCATGACCGGTGACGCGATGGCGCGTCCGCTCATCGAGGAGTACGAGCGCAAGGCGGCCACCGGCACGCCGTACGACGGGTCCAGCCTGTTCGCCATCTCCAGCAGCGCCGCGATCTTCAGCCCGGACGTGAAGAAGCGCTGGATGGACGTGTTCACGAACGCCGTGTTCACCGACTCCGTGGGCGCCACCGAGACCGGCTTCCAGGGCATGGGGATGCAGGACAAGGAGCAGATCTCCACCGACGGGCCGGTCGTCGGCCTCGGACCCAACAGCGTCGTGATCGACGACGACAACCGGCTGCTCGACCCGGCCACCGACGTCGGCAAGATCGGCCGGCTCGGTCGCGGCGGCAACGTGCCGGTCGGCTACTACAAGGACCCCGCGAAGTCGGCGGCGACGTTCCTCGAGATCGACGGGCAGCGCTACTCCGTCCCGGGCGACTTCGCGCGCATCGAGGACGGCAACCGGGTCACGCTGCTGGGCCGCGGCTCCAACTGCGTCAACACCGGCGGCGAGAAGGTCTACCCCGAGGAGGTGGAGATGGCGGTCAAGGCGCACCCGGCCGTCTACGACTGCCTCGTGGTCGGCGTTCCCGACGAGAAGTACGGCCAGGCCGTCGCCGCGGTCGTCGAGCTCCGCGAGGGGATGTCGCTGGAGCTGGAGGAGCTGCGCGACTTCCTCCGCGCGCACCTGTCCGGCTACAAGCTGCCGCGCTCGCTGACGGTGGTGCCGCAGGTCCCGCGCAACGCGACCGGCAAGGCGCAGTACCCCGCCGCCAAGGAGATGGCGCTGGCCGGCACGGAGGTGCCCGCGTGAGGACCGCGCTCTGCGACGAGTTCGGCATCGACTACCCGATCTTCGCGTTCACGCCGTCCGAGCACGTCGCGGCCGCGGTCTCCCGGGCGGGCGGCCTCGGCGTGCTGGGCTGCGTGCGGTTCAACGACACCGAGGAGCTCGAGCGGGTCCTGACCTGGCTCGACGACAACACCGACGGCAAGCCGTACGGCGTCGACATCGTCATGCCGATGAAGATCCCGACCGAGGGCACCTCGCTCGACCTCGGCGCGATGATCCCGGAGGAGCACAAGAAGTTCGTCGACGAGACGCTGCTCAAGCTCGGCGTCCCGCCGCTGCCGGAGGGCGAGGGCCGGGAGGGAGTCCTCGGCTGGCTGCACTCGGTGGCGCGATCGCACCTCGACGTCGCGCTGCGGCACCGGCCGGTGCTGATCGCCAACGCGCTCGGCTCGCCGCCGGTCGACGTGATCGAGAAGTGCCACGAGCACGGGATCAAGGTGGCCGCGCTGGCCGGCGCCGCCAAGCACGCGCTCTCGCACGTCGCCAACGGCGTCGACATCATCGTGGCCCAGGGCTACGAGGCCGGCGGCCACACCGGCGAGGTCGCCTCGATGGTGCTGACGCCGGACATCGTCGACGCGGTCGGCCCCGACGTGCCCGTCCTCGGCGCCGGCGGCATCGGCTCGGGCCGGCAGGTCGCCGCGTCGCTCGCGCTGGGCGCGCAGGGCGTGTGGACGGGGTCGATCTGGCTCGGCACCGAGGAGTACCGCAACCTCGCGTCCAACCAGGGCTGGGAGACGGCGTTCACCCGCGCCACGTCGTCCGACACCGTCCGCACCCGCATCTACACCGGCAAGCCGGCGCGGCTGCTCAAGACCAAGTGGACCGAGGCCTGGGCCGAGGCCGACGCGCCCGAGCCGCTGCCCATGCCGCTGCAGAACCTGCTCGTCGCCGAGGCGCACAACCGGATCAACGCCTCGCACGACCCCGACGTGATCTCGATGCCCATCGGCCAGATCGTGGGGCGGATGAACTCCGTGCGTCCGGTGGCCGAGGTCGTCGCCTCGCTCGTCGCCGAGTACGACGAGGCCGTGGGCCGGCTGGAGACCTACCGGAAGTAGTCGCACGGGGCCGAGGTGGCGGCCCGCCGTCCGGACGGACCATGGACGGACCACCCGGCTGAGCCATGGTCGGCCGCACGGGCCCGCGCCTAGCGTCCTGTGCGTGATGACTGCGCGTGTCGTGTGGGGGCTCTGCCTCGCCGTGGGGGCCATGGTGGCCGGCGTCGGGATCGAGCTGCACGCGTCGGGAGCGGGGCCGTTCGTGAGCTTCCCGGTGGTGGCGGCCGGCATCCTCCTCCTGCCCCTGGCCTCGGCCGGCATCGACCGCGTCACCCGCGCCACCGCGCCGTCCGACCACTAGCGACGTTTGCGGCCGGCCCCCACGGTCACTGTCTCCATATCGGCGCCACCGCGCCGTCGACACCTCTGCAAGGAGACATCGACATGGAGATCGTGGGCATCATCATCGCCGGGATCATCATCGGACTGCTCGGCAAGCTCGTCGCGCCGGGCGACAAGGACAACATCCCGATCTGGCTGACGCTGGTGTGCGGCGTGGGCGGCGTGCTGCTGGGCCTGGTCGTCTACCGCGCCTTCGGCGGCGACGGCTCGAGCGGCGTCGACTGGACGCGCTGGATCGTCTCGGTGGCCATCTCCGCCGTGCTGGTGGTCCTCGCGTCGACGTTCACCGGTCGCAACCGGAGCCACGTCGGGCGCTGACCCCCTCGATCCACCGGTCAGGAGCCGCGGCCTCGTGGGGCCGCGGCTCCTGCCAAGATCCCTCCATGTCTCGCGTCGAGTCCCCGACCCTCCGCGACCGGATCACCTCGGCCGAGGACGCGGCCGCGCTGGTCCGGCCCGGTGACAACGTCGGCATCAGCGGCTTCACCGGCGCGGGCTACCCGAAGGCGGTGCCGGCAGCGCTGGCCGCCCGCATGGCGGCGGCGCACGCGCGCGGCGAGGAGTTCCGGATCGGGCTGTGGACCGGTGCGTCGACCGCACCCGACGCCGACGGGGTGCTCGCCGAGGTCGACGGTGTCGCCACCCGGCTGCCCTACAACTCCGACCCGGTGCTGCGCCGCTCGATCAACGCCGGCGAGGTCGACTACGTCGACGCCCACCTGAGCCACAGCGCGCAGCAGATGTGGTTCGGGTTCTACGGCACGCTCGACGTCGCGATCGTCGAGGTGACCGCCGTCCTGCCCAACGGCCTCCTCGTCCCGAGCAGCTCGGTCGGCAACAACAAGACGTGGCTCGACCGGGCCGAGAAGGTGGTGCTCGAGGTCAACCACTGGCAGCCGCGCGCCTTCGAGGGGTTCCACGACATCTACTACGGCACCGCGCTGCCGCCCCACCGCCGGCCGCTGCCGCTGCACGAGCCGATGCAGCGCATCGGCGAGCCCTACCTCCAGGTCGACCTCGACAAGGTCGTCGCCGTCGTCGAGACCGACGCGCCCGACCGCAACACGCCGTTCGAGCCGCCCAGCGAGACCTCCCGCGCGATCGCGGAGCACCTGCTCGACTTCCTGCGCCACGAGGTCGCGGCCGGGCGGATGCCGCCGGGCCTGCTGCCGATCCAGTCGGGCGTGGGCAACACGGCGAACGCCGTGCTGGCCGGCCTCGGCGCGAGCGAGTTCACCGGGCTGACCGCCTTCACCGAGGTGCTGCAGGACGCGATGCTCGACCTCCTCGACGACGGTACCCTGCGAGCGGCGTCGGCCACGTCGTTCGGGCTCTCCGACGTGGGCGTCGAGCACTTCATGGCCAACATCAACGACTACAAGGGCCGGATCCTGCTGCGCAGCGAGGAGATCTCCAACCACCCCGAGCTCGTCCGGCGCCTCGGGATCATCTCGATGAACGGCATGATCGAGGCCGACATCTACGGAAACGTCAACTCGACCCACGTCCTCGGCAGCGCGATCATGAACGGCATCGGGGGCAGCGGCGACTTCGCCCGCAACGCGTTCCTGGCGTTCTTCCTCACCCCCTCGACGGCCAAGAACGGCGCTATCTCCTCGATCGTGCCGATGGTGAGCCACGTCGACCACACCGAGCACGACGTGCACGTGATCGTCACCGAGCAGGGCCTCGCCGACCTGCGGGGTCTCTCGCCCAAGCGACGGGCCGAGCGGGTCATCGACCGCTGCGCGCACCCCGACTACCGCGACGCGCTGTGGGACTACTTCCACCGCGCGCTGGCGGCACGGCCCACCGCCCGGCACACGCCGCACCTGCTCGAGGAGGCGCTGTCCTGGCACCAGCGACTGCTCGAGACGGGACACATGTAGGGCTCACCCGGCCGACTCAGGTCAGGTGCCGGACGAGGAACCTCCCCGTGTCCTCTGCCGCGTGTGCCGGGACGCCGGTGTGGCCGCCCAGGTTGGCCTGCAGCGTCTTCTCCCGCGAGCCGAACGCGTCGAACAGGTCGAGGGCCGCCTGCCGGTCGTTGCCCTCGTCGTCCCACTGGAGCAGGACGTGCACCGGGATGGTGATGGTGCGCGCCTCGTCGAACGTCGTCCGCGGCACGAAGCTCCCCGCGAACAGACCGGCAGCCACGATCCGGGGCTCGACCGCGGCCAGCCGGACGCCGATCGCGATCACCCCTCCCGAGAACGCCACCGGCCCACCGATCTCCGGAAGCTCGAGGAGGGCGTCGAGGGCGGCCTGCCACTCGGGGACGCCCTGGTCGACGAGCGGCAGGACGAGCCGGTCGATGATCCCGTCGCCGACCGGGTCCCCGGCCGCGAGGGCCCGGCGCAGGTCGGCACGGGCCTCCTCGAGGCCGGGATCCCGGGGCCGGTCACCGCTGCCGGGCAGCTCGATCGTCGCCGCGGCGAAGCCGAGCGACGCGCACTGGCGCGCCCGGGCCGCCAGCCGGGGATACATGGCGGGCAGGCCGCCCGGGTGGCCGAGCAGCACCAGCGGCGCCGGCCCGGTGCCGGGCGTCCACACGATGCCGGGCACCTCGCCCAGGGTGACGGTGCGCTCGAGCAGACCGTCGGGGAGGGTCTGGCTGGAGCTGACGTGCATGCGTGCCTCTCGGGAGGGCGGTCCGGCTCAGGCCGACGCCGTCGGGCGGGCGACGGCGTACGCCGTGCCGCGCTCCTCCCGCACCCAGAGCACGCCGTCGCCGGCGGTCGCGCCCTGGGCGATCAGGTCGCGCTTGAGCACCTTGTTGGTCGCGGTCGAGGGTAGCGACGGGGCGATCCGGACGTAGCGCGGCCAGCCCTTCGTCGGCAGGTCGGCCTGGTCGGCCAGGAAGGCGGAGAGCTCCGCCGGGCTCAGCGTGGCGTCGTCCTGGAGCACGATCGCGGCCATCACCTGGTCACCCGCGTGCGGGTCGGGCACGGCGTACACCGCGACCAGCGCGACTGCCGGCAGCCGCTGGATGATCCGCTCGACGGGGGCCGCGGCGAGGTTCTCGCCGTCGACACGCATCCAGTCGGCCGTGCGCCCGGCGAGGTAGATCCAGCCGTCGGCGTCGCGGTAGGCGAGGTCGCCCGACCAGTACATGCCGTGGCGCATCCGGTCGTCGGTGGCGGCCTGGTCGTTGTAGTAGCCCTGGAACATCCCCGCGCCCTGGGTGTTCACGAGCTCCCCGACCGCCCGGTCCCCGTTGGTCAGGCGCCCGGCCGCGTCGAACTCGGCGACCTCGCACTCGGTGACCGTCTCCGAGTCGTAGATCGCCACGCCGTCCATGCCCTGCCCGATGGAGCCGCGGGCCGTCCCGGGCGGCCGGGTGACGATGACCGCCGACTCGGTCGAGCCGAACCCGTCGGTGACCTGACAGCCGAACCGGCGCGCGAACTCCTCGATGTCGCGGTCGCCGGCCTCGTTGCCGAACGCGACCCGCAGCGGGTTGTCGGCGTCGTCGGGCAGCTCCGGGGTGGCCAGGACGTAGGCCAGCGGCTTGCCGACGTAGTTCATGTACGTCGCGCCGTACGCGCGCACGTCGGCCAGGAACCGGGAGGCCGAGAACTGCGCGGGCACGATCGTCGCCCCGCTGGATGCGGCCACGGCCCAGCCGGCCACGACCGCGTTGGAGTGGAACAGCGGCATCGAGACGTAGCAGACGTCCTCGGCGGTGACCGTGAACCGGTCGACCAGGTTGGCCCCTGCGAAGATCGGGAAGACGTGTGGCACCTGGACTGCCTTCGGATCGCCGCTCGTGCCGGAGGTGAAGATCATCATGAACGTGTCCATCGCGCCCACCTCGGCGTGGGGGACCAGCGGGCCGGCGGGCTCGAGCTCCTCGACGTCGACGACCCGGACGCCCTCGAGGTCGAGCCCCTCGACGAGTCCGGCGTGCTCGGCGTTGACCAGCAGCAGCTGGCAGTCGGATCGCCGGACGTCCGCCAGCAGGGCCGGCCCACGGCGGGTCGTGTTGAGCCCGACCAGCACGTAGCCGCCGAGCGCCGCGGCCGCCATCGACCGGAGCATGTCGGGGGTGTTGCCCAGGAGGACACCGACGTGGAGGGGACGCGCGAGGTCGGCGACGTCGATGACCGCAGCCGCCTCTCCGGCGGCCTCGGCCAGGTGCTCGCGCCAGGTCCAGGCGCGCTCGCCGTACCTCACCCCCACCCGGTCGTCGTCCGCGCGCTCGCGCAGGAGCTGCTGGACGGTCTCCGCCATCAGGCCGGCTCGGCGGCCAGCGTGCGCCCGATGTGCAGTGCCTGCTCGGTCGCCCCGCCGTGGAGGAACTCGTAGCGCTTGGCCACGGTGAAGTAGCGGTGCGCCTCGCCGTCGAGGTCGATGCCGACGCCGCCGTGCACGTGGACGGTGGTGTGCGCGATCCGGTGCCCGGAGTCGGCTGCCCACAGCTTGGCGATGGCGACCTCGGTGTCGGCGGGCAGTCCCTCGTCCATCCGCCACGCGGCCTGCCAGAGCGCCAGCCGCTGGCCCAGGGTGTCGATGTAGCCGTCGGCCAGCCGCTGCGAGACCGCCTGGAAGGTGCCGATCGGCCGGCCGAACTGCTCCCGGGTCTTGGCGTACGACGCGGTCAGGGCCAGCGCGCCCTCGCAGATCCCGAGCTGCTCGGCCGAGGAGGCGAGGAGCAGCAGGTGGCGCAGGCGGCGGTCGACCGACCCGTCGGCGGGGCCGACCAGGCGGTCCGCGCCCACGGCCACGTCGGCGAGGTCGACGCGCGCGACCGCGTCGCGGTCGGAGAAGGCCTGCTCGGTGACGGTCACGCCGGCGTCGCCGGGCAGGACGAGGAAGACGCCGACGCCGGACGGGGTGTCGGCCGGCACCAGGAACACGTCGGCGTGCGGCCCCGCCTGCACGATCGCCTTGCTGCCGCTCAGGCTCCAGCCGTCACCGGCAGGCGTCGCGGTGGTCGTCGGCCGCTCGGGGGCGAAGGCCCGCTCCTCGGCGACGGCCGCGGTCAGGAGCTGGGCTCCCGAGGCCGCCCCGGGCAGCCACTGCTGCTTCTGGGCGTCGCTGCCGTGCTCGGCCAGGAGCCGGGCGGCCGGGCCGTGCGCGGCCAGCGGCACCGGAGCCACGGTCCGCCCCACCTCGACCAGGACGCGGCAGAGCTCCACGAGGCCGAGGCCGGCGCCGTCGTGGTCCTCCGGCAGCGCGAGCCCGAGCAGGCCGGCCGACCCGAGCTCGGCCCACAGCTCGCGGTCGAAGCGCGAGCCCTCGGCCTCGACGGTCTTCATCCGCTCGTTGGTGGCCCGGTCCGCCAGGATCTTCGCGGCCAGCTCGGCCGCCTCGTCCTGCTCGGGGGTGAAGGTGAAGTCCATCAGGTGCCTTCCATGCGGTGATCTCGACAAGCTCGATCGGCGGTGGTCACTTCACAGAATTTCAACGCTTGGCTGCCGGGAGGCCGAGGCCCACGTAGCCGATGATGTCGCGCTGGATCTCGTTGGTGCCGCCGCCGAACGTCATCACCAGCGCGCTGCGGTAGAACCGCTCGATGCGCCCGGCGAGCACGGCGCCGTCGGACGCGCCGGTGATGCCGGCGTTGGGCCCGATCACCTCCATCAACGAGCGGTAGACCTCGGTGGCGAGCTCGGAGCCGTAGATCTTGGTGGCCGATGCCTCGGCAGGGGAGAGCGGCACGCCGGCGTCGGCGTCGGACGCGAGCTTCCAGTTGATGAGCGTCAGCACGGTGATCTTCGCGTGCGCGCGGCCCAGCGCCAGCTGCACCCACTCGGTGTCGATCACCCGCGAGCCGTCGGGGTTCTTGGTCTGCTGGGCCCACTCGCGCACGAGCTTGAGCGACATCGTCAGCGGCGCCGAGGAGGTGAGCGAGACCCGCTCGTGGTTGAGCTGGTTGGTGATGAGCGGCCAGCCGCCGTTGAGCTCGCCGACGAGGTTGCTCGCCGGCACCCGGACGTCCTCGTAGTAGGTCGCGCTCGTCGAGACCCCGGCGACCGTGTGCACCGGCGTGTAGGAGAAGCCCTCGGCGTCGGTCGGCACGAGGATCATCGAGAGCCCCTTGTGCCGCGGGAGGTCGGGGTCGGTGCGGCAGGCCAGCCAGATCCAGTCGGCGTACTGGATGAGGGAGGTCCACATCTTCTGCCCGTTGATCACCCACTCGTCGCCCTCGCGGACCGCCCGGGTCTTCAGCGAGGCGAGGTCGGTGCCGGAGCCCGGCTCGGAGTAGCCGATCGAGAAGTGCAGGTCGCCGGCGAGGATCCGCGGCAGGAAGTACTGCTTCTGCTCCTCGGTGCCGTAGCGCATGATCGTCGGCCCGACCGTGTTGAGGGTCAGGTAGGGGATCGGCACGCCGAAGTCCGCCGCGACGTCGGTGAAGATCAGCTGGTCGACCATCGACCGGTCCTGGCCGCCCCACTCCCTCGGCCAGCCGATGCCGAGCCAGCCGTCGGTGCCGAGCTGCTTGATGACGCCCTTGTAGACCCCGGCCTCCCCGAACTCGCCCGTCGCCGAGGCGAGCCCGGCCTTGACCTCGGGCGTGACGAGCTCGCCGAAGTAGCCTTGGAGCTCCTCCTTGAGGGCCACCTGCTCGGGATCCAGGGCGATGCGCATGGGGCAAAACTATCCCGAAACTGAAACGTGTTCTAGTCTGGAGTCCATGATGGAGAGCAGCACACGGATGCTGGACCACGGCACTCCGCCGGAGCGCTTCGCGCGCGGCTGGCACTGCCTCGGTCTCGCTGACTCCTTCCGCGACGGCACGCCGCACCGGGTCGAGGCGTTCGGCGGCCAGCTGGTCGTGTGGGAGGACACCCAGGGCAACCTCAACGTCCTCGACGGCTACTGCCGGCACATGGGCGGCGACCTGACCCAGGGCACCGTCAAGGGCGACGAGATCGCCTGCCCGTTCCACGACTGGCGCTGGGGCGGCGACGGCAAGTGCAAGCAGATCCCCTACGCCCGCCGGGTGCCGCTGCGGGCGCGGACCCAGCGCTACCCCGTGGTCATCCGCAACGACCAGCTCCTGGTCTGGCACGACGTCGAGGGCTCCGAGCCCGACCTGGAGATCCTGCCGCCGGTGCTGCCCGGCCTCGACGAGGGCCTCTACACGCCCTGGACCTGGGAGGTCGTGCCGATCACCGACTCCCACTGCCGCGAGCTGATCGACAACGTCGTCGACATGGCGCACTTCTACTACGTGCACTTCTCGTTCCCGACCAGCTTCCGCAACGTCTTCGAGGGCACCGTCGCGACGCAGTACATGGAGTCGAAGGGCCGGCCCGACAAGGCCGGCGGCTACGGCAGCCCCGACCTGTTCCTCAAGTCCGAGGCCACCTACTTCGGGCCGGCGTACATGATCAACTGGCTCGAGGTCGACTACAAGGGCTTCGAGACCGAGGTCGTGCTCATCAACTGCCACATCCCGACCGGTCCCGACTCGTTCACGCTGCAGTACGGCATCACGGTCAAGAAGCCCGAGGGCATCGACGACGACACGGCCGCCTACATCTCGAAGAAGTACGCCAAGATGTTCGGCGAGGGCTTCCTGCAGGACGTGCACATCTGGAAGAACAAGGTGCCCGTCCAGAACCCGCTCCTCTGCGAGGAGGACGGCCCGGTCTACCAGCTGCGGCGCTGGTACGAGCAGTTCTACGTCGACAGGGCCGACGTGCAGCCCGAGATGGTGGACCGCTTCGAGTTCGAGGTCGACACGACCAAGGCCAACGAGTACTGGCAGGAGGAGGTCGCCGAGAACCTCCGCCTGCGCGCCGAGCAGGAGGCGAGCGGCGAGGCTCCCGAGGGCGCCGACGACGCCGAGAACCCCCAGATCATGAGCGGGACCTGACCGGAGACCCTGGCCATGCCTAGTTTCGTGCCCACCAGCGCCGACACGCTGGAGGACCAGCGCCTCTACACCTCGGCGCGGCTGGTCGAGGTCGCCTGCCTCGACTGCCTCGCCCGGGTCGGCGTGAAGAAGAACAGCGAGCACCACACGTCGATCCAGTGGACCGCCGAGGCGCGCGGGCACTGCCCCGAGCTCAACCGGCGCACCGGCGGCCGCGACTTCCAGCCCGCCTGCCGGCGGCTGGTCGCGAGCATCGAGGCGGCGGCCCGCGACGGCCAGGTGCCGATCGGCGCCGAGGACGGCTACTAGGCCATGGGGGAGCCGTCGTACGACCTCCGCGTGGTGGAGGTCGTGGAGGAGACCGCCGACGCGCACTCGGTGTCGTTCGCGGTGCCCGAGGGCGCCGAGGCGGAGTTCGACTACAAGCCGGGCCAGTTCCTGACCCTCGCCGTCCCGAGTGACCGGACCGGCGTCGCCGCGCGGTGCTACTCGCTGTCCTCGTCACCCCACGACGGCGGACCGCTGACCGTGACCGTCAAGCGCACCGCCGACGGCTACGCCTCCAACTGGATCTGCGACCACCTGCGCGAGGGCTCCACGATCCGCTCGCTGCCGCCGTCGGGGATCTTCACCCCGGCCGACCTCGACGCCGACCTGCTGCTCCTCGCGGGCGGCAGCGGCATCACGCCGATCATGTCGATCACCCGCACCGCCCTCGCCCATGGCAGCGGCCGGATCGTGCTCTTCTACGCCAACCGCGACGAGCGCTCGGTGATCTTCGCGTCAGAGCTGGCGCGCCTCGCGGCCGAGCACCCGCACCGGCTGGTCGTCGTGCACTGGCTCGAGTCGGTGCAGGGGCTGCCGACCCAGGAGCAGCTGAAGGCGTTCACCGAGCCGTTCGCGACGTACGACGCGTTCGTGTGCGGGCCCGCGCCGTTCATGAAGCTGACGATCGCCGCCCTGCGCGAGCTGGAGTTCCCGCGCCAGCGGCGGCACCAGGAGAAGTTCATCTCGCTGGGCGGCAACCCCTTCGGCGACCCGGAGGAGCAGGCCGCGGCCGAGCACGAGCTCGAGGAGGCCGACTCCGACGCGGCCTTCACCGAGGGCGCCGAACCCGCGCCGGCCCCCGAGCCCGAGCACCACGGGCCCGCCGAGGGCGCGCCGCAGGCCAACGTCCGGCTCGAGGTCGAGCTCGACGGCCAGACCTACACCTACGACGACTGGGCGCCCACCACCAAGCTGCTCGAGCACCTGGAGTCGAAGGGCGTGAAGGCGCCGTACTCCTGCCGCGAGGGGGAGTGCTCGGCCTGTGCGGTCCGGCTGCTCGAGGGCGACGTGAAGATGCTCAACAACGACGTCCTCGACGAGGAGGACCTCGCCGAGGGCATCCGGCTCGCCTGCCAGTCGCTGCCCGTCACCGACGTGGTCCGGGCGACGTACCACTGATCACAGGACTCGCCGAGGACCGGAATCCCCTCGCCCCGGGGCGCGCGAGCCTGCATCATGCTCCGCGTGAAGCGACTGATCCCCGTCCTCGCGGCCGCGCTCCTGGCGCCCGCCGCCGTCCTGACCGCCCCTGCACACGCCGACGTCTCGTCGCCGGCGACCTTCGCCGACGCCTCGGGTGACGTCGCCAACAACAAGCTCGACATCCGCACGGTGAAGGTCACCAACACGGCGAGGAAGCTCGTCGTCCGGGTGACGTTCCCCGGCAACCCGCGGGTCTTCGACTTCCCGACCGGCAACGTGTCGGTCTTCATCGACACCGACCCGACCCGCAAGGGCGCCGAGTACGGCCACTTCATGGAGTTCTGGAGCGACTACCGGTTCGCCCGCGTCGCGAAGTGGCGCGAGCAGCCGGCGCCCGAGTGGGGCCACTCCCCGGAGGGCCGGTGCGTCGCCGACGCCGGCGTCGTCCACGACCAGGGCCACCACCTGAAGTGGTTCCAGTACGTCGTGAAGAAGCGCCCCGGCTGCTTCGAGGCCGGCGCGGTCCGGGTGTCGGTGTCCACGATGAACACCGGCGACCTGCAGCCCTTCGTCGAGTACCCGAAGCCCCACCTCGACTTCCTCGGCAAGAAGCACGGGTGGACCGACTGGGTCAGCCAGCGCTGACGAGGCGCTCGGGCGGGCGCCAGCGGTCCCACGCGGCGCCGATCGCCAGCGCCAGCGCGGCGGCGACGCCGCCCATGATCGCGTCGACCAGGTAGTGCTCGGCCGAGTAGATCAGCGTCCACGCCATGGCGACGGGGTAGAGCAGCAGTAGCCACCGCCACCAGCCGTGGAGCCGGGTCACGGCGTACAACGCGATGAGGAACGCGAAGCCGCAGTGCAGCGACGGCATCGCCGCGGTCCGGTTGGCCAGCCCGCCGAAGACCATCGTGGTCCGCTCGATGCCGAGGTCGTGGAAGCCACGGCTCGAGTTGCGCACCAGCGGCGGCAGGAGGCCGTCCTGCGCGGCCATCCACGGCGGCGCCATCGGGAAGACGATGTAGCCGGCCAGGGCCAGGTAGCTGATGGTGACGTAGCGGCGGATCCAGCGCAGCCACTCGCCGCGGTCGCGGATCCAGAGCACGCCGGCGATGGTCAGCCCGGCGACGAAGTGGGAGGCGTAGGTCGCGCTGGCGAGGAAGTCGTACCAGCGCAGCTGCTCGTAGCCGGCGCAGTGGTCGGCGCAGAGGTGGTGCTGCAGGCTGACCGTCGGCACCGTCTCGCCGCCCCACAGGCGCGCCAGCCACTCGTCGGCGTGGATCGGCCACACCTCGTGGGGCGTGAACCCCCAGTCGTCGGTCACGCCGCGCGCCAGGCCGTAGACCGCGAGCGCCAGGAGCCACGGCCACCAGTCCCTCGGGAACTGCCACGACCAGTCGAGGCGCCAGCAGATCGCGAGCAGCCAGAGCCAGAGCGCGACGCCGATCGGGTCGTTGGGGATGCCGACGAGCCAGCACCAGAGGAGCAGGGCCACGGCGTACGCCGCGACCGCGAGCGTGCGCCTCACGAGCGGCGCCGGTAGATCGTGAACTTGCCGGCGGTGTCGACCTCGTCGTAGTCGGCGTCGAGCACCGCCTGCGCCGTGGTGAAGTCGAGCTCCCAGTCGTCGACGGAGCGGCGCGCGACCACCACCCAGGTCGGCTGCTGCCCGCCCTGGAGCAGCCCGTCGAGCGTGGCCAGGTCGGCGTCGCGGACCCGCGCCGGCAGGCTCCAGAGGTAGGGGTAGTCGGCCCGGAGGTGCGCGTCGTGGACCACGTTGGCGGCGCCGAGCACGACCACGGCGCTGTCGCCGCGCTGGGCGTGGTCGTCGAGGTAGGCGATCGCCTCCTCCTCCGGCCGGTCGATCGGGTGCGCCGCGACCCAGACGACGGCGGCGGCCGAGCTGACGCCCGCGAGCGCCAGCGAGATGCCGATGCTCCTCGTCACGGGCGCGGGGCGCTGGGCGAACGCCGCCGCGAACAGCACCGCACCGGGGACCAGCGCCATCAGGTAGTGCAGCCAGTAGCTACCGCTCAGGAACGCGACGAGCAGCTCGGCGGTGAGCAGGGCGTACGCCGCGACCCGCAGGTCCGGCGCCGTCCACGGTCCTTGGCGCGAGGGGTCGCCGCGCCCCTTCCACGCGAACGCCGCGACCACCAGCGGCACGCCGCTCGCCGCCAGCGCGCCTACGAGGCCCGCCAGCCTGGCCGGGGCGTTGCCGCTGTCGCCCGCCAGCTCGCGGGCCGCGTCGACGCGGAAGGTCACGACCGCGTCCCACAGGTCGGCCGGCACCGTGCCCCGCGCCCAGGCGCCCGCGACGACGACGGCGATCGTGACCAGGGCGCCGGCGAGGAGCCCGGGGAACTTCTTGCGTGCCGCGCCGCTGGTGAGCAGCAGCACGACCGCCACCACGAACACGTCGACCAGGCTCTGCTTCACGAGCAGCCCGAGCGCACCCGCGGCGCCCGCCGCGAGGCTGAGCAGGAGCCCGCGGACCTGGTGGCGGCTCGCGGCCGCGGCGACGTACGCCAGGATCCCGACGACCAGGAACGGCAGGCCGAGCAGCTCGCCGTTGACCACCGTGCCGCCGAGCAGCGGCGTCGCGACGCACACCGCGGCGGTGCCGGCCGTGAGCAGGGGAGCGGAGCGGCGCTCGGGCGCGGCAATCCGGCCGAGGACGCCGGAGAGCACGACGGTGAGGACGGCCGCGAGCGCCCCGATCAGCCGCAGCGGCACGGCGCCACCGAGCGCGTCGGCGACCTCGAAGACCGCGACCAGGACCGGTGGCCGGTCGACCCAGTAGTCGCCGTACAGGCTGCTGCCGTCGGCCCACTGGCCGCCGACGATGAGGTAGCCCGCCTCGTCGGGGCTCAGCGACCGCCCGACGAACGGCAGCCACGCCAGCGCGACCCCGGCCGCCATCGCGAGCACCCAGCTCTTGGGTGCGGTCCCGATCCGGCGCCGCCAGGGGGTCGCAGGGGCATCCGGCACGGGCGGCAGCGTACCGACGCACTACCAGCCGCGCTCGCGCCACTCCTGCAGGTGCGGCCGCTCGGCTCGCAGCGTCGAGTCGTTGCCGTGGCCGGGGTAGAACCACGTGTCGTCGGGCAGCCGGTCGAAGATCTTGGTGGAGACCTCGTCGATGAGCTGCTCGAACGCCGCCTGGTCGCCGAAAGTGTTGCCGACGCCGCCGGGGAAGAGCGAGTCGCCGGTGAACAGGTGCGGGTGGCCGCCCTCGGAGGCGGAGTCGTCGTAGAGGAGCGCGATCGAGCCGGGGGTGTGGCCGGCGAGGGCGATCACCTCGAGGGTGCAGTCGCCGACGGGCACAGTGTCGCCGTGCCGGACCTGGAGCGCGATCGGAACGCCGGTCTGCTCGGTGATCGCCTCGGCGTCGGGGTCGCCGGCGACCGTGGCCGCGCCGGTGGCACCGACGACGTCGGGGAGGGCGCGGTGGTGGTCCCAGTGCTGGTGGGTGGTGATGACGTGGGTGAGCCCGGCGTCGCCGATCAGGGGGAGCAGCGTCGCGGAGGCGTCGGCGGCGTCGATGAGCACCTGGTCGCCGGTGCGCTTGCAGGTCAGCAGGTAGCAGTTGTTGGACATCTGCTCGTCGACCGCGACCTTGGTGATCCGCAGCGCGTCGAGCTCGCGGACGTCCGGCGCACCGCCGGCCTTCACCTCACCGGTGTACGTGCCTGCGTCGCTCACCACGGCTCCATCCTCGGCACGCGGCCGTCGTCGCTGGTCAGGCCGTCGCCCCCGGGCACCTGGTGAAGGGGGCGGCCCGTCACCCACCATGCCAGAGCGCTCCCGGCGCCCGAGACCGTGGGACCGCCGGTGCCGAACTCCCACGTGCGGTCGAGGTCGGCGGCGTGCACGCGGAACGGCGGGCCGGCGTGGTCGCGGCCGGCGCGGGAGTCGAGGAGCAGCTCGACGAACTCGGTCGGCCAGTCGGCAGCCGTGTAGTCGAGCCCGAGGTCGGCGTGGTGGATCTCGACCTCGCGGGTGCGCATCGTCCCGACGTCGCCGGCCGGGAACCGCCGCCCGCCGGGCGTCCGCTCGATCACGGTCGCGGCGAGGTTGTCGGCCAGCTCCTCGACCCACTCGCCGATGACGGTCGTCGAGGCCAGGAACCGGTCGCGGAGCGCCGCCGGGGGAGCAGTGGACAGCGCCGCGATGTCGCGGTCGCGCGCCTCGGCGGAGGCGTACATCGGTACCGGGCGCCCCTCGTGCACGCCTTCCAGGGCCGCGGAGAGCCCCTCGGCGTTGAGCGTCAGGTGGGCGACGACGTGGGCGCGGGTCCAGCCCGGCAGCAGGCTGGGCTGCGACCACTGGTCGTCGGGCATCGCATCGACGGAGCGGACGAGCCTGCGGGTACCTGAGTCGAGCAGGTCCACGAGCCGGGGGTCGGACATGGGCACATCCTGCACGATTGGGGGGACTGTCGGCGGCCCGTGAGAGGCTGCGAACGAGCAGGATCCGCGGCGCGGCGGCTTGCTCGTGGGCGGTAGTGTTGCGAACGTTTGTTCGAACGGCGACGACAAGAGATCGAGGACCCGCAGGTGCAGGAGAAGCTCATCATCCGGGGCGCCCGGGAGCACAACCTCAAGGACATCTCGCTCGACCTGCCGCGCGACTCCCTCATCGTCTTCACGGGGCTCTCCGGCTCGGGCAAGTCCAGCCTCGCGTTCGACACGATCTTCGCCGAGGGCCAGCGCCGCTACGTCGAGTCGCTGTCGGCGTACGCCCGCCAGTTCCTCGGCCAGATGGACAAGCCCGACGTCGACTTCATCGAGGGGCTGAGCCCCGCGGTGTCGATCGACCAGAAGTCGACGTCCAAGAACCCTCGCTCGACGGTCGGCACCATCACCGAGGTCTACGACTACCTGCGCCTCCTCTACGCGCGCGCCGGCCGACCCCACTGCCCGGTCTGCCACAGCCCGATCGAGCGCCAGACCCCCCAGCAGATCGTCGACCGCGTGATGGCGCTCGACGAAGGCACCCGCTTCCAGGTGCTCGCGCCGGTGATCCGCGGGCGCAAGGGCGAGTACGTCGAGCTCTTCCGCCAGCTCCAGACCCAGGGCTTCTCCCGCGCCCGCGTTGACGGCGACACCCACTCGCTCGAGACGCTGTCATCCGAGGGGCCCAAGCTCGACAAGCAGAAGAAGCACACCATCGAGGTCGTCGTCGACCGCCTCGCGGTCAAGGCGTCCAGCAAGCGGCGGCTCACCGACTCGGTCGAGACCGCCCTCAACCTCGCCGGCGGGCTCGTGGTGTTCGACCTCGTGGACCTGCCGGACAAGGACCCCGGCCGCGAGCTGAAGTTCAGCGAGCGGATGGCCTGTCCCAACGACCACCCGATCGACACCGACGAGCTCGAGCCCCGCTCGTTCTCGTTCAACAGCCCCTTC
Organism: Nocardioides halotolerans DSM 19273; assembly: GCF_000422805.1. GTDB lineage: Bacteria > Actinomycetota > Actinomycetes > Propionibacteriales > Nocardioidaceae > Nocardioides > Nocardioides halotolerans. The sequence continues at coordinate 691,951 of NZ_KE383922.1, read as the reverse complement.
GGTGCCTGCCCCGAGTGCAGCGGCCTCGGCACCCGCATGGAGGTCGACCCCGAGCTGGTCGTCCCCGACGCCCAGGCGACCCTGGGCGAGGGCGCGATCCAGCCGTGGAGCCAGGCGCACGTCGCCGACTACTTCCTCCGCCTCATGGGCGCGCTCGGTGCCGAGCTCGGCTTCGACCTCAACACGCCGTGGGAGGACCTCCCCGCCAAGGCGCAGCGCTCGATCCTCGACGGCCACCCGACCAAGGTCCACGTCGTCACCCGCAACCGCTACGGCCGCGAGCGCGCCTACTGGGCGGAGTTCGAGGGCGTCCGCACCTACATCGAGCGCCGCCACCGCGAGGCCGAGTCCGACACCAGTCGCGAGCGGTTCGAGGGCTTCATGCGCGAGGTGCCGTGCCCGGCCTGCAAGGGCAGCCGGCTCAAGCCGGTCTCGATGGCGGTGACCCTCGGCGATCTGGCACTGCACGACTCGGGCGCCGGCGGCCTCAACATCGCCGAGGTCTGCGCGATGCCGATCAACGAGACCGCACGGTTCCTGCGCGAGGTCGAGCTGTCCGCCCGCGAGCGCCAGATCGGCGAGCGGGTGCTCAAGGAGATCCAGGAGCGGCTCAACTTCCTGCTCGACGTCGGTCTCGACTACCTCTCGCTCGACCGGCCGTCCGGGTCGCTCTCGGGCGGCGAGGCGCAGCGCATCCGGCTCGCCACCCAGATCGGCGCCGGCCTGGTCGGCGTGCTCTACGTCCTCGACGAGCCCTCGATCGGCCTCCACCAGCGCGACAACCAGCGGCTCATCGAGACGCTGCTGCGCCTGAAGGACCTCGGCAACACGCTGATCGTGGTCGAGCACGACGAGGACACCATCGAGAACGCCGACTGGGTCGTCGACATCGGCCCCGGTGCGGGCGAGCACGGCGGCCAGGTGGTGCACAGCGGCACCGTCAAGGAGCTGCTGGCCAACCCCCACTCGATCACCGGCCAGTACCTCTCCGGCAAGAAGGAGATCCCGGTGCCGCCGATCCGGCGGCCCCGCACCACCGGTCGCGAGCTGACCGTGGTCGACGCCCGCGAGCACAACCTGCGCAACATCGACGTGACGTTCCCGCTCGGGCTCTTCGTCGCGGTCACCGGCGTGTCCGGCTCGGGCAAGTCGACGCTGGTCAACGACATCCTCTACACCTCGCTGGCCAAGCAGATCTACCACGCGCGGGCCATCCCGGGCCGCCACCAGCGGATCACCGGCCTCGACCACGTCGACAAGGTGATCCACGTCGACCAGTCGCCGATCGGCCGGACCCCGCGGTCCAACCCCGCGACCTACACCGGCGTCTTCGACCACATCCGCAAGCTGTTCGCCTCGACGCCCGAGGCCAAGATGCGCGGCTACCAGCAGGGCCGGTTCTCCTTCAACGTCAAGGGCGGGCGCTGCGAGGCGTGCGCGGGCGACGGCACGATCAAGATCGAGATGAACTTCCTGCCCGACGTCTACGTGCCGTGCGAGGTCTGCCACGGCGCCCGCTACAACCGCGAGACGCTCGAGGTCCACTACAAGGGCAAGACCATCGCCGAGGTCCTCGACATGCCGATCGAGGAGGCCGTCGACTTCTTCGCCGCCGTCCCGGCCATCAACCGGCACATGAAGACGCTGGTCGAGGTGGGCCTCGGCTACGTCCGGCTCGGCCAGCCCGCGACCACGCTGTCGGGCGGCGAGGCGCAGCGCGTCAAGCTCTCCTCCGAGCTGCAGAAGCGGTCGACGGGCCGCACGGTCTACGTCCTCGACGAGCCGACCACGGGCCTGCACTTCGAGGACATCCGCAAGCTGCTGCTCGTGCTCGGCCGACTTGTCGACCAGGGCAACACGGTGCTGGTCATCGAGCACAACCTCGACGTCATCAAGACCGCCGACTGGCTGATCGACATGGGGCCCGAGGGCGGTTCGCGCGGCGGCATGGTGGTCGCGGAGGGTACGCCCGAGCAGGTCGCTGACAACCCCGACAGCTTCACCGGCGCCTTCCTCAAGCCGCTGCTGACCGGCCGCGAGGCCAAGCAGCCGGCCCGCAAGAAGCCCGCCGCCGCGGCGCCCGCCGCGCGCGGCCCGGCGCGCAGGACGACCACCAAGCCGACCAAGACGACCGCCGGCAAGACCGCCGGCAAGACCGTCGGCAAGACCGGCAAGAAGGCCGCGTCGCGCACCTCGCGCAAGTCCGCCTGAACCCTTCGGCGCCCTCGCACGTTGATGAGGGACGCGCCCGACCCGTTCGACTCGACCCTTGTGAGGAACCCGCCGTCATGACCACCGACAAGATCTCCCGCCGCACCCTGGGCGGCCTCGCGGCCGCCGGCGTCGGCGTGCCGCTGCTCGCCGCGTGCGCCGACGAGCCCGAGACCGGTTCGGAGCCCACCCGCTCGCCGTCGTCCGCGTCCGCTCCGTCGTCGGGCGACGCCCCGACCGAGACCGGCGGCGCCGCGCCGGGGGGAGAGGCGCTCACGACGACGGCGGCCGTGGAGGTCGGCGGCGGCGCGATCTTCCCCGACCAGGAGGTCGTGGTCACCCAGCCGACGGCGGGGGAGTTCAAGTGCTTCACCGCGGTCTGCACCCACCAGGGCTGCCTGGTGAGCAGCGTCTCCGACGGCACGATCAACTGCGACTGCCACGGCAGCCAGTACTCCATCGAGAACGGCGAGGTCGAGCAGGGGCCGGCGACGTTCCCCCTCGACGAGGTGCCGATCACCGTCTCGGGCGACTCGATCAGCCTGGCGTAGCCCCCACGGGGGTGTCGGCACGGGCTCGTAGGGTTGAGGGGTGGCTGCCGCGTCGTTCCGCCCCGCGACGGGGTCGATCCCGACCCAGCCGGGGGTCTACCGGTTCCGCGACGCCCGCGGCCGGGTGATCTACGTCGGCAAGGCCAAGAACCTCCGGGCCCGGCTGTCGTCGTACTTCCAGGACATCGGCAACCTGCACGCCCGCACCGCCACCATGGTGACCACCGCGGCCGGCGTCGACTGGACGGTCGTCAACACCGAGGTCGAGGCGCTCCAGCTGGAGTACTCCTGGATCAAGGAGTTCGACCCGCGGTTCAACGTGAAGTACCGCGACGACAAGTCCTACCCCTGGCTCGCGGTCACCGTCGGTGAGGAGTTCCCGCGGGTGATGGTGGGCCGCGGCGCGAAGCGCAAGGGCACCCGCTACTTCGGCCCCTACAGCCACGCCTGGGCGATCCGCGAGACCGTCGACATCCTGCTGCGGGTCTTCCCGATGCGCAGCTGCTCCAACGGCGTCTTCAAGCGCTCGGGCCAGATCGGGCGGCCCTGCCTGCTCGGCTACATCGACAAGTGCTCCGCGCCGTGCGTCGGCAACATCTCCGCCGACGACCACCGCGAGATCGTCGACGACTTCTGCGACTTCATGGCCGGGCAGACCCGGCCGTTCATCAAGCGCATCCAGCGCGAGATGTACGCCGCGTCCGACCGCGAGGACTTCGAGAAGGCCGCCCGGCTCCGTGACGACCTCGGAGCGATGGAGCGGGCGCTGGAGAAGCAGGCGGTCGTCCTGGGCGACGGGTCCGACGCCGACGTGATCGCGCTGGCCGAGGACCCCCTCGAGGTCGCGGTGCAGGTCTTCTACGTGCGCGGCGGCCGGATCCGCGGACAGCGCGGCTGGGTCGCCGACCGCGTCGAGGATGGCGGCACCCCCGACCTGGTGGAGGACTTCCTCCTCCAGCTCTACGCCGGCACCGGGCCCGACGAGGCGCGCGACTCGATCCCGCGGGAGATCCTGGTCCCCGAGCTGCCGCCCGACGTGGCGACGTTCGAGCAGCTCTTCGGCGACCTGCGCGGCAGCCGGGTCCAGATCCGGGTGCCGCAGCGCGGCGACAAGAAGGCGCTGCAGGCGACGGTGGCCCGCAACGCCCTCGAGGCGCTGGCGCTCCACAAGACCAAGCGGGCGAGCGACCTCACCACCCGCAACCGCGCGCTGGAGGAGATCCAGCGGGCGCTCGAGCTCGACGACGTGCCGCTGCGCATCGAGTGCTACGACGTCTCCAACCTCCAGGGCACCGAGGTGGTGGCCTCGATGGTCGTCTTCGAGGACGGCCTGGCCCGCAAGGGCGAGTATCGCCGCTTCGTGATCAAGGGCGTCGACGGCCAGAACGATGTCGCGTCGATGCACGAGGTGATCACGCGGCGGTTCCGGAGGCTCCTCGACGAGCAGGCCAGGTCGGAGCTGCGGCCCAGCGACCCCGACAATCCTGACGCCGGCCCCATGCTGGTCGACCCCGAGACCGGCCGGCCCCGCAAGTTCGCCTACGCGCCGGGGCTGGTCGTCGTCGACGGCGGCCCGCCCCAGGTGGCGGCCGCCCAGCGGGCGCTCGACGAGCTCGGCATCGTCGACATCCCGGTCGTGGGCCTGGCGAAGCGCCTCGAGGAGGTCTGGGTCCCGGGCCAGGAGGACCCCGTCATCCTCCGGCGTTCGTCCGAGGGCCTCTACCTCCTCCAGCGCATCCGCGACGAGGCGCACCGGTTCGCCATCAACCACCACCGCTCGCGGCGCTCGAAGTCGATGGTCGAGAGCCTGCTCGACGACGTTCCGGGCCTCGGCGAGGTGCGGCGCAAGACGCTGCTCAAGCACTTCGGCTCGCTCAAGAAGCTGCGCGAGGCCGAGGTCGCTGAGATCGCGCAGGTGCCCGGCATCGGGCCCACGACCGCGGCCGCGATCAAGGACGCGGTGGCCGCCGCCAAGGGCGATCGTCAGACTGTGCCGGTGACTCCCTCCTTCAACGCTGCCACGGGCGAGATCGTCGACGAGTCGTGACGACCGAGGACGCCACCGCCAAGCCCGGAGAGCTGGTCGTCGTGACCGGCATGACCGGCGCCGGCCGCAGCACCGCAGCCAAGGAGCTCGAGGACCTCGGCTACTACGTCATCGACAACCTGCCGCCCGGCCTGCTCAAGGACGTCGTCCGCCTCGTCGACGCCAGCAAGGGGCCGGCTCAGCCCGTGGCGCTCGTGATCGACGTGCGCTCGGGCGCCTTCTTCGACTCGCTGACGGAGAACCTCGCGCACGGCGCGACCGGCCGCCACGCAACGCTGGTCTTCCTCGAGGCGAGCGACGAGGTGCTCGTCCGCCGCCAGGAGGCCGCCCGGCGCCCGCATCCGCTCCAGGGCGACGGCCGGCTGCTCGACGGCCTCCAGCGCGAGCGCGAGGTGCTCGCCGGGCTGCGGGGCGACGCCGACCTCGTGATCGACACCTCCGACTTCAACGTCCACCAGCTCACCGCCCGCATCGCGGCCGAGTTCGGCACTCCGCTCACGGTGCGGCTCAAGGTGAGCGTGGTCAGCTTCGGCTTCAAGTACGGCATCCCCGTCGACACCGACTTCATGGCCGACATGCGGTTCCTGCCCAACCCGCACTGGATCCCCGAGCTGCGGCCGCGCACCGGCCTCGACCCCGAGGTGGCCGACTACGTGCTCGAGCAGGAGGGGGCGGCGGAGTTCGTCGACCGCTGGGTGGAGCTCATCGCCGGCGTGGCCGACGGCTACCTCCGGCAGGGCAAGAGGTTCGCCCAGGTGGCCATCGGCTGCACCGGCGGCAAGCACCGCAGCGTCACCGTGACCGAGGAGGTCGTCCGGCGGCTCCAGGAGCGCGGGATCGAGGCCCGCGGCTACCACCGCGACCTCGGCCGGGAGTGAGCGCGGTGAGTGAGGCCCGCGCGAGGGACCGCGCGGTCTCGGTGGTCGCCTTCGGCGGCGGCCACGGCCTCCACGCGTCGCTCTCGGCGTTGCGACTGCTCGTCGACGAGCTCGTGGTCGACGAGCTGACGGCGGTCGTCACGGTCGCCGACAACGGCGGGTCGTCGGGGCGGCTGCGGGGGGAGTTCGGCGTGCTGCCCCCGGGTGACCTGCGGATGGCGCTGGCCGCCCTCTGCGGGCGCAACGAGTGGGGCGTGACGTGGTCGCGGGTGCTCCAGCACCGGTTCGCCGGTCACGGCGAGATGCGCGACCACGTGGTGGGCAACCTGCTGATCGTCAGCCTGTGGGAGCTGCTCGGCGACCACGTCGACGCGCTCGACTACGTCGGCCGGCTGCTCGGCGCCAGCGGGCGGGTGCTGCCGATGGCGCTGGTGCCGATGGACATCACCGCCGAGGTCCGCGGCCTGTCCGCTGACGACCCCGACGCCCTCACCAGCGTGCGCGGGCAGGTCGAGGTGGCCACGACCGACGGCACCATCGACTCGATCGCGCTGGTGCCGCCCGACCCCCCGGCGGCGCCCGAGGCGCTCGGGGCGATCGACGCGGCCGACTGGGTCGTGCTCGGGCCGGGGTCCTGGTTCACCTCCGTCATCCCGCACCTGCTCGTGCCCGCGCTGCGGCAGGCGCTGGCGAGCACCGACGCGCGCGTCGTGGTGGTGCTCAACCTCGCCGCCGAGGCCGGTGAGACCCCCGGGTTCGGCCCCGCCGACCACCTCCGGGTGCTCGCGGAGCACGCGCCGGCGCTGCGCGTGCACACCGTCCTGGCCGACCACCACCTCGGCCGCGACGAGCTCGTCGAGCTCGAGGAGACCGTCGCCGCCCAGGGTGCGCGACTGGTCGTCGACGACGTCGCAGAGGCCCCCGGGACCCCTCGCCACGACCCCGCCAAGCTGGCCGCGGCGTACTCCCGGATCATGGGCGAAGGGTGATTGACGTGCGTGCAAGGATCGCCTCATGGCGATGACGGCACAGGTGAAGTCCGAGCTGGCCAGCACCCAGATCACCAAGACCTGCTGCCGCAAGGCCGAGGTGGCCTCGATGCTCCGCTTCGCCGGCGGGCTCCACATCGTCAACGGCAAGATCGTCGTCGAGGCCGAGCTCGACACCGGCGCCGCGGCTCGCCGGCTGCGCACCGACGTGTCCGAGGTCTACGGCCACGAGTCCGACGTCGTCATGGTGCAGGGCAACGGCATCCGCAAGGGCAGCCGCTACATCGTGCGCATCAGCAAGCAGGGCGAGGCGCTGGCCCGCCAGACCGGTCTGCTCGACCAGCGCGGGCGCCCGGTCCGCGGCCTGCCGCCGGCGGTCGTCTCGGGCGGTGGCTGCGACGCCGTCGCCGCGTGGCGGGGCGCGTTCCTGGCGCACGGCTCGCTGACCGAGCCCGGTCGCTCGTCGTCCCTCGAGGTGACCTGCCCCGGCCCCGAGGCCGCCCTGGCGCTGGTCGGCGTGGCCCGGCGGCTCGGCATCCAGGCCAAGGCCCGCGAGGTCAGGGGCATCGACCGCGTCGTGATGCGCGACGGCGACGCGATCGGCCAGCTGCTCACCCGGCTGGGCGCCCACGAGTCGCTCATGGCCTGGGAGGAGCGGCGGATGCGCCGCGAGGTGCGGGCCACCGCCAACCGCCTCGCCAACTTCGACGACGCCAACCTGCGCCGGTCCGCCCGCGCCGCCGTCGCGGCCGGCGCCCGGGTCGAGCGCGCGCTGGAGATCCTCGGCGACGAGATCCCCGACCACCTCAAGATGGCCGGCGCGCTGCGGCTGGAGCACAAGCAGGCCTCGCTCGAGGAGCTCGGCCAGCTGCACGACCCGGTGCTCACCAAGGACGCCATCGCCGGCCGGATCCGCCGGCTGCTCGCCATGGCCGACAAGCGCGCCGAGGACCTCGGCATCCCCGACACCGAGGCCTCGCTCACCCCGGAGATGCTCGAAGCCGAGTAGACCGCAGCGCAGCCACCGATCGCATCCACCCCGGTTACCGGCACGTACGCCGGACGCGCTTCTGGCGTCGTACCGGCGGCTCGGTAGGGTCGACTTGATCGTTCCAGACGACCCACAGGAGCACCGCAGTGACCGTTCGCGTCGGCATCAACGGCTTTGGCCGCATCGGCCGCAACTTCTTCCGGGCCGTCGTGGCCTCGGGCGCAGACATCGAGATCGTCGCCGTCAACGACCTCACCGACAACAAGACGCTCGCGACGTTGGTGAAGTACGACTCGATCCTGGGTCGGCTCGACGGCGACGTCACGCACACCGACACCGAGATCAGCGCCGCGGGCCACACGTTCAAGGTGTTCGAGGAGCGCGACCCCGCGAAGCTCGACTGGGCCGCGGTCGGCGCCGACGTCGTCATCGAGTCCACCGGCTTCTTCACCGACGCCGAGCAGGCCAAGGCGCACGTCAACGGCGGCGCGAAGAAGGTCATCATCTCGGCGCCCGCGAAGAACGAGGATGTCACGATCGTGATGGGCGTCAACGAGGGCGACTACGACCCCGCCGCGCACACAATCATCTCCAACGCCTCCTGCACCACCAACTGCCTCGCGCCGATGGCCAAGGTCCTCCACGACGAGTTCACGATCGTGCGCGGCCTGATGACCACGGTGCACGCCTACACCGGCGACCAGAACCTGCTCGACGGCCCGCACCGCGACCTGCGTCGCGCGCGAGCGGCGGCGACCAACATCGTCCCGACCTCGACCGGCGCGGCGAAAGCGATCGGCCTGGTCATGCCCGAGCTCAAGGGCAAGCTCGACGGCTACGCGCTGCGCGTGCCGGTGCCCACCGGCTCGGCCACCGACCTCACCTTCGAGGCCGGCCGCGAGACGACGGTCGAGGAGGTCAACGCCGCGGTGAAGGCCGCCGCCGACGGCCGCATCCTGCGCTACAACGAGGACCCGATCGTCTCCAGCGACATCACCACCGACCCGGCCTCGTGCATCTTCGACGCGCCGCTGACCAAGGTCATCGGCAACCAGGTCAAGGTCGTCGGCTGGTACGACAACGAGTGGGGCTACTCCAACCGCCTCGCCGACCTGGTCAGCTACGTGGGCGGCACGCTCTAGACATGGGTCAGTACGCCGGGCTGGGCGAGGTCGCCGGGAAGCGGGTCCTCGTCCGGTCAGACCTCAACGTGCCGCTCGACGGCACACAGATCACCGACGACGGCCGGATCCGTGCCAGCGTCCCCACCCTCAAGGAGCTGTCCGAGGCTGGTGCGCGCGTCGTCGTGACCGCGCACCTGGGCCGGCCCAAGGGCGCGCCCGAGGACCGCTACTCGCTGCGGCCGGTCGCCGTACGCCTGGGCGAGCTGCTGGGCCAGGACGTCGCGTTCGCGACCGACACCGTCGGCGAGTCGGCCCGCGAGGTCGTCGCCGCGCTCGAGGACGGCCAGGTGGCGCTGCTCGAGAACGTGCGGTTCAACCCCGGTGAGACCAGCAAGGACGAGTCGGAGCGCGGCGACTTCGCCGACCGGCTCGCCGCGCTGGCCGACGCGTTCGTGTCCGACGGGTTCGGCGTCGTGCACCGCAAGCAGGCGTCCGTCTACGACGTCGCGCAGCGGCTTCCCCACGCGATGGGCGGCCTGGTGGCCCGCGAGCTCGAGGTGATGAAGCAGCTCACCGAGGACCCCGCGCGTCCGTACGTCGTCGTCCTCGGCGGCTCCAAGGTCTCCGACAAGCTCGGCGTCATCGACCACCTGCTCGACAAGGCGGACACGCTGCTCATCGGCGGCGGCATGGTCTTCACCTTCCTCGAGGCCCGAGGTCACGACGTCGGCAAGAGCCTGCTGGAGGAGGACCAGGTCGAGGTCTGCGCCGAGTACCTCCAGCGCGCGGAGGACACCGGCGTCCGCATCGTGCTCCCGACCGACATCGTCGTCGACACCGAGTTCCCCGCGGGCGACCGCGACCCCCAGCCGCAGGTGGTCGCCGCCGACGAGATCCCCTCCGACGCGCTGGGCCTCGACATCGGCCCCGACTCCGCGAGGGCGTTCGCCGACGCGATCGCCGAGGCGCACACGGTCTTCTGGAACGGGCCGATGGGCGTCTTCGAGACCCCGGCGTTCGCCGAGGGCACCCGCGTGGTCGCCGAGGCCCTGACCCGCGTCGACGGGCTCTCGGTCGTCGGCGGTGGCGACTCCGCGGCCGCCGTACGCACGCTCGGCTTCGACGAGGGCGCGTTCGGACATATCTCCACGGGCGGCGGCGCCAGCCTCGAGTACCTCGAGGGCAAGACGCTGCCCGGTCTCTCCGTGCTGGAAGGCTGACCACGATGGCAACGACCCGCACCCCGCTGATGGCGGGGAACTGGAAGTCGAACCTCAACCACCAGGAGGCGGTGGTCCTCGTCCAGAAGCTGGCGTGGACCCTCGACGACAAGAAGCACGACTTCGGTCGGGTCGAGGTGGTCGTGGCGCCGCCGTTCACCGACATCCGCTCGGTGCAGACCCTGGTCGACGGTGACCGGCTCTCGATCCGCTACGCCGCGCAGGACGTCTCCGAGCACGACGGCGGCGCCTACACCGGCGAGATCTCCGCGGCGATGCTGGCCAAGCTCGGCTGCTCCTACGTCATCGTGGGTCACAGCGAGCGGCGGGAGCACCACGGCGAGACCGACGAGGTCGTCAACACCAAGGCGCACAAGTCGCTGGCGGCCGGCATGACGCCGATCGTGTGCGTCGGCGAGGGGCTCGAGGTCCGGCAGGCGGGGGAGCACGTCCCCCACTGCATGTCGCAGGCCGAGGGCTCGCTGGCCGGGTTCACCGCCGAGCAGGTCGCCGGGCTGGTGATCGCCTACGAGCCCGTGTGGGCGATCGGCACGGGCGAGGTGGCGACGCCGGCGGACGCGCAGGAGGTCTGCCAGGCGGTGCGCGGGCAGGTCCGCGAGGCGTTCGGCGACGCGGCCGCCGACGGCGTACGCATCCTCTACGGAGGCTCGGTGAAGGCGGCGAACGTCGCCGGGATCATGGCCGAGGCGGACGTCGACGGGTGCCTCGTGGGGGGTGCCAGCCTGCAGGCGGACGAGTTCGGCGGCATCTGTCGGTACTACGACATGCCTGTTCTGTGACCACCCTTTCGGGCGATCCACTTTCGTGACGTAGGATCGCCGCCGTGCTCAACACTCTCTTCACGGTCATCCTCATCTTGACCAGCGTCTTGATGATCATGCTCGTCCTGCTGCACAAGGGTCGCGGTGGCGGTCTCTCCGACATGTTCGGTGGAGGCGTCTCCAGCTCCCTGGGTGGCTCCTCCGTGGCCGAACGCAACCTCGACCGGCTCACCGTCGGCATCGGCGTCATCTGGTTCGCCACCGTCATCGGGATGGGCCTGCTGCTGGCCTACCAGGGCTGAAGGAAGGACCCGAGATGGCTGGTGGAGGAAACGCCATTCGCGGGAGCAGGGTCGGCGCCGGCCCGATGGGCGAGGCGGAACGCGGCGAGGCAGCACCCCGCCAGGCGATCACCTACTTCTGCTCCCACGGCCACCGCTCGGTGGTCACCTTCGCCGTCGAGGCCGCCGTCCCGGAGAACTGGGACTGCCCCAAGTGCGGCCTCCCGGCCAGCGTCGACTCCGACAACCCCCCGCCGGCCCCCAAGATCGAGCCCTACAAGACGCACCTCGCCTACGTGAAGGAGCGCCGCTCCGACGCCGAGGCCGCCACCATCCTCGACGAGGCCCTCGAGCTCCTCCGCTCCCGCCGCAAGTCCGGCGACATCATCTTCTGACCCCGCCCGCCCCTAGAGGCGGGAGGCGGCGTCGCGGTCGAGGAACCAGATGGTCTCCTCGGAGCCGTGGACGGCGGAGGCGGGGCAGTCGTGGAGGTCGGTGCCCTCGGCCAGGGCGCGGGCGACGGCCTCGGACTTGCCCTCACCGCTGACCAGGAACCACACCGCCTTGGATCGGTTGAGGGCGTCGAGGGTGAGGCTGATCCGCTCGGGCGGGGGCTTGGGCGAGCCGGTGACCGGGACGGCGATCTGGTCGGTCACGTCGAGCTGGGGGAAGCCGGGGAACAGCGACGCGATGTGGCCGTCGGGCCCGACCCCGAGCATGAGGACGTCGAAGGCGCCGCTGCCGAAGCTGCGCAGCTCTGCGGCGTACGCCGCGGCACCGGCCTCGACGTCGGAGGCCGACTCTGTCGACGGCATCGGGTGGACCTTCGCCGGGTCGACGTCGACCAGGTCGAGGAAGGCCTCGCGGGCCAGGCGCTCGTTGCGGTCGTCGGACGCGGGCTCGACGAACCGCTCGTCGCCCCACCAGACGACCACCCGCGACCAGTCGACCTCGGCGCCGTCGGAGAGCCGGGCGACCTCGCGGTGCACCGCCTCGGCGATCGAGCCGCCGGTGAGCGCGATCTGCGGCTCGTGGCCGCTGCTCTGGGCGTCGGCCAGCCGGGCCAGCAGCTCGCCGGCGATCGCGGTCGCCAGCGCGTCGGCCGACTCGTGCACCTCGATGCGGGGCGGGACGGCGGGGGCGTCGTTCACAGGGACCTGCTCTTCGTCAGGGTCTTCGCCACGGCGGCGTAGACCTCGTCCTCGTCGAGCCGGCGCAGCTCCTCGGCCAGCAGCTCGTGCACGTCACGGCGGCGCAGCGCGATCGGCCGGTCGGGATGGCCCGGCGAGGAGTACGTCGCCAGCCGGCCGTCGGGCCGGGAGATGCTGATCGGGCCCTCGGCGGTCTCGAGCTGCACCGAGGTGATGCCCGGGCCCTTCGACGTCTTGCGCTCGACGTCGACCTTGAGCCGCAGGCGCAGCCAGGCCGTCAGCAGGTCGGCGCTCGGGTTGGACCGCTCAGCCGACACGGTGGCCTTCGACACCTTGAGCGGGTGCTGGTCGAGCGCGGCGGCCAGCAGCGCCCGCCACGGGGTCAGCCGGGTCCACGCGAGGTCGGTGTTGCCGGGTGTGTACGCCTTGCACTGGTGGCGCAGCGCGGCCGCGCCTCCGCGGGCGACGTTGGCGGAGTCGGTGACGCGGCGCTGGGCCAGCCTGCCGAGCGGGTCGGTCGCGGGGTCGGCGGGCGGGTTGGTCGGCCACCACACCGCGACGGGGGAGTCGGGGAGCAGCAGCGGCAGCACGACCGAGTCGGGGTGCTTGACCACCTCGCCGGTGAGCCGGATCAGCGCCGTCTCGCCCGTCCAGCCCGAGCCGGTGCCGACCTGGGCGTCGACCTGCGAGGCGCCGCGGCCGTTGCCGAGGATCACCCCGAGCACCCGTGCGGGGTGCTCGTGAGAGGCCTCGCGGGCCATGTCCATCGCGGTGTCGGCCTGGTCCTCGTCGGCGACGATGACCATCGTCAGCACCATGCCCATGGCCGGGCTGCCGGCGCGCGTCCGGGCCCGGACGAACTCAGCCGCGATGCCCGCGGAGTCGGTGTCGTTGAGAGCGATGAGCATCAGGGACGCCTCCAGGTCCGGCCGTCGCGGGCGAGCATCTTGTCCGCCGACTCCGGTCCCCAGGTGCCGGAGGGGTAGGGGTCAGGCCTGCCCTTGCGCTCCCAGAACTCGAGCACCGGGTCGAGGATCTTCCACGACAGCTCGACCTCCTCGTGCCGGGGGAAGAGCGGCGGGTCGCCGAGGAGCACGTCGAGGATCAGCCGCTCGTAGGCCTCGGGCGAGGACTCGGTGAACGACCCGCCGTAGACGAAGTCCATGTTGACGTCTCGGATCTCCATGCCCGCGCCCGGCACCTTGCTGCCGAACCGGATCGTCACGCCCTCGTCGGGCTGCACGCGGATCACGATCGCGTTGTGGGTGAGCTCCTCGACCGAGGTGGCGCTGAAGGGCTGGTGCGGCGCGCGCTTGAAGACCACGGCCACCTCCGTGACCCGGCGGCCGAGGCGCTTGCCGGTGCGCAGGTAGAACGGGACGCCGGCCCAGCGCCGGTTGTCGACGTGGAGCGTCACCGCGGCGAACGTCTCGGTCCGTGACGTCGCGCGGACGCCGTCCTCGTCGTGGAAGCCGCGCACCTTGCGCCCGCCGGACCAGCCCTCGGCGTACTGGCCGCGGGCCGTGGTGAGGTCGAGGCGCCGGGGCAGGCTGACGCTGGCCAGCAGCTTCTGCTTCTCGGTGCGCAGGTCGAGGGCGTCGAACGACTTCGGCTCCTCCATGGCGACCAGGGCCATGAGCTGGAGCAGGTGGTTCTGGATCACGTCGCGGGCGGCGCCGATGCCGTCGTAGTAGCCCGCCCGGCCTTCGATCCCGCCGTCCTCGGCCATCGTGATCTGCACGTGGTCGACGAAGTTGCTGTTCCAGAGCGGCTCGAACATCTCGTTGGCGAAACGCATCGCGAGGATGTTCTGGACGGTCTCCTTGCCGAGGTAGTGGTCGATCCGGAAGATCGTGTCGCTCGGGAACGCCGTCGCCAGGTCGGCGCTCAGCTCGCGCGCCGACTCGAGGTCATGACCGAACGGCTTCTCGATCACCACCCGGCGCCAGGCGTCGCCCTGGGGCTCGGCGAGGCCGTGCTCCTTGAGCTGTCTCGCCACCACGCCGAAGAACGCCGGGGGGATCGCCAGGTAGAAGGCGTGGTTGCCGTCCGTGCCGCGGTCGCGGTCGAGCTCCTCGATGGTGCGGCGCAGGTTGTCGAAGGCGACGTCGTCGTCGAAGTCACCCTGGACGAACCGGAACCCCTCGGCGAGCTGCTTCCACGTCTCCTCGCGGAACTCGGTGCGGGCGTGCTGCTTCACCGAGTCGTGGACGATGTCCGCGAAGTCCTGGTCGGCCCAGTCGCGCCGCGCGAACCCGGTCAGGCTGAAGCCCGGCGGCAGCAGCCCGCGGTTGGCGAGGTCGTAGATCGCCGGCATCACCTTCTTGCGCGACAGGTCGCCTGTGACGCCGAAGAGCACCATCCCGCACGGACCCGCGATCCGCGGCAGGCGGCGGTCCTCGGGGGCGCGCAGCGGGTTCGGCCTCACCATCGGACAACCAGCGGGGCGGTCAGCATCAGCGGCGCTGCTTCCTGTAGTAGGCGATCAGGGACTGCGTGGAGGGGTCCTGCTCGGCCGCCACGGACTCGTCGCCGGCCACGGCCGGGGCGAGCTGCTGGGCGAGCTGCTTGCCGAGCTCGACGCCCCACTGGTCGAAGCTGTCGATGCCCCACACCGCACCCTCGGTGAACGTGATGTGCTCGTAGAGCGCGATCAGCTGGCCCAGCACCGAGGGCGTGAGCTCGGGGGCCATGATCGACGCGGTCGGCCGGTTGCCCGGGAACACGCGGGCCGGCACCACCGCCTCGTCGGTGCCCTCGGCCCGCACCTCCTCGGGCGTCTTGCCGAACGCCAGCGCGCGGGTCTGGGCGAAGAAGTTGGCGAGGAACAGCTCGTGCACGTCGGTGCTCTCGCCGTCGTGGGTGTCCTTCAGCGGGTAGGCCGGGTTGGCGAAGGCGATGAAGTCCGCCGGCACCAGCCGGGTGCCCTGGTGGATCAGCTGGTAGAACGCGTGCTGGCCGTTGGTGCCCGGCTCGCCCCAGAAGACCTCGCCGGTGTCCGTCGTCACGGCGGTGCCGTCCCACCGCACGCCCTTGCCGTTGGACTCCATCGTCAGCTGCTGGAGGTACGCCGGGAAGCGGTGCAGCAGCTGGGAGTAGGGGAGCACCGCGTGGGTCTGGGCGCCGAGGAAGTTGGTGTACCAGACGTTGAGCAGCCCCATCAGCACCGGCACGTTGCGCGCCGGCTCGGTGGTGCGGAAGTGCTCGTCCATCGCGTGCATGCCGGCCAGCAGCTCCGCGAACCGCTCGGGTCCGACGGCGACGACCAGCGACGTGCCGATCGCGGAGTCCACCGAGTAGCGCCCGCCGACCCAGTCCCAGAACCCGAACGCGTTGTCGGGGTCGATGCCGAAGTCGGCGACCTTGTCGAGGGCGGTGGACACCGCGACGAAGTGCTTGCGGACGGCCTCGGACTCGTCGGCGTCCGCCAGGCCGTCGAGGAGCCAGGCGCGGCAGAGCCGGGCGTTCGTCAGCGTCTCGAGGGTCCCGAAGGTCTTGCTCGAGACGATGAAGAGCGTGGTCGCCGGGTCGAGCCCGGCCAGCGTCATGGCCGCGTCGGTCGGGTCGATGTTGCTGATGAACCGGCACTCGAGGCCGTCCTGCCGGTACGGCGCCAGGGCCTCGTAGGCCATCACCGGGCCGAGGTCGGAGCCCCCGATGCCGATGTTGACCACCGTGCGGATCCGCTCGCCCGTGACGCCGGTCCACTCACCGGAGCGGACCCGGTCGGCGAACTCGTAGACCCGACGCAGGACCTCGTGGACGTCAGCGACGACGTCCTGGCCGTCGACGCTCGGTCGCTCACCGGGACTCGCGTCGGCCGGCAGCCGCAGCGCGGTGTGCAGCACGGCGCGGTCCTCGGTGACGTTGACGTGGTCGCCGCGGAACATCGCGTCGCGCCGCTCGGTGAGCCCGACCTGCTCGGCCAGGGCCAGCAGCTCGGTCAGCACCGGCTTGGTGACCAGGCCCTTGGACAGGTCGACGTGGAGGTCGGCGGCGGTGAAGGTCAGCGCCGCCGCGCGCTCCGCGTCCTCCGCGAACCACGCCCTGAGGCTGGGGGTGAAGCCGTCGGCCAGCGCCCGCAGCGCGTCCCAGGCCTCCGTCGTGGTCGGGTCGACCGGACCCGGCACCTAGACCTGCTCCATCTGCTTCTCGACGGTCTCGACGAGCTCGGTCCACGACTTCTTGAACTTGTCGACGCCCTCCTCCTCGAGCACGCGGAACACGTCGGGCAGGTCGATGCCGACGCCGTCGAGCTGGTCGAAGAGGGCCTGCGCCTCCTCGGCCCTGCCCGAGACCACGTCGCCCTTGACCTCGCCGTGGTCGGCGAACGCCTCGAGCGTCTTCTCCGGCATCGTGTTGACGGTGTCGGCGACCACCAGGTCGGTGACGTAGAGGGTGTCGGGGTAGTCGGGGTTCTTGACACCCGTCGAGGCCCACAAGGGCCGCTGCGGGTTGGCTCCGGCGTCGGCGAGCTGCTTCCAGCGGTCGCTCGCGACCACCTCGTCGTACGCCGCGTAGGCGAGCACGGCGTTGGCGACGGCGGCCTTGCCGCGCAGCGCCTTCGCCTCGTCGGACCCGAGGTCGTCGAGCCGCTTGTCGACCTCGGTGTCGACCCTCGAGACGAAGAAGGAGGCGACCGAGAAGATCCTGCTGAGGTCGAGGCCGGCGTCGCGGGCCTGCTCGAGGCCGGCGAGGTAGGCGTCCATGACACCGCGGTAGCGCTCCACGCTGAAGATCAGCGTGACGTTGACGTTGATGCCCTCCGCGATCGCCGCGGTGATCGCCGGCAGGCCCTCCTCGGTGGCCGGGATCTTGATGTAGGCATTCGGGCGGTCGACGGCCCGCCAGAGCTTCTTCGCCGAGTCGATCGTCGCGTCGGTGTCGTTGGCGAGGTCGGGCTCGACCTCGATGGACACGCGGCCGTCGGCCTTGGTGGACTCGTAGACCGGCGTCATGATGTCGCAGCCGTTGCGGACGTCCTCGGTGGTCAGCTCGAAGATCACCTTGGTGACGTCGGCGCCGTCGGCCACGAGCTTGCGCACCTGGTCGTCGTAGCGCTCGCCCTCGGCGATGGCCGAGGCGAAGATCGTCGGGTTGGTCGTCACGCCGACGACGTGCCGGTCCTTGATCAGCTCGGCGAGGTTGCCGGTCTCGATCCGCTCGCGCGAGAGGTCGTCGAGCCAGATCGATACGCCGGCGTCGGCGAGGTCCTGAAGGCGGTCACTCATGAGGTGCTCCCATCTCGGATGCTGTCGCGGGCCGCGTCGGCCACGGCCGCCGCGGTGATGCCGAACTCCTGGTAGATGCGCGCGTAGTCGGCGGACGCGCCGAAGCGCTCGATGGACACGATCTGGCCGGCGTCGCCGACGTACTCGCGCCAGCCCTGCTTCACCCCGGCCTCGACGGCCACGCGGGCCTTGACGATCGGCGGCAGCACGGTGTCGCGGTACGCCGCGTCCTGCTGCTCGAACCACTCGAGGCAGGGGAGCGAGATCACCCGCGCCCTGATGCCGTCGGCCGCCAGGAGCTCGCGGGCCTCGACGGCCAGCTGCACCTCCGACCCGGTGCCCATCAGCAGCACGTCGGGCGTGCCGCCCTCCGCCTCGACCAGCACGTAGCCGCCCCGGTGCACGTCGGTCGTGTCGGCGAACCCGTCGACCCCGCGCGGGAAGACCGGCACGTTCTGCCGGGTCAGCGCCAGCGCCGCCGGGCGGTCGCTGTGCGAGAGCACCGTCTGCCAGCAGGCGGCGGTCTCGTTGGCGTCGGCGGGGCGGACGACGTCGAGCCCCGGCATCGCCCGCAGCGCGGCGAGGTGCTCGATCGGCTGGTGGGTCGGACCGTCCTCGCCGAGCCCGATGGAGTCGTGGGTCCAGACGTAGGTCACCGGCAGCTGGCTGAGCGCCGCCACCCGCACGGCGCCGCGCATGTAGTCGGAGAACGTGAGGAAGGTGCCGCCGAAGACGCGGGTCAGCCCGTCGGCCGCGATGCCGTTCATGATCGCGCCCATGCCGTGCTCGCGGATGCCGAAGTGCAGCACCCGGCCCTGGTAGGGGTCGCCCTTCCACTCCGCGGTCGACCGGCTCTCGGGGATGAACGACGGTGCGGACTCGATGGTCGTGTTGTTGGAGCCCGCGAGGTCGGCGGAGCCGCCCCACAGCTCGGGCATCACCTCGGCGATGGCGTTGATGACCTTGCCCGAGGCCGCGCGGGTGGCGACGCCCTTCTCGCTGGGCTCGAACGTCGGCAGCGCCTCGGCGAACCCGTCGGGCAGCTCGCGCGCCTTGAGCCGGTGCAGCAGGGCGGCGGACTCGGGGTTCGCCTCCGACCACGCGGCGTACTGCTCGTCCCACGCGGCGCCCCACTCCTTGCCGCGGTCGCGCAGCGTGCGGGTGTGGGCCAGCACCTCCGGCGGGACCTCGAAGGTCTTGTCGGGGTCCCAGCCGAGGATCTTCTTGGTGGCCGCGACCTCCTCCTCGCCGAGCGCGCTGCCGTGGGCCTTCTCGGTGCCCTGGGCGTTGGGCGCCGGCCAGGCGATGATCGTGTCGAGCACGATCAGGGACGGCTGGTCGGTCACCTCGCGCGCGGCCGTGATCGCGTCGTGGAGGGCGGGCACGTCCTCGACGTACTTCGTGCCGCCGTTGGTCCAGTCGACGACCTGCACGTGCCAGCCGTACGCCGCGTAGCGGGCCGCGACGTCCTCGGTGAATGCGACGTCGGTGTCGCCCTCGATCGAGATCCGGTTGCGGTCGTAGATCATCGTGATGTTGCCGAGCTGCTGGGTGCCGGCGATCGAGCTGGCCTCGCCGCTGACGCCCTCCTCGAGGTCGCCGTCGGAGCAGATGACGTAGACGTGGTGGTCGAACAGGCTCTCGCCGGGCGCGGCGTCGGGGTCGAGCAGGCCGTGCAGCCGCCGGCCCGACATCGCCATGCCGACGGCGTTCGCGACGCCCTGGCCGAGCGGGCCCGTGGTCACCTCGACGCCGGGCGTGTGGTGGAGCTCGGGGTGCCCCGGCGTCTTCGACCCCCAGGTGCGGAGGGCCTGGAGGTCGGTGAGCTCGAGCCCGAAGCCGCCCAGGAACAGCTGGGTGTAGAGGGTGATGCTCGAGTGCCCGCACGAGAGCACGAAGCGGTCGCGCGCGATCCACTCCGGGGCGGCGGGGTCGTGCCGCATCACCTTCTGGAAGAGCAGGTAGGCCGCCGGGGCCAGGCTCATGGCCGTGCCGGGGTGGCCGTTGCCGACCTTCTGCACGGCGTCCATGGCCAGGACCCGGGCGGTGTCGACCGCCTTCTCGTCGAGCTCGGTCCAGTCGAGGGTGGCAGCGTCGCTCACAGGTGTCCTTCCAGTGCCGTCAGGTGCTTTCGAGCCTACTCACGTGCCGCCGTAGACTCTCCACGTCCCAGTGACCAATCCCGCTAGGAACACCGTGACGTACGTCGGCCAATCCGTGCCGGGTGTCGTGCACCCGCAGCGCGACGAGCGCGAGGCCGGCGCGGCCACGTGGCGCGACGTCGTGGCGGCCTACGTCGGCCTGACCAAGCCGCGGGTCATCGAGCTGCTGCTGCTCACCACCGTGCCGGTGATGTTCTTCGCCGCCCGGGGGGTGCCGGCGCTCGGGCTCGTGGCCGCCACCGTCGTCGGCGGGGCCTTCTCGGCCGGGTCGGCCTCGGTGTTCAACTGCGTCTACGACCGCGACATCGACGAGCAGATGCGCCGGACCCGGCGCCGGGCGCTGCCGCGCCACCTCGTCTCGCCGCGGGCCGCACTGGTCTTCGGCTTCGTGCTCGCCGCCCTCTCCACCGCGGTGCTCCTGGCCTGGGTCAACCCGTTGTCGGCGGTGCTGTCGCTGACCGCCAACGCGTTCTACGTCTTCGGCTACACGATGCTGCTCAAGCGCCGCACGACCCAGAACATCGTCTGGGGCGGCCTGGCCGGCTGCTTCCCGGCCCTCATCGGCTGGACCGCCGTCACCGGCGCCCTCTCGTGGGTGCCCGTCGTGCTGTTCGCCGTCGTCTTCTTCTGGACCCCGCCGCACACCTGGGCGCTGGCGCTGCGCTACCGCGAGGACTACGCGAACGTCGACGTGCCGATGCTGCCGGTCGTGGCCCCGGCCCGCGAGGTGGGCCGCCAGGTCGTGCTCTACAGCTGGGTGATGGTGGCGGTCTCGCTCGTCCTGTGGCCCGTCGCCGGCACCGGCCTCGTCTACCCGGTGGCCGCAGCCGTGCTCGGCGCCGTCTTCCTCGTCGAGGCTCACCGCCTCTGGGGCCGGGCCCGCGACACCGAGGACCTCGCCCGGATCCAGCCGATGCGACTGTTCCACGCGTCGAACCTCTACCTCTCGCTGCTCTTCGTCGCGGTCGCGCTCGACCCGCTCCTCACCCGCTGACGTGCGGGAATGGCCGCTGGCCCTCCGGGGTAATGTCCGACTAGCCTGACGTGAGCGCCATGGGGGGCGTGCGCGGGGTCGGTGACTGGGGGGTCGCGACGTGGCGGTCATACGCCGTGAGCTGGACGAGCCGACCGCTGCGGCGGTCTGCACCCGACCGCGCGAGCCACGCGTCAGCGTCGTGGTGCCCGCGCTCAACGAGGCGGCCAACCTGCCGCACGTGCTGCCGGCGCTCCCGCCGGTCCACGAGGTGATCCTGGTCGACGGCGGGTCGGTCGACGGCACCGTCGACACCGCCCGGGTGGTGCTCCCCGAGGTCCGGATCGTCCGCCAGGCCCGGCGCGGCAAGGGCAACGCGCTGGCGGCCGGCTTCGCGAAGGTCACCGGCGACGTGGTCGTGATGTTCGACGCGGACGGCTCGGCCGACCCCGCCGAGATCCCGCGGTTCGTCGAGGCGCTGGTCGCCGGCGCCGACTTCGCCAAGGGGTCGCGCTTCCGGGCCGGTGGGGGGAGTGCCGACATCACGCCGGTGCGCCGCCTCGGCAACCGGTTCCTGCACACCTGGATGAACCTCTCCTTCGGCACCCGCTTCACCGACCTCTGCTACGGCTACAACGCCTTCTGGGCCGACCTGATCGGGCTCCTCGACCTGCCCGACCACGAGCTCGTCGTCCCGACCGGCAGCCCGATGCTCTGGGGCGACGGGTTCGAGATCGAGACGCTGATCAACTGCCGCTTCGCCAGCGCGGGCCTGACGATCGCCGAGGTGCCGAGCGTCGAGCGCGAGCGGCTGCACGGCGAGTCCAACCTGCGCGCGGTCTCCGACGGGTTGCGGGTCCTCCGCACCCTCCGCACCGAGCGCACGCGCGTGCGGCGCAACGCCGCCCTCGACCGGGCCGTGCTCGACCGGGCCGTGCTCGACCAAACCCCGACCACCACCTAGGCCTCTCTGGGACCATCGTCACCGTGACCAAGGTGGGGATGATCACGACCCGGGCCCAGCCCGAGATCGGCGGGATCGAGTCGCACGTGGCCGAGGTGGCCGGGCGGATCGCCGCGCGCGGCTACGACCTCGAGGTGCTGACCACCGACCGCAGCGGCCGCCTGCCCAGGCGCGAGCGGGTCGACGGCTACACCGTGCGCCGGTTCCGGGCGTTCCCGGCCGGCCGCGACTGGTACCTCAGCCCGGGGCTGTTCTGGGCGGCGCTGCGCACGAGGTACGACGTGGTGCACGTCCAGGGCATCCACACCCTGGTCCCGCCGCTGGCGATGATCGCGGCGATCCTGCGCCGCACGCCGTTCCTGCTCACCTTCCACACCGGCGGCAACAGCAGCGCGTTCCGCGAGAGGGCCCGGCGCACCCAGTTCCGGATCCTGTCGCCCCTGCTGCGCCGCGCCCACACCCTGGTCGGGGTCTCGATCTACGAGGCGCGCCGCTTCGAGGAGATCATGGGCCTGCCCGAGGGCGCGATCACCGTGATCCGCAACGGCGGGTCGCTGCCCGTGGTCCGCGAGCCGGTCGAGCCCGAGCCCGCCCTCGTGACGAGCGTGGGCCGGCTGGAGCGCTACAAGGGCCACCACAAGGCGATCGAGGCGCTGCCCTACCTGCTCAAGACGCACCCGGAGGCCAGGGTCGAGATCCTCGGCTCCGGGCCCTACGAGGACGAGCTGTGGGCGCTGGCCGAGCAGCTCGGCGTGCGCGAGAAGGTGACGATCAGGCTGATCCCGCCGGTGGACCGCGCGCTGATGGGGGAGACCATCGCGCGGGTCGGGGTGATGACGCTGCTCAGTGACTACGAGGCGCACCCCGTGGCCGTCATGGAGGCGCTGACCCTGGGCCGCCCCGCCGTGATCAGCCGTACGTCGGGGCTCACCGAGCTCGCGGACCTCGGCTGGGCCGTGGGCGTCGACCAGCACGCCGGCGCCGAGGAGACGGCCCGGGCCATCGCGCGACAGCTCGACGACCCCCTGCTGCCCGCACCGGCGGACCTGCCGACCTGGGAGACGTGTGTGGCTGGTGTGGTCGATACTTACGACACGATCACCGGCCGCTGAGTAGGTGGAGACAGGCATGGCCACCGCAGTCGACGCACGCGTCGCCGTGCCCGAGGACGCCGCCCCGAGCGGCCGTCGCCTCGAGGCCGTGGCGACCCTGCTGTCGCTGCTCGGCCTGCTGATCCAGGTCATCGGCTACGCCTGGGGCTGGCACGGCGACGAGTCCACGGCGATCGGTCTCTGGTACATCGGCTTCGTCGGCATCGTGGTGCCCTTCACCTGGCTGCTGCTCGCCCCGAGCCGGACCGGACACCAGCGGCTCGGCGCCGCGCTGGCCTTCGGCCTGATCATGTACGCGTCGTGGTTCCTCACCGACCCGATCCTGGCCACCCGGTTCGACGAGACCCTCCACGTCACGACGCTCGTCGACATGGTCGACGAGCACTCGTTCTTCTACCCCAACTCGACGCTGCCGGTCTCGCCGCACTACCCGGGCCTGGAGTTCGCCACGGCGGGCGTGCACTGGCTGACCGGGCTCCCGCTCATCGTCTGCCAGGTGCTGGTCGTCGTGACCGCGCGCTCGACGTTCATCCTGGCGCTGTTCCTGCTGGCGAGCCGGATCGGCCGCTCCACGCAGGTGGGTGCGGCGACCGTGCTGCTCTACGCCGGGAGCGCGCAGTTCTACTTCTTCAACTCCCAGTTCAGCTACCAGACGGTCGCGATCGCGATGCTCATGGCGGCGCTCTACCTGCTGGTGCGCGCCTTCGACTCGGAGCAGGACCGGCCGTGGCGGCTGCTGATCGCGGTCCAGGTCTGCCTCGGCGGGCTGGCGATCACCCACCACCTGACCAGCTGGCTGATGCTGGTGCTGCTCTGGCTGCTCGCGCTCTTCTTCTGGCGCGGCGGCGAGGAGCGCCGGGCCAGGCTGACGCTGATCACGGCCGAGCTCGCCACGATCGTGGTGCTGGCGTGGACCGCGATCATCGCGCCGCTGCTGATCAGCTACCTCGGGCCGATCTTCGACGTGGCCAGCAGCCAGCTGCTCACCGCCCTCGACGGCAGCGGCTCGCGGGAAGTAGGCACCGACACCGCCGGCACGCCCACCCCGACGTGGGAGCTCATGGTGATGGCGGGCTCGATCCTGCTGTGGATGGCCATGCTGGTCCCCGCGGCGTGGCGGGCCTGGCGGCGCGGCAGCCTCGGGCCTACCAAGGCCCGCTACGTCCCGCTGGCG
The DNA here is from genome assembly GCF_000422805.1 of Nocardioides halotolerans DSM 19273. Taxonomy (GTDB): domain Bacteria; phylum Actinomycetota; class Actinomycetes; order Propionibacteriales; family Nocardioidaceae; genus Nocardioides; species Nocardioides halotolerans. Next base: position 668,110 of record NZ_KE383922.1, on the reverse strand, counting down.
ATCGCGGTCGTCTACCCCGGGCTCCAGGTGGCGCGGTTCGCGCCGTCGGCGGCCGAGGTCGCCGACCGCGCATCGACGTTCGTCACGTTGGCGATGGCGCTCGTCGTCGCGGCCTGGCTCGCCCCGCGGATCCAGACCTTCGCCGCGCTGGTGGCCCCCGGCCTGGTGCTGCTGATCCTGGGCGGCACCCTCATCGGCAGCGGTCCCGACTGGCAGCGCGTCCCCGGCCCCTACCTGGCCGGCGCGGAGCAGCGCTCGATCGACGCGGAGTCGGTCGCGGTCGCCCAGTGGGCGGGCACCTACCTCCCGAAGGACGCGCGGGTCGCCGCCGACTCGACGTTCACCCGTCTGCTCCCCAACTTCGCGCCGGTCGTCACGATCACCCAGCCGGCCGGCTTCGACAGCATGACCCCGCTGTTCATCGCCCACTCGGTCGACGAGGAGGTGCTGCGGCTGATCCTGCACAACGACGTCGACTTCATCATCGTCGACACCCGGCTGGTGGGCCAGACGGTGCGGTCCGGCGGGTTCTTCGAGGGCAGCACGGGCTACGGGCCGGACGCCCAGACCATCCAGCGTGACCAGGTCCAGAAGTTCGAGGGTCAGCGCGACTTCGACCTCGTGCTCGACGGTCCGGTGAAGGTCTACGACGTGCGCCCCCTGCGGCACGCCGAGCAGACGTTCGTGAAGCGGCCGGCGCCAGGGCTGCCCGGCAGCTGGACGCCGTGGCAGGCCCTCGCGTCGGCGATGCTGCTGCTGGTCGGCCTGCTCGCGCGCGGCCGGCTGCTCGACCCGCGCAGGTTCCGGGCCCGTGACGTGTGGCGGCCCGCGGTGACCCTCCCGGCCGCGATGATCCTCGGAGCGGTGGGCGTGCTGGCGGGCTTCAACCCGCTGGGCGGCCTGATCGCGGCCTCGGTGCTGCTCTACGTGCTCGTCCAGATCAGCGCGCGGCCCGCGCCGATCGGCGTCCCGCGCCTGAGCGGCTGGCTGTGGGGCGTCCCGATCGTGCTCGTGGCGGGGGCGTGCATCGCGCTGGCCGTCTGGGGCGCCTGGCACGGCCTGCTCGACCACCCCGTGCTCCCACCCCCGGCGGTCGGCGGCGGGGCGTGACGACCGGGACCGACGCGGTGGCGGTGGGCATCTGGTCGCCGTTCCGGTCGCTGCTGACTGCGCAGGTGCTCTCGGCCGTGCTGGGCCTCGTCTTCTGGGTGCTCGTCGCGCGCCTCGTCGACGCGCACGACGTCGGCGTCGCGGCGGCGGCGATCAGCGCCCAGACGCTGCTCGGCATCGTGACCGTGCTCGGCTTCAGCACCATGCTCGTCTCCGAGCTTCCCAAGGAGCAGCCCGCCCGCCAGCGGACCGTGCTGCTGCGCTCGCTCCTGGTCGTCTTCGTGTCCTCGGCGGTCGGTGCCGGGGTGGTCGTGGCCGTCTCGCCGCTGCTGTCCGGCAACCTCGAGGAGGCGCTCGGCAACCCGATCGGCGCCGCGACGTTCGTGCTCGGCACCGCGGCGTTCGCGTGGGCGCTGGTGGTCGACGACGCCTGCCTCGGCGTCAAGAGGTCGGGGCTGCAGGTCTGGCGCAACCTGGTCGCGTCCAGCCTGCGCTTCCCGGTGACCGCCGCGCTGCTCCTGCTGGGCTTCACCGACGCGCACGTGCTCCAGGTCTGCTGGGTGCTGCCGCTGCTCGCGTCGATCCCGTTCACGCTCTGGCGGCTCCGGCTGCCGCGCGGCGACGGCACCGCGCCACCGCTGCTGGCCGACGTGCGCGGCTTCATCGGCCTGGCCCTGCGCAACCACGCGCTGAGCCTGGCCCTCGCCGCCGCCTCCCAGATGGTGCCCGTCGTCGCGGCGCTGACGCTGGGGTCGGTCGAGAACGCCGAGTTCGCGATCGCCTGGCTGATGGCGACGTTCGTCTTCCTGCCGCCGTACCTCCTGGCCACCGCGCTCTTCGCGCACGGCGCCAACGTCACGGAGGCGGAGTTCCGCACCAGCATGGAGCGGACGATCCCGGCCGCGCTCTCGCTCAGCGCGCTGCTCTGCGTCGGTGCCTGGGTCCTGGGGGAGCCGGTCCTCCTGATCTTCGGCGGCGACTACTCCCGTCACTCCTGGGCGATCCTGGCGTTGTTGGTGCCAGCAGGACTCTGGATGGTCCTCAAGGACCACCTGGTCACCCTGTGGCGCTCGCAGCGGAAGTTCGCGCTCGCGACGCGCCTGGCGGGCGCCGCGCTGGTCCTGGAGATCGCCGGTGCCGTGACAGGTGGGATCATCGGCGGAGCTCGTGGTCTCTGCGTGGGGTGGTTGATCGCGATGGGAGTGGAGATGACGCTGGGCCTTCCGTGGCTGCGCCGGGCCTTCGGCGGCCTGCACTGGCGCTGGCCGCTGGTCCGTCGTCGCGCCGAGGCGGGCCGCGCCTCGGTGCAGGTCGCCGTGGGCGCCGTGCTCGTGCTGCTCATGGGCGGAGTCGGCCTCTGGACCACCACCCGCGGCGAGCCCGACCCCACCTCGGCGCGGACGGGCCTGCCCGAGCCCGGTGCGCCCGTGGCGACCTGTGAACCGAGTGCGGGCTACCGCGGCCCCAAGATCGACCTCAACGTGCAGTCGGCCACCGGCGACCCCGACCACCCGATCCGGGGCGTGGCCGACGTGCGCGCGCTGGTCACCCTCGCGAAGGCCGCCGGCGCCCAGGTGATCTCCACGTCCACGTCGTTCAAGACCATGAAGCCGTTCCCGCGCCGGCCGATGCGGTTCGGCTACCTCGATCGCACCATCGAGGCGGCCCGCGCCGCCGGGCTGCAGGTCAAGCTCCAGGTCGCCGGGATGCCGCGCTGGGCGCTGGAGGAGCCGACGTACGCCGCGCAGCCGCCCCGCACGGAGGCGGAGCTCGCGACGTGGGCCGACCTGGTCACCACCTTGATGGAGCACGTCGACGGACGGGTCGACTACGTCGAGGTCTGGAACGAGCCCAACATCGAGAAGGGGTGGCCGACCGGCCCCGACCCGGTGGAGTTCGCGCGGCTGCTCGACGTGACGTACCGCGCGATCCACCAGGTCTCGCCCACCACCCAGGTGATCAGCGGCGGTCTCGCCAGCAACGACATCGGCTACCTCGAGCAGGTCTACCAGGCGTTCTCGACGCTCGGGCTGAAGACCACGCCGTTCGACATGCTGGGCGCCCACCCGTTCGCCGGCGACCACGCTCCCGACTCGGTCGACCCCGCGAAGCGCTACGACCGCGACCCGTTCGGGCTCTACGACGAGAACTTCACCGGCTTCATGGGCCTCCGCCAGGTCCTGGTCGACCACGGCGACGAGGCCACGCCGGTCTACATCACCCAGTTCGGCTACAGCACGCGGGCCGCTGGCAAGCGCCAGGCGGTGCCCGACGCGCTGCGCGCGCAGTACCTCACCCAGGCGCTCAAGCAGGTCACCTGCGTCCACTACGTCCCGGTGATCTCGTGGTACGCCCTGCACCCGACCCCGTGGGACCCCCAGGAGTACACCCTGCTCGACAAGAAGTACCGGCCCAACCAGACCTACGAGGCGCTCGCGGCCTGGGGACGCAAGGTCGTCGAGGCGGGTGCCGGCGGGTGAGCCCGCAGTCGGTCGCACGAATTGCCCGAAACGTTTCCCACGGCGCCCGTTGCGCTGCCAGACTCGGATCGACCGATCTCGGGACCGTCGGTCTGGACCAAGGATCGGAGGAGTCGGGTGCACCTCGCACGGCTGCTCCACCTGCCCTCCCGTGGCTCCGGCCCCAAGGGCTGCACCTGCGGCCACGGCGCCGACGCGCACGAGCACTACCGCCGCGGCACCGACTGCGCCCTGTGCAGCTGCCCGAAGTTCCGTGCCGGGTCGCCCGGGAAGTCGGCGCCCAGGGGCGACGGCGGCCGCCGCGGTGAGCGGGCCCACGCCGCCTAGGGTCTCCGTCGTCGTCGCGGCCCACACGATGGACCGGTGGGACGACATCGTGGCCGGCCTGCACGCGCTCGCGCACCAGACGGTGCCGCCGCTGGAGACCATCCTCGTCGTCGACCACAACGAGGAGCTCCTGGCCCGCGCCCGCGCGGCCTTCCCCGACGTGACCGTCTCCGACAACCCGCGCACCGGCGGCGCGTCCGGTGCCCGCAACACGGGGATCGCCCTGGCCCGCGGCGAGATCATCGCCTTCGTCGATGACGACGCCCGCCCCGAGCCCGACTGGGTCGAGCGGCTGCTCCACGCGTACGACGCACCGGACGTCATGGCCGTCGGGGGCGTGGCGAGGCCGGTCTGGCCCGAGCGTCGCCCCGACCACCTGCCACCGGAGCTGGACTGGCTCGTCGGGTGCACCTACCGCGGGCAGCCCACGGTGCGTGCCGACGTCCGCAACCTCTGGGGCTGCAACATGTCGGTGCGCCGCGAGGCCTTCGACCGGGTCGGCGCCTTCGACGAGGAGGTCGGCCGGATCGGGCTGATCCCGCTCGGCAACGAGGAGACCGAGCTCTGCATCCGGATCCGCCAGCGGATCGCCGGCGCCCGGATCGTCTTCGAGCCGACCGCCGTCGTCCACCACCGCGTGACCGAGGCGCGCTGCTCGTGGTCCTACCTCGTCGCCCGCTCCCACGCGGAGGGGGTCTCCAAGGCCGTGATGTCGAGGGCCGTCGGCACGGCCGACGGGACCTCCGAGGAGCGGTCGTACGCCACGCGCGTCCTGCCCCGCGGGGTGGCCCGCGAGCTCGCTCGGCTCAACCTGCGCGGGGCCGCCGGCATCGTGACCTGCCTGTTCGTGACCACCTGGTGGTACGTCCGGAGCCGGCTCGGCCACGCGTCGGCGATCGGGTCGCAGGGGTCCGAGGCTCGAGCCCGCGCGTGAGGATCCTGATGCTCGCGCAGTTCTACCCCCCGGTGATCGGTGGGGAGGAGCGGCACGTGCGCAACCTGTCCGTCGAGCTCGCCGCGCGCGGGCACGACGTGCACGTGGCCTGCCTCGACGTCGGCCGGCCGCCCGTGGCCGACCCGGGGGTGACCGTCCACGCGCTGCCCAGCATCGGCGCCAAGGTCCCGGCGCTCTACCCGACAGCCGACCGGCCGCTCTCGCTGCCGGTGCCCGACCCCGCGGTGACCCGGGCGCTGTCGCGGCTGGTGGCCGAGGTCCGGCCCGACGTGGTCCACGCCCACAACTGGATCATCAACTCCTACCTGCCGCTGTCCGCGGCGCGGCGGCTCCCACTCGTCTACTCGCTGCACGACTACAGCCACATCTGCCCGACCAAGCGACTGATGTACCTCGACGAGGGGCTGTGCTCCGGCCCGGCGCCGCGCAAGTGCTTCACCTGCTCCACGGACTGGTACGGCGCCGGCCGCGGGCCCGTGATCCAGGCGATGGTCCGCACGGGCCGGCCGGTCCGCAACCGGGTCGTCGACGTGTTCACACCGGTGTCGACGTTCGTGGGGGAGGCCAACCAGCTCACCGAGCAGGGGGTCCGTTGGCAGGTGGTCCCGAACTTCGTGCCCGACTCGCTGCTCTCGCAGTCGTCGGTGCCGCGCGACCCGGCGCTGCCGCCGGGCGACTACCTGTTCTTCGCCGGCGACCTGTCGGAGCAGAAGGGGGTCGGCACGCTGCTGGCCGCCTACGCGCGGCTCGATGACCAGACCCGCCCCGAGCTGCTCATGGTCGGCCGCCCTGCGACGGACCTCTCGGCGCTTCCGGCGGGCGCGAGGTTCGAGGAGAAGTGGGACCACGAGCGGGTCGTGTCGGGCTTCGCCCACGCCCGGGCGGCGGTGCTGCCGTCGCAGTGGCCGGACCCGTGCCCCACGACCGTGCTCGAGGCGATGGCGCTGGGCGCGCCACTGGTGACCACGCACATGGGCGGCATCGCCGACATGGTCACCGACGGCGACTCGGCCCTCGTCGTACCCCCTGGTGACGTGGCCGCGACGACCGCCGCGCTCGCCCGCCTGGTCGCCGAGGGCGGGCTCGGGCAGCGCCTGGCGGCACGGGCGCGCGTCGAGGTGGAGCGCTACCTGCAGAGCCGGGTCGCGGCCGACTTCGAGGAGATCTACGCCTCGGTGGCGTGAGGGGCAGATACTCGCCCCATGACGCGCTCAGCTCCGCGGCCCGACGGCGCCCTCTGGTACCTCCGCGGCTGGCTGCTCCTCGGCTTCGCCGCCATGCTCGTCGGGCTGGTCGCCCTGACCGTGGTCACCGACCACGGGTGGCACGGACGGCTGCTGGTCTGGACGGTCGCCGTCTGCGCCGTGGGAGCGCTGAGCACGGTCGTCGGGACCCGTGCGGTGACGGCGCTGCCCGGGGTGGACGCCGAGGTGCGCCGCGGTCAGCGCCGAGACGCGGTGGTGCGGGCCGGCCTGTGGCTGGCCGCGGGCCTGAGCGCCGGCTGGATCGCCGCGCTGCTCGGCTGGGGATGGCTGGTGCTGGTGCTGGCGGTGTACGTCGTGCTCAACGCCCTGGGCTTCGCGGGCATGTACTACGTCCGGCGCCTCCGGGCGGAGCGTGCCACGGCGGGCCAGGGTTGACCTGGCCCGCCGTGGTCAGCTGGGGTCAGATCCGGCGACGGCCACGCACCTGGCCGAGGATGAAGAGCGCAAGCGCGATGATCGCCAGGATGATGAGAATGGTCCACAGCATGATGTCGTTCCCTCCGGTGGTGAGACGGCAACGGCGACGCCGTGCCACTTCAGGTGCGGGACCGGTACCCCGTTTCACCGCGCATAGCCCCGCCACCGTCCTCGGTCTGGTCCTCCTCGCCGGGCTGGTGCCGGGCGCGGTGCCCGCAACGGCAGCGCCGGCACCGGCGGAGAGCGCGCTGGCCGAGGTCTGCGTCGCGCAAGGAGGGACCACTGGCGTGCAGGCGCCCCGGCTGGTCCGGCAGATCCCGACGGGGGAGACCGGCTGGTTCTCCTCACCGGGGCTGGTCGACCTCGACGGGGACGGCCGTCTGGAGATCGTCGCGCCGTTCTACTCGACGTTCGTCTTCGACGCGGACGGGAAGGAGCTCGGTCGCGGCCGGGCCGGCAAGGGCCGCGTCTACGCGCCGTCGGTCGTCGCCGACCTCGAGGGCGACGGCGTCCAGGACGTCGTGGTGGGCGGCAACGAGGGCACGGTCGCGGCCTACGAGCTCCGCGGCGGACGGCTGCAGCGCAAGGACGGGTGGCCGGCGTCGACCAACAGCGGGGGGCAGTCGCCCGAGGTCCGCGGCCTCGCCGCGGCCGACCTGGACGGTGACGGCCGGGTCGAGGTCGTCGCGACCACGACCAACACCTCCGCCCGAGGCGCGCAGGTCTTCGTGCTCGACGCCGGCGGCCGGCGCTACCGACCCGCCGGGCATCCCCGGGCCTGGCCGCGCGACCGCGGCTACGGCGCCTTCGGCGAGAACGTCGCGATCGGCGACATCGACGACGACCCGGAGCTGGAGATCCTGGCCACCTTCGACAACCACCAGATCCACGCGTTCAACCACGACGGGACCTCGGTCCTGGCCTCGTCCTGGTTCAGGAATCGCGAGTCCGGGGCCGCCGGGCGGCGGATGGCCTGGGGCGACTTCATCCGGTGGGCGAGTCCCAAGGTCGAGCGGCGCCACTACCACCTGCACAAGGGGGCCTGGCCGAGCCCGGCCCGGCAGCCGTGGCTGCAGTGGACCGCCTCGCCGCCCGCGGTCGCCGACCTCGACGGCGACGGCCGCAACGAGGTCATCGGGCTGCCCAACGTCGAGAAGCACATCCCGTACCGCACCCAGGGCTACGCGTTCATGGTGCTCGACGGCGCGTACGGCGACGGCAGCCGCTCAGCGATGCGCCACCCGGGCTTCACGAGACTGGTGACGTCGAACCGGCCGGTCCACCGGCCCCAGGGCGACTGGTACCCACCCACCGGGATCCCCGCACCGACCGTGGTCGACCTGACCGGTGACCAACGCCCCGAGATCGTGGCCGCGCTGCCCGGCGGCCGTGTCTACGCCGTCGGGCCCGACGGCCGGCGGCTCTGGACCGCGAAGTACGCCCCGGCGCGTGCCAGGACGTTCGCCTCGGAGGTGGTCGCGGCCGACCTCGACAAGGACGGCACCACCGAGCTGGTGTTCGGCACGTACTCGCTGCGCCGCAACGGCGGGACGCTGGTCGTGCTCTCGGCCACCGGGAAGAAGCTCTCGGTCACCCGGCTGAGGCACCAGCGCCGCGACGGCAACGGCATCGGCGTCGCCGCGGCTCCGTCGATCGGCGACCTCACCGGCGACGGCACGCTGGAGATCGTGCTGACCACGATGGACCACGGCGTCGACGTCTACACCGTGCCCGGCTCCGGCACCGGCTGCCTCCCGTGGCCGACGGGGCGCGGCAACCTGCTCCGCAACGGGTCAGTCTGAGAGCCGGATCTCCACCATCAGCTCGTCGGCGAGCGCCTCGAGCGCCGTCCTGAGCGCGTCGGTGTCACTGCCGGCCGGGGCGCTGAGCACGGCCCGCGCCTCGAACAGGGTCCCGCCGGCCATCGGTGCGTCGCGGACGTCGGTGCTGAGCTCCTCGATGCTGACGCGGGCCTCGGCGAGGGCGGCCGAGATCTCGGCGACGATGCCGGGCCGGTCGGCGCCGAGGAGGTCGAGATGGAGGCTCTGGGACGACAGCGGCTCGGGCTCGTCGGTGCGCTCCGCGGTGACGTGCAGTCCCTGGGCCTCGAGCGCGGCGAGATCAGCGAGGAGCGCGTCGACGCGGTCGCCCGCCACGGTGACGACCACGATCCCCGCGAACTTGCCGGCCAGCCGCGCCAGCTCGCTGCGCTCCCAGCTCGCGCCGTGGGCGCTGACCGGCGCCGAGACCGTGGACACCAGGCCGGGCCGGTCGTCGCCGAGGATCGTGAGGACGAGAGTGGCCATCCCCGCAGGCTAGTGGTGGCCACTAGTGGCCGGGCGCCGCCGGGTGGCGCACGCGCAGCAGGACCCAGGTCACGCACGCCGAGATCGCGGCAGCGCCGAGCATGTGGAGGCCGACGAGCACCTCGGGGAGGTCGGTGAAGTACTGCACGAACCCGATCGCACCCTGCGCCACCTCGACGCCCAGCAGCACGACCACCGCGTGCCGGGCCGCGGGCGTGCCGCCGACGGCCATCAGCGTGAACAGCAGCCCCAGGGTGAGCCCCACGAACAGGAACACCAGGTCGGCGTGGAGCTGGCTCATCTGGAGCGGCGACAGCCCGTTGCGCTCGGTGTCGGCGTCACCGGCGTGCGGACCGGAGCCGGTGACGACGGTGCCGACGTACAGCACCGCCCAGGCCGCGGCGAACGTCGCCCAGGCGAGCCCGACCTGCGGGCCGCGGTGCGCCGCGGGGAGCGGCGCGTCGACGGAGAGCAGCAGCCGGACGGCGACGCCGATGATCGCGAGCGAGCAGAGCAGGTGGAAGGAGACGACCCACGGGTTGAGGTCGGTCAGCACGGTGATCCCGCCGATCACCGCCTGCGCCGGGATGCCCAGCCCCGCGACCAGCGCCATCGTGCGCAGGTCGCGCCGCCCGGTGCGCCACATGACGACGAACGTCGCGATCGCGATGGCCGCCAGGACGAATGTGAGGGTCCGGTTGCCGAACTCGATCGCCTGGTGCAGGTCGAGCGCCCCGTGCGGCCGGAACGACTGCTCCGTGCAGCGCGGCCAGGTCGGGCAGCCCAGGCCCGACCCGGTCAGGCGCACCGCCCCGCCGGTGACCACGAGCCCCGCGTTGGCGACGAGCGTGGCCCAGGCGAGCGGGCGGACCCAGCGGCTCACTCCCACGAGAACGTCCTCGTGGTCGCGGCGGTGCCGAGCACGGCCCAGCCGAGCAGGACGACGAGGTCGCGCCAGGCGACCGTGCCGTCGACGAGCGCGTCGCGCATCGCCTCGCCGAGCGCCCCCGACGGCAGCCACTGCGCCACGTGGCCGAAGCCGCCGTAGGCGGAGGCGGGCAGGACCACGGCGCCGGCCGCGAGGAGCAGCAGGTAGACGAGGTTGGCTCCGGCGAGGGTCGCCTCGGCGCGGAGTGCGCCCGCCATGAGCAGGCCGAGGGCCGCGAACGCCGCGGTGCCGAGCAGGACGGCGAGGGCAGCGCCGGCCAACGACGACGCCGAGACGAGCGGGTCCCAGCCGAGCAGCTGCCCGGCCACCGAGAGGACGACCAGCTGGAGCAGCTCGACCAGCAGCAGCGCGCCGACCTTCCCGAGCAGCAGCCCCGACCGGGGGAGCGGCGAGGCGCCGAGGCGCTTGAGGACGCCGTACCGCCTCTCGAACGCCGTCGCGATCGCCAGCGAGGTGAACGCCGTCGACATCACGGCCAGCGCCAGCACGCCGGGGGTCACGACGTCGACGACCGGGTGGTCGTAGTCGAGGCCGAGCCGGCCGGCGCCGCGCACCATGCCGACCAGCACGATCACGGGGATCACGACGGCGAGCAGCAGCTGCTCGCCGTTGCGGAGCATCAGCCTCGACTCCATGCGCGCCTGGGTCAGCACCATGCGGGGGAGCGGCGCGGCTCCCGGAGCGGGGGTGAAGGTGCCCGTCACGGCAGCAGCTCCCGCCCGGTCAGCTCGAGGAACACGTCCTCCAGGTTGCGGGTGCCGAGGGTCAGCGACTCCGGCAGCACCGCGTTGTCCTCGCACCAGCGGGAGACCTTCGCGAGCGTCGAGGCGTCGGCGGGCCCGGTCACGATGAGGGTCAGCTCGTCGAGCTGGACGACCTCGATCTCCGGCCCGAGCGCGGTCTTCAGCGAGACCGGCGCCTCCGGCGGGAACGGCTTGGTGACCACCAGCCGGATCGTCGACAGCGCGCCGCCGCGGGTCAGCTCCAGGGGCGTGCCCGAGGCGATCAGCCGGCCGCGGTCGATGATGTGGATCCGGTCGGAGAGCCGCTCGGCCTCCTCCATGTAGTGGGTGGTCAGCACGACCGTGACCCCGTCGGCGCGCAGCTCGGCGAAGAGCTCCCAGACCGTGTGGCGGGCGGCGGGGTCGAGCCCGGCGGTCGGCTCGTCGACGAAGACCACCTCGGGGCGGCCGACCAGCGCCATGGCCAGCCCCAGGCGCTGCTTCTGGCCGCCGGAGAGCCGGCGGTACGGCGTCCGGCCGCAGTCCGCCAGCCCGAGGCGCTCCTCGAGCAGGCCCGGGTCGAGCGGGTGGGCGTGCAGCGCCGCCACGTGGCGCAGCATCTCGGGCGCCCGCGCGCCGCTCCAGGCGCCGCCCTCCTGCAGCATCACCCCGATGCGGGGGAGCAGCTCGCGGGCCTGGCGTCGAGGGTCGAGGCCCAGCACGCGGACCGTGCCCTGCTGCGGTGCGCGGTAGCCCTCGCAGGTCTCGAGCGTGGTCGTCTTCCCGGCGCCGTTGGGGCCGAGCACGGCCGTGATCGTGCCGCGGTCGACGGTCAGCGACAGGTGGTCGACGGCGGTCGTGGCGGCGTACTGCATGACGAGCCCGTCGACGACGACCGCGGGCTCCGACACGCGGGAAGTCTAGGTTTCGGCCCAGGCGAGCGCCGCAGCGAGGTCGTCGATCGTGCTCTGGGCCGGCCGGTCGGACCAGTCGAAGACGACGAACTCGTCGCACACCGCCCGGTAGGGCTCCAGGGCCTGGGCGTAGTCGGTGCCGACGGGGTAGGGGAACCCGGTGGCCCGCCGGATCTCGCCCGGGTCTCGGCCGACGGCCGCGCAGGCCTCGTCGAGCTTGGCACTCTTGGCGGCGTAGGACTCCGGCGCGCCCCAGACGTGCCACACGTCGGCGTACCTCGCGGCCATCGGGATGGTCCGCTTCTCGCCACCGCCACCGACCAGGACGGGCAGCCGCTCCTGCACCGGCCTGGGGTTGTTGGGCGCGTCGGTGAGCCGGAAGTGGCGGCCCCGGAAGTCCGTCCGGTCCTCGCGCAGCATCGACGAGACGACGGCCACGCTCTCCTCGAAGCGGTCGGAGAGGTCGCCCGGGTCCAGCAGCTCGATGCCGTACGCCGCGTGCTCGTTGACCTGCCACCCGGCACCGAGGCCGGCGATGGCCCGGCCGCCGCTGACGTGGTCGAGCGTCGTGAGCTGGTGGGCCACGACGGCGGGGTGGCGGTAGGTGCCGCCGAGGACCAGCGGGCCGAGCCGGCTGCGGCTCGTGAGCGGCGCCAGCGCCGCGAGCAGCCCCATCGCCTCGAGCATGCCCTCGTCGCTCACCGCGCCGTCGTCGGTGTCGCCCATGAAGTGGTCGCACAGGTAGATGGCGTGGGCGCCGAGCTCGTCGGCCTCCTGCGCGAGCCGGCGGATCTCGTCCCAGGGCCGCCCGTTGTCGAGGATCACGCTGATGTCCATCAGACCTCGACCCCGCCGTCGGCCTCGCCGCGCGCCACCTCGAGGGTGTCGAAGACCGCCGGCGGCTCGCGCCACGGGTCGGGCAGGGTGCCCGCCCCCGCCTGCTGCACGGCTCGCCAGACCCGCTCGGGCGTGCACGGGATGTCGACGTGCCGCACGCCGAGGTGGCGCAGGGCGTCGACCACCGCGCTCTGCACGGCCGGGGTCGAGCCGATGGTGCCGGACTCGCCGATCCCCTTGGCGCCGAGCTCGTTGAGGTGCGTCGGGGTCTCGGTGTTGGCGGTCTCGAAGCTGATCGTGTCGGCGGTGGTCGGCATCTGGTAGTCGGCGAACGTCGAGGTGAGCGGCTGACCGTCCTCGGAGTAGAGGAACTGCTCCCACAGCGCCTGCGAGATGCCCTGCGCGATGCCGCCGTGCTGCTGCCCCTCGACGATCACGGGGTTGAGGACCCTGCCGCAGTCGTCCACGGCGACGTGCCGCAGCGGCACCACCCGCCCGGTCTCGGTGTCGACCTCGACGACCGACACGTGCGCGCCGAAGGGGAACGTCGCGCCGTCCTGCGGCACGTCGAGCTGGGCGTGCAGCGCCGTGCCGCGCTCCTCGGCGGCCGCGGCGAGGCGCGGCCAGTCGACGACGGCGCCCGGCACGCCGGAGACGGTGAACCCGGCGTCGGTGAGCTCCAGGTCCTCGGGCGCGGCCTCCAGCAGCTCGGCTGCGAGCTCCCGGGCCTGGTCGCGCACGGCGGCGGCAGCCGCGGCCACCGCGCTCCCGCCGAGCTGGAGCGACCTGGACCCGCCGGTGCCGCCGCCGGTCGGCACCACCCGGGTGTCGGACTGCACGTAGCGGACCTGCTCGACCGGGATGCCGAGCCGGTCGGCGACGATCATGGCGAACGACGTGGCGTGCCCCTGGCCGTGCGCGGACGTGCCGGACATCACCGTGGCCGAGCCGTCCGGCTCGATCCGCACGCTGCCGAGCTCGGTGCCGCCGAACCCGGTGATCTCGACGTACGTCGAGACCCCGATGCCGAGCAGCCTGTCGGACCCGGCCTCGATCCGGCGGGCCTGCTCGGCGCGCAGCGCGTCCACGTCGGCGAGGCGCAGGGCTTCCTGCAGCGCGGCCTCGTAGTCGCCGACGTCGTAGGTCAGCCCGGTCCGCGTGGTGTAGGGGAAGGCGTCCTTCGGGATCAGGTTGCGGCGCCGGACCTCCTCGGGGGTCAGGCCGAGCTCGACGGCGGCGAGGTCCATCAGCCGTTCGAGCATCGCGGCCGCCTCCGGCCGCCCGGCGCCGCGGAACGCGCCGTTGGGCGCGGTGTTGGTCATCACCGCCACCGCGGCGTAGTCGATCGCGGGGATCTCGTAGGGGCCCTGGGCCATGATGTGCCCCGGCCCGACGACCAGCGAGCCGCCGAACCCCGCGTAGGCGCCGCAGTCGCCGACGTTGCGGGCCCGCAGGCCGGTGATCCGGCCGTCGCGCGTGAGCCCCAGCTCGGCGTACTGCAGGGCCGCCCGGCCATGCATCGAGAGGAAGGCCTCGCTGCGGGTCTCGGTCCACGCGACTGGGCGGCCGAGGGCCCGCGCCGCAGCCACGACGGCGCCGTGGAAGTACGAGATGCCGGCCTTGCCGCCGAACGCGCCTCCGACGTGCGGTGCCACCACGCGCAGCTGCTCCTTCTCGAGGCCGGTGTAGCGGGCGAGGAGGTCGCGGGTCATGTGCGGGTGCTGGGTGGCGACGTACGCCGTCAGCAGGGTGTCGCCGTCGGGGCGCGGGTCGACCAGGATCGCGTTGCCCTCGAGCGGCGCGGTGGCGATGCGCTGGTTCTCGATCCGGGCCCGGACCACGACGTCGGCGCCCGCCAGCACGTCGCCGGCGTCCGGCGGGTGCACCGCGCGCACCGACTGGGCCACGTTGCTGCCGATCTCGGGGAACTGCTGCGCAGCGCCGGGGGCCAGCGCCTCCTCCATGTCGACGACCACGTCGAGCAGGTCGTAGTCGACGTCGACCAGCTCGGCGGCGTCGACCGCCTGCGCGCGGGTCTCGGCGACCACGAGCGCCACGGGGTCTCCGACGTAGCGCACCACTCCCGCGGCCAGGGGCCCGTGGCCCACCCGGCGGTGGATCCGCGCGAACGACGGCACGTGCTCGCGGCCCAGGGTCTCCGCCGTGTGCACCGCGAGCACGCCGGGAGCGCGCTCGGCGTTCCAGGTGCCGATCGCGGTGATCGTGGCGTGGGCGAGGGGGCTGCGCACGAAGACCGCGTGGGCGGTGCCGGGGATCCGCAGGTCGTCGACGTAGGTGCTGCGCCCGTCGATGAGCTCGGGGTCCTCGACCCGGCGCACGCGGTTGCCGAGGATCGATCCCACCATGAACCGGAGGGTATCCCCGGTTACGCTGTCAGCAAGTAAGGGTCACCTTCCTTGAAGCGTGCTTTCCAATAAGGGCACACTGGTGTTGTGATATTCGAGGAAGACCGGTCGACGCGGCATCGCGTGGCCCGGTCGATCCTCGTCGAGGGCCCGTCGACCGCCGCGGCGCTGGGCGAGAGGCTCGACCTGACGCCGGCCGCCGTGCGCCGTCACCTCGACCAGCTGGTCGCCGAGGGCGCCGTCGAGGCCCGCGAGCCGCGTCCGCTGGCGCACCGCGGCCGCGGTCGCCCGGCGAAGGTGTTCGCGCTGACCGAACGCGGCCGTGAGGGCTTCGACCAGCGCTACGACGACCTGGCGGCACTGGCGCTGCGGTTCCTCCGCGAGACCGGCGGCGAGGAGGCCGTGAAGGCCTTCGCGCAGCAGCGCGTGGCGTTCATCGAGGAGCGCTTCGACGAGGCCGCGGCGGCGCGGCCCGAGCTCAGCCCGGCCGAGGTGCTCGCGGGGATCTTCACCGAGGAGGGCTACGCCGCGGCCGTGCGGTCGCTGCCCGTCGTGGCCGAGCAGCGCGCGGGCGAGCAGCTGTGCCAGCAGCACTGCCCGGTCTCCCACGTCGCCCACGAGTTCCCCCAGCTGTGCGAGGCCGAGACCGAGGCGATCGGCCGGGTGCTCGGTCGCCACGTGCAGCGGCTGGCCACCATCGCGCACGGCGACGGCGTCTGCACGACGTGCATCCCCACCGTGCCCCGTGACATCACCACCACCTCCCACGAGACGACGAAGGAGAAGGTCACCTCATGACCTCCATCGAGGAGCGGAACCCCGAGCTGCAGGGCCTGGGTCGCTACCAGTTCGGCTGGGCCGACAGCGACGAGGCCGGTGCGTTGGCGACGCGCGGCCTCAACGAGACCGTCGTCCGCGACATCTCGTCGAAGAAGAGCGAGCCGCAGTGGATGCTCGACCTGCGGCTCAAGGGCCTCAAGCTGTTCCACCGCAAGCCCATGCCCACGTGGGGGTCGGACCTCTCGGCGATCGACTTCGACAACATCAAGTACTTCGTCCGCTCCAGCGAGAAGCAGGCGACCTCGTGGGAGGAGCTCCCGGAGGACATCAAGAACACCTACGACAAGCTGGGCATCCCCGAGGCGGAGAAGCAGCGCCTCGTCGCCGGCGTCGCGGCCCAGTACGAGTCCGAGGTCGTCTACCACTCGATCCGCGAGGACCTCGAGGAGCAGGGCGTCATCTTCGTCGACACCGACACGGGGCTGCGCGAGCACGAGGAGCTCTTCAAGGAGTACTTCGGCACCGTCATCCCGGTCGGCGACAACAAGTTCGCCGCGCTCAACACCTCGGTGTGGTCCGGCGGCTCGTTCATCTACGTGCCGAAGGGCGTGCACGTCGACATCCCGCTGCAGGCCTACTTCCGCATCAACACGGAGAACATGGGCCAGTTCGAGCGGACGCTGATCATCGTCGACGAGGACGCCTACGTGCACTACGTCGAGGGCTGCACCGCGCCGATCTACTCCTCCGACTCGCTGCACTCCGCGGTCGTGGAGATCATCGTCAAGAAGGGCGGCCGCTGCCGCTACACGACCATCCAGAACTGGTCCAACAACGTCTACAACCTGGTCACCAAGCGCGCGACGTGCGACGCCGGCGCGACCATGGAGTGGGTCGACGGCAACATCGGCTCCAAGGTGACGATGAAGTACCCCGCCATCTACCTCATGGGTGAGCACGCCAAGGGCGAGACGCTCTCGATCGCGTTCGCGGGCGAGGGCCAGCACCAGGACGCCGGCGCCAAGATGGTGCACGCCGCACCGCACACGTCGAGCTCGATCCTGTCCAAGTCCGTCGCCCGCGGCGGTGGTCGCACGTCGTACCGCGGCCTGATCCAGGTCAACGAGGGCGCGCACGGCTCGAAGTCCAACGTGCTCTGCGACGCGCTCCTGGTCGACCAGATCAGCCGCTCCGACACCTACCCCTACGTCGACATCCGCGAGGACGACGTGTCGATGGGCCACGAGGCGTCGGTCTCCAAGGTCTCCGACGACCAGCTCTTCTACCTCATGTCGCGCGGCATGGAGCAGGACGAGGCGATGGCCATGATCGTGCGCGGCTTCGTCGAGCCGATCGCCAAGGAGCTCCCGATGGAGTACGCCCTCGAGCTGAACCGCCTCATCGAGCTCCAGATGGAAGGTGCCGTCGGCTGATGGGACTCGAGCTCTCCTCCCACCTCCACCCGGTGGGCTCGTTCGACCTGTCCGACCACCCCGTGCCCACCGGGCGCGAGGAGGTCTGGCGGTTCACCCCGCTCAAGCGGCTGCGCGGGCTCCACGACGGGGCTGCCCTCGGCGGCACCGGCGTGGGCGCGGAGTACGACGGCCCCGACGGGGTCGCGGTCGAGCCGCTGGCCGCAGGCAGCGCCGAGCTCGGGTCGAGCGGGTTCGTGCCGACCGACCGGGTCTCGGCCCGGGTGTGGCACGAAGCCGGGCAGCGCTACGCCGTGACGGTCCCAGCCGACACCGAGCTCGACGCGCCGGCCGTGCTGACCCTGACCGGCAAGAGCGTCGACGACGCCACCGCGACCCACGCCGTGATCACGATCGGTGCGCACAGCAGGGCCACGGTCGTCGTCCGCTTCGAGGGATCGGCGACGCTCGCCGACGTCGTCGAGATCGTGGTCGGCGACGGCGCCCAGCTGACCTACGTCACGGTCCAGGACTGGGCCGACGACGCGGTCCACCACTCGACCCAGCACGCCAAGGTGGGCCGCGACGCCTCCCTCAAGCACGTCGCGGTGACCTTCGGCGGCGACCTCGTGCGCCACGACACCACGGCGACCTACGACGGCCCCGGCGGGTCCATCGAGATGCTCGGCCTCTACTTCGCCGACGAGGGCCAGCACATCGAGCACCGCCTCTTCGTCGACCACACCGCGCCCAAGACCAAGAGCCACGTGGTCTACAAGGGCGCGCTGCAGGGCCAGGGCGCCCACACGGTCTGGATCGGCAACGTGCTGATCCGCAAGGAGGCCGAGGGCATCGAGACCTACGAGGAGAACCGCAACCTCGTGCTCACCGACGGCTGCCAGGCCGACTCGGTCCCCAACCTCGAGATCGAGACCGGCGAGATCGAGGGCGCGGGCCACGCCTCGGCCACGGCCCGGTTCGACGACGAGCAGCTGTTCTACCTGCGGTCCCGCGGCGTCTCGGAGAAGGAGGCGCGCCGCCTGGTCGTGCACGGCTTCTTCAACGACCTGATCCGCAAGATCGCCGTGCCCGAGCTCGAGGAGTCGCTCACCGCGACCGTCGAGACCGAGCTGGCCAAGAACGTCCTCAAGGAGCTCTCGTGAGCTTCGAGCGCGCGTGCGCGCTGTCCGACGTCCCCGCCGACGAGGCGCTGGCGGTGATTGTGGGCTCCCAGGAGGTCGCGGTCGCCCGCAACGGCGACGAGGTGTTCGCGGTCGAGGACATCTGCTCCCACGCGGCCGTCGCGCTGTCCGAGGGCGAGGTCACCGTCGACGACGGCGAGTGCACGCTGGAGTGCTGGCTGCACGGCTCGCGCTTCGACCTCCGCTCCGGCAAGCCCACCGGGCTGCCCGCGACCGAGCCGGTCGCGACCTTCCCGGTCGACCTACGAGACGAACCAGACGGTCCGGCGGTCTACGTCGACGTCACCACCACCCTGAACGGAGTCACCCCTCAATGAGCACCCTGGAGATCAAGGACCTGGCCGTGTCGGTCAAGACCGACGACGGGGACAAGCAGATCCTCAAGGGCGTCACGCTGACCATCAAGGCGGGCGAGACCCACGCGATCATGGGCCCCAACGGCTCCGGCAAGTCCACGCTGGCCTACTCGGTCGCCGGCCACCCGAAGTACGACATCACCGGCGGCTCGGTGACCCTCGACGGCGAGGACGTCCTCGCGATGTCGGTCGACGAGCGCGCGCGGGCCGGGCTGTTCCTCGCGATGCAGTACCCCGTCGAGGTGCCCGGCGTCTCGGTCAGCAACTTCCTCCGGACGGCCAAGACCGCCCTCGACGGCGAGGCGCCCAAGCTCCGCACGTGGGTCAAGGACGTCAACAAGGCCCTCGAGGACCTCAACCTCGACCCGTCGTTCGGCACCCGCTCGGTCAACGAGGGGTTCTCCGGCGGTGAGAAGAAGCGCCACGAGATCGCCCAGCTCGAGCTGCTCGACCCCAAGGTCGCGGTGCTCGACGAGACCGACTCCGGTCTCGACATCGACGCCCTCAAGGTCGTCTCCGACGGGGTCAACAGGTTCCGCGCCAAGGACGGCAAGGGCGTCCTGCTGATCACCCACTACACGCGGATCCTGCGCTACATCGAGCCCGACTTCGTGCACGTGTTCGTCGACGGCAGGGTCGCCGAGTCCGGCGGCCCCGAGCTGGCCGAGGAGCTCGAGGCCAACGGCTACGACAAGTACCTCCGGGCAGCGGTCTGACCGTGTCCGTCACCCTGCCGGGGCTCCTGCCGGAGCTGGAGGTCATCCGCAAGGACTTCCCGATCCTCGAGCGCACGCTCGCGGACGGGAGGCCGCTGGTCTACCTCGACAGCGCGAACACCTCGCAGAAGCCCCAGGTCGTGATCGACACGATGGTCGACCACCTCGAGCGGCACAACGCCAACATCGCGCGCGCGATGCACCAGCTGGGCGCGGAGGCGACCGAGGCCTACGAGGGCGCCCGCGACAAGGTGGCGGCGTTCGTCAACGCACCGTCGCGCAACGAGGTGATCTTCACCAAGAACGCCACCGAGGCGCTCAACCTGCTGGCCCGCACCATCGAGCTCGGCCCCGGCGACAACGTCGTGATCACCGAGATGGAGCACCACTCCAACATCGTGCCGTGGCAGCTCGCCTGCGAGCGCAGCGGCGCCGAGCTGCGGTGGTTCGGGGTCACCGACGACGGTCACCTCGACCTCTCGAACGCCGACGCGCTCGTCGACGAGCACACCAAGGTCGTCGCCTTCACCTGGGTCTCCAACATGCTCGGCACGGTCAACCCCGTCGGTGACCTGTCGGCGCGGGCCCGGGCGGTCGGAGCCGTGTCGGTGATCGACGCGTCCCAGGCGGCGCCCCAGCTCCCCGTCGACGTCGCCGCCACCGGCTGCGACTTCCTGGTCTTCACCGGGCACAAGACCGTCGGTCCCACGGGCATCGGCGTCCTGTGGGGCCGCGAGGACCTGCTCAACGCGCTGCCGCCGTTCCACGGGGGCGGCGAGATGATCGAGACCGTCACCATGCAGCGCTCGACCTACGCCCGGGCGCCGCACCGCTTCGAGGCCGGCACGCCGCCGATCGTCGAGGCGGTCGGGCTCGGCGCCGCCCTCGACTACCTCGCCCACATCGGCATGGACGCCGTGCACGCGCACGAGCAGGCGATCACGGCCTACGCGCTGGAGGGTCTGGCCACCGTCCCGGGCCTCAGCGTGCTCGGGCCGCTCGACGCGGCCCAGCGCGGGGGAGCCATCTCCTTCGAGCTCGAGGGCGTGCACCCGCACGACGTCGCCCAGGTGCTCGACTCGCGCGGCGTCGCGATCCGCGCCGGCCACCACTGCGCCAAGCCCGCCCACGCGCGGTTCGGCGTGCAGAGCTCGAGCCGGATGTCGTCGTACCTCTACACGACGCCCGCGGAGATCGACGCGCTGGTCGAGGCCCTGGAATACACCCGCTCGTACTTCAAGTTGGGCTGAGCACATGGACCTCGACAGCCTCTACCAGGAGATCATCCTGGACCACTACAAGAACCCCCACCACAAGGGCCTGCGCGAGCCCTTCGAGGCGGAGGTGCACCACGTCAACCCCACCTGCGGCGACGAGGTGACGCTGCGCGTCCACCTGTCCGAGGGCGTCGTCCAGGACGTCTCGTACGACGCGCTCGGCTGCTCGATCTCCCAGGCGGCCGCATCGGTGATGACCGACCTCGTGATCGGCAAGCCGGTCGACGAGGCGATGCGGATCCACGGCGAGTTCCTGGCCCTCATGCAGGGCAAGGGCACCGTGGAGCCCGACGAGGAGGTCCTCGAGGACGGCATCGCGTTCGCGGGGGTCGCGAAGTTCCCGGCACGGGTGAAGTGCGCACTACTGTCGTGGATGGCCTGGAAGGACGCCACGACCCGATCGTTGGAGGCAAGTCATGGCTGACCACGGAGATCTCCCCGAGGTGCCCGAAGCCCTCGCGCCCGCGGGCGGTGGTGCGACCGCCACGGTGACCGTCGACGACGTCACCGAGGCGATGAAGGACGTCGTCGACCCCGAGCTCGGCATCAACGTGGTCGACCTCGGCCTGGTCTACGGCGTGCACCTCGACGAGAGCCACAACTGCGTCCTCGACATGACGCTCACCTCGGCCGCCTGCCCGCTGACCGACGTCATCCAGGACCAGACGAACTCCGCGCTGGAGGGCCTGGTCAACGACGTCGCCATCAACTGGGTCTGGATGCCCCCGTGGGGCCCCGACAAGATCACCGACGACGGCCGCGAGATGCTGCGCGCCCTCGGGTTTAACGTCTGAGGCGCGACCCTGCGAGGAACGAGCAGGGTCGCGACCCGAAGAGGTCGAGCGAGCCCCGCGGGTGAGCTTGCGAACCCGCGACGGGCGGGTCGAGACCTTCCGCAGCCCGCACGCCCAAGCCACCTTGGAGCGCGGGTAGCCACCGGCCCTCGGTAGCGTCGCGCACGTGCGCACGGTCCTCGTCCCTCGTGAGCGCTTCGAGCGGTGGGTGGCCAACTTCGCCGAGCGGCACGGCGGCGGTCCCGGCCTGGTGACCGAGGCCGGCGGGATCTTCGGGATGGCCCAGGACGGCTCGACGTTCCACGCCCGGCTGCCGTTCGACGCGGCCTATGACGGGCCGCCGGACGCGACGGCGTTCGCCGAGGCGATCGTGCTGCCCTCCGACTGGGGCGTCCTGCTGGTGCGCAAGGGCGGCTTCGCCGTGGCGCGGCTGGCGGGGACGCGCCTGGTCGACTCGAAGGTCGGGCAGCGGCACGTCCAGGGTCGCACCAAGGCCGGCGGGCAGAGCCAGCAGCGCTTCGCCCGGCGGCGCGACAACCAGGCGCGGCAGGCCTTCGAGGCCGCTGCCGACCACGCGGCACGGCTGCTCGGCGACGGCGCGCCGCGCGTGGTGACCGGTGGCGACCACGCCGCGGTCGACGAGGTCCTCACCGACCCGCGGCTGCGGCGGCTCACCGTCGACGAGCGCTGGCTCCCGGTGCCGGACCCCAGGCGGGGCGTGCTGGAGCAGGCGATCCTCGACGCGGCGGCGGCCGAGGTGCAGGTGGCCAACGCATGAGGCTGCTGGCCGCGACCGCGGCCGAAGGTGCGCTGACCGACGTGGTGCTGCACCGAGTGGTCAGAGACCGAGCTCTGTCACCCGCTGGTCCCAGCGCTCGCTCAGCGCCTTCATCTCCTCGGTGACGAAGGCGATGAACTCGTAGGAGAACCGGAGTCGGCGGTGGGCCGGGTCGTCCTCGGGCAGCGAGTCCAGCGCGCGGCGCAGGGCCGCCTGCATCGGCCCGTAGTACTGGTCTGCGTGCATCATCATCTCGTGCCAGGCGTCGTCGTCGACGACGAAGATGTCGCGACGCGACCCCCGCTCGCGCTCGCGGCGCACCATGCCCACGCCGTCGAGGTAGCGCACGGCGCCAGAGACGGCGGCGGGGGAGACACCCAGCGCGGCCCCGATCTCCGCAGCGGTCATCCGGCCGTCGGCGTCGATCAGCAGCGCGGAGAAGATCCGCGAGGGGAGGCGGGCCAGGCCGGCCGAGGTGAGTGCCCCGCCCATCCGCTCCACGAAGGTCGCCCGCTCCGCTTCGGTCGCCATGGGGCATACATTACTGGATTTAGTAATTGCTGAAACAGGTGTAGCCTCGAGGTCGTGGTCGACGTGATCGAGATCCAGCGGCTGGTCAAGGGGTTCGGCGCCGTGCGTGCACTCGACGGGCTCGACCTGACGGTGCAGCAGGGGGAGGTGCACGGCTTTCTCGGCCCGAACGGCGCCGGCAAGTCGACGACGATCCGGGTGCTCCTCGGCCTGCTGCGCAAGGACGCCGGCGACGTCCGGCTCTTCGGGAAGGACCCCTGGCGCGACGCGGCCGAGCTGCACGCGCGGCTCGCCTACGTGCCGGGTGACGTGAACCTCTGGCCGAACCTCACCGGCGGCGAGGTGATCGACCTGCTCGGCCGGCTTCGCGGCGGGCTCGACGAGCGGCGCCGTGCAGACCTGCTGGAGCGGTTCGAGCTGGACCCGACCAAGAAGGGCCGCGGCTACTCCAAGGGCAACCGGCAGAAGGTGGCGCTGGTCGCGGCGCTCTCGTCGGACGTCGAGCTGCTCGTGCTCGACGAGCCGACGTCGGGCCTCGACCCGCTCATGGAGTCGGTCTTCCGTGACTGCGTCGACGAGTTCCGGTCCGAGGGCCGCACGGTCCTGCTGTCGAGCCACATCCTCGCGGAGGTCGAGAGGCTGTGCGACCGGGTCAGCATCATCCGTGCGGGGACGCGGGTCGAGTCGGGGACGCTGGCCGAGCTGAGGCACCTGACTCGGACCTCGATCTCCGCGGACCTGGCCTCGGCGCCTGACGGCCTCGAGTCGCTCCCGGGGGTCCACGACGTCGAGGTGGACGGGCACCGCGTCCACCTCGAGGTCGACTCGACGCAGCTCGACCCGGTGCTGAGCGCCCTGCAGAGGGCCGGCGTCCTCTCCCTCACCAGCCAGCCTCCCACCCTGGAGGACCTGTTCCTGCGCCACTACGCCGCGTCATGACCGGCACCGGCACGTTCCTGGGGATCTTCCTGCGCCGCGACCGCTGGATCTACCTGTGGTGGGGCATCGGCGTCGCGGTCCTCTACGTCAGCCAGGCATGGAGCGTCGACGGCCTCTACGCGACGCAGGCCGAGTTCGACAAGGCGGCGGCGAGCATGGAGGGCAACGCCGCCCTGGTCGCGATGGCCGGCCCGGCGCGGGCCCTGAACTCCACCGGTGGCCAGGTCACCTGGCAGGCCGCCGCCTTCGGCGCGATCTGTGCCGGGCTGATGAGCATGTTCATCGTCGGTCGGCACACCCGGGCCGAGGAGGAGAGCGGCCGAGACGAGCTGCTGCGCGCCGCTCCGGTGGGCCGGCACGCGCCGATGACCGCGGCGCTCCTCGACGCCCTGATCGCCAACGTGCTGCTCGGGGTGCTGGTCGCGGGCAGCCTCGCGGCGTACGGACTCGCCGTCGCCGACTCCCTCGGGCTGGGTGTCGGCCTGACCCTCACCGGCTGGTTCTTCACCGGTACGGCGCTGGTCGCCGTCCAGCTGACCACCAGCACCCGCGCGGCGTACGGCCTCGCGGGCGGGGTGATCGGCGTCGCCTACGGCCTGCGCGCCATCGGTGACGTCAGTGCTCCGGTCCTGAGCTGGCTCTCGCCGATCGGGTGGTACCAGGCAATCCATGCCTTCTCCGGGTTGCGCTGGTGGCCCCTGCTGGTGACCGCGGTCGCGACCGTGGCGGTCGTCGCGTCGGCCGTGGCGGTCTTCGACCGCCGCGACTTCGGCTCCGGGGTCCTCCCGCCCCGCCCCGGCCCGGCCCGCGCCGAGCCGCGGCTGGCCAGCGGGCTCGGCCTCGCCTGGCGACTGCAGCGGCCGGTGGTCACGGGCTGGGCGATCGGGCTGCTGCTCGGCGGGCTGGGCTTCGGCGCGCTGGGTGACGGCGTGGGGGACCTGGTCGGGGACTCGTCCTACTCGCGTGACGTGCTGCTCCACGGCACCGCCGACGTCGTGGACGGCTTCTACGCGACGATGATCGTGATGCTGGCGCTGCTGGCCGCGGGCTTCTCGATCTCCTCGGCCCTCCGGCCCAGGAGCGAGGAGGACGACGGCCGGGTCGAGCCGCTCCTCGCCACGGGGCTGACCCGGTCGGCCTGGCTGGGCGGCCACGTCGCGGTCACCGTCGCCGGCACGGTCCTCGTGCTCGCGCTGGCCGGCCTGGGCCTCGGGACGAGCTACGCCCTGGTCACCGGCGACGCGGGGGCCGTGCTCCGGCTCTCGGTCCCGGTGCTGTCCTACGCGCCGGCGGTGCTGGTCCTCAGCGGGCTCGCCCGGCTGCTGCACGGCGTCGCACCCCGGGTCGCGGTCCTCGCCTGGCTGGGTCTGCTGCTCGCCTGGGTGGTCCTGCTCTTCGGGGGGTCGCTCGGCCTGCCGCGGTGGCTGCGCGACCTCTCGCCGTTCGAGCACCTGGCGCTGGTGCCGCTGGAGGACTTCCGGTGGGCGCCGTTCCTGGTGCTGACGCTGGTGGCCGCGGCCCTGAGTGTCGCGGGCCGGTTCGCGTTCCGGCGACGCGACCTGCACTAGCGTCCGGGTCATGTGGCAGCCCGAGCCCGGCTGGCTCGCCCTGCGGAGCGGCACCGGGACCTCCACCGTGGGCGTGTGGCGCACCGTCCTCGGAGGCCGCCCCGTGGTCGTCAAGCGGCTGGCGGCACCGGCGGGCGACGACCCCGCCGAGCTGAGCGACCCGCGGCACTTCGCCTACTGGCGCCGCGCCGCCGACGTCGTCACCGCGCGGGTGGGGCTCGAGACGACGCCGGGCCTCCGCGCGCCCCGGCTGACCTCGGTCGAGGAGGACGCCGAGGGCATCACCCTGGTCGCGGACTGGGTCGAGGACGCGGCGAACAGCGGCCTCTTCTGCGCGGTCTCGCTCGGTCGGTTCGCCGCCGTCGACCTCGGCGAGCACCTGTGGCTGGCGCGCGACCAGCTGCGCGACCGGCTCGCCCGGGCGGAGCGCCGGGGCGGCTGGCCGACGCTGGCCCGGACGACCGTCGCCGACGTCGCAGACCACCTCTGGCGCCGCCGGAGCACCCTGCTCGACGAGCTCGACGCGCTGCCGCAGGTGGCCCAGCACGGAGACCCGGCGCCGGCGAACCTCCCGGGCCGTGAGGACGACGACGTGGTCGCGATCGACTGGGGCAGCCTCGGGCACGGGCCGGTCGGGGCCGACCTCGGGCTGCTCATGCTCGGTGCGCGCGAGGAGTTCGAGCCGTTGCTCGACGCCTATCTGCTCGGCCTGCCCGACGGTACGGCGACGCGCGAGCAGGTCGCACAGGGTGCGAGGGTGACCGCCGTGCTCACCGCCCTCAGCCGGGCCGAGTGGGCGCTGGCCAGGGTCGCGGGCGGGGAGGGCGCGCTCGCGGGGAAGTACCGGCACCCCGCCGTGGCGCCGTACCTCCGGTCGCTGCAGCGGCAGTTCCCGCAGATCGAGGACCTCGTCGGGTCGTAGGGCGGCCGCTACAGGTTGTTGGTGGCGAACGTGTCGCACTGCTTGATGCTGGTGGCCTGGTAGCCGGTGGTGAACCAGCGGGTGCGCTGCTGCGAGGAGCCGTGCGTCCACTGCTCCTTGTTGACGTCGCCGCCGCCCTGCTTCTGGATCCGGTCGTCGCCGACGGCCTTCGCCGAGTCGAGCGCCTCGGTGATGTCGCCCTCGTCGATCGACTCGAAGATCCGGACGCCGCTCTTGTCGGTCGTGCTGGTCGCTCCCTTGGTCCACATGCCGGCGTAGCAGTCGGCCTGGAGCTCGAGACGCACCGAGTCGCTGGTGGGGCCGGACTGGGTGCGGACCTGGCCCATCGTGCCGAGCAGGTTCTGGATGTGGTGGCCGAACTCGTGCCCGATCACGTAGGGCTCGACGAAGTCGCCGCCACGCCCCCCGAGCTGACCCTCGAGGACGTCCTTGAAGAAGGTCGTGTCGAGGTAGATGGTCTGGTCGGTGGGGCAGTAGAACGGCCCGACGTCGGCGCTGGCGCTGCCGCAGCCGGTCGACGTCCCGCCGGTGAAGGTGACCACCTGGGTCGGGCGCAGCTGCTTGCCGGTCTGCTGGGGCAGCACCTTGGCCCAGTAGTTCTCCAGGGAGAGCTCCACCGCACGGCGGGCGCAGTCCTCGCTGCGGTTGGCGTCCGCGCCCGTCTTGCACTGTTCGTAGCGGTCGGTGGTCTCGGCGGGGCCGCCGGACCCGGCGCCGGACCCGCCACCGCCCCCGGCGAACTGCACGATCAGGAAGATGATGATCACGACGATCGTGGTGCCGATCCCGCCACCGGTGATGCCACCGATCGGGAGGTTGCCCATCCCGCCACCACCGCCGCCACGGACGTCGGTGACGCGGCCGCCGCTGATGTCGGCCTTGGGGTTGAAGCGCACGGGCTCACCCTAGTGGTTGAGGGGCCGCCGATACCGGGCCCGGACACCCTGACCCGTACCCTTGATCAGCCATGATCACCGCCCACCAGCTGGAAGTCCGCGCTGGGGCGAGGCTCCTCATGGCGGACGTCAGCTTCCGCGTCGCGGCGGGGGACAAGGTCGGGCTGGTCGGTCGCAACGGCGCCGGCAAGACCACCCTGACCCGGATCCTGGCGGGCGAGGGCCAACCCGCCGCAGGCCGGGTCGAGACGTCCGGGACCGTGGGCTACCTGCCGCAGGACCCGCGCACCGGCGACCTCGACCAGCCGGTCCGCGAGCGGATCCTCTCCGCGCGCGGTCTCGACGAGGTCGTCCGGCGGCTGCGCTCGGCCGAGCTCGAGATGGGCTCGGACGACCCCGCCGTGCGCGACCGGGGCATGAAGCGCTACTCGGCCGCCGACGCGGAGCTGCACGCCGGTGGTGGCTACGCGGCCGAGGCGGAGGCCGCCCAGATCGCGTCGTCGCTGGGCATCGTCGAGCGGCTGATGACCCAGCCGCTGCGCACCCTCTCGGGCGGTCAGCGGCGCCGGGTCGAGCTCGCGCGGATCCTGTTCTCCGGCGCCGAGACGCTGCTGCTCGACGAGCCGACCAACCACCTCGACGCCGACTCGGTCGTGTGGCTGCGCGACTTCCTGCGCTCCTTCCGCGGTGGTCTGGTGGTGATCTCCCACGACACCGCGCTGCTCGACGCCACCGTCAACCGGGTGCTCCACCTCGACGCCAACCGCGCCGAGGTCGACGTCTACAACCTCGGTTGGTCGGCGTACCTCCTCCAGCGCGAGACCGACGAGCGTCGCCGCAAGCGCGAGCGCCTCAACGCCGAGAACAAGGCCAAGACGCTCACCGACCAGGCCAACCGGATGCGCGCCAAGGCGACCAAGGCGCAGGCCGCGCAGTCGATGCTCAAGCGCGCCGAGAAGATGATGGCCGGCGTCGAGGCCGAGCGACAGAACGACAAGGTGGCGCGGATCAAGTTCCCGGCACCAGCCCCCTGCGGCCGCACCCCGCTCACCGCGAGCGAGCTGTCGAAGTCCTACGGCTCGCTGGAGGTCTTCACCGACGTCGACCTGGCGATCGACAAGGGGAGCCGCGTCGTCATCCTCGGGCTCAACGGCGCGGGCAAGACGACGATGCTGCGGATCCTGGCCGGCGTCGACAGCCCCGACACCGGCGAGGTGGTGGCCGGCCACGGCCTCAAGATCGGCTACTACGCCCAGGAGCACGAGACCCTCGACACCACCCGCACGGTGCTCGAGAACATGCAGAGCGCCGCGCCCCAGCTCACCGACAGCGAGGCGCGCAGCGTGCTCGGCTCGTTCCTGTTCTCCGGTGACGACGCACACAAGCCCGCCCGGGTGCTCTCCGGCGGTGAGAAGACTCGCCTCGCCCTCGCGTCGCTGGTCGTGTCCAGCGCCAACGTCCTGCTGCTCGACGAGCCGACCAACAACCTCGACCCGGCCTCCCGCGAGGAGGTGCTCGCGGCGATCCGCAGCTACGAGGGCGCGATCGTGCTGGTCACCCACGACGAGGGCGCCGTCCGGGCCCTCGAGCCCGACCGGGTCCTCCTGCTCCCCGACGGCGACGAGGACCTCTGGAACGACGACTACGCCGACCTCGTGGCACTGGCCTGAGCGGCGTCGGAGGCACCACCTACGCTCGGCGCATGAGCCTGAGTGCCGACGAGATCACCGCTGCGGGGCTGCACTTCGACGTCAGCGACGCGGTGGCGACCGTGACGCTGAGCCGGCCGGAGGTGCGCAACGCGCAGACGCCCGCGATGTGGGCGGCGCTGGCGGCGATCGGCGAGCAGCTGCCGGCGACGACGCGGGTCGTCGTCGTCAGGGGAGCCGGGCAGAGCTTCAGCGCAGGCCTCGACCGGGCCATGCTCGACCCGGCCGGGGGCGACGTCGCGCGGTTGCTGCAGCTCGACGACGCCGAGGCCAGTGCCGCCATCGAGGGCTACCAGCGGGGCTTCACCTGGCTGCGCGACCCGAGGTTCGTGAGCATCGCGGCGGTGCAGGGCCACGCCATCGGGGCGGGCTTCCAGCTGGCGTTGAGCTGCGACCTGCGGGTGGTCGCCGACGACGCCCAGTTCTCGATGAAGGAGCCTGCGCTCGGGCTGGTGCCCGATCTCACGGGAACAAAGCCGCTGGTCGAGGCGGTTGGCTACCAACGAGCGCTGGAGATCTGCGCGACGACCCGCGTGGTGGCGGCCGACGAGGCCGTGAGCATCGGGCTGGCGCTGACCGCCGTCCCGGTCGACCGGCTGGACCCGACGGTCGCAGACCTCGCCCAGGCACTCACCGCCCACGTCGCCGGCGCGGTCGTCGAGACCAAGGCGCTGCTCCAGTCGGCGGCGGAGCAGGACCTCGAGACCCAGCGGCGGCTCGAGCGGGAGGCGCAGGTGCGCCGGTTCCGCGAGCTCGCCGCGTTGATGCAGAGCCAGAGTCAGGAGTAGTCCAGATGTCAGGGATGCACGGCCCGGGCGCGGGCGTGGCCTGGCGCCATCTGCGTTCCGACCGCTCCGTCGTCAACAACCGCATCGACCGGCGCACGGTCGGCCGGGTGCTGCGGTTCGCCGGCCCGCACCGGGCCCTCATCACCGGCTTCCTGGCGATCACGGTCGTCGACGCGGCGATGGTCGTGGTGATCCCGCTGCTGGTGCAGCGGATCGTCGACGACGGCATCCTCAAGGACGACCGCGCGCTGGTCACCTGGCTCGCGCTCGCCATGGCAGGGGTCGCGGTGTTCAGCGCCGTGCTCAGCGTCCTCGGCGGGTGGCTGTCGAGCCGGATCGGCGAGGGCCTCATCTACGACCTGCGCACGCAGGTCTTCGGCCACGTGCAGCGGCAGTCGCTGGCGTTCTTCACCCGCACCCAGACCGGCGCGCTCGTGAGCCGCCTCAACAACGACGTGATCGGCGCCCAGCGGGCCTTCACCTCGACGCTGTCGAGCACCGTCGCCAACACGATCGCCGTGGTGGTCGTGGGCGTCACCATGCTGGCGCTGAGCTGGCAGGTCACGCTGCTGTGCCTCGCGCTGTTCCCGCTGCTCTTCCTGGTGAGCCGGTTCGTCAGCGGGCGGCTGGCCGGGCTGACCCGCCGCCAGATGGACGGCAACGCCGACCTCGGCAACGTGATGACCGAGCGGTTCAACGTCGGCGGGGCGATGCTGCTCAAGCTGTTCGGTCGCCGTGGCGAGGAGGACGCGCTGTTCGCCGACAAGGCGGCGGTGGTGCGCGACCTCGGTGTCCGCATCTCACTCGTCACCCGGGTGTTCGGCGCGGCGATGATGCTCGTGCCGGCGCTGGCGACGGCCCTGGTCTACGGCGTCGGCGGCCAGCTCGCGATCAGCAACAGCCTGACCGTCGGCACCATGCTCGCGCTGGCCACGCTGCTGCTCCGGCTGCTCGGCCCGCTCCAGGGGCTCTCCAACGTCCGCATCGACGTGATGACCGCCCTGGTCAGCTTCGAGCGGGTCTTCGAGGTGCTTGACCTGCCGAGCCTGATCGAGGAGAAGCCGGACGCCGTCGTGCTGCCGCCGACCGCG
Source organism: Nocardioides halotolerans DSM 19273 (assembly GCF_000422805.1). Lineage (GTDB taxonomy): Bacteria > Actinomycetota > Actinomycetes > Propionibacteriales > Nocardioidaceae > Nocardioides > Nocardioides halotolerans. Next base: position 637,682 of record NZ_KE383922.1, on the reverse strand, counting down.
GGCCGGCTGGAGTTCGAGCACGTCGCCTTCACCTACCCCAGGGCGGACGAGGTGTCGCTCGCCTCGCTCGAGGCGGTGGCCCGCGTCGAGTCGCGCGACCACGTGCGGGTGCTGCACGACGTCACGTTCGTGGCCGAGCCGGGCGAGATGATCGCCCTGGTCGGACCGTCCGGGGCCGGCAAGACGACGATCACCCACCTCGTCGCCCGGCTCTACGACGTCGACGAGGGTGCGGTCCGCGTCGGCGGCCACGACGTGCGCGACGTGACGCTCCAGTCGCTCGAGGACGTCGTCGGCTACGTCACCCAGGACGCCCACATGTTCCACGACACGATCCGCACCAACCTCCTCTACGCCAACCCCGGATCCGGCGACCGCGAGGTGTGGGCGGCGCTCGAGGCCGCCCAGATCGCGACGCTGGTCCGCGCCCTGCCCGACGGCCTCGACACCGTGGTCGGCGACCGGGGCTACCGGCTCTCCGGCGGCGAGCGGCAGCGGCTCGCGATCGCGCGCCTGCTGCTCAAGGCGCCCGCGATCGTCGTGCTCGACGAGGCCACCGCCCACCTCGACTCAGAGTCCGAGGCGGCCGTCCAGCGGGCGCTCGACGCCGCCCTCGAGGGCCGCACCTCGCTGGTCATCGCGCACCGGCTGTCGACGGTCCGCAACGCCGACCTGATCCTCGTCGTCGACGACGGCCGGATCGTCCAGTCCGGCACCCACGCGCAGCTGATGCGCGAGGGCGGGCTCTACGCCGACCTCTACCGCACCCAGTTCATCGACGACGTCCCGGCGTAGGCGCCCGGGTCACTCCGCCGCCTCGTGCCCGAGCACCCGGTCGGCCAGCACGACGTCACCGCTCCAGCCGCAGCTGCCGCAGTAGCAGACGAACACCCGGTCGCCGCCTACCCAGTACTCCACCGCGAGCCCGCGACCGCCGTCCGCCAGGCCGAGGGGAGCGGCGCAGGCCGGGCAGAAGCGCGGTACGTCGCGGCGGTGCGAGTCGGCGTCGACCGGGAAGTAGCCGCGCCCGACGTCCAGCCCGAAGGACTGGTCGACGCCGCGCGGCCGACTGCTCACGCAGGCCTCACTTCTGCCGGCGCTCCCACGCCTGGATGTGCAGCTTCTTCAGGGCGTCGGCCTGCGGGCTGAACCGGCTCGACGCCATGTCGATGAAGTCGAGCGCGAACTGCGGGCCGGCGTCGAACTTGTTCTTCTCGCACGGCAGGTCGATGCGCTCGTGCGCCTCGCGGATGGTGCCGAGCGGGTCCTCGCCGCGCTCCACTCTGGCCATCTCCGCCTTGAACATGCGCCGCAGCATCGTGACGCCGACGTCGGAGCGGCCGAGGTGCTCGACCGTACGGTCGGTGATCGCGCCCTGGGTCACCCAGGCCATGATGTCCTGGCCCTCGACGTAGTCGGTGCGGTGCCGGCCGTCGTCGGTGAAGACCGGGATCTGGTAGTCCGGGACGACGGGCTGCTCCGGGAAGTCGATGCCCTCCGGCGCGTGCACGGAGTAGAGCATGAACCGCGTGGTGGTGCGGTCGATCGGCACCCGGATCTGCATCTGCTCGATGTTCGCTCCGCCGACGCGCATGTTGTAGGGGAAGACCAGCGGGTGGCCGACCGCCCAGTCGTCGTCCTCCTCGGTGGCACCCTCCACGACGCGGCGCTTGATGATGCCCCACTCGAAGGCGTCGAAGCCGACCTTGACGTGCTTCTTTGCGAACGACGCGGGGGCCTCGAAGCCCTGCTGCTGGCCCATGAACTGGAAGTAGCGCCCGTGGAGGAACTCCACGTGGTGCGGGTCGACGGCGTTCTCCATGATCTGGACGAAGTTGCACGGCAGGTCGGCCCAGCCGATGTCGCGCACGCCGTCCATCACGAACACGTCGAATCGCGGCAGCTCCGGTGCCGGCTGCTCCTCGGTGTCGGGCCCGACGTAGGCCCACACCAGCCCGCCCATCTCCTCGACCTTGCCGGCCTTGACCCGCACCCGGTCGCGGAAGTTGGTCTCGTCGCGCTCCGCGGGCTGCTCGAGGCACTCCCCGTCGAGGCCGAAGAGCCAGCCGTGGTACGGGCAGCGGATGCCGTTGGACTCCACGACGCCGTAGGCCATCGACGCCCGGCGGTGGGGGCAGGCCTCCGGCACGATGCCGTAGCGCCCCGAGACCGTCTTGTAGACAGCCCAGTCCTCGCCCAGCAGCCGCGTGTGCTTGACGGGGAACTCCTCGAGCTCGCGGGTGAAGGCGACGGGGTACCAGTAGCGGCGCAGCAGCTCGCCCATGGGCGTGCCGGGCGCGATGTCGGTCAGCTCGTCGTTCTGCTCGGCGGTGAGCAACTCGTTCTCCTTCTCGGGCGGGCAGGCAGGTCCAGCAGCACGGGCGGGTCAGTCGAGGACCGTCACTTGACCGGTGTTGCCGTCGACGCTCAGCCGCTGGCCGGTCTTGATGTTCTTGGTGGCGAAGGCGGTGCCGGTGACGGCAGGCAGGCCGTACTCGCGGCACACGATGGCGGCGTGGCTCATGATCCCGCCGACGTCGGTGACGGTCGCCGCGATCTTGCCGAACACCGGCGCCCACGACGGCGCGGTCAGGGGCGCGACCAGGATCTCGCCCTCCTGGAGCTCGCTGATGCCCTCGGCGCCGAGGATCACCCGGGCCGGGCCCTCGGCGACGCCGGGCGAGGCCGCGAACCCGGACAGCGTGCCGTCGGGGTTGTCGGACCCGCCCAACCACGCCTTGACCGAGTCGGAGGTGACGCCCCAGAGCATCACGCTGAAGGGCTCGGTGATCACCTCCGGCGGGACGCCGAGCGCCGGCGGGGCGGACCAGGAGCGCAGGGCCTGCATGATCGCCTGGCGACGCGGGATCTCGCGGCCCCAGTACGCCGGGCCGCGCGACGGGATGCCGACCGCCCAGCCGTGGAAGTAGTCGAAGATCGCGTCGGGCACCTCGTTGCGGCGCAGCAGGAAGATGTCGTCGGCCGTGCCGAAGAAGCCCGCGTCGGTGAGCAGCTGCCCGAGCTGGCGCATCTTGCCCCAGACCTGCGACATGCCCCAGTGCTCGACGTAGAAGTTGTGGTTCTCGACGTACGGGAACACGACCCTCGCCAGCCCGAGCTTGCCGTCGAACGTCGCGCGGTTCTCGTCGTCGTCGATGAGCTCGGAGTACTCCGCCACGATCCGGTCCCGCTCGGCCTCGATCGCCTCGATCGGGCGGGCCAGCGACTCGCCCCGGCCGAGCGCGGCGACGTAGGACGCGATGAACCCCATCGGGATGTCGGGGTACTCCGCCCACACCTTGTCGGAGTGGTAGAAGCCGGAGCCCGAGGAGAAGTTGAACCACGGGTGGTGCGCCTCGTCCCACGCGGCCGCCCACTGCTTGCCGGCCTCGTCGCCGTCCATCGCGGCCAGGGTGTCGGCGGCGACGCCGCTGATCCGTTCGCCGACGCCGAGCTCGACCGCGAGCTGGGCCAGCTTCTTCAGCTCCTCGTCGGGCCGGAACAGGTCGACCTCGATGCCGGCCACCATCTTCGCGATGGCCTGGTCGGGGATGGAGGGCCACAGCTGCTTGCAGAAGCCGAAGAAGTCGAGGTAGGCGGCGTAGCCGAGGTTGAGGAACTCGAAGTGGTGCGCCCACAGCTTCGCGGTGAGCTGCACGAGCTTGTCGTACTCGAACATCATCAGCTGGCCCGAGCCGATGCCCCGGCCCTCGGTGATGACCGACATGTCCTCGCGGTGCGGCAACGGCTGGAAGTCGATCGCCTCCAGCTCGGCGATCACGCCCTTGATCTTGTCCATCCACGCGTCGTAGAGCGTGGACCAGTTCGCGAAGTAGTGGCCGGCCCGCTCCGCGAACTCCGGGACCCGCGCCTCGATCTCCGCGGGGTCGGTGACCGGCACGGGGGAGAGGTACATGTGCCCGTTGAGGTAGCGGATGTCGACGCCCAGCGCCGGGGGGATGACGTAGTGCCGGGTCGTGTACTGGCCCAGGAAGGTGAGCGCGAAGTCGAGGACCGTCGCGTCCCAGGGCTCGATCGCCTCGGGCGTGTGCACCCCGTCCATGAACCAGAACATCGACTCCTCGAGCTCGCGCCGGTCCTCGCTGAACACGGTGGAGTAGCCGTAGAGCTCCTCCCAGCCCTCCGCACCGGTGGGCGTGACGACCTCGAACGGGCTCGGGAAACGATCGGGCATGGTGACTCTCCTCTGGGCGACGCTGACGGATCAGTGCAGGTGGACGGTCTGGGTTCCCGAGGGGTGGAGCAGGTTGTGCACGATGGAGCTGAACGTGTCGGCGGCCGCCTCGGGCACCTCGCGCTTGCGGCGGCTCCAGACGGTCTCCGGGCGCGACTGGAGCAGGACGACGTTCTCGCCGGGGGGCAGCGCCGGGTCGATGGCCCACTCGACGTCCTGCGGCCGGCCGTAGTGCTTCTCGGCCCGGCGGGCCAGCGCGGCGACGGCCCGGATCTCGTCGTCGGAGATGCTCGGGGCGGTACGCCGCTCCGCCTCGACCTCCCGCTCGACGACGCGGTCGGCGCCGTCGAGGACGTGCTCGACGGTCTTGTCGGAGACCACCCGCGAGGTGATCGTGCCCATCACCTTGTCGACGAGGAAGTTGTCGGGCGTGACCGCGCCGCTCACCACCGCCTCCCCGAGGCCCCACGATGCGTCGATCGCGATCTGGGAGCGGTCGCCGTTCAGCGGGTTGAGGGTGAACGCGACCCCCGACGTGCGGGGCATCACCATCTGCTGCACGCCGACGCTCATCGCCACGTCGTCCTCGGCGTAGTGCATCTGGCGGCGGTACCAGATCGCCCGCTCGGTGTAGAGGCTCGCCCAGCAGCGCACCAGGTGCTCGCGCACCCGGTCGCTGCTCCGCACCCACAGGTAGGTGTCGTGCTCGCCGGCGAAGCTCGCGTCCGGCTGGTCCTCGCAGGTGGCCGAGGAGCGCACGGCGACGGGCAGGTCGCTCTGGCCGCGCCGCTGCGAGAGCGTCGCGTAGGCGTCGTCGACCTGGTCGACCAGCCACTGCGGCAGGGGCGTGCCGGTGACCAGGTCGCGCGCCTCGCTCGCCGCGCTCGCGAGGGCGTCACCGTCCTCCACGTCCACCCCGGAGACCAACGTGGCGAGCGCGCTCGCCAGCCCGGTCTCGCCCAGCGTCCGCCGGTAGGCCTCGGCGCTGACCGCGAACCCCGCGGGCACCGGCAGGCCGGCCATCGTCAGGATGCCGAGGCTGGTGTTCTTGCCCCCGAGGTGCGGCTCCAGGGCGGGGTCGTGACGGTCGAACCAGGCAATGTGCTGTTGAGCCATCGGGTGGTGCCTCCGGGAGCGTGGGGGCCTGCGGCTGGGGACATCTTGTGGCGGTGGTCACCCCGTGGGGTGAGAATGTCCCGCGGAGCGGGACATGACAAGGGCAGGATGGGCGCGTGGGCGATGCGGGTGAGGCGGGGCGGTCGCACCTGCTGTCCTCGGTGCGCAACGCCGCGCGCGTACTCCGCGCGTTCTCGCACGCCGACCAGGAGCTCGGCGTCACCGAGCTCAGCCGGCGCCTCGGGCTCGGCAAGAGCACCACCCACCGGCTCGTCGCGACGCTCGAGGCCGAGCGGCTGCTCGAGCAGGACCCGGCCACGGGGAGGTACCGGCTCGGCCTGGCGCTCTACGAGCTCGGCACCACCGTCACCGAGCACGTCGACCTGCACCAGGCCTCGCTGCCCGTGCTCACCACGCTGCGGCACCGCACCGGTGAGATGGTCCACGTGGCGGTGCTCGACGGGCTCGAGGCGGTCTACGTCGAGCGGCTCGAGAGCCCCTACATGCTGCCCGTCTTCCGACGGGTGGGCCACCGGCTCCCGGCCCACTGGACCAGCTCGGGGAAGGTCATGCTCGCCGCGCTGCCGCGGGCCGAGCTCGAGCGCCGGCTCAAGGGCGCCGAGCTCGACGCGCGCACCAGCCACACCATCACCGACCACCACGCGCTGGTGCGCGAGCTGGAGGCGGTCGCCAAGCAGGGGTGGGCGTCCAACCTCGAGGAGGGTGAGCTGGGCGTGAGCTCGGTCGGCGCACCGCTGCGCGGCGGCGACGGCAACGTGATCGCCGCGGTGACCGTGGTCGGCAGCAGCGACCGGATCAACACCGGCTCGCTGCGGCGCTACCGCTCCGCCGTCCTCGAGGCGGCGGCCGTGATCAGCCGGCGTCTCGGCTACCGCGGGAGCCTGCGTTGAGGAACCCGCCAGAAACTTCGCAGGAGGATGTCGAAGCGGCCGGACGTCGTTCGACGTACGTGCGTCAACCAACCCCGAGCAACAACCACCAGGAGTGATGAGATGCCGCGTTTCATGGGATTCGTGCGGATGGAAGAGGGCGTCGGGACGCCGCCGCAGTCGCTGTTCGAGGCGATGGACGGCTACATCGGTGAGCGCGCCGAGCGGAAGATCTTCCTCGACGGTGGCGGGCTGTACGGCACTGAGGACGCGGTGAACTTCGTGGTCCGCGACGGCGCGGTGAGCCGGGTCGACGGCCCGTACGCCGAGGCCAAGGAGGTCGTGGGTGGCTGGGCGCTGCTGCAGTACGACACGGTCGAGGAGGCCATCGCCGACCAGCACGAGTTCGCCGAGCTGCACGCCAAGCACTGGCCCGAGGCCACCGTGGTCGCGACCCTGCGCCAGATCTCCGAGGGTCCGGAGGCGCCCGGCGAGTGACCGGCGCCTGACCGGCGCTCACTACGCTGGCCCGGTGCCGGCGGACCCCAGTGCCGATGACCCCAGTGCCGACCCGAACCGGGCCATCATCGCCGCGTGGCGGGCCGAGTCGGCCCGCCTCGTCGGCGCCCTGACCCGGATGACCCGCGACGTCGGGCTCGCCGAGGACCTCGCGCAGGACGCCCTCGTGGCGGCGCTGGAGCAGTGGCCGGGCACCGGCGTGCCCGACAGCCCCGGCGCCTGGCTGATGACGACGGCGAAGCGGCGCGCCATCGACCACTTCCGGCGGGCCGAGAACCTGCGCCGCAAGGTCGCCGAGCTCGAGCACGCGGCAGGTGGGGAGGAGGCCTCGGTGCCCGACCTCGACGCCCACGTCGACCACATCGAGGACGACGTGCTGCGGCTCGTCTTCCTGACCTGCCACCCCGCCCTGACCCCTGAGTCTCGCGCGGCGCTGACGCTGCGCCTGGTCGGCGGGCTCACGACGGGCGAGATCGCCCGCGGCTTCCTGGTCAGCGAGTCGACGATGGGCCAGCGGATCTCGCGCGCCAAGAGGACCCTGGCCGAGGCGCACGCCGAGTTCGAGCTGCCGACGGGCGCCGAGCGGGCCCGGCGGCTCGACGACGTCATGGCCGTGGTCTACCTGATGTTCAACGAGGGCTACACCGCCACGGCCGGGGACGACTGGATGCGCCCCGACCTGGCCCACGAGGCTATCCGGCTCGCGCGGATGCTCGCCTCGCTCGCGCCCGACGAGCCCGAGGTGCTCGGGCTGCAGGCCCTGCTCGAGCTCCAGGCGTCGCGGATCCCCGCGCGGCTCGACGAGCACGGCGCGCCGGTGCTGCTCGAGGCGCAGGACCGGACCCGCTGGGACCAGCTGCTCGTGCGCCGTGGGCAGGCGGCACTGCGCCGGGCGGAGCAGCTCGCGGCACGCGGGCGCCCGGTCGGCGAGTACTTCCTGCAGGCCTCGATCGCCGAGCAGCACGCCCGTGCCCAGCGGCCCGAGGACGTCGACTGGCAGCGGATCGCCGAGCTGTACGACGTCCTGGCCCGGGCCGCTCCGGGTCCGGTCGTCGAGGTCAACCGGGCGGTGGCCCACGGCCGCGCCCACGGGCCGGAGGCCGGCCTCGCCGTGCTGGAGCAGCTCGGCCCGGACGCGCTCGGCGACTCGCCACTCGTGCCCGCCGTGCGCGGCGACCTGCTCGAGCGGGCGGGCCTGCACCGCCAAGCCGCGGAGGCGTTCACCGAGGCCGCCGGGCGCACCAGGAACGAGGGCGAGCGTGCGGTCCTGAGCCGCCGGGCGGAGCACAACCAGGGCCGCGCGTCCGCACGCCCCTAGAACGCCGAGCGGAGGCCGCCCGCGTCGAGGTGGAGCACGCCGCCGTGCAGGACGTCCGCCTCGGGGTCGAGCAGCAGCGCCACGGCCCAGGCGATCTCGTCGGGGGTGGGCAGGCGGCCGAGCGAGGTGCCCGCGGCGTACGACGCCCACTGCTCCTCCACGCTGACGCCTCGCTCGGCGGCGCCGCGCTCCACGAGCGCGCGCAAGCGCGGGGTGTCGGCCGGCCCTGGGCACAGCGTGTGCGTCGTGACGCCGCGCGGGCCGTAGACGTCGCCGAGCTGGCGCATCAGGTTGATCACGCCCGCGTTGATCGCGCCGGGACCGGCCGACGTCGGCTTGGGCTCGAGGCCGAGCGTCCCGGCGAACATCACGATCCGCGAGCCCGGCCCGAGCCGGGGGTCCACCGCCCGCACCAGCCGGAGCAGCCCGCCGAGCTTGATGTCGGCACCGCGCGCCAGGTCACCGGGGGCGATGGTCTCCACCGAGCCGGCGACCGGCAGACCCGCCGTGAAGACCGCCATCCGCACCGGCCCGTCGAGGGCGGCGCGGATCGTCTCGATGGCGCTGTCGTCGGCGAGGTCCGCCACGCAGGGGGTCACGCCCGGGACCGCGGCCGCCAGCCCGGCCAGGTCGGCCTCGTTCCGCCCGACGCCGAGCACCCGCTGGCCGCGCGCGGCCAGCCGCGTCGTGACCGCGCGACCGAAGGAGCCGGTGGCGCCGACGACCACGCACAGGTCGGCCTCAGCCATCGCGCTCCGCCCGGGCGGCCGCGCGGGCCTCGACCTCCTCGCGCCGGGCCACGCTCGCCGGCACGCCGCCGATGCCCCACGCCTCGGGCGGGAACTGGGTGATGTAGGTCCGCACCCGCTCGACCGGGGTGTCGAGGACCTCGGCGACGAGGTGGGCGACCCGCTCGTGCAGCTGCTCGATCAGCTCCGGCGGGCGGCCTTCCATGATGTCGATCCGGACCAGCGGCATGACGTCTCCCTTCAGCTGTCGGCAGGCGCCAGCCCGAGGCGCAGGCGCGCCTCGGCCACGGCGGCCGCCTTGTCGTGGTGGTGGACCTCGATCGCCTGCAGGCCGGCGGCCAGCCCGCCGGCGACGTTGACCGGCATGTCGTCGAGGTAGACGGTCTCCGGTGCCGGCACTCCGGTCGCCTCGATCGCCGCCCGGTAGGCCGCGGGGTCGGGCTTGAGGACGCCGGTCAGGGACCCGTCGACGATCGTGTCGAACGGCTCGAGCCACTCCTGCGCGTCCGCCCACTCGGGGCCGTGGAAGTCCACCAGGTCGTTGGTGAGCGCGACCAGCGGCAGACCCGCGGCCTTGGTGTCGTGCATCAGCGCCACGACCTCCTCGGTGAGCCACTCCGACGAGGGTCGCTCGTAGAGCCAGTTGATGAGCCGCCGCGTGGTCCAGCCGTCCTCGCCGAGAACCGAGCCGATCTCGGCGGCACGCTGGGCCCAGTAGGCCCGCTCGGTGACCTCGTGGCGCAGCATCCGGTGCCACAGCTCGTCGCCCGGGCCGGCGAGGTCGATCTCGTCGGCGTACGCCGTCACGGCCGGCTCCGCGAGCGCGGTGCGGTGGCGCACCAGCTCGCGGGCGTTGCGCAGCACCACGCCGCCGATGTCGAGGACCAGCGCGCGGGCCGTGGGGGGAGGCGGCATGTCGCACAGGGTGTGCCCTGGCGCGGCCCACGACAAGGGACGACGGCGACCCGCGTTCCGTGGGCGGGAACACGGCGTTCTGGTCCGCGGGACGACGTTCCGCATCAGGGACCGCCGACGGCCACCGTTCGGGCATGCCTCTCGTGGTGCGCTCCCTGACGCTCGAGGCGGCCGGCGTGCTCGCCGTCGAGCTCGTCGATCCCGACGGCGAGCCGCTCCCGGGCTGGGAACCGGGCGCCCACCTCGACCTCCGGCTGCCCGGAGCGCCCACCCGGCAGTACTCCCTCTGCGGTGACCCCTCCGACAGGTCGCGCTACCGGCTGGGGGTGCTGCGCGAGCCGGAGAGCCGCGGCGGCTCGGCGTACGTGCACGACGTGCTGCGCCCGGGCGACCTCGTCGAGGTCACCGGGCCGCGCAACCACTTCCGGCTGGAGCCGGCCCCGGCCTACGTGTTCGTCGCAGGCGGCATCGGCATCACCCCGATCCTCCCGATGCTCGCCGACGCCACCGCCGCCGGCGCGGACTGGACGCTGCTCTACGGCGGCCGCTCGGCGGCGTCGATGGCGTTCACCGCCGAGCTCGCGGCGTACGGCGAGCGCGTGCGGCTGTGGCCCCAGGACACCCACGGGCTGCTCGACCTCGACGCCCTGCTCGGGTCGCCGCGGGCCGGCACGCTGGTCTACGCCTGCGGCCCGGAGCCGCTGCTGACCGCGGTGGAGCAGCGGATGGCCCGGTGGCCCGCCGGTGCACTGCACCTCGAGCGGTTCGCCGCACCGGCGACCGAGCGCGGCCCCGCCGACGACCAGTCGCTCGAGCTGGTGCTGGCCGACTCCGGGCGCATGCTGCAGGTCCCGCCGGAGCAGTCGGTGCTCGACGCGCTGCTCGAGGCGGGTGTCGAGGTGGTGCACGACTGCCGGGAGGGTATCTGCGGCAGCTGCGAGGTCAAGGTCGTCGAGGGCGAGGTGGACCACCGCGACCACGTGCTCAGCGAGGCCGAGCGGGCCGCCCACGGCTGCATGATGGTCTGCGTGTCGCGCGCCTGCGGTCGCCGGCTGGTGCTCGGCCTCTGAGGCACGATGGCGTCATGACGAAGTTCCTGATGGCCGTCTACGGCCCGGCGGAGTACGACGGCGAGTTCTACGGCTACGGCTCCGAGGAGGAGATGCGCGAGTCGATGGCCGAGACGTCCGCCTTCAACGAGTCGTTGAAGGAGAAGGGCTACTGGGCCTTCGCCGACGGCCTCGAGGAGGCGGCGACCGCGAAGGTCGTCGACGGCCAGGGCGGAGCGCCGGTCGTCACCGACGGCCCCTACCCCGAGGCGAAGGAGTTCATGGGCGGCTTCTGGATCATCGACGTGCCCGACCTCGAGGTGGCTCTCGAGCTCGCCGCGGAGGCTTCGAAGGCCTGCCGCGGCAAGGTCGAGGTGCGGCCGTTCCAGACCGCTCCGCCGTCCTGACGCCGGTCCGGCGCGCGCCTGCCGTTCCGCGGGGCGGCACGCGGCCGTCCCGCGGACAGGGACACGACCGGTGGGCCGCGCGCCCGGCGCGATCATCGGCGCCGTGACACGCATGCAACCGATCCCGGCTGAGGACTGCGCCGACCCCGAGCTCGCCGACGCGCTCGGGCACTTCACCCGGACCCTCGGGTTCGTCCCCAACAGTCTCCTGACCATGCAGAGGGTCCCCGCGATCGCGAAGGCAGTGATCCACCTCAACCGAGCGGTCTTCGCGCCGGACGGCGAGGTCGACCTCGGCCTGAAGAGGCTGGTGGGGCACGTGGCCAGCGCCGCGTCGGGGTGCCAGTACTGCAAGGCGCACACGACGGTCAGCGCGACGCGTCACGGCGTCAGCGACGAGAAGATGGCCGCCGTCTACGACTACGCGACCAGCCCGCTGTTCACCCCGGCCGAACGGGCCGCGCTCGACTTCGCCATGGAGGCGGCGTCGGTGCCAAATGCGGTCACCGACGCGTCGTACGCCGCGCTGGCCGAGCACTGGACCGAGTCGCAGATCGTGGAGCTGCTCGGCGTGGTCTGCATGTTCGGCGTCTTCAACCGCTGGAACGACTCGATGGCCACCCCGCTGGAGGAGCTGCCCATGGCCCGAGCCGGAGAGCTGCTGGCGGATCGGGGCTGGACGGCCGGGAAGCACCGGCGGCCGTGAGGCCTACGTCCCGTCGGCACGCGCGTGCGCCCGCAGCCGCTCCGACCAGGAGAGCGCGCGCTCGAGGTTGACCTCTGCGTAGAGCCTGCCGTCCACCTCCACGACCGGGTGGAGGGGGAGGTCGGTGCCGGCCGCGGTGCGGCACGCACCGGTCGCGAGGTCGAAGGCGTACCAGTGCCCGGGACACACGAGGGTGTCGTCGCGCACGAGCCCGTCGACGAGCGGGTTCTTCTTGTGGGGGCACAGCGCGTCGGTGACAACCAGCCGGCCGCCCAGGTCGAGCACGAGGTAGGACCGGTCCTCGTGCGTGACCACCCAGCGCTCTCGGCCGGCCGGGTCGCCGAGCGGCACCCTCGTCAGCGGCACGCCAGCTCCACGGAGCCGAGCCGGTCGATCGTGGCGACCACGACGTCGCCGGCCGAGACCGGGACGGCGGCGGTCAGGCCGCCGGAGAGGACCACCTCGCCGGCGCGCAGGCCCTCGCCGGACGCCGCCAGCTCGCGCACGAGCCAGGCGACGGCCGCGGCCGGGTGCCCGAGCGACGCGGCTCCCGACGCGGTGGCGACGACCTCGCCGCCGAGCTCGAGCACCACCCCCACGAGCCGGAGGTCGAGGCCGTGCGGCGGCACCGGCGTGCCGACGACGTACCGCCCGGCCGACGCGTTGTCCGCCACGACGTCGGGCATCGTGAACCGGTAGTCGGTGTAGCGCGAGTCGAGGACCTCGATGCCGACCGCGACACCGGCGGTGGCGCCCAGCACCTCGGTGGCGGTGACGTGCGCGCCGGAGAGGTCGCGGCCAATCACGAACACGATCTCCGGCTCGCAGCGCGGGCTGATGTGCTCGGCGACCACGAGCGGCTCGCCGAGGTCGAGGACGTGGTCGCCGGCGAGGAACCCGTAGATCGGGGCGTCGACACCGACCTGCTGCTGCTTCGCGCGGCTGGTCACGCCGAGCTTCCAGCCGACCAGGGGCCCGAACCCGGCCCGCTGCTCCGCCTGGATCTCGTACGCCGTGAGAAGGTCGAGCGAGGGGAAGGTGTCGCTCAGCTGCGGGATCGCCACCCGCTCGGTCCGCGCCGCCCGGAGCATCGAGACCTCGACGTCGTGGGCCATCACGCCACCACCCTCAGGGTCACCGGACCGAGCCGGTCGAACTCGGCGCGGAACACGTCGCCGGCGGCCATCGGCACCGCGGCGTGCAGCGCGCCGGTCATGACCAGGTGGCCGGGCTCCAGCGCGATGCCGCGCTCGCCGAGCACGTTGGCCAGCCAGGCGACCACCAGGAGCGGGTCGCCGAGCGCCGCGGCGCCGGCGCCGGTGTCGGCCAGCTCGCCGTTGCGCGTCAGCGTCATGCCGACCAGGCGGGTGTCGACCTGCGAGAGCGGCACCACGCGCGAGGAGACCGCGAACGCGCCGTTGGAGGCGAGGTCGGCGACCGTGTCGGCGAGCTTGATCCGCCAGTCCTCGAACCGGGAGTCGACGATCTCGACGCCCGCGCTGACCCCGGCGACCGCCCGGGCCGCCTCGGTGACGCCGACGCCGGGCCCCTGGAGCCGCTCGCCCATGACCGCGATGACCTCCGCCTCGATCTTCGGCTGGATCAGCGTCGAGAGCGACACGGAGCCGCCGCTGACGAGAGCGGTCGAGGCGAGGATCGGGGCGAAGTCGGGGGAGTCGACGCCGATCATCCGCTGCATGGGCTTCGACGTGAGCCCGACCTTGTAGCCGACGATCGCGTCGCCGTCGGCCAGGAGGAGGTCGACGAGCTGCTCCTGCACGGCGTAGCCGTCGCCCATCCCGAGCGTCGGGTCGGCGTCGGTGAACGGCGCGATCGGCACCCGGTCGCGGCGCGCGTCGTAGAGGGCCCGGGCCTTGCCCGGGGCGTCGGTGATCGGCATCGGTGTCTCAGCCCTCCCGCAGGTCCTGGGTCTCGTGCGTCCAGCCGAGCCGGCGCGACGCCGCCTCGCCGGCCTCGACGACCACCACCGCCAGCCGGCGTCGCTGCTGGGCGCCCATCCGGGCCGCCGGGGCGCCGATGCTGATCGCGGCCACCACCCGTCCCGAGGCCTCCCGGATCGGCGCCGCGATCGACGCCACGCCGACCTCGCGCTCCTCGACGGCCTCCGACCAGCCGCGGGCGCGGATCCTGGCCAGCTCGGCGCGCAGCACGGCCGGGTCGGTGATCGACCTGGGCGTCATCTGGGCGAGCGGGGCGGCCGCCGCCAGGACGCGCTCGAGGTCGGGCTCGGGGAGGTGGGCGAGCAGCGTCTTGCCGGACGACGTCGTGTGCACCGGCACGCGGCGCCCGGTCTCGTTGAAGAGCCGGAGCGTCTGCGAGCTCTCCAGCCGGTCGATGTAGACCACCTCGTGACCGTCGAGCACCCCGACCTGGCAGCCCTCGTGCGTCTCCTCGCGCAGCGACGCCAGCACCGGGCCGACCGCGCCGTGCAGGTCCATGTGGGAGTGCACGACCTGGCCGAGCTCGAACATCGTGAGCCCGAGGCGGTAGGCGCCGCTGTCGGTCTTCTCGACCAGCCCCTCCTGCACCAGCGTGGTGAGCAGCCGGTGCACCGTGCTCTTCCCGAGGTCGAGCCGGCGCGCCAGCTCCGAGACGCCGATCTCCTTCTCGCGGGAGAGGAACGCCTTGAGGAGCCGGGCGGCGTTGCCGACCGAGGACAGCCCGTCGCTCATGCGGGGGTCCACTGGGTCCGGCCGCCGACCGCGGAGAGCAGCGCCTTGCGGATCGCGTCGGGGTCGGGTGCGCCGCCCGGCGAGGCGTCCTCGCAGGCGGCGCGCACGCCCTCGTCGTACGGCGAGATCGCGCGCGCGAGCAGGGCCTGCGCGCGAGGTAGACCGGCGTGCACGGCGCCGACCAGCTCGTCGACGAGCACCTCGCGGCCGCGGACCCGCGAGCGGATGGTCTCGAAGTCGCGCGCCGCCGCGGAGTGACCGTTGGCGAGGCCGGTGCCGACGTGGGTGGCCTGGTGTCCCGACAGGCCCGCGCCGGGCTGCGCGACGACGTGGTAGAGCACCGTGCCGACCCCGAGCGCGCGCCGGACCTCGTCGAAGGCGGGGGCCTCCCGCTCGTCGAGCAGCCCGAGGTCGGGGAGCACGACCGGGTCGTAGAAGCGCAGCTCCCACGTGAGGCCGCCGTAGCCCGCCTCGGTCGCGACCTCCGGAGCACGAAGCGGGCCGAGGCTCTCGGCGGTCGCGAGCACGTGGAGGTTGCGGGCCGCGACGGCGGCCACGGTGATCCGGCCGGCGGTCATCAGCGACATCCGCCCGCGAACGCCGGGGGAGAACGTCGCGGCCTGGTCGACGTAGGCGCGGTGGATCTCCTGGACGTAGCCGGCGACCGCGGTGCGCATCGCCTCCGGTCCCGGGCGGTCCTGCGGGGGTGCATCGTGTTCCGACATATGGAACGGCCTTCCTTTACACGGAACGCTAGCCATCCCTACGTTCGGGAGTCAAGAAGTCCGCCGATCCCCAGGAGGCCCCGGTGGGAGTCCTTCGACTCGCCCACGTCGACGTCCGGACGCCGGACCTGGAGCTGTCCACGGCGTACTACACCGAGGTGCTCGGCCTGCACGTCACCGAGCGCACCGAGGACGCCGTCTACCTCAAGTGCTGGGACGAGGAGGACCACCACTCGCTCCGCCTGCGCGCCGACACCCGGATCGGGATGGACCAGTTCTCGTTCCGCGTCGAGAAGGAGGACGACCTCCCCGAGCTCGAGAGCCGGCTGGAGAAGGCGGGCTGCCACGTGGAGCGGGTCTCCCGCGGGGAGTCCGTCGGCCAGGGGGAGTCGATCCGGTTCGAGATCCCGTCCGGGCAGACGATGGAGCTGGTCTGGGAGCTGGAGAAGCTCGGCAACATCCTCGGCAAGCTCAACCCCTCGCCGGTGCCCCCGCCCGACCTCCCGGGCATCGCGCCGCCGCGGATGGACCACCTCCTCATCAACGCCGAGGAGGTCGGCGAGGCGCACACCTTCTTCAAGGAGGTGCTCGGCTTCCGGATGACCGAGCAGGTGCTCGACGCCAACGGCCACCAGATGGGCGTCTGGATGGAGCGGTCGCACTCGCCGCACGACGTCGCGATCGTCAACGGCCCCAACGGCGCCCTGCACCACTTCGCGTTCTGGCTCGACGACTGGGACCACGTGCGCAAGTCGGCCGACATCCTGGCCTACAACGGCGTCCAGATCGACCAGGGACCGACCCGGCACGGGGTCACCCGCGGCAACACCATCTACTTCTTCGACCCGCTGGGCACCCGAAACGAGGTGTTCACCGGCGGCTACAGCCCCGATCCCGACTTCCCCGAGATCACCTGGACCGAGGACCAGTTCGGCCGCGGGCTCTTCTACTACGAGAACGTCGTCGCGCAGCGCTTCCTGCGCTTCCACACCTGATCGACGAAGGGAGCCGACCGGTGTCCGACCGCATCCTCCGCCTCCAGCACGTGCAGGTCCGGGTCCCCGACCTCGAGCTGTGCACGGCGTACTACACCGAGGTGCTCGGCCTCATCGAGACCGCGCACGAGGAGAACCGGGTCTTCCTCAAGTGCTGGGACGAGCACGAGCACCACTCGGTCGTGCTGCGCCAGGCGCCGACCTACGGGCTGGACCACATGAGCTTCAAGGTGGCCGAGCTCGAGGACCTCGACCACTACACCGAGCGGGTCGAGGCGTGGGGCATCCCGGTCAAGAGGTACGCCGCGGGCGAGCTCGGCCCGGGCTGGGGTGACGCGATCCGGTTCGAGGCCCCGTCGGGGCACACCATCGAGCTGGGCTTCGGCATGGAGAAGGTCGGCAACATGCTGCCGCTCTTCAACCCGCCGCCACGACCGGGCAACCTGGTCGGCATCGCGCCGCCGCGGCTCGACCACGTCTTCATCATGGCCGAGGACGTCGACGAGGCGACCCGCTTCTACCGCGAGGTGCTCGACTTCCGGCTCACTGAGCAGATCCTCGCCAACGACGGGCACCAGATCGCCACCTGGCTGGAGCGCTCGCACTCGCCGCACGACCTGGCGATGGTGACCGGGCCCAACGGGGCGCTGCACCACTTCGCGTTCTGGGTCGACGACTGGAACGCCGTGCGCGAGGCCGCCGACCTGCTGGCCTACAACGGCGTGAACATCGACGTGGCACCCACCCGGCACGGAGTCACCCGGGGCCACACGACCTACTTCTTCGACCCGGTCGGCAACCGCAACGAGGTCTTCACCGGCGGCTACTGGGTCGACCCCGACTTCGAGCCGATCACCTGGACCGAGGAGGAGATGGGCCGGGCGATGTTCTACTACGACCGCGAGGTCAACGAGCGCTTCTTCACGGTGCACAGCTGATGACCGGTACCAGCACCAGCACCGGGCCGGCGTTCCGGCGCACCGACCGCACGGACGCGCCGCTCTACCTCGCCCGCTACGCCGACCGCCGGTCGCGACCGGCGCCCGAGGGCGCGCCGGACGAGGACGACTCGACCCCGCTCTACCTGCGCCGGTTCCGCGAGCGCCGCGAGGCGGTGCCGCCGCGGACCCGCTCGGTGCCGCTCGAGCACGAGGGCGAGCGGTTCGCGCCGGAGTACGCCGCCGTGACCCGCAGCCACGAGATCATCCCCGAGCAGCGCAGCGCGCGGGACGGCTACACGACCGAGATCCGGATCATCCGGCACGGCATCACCCAGGGCTACTCCACCGACGCCGGGCTGACCCCGATGGGCGCGTGGCAGGCCCACCAGCGCGGCCAGGCGCTGGCGCGGACGCTGCGCGAGTGGCCGCAGATGCGGATCGTCTGCGCACCGACCAACCGGGCCCGCCAGACGGCGGAGCAGATCCACCGGGGACTGCTCGACGGGCTCGCGCAGTACGGCCGCGACGCCGCGGTGACCGGCCCGGAGCCGGTGGAGGAGCTCAAGAACTTCCAGGTCTGGAGCCCCGACGGCGTCCGCGACATCACCGCGTCGTTCCGCAAGTACCAGGCCGAGATGGAGAAGCTCGAGCGGATGGCGGCCGGCGACCGGCCGCGCTGGCTGGTCGAGATCGACCGGTTCTACCGCACCCAGCTCGGCGGCGCCGACCCGATCCAGCTGTGGCTGACGATCCCGCTCATGTATTTCGAGTCGCCCCAGGCCTGCGTGCGGAGGTTCTGGACCGGCTTCAACCGCCTGATCGCCGAGTCGCCGGGCCAGCGGATCATCGCGGCCACGCACTCCGGCCCGATCCGGGCGTTCGCGACCTGGGCGCACGGCTACGACCCGGGCGAGCCCGTCAACACCGAGGAGGTCGTGGTGCGTGTCAAGCACGGCGGCCGGACCGCGACGGTGAGCTACCGCAACCGGGTCACCGAGGTGAACATCCCGCAGGAGGACGAGATCCCCAGGTGGGACGCATGAGCACGTCGTCGCGGGGCAAGGCCCGGGCCGCGATCATCGGCCCCGGCAACATCGGCACCGACCTGCTCGCCAAGCTCCGGCGCAGCGAGTCGATCGAGGTGACCCACGTCGTCGGCGTGGTGGAGTCCGAGGGGCTCCAGCGCGCGAGGTCGATGGGCATCGAGGCCTCGGCCGAGGGGCTGGACTGGCTGCTCTCGCGCGACGACCTGCCCCAGATCGTGTTCGACGCGACCTCGGCCAAGGCCCACCGCGCGGCCGCACCCAGGCTGGAGGAGGCGGGCATCGTTGCCGTCGACCTCACGCCTGCCGCGGTCGGACCGCTGGTCTCACCGCCGGTGAACTTCCGCGACCACGTCGACGCGACCAACATCAACATGATCAGCTGCGGCGCTCAGGCAACCGTCCCGATCGTGCACGCGGTGTCGTCGGTCGTGCCCGTGGCCTATGCCGAGATCGTCGCCTCGGTCGCCTCGAAGTCCGCGGGGCCCGGCACCCGCGCCAACATCGACGAGTTCACGCACACGACGAGCCGTGCGGTCCGCGAGCTCGGCGGCACGCCCCGGGGCAAGGCGATCATCGTCCTCAACCCGGTCGAGCCGCCGATGATCATGCGCGACACGATCTTCTGCGCGATCCCTGCCGACGCCGACCACGACGCGATCACCGAGTCGGTGCACCGGCGGGTCGCCGAGGTGCAGGAGTACGTCCCCGGGTACACCCTGCGCGCCGAGCCGCAGTACGACGACCCGCGCGAGAAGTGGGACGGCAACGGCCGGGTCACGGTCTTCATCGAGGTGCTCGGCGCGGGCGACTACCTGCCGACCTACGCCGGCAACCTCGACATCATGACCGCCGCGGCCGCGCGGGTCGGCGAGCTCGTGGCCACCACCCGCTTCGTGGGGGCCGACGCATGACCGGCACCGAGCGCCCCGTGCGGATCACCGACACGACGCTGCGCGACGGCAGCCACGCGATGTCCCACGAGTTCACCGAGGCCCAGGTGCGCGCGACCGTGCACGCGCTCGACGCCGCGGGCGTCGAGGTGATCGAGGTCAGCCACGGCGACGGCATCGGCGGCTCGTCGTTCAACTACGGTTTCTCGAAGGTCGAGGACATCACGCTGGTCCGGGCGGCGGCCGAGGAGGCCGAGCGCGCGCGGATCGCCGTGCTCCTGGTGCCCGGCATCGGCACCATGGACGACCTGCGCAACGCGCGCGAGGCCGGCGCGTCGGTCGCGCGGATCGCGACCCACTGCACCGAGGCGGACGTCTCCATCCAGCACTTCGGCCTGGCCCGCTCGCTGGGCATGGAGACCGTCGGCTTCCTGATGATGAGCCACCGGACCTCGCCCGAGGAGCTCGCGAAGCAGAGCCGGATCATGGTCGACGCGGGCTGCGAGTGCGTCTACGCGGTCGACTCCGCCGGGGCGCTGGTGCTCACCGAGGCCAAGGCCCGCATCGCGGCGCTCGTCGCAGAGGTCGGCCGGGAGGCGCAGGTCGGCTTCCACGGCCACCAGAACCTGTCGCTGGGGGTGGCCAACTCGGTGCTGGCCTTCGAGTCCGGCGCGCGGCAGATCGACGGGTCCCTCTGCGCCCTCGGCGCGGGCGCCGGCAACTCGCCCACCGAGGTGCTCGCGGCGACGTTCGACCACCTCGGGGTCGAGACCGGGGTCGACGTCGCCGGCGTCCTCGACGCGGCCGAGGAGGTCGTGCGCCCGTTCCTGCCGCGCTGGCCCAAGGCCGACCGCACCGCCATCGTGCAGGGCTGGGCCGGCGTCTACTCGTCGTTCCTCCTGCACGCCGAGCACGCCGCCGAGCGCTACGGCGTCGCGGCCCACGAGATCCTGCAGCGCGCCGGTGAGGCGGGCTACGTGGGCGGCCAGGAGGACATGCTGATCGACATCGCGCTCCAGCTCGCGCAGGAGCGCGACCTCGGGGCCGTCGGAGCCCGCTGAGGAGGCGCCATGGAGCTGATCACCCACCACATCGACGGCGAGGACGTCGAGTCGGGGTCGGGGGCCCGGTTCGAGTCCGTCGACCCCTACACGCAGGCGTCGTACGCCGAGGTCGCCCTGGGCGGCGCGGCGGAGGTAGACCGCGCGGTCGCAGCCGCCCGGCGGGCCTTCGACGAGGGTCCGTGGCCGCGCATGGGCCTCGCCGAGCGGGGGGCGCTACTGCACCGGCTCGCCGACCTGGTGCTGGAGCACCTCGACGAGCTCGCCCTCGCGGACACGACGGACATGGGCAAGCCGATCACCGACGCGCGCACGAAGGACGTCCCTCGCACCGCGCAGAACTTCCGGTTCTTCGCCGACCACGCCCGGCTCAGCACGGGAGAGACGCTCCCGATGGACAGCGGGCACCACGCCTACTCGCTGTTCCAGCCCGCCGGGGTGGTCGCGGCGATCTCGCCGTGGAACTTCCCCCTGATGCTCGAGTCGTGGAAGGTCGCGCCGGCCCTGGCCTGGGGCAACACGGTGGTGCTGAAGCCCGCCGAGGACACCCCGAGGTCGGCGACCCTCCTGGCGCGGCTGGCCACCGAGGCCGGCCTCCCGCCGGGCGTCCTCAACGTGGTCCACGGCTTCGGTCCGGACTCCGCCGGGTCGGCGCTGACCCAGCACCGCGGCGTCGACCGCATCACGTTCACCGGCGAGTCCGGCACCGGTCGGGCGATCGGGCAGGCGGCCGCGGCGAACCTCACCCCGGTCAGCTTCGAGCTCGGCGGCAAGGGCGCCAACCTCGTGTTCGACGACGCCGACCTCGACAACGCGGTGTCGTGGTCGATCAAGGCGATCTTCAGCAACGCCGGGCAGGTCTGCCTCGCGGGCTCCCGGCTGTTCGTGCAGCGCGGGGCGTACGACGAGTTCCTGTCCCGGTTCGTGGCCGCGGCCGAGGCGCTGCGCCTGGGGGACCCGAAGGACCCGGCGACCGAGCTGGGCCCGCTGGCATCCGAGGAGCACTGGAAGAAGGTCAGCGGCTACCTCGACGAGGTCGGGGCCGGCACCGGCCGGATGCTGACCGGTGGCGCCGGCGAGGGCTGGTTCGTGCACCCCACGGTCGTCGTCGACGCGCCGCTCGACTCCCGGATCGTGTGCGAGGAGGTGTTCGGCCCGGTGGTGACCCTGCACCCGTTCGACACCGAGGAGGAGGCGGTCCGGCTGGCCAACGACTCGCCGTACGGCCTCAACGCGATGGTGTTCACCGAGAACCTCTCCCGCGCGCACCGCGTCGCCGCCGCGCTGCGGGCCGGCACGGTGTGGGTGAACTGCTTCTTCATCCGCGACCTCAGGGCGCCGTTCGGCGGCGTCGGCGACTCGGGCGTCGGCCGCGAGGGCGGGACCTTCAGCCGCGAGTTCTTCACCGAGCCCAAGGCTGTGGTGATGCAGGTCTAGGAGGCTCCTAGGCGCCCGGCTCTGCGGGCTCCTTGCGAGCGGCCTTCTCCCGCTCGATCTGCGCCTTCGCCGCCTCGGCCTGGAGCCGGGCGCGCGACTTCTGCTTCGGCTTCTTCAGCGGCCTGGTGGGCCGCTCCCCGCGCGGGCCGTGGCGCCACTCGTCGTAGAGGAGATAGCAGAAGCCGAAGATCGCGAGCAGCCCGAAGAACCACCACTGAAGCCCGTAGAAGAAGTGCGGCCCGTTGTTCAGCTCCGGCAGCTCGACGGGCTCGAGGGACGTCTCGGGCTCGGGGTCCTCCGAGCGCAGCTCCACGAACCCGCCGTAGACGCGATGGCCGATCGCCGGGCCGATCTCGTCGCTGCTGATCGCCCGCGCGGACAGGTCGGCGACACGGGTGCTGTCACCCGTGCCGTTGGCGCGCACGTAGCCCGTGACGTCGACCTCGCCCGCCGGCGGGGCGGGGACGTCACCCCGGTCGGCGCCGCTGGGGTTGGTCTCGAGCCAGCCCCGGTCGACGAGGAGGGCGGTGCCGGAGGCGGTGACCAGGGGTACGACGACGTCGACCCCCTGCGCGCCGTCGCGGGTGCGGTAGCGGATCACCACCGTGCGCGCGGCGTCGTAGGTGCCGGTCGCGCTGACCACCCGCCACTCGTCCTGCTCCGACGGGTCGCGGTCCGGGCTGAGCACCTCGTCGACCGGCGTGACCGCGCGGTGCTCGTTCGTGCGGACCACCGTGTTGTCCGCCTTGCGGTCCTCGAGCCGGCGGAACTGCCACCCGCCCAGCCACCACGCGGCGTACGCCAGCACGGCGACGACCAGCGCGAACAGGATCCAGCGCCGGCTCAGCAGGAACCCGAACGAGCGCACCCGGCGAGGCTACCCAGCGGCGGGCCAACCTCCCGAAACGTAGGATCGGGGCGTGCAGCCGCTCTCCGACGCCTACGGCCGGGTCGCCACCGACCTGCGGGTCAGCCTGACCGACCGCTGCAACCTGCGCTGCACCTACTGCATGCCCGAGGAGGGCCTCGACTGGCTGCCCCTGGAGTCGCAGCTCACCGACGACGAGGTGGTCCGCCTGATCACCGTCGCGGTGGAGCGGCTCGGCGTCCGCGAGGTGCGGTTCACCGGCGGCGAGCCGCTGGTCCGGCGCGGGCTGGTCGACATCGTGCGCCGCACCGCGGCGCTCGAGCCGCGGCCCGAGACCTCCCTGACCACCAACGCGCTCGGGCTGGCCCGGACGGCCGCCGCGCTGGCCGAGGCCGGGCTCGACCGGGTCAACGTCAGCCTCGACACGATCCGGTCCGAGACCTTCCACGAGATCACCCGGCGCGACCGGTTCGCCGACGTGGTCGCCGGGCTCGAGGCGGCCCAGGCGGCCGGGCTTGGGCCGGTGAAGGTCAACGCCGTGCTCCTGCGCGGGGTCAACGACGACCAGGCGCCCGACCTGCTCGGCTGGTGTCTCGAGCGGGGCTACGAGCTGCGGTTCATCGAGCAGATGCCGCTGGACGCGCAGCACGGCTGGACCCGCGAGGGCATGGTCACCGCCGACGAGATCCTCGCGGCGCTCGAGCAGCACCACGTGCTGGTGCCCGCCGTGGAGCCGCGCGGCAGCGCGCCGGCCGAGCTGTTCCTCGTCGACGGCGGCCCGGCCACGGTCGGCATCATCGCCTCGGTGACCCGCCCGTTCTGCGGCGCCTGCGACCGGGTGCGGCTCACCGCCGACGGGCAGGTGCGCAACTGCCTGTTCGCCCGCGAGGAGTCCGACCTGCGCTCGGCGATGCGGGCCGGGGCCACCGATGACGAGCTGGCCCAGCGCTGGCTGACCGCGATGGCGGGCAAGCTGCCGGGCCACGGCATCGACGACCCGACGTTCCTCCAGCCCGACCGGCCGATGTCGGCGATCGGCGGCTAGCGACCAGCTGGCTCAGACGCTCTCGTCGGCGCCGTCGACGTGCTCGACGACCTCCTTGAGGAAGCCGCGGGCGCCGAGGAAGTCCGACAGCGAGGCCTTGTGGTCCTCGCAGGCGAGCCACACCTTGCGGCGCTCCGGCGTGTGCAGCTTGGGGTTGTTCCAGCGGAGCGCCCAGACGGCCGGAGCGGTGCAGCCCCGGGCGGAGCAGATGTCGGTCACGGTAGGTCCTGGAAATGTGAAAGTGGTGCCGGCCAACCACGGGGAGAGCTGTCCGGCACCACACCGCCCGAGCAAGCCCACGCGGCTCTAGAAGTGTTCCACGTCCGCGCCGGGAATCAAACCGCAGATGCGGACGAATTCTCCGCGACCCCTGCTACGGCCCTGTCTACGGTCGGTCGCCGGCCCCGAGCTGGCGCCGCTCGGGCCCGTGGTCGACCAGCGCGAAGCCGTCGCCCTTGGTCGTGGCGGCGTTCGCCATCACGACGGCGACGTAGGGCAGGACCAGGGCGCCGGCGATGAGGACGGCCCACACCCAGGTGGGGCTCCCGAGGAGGGAGGCCACGATCGCGCCGACGAAGCAGATCGTGCGGATGGTCATCGAGAACAGGTAGCGCTTCTGGCGCGACGCGATGTCGTCGTTGCGGCTGGCCGCTGCCGAGGTGATGCGGACCGCCTCGGGCTCGCGGCTGCGCTCCCGGGCCATGGCTCAACTCTACGCCGGGGGTGAGGAGCGCGAGCGTCGGTACAGTCGGCGCATGACCAACCGCACCTATCGCGTCACCGAGATCGTCGGCACGTCCAACGAGGGCCTCGAGCAGGCGGTCCACAACGGCGTGGAGCGCGCCGCCAGGACCCTGCGCCACTGCGACTGGTTCGAGGTGACCGAGGTGCGCGGCCAGATCAAGGACGGCAAGGTCGAGCACTTCCAGGTCGGCCTCAAGGTCGGCTTCCGGCTCGAGGACGACGAGTAGTCGCCGACCCGGCACCCGGGACCGGTTTCCGCGTACTCCCGGGTAGTCGATAGCGTCGATCGGGTGACGGAGGAGAGCGAGCCCCAGGCCGAGCCGGTGCCCAGGTCGGTGCTGGTGACCGGCGGCAACCGCGGCATCGGGCGGGCGATCGCCGAGGCGTTCGTCGCCCGGGGCGACCAGGTCGCGGTGACCACCCGCAACGGCGGCGCCCCCGACGGCACGCTCGACGTGCGCTGCGACATCACCGACGCCGAGCAGGTCGAGGCGGCGTTCGCGCAGGTCGAGGAGGCGCACGGCCCGGTCGAGGTGCTGGTGGCCAACGCCGGCATCACCCACGACACCCTCCTGCTGCGGATGTCCGAGGACGACTGGTCCTCGGTCATCGAGACGAACCTGACCGGCTCCTACCGGCTCGCCAAGCGCGCCGCCAAGGGGATGCTCCGGCTGCGCCGCGGCCGCATCGTCTTCGTGTCCTCGGTCGTCGGCCTGCTGGGCTCGGCCGGGCAGGTCAACTACGCCGCCTCCAAGGCCGGGCTGGTCGGCATGGCGCGCTCGATCGCGCGTGAGCTCGGCTCCCGGTCGATCACGGCGAACGTCGTGGCGCCGGGCTTCGTCGAGACCGACATGACCGGCGTGCTCACCGACGAGCAGAAGGCGGCGATCAAGGCGCAGGTGCCGCTCCAGCGGTACGCGACGACGGACGAGGTGGCCGCCGCGGTGACGTGGCTGGCCGGCGACGGAGCCGCCTACGTCACGGGGGCCGTGATCCCCGTCGACGGCGGACTCGGAATGGGGCACTGATGAGCGGCATCCTCGACGGCAAGCGCATCCTCGTCGCGGGCGTGACGATGGACAGCTCGATCGGCTTCGCCGCGGCGAAGTACGCCCAGGAGCAGGGCGCGACCGTGCTGATCTCCAACTTCGGCCGCGCCCTCGGCATCACCCGGCGCATCGCCAAGCGGCTGCCGAGCGAGCCGCCCGTGCTCGAGCTCGACGTGACCGACGACGAGCACCTCGCCGGGCTGGCCGACCAGGTCCGCGAGCACCTGGGCGAGGGGGCCGGGCTCGACGGCGTCGTGCACTCGATCGCCTACGGCAACCCCGAGACGCTGCTCGGCGGCAAGTTCCTCACCGGCCCGTGGCCCGACGTCGCCCAGGCGCTCCAGGTCTCGGCGTACTCGCTGATGTCGCTGACCCAGGCGTGCCGCCCGCTGATGGGCCCGGGCGCGTCGGTGGTCGGGCTGACCTTCGACGCGACCGTCGCGTGGCCGGCGTACGACTGGATGGGCGTGGCCAAGGCCGGCCTGGAGTCGACCTCGCGCTACCTCGCCCGCAACCTCGGCGAGGAGGGCATCCGCGTCAACCTGGTCTCCGCCGGACCGCTGCGCACCCTGGCGGCCAAGGCGATCCCCGGCTTCAGCGACCTCGAGGACATGTGGACCACGCGCGCGCCGCTCGGCTGGGACAACGCCGACCACGAGCCGACCGCCAAGGCGATCTGCGCGCTGCTGTCCGACCTGTTCCCGGCGACGACGGGCGAGATCGTGCACGTCGACGGCGGGTTCCACGCGACGGGCGCCTGACCGGCCCGTTTGGGTAACGTCCGGCACGTGCCCGACGAACCCGCGTCCCTGGTCGAGCTGCGGGTGCTGGAAGGCCCGAACCTCTACTTCCCGCGCGCCGCGATCAAGCTGACCCTCGACATCGGCGGCCTGGCCGCCGTGCCGGAGGACACGGCGCGGCGGTTCGCGCAGCGGATCGGCCTGCGCAACGCGCGTCCCGGCACGCCGGACACCGGGTTCCGGCAGCGGTTCGCGCTGCGCGCGGTGGGCCGGCTCGTGCGGGCGATCGCGACCGAGTCGGGCTCGACGCGGCTCGCCGTCCGCGTGCGGCCCACCAGCGACCCGCACCAGATCGTCGTGGCATTCCCGTGGCGGCACCGCACCCGCGCCCAGGTGATGGGGTCGGCGGTCGCCGAGGTGCTCGACGCCGTGCCCGGCGGCGAGATCGACAGCGTGGTCGGCGCGGCGGCGGCGCGGGTGGCCGCGTCCGCCGACGGGCCCGGGCCGCACACGATCACGCCGAGGATCCCCGTCGTCGCGGTGACGGGCACCAACGGCAAGACCACGACGTCCCGGATGATCGCGCACATCGCGCGCGCCGACGGCCGGCTGGTCGGCTGGTCCAACACCGACGGCATCTACATCGACGGCGAGCTCGTCGAGGCCGGCGACTACTCCGGGCCCTCGGGCGCCGGCCGCGTCCTCGCGCACCCCCAGGTGCAGCTCGCGGTCACCGAGACAGCGCGCGGCGGCATCCTGCTCAAGGGGATCGGCCTGACCCGCAACGACGTCTCGGTGGTCACGAACGTCTCCGCCGACCACCTCGGCCTCCAGGGCATCGACACGCTCGACCAGCTCGCCGAGGTGAAGGGCGTCGTCCCTCACATCACCCGCAAGGACGGCTGGGCGGTGCTGAACGGCGACGACCCGCGGGTCTTCGCGATGCGCACGACGGTCAAGGCGCAGCCGTGGGTGTTCTCCCGCGACCCGGACTCACCGGCGATCCGCGAGGTGCTCTCCGACGGTGGTCGGGCCACCACGGTGATCGACGGGTGGATCTCGGTGCTGCTGCCGCACCGCGACCCCGACCCGCTGGTCGAGCTGGTCGACGTGCCGATGACGCTCGCCGGCCTGTCCCGCTTCAACGTCGAGAACAGCCTGGCCGCGGCGTCGGCCGCGCTGGCCATCGGCATCCCGCGCGACGTGGTGGTCGAGGGGCTGCGGACCTTCCTGCCGGACGCCGAGCACAACCCGGGGCGGATGAACTTCTTCTCGATGCCGTCCGGGGTCTCGGTCGTGATGGACCTCGCCCACAACGAGGCCGGTCTCGAGGCGATGCTCGAGATCATGAACGGCGTGCGGGCGCCCGGGTGCCGCCTGCTGCTCGGGCTGGGGGCGGTCGGCGACCGCACCGACGGCCTGATCGAGATGCTCGGCGAGATCGGCGCCCGCGACAGCGACCTGGTCGCCATCGGGCACAAGCAGCGCTACCTCCGCGGCCGCACCACCGACGAGCTCGAGGCCCTGCTGCGCGCCGGGGCCGAGCGGGTCGGCGTCACCGACGTGCCGGCGTACGACACCGAGGTGGCGTGCCTCGCGGCGCTGGTCGACCAGGCGAAGCCGGGCGACGTGGTCGGCCTCATGTGCCACGCCGAGCGCGAGGAGGCCTACGCCTGGATCGCCGAGCACGGAGGCACGCCGGACAGCCCGGAGACCCTGCGCGACAAGGTGCGAGCGGCCCAGGCGGACTGATCGAGCCTGCGTACTCACGCGGGAACGCCGATGCCCCTGTCACGGTCGCGGGATGGACTCTCTGCTCGCCCTCGTCTTCTACGCCGCCTTCTACGGCGGACCGACGCTCGTGACGATCGGGCTCGTCCTCCTGTTCGTGATCAAGGTGTGGCCGAAGGTGAGCTGGTCGCCGAAGGCCGCGATCTGGATGACCGGAGTGGGCTTCGGGCTGTGCGTCGTGGCCGTCATGTTCATCTGGTGGCTGGTCTCGACGATCGGGTCCTAGACAGCGCGGCGGGATAGTCCCAGACGTTCTGGACACCGACCTCGCGCGTCGCTGTACCGAATGTCTGGGACTATCCCGCTACCCGTGAGATTGGACCAGATGAGTGGCTCGTGATCGGCCCTTCGATCGGGCCGCGACCGCCCTAGCGTTGAGGTCATGAGCACCTCGACAGACCACCTGCACACCATCGCGACCCGTCTCGACATCGACGCCGCGGCGCCGGCGTTCAGCAAGGCCGTCGCCCACCTCGACAACGCCGCGACCCGCGAGCTCGACCGGGTCGGCATCCAGGCCGGGCTCCGCGACCTGCTCAAGCTCCGGGCCAGCCAGCTCAACGGGTGCGCCTACTGCGTCGACATGCACGCGAAGGACGCCGTCACCCACGGCGAGCCCCACCAGCGCATCCACGCGGTCAGCATCTGGCGGGAGATGCCGTTCTTCACCGACAAGGAGCGCGCGGCGCTCGCGTTCACCGAGTCGGTCACCCGGGCGAGCGAGACGCACGTGCCGCAGGAGGACTACGACGCGGTCGCCGAGCACTGGTCGGACGACGAGGTCGCCGCGCTGGTGGCCCTGATCGTCACCATCAACGCCTGGAACCTCATCGGCGTAGCCACGCGGGCGTGGGAGCCGGCGCTGGACGCCTGACTGACGCGGCGCAGCGGACGGATGCGGCCGCCGGTGCGGCGGTCAGCAGGCAACCCGAACGGCCCGCAACCGAGCTCCCGGAGGTTGCTGGCTGACCGCTCCACCGGGCCGCACCAGAGCGGCGGTCAGCACCCAACCCGAAAGACCCCCGACCGGGCTCCTGGAGGTTGCTGGCTGACCGCCACCCCGGCCGTCAGCCCTCCACCGGCGCCGCGGCGACGTAGTCGGGGTCGGCGGCGGGAGCGTCGGGGCTGAGACCGGCGCCGGCCTGGGCCTGGGGAGACCAGTTCTCGAGCTCGGTCATCACCTCGGCGTGCTTGTCGACGCAGATCACCACCAGGTCACCCTTGTTGGCGCGCGCCATGGCGTGCCGGACGGCGGCGATCTCGTCGAGGTTCACCTCGACCTGCTTGCAGCGCGCGCCCTCGGCCATCGCGGCCCGCACGCCCTCGGCGACGAGGTCGGCGACCGCGCCCCGCTCGCGGCCGCGCAGGGCGACGTCCTCGCGCACGATCACGACGTCGAAGTGCTGGGCCGCGATGTGCCCGAGCTCGCGCATGTCCTCGTCGCGACGGTCGCCGGCGGTGGCGATGACGCCGATCCGCGACGGGCGGGCGAGCTCGTGGGACGACTCCAGGCTCGCACCGACCCGGTCGACGAAGTCGCCGAGCATCTTCATGCCGGGGGCGTTGTGGCAGTAGTCGACGATGACGTTGACGCCGTTGACCTCGACCTCGTTGAGGCGGCCGGGGGAGAGGTAGTAGTTCGTCGAGAACGACCGCAGGCCCTGCCGGATGTCGTGCAGCGGGGCACCGGCCGCGAACGCCGCTGCGGCGGCGGCCAGCGAGTTCTGGACGTTCATCCGCGCCCGGCCGCCGAACGTCGCCGGCAGCAGGTGGGTCCAGGCGAGCTGCATCTCGCGGGGGCCGTGCTTGACGACGATCATCTCGCCGCGCTCCGACGGGTTGAGGACCAGCGCCTTGCCGCCCCGGCGGCAGTGCGCGTCGATCATGTCGCGGGTCTCCGAGCCGGGCTCGTCCATCGAGAACCACACGACCTGGCCCGAGCAGCGCCGCCGCATCTCGCGCACCAGCGGGTCGTCGGCGTTGAGCACGGCGTGGCCGTCGCGCGGCACCGCCTCGACCAGCACCGCCTTCACGTCGGCGAGCTGCTCGACGGTGTCGATGCCGCGCAGGCCGAGGTGGTCGGGCTGGACGTTGAGCACGACGGCGACGTCGTTGCGCTCGTAGCCGAGGCCCTCGCGCAGGATGCCGCCGCGGGCGACCTCGAAGACCGCGAAGTCGACGCGCGGGTTCTGGAGCACCATCCGCGCCGACCGCGGGCCGGAGGCGTCGGCCCGGATCACCAGGCGCTCGTCGATGACCACGCCGTCGGTGGAGGTCATGCCGACCTTGCGGCCCATGCCCTTGAAGATGTGGCTGATCATCCGCGACGTGGTCGTCTTGCCGTTGGTGCCGGTGACGGCCACGATCGGGATCCGCGAGGTCGCCCCGGGCGGGAACAGCATGTCGACGACCGGCTTGGCGATGAACTGCGGCTCGCCGATCGTCGGGTGCGTGTGCATCCGGAAGCCCGGGGCGGCGTTGATCTCGCAGATCGCCCCGCCCGTCTCGCGCACCGGCTCGGTGATGTCGGGGCAGATGAAGTCGATGCCGGCGATGTCGAGGCCGACCATCCGCGCGGCCTCCTCGGCGATCTCGACGTTCTCGGGGTGGGCCTCGAAGGTCCGGTCGATGGAGATGCCGCCGGTCGACATGTTGCCGGTGAGCGCGAGCTTGACCATCTGGCCCTCGGGCGGCACGTCGGTCATGGCGTAGCCCTGCTCGCGGACCAGCTCGACCGCCGCGTCGTCGACCTTGATCCGGGTCAGCACCTTCTCGTGGCCGACGCCGCGCCGCGGGTCGGCGTTCGCGGTGTCGACGAGCTGCTCGACCGTCGAGACGCCGTCTCCGGTGACCGACGCCGGCACCCGCTCCGCGATCGCCGCGATCCGGCCGTCGATCACCAGGCAGCGGTAGTCCTTGCCGACGATCAGCGACTCGACGACGATCACCCCGCGTCGCGACTCCTCCGCGGCGATCGGGAACGCCGCCCGCACCTCCGCCTCGTCCTGCAGGTCGAGGCAGACGCCGCGGCCGTGGTTGCCGTCGAGCGGCTTCACGACGACGGGGTAGCCGATGCGCTCGGCGGCCCGCACCGCCTGGTCGGCCGTGCGCACGGTGTCCTGCTTGGGCACGGGGAGGCCCGCCGCGCCGAGCAGGCGCGTGGTGAGGTCCTTGTCGGAGGCGATGTCGACCGCGATGGCCGAGGTCGCCGAGGTCATCGTCGCGCGGATCCGCTTGGCGCGGACGCCCTGGCCGAGCTGGACGAGCGAGTACTGGTTGAGCCGGATCCAGGGGATGTCGCGCGAGACGGCCTCGTCGAGGATGGCTTGCGTCGAGGGGCCGAACGCCGTGCGCTCGGCGCGCAGGATGAAGCTCTCGAGCTCCTGCTCCCAGTCGAGCTCCGGGTCGGCCTGGACGAGGTGGTTGACCAGGCGGACGGCGAGGCGGGCGGCCGCGAGCCCGACCTGCTCGTCGACGTACCCGAAGACGACGTTGTAGTGCCCCGGCTGGCCCTTGACCTGGCGGGTCTTGCCGCGCCGGATGTCGTGCCCGACGACCTGCTGGAGCGCCAGCGCGGTGTGCTCGGCGACGTGGCCCAGCCAAGTGCCCTCGTGGAGCCGCTCCACGAAGCCGCCGCGCTTGCCGCGGGAGCAGGAGTGCTCGCGCAGGCCGGGCAGCATCTCGAGCAGGTTGTCGGTGAAGCCGGGGATGGTGTTGGTCGGGAACCGCTCGAGCGACCCGAGGTCGACCACGAGGTGGATCGCGCGCTCGTAGGACCAGACGTTGGCGCCGCGGTAGACCCGCGTCTCGAGGATGGTGAGGTCGGGCGTGGGGCGCTCGGTCATCAGTCGTCTCCGTCCAGGTACGGGTCGTCGTCCGGCCGGGCCGGGTGGGGGTCGGCCTTGCGGGTGCGCCGGAGCCGGCGCCGCAGCACGCTGGGTGACGCATCGCTCGCGGCGATGTCGCGCGCCATCTGGCGCAGGTCGCGGCCGGCCTCCTCGATCTCGGCGGCCTCGAGCGGGTCGACGTGGGTCTCGAACGGCAGCAGCTCGCGCGTGCGGAGGTCGAACCTCGCGCCCTGCGGCAGCACGTGCAGGACGACGCCGCTGGCGAGCAGGGGAGCGGAGCGCTTCGCGTCGAAGGCGTTGGTGGTGATCCGGCTGGGGTCGAGGATCGTGACCGCGCCCCGGCCGACCACGCTCAGGACGTCGTCGCGCACGACCGCAGCGGTGTCCTCGTCGATGCCCATGCCGATGAGCTGGGGCGACTGGGCCACGATCATCAGCAGTCGGCCGTAGCGGTTGCGCTGGGCGAAGTGCTGGTCGATCACGGTGCTGGGGAGCAGGCCGAGGCCAGCCGCCATCTGGGTCATCCGCTGCTTGGGGGTGCTGCCGCCGACCCCGAACGCCGGCATGTGGCTGGACTGGATCGACGCCCCCGCCGACGTCCCGCCGACCACCGCGCCGCGCTGGTGCGCCGCGACGATCGCCTCGCCGATCGGGGTGCCGGAGACGATCGCGCTCAGCTTGAGCTGGTTGCCGCCGGTCATGAAGATGCCGGTGGCCTTCTCCAGGACGCCCACCAGGTCGGGGTCGTTGGCCTCCTCGCGGCTCTCGGGGCGCACCGTCGTGACCTCGGCGGCGCCCTCGACGCGGAACAGCGCGTCGTAGACGTCCACGATCTCGTTGCCGAGGCTGGAGGCGGTCGGGATGACCGCGATCCGGGCCTCGGTGCCCCCGGCGGCGGCCACGAACTCCCGCAGGATCCGGCGCTTGCGCAGCTTGTCCTCGGCGCCGCCGATGATCATGAGTGGTCCCCGGGGCATGGGTGCCACCTTATGGCGTCGTGCCCTCGGAGCCACCGGGGTAGGGACGTGCCACACTCTCGCTCGTGAAGACGCTGGTGGTGATGCGGCACGCCAAGGCCGAGCAGTCCGGGGCGAGCGACATCGAGCGTCAGCTGACCGACCGCGGCCTCGTCGACGCGACCGAGGCCGGGCAGTGGCTGGCCAACCGCGGCATCGAGCCCGACCAGGCGCTGGTCTCCGAGGCCGTCCGTGCCCAGCAGACCTGGGAGGCCGTCAACGACGGTGGCGGCTGGGACCTCGAGGCCACCTCCAACGACGCCCTCTACGAGGCCGGCACCGAGACCGCCCTCGACCTGGTCCGCGAGACCGACGAGCTGATCCGCACGCTGGTCGTGGTCGGCCACAACCCGACGATCGCCTCGCTGGCCGCCCTCCTCGACGACGGCGAGGGCGACGACGAGGCGAGCACCGAGGTCACCCTCGGCTTCCCGACCAGCGCGCTGGCGGTGTTCTCCTACGACGGCGACTGGGAGGACCTCGACGAGGCCTCCGCGAGCGTGGTCGCCTACCACGTGGGCCGGGGCTAGACCGGCGGAGCGGGCGTCACGATCCCCTCGGCGGCGTCGGCCGCCTCGATCTCCTCGCGCGAGATGCCGAGCAGGTAGAGGATCGTGTCGAGGTAGGGCACGTTGACGGCCGTGTCGGCGGCGTCGCGCACGACCGGCTTGGCGTTGTAGGCGATGCCCAGCCCCGCGGCGTTCAGCATGTCGAGGTCGTTGGCGCCGTCGCCGATCGCGATGACCGACGCCTCGGTCAGGCCGAGCTCGGCGGCGAACTCGCGCAGCGCCCTCGCCTTCCCGGCGCGGTCGACGACGTCGCCGACGATGCGCCCGGTGAGCTTGCCGTCGACGACCTCGAGCTCGTTGGCACGGGAGAAGTGGATGCCGAGGTCCTCGGCGAGGCGGTCGGTGATCTGGCTGAAGCCTCCGGAGACCAGCGCGAAGCGGTAGCCGAGCCGGCGCAGGATCCGCACGAGCGTGCGCGCTCCCGGCGTCAGCTCGATGGCGTCGTAGACCGCGTCGAACGCCGACTCGTCGACGCCCTCGAGCAGCTTGACCCGCTCGCGGAGGGACTCCTCGAAGTCGAGCTCGCCGCGCATCGCGGCCTCGGTCACCTCGCCGACCTCGCTGCCGTAGCCCGCGTGCTCGGCGAGCATCTCGATGACCTCGCCCTGGATGAGCGTGGAGTCGACGTCCATGACGATCAGCCGCATTCCGCGGCGCTGGAGGTTGGCGGGCTGCACGGCGACGTCGATGCTCTGGCGCGCCGCCTCGGCAGCGAGCGTGGCCCGCAGGCTGTCGGTGTCGATGCCGGAGACGTGCAGGTCGATCGCGGTCACCGGGTAGCGCGCCATCCGCTCGATCCGGTCGATGTTGGCGCCACTGTCGGCGATCCGGCCCGCGACCGCGGCCATCGCCGAGGCCTTGAGCGGCGTGCCGATGACGGTCACGTGCGACCGGCCGAGGCCACGGGTGCGGTTGTCGCCGGTGCCGCGGTCGACCTCGACCTGCATCCCGAGCTCCTTCGCGGTCGCCTCGACGGCGTCGCGGAGCTTCTTCCAGTCGCGGGGGATGGTGACCAGGACGCCCAGGATGAGCCTGCGCCGCAGCACGATCTGCTCGAGGTCGACCACCTCGACCCCGGCTCGCGAGAGGGTGGCGAAGACCGCGGACGTGACCCCCGGCCGGTCCTTGCCGGTGAGCGTGATGAGCAGCGTCTCCGGTCGCGGGCCCCGATCGTGGTTCATCGTCGCTCACGCTATCGCTGCGCGGGGCCTGTCGGCGGCACGGTCCATGGTGGTCCGACTCGTGCTGCTCCTGACCGGCCTCCGGCCTGAGTCACTCCGGGGGCCACACCTCGGGTGACGCGGCGGCGACCAGCGCCCGCCGGGCGGCCCGTCCCAGCGACGACAGCGCGACGCGGCGGCCATCGACCTCGGCGGCGCTCAGCGCTCCGCCGTCGTCCTCGAGCGCCAGGTCCACGATCTCCAGCGCCTGCCGCGCGCGCTCGGCCAGCTCCACGCACCGGCGCGGCACACCCGGCGGAGCGGCGGCCCGGGGGCGGTGCCGCAGGTTGAGCAGCCGGTCGGCGACCTCGGGTCGCCAGCGCGCCACGTCGAGGGCGGCCAGCGCGTCGGCCGCCTCGGGCAGCGCCGCCCGCAGCCCCCGGTCGGCCTCGCCCACGTCGGGGACCTGGCGGCGTTCGGCGGCCGTGACCGACCAGGTGACCGCCGCGCCCACCCGGGTCGGCACCAGCCCGTGCAGCGCGAACCCGGCCGCGTCGAGCGCCACGACAGCCTCACCCGCCTCCAGGGCGGCGGCGTTGAACGCCGCGGGCCCGCCGAGCCCCACCGGGTCGCCCTCGGCGGGCAGCGCCGCGCCGAACGCGTCGGCGCCCGACGTGCGGAGCCGGCCCAGGCCGGTGAGCAGCGGCTCGGTGCCGGAGCCCTCGAACGCCAGGAGGTGCGCGGCGTCCTCGTCGAGCACCGCGTCCATGAGGTGGTCGGCGACGACGTGCCCGCGCAGCCAGGCCGTGCCCCACCATGCGAGTCGCACCGAGGCCGGCAGCGGGTTCGCAGCCACGCTCACGACCGGCGAGGCTACGCCGCGGTCGGTCGGGGGTGGTCAGTAGGGTGGCGGCCATGGCCGCCGTCCTCGAGTTCGCCGGGGTGACGGTGCGCAAGGGGCGGGCCACCCTGCTCGACGAGATCGACTGGACGGTCGAGGAGGACGAGCGCTGGGTGGTCCTCGGGCCCAACGGCGCCGGCAAGACCACGCTGCTGCAGGTCGCCTCGGCCCAGCTGCACCCCACCACCGGGGTGGCCGGGATCCTCGAGGAGGTGCTCGGCACCGTCGACGTCTTCGAGCTGCGGCCGCGGATCGGGCTGACCAGCGCCGCGCTCGCGGAGCGCATCCCGCGCGGCGAGGCCGTCCGCGACGTCGTGGTCTCCGCGTCGTACGGCGTCGTCGGCCGCTGGCGGGAGGACTACGACGACCTCGACCACGGCCGCGCGCTCGAGCTCCTGGAGGAGCTCGGGGTCAAGCACCTCGCCGACCGCACCTTCGGCACCCTCAGCGAGGGCGAGCGCAAGCGGGTGCAGATCGCGCGGGCCCTCATGACCGACCCCGAGCTGCTCCTCCTCGACGAGCCGGCGGCGGGGCTCGACCTCGGCGGGCGCGAGGACCTCGTCTCCACCCTCTCGGTGCTCGCGATGGACGCCGACTCGCCGGCCACCGTGCTGGTCAGCCACCACGTCGAGGAGATCCCGCCCGGGTTCACCCACGTGCTGCTGCTCCGCGACGCCCAGGTGGTCGCCGCCGGGCTCCTCGACCAGGTGCTGACCGAGCAGAACCTCTCCGAGACCTTCGGCATGCCCCTCGTGCTGCAGCACGCCGGTGGCCGCTGGTCCGCTCGGCGCAGGCAGCGCCGAACAACCATCCACTAGGGTCCCCGGCATGGACTGGCTCGGTGACCACCTCCCCGCCGTGTGGCTCGGCATCGCCATCCTGCTCGGCGTGGCCGAGCTGGCCAGCATGGACCTCATCCTGCTGATGCTGGCCGTCGGCGCGCTCGTCGGGATGCTCGTGTCGTTCGGGGCGGGCTTCGCCGTCTCCGCCATCGCCGCGGCGGTCGCCTCGGTCGCCTGCCTCGCGCTGGTCCGGCCGACGCTCGTCAAGCGGCTGCACGCCGGCCCCGAGCTCTCCCTGGGCCACGGCAAGCTCGTGGGCCAGCAGGGTCTGGTCACCCAGCGGATCACCGGGCTCGAGGCGGGGCGGGTCAAGGTGGGGGGCGAGATCTGGTCGGCCAAGCCCTACGACGAGAGCCTGGCCATCGACCCGGGCAGCACCGTCGAGGTGCTGGAGATCCGCGGAGCCACCGTCTACGTCCATCCTGTACCGAGCATCGAGTCCTAGCTCCCGAAGGAGTACCTCAATGGGCGCACTCATCGTGCTGATCCTGCTGGTCCTGCTGTTCCTGTTCGTCGTCACCCTGCTCGCCAAGACGGTGCGGATCGTGCCGCAGGCGCGCGCCGGCATCGTGGAGCGCTTCGGGAAGTACAAGCAGACCCTCCCGGCCGGCCTCAACATCGTCGTGCCGTTCATCGACAAGGTCCGCTACCTGATCGACCTGCGCGAGCAGGTCGTGAGCTTCCCGCCCCAGCCGGTGATCACCGAGGACAACCTGGTGGTCTCGATCGACACCGTCATCTACTTCCAGGTGACCGACCCGATCGCGGCGACCTACGAGATCGCCAACTACATCCAGGCGGTCGAGCAGCTCACCATGACCACCCTGCGCAACATCGTCGGCGGCATGGACCTCGAGCAGACGCTGACCAGCCGCGAGGAGATCAACCACGGCCTGCGCGGCGTCCTCGACGAGGCGACCGGCAAGTGGGGCATCCGCGTCAACCGCGTCGAGATCAAGGGCATCGACCCGCCGCCGTCGATCAAGGACGCGATGGAGAAGCAGATGCGTGCCGACCGCGACAAGCGGGCGCTGATCCTGTCCGCCGAGGGTCAGCGGCAGTCCTCGATCCTCACCGCGGAGGGCAACAAGCAGTCCGCGATCCTGAACGCCGAGGGTGACCGCGAGTCGCAGATCCTGCGTGCCCAGGCCGACCGCGAGTCCGCGATCCTCCGGGCGCAGGGTGAGGGACAGGCCATCCAGATGGTCTTCCAGGCGATCCACGACGGTCAGCCCGACCAGGCGCTGCTGGCCTACCAGTACCTCCAGATGATGCCCAAGCTCGCCGAGGGCGACGCCAACAAGGTGTGGGTCATCCCGTCGGAGATCACCAAGGCGCTCGAGGGGCTCGGCTCCTCGGTCCACGAGATCGCGGGCATCCCGAAGGAGTCGGGCGGCCCGCGCAAGCGCGTCGACATGGGCAGCTACGAGCCCGCCAAGCTGGCCGGCAGCGGTGCCCTCGCGGACGCCGAGGTCAGCAAGGCCAACCAGGCCGTCCAGGACGCGATCGCCGAGGCGGCCGAGGCTGCCAACCCGGGCGCCTCCGGCTCGAGCGCACCGGCGGAGGGCGCAGCACCGCCGGCGCCGCCCGCGCCGCCGGCCGGTTCCGACGACCCGCCGCCGCCCACGGGGCCACCCGCCTCGTAACCTCGCAGGGTGTCCCTGCTCGAAGCCATCGCCATCGGCCTGGCCGGGCTGGCCGCCGGGACCATCAACACCGTGGTGGGGTCGGGAACGCTGATCACGTTCCCGACCCTCCTCGCGTTCGGCGTGCCGCCCGTCACCGCCAACGTCTCCAACACGATCGGCCTCGTGCCCGGCTCGGTGTCGGGCGTGGTGGGCTACCGGCGCGAGCTCACGGGGCAGCGGTCCCGGGTGCTGCGCATCGGGGTCGCCTCGCTCCTCGGGGGCGTGCTCGGCGCGGTCCTGCTGCTGGTGCTTCCCGAGGGCGCGTTCTCGGCGATCGTCCCGGTGCTGGTCGGCCTCGGCATCCTGCTGGTCGTCTTCCAGCCGCGCATCACCGCGTGGGTCGAGGCCCGCCACGACCGCCCGGGGATGCCGGCGCGCGACCCCGTCGTGGGCGCGCGCTGGGTGTGGCCGGCCGTGCTCGGCGCCGGCGTGTACGGCGGCTACTTCGGCGCCGCCCAGGGTGTCCTGCTGATGGGCGTGATGGGCGTGGGCATCCCCGAGACGCTGCAGCGGCTCAACGCCCTCAAGAACGTGCTGGCCGCCATCGTCAACGCCGTCGCGGGGCTGTTGTTCGCGGTGGTCGCGGACGTCGACTGGAGGATCGTGGCGCTGATCGGGGTCGGCTCGGTGATCGGCGGCCAGGTCGGCGCCACCGTCGGCCGGCGCCTGCCCAGCCCGGTGCTGCGCGGGACCATCGTCGTCGTCGGGATCGTCGCCCTCGCCGTGTTCCTGCTCGGCTGAGGGCGCGTGCCCGGCGGCTCAGCCCTTGCTGCGCAGGCCCGCGAACCCGGCCAGCACGGCGCCGACCGCCGGCGCGACCAGCATCGCGCCCGTCCGCGTCGGCACGGACTTGTCCTGAACGCCCAGCACGCCGGTGGCGGCGTCGGCCAGGTCGACGCCGATGCCCGCGAGGATCAGGTTGCGCCGGGTGGTGCCGCGGGCCAGCAGCGTGGCGGTGCCGATCGCGACCTCGCGCGACCCGAACAGGCGGGCCAGGTAGGGGGTCTGCGGGTTCTTCGCGACGTCGAGGCCGAAGAGCCTCGCGGCGAGCGCGGGCTGCACGAGCGCGAGGAGGCCGATGGCGATGCGGCCGAGGGAGAGTCCGATCACGGGGTTCACGTGGAGGACACTAGAGCCATGGAGCTCTACGAGGTCATGCGGACCACCGCGGCGATCCGGGAGTTCACCGACGACCCGCTGCCCGACGACGTGCTGGCCCGGATCCTCGACCACGCGCGGTTCGCGCCGAGCGGCGGCAACCGGCAGGGCGCCCAC
This sequence comes from Nocardioides halotolerans DSM 19273, assembly GCF_000422805.1. Classification (GTDB taxonomy): domain Bacteria; phylum Actinomycetota; class Actinomycetes; order Propionibacteriales; family Nocardioidaceae; genus Nocardioides; species Nocardioides halotolerans. Next base: position 598,494 of record NZ_KE383922.1, on the reverse strand, counting down.
CTCGTGCTCGTCACCGAGCGGGCCACACGAGAGGCGCTCGCGGAGCTCAACAAGCCGGCCGTGCGCCGCTACACCGCCCAGGTGGCCGCTGGCGAGGTGCCCTGGAACCCGCTCCACCCGCCCGGCCCCTCGCCGGAGGCGATCGCGGCGACCGAGCCGCCGGCGTACTTCCTCACCCCGCTGCTGACCGCCGCCGTCGTCGTGGTCGTCTGCGTCGACCTCGGGGCGGTGGCCGCGACCGACCAGCACCTCGACCGGGTCGGGCTGGTGAGCGGTGCGTCCGTCTACCCGCTGGCCTGGAACCTGCTGCTGGCGGCACGCCAGGAGGGCTTCGGCGGCACGTTCACCACCATGGCGATCGCGCAGGAGCCTCAGGTCAAGGAGCTCCTGGGCCTCCCGGAGGAGTACGCCGTCGCCGCGGTCGTGCCGCTCGGGAAGCCGGTGCGCCAGCCGACGCGGCTGCGCCGCCAGCCGGTCGCGGAGTTCGTGACCCGCGAGCGCTACGACGGCCCGCCCTTCGACGTGCAGCCCGCCACCGCGTGAGGACCGAGGAGGTCCTCCGGCTGCTGCAGGACGTCGCCGAGGAGGTCATCAACCCGCGGTTCCGGTCGCTGTCCGACGAGCAGGTGAGCGAGAAGAACCCCGGCGACCTGGTCACCGTCGCCGACCACGAGGCCGAGGTGCGTCTCGCCGAGGCGCTCTCTGCCGCCTACCCCGGCGCGCTGGTCCTCGGCGAGGAGGCCAACGAGACCGACGACACCCTGCTGGAGCGGTTCCGCGCGGCCGACCACGCGTTCACCGTCGACCCGGTCGACGGCACCAAGAACTTCGTCCACGGCTCCCGCGACCACGCCGTGATGGTCGCCGAGCTCCGCGGCGGCGAGCTGACCCGCAGCTGGATCTGGCAGCCGCAGCACGAGACGGCGTACGTCGCGGAGCGGGGCCGCGGCGCCTGGCGCAACGGCGAGCGGCTGGTGCGGCCACCCGTGGGCGACGTGCTGCGCGGGGTCACCTCGCGCCGCCGCTGGATCGGCCGCACGCTCGGCGACCTGCCGCCGCTCGAGCTCACCTGGGTCTGCTGCGGCGTCGACTACCCGAAGGTCACCGAGGGCGCCGCCGACTACCTGATCTACTCCGGCACCCAGCCCTGGGACCACGCGCCGGGTGCGCTGGTCCTGACCGAGGCGGGAGGCTTCGTCGGCACCTTCGAGGGCGGCCGCTACCGCCCGCAGGACGACCCGCCTGCCGGCGTGGTCGGTGCTGCCGACCGCGCGACGTACGACCGCGTGCAGGCGTGGCTGGGCGAGCTCGGCTAGCCCGTCTCCCTCGCCCGGAGGAAGGCCAGCACGTGATCCATGGCCAGGCGGCGCACCTCGGCCCGTGACAGCGTCACGTCGTGCACCGCCCCGGGCAGCACGACCCTCTCGGCCTGCGGCCGCCACCCGGTGAGCTCGGAGTGGATGGCGTCGACGTCGAGGACCAGGTCGGTCTCCAGCGCGAGCGGCCCGAAGGACTCGAGTCGGGAGGAGCGGTCAGAGGTCAGCACCAGGGCTGGGACGCCTGGCCCCAGCCGCGACCGGAGTCGCTGCTGTCCGCGGATCACGGCGGCCAGCCACCCGGCGCGCACGGGGAAGCTCGCGTTGGGCTTCCAGGGCTCGTGATAGTCCCACTCGCCGTGCGCCTCTCGATGGAGACTCGGTCCGTAGATGCGCGCGCCCCCGCGCGGCAGCCTCGCGTACGGCGAGACGCGGGCGACTGCCTCGACGGCGGCAGTCATCGCCCGTCGACGTGCGGGGGACTCCGCGGCGAACGGCGAAGCGAGGAACGGACTGTTGAGCACGAGCGAGTCGACCGCGCCGACGGTCTCGTCGTCCGCTTCGGTGCGCCAGCAGCCTGCGATCAGCCCTCCGAGCGAGTGGGCGAAGATGGTGACTGTCTCGTGACCCTCGGCCCGGATGGCCCGGACGGACTCGCCGATCTCGGGGTAGTACTCCGACAGGTCCTTGCAGAAGTTGGGGGTCTGGTGCGCCAGCAGGCTGCGACCGTAGCGCCGGAGGTCGAGGGCGAAGAACGCGTAGCCGTTGCCGGCGACCTGCTCGGCGACGTGCTCGTGGAAGAAGTAGTCGGCGTAGCCGTGCAGCCACAGCACGGCACGGCTCCCGGGACCGGCGCGGGCCGGACGGTAGCGGAGCAGGCGCGCACGCACCGGCCCCTCGTAGTCGTCGCGGAAGCCGAACAAGCGCCCGTCGAAGGCACGGTCACGAGCATCCGGCAGACTCTCCCAGACTTGGCGCGCGGTGGTCACGTGTCTCGTGTCTCCCGGATCCGGGCCGCCCGGTCGGGGTAGTTCGTGGTGACCAGCCACGCGGCGCCGGGCGCGAGCCAGTGCCGAAGCTCGTCGTCCTCGTCCACCGTCCACACGAGGAGCGGCAGCCCCCGAAGGCGGGCGTAGAGAGCAAGGGTCTTCCTGGCCAGCCGGAAGTTCGCCACGACGAGGTTCGCACGGCAGCGGCGATATCGCACGACCGGGAGCAGCTCGGACGCGCGCACCGCCGCGCGGCGCGGAAGCGCCATCCCGTCGAGGTCGCGACCGAGGGAGAGGCCGACCAGCAGGTCGATCCGCTGGGAGTCCGCCCAGTCGCGCACGACGCGGACCGACTGGTCCTCGAGGGTGGTCACGATGATGTCGTCGGCCCCGAGCACCTCGAGCGCACGTCGGGTTGCGACGACCTCGTAGGTCTTCTCGGGGTCCCGGTAGGCCTCGGGTGGTGAGACGAACTTGAAGTCGATGTGGGCGCGCTTGCGGCCCTTGAGGGTGTCCAGAATCTCGTCGTAGCGCAGGAAGTGGTCCGCCTGGCCGCTGAACTCCTCGAACGTCAGCTCGCTCAGCGGGACCCGCCTGCCGTCGATGGTGATCCAGTCGTTGTGGTAGGCGACGAAGGTCCCGTCGCCGCAGCGCTGCACGTCGAACTCGACGAACTCCACGTCCATGTCGAGCGCGCGCGTGAGCGCGGTGCGGGTGTTCTCCAGGTGCGTGTCCTTGCCGGCACCGCACCGGTGCGCGCTAAGCATGGCCATTGCTGCGACAGTCTCGCTCTCGTGTGCTGGTCTCACCTGGGGCGACTGGCTCGATGCTGTCGCAGCGACAAGAGAACCACCAACACGGTCACGCTCGCGGTGACCGTCCACGGGCCTACGTAGAAGCCGAGATCGAAGATCGAGCGGTCACCCGGCGCCGTGATGGCGCTAGAGACCCCGAAGTAGGAAAGCAGCAGCGCGATCGGGATCGCGATCCCCGACGCCACACCGACCACCAGCTGCCAGCGTCGCTGTCGAGCGGCCTCGAGGCCGGAGGCCAGCAGCTTGGCCTCCTCGAGGTAGGACTGGACGACGTCGGCGAGCGTGTCGACCAGGTAGACGCTGGAGTCCGTGACCTCATCGAGCCGCAGGCTGGCCGCGAAGCTGGCGCGGAAGTCGTCGATGATGAGCTCGGGCATGAACATGCCGTCGGCGAACGCGCGCACGTCGAGGCTGAGGACGACGCGCTGGCGACGTACGTCGTCTGCCAGCTCGGTCAGGAAGGCCGTGTCCTTCCAGGGCCCGCTCAGCGACGGGTGGTCCTGCGCCGACCGGAGCTGCGCCTCGATCGACGCGCGCGCCCGCCGCGCGCGAGCCAGAGCGAACAGCTGCTCGGACCCGGTCATGCGCAACGTGTTCTGCCGCTCGCGGGAGTGCCCGCACATCAGCACGACGCCGCGTCCGTGCGCCAGGAACGTCTTGCCCGCTCGGTTGAGCGCGGACGGGACGCGGATGGTGCCGAGGGTGTCGTAGGTGCCGCCTGGGTCGCGGTAGAGGACGCCGAGCGCCTCGTGCGAGGGCCCCTCGAACCTCGCGAGTGCCGCGCGGTCGACCGACACGAGCTGGAGGACGTCCTGGCGCAGCGAGAGGGTCGGCGGGATGCCGGCGAGCTCGGCGACCCAATCGGAGAGGCTTCTACCTGACATGGTCAGCTGGTCACGTTGGTGGCACAGGATGCTCAGGGTGCGGCACACCTCCTCCGCGGCGTCCGACGTCTCGTGGGTCAGGTGGAGTTGCACCAGACCCGTGCCCTCGGTCCACACCTGGACTGTCGGACTCGTGAGCACGAGGTCCACGTCCGTGCTCGCAACCACCACATCGTCGATCTGGCCGAGCGGCAGGACCTGGACATCCTGGTCGGGCCGGTTGCGGACGTGCTTCTCAAACCTGCCGAGATCGACCGCGTCGGCCACCGGTGTGGTGGGCAGGTCTGCCTGGAGACCGCTGAAGCTGAAGATGTGGGTGATGGTTGCCGTGCCGCTCACGTCGTGCGCTCCCGCTGTCGTGCGTCGATGACCTCGGCCTGCCGGCCCCTGTAGACATCATCCCTGCGCGGTCCCGACCGCTCGCGCATTGCCCACCCCAAAGGAACGGGAAGGCCGACCGGCACGTCTCTTGACCGGGAGGGCCTGACCCGACAGGGTCCTCGCGGACCCGGATGGCAGCCAAAAGACAGGCTGCCCCAACAAGAGAGTGAAGAGATGAAGAAGATCGTCGCACTGTTCACCCTGCTCGCCGTGCTCACCGCCTGTGGCGGCGGCGACGGACGGCCCTCGACCGACGACATCGCCAAGGCGCTCAAGGACAAGGACAACCCTGCCGGGGCGGCGTTCGGCACCAGTGGCGCCTCCGACGAGATCCTCGACTGCGTGGCCAAGGCACTGCACGACTCCGACCTCTCCGACGACGCCCTCAACGCGATCGTGGACGGCGACGAGAAGTTCGACGGCGACGAGGACGACACCAAGGCGATGTCGGACCCCGACTTCGCCGCCGACATCGCGAAGTGCATCACGGGCTGACGCCGCTCAGCGTCCCTGATCCGCAGCGCCGGGCCGGGCCTGATTGGTCCTCACCAACCACGCCCGGCCCGGTCGCATGCGCCGCGGAGCGGCGTGTCACTGGCCCCATCGGGCCATTCTCGCCCGGTCGCGGACCGGGCAGACTCTCGATCCAGCCACGAGACCTGGGGGAGAGCCGTGAGACTGCTACGCCGCGCCGTCGTCACCTGTCTGCTGATCACCGGTCTGCTGACCGCAGGCCCGGGCGGGCCCGGCACTGCCGTCGGGAGTGCCGCGGGCACCGGCGACCCGCCATCGGCCCAGGTCGCGCCGCGCTCGCTGTCCGCGCCGACGACCCTCAACCTCTCGGGCGCCGACACCTACGCACTCGCCCCCGACGGGACGTTCTGGACGGCCAGCGGCGGCACCTCCAACATCTGGGTCCGGCACTTCGACGACGCCGGCCACGAGCTCGGCGACGGCTTCTCCCTGCCCGGGAACTGGGGCCTGGTCAAGAGCATGGGTTACCACGGCGGCCGGGTCTTCGTCATGACCGGTGACACCCTGCGCAGCTGGGTGGCGGCCGACGGCACCGAGGAGCGGCACGCCGACCTCGACACCAGGTTCCGCCTCGGCGGCAACCAGATGATCCTGCGCGTGGACGCCGGCGGCGGGGGACGGGTCGCCCTCGGTCAGACGAACAAGATCGGCCTCCTCGACCTGACCAACAACACCACGGAGCACCCGTTCTACGGCCAGGCGTGGTACGGCGGCGGCATCAACACCGGCTTCCCGGCGAACGCGCTGGAGGCGTGCATCCTCCCGGCCACCGGTCCGCCGGGCACCGGCGAGCCGCCCGAGAACTGCGGCAAGCAGTTCGGGGCGCACGAGGTCTTCAGCTACGCCATCGACACCGCCATGGCCGCCAGCCTCGACGGATCGGTCGCCGTGCTGTCCAGCGGCGCCGGCTTCAACGACCCGCGGGTCACGATCCTCGACCGGGCGCACACGCTCGTGGCCGGCAGCTTCGGCGGCTTCGGGTCCGGCAACGGGCAGTTCAGCAACCCGTTCTCGATCGTGCTCAACCCCGCCGACCTGCACTACTTCGTCTCCGACCAGAACAACCGGCGCATCCTGGAGTTCGACCGCAACGGCGCGTTCCTGGCCGGCTACGGCGTCGGGGTCGGCGGCGGCACGGCGTTCGAGTCGTGCGGGCCAGGCGGGCCGACCTGCCGGGCCGCGACCGCCGGCCCGTTCTACGGCCAGCTCGACATCCGCAACGGCACTCTCTACGCCGAGCGCGGCAGCACAGGCGTCCTCGACGTGTTCCACGTGAGCTCGGGCGGCGGAGGCACCCCTCCGCCCCAGGCCGCCGACCAGGTCCGGCTGAAGGCGGACAAGGTCAAGGTCCTGAAGGGCAAGAAGACCAAGCTGACCGCGACCGTCGCGCCCAGCACGGTATGCGCCAGCCGCTCGGTGCTGTTCCAGGTCAAGGACGGCAGGGGCTGGGACAACCTCGGCAAGGCCAAGCCCCTCAGGCCCGACTGCACCGCAAGCCGCAAGTCGCAGAAGGTGACGTCGAAGTCGCAGTACCGCGTGGTCTCGATCAACACCGCCAACAGCGCGACGATGGCCACCTCGCCAACGGTCACGCTGAAGCCGAAGCCGAAGAAGAAGTAGCTCAGGCGCCCGAGTACGCCGCCGCGGCGCGCACCAGCCCGGCCAGGAGGCCGACGTCCGCGGCGGTCTCCGGGTGCCACTGCACGCCCACGCAGAAGCGGTCGCCCCCGGGTGACTCGAAGGCCTCCAGCGTGCCGTCGGCCGCGCGCGCCGAGGCCACGAAGCCGGGGTGGTCGGCGACCGACTGGTGGTGGTGGCAGTTCACGGTCAGTGACGACCCGACGAGCGCGGCCAGGCGACTGCCGGCCTCGGTCGTCACGGCCACCGACCCGAACACGTCGCCACCGGGACTGTGCTCGTCGTGCCCGACGAGGTCGGGCGTGTGCTGGTCGAGGCGTCCGCCGGCGTGCACCGCCATCACCTGCATGCCGCGGCAGACGCCGAGCACCGGCAAGGCCGCCGCCTCGGCGGCGTCGAGGAGCGCGAGCTCCCAGGCGTCGCGGTCGGGCCGCCACGCCGCGGTGCGGGGATGCGGGGCGGCGTCGTAGCGGCCCGGGTCGACGTCGGCGCCGCCGCTGATCACCAACCCGTCGAGGCGGGCGACCACCGCGTCCGCGGCCCCGGCACCCTCGACCGGAGGCAGCAGCACCGGCACGCCGCCGCAGGCGACGACGGCCTCGGCGTACTGCGCGGGCAGCACGTCGGCGCGCTGGTCCCACACGCCCCACCGGGCCTGCTCCCGGTAGGTGGTCAGACCGATCAGCGGTGTGGTCATCCGGCCGGCCTCACAGCGGCGTGACGTAGGCCCCGGTGATGCCGCCGTCGACCAGGAACGTGTTGGCGGTCATGAACGACGAGTCGTCGGAGGCGAGGAAGAGCACCGCCGAGGCCATCTCCTCGGGCTCACCGAAGCGGCCCATCGGGATGTGCACCAGCCGCCGTGCGGCGCGCTCGGGGTCCTTGGCGAACAGCTCCTGCAGCAGCGGGGTGTTGACCGGTCCCGGGCACAGGGCGTTGACGCGCACCCCCTGCCGGGCGAACTGCACCCCGAGCTCGCGGGTCATCGACAGCACGCCGCCCTTGGACGCGGAGTAGGAGATCTGCGAGGTCGCCGCGCCCATCACGGCGACGAACGACGCGGTGTTGATGATCGAGCCGCGACCCTGCTCGAGCATGTGGGGGAGCGCGGCCTTGCAGCACAGGTAGACCGAGGTCAGGTTGACCTCCTGCACGCGCCGCCACGCCTCGAGGTCGGTGTCGAGGATCGAGTCGTCCTCGGGCGGGCTGATGCCGGCGTTGTTGAACGCGATGTCGACCGAGCCGTAGGCGTCCTTCGCGGTCTGGAACAGCGCGTCGACCTGGGTCTTGTCGGTGACGTCGACGTGGACGTACGTCGCGACGTCGCCGCCGGCCTCCCCGTTGAGCTCCGCGACGATCTCCGCGCCGCGCTCGTCGGACAGGTCGCCGATGACGACCTTGGCGCCCTCGGCGACGAACCGGCGCACGGTCGCGAGGCCGATGCCCGAGCAGCCGCCGGTGACGACCGCGACGCGGTCCTGGATGCGTCCTGCCACTGGTTGCGTACCAGCCTTCCCTTACGAGGTTTCGAGGCGGTCGCTGCGCGACCTCCTCAACCACCGACTAGTGAGCGATGAAGACGTTCTTCTCCTCGGTGAACGCCAGGGGGGCGTCCGGACCGAGCTCCCGGCCGAGACCGGACTCCTTGTAGCCACCGAACGGCGTCCAGTAGCGCACCGACGAGTGCGAGTTGACCGACAAGTTGCCGGCCTCGACCGCCCGGGCCACGCGGAGCCCCCGGCCGAGGTCGCTGGTGTAGATCGAGCCGGACAGGCCGTAGTCGGAGTCGTTGGCCCGCGCCACGGCGTCGGCCTCGTCGTCGAACGGCATCACGGCGACGACCGGGCCGAACACCTCCTCGCGCCAGATCCGCTCCGCCGGGTCGTCGACGGTGACCACGCTGGGCGCGATCCAGTAGCCGGCGCCGTCGGGGCGCGAGCCCGCGAACGTCACGTCGACCTCGTCGAGGTAGCCCTGCACCGAGGCGCGCTGCCCCGCCGAGACCAGCGGCCCCATCTCGGACGACTCGTCGGAGGGGTCGAGCACGCGGAGCGCCGAGACGGCCTTCTCGAAGCCGGCCATGAACTCGTCGTACGCCGAGCGCTCGACCAGGATCCGCGATCGCGCGCAGCAGTCCTGGCCGGCGTTGTCGAACACGGCGTACGGCGCGGACGCGGCCGCAGCGGCGAGGTCCGCGTCGGCGAACACGATGTTGGCGCTCTTGCCGCCCAGCTCGAGGGTCACGGCCTTCACCTGCTCGGCGCAGCCGGCCATCACCCGCTTGCCGACCTCGGTCGACCCGGTGAACACCACCTTGCGGACCAGCTCGTGGGTCACGAACCGCTCGCCGACCACCGAGCCCTTGCCGGGGAGCACGGTGAGCACGTGCTCGGGGAGCCCCGCCTCGAGCGCCAGCTCGCCGATCCGCAGCGCCGTGAGCGGCGTGATCTCCGCGGGCTTCAGGACGACCGTGTTGCCGGCGGCGAGCGCGGGCGCGAAGCCCCACCCTGCGATGGGCATCGGGAAGTTCCACGGCACGATGACGCCCACGACGCCGAGCGGCTCGTAGAACGTGAGGTCGGTGCCGCCGGGCACGGGGATCTGCTTGCCGAACATCCGCTCGGGCGCCCCGGAGTAGTAGTTGAGGCAGTCGCGGACGTTGCCGGCCTCCCACCGGGCGTTGCCCCACGTGTGCCCGGCGTTGCGGACCTCGAGCTCCGCGAGCTCGTCGACGTGGGCGTCGACCACCGCCGCGAACCGGCGCAGCAGCGCGGCCCGCTCGCCCGGAGCCACCGCACGCCAGCGCTGGAACGCCTCGTGCGCGGCGGCGATCGCGGCGTCGGTGCCGGCCAGGTCGGTCAGCGGCACGTCGACCACCGGTTGCTCGGTGGCCGGGTTGACCACCGTGAAGAGATCAGTCACAGACGCTCGAATCCTCTCCGGAGCTCCCAGTCGGTCACGGCGGCGCCGTACGCCGCCAGCTCGACGTCGGCCATGTTGGTGTAGTGGTCCACGACCTCGTCGCCGAACGCCGCGCGGGCGAGCTCGGACGTCGCGAAGCGCTCGCGCGCCTCGGTCATGGTGTGCGGGACGTGCGGCTTGTCGGAGTCGTAGGCGTTGCCCACGAGCTCGGGCTCGAGCTCGAGCCCCTGCTCGATCCCGTGCAGGCCGCCGGCCAGCATCGCCGCGGTGGCGAGGTAGGGGTTGACGTCGGCACCCGGGATGCGGTTCTCCATCCGCGCGGCGGCCCCCTTGCCGACGAGCCGCACCGCGCACGTGCGGTTGTCGTGGCCCCACGCGATCGCCGTCGGGGCGAACGAGCCGGCTGCGAACCTCTTGTAGGAGTTGATGTTGGGCGCGTAGAGCAGCGTGAAGTCGGCCGCGGTGGCCAGCACCCCGGCCACGAACGAGTCGTAGAGCGGCGTCGGCCTGCCCGCGTCGGCGTCCCAGAAGACCAGGGCGCCGTCCTGGCCGCGCAGCGAGAGGTGGATGTGGCAGGAGCTCCCCTCGCGCTCGTTGAACTTCGCCATGAAGGTGATCGACCGGCCCTGCTGGGCCGCGATCTCCTTCGCCACGGTCTTGTAGACGCTGTGGTTGTCGGCCGTGGTGAGCGCGTCGGCGTAGAGGAAGCCGACCTCGTGCTGGCCGAAGTTGCACTCGCCCTTGGCGCCCTCGACGTCCAGCCCGGCGTCGTACATCGTGTTGCGGATCGCGCGCAGCAGCGGCTCGGCCCGGCTGGTGCCGAGGATCGAGTAGTCGACGTTGTACTGGTTGACCGGCGTGAGGTCGCGGTAGCCCGCGTCGAACGCGGCTTCGTAGGTCGTGTCGAACGCGATGAACTCCAGCTCGGTGCCGGACAGCGCGGTCCAGCCGCGCTCGGCACAGCGGTCGAGCTGGCGCTGCAGGACCGTGCGCGGCGACTGGAGGACGGGGGAGTGGTCGAGCCACACGAGGTCGCACTGCACCATCGCGGTGGCCGGCAGGTGGGTCAGCACCCTGATCGTGCGCTCGTCGAGGACGAACTCCATGTCGCCGTAGCCGCGCTCCCACGAGGAGATGACGTAGCCGCCGACGGTGTTCATGTCCACGTCGACGGCGAGGAGGTAGTTGCAGCCCTCGGTGCCGTGGTCGACCACGACGTCGGCGAAGTAGCGCCCGTGCAGGCGCTTGCCCTGGAGGCGTCCCTGCATGTCGGTGAAGGCCACCACCACGGTGTCGATGGTGCCGTCGTCGATGCGCGCCACCAGGTCGTTCATGCTCAGGTGACGCTCGTTGCGCAGCCCGGTCTCGGTCATGCTTCCCCTCAGCCCACGAGCCCGCGCAGGAGCGCAGCCGTGTCGTCGCAGTGCTCTTCCATGACCCGGCGGGCCAGGTCCGGCTTGCCGGCCACGATGGCCCGCACCAGTCGCGCGTGCTGGCGGTCGGAGTGGGCGATGTTCGTGCCCAGCACCGGGATCGCGAGCAGCATCTCGTGCAGCGTCGCCTGCACCGAGGTCACCGCCTCGACCGTGCGCGGCGAGTCGGTCAGCGCGGCCACCGTCAGGTGGAACCGCGAGTCGGCCTGGCGGTGCTCGGCCGGCTTGCTCGCGGAGGCGACCTCCGCGTGCGCCTCCTCGAGCTGCGCCAGCCGGTCGGGCGCCAGGTCGCGCGACGCCGCCAGCGCGGCCGCCCCGGGCTCGACGATCCGGCGGAAGTCGAGCGAGTCCAGCCAGCTCTGGCGGCGGGCCGTGCTGGTCCGCGCCGCGGCCCGGGCGGCCGGCAGACCGGGCTTGAGCGTGACCACCGTGCCGCCGCCCCGGCCGCGCGTGGTCTCGACGAGACCGGCCTGGCGCAGGGCCGCCATCGCCTCGCGCAGCGTGGCCCGGGAGACCTGCAGCCGCTCGGCGAGCTCGCGCTCCGCGGGCAGGGTCGTGCCGCGCGGGTAGACCCCCAGCCGGATGGCCGTCGCGAGCTGCTCGACGCACGACTCGAACGCGTGGTGACCGCGCACCGGCCGGAGCACCGCCTCGGGGAGGTGCGGGGCCGGGGTCGTGCTCATGGCGGTCACTCTCGGTTCCTGCTCACTTCGCTGTCAATCGTGCCGGGCGTTTTTGGTCTGAGTTCATACCTTTTCCTCGGAGACTGTTTACACCCCCGGCGGCACGGGTCTAGTTTCTGGCCATCTTCGGGTCGCCCCGACGGCGGCTCGCACACCGAGGGGGCGGAATGGCTGTCGACGAGCCGCAGGTCCACAACGAGGACGAGGCGCACCTCGCCCGGCTGGGGTACAAGCAGGACCTCAACCGGTCGTGGTCGGGATTCTCCAACTTCGCGATCTCGTTCTCGATCATCTCGATCCTGGCCGGGTGCCTGACCAACTTCGGCGCCGGCTTCAACAACGGCGGACCCATCTCGATCTCGTGGTCCTGGCCGATCCTCAGCGTCTTCATCCTGATCATCGGGTTCACGATGTCCGAGCTCGTCTCGGCGTACCCGACCTCGGGTGGCATCTACTACTGGGCGTCCAAGCTCGGCGGGCCGATGGCGGGGTTCTTCACCGGCTGGCTCAACCTGATCGGCCTGATCGCCGTGACGGCTGGTGTCTCCTACGGCTGCGCGACGTTCATCGACCTCACGATCAGCACCTACTCCGACTCGTTCGCGGGCGACTACTCGCTCACCCGGGTCTTCATCATCTTCGTGATCGTGCTGGCGATGGCCGGCGTGCTGAACATCTTCAGCGGCCACCTGATGGCGATCATGAACAACGTCTCGGTGTGGTGGCACGTCGTCGGCGCCTCGGCGATCGTGCTGATCCTGATCCTCGTGCCCGACCAGCACCAGTCGTTCAGCTACGTCTTCACCGAGCGCTACAACAACTCCGGGTACGCCGACGGCAGCACCAGCACCCTCGGGTTCTGGTTCGCGATCGTGCCCTTCGGCTTCCTGCTCACGCAGTACACGATCACCGGCTTCGACGCCTGCGCGCACCTCTCGGAGGAGACGGCCTCGGCCAGCAAGGCGGCCGCCAAGGGCATCTGGCGCTCGATCTTCTACTCGGCCCTGGGTGGCTACGTGCTGCTGCTCTGCGTGGTCTTCGCCATCCCGGACAACGCCCAGGGGCAGCCGGACAACGCGCTCGCGGGGTCGGGGGTGCAGCCGATCTTCCTCGCCGCCCTGGACAAGAACTGGGCGACGCTCGTGCTGTTCATCTCCGCCTCCGCGCAGTTCTTCTGCGCGACCTCGTGCCTGACGTCGTCCTCTCGGATGACCTTCGCGTTCAGCCGCGACCGAGCCGTGCCGGGGTGGCAGCGCTGGTCGTCGCTCTCCCGCAACCGGGTCCCGGCCAACGCGGTGATCGGCGTCGCCGTCTCGGCGGCCGTGCTCACGCTGCCGGCGCTGATCAAGGTGGACGTCGGCGGGACGCCCGTGCCGCTGGCGTTCTACGCGGTCACCTCGATCGCGGTGATCGGCCTCTACCTGTCCTTCGCGATCCCGATCTTCCTGCGCTGGCGCCATGGAGACCGGTTCGAGGTGGGCTCGTGGAACAACGGCCAGAAGTACAAGTGGATGAACATCATCGCCGTGGTGGAGATCGTCGTGGTCTCGCTGTTCCTGATGATGCCGACGACACCGGCCGCGAACCCGTTCAGCGACGAGTTCGAGTGGAAGTTCCTCAACTACGCACCCGTCGTCACCCTGGGCGCGCTGCTCCTGCTCACGCTGTGGTGGAACGTCTCGGCGAAGCACTGGTTCAAGGGTCCGATCGCCAACATCGACCCAGCCGTCGCCGAGGTGTACGACGACTGACGCACCGCCGTCCTGAGTGAGCTCGTCGACCTGGACCGCCTCGCCGTGCTGGCGGGGCGGTCCTGGCACGCCTCCGACCTGCCCGGCGGGCTGACCAACCACAACGTGCGGGTCGTCACCGACGACGACGGTCCGCCCCTCGATCTGGTGGTGCGCTGCTCGTCCAGTGACGCCGCGATGCTCGGCATCGACCGCGACGCCGAGCACGCCAACAGCCTGCGGGCCGCCGGGGCCGCCGTCGGAGCGCCCGTGGTCGAGTACCGCCCCGACCTCGGGATGCTGGTGATCGGCTACCTGCCCGGGAAGGCGCTGGTCGACGCCGACTTCGACGACCCCGGCGTGCTGTCCCGTGCGGCCGACGCCTGCCGCCGGCTGCACGCGGGGGCGGAGCGGTTCGTGAACGACTTCGACATGTTCGCGCGGCAGGCGGGCTACCTCGCGACCGTGCGGGAGAAGGGGTTCGCGCTGCCCCCCACCTACGACGACCACGCCGCCGCGTGGGCCGACGTACGCCGTGCGCTCGGGACGAGCCCACGCCCGACGGTGCCGTGCAACAACGACCTGCTCGCCGCCAACTTCATCGACGACGGCCGGCAGGTGTGGCTGATCGACTACGAGTACAGCGGCAACAACGACGCGTGCTTCGAGCTCGGCAACACCTCGACGGAGTGCGGCTTCACGCCCGAGCAGACCGAGGCGTGGACCGAGGCCTACTTCGGCGACCCGTCTCCCGCCGACCTCGCGCGGGTGCGGCTCCAGGCGCTGTGCAGCCAGTACGGCTGGTCGCTGTGGGGCTTCATCCAGGCCGCGACCTCGACGATGGACTTCGACTTCCACGGCTGGGGCATGGAGCGGTTCGAGAAGGCCGAGGCGACGTTCCGCGGCCCGGACCTCGCGGGCCTGCTGGAGGATGTCGCTCGTGGCTGAGCTGCCGTCGCGTGCCGAGATCGTCGTCGTCGGCGGGGGCGTGATCGGCGCGTCCGTGGCCTACCACCTGACCAAGCTCGGGAAGACCGACGTGCTGTTGCTCGAGCAGGGTCGCCTCTCCGGTGGCACCACGTGGCACGCGGCCGGGCTGGTCGGACCGCTGCGGGCGTCGGAGAGCGGCACCCGGCTGGTGCAGTACTCCGCCGAGCTGTACGCCTCGCTCGAGGCCGAGACCGGTCTGGCGACGGGCTACCGCAACGTCGGCGGCGTGATCGTGGCGCGCACCGAGGAGCGGATGGTGCAGCTGCGCCGCACGGCCGCCAACGCGGCGGCGTACGACATGGAGTGCGAGCTGGTCACGCCGGCGCGCGCCCAGGAGCTGTGGCCGGTGATGCAGGTCGACGACCTGCTCGGCGCCCTGTGGCTGCCCGGCGACGGCAAGGTCAACCCCACCGACCTCACCCAGTCGCTCGCGAAGGGCGCGCGCACGGGCGGGGCGACGGTCGCCGAGAAGACGCGGGTGACCGGGTTCGTCCTCGACGGCCGCCGGGTCACGGCGGTCGAGACCGACCGGGGGAGCGTCGAGTGCGACGTGGTCGTCAGCTGCGCGGGGCAGTGGGCCAAGGCGCTCGGCGACCTGGTCGGCGTCACGGTGCCGCTGCACTCCTGCGAGCACTTCTACGTGGTGACCGAGGCGGTCGAGGGCACCCACCCCGACCTGCCGATCATGCGCGACCCCGACGGCTGGACGTACTTCAAGGAGGAGGTGGGCGGCCTCGTCGTCGGCGGCTTCGAGCCCGACGCGAAGCCGTGGCGCTCGCCCGACGACCTGCCCTACCCGTTCGAGTTCCAGCTCCTCGACGAGGACTGGGAGCACTTCTCGGTGCTGATGGACGAGGCCGTGCACCGCATCCCGGCGCTGGCCGAGACCGGCATCCGCAAGTTCTACAACGGGCCCGAGTCGTTCACCCCGGACAACCAGTTCCTGCTCGGCCGCGCGCCGGAGCTCGACAACTGCTTCGTCGGCGCGGGCTTCAACTCGGTCGGCATCGCCTCGGCCGGCGGGGCCGGGCGGGCGCTCGCCGAGTGGGTCGTCTCGGGCGAGCCCACGAGCGACCAGACCGGCGTCGACGTGCGCCGGTTCGCTCCGTTCAACGGCAACCAGGGGTGGCTCCGCGCGCGGGTCGCGGAGACGCTCGGGCTGCACTACGCCGTCCCGTGGCCGAATCGCGAGCCGGTCACCGCCCGCGACGTACGCCGGTCGCCGCTGCACTCGCGGGTCGCGTCGGCGGGCGCGGTGTTCGGGTCGAAGATGGGCTGGGAGCGACCCAACGTGTTCGCCCCGGCCCCGGGTGCCTCGCTCGACTACGCCTGGGGGAAGCCGTCGTGGCTGCCGTGGTCCGCGGCCGAGCAGCGTGCGACCCGCGAGGCCGTCGCGGTCTTCGACCAGACGTCGTTCTCCAAGTACGTCGTCGCCGGCCCTGCCGCGCTCGAGGCGCTGCAGTGGGTCTGCGCCGCCGACGTCGACGTCCCGGTCGGCCACTGCGTCTACACGCCCTGGCTCAACGAGCGCGGCACCTACGAGGCCGACCTCACGGTGACCCGCGACGGGCCGGACAGCTTCTGGATCGTCTCGTCGTCGGCCACGACGGTCCGCGACCTCGACTGGCTGCGCCGGAAGGGCGGCGTCGAGGCCGGCGACGTGACCGACGCCTTCGCGGTGCTAGGGGTCATGGGGCCGGCCTCCCGCGAGCTCCTCGCCCGGGTCTCTTCCGACGACTGGTCGGACTCCGGCTTCCCGTTCGCCACGAGCCGCACGGCGACGGTCGCCGGCGTACCCCTCCGGGCCACCCGCATGACGTACGTCGGCGAGGTCGGCTGGGAGCTCACGGTCCCCGTCGGCTCCGCCGGAGCCGTCTACGACGCGCTGTTCGGCGAGGGCGCGTCGCTGGGGGTCGCGAACGCCGGCTACTACGCGATCGACTCGCTGCGGCTGGAGAAGGGCTTCCGTGCCTTCCCGCGCGAGCTCTCACCCGACTACACGCCGGTCGAGGCTGGCTTGGTCTTCGCCACGGCGCTGCGCGAGTCCAAGCCGTTCCTCGGCCGGGAAGCTCTGGAGGCGCAGCGCGACCGGCTCGCGGCCGGTGGCCCTCGGCGCCGGCTGGTGTCGTTCGTGCTCTCCGACCCTGCGCCGATGCTGTGGGGCGGCGAGCTGCTGCTCCGCGACGGGCTCCCTGCCGGCCAGGTGACGAGCGCCGCCTGGGGCGAGACGGTCGGCGCCTCGGTCGGGCTGGCCTACCTGCGCTCCGACGGGCCGGTCACCACCGACTCGCTGGCCTCCGCCCGGTTCGAGGTGGACGTGGCCGGTGAGCGGTTCGGCGTACGCCTGTCGCTCAGGGCGCCGCTGGGGTGACCTCCGTCTAGCGTTCAGGGATGGAGCGGACGGAAGACCCGGGTCCTTTCCGGCCACGAACGGCGCCGCTGGTCGAGGACGACCCGGTGGTGCGGTGGCTGCTGCAGGGCGATCCCGCCATCCGCTGGCAGGTGTTGCGCGACCTCGTCGACGGCTCGGAGACGGAGGTCGCGACCGAGCGGTCACGGGTGGAGCGCGAGGGCTGGGGTGCGCGGCTGCTGGCGCGGCGCGCTCCTGACGGCCTGTGGGCGAACGGCGCCTGCTTCCCGGACACGGCGGCGTTCGCCCTGGCAACCGCGCGGGCTCTGGCTGCCGGCGAGCCGCCTCCGCCGTGGCCGTCGCCCGATCCCGATCCCGAACCCGCCGGCCAGCCATGGACCGCGACGTATCCGGTCTTGCGCGACCTGTGCGCTCTGGGCGTGCCCCGGGAGAGCCCCGTGATGCAGGAGACCGCCCGGCTGGTGGCCCGGAACTGCCGCTGGGAGTACGACGGGCTGCCCTTCTTCGCCGGCGAGGTGGACTGCTGCATCAACGCCGGCACGATCGTGATCGGGACCTACCTGGGCGTCGACGTCGGACCGGTGGTCGAACGGCTCGTGGCCGACCAGATGCCGGACGGCGGGTGGAACTGCTGGGCCGAGACACGCCCGGCGCCGTCGTCGTTCGCGAGCACCCTGGACGTGGTCGACGCCCTCCTGAGGTGGGAGCGCCACACCGGCGGCACCGAGGAGGTGCGCCAGGCGCGCCGAGACGGGGAGGAGTACCTGCTCCGGCGCAGCCTTCTCCGGTCGTTGCGCACGGGTGAGGTGGTGGATCCGAGGTGGACGTCGTTCGCCTATCCTCCGCGCTGGCACTACGACCTGCTCAAGGCCACGGAGTACTTCGCCCTGCGTGGTGGCACTCCCGATCCGCGGCTGGCCGAGGCGATCGAGTGCGTGCGCGCCAAGCGCCGACCCGACGGGCGTTGGCTGCTCGAGAACACCCACGCCGGCGCGGTCCACTTCCGGTTCGAGGAGCCCGACGGCACGCCCAGCCGGTGGAACACCTTGCGGGCCCTGCGCGTGCTGCGCTGGTACGACGCATCGGCCGACCGGGCGCGCGCCGTACCTCAGTAGCCTTCAGGGGTGACCTGGCTCGCTGAGCACTGGCTCGACCTGTTCGGCTGGCTCGGTAGTGCGCTGCTCATCGTCTCGCTGCTGCAGACCCGCGTGCTGCGGTTCCGCCTGCTCAACCTGGGCGCGTCGGTGATCCTGGTGACCTTCAACGCACTCCTGGCGGTCTGGCCGATGGTCGGGATGAACGTGGCCACCAGCGCGATCAACGTCGTCTTCATCGCCAGGATGCTCCGCGACCGTCACTCCGAGGCGGCCTACGAGGTGCTCGAGGTGGGCCCGAGCGACGCCTACCTGTGCCACTTCCTCGGTGTGCACGAGGCCGACATCGGGCGCTCCCTGCCCGGGTTCTCGGCCGGCGACCTGACCGAGGACGACCTCGCCTTCCAGGTGCAGAGCGGCGACGAGACCGTCGGTGTGGTGCTCATCCGGGGCGAGGGCGAGGTCGCCCACGTGCTGCTGGACTACGTGACTCCGCGCTACCGGGACTTCTCCCCGGGCGAGTTCGTCTGGCGGCGGGCGAGCAGGTTGCGAGACCGTGGCTTCCGCAAGGTGGTCACACCGCCCGCGATGCTGGCGCCCTACTACGACCGCCTGCCGCAGGACTGGCGCCCGGTGGGGACGTCGTACGAGCTCACGCTCTGACTGCGTGTGTCCCTGTCGGCTGGGCGCCGTAGGCACCGTGCGGGGCCCTGCCTACGCGAGTGACCTCACCGATGAGCAGTGGGACCTGCTGGAGCCCGCACTCAACGCGCCGGGCGAGCGCGGCCGCAAGCACGCCGACACGCCGACTCTCGAGTTGAAGTCGCGGCCTGACCCCCTCGTCCGGAGCGCACTCATCGCGGCACGTCCGCGTGCGAACAGTGGCGACGCGCCGAAGTGTGGTGCTGCGGATGAGCTGAGCTGATCTTCAGCACCACACTCTCAAGCGGACTGCTGACCGGCGACCCATGGAGGCCTGATTCATCCGGCCACTCGCACGTATTCGGACGTAGCGAGCGACGATGCTGCGTGCCGGCCTCAGCGTGGGAGGCCAAGTCGGGCTGGCGATCGCTACGTTCGGCTACGCCACCCTGCCGCCAGACGCACTCAACTCGGCTGATCCGGGAACTGCGTCGCCAATGGAGACACCCCGAGTGAGAGAAGACCAGAGGATCGCCTGGTCCGCCTCGACGACGGGGCGATGTCGGTGGTCGCGTCTAGCGTGATCTCCATGAACGACGACCTGTCCGACCTCGACGAGGCCGGCCTGCTGGCCGCCTCGTCGGAGGCGGTGCGGGCTCGTCGGCTGGCGGAGGTGCGCGACCTCCAGGTGCTGGCGCAGTGGGCCGCCGTGCACTCCGGTGACCCGGTGCACGAGCGGGACTCGCTGGTGTGCCTGGGCGGCGAGGGGACGCCGGGGGTGCAGGAGTTCTGCCTCGGTGAGATCGCGCTGGCTCGCGGCACGGGCGTCACCGCGACGGTCAACGCGATGGCCGACGTCCTCGACCTGATGCACCGGCTGCCGCGGACGTGGGCCGTGTGCCGGGCGGGCACGGCGGAGCTCAGCATCGCCAGGCGGGTCGCGAAGCTGTCGCGGCACCTGCCCGCCGACCGGGTCGGTGTCGTCGACCAGACGATCAGCGGGATCATCGCCCACGAGTCCGGCGGCCGGGTGCTGGCCGTGGCCGAGGCCGCGATCATCAAGGCCGATCCCGCCCTTCACGAGGAGCGCGCCCAGGCCGAGCGGCGCCGGCGCTACGTGTCCTCGGGGCGCACCGACGAGTTCGGTCTCCGCACGGTGATCGCCCGGGTCGAGGCCGGCGACGCGATGTGGGTCGAGGCGATCGTGGGCAGGGTGGCCGAGATCCTCGCCCCGCGGTTCCCGGAGGCGGCCGCCGACGAGCTGCGCTCGATCGCGTTCGGCTGGCTGGCGCGTCCTGCCGAGCTGCTGCAGCTGCTCCTCGAGCACCGCGACCCTCAGGAGGAGATCGCGCCCGAGCCCAGCCGAGCGACCGCGTTCCCCGCCGACCTGCTCGACGCCCTGCGTGAGGTCGACCTCGCGCCTATGGCTCCCAGGTCGGTGCTCTACGTCCACCTCCACGAGGCCGCGATCCAGGGCGCGCCCGGCGTCGCGCGCGTCGAGGGGCTCGCGCCGGTCACGCTGGCCGGCCTGCAGCGGCTGCTCGCCCGCACCGACCTGACCGTCAAGCCGGTGATCGACCTCTCCGACCGCGTCCGCAGCACCGCCTACGAGCACTCCGACGCGCTCAAGGAGCGGGTGCACCTGATCACCGGCGGCGACTACTGGCCCTACGCCACCTCGGTCAGCCGCAACGTCGACTACGACCACCCGATCCCCTACGACGCCGAGCAAGACATCCGCGGCGGCCCACCGACGCAGACCGGCACTCACAACTCCGGCCCGCTCGGCCGGAGACATCATCGGTGGAAGACCCACGCCGGCTACCGCGCTCGCCAGTGCGGGCAGGGCCGCTACGTCTGGCTGACCCCGCACGGGCTCGGCTTCCTGGTCGATCACCGCGGCACCCGACGCATCAGCGCGCAGCACGCCCGGATGATCCTCGACGCCCCACCGGGCGTCGACATCTACCCCACCTCGAGCTCCGGCACCTAGAGCTCCGGCAGCGCCTGCGTGTCGTCGTCGGGGCCGGTCGGCGCCGGCCAGTCGCTCGCCGGCCGGCGACGGATCGTGGGCTTCGGGGGCAGCCGGCGCGGGGGGAGCAGCCGGAGCTGGCGGCGTACGCGCTCGTCCAGCGCCAGCTCGTGCTGCAGCCGCCGGACCGTGGCGCGCGTGGTCGCGTAGAGCTCCACGACGTCGGCGCTGTACTCCTGCGCCAGCGCCTCGTCGAGGTGGGCTCGGGCACGGACCATGCCGTCCTGGGCCTCCTGGAGCCGGGTGATGTCGTCGCGGCTGAGGCTGACCTGGACGTCGCCCTCGTGGCGCACCAGCTCGCCGAAGGCGTCTGTGCCGGCGGCCAGCGTGCGGAACGTCTGGGCCAGGTCGCGCAGCACCGTGGCCGCGGAGTCCTCGCCGAGCCAGTCGCCCTCGGCGGCCTCCGACACCGACCGCATCAGCCCACGGATCGCCACGGCCGTGTGCTCGAGGGCCTCCAGGCCCTGCCGGAGCCCAGGCTCGACGTGGGGCGTGCGGACGGCGCGGACGTTGAGGCGCCGACCTTCCTCGGCGCGGAGCAGCGCGGCGCCCACGACCGGGATGTCGTGCGTGATCCGCCGGGAGTCGTCGAGCCACTCCCGAGCGGCACCCGACAGCCGCTGCGGCTCCTCGTCGGCCATGGTGTCCAGCGCCTCGGCGGCCCGGGTCAGCAGCTCGCTGACCGCGTCGGCCAGCCCGTCGATCGCGCGACCGGCGTCGGAGCTGGCGACCTTGGGCGGGAACACCAGCGTCGCGGCGATGCCCACCACCGCGCCCACGAGCGTCTCGGTGATGCGCTGCCACGCCGCCGCCCCGGCGCCGATCGCCCCGACACCCAGGACGAGCATCGCGCTGATGGCCACCTCGACCAGGTTGTCGCGCAGGCGGAGGAACTGCCCGAGCGTGATGGAGATCAGGATGAGGACGCCGAGGCTCCACCACTCCAGGGGTACGACGGCCGCGAACCCCACGGCCAGCGCCACCCCGGCGACGACCGCGACGACGCGGTCCAGCCCGCTGGCGAGCAGGGACAGCGGCGTCACCTGCACCACCAGCATCGCGGTCAGCGGGGCGAGCAGCGGCTCGGTGCCGGGGAACAGCCAGGACGCCACGAGGTAGCTCGTGGTCGCGGCGACGGTGATGCGCAGCGACCACATCACGGCCGCGCGGCCGTCGCGGCGCACGCGCGCGAGCTCCCTCTCCAGGAAGCCGCGCCACCACCGCACCACGCCTCATTCTGCAACGGCCGGGCGGGACCGCTCGGGCAACCGCCCGTCGTCGGGCTCAGCCGATGCCGGTGCGGAAGCCTTCGCGCCAGCTGGAGTAGCGCGGCGCCCACCCGAGCTCGCGCTTGGCCTTCGCGTTGGACGAGCCGCGCACGGACGTCATCAGCTCCACCCCGAACTCGCCGATGAGCGGCCGGGCCAGCCAGGCGGGGATCCGCATCGGCTTCTTGCCGCCGAGCTGCTCGGCCAGGTAGGGCAGCCAGTCCGAGACCGGCGCCGGGTCGTCGTCGACGACGTTGTAGATGCCCGGCTCGCCTCGCTCGATCGCCGCCACGGTGGCGGCGACGGCGTCGTCGATGTGGATCCACGACCACACGCCGCGCCCGCCGCCCACGACCGGGATCTTCCCGCGCCGGACGAGCTGGCCCATCTCGCCGTCGCGCGAGAGGGTGTTGCCCGGGCCGTAGAAGTTGCCGTAGCGCAGCACCAGCCCCTCGAGGCCGGCGGCCGTGGTGACGACCCGCTCCAGGTGCTTGAGCGCGCGCAGCGACTGCGTCGCCTCCTTGCCGGCGCGGTCCACGAGCGGGTCGTCCTCGCTCTTGACCGGCCCGCCCGTGCGCTGGTTGGTCCAGTGGCCGCCATAGCTCTGGGCGACGAACCGGCGTACGCCCGAGGCCCGCGCGGCCGCGAGGAGGTGGTCGGTGCCCTCCGTGCGCAGCCGGTTGGTCACGGCGAAGTCCTGGTCCCACTTCTTCAGGTTCCCCGTCATCCCGCTCAGCGCGGTGAGCTGGTGGACGACGACGTCGGGCTTCGCCTCGGCGATCGCCTCGCGCACGCTGCCCGCGTCGAGGGGGTCCATCACGATGCCGGTCGCGCCCGCCGCGTCGACAGCGGCCCGGCCGGCGTCGTTGCGGCTCGACCCGAACACGTCGTGGCCCTCGTCCGAGAGCAGTGGCGCAAGGCGGCTTCCGACCGCTCCGGTCGCGCCGGCGATGAAGACTCGCATGATCAGTTCCTTTCGATTCTCGTGTGCCCCTCCGACGGCACCGGCGAGCCGCCTGTGACAGATTCCGGGAGGAATCCCGGAGATCACGGGGCTACGCTGACGGCGAGATGATCGATCTCTCCCAGGCGCACGACGAGCTGCGCCCGCTGATGTTCTCGATCGCCTACCGGATGCTCGGCAGCGTCGTGGAGGCCGAGGACGTCGTGCAGGAGGCCTTCCTGCGGATCCACCGCAGCTCTCCGGAGGGCGTGGACAACCTCGACGCCTACGCCAGCACGGTCACCACCCGGCTCGCCATCGACACGTTGCGCTCGGCGCGGGTCCGCCGCGAGCGGTACGTCGGTCCCTGGCTGCCCGAGCCGATCCTCGGCCCCGACGACGCGGACCCCGCGCACCGGGTCGAGACCGACGAGACGGTGTCGACGGCGTTCCTCGTGCTGCTGGAGGCGCTCTCGCCGGTGGAGCGGGCGGTCTTCGTGCTGCGCGAGGTCCTCGGCTACGAGTACGCCGACATCACTGCGGTGGTCGAGAAGTCCGAGGCGAACTGCCGGCAGATCTTCGTCCGGGCGAAGAAGCGGGTCAGCGAGGGCAGGCCCCGGTTCGAGGCGTCTCGCGAGGAGCGCGACCGGCTGGCCTCGGAGTTCCTCGCCGCGGTCAGCGACGGCGACCTGGCCGGCCTGGAGCGCCTGCTCGCCGAGGACGTGGTGTTCGTCGGCGACGGTGGCGGCCGGGCGCCGGCGATCCAGAAGCCGATGACAGGAGCCGTGGCCGTCGCCAGGTTCCTGGTCGGCCTGATGCGCCGCGGCGAGCAGCTCGGGGTGTCGCTCGACCTCGTGGAGGCCAACGGCCGGCCGGCCCTGCTCACCCGGGACGCCGACGGCGCGCTGATCAGCGTGATGACGATGGACGCCAACGCCGGGCGGATCGTGGCGCTCCACAACGTCCTGAACCCCGACAAACTGGGCCATCTCGGCCCGGTGGGCGACCTCAACGCGCTGCTCGGCCGGGGCTGAGGCGGTCCTCCCGGATCTCGGGGGAGCCCCACGTGGCCGACGAGGTCGCGGCCCGGTTCAGGAGCTGAGCAGGGCTCTCAGCGTGACCGTGTGCGGCCCGAAGCCGTGCTTCTCGTAGAGCCGGATCGCGGTCGGGTTGGCGGCGAACGCGCTCACCACGGCGTACGCCGCCCCGCGCTCGCGCGCCCAGTCGAGGAACGCCTCCACCAGCCGGCTGCCCACCCCGAGGCCGCGGTGCTCCGGCAGCACCCACAGGCTGTTGAGCCGCGCCTCGCGCTGCAGGACCATCGGCGTGAGCTCCGGGTAGGAGCCCATCAGCCCGCCGGCCAGCTCGCCGCCGACCTCGGCGAAGAGGCCGACCCGGCTCGTCGGATACGGAGCTCGGGGTCGGGCACGCCGGGAGTCTAGGCACGCCGACCCGGTCGCGGCCCAGGCACTAGCCTTCGGGGATGGCTGGCCGGGCGGCTGAGGTGCTGCGAGCGCGCGTCGACGCGTGGCGGAGCGGCTCGGTCCGCGCGCAGTGGGCGGTCGCGGCCGGGCTCGTCGTACTGGTGGCGGCGTCGTTCGGCGTCTCGATGGTCGATCGCGGGCTGATGCCGCTGACGGCGTACTTCCTGTGGCTGCTCGTCGCCAGGATCCTCCTCAGCTTCCGGCCGCTGCTGGTCGTGGCGGCGGTCGACGCCCTCGCGGGCGCCCTGTCGCTGGTGCTCCAGGAGGACCTCTCGCCGATCCAGTGGCTGGCCGTGGTGGAGTTCCTGGTCGCGGTGCTGCTCGTCCTCTACGTCGCGAGCCGCGCGCGGAGCAGCCTGCCCGGCATGCTCAGCGAGGCGCTCCTGGGGGAGCTCAAGGACCGGCTCCAGGCCCAGGGCCGCATCCCGAGCCTGCCCGGCGGCTGGGAGTCGCAGTCGGCGATGCTCACGTCGAACGGCGTCAAGTACGCCGGCGACTTCCTCGTCGCCGAGCTCAGCGACGACAAGCAGCGGCTGGAGGTCGTGCTGGTCGACGTGTGCGGAAAGGGGACGGCCGCCGGACCGGCCGCGCTGCAGTTCGCCGGCGCGCTGGGTGGGCTCATCGGGGCGCTCGGGCCGGAGGACCTGTTCCGGGCCGCCAACAGGTTCCTGCTCCGCCAGGGCGACGACGAGGCGTTCGCCACCGCGGTCCACCTGCTCGTCGACCTCGAGGACGGCGGCTACCAGATCACCAGCGCCGGCCACCCGCCCGCGCTGCGGCTCGACCTGCCGAGCGGCGAGTGGCTGATCGACAACGCCCGCGGCACCGCCCTCGGCGTGCTCCCCGACCCGGAGCTGCACGTGAGCCACGGCCGGCTCCTCCCGGGCGAGGCGCTGCTCTTCTACACCGACGGGGTCGTCGAGGACCGCGCCTCGCACATCGACGCCGGGATCGCCTGGCTCCAGCGGACCGCGCAGGAGGCGGTCGGCGTCGGCTTCCGCGGCGCCGCGACCCGCATCATCGACCAAATCGAGAGCGGCGACGACGACCGCGCGGTGCTCATCCTGAGCCGTCAGCGCGAGTAGCGCTCACCCGCGCGACCACGAGCGCGGCGAGGAAGGCGCCACAGGAGCCGAGCGTCATGTCGGCGAGGGTGTCCTCGTATGCCGTGTCGAGCTCGGTGCCGTGCCGGATGAACGTGTACCACTCACCGATCTCCCACCCGAGAGCCAGCAGGCAGCCCAGACCGGCGACCAGCAGCAGCTGCGCCCAGCGCGGCTCGAGGTCCTGCGCGATGAGGAGCCCGATGCCGGACAGCAGGAAGAACCAGTTCACGAAGTGGTTCATGTCGTCCCACCACGTGATGGTGTCGTAGAAGTCGAGGCTGTTGCCGGTCGTGTCGACGAGGAAGCCGAGCATCACGAGCGCGAACGCGACGTACGGCGGCTCGGCGTCCGGGCGGCGCCGCTTCACCACCACCCACCAGATCGCAGGGATCAGCAGCATCATCACCGGGTACGCCGCGAGGCGGGCGCCGAACGCCTTGTCGGCGAACCGCTCGATGCCCGGCACCCAGGTGGCGACCGCGAGCTGCGCGATGGTGGCGACCAGGACGAGCGCGGGCAGCCAGATCAGGCCGTGTCGGGAGCGTGGCACGCCCGCATCATGCCGGGTGCGGGCGCGCCGCGTGGGGAACTCAGTGCTGGTAGGTGCCGTGGAGGATCGCGCGGCCGGCGGTCTTGAACGCGAGGTTGAAGGACACCACCGCGGGCGAGGCGTCGGCGTCGACGCCGAGCGACTCCTCCTTCACCGCGTGCACAACGAAGTAGTAGCGGTGTACCTGGTCGCCCTCCGGCGGCGCCGCGCCCATGAACGCGCGCGTCCCGCCGTCGTTGCGGCACATGAACGCGCTGCCCGGCAGCGACGCGCCCTCGGCACCGGCTCCGGCGTCGAGCGAGGTGCAGTCGGCGGGCAGGTCGACGAGCACCCAGTGCCAGAAGCCGCTCGGCGTCGGGGCGTCGGGGTCGAAGCAGGTGACCGTGAAGCTCTTGGCGTCCTCCGGGAAGCCGGACCACGACAGCTGGGGCGAGGTGTCGCCGAACTCGTTGACCTGGTCGTCCTTGAGCGGCTGGCCGTCGGAGACGTCGTCGCTGGTGACGGTGAACGACGGGACGGTCGGCAGCAGGTCGTAGGGGTCCGGGCTCACCGGGCGGTCGAGTGACATGGAGGCTCCTGTCTCACGAGGTCGGGTGGTCCGACCCTAGTCCGCAGGTACCCCGATGATGGAGGGGTGGAGCAGCACCCGCCGTACCCCTCCGGCCTGATCCTGACCGGCCGCCGGGTGCTGGTCGTGGGCGGTGGCCACGTCGCGCAGCGCCGGGTGCCGCAGCTGATCGCCGCGGGGGCGGACGTCGTCCTGGTCTCGCCCGAGGTGACGCCGGCGGTCGAGGGGCTCGCCACGGCGGGGGAGATCGCCTGGCACCGGCGTGGCTTCGAGGACGCCGACCTCGACGGCGCGTGGTACGTCATCGCCGCGACGGACGACGCCGCGGTCAACGAGGCGGTGACCGACGGCGCCGAACACCGTCGGGTGTTCTGCGTGCGCGCCGACGACGCCACCCGGGCGAGCGCCTGGACGCCGGCCGTGGGCCGGCACGCGGGCGTGACGGTCGCGGTGCTCGGCAACCGGGAGCCGCGGCGCAGCGCGGCCGTGCGCGACGAGATCCTCGAGGGCCTGCGCGAGGGCACGATCGTGGCCCGCCACCAGCGCGACCGGTCGCCGGGTGTGGTCCTCGTCGGGGGTGGTCCGGGGGACCCCGAGCTGATCTCGGTCGCCGGGCGCAAGGCCCTGATGGAGGCCGACGTCGTCGTGGCGGACCGGCTCGCGCCGCGCGAGCTGCTGGGGGAGCTGCCGGCCGACGTCGAGCTCATCGACGTCGCCAAGCTGCCCCGGGGCCGGGCGGCCCAGCAGGAGGAGATCAACCGCGTCCTCGTCGAGCGCGCCCGGGCCGGCCAGCGGGTGGTCCGGTTCAAGGGCGGCGACAGCTTCGTGTTCGGGCGGGGGTTCGAGGAGGTCGAGGCGTGCCGGGCCGCCGGCGTACCCGTCACCGTCGTCCCGGGGCTGACCAGCCCCATCACGGTGCCGGCGCTGGCCGGCATCCCCGTTACCCACCGCGGTGTCGCGCACGACTTCACCGTCATCTCGGGGCACGTGCCCCCCGGTCACCCCGACTCGCTCACCGACTGGGACGCCGTCGCGCGGCTGCACGGCACGCTGCTGCTGATGATGGCCGTCGACAACGCCCCGGCGATCGCCGACGCCCTCCTCGCCGGCGGTCGCGAGCCGGGCACACCGGTCGCGGTCGTCTGCGACGGCAGCATGCCGGGGGAGCGGACCGTGCTCTCGACGCTCGGCGCCCTCGCGGCGGACCTCACCCGCGAGGCCGTGCGGCCGCCCGCGATCATCGTGGTCGGCGACGTCGTCGCGGTGGCCCGTCCGGAGCACTACCCCGACCGCCGTGGCTGAGCTCGTCGAGATCGGGTCGGCGGACGACCCGCGGCTCGCCGACTACCGCGACCTGCGCGACGTCGAGCTCCGCAAGCACCTCGAGGCCGAGCACGGTCTGTTCCTGGCCGAGGGCGAGAAGGTGGTGCGGCGCGCGGTCGAGGCCGGCCACCGCCCGCGCTCGTTCCTCATGGCGCCGCGCTGGCTCGACGGCCTGTCCGACGTCCTCGCGACGACGGACGCGCCCTGCTACGTCGTGTCCGAGGACCTCGCCGAGCAGGTCACCGGCTTCCACGTCCACCGCGGCGCGCTGGCCTCGCTCGAGCGCCGCCCGCTTCCGGCGTTGGAAGAGGTGCTCGAGGGCGCGCGGTCGGTGCTGGTGCTCGAGGAGATCGTGGACCACACGAACGTCGGCGCGATCTTCCGCTCCGGCGCGGCGCTGGGCTTCGACGCGGTCCTGCTGGCGCCCCGGTGCGCGGACCCGCTCTACCGGCGCTCGGTCAAGGTCGCCATGGGCGCGGTCTTCGCGCTGCCGTGGACCCGCCTGCCCGACTGGCACGGCGCGCTCCTGGCCCTGACAAGGCGCGGCTTCACCACCGTGGCGCTCACGCTGGCCGACGACGCGGTCCCGGTCGAGGAGGCTGTCGCCGGGGTCGACCGGCTCGCGCTGGTGCTGGGCTCGGAGGGGCACGGGCTCTCGCCGCGGTGGGAGGAGACCGCCGACCGGCGCGCGATCATCCCCATGGCCGGCGGCATCGACTCGCTCAACGTCGCCGCCGCCACCGCGGTCGCCTGCTACGTCGCGGCGCGCCGCTGAGCCGTCCGGCGAGGGCCGCTGCCTAGTGCGCGGGCCAGTCGAGCGGGTAGTCGTCGGCGGCCTTCTCCATGGCCTTCTGGAGCCGCTTGCGGAGCTTGGTCGGCAGCCGGTCACCGAACACCGTGCCCAGCGTGTGGTCGGTCTCGTGCTGGAGGCAGCGGGCCAGCATGCCCGTGCCGGTGAACTCCACCGGTGAGCCGTCGACCCCGGTGCCGGTGACGGTGGCGAGGTCCGGGCGCGCGCACTCGACGAACGCACCGGGGTAGGAGAGGCAGCCCTCGTCGCCGTCGTCGAGCTTGCGGTCCTTGCCTTCGGGCAGGGTGAGCACCGGGTTGCACACCACGCCCACCGTGCGGAGGCCCTCGTCGTCGGGGCAGTCGAACACGAAGACCGCCCTGTCGACGCCGATCTGGCACGCCGCGAGACCGACGCCGTCGGCGGCGTACATCGTCTCGACCATGTCGCTGACCAGCCGCAGCAGGGCGTCGTCGTAGTCGGTCACCGGCTGCTGCGGCCGGTGCATGACGTCCGCGCCCCAGCGCGTGATCGGGTGGACGACACCGCCGCGCGGGAGCTGCCCGTACGGCGCGTGGACGGTCTGCTCGGTCACGCGGGAACGATAACGAGGCACCCCCGAGATGGCGGACTCCGGTGCGGACCGGAGTGTGGACAGCGGTGTGACCGGAGGCACCCCGTCACGTGTAGCCCGCTGTGTAACTCGGAGTTACATTGAGGAGCATGTCCTTGCTCGGCAATCTCCGCCCAGGCGGGCGGCACGGGGTGGCGTCGTCCGAGACCCGCGACCCGATCGGCTACCTCGTCGCCGGCCTGAGCCGGCTCGCCCAGACCGACCTGCTCGACCGGCTCGGGCTGCGCAAGCAGGCCGAGCAGGCGGTGTTCACGGTCACCCGCAGTGGTTTCAGCACCGTGACGAAGGCCGGCCGGACCTTCTCCCGCAAGGGCGCGCGCGGCAAGGACGGCGTGCGTGCGCCGGCGACGAAGGCGACCGGGCAGTTCGACCTGACGCCGACCGAGGACGAGCAGCTGCTCGTCGACGTGGTGACCGAGTTCGCCACCGAGGTCGTGCGGCCGGCGGCAGCCGACGCCGATGCGGCGTGCGCCACGCCCGCCGAGGTGCTCGAGGCGAGCCTGGAGATCGGCCTGCCGATCCTCGGGCTCCCGGAGTCGCTCGGCGGCGTCGCCGAGGAGCGCTCGGCCATGGCCGGCACGCTCGTCGCGGAGGCGCTCGCCACGGGCGACCTCGGCATCGCCGTGGCGGCCCTCGCTCCCGGCTCGGTGGCCACCGCCATCGGCCTGTGGGGGAGCGACGAGCAGCAGCAGACCTACCTGCCGGCCTTCGCCGGAGACGACGTGCCCGCGGCAGCGCTCGCGCTCACCGAGCCGCAGGTGCTCTTCGACGTCCTGAGCCCGCGGACCACCGCCGTGCGGCGGGGTGACGGCTACGTCCTCAACGGCGTGAAGTCGCTGGTCCCGCGCGGGGCCGACGCCGAGCTGTTCGTCGCGGGGGCACAGCTCGACGGCCGCCCGGTGCTGTTCCTCGTCGAGTCGTCCGCCGAGGGCCTCGCGCTGGAGGGCGACCCGTCGATGGGCGTGCGCGCCGCCGGCCTGACCCGGCTCACGCTCACCGACGTCGAGGTCGACGAGGGCGCGGTGCTGGGCGCGACCGACGGCTCGACGTACGCCGAGTGCGTGCGACTCTCGCGGCTCGCCTGGTGCGCGCTGGCGGTCGGCACCGGCCAGGCCGTCCTCGACTACGTGACGCCGTACGTCAAGGAGCGTGAGGCGTTCGGCGAGCCGGTGGCGCACCGCCAGTCGGTCGCGTTCATGGTGGCGAACATCGCGATCGAGCTGCAGGCGATGCGGCTGCTGACCTACAAGGCGGCGGGCCGGGCCGCGGCGGGCAAGGACTTCGCCAAGGAGGTCGCGCTCGCCCGCAAGGCGTGCGCCGACCACGGCATGCGGATCGGCCTCGACGGCGTGCAGCTGCTCGGTGGCCACGGGTTCGTCAAGGAGCACCCGGTGGAGCGGTGGTACCGCGACCTCCGGGCCGTCGGCGTCATGGAAGGCGCGGTGATCGTGTAATGCCCATCTCCCTGGACGACCCCAAGAAGTTCCGGTCGCTGGTGGGCCAGGCCCACCAGGTCGCGATGAACATGCTGCGCCCGATCTCGCGCAAGTACGACCTCGCCGAGCACGAGTACCCCAAGGAGCTCGACATGCTCGCGGCGATGATCGACGGGCTCGCCGAGTCCGGCGCGTCGGAGGGCGCGGGGGCCGCCGGCGTGCGTCGCGACGACAAGCAGGACGACGGCTCCGGCACCCAGAGCAAGAACGGCGCCAACCTGGCGAGCGTCATGTCCATCCAGGAGATGTGCTGGGGCGACGTCGGCCTGCTGCTCTCGATGCCGCGCCAGGGTCTCGGCAACTCCGCGATCGCCTCGGTCGCAGACGACGAGCAGCTCGCGCGCTTCGACGGCGTGTGGGCCGGCATGGCGATCACCGAGCCCGGCACGGGCTCCGACTCGGCCAACATCAAGACGACCGCCGTCCTCGACGGCGACGAGTACGTCCTGAACGGCGAGAAGATCTTCGTGACCTCCGGCGACCGCGCCGACCACATCGTGGTCTGGGCGACGCTCGACAAGGAGCTCGGCCGGGCGGCGATCAAGTCGTTCGTGGTGCCGAAGGGGACGCCGGGCATGCGGGTCGAGCGGCTCGAGCACAAGCTCGGCATCCGCGCGTCCGACACCGCCACGATCATCTTCGAGAACTGCCGCGTCCCTGCGGAGAACCTCCTCGGCTCGGCCGAGGTCGACCCCAAGCAGGGCTTCGCGGGCGCCATGGCGACCTTCGACAACACCCGCCCGCTGGTCGCGTCGATGGCCATCGGCTGCGCCGCGGCCGCCCTCGACCTCACCCGCGAGCTGCTCGCGGACGCGGGCGTCGAGGTCGACTACGACCGGCCGGCGTACACCCAGCCCGCGGCGGCGGCGAAGTTCCTCCAGCTCGAGTCCGACCTCGAGGGTGCCCGGCTGCTGATGCTGCAGGCCGCCTGGATGGCCGACAACCGCAAGCCCAACTCGCTCGAGGCCTCGATGGCCAAGGCCAAGGCGGGCCGGGTCGGCTCCGACGTCACGCTGTCCTGCGTCGAGCTGTGCGGCGCGGTCGGCTACAGCGAGACCGAGCTGCTCGAGAAGTGGGCCCGTGACTCGAAGATCCTCGACATCTTCGAGGGCACCCAGCAGATCCAGCAGCTGATCGTCGCTCGCCGGGTGCTGGGCCTCACGAGCAACGAGCTCAAGTAGGTCAGGCCAGCAGCCCGGCGAGCCGCTCGACGTCGTCGGCGCCGTCCAGGTCGGCGACGCCGAGGAACACCGTGTCGACCCCGAGGTCGGCCAGCCCGCCCCAGCGGTCGCGCTGGTCGGCGACGGTGCCGGCGTGGGTCCTCTCGGCGTACGCCGCCGCGGCGGTCCGGCCGCGCAGCCGCTCGACGCGCGCCCACGCGTCCTCGCGGTCGGTGCCGATCGTGGGCAGGTCGAGAACCGTGACCCGCACGCTCTCGGAGCGCCGGCGCAGCGTCTCGACGTACCCGTCCAGCGCCGGCCGCGCGGACGGTACGTTGGCCGCGTCGCCGAGGGTCGCCGCGACCCGCAGCGTGCGCGGGCCGGTGCCGCCGACGATGACGGGCAGGGTGCCGACCGGCCGCGGGTAGCACGTCGTCTCCGGGAGGCTGACCCGCGCGCCGTCGTGGGGCTTGGTGCCGGCGGCCCACAGCGCCTTCATGGTCTCGATGCCGCGCTCGAGCGCGTCGAGGCGCTCCCGTGGAGGCGGGAAGTCGAGGCCGTACGCCGCGTGCTCGCGCTCCCACCAGCCGGCACCGACGCCGACGAACGCCCGGCCGCCGGTCAGGACGTCGAGCGTGGCGGCCGCCTTGGCGGTGATGCCGGGCGCGCGGAAGGTGACCGGCGTGACCAGGGTGCCGAGCTCGAGCTCGGTGCCGAGCCCGGCCACGGCGCCCAGGGTGACCCACGGCTCCGGGATCGACGCCCAGGCCCGGTCGACCTGGGGGATCTGGATGAGGTGGTCCATCAGCGAGAGCCCCGCGAAGCCGGCCTGGTCGGCGGCTCGCGCCACGCCGGTGAGCCATGCCAGCGGGTCCTCGCCCCACGGGAACCTGCTGACCTGGAGCACCACCTTCAGGCCCTGGGAGGTGCGCCGCTCGACGGCGGGCTCCCGCGACGCCTTCGGCGGCTCTGCCGAGGTCTCCTCGGCCGTCACGGTGTGCACGACGTCCCACCCCTCGAGCCCGAGCTCGGGGACCAGCGCCCGGTGCCGGGTCAGCTGGCCGGCGAGGACGGGCGCCGGCACCGGTCGGTCGCGCGCGGCGTTGCGCCGGCGACACTCGGCGTCCGGCGTGTCCATCACCACGAGCACCGCGGGCAGCCCTACCTCGCGGGCGCGGGCGAGCCAGGCGCGGCGGCGGACCTGGTCGGTCCCGAGCGTGTCGACGACGGTCGTGAGCCCGCGGCCGGTCCGGGCCGCGACCACCCGCTCGAGCAGGTCGAACGCGTCGCCGGTGGCGTCGAGGTCGTGCGGGCCGCTGCCGACCACGCCGCGGAGGGCGTCCGACGACACGATCTCGTCGCGGCGGTAGCGGGCTCCGGCCCACGTGGACTTGCCGGAGCCGGACGGACCGACCAGGACCACGAGGGCCGGGTCGGGCAGGTTCACACGACGACTATGACGTGCTGGGGCGGGGCGGGGGGAGCTTGGCGCCCGGGACGTTCTTCGGCCTGGGAGCGCGGGCCGGCTTGGCGACGGGCCGCTGCGGGCCGATGTTGCGGGCGACGACGGCCGGGGACGGGACGCTCTGCTCGCCGTGCTTCGAGGGCGTGAACGTCGTGGTCGTGGGGGGAGGCGACTCGTGCCGGCGTACGCGCGAGATCACCTGGTCGGCGATCCGGCCCATCGGAGGCCCGGCGAGGGTCACCAGCCGGTCGGCGGTGCCCCGCCCCAGGCGGAGGCCGGTGCTGACGCCGCGGGTGAGGATCGTGCGCGGGTCCATGTCAGCCCTCGCTCCCGGTCGTCGTCGGCGGTGCCTTCCTGGGGGACTTCTTCGCGGCGGCCTTCGTCGCGGCCGGACCGGTCGTGGACTTCTTCGCCGGCTTCTTGGCCGACTTCTTGGCCGCAGCCTTGGCCGGCGCGGTCACGGCCGCCTTGGCCGACGGGGCCTTCTTCACGGGCGCCTTCTTGGCCGGCGCCTTCTTGGCGGGCGCCTTCTTAGCTGCCTTCTTGGCCGGTGCCGCCGTGGCGGTGGTCTTCACCGGCTTGAGGGGATCGCCCTGCGTCTTGCGCGACTCGTCCTGCGGCTCGGGCACGGCGACGGGCCGGGCGGGGGCCGAGGGCGCCGCCGCACGACGGCGACGGCTCGGGACCTTGGCACCGACCGCGCCGGCGACGGCGACGGCCTGGCCGACCACCTTCTGGCCGGTGCCGACCGGGTCCTTCACGGTCTCGCTCACGGTGCCGACGACGGTCGCGGCGGCGTCGGTGGCAGCGTCCTTGATCTTCCCGAGGGGGTTCTTGCGGGCCACGGTCAGGTCCTTCCGAGGGCGGATGCTCTAGGTCGAGTAGACCACGTACCCAGAAGTGCCTCAGGACACCGTCCGGAACGGGTCGTGGTCGGCGAGGATCTTGTCCACCGGGCCTGGTCGAGGCGGGTGCCCACCGACTGCGACTCCTGGGCGTCCCGCAGCCGACTCAACCTCGCTCGCGGATCAGCCTTCGACGCTCGCGCCGCCGGACGGCACCGCCCTCAGGTGCTGCGGCGCGCGGAACCCCTCCAGCACGAACGCCGCGTCGACGGCGCGGACGACCGCGTCCACTCGCTCGTCGGGCACCACCGCGACGCTGGACCCGCCGAAGCCCCCGCCGGTCATCCGGGCGGCCACCGCGCCGGCCTGGACCGCGATCGCCACCGCGCAGTCGAGCTCGGGGCAGGAGATCTCGAAGTCGTCGCGCATCGAGCGGTGCGACGCGTCGAAGATGCTGCCGACCTCGTCCCACCGCGAGTCCCGCAGGGCTGCCACGGTCTGCGGCACCCGGGCGATCTCGGTGACGACGTGCCTCGCGCGCCGCCGGACCCGCTCGTCGCCGAGCGCCTCGACGCCCTCGAGGTCCGCCCGCCGCAGGCTGGGCACCCCGAGCTCGCGCGCCGCGGCCTCGCAGTCGGCGCGACGGGCGCCGTAGCCGCCGTCGGTGAGCGCGTGGCTGACCCTGGTGTCGGTCACCAGCAGCGTGTGGCCGGCGAGGTCGAGCGGGACGACGGTCCGCTCGTCGGACTCGAAGTCGATGAGCAGCGCGGCGCCCTCCGAGGCGTGCACCGCGACGGTCTGGTCCATGCCGCCCGTGGGCGCGCCGACCACCTCCGTCTCGGCGCGGATGGCCGCGTCCATGAGCGTGTGTGCGTGCTCGACGGGGTCCGCGCCCACGAGCGACAGCAGCGCGATGCCGACCGAGCACTCCAGGGCCGCCGAGGACGACAGCCCCGACCCCACGGGCACCCGGCTGTCCACGAGCAGGTCCACGCCCGGCACGTCGTGGCCGGCCTCGCGCAGCGTCCAGACGACCCCGGCGGCGTAGCCGGCCCACCCGGCGACGGCGTCGGGCCCGAGCTCGCCGAGGCTGCCCTCCCAGGCCTCGTCCTGCTGACGGCTGGCGACCCTGACGAGGTCGTCGCCGCGGGCCCGCGCGGCGGCGTACGTCGCGTGCGGGAGGGCGACCGGCAGCACCAGCCCGGCGTTGTAGTCCGTGTGCTCACCGATCAGGTTCACGCGGCCGGGCGCGCGTCCGACGACGGTCGGCGGCTCTCCGTAGTGGTCCGCGAACCCGGCTCGCAGCGAGTCGGTCAGGGCTCCGGCGTCACCGGGGTCGACGAGGGACACGCGACTAGCATCCACCCCACGAGCGATTCCTCGACGTGAAGGTCGGCGTGGGTGACCAGCCTCGGGTGATCAGCCCCGCGTGCTGCCCTCGCGGCGGCCGCGGACGATGCCGACGAAGGCCTGCGGGAGCTCGCCGTCGTTCTCGACCAGCCAGGCCAGGCCGACAGGGGAGTCGGGCAGGTCGCTGACGACGCGGTACGTCGCGTCGCGGCGGTGGTGGAGCCGGGCCACCGACATCGGCATCACCGCCACGCCGGTGCCGGCGGCGACCGTCTCGACGGCGTCCTTCTCGCTCATGGGCGGCCACGCCAGCTGCTCCGCGCGGGGCCGCCAGCCCGTCCGCTCGGGGATCACCAGCTGCTCGTCGGCCAGGTCGTCGGTGGTGACCTCGTCGGCCAGCGTGAGCAGGTGCTCGGTGCCCATCACGGCCACGGGCCTCTCGTCGTAGAGGTGCACCAGGTGCAGGCCGTCGCGGTCGACCGGCAACCGGACGATGGCCATGTCGACGCTGCCGTCGCGGAGCGCGCGCTCCTGCTCGGCCTCGCTGAGCGGCACCAGCTCGATCGGCTCCCTGCGCCGCTTTCGCCAGGTGTCGGCCCAGCGGTCCGGCATCGCGCCGGTGACGAAGCCGATGCGGAAGGTCACGTGTCCATCCTCCCCTGGACGGCCGCGGGGGCGGCCCGCACAGCGGACCACCCCCGACGGTCGGTGCCAGGTCGACTCAGGGGTGCAGGTCGAACCGGTCGAGCTCCATGACCTTGGTCCACGCCCGCACGAAGTCGTCGACGAACTTCGAGCCCGCGTCGGCGCTGGCGTAGACCTCGGACAGCGCCCGCAGCTGGCTGTTGGACCCGAAGACCAGGTCGACGCCGGTGGCCGTCCACCGCACGTCGCCGGTGGCGAGGTCGCGGATCTCGTAGACGTCGGGCGTGGACTCGGAGTCCTTCCACTCGGTGCCGGGCGCCAGCAGGTTGACGAAGAAGTCGTTCGTCAGCACGCCGGGACGCTCGGTGAGCACGCCGTGGGGCGAGTCGCCGAGGTTGGCTCCCAGGGCCCGCATGCCGCCCACGAGCACGGTCATCTCCGGCGCGGAGAGCTCGAGCAGGTAGGCCCGGTCGACGAGGAGGGTCTCGGGCTGGAGCTTCTCGCCGCCGCGCAGGTAGTTGCGGAAGCCGTCGGCCCGCGGCTCGAGCACCGCGAACGAGTCGACGTCGGTGTCCTCCTGCGAGGCGTCGGTGCGGCCCGGGGTGAACGGCACCGTGACGTCGTGGCCGGCGTCGCGCGCGGCCTTCTCGACCGCCGCGCCGCCCGCGAGGACGATGAGGTCGGCCAGCGAGACCTGCGCGCCGCCGGCGGCGTTGAACTCCTGCCGGACCTTCTCGAGCGCGTCGAGCACGGCGCTCAGCTCGGCCGGGTCGTTGGACGCCCAGCTGCGCTGCGGCTCGAGGCGGATGCGGGCGCCGTTCGCGCCGCCGCGCTTGTCGGTGGTGCGGAACGACGCTGCCGAGGCCCACGCGGTGCGGACCAGCTGCGCCACGCTCAGGCCGGTGTCGAGCACCTTCGCCTTGAGGTCGGCGACGTCGGACTCCGAGACCGGCTGGCCCTCGGCGGCCGGCACGGGGTCCTGCCACAGCTGCGGCTCGGCCACGTAGGGGCCGAGGTAGCGCTCGACGGGGCCCATGTCGCGGTGCAGCAGCTTGTACCAGGCCTTGGCGAAGGCCAGGCGGAACGCGTCGGGGTCGTCGAGGAACCGGCGCCCGATGGCCTCGTAGGCCGGGTCCTGGCGCAGCGCCAGGTCGCTGGTGAGCATCGTGGGCTTGCGCTTGTTGGGCGTGCCGTCGGGGTCGGGCACGATCGCCTCGGCGTCCTTGGCCTCCCACTGCCAGGCACCGGCGGGGCTCTTGGTCAGCTCCCACTCGTGGCCGAAGAGCAGCTCGAGGAAGCGGTTGTCCCACCTCGTCGGGGTGTCGGTCCAGGTCACCTCGAGGCCGCTGGTGATCGTGTCCGCGCCCTTGCCGGTGCCGTAGGTGCTGCGCCAGCCGAGGCCCTGGCCGGTGACCGGGCAGCCCTCGGGCTCGCGGCCGACGTAGTCGTCGGCCGGCGCCGCGCCGTGGGTCTTGCCGAAGGTGTGACCGCCCGCGATCAGCGCGAAGGTCTCCTCGTCGTTCATCGCCATCCGGGCGAACGTCTCGCGGATGTCGCGCGCGGACTTCACGGGGTCGGGCTCGCCGTTGGGACCCTCCGGGTTGACGTAGATGAGGCCCATCTGGACCGCGCCGAGGGTGTCGGCGAGCTCGCGCTCACCGCTGTAGCGCTCGTCGCCGAGCCAGGTGTCCTCGGGACCCCAGAAGACCTCCTCGGGCTCCCAGACGTCGCGCCGGCCGAAGCCGAAGCCGAAGGTCTCGAAGCCCATGTCCTCGAGCGCGACGTTGCCGGCGAAGACCAGGAGGTCGGCCCACGAGATCTTCTGCCCGTGCTTCTGCTTGACCGGCCAGAGCAGCCGGCGCGCCTTGTCGAGGTTGGCGTTGTCGGGCCAGCTGTTGAGCGGGGCGAACCGCTGCGCGCCGTCGCCGGCGCCGCCGCGCCCGTCGGCGATGCGGTAGGTGCCGGCGGCGTGCCAGCTCATCCGGATCATCAGGCCGCCGTAGTGGCCGAAGTCGGCCGGCCACCAGTCCTGGGAGGTGTTGAGGACCTGCTTGACGTCGTTCGTCAGCTCGTCGATGTCGAGCTTCGCGAACTCCGCTGCGTAGTCGAAGTCGTCGCCGAGCGGGTTGCCGGCCGGCGAGTGGGCGTGAAGGACCTTGAGGTCGAGCTGGTCGGGCCACCAGTCCTGGATGGTGTGGGGACGGTGCGCCTTGGGCTCGGGGGAGGGCATCCCCGGGTTCTCGCTCTCGCTGCCCTGGGCGGTGGCCCCGCCGTGCTCGCCGGGAGCTCCGTCCTTGCGGTCGGTGCCTTGGGGGTCCTGCGTGTCGCTCATGGTGCAACCTTTCCGGAAGGGCGCTGCTGTGGACGTTTCAGTGGGCGTTCAGGGGGCGGTCAGGACGGGCCGTGCGGAGGTGCAGGCGGGGCAGCGGCCCCAGTAGATGACCTCGGCCTCGTCGATCACGAAGCCGCCGGCGTCGGACGCGGTCAGGCACGGGGTGTCGCCCACGGCGCAGTCGACGTCGGCGATGGCGCCGCAGCCGCGGCACACCACGTGGTGGTGGTTGTCACCCACCCGCGACTCGTAGCGGGCGACGGTGCCGAGCGGCTGGATCTTGCGGACCAGCCCGGCCTCGGTGAGCACCCTGAGGACGTCGTAAACGGCCTGGTGGCTGATCTCGCCGGTCTCGGTGCGCACGGCGGTGATGAGCGACTCGGTGTCGGCGTGGGGCAGCCGGCGCACGGCGTCGAGCACCGCGACCCGCTGCTGGGTCACCCGGAGACCGGCCTCGCGCAGCTCGTGCTCGAGGTGCGGCGCGGGCGGGATCACGCGAGCACTCAACCGGATTTTCTTGAACGATTCAAGTGATGATCCCGGCTTGACGCGTTCGAACACGTGTTCGAAACTGGGTGGATGACCCCCACCGCGGCCCTGGACCCGGAGCGTCCGGTCCTCGACCAGCTGCGCGACCGGGTCACCGCGATGGAGGGCGGGCCGGCGAGGCTACCCGTGCCGGTGCTGCCCGCGCTGTCCGGGCTGGTGTCCCTGCGCACCGGCGGCACCTACGGCGTCGACTCGGCCTCGCTCGGACTCGCCCTCGCCGCCGGCGCCTCCGAGGCGGGGGAGTGGGTCGGGTTCGCCGGGTGGCCCGACTTCGGGGCCGAGGCGGCGGCCGGCCTCGGCATCGAGCTGAGCCGGACGGTCCTGGTGCCCGACGTCGGCGAGCACTGGCTCGAGGTGACCGCGGCGCTGGTCGACGTGCTGCGGGTCGTCGTGCTGCGCCCGCCGGCGCGGGTCGACGCGCGCTCGGCCGGCGTGCTCGACGCGCGGCTGCGCAAGCGGTCGTCGGTGCTGGTGGTGTGGGGCGACTGGCCGCGGTGCGAGGCCCGCCTCGGCCTCGAGGACGTGCGCTGGAGCGGCCCCGACCGCGGCCAGGGCCGGCTGCGCGCCCGGCACGCGCGGATCGCCGTACGCCGCGGAGCAGCGCCGCCGGTGCGGGCCGACCTCGCCTTCCCGGGCGAGTCCGGCTCGCTGAGCCTGCTCGCGCCGCCCGCCGAGCGCGTCCTCGACACCTCCTGGCAGGCGTCCGGATGAGG
Organism: Nocardioides halotolerans DSM 19273; assembly: GCF_000422805.1. Classification (GTDB taxonomy): domain Bacteria; phylum Actinomycetota; class Actinomycetes; order Propionibacteriales; family Nocardioidaceae; genus Nocardioides; species Nocardioides halotolerans. The sequence continues at coordinate 558,819 of NZ_KE383922.1, read as the reverse complement.
ATCCTGGTCGTCTGGTGCCCCGACTGGTCGGTCGTCGCGGCGCTGAGCGAGGCAGAGCGGTCGCCGGCCGAGCCGGCCGCGGTGCTGGCGGCAGGTGTGGTCGAGGTGTGCAACGCCCCCGCCCGGGCCGACGGCGTCCGGCGCGGCCAGCGCCGGCGCGACGCTCAGGCGCGCTGCCCCGAGCTGGTCCTGCTCGAGGCCAACCCCGACCGCGACGTGCGCCACTTCGAGCCCGTCCTCGAGACGGTCGAGGCGCTGCGGCCCGGCGTCGCGTCGCTGCGTCCCGGGCTGCTGGCCGTGCGGGCGCCGGGCCGGTGGTTCGGCGGCGAGGCCAACGCCGCCGCCGTGCTGGCCGAGACCCTCGTCGAGGCGGGGGTGCGTGACTGCCGGCTCGGCATCGCCGACGACCTGTTCACCGCCGAGCAGGCCGCGCGGCGCGCGCGGGCGCAGGAGTGCGAGGTCGTGGCGGCCGGGGGGTCGGCGGCCTACCTCCGCGAGCTGCCTGTCGAGGTGCTGGAGGCCGACGGCGCCGAGGGGCGCGAGGCGGTCAGCCTGCTGCGGCGGCTGGGCCTGCGCACGCTGGGCGACCTCGCCGGGTTGCCGCTCGACGCGGTCCAGGACCGCTTCGGCCGCTACGGCGCCCGGGTCTGGCGGCAGGCGCGGGGGGAGTCGCCCACCCATCTGGCCGCGCGCACGCCCCCACCCGATCTCACCGCCGAGATCGCCTTCGAGCCGCCGCTCGACTCGGTCGAGGCGATCTGCTTCAGCGTCCGCACCACCGCGGAGCGGCTGGTCACCGAGCTCGGCTCGCGGCAGCTGGTGGCGACGGGGGTCCGCATCGAGGCCGAGCACGACGGCGCGGTCGCGTCGTCGCGCACCTGGCTGCACCCCCGCTACTTCTCCGTCCGCGACCTGGTCGACCGGGTCCACTGGCAGCTCCAGGGCAGCTCCTCGCTCCGTTCGCGGCGCGACCCGGGTGCGGTGCGCGCCCCCGTCGAGCGCGTGCGCTTCGTGCCCGAGGTCCTCGAGCCGGCCGCTGCGCACAGCGACGGGCTGTGGGGCGGCGCCGGCGAGGAGCTGGTCGAGCGCGGCGTGGCGCGGGTCCAGGCGATGGTGGGGTTCGACGCGGTCACCAGGCCGGTGCTCCAGGGCGGTCGCGGCCCGGCCGACCGGCAGACAGCGGTGCCCTGGGGTGAGCGCGCGACCGGCTTGCGTCCGCGCGACCGGCCGTGGCCAGGTCGCATCCCCGGCCCCGCACCCTGCCGGGTCTTCGCCGACCCGCTTGCCACCGAGGTGCGCGATGACGTCGGCCGGGCGGTGGCGGTGACCGAGCGCGGCGCGGTCACCGGCGAGCCGACCCGGTTCCGCGTCGACGAGGCCTGGCAGCCGGTGGCCGCCTGGGCGGGGCCGTGGCCGGTCGACGAGTCGTGGTGGTCGGGTGGGAGCGGCCGCGCGTCCCGGTTCCAGGTGGTCGGCACCGACGGTCGCGCCTGGCTGCTGCGCTGCGGCCCCGAGGGCTGGCGGGTCGAGGCGGGCTACGACTGATGGGCGGCGACTGATGGGCTGGAACAACCCCGCGATGTCGTGGAAGGAGCTCGAGCGCCGCCTCACCGGCCTGCCGGGCGCCGACGACGCGCCCGTCTCCCGGCGCAAGCGACGGCGCGCCGAGCCGCGGGGCGCGGTGCCGGCGACGCTCGCCGACCGCACGCCGTACGCCGAGCTGCACTGCCACAGCCACTACAGCTTCCTCGACGGCGCGTCGTCGCCCGCCCAGCTGGTCGACGAGGCGGTCCGGCTGGGGCTGCACGCCCTCGCGATCACCGACCACGACGGCTTCCACGGTGCGCCGATGCTCGCCGAGGCGGCGGCCGCCTACCCGGCCGCGCCGCTGCGCACCGTCTACGGCGCCGAGCTCTCGCTGGGGCTCAGCGGTCCGCAGAACGGCGTGCCCGACCCCGAGGGCGGTCATCTGCTCCTGCTCGCCCGTGGCGTCGAGGGCTACCACCGGCTGGCCGCCGCGATGACGTCGGCGCACCTGCGCGGCGACGAGAAGGGCCGGCCGGTCTACGACCTCGACGAGCTCGCAGACCGCGGCCGGGGTCACTGGGTGGCGCTCACCGGCTGCCGCAAGGGCACGGTCCGCACGGCGCTCGCCGCTGGAGGTCCGCGGGCTGCGGCCGAGGAGCTCGACCGGCTGACCAGGCTGTTCGGCATCGACCACGTCGTCGTCGAGCTGTCGCCGAGCCCGCACCCGGCCGCCGACGAGACCAACCGCCTGCTGGCCGGCCTGGCGCGAGACCACGGCCTGCCGGTCCTCGCCGCCGGCAACGTGCACCACGCGACCCCGGAGTCGGCGCGGCTGGCCTCGGCGATGTCCGCCGTCCGCGCCCGACGCAGCCTCGCCGACATGGACGGCTGGCTCGACCTGTCGGGCACGGCCCACCTGCGCAGCGGTGCCGAGGTCGCCCGGGCGCTGCGTCGTTGGTCCGACGCCGTCCCGCGCAGCGTCGAGCTCGCCGACGAGCTGGCGTTCGACCTGCTCAAGGCCTCGCCGCGGCTGCCGAAGCACCGCATCCCCGAGGGCCACACCGCCGACTCGTGGCTGCGCGAGCTCGTGTGGCGGGGCTTCGAGGAGCGCTACGCCGGGCTGCCCCACGCCGAGACGGCGCGGGAGCGGATCGAGCACGAGCTCCGGGTGGTGGCCGAGAAGGACTTCTCCGGCTACTTCGTCATCGTCCACGACATCGTCGACTTCGCCCGCGGCCAGGGGATCCTGTGCCAGGGCCGCGGGTCGGCGGCGAGCTCCGCGATCTGCTACGCCCTCGGCATCACCGCGGTCGACGCCGTCTTCTACCGGCTGCCCTTCGAGCGGTTCATCTCCGCGCACCGCGACGAGGAGCCCGACATCGACGTCGACTTCGACTCCGACCGCCGCGAGGAGGTCATCCAGTGGGTCTACGACACCTACGGCCGCCACAACGCGGCCCAGGTCGCCAACGTGATCACCTACCGGCCGCGGATGGCGGTGCGCGACGCGGCCAAGGCGCTCGGGCACTCCCAGGGCCAGCAGGACGCCTGGTCCAAGCAGATCGACGGCTGGCACGCCGTGGTGACCGGCGACCAGGGCGACACGACCGCCCACGACGTCCCTGCCCCCGTCGTGGCGCTCGCCGAGCAGCTGATGGGAGCGCCCAGGCACCTCGGCATCCACTCCGGCGGCATGGTGCTCACCGAGCGGCCGATCGGCGAGGTGTGCCCGATCGAGAGAGCGCGGATGGACAAGCGGACCGTCCTGCAGTGGGACAAGGACGCCTGCGAGGCGATGGGTCTGGTGAAGTTCGACCTGCTCGGCCTCGGGATGCTCGGCGCACTCGACCACATGATGAAGCTCACCGCCGAGCACACGGGGGAGTCGTGGGACCTCGCGACCATGCCCAAGGAGGAGCCGGCCGTCTACGACATGCTCTGCCGGGCCGACTCGGTCGGGGTCTTCCAGGTCGAGAGCAGGGCCCAGATCGGCACTCTTCCGCGTCTGCGGCCGCGCGAGTTCTACGACCTGGCGATCGAGATCGCGCTGATCCGGCCCGGGCCGATCCAGGGCGGCGCCGTGCACCCCTACGTGCGGCGGGCCACCGGGGTCGAGCCGGTGACCTACGAGCATCCCGACCTGATCCCCGTGCTCGAGCGGACCCGCGGCGTGCCGCTGTTCCAGGAGCAGCTGATGGCGATGGCCGTCGCGCTCGGTGACTGCACGAGGGACGACGCCGACCTGCTGCGCCGGGCGATGGGTTCCAAGCGCGGCGTCGAGCGGATCGAGTCGATCAAGGAGAAGCTGTACGCCGGTATGGCCCGCCGCGGCCTGGTGGGCGACGCCGCCGACGCGATCTACGTCAAGATCCTCTCGTTCGCCAACTTCGGCTTCGCCGAGTCGCACGCGCTGTCCTTCGCCCTGCTCGTCTACGCCAGCTCGTGGTTCAAGCTGCACTACCCGGCGGCATTCCTCGCAGGCCTGCTGCGCAACCAGCCGATGGGCTTCTACTCCCCGCAGTCACTGGTCGCCGACGCGCGCCGGCACGGGGTCGTCGTGCGCCGCCCCGACCTGGTCCGCTCCGCAGCCAAGGCCGACCTCGAGGTCGTGGACGACGCGACCGCCCCGGCCGCGACCGGCCTCGACGCGTGCCTGCAGCCCCATTTCGAGCGCACCGAGTGGCAGGCCGACAGCCCCGACCCCACGCTCACGCACCGGCGCGACGGGCGGCACGCCGTCCGCCTCGGCCTCGACTCCGTGCGCGGCATCGGCCTCGAGGTGGCCGAGCGGATCGTCGACGCGCGGCAGGAGGCGCCGTTCGCCGACGTCACCGACCTCTCCCGGCGCGCGAGCCTGACCTCGGCACAGCTGGAGGCGCTGGCCACGGCCGGGGCCTTCGACTCCTTCGGCCTCGACCGTCGCCAGGCGCTGTGGGCGGCCGGCGCGGCCGAGCGCCCCGACCACCTCGCGGGGTCCACGCCCGCCCCCGCGCCCCCGCCCCTGCCCGCGATGACCGACGTCGAGCTGACCCTCGCCGACCTGTGGGCGACCCGGATCTCACCCGAGCGGCATCCGGTCGAGCACCTGCGCGACGAGCTCACGCGCGCCGGCATCAAGTCGGTCAGCGACCTCCAGCAGGCCGAGCCCAACCGCCGCGTCCACGTCGCCGGCCTCGTGACGCACCGCCAGCGCCCCGGCACCGCCCAAGGCACGACGTTCCTCAACCTCGAGGACGAGACCGGCATGCTCAACGTCGTCTGCTCGGTCGGCGTCATGCGGGCGCACCGGCAGGCCGCCCGCAACCGGGTCGCGGTCGTCGTGCGCGGCATCCTCGAGCGCGAGGAGGGCGCGACCAACCTGATCGCCGACCGGGTCGAGGGCATCGACACCGTGGTGCCGGGTGCCGGCGCGGTGCTGCAGGCGCGGGCGCAGTCGCGCGACTTCCGCTGAGACTTCCCGCTGAGACTTCCGCTGAGAACGGGCCGTTCTGGTGTCCGAGGGGGGACTTGAACCCCCACGCCCGATAAAGGGCACTAGCACCTCAAGCTAGCGCGTCTGCCAATTCCGCCACCCGGACGAGTGCGACCGGAACGATAGCAAAGCAACACCCCCGGTCCCGCATCGCCGGTGCGTGCGGGAGGTGCCCGCCCACGGGGCGCGTGACATGCTCGGCACATGGCCCAGGACGGACAGGACAGCCCGGCGGAGTCCGAGGTCGTGGACCTGTGTCGCGAGCTGATCCGGATCGACACCTCCAACTTCGGCGACGACTCCGGGCCGGGGGAGCGGAAGGCGGCGGAGTACGTCGCCGGGCTGCTCGACGAGGTCGGCATCGAGGCCCGGCTCTACGAGTCCGACCCCGGTCGCACGTCGGTGATGGCGCGGTGGGGCGGCGACCAGGGCGATGGCCTGCTGCTGCACGGCCACCTCGACGTGGTGCCGGCGGAGGCGAGCGACTGGCGGCTCGACCCGTTCTCCGGCGAGGTCGAGGACGGCTACCTCTGGGGCCGGGGCGCGGTCGACATGAAGGACTTCGACGCGATGCTCCTGGCCGTCGTACGCCGGCGCCAGCGCGAGGGCCGGGTGCCGACCAGGCCGATCACCCTGTGCTTCACCGCCGACGAGGAGGCCGGCGGGCACCGCGGCGCCGAGGTGCTGATCAACGAGCACCGCGACGAGTTCGAGGGGGTCACCGACGCGGTCGGGGAGGTGGGCGGCTTCAGCACGACCGTCCGGGGCAGGCGGATCTACCTCATCGAGGCCGCCGAGAAGGGCATGGCCTGGATGCGGCTCACCGCGCGCGGCCGGGCCGGCCATGGCTCGATGATCAACGACGACAACGCCGTCGCACGCCTCAGTGCGGCGGTGGCCCGCCTCGGCGCCCACCAGTGGCCGATCCGGCTGACCCCGACGATGGAGGTGCTGCTCGGCACCGTCGCCGAGCTCGCCGGCACCGAGGTCACCCCGGAGAACGCCCGCGCGCTGGTCGAGGAGTTCGGCGGCGCCACCCGGATGCTCGGCGCGGTGATCAGCAACACCGTCAACCCGACGATGCTCTCGGCCGGCTACAAGGTCAACGTCATCCCGACCGAGGCCGTGGCCCACGTCGACGCCCGCTCGCTGCCCGGCTACGAGGAGGAGTTCTTCGACACCCTGAAGGAGCTCATCGGCGACGGCATCGACGTCAGCTACCTCTCCAACCAGGAGCCGTGGGAGACGCCGTACGACGGCGACGTGGTCGACGCCATGCACCGCAGTCTCCTGGCCGAGGACCCCGACGCGATCGTCGCGCCGTACCTCATGAGCGGCGGCACCGACGCCAAGCACTTCCGCAAGCTCGGGATGCGGTCCTACGGCTTCGCGCCGCTGCGGCTGCCGGCCGACCTCGACTTCACCGCGCTCTTCCACGGCGTCGACGAGCGGGTGCCGACGGACGCGCTGGAGTTCGGCGTGCGGGTGATGGACCGGTTCTTGGACGAGATCTGACGCCCCGGGGAGCGCCTCAGGCGGTGCGCACTGCCCGGATGATCTTGCGGCGCAGCACGACGCGCCGCGTGCCGTCGGCGGTGATGCGCACCCGGTCGAGCTCCCACCCGCCGTGCTCGGCTCGCTCGACGAGCAGCTTGGTGACCACGGTGCGCGGGAACTCGCGGGAGAAGGTCACCTTGTCGAACTCCCACTCGACGCCCCGGCTCAGCCTGTTGACCTGGCTGCGCACCGCGCTCACCTGCGCTCCGCCGAGACGTCGTCGAGGGCGTCCATCAGCTCGGGCGGCAGGGTCTTGTCCTCGACCGCGAGGGCCTGCCGGAGCTGGGCCGAGGTGCGGGCGCCGACGATCGGCGCGGTGACACCCGGCTGGTCGCGGACCCAGGCCAGCGCGACCTCGAGCGGCTTCCAGCCCAGCCCGTCGGCCGCCTTCACGACCGCCTCGACGATCGCCGAGGACGACTCGTCGCGGTAGCTGTCGACCCACTGGGACATGTCGGACGCGCCACGGGAGTCGGCGGGGGTGCCGGTGCGGTACTTGCCGGTGAGCACGCCGCGGCCCAGCGGCGACCACGGCAGGATGCCGAGGCCGAGCTCGATGGACGCGGGCGCCACCTCGTGCTCGATGCCGCGGTTGAGCAGGGAGTACTCGACCTGCGTCGAGACCAGCGGCGCCCGGCCCGGCACCGCCCGCTGCCAGGTGGCGGCCTGCGCGGTGCGCCAGCCGGACCAGTTCGAGACGCCGACGTACGCCGCCCGGCCGGTGGAGACCGCGGTGTCGAGCGCCGAGAGCGTCTCCTCGACCGGCGTCCCGTCCGACCAGACGTGGACCTGCCAGAGGTCCACCGAGTCGACCCCGAGCCGCTTCAGCGACAGGTCGAGGCAGCTCAGGAGGTAGCCGCGCGAGGTGTCCATGACCCGGGCACCCCGGCGGGTGCCGACGCCGGCCTTGGTCGCGAGCACGACGTCGCTGCGCGGGACGCCCCCGGCGAGCAGCTTGCCGAGCAGCTCCTCCGACGCGCCGCCGGCGTAGGTGTGCGCGGTGTCGAGCAGGGTGCCGCCGGCGTCGAGGAACGCGGTCAGCTGCTCGCGTGCCTCGTGCTCGTCGGTCTGGTTGCCCCAGGTCATCAGCCCCAGGCCGAGCCGCGAGACCAGGAGGCCGGAGCGACCCAGGGACCTCTGCTGCACGAGGCACACCGTAGCCGCCCTGTGGCAATCGGGGCGGCAGCGACCCGGGCTCGATCCGCTTCCGTACGCTGCGTCGCGTGGACTACTTCGACGCCGTGGTTCTCGGCGTGGTCGAGGGGCTGACCGAGTTCCTGCCCGTCTCGAGCACCGGCCACCTGACCATCGCCGAGAAGCTGCTCGGGCTCGAGGTCGACGACCCCGCGGTCACGGGCTACACCGCGGTCATCCAGATGGGCGCGATCGCCGCGGTGATCGTCTACTTCGCCCGCGACATCTGGAACATCATCAGGGCCTGGACCCTGGGGCTGGTGAAGTCGGAGTACCGCGGCCACCTCGACCATCGCATGGGGTGGTACGTCATCATCGCGACCATCCCGGTCGGCGTGGTCGGCCTGCTCGCCAAGGACCTCATCACCGGAGACCTGCGGTCCCTGTGGGTGGTCGCGATCGCGCTGATCGCCTGGAGCCTGGTGATGTACGCCGCGGAGCGGTTCGCGCGCCAGGACCGGCCCGAGCGCGACCTCGGCGTGAAGGACGCCGTCACGATCGGCCTCGCGCAGGCGGTCGCGCTGGTGCCAGGCATCTCGCGCTCCGGCGCGACGATCTCCGTCGGCCTGTTCCGGGGCCTCGACCGGGTCACCGCCACGAAGCTCAGCTTCTTCATGTCGATCCCGGCCCTGCTGGCCGCGGGCATCTACGAGCTCGGCGACGCGTTCTCCGGCGACATCGGCGTCGGTGAGGCGGTCGTCGGGGTGGTGGTCGCGTTCGTCGTCGCCTACGCGTCGATCGCCTGGCTGCTGCGCTTCGTCGCGCACCACTCGATCGCGTGGTTCGTGCCCTACCGCGTCGGCCTCGGCGTCCTGCTGCTGGTGCTGCTGAGCTCGGGCGTGATGTCACCGACGTGAGCCCGGCCTACAGCCAGCCGGACCTCTTGAACAGCACCCACAGCCCGCCGGAGATCGCGACCATCAGCAGCACCGCGAGCGGGTAGCCCACCCGCCAGCCCAGCTCGGGCATGTGGTCGAAGTTCATGCCGTAGACGCCGGCGATCAACGTCGGCGCGGCCGCGAGCGCGACGCCCGCGGAGATCTTCCGCATGTCGTCGTTCTGCTGCACGGTGATCCGCGCCAGGTGCGCGTCGAACGCCGTCGACAGCAGCGAGTCGAGGCTGTCGACGACCTCGACGGCCAGGTTGAGGTGGTCGAGCACGTCGCGGAAGAACGGCCCGGCCTCCCGCTCGACGCCGGGCACCAGCCCGTCGGCGAGCTTGCGCATCGGCTCGCGCAGCGGCAGCACCGCCCGGCGCACCTCGGCGATCTCGCGCTTGAGCACGTAGATCCGCGACGAGTCGTCGGTGCGGGCGGGGGAGAAGACCGAGCTCTCGATCTCGTCGACGTCGACCTGCAGCTCGTCGACGACGTCGGAGTAGCCGTCGACGGCGGTGTCGCAGACGGCGTAGATCACCGCGGACGGACCGTGGGTCAGCACCGCCTCCTGCCCCTCGAGCCGCGAGCGGGCGGAGTGCAGCTCCGAGCCGCGGCCGTGCCGGACCGTGACCACGAAGTCGCGTCCGGCGAACAGGTTGATCTCGCCGGTCTCGACGGCGTCCTCCTCGTCGACGTACCAGAGCGTCTTGAGGGTGAGGAACAGGCTGTCGCCGTAGCGCTCGAGCTTGGGTCGCTGGTGCGCCTTGAGCGCGTCCTCGACCGCCAGCCGGTGCAGCCCGAACGCCTCCGCGACGTCGGCGAGCTCGCCTTCGCTGGGCTTGTAGAGGCCGACCCAGACGAAGTCGCCGTCGTCGGCCGCCTCGGCCCGCAGCTTGTCGAACTCGTGGGGGAAGCAGTCGACCTCCACGCGCTGGCCCTTGCGGTAGAGCGCGCTGTCGACGATCACAAGAGGGACGGTAGCCCCCGTAGGTCGTCGGGTGGGGCGGCCTACGCTCCTCTGCGTGGCAACCGTGATCCTCGTCCGGCACGGCCGCACGACCGCCAACACCGCCGGTGTCCTCGCCGGCCGGACGGCGGGCGTGCGGCTCGACGACACCGGTGCGGCCCAGGCGGCCCGGACCGCCGAGCGGCTCGCCGCCGTCCCGCTCGCCGCCGTCGTGACCAGCCCGCTCGAGCGCTGCCGGCAGACCGCGAGGGCGATCCTCCGGGCCCAGGACGGGACGCCGGCCACCGCCACCGAGCGGGGCATCACCGAGTGCGACTACGGCGCCTGGCAGGGCCGGTCGCTGCGCGAGCTGGCCAAGGAGCCGCTCTGGAAGACGGTGCAGACCCAGCCGTCCGCGGCGGCGTTCCCGGACGGCGAGTCGATGGCGGCGATGCAGGCCCGCTCGGTCGCCGCCGTACGCCGCCTCGACGCGCTGTACGAGGCCGAGCACGGTGCCGGCGCGGTCTGGGTCGCGGTCAGCCACGGCGACATCATCAAGTCGGTCCTGGCGGACGCCCTGGGGATGCACCTCGACCTGTTCCAGCGGCTCCAGGTCGATCCCGCATCGGTCTCGATCGTGCGCTACACCGCCACCCGTCCCTACGTGCTCGCGACCAACACGCACGCCGGCGACCTGTCGTGGCTCAAGCCCCCGGCGAAGCCGGCGCGCCGCCGCAAGAAGGCCGACGACGCGGCGGTGGGCGGGGGTGCGGGGCCGGGCGCGCCCGCCTAGGAAGCGTGCCTAAGGTGATGTCATGCCGCTGATCCACGGATTCGACCCGCCGGAGCGCTTCGTCACCGGCACCGTGGGCGAGCCCGGGCAGCGCACGTTCTTCCTCCAGGCGCGCAGCGGCGCCCGCATCACCAGCGTCTCCCTCGAGAAGCAGCAGGTCGCGGCGCTCAGCGAGCGGATCGACCAGCTGCTCGACGAGGTGATGTCCAGCGACAGCACCCAGTCGGTGATCCCTGCCGTCGCGCCGCTCGGGCTGGAGGACTCCGACCCGCTGGAGCAGCCGATCGAGGAGGAGTTCCGCGCCGGCACGATGACGCTGTCGTGGGACCCCGACGACGAGCGGGTCGTCATCGAGGTCTTCCCCTACACCGAGGCGGCGGTGGTCAGCCCCGACCAGCTCGACGAGGAGCTCACCGAGCCCGAGCCCGACGAGGTGTTCCTGGTCCGGATCGACGCCGGCAGCGCCCGCGCCTTTGTCAAGCGCGCGGCCCAGGTGCTCGAGGCCGGCCGGCCGACCTGCCCGTTCTGCGGCAACCCGATCGACCCCGAGGGGCACCTGTGCGTCCGCGCCAACGGCTTCCGGCGGCGAGACCCCGGGGTGTCGTGAGCCGCCGGAGATGAGCGCTCCGACCGCCGAGCTCGAGCAGGGCGAGCTGGTGCTCCACGGCCGGATCATGCCGGCGTCCAACGCGACGTTCCTGGGCCAGATCGGAGACGTCAAGGTCGTCTACAAGCCGGTCGCGGGGGAGCGGCCGCTGTGGGACTTCCCGAACGGCACGCTCGCGGACCGCGAGGTGGCCGCCCGGCACGTCTCCGAGGCGCTCGGCTGGGAGGTCGTCCCGCCGACCTGGCTGCGCGACGGCCCGCACGGCCCCGGCATGGTGCAGGTCTGGCAGGAGCCGGACCCCGACCAGGAGGCCGTGACGCTGGTCGAGGAGGGCGCTACGCCGCCCGGGTGGAAGCACGTCTTCGACGGCGTGGACGGTCGCGACCTGCCAGTGTCGCTCGTCCACGAGGACTCCGAGCCGCTGCGACGGATGGCGGTCTTCGACGTGGTGGTCAACAACGCCGACCGCAAGGGCGGGCACGTGCTGGAGATGGCCGACGGGCACCGCTTCGGTGTCGACCACGGAGTCACCTTCCACGAGGAGCACAAGCTGCGCACCGTCCTGTGGGGCTGGCTCGGAGAGCCCGTGCCCGAGGACGACCTGGCCGCGGTGCTGCGCGTCGGCAAGGAGCTGTCGGGTGCCCTGGGCGACCTGCTGTCGGCCCACCTCACCGACGCCGAGCTCGACGCCCTGGCGGCGCGCTGCCGGCGGCTGGTCGACCGGGCCGTGATGCCGGCCCCGCGAGGGTCCTACCCGGCGATCCCCTGGCCGCCGTTCTGACCGCGCAGCCGGGTCGAAACCTTCCGCAGCCAATGCTGGAAGCTGCACACGTCACCTTTAGGCTTCCCGCATGCGTGCATGGCCGGCCCCCGAGGTGCCCCAGCTCCCGGTCACGGGACCTCCGGTGGCGCTCTTCGACACCGCGACGGGCGCCAAGGTCACGACTGCTCCGGACGGCCCGGCGCGGCTCTACGTCTGCGGCATCACGCCCTACGACGCCACGCACATGGGCCACGCGGCGACCTACGTCGCCTTCGACCTGCTCAACCGCGCCTGGCGCAACGCCGGCCACGAGGTGGTCTTCGTCGAGAACGTCACCGACGTCGACGACCCGCTGCTGGAGCGGGCCACCAAGGTCAACGTCGACTGGACCGAGCTGGCCGAGCGCGAGACCGAGCTGTTCCGCCAGGACATGCAAGCCCTACGGGTGCTGCCGCCGGACCACTTCATCGGCGCGGTCGAGTCGATCCCGCTCGCGGTGGGCCTCATCGAGCGGCTGCAGGAGTCCGGCTCGGTCTACCGCGTCGACGACGACCTCTACTTCTCGGTGACCGCGGACCCGGCGTTCGGCCAGGAGTCTGGCTTCGACCGCGACGCGATGCTGGAGATCTACCCCGAGCGCGGCGGCGACCCCGAGCGGCCCGGGAAGAAGGACCCGCTCGACTGCGTGGTGTGGCGCGGGCCGCGCGACGGCGAGCCGCACTGGGACAGCCCGCTCGGCCCGGGCCGGCCCGGCTGGCACATCGAGTGCGCGGCCATCGCCCGCGAGCACCTCGGCGTCGCGTTCGACGTGCAGGGCGGCGGCAGCGACCTCGTCTTCCCGCACCACGAGATGTGCGCCGGCCACGCGCAGGTCGCCGACCCGTCGGGGCCGTTCGCGAAGGTCTACAGCCACGCCGGGATGGTGGCCTACGACGGCGAGAAGATGTCGAAGTCGAAGGGCAACCTGGTCTTCGTCTCCGCGCTCCGCAACAGCGACGTCGACCCGATGGCGATCCGGCTGGTGCTCCTGCGCCACCACTTCCGCTCCGACTGGGAGTGGCTCGACAGCGACCTCTGGGACGCCGTCGACACGCTCGCGGACTGGCGGCGGGCCCTCTCCCTCGGCGCCGGCGCCCCCGCCGGGCCGGTCGTCACCGAGGTGCTGGCCGCCCTGGCCGACGACCTCGACGCCCCGCGAGCCGTCGCGGCCGTGCAGGCCTGGGTCGACGCGACCCTCGGCACCACCGGCCTCGCCGACACCTCCGACGAGGACGCCGCGCTGACCATCCACGCGCTGCTGGACGCCGCGCTGGGCTTGGCGCTGTAGGTCTCATGAGCCCCACGGGTCACAGGATTCACCGGGTACCCGAAGAAACTCCCGCTGACCTGATGGAGTTCCGTGCGGGCAGCGCCAGTTTCACCGGGTACCCGGTGAAACTGCCCCGCGGCTACTCCCCGCCCTGACGCCGCTTGAGGTAGCGCTCGAACTCCCGGGCGATGGCCTCGCCGGAGGCCTCGGGCAGCTCGGTGGTGTCGCGGGTCTCCTCGAGCGAGCGGACGTAGTCGGCGACGTCCTCGTCCTCCTCGGCGAGCTCGTCGACGCCGCGCTCCCAGGCGCGGGCGTCCTCGGGCAGGTCACCGAGCGGGATGCTGGCCTCCAGCAGGTCCTCGAGCTGCCCGAGCAGGGCCAGCGTGGCCTTGGGGCAGGGCGGCTGCGCGACGTAGTGCGGCACCGCCGCCCAGTAGGACACCGCCGGGATGTCGAGCTTGGAGCACGCGTCCTGGAGCACGCCGACGATGCCGGTCGGTCCTTCGTACGTCGACTGTTCGAGCTTGAGCCGGTCGACCAGCTCGGGCTCGGTGGCCGTGCCCGAGACCGGGATCGGCCGGGTGTGGGGAGTGTCGGCGAGCAGCGCCCCCAGCGTGACGACGAGCTGGCCGCCGAGGTCGTCGCAGGCCGCGAGCAGCTCGGCGCAGAACTGCCGCCACTTCATGTTCGGCTCGATCCCGCGCAGCAGGATGATGTCGCGGTCGAGGTCGGGCGGCGACGCGATCGCCAGCGTCGTCCCCGGCCAGGTGATCTGCCGGTGCCCGGCCGGGTCGGTGCCGACCAGGGGCCGGTTGACCTGGAAGTCGTAGAACTCGTCGGGGTCGATCGCGCCCACGACCCGCGCGTTCCACACCCGCATCAGGTGGTCGACGGCCGACGAGGCGGCGTCCGCGGCGTCGTTCCAGCCCTCGAACGCGGCGACGACGACCGGGTCGACGAGACCCTCGACCTCCTCGAGCTGAATCACACAGCGAGTCTAGGAGGCTGCCTGGTGTGGCTCGCCAATTCGGGCCGCGACTCGGCGCGGTGCCACCATGCGGGAATGGCGTCCAGCCCGTGGACGCTGTTCCTAGGCTTGTCACCCAACGCCCGCGAGGCCGTTGTACCTGCCGACCGGAGCGAGAGGAGGCACCGTGACCGACCAGCACGCATGGCGCCCCGACGCCACGGAGGCGCTGACCGCGGCGCTCCGTGAGCGGATCCTGGTCATCGACGGCGCCATGGGCACCGCGATCCAGCGTGACCGGCCCTCGGAGGAGGGCTACCGCGGCGAGCGGTTCGCCGACTGGCCCACCGACCTCCAGGGCAACAACGACCTGCTGACGCTGACCCAGCCCGAGATCATCGCCGGGATCCACCGCGAGTACCTCGACGCCGGCGCGGACATCATCGAGACCAACACGTTCAACGCGACCGCGGTCTCGCTCGCCGACTACGGCATGGAGGAGCTCGCCTACGAGCTCAACCACGAGTCGGCCCGCCTGGCGCGGCGGGCCGCCGACGAGGCGACCACCCCCGACCGGCCGCGCTACGTCGCCGGTGCGCTGGGCCCGACGACGCGCACCGCGTCCATCTCGCCCGACGTCAACGACCCCGCCGCCCGCAACATCAGCTTCGACCAGCTCGTCGCGGCGTACTCCGACGCCACCCGCGGGCTGCTCGACGGCGGCGCCGACCTGCTCTTCATCGAGACGATCTTCGACACCCTCAACGCCAAGGCGGCGATCTTCGCCGTCGAGACGGTCTTCGAGGACTGCGGGCGCCGCTGGCCGGTCATCGTCTCGGGCACCATCACCGACGCCTCCGGGCGCACGCTGTCCGGCCAGGTGACCGAGGCGTTCTGGGACTCGATCCGGCACGTCGACCCGATCGCGGTGGGGCTCAACTGCGCGCTGGGCGCCAAGGAGATGCGGCCCTACATCGCGGAGATGTCGCGGATCGCGGACTCCTTCGTCTCCTGCTACCCCAACGCCGGGCTGCCCAACGCGTTCGGCGAGTACGACGAGGCACCCGAGGAGACCGCAGCGATCATCCGCGAGTTCGCCGAGGCGGGCTACGTCAACCTGGTCGGCGGCTGCTGCGGCACCACGCCGGCGCACATCGCGGCCATCGCGGCCGCGGTCGAGGGCAAGGCGGCCCGCGAGACCCACGACCTGGCCCCGGCCATGCGGCTCTCGGGCCTCGAGCCGTTCACGCTCACCGAGGACAGCCTGTTCGTCAACGTCGGCGAGCGCACCAACATCACCGGCTCGGCCAAGTTCCGCAACCTGATCAAGGCCGGCGACTACGACACCGCGCTGTCGGTGGCCGCCCAGCAGGTCGAGAACGGCGCGCAGGTCATCGACGTCAACATGGACGAGGGGATGATCGACGGGGTCGCGGCCATGGACCGCTTCCTCAAGCTCGTCGCGTCCGAGCCCGACATCAGCCGGGTGCCGGTGATGGTCGACTCCTCCAAGTGGGAGGTCATCGAGGCCGGCCTCAAGAACGTCCAGGGCAAGCCGATCGTCAACTCGATCTCCATGAAGGAGGGCGAGGAGAAGTTCCGCGAGCAGGCCCGGCTGTGCCGCAAGTACGGCGCTGCGGCGGTCGTCATGGCCTTCGACGAGGACGGCCAGGCCGACAACCTCGAGCGCCGCAAGGCGATCTGCGAGCGCGCCTACCGGATCCTGGTCGACGAGGTCGGGTTCCCGCCCGAGGACATCATCTTCGACCCGAACGTGTTCGCGGTCGCGACCGGCATCGAGGAGCACGCGTCGTACGGCCTCGACTTCATCGAGGCGACGCGCTGGATCAAGCAGAACCTGCCCGGCGCCAAGGTGTCCGGCGGCATCTCCAACGTGAGCTTCTCCTTCCGGGGCAACAACCCCGTCCGCGAGGCGATCCACGCGGTGTTCCTCTACCACGCGATCGAGGCCGGGCTCGACATGGGCATCGTCAACGCCGGTGCGCTGGTCGTCTACGACCAGGTCGAGGCCGAGCTGCGCGAGCGCATCGAGGACGTCATCCTCAACCGCCGCCCGGACGCCGCGGAGCGGTTGCTCGAGATAGCCGAGGCGCACAACAAGCAGGGAGACGTCGTCGAGGCCGAGGCCGCCGAGTGGCGCAGCCTGCCGGTCGGCGAGCGGATCACCCACGCGCTGGTCAAGGGCATCGACACCTACGCCGAGAGCGACACCGAGGAGCTGCGCCAGGAGATCGCCGCGCGGGGCGGCCGCCCGATCGAGGTGATCGAGGGCCCGCTGATGGACGGCATGAACGTCGTCGGCGACCTGTTCGGCGCCGGCAAGATGTTCCTCCCGCAGGTGGTGAAGTCGGCGCGGGTGATGAAGAAGGCCGTCGCCTACCTCATCCCGTTCATCGAGCAGGAGAAGCTCGACAACCCGGAGTACGCCACCGCCAAGGACACCAACGGCACGATCGTGATGGCCACGGTCAAGGGCGACGTCCACGACATCGGCAAGAACATCGTCGGCGTCGTGCTGCAGTGCAACAACTACGAGGTCGTCGACCTCGGCGTGATGGTCCCGGCCCAGAAGATCCTCGACACCGCGGTCGAGATCGGCGCCGACGCCGTGGGCCTGTCCGGCCTGATCACGCCCTCGCTCGACGAGATGGTCCACGTGGCCGGTGAGATGCAGCGGCGCGGCTTCGAGATCCCGCTGATGATCGGCGGCGCGACCACCTCCCGCGCGCACACCGCGGTGAAGGTCGACGGCAAGTACGACGGTCCGGTCATCTGGGTCAAGGACGCCTCGCGCTCGGTGCCGACGCTGGCCGCGCTGCTCAGCGACGCCCAGCGGCCCCGGCTGATGGCCGAGGTGAAGGCCGACTACGACTCCCTGCGCGAGCGGCACGCCGCCAAGCACGACCGCCCGATGGTCACGCTGCAGCAGGCGCGCGACAACCGCACGCCGATCGACTGGGAGGGCTACGAGCCGCCGGCGCCCAAGGAGCCGGGCATCCACGTCCTCGAGGGCTACGACCTCGCCGAGCTGCGCGACTACATCGACTGGCAGCCGTTCTTCAACGCATGGGAGATGAAGGGCAAGTTCCCCGACATCCTCCACAACCCGGCGACCGGTGAGACCGCCCGGGCGCTGTACGACGACGCGCAGGCGATGCTCGACAAGGTCATCGCCGAGAAGTGGCTGACCGCGAACGCCGTGTTCGGCTTCTTCCCCGCGAGCGCGGTGGGCGACGACATCGAGCTCTACACCGACGAGTCCCGCTCCGAGGTGCTCACCACGCTGCACAACCTGCGCCAGCAGGGCGAGCACCGCGACGGCGTCCCGAACCGCTCGCTCGGCGACTTCGTCGCGCCGCGCGAGACCGGGCTGCCCGACCACGTGGGCGCGTTCGCCGTGACCGCGGGGCTGGGCGCCCAAGATCGGATCATGGACTTCAAGAAGGCCAACGACGACTACTCGGCGATCCTGCTCGAGTCGCTCGCGGACCGGCTCGCGGAGGCCTTCGCCGAGCGGCTGCACCAGCGGGTCCGCACCGAGTTCTGGGGGCACGTGCCCGACGAGGACCTCGACAACGAGGCGCTGATCGCCGAGAAGTACCAAGGCATCCGTCCGGCGCCCGGCTACCCGGCCTGTCCGGAGCACACCGAGAAGCAGACCCTGTGGGAGCTGCTCGACGTGCAGACCCGGACGGGCATCGAGCTGACCGAGAGCATGGCGATGTGGCCCGGGGCCGCGGTGTCGGGCTGGTACTTCAGCCACCCGCAGTCGCAGTACTTCGTGGTCGGCCGGCTCGCCCGCGACCAGGTCAAGGACTACGCCGGGCGCAAGGGCTGGACCGTCGCCGAGGCCGAGCGCTGGCTGTCGTCCAACCTCGGCTACGACCCGGACGACTAGGACGTGGCCTAGTGCGCGCGGTCCTCTGGGACATGGACGGCACGCTGGTCGACACCGAGCCGTACTGGATCGCGACCGAGTTCGCGATGGCCGAGAAGTACGACGCCACGTGGACCCGCGCCGACGCGATGGAGCTGGTCGGCAGCGACCTGGTCGACTCCGGCCGCTACATCCAGCGCGTCATGGGCCTCGACCTCTCGCCGGAGGCGATCGTCGAGGAGCTCCTCGACGGCGTCGTGGCCAAGGTCGAGCAGCAGGTGCCGTGGCGCCCGGGCGCGGTCGAGCTGCTCGACTCGCTGCGCGCCTCGGGCGTGCGGTGCGGCCTGGCCACGATGTCCTACCAGCGGTTCGTGGCGCCGATCCTGGCCCAGCTGCCGCCCGAGACGTTCGCGGTCGTCATGACCGGCGACCAGGTGGAGCAGGGCAAGCCGCACCCCGAGCCGTACCTCACCGCGGCGGCGGCGCTCGGCGCGCCTCCCGAGGAGTGCCTGGCCATCGAGGACTCCAACACGGGCGCGAAGTCGGCGGAGGCCGCCGGCTGCACCGTGCTGGTGGTGGAGAACCACGTGCGGGTGCTCGACGGGCCGGGCCGGGTGTTCAGGGACACCCTCGCCGGTCTGACCGTCGAGGAGCTGGCTCTGATCAGCCGTCCATCAGGCGGTTGATCACGGCCTGGACGTCACGGTCGAGGTGGTCGAGCCTGGCCTCGAGAGTGCTGCGTAGACCACCGATCTCGGCGCGCACCGCACGCAGGGTGAGGCTGATCATGGTCACCATCAGCGCGAAGAACCCGGCGATGAGCGTCCACGTCTGCGCGTCGTTCACGGCCAGCCTCCTTCCGCGTGTTCGTGCGGTCGTCGACCATCACCCTACGCCGGAGGAGGCCTGTGCCGGGCGGGTCATCCACAGCTCAGCGCCGTCCTCGCAGCCGGCGCCTGATGCGTCTCCAGCGCTGCCGCACCTGGCGCTTGAGACGGGCCCACGGCGACGGGGGCGCGGGCATCGGCAGCAGCTCGCCGCCCCAGGCGGGGCAGTGGGCCTTGAACGCGCACCAGTCGCACTGCTTGCCCCGGCTGGGCAGGAACTCGCCGGTCTCGCGGGCCAGCTCGATCGCCTCCCAGAGGGCGTCGACCTTGCGCTCGGTGGCCAGCAGGTCGGCCTCGTCGGGCTCGTAGCGCACGATCTCGCTCGTCGCGCCGAGGTAGACCAGCTGGAGCATGCGGGGGACCACCCCGCGGCTGCGCCACAGGATCAGGGCGTAGATGCGCAGCTGGAACAGCGCCTTGAACTCGAACCCCTCGGAGACTGCGCTTCCCGTCTTGTAGTCGACCACGCGCAGGGCGCCGTCGGGCCGCTCGTCGAGCCGGTCGACGATGCCGCGCAGCGACAGGCCGGAGTCGAGGGTCGCCTCGACGAACACCTCGCGCTCGGCCGGCTCGAGCCGGGTGGGGTCCTCCAGCACGAACCACTTGTCGAGCGCGGTGCGCGCCGAGTCGAGCCAGACCGGCTCGTCGAGGCCGGCCGCGACCTCGCGGGCCTGCCGCGACACCAGCTGGAGCTGGCGCCAGGCGGGCTCGAGCAGGCGGTGGGCCGCCGCGGGGGTCCGCTCGGCGGCCGGGAGGTCGAAGATCTCCTCCAGCACCTGGTGGACCAGCGTGCCGCGGACGGCGTCGGGGGAGGAGCCCTCGGGCAGCCGGTCGATGGTGCGGTAGCGGAACAGGAGCGGGCAGGCCAGGAAGTCGCCGGCACGGCTCGGGGACAGCACGCCACGGACCTTGCGGTCGATCGGTGCCGCGCTCATCGAGCCCATGACCCGCACCGTAGCCGTGGTCACCGACAGCGCCCGGGTCCAGGCTCGGGCCCACCTTGGGACCCATGCCCTAGCGTTGCCACGTGTCCGGACCGCAGGCGAGCCCCCAGGCGCCGCGCCCGCCCGGCACGTTCAAGATCGGCACGATCGCCGGCAGCGACGTGCTCGTCACGTCGTCGTGGTTCGTGGTGGCGGCGCTGATCGCCGTCGTGATCGCGCCGCGCGCCGAGGCGGTGCACCCCGGCCTCGGGGCGTGGAAGTACGTCGCGGGGCTCGCGTTCGCGGTGGTGCTCTACCTGTCCGTGCTGCTGCACGAGGCCTCGCACGCCTACGCCGCCCGCCACTACGGCTTCCCGGTCTCCTCGATCACCCTGCACTTCCTCGGCGGCGTCACGGCCATCGAGGCCGAGGCGAAGAAGCCCCGCCAGGAGTTCTGGATCGCGGTCGTCGGCCCGCTGACGTCGATCGCGGTCGGGCTGGCCGCGCTCGGGCTCTGGTTCGTCGTGCCGGAGGGGCTCCTGCAGATGGCCGTCGAGGGCCTGGCGTTCGGCAACCTGCTGGTGGGCGCGCTCAACCTGGTGCCCGGGCTGCCCCTGGACGGCGGCCGCGTACTGAAGTCCGCGGTCTGGAAGCTGACCGGCAGCGCGCACCGCGGCACGGTCGCCGCGGCCTGGGGCGGCCGGGTCACGGCGTTCGCGGTGATGCTCTGGCCGCTCGCGCAGGAGTCGCTGCTCGGGGTGGAGTCCGACGTCTTCGACTTCATCCTGGCGTTCGTCATCGGCTTCTTCCTCTGGAACGGCGCGACCGCGGCCCTGCAGTCCGCCAAGGTGCGTCGACGTCTCCCGCAGCTGGTCGCGCGCGACCTCGCGCGTCGCACGCTCGCGGTGCCCGAGGACCTGCCGCTCTCCGAGGCCGTGCGTCGCGCCCGCGAGGCGCAGGCCGGGGCGATCGTCACGGTGACCGGCAGCGGCCGCCCGGTCGGGGTCGTCAACGAGAGCGCGCTGCTGGCCACGCCGGAGGACCGCCGGCCCTGGCTGGCCGTCTCGACCGTCGCCCGTGGCGTCGACGACGGGCTCTCGCTGCCCGTGGGCATCACCGGGGAGGAGCTCGTGCGGGCGATGCAGCGCTCGCCGGCGACGGAGTACCTCCTGCTCGAGGACGACGGCTCCATCTACGGCGTCCTCACCATGGCCGACGTCGACCGGGCGTTCCGGTCCGTGCCGGACTGAGCCTCGACGAGGGCGGGCCTGTAGGTTCCCGGGGTGGCCGAGCCAGACCCGAGCACCGCTGCCGACCCAGCCTGGTCCGGGGTGCACCGCGGCCCGCTGCGCGCGGGGGAGTGGGTGCGGCTCGTCGACGGCAAGGGACGCCGCCACAACTTCTGCCTCGAGCCCGGCAAGCGGTTCTTCTCCAACAAGGGGCACCTCGACCACGACGAGCTGATCGGGCGCGAGGAGGGGTTCACGGTCACCTCCTCCGGCGGTGGTGAGTACCTCGTCTTCCGGCCGCTGCTCTCGGAGTTCGTGATCTCGATGCCGCGCGGCGCGGCGGTCATCTACCCCAAGGACGCCGCGCAGATCGTCGCCCTGGTCGACGTGTTCCCGGGCGCGCACGTCGTCGAGGCGGGCGCCGGCTCCGGAGCGCTGACGTGCTCGCTGCTGCGGGCGGTCGGCCCGGAGGGCCGGGTCACGTCGTACGAGCGCCGCGAGGAGTTCGCCGAGGTGGCACGGCGCAACGTCACGCAGTTCTTCGGCACCGACGAGGAGGGGCGCAGCCACCCCGCCTGGACCCTCCACGTCGGCGACCTCGCCGAGCTGCTCCCGCAGTCGGGAGAGCGGTGCGACCGGATCGTGCTGGACATGCTCGCCCCCTGGGAGTGCCTCGACGTGGCGGCCGACGCGCTGCGTCCCGGAGGCATCGTGTGCGCGTACGTCGCCACGACCACCCAGCTCTCGCGGTTCGTCGAGACCGTGCGGGTGCACGGTGGCTTCACCGAGCCGGCGGCGTGGGAGTCGCTCGTCCGTGACTGGCACGTGGAGGGGCTCGCGGTCCGTCCCGGGCACTCGATGATCGGCCACACGGCGTTCCTCGTCACCGCCCGCAGGATGGCGCCGGGCCAGAAGCCGCCGCTCAAGCGCCGCCGCCCGGCTCCCGGTGCCTACGGTCCCGACTACCTCGGCCCGCGGCCGCCCGGCGTCCCGGCCGAGCCGGCCGACGACTGACCTCGGGCACGACGCCGCTTCCGGATCGCGCCCAATTCGTGATCGACCCGGCGCGGATATCCCCTTGGGCGGCCGTCGTTCGCGAGTAGGGTCGTTTTCACAGGAGGTGACGCCATGACTTCGGACAGCCCGGAGAGGTCCAGCGGTGCCGGTGGGGGCCGGACCCCCGACGAGCTCATGAGCCAGGTGCGCTTCCTCGAGGCCGAGGTCACCGACCTCCGGCGTCGGCTCAGCGACGCGCCGACCGGCTCGCGCGGTCTCGAGCTGCGCCTCGCCGACGCGCAGCGCTCGCTCGCCGCGGTGACCTCCCAGAACGAGCGGCTCGCCCAGACCCTGCGCGAGGCCCGCGACCAGATCATGAAGCTCAAGGAGGAGGTCGACCGCCTGGCGCAGCCGCCGGCCGGGTTCGGCACCTTCCTGGGCCGCAACGACGACGACTCGATCGACGTCTTCACCGGCGGGCGCAAGCTGCGGGTCAACGTCAGCCCGAGCGTCGACCTCGACCACCTCTACCGCGGTCAGGAGGTCATGCTCAACGAGGCGCTCAACGTCGTCGCTGCGCTCGACTACGAGCAGGTCGGCGAGGTCGTGATGTTCAAGGAGCTGCTGGCCGACGGCGACCGCGCGCTGGTCATCGCCAGCGCCGACGAGGAGCGTGTGGTGCGCCTCGCCGAGCCGCTGCGGGCCGACACGATCCGGGCCGGCGACTCGCTGCTGCTCGACTCGCGGGCGGGCTACGTCTACGAGAAGGTGCCGAAGTCCGAGGTCGAGGAGCTCGTCCTCGAGGAGGTCCCCGACATCGCCTACGAGTCCATCGGCGGCCTGCGCGGCCAGATCGAGGCGATCCAGGACGCCGTCGAGCTGCCCTACCTGCACCCCGAGCTGTTCAAGGAGCATCAGCTGCGCCCGCCGAAGGGCGTGCTGCTCTACGGCCCGCCCGGCTGCGGCAAGACGCTGATCGCCAAGGCGGTCGCCAACTCGCTGGCCAAGAAGGTCGCCACCAAGACCGGCCAGGAGGGGAAGTCCTACTTCCTCAACATCAAGGGCCCCGAGCTGCTCAACAAGTACGTCGGCGAGACCGAGCGGCACATCCGGCTCGTCTTCCAGCGCGCCCGTGAGAAGGCCAGCGCCGGCACGCCGGTCATCGTGTTCTTCGACGAGATGGACTCGCTCTTCCGCACCCGCGGCTCCGGCGTCTCCTCCGACGTGGAGAACACCATCGTCCCCCAGCTGCTCAGCGAGATCGACGGCGTCGAGCTGCTGGAGAACGTGCTGGTCATCGGCGCCTCCAACCGCGAGGACATGATCGACCCCGCGATCCTGCGGCCGGGCCGCCTCGACGTGAAGATCAAGATCGAGCGGCCCGACGCCGAGTCGGCGCGCGACATCTTCTCGAAGTACCTCACCTCCGAGCTGCCGCTGCACGCCGACGACCTCGCGGAGTTCGGCGGCGACCGCGAGGCGACCGTCGCCGGGATGATCCAGGCGACCGTCGAGCGGATGTACACCGAGACCGAGGAGAACCGCTTCCTCGAGGTGACCTACGCCAACGGCGACAAGGAGGTCCTCTACTTCAAGGACTTCAACTCCGGCGCGATGATCCAGAACATCGTCGACCGCGCCAAGAAGATGGCGATCAAGGACTTCCTCGACCAGCAGCAGCACGGGCTGCGCGTCTCGCACCTGCTCCAGGCGTGCGTCGACGAGTTCAAGGAGAACGAGGACCTCCCCAACACCACCAACCCCGACGACTGGGCGCGGATCTCCGGCAAGAAGGGCGAGCGGATCGTGTTCATCCGCACGCTCATCACCGGCAAGCAGGGCACCGAGCCCGGCCGCTCGATCGACACCGTCCCCAACACCGGTCAGTACCTCTAGTCATGGGGTTCTGGATCGGCGTGGCCGTGGTGGTGGCGCTCTTGGTGGCGCTCGCCGCTCGGGGCAACCGGTCCCGGCGCGGAAACAAGGAGCCGTGGCGGCTCAGCCGCGCTCCGGGCGGTGGGCAGGCGGAACGCAACGCCACCGGATCGACGGTGACAGGCAACGTCCAGGGCAACCCGCCCAGCGGGTTCTGACATGAGCACCACGGTGGTCGTGCTCGTCCTGGCGGCAGCGGCGACGGCGCTGTTCGCGCTCGCGTGGTTCGGCAGCCGCTCCGCGCTTCGCTCCGTCCCAGGGGTTCAGTCAGCGCCCGTGAGGCCGCGAAGGGGATGGGCACGCTGGAGGGCCAGCGGCACAACCCGCCCGGGGCGCACGGCGGCGGGATCTTCTAGGTGACGTCGGCGACCGTCGCGCCCAGCGCGGCGGCCAGGTCGGCTGCGTCCACCGCCAGGGCGACGCCGTGGGCGCCGCCGCCGAGGCTGATCCGGCCTTCGATCGAGGCGTCGGCGACCACCGGCAGCGCCGTCTGGCTGCCGAGCGGGGTGATCGTGCCGCGCACGTAGCCCGTCACGTCGTACGCCGACTCCGCGGTGGCCATGGTGAGCCGGTTGACGCCGAGCAATGCGCGGAGCTTGGCCCAGGCGATCTCGCGATCGCCGGGCACCAGCACGAACACGTGCTCGCCCTCGGAGACCCGGACCACCATCGTCTTGACGAGCTGGTGCGGCTCGACGCCCCGTGCGGCCGCCGCCTCCTCGAGCGAGCGCACCGGGCCGTGCCGGGTGACCTCGTGGGCGAGGCCGAGGCGCTCGGCCGCCGCGATCGCGCGCGCGGACCGGTCCGTCTCGACGTCGCTCACGGGCGCACCGCGACAACAAGCGAGACGAACGTCCACGGCTTCGACAGGCTCGGGCCGGGCAGGTAGGCCCGGTCGAGCCGCTCGACCCTGAAGCCGGCGTCCTCGACGAGGACGGGAGCGTCGCGGGTCAGGTGGCACCCGGCAGCGATGCGGCCCTGCAGGCCGTCGAGGCGGTGCTGCCACGCGGCCACCCGCGCGTCCGGCGCGAGGCCGTGCTCCAGCACGTGCAGGGTGCCACCGGGCCGGAGCACACGGCGTACCTCGGCCAAGGCCGTCGTCGCGTCCGGGATCGTGCACAGGGTGAAGGTCGACACCGCGGCGTCGTACGTCGCGTCGGCGGCCGCGAGCCGCTGGCCGTCGAGGCCCACCCGGTCGACCGGCACGGAGGCCGTGGCCCTGCGCCCCGATGACAGCTCCCAGCCCGTGTCGGAGGGCTCGACGGCGTCCACGGAGTCGACCACGGCCGGATAGGCGGAGAGGTTCAGCCCGCTGCCGAAGCCGATCTCCAGAACCCGGCCGGAGAGCCCGGCGCAGACCTCGCGACGCAGGTCCATGATCGGGCGCGAGGACAGGCTCTTGTCGGCCATCCGGGGGACGACGCGCTCCGACCACCAGCCCACGCTCCCCAAGATACGTGCGCCGATCCGCCCGCGCCCTACCCGTACGCTGGAACCATGTCTGTGCGACGCGTCATGGGCACCGAGGTGGAGTACGGCATCTCGGTGGTCGGCCAGCCCCTGGCCAACCCCATGGTGGCGTCCTCGCAGGTCGTCAACGCCTACGCCTCGGCGACCGTCAAGGCGCGCCGCGCCCGCTGGGACTTCGAGGAGGAGTCGCCGCTGCGCGACGCCCGGGGCTTCGACATGTCGCGCCAGATCGCCGACCCGACCCAGCTCACCGACGAGGACCTCGGCCTCGCCAACGTGATCCTCACCAACGGCGCCCGGCTCTACGTCGACCACGCCCACCCGGAGTACTCCACGCCGGAGGTCACCACCCCGCGCGACATCGTGCGGTGGGACAAGGCGGGGGAGCTCGTGATGCTCGACGCGGCCCGGCGGGCCGGTCAGCTGCCGGGCGGCACGCCGATCGTCTGCTACAAGAACAACACCGACAACAAGGGCGCCTCCTACGGCGCGCACGAGAACTACCTGATGCGCCGTGCGACCCCGTTCGCCGACATCGTGCGGCACCTCACGCCGTTCTTCGTCAGCCGTCAGGTGTTCACCGGCGCCGGCCGGGTCGGCATCGGCCAGGACGGCCGCGAGGACGGCTACCAGATCAGCCAGCGCGCCGACTTCTTCGAGGTCGAGGTCGGGCTCGAGACCACGCTGAAGCGACCGATCATCAACACCCGCGACGAGCCGCACGCCGACCCGGAGAAGTACCGCCGCCTGCACGTGATCATCGGCGACGCCAACCTCGCCGAGGTCTCGACGTACCTCAAGGTCGGCACCACCGCGCTGGTGCTGTCGATGATCGAGGAGCGGTTCATCACCCAGGACCTCACGATCGACGGTCCGGTCTCGGCGCTGCGCGCCATCTCGCACGACCCGACGCTCAAGCAGACGGTGATGCTCAACGACGGCCGGACGCTGACCGGCGTGCAGCTGCAGCTGGAGTACCTTGACCTGGCCCGCAAGTACGTCGAGGACCGGCTCGGGTCCGACGCGGATGAGCAGACCCTCGACGTGCTGGCCCGCTGGGAGTCGGTGCTCGACCGGCTCGAGCGCGACCCGATGCTGCTGGCCGGCGAGCTCGACTGGGTGGCCAAGCTCAAGCTCCTCGAGCAGTACCGCCAGCGCGACGGCCTCGACTGGGACGACGCCAAGCTGCAGCTGATCGACTACCAGTACTCCGACATCCGTCCCGAGAAGGGGCTCTACCACCGCCTCGCGCAGGCCGGCCGGATCGAGCGGCTGCTCGACGACCCCACCATCGAGGCCGCGATGCACGACCCGCCCGAGGACACCCGCGCCTACTTCCGGGGGCGGTGCCTGGAGAAGTTCGCCTCCGAGGTGGCCGCCGCCTCCTGGGACTCGGTGATCTTCGACCTGCCGGGGCGCGAGTCGCTCCAGCGGGTCCCGACCATCGACCCGCTCCGGGGCAGCAAGGCGCACGTGGGCGACCTGCTCGACCGCTCCGACACCGCCGAGGCGCTCGTCGCCGAGCTCACCCGTTGAGGCTCAGGTCGGCGAGCCGGAGCGCCGCGGTGGCGGCGAGGGCGAGCAGCTCCTCGCGCACCTCGGTCTGCGACTGCCACTCGCGCCGGTCCCAGAGCTCGCCCGAGAGGTCGTCGCCGGCGTAGACGACCTGCGCCAGCGGCACCCCCCGGAACGCCGCCGCGGCGGCCAGCGCGGCCGCCTCCATGTCGACGGTCAGGCAGCCCTCGGCCCGCCGGGCCGCGATCTTGGCCGGGGTCTCGCGGTAGGGACCGTCGGTCGTCCAGGTCCGACCCGCGACGTACGTCGCGCCCCGCTCGCGCAGCACCTCGGCCAGGACCGCGAGCGCCTGCGGGTCGGCGTCGATGGTCCGTGCGGCCGGCGCGTAGTGGTGGGAGGTGCCCTCGTCGCGGACCGCCGAGTCGACCAGCACCAGGTGCCCGACGACCAGGTCCTGACGCAGGGCGCCCGCGCCACCGCACACGACGAAGGCCCGGCACCCCGTTGCGATGGCCTGCTCCAGCAGGCCCACGGACAGCGGGGCTCCCACCCCGGAGTGGAGCACCGCGACGCGCCGCCCCTCGTGGTCGAGCTCCAGCAGGGGGTGCGGGCCGTCCTCCCAGACATTCTCGGCCAGCACCTGGCCGCGCCCGGTTTCCACGAGCCGCTGGACCACGTCGCCGAAGAACGTGACCACGCACGCCTCGGGGACGTCGCGTCGGGTCACGGTCGCGGCCGGCTCCAGGAACGCGACGGGTGAGGGGTCGAACTCCAGCAGCGGGCTGACGGGCGGCTCGGCGGTCACGGAGCGACGGTAACGGCGGGTGCCCACGCGGCGGAGGCTTCGAGGCTCGTCGCTGGCGCTCCTCACACCTCAGCCACCGAGGGCCGGATAGGGTTTCGGTATGGCACAGGAGCAGAAGCAGCCGCGCAAGTCCTCGGAGGTGGAGGAGTCCACCGAGGAGGTCACCGAGAGCGACGTCGCCGAGCGCAAGGAAGCGCTGGACGACGACGTCGACGCCATCCTCGACGAGATCGACGACGTGCTCGAGACCAACGCCGAGGACTTCGTGAAGTCCTTCATCCAGAAGGGCGGCGAGTGACTCCGCACCAGGGGGCTGACTCCCGTCTGCCGGCGGCGTTCCTCCAGCCCGGCGTCTCGTCGTTCGCCGACTTCCTCTCCGACCAGGCTCCCGAGCTGCTGCCCGCGCGCCGCACCCTCCCGCAGGGCAGCGCCGGCGACCTCGCCCCCCACGGCACGACGATCGTCGCGGCGACGTTCCCGGGCGGCGTGGTGATGGCCGGCGACCGGCGCGCCACGATGGGCAACATCATCGCCCAGCGCGACATCGAGAAGGTGTTCCCGGCCGACGAGTTCTCCGCTGTGGGCATCGCCGGCACAGCCGGCATCGCGGTCGAGATGGTCCGGCTGTTCCAGGTCGAGCTCGAGCACTACGAGAAGATCGAGGGCTCGACGCTGTCGATGGACGGCAAGGCCAACCGGCTCGCGGCGCTCATCCGCTCCAACCTCGGCATGGCCATGCAGGGCCTGGCCGTGGTCCCGCTGTTCGCGGGCTTCGACATGGAGGCCGGCATCGGCCGGATCTTCAGCTACGACGTGACCGGCGGCCGCTACGAGGAGACGGCGTTCCACTCGGTGGGGTCGGGCTCCCTGTTCGCGCGCGGGTCGCTGAAGAAGCTCTACCGCGAGGACCTCTCCGCCGAGCAGTGCGTCGAGGCCGTCATCCAGGCGCTCTACGACGCCGCCGACGACGACTCCGCCACCGGAGGCCCCGACCTGACCCGCCGGATCTTCCCGGTGGTGCAGCTCATCACCGCCGAGGGCGGCCGCCGCCTGCTCGACGACGACGTCGCCGCGATCGCCGACCGGGTGATCGCGGGCCGGATGACCCGGCCCGACGGGCCGGCCGCCCCGCTGACGACCGGGGGCAGCGCCTCATGAGCATGCCGTTCTACGTCTCGCCCGAGCAGCTGATGAAGGACCGGGCCGACTTCGCGCGCAAGGGCATCTCCCGGGGTCGCTCGATGGTCGCGGTGCAGTACGCCGACGGCATCCTGCTCGCCTCCGAGAACGTCTCCCAGGCGCTCCACAAGATCTCGGAGATCTACGACCGCATCGCGTTCGCGGCGGTCGGGCGCTACAACGAGTTCGAGAACCTCCGGATCGCGGGCGTGCGGCTCGCGGACATGCGCGGCTACGCCTACGACCGCCGCGACGTCACGGCGCGCGGGCTGGCCAACGCCTACGCCCAGACGCTCGGCACGATCTTCTCCAGTGGTGGCGAGAAGCCCTACGAGGTCGAGATCTTCGTCGCCGAGATCGGCGACTCGGCCGCGGAGGACCAGCTCTACCGCCTCACCTACGACGGCCAGGTGGCCGACGAGCACGGCTACGCCGTGGTGGGCGGCGCCGCCGACGTGGTCGCGAGCTACCTCTCCGAGCACTACCAGGAGGGCTGCTCGCTCACCGAGGCGCTCGCGCTCGCGGTGTCGGCGCTGGGGCGCTCGACCAACGAGCGCGGCGAGACCGACGACCGGGTGATCCCGGTCAAGGACCTCGAGGTCGCCGTCCTCGACCGGACCCGCACCCAGCCGCGGAAGTTCAGCCGGATCGGCCCGGCCCGGCTCGAGAGGCTCCTCGGCGACCGCGGCCCGTCGACGGCCAACCCCGTCGAGGAGGGCGCCGACCACCCGCCCGGCACCGCGGCCACCGACGCCTCGCCCGACGACCCCAAGGACCCCACCGACCAGGAGAGCGGCGACGCGCCGCCCCTCCAGGACCCCGTGGCACCTCCGGCTCCTCCGCCCGTCGCGCCCCCTCAGGACCCGTCCGCCCCGTAGGCTTGAAGCGTGGACCGGCGCATCTTCGGCATCGAGAACGAGTACGGCGTCACGTGCACGTTCAAGGGCCAGCGCCGGCTCAGCCCCGACGAGGTCGCCCGCTACCTGTTCCGCAAGGTGGTCAGCTGGGGCCGCAGCAGCAACGTGTTCCTGCGCAACGGCGCCCGGCTCTACCTCGACGTCGGCAGTCACCCCGAGTACGCCACGCCCGAGTGCGACGACGTGATCGAGCTGGTGACCCACGACAAGGCGGGGGAGCGGGTGCTCGAGGGGCTGCTCCTCGACGCCGAGCAGCGGCTGCACGACGAGGGCATCGCCGGCGAGATCTACCTGTTCAAGAACAACACTGACTCGGCGGGCAACTCCTACGGCTGCCACGAGAACTACCTGGTCGGGCGGGCGGGGGAGTTCAGCCGGCTGGCCGACGTGCTGATCCCGTTCCTGGTGACCCGCCAGATCGTCGTCGGCGCCGGCAAGATCACGCAGACGCCGCGCGGGGCGTCGTACAGCGTCTCGCAGCGCGCCGAGCACATCTGGGAGGGCGTCTCGAGCGCCACCACCCGGAGCCGGCCGATCATCAACACCCGCGACGAGCCGCACGCGGACGCCGAGAAGTACCGCCGCCTGCACGTGATCGTCGGCGACTCCAACATGAGCGAGACGACCACCATGCTCAAGGTGGCCTCCTGCGACCTGGTCCTCCGGATGATCGAGGAGGGCGTGGTGATGCGCGACCTCACGATGGAGAACCCCATTCGCGCCATCCGCGAGATCAGCCACGACGTCACCGGCCGGCGCAAGGTGCGGCTCGCCAACGGGCGTGAGGCGTCCGCCCTGGAGATCCAGGGGGAGTACCTCGCCAAGGCCCGCGACTTCGTCGACCGTCGCCAGATCAGCACCCCCACCATCGAGGCGGCGCTCGACCTGTGGGAGCGCGGGCTCAAGGCCGTCGAGTCCGACGACCTCGGGCTCGTCGACCGTGAGATCGACTGGGTCATCAAGTGGAAGCTCATCGACCGCTACCGGGCCAAGCACGGCCTCCCGCTCGGTCACGCCCGCATCGCCCAGCTCGACCTGGCCTACCACGACATCCACCGGGGCCGCGGCCTCTACTACCTGCTCGAGCGGCGCGGTGCGGTCGCCCGGGTGACCACCGACCTGAAGATCTTCGAGGCCAAGTCGGTGCCGCCCCAGAACACCCGCGCGCGGCTGCGCGGTGAGTTCATCCGCCGCGCCCAGGAGCGCCGCCGCGACTTCACCGTCGACTGGGTGCACCTCAAGCTCAACGACCAGGCGCAGCGCACCGTCCTGTGCAAGGACCCGTTCCGGGCGTACGACGAGCGGGTCCAGCGCCTCATCGACGGGATGTAGGAGCCCGGGCAGTGCGCGAGGAACGAGCGCAGTGCCCGATCAGGCGGAGAGGTTGAGGAGCGTCGGCTGACGGCGACGTAGGAGCCGGCAGCGACGCGTCTCGAACCACCGCAGCCGGCGCTGGGAGCTGCTCGGCCCCGGTGGCGTGGCTGCGGTGATCTCGACAGGCTCGATCAGCGGGGGGACAGCGGGTGCCTTCGCTTGGTGGTTTCGAGACGGTCGCTGCGCGACCTCCTCAACCAGCGGTGGCTTGCGATGTGAGAACTCTCAGCCTCGCCCGTTAGGGTTCCGCCCGTGCTTTCGCTGTTTCGACCTCGCTCCCGCAAGCTGGCCGTCGTGCCCGCGCTGCTCGCCTGCAGCGCGCTCCTCCTGACGGCGTGCGGCGACGACACGTCGTCCGGCGACCCGCTGGTGGGCGGCAAGACCTACGACCGGCTCGATGCCGTCACGATCTCAGGCGACGTCGGCTCGGCGCCCGAGGTGAAGTGGAAGGGCGTCATGAAGGCCGGGAAGGTCGAGACCGAGACCGTCACCGAGGGTGACGGCGACGCGCTCGCGGCCGACGACGCCGTGATGGCCCAGCTGTGGATCGGCAACGGCTACTCGCAGAAGGAGGCCTTCAGCACCTACGAGGAGAAGAAGGCCGAGATGCTGACCGTCGACGACCAGCTGCCGGAGTTCCTCGCCGGCATCAAGGACGCGAAGGTCGGCTCCCGCCTGGCGGTCACCGCCTCGGCCGAGGAGGCGTTCGGCGTGACCGGCAACTCCCAGCTCGGGATCGCCAACAAGGACAGCGTCCTGGTGCTCATCGACCTGGTGTCGAAGGTCCTCGACGCGCCGGAGGGCGAGGAGGCGGACGCACCCGACTGGATGCCGAAGCCGAAGTTCCGCGACGGCGTCATCCAGGGCTTCGACTTCACCGACGCCCCCGACCCGACCGACGACCTCCGCAAGTTCCAGCTGATCCGGGGCACGGGCCCGCGCGTGAAGAAGGGCCAGACGATCGCGGTCCGCTACCTCGGGCAGGCGTTCGACGGCGAGAAGCCGTTCGACGAGAACTTCGGCGACACCGGCACGGGTGCGCCGACGACGTTCAGCATCGGCACCGGAGCGGTCATCAAGGGCTGGGACAAGGGCCTCGACGGCATGCCGGTCGGCTCGCGAGTGGTGCTCGAGATCCCCTCCGAGCTCGGCTACGGAGCCGAGGGCAGCCCCGACAGCGGCATCCCCAAGGACGCCACGCTCGTCTTCCTCATCGACATCCTGGGTGCTGCCTGACGGCCCCCTAGGATCAGTCGCATGGCAGCGGAGAAGAGCGAGCGGCTCCTCAACCTGCTGATCATGCTGCTCGTCCAGCGGCACTACGTGTCGAAGGAGCGGATCCGCGAGATCCTCTACGCCGACTCCAGCCCCGACGCGTTCGAGAAGATGTTCGAGCGCGACAAGGACGAGCTGCGCAGCCTCGGCGTGCCGATCGAGGTTGGGCAGATCGACGCGTTCTTCGACGACGAGCCCGGCTACCGCATCCGGCCCGACGAGTTCGCGCTCCCCGACATCAGCCTCACCTCCGACGAGGCGGCCGTCATCGGTGTCGCCACCAAGGTCTGGCAGCACGCCCGGCTGGCGGAGGCCACGACGGAGGCGGTCCGCAAGCTCACCGCGCTGGGCATCGACGTCGACCTCACCGCGCTCGACATCGTCGAGCCGCGGCTGAGCGCCGACGAGCCGTCGTTCGACGTGTTCTGGGAGGCCACGCAGGAGCGCACGCCGGTCCGGTTCGACTACATCCGCTCCGGCGACACCGAGGTCCGCAGCCGGCACCTCCAGCCGTGGGGCGTGGCGCGCTACTCCGGCCGCTGGTACGTCGTGGGCTACGACACCGACCGCGAGGCCGAGCGGATCTTCCGCCTCTCCCGGGTGCAGGGCAAGGCGACGAAGGCGGGCCCGCCAGGCTCCTACGAGATCCCGCCCGGCACCGACGTGAGTGAGGTGGCGCGGCGGCTGGCGCCCGAGCCGTCGACCGAGCGCGTGGTGCTGCTGGTGCGCAAGGGTGCCGGGCACACGCTGCGACGCGGCGCCGACGACGTCGAGGAGGGCGTGACCGGGCCGGACACCGAGTCCATCTGGGACCGTCTGGTGCTCGAGCGCGGCGCGCTGGGGCTCGCCGACGAGGTCCTGGGCTACGGCGCCGATGTGTACGTCGAGGAGCCGCTCGCGCTCCGCGTGCGGGTGGTCGACCGGCTGCGGGCGGCCGTGGGCGAGGCCATGATCGGGGAGACCGCGTGAGCGCACAGCCCAGCGCCAAGGACCAGGTGGCGCGCCTGCTGACCCTGGTGCCGTACCTCCACGCCCACGGCGAGGTCCGGCTCGACGACGCCGCGAAGGCGCTCGGCGTCGACCCCGACCAGCTGTTCGGCGACCTCAAGGTGCTGTTCATGTGCGGCCTCCCGGGCGGCTACCCCGACGACCTCATCGACGTCGACCTCGATGCGCTGGAGGGCCCCGACGGCGTACGCGCCGACGGCGTGATCAAGGTGTCGAACGCCGACTACCTCGCCCGGCCCCTGCGGCTGAGCGCGACCGAGGCCTCGGCGGTCATCGTGGCGCTGCGCGCGCTGCGCAACGGCGCGAAGGACGACACCCGCGAGGTCGTCGACCGCGCGCTGGCCAAGCTCGAGGCGGCGGCCGCCCAGGGCTCCGGCCCCGGGTCGGCGCCGGGCCTCGCGGCCGCCCAGATCGATCCCGGCGACGGCGCGGCCGACACCGACCTCGCCCTGCTGGCCCGTGACCTCCAGACCGCCGCCGACCGTGGCCGGCAGGTGCGGCTCAGCTACTACATCCCGAGCCGCGACGAGCAGTCCGAGCGCGTGGTCGACCCGAGGGGCGTCGTCACGGCCGGCCACCTCTACCTCGACGCGTGGTGCCACAGCGCGGAGGCCCCGCGCCTGTTCCGCCTCGACCGGATCGACCACGCCGAGGTGCTCGACGACCCGGTGGAGACACCCCAGGAAGGGCCACGAGACCTCGCTGACGGGATCTTCAGCCAGTCCAGCGACGTCACCCCGGTCACGCTGCTGCTCGAGCCCGAGGCACGCTGGATGCCGTCGTACTACCCGGTCGAGGAGGTCCGCGAGGTCGGCGACGACCGGCTGGAGGTCGTCCTCCTCGTCGCCGACGAGCGCTGGCTGACCAGGCTGCTGCTGCGCCTGGCCCCGCACGCCCGGGTGGTGTCCCCGGCGGGCTACGCCGACACGTTCACCGCCGCCGCGCAGCGGGCGCTCAGCCTCTACGGCTGACCGACGAGTACGCTGGAGACACTCTGCACCGACCACGTGAGGACCCCTCATGACCGCCCCGCTCATCGCCAACCTCGGGCCGACCGAGCTGATCCTGATCGTGCTGGTCATCGTGCTCCTCTTCGGCGCCTCCAAGCTCCCCGAGCTGGCGCGAGGCAGCGGCCGGGCACTGCGGATCTTCAAGGCGGAGACCAAGGGTCTGATGGACGACGACGAGGCCGACGCCACCACGACGACGACCGCCACGCAGAGCCAGGCCCAGCTCGAGCTGGAGGCCAAGCAGCGCGACCTGGCCGAGCGGCAGGCCCAGCTGGACGCCGAGGCGGAGAAGCTCCAGCGCGGCGACACCGCCTGACCGCCCGCCGTTGATCAAGCGCCTCGCGGGGTTCCTCAAGGGAGGCCCGCAGCACCCGGTCGGCCCCGACGGGCGGATGGCGCTCTCCGACCACCTGCGTGAACTCCGGGCCCGTCTGCTGCGCTCGGCCCTGGTCGTCGTCATCGCGTTCTGCGTGGCGCTGTACTTCTACCACGACCTCTACCAGCTGATCCTGAACCCGTACGAGGACGCGAAGGCCCGGCTCCCCGAGGGCACCCAGACCGAGCCCGTCATCAACGGCGTCGCCGCCGGCCTGACCTTCCAGCTCAAGCTCTGCGGCCTGGCGGGGCTCGTCGCGGCCTCGCCGTACTGGCTCTACCAGATCTGGGCGTTCATCCTGCCCGGGCTGCACCCCGGCGAGCGGAAATGGTCGCGCATCTTCGCGGCCATCGCCGGACCGCTGTTCTTCGCCGGGGTCGCGGTGGGCTACTACGTGCTCCCGAAGGCGATCGAGGTCCTGATCGGCTTCACGCCCGACGAGGTGACGAACCTCGTCGAGCTGCCACAGTTCTTCTCCTTCATCAGCCGGATGCTGCTGATCTTCGGCATCGCCTTCGAGATCCCGCTGTTCGTCGTGATGCTCAACCTCGCCGGCGTGGTGTCGGGGCGTCAGCTCGGCCGCTACCGGCCGTGGATCATCGTCGCGACGTTCGTCTTCGCCGCGGTCGGCACCCCGTCGACGGACCCGTTCTCCATGCTGTTCCTGGCCATCCCGATGCTGATCCTGTTCCTCATCGCAGAGGTGATCGCGCGCCTGGTGGACCGCGCCCGGGGCCGTGGTCGCGACTCCACGGACCAGTGGGCCGACGACGAGGTGTCCCCGCTGTGACCGCGCCGGCGATCGCCGACCTCGACCCCTTCGACCTCCCGGACTGGCTGGGCGACGGACCGGTGGCGTGGGCCACCGACACGGGCCTCGGCGGACACCTCGTCGCAGGCCACCTCACCGGCGGCGCCGACGAGACCCTCGCGTGCGACCTGCTCGCCGTCGACCAGGCCTACCCGGCCCCGGTGCTCGACGAGGCCACCCGCACCCGCGTCCACCAGAGCTGGCGGCACGGGCAGGTGCTGCTGCTGAGCCGCGACGGGCGAGCCACGGTGGCGGCCCCCGGGACGTCGTGGACGTCCGAGGAGGTCCTCGTGGCGCTGACCCGCGTCGCCCGTGCGGTCGGCGCCGACCCCGCCCGCTGGTCTGTCCGGCTCGGCCTCAGCTGACGGGCTCCCCGTCCGGTAGCCGACCATCGCACCCGGTCGCGTGCGCGGCGGCCACGTAGCCGCTCAGGATCTCTGTGGCCTCCGTCGGTGTCAGCCGACTCTCGGCATCGGCGAGGGTCTCCCGGAGTCCTCGCGTCAGTGCCATGATGCCGGCCACGTGCCGGTCGTCGGGTGCGGCCCCGCAACATCGGAGCGCGTCACGGAGCCTCTGCCGCAGCAACGCGAGCTCCTCCTCGCGAAGGCGGTCGAGCTGGCTGGCCGGCACGCCGTTGCCACGCACCCGCTCGCCCTCCGCCAGCAGCTGCAAGGCCCCGAGCACCCGGATGCCGAGCTGCTCATCGGGGCCTTCGGGCAGCCGGAGCGGCACCCTCGCGGGAGTCGGCCCGAACAACGGGTCCCCGGCCGACCACGCGAGCCATCGCTGCCCGAACCTCCCGGCGATCATCGCGAGGGTCCGCCCCCGGCTGTAGTCGTTCAGGATCGCCGCCGGGCTCACCTTCATCCAGCGCGCCAGGGCGCGCACGCTGAACCGGTCAACGCCCTTCCCGGAGATCACGAAGAAGGCAGCATCGGTGAGGATCTCGGCGTACTCGCGGTCGTCCAACCGCACGAAGGGTGAGTCCATGCCTGGACCCTTCCCCATTCGTCGGCAGCCGGTGGCCGTTCTCCACAGCCTCCGGGCGCGAGTCCCCCGCGGAGCGCCTTGCTGATCGATCAGTCACCTCCCAGGGTTGCTGATCGATCAGTCACCTCCCAGGGTTGCTGATCGATCAGTCACCTCCCAGGGTTGCTGATCGATCAGTCACCCGCCGGGGTTGCTGATCGATCGGCCACCCGCGGGATGAGCGCAACGCAGTGGCCGGGTGCCCTAGTCTGCGCGCGTGGCCCGAGACATCGCCCTGCTCACCAACCCGACCTCGGGGAAGGGGCGCGGCGGGCGGGCGCGGGCGGCGGTGCTGGAGCGGCTGCGCGGCGCCGGGCTGAGCGTGCGCGACCTGAGCGGGCGGGACGCCGACGAGGCGCTCGACCTCGCGCGGGCGGCCGTGCAGGACGGCGTCGACGCCCTCGTGGTGATCGGCGGCGACGGCATGGTGCACCTCGGCGTGCAGGCCGTCGCGACGACCGGCACCGCGCTCGGGATCGTCCCGGCCGGCACCGGCAATGACGTGGCGCGCTACTTCGACCTACCGCGCAAGGACCCCGTCGCCGCGGTGGAGGCGGTCGTCAGGGGGACGACCCGGCAGGTCGACCTCGCGATGGCCGGCAGCAAGTACTTCGCGACCGTGCTCTGCGCCGGCTTCGACGCGCTCGTCAACGAGAGGGCCAACCGGATGACCTGGCCCAAGGGCCAGATGCGCTACAACCTCGCCACGCTCTCCGAGCTGCGCGTCTTCAAGCCGCTGCACTACACGCTCGACCTCGACGGGCGGCAGGTGACGCTCGAGGCGATGATGGTCTCGGTGGGCAACGGGCCGTCGTTCGGGGGCGGGCTGCGGATCACCGAGGGCGCCCTGCTCGACGACGGGATGCTCGACGTCGTCGTGATCAAGCCGATGAGCCGCACGTCGCTGGTGAAGACCTACCCCAAGCTGTTCAGCGGCACCCACACCAGCCACCCGCAGTACGAGCACCACCGGGTCCGGTCGGTCACGGTCGCGAGCCCCGGCATCACGACGTACGCCGACGGCGAGCGCTTCGGCGATCTCCCGCTGACCGTCGAGTGCGCCGCCGGCGCGCTCACCGTCTACGCCGAGGGCGGGGCGGCCTCGGGAGTGTGACCCGTTCCGTAGGGTGGGAGAAGTGAGTACCGGCGAGCTCTCCCCGTCGGAGCGGTATGCGGCGCACATGAAGCACAAGGACCACCCCGTGGTCCACGACTTCACCGCCCTCTACGACTTCCCGCTCGACGACTTCCAGCTCCGCGCCTGCCAGGAGATCGAGGACGGGCGCGGCGTGCTGGTCGCTGCGCCGACGGGGTCCGGCAAGACGCTGGTGGGGGAGTTCGCGATCCACCTGGCCCTCGCCACGGGCCGCAAGTGCTTCTACACCACCCCCATCAAGGCCCTGAGCAACCAGAAGTACCACGACCTCGTCGACCGCTACGGCCCCGACGAGGTGGGGCTGCTCACCGGCGACAACGTCGTCAACGGCGAGGCGCCGGTGGTCGTGATGACCACCGAGGTGCTCCGCAACATGCTCTACGCCGGCAGCCGGACCCTGATGGGACTCGGGTTCGTGGTCATGGACGAGGTGCACTACCTCGCCGACCGGTCCCGGGGCGCGGTGTGGGAGGAGGTCATGATCCACCTCCCCGAGTCGGTGACGGTGGTCAGCCTCAGCGCCACGGTGAGCAACGCCGAGGAGTTCGGCGAGTGGCTCGAGACCGTCCGCGGCGAGACCACGACGATCGTCGAGGAGCGGCGGCCGGTCCCGCTCTACCAGCACGTGATGGTCGGGCGGCGGCTGCTCGACCTGTTCGCCTCGTCCGACGTCGACGCCGCCGCGGGGTTCGTCAAGGAGGGCGCCCCGGTCAATGGCGAGCTGATGAAGATCGCGCGTGACGACTGGGCCAGCACCCGTCTCATGCGCGACCGGCGCTCCCCGCGCAAGGGCAAGCCCGGCTCGTCCAAGGCCAAGTTCTCCAAGGACGGCCGCAACGTCGGCAACGGGCGCCGGGTCTGGATCCCCAGCCGCGCGGACGTGGTCGAGCGCCTCGACCGCGAGGGGCTGCTACCTGCGATCGCATTCGTGTTCAGCCGGGTCGGCTGCGACGCGGCCGTCCAGCAGTGCCTCGCCGCGGGCGTGCGCCTGACCACGCCCGAGGAGCGCGACACGATCCACGCCTACGTCGAGGCCGCCTGCCACGACCTGCCCGAGGAGGACCTGCACGTCCTCGGCTACCACGACTTCCTCGACGGGCTGACCCGCGGCGTCGCCGCGCACCACGCCGGCATGCTCCCGGCGTTCAAGCACGTGGTCGAGGAGCTGTTCGTCCGTGGCCTGTGCAAGGTCGTCTTCGCGACCGAGACGCTGGCGCTGGGCATCAACATGCCGGCGCGCACGGTGGTCATCGAGAAGCTCACGAAGTGGAACGGCGAGACGCACGCCGACATCACGCCGGGGGAGTACACCCAGCTCACCGGCCGAGCCGGCCGCCGCGGGCTCGACGTGGAGGGCCACGGCGTCGTGCTCTGGCAGCCGGGCATGAACCCCCGCGAGGTCGCCGGCCTCGCCTCGACCCGCACCTACCCGCTCCGCTCGTCGTTCCGGCCGTCGTACAACATGGCCGTCAACCTGGTCCACCAGTACGGCCGAGAGACCTCGCGCGAGCTGCTCGAGCAGTCCTTCGCCCAGTTCCAGGCCGACAAGGCCGTCGTCGGGCTCGCCCGCCAGCTGCGCAAGGCCGAGGAGGCGCTCGCGGGCTACGCCGAGTCGGCCCGCTGCGACCTCGGCGACTTCCTGGAGTACGCCGGCCTGCGTCGCCGCATCTCCGACGTCGAGAAGAACGCCAGCAAGGCCCGCCGGGCCGACCACCGGGAGGAGGCGATCGAGTCGCTGCGCCTGCTGAAGCGGGGCGACGTGATCGAGGTCCCGACCGGCAAGTTCGCCGGGTACGCCGTCGTGATCGACCCGAGC
This sequence comes from Nocardioides halotolerans DSM 19273, assembly GCF_000422805.1. Classification (GTDB taxonomy): domain Bacteria; phylum Actinomycetota; class Actinomycetes; order Propionibacteriales; family Nocardioidaceae; genus Nocardioides; species Nocardioides halotolerans. The sequence continues at coordinate 519,197 of NZ_KE383922.1, read as the reverse complement.
TGGGACGCCGTGAACCCGCGGCCCTTCGTCGTCACCGCCGACCGGCAGGCCCGGCGGCTCGCGCTCATCGACTTCCCGGTGCCCGTCGCGTCGGTCGCCAGCCTCAAGGTGCCGAAGTCGTTCAACGCCCGCAACCCGCAGATGCGCCGCGACCTGGCCTCCGCGCTCCGGGCGCGCACGCACGACCTCGCGCCGCCACCGCCGGGCCGCGGGCGCCCGCAGCGCGGCGCGCCCGACTCCGCCGCCGAGCGGGAGATCGCAGACCTGCGGGCGCAGCTGCGCGCCCACCCGTGCCACGCCTGCCCCGACCGAGAGGACCACGACCGGTGGGCGCAGCGCTGGTTCAAGCTCGAGCGCGACGCGGCCACGCTGCGGCGCCGGGTCGAGAACCGCACCAACACCGTCGCCCGGCAGTTCGACCGGGTCTGCGAGGTGCTCACCGCGCTCGGCTACCTCGCCGACGAGGGCGGACAGGTCACCGTGACCGACCAGGGACGGCGCCTGATGCGGCTCTACTCCGAGCTCGACCTGGTCGCCGCCGAGGCCCTGCGCCTAGGCCTCTGGGACGACCTCACCGTGCCCGAGCTGGCCGCGGTGCTCTCGGTGCTGGTCTTCGAGGCGCGCCGACCGGACGACGCCTCACCGCCCCGGGTCCCCGGCGGCCGCGCCCAGGAGGTGATCCGGCAGATGGTCGGGCTCTGGGGCCGCCTCGACGCGCTCGAGCGCGAGCACCACCTCGACTTCCTGCGCCAGCCCGACCCGGGCTTCGCCTGGGCGGCCCACCGCTGGGCGGATGGTGAGGAGCTCGACGACGTGCTCAACGTCGTCGACCTCGCGGCCGGCGACTTCGTGCGGTGGACGAAGCAGCTGCTCGATCTCGCCGGGCAGGTGGCCGACGCCGCCGGCGACGGGCCGCTGCGCGACACCGCCCGCGAGGTCGTCAGAGCCGTGCGTCGCGGGGTGGTCGCCTACTCGGCGCTGGGCGACGACGACTGACGGACGGCATCGGCGACGGGCGTTGGGCCGTTGACGAGGTTCCACTGCTGCCCGACCGTGCCCGGCTCGTCCAGCACCGCCGCCAGGACCGCCGCCACGTCCGCCCGGGTGACCTCGCCGCGCTGGACGTCGGGACCGAGGGAGACCAGCCCGGTGGCCGGGTCGTCGGTGAGCCGGCCCGGCCGGATGATCGTCCACGCGAGGTCGCTCGCCCGCAGGGCGGCGTCGGCGTCGCGCTTGGCCTCGACGTAGGCGCGCCAGACCTCGCCCGTGTCCGCTGGCAGCGGGTCGTCGACGCCGATCGCCGAGACCTGCACGAACCGGTCGATGCCGGCCAGCCGGGCACCCTCGACCGACTTCAGCGAGCCCTCGAGGTCGACCGTGCGCTTGCGCTCCACGTTGCCGTCCGGTCCGCCCCCGGCGGCGAAGACCACGGCGTCGCACCCCGCGAACGCGGCGGCGAACCCCTCGGCGTCGGTCTGCTCGATGTCGAGCATCCGCACCTCGGCGCCGCACGACCCCAGCTCGGCGCGGTGCTCCTCCCTCCGCACCAGCGCGACGGGGTCGTGCTCCGAGCGGCGCAGCGCGACGTGGAGGTGGCGGGCGATCTGGCCGTAGCCGCCGACGACGGCAATCCGGGACATGTCTCCACCGTACGGACGTGGCGGTGGCTCAGCGGATCAGCGCCTCCACCAGGCGGGCCGCCGGGCTCTCGAGGTTGTAGCGGCGGGCGAGCTCGGTCACCCGCTCGGGCGAGCGGGGGGTGACGGGCCGGTCGAGACCGGTGCGGTCGACCTCCAGGTCCCGCGCCACCGCCACCACCTTCGGCGCGACGAGCAGGTAGTCGGCGGCGGCCTTGATCTTGCCCCGGGGCCCGGGGCCGAGGTCGGACGAGGGGTCCTCCGCCGCGGCGACGATGCCCTCCATGTGGCGGAACCTCCCGAGCAGGGTGGCCGCGGTCTTCTCGCCGATCCCCGCCACGCCGGGCAGGCCGTCGGAGGCGTCGCCGCGCAGGGTCGCGAAGTCGGCGTACTGAGCCGCGTCGACGCCGTACTTGGCGCGCACCCACGCGTTGTCGACCCGCTCGTGGTTGCCCACGCCCCGGGCGATGTAGAGGACGCGCACCGACGCGTCGTCGTCGACGACCTGGAACAGGTCGCGGTCGCCCGTGACCACGTCGACCGGCCCGGCTGCACCCGTCGCGAGCGTGCCGATGACGTCGTCGGCCTCGTAGCCGTCGGCTCCGCGGACGGCGATCCCGAACGCGTCGAGCACCTCGAGGATGATCGGCACCTGGACCTCCAGCGGGTCGGGCACCTCCTCGACGTCGGGGCCGGTGGCCACCTCGGCCACCACCCGGTGGGTCTTGTACGTCGGCAGCAGCTCGACGCGCCACGCCGGCCGCCAGTCGTTGTCCCAGCAGCAGACGAGCTCGTCGGGGTCGTACTGCGCGACCAGCCGCGCGATGAAGTCCATGAAGCCGCGCACGGCGTTGACCGGCGTGCCGTCGTCAGCGGTGATCTCCGGGACGCCGAAGAAGGCCCGGAAGTACATCGAGGCGGAGTCGAGCAACATCAGGCGCGGCCCGGATCTGGTCACGGCTGCATCCTGCCAGAGCATCGGACTACGCTCCCGCCGTGACATCGTCCACACTCGAGGCCACCGACCGGCAGATCCTCCAGCTCCTCGCGGGCGACGGCCGGATGTCCTTCACCGATCTCGGCAAGGCCACCGGCCTGTCGACCTCGGCGGTGCACCAGCGGGTCAAGCGGCTCGAGCAGCGCGGCCTGATCCTCGGCTACGGCGCGACGGTCAACCACGACGAGATCGGGCTGCCGCTGACGGCGTTCATCTCCATCCGGCCGATCGACCCGTCGGAGCCGGACGACTCACCGGCCCGGCTCGAGGACATCCCCGAGATCGAGTCGTGCTGGTCCGTGGCCGGCGACGAGTCCTACATCCTGAAGGTCCGGCTGGCCCGGCCGAGCGACCTCGAGGGCCTGCTCGCGCGCATCCGCGCCGCCGCCAACGTCTCGACCCGCACCACGATCGTGCTCTCCACCTACTACGAGAACCGCCCCGTCACCGGGGGATGAGCCCCTCCAGCGGGAGCGTCACCGACTGGTCGACGACGCGGTAGCCCAGCGAGTCGTAGAGCCGCCGGGCGACGTGGTTGTGGCCGAAGACGTTGAGCCCGACCACCTCTATCCCCGCGCGCGCCAGATGGTCGGCGGCGTGCTCCATCAGCGCGCGGCCCAGCCCGCGGCCGCGCTCGGTCTCCTCCACCACGACGTCGTAGACGAAGCCGGCGCGCTCCTCGTGGAACAGCCAGGCGAAGCCGACGCGGCGCCCGTCCGCCGGTGCGAGTGCCACGAGGAAGTCGTGGCCGGGGGTGTCGAGCCCCTGCGGGAGCAGACCCTCGTGCACCTCGCGGGAGCGCGCGAGCGCCCGCTCCGAGACAGGGAGGAGTCCGACGTCAGCAGGTCGCCGGCGAACTCCTCGACGGCTCCGTCGAGGTACGCCGCCAGTGCCTCGGCGCCCATCGGCTCGACCCGCACCGCGACCGTCGCCGTCGCCGGGCGGGCGGACGCCAGGTCGAGCTGCATCTGGGTGGCCGTCAGCTCCGCGGCGGGGTCGGCGGCGAGGGCCTCGTGCACCGGGTCGCCGGCGAGCACCCCGACGCCGAGGGTGCGGATCCCGCGCGGCGCCAGCCGCTCGGCCAGCAGGTGGCGCAGCGGTGCCGCGTCGGTGGGGTCGTCCAGGACGAGGTCACCGAGCTCGACGCGGTCCGGGCCGGCCGGCAGCAGGAAGAAGGTGCCGACCCGGCGGGGCGACTCCTCGTCGGCGCGGACCTCGAGGACCTCGGTGCCGGCCGGCGGCCCCGAGACGGGCAGGAGCCGGTCGACGACCGCCCAGGCCCGGGCCGCGGCGGTGTCGGCTCCCAGCCCGCGCAGGCGCGGGTGTGCCACCCGGCGAGCGACGACCTCCTCGCGCCAGGCGGCGTAGTCGTGGGCGGGCAGCGGCTCCAGGGTCAGCGGCACGCGGACAGTGTGGCCCCGCGGCGCGCCGTGGGTCTCAGTGGGCCTGCAGGGCCGCCGTACGCCGCGAGGCCTCGGCCATCTCGGCCGCCTTCAGCGCGGACTCGTCGAGCGAGGCGTGCTCGGCCCACCAGGCCTGGCCGTCGGCCGGCAGCGTGTGTATCGGGTCGTAGTACTCGTAGGTGCGGGAGAGCGCCTCGGGGTCGGTGGCCTCGATCGACGTGCGGTAGTTCTTCGTCCAGTGCGAGATGCCGCGCTCCAGGTCGTAGGACGCGAGCTGGTGCACCCACCGCTTGCCGACGAACGGCACGTCGCACACGATCCGCGGCGTCGCGAACCCGGGCAGGTAGCCCATGATCGCGTGCTGGAGGCGCTGGGCGTCGGCGACCGAGATCCGCCAGTGCTCCGAGAACGGGATCATGTCGCACATGTAGAAGTAGTAGGGCATGATCTGCGCGCCATCGAGCAGCCGGAAGCACAGGTCGAGCAGCGCGTGCGGGTCGGCGTTGACGCCGTTGAGGATCACGCCCTGGTTGCGCACGTCGCGGATGCCGGTGTCGAGCATCGCGCGGGTGGCCTCGGCGACGAGGGGCGTCACCGAGTTGGCGTGGTTGACGTGGGTGTGGACGGCGATCGAGACGCCGCGGGCCCGCGCGATCGACCCGACCCGGGTCATGCCCTCGACGACCTCCGGCTGCAGCCAGTGCTGCGGCAGCGCCATCAGGGCCTTGGTCGCGAGGCGGATGTCGCGGATGTTCTCGATCTCGAGGAGCTCGGTCAGGAACGCCTCGAGCCGGGGCCACGGCATGTTCGCCACGTCGCCGCCCGAGACGACGACGTCACGGACACCGGGGGAGCGGCGCAGGTAGTCGAGCATGTCGCCGAGGCGGTCGTTGGGCTTGCCGACGAACTTCAGCTTGTCGATGACCGCCGTGGAGTTGCCGACGAGGTCCATCCGGGTGCAGTGGCCGCAGTACTGCGGGCAGGTCGGCAGCAGCTCGGCGAGCACCTTCGTGGGATAGCGGTGCGTGAGGCCCTCGGTCGCCCACATGTCGTGCTCGTGGAGGGAGTCACGGGTCGCGTGCGGGTGCGAGGGGAAGTCGGTGCGCCGGTCTGAGAACACCGGGATCATGTAGTGGCGGACCGGGTCGGCGTAGAACGCGTCGGTCAGCGAGCCGGGGCCGGCCGGCGGCTCCTGCGGCGCCATCGTGTTCATCATCTGCGGCGGCACGAGCATCGACATCGTGGCGCGCTCGGCCTGGTCGCGCTCGAGGTCGGCGTAGAACCGCTCGTCGAGCAGGTCGCCCATCAGCTCGCGCAGCTGCTTGACGTTCTTGATGCAGTGGGCGCGCTGCCACTGCACCGACGCCCACTCCTCGGCGGTGACGTCCTTCCACCCCGGGAACCGGGTCCAGTCCGGCTCGACCAGCTCGACACGCTGGTAGGGGTAGGGCTGACCGGTTCCGAGCCCGATGGACGTTTCAATGGTCACTGTGCCACTGTAGGTGGACGATCTGCGGCCTGTCCAAAGACACACCGCAAATCATCCCGCCGACGTCGACGTTACTGAGGAGAAACTTCGTGCGCGCCAGTGATCCAACGGGGCTGCACCGGGTGCTGGACGACCGGGTGGTGCTGCCCCAGGCCGCGCGCCGGCTCGACACCCGCAAGGAGCTGTGGGCCGACGAGGTCCGGATCCGCGTCGAGCGCCTCAACCTCGACGCGGCGTCCTTCCGGCAGCTCGAGCGCACGCACGAGGACGGCGACGGCGTACGCCGGGCCGTGCTCGAGATCGTCGCCGAGCGCGGCAAGATGCAGAACCCCGAGACCGGGTCCGGCGGCATGCTCGTCGGCACCGTCGAGGAGGTCGGCCCCGAGTCCCCGCTGGGCCTGGCTGTGGGCGACCGGGTCGCCACGCTCGTCTCGCTCACGCTGACGCCGCTGGTGATCGAGGACGCCCTGGCGCGCTGGGACGGCCGCTCCGAGCAGGTGCCCTGCGACGGCTACGCGGTCCTCTTCGGCCGCTCCATCGCCGCGCGCATCCCCGAGGACCTCCCGGCCGACCTCAGCCTCGCGGTGATGGACGTCTGCGGCGCGCCGGCCCTCACCCGCCGGGTCGTGGCGCAGTACGACGAGCCGGTCGTCGCGGTGATCGGCGGCGCCGGCAAGTCCGGGTCGCTGAGCCTCGCCGCGGCCCGCTCGGCCGGCGCGCGGCGTACGGTCGGCGTCGTGCCCGTCGAGAGCGAGGCCGAGCTGCTGCGCGACTCCGGCCTGGCCGACGAGGTCGTGCTGGCCGACGCCCGCGACCCCGTCGCGCTCCGTGACGCCGTGACCGCCGCGGCCGGCAGCACCGCCGACGTCACCGTGGTCTGCGTCGACGTGCCGGGCTGCGAGGGCGGGGCGGTCCTCACCACCTCCGCGCAGGGCACGGTCGTCTTCTTCTCGATGGCGACGTCGTTCTCCGCGGCGGCCCTCGGAGCCGAGGGGCTGGCTGCCGACGTGACCATGCTCGTCGGCAACGGCTACGTGCCCGGGCACGCCGACTACGCGATGCAGCTGCTGCGCGAGCAGCCCGGCGTGCGCGCGCTGTTCGAGCGCCGGCTGGAGGCGCACTCGTGACCCGCCGGCCGAAGGGCAAGCTCGACCTCGACCCGGCAACCGTCCGCAAGGCGCGCACGCTCGCGCGCAAGGCGGGGCGCCCGATCGTCGAGATGGCCAAGCAGCACACCACGGTCAGCGTGGAGCGCGCGACCCTCCGCATGGCCGGGCTGCAGGGCGCCGACGGCGACGGCATCCCGTGGGCCAACCGGCTGCTCGACGTCGTCCGTGCGGACGTCGGGCTCGAGCACGGCGTGGCGCTCCCGGTCTGGGACGCCCTCGTGCGCCACGAGGCCGAGGATCTCGCGACCCTGGCGCAGAAGGCCGGCGCCGGGTCGGTGACGTTCCGGGTGCCGGAGGGCCGCGACGCCGTACGCGCGCGGGCGGCCGCCCGCAAGCAGGTCGGCGCCGGGCTCAAGCGCATCGACCGGCGCCGGCGCGAGCGGACGAGGATGATCAAGAAGCACGGTGACGCCCCGCGCACGCCGTGGATCTACCTCATCGTCGCGACCGGCGACATCATGGAGGACATCCCGCAGGCCCAGCAGGCCGCCCGCGAGGGCGCCGACGTCATCGCGGTGATCCGGTCGACCGGGCAGAGCCTGCTCGACTACGTCCCGGAGGGTGCCACCCGCGAGGGGTTCGCCGGCACCTACGCCACCCAGGAGAACTTCCGCCTGATGCGCGCCGCACTCGACGAGTCGAGTGCCGAGCTCGGCCGCTACGTGCGCCTCACCAACTACGCCTCGGGGCTCTGCATGCCCGAGATCGCGACCCTGGCCGGGCTCGAGCGGCTCGACATGATGCTCAACGACTCGATGTACGGCATCCTCTTCCGCGACATCAACCCGGTTCGCACCTTCGTCGACCAGCGGTTCAGCCGGCAGGTGCACGCCCGCGCCGGGATCATCATCAACACCGGCGAGGACAACTACCTCACCACCGCCGACGCCGTCGAGGCCGCGCACACGGTGACGACCAGCCAGCTGCTCAACGAGTACTTCGCCAAGGAGGCCGGCCTCGAGGACTGGCAGCTCGGTCTTGGCCACGCCTTCGAGATCGACCCCGACCTGCCGAACTCCTTCCGGCTCGAGCTCGCGCACGCGCTGCTGGCCCGCGAGCTGTTCCCGGACGCCCCGCTGAAGTGGATGCCGCCCACCCGGCACATGACCGGCGACGTCTTCCGGGGCAACCTGCTCGACGGGTTCTTCAACCTCATCGGGTCGCTGACCGGCCAGGGCATCCTGCTCGTCGGGATGATGACCGAGGCCGTGGTGACGCCCTGGCTCTCCGACCGCGACATCGCCCTCCAGAACGTCCGCTACGTCCTCGACGCCACCGGCGACCTGCACGAGGACTTCCGGCCCAGCCCCGGGGGCTTCGTCCAGCAGCGCGCTCGCGCGGTGCTGGACGACGCCGTCGGACTGCTCGAGAGACTGGCGCAGGAGAGTCTCTTGGAAGGCATCGCCGACGGCACGTTCGGGCTGATGCGCCGCCCGGCCGACGCCGGCCGCGGCCTCGACGGCGTCGCGAAGAAGTCGAGCGTCTACTACAACCCCGCGTCCGAGCTGCTGGAGGCGACGGATCGAGTGAGCGCACCATGACCATCGTCCGCCCGTACGGCGACACCACCGGCGACGGCATGGTGCAGCTGAGCTTCACGCTGCCCGTCGCGCACTCGAAGGTCGCGGAGGGGGCCGCCGTCCAGCTCGCGAACAAGATGGGCATGGACCCCGCCCTGGTCGTGCACAGCAAACCGATGGGGCCCGACTTCACGTTCTTCGTGGTCTACGGCCGCGTCAACCACCTCGTCGACACCAGCAAGGTCGAGGTGGTCGAGCGCGACTACCCGCTGTTGACGCCGAAGGAGGTCAACGCCGCAGTGAAGCGCGGCATGCGGCGCCGGCTCGTGGTCGTCGGCGGGTGCATCGGCACCGACGCGCACACCGTCGGCATCGACGCGATCCTCAACATCAAGGGCTTCGCCGGCGAGAAGGGGCTGGAGTACTACCGCGAGCTCAAGGTGGTCAACCTCGGCGCCCAGGTGTCCGTGCCGCAGCTCGTCGAGCGGGCGCGGGCGGAGAAGGCCGACGCCGTCCTGGTCTCGCAGGTGATCACCCAGCGCGACGCCCACCTGCTCAACACGCGGGAGATGTCCGCGGCGTTCCGCGAGGCCTATCCCGCCGAACGGCGCCCGCTGCTCGTCGTCGGCGGACCGCGCTTCGACGAGACGATGGCCGGCGAGCTCGGCGTCGACCGGGTCTTCGGCCGCGGCACGACGCCCGGCGAGGTCGCGTCGTTCCTCGTGCACCGGCTCGCGCCTGCGAAGGTTGCTGCATGACCGCCCCCGAGGTCGGCACCAGCGTGGTGCACCGCCGCTACGTGCCGTTCTCCGACGCCCACTACGCCGGCAACCTTGTCGACGGCGCCTACTCGATGAAGCTGTTCGGCGACGTCGCGACCGAGCTCTGCATCCGCACCGACGGCGACGAGGGCCTCCTCGCGTCGTACTCCGACGTGCAGTTCCACGCCCCCGTCCGCGCCGGCGACGTCCTGGAGATCACCTGCACGCTGACCCGCGTCGGCACCCGCTCGCGCGGGCTGGACCTGAGCGTCCACGTCGTGGCCCGGGGCGAGCCGACCGTGGAGCGTCCCGGCGCGGCGCGGCCCTTCGACGAGCCTCTGCTCGCGACGTCCGCGACGGCCACCGTCGTGGTTCCGCCGCCCGCGGGCTGACGCCGCCGGGGCCACCCGTCCGGTCGTACCGACACGCTTGCGCGCGACACGCCGCGCCTCCAGAAATTCTGAGAACTCGGTGCTGCCGACGGGGTGGCCGTTGACCTGCGAAGACGCGCATCGTCGCAGGTCAGCGGGGTGTTGACGGGAGGGCTTCGGGGGAGTTGGGTATCCCGCAGTCCGCTCGTGCAGATCACGGCACGAGCTCCGGTCTCGGGTCACCGGGTTGGAGGGCGAGGTGCCATCTCCCGACGACCCGATGCCCGAGCTGGGGCTCTCCGTGAGAGCAGGGCACGGAGGGGCCCGCACCCCCTAGACAACAGCCTGACCGTGGCAGCCGGTCACGGACCGGGCTGGACCGAAGAGCTGCGGGACCCCTCCGACCCTTCTGCTTCACTTGGTGTCGTGGTGCGATCCAGAGCCCTCCTCGCCGCAGGCGCGGGGCTGGTGCTCTCGTTGGCCTTCGAGCCCGTCGCCGTCGCCTGGCTGATGCCGCTGGCCGTCGCCGGGTTCGCGCTGACCACGCACGGCCCGTGGTCCCTGCGGCAGTCGCTGCGCCGCGGCTTCGTGGTCGGTGTGTGCTTCGGCGCCGCGTTCTACCTCACCCACATCTTCTGGATGCGCGCCGTCGGCATCCCCGCGTGGCTCGCGCTGTCGGCGCTGGAGACGCTCTTCTACGGGTTCGCGGGAGCGCTCTCCGCGATCGTGCAGCGGCACCGGCTCTGGCCGGTGTGGTTCGCCTCGGCCTGGACGGCCATGGAGGTCTGGCGCAGCGGCTGGCCGCTCGGCGGGATGCCGTGGGGCCGGCTCGCGTTCGGGGTCGTGGACACCCCGGTCGCCGACGCGCTGCCGTACGCCGGGGCGGTCGGCGTCAGCTTCCTCCTCGCGCTGCTCGGCGCGCTCCTGGCCTGGCTGGTGCGGGGACCGGTGGCGGGGGAGGGCGGCCGCCGGGCGGCTGCGCTCTGCCTGGCCGGGCTGGTGGCGGTGCTCGCCGTACCGGCCCTCGCTCCCTGGACGGTCACCGCCGATCGCGAGCTCACGGTCGCCGCGGTCCAGGGCGACGTCCCCGGCAACGGCGACGACATCCTCTACGACTACCGCCAGGTCACCCAGAACACCGTCGACGCCACGGTCGACCTCGCGCGCCGGGTCGAGGCCGGCGACGCGCCGCCGCCGGACCTCGTGGTCTGGCCGGAGAACTCCACGGCCGTCGACCCGTTCGACGACGGCGAGACCAACGCCGGCATCCGGGCCGCGAGCTCCGCGATCGGGGTGCCGATCCTGGTCGGTGCCATCGTCGACGGGCAGGACCAGCAGGTGCTCAACCAGGGCATCGTGTGGGACCCCGAGACCGGCGCCGGCGACCGGTACACGAAGTGGCACCCGGTGCCGTTCGGCGAGTACATCCCCCTCCGGTCGGTGTTCACGAAGTACAACTTCTTCGACCGGCTGCGCGAGGTCGGCCGCGACATGCTCAGCGGCACGCGTCGCGAGCCGCTGGACGTCGACGGGGTCCCGGTCGCCGACGCCATCTGCTTCGACATCGCCTACGACGACGGCCTCACCGCCCAGCTCCGCAACGGCGCCCAGCTGCTCGTGGTGCAGAGCAGCCAGGCGACATTCATCCACACCGACCAGACCGACCAGCAGTTCGCGATCACCAGGCTGCGGGCGCTGGAGACGGGCCGCTGGGTCGCGGTGGCCACGACGAACGGCGTCTCGGGCCTCATCGCGCCCGACGGCCACGTCCTGGCCACGGCCGACAAGCGCACCCGCGCGGTGATGGTCGAGCGGCTCGGGCTCACCAGCCGGCTCACCCCGGCGACCCGGATCGGTCCCTGGACCGGACGGCTCGCGGCGGGGCTGACGGGCCTCGGCGTCCTGCTCGTCCTGCTCCCGTATCGTCGGGGCCGACAACAGGACGGGGGCAGGGGAGCTCCGCCGGTCCGAGAGCTGGAGCCGTCGAGAAGGGGAGGGGCATGAGCGACCTGGGGCGCGTCATCATGGTCATCCCGACCTACGACGAGGCGGACAACCTCGCGTGGCTGATCGGGCGGCTCCGCACGGCCCAGCCCACCGTCGACGTGCTCGTCGTCGACGACAACTCTCCCGACGGCACGGGCGCGCTCGCCGACGAGCTCGCCGCCGCCGACCCCGCCGTCCACGTCCTGCACCGGCCGGGCAAGGGCGGCCTCGGGGCGGCGTACCTCGCGGGGTTCGCGTGGGCGCTGGAGACCGGCTACGACGTCATCGGCGAGATGGACGCCGACGGCTCCCACCAGCCCGAGCAGCTGCACCGGCTCCTCGAGGCGCTGCTCGACGCCGACCTGGTGATCGGCTCGCGGTGGATCCCCGGCGGGTCGGTGGTCAACTGGCCGCTGCGGCGCGAGGCGCTGTCGCGCGGCGGCAACCTCTACGTCCGGATGCTGCTCGGCATCTCGATCCGCGACGCCACGGCGGGCTTCCGGGTCTTCCGCCGCAGCGCGCTGGAGAAGATCGACCTCGCCTCGGTGCAGTCCACGGGCTACGTCTTCCAGACCGACCTGGTGACGCGGTGCCTGCGGGCCGGGCTCACCGTCCGCGAGGTGCCCATCGAGTTCGTCGAGCGGGAGCGGGGCGACTCCAAGATGAGCGGCGCCGTGGCGACCGAGTCGCTGCGCCGGATCACCCGCTGGGGGCTGCGCGAGCGCCGCGACCAGCTGCGCCGGGCGCTCGGGCGCTCCAAGGGCCGACCGACCGGAGCCAGCTGATGGCGCGACGGCGTACGGGCCTCGGCTGGCTGCTCGTCGTCCTCTTCGTGGTGATGCCGCTGGTCGAGATCTACGTGATCATCCAGGTCGGCCAGGCCATCGGCCCCTGGTGGACGATCCTCCTGCTGGTCATCGACAGCATCCTCGGCACGTGGCTGATCCGGCACGAGGGTGCCCGCGCGTGGCGGGCCCTGCGCGAGGCGCTCGACAGCGGCCGGATGCCGGCCCGGGAGCTCGCCGACGGAGCGCTGATCCTGATCGGCGGCACGCTCATGCTCGCCCCGGGCTTCGTGACCGACGCCTTCGGCGTGCTGATGATCCTGCCGTTCACGCGGCCGGTCTTCCGGCGGCTGCTCACCGGTCTGGTCACGAGCCGGCTGGTCGTGATGGGGCCCGGAGCAGCACGACGCCCCGGCGCCGGCCCTGACGGGCCGGTGATCCGGGGCGAGGTGGTCGACGACTGAGTGAGCAGCCGGTCGCGAGGAACGAGCGAGCGGCGTGGCCTCACACGGTTGAGCAGACGGCTCAGGCCGAGGCGCGGCGCTTCTTCGCGTTGGCGCGGTGGAGGTGCGCGGGGCCGATCTCGCCGCCGCGCAGCAGCTCGAGACGCTCCTTGAGGATGTCCTCGAGCTCCTTCTCCGAACGACGCTCGAGCAGCATGTCCCAGTGGGTGCGGACCGGCTTCTCGGCCTTCACCTCACGCTCGATGCCGGCCGTGCTCTCGCTCTCCTCGCCGCACCGCGGGCACTCCCACACCGCCGGGATCTCTGCCTCGATGGACATCGTGATCTCGAACTCGTGGCCCTGCGGGCAGCGGTAGCCGACCTGCTGGCGAGCGGCGAACTCGATGCCGCGCTCGTCCTCGAAACTCTGGCCTCCCAGCCGCGCTCCGCGTAGCGTGCGCTCCGCCATGAAGGCACCTCCAAATCGTGTTTTTTGTCCGCGTACATCGTCAGAGACGGTGTGAACCGGCCAAAGGTTGGCTGCGGACCCCCGTTGACAAGTACCCCGTCGAGCAGATAACGGTACCGAGCCCGCGAAGATTCCCCCATTCCTCGCGGCGCCCTCCGCCCAGATGCGCAGGTCAGCGGGCACGTCGGGCTCGGTCGCCAAGCCTAGCTTGTCGCGCCGCGCGGAGGCGGGACGCGGCGTACGGCGCGCCGCACGGCCGCATTGCTGAGGGAGGGGTCAGATGGTCGCCGGCACGGTGTTGCCGGCCTCGCGGATGCCGCGCTCGGGGTCGAGGCGCAGGAGGAAGAACGCCCCCAGCACGAAGAACACGACCAGGCTGACGATCGCGGGCCGGTAGGAGCCGCTGAGCTGGAAGACCAGCCCGAACAGGAGCACGCCGAACCACGACGTGCCCCGCTCGAAGGCGTTGTAGAGCGCGAAGTACTCGCCCTCGCGGCCGCGGGGGATGAGCAGGCTGAAGAAGGACCGCGACAGCGCCTGGGTGCCGCCCAGGACCACCCCGATCGCGATGCCGACGACCAGGAACAGCACGACGTTCCTGGCCGGCAGGAACATCGCCACCACCACGATCGCCATCCACGCGAAGGTGCCCCACAGGATCGCCCGGTAGGCGCCGTGCCGCGCCGCGAGCCGGCCGAAGAAGAGGGCGCCGCCGAAGGCCACGAACTGGATGAGCAGGATCGTCGCGATCAGGACCGAGTCGCCGAACTCCAGCTGCTTGGAGCCGTAGGTGGAGGCGGCGTAGATCACCGTCTGGATGCCGTCGTTGTAGAAGACGTAGGCGAGGAGGAAGGTCAGCGTCATCGGATAGCGGCGCAGCTCCTTCATGGTGGCGAACAGCTGGCCGAAGCTGCGCTCGACCAGCCCGCCCGAGCGTCGCACCGCCTCGGCGGGCGGCCGGTCGTGCAGGCGCCGGAACGGGATGATGGTGAAGCCGGCCCACCAGAGCGCGGCCGAGAGCAGCGACAGGCGGACCGAGAGCTCCTTGTCGAGGCCGATCGCGTCGTGACCGAGCACCATCGCCAGGTTGATGAGCAGCAGCAGCCCGCCGCCGAGGTAGCCGAACGCCCACCCCCGTGACGAGACCCGGTCGCGCTCCTCCTCGGTCGAGATGTCGCAGAGGATCGCGTAGTAGCTCACCAGCGAGCAGCCGCCCAGCACGCTGCTCAGGACGATGCACACCGCGGCCAGCTGCCACTGGTCGCCCTGCATGAAGAAGAGCAGCCCGGCGAAGAAGGACCCGGCCCAGGCGAAGGCCGCCATCTGCCGCTTCTTGTGGGCCGACGCGTCGGCGAAGGCGCCCACGATCGGCAGGATCACGGCGCTGAGGATCGTGGCGAAGCTGGTGAGGTAGAACGGCAGCGACCCGGCCGCGAGGTGGAGGCCGAGGAGCGTGACGGTCTTGTCGCAGGTGTCGTCGGCGTCGTCGCCGCAGCCCGCGGCCCGACCGGCGACGGTGATCATGTACGGCGCGAACAGCACCGTGAGCACGGTCGTGTAGTAGGCGGAGTTCGCCCAGTCGTACCAGTTCCACGCCCGTTGCTCGCGCTGTCGCTCGGCCTGGTCACGCAGCGGGCCGAGGTCCGCGAAGCCGGTCGGTGGCTGCATGCGCTCATTCCCTCCAGAGGCCGCGCTCGGTGAGCACGTCCTTGAGCAGGTCGGTGCGGTCGGTGAAGAGCCCGTCGACCCCGCGGTCGAGGAGTGCCCTCATCTCGTCGGGGTCGTCGACGGTCCACACGTGCACATGCTTGCCGGTCGCGTGGGCGCGGCGTACGAGCCCGGAGCTGGCGATGGTCCAGCGGCCGCGCTTGTGGGGGATCTGGAGGGCGGCGACCCGTCTGCGGGTGAGCCAGTCCGCGACCCGCGCGCTCGGCACGAAGCGGAAGATCGCGACCTCGACGGGCGTGCCCGACGTCGGCACCCGGTGCTGGGTGAGCCGGCGGAACTCCGCGAGCCGCTGCGGGCTGAACGAGCCCACCAGCACCCGGTCCCAGGCCTCGCGCTCCTCGATGAACGCCGCCAGGGCCGGCACCGCGCCCTCCGACTTGAGATCGACGTTGAACCGCGCCCGCGGGAACTCGTCGAAGAGCTGGGCGAGCGTCGGCACCTGCTCGCGACCCCCGACCAGCGCCCTGCGCACCTCCTCGAAGGTGAGGTCGGCGATGGCACCCTCGACGTCGGTGACCCGGTCGAGCACCGCGTCGTGGAAGGCGAGCAGCACGCCGTCGCCGGTCACGTGGACGTCGGTCTCGAGGTAGTCGTAGCCGAGCGCGACGGCGTGCTTGAACGCCGCCAGGGTGTTCTCGAGGCCCTCGATCTCGGGGTGGTAGGCGCCGCCGCGGTGGGCGAAGGCCAGCACGCCGTCCGGGTCGCTCGCCACCTCGTCGAGGTAGGCGAACCCCGTCATCGGCGCCGTCACGCAGAGCAGTATGTCGCTCGTTGGATACCCCCGCGAGCTTCGGCCCCCAGTCCGTGGCGCCAGCTTCGCGGCGCCTGGCTCGCTGGCGCTCGCTGCGGCGCAGGCGCCACGGCCCGGGGGCCGATCGCGGGGCGCCTCGCTCCGCTCGGAAAGACCGGGTCGCTTCGCTCCCACCGCTCCCATTGCGCTACCTGACACCCCCGCGAG
This sequence comes from Nocardioides halotolerans DSM 19273, assembly GCF_000422805.1. GTDB lineage: Bacteria > Actinomycetota > Actinomycetes > Propionibacteriales > Nocardioidaceae > Nocardioides > Nocardioides halotolerans. Next base: position 503,481 of record NZ_KE383922.1, on the reverse strand, counting down.
CTTCGACCCCCCATCCGCGGCGCCAGCTTCGCGGCGCCTGGCTCGCTGGCGCTCGCTGCGGCGCAGGCGCCACGGCCCGGAGGCCGATCGCGGGGCGCCTCGCTCCGCTCGGAAAGACCGGGTCGCTGCGCTCCCACGCTCCAATTGCGCTGTGTCGGGGTTGACCCGGCGCGAAGTTCACGACGGGTCGACGTCACACGGCGCGTCAGGCGGCGCGGGTCTCCGCGGGGACGGCGACGTCGCGCCGGGCCGCTGCGCGCCCACCGCTCCAATGGCGCCCGTCAGGTGAAGAGCGTCTCGATCCACGCTCGTGACTGGGCGCGGCCGCTCGGCGGGGCTTGCATGTCGGCGGTGATGCGCGGCATCGGCATCGTGTGCTGTCCGGCGTGGCGGTGCCAGTCCTGCTCGGCCTCGATGAGGCTGCCCAGGTCGGCGCGGCGCAGGAAGACACCGTGCCCGTCGGGGCAGGTGCTGACCTCGCCGTCGCCCAAGGGGCGTGAGTCCATGGTCGTTCCGCACACCGGGCAGTCGAGGGCAGCGTCTGCGTCCATGCCCCGAACCTAGCGCGTGGACCGAGGTCAGATATCCCGGAACGGCTCGATGTTGGCGCCGAGCTCGTTGAGGCGCTCGGCGAGGTCCTCGTAACCACGGTGGATGACGTACGTCGAGCGCAGCACGGACGTGCCCTTGGAGGCGAGCATCGCGAGCAGGATCACGACCGCGGGCCGCAGCGCCGGCGGGCACACGATCTCGGCGCCGGAGAAGTGCGTGGGGCCCTCGATCATCACCCGGTGGGGGTCGAGCAGCTTGACCTGGCCGCCGAGCTTGTTGAGCTCGGTGAGGTAGATCGCGCGGTTCTCGTAGACCCAGTCGTGCAGCAGGGTCTGGCCCTCGGCGACGGCCGCGATGACCGCGAAGAACGGCAGGTTGTCGATGTTGAGGCCGGGGAACGGCATCGGGTGGATCTTGTCGAGCGGCGCGTGCAGCTCGGAGGGCTGGGTGGTGATGTCGACCAGCCGGGTGTGGCCGTTGCGGGCGACGTACTCCTCCGAGCGGGTGTGCTGGAAGCCCATCTCACCGAGGGTCGCGAGCTCGATCTCGAGGAACTCGATCGGCACCCGGCGGATGGTGATCGAGGACTGCGTGACGATCGCGGCGGCGAGCAGCGACATCGCCTCGATGGGGTCCTCGCTGGGGGCGTAGTCGACGTCGACGTCGATCTCCTCGCGCCCGGTCACCGTCAGCGTCGTGGTGCCGATGCCGTCGACCGTGACACCGAGCTTCTGCAGGTAGAAGCAGAGGTCCTGGACCATGTAGTTGGAGGAGGCGTTGCGGATCACCGTGACACCGGGGTGCAGGGCCGCCGCCATCAGGGCGTTCTCGGTGACGGTGTCGCCGCGCTCGGTGAGCACGATCGGCGCCTGCGGCTCGATCGCGCGGTTGACCTGCGCGTGGTACTCGCCGTCGGTCGCCTTGACCTCGAGGCCGAACGGACGTAGGGCGTACATGTGCGGCTCGACCGTGCGGGTGCCGAGGTTGCAGCCGCCGGCGTAGGGCAGCTCGAAGACGTCCTCGCGGTGCAGCAGCGGGCCGAGGAACATGATGATCGAGCGGGTACGCCGCGCGGCGGCCTGGTCGATCGAGTCGAGCTGGAGCTGCTTGGGCGGGACGATCTCGAGGTCGTTGTCGTCGTTGAGCCACCGGGTCTGCACGCCGATGCTGTTGAGCACCTCGAGCAGCCGGTTGACCTCCTCGATGCGGGCCACCTTGCGCAGCGTGGTGCGGCCGCGGTTGAGCAGCGTCGCGCAGAGCAGGGCGACCCCGGCGTTCTTGGACGTCTTCACGTCGATCGAGCCGGAGAGTCGCGTGGGGCCGGTCACCCGGAGGTGGGTCGGCCCGGCACCGAGCGCGACGATCTCGGAGTCGAGCGCCGAGCCGATGCGGGCGAGCATGTCGAGCGAGAGGTTCTGGTGGCCCTTCTCGATCCGGTTGATCGCGCTCTGGCTGGTGCTCAGCCGCTCGGCCAGCTGCTGCTGGGTCAGCCCGCGATGCTTGCGCGCGTCGCGGATGATGCTCCCGATCCGACCCTTGTAGCCCTCGCTCATGCGATCCACGGTAACTCATATGTGAGATAACGCAACACGGCGCTCGCGGCGTGGCGGGGTGGTCCGCCCAGCATGCCACGCGGGTGACGGCGCACCGCTGCGCGGACCTGGTGGACCGGGTGGAGGCCGGTCAGGCGGGGACGAGCTGCGGCTCGCCCGGCATCAGCACAGGCCGGCACGAGCAGTCGTCGCCGCAGCTCAGGAACGTGTGGGGTGCGTGCCCGCAGCGCGGGCACGGCATGTCGTGGGAGAGGTGGGTCTCGTTGGTCCGCACGGTGTCCCACATGGCGACCCCTCCTTCCGCTGCTCGACGCGCCTGCTCGACGTGCCTGCTCGACGTGTCGTCCGACCGAGCTCTCCCGTCGACGGTGACAGTCGCGGGGGGCGTTCGCGTGCAGAACCGCCGGGGAGGAGGACTCGTCGTCGACATTCGGCCTGATCGTCCGTCGGGGGAGTAGCCCGATCGGGCCATGCCCGGCCTCCGGGGTACGCGGCGGGCTGTCGGTGCCGGCTGGGATCCTCGGGGCGTGCCCGAGTTCCGCGCCCAGGACCTGTCCGGATCCGTCTTCGACGAGGTCGACCTCACCGGTGCCGTCTTCCGCAATGTCGCGCTCGAGGACGCGACGTTCCGTGGGGTCTGGGGGACCCGACTCGACCTCGACGGCGACTTCGACGAGATCGTCTACAACGGCGTCGACCTGATGCCGCTGTGGCGCGCCGAGATGGTGCGCCGGCACCCGGAGTTCGCGCTGCTCCCGCCCCACGACGCCGATGCCTTCCGTGAGCTGTGGCCCCGGCTCGAGGCCCTGTGGTCAGCGACCGTCGAGCGGGCCCGCGCCCTCCCGCCCGGGCTGCTGCACGAGCGCGTCGACGGCGAGTGGTCGTTCACCGAGACGCTGCGACACCTGCTGTTCGTCCACGACGCGTGGCTGCGGCGCGCGGTGCTCCACGAGCCGGCACCCTACGACGAGCTCGACCTGGCGCACGACGACATGCACGCGCTCGACGGCGTGCCCGCGGCCGATCCCGCCGCGCGACCCTCGCTCGACCACGTCCTCGCCCTGCGCGAGGAGCGGCTGGCCATCGCCCGCGGCCTCTTCGAGACGCTGACCGACGACGCGCTGTCCGGGAGCACGAGCGTGACCGGGCCCGGCTACCCGGTGGCCGACACCTACGCCGTGCGGCGCTGCCTGCGCGCGGTGGTCAACGAGGAGTGGTGGCACCACCGGTTCGCCGTGCGCGACCTCACGGTGCTGGAGGCGGGCTGAGCGCGGCGGTGCTCATGCCGCTCCCACCGGACGCAAGCGGGCGCTGGCCGCGATGGCGGGCACCACTGCGAGGGCGATCAGGCCGCCGGCCAGCGACAGCACGGAGTAGCTCGCCACGTCGACCACGATCCCCGACGCGAGCCCGCCACCCACCCCGGCGATCGCGATGGACACGTCGACCAGGCCCTGGGTGCGGGCGCGCGTAGCGAGCGGCACGGCGTCGGTGATGATCGCAGTGCCGGAGACCAGGCCGAAGTTCCAGCCCAGGCCGAGGAGCGCCAGCGCGACGGCAAGGACCACGACCGACTCGGCGGGAGCCGCGGCGGCCAGCAGCCCGGCCATGAGCAGGGTGACACCGGAGGCCACGGCCATGCGGGTGCGACCGACCCGGTCGACGAGCCGGCCGGTCAGGGGCGAGGGCAGGTACATCGCCGCCACGTGCACCGCGATCACGGCACCGGCAGCGGCCGTGCCGTGGCCGTGGTCGTGCATGTGCACCGGCGTCATCGTCATGATCGCGACCATCACGACCTGCGTCAGCACCATGACGGCCGTGCCGAGCGCCACGCCGTGGCCAACCTCGACGGGAGCGCTCAGCGGCACCGGGCCGGGCGTCGCCGCGGTCGTGGCCGCCAGCGCAGCCGCCTCCTCCGCGGCCATCTCCTGGGCGTGCAGCAGCGGGTCCGGGCGCAGCCTGAGGGCGAGGTAGATGGCCGCCGCGCCGTAGGCCGCGCCGGACAGCAGGAACGGTCCGGCCAGGTGCGGCACCCCCACGTGGTGCGCGAGGTCGCCGGTCGGCGCGGCCAGCAGTGGCCCGACGACCCCGCCGAGCGTGGTCGCGACCAGGACGGTGGAGATGGCGCGGGCGCGGTGGCTGGAGTCGGCGAGGTCGGCGCCGGCATACCTCGCCTGCAGGTTGGTGGCGCTCCCGGCGCCGTACAGAAACAGCGTCACGAACAGCAGCACCGGGCTGGCGACCACGGCGGCCAGGACAACGCCTCCGCTGCCCACCGCTCCCACGGCGTAGCCGGCGGCGAGGCCGGGACGCCGGCCGCGGCTCTGGGAGATCCGGCCGACGGCGACGGCGGACAGCGCGCTGCCCGCGGTGAAGAGCGCGCTGGGGAGGCCGGCCAGCCCGGTGGTGCCGAGCATGTCCTGGGCCAGGAGGGCTCCGACCGTGATGCCGGCCGCGAGCCCGGCCCCACTGAGGACCTGCGCGACCACGAGCACGCGGAGCGTCCGGCGCTGGAGCTCCGCGGTCGCGGTCACGGTCCTTCTCTCAGCAGCGGGCTGCGGCGAGCGCGGGGTCGGCGTGGCTGGGGAAAGGTAGCAACTCGGGCTCGGGCTGGACAGGGATGCGCCGGGTGCGCGAGTGGGTGGTCGCCAGGACGCCGACCAGGACCAGCGCGATGCCGCCCACCTGCTCGAGCATGAACCGCTCGTGGGCGACGAGCGCCCCGAGGAGCACGCCCGTCACCGGGTTGAGCAGCCCGATGACGCCCACCGTCGCGGCCCGGAGCCGGGCCAGCCCGGCGAACCAGCACAGGTAGGCGATCGCGGTCGCGACCAGGCTGGTGAACGCGAAGCCGGCGGCCGTGCCGGCGTCGAGCGCGGGCGGCGTCCGTTCGACCGCGACGGCGGCGGTCGCGAGCACGAGTCCGCCGAAGAGCAGCTGCCAGGCGGTCAGCGCGACGAGCGGGGTGCCGTCCGACCAGCGCTTGGCCAGGACGGCGCCCGCCGAGGACATGAGCAGCGCCGCGGCCGAGGCAGCGACCCCGGCCGGCTCGATCCTGCCGCCCGCGCCGCCCACGAGGAGCAGCACGCCGAGGATGCCGGCGACCGCGCCGCCCAGCACGCGGGTGCTCGGGCGCTCGTCGACGAGCAGCCACGCGAAGCCGGCCATCGCGAGCGGCGCCATGGCCATGACGGAGGCGGCGACGCTGGAGGGCAGCAGCTGCGCCGCGACGTAGACGAGCAGGAAGAACGCGCCGACGTTGAGCGTCCCGAGCACGACCGAGCGCCACCACCACACGCCCCGGGGGAGCGCGCGGGCGACGGCGAGCAGCACGAGGGCCGCCGGCAGCGCCCGCAGCGCCGATCCCCAGAGCGGCGCGTCCACGGGGAGGAGCTGCTTGGTGACGACGTAGTTGGCACCCCAGACGACGGGGGCGACGGCGGTGACGCCGATCCACTTTGCTTCCACGGGCACCCCAACCTCTTCCATGGAAGACATTATTCCTTCCTCGGAAGATATATTGCCTCCGTGGACCACGTCGGCCGGATCCAGGCGCAGTGGGAGCGCGAGCGCCCCGACCTCGACGTCGCGCCCCAGGGCGTCTACGGCCGGCTGCACCGGCTGGCCGACCGGCTGCGCGACGAGCTCGAGGTCGAGTTCCGCAGGTTCGGCCTGGGGGAGGGGGAGTTCGACGTGCTCGCGGCGCTGCGGCGCGCGGGGGAGCCGTACGAGCTGGCGCCGGGGGAGCTGGCCCGCCACACCATGGTCACCAGCGGCGCGGCCACCAAGCGGATCGACCGGCTCGAGGCCGCCGGCCTGGTGTCGCGGCGGATCAGCGACGACGACCACCGCGGCCGGGTGATCGCCCTGACCGATGCGGGCAAGCGGGTCATCGACGACGCGTTCAGCGCGCACATGGCCAACGAGCACCGGCTGATGGCGACCCTCTCGGCGCGCGAGGCCCAGGACCTGGAGCGCCTGCTAGCGAAGTGGCTGGCGGCGTTCGAGGACTGAGCCCCTCGACGCTCAGGCGGCGAGCCGCACCGAGCCCGGCATCACGACCGGCTCGCACGCGCAGTCGTCGCCGCACGCCAGGAAGGTGTGCACGGCGTGACCGCACCGCGGGCACGGCAGGTCGTGTGACAGGTGCGTGTTGCTGACCTGGACGGTGTCCCACATGGCGGTGCTCCTTCCCGGGCCGGTGGCTGGTCGGTCGTGCGTTGCTCCTCGAGGAGCACGGACCCCCGACGCAGATACGACCCAGCGCTGCGGAGCGGACCCGGGTCAGCGGGTTGCGGCGCGTGGCACGATGCGGGGCGTGACGAGCCCGGCGGAGGAGCAGCGGCTGCGCGACCTGAGGATGCTGCGCCGTGTCAAGGACCGCATCGACCGCGACTACGCGGAGCCGCTGGACGTCGAGGCGCTCGCGCACGGGGTGCACGTGTCGGCGGGGCACCTGAGCCGCGAGTTCAAGAAGGCGTACGGCGAGTCGCCGTACGCGTACCTGATGACGCGCCGGATCGAGCGCGCGATGGCGCTGCTGCGCGCGGGCGACCTCACCGTCACCGAGGTGTGCTTCGCGGTCGGGTGCCAGTCGCTCGGCACCTTCAGCACCCGCTTCACCGAGCTGGTCGGCGTGCCGCCCAGCGTCTACCGCCAGCAGGCGGCCGACGCGGTCGCCGGCATCCCGTCGTGCGTGGTCAAGCAGGTCACCCGTCCGGTCCGCGATCGGCAGGCGCAGCCCGGATCGATCAGGAATCGAGAAGCACGCACGGCCGGCGCCTCCTAGCGTTCTGCGCATGGACCTCAAGATCTTCAACGCGTTCCTGCCGCACGACGATCGCGACGCCGCGGTCGCCTTCTACTGCGACACCCTCGGCTTCGAGCTGCGCAACGACGTCGGCTACGACGGCAAGCACTGGCTCACCGTGGGGCCGCCCGGTCAGCCCGACGTCAACCTCGTGCTCTTCCCGCCGGGCGCCGACCCGGGGGTCACCGACGACGAGCGCCGGATGATCGCCGAGATGATGGCCAAGGGCACCTACGCGATGCTCACGCTCGCGACCAAGGACCTCGACGCCGTCTTCGACAAGCTCCAGGCCAGTGACGCCGAGGTCATGCAGGAGCCGACCGACCAGCCCTGGGGCTCGCGCGACTGCGCGTTCCGCGACCCGTCCGGCAACACGATCCGCATCGACGAGGTGAAGTGAGATGAGGACGATGACGTGCGCGCAGCTCGGCGGCGCCTGCGACCTCCGGCTGAGCGGCGAGAGCGCCGACGAGGTGATCAAGGCACAAGACCGGCACCTCCGCGACGCGGTGGCCGCTGGCGACACTGCGCACCAGCCCGCGCTCGACGCGATGAAGGGCCGCTGGAAGCACCCGATCAAGGGCATGGGCTGGTACAAGGACACCAAGAAGGCGTTCGCGGCGTTGCCGGACGACCGAGCCACCACCGGCTGACCACACCGCAGCCGGCCACCACCAGAGGAGAGAAGCACCGCATGCACGAGGCCGACCGGCACGACCTCATCCGCGTCCAGGGGGCGCGGGAGAACAACCTCAAGGACGTGAGCGTCGAGCTCCCGAAGCGGCGGCTCACGGCGTTCACCGGGGTCTCCGGGTCGGGCAAGAGCTCGCTGGTCTTCGGGACCATCGCCGCAGAGTCGCAGCGGATGATCAACGAGACCTACAGCGCCTTCGTGCAGGGGTTCATGCCGACGCTGAGCCGGCCCGAGGTCGACCTGCTCGAGGGCCTCACCACGGCGATCATCGTCGACCAGGAGCGGATGGGCGCCAACCCGCGCTCGACGGTCGGCACCGCCACCGACGCCTACGCGATGCTCCGGATCCTGTTCAGCAGGATCGGGACGCCGCACATCGGCGGCCCCACGGCGTTCTCCTTCAACGTGCCGACCCGCATCGCGAGCGGCGTGATGAGCACCGAGAAGGGCGGCCGCACCGAGAAGAGCGTGGTGCGCAAGGCCGTCTACCTCGGCGGCATGTGTCCGACGTGCGAGGGCATGGGTGCGGTCAACGACTTCGACCTCACCGCGGTCTACGACGAGGCGAGGTCGCTCGCCGAGGGCGCGCTGCTCGTCCCGGGCTACAGCATGGACGGGTGGTACGGCCGGATCTTCAGCGGCGCCGGCTTCGACATGGACAAGCCGATCGCGGCGTACACCGCCAAGGAGCGCGACAAGCTCCTCCACGGCGAGCCGGAGAAGATCAAGGTCGACGGCGTCAACCTGACCTATGAGGGCGTGCTGACCAAGGTCAAGAAGTCGATGCTCAGCAAGGACGTCGAGGCGATGCAGCCGCACGTCCGCAGGTTCGTCGAGCGCGCGGTCACGTTCACGACCTGCCCCGACTGCGACGGCACCAGGCTCACGAAGGAGGCCCGCTCCTCGAAGATCAACGGGAAGAACATCGCCGACCTCTGCGCGATGCAGATCAGCGACCTGGCCCCCTGGCTCCGGGGCGTCGACGAGCCGGGCGTGGCGCCGCTGCTCGCCGGGCTGCAGCACCTCCTCGACTCCTTCGAGTCCATCGGGCTCGGCTACCTCTCCCTCGACCGGCCCGCCGGCACGCTCTCCGGGGGAGAGGCGCAGCGGACGAAGATGATCCGGCACCTCGGCTCGTCGCTGACCGACGTCACCTACGTCTTCGACGAACCCACCATCGGTCTGCATCCCCACGACATCGAGCGGATGAACCAGCTGCTCCTCCAGCTGCGCGACAAGGGCAACACCGTGCTCGTCGTCGAGCACAAGCCCGAGACCATCGCGATCGCCGACCACGTCGTCGACCTCGGCCCGGGTGCCGGCAGCGCCGGCGGCGAGGTGGTCTTCGAGGGCAGCTACGACGACCTGCGGGCCAGCGGCACCGTCACCGGCCGCCACCTCGACGACCGGGCCGCGCTGAAGGAGACCGTCCGGGAGCCGAGGGGGATCCTCGAGGTGAGGGGCGCCTCGACCCACAACCTCCGCGGCGTCGACGTCGACGTGCCGCTCGGCGTGCTGTGCGTGCTCACCGGGGTCGCCGGCTCCGGCAAGAGCTCGCTGGTGAACGGGTCGATCGCCGGCCGCGACGGGGTGGTGGTCGTCGACCAGGGCGCGATCAAGGGCTCGCGGCGCAGCAACCCCGCGACGTACACCGGGCTGCTCGAGCCGATCCGCAAGGCCTTCGCCAAGGCGAACGGCGTGAAGCCGGCGCTCTTCAGCGCCAACTCCGAGGGCGCCTGCCCGGCGTGCAACGGCGCGGGCGTGATCTTCACCGAGCTCGGCGTGATGGCCACGGTGGAGTCGACCTGCGAGGAGTGCGAGGGCCGCCGCTTCCAGGCCGCTGTCCTCGACCACACCTTCGGCGGCAAGGACATCACCGAGGTTCTGTCAATGCCGGTCGCGGAGGCGCTGGAGTTCTTCGGCGACGGCGAGGCCTCCATCCCCGCGGCCCACAAGGTGCTGGCCCGCCTGGCCGACGTCGGCCTCGGCTACGTCAGCCTCGGGCAGCCGTTGACCACGCTGTCCGGCGGCGAGCGCCAGCGGCTCAAGCTCGCCGCGCAGATGGCCGAGAAGGGCGACGTCTACGTCCTCGACGAGCCGACCACCGGCCTCCACCTCGCCGACGTCGAGCAGCTGCTCGGCCTCCTCGACCGGCTTGTCGACGCCGGGCGGTCGGTCATCGTCATCGAGCACCACCAGGCCGTGATGGCGCACGCCGACTGGATCATCGACCTCGGTCCGGGAGCCGGCCACGACGGCGGCACGGTCGTGTTCGAGGGGCCGCCGTCGGCGCTGGTCGGCGCGAAGAAGCCGACCCTCACGGGCAAGCACCTCGCGGCGTACGTCGCGCGCTGAGTCGCTCGTGGAAGCCGCTCCGGACCGGATCTAAGGCGTTCTCCCGATGTGGTGCCCTACCTCAGACGCCAAGGCTGAGGTGACCAACCACCGAGACCCCTGGGAGTGCGCGCAGTGTCAGCCCTACCGTGCCAGCGCCGGCCGGAGCTCTTCTTCGACACCTACGGTCGGGCGCTCGACCTGGCCAAGCAGCTGTGCGCGTCGTGCCCGCTGCGCGCGCAGTGCCTGTCCGAGGCGCTCGAGCGCGGCGAGCCGCACGGCGTCTGGGGCGGCGAGATCCTCGTCGACGGCGCCGTGGTGGCGACCAAGCGCGGTCCCGGCCGGCCCCGCAAGGTAGCCGCCTGAGCCGGCTCGCTCATCACCGTCGGCCACCGACAACCTTTCGCCGCGCTCGTGCGTCCTGCTCAGCATGGTGCGAGGGGCACGGCGGCTGCCGCAGGGGAGGGGCCGCACGACCGCGAAGGCGCTGTGCCTCGCCGCTCTCGTGCTCGGCCTGGTCAGCGGCCTGTCGGTGACGCTGTTCTACCGGCACCTCAACGGCAACCTGCGGGTCGAAGAGATCGGCGAGCAGCTCGGCCCGGACCGCCCCGACATGCCGGCGGTCGAGGGCCCGCACCGGCCGCTCAACATCCTCGTGATGGGCTCGGACAGCCGCGAGGGTGCCGGCAACGGGATCGACGACGCGTCCGGCGGCGGCTCGGACACCACGATCCTCGTGCACCTGTCGGCAGACCGGCGCTCGGCGTACGGTATCTCGATCCCGCGCGACTCCCTGGTGGACCGCCCCGACTGCTACACCGAGGACGGCGACACGATCCCCGGGCAGCAGGGCGCCATCTGGAACGCGGCGTTCTCCGTCGGGGGAGCGGCGTGCACCCAGCGTCAGCTCGAGCAGACGACCGGGGTGCGCGTCGACAACTACGTGGTCGTGGACTTCAACGGCTTCAAGGACATGGTCAACGCCGTGGGCGGGGTCGAGGTGTGCGTGCCTCGGGAGCTGCACAGCGACAAGGGCGACATCACGATCCCGGCCGGCGTGCACACGCTGCGCGACCAGCAGGCGCTCGACTACATCCGGATCCGGTACGGCGTGGGCGACGGCACCGACCTCGGGCGGATCAAGCGCCAGCAGGCGTTCATCGCGGCCCTGGCGCACAAGGTGATGGAGAAGGGAACCCTGGCGCGGGTCGACCGGCTGGTGCGCTTCCTCGACGCCGCCACCGGCTCGCTCACCACCGACATCGACAGCGTCAAGGACCTCGCCGAGATCGGGCTGCAGGTCAAGGACCTCGGCGAGAGCCGGATCCGGTTCATCACCGTCCCCAACCGGCTCTCTCCCACCGAGGAGGGTCGCGTCGAGTGGCTGCCGGAGGCGGAGCTGCTGTGGGAGCGCATCCGCCACGACGAGCCGCTGGGCAGCTTCCGCGACGGGTCGATCGGGGTCGGCGACGTCGCCACGACGCCACCCGCCGGCGGCGACCCCGTGCCCGACCCGACGGGAGACCCATCGAGCGGAGTGGGGGCCGACCCCGACGAGCTGGACGACGCGGGGCTCTGCACGTAGCCGGGGCGCCAGCGCACCCGGTCGTGGACCGAACACCTAGGGGAGCGTCTTCACCATGAGCCGCTCGAAGGTGCCGTCGGGGCGCTGATCCCCCGGCTCGCCGGTGTCGGCGAAGCCGTTGCGCTCGTACAGCGCGCGGGCCGCGTCGTTGTCCGGCATCACCGAGAGCCGCAGCCTCGCGGCGCCCCGGTCGGCCGCCCAGTCCTCGACGGCCTGGACGAGACGGTCGCCGACGCCGTGGCCACGCGCCGACGGGCTCACCCACATCGAGATCAGCTCGGCGCTCTCGTCGTCCCGGCCGGGAACGCCGCTGACCATGCCGACGGGAGCGCCGTCCAGGACGGCCACCACATCGCGGGCGCCCGGGATCGACAGCCGCGAGCGCCAGCGTTCCTCGGTGTCGCCGGCGCCCTGCCACTCGGCGAGCGTCGAGCCGAAGGCTGCCGGTGCGTCTGCCAGCGCCGCGAGCCGCAGCTCGCGCCAGGTCGGCCAGTCGTCAGGTGTCAGGATGCGCAGCTCGAGCATGATCCGACTGTGCGGTGTCCACGCACGCGGCGCCAGCGGGTTTCTGCCGGGCGCCGTGGTCCGCGCACCTTCACCCAGTAGATCGCCGATAAGCGACATTATGTCAGTTACTGGAGGGAGCAGATCGCCCGCCACTCCCCACAGCCCGGTGCCCGGTCCGGTCAGGCGGATCCCTCGGCCCGCAGGGCGAAGGCGCTGATGATGGCTGCTGCGAGCTCGCTCTCCTGGCGCTCGAACAGGAACCCGAGGTGGCGACCGAGCGCCGCCTTGTCGATCGTGATGATGTTGTCGCAGCTGATCACCGACGGCTCGGCCAGTCCGTTGCCGGGTCCCACGGGCACCTCGGTGCTGAGTCCCTTGATCGTCGTGGTGATCGGCGCGACCGTGACGCGACGCATGGCCGCGCGGACGGGCTCGCGCGTCAGGACCAGGACCGGGCGGGCCTTGTCGAGGTGCGCGACGTGGATGTCTCGCACTAGGCCGTGGCCTAGTCCGCGATCGACGTGTGGGCTGTCAGTCCCTCGAGGTCGTCGTAGTCTCCCGACTCCTCGAGGATCCGCGCATCGCGCTCGCCGTCCAGCTGCTGCCGGTGCAGACGCAGTGCGCGCACGACCACCGCAGCGCGCGATCCCGCGCCCTGACGGACCAGGTCGTCGACGTAGGCCACCAGCTCGTCAGGGAGTCGCACTGCGATCTGGACCGACATACCAATATGGTACCACTGTGGGATTCAGGCGGGTCCCCCACCGAACCCGAGCTCGTTGCCCTCGGGGTCGCGGTAGGTCACCTTCCGCACGCCGTTGTCGTAGGTCTCGTCGAGGTGTGGCTCGAGCCCGCGGCCAGTGATCGCGGCGACGCGCTCGGCGAGGTCGTCGACGAACACCGTCGCCAGCGCGTGACCGGCGTGGTCCGGCCGCTGCTCGACGTACACCGACCGGCCCGGCGCGACCTCCCAGACGGCCTCGGTGTCGTTGGGGCGGAACGACGGGGGCGATCCGAACAGGCGTTCGTACCACTCCTCGGCGGCCGCCAGGTCGGTCACCGAGACGCCGGCGAACAGCGCGGGCAGCGCAAGGGCGTCGCGCACCGCCGCGTCGGCGAGCCTGTCGAGCGAGGCGCGCAGCTTGTCGGGGGTCGTGGCCCGGGCTCGCGCGAACCTGTTCTCGTCGGTGAGCCCGGTCCAGTCGTAGGTGTGCGTGACGAGGGTGCCGCCGTCCGCGTGCGGCTCCAGCTCCCAGCGCCAGAGGTGCCCGGGCGGCTCGGCCCCCGGCTCGGACGGACGCCACGCGATGCGACGGGCCTCCTCGAACTCGACGACGTGGTTGTCGCGCACGGCTCCGACGGTCAGCGTCATCACGAACACGTCACCGACGGCGCGCACGCGCTGGCCCGGTTCGGCCGAGCCGAGGTTGTCGTTGCCGTCCCACGAGGGCTGCCGTGACGGGTCGGCGATGAGCTCGAAGACGACCTCGGGTGCTGCCCCGACGACGCGGCTGACGCTGACGACCTGGTCGGCACTCATGACAGCGACGTTATCGAGCGGCTCGGAGATCGACGACGTGCGAGGCTGGCCGCGTGAGCGAGCTGCGCGTCGCCGTCGTCCTGTACGCCGGCATGACCACCCTCGACGCCGCCGGGCCGATCGACGTCCTGCGGTTCCTCCCCGACGCGGTGCTCGACCTCGTGTCCGACGCGCCCGGCCCGGTGCGCACCGACAGCGGGCTCGAGCTGGTCGCGACCACGGCGTACGACGACTGCCCCAGGCCCGACGTCGTGGTCGTGCCCGGCGGGCCGGGCACCGCCGAGGCGCTCGGCAGCCCCCTCATCGGCTGGCTCCAGCAGGTCCATCCCACGACGCGGTGGACGACGTCGGTCTGCTCGGGCTCCCTGCTGCTCGCGCACGCGGGCCTTCTGGCGGGCGCGCCGGCGGCCTCGCACTTCGGCGTGCTCGACCTGCTCCCGCAGCTCGGCTCGGCGCGCTCGGACCAGCGGGTGGTCGTCGACGAGGAGCACCACGTGATGACCGCGGCGGGCGTCTCGTCGGGCATCGACATGGCGCTCGCCCTCGCCGAACGGCTGAGCGACACGACGACCGCCCAGGCCATCCAGCTCGTCATCGAGTACGACCCCCAGCCGCCGCACGACACCGGCGCGCTCGAGAAGGCCTCCCCCGACGTCGTACGCCGAGCCGTCGAGCTGGGCCGCCCGCAGGGCGCGATCCCGGAGTTCTGGGAGCCGCCGGCCCGATGAGGATCGCGGTGGTCGGCGGCGGCTCGACCTACACCCCCGAGCTGGTCGACGGCCTCGGCCGCCTGCATGACGCTTTGCCGGTCGACGAGCTGGTGCTGGTCGACCCCGCCGCCGAGCGGCTGGAGCGCGTGGCCGGGGTGAGCCGCCGGATCCTGGCCCGTCTCGGCTCCCCCACCCGGCTGGTCACCTCGGCCTCGCTCGAGCCCGCCCTCGACGGTGTGGACGCCGTGCTCCTGCAGCTGCGCGTCGGCGGGCAGGCGGCACGCAATGACGACGAGACCTGGCCGCTCGAGTGCGGCTGCGTCGGTCAGGAGACCACCGGCGCCGGCGGCCTCGCGAAGGCGCTGCGGACGGTCCCGGTGGTGCTCGACCTCGCCGAGCAGGTCCGGCGGGCCGCGCCCGACGCCTGGATCATCGACTTCACCAACCCGGTGGGCATCGTGACCCGCGCGCTCCTGCAGGAGGGGCACCGCGCGGTCGGGCTGTGCAACGTGGCGATCGGGTTCCAGCGTCGCTTCGCCGCGGCGCTCGGCGTGCCGCCACAGTCGCTCGAGCTCGACCACGTCGGGCTCAACCACCTGACCTGGGAGCGCGCCGCCCGCGTCGGCGGCGTCGACCGGCTGCCGGAGCTCCTGAGCAGCCGCGTCGACGAGATCGCCGGGTCGGTCGGGCTGCCGCCGGAGCTGCTCCGCTCCCTCGGCGTGGTGCCGTCCTACTACCTGCGCTACTTCTACGCCCACGACGAGGTGGTGCGCGAGCAGCTCGCCGCGCCGTCGCGGGCCGCGAAGGTGGCGGAGATCGAGCGCCGGCTGCTGAAGCTGTACGCCGACCCGCGCCTCGAAGAGAAGCCGGACCTGCTCGCCGAGCGCGGTGGCGCGTTCTACTCCGAGGCGGCCGTGCAGCTCGCCGCGGCGCTGCTCGGTGACGGTCCCGCCGGCACGCACGTGGTGAATCTCCGCAACGACGGGACGCTCCCCTTCCTGCCCGACGACGCGGTGGTCGAGGTCCCGGCGCTCGTCGACCGCAACGGACCGCGTGCCGTCGACGTCGCCCCGCTCGCGCCACTGCACGCCGGGCTGGTGGCCCACGTGACGGCGTACGAGCACCTCGCGCTCGAGGCCGCGCTCCACGGCGGCCGCCACCGCGTCGTCGAGGCCCTGCTCGCCCATCCTCTTGTCGGGCAGGTGGCGCTCGCTGAGGGGCTGACCGACCGACTGCTCGCCCACAACCGCGAGCACCTGCCGTGGGCGTGACCGCCCCGACACCGGCGGTGCTGGCCGTCGACGCCGGCAACAGCAAGACCGACGTCTGCGTGGTCTCAGGCGAAGGCGCGCTGCTCGGGCGCGCCCGCGGCGGTCCGTTCCACCCGCACCTGGTCGGCGCGCCTGCGGCCGTCACGGCGATCGCGCCGACGGTGTCGGCGGCGCTCGCGCAGGCCGGGCCCGTCGAGGTCCGGCACGTCGCCGCGTGCCTCGCCAACGTCGACTTCCCGGTCGAGCAGCGGGCGCTGGAGGCGGCGGTCGCCGCGGCCGGGTGGGCGCCCTCCCAGGAGATCGTCAACGACACCTTCGCCCTGCTGCGGGCCGGTGTGGAGTCGGGGCGGGGTGTCGCGATCGTCTGCGGCGCCGGGATCAACGGGACCGGCGTGCGCGAGGACGGCACGACGGTGCACTTCGCCGCGGTCGGGCAGATCTCCGGCGACTGGGGCGGCGGTGGCCAGCTCTGGCGGGAGGCGATGTGGTGGGCGGCCCGCGCCGAGGACGGTCGCGGGCCCGACACCGCCCTGCGCACCGCACTCCCCCGCCACGCCGGGCTGACCACGATGGCCGAGCTGATCGAGGCCGTGCACCTCGGCGAGCTCACCGAGGAGCGCTGCCTGTCGCTCACGCCGCTGCTGTTCTCCGTCGCCGAGGCCGGCGACGACCTCGCCCGCGGCGTCGTACGGCGCCAGGCCGAGGAGGTCGTCGCGCTGGCCGCCACGACGATCCGCCGGCTGGACGCGCTGTCCGAGCCCATCGACGTGGTGCTCGGCGGCGGCGTGCTCACCGCCGGGCATGCCCTGCTGATGGACGACATCCACCGCCTGCTCGCGGACACCGCGCCGCTCGCCGTGGTCCGCGTGGTCGACGCCCCACCGGTCCTCGGCGCCGCCCTCCTCGGCCTCGACCGGATCGGCGCTGCCACGGGCGCCCGGGAGCGGTTGCGCTCGTCGTTCGCCGTGCCTCGCGCAGGTCTCTAGGCTCCGCGCCATGACCAAGGTGCCCGGCGAGGACGGCGCGGAGGTGCTGCCGTTCCGCGACGCGGCCGCGTTCGACGCGTGGCTCGCCGAGCACCACGGCCACGACGCGGGCGTCTGGCTCAAGCTGGCGAAGGCGTCGTCGGGCATCGCGTCGATGAGCAGCGACGAGGCCGTTGACGTCGGTCTGTGCTGGGGCTGGATCTCGGGGCAGCGGCGGGGTCTCGACGACCAGTGGTACCTCCAGAAGTACGTGCCGCGCCGGCCCGGCAGCCGGTGGTCGCAGGTCAACGTGCGCAAGGTCACCGAGCTCACCGAAGCCGGCCGGATGCGCGCGCCCGGCCTCGCCGAGGTCGAGGCGGCCCGCGCCGACGGGCGGTGGGACGCGGCGTACGTCTCGCAGAAGGAGTTCACCGTCCCCGACGACCTCCGCGCGGCGCTCGACGCCGCCCCAGCCGCCGCCGCGGCGTACGACGCCCTGAGCCGCACCGAGCGGTACGCCGTCGTCCTCGACCTCGTGACCGCCCGCGACCCGCAGACGCGGCGCGCCCGGGTCGAGCGCGCCGTGCGCCGGCTCCGCGCCTAGGACCTGCCTGAGGGGTCCTGGTCCTGCAGCCTGCGGAGGATCCGCGCGAGGTGGTCGCGGTCGGTCTGGCTGAGCCGGTCGAAGATCCGCTCCGACTCCACTCCCCTGGTCCGGCGCACCTGCTCGGCCAGCGCGTGCCCGCGGTCGGTCAGCGAGACGACGACCGCCCGACGGTCGTCCGGGTCGGGCGAGCGCGCGACCAGGCCCTTCTCCTCGAGCGCGTCGACGACCTCCGTGGCCGACCTCGGCGCGATCTTGAGGTGCTCGGCGAGCTCCTTCGACCGCACTCCCCCGTGGGCGGCCAGCACCCGGATCGCCCGCACCTGCGAGGGCGTCACGTCGTGCTGCGCCAGGGCGGCCATCGACGCGACGCGCAGCCGGCGGGCGACGGCTCCGAATGCCTCCCCGAGGGAGTCGCCCGGCTCCACGTCGCTCACGGGAACACGATAGCAAGGTTTGGTGTTGTAACCTCATGATGAGGTAACCTCAGTATTAGCCTCCCGCACTCTTCCGAGGAGGTCCGCATGGACTCCACCACCGCTCCCGCACCCGGCCGGGGCCGCTTCCGCGTGCCCGACCGGCCCTCCGCCGCCGAGAGGCAGCAGGCGCGCGAGGTCTCGTTGCGCCGGATCGCGCGGCTATTCGCGCCGTACCGCTGGTCGGTCGCCACCGTCGTCGCGATCATCGTCGCCTCGTCGGTGGTCGGCCTGGCCTCGCCGTTCCTGCTCCGCGGGGTCATCGACGTCGCGCTCCCCAGCCAGGACCTACACCTGCTCGTGCTCCTGACCACCGGCATGGTCGCCATCGCGGCGGTGACCTCGGTGCTCGGCGTCTTCCAGACCTGGATCAACACCCAGATGGGCCAGCGCGTCATGCACGGCCTCCGCACCGACGTGTTCGCGCACCTGCAGCGCCAGTCGGTCGCCTTCTTCACCCGCACCCGCACCGGCGAGGTGCAGTCGCGGATCACCAACGACATCGGCGGCATGCAGAACGTCGTCACCTCGACGGCGACCTCGATCGCCTCCAACCTCACCACCACGGTCGCCACGGCGGTCGCGATGGCCGTGCTGTCCTGGCGGCTGGCGCTGATCTCGCTGGTCGTCATGCCGCCCGCCGTCTGGCTGAGCCGCCGGGTGGCGCGGATGCGCCGCGAGATCACCGCCGCGCAGCAGCGCGAGCTCGCCGACCTCAACGTCACCATCGAGGAGGGCCTGTCGATCAGCGGCATCCAGCTCGCGAAGTCGATGGGTGCCGGCCCCACGCTGGTGCGGCGCTTCACCGAGTCGTCCGCGCGGCTGATCGACCTCGAGCTGCGCTCGTCGCTGGCCGGCCGGTGGCGGATGGCGTCGATGAGCGTGCTGTTCGCGGCGATCCCGGCCGTCATCTACCTCTCGGCTGGTCTCCCGATGACGCGCGGCACGATGACGATCGGCACGCTGATCGCGTTCACCGCGCTCCAGGGCCAGCTGTTCCGGCCCCTGATGGGCCTGCTCAACACCGGCGTGCAGGTCGTCAGCTCGCTGGCGCTGTTCCAGCGCGTCTTCGAGTACCTCGACCTGCCCGTCGACATCGACGAGCCCGCTGACCCGGTCGACTTCGACCCCGCGTCGGTCCGGGGCCACGTGCGGTTCGAGGGCGTCGGGTTCTCCTACTCCGACGCCGAGACCCCGGCGCTGGCCGATGTCGATTTCGACGTGCCCGCCGGCACCACCCTGGCCCTGGTCGGCGAGACCGGCTCCGGCAAGACCACGCTGGGCTCGCTCGTCGCGCGGCTGCACGACCCGACCTCTGGCCGGGTCACCATCGACGGCGTCGACGTACGCCGGATCAGGCTGGCCGACCTCGCCGAGATCGTCGGCATCGTCAGCCAGGAGACCTACCTCCTGCACACCACGGTGCGCGAGAACCTCCGCTACGCCCGGCCCGACGCGACCGACGACGAGCTGGTCGCCGCGGCCCGTGCCGCGCGCATCCACGACCTGATCGCGTCGCTGCCCGACGGCTACGACACCGTCGTGGGCTCACGGGGCCACCGGTTCTCCGGCGGCGAGAAGCAGCGCATCGCCATCGCCCGCACGCTGCTGCGCAACCCGCGGGTGCTCGTGCTCGACGAGGCCACCTCTGCGCTCGACACCGAGACCGAGCGCGCCGTGCAGGAGGCCTTCGACACCCTGGCCGAGGGCCGCACCACGATCACCATCGCCCACCGGCTCTCGACGGTGCGCGACGCCGACCAGATCGTCGTCCTCGACCACGGCAGGGTGGTCGAGCGGGGCAATCACGAGACCCTGCTCGAGGAGGACGGGCGGTACGCCGCGCTGGCCGCCTGAGCCGCGCCCTGGCGTGGTGCGTGGGTACGGCGGGTGGCCGCGTCGCGGGACTGCACCGCATCGGGGCGGCCGGGCGGGTCGAATGCTGCACTGTCGAGCGGACGCCCGACCGCTCGGGGCGTGGAGGATTTGCACCGACTCTGAGACGCCTGGCGGCTCAGATGCGGTGCACTACGCCAGAGCCTTCTTCGACCGCGGGGACTGCACCGCATCGGGGCGTGAGGGCGTCCCCGATGCTGCACTGTCGGGAGGCGGGCCGAAAGCATCCGGGGTCGGCCCGGCACAAGTTCCGTCAGCCAAGGCCCGCGAGCCGCGGGACGACCCGCTGGCACATGCGCTCGGTCCAGGCGACGGGGTCGTCGCCGGCCGGGGTGACGGTGATCATCGAGATGCCCAGCGCGGCGTACTCCTCCATCGACGACACGAACGGGTCGGCGTCCTCCAGCGGGTCGACGCTCACGATCATGGTCTTCTCGATCGTGTCGTAGTCACGGCCGGCGCGGTCGCAGTGGCCGCGGAGCACGTCGAGCTTGTGCCGCACCTGGTCGGGCGGGCCGCCGAAGATGTTGCACGCGTCGGCGTGCTCGGCGACGAGCCGGAGCGTCTTCTTCTCACCGCTGCCGCCGACCATGATCGGCGGCGGCGACTGCACCGGCGGGGGCACGTTGACGGGCTCGGCCAGCCGGTAGTGGGTGCCGGCGTACGGCGTCGTGTCGCCCGACCACATCCGGCGCACGATCTGGAGCGTCTCCTCGAGCCGCTCGAACCGCTCGCTCATCGACGGGAAGGGCACGCCCAGCCCCTCGTGCTCGCGGTCGTACCACGCGGCGCCGATGCCGAGCATGGCCCGGCCGCCGGACAGCACGTCGAGGGTGGTGACGGTCTTGGCCAGCAGCCCCGGGTGCCGGTAGGTCACGCCGGTCACCAGCAGCCCGAGCCGGACCCGCTCGGTGACCGCCGCGAGGTAGCCGAGCGTCGTGTAGCCCTCGAGCATCGGCTCGGACGGCCCGCCCAGCACCTCCATCTGGAACCAGTGGTCCATCACCGTCAGCTGGGCGACCCCGCCCTGGTCCGCGACCCGCGCGGTCTCCGTGAGCCGGTCGGCGAGGCGGTGCTCCCAGTCGGGGTGGGTGAACTTCGCGTAGTGCACGCCGAGCCGCATGTGCCGAGGCTAGCGCTGGGTACCAGCGGGCCATGACCCACGCGGACCGTGCCGAGGAGCCCGAGAACAGCGAGCAGCTGGCCAAGCACCAGCGGCCCGACGGCGTCGCGGACGCCACGATCGAGGCGCTCGGCAAGCTGTCCGAGGCTCTCGAGGCGGCCGAGGTGTGCCGCGGCCACCTCTATGCGTTCCACCGGCGCTCCGGCACGGCCGACCTCACCCTCGGCGAGGCGGTGGAGCTGCTGCGCAAGGCCGGGCACGACGAGCTGGCCGAGCGGATCGACACCGAGCTGGTCGGCCGCAACGTGCTGCAGGGGCGCTGGACCTTCCAGATCGTCGAGGAGTACGACGACGAGTACTGGTCGAAGTTCCGCGACCTCGAGCGCGAGGCCCGCGAGCAGCTCGTCGGCGGCCGGCGGCACATCTACGAGGCGGAGATGAAGGAGCGCGAGCGGACCCGCGGCGAGCGTCGGCACACCGCCGTACCGGACGACTCGGGGCCCCAGGGCGACGGCGGCTGACCCCACGTCCCGCCCGTGTGCTGCCGGGCCGCGCTCACCCCACCGGGTGTGCGTGAGCCGGCGCAGCGGGGTTACCTCCGGGTCCTGAGCAGCTCGATCACAGCCGACGACCCAGGAGGGCGACGCATGCGCGCCATGGTGTACCGCGGGCCGTACCGGATCCGCGTCGAGGAGAAGGACCGCCCCCGCATCGAGCACCCCAACGACGCGATCGTGAAGGTGCAGCTCGCGGCGATCTGCGGGTCCGACCTGCACCTCTACCACGGGATGATGCCGGACACCCGGGTCGGCCACACGTTCGGCCACGAGTTCATCGGCATCGTCGACGAGGTCGGGTCGTCGGTGCAGAGCCTGCAGGTGGGCGACCGGGTGATGGTGCCGTTCAACGTGTTCTGCGGCTCCTGCTGGTTCTGCGCGCGCGGCCTCTGCCACAACGTGAACCCCAACGCCACCGCTGTGGGCGGGATCTACGGCTACTCCCACACCACGGGCGGCTACGACGGTGGCCAGGCGGAGTACGTGCGGGTGCCGTTCGCCGACGTCGGGCCCTCGCTGATCCCCGACTGGATGTCCGACGAGGATGCCGTGCTCTGCACCGACGCGCTGGCGACGGCGTACTTCGGCGCCCAGCTGGGCGAGATCGTCGAGGGCGACACCGTCGTGGTCTTCGGCGCGGGGCCGATCGGCATCTTCGCCGCCAAGTCGTCGTGGCTGATGGGTGCCGGGCGGGTGATCGTGGTCGACCACCTCGACCACCGGCTCGAGAAGGCGCGGACCTTCGCCCAGGCCGAGACGCTCAACTTCACCGAGTACGCCGACATCGTCGTGGAGATGAAGAAGCAGACCGACTACCTCGGCGCCGACGTCGCCATCGACGCGGTGGGCGCCGAGGCGGACGGCAACCTGCTGATGCACGTCACCTCCGCCAAGCTCAAGCTGCAGGGCGGCTCGCCGGTGGCGCTGAACTGGGCGATCGACAGCGTCCGCAAGGGCGGGACGATCTCGGTGATGGGCGCCTACGGCCCGCTCTTCAGCGCCGTGAAGTTCGGCGACGCGCTCAACAAGGGGCTGACCCTGCGGATGAACCAGTGCCCGGTGAAGCGGCAGTGGCCGCGGCTCTTCGAGCACATCCGCAACGGCTACCTCAAGCCCAGCGAGATCGTGACCCACCGGGTGCCGCTCGAGCACATCGGCGAGGCGTACCACATGTTCTCGGCCAAGCTCGACGGCTGCATCAAGCCGCTCATCGTCCCCGACGCCGCGTGAGGAGACCCCGATGACCCTCGACGAGCAGCTCGACCGGACGCCGGACGCCCAGGTGCCGACGTACACCCCCGCGGGTCCCCCGCGACCCTCCGCGGACGAGCTCCGGGCGCGGATCCCAGGGTGGGGCGTCGACCTCGACCCAGCGGACCGGCCCTCGGTGCCCAAGCTCCAGCTCGACCCCGGTCGCACCGGCGCGCACTGGGACTTCCCGGAGCGTCAGCAGGAGGAACCGCCGCGCGAGCGGTCGATCGAGCACCGGTTCCTCACGCCGGTGTTCGGGACCGCCCAGCCGACCAGAGGCCTCTCCGGCGCGATCAGGAAGCTCGCGTACGCCCGCTGGAGCGACGCGCAGACCGCGCACTGGCTGGCCCTGATCGCGGCCGACCGCGTCGACGTGGTCGAGGGCTTCGTGGGCTCGATCCTCTCCGGCCACCCCGACAACCTGCTGGCCGAGACCGGCATCCGCGCCGAGCTCACCGGCGACGGACTGCGCTCGCGGACGGGCGACGGCCGCACCGACTGGAAGCACCAGTGGATGGATCCGTTCGTCGTTGCCGCCCCCTGGGTGCTCGCCGGTGCCGGCGCCGTCGCGGCGGTCCGTCGCCTGCTGCGCTGAAGCGCGCGCGATGACGAAGCCCGAGAACACCTCGACCGACACGCTCACCTTCGTCGGGACGGCGACGACCGTGCTCCGGCTCGGGGAGTTCACCGTCCTGACCGACCCGAACTTCCTGCACCGCGGCCAGCGCGCCTACCTTGGCAAGGGGCTGTGGAGCCGCCGGCTTACCGAGCCGGCGCTGCAGCCCGCGGGCCTGCCGCCGCTCGACGCGGTGGTGCTCTCGCACCTGCACGGCGACCACTTCGACCGGATCGCGCGTCGCGACCTGGCCCGCGCCCAGCCGGTGCTGACCACTCCGGCCGCGGCCCGGCGGCTGCGGGACTGGGGCTTCGACACCCACGGGCTGCGCACGTGGGAGCGTGTCGAGCTGGCCAAGGGCCGCGAGACCCTGACGGTCGAGGCGCTGCCGGGCATCCACGCCCGCGGGCTGATGGGTGCGCTGCTGCCGCCGGTCATGGGCTCGCTGCTCGAGCACCGGGTCATGGGCCGGGTGCGCCGCCGGGTCTACCTCAGCGGGGACACGCTGACCGGCGACCAACTCACCGAGATCGCCGAGCGCCATCCCGACCTCCACACCGCGGTCGTGCACCTCGGCGGCACCCGCGTCCTGCTGCACACGGTGACGATGGACGCCGACCAGGGCGTCGACTTCCTCCGCCGGGCCCGCCCGCGCGTCGCCGTACCGGTCCACCACGACGACTACCGCGTGTTCCGCTCGCCCCTCTCGGCGTTCCTGGAGGCGGCCGCCCGCGCCGCCCTCCCCACCACCATCCGCCCCGTCGAACGCGGCCAGACCGTGTCGCTCGCCCCCGCCGCCGCTCCGGAGGGATAGTCCCAGACGTTTCGACCTCGGTTCCGCGCGATGGTTGTCGCGAACGTCTGGGACTATCCCACCAACCAGGCGACCGGCCGGCGCAGGTGAGCAGGCAGGACGGTGGTGGCGGAGCCGCGGGCGGAGTTGAGCTGGGGCTGGGTCACGAACAGCGCGGTCGAGAGGTCGGCGCCGGAGAGGTCGGTGTCGCGGAGGTCGGCACCGAGGAGGTCGGTGCGGTCGAGGACGACGTCGCGCAGGTCGGCGGCGATCAGCACGGCTCCGCGCAGGTCGGCGCGCGCCAGGTCGTGGGTGCGCAGGTCGTGGCCCACCAGGTCGTGCCCGGCGTACGACGCACCGTCGCCCCGGACCGAGCGGCTCACCTCGCGCAACACGCCGCCCACCGACGACGCCAGCTCGTCGAGGTCGGTGTCGAGGATGCTCGCGGGCGGCCCCGACGTGCGTCCGGCGACGGACTCCCGCAGCCGGGCGAGATCCGGCCCCGGCGCCAGGGAGGTCGCCTGGTCGAGCAGCACGAGCATCTCGTGCAGCCGCTGTACGACCGCGAACACCGCGAACATCTCCTCGCCGCCGTCCGCACTCCCCCGCCACGACGCGCCGCCGTAGACCACCTGGGTCACGTGCTGCCCCGCGCCGAAGCACTCGTAGGCCGTGCACCCGCCCATGCCGGCCTCCCGCAGAGACGCGTGGATCGAGCAGCCGTAGGAGCCGTCGAGGTGCCGGCACGGCTCACCGGCGTCCTTGGCGAAGGCGAAGCCGTGCGACGGTCGGAACGGCAGCGCCACGCAGCACAGACCCACGCAGCGCGCGCAGTCGGGCTCGAGAGTGGTCATCACCCACATGGATACCGTGGCGCCATGACCCTGGCGACCTCACCCCGCGAGCTCAACGACGGCACCACCATCCCCGCGGTCGGGTTCGGCACCGCAGGCCTGCGCGGGGACGATGCGGTCGAGGCGGTGACGGCGGCGCTCGAGAACGGCTACCGGCTCATCGACACGGCGGTCAACTACGGCAACGAGACCGAGGTCAGCGAGGCCATCCGCCGCTCGGGCGTGCCGCGCGAGGAGATCGTGGTGACCAGCAAGATCCCCGGCCGCCACCACGCCTACGACGACGCGATCGCGAGCACCCGGGAGTCGCTGGAGCGGCTCGGGCTCGAGCGGATCGACGTCCACCTCATCCACTGGCCGAACCCCTCGCAGCAGAAGTTCCACGAGACCTGGCGGGCACTGGTGCAGCTGCGCGACGACGGGCTGGTCCGCTCGCCGGGCGTCTCCAACTTCACCCAGGCCCACCTCGCCCGCGTCATCGACGACACCGGCGTGCGCCCCGTGATCAACCAGATCGAGCTGCACCCCTACTTCCCGCAGGAGGAGATGCGCCGGGTCGACGCCGACCTCGCGATCGTCACCGAGTCGTGGAGCCCGATGGGCAAGCGCCAGGCACCGTTCGCGGAGCCGGTGGTCAAGGCCGCGGCAGAGGCCCACGGCGTGACGCCGGGCCAGGTCGTGCTGCGCTGGCAGCTCCAGCTCGGCAACCTGCCGATCCCGCTCTCGCGCAACCCCGAGCGGCAGCGCGAGAACCTCGACCTCGACGGCTTCGAGCTGACCGCCGACGAGATGGCGGCGATCACCGGGCTGGCCCGACCCGACGGCAGGCTCTTCGGCGGCAACCCCGACACCCACGAGGAGATGTGACGGCGCCGCCACCCCCGACGCCGTACCTCCGCGTCGACCTCGACCGGCTCCGCCGCAACGTACGCCGCACCGCCGACTGGGCCGCGCAGCACGGCGTGGCCCTGCGCCCGCACGTCAAGACCCACAAGTCGCCGGAGATCGCCCGGCTCCAGCTCGCCGAGGGGGCGGCCGGCATCTCGGTGGCGACGCTCGGCGAGGCCGAGGTCTTCGTCCAGCACGGCTGCGACGACCTGTTCGTGGCCTACCCGGTCCATGTCGACGAACGGTCGGCCGAGCGGCTGCGCAGCCTGGCCGAGCGCGCCCGGGTCGCGATCGGTGTCGACTCGGTGGACGCCGCGGCGCGCGCCGGCCTGCACCTGGCGCCGTACGGCGTCGAGGTGCTCGTCGAGGTCGACAGCGGCCACCACCGGACCGGCTGCCCGCCCGAGG
The DNA here is from genome assembly GCF_000422805.1 of Nocardioides halotolerans DSM 19273. GTDB lineage: Bacteria > Actinomycetota > Actinomycetes > Propionibacteriales > Nocardioidaceae > Nocardioides > Nocardioides halotolerans. The sequence goes on along the minus strand of NZ_KE383922.1, from coordinate 477,491 downwards.
AGGCGGGCGCGGTCGCGGTCGCCGCCGCGCACGCGGGGCTGACGGTGCGGGGCGTCTTCACGTTCCCGGGGCACAGCTACGCACCCGACGGGGGTCGCGCGGCGGCCGCCGCCGGCGAGGCGCGCGCCCTGACCACGGCGCGTGCCGCCGTCGAGCAGGAGGGGCTCGAGGTCCCCGTCGTCAGCGGCGGCTCCACCCCGAGCCTTGCGGACCTCGACACCGGCGTGCTCACCGAGGCGCGGCCCGGCGTCTACGTCTTCGGCGACGCTCAGCAGTGGGAGCTCGGCGCGATGCCGCCGGAGTCGGTCGCGCTGACCTGCCGGGCCACGGTGGTCAGCCTGGCCGGCGGGCGGGTGGTGCTCGACGCGGGCAGCAAGGCGCTCGGGGCGGACCGCGCGGCGTACAGCACCGGCGCGGGACGCCTGCTCGACCACCCGGACGCGCGCATCGTCCAGCTCTCGGAGCACCACGCCGTCGTCGACCTCGCCGGCGCCCCCCTCCCCCGGCTCGGCGACCAGCTCGACGTGGTGCCGAACCACTGCTGCTCCGCGGTCAACCTCGCCGACGACCTGTGGGTCGAGGAGGACGACGCCCTGCGCCCGTGGCCGGTCGCCGCCCGGGGCCGCAACGGTTGAGCCCCGCCTCTACGCTGACCCGCATGTCGAAGCGCGTCATCCCGGTCCTCCTGCTGCTCGCGACCACCGCCCTGGCGGGCTGCGGCGACAGCAGCGACAGCGACGACACGGCCAAGGACACCTCGTCCGGCACGCCCACCGCGAGCAGCACGCCGACCGACGCGTCGAGCAGCCCGGCACCCGCGTCGGGCGTCACGTGCGACTACCCCGACGACCAGGTCCCGACGACGAAGCAGAACGAGAAGCCCCCGTCGACCCCGTCGGTCTCCGGGAAGGTGACGGCGACCGTCACGACCTCGCTCGGCGACCTGACCTTCACCCTCGACGCCGACCGGACGCCGTGCACGGTGAACTCCTTCGTGTCGCTGGCGCAGCAGAACTACTTCAACGGCACGCACTGCCACCGGCTCGTCACGCTCGAGACGGGCGGCATCGCGGTGCTGCAGTGCGGCGACCCGACGGCGACCGGGTCGGGCGGCCCGGGCTACGTGTTCGACGACGAGGTGGACGGCACCGAGACCTACACCGCCGGCGTCCTCGCCATGGCCAACCGCGGCCCGGACACCAACGGCTCGCAGTTCTTCATCGTCTTCGACGACTCGCCGCTCGACCCGGCGTACACCGTGTTCGGCCACGTCGACGACGCCGGCATCGCGGCCATCAAGGACCTCGCCGCCAAGGGCGTGAAGCAGACCGGCAACGGGATGACCGCGCCGGCCGAGGAGGTCGACATCGAGTCGGTGACGATCAAGTGAGCAGTCGACCGTGAGGAACGAACGGTCGACGTGGGTGAACGCAGGTTGAGCAAGCCCGCGGCTGAGGGACGAAGCCGTGACAGGCGGGTCGAAACCACCGCAGCCTGCGCCGGGACTACAACGCGAACGTGATCCCGCTCAGCCGCTCCGACTCGACCCACAGCGCCTTCGCCAGGTCGGGGTCGAGCGCTCGCTGGCTGCGGCCGACACCGGTCGGCCAGCCGTTCATCTCGTGGAGCCGGTGCGGGCCGACGTAGGTGTTGCCCGGCACGTCCATCGTGGCGGCGTACAACGTGGGCAGGGCACCCTGCCAGGGCTTCATGCCGACCAGCTTGATGCCGTGCCGGCCGACGAACGTCTTGAGCGGGCTGCCGGTCGAGCCGGTGATGCCGGTCGCGGTGGAGCCGGGGTGGGCGCCGGTCGCGCGCAGCGTCGAGCCCGCCGCGGTGAGCCGGCGCTGCAGCTCGGCCAGGAACAGCAAGTTGGCCAGCTTGGAGGCTGCGTACGCCGCGTAGGGCCGGTAGGTCCGCCGGGTCCAGTCGAGGTCGTCGAGGTCGAGGTCGCCGTGCCGGTGCGAGGGTGAGCCCACCACGACCACGCGGTCGGTGAGACGCGGGAGCAGGAGGTTGGCCAGCGCGAAGTGGCCGAGGTGGTTGGTCGCGAAGTGGAGCTCGACGCCGTCGGGCGAGCTGCCTCTAGGGAGCGCCAGGGCGCCGGCGTTGTTGACCAGCACGTCGACCGACTCCACCGTCTCGGCGAACGCGCGCACCGACGACAGGTCCGCGACATCGAGCAGCCCGACCTCGACCTCACCGCGCATCTGCTCGGCCGCGGCCCGGCCGCGGGCGAGGTCCCTCACCGCCAGGACGACGTGCGCGCCGCGTTCGGCGAGCGCCTTGGCGGTCTCGAGCCCGATGCCAGCGCTGGCTCCGGTCACGACGAACCGGCGGCCGTCCTGCCGGGGCACCTCCCGCCAGGGCGCGGCCGTCATCCGTCGGAGGGCTCGGTCTCGAGACCCGTGGGGTCGGCGCCGGGGCCGAGGACCGGCGCGAACGTCACCGGACCCTCGACGTACGAGACCGGCTCGCCGAGGGCGACCGTCCGCCCCACGGTGCACAGCCGGTCCTGGATCTGCTGCAGGGTGCGCGGCAGGACCTCGCGGGCCGCGTCGCCGCCCTCGCCCTCGGGGAACGTGACGTCGTAGGTCACCCGCAGCTGCACCAGGTGCGAGCCGTTCTCGTCGCGGACCTTGTGGCCCTCGGCGCGCGCCTTGAAGGTCTCGAACGGCGCCCGCTTGCCGGTGATCAGGTCGAGGTCGGCGGCACCGCACCCGACCAGCGCCGCAAGCAGGAGCTCCACCGGCGTGAAGTCGGGGTCCTCGCCCGGACCGATCGAGACGCCGCCGCCGCGGCTGTTGGTCGCCTTCCACCGATGCTCGCCGATCTGGTGGAGGTCGATGCTGCGGTGTGTCTCGGGTCCCAGCTCCATGGCGTCAGCCTGCCACCTCGCTCGCGGGAGGAGCGACACGCCCGGGCGCTTGAAACCATCCGGCGGCGCGACTTGTGTGGGTGGTGCGGGACCCTTCCCCCGCACACGACGGACCCCGAGCCTCAGGCTCGGGGTCCGTCGCTGGGCGGTCACCCGTGGGGAGCGCCGCCCCCGCCGACCGCTCGGGGGACGCGCGGCCGGCGGTGGTCTCGGGTCAGTGCTTGCGGTCCTCGAGGGCGCGGCGCAGGCGCCGCTCCAGGCGGGTGAGACCACTGTTCCGCGGCTGGGACCGGTGCACCCGGTCGGCACGCCCCTCGATGACGAGTTGGGACAGGTACAGCTGCGCGGACATGGTCTTCCTGCTCCTTGCGCCCCGGACGTCGGGGCCGTTGGTCGTAACTGGTATCTAGCACTATTGACTATTACAGGATAGTGACCGCGACGGAGCGCTTCCAAATCAGACCGGGGGTGATCTCGGACACCACCGGGGGCATCGTGACGGTCCCCGAGAACGGGCTCGGACGGCGGGCTCGGACGGCGTCGGAAGGCGTCGGCACGGGCCCTGCGATGGGCCGGACATGCCACGGCGGGCCCGACCTGTCGGTCTGGACCCGCCTCTCGTGGGAACCACCATCGTACGACGGATGCGCCCCCGCGGCCAGCAGCGCGCGCCCGGCCCGGGGGACGATCCGGAGGCCCGATCTAGGCTGGCCCCGTGCCCAGCCCCTACGCCTCCCTCCAGCACACCGAGGCGCTGGCGCGCCGCGACCTCCTCGACCTCACGTCGTACGACGTGGCCCTCGACCTGGCCTCCGACGACGCGACGTTCGAGTCGGTGACCACGCTGCGGTTCACCAGCCGGGCCGGGTCGACGTTCCTCGACCTCAAGCCGGTCCGGCTCGCCCGCCTCAGCCTCGACGGCCGCGCGCTCGACGTCGACCTGCTCGAGCGCGGCCGGTTCCCGCTCGAGCTGACCGAGGGCGAGCACGAGCTCGTCGTCGCGGCGACGATGCCGTTCCGCAACGACGGCGAGGGGCTGCACCGCAGCGTAGACCCCGCCGACGGCAAGCACTACGTCTACGGCATGTCCTTCATGGACGCCGCGCCCACGATCTTCGCCTGCTTCGACCAGCCCGACCTCAAGGCGCCGTACACCTTCCACGTGCGCGCTCCGCGCGACTGGGTCGTCATCGGCAACGCCCCCGGGCAGCAGGTCGAGTCCGGCGTCTGGGAGCTCGAGCAGAGCCAGCCGCTGTCGACCTACTTCGTCACCCTCGTCGCCGGGCCCTACCACGTACTGCGCGACGAGCACGACGGGATCCCGCTCGGCATCAGCGCCCGGGCGAGCATCGCGGCCGACCTCGACAAGGACGCCGACGAGCTGTTCACCCTGACCCGGCAGAGCTTCGACGAGCTGCACCGGCTCTTCGGCATCCGCTACCCCTTCGGCGACTACCACCAGGCGTTCGTGCCGGAGTTCAACGCCGGCGCGATGGAGAACCCCGGCTGCGTCACCTTCCGCGACCCGCTCGTCTTCACCAGCCGGGTCACCCGCGGCATGCGGATCGCCCGCGCCACCACGCTCGCCCACGAGATGGCGCACCAGTGGTTCGGCAACCTCGTCACACCCGCGTGGTGGGACGACCTGTGGCTCAACGAGTCGTTCGCCGAGTACATGGGCAACCGCGTCACCGCCGACGTCACGGAGTACGACGACGTGTGGGTCGACAACGCCTACGCCCGCCGCCAGTGGGGGCTGGTGGCCGACCAGCGGCCGAGCACGCACCCGGTCGCCGGCAACGGCGCGGTCGACGCCTCGGCGGCGCTCCAGGACTTCGACGGCATCTCCTACGCGAAGGGCAGCGCGATCCTGCGCCAGGTCAACGCGACGCTCGGCGACGAGATCTTCTTCAAGGGCGCCATCGATCACTTCGAGCGGCACCGCTTCGGCAACGCCACGATGCACGACCTGTTCGAGAGCTGGGAGCGCGCGGGCGCGTCCGGGGCCGGGCTGGACATGGCGTCGTTCACCGACAACTGGCTGCGCACGGCCGGGCCCGACCGCATCGAGCTCGACCGGGCGGCCGGCGTCATCCGCCGCACGCCGCCGGCCGACCACCCGGCCGACCGGCCGCACCGGATCCGCGCCGCGGTCGCCGGCCCCGACGGCACGTGGACCGACCAGGTCGTCGACCTCGAGGACCCGGAGACGCCGTTCGACGCCGGCGACCGGCCGGTGCTGCTCGACCCCTACCTCGACACCTGGGCGCTCGTCATCCCCGACAAGCCGACCATGGACGCCCTCGAGGCCCTGCTGCCGCAGGTCACCGACCCCGAGCTGCGGGCCGGCATCTGGAGCAGCGTGCGCAGCGCCCTGCACAACGCCGCGGTCGACCCCGTCGACGTGCTGGAGCTCGTCGTCGCGAGCCTGCCCGTCGAGGACACCGAGGACAGCCGCCGCCGCACGATGGCGTGGGTCTACGGCTGGGTGGTGCCGCTCCAGCCGGACCCCCAGGCCGCGGTCGCCGCGCTGCACGCCGCGGCGCGCGACAGGCTCGCCTCGGCCGCGCCCGACTCCGAGGAGCAGCTGGCGGCCTTCCGTGCCGCGATCGCCACCGCGACCGACACCGGGCTGCTCACGTCGTGGCGCGACGGGGCCGCCCTCCCCGACGGCATCCCGCTCGACGTGGACCTGCGCTGGCGGGTGCTCGGCCGGCTGGCCACGCTCGGCGCCGTCGACGTCGCGGAGCTCGACCGGGAGCTCGAGGCCGAGCCGGGTGCGGTCGCGAAGATCCGTCACGCCGGCGCGCGGGCCTCGCTGCCCAGCGCCGAGGCCAAGGCGTGGGCGTGGTCGTGCTTCACCGGTGAGACCGACCTGCCCAACTACGAGCTCGAGGCGGTCGGGCTGGGCTTCTGGCGCGGCGGGCAGGAGGAGCTCACCGAGCCGTACGTCGAGCGCTACTTCGCCGACCTGCCCGACACCGTCAGGAAGCGGAGCGGCTGGGTCCTCGCCGACGCGGCCGAGCACTTCTTCCCCCGCACCTCGACGAGCCGCGAGACCCTGGCGCGGTGCGAGGCGCTGATCGCCGACGGCGACCTCGACCTCTCGATCCGTCGCCGGCTGGTCGACGAGGCCGACACCCTGGAGCGCAAGCTGGCCGTGCTCGAGGCCTACCGACGACCATGAGCACGCGCCGTCCCGGGCCGACCGTGCGGACCCGCGTGCACGAGCTCGGCGCCGACGGCGAACGCCGGCACGAGGACCGCCTCGCGACCGAGGAGCCGCTCGAGATCCGGCTGGCGTGGCCGGGCGCGCCGGCTCGCCGGGTCTGGGTCACGATGCGCACGCCGGGTCACGACTTCGAGCTGGCCGCGGGCTGGCTGGTCCACGAGGGACTGGTCACCGCTCCCCCGCACACGATCGCCTACTGCACCGACGCCGACCTGACGCCCGAGCAGGAGTTCAACGTCGTCACGGTGACCCTGGCCGGGCCGCCGACGCGCGACCCGGGTCACCGGCACGCCGGGTCGGGCTCGTCGGCGTGCGGCGTCTGCGGCAAGGACACGATCGCCGAGGCGCTCGCCGCGCCGGCGACGGCCCGGTGGGCGGGCGACCTGCCCGGCCCCGACGTCGTGCGCACCCTGCCCGACCGGCTGCGGGAGGCCCAGCGCGTCTTCGACGCCACCGGCGGCGTCCACGCCGCGGCGCTCGCCACCGCCGAGGGCGAGCTGCTCGTGGTGCGCGAGGACGTCGGCCGCCACAACGCGGTCGACAAGGTGACCGGCGCTCGGGTCGTCGCCGGGCAGCCGCCGGGCGGTGCGGCGCTGGTGGTGAGCGGCCGGGCAGGGTTCGAGCTGGTGCAGAAGGCCGTGGCCGCGGGCGTCGGCGCGCTGGTGGCGGTGGGCGCGCCGACCAGCCTCGCAGTCCGGCTCGCCGAGGACGCCGGCCTGGCCCTCTACGGCTTCACCACACCCCAGCGCACGGTGCGCTACGCCTGAGGCGTCCTGGTCGGGCGGGGCCGCGGCTTCACCTTGAACCGGAACGACGACGGCGTCGGGTCGGGGTTGGCGGCCGGCTGCACCGCTCGCACGACGAGGGTGTGCTTCCCCGTGCTCAGCCGCTTGGCCCGCACCTTGAACGGGCTCGCGCACGGCTTGAACGGCCGCGCGTCGACCTGGCACTCGAAGGTGGCGCTCGACACCGACGCCGCGAACGTGAAGTACGCCTTCGTGCCCTTGACGACCCTCTTGGGGCCGGCGATGCGGCTGGTCTCCGGCGGGGGCAGGGCGACGTTCTCGCAGCCGCTGAGGACGTCGGACCGGTCGGCGACGACGGTGTCGTTGCCGGGGCCGCACTCGACCACGTCGCCGAAGCCGTCACGCGCCGAGATCCAGTCGTCGCCCTCGCCCGCCAGCACGAGGTCGGAGCCGGGCCCGGGGTCGACGGCGTCGTTGCCGGCGCCGAGGTCGGCGACGTCGGCCCCCGGCCCGCCCAGGAACGAGTCGTCCCCGGCGCGCGCGTGGAAGGTCACCCGCCCGCTGTAGAGCCGGCTGTCGATCACGTCGGCCCCTGCGCCGCCGGCCGAGGTGACGTCGTACTCCTCGATCCCGGTGGCGCCGGTCGACCCGTTGATCGTGGCGTCGGTGAGGACCAGCCCCAGCGCGGTCTGGTTGGTGAACGACGAGAAGTCGATCACGAGCCGGTCGTGGCCCGGGCCGCCGTCGAACGGGCCGGCGCCGGTGGTGACGATCAGGTCGTCGCCCGGCCCGCCCTGGACCGCTCCGAGGATGTCGCGCAGCGTGTCGTTGCCCTCCCCGCCGCTGGCGCTCCCGGCGCCCTCCACCCAGTCGTCGCCCACCCCGGTCGACACGTCGTCGAGGCCGTCGGCGTGCACGAGGTCGCGCCCCTCGCTGCCCGTGACCGAGTCGGCGGCGAGGTCCTCCACGTCGATGAACGTCTCGACCAGGCCCGGGAAGGCGAGCAGCGTCACGCCACCGAGGTTGACGCTGTCCTCGCCGCCGTTCGCGTCGACCTCGACGAAGGCGACGTCCTCGCAGGCCAGGTCGGGGGCCGCGGGGTCGCCGTTGACGTTCGCGAGGTCGTCGACGCACGCCAGGGTCATCAGGTCACCGAGCGCGTTGCTCTCGATCATCACGGTGTCGACGCCGTCGGTGGTCGCCGAGACCACGGCGACGGCGGGACCGGCGGCCAGCACCAGCGCGACGCCCGCAGCGGTGACCGAGGTCGCTGCGCGGAGCGCGGTGGCACGGCCGGGAACGAGGGGGGCCATACCGGGCAGGGTAGGCGATGAGCCGGCGCCGGGCGTGTGGTCCGGGGTTCTGTCGGTGGTCTGGGTGACGATGCGTGCATGACCACCGCGATCGTCTTCCTCCTCGCCCTGGCCGTCGGCCTGGGGCTCGGCGTGCTGGTCGGGCGGCGCCTCTCGACGGGCGCAGACCCCCGCGAGCTGGCGCAGGTCCACCAGGAGCTCGCCGACTCGCGCGTCGCCGCCGCGCGGGCCGAGGCCGACGTCGCCGTCGCCCTCACCCAGCGCGACGCCGCCCTGGCGCGCGCCGAGGAGGTCGAGGCCGGGCGGCAGGCCATGGTCGAGCAGTTCCGCCTGCTCTCCCACGAGGTCGCCGAGCAGCAGCGCCGTTCGGTCGACACCGCGGCCCAGCAGCGGATGCAGGCGACCGAGCAGCTGCTCGCACCGGTGGCAGCCAGCCTCAAGGAGTTCCAGGCCCGGCTCACCGACGTCGAGAAGGAGCGCGTCCAGATCGCGACCGAGATGCGCTCCCAGGTCCGCACCGTGCGCGACGCCGGCGAGGCCATGCGCCGCGAGGCCGCCACCCTCGTCAACGCGCTGCGCAAGCCGCAGGTGCGCGGCTCGTGGGGCGAGACGACGCTCAAGAACGTCGCCCGCCTGTCCGGCATGGTCGAGCGCTGCGACTTCGACCTCCAGGTCACGACCCAGTCCGACGACGGCACCCAGCGGCCCGACATGCGGGTCAACCTCGCCGACGGCAAGCACGTGTTCGTCGACTCCAAGGTGCCGCTCAGCGCGTTCCTCGACGCCGCCGGCAGCGAGGACGACGGCCAGAAGGCGCAGCACCTCCTGCAGTTCGCCCGCCACGTGCGCACCCACGTCGACCAGCTCTCCTCCAAGCAGTACTGGAAGGCCGCCGAGTCGCCCGAGTTCGTGGTCCTCTTCCTGCCCAGCGAAGAGTTCTTCTCCGCGGCGCTCGAGCAGATGCCCGACCTCTACGAGTACGCCGTGAAGAAGGACGTCGTCATCGCGACCCCGACGACGCTGATCGGCATGCTCCGCGCCATCTCCTACGGCTGGAAGCAGGCCGCCCTGGCCGACAAGGCCGCCGAGGTCTTCAAGCTCGGTCGCGAGCTGCACGAGCGGCTCGGCCAGATGGGCGCCAAGTTCGACAAGCTCGGCCGCGCGCTCACCTCCTCGGTCAACGCCTACAACGAGACCGTCGGCACCGTGGAGTCCCGGGTGATGGTCTCGGCGCGCCGGTTCCGCGACCTCCAGGTCAGCGAGGGCGACCTCGCCCCGGTCCAGCCCCTCGAGGCGGCCGTGCGCGAGCCGCAGGCGCCCGAGCTGGCGCGGCCCGTGCCGAGCGTCGCCGAGCTCGTCGAGGCCGACGCCGAGCAGCACCTCTGGGCAGAGGACGACCTCGGCAAAGAGGCCTAGAGTTGGCGGATGGCCTTCGGTGACGCCGGCGCCTACGCGCGGTTCATGGGTCGCTTCTCCGAGCCGCTGGCGCCGCGGTTCGCCGACCTCGCGGGCGAGCCCGGGGGCCGCGTCCTCGACGTCGGCTGCGGCCCGGGCGTGCTGACCGCCGAGCTGGTGCGCCGCCACGGCGCCGTGCGCGTCGACGCGATCGACCCCACACCCGGCTTCGTCGCGGCGGCCCGAGACCGGTGCCCGGGCGTCGACGTGCGGCAGGGCGCCGCCGAGGACCTGCCCTACGACGACGGCTCCTACGGCGCGTCGTACGCCCAGCTGGTCGTGCACTTCATGAAGGACCCCGTGCGCGGCATCGCCGAGATGGCGCGCGTGACCCGACCGGGCGGCTCGGTGGCCGCCTGCGTCTGGGACCACGGCGGCGGGCGCGGTCCGCTGACGCCGTTCTGGGCCGCGGTCGACGAGCTCGACCCCCAGCAGCGGGCCGACGGCGACCGCCTGTCGGTCGGCTCCCGCGAGGGCGACCTCGAGCGCGTCTTCGGCGAGGCCGGCCTCGTCGACGTCGAGGGCGGCGAGCTCTCGGTGACGATCCGCCTCGAGTCCTTCGACGACTGGTGGGCGCCGTTCGAGGAACCTGCCGGCTCGGTCGGCGACTACCTCGCCAGCCGCACCCCCGACCAGGTCGCCGAGCTCAAGGACCTGATCCGCTCCGGCATGCCCGACGGCCCCCAGGACGTCACTGCGTGGACCTGGACCGCGCTCGGCCGGGTCTGAGGCTGCCGGACGGGTGAGCTTCGTCCTCAGCGCGTTGCGGACCACTCCGACAGGTCGAGGCCCCAGTCGGACTCCAGGCGGGCGAGCTGGGGACGGTACATCACGCGCAGCGACTCCTGGAGGCCGTCGGGCCAGTCCCAGTCGGCACGCGAGCTCGAGCCCGAGGCCTCGCCGACGCCGGCCAGCGGCGCCGGGTCGAGACCGAGGCGGCGCCACACGTCCGCGACATACGACTCGGGAGCCCGGCGGACCTGCTCGTAGACCATGACGACCATCCGCTCGCGGCCGACCGCGTCGGCCCAAGCGGCCAGCTGGTCGGCGTAGAAGCCGGTGAAGGTCTGCATCGTGATCGGCACCGGGTAGGGCCACGGCGACGGGTTGCCCGCGGCCGCCCGGGTCGCGGCGAGCCGCATCGCGGACCGGAAGCGCTCGACGGGGTCGCGCAGCAGCACCAGCACCGGCGCATCAGGCACCAGCCGGGCCGCGGCGGCGGGCACCGAGGCGTGGCGGAGGTACTGCGGCGTCCACTCGCCCCGGCGCACGCCGTCGTCGGGGAACAGGTCGAGGTAGTCCCCGGCCGGCAGCACCCCGTCGGCGACCTTGTGCAGGAGGTGCTGCTCCTTCTTGCCGTTCGTGCCGAGCCCGACCTCGGGGTGCTGGGTGAGCAGATCGGTGAACCAGGTGGTCCCGCTGCGCTGGGCCCCGATGCCGAGCCAGGTAACCGACATGAGCGCAAGGGTAGAGCCCGGTTAGGTTGGCTCCATGCCGGAGATCGATCCGACCTTCACCGCCCTCCCCTACCGCGAGCTCGGGGCCGTCGCCCTCGGCCGGGCGGAGGAGCTCGGTGCCAGCCACGCTGACTTCCGCTTCGAGCGGATCCGGCACCAGCACCTCGCCGCCCGCGACGGGGTGCTCCAGACGGCTCTCGACGCCGACGACGTCGGGTTCGCCGTGCGGGTCATCCACCGGGGCTCGTGGGGGTTCGCCTCCGGGGTGGTGCTGACCGCCGACGAGGCGCGCCGGGTCGCCGAGACCGCCGTCGCCGTCGCGTCCGTGGCCGCCGAGATGACCAGCACGCCGGTGGAGATCGCTCCCGAGCCGGTGCACGCCGACGTGACCTGGGTGTCGTCGTACGACGTCAATCCGTTCGACGTGCCGATCGCGGAGAAGGCCGCCCTGCTCATCGACTGGACCGAGCGGCTCCGGCAGGGTGCGGCGGTCGACCACGCCACGGCCTCGGTCGGGCAGGTGCAGGAGAACAAGTACTACGCCGACCTGACCGGCACGGCGACCACGCAGCAGCGCGTCCGCCTGGATCCCGAGGCCCAGGCCATGGGGGCGGGCGCCGACACCTTCGACTCGATGCGGACCATCGCTCCGCCGGCCGGCCGCGGCTGGGAGTACCTCACCACCGGCATCTACGACTGGGACTCCGAGCTCGACGAGATCCCCGAGCTGCTGGCCGAGAAGCTCAAGGCGCCGACCATCGAGGCGGGCCGCTACGACCTGGTCATCCACCCCTCCAACCTGTGGCTGACCATCCACGAGTCGATCGGCCACGCCACCGAGCTGGACCGCGCGCTGGGCTACGAGGCCAACTACGCCGGCACCTCGTTCGCGACCTACGACAAGCTCAACACGCTGCAGTACGGCTCCCGCGTCATGAACGTCACCGGCGACCGCACCGTCGAGCACGGTCTCTCGACCATCGGCTACGACGACGAGGGCGTCGAGACCCAGAGCTGGGACATCGTGCGCGACGGTGTGCTCGTCGGCTACCAGCTCGACCGGCCCATGGGAGCGATGAAGCCGGAACTCAACGGTGGCCGCTCCAACGGCTGCGCGTACGCCGACTCTCCCGGCCACATCCCGATCCAGCGGATGGCGAACGTCTCGCTGCAGCCGGCCGCCGACGGGCCGAGTACCGAGGAGCTGATCGGCCAGGTCGAGCACGGCCTCTACGTCGTCGGCGACCGCTCGTGGTCGATCGACATGCAGCGGTTCAACTTCCAGTTCACCGGCCAGCGCTTCTACAAGATCACCCACGGCGAGCTCACCGGGCAGGTCCGCGACGCCGCCTACCAGGCCACGACCACGGACTTCTGGGGCGCGATGGAGGCCGTCGGCGGGCCGCAGACGTGGGTCCTCGGCGGCGCCTTCAACTGCGGCAAGGCCCAGCCCGGCCAGGTCGCCGCGGTCAGCCACGGCTGCCCCACGTCCCTGTTCCGCGACATCCGCATCCTCAACACCACCCAGGAGAGCGGGCGATGACCGCGATGACGACGTCCTCGAGGCCGCACGGCACCAGCCCCCAGTCGCTGGTCGAGCACGCCCTGGCGGCGTCGATGGCCGACGACTGCGTGGCGATCGTGCGCGACACGACCAGCGCCAACCTGCGCTGGGCCAACAACACGCTGACGACCAACGGCGTGATGCACGGCCTGCACGTCTCGATCGTCTCGTTCGTGAAGCAGTCCGGTGGGGTCACGGTCGGGTCGGTGTCCGGCAGCGCGACCACCCAGGCCGAGGTCGACGAGCTGGTCCGGGCCGCCGACGCCGCGGCGCGGGCAGCCGCCCCCGCCGAGGACGTCCAGGAGCTCCTCGGCGACCGCACGTCGCCCGACTGGGCCGACGAGCCGGCCAGCACCGGCATCGAGGTCTACGACGAGGTGGCCCCGGCGCTGGGCGAGGCCTTCGGGCGTGCCCGGGCCGCGGGCCGCGTCCTCTACGGCTTCGTCAACCACGAGATGGCGACGACCTACCTCGGCTCGACCACGGGGCTGCGACTGCGCCACGCCCAGCCGACGGGCCACTTCGCGTGCACCGGCAAGACCGCCGACCTCACCAACAGCGCGTGGGTGGGCCGCGCCACCCGCGACTTCAGCGACATCGACCCGCTGGCCGCCGACGAGGAGCTCGCCCAGCGGCTCGCCTGGGGCAAGCGCCGGGTCGATCTCGAGGCGGGTCGCTACGACACGATCCTGCCGCCGACGGCGGTCTCCGACCTGATGATCTACGCCTACTGGGAGGCCGGCGCCCGCAACGCGTGGGAGGGCCAGTCGGTCTACAGCCGGCGCCCGACCGGCACCCGCATCGGCGAGGACGTCGTCCGGCCGGACGTGACGCTCTACTCCGACCCGGCGTACGCCGGCCTGGAGTGCGCGCCGTTCGCGATGGCCGCCGCCTCCGGCAACGAAAGCTCGGTCTTCGACAACGGCCTCGAGCTCTCCCGCACCGACTGGATCCGCGGCGGCGAGCTCACCGCGCTGCGCCAGACGCGCCACACCGCCGCCATGACCCAGCAGCCCGTCACCTCTGCCGTCGACAACCTCGTGCTCGACGTCGACGGCGGGTCCGGGTCGATCGAGGACCTCGTCGCCGGCACCGAGCGCGGTCTGCTGCTGACCTGCCTGTGGTACATCCGCGAGGTCGACCCGCAGACGCTGCTGCTGACGGGGCTGACGCGCGACGGCGTCTACCTCGTCGAGAACGGCGAGATCACCGCCGCGGTCAACAACTTCCGGTGGAACGAGAGCCCGATCGACCTGCTGCGCCGGTTCACGCACGCCTCGGCGACCGTGCCGAGCTTCAGCCGCGAGTGGGGAGACGACTACTTCTCGCGCACGGCGACCCCCGCGCTGCGGATCCCCGACTTCAACATGTCGAGCGTGTCGCCGGCGCAGTAGCGCCATCGAGGGCCTCGACCGGCGTACTTTCGGATCATGGAGGCAACCATGGACGAGGCCACCGAGCACCAGGCCGAGCAGGAGCAGGTCCACCCTCTCGACGAGCCGGTCACCCAGCCGATCCAGCGCCAGACCGAGGAGCCGGATCCCGTCGCGCCCCGCCCGCGGCGCGGCCTCGGCGGCAATCGGCACGCCTCGAGCGTGCTGCTGTCGTTCCTCGGCGTCATCGGGGCCTACGGCGCCGTCGACTACGGCTTCTACCGCACGCTCGGCCCCGACCTCACCGCCTACCAGGGCGGCGCGGTCTCCGACCAGGTGATGATCGCGTGCGCGATCGCCGCGGGGTGCCTCTTCGTGGCCGCGGCGGCCGCCCGGATCTCCGGTCTGGGGCCACTCCTCGCCGGGCTCGTCCTCGGCGCCGGGCCGTGCGCGTGGATCGTGCTCGACCACGCGTCGTACGTCGACCGCGCCAACGACCTGCCCGAGATCTGGGACCACACCAGCTTCGGCCTGGTCGGCGCCGCCGTCGTCCTCTACCCCGCGGTGACCGGCCTGCTGCTCGGTGCCGCGCTGGCCGGCAGGTGGCGCCGCCCGGCGTGACGCGCCAGTCCTGGCGCGTCCTCGGCCCGGCGGCAGCGCTCTGCCTGACCCTGGTCGTCCCCGCCGCCTCCGCCACCCCCGCCGCCCCCAGAGGTGGTGCCGCACCGGTGACGGCGCCCGACACCGTGCAGACCTTCCCCGGCAACCTCGCCGCGCTGCGGCCGCTGCGCAACGACACCGACGCCGAGGGCGACCGCCTGCGCATCTGCGCGCGGGGTCCCGAGCACTACCCCGGGATCCGGGTCGACGTGTTCGAGGACCAGAAGGACTTCTACCTCACCGCACGCCGGGGCACCGCGCCCGGCACCTACACGTTCACCTACTTCGCGTGCGACGGCACCTCGGCCACACCCGGCACGGTCACGCTCACGGTGCAGAAGCTGCCACGCATCACGGTGCGCAAGATCGCCGGGCACCCGGGCCGGCTGCGGGTCACCAACGGCGCGCCGTTCCGGATCCGCCTGGTCTACGGCGACTACTCCCAGGATGACGCCGAGGGCGACGTCCGGATCCCGAAGAAGTCGTCCAGGGTCGTCTCGACCCGCTACTCCAAGATCTCGTGGTTCGCGTTCGTCATGACCCCGCGCGGCAGCGGCGACGAGGTGGGTCGCGGCCACGTGCAGGGCATCCGCCAGCCCTGACGCCTCCGGCGGGTCAGGACTGCTCGGCGAACGCCTCCAGCGGCGGGCACGCGCAGACCAGGTTGCGGTCGCCGTAGGCCTGGTCGATGCGGGCCACGGGCGGCCAGTACTTGTCGGGGTCCGGTCCGGTCGGGAAGACCGCGAGGTCGCGGTCGTAGGCGCGGTCCCACTCGCCCGCCAGCGCCCGCGTGGTGTGCGGGGCGCCGCGCAGCGGCGACTCCTCGGCGCTCCACTCCCCCGCCGCGACCCGGTCGACCTCGGCCTTGATCGCGATCATCGCGTCGCAGAACCGGTCGATCTCCGCGAGGTCCTCCGACTCGGTCGGCTCGACCATCAGGGTGCCGGCCACGGGGAAGGACATCGTCGGCGCGTGGAAGCCGTAGTCGATGAGCCGCTTGGCGACGTCGTCGACGGTCACGCCGGTGTCCTTGGTGAGCCCGCGCACGTCGAGGATGCACTCGTGGGCCACCAGGCCGCCGTGGCCGCGGTAGAGCACCGGGAAGTGCTCACCCAGCCGGGCGGCGACGTAGTTGGCGCTGAGCACCGCGGCCGCGGTGGCCCGGGTCAGCCCGGCGCCGCCCATCAGCCGGATGTAGGCCCACGAGATCGGCAGGATGCCCGCCGAGCCGTACGGCGCCGCGCTGATCGGGCCGATGCCCTCGCGGCGGTCGGCCTCGGGGTGCATGCCGTGCGAGGGCAGGTACGGCGCCAGGTGCTCGCGCACCGCCACCGGGCCCACGCCGGGGCCGCCGCCGCCGTGCGGGATGCAGAACGTCTTGTGCAGGTTGAGGTGGGACACGTCGCCGCCGAACTCGCCGGGCTTGGCGAAGCCCAGCAGCGCGTTGAGGTTCGCGCCGTCGACGTAGACCTGCCCGCCGTGGTCGTGGACGATCCGGCACAGCTCGGTGATCGTGTCCTCGTAGGCGCCGTGCGTCGACGGGTAGGTCACCATGATCGCGGCCAGCGCGTCGGCGTGCTTCTCGCACTGCGCGCGGAGGTCGTCGAGGTCGACCGCGCCGTCGTCGGCGGCCTTGACCACGACCACGCGCATCCCGGCCATCACCGCGGACGCGGCGTTGGTGCCGTGCGCCGACGACGGGATCAGGCACACGTCGCGCGCGAGGTCGCCGTTCGCGCGGTGGTAGCCGCGGATCGCCAGCAGCCCGGCCAGCTCGCCCTGCGAGCCGGCGTTCGGCTGGATGGAGACGCGGTCGTAGCCCGTCACCTCGGCCAGCCAGCCCTCGAGCTGGTCGACGAGGCGGCGGTAGCCCGCGGCGTCCTCGGCGGGCGCGAAGGGGTGCAGGTCGGCGAAGCCGGGCAGCGAGACCGGCTCCATCTCCGTGGTCGCGTTGAGCTTCATCGTGCACGAGCCGAGCGGGATCATGCCGCGGTCGAGCGCGTAGTCGCGGGCCGAGAGCCGGCGCAGGTAGCGCAGCATCTGGGTCTCGCTGTGGTGGCTCGTGAACACCTCGTGGGTGAGGTAGGGCGTCGTGCGGCGCAGCTCGTCGGGCAGCCCGTCGCCGGTCGCCTGGTCGACCGCGTCGAGGTCGACGCCGTCGACGCCGAAGGCCCGCAGCACGCGGCCGAGCGTCTCGCGCGTGGTGGCCTCGGAGGTGGAGATCCCGACGGTGTCCGCGTCGACCGGCCGCAGTTGGACCCCCAGGGCGTGCGCGGCGGCGACGACCTCGTCGGCGCGACCGGGGACCCGCACGGTCAGGGTGTCGAAGAACTTCTCGTGCGCGACCTCGACGCCCGCGTCGCGCAGCGCGGCCGCGAGCACGGCGGCGTAGCGGTGGGTGCGGGCGGCGATCGCCCGGAGCCCCTCCGGGCCGTGGTAGACGGCGTACATCGAGGCGACGACCGCGAGCAGCACCTGAGCGGTGCAGATGTTGGACGTGGCCTTGTCGCGGCGGATGTGCTGCTCGCGGGTCTGGAGGGCGAGGCGGTACGCCGGACGCCCCTCGGCGTCGACCGACACCCCGACCAGCCGGCCCGGGAGGTGCCGCTCGAGTCCGGCCGCGACCGCCATGTAGCCGGCGTGCGGTCCGCCGTAGAACAGCGGTACGCCGAAGCGCTGGCTCGAGCCGACCACCACGTCGGCGCCGAGGGCGCCCGGGGCCTCGAGCAGCGTGAGCGCGAGCAGGTCGGCGGCGACGACGAGCATCCCGCCGCGCGCGGAGACGTCCTCCGCGAGCTCGCGCGGGTCGAGGACCCGCCCCGACGCGCCGGGGTACTGCAGCAGCACGCCGCACACCTCGCCGTCGGGCAGCCCGTCCGCCAGGTCGGCCACGACGACGTCGATGCCCATCGCTGCGGCGCGGGTGCGCACCACCTCGATCGTCTGCGGCAGCGCGTCGCTGTCGACGACGAACGGCCCGGTGGCCTTGCGGTTCGCGCGGCGTACGAGCGTCATCGCCTCCGCGGCGGCCGTGCCCTCGTCGAGCAGGCTCGCATTGGCGGTCGGCAGGCCGGTGAGGTCGCCGATGACGGTCTGGAAGTTGATCAGCGCCTCGAGCCGGCCCTGCGAGATCTCGGGCTGGTAGGGCGTGTAGGCGGTGTACCAGCTCGGGTCCTCGAGCACGTTGCGCCGGATCACGGGCGGCGTGATCGTGGCGTGGTAGCCCAGCCCGATCATCGGCTCGCCCGGCGTGTTCTCCGCGGCGATCGCGCGCAGCTCGCGCGCGACGGCGTCCTCGGTCTGCGCCGGCGGCAGCTCGAGCTCGGCGCCGGCGCGGATGCCACCGGGCACCGCGGCCTCCATGAGCGCGTCGAGCGAGGCGAACCCGAGCCGCGAGAGCATCGCCTCGACGTCGGCGGGCCGCAGCCCGATGTGCCGGTCGACGAAGGGCAGCGCGGCGTCGAGCTCGGTGAGCGAGGGGTGGTCTGACACGGGGTGGGCTCCTCAGGACGGGTACGTCTGGTGCCCTCCCCCTCTGTCGCTCCGGCGTCGGTGCTTCAGAGTTGCCTGGCCCGCATGGTCCTTGGCGCCTGAGAGGTTCCGGGGAGGAATTGCCCCTTCGGCGCTCCGGTCGGCCCTGGTGTGCAGGTCGTCCGGAGACTCTCCCGTGCGGGATGGTCAGCGTGGCCATCGTACCCGTCGCCCCGTGGCGCACGCGGATCGCGACGCTCGCGGGCAGTAGTTGGCGCGTACAGAGTGCGGGTGTGAAGCGCAATGGGAGCGTGGGAGCGCAGCGACCCGGTAGTTCCGAGCGCAGCGAGGCGCCCCGCGATCGGCCTCCGAGCCGCGGCGACCCCGCCGGGACGAGCCGGGTGGGTATGAAAGCGCAATGGGAGCGTGGGAGCGCAGCGACCCGGTAGTTCCGAGCGCAGCGAGGCGCCCCGCGATCGGCCTCCGAGCCGCGGCGACTGCGCCGAAGCGAGTGCAGCGAGCGAGGCGCCCGTGAGCGCCAGCGAACGTCGCCGCGGATTGGGGGCCGAAGCTCGCGGGGGTATCAGACAGCGTTGCGGGCCGCGCGGCGGGCGGCGAGCTCGTCGCCGGGGGTCGGCTCGGCGGTGTCGACGGTGCGCTCGCTGGGCAGGTCGGCGAGGGTGCCCTCGATCTCGCGCCAGACCCCGCCGATGGCGATGCCGAACACGCCCTGTCCGCCCTGGAGCAGGTCGATGACCTCGTCGTTGCTGGTGCACTCGTAGACGGAGGCGCCGTCGCTCATCAGCGTCACGCGGGTGAGGTCGTCGGTGCCGCGCTCGGTGAGGAACTGCACGGCCGTGCGGATGTTCTGCAGCGAGATGCCGGCGTCGAGCAGCCGCTTGATGACCTTGAGGATCAAGATGTCGCGGAAGGAGTAGAGCCGCTGGGAACCGGAGCCGGAGGCGCCGCGGACGGTCGGCTCGACCAGGCCGGTGCGGGCCCAGTAGTCGAGTTGGCGGTAGGTGATGCCGGCCGCGTTGCACGCGGTCGGGCCGCGGTAGCCGAGGTCGCTCGGCAGCGGCGAGACGTCGTCGGTGAACAGCAGCCCCTGCTCCTGCGCCGCCTCGGCGGCCAGGTCGGCGTCGACGGTGTCACGCAGGTCGGCGGGTGTGTCCTGCTCGTTCACGCGATCTCCTCAACGGGGTCTGGTCTCGTTCAGCGTAGTCCGCCCGGGGCGACCATGAGGCCACAACCACATCGGTGGAGTTACAACGAGGACAGTTCACGGTACGGCGACCCCTCGAACGGGTCAACGACCGACACCCGGTGTGTCTCACCCTCATGTGGAGGTTGAGACTTTCGAACCGATCCAGCGCAATCGCGCCCATTCGGCTCGGTTCCACGCGTGAAACACGACCAAACAAGCGCGAATGCGCTGATTTGGTCTTGTCGGCCTTCGTCAGTGGGCGTCGAAGTCCTCGGGCGTCACCTGGTCGAGGAACTCGCGGAACTTCTCGACCTCGTCCTCCTGCTCGGCCGGCACGGCGAGGCCGGCCTCGTCGAGCACCTCCTCGGCGCAGAAGATGCGCGAGCCGGTGCGCAGGGCCAGCGCGATCGAGTCCGACGGGCGGGCGCTGACCTCGGCGCCGGAGCCGAAGACCAGGGTCGCGAAGAACACGCCGTCCTTGACCTCGGTGATCCGGACCTCGTCGAGCTCGTTGCCGGTGGCCTCGAGGACGTCCTTGAGGAGGTCGTGCGTCAGCGGACGAGGGGGTACGACGCCCTGCTGCGCGAACGCGATGGCGGTGGCCTCGACGGCACCGATCCAGATCGGCAGGTAGCGCTCGCCGGTCACCTCGCGCAGGAGCACGATCGGCTGGTTCGACGGCATCTCGACCCGGACGCCCATGACATCGACCTCCCGCATGCTTTCAACACTACCCCTGCCGTTGGACACCCCCGCGAGCTTCGACCCCCAAGCCGCGGCGACCCCGCCGGGACGAGCCGGGTGGGTATGAAAGCGCAATGGGAGCGTGGGAGCGCAGCGACCCGGTAGTTCCGAGCGCAGCGAGGCGCCCCGCGATCGGCCTCCGAGCCGCGGCGACCGCGCCGAAGCGAGTGCAGCGAGCAAGGCGCCGCGAGCGCAGCGAGCAGTCGCCGCGGATTGGGGGTCGAAGCTCGCGGGGGTATCAGAGCCGGCGGAGGCCGGTCTTGACGAGAGTGGCGTGCAGCCGGACCGAGAGCGCGGCGAGCTGGGTGACGGTGTCCTCGCGGCGGGCGGAGGCCGCCGGGTCGGAGGCGCGCCGCCGTGGTGCGAGGACCTGCTCGACCAGCCCGACCTCGCGGTCGGCCGCGGTCTTGAACGCCCGCAGGTGCCGGGGCTCGAGGCCGAACTCGGCGAGCTCGCGGGCGGTCGTGCAGATCACCAGCGCGTCGGAGTCGTAGTGGCCGGTGCCGCGGCGCGGGACCACGAGGGCGTACTGCTCGAGCTGGTCGAGCAGTGCCTCGTCGATCTCGGCGATCTTGAGCAGCTCACGGCGCGAGAGCCGCAGGTCGTCGTGCCGCCGGAAGGACTCGGGGCTCGGCAGTCCGTCGGCGGACAGCGCCACCTCCGGCACGGTCGGGCTGAGGTCGACCAGGGGTGGCGGCTCGAGGCCGCGGTCGATGGCGTCGAGGATCTCCACGATCCGCGCCAGCGGCTGGTGGTGGTCACGCTGGAGCAGAAGTGCGTAGCGCAGCCGCTCGACGTCGGCGTGGGAGAACTTGCGGTAGCCCGACGACGTCCGTTCGGGCGTCACGATCCCCTTCTCCTCGAGGAAGCGGATCTTGGGGATCGAGATGGTCGGGAAGTCCTCGTGCAGCAGCTCCAGGACCTCCCCGATGTTCATCCGGGCGGAGGTGTCGGAGGAGCGCCCGGCCGACGCTGCGTGGGGCGGGGACCCTGTCACACCTAGTGACCTTCGTGGCCGGAGAAGAACACCAGGCGGTACTTGCCGATCTGGACCTCGTCGCTGTCGGTCAGCTGGACGGTGTCGATGCGGTCGCGGTTGACGTAGGTGCCGTTGAGCGAGCCCACGTCGGAGACCGTGAAGGTGTCGCCGCGCCGGTGGAACTCCGCGTGCTGCCGCGAGACCGTCACGTCGTCGAGGAAGATCTCGCTGTCGGGGTGCCGGCCCGCGCGGACGACGTCCTCGTCGAGCAGGAACCGCGAGCCGGACCCGGGGCCCCGCTGCACGACCAGCAGCGCGTGGCCCGACGGCAGGGCGTCGACGGCGGCGGCGTCGACGGGGTTGAGCGCGCGGTCGCCGGTCTCGGTCTTGCTCGGGTCGCCGGCGCCGCCGAGCTGGATGTTGGCGGTCGTCTCGCCCGACGGCTCGCCGGGGACCACCGGGGTCGTCGTGGTCGGCGCGTCGTCGAAGGTCTCGAGCCGGGTGCCGCACTGGGAGCAGAACCGCGCGTCGTTCGGGTTGTTGTGCCCGCAGTTGGTGCAGAACGGCACCGCGTGCTCCCTCCGTCGTCGGTCACTCGGTAGGTGGATCTCGTCGGATCACCGCGGCTCGAACCCTCAGGTTGAGGGTGAGGCCACCGGTGCCAGCGAACCTATCAGCCGGACCGGAGGGCACAAGACCGAACGGCGACCACTTTCCCGGTTGGTGTGACCCGGGACGCGGGCGAGGTGTTGGGGATGACTCTTGTGCCTTCCCGGCGGTGGTTCCGACCCGGCGGTCGCGGCTTCGTTGCTCGCGGTCGGCTGCCCGCTCCGTCAGCCGCCGAGCGACTCCTCGTACGCCGCCGCGTCGAGCAGGCCCTCGAGCTGCGACGGGTCGCTCGGCACGACCTCGAACAGCCAGCCGCCGCCGTACGGGTCGTTGTTGACCAGCTCGGGCGTGGCGTCGAGGGCTTCGTTGCGCGCGACGATCTCGCCGGAGACCGGCGCGTAGACGTCGCTCACCGACTTCGTCGACTCCAGCTCGCCGCAGGTCGACCCGGCCTCGACGGTGTCGCCCAGCTCGGGCAGCGACACGTAGACGATGTCGCCGAGCTGGTCCTGGGCGTAGTGGGTGATGCCGACCCGCACCGAGCCGTCGTGCTCCCCCGGCTGGCGCAGCCACTCGTGCTCGGTGGTGTAGGTCAGGTCGTCGGGGTACACGCGGTCTCCTCGAGGGTGCGCAGGGCGGGGACGGGCTACGAACGTTACTGCTGGGCCTGGGCGACGTCAGCCTCGACCGGCTCGCGCGTGGTCTCGACGTCGACGGTGGTCTGCTCCTGGAAGGTCAGCTCGGCGCCGTCGTCCTCGAACTCGTCCTGCGGCCCGTCCGGGAACCGCAGGGCCGCGACGAGGTTGTCGGGCGGTCCGATGACGTCGATCGTGAACGGCGCCTCGAGCAGCCGGCCGTCGACAACGAGTCCGCCGGAGCCGTCCTCGAACGACGTCTGCGCGACCACCCGCAGCTCGTGGTTGATCTGCATCGCCTCGCCGCCGGCCGACCGCATGGCCTGGACCAGGTCGATGAACGGTCCGACGCGCACCACCCCCGAGGCTTCCCGGATCGTGATCGTCACCCCCGGACCACGGACCGGGACCGTGCCGGCGAGCACGCTCAGCACCTGCGTCTGCTGCCGCGCCTCGTCGAGCGCGGCCTGCCGGGCGCTGGTGTCGGACTGGAGGTCGTCGCGGGTGGCCTCCAGCCGCTGGATCTCGCCCTCCGCGCGCTGGGTGGTGCCGGCGAGGTCGTTGAGGATGTCGATGAGGTCCTGCTGCCGCAGCCCGGCGTAGGTGTCGTTGACCTGGTTGCTGCGCACCTGGGTGACCCCGGCGAAGCCGACCAGCGCGAGCAGCACCGCGACGACGACCTGGCCGCGGGTCGGCCTGGCGAACGCCCTCCAGAGCCGGCTGCGGCCGTCCTCGCGCGGCTCGGCGGGCGGCGCGGCGTCGTCGCGCTCGGCGTGGCTCTCCGGGTGCGGCATCGGCCGCGACGGGAGGTCCGGCTCAGGCATGGAAGAGGTGTCTCCGGATGGCGGCGACGTTGGAGAAGATCCGGATGCCGAGGACGACGATCACGCCCGTCGACAGCTGCCCACCGACGCCGAGCTTGTCGCCGAGGAACACGATGCCCGAGGCGATGACGACGTTGCTGACGAACGAGATCACGAAGACCTTGTCGTCGAAGATCCCGTCGAGGTAGGCGCGCAGGCCGCCGAACACCGCGTCGAGCGCGGCGACCACCGCGATGGGGAGGTAGGGGTCGAGGGCGAGGGGTACGTCGGGTCGCAGCACCAGGCCGAGCACGATGCCGACGACGAGCCCCAGCACGGCGATCACGGCACGTCCTCCAGGTTGTCGGGTCCCCTGCTCTCCTGCCCGGCGTAGCGCAGCCGCAGCTGCGCCGCGGGTGCCGCCGGGAGGACGAGCTCGGTCTCATTCTGCCGGTCGACGACGAAGCCGAACTGCGCGGCCAGCGCCTGGAACTGCACGGCCGAGGTGCTCGCCTCCAGCCGGCTCGGGAGCGAGTCGCCGATCGCCGAGATGACGTACGGCGGGGTGAGGGGCGACTGGTTCACCGTGATCGAGATGCCGACGTTGACGATCGCGGAGAGCGTGCTCAGGCGTCGCCCGTTGATCGCGACGGCCTCGGCCCCGGCCCGCCAGAGGCCGTTGACCAGGAGCCTGAGGTCGGTCGCGCGGACCCGACCGGGGGCGCTCCCGTCGGGGTTGTCGGAGACGTTGAACCGCAGGCCCGGTCCGCGCACGGCCACGAAACCGGTGCTGAGCTCCAGGGTGCGCTCCTCGACGGTCGCCTCGGCCAGCTGGCCCCTGACCCGCGAGTTGGTCGACTGGAGGTCGTCGTTCTGGCGGCGCAGCGAGCCCAGCCGCTCTCGCAGGGTGGCCACCTCCTGCTGGCGCTCCCCGATCCGGTTGATGAGCGCGTCACGGCTGGCCTCGCGGACGTCGGCGTTGCGCGCCGTCTGCACGGCGGCCAGCGCGATCAGCAGCCCGAAGACCGCGGTCGCCACCGCCGCGCCCCGCAGCGGCGTGCGGTGCGGGTCGGCCGGAGCGATCCCGGCTGCCGCACGTTTGCGCGCGGCGTGGACGTAGTCCTCGTCCACGGCCTCGCGGGTGACCAGGGCGAGCAGCGGCATGGTCACCCGGTCGGGCAGCTGTGCGGGCAGCTCGGCGGGGTCCCGGGTCGTGGTGGTCATGGTCTGAGCGCGCGGCTACTCGCCCCGCGCGGTGGCCTTCCGGGGCTCGGTGGTGGCGAGCAGGCGGTAGACCTGCCACGCGTACAGCACCCCGGCCCACCAGTATAGGCCGACGCCCCACACCGCGAAGGCCCAGCCGAAGACCTCGGCCAGCCGCGCCACCAGTCCGTCGCCGTCGCCGAGCAGCAGCAGCGGGAAGGCGTAGAGCAGGTTGAACGTCGCGGCCTTGCCGAGGAAGTGCACCGGCAGCGAGCTGTAGCCGCGGGTGCGCAGCAGCGGCACCAGGCCCCACATCAGCGCGTCGCGCAGCGGCAGCGAGACCGCCAGCCACCACGGGATCACGTCGCGCAGGGCGAGCCCCACGACCACCGCGAGGATGTAGAGCCGGTCGGCGACCGGGTCGAGGATCTGGCCGACCACGGTCGTCTGGTCGAGCTTGCGGGCCAGGTAGCCGTCGGCGTAGTCGGTCGCGCCCGAGACCATGAGCACGACCAGGGCCCAGCCGTCCGCCTCGGGGCCGAGCACGAGCCACAGGAAGAGGGGTACGCCGGCCAGCCGAGCCATGCTCAGCAGGTTGGGGATGGTCCACACGCGCGTGTCGCGCGCCGCGTCCTCGCCCACGTGAGTCCTGCTCTTCACTCGCTGTCCTGCCCGGGGGCCCGGGCTCACGGCCACCTTAGTGGGAGGCGTGTCGCGGCCACCGCTGGGCGCGCCCCTGCGCTCACTCGTGCGCGGCGTCCCTGATCTCGCCGACCAGCTCCTCGATGACGTCCTCCAGGGTGGCCACGCCGAGGGTGGTGCCCTCGGCGTCGACCACCCGGGCCATGTGGGCGCCGCGGCGCTGCAGGGTCTCGAGCGCGTCGTGCAGCAGGTCGTCGGCCGCGACCGTCGCGAACGGTCGCGTCCACTTGTCCTCGATCACGCGCTGGCGACGGGCCTCGTCGGTCTCCAGGACGTCCTTGATGTGCAGGTAGCCGAGCAGCTCGCCGTCCTCGCCCTCGACCGGGAACCGGCTGTAGCCGGTGCTGGCGCACAGCGCCTCCACGTCGGCGGCGGTGGAGCCGCGGCGCACGGTCGTGAGCGTGTCGGGCGTCATGAGCACCGTCGACACGGGCTTGCCGGTGAACCCGAGGGCGCCGGTGAGGCGGTCGTACTCCTCGGGCCGGATCAGCCCCTCCCCCCGCGACTCCTCGACGAGGGCGGCGACCTCCTCGCGGGTGTAGGACGACGACACCTCGTCGAGGAGGCGGACGCCGAGGAGGCGCAGGATCAGCCCGGCGATCGCGTTGATGACCACGATCACCGGTCGCAGGACGGTGACGACACCCCAGATCGGCGGGCCGAGGACCAGGGCCGCCCGGTCGGGTCCGGCCAGCGCGATGTTCTTCGGGATCATCTCGCCGAGCACCACGTGGAGGTAGACGACGATCCCGAGGCCGACGACGAAGGAGGCCGGGTGCAGCAGGGAGTGCGGCACGTGGACGGCCTCGAACGCCGGCTCGAGCAGGTGCGCGACTGCGGGCTCACCCACGGCGCCCAGCACCAGCGAGCAGACCGTGATGCCGAGCTGGTTGACCCCGATGACCAGCGACATGTTCTCCATCGCGCGCAACGTCGTGCGCGCCATGCGGGAGCCGGACTCGACGCGCGGCTCGATCTGGCTGCGGCGCGCCGAGACCAGCGCGAACTCGGCGCCCACGAAGAACGCGTTGCCGAGCAGCAGCAGCAGCGCGACGACCAGCGCGGTGCCGCCGCTCACGACTCCGCCCCCGGCGTCGTGTCGGCGCCCGTCCCGTCCGGCTCGAGCACGCGCAGGGTGAGCCGGTCCACGCGGAGCCCGTCCATGTGCTCCACGGTCAGCGCCACCATCCGCTCGCGCGGCCCGTCGTCGCCGTCGGGATGAGCCTCGGCGATCGCGACCTCGGCGATGTCGCCGGCCTCGGGCACCCGGCCCAGCACCTGGAGGACCAGGCCGGCGACCGTGTCGTAGTCCTCGCTCTCCGGCAGGGCGATCCCGGTGAGGTCCTCGACCTCGTCGGGGCGGAGCAGCCCGGAGATGAGCCAGGACCCGTCGCGGCGGGGCTGGACCTGCTCGCCGAGCCGGTCGTGCTCGTCGGAGATGTCGCCGACGATCTCCTCGATCACGTCCTCGAGGGTCACGATCCCCGCGTGACCGCCGTACTCGTCGAGGACGACCGCGAGCTGGAAGCCGTCGCCGCGGAGCAGCGCCAGCAGGGGGTCGAGCCGGAGCGAGTCGGGCACCACGATGGGCTTGACCATGAGGTGCTTGACCCGGGTCGTCGCCCGCTCGTGCACCGGCAGGGCGACGGCGTTCTTGACGTGCACAGTGCCGACCACGGTGTCCTCCGCGTCGAGCACCGGGAACCGCGAGTGGCCCGACTCCCGCGCCAGCTCGATGACCTGCAGCGCGCGGTCGCTCTCGTCGAGCGACAGGGTGCGCACTCGCGGCGTCATGATCTCGCCGGCCGTCCGCGAGCCGAACTCCACCGAGCGCTCCATGAGCTCGGCCGTCTCGGGGTCGAGGGTGCCGACGGACGCCGAGCGCGCGATGAGCGAGGCGAGCTCGGTCGAGCTGCGGGCCGAGCGCAGCTCCTCCTGCGGCTCGATGCCGAGGCGGCGTACGACGGCGTTGGCCGACCCGTTGAGCAGCCGGATCGGCAGCCGCATGACGGCGGTGAAGCCGCGCTGGAACCGCTGCGTGGCCCGGGCGGTGACCATGGGTTTGGCGAGCGCGAGGTTCTTCGGCACGAGCTCGCCGAAGATCATCGTCGCGATGGTGCCGAACACGAGCCCGGTGGCCGCCGCGACGGGGGTGACCCACCCCGAGCGGACGCCCAGGCTCTCGAGCGGCCCGTCGATGAGGTCGGACACCGCGGGCTCGGCGAGGAAGCCGATCGCGAGGTTGGTCAAGGTGATGCCGACCTGCGCGCCCGAGAGCTGCGTCGACAGGCTGCGCAGCGCCCGTTGCAGCCCCTGGGCGCCCGAGTCGCCGGCCGCCGCCTCTCGCTCCACCTGGGCGCGGTCGACGGTGACGAAGGAGAACTCCGCCGCCACGAACACGCCGCACGCCGCGACGAGTGCCAGCGCGAGCACGAGCAGCAGCAGGGAGGTCGTCACGGTGCCGAGAAGTCTGTCATGCCGCCATCGGGGCCGGTGGTCGAGGAGGTTGCGGGCCGCCGTTGGTTGAGGAGGTTGCGGGGCGCCGTTGGTTGAGGAGGTTGCAGGGCGCCGTTGGTTGAGGAGGCTGCAGGGTCGCCGTTGGTTGAGGAGGTTGCGGGGCGCCGTTGGTTGAGGAGGTTGCGCAGCAACCGTCTCGAAACCGCGAAAGCCGAGGCTGGGGCCGAACTCGGTCCAGTCCCAGCACAGCCTACGGCGGTTTCGACTCGCCGGTCGCGGCTTCGTTCCTCAGCCGCGCGGCTTGCTCAACCTTCGCTCACCCACGCCGAGGCTCGTTCCTCGCGTCGACTGCTCGCTCGCTCAACCTTCGCTCACCCACGCCGACGCTCGTTCCTCGCGGTCGGCTGTTCGCTCGCTAAGCCTGCAGGTCGACCCCGCACTCGTCCTTGGCGTGCTTGTTGATGTTGTCGCCCGCCTTCTGGAACTCCTCGGTGTCGAGCGCCTGGATCTCGGTCATCAGGCTCTGGAGCGCGGCCATGTCGACCCCGTCGGGGATCTGGCCGCTCTGCAGCGCGGCCATGTCGTCGTCGTCCAGCCCGGCCTTCTTCAGCGCGTCGACGAGCTTGTCGACGCCCTTGACCAGGGTCTCCCAGTCGTCCTTGATCTCGTCAGGAGCCTCGTCGGCCAGCTGGTGCATCGCGTCCGTGGTCTTCTGGAGGTCGCTGAAGTCGCCGCCCTTGAGCGCGTCGACCTCCTTCTTCGCAGACTTGAGGTCCTTGCAGTAGTCGCCACTGCCACCGGCCTTGCCGCCGCCGTCGTCGTCACCGCACGCGGTCAGCAGGGTGAGGCCGAGGGCCACCGCCGCAGCGGCGAAGAGGATGCGCTTCACGTCAGTCTCCTGGGGTCCGGGTCGGGACTGGGCATGTGCAAACTACCGGTCCGAGGCCCCCCATGATGGCACCGGGCGGGCCCTCGGGTGGCCCGATCAGTCACCCCAGCCCATCGGGAAGACCTCGAACTGCGCGGCGAACGCCGTCCCGAGCCGCTGCCCCGCCTGCCGGGCGTTGCCCTCCAGGAACTCGCGGCTGTCGAAGTGCTCCCAGCCCAGACCGTCGATGTAGGCGCGGTGCGCCTCGAGCGACGCGACCCCCGCGTCGAAGGTGTCCGTCGTGTCCACCGCGTGGCCGGACTGCGGCGACCCGAAGGCCCAGACCTCGCGGACGCCGCCCCACGGCTCCAGCCCACCGCCCTCGACCTGGTCGCGGAAGATCCACCGGTTGCCGGCGTCGCGCACGGCGTCGACCACCGCGCGTCCGGTGGCGATGTGGTCGGCCTGGTTGAGGTTCGCGCCGCCCCAGGTGTCGCGGAAGTTGCCCGTGACGACCATCTGCGGGCGGTGGCGGCGCACCACCTCGGTGATGACCGCGCGCAGCGGAACGCCGTACTCCAGCACGCCGTCGGGCTGGCCGAGGAACTCCACGACATCGACGCCCACGATGGCCGCCGACCGGCGCTGCTCCTCCTCGCGCACGACGCGGCACTCGTCGGGGTCCATCCCGTCGATGCCGGCCTCGCCGCTGGTCACCATGCAGTAGACGACCTTCTTCCCCTGCCCGGTCCAGCGGGCGACGGCGGCCGCCGCGCCGAACTCCAGGTCGTCCGGGTGGGCCACCACGCAGAGCGCGCTCTCCCAGGTCTCGTCCAGCGGGGTCAGTGGTTCGGGTCGCTCTGGCACACGCGTCAGCCTGCCACCTGGGCCGGCGCCGCGTCAGGTGGGTAACTCACCGTTCGGTTCGCTCCCGTGCCGTCAGGACGGTCGAGGAGCTGACCGAACGGTGAGTTACCCCGGCGCGGGCCGGCAGACGAAGTGGACGTAGTCGGCGTCGGTGCGACGGGTGGTGGGGGCGAGCTCGGAGCCGTCGTCGGCGTACGCCGCGAGCACCTCGAGCCCGGCGGCGGCCGCCTCGGCCACCGTCTCCTCCATCGTGGCGAAGTGGACGACGAACCGGAACTCGTGGGCCCGGAGCGGGCGCAGCGCCCAGCCGTGGCCGTCGACGGCCTGGTGTCGGCTGCGGCGGTAGTTGCGCACCGCCCGGAGCGCGCTGCCGGGGTGCCGGGCCGCCTGGGCCAGGTGGTAGCGCACCCGCGGGCTCAGCAGTCCCCCGGCCACCCGCCACGGCCGCTCGTCGAAGCTCACGCCGTCGAGGTTGAGGCTGGAGAAGACCACCCGGCCCTCCGGCCTGGCCACCCGCGCCATCGCTGCGAGCGCCGAGCCCCGGTCGTCGTGGTCGAGCGCGTCGAGGCCGTTGAAGCTGAACACCACGAGGTCGTATGCCGCGTCCGGCAGCCCCCGGAGGCCGGCGGCGTCGCCCTCGCGGAGGTCCACGCCGGGGAACCGCTGCCGCGCGAGCTCGAGCATCTCGGGCGAGAGGTCGAGACCGACGTACGACGCGGCCCGCGCGGCGAGCAGTCCGGTGGTGCGGCCGCCGCCGACGCCGACGTCGAGCACGTCCCCGCGCGCCCAGCGCTCCACCGCCACCAGCGCGGCTTGCTCGCCGGCGTCACTGAAACCTTCCGTGCGGAACTGCGACACGACGTCCGCGGCGCCCCACGAGGGTTCCGGCGCGCGCTCCACGCCCCCCATGCTGGACCTGTACCCACCCGTCGTGCCGCGCGCCGCGCGGGATGGGCAGGTTGGTGACAGCCGGGCCGCCGGGTCAGAGCATGACGCCCGTGGACTGCCACTTCAGCCCGGGGAACACCTTCGCCACCGAGGCGTTGAAGCGCCTCGAGACGATGTCGGCGAGCACCTGGCGGTAGTCGGTCGTGACCGTGAGGTCCGCGTCGTAGCTGTTGACCAGCCCGGGCCACCGGCCGTGGTAGCCGCCACGCACGCCGGCACCGGCGACGAACATGACGTTGCCGTACCCGTGGTCGGTGCCGCCGCTGTCGTTCTCGACCACGCGCCGGCCGAACTCGCTCAGCGTCACCAGGGTCACCTTGCTCTCCTGGGTCCCGAGGTCGCCGAGGAAGGCGGCGATCGCCTGGGCGAGGTCGCGGGCGTTGTCGTGCATCCAGCCGCCGTCGGGACCGCCCATGTCGGTGTGCATGTCCCAGTCGCCCTGGTCGACGGTGATCACCTCGACGCCGACGTCGCCGCGGATGATCTGGGCCGCGGTCGCCAGCGCCTGGCCGACGCCGCTGCCCGGGTAGGCGCTCCGGTTGTCGGCGGCCGCCTGCGCCGGGCCGAACGCGCTGATCGCCTCGAACGTCGACCGCATGCCGCGACCCAGGGTCGTCTTCTCCCGGCCCCACATGATCCGCAGCGACTTCTGCCGCCGTCCGTCGTCGTCGCTGCCGGGCAGCTCCACGTCGTCGACCCGCCCGGCCGACATCGTGGGCGCCGGCCCGACCAGCGAGGTGGGGATGGTGCTCGTCCCGGCGCTGAAGCCCTGGAGGGGCGAGGACCCGGGCGTCCCGCTCACCAGCCGGTTGAGCCAGCCGACCCGCTCGCGCGAGCCCGGGTCGGCGTCCTCCATCTCCTCCATCGCGGCGAAGTGCGACCGGTTCGCGACCGGCAGCCCGGTGGCGTGCACGGCCGCGACCTTGCCCTCCTGCCACTTCGGCAGGAGGTCGGCCATCGCGGGGTGCAGCCCGAAGAAGCCGTCGGTGGCCAGCAGCGCGCCGGCCGGGATCTTGGTCCGCGGGCGGGCGGCCTCGTAGACGGGGTCGCCGTACGGCACCACGAGCGAGAGCCCGTCGGCGGCGCCCCGCAGCGAGAGCACCACGAGCACCGACGAGGCGCTGACGGCACGGGCCGGGGACGCGGTGACGACCGCGCCACCGACCATCGTCGTGGCGCCGGCGAGCGCCGCCGCCCCGCCGAGGAGACCACGGCGCGAGACGGCCATCGCGGCGTACTCCTCGCAGCAGTGGCCGTCGGCGCGCGTGGTGTTGGTCCGGGTGTGGTTGCTCATGGGGGTCACCGGCTCAGGTGGTCGGGAGAGTCGAGGATGGTCGTCAGCAGCCGGGGGAACTGCCACTGGACCAGGTCGTGGTCCTTGTCGATCGGGTCGTAGGGCTTGACGTCGACCGCGACGCAGCACGCCTTGAGCAGCCGCTTGCTCGCCGGCTTGTGCAGCAGCTGGCGGGAGAGGTGGTCGACGACCTCGTCAAACCTCGGGTGCTTGCCCGGCAGCCACTGTTGCGGCTTGCGGTAGTGGGTCGCGTCGTCGGCCCAGCCGGACGCGACGCTCCGGTGGAAACGCATCGAGGCCATCAGCCTGGCCGGTGAGGACCACGACTCGTTGTCGAGGGGCTGGCCGTTGGGCGGTCCCCACGAGAACGGCGCGATGCCGATCGAGTCGGCCTGCCAGACCAGCGCCTGGAGCGCCGAGCCGTCGGCCTCCTCGCCCACGGGCTTCTTGAGCTTCACCCCGAGCACGCGGTACGTCGCGACGAGGTCCTCGCCGGGGTCGCGCACCTTGCGGTCGTGGGCCTTCTGGAAGGCGGGCGAGGCGACCAGCGCGCGGAGCACGGGGACGATCGCGGTGTCGTTGTCGAGGTAGACCTTCGCGAGGTGCCGGACCAGCGACTTCGCGGGCTTGTCGTCGATGAACTTCACGCACAGCTTGTACGCGAGGTGCTCGGCGGTGTCGCGGTGGTGGGCCAGGTAGCGCAGGTAGGCGGAGGTCGTCGCCTTGCCGATGATCTTGCCGTTCTTGTCCTTGAACCCCTTGACCTTGACCTTGCCGCGGTAGTGGTCCTCGGCGTTGTACTTGGCCCGCCAGGTCTCCCAGTAGTCGACGGAGTAGCCGGTGAGGATCCGCGCGGAGTCGCGGACGTCCTTCTCGGTGTAGTTACCGGCGCCGACGGTGTGAAGCTCGAGCAGCTCGCGGCCGAGATTCTCGTTGGGGTGCTCCTTGGTCGACTCCGCGGCGTCGAGGTAGATGAGCATCGCCGGGTGGGTCGTGGTGGCGCGCAGCAGCTGGTCGAAGCGGCCGAGCGCGTGCCTGCGGATCGTGTTGCCGTAGTCGACGCGGTGCACGAACTGCGGGTCGCCCACGGCGGCGACGTGCAGGTGGTTCTCCCAGAACTCCGTCATCACCTCGAGCAGCTGGCGCTTCGAGGTCATCCGGCGCATCAGGACCCACCGGGCGTAGTCGTCCATGACCTCCCAGCCGGCCTCGACGCCGCCGGTCTGGCGCTGCCAGAGGTCGG
The DNA here is from genome assembly GCF_000422805.1 of Nocardioides halotolerans DSM 19273. Taxonomy (GTDB): domain Bacteria; phylum Actinomycetota; class Actinomycetes; order Propionibacteriales; family Nocardioidaceae; genus Nocardioides; species Nocardioides halotolerans. Next base: position 444,783 of record NZ_KE383922.1, on the reverse strand, counting down.
CGGGGCTGCGGTGCAGGCTCGGCCACCAGCGCGCGATCTTGTCGGTCGGCTTGTCCTTGATCGCCCTCGGGTCCAGCTGGCGCTCGAACCAGCGCTGGGCGCCGCCCGCGCGGCGTACGTCCCTGGCGAGCCTGGGCGTGATGCCGTAGGAGAACCGGCTGACCAGGTGCCGGTCGGCCGGTGCGAGCAGCTCCGCGGCGCCGGGGTGCCTGCGCGGGGCGAACCCGTCGAGGTCGTCGAGGTCGTCGTCGGCCGCGGAGGCCCGTCCGGCGGTGCCCGCGAGCGTCGTGGCGAACAGCCCGAGGGCGGCGGCGCGCCGCGGCAGCGCGGCGCGCGTGGGAGCAGCGGTCATGGGGATGGCTCCCGAGGGTGTGAAGGCGGGGGGTCCTTGCGGACCCTGGGGGGCGGTCACAGGCTAGTGCTCCTGCGCGGGGGCGCGTGGGTTGTTGGGAAATGACTGGGGGACGACCGGCCAGTGGCCGGTCGTCCCCGTGGTCTGCTGTCGAGCGGTGGGCGTGCGCCCGGTCGGTCAGTTCACCGACTTGATGCGGTTCGTCGGAGTGACCGTATACGGATCGTGCGCCTTGAGGTAGGTCACCAGCGAGTCGATGTCCAGGCCGCCGACCAGCTTGTTGGCGCCGGCCTTGAACGTCGCGAAGTTGTCGCCGCCGTCGGAGAGGAACCCGTTGGCGACGACCCGGTAGACCTGGGCGTCGACCAGCGGGGTGTTGTCACCTGCCGTGGCCGGGTTGCCGTCCGCGTCGAAGAGCACGTCACCCACCAGGGCGTTCACGTCGGCCGGGTCCTTCGCCAGCGTGCGGTCCCACGTGTAGGTCAGGCCGGAGACCTGCAGGATCTTGTTGCCCGACTTGGCGGCGTCGTTGTTGCCGTTCCACTGCTCGTTGAGGAGCGCCTTGATCTGGGCGCCGGTGAGGTCCATCGACACGACCGTGTTGTTGAACGGCTGCACGGTGAACGCGGCGCCGTAGGTGAGGTCGCCCGAGGCGTTCTCGGTCAGGTCCGCGCGGATGCCCCCGGGGTTCATCAGCGCGATCACGGGTGCCTGACCGTTGCGCACCACCGATGGATCGGCCTTCTGCGCGTCGGCGATCAGGTTGCCGAGGGCCGAGTCGTCGCCGCCGTCGAGGAACGTGCCCTGCGGCGTGTTGTTGTCCGGCCGACGCGTGACGGACGTGGCCCCGTCGAGGTGCCCGACCAGCGCGTTGGCGATCGGCTGGACCAGGGTGTTGAAGGTCGAGATCAGCGTGCCGATCTTCTTCGACTGCTTCTGACCCTCGGCGTTCGCGTTGACGATGTTCTCGGCGAACGCGGCCGGCCGGATGATGTCGTGGGTCCTGCGGTCGATCAGCAGGTGCAGCTTGGTGACCATCCGGCCGAACGACGACGCGCTCGTGAACAGCCGCGGCCGCCCCTTGGGGTCCTTGACCACGCAGTTGTAGGGCTGGTGGGTGTGGCCGCTGACGACGGCGTCGATCTGCGGCGACAGGTTCTGCGCGATCGCCAGGCCGGCGCCGCTGACCCCGCTGCAGCTGTTGTAGGCCGACGCGTCCTTGGGCGTCACGCCCTCGTGGAGCAGGACGACGATCGACTTCACGCCCTTCTTGCGCAGCTTGGGCACCAGCGCGTTGGCGGTCTCGACCTCGTCGCGGAAGTCGACGTCGGCGATGCCGGAGGCGCTCACGATCGTCGGCGTCCCCTCGAGGGTCATGCCGATGAAGCCGACCTTCTCGCCCTTGACCTTGAGGATCTGGTAGGGCTTGAACGGCGTCGCGCGCTTGTGCCCGGCCTTGTTCTTCCAGAACACGTTGGCGCCGAGGTACTTGAACTTGGCTCCCTCGAACTTCTGGCCGCCGGGGCAGGAGTCCTGGCCGTTGCGCCCGGCGCCGTCGGCGAGGCAGCCACCCCGCTGCATCCGCAGCAGCTCGCCGACACCCTCGTCGAACTCGTGGTTGCCGACCGAGGTGACGTCGAGGTGCATGGCGTTCATCGCCTTGATCGTCGGCTCGTCGTGGAACGCGGCGGACAGCAGCGGGCTCGCGCCGATCAGGTCTCCCGCGGCGACGGTGAGCGGGGTCGCGCCGTTGGCGCGCGACCGCTTGCGCTCGCGGTTGAGGAGGCTGGCGAGGAACGCCGCTCCCCCGGCCTGGGTGCTGTTGATGTTGCCGCTCGAGCCCGACGGCGGCTCGAGGTTGCCGTGGAAGTCGTTGAGGGCGAGGAGGTCGAGACGGACGACGCCCTTCTTCCTCGCGGTCCGCTGGTAGGCCTTGGCCCCCGACGTGCCGGAGGTCCTGGCCGCACGGTCCTGGGGGGCGGCGGAGCCGGGGCTCGGCGAGAGCGCCAGCGAGACGGAGAGGGAGACGGCCAGCGAGAGGCCGGTCATGGCGGCGACGAGGGTACGACGAGGTGAAGGCATGGCTTGTTCCTCCGAGACGGAACGACGAGGTACGCCCCGGCATCAAAACACGAAACCGGCCATGATGGGGTACCGGGCTCGGCCGGATGCCGCTGCTGGACTCTCGACCGCCTCAGGAGAACCCGTGACCGACGCCCGCACCGCACCCGGCCTCCAGCGCTTGGTGGCCCTGGCCCTCCTCCTCGTGGCGGGCATCCTCAGCCTTCCGCTGGCGGCCGCCGCGTTCGACGGCGAGGGCAGCGAGAACTGGATCCTGCCGACCCAGCTCGCCGGCACCGCCGTGCTCGGCGCGCTCGTCGGCTACCTGCTGCCGGGCCTGGCCGGCGACGCCGCCCCGAGGCGCCGCGCCGTGTGGGTCGGCGTCGGGGTCGGGCTGCTCTTCGCGGTGGTCGGCGTGCTGCTCTTCTTCGTGCTGCTGAACGGCTTCGACGGCTGAGCCGCCGAGCACCCGTCCGTCGAGGTTAGGCTAGCCTAACCTTCGTGGCACTCGACACCGCTGAGCGCGGCACTGCTCCGGCTCCGCCTGTCGTGCGTGGCTCGGCGCGGATGCTCGGGGTCCTGCTCCTGGCTCTGGCCGCCACCGCGCTGCTGAGCCTGGCGCTCGGCAGCCGCGCGCTCCCCCTCACCACCGTGGTCGACGTGATGCTCCACGACGACGGGTCCGAGGCGGCGACCATCGTGCACGCACTCCGGGTCCCCCGCACGGTGCTCGCCCTCGCGGTGGGAGTCGCCCTGGGTGTGGCGGGGGCGCTCATGCAGGGCCAGACCCGCAACCCGCTCGCCGACCCCGGGCTGCTCGGTGTCGAGGCCGGCGCCTCGTGCGCCGTGGTGCTCGCGATCTACGGCCTGCACGTCGACGACCTCGCCGGCTACGCGTGGTTCGCGCTGGCCGGCGCCGGCGTCGCCGCGGCTGCGGTGTTCGCGATCGGCAGCACCCGCGGCGGGCCGGACCCGGTGACGCTCGTGCTGGCGGGAGCCGCCGTGAGCGCCCTGCTCGGCGCGGTGACCCAGGCCCTCGTCGTGCGCGACGCCGAGACACTGGACGCGTTCCGGTTCTGGGTCGTCGGGTCGGCGTCGGGGCGCTCGCTGTCGGTGTTCTGGGAGGTGGCGCCGTTCCTCGCGTCGGGCCTGGTGCTGGCCGCGCTGAGCACCCCGGGGCTCAACCTGCTCCAGCTGGGCGACGACGTCGCGGCCTCGCTCGGGCTGAGCCCGTGGCGGCAGAAGGCGCTGGGTGTCGGGGCGGTGATGCTGCTGACCGGCGCCGCCACCGCGGCCTGCGGACCGATCGCCTTCGTGGGTCTGGTGGTGCCGCACCTGGCCCGGTGGCTGGGCGGCGTGGACTACCGCTGGCTGGTCCCGGCGTCCGGGCTGCTGGGCGGGCTGCTCGTGACGCTCGCCGACATCGCCGGGCGCCTCGTCGTGCGCCCGGCCGAGCTCCAGGTCGGCATCGTGATGGCGCTGGTCGGCGGCCCGGCGTTCGTCCTCCTGGTGCGCCGGACCCGGGCGGTGCGGATCTGATGGCGCTCCTCCACGCCTCTCCCCTGCGGGTGGGGGCGCTCTCGTGGCTGGTGCCCGTGCGCGCCGGGCTGGTCGCACTGGCCGGCCTCGTGCTGCTGCTGGTGCTGGTGGCGGTCGACCTCTCGGTGGGCGACTTCCCGATCCCGGTGCGCGAGGTCGTCGCCACGCTCCTGGGCGGCGGCGACGCCGGGCAGCGGTTCGTGGTCATGGAGTTGCGGCTGCCGCAGACCGCGGTGGCGGCCGGCGTCGGTGCCGCGCTCGGACTGGCCGGTGCGCTCACGCAGACGCTCGCACGCAACCCGCTCGCCAGCCCGGACATCCTCGGCATCACCGAGGGTGCGGCGCTCGGTGCCGTGGCCGTGGTCGTCGCCTCCGGCGCGAGCGGGTACGGCGGCGGGTTGGTCGCGGGCCGGCTGCAGGAGCTCGGCCTGCCGGTCGCGGCCTTCGGCGGCTCCGTCGTCACCGCGCTGGTGCTCTACGCGTTCTCGTGGCGGCGTGGCCTCGACATGCAGCGGCTGGTGCTGGTCGGCATCGGGCTCGGCGCGGCGCTGGCCGCGGCCACGTCGTACCTCCTCGTCAACGCCCGCATCCAGGACGCCGCCAGCGCCCAGGTCTGGCTCAGCGGCTCGCTGACCGGGCGCGGGTGGGAGCACGCCCGCCCCGTGCTGGTCGCGCTCGTGGTGCTGACCCCGGTGGCCCTGCTCCTGGTCCGCTCGCTCAACGCGATGCTGCTCGGCGACGACGCCGCCCGCGGGCTCGGCGTCCGGCTCCAGCTCACCCAGCTCGGCTGCCTCGTCGTGGCGGTCGGGCTCACGTCGGTCTCCGTGGCTGCGGTCGGGCCGCTGGAGTTCGTGGCGTTCGTGGTGCCGCAGGTCGCCCTGCGGCTCACCGGCGGCTCGCGGCCGCCGGTCCTGGCCTCGATGGTCGCCGGCGGCGTGCTGGTCGTCGGCGCCGACCTGGTGACCCGCGCGGTGCTGCCGTTCGCGCTGCCGGCGGGCATCGTCACCGCCGCCATCGGAGCGCCGTACCTGATCTGGCTGCTGGTCCGCACCAACCGAGGGAGAACGGCGTGAGCAGGTTGCGAGCCGAGGGCGTCACGGTGGGCTACGGCGGCGAGCCGGTGGTCCGCGGGCTCAGCCTCGACGTGCCGGAGGGCCTGGTGACGACGATCGTCGGACCCAACGGCTGCGGGAAGTCGACGCTGCTGCGGACGCTGGCGCGGCTGCTCCGGCCGTCGTCGGGACGCGTCGTGCTCGACGGCGAGCCGATCGCCGACGTGCCCACACGCGAGGTGTCGCGACGGCTCGCGCTGCTCCCCCAGAGCCCCAGCGCCCCCGACGGCCTGCTCGTGCGCGACCTCGTGGGCCGCGGCAGGCACCCGCACCAGCGGTGGTTCCGGCAGTGGTCGCCCGCCGACGAGGAGGCCGTCGAGCACGCGCTCCTGACGACCGACACGTGGGCGCTGCGGGACCGGCCCATCGACGAGCTCTCCGGCGGCCAGCGGCAGCGGGTCTGGGTGGCGATGACCCTCGCCCAGGACACCGACCTCGTGCTCCTCGACGAGCCGACGACGTTCCTCGACCTCGCGCACCAGGTCGACGTGCTCGACCTGGTTGGCCGGCTCAATCGCGAGCGCGGCCGGACCGTGGCGATGGTCCTGCACGACCTCAACCTCGCCGCGCGCTACAGCGATCTCGTGGTCGTGATGAAGGACGGTGCGATCGTCCTGCAGGGCGCACCTCGTGACGTGTTCACCGTCGACGTGCTCGACGAGGTGTTCGGGCTGCGGGCCGACGTCCTCTCCGACCCCCGCACCGGCCTGCCGGTCGTCGTACCGCTGGGGTCGGGGGCGCCGGCCCCCGCTCGTCGTTGACCCGGCCGTCGTCCGCGACGAGGTCAGGCGGCGGCCTCGGGCGGCACGGTCGACGGGTCGCCGTCGGCCGCCGCGGCGAGCTGGGGCACGTAGCGCTCGAGGACGTAGGGGATGCTGAGCGGCGTCACGAAGCTGTGGGCCACGTAGTAGCTGCCGTCCTCCTCCGCGATGTCGAACCAGCGACCCTCCCGCTCCGTGGAGGTCTGCTCGAAGACCTTCCTGGCCGCCGGGTCGGACTCGTAGTCCAGCCAGACCGCGACGCCGATCTTGTCGAGGTCGGAGACGCGCTCGGTGCTCAGCGACTCGCCGAACTCCTCCATCTCGCTGCCGAACAGCTCGGTCGGGAAGCTGAACCCCAGGTCGACCAGCATCCGCGAGCGCGGGTCCTCCGGCCCGTAGACCCACAACCCCTCGTAGCCGGTCACGACCGCGGCGGTCATGCCCGCGAACTCGGGGTGCGCGGCCGCCTGGTCGGCGATCTGCTGCTTGACGTCGTCGACCAGCGCCTGCATCCTCGCCGGCTGGCCGACCGCGGCGGCGACGTTCATCGCCATCTCGTCCCAGGGCGCGCCGTAGTCGGCGTACTCCCCCGGCTGTGCGACCGTCGGCGCGATCGCGGAGAGCAGCTCGTAGTCCTTCTTCGTCAGGCCGGAGTACTGCCCGATGATGAGGTCGGGACGGAGCGCGGCGACCTTCTCGACCTGCACGCCGTTGGTGTCGTCGAGCACCTCCGGCAGCGGCGCGTCGCCCAGCAGGTCGACGGCCCACGGGAAGATGTAGCCGGGCGCGTCGCCGAACCACTTCGTGACCGCGACCGGCACCAGGCCGAGGGCCAGCAGCGCGTCCTGCTCGGTCAGTCCCACGCACACCACCCGCGCCGGAGCCTTCTCGAGGGTGGTCGAGCCGTACTTGTGCTCCAGGGTCACCGGGAAGGCGCCTCGCTCGCTCGGGGCGGCGCCCGGGGCGCCGGAGGGCCGGGAGGTCCCTCCGGACGCGGCGTCGTCGCCACAGGCGGCGAGCGCCGGGGCGAGGGCCAGGGCGGACAGTCCGGTCAGCAGGCCACGGCGGCTCGGTCGTACGTCGGGCATGGGATCTCCTCGGTCGATGAGTTAGGTGAGGCTTACCTTAGTACCTGGTTCGGGTTCGTGCTCCCGGGCCGCTAGGGTCGCGGCGTGCGTCGCACCCACCGCCTGCTCAACCGGGCCGTCCACGCCGCCCTGCGCTGGGTCGACGGGGCGGGCGAGGTGGTGCCGGGCACGGCGCTGGCCGACCGGTTCGGCAGCTTCGGTCGGGGCAGCTGCATCGACTTCCCGCCGGCGACCCTGCTCAACGTCGGCTCGATCCACCTCGGCCGCGACGTGCTCGTCGGCCGGCAGGCGACGCTGGCCGCGGGCTACGGCGTCGGCGACCCCGGCCTCACCGACCGCGCCCTGGTCATCGGCGACGGGTGCGTGCTGGGTGCCCGGACCACCATCACGGCGCACCAGTACGTCGAGCTCGGCGACTCGGTCTTCACCGGCCAGTCGGTCTTCATCACCGACGCCAGCCACGGCTACCAGGACCCGCAGACGCCGATCGGCAAGCAGTTCGGGAGCCACCAGCCTGTCGTCATCGGCTCCGGCAGCTGGATCGGGCACGGCGCCGTGGTCCTCCCAGGCACCCGGATCGGACGCAACGTCGTGGTCGCCGCGGGCGCCGTGGTCCGTGGCGAGGTCGAGGACCACGCCGTCGTCGCCGGCACCCCGGCGCGGGTCGTGCGCCGGCTCGAGCCGGGCCTCGGCTGGGTCGGCACGAGCGGAGACGTCCGGCCGCTGTTCGGCCAGCTCGTCCTCGACGGTCTCGAGGGCACCGAGGCGGGCTGACTCCGGCGACGAAAGGCCTGGCCGTAGCGGTCAGGAGCTGACCGCATTCCGCCCTACGGTGCTGTCATGACGACGACCGCAGACACCCCGCACCCGAGCACCACCCACCCCGTCACCGGCGAGCGCGCCGACCTCCTCGACGCGCTGGCCAAGCACCGGGGCCTGTTCCGCACCGCCGTGCAGGGGATGACCGACGAGCAGGCCCGCACCCGCTCGACCATCAGCGAGCTCACCCTCGGCGGGCTCGTCAAGCACGTGGCCCAGGTCGAGCAGAACTGGGCGCGCTTCATCGTCGAGGGGCCCGCCGAGTCCGAGGTCGACTGGGCGGACGTCGACTGGAGCAACCCGCCGGCCGAGGTGGCGGCGTACGCCGACGGCTTCCGGATGCTGGAGGGCGAGACCCTCGCGGGCCTCCTCGATGCCTACGACGCCGTCGCCGCGGCGACCGACGACCTGGTCGCCACCGTGGATCTCGACGCCAGCCACCCGCTGCCGTCGGCGCCGTGGTTCACCCCCGGCGCGCGGTGGTCGGCCCGCCGGGTCGTCACCCACATCCTGGCCGAGACCGCGCAGCACGCCGGGCACGCCGACATCATCCGCGAGACGATCGACGGCCAGAAGAGCATGGGCTGATCCGGCGTCGTCACCTGCGGGGCATCGACACCACGAACCGCGCTCCCCCGGCACCCTCGGTGAGCGTGACCTCGCCGCCGAAGGAGCGCGCGACCCGGCGCGCGATGCCGAGCCCGAGCCCGGCGCCGCCCTGGCGGAAGGTGACGCCCGGCTGGAAGACCTCCTCGCGACGGTCGGCGGCCACACCGGGCCCGTCGTCCGCCACGGTCAGCTCGACCGCGTCGGGCAGGTCCTCGGCCGTCAGGGTGACGGTGCGGCGGGCGTGCTGCACGGCGTTGTCGACGAGCGGGAGCACCGCCCGGACGGCGAGGTCGCGCGGCGCCGCGATGCTCGCGACGGACGCGGAGGTGTGGTCCTCGACGGTGACCGCCTGGCCCGCGGCCGCCACGAGGGCGGGCACCAGGTCGGCGACCGTGCACGTGCGGCGGCGCGAGCTCGGCGACTCGTCGCGGGCCAGGTCGAGCAGCGTCGTGATCACCGCGGACATCTCGCGGGCGGACGCCGAGATCTGCTCCAGGTCCTGACGGGTGGCGGGGTCACCGACACCGCGGAGCAGCGCCAGGTCGGCCGACCCCTGGATCGAGGTGAGGGGCGTGCGCAGCTCGTGGGCGAGCTCTGCGGTCAGGCGCTGCTCGGACAGGATCGCCGAGGCCACCCTGTCGAGCAGGTGGTCGAGCGTCTCGCCGAGGGCCGCGAGCTCGTGGGTGGGCGGTCCGAGCGCGAACCTCGCGGTGAGGTCGTGCTCGCTCCACTCGGTGGCGCGCTGGGCCATCTGGGCCACCGGCTCGAGGGCCTTGCGGGTCACCCTGAGCGCGACCAGAGCGGTTGCCGCGATCACCAGCGCGGCCAGGATCCCGGTGGCGTAGAGGGCGTACCGCTCGGACCGCTCGTACGGCGTCGTGTCCTGGCTGACCACGAGCACGCCCCGCTCGCCCGCGGGCGTCTCGAACGGCACGGCCAGCAGCCGGGTCGACCCCGCGTCACCGCTCTGCTCCCGGCCTGACGCCGTGGTCTCGCGCGCCAGGTCGGCGGCCGGGCCGCGGGCGCCGTCGCCGACCGACCCCGCCCGCACCGCACCGTCGGTGTCGAAGACGACGACGCCCGGCTCGAGCGCGTCGGGCACCTCGAGCCCGGCGCTCGAGGGGTCCCCGATCACCGCGACCGCGGTGTCCGCCCGTTGGTGGAGCACCTCGTCGACGTCGTTGTCGGCCGCCCTGCTGAGCAGCAGCTGGATGAACAGCCCGACCACGATCATCGCGGCCGTCATCAGGCCGACCGTCGAGGCCACGATCGTGCCGCGGAAGGACCGCGGACCGAACCGTCGAGCAGCGGGGCGCGCGACGGTCTCCATCACCTCAGTGTGTAACCAACCCCTCGCACGGTCCGCAGCTGGAGCGGTGAGCCGACGTCGCGGAGCTTGACGCGGATGCGCCGGATGTAGGAGTCGACGGTGTTCTCGCTGACCATCCCGCCGTTGGGCCAGGCCGCGGCCACGACCACCCGGCGGCGTACGACCTCGCCGGGACGCGACGTGATCGCGGCCAGCATCCGGAACTCCGTGGGGGTCAGCATCGACTCGCGCTCCTCGCACACGACCGCGTGCCGCGCGGGGTCGAGCAGCAGGTCGGTCGGCGCCTGGCCGGTCACGATGCGGCCGCGCTTGGCCAGCGCCTCCACCCGGGCGATGAGCTCCTTCACGTCGAACGGCTTGGGCAGGTAGTCGTCGGCGCCCGCGCTGAACCCGGCCAGCCGGTCGTGCACGGCGCCCAGCGCGGTGAGGAAGAGCACCGGCGCCGGCTGACCCGCCGACCGGAGGGCCTGGCAGACGTCGCGCCCGTCGGCGTCGGGGAGACCGATGTCGAGGATGATCACGCTGAGGTCGTCGTCCTCGGCGAACAGCTCCAGCGCCTCGGCGCCGTTGTGGGCGAGCACCACGTCGTGCTCGGCGAGCCGCATCGCGTCGTTGACCACCCGCCGGATCGCCGGGTCGTCCTCGCAGAGCCCCACCTTCGCCATCACACGCTCCTCGCCGGTTGCCGCTCGGTCCCTGGTCGGGCCGAGGGTGCGTCACCCAACCTGCAAGGAACCTGACCGCCCCCGACCAGTGTCCACCCACGGCATGATGGGGGTCGTGACTGCCGGGGACAGCACCACGCGCACGCCCGCCCGCGAGGTCGCGCCGCTCGGGCCCGACTCCCTGACCTGGCGCTACTTCGGCCTCTGGCTGGGCTTCGCCTACGGCAGCGTGCCGCAGCTCCTCCAGGTGATGCACCCGGTGCTCGGCCACGCTGTCGACGAGCACTCGAACGTCAAGGAGGACCCCTTCGACCGGCTGATCCGCTCGATGGGACCGATCTACGGCGTGATCTACGACGGCCCGCGCGCCGAGGAGACGGCGGTCGCCGTGCGCTCCTACCACGAGCAGATCAAGGGCACGATGCCGAGCGGCGAGCGCTACAGCGCGCTCAACCCCGAGGTCTTCCACTGGGCGCACGCGACGTTCGTCGAGGGCCTCGTCTACGGCTTCTCCGACATTCTCGGGCCGTTCAGCCGCGCCGAGCAGGAGCAGCTGTACGCCGAGTCGCGGCGCTGGTACGGCCTCTACAGGATGACGATGACCAACGTCCCCGAGACACTCGACGACTTCGACGCCTACTGGGACCACTACGTCGAGCACGTGCTGGAGGCGACGCCGTTCTCGCGCTGGCTGCTCGAGGCCTTCCGCAAGCCCCCGCCGCCCCCGGGCCTCACCTGGGTGCCGAAGCCCCTGTGGCGGCCGCTGTCGCGGGTCGGCGGCCAGGCCGCGGTCGTGCTCGCCACCGAGCGGCTCCCCGAGCGGGTCCGCCGCGAGCTCGGGCTGCCGTGGTCGCGCGCGCACCGCGTCGAGGCGGCGGTGCTGCGGCGTACCCTCCGGGCGCTCAACGACCTGCTCCCGCGCCACCGCCGCTACCACCCACGGCCGCTCGCGGGGTGGCAGCGCGCGGCCGGTGAACGCGGGGTGCCGGTGGCCGACCTGCTGCGTCAGTCCTGCGGGTAGAGGTTCTGCAGACGCACCTGCCCGCGTGCGACGACCTTGCCGTCGGCGTCGACGGTCTCGACGACCCAGACCTGCTGCAGCCGGCCGCGGTGCAGCGGGGTGGCGGTCGAGGTCATCGTCCCCTCGCGCACCGCGCGGTAGAAGTCGGTGTTGTTGTTGACGCCCACCACCTGGCCGCGGTCGCCGAGCCAGGTCGCCCCACCGATGCTGGCCAGCGTCTCGACCACCGAGCAGTGCACGCCACCGTGGACGATGCCGTAGGGCTGGTGGTGCTTGGCGGCCGCCTCCCAGGTCGCGACGACCCGGTCGCCGCTCACCTCGCTGATGTCGATCCCGAGGTGGCGGACGAACTCGCCGGTGAAGTCGCCGGACTCGTCGCCGGGCAGCTCTGTCGAAGTCACCCGCCCATCCTCGCAACCCCGCCGGTGCCCGTGCCGGGCACCCTCCGGCCCGGCGCCCACCTACAGCGGCGGCCGCCGGTCCCACCAGGGCTGCGCCTGCTCGAGCTGGGCGGCAAGGCGCAACAGCAGGCCGTCCGACCCGAGCCGGCCGACGAGCTGCGCTCCGATCGGCAGACCGTCCGCGGTCCAGTGCAGCGGCACGCTCATCGCGGGACGGCCGGTGAGGTTGGCGAGCTGGGTGTACGGCACCCAGCCGAGGTTCTCGCTGATCAGCTGGTCGACCACCGGCGTGAAGCGCAGCAGCCCGGCCCCGCGCACCCTGACCAGCGCCTTCTGCGCCTTCTGCATGGCGGGCGGCAGGTCGAGGGCGCCGATCCTCGGCGGCGGCAGGGCGGTGCTCGGCGTCAGCAGGAGGTCGTAGGTCTCGTGGAACGCCGCGAGGCGGCGCACGTGGGCCTGCCGGTTCTCGATCGCGCGCACCAGGTCGACGGGGTTGGTGGCCCGCCCGAGCGCGGCCATCACGAGCGTGTCGGGCTCGAACCCGCTGTCGTCGGAACCGCTGAACGCCTTGGCCTGCGCGACCGCGTCGGCGGCGTAGACGAACCACGTGGTGAGGAAGTCCTTGGCGAGCGCCTCGTCGTCGAAGGGCGCGGCGTCGAGCTGGTCGACGTCGTGGCCGAGCGACTCGAGCAGGCGGCCGGCCGCCGTCGCCGCCGCGACCGCCTCGGCGTGCGGCGTGGGGTTGATCGAGCTGGCCGTGCAGAGGCCGATGCGCAGCCGGCCGGGCTCCTGCCCCACCTCGTCGGCGTACGACGTCGCGGGCACGGCCGGCAGGTAGGGGCCGTCCGGCGTGCCGCCCACGAGCACGTCGAGCATCGCGGCGCTGTCGCGCACCGACCGCGACACCACGCCGCTGGTGGCGGTGCCGCCGAGGCCCTCCTGGACCAGCGGGCCCGCAGGGACCAGGCCTCGCGAGGGCTTGAGCCCGAACAGCCCGCACGCCGAGGCAGGGATCCGGATCGAGCCGCCGCCGTCGCTGGCGGCGGCACAGGGCACGATGCCCGCCGCCACGGCGGCCGCCGCGCCGCCGGAGGACCCGCCCGGGGTGTGGTCGGTGTTCCACGGGTTGCGGGCCGGGCCGAACAGGTGCGGCTCCGTCACGCCCTTGGCGCCGAACTCCGGGGTGTTCGTCTTCCCGAACACCACCAGCCCGGCATCGAGCCACCGCTGCACGACGGTGGCGTTCTCGGCGACCGGCGTGGTCGCCAGCGACCGGGAGCCGCCGCTGGTCGGGTAGCCCTCGAGGTCGTGGCCGAGGTCCTTGAGGAGGAACGGAACGCCAGCGAACGGCGCACCGCTGCCGGAGCCGCCAGACCGCGGCGGGTCCACGTCGACGACCACGGCGTTGATCCGGTCGTTGACCTCGGCCGTGCGCGCCCGGGCCGCCTCGAGCAGCTCGTCGGGCGTGACCTGCTTGTCGCGCACCAGCGCGGCCAGCCCGACCGCGTCGTGGTCGTGGTAGTCGTCCATCTACGTCTCCCCCTCCTCGGTGGCGGCGACGCTACCGGCAGGGGTCAGGCGCAGCTCATGCGGACGGCGCGAGCTCCCTGCCCGTCGCGAGGATCCGCACCTCGACCCGGACGCCCGGCCGGGGCTCGTAGGCCACCGTCGACCCGACGGCGGAGCCAACGATCGCGCGCCCGACCGGGCTACCGGGCGTGATGGTCGGCACGCCGGCCGCGGACTGCTCCACCGAGCCCACGACGTACTCCTCCGGACCGTCGCCCAGGTCGACGCGCACGACGTCGCCCACGGCGACGACGCCCTCGGCGGCGGAGTCGCGCGGGCGCTGGAGCTCCTCGATCTCGAGCTCGAGCAGCGCGATCCGCTCGTCGAGGAGCTGGAGGCGGATCGACGCCTCGACGTTGGTGGCGCGGTCGGCGACGTCGCCGGTCACGTCGCGGAGGCTGTCGGTCATGGCGGCGGCGCGCTCGGCGCGCAGCAGCTCGAGTCGGTGGGTCAGGAGGTCGAGAGAGCTGGGGACGGTCACGAGGCGCGCAACGAACGCGGGGCTCGCGTTGTTCCCGGCTCGCACCGCCTGGGGACGAGACCCCCGACACCGAGATCTCCGGGCGACGTGAAAGATTCCTCGCGCTGCCGGACATGGGCAGGCAGAGGGTGGGGCACTGGAGTGCACGGGCCGATCCGCGACCGGCTCCCCTTGACCCACCGATCACCCCGATGATCCCGACCCGGCGGAGGGCTCGATGACCTCACTCGCGACGACCGTCCCGATCGAGCTCGACCACCGATGGGAGCTGCGTCTCGAGGAGTTCGAGGACGGTCACTCGTTCCGGCGCTTCGAGTGCGTCGACTGCGGGGCAGTCCGCTTCGAGTGACCGTCGAGTGACCGTCGAGTGACCGAGCGCCTGGGCCTCGGCGGCGCGACAATCACCGCGCTCCTCGACGCTGAGGGACCGTTCTTCCTGCCCCTCTCCGAGGCCTTCCCCGACGCCGACGCCGACCTCCTCGAAGGCGCCGACCGGCTCGATCCCGACCCGCGGCCCGCGCCGGGCCGGTGGTGGCTCGCCTTCCGCGTCCACGTCGTCGAGGTGGCCGGCCGGGTCGTGCTCGTCGACACCGGCGCAGCCAGCGACACCCCTCTGCACAGCGCCTGGGCGCCGTCCGGACCGCACCTGGCCGATCGGCTCGCCGACGAGCTCGACGTGGGCGCTGAGCAGGTCACCGACGTGGTGCTGACGCACCTGCACGGCGACCACGCGGCCGGCAGCATCGATCACGAGGGGCGACCGGCCTTCCCCGCGGCCACCTACCACCTGCAGACGCGCGAGATCGAGGCCGTCCGGGCGGCCGGCGAGGCGGGCGAGCACTGGCGCCAGCTCCTCGACCCGTTGGCGGCGGCCGACCAGCTGCACGCCTGCGAGGGTGCCGTCGCCCTTGCGGCCGGACCCGGCCCGGCGGTCGAGCTGCGACCCACTCCTGGGCACACCCCCGGACACCAGAGCGTGCTCGTCTCCGGCGCCCAGGGCCGCGTGCTCGTCGCGGGCGACGTGTTCACCCACGCGCTGCAGGTCCTCGAACCCGCCTCCCGCTACGTCTTCGACCAGGACCACGACGAGGCGGTGCGCACGCGGCAGGAGGTGCTCGAGTCGGTCCGGACTCTCGGCGCGGCGCTCGGCACCGCGCACCTGCACACGTCGTTCGTCCGCGTGTGACCCGTCCTGGGTCGGACGGGCTACTCGTCGCGGGCCGCGCCGGTGCGGCCCTCCACCTGTCCCCCGGCCCGGGCCTCGCCGCCGCTGAGCCCGACGTCACCGGTCTCGTCACCGCCCGCGCGCCCGACGAACGTGTCGTTCTCGGTCGTCCCGGTGCTGCTGTTCTTGTCCATCGTCCCGATGTCCGGCCCGCCGCCGGTCTCGCGGGTGCCGTGCGCGGGATCCGTCGGCGCGTCCGCCTCCCCTCGGCGGCGCATCGAGCGGTCGCGCGAGGCGAGGTCTGCGAGTCTCCGGAGTCATCCCATGCCACCCCGGTATCCGCACCGGCCACAGAGATTCGGTCACGCCGCATCCACCGGCCCGGATTCAAGCCTCCGGCACGACGTCCGGTAACCTGCTCGCTGGTCTCCCCGGAGGCCAACGGGCTGTGGCTCAGCTTGGTAGAGCACCTGACTGGGGGTCAGGGGGTCGCAGGTTCAAATCCTGTCAGCCCGACCGGACGGCTCCGGTGACGGACGTCAGCGCACCTGGGCCGAGTTCGGCGACAGCATCAGCGACGAGGTGTCGACGGCGACGAAGGCCGAGGCCGGGATCGTCTTGAGGTCCTCGATCAGCTGGCCGGGCCACGCGGCGTTCTGCTCGCCCTGGAAGTACCACGCCGAGCCGTTGTCGGCCAGCACGAGGCCGTACTTCTTCATCGCCGCCACGACGTTCTGGGCGTACGCCGAGAGGCCCGACGCGTCGTAGGACGGCGACAGCCGGAACCGCGCGCCCATCGGCGGGTAGTCGAGCGAGGGGTTGTCGCTGGCGTCGTGGCGCGCGGGCCAGAGGTGGGCGGCCGAGCTGTCGGGCGTCGTGAACCTGATCGCGTGGTCGATCCGGTTCTTCTTGACCTCGTTCCAGCGCAGCAGGCCGGGGAGGATCGGCAGCCCTGCGGCGTCGGCGGAGGTCCAGCCCTCCGGCCGGAGCTTGTTCTTCCGCAGCGACCACACCGCCCCGGAGCCGGCGTGCCAGCGCCCGTTGCGGCTCGACAGCGCGTAGAGCTCGTAGAGCCGGCAGCGGTCCTTGTCGACGATGATCGCGTGCCGGTCGCCGTCGGAGCCGCGCCCGCCCTCGATCTTGGTGTCCCTGCCGACCGGGTAGCGCGCGTGGTCGCTCTCCGAGGAGTAGTCGAAGGACACCTTCGACCTCGCGTGCTTCTTGCTCACGACCGTGATCGGGATGCCGTAGTTGGGCCCGTCGCCGTACGACGGCCCGAAGTCGGGGTGCAGGTCGACGCCGGGGTCCATGTGCGAGAGCCACGCCGCCGAGCGGGCGTGCACGGGCAGCCGGGAGACGTCGGCGTGCCAGTAGTTGTCGGCCGGGAACTCCGAGCAGCGGGTGCCCGCGATCGGCTTCGCCAGGTCGGGGCGTACGCCGGACGCCGGCGCGGCACCGGCACACGCCAGCACCAGTCCGGTCGCGAGCGCGAGGCGGATGGCGGCGGGTCCTGGGGGCATGGGGGCCTCCTGCTGCGATCGACGGCGGGGGACGGCGATCCGCCGACCCTACCGCCGGCGCTTCTCCCGCACCCGCTGCGTGAGCACGATCGGGGTGCCGACGAAGCCGAACTCCTCGCGCAGCCGGCGCTCGATGTAGCGCTCGTACGACGGGTCGAGCTTGCCGCTGGTGAACAGCACGAACGTCGGCGGCGCGGTCGACGGCTGGGTGCCGAACATGATCTTGGGCTGCTTGCCGCCCCGCACCGGGTGCGGGTGCTCCGCGACCAGGCGGCCGAGGAACGCGTTGAGGGCGCCGGTGCCGATCCGCGTCTCCCAGCCCTCGAGCGCCTTGTCGAGCGCGGGCACCAGGCGGTCGACGTGCCAGCCGGTGCGGGCGGTGACGTTGATGCGCGGCGCCCACTGCACCTGCACCAGCTCGCGCTCGATCTCGCGGTCGAGGTAGTAGCGGCGCTCCTCGTCGACCAGGTCCCACTTGTTGAAGGCGATCACGAGCGCCCGCCCCGCCTCGCGCACCGTCTGCACGATGCGCTGGTCCTGCTCGGAGATCGACTGCGACGCGTCGAGCACGAGCACGGCGACCTCCGCGCGGTCGATGGCCGTGGTGGTGCGCAGCGAGGCGTAGTACTCGTGCCCCGACGCCTCCTTCACGCGCTTGCGGATGCCGGCGGTGTCGATGAACCGCCACGTGCGGTCGCCCAGCTCGACGAGCTCGTCGACCGGGTCTACGGTCGTGCCGGCGACGTTGTCGACGACCACCCGCTGCTGGCCGGCGAGCATGTTGAGCAGCGACGACTTGCCGACGTTCGGCTTGCCGACGATCGCGATGCGCCGCGGCCCGTCGACCTCGGCCTCCCGCTCCGGCGGCGGCTCCGGAAGCGCGGCGAGCACGGCGTCGAGCAGGTCACCCGAGCCGCGGCCGTGCAGCGCGGAGACGGGGAACGGCTCGCCGAGCCCGAGGTTCCAGAGCCCGTAGGCCTCGGCCTCGGCCCGCATGTCGTCGACCTTGTTGGCAGCGAGGATGACCGGCTTGCCCGACTTGCGCAGGATCCGGACGACGGCCTCGTCGTCGTCGGTGATGCCGACGGTCGCGTCGACCACGAACAGCACCGCGTCGGCCAGGGTGACCGCGACCTCGGCCTGGGCCGCGATCGAGGCGGCGAGCCCGCGGGCGTCGGGGTCCCAGCCGCCGGTGTCGACGACGGTGAACATCCGCCCGGCCCAGTCGGCGTCGTAGGAGACCCGGTCGCGGGTCACGCCCGGCACGTCCTCGACCACGGCCTCGCGCCGGCCGATGATGCGGTTGACCAGCGTCGACTTGCCGACGTTGGGCCGGCCCACCACGGCGAGCACCGGGACGGGGCCGGCGACCTCCTCGGGTGCGCCTTCGGTCGTCTCGGTCATCAGCTGGCCTCCACGTCGGTGATGCCGGTGGCCGGGTCCGGGTCCGTCTCCTGGCCGGGCAGCGGCCCGGGGAGGGTGCGTCCGGTCAGCCGCTTGGCCTCGGCGAGGTGGGTGAGCAGGTGCTCGCGCAGCTCGACCGAGCGCGCGGCCACCTCGCGCTTGCGGCGCGGCCAGGGTGCCCGCGGGATCGTCATCGGGTCGCCGAACACCATGTCGACGACGACGCCCCTGCCGGGCAGCGCGTGGCTGCCGGCGCCGGGCTCGCGGGTGCCGAACTGCACGACGGGCACGACCGGCGCGCCCGTGACCATCGCGAGGTACGCCGCACCGGTGTGGAAGCGGTCGAACTCCCCCGCGCCGCGCGACCCCTCGGGGAAGATGCCGACCACACCGCCGCCCCGCAGCACCCGGAGGCACTTCTTGACCGCGCGCGGGTCGGCGTTGAACCGGTCGAGCGGGATCTGCCCCGCACCGAGCAGGAAGCCGTTCATGAAGCCCTTGAACATCTCCTGCTTGGTCAGCGCGTGCACCGGCCTGGGGGCGAAGATCGCGAGCAGCGGCCCGTCGGCGACCCCGACGTGGTTGCTGGCGAGGATGACCCCGCCCGTGCGCGGCAGCTTCTCGCCGTTCACGATGCGCACCTTGACCCGGCGCCGGATCACGGTGCGGGCCAGCGGCCGCAGCGGGTGCAGCAGGTAGCGAGCCGGGCGTCCGCCGCTCGGCGGCAGCTCGCGCGGCGTCGGCGTCACGACCCGCTGCCGATCGATTCCAGCTGCTCGACCAGCGCCACCACCTGGGCGATGACCTCGTCGAGGGAGTACGCCGTGGTGTCGATGTGCACCGCGCCCTCGGCCATCACGAGCGGCGAGACGGCGCGGCCCGAGTCGATCCGGTCACGTGCCAGCAGGGAGGCCTCGGTCGCCCCGACGTCGGAGCCGCCCTCCTCGGCGGCGCGGCGGTTGGCCCGCGCACCCGCGTCCGCGGACAGGTAGACCTTCACCGGCGCCTCGGGACACACCACCGAGCCGATGTCGCGGCCCTCGACCACGATGCCCGGGCCCTGCCGGGCCTCGTCGATCGCCGCCCGCTGGAGGGCGACCATCCGGGCGCGCACGTCGGGGACCGCGCTGACCGGCGAGACCGCGGCGTTCACGTCGGGCTCGCGGATCGCGGCGGCGACGTCCTCGCCGTCCACGGTGATGGTGGGGGCGAGCGGGTCGGTGCCGCTCACGATGCGCGGCTCGCCGCACCGGGCCGCGACGGCCTCGGGGTCGTGCACGTCGACGCCGTGCCGCAGCATCCACCAGGTCAACGCGCGGTACATCGCCCCGGTGTCGAGGTAGCGCAGCCCGAGTCGGTCGGCGACCCCGCGCGACGTGCTCGACTTGCCGGAGCCGGAGGTGCCGTCGACCGCGATGACGATCCCTCGGTCGGCGCTGCTCACGACCGACAAGACTACCGGTGCGTGACCCATCCCCTCGATTCGAGAGAGGCGAGGAGGTGCTCGGCGCGCCCCTCCTCGACGAGCAGCTCGACCAGCCCCACCGGTCGTCCCGGGTCGTGGTCGATGTGGACGTCCTCGATGTTGACCTCGCTCGCCCCCGCGTCGGCGAACAGCCGCGCCAGCTCCCCCGGGTGGTCGGGCACCGAGACGAACACCGAGCGCATCGGCCGCGTCGGACCACCGTGCTTGCCCGGGATGGCCGCGGTGCCGGCGACGCCCTCCCGCAGCACCCCCTCCAGCGCGTCGCGGTCGGCCGCGCCCACGGCGGAGATCATCGCGTCGAGCCGCTCGCGGACCTCGGTGAGCAGGGCGAGGACCGCCTCGGAGTTGGCCGAGACGATCTGGCCGTAGAGCGCCGGGTCGCCGGCCGCGACCCTGGTCACGTCGCGCACCCCCTGACCGGAGAGCGCGAGATGGTCGGCCGGGGCGTCGGCGAGGCGCCCCGCCACCAGTGCGGCCAGCAGGTGCGGGAGGTGCGACGTGCGGGCCACCGCGCGGTCGTGCTCGAGCGGGGTGAGGCGGACCGGTACGCCGCCGCAGACGCGGGCCAGCGCCTCGACCAGCGCCACCGCTCGCGGGTCGGACGTGTCGTGCGGGGTCACCGCCCAGGGCCGGCCGTCGAACAGGGCGGCGCTCGCGGCCAGCGGCCCCGAGCGTTCGCTGCCCGCCATGGGATGGCCGCCGACGTAGCGGCCCACCCCGGGAGCGCCCGCGACGGCGGCCAGCGGCCCCGACTTCACGCTGCCGACATCGGTGACGACCGCGTCGGAGGTGCGCAGCGCGCTGGCGATCACCGCACCGAGGTGGTCGGGGGGCACCGCCACGACCACGAGCTGGGGGCGGTCGTCGGGGGTCACCGGACGTCCGGCGCCCAGGCCGGAGGCGGTGCGGAGGTGGTCGGCCGACGCGTCGGACAGCAGCACCTCGATCCCGGCCCGGCCCAAGGCCAGCCCGATCGAGGTGCCGACCAGCCCGGCGCCGATGATCTCGACCGGCCCGGTCAGCGGCCCGTCGGCCTCACTCATCGGGGACCGCCCGGAC
Source organism: Nocardioides halotolerans DSM 19273 (assembly GCF_000422805.1). GTDB lineage: Bacteria > Actinomycetota > Actinomycetes > Propionibacteriales > Nocardioidaceae > Nocardioides > Nocardioides halotolerans. Next base: position 424,341 of record NZ_KE383922.1, on the reverse strand, counting down.
CCTGGTCAGGTCGCTGCGCAGCGCCGCCGCGCCGTGCAGGTAGACGTGGGTCACGTCGGCCCGCGGCAGGTCGGTCTCGACGTGCGCGAGCATCCGCACGACGCGCGGCATCGACCGCTCGATCTCGAGCTCGCGGGCGCAGAGCAGCGGCACCTCGCCGAAGCCGAGCTGCCGGGCGGCGTACGCCGGGAACTCCGAGACCAGGTCGGAGGTCGCGGTGAAGATCACCGAGATGAAGTCGTCGACCTCGAGCCCGTTGGCCTCCATCGCGTCGATCACCATCTCCGCGACCCGCTCGAGCATGTGCTCGCGGTCGTCCGCATCGAGCTGGGTCGCACCCCGCACCGCCCTCACCGCCACGGGCGACAACGTTAGTGGGACCGACTCCGGCCCGGCCCGGCGTCCTGAGCATTGGTCGGGTCCGACCGCCGAGACGCGCCAGTCGGGATGAAGGCGCAATGGGAGCGTGGGAGCGCAGCGACCCGGTCTTTCCGAGCGAAGCGAGGCGCCCCGCGATCGGCCTCCGAGCCGCGGCGACCGCGCCGAAGCGAGTGCAGCGAGCGAGGCGCC
>NZ_KE383922.1:394983-423336 GCF_000422805.1 Nocardioides halotolerans DSM 19273 | reverse complement strand
CAGCGACCCGGTAGTTCCGAGCGCAGCTCGGCGCCCCGCGATCGGCCTCCGAGCCGCGGCGCCCGCGCCGCAGCGAGTGCAGCGAGCGAGGCGCCGCGGAGCAGTCGCCGCGGATTGGGGGCCGAAGCTCGCGGGGGTGTTCAGCCCGGCTGGTAGTCGCCGAAGGACCAGTGGTTGCCCTCGGGATCGGTGACGCTGCCACCGCGGCCGCCGTAGTCCTGGTCGACCACGTCGCGCACCACGGTCGCGCCGGCGGCGACCGCCCGCTCGAACGTCGCGTCGACGTCGTCGGTGACGAGGTATGCCGCCGAGCCGCCGACGTTGTCGATCACCCCGTCGGGCCGCCTGGAGCCGAACATGATCCCGCCGCCGCCGGGCCACAGCCACTCGGCGTGGGTGACGACCGACGCGTCGTCCTCGTCGCGGTAGGTGGCGTGCTCGGTGAAGCCGATCGCGGTCAGCCACTCCATCATCCGGGTGGCATCGGCGAAGGACATCGAGTGCCAGAGCCTGGTGTCGTGTGCAGTCATGGGTTCAGCCTGCGACGCCGCCACGCTCCGGGTCTTGGAGGAATGGGAACTCCTCGCGGAGCCACGTGGTCGGGGGGCAGCCGGCGAGGTCGGTCCACTCCCGCGCGAGGTGCCCCTGGTCGGCGTACCCGCACTCGGCGGCCACCCGCGCCAGCGGCCGGCGTCCGATGAGCGCGCGGGTGGCCTCGAACCGTGCGATGCGCTGGTAGGCCTTCGGCGCCAGCCCGGTCTCCTGCCTCACCAGGGAGCTGAGTCGGCGTCGGCTGTAGCCCACCGCGTCGGCGACCTCCTCGACCCGCTCGCCACGGGTCAGCCCGGCCAGGGCGCGACCCACCTCGTGGCGGGGGCGGGCATCCCCGTGGTGCGCGAGCGCCCCGCCGAGGGCCCGCAGCACCACCCCGACCCCTCGCAGGAGGGTCGTCTCCTGCAGCCGCTCGGGCAGGTCGGCCAGCGCCGGCGCGACGTCGTCGAGCTCCAGCAGCTCGCCGGCGAGCTCGGCAGCGGGCACGCCGAGCAGCGCGCGTGCTCCGGCCGTCGTCAGCCCGAGCTGGATGCCGCGCTGGGTGCCGTCGTGGTGGATCGCCGCCGGGCCGGCCGCGAGCCCCGAGACGGTCGACCAGCGCCTCGCCCGGCTCGTGCCGTCGCCCCAGCCGACGTCCAGCGCCTCACCCACCGGCAGCACCAGCGTCAGGCTCGTGGTCGGCAGCCCGCGGTGCACCCCCGGCGCCCCGAGGTCGCTGTCGTAGGCCACCAGCGAGGTGACGTACGGCGCCAGCGCGTCCGGAACCGCTGCCATGGACCGATGGTCCCAGAGCTTCCGACACGGCTCGCGCGTCGGGCTCCCGAGGACGTCCAGGTCCCAAGATCCCTACAGCTGGGTCTGGTCCAGCAGGTCGCCCAGCTCGTCGTTCGTCAGGTCACGCAGCTCGCCCGACTTGAGCTGGCCCAGGCGCACCGGGCCGATGCGGGTGCGGGTGAGCCGGGTGACCGGGTGGCCGACGTGCTCGAGCAGTCGCCGGACGATGCGGTTGCGGCCCTCGTGGATGACGACCTCGACGATCGACTTGCCGGTGCCGTGCTGCACGATCCGGGCCCTCGAGACCGTGACGGGGCCGTCGTCGAGCGTGACGCCGTCACGGAGCGCGCGCAGCGTGGCCTTCGTGACCTCGCCGGTGACCTCGGCGACGTAGGTCTTGTCCACCTCGTACGACGGGTGGGCCAGTCGCTGGGCGAAGTCGCCGTCGTTGGTCAGGATCAACAGGCCCGAGGTGTCGGTGTCGAGCCGCCCGACGTGGAAGAGCCGCTCGGACCGGCCGGCCTCGGTGACCACGTCGGTGAGCGTGCGGCGCCCCTCGGGGTCGGACATCGTGGAGACGACCCCGCGCGGCTTGTTGAGCGCGAGGTAGACGTGTGCCGAGACGGGTGGCAGCCGCTTGCCCTCGACGCGTACGACGGCGGTGGCCGGGTCGACCTTGGTGCCGAGACGGGTCACGACCTCGCCGTCGACGGTGACGACGCCGGCGAGCATCAGCTCCTCGCACCGGCGACGAGACGCCACGCCCGACTGGGCGAGCAGCTTCTGCAGCCGGACCAGCCCGTCGTCGTCGGTCGCGATCGACGGGTCGGTCACGTGGGTTCGGTGCCCCCGTCGGGCTCGGTGCTCGGCCCCGGCTCGGGCGTCTCGGGGTGCGGGTGGGCGGCCAGGCTCTCGAGCTGGTCCTCCATGTCGGCCAGGTCGGGGAGGTACGGCGCCAGCTCGGGCAGCTCGTCGATGGACTCGACGCCGATCCGCTCGAGGAAGTAGCTCGTGGTGCGGTAGAGGTGGGCGCCGGTGGAGGTGTCCTCCCCCGCCTCCTCGACCAGGCCGCGGGTGAGCAGCGTCCGCATCACGCCGTCGACGTTGACGCCACGGATCGCCGAGACCCGGGCGCGCGAGACCGGCTGCTTGTAGGCGACGACCGCGAGCGTCTCGAGCGCCGCCTGGGTCAGCCGCGCCTGCTGGCCCTCCAGCACGAACGCCTCGACGACGCCGGCGTACTCCTCGCGGGTGTAGTAGCGCCACCCGCCCGCGACGTTGCGCAGCTCGAAGCCGCGGCCCTGCTCGGCGTACTCCTCCGCGAGCAGCTGGAGCTCGGCCACGACCTCCTCCACCGGGTAGCCGACCGCGGTCGCCAGCGACACGGCGTCGAGTGGCTGGTCGGCGACCATCAGCACGGCCTCGAGCGAGCCGCGCAGGGCCGCGAGGGGTACGTCGACCAGGGTCTCCTGCGCGGGAGCCTCGGCCTCGCTGTCGGTCACGGTGCTCATTCTGCCTCCGGGGTCTCGGCCGCCGACGCCTCGGGCAGGTCCTCGGGCGCTTCCATCGGCTCCGACTCTGCCTCTAGCTGGGCGTCGGCAGTCGCCTCGGCCTCGGGCGGCACGCCGTCGAACTCGTCGGAGACCAGGTCGTCGACGTCCGCGTCGTCGTCGCCGGTCCAGCGGATCGTCAGCTCGCCCAGCGGGGTGACCTGGTCGAACCCGACCGCGCCCTCGCGGAACAGCTCGAGCAGCGAGAGGAACCGCGCGACCGTCGTCAGCGTGTCCGGCGAGTCGCCGCACAGCGCCCGGAACGTCATCGCGCCCTGGCGGCGCAGCCGCTCGACCACGATCGCCGCCTGCTCGCGCACGCTCACGCGGGCGGCGTGGATGTGGCTCAGCCCGAGCTCGAGCACGGGCTTGGGCTCGAGCGCCTTCGCGGCGAGCGCCGCGAACTGGTCGAGCCCGATGCCGATGAGCACCTCGGGCAGGAGGTTGGCGAAGCGGTCCTCCAGCCCCACAGCGCGCGGGTGCCGCCTCGACTCCCCCGCCAGGCGCTCCTCGAGCACAGCGGCGATCCCCTTGAACGCGCGGTACTGCAGCAGCCGGGCGAACAGCAGGTCGCGGGCCTCGAGGAGTGCGAGGTCCTCCTCGTCCTCGACGTCGCCCTGGGGCACCAGGCGCGCGGCCTTGAGGTCGAGCAGGGTGGCCGCGACGAGCAGGAACGACGAGGTCTGGTCGAGGTCCCACTCCGGGCCTGCGGCCTTCACGTGGGCGATGAACTCGTCGGTGACCCGCGACAGCGCGACCTCGGTGATGTCGAGCTTGTGCTTGGAGATCAGGCTCAGCAGCAGGTCGAAGGGGCCCTCGAAGTTGTCGAGGTGCAGCTCGAAGCCGACTGCCTCGGCCGCCTCCGCTGCCCCGACCGGCTCGGCGGTGATCGTCATCCCTCGTTCAGGCGGCGGACCAGCGCGCTCGCATCGCCGTTCTGCTCCAGGTCGGCGAGCACGAGGTGCAGCGCCTCGCGCACCAGACGGCCGCGGTCGACGGCGAGGCCGTGCTCGGCGCGCAGCGCGAGCCGGGCGTGCTCGAGGTCGAGCAGCTCCTGGGCGGTGACGTAGACGGTCATCTTCTCGTCGTGCTTGACCCGGCCGCTGGGCTTGCGCGGCGCTTGCGGCTCGACCTCGGGCTCCGGCTGGTCGGGTACGGCGTGCACCGGCCCGCGGGCCTTGGCGGCCTTCTCCTCCTGGGTGGCGCGGAACAGGTCGTCGGCCGAGGGCAGGCTCACTCGTCGGGCCATCGGCTGAGCACCTCCTTGGCGAGCTGGCGGTAGGCCTCGGCGCCCGCGGAGGAGCTCGCGTAGGTCGTGATCGGCTCGCCGGCGACCGTCGAGTCGGAGAACTTCACGGTCCGGCGGATCACGGTGTGGAAGACCGTGTCGCCCCACGCCTGCACCAGTCGCTCCATCACCTCGCGGCTGTGCAGCGTGCGGCCGTCGAACATGGTGCCGAGCACCCCGTCGATGCGCAGCCGCGGGTTGAGCCGCTCGCGCACCTTGTCGATCGTCCCCTTGAGCAGCGCGACGCCGCGCAGCGCGAAGTACTCGCACTCCAGCGGCACGATCACCCCGTCGGAGGCGGTCAGCGCGTTGACCGTCAGCAGCCCGAGCGAGGGCTGGCAGTCGATGAGCACGACGTCGTAGTCGTCCATCGCCGGCGCGAGCACCCGCATCAGGGTCTGCTCGCGGCCCACCTCGTGGACCAGCTGCACCTCGGCGGCGGAGAGGTCGATGTTGGAGGGCAGGAGGTCCATGCCGGGCACGCCGGAGGGCACGACGACGTCGTGGAGCGTCACGTCGGGCTGCATGAGCAGGTTGTAGACGGTGTGCTCCATCTCGTGGGGGTTGAGCCCCAGGCCCACCGAGAGCGAGCCCTGCGGGTCGAAGTCGACGAGCAGCACCTTGCGGCCGTACTCCGCCAGCGCGGCACCGAGGTTGATCGTGGTCGTGGTCTTGCCGACCCCGCCCTTCTGGTTGCACATCGCGATCACCCGGGCGTGGCCGTGGGTGGCGAGCGGCTTGGGCTCGGGGATGACCGGCATCGGCCGGCCGGTCGGGCCGCGCTCGCCGATCGTCGCCGGGACGACCGGCGCTTCCGGCTCGGGCTCGCGTCGTTCGAGGGGCAGGGGCTCGGTCATGGGGGGCTCTGTCGTGGGGGAAGGGGCGGGGGAAGGTGTCGCAGTCGGTGCCACCGGAGGCGCGGGTGGCGCGGGAGCCATGGCCGAGGGTGCGGGCACGGAGGCGACGGGCTCCGTGACGACGGGCTCCGTGACGACGGGCTCTGTGACGACGGGCTCTGTCGCGACGGGCTCGGCCACCGCAGGGGCGGCGGGCGGTGGCGGCGGAGGCGTCGAGACCATCGGCGGCATCTCCGGTGCTGCCGCTCCGCGTCCGAACCGTGCTCCGAACCGGTGCCCGCGCTCGCTCATCGAGTCCTCCACCCTGGCTGTGCTGTGCTCGGCTGTGCCGGGCTGTCCGAGGCCCAACCTAATTTGTCGACACGGCGACTTGTGGCCGACGCGCCCGGACTTTAGGCGCGGCTCTCGGAACCGGACAAGGGGAACGCGGGATACCCCCAGGCGACTCCGAAATCTGTGGAGGGACGGTGGTATCCGGGGCGCTCACCTGCACAGGATCGGCTCTCCTGTGCACTGACCTGTGGAGAGCGAACCGACCTGTCCCGCGTGCTACCCCGCGTGCTCCAGCAGGTCGCGGTAGTCGGGGTGCCGGTCGATCCAGCCCTTGATGAAGGGGCACCGCGGCACCACCTTGCGCCGCCCGTCGGCGCGGACGGCGTCGAGCGCGCCCTTGGCCAGGGCCGACCCGACTCCCTTCCCCTCGTACGCGTCGTCGACCTCGGTGTGGGTGAACACGATGAGGTCGTCGGCCGTCTCGTAGTACGCCGACCCGGCCAGCTCACCGTCCACCCGCGCCTCGAACCGCTGCTCGTCCTCGTTCTGGCTCACCTGCACGTCCACGTCGTCGCTCACCCTCCCGAGCCTACGGACCCCGAGTCGGCGTTCCTGCTGACGGGTAGCACGCCGAGTCGGCGTTGCTGCTGACGAGTAGCACGCCGAGTCGGCGTTACTGATGAGCAGTAGCGCCGACTCGGCACGACGAAGGCGCGGGTCAGCCGTCCAGGCGGCGGAGCGCGGTGGCGAGAACGACGGCCTCGCCGGCGACGTCGGAGGCGTCGAGGTCGACGGTGGCCTCGATGACCCAGTCGTGGTCGCCGGCCGGATCGTGGAGGGTCTGGCGGACCGCCCAGGTCCGGCCGGTCGCCTCGACGGAGAGCAGGTCGGGGCCGCGGGCGTCGGCGTCGAGCCGGATCTCGTCGTGGTCGGCGTAGTAGCCCTCGAGGCCGGCGTCCCAGTCGGTCCGCGTCATCACGACCTCGAGCGGCGGGTCGGCGAGCTCGGCCGTCGTGGCCTCCAGGGCCGCCAGCCCGGCCACGTCGTCGCGGGCGGCCAGCTCGACCCGGCGCCACAGGGCGTTGCGGACCATCACCCTGAACGGCCGGGCCTGCGCCGAGATCGGCCGCGGCGGCGGCGGTGGCGCATGCCCGGCGACGCTTGCGCTGGCATGGGCGGGGTCGGCCAGCGCCTCCCACTCGTCGAGCAACGAGGAGTCGACCTGGCGCACGGTCTCCCCCAGCCACTCGACCAGCTCCTCGAGCTCGGGTGGGCGGTGCCGCTCGGGCACGGTCTGTCGCAGCGTGCGGTAGGCGTCGGTGAGATAGCGCAGCACCAGCCCCTCGGAGCGAGCCAGCTGGTAGCGGCCGATGAGGTCGGTGAACCCCATCCCGTGCTCCCACATCTCGCGGACCACCGTCTTCGGCTCCAGCGCGTCCGGGTCCAGCCAGGGGTGGCTCTCGCGGTAGACCTCGTACGTCGCCTCGAGCAGCTCGGCCAGGGGTCGCGGCCAGGTGATCTCCTCGAGCAGGCGCATCCGCTCGTCGTACTCGATGCCGTCGGCCTTCATCCCGGCGATCGCCTCGCCGCGCGCCTCGTGCTGCTGCGCCCACAGCACCTGCCGCGGCTGCTCGAGCACCGCCTCGATCACCGAGACGACGTCGAGCGCGTACGTCTCCGCCTCCGGGTCGAGCACGTCCAGCGCCGCCAGCGCGAAGTGGGCGAGCTCCTGGTTGAGCGCGAAGTCGTCGGGCAGGGTCACCGTGAGCACGTAGCGGCGCCCGAACCGGTCGGGCTCGTCGAGCCTGGTGAGGATGCCCGAGCGCACCAGCGAGCGGGCCAGCCGCAGGGCGCGGCGTGCGAGCCGGCGCTGCTCGCGAGCGTCGGAGTGATTGTCGGTGAGCAGCCGGCGCAGCACCGGGAAGGCGTCCTCCTCGCGGGAGAGGACGTTGACGAGCATCGCGTTGTCGACCTTCATCCGCGACACCAGCGGCTCCGGTACGCCGGCCACGAGCTTGTCGAAGGTCTGCTCGGTCCACACGACCGTGCCCTCCGGCGGCTTCTTGAGGTGCGCCTTGGAGTTCTTCTTCGGGTTGCTCGCGTTCTTCGCGGCCGCCTTGGCCTTGGCCCGCTCGTTCTCGATGACGTGCTCGGGCGCCTGCACGACGACGTACCCGGCGGTGTCGAAGCCCGCCCGGCCCGCGCGGCCGGCGATCTGCAGGAACTCGCGGGTGCGGAGGATCCGCTGCCGGCGGCCGTCGAACTTCGCGAGCCCGGTGAAGAGCACGGTCCGGATCGGCACGTTGATGCCGACGCCGAGGGTGTCGGTGCCGCAGATCACCGTGAGCCGGCCCGCCTGCGCCAGCTGCTCCACCAGCCGTCGGTAGCGCGGCAGCATGCCGGCGTGGTGGACGCCGATCCCCTTCTTCAGCAGCTTGGACAGCGTCTTGCCGAAGCCGGCCGTGAACCGCACGCCCGCCAGCCGCTCGGCCAGCTCCGGCGGCGGCTTCGCGAGGTAGGACGCCTGCAGCAGCGACGTGGCGTGCTCGACGGCGTCCTTCTGCGTGAAGTGCACGACGTACGCCGGCGCCTGGTGGGTCGAGACCAGCTCCTCCAGGGTCTCGGCCAGCGGGGTCAGCGCCCAGCTGAACGTCAGCGGCACCGGCCGCTCGGCGTCGGTGACCGAGGCCGTCTCACGGCCGGTGCGCCGGGACAGGTCCCCGGCGAGGTCCGACACGTCGCCGAGGGTCGCCGACATCAGCAGGAACTGCGCGTCCGGCAGCTCGATCAGCGGGACCTGCCAGGCCCACCCCCGGTCGGGCTCTGCGTAGTAGTGGAACTCGTCCATCACCACGAGCCCGACGTCGGCGCCGCGACCCTCGCGCAGCGCGATGTTGGCGAGGATCTCGGCGGTGCAGCAGATCACCGGTGCGTCGGCGTTCACCGAGGCGTCGCCGGTGAGCATGCCGACGTCGTCGGTGCCGAACGTCGCGGACAGCTCGAAGAACTTCTCACTGACCAGCGCCTTGATCGGCGCGGTGTAGTAGGTGACCTGGTCGCGGGCCAGGGCCGCGGCGTGCGCCGCCACCGCCACCAGCGACTTGCCCGAACCGGTAGGGGTCGCGAGCACGACGTTGCTGCCCGACAGCAGCTCCAGCACCGCCTCGTCCTGGTGCGGGTAGAGCTCGAGCCCCTGCTCCCCCGCCCAGTCGACGACGGCGGCGTAGACGTCGTCCGGGCTGTCGCCCGCTCGCACCTTCAGGAAGGGCACTCGCCAGTCCCATCTGCCTCAGGTTTCACCGGGTACCCGGAGAAACGGCCGCTGACCGTAAGGACCTCCGTGCGGTCAGGGCCAGTTTCACCGGGTACCCGGTGAAACTGCCTCACTCCCGCGCCCGGGGGTGAGCGCTGGCGAACACCTCGCGCAGGCTGTCGACGGTGACGAGCGTGTAGACCTGCGTGGTGGTCACCGAGGCGTGGCCGAGCAGCTCCTGCACCACGCGTACGTCGGCGCCGCCGTCGAGCAGGTGGGTGGCGAAGGAGTGGCGGAGCGTGTGCGGGGAGACGTCGGACGCGACGCCCGCGCGCTCGGCGGCGCGGGTCAGCACCGCCCAGGCCGACTGCCGGGAGAGGCGGCCGCCGCGCGCGTTGAGGAACAGGGCCGGGGTCCCTCCCTTGGTCGGGGAGCCCGTGGTCACCAGCTCGGGACGACCGCGGACCAGGTAGGCGTCGACCGCCGCCAGCGCGTAGGAGCCCACCGGCACGATCCGCTGCTTGCCGCCCTTGCCGCGCAGCAGCACGGTCTGGTCGACCGTGTCGAGGTCGTCGACGTCGAGCCCGACCGCCTCGGAGATGCGCGCGCCGGTGCCGTAGAGCAGCTCCAGCAGCGCCCGGTCGCGCAGCGCCAGCGTCGTGCCGGGCGCGCCGGCCGCCTCGAGGATGGCCTCGACGTCGGCCAGCGGCAGGGCCTTGGGCAGCCGCTTGGCCGGGGTCGGCGGCTTGACCGCGCTCGCGGGGTCGGCCGTGGCAAGCCCGTCGGCGAGGGCGAACTTGTGGAAGCCCCGCACCGCCACGACCGTCCGCGCCGCGGACGACGACCCGAGCGGCGGGTGGTCCGCGTCGCCCTCGCGCAGCGCGACGAGGAAGCCGGACACGGTCGCCTCGGTGACGTCGTCGAGCCCCTCGATGCCCGTGCGGTCGAGGTGCTCGAGGTAGCGGCGCAGGTCGCGGCGGTACGACGAGAGCGTGTTGGCGGCCAGGCCGCGCTCGACGGCGAGGTGGTCGAGGTAGGTCCGGACCGCCCGCGCGATCTCGGTCGTGGAGGACGTCGCGGGCGCCTCGGGAGCCGGTGCGGCCTCGGTGTCTACGCCAGCACCTCGTCGGGGTCGACCGCCTCGATCCCCACGGCCTCCCCCACGGGCTTGTTGGTCAGCCGGCCGTCGTGGGTGTTGAGGCCGAGCGCCAGGCTGCGGTCGGCGCGGCAGGCGTCCTGCCAGCCCTTGTCCGCGAGCGCGACCGCGTAGGGCAGCGTGGCGTTGGTGAGCGCGTACGTCGACGTGTTCGGCACCGCGCCGGGCATGTTCGCCACGCAGTAGAACGTCGAGTTGTGCACCTGGTACGTCGGGTCGGCGTGCGTCGTCGCATGGCTGTCCTCGAAGCACCCGCCCTGGTCGATCGCGATGTCGACCAGCACCGAGCCCGGCTTCATCCGCGACACGAGGTCGTTGGAGACCAGCTTGGGAGCGGCCGCGCCCGGGATCAGCACGGCGCCGATCACCATGTCGGCCTCCATCACCTGCTGCTCGAGCGCCAGCTTGGAGGAGGCGAGCCCGTGCACCCGGTTGTTGTAGCGCCAGAACGACATCCGGAGCTTGTCGAGGTCGGTGTCGAGCAGCGTGACGTCGGCACCCATGCCGAGCGCGATGTTCGCGGCGTTCTGGCCGCTCACGCCGGCGCCGATGATGACGACCTTGGCGTTGGCGACGCCCCCGACCCCGCCCATCAGCACGCCGCGGCCGCCCTGCGCCTTCATCAGCGAGTAGGCGCCGACCTGCGGCGCGAGGCAGCCGGCCACCTCGGACATCGGGTAGAGGAGCGGCAGCCCCCCGGAGGGCAGCTGCACGGTCTCGTAGGCGATGCCGGTGACCTTGCGGTCGACCAGCTCCTCGGTCAGCGGCTTGTCGGCGGCCAGGTGCAGGTAGGTGAACAGCAGCAGGCCCTCGCGCATCCGCGCGTACTCCTCGGCCACCGGCTCCTTGACCTTGAGCACCATGTCGACGCCGCCGTCGGTGCCCCAGGCCTCCTCGGCGGTGTCGACCATCGTCGCCCCGGCGGCGACGTACTCGTCGTCGTGGATCGAGGACCCCTCGCCGGCGTCCCTCTGGATGACCACGTCGTGCCCGTGGGCGACGAGCTCGTGGACGCCGATCGGCGTGATGGCCACGCGGTACTCGTGGTTCTTGACTTCCTTCGGCACACCTACCCTCATGGGCCCGACCCTAGTGGTTGCCGACCAGGCCCCGCTGCCGGGCGGTGAGCACGGCGATGATGACCGGCGCGTCGCTCACCCGGCCGTCGAGGCAGGCGGCCAGCAGGTCGTCGAAGGGCACCCACAGCGTCTCCATGTCCGCCTCCTCGTGGGCGGGGGTGAAGTCGCCGCGGTCACCCTCGCGCAGCCCGCGCGCGAGGAAGTAGTGGATCCGCTCGGTGGTGATGCCCGGAGAGCTGTACGCCGAGGTGAGCGGCGCCCAGTCGGCGGCCTCGAGGCCGGCCTCCTCCAGGAGCTCGCGCTCGGCCGCCGACCGCGGCTCCTCCCCGTCGACGTCGAGCAGGCCGGCGGGCAGCTCCAGCATCCGCATCCGGGCCGGGTGGCGGTACTGCCGCAGGCACAGCACCCGGTCGGCCTCGTCGACCGCGAGGACCACCACGGCGCCAGGGTGCTCCAGCACGACCCGGGTGAACGGCTCCTCGTCAGGGCCGTCGGGGTGCCGCACCCGGTCGGCCCGCAGCGCGAACGGCAGCGACGTCCGGTAGAGGTCCTCGCTGCTCTCCACCGGCCAGCTCTCGGGTACGTCCGCCACGCGCTCCACCACGCGCGGAGGTTACCGTCAGGGCCATGACGGAAGCCGCGAGCCTGACCGAGGAGGAGGCCCGCACCCGCGCGGCGCTGATCGAGGTCGACCGCTACGACATCGACGTCGACCTGCGCGAGCTGCTCGAGGGGACCCGGTGGCTGGCGACCTCGTCGATCACCTTCAGCTGCCGCACGCCGGGCGCGTCGACGTTCGTCGACGTGGTCGGCGAGGTGCTCTCGGCCCGCCTCAACGACGTCGAGCTCGACCTCTCGACGTACGCCGACGGCCGCCTGCCGCTCCCCTCGCTGGCCGCCGACAACAGGCTCGTCGTGTCGTCGGTGCAGTCCGACACCGGCTCGGGCAACGCGATCCTGCGCACGGTGGACCCGCAGGACAAGCTCGTCTACCTCTGGTCGTCGTTCGAGCCGGACGGCGCCCGCCGTGCCTGGGCGTGCTTCGACCAGCCGGACCTCAAGGCGGTGCACGGCTTCCAGGTCAGCGCCCCCACGGAGTGGACGGTCCTCAGCAACTGCGCTCCCGAGGTGGTCCTCGACCGCGACGACGGCGGCCGGCTGTGGGTCTTCGAGGACACCCCACGGCTCTCGACGTACGTCGTGGTCGTCAACGCCGGCCCGTACCACGAGCTCCGGGAGCAGCGCGGCGGCCACGACCTGGGCCTCTACTGCCGCCAGTCGCTGCGGCAGTTCCTGGAGCGGGACGCCGAGGAGCTCTTCCGGGTCACCGAGCAGGGCCTCGCCTTCTTCGCCGAGCGGTTCGCGATGCCGTTCCCGCAGGAGCGCTACGACCAGGTCTTCGTGCCCGACATGGGCGGTGCGATGGAGAACTGGGGCTGCGTCACCTTCACCGACGCCGTCCTCCACCGGAGGCCGCCCACCTTCTCCGAGCGGGCGTGGCGGGCGCTGGGCGTGCTGCACGAGATGGCGCACATGTGGTTCGGCGACCTCGTGACGATGCGCTGGTGGGACGACCTGTGGCTCAACGAGGCGTTCGCGTCGTTCGCCTCGACGTGGGCGTCGTTCGAGGCGACGGAGTTCACCGACGCGTGGGCGACCTTCCTGGCCGAGGAGCAGCTCGCGGCCTACCAGCAGGACATGAGCCCGGCCAGCCACGCCATCCGCACCACCGTGCCCGACGTCGACCACGCGTTCGCGAGCTTCGACGCGATCACCTACTACAAGGGCCAGGCGGTGCTGGCCCAGCTGATGGCCTACGTCGGCGAGGAGACCTTCGTCGCCGGCCTGCGGGCCTACTTCCGCGAGCACGCCTGGGGCAACGCCAGGCTCAGCGACCTGACCGGCGCCATCGGTGAGGCCGCCGGCCAGGACCTCACCGGCTGGACCGCGAGCTGGCTCGACCGGGCCGGCACCGACACGCTCAGCCTCGTCGGGTCGGCCCTGCTCGCCACCAGCCCCGACGGCGGTGAGCCGCGCCCCCACGCGCTGCGCATCGGCTCCTACGTCCGCTCCGGCGGAGGGCTGCAGCGCCGCGCGCTGCTCGACGTCCTCACGACGGGCACGACGACGTACCTCCCCGACCTGCCGGTCGCCGACCTGCACCTGCTCAACGACGGCGACCTCACCTTCGCCTCCCTGCGCACCGACGAGTCGTCGGTGCAGGCGATGCTGGCCGACGTCGCCACGCTGGACGACCCGGTCAACCGCGCGGTCGTCGTCACCACCGCGTGGGACATGCTCGCCAAGGGCGAGCTCTCGACCGGCGACTTCCTCGACAGCGTGCTCGGCATGCTGGAGACCGAGCCCAGCCCGGGCGTCGTCGAGCACTTCTTCGGTCTCGCGCTCAGGGCCGCCGAGCAGTGGAGCCCCGCGGTGCTGGCGCCCCGTCGGCTGGCTCGGGTGGCGAGCGTGGCCGCGGCCCGCGTCGACGAGCCCGACCACCGCGCGCCCGCCCTCCAGACGCTGGCGTGGTCCGCCTCGACGCCCGAGCACTTCGCCCTCCTCGACGAGGCGGCGACCGACGACGTCGACCTGGCCTGGCGGGTCATGGTGCGCCGCGCCTCGCTCGGGAGGTACGACGAGGCCGCGGTCGAGGACCTCCTGGCCCGTGACCCCGACCCCGAGGCGCACCTGCGCGCGTGGGGCGTGTCGGCGGCGCGTCCCCTGGAGGAGGCGAAGGCCGAGGCCTGGGAGCGCCTGTGGCGCGAGCGGGCGATCCCCGCGGGCTTCCCGCTGATCGAGTTCGCCCGCTGCTTCTGGCGGCCCGCCCAGCAGGAGGTCATGGTGCCGTGGGCGCACCGCTACCTCGACGAGCTCGCCGACCTTCCTCCCGGCGGACTGCTGGCCTTGGGCGGGATGGTCCGCCACATGCGCCCGGCGACGTGCGACGAGGCCTGGCTCGAGCGCGCCCAGGACCTCGCCGACAGCGGCGATCTCGCGCCGGCGATCCGCAACGTGCTGGTCATCGCGATCGACACCCTGAGCCGGGTGGTCGCGGCGCGCACGTGAGCGAGCGGGGGGTGGCGCTCAGTCGTCGATGTCGACGGGCTCGCGCCGCAGGCCGCTCTCGTCGATCGGGAACCGCAGCTCGCGCTGACGCTCGATGGCCGCGCCGACCAGCCCCTTGAACAGCGGGTGCGGCCGGGTGGGCCGCGACCGCAGCTCGGGGTGGGCCTGCGTCGAGACGTAGTAGGGGTGCACGTCGCGCGGCAGCTCGACGAACTCGACCAGGTTGTTGTCGGGCGAGGTGCCGGAGAACACCAGACCGGCGTTCTCCAGGGTGTCGCGGTAGGCGTTGTTGACCTCGTAGCGGTGCCGGTGCCGCTCGTCGATCTGCTCCGCGCCGTAGACCTCCCGGGCGATCGAGCCGGGCTTGAGCAGCGCCGGGTAGAGGCCGAGCCGCATGGTGCCGCCTAGGTCGCCGGCGCCCTCGACGTAGGCGAGCTGCTCCTCCATCGTCGCGATCACGGGCTCGGGGCTGTCGGGGTCGAACTCCGTCGAGTCGGCCTTCTCCAGCCCGGCGACGCTGCGGGAGAACTCGATCACCATGCACTGCAGACCCAGGCAGAGTCCGAGCGTGGGGATCCGGTTGGTGCGGGCGTAGGTGAGCGCACCGATCTTGCCCTCGAGGCCGCGGACGCCGAAGCCACCCGGCACGCAGACGGCGTCCACGTCGTGCAGGTGTCGCGAGGCGCCGGCGGGCGTCTGGCACTCGTCGGAGGGGATCCAGCGGATCTTCACGTCCGCCTCGTGCGCGAACCCGCCGGCCTTGAGCGCCTCGGCCACCGACAGGTAGGCGTCGTGGAGGTCGACGTACTTGCCGACGAGCGCGACGGTGACCTCCTCCTTCGGGTGGTGCACCCGGCGCAGCAGGTCGTCCCAGACCGTCCAGTCGACGTCGCGGAAGGGCAGCCCGAGCCGGCGCACGACGTAGGCGTCGAGCCCCTCGCGGTGCAGGACCTTCGGGATGTCGTAGATCGACGGCGCGTCCGCCGCGGTGACCACGGCCTCGAGGTCGACGTCGCACATCAGCGAGATCTTGCGCTTGATCGAGTCGGGCAGCTCGCGGTCGGCCCGGCAGACGACGGCGTCGGGCTGGATGCCGACCTGCCGGAGCGCGGCGACGGAGTGCTGGGTGGGCTTGGTCTTCAGCTCGCCCGACGGCCCGATGTAGGGCACCAGCGAGACGTGGAGGAAGAAGCTGTTGTCGCGGCCGATGTCGTGGCGCACCTGCCGGGCGGCCTCGAGGAACGGCAGCGACTCGATGTCGCCGACCGTGCCGCCGATCTCGGTGATCACCACGTCGATGTGCTCGCCCTCGGGCGAGGTGCCGCCCATCGCGAGGATGCGGTCCTTGATCTCGTTGGTGATGTGCGGGATCACCTGGACGGTGTCGCCGAGGTAGTCGCCGCGGCGCTCCTTGGCGATCACCTCGGAGTAGACCTGCCCGGTGGTGACGTTGGCGATCTGCCCGAGGTCGGTGTCGAGGAACCGCTCGTAGTGCCCGATGTCGAGGTCGGTCTCGGCGCCGTCGTTGGTCACGAAGACCTCGCCGTGCTGGAACGGGTTCATCGTGCCGGGGTCGACGTTGAGGTAGGGGTCGAGCTTCTGCATCGTGACGTGCATGCCGCGGGAGCGCAGCAGCCGGCCGAGGCTGGATGCCGTGAGCCCCTTGCCGAGCGAGGAGGCGACGCCTCCGGTGACGAAGACATGCTTGGTCGGCACGGGGGACTTCATGGACCTCAAGGTTATCCCAGAGGTACGGCGCCGTCAGATCCCGACGCACCGAAGGAACCGGTGGTTCCTGCGATCGCGGCCTCCAGGGCGAGGACCGCGGTGACCTGGCCGATCGTGGTCTCGATGCCGTCGACGGTCGAGACCGTGCCGGTCAGCTCGCCCTCGCGGAGCGCGGCGAGCTCGCCGTCCTCGGCGGAGGTCTCGTCGCCGACCACCACCACGCCCGCGGCGTTGTGGGCGATGCCGCTGGTCAACCCGGTGAGGATGGTGCGCGAGGCCAGGCTCGACGTCGCGCCCTCCGCGCCGAGCGGCAGCACGACCAGCACCAACGGCGCGTTGCGGACGTCGGCGGGCGAGGTCAGCAGCTCCGGTCCGGCCAGGCTCTCGCGGACCGCGACCGCCGCGAGGTCGGCCCGCACCGAGGAGGCCTCGGTGGTCGCCATCGCGATGCCGACGAGCTGTCCGAGCCGCTCGTAGGTCGGCGCCGAGGAGTCCACCCGCGGGTCCACGAGCTGCGCGATGAGCAAGGTGGTCAGGTCGTCGATCGGCGAGGTGGCCGCGGGGTCGAACAGCGTGTCGCCGACGGTGTAGGTGCCGGTGACGGCGCCGCCCGCGACGGCGATCTGCGACTCCAGCGCCTCGAGGTGCGCCGGGTCGGCGCCGGGCATCGCGAGGATGGCGGTGGCGTGGCCGTCGAGCCCGTTGGCGTAGAGGCGGCCGGCACCCTCGTCGGCGAACACGTCGGCGAACCCGGACCGGTCGTCCGGAGCCGGCGTCGGAGCGGCCGCCGGCGTCGCGGTGTCCCGCTCGCCACTGCCCTGCTGGTCGTCGTCGTCACCGGAGGCGAGCGGCCCGCCGCCGAGCGCGATGCCGACCGCGAGCGCGAGGAACACGGCCACCAGCGAGGCGACGTGCTGCCGGAGCGAGATCACGTGAGCCCCTGGAGGTAGTCGACGACGTCGTGCGCCCAGTCCTGGCCGACCGGCGTCACGGCGATGGCTGCGAGCAGGGCGACGAGACCCGCGAGGAGGACGGGCACGACCAGCGCCGGGCCAGCGCGCCCGGTGTAGAGCGCCTTGACGGCGTGGGCGTCGACCAGCCGGTCACCCAGCTTGAGCCGGGTCGCGACGCTGCTCTCCCGGACCGGCTGATCGCCGTCGAGGAGCTCCTCGAGATGGGAGTGCAGCCCCACGCCGATGACCAGGCGCGCGGCCTGGTGGTCGGCGAGGAGGAGGCCGACGTCCTCCGCGGAGGCCGACGTGTCGACCAGGTGCGGCGGGCCGGCGACGGCCTCGATCCGCGCCTGCTCGTCGAGGCCTGACCCCTGGGAGACGACCAGCACGACGTCGCCGGCCACCCGGAGAGCGTCGGCGGACGGCAGGTCGCTGGTGCCGCCGGCCGCGACGACGACGATGTCGGCAGCCCAGCTCAGGCCGAACAGGTCGTCGGCCGCCGCGCCGACCGCGATCACGACCGGCGCCTGCTCGCGGACGAACGGCGCGATCGCCTGCAGCTCGGCATGGTCGGCCGTGCCCACGACGACGACCGCGCGACCCGCGATCCGGGTCGTGGGCTCGGGCAGGCCGCGGCCGCGCAGCAGCAGGTCGTGCTCGCGGCGCAGGAAATCGCCGGTGGTGCGGGTCAGCGCGTCGAGCTCGACGACCCGGCCGCTGTGCGCCTGGTCCATCTCGCTGTGCACCCGCTCGAGGTCGACGACGCGGCCGGTCGCCAGCAGCTCGGTGCGCCCGTCGGGGAGGACGGCGAGGACCCTGCCGCCGTCGACCCGGACCGGCAGGTTGTCGCGGATGCGGTCGAGGCCGTCCTGGCCGACCTGGTCGACGACCAGGACGCCGGCCTCGGCGAGCACCTCGGGGCCGAGGTTGGCGTAGCGGCCGGAGATCATCGGGGCGGCGTTGACGACCGCGCGGACGCCCGCCTCGAGCAGCGCGGAGGCGGTGTCACGGTCGAGGTCGACGTGGTCGAGCACCGCGATGTCGCCGCGCCGCAGCCGCGGGAGCACGTCCGAGGCCGGCCGCCCCACCCGGGCGATCCCCGTGACGCCGGGTCCCGCCAGCGACGCCTTGCGCGCGTTGGACTTCATCTCACCCCACGAAAAGACTGGTCGCTCAGTGTGGCAGGGCTCGGCTCACGACAGCGCCCGCGCCGGAGCCGCGACCTCCAGCAGCTCGCGCGCGTGCGCGAGCGCCGTGTCGGACTCCGAGAGCCCGGCGAGCATCCGGGACAGCTCCTTCTCGCGCGCCTCCTCGTCGAGCAGGGTCAGCCCGGAGCTGGTGACCGAGCCGTCGCTGGCCTTCTCCACCAGGACGTGCCGGTCGGCGTACGCCGCGACCTGCGGGAGGTGGGTCACGACCAGCACCTGGGCGGTGCGGGCCAGCTGGGCCAGCCGGCGGCCGACCTCGACCGCGGCGGTGCCGCCGACCCCGGCATCGACCTCGTCGAAGACGAACGTCGGCACCGGGCTGGTGCCAGCCAGGGCCACCTCCAGGGCGAGCATGACCCGCGACAGCTCGCCACCCGAGGCACCCTTGTGCAGCGGGCGCGGCTCGGACCCGGTGTTGGCAGCCAGCAGGAACTCGACCTCGTCGACGCCGCTCGCCGTGTGGCGCAGCCAGCGCGTGCCGATCCGCAACGGGCTCGCGCTGGGTGGCGGGTCGCCGGCAGGCCGCTCAGCGTCGTGCTGGGTGACCGAGATCTCCAGCCGGGCGTCGGGCATCGCCAGCAGCGCGAGCTCGGCGGTCACCTCGGCCGACAGCCGGGCCGCCGCCTCGCTGCGGGCGCTCGACAGTGTCTGCGCCACCTCGGCCAGCTCGGCGCGCAGCGACCGCTGCTCGGCGCGCAGGGCCTCGATCCGGTCGTCGGTGCCGTCGAGGTCGAGCAGGCGCGCGGCCGAGGACTCCGACCAGGCCAGCACCTCCTCGACGGTCTCGCCGTACTTGCGCGTGAGCGCCGTCAGCGCCGCCCGCCGCTCGGAGACCGTCGCCAGGCGCGCCGGGTCGGCGTCGATGCCGGCGGCGTACGACGCCACGTCGGCGGCCAGGTCGGAGAGCAGGTAGGTGATCTCGGCGAGCCGGTCGGCCAGCGCGCCGGCCTCGGGGTCGTGCTCGCGCACGCCGTCGAGCAGGGTGCGAGCGGCAGAGGCGGCACCGAGCGCGTCCGGGTCGCCCGCCTCGCTGGACAGTGCCTCCCGCGCCTGCTCGGCGGCGGTGCGCAGCGCGTCGGCGTAGCCCAGGCGCACCTCGTCGGCCGCCAGCTGGGCGTCCTCGCCGGGCTTGGGGTCGACCGCCTCGATCTCGCCGAGCCCGAACCGGAGGAGGTCGGCCTCGCGCGCCCGCTCGCGCGCGCTGGCCACCACCTCGTCGAGCTCGCGCTCGGTCGCCTCGAGGCGCGCGTGCAGCGCGGCGTAGGCCTCGGCCATGCTGAGCACCGGTGCCCCGCCGAACCGGTCGAGCGCCTCGCGCTGGGCCCGCTGGCGCAGCAGCCGGTGCTGGTCGGACTGTCCGTGCACCGCCACGAGGGGCTCGGCGGTGTCCGCGAGCCGCGACACCGGCACCGCCGCGCCGCCGACCCAGGCGCGGGAGCGGCCCTCGCTCGAGACGTTGCGGGCCAGCACGACGTGGCCGTCCTCGGTCTCGCCCCCTGCGTCGTCGACCGCGGCCCGGAACCCGTCGAGCGCGGTCGCGTCGACCACGCCCTCCACCCGCGCCGTGCGCGCGCCGGTGCGGACCATGCCGCTGTCGGCCCGCCCGCCGAGAAGCAGGCCGAGAGCGGTCACCACCATCGTCTTGCCCGCGCCGGTCTCGCCGGTGATGACCGTCAGGCCGGGACCGAGCTCGAGCCGCGACGACTCGATGACCCCGAGGTGGCCGATCCGGATCTCCTCGAGCATCAGCCGAGCCCCTCCTCCGCGCGGCGGCGGCGCTCGGCCGAGCCGCGCCAGCCCTGGACGGGGAGGTCGAACTTCGCGACGAGCCGGTCGGTGAACGGTCCGGGGTGCAGGCGGGCCAGCCGCACCGGCTGGTCGGCACGGCGCACCTCGATGCGCGCGCCCGGCGGCAGGTCGACCGCGCGCCGGCCGTCGCACCAGAGCACGCCGGCGCCGTCGGTGCGGGCGATGACCTCGACCGCCAGCAGCGAGTCGGGTGCCACGACCAGCGGTCGCGCGAACAGCGCGTGCGCGCTGATCGGCACGATGAGCAGCGCCTCGACTCCCGGCCAGACGATCGGCCCGCCTGCGCTGAAGTTGTAGGCGGTCGACCCGGTGGGGGTCGCCAGCACCACGCCGTCGCAGCCCCAGCGCGACAGCGGACGGTTGTCGACCTCGACGACCACCTCGATCATCCGCTCGCGGGCGGCCTTCTCGACGCTGGCCTCATTGAGGGCGAAGGTGTGCGTCACGAGCTCGCCGTCGCGGAACGCGCGCACGTCGAGGGCCAGGCGGTCCTCCGGCACCCACTTGCGGGCGACGATCGCGTCGATGACGTCCTGCACGTCGTCGACCTCGGCCTCCGCCAGGAACCCGACGTGGCCGAGGTTGACGCCCAGCACGGGGGTGCCGCTCCCCCACGTGACCTCGGCGGCCCGCAGGATCGAGCCGTCGCCGCCGACGACCACCGCGAGCTCGCAGTCGAGCGCCAGGTCGGTGTCGCCGTGGACGATCTCGACCGGCGGGTCGTAGGTCGAGGCGTCGATGCCGAGGTCGGAGGCCTCCTGGGCGAGCAGGCGGACGACGATGTCGTGGGCGGTCAGCGCCTTGCAGAAGCTGAGCGTGACGTCGCGGGCCGCGTCGCGTCCGGTGTGCGAGAGCACCAGCACCCGCCGGGTCGCGGCGGTCTCGTCGCTCGGGCTCGTCGTCACGGCATCAAGCCTCTCAGACCGCACCCCCGGTCCGGGTCAGCCGTGCGCCGCGTTGTGGATCGCGTCCTCGGTGAGGGTCGCCGGGCCGCGCCGCAGCCACAGGAAGAACTCCACGTTGCCCGACGGCCCCGGCAGCGGGCTGGTCGCCACGGCCCGGGCGCCCCACCCCAGCGCGTCGGCCCGCGCGGCGACCGCGGAGACCGCCTCGGCCCGCAGGTCCGGGTCGCGGACCACGCCACCCTTGCCGACCCGGTCCTTGCCGACCTCGAACTGCGGCTTGACCATCAGCGCCAGGTCGCCGTCCTCCCTGGTCACGCCCACCAGGGCCTCGAGCACCAGCGCCAGCGAGATGAACGACAGATCACCGACCACGACGTCGACCGGCCCGCCGATGAGCTCGGTCGTGATCTCGCGGATGTTGGTGCGGTCGTGCACGTGCACGCGCTCGTCGGACCGCAGCGACCACGCCAGCTGCCCGTAGCCCACGTCGACCGCCACCACCTCGCGCGCCCCCGCCCGCAGGAGCACGTCGGTGAACCCGCCCGTCGACGCCCCCGCGTCGAGGCACCGGCGTCGGGCCACGCTCAGGCCGAGCGGCTCGAACGCCGCCAGCGCGCCGGCCAGCTTGTGCCCTCCGCGCGAGACGTAGTCGGGGCGGTCCGGGTCGTCCGCCACCACGACCGCGACGTCCGTCGTCACCTGGGTGGCCGGCTTGGTGGCGGTCGCGCCCGAGACGCTCACCCGTCCGGCGGCCACCAGCTCGGCGGCGTGCTCGCGCGACCGGGCGAGGCCGCGGCGGACCAGCTCGGCGTCCAGCCGCAGCCGGCGAGGCGGCACTGCCCGGGTCTCCCGCGCTGCTCAGGCGTGACCGGGGTGGTCGTCCGCGTGCTCGGCGCCGCCGACCTGGTCGTCGTCGCCCGGGTCGTCCAGTGCCCGGCGCAGCTGCACCTGGGCGCTCTCGAAGACGCCCACGTGCTCCTCGATGGGCCGGTCCTCGAGCTCCTCGACGGCCCTGATCACCTCGTCGACGCGGTCCGAGCCCGTGCGCACCCGCTCGGGAGCCGGAGCCTCGGGGTCGCCGGCCTCCTCGTCGGGCCCAGGGACGTCGGGCCCGGGGACGTCGTGCTCGGGGTCCGGGTGTGTTCCGGGGTCCCCGGCGAGGTTCTCGGACTCGTCGCGCAGCGTCTCGTCCGAGAAGTCCGGTGGGGTGGAGGTCATGGGGCGAACGCTACTCGGGCGCCGCGACTGCGCCGACGGCCACCGGCTCGCCGTGCGTGTCGAGGTGGCGCCACGCGGCCGCGGCCACGACCCGCCACCAGTCGTCGACCTCGCCGGCGCCGTCCACGACGAGCTCGCCGTCGTCCACGTGGGCGGTCCACCCCCCGAGCGTGACCCCATCGTCGGACACCTCGGGCGCGGGATGGGCGGCGTGGAGGCCGCCCAGGTCGGCCGAGACGTACGTCGGGCGCAGCTCCGGGGGCGCGGCCACCAGCTCGGCCAGCCCGGTGACGCCCGTCATCACGAGCAGCGAGTCGACGCCGGCGGTGTGCGCACCCTCGATGTCGGTGTCCAGCCGGTCACCGACCATCAGCGGTCGCTCTCCCCCGCACCGCCGCCGGGTCTCGTCGAGGAGGGGCCGCGACGGCTTGCCGGCCACCACCGGGTCGACCCCGCTGAACCGGCGCAACGTCTCGACCAGCACCCCGTGCCCGGGCGCGACCCCGAAGGAGGTCGGGAAGGTCTGGTCGGTGTTGGACGCGACCCACCACAGCCCCTCCTTGATGCGGACGGCGCCGCGCATGATCTGGCCCCAGAGCACGTCAGGCCCGTAGCCCGTCACCACCGCCGCGCCGTCCTCCTCGACGCCGACCTGCTCGAGCCCGACCTCCGCGATCGCGTCGGCGAGCCCGTCGCCGCCCAGCACGACCACCCGGCCGCCCTCGCCCAGGCGGTCGATCAGCACCCGCGCGGCGGCCTGGGCCGAGGTCACGACGTCATCGGCGCCGGCCTCCACGCCGAGCCCCCGCAGGTGCTCGGCGACCGCCGACGGCGGCCGGGACGCGTTGTTGGTGATGAAGGCCACCCGCATCCCTTCCGTCCGCGCGGCGGCCACGTGCTCGGGCGCCCCGGGCACCGCCTCGGGGCCGATGTAGACCACCCCGTCGAGGTCGAGCATGGCCAGGTCGTAGGTGCGGTCCAGGGGCTCGGTGCAGCTCCCCAGCGACCCAGCAGTCAAAGCAAGTCTCCTCACGTGGGCCGAACTAGGATCTGTGGATGGACGCCAACGCCGTGGTCATCCCCCCGTACGTGGGGCGACCCCTCCGGCTGGTGCCCTTCCGCGGCGTGCGGCTGAACCCCCGGCGCGTGGGCGACCCCTCGTCGGGCCGCCTCTTCGCCCGACCGTACCGGGCTGTCGCCGCGCGGCTCACGCAGTGGCAGGAGCGCGGACAGCTGCGGCGCGACGACGAGCCCGCGCTCTACCTCCACGAGTACATCGTCGGGGGCCTCACCGTGCGCGGACTGGTCGGGGCGCTGGACATCTCGCACCGCGCCAGCGGCCCCGAGGACCGCGCCGTGCTCCCCCACGAGGGGATCCACCCGGTGCAGGCCGACGAGCTCGCCGACCGGATGACCGAGCTCGCCCTCAACCCCGCCCCGATCCTCCTCGTGCACCGAGCGCCCGCCGAGATGCGCGCGATCGTGCACCGCGTCATCGCCGACCCGCCGGTCGACGACTTCGTCGACCGCAACGAGCAGCGCCACCGGATCTGGCCCATCCGCGATCCCTCGGTCCTGGCCGCCATCGACGACGGACTGGCCCGGAGCCAGGCCCTGATCGCCGACGGCCACCACCGCTACGCGGCCTACCTGCGCATGCAGCGACGCTCCCCCGGCGGCGCGACCGACCGCGGCCTGGCCATGCTGGTCGACCAGGAGGACACCCCGCTCTTCCTCGGCCCGATCCACCGCATCCTGACCGGGGTCAGCCTCGACGACCTGGCCACCGCGGCCGAGACCGTCGGCGCGAGCCTCGAGCTCGTCGACCGCCCCGCCGCCGTGCACGCCCTCGGCCCGGCCACCCTGGCCGCGACCGACGGCCGCCGCTGGGCCACGGTCAAGCTGCAGCTGCCCGAGGACCGGGCCGCGGTGGAGCACCTCCACGACGACCTGGTCCCGGCGCTGCCGCGCGGACCCCAGCGGATCGAGTACCACCACTCCGTCGAGGCCACCCTCGCCCGGCTCCGCAGGGACAGCGTGGCCGTGCTGATGCCGGCGCCCGACGTCGACCTGGTCCTCAAGATCGCCGCCGACGACCGGTTGCTGCCCGAGAAGGCCACGTCCTTCCAGCCGAAGCCCAGCGTGGGCGTGCTCATCCGCTCGCTGCGCGACGAATGATCCGGCCGGCGGTCAGCTCCACCTCCACCCGGGACGCGGTCGCACCACCGGCGCGGAAGAACCGTCGTCGCATCGCACCCGACACCTCCACCACATCGCCGGCCTGCCACTTCTCGACCTGTTTCTTGAGCCGCCCGGACCACACTGCGCACTCGAGCGAGTCGACCCGCTGACGCGGCTTCTCTCTGCCCGCGGGCGCGGCCCGCTCGACGACGACCCGCAGGTTCCACACGGCGTCGCCGCTGGGCAGCTCGCGCAGCTGGGGGTCGGCCGCCAGCCGCCCCACCAGTCGCACCTCGTTGACGGCCTCCGCGGGGTCCTCGACCACGTCGGAGTCCTCGATCTTCCGTGCGGACATCGCACATCACCTCCGCGCCCCACGCTTCCCGCGTATACGGACACCACCGGGCCGTCCGCAGCCCGCCTGTGGAGGACGCACCTCGAGGCCGTGCCTGTGCAACGTTGAGGGACGGTGGTGGTGGGGCTCCTCCCGGCGCTGTGCCGATGCGGTGCGTTCGGCTTGCGCTCGAGGGCGTGGTCGCGCTTCGCGCCGCCCGGCCCTTGACGCTGCCGGGAGGAGCCCCACCACCACCGCCCTGCGGCGCCAGGTCCGCGCCAGGTAGGGGCATCCCGGTACGCGCGCGGCGTGCGGCGGCGGGACCGTCCGACGACCGCATCAGAGGAGTGAAATGCAAGAAGGCCACCCCGCGAACGGGGTGGCCTTCTCGAAAGAATGTCCGGCGACGTCCTACTCTCCCACAACCCCTCGGCTGCAGTACCATCGGCGCTGAGAGGCTTGACTTCCGGGTTCGGGATGGGACCGGGTATTTCCCTCTCGCTAAGGCCGCCGTAACTCTTGCCGGCAACTCACGGGAATCATCACCGTGAGCAGCCGAAGCTACTTGCCTTGTTGCAAGGCGGTATCCAGTTGTCTGGATTCCTTCAATGTGGACGCGAGCAGTCGAAGCTGCAGCAGCAGGTGAGTCACATCAACCGAGCCGTCTGCGAAGACTGCTGTCTTGGTTGAATGTTTGTGGGACAAGCCCTCGGTCTATTAGTACCAGTCGGCTGGGCATTACTGCTGTACACCTCTGGCCTATCAACCCAGTGTTCTGCTGGGGACCTTACCTACTTATGTAGTGGGAAACCTCATCTTGAAACGTGCTTCCCGCTTAGATGCATTCAGCGGTTATCACTTCCGAACGTAGCCAACCAGCCGTGCTCCTGGCGGAACAACTGGCACACCAGAGGTTCGTCCATCCCGGTCCTCTCGTACTAGGGACAGCCTTTCTCAAGTTTCCTGCGCGCGCGGCGGATAGGGACCGAACTGTCTCACGACGTTCTAAACCCAGCTCGCGTGCCGCTTTAATGGGCGAACAGCCCAACCCTTGGGACCTGCTCCAGCCCCAGGATGCGACGAGCCGACATCGAGGTGCCAAACCATCCCGTCGATATGGACTCTTGGGGAAGATCAGCCTGTTATCCCCGGGGTACCTTTTATCCGTTGAGTGACCACGCTTCCACATGCCGTGGCCAGATCACTAGTTCCGACTTTCGTCCCTGCTCGACATGTCTGTCTCACAGTCAAGCTCCCTTGTGCACTTACACTCGAAACCTGATTGCCAACCAGGCTGAGGGAACCTTTGAGCGCCTCCGTTACATTTTAGGAGGCAACCGCCCCAGTTAAACTACCCATCAGGCACTGTCCCTGATCCGGATTACGGACCTAGGTTAGACATCTAGTACGACCAGAGTGGTATTTCAACGTTGACTCCACCCAAACTGGCGTCTGAGCTTCACAGTCTCCCACCTATCCTACACAAGCCGAACCAAACACCAATACCAAACTATAGTAAAGGTCCCGGGGTCTTTCCGTCCTGCCGCGCGTAACGAGCATCTTTACTCGTAGTGCAATTTCGCCGAGTCCACGGTTGAGACAGCGCCCAAGTCGTTACTCCATTCGTGCAGGTCGGAACTTACCCGACAAGGAATTTCGCTACCTTAGGATGGTTATAGTTACCACCGCCGTTTACTGGGGCTTAAGTTCTGAGCTTCGCGCTTGCGCGCTAACCCGTCCCCTTAACCTTCCAGCACCGGGCAGGAGTCAGTCCGTATACATCGTCTTACAACTTCGCACGGACCTGTGTTTTTAGTAAACAGTCGCTTGGGCCTGGTCTCTGCGGCCATCACCGCTGCCTGCCGCTAGGGCATTGACGGATCCGGCCCCCCTTCTCCCGAAGTTACGGGGGCATTTTGCCGAGTTCCTTAACCATGGTTCACTCGATCGCCTTGGTATTCTCTACCTGATCACCTGAGTCGGTTTGGGGTACGGGCGGCGCATAGCTCGCTAGAGGTTTTTCTCGACAGCATAGGATTACCCACTTCGTCCATACGGACTCCGCGTCAAGTCTCAGGATCGTGCCATCCGGATTTGCCTAGATGACTCCCTACACTCTTGCCCGTGGACAACCATCGCCACGGTTGGGCTACCTTCCTGCGTCACCCCATCGCTTGACTACTACCGGTTTGGGTCCCGCGCTAGGCTGCCGGCCATTCCCCCGAAGGGTTCAGTACCGACAGATTCGGGCGGTTAGCATCACCGGGTTCGTCATGGGCGCTACTTTGCCGGTACGGGAATATCAACCCGTTGTCCATCGACTACGCCTGTCGGCCTCGCCTTAGGTCCCGACTTACCCAGGGCAGATTAGCTTGACCCTGGAACCCTTGATCATTCGGCGGAGGAGTTTCTCACTCCTCATTCGCTACTCATGCCTGCATTCTCACTCGTGTCGCGTCCACCCCTGGATCACTCCGAGGCTTCACTCGCGACACGACGCTCCCCTACCCATCCAGACCTCTGAACCACGAAGGCTTGAGTATTGTCTGAATGCCATAGCTTCGGCGGATGACTTGAGCCCCGCTACATTGTCGGCGCGGAATCACTTGACCAGTGAGCTATTACGCACTCTTTCAAGGGTGGCTGCTTCCAAGCCAACCTCCTGGTTGTCATTGCAACTCCACATCCTTTTCCACTTAGTCACCGCTTAGGGGCCTTAGCTGATGGTCTGGGCTGTTTCCCTTTCGACTACGGAGCTTATCCCCCGCAGTCTCACTGCTGCGCTCTCACTTACCGGCATTCGGAGTTTGGCTAACGTCAGTAACCTGGTCGGGCCCATCGGCTATCCAGTGCTCTACCTCCGGCAAGAAACACGCAACGCTGCACCTAAATGCATTTCGGGGAGAACCAGCTATCACGGAGTTTGATTGGCCTTTCACCCCTATCCACAGGTCATCCCCTCAGTTTTCAACCTAAGTGGGTTCGGTCCTCCACGCGGTCTTACCCGCGCTTCAACCTGCCCATGGATAGATCACTCCGCTTCGGGTCTTGATCGTGCTACTACGTCGCCCTATTCGGACTCGCTTTCGCTACGGCTTCCCCACACGGGTTAACCTCGCAACACAACGCAAACTCGCAGGCTCATTCTTCAAAAGGCACGCTGTCACCCATC
This sequence comes from Nocardioides halotolerans DSM 19273, assembly GCF_000422805.1. Lineage (GTDB taxonomy): Bacteria > Actinomycetota > Actinomycetes > Propionibacteriales > Nocardioidaceae > Nocardioides > Nocardioides halotolerans. The sequence goes on along the minus strand of NZ_KE383922.1, from coordinate 395,977 downwards.
ACAAGGATAGGCTCCAACGGATTGTAGGCACACGGTTTCAGGTACTATTTCACTCCCCGCCAGGGGTACTTTTCACCTTTCCCTCACGGTACTTGTCCGCTATCGGTCATCAAGGAGTATTTAGGCTTAACGGGTGGTCCCGCCAGATTCACACGGAATTTCAGGGGTTCCGTGTTACTTGGGATGCCACTCGGAAGATCTGAGTTTACGCTTACGGGGCTATCACCCTCTACGGCGCCGCTTTCCAACGGGATTCAACTTAGCTCAGATTTTGTGACTTCCTGGTCGAATGGCAGCTCGACCTGAGTGGTCCCACAACCCCCCACCTGCAACCCCTGCCAGGTATCACACAGATGAGGTTTGGCCTGTTCCGATTTCGCTCGCCACTACTCTCGGAATCACTATTGTTTTCTCTTCCTGTGGGTACTGAGATGTTTCACTTCCCCACGTTCCCTCCGCACGCCCTATATATTCAGGCGTGGGTAACTGGACATGACTCCAGCTGGGTTTCCCCATTCGGACATCCCCGGATCACAGCTCGGTTGCCAACTCCCCAGGGCTTATCGCAGGCTCCTACGTCCTTCTTCGGCTCTTGATGCCAAGGCATCCACCATGTGCCCTTCGTAGCTTGTCTCACAAACACTCAACGAAGACAACAGATCAGGGCCGTTTCTGAGGCGTCCCTAGTGCATTCGTCGAGCAACTCGAAGTACTGCTGCTACAAAGACCGGTCGCTCTCCCCGCACCCGATCAGCGAAATCGAGGGACGAGTTGATTGAGAGCGACCGAAAACGCGACATCTCATGGTGAGAGATGCCGCGAAGATGCTCGCGTCCACTATGAAGGAATCAATGTGCCTGCCCGCCGGACCACCCGGCTGCTCTCGCAGACGCGTGTGCCCGAGGGCGGTTGAGAATCGGTCCGAGCGACGCTCGGGGCCTGATCTCTCAAAGCCCAACAGTGTGCCAGGACCTCGAGCCTCCGAGCCGGCTGC
>NZ_KE383922.1:99983-392483 GCF_000422805.1 Nocardioides halotolerans DSM 19273 | reverse complement strand
ACACGTGCATGCCGTAGGTGAAGTAGCAGTAGAGGCGGCCGGGCGGCCCGAACATCACCTCCGTCCGCGGCGTGCGGCCGCGGTAGGCGTGCGAGCCCGCGTCGTTCGAGCCGTCGTAGGCCTCGACCTCGGTGAGGCGCAGCGCCACGGTGCCGTCGTCGGTCGTGTGCCGCAGCTCCGCGCCCAACAGGCGCGGAGCGACATCCAGGACCGGCCCCGCGAGGACCGCGCGCAGGTCAGCCAAGGCGCGCGTGCACCCGCTCCACCGCGGCGGTGAGCTCCTCCAGCTGCTCCGCGACCCGGGCGGGCGCGGTGCCGCCGCGACCGTCGCGCGAGGAGACCGACCCCTCGACGCTCAGCACCTCGCGGACGCCCGGCGTGAGGTGGGGCGAGACGTCGGCCAGCTGCTCGTCGGTGAGCTCGTCGAGCTCGCAGCCGAGCTCCTCGCACCGGCGCACGCAGGCGCCCGCGACCTCGTGCGCGACGCGGAACGGCACGCCCTCGCGCACCAGCCACTCCGCGACGTCGGTCGCCAGCGAGAACCCCTGGGGTGCGAGCTCCGCCATCCGGGCGGTGTCGAAGTCGAGCGTCGCGACCATGCCGGTCACCGCGGGCAGGAGAACGGCCAGGGTGTCGACGGAGTCGAAGACCGGCTCCTTGTCCTCCTGCAGGTCGCGGTTGTAGGCCAGCGGCAGCGCCTTGAGGGTGGCGAGCAGCCCGGTCAGGTTGCCGACCAGCCGGCCCGCCTTGCCGCGGGCGAGCTCGGCGATGTCGGGGTTCTTCTTCTGCGGCATGATGCTCGACCCCGTCGACCAGGAGTCGTGCAGCCGGACGAAGCCGAACTCGCGCGTCGACCAGAGGATGAGGTCCTCCGCGAGCCGGCTGACGTCGACGCCCACCTGCGCCGTGACATAGGCGAACTCCGCCGCGAAGTCGCGCGAGGCGGTGCCGTCGATGGAGTTGGGGCTGGTGCCCCTGAAGCCGAGCTCGGACGCGACCAGCGCCGGGTCGAGGCCCAGGCTGTTGCCGGCCAGCGCTCCCCCGCCGTACGGCGACGCGGCCGCCGTGCGACCCCGCCAGTCGGCCAGCCGCTCGGCGTCGCGGACGAGGGGCCAGGCATGGGCGAGCAGGTGGTGGCTCAGGAGCACCGGCTGCGCGTGCTGGAGGTGGGTGCGGCCGGGCATGACCGCACCGAGGTGGTCCCGCGCCTGCCCGGCCAGCGCGTCGACGAGGTCGAGCAGCAGGTCGTGCAGGTGCAGCGACTGGTCGAGCAGGTAGGTGCGCAACAGGGTGGCGATCTGGTCGTTGCGCGAGCGTCCGGCCCGCAGGCGACCCCCGAGCTCGTCGCCCACCTCGGCGATCAGCAGGCGCTCGAGGGCGCCGTGCACGTCCTCGTCGGAGGGGTCGGGCAGGAGCTCGCCCGCGTCGTAGCGCCGGGTGAGGGCGTCGAGGCCGTCGTGCAGCGCCTGCTCGTCCTCGGCGGTCAGCAGCCCCGCGGCGGCCAGCGCCTTGGCGTGGGCGTGGGAGCCGGCGATGTCGTAGCGGGTGAGCCGCCAGTCGAAGTGGGTCGAGCGCGACAGCTCCTCCAGCTCGGGCGAGGGGCCGGACGCGAACCGGCCGCCCCAGAGCCGGCCACTGCCCGTGTCCGTCCCGGTGTCGTCGGAGGACTCGGTCACGACGCTCCCTTCACGACCGCGATGGCCTTGCGCATGATGTCCGGCAGGTCCGGCGCGGCGGCGGTGCCGTCGGCCGCGAGCTCGTCGGGGAACCACCAGGCCGCGGTCGTGAGGTTCCCGATCTCGGCCTCCTCCAACCCGTCGAGCCGGACCTCGACGTCGCGGTCGAGGGCGATCGCGAAGAACGTCGAGTGGCTGCGGTAGTCGACGCCGTCCCAGGAGAAGTCGTGGGTGCCGACGTGCACCGGCGGGGACAGCGCGACCGGTGACACGACGATGCCCGTCTCCTCGCGGAGCTCGCGCAGCGCGCCGTGCTCGGTGGACTCCCCCGGCTCGACGGCGCCGCCGATCGAGACCCAGTGCCAGTCGTCGGGGCGGGCGGGGTCGCGGCCGTGGAGCAGCAGCACCTCGCCGAGAGGGCTGACCGGCAGCACCCGCGCGGCCGTGCGGTGGACCCGGGCTCGTGGGGCGCTCATCAGTCGGTGCCGAACTCCATCGCCGCGTTGTCGAGCGCCTCGTCGTCCAGGCCGTCCTCGAGCGTGGGGTTGGCGGTGATGCGCTCCCCGCCACCGGCCGGCAGCTCGCCGAGGAGGACGCCGTGCTCCACGAGGACCTGGCCCTGGTCGAGCGGCTGGGTGGCGTAGAGCTCGAGCATCGAGCGCGAGTCGGCGATGTCGAGGTTGCGCATCGTGAGCTGGCCGATCCGGTCGGTCGGGCCGAACGCCGCGTGCTCGGTGCGCTCCATCGACAGCTTGTCGGGGTGGTAGGAGAAGTTCGGCCCGTCGGTGCGCAGCACCGTGTAGTCCTCGCCGCGCCGCAGCCGCAGCGTCACCTCACCGGTGACCACGGAGGCCACCCAGCGCTGGAGCGACTCGCGCATCATCAGCGCCTGCGGGTCGAGCCACCGCCCCTCGTAGAGCAGCCGCCCCAGCCGGCGGCCCTCGGCGTGGTAGTTGGCGATGGTGTCCTCGTTGTGGGTCGCGTTGAGCAGCCGCTCGTAGGCGATCCAGAGCAGCGCCATGCCGGGCGCCTCGTAGATGCCACGCGACTTGGCCTCGATGATGCGGTTCTCGATCTGGTCGGACATGCCCAGGCCGTGCCGGCCGCCGATCGCGTTGGCCTCGTGGACGAGCGCCACCGGGTCGTCGTACGCCGTGCCGTTGACCGCCACCGGCCGGCCCTGCCGGAACGCGATCGTGACGTCCTCGGTGTCGATCTCGACCGCGGGGTCCCAGAACCGCACGCCCATGATCGGCTCGACGACCTCCAGCGACGCGTCGAGGTGCTCGAGCGTCTTGGCCTCGTGGGTGGCGCCCCAGATGTTGGCGTCGGTCGAGTACGCCTTCTCCTTGCTGTCGCGGTAGAGCAGGCCGCGCTCGGTGAGCCACTGGCTCATCTCCGCGCGGCCGCCGAGCTCGTGCACGAAGTCCGCGTCGAGCCACGGCTTGTAGATCCGCAGCTCGGGGTTCGCGAGCAGCCCGTAGCGGTAGAACCGCTCGATGTCGTTGCCCTTGAACGTCGACCCGTCGCCCCAGATGTCGACGCCGTCCTCGTGCATGGCCCGCACCAGCATGGTGCCGGTGACGGCCCGGCCGAGCGGCGTGGTGTTGAAGTAGGCGCGGCCGCCGGAGCGGATGTGGAACGCGCCGCACGCCAGCGCGGCCAGCCCCTCCTCGACCAGCGGGGTCTTGCAGTCGATCGCGCGGGCGATCTCGGCGCCGTAGTCGAACGCGCGCGCCGGCACGCCGGAGACGTCGGGCTCGTCGTACTGCCCGATGTCGGCGGTGTAGGTGCACGGGACCGCGCCCTGGGCGCGCATCCAGGCGACGGCGACCGAGGTGTCGAGCCCGCCGGAGAACGCGATGCCGACGCGCTCTCCCTTGGGGAGGCTGGTGAGGACCTTGCTCATGCCTTTCGGGGCCCCCTCGGAATCGCGGTCCGGAGGAGCGCAGCGGGGGAGGTGAGCGATTTCGTGGGGTGGTTCATGGGTGTCCGTTCGTGGGGGGTGCCGACGCGAGGTCGAGGAAGCGGCGGGCGAGGTCCTCGCCGCCGACGGGGTCGCGGCCGATGACCAGCACGGTGTCGTCGCCGGCGATGGTGCCGAGGACCTCGTGCAGCTCGGCCTTGTCGAAGCCGGAGGCGAGGTACTGGGCGGCGCCCGGCGGGGTGCGCAGCACGACCAGGTTGGCGCTCGACTCCGCGGAGACGAGCAGCTCGGCGCACAGCTTGGCGAGCCGGGCCTGGCCGGAGGCGGTCTCCACGGGCGCCGCGGGTCGCCGGTCGCCGCCCTCGGCGGGCACGGCGTAGACCAGCGCGCCGGAGGCCGCCCGGATCTTCACGGCGTCGAGCTCGAGCAGGTCGCGGGAGAGGGTCGCCTGGGTGACGCTGACGCCCTGCTCGGCCAGCATCGTGGCGAGCTCGCCCTGCGACCGCACCTCGTGGTGGGTCACGAGGTCGACGATCTGCTGGTGGCGGGCGTTCTTGGTGCCGGGCCGCAGCGTGGACTCGGTCACGGCTGCTCCGCCGACCGGGCCACGAGGAACGCCATGACCGCCTTCTGCGCGTGGCGCCGGTTCTCCGCCTCGTCCCAGACGACGCTCTGCGGCCCGTCGATGACCTCGGCGGCGATCTCCTTGCCGCGGTAGGCCGGGAGGCAGTGCATCACGATCGCGTCGTCCTTGGCGCGGGCCAGGAGATCGGTGGTCACGGTGTACGACGAGAAGACCGCCTCGCGCGCGGCCTTCTCCTCCTCCATGCCCATCGACACCCAGGTGTCGGTGACCACGACGTCGGCGTCCTGCACGGCCGCCTCGGGGTCCTCGGAGCCGGAGACCGCCCCGCCGGTCCGCGCGGCGATGGCGGCTGCTCGGGCGAACATCTGCTCGCTCGGCCGGTAGCCGTCGGGACCGGCCACCCGCACGTGCATGCCCGCCGAGGCGCCCGCGAGCAGCCACGAGTTGCCCATGTTGTTGGCGGCGTCGCCCACGAAGGTGACGGTGAGCCCGGTCAGGTCGCCCTTGTGCTCGCGCACGGTGAGCAGGTCAGCGAGGAGCTGGCAGGGGTGGAACTCGTCGGTCAGCGCGTTGACCACCGGCACGCCGGCGTAGGACGCCATGGTCTCGAGGTCGGACTGCGCGAAGGTGCGCCACACGATCGTCGCGACCTGGCGGCCGAGCACCCGGGCGACGTCCTCCACGGACTCGCGGACGCCGATGCCGGCCAGCTTGCCGTCGACCAGCATCGGGCTGCCGCCGAGCTCGGCGATGGCGGCGCCGAAGGACACCTGGGTGCGCAGCGTGGGCTTGTCGAAGATCATCGCCACCGACTGCGGCCCGGCGTAGGGGCGCGCGTCGTGGGGTGCGGCCTTGAGCCGCACGGCGAGGTCGAGGACCTCGACCTGCTCGGCCGGGGTGAGGTCGTCGTCTGCGAGGAAGTGGCGCACGGTCATGAGACACCTCCCTGGGTGAGGATGGTCGGCCACGCGTCGAGGAACGCGGCTGCATCCTCCTCCGTCAGGACCAGCGGCGGTGCGAGGCGGATCCGTGTCGGCGTGGGGTTGTTGACGATGAAGCCCGCCTCGAGCGCCGCCGCGAAGACCTCCGCGGCCCGCTCGCCGGCCAGGTCGAGGCCGATCAGGAGCCCCTCGCCGCGCACGTCGGTGACCCGCGGGTCGGCGGCCAGACCCTCGCGCAGCTGCTGCCCGACGACCCGGGCGCGCTCCAGCAGCCCCTCGGCCTCGATCGTGCCGATCACGGCCAGCGCGGCGCTGCACGCGACCGGGTTGCCGCCGAAGGTGGTGCCGTGGTTGCCGGGCTGGAGCAGGTCGCCGGCCGCGCCGACCGCGAGGCACGCCCCGATCGGGAAGCCGCCCGCGAGCCCCTTGGCGACGGTGACGACGTCGGGGCGGACGCCCGCGCCGAGCGAGTCGAGGTGGTGCGCGAACCACGCGCCCGTGCGACCCATCCCGGTCTGCACCTCGTCGAGCCACAGCAGCGCGCCGTGCTCGTCGGCGATCCGCCGGGCCGACGCGAGGTAGCCGGCCGGCGGCACCTCGACACCCGCCTCGCCCTGCAGCGGCTCGAGGAGGACCGCCGCGGTCTGGTCGGTCACGGCGTCGGCGAGCGCCTGCTCGTCGCCGTACGGCACGAACGTCACGTCGCCGGGCAGCGGCTCGAACGGCTCGCGGTAGGCGGCCTTGGAGGTGAGGGCCAGCGCGCCCATCGTGCGGCCGTGGAAGCCACCCTCGGCGGCCACGACGTGCGTGCGGCCGGTGCGACGGGTGAGCTTGAACGCCGCCTCGTTGGCCTCGGTGCCGGAGTTGGTGAAGAAGACCTTCCCCGGGCCGGCGTCGAGCAGGGCGAGCAGCTTCTCGGCCAGCCCGATCTGCGGCTCGGTCGCGAAGAAGTTGGAGACGTGGCCGAGCGTCTGCAGCTGGGTCGTCACCGCGCGCACCAGGGCCGGGTGGGCGTGACCGAGCGCGTTGACGGCGATGCCGCCGAGCAGGTCGACGTACTCCGTGCCGTCGGCGTCCCAGACGTGGGCGCCCTCACCGCGGACGAGGGTCAGCCTGGGCGGGCCGAAGGTGTTCATCAGGCTCCGGGCGTACCTCGCGGCGTACCGCTCCTGCATCACGACTCCCCCTGCGCGGCGGCTCGGGCCCTGCGGGTCTTGGTCTCGACGTCCGGCAGCACCTGCGTGCCGACGCCCTCCTTGGTGAACAGCTCGAGCAGGACGGCGTGCGGCTCGCGGCCGTCCACGACCGTCGCGCGGGAGACGCCCGCCTGGACGGCGTCGAGGCACGCCTTCATCTTCGGCACCATCCCGCTCTGGAGGGTCGGCAGGATCTCCGCGAGCGACTCCGGGCTGATCTCGCCGATCACGTCCTGCGAGGTCGGCCAGTCGAGGAAGAGCCCCTCGACGTCGGTGAGGACCAGCAGCTTCTCGGCCTCCAGCGCGACCGCGAGCGCGGCGGCCGCGGAGTCGGCGTTGACATTGTGGACGGTGCCCTCGACGTCGGGCGCGACGCTGGACACCACGGGGATCCGGCCGGCCTCGATGATGTCGAGCACCGCCTCGGGGCGTACGTCGACCACCTCGCCGACCAGCCCGAGGTCGACCTCCTCGCCGTCGACGACGGTGTTGGCCTGCCGGGCGGTGAAGAGACCGGCGTCCTCTCCGGAGAGTCCGACGGCCAGCGGGCCGTGCTCGTTGATGAGCCCGACCAGCTCGCGCTGCACCTGGCCGACCAGCACCATGCGGACGACGTCCATCGCCTCCGGCGTGGTGACCCGGAGCCCGCCGCGGAACTCCGACTCGATGCCGAGCTTGTCGAGCATCCGGCTGATCTGCGGCCCGCCCCCGTGCACGACCACGGGCTTGAAGCCCGCGAACCGCAGGAACGCGACGTCCTCGGCGAAGGCCCGCTTCAGCACGTCGTCGGTCATGGCGTTGCCGCCGTACTTCACCACGACGATCTTGCCGTGGTACTGCTTCAGCCACGGCAGCGCGGCGGCCAGCACCGACGCCTTGGCGCGCTGGGTCTCGGGGTCGTCGGGGTCGCCGGGGTGTGTGCTCATGAGGAGTACGCGCTGTTCTCGTGGACGTAGGCGTGGGTGAGGTCGTTGGTCCAGACCGTGGCTCGCTCGGTGCCCGCCTTGAGGTCGATGGTCACGGTCACCTCGCGTGCGGACAGGTCGACCTCGGCGGGGTCGGCGTGCGGCTCGGAGCCCCGGCAGACCCAGACGCCGTTCATGGCGACGTCGAGGTCGGCGGGGTCGAACGCCGCCCGGGTGGTGCCGATGCTGGCGAGCACGCGGCCCCAGTTGGGGTCCTTGCCGAAGACCGCCGCCTTGAACAGGTTGCTGCGGGCCACGCTGCGGGCGACCTCGACGGCGTCGTCCTCGGACGCGGCGTTGAGCGCGGTGATCGCGATGTCGTGGTCGGCGCCCTCGGCGTCGCGGAGCAGCTGCATCGCGAGGTCGGTGCAGAGCTGGGTGAGCGCCTCGGTGAAGTCCGGCAGCGGAGGAGTGATCCCGCTGGCGCCGCTGGCGAGCACGGTGACGGTGTCGTTGGTCGACATGCAGCCGTCGGAGTCGAGCCGGTCGAAGGACACCCGGGTGGCCGCCCGCAGCGCCGTGTCGAGGTCGGCGGCCGGCACGACCGCGTCGGTGGTGATGACGACGAGCATCGTGGCCAGCTGCGGCGCCAGCATGCCGGCGCCCTTGGCCATGCCGCCGACCGACCAGCCACCGCCGTCGACCACCGCCTGCTTGGGCACCGAGTCGGTGGTCATGATCGCCTCGGCCGCGTCCTGGCCGCCGTCGGCCGACAGCCCGGCGTACGCCGCGTCGACGCCGCCGAGCAGCGCCGTGCGGTCGTTCCTCAGGCCGATCAGCCCGGTCGAGCAGACGACGACGTCGATCGCGCCGATGCCGAGGTGCCCGGCGACCCGCTCGGCGACCGCGTGCGTGGTCTGGAAGCCTTCGGGCCCGGTGTAGCAGTTGGCGCCACCGGAGTTGAGGACCACGGCCCGGACCGTGCCGTCCTTGACGACCTCCTGGCTCCACAGCACCGGGTTGGCTTTGCAGCGGTTGGCGGTGAACACGCTGGCGGAGTCGTGGGCCGGCCCGTCGTTGACCACGAGCGCGACGTCGGCCTTCCCGCTGCTCTTGAGCCCCGCGGCGACGCCGGCGGCCCGGAAGCCCTGGGGGTGAGTGACGCTCATGGGGCGAGTCCGATGGTGGTGAGGCCCAGCGTCTCCTCGAGGCCGAGGGCGAGGTTCATGCACTGCACGGCGGCGCCGGCGGTGCCCTTGGCGAGGTTGTCGACGGCGCCGACGGCCACCAGGCGGCGCGCCGCCTCGTCGACGGCGACCTGCAGGTGGACGGCGTTGCTGCCGGCGACGGCCTTGGTCTGCGGCCACTGGCCCTCGGGCAGCAGGTGCACGAACGGCTCGTCGGCGTAAGCCTTGTCGTAGGCCGCCCGCACGTCGTCCGCGCCCACGCCCTCGCGCAGGCGGGCGGAGCAGGTGGCGAGGATGCCGCGGGGCATCGGCACCAGGACCGGGGTGAAGCTCACCGTCACCGTGCCGGACCCGCCGGCCGCGTCGGGGAGCAGCCCGCTGAGGTTCTGGGTGATCTCGGGGGTGTGCCGGTGGACGCCGCCCACGCCGTACGCCGAGGCGTTGCCCATCAGCTCGCTGCCGAGGAGGTGCGGCTTGGCGGCCTTGCCGGCGCCGCTCGTGCCGGAGGCGGCGACGACCACCACGTCGTGCTCGACCAGGCCGTCGGCGACCGCGGGCACCAGGGCGAGCGTGGAAACGGTCGGGTAGCACCCCGGGACGGCGATCCTGGTCGCGCCGGCGAGCCGGGCGCGCTGGCCCGGCAGCTCGGGCAGGCCATAGGGCCAGGTGCCCGCGTGGGCGCCGCCGTAGAACTGCTCCCAGGCGGCCGCATCGGCGAGGCGGTGGTCCGCGCCGCAGTCGACGACCACGACGCCCTCCCCCAGCGCGGCTGCGAGAGGTCCCGACTGGCCGTGCGGGAGGGCGAGGAACACGACGTCGTGACCGGCCAGGGTCGCGGCCGTGGTCGGCTCGAGGACGCGGCCGGCCAGCGGGAGGAGGTGCGGCTGGAGCGCGCCGAGGGTCTCGCCGGCGTTGCCGCCGGCGGTCAGGGCACCGATCTCGACGTCAGGGTGCGCCAGCAGGAGGCGCAGCAGCTCACCGCCGGCGTACCCGCTGGCTCCGGCGACGGCCACCCTCGTGCTCATGCTGCATGACTATACAGATATCAGTATGTCCATGCACGACCAGGGCGGCCCGCGAGACGCAAACCCGGTGCGGCCCGTCGGTGGGCCTCACTAGCGTCACCGGCATGCCTCGACTGGAGTACCCCACCTACCTCGACCACATCCGCACCGAGTCGGCGCGGTTCCGCGCCGCGCTGGCCGACTGCGACCCGGCCGCGAAGGTGCCGACCTGTCCCGACTGGGACGCCGCCGACCTGCTGTGGCACCTCGCCGGGGTGCAGCTGTTCTGGGCGAAGGTGATCCGCCACCGGCCCGCCTCTCCCGACGACCCCGCGATCGGCAGCGAGGACGCCGCGGAGCGGCCGGCGTCGTACGCCGAGCTGCTCGACGCGTTCGACGACTACTCCCACGCGCTGGCCACCGAGCTCGAGCGGGCCGACCCCGAGGCCGAGGCGTGGCACTGGTCGGGCGACCTCCGCGTGGGCACGTCCTACCGGCGCCAGGCGCACGAGGCCGCGATCCACCGGATCGACGCCGAGCTGACCGCCGGCCTCGCCGTGACACCGCTCGACGCGGCCCTCGCCGACGACGGCGTGGCCGAGGCGCTCGGGGTGATGTACGGCGGGGCGCCGGAGTGGGGCTCCTTCACCGGCTCCGGCGAGACGATCGGGGTGCACCTGAGCGACACCGGCACCCGGCTGCTCGTCGAGCTCGGCGCGTTCTCGGGCACCGACCCCGACAGCGGCACGACGTACACCGACGAGGACGACATCGCGCTCGTCGACGACGGCGCCGACCCGCTCGCCACCATCACCGGCACCGCCGCCGACCTCGACACCTGGCTGTGGAAGCGCGACCCGGCGCTGCTGCCCGGCAAAGGAGCGGACGACCGGATCCGCGTCGACGGCGACCGGATCGCCTGCGAGAAGCTGCTCGCGATCCTGGGGCAGCCGATCAACTGACGCCGCGGGCGGGTACACATGGACCCATGACCCCGCCGCCCTACCGCGCCGCCGACGACCGCTACGAGTCCCACGCCTACCGCCGCTGCGGCCGCTCCGGGCTGAAGCTGCCGGCCGTCTCGCTCGGCCTGTGGCACAACTTCGGTGACGACAAGCCGCTCGAGGCCCAGCGCGCGATCCTGCGCCGGGCCTTCGACCGGGGCGTGACGCACTTCGACCTGGCGAACAACTACGGTCCGCCGTACGGCGCCGCGGAGACCAACTTCGGGGCGATCTTCGCCCAGGACTTCAAGCCGTACCGCGACGAGCTCGTGATCTCGACCAAGGCGGGCTACGACATGTGGCCCGGCCCCTACGGCGAGTGGGGCTCGCGCAAGTACCTCCTCGGGTCGCTCGACCAGTCGCTGGCCAGGATGGGCCTCGACCACGTCGACATCTTCTACAGCCACCGGTTCGACCCGGAGACGCCGCTCGAGGAGACGATGGGCGCGCTGGCCACGGCGGTGCAGTCGGGCCGGGCGACGTACGCCGGCATCTCGTCGTACAACGCCGAGCGGACTCGCGAGGCGGCCGCGCTGCTGCGCGAGATGGGCGTGCCGCTGCTGATCCACCAGCCGTCGTACTCCATGCTCAACCGCTGGGTCGAGGAGGTGCCCGAGGACGGCGGAGCGTCGCTGCTCGACGTGCTCGGCGAGGAGGGCGTGGGGTGCATCGCGTTCTCGCCGCTGGCCCAGGGGATGCTCACCGACCGCTACCTCGACGGCATCCCGGAGGGGTCGCGGGCCGCCCAGGGCAAGTCGCTCGACCCGTCGCTCCTCACCGACGAGGCGCTCGCGCACGTGCGGAGGCTCAACGAGATCGCGCAGGGGCGCGGCCAGTCGCTGGCCCAGCTCGCCCTCGCGTGGGTGCTGCGCGACGAGCGGGTGACGTCGGTGCTGATCGGCGCCAGCAGCGTCGAGCAGCTCGACGACAACCTCGCCGTGCTCGACAACCTGACGATCGCCCCCGACGAGCTCGAGGCGATCGAGCAGGACGCCGTCGACTCGGGGATCAACCTCTGGTCGGCGTCCAGCGAGGGGTGAGGCCCGGTCGGGCTCGGCGCGGGGCGGGGCGGCGGTCAGCCAGCAACCTGGACGAGTCCGGATCGGCGTGTGCGGGTTGCCTGCTGACCGCTGCACCGGCCCGCGCCCGAGGCGGCGGTCAGCCAGCAACCTGGCCGAGTCCGGATCGGCGTGTCCGGGTTGCCTGCTGACCGCTGCACCGGCCCGCGCCCGAGGCGGCGGTCAGCCAGCAACCTGCCCCAGCCCGGATCGGCGCGTCCGGGTTGCCTCCTGACCGCTGCACCGGCTCGCCCAAGGCAGCGGTCAGCCAGCAACCCCGAACAAGCCCAGATCCGCACATCCCGGGTTGCCTGCTGACCGCTGCACCGCAAGTGCCCGTGAAACCGCGCGCCCGGCCGTGAAACCGGTGTGAAGTCGCGCTGAAACCCGCGAGCATCACCGTTGTGGTCATGAACCAGAACTCCTCCCCCACCACCGAGCTCGCGGTCTCCGCGCACGGCCTGGTGAAGACCTTCGGCGACCTGCGGGCCGTCGACGGTGTCGATCTCGAGGTACGCCGCGGCGAGGTCTTCGGCGTCCTCGGTCCCAACGGCGCCGGCAAGACCACGATGCTCCAGATGCTGGCGACGCTGCTGCCGATGGACGGCGGCCGCGCCGAGATCTTCGGCGTCGACGTGAAGCAGCACCCGCACGTGGTGCGCCAGCTGGTCGGCGTCACCGGCCAGTACGCGTCGGTCGACGAGAACCTCACCGCCCGCGAGAACCTCTACCTCTTCGGCCGGCTGCTCGGCGTCGACAAGGCGGCCGCACGCTCGACCGCCGAGGACCTGCTCGGCCGGTTCGGCCTCCAGGACGCCGGCGACAAGCAGATCTCGCAGTTCTCCGGCGGCATGCGCCGCCGGCTCGACCTGGCCGCGAGCCTGATCGCGCAGCCGCCGCTGATCTTCCTCGACGAGCCGACCACCGGTCTCGACCCCCGCACCCGCGGGCAGATGTGGGAGACCATCCGCGACCTCGTCGCGCAGGGCTGCACGGTGCTGCTGACCACGCAGTACCTCGACGAGGCCGACCAGCTCGCCGACCGGATCGCGGTCATCGACCGCGGGCACAAGGTCGCCGAGGGCACGTCCGACCAGCTCAAGAGCCAGGTCGGCACGTCGACGCTCCAGCTGCGGCTGCTCGACCCGGCGCAGACCGGCCAGGCCGTCGACGTCGTACGCCGCGTGGTCGGCGACGAGCCCGTGCTCACCCCGGAGGCGGGCGGCATCAACGTGCCGCTGCCCGACGCGAACCGCGCCGCCGACGTCCTGATCGGGCTGCGCGAGCAGGAGCTGCTGATCACCTCCGCCACCGTCCAGAAGCCCACGCTCGACGAGGTCTTCATGGCGCTCACCGGTCACGGCGCCGGCGAGGACGACGACACCGACCACCACGACTCAGACCTGGAGGCCGTCCGATGACGCTGCTGTCCACCTCCGGCGCGGTCGACGAGACCGTCACCGCCACCACCCACGTCGGCGCCCAGGACCTGCCCGCCCGGCCCTCCGCGCGCGACACCCTCAACCAGAGCCTCGCGATGGCCTGGCGCGCCACCAAGAAGATGCGCCGCAACCCGGAGCAGTTCTTCGACGTGACCATCCAGCCGCTGCTGTTCACCGCGATGTTCGCCTACATCTTCGGCGGGGCGATCTCGGGCAGCGTGGCCGACTACCTGCCGATCATCATCCCGGGCATCCTCGCCCAGACCGCGCTGACCGCCTGCATGGCGACCGGCATCCAGCTGCGCGAGGACATGGACAAGGGCGTCTTCGACCGGTTCAAGTCGCTGCCCATCGCCCGGATCGCGCCGCTGGCCGGGCCGGCGATCGCGGACCTGCTCCGCTACGGCACCGCGGCGACCCTGACGATCCTCACCGGCATCGCGATGGGCTACCGCCCCGGCGGCGGCGTCCTCGGCGTGCTCGGCGGTTGGCTCCTGACCGTCGTGGCCGGCTGGTCGCTCGCGTGGATCTTCACCTGGCTCGGCACGGTCGCCCGCAGCGCGCAGGCGGTGCAGGGCATCTCGATGATGATCATGTTCCCGCTGACGTTCCTGTCCAACGCCTTCGTCCCGGCCGACACCCTGCCGGGCTGGCTCAAGGCGTTCGTCAACGTCAACCCGGTCAGCCACGTCGTCACCGCCGTGCGCGACCTTCTCAACGACGGGCAGGTCACCGCGCAGGTCGGCTGGGCGCTCCTCGGCTGCGTGGTCACCGTCGCGGTCTTCCTGCCGCTCTCGGTGCGCTCCTACAGCCGCAAGATGTGAGCCGTCGACCCGGCGCGAAGTTCGCGCCGGGTCGACCTCATCGCGGGGCGGCGATCCGCTTGGCCACGGTCCGGGCCTCCGGCAGGAGGTCCGGGCCCTTGCGGTCGGCGTACTCCGCGCGCAGGCGTGCCGCGAAGCCCGGCGCGCTGCGCTCGGCCGCCTCGTGGGTGCGGTCGGGGTCCATGGTCGTGGTGAACCGCGGGTAGGAGAACAGGTCGGCCAGCACCAGCAGCCGGATGGCGTCCTCGGGATCCATGGCCTCCTTGACCAGCCCCCACGTGCCGAGCCCGTGGAGCACCAGACCGGCCACCGGGTAGTCCAGCCGCGGCCGGCCCAGGTCGAGGACGCGCGGCGCCTTCTCCCGCAGGGCGTCGAACAGGTCGACCCCCGCTTCGCCCGCGCCGTACAGCGCGTACGCCGTGGTGCCGGCGGCGGTGCCGAACAGCGCCCAGGGCTCGAGGCCGGTGAGCTCCATGCCCGGCAGCGTGATCGCGGCGAGCTCCTCGGCAGCCCGCCGGTAGAGCCGCAGCCCCTCGGCGACGTCGCCCTGGGCGAGCGCCAGCTCCGCACGCACGGTGCCGGTGATGAACGCGCCTCCGAACCCGGCCCGGTCGGTGCCGATCCGCTCGATCTCCGCGATGAGCGCGGTGGCCTCGTCGAAGCGGCCCTCGGCGATGGCGCTCCCGGCGAGCAGCGAGCGCGCCTGGATGCCGTCGTCGTTGGCCTCGAGCTGGTCGAGGATCGGGATCGCGACCCGGGCGTGCTCGGCGGCCTCGGCGCGCTTGCCGAGCTGGGCGTTGAGCCCGCCGGCGACGCTGTGCATCATCGCCTTGAGCCACGGCCCGTCGTCGTCGTGCACCAGCCCCAGGCCGGCCTGGATCTCCTCGAGGGCCTGCTCCGGGTCGCCGTCGTTCTCGAGGTGGTGGGCGGTCATCAGCCGCGCCGACGCGGCGGACTGGCGGTCGTAGCCGCGCGCCGGGTCGATCTCGCGCAGCCGCCGGAGCGACCCGGGGAGGTCGTGGGGGTCCTGGGCGGCCAGCACCGCCACCATCCCCCGGGCGCGGCTGTCGGAGGTGCCCTCGCCGTACTTCTCCAGGAGCGCGACGCAGTTGGGCGACTCGACGATCTGGCCCATCATCGTGTTCATCGCGGTCACCGCGGCCGCGCTCACGGCCCGGTCGACCTCGTCGGGAGCGGGCTCCCACCCCTCCAGGGCCGCGTCGATCGCGGCGGTCACGGCGATCACGCGGGTGTTCTCGCCGCGGATCGTCCAGAAGCCCGCCAGCGCGGCCGTGAGGTCGACCGTGGTGGCCGGGTCGGGGACCGCGGTGGCGGCGCGGAGCGCGTCGGCCAGGTTGCTCTCCTCGGCGGCGATCGCGCGCACCGCCGCCACCTGGTGCTGGGAGAACAGCGCGTCGGCGTGCGCGTTGGCGAGGCCGCGCGCCCACGCGAGCTGCGCCGCGTGGGCCACGGCGTCCTCGCCCGCGCCGACCAGCTGCATGCGGCCGAACTCGCGGACCGTCTCGAGCATGCGGTAACGCACCGACCCGCGCGCATCGATGACCGAGAGCAGCGACTGGTCGACGAGCGACTCGACGAGGTCGAGGGCGTCGCACCCGAGCAGCGTGCCGGCGCTGTCGAGGGTGAACCCGTCGTGGAAGACCGAGAGCCACCGCAGCGCGCGTCGCTCGGCCTCGGTGAGGAGGTTCCACGACCAGTCGATCACCGCGATCAGCGTCTGGTGCCGGTCGGGCGCGCTCCGGTCGCCGCCGCGCAGCAGCGCGAACCGGTCGTCGAGCCGGCGGTCGATGTCGTCGACCGACATCACCCGGACCTTGGCGGCCGCGAGCTCGATCGCGAGGGGCAGCCCGTCGAGGCGGCGTACGACGCGGCGTACGGCGTCGTCGTCGAGGGGTACGCCGGGACGCGCCGCCTCGGCCCGCTGCCCGAACAGGTCGGCTGCGGCGTCCTCGGAGAGCTGGCCGAGGGCGAAGACGCGTTCGGCGGCGATGGCGAGCGGCGCCCGGGTCGTGGTGACCACCCGGAGCTGCCGGCACGAGGCGACGAGGAAGGCCACGAGCTCGGCCACGGCCTCGACCACGTGCTCGCAGTTGTCGAGGATCAGCAGGGTCGGCGCCTGGTCGAGGAGCTGCCCGATGCGGGCGCGGACGTCGTGGCGCTGCTCGGCGGTGAGCACCCGGCGGCCGGTGACGGAGTCGCGCACGCCCAGCGCCGAGCCCACCTCGCCGACGACGTCCTCGGCAGAGGCGACACCGACGAGCTCCACGAAGTGCACGACCGGCTGCTCGGCCTCGCGGCCGAGGAGGTGCGCCAGCCGGGTCTTGCCGAGCCCGCCGGGACCGAGGATCGAGGTGACCCGGGCGTCCCTGACCGCGGCCCGGAGCGCGCGGATGTCGTCGTCGCGCCCGACCAGCGACGTCGACTCGAAGAGCAGGCCCTCGCGCACCGGCCGGTCCGCGGCGAGCAGCTCACCATGCACCGCCTGGAGCAGCGGCCCCGGATCGACGCCGAGCCGGTCCGCGAGCTGCGCGCGGTGCCGCTCGTAGCGTTCGAGGGCCGCGGCCGCGCCCTGCACGGCCGCCGTCGACCGCAGCAGCGCGGCGACGGAGGAGTCGTCCTCGGCCGGCGCCAGCAGCGGCAGCGCCTCCTGGTGGTCGCCGAGCGCCGACAGCGCCCGGCCCAGCACCAGGGCTGCGACCTCGCGCTGGTGCCGGGCCGCCGAGCGGAGCTCGCCCAGCGGCCCTTCCCCAGCGCTGCCCGGCGCCGGCAGCGCGAGCGCTGCCCGCGCGAGGTCGCGGGCGCGCACCAGGTCGTGGCGGCCCTCGGCCTCACGCGCGCCCACCACGGCGTCGCGGAGCACGAGCGCGTCGACGGCGTCAGGAGGGAGACCGAGCCGGTAGCCGTGGTCGGTCCTCGCCACCACCTCAGGCGCGGTCTGCGAGCGGACCCGAGAGACGACGACCTGGAGCGCCTTGGCGGGGTTGGCCGGCACCTCGTCGGGGCCCCAGACCTCGTCGACCAGGCGCTCCTCCGAGACCTGGCCTCCGGCCGCGACGAGGGCGGCGAGGAGCGCGTGGTTGCGGCCGCCCGGCAGCGGGGTGCCCCGCCAGGACACCTCGTCGAGCAGCCGCAGGGAGGTCATGCCGACAGTCTGGCCATCTGCTCGGCGCTGAGCCGGAGGCCCGCCGCGGCGACGTTCTCCTCGAGGTGCGCGACGCTGCCGGTGCCGGGGATCACCAGCACGTGCTCGCCCAGCGCGAGCGTCCACGCGAGCCGCACCTGGGCGGGGGTCGCGTCGAGCTCGGCGGCCACCTCGAGCACGGCCTCGGGCTCCTCTCCCGGCGCGCCCTGGCGGGCCCGTCCGGCGACGGTGAAGAACGGCACGAACGCGATGCCGAGCTCGCCGCACCGGCGCAGCACCGCGAGGTCGTCGGCCGAGTCGATCGAGAACCGGTTCTGGACGCAGACCACTTCCGTCACCGCGCGGGCCGCCTCCAGCTGGTCGAGGGTCACCGCCGAGACGCCGACGTGCCCGACGAGCCCCTCGGCGACGAGCTCGGCCAGCGCGGCGACGTACGGCGCGACGTCGGGGTCGTCACCCGTGCGGAAGTTCACGACGTCGAGCCGGTCGCGCCCGAGCTGGCGGAGGTTCTCCTCCACGTGGCCGCGCAGCCCGTCCGGCCCCGGCCGCTCGGCCCAGTCGCCGTGCACGTCGCGCACCGGACCCACCTTGGTGACGATCGTGAGGTCGCCGGGGTAGGGCGAGAGCGCGGCGTTGATCAGCTCGTTGGCCGACCGGGTGCGGCTGAAGTAGAACGCCGCGGTGTCGACGTGGTCGACGCCGAGCTCGACGGCACGCCGCAGCACCGCGATCGAGGTGTCGCGGTCGCGCGGGACCCCCGCGTGGAACGGCCGGGTGCCCGTGAGGCGCATCGCGCCGAACCCGAGCCGGGTGACCGTCCGGTCACCCAGCCGCCACGTGCCGGCGTCAGCGCTGGACGGCACCGCACCGCTCGGCGGCCAGCGCGACCGCCGCGTCGCGGGCGGCGCCGGTCTCCTGCTCGGTCAGGGTCCGGTCGGCGGCGCGGAACCGCAGCGCGAACGCCAGCGACCGGTGGCCGGCCTCCACCTGGTCGCCGGTGTAGACGTCGAAGAGCCGGATCGACTCCAGGTGCTCCCCCGCGCCCTCGCGGAGCGCCGCCTCGACCTCGGCGGTGGTCACCTCGTCGGGCACCACCAGGGCGACGTCCTCCTTGGCGACGGGGAATGTAGAGAACTCCGGGCCGGGGATGACGTCGACCGCGTGGGCCATCAGCCGGTCGAGGTCGATCTCGACGGCCGCGGAGCGGGCAGGCAGTCCGAACGCCGCGCAGACCTGCGGGTGCAGCTCGCCGGCGTGGCCCAGCTCCTCGCCGCCGACGCGCACGACGGCACAGCGACCGGGGTGCCACGGCATCAGGCTCGACGACCCGACCTCCACCTCGACGCCGAGCTCCTCCCCGAGGCGCCGGACGAGGCCGATGGCGTCGGCCCAGCCGGCGGTGCGTCCCTCGCCCCACCAGCCGGCGCGCTCGCGCTCACCGGCGAGGACGACGGCGAGGTGCAGCGGCTGGACGGGCAGCGCCTCGAACAGCTTGGCGAGCTCGGCCTCGGTCGGGCGCCAGTCGACGCCGTAGATCGGTGCCGGACCCCGGCCGGAGGGGAACGCGACCGTGCCGGTCTCGAACAGGCCCACTCCGGGGGTGCCGCGGCCCAGGTTGCGCGACGCCGCCTTGAGCAGGCCGGGGAGGAGCGTGGTGGTGTAGGACGGCTCCTCCGACGAGATCGGGTTGGAGAGCCGGACGGTCGAGCGGCGCGGGTCGTCGGCCGGCAGCCCGAGGAGGTCGAACGTCGCCTCGCCGACGAACGGGAAGCTGATCACCTCGACGCACCCCGCGCCGGCGAGGGTGCGCCCGATCCGGCGGCGGAGCCGCTGCTCGCGGGTCAGCCCGCGCCCCGCGGCCTCCCGCGGGAGCACCGACGGCACCCGGTCGTAGCCGACGACCCGCACGACCTCCTCGACGAGGTCGTAGGGGTCCGTCAGGTCGGGCCGCCAGGGCGGCGGGACGACGGCGAGCGTGCCGGAGCCGTCGTCGACCGCACAGCCCACCGCAGCGAGGTCGGCGACGACGGTCGCGGTGTCGATGTCGATGCCGGAGATGCGACCCGGGAGCGTGGCGTCGAGCGCGATCGCCGGCAGCGCCGGCGGGGTGCCGACCACGGTGACGCCGGGCTCGGCGGTGCCGCCGCCGTGCGCGACGAGCAGCTCGACGACCCGGTCGGCCGCGGCCTCGCAGATCGTCGGGTCGACGCCGCGCTCGTTGCGCTTGCCGGCCTCGGAGGTGAGCCGGTGCCGCTTGCCGGTGCGGAACATCGACACGGCGTCCCAGTGGGCCGCCTCGACGAGCACGCGGGTGGTGCCCTCGGAGACCTCGGTGGTCTCGCCGCCCATGACCCCGCCGAGGCCGATGATCCCGGAGTCGTCGGTGACCACGAGGTCCTCGGTCGACAGCGCGCGGTCGGCGCCGTCGAGGGTCGTGAGCCGCTCGCCCTCGCGTGCGCGCCGGACCCGGATCGCGCCCTGGAGCTTGTCGGCGTCGTAGCCGTGGATCGGGCGCCCGAGCTCGAGCATCACGTAGTTGGTGACGTCGACCGCGAGCGAGATCGGTCGCATGCCGCACAGCGTGAGGCGCTGCGCCATCCAGTCGGGCGTCGCCGCCGCGGGGTCGATGCCGCTGACGACGCGAGCCACGAAGACCGGGCACCCGTCGGGGTCGTCGACCTCGACGGGGTGGCCGGCGCCGTCGGCGGCGGGGACGTCGCGCTGCGCCGGGTCGGCGTACGCCGCGGCGTACGCCAGCGCCGCCTCGCGGGCGACCCCGCGCAGGCTGAGCGCGTAGGCGCGGTCGGGGTTGATCTCGAACTCGATGACCTCCTGGTCGAGGCCGAGCACCGGACGCGCGTCCTGGCCGGGCTCCCCCGCGCCGGCGGGCAGCACGATGATCCCGTCGTGGTCCTCGCCGATGCCGAGCTCGCGGGAGGAGCAGATCATCCCCGCGCTCACGTGGCCGTAGGTCTTGCGCGCCGAGATCTCGAAGTCACCAGGGAGCACGCCGCCGGGCAGGATCACCACGACCAGGTCGCCTGGCTCGAAGTTGTGGGCGCCGCAGACGATCCCCTGCGGCTCGCCCGTGCCGTTGGCCTCCCCGACGTCGACGGTGCACCAGTTGATGGTCTTGCCGTTCTTCTGCGGCTCGGCGTCCATGGTCAGCACCCGGCCGACCACGAGCGGGCCGCGGATCTGCTCGCCGGGCTTCTCGATCGCCTCGAGCTTGAGCCCGAGCGCGGTCAGGCGGGCGGCGAGCTGCTCCGTGGTGATGTCCGCGGGGAGGTCGACGTACTCACGGATCCAGGAGACGGGCGCCTTCATCCGGGGTCCCCGCGGAAGCGCGCGGCCTCCGCGCGAAGCGCCGCATCCGTGCGGTCTCGTGGGGTGGTCACAGCTCTGCCCCGAAGGCGGCGGTGAACCGGACGTCGCCCTCGAAGAGAGCGCGCAGGTCCTCGATGCCGTGGCGGAACATCAGCGTGCGGTCGATGCCCATGCCGAACGCGAAGCCGGAGTAGGTGTCGGGGTCGATGCCGCAGGCGCGCAGCACCCGCGGGTTGACCACCCCGCAGCCGCCCCACTCGATCCAGCCCTCGCCGCGGCAGGTGCGGCAGTCGTCCGGGTCGACCCCGCGGCAGACGAAGCAGACGAGGTCGACCTCGGCGCTGGGCTCGGTGAACGGGAAGTACGACGGGCGGAAGCGCGTGTTGATTCCCTCGCCGAACATCGACGCCGCAAAGTGGTCGAGGGTGCCCTTGAGGTGGGCCATCGAGATGCCCTTGTCGACCGCCAGGCCCTCGACCTGGTGGAAGACCGGGCTGTGGGTGGCGTCGTACTCGTCGGTGCGGAAGACCCGGCCCGGGCAGACGACGTAGATCGGCGGCTGCTGGGCCAGCATGGTGCGGGCCTGGACCGGCGAGGTGTGGGTGCGCAGCACGAGGTGGTCCTCGGCAGGGTCGGTCCAGAACGTGTCCTGCATGGTGCGGGCGGGGTGGTCGGGCCCGAGGTTGAGGGCGTCGAAGTTGAGCCACTCGGCCTCGAGCACGGGACCTTCGGCGACCTCCCAGCCCATCGCCACGAAGATGTCGGCGATCAGCTCGGACCCCGTGGTGACGGGGTGCCGGGCGCCGGTGGGCAGGCGGTCGGTGGGCAGCGTGACGTCGACGGTCTCCTCGGCGAGCATCCGCTGCTCGTGCTCGGCCTGGAGCTCGGCCTGGCGCGCGGCGAGGGCCTGCTGGACGGCGCCGCGGGCCTGGCCGACCCGCTGGCCGGCCTCCTTGCGGGCCGCCGGCGGGAGCGCGCCGATCTCGCGGTTGGCCAGCGCCAGCGGCGAGCGGTCGCCGGTGTGCTCGATCCGGACCTTCTTGAGCGCGTCGAGGTCGGCGGCGCCCGCGATCGCGGCCAGCGCGGCGTCGCGCGCGGCCTCGACCTCCTCGGGCTTCAACGCGGCCACCTCCACGGGGTCGAAGTCGGTGTTGGGTCCGGACACGGGATGAGTCTAGGAACCGCACCGACACGCCCGCGAACGGGTAAGCGCCTGTGGACGGACCCGGCGGTCGGGGTAGTCCCTGACGTAAGGGCCCCAGGGCGACGCAACCGGGGGCCGTTTCGTCAGGGACTATCCCGCCGTCGGTGTCAGGGCGCCGTCGGGCAGTCGTCCGCCGAGGGGTCGTCACGGGTGGGGAGGGCGGTCCTGAGGGCGGCGTCCATGGTCTCCGGGCCGTCGTCGACGGCGGCGGAGGCGCGGGCGCGGCCGAGGTTCCAGGCGAGCCAGTCGTCGTGCTGGTCCCAGTGGCGCGGCAGGCCGCAGGCGACCTCGAGGTCGGACCGGTCCTCGAAGACCGGGACGGCGTCGGCGGACAGGGCGCGCAGGTAGTGCCAGTCGACGCGGCCGGTGTCGGCGTACCGGTCGAGGTTGCGCTCGGCGATCCAGGCGTCCGGGTTGATCACCGCGAGCCCCAGCAGGCCGGCCACCCCGGTGACGAGCGCGAACCGTGGCACCCACACGCCCCACCGCACGACACCGGCCACCGCGACGGCGACGACGAGCACGCCGAGCCAGCCCTCGAAGGTGTCGACGAAGAGCCGGAGCCGGGTGAAGCCGTAGGCCTGCTGGTAGAGGTGCATCCGGTAGAGCGCGGACCCCACGACCACCAGCGTGAGCGCGCAGAGCCCGCCGAGCGACCCGCGCAGCCACGCCCGGTCGGCGGCCGCGTCGCCCGCCCAGTGCGACGCCGCCCAGACGACCAGGAAGGTGAGGAGCGTCGCCACCGTGAGCTGGCCGAAGCCCTGGTGGACGTAGTCGGCGTAGGTCAGCCCCGTGGTGCGCCGGACGTAGTCGTGCCCGCCGAACAGCACCGACAGCTGCGCCGCGACGAACACCGCGAACACCACGTCCACGAGCAGCACGGGCACGAGCCACTCGAACCGGTGCGCCACCGAGCGCGCCCGCCCGGTCGACAGGACCTGGACGTTCGGCGGGTTCAGCGCGAGGTACGCCGCGGCGAGGGTCGCACCGGCGACGGCGACGGCGATGAACACCCGCTGCACGATCGCGTCGATGGTCAGGTCGGGCAGGACGACGTCGACCCAGCTGGCCACCACAGCGTCGGCGGAGACGAACAGCAGCCCGAACACGAGCACGGCCAGACCCGACAGCAGCGCGGTGACGACCACCCTCGGGGCGCTCCCGTGCCCGGTCAGCCGGCTGAGCGTGCGGCCGAGCCAGGGCAGGTCGCGCAGCCCCGCGAGCGGCCACGAGGCGCCGGCGAGCAGGAACTCGTGGAACCGGCGGACCCGGCACACCCCGGCCACCACCGAGCTCGCGCCGGCCAGGAGGCACAGCACGCCGATCCAGGTGGCGTCGAGCAGCACGATCGGCAGCGTGCAGAGGCCCGCCAGGACGAGGCAGGTGAGGGTGAACGGGTCGCGGCGGTGCGCGGCGGCGTACGCCGCGGTGAGACCGGCCGTCAGGGCCACGAGGAAGAGCGCCAGGCCGGCGCTGCGGTTCGGCAGCACGAGCCCGGCCAGGAGGCCGACCGCCGCGGCGGAGAGCACCGCACCCGGGTGCGCGCGGGCCGTGTCGGGCCAGAACCGGCCGAAGACCGGGTCGAGCACCGGCGCGGGCACCACCTCCGCGCCCGGGCGCTCGGCGTGGCTCGGCTGCGGGGGCGGGGGCGGTCCGGGCGGGGTGGGAGTGGCGGCTCGGGGCACGGGGACCTCCGGGGTCGGGACGGGTGCGAGGGGCAGGTCGACGCGGAGCAGGGCACCGGACGAGCCGGGCGGCGGGTCGACGAAGCGGACGGTGCCGCCGTGCAGCGTGGCGACCCAGCGGGCGATGGTCAGGCCGAGGCCCGTGCCGCCGGTGTCGCCGTCGGGCGAGGTCAGGGTGCCGAACCGCTCGAAGGCGCGCTCGCGGTCGGCGGGAGGGACCCCGGAACCCGCGTCGGCGACGTCGAGCCGCCACCGGTCGCCCAGGAGAGCCGCGTGCAACCGCACGGTCCCGCTCTCGGGGCCGTGGCGGACGGCGTTGTCGAGCACGTTGGTGAGGAGCTGGCGCAGCCGGGCGCGGTCGGCGCTGACCTCCAGCGACGCCGGCACGTCGACGGCGAACCGCACGGCCCGCCCCGTCGGCACGAGGTCGGCGACCACCTCGTCGACGAGCGCCGCCACGCCGACCGGGCCGAGCCGCAGCGGCGCCACGCCGGCGTCGACGCGGGACAGCTCGAGGAGGTCACCGACGAGGGCGCCGATCCGCTGCGCCTGGTCGACGGCCCGCCCGAGGTGCGTGGCGTCGGCCGGGCGCACGCCGTCCGCGAGGTTCTCGAGCGTGGCCGTGAGGGCCGCGAGCGGCGTGCGCAGCTCGTGGGAGACGGTCGCGACGAGCGCGCGCTGCTCGCGGTCGACGGTCGCGAGCTCGGCGGCCATCTGGTTGAACGCCCGCGCCAGCTCGCCGACCTCGTCGGACGACTCGGCCCGCACCCGGCCCCGGTAGTCGCCGCGCGCCATCCGCCGGGTGGCCTCGGTCATCTCGCGCAGCGGCGAGGTCATGCCGACCGCCAGCAGCTGGGTGACGGCGAGCGCGAGGGCGACGGTGACGGGTACGGCGAGCAGCACCGGGACCCCGGCGTCGCCCGCCAGCACCCCGACCAGCGCCGCGACCAGCACGCTGGCCGTGACCAGCAGCCCGAGCTTGACCTTGATCGAGCCGACCTGCTGGAGCGGGGAGCTCATCGGCCCGCCTCCGGGTCCTCCAGCGCGTAGCCGACCCCGTGCACGGTGCGGACCCGGTCGGGCCCGACCTTCGCGCGCAGCGCGCGCACGTGGCTGTCGACCGTGCGGGTGCCGGTCGCGTCCGGCCAGTCCCACACCTCGGCCAGCAGGTGCTCGCGGGTCAGCACCTCGCCGGGCGTGGCGGCCAGCCGGGTCAGGAGGTCGAACTCCGTGGGGGTGAGCCGCACCTCCTCCCCCGAGACGGTGACCCGCCGGGTGCCGGTGTCGACGACCAGGTCACCGACGGCCAGCCGGGCCGAGGGCCTGGCCGCGAGCTCGGCGGCGCGGTCGACCCGGCGCAGGAGCGCGTTGACCCGCGCGACCAGCTCGCGCATCCGGAACGGCTTGGTGAGGTAGTCGTCCGCGCCCACGGCGAGCCCGACCAGCACGTCGGCCTCGTCGTCCCGCGCGGTCAGCATCAGGACCGGCACCGGCCGGGCGGCCTGGATCCGTCGGCAGACCTCGAGCCCGTCGAACCCGGGCAGCATCACGTCGAGCACGACCACGTCGGGGTCGCCGTCGGCGCACGCGGTGACGCCCGACGGGCCGTCGTAGGCCTGGTCGACGCTGAAGCCCTCGGCCCGCAGCCGGTCGGACACGGCGTCGTTGATGACGGGCTCGTCCTCGACGACGAGCACGCGCCGGGCCGGGGGCTGCTGCATGACCGCCACGGTAGGTGCGGGAGCGCGCAGGACGGGGGTGGGACTCGTGAAGGTTCTGTGCAGGAGTTCCGGCCTCTCCCGGGAGATCCCCGGGACGGGTGGGGTCAGACGTCGGGCAGCGCGGCCGGCCAGGCGACCTCGATGCGCGCGCCGCCGTGGGGGGCGTCGTCGATGGTCACGGTGCCGCCGTGCACCTTGGTGAGGCCGTTGACGAGGTAGAGGCCGAGGCCGGAGCCGCCGCGCTTGCCGCCCTTCCAGAACTTCGTGAACACCCGGCGGCGCATCTCGACGGGGATGCCCTCGCCCTCGTCGTCGACCGTGATGCGTACGCCGGGCTGGTCGCCCAGCTCGCCCGGCCCGAGGGGCACCAGGGAGACCCGGACCGTGCCCTCGCCGTGGCGCACGGCGTTCTCGACCAGGTTGGTCACGACCTGGGTGAACTTGTCGGGGTCGGCGTGGATCTCGGGCAGCTCGTCGGACACCTCGAGGCTGATCGGCCGCGCGGTGCCGGCCGAGACCGAGTCGACGATGCGGCGGGTGAGCAGCCCGGCGTCGCTGGGTCGCGGGTGCAGCTGGAGCCGGCCCGTGTCGATGCGGGCCACGTCGAGCAGCTCCGCGATCAGGCGGGTGAGCCGGTCGGAGTCGGCGGCGACCGTGGTGAGCATGAGCTTCTTCTGCTCGTCGTTGAGCCGCTCCCAGCGGTTGAGCAGGGCCTGGACGAACCCCTTGACGCCGGTCAGCGGGGAGCGCAGCTCGTGGGCGACGGTCGCCACGAGGTCGGAGCGCTCGCGGTCGAGGCGTTCGCGGCCGCGGCCCGACCGCAGGGTGATGGCCACCTCGTCCACGGGCCGGTCGAGCGCGGGGCGGCGGATCCGCGCGACGACCAGCACCTCCTCGCCGTTGCGCGCCAGCCACGACTGCTCCGGGACGGCGGTGCGCGTGGCGAGGCCCTCGTAGGGCCGGTTGTGGGCCACCCAGGCGTTGTCGTCCTGGTCGCGCAGGGCCAGCACCTCGTGCAGCGGCCGGCCCACGCTGTCCTCGGGCGCTCCGAGCAGCCGCCTCGCGACCGCGGAGATCATCGTGACCCGCCCGTCCGCGCCGGCGATCACGACTCCGTCGGGCAGCGCGTCCACGACGGCCTGTGCTGGACGGGTCGGCATGCGCACAGACTAGGAGCTGCGCCCCACGCGGTCTCGAGGCCGTAACGATCGCGCGCCGCGGGTGACCATCGGACGCGATGGGGGCATCACAGGGGCATGCGACGTCTCGCGGTGCTCGTCCCTGTCCTCGCGCTGCTGCTCCCTGGCCTGCTCCTGCTCGACGGGTCACCGGCCGGGGCCGCCGGGCCGGCGTCGTACCGCTTCCTGCCGGCGCAGGTCCTCGGCCCGGTCGCGATCGGGATGCCCGACGAGCACACGGTCTCGATCCAGCACCTCGACGTCGCCACCGGCGAGTGGGACGCGCCGTCCACCCTGGTGCACACCCGCGGTCGGGTGACCTGCGGCGCGATCGACGCTCGGCACTCCCCCGGCGGCTTCGCCGTGCTCGTCGAGTGCGACAAGCCCTACTACGTCGACCAGGCGCCGGTGCACAGCCTCGCGCTCGTCTCGCGCGACGGCCGCACCTGGAGCCGGACCCGCCTGCCCGGGGAGGCCTACCAGGCGCCCGCGATCTCCCCGTCGGGCACCTACGCCGCGTGGCTCGTCGGCCGCGCCGGGCAGTACGTCGAGTGGTCGGCCACCGGGGGGTTCGGCGGGCTCGCGCGGACGACGTACACCTACGACAGCGGCGGCGAGACACCGGTCGTCGACGACACCGGCACCGTCACGATCATCGGGCCCGAGCCGGCCGGCCGCCGTGGCCCGTGCGTGATCGGCGTCCATACCCGCGACCTGGCTGGGGCGACCACGCACACGCAGGTCGCCGGCACCGACCCCGGGTGCACCGAGGGCTCGTTCGAGAACGTCGACGCTCTCACGGTCCTCGGTGGCGGCTACGAGCGCGCCGAGCAGTTCACCTTGTCACGCGCGACGGTCGGGGCGCCGTGGTCGGTCACGCGGCCCGCGCCGGTCGACGTACCTGGGCTGGTGCGCTACGGGTACGGACGCACCCGGATCACGACCCACTTCCTCTACACGAACGTGCCGGGCGCGCCGATCGTGGCGATCGGCAGCCCCGACCGGCACCGGGTGATGGCCCAGGTCTTCGACCTCGGCGCCTACACCTGGGGCCTGCCCACCCAGGTCCACGCCTCGGCCAAGCGCTGCACCGACAGCTACGCGGACCTGATCACCCCGCCGGCGCTGTACGTGCAGGACCTCCGGTGCGGGCGCTCGCACGTCGTGCTGGTCAGCCCCGACGCGACGGCGTGGACGGTCCGGTCCGTCGGGCGTCGGCCGTGGACCGTCGCCGCCGGCGGGGTCGCGCTGCCCGGCCGCCACGGCACCACCGTGGTGCGGACCGACGGCGTGCAGGAGTTCCCGGGCACCACCGGCGGACGCTGCGACGTGGTGCAGGCCGGCCGGCCGGGCGAGCTGGTCCGGCTGCACGGCGGGAGGAACCGCTGGCCGGCCAAGGTCCAGGTCTCGACGGGCGGCCCGTTCCGCACCGTGTCGCGCGCGCGCCGGTTCGCGGAGCCCTGCCGGCAGGTCGTCGTCTTCGAGGGCCGGCTCAGCTTCGACGGCCCCCACCACGTCCGCGACGCGCAGCTCGTGCTGAGCCGGGGCACCTGGAGGCTGCGCTACCTGCACGGCGGGACCGTCGAGTGATCCCGGTGGGCTCACGCGCCGCGGCGGCGCGCCGACTCGTAGAGGCAGAGGGCGGCCGCGGTGGAGAGGTTGAGGCTCTCCGCGCGACCGTGGATGGGGATGGCGACGCGGTGGTCGGCGAGGTCGGCGAGGTCGGCGGGCAGGCCCCACGCCTCGTTGCCGAACAGCCAGGCGGTCGGGCCCGCCGGGGCGTCGTAGAGCCGCGTCTCGCCGGCACCGTCTGCGGCCAGCACCGTGAGTCCGGCGTCCTTGGCCGCGCGTACGGCGGCCTCGGCGGACCGCTCCACGGAGACGGGCAGGTGGAACAGCGAGCCCGCGCTGGCTCGGACCGTCTTGGCGTTGTAGGCGTCGACCGAGCTGCCGGCGAGCACGACGGCATCGGCTCCGGCGGCGTCGGCGCAGCGGATCACGGTGCCGGCGTTGCCGGGGTCGCGGACGTCGGCGCAGATCGCGACCAGCCTGGCACCGGCCAGCGCCTCGGCGAGCGGCACGTCGACGTAGCGGCACAGCGCGACGACGCCGCCGGGTGACACCGACTCCGACAGCGAGCCGAGCGCCCGGTCGTCGACCCAGGTCAGCCTGACGCCGTCGGCGAGGTCGGGCAGGAGGTCGTCGGCGCCGGGCCGCGCGAAGACCTCCTCGACGCAGCCGGCCTCGAGCGCGGCCTCCACGGCGTTCGGGCCGTCGGCGAGGAAGAGCCGCCGCTCGGTGCGTACCGAGCGGCGGCTGAGCTTCCGGAGGTCCTTCAGGCGGGCGTTGCTCGCCGTGAGGGGTGCTGCGTGGTTCAGGCCGTGGCCTCGGCCCGGGGCGCGTTGACGTCCTCGGGGAGGGCGGCCTTCGCGACCTCGACCAGCGCGTTGAACGCGGCGATGTCGTTGACGGCGAGGTCGGCCATGATCTTGCGGTCGACCTCGACACCGGCGAGGTTGAGCCCCTGGATGAACCGGTTGTAGGTCATCCCCTGCGCACGGGCGGCCGCGTTGATCCGCTGGATCCAGAGGCGACGGAAGTTGCCCTTGTTCTTGCGGCGGTCGTTGTAGCTGTAGACCAGGGAGTGGGTGACCTGCTCCTTGGCCTTGCGGTAGAGGCGCGAGCGCTGGCCGCGGTAGCCGGCGGCGCGCTCGAGGGTGGTGCGGCGCTTCTTCTGGGCGTTCACTGCCCGCTTGACGCGTGCCATGGTTCTTAGCTCCTTGTGATGTCAGGTCAGTCGTGAAAGGCGGGGCAGAAACTCAGAGACCCAGCATCTTCTTGGCGCGCTTGACGTCGGCCGCCTCGAGCTCGACCATCCCGGCGTTGCGGCGGTGCTTCTTGCGGCTGCCGGTGGTGGGCGCGGACGCGAACGCAGCGCCGGACTTCCGGCCGGCCTGCAGGCGCATGATCTTGCCGCTGCCGGTCACCTTGAACCGCTTGCTGGCACCGGAGTGCGTCTTGTTCTTGGGCATCTCTTTCTCCTTCGTACGTCATGTGGTCAGGTCGGCCGCGCCGCCTGCGGTGTGTCTCGACCCGCTGCCGCGACTTCGTCCCTCAGTCGCGGCGCTTGCTCGACCCGTTCGCGCGGACGCCGAGCGCTCGTTCCTCGCGCTCGGCTGCGCTCACGCCTCGATCTCGGGATCCAGGTTCTCGGAGCGGCCGCGCTCCTTCTTCTGGGCCACGGGGCCGGCGGCACGGGCGGTCGCGCGCTCGGCGGCCTCCTCGGCAGCCTCGGCTGCACGCTCGGCCATGCGCTCCTCCTTGGCGTGCTGCTGCTCGACCTTGGCCTCGGCCTTCTTCTTGTGCGGGCCGAGCACCATGATCATGTTGCGGCCGTCCTGCTTCGGTGCGGACTCCACGAAGCCGAGCTCCGTGACGTCTTCTGCCAGCCGCTGCAGCAGCCGGAACCCCAGCTCGGGGCGGTGCTGCTCGCGACCGCGGAACATGATCGTGATCTTGACCTTGTCGCCGGCCTTGAGGAACCGCACGACGTGACCCTTCTTGGTCTCGTAGTCGTGCGCGTCGATCTTGGGACGAAGCTTCATCTCCTTGATGATCACGTTCGTCTGGTTCCGGCGTGCCTCACGGGCCTTCTGGGCGTTCTCGTACTTGAACTTCCCGTAGTCCATGAGCTTGCAGACCGGAGGCTTGCCCTGGGGTGCGATCTCGACGAGGTCGAGGTCCGCCTCCTGGGCGAGCTTGAGCGCCTGGTCCGTCGGCACGATGCCCACGGTCTCGCCGTTGGGCCCCACGAGGCGCACCTCGGGAACCCTGATCCGGTCGTTGATACGAAGCTCGGTGCTGATGTGTCCTCCTGCGATTCGGTGACTGGGCCGGGGGCTCCTCGCACTCGGGCTCGCGCCCGAAATCCAAGAAGGCCCCCGCGTCGCAAGCGGAGGCCAGTCGAGCTCGTCTTGCGGGATCCCGCCGTGCGGGCACCCGTGGACGAACCACCAGACCGGACCCGACGGCCTGTGCAGCTGGGCGGCCGATGCGGGTGGGAGCCAGGCGACCCGGGGGCCGCTGTCATCCGCTTGTGATCTGTGCTCCTGGGAGCACGGATCGGTCAACGCTCGATGGTAACCGACTATTCCGCCGGGGACGAAACCGGGACGAGGTAGCGCACCGGGCCGGCGAGGTCGATCAGCAGGGCCTCGGCGCCGTCCTGCAGGGCCGCGAGGGCCGCCATCCGGGCCGGCACCGGCACCGGCCGGGCCTCCGGGTCCCACCGGTGCAGCGCGTCGAGCCCGGTGAACGCCAGCAGCGCCTGCCGGCCGTCGGGGCCGCGCATCAGCACGGTGGCCATGTCGCTGGACTTGTCGTGCACGAGCCCGTCGGGACCGGTCTCGGCCTCCCCCAGCTCGGCGACCACCGGCACGAGCAGCCGGGCCTCGGCCAGCGCGGCCAGCACCTCGGGCTCGCGAGCGGGGTCGGCGGCGTACGCCGACAGCGCGGCGGCCAGCGCCGGGTCGGCCGCACCGGTGTCGCCGGGCGCGCCCGCGCCCGCCAGCAGCCGCTGCCCGCCCGTGCTCTCCACGGTCCCACGGTAGGCGTGCGGGCAACGCCCGGCTTCGGCGGAGTCTCTAGGCTGAGGGCGTGGACGACGCCGCCTGGGGAGCGCTGACCCTCTCGCTCACCCTGCTGGGCGGCATCTACACCTGGTTCGCGTTCCGGAGCCGCGGCTTCGTGGCGGGGCTGCGCGGGGTGGGGCTCACGCTCATCCCGGTCGCCCTGCTGCTGACGGACACGCTCGAGATGGCGACCGAGATCGGCGGCGCCGTCGGCGACTGGGTGACCGGCTTCGCCTTCAGCCCGGCCAGCTGGCTCGGGATCATCCTCGCCGTCGTGTCGGTGACCTGCTTCGCCGCGGCCGGCTTCCTCGCCGAGCGCGGGGTGGGGCGCGCGCGGGCCGCCGAGGGTGACGCACCGGCCCGCAAGGAGCTCGGCAGGGGCCGGGGCACGAAGAAGGAGCCCGTCGTGTCCGACGTCGACCCGGAGCTGGCCGAGATCGAGGCCCTGCTGCGCAAGCGCGGCATCACGTGACCGGGAGACGCCCGTGAACCCCGACTCCGGCACGCTCGAGCGCAACCGGCTCTGGGCGCGGCTCAACGACGCCGTGGCCGCCCACGCCGAGCCGCTCCCGACGCCGCTGATGGTCGTCGACCTCGACGCCTTCGACGCCAACGCCGACGACCTCGTGCGCCGGGCCGGCGGCACGCCGATCCGGGTCGCCTCGAAGTCGGTCCGCGTGCCCGCGCTGCTCAGCCGGGTGCTCGCCCGCGAGGGGTTCCAGGGCGTGCTCGGCTACACGCTGGCCGAGGCGCTCTGGCTCGAGGAGCACGGCGTCTGCGACGACATCGTGGTCGCCTACCCGACCGTCGACCGCGGGGCGCTGGCGCGGCTGGTCGCCTCGCCGTCCGCCGCGGCGCACATCACGCTGATGGTCGACCAGGTCGCGCACCTCGACGTCGTCGACTCCGTGCGCGCCTCGCAGGCGGTGCCGGTCCGGGTCGCGATCGACGTCGACGCCGGGCTGCGGATGGGCCGCCAGCACGTCGGGCCCAAGCGCTCGCCGCTCTACGACGCCGGCGACGTGGTGCTCCTCGCCAAGGAGATCGAGTCGCGCCACGGGTTCCGCCTGGTCGGCGCGATGACCTACGAGGGCCAGGTCGCCGGGGTGCAGGACGAGGTGCCGTCGCAGCGGGCCCGCTCGGCCGTCGTACGCCGGATCAAGGCGCTGTCGATGACCCAGCTCGAGGTGCGCCGCCGCGAGGTGGCCGAGGCGCTGCGCGCCGCGGGCGTCACCCTCGAGTTCTGGAACGCCGGCGGCACCGGCTCGGTCGAGGCGACCGTCGCCGACGCGGTGGTGACCGAGGTCGCGGCCGGGTCGGGACTGCTCGCGCCGACGCTCTTCGACCACTACCAGTCCTTCGCGGCCCGCCCGGCTGCGTACTTCGCGCTGCCCGTCACCAGGCGCCCCTCCCCCGACATCGCGACGGTGCACGGTGGCGGGCTGGTCGCGTCCGGCCCGGCCGGCAAGGACCGGCTGCCGACGCCGTGGGCGCCCGCCGGGCTGCACCTGACCGGGCTCGAGGGCGCCGGCGAGGTGCAGACCCCGCTCACCGGGCACCCGGCGGCGCTGCTGGAGGTGGGTGACCTGGTGTGGTTCCGGCACGCCAAGTCGGGCGAGCCCTTCGAGCACACCAACACGGTCCAGCTGCTGGCCGGCTCCCGGTTCACCGAGGAGGTCCCGACCTACCGTGGCCACGGGCTCGCCTTCTGAGGCTGCCGACCTCGTCCTGAGGCTCGCCGCGTCCCGGCCCCCGACGCTCGGCCCCGGGCGGTTGGTGTGCGTCGACGGCCCGGCCGGGTCCGGCAAGACCACCCTCGGGAAGGCCCTGGCCGAGCGGACCGGCGCGCAGCTGGTCCACGGCGACGACCTGATGGAGGGCTGGCGCGGGCTCGACGCCGTCGGCCGCCAGCTCGTGGGGCTGGCCGAGGCGCTCGCGGCGGGACGCCCGGGCAGCTACGACCACTTCGACTGGCAGCACCACCGCTACGACCGGACCGTGCCGGTCGCCCCCGCGCCGTGGCTGGTCGTCGAGGGGGTCGGCAGCGGGGCGGCCGCGCTCGCGGCGTACACCACCGTGCTGGTGTGGGTGGAGGTGGACGACGAGCTGCGGCTGCGGCGCGGGCTGGCGCGCGACGGCGAGGCGATGCGGCAGCACTGGCTCACGTTCATGGCCGACGAGCGCGCGCTGTTCGCCCGCGAGCGGACCCGCGAGCGCGCCGACGTGGTCGTCGACGGCACCGGGAGCACGCCGCCCGTCGTACGGTGACCTCCGTGGTGGCACCGAGCGGCGAGCAGTACGAGATCTCCGGGAGCGGCTATCGCGCGGTCGTGACCGAGTGCGGGGCAACCCTGCGGGTGCTCGAGCACGACGGGCGCGCGCTGCTGCACGGCTTCGACGAGGACGGCATGTCCACCGGCGGGCAGGGGCAGCTGCTGGTGCCGTGGCCGAACCGGATCCGCGACGGCCGCTACACCGTCGGCGACCAGGAGCTGCAACTGCCGCTGAGCGAACCGACCCGCCAGAACGCCTCGCACGGGCTGGTGCGGTGGGTGGCGTGGAGCGTGGAGGAGCACACCGGCGGGTCGGTCGCCCTGCGCTACCGGCTGATGGCGCAGAGCGGCTACCCGTGGACGCTCGACCTGCACGTCGTCTACGACGTGAGCGCCGACGGGCTGACGGTGACCCAGACCGCGACGAACCTGGCCGCCGAGCCGGCGCCGTACGCCCACGGCGCGCACCCGTACCTCTCGGTCGGGCCGGGCCCGTGCGACGGCTGGGAGCTGACGCTGCCCGCCGCGACCCGCACGATCTCCGACCCCGAGCGCAAGCTGCCGGTCGGGCCGGAGCCGGTCGAGGGCACCGGGTTCGACTTCCGGGTGCCCCGGCCGATCCGCGAGACCGAGATCGACCACGCCTTCACCGACCTCGCGCGCGACGGGTCCGGGCGCGTCACCGTCGAGCTGCGCGACCCCGCGACCGGCCACGCGGTGGCGCTGTGGGCGGACGCCGCCCACCCGTGGCTGATGGTCTACACGGCCGACGACCTCCCCGGCGCGCACCGCCGCGCCGTGGCCGTCGAGCCGATGACCGCCCAGGCCGACGCCTTCCGCACCGGCGAGGACCTCCTCGTGCTCGACCCCGGCCAGGACTTCTCGGCCTCCTGGGGCATCCGCGACCTCACCTGACCCAAGCACCGCCGAGTCGGCGTTGCTGCTGACGAGTAACCGGCCGAGTCGGCGTTACTGATGATCAGTAGCGCCGACTCGGCGTGACGGGGCTCGGTTCGGCTCGGGTCAGGGGGAGGCGGAGGAGGCGGCGACGAGGGACTTGAGCTCGCGGAGGGCGGTGCGGGCGCGCTGGCCGTCGGAGCCCTGGATGGCCAGGACCGACGCGGTCTCGCCGTCGGCCAGGTCGAGCGTGACCCAGGGCGCGCCCGGTGGGAGGCGGGCGGCGACGATGAAGGGCCACTCGTACTCGTGGCGGCGGTAGCCGTTGACCACGACCAGCCGGTCGGCGTACGCCACCGCGCGCGAGCGGATCAGCGCGAACATCAGCGCCAGGTAGAGCAGCCCGAAGAACACCAGCGTGCCGCGCTGGAACAGCGTGAACTTGGCGCGGGTCTCGGCCCCCAGGTTGATCCACCCGACGGCGACGACGGCGATCAGCGCCAGCGTCACCGCGATGCCGACGACCCGCGGGCCCAGCGGCCGCCAGGTGCGCGGGAGCGGCGGGAGCCCCGCCGGCTCAGAGTCGGCAGGCATGGATGTCCGTGAGCAGGATGCCCCGCGCGCCGATCTCGTAGAGCTCGTCCATGAGCCGCTGCGCGCCGTCGCGGGGCACCATCGCGCGGACGGCGACCCACCCCTCGCGATGCAGCGGAGCGATCGTGGGGCCCTCGATGCCGGGCGTGAGCGCGACCGCGTCGCCGACCCTGCCCTCCTCGATGTCGTAGTCCATCATCACGTAGCTGCGGGCCACGAGGACGCCCTCGACCCGGCGGCGGAAGATCTCGAAGCCGGAGGGGCCGTGCCCGGCACGGGTGACCAGCACCGCCTCGGAGTCGAGGATCGTCTCGCCGAAGACCTCCAGCCCCGCCGCGCGCAGCGTGCTGCCGGTCTCGACGACGTCGGCGACCGCGTCGGCGACGCCGAGCTGGATCGAGGTCTCGACGGCCCCGTCGAGGCGCACCACCTCGGCCGCGATCCCGCGCTCCTCGAGGAACGCGCTCACGACCCCGACGTACGACGTCGCGATCCGCGCGCCGGCCAGCTCCGCGAGGTCGGAGTAGCGGCCCACCGGCCCGGCGAACCGGAACCGGCTGCGTCCGAAGCCCAGGGAGAGCACCTCGTCTGCCTTCGCGCCGGAGTCGCGCAGCAGGTCGCGGCCGGTGATCCCGACGTCGAGGGTGCCCTCGCCGACGTAGAGCGCGATGTCGCGCGGCCGCAGGTAGAAGAACTCCACGCCGTTCTCGGCGTCGGTGAGCGTGAGCTGCTTGGCGTCGTCGCGCTGGCGGTAGCCCGCCTCGCGCAGGATGTCGGAGGCGGACTGGGCCAACGAGCCCTTGTTGGGGACGGCGATGCGGAGGAGTGACACGGCCAGGGTTCCGATCGGGCTAGAGGTGTGCGTAGACGTCGTCGAGCGTGAGGCCCGTGGCCAGCATCAGCACCTGGGCGTGGTAGAGCAGCTGGCTGATCTCCTCGGCGGCGCGGTCCTTGCCCTCGTGCTCGGCGGCCATCCAGGACTCCGCGGCCTCTTCGACCAGCTTCTTGCCGATCGCATGGACGCCGGCGTCGAGCTCGCGCACGGTGCCGGACCCGTCGGGACGGGTCTCGGCCTTCTCGGAGAGCTCTGCCCAGAGCTCCTCGAACGTCTTCACGACGAGCCAGCCTAGTTGGCGGTGGTCCGGCAACTCGCTCGCCGGTCCGGGCATGGACGGGACAGGATGGGCCGGTGCCCCGCGCGATCACCGACCTCACCTGGCCCGTCACCACCGAGCGGCTCTCGATCCGGCCCGCCGAGCAACGCGACGCCGCGCCGACGTACGCCTTCCGGAGCCTGCCCGAGGTCGCCCGCTGGCTGACCAACCACCCGCAGGACCCGGCGGCCTGGGAGGACGGCTACGCCGAGCGGCAGACCGACACCCTGATCGTCGAGAAGGACGGCGTCGTGATCGGCGACCTCTACCTCAGCATCCAGGACCCGTGGTCGCAGGCCGAGGTCCGCGAGCAGGCCGCGAGGACGCTGGTCGAGATCGGCTACGTCTTCGACCCGGCGTACGCAGGCCAGGGGTTCGCCACCGAGGCGGTCCGCGAGGAGCTGCGGATCTGCTTCGAGGACCTCGGCGTGCGCCGCGTGATCGCGCAGTGCTTCGCCGACAACGACGCGTCGTGGCGCCTGATGGAGCGGCTCGGCATGCGCCGCGAGCAGCACACCAAGCAGGACTCGCTGCACCGCGACGGGCAGTGGCTCGACGGGATGATGTACGCGCTGCTCAGGGACGAGTGGCTCAGCGCCCGCTGACCTCGCGCAGGGTGCGCGCCGTGGCCAGCGCCGCCGCGGTCGCCTCGTAGCCCTTGTCCTCGTGCGAGCCCTCGAGCCCGGCCCGGTCGAGGGCCTGCTCGTCGGTGTCGCAGGTGAGCACGCCGAAGCCGACCGCGACCGTGTGGTCGAGGGCGACCCTCGTCAGGCCGTCGGTGGCCGCCGAGCAGACGTAGTCGAAGTGCGGCGTGCCGCCCCGGATGACGACCCCGAGCGCCACCACGGCGTCGTATCCCTGCTGGGCGAGCGCCGAGGCCACGACCGGGAGCTCGAACGTGCCCGGTACGCGCACGACCGTGGCCTCGACCCGGTGGTCGGCGCACGCGCGGGCCGCGCCGGCGAGCAGGCCGTCCATCACCACCGTGTGCCAGCTCGCCGCGACCACCGCGACGCGCAGGCCGCTCGCGTCGAACGGCTCGACCGCGGCGGCGCCCTCGCCGCTCATCGGGTGACGTCCTCGAGGACGTCGAGGCCGGGGAGCACGTGACCCATCCGGTCGCGCTTGGTGAGCAGGTAGGCGAGGTTGTGGTCGTTGGGGTGCGGGGTGAGCGGCACCCGCTCGGCGACGGTGATGCCGTACTCCTCGAGGCTGGTGACCTTGTCGGGGTTGTTGGTCAGCAGCCGGACGCTGGCGACGCCGAGGTCCTTGAGCACCTGGGTGGCCGCGCCGTAGTGGCGGGCGTCGGCGGGCAGTCCGAGGTCGAGGTTGGCGTCGACGGTGTCGCGGCCGCCGTCCTGGAGCTGGTAGGCCTGCAGCTTGGCGACCAGGCCGATCCCCCGGCCCTCGTGGCCGCGCAGGTAGATCACCACTCCGCGGCCCTCCGCGACGATGCGGTCCATCGCCTCGTTGAGCTGGGGACCGCAGTCGCAGCGGCTGCTGCCGAAGACGTCGCCCGTCAGGCACTCGGAGTGCACCCGGGTCAGCACCGGCTCGGTGCCCGACACGTCGCCGTAGACCAGCGCGACGTGCTCGGAGTCGTCGACCGAGATCCGGTAGCCGTAGGCGGTGAAGTCGCCGTGGCTGGTCGGCAGCCGGGTCTCGGCGACCCGGTCGACGAGCACCTCGTTGCGGCGCCGCCAGCGCACCAGGTCCTCGATCGAGATCATCGCCAGCCCGTGCTCGTCGGCGAACTCGCGCAGCTCGGGCGCGCGCTTCATGGTGCCGTCGTCGTTCACCAGCTCCACGAGGACGCCGGCAGGGGTGAGCCCGGCCAGGCGGGCCAGGTCGACCGCCGCCTCGGTGTGGCCGCGACGGGCGAGCACCCCGCCCTCGCGGTAGCGCAGCGGGAAGACGTGACCGGGCCGGGTGATCTCCCACGGCTCGGTGGCCGAGTCGGCGAGCACGCGGGCGGTGTGCGCGCGGTCGGCAGCCGAGATCCCGGTCGTGACGCCGTCGCGGGCGTCGACCGAGATCGTGTACGCCGTGCGCATCTTGTCCTTGTTGTGCGGCGTCATGAGGGGGATCTCGAGCCGGTCGAGCATCGCGCCCGGCATCGGCACGCAGATCACGCCGCTGGAGTGCCGGATCGTGAACGCCATCAGCTCGGGCGTGGCCTTGCTGGCGGCGAAGATGAGGTCGCCCTCGTTCTCGCGGCCCTCGTCGTCGACGACCACGACCGCCTTGCCGGCGGCGATGTCGGCGACGGCCCGCTCGATGGGGTCCATCCGCACCCCCACGTGCTGGGGAATCGTCATGACGCGTCCTTCCTGTGCGCGAGGAGCTTCTCGACGTGCTTCGCGAGGACGTCGACCTCGAGGTTGACCCGGTCGCCGACCTGGCGGCTGCCCAGCGTGGTGCGGGCGAGGGTCTCGGGGATGAGGCTGACCGTGAACCCGTCGTCGCGGGCCTCGACGACGGTGAGGCTCACGCCGTCGACGGTGATGGACCCCTTGTCGACCAGGTAGCGCGCCAGGTCTGCCGGCATCGAGACCTCGACGACCTCCCAGTGCTCGCTCGGGGTGCGCGAGACGACCGTGCCGACGCCGTCGACGTGGCCCTGGACGATGTGTCCGCCGAGCCGGGTCGTGGGCGTGACGGCGCGCTCGAGGTTGACCCGGTCGCCGGGTGCGACCCCGGCGAGGCTGGTCTTGTCGAGGGTCTCCTGCATGACGTCGGCGGTCCACGTTTCGCCGTCGCGCTCGGCGACGGTGAGGCAGCAGCCGTTGACGGAGATCGAGTCGCCCAGTCCGGCGTCGGACAGCACGTGCTGGGCGTGGATGGTGAGCCTGATCGCGTCGCCCTGGTCCTCGACCCCGGCGACGGTGCCGAGCTCCTCGACGATCCCGGTGAACATCAGTGATCTCCTCTGGTGGGGGTCTGGGTGGGGGTCTGGGTGGGGGTCTGGGTGGGGGTCTGGGTGGGGGTCTGGGTGGGGGTCTGGGTGGGGGTCTGGGTGGGGGTCTGGGTGGGCGTCAGGGTGATGCGGACGTTCGGCTCCTCGCCGTCGAGCCCGTCGAGCACGGCGATGTCGGTGACCACCGGACGCAGCGCTCCGGCGATCGTGGTGATTCCCAGGTCGGCCACCGCGTGCTGCCCGGCGCCGAGCAGCATCGGGGCGACGTAGGCGACGATCTCGTCGACGAGGCCGGCTTCGAGGAACGCCGCGGCGAGGGTCGGGCCGCCTTCGAGGAACACGTGCTGGCGGTCGCGGGAGAACAGCGTCTCGAGCGCGGTCTCGGGATCGCGGGTGCGGAGGTGAACGGTCTCCGCCTCCTCGTCGAACACCCTCTTGGTGGGCGGCAGGTCGCGCACGCCCATGACCACGCGCAGTGGCTGCCGGTCGCGGGGCAACGGCTGGTCGTGCTCGTCGCGGACCGTCAGCCGCGGGTCGTCGACGTCGATGGTGTTGGTGCCGACCAGCATCACGTCGCAGAGCGCCCGGAGTCGGTGGGTGTCGAGCCGGGCGGCCCGGCCCGAGACCCACCGGCTGGTGCCGTCGGCTGCCGCGCTGCGCCCGTCGAGGGTGGTCGCGAACTTCCACGTCACGAACGGCCGGCCGTGCTCGACCGCGAAGGTCCACACCCGGTTGAGGGCGCGGGCCTCGTCGACCAGCAGGCCCTGCTCGACCTCGACGCCGGCCCCGCGGAGCAAGGCGCCTCCCCCGGCCGCGACCGGGTTGGGGTCGCCCTGGGCGAACACCACGCGTCGTACGCCGGCATCGCGGAGCGCGACCGCGCAGGGACCGGTCCGGCCGGTGTGCGCGCAGGGCTCGAGGGTGACGACCGCGGTGGTGCCGCGCGCCCGGTCGCCGGCGTTCGCGAGCGCGTCGGCCTCGGCGTGCGGGCTGCCGGCGCCGCGGTGGAAGCCCTCGGCCACGGTCTGGCCGTTCGCGTCGAGGAGCACGCAGCCGACCCGTGGGTTGGGACCGAGTGGCACGCCGGGGCTCGCGGCCAGCGCGAGGGCGCGCGTCATCGCCGTTCGCTCGGCCTGGCTGAAGCTCATCGTCGCTCTCTCGGGTCGGCTCACGACTCCGGGGCGACGGCTCGCTCGGGCACATGTGCTCCTGACCAGTGCGCGAACGAGACCTGCGTGCGCTTCTCATCCGGACTTTGACCGTCGGTCCAGGAGTTCCACCTGGTCAACCGGTCACTGGAGGTGACCGGGTCGCGGACTTTCACCGCCGGTGCGGAGTTCCACCGCCCCCAGAGCACGCGAGCAATCTCTACTCGTCCCCACGAGTTTGCCACAGTGCGCCAGCCGTAGCCCCCGTGATCCCGCCCACAGTCGCCGGCGGGCCGGGTTGGCAGGATGTCGCCGCTCGCGGGCAGGGGGCGAGGTCGTACGCCGGCGCCGCACCCGCGAGGCTTGGCCCATGACCCCGCGGCACACCATGCTCGCCGTGCTGACCGCGGCGATCTGGGGCTTCAACTTCGTGGTGATCCAGTGGGGCATGGCCGGGGTGCCGCCGCTGCTGTTCGGGGCCGTGCGGTTCCTCGCCGTCGCTGCGCCGGCGGTGCTGCTGCTGGTGCCCCGGCCGCGGGTGGCGGCGTGGAAGATCGCGGCGGTCGGGACCTTCCTCAGCCTCGGCCAGTTCGCGTTCCTCTACGTCTCCATCGACGCGGGCATGCCGGCCGGCCTCGCCTCGCTCGTGCTCCAGTCGCAGGTGGTCATCACGATCCTGGCCGCCACGGTCGTGCTCCGGGAGCTGCCGACCCGGGCGCAGCTCGCCGGGGTGCTGCTGGGCTCGGCCGGGCTCGTCGTGGTCGCGGCCGGCCGCGACGGGCACGTGCCGCTGGGGGCGCTGGTCCTGTGCGTGTGTGCGGCGTGCTCGTGGGCGGTCGGCAACGTGGTGGTCCGTGCGCTGAAGGTGCCCGGCGGGCTCTCGCTCACCGTGTGGTCGGCCCTCGTCGCGCCGGTGCCGATGGTGGCGCTCTCACTGCTCGTCGACGGGCCCGACGGCGTCTCGGCGGGGCTGTCGGCGTTCGGCTGGAAGGCAGTGGTGTCCACCGCCTACACCGCGGTGCTCGCCAGCTTCGTGGGGTACGGCGCGTGGAACTCGCTGCTGGCGCGCTACCCGTCGAGCCAGGTCGTGCCGTGGGTGCTGCTCGTGCCGCCGGTGGGCATCGTCAGCGCGTGGCTCTGTCTCGGGGAGACACCGGGCGCGGCCGAGCTCGCCGGTGGCGGGGTGCTCGTCCTCGGCGTGCTCGTCGCCCAGGGGCGGCTGCGTCGCTCGCCGCGTGCCTCGGTGGCAGACGAGCCGGCGTCCGCGGCGGCGTAGTCCGTGACGAAACGGCCCCGGGTCGGCTCGATCGGGGGTCGTTGGGTCAGGGACTATCCCCCACGGCCGCGGGTCGACCAGGGTGTGTCTCGTCAGGCCTCGCCGCGCTGCTCGTGCCAGCGCTTGTGCAGGAGGGCCGAGTCGGAGACCGGCGCGACGCCCGTCCCGCAGACCGGGCAGATGAGGACCTCGGTCACGCGCAGGTCGCCGTACCACTCCCAGGCGGCCTGCTGCTCGGGTGTCATCGTGCTGCCTCCTCTGCCATGGTGCGGAGCTCCGCGACCATCCGGTCCGGGTCGTCGGCGGAGTAGACGGCCGAGCCCGCCACGAACACGTCGGCGCCCGCCTCCGCGCACCGCTCGATGGTCTCCAGCGACACGCCGCCGTCCACCTGGAGCCAGGTCTCGCCGCCGTGCTTCTCGATCAGCCGGCGCGCGGTGCGGATCTTCGGCAGGCACAGGTCGAGGAACTTCTGCCCGCCGAAACCGGGCTCCACCGTCATCACCAGCACCATGTCGAGCTCGGCCAGCAGCTCCTCGTAGGGCTCGATCGGGGTCGCCGGCCGAAGCGCCATCGCGGCCCGCGCGCCGTGGCCGCGGATCTCGCGGGCCAGCCGCACCGGCGCCCGCGCGGCCTCGACGTGGAAGGTCACCGAGCCGCAGCCCGCCTCGACGTACGCCAGTGCGTTGCTGTCGGGGTCGTCGATCATCAGGTGCGCGTCGAGCGGCAGGTCGGTGTGCGACGCGAGCGACTCGAGCATGCTCGGCCCGAAGGTCAGGTTGGGCACGAAGTGGTTGTCCATCACGTCGACGTGCACCCAGTCGGCGCTCCCGATCCGCGCCACCTCGTCCGCCAGGCGCGACAGGTCGGCGTTGAGGACGCTCGGCGTGATCTGGATGCCCACGCCCCCAGCCTATTCAGCCGCGCGCCGGTCCGGACGTCACCCGCGCGGCGGCGACCTGGGCGGGGCAGCGCCCCTCGGGCCGGCCGCACGCCGCGAAGTCGCAGGTGCGGCACCACCACGCGCCGGCCTCGCCCGCGCGGCGGCGTTCGACGCGGACCGCGACCCGGGCCGCGACCAGCCTCTCCAGCAGGCCCTCCAGCGTCTCGGCGTCGCCGTCGGAGAGGTCGCCGGTCGCCTGCCGCACGACCTTGTCGCGCGCCGCGCGGGCCGCGGCGGCCCGGCGCCGGCCCGCGGCCGTGAGCCGGACCTCGACGCGGCGGCGGTCGGCGCCGCTGCGGCGCTCCGCGAGGCC
The DNA here is from genome assembly GCF_000422805.1 of Nocardioides halotolerans DSM 19273. Classification (GTDB taxonomy): domain Bacteria; phylum Actinomycetota; class Actinomycetes; order Propionibacteriales; family Nocardioidaceae; genus Nocardioides; species Nocardioides halotolerans. The sequence continues at coordinate 350,309 of NZ_KE383922.1, read as the reverse complement.
CGAGCGCTCCAGCTGGCTGACCAGGCGTACGGCGCCCGAGTGGGTCAGCCCCAGCACGTCGGCCAGCCGCCCCACGTGCGCGTCGCCGAGGAACTCCTCCAGCGCCAGCAGCGCCGCGGTCGCGCTGCCGGTCAGCCCCGACGCACGCTCCAGTGCCGCCTGCGACTCCTCGGCGAGGTTGAGCGACAGCGCCGCCAGCAGGTTGTCGAGGCGGGGGTGTGCGGAGGTGCTCATCCGGTTATTGTATGAGTGGGTCATATATCGGAGGAGATGACACGCATGGCCGAGTTCACCGCCACCGCACAGACCGACGTCGCCGCCCCGCCGGAGCGGGTGTGGGCCGCGCTCACCGAGCCTGACCAGATCGCGGCGTACATGCAGGGGTCGCGGGTCACGACCTCGTGGGAGGTGGGCAGCCCGATCACCTGGGACGGCGAGTACGACGGCCGGACCTACCAGGACAAGGGCGAGGTGCTCACCTACGACGAGCCGCACGTCCTTTCGGTGACGCACTACAGCCCGCTGATGGGCCAGCCCGACGAGCCGGCGAGCTACCACACGCTCGTCTACACGCTGACGCCCTCGGAGTCCGGCACCCACCTCGAGCTCACCCAGGACGGCAACGAGAGCCAGGAGCAGGCCGACCAGTTCAGCCGGAACTGGCAGGGGATGCTCGACGGCCTGAAGGCCCTCGTCGAGGGTTGAGCCGTCGACCCGGCGCGAACTTCGCGCCGGGTCAACCTCCACCGGGGTCGGGCTCCTCGGGCGTCTCCTTGCCCTCGGCCTCGTCGCGCTCGGCCCACTCGAGCAGCGGGCGGAGGTCGAAGGCGTGCGCGTCGATGGCCTCGTGGAGGTCGCCCTTCTCGGCGAACCGGGCCGGGACGGTGAACATCGTGAAGTCGTGGGGGTCGGCGTCGTCGACCTCCGACCACTCGATGGGCGTGGAGACCCGGGCGTCGGGCAGTCCACGGACGGAGTACGCCGCCGCGATCGTGTGGTCGCGCGCGTTCTGGTTGTAGTCGACGAAGAGCTTGCGCGGGTCGCGGTCCTTGCGCCACCACGTCGTGGTCACGTCGGACGGCGCACGGCGCTCGACCTCGCGGGCGAAGGCGAGCGCGCCGCGGCGTACGTCCTTGAAGCCGTGGTCGGGGTGGATCCGCACGTAGACGTGCATCCCCTTCCCGCCCGAGGTCTTCGGGAAGCCGACCGCGCCCAGCTCGTCGAGCACCTCGTGGACGACGTGGGCGACGCGCTGGACCGTCGCGTAGTCGCAGTCGTCGCCGGGGTCGAGGTCGATGCGCCACTCGTCGGGCTTCTCGGTGTCGGCGCGGCGGCTGTTCCACGGGTGGAACTCCACCGTCGACATCTGCACCGCCCAGATCACCGAGCCGAGCTCGGTCACGCACAGCTCGTCGGCGGTGCGGCCCCAGCGCGGGAAGTAGAGCTGCACGGTCTCGACCCAGTCGGGTGCGCCGGCCGGGAGCCGCTTCTGGTGGACCTTCTTCTCCGCCAGCCCCTTGGGGAAGCGGTGCAGCATGCACGGCCGCTCGCGCAGCGCGTTGACGATGCCCGGGCCGACCGCGAGGTAGTACTCGACCAGGTCGAGCTTGGTCGCGCCGCTCTCCGGGAAGTAGACCCGCTCGGGGTTGCTCACCCGCACCACCCGGTTGTCGACCTCGATCTCGACGGCGGGCGACTTCGAGGAGGCCATGCGCCGACGGTAGCCGCCGCGGGTGTCAGGACCGGCGGAACAGCGCCATGAACATCGCGTCGGTGCCGTGCCGGTGCGGCCACAGCTGCACCGTGCCGGGCACGGGCCCGGCCGAGCGAGGCACGTCGGCGAGCTGGGGGCCGAGGTCGAGGAGCTCGGCGTCGGTGCGGGCGCCGCGCACCGACGTGACCACGCTCGAGGTCTCCGAGATCACCGGCGAGCAGGTCGCGTAGAGCACCACGCCGCCGGGCCGCACGAGGTCGAGCGCCGCGCGGAGCAGCTGGCGCTGCAGCATCACGAGCGCGAACAGGTCGTCGGGCTTGCGGCGCCAGCGCGCCTCGGGCCGCCGGCGCAGGGCGCCCAGGCCGGTGCACGGCGCGTCGACCAGCACCCGGTCGAAGACCGCGGCGCGGTACGGCGCGAGCGTGCCGTCGGCCGCGACGACTCCCGCCACGCCCGGCACGTAGTCGCCGTCTTCGGTGAGCGTGCGGCGGACGAGCCCCCCGCGCACCGGCTGCCGCTCGCTCGCGACCAGCCGCGCGCCGCGCTCCGCGGCCAGCGCCGCCAGCAGCCCCGCCTTGCCGCCGGGGCCGGCGCACAGGTCGAGCCACAGCTCGTCGGGCCCCTCGAGCGGCGCCTCGGCCAGCGCCAGGGCGACCAGCTGCGAGCCCTCGTCCTGCACGCCCGCGCGGCCCTCGGCCACCGCCGGCACCGACCGCGGGTCGCCGCCCTCCAGCACGACGCCGTACGGCGAGAAGGCGGTCGGCTCCCCCGGCAGCTCGTCGCGGGTGGAGCGGCCGGGCCGAGCGACCATCGTGACCCGCGGGTTGTCGTTGTCGGCGTCGAGCAGCGCGTGCAGCTCGTCCTGGCCGACCGCCTCGCGGAGCTCGTCGACCACCCACTCCGGGTGGCTGAACGCGAGGGCGGCGTACCGCGTCGGGGAGGCGCGCTCGTCGGGGGTGATCTTGTCGACCCACTCGTCGAAGTCGCGCTCGCTGACCGAGCGAAGGACGGCGTTGGCGAAGTTGCCGGCGCCGGTGTTGACCCGCGCCCTGACCAGGTCGACGGTGGTGCTGATCGCCGCGTGGTCGGGCACCCGCATCGAGATGAGCTGGTGGGTGCCGATGCGCAGCGCGTCGAGCACCTTCGACTCGACCTTCGACAGCGGCCGGTCGATGCACGCCGCCAGGATCGCGTCGTAGGTGCCCCGGCGCCGGATGGTGCCCGACGCCAGCTCGGTGGCGAACGCCGCGTCGCGGCCCTCGAGCTGGTAGTGCCGGAGCACGGCGGGGAGCAGCAGGTTGGTGTAGGCGCGGTCGACCCGGACGCCCTTGAGCACGTCGAGGGCGGCCGCGCGCGCCGGGTCGAGGACGATCTTGCGCCCGCCGGGCACGCCGGTTGGCGCCTCCCGGTGCTGAGCCCGAGGCCGGGGCTCACCCATGGGCGAGGAGCGCCTTGGCCAAGGATTTCGGCGCCTTGGTGAGCCAGGCGTCGGTGAGGATCTCGGCGAGCTCGTCGCGGTCGATCTCACCGAGGCGGCTCTGCTGGACCAGCACGGCGTGGTAGCCCTTGAAGTGGTCGATGGTGAAGAACGGCAGCCGGTCGTCCTCGACCAGGGCGCGCTTCTCTGCCTCGCCGGGCACCTGGATGACGAGCAGGTCGTCGTACGGCTCCCCGGTCTCGGGGTCGATCGCCGTGCGACCCGGTGGGCGGTGCATGACGAAGCCCTTGCCGCGCACCTTGTAGGTCGGGTTGTCGCCCCACGACGTGCCGAGCTGGACCTCGGGCAGGCCGAGGCAGATGGCGTCGACGTCGTCGGGCGTCGCGCCCCTGGGGGGAGCATCCGTCACGGCCGCCACGCTACTCGTTCCCGGCTGTGGGCTCGTCGGGACCGAAGCGCCGGCTGCCCGCCTCGCGCAGCCCGCGCGCCCAGTCGGCTGCGGGCATCTGGCGCGACCCGAACGCCTTGACCTCGCCCAGGCGTACGGCGGTCGTGCCCGTGCCGACCAGCACGTCGTTCTTTCCTACCCTGAGCTCGCCGGGCGGCAGCCGCTCCTCGGTGTGCGCGACCGGGCCGAGCTTGACCCTGGTGCCGGCGTTCGTCGTCCAGGCGCCGGGCGCGGGGGTGCAGGCGCGGATCCGCCGGTCGACGCCGAGCGCCGGGTCCTCCCAGTCGACGCGGGCGTCGTCGACGGTGATCTTGGGCGCGTAGCTCGTGCCCTCGCCCGGCTGGGGCCGGGCCTCCAGGCTGCCGTCCTCGATGCCGTCGAGCGTGGCGACGAGCAGCCCGGCACCGCCCTCCGCGAGCCGGGCCAGCAGGTCGCCCGCGGTGTCGGTGTCGCGCACCCGCTCGGTCATCACCCCGAACGTCGGCCCGGCGTCCATCTCCTTGACGATCCGGAACGTCGTCGCGCCGGTCACCTCGTCGCCGGCCCAGATGGCGTGCTGGACCGGAGCCGCGCCGCGCCAGGCGGGGAGGCACGAGAAGTGCAGGTTGACCCAGCCGTGCTCCGGGATGTCGAGCGCGCTCTGGGGCAGCAGCGCGCCGTAGGCGACCACCGGGCAGCAGTCCGGCCCGAGCTCGCGCAGGGCCGACTGGAAGTCCGGGTCGCGCGGGTGCGCGGGCTTGAGCACGGGCACGCCGAGCTCCTCGGCCACCACTGCCACCGGGCTCGGCGTGAGCCGGCGCCCGCGCCCGGACGGCGCGTCGGGGCGCGTCATGACCCCCACGAGCTCGTGGCGGGAGTCGGCGACCGCGCGCAGGCTCGGCAGCGCGACCTCCGGCGTACCGGCGAAGACCAGCCTCACGGATGCTGCCGTGCCCGGCGCATCAGAACCCGAGCCTGCCGGTCGGGTGCGGCGAGACCTTGACCCTCGGGGCCTCGAGCCCGAACCACTCCGCCTCGCGGATGGCCCTCTTGGCCTCCTTGCGGAGCTCGTCGTCGAGCCGGTCGATGAACAGCACGCCGTCGAGGTGGTCGGTCTCGTGCTGGATCGCGCGGGCCAGCAGCTCGGAGCCGTGGACCGTGACCGGCTCGCCGTGCATGTCGAAGCCCTTCGCCACCACCGACAGCGCGCGCCGGCAGTCGAAGGTGAGGCCGGGGATCGACAGGCAGCCCTCGGGGCCGAGCTGCTGCTCCTCCGACAGGTCGAGCACGGGGTTCACCAGGTGGCCGACCTCGTCGTCGACGTTCCAGGTGAACACCCGGAGCCCCACGCCGAGCTGCGGCGCCGCGAGCCCCGCGCCGGGCGCCTCGAGCATCGTGTCGGTGAGGTCCTCGACGAGCTTGCGCAGCTCCTTGTCGAAGTCGACCACCTCGACCGCGCGCTGGCGCAGCACCGGGTCGCCGAACAGGCGGATGGGCTGGATCACTCGAGCCAGTCTAGGTAGCCCGCCCTCACCGCCTCGGGATGGTCCAGGACGTCTCAGCCGCGGCGTACGCCGGGCGCGGGTCCGCGAACGTCTCGGGCGCGCCCGTTCGGCTAGGCCCTGCGTGCCCTGCGGCGGTCGGGCGGGCGGGGCGGCGGTCAGCACGCAACCTGTCGATGGCCCTACCGGCCACGTCGGGTTGCTGACTCACCGCCACCCCGGGCACCGCCCAGCCCAGCGGTCAGCATTCAACCCCCCGACACCCCGAACCGGCCCCGCCAGGTTGCTGACACACCGCCACCCCGGCGCAACCCAGCGCAACCCAGCCCAGCGGTCAGCACCCAACCTCCCGACACCCCGAACCGGCCAAGCCGGGTTGCTGGCTCACCGCCGCACGGGCGCAACGCAGCAGGGTCTCAGAGGGTCGGCGGGTCGACCTGGATGCGGACGGCGTCGAGCTTGCGGGCCGAGCGGACCCGCTGCACCTCGCCGAGCGCGTGGGAGAGGTCGAGGCCGTGACTGCGGGGCACACGAACGACGGCGCGCGACTCGCCGTCGGACCCGAACGGCACCGGCCCGAGCAGCTCGAACCCCACCGGCGGCGACAGCAGGGTGAGCGCGTCGTCGACCGCACCGGGCTCGCCGGTGATGGTCGCGAGGCGGGAGGCCGGCGGGAGGTGGGCGGTACGGCGCTCGGCCGCCTCCCGCGCCGCGAAGCCGGCCGGGTCCCAGCGGACCAGCGCCTGCAACGCGGGGTGGGCGGGGTCGCCGACCGCGACGGCCCGGCCGCCGGGCCGCACCAGCCCGACCGCGTTGGCCCAGCGGCGAAGGGCCTCCTCCGCCGCCCTCAGGTGGGCCAGCCCGAGCACCAGCCAGGTGTCGAGCAGCACGACAGCGGCGTAGCCTCCAGGCGCGACCGGCTCGGCGCCGGGCGTGGCGACCACGATCGCGGGCTCGTCGTCCACCGTCGCCAGGACGCGGTCGCCGCCCGAGGTACGCACCACGGTGCCGGCGAAGGCCCGGCCGAGCTCCTCCGCCGTGCGGGTCTCCCCCACGACCGGGGCGCGCAGGCCGCGGTGGCCGCACTCCGCGCACGCCCAGGCCTCGTGGGAAGTGCCGCACCAGCGGCAGGTCGGGGGCGCCGTCGCTCCGCTGAGTCCGAGCGGGCCCGAGCAGACCCGGCACCGCGCAGGCGTGCGGCAGCGCTCGCACGCGAGCGCCGTGGCGTAGCCCGCGCGCGGCGTCTGCACCAGCACCGGCCCGCTCGCCAGCGCGTCTCGGATGGCGTGGTGCACCTCGCTCGGCACCCGGGTGGCGCGGGCGAGCGGGTCGCGGGCCAGCGCGTGCTCGTCGGCGCCGGCCACCGACACCGTGACCCTGGCCCTCAGCTCCTCGCGCGACGCCGCCAGCTGGTGCGCCCACCCCGACCGCACCAGCTGCTCGGCCTCGACGCTCATCGCGAACCCGCCCACCAGGACCGCCGCGCCCTCGCGCTCGGCCCGCAGCAGCAGCGTCTCGCGGGCGTGCGGGTACGGCGCCCGGGGCTCGGCGTGCAGGTCGTCGCCGTCGTCCCAGATCACGACCAGCCCGAGACCCGCCACCGGCGCGAACGTCGCCGCGCGGGTGCCGACCACCACCCTGCGGCGACCACGAGACACCGCGAGGAAGTCGCGGTAGCGCCGGGCCGGGCCGGCGTCGGCGGTGAGCACGACGTGCCGGTCGGCGCCGAGCACGGCGGTCAGCGCCGCGTCGACCCGTGCGACGTCCTTGCCGTCGGGCACGACGACGAGCGCGCCGCGGCCGCCCGCGAGCGCCGCGGCCACGGCGTGCGCGACGAGGACCGGCCACTCGGCGCCGGGGGCGGCGCTCCAGACGGCCCGTGGCGACTCACCCTCGGCGAGGTGGCGCAGGAACGCCGGGGCCGGCCCATGGGCGGCCCACGCCGCCTCGGCCGCGCCGGAGTCGTAGGCCGACGGCGGGACGGCTGCGGGCGAGTCCTTCTTCTCCGTCGTGGCGTGCCGGGCCGGCAGCGCGAGCCGCAGCACGTCGGACCGGGTGCCGGCGTAGCGCTCGGCGAGGTCGGCGGCCAGGGCCGCGACCTGGGGTGACAGCACACGCTCGGGGCTCACCACCCGCCGCAGCGGGGTCAGTGACCCGTCGTGGTCGGTGCCCGCCGCCCGCTCGAGCACGAACCCGTCGACGTCACGGCCCGCGAACCGCACCTTCACGCGAGCCCCGGGCTGCGCCTCCTCCGACATCGACGCCGGGACGGCGTAGTCGAAGGACCGGTCGAGGTGCGCGAGGGGTACGTCGACCAGCACCCGCGCCACGGGGTCGACCTCGGCGACGGGCTCGGGTGCGGGCGCCGTGCGCCGCGTGGGCCGCACCCGGGCGCGGACGATCCCCGGGAGCAGCTCCTGCTGCCCCCGGCGATCTTCGGCGTTGCTGGGTCCGGGCACGGCGACATGGATACCAGTCGCCGCCCTCAACACTTTGGTGCGGAGCCCCAGACTCGAGCCCGCCTCTGAGAGAAACGGGCAAGCAATGGGAGCGGTGGGAGCGCAGCGACCCGGTTTGTCCCGAGCGCAGCGAGGCGCCCCGCGATCGGCCTCCGAGCCGCGGCGCCCGCGCCGAAGCGAGGTGCAGCGAGCCAGGCGCCGCGAAGCTGGCGCCGCGGATTGGGGGCCGAGACTCGCGGGGGTAAAGCAATGGGAGCGGTGGGAGCGAAGCGACCCGGTTTGTCCGCGCGCAGCGCGGCGCCCCGCGATCGGCCTCCGGGCCGTGGCGCCTGCGCCGCAGCGAGCGCCAGCGAGCCAGGCGCCGCGAAGCTGGCGCCGCGGATTGGGGGCCGAGACTCGCGGGGGTATCAGACAGCCACGGCTGCTTTCAGTGCCTCGGCGCGGTCGGTGCGCTCCCACGTGAAGTCGGGCAGCTCGCGGCCGAAGTGGCCGTAGGCCGCGGTCTGGGCGTAGATCGGCCGCAGCAGGTCGAGGTCCTGGATGATCGCGGCGGGACGCAGGTCGAAGACCTCGAGCACGGCCGCCTGGATCGCCTCGTCGGACGCGGTGCCGGTGCCGAAGGTCTCGATGAAGACACCCACCGGCTGGGCCTTGCCGATCGCGTAGGCGACCTGCGCCTCGCAGCGACGGGCGAGGCCGGCGGCGACGACGTTCTTGGCGACCCAGCGCATGGCGTAGGCGGCGGAGCGGTCGACCTTCGACGGGTCCTTGCCGGAGAAGGCGCCGCCGCCGTGGCGAGCCATGCCGCCGTAGGTGTCGACGATGATCTTGCGACCCGTCAGCCCGGCGTCGCCCATCGGGCCGCCGACGACGAACCGGCCGGTCGGGTTGACCAGCAGCCGGTAGCCCTCGGAGGGCAGCGCGAAGGTCTCCAGGACGGGGTCGATGACGTGCTTCTTGACGTCGGCCTCGAGGGTGTCGAGCTCGGTGTCCTCGGAGTGCTGGGAGGAGAGCACCACGGTGTCGACGCGGACCGGGCGGTTGTCGGCGTCGTACTCGATGGTGACCTGGGTCTTCCCGTCGGGGCGCAGGTAGGGCAGCGTGCCGTCCTTGCGCACCTCGGTGAGCCGCTCGGCCAGGCGCTGGGCCATCACGATGGGCAGCGGCATCAGCACGTCGGTGTCGTCACAGGCGTAGCCGAACATCAGGCCCTGGTCGCCGGCGCCCTGCTTGTCCATGGCGTCGACCGAGCCGGTGCGGGACTCGTGCCCGGTGTCCACACCCTGCGCGATGTCGCCGGACTGGCCGCCGATCGCGACCATGACGCCGCAGGACTCGCCGTCGAAGCCCTTCTCGGACGAGTCGTAGCCGATCGAGAGGATCCGGTCGCGGACGACCTTCTTCACGTCGACGTAGCCCGAGGTGGTGACCTCGCCGGCGACGACGACGAGGCCGGTGGTCAGCAGCGTCTCGACGGCGACCCGGCTGTGGGGGTCCTGGCGCAGCATCTCGTCGAGGACGGAGTCGCTGATCTGGTCGGCGATCTTGTCCGGGTGACCCTCGGTCACCGACTCGGAGGTGAACAGACGTCCTGACACGAGCTTGTCTCCTGGTTCGTTCCTGCGGGCTGGTCCACGCTACTGGGTGTCTCGGATGGCGGGACCGGTGTCTCAACGCCGGTCAGCAGCGCACGTCACGCGTGCGCGCGGCCGGCCATCCGGTCAATCGTGCAGCCTCGCGGCCACTTCGTCCCAAATGACGTGGGCGAGGGCCGTCTTGGAGCCATGGGGCACGTCGGTGGCCGAGCCGTCGGCCCCCAGGATGACGGCCTCGTTGTCGGCGCTGCCGAAGACGCCTCCCCCGCTCACGTCGTTGACGACGAGCAGGTCGCAGCCCTTGCGCGCCAGCTTGGCCCGCGCGAGGTCGAGCACGCTGGAGGTGGCGTCGCCGGTCTCGGCGGCGAAGCCCACGATGACCGCCCCGGCCCGGGGCCGGGTGGTGCTGAGCTCGTGCAGGATGTCGGGGTTCTGGGTCAGCGCGAGGGACGGCGCCGAGCCGTCGTCGGCCTTCTTGATCTTGGCCTCGCTGACCGAGGTCGGCCGGTAGTCGGCGGGTGCGGCGGCCATCACGACCGCGTCGGCCGCCGCCGCGGCGGCGAGCACCTCGGTGCGGAGCTGCTCGGTCGTCTCGACGCGCACCACCTTGACCCCCGCCGGGTCGGGCAGCGCGGTGTTGGCGGCGACGAGGGTGACCTCGGCGCCGCGCGAGGCCGCGGCCCGCGCGAGGGCGTAGCCCTGCAGGCCCGAGGACCGGTTGCCGAGGAAGCGCACCGGGTCGAGGTACTCGCGGGTGCCCCCGGCCGACACGACGACCTGGCGCCCGGCGAGGTCGTGGACGCCGACGCCGCGCGCGAGCGCGTCGAGGCAGATGTCGTAGATCTCCCCCGGGTCGGGCAGCCGGCCCTTCCCGGAGTCGGCGCCGGTCAGCCGGCCCTCCGCGGGCTCGATCACCAGGCAACCGCGCGAGCGGAGCGTGGCGACGTTGGCCTGGGTGGCGGCGTGCTCCCACATCTCGGTGTGCATCGCCGGCGCGAACACGACCGGGCAGCGCGCGGTGAGCAGGGTGTTGGTGAGCAGGTCGTCGGCCAGGCCGTGGGCGGCCTTGGCCAGCAGGTCCGCGGTGGCGGGCGCGACGACGACGAGGTCGGCCGACTGGCCGATCCGGACGTGCGGGACCTCGTGGACGCCGTCCCAGACCTCGGTCGCGACCGGCTTGCCGGACAGCGCCGCCCAGGTCGGGGCGCCGACGAAGTGCAGCGCGGCCGCCGTGGGCACGACCGTGACGTCGTGCCCGGCCTCGGTGAACCGGCGGAGCAGCTCCGCGGCCTTGTAGGCCGCGATGCCTCCGGATACCCCGAGAACGACGCGGCTCAGGTCACTGCCCTCAGGCGTCGCCCGCGTCGGCGGCAGCGGCCTTGGCCGCGGCCTCCTCGGCAGCGAGCTCGGCCGGGTCGACGTCCTCGCAGGTCAGCAGGTCGTCGTTGATCTCGCGGAGCGCGATCGAGAGCGGCTTCTCCTGGACGTGGGTGTCGACGAGCGGGCCGACGTACTCCAGCAGGCCCTCGCCCAGCTGGGAGTAGTAGGCGTTGATCTGCCGGGCGCGCTTGGCGCTGTAGAGGACGAGCTTGTACTTGCTGTCGGTCTTGGTGAGCAGGTCATCGATCGAGGGGTTGGTGACACCCTCGGCGTCGATCTTGGGGGCAGACACGCGGAAGCCTCGCTGGCGTTGGGTTCGATGGCCGACCCGTCGGTGGACGGTCGGCGCAGGACCGGATGAGCCTCACCAGAGGTCACACGGGCGTCACTCGTCGAGGCCCTGCTCCATCAAGGCTACCAACTCCTCCGCAGCAGCGTGAACTTCGCGGTTGACGATGCTCACGTCGAACTCCGGCTGCGCGGCCAGCTCCTCGCGCGCCGTGGCCAGCCGGCGCTCCCGCTCGGCCTCGTCCTCGGTGCCGCGGCCGACGAGCCGGCGCACCAGCTCCTCCCACGACGGCGGCTCCAGGAAGACGAACAGCGCCTCGGGCATCGTCTGCCGCACCTGCCGGGCGCCCTGGAGGTCGATCTCGAGCAGCGCGGGCTGTCCGGACGCCAGCGCCAGGTCGACGGGCTGGCGGGGCGTGCCGTAGCGGTTCTGGCCGTGCACCACTGCCCACTCGAGGAGGTCGTCCTCCTCGACCATCCGGTCGAACTCCTCGTCGGAGACGAACCAGTAGTGGACGCCGTTGAGCTCGCCGGGGCGCGGCCTGCGCGTGGTCGCCGACACCGAGATCCAGACCTCGGGGTGGTGCGCGCGGATGTCGGCGGCGACGCTGCCCTTGCCGACCGCGGTCGGGCCGGCCAGGACGACGAGACGACGGTTGCGCTCGGGTTCAGTCATTCACCCACCGCTGGTTGAGGAAGTTGCGCAGCAACTGTCTCGAAACCACCGCAGCCCGCGCACCTGCTGAACGCGGCCAACATCCAGCCTCATCGCACGAGGTTTCGAGACGGGCGCAGAGCGCCCTCCTCAACCAGCGTGAAGTCAGGCACCGAACTCCTTCTGAAGAGCAGCCACCTGCTTGGTGCCGAGGCCGCGGACCCGGCGGCTCTCGGCGATGCCGAGGCGCTCCATGGTCTGGCGGGCGCGGATCTTGCCGAGGCCGGGCATCGACTGCAGCAGGTCGATCACGCGCATCTTGCCGATGACGTCGTTCTGCTGACCTTGCGCGAGCACGTCGGAGATGGAGGCGCCGGCGTTCTTCAGCCGGTTCTTCACCTCGGCGCGTTCCCGTCGAGAGGCTGCGGCCTTCTCGAGGGCCGCCTTTCGCTGTTCGGGAGTGAGCGGGGGCAGAGCCACGGTCCGGGGTCCTTAGTGCTACGAGATGGGAGGGAGCGTGGAGTCAACATAGCCACGTACGTGCGCCTGCGGCAATCGGCCCCCTGCACGGGCCGACGCACGCACGATCAGCCCATTTGCAACGGGGTGCCGCAGACGTCTTTGGCCTGCTGGTCGACCCCGCTGAACGCCGTCACGGTGTCCTGGCCGGCCAGCCGCCGGGCCGCGGCGTCGATGGCTTCCTGCTCGTCCTGGCTCAGCCCGTCGGGCGGGTGGTCGCGGTCGTAGGTCGCCGGGTCCACCCCGGCGTCCTCCAGCGCCCGCCGGAGGCCTTCGAGCGCGTCGATGACGGTCTTCCACTCGTCGCGGAGGTCGTCTGGGGCCTCGTCCGCGAGGTCCTCGAAGATCGGCAGCGCCTGCAGCAGCGCGTCGGGCGCGCCGCCGCCCAGCACCTCGCCGAGCTCCTGCTGGTGGTCCTTCACCGCGTCGCAGTACTTCTCCTGCTGGTCCGCGCAGCCGCCGGCCACGACGGCGACCGCCACCGATGCCGCCGCGGCCGCCGCGAGTCGTCTGCGCAGCCGAGCGGGAGAGTCCATGTCAGACCGCGGACGAGCCGAAGCGGCGGAGCTCGTCGTTGAGCCGCAGCGCCTCGTCGCGCATCGCCTCGAGCGACGGCCCGCGGCGCAGCAGCTCGCGCGACGAGCTCGGCGTCACCGCGGCGACGGCGGAGCCGAAGATCCGGCGTACGTCGGCGACCGTGCCGCCCTGGGCGCCGAAGCCCGGCGCCAGGATCGGGCCGTTGAAGTCGAAGTCGAGCTCTCCCCCAGGCTCGGAGACGTCGGCGATCGTCGCGCCGATGACCGCGCCGAACGGGCCGAGCGGCTCCTCGTCCGCGTTGAGCCGGCGCAGGTGGTCGAGCACCCGGCCGGCCACGAGGACGCCGTCGTCGGTGCGCGCGTGCTGCACCTCCGGGCCCTCCTTGTTGGAGGTCAGCGCGAGCACGAACAGCCCCGCGTCGTGCTTGCGGGCCGCGTCGACCATCGGCTCGAGCGAGCCGAAGCCGAGGTACGGCGAGGCCGTGATCGCGTCGGCCGCGAGCGGCGAGCTCGGGTCGAGGTAGGCCTCGGCGTACGCCTGCGAGGTCGAGCCGACGTCGCCGCGCTTCACGTCGAGCAGCACCAGCGCACCGGCGGCGCGCGACTCGGCGACGACCCGCTCCAGCACCGCCACCCCGCGGCTGCCGAACCGCTCGTAGAACGCGGACTGCGGCTTCACGACAGCCACGTGCGGCGCCAGTCCCTCGACCGCGGTCAGCGCGAACGTCTCGAGTCCGGACACGTCGTCGGGCAGCCCCCACTCGTGCAGCAGCCCGGCGTGGGGGTCGATGCCGGCGCACAGCGGCCCGCGGGCCTCGAGCGCGGCGGCGAAGCGAGCTCCAAATGTCATTTGAGTCCTCCCAGGATGCGGCGCGGCCAGCCCGGCCCCTCGTAGACGAACGCGGTGTAGCCCTGGAGCAGGTCGGCCCCCGCGTCGAGCCGGGCGCGCGCGTCGTCGACGGTGGTGATGCCCCCGACGCCGACCAGGGTCAGCGCGTCGCCGACCCGCTCGCGGAGCATCCGCATCACCTTGTCGGCGCGCCCGGTCAGCGGGGGGCCGGACAGCCCGCCGGCCCCCACCGCGGCGACCTGCTCGGGGGTCGAGGCGAGCCCGTCGCGCGAGATCGTGGTGTTGGTCGCGATGATGCCGTCGAGCCCGACGGCCAGGGCGAGGTCGGCGACGGCCAGGACGTCCTCGTCGGCGAGGTCGGGCGCGATCTTCACCAGCAGGGGAACGTCGCCCGCGACCCGGCGGACGGCGACCAGGATCGGCTCCAGCTTGTCGACGGCCTGCAGGTTGCGCAGGCCCGGCGTGTTCGGCGAGCTGACGTTGACCACGAGGTAGTCGGCGTGCGGCGCGAGCAGCCGCGCGGACTTCTCGTAGTCACGGACCGCGTCGTCCTCGGGGACCACCTTCGACTTGCCGATGTTGATCCCCAGCACCGGTCCGCGCCCGGCCCGGGACCCAGCGGCTCGCGACCGAGCGGCCAGCCTCGCGGCCACGGCCTCGGCGCCGTCGTTGTTGAAGCCCATCCGGTTGACCACGGCCCGGTCGGCGGTCAGCCGGAACAGCCGCGGCCGGTCGTTGCCGGGCTGCGGCTCGCCGGTGACGGTCCCGACCTCGACGTGCCCGAAGCCGAGCGCGCCGAGCGCGTCGATGCCGACGGCGTTCTTGTCGAAGCCCGCGGCCAGCCCGAGCGCGTTGGGGAAGGTCAGCCCCATCGCGGTCACCGGGCACCCCGGCGTGCGCCGCCGCGCCAGCACCGGCCGCGCCGCCCGGACCGCGCGGAACCCGAGCCGGTGCGCCTTCTCGGCGTCGACGCGGGTCAGCACCCGGGAGAAGAGCGCGTCGTAGGCCGTCACCGGAACCAGTCCTGCAGGGACCGCACGCCGATCGACCCACGGATCGAGGCCTCGATGCCCTGCACGGCGGCGCCGAGCCCCTGGACCGTGGTGATGCACGGGATGTTGGCCATCACGGCCGCCGTGCGGATCTCGTAGCCGTCGATGCGCACCGCGCCGCCGCCGGCCGAGCCGTGCGGGGTGTTGACCACCAGGTCGATGTCGCCGTCGAGGATCCGCTGGACGGTGGTCCGCTGGTCGCCCTCGCCCGGGCCCTCGAAGTGCTTGCGCACGATCGTGGCCTGGACGCCGTTGCGGCGCAGCGCCTCGGCGGTGCCCTGCGTCGCCAGGATCTCGAAGCCCATGTCGGCGAGCACCTTGATCGGGAAGATCATCGTCCGCTTGTCGCGGTTGGCCATCGACACGAAGACCCGGCCGGAGGTCGGGAGCGAGCCGTAGGCCGCGGCCTGCGACTTCGCGAACGCCTGCCCGAAGTTGGCGTCGAGCCCCATCACCTCGCCGGTAGACTTCATCTCCGGGCCGAGCACCGTGTCGACCTGCCGCCCGTCGGGGGTGCGGAACCGATTGAACGGCATCACGGCCTCCTTGACCGCGATCGGCTGGTCGGGCGGCAGCGTGCCGCCGTCGCCGGTCGCGGGCAGCAGCCCCGACGCGCGCAGCCCGGCGACGGTCTCGCCCATCATGATCCGCGCCGCCGCCTTGGCCAGCGGGGTGGCGGTCGCCTTGGAGACGAACGGCACCGTGCGCGAGGCACGCGGGTTGGCCTCCAGGACGTAGAGGATGTCCGCGCCGAGGGCGTACTGGATGTTGAGCAGCCCCCGCACGCCCACGCCTCGCGCGATCGCCTCGGTCGCCGAGCGGATGCGCTCGATCTCGGAGTCGCCCAGCGTGATCGGCGGCAGCGCGCAGGACGAGTCGCCGGAGTGGATGCCGGCCTCCTCGATGTGCTCCATGACGCCGCCGAGGAAGAGCTCCTCGCCGTCGTAGAGCGCGTCGACGTCGATCTCGACCGCGTCGTCGATGAACCGGTCGACCAGCACCGGGTGCTCGGGGCTGACCTGGGTCGCCCGGGTGATGTAACCCTCGAGCGCCTCGTCGCCGTAGACGATCTCCATGCCGCGCCCGCCGAGGACGTACGACGGCCGGACCAGCACCGGGTAGCCGATCTCGGCCGCGATCTCGCGGGCCTCGTCGAACGACGTGGCCAGGCCGTGCTTGGGCGCGGGCAGACCGGCCTCGTGCAGCACCCGGCCGAACGCCCCGCGCTCCTCGGCGAGGTGGATCGCGGCGGGCGACGTGCCGACGATCGGGACGCCGTTGTCCTCCAGCCCCTGGGCGAGGCCGAGCGGCGTCTGCCCGCCGAGCTGGCAGATCACGCCCGCGACCGGGCCGGCCTGCTGCTCGGCGTGCACGATCTCGAGCACGTCCTCCAGCGTCAGCGGCTCGAAGTAGAGGCGGTCGGAGGTGTCGTAGTCGGTCGAGACCGTCTCGGGGTTGCAGTTGACCATCACGGTCTCGTAACCCGCCTCGGACAGCGTCATGGCCGCATGCACGCAGGAGTAGTCGAACTCGATCCCCTGCCCGATCCGGTTGGGCCCCGAGCCCAGGATGATCACCGCCGGCCTCTCGCGCGGCTCGACCTCGGTCTCCTCGTCGTAGGACGAGTAGTGGTAGGGCGTCGCGGCGGCGAACTCGGCCGCGCACGTGTCGACGGTCTTGTAGACCGGCCGGATGCCGAGCGCGTGCCGGACGCCGCGCACCACGTCGGCGCTCATGCCGCGGATCTTGCCGATCTGGGCGTCGGAGAAGCCGTGCCGCTTGGCGCGGCGCAGGACCGTCGGCGTCAGCTCCGCGGCGCCGGTCACCTCGGCCGCGATCTCGTTGATCAGCAGCAGCTGGTCGACGAACCACGGGTCGATGTGGGTCGCCGCGAAGATCTCCTCGGGCGTGGCGCCGGCGCGCAGCGCGTCCATCACCTTCTTGAGCCGCCCGTCGTGGGGCGTGCGGATCTCCTCGAGCAGCGCGTCCTTGTCGAGGTCGACCCACTCCTGGGTCCAGTCGAAGGGCGCGTCCTTGCTCTCGAGCGAGCGGAGCGCCTTCTGGAGCGCCTCGGTGAAGTTGCGGCCGATCGCCATCGCCTCGCCGACCGACTTCATGTGCGTCGTCAGCTCTCGGTCAGCGGCCGGGAACTTCTCGAACGCGAACCGCGGCACCTTCACCACGACGTAGTCGAGCGTCGGCTCGAACGCCGCCGGCGTGCTCTGCCCGTCGTCGCGGGTGGTGATGTCGTTGGCGATCTCGTCGAGCGTGTAGCCGATCGCCACCTTCGCGGCGATCTTGGCGATGGGGAAGCCGGTCGCCTTCGACGCGAGCGCGCTCGACCGGGAGACCCGCGGGTTCATCTCGATGACGACGATGCGACCGTCGCGCGGGTTGACCGCGAACTGGATGTTGCAGCCGCCGGTGTCGACGCCGACCGAGCGGATGATGCCGATCGAGAGGTCGCGCAGCTGCTGGTACTCGCGGTCGGTGAGCGTCATCGCCGGGGCGACGGTGATCGAGTCGCCGGTGTGCACGCCCATCGGGTCGAGGTTCTCGATCGAGCACACGATCACCACGTTGTCCTTGGTGTCGCGCATGACCTCGAGCTCGTACTCCTTCCAGCCGAGGATCGACTCCTCGAGGAGCACCTCGGTGGTCGGGCTGGCCCGGAGGCCGGCACCGGCGATCCGGTGGAGGTCGGCCTCGTCGTGCGCCATGCCGGAGCCGGTGCCGCCCATCGTGAAGCTCGGCCGGACCACGACTGGGTAGCCGAGCTCCTCGACCGCGGCCAGGCAGTCGTCCATCGTGTGGCAGATCGCGCTGCGGGCCACTTCCCCGCCGAGGTCCTCGACGATCTTCTTGAAGATCTGCCGGTTCTCGCCACGGTCGATGGCCTCGATCGAGGCGCCGATCAGCTCCACGCCGTACTTCTCCAGGACGCCGGCCGCGTCGAGGTCCATCGCGGTGTTGAGCGCGGTCTGCCCGCCGAGGGTGGCGAGGAGCGCGTCGGGCCGTTCCTTCTCGATGACCTTCTCGACGTACTCCGCGGTGATCGGCTCGACGTAGGTCGCGTCGGCGAACTCCGGGTCGGTCATGATCGTCGCCGGGTTGGAGTTGACCAGGACGACGCGGATGCCCTCGGCCCGCAGCACCCGGCACGCCTGGGTGCCGGAGTAGTCGAACTCGCACGCCTGGCCGATGATGATCGGCCCCGAGCCGATGACCAGGACGCTCCTGATGTCGTCGCGCTTGGGCATCAGGCGCTCCTCTCGACGAGCTCCACGAACCGGTCGAAGAGGTACGCCGCGTCGTGCGGACCGGCAGCCGCCTCGGGGTGGTACTGGACCGAGAAGGCCTTGAGCTCGCCGTCGGCCGCGCGCAGCTCCAGCCCCTCGACCACGTCGTCGTTGAGGCACACGTGGCTGACCGTCGCGACGCCGTACGCCGTCTCGGTCGGCGCGTCGAGCGGTGCGTCGACCGCGAACCCGTGGTTGTGCGCGGTCACCTCGACCTTGCCGGTGGTGCGGTCGAGGACGGGCTGGTTGATGCCGCGGTGGCCGTACTTGAGCTTGTAGGTGCCGAAGCCGAGCGCCCGGCCGAAGAGCTGGTTGCCGAAGCAGATGCCGAAGTAGGGGATGTCGTCGGCGAGCGCCGCCTGCAGCAGCTCGACCTGGTCCGTGGTGGCTGCCGGGTCGCCGGGGCCGTTGGAGAAGAAGAGCCCGTCGGCGCCGACCGCGCGCACGTCGTCGATGGTGGCCGTGGCCGGCAGCACGTGCACCTCGATGCCGCGCTCCGACATGCGGTGCGGGGTCATCGCCTTGATACCGAGGTCGAGGGCGGCGACGGTCAGCCGCTTGTCGCCCCGCGCGGGGACGACGTAGGCCTCCCCCGTCGAGACCTCGCCGGCCAGCTCGGCACCCGACATCTCGGCGCTGCCGCGCACCCGCTCGAGCAGCACGAACGGGTCGGGCTCGGTCGACGAGATCCCGACCCGCATCGCCCCCCGCTCGCGCAGGTGACGGGTCAGCGCCCGGGTGTCGACACCGGAGATGCCGACCACGCCCTGCGCCTTGAGCTCGTCGTCGAGGCTGCGCCGCGAGCGCCAGCTCGACGGGACCCGCGCGGGGTCGCGGACGACGTACCCGGCCACCCAGATGCGGGAGGACTCGGGGTCCTCGTCGTTGACGCCGGTGTTGCCGATGTGCGGCGCGGTCATCACGACCACCTGGCGGTGGTAGGACGGGTCGGTGAGCGTCTCCTGGTAGCCGGTCATACCGGTGTTGAAGACCGCTTCGCCGAAGGTCTCACCCTCGGCGCCGTAGGCGTCGCCGTGGAAGGTGCGGCCGTCCTCGAGGACGAGGATCGCTGGGGCTGGGGCGTGCGTCTGCAAGCCGAGTCTCCTTCTCCGCCTCACGGGACGGTGGTTAAAGGATGCGGATCTGCGGCGACCCTACCAGCGGCGACGGGCCGGCGACGGGCGCCGGACCGGCACGTGGACGGCCCGGCCGCGCGCGCCGTTGCTCAGCGCTTGATCACGACCTTGAGCGCCTTGGTCTCGGCCGCCGCACCGAAGGTCTCGTAGGCCTCGAGGATGTCGTTCAGCGAGAAGGTGTGGGTGGCGAACCGCTCCGCCTCGAGCTTGTGCTGCGCCACGAGCTTGAGCAGCATCGGCGTCGTCGAGGTGCTCACCAGACCCATGGTGATCGCGATGTCGGAGATCCAGAGGTCCTGCAGGGCCAGGTCCACGGACCGGCCGTGCACTCCGACGTTGGCGACGGTGCCGCCGGGGCGCACCATCCTGGTGCAGGCGGTGAACGTCTCCGGGACGCCGACCGCCTCGATGGCCACGTCGACCCCGAAGCCGTCGGTCATCGCCATGACCTGCTCAAGCCAGTCGGCGTCGCCGCTGTCGACCACGTCGGTGGCGCCGAACCCCAGCGCCTGGTCCAGCCGGTTGGCGTCGAGGTCGAGCGCGACCACCCGCGATGCGCCGTACAGGCCGGCCGTCATCATCGACGCGAGCCCGACCGGACCGGCGCCCACGACGGCGACGACGTCGCCCGGCTCGACCTTGCCGTAGCGGACCCCGATCTCGAAACCGGTCGGCAGGATGTCGGACAGCATCACGGCGGCCTCGTCGGACACGCCCTCCGGCACCTTGTAGAGCGAGTTGTCCGCGAACGGCACGCGCACGAGCTCGGCCTGGGTGCCGTCGACGAGGTGGCCGAGGATCCAGCCGATGCCCGACGCACCCTCGTCGGCCACGCAGTGGGCGTAGAGGCCCTGGTGGCAGTAGGAGCAGGCGCCGCAGGCGCTGATGCAGGAGATGATCACCCGGTCGCCGACCTCGAAGGTCGAGACCGCCGCGCCGGTCTCGACGACGGTCCCGACGCCCTCGTGGCCGAGGATGCGGCCGTCGGTGACGGCGGCGACGTCGCCCTTGAGGATGTGCAGGTCGGTGCCGCAGATCGTGGTGGTGTCGACCCGGACGACGGCATCGGTCGGGTGCTGGATCGTCGGGTCAGGTACGTCTTCCCAAGCCTTCTGGCCGGGTCCGTGGTACACGAGCGCCTTCATGGGACGGAACCTCCTAGGGGGCACCCCGGCGTCTCCGGGCCTCACGCTCCCCCCATCCACGCTGCTCCCCCGTGCCGGCGCCGGGCAGGGGCCAAGGTCATCGGCGAGAGGGTCGCGGGTCGTGCCGTCGGTGGCGGCGGTGACCGGGACCTGAGGCAGTTTCACCGGGTACCCGGTGAAACGCGTGACACGTGGGGCCTGAGGGGCTCAGAGCACGGCGTCGAGGAAGGCCCGGGTCTCGGGGTTGCGGGGGGCCTCGATGAGCTGCTGCGGCGTGCCCTCCTCGAGGACCCGGCCCTCGTGGAAGAACGCCATCCGGTCGGCGACCTCGCGGGCGAAGCCCATCTCGTGGGTCACCACCATCATCGTCATGTGCAGCTCGGTGGAGAGCGTCTTCATCACCGACAGCACCTCGCCTGTCAGCTCCGGGTCGAGCGCCGACGTCGGCTCGTCGAAGAGCATCACGTCGGGCTCCATGGCGAGCGCCCGGGCGATCGCGACGCGCTGCTGCTGGCCACCGGAGAGCCGGATCGGGTGCTCGCCGGCCTTGTCCGCCAGGCCGACGCGGTCGAGCAGGTCCATCGCGCGCTTGGTGCAGTCGGTGCTGCCGACGCCTGCGCACCGCGGCGCGCAGGTGATGTTGTCGAGAACGGTCATGTTGGGGAACAGGTTGAACTGCTGGAAGACCATCCCGACGTGCAGCCGCAGCTGGCGGATCTGCTCGCGCTTGCGGCGGGTCCGGTGGCCGCCCTCGAGCCGGATGCCGGCGACCTCGATCGAGCCGGCGGTGGGGTCCTCGATGAAGTTCACGCACCTCAGCACGGTCGACTTGCCCGACCCCGACCGCCCGAAGATCACGACCACCTCGCCGCGGCGTACCTCCATGTCGACGCCGCGCACGACCTCGAGGTGCCCGAAGCTCTTGTGCAGCCCGTCGATGCGTACGACGACGTCGTCGCCGCTCATCCGAGGCTCCCTCCGCCGTGCGGCTGCCCCTGCTCGCCGGCTGCCTGCATGGCCCGGGCGACGTGGGTGCGGTCGTAGCCGCGGCCGATGCGCTTCTCGAGCCGCGACTGGAAGAACGTGAAGAGCACGGTGAGCCCCCAGTAGACGAGGGCCGCCGCGACGTAGGCCTCGAGGTTCTTGAAGTCGGCCTTGCCGACCAGCTGCGACCGCCGGAAGACCTCGGCGCTGGCGACGGTGACGCCGAGGAACGACACGAGCGCGGTGTCCTTCATCATCGCGATGAACTCGTTGCCGGTGGGCGGGATGATCACGCGGAAGGCCTGCGGCAGCACGACCTTGCGCATCTTCTGGCCGTAGGTCATGCCGAGCGCGTCGGCCGCCTCGCCCTGGCCGCCCGCGACGGACTGGATGCCGGCCCGGAAGATCTCGGTCATGTACGCGCCGTAGTTGAGCCCGAGCGCGAGGGTGCCCGCGGTCGCGGCGTCGAGGACCAGGGCCTGGTCGAAGCCCTCGGGCAGCCAGGCGTACTCCGCCGCCAGGTTGCGGCCGACCGGCGGCAGGGCCAGGTAGAGCAGGAACATCTGCACGATGAGCGGCGTGCCGCGGAAGAACGACACGTAGAAGCCCGCGACCCCGTAGGCCACCGGGTTGCGCGAGATCCGGGCCAGCGCCCCGAGCAGCGCCAGGACGATGGCCAGGACGATGCCGCTCACCGCGATGACCATCGTGTAGCGCAGGCCGCCGAGGATGTAGCGCAGGTTGTCGCGGATCCAGTCGACGTCGAACCCGGCCGCATTGCCCACGAAGGCGAGCAGGCCGAACAGCACGATCCAGACGAGCGCCACCTTGAGCCGGAACGGCACGCCCGCCGAGGCGAGCTGGGTCCGCTCCCAGCGTTCAGCCATCGCGGTGCCGCGTCACTGCTGGGTGGTGAGGTCCAGGCCGTACCACTTCTCCGACAGCTCGGTGAGGGTGCCGTCCTCGTGCATCTCGCCGACGATCTTGTCGACCGCCTCGTAGAGGCTCTCCGAGGACGGGTCGGAGCTCTTGTCGAAGCCGACCGACAGCGGCTCGTAGAACACCGGGTCGCCCACGATCTTGACGGGGTTGCCGGCGTCGATGTAGCCCTGCGCGGTGGTCACCGAGGTGATGACGGCGTCGAGCCGCCCGTTGGCGAGGTCCTGGAGCGCGGTGGTGTCGGTGTCGTAGCCCGAGACCTCGGCGTCGTCGATGACGAAGTCGAAGTCGTAGCCCTCGATCGTGAGCTCCTTGTTGAGGAACTGCTCGTAGGTGCACCCGGCGCAGACGCCGATCTTCTTGCCGTCGAGGTCGGTGGTCAGGTCGCTCACCGAGTCGTCGTCGGCCGTGACGACGACGACCGCGGGCGTGTAGTTGTAGGGCTGGGTGAAGTAGAGGACCTCCTGGCGGTCGTTGGTCGGCGTCATCGAGCCCACCGTGGTGTCCCAGCGCCCGTTCCAGCTCCCGGCGGTGATGACGTCCCACGAGGGCGCCTCCCACGCGACGTCGACCCCCAGCCGGTGCGCGATCTCGGTGGCCACGTCGATGTCGAAGCCCTCGTAGTCGCCGGTCTGCTCGTTGAGCGAGGACTGCGGCGGGTACGCCGGGTCGGTCGACACCGTCAGCGTGCCCTTGTCGCAGATCTCGGCGAGCAGGTCGGTGACGTCGCCGGCGCAGGCGCCCTCGCCCGTCGCGGAGGGCTCGTCGCTGCCGCCCTTGTCGTCGGCCTTGCTGTCGTCGTCACCCCCGCACGCTGCGAGCAGGAGGGCCAGCAGAGCGGCCAGGACGGCGAACACTGACAGACGGGTGCGCATGCGCGGACTATGCACCTCCCGACGGGCCTAGTCCAGTACTGAGCCGCGAGTCAGTAGCCGGCGCTCGTGGCCGTGGGGCTACTGGAGCTTGCCGTCGAGCACGGTCGCGCGGCCGCGCAGGAACGTCGCGACCACACGCCCCGGCAGCTCCCTGCCGGCGTACGGCGTGTTGCGGCTCAGGCTGGCCGACTCGGTGGGATCGACGACGCGGCGGTCCGCCGGGTCGTGCAGCACCAGGTTGGCCGGCTGCCCGGCCTCGAGCGGCGTGCCGTGGTCGGCGACCCGGCCGATGCGCGCCGGGGTGGAGGACATCCGGTCGGCGACACCTGCCCAGTCGAGCAGCCCGGCGTCGACCATCGTCTCCTGCACGATCGACAGCGCGGTCTCGAGGCCGAGCATCCCGAACGCCGCGGCGGCCCACTCGCAGTCCTTGTCCTCGTGCGGGTGGGGAGCGTGGTCGGTGGCGACGGCGTCGATGGTGCCGTCTGCCAGCCCCTCGCGCAGCGCCTCGACGTCGGTGCCCGACCGCAGCGGTGGGTTGACCTTGTAGACCGGGTCGTAGGTCGCCGCGAGGTCGTCGGTCAGCAGCAGGTGGTGGGGGCAGACCTCGGCCGTGACGCTCCAGCCCTTCGACTTGGCCCAGCGGACGATCTCCACCGAGCCGGCCGTCGAGACGTGGCAGACGTGCAGCCGGGAGCCGACGTGGGCCGCGAGCAGGCAGTCGCGGGCGATGATCGCCTCCTCGGCGACCGCGGGCCAGCCGGCCAGGCCGAGCCTGCCGGAGAGCTCGCCCTCGTTCATCTGGGCGTGCTCGGTGAGCCGGGGCTCCTGGGCGTGCTGGGCGACGACGCCGTCGAAGGCCTTGACGTACTCCAGCGCGCGCCGCATCAGCACGGCGTCGCTCACGCACTTGCCGTCGTCGGAGAAGACCCGGACCCGGGCAGCGGAGTCGGCCATCGCGCCGAGCTCGGCGAGCCGCTCCCCGGCCAGCCCGACGGTGACCGCGCCGACCGGGTAGACGTCGCAATGGCCCGCCTCGCGGCCCAGCCGCCAGACCTGCTCGACGACGCCGGCGGTGTCGGCCACCGGGTCGGTGTTGGCCATCGCGTGGACGGCGGTGAAGCCGCCCAGGGCCGCGGCCGCCGTACCGCTCTCGACGGTCTCGGCGTCCTCGCGGCCGGGCTCGCGCAGGTGGGTGTGCAGGTCGACCAGGCCGGGCAGGGCGACCAGCCCGTCGGCGTCGACGACCTCGGCGCCCGCCGCGGACAGGCCGCGGCCCACCTCCGCGATCACGCCGTCGTCGAGCAGCAGGTCGCTCGGCGTGCCGCCCAGGACGGCCGCGCCCTTGATGAGGTACTTCACTCGTCTCCTCCGACCGCGGGCTCGGACCCACCGAGCAACAGGTAGAGCACGGCCATCCGGACGGCGACGCCGTTGGTGACCTGCTCGACGATGACCGAGCGGGCCGAGTCGGCCACGTCGGCGGTGATCTCCATGCCGCGGACCATCGGCCCGGGGTGCATGACGATCGTGTGGTCCTGGAGCGTCGCCATCCGGCGGCCGTCGAGGCCGTAGCGGCGGCTGTACTCCCGCGCCGTGGGGAAGAACGCGGCGTTCATCCGCTCGCGCTGCACCCGCAGCATCATGACGGCGTCGGCCTTCGGGATGACGGCGTCGAGGTCGTACGACGTCTCGACCGGCCACGTCTCGACGCCGACCGGCAGCAGCGTCGGCGGCGCCACCAGCGTCACCTCGGCACCGAGGGTGCGCAGCAGGAGTGCGTTGGAGCGCGCGACCCGGCTGTGCAGCACGTCGCCGACGATCGCGACCCGCCGACCCTCGAGCCCACCGGGCTTGGACTCGCCGATGTGGCGCCACATCGTGAACGCGTCGAGCAGCGCCTGGGTGGGGTGCTCGTGGGTGCCGTCGCCGGCGTTGACCACGCTGGATCGCACCCAGCCCGAGTGCGCGAGCCGGTGCGGCGCGCCGCTGGCGCCGTGGCGGACCACGACGGCGTCCGCGCCCATCGCCTCGAGGGT
Organism: Nocardioides halotolerans DSM 19273; assembly: GCF_000422805.1. GTDB lineage: Bacteria > Actinomycetota > Actinomycetes > Propionibacteriales > Nocardioidaceae > Nocardioides > Nocardioides halotolerans. The sequence continues at coordinate 325,477 of NZ_KE383922.1, read as the reverse complement.
GAGCGCGGTGTCCTTGAGGCTCTCGCCCTTGCTGAGGCTCGAGCCCTTCGCGGAGAAGTTGATGACGTCGGCGCTGAGCCGCTTGGCCGCGGCCTCGAAGGAGATGCGGGTGCGGGTGGAGTCCTCGAAGAAGAGGTTGACCACCGTGCGGCCGCGCAGCGCGGGCAGCTTCTTGATCGGCCGGTCGGCCAGGGAGCGCATCTCCTCGGCCGTGGTGAGGACGAGCTCGGCGTCCTCGCGGGTCAGGTCGGCGGCGCTGAGCAGGTGTCGTTTCATGACGTGGCGTCCTCGATGGTGACCGCGTCGGCGTCGTCGGGGCTGTCCGGGCCCGCGACGCTGACCTTGACCCGCTCCACGAGGGAGGTCGGGAGGTTCTTGCCGACGAAGTCGGCCCGGATGGGCAGCTCGCGGTGGCCGCGGTCGACGAGGACCGCCAGCCGGACCGCGCTCGGCCGGCCCACGTCGTTGAGCGCGTCGAGCGCCGCCCGGATCGTGCGGCCGCTGAAGAGCACGTCGTCGACCAGCACCACGACCTTGCCGTCGATCCCGCCCTGCGGGATCTCGGTCGGCAGGAGGGTGCGGGCCGGCTTGAGCCGCAGGTCGTCGCGGTACATCGTCACGTCGAGCGACCCGACCGGCACGTCGTAGCCCTCGACCGCGGCGATCCGCTCGGCGATCCGCGCCGCCAGCGGCACGCCGCGGGTCGGGATGCCGAGCAGCACGAGGTCGCGCGCTCCGCGGTTGCGCTCGAGGATCTCGTGGGAGATGCGGGTCAGCGCCCGCGCGATGTCACGGTCGTCGAGGACCGTCCGTCCGCCCGCCGGTGGCTGGGACGACGCTTCCTGCCGAGCAGGGCTGGGTTGTGCGCACATCAGTGCAATGACCCCCTTGTCCGCCTCTCTGGACGGCCCGTTGAAGGATGTCTGAACGTCGCAGACCCTACCGCCCCCTAGCCGACCGTGACACCCGGCTCACCGGTCCGTTGCGGGTCGGGCCGGGCGCTCGGGATAGTCCCTGACGTTCGGGCCCCTGGCGACGGCGTGTCGTGGACCCGAACGTCAGGGACTATCCCGACGACGGGTGCCGGCCCACCTCGGGTGCAGCGCGTCCGGCGATGAGCGGCAGGTCGAGGTAGGTCCTGATCCCGGGCTCGGCGGCCACGACGTAGGGGATCGCGCTCACGCAGTGGTTGGCGGTCGACACGATGCCGGGGTTACGGACCAGGCCGGCCTCGACCGTCTCGGGCTGCAGCCCCTTGAAGGTCAGCTTCACGCTCGGGTCGCCGGTCACCTCGACCTCGAACCGCTCGCCCTCGGGCCCGAAGCCCCAGTCGGGGTCGAGGTGCTCCTCGCCCATCAGCCAGTTCACGGTGGCGGTGACGACCGGGACGCCGTCGACGAGCGCCCGCCAGTGGAACCGCCGGGCCGCGACCAGCCCCGGCTCGATCACCCCGATCGGCGACTCGATGGGCGCGGTCGCGACCGCGACCTCCTGCAGCGTCTCGACGTGCGGGTCGGCGTCGAAGCCGAGCTCGGCCACGACCATCCGCACCGACGCCCGGAAGCCGCTGCCGAGCAGCGCCGCCATCGGGCTCGCCAGCGCTTCTTCCGGCGTACCGCCGAAGGCCATCACGTGCCGGATCACGTCGGGTGCGCCGTAGGTCCGGATGTCGGAGAACTCCTCGGCCCGCACGTGGGTGATCCGCGCGCTGACCGCCGAGAGCATCAGCGGGAAGCGCTCGGTGATCCCGCCCGGGTGGATGCCGGTGCCGTGCAGCGTCGACCCGCCCTCCGCGCAGGCCGCCTCGATCGCCCCGACCTTGGCCGGGTCGGGGTAGATCCAGCCGACCGGCGTCACGACGTTCTTGCCCGACCGCAGCAGCGCGGCGACCTCCTCGTCGTTCGGCACGAGCGGGCTGTAGACGACGCAGTCGGCGTCGAGCGCGAGGATCTCCTCGGCGCTGGTGGTCGCGGTCACGCCGACCTGCTCCGTGCCGAGGAGGTCGCCGACGTCGCGGCCGTGCTTGTCCGCCGCGTGCACCCAGCACCCCACCAGCTCGAGGGCGGGGTGGCTGAGCACCCCCTCGATGGCCGCCCTGCCCACCCCGCCGGTGGCCCACTGCACGACCTTCAGCGGTCGCCGAGCCTCGGGCTGCACCGACGGCAGCGCCGCCTGACCGTCCGTCACCGGCCCGATTCAGCCGGGTCGACTGACACGTGTCAAGAGATGTCGAGCAGCACCTTGCCGACCACGCCGGCCTCGACCGCGTCGTGCGCGGCCGCGGCCTCCTCGAGCGGGAAGTGGTGGAGGGGCACACCGGCCTCCTCCCCCACCCGCAGCGCACCCGCGCGGACCGCCTCGGAGACGTCCTCGACCGCCGCCCGCAGGAACCGGTCGTCGAGCGTGTAGAGGATGAGGAACTGGTAGCGCAGGTTCTTCGAGAACGTCGCGCGCAGCGGCAGGGTGAGCTCGTCGCCGCCGTTGTTGGCGTAGATCGCGATGGTGCCGTGCACCTTGGTGACGGCGTTGTCGAGGTCGTTGTTCTGCGCCGGCGCCACCTCGACGACCAGGTCGACGCCGTCCGGTGCCACCGCGCGGATCGCCGCCTCGGCGTCGCTGTCGCGGTAGTTGACGACGTGGTGGGCGCCCGCCGCGGTCGCGAGCGCGGCCTTCTCCGGGCTGCTGACCGTCGTCACCACCGTCGCTCCCGACCACGCGGCCAGCTGGACGGCGGCGTTGCCCACCGCGCCGGCTCCGCCGGCGACCAGCACCGTCAGGCCGTCCATGGTCCCGGGGCCGAGCCGCGACGGGCCGAGGTCGGCGGAGGTCAGCGCGCGGTGCGCGGTGACGGCGGGGACCCCGAGCGAGGCCCCGAGGTCGAACGACGCGCCGTCCGGGAGCGGCACGACGTGGTCGGCCGACTGCACGGTGTGCTCGGCGGCGGTGCCGTGAGCCCGTTCGCGCTGGGCGAGCACCACCCACACCCGGTCGCCGACGGCCAGGCCGTCGACCCCCTCACCGACCCCCTCACCGACCGCGTCGACGTACCCAGCACCGTCCTGGCCCGGGGTGACCTCATCGTGGTCGAGGGGGTTCTGGCGGCGCTTCCAGTCGGTCGGGTTGACGCCCGACCGCACCAGCCGGACCCGCACCTCCCCCGGGCCGGGCTCGGGCAGGTCGCGCTCGACCACCCTCATGACCGACGACGGACCGGGCTCGGTGAAGACGACGGCGCGCATGTGCCGACGGTATCCGGCAGCGTGCGGCTACAGCGCGGACGCCATCCCGGCGCAGGCGCGCAGCCAGCTCATCCGGGTGCCGTGGGAGAGCTCGTTGTACGGCAGCACCGAGCCGGCGACGAGCGCCGGGTCGTAGGGCACGCGGTAGACCCCGCGCGTGCGCTGTTGGTAGACGTCGACCAGGTCGGCGGCCAGCTTGCTGTCGACCGTCGTCGACGGGTCGGAGAGCACCGTCACGGTCTTGTACTTGAGGTTCTGGTAGCCGGCGTCCTGGAGCGCGTCGAGCATCCACAGCCCGCTGTAGCCGGTGTCCTCGCGCACCGTGGAGGTGACGACGAGCAGGTCGGCGGCGTCGGCGGCGGCCAGCCAGTTCTCCGCGCGCATGTTGTTGCCGGTGTCGACGAGGATGACGCGGTAGAACCGGGTCAGCAGCTGGTGGATCGAGTTGAAGTCGTCGGCGTGGATCTGGCCGGTGACGTTGGCGCTCTCGTCGGAGGCGAGCACGTCGAAGTGGGCGTCGCCCTGGCTGCGCACGTAGGACCCGAGGTCGCCGATGCGCGACTGCGAGACGTCGGAGAACTTGTCGAGGTCGGCGAGCAGCTCCTTGGTCGTCTTGGTGTGCGAGCTGCGCGACCCGCGGATGCCGAGGGTGCCGCGCGTCTCGTTGTTGTCCCACGCGACCACGCCGCCGCCACGGACCGTGCCGAACGTGTAGCCCGCCGCCAGCACGCCGGTCGTCTTGGCGGCGCCGCCCTTGGGGTTGATGAACGCGATCGTGACCGGGCCGTCGAAGTCCTTCTGGATGAGCGCGCGGTCCTGGGTGTAGGCGCGCTCGGCGGAGCCCATCCGCGGCTTGATGGCGCCGCCGCTCCAGCGGCGGACCCGCCCGCGCCAGCCCCACGTGGCCGGGCCGGGCTCGGCGGCGTCGGCACGCCGGTCGAGGAAGTCCGTGGCGGTCATGAAGCGCTTCGGCTCCGCGCCCGCCGGGGGTGTGGCCGGGGGTGCCGCCGGCGGTGCGGCCGGTGGCGCCGACGGCGGGGCGCCGGGGGGCGGCCCGGAGGGCGGGCCGCCCGCGGGACGCGCGGGAGGCGCCGGCGGGGGCCCGCTGGGCGGTCCCGCCGACGGACCCGCCGGGGTGACCTGGCGCGGCGGGGTGGCGGGGGCGGCGGGCGGCGGCGGGAGCACCGGGCGGGGTCGGATCACGGTGTGCTCGACGTCGGAGATGGGGTCGGTGAGCGGGTCGGGGCGGCTGACGCCGCCCGGCTCGTCGGCCGGCGGCTCCGCCGCGGCGTACGACGCCAGCTCCTCGGGCGTGTAGAGCCGGTCGCTGGTGTCGTCGGACAGGTGGTGCATCGGGTGCGACATGGCTCCTCCTCGCGGCCGTCCTCACGGGGGCACGGTCGATGGGCTTCCTACCCCTCCGCCACCGTTCTACACGTGGCGGGCTCCGGTCTGGTCCAGCACCCCGGGCGGGAGCCGGCCAGCCCCGTCAGGCCAGCCGCTTCAGCGCGGCCTCGATGGTGCGGTGGAAGGTCGGGTAGGCGTAGTGCATCGTGCGCAGCCGCGACACCGGCACCTCGCCGTGGACAGCGGTGACGAGCATCCCGACCACCTCCCCGCCGTACGGCGCCACGACGGTCGCGCCGACCAGGACCCCGCGGTCGGCGTCCTCGACCACCTTGACCAGCCCGGTCGTGCCCGGGCCGTGCAGCCAGCCGCGGGCGGACTTCTCGACCTGGGCGAGGCCCACCCGCACGGAGAGCCCGGCGTCGCGCGCCTGCTGCTCGGTCAGGCCGACCGCCGCCAGCTCGGGGTCGCTGAAGACCACCCGGGAGACGGCGCCGTAGTCGGCCGGCGGGCCGTCGTGCCCGAGGATGTCCGCGACCGCGCCGGCCGCCTGGTAGCGCGACACGTGCGTGAACGCGCCCTTGCCCGTGATGTCGCCGACCGCCCAGAGCCGCTCGCCGGCGCGCAGGTGCCCGTCGACGTCGATGGTCTCCGCCTCTGGGTCGAGCCCGACCGTCTCGAGCCCGATGTCCGTCAGGTTGTTGCGACGGCCGGTCACCACGAGCAGCTGGTCGGCGTCGAGGACCTCGCCGCCCACCCGCAGGTGGAACTCGCCGTCGTGGTCGACGCGCTCGACCTCCGCCCCTGCCCGGACGTCGACGCCCTCGTCGCGCAGGATCCTGGCGAGCAGCTCGCCGGCCTCCGGCTCCTCCTGCGCGGCGACCCGGTCGGCCGCCTCCAGCAGCGTCACCCGCGCGCCGAAGCGCGCGAACACCGTGGCCAGCTCGAGCCCGTTGGGCCCGCCGCCGAGCACCACCAGCCGGTCGGGGACCTCGGTGACCTTCATCGCCTCGCGGTTGGTCCAGTACGGCGTGTCCGCGAGCCCGTCGATCGGCGGACGCATCGGCTCGGTGCCGGTGTTGACCAGCACGCCGCGCGTGGTGCGCAGCACGGTCGTGGCTCCGTCGAGCTCGACCCGCACCGTGCCGGGCCCGTCCAGCCGGCCGTGGCCGCGGACGATACGCACCCCCGCGTGCTCGAGCGGCTCGACGTGCTGGTGGTCGCTCCAGTCGTGGTTGGCCTCGCGGATCCGGGCCGCGACCAGCGACCAGTCCGGCCGGATGCGTGCGTCGCCGGCCAGGCGGTCCGCGCGGTGCACCTCGGCGACCAGGTCGGAGGGTCGGACCATCAGCTTGGACGGCGTGCAGCCCCAGAACGGGCACTCGCCGCCGACCAGCCCACGGTCGACGCCGACCACGTCGAGGCCGGCCTCCGCGAGCTTGCGGGCAGCGTACTCCCCACCCGGACCCACACCGAGCACGACCACGTCGCACTCGCGGACCGACTCCGTCGCCGTCATGGCGACAGCCAACCATCCGGGTCCACAGCGCGGGCCCGCCGGTGGAGGGGGTCAGGGGCTGGGAGACTGTCGTCGTGACCGACCCGGGAGCGCTGACCCTCACCGAGCTGCGCCGCTACCCGGTGAAGTCGTGCCGGGGACAGGGGCTCGAGACCGCGGTCGTGGAGCCGTGGGGACTCGCGGGCGACCGGCGCTGGATGCTGGTCGACGAGACCGGGGAGACCGTCACCGCGCGCGAGCACCGGGAGATGCTGCTCGTCTCGCCCCGCCTGCGGGCCGACGGCGGTCTCGAGGTCAGCCCGCCGCCGGGCAACGACCAGGGCGAGCTCGTCGTGCCGCGGCCGCCCGCCGGGGGCCGCCTGGTCGAGGTGACCGTCTTCGGTCGCGCGTCGTTCGGCGCCTCACCGGCCGGCCACGAGGCGGACGCGTGGTTCAGCAAGCTGTTGTCCGAGCCCGTGCGGCTGGTCTTCGCCGACGACCCGAACCGTCGCCAGGCCAACCCGGCCTACGCCGGCCCCGGGGTGCCGATGCACTTCGGCGACGGCTACCCGCTGCTCCTGGCCACCGAGGCGTCGCTGGCCGCGCTCAACGACCTGGTCGCGGCCGGCCCGAAGGCCGACGAGGGGCCGTTGCCGATGGTGCGGTTCCGTCCCAACCTCGTCATCGGCGGGGGCCTCCCCTGGGCCGAGGACGGCTGGCTGCGGCTGCGCGTCGGCGAGGCGGAGCTGCGCGTCGTCAAGGGCTGCGACCGGTGCGCGATCCCGACGACGGACGAGACGACCGCCGTACGTCGCAAGGAGCCGACGTACACCCTGGCCCAGCACCGCCGCTGGGACGGCGCGGTGTGGTTCGGCATGAACGTCGTGCCGCTCACGCCGGGCGCCACCCTGCGCGTCGGCGACCCGGTCGAGGTCCTCGACTCCCGGGCGGCCCCGGACGGGCCGCCTCGCTGACCGACGTGGGTGAACGCTCATCAACCTCACGGGTTGATGAGCGTTCACCCACCTGTCAGTCGTTGAAGTGCCGGGCGCGCGCGAAGCAGAACAGCCCGTAGCAGGCGAGGCCGAGCGCGATGACCACGAGGAGGAACGGACCGAACGGCTGCTGGAGCACCTTGTGCAGCGCCTGGTCGAGCCCACCGGACTTCTTCGGGTCGTGCGTGAGGCCGGCGTAGAGGAACAGGGCGCCGACGACGCCGAAGGTGACGCCCTTGGCCGTGTAGCCGGCCTTGCCGAACCACAGGTAGGCCTTCCCGGTCTCGCCGGTCTTGCCCTCGGCGTTGATGTGCTTGGCGAACTTCTCCGTCCACGCGCGGTGCACGAGGTAGGCGCCCATGCCGATGATCACCAGGCCGACGACCACGACGATCGCCTGCCCGCCCGGCCAGCCCATGATCTTGGCGGTGGTGGAGTCGGTGCCGTCCTTCTGCGACGACGAGGGTCCGGTCGCCGCCCGCACGGCGCTCACGCCGATGACGACGTAGACCACCGCCTTGCCGGCGGCCGTGACGCGCTTGCGGACCCGGGTGAAGCCCTGCTCCTGCCGGTAGCCGAACAGCGCCTCGAGGGCCTGCCAGAGCGCGAGCAGGAACATGCCGATGCCGACGGCCCACACGAGCGCCTCGCCGAACGGCTGCTCCGCGAGCTGCTGGACGGCGCCCTGGGAGTCGGCCGAGCCCTCGTTGTCGCCGAGCGCCAACTGCACGGCGAGCCAGGCGAGGACCAGGTGGACCAGGCCGTAGGCGACCAGGCCGATCCGCGCCGCGTGGTCGAGCCACTCGCTCTGGTGGGCCTGGCGCCCCACCGATCCGGCTTGCGTCGTGATGCTGTTCGTCATGGTCCCTGTCTCCCTTTCCCCCAGGACCAGATACCCGGTGGGGTGAGCAGTCATGCGGGAGGCACGACGTCGGGAGGGTCAGGACAGGTCGGCCAGCGCGGCCTCGATGGCCCGGTGGAAGGTCGGATACGCATAGATCATCGAGCGCAGCGTGTCGACCGGGACCGCGGCGTGCACCGCCACGGCGAGGAACCCGATGATCTCCCCGCCGCCCGGCCCCACGACCGTGGCCCCGACCAGCACCCCGCGGTCGGCGTCCTCCACCACCTTGACCAGCCCGCGGGCGCCCGGGCCGTGGGTGAAGCCGCGCGTCGACTCCTCGAGCCTGGTCCGCCCCACCCGCAGGGTGAGCCCGGCCTCGCGCGCCTGCGCCTCACTCAGCCCGACGGCGGCGACCTCGGGGTCGGTGAAGGTCACGTGCGGGAGCGCGTGGTAGGCCGCGGGCGGGCCCTCCTCGCCGAGGATGTCGCGCCGGGCGATGGCGTTCTGGTACATCGCGACGTGCGTGAAGGCGCCCTTGCCCGTGACGTCGCCGATCGCCCACAACCCCTCGCCCGCCCGCATCCGGTCGTCCACCTCGATGGTGCGCGCCGCTGGGTCGAGCCCGACGGTCTCCAGCCCGAGGTCGTCGAGGTTGGGCGTGCGACCGGCCGCGACGAGCACCTGGTCGGCCTCGAGCTCCTCCCCGGTGCTGGTCGTGAGCCGGAACCGCCCCGAGGCGTACGACGTCCGCGTGAGCTCGACGCCCAGCAGCACGCGGATCCCCTCCTCGGCGAACACCTCGGCGAGCAGGGCCGACGCCTCGGGCTCGTTGACGGCCAGCAGGCGGTCACCGTGCTGGACGATCGTGACCTGCACCCCGAACCGCGCGAACACCTGCGCCAGCTCGCAGCCGATCGGGCCGCCGCCGACCACGACGAGCGACCCGGGCACCTCGGTGACCTGCACGGCGTCGCGGTTCGTCCAGTACGGCGTGCCGGCCAGTCCCTCGACCGGCGGCGTCGCCGGCCTCGTGCCGGGGTTGAGCACCACGCCGCGGGTCGCCTCGTAGGTCACCGGGTCCGAGCCGTCCGTGGGCGTCACGGTCACCCGGCGTACGCCGGCGAGCCGCGCCACGCCGTGCAGCACGGTCGCGCCGGCCTTCTGCAGCCGCTCGACCGCCACCCGGTCGTCCCAGTGGTCGGTGGCCTGCACGGAGACGCGCTCCGCGACCGGAGCCCAGCTGGACCGGACGGTCACGTCACCAGCCAGCTCGGCGGCCCGCCCCGCCTCGGCCAGCGCGTCGGAGGCGCGGACCATCATCTTGGTCGGCACGCACCCGTAGTAGGGGCACTCGCCCCCGACCAGGTGCTTGTCGACCGCGACGACCGCGAGCCCGGCGCCGGTCAGGGCGTTCGCCAGGGCCTCGCCTCCCGGCCCGAGCCCGACGACCACCACGTCCACCTGCTGCGCGTCGCTCATGGAACACAGACTGCCGCACCTTGGTCAGTCGATGACCGGGCCACCGCTGGTCGACCTTGTCGAGACCTCCGCAGCAAGGGCCTTTGGGTGGGTTCCAGCGCGGGTTGCGGAGTGTTTCGACCCGCTGTCGCGACTTCGTCCCTCAGTCGCGACGCTTGCTCAACCTTCGCGAGCCCACGGTCACCGCTCGTCCCTCGCGGTGCCCTGCTCGCGAACCTTGTTGCGCACCACGGCACCCAGCACGCCGTTGACGAACGGCGGCGACTCGTCGGTGGACAGGTCGCGGACCAGCGCCATCGCCTCGCTCACCGCGACCGCGTCGGGCACGTCGTCCACGAACAGCAGCTCGAAGATCCCCAGCCGCAGCACGTTGCGGTCGACGACCGGCATCCGGTCGAGCGTCCAGCCCTCGCTGTAGGCCGCCAGCACCTCGTCGATCCGGGCCTGGTGGTCCACCACCCCGCGCACCAGCTCGGAGGTGTAGTCGTTGGTCGGCCCCTCGCCCTGCTCGATCGCGCGGTCGAGGGCCTCGGCCGCCGACTCACCGCGCAGCTCGGAGGCGTAGAGCAGGTCGAGAGCGCGCTTGCGCGCCTTGGAACGGGCGGCCACTACAGAGCCGTCATCAAGAGGTGACGCGGCCGAGGTAGGAGCTGTCGCGCGTGTCGACCTTGATCCGCTCCCCGGTGGTGATGAACAGCGGCACCATCACCGTCGCGCCGGTCTCGACCGTCGCGGGCTTGGTGCCGCCGGTCGAGCGGTCGCCCTGCAGGCCCGGCTCGGTGTAGGTGACCTCGAGCTCGACCGAGGCCGGCAGCTCGATGTAGAGGACGCGGCCGTCGTTGCTCGCGACGATGGCCTCCTGGTTCTCCAGGAGGAAGTTGGCGGCGTCGCCCACGATCTCCGGCGAGATCTCGACCTGGTCGAAGGTGCCGGTGTCCATGAACACGTACGACGTGCCGTCGTTGTAGAGGTACTGCATCGTCCGCTTGTCGACGTTCGCCACCTCGACCTTGACGTCGGCGTTGAAGGTCTTGTCGACGGTCTTGCCCGACTCGACGTTCTTGAGCTTGGAGCGCACGACCGCGCCACCCTTGCCGGGCTTGTGGTGCTGGAACCAGATGACCTGCCAGAGCTGGCCGTCGAGGTTGAGCACCATGCCGTTCTTCAGGTCGTTCGTCGTTGCCATGTGGTGGGGTTCGGCCTTCTCGTCGAGTTGTCGAAGCGCGTACGTCGGTGGTCGCTGGACCAGCGCAGGAGTCTACCCAGTCGCGGCCCGATCGCCCGCTTCGCCTCTGGCGCGACGAGTCGTGCTGGGCTTGACTGACACAGGTGACGGGGGAGCTGGATCGCGCGCACGCGCTGGTGCTAGATCCACGCCGGTTCGGGACGGTCGCCGAGCGGGCCGAGTACCTCGCCGCCCTCGAGGCCCGCTACCTCGACGTCGAGACCGCGATGAACCTGCTGATGGCGCTGCCGTCCTGGGACGAGCGCTCGCGCACGTGGGTCGACGACCAGCTGACCCTCGCGACGGCGGTGGTCCACCAGGTCGGCACGCTGCGCGGAGAGTACGACGACGCGCAGGCCTGGGGCGACCGCGCGCTCGACCTCGGGCGGGACGGCTCCCTCCTCCCCCGGGCCGACCTGATGCTGCACCTCTCCGAGGTGCACCGCGTGACCGGCCGGGCCGAGCGCTCCGCGGCGCTGGTGCGCGAGGCCGCGGGGCTGCTCCGGCTGCACGACCTCTCCCCCGAGGACCTCGACGCGCTCGCCCCGGTCACCTGCCACGCGCTGTTCTGCCTGGGCTCGCTCGCCTACCGCGAGGGGCGGCACGAGGAGGCCCGGCCGCTGCTGGGCCATGCCTGCGCGCACGGCGGCGACTCGGTCCCGCACCTGTGGTCTCTCGTCAACCACGCCCTCGTGCTCGCCGACAACGGCGACCACGGGGCCGCGCTCGCCTTCGAGGACGCCGCGACCGAGATGGCCGAGCGGCTCGGCGACGCGCTGGCCGGCACGGCGGTCCGCAACAACCGCGCCTGCACGCTGCGCCGTCTCGGCCGCCACCAGGAGGCGTACGACGAGTTCGCGCGGCTGCTCCCGGAGATCCTCGCCGACGACATCCCCGACGCCGTGCTGACAAGCTGCGAGGACTTCGCCTGCGTGCTGTTCGACATGGGCCGCGACGCCGACGGCGCCCTGCTCGTCGGCGCGGCGCTGGCCGAGCGCGACGGCGTCGGTGTGCCGCGCATGACGTTCCAGGAAGCCGCGCTCGCGCCGTCGGTGGAGGTCGGCTGCCGCCGCCTCGGTGACGAGTGGGAGACGCTGCTCGCCCGCGGCGCCGAGCTCGGCGTGCTCGCCGCGGTGGCCTCGGCGCTGCAGCCTGCGGAGAGGAGCTAGGCCGTGGCCTAGTCCCGCTCGGTGGCGGCGATCCGCTCGAGCGCCATCCGGTAGCCGTCGACGCCGTGGCCGGCGTACACCGCCAGCGCGTGCGGGGTCACCAGGGAGGTGTGCCGGAACTCCTCCGGTCGCTGTGACGGGTCGGAGATGTGCACCTCGACGAGCGGCGCGGTGAGCTGGGCGCAGGCGTCGAAGAGCGCGTAGGAGTAGTGGGTCCACGCGGCGGCGTTGAGGACGACAGGCCGGCCGTCGTCGGCGGCCTGGTTGAGCCAGTCGAGCAGCTCGCCCTCGTGGTTCGTCTGCCGGACGAGGACGTCGAGCCCGAGCTCGCGGCCCCACTCGACGCACCTCTGCTCGAGCTCGACATGCGTGGTGGTGCCGTAGATCTCCGGCTCGCGGCGGCCGAGCCGGCCCAGGTTGGGGCCGTTGAGCACCCAGACGGAGGTCATGACAGGGCCTCGTAGGCGGACCGCAGCAGCTCTTCGGACGGGCCGCTCAGCACGGCCGGTCGGGCCAGGCCGTCGAGCACGACGAACCGCAGCGTGGCGCCACGGGCCTTCTTGTCCACCCGCATCACGGCCAGCAGGTCGTCGAACGGCGCCCGGTGCCACCGGGTCGGCAGCCCGACCGAGGCCAGCACGGACGCGTGCCGCGCGGCGGTCTCGTCGTCCAGCCGGCCGGCGAGCCGCGCGAGCTCGGCGACGTAGACCATGCCGAGCGAGACCGCCTCGCCGTGCCGCACGGTGTAGCCGGTGACCTTCTCGACCGCGTGCGCGAGCGTGTGGCCGTAGTTGAGCACCTCGCGGCCGGGGTGCCCGTCGCCGCCCCCGGTCTCGCGGAGGTCGCTCGCGACGACGTCGGCCTTGACGCGAATCGACCGCTCGACCAGCTCGGCCAGCACGTCCGACGCCGGGTCGAGGACGGCGACGGCGTCCTTCTCGACCAGCGCCAGGATCTCGGGGTCGGCGATGAAGCCGCACTTCACGACCTCACCGAGCCCACTGACGAGCTCGGCCTCCGGGAGCGTCACGAGGAGGTCGAGGTCGCAGAGCACGCCGGCGGGCTCGTGGAACGAGCCGACGAGGTTCTTGCCCGCACCGGTGTCGATGCCGGTCTTGCCGCCGACCGCCGCGTCGACCATGCCGAGCAGCGAGGTCGGCACGTGGACGACGCGGACGCCGCGCAGCCAGGTCGCCGCCACGAAGCCGCCGACGTCGGTGGTCGCTCCCCCGCCCACGGTCACCACGGCGTCGGAGCGGGTGAAGCCCGCCGCGCCGAGCCGCTCCCAGAGGTCGGCCACGACGGCGGCGCTCTTCGCGCTCTCGCCCTCGGGGAGCTCGACGTCCAGCACGTCGTAGCCGGAGAGGTCCACCGAGAGACCCGGCGCGTGCAGCAGCGCCACCCGGCGCACGTCGTCGCCCAGGAGGGCAGGCAGGCGGTCGCGGACGCCGTGCCCGACCTCGACGTCGTACGGCGCGGCGCCGGCGACGCGGATCGTGGTCGCGGCGCTCACGCCAGCACCCGCACGATCTCCGCCGCGACGTCGTCGGCCGTGCGGTCGTCGGTGTCGACCACGTGGGTGGCCACGGACTCGTAGACCGGCGTGCGCTCGTCGAGCAGCGCCTTGATCCGGCCGCGCACGTTGCCCAGCAGCAGCGGGCGCGACGAGCCGAGCCCGACCCGCTTGACCGCCTCCGAGAGGCCGACCTTCAGGAAGACGACGCGGTGCCCGGCCAGCAGCTCACGGGTGCTCGGGTCGAGGACCGCTCCCCCGCCCAGGGCCAGCACGCCGTCGTGGGTCGCCAGTGCCTCCGCGACCGCCTTGCGCTCGAGGTCACGGAAGTGCGCCTCGCCCGACTCCACGAAGATGTCGGAGATGCTGCGCCCCTCGAGGGCCTCGACGTCCGCGTCGGTGTCGCGCGCCGCGACCGCCCACGCATCGGCCAGGAGCGCGGCGACCGTCGACTTGCCGGCGCCCATCGGGCCGACGAGCACCACCCGCGGCCCGCTCACCGGCCCGCTCACCGGATCGCTCACCGGAACCTCAGCGTGTCGAGGTAGGACTCGGCGTTGCGCCGGGTCTCCTGGACCGAGTCGCCGCCGAACTTCTCGAGCACCGCGTCGGCCAGCACCAGCGCGACCATCGCCTCGGCGACGATCCCCGCAGCAGGGACCGCACAGACGTCGGAGCGCTGGTGGTGCGCCCGCGTCTCCTCGCCGGTGGCCACGTCGACGGTGCGCAGGGCACGCGGGACGGTGGCGATCGGCTTCATCGCGGCGCGGACGCGGAGCACCTCACCGGTGGTCATGCCGCCCTCGGTGCCGCCCGAGCGGCCGCTGAGCCGGTGGATGCCCCCGTCGGTCATCACCATCTCGTCGTGCGCCTGCGACCCCGGCGTCGCGGCCAGGGCGAAGCCGTCGCCGACCTCGACGCCCTTGATGGCCTGGATGCCCATCAGCGCGCCGGCCAGGCGGGAGTCGAGGCGTCGGTCCCAGTGGACGTGCGACCCGAGGCCCGGCGGCAGCCCGTGCACCACCACCTCGACGACACCGCCGAGCGTGTCGCCCTGCTCGTGGGCCTCGTCGATCCGCGCCACCATCTGCGTGGCGGTGTCGGGGTCGAGGCAGCGGACCGGGTCGTCGTCGAGCCGCGCCACGTCGTCCGGCTCGGGCCACAGGCCGTCGGGCGCGCGGACGCCGCCGAGCTCGATCACGTGGGAGACGAGGCGGGCGCCGACCGACTGCTCGAGGAAGTTGGAGGCGACCCGTCCCAGGGCCACGCGGGCCGCCGTCTCGCGCGCCGACGCCCGCTCCAGGACCGGGCGGGCCTCGTCGAAGGCGTACTTCTGCATCCCCGCCAGGTCGGCGTGCCCGGGGCGGGGTCGGGTCAGGGGGGCGTTGCGGGCCGAGCCCGCGAGGATGACGGGGTCGACGGGGTCGGCGGACATCACCTGCTCCCACTTGGGCCACTCGGTGTTGCCGATCTGGATCGCGACCGGGCCGCCCTGGCTCTCGCCGTGCCGGATGCCGCCGACCAGGGTGACCTCGTCCTGCTCGAACTTCATCCGCGCGCCGCGGCCGTAGCCGAGCCGGCGGCGCGCCAGGGCGTCTCGGACGTCGTCGGAGGTCACCCGGACGTGGGCGGGCAGGCCCTCGAGGATCGCCACCAGGGACGGGCCGTGGGACTCACCCGCGGTCAGCCAGCGCAACGTCATCTTCCGGGCTCCCAGCCGAAGAGTGCTTCATCCGCGCGGAGCGCGTCCGGCGCGCGCTTTCGTGGGGTGGACGACATGCGGACAAGTGTCTCAGCCGTAGAGGGCGTCGATGACCGGCTGTCCGAGGAAGACGCCGAGCAGCGCCCCGACGAGCATGAACGGACCGAAGGGGAACGGCACCCGCATCAGGCGGTAGTCCCGCTTGGCGAGCGAGACCAGCACCCCGGGGAGGCCGAAGACGAGGAACCCGATCCAGACCCCGAAGAACACCTCGGCGGGTCCGAGCCAGCCCAGCACGAACCCGATCAGCGCGGAGAGCCGGACGTCGCCGAACCCCATCCCGGCGGCCCGGATGAACCACATCACCCAGAAGAACGAGCGCACCACGGCCAGCGAGACCGCCGCCCGCAGCAGGTCGTCGTGGTCTCCCGTGACCGCCCAGACGGCCAGGCCGGCGGCGACGACGTACGCCGTCGCGGGGAGCACGAGCCGGTTGGGGACCAGCCGGGCGCGCCAGTCGACCACCGCGATCGCGACCCCGACCGGGACCACGGGTGCGACGACCGCCAGTGCAGGATCGGCGCCGATCCACCAGCCGAGCAGCCCCCCGACCACCGCGCAGGCCAGCACGCACCCCACGAGCAGCCCGCGGACCCGCGCCATCTCGCGGTAGGGCTCCTTGTCGCGCTCGACGGCGTGCATGCCCCAGAGGGAGAAGTCGGGCACCGGCCGCCGCGGCCGGCGGCCGGCCGGCTCGACGTCTCGGCCGGGATCGGTGCCCTCCGCGGCCGGCTCCTCGGTCGGCTCCGGAGCCGACGGCTCCGGCAGGTGCCCGATCACCCACGGGACCGCCGCACCGCCGAGAGCGGCACCCGCGGCGCACGCCGCGGCGACCACCGCGCTCATCCGCCCGACCTCGCGGCCATGGCCTCCTCGGCCGCCCGGCGCATCGCGCCGACGGGCACGTCGAAGCGGCCGGTCATGGCGACCACCTGGTTGACCGCCTGCGCCACCAGCAGGTCCAGGCCGCTGAGCACGGTCCTGCCGGACCTCTGCGCCGCCACGGCCAGGGGCGTGGGCCACGGGTCGTAGACGACATCGAAGACGAGCGGCACCCTCGCCGTCGCCGCGACGAGCCCGGGCACCTGGGCCGACGCCGGCACCGTGGAGACCAGCACGTCCGCCTCGAGCTCCTCGACCTCGTCGAGCGCGGCCACGTCCACCGTCGGCGCCGAGCGGTGGGCGGCGACCGCGCCGACCGTGTCGGCCGCGCGGTCGGGGTCGCGGACGAGGAGGGTGGCGTGCGCCATCCCGCGCTCGGCCAGCGCGAGGAGCATCGAGGTCGCGGTGGCACCGCCGCCGAGCACCACGGCCCGCGTGACCGGCACGTCGTGCTCGCCGAGCACCATCAGCGCGCCGGTGACGTCGGTGTTGAGCCCGTGCCGGCTCCCGTCGGGCTCGAGCAGCACCGTGTTGCAGGCGCCGGTGTCGCGGACCCAGTCGTCGTGGGAGCCGAGGAGCGGCAGCGCTTCGCGCTTGAGCGGCATCGTGAGCGAGAGGCCGCGCCACTCGGCGGGGTCGAGGCCGTCGAGGAACCCCGCGAGGCCGCCGGCGGGCACCGGCACCGCGTCGTACCGCCAGTCGTCGAGGCCGAGGGCGGCGTAGGCGGCCCGGTGGATCACCGGCGACAGCGAGTGGTCGATCGGGTCACCCAGGACGGCGCAGCGCACAGCCCGCAACCTACAAGCCGGCGGCCTCGCCGAGAGCCGAGGTCAGCAGGCCTCGGAGGTCTCGCAGTACTGGAGGTACTCCTGCTTGTACTCCTGGAAGGTGTCGTAGTCGTCGGTGAACTTGGTCTCGCCGGTCTTGAGGTTCACCGTGACGTACCACAGCCACGGGCCGTCGGCCGGGTGCAGCGCGGCCTGGATGGCGTCGTCACCAGGCGAGTCGATCGGCCCGGGCGGGAGGCCGGGGTACTTCCGGGTGTTGTACGGCGAGTCGACCTCGAGGTCCTCGGAGGTGAGGCCGAGGCCGATGTCGTCGCGGCCGAGCGCGTAGTTGACGGTCGCGTCGATCTCGAGCAGGCCGTTGGTCAGCCCGTTGTCGGGGTTCTCGAGGCGGTTGTAGATGACGCGGGCGATCTTGGTGCGGTACTCCCCGCGGCCCTCGGCCTCGATCAGGCTCGCGATCGTCATGATGTCGTGGGTGCTGTAGCCGAGCGCCTCGGCCGCGGCGTCGAGGCCGTCGTCGTTCGCCGACTGCTGCCAACGCGCCACCATGTCGTGGAGCATGTCGGCCGGCTTCTTGTTCGGGCCGAAGGAGTACGTCGCCGGGAACAGGTAGCCCTCGGCGTTGCCCTCGGCGGCGGCGGGCAGGCCCAGCGCCTTGGGGTCCTTCAGCGCGGCCTCGAACTCGGCCTTCTTGAAGCTGGTCTGCTTCGCCAGCCGCGCGACGATCTG
This sequence comes from Nocardioides halotolerans DSM 19273, assembly GCF_000422805.1. GTDB lineage: Bacteria > Actinomycetota > Actinomycetes > Propionibacteriales > Nocardioidaceae > Nocardioides > Nocardioides halotolerans. Next base: position 308,007 of record NZ_KE383922.1, on the reverse strand, counting down.
CTTGACCGTGAAGCCCTCCGGGATCGCCACCGTGGTGGTGTCGATGTTGGCGGGGTCGATGAGGACGTCGACCACGGCGGAGGCCTTCATCTCCTTCTCCAGCGCGTAGAAGCCGGCCTGGATCCTGTTGGCCTTCGGGTTCGCGCCCGCGGCGTCGATGAACGCCTCGACCGAGGCGACGACGCCGGCAGCCTTCAGGCCGCGGCCCATGTCGGCGATGCTGTCGCCCTGCTTGACCTCGAAGCTGACCGCCTCGCCGTTGCCGGTGCCGGAGTAGTCGTCGGCCGAGCTGAACTGGTCCTGGATCTTCTCGATGCCGGTGCTGACGCCCCAGTAGGCGACACCCGCGAGCACCGCGAGGATCACCAGCGCGATCAGGCAGCCCGGGCCGCGTCGGCGGGGCCGCTCGGCACGACGGCTCCCGCCTGTCGGCGTCTCGTCACCGAGGAGGCTCTCCATGTCGGTCATGGTTCGTCTGTCTCCTCGATGATCTCTCCCGGCGCGAGGCCGCTGGCTCGTTCGGTGTCCAGCACGTGCTGCAGGATCACCACCGCGGCGGCCTGGTCGACCACAGCACGGCGCTTGGCCCCCGACCGCCCACGGTCGCGCAGCATAGCCTCCGCGCTCACGGTGGTGAGCCGCTCGTCGGCCAGCCGCACCGGCACCGGTGCGACCGCGCGCGCCAGCCGCCGCGCCCAGTCGCGGACCTTCACGGCGGCCGGCCCCTCGGTGCCCGACAGCGAGCGCGGCAGCCCCACGACGATCTCGAGCACCCGCTCGGGGTCGCCGTCCTGCGCCTCGGCGAGCAGCTCGCGGATCCGTGCGAGGTCGCCGCGCCCGCGCCGGACGGTCTCGACGGGCGTGGCCAGCAGGCCCGACGGGTCGCTCTGCGCCACGCCGATCCGCGCGTCCCCCGGATCCAGTCCGAGCCGCACGCCCTGCCTCACGCCGCCCCACCCCGCCGAGTCGTCGTTACTGATGAGCAGTAACGCCGACTCGGCAACGACCCAGCCCGGCGAGTCGTCGTTACCGATGAGCAGTAACGCCGACTCGGCGTCGTGGGGCGGGCGGGTGCGGTCAGGAGGCTGCCTTCGCGACCTCGGAGCGGACCAGGGCGAGGGCCTCGTCGATCCGGGAGGCGTCGGTGCCGCCGCCCTGCGCCACGTCGTCCTTGCCGCCGCCCTTGCCGCCGACCAGCGGGCCGACGGCGCGGACGAGCTCGTTGGCGCTCACGCCGCGGGCCCGCGCCTCGTCGTTGACCGCTGCGACGACCGCCACCTTGCCGTCGGCCTCGCCGATGATCACCACGACGCCCGGCTGGCCCGCGGGGAGCCGGCCGCGCACGTCGAGCGCGAGCGTCCGCGCGTCACCGCCGGCCGCGCCCGGCGCAGCGGTCGCCACGAGAGCGATCCCGCCGACCTGCTCGGCCGCCGACGCGAGCTCGCCGGCCCGGGCGAGCAGCTGCCCCACCCTGACCTTCTCGAGCTCCTTCTCGGCGACGCGCAGGCGCTCGACGATGTCGTTGACCCGCTCGGGGAGGTCCTCCGGCCGCGCCTTGAGCGCCTCGGAGAGCTGCGCGACCAGCACGTGCTCGCGCGCCAGGAAGCGGTAGGCGTCGGCACCGACCAGCGCCTCGACGCGGCGTACCCCGGAGCCGATGCTGGACTCGCCGAGCAGCTTGATCACGCCGAGCTTGCCGGAGCTCCCGGCGTGGGTGCCGCCGCAGAGCTCGCGGGCCCACTCACCGACCGAGACCACGCGGACCCGGTCGCCGTACTTCTCGCCGAACAGCGCCATCGCGCCGGACTTGACCGCCTCGGCCTGGCTCATGATCTCGGCGTGCACCGCCAGGTCGTCGAGGATCACGTCGTTGACCCGCGCCTCGACGTCGGTCATCACCGACGCCGGCACTGCGCCCGCCGCGGAGAAGTCGAACCGGAACCGGCCCGGCGCGTTCTCTGAGCCCGCCTGGGTCGCGGTCTCCCCCAGCGCCTCGCGGAAGGCCTTGTGCACCATGTGGGTCGCGGTGTGAGCGCGCGAGATCGACAGCCGTCGCTCAAGGTCGACGACCGAGTGCGACTCGAGGCCGGGCGTGACCTCGCCGTTGAGCACCGTCGCTTGGTGCACGACCAGCCCGTTGATCGGCGCCTGCACGTCGTCGACGCGCAGCCGGGCGCCGTTGGAGAGCTCGATGATGCCGTGGTCGGCGAGCTGGCCGCCGCCCTCGGCGTAGAACGGCGTCCGGTCGAGGACGATCTCCACCTCGTCGCCCTCGGTGGCGCTGTCGACCACGCCGTCCGCGGTGACCAGGCCGCGCACCGTGCCGTCGGTGACGACCTCGCTGTAGCCGGTGAAGTCGACCGGCGCGCCCATCGCGTCGGCGACGGCGCGGTACGCCGTGGCGTCGCGGTGCGCGCCCTTCTTGGCGCGGGCGTCGGCCTTGGCGCGGTCGCGCTGCTCCTGCATGAGGCGCCGGAAGCCCACCTCGTCGACCGCGAGGCCCTGCTCGGCGGCCATCTCGAGGGTCAGGTCGATCGGGAAGCCGTAGGTGTCGTGCAGCGCGAACGCGCGGTCCCCGGACAGCTCGGTGCCGCCCGCCTGCTTCACCTCGCTCGCCGCGGTGTCGAATATCGTGGTGCCCGCGCGGAGCGTCTGCCGGAAGGCTTCCTCCTCGGCGAAGGCGACCTTCGCGATGCGCTCCCAGTCGCGGTGCAGCCCGTCGTAGGTCTCGCCCATCTTGTCGCGGCTGACCGGCAGCAGCTCGGGGAGCACCGGGTCCTCGCAGCCGAGCAGCCGCATCGAGCGGATCGCGCGGCGCATCAGCCGGCGCAGGACGTAGCCGCGGCCCTCGTTGCCCGGGGTGACGCCGTCGCCGATGAGCATCAGCGAGCTGCGCACGTGGTCGGCCACGACCCGGAAGCGGACGTCGTCCTCGTGGTCGGCGCCGTAGGTGTGGCCGGTGATCTCCTGGGCGCGCTCGATGACCGGGAACATCACGTCGATCTCGTACATGTTGTCGACGCCCTGCAGCAGGAACGCCACCCGCTCCAGGCCCATGCCGGTGTCGATGTTCTGCTTCGGCAGCGGCCCGACGATGTCGAAGTCCTCCTTCGACCGGACCGCGCTGAGCTCCTCCTGCATGAAGACGAGGTTCCAGATCTCGAGGAGGCGGTCCTCGAGCTTGAACGGCATGTCGGGACCGAGCTCCTCGGGCGTGAAGTCGGGCCCGTGGCTGCCGCCGCGGTCGTAGAGGATCTCCGAGCACGGTCCGCCGGGGCCGGGCACGCCCATCGACCAGTAGTTCTCCTTCTTGCCCAGCTTGAGGATCCGCGACGCCGGGAAGCCGGTGACCTGCTGCCAGATCGCGAGCGCCTCCGGGTCGTCGACGTAGACCGACGGGTAGAGCTTGCTCTCCTCGAGCCCCCAGCCGCCCTCGCTGCGCGGCTTGGTGACCAGGTCCCAGGCCAGCTCGATCGCGCCCTGCTTGAAGTAGTCGCCGAAGGAGAAGTTGCCGCACATCTCGAAGAACGTGCCGTGCCGGGTGGTCTTGCCGACGTCCTCGATGTCGGGGGTGCGCACGCACTTCTGCACGCTCACGGCGCGGGGGTACGGCGTGGCCTCCTGACCGAGGAAGTACGGCTTGAACGGCACCATGCCGGCGTTCACGAAGAGCAGCGTGGGGTCGTCGAGCAGGAGCGAGGCGGACGGCACGGCCGTGTGGCCACCCCAGCGCGTGTCGTTCTCGAAGTGCGCGACGAAGTTGCGCCTGATCTCGGCCGTGCTCATCGACGGTTCCATCAGCTCCTGCCCTCCTCTTCCTGTCTCGATGTGAGCTCTGGTCGTCCATGAGGCGCGAGGGCGAACCGCTCGCGCAACCCCGTTTCGGCCTCGGCCTTGCCCTGGGCCACCTCGTCGCGGAACATGCGCACGCCCACGGCGAGCCCGTTGAGACGGTCCTGCATCCCGTCGACGGTCAGCGCCTCGGCAGCGCGGCGCCCGCGGATCATGACGTAGATCCCGGCCCCGGCCCCGGCGACGAACCAGAGGCCGCCCCTCATGCTCTTGGGGTCCCCGCGGGATTGTGCGCGGGAGGAGCGCAGCGGGGGGAGCGCAGAATCTCGTGGGGTGTCTTCATGCTGCCGAGCCCTCCGGCTCGTCGGCGGCCATGGCGGCTCGCTGCCGCGCCGCCCACTCGCGGCGTACCTCCCGCAGCTCGGTGCGGCGCTGCTTGCGCGAGCGCTTGACCTCCTGGCGCATGTGGAAGCGGATCCGGTTGCGGGTCTCGGCCGACAGCGCCCGCCGCAGCCCCTGGAACAGCGAGGCCGTCTGCACGACCGACTCCTTGAGCAGCAGGTCCGCGAAGACCGGCCCGGGCAGGGCCGGCACCGGCTCGGCCACCTCGGGCTCGGGCTCCGGCTCGCCGACCCGGGTGATGACGAACTCGGGGGCCGGCGGGTCTGCGTCGAGTGACCCGTCTGGCAGGTCTTCCACAGGGAATCGCCTGTCGATCGGGTCACTCGACGTCAACAGGCGGGCGACATGGGCCTCCAGGCGGCGGACCCGGAGGGCCAGCACGGCGACCAGCACGCCGACCAGCACCGCCAGGACGGCGGTCACGGTCACCAACACCCACGCCATGAGCAAAGACCCTACCGGCCGCGGATGATGCGGCGGACCCGCGCCCAGCGCTCCTTGATGGCCGCCTCGGCGCCGAGCTCGGTCGGCTTGTAGTACTCCGCGTCCAGGACGACGTCGGGCGCGTACTGCTGCTCCGCGATGCCGAACGGCGCGTCGTGGCTGTAGGCGTACGACGAGCCGTGGCCCAGCCTCTTGGCGCCCTGGTAGTGGGCGTCACGGAGGTGGGCCGGCACCGGCCCGATCTTGCCGGCCCGCACGTCCGCGGAGGCGGCCTCGATCGCGGTGATCACGGCGTTCGACTTGGGGGCGATCGCCAGCGCGATCGTGGCCTGGGCGAGGTTGAGGCGCGCCTCCGGCATGCCGATGAGCTGGACCGCCTGCGCCGCGGCGACGGCGGTGGTCAGCGCGGTCGGGTCGGCGAGGCCGATGTCCTCGCTCGCCAGGATCACCAGCCGGCGCGCGATGAACCGCGGGTCCTCACCCGCCTCCAGCATCCGTGCGAGGTAGTGCAGCGCGGCGTCGACGTCGGACCCGCGCAGCGACTTGATGAAGGCGCTCGTCACGTCGTAGTGCTGGTCGCCCTGGCGGTCGTAGCGGACCGCGGCCTGGTCGACCGCGGTCTCCGCGGTCTCGAGGTCGATGGTCGTGCTCCCGCGGGCCGACGCCGCGCCGGCGGCGGCCTCGAGGTAGGTCAGCGATCGGCGGGCGTCGCCACCGGCCAGCCGGACCAGGTGGTCGAGGGCGTCGGGGTCGACGTCGTAGGCGCCGCCGAGGCCGCGCTCGTCGGTGAGCGCGTGGTCGAGCACCTCGCGGATGTCGTCGTCGGTGAGCGACTCCAGCCGGAGCAGCAGGCTGCGCGACAGCAGCGGCGAGATCACGGAGAAGAAGGGGTTCTCGGTGGTGGCCGCGACGAGCGTGACCCAGCGGTTCTCGACGCCGGGCAGCAGGGCGTCCTGCTGGGCCTTGCTGAAGCGGTGCACCTCGTCGACGAACAGCACGGTCTCGTGGCCGGTGGCGACCAGCTCGCGGCGCGCGGCGTCGATCGCCGCGCGCACCTCCTTCACGCCGGCCGACACGGCGGACACCTCGACGAACCGCCGGTCGGTCTGCTGGCTCAGGATCGCCGCGATCGTGGTCTTGCCGGTGCCGGGCGGGCCCCACAGCAGCAGCGACATCGACTGGTCGCCCTCGACCAGCTGGCGCAGCGGCGAACCGGGGGCACGCAGCTGGCTCTGGCCGACGAGCTCCTCCAGCGACCGCGGCCGCATGCGTACGGCGAGCGGCGCGGCCGCGTGCGAGGCCGAGCTCAGCGCACCGGCACCCGCGGCCTCGGTGGTGCGCCGCGCCTGCAGCCCACCGGTCTCGAAGAGCTCGTCGTCACCCTCGGGCAAACGACTTCGTGCCCAGGTCGTACCAGGTGTCTGCGTAGCCGGGGTGCGACAACTGGTCGTGGTCGGTCACGGAGCCGGTCGCGTCGACGTTCCCCTGGTTGTCGAGACCGAGCAGCGGTGCGGTCACCGGCTCCTTGGGGTGGTTGGTGATCTCACCCGGGAAGTGGCACGCGACCTTGTGCTTCGGGCCGATCTGGAGCAGCGGCGGCTCGACCTTCGCGCAGATCTCCTGGGCGATCGGGCAGCGGGTGCGGAAGCGGCAGCCCGAGGGCGGGTTGATCGGCGACGGGACGTCGCCGGTCAGCCGGATCCGCTCGCGGCGGCCACCGAGCGCGGCCTGCTTCACGTCGGGCACCGCCGAGAGCAGCGCCTGCGTGTAGGGGTGGTGCGCCTTGAGGTAGATGCTGTCGCGGTCGCCGATCTCGACGATCTTGCCGAGGTACATCACCGCGACCTCGGGGCAGAAGTGGCGGACGATCGCCAGGTCGTGGGCGATGAACAGGAACGCGACGCCGAACTCCTGCTGGATGCCCTGGAGCAGGTTGACCACCTGCGCCTGGATCGACACGTCGAGCGCGGAGACCGGCTCGTCGGCGACCAGCAGCTTGGGGTTGAGCGTGAGCGCGCGGGCGATGCCGATGCGCTGGCGCTGACCGCCGGAGAACTCGTTGGGGAACCGGTTGTAGTGCTCGGGGTTGAGCCCGACGATCTCGAGCAGCTCCTTGACCCGGCCGAGGACCTGCTTCTCGGGCACGATCTTGTGGATGCGCAGCGGCGCACCGATGATCGAGCCGACCGTGTGCCTCGGGTTGAGCGAGGTGTAGGGGTCCTGGAAGATCATCTGGATCTCGCGCCGCAGCGGCTTGAGCTCGCGCTGGCTGATCTGCGCGATGTCGCGGCCGTCGAAGTCGATCGTGCCGCCGGTCGGCGTGAGCAGCCGGGTGATCAGCCGGCCGGTCGTCGACTTGCCGCAGCCGGACTCGCCCACGAGCCCGAGCGACCCGCCCTCGACGACCTGGAACGACACGCCGTCGACGGCCTGCACGTGGCCGACCGTGCGGTGGATGACGCCCTGGGACTTCACCGGGAAGTACATCCGCAGGTTGTCGACGGTCAGGATCGGCTTCGCGTCCTTGGGCGCCTCGGTCGCCGCGCGGCCCTCGAAGGGGTCGATCGCCGCGTCGGTGACGAACGTCGACTCGCGGGCCTCGGCGGCGTCCTTCGCGGCGTCCTTCGAGGCGTCCTGCGTGGGCTCCCCCGCGTCGTCGGAGCCGGTGCTCTCGGTGTGCTCGGCCGTGGACATCAGGTGTTCTCCTCGGCCAGGAGGTCGACGAGGTCGGGTGCGATCTCGGGCAGGACCTCGGTCTGGTAGATGCTCTCGGGGTCGGCGAGGTGGCAGCGCTTGAGGTGGCTGGACCCGCGACCACCGGGCGCGAGCTCGGGGGTGGTGGTGCGGCACAGGTCGCCGGGCACCTTGTCGCGGAACGCGCACCGCGGGTGGAAGTGGCAGCCCGAGGGCGGGTTGAGGAGGCTCGGCGGGCTGCCGGGGATCGGGATCAGCTTGGCGCTGGTGTCGCCGGTGACCTCGGGCACGCTCGAGAGCAGACCCCACGTGTAGGGCATCTCCGGGTGGGTCAGGATCTCCGAGGTCTTGCCGTACTCGACGGCCCGGCCGCCGTACATGACCAGGGTGTCGTCGGTCATCTCGGCCACCACGCCGAGGTCGTGGGTGATGATGATGACGGCGGAGTTGAACTCGCGCTGGAGGTCCTGGAGCAGGTCGAGGATCTGCGCCTGCACCGTCACGTCGAGGGCCGTGGTCGGCTCGTCGGCGATCAGCATCGAGGGGTCGTTGACCAGCCCCATGGCGATCATCGCGCGCTGGCGCATGCCGCCGGAGAACTGGTGGGGGTAGTCGTCGACGCGGCGGTCGGGCTGCGGGATGCCGACCCGGTCGAGCAGGTCGATGGCCCGCCGGCGCGCGACCTTCTTCGACACGCTCTGGTGGACGCGGTAGGCCTCGATGATCTGGGAGCCGACCGTGAAGTAGGGGTGCAGGGCGGAGAGGGGGTCCTGGAAGATCATCGCGACGTCGCGGCCGCGGAGCCGGCGCATCTCGTCCTCGCGCAGCGTCAGGATGTCGGTGCCGTCGAGCACGATCTGCCCGGAGAGCTGGGCGTTGCTGCCGTGGAAGAGCCCCATGATCGCCGAGCTCGACACCGACTTGCCCGAGCCCGACTCGCCCACGATCCCGAGCGTCTTGCCGCGTTCGAGCGTGTAGCTCAGGCCGTCGACCGCCTTGACGACGCCGTCGGCGGTCGGGAAGTGGACGCGCAGGTCCTTGACGACGAGGAGCGGGTCGCCGGGCTGCCCGCCCTGAGCGGGCTCAGCGCTGAGCTGAGCTGTGGAAGAGGACACGTGAGTACCTAACCGGATTCGATCAGCCGAGCCGGACGCGGGGGTCGATGACGGCGTAGAGCAGGTCGACGACGATGTTGGCGACGATGACGAACGACGCCAGCAGCAGCACGATGCCCACGATCAGCGGCAGGTCGTAGCGCTGCACGGCGGTGAACGACAGCTTGCCCACGCCATTGAAGTTGAAGACGGTCTCGGTGATGATCGCGCCGCCCAGCAGGCCCGCGAGGTCGAGACCGGAGAGCGTGACCAGCGGCGTCAGCACCGCGCGTAGCGTGTGCTTGCCGATCACCACCCGCCGGGTGAGCCCCTTGGCCCGGGCGGTGCGGATGTAGTCCTCGCTCATCGTCTCGAGGACGAAGGCGCGGGTCATCCGGATGTAGCCGGCCATGTAGACCAGCGCCAGGGTGATCGCCGGCAGGATGAGCCCGGACACCCACAGGAACGGGTTGTCGGTGAAGTCGCTGTACTTCGGCAGCTCGACGATCCCCCACCGGATCGCGACGAACTTGAGCAGCAGGAGCCCGATGAAGAACGTCGGGAACGCGAACGCCAGCAGGGAGAGGCCGACGATCGCCTTGTCTATCAACCTGCCCTTGAACAACGCGGCCGTGATGCCGAGGAGCACGCCGCCGGCGATCCAGATCACGAACGCCGAGATCGCCAGCGAGACCGAGATCGGGAGCTTGTCCTTGATCAGCGTGTTGACCGGCTTGCTGTAGCCGTAGGAGTAGCCCAGGCAGCCCCGGGGGCACTCGACGACCTGCTCGGGCGCCGCCTTGCGGAGCTTCTCATCGTCGGGGAACTCGCGGCCCGCGACGAAGCCCTTGGCGAACTTGCCCCACTGCACGATCGTCGGCTCGTCGTAGCCGAGGGCGCGCTTGGTCGTGTCGAGCTGGGTCGGCGTGCACTTGGGCCCGCAGGCGAAGCGCTCGGGCGTCGAGGAGCTCGCGTAGAAGAGGTAGAAGGTGACCACGCTCATGACCACCAGGAGCAGGATGCCGCTGATCACGCGGCGGATGGTGTAGGCGAACACGGGCACCTCGGGGAGCGTGTGGTTGGGATCCGTGGGTCCGGGTCCCGTGCGGCCCCACCTGGGTGGGGCCGCACGGGCCGGTCTTGCGGGTGTTACCGCGTCAGGTGACGCGTTGGTGCTGGTGGATCAGTGGGTCGGGGAACCCGACCCGGTCGATCACTTGCCGCCGTCGACCACCGAGAGCACACCGAGGTCGGTGTAGCCGTTGGTGCCCGCCGAGTTCACGTAGTTCTCCAGCCCCGAACCGTGCAGGAAGTAGAACTTGGTGGTGTCGAGCGGGATGTAGGCGACGTCCTCGGCCAGCATGTTGTCCACCTCGGACCACATCTCGTTGGCCTTGTCGATGTCGGTCTCCGCGGCGGCCGCGTCGATCGCAGCGTTGACCTCGTCGCTGGCGTAGTTGCCGTAGTCCTGACCGTTGGAGGCCTTGGTGATGTTGACCCGGCTGTCGAACAGCGGCGGGATCACCGTGGAGACCGACGGCCAGTCAGAACCCCAGCCACCCCAGATGAGGTCGCTGTCGGAGCCCGGCTTCTGGATCTGCTCGTAGTAGGGACCGGACGGGTCCAGACCGTCGAGCGTCACGTCGAAGCCGGCCTCGTCGTAGGTCGCCTTCAGAGCAGCGAACGCCTTGTCCGTGGCGTCCGACCCGATCGGGTAGGTGAGCTTGATCGGGTAGGGCAGGGTCTCGCCCGACTCCTCGAGGAGAGCCTTGGCGCCCTCGACGTCGCCGCCCTCGGCCTTGCCGAAGTTCGGGTTGGCGACGTAGCCCGGCGTCGACGGGTTGACGATCGACAGCGACGGGGCCGAGGCCTTGTCGCCACCGAGCGCACCGACGTACGCCGCGCGGTTGGTCGCGGCCGCCAGCGCCTGGCGCACCTTGAGGTTGGTCAGGCGGTTGAAGTTCGGCACCAGGTAGTTGCTGAACGGCGACTCGAAGTTGACCGCACGCGCCTCCACGTCACCCGTGATCTGCGGGTACTGGGCAGGCGTCACGCTGCGCGAGGTGAAGGCGAACTTGTCGTTGCCCTCGTCGGCGATGAGCCGGTCGATGATGACCTCGGTCTCGATGCCGATCTCGAACGTGATGGTGTCGAAGTTGGCGTCGCGGTTGGTGTCCTCGCTCGCGTCCCACTCGGGGTTGCGGACGAAGGTGCCGCCCGAGTCCTCGTTCCAGCCCTTCTCGTCGAGCATGTAGGGGCCGTTGGAGAAGACCGAGAGCTTGGACTTGTCGCCCTTGTCCTGGTCCGCGCGGTAGGGGTCGAACGACCGCAGCGCCGCGACGGCGTACGGGAAGTCCGGCCACGGCTTCTTGAACCGGTAGGTGATGGTGTTGCCGTCGCAGGTCACGGCCTGGTCGAAGGCGTCCTGGCCCTCACCGGTGTAGGGACCCTTGTAGACGGGCTGGCCGTCGGCGTCCTGCGGGACGTCGAGGTAGCCGATGATGTAGTTGGGCCCACCGGTGATGACGTCGGTCGCGAAGGTGCGGGAGACGCCGTACTTGAGGTCCTCGCACGTGACCGGCTTGCCGTCCTGCCACTTCGGGCCGTCCTTGAGCGTGAAGGACCACTCGGTGGCGTCCTCGTTGCTCTGACCGGTGTCGGTGGCGAGGTCCGGGATCGGGGTCTGACCCTCGATGTTGTCGGTCACGCCCTTCGGGAAGTCCACCAGGCTGCGGTAGACGAGCCGGCTCTGGTTCGAGAGGTCGCGTCCGGTGTAGGTGCGCTGCGGGTCCCACGCCTGGGTGACCGCCGTCTCGAGGGAGAAGACCGCACCGCCCTTGGTGGCCTCGGTCACCTCCTGGTCGGTCTGTCCCTTGGGTCCGGACCCGTCGCCCGAGTCACCGCCGCAGCCGGCGAGGCTGACGGCGACGACCATGGATGCGGCTGCTGCTACCAGCCGCTTCCGATTGGTTCCCATCTGTTTTCTCCTTCGGAGGGTGTGTCTCGCCGTGGTCCGGCGCTTCTTTCCTGCGGAAAGCGTGGTGGGGCCGCTCGTGCTAGCGGCCGGCCTTCGGGTCGAGCGCGTCACGCGCGCCGTCGCCGAGGAGGTTGAACGAGATGACGATGGCGGCGATCACGGCCGCGGGCACGAAGAAGAAGAAGAAGTCGGTGTAGGCGTACTCGAGCGCGCCGCCGAGCACGTTGCCGAGCGTCGGCGTGGGGTTCTTGATGCCGACACCGAGGTAGCTGAGCGCCGCCTCGGCCGAGACGTAGGCAGGCATCAGCAGCGTGAAGTAGACCAGGAGCGGCGCCCACAGGTTGGGCAGGATCTCCTTGAAGTAGATCCGGCGCCGCGAGGCGCCCATGAGGATCGCCGCGTCGACGAACTCGCGCTCACGGATGGAGAGCACCTGGCCGCGGATCAGGCGGGCGATGGGTGGCCAGCCGAACGCCGACAGCACGATCACGATGTAGAGGCCGTTGACGGTGGCGCCGGCCGGGACGCCGAGGTCGGTCATCCGGTCGACGACCACGCCGGAGAGCGCCAGCAGCATCAGCGTGGCCGGGAAGGACAGCGTGAGGTCGATGAGCCGGCCCACGGCGCTGTCGACGATCCCACCGGTGAACCCGGCGATGATGCCCAGGATCGTGCCGATCGCGACCGTGATCAGCGCGGCCGAGAGCGCGATCGTCAGCGACAGCGTGGCGCCGTACATCAGGCGGGAGAGCACGTCGCGGCCGAGACCGGGCTCGACGCCGAGCGGGTGGCTCCAGCTCATGCCGCCGCCGAACCCCTTGGGGTAGTTGCCGGTGGCGTAGTCGAGCAGGTCCTGGTGCGGGGTGTAGGGGTCGATCACGCCGAGCCGCTTGAGGATCGGCGAGGAGATCGCCATGAGCGCGAAGAGCGTGGTGACGACCAGGGCCGCCATCGACAGCTTGTCCTTGCGGAACCTGGCCCACGCCAGCCGGAGCGGGGAGCGGCCCTCGACGTCGACCTTGCCGGAGCGCTCGTCCTCCTCCGCGTCGACGAAGTGATCGTCGCCGTGCGACTCCAGGTTCGATGCGGTGAGCGTCACCTGGTCTCCCTTCCGCAAGGTGAACCCGTGGGTCCAAGCCCCACTGGCTCTGGAACTCTATGTGACCTGGGCCTCGCCGCAAGTCGCGGCGCGGTAACGATCTGGTCTCGGGGAGTGAGACCGTTGGATGCCATCGATCGTCCGGTCGATCAGGGCTGCGTGCGCAGATCGTCCGTCGTGCCGGTGCCGCCGCCGGTGACGTTCCGCCCTCCGGCCACCACGTGCCCGGCGTCGAGGTCGAGCCACCGCGGGCCGTAGCCGACCTCGCCGCTGACCTCCTCGAGGCGCCGTCCATCTTCGGTCGGACCCCCGTCGGCGAACATCGGCGCGGTGACCGGCTGCGCGGGGTGGTGGCCGATCTCGCCCGCGAAGTGGCAGGCCACCTTGTGCCTCGGCCCGATCTGCATCAGCGGCGGCTCGTGCCGCGCGCAGATGTCCTGGGCCAGCGAGCAGCGGGTGCGGAACCGGCACCCCGACGGCGGGTCGATCGGGCTCGGCACGTCGCCGGTCAGCCGGATCCGCTCGCGGCGCCCGCCGATGGCCGCCTGCTTCACGTCGGGCACCGCGGAGAGCAGCGCCTGGGTGTAGGGGTGGGCGGAGTGGTTGTAGAGCGAGTCGCGGTCGGCGATCTCCACGATCTTGCCGAGGTACATCACCGCGACCTCGGGACAGAAGTGGCGCACCACCGAGAGGTCGTGGGCGATGAAGAGGAAGGCGATGTTGAACTCGCGCTGCACGTCCTGGAGCAGGTTGACCACCTGCGCCTGGATCGACACGTCGAGCGCCGAGACCGGCTCGTCGGCCACGAGCAGCTTGGGGTGCAGGGCGAGCGCGCGGGCGATGCCGATGCGCTGGCGCTGGCCGCCGGAGAACTCGTTGGGGTAGCGGTTGTAGTGCTCGGGGTTGAGGCCGACGACCTCGAGCAGCTCGCGCACCCGGTCGAGCACCTTGTTCTCCGGGACCATGTTGTGGACCCGGAGCGGGATGCCGATGATCGTGCCGACGGTGTGCCGCGGGTTCAGCGAGCTGTAGGGATCCTGGAAGATCATCTGGATCTCTTTGCGCAGCGGCAGCATCTGCTTCTTCGTCAGCCTGGCCATGTCCTGGCCCTCGAAGAGCATCGCTCCCGACGTCGGCTCGTAGAGGCGGGTGATCACCCGGCCGGTCGTCGACTTGCCGCAGCCGGACTCGCCGACCAGGCCGAGCGAGCCGCCGCGCGGGACCGCGAAGGACACGCCGTCCACCGCCTGCACCTGCCCGACCACCCGGCGGATCACTCCGGAGGAGTGCACCGGGAAGTACTTCACGAGGTCGCGGACCTCGAGCAGGGTCTCGCCGCCGGCGACGGCGGTGTTGGGACGTTCGATGGACATGTCGGTCATGGCTTCTCGGGGTCCGCGCGGACGTGGTCGCCTCCGCGCGGAGCGCTCCGTCCGGGCGCTTTCGTGGGGTGGTCGTGGGTCTCCTGCTGGATCTCCTCGAGCTGCACCTGGAGCTCCGGGATCAGCTCTCCGGTCTCCTCGTCGATCAGGTCGGGAGCGGCCTCGGGCAGGACTTCCTTGAGGTAGATCTCGTCGGGGTTCACCAGGTGGCAACGCTTGCGGTGGCCCGGGTGGGTGGCCTGGGTGAGCTCGGGCAGCGTCGTGCGGCAGAGCTCGCCGGGGACCTTGTCCACGTGGGGGCAGCGCGGGTGGAACGAGCAGCCGGTGGGCGGGTTGAGCAGACTCGGCGGGGTGCCCGGGATCGGGATCAGGCGTACGTCGGTGGCGCCGGTGATGTCCGGCACGCTGCTGAGCAGGCCCCACGTGTAGGGCATCTCCGGCAGCGTGAGGATCGCCTTGGTCGGCCCGGTCTCGACCGCCCGTCCGCCGTACATCACCAGGACGTCGTCGGCCACCTCGGCGATCACGCCGAGGTCGTGGGTGATCATCACGATGGCCGAGCCGTACTCCTGCTGGAGGTCCTGGAGCAGGTCGAGGATCTGGGCCTGCACCGTCACGTCGAGCGCCGTGGTCGGCTCGTCGGCGATGAGCAACTGGGGGTTGTTGACCAGCGCCATCGCGATCATCGCGCGCTGGCGCATGCCGCCGGAGAACTGGTGCGGGTAGTCGTCGACGCGGCTCGAGGCCTGCGGGATGCCGACCCGGTCGAGCATGTCGATCGCGCGCCGGCGGGCCTCGGCCTTCGAGATGTCGTTGTGCATCCGGGCCGCCTCGGCGATCTGCTTCCCGACGGCGTAGAAGGGGTGCAGCGCGGTGAGGGGGTCCTGGAAGATCATCGCCGCGTCGTTGCCGCGCAGCGACCGCAGCGTCTGCTGGTCGGCGCCGATGACCTCGGTGCCGCCGACGCGGATCGAGCCGGAGAGCCGGGTCGACTGGGGGTTGTGCAGCCCCAGCACCGCCATCGACGAGACCGACTTGCCCGAGCCCGACTCCCCCACGATGCCGAGGGTCTGCCCGCTGCGGACGGTGTAGCTCAGGTCGGTGACGGCCTGCACGATGCCGTCGTGGGTCGGGAACTGGACCGTGAGGTTCTCGACGACCAGGTAGGGGTCGTCCTGCGCGGCCGGGCGACCGAACTCCATCGTGCCGGCGGTCGCGCCGGCCTGCTCGGGGGCGGTCATGCGAGCCGGACCCGGGGGTCGATCACCGCGTAGAGGAGGTCGACGATGAGGTTGGCGAGCACGATGATCACCGCACCGAAGAGCACCGTCGCCGAGACGACCGGGAAGTCCACGGGTGAGCGGAGCGCCTGGATGGCCCACTTGCCGACGCCGTCGATCTGGAAGATCACCTCGGTGAAGATCGTGCCGGTCAGGAGGAAGGCGAAGTCGAGCCCGAAGATCGTGATGATCGGGACGATCGCGGCGCGCAGGGCGTGCCGGATCACGACCCCTCGCTCGGAGACGCCCTTGGCCACCGCGGTGCGCACGTAGTCCTCCCCCAGGGTCTCGATCATCTGGCCGCGCGAGTAGCGGGCGTAGGCGGTCGACGAGGTGAGCCCGATGACCGCCCAGGGCAACGCGAGCCCGGTCGCCCAGTGCAGCGGATCGGACGTGATCGGGTGGTAGGACGTGTCCTCGATCAGCTTCCACTGGAGTGACACGTAGATCCAGACCATCAGGGCGATCACGTAGTAGGGCACGGCCGAGACGGTGACGCTGAAGGTGACCAGCGATCGGTCGAGCAGCGTGCCGCGTCTTCGCGCCGCGAGGGTGCCGAGCAGCACGCCGAGCGTGAGGTAGATGGAGGCGCCGCCCACGGCGATCGACAGCGTCGCCGGGAACTTCTCGACCAGCTCGCTGGTCACCTCGTTGCGGGTGCGGAAGGAGATGCCGAGGCAGGGCGCGTCGCAGTGGTACTTGGGGCCGAAGCTGATGGTGCGGTCGTGGAAGAACCCGCCGACGTAGATGCCGTACTGGTGCACGACCGAGTCGTTGTAGCCGAGCTGCTCGGTGAGGATCGCCAGCTTCTCCGGCGTGCACTTGCCGTTGAGGTTGCACAGGGGCTCGGCCGGGTTGGAGGGGCCCTTGAAGAAGAGCAGGAACACGAACATGGACGTCAGCACGACGACCAGGAAGGCCGACATGAGCCGACGCACGATGTAGCCCAACATCGCCGGGGAGCCTCCGTCGCGAGATCTGGTTCCCTCGGCTCCGGGGCGGGCCGCACGGCCCGCCCCGGAGCGTCGGGACTGGTGTTACTGGTGGATGTCGACCGGGGTCAGCCGGCGTTCACCCAGATGTCGCGGAACGACGGCATGCCGAGGGTGTTGTCGATGACGACGCCCTCGATCGCGGAGCCGTGCATCTGCACGACACCGCCGTAGTAGCGCGGCACGACCGGGAGGTAGGTCGTCATGATCTCCTTCTCCAGGTCGTTCCACGCCGCAGGCTGCTCGTCGACCGGGAGGGCGGAGACGTCCTCGATCTTCTGGTCGATCTCCGGGTTGTTGAAGGCGGACTCGTTGGTGCCGAAGCCCACCTCCTCCAGGTCGGTCGACTGGAAGATCGGCGGCACCCAGGTCGCACCCGACGGCCAGTCGGAGCACCAGCCGTAGGAGCGCATGTTGATGTCGCCGTTCACGTCGTCACGGTCGGAGACGCTGTCGGCCAGGGTGGTCGCGACCGGCGTGGCCTTGAAGCCCGCGGCCTCGAGGCCCTTGACCAGCACGTCCTTGCCGGCCACCGAGACGTCGGAGTCGGTCGAGTAGAGGAACTTGATCTCGTAGCCCTCGTTGCCGGCGTCGGCCAGGATCTGCTTGGCCTTCTCCGGGTCGGTCTGGAACGGTCCGTGACCCTCTACCGGGTCGTAGGGCTCACGGCCCGGGACGCCCGGAGGCATGAGGTTCTGGGTCGCGACCGCGTTGACGTCGGGGATCAGGCCGGTGGCCACGATCTGGTCGTTGTACGGCAGGGCCCAGGTCAGCGCCTCGGCGATGGACTTGTCCGGCACCTTGCGCTGGTCGAGCGCGTAGAAGTAGGTGCAGGGCTGGCCACCGGTGACCAGGCGACCGGTCTCGTTGGCCTTGCGGTAGTTCTGGGCGAGCACGTCGTCGTAGGCGAGCGTGGTCTTCGCCTCACCCGAGTCGGCCAGCAGGATCTGGTCGATCTGCTCGGACTGGAGACCCACCTTGAAGACGTACTTGTCGGGGTAGGCCGTGCGAGCCGGGTCGGTGTTGGGGTCCCACTGGTCGTTGCGGACCAGCGTCAGCGTCTTGCCGATGGTGTACTGCTCGATCTTGTAGGGACCGGTCGACAGCGGGTGCTGGGCGTACTTCGCCGGGTCGCTGACGGCCGGGTCGGTCGGGATCGGGCCGATGGCCGGGAACGACGCATAGAACGGGAAGTCGGGGAACGGCTTCGCCATCTTCACCGTGATGGTGTTGCCGTCGACCGTGACCGCCTGCTGCTCCGCGTCGGGCGCGGTGTAGGGGCCCTTGTAGTCCTCGCCACCCAGGAAGTACGGGTTGCTGTAGTAGAGGCCGGGCCCGTTCGGGAAGGTCTTGCCGTCCATCGAGCGGATGATGCCGAAGGCGACCTCGTCAGCGGTGACCGGTGCGCCGGTCTCCCACTTGATGCCGTCGCGGAGCGTGAACTTCCACTCCGTGAAGTCGTCGTTCGGCGTGCCGAGGTCGGTCGCCAGGTCCGGCACCAGGATCATCTGGCCGCTCTCCTGGTCGTAGGCGTACTGCGTCAGCTGACGCGTCACCAGCGAGGTCAGGATCGCGTTGGTGTCGGTGTAGTAGAGGTCCGACGGGTCGATCGGCGTGGTCAGGCCGGGCGAGCTGAGCACGGTGACCGTGCCGCCCTCCTTGGCGCCCTCGATGGTCGCCGGACCCTCACGGGTCGGGTCGGTGCCACTGCCCGTGTTGCCGAGGTTCTCCGTGTCGACGCTGGGGTTGTCACTGCTCTTCTTGTCGTCCCCGTCGCCGTCACCACCACATGCCGCGAGGACGAGCATGCTGGCTGTGGCCAGGGCCACCGCCGATCTCTTCAGGCGCATTGCCTTTTCACCTTTCGTTGGAACTGCCACAGCCATGTCGCCGACGTGCGTCAGCGACGAGTCCTCGGGTCGAATGCGTCACGCACCGAGTCACCGAGGAGGTTCAGGGAGAGCGTCAGCAGCGCGATCGCGCCGACGGGGAGCCAGAGGTAGAGACCGTAGTCGGCGTAGTAGGGGGCGGCGTCGGAGACCATCTTGCCCAGCGACGGGTAGCCCGAGATCCCGAGCCCGAGGAACGACAGCCCGGCCTCGGCGGCCACGAACCCGGGCAGGCCCAGCGAGATCGAGATGACGATCGGCGCGATCAGGTTGGGCAGCAGCTCCTTGAACAGGATCTGCCGGGTCGGGACGCCGATGACCTCTGCGGCGAGGATGAACTCGCGCTCGCGCAGCGAGAGGACCTGGCCGCGGATCAGGCGCGCCAGGCCCATCCAGCCGAAGATGATCAGGATCGTGATGAGCGAGGTGATCGTGGCGATCCGCAGCTTGTCCTGGTCGGTCGAGAACCGCGAGGTGATGATCGGCGAGAGGGCGAGCATCGCGAGCAGGAACGGGAACGCGAGCAGCAGGTCGGTGATGAACGAGATGACCCGGTCGACCCAGCCCCGCGAGAAGCCGGCCATCAGGCCGAGCACGACACCGATGATCGTGGAGATCACGGTGGCCGCGACGCACACGATCAGCGAGGTGCGCAGGCCGTAGACGAGGTAGGCGAGGTTGTCGTAGCCCAGGCGCGGGGCGACGCCGAGCGGGTGGTCCCACGTGAAGGAGTTGAACGGCGGCCCGACCTTCGGGTAGCCGTCGAAGGCCAGCACGTCGGTCGTGTTGGGGGCCTTCGGGTCGCTGACGTTCCAGTAGACGCCGAAGATGCGGGTGATCACGGGGGCGAGCACCGCGACCAGGACGAGCAGCACGATCACCGCGATGCAGAGCGTCGCGACCTTGTCCTTGCGCAGGCGGCTCAGGGCGATCTGGGTGGGCGACTTGCCCGCGATCTCCTTGGCGGCTTCGGGCTGGTCCTCGAGCGACGGGTCGTGACCGAGAACAGACTCCTGCTCGATCATTTCTCCACGGTCAAGGGTCACAGCCACCTCCGAACGGACTCCGGGACCCGAGCGTTGTCACGCGGGCAACTCGGCTGACTGTAAACCAGTTGACACCCGCATCTGCCACCGGACGAGGTAACAAATGGGTCTCAGAAGGTCGAGAAACGTCAGGCGGATTCGGTCGGGTCCGGGAGATCTTCCGTCGCAACGGCGTCCACACCGGCTTCCTCGCGCTGTGCGGCCGTGATCGGGGCCGGCGCCGCGGTCAGCGGGTCGACGCCCCCACCCGACTTGGGGAACGCGATGACCTCGCGGATCGAGTCGGTGCGCGCGAGCAGCGCGGTGATGCGGTCCCAGCCGAAGGCGATGCCGCCGTGCGGCGGCGCGCCGTAGGTGAAGGCGTCGAGCAGGAACCCGAACTTCTCCTGCGCCTCCTCCTCCTCGAGGCCCATCACGGCGAAGACCCGCTTCTGCACGTCCTGGCGGTGGATACGGATCGACCCGCCGCCGATCTCGTTGCCGTTGCACACCACGTCGTAGGCCCACGCCAGGGCCGAGCCGGGGTCCTGGTCGAAGGTGTCGAGGTCCTGGGGCGAGGTGAACGCGTGGTGCACGGCCGTCCACGCACCCGCGCCCACCGCCACGTCGCCGGCCGCGGTCGCGTCATCGGCGGGCTCGAAGAGCGGCGCGTCGACGACCCACAGGAAGCTCCAGGCGTCCTCGTCGATGAGGCCGCCGCGGCGCCCGATCTCCAGCCGCGCGGCGCCGAGGAGGGCGCGGCTCGGCTTGGGCAGGCCGGCGGCGAAGAAGACGCAGTCGCCGGGCTGCGCACCCACGTGGGCGGCAAGCCCGGCCAGCTCGGTCTCGGAGAGGTTCTTGGCCACCGGTCCCCCGAGCTGGCCGTCCTCCTGGACGAGCACGTAGGCGAGGCCGCGGGCGCCGCGCTGCTTGGCCCACTCCTGCCACGCGTCGAGCTGCTTGCGGGGCTGGCTCGCGCCGCCGGGCATCACGACCGCGCCGACGTACGGCGCCTGGAACACCCGGAACGGCGTGTCCTTGAAGAACTCGGTGCACTCGACCAGCTCGAGGCCCATCCGCAGGTCGGGCTTGTCGGTGCCGAAGCGGGCCATCGCGTCGGCGTACGTCATCCGCGGCAGCGGTCGCGGCAGCTCGTGCCCGACCAGCGCCCACACGGCGGCCAGCACGTCCTCGGCCACGGCGAGGACGTCGTCCTGGTCGACGAAGCTCATCTCGATGTCGAGCTGGGTGAACTCCGGCTGCCGGTCGGCGCGGAAGTCCTCGTCGCGGTAGCAGCGCGCGATCTGGTAGTAGCGCTCCATGCCGGCCACCATCAGGAGCTGCTTGAACAGCTGGGGGCTCTGCGGCAGGGCGTACCAGCTGCCCGGGCGGAGCCGGGCGGGCACCAGGAAGTCGCGGGCGCCCTCCGGCGTCGACCGCGTCAGCGTCGGCGTCTCGACCTCGACGAACCCGTGGTCGTCGAGCACGTCGCGGGCCGCCTTGTTGACCTTGCTGCGCAGGCGGAGGGCCTGGTTGGGGGCCGTGCGGCGCAGGTCGAGGTAGCGGTACTTCAGCCGTGCCTCCTCCCCCACCTCGCCGCCCGACGACGCAGCGTCGGAGATCGGGAACGGGAGCGGCGCAGAGGCGTTGAGCACCTCGACCTCGCTCGCGACGACCTCGACGTCGCCGGTCGCGAGGTTGGGGTTCTGGTTGCCCTCCTTGCGCAGCGTCACCTCGCCGGTGACCTTCAGGCAGTACTCCGCCCGGAGCTGGTGGGCGACGGCCTCGTCGCGGATGACCACCTGGACGACGCCGCTCGCCTCGCGCAGGTCGATGAACGCGACGCCGCCGTGGTCGCGCCGGTTGGCCACCCAGCCGGCGAGCGTCACGGTCTGGCCGGCGTCCTCGGCACGCAGGCTCCCGGCGTCATGGGTGCGGATCACTGCACGATCTCCTCTGTTGCTGCGTCTGGTGGGGTCCAGCTCGTCGGGTCGGCAGGCTGCTGCTCGCCGCTGCGGATGTCCTTGACCTCGTGCGCCTCGCCGGGGAACCACACGAACGGGATGCCCCGCCGCTCGGCGTACCGGATCTGCTTGCCGAACTTCTGCGCGCTCGGAGCGACCTCGGTGGCGATGCCGCGCCGGCGCAGCGCGGTCGCGACGTCCTCGCTGACGGCCCGCGACTCCTCGTCGACGAGGGCGACCAGGACGACGCTCGGCACCTTCGGGCCGGGCGCGAGCGCGCCGTCGCCGAACAGCGGCACGAGCGTGCGCGAGACGCCGAAGCTGATGCCGACGCCGGGGTACGTCGTCCGGCCGTCGCTGGCGAGCGCGTCGTAGCGGCCGCCGCCGGCGACGGACTTGAGCCGCTCGTAGCCGGCCATGAAGACCTCGAGCACGGTGCCGGTGTAGTAGTCGAGTCCGCGCGCGATCCGCAGGTTGGCTTCGACCGTGACGTGGTCGCTGACGACGCCGGCGCAGCCCTCGACGACGGCTGCGAGCTCGCTGAGCCCGACGTCGAGCAGCTCGTCGGCGACGCCGCACTCGTCGGCCAGGGCACGGACCCGCTCGACGAAGCTCGTGTCGGCGACCCGGATGGTGGCGAGCTCGAGGCAGCGGTCGGCCTGCTCCTCGGTCGCACCGGCCTCGCTGACCAGCAGCGCCTTGACCGCCTCGGCCGGCTGCTTGTCGAGCTTGTCGATCTGCCGGATCGCCGCCGTGACCTCGGGGATGCCGAGACCGCGGTAGAAGCCCTGGATCAGCTTGCGGTTGTTGACCTGGAACGACAGGTTCGGCAGCGGCAGGGCGTCGAGCGCCTCGACCATGACGCGCACGACCTCGACGTCGTGGTGGAACGCCAGCTCGTCGCGTCCGACGATGTCGATGTCGGCCTGGGTGAACTGGCGGTAGCGGCCGTCCTGCGGCCGCTCGCCGCGCCAGGCCGGCTGGATCTGGAAGCGCCGGAAGGGGAACTCGAGCTTGCCGGCGTGCTCGAGCACGTAGCGCGCGAACGGCACGGTGAGGTCGAAGTGGAGCGCCAGCCCCGAGTCGCCCGCGGAGTCGTCGGCCTGGAGGCGGCGCAGTGCGTAGATCTCCTTGTCGATCTCGCCGCCCTTCGACAGCCGGTCGACGGTCTCGACGGCCCGGGTCTCGATGTTGGCGAACCCGTGCAGCTCGAAGGTGCGCGACAGGCTGGCGATCACCTGCCGCTCGACGGCGCGGTGCTCGGGCAGCAGCTCGGGGAACCCGCTCAGCGGGGTGGGCTTGTCGGTCATGGGCTCAGCGGTGTGCGGGGAGGTCGAGGAGGAACGGGTTGGTGGCGCGCTCGCGCCCGATGGTGGTCTGCTCGCCGTGGCCCGGCAGCACCACGACGTCGTCGGCCAGCGGCAGCACCTTGGTGGCGAGGCTGCGCAGCATCGTCGGGTGGTCGCCGCCGGGGAGGTCGGTGCGGCCGATCGACCCCGCGAAGAGCAGGTCGCCGGAGAACATCACCTCGGAGACCTCGTCGACGTCGGGGTACGGCGAGCGGAAGGTCACCGAGCCCTCGGTGTGGCCCGGCGTGTGGTCGACCACGAACCTGAGGCCCGCCAGCTCCAGCTCCTGGAGGTCGCCGAGCTCGCGGACGTCGTCGGGCTCCTCCCAGGTGTAGTCGCCGCCCAGCATCATCCGGGCGGTCTCCGGGGACATGCCCGCCAGCGGGTCGGTGAGCAGGTGCCGGTCGCGCGGATGCACCCAGGCCGTGGCGTCGTACGCCCCGGCGACGGGGGCCACGCAGAACATGTGGTCGACGTGGCCGTGGGTCACCAGCACGCTCACGGGCTTGAGGCGGTGCTCCTCGACGACGCGCGCGACACCCTCGGTGGACTCCATGCCGGGGTCGATGACCACGCACTCGGAGCCGGGCGCCGTCGCCACGACGTAGCAGTTGGTGCCCCACGGACCTGCGGGGAAACCGGCGATCAGCACCGGTCGACTCTATAGGCCGGGAGGTCACGCCCGCGCATCGGTTGGGGGCGGCCGATAGGTCCTGGACATCTGCGTTGACTACCATGCCGCAGTGATGAGCCAGGGGTCGCTGCACGAATGGGGTCGCGTCGACGCGGACGGGAACGTCTTCGTCCGCACCGCCGACGGCGAACGGCCGGTCGGGCAGTACCCCGCCGGCACCCCGGACGAGGCCTTGACGTTCTTCACCGAGCGCTTCGAGGCGCTCGCCTTCGAGGTCGAGCTGCTCGAGCAGCGGATCCGCTCCGGCGTGTTGTCGCCCGAGGAGGCCCTCGAGTCGGTCAAGACCGTCTCGGGGCAGGTGACCGACGCCAACGCCGTCGGCGACCTCGCCTCGCTCACCGCCCGGCTCGAGGCGCTGCGGCCGGTGATCGAGGGCCAGCGCGAGGCCCGCCGGGCCGAGCGCCAGCAGAAGTCCGCCGAGGCCAAGGTCGCCAAGGAGCGGCTGGTCGCCGAGGCCGAGAAGATCGCCGAGGGCAGCGACTGGCGGGCCGGGGCCAACCGGCTCCGCACGCTCCTCGACGAGTGGAAGGCGCTCCCCCGCATCGACCGCGCGAGCGACGACGCGCTGTGGAAGCGGTTCTCGAGCGCCCGGACGTCGTACACCCGGCGGCGCAAGACGCACTTCGCGGAGCAGAACGAGAAACGCGACGCCGCCCGCGAGGTCAAGCAGCGCCTGGTCAAGGAGGCCGAGTCGCTCGCCGACTCGACGGAGTGGGGTCCGACCGCGGGCCGCTACCGCGACCTGATGCGGCAGTGGAAGGCCGCCGGCCCGGCGCCCAAGGACGTCGACGACGAGCTGTGGCGCCGCTTCCGCGCCGCCCAGGACACCTTCTTCGGCGCTCGCGACGCCACGAACGCCGCGCTCGACGCGGAGTACGCCGCCAACGCCGAGGTGAAGGAGCAGCTCCTCGTCGAGGCCGAGGCGCTGCTCCCCGTCACCGACCTCGACGCCGCCAAGCGCGGGCTCCGCGACATCGCCGAGCGCTGGGAGGCGGCCGGCAAGGTGCCGCGCGAGAAGATCAAGGAGCTCGAGGGCCGGATGCGCGCCGTCGAGCAGGCGATCCGCGGCGTCGAGGACGAGCAGTGGCGCAAGTCCGACCCCGAGAAGTCCGCCCGCGCCGACGACATGGTCACCCAGCTCGAGGCCGCCATCGCCCAGGTCGAGGCCGACCTCGCCAAGGCCCGCGAGGCCGGCAACGACAAGCAGGTCAAGGAGCTCGAGGAGAACCTCGCCTCCCGCCAGTCCTTCCTCGAGATGGCCCGTCGGGTCTCCGCCGACTACAGCTGACGTCGACGCCGAGTCGGCGTTGCTGCTGACGAGTAACACGCCGAGTCGGCGCTACTGCTCATCAGTAACGACGACTCGGCCGGTTACTCATCAGCACGAACGCCGACTCGCGGGTCGGCGGCGTCAGCCGTGGCCGGTCTCGAGGAGGACGACGCCGGCCGCGATGAGGGCGATGCCGAGGAGCATGGTGCGGGTCAGGGGCTCGGCGAAGAGCCGGTGGCTCAGGACCGCGGTGAGCGCGACGCCGACAGCGGTCCAGATGCCGTAGGCGACACCGATGCCGAGGCCTTCGTGCAGGGCCAGCGACAGCAGCGCGAACGACGCGACGTAGCCGAGGACGACCCCGGCGTACCAGCGCGGGCGGCCCGCGGCGGCCACGCGGAGGGCGAGCGTCGACGCGATCTCGAGTGGGATCGCACAGGCGAGGTAGACCCACTCCATCAGGCCGCCTCTTTGCCGGTCGCCCGCGGGTGCGAGCCGACGTCCACCAGGACCACGCCGCCCACGATCAGCAGCAGCCCGAGCACCATCGGTCCGGTGAAGGCCTCGTCGAACAGCACCGACGACAGCACCGCGGTCGCGCCGACGCCGAGGGCGCTCCAGATGCCGTAGACGACGCCGAGCGCCATGCCGGTCTGCAGCACCTTGACGAGCAGGTAGAACGACGCGGCCTCGCCGACGACCGTGCCGGCGTAGAGCCAGGCGTGGTCGACGGCGCCGCGCAGCGAGATCGTCCCGGCCACCTCGGTGACGATCGCCCCCGCGAGGAGCCACCAGCGGTTCACCGGGCCATCACCCGGACAGCATGACCTACTGACTCGCGAGTCAGTAACTCCTCACTGGGTGACGCGGTAGGCGTCGAAGACGCCGGGCACCGAGCGCACCGCCTTGAGCACCGTGTCGAGGTGCTTGGCCTCGGCCATCTCGAAGGTGAACCTGCTCTTGGCCACGCGGTTGCGGGTCGTCTGCAGGTTGGCGCTGAGGATGTTCACGTGCGCGTCGGAGAGCACCATCGTGATGTCGGCGAGCAGGCGGGCCCGGTCGAGCGCCTCGACCTGGATGTTGACCAGGAACGTCGACTGGCCGGTCGGCGCCCACTCGACCTCGAGCAGCTTCTCGGGGTGCGTGCGCAGCTCGCCGGCGTTGGTGCAGTCGGTGCGGTGCACCGAGACGCCGCCGCCCTTGGTCACGAAGCCGAGGATGTCGTCGGGCGGCACCGGGGTGCAGCACTTCGCGAGCTTGACCCACACGTCGGGCGCGCCCTTGACCACCACGCCGGCGTCGCCGCCCGTGGGGGTCTTCGCGCGACCCCGCCGGCCGGTGATCGTGACGGCTTCGGCGAGGTCCTCGGAGGCCCCGTCGGCGCCGCCGTGCTCCTCGATCACCCGGCGCACCACGGCCTGGGCGGACAGGTTGCCCTCGCCGACCGCGGCGTAGAGCGCGGAGACGTCGGCGATCTTGAAGTGTGCGGCCGCGAGCATCAGCGACTCGTGGGACATCAGCCGCTTGAGCGGCAGCCCCTCCTTGCGCATCAGCTTGGCGATCTGCTCCTTGCCGCGCTCGACCGCCTCCTCGCGCCGCTCCTTGGTGAACCACTGACGGATCTTCGAGCGCGCCCGCGGTGAGCGCACGAAGGTCAGCCAGTCGCGCGACGGGCCGGCGTTGGGCGCCTTGGAGGTGAAGACCTCGACCACGTCGCCGTTCTCCAGCGTCGACTCGAGCGGCACCAGGCGGCCGTTGACCCGGGCGCCGATCGTGTGGTGGCCGACCTCGGTGTGCACGGCGTACGCGAAGTCGACCGGCGTCGCACCCGACGGCAGCGCGATCACGTCGCCGCGCGGGGTGAAGACGTAGGTCTCGGCACGGTTGATCTCGAAGCGCAGCGACTCGAGGAACTCACCGGGGTCCTCGACCTCGCTCTGCCAGTCGAGCAGCTGGCGCACCCAGTTCATGTCGTCGATGTCGCCGAGCTTCTCGGTGTCGACCCCGGCGCGGCCGTCCTCCTTGTACTTCCAGTGCGCCGCGACGCCGTACTCCGCGCGCCGGTGCATGGCGAAGGTGCGGATCTGCATCTCGACCGGCTTGCCCTGCGGCCCGATCACCGTCGTGTGCAGCGACTGGTACATGTTGAACTTCGGCATCGCGACGTAGTCCTTGAACCGGTTGAGGACCGGGTTCCAGCGCGAGTGGAGCACGCCGAGGACCGAGTAGCAGTCGCGGTCGTCCGCGACCAGGATGCGGATGCCGACCAGGTCGTAGATGTCGGAGAACTCGCGGCCGCCGACGATCATCTTCTGGTAGATCGAGTAGTAGTGCTTGGGCCGGCCGGTGACGGTGGCCTTGATCTTCGCCTCGCGGAGGTCCTTCTCGACCTCACTGATCACCTCGGCCAGGAACTGGTCGCGCGACGGCGCGCGCTCGGCCACCATCCGCACGATCTCGTCGTAGATCTTGGGGTGGAGGGTCGCGAACGCGAGGTCCTCGAGCTCCCACTTGATCGTGTTCATCCCGAGCCGGTGGGCCAGCGGCGCGTAGATGTCGAGCGTCTCGCGGGCGACCCGCTCCTGGGTCTCCTGCCGGACGTAGCGCAGCGTCCGCATGTTGTGCAGCCGGTCGGCCAGCTTGATGACCAGCACCCTGATGTCGCGCGACATCGCGACGATCATCTTGCGGATGGTCTCGGCCTGCGCCGAGTCGCCGTACTTGACCTTGTCGAGCTTGGTCACGCCGTCGACGAGCTGGGCGACCTCCTCGCCGAAGTCGGCGCGGACCTGCTCGAGGGTGTACGGCGTGTCCTCGACCGTGTCGTGGAGGAGCGCCGCCACGAGCGTCGGCTCGGTCATGCCGATGTCGGCGAGGATCGTCGTCACCGCGAGCGGGTGGGTGATGTAGGGGTCACCGCTCTTGCGCATCTGCGTGCCGTGCATCTCGGCCGCGGTGGTGTAGGCACGCTCGAGGAGGGCGAGGTCCGCCTTGGGGTGGCTGGTGCGGATGGCGCGGAACAGCGGGTCGAGGACGGGGTTGCCGGGCTGGCTGCGGCTGGCGACCCGGGCCAGGCGCGAGCGCATCGACCGCGTCGCCGCGGGGCCGGGGCTGGTCGTCGTGCCCTCGCCGCGCTCCTCGGCACGCGCCGGGTTGCGCCGCGCCCGCAGCCGCTCGGCCGGCTTCGCGGAGGTCTGCTCCTGGGGCTGGTCGTCGGTCGGGGCGGCGCGCTCCTCGGTGCGCTCCTCCGTCACCCGTCCAGCGTACGCGGGTCAGATCGTGAGGAGCGTGTGGACAGGGAGGTCGCCGACGGTGGCCCGGCCGGGCAGGAAGGACAGCTCCATCAGGACGGCCACGCCGACGGCGACGCCGCCGCACGCCTCGACCAGGCTCCGGGTCGCCGCGACCGTGCCCCCGGTGGCGAGCACGTCGTCGACCAGCAGCACCCGCTCCCCCGGCGCGACGGCGTCGCGGTGCACCTCGAGGGTGGCCTCGCCGTACTCCAGCGCGTAGGAGACGGCGTGCGTCTCGCGGGGCAGCTTGCCGGCCTTGCGGACCGGGACGAAGCCGGTGCCGAGCGCGAGCGCCACCGGCGCGGCCAGGATGAAGCCACGCGCCTCCATGCCGACGACCTTGTCGACGACCGTGGCGCCCGACCCGTCGCGGCCGGCCGCCGCGAGGGCGTCGATCACCTCGGTGAACGCCGTGTGGTCGGCCAGCAGCGGGGTGATGTCCTTGAACACCACGCCGGGCGCGGGGTAGTCCGGGACGTCGACGATCAGGCGCTCCAGCGCCTCCCGGGCCGCGGCGGTCACCGGAGGTCGGTCACTTGCGCTTCGAGCGCGACTGCCGGGTCGGCTGCTGCCGTCCGGAGGCACGGCTCTGGCCGACCGGGCGCTGCGTGGTCGGCACCGTGCGGCCCCGGCCCGTCGCCTCGGGCGCCGAGGCCGGCCGCGGAGCGTCGTCCTCGTCGTCGAAGTCGTCGAGGTCGTCGTCGACCATCAGGGCACCGGGCACCGGCCCGTCAGGCTCGGCGATCGGCATGTCCTCCTTGAACACCGGCACCGAGGCGTAGCGGTCGACGTTGCGGCGCTCGCGCGCCTTGGCGCGGCGCTCGGCGAGGACGACCTCGCTCTCGGTCGACTTCAGGTGCACCAGCAGCGGCGTCGCGATGAAGATCGAGGAGTAGGCGCCGGCCGCCATGCCGACGAACAGCGAGAGCGCGAGGTCCTTCAACGAGCTCGCGCCGAGCTGGACCGCGCTGACGTAGAGGATCGCGCCCACGGGGATCAGCGCGACCACCGAGGTGTTGATCGACCGGACCAGGGTCTGGTTGACCGCGAGGTTGGCGGCCTTGGCGTACGTCGTGCGGCTCGCCCGGAGGCTCTTGGTGTTCTCGCGGACCTTGTCGAAGACGACCACGGTGTCGTAGAGCGAGAAGCCGAGGATCGTCAGCAGGCCGGTGACGGTCGCGGGCGTGACCTCGAAGCCGGAAAGCGCGTAGACGCCGACGGTGATGATGACGTCGTGGGCCAGGGCCACGATGGCCGCCGCCGACATCTTCCACTCCCGGAAGTAGGCCCAGATGAAGAGGACCACGAGGAACAGGAAGACGACCAGGCCGAGGATGGCGCGGTCCTTGACCTCGTCACCCCAGCTCGCGCCGATCTGGTCCTGAGAGATGTCGTCGGTGCTCGCACCGACGGTGTCGATGATCGTCTGGGTGACCTCGTCGCTCTCCTCGTTGGTGAGCTCCTCGGTCTGCACGAGGATCGAGGTGTCGCCCGACGTGTTGACCACGGGCGAGCCGGCATTGTCGATGCCGAGCCCGCCGACCGCCTCGCGCAGGGCGTCGGCGTTGTCCTGGGTGACCTGGTCACTGGGCAGGGTCACCTTGTACTGGGTGCCGCCGGTGAACTCGATGCCGTAGTTGAGGCCCTTGACGGAGAGGCCGATGACGGCGAGCAGCACGATGAGGGCCGAGACGGCGTACCAGAGCCACTTGCGCCCGACGAAGTCGATGGAGCGCGAACCGTTGTAGAGGCTGTTGCCCAGCCGGCTGATCCTGCCCATCAGGCCGTGCCCTCCTGGCTCGTGCGGGTGGCGGCCGCCACCCGTGGTCGGTCGGGAGCGATCTTGTCCACGCCGAGGGTCTCGGCGCTGAGGCCGGACCACTTGCCCCCGCCGTTGAAGAAGGAGGTCTTGGCGAGGACGGAGACCAGCGGCTTGGTGAACCAGAAGAACACCACGATGTCGATCAGCGTGGAGAGACCCAGCGCGAACGCGAACCCGCGCACCACGCCGGCCGCGAAGATGTAGAGCACGATCGCCGCGAGCAGCGAGACGGCGTCGGCCGCCAGGCAGGTCGCCCGGGCGCGGACCCAGCCCGCCTCGACCGCGACCCGCATCGACTTGCCGTCGCGCATCTCGTCGCGGATGCGTTCGAAGTAGACGATGAACGAGTCGGCGGTGATGCCGACCGCGACGATCAGACCGGCGATGCCGGGGAGGGTCAGCGTGAAGTTCGCGGTCTTGGAGAGCAGCAGCACCATGGCGTACGTCGCCGCGCCCGCGACCAGCAGCGAGCCGATCACGACGATGCCGAGACCGCGGTAGTAGAACATGCAGTAGATCATCACCAGGATCAGGCCGACGATGCCCGCGGTGATGCCGGCCGTGAGCTGGTCACCGGCGAGCGAGGGCCCCACGGTCTCGACGCTGAAGTCGGTGAACGTGACCGGCAGCGCGCCGTACTTGAGGCTGGTGGCCAGGCTCTTGGCCGAGGCCTGGGTGAAGTTGCCCTCGATCTGCGCCTGGCCGTTGGTGATCAGCGAGTTCATGGTCGGCGCGGAGATCACCTGGCCGTCGAGGACGGCGGCGAACTGGCGGCACGGCGGCACGGTGCCGCTGGGGCACACGAGGGCCTCGGAGATCTGGGTGAACGCCTTGGTCCCGCCACCGTCGAAGTCGAGCGAGACGACGTAGTTGACAGAGTTCTGCGGGATCTGGGCGCTGGCCGAGTCGAGCTCGTTGCCCTCGATCATCGAGGCGGAGAGCAGGTACTTCTGCGCCACCCCGGACTCGGCGTCCCACTCACAGGTGACCAGCGGCTTGGCCGGGTCGTCGTCGACGTTGACCGGCGTGCCGTCCTGCGGGCAGGTGAAGGCGTTGTAGGCGTCGATCGCCTCCTGGTTGGGGGCGTCGATCCACTTCAGGGGGTCGGCGACGTCGGGGCCGCCCTCGGGGCTCGGGATGACGGGCGCGCTCGTGGGCGTGCCGGCGTCGCTGGGCGCGGTGGCACCGTCGGACGGGTCGTCGGACGCGTCGGCAGCCGGGCTCTCGCTGGCGCCGTCGCTCGCGCCGTCAGTTGCGCTGGGGCTCGGGCTGTCGGTGCCGTCGGCGAACCCGACCGGGGCGCGGTTGGCCGAGCCGGAGGCGGTGGCGGTGTCGCTGGGAGCGGCGTCCGTGGCTGCGTCGGACGGCGCGGCGCTGTCGGAGGGTGCGGCCGGAGCGGTCACCCCGGCACCGGTGCCGGTGTCGGGCGCGGTCGGGTCCTGGGGCGCCTGCGCCCCACTGCCCGGGCAGCGGCTGGGGTCCTGGTCGGAGCATGCGACCAGCCGGAACCTCAGCTGGGCCTGGCGCTTGACCGTGTCGACGAGGTCTCGCCGGCTGTCGCCCGGGATCTCGACGACGATGTACTTGTTGCCCTGCACGGTGACCTCGGCCTCGGCGACGCCGGAGCCGTTGACGCGCTGGTCGATGATCTTGCGGGCCTCGTTGAGGGACTCCGAGCTCGGGCTGCCCTTGGGGGTCAGCCGGATGCTGGTGCCGCCCTGGAGGTCGAGTCCCAGCTCGGGCTTCCAGGTGCCGGCGAGGGCCACCAGCCCGAAGGCGATCGCCAACCCGAGGAAGAACACCCCGAGGGTGCGTCCGGGCCGGGCGGTCTTGCGTGCCATCTCAGTTCTCCTCCGAGGCTTCCCCGTCGCGGGTCTGCGCGGTGCCGGTGGTGCCGTCTGTCTCGTCCGTGCCGTCTGCGTCGTGGTCAGCGGGGCTGTCGACCTCGCGGACCACCTGGCCGACCGCGCCGCGGGCGACCCTGATGGCCACCCCGTCGGCGATCTCGACCTGCGCGACGCCGTCCTCGAGGCCGCGCACCGTGCCGTAGACACCCGAGGTGAGGATCACCTCGTCACCCACCTCCAACGTGGACTGCAGGTGGACGAGTTCCCGCTGTCGGCGGACCTGTGGGCGGACCAGCAGCAGCCAGAACAGGAGCGCGATTCCGACCAGGAACAGCACAGGAGTCAGATCTTGCACGAGGGGGGAGTCTACGGCGGGACGCCGCTATCGCCGCATCGGGAGTGCGATCCGGGTCACTCCCCGGCCGGCCGCCTGCTCACTCCTCGAACAGCGTGGGCTCGCCGGTGGCCGGTGCGGTCAGCCCGAGGTGACGCCACGCCGCCGCGGTGGCGACCCGTCCCCGCGGCGTCCGGGCGAGGAACCCCTGCCGGACGAGGAACGGCTCGGCGACCTCCTCGACGGTCTCGCGCTCCTCGCCGACGGCGACCGCCAGGGTGGAGAGGCCGACCGGCCCGCCACCGAACCGCCGGCACAGCGCGTCGAGCACGGCCCGGTCGAGGCGGTCGAGGCCGAGCTGGTCGACCTCGTAGAGGTCGAGCGCGGCGTGCGCGACCTCGAGGGTGACCGTGCCGTCGGCGCGGACCTGGGCGTAGTCGCGCACCCGGCGCAGCAGGCGGTTGGCGATGCGGGGGGTCCCCCGCGACCGCGACGCGATCTCGGCGGCACCCTCGGGCGTGATGGGTACGCCGAGCAGCCCGGCCGAGCGGTGCACGATCCGGTCGAGCTCGTGGACGTCGTAGAACTCGAGGTGGCCGGTGAAGCCGAACCGGTCGCGCAGCGGACCGGGGAGCAGGCCGGCCCGGGTGGTGGCCCCGACCATGGTGAACGGCGGGATCTCCAGCGGGATCGCGGTGGCACCGGGCCCCTTGCCGATCACGACGTCGACCCGGAAGTCCTCCATCGCGAGGTAGAGCATCTCCTCGGCGGCGCGGGACATCCGGTGGATCTCGTCGACGAACAGCACGTCGCCGTGGTTGAGGCCGGACAGGATCGCCGCGAGGTCGCCGGCGTGGGTCAGCGCCGGGCCGCTCGTGAGCCGCAGCGGGACGCCGACCTCGGCGGCGATGATCATCGCGAGCGTGGTCTTCCCGAGCCCGGGCGGGCCGGAGAGCAGCACGTGGTCGGGCGCGCGCTCGCGCAGCCGGGCGGCCTCGAGCACCAGGCCGAGCTGGTCGCGGACGCGCTGCTGGCCCACCACCTCGTCGAGGGTGCGCGGCCGGAGCGCGGCCTCGATGACCCGCTCGTCGGGCTCGGCGTCGGGCGCGGTGAGGTCGAGGTCGTGGGTCATGCGCGGCTCAGCGTCTGGAGGGCGGCACGCAGCAGCGCGCCGACGTCGGGATGGTCGCCGGCCTGGTCGGCCACGGCGTCGACCGCGCGGTCGGCCTCGCGGGCCGGCCAGCCGAGGCCGGTGAGCCCCTGGTGGACCTGGTCGCGCCAGGTCGCGGCCGCGGGCGCCGCGCCGGGACGGGCGGTCGAGCCGAGCGGCGTGCCGAGGCGGTCCTTGAGCTCGAGGATGATCCGCTGCGCCACTTTCTGGCCGATGCCGGGCACCTTGGTGAGCGTCTTGACGTCGTCGGCGGCGACCGCGCGGCGCAGGTCGTCGGGGTCGAGCACGGCGAGCATCGCCTGCGCGAGCTTGGGGCCGACGCCGCCGGCGGTCTGCACGAGCTCGAAGGTGGCCTTCTCGTCGTCGTCGAGGAAGCCGAACAGGGTGAGGGAGTCCTCGCGGACCACCATGCTGGTCGGCAGCGTGGCGACCTGGCCGGTGCGCAGCGTCGCCAGGGTGCCGGGCGTGCACATCAGCTCGAGCCCGACTCCCCCGACCTCGACCACGGCGCTCGACAGCGTCACCTGGGCGACGGGCCCACGCACGAACGCGATCATCGGGTCCTCCCCGCGGCCGCCAGGGCCGCCTCGATCCGGGACTGCGCGCCACCGCGCCAGATGTGCGTGATCGCGAGCGCCAGGGCGTCCGCGGCGTCCGCCGGCTTGGGGGTGCTGTCGAGGCGCAGGATCCGGGTGACCATCGCGCCGACCTGGGCCTTGTCGGCCCGGCCGCTCCCGGAGACGGCGGCCTTGACCTCGCTCGGCGTGTGCAGCGCGACCCGCACGCCCCGGCGCGCCGCGCACACCATCGCGATGCCGCTGGCCTGCGCGGTGCCCATCACCGTGCTGACGTCGGAGCGCGCGAAGACCCGCTCCACCGCCACGACGTCGGGCCGGTGCTCCTCGATCCACGCGTCGAGCGCCTCCTCGATGCTCAGCAGGCGCTGGGCGATCGCGAGGTCCGCCGACGTGCGGACGACGCCCACGTCGACCAGCCGCAGCGGGCGCCCGGTCTCCCCCTCGACCACGCCGACCCCGCACCGGGTCAGCCCGGGGTCGATGCCCAGCACGCGCATGGGGGAAGCCTCTCGTCAGCGGACCGGTCCGAACAGGTGTTCGTACGGAACGCTAACGGCGGCGGGCGGAGGATCGGCGCAGACACGCCTGCGAAAGGCTGGAGGCATGTCCGCGCGCCTGCCCACGCCGATCACCGCCGAGCTGGTCCGCGGCGCCGCCGAGCTCGAGCGCACCGAGCACGGGCTGCTGCCGCACCGCCTGCCCGCCTGGGCGCGCGCGCAGTGCCCCGACGCGCAGCTGCTCATGGCCGAGTCGCAGCCGGCCGGCGTACGCCTGGCCTTCCGGACCCGGGCCACGGAGGTCGAGCTCGACGCGCACCGCGTGCTGACCAACTACCAGGGCGTCCCGCCCCGGCCGGACTGCTTCTACGACCTCTGCGTCGACGGCGAGCTGGTGGCGCAGATGACGGTGACCGGCGGCGACGAGGTCGTGCTCGACTTCGAGGGCGGGGCGCAGACGCGGCGCGGGGCGACCGGCACGGTGCGCTTCGCCGGGCTGCTCGAGCGCGACAAGCTCGTCGAGCTGTGGCTGCCGTGGAGCGAGACCACCCACCTCGTCGAGCTGCGCACGGACGCTCCCGTCGTGCCCGCTGACGACGTACGCCGCGTGTGGCTGCACCACGGCAGCTCGATCAGCCAGGGGTCGATCGCCGACAGCCCGAGCACCACCTGGCCGGCGCTCGCCGCGCGACAGGGCGGCGTCGAGCTCGTGAACCTCGGCCTCGCCGGCAGCGCGCTGCTCGACCCGTTCACCGCCCGGACCATGAGGGACACCCCGGCGGACCTCGTGAGCGTGAAGATCGGCATCAACCTGGTCAACCTCGACCTGATGCGGCGGCGTGCGCTCGGTCCGGCGGTGCACGGCTTCCTCGACACGCTCCGCGAGGGCCACCCGGACGCTCCTCTGCTCGTCGTGTCGCCATTGTTGTGCCCGATCCACGAGGAGACGCCCGGGCCGGGCACCTTCGACGTCGAGGCGTTCGGCCGGGGCGAGGTGCGGTTCCTGTCGACCGGCGACCCCGCGGAGGTGCCGGCCGGCAAGCTCACGCTGCAGGTGATCCGCGAGGAGCTGGCGCGCGTCGTCGCCCAGCGCGCCGCGACCGACCCGGCCCTCCACCTCCTCGACGGCCTCGACCTGTACGGTTCCGCCGACCACGAGCGGCTGCCGCTCCCGGACGCCCTGCACCCCGACGGCGAGACCCACCGGCTGATCGCCGACCGGTTCGTGGCAGCGGCCTTCGGGCCCGGCGGGCCGTTCCGCGGCTGACCTGCTCACGACCGAATCAGCGCATTCGCGCCGGATCGGTCGTGTTTCACGCGTGAAACGAGGCCGATCGGGCGCGAATGCGCTGATTCGGTCTTGGTAGCACCCGCCGACCGACCGACCGGTCAGGCCTCCAGGGCCTCCATGACCTCGTCGGAGACGTCGTAGTTGGCGAAGACGTTCTGCACGTCGTCGAGGTCCTCGAGGGCCTCGACCAGGCGGAACACCTTGGCCGCGGAGTCCTGGTCGAGCTGGACCTCGGTGTCGGGCACGAACGACGCCTCGGCCGAGTCGTAGTCGATGCCGGCCGCCTGCAGCGCGGACCGCACGGCGACGAGGTCGGTCGGCTCGGAGATCACCTCGAAGGTGTCGCCGAGGTCGTTGACGTCGTCGGCGCCGGCCTCGAGGGTCGCCTCGAGGATGGCGTCCTCGTCGACCTTCTTGCCGTCCTGGTCGACCGGCACGATCACGACGCCCTTACGGTTGAACAGGAACGACACCGAGCCCGGGTCGGCGAGCGAGCCGCCGTTGCGGGTCATCGCCGTCCGGACCTCCATCGCCGCGCGGTTGCGGTTGTCGGTGAGGCACTCGATGAGCATTGCGACGCCGGCCGGGCCGTAGCCCTCGTAGGTGATCGTCTGGTAGTCCGCGCCGCCGGTCTCCGCACCGGAGCCGCGCTTGACCGCGCGGTCGATGTTGTCGTTGGGGACCGACGACTTCTTGGCCTTCTGGATCGCGTCGTAGAGCGTGGGGTTGCCCGCGGGGTCTCCCCCGCCCATCCGCGCGGCGACCTCGATGTTCTTGATCAGCTTGGCGAACATCTTGCCGCGGCGGGCGTCGATGACGGCCTTCTTGTGCTTCGTGGTCGCCCACTTGGAGTGGCCCGACATGGTGCTACCTCCCGGGTAAGGACAGAGCCTGCTACGCGTGCTGGGCGACCAGGTCGACGAACATCTGGTGGATCCGCGATCCGCCGCCCACCTCCGGGTGGAACGAGGTCGCCATCAGCGGGCCCTGACGGACCGCGACGATCCTACCTGCGGCCGGCCCCGCCTCCACCGCGGCGAGCACCTCGACCCCGGCGCCGACCGACTCCACCCACGGCGCCCGGATGAACACGGCGTGCACCGGCTCGGCCAGGCCGTCCACGTGGATCTCCTCCTCGAAGGAGTCGACCTGGCGCCCGAAGGCGTTGCGCCGCACCGTGATGTCGAGCCCGCCGAGGGTCTCCTGGCCCGCGACGCCGTCGAGCACCTCGTCGGCCAGCAGGATCATCCCGGCGCAGGTGCCGAACGCCGGCATGCCCGCCGCGATCCGCTCGCGCAGCGGCTCGATGAGCTCGAAGGTGCGCGCCAGCCGGATCATCGTGGTCGACTCGCCGCCCGGCAGCACCAGGCCGGCGACCTCGGCGACCTCCTCGGGCCGGCGTACGGCGACGGCGGGCACGCCGAGCGAGGTCAGCAGCCGCAGGTGCTCGCGGACGTCACCCTGGAGGGCCAGGACTCCGATCGGCGACGAGGACACCGCTCGATGGTAGGGAGCGCCGCGGTGCGCGCCGCGATCGGGACCGGAAGCTCCGCACGCAGGCCACCGCGAGGGCCACGCCGAAGAACAGCGGGCCGAGCCCGAGGTTGGCGCCGGTCGTGTCGCTGACTAGCCATGCCGCCAGGACCGCGAGCCCGCCGGCGACGAGCAGCCACGCCGTCACGGTCCGCTTCGTGCTGACCACCCCGTTGCCTCCTGCCTCGGGCACTCCCCCATGAGTGCCGCCTGACCATGAGACCGCAACGGGAGCGCGCAGGTTCCCTGAACACCGCGGTGTTCCGCCGATCGGCGGCCCCGATCTGACCCGTTGGAGCCGGCACCACCCGAACGGGCCACTGGGGCGGGTGTGGGCCCGCCCCAGTCGGCCCGTCAGGGGGGTGACCTCAGGGGGTGTTGAAGTTGCGGGTCAGGGTGGTGAGGTTGCCGGCCCGGTCGTAGATGTAGACCGTGACGGTGTAGCCGTTCCACTGGAAGAAGCCGTCGCCCGGCAGCGCGCCGGTGGCGTAGCCCCAGTTTCCTGCCCCGTCGAGCGTCGCGGTGAGGTTGGTGTCGCAGGCGGCGGCCGACCAGGAGCCGTTCGGCGCGAGGCAGCGGTCGTTGGCGAGGATGAAGCCCTGCTGCCGCAGCTCGAACTCGACCCGGTCGACCCCGCTGCCGGTGTCCGTCGCGGTGCCGCACAGGTCCCAGATCGCCGGGGTGCCGCACCCGGCCAGGGAGTAGGTGCTCCCCGACGGGTTGGTGATCGTGCCCGTCGGGGGCGCGCTCTCGACCGTGAACGTCGTGGTGAGCGGTGCCGCGGCGTTGCCGGCGTTGTCGGACGCGGCGAACGTGACCGTGTAGGTCCCGTCGGTCATGCCCGCCAGGGCGTTGCCGCCGCTGCGGTACTGCGCGCCCGACGCCGCCGTCATCGCCTGGGCGGCACAGCCCGTGCCGGCGACGAAGGTGGAGCCGTTCCAGCACTGGTTGGTGCTCGTCCGCACCAGCTTGAACGTCACGCTGCCGGCGTTGAGCCCGCTGCCACCGGCGTCGTTGACGTCGACGCACACCCGGTTCGCGAACGTGCCGGACTCGCAGTCGATGTTCACCCAGGCGCTGGCGGCGGTGCTGTTGGCGGGCACGGGGTTGGACAGCGTCGGGGCGGTCGTGTCGACCAGCACCGTGTGGGCGGTCGCGTTGTCCGCGCTCGCGTTCCCGGCCTCGTCGACCGCGTGGTAGTAGACGGTGTTGGTGCCCTGCGGGAGCGTGATCGCCACGCCGTTGCCGACCTGGGTGTACGGGCCGCTGGTGCCGAGCCGGTACTCCACGTAGGCCACGCCGCTCCCGGTGTCGGCGGCCGTGATCGTCAGCTGGTTCGACGACCGCCAGACGGTGGTGCTGCTGGCGGGAGTCACCGTGGTGATCGACGGGTTCGTCTTGTCGAGCTTCACGGTGTAGGTGCGCACCGGCGACTCGAGGTTGCCGGCGACGTCGGTGGCGAAGACCTCCACGTCGGTGACGCCCTCGGCCGACACCGCGAGGGTGTACGGCGCCACGGTCAGCGCCGTCCAGCCGCTCCACGCGCCCGCGTTGACCCGGGTGCGGTACTGCACGTTCTTGATGCCGCTGCCGGGGGTGGCGTCGGTCGGCGCGAGGGTGAGCGTGGTGTTGGCCTTGATCCAGCCGTTGGCGTTGGGCGTCTGGCTGCTCGTGATGGCTGTCGTCCCGGGCGGCGTGGAGTCGACCTTGATGCCGGTGACGGTCACCGGGTCGCCGACGTTGCCGGCCGCGTCCACGGCCCGGGCCGTCACGGAGTGGGTGCCGTCGGCGAGCACGAAGCTGACGCCGTTGGCGCCGGAGGTGTACGCCGGCGCGCCGTCGATCTTGTACTCGACGTGGTCGACGCCGCTCGTCGCGTCAGTGCCGGAGACCGTCACCAGACCGGACGTGCGCCACCCGTCGGCGTTCGGCGCCTGGCTCAGCACGATGCTCGCCGTCGGCTTCACGCCGTCGACGCGGATCGTGGCGTTGACCGGGGTCGCGGACGTGCTCTTGCCGGCCACGTCGGTGGCGTAGGCGAAGACCGTGTGCACGCCGTCGGCAAGCGCGGGCGGCGAGACCGCCACGCCGTTGGTGGCGGGCAGGTCGAGGTAGCCCGCGGCGTCGACCTTGTAGGACACGTGGTGGATACCGCTCAGCGCGTCGTCGGCGGTGATCGACCAGGCACCCGTGCTGCGCCAGGCGCTGCCGCTGGGGCTGATGACGACCGAGAACGGCTCGACGGTGTCGAGGGTGACGACGAAGCCCGCGGAGGCGGCCGAGGTGTTGCCGGCGGCGTCGGTCGCGGTGGCGGTGAAGGTGTTGGTGCCGAGGGTGAGCGTGACCGGCCCGAAGGAGAAGACGCCCGAGCCGTTGGCGGTGGCCGTGCCGAGCACGGTGGCCCCGCGGCGGACGGTGACCGTGCTACCGGCCTCCGCACTCCCGGTCAGGGTCTGCGAGGCGGCGCTGGTGATCCGGTCGGTCGCGGACGCGCCGGTGTCGGAGCTGATGCCGGTGAAGGCCGGGGCGGCGGGCGCGGTCACGTCGGTGGTGACGGTCGCGCTCTTGGCGCTCTCGGCGCCGCGCCAGTTCGTCGCGAAGACCGGGGTCACGGTGTAGCGCCAGACCCCGTCGGGGACGCCGTTCTCCACGCAGGAGGTCGCGGCCAGCGTGCCGGCGCACCCGGGCAGGACGGTCTGGGCCGCCGAGGTGGTGGCGTCGTACCGCTTGACCAGGTAGCCGTTCACGGGCTGCCCGTTGGCCAGGGTGGTCGCGGCCCAGCTCACGGTGACGTTCGACGCTGACGCGCTGGCGGTGGGCGTCGCGCCCTGGTTGACCGTGGTGGCCGTGGCCGTGCCGTTGCTGCCCGCGACCGAGCCGGCGCTCCAGTAGGCCCACGCGGACGCGGCGACGAGGGTCAGCACGACCGCC
Organism: Nocardioides halotolerans DSM 19273; assembly: GCF_000422805.1. Classification (GTDB taxonomy): domain Bacteria; phylum Actinomycetota; class Actinomycetes; order Propionibacteriales; family Nocardioidaceae; genus Nocardioides; species Nocardioides halotolerans. The sequence continues at coordinate 268,363 of NZ_KE383922.1, read as the reverse complement.
GCGGCGAGGGTCATCAGGTGCCGCTTCATGACGCCACCCTCAGGTAGACGATGAACGCCGCACCCTGGCAGGCGTTGGCCGCGTTGGCGGCCATCGACAGCGCGTGGATGAGCGTGACGGAGATGGTCGAGCTGGCGGGGACGGTCCACCCGGCGCCGCCGTTCGTCTGCGTGGTGAAGGACAGTGCCGAGAGGGCGCAGCCCGCGTGGGCGCCGTCGACGGCGAACCCGCCCGCGCCCTGCGTCGTGTCGAGCGCCAGCGAGCCGATCGCGACGGTCGCGGCGTTCGGGTTGGTGACCGTGAGCGTCATCGACGCCTGGCCGCCCGGGTAGAGCGGGGCGGACGGCGAGCCGGGGCTCAGGGTCAGCGCCGAGGTGGTGCCGGTGGCCGCCGCCGCGGAGCCGGCGCCAGTGGCACGCCAGTAGGCCGCGGCGACGCCGGACACCAGGAGCACGAGCACGACGACGGCGGCGACGAGCGGCGCTCGCCTGCGCCTCGCGTGGGTGCGGACGGTGGTCACTTCCTCAGCCCCCGAGCCTTGAACCTGAGCCGCAGCTCAGCGCCCTTGCAGCCGTCCTGGTTGACGGGCCGGTCGAGCATCACCAGCACCGGCCAGTCCGAGACCGGCAGGCGCAGGGTGTTGAGGTCGACGGTCCGCCTGGCCGGCAGGTGGAACACGCGCCGTGACATCTGCCGGACCGCGAAGTCCGCGGTCGTGCATGCGTGCGTGGCGTCGGCGTACGGCGCGGTGATGCTGACGATCTTCACCCGGACCCGCTTCATCTGGACCAGTCGCCGGTTCGGGTTCTTGAAGGTGAGGAGGACCGGTGCCGTCGAGCCGGGCCTGAGCTGGCCCTGGGCCGTCCCGGTGACCTTCACCTTGACGCCGCGGTGGAGCTGGTGCGGACGGTGCACGACCCGGTGCTCGGCGCCGCCGAAGTGCTGGACGTCGGCGACCTTCTGCCAGTCGACGGCGGGCAGGGCGCCCGCGAGCGCGACCGGCAGCGCCAGTAGACCGACGAACATCCCCGCGGTTCGTGGGCGTCGCATGCGGTGTCCTCCCTCAGTGAGCGTGCCGTGACCGTGCAGTGACCGTGCAGACCTTCAGTGACAGGTGCCGCGTGGCGGCCCGGGGATCCCGGGCCGCCCGCGACGGGTCGTCAGTTGCTCGAGTAGACGAGCGGAACCGTGACGCCCTTGCAGTTGTCCTGGTTGGCGCTGCTGTTGGTGAGCGCGATCGAGCCGCCGCCCCACGTGCTGCCGGTGGTGACCTCTGCGTGGGTCGCCGTGGGCTGGACGAGGACGTAGTCGCCGGCCGTGCAGGCGGGCTTGCCGGAGTCGGCCTGGGCACTCCACCCGGCGGCGATCGACACGGTGACCTGCTCGACGAAGACCGGGCCGGAGTTCGAGTTGGTGAAGGTGCCGGACAGCGCCTTCGACGGCCCACCCGGGTAGAGGTCGGCGGCGGAGCTGGTCTGGTTGATCGTGATGCCGGTGACGGTGCCGGTCGTGGCCGAGCCGGTGCCGGAGCCGCCCGCGGTCCACCAGGCGAACGCCGCGCCGCCGGCGACGACGAGCGCCGCGGTCAGGGCAGCGACCTTGACGGCCCGCTTCTTCGTCTTGCTCTTCGTGTCTGCCTGAGCAGCCATGATGGTTCCCTTTCCCAAGGGGGAGGCCCCCCTCCCCTAGCGTGCCGAGATCGTTGATCGATCAACCGGCTTGGTGAAAACGCTAGGGACCGCGGGAGGCGGTACTCCCGCTTGTTACCGACCTGAGGAACCTGCGTGGACGTGACTGTTCGTACGTCGACGGACGGCATGACCCGTTCGGGCCATGCCGGAGTAGCCCGGGCGGCAGAATTCGCAGGTCACGACCCCAGCACCGGCACCAATTTGTGGATGGTCGATGGGTCAGCAGCGGTAGTCGAGGCCGCTGAGACCCACGCGGATGGTGCGGACGGTCGACGTCGAGGAGCGCCAGCCCCCGGTGGGCAGGTAGCCGCGGACGAAGACCTCCGCGGTGCCCGACCAGAGGAACGGCCGGTTGAGCTGTGAGTGCTCGATCTCGAGCTGGGTCGCGGTGAGCGTGAAGCTGGCCAGCAGGACCGGGTTGGTGAGCAAGGTGTCCTTGGTCCACACCTCGACCTGGTAGCCGTAGCCCGCGGGCGCGCCCGCCGGAGCGGCCCACGACAGCGTGAGCTTGCCGCTGCCCGCCGATCCGTTGGCGCACCCGACCTCGCCCGGCGGGCTGACGAGCTTGTACACCGCGAGGGACGGGCCCGTCACCGCTGCGCTGTCGCCCCAGCCCACCGCCAGCGCGCGCGGGGCACCGGCGACGCCGATGCCTGCCACGGCGACCGCCATCAAGGTGCCGCCGACGAGCAGGCGCGGCGTCGCGCGGCGTCGACCACCCCCGCGGTGCCGGGGCCGGGGCCCGGTGGCCGGCGCAGGCACCCCGCTCACCAGGCGACGCAGCAGCCACAGGACGTAGACCGCGCCGAGGAAGAGCCCGGCAGGACCGCCGATGCCGCCGAGGGCGTAGCCCACCCACGGTGCCGAGGCGACGACGCGCTCGGCGGACCCGACGCGGTAGAGGGAGGGGTCGGCGACGCGGTTCGCGTCGCCCTTCAGCTGCAGCATCGCCACGCCCTCACCGCGGGTGAGCTGCACGATCCGGTGGGTCACGAAAGTGTCACCGCTCGGCACCGTGACCACGTCGCCGACCTGCAGCTCGGCCGCAGGCACCCGGTGCACCAGCGCCGCACCGCCCGTCGGGATCGTCGGCGACATCGAGCCGGAGCGGAACGCCACCGGACGGGTGTGCGTGGCCCCGAGGACGACGAGCGCGACGGCCACCAGGGCGCCCAGCGCCGCGCTGACGGTGAGCGGGAGGTCCCGGCGGCGGGCGGTGACCCCTGAGGTCACGTCACGTCCGAGGTGGCCGTGAAGGCGAAGGCGACGCTGGTGGTCGCGCCCTGCAGGGACGACGCGGCCGTGGCGGGGAGGGTGACCTGGACGCACAGCGTCTCGGAGGCGCCGGCCGCGACCAGGCGGCCGGTGCCGACGAGGCCGCCGCCGAACGTCGTACCGGTGCCGGCGAGGGCGGTCCCGCCGCAGGTGGCCGAGGGCGCCGCGCCGGTGACGGCGGCCGCGCCGGTGACCTTGACGGTCAGCGCCGCGCCGAGGCCCTTGCCGTCGGCGTTGCCGGCCGTGGTCGTCGCCGTGTACTTCAGCGGCGCCGTCCCGGCGTTCTTGACGGTGAGGACGCCGGCCATGGTGTTGCCGGGCACCATCGTGGCCAGGTTGAGGTCGGTGTAGGCCGCGACGGAGTCCTGGCCCTGCACCTTCAGGTCGATGGTGCCGGCGGTGAACGTCGTCCCGGTCACCGGGACCGAGTCGGTCCACGCGGCGAACGTCGTGCCGGTCGCCCCGAGCACGCCGACCACGCCGAGGGCGAAGAGCGCGCGGAGCCGGACCGAGCCGACCCGGCGCCACAGCGGCACGTGGGCGGCGTGTGCGCGGGACCTAGCCCGCGAGCGGCGGGACCTGGACATGAGCCACCTCCTGGCTCCGGCGGCGCCTCCCGAGGAGGGCGCGGTCGAACATGATCAGTGCGTAGGCGGCCAGCAGCCCCGCGGCGGCGTAGACCGCGAGCTGGTGCTGGTGCCCGGTGAGGACGGTGTTGGCCCGGCCCAGCATCGGGACCGAGTACCAGGTGGTGCCGCGGACCTGCACCGGGCGCACCCAGCGCTCGTCGGCGACGTCGTTCGCGTCGCCCTTCGTCTGGAAGAGCCTGCGGCCGGCGCCGTCGACGGCGGTCGCGACGATGCGGTGGGTGACGACGGTGGGCTCACCCGACCGGAGCTGGTAGGTCACGACCGCGCCGACACCGAGATCGTCGGTGTCGGCCGGCCGGACCACGACCAGGGTGCCGGGGGGCATGCCGGGTCGCATCGACCCGGTCTCGATGGTGTACGGCGTGGCGCCGCCCACCCGAGGGACCAGGACCGCGACCGCGAGCACCCCGAGGGTCGCCAGCAGGACGGCCCAGGCGAGCGTCTGCACGACGCCCCGCCCGAGCCGGCCCGCGACGGTGTGCTCCGAGGACACGGTGGCGCGATGGATCAGGACGCGTCGTGCGTCTGGGTCGCTGTGATCGCCACTGTCTGCAGCGCGGCGCTGAGGTCCTGGGTGGTGTCGAGGGCCTTCTGGTCGAAGACGACCTCGATCGTCGCGTGGATCTCGCCGGTGCCGGTGTCGTCGACCGAGCGGATGTGGGTCGTCGTCTCGCCGTTGACGGTGAACACCGCGGTGGCGTCGAGCTCGGCGGTGAGGTCGTTCTCCTCGGCCCAGGTGGGGTTGCCGATGGCCAGCTCGGCGCCGAGGTGGGCGCCGGTGGCGGTCAGGTCGATGGTGCAGTCCTTGGTCAGGACATCGCCCGGCACGATCTTCTGGGTCGTGAACGGCGCGCCGCCGTCGAGCACCCAGCCGGGGCCGCAGTCGGGCGTGCCCAGGTCGAGCCGGCCGCTGGTCACCGAGACGCCAGGCATGGCCTCGGAGTCGTTCCAGTAGGCGAGCGAGCCCACGCCCCCGAGCAGGAGGATGGCGGCGGCGAGGGCGGCGAGCGAGCCCTTGAGAGAGTTCTTCACGGGATGTGGTTCCACTTTCGGGGGAGGGTGCTGGGGTCTCGCACCGAGGGACGATGTCCTTCCCATGAAAGCGTTTACGCAGCCCGGAGTCATCCAAGGATCAACCAAATGACCTGGTCTAGCCCCCTTTCCTGACCGAGCGGTCGGGAAGGGTCCCCGCCGGGTGAGCCGGACGTCCGCCGACGGGTCAGCCCGAAGGGGTGAGCCGGGCTCGGGCGGGTCAGCCCGAGGGGGTGAGAGGCGTGGCTACCAGCCGCGCTCGGCGAGGCGGTGCGGCTGCGGGATCTCCTCGACGTTGATGCCGACCATCGCCTCACCGAGGCCGCGCGAGACCTTCGCGACCACGTCGGGGTCGTCGTGGAAGGTGGTGGCCTTGACGATCGCCTCGGCGCGCTGCGCGGGGTTGCCGGCCTTGAAGATGCCCGAGCCGACGAAGACGCCCTCGGCCCCGAGCTGCATCATCATCGCGGCGTCGGCCGGCGTCGCGATGCCACCGGCGGTGAACAGCACCACCGGGAGCTTGCCGCGGCGCGCGACCTCCTTGACCAGGTCGTACGGCGCCTGCAGCTCCTTGGCCGCGACGTACAGCTCGTCGTCCTCCAGGGCGCCGAGGCGGCGGATCTCGCGGCGGATCGTGCGCATGTGCGTCACGGCGTTGGACACGTCGCCGGTGCCGGCCTCGCCCTTGGAGCGGATCATCGCCGCTCCCTCGGTGATGCGGCGCAGCGCCTCGCCGAGGTTGGTGGCGCCGCACACGAACGGCACCGTGAACGCCCACTTGTCGATGTGGTTCTCGTAGTCGGCGGGCGTGAGCACCTCCGACTCGTCGACGTAGTCGACGCCGAGGCTCTGCAGCACCTGCGCCTCGGCGAAGTGGCCGATACGCGCCTTCGCCATCACCGGGATCGAGACCTGCTCGATGATCCCGTCGATCATGTCGGGGTCGCTCATGCGGGACACCCCGCCCTGGGCGCGGATGTCGGCCGGCACCCGCTCGAGCGCCATCACGGCCACGGCCCCGGCGTCCTCGGCGATCTTCGCCTGCTCCGGCGTGACGACGTCCATGATCACGCCGCCCTTGAGCATCTCGGCCATGCCGCGCTTCACGCGGGTGGTGCCGGTGACGGGCGCCTCGGAGGTGTCGTCGGCGTGGGTCTCGGGGCGGGTCTCGGGGTGCTGCTCGGCCATGGCTCGATGCTAGTCGGCGGCAGGCCTCAGAGCCGATTCGATGTCAGGCGCCGTGACGCTCGGAACGTCCTCGCCTGTCGAGCAATTTCCGAGGTGGGGATGCCGGCCGCACCGATCTGCGGAGGAATCCCGGCACCAGGTGCCGGCAGGTCTCCCAAGACCGCGCGCGGGCGGCGGAGGAGCGTGGGGTGAGCAGCGGAGACGTGGCCGACGAGGAGGGCCGACGAGGAGGGCCGACGAGGAGGGCCGACGAGGAGGGCCGACGACCGTGGCCGGCGCCTACTCCGCGGTGGGGGCCTCGGGAGCGGCGGGAGCGATCGGGGCACGCGAAGCGAGGGCCTGGCGCCGCACCTTGAGGATGCGCTGCAGGACGGTGACGGTGCTGAGCACGGCGAGCAGCCAGAGCGCGACCTCGTAGAGGATCGGCAGGTCGAGCAGGTCGCCGAAGAACGTCGGCACCAGCAGCCCGACCAGCCGGTCGGGGCGCTCGGCGAGGCCGGTCTTCGCGTCGAAGCCGAGCTGCTCGCCCTTGCTCCGGGCGTACGACGTCACCGAGCCCATGGCGAGGCAGACGAGCGCGAGGACGAGGTAGAGCCGGTCCTCGGCCTGCCAGGCGAAGAACATCGCCATGCCGCCGAACAGCGCGGCGTCGGCGACCCGGTCGAGCGTGGAGTCGAGGAAGGCACCGAAGGTGTCGGTGCGGCCGATCTTGCGGGCCATCGCGCCGTCGACCAGGTCGCTGAACACGAAAGCCGTCACGACCAGCACGCCCTGCCAGAGCATGCCCTGGGGGAAGAACACCAGTGCGCCCGCCGAGACGCCGAGGGTGCCGACCAGCGTCACGGCGTCGGGGCTGATGCCGAGCCTGATGAACAGGTTGATGAACGGCGCGAGGGCCTTGCCCTGCCAGAAGGCCTTGAATCGGTCGAGCATGGTGGCCGCAGGTTAGTCGCCCGCGCCGACCCACGTGACATCACGATGCATGGGGCGGGCGTAGGGTCGGCCCACGGAGCCACCCAGGCAACCGATAGCGGAGAGATCCCGCATGAGCGACAAGTCGCCTCGTCAGAGCAAGACGCCCAAGACCGGGAAGTCCATCAAGGAGAAGCGCGCCGAGAAGCGCGTGGCGGCGTCGAAGAACGGCGCCGGCTCGATGACCGACCTCACCGGCAAGAAGCGCTAGCCAAGAACCGGTCGGGTCAGTCCCAGGCCGATGCCAGCAGCGCGCGGGTGTCGGCGAGCAGCTCGGGCAGCGTCTTGGTGCGGCCGATGATCGGCATGAAGTTCTGGTCGCCGGGCCAGCGCGGCACGACGTGCTGGTGCAGGTGCGCGGCGATGCCGGCACCGGCGATGTGGCCCTGGTTCATGCCGATGTTGAAGCCCTCCGCGCCGGAGACCCCGCGGATCACCGACATGGCGCGCTTGGTCATCGCGGCGATCTCGGCGGCCTCGGCGTCGGTGGTCTCGGTGTAGTCGGCGAGGTGGCGGTAGGGGCAGACCATGAGGTGGCCGGGCGCGTAGGGGTAGAGGTTGAGCACGGCGTACGCCGTCTCGCCGCGGTGCACGACCAGGCCCTCGACGTCGCTCAGCGTGGGCACGCGGCAGAACGGGCACTCCCCCGACGTCGCGTCGGCCGGCTTGTTCTCGCCGCGGATGTAGGCCATCCGGTGCGGGGTCCAGAGCCGGTCGAGATCGTCGGCCCGTCCGACGCCCGACTGGAAGATCGTCCCGCCCTCCTCGCGGCTCTCGTCGGCCGCGCTCACCCTGGCGCCCCGTCGAGCGCCGCCTCCAGCAGCGCCTCCACCGGCACGTCGGGGTCGAGCTCCACTCCCCGGCCCGACGCCATGCCGGCGATCTGCAGCCACACCGCCTCTGTCACCAGCTCGACGAAGCTCTCGCGGTCGGGCCGCTGGTCGGGCCGCGAGAGCCAGCGCCGGGTCGAGGTGAACACCGCGCCCACCAGCCCGAAGACCAGCGGGTCGAGCGCGGCCACGTCGTCCTCGGTGAGCCGGACGTGCAGCACCTCCACGCCGACGTTGATGAGGTCCTCGATCTGGCCGGCGATCTGCTGGATCGCGGTCTCCATCTGGCCCGGCCCCGGCCCGGGCGGGTCCTGCTGGGCGAACTCGTGGAGCGACGGGTGCTCGCTGGCCCACCCGACGTACGCCGAGACGATCCGCCGGATGATGTCGACCGGCGTGCCCTCGAACGACAGCGCCGGCACCAGCTCGGCGCGCAGGAGCTCGAGCGCCCGGCCCTGCACGGCGGCGTCGAGGTCGGCGCGGTCGGCGAAGTGCCGGTAGACGACGGTCCGGCTCAGCCCGGCGCGGTCGGCGATCTGCTGGACGTGCACCTCGGCGCCCGGCTCGGCGTCGGCGAGCACGCCGATGGCGGCGTCGAGGATGTGCTGCCGGCGCGCCTGGTTGTGGCTGTCCCAGCGCAGCTGCCGCCCGTCGGTCTTGCCCGCCATGCGGTCAGCGTATCCGTGACACCGCGTCCCGCCGGCGCTCCGGCACCCCGGCGTCGAGGTCGTCCAGCAGCATCGCCACGGTCTCCTCGGCGCACGACTTGTTGGTGCCGATGAACCCGCTCGGTCCGCGCTTCGCCCAGCCCACGACGTAGAGGCCCGGCCGCACCCGCCCGCGGTCGTGCTCGACGGTCGTCCACTCGTGGCCGATCGCGGTGACGACGAGGTCGGCGTCGAGGGCGGTGCCGTCGGCGAGGCGTACGCCGGACGCACGCGTGGTGCCGACCACCTCGGCGACCGGTGCGTGGAACTTGAGCACGATCCGCGGCCGTCCCTCGCGAGGCACGCGCCGGGCCAGGTCGGCCAGCAGCCGTGCGCGGACGCCGGTGCCCGCGGGCGGGTCGCCGTCGAGGAGGACGTCGACGTCGCGCAGGCCGGCGAGACCGATCAGCTCCGGCGTCGTGAACGCCGCGACGTCGGCGCCCCGTCGGCCGAGCACGACCACCTGGCGGGCGCCCACGAGCGGGCCGGTTAGCAGGCGCGCCATGTCGAGCGCGACGTTGCCCGCGCCGACCACCACGACGCGGCTGCCGGCTGGAGGCAGCTCGAGGTCGGGGAGGTCGGGGTCGCCGTTCGACCACCGCGCGAGCGCGGTCGCGCCGACCACGCCCGGCAGGTCCGCTCCGGGGACGTCCAGGCGACGGTCGGCGCTGGCGCCGGTCGCGTGGACGACGGCGTCGTACTCCCCGGCCAGCTGCTCGTGCGACACGTCGCGCCCGACGTCGAGCCCGAGCCGGTAGCGGAAGCCGGGCTGCCGCGCGATCGCCTCGAGCAGCCGAGCCACCTCGCGGGTCCGCTCGTGGTCGGGCGCGACGCCGTAGCGGACCAGGCCGTGCGGCGCCTCGCGCCGGTCGATCACGTCGACGGCGACCTCGGGGTGCTTGAGCAGCTCGTCGGCGGCGTAGAGCCCCGAGGGACCGGCGCCCACCACCGCCACCCGGAACGGACCCCGGCGCCGGAGCCGCCGCTGCCGCGGCACGAGCGCCACCGGGGTGCGGTCGGCGTGCGGGAACGTGTCGTAGTACTCCGCCGCCAGCGCCTCGAACGGCCGCTCCTCCTCGGAGAGCACGACGTCCGGCACGATCGCGCCGGCCGGGCACGCGGTGACGCACGCGCCGCAGCCCACGCAGGTCGAGGCGTCGATGTGGAGCATCTCCGCCTGGCCGAACCCCGGCTCGCCCGGCGCGGGGTGGATGCAGTTGACCGGACACGCGACCACGCACGACGCGTCGCTGCAGCACGACTGCGTGACGACGTACGGCATCGCTCAGGCGGCGGCGGACGACGGCTGGCTACGGAACCGGGAGGGCCGGCCCTCGATCTTCAGCAGCTTCCAGAGCACGCGGGACGCGCGGTTCACGAGGCCGGCGCGCTCGGCGAGCATCCGGACGTCGGCGAACAGGTCGCGCAGCATCTGCCGCGACTCCGGACGGCGCCAGTAGACCTCCCGGACGACCGACCGCGGGATGCCCATGTCGCGCCGCGCCTGGCGGCTCGGCACCAGGATCGCGTCGGCCAGCCACCGCATGATGACCGGGAACGCCAGCGCCAGCACGAACCGCTGGTGGCGTCTGAGCCGCGGCGCACGGTGCTCGACGTACTGGTGCGCGAACCCGATGTGCCGCGCCTCCTCGGCGACGTGGATCTGCATGATGCGGCCCAGCAGCGGGTGGATCTCGTTGCCGGAGCGGAGGATCGCCTTCTGCACGTGGTCGATCGGCTCCTCGCCGGCCAGCACCCCGATGAAGAACCCGACCGGCACCCGCCGGGCGGCCAGCGGCAGGAACGGTCCCAGCGCCCGGAACAGCCGTGGCGCCCCCGCGACGTCGACCCCGGCGCGGTTCACGAACTCCTGGAACATCTGCGTGTGGTGGCACTCCTCGGTCGCCTCGTGCGTCGCGTAGCGGAACTCGGGGCTGCCGTTCGGCAGCGCGAACGCGAAGTTCATCAGCCCCGCGATGAGCACCTGCTCGAACTGCAGCCCGACCTTGGTGACGTTCGCCTGCCGGTAGAGCCCGACCTCGATCTGCCGCTCCAGCGGCAGCGACCGGTACCACTCCGTGCTGCCCAGCACGTCGGCCTGCGGCAGCACCCACCGCTCGTCGCGCGGGTCGACGGCGTACGCCGGGTCGTCCCACGCGATGTCGACGAACGCGTCGAAGTGCTGCTCCACCGACGCCTCGCTGAGCGTCCGCAGCGTGTCGTGATAGCTCACCCGATGAGAGGTCGCGGTCATCCCCCTATTACTGCGACACCGTGTCGCATTGTCAAGGGATACACGCGACACGACGTCACATCACGACGGCGGCTGAGCTGCGAGGAGCCCCAGCGACGAGCCTCGAGGCCACCGCAAGGAAGGCACCCGCTCCCCCCGCTGGTTGAGGAGGTCGCGCTAGCGACCGTCTCGAAACCACCGCAAGGAAGGCACCCGCTCCACCACCGCGGATCGAGCCTGTCGAGATCCTCGCAAGGAAGGCACCCGCCGGACCCCCGCGGATCGAGCCTGTCGAGATCCCCGCAGGGAAGGCACCCGCTCCACCACCGCTGATCGAGCCTGTCGAGATCCCCGCAAGGAAGGCACCCGCCGGACCCCCGCGGATCGAGCCTGTCGAGATCCCCGCAGGGAAGGCACCCGCTCCACCACCGCTGATCGAGCCTGTCGAGATCCCCGCAAGGAAGGCACCCGCCGGACCCCCGCGGATCGAGCCTGTCGAGATCCCCGCAAGGAAGGCGCCCGCCGGGCCACGGCCGTACGCACACCTCGCCCTACAGGTTCCGGAAGTAGTCCCCCAGCTCGGACTCCGTCCCCGGACACGTGATGTTGCGATCACGGCCGTCCTCGACCCACTGCGCGAGCGCGGCGATCCCGCCCTGGATCAGCCAATCGCTGCCGCAGCGGGTCAGCGCCTCCTCCCGGGAGGTCTGCCCGGCCGCCCGCCACTCGGGCACACCCAGGCTGAGGTCGCCGACGAGGCCCGCCCAGATCGCCGGCGTCGAGTAGACGCCGACCCGGTAGCCCGCCTCGGCGTACCCGCGCGCCGCCCCCAGCACCACCTCGGCGTTCGCAGCCGTGCTCGTCGACCACTCGTAGAACGGGACCTGCTCGACGTCGAGCCAGATGATCGGCGAGTCGAGACCGGCGGCTTTCATGGTGCGCAGGTTGAACTCCGCCTGCGCCTGGCCGGCCTCCTGCAGTCCGCCGTACGTCGCCTGGGCCGCCTCGTCGGGCCAGCTGATCACGGAGTACGCCGCCACGAGCAGCCCGCGCTCGCGCGCGTAGGCGACCTGGTCGGCCAGGCAGGGGTTCGGGTGGAAGCCCGGCCCGTTGGTGAGGCCGAGGATGAGGTACTCGGTCTCCCCCGGGCCCTCCAGCGGCATCGGCTGGCCGGACGACTCCTTGTGGGGGATGCCCATCCCCGGCGGGCACTGCGGCCAGCTGACGTCCGCGCCGAGCACCGGCCCCTCCTGCGGCGGCACCAGCCCGCCGGCGGCGTTCAGCTCCGCGGCGGCCTCCTGGGCGCGCAGCGCGAGCGCGGTCAGCTCCTTCAGCCGCGCGAGCTCGGCCTCGTCGACGGCGGGGGCGGTCGGCGCCGACGCGGTCGGCTTCGACGTACGCGCGCCGTCGTCCCCCACAGGGCCGCCGCCGCACCCGGCGAGCAGCACCACGACCGCGGCGAGCGCCGCGCGCCTCACTCCTTCTCCCACACCGAGACGTGCGAGGGGCTGGCGGCGGTGAACGGCGAGCGGTCCCACCACGCCCACCGCTCGCGCAGTCGCATCCCCGCCAGCCGCGCCATCAGGTCGAGCTCCGCCGGCCACGCGTAGCGGAACGGCACGCTGTTGCGCCGGTAGGTGCCGTCGTCGGTGCGCGTGTAGTGGTGCGACCACATCAGCTGGGTGACCGGGTCGTACTCGTCGATGCCGTGGTGCTCGTCGGCGTGGTGGAACACGCGGTAGCGGTGGTCGTGCTGCGCGGCCAGGACGCCGGGCACCCCGGTCTCGACGACGAAGCAGCCGCCGGTGCGCAGGTGGCGGGCGGCGTTCGCGAACGTGGCGACCTGGGCGTCCTGGCTGGCGACGTTGCCGATGGTGTTGAAGACCAGGTAGACGAGGTCGAGGTCGCGCGCCCCCGCGTCGGCGGTGCTGAAGTCGCCGATGGTCACCGGCAGGTCGGCCCCGCCCGGCTTCGCCCGCAGCTGCGAGACCATCGCCTCCGACAGGTCGATGCCGCGCACCTCGACGCCGCGGGCCGCCAGCGGGAGCGCCACCCGGCCGGTGCCGATGGCGAGCTCGAGCGCCCGTCCCCGGTCCCCCGCCAGGCCGGCGAGGAACGCCGACTCGAGCGCCAGGTGCCGCTCGCCGAACCGGACGTCGGTGTCGTCGTCGTACGACGCCGCGACAGGCTCGCCGAAGAAGTCCTCGGGCACGGCTCAGACCTGCTCGCGCGACTCCACGGCGGCAACGACCCGGGCGATGGCGTCCTCGATCGACACGCCGTTGTCCTGGTGCCCGTCGCGGTAGCGGAACGAGACCGCACCGGCGGCCACGTCGTCGTCTCCCGCGATCATCATGAACGGCACCTTCTGGAGCTGGGCGTTGCGGATCTTCTTCTGCATCCGGTCGCCGGACTCGTCGACCTCGACGCGGATGCCCGCCTTGGTGAGCCGCCGCGCAACGTCGTACAGGTAGTCGACGTGCCGCTCGGCGATCGGGATCCCCTGGACCTGCACCGGCGACAGCCAGGGCGGGAACGCGCCGGCGTAGTGCTCGACCAGCACGCCGTAGAACCGCTCGAGCGAGCCGAACTTCGCGGAGTGGATCATCACCGGCTGCTGGCGCGACCCGTCGGGGGCTTGGTACTCCAGCCCGAAGCCGGCCGGCTGGTTGAAGTCGTACTGGATCGTGGAGAGCTGCCAGGTGCGGCCGATGGCGTCCTTGGCCTGCACCGAGATCTTCGGCCCGTAGAACGCCGCGCCGCCCGGGTCGGGCACCAGCTCGAGCCCGGTCTCGTGCGCGGCGTCCTCGAGGATGCGGGTGGCGGTCTCCCACTGCTCGTCGGAGCCCATGAACTTGTCGTTGGCGTCGTCGCGGGTCGACAGCTCGAGGTAGAAGTCGTCGATCCCGAAGTCGCGGAGCAGGCTCAGGCAGAAGCCGAGCAGGTGCTTGATCTCGTCGCCGGCCTGCTCGGGCATGCAGTAGGAGTGCGAGTCGTCCTGGGTCATGCCGCGCACGCGGGTCAGGCCGTGCACGACGCCGGACTTCTCGTAGCGGTAGACGCCGCCGAACTCGAAGAGCCGCAGCGGCAGCTCGCGGTAGGAACGCCCGCGGGAGCGGTAGATCAGGTTGTGCATCGGGCAGTTCATGGCCTTGAGGAAGTACCGGCTGTTCTCCAGCTCCATCGGCGGGAACATCGTGTCCTCGAAGTACGGCAGGTGCCCGGAGGTGTGGAACAACCCCTCCTTGGTGATGTGGGGGGTGCCGACGTACTGGAAGCCCTCCTCGATGTGCCGCTGCCGGACGTAGTCCTCCATCACCCGCTTGATGACGCCGCCCTTGGGGTGGAAGACCACCAGGCCCGAGCCGAGCTCGTCGGGGAAGGAGTAGAGGTCGAGGTCGCGCCCGAGCTTGCGGTGGTCGCGGCGCTCGGCCTCCTCGAGCCGGTGCAGGTGCGCCTCGAGCGCCTCCTTCGACTCCCAGGCGGTGCCGTAGATGCGCTGGAGCTGCTTGTTGCTCTCGTCGCCGCGCCAGTACGCCGCGGCGGTGCGCATCAGCTTGAACGCCGGGATCCGCTTGGTGGTGGGCAGGTGCGGCCCGCGGCACAGGTCGCCCCACGCGACCTCGCCGTCGCGGCGGATGTTGTCGTAGATCGTCAGCTCGCCGGCCCCGACCTCCGCCGACGCTCCCTCTGCTATCTCCTGGGCGGCGTCCTCGGCCATGCCCGCGCCCTTGAGCCCGATGAGCTCGATCTTGTAGGGCTCGTCCTGGAGCTCGCGCAGTGCGTCCGCGTCGGTGGTGACCCGTCGGGAGAACCGCTGGCCCTCCTTGATGATCTTGCGCATCCGGGTCTCGATCTTCTCGAGGTCCTCGGGCACGAACGGCGTCTCGACGTCGAAGTCGTAGTAGAAGCCGTCGCGGATCGGGGGGCCGATGCCGAGCTTCGCCTCCGGGAAGAGGTCCTGGACCGCCTGCGCCATCACGTGCGCGGTCGAGTGCCGCAGTATGTCGTGCCCGTCGGGGCTGTCGATCGCGACGCCCTCGACCTCGTCGCCGTCCTGGAGCTCGTAGGAGAGGTCCTTGAGCGCGCCGTTCACCCGCGCCGCGATGACGTCGGCGTCGTCCTTGAACGGCTCCCACGCCTTGGTGCCCGTCGTGACCGCCACGTCCTCACGCTGACCAGCGCGGACGAGGGCGATCTTGAGGTCGGACATGCGGTCGATCGTAACGACGGTCCCCGGGCTCCCGGCCACTGGTTTGCCGCTGGTGTGCCGGTGGTGTGCCGCGTCGACGGCGACGGTGTTCCCAAACGCGCCGCCCGGCGACATGCTCGGCCCATGACGGACGGCGCAGCCGCGGCGGGCAGGCGGATGGCGGTCCCGCTGGCGGCGTTCGCGGCCGGCGCGGCGGTCGCCGTGCTGATCGGCGTGTTCGGGCGGGTGCACGGCCCGACGCTCGACGCTACGACGACACTCGGCTTCCACACCGTGATCCAGATGAAGGTGGTGGTCACCACCGCCATCGGCGTGCTGGCGCTGTTGCAGGTCCTCGGCGCGCTCGTGCTCTACGGCAAGGTGCCCGTCATTGCGCCGCCCTGGCTCGGCACCGCGCACCGCGCCTCGGGCACGCTCGCGCTGCTGCTGGCGGTCTTCGTCGCCTACCACTGCCTCTGGGCACTCGGCCTGGAGTACGGCCACCTCCCCGATGGCGAGAAGGTCGGGCTGCGCACGGTCGTGCACGGCGTGCTCGGCTGCACGGTCTTCGGAGCGGCGTTCGTGAAGGTCGTGGCGGTCCGCTCGAAGCGCGCTCCGGGCTGGTTCCTCCCGATGGCCGGCGGCCTGCTGTTCACGCTGTTCGTCGCGGTCGTCCTGACCTCGGCGGTCTGGTACTACGCCAGCTACGGGCTGCCGGACTCGAACGGCTACTGAGGGCGCCGCGACTGCGCCCTACTGCCAGACCTTGACGTAGTCGACGTCCATCGTTGCCGGCAGCGGCGCGGTGCCGGTGTAGCTGTTGTCACCGGTGCCGAGCGCCTGGGTGAGGTTGAGGATGTACTTCTTCATGAACGCGGTGTTGCCCGAGGTGTTGAGCAGGCAGCTCTCGCCGTTGACGAACGCCTCGAGTGAGGTGGCCGTCCACACCAGCGTGTAGGTGTTGAACACCCCCCGCCGTGCCTCGCAGTCCCAGGAGGTGTTCAGGCCCGGCACCGGGCCCCCGTTGTCGTTGCCGGTGTAGTGGAGGAAGGGGATGCCGAGCCCGGGGTACTTCGAGTAGGTCTCGACGATGTCGATCTCACCGGCGAGCGGCCACGAGGCGAGGATGCCCTCGCGGTCGTCGGGCCACAGCCACCAGGACTCCTGCAGCCCGGGCTTGTCCGTCCTGGTCGTGCGGAAGCGAGCCTCGAACCGCCCGTACTGCTGGCTGAACAGGTGGTAGGTGCTGACCATCCCCGCGCCGTACGACGTCGGGAGCAGCGGGACCACCTCCATGCACTGCCGGGGCGGTGCCAGCCCGCGCACCGTGAGGTGCAGCGCCCCACCGCTGACCGAGATGAGCGACGGGTCGTCGTAGTAGCAGGCGTAGGGGCCCACGAGGAAGTTGCCGCTGGAGAAGATGGTCTGCGGCACCCACTTCGTGCGGTCCAGGGCGGACCCCGCGAAGTCGTCGTTGAAGGTGCACGACCACCGGGTGCCGTCGGCCTTCAGCGGCTGCGGGCCGCACGCGTCCGACGGCGCGAGCGCCGGCAGCGTGCGCGGCTTGCTCCTGGCCTTGCCCACCACGGCGCGGATCTTCTGGGGCTGGTCGAGAAGTGGCAGCTTGGTCTTGAACGAGTGGTGGCGCACCTTCACGGCGCGCACCTTCTTCCACCTCTTGCCGGCCTTGCGCTGGATGACGACCTTCGTCGCCTTCATCGCCACGCGCCCCGTGAGCTGGGCGTGCTCGCCCTTGACGGCGGGCTGGGCGAGGACAAGGGGCCGGTGAGCGGCCGCGTCCGCCGGAACCGGGGCGCACGGGCTCAGTGCCAGGACCAGGATGACCGGAACTGCGTCGCGTACGCGCACGAAGCACCTCCAGGGTCCACGAGGGAGCGCCGAGGGCGCTCGTCGGACCTCGTCGGGCACCTGTCAGAGCCAACGCAGGCGGCGTCAGGAGGTTATGGACGCGGCCGGGCCGTATGGACCGGGATGGGTGGGCGATACTGGGTTCGAACCAGTGACCTCTTCGGTGTGAACGAAGCGCGCTACCACTGCGCCAATCGCCCCTGCTTTGCAGCCGCTGATGCTAGCCCATCAGGTGAGAGCTTCCAGCATCGTGTCCTCGCGCTCGCGCCAGGCCTCGTGGGCAGCCTTCGTGATCGGCCCCGGCACCGGCAGCTCGAGGTCGTCCCAGTGGCTCACGGGCTGCACGTCGCGGGTGGTCGAGGCGAGGAACACCTCGCTCGCCTCGTGAATCACCTCGATCGGCTCGTCGACCTCCCGGCCGCCGTACCACTCCAGCACGAGCGCCCTGGTCACCCCCGCCAGGCAGCCGCTCCCCAGCGACGGCGTCCGCAGCTCGCCGTCGATGACGTAGAACACGTTGGAGCCGGTCCCCTCGCAGAGGTGCCCCGCGAGGTTGGCCATCACCGCCTCCCCCGCTCCCCTCGCCTGGGCGTGGGCGAGCATCACGACGTTCTCGCCGTACGACGTGGTCTTGAGCCCGGCCAGTGCCCCCCGCTCGTTGCGCGGCCACGGCACCGTCGCGACCCGGCTGCTCTCGGCCGCCTCCGGCAGCGGCGCGGCGACCACGACCAGCGTCGGCTCGCCATCGCCCCGCCCGCTCCCCAGCGGCGCCGGCCCACCCGTGTAGGTGATCCGGATCCGCGTCAGCGGATCGGTCGTTCCCTCGAGCACCGCTCGCACACCGCGGCGTACGTCGTCCAGGTCGGGCGTCGGCAGACCCAGGCCCTCCGCGCTCGACGTCAGACGCTCCAGGTGCCGCTCCAGCGCGAACGGCCGTCCGTTGACGGCCTTGACCGCCTCGAAGACACCGTCCCCCACCGTCAGCCCGTGGTCGCTCACCGCCACCGCCGGCCCCGCCGGGTCGTCGAGGATCTTGCCGTTCACCCACGCGCGCACGCAGCACATCCTTCCACCGGCCCTCTCCACGGTGGTTGAGGTGCGAGGAGCGCCAGCGACGAGCCTCGAAGCCTCCGCAGCCGAGGCACCCAACCCGCCCGAACCGCGTGCCAAGTTTGTACGCCGGAGAGCATCGGCTAAGGTTCTGACGCACTTCGACGCCGGGAGACCGGTCGCCGGAGGCAGGCGGACGTAGCTCAGTTGGTAGAGCGCAACCTTGCCAAGGTTGAGGTCGCGAGTTCGAGCCTCGTCGTCCGCTCGGAGCGGGTCTCGGCGGACCCATCCAACGGTGGGTTGGCCGAGAGGCGAGGCAACGGACTGCAAATCCGTTTACACGGGTTCAAATCCCGTACCCACCTCGAAACAACTCCACAACGGGCGATTGGCGCAGCGGTAGCGCGCTTCCCTGACACGGAAGAGGTCACTGGTTCAAACCCAGTATCGCCCACCAGCCTCACCGCAGATTTGAGGCCGGCTCCCACATCAACCCGGCCTGGGTGCCACGCCTCTGCCAGGTGAATCAGCGGTCATCCTGGTCATCGTTTTCTTGAGGGCCGGGGACCCAATTCTGACCCTATGCTCGAGCCGCCCGTCGGAGTGATCAGGTGGCCTCTTGACCCCCGCGTAGCGCTGCACCCGTGACCGCAGTGTTGAGGCCGTCGAATCGAGTTGTCTCGGGCTCGAGGGTCAACAGCCGCGCCAGGCTGATCCTGCGCTGCGCGGCGAGCTGCCGGTCGAGCGTCGCTGTCGGCAGCACGTAAAAGACCCACTGGTCTAGGTCGAGCGGGTCGACGGTGGCTTTGCTCAGGTGCTCGAGCAGTGCGAACACGTAGACATCCGACTGGCGCCTCAGATCAGGCGACACGGTGTTCGTCCCGGCGTCCCAGCCCCGAGTTGGCTGGATCCCGAAGCCGATCTTGGACAGAGCCGACTGCGTCCAGGTCTGCAGATAGGCGGCCGACTTCACCTCGACGCGGATGTTGTCGTCCGTCAGCAGATCGGCCGCGTCCCATTCACGACGAGTTGCTGTGACACAGCCGAGCGCAAGGCCGACGATGTACTCGGCGAGGATGCCCCGCGTGGCGTTGCTCAGGAGGTCCGACTGGGACCAGCGCCAGAAGTCGAGCAGCGTGTGGTCAGTGATGTCCTCTGACCGGCGCAACCGCTCATCGCCGGTCTTGCGATTCACAACGAGGGCGAGCAGGTCTTCATGCACGACTGCAGACTACGAACTCCGCGCGCTGACCCCGCCGATCACGGATGTGAATCGAGTGACCTTCTCTCGCGCTCGGTCCGCGCGGATGCGGCGCGAAACTTGTCGAGGTTGTCGAGGAGCTCTGTACCGGCCTCCTTGGCCACCGGCTCCGCGTCGAGCCGACGCAGCCACCTGCGCAGGTGGCTCCCCGCCACGAAGTCGATGCCTCCGATGCAAGCACCGTCCTTCGGCAGACGTTGTTGCTCTGCCCCCCAGATGACCACTACAGGCCGCACAGTGACCGATCCGCCATACGCCCGGTGTCGAGCGCCTCGTTCTGAGCTGAGGAGCTGGCGAGTCAAGTGTTCGGCCCGGAGCCGGACCTTGCCTGCAGCGGCGACCATCGCCTGGAGGTCTGCCCCGTCGACGCCGTTGCGCCATTTCGAATCGATCGCGAGTACGCCCCCACGCCGCGTCACGACGACGTGGTCGAGGTCGCCCCGCTCGAGAGTGATGCTGTCGACCCATCCCCAGATCAACCGTCTACGCCTGGCCGTCCGCAGCTCCGTGCGGGTGTTTTCTTCTCCGTAGGCGCCGCGGAGCTGCCGGATGCCGTCGGGATCCTGGAGCAGGAACCCGATCTGCATCCCGTACAACACAATGCTCACCATCGCCGCGTGAACGATGCCGAGCAGGTACCACCCTGCGCGGTTGTCGGCACTGGTCAGCGTGATCAACGCTGTCATGGCGATCATGAAGCCGGCCGTTATCGATATGGCTCCGATGACGAACCACAGGTGGCGGCGCAGCCACGCGTGTCGGAGGTCGCGCAGCACCGTGCGTGAGTAGGGCTGGAAATTGACCACGCGACCCCCGCTCGATGAGGAGCCGTCATTGAACGACATGAAGCGCTGCCCCGTCTCGCGATTGCTCTGGATCCACGTACCGCTGGCAGTTCGTAAGCTGCCGCTGCCCCGACCGGAGCACGCTCATGTGGCGGCATAGCCCATTCGTGCGCCGGGCCGATGATGCATCGGGGTCATTTCCAGGTCACTCCGTCCGATGCTGGTTACATCGATCCCGAAGGTCTGCGAGCGTGCCTCAGTTGCAGGGAGGCAATGGCATGGGGAGAACGGGCGGCATTCCGGGCCCACCACCGAACTGGTACGCGGATCCGACAGATCCCAAGTTGCTGCGCTACTGGGACGGCGGCGGGTGGACCTCCCACACGTGGCCGAGGCCGGAGGCTGGACCGCCACGGGCTCCTGGCGGCGTCGCGTGGTGGCAGACGTGGTGGGCCGTGATCCCCGGGCTTTTCCTCTGCCTGCCGTTCGGGCTGGTCGGACTGTGGCGTCGACCGGCAGTGGCGACGTGGCTCCGTGTCGGCCTGACCGTCGCGACCGCAGTGCTCTACGGCGCCGCGCTGCTACCCAGCGACGACAGCCCCCCGACCGAGCCAGCGGCGTCGGAAACTGCGCCAGACACTCCCCCTACGAGCAAGCAACCGTCCTTGAGTCCGACACCAGACTCGGCGCCTGCCGAACCGGCTTCCAGCCAGGCTTCGCAATCGGCTTCCACGGCCAGCGAGACCGCCGCCTCAGCTGAGAGCGACGCCGCGGCATCCGAATCGGCGACGCCTGAGCCACCCAGATCGGTCATGCCTCAACTGGAAGGGCTGACTCGGGAGCAGGCCGAGCAAGCGCTCGCGAACGCAGGGCTCGTTGTACGCGAGGTCAAGGAAGTCCCCGCTGCGCAGCCGGCCGGCACCGTGCTCCGG
The DNA here is from genome assembly GCF_000422805.1 of Nocardioides halotolerans DSM 19273. Classification (GTDB taxonomy): domain Bacteria; phylum Actinomycetota; class Actinomycetes; order Propionibacteriales; family Nocardioidaceae; genus Nocardioides; species Nocardioides halotolerans. The sequence goes on along the minus strand of NZ_KE383922.1, from coordinate 247,696 downwards.
CAGGGCACGGCGGCCGGGGCGTCCCTGCTGGCTGGCACGGCCATCGTCCTAGTCGTGGCGGTCTCCTACCCACAGGTGCCGTCTGTCGTGGGCCTGGCCAAGTCGGCGGCGCTGAGCCAGCTCCAAGCTGCCGGGTTCGAGGTCGCCGTCAAGACCGAGACCCGCAGCAGTGGGAAGAACGGCGTGGTCCTGCGCCAAACCCCGGCTGGCGCAGAACTCGCCAAGCCGGGCGTGACGGTCACCGTCGTGGTCTCGTCGGTTGTCCGCCCGTTCTCGCCGCCGACCCAGAGCTGCACGCCGGGCTACCGTCCGTGCCTCTCGCCCGCGTCGGACTACGACTGCGCCGGTGGATCCGGGAACGGACCTGAGTACGCCTACGGACCCATCTACGTGACTGGATCGGACCCTTACGACCTCGACGCAGACGGTGACGGGATCGCTTGCACGGACTGAGCCAATCCGAGGCAGAGCCCATGTTGCCGGAGCCGTGCACGCACCTCGCGCTACGGTGCTTCTGATTCGGAAGTGCCGGGACCAGCGGGAGGAGCCACGAGATGACCGCGACGCCGAAGCCGGGCACGCCGGTCCGCGGGTCCACGACCGGCCGGCCGTTCATGGCGGCGCTGGACCTGCTGGGGCGGCGCTGGACAGGACGCGTGATCTGGGAGCTCCACCAGCAGCCGGCCGGGTTCCGCGAGCTGCAGCGTCGGTGCGACCAGATGTCCTCGAGCGTCCTCACCACCCGGCTCAACGAGCTGGTCGAGGTCGGGCTGGTCGCCGACGGCGAGGCAGGCTACGAGCTGACCAGGCTCGGTGAGGAGCTGGTCGAGGCGATCAGCCCGTTGCAGGCGTGGAGCAGGCGCTGGGCCCGGACGCTCGCGAGGAGCGGCTAGCGAGGAGTCACGGACGCGGCCGGGAGCGCCTCCTGGCGGCGTACGGCGCCCCGACCGGTGACCAGGTAGCCGAGGAAGCCGAGCACCAGCGCGGCCACGACGCCCAGGCTCGAGTAGGCCCAGTCGCCGTCGCGGCCGCCGAGCCCGAGCGGCCCGAGCAGGTAGCCCTGCCACGACAGCGACTCGGAGTAGGTGTTGGTCACCAGCCCCCAGCCCACGACCGTGCCGACCGCCATCAGGACGACCGAGTCCCAGCGCACCGACCCGTAGCCACGAGGTGCATCGGGCTCGAACAGCTTCGTCTCGTCGTACGGCGCCCGGCGCAGCAGGAGGTCGGCGAGGAAGATGCCGCACCAGGCGGCCAGCGGGACGCCGAGGGTGATGAGGAAGCCCTGGAACGGCAGGAAGAAGCTGTCGGCGACCCACACGACGTAGATCGTGCCGAGGATCATCAGCACGCCGTCGAGCGCCGCCGCCGCCCAGCGCGGGGCGGGGAGCCCGACCGCGAGCAGGGTGAGGCCCGAGGAGTAGATGTCGAGGACCGCGCCGGCGACCAGTCCGCCGACGGCCACCACGGCGAAGGGCAGGAGGTACCACGTCGGCAGCACCGTGGTCAGGGCACCGACCGGGTCGGCCGCGACGGCCTCGCCGAACGCCGGGTCCGACGCGCACAGGAGGAGGCCGTAGACCACCAGGACGACGACGGGGAGGCTCGCGCCGAACGTCGTCCAGCCGACCACGCCGGCGGTCGAGGAGTGCCTCGGGAGGTACCGCGAGTAGTCGGCCGCGGCGTTGACCCAGCTGATGCCGAAGCCGGTGAGCACCATGACCAGGGCGCCGATGAACGCCGTCGTGCCGGCGGCGTCGCCACCGGTCGCCGCCGACCAGTCCACCTCGTCGACCGTCAGGGCGATGTAGCCGACCGTGATCGCCACGGTGAGCAGCGTCAGCCAGCGCTGCAGGCGCATGATCGCGTCGAACCCGCGGATGCCCGCGACGACGATGACGGCGACCAGCACGAGGAACGCGGCCACCTTGGTCGTCGTGCCGTCGCCCCACCCGAGCCGGCCGAACACCGTGGCGGTCGCCAGGGTCGCCAGTGCGAGGAGCACGATCTCCCAGCCCACCAGGAGCAGGTAGGAGACCAGCCCCGGCAGGAGGTTGCCCCTGACGCCGAACGCCGCGCGCGACAGCACGAGCGTGGGCGCCGAGCCGCGCTTGCCGGCGGCCGCCACGAGGCCGACGAGCACGAAGCCGGCGACGATCCCGATCGCCCCCGAGGCCACGGCCTGCCAGAGGTTCAGCCCGAAGCCGAGCACGAAGGCGCCCCAGCTGACCCCGAACACCGAGATGTTCGCCGCGCACCAGGGCCAGAACAGGTCGGAGGGAGTGCCGCGGCGCTCGGCGGGCGCGATCACGTTGACGCCGTTGGCCTCGATCACCGGTCGGGGACCGGACTCCCCCGACTCCACGGTCGACGCTGACCGACGGGTGCGCTCCATGCGGAAGATCCTCTCCTCGGACCGCGTCCGACTGCTTCTGATTCAGCACCACGCTAGTGAAGAGATCGACAGGCGCGCAATCGGGAATTCTGCTTCTACTTCCGAAGCAGTGGGGGGTAGGGCCGCGCCATGGTCTCTGAGCTCGTCGCCCTCCTGCGGCAACCGGATCGAGATCGGCTCGAGCTCGTGCTGGCCGATGACGTCCGGTTCCACAGCCCGGTGGCCGACTACCGCGGACGTGACGACGTCGCGCACCTCTTCACGACCATCGCGAGGGTGCTCGAGTCGCTGGAGCCGGTGCGCGAGCTGACGGCGGGTCGCGAGCGGGCGACGTTCGTCTCCGGAGCGGTGAGGGGACGAACCGTCGAGGGAGTGCTCGACGAGCACCGCGACCCGGCGGGCCGGGTCGTCGAGGTCACGCTGATGCTCCGGCCGCTGTCCGTGTTGCGGGTCGCCGTCGGGGAGATGGCGGCGGCCCTCGAGGCCGACCCGCTGCCCAGCCGGGTCGGTCGCCGCGAGCGGTCAGCCTGAGAGGACGCCCTCGAGCAGGTCGGCGCTGCGGACGACCTCGGCGAACTCCCCGTGCAGGTTCACCCCGGTCACGCGGGAGAGCTCGTCGGCGCTCACCACGTCACCGTCGGGACCGCGACGGTCGAAGGTGTGCGTGGCGTCGAGGGCGAACAGGACGCGGTGGCCCAGGTTGCCGCCGACCCGGGCCGTGGTCTCGCAGCAGTGGTTGGTCGTGATCCCGCAGACCACGATCCCCTCGACCCGCTGCGAGACCAGCCACGCGTGCAGGTCGGGCGACCCGTGGAAGGCCGAGTTCACCGACTTGGTCACCAGCAGGTCGGGCTCGGCCCTCAGGTACGGCTTGAGCGCGTTGCCCGGCGAGGAGGGACGCAGCGGCGACCGGGGACTCTCGGAGTCGTGGCGGACGTAGACCAGGGGCCGGGACGCCGCGGACCACGCCTCGACGAGCGCCTCGATGTTCGCGTCGCACTGCGGGTTGTTGCGGCTCCCCCACGACGGGTCGTTGAAACCCTGCTGGGCGTCGACGACCACGAGCGCGAATCTCGAGAGCTGATCGTCCATGGCCCGAACCTAGCCCGGGGGGACGGCCGTCAGCGGCGGAAGATCGCCCGGAAGACCATTCGGAGGATGAAGAAGATGATGGCGCGCACGCCCCAGGAGACCGCGGCCTGACCGACGCCCTTCGCGACGCCCTGGGCGGTGATCGGCGCCGACACCGTGGCCGGGTCGACCGGCGTGACCGCGCCGCCGTACGGGACGGCGGGGGCGGGCTGGCCTGGCGCAGCCGGCGGGACCGTGGACGTCGGCAGGCCCGTCGGCGGCGGCGGGTCGGCGGGCTGCGGTGCCGGGGAGCTCATGGCAGGAGTGTGCAGCACGCCGGCGGCGTACGTCTGCGGTTGGCGGGTTGGATGGGTGGGTGCCTTCGTTGCGGAGGTTTCGAGACGGTCGCTGCGCGACCTCCTCAACCAGCGGTGGAGCAGCGGGTGCCCTCCTCGCAGAGGCTTCGAGGCTCGTCGCTGGCGCTCCTCGCACCTCAGCCACCGTCGGGACGTGGGAAGGCCCCCGACCAGCGGGCTGGTCGGGGGCCTTCTCGTGGGACTACTGGTGGATCACTTGAGCTTGACCGGCTGGCGCACGGCCACGCGGACCTTGCCCACGCGCACGATGCACTTGACCCAGATCTTCTTGGACTTCGAGTACTTCGCGACGTACGCCGGCTTGATGCGGATCTTGACGGTCCGCTGCTTGCCGGCCTTGATCTTGACGACCTTGCGCGCCGTGGCGGGCTTGGAGAACCGGCCCTTCTGGAGACCCTGGAGCTGGATCTGGCAGGCACGCGGGGACGCGATGGCCGGGCACCGCAGGCGCGCCTTGAGGAACCGGCCCTGGACCTTCATCGTGCCCGGCAGGATGTAGGTCTTGACGAGCTTGCGCAGCTGCTTGATGTCGGTGATGCCGGAGCCGCCGTTGGCGCCGTTGCCGCCGCCGTTGCCATTGGCGGCCTCGGTCGTGAGTCGCACGTTGTCATAGCCGACCGAACCGTTGGCCACCGCCGCGACCGCCGAGGTGAGCGTCGTGGTGATGCGGATCTTGTACTGGTGACCGAGCTGGAGCAGCGCCGGGTTGACCGACGCGGACTGGACGGCCGTCCAGCCGTGATCACTGGTGATCGGCGTGGTCGGGGTCGCCTCGACGGCGGTTGACGTCGCCTGGTCCACGAGGTCGACGCGATAGGACGCCGAGTTCAGCAGCGACGCGACCAGCAGGGGCGTCACGTCCGTCATCATGTTGAGGTCGAGGCGGACCGCCCCGGGCACCTTGCCTGCGTTGCCGTTGTAGGCGAATGAGGGGCTCTCCCACATACCGGTCGAGAAGCCGGCGCCAGTGGTGAGGAGCGTGGTGAACGACGTCTGGATGTAGCCGTTGCCGTCGGCGCCGCCCGCCGACCAGCCGTTGCTCACGACCGGGCAGAGCAGAACCGGCAGGCAGAGGCCGTCGCTGGCGGTCGACGAGGTCCAGCCGCCCTGGCTCCCGGCGAAGTCCTGGTTGACGGCGTCGGGTGCGTAGGTGTCGGCGTGCGCGGACGGGACCGGCATGGTGAAGAGGAGCGCCGAGGCGATGACGGCCCCGAGCATTTTCTTGAGGTGCATGGTGGGGATCTCCCATGTGGGGGTTGGAAGGGAACGGATCGAGGATCCGACTCCGAAAACGGCGCCACCCCACGAACGTCACGAGTCCCACCCGCCGCACTGGTCCACTTGAAACTCGCTAGTGTCCTTTTGGTGCTTCGCTCGTTACTGGCCTCGCTGACCGGCGTCCTGGCAGCCGTGCTGCTCCCCCTGGGCCTGCTCTCGGTGTGGACCCACGGCGTGGTGAGCGACACCGACACCTACGTCGAGACGGTCGCGCCGCTCGCCGACGACGACGTCGTCAAGGCCGCCGCGGTCACCGAGCTCGAGCGCGAGGCGCTGCAGCTGGTCGCCGGGAGGGGTACGCCGCCGCGCGGCGTCGAGGCCGTCGTCCACCTGGTGGTGCAGCACGTCGTCGACGGGCCGGCGTTCCGCGACGCGTGGATGCGGGCCAACCGCGCGGCGCACGAGCAGCTGGTCGCGGTGCTCGACGGCCGGGCGAGTGCCCGGCTCGACGCGCAGGGCCGGGTGAGCATCGACCTGGCCGCCGCCTTCGCCGCCATCGCGCAGGATCTCGCTGCCCAGGGGCTCGTCGACGCCGAGCGCGCGGCCGAGGTGGACGCGTCGTTCGCGGTGATGGACGGCGACCGCCTCGGCAAGGTGCGGCACGCCTACGACTTGCTCGACGCGCTGGGGTTCTGGCTGCCCCTGGCGTGGGCGGCGATGGTGCTGCTGACGCTCCTGCCGGCCCGCCGCCGGGCGAGCGTCGTCGCGAAGCTCGCCGTCGCGTCGCTGGTCGCCACGGCCGTGCTCGCGCTGGCGGTGGTGTCCGCCCGCGACCTGCTCACCGACGACCTCGCCCAGCGCGACGTGGCGCGGGCCGTCTGGTCAGTGGTGGTCGCGGACCTGTGGCGGGCGATCGAGGTCGCCGGCGTCGCGCTGGCGATCGTCGCGCTCGGCGCCGCGGTGGTGGCGGGCGTGACAGGACGCGTCCGCCCACCGTCCGGGCCGGGCCCGGACGGCGAGCGGTCGTTCGCCTAGCTCGCCTTCGGCCGGAGCGCTGTCACGTTGGTGACGGGCGCGTCCGCTCGCTTCGGCAGCCGTACGACGTGGATCCGCGACGGCTGGCTGGACGCCACCGTGCGATCCACCTTGACCGGCACGGAGCTCGCCGTGCGCGGTTTCCCCCCAAGCAACAAGGTCCCCACCTGGTCCTTCGGTCGAGCTCTGGCCCCCACGACCAGTGCTCAGTTCGTCCAGCATGCCCGTCCGAGCAGGTGTTGGCAAGCATCACCGCCTGTGGAATCGGTGCCAACGCGCGCCGGATCCGGAGGTTCTCGACCGTCCTGCGCGCGCCGACCTACTGAGACCGCAGGTTTTGCAGCCGGCCTGCTAGCAGCCGTCCGGGCTGGTCGAGCGGCTCTCCGCGGCGACGCCGTACGCCGTCCGGACGGCGACGGGACCCGCCCTGACCAGCAGAAACAGACCGAAAGGATGATGCCTCGACGCTCGCCTGACCGGGCGCCGGTGACCGCCGGCAGGCGGCGAGACGGTCGACGAGTGCGTGGGCGCGCTCCCACGGTCGGGGTCGTGCTGCCGCGTCCGAGCGAGCGGCGTCCGACCCGGCTCCCGGTCTAGAACACGCTCGAGCCCCGGCCCTGAGGACCGGGGCTCGAGACGACTCGCGTCAGGTGCTTCTCGGGGAGGCTGGGGTCAGGCCGCGATGCGGGTGCCGGCCGGCGCAGTCTTGGCGACCGACGGCTCGGCGAGCTTGCGCTCCATGCGGCGCACCCCCCTGGCCCGGCGCCACTCGGTGAACAGCGTGCGGAGCACGCGGATGCCGTCGTGGACGGCGCGCAAGTTGGACTCGCCGAACATCCGCAGCTTCTCCACCGAGGGCACCTCGGTGATCGAGACCTTCGCGGCGGCGAAGCGGCAGTTGATGACCGTTTCGATCTCGAAGCCGTCGCCCCAGACCATCTTGCCGTTGCCCGGCGGCGGCGCGCTGTGCTCCGGCAGGTCGAGCAGCGGGATCAGGTCGGCCCAGAAGGCGTTGTAGCCGTAGCAGAGGTCGGTGTAGCGGGTGCGGAACCCGAGGTTGAAGACGCCGTTGAGGAACGCGTTGCCGGCGCGGCGCACCGTCGTGATGTCGGCGGACCCGCCGCCCGCGGTGAACCGCGAGCCCTTGGCGAAGTCGGCGCCGGCCTTGAGCGCCTCGACGAACCGCACGATCTCGGCCGGGTCGGCGGAGCCGTCGGCGTCGAACATCACCACGATGTCGCCGGTGACGCGTGCGAACCCGGCGGCCAGGGCGTTGCCCTTGCCCTTGCGGGTCTGCAGGACCGTGACGATGCTGGGCAGGGCCCGGCGGGCCGCCATGACCGTGCCGTCGACCGAGCCGCCGTCGACGAGGATGACCTCGTGGACCTGCGGAAGCTGCGGCAGGACCACCGACAGGTTGAGTGCCTCGTTGAGCGCGGGCACCACGATGCTGATCAGCGGGTCCTCGGTGTTCCGTTCCGGAGTGCCGAAGTAGACCGTCATTGCTGTGATGAACCCCCATGTCGTAGCCGACCCCCCCACGGGTCCGGCTGCGTGAGAGAACCTATGCCCTCCGGGGTGTCCGGAAAAACTCAACAGGGCAGTAACAGACGCTGTGTTTTCGCAGGTCAGAGGCCCCTTATGGGCCGTTCGTACTAGTCCGAACTGTTGCCCATTCGTGGATGGGGTTGACACGTGTCACCAACCCTTTACCACCTCCGGGAGACGGCCGTCACACGCCGCGGCCCGGGTGCGGGCGGCGCCCAGGCGTTTGAGAGGATCAGCGCCATGGTCGAGCTGAGCCCGCGCGAGCGCGCGATCCTCACCTTCGAGCGGGAGTGGTGGAAGTACTCCGAGGCGAAGGAGGCGGCCGCCCGCGCGCGCCTGGGGCTCAGCCCCGAGGAGTACTACCGCGCACTCACCGCGATCATCGACCTGCCCGGCGCGCTGGCCCACGACCCGCTCCTCGTACGCCGGCTGCGCCGCCAGCGACTGACCCGCCAGCGGCAGCGCCACGCCACCCGCTCCGGGCGGTTCGGAGACCCCGCGGGGCACTGATCCGCCGTCAGGTAGGCCGGTCGGATGGTTGGGGTAGTCCGTTCGGGGCATTCTCGTCCGAGAGGGCCTCCAGCACTTCCCTGAGCGGCGACCGGTCGTCTAACGTTCCACTTGTTGAACCGCTGGTGACCCGAGACTCCAGCGGTTCAACTCATTTACGGCCACTTCCGTCAGGAGGTGGCCGTTCTTGTTTCCGGCGACAAGAGCGGGGCCGAGCTCGCCGGGCTTGAAGCGCAATTGAAGCGTTGGGAGCGCAGCGACCCGGCTCTTCCGAGCGAAGCGAGGCGCCCCGCGATCGGCCTCCGAGCCGCGGCGACCGCGCCGAAGCGAGTGCAGCGAGCGAGGCGCCGCGAGCGCAGCGAGCAGTCGCCGCGGATTGGGGGCCGAAGCTCGCGGGGGTATCAAAGCGGCGTGAGCAGTTCCGCCGGCAGCCACTCCTCCACGACCGCCCAGCCGCCGTTCGCCTCGAGCGGCCGCAGCCGCGCCACGTAGGTCACCCGCCCCTCCCATCGGCCGGCGACCTGACGCCACTCGAGCAGCAGGCCCGGCCGCTTCACGCCCTCGGCGTCGACGGCGCCGGAGACCCAGCAGTGCCGGCCAGGACAGTAGGCGCCGGGTCGCTCCGGCGCCGGCGCCGCGCCACCACGCACGCGCTGCGCGAGGGGCACGCCGCTGCCGCGCCTGGCCCAGCCGCCGCCCATGCCCCCCGCCATGCTGCATGGTGACACAGGTCCGAACACGTGTTCGACAGAGCCATCAAGGCCGATTCGGCGCGAATGCGCTGATTCGGCCTTGTTTCACGCGTGGAACAAGACCTCACGGGCGCGAATGCGCTGGATCGGCCTTGGGGGGCCTACTCCTCGTCGGTGGAGATCTGCTCGTCGTGGGTGCCCGGGCGGGGCGCCCACGGCAGTTCCTTCGCTGGGCGTACGACGACCAGCCGGTCGCCGCGGGCCAGCTGGGTCACCACCGGGTCGAAGTAGCGGTAGACCTTCTCGTCGCGGACCACCGCGATCACCTGGTCGGGCAGCGACTGCGGCTGCTTGCCGACCTCGGTGACCAGCAGGTCGCGCTCGGCGACCTCGAGCCCCTCGCCGTAGGTGAGCAGGTCCTCCATCACCGAGCCGAGGGTCGGCGAGATGGACGAGACGCCGAGCAGCCGGCCGACCGCGTCGGAGGAGGTGATCACCGAGTTGGCGCCGGACTGCTTCATCAGCGGCGCGTTCTCGTGCTCGCGCGCGGAGGAGACGATGTAGACCTCGGGGTTGAGCTGGCGCACGGTGAGGATCGCGAGCACGTTGGAGTCGTCGCGGTTCGTCGTGATGATCACCTGGTCGGCGTCGGCCGCCCCGGCCCGGCGCAGGACCTCGCGCCGCGTCGCGTCGCCGGTGACGACCGCGAGCCCGTCGGCGTGCGCATCGGCCAGCGCCGCCTGGCCGGGGTCGACGACCACGATCGACTCGCGGTCCTGGCCGTTGTTGACGAGGGTCTCGACCGCGCTGCGGCCCTTGGTGCCGTAGCCGACGATGACGACGTGATGGCCCATGTGCTTCCTCCAGCGTGAGACGCGGAACATCTCGCGGCCCTGCGAGGCGAGCACCTCGAGGGTGGTCCCGATCAGCAGCACCAGGAACCCGATGCGAGCCGGCGTGATGACGAACGCGTTGACCAGCCTGGCGCCGTCCTTGTACGGCGCGATGTCGCCGTAGCCGGTCGTGCTCAGCGTCACCGTCGTGTAGTAGATCGAGTCGATCAGGCTGACCGTGCCGGCCGGGTCGTTGTTGTCGCGGTAGGCGTCGCGGTCGAAGTAGACCAGGCACACCGTGCCGACCAGGATCGCGAGCGCGGCGAGCAGCCGGCGTCCGAGCTCCCACCAGGGCGACCGGACGCGCTCGGGGAGCGAGATCTGCCCGCGGCCGGCGGTGGCCTGGGGCCACGACTCGCTGCTCTGCTCGGACACAGCCTGACGCTATCGCTCGCCGACGAAGATCTTGTCGAACGCCGCGTTGACCGCGGCGCCGATCAGTACGGCGATCGCGACGAGGTAGAGCCAGAGCAGGATGGCGATCGGCGCGGCGAGCGGACCGTAGATCGAGCGGGAGTCGGCGGCGGTGACGGTGAGGATCCAGCGGAGCAGGTAGCTGCCGACGATCCAGGCGACGAGCGAGAACACCGCTCCCGGCAAGTTGAACCGCCAGCGGGTCCGCACCGGCACCGAGAGGTGGTAGAGCGTCGCGAGGAAGCAGATGCAGATCACGCCGACGACCGGCCAGTAGAAGTGCAGCAGGAAGTCGAACCGGCCCGGCAGCGCGTCGTCGACCAGCCGCGGGCCCGCGAGCATCAGCGGGATCGCCGCGACGCCGGTGACGAGCGCGAGCACGTAGAGGACGAACGCCAGCGCCCGCGTACGGACGATGCCGCGGTGGCCGCCGAGGCCGTGCATCACGGTGATGGTGTCGATGAAGACGTTGAGGGCGCGGCTGCCCGACCAGAGCGCGAGCACGAAGCCCAGCGAGATGATGTCGAACCGGCCGCCCTTCAGCACGTCGTCGAGGGTCGGCTCGATGACCTTGTTGACGGCACGCTCGGTGAGCAGCCGCCCGGAAAAGTCGAGGACGGCGTCGCGCATCTGGTCGACCTGGCTGGGGTCGAACTGGTTGGTGACATAGCCGATGCCGCCCGCGAGCCCGAAGACCAGCGGCGGGACGGACAGGACGGCGAAGAACGCCGCCTCGGCCGCGAGGCCCGTGACCCGGTAGCGCAGGCACGAGCTCACGGTCGTGACGACGAGCCGCCAGACGATGTCGAGGACGCGGCGCCACCACGGTCCGCGCCCGGCCTCGGCAGAGGCGGAGTTCCGCAGGGGCTCCGCCACCATGGGCTCTACGGTAGAGGCATGGGGACTGAGGACCGCGCAGCCTTGCGGGCGGCCGCCAACCAGGTGCCGCCGCTGGTCGGCCACAACGTGGTCGCCGCCGACCTGGCGCTGAGCGAGGGCGTCGTACGCCACGGCTCGGCCGACGTGCTCGAGAGCCTGCTGCCCCTGGGCGCCGAGGCCGGCACCGCCGAGGCCCGGGAGCAGGGCTGGCTCGCCAACGCGCACCACCCCGAGCTGCGGACCTACGACCGCTACGGCCACCGCGTCGACGAGGTGGAGTTCCACCCGGCGTGGCACTGGCTGCTGGAGAGGGCGATCGGCCACGGGCTGGCGGCGACGCCGTGGGAGCGGCAGGCCGACGGCGACCCCGACGCGCACCTGCGCCGGGCGGCGGGCTTCCTGGCCTGGTCGCACACCGAGCCCGGCCACGGCTGCCCCGTCTCGATGACGTACGCCGCGGTGCCGGCGCTGCGGGTCGACGACGCGCTCGCCAAGGAGTGGACGCCGCTGCTGGCCTCCACGACGTACGACCCCGGGCTGCGGCCGGTGAGCGAGAAGCTCGGCGCGCTGTGCGGCATGGGCATGACCGAGAAGCAGGGCGGCTCCGACGTCCGCGCCAACGTCACCACCGCGCTCCCCCGGGCCGACGGCACCTACACCCTGCACGGCCACAAGTGGTTCACCTCCGCGCCGATGAACGACGTGTTCCTCGTGCTCGCGCAGGGACCGGGCGGACTCCCCCATACGTCCCCGACGTGCTTCGTGGTGCCGCGGGTGCTGCCCGACGGCAGCCGCAACCAGCTCGACGTCGTCCGCCTCAAGGACAAGCTCGGCAACCGGTCCAACGCGTCGTCCGAGCTCGAGTTCGACGGCACGGTCGCGCTGCGGCTCGGCGACGAGGGCCGCGGGGTGCGCACGATCATCGAGATGGTCGCCGCGACCCGGCTCGACTGCGTGCTCGGCTCGGCCGGGCTGATGCGGCGCGCGGTGTCGGAGGCGTCGTGGCACGTCGCGCACCGCTCGGCGTTCGGCTCGCTGCTGGTCGACAAGCCGCTGATGCAGAACGTCGTCGCCGACCTCGCCGTCGAGTCCGAGGCCGCGACCGTGCTCGCGCTGCGGCTCGCGTCGGCGGTCGACGACCTCGCCGACCCGCACGAGGCCGCGCTGCGGCGGATCGCGCTGCCGCTGGCGAAGTTCTGGGTCTGCAAGCGGACGCCCGCGGTCACGGCGGAGGCGCTGGAGTGCCTGGGCGGCAACGGGTACGTCGAGGAATCGCTGATGCCGCTCCTCTACCGCGAGGCGCCGCTCAACTCGGTCTGGGAGGGCTCCGGCAACGTCAACGCCCTCGACGTGCTGCGAGCGCTGGCCCGCGAGCCTGAGGCCCTCGACGCCTGGATCACCGAGGTCGGTCTCGCGCGGGGCGCGGACGGGCGGCTCGACGCCGCGATCGACTCGACGCTCGCGCTGCTCGGTGAGCTGATGGGTGACCCGGCCGCCCTCGAGGTCGGCGCCCGGCGGCTCGCGGGCCGCATGGCCGCGGTGCTGCAGGGCTCGCTGGTCGTGCGGTTCTCACCGCCCGAGGTGGCCGACGTCTTCTGCGCGTCGCGGCTGGGGTCGTCGTACGACGGCACGTTCGGCGCGCTGGCCGGCGGCGACCTGCGCGGCATCGTCGAGCGGACCACGCCGACGATCTGAGCGTCGGGTTGCTGGCTGAGTGGTCGGCTGGCTCGCGGGTCGCGCCCGGGCAGCGGTCAGCAGGCAACCTGTATCGCTCCCGATCGCGGCCGCGAGGTTGCTGACTGACCGCTCCCCAGGGCCGACTCAGGGCGGCGGTCAGCAGGCAACCTGTATCCCTCACGATCGCGGCGCGCGCGGTTGCTGACTGACCGCTCCCCCGGCCCGGCCCAGGGCGGCGGTCAGCAGGCAACCTGTATCCCTCACGATCGCGGCGCGCGCGGTTGCTGACTGACCGCTCCCCCGGCCCGGCCCAGGGCGGCGGTCAGCAGGCAACCTGTATCCCTCACGATCGCGGCGCGCGCGGTTGCTGACTGACCGCTCCCCCGCCCCGACCCAGGGCGGCGGTCAGCAGGCAACCTCGATCCCCTTGACTCCCGTCCGCGAGGTTGCTGACTGACCGCTCCCCCGGCCCGACGCCCGGTAACGGCTTGACGGACTCGACAGGTAACCTTACGTTCTGTCTCATGACCTCACGCGAGCCGCTCGGCGCTGCCGACGTCAGCGACGCCGAGCTGACGGCGATGGTCGCCGACCTCCTCCACGAGGACGCGAGCGACGTCGAGCTGGTCGACACGCGGGTGGAGCCGGTCGACTACGACCTGCCGGCGATCACGACCGGCGGGCGCTGGTGGGTGAGCGGCGAGGCGGCGGTGCGGGGCGAGCGGTCGCAGTTCCGGATGTTCGTCAAGCAGGTGCAGTCGTGGGAACGCCACCCGTTCTTCGCGTCCGTCCCCGAGGAGTTCCGAGAGCTGGCGGCCTCGGGCGTGCCGTGGAAGACCGAGGCGGAGGTCTACCGGTCCGACCTCGCGAGCCGCCTGCCCGAGGGGCTGAGCGCCCCACGGACGCTGGGCGTCTTCGACCTCGACGCCACGTCGTCGGCGATCTGGCTCGAGGAGGTGCCGGTGCGGCCGGCCACGTGGGACCGGGCGCGGTACGAGCGCGCGGCGTACCTGCTCGGCCGGCTCGCGGGCAGCCCGGACCTGGCTCCGCTCGCGGGCCTCCGCGACGTCGAGTGGTCGCTCGAGACCTACGTGACCGGCCGGGTGACGGTGCAGGTGGCGCCGATCCTGATGAGCGACGAGGTCTGGCAGCACCCGCTGTGCGCCGGGTTCGACGCGGACCTGCGCGACCGGCTGCGGGCCGTGGTCGCCGACGTCACGGCGCTGGCCGCCGAGGGCGACGCGCTCCCCCGGCTGCTGAGCCACGGCGACGCCTGCCCCAACAACCTGCTCGCCGGCGAGCGCGACGACGAGCTGGTGATGATCGACTTCGGGTTCTGGGGCGCGGCACCGGTGGGGTTCGACCTGACCCAGCTGCTGGTCGGCGACGTCCAGATCGGCAAGCGCCGCGCCGGCAACCTCGCCGAGCTCGACGAGGCGAGCCTGGCGGCGTACGTCGCCGGGTTGCGCGCCGAGGGCTGCGAGATCCCCGAGCACCAGGTCCGGCGCGGCCACGCGCTCTGCCTGCTGGTGATGACCGGACTCTCGACGATTCCCTTCGACCTGTTCGAGGGTCCGGTCGACGACCGCACGAAGCAGGTCGCGGCCGACCGAGCGGCGATCGCCCGCTACGCCCTCGAGCTGCTCGAGGCGACCTCGACCCGGGCCGGCTCCCGCTCGTCGTCGATGTAGTCGGTCTCGTCGAACGGCAGGTCACCCGCCAGGACCTGGTCGAGGCGCTCGCGGTCGAGCCCGTCGGTCCAGTGCCCGACCAGGACGGTGGCCACGGAGTTGCCGGCGAAGTTGGTCAGCGCGCGGGCCTCGGACATGAACCGGTCGATCCCGACGATGATTCCGACGCCGTCGACGAGCTCGGGGCGGTGCGAGTTGAGGCCGGCCGCCAGCGTCGCCAGGCCGGCGCCCGTCACGCCGGCGGCGCCCTTCGACGCGATGACCATGAAGACCAGCAGCGAGATCTGCTCCCCGATCGACAGCGGGTCGCCGAGCGCCTCGGCGATGAACAGCGACGCCATGGTCAGGTAGATCGCCGTGCCGTCGAGGTTGAACGAGTAGCCGGTCGGCACCACGACGCCGACCGTCGTCCGCTCGACCCCGGCGTGCTCCATCTTGGCGATCAGCCGCGGCAGGGCGGTCTCCGACGACGACGTCGACAGGATGAGCAGGAACTCGCGACCGAGGTAGCGCAGCAGCGAGAGCAGGTTGACGCCGGTGACCAGCTTGAGGATGGCGCCGAGCACGACGAAGACGAAGATCACGCAGGTCAGGTAGAAGGCCAGCATCAGGATCGCCAGGCTCTTGAGCGCCTCGAGGCCGGTCTCGCCGACCACCGCGGCCATGGCGCCGAACGCGCCGATCGGCGCGGCCCACATGATCATCGCGAGCACCCGGAACACCAGGCGCTGGAGCACCTCGATGACGCGCAGGACGGGCTTGCCGGTCTCGCCCATCCGCTGCAGCGCGAAGCCGATCAGCAGCGCGACCAGCAGGGTCTGCAGCACCTCGCCGCTGGTGAGCGCCGAGAAGAGCGAGTCGGGGATGATGCCGAGGAGGAACTCGGTCGTGCTCCCGTGACCCTCGGCCGCGGCCGCCTGACCGGCGCTCTTGGCCGCGTCGTCGACGTGCAGGCCCTCACCGGGCTTGATGAGGTTGCCGACGACCAGGCCGATCGCGAGCGCGACGGTCGACATCACCAGGAAGTAGCCCAGCGCGAGCCCACCGACCTTGCCCACCCGCGCGGCACTGGCCACCGACCCGACGCCGATGACGATCGTGCAGAAGATGACCGGCTGGATCATCATCGTGATCAGCGAGACGAAGCCGGTGCCGAGGGGCTTCAGCTCCTTGGCGAAGTCGGGGAACAGCAGCCCCACCGCCACGCCGAGCGCCACCGCCACGATCACCGCGAGGTAGAGGAAGTGGGTGCGGTCCCTGCGGGTGTCCGCGCCGTCCGTGGCTGTCGTGCTCATGCTGCCTCCTGTGCCGAGTCACCGTCTGCGAGCGACCGCTCGGTACCCCGCGAACGACGACAGCGGCACGGTCACTGTCGAGACTGTCGATCGTCGGGACACGCAGCGCGACGGGCGGGGCCGCACTCGGCCCCGCCCGCCGCCGACGGCGACTCCGGGCTCAGAGGTCGACGGGGCGCAGAACCCGGTCGATGGCGTGCGCGACCTGCTTGTTGCCCCGGTTGATGTCCACGACCCGCACCACCGCGTTGCGGTCGTCCTTGTCGCGGTCGATCAGCGTGACCTTGCCCTTGAGGACGTGCACCTTGATCTTGCCGCCCTGGGCCGTCGTGAGCTTGGTGCCCTCCGCGGCGACGACCTTGCCCGAGGTCAGCGTGCGGCCCGCGACCACGTGGTAGAGCAGGACCGTCTCGACCGTGTCGATGCCCAGCGACGCGACGGCCTCGAACGTCGCGGCCTCGGTCTTCGGGGCCGTGCCCGTGAGGTCGCGCACCAGCGAGCGGAAGGCGGCGTCGGTCGGGACGAACGCCGTCGCGCGCTTGCCGCCCTGGGTGAGCAGGCCGACCGCGCTGTCCGGCTTGGCGCCGAGCACGGCGAGGACGGCCGCCTCGGTGATGTCGAAGTCCTTCCAGTTCCGGTCGAGCCTGGTGCCGTCGGCGGCCAGGACCGCGGCCAGGCTCTTGGTGCCGGCCTTGCCGGCCGGCGGCTGGGCGGCCTGCGCGGGCGCGACCGTCCCGAGGGCCGCGGTCGAGGCGGCCAGGGCGGCGACGACGGCGGCAGCGATGCGGTGCTTCATGGGATCTCCCTCTCCGTGGGTGTGCTTGCAGAGAGGGTTCGGCGCTCGATGCGAGGTGGATTGGATGAATCTTCCACTACTTTCGCGGACGCCGACCAGCCGCCGTGCGGGGTAGTCCGTGACGCGGGGGCCCCGGAACAGGGGCCCAAACGTCACGGACTACCCCGCCACCGCCCTCAGCCCAGGTCGAGACCTGGGTAGAGCGGGTGCTTGTGGAGCATCTCGGCGGAGGCGTCCTTGACCTTGTCGGCGATGCCGTCGGCGAGCACGTACGACGCCTTCGAGGGCTTGCCGTCCTTGGTGGTGCCGGGCTGAGTGTTGTCGAGGACGTGCACGATCAGCTCGGCGACGGTGTCGAACTCGTCATGCCCGAAGCCGCGGGTGGTGAGCGCGGGCGTGCCGAGCCGGATGCCGGAGGTGTACCACGCGCCGTTCGGGTCGGCCGGCACCGAGTTGCGGTTGGTGACCACCCCGGCGTCGAGCAGCGCGGACTCGGCCTGCCGGCCGGTCAGGCCGAACGACGACACGTCGAGCAGCACGATGTGGTTGTCGGTGCCGCCGGTCACGAGCTCCGCGCCGCGGTTGAGGAACCCCTCGGCGAGCGACTTGGCGTTGTCGGCGACGTCCTGCGCGTAGCCGCGGAACGACTCCTGCCGGGCCTCGGCGAGCGCGACCGCCTTCGCGGCCATGATGTGCGAGAGCGGGCCGCCGAGGACCATCGGGCAGCCGCGGTCGACCGACGGCGCGTACTCCTCGGTCGCCAGCACCAGCCCGCCGCGCGGGCCGCGCAGCGACTTGTGCGTGGTGGTCGTCGTGATGTGGGCGTGCGGCACGGGGTCCTCGTCGCCGGTGAACACCTTGCCGGCGACGAGTCCGGCGAAGTGCGCCATGTCGACCATCAGCGTCGCGCCGACCTCGTCGGCGATCTCGCGCATCGTGGCGAAGTTCACGCGCCGCGGGTAGGCCGAGTAGCCCGCCACGATCACCAGCGGCTTGAACTCGCGCGCCTTCTCGGCGACCACGTCGTAGTCGAGCAGCCCGGTCTCCGGGTCGGTGCCGTACTGCTGCTGGTGGAACATCTTGCCGCTGATGTTGGGCCGGAAGCCGTGGGTCAGGTGGCCGCCGGAGTCGAGGCTCATGCCGAGCAGCCGCTGGTTGCCGAGTTCGTGGCGCAGCGACTCCCAGTCCTCGTCGGTGAGGTCGTTGACGTTCTTGGCGTCGTGGTTCTGCAGCCACGGGCCCTCGACGCGGTGCGCGAGGATCGACCAGAACGCCACCAGGTTGGCGTCGATGCCGGAGTGCGGCTGCGCATAGGCGTACGGCGCGCCGAACAGCTCGCGGGCGTGCTCGGCGGCGAGCGCCTCGACCGTGTCGACGTTCTGGCAGCCGGCGTAGAACCGGTGGCCGATGGTGCCCTCGGCGTACTTGTCGCTGAACCAGGTGCCCATCGTCAGCAGCACGGCGGGCGAGGCGTAGTTCTCGCTCGCGATGAGCTTGAGCGAGCCGCGCTGGTCGGTCAGCTCCTGGCGGGTCGCCTCGGCGATCCGCGGCTCGACCGAGGCGATCACCTCGAGGGCCTGCTGGTAGGCGGAGCTGGTCAGCGCGTCGAGGTTCTGGTCGGCCATGGCCCAACCCTAGAGCCGATCAGCTCGGCGCGCGTACGGCGTAGGTCCCCTCGAGGATGCACGTCCCGGAGTCGCACATGAACTGGAGCTCGAAGCCGTCGCGGTTGACTCCGGGGAACGTGGTGGCCGGGTCGAAGACGTTCATGCCGGAGACCTTGAAGGCGTTCGCCTGGTAGATGCACAGCCAGCCGTTGGGCGTGACCTGGCCGGCTCCCGGACACTGCACTGTGGAGCCTCCGGGCGGCACGACCGTCGTTCGGGAGGCGGGCAGGGCGGTCGAGAGCGCAGCCGGGAAGTTCGCCGCCGTGCCCTCGGGGGACGTGGCCGCGTGGGTCGTCACCAGGGCGAAGACACCGGTCATGACTTCGCCCGCCCCTGCCGTGCGTGGCCGGAACGCCGAGGAGTCCTGTCCGTCGAGCCGGTCGGCGTCCGGTGCCTTGACGATGATGTCTCCGGGCAGGTGGCCGGACCGGTCGGTGGCCACGAGCTTGCCGGCTCGCTTGGCCGGGCTCGCCTTGGCGGCCACCGCATGCTTGCCGTCGACGCGGTCGGCGTTCTTGACCTTGGCAGCGATGCTGGGCGTCGCGGTGAGCAGGAGCGTGGCGAAGACTGCGATGGCCGTCGTGCGCAGGTCGCGAGCCAGGCCAGGTGTGAGCGAGCGGGACATGGGTGAACCTCCGAGCGTCCAGGGTGTCCTGCGCCACACTCACAGCCACGCCACGCGGTGGACCATGGCCCGATCAGGTCATGCTGTCCACATCCCGGACGAGCGTCTCGCATCACGAGATTCGTGTTTGTGGACGGCGCGTCCACGGTCTGAGACTGGTCCACATGATCAGTGCTGCGACGCACGCGCACCTCGTGGTCCGACGCCACGTGGACTTCATGCGCACGCGCAGCTCGATCTGTCGGTCCCGCTGAAGTCCGCCAGCACCCGTCGAGCAGGCCGCTCGCACTCATCGTCGAGTGCGGCCCCTCCTCCCAGCGAAGGACCACCCACCGCATGTCAGATCTTGCCCCTTCCGATCAGCGCTGGAGCGCCAAGAGGGCCCAGCACACCGAGATCCCGCGCCCCAAGCGCGGTGAGGGCCAGTGGGCGCTCGGCTACACCGAGCCGCTGAACAAGAACGAGCAGTCCAAGAAGGACGACGACCCACTCCACGTCCGCGACCGCATCCTGCACATCTACAGCAAGCGCGGCTTCGCCTCGATCGACCCGGCCGACCTGCGCGGGCGGTTCCGCTGGATGGGGCTCTACACCCAGCGCGCGCCGGGCTTCGACGGCGGCAAGACGGCGATGCTCGAGGAGGAGGAGCTCGACGACGAGTTCTTCATGATGCGGGTCCGCTCCGACGGGCGGCTGCTGCCGGCCACGACGGTGCGGGCGCTGGGCGAGATCGCGCAGGAGTACGCCCGCGACACCGCCGACGTCACCGACCGGGAGAACATCCAGTTCCACTGGATCCGGATCGAGGACGTCCCCGCGATCTGGGAGCGCCTCGACGCCGCCGGGCTCGACAGCCTGGAAGCGTGCGGCGACGGGCCGCGACCGTTCCTCGGCTCTCCCGTCGCCGGCGTCGCGAAGGACGAGATCATCGACGGCTCCTCGGCGCTGGAGGAGATCCGGCGCCGTGCGCTGGACAACCCGGCGTACTCCAACCTCCCGCGCAAGTACAAGACCGCCCTGACCGGCCACCCGAGCCATGACGTGGCGCCGGAGATCAACGACATCGCGTTCGTCGGCACGGTGCACCCCGTGCACGGTCCGGGCTTCGACGTGTGGGTCGGCGGCGGCCTGTCGACCAACCCGATGCTCGCCCAGAAGCTCGGCGTGTGGGTGCCGCTCGACGAGGTGCCCGACATCTGGGAGGGTGTGACGTCGATCTTCCGTGACTACGGATACCGGCGGCTGCGCTCGCGGGCGCGGCTGAAGTTCCTGGTCGCCGACTGGGGGGTGGCGAAGTTCCGCGAGGTGCTCGAGAAGGAGTACCTCGGCCGCGAGCTCGTCAGCTGCGAGTCGCCGCCCGCCCCCACCGGTCACCGCGACCACGTCGGCGTCCACGAGCAGAAGGACGGCAACTTCTACGTCGGCCTCGCGCCGGTCGCCGGCCGCATCTCCGGCACCAAGCTGGTCGCGCTCGCCGACGTGATGGAGCAGCACGGCGTCGCGGGCGCCCGGCTCACGCCGTACCAGAAGATCGTCCTGATCGGCGTCGCTCCCGAACGGGTCGACGCCGTCGTCGCGGCCGTCGACGCGCTCGGGCTGCCCGCCCGCCCGTCGAGCTGGCGGCAGAACACGATGGCGTGCACCGGCATCGAGTTCTGCAAGCTCGCGATCGTCGAGACGAAGGCGCGGGCGCGCGACCTCGTCGAGGAGCTGGAGCGCCGCTTCCCCGACCTCGACGTGCCGATCACGGTCAACGTCAACGGCTGCCCCAACGCGTGCGCCCGCACCCAGGTCGCCGACATCGGCCTCAAGGGTCAGCTGGTCATGCACGAGGGCGAGCAGGTCGGCGGCTTCCAGGTGCACCTCGGCGGCGCCACCGGGCTGCAGGCGAACTTCGGCCGCAAGCTGCGCGCGCACAAGGTGACCAGCGAGGGCCTCGACGACTACGTCACCGTCGTGGTCACGAACTTCCTCGCCGACCGCGAGCCCGGTGAGTCGTTCGCGTCCTGGGCCGCGCGCGCCGACGAGGAGCTGCTGCGCGGCGAGCGCACTCTTGAAGCGACCCCCGCATGAGCGGCCCCACCCCACGAAAGCGCCCGGAGGAGGCGCTCCGCGCGGAGACCGACCGCTTCCGCGAGGTCCCCGGAAATGACTGAGCGCGCGTTCCCCCAGCAGTGCCCCTACTGCGGCGACCAGGACCTCTGGCCGCACGACGAGGCGCACGGCTCGTGGGAGTGCCGCGGCTGCCTGCGGGTCTTCTCGCTGAAGATGCTCGGCCTGGTCCGGCCGGCTGGCACTGAGGTGCGAGCGCAGCGAGCCTCGAAGGGCGCTCCGACGCCGGAGGGTGCGTCCTCGTGACCGCCGCGACCACCAACACCGCTCGGGCGTCGCGCGGCATCGAGACCTCCGACCGGTCGCCCGAGGAGCTGCGCGAGCTGGTCTCGCACTGGGGCGCCGAGCTCGAGCTGGCCCCCGCCGAGACGATCATCGAGTGGGCCGCGGCCACCTTCGGCGAGCGGTTCTGCGTGACGTCGTCGATGGGTGACGCGGTGCTCGCCGACGTGGCGTCGAAGGTCGTGCCCGGGATCGACGTGGTCTTCCTCGACACCGGCTACCACTTCATCGAGACGATCGGCACCCGTGACGCGGTCGCCTCGACCCTCGACGTCAACCTGCTCACGATCACGCCGGTGCAGAGCCCGGCCGAGCAGGACGCGGCGTACGGCAAGGACCTCTACAAGACCGACCCCGACCTGTGCTGCGCGCTGCGCAAGGTCAAGCCGCTGACCGACGCGCTGGCGTCGTACGACGCCTGGGCCACCGGCCTGCGCCGCGCCGAGACGCACAACCGCGTCATCGCGCCGGTGATCGGCTGGGACGCCAAGAAGGGCAAGGTCAAGGTCTCCCCGCTCGCGCGATGGAGCGACGAGCAGGTGGAGCGCTACATCGCCGAGAACGGGGTGCTCGTCAACCCGTTGGTCTACGACGGCTACCCGTCCATTGGCTGCGCTCCGTGCACCCGCCGTGTCGCTCCGGGCGAGGACGCCCGCAGCGGCCGGTGGGCCGGCACCAACAAGACCGAGTGCGGGATCCACTCGTGAACCAGTCACCTGTGGACCCGACCCGGACGCTCAACCCGAATGAAGGGAGGCCCTGAGATGGCCGCTCCTGCCCTGGTGGCCCTGGCGCACGGAAGCCGGGACCGCCGTTCCGCCGCCACGATCAAGGCGCTCGTCAGCGAGGTCCGCGCGATGCGGCCGGACCTCAAGGTCGAGGCCGCGTTCCTCGAGCTCTCCAAGCCGGACTTCCACACGGTCGTCGCCCGGCTGGTGAAGGCCGGCCACGACGAGATCGTCGTCGTGCCGCTGCTCCTGACGGAGGCCTACCACGCCAAGGTCGACGTGCCCTCCGCCGTCGCGGAGGCGTCCGCGGCCCACCCGCACGTGCGCATCCAGGCCTCGGCGATCCTCGGGCTCGAGTCGTCGTTCCTCGAGGTGCTCGACGAGCGCCTGCGCGAGGCCCTCGCCGCCGTCCGGTGCCGCGAGCTCGACGCGCTGGTGCTGGCCGCCGCGGGCTCGAGCGACCCGCTGGCCAACCAGGCGGTCGCCCGCCTCGGCCGGCTGTGGGGCACCCACCACAAGCTCCCGGTCACCGCGGCGTACGCCTCGAGCGCGCCGCCCGCCACCGGTGAGGCCGTCCGCGCGTTCCGGGCCGAGGGCCGCCGCCACATCGCGGTCGCCTCGCTGTTCCTGGCGCCTGGCTTCCTGCCCGACCGGGCCGCCGAGCTCGCCCTCGAGGCCGGCGCCATCGCCGTCTCCGAGCCCCTCGGCGCGCACCCCCACCTGGCCCGCGCCGTCCTGGCCCGCTACGCCGTGGGCGCCGTCGAGCTGGTCCCCGTCTGACCGTCGACCCGGCGCGAACTTCGCGCCGGGTCAACCGTGCGCACCCTGGGTGTCGTCGACCCGGCGCGAAGTTCGCGCCGGGTCGACGTCTAACCCACCAGCTGCTCGCGGAGGCGTTCGAGCTGGCGGGCGGGGTCGGAGGTGACGCCGCCGTGGACGGGGCCGGGCTGGAGGACCGTCGAGCGAGGGGCCTTGAGGAAGCCGAAGCGCTGGGTCAGCGGCTCGGCGGCGGGGGCACCGGCGGTCGGGTGGCCGGCGCAGACGGCCTCGACGAAGGCCAGCGACTCGCAGACCTGGTCGACGTCGATGCGCGGGTCGAGCGCGAGCAGGCGGTCGCGGTCGACGTGCCAGGCGAGGTCGAGGAAGTCGGCCATCTGGCAGTGCAGCACCACCCCGACGTTGACGAACTCCTCGCGGTCGACCCGCGGCACGCAGCGCAGGACGACGTACTCGTAGGCGAGCCTGGCGTCGGTCATGCTTCTCGTGGGGTGGTCATGCCGCCGCCTGCGGGAGCCACTGGCGGGTGCCGAGGCGCGCGGTGAGGAAGTCGACGTACGCCGCTCGCACGGCGGCCGGGTCGTCCGCTCCGGGCACCGGCTCGAGCCACTCGTCGGGGACCTGGGACAGGAGCTCGGAGAAGACTCGACTGTCGAGCAGGTTCCGCAACTCGACGTCGACGCTCGGCAGCTCAGCGGCGTGGTCGCGGAAGATGTGGTCGTCGGCGCTCCACGGCTGAGCGGCGAACCGGCCGGGGTCGGTCACTCCCCCGCCCCAGCCGTGGTGGAAGTAGAGCGCCGCGCCGTGGTCGATCACCCACAGGTTGCCGTGCCACAGCAGCAGGTTGGGGTTGCGCCAGGAGCGGTCGACGTTCGCGACGAACGCGTCCAGCCAGAGCACCCGGACGGCGTCGGTGCTGCCCCCCGGCACGTGGCCGTCGAAGCCGAACGAGCCGGGCAGGAAGTCCGTGCCGAGGTTGAGGCCGGCGCTGGCGTTGAGCAGGTCCTGCACCTCCTCGTCGGCCTCGTAGCGCGCGATCGCCGGGTCGAGGTCGAGGGCGACGAGCCGGGGCGTGCGCAGGCCGAGCCGCTCGGCGAGCCCGGCCACGATCACCTCGGCCACCAGCACCCGCATCCCCTGGCCGGCGCCGCGGAACTTGCAGACGTAGGTGCCGAGGTCGTCGGCCTCGACGATGCCGGGCAGGCTGCCGCCCTCGCGCAGCGGCGTGACGTAGCGGGTGACCCCGACGACGGGGAGTCCGGTCGAGGTCACGCGACCGGGACCTCCTCGACCAGCCGCCGCTTCTGCTCGTCGACGTCGAAGTCGGCAGCCGGCCACTGCGGATTCATGTGGGACAGGGTCTCGTGGAGCAGGTGGCCGATGGCGAGGTTGCGGTACCACTTGCGGTCGCTCGGCACGACGTACCACGGCGCGACCTCGGTGTTGGTGCGCTCGAGCGCGATCTCGTAGGCCTCGCGGTACGCCGGCCAGTGGCCGCGCTCGTCGATGTCGTTCGGGTTGAACTTCCAGTGCTTGGTCGGGTCGTCGAGCCGCGCGAGCAGCCGCTCCTTCTGCGTCTCGGCGGAGATGTGCAGCATGCACTTGACCAGCGTGATGCCGGCGCCGGCCACCTCGGCCTCGAAGGCGTTGATCGCGTCGTAGCGGCGCTCGATCTCGTCGGCCGGCGCGAGCTGGTGGACCCGCCCGATGAGCACGTCCTCGTAGTGACTGCGGTCGAAGACCCCGATGAAGCCCTTGGGGGGCAGCGCCTTGCGGATCCGCCAGAGGAAGTCGTGCTTGAGCTCCTCCTCGGTGGGCTTCTTGAACGAGCTGATCCGCAGCCCCTGCGGGTCGACCAGGCCGACCGTGTGGCGCAGGGTGCCGCCCTTGCCGGAGGTGTCCATGCCCTGGAGCACGAGCAGCACCGCCCGCCCGTGCCCGACGTCGGCAGCGCCCTCGGCCCAGAGCCTCTCCTGCAGCTCGGACAGCTCGTCGCCGAGCGCCGCCAGCGCCTCCTTGCCCGCCTTCTTGTCGGCGTCGACGCCCGGCGTCGCGCCGCTGTCGATGGCGGACAGGTCGACCGGACCGGGCGGCAGCCGCAGGTCGGCGGCGCTCAACGTGATGCTCACGGTGCTCAACCTATGACCCTGGGCCGATGACCGGCACCGATGACCCGGGCAACGTCGAGCGTGTGCCCGACCATCGTCGTCACGCGGCCGTCGTCCTGGGGCTCGTCGAACCACACCCCCTCGACGAACCCGGCCTTGAGGAGGATCCGCCTGCTGGCGCCGTTGCGGTGGTCGGGCGCCGCGCAGAACGTGCGTGCGGTGTCGAACCGGGTGCAGGCCCTGCTCATCCACGCCCACAGCATCCGGGCGCCGAGGCCGTGGCCGACCCACGCCGGCTCGCCGATCAGGTAGTCGATGCCGATGGCGTCGGGGTCCGGGCCGAGCACGGCGTAGTCGGGGTAGTCGCCGATGCGGTAGTCCTGCACGAACCCGACGGACCGCCCGTTGACCTCGACCACCCACATCCGGGTCGGGCTCATGCCGTCGATGCGGTCGCCGTACTTGGCCTCGAGCGCCTCCATCGTGGGCTCGGTGTCGGTGAACCACGGCCGCACGTGCTCGGCCGCCCGCCACCGGACCACGTCGGGCAGGTCGCCGCGGGTCATCGCCCGGATCGCGATGCGGGTGTCGTGGTCGACGACGAACCGCTTCACCTCGCCCGAGAGGTCGACCGGCTCGGGGTCTGCGTGCAGGCTCGCGCACGTACGCCGCGCCGCGACCGCCCACGACTCGCCCTCGTGGACGACGCCGCTCAGCTCGCGGCCGCGGTCGAGCACCACGAGACGGACCGGACCCTCGGCAGGCACGCGCTCATTGTGGCGCTGTCGTCAGATCGAGTGCGGCTCCTGGGGCTCGTCGCGGCCGGCGGCGGCGAGCTCGTCGCGGACCACCGCGAACGCGAGACCGGACGAGTAGCCCTTGCGGGCCAGCATGCCGACCAGCCGGCGGGTGGCCGTCTGGTCGTCGACGCGGGCGAGGCTGCGGAGCTTGCGCTTCACGAGCTCGCGCGCCGCGGCCTCCTCGTCGGCGGGGTCGACCTCGTCGAGCACCGCGCGGGCGGTCTCGTCGTCGACGCCCTTGCGGCGCAGCTCCTGGGCAAGCGCGCGCGGCGCGAGCCCCTTGCCGCCGGCCGCCGACTGGCGCTGGCTCACCCACAGCCGGGCGAGCGCCTCGTCGTCGACCAGCCCGACCTCCTCGAACCGGTCGAGCAGCCGGGTGGCGATCTCGGCCGGCACCCCCTTGGAGGCCAGCTTGTCGCTGAGCTCGTGGCGGGACCGGGCGCGGCCGGTCAGCTGGTCGAGCAGGATCTTGCGGGCGACCGCCTCGGGGTCGGCGTCGGGGCCCTGCGCGACCGGGTCGGGCGGCAGGTCGGGCGTCAGGTCGGGCGGAGGTGCAGCCGGGTGGTCCTCTCCCACCCAGGCCCGCACCCCCGTCTCGACGCCGCCCGTCCAGGCGTCGGTCGACCCCGAGGTCGACCCGGGCGCCTGTCGGGACGTCATCGCGGTGCTTCCGAGCCGACCGGGGTTTCGAGACGGTTGCTGCGCAACCTCCTCAACCACCGGTCGCGAGGGTTGCTGCGCAACCTGCTCACCCCCCGGTCAGGTCTCCACCCCACCGTCGAGGCTCAGAAGTCGTCGACGCCGACCGGCGCGGCCGGCGCCTCGTCGGTCACTGCCGGGCCGACGCCGAGCTTCTCGAGGATCTTCTTCTCGATCTCGTTGGCGAGGTCGGGGTTGTCGCGGAGGAAGCCGCGGGAGTTCTCCTTGCCCTGACCGAGCTGGTCGCCCTCGTAGGTGTACCAGGCACCGGCCTTGCGGACGATCCCCGCCTCGACGCCGACGTCGATCAGGCCGCCCTCGCGGCTGATGCCGCGGCCGTACATGATGTCGAACTCGGCCTGCTTGAACGGCGGGGCCACCTTGTTCTTCACGACCTTGACCCGGGTGCGGTTGCCGACCATGTCGGTGCCGTCCTTGAGGGTCTCGATGCGACGCACGTCGAGGCGGACCGAGGAGTAGAACTTCAGCGCCCGGCCACCCGAGGTCGTCTCGGGCGAGCCGAACATGACGCCGATCTTCTCCCGCAGCTGGTTGATGAAGATCATCGTGGTGCCGGAGTTGTTGAGGGCACCGGTCATCTTGCGGAGGGCCTGGCTCATCAGCCGCGCCTGGAGGCCGACGTGGCTGTCGCCCATCTCGCCCTCGATCTCGGCCCGGGGCACCAGCGCGGCCACCGAGTCGATGACGATCAGGTCGAGCGCGCCCGAGCGGATCAGCATGTCGGCGATCTCGAGGGCCTGCTCACCGGAGTCGGGCTGGGAGACGAGCAGCGCGTCGGTGTCGACGCCGAGGGCCTTGGCGTAGTCGGGGTCGAGCGCGTGCTCGGCGTCGATGAAGGCCACGATGCCGCCGGCCCGCTGCGCGTTGGCCACCGCGTGGAGGGCGACCGTCGTCTTGCCGGAGGACTCCGGCCCGTAGATCTCGACGACGCGCCCGCGGGGGAAGCCGCCGATGCCGAGGGCGATGTCGAGCGAGATCGCCCCGGTGGGGATCACCTCGAGCGCGGCGCGGGACTCCTCGCCCAGCCGCATCACCGATCCCTTGCCGAACTGGCGCTCGATGTTGGCGAGGGCGGCGTCGAGTGCCTTTTCGCGGTCTGCAGCCATGCTGTGTGCCTCCTGGGGCGTCGTGAGGTCGAGGTGCTCATTCGACGTTAGGGATCGCCACCGACATCCGGTCCTACCGGTCGTCGGGTTGTGGAGAAGCTGCCCCGGCGTCGCACCTGTGGACAGAACCTAGCCGAACAGGTGTTCGATCGACGCACGACACGCCGACGCGGCGGCTCAGGCGGCTCCGGCGGGCAGCCGCACCAGGAACCGGCATCCCGACGGCGTCCCGCCGGCGGGCGAGGCGACGTTCTCGACGTGTACGACCCCGCGGTGCGCCTCGACGATCCCCTTGACGATCGCGAGCCCGAGCCCCGCGCCGGGGCCGACCAGCTCGTCGGAGCGGTCCGGCGTCCGCGCCGCCGCGCCGCGCCAGGCGAGGTCGAAGACGCGGTCCATGTCGTCCTCGGGGATGCCACCGCACTGGTCGCTGACGCTGAGCTCGACCCCGTCGGCGACCTGGCGCGGCGGCGGCGTCTGGTCGCCATGCTCGGGGCAGCGGTAGCGGCCTTCGCCGTAGACCACCATCGAGGACGCGAGGACCAGCCGGTCGACGCCCACCTCGTGCATGGCGGCCAGCAGCGCGGCGGTGCCGAGGTCGTTGTGGCCGGCGTAGTCGGGCAGGTCGCCGACGCGGACACCGGCGCCGACCACCGCGGCCTGGTCGCACACCGCGTCGACGCCGCGCAGGAGGCCGCTCCACGTCGCGGCGTCACGCACGTCGAGGTGGTGCGTGCCGGGCGGCGGCGCGCCGACCCCGTGGGCCATCGGCAGCATCAGGTCGACGCGGACCACCTCGTGGCCGTCCGCCTCGAGCAGCTCGCCGACGGCGGTGCCGATGAACCCGGCCGAGCCCGTCAGCAGGATCCTCACGGCACCTCGTAGGTCAGCTCGAGGCCGTCGGCCCACGTCGAGCAGGCGCAGCCGTCGGGGTCCGGCAGCGCGGCGATCGCCGCGGTGAGCAGCCCGGTGAGCCGGTCGAGGTTGCTGCGGAACAGCGCGAAGACCTCCTCCTGGCCCACCCCCTCGCCGTCCTCGGCACCGGCGTCCATGTCGGTCACCAGGGCGAGCGCGGCGTAGCACATCCGCTGCTCGCGGGCGAGCGCCGCCTCGGGTGCGCCGGTCATGTTGATGAGCGTGCCGCCCTGGGCGGCGTACCACCGCGACTCGGCGCGCGTGGAGAACCGCGGACCCTCGATCACGACCATGGTGCCGCCGCGCCGCACGCCGGGGTCCGCCGCGACGAGGGCGCCGGAGACGCGCGGGCAGTAGGGGTCGGCGAACGGCAGGTGCACCGCGCCGCGCTCGACGTACGACGAGGCGCGGCCGCTCGTGCGGTCGACCAGCTGGTCGGGGACGACGAGGTCGCCCGGCGCCACGTCCGTCGAGAGCCCGCCGACCGCGCACGGCGCCAGCACCTGGCGCACGCCCAGCGAGCGCTGCGCCCAGAGGTTGGCGCGGTAGTTGATCAGGTGCGGCGGGAAGTCGTGGTGCGCGCCGTGCCGCGGCAGGAACGCCACGCGCCGCCCGGCGACGGTGCCGACGCGACCGGTGCCGACGGGTCGCCGTACGGCGTGGTGACGGCGTGCTGCTCGACGCCGTCCGAGGCGTCCTCGAGGAAGGCGTAGAACCCCGTGCCGCCGATGACGGCGACATCCGCGACGACCTCCGTGGCGCTCACCGTTCGCGGGCCGGGAGCTCGAGCGCCCGCCACACGGCGGCCCAGACCTGCTTGGGGGGTACGCCGGCGTCGAGCGCCTCCTGGGCGGTCCGCTCGCCGAGCTCCGCCATCACGAACTGGCTCGCCCAGGACCGGTGGTAGGCCGGCCCGAGGGCCTGCTCCATCCGCTCCCAGAACTCGGTGTGCCTCATCGCGTCAGAATCGCACGGCCCTGGTCGTCAGCCACTCCTGGCCGGTGGTGCCGACGTCGTGGGTGAGGTCCTGCACCCGCCAGCCGGCGTCGGCCAGCACCGCACGCAGCGGCGCCTCGCGCCAGTAGACGAACCGCCGCGGCGCTCGCACGTGTCCGTGCACGGACCACTCCTCGCCGTCGCCCTCCTTCAGGGTCATGGCCAGCGCGCCGCCTGGGCGCGTGGCGCCGGCGAGGTTGCGGAGCACGGTCGGCAGGTCCTCGCGCGCGACGTGGAGGAGGCAGGCGTTGGCCCAGACCCCGTCGTAGGGCCCGTGCCGCTCGTCGACGAGGTCGTCCGTCAGCGGGTCGAGCAGCTCGGCGTCGTGCCCGCGGCTGCGCATCAGCTCGACGAACGCCGGCGTGACGTCGGTGCGCCGGACCACCAGCCCGCGCTCCTCCAGCGCGAGCGCGTCGCGGCCGCCGGCGCTGCCGATCTCGAGCACCCGGCCGCCCGGCGGGAGCACCGACGCGAGCCAGTCGAGCTCCGCGCGCACGCCGTCGTTGACGTCGGCGACGGCATCGCTGTACTCGGTCGCGTTGCCGTCGTAGGCGGAGACAGTCGCCCGCGCGGCCGAGCGGCGCACGTCGTGGCTGTGGTGCACGACGTCGTGCAGGTGGTAGCGCGCGATCGAGTCGACGGTGAACTCGCTGCCGTTGTCGCGCAGCCCGCGGCGCGCCCAGGTGTCGTCGCTCGCGCCGCGCAGGCCGTCGTACGTCGCCGCCACCGCCTCGGCGGCCTCGAGCAGCTCCTCGGCGACGACGGCCGGCTCCTGCAGGTCGTAGCGCGACTCGACCGCCGTGACGTCCTGGTCCCAGTTGGCGAACGTCGGCTCGTCCTCGTCGAGCATCAGGCGGACCCGCGCGCCGAAGATGCGGTGCACGTCGCGGACGTGGCAGGCGTACTCCAGCGGCGACCAGGTGCTCCCGTCGGGCCGCTGCCGCGCGTCGGGCTGGGCGAGGACGGCGGCCCAGCCGGCGGCGTCGGTGCGGAGCAGGCGGCCGAGGTCGGCCCGGTCGAGGTGCGCCGCGACGAAGCCGCACTCGGGGCAGGGCTCGCGCAGCACCCACGTCCAGTCCTTGGTGTCGGGCTCGATGCTGGTGGGCTCGACTCTGTCGGGGTCGATGCTGGGCTCGATGCCGGCGCCGGTCATGCGGGCCATCATCTTCGAACGCGTCCTGCTGCGCAGGTCGGTTCCTGCCGACCTGCCACGAATCGCGGCCACGTGCCGGCGGCGTACGTGCTCAGGCGGCCGGCGCGGCGAGCTCGGCCAGGAACGCCGCGGGCTCGGCCAGGCTGACCCGAAGCCGGGTCAGCCGGACCGGGACGCCCAGGCAGCGGGCGCGGGCGGGTCGATGGTCAGGACGACCAGGCCCCGGGTGCTGGTGTTGACCAGCCAGTCGCCGCGCCAGCCGTGGGCGCCGATGCTGATCCGGCGCGTCGGGTCGGGCGCGGCGCTGGTGATCGAGGCGCGAGGGATCTCGGCGTGCCAGGTGAGGCCGAGGCGGACGGTCAGCGTGTCGGCGGTCAGCTCGACGGTGGCGTTGCGGGACGCCGTGACGGCGAGCAGCGCCCCGATGGCCGGGTGGGGGTCCGGCATCGCGAACGTGGTCATGCACAGATGCTCCCACCGGGCTGCGCGGCGACGGCCGGCACGTCACACTCGGGGCATGGAGCGGGTACGACGCCTCTGATGGGTAGGCATCCTGCTGCCCGGCCTGGCCTGGGCAAGCGGCGGCCTCGGCGTCGCCCTGGCCTCGCTGGCGTCGTTCCTCGCGGTGGCGGCGTTCCTGGTCTGGGTCGAACGGCGCGACGCCGACGGCCGGGTCGGCTGAACCCGCGCGCGGGCCATGGCAGCGGTCCTGGGCAGCGGTCCTGGGCAGCGGTCCTGGGCAGCGGTCAGCAGGCAACCTGGCGACACCCGAACCGCCCGGCTCAGGTTGCTGACTCACCGCCGCACCGAGGCGGGACGGGGCAGCGGTCAGCAGGCAACCTGCCGACACCCGAACCGCCCGGTTCAGGTTGCTGACTCACCGCCGCACCGACGCAAGCCCGCCCAGCGGTCAGCACGCAACCTCCGGGCGTCCCGAGCCGGCCCCGTCAGGTTGCTGACTCACCGCCGCACCGGCGCAAGCCCCGTCCAGCGGTCAGCACGCAACCTCCCACCCCCGACCCCCGGCCACGCCGCGCCGCGCTGCGCCGGGATAGTCCCAGACGTTCCCGACACGTCTGAGGTACGTCGAGAACGTCTGGGACTATCCCGAGACAGGAGCGCCGGCGACCCACGTCCCCGCGACGTCCGCGGGGGTGGCGAGGGCGAAGGCCTTCGCGAGCGCGTCGTCGTGGTCGTCGGCGTGGCGCAGCGCGACGTCGAGGGTCGAGTCGGCCGCGGGGCGGAGCCAGAGGGCGTCGAACTCCTTGCCGACCGAGAAGTCACCGATCACGTCGGAGAGGCCGAGCACGTCGGCACCCGCGGCGGTGGCGAGGTGCAGCAGGTGCCGCGACGAGAGGCGGTGACCCTCGCGGCCGAGCAGCTGCTGGGCGAAGTAGGCCTGCAGGCCCTCCTTGAACAGCGAGAAGCCCGTGCCGGCACCCACGTCCGACCCGAGCGCGACCCGGACCCCGAGGGCGAGGTGCGAGCCCAGCGGGAACAGCCCGCTCCCGAGCGCGGCGTTGGACGTCGGGCAGTGCGCGACCGCGGCGCCGTGCCGGGCCAGCATCATCAGCTCCTGGAGCGAGGGGTGCACGTTGTGGGCGAGGACGCTGCGCGGGCCGAGCAGGCCGGAGCGCTCGTACGACGACGCGTAGTCGCAGCCGAACAGCTGCCGGACGCCCTCGATCTCCTCGACGTTCTCGTTGAGGTGGGAGGTGAACCACAGCTCCGGCCCGTCGGCCAGCAGCGACCCGGCCGAGTCCATGAGCGCGTCGGAGCACGACAGCGAGAAGCGCGGCGTGACGGCGTAGCGGGTCCGGCCCTGGCCGTGCCACCGCTTGGCGAGCTCGAGGCCCTCGGCATAGGCGCGCTCGGGCGTCGTGAAGAGGTCCTCGCGCAGGATCCGGTCGGACAGCACCAGTCCGGAGGTGACCCGGAGGCCGACCCGGGTCGCCTCGGTGAACAGCGCGTCGACCGCGGAGGCGAAGTGCGAGCCGAAGACCAGGGCGGTCGTCGTGCCGGCCCGCACGAGCCCGGAGACGAAGTCGGCGGCCACGGAGGCGGCGTACGCCGCGTCGGCGAGCCGCGCCTCCTCGGGCAGCGCGCACTTCTCGAGCCAGTCGAGCAGCGGCATGCCGAGGCCGCCGATCGCGCGCACCTGCGGGAAGTGCACGTGGGTGTCGACGAAGCCCGGCAGCACCAGGCCGTCGCGCAGGTCGACGACCTCCTCGGAGCCGTCGTGCACCGAGGAGGTGTAGGGCTCGCGCGCGACGATCACCCCGTCGCGGACGACGAGGGCGAGGTCGGACTCCGCGCGCAGCTGACCCCCCGTGAAGGGGCTGCGCGGCGTGTCGAGGAAGGTGCCGCGGAAGACAGTCACCTCGAGGTGACGCCCTCGCGCTCGAACGCCGCCAGCAGCCCGGCCGCGACCGAGACCGCGATCGCCGCGGGCTCCTTGCTGGTCGTGACGCCCGGCAGCCCGATCGGAGTCTCCACGCGGTCGACCACGTCGGCCGGGAACGACGCCAGCAGGGTCGAGCGGAACCGCGCCCACTTCGCCGACGACCCGATCAGCCCGATCGGGCCGAGGTGGCCGCAGCGCAGCGCGGCGTCGATGATCGCGAGGTCCTCGGCGTGGTCGTGGGTCAGCACCAGCACACGCGTGCCGGGCGGCAGCTCGCCGAGCACGAGCTCGGGGATCACCGGGACGTGGTGGGTGTGCACGGCCGCCACCGAGTCGGCCAGCGGCGCGAGCTCGGCCTCGGTGAGGTGTGCGGAGCGCGAGTCGACCAGGTGCAGGTCGAGGTCGTGACGGGCGAGGATCCGCGCCAGCTCCAGCCCGACGTGGCCGACCCCGAAGATCGCGACCGACGGCACCACGGCGAGCGGCTCGAGGAGCACGGTCACCTCTCCCCCGCAGCACTGCACGCCGTGCTGGAACGGCGCCTTGTCGGAGAGGTTCGCGGTGAACGACGCCGGCGCGCTCGCGGCCGAGCCGATCAGGTCGCGGGCGCGGCGTACGGCCTCCTCCTCGAGGTTGCCGCCGCCGATCGACGCCCACGTCGACGACCCGGAGACGACCATCTTGGCGCCGGCCTCGCGCGGCGCGTGCCCGCGGACGTCGGTCACGGTGACCAGCACCCCGGGCTCGCGCGCGGCGCGCAGCGCCGCCACGCCGGCGAACCAGGAGCTCACCGCGCGGCCTCCGCCGCCGACCGGGCCGCGTCGAGCGCCCAGTAGACGGCCTCGGGAGTCGCCGGCGAGGCGAGCTCGACCGGCCGTCCGGGCGGGCCGAAAGCAGCGCACGCGTCGCGCAGCGCCTCGCGCACGCTGAAAGCGAGCATCAGCGGCGGCTCGCCGACGGCCTTGGAGCCGTAGACGACGCCGTCCTCGTGCGCGCGCTCCAGCAGCGCGACGTTGAACTCGCGGGGCATCTCGCTGAACGACGGCAGCTTGTACGTCGACGCGGCCTGCGTGGTCAGCCGGCCGCGGCCAGGGCCGTCGGACTCGTCCCAGCGCAGGTCCTCGAGCGTCAGCCAGCCGGCGCCCTGCACGAACCCGCCCTCGATCTGCCCGAGGTCGACGAGGGGCGAGAGGCTGTCGCCCACGTCGTGGACGATGTCGACCCGCCGCGTGGTGTAGGCGCCGGTGAACCCGTCGACCTCGACCTCGGCGGCGGCAACGCCGTACGCGAAGTACTTGAACGGCGAGCCGGTCATCGTCGAGAGGTCCCAGCTGAGCCCCTCGGTCTTGTAGAAGCCGGCAGCCCACAGCTGCACGCGCTGGTGGTAGGCCTTCGCGACCAGCTCGTCCCACGACAGGTCGGGGTGCGCCGCCCGCACGGGCTGCAGCCGGGCCAGGATCTGCTCGCAGGCGTCCTTGATCGCGCCGCCGTTGAGGTCGGCGCCGGCGCTGGCCGCCGTGGCGGAGGTGTTGGGCACCTTGTCGGTGCGCGTGGGCGCCAGGCGGATCCGCTCCAGCGGCAGCCCCAGCGCGGTCGCCGCGACCTGGAGCATCTTGGTGTGCAGCCCCTGGCCCATCTCGGTGCCGCCGTGGTTGATCAGCACCGAGCCGTCCTTGTAGACGTGCACCAGCGCGCCGCCCTGGTTGAACGTCGTGAAGTTGAACGAGATGCCGAACTTCACCGGCGTGATCGCCAGCCCCCGCTTGGTGTGGGGGTGCGCGGTGTTCCACTCCGCGATCGCGGCGCGCCGCGCGTCGAGGTCGGCCGAGTCGGTGACCTGCTCCCAGGCCGCGACCAGGCGCTCGGGGTGGCGCACGACCTGGCCGTACGGCGTGGCCTGCCCGTCGACGTAGAAGTTGCGCCGCCGCACCTCCGCGGGGTCGAGGCCCAGCACCGGCGCGCAGCGGCCGATGACGTCCTCGATCACGAGCATCCCCTGGGGGCCGCCGAACCCGCGGAACGCCGTCTGCGAGGTCTTGTGGGTCCGCGCGATGCGGCCGTGGGCGAGCACGTCGGGGACCCAGTAGGCGTTGTCGACGTGGCACAGCGCCCGTGACAGCACCGGCTCGGAGAGGTCGAGGCTCCAGCCGCCGTCGGCGGTCAGCGTGGTCTCGAGCGCCGTGAACCGGCCCTCGTCGTCGAAGCCGACCTTCCACGTCGCGTGGTAGCCGTGGCGCTTGCCGGTCATCGTCATGTCCTGCTGGCGGCTCAGCCGCAGCCGCACCGGGCGGCCGGTGAGCGTGGCGCCGAGCGCGGCCACCGCGGCGAGGCCGTGCGGCTGCATCTCCTTGCCGCCGAACCCGCCACCCATCCGCAGGCACTGCACGGTGACCGCGTGGCTCGGGACGCCGAGCACGTGGGCGACGATCTCCTGGGTCTCGGTCGGGTGCTGGGTGCTGGACTGGACGAACACCTGGCCGGCCTCGTCGACCATCGCCAGCGAGCAGTGCGTCTCGAGGTAGAAGTGCTCCTGCCCCGACATCGCGGTCACGCCCTCGAAGACGTGCGTGGCGCGGGCCAGCCCCGCGGCCGCGTCGCCGCGGGCCATCGTCGGCTGCGCTCCCTGGAAGCTGCCGGCCTCGATCGCCTCCTCGACGGTCAGCAGCGCGGGCAGCTCCTCGTAGTCGACCTCGACCGCCGCCGCGCCGCGGCGCGCGGCCTCGAGGGTCTCGCCGAGCACCCAGCAGACGGCGTGGCCGACGTAGCTCACCTCGGACGGGAACAGCGGCTCGTCGTGCTTGATGCCGGAGTCGTTGATGCCGGGCACGTCGGCCGCGGTGAGCACGCGCACGACCCCCGCCACGTCGTACGCCGGCCCGACCTCGAGCCGGGTCACCCGCGCGTGGGCGTGCGGCGCCTGCACGGGGTGGGCGTGCAGCACGTGGGTCGACCGGGCGACGAGGTCGTCGGTGTAGAGCGCGTGGCCGGTGACGTGCAGCGCGGCGCTCTCGTGGGGCACCGACGAGCCGACCACCGCGTCACCGGGCCGCCTGCTCAGCGCGCTCGTGGTGATCTCTGGCTCGGTGGTGAGCTCGGAAATTCCTCGACTGTCGACGTCGGTCACGACGTCACCTCCGCGAAGAGCTTGCGCAGCGACTGGCCCAGCATCGCCGCCCGGTAGTCGGCACTCGCGCGCTGGTCGGAGATCGGCGTGCCGGCCCGCCCCAGGACCTCGGCCGCCGCGTCGACGGTCTCCTGCGTCCACGGCCGGCCCTCGAGCGCCGCCTCGACCTCGAGCGCCCGGATCGGCGTCGCCGCGACTCCGCCGAGGCCGATGCGCGCCTTGCGCACCACGCCGTCGGCCACGTCGAGAGCGAACGCGACGGCCACCGACGAGATGTCGTCGAAGGCGCGCTTCGCGATCTTGTGGAACGCCGTCACCTCGGCGGCCGGCAGCGGCACGACCACCTCGGTGATCAGCTCGTCGGGGCGGCGCACAGACTCGCGGTAGCCGGTGAAGTAGTCGGCCAGGGCCACGGTCCGCTCGCCTTCGGTGGACGCGAGCACCACCGATGCCTCGAGCGCGAGCAGCACCGGCGGGGCATCGCCGATGGGTGAGCCGGTGCCGAGGTTGCCGCCGAGCGTGGCGGCGTTGCGGATCAGCGGCGAGGCGAACTGCGGCATCAGCGCCGCCAGCAGCGGCAGCCGGCTCCCGCTCGGTGACTCGAGGCGGCGCTCGACCTCGGTGAGCGTGAGGGCGGCGCCGATCCTGATCTCGTCGTCGCCGACGCTGAACCCGCGGAGTTCGGGCAGCCGGTCGACCCCGAGCACCAGGCCGGCCCGCGCGCCTTTGAGGTTGACGTCGACGCCCCAGTCGGTGCTGCCCGCGACCACCGTCGCCGCCCGGTCACCGTCGGAGTGGTCGCGCAGCAGCTGGAGCGCCTCGGCGAGCGTCGCCGGGCGGACGTAGGCCGCCTCGCCGTCGTGCAGCTGGGTGGCGGCGGGCGCGGGTGCGGGCACCGAACGCCGGGCGGCGAGCGCGTCGTCGGACGCCGGCGAGGTGAGCGCGAACGCCGCGTCCTTGATCGGCCGGTAGCCGGTGCAGCGGCACAGGTTGCCGCTGATGGCGTGCAGGTCGAACCCGTTGTCGCCGTGCATGCCGTCGTCGTGCCGCGGGCCGGTGCCGTTGGTGGCGGCGCGGCCGGAGCGGTAGTACTCCGCGGCCATGCTGCACACGAACCCCGGCGTGCAGTAGCCGCACTGCGACCCGCCCCGCATCGCCATCTCGTGCTGGACCGGGTGCAGGTCCTCCGGCGAGCCCAGACCCTCGCTGGTCACGACCTCCTGGCCGTCGAGCGCTGCGGCCGGGACCAGGCAGGAGTTGATCGCCGTCCACTCGGTCGCGTCGGACCCGTCGGGCGCCGGCCTGGCCACCATGACCGAGCAGGCGCCGCACTCGCCCTCGGCGCAGCCCTCCTTGGCCCCGGTCAGCCCGCAGCCGCGCAGGAAGTCGAGCGCGTTGGTGTGCAGAGGCACCCCCGCGAGATCACGCGGTGCGCCGTTGACCACGATGCCGGCCATCCGCACCTCCCGTCAGGTGACGATTGGCATGGTTGCTGGTCCCGGTGGGGAACGACCCGCTGGTTGTCCATGCGAACAGCGGACCGCCCGGCCACCCTACCCGCGCGCGCCCGTCCTGACGACGACCAGCGGCGACACGCGCTTCTCGCGCGGGGGGTCAGACCCGCAGCTCCACGTGCCGGTTGACGTCCTTGTAGAGCAGGTAGCGGAACGGGCCCGGGCCGCCGGCGTAGCAGGCCTGCGGGCAGAACGCGCGCAGCCACATGAAGTCGCCGGCCTCGACCTCGACCCAGTCCTGGTTGAGCAGGTAGACCGCCTTGCCCTCGAGCACGTAGAGGCCGTGCTCCATCACGTGCGTCTCCGGAAACGGGATCGCGCCGCCGGGCTGGAAGTTCACGATGTTGACGTGCATGTCGTGGCGCAGGTCCGCGAGGTCGACGAAGCGGGTCGTCGACCAGGCGCCGTCGGTGCCGGGCATCTCCAGCGGCGCGACGTCCTGCTCGCGGGTGACGAACGCCGGCGGCACGTCGAGCCCCTCGACGCGGTGGTAGGCCTTGCGGATCCAGTGGAACGCCGCGGTGCCGGCGCCGTTGTTGCGCAGGGTCCAGTCGGTGCCGGGCGGCAGGAACGCGTAGGAGCCCGGCTCGAGGGCGTGCTCCGCACCGTCGACGGTGAGCGCGAGCGCGCCGTCGACCACGAACAGCACCGCCTCGGCGCCCGGGTCGGCCTCAGGGTGGTCGGACCCGCCGCCGGGCGAGACCTCGACGACGTACTGGCTGAACGTCTCGGCGAATCCCGACAGCGGCCGCGCCAGCACCCACATCCGCATGCCGTCCCAGCCGGGCAGGTAGGACGACGTGATGTCGCTGAGCGTGCGCGCCGGGATCACTGCGTAGGCCTCGGTGAACCTCGCCCGGTCGGTCGTGAGCGCCGTCTGCGGGGGCAGCCCGCCCTTCGGCACGTAGTAGGTCATCGCTCGCCTCTCCTCAGCAGTCGTCCTCGCGGGCTCTGTTCGTCGCCGTCGGCCACCGGTACGCCGCGCAGCCAGGTCTCGCGGACGACGCCGGCGAGCCGGCGGCCGGCGTACGCCGAGACCGGGTTGCGGTGGTGCAGCCTCGTCACGTCGACGGTGAACTCCTCGTCGGGTGCGAAGCGCACCAGGTCGGCGTCGGCGCCGACCTCGATCCGGCCCTTGTGGGCGAGCCCCACGCGGTCGGCCGTGGCGGTGGCCATCCAGCGCACCACGTCGACCAGCGCGTGCCCGCGCTCGCGGGCACCGGTCCACACGGCGGGCAGCCCGAGCTGGACCGACGCGATGCCGCCCCAGGCCTCTCCGAAGTCACCGCCGCCGCGCCGCTTGAGGTCGACCGTGCAGGGCGAGTGGTCGGACACCACGAAGTCGAGGTCGCCCGCTGCCAGCGCCGCCCACAGCGCTTCCCGGTTGGCGGCCTCGCGGATCGGTGGGCAGCACTTGAGCTCGGTGGCTCCGTCGGCGACGTGCTCGGCGTCGAAGGTCAGGTAGTGCGGGCAGGTCTCCACGCTGAGGTCGACGCCGTCAGTGCGCGCGGCCCGCAGGGCGGCGACCGCGTCCGCGTCGCTGAGGTGCACGACGTGCGCCCGGCCACCGGTCGCGCGGGCCTGCGCGATGACCAGGTCGATGGCGGCCTCCTCGGCGGCCTTGGGCCGCGAGGCGAGGAACCCCGCGTAGCGGCCGCCGTCGAGCGCCGCCTCGTCGAGCAGCCCGCCGTCCTCGGCGTGCACGATCATCAGCGCGCCGAGCGCGGCGGTCTCCTTCATCGCGAGCGCGAGCTGGTCGGGCTCGAGGTGGCCGAACTCCTCGACCCCCGAGTCGAGCAGGAAGCACTTGAACCCGAACACCCCGGCCTCGTGCAGCGGCCCGAGGTCCGGCACGTTGCCGGGCACCGCCCCGCCCCAGAACCCCACGTCGACCGAGACCTGGCCCTCGGCGACGGCCCGCTTGGTCTCCAGTGCCTCGACGGTCGTGGTCGGCGGGACGGAGTTGAGCGGCATGTCGAGGATCGTGGTGACCCCGCCGGCGGCCGCCGCCCGGGTGGCGGTCGCGAACCCCTCCCACTCGGTGCGGCCCGGCTCGTTGACGTGCACGTGCGTATCGACCAGGCCGGGCAGCAGCACCTCGTCGTCGGCGAGGTCCACGACCCGCGCGGCTGCCGGCGGGTCGTCGTACGCCGTCACCGCGGCGATCCGCTCGCCCGCGATCCCCACCGCGGCGGGCACCTCGCGGGGCCCGATGACCGCACGCCGGGCGCGGACGACGAGGTCGAGCTCAGCTGCCACGGTAGGTGGAGTAGCCGTAGGGGCTGAGCAGCACCGGCACGTGGTGGTGGCGCTCGTCGGAAATCGTGAACACCACGACCACCTCGGGGAAGAAGCTGTGCTCGAAGTGGGACTCGGTGGCGAACCTCAGCACGTAGTCGCCGGCCGCGAGCTCGCCGCCCAGCGAGCCGATCCGCCCGTCGTGGTCGGTCACCGACTCGTCGATCGGCGTGCCCGAGCGGGTCTCGAGGACCACCCGGACCCCCGTCGCCGGGAGGCCGGCGGCGGTGTCGAGGACGTGGGTCGAGAGCGTGCTCACGAGAGCGCCGCCTCCAGCCGCAGCAGCGCGATCTGGCGGAGGTTGTCGACGGTCTCGGCGCGCTCGGTGGCGTCGTCGTTGCCCAGGCGCCGCTCCAGCTCGACGAGGATCTCGTCGGCGTCGCGGCCGGCCGCGCGGATCAGGAACACGCGGTCGAAGCGCTCCTCGTACGCCGCGTTGCCGGCCCGCAGCCGCGCGGCGGTCTCGTCGCCGGTGTCGACGCCCGACTGCTCCCGCTGCGACTGCGCACCCCCGCGCTCGCCGATGCGCGGGTGGCCGGACAGCGCCTGGTCGAGCTCCTCGTCGGTCAGCTCGCGTGCGGCCCGGTCGGCCGCGACGATGACCTCGTCGCGGTCGGCGTACGGCTGCCCGGCGAGCACCTCGTCGGCGAACCGCGGCACCGACAGGCAGCCCAGCAGCACCTCGCGGGTGACCTCCACCCCGGGCATCAGCAGAACCCCGGCACGTGCAGCCACGCGTCGCCGGCCGGTGGCCCGTCGTCGCGGGTCACCTGGGCCTCGATCAGGCCGTAGGGCCGGTCGGCGGCGATGAACACCTCGCCGTCGTTGGTCAGCCCGTCGACCCGGAACCCCGAGAAGTCGACGAGGAAGTGGTGCTTGTTGGGCGCGGAGAACCTCACCTCGGCGACCCCCGGCTGCTCGTCGAGGAGCGCGCAGCCCATCGAGTGCAGCGTCTCCTGCAGCGCACGGGAGTAGGTGCCGGCGAAGGTCTTCAGCAGCGTGGCCAGCGCGGCGTCGTACGACCCGTTCCAGTCGACGCCCTCGCTGCCGCCGTGCCGCCACTTGGCGACGAGCGAGGTCGCGAGGATCCGGTCGTCGGCCTCGGGCAGCGTCGTGAACTCGTCCTTCAGGAAGCCCTTGAACTCCGAGTCGGTCGAGTTGAGCAGCACCAGCTCCTGCACCCCGGAGATCACGTGCGCCTCGCCCTCACGGCCGACCGTGACGACGCAGGTGCGCACCGCGCCGCCCCGGCGGACGAACGAGTGGTCGCCCAGGCGGTCCCAAGCGTACTCCTCGACCCGCACCTGGGCCGCCGTCGCGGCCGTGCACGCCTCCATCAGCCTGCGGCCCAGCGCGAGCGCGTAGTCCTCGATCGAGTCGACCCCGTGCAGCTTGGCGTAGGCGAACGCGGTGTTCTTCTGCGTGTCGGTCGGCAGCACCAGCGCCTGGTCGCCGCTGACGTGGGCGTCGGCGAACGCCCCGCGCAGCGACGTCGACACGTTGAGGTCGCGGATCTCGTGCCGCGCGGTGTCGCGGACGATGCGGACGACGCGGTTCTCCGCCTTGCCGTACTGGTTCGCTCCCAGGACCGTGGCCATGCCCGCACCCTAACGGCGCGGGACTGCACCGCATCAGGGCGCCATGCGCGACCATTTGCTGCACTGTCGTCGCGCCAGGGCCCGGTCGGGCGCCGGGCGGTTTGCACCACATCCGATCCGCCAGACGTCCCGGATGTGGTGCAAACAGCTGACGAGGGCGACCGGTTCCACGACAGTGCAGCATTCGGGCGCCATGTCCGCCCTTTTGCTGCACTGTCGGGCTCAGGGCCGCGGCCGCGCCAGCACCCGCAACCCAGCCTCGTCCAGCCCGGACCCGCCGACCACCTCGGGCTCGTCGACCGCGCCGCACTCGAGGCCACGCAGGACGTAGGCCGCGAGGGCGCGGGCGGTGGCGGGCTCGTCGGCGATGCCGCCCTCGACACGACCGACGTAGGCCCGGAGCCGGTCGAGCGCCGAGCCGAGGCCCTCGCGGTAGAAGGCGTACGTCGCGGCGTACCGCGTCGGCAGCTGGGCCGGGTGCAGGTCCCAGCCCTGGTAGTAGCCGTGCTCCAGCGAGCGGCGGACCAGCCGGTGGTGGTTGCGCCAGGCGGCCACGACCTCGTCGGGCGAGCCGACCGGCAGGACGTTGGTGGACCCGTCGGAGAGCCGCACGCCGGTGCCGGCCGCGGCCGCCTGCATGACCAGCTTGGCGTGGTCGGCGACGGGGTGCTCCATCGACTGGTAGGCCGCCGCGATGCCGACGAACGCCGAGTAGTCGTAGGTGCCGTAGTGGAGCCCGGTGATCCGGTCGCCGCCCGCGTGCACCATTCGCGCGACCAGCGCCGTGCCGTCCGGCCCGAGGATCGACTGCGGCGTCTCGACCTGCACCTCGAACCGCACGTCGAGCTGCTCGGCGACGTGCACCATCGCCTCCACCTGGTCGACGCTGGTCACCTTCGGCAGCGTGACCACCCAGCCGTCCAGCGACCCGCCCGCCGAGACCAGCGTGTCGACGTACGCCGTCAGCGTGCGGAGCGCCCGCGACCGGGTGGGTGCCTCGAAGCACTTGATCCGGATCCCTCCGAACGGCGCCGCCTCGCCCCGCTGCTGGCTCTGCGCGAGCGCCGTCGCGGCGCGCACGACGTCGGCGGTCTCGTCCTCGTCGGACTTCCCGACGTAGCCGTCCTCGAAGTCGACCCGCAGGTCCTCGACCGGCTCGGCTCCGAGCTTGCCCCGCACCCGCGCGACCAGGTCGTCGTCGGCGACGAGCGAGCCGAACGCGTCCGCGTGCTCGTCGATCACCTCCAGCGCCGCAGCGCCGTACGCCGGCACGAGCCCGGCGTCGTACCGGTCCGCCGGCACGTAGACGGTGTGCACCGGCTGACGGCCGGGCCGCTCCCCCGGGAAGCCGCTCGCCAGCGCGGCGTCGGCCGCCGCCAGCCGCTCGTCGAGCTCGGTCGTGAGTCGTGCCGCGAGCTCGCCGGGGTCCACCATCCCGCTATCCAACTACACGGGCTGCCCTCTCCCGCCAGTTGAGGCGGATGCCTCAGGCGCCGGGTCAGCCGGCGGCCCGACGCTGGACGCATGACGACGACACCACGCCAGGCCGTGGAGGCACTGGAGGCCCAGCCTCGACTTCCCGAGGGCGGCGACGAGCGGTTCACCGGCTACGGCGTGATGGGCATGCCACTGGCCAGCGGTCACTACCTCGCGCTGCGAGACATGGTGGCGAGCTCGATCGGCCCGGCCTACCGCGCTATCTGGCACCGCGACCCGGACGGTCGGTGGACGATCCACACGACCGGCCTCGCCGACCTCACCTGCCCTCGCTACTTCGGGTCGGTGACCGCGGTCGCCCAGGCACCTCGCATCGACGTCTCGTGGCCCGACGACCACACCCTCGAGGTTGCGCTCGGCGATGAGCTGAGGTGGCGGATCGAGCTGCGCGCGACGCCGGCGACCAGGCTGATGACGGGGATGGGCGGTGCGCTCCCGGAAGCCGGGTGGAACAGCGACGCCGTGCTCGCCGCCATGGGACCGATGGCGCGGACGATGCTCCGGACCGGTCGGATCCGGCTTCGCGGTGCGACACCCAACGGTCCGCGGTTCAAGGCCGCGCCGTTGAAGATCTGGCGCGTCGTCGGCGGTGCTGCGTCGTGGTGCGGCGAGGACCTCGGGGTGCAGGCGCCGCTCGACGCACAGGTGCACCTGGGCGACTTCTGGCTCCCCCAGCGGGGCCTCTTCTTCGTGGGTCGCGCACGGTTCGCGGCGCCGGCCGGGCAGATGGACCGCGAGCCGAGCGGCGTGGGCACGAGAATGGGGGGATGACCGCGCCCGCTCCGCTGCCCCGCCGGGTCGAGGTGGTCGCCGGGCTGTCGGTGGCGATCGACCTCGGGCTCGGTCAGCCGGCCGAGCACATGCTGCGTTCGTCGGTCATCGCGTGCGGGCTGGCGGACCGGCTCGGTCTCAGCCGGGAGCAGCGGGACACGGTCTACTACACGACGCTGATCATGTGGATCGGCTGTCACGCGGACTCGCAGGAGTACGCACGCTGGTTCGGAGACGACATCTCGGTGCGCCGCGACGCCTACCTCATCGACTGGTCGGGACTGCCCTACCTCCGGTTCCTCCTGGGCAACGTCGCCCGCGGCGAGCCGGTGGGCCACCGGTTGCGCGTGATGGCCACGCTGATGCGGGACGCCCGCGGCCAGCTCGGCAACCTCATCCACTCCCACTGCACGTCGGCGGCCGCCCTGGCTCGGCACATCGGCCTCGGCCAGGAGGTCGCGCGGACGCTGGCCCACACGTTCGAGCGGTTCGACGGCGGCGGACTCCCGACCGGTGCGTCCGGGGAGGACCTACCGATCGAGATGCGGGTGGCGCAGCTCGCCGACGTGGCGGAGGTGCACGAACGCATGTACGGCGTGCAGGGCGCGGTCGCGATGGCCAGGAGCCGGCGGGGCGGCCACCTCGACCCGACGGTCGTCGACGCCTTCACGGCTGATGCCGAGGCGCTGTTCCCTGCGGCGGGAGACGACCCCTGGGACCGAGCGCTCTCGATCGCCCCCGACTCCGAGATCCGGCTGGACGAGGGTGGCCTGGACGACCTGCTGACGGCGATCGGCGACTTCGTCGACCTCAAGTGCCCGTTCACGCTGGGGCACTCGCGCAACGTGGCGGCGCTCGCCGAGTCGGCCGCCGGGCACCTCGGTCTCCCGGACGACGACGTGACCGCCGTACGCCGGGCCGGACACCTGCACGACATCGGCCGGCTCGGGGTGTCCCACCAGGTCTGGTCGAAGCCGGCCGAGCTGACCGCGACCGAGTGGGAGCGGGTACGGATGCACCCCTACCTCACCGACCGTGTGCTGACCCGTATCCCCGGCCTCGCGCACGTGGCCGCGATCGC
Organism: Nocardioides halotolerans DSM 19273; assembly: GCF_000422805.1. GTDB lineage: Bacteria > Actinomycetota > Actinomycetes > Propionibacteriales > Nocardioidaceae > Nocardioides > Nocardioides halotolerans. The sequence continues at coordinate 202,929 of NZ_KE383922.1, read as the reverse complement.
TCGGGCGCACCACGAGCACCTCGACGGGAGCGGCTACCCGCTGGGCCTCGCCGGCCCCGCGCTCGGCCGGCCCGAGCGGCTGCTGGCAGCCGCTGTGGGCTACCAGTCGGCCCTGGAGCCCCGGCCCTACCGAGAGCCGCTCTCCCCTGACGCTGCGGCCGCCCGGCTGACGGACCGTGTGACCCGGGGCGCTCTCGACGCGGACAGCGTGGAGGCGGTCCTGGCCGTGGCGGGCCACGCGCCGAGGAAGGTGCCCCGGGACGACGCGCTCACCCCACGTGAGACCGAGATCCTCGGCCTGGTCGCCCGGGGCCTCTCGAACCGCGACATCGCGAGCCGTCTCGTGCTCAGCGAGAAGACCGTGCGCAACCACGTCGAACGCACCTACGCCAAGATCGGCGCCACCAACCGGGTGGGCGCCAGCCTCTATGCCCTCGAGCACGGACTGGTCGCGCCGACCGAGTGACACGTGCGGTTCGGCCGCCGGCACGCCCGCGTCCAGGACTGTGGAGCGCCGCGAGCGGGCTTCCTCAGGTGTGGTCCGAGCCGGGGGTCTGGGTGGACTCGGCCCGAGTGCCCGACGGGTCGTCGGTCCGCTCGTCGGACTCCTGGAGGATCGCCTCGGCCTGCGCCTCCGGGTCGTCGCTGCCGGCAGCCTGCTCCTCGGGCAGCAGGTCGGCTCGGCGGTGGATGCGCTCGTCGTCCTCCGGGTGCTCGCTCACGCGGTCAGCCTAGGTCAGGAGCCCCGCACCGCCCGCCGAAAACTTCCGTGCCTGCCGGAGACACCGCGCAGTACGGTCGTGCGGGTCGGATCGATCGGAAGGAGCCTCGCGTGGCATCGCCGGTGTTCGTCGACGCCGCAGGCGAGCGCCCCCTCCCGCGCGCGGGCCCCCTGACCCTGGCCGGCAGGTCCGTCGGCGCGATCCCGCCCACGGTCCAGGTGCTGCTCGGCATCGTCAGCGTCCAGATCGGCGCCGCGACGGCCAAGCAGCTGTTCGCGACCGCCGGCGCCGCCGGCACCGTCGGGCTGCGGCTGTTCTTCGCCGCCGTGGTGCTGCTGCTCGTCTGGCGCCCGACCCTCCGGCTCGACCGCCGTACGGCGACCGTCGTGCTCTCCTACGGCGTCGTCCTCGGCGTCATGAACCTGTGCTTCTACGAGGCGATCGACCGCATCCCGCTCGGCATCGCGGTGACCGTCGAGTTCCTCGGCCCGCTCGGCGTCGCGCTCGCCGGCTCCCGACGCCTGCTCGACGGGCTCTGGGCGCTCCTGGCCGCGGGCGGGGTCGTCCTGCTCACCGAGGCCCGCGGCGACCTCTCGGTCGCCGGGCTGCTCTTCGCGCTCGCCGCCGGGCTGTGCTGGGGCGCCTACATCCTGCTCACCGCCGCCCTCGGCAGCCGCACCACCGACGGGCGGGGCCTGGCGCTCGCGATGACCGTCGGCGCGCTCGTGGTGCTGCCGATCGGCGTCGCCGGGGCCGGCACCGCCCTGCTCGACGTGCGGATCCTCGTGGTCGCCCTCGCGGTCGCGCTCCTCTCCTCGGTCGTCCCCTACTCCCTCGAGCTGGAGGCGCTGCGGCGGATCCCGCCGAAGGTGTTCGGAGTGCTGATGAGCATGGAGCCGGCGGTGGCCGCGCTGGCCGGCCTCCTGGTGCTCGGCGAGGCCCTGCACGCCACCCAGTGGGTCGCGGTCTGCCTCGTGGTCCTCGCCTCGATCGGCGCGACGAGGTACGCCGCCAGGCCACCGGACCCACCCGACGGGACCGCCCAGCCGGCCTGATCGGGCGCGAGCCCCGACCGGGTGTCGGTGGCGTGAGCAAGACTTGAGCACGTGCCCACCCCGGACCCCGCGCCCCACGACGCGCTGAGCCGCTTCAGCGAGCCCACGCGCGCCTGGTTCGCCGCGGCGTTCGCGGAGCCGACCGCGGCGCAGGTCGGTGCGTGGGAGGCGATCGGGGCCGGTCGGCACGCCCTGGTCGTGGCTCCGACGGGGTCCGGCAAGACGCTGAGCGCGTTCCTGTGGAGCCTCGACCGGCTGCTCACCAGCGAGCGCCCCGACGACAAGACCAAGCGCACCCGCGTGCTCTACGTCAGCCCGCTCAAGGCGCTCGCTGTCGACGTCGAGCGCAACCTCCGCAGCCCGCTGACCGGCATCCGCCACACCGGCGAGCGCCTCGGCCAGCAGGTCCCCGAGGTCACCGTCGGCGTCCGCTCGGGCGACACCCCGGCCGCCGACCGCCGCAAGCTCGTCACGCAGCCGCCCGACATCATGATCACGACGCCCGAGTCGCTGTTCCTGATGCTCACCAGCCAGGCCCGCGAGGCGCTGCGCGGCGTCGAGACCGTGATCCTCGACGAGGTGCACGCCGTGGCCGGCACCAAGCGCGGTGCCCACCTCGCCGTGACGCTCGAGCGGCTCGACGCGCTGCTCGACCGCCCCGCGCAGCGCATCGGGCTCAGTGCGACCGTGCGCCCGCTCGAGGAGGTGGCGCGGTTCCTCGGCGGCAGCGCCGCGGTCGACATCGTCGCCCCGCCCAGCACCAAGGAGTGGGACCTCCAGGTCGTCGTCCCCGTGGAGGACATGACCCAGCCCGGCGACTACGACGAGGAGTCAGAGGAGCCCACGCGCGCGCAGTCGATCTGGCCGCACGTCGAGGAGCACGTCGTCGACCTCATCGAGCAGCACCAGAGCACGATCGTGTTCGCCAACAGCCGCCGGCTCGCCGAGCGCCTCACCGCCCGGCTCAACGAGATCGCCTTCGAGCGGGCCTCGGGCGAGCGCCTGGAGATCGGGCAGAGCCCGGCCCAGGTCATGGCGCAGTCCGGTGCCAGCACCGGCGCCGCGTCGCTGATCGCGAAGGCCCACCACGGCTCGGTCTCCAAGGAGCAGCGCGCGCTCATCGAGGACGACCTCAAGCGTGGCCGGCTGCCGGCCGTCGTCGCCACCAGCAGCCTCGAGCTCGGCATCGACATGGGCGCGGTCGACCTGGTCGTCCAGATCGAGTCCCCGCCGAGCGTGGCGAGCGCGCTCCAGCGCGTCGGTCGCGCCGGTCACCAGGTGGGCGAGGTCAGCCGGGGCGTGCTGTTCCCCAAGCACCGCGGCGACCTCGCACAGACCGCGGTGGCCGTGCAGCGCATGCGCTCGGGGGCCATCGAGTCGCTCGGCGTCCCGGCCAACCCTCTCGACGTGCTTGCCCAGCAGGTCGTGGCCGCGACCGCGATGGACGCCTGGCACGCCGACGACCTGTTCGACCTGCTCAAGCGCACCGCGAGCTTCGCCCAGCTGCCGCGCTCGGCCTACGACGCCGTGCTCGACCTGCTCTCGGGCCGCTACCCGAGCGACGAGTTTGCCGAGCTCCGCCCCCGCATCGTGTGGGACCGCGTCGCCGGCACCCTGACCGGCCGTCCGGGCGCCCAGCGCCTCGCGGTGACCAGCGGCGGCACCATCCCCGACCGCGGCCTCTTCGGGGTCTTCCTCGTCGGGGGCAACGAGCAGAGCGGACCCGGCAAGCGCGTCGGCGAGCTCGACGAGGAGATGGTCTACGAGTCCCGGGTCGGCGACGTGTTCGCGCTCGGCGCGACGAGCTGGCGGATCGAGGACATCACCCACGACCGGGTCCTGGTGACCCCCGCCCCCGGGGTGCCGGGCCGGCTGCCGTTCTGGAAGGGCGACGCGCTCGGCCGCCCCGCCGAGCTCGGCGAGGCGGTCGGGGCGTTCACCCGTGAGCTGGCCGCGATGCCGAAGCACCAGGCCGAGGCGCGCGCCAAGCAGGAGGGGCTCGACGACTACGCCGCGGGCAACCTCGTCGGCTACCTCCACGAGCAGCTCGAGGCCACCCAGGTGCTGCCGAGCGACCAGAACCTCCTCGTCGAGCGGTTCCGCGACGAGCTCGGCGACTGGCGCCTGGTCGTCCACTCCCCCTACGGCACCCCCGTCCACGCCCCGTGGGCGCTGGCGATCAACGCCCGGCTGCGCGAGCGCTACGGCATCGACGGGCAGGCGGTCGCCTCCGACGACGGCATCGTCATCCGCGTCCCCGACACCGACGCCGAGCCGCCCGGAGGCGAGGTGGTGGTCTTCTCCCCCGACGAGATCGACGACCTCGTCACCCAGGAGGTCGGCGGCTCCGCCCTGTTCGCCTCCCGGTTCCGCGAGTGCGCCGCCCGCGCGCTGCTGCTGCCCCGCCGCGACCCCGGCCGCCGCAGCCCGCTGTGGCAGCAGCGCCAGCGCAGCGCGGCGCTGCTCGAGGTCGCCAGCAAGTACCCCTCCTTCCCGATCGTCCTCGAGGCGGTCCGCGAGTGCCTCCAGGACGTCTACGACCTGCCCGCCCTGGTCGGGCTGATGCGCGCGATCGACCAGCGCCGGGTCCAGGTCACCGACGTGGCGACCCCCAGCCCGAGCCCGTTCGCCCGCAGCCTGCTGTTCGGCTACGTCGCCCAGTTCGTCTACGAGGGCGACTCCCCGATCGCCGAGCGCCGCGCCGCCGCGCTCTCGCTCGACCAGGGGCTGCTCGCCGAGCTGCTCGGCCGGGCCGAGCTGCGCGAGCTCCTCGACCCCGAGGTGCTGGCCGAGGTCGAGGCCGAGCTCCAGCGCCTGACCCCCGAGCGCGCCGCCCGCGGCGCCGAGGGCGTCGCCGACCTGCTGCGGCTGCTCGGCCCCCTCAGCACCGACGAGGTCCGCGCGCGCTGCGCCGAGGGGGTCGACGCCCTCGAGGCGCTCGAGAGCCTGGCTGCCACGCGTCGGGTGGTCGAGGTCCGGGTCGCCGGCGTCGAGCGCTGGGCGGCGGTCGAGGACGTCGGGCGCCTGCGCGACGGGCTCGGCGTCGCCGTCCCGCCCGGCACCCCGGAGGCGTTCACCGACCCCGTCGACGACCCGCTCGCCGACCTCGTCTCCCGCTACGCCCGCACCCACGGGCCGTTCACCACCGACGACGTCGCCGCCCGCCTCGGGCTCGGCATCGCGGTGGTGCGGCTCACGCTCCAGCGCCTCGGCGCCCAGGGGCGGGTGCTCGACGGCGAGTTCCGGCCGGGGGCATCGGGGCTCGAGTGGTGCGACGCCGAGGTGCTGCGGTCGCTGCGCCGCCGCAGCCTGGCGCGGCTGCGCAAGGAGGTCGAGCCCGTCCCATCGGCCGCGCTCGGCCGGTTCCTCGGCGCCTGGCAGCACGTCGGCGGCAAGCTCCGCGGCGTCGACGGCGTGCTCTCGGTGGTCGACCAGCTCGCGGGCGCGCCCGTGCCGGCCAGCGCGCTCGAGCCGCTCGTGCTCGCCGCCCGGGTCCGTGACTACGAGCCGTCCTACCTCGACGAGCTCACCGCCTCCGGCGAGGTGATCTGGGCCGGCCACGGCCCGCTGCCCGGCTCCGACGGCTGGGTCAGCCTCCACCTCGCCGACCAGGCGCCGCTCACGCTCCCTCCGCACGAGCCCTTCGAGCCGCCGTCCGATCACGTGCGTGAGCTCCACCAGGCGGTCCTCGACGCGCTCGCCCCGGGTGGCGCGTGGTTCTTCCGGCAGCTGGCCCAGCAGGTCGGTCAGGTCCTCGACACGCCCGCCGACGACAAGGCCCTGAGCGCCGCTCTGTGGGAGCTCGTCTGGGCCGGCCGGATCAGCAACGACACGCTCACCCCGCTGCGGGCGCTGACCCGCTCCGGCTCCGCCAGCCACCGCACCAAGCGGCCCCCGGCCCGGCCCCGGATGGCCGGCACGACCGGCCGCGGCGGCGCCGCGCTCCGCACCGGCCCGCCCGAGACCGCCGGCCGCTGGGCGATGCTGCCCGAGCTCGACACCGACCCGACCCGGCGCGCGCACGCGGCCGCCGAGCGGCTGCTCGACCGGCACGGCGTCGTCATCCGCGGCGCCGTGGTGAGCGAGCGCCAGCCGGGCGGCTTCGCCGCCGTCTACAAGGTGCTGTCGGCGTTCGAGGACTCCGGCCGCTGCCGCCGGGGCTACTTCGTCGAGGGCCTGGGCGCCGCCCAGTTCGGCACCGCCGGCGCCATCGACCGGCTCCGCACGTTCAGCGAGCCCGCCGGGCACCACGACGGCGCCAAGCCGACCGCGGTCTGCCTGGCCGCGACCGATCCCGCCAACCCCTACGGCGCGGCGCTGCCCTGGCCGGCCACCGACGGCGAGGGCGGGCACCGGCCCGGCCGCAAGGCAGGCGCGCTGGTCGTGCAGGTCGAGGGCGAGCTCGTCCTCTACGTCGAGCGCGGCGGCCGCACGCTCCTCACCTGGAGCGACGACGCCGAGCTGCTCGGTCCGGCCGCGGCCTCGCTGGCCGAGGCCGCCCGCCGGGGCTCGCTCGGCCGGCTCACGGTCGAGCGGGCCGACGGGGCCGCGCTGCTCGGCGGCGGATCGACCCCGCTGCGCGAGGCCCTCGACGCGGCCGGGTTCGTCGCGACCCCGCGCGGGCTCCGGCTCAGGGGCAACGGTGCCTGAGGGCGACACCGTCTACCGCACCGCCCGGCTGCTCGACGAGTCGCTGAGCGGGCAGGTGCTGACCGCCACCGACTTCCGCGTCCCCCAGCACGCCACCGCCGACCTGACCGGTGGCACGGTCGTCGAGACCGTCTCGCGCGGCAAGCACCTGCTGACCCGCATCGACCGCGAGCCCGCCGACGGCGCCCCGGGCGGCCCCGGCGACACCGAGCGCTGGACGCTGCACACCCATCTCAAGATGGAGGGCAGCTGGAAGGTCGTGCGCCGGGGCCAGCGCTGGCCTCGCTCCGCCACCAACGCCCGGGTCGTGCTCGAGACCGAGCGCAGCACCGCGATCGGGTTCTCGCTCGGCATCGTCGAGCTGATCCACCGCGACCAGGAGGGCGACGTGGTCGGCCACCTCGGGCCCGACCTCCTCGGTCCCGACTGGGACGAGGACCTCGCGCTCGCCAACCTCGCGCGCGACCCCGGCCAGCGGATCCGCGACGCGCTCCTCGACCAGCGCAACCTCGCCGGCATCGGCACCATGTACGCCGCCGAGCTCTGCTTCACCAGCGGCGTCGACCCCGCCACGCCGGTCGGGGCGGTGCCCGACCTGCGGCGCCTGGTGCGCCGCGCCCGTCAGATGCTCATGCTCAACAAGGAGCGGGCGGTGCAGTCGACCACCGGCGACCTGCGCGAGCGCGAGCGGATGTGGGTCTTCCGCCGCGACAAGTCGCCGTGCCGCCGCTGCGGCACGCCCGTGGCCGTGACCCAGCTCGGCCCGCCGGGCCGCGAGCGCGCGTCGTACTGGTGCCCGTCGTGCCAGCCCGTCAGGATGCCCTCGTGATCGGCACCCTCAAGACCATCGTCATCGACACGGCCGACCTTCCGGGGCTCTCGGCGTTCTACTCCGGGCTCGCCGGCTGGACCCAGCGCTACGCCGACGACGAGTGGGTCACCATGACCACCGACGACGGCTGGCGGATCGGGCTCCAGCACGCGCCCGACCACGTCGCGCCGGGCTGGCCGGGTCAGGCCCAGCCCCAGCAGGCCCACCTCGACCTGCGGGTGCCCGACCTCGAGGCCGGCACCGCCCGGGCGGTCGAGCTCGGCGCGACCGTGCTGCGGCGCAACGAGAGCTGGCACACGCTGGCCGACCCGGCGGGCCACCCGTTCGACCTGTGCCTCAACGCCGGCGACCCGCGCACCACGCTGATGGGCGTCATGCTCGACTGCCCCGACCCGTCCGCGCTCGCCGCCTTCTACGCCGAGCTGCTCGGCAAGCCGGTCACCTACGACGCCGACGGGGCGGCGATGGTGGGGGTCGACGGCGAGCAGCCGGTGCTGTTCCAGCAGGTGCGCGACTACGCCGCCCCCGGCTGGCCCGACCCGTCGCGGCCCCAGCAGCTCCACCTCGACGTGTGGGTCGACGACATCGAGGAGGCCGAGCGCGCCGCCTTGGCGATCGGCGCCGTGCGGCTGCCTGGCAATGGCGACAACTGGCGGGTCTACGCCGACCCGGTCGGCAAGCCGTTCTGCCTCCTCTGGCAGGTCTAGAAAGCACGAGACCGGCAGGACGGGCGAGGCCCGTCCTGCCGGTCTGCGCGGCTGCTAGTGCTTCTTCTTCTTGATCTTCACCACGAGGTCGGCCTGGCTGGCCGCGATGGTGGCCGAGCCGAGGTACTTCACGGTCAGCGTGTTCTTGCCGACCTTCAGCTTCTTCGCCTTCCTCGGCTTCAGCTTGATGGTGACCTTGCCGTTCTTCAGGGTGCCGGTGCCGAGCAGCTTGGTGCCGAGGTAGACCTGCACCGTGCCGGCGGCCACGCCACCGGAGCTGGTGACGGTCGCCTTGACCTTGAAGCCGTGACCCTGGACGGGCTTCTTCGGCTTGGCCGCAGCCTTGACCGTGGAGGCGGCCGGACCGGGCGGCGTGCCGCTGGTGACCGTCACCGTGGCCGTGTCGGTGCCGGTGGCGGCGCTGGCGTCCGTCACCGCCACCGTCACCGTCTTGGGCCCGACGGTCGTGTAGGTGTGGCTGAGGTTGAACGTCGACCCCGTCAGCGTGAGCGGCACGGGACCAGCGCCGTCGCCGTAGTCCACGGTGGCGGTGGCGGTGCCGGGCGCCTCGTCCATGAAGCTGCCGGACGACGTGAACGTCGCCCCCACGGCGACCGTGGCGTCAGGGCCGGCGTCCACGATGGGCGTCAGGTTGCCTGCCGACGGGTTGATCGCGAAGTTGGCGTCGTTGACGTCGAAGAAGTAGTTGTCCACCGCTTCGATCTTGATCCGTGCCGTCGTCGTCGTGACGCTCGGCAGGATCACCACCTCGCTGCCGTCGTTGGGCGTCGACGCGGCCAGCACCGTCGGGAAGGTCAGCCCGCCGTCAGTGGACAGGCTGATCTTCACGTTCGGGGCCAGGCTCGCCGCGGCCGTGCCGGCGACGTTCCAGGTGACGGTCTCGAAGCCCGACCCGGGAGAGCCCGCCGTCGCCCGAGAGGTGACCAGGAACGGGCCGGCGGAGGTGTCGACGGTGACCGTCACGTCGCCGGTCGTCAGCCCACCGGGGTGGTCGGCTGCCGGGTCCGCCGTGAACTCGTCGCGCGCCGTGAACCGGAAGTGCATGGCCTTGGTGCCCGGTGTGTTGGAGGTGTAGGAGATGTTGGGCAGGAACTCCGAGTAGCAGTCGGTCGTGGTCTGGCCCGCCGGCGGAGACGCCGGGCATGAACCCGTCGCGGCGTTGGTGTTGTTGGCCAGGATCTGCGCCATGTCGGGGAAGACCCGGGTCGGCGACGTGCCGGCGAGGTTCTCACCCGGCGAGTGGTACTCCAGCGTGTCGGTCGGCGAGACGATCGCGGCCGTGCCGAACTGCCGGAACAGCGGCCCGCTGCTCTTGGTGTTGCTCGGCAGCGAGGCGGACGCCGAGGCCTGGTCGTTCTGCTCCCACATGTAGGTGAGGGTGTCGCCGTCGGCGTCGTTGGCCGACCCCGTGAGCGCGAACGGCGTGCGCATCGGGATGGTCTTGGCCGTCGGCACGGTGACGGTCGGCGAGTGGTTGGTGGTCACCGAGACCGTGCCGCCCTGGGTGGTCGGACCGCCGTTGACGATCGTGCCGACGATCGGGTCGAACGTCCCGCTCACGTTCTGGACGGTGAGGGCGGGGATGGCGAGCGAGCCACCCCAGGTCACCGTGAAGCCCTTCAGGCCGGCCGTGGCCGCGCCGTCGTAACCCGTCACGACACCGGCCTGGCCGGTCACCGCAAGCACGGCGGCGGTCACGTCGGCGGCGAACGTCGGGCTCCCGGCGGTGAGCGTCGCGGACGTCGGGCACCCGCCGCACGACAGCGTGAACTGCTCGCCGTTGTCGAGGCCGATGAAGGCCACCGACTGCCGCTCGTTGAGGTTGCTCGGCGTGGCACCGGTGGTGTTGGTGATCTCGTCGACGCTGCGCTGCGAGAAGTACGGGTCGGAGTGGGGCTGCAGGTTGTCGGCGCCGCAGATGCCGGCGTAGGCCATGATCGAGGAGCCCGAGCCCGGCTCGACCGACGTGCCGCCGTTGCGCTGGGCCTGGCAGACCTGGCTGTTGAAGGTGTGGTTGCCGCCCATCTGGTGGCCGACCTCGTGCGCGACGTAGTCGATGGCGTAGAGGTCGCCGTCGGGCGTCGGGAGGCCGGTGCACCCGCGGGCCTTGTTGGTGCCGCCGACGACGCCGAGACCAGCGATGCCGCCGCCGTCGTTGCCGAGGCCGATGTGACCGATGTCGAAGTTGTCGGCGCCCATGATCTGGCCGATGACGAAGTTGTTGCGGGTGAGGGTGTCGCTGTTGCAGTCGTCGACCTCGGTCGGGGCGTAGCACGCGTTGGGGCCGCACGGGCCGTTGGGACCGGTCATCTTGGCGACCGTGTCGAGGTTGAGCTTGGTGTCGGTGCCCGCGATCAGCACGAACTTGATCGCGAGGTCGTCGTTGTAGACCTCGTTGACGCGGTTCATCATCGTGGTCTTCTCGGAGAACACGTTGGCGCTGCCGAAGTACGTCGCGTAGCTGCTGTCGGTCAGGAAGGCCATCCGGTAGGTGCGCTGCGAGACCAGGCCGCCGGGGGTCGAGAAGTCACCGCCCTCGGCCACCGCCGCGACGGTCTTGTCGAGCTCGCGCTCGACGAAGGTGCCCGACGCGGGCGACGACCCGCCGGGGTAGGACAGGACGCGGTCCTCGCCGCGGCGGTTGTAGGCCGGGTCGACCAGCCAGGTCACGCCGTCGGGACGACGTACGAAGGCGTGGAAGCCCATCGGCGTGACGTCGAGCCGGATGCTGCTGCCCTGCGCGTCGGCACCGGTGTAGGTGCGGATCTCGGGGTGGGCCGCCTGGAGCTCGGGCTCCATGACGGAGTCCTCGCGGACCTGGAACGCCGTGGGCGTGCCGGCCGGGTCGGGGATCGTCAGCGTCGTCGCGCCGCCCGCGAGCTGCGCCCGCACGCCCGCGAGGTCGACGCGGTAGGCGCTGAACTCCTGGGGTCGCACGCGCACGTCGCCGCCCTTGCCGACGGTGAATCCGTCGAGCGGGCTGAACAGCGAGCCGCCGGCCGCGGAGGCCGACGAGGCTTGGGTCGTCACCGCGAGGAGCGGGACCAGGAACAGGGCACAGAGGAGGGCGAGTAGTCGCCGGGCCGTCGTCACCGCGACAACCTAACCCCTACTATGCGGCGCTGGCGACCACTTCGGTGCTGGCCGGAGCGTCGGCGAGGGCGCCGGTCAGCGACTCCTCGAGCGCGACGAGGTCGGAGACCTCGCGCAGCATGACCGACAGGGGCAGGTCGAGGGCCGAGCAGAGGGACGCGAGGAGCTCGGAGGACGCTTCCTTCTGGCCCCGCTCGATCTCGGAGATGTAGCCCAGGCTGACCCTGGCCTCGGCGGAGACCTCGCGCAGCGTCATGCCGCGGCGCATCCGCTGGGCGCGGAGCACATCACCGAGCAGTCGGCGAAACAGCACCATGCGCGTCTCCTTTCCGTCGTCCGTGGGTGCAACGCTACCCGAGGCGCCCTTCTTCCCGGGGTTCATCCCGGCGTACCTGTGGAAAGCATGCCCTCGAGCGCCGACAGCGCCTCCGCGCAGGTGCGGCCCTGGACCGCCTCGCGGCCGCCCACGAGCTCCAGGGCGAGGGCGGTGGAGACGCCCGGCCCGACCAGCCCGACGTGCACGGTGCCGGGCGGGTGGCCCTCCTGCCCGTCGGGGCCGGCGACGCCGGTGGTGCCGATCCCCCAGGTCGCGCCGGTCAGGCCCGCCGCGCCGCGGGCCATGGCCGTGGCGCACTCGGCCGAGATCACGCCGTACGTCTCGACGAGCGCCGCGGGGACGCCGAGCACGTCCTGCTTGACCGAGGTGGCGTAGGCGACGACTCCCCCGACATAGCTGCGGGACGCGCCCGGCACGGCCGTGAGCAGCGCCGCGAGCCGTCCCCCGGTCAGCGACTCCGCGGTCGCGACGCTCTCCCCGCGCTCCTGCAGCAGGGCGTGCACGCGCGCGGCGAGGTCCATGACCCGACTCTAGGGTCGCCCGTGGCCCGTCGCCCCATACGGTGGCTCGCCGCCGCAGGCGGCCGCGTGCCTCCGCTGCGGTGATCTCGACAAGCTCGATCAGCGGTGGCCCGGCCCGGAGCATCCCTGCGGAGGCTTCGAGGCTCGGCCGTGGCCGGCCTCGCACCTCAGCCACCGTGCCTCGCCGGCCGCGTGCCCACGCTGCGGGGATCTCGACAAGCTCGATCAGCGGCGGCCCGGCCCGGAGCCATCCCTGCGGAGGCTTCGAGGCTCGGCCGTGGCCGGCCTCGCACCTCAGCCACCGTGCCTCGCCGGCCGCGTGCCCACGCTGCGGTGATCTCGACAAGCTCGATCCGCGGTGGCCCGGTGCGGTGCGTCCGCCGGCCCACACGGCCCAGGTGACCCGGGGCAGCGAGCCCACCCGGTCCGGAGCCGTCCCTGCGTTGGGGCACCCAGGCCGGCCCCGCGCTGGTCGAGCTTGTCGAGACCACCGCAGCGGAGGCACCTCGCTCAACCGATGTCACGGTTAGCGGTGCCCGCCTCCGGTTACGGTCGAGGCATGGCGCTGCCGATCGAGGACTACGCGCTGATCGGCGACCGGCGTACGGCGGCGCTGGTCGGCACCAACGGCTCGGTCGACTGGCTGTGCGTGCCGAGGTTCGACTCGCCGGCGTGCCTGGCCGGGCTGCTCGGCACCGACGACCACGGCCACTGGCAGCTGGTCCCCGACGGGCAGTACGCCACCGAGCGGCGCTACGTCGGGTCCTCGGCGGTCCTCGAGACCACGTTCACGACCAGCGAGGGCGTCGTCACGCTGACCGACCTGATGCCGCGCAACGACGACCGCGCCGACCTGGTCCGCAAGATCACCGGCGTCCGCGGCACCGTCCGGATGCTCCACGAGTGGAAGATCCGCCTCGACTACGGCCAGCTGCAGCCGTGGGTGCGGCGCACGACGATCGAGGGCGAGGAGGTGATCACCGCGATCGGCGGACCCGACCAGCTGGTGCTGCGCGGGCCGCGGCTCCCGGTGGCCAGCGACCACTCCCACAACGACGAGTTCGACGTCAACGCGGGCGACGAGCTGGTGTTCTCGATGACCTGGTTCCCGTCCTACGCCGAGCCGACCAACCTCCGGCTCGACGACGCCGACATCGAGTCGTCGATCGAGTCCGACGAGCAGTGGGCGGCCGAGGCCGCCGCCGACGTGCCGCACCCCGACGTCGTACGCCGCTCGCTGCTCACGCTGCGGATGATGACCGACGAGCTCACCGGCGGGATCGTGGCCGCGCCGACGACCTCGCTGCCCGAGGACTTCGGCGGCGAGCGCAACTGGGACTACCGCTACTGCTGGCTGCGCGACGCCGCGCTGACCCTCGGCGCGCTGGTGCGCGCGGGCTACACCGAGGAGGCCGACCTCTGGCGGCACTGGCTGCTCCGCGCGATCGCCGGCGACCCGGCCGAGATGCAGATCGTCTACGCCGTCGACGGCTCGCGGCGGCTGACCGAGATCACCCTCGACCACCTGCCGGGCTACGCCGACTCGCGGCCCGTGCGGATCGGCAACGGCGCGGTCGACCAGGTGCAGCACGACGTCCTGGGCGAGGTGATGGACGCCCTGGCCAAGGTCCGCGACTTCGAGGGAGCGCCGAGCGACGAGTCGTGGGCACTGCAGCGGGCGCTCGTCGCGGACCTCGCGAAGCGCTGGCAGGACCCCGACAACGGCATGTGGGAGATCCGGGGCGAGCCGTGTACGTTCACGCACTCGCGGGTGATGACGTGGGTCGCCTTCGACCGGGCGGTGCGGGCAATGGAGTACCACGACCTGCCCGGCCCGCTCGAGGAGTGGCGCGAGCTGTGCGAGGTGATCCGGGCCGACGTGCTCGAGAACGGCTACGACAGCGAGCGCGGCACCTTCGTCCAGCACTACGGCACGAAGGAGGTCGACGCCTCCCTGCTCGTGCTGCCGCTGTTCGGCTTCATCGACGGCGACGACCCGCGGATGCTCGGCACCATCAAGGCCGTCGAGGAGGACCTCCTCCACGAGGGGCTGGTGCTCCGCTACCGCACCGAGACCGGCGTCGACGGCCTCGCCGGCGGCGAGCACCCCTTCCTCGCGTGCTCGTTCTGGCTGGTCTCGGCGTACGCCGCGGCCGGCCGCGTCGACGACGCCCATTCCCTCTTCGACCGGCTCGTCGAGCTGCGCAACGACGTGGGGCTGCTGTCGGAGGAGTACGACCCCGTCGGCCTGCGCATGGTCGGCAACTTCCCCCAGGCGTTCAGCCACCTCGCCCTCGTGCACGCGGCGTTCCACCTCGCCGACGCCGATGCCCGGGCGGCCGGCGGGTCCTGACCCGGCCTGCGGTGGGCCCCACCACGCAGGAGGCCGGGAGCGGCTCGCGCCGCTCCCGGCCTCCTGGCTCGGATCAGGTCAGGTCAGGAGGCCTTGATCTTCACCGTGGTCGTGCTGCCGGCGACGGTCGTGCTGCCGGCGTAGGTGACCTTGGCCTTCGCGCTCGACGAGGCGAGCTTGCCGAGCTTCACCGTGGCCTTGCCGTTCTTCAGGGTCACCTTGTAGGTCTTCCCCTGGAACTTCACGGTGACCTGCCCGGTGGCCTCGACGCTGTTGGCGCCGACGACCGACACCTTCAGCTTGACCTTGTGGTTCACCCGCGGGTGCTTCGGCTTCACCTTGGCCGAGACCGTGGACGATGCCTTGGTCACGGTCGCGGTGAAGGCCTTCGAGCCCGCGACGAGGTTGGCGTCGCCGGAGTACTCCGCGGTCAGGACCGTGGAGCCCACCGGCAGCGCGCCCGCCGGGATGAGGATCGTCGCGATGCCACCGGAGACCGGCGCGGAGCCGATCGTGGTGGAGCCGCTCTTGATCGTGGCCGTGCCGGTCGCCGCGCCACCGGGCGACCCGGTGACGGTCAGCGTCGCGGTCCTGGACTGGCCGTACTGCATCGACACGTCGGAGATCGCCAGGATCGGCGTCGACTTGTCGCAGCAGGTGACCGTGAAGGTGTCCGTCCCCGGCTTCACGTGCTCGTCACCGGCGTACGCCGCGGTCAGGACCGTGCCGTTCGGCACCGCCGGCAGGGTGAGCTGGGCCACCCCGCCGAGCAGCGGCGCCGAGCCGAGCTCGGTCGCGCCGTTCTTCACGGTGACCGTGCCGGTCGGGTCGACCCCGACCGCGGTGACCGTGACGGAGACGCTGCCGGTGCCACCCGGGGGCACGGCCACGTCGGGCGCCACGACCACCGAGGTGGCCTTGTCGACCGTGACCGTGAACGTGTCGTCACTGACCTGGACGTTGGCGTTGCCGGAGTACGACGCGGTGAGCGACGCGGCCCCGACCTCGAGCGACTTCGCGGCAAGGGTCACCGTGGCGACCCCGGCCACGACCGGCGCGGTGCCGACCGTGGTGGCGCCGTCCTTGACGGTCACCGTCCCGCTGACGTCGACGCCGGCAGCGGCCCCGACGTTGACGGTGACGTCGGCCGGCTTGCCGTACTCCATCGAGCCGTCGGCCGCACTGGTCGTCGACGCCGCCTTGGTCGTGGTGAACGTCAGCGACTTCGTCGACGCGTCGTGCTGCGCGTCGCCGGAGTACGCCGCCGTCAGCGTCACCTGGCCGACCGGGTAGGTCAGCGCAGGCACCGTGATGGTCGCCTTGCCGGTGCCGTCGAGCGTGCCGGACGCGACCACAGTCGACCCGTCCTTCAGGTCCACGGTGCCCGTGGGCGTGAGCCCCGGACCGCTGACGGTCACCTGGACCTGCGCCGCCTGCCCGTACTCCACGGCGAAGTCCGCCGCCGTGACCGACGTGGTGCCGGCCTTGATGGCGGTGACGGTCACCTGCGACTCCGTGCCCGTCGCCGCACCACTCAAGCTGAGCGTCAGCGGGCCGGGCAGCGTCGACGCCGGGACGACCACGTCGATCGACGCCTTGCCCGTCACGTCCGAGCCAGGAAGTGCGGGCTGCGGCGTGTTGTCCAGCGTGCACGCGCAGCTCAGGGTGGTGGCTCCCACCTTGACCACGATCGCGGTGTCCTTGGTGTCGGCGGGGTTGGTCATCGACCAGCCCGAGACGTCGAACTTGACGTGGTCACCGGGGGCGTAGCCCGTCGGCGCGTCGGCCGGGAAGGTGATGTTGATGCCGTTCTGCTTGTAGTCCGGCGTCACCTGGTCCGGGGAGGTCCCGAACGCCGACATGTAGGCCACCATCGCGTTGAGGTCCGACTGCCCGGTGTCCTGCTTGCCGGTCCCGTTGGCCAGCTCGGTGAACCCGTCACCACCGGCCGCCAGGAACGAGTTCACCGTCACCGAGTAGACCGTGCCCATCCCGATCGGCGTCCCGTTGAGCCACATCCCGGTCACCGTGCCCCGCGTGCCCACCGGCGCACCGGCCGGCGGCGGAGTCGCGGTGTAGGTGAAGCCCTTGGAGATACCCAGCTTCAGGAACGGCCGCGACGCACCCGCAGGCTGCCACTGCTGCTCCAGCACCGTCTTGATCTGCGCACCGGTCAGGTCCATGTTCACCAACGTGTTGGCGAACGGCTGCACGTCCGCGGCCTGCTTGAACGTCAAGGTCCGCGGGAACACACCGGCGTTGCCCAGCATGTCGGTGCGCAACCCACCCGGGTTCATGAACGCGATCTGCGCCGACCCGGTCTCCGGGTTGCGCGTGGCCCACTTCTGGACCTCCGCCACCAGGTTGCCCAGCGTCGACTCCGCGCCACGGTTCTCCGAACCCGTCGTCAGCTTGCCACGGTGGAACTCACCACCGACCCGGCCCAACGCCACCGCACCCAACGGCTCGGCCTGCGACACCGCGCTGGCCACGATCCCCGCCGTCGCCGAGTCCGCCGGGAAGTCCGCCACCCACGACTGCGTACCCGTCGTCGGGCAGTTCGTGCAGTGCTGCAGGTTCACGGTGTCCTGCTGGACGTCGGTGACCTGGCCGGTGGCCGTGTCCACGGTGAACAGCAGCTTGTCGAGCGCCATGCCGTACTGGCCGGCGGAGACCACCGGACGCTCGGTCACCGGACGACCCGCCCACCCCGGTACCGGGAAGTGGCAGTTGTAGGACAGGTGGGTGTGACCGCTGATGATCGCGTCGATGTCGTTGTTGACCCCGTTCACGATCCCGGCCATCACCGCCGACTTCGGGTCGCTCAGCATCGTGGCGCAGTCGGTGCCCGCAGCACCCTCGTGCATCAGCAACACGATCACGTCCGCGCCACCGGCCTTCAACGCCGTCGCCTCGGCGTTGACCGAGCTCACGATCGGGTTGACGTCGATCATGTTGATCCCCGCCGGAGACACCAGCGAGGGCAGCTCCTCGGTCACCGCACCGATGAAGCCCACCTTGACGGCGCCGAAGGTCCGGGTCCACGACGGGGCGATCGGGTGCGAGCCGTCGCTCTTCAAGGTGATGTTCGCCGCGAGGTACTCCCAGTCCGCACCACCCTCGAGGTTGCCCGGACCAGCCGGCTGCATCACCCGGTTGAACAGGTCGTTGAACCCCTGGTCGAACTCGTGGTTGCCCACCGAGGACACCTCGAGCCCCGCCTCGTTCAACGCATCGATCGTCGGCTTGTCGTGCTGGATGAACGACTCGAACGTCGAGGCACCGATCAGGTCACCCGCGGCGGCGAACACCGTGTCGGGGTTCGAGGCGCGCAGCTGCTTGACGGCACCGGCCAGCACCGCGGCACCGGCGGTCGGCCCACCACTGTCACGCTGGAGCCGGCCGTGGAAGTCGTTGGTGCCCAGGATCTGGATCGTCCGCGTGGCCGGCTCGGACGCCGAGACCTCGATGCTGAACGTGGTCGCAGCGGTCGCACCCTCGTTGTCGGTGACGGTGACCGTCACCGGGGTCGCGGCCTGGCTGGCGGTCGGCGTGCCGGAGACCTCGCCGGTCGTGCCGTTGAGCGTGACGCCCGCGGGCAGGCTGCCGTTGGTGACGGCGTAGCCGAAGGGTGCGACGCCGCCGGTGACCTGGATCGTGAACGGCGTGATCGCCTCGTCGAGCAGGAAGGTCTTGTTGCCCGGGTTGGTCGCCGTGAACGGCGTGACGGTGAAGGTGAACGCCTGGGTCGCCTCGGCGCTGGCGCTGTCGGTGACCTTGGCGGTGACCGCGCACGCGCAGGCCGCGGTCGGCGTGCCGGAGACGGCGCCGGTCGTGGGGTTCACCGAGACGCCGGCGGGCAGGCCGGTGGCCGAGTAGGTGTAGCCGGGCGTGCCGTTGGACGCCGTCAGCGAGAAGCCGTTGATCGGGTGGTCGACGGTGCCGGTCTTGTTGGAGACCGGGGCGAGAGCGAGCGGCACGACCGCGGAAGGGTTGGCTGCGTTCGGCGTCGGGTCCTGCGCCTCGAAGTCAGCGGTGTTCACGTCGGTGTCCGTCGCGTTCTTGCGACCAATCGACTTCGTCACGCTGTTGCCGGTCGGGCCCGCCCCGGACGCGTTGCCCTCGGGCGCGTTGCTCGTCCCGTAGCCGATCTTGTCGACCGAGTTGGCCAGGACCGACAGGTCAACCGCGACCCCGCCGTTGATGAGGGCGATCGTGCCGCCGGCATTACCGGGGCTGATGGCCGAGGAGTTCTGGAACGCGCCGGCCGTCGTCGGGACGGCCGCGCCGACAGCACCGTTGGTGCCACCGATCACCATGTAGTAGCCGTTGGCAGGGATCGTGCCGGTCAGTGGCGCCACGTTGCCGGTGGCGCCCGTCGTGCCCGGCGCACGGTACTGCAGGGACATGCCTGTCAGGTTGATTGACGTGCCCGTGAGGTTGCGCAGCTCGACGTACTTGTTGAGGTACGTAGCGCCGGCCGACCCGCCGTTGACGTACACCTCGTTGATCACGACGGTGGTGCTCGCGGCCTGGGCAGCCGGCGGCGCCAGGAAGAGCTGGAAGCCGGTGACCGCCAGCGCGATCGAGACGAGGACGGCAAGGCGGGCGCGTCGATGCGACCGGGGTGCAGGCATGAAGAGTCTCCGAAGTGTGGTGAGAGACGACTTCATCGAGCGGGGAAGGTTCTCGATCGAGTCGACGAGCGGTGGAACGCCGGTCCGAGGCGGCGAAACCGTTGGGGCGCTGTCGCGCCCGAGGCAGGACAGTGGATGAACTCTCGGTGAGGATCAGGAGGAGGTCAAGCCCGAACGGCCCGTCTGGGGAAAGACGGTCAGAAATGACTAGGACGGGTCATTTCGAGGCCCGCCCCGAAGGGTGTGGCGCTGGCGCCAGACCCCGGCGAAGAACTGAGCGCCCGAGACCAGTGTCAGGACGACCGCGACGGCGAGGAAGGCCACGGCGAGGTAGTAGAGGAGGTCGCCCGGGGTCTCGAGCCACCCGGGCAGGTCGGGGTCGCGCAGCGGCAGCACGAGACCGCCGAGCCCGATCACCTGGAACGTGGTCTTCCACTTCCCGAGCCGGTCGGCGGCCAGCACCACGCGCTTGAGGATCGAGAGGCGCAGCACGGTGACGGCCCACTCGCGGACCAGCACCACGATCGTGACCGCCCACCACCACGGGCTCTCGAAGATCACGGCGAGGCCCACGAAGGCCATGCCGGTCATCGCCTTGTCGGCGATCGGGTCGGCGATCTTGCCGAAGTCGGTGACGAGGCCGCGGCTGCGCGCGATGTCGCCGTCGATCTTGTCGGTCACCATCGCGACCACGAAGATCGTCCAGGCGATCAGTCGCCAGGTGATCGAGTCGCCCTCGTCGACGAGGAGTGCGGCGCCGAAGAAGGGCACCAGCACGATCCGCAGCGTGGTGAGGACGTTCGGCAGGTTGAGGTTGCTCGGCCTGGCGTCCGCCGCCCGAGGGTCGCTCACCGCGGGCTCGCCACCAGGTCCACGCCCTCACTCTCCACCACGACGGCGGCGACCAGGTCACCGACCTGCGCACCGGGAGCGAGGAGCGTCGTGCTGCCGTCGACGTCGGGCCCCTGGGCGGCGGTCCGGCCGACGACCTCACCGTCGGTGACGTCCTCGACCAGGACGACGACCTCCTCGCCCACGCGCTCCTCGGCGCGCTGCGCGGTCAGCTGCTCGACCAGGTCGGTGACGTGCGCGACCCGGTCGCGGACCTCGTCGGGGTGCAGCTTGTCGTCGTACGTCGCGGCCTCGGTGCCGTCCTCGTCGGAGTAGCCGAAGACCCCGACCACGTCGAGCCGCGCCTCGACCAGGAAGTCGCACAGGATCTCGAGGTCCTGCTCGGTCTCGCCGGGGAACCCGACGATGACGTTGGAGCGGACGCCGGCCTCGGGCGCGAGCGCGCGCACCCGGTCGAGCAGCCCCAGAAAGCTGTCCGGGTCGCCGAAGCGGCGCATCCGGCGGAGCACCGCGTTGCTGGCGTGCTGGAAGGAGAGGTCGAAGTAGGGCGCCACCCCGGCGGTGGTCGCGATCGCCTCGAGCAGCCCGGGCCGCAGCTCGGCGGGCTGGAGGTAGGACACCCGGACCCGCTCGATGCCGTCGATCGCCGCCAGCTCGGGGAGCATCGTCTCGAGCAGTCGGAGGTCGCCGAGGTCCTTGCCATAGGAGGTGGAGTTCTCGCTGACCAGGAACAGCTCGCGCACCCCGTCGGACGCGAGCCAGCGCGCCTCGTCGAGGACGTCGGTGGGGCGCCGGCTGGCGAAGCGCCCACGGAAGCTCGGGATGGCGCAGAAGGTGCACCTGCGGTCGCAGCCCTCTGCGAGCTTGAGATTCGCGGTCGGGCCGGTCGTGAGCCGGGACCGTTGGGCGACGACCGCGCTGGGGCGGTCGGCCGGGCTGATCGGCAGCAGCCGGCGCCGATCGGCCGGCACGTGCGGCTGGTGCTCCTCCCCCGCCACGATCGACCGCAGGCGGGCCGCGATGTCGGGGTAGTCGTCGAAGCCGAGCACCGCGTCGGCCTCCGGGAGCGACTCGGCGAGCTCGGCGCCGTACCGCTCGGCGAGGCAGCCCACGGCCACGACCGACTGCGGCCCGGTGGCGCCGCCCTTGAGGTCGGCGGCCTCGAGCAGCGCGTCGACGCTGTCCTTCTTGGCCTGCTCGACGAAGCCGCAGGTGTTGACCAGCACGGTGTCGGCGGACGCCGGGTCCTCGACCAGCCGGAACCCGTCGGCGGCCAGCCGTCCGGCGAGCTCTTCCGAGTCGACCTCGTTGCGCGCGCAGCCGAGGGTCACCACGGCGACGGACAACGGCTGGCTCACTTCTCCATCTTGCCGAGCGCACGCGTGCTTGCGCGAATCACCGCCGTCCCGCGGCGAGGCGCGGGGGCAGACGCCGAGGGGCCGGGAGCGACGTACGTCGCTCCCGGCCCCCCCGTGGGCTCAGCCCTCAGGCGCTACTTCTTGTGCTTCTTCTTCTTCAGCTTGACCTTCACGGTGGTCTGGCTGGCCTCGACCGTGCTGCTGCCGGAGTAGGAGACGGTCGCCTTGCCGCCCTTCTTGATCTTCCCCAGCTTGACCACGGCCTTGCCGTTGACCAGCGTCACGGTCACCGACTTGCCCTTCAGGGTCACGGTGACCTGGCCCGTCGCGGCGACGCCGTTGGCGCCGACCACCGAGACCAGCACCTTCACCTTCTGGCCCTTCTTCGGGGCCTTCGGCTTCACCGACGCGGTCGTGGTCGAGCCCGCCTTGGACACCGTCATCGTGAGCGCGTCGCTGCTCGCGGCCACGTTGGCGTCACCGGAGTAGTCCGCGGTCAGCGCGTGCGCACCGACCCCGAGGACGTTGGCCGGGATGGCCACCTGCGCGGTGCCGCCGGAGACCAGGCCGGTGCCGAGCACCGTCCCGCCCTGCTTGACCGTCACCGAGCCCGTCGGGACCACGTTGGTCGCGGAGACCGTGACGGACACGCTGGAGGCGCTGCCGTAGGTCACCGAGACGTCGGCCGCCGCAGTCGTCGAGGCCGCCTTCGAGGTGGTCAGGGTCAGGCCGTCCTGCGAGCCGGTGTAGGCCGCGTCACCGTCGTAGACGGCGGTGAGCGACTTGGTGCCGACAGGGAAGGTCTTCGCTGGGACCGCGAGCGTGACCTTGCCGGCCGCGTTCAGGGTGTCGGAGTCGAGCTCGGTCGCGCCGTCCATCAGGTGCACGGTGCCGGTCGGGGTCGCCCCACCACCGGTGACGGTCACCTCGATGGACGCCACGCCGCCGTAGGCGACGGTGGTGTCCGGCGCCGAGGTGGTGCTCGCGGCCTGCACCGGCCCGGAGATGGTGATCGGGACGATGACGTCGGTCCCGGTCTGGTTGCCGATCAGGTGCAGCTTGGCGACGCCGCCCGGCAGGTCCGCCGGGAGGGTGACGCTGACCGACGCTGTGCCGGCGTCGTCGTTCGGCTGGTTGCCGACCGTGTTGCTCACCGCGAAGTTGGCGCCGAGCTGCTGGCCGTTGAGCACCACCTTGATGCTGGCGTCCTGCACGTCGTCAGGAGCCGTCATCGCGAGCGAGGCGACGTCGAACGTCACCGCGTCACCCGGGTCGTACGACGCCGCAGGGGCGCCACCCGGGAAGGTCACCTTCACCGCGTGCTGCTTGAAGTCGACCGGCAGCGGCGTCGTCGAGGCGAACTCCTCCATGTACTCCACCTGGGCCTGCAGGTCGGTCACACCGGTGTCCTGCTTGTCGGTCCCGTTGAGGAAGGCACGGAAGTTGTCGCCACCGGCAGCGAGGAACGAGTTCATCGTCACCGAGTACGTCGTCGCGTCCGCGAGCGCGACCCCGTCGAGGTACATGCTCGTCACGTGCCCGAGCTTGGCTCCCGCGTGGTTGGGGTCGTTGGTCTCGTAGTAGGTGTAGGTGAACCCCTTCGAGGTGCCCAGCCGCAGGAACGGCCGGGACGGGACGTTGCTCGTCGCCGGGTTGTCCGAGTCGCGCTGCCACTGCTGCTCGAGCACGGCCCGGATCTGGGCGCCGGTCATGTCCATGTTGACCAGGGTGTTGGCGAAGGGCTGGACGTCCGCGGCCTGACGGTAGGTCAGGTTGCGCGGGCTGCCGCTGCCGGTGCCGTTGAGGTCCGCACGCAGACCACCCGGGTTCATGAACGCGATCTGCGCCGGCGCGATGTTGCCGCCCGCGGGCGTCTCCGCCCGCTGGATCTCGGCCACGAGGTTGCCCAGCGTGGACTCACCACCGCGGTTCTCGGTCACGCCGCCGGACAGCCGGGCCCGCTTGAACGGACCCTGGATCTGGCCGAGCACCGTGCTGCCGGGACCCGCCGCGTCGGCCACCGCCTGGTCGACGATCGCCTTGACCGCCGGGTCCTCCGGGTAGCTGAACAGCGTGCTGCCCGGACCCTTGACGCCGACGTTGTTGAAGACGACGTCGACCGGGTCACCCGAGGCGTCGAAGGAGTAGACGAGCTGGTCGAGCGCGACGCCGTACTGGCCCGCCGACACGACCGGCCGCTTGGTGATCGCGTCGCCCGCCCACTCCGGCACCGCGAACTCGCACGCGTACTCGAGGTGGGTGTGGCCCGAGACGACCGCGTCGATGTCGGGGCTGATGTCGCCGAGCAGCTCGGAGAACGACGAGCCGTCGGACTCCATGGTGCTGCAGGTGGTCGACGGCGCGCCCTCGTGCACCAGGAGCACGACGAGATCGGCCCCGTCGTCCTTCAGCTGGTCGGCGTAGCCGTTGACCGCCGCGGCGATCGGGGTCACGTGGACCCCCTCCAGGCCGGCCGGGTTGACCAGACCGGGCAGGTCCTCGGTCACGGCACCGACGAAGCCGATCTTGATCCCGCCACCGAAGTCCTTGGTGTAGGTCGGGAGCACGATCGGGTCGCCGGCCTCCTTCGGGCCGCCG
Organism: Nocardioides halotolerans DSM 19273; assembly: GCF_000422805.1. Taxonomy (GTDB): domain Bacteria; phylum Actinomycetota; class Actinomycetes; order Propionibacteriales; family Nocardioidaceae; genus Nocardioides; species Nocardioides halotolerans. Next base: position 179,193 of record NZ_KE383922.1, on the reverse strand, counting down.
CCGTCGGGGTCGTCGTCGTAGACCACGTTGGAGCCGATGTACTGCCAGTTCAGGCCGCCGTCCGCGCCGTAGGGGTTGGTCGCCGACTTCGGCTGCATCACGCGGTCGATGAGGTCGTGGTAGCCACGGTCGAACTCGTGGTTGCCGATCGAGGAGACCTCGAGGCCCGCCGCGTTGAGCGCGTCGAGCGTCGGCTTGTCCTGCTGGACGAACGACTCGAACGTCGAGGCACCGATCAGGTCACCGGCGGCGGCGAACACCGAGTTGTTCGCGCCGTAGACGTTCTTCAGCGACTTCACGGCACCCGCGAGCTGGGCGGCACCACCGTCGGAGGAGCTGCCGATCAGGCGACCGTGGAAGTCGTTGCTGCCGATGATCTGGATGTCACGCACCGTGCCGGAGCTGCCGGTGTCGATGCCGATGATCTCCGGGTTGTGGTCCGAACCCGCGAACGGCTTGGTGCCGTCGAAGAAGTTCGTCGCGTTCGTGTTGAAGCGGCTGTAGTTGAACGCGCTGGACTCGTTGGCGTTGATCTCCCACACGTCGGTGCCGGTGATCATGGCGCGCGCGTCGGCGCTCGCCAGGACGTGGTCGAGCGAGCCCGCCGCGCCGTAGCCGACGCCGTCCACCTGGGTGGAGAAGACGTAGGTCGTGTCCTTCGGGTCGTCGGAGACGACGACGTCGAAGTCGAGGTCGTCGGTGCCGGCGGTGGGGTTGAGGATCGCCTGGATCGGGTCCTCACCGGTGTAGGCGTTGAAGTCACCGACCAGGAAGACCTTGGTGGTGTCCCACTTGTCAGCGAACTCGTTGGCGAACCGGACGAGCTCCTTGGCCTGGTTGGTGCGCGAGAGGTTGAACGCGCCGGTGAGGTCGTCGTTGGCGTTGCCGCCGACCGCCTTCGGGTCGCTGTCCCCCTTGCTCTTGAAGTGGTTCACGATGACCGCGAAGCCGTCGGAGTTCGGCTGACCGACCGGCTTGAAGAACTGCGCCAGCGGCTCACGCGCGTTGTCGAACGGCGAGGGCACCGGAGCCGAGCTGTTCGGCAGGTCCAGGTCCGACGGGCCGACCGGCACGACGGAGGCCTTCTTGTAGAGGAAGCCGTTGCGGATCACGTCCTGGCCGGAGGCCCACGAGCAGGTGCCGTTGGTCTGCGGCGGCTGGACGACCGTGCCGTCGGGGTTGACGGTCGCGCACATGTGGTTGACCGACGTCGCGTCGGTCGACTCCTCGGGCGAGGCCACGAACGCCCAGACGTTGCCGCCTGCGTCGGTGTTCAGCGCGTCGACGAGGTAGTTGATGGTCTCGTCACGCCACGCGATCGGCGTGCCGAGCCCGCCGTCGGCCTTGTCGGGGTCGGGGTTGAGCGGACCGTTGGTCACGCCCGTGCGCAGCTTGTTCGGGTTCTCGAGCTCCTCGAGGGAGACGATGTCCGCGCCCAGGCCGTTGATCGCCTTGACGATCTTGTTCTTCTGTCGGGTCAGGTCGGCCTGCCGGCCCGCACCGCGCGGGGCGCTCACGATGCCGCTGGAGTACGCCGTGGGCGCACCGGTCAGCGGGTCGAACGCGCTCGGGATCGCCTGGGGCGAGGTGCACTGGAACGCGAGGATGTTGTTGCCCTGGCGGTCCTTGTCGTACTGGCAGTTGTAGTAGGGGTTCGCCGCTGCGAACTCCTCCATGGTGATGTTGAAGAAGTTCTCGACGTTGTAGGTCGCGATCTTCAGGTTGCCGCCGACGACCGCGGGGGCGGCGTTCGCCGTCCGCGTGTCCTCGAAGGTGATCACGTCGGTGCCGAGGTCGGGAGCGCCGTTCTCGGTCTGCGCGACCACCGAGCGCTGCGGGTAGAGGTACCACTTCTTGGCGCCGTACCCGATCACGGCCGGCTTGCCGGCGGGGAAGGTCACCTTCGCGCCGACGCGCGCCGAGTGCGTGGCGTCCATGAACGGAAGCGGCACGTCGGAGTTCGCGCTCGCCTGGGGGTTGTAGTAGTTCGAGCTGGTCAGGTAGTTGGTGGTCGAGGCGTCGTCGGTGAACCAGGCGCGCGCCCGGATGTCGTCCCGCGCTGCGGTGATGCAGGCGGGGAGCAGGCCGGGGCAGATCTCCCCGGGCTGCTTGAGCGTCTCGTTGCCGCTCGCCAGGCCCAGCTCGCCCCCGGTCTCGAAGTTGTAGGTGTCGGTGACGACCACGTCGGTCGGGTTGGCGATCTCGCTCTCGTGCGCCTCGCGGTCGGTGGCCGTCGACGGCAGGGTCGTCAGCGCGACCGGCGGCGCCAGGTCGGGGATCGCGACGACCGAGCTGCCGGTGCTGCCGTTGAGGAGGTTGAGCTCGGTGAGGCTGCCGGAGGTGTCGCTGGCGACCGAGAACTCGGAGATCTTGCCCGTGACGCGCACGGACTGGCCGACGGCAAGGGCGCCGCCGGTGCTGTTGATGGCCTGGAAGGTCGGGAAGCCGTAGACGAAGATGCCGTCGGACGCACCCGGGGTGGCGTCGACGGGACCGCCGCTGCCACCGGTCTGGATGGTGAAGCCGCACAGCCCGCAGGTCTTGGTGTTGCCGGTGTTGGCCCAGCCGAGGTTGTAGAGGCCGGTGATCACGCCTTCGGTGCTCACGGTCTCGCTGCCCTGGGCGGTGCCCGCGCCGGCGAAGCTCGAGCGCGGACCGGTGCCCTGGAGCTCGGCGATCGTCTTGATGCCGGGCGCGGCGGTGATCGTGAACTGGAAGGATGCGTCGCTCGTCGCCGGGGTCGGCACCGCACTGTCGGTGACGCGCAGCGTCACGCTGTAGGTGTTGGCCGTGGTGGGCGTGCCGGACACGAGACCGGCCGGGCTGACGGTGACGCCGGGCGGCAGGGTGCCGCTCGGGTCGGACCAGGTCTTGGCGCCCTCGCCGCCCGTCGCGGTCATCGTGAAGCTGGTGATCGGCGTGCCGACGACACCGGACTTGCTGCCGGGGTTGTCCGCGAGCAGCGCGCCGGGGGCGTTGACGGTGATGTCGAAGGACACGTCGCTCGTGGCGGGCGTCGGGTTGGCGCTGTCGGTCACGCGCAGGGTGACGTGGCTGACGCCGGTGCCGGTGGGCGTGCCGGAGACCTGGCCGCCGGCGCTGACGCTCAGGCCCGCGGGCAGCGAGCTGCCGACCTCGGACCAGGTGTACGGCGTGGTGCCGCCGGTCGCGCCCATCTGGAACGGGGTGATCGCGGTGTTCTGGGTGAAGGTCTTGTTGCCCGGGTTGGTCGCGGCGAGCGCCGTCGGGCCGCTGGTGATGGAGATGTCGTCGATGCCGACGAGCTCGTCGTTGCCGGGGGCGTTGGAGGTGAGCACGCGCACGTAGACGTCGCCCGAGCCGTTGACCGCCGCGGGGAGCGGCACGTTGCGCACGGTGGTCTGCGTCGCGGAGCCCGCGGTGGTGGCGTCGGCGATGTAGCCGGCCGGGATGTCGGTGTAGGCGCCGGAGCTCCCGACGCGGTACTGGACCGCGATCTGCTGGGTCGCGTCGTCGCCGCTCGCGTCGAGGTCCTTCGCGGTGAAGTTGAAGGAGACGCCCGCCTGGCTGGTCAGGTTGAGGTGGAAGACGATCGACGGGATGTCGGCCGTGCCGCTGCCCTGGATCGCGATCGAGGTGCCCTGCACCTCGAGGACGCCGCCGTTGGTGGCCGTCGCCGCGGCGTTGGCGACCACGTTGACGGGCGTGCTCGCGCCGTCGACCGTCACCGTCTGCGGGTTGACGCCCTGCGTGGTGTTCAGGTCGTCGCCGCGGTAGCCGATGACCCCGTCGACACCGGACCAGTCGTCGTTGACGGTGATCAGGCTCGCGTTGGACCAGTCCTGGGAGTACGGGACCGTGATCAGCGGAGTCAGGTTGGCCTGCGCCGACGAGGCCGCGAGGACCTGCAAGCCGGTGAACGCCAGGGCGACAGAGATGAGAGCAGCGATGCGGCCGCGACGAGGCGTCCGGGATGCAGGCATGAAGGTTCTCCGAATGATGGGTGAGCGACGTCGGCCCAGCCAGGTCCGGGGAAGGGGACGCAACGAGGTCGAGAGTGATCCGACGCGGGCCGGGACTGCTGGTCCGCGTGTGTGTCCGCGTGGCCGAGCCCAGCGGTCAGGGCACTCTCCGTGAGAAGTCACGGGCAGTCAAGTTCGTGACCCCCATCACGCCCAAGGTGGCCCGAAATGACTACGTGAAGCACCGCCCGGGCCACGGCAGAGACCGGGCAGGGACACCGCAGGGCCACCGCGGGGCCCGGTCCGGCCGGGGCCGCGCCTCGGTCTACCGACCGGTGTAGACGTCCTGGGCGGCCTCGCCGGTCTTGCCCATCGCGCCGTGGTCGCGCCCGTCGACGCTCACCTCGAGCGATCCGTCGGTGGACTGGATCCGCACCGGCGGCGACACCTTGAGCGTGCGGCTCTGGCCGAACGCCAGCGATCCCGTGAAGACGACCTTGCCGGTGCCATCGCGCACGACGACGTGCGCTCCACCGCCCGCGGCGGTGATCACGACCGGGACCGGTGAGGCGGCCTGGCCGCCGCTGGTGAGGCCGGCGGACCCGTCGGCGAGGCTCGGCGACGTCGGCGAGACCGAAGACGGGTGGTCCATGACCAGGCGGGCGACCGACCACGCGAGCACGACGGTCATGACGGCGGCGACGATCACCGACCAGTTCGGTCCGCCGCGGGTGCCGCGGATCGCGCCGCCGCGGCCGGTCGCCAGCTCGGCCTCGAAGACGCGGCGGGGGTCGATCGGTGCGTCGGCGTACTGCGCGTCGTAGGTCTCGAGCAGCGGTGCCACGTCGACGCCGAGGACACGGGCCAGGGTGCGCAGGTGACCGCGCGCGTAGAAGTCGCCGCCGCACGGCGCGAAGTCGTCGATCTCGATCGCCTCGATGACGTGCGGACGGATGCGGGTCCGCTCGGCGAGCTGGTCGACGGTCAGGCGCAGCCGGCCGCGGGCGGCCGCGAGCTCGGGGCCGATGACCGGGTCGACGGCGTCGATCGCGGCCAGGTCGTCGATGACGAACGTCGTGGTGGCGCTCGGTATGACCGGGATCTCCACCGACTGCGTGGCCTCGTGGTCCCACTCGCGGGCGACCTCGGCGCGGACGGCGGGGCGCGGGTCGCGCAGCGGGCTGGGGGTCGGGCTGGCGACGACGGCAGCTGCGGCCGGGGGCACGACGACCTCGGGCAGCTCGGCCTCCTCGCCGGCGTCGGGGTCGGCGTCGTAGTAGTCGTCGAGGCCGGCCGGCTCCTCGTCGGCGCCGGGCAGCACCTCGACGATCTCGCAGCGACCGTCGGCGAGCCTGGCGAGCGCGCCCGCGAGGTCGCCACGAGCGCCGAGCACCCGCGTGGTGAGCCCCAGCGGCAGGGCGAACGGCGCCCCGAGCAGGCGCTCGGTCACCTGCGCGTGGCGGCGACCGGCCGGGCCGAGCATCGCGAGCTCGCCCTCGAGCTCGCGGGGGAAGAGCACCAGCCTGCCGTCGCGGACGACCTGTCGGCGGGCGACGTACTCGACCTCCTCGAGGTCGTTCCAGGGGATGCCGCGCCAGGTCCGGCCGAGGCGGATGCGCACGCCGTGCGAGTCGGCGACGAGCAGCGGCATGCGTGAGTCGAGGAAGGAGAAGACGTAGGCCCACGTGATCGCGGCGAGCCCGACGCACAGCGCCCAGTCGAGGACGTCGTCGAACTGCGTGACCGCCCTGGCGAAGTACGCCGCCGACAGCAGCGAGCTCACGCCGGCCAGCAGCACCGACACCCGCCCGTTGCGGCGGACGATGACCTCGTCGTCCTCCGGCTCGTCGGGGATGCTCGCCCAGCCCGGGTGGGCGGGACGCTCGGACACGGCCGACCGCTCGGCGGTGTCGACCAGGTCGTCGTGGTCGGCGGTCTCGGGGCTCAGCAGGTCGGTCATCGCAGCCTCCTAGATTCCGCTCTGGAGCGTCATGATCACGGCGTCGACCTCGTCGGGCTTGACGAGCACGTCGCGTGCCTTCGAGCCCTCGCTCGGCCCGACCACGCCCCGGCTCTCGAGGATGTCCATCAGCCGGCCGGCCTTGGCGAAGCCGACCCGCAGCTTGCGCTGCAGCATCGACGTCGACCCGAACTGCGTCGACACCACGAGCTCGACGGCCTGGATCACCAGCTCGAGGTCGTCGCCGATGTCGTCGTCGAGGTCGCGCTTGCTGGCGGCGGGGGCCGTGACGTCCTCGCGGTAGGTCGGCTCGAGCTGGCCCTTGCAGTGCTTGACCACGGCGTGGATCTCGGCCTCGGTCACCCAGGAGCCCTGGACGCGCACCGGCTTGGAGGCACCCATCGGCAGGAACAGCCCGTCACCCTGGCCGACGAGCTTCTCGGCGCCGGGGGTGTCGAGGATGACCCGGCTGTCGGCGAGCGAGGACGTCGCGAAGGCCAACCGCGAGGGGACGTTGGCCTTGATCAGGCCGGTGACCACGTCGACCGAGGGCCGCTGGGTCGCGAGCACCAGGTGGATGCCGGCCGCGCGGGCCAGCTGGGTGATGCGGACGACGGCGTCCTCGACGTCGCGCGGGGCGACCATCATGAGGTCGGAGAGCTCGTCGACGATCACCAGCAGGTAGGGATAGGGCGTGAGCTCGCGCTCGCTGCCGGGCGGCACCTGCACCTTGCCGGCCCGCACCGCCTTGTTGAAGTCGTCGATGTGGCGGAAGCCGAAGTTGGCCAGGTCGTCGTAGCGCAGGTCCATCTCGCGCACGACCCAGGCCAGCGCCTCCGACGCCTTCTTGGGGTTGGTGATGATCGGCGTGATGAGGTGCGGCACGCCCTCGTAGGCGTTGAGCTCGACCCGCTTCGGGTCGACCATGATCATCCGCACCTCGTCGGGCGTGGAGCGCATGAGGATCGAGCAGATCATCGAGTTGATGAAGCTCGACTTGCCGGAGCCGGTGGCGCCCGCGACCAGCAGGTGCGGCATCTTCGCGAGGTTCGCCACGACGAAGCCGCCCTCGACGTCCTTGCCGAGCCCGCAGACCATCGGGTGGTGGTCGCCGCGGGCGGTGCCGGAGCGCAGCACGTCGCCGAGCGAGACGATCTCCTTGTCGACGTTCGGGATCTCGATGCCGATCGCCGACTTGCCGGGGATCGGGCTGAGGATCCGCACGTCGGCCGACGCGACGGCGTAGGCGATGTTCTTGGAGAGGGCGGTGACCTTCTCGACCTTGACCGCCGAGCCGAGCTCGACCTCGTAGCGCGTGACCGTCGGGCCGCGGGTGTAGCCGGTCACCTGCGCGTCGATCCCGAACTCCTCGAGGACCGTGGTGAGCCGGCCGACCACGTCGTCGCTGGCCTTCGAGCGCGCCTTGTGGGGCGAGCCCGGCTTGAGCAGCTCGTTGGCCGGCAGGTGGTAGACGACGTCGCCGGACAGGGCGAGCTGCTCCACGCGCTCGGGCAGCGGTGCGTGCGGCGGCGGCTCGAGCTCGGTCGCGGTGTCGGCGGTCGGCTCGGCCGCCACCTCGGCCACCCCCTCGGCCACCGGCTCGATGCCGGTCGCCTGGGTGTCCTCGAGGCTGGTGTCGGTGTCGGCGAGGTTGCGGCGGCGGCGACGGCGGCGCTCGCGGTCCTCGAGCACCGGGCTGTCGTAGGCGGGGTCGCCCATCGACGGGTCGATCTCGCCCGTGGCGTCGAGATCGGTGCGCCGGCCGCGCCGAGCCGGGCGCGCGTCCTCGTCCTCGTCGTCGTGGTCGCGGCCCAGCGCCCGGTCTCGCGCGGCGGCGAGGCGGGACGGCACCTTGTAGAGAGGCGTGGCGGTGATGACCAGGACGCCGAAGACGCACAGGAGCAGGAGGACCGGCACCACGACGTACGGCGTGCGGAGCAGGTCGAGCAGGAGGGACGAGACGACGTAGCCGATCGCGCCGCCGCCCTCGCGGAGCGGGCCGGCGTCGCCGGAGACCGGCTGCGGGTTGCCCTCGGCGACGTGCACGATGCCGAGCAGCCCGAGGCCGAGCGCGCTCCAGCCGACGACCTGGCGCCCGGCCGGACCGTTGTGGATCGGGTCGCGCAGGTTGCGCCAGCCGACCACGAGCAGCATCAGCGGCACCAGCCACCCGACCTTGCCCACGCAGCCGGTGACCGCCACGCGGACCGCGCCCATCACCGGGCCGTCGAGCTGGAACCACACCCCGGCCGCGCTGACGACCGCGAGCGCGAAGACGAAGAGGCCGACCCCGTCGCGGCGGTGCTCGGGCTCGAGGTCGCGAGCGCCGTGGCCGATCCCCCGGGCGAGCGCGCCGATGCCGTGGGCGACCGCCAGCCAGACCGCGGCGACGCCGCGGAAGACGGTGTCGAAGAGGCGGGCGATGGGACCCCTGCCGGTGCGGACGGCGCGCGGCGCCGGACGCCGGTTGCGGGTCGGCGACGACTTCCCTCCCCCGCCGCGGCGCGCGGCCGGCTTCCGCGTCGGCTTCTTCTTGCTCGACGCGGTCCTGCTCTGGTTTCGGGTACTCCGGGGACTCTGTGCTCGCGTAGTAGAGGTCGTGCTCCTGCTACGGGAACGCTGAGCCGACGCCGGCGGGGAAGACGTACGGGTCGCCACGCCACCACCCTAGGCACTCGTCACTCCAGTCACATGGACCCCACTGGTGCGTGTCGGAGAGCGGCTCGACCTCCGGTCCGGGCCGAATCCGGACGATCTGCACGCTTCGGACCGGTGCGTCAGGGGTGACCCGACCTTGAGGGGTGGCCGTCCAAGTTCTCATCGGGCAAAGCCTTTACGGGGGGTGACCGGGTGCTTAGGGTGCGCTCAGGTGATCGGGCGCCACTTGGGGAGTTTCCTCTGGTCGGCGACCCGTCCGCCGACTCGTCGAAAAATTTCTCCCCGGAGGCAAACTCTCGTGAAATTCCTCAAGCAAGGCGTCTGCCTTGCGCTTCTGGGGGCCGGACTCTCCGCAGCCCCCACGACCCTGGCCAGTCAGGCGGCGGCCGCTCCGGCCCCCACCGGCGACGGCCTGGTCAGCCAGCTCACCGCCGAGGCCGACGGCAACGTCTCGATCAAGGACAACCCGGCGACCGGCCGGGCGAGCTTCGTGCGCGCCACCGGCACCAACGCCGACCTGCTCCCGGGCGTCGCGGGTGACTCCGCCGCCAAGGCCGGGTCGAAGGCCGACTCCTTCCTCGACGGCTACGGCGCCCTGCTCGGCGCCGCGCCGGGCGAGCTGGTCCGCCAGAGTGTGTCCTCCAGCTCCGCCGGCTGGACCGTGACCTACACCCAGATCCACGACGGCGTGCAGGTCTTCGGCAGCGCCATCAAGGCCAACGTCGACTCCGACGGCGACCTCACCGCCGTCAACGGCTACGCGGCTCCCGGCATCGACGTGTCGACCAAGCCGACGTTCTCCGCGGCCGAGATCGGCAAGCGGGCGGTGTCGTTCGTGAAGTCCGACCCGCCGACCGCCGAGTCCGGCGGCGCCGCCGACGTGACCGGTCTCAGGGCGACCGACTCCCAGCTCGTGATCTACCGCATCGGCCTCCTCAAGGGCCTGTCCGGCAAGAACGTGCTCGCCTGGTCGACCGTCGTCACCAACGACGCGGTCCGCGACCAGCTGATCTACGACGCCCACACCGGCAAGATCCTCAACCGCTGGTCGCTCAACACCGACGCGCTCGACCGCGAGCTGCGCGAGGCCACCGGCACCGCCGAGAACCCCGTCTTCACCACGGTGTGGGAGGAGGGCGACCTCTTCCCGGGCACGCTCAACATCGACCAGCAGAACCTCATCAACTCCTCGGGTGAGTCCTACTGGCTCTACGAGAACGCCTTCGACCGCGACTCCTACGACGGTGCCGGCGCCAAGCGGATCACCGTCAACAACGACCCGCGGATCAACTGCCCCAACGCCAACTGGAACGGCATCACCACCAACTACTGCGACGGCGTCACCTCCGACGACGTCGTGGCGCACGAGTGGGGCCACGCCTACACCCAGTTCACCTCCGGGCTGATCTACCAATACCAGTCGGGTGCGCTCAACGAGTCCTACTCCGACGTCTGGGGCGAGACCCTCGACATGGTCAACGGCCGCGAGGACGAGGGCGAGACCTTCGACGTCAAACGCCCCGACGGCGAGTGCGACCCGACCGCGCCACCGAAGCTGCTGATGAGCATCACGGCACCCGCGGCCCAGGCCGGCGCCTGCACGCCCGTGGCGGCCGGATTCAGCGAGGCGTTCACGACCACCCCGGTCAACGCGACCGTCGTCGCGGCGCTCGACGCCGAGAACGCCGACGGTCCGACCCCGACCGACGGCTGCACGGCGTACAACAACGCCGCTGCCGTCGCCGACAAGTGGGCCTACGTCGACCGCGGCACCTGCACCTTCCAGGTGAAGGTCGACATGGCCGTGGCCGCCGGTGCCGACGGCATCGTCATCGGCAACAACGTGCAGGGTCTGCCGCCGAACCCCGCGGGCACCGCGCCCGCCGGCTTCTACGGCGTCACCGTCACCCAGGCCGACGGCACCCGCTTCAAGGAGGCGGGCACCGCGAGCGTGACCATCCAGGCCGAGGACATCTCGGGCCGCACCCCCTCGACCCGCTGGCTGATGGGCGAGAAGTCGACGGCGTTCGGAGGTGCGATCCGCGACATGTGGACGCCCACCTGCTACGGCAACCCCGGCAAGGTCACCGACGCCGAGTACAACTGCGACCCGGGCATGACCGACCACGGTGGCGTGCACGGCAACTCGGGCGTGCCCAACCACGCCTACGCGCTGGCCGTCGACGGTGGCACCTACAACGGTCAGACGATCACCGGCATGGGCCTCGACAAGGCGGCCTCGATCTGGTGGCGCGCGCAGACGGCGTACCTCACGCCGTCGTCGAACTTCACGGAGTTCGCGACCGCGCTGGCATCGTCGTGCACCGACCTGATCGGCGACGACATCAGGGAGCTGACCACGACCCCGAACGCGTCGCCGACCCTGGCGGCGCCCATCACGGCCGGCGACTGCACCCAGCTCGACAAGGTCATCACCGCGGTGGAGCTCACCAACCCCGTCACGGAGTGCAACTACCAGCCGGTGCTGCAGCCGGGCTCGCCCGCTCCGTGCGGTGCCGGGTTCACCACGGAGACCGTCTTCACCGAGGACTTCGAGGACGGCCTGACCGGGTGGACCCCGTCGTCGCAGCTCGTGTTCGGCCTGGGCGCTCCGTGGGAGGCCGAGTCGGCCGCTCCCGGGGGCCACGCCGGTGGTGTGGCCTACGGCCCCGCCCCCGACCGGGGGCAGTGCGACTCGAGCCCGCAGGACTTCTCGGGTCGTGACTCGATCACCTCGCCGGCGATCGCGATCCCGGCCGCGGCGACGCAGGGTCTGCGGCTCACCTTCGACCACTACGTGGCCACCGAGGGGACCGTCGACGGCGGCAACGTGAAGGTCAGCATCAACGGCGGCGCCTTCACCAAGGTGCCGGCGGCGGCGTACACCTTCAACAAGCCGGGCAAGCTGCTGTCCGCTGCGGCGGGCAACACCAACCCGATGCAGGGCGAGGACGCCTTCAGCGGCACCGACGGTGGCCAGAGCCGCGGCTCGTGGGGCACCTCGCAGCTCAACCTGGGCGCGACCGGCGTCAGCGTCAAGGCCGGCGACACCATCAAGCTCCGTCTCGACGTGGGTCGCGACGGCTGCGGTGGCATCGACGGTTGGTACGTCGACAACATCCAGGTGTCCTACTGCAAGGCTCCGCCGGTCACGCCTCCGGCGGCGACCTCCGTGGTGGCCTCGGCCAGCCCGAAGAAGATCGTGAAGGGCAAGTCCTTCAAGGCCATCGTCTCGGTCGCCACCGCCAGTGGCATCCCGAGCGGCACGGTCCAGATCTACAAGGGCTCCAAGCTGCTCGGCACCGGCACCCTCGGCGCCGACGGCAAGGTCACCATCAAGATCAAGAAGAAGCTGGCCAAGAAGCTCAAGGTCGGCAAGAACACGCTGACGGCCAAGTACCTCGGCTCGTCCACGCTGCAGGCCAGCCAGGACGACTTCGTGGTCAAGGTCAAGAAGAAGAAGCACCGCCGCTGAGTCGCTGACTCGGTGAGCTGAGCCGGCCGGCCTCGTCCCTTGTGGGACGGGGCCGGTCGGGCTTTTGTCTCGGGTCTCTGGTGGCTGACGGGGCGGGCGGCCGGCGGGTGGCGGCGGCTGGCGGGCGGCGGCGGCTGTCGTTCGGGGTAACTCACCGTTCGGTCAGCTCTCATGCCGTCAGAACGGCGTGGGAGCACACCGAACGGTGAGTTACCCCTGACCACGGCGCGGCGGGGGCGGCGGCCGGCGCGACCGCACCGGATCCGGAGGCCGACGTTCGGGGTAACTCACCGTTCGGTCAGCTCCCATGCCGTCACAACGGTGGAGGAGCACACCGAACGGTGAGTTACCCCTGACGACGGCGCGGCGGGGGCGGCGGCCGGCGCGAACGCACCGGAACCGGGGGCCGACGTTCGGGTAACTCACCGTTCGGTCAGCTCTCATGCCGTCACAACGGTGGAGGAGCACACCGAACGGTGAGTTACCCCTGACGACGGCGCGGCGGGGGCGGCGGCCGGCGCGAACGCACCGGAACCGGGGGCCGACGTTCGGGTAACTCACCGTTCGGTCAGCTCTCATGCCGTCACAACGGTGGAGGAGCACACCGAACGGTGAGTTACCCCTGACGACGGCGCGCGGGACCCCCACCCCACGCCCACCAGAGGCCGGAGCCGGTTAGAGCAGGCCGGACGCCTCGAGGCCGGCACGCAGGGCCGCGACCTCGTCGTCGTCGAGCGGCACGAGCGGGCCGCGGACGTTGCGGTTGTCGAGCACGCCGAGCAGCTGGAGCCCGGCCTTGGCCGTGGTGGCGCCGTAGTTGGGCGCGCCCATCACCGCCTCGATCGCGGGCAGCAGCCGTGTGTAGATCGCAAGCGCCTCGGCGTGGTCACCGCGGTCGAAGGCCTCGAGCATCGCGCGCGTCTGGTCGCCGGCGACGTGGCCGACGACGGAGACGAAGCCCGCCGCGCCGTGGGCCAGCCAGCCGAGGTTGCTCGCGTCGTCACCGGAGTAGACGGCGTACCCCATCTCGCGCAGCCTGACCCCGCGCGCGAAGTCGTTGACGGCGTCCTTGACCGCGACGACCGTGTCGATCTCCTTCGCGGCGGCGTAGGTCTCGAGCGAGATCGTCGTGGCGGTGCGACCCGGGACGTCGTAGAGCATGACCGGGACGTCGGTCGCCTCCGCGACGGTCCGGAAGTGGTGGAGCACGCCGGCCTGGCCGGGCTTGCTGTAGTACGGCGTCACGAGCAGCAGCCCGTCGGCGCCGATCTTCTCGGCCTGCTGGGCGAGCTCGAGCGAGTGCGCCGTGGAGTTCGTGCCGACCCCCGCGACGACGGTGGCGCGGTCGCCGACCGCGTCCTTGACCGCGGCGAGGATCTCGCCGTCCTCCGCCACGGTCGTGGTGGGCGACTCCCCCGTCGTACCGCTCACGACGACGCCGTCGTGCCCGTGCTCGACGAGGTGCTGCGCGATCCGGGCGGTGCCGTCGAGGTCGACGGCCCCGTCGTCCTTGAACGCCGACGCCATCGCGGTCAGCACGCGGCCGAACGGGGCGGAGGGCGATACCGTCATGGGTTCAGGGTATCGGGACCGCGTCGCCGTGCGGTGGCGGTGGCGGTGGGCCGGTCGAGCGGTCGGTCAGCAACCGCGGTGGCCCGGGAATGGCGGGTCGGGGTTGCTGACTGACCGCCGCCCCGGGGCCGAGCCGGTCGAGCGGTCAGTGAGCAACCGCGCGGGGCTCGAAAGGGGCCGCCCGGGGTTGCTGGCTGACCGCTGCCCGGGGCCGAGGCGGTCGAGCGGTCAGTGAGCAACCGCGCGGGGCCCGGACAAGCGTGTCGAGGTTGCCGGCTGACCGCCGCCGGGGGCCGAGCCGGTCGAGCGGTCAGTGAGCAACCGCGCGGGGCCTGGACAAGCGTGTCGAGGTTGCTGGCTGACCGCCGCCCCGGGCCGAGCCGGTCGAGCGGTCGGTGAGCAACCTCGCCTGGCCTGGGAAGCGCGTGTCGAGGTTGCCGGCTGACCGCCGCCGGGGGCCGAGCCGGTCGAGCGGTCGGTGAGCAACCTCGCCTGGCCTGGGAAGCGCGTGTCGAGGTTGCCGGCTGACCGCCGCCGGGGGCCGAGCCGGTCGAGCGGTCAGTGAGCAACCGGCGGGGCTCGGGAGGGGCGTGTCGAGGTTGCTGGCTGACCGCTGCCGGGGGCCGAGCCGGTCGAGCGGTCAGTGAGCAACCGCGCGGGGCCCGGACAAGCGTGTCGAGGTTGCCGGCTGACCGCCGCCGGGGGCCGAGCCGGTCGAGCGGTCAGTGAGCAACCGGCGGGGCTCGGGAGGGGCGTGTCGAGGTTGCTGGCTGACCGCTGCCGGGGCCGGCCTGGGGCCGCCGCCGGGGCCGGCCCGGAGCCGAACCCCAGCGCCGAGACAGCGGTCACTCACCAACCCCTCAGCGCACCCGGGCCCGCACCAGCCGCACGACCTCGAAGCCCTCGTGAGCCTCGCGGCCGGCCTCGACCCACTCCTCCGCGTCGTACGCCGGGTAGAACGTGTCGCCCTCGGGCTCCAGCGGGATCTCGCTCAGGAGCTGCTCGTCGGCGTACGGCAGGGCGGCCGCGTAGACCGCCGCACCGCCGGCGACGTAGACATCGCCCTCGGCCAAAGCGAGGGCGTCCTCGATCGAGGCCGCGGTGAGCACGCCGTCGGCAGACCAGGACGGGTCGCGGGTGAGCACGATCGTGGCGCGCCCCGGGAGGGGGCGCCCGATCGAGTCGTACGTCGCGCGCCCCATGAGGAGCGTGTGGCCCAGCGTGGTCGCCTTGAAGAACGCCTGCTCGCCGGGGACCCGCCACGGGATCGTGCCGGCGTGGCCGATGACGCCGTTGCGCGCAACGGCGGCGATGAGGGTGACGGTCACGCTGAGGGCCCTGCTCCTAGACCGCGATGGGCGCCTTGATGCCCGGGTGCGGGTCGTAGCCCTCGATCGCGATGTGCTCGAGGTCGAACGCGTCGAGCTCGGTCACCGACGGGTCGAGCACCAGCGTCGGCAGCGGCCGCGGCTCGCGCGTGAGCTGGAGGCGCGCCTGCTCGAGGTGGTTGAGGTAGAGGTGCGCGTCGCCGAAGGTGTGCACGAAGTCGCCGACCTCAAGGCCGGTGACCTGCGCGACCATGTGCGTGAGCAGGGCGTACGACGCGATGTTGAACGGCACGCCGAGGAACACGTCGGCCGAGCGCTGGTAGAGCTGGCAGCTGAGCCGGCCCGGGCCGTCGGCCTGCGGGGCGACGTAGAACTGGAACATCGTGTGGCACGGCGCCAGCGCCATGTCGGGGATGTCGGCGACGTTCCAGGCGCTCACGATGTGGCGGCGCGAGTCGGGGTTGGTCCTGATCTGGTCGACGACCTGCGCGACCTGGTCGACGTGCCGACCGTCGGGGGTCGGCCACGAGCGCCACTGGTAGCCGTAGATCGGCCCGAGGTCACCGTCGGTGTCGGCCCACTCGTCCCAGATCGTGACGCCGCGGTCCTGGAGCCACTTGACGTTGGTGTCGCCCCGGAGGAACCACAGCAGCTCGGCGAAGACCGACCGGGTGTGCACCTTCTTCGTCGTCACCAGCGGGAAGCCCGCGCTCAGGTCGAAGCGCAGCTGGTGCCCGAACACCGAGCGGGTGCCGGTGCCGGTGCGGTCGGTCTTCTCGACGCCCTCGTCGAGGACACGGGTCAGGAGGTCGAGGTACTGCTGCACGTCCCCAACCTAGTCGCGCAGGGAGACCTCTCCGCGCACCGTCGTCCGGGTGTCTCCTCCCACCCACACCGCGGTCCCCTCCCGCCTCACGTGCACCCGGCCGGCCCGCCCGATGGCGGTGCCCTGCGCGGCGACGTACCGCTCGGGCAGGACGCTGCCGGCCAGCCACTGGCCGAGGCTGGCGTTGAGGCTGCCGGTGACGGGGTCCTCGGTGGAGCGGTCGAAGGCGCGCACCTCCACCTGCGCGTCGCTGCCGCCGTCGCGCCAGGGCCCGGCGACGCCGACGTCGAGGTCGGCCAGCGCGAGCAGGTCGGGCCGCAGCGCGAGCACGTCGTGGGCGTCGCCCAGGAGAACGCCGACCCAGCCCGGCCCGTTGTCGATCCACCTCGCGTCCACGATGTCGGAGCGGTCGACGCCCAGGGCGTGGGTGATCGTGGCGAGGTCGGCGTCGTCGACCGGGCCGTCCCTGAGCAGGGGTGGCGCCTCGAACTCGAGCCGCTCGCCTCGCGCGATCGTGACGAGCCCGGCGCCGCACTCCTGCACGACCGCGTCGCCGCGCGGCGAGCCGCCCGCCTCGAGC
This sequence comes from Nocardioides halotolerans DSM 19273, assembly GCF_000422805.1. Taxonomy (GTDB): domain Bacteria; phylum Actinomycetota; class Actinomycetes; order Propionibacteriales; family Nocardioidaceae; genus Nocardioides; species Nocardioides halotolerans. Next base: position 162,853 of record NZ_KE383922.1, on the reverse strand, counting down.
CAGGCGTGGGCGCTGCCGAGCGTGGGGTGGCCGGCGAACGGCAGCTCGCGGCTGGGCGTGAAGATCCGCAGCCGGTAGTCGGCGCCGGGGTTCGTCGGCCGCAACAGGAACGTCGTCTCGGAGAGGTTGGTCCACTGCGCGAAGAGCTGCATGCGCTCGTCGTCGAGGTCGTCGGCGTCGTGGACGACGGCGACGGGGTTGCCGGTGAGCGGGCCGGAGCCGAAGACGTCGACCTGACGGAGCTGGTGCACGACCCTCACCTTGCCAGCACCGGCGAGCCACCGGTGTCGGGGAGCTGGGCGCGGGTCGAGCAGACCGTCTCCTCCCCCGGCCTGTCGCCCACCTGGCACGTGCGGAGCTCGAGCTCGTGTCCGGGCGACTGGTGACCGGGTGCGACGACGTAGGTGACGGTCAGGCGGCGGCCCGGCGCGACGGCCACCACGTGGTCGCCGTCCGGTACGCCGGTCGGGACCGCGAGGCCCGAGCGGGCGTCGTAGAGCACCGGCTCGCCGGAGCCAGGCAGCCGGGTGGCCACGAGGTTGCCGTCGGAGGAGAGCTGCGCACCCTCCCCCGGCAGCTGGTAGGCGACGCTGAAGTTGGGCTGTACGACCTCGATCGTGTCGTCGAGGACCTGGTAGGCGCGGACCCGCGAGCGCGCGTCGAGCAGGCCGGCAGCGCTGACCGGGCGGATCCGCTGCTCGGTGCCCGGCACCAGCTCGTGCCCTCCCGCCGCGTCGATGTAGAAGACGCTGGTGCCGTCGACCGCGACCACCTCGGTGCCGGAGGACACCGCGATAGAGGCGAGCTCGTTGCCGGTGTCGGCCTCCACTACGTCGAGCGTCGGCCGGTCGCCGCCGGTCTCGACCCAGGCGGCCCACGCGGTCTCGTCGGTCGCCGCGACCGGCACGGCGGGGTCCTTGTGCCCGAGCACGTCGCGGGTGCCGTCATCGGCGGCGTAGACGACCCGCCCCTCGTCGTCGCCGTAGACGACGCCGTTGCCGATCCGGGTCATGTCCCGGAGCCCGTCGACCGCGAGCACGGTGTGGTCGAGGTGGAGCCGCCCGTCGGCGTACCAGACCACCCCCGGCACGGGGTTCTCCTCCAGCGAGGCCGCGGCCGGCTCGAGCGCGTCGTCGTCGGGCGACGGCGAGGCCGGGTCGCCGCTCGTGCCGAGGTAGACGCCGAGCCCGATCCCGCCGAGGAGCAGCGGGACGACGACCCACGCGGCCCGCCGCAGGGTCGCCCGGTTGTTGACGTGCTGCTGGTGCTGGAGCTCCTCCAGCGTCGGAGGGGCGAGCACGAGCAGCTCGTCGGCCAGGCGCTGCCGGTCGGCCTCGGGGGTGGCCGGGTGGCGGCGAGCCGCGAGCCGCAGCTCGGCCTGCACCAATGCGTCGACGTTCTCCTCGCGGCTCGCACGGTCCCAGTCGCCGCGGCAGCGCGACAGCGCGTCGGTGGTCGCTGCGGCGGCGCGGTCGGGGGGCACGCCGAGCAGCACCGCCTCCTTGACCAGGTACGGCCAGCGCGCGGCCACGTAGACCATGAAGTCCGCGTCCGCACGCATGGCGGTGAGCCTAGGCGGTGACCCCTGCGCTCTCGGGCGCGCCGGAGCGGCGTACGGCGACGAGCCCCGCCGCTGCGAGCGCCAGCATCGCGGGCACCACCAGGAGAGCGGTCTTCAGCGACGTGGCGTCGGCCAGCGACCCGACCGTCAACGGCGCCAGCAGGACCGCGAGGGAGGTCATCGCGACCGCCCGTCCGCTGGCCGCGGCGACGTGCCCGGGCGCGAGGGAGACCGCGACGGTGAGGCCCAGCGGGAAGAGGTTGCCGAGCCCCAGGCCGAGCAGGGCCAGGCCCAGGACCGCCTGGACCGGCTCGCCGGCCGGCCACAGCACCGCGAACCCCGCGGCGGTGACGCCCAGGGCGACGGCCAGCAGGTGGGCAGGCTCGCGTCTGCGGGCGAGCCGGCTGCCGACCACGCGACCGACGACGACACCGCCGAAGTAGCCGGCCATGAGGGTCACCGCGGTGTCGGTCGACACGCCGACCTGGTCGTCGACGAACGTCGCGCCCCACGAGAGCACGCACCACTCGGCTGCGACCACACACACCAGGACGACGGCGGCCACCCAGTACGCCGCGGGCAGCCGGGCCCTGTCGGCACCGGCGGGCTCGGGCGGCTCGAGCGCGACGTCGCGGTTCGCCCACCAGATGGCCACCGGCACCAGCGGCGCGACCACCAGAGCCGCACGCCATCCGAGACCGGCCGCCGCGGCGAGGGCGAAGACGCCGATCAGCACGACGTAGGACACGCTCGCGGCGACGTTCGCCTCGGTGAGCGCGACGGCCCGCTGCTCGCCGTGGTGGTCGGCGAGCGCGGCCTGGACCGTCGCGAGCACCACGCCGCCACCGATCCCCATCACGAGGATCGACCCGAGCGTGACCGCGACGACCCCGGCGAGCACCAGCCCGATCGCGCCGATGCCCATGACGGCGGCTGCCGACCAGAGGAGCGGACCGCGCCCCGCGGCGCGCTCGAGCCGCGAGGAGACGAGCCCCGCGACCAGGCTGCCGAGGGCGAACGCCGCGACGTGGAGGCCCCCGACGAAGTAGCTGAGGTCGAGCTCGTGACGCAGGTGCGGGACCACGAGGCCCGGCGCCGCCTGCAGGTAGGCGAACCACGCGAGCATGGCGTACGCGACCCAGGTGAGGCGGTCGCGGTGGAACACCCTGACCACTGTGTCAGGGGCCGCCTGGTGCGGCACGTCCGGCCCGGGTGGCACGAGACGATGGGCTCAGGCGCTGAGGGACATCGGGCCGTAGACGACCCGGTCGGCCTCCATCAGCGTGACGGCCTCGACGCCGAGCTCGGCGAGGTCGGACCAGATCTCGCCGACCCACGACTCGGCGTCGGCCTGGGAGGCGAAGCGTCGTTCGGCGTAGTCGGCCGGCACGTCGACGGGCGAGCCGGAGGCGTCCTCGAGCCGCCAGACCCACGGGCGCTCGGCCGGGCTGGGCGGGCGGAAGGTCGGCGGCTGCTCGGGGAGGTTCACTCGCGCACCGAGGGCTCGACGAACGGCGGCGGGGTGAGCTGGAAGATCTCGCGGCGGCCGCGGACGTCGACGCCCACCTCGGCCTCGGGGTTGACGACCGACGACAGCATCGCGAGACCGATGCCCTTCTTGAGCGTCGGGGAGAACGTGCCGGAGGTGACCTCGCCGAGCTGGACGTCGGCGGTGAGCGAGACGCGCATGCCCGGGCGCGGGATCGCCCGGCTGGTGGAGACGAGCCCGCGCAGGATCCGCTTGGGGCCCTCCTCCTTCTCCTTAAGCAGCACGTCGCGGCCCCAGAACGCCGGCTTCTTCCAGCCGACGGCCCAGCCGAGGCGCCCCTCGTTGGGGGTGGTCTCGAGCGAGATGTCCTGGCCGTGCAGCGGGTAGCCCATCTCGGTGCGGAGCGTGTCGCGGGCGCCGAGGCCGCACGGCAGCATGCCGAGCTCCTCGCCCGCGGCCATCAGCGCGTCCCACAGCGCGAGGGCGACGTCGTTGGAGGCGATCAGCTCGTAGCCGCGCTCGCCGGTGTAGCCGGTGCGGCAGACGACGACGCCCTGGTCGGACAGGTGCTCGCCCGGCACCGGGGCCTCGACGAAGGACATGTAGTCGTGGCCGGCCGGCAGGCCGACCTTCTCGAGGACCTCGTCGGACTTCGTGCCCTGGACGGCGAGCACGACGTAGTCGCGGTGCCGGTCGTGGACCGCGACGCCCTCGGGAGCCGCCTCGGTCAGACGGCGGGCGACCTCGGCGGTGTTGGCGGCGTTCGGCACCAGCAGCACCCGGTCGTCGGTGTGGAGGTAGGCGATCAGGTCGTCGACGATCCCGCCGGTGGCGTCGTCGCAGCACAGCGTGTACTGCGCCTTGCCGTGCTCGATGCGGCCGAGGTCGTTGGTGAGCGTGGAGTTCACGAACTCGGCCGCGCCCGGCCCGACGACGGTGATCTTGCCGAGGTGGCTGACGTCGAAGATGCCGACGGCCTCACGCACCGCCGTGTGCTCCTTGACGACGCCCGAGGAGTACTCCAGCGGCATCGACCAGCCGCCGAAGTCGGCGAACTTCGCTCCGAGCGCCTCGTGCCGCTCGTGCAGCGGCGACCTCAGCGGCGCGTCCGCCGCCGTCGCCGGTGTCGCGGGCTCTGTGCCGTCCATGTTCGGAACCTACCCTGCGTATCCTGCGCCGGTGAGTACCTACACGCTGCGCGCTGCCAACCCCGCGAAGACCCGCTGCGACGCGGTCGTGGTCGGCGTGGTGCAGGGCGGCAAGGGCGCGAGCGGCCCCGGCATCGCCCCCGGCGGGGAGGACGTCGCCAAGGCCTACGGGCGGGCGTTCCGCCCGCTGCTCTCCTCCCTCGGCGTGACCGGCACGGCCGGCGAGGTCACCAAGGTGCCAACCGGCAAGCAGCTGTCGTCTCCGCTGCTCGTGCTCGTGGGGCTCGGCAGGCTGGACAAGGGCGAGCAGCCCTCCGCGACGGCCGTGCGCCGGGCCGCGGGAGCGGCCTCGCGGGCGGTCGCCAACACCGCCTCGGTCGCCCTCGCGCTGCCCACCGACTCGGTGGAGCTCGTGCGGGCGGTGACGGAGGGGTTCATGCTCGGGAGCTACGCCTACACGGCGTACAAGAAGAAGGCGGACGACGACTCGACCCAGCAGCCGGGCGAGGTCGTCGTGCTGTGCTCGTCGGCGCGGAAGAAGGACGTCGGGCGGGCGTTCGAGGAGGCGCAGGTCGTGTCCGAGGCGGTCGCCGCGACGCGCAGCTGGGTGAACACCCCGCCCGGCGACTTCACGCCCCCGGCGTTCGCCGCCGCGGTCGAGGCCGCCGTGAAGGACACCACGAAGGGCCGCGGGCCGAAGGTGTCGGTGCGGGTGCGCGACGAGAAGGAGCTCCTCGAGCTCGGCTGCGGAGGCATCCTCGGTGTCGGCATGGGCTCGGCCGCGCCGCCGCGGCTCGTCGAGCTGTCCTACGCGCCGCGCAAGGCAGTGGCGCACCTCGCGCTGGTCGGCAAGGGCATCACCTTCGACTCCGGCGGGCTCACGATCAAGCCGCCGTCGGGCATGAACGAGATGAAGTCCGACATGGCTGGCGCGGCGGCGGTGGTGCAGGCGACGCTGGCCATCGCGCGCCTGGGGCTGCCGCTCAAGGTGACGACGTACGCCCCCATGGCGGAGAACATGGTCTCCGGCTCGTCGGTGCGGCCCGGCGACGTGCTCACGATGTACGGCGGCACCACCGTCGAGGTCCTCAACACCGACGCCGAGGGCCGGCTCGTGCTCGGCGACGCGCTGGTGATGGCGGCCGAGCAGAAGCCGGACGTGATCCTCGACGTGGCCACCCTGACCGGGCACATGGTCGTCGCCCTCGGCGACAAGGTCGCCGGCGTGATGGGCTCTCCCGACGTGGTCGACGACGTGCTCCGGGCGGCGGAGACCGCCGGCGAGGAGGCCTGGCCGATGCCGATCCCCGAGCACATGGACGAGCGCATCCACAGCAGCCGGGTCGCCGACCTGTCCCAGCACGACTGGATCCGCTGGGGCGGCGGCCTGTTCGCGGCGGCGTTCCTCCGCGAGTTCACCGGCGGCCTCCCCTGGGGCCACCTCGACATCGCCGGCCCGGCGTTCAACTCCGGCGGTCCGTCCGGTCACCTCACCTCGGGCGGCACGGGCTACGGCGTGGCCACGCTCGTGGACTACGCGCGAGCGCTCTGCAACGTCGGTGGTTGAGGAGGTCGCGGCGACCGCCGCTGTCGGTGGTTGAGGAGGTCGCGCAGCGACCGTCTCGAAACCTCGTACGCCGAGGCTGTGACGCAACCGAGCTCGACCGAGCAGGTGCCATCGCTGCGGGGGTTTCGAGACAGGCGCTGCGCGCCTTCCTCAACCAGCGGTGAGATCGCGTCCGTCGGTGGTTGAGGAGGTCGCGCAGCGACCGTCGCTGTCGGTGGTTGAGGAGGTCGCGCAGCGACCGTCTCGAGACCCCGCAACCCGAGGCTGGGACGCAACCGAGGCCGACGGAGCAGGTGCCTTCGCTGCGGGGGTCTCGACAAGCTCGACCAGCGGTGGTCGGGCAGGTGCCTTCCCGGCGGGGGGTTTCGAGACAGGCGCTGCGCGCCTTCCTCAACCAGCGGTGAGCTCGCGTCCGTCGCTGGTTGAGGAGGTCGCGCAGCGACCGTCTCGAAACCTCGTACGCCGAGGCTGGGACGCAACCGAGGCCCACGGATCAGGTGCCTTCCCTGCGGGGGTCTCGACGAGCTCGACCAGCGGTGGTCGTGCGGGTGCCTTCCCGGCGGGGGGTTTCGAGACAGGCGCTGCGCGCCCTTCTCAACCGGTGAGCTCGCGTTCCGGGCGAAGCTCAGCCGGGGGCGCCTCCCTCGAGCTTCTTGCGGCGGTTGTAGTCGCGCATGCGCTGAGGGATGCCGACGACGGCGGCGTCGTAGGACGGGACCTGGTAGCGGTTGCAGAACTTGTGCGCCCACTCGACCGACGGGACCCGGCGGCGGGTCCACTCGCCGTCGTGGGCGACGAGGAGCAGGGTCACGTCGCTGACGGCGGTGCGGGGCTCGACGAAGCCCTCGACTCCCTTGCGCGCCTCGACGAACTGCTGAAGGTGGTCCTGGTCGACGCCGTCCGCGGCGCGCACCCGGGTCGAGCCGGTGCGGAAGGCGTCGCGCGCCGGTCCCTTCATCTTCGGCCGGGAGCCGCCGCGGAAGCGGTCCATCCATGACATGGGGACAAGTGTGCCTCCTGCGGCCTCGGGGCGGTGTGGACACACTCGAGTCAGGTGCAAAGATGGCGGGGTGTCCGATTCCGACGTCTCGTTCGACGTGCTGGTCCTCGGAGCCGGGTCGGGTGGGTACTCCTGCGCGCTGAGGGCCGCCCAGCTCGGGCTTCGTGTCGGTCTGGTCGAGAAGGGAAAGCTCGGCGGGACCTGCCTGCACATCGGCTGCATCCCCACCAAGGCCCTGCTGCACGCCGCGGAGGTCGCCGACAGCGCGCGAGAGTCGGCGCAGTTCGGGGTGCAGGCGAGCTTCGAGGGCATCGACATGCCCGCGGTCACGGCCTACCAGGACGGCGTCGTCGAGCGGCTCTTCAAGGGCCTGAGCGGGCTGATCAAGGGCCGCGGCATCATGGTGATCGAGGGCGCCGGCCGGCTCACCGGGCCGCGCGAGGTGACGGTCGACGGTACGGCGTACTCCGCCGACCACGTGGTGCTCGCCAGCGGCTCCTACCCCAAGACCCTCCCCGGCCTCGAGCTCGACGGCCGGCGCATCGTCACCTCGGAGGAGGCACTCCGGCTCGACCGGGTACCGGCCTCGGTGATCGTGCTCGGAGGAGGGGTCATCGGCTGTGAGTTCGCGAGCGTCTGGCGCAGCTTCGGCGCGGAGGTCACGATCGTCGAGGCGCTGCCGCGACTGGTCGCGCTCGAGGACGAGGCGTCTTCCAAGGCCCTCGAGCGGGCCTTCCGCAAGCGCGGGATCGTCTTCAAGACCAGCACGCCGTTCCAGAGCGCCAAGACCACCGACGACGGCGTCGCGGTGACCGTCGAGGGCGGCGAGGTGCTCGAGGCCGACCTGCTGCTGGTCGCCGTCGGACGCGGGCCGGCGACCGACGGGCTGGGCTACGACGAGCAGGGCATCGCGATGGACCGCGGCTTCGTGCTGGCCGACGAGCGCTGCCGCACCAACGTCGAGGGCGTGTGGGCGGTCGGCGACATCGTGCCCGGCCTGCAGCTGGCCCACCGCGGCTTCCAGCAGGGCATCTTCGTCGCCGAGGAGATCGCCGGGCTCTCCCCCACGCCGATCGACGAGACCGGCATCCCGCGGGTCACCTACTCCCATCCGGAGGTCGCCTCGGTCGGGCTCACCGAGGGGCAGGCGTCCGAGCAGTACGGCGCCGACGCGGTCGAGTCGCTCACCTACGACCTCGGCGGCAACGGCAAGAGCCAGATCCTCAAGACCCAGGGGTTCGTCAAGCTGGTCCGCCGCAAGGACGGCCCGGTCGTCGGCGTGCACCTCGTCGGGGACCGCGTCGGCGAGCTCATCGGCGAGGCCCAGCTGATCTACAGCTGGGAGGGCCACCCCGAGGACGTCGCACCGCTGGTGCACGCCCACCCGACCCAGAACGAAGCCCTCGGCGAGGCGCACCTCGCCCTGGCCGGCAAACCGCTGCACTCCCACTCCTGACCACCCACCACCCAGTACCTGAGCGAACACGAGCGAAGGAGCTCCATGGCCACCGAAGTCAACCTCCCGGCGCTGGGCGAGTCCGTCACGGAGGGCACGGTCACCCGCTGGCTCAAGCAGGTCGGTGACCAGGTCGCCGTCGACGAGCCGCTGCTGGAGGTCTCGACCGACAAGGTCGACACCGAGATCCCGTCCCCCGTGGCCGGCACGCTGCTCGAGATCAAGGCCAACGAGGACGACACCGTCGAGGTGGGTGCCGTGCTCGGCGTCATCGGCGACGAGGGCGAGGACGCCGGCGACGCGTCCGACTCCGCCGAGCCCGAGGCGCAGCCCAAGGACGAGGAGAACACCGAGAAGAAGGCCGAGCAGGAGGAGGAGGTCGCCGAGGAGACCGGCGACCTGCCTCCCGGCGACGAGACCCCCGAGGCGGAGAAGGACGACTCGTCCGACTCGTCCGATTCGTCCGACGCCGCCTCCGAGTCGCAGGACACAGGCGGCAGCGCAGACGACTCGTCCGGTGGCGGCGGCGGCGGTGGCGAGTCCACGGCCGTGAAGCTGCCCGAGCTCGGCGAGTCGGTGACCGAGGGCACCGTGACGCGGTGGCTCAAGCAGGTCGGCGACGAGGTCGCCGTCGACGAGCCGCTGCTGGAGGTCTCGACCGACAAGGTCGACACCGAGATCCCCTCCCCCGTGGCCGGCACCCTGCTCGAGATCAAGGTCTCCGAGGACGAGACCGTCGAGGTCGGCTCCGAGCTGGCCCTGATCGGGTCGGGTCGGCCGTCGGGCGGTGGCAGCGGCGGCAGCGATGAGGGCGGCGGCGAGAGCGCCGACGCCGGGGACAGCGAGAGCGCCGAGGGCGGCGACGACACCGGCGGCGGTGGCGAGGACAAGGCCCAGGAGCGCGCCGAGGCCCAGGCCGAGGAGGTCGAGTCCGAGCCGGAGCCCGAGAATGAGCCCGAGCCCGAGGCGAAGCAGGAGCCCGAGCCCGAGGAGAAGCCCGCGCCGGAGCCGGAGCCCGAGAAGAAGCCCGAGCCCGAGGCGAAGCAGGAGCCCGACGCGCCCGCCCCGTCGTCCGGCGGGTCCGAGGACGGCGCGGGCTACGTCACCCCGCTGGTCCGCAAGCTCGCCGCCCAGCACGACGTCGACCTGTCGAAGGTGACGGGGTCGGGGGTGGGTGGCCGGATCCGCAAGCAGGACGTCCTCGAGGCGGCACGCCAGGCCGAGGAGGCGCAGCAGTCCTCCCAGCAGGTGGCCCAGCCGGCGGCCGCGAGCACCACGGCCGGTCCGGGTGTGGCTCCCGCGGCCAAGGCGCCGTCCATCACGCCGGACAGCCGGCGGGGCACCACCGAGAAGATCAGCCGGCTGCGCAAGATCATCGCCGAGCGGATGATCGACTCGTTGCAGACCTCGGCCCAGCTCACCCAGGTGATCGAGGTCGACGTCACGAACATCGCGCGCCTGCGCGACTCGGTGAAGAACGACTTCCTGGCGCGCGAGGGCGTGAAGCTGACCTACCTGCCCTTCTTCGCCAAGGCGGCGATCGACGCCCTCAAGGAGCACCCGAAGCTCAACGCGACGATCGACACCGAGGCCGGTGAGATCACCTACTACGACCGCGAGAACCTCGCGTTCGCGGTGGACACCGAGAAGGGCCTGATCACGCCGGTCGTCCGCGACGCGGGTGACCTGTCGATCTCGGGCCTGGCCAAGAAGATCGCGGACGTCGCCGAGCGCACGCGCACCAACAAGATCGGTCCCGACGAGCTGTCGGGCGGCACGTTCACGATCACCAACCTCGGCAGCGTCGGCGCACTCTTCGACACGCCGATCATCAACAAGCCGCAGGTGGCGATCCTCGGTCCGGGCGCGGTGGTCAAGCGGCCGGTCGTGATCGACGACCCGAACCTCGGCGAGACGATCGCGGTGCGCTACATGGTCTACCTGGCGCTCACCTACGACCACCGGCTGGTCGACGGTGCCGATGCGGGCCGCTTCCTGCAGGACGTGAAGCAGCGGCTCGAGGCGGGCGCGTTCGAGGTATGAGCGCGGTCGACTCGGCGTGACCCGGTGACCAACGTCCTGCTCGCCGGGGCGAACGGCTTCCTCGGGACCCACCTGCGGGAGGCCCTGCTCGCGCGCGGGCACGAGGTGGTGTCGCTGACCCGGTCGGCCCCGCGCCGGCCTGACCAGTCGGCCTGGGACCCGTACGCCGGCACGCTCGACCACGCCCTCGTGGAGGCGGCCGACGTCGTCGTCAACCTCGCGGGCTCCCCCACGGTGGGCAACCCGCACTCGTCGACGTGGTCGGCCGAGCTCCGCCGCAGCCGGGTCACCACGACCCGGGTCCTCGCGGAGGCGATCGCCGCCTCGGACCGCCGCCCGGCGTTCCTCGCCGGCAACGGCATCTCCTTCTACGGCGACCACCGCGACCAGGGCGACCCCGTCCTCGACGAGCACGCCGACAGCCGCGGCGACGCGCTGCTGACGTCGGTCGCGCGCGAGTGGCAGGCGGCCGCCGCGCCGGCGGCCGACGCCGGCGCCCGGGTCTGCGTGCTGCGGACGGCGCCGGTGATGGACCGGCGCAGCGAGCCCCTCAAGCAGCTGCGGCTGCTGTTCAGGGCCGGTCTCGGCGCACGGCTGGGTGACGGTCGCCAGCGGATGCCGATGATCTCGCTGCGCGACTGGGTCGGAGCCGCGGTGCACCTCGCGGAGCACGAGTCCGCCTCGGGCGCGTTCAACCTGTGCTGCGTGCGGACGCCGACCAACGCCGAGTTCACCAAGGCGCTGGCGGGCCTGCTGCACCGGCCGGCGTTCGTGACGGTGCCGAGGTTCGCGCTGAAGGCCGGGGCCGGCCAGATGGCGCCCGAGCTCCTCGGCTCGCTCAACGTCGTGCCGGCCGCGCTGCTCGCCTCGGGCTACGAGTTCCACGACCCCGACGTCGACGCGGTGCTCCGGGCGGGCCTGGCCGCGCTGGACTGAGCGCGGGCCGAGTCCCACGGCGGCCGCGGGGGTTTCGAGACGGGCGCTGCGCGCCCTCTCAACCAGCGGTGGCTCGCACGGCGGCGACCCGCCAAGCGCCTGCCACGACGCGGAACCGGACGACGCGGGTGGTCGGCTCGTCGCCCGGCAGCGATCGGCGTACGCCGGGACCCGTCGCCACGCCGCCCACGAGGCGGTCGGTCACCAGCAGCCGCCACGTGGACCTCGTCCGCGACAGCTCGCGGACCGCGAGCAGCTGGGTGCGCAGCCCGCGGACCCTCAGCCCGCGGTCGAGCCACGACCGCAGCATCGCGCGGTCACGGCGGCCGGCCACGGAGGGTGCGGTGTAGAGCGCCGCCAGCGCGGCGAGGTCGCCACGAGCCCAGGCGTCGACGCGCTGGGCGTCCCAGCTCGAGACGAGCACGACGGGCGGTGGTGCGGCGGGCGCCTGCGCTGCGGGGGCTTCGAGGCTCGTCGCCGGCGCTCCTCGCACCTCAGCCACCGTCATCGCCGGCGCTTCCGCGGCGGCGGGGGCTGCCGACGTCGCGAAGACGGCAACAAGCAGCACCGCGAGGAGCGTCTTCCGAGACATGACCACAGGTCTACCGCGACGCGGCGTCGCTCCGCGGCGCTCGTCCACAGGCAGACTGACCCGCGTGCCGAGCCGTCGCAGCGTCCTGCTCGGCGGGGCAGGAGCCGTGGTGGCGGGCGTGGCCGGTGCGGGTCTGGGCGTGGAGAAGGACGTGCTGCCGGGCCGGACGTTCGCCTACGAGCACCTCGGGCTCAACGGCGCGGACGGCGTCGTGCCCGACGTCGAGCCGGGCCGCGTCGAGAGCGGCACCTTCGGCTCCGCGGCGCGGGGTCGCGAGGTCGGCTACGAGATTGTCTTCCCACCGGGCGAGGACGACCCGCTGCTGCCGCTCGTCGTCGCCCTGCACTGGCTCGGCGCCGACGCCGCGAGGCTGACGAGCGGTCAGCTCGGGCTCGACCGCTTCCTGGCCCAGCACGTGGCCGACGGCGGGGCGCCGTTCGTCATCGCGGCGGTCGACGGCGGGCGCGGCTACTGGCACCCGCATGACGGGGACGACGCCGGCGCCATGGTGCTCGACGAGCTCATCCCGCTGCTCCACGACCGGGGGCACGAGACCGCACGGGTCGGCTGGCTCGGCTGGTCGATGGGCGGCTACGGCGCGCTCCGCCTGGCCGGGCTCCGCGGCGCCGCCGCGACCAGCGCAGTGGCGGTGGCGAGCCCCGCCCTGTGGCGCGAGGCCGGCGAGTCGTCGCGCGACGGGTTCGACGACGCCGACGACTACCGCGCGTACTCCGCCTTCGGCCGGGAGGACGAGCTCGACGGCATCCCCGTGCGCATCGACATCGGTCGCGGCGACCCGTTCTACTTCGAGGTCGAGGCGTACGCCGGCGGGCTGGCCGGCGACGCCGAGCTCCACGTCGAGCGCGGTGGGCACACGCCCGGCTACTGGCGCCGGGTGCTGCCGGCCCAGCTGGCCTGGCTCGGCGTACGCGTCTAGCGACCTCGGCGCTCGTGACCGTCACCTACGGCCCGCGGGTAGGCTCCTCAACGTGGCAGCACCGGTCTTCGAGGTCGTCGGCACCGGCTCCGGGGCCGTGGACTACCTCGACGCCTGGGAGCTCCAGCGCCGAGTGCACGCCGAGGTCGTGGCCGGCGAGCGGCCCGACAGGGTGCTGCTCCTCGAGCACCCGCCGACCTACACCGCGGGCAAGCGCACCGAGCCGCACGAGCGGCCCGCCGACAGCGGGGGCGCGCCGGTCATCGAGGTCGACCGCGGCGGCAAGATCACCTTCCACGGCCCCGGCCAGCTGGTGGCCTACCCCATCGTCCGCCTGCCCGAGCACGTGCTCGTGGTCGACTTCGTGCGCCGGCTCGAGGAGGCGATGATCGCCACCTGCGCCGACTTCGGGGTCGCGACCGCGCGGGTGCCCGGGCGCAGCGGCGTCTGGCTCCGCGCCGACAGCGCGGCCGGGCGGCCCGAGCGCAAGGTCGGCGCGATCGGGCTGCGGGTCGCCCAGGGGGTGACCATGCACGGCATCGCGCTCAACTGCGACGTCGACCTCGGGTGGTACGACCGGTTCGTCCCCTGCGGCATCGCCGACGCCGGCGTGACCACGCTGAGCCTCGAGACCGGGCGGGCCATCGGCGTGCCCGAGGTGCTGCCCGTCCTGCAGGCACGGCTCGCCGAGCTGCTCGCGTGGGCGCCGTACGCCGCAACCCCCGACTACGAGCCGCGTCCCGACCCGGCACGGCAACCACGCATCGAGCTCGTCCGACCGTAGCCTCGCGGCGTGGCCGAGCCCGTCGTCGAGATCCGCGGGCTCCGCAAGGAGTATGCCGGCCGCAAGGGCCACCAGGTCGCCGACCTCGACCTCACCGTCCCCGAGGGCGAGGTGCACGGGTTCCTCGGCCCCAACGGGTCCGGCAAGACCACCACGATCCGGATGCTGCTCGGCCTGGCCGCGGCGACCCGCGGGTCGATGTCGCTGTTCGGGGTGCCGGTGCCATCGCGCCTCCCCGAGGTCGTCGGCCGGGTCGGGGCGGTCGTCGAGTCACCGAAGTTCTCGCCCAGCTTCACCGGCCGCCAGAACCTCCTGCTGCTCGCCCGCTCGGTCGGCGTACCGGACGCGCGCGTCGACGCCGCGATCGAGACCGTCGGGCTGCGCGGCCGGGAGCAGGGCCGCTACAAGACCTACTCGCTGGGCATGAAGCAGCGGCTCGCGATCGCGGCCACGCTGCTCAAGGACCCGAGACTGCTGATCCTCGACGAGCCCACCAACGGTCTCGACCCCGCCGGCATCCGCGAGGTGCGCGAGGTGATCCGCGGGCTGGGCGAGGCCGGCGTGACGGTGCTGCTGAGCTCGCACATCCTGGCGGAGGTGCAGCAGGTCTGCACGACCGCCACGATCATCGGCAACGGGCGCACGCTGGCCACCGGCTCCGTCGCGAGCCTGATCGGCGCGTCCACGAGCCACCGGGTGGTCGCGCCCGACCTCGCGGCGGCGCGTACGGCGCTCGCCGCGGCCGGCCTGTCCGCGACCGAGGACGACGCCGACGGCCTGCTCGTGGCCACGGAGCAGCCCGGCGAGATCACCCGCGCGCTCGGCGAGGCCGGGGTCTGGCTCACCGAGCTCAGCCCGATCGGCGGCGACCTCGAGTCGACGTTCCTCTCGCTCACCGAGCGCGACCGGATGGGCGGGACCGAGCGATGAAGCGGCTCGTGGGGGTCGAGCTGACCCGGCTGCGCTGGCGCCGCGCGGCCGTCGTGCTGATGGTGCTGGGCGCGCTGGCGGCCGCCGCCATCTTCATCGGGACCGTCGTCACCACGAGCGAGCAGTCGCTCGACGACCTGGTCGACGACTACGGCAGCGTGGTCACCGACGAGTACGACGACTGCCTCGAGCACCCCCGGCGCCACGGCGTCCTCGACGACACGCTGCCGGACGACGAGCTCGCGACCGCCTGCGAGCGGCAGATCGCCCTCGGCTGGGGGCACGACGACCTCGACCTCGGCGAGCAGCGCGAGGGCAGCGGCGTGGCGGTGGTCGTGCTGCTCACCCTGGCGCTGCTGCTGGCCGGGACGACGTTCGCCGGCCACGACTGGAACACCGGCTCGATGGCCAACCAGCTGCTCTTCGAGCCCCGGCGGGCGCGGGTGTGGGGCGCCAAGCTCGCCGCCGTCGTCGTCGCGGGTGGGGCCGTCGCGCTCGCCGTGCTGCTGGCCTACTGGACCGGGCTGTACGCCGTCGCGTCGGGCCGCGACCTGCCGATCCCCGAGCACGCCGTCTCGGCGGCGTACAAGCAGGCGGTGCTCGGCGCGGTCCTCGTGGCGGGCGCCACGGGCTTCGGCTACGCGCTCACCATGCTGCTGCGCAGCACCGTCGGGACGCTCGGGCTGCTGTTCGGGTCCGGCCTCGTCGGGGTCGTGATCACGCAGGCGCTGGGGTTCGTGGAGGCCGAGCGGGTGATGCCGTGGGGCAACTTCACGGCGTTCGTCGTCGGGAGCTATCGCTACTACGACTACGACGGGTGCTTCGCCACCGGCTACGAGGCGGGGTGCGACGCCGCCGTCGTCCTGCACCGCAGCGACGGCTCGGTCTACTTCCTGGTGGTGCTCCTCGTGGTGGGGGCGCTGTCACTGCTGTCGTTCCGGCGCCGCGACGTGCCGTGAGGGCTCACGCCCGGTCGACCTGGTCGGTGTAGTGCGCCGAGGTCGCCGGGTAGTAGTCGCGCTCGAAGTCGCGCCGTGCCGGGTCGGCCCCGGTCTCGACGTCGACGAGCCTGTCGAGGTAGTAGTCCCAGCCGGGGCCGACGCCGCCCAGCTGCTCCGCCGACACCCCGGGCTGGCTGAAGGTGAGCGTGGTGACGCCGTCGGCGTGGGTGAGGTCGAGCTCCAGCAGCCACACGTCGTCGCCTGCGTGGGAGGTGAGGTGGAGCCGGTGCGGGGGCTCGCAGACCCGGATCGTCATCGTCTCCGCCTCGTGGTCCTCGCCCTCGAAGAGCATCCGGAACTCCACGCTCCCCTCCGTCGGGTCACCGGTCCAGGAGCCGATCCACCGGGCCAGCCGGTCGGGCTCGGTCACCGCTGCCCAGACGTCCTCGACGGGAGCCCTGAACTCGCGGGTCTGGATCAGCACGTGCTGCCCGTCGCGCTGCTCGATCCGGCCGGTGGGGGTGGTCATGCGGTCTCCTCTGTGCTGGCGGGTGAGGTTGCGGTACGGCGGTCGCGACCGGTGCGGCGGACCTCGGTCTCGAGGGCGTCGAGGGCCTGGGCGCCGATCGGGCGCGTGGCCAGCGCGGCGACGTACGACGCGACGGGGGCGAGCGACGTCCGGTCCAGCGCGTAGTAGCGCTCCCGCCCCTCCTCGCGCACGGTCACCGCGCCGGCGTCGAGGAGCAGCCGCAGGTGCTTGCTGACCGCCGGCCGGGTGATCGGGCGGCCCGCAGCGAGGTCGACGACCCGGCGCGGCTCGCCGGCCAGTTCGGCCAGCAGCTCGCGCCGCGTCGGGTCGGCCAGCGCCCCGAAGATGTCCATGGGTGATAGGTAACCATACGGCTACCAATGCGGCAAGGGTCGGGCTCGCGCGTTCGCCGTCGAGTGACCCCATACGACGCTCGTCCGGGCTCCGGGAGCGCCATTTGGGGTCACTCGACGCGAACGGGCGTGAGGTGGGTCACCGGCGTAGGGTTGAGCCCGTGACTCTGGCTCCCGAAGGCCGCAAGCTGCTCCGTCTCGAGGTCCGCAACGCCGAGACGCCGATCGAGCGCAAGCCGGAGTGGATCAAGACCCGGGCGAAGATGGGCCCGGCCTACACCGAGCTCCACTCGCTGGTGAAGTCCGAGGGCCTCCACACGGTCTGCCAGGAGGCGGGCTGCCCCAACATCTTCGAGTGCTGGGAGGACCGCGAGGCGACGTTCCTCATCGGCGGCGACCAGTGCACCCGGCGCTGCGACTTCTGCCAGATCGACACCGGCAAGCCGCAGCCGCTCGACCGCGACGAGCCCCGCCGGGTCGCCGAGTCGGTCCAGAAGATGGAGCTGCGCTACGCCACCATCACGGGCGTCGCCCGCGACGACCTCGAGGACGGCGGGGCGTGGCTGTACGCCGAGACCGTCCGCGCGATCCACGAGCTCAACCCCGGCACCGGTGTCGAGAACCTCATCCCCGACTTCAACGGCCGGCCCGAGCTGCTGCGCGAGGTGTTCGAGAGCCGGCCCGAGGTGCTGGCACACAACGTCGAGACCGTGCCGCGGATCTTCAAGCGGATCCGGCCGGCGTTCCGCTACGAGCGCTCGCTCGACGTGCTGACCCAGGCCCGCGACTTCGGGCTGGTCACCAAGTCCAACCTCATCCTCGGCATGGGCGAGACCCGCGAGGAGGTCAGCCAGGCGCTGCGCGACCTGCACGCGGCCGGCACCGAGCTGATCACGATCACGCAGTACCTCCGCCCGTCCGTGCGCCACCACCCGGTCGAGCGGTGGGTCAAGCCGGAGGAGTTCGTCGAGCTGGCCGCCGAGGCCGAGGGGATCGGGTTCTCCGGGGTGCTCTCGGGGCCGCTGGTGCGTTCGTCCTACCGCGCCGGGCGGCTGTACCGTCAGGCCATGGACGCCCGCCACGGCGCCTCCGCCTGAGCGCACGCCGCCTGACCAACGCACCGAGAGAGACCGATGTCGAACACCAAGGCCGAGCCGGAGAAGTCCGGCCGGATCCAGCAGTTCCGCCAGACCTACCAGCTGACCAAGAAGACCGATCCCCGGATCGGGCTGTGGCTGCTCGGTGCGTTCCTGATCGTCGGCGCGCTCGGCTTCGTCGTGTTCTTCTTCCTGCTGCCGGGCGACGGCCTGCTCCACACCGTCATGGCGGTCATCGGCGCGGTGCTGTTCGGCACGCTCGCCGTGCTGATCATCTTCGGCCGGCGCGCCCAGCGCTCGGCGTACGCCCAGATGGAGGGGCAGCGCGGTGCGGCCGGCGCGGCGCTGCGGATGCTGCGCCGGGGGTGGAAGACCTACGACGAGCCGGTCGCGGTGACCAAGCAGACCGACGTCGTCTACCGCGTCGTCGGCCCGCCCGGCATCGTGCTGATCGGCGAGGGCAACCACCACCGGCTGCGCCAGCTGATGGCCACCGAGCGCCGCAAGCACGAGCGGGTGGCCGCCGAGACCCCGATCCACGAGGTGATCTGCGGCAACGGCGAGGGTGAGGTGCCGCTGCCCAAGCTGGTGCGGACGGTCCAGAAGCTCGGCCGTGAGGTCAAGCCGGCCGAGATGACCGACATCCTCAACCGGCTCAAGGCGCTCGACGCCAACCGGTCGGCGATCCCGATGCCGAAGGGGCCCATCCCCACGAGCATGAAGGGCATGCGCGGCAACCTGCGTGGTCGCTGAGGAGCCGGTGACGCGCGTCCTCCTGGCGGGGCTGGGCCGCATCGCCCGCACCCACCTCGCGGTCCTCGACCGCATCGCCTCGACGACGGTCGTGGCGGGGGTCGACCCCGCGCCGGCGTACGCCGTGGACGTCCCGGTCGTCGCGTCGCTCGCGGAGGGGCTGGCCCTCGACCCCGACCTGGTCGTCCTGGCGACGCCGACGTCCACGCACGCGGCGCTGGCCGCCGAGGTCCTCGCCACCTCCCCCGCGACGGTGCTCTCGGAGAAGCCGCTGGCGCAGACCTCCGCCGAGATCGCGCCGCTGGAGGCGCACGCGGCGCGGCTCAAGGTCGCCCACCACTTCGCTTTTTCCCCCGAGGTCGAGTGGGCCGCGGCGTACGTCGCGTCACGACCCGAGCTCGGACCGCCCACCCGCGTCGTCGCGATGTCGACCGACGCCTACGGCTCGCTCGGCGACTCCCAGCGCGCCAGCCTGGTGTCGAGCTTCGTCGACTCCGCGCCCAACCAGCTCAGCGTGGCCTCGGCCTTCACCTCCGGGTGGTCGGTGACCTCGCACGCCGACCGCGGCGACCGGGCCGTCACCGTCCTCGCGCACGACGGAGGCGAGACCTACCTGTCGTCGAGCTGGCTGGCCGGCGACAGCAGCAAGCACACGACGCTGGAGTTCCGCGGTGGTGAGGTCGAGGTCAAGATCGAGCACTCGTCGATGACCGTCCTGGTCATCGAGCGCGGCCGGGTCGTCGCGCACGCGGCGTACGCCGACACGGTCGAGCGCAAGCAGGCGCACTACCTCGGGCTCTACGACGCCCTCCTGCACCGCCCCGATGACCCCCGGCTCGGCGTGGGCCTCGCCCTGCGGATCGCCCGCCTGCTCGAGGAGGCCGCCGCGCTTCCCGCGGCAGACGTCGCGTGGCGTGAGGTCACGGCGTAGCGGACCCGCCGGTCCCTGACCCCGGAGCCACGACTGTGCAGCAAATGAGCCCCGCCAGCGGCCAATTGCTGCACAGTCCCGCACGCGACAGGCCATCCGCGGATCTGCACCACATCTGACACCTGTGGCGTGTCGGATGTGGCACAAACCTACGCACTGACCGGGGCGAGCCTGTTTCCCGACAGTGCAGCAAATGGTCGGCCATGCGGCCCGGTTGCTGCACTGTCGGCGGACCGGAGTCAGCCCTTGCCGGCCAAGGACCGGTAGGTCTCGAGCGTGACGACCGCGCTGCCGGCGGCCAGGTCGTGCAGGCCCCGGCCGTCGGGGCGGTAGACCAGCGGCGGGATCACCAGCGCGATCAGGACCTGGCGCACCAGCGCCAGGTGGGGCGGGATGGGCCGCGGGTCGCCGTTCTCGCGCACGACGCGGAGCCGGGTCGCGACCTGGCCGAACGAGCCGCCGCTCAGGGCGGTGAACAGCGCCGACTCGAGCACGAACACGCCGAGCACGTAGAAGCCGGACTCCTGGTCGCCGGCCCACTGGTCGATGCCGCCGAGCGCGAAGATCACCACGAGCGTCGAGGCGAACCAGTCGACGACCAGCGCCAGGATGCGGCGGGCCCAGGTCGCTGTCTCCACTGGACCACCCTCTCAGGACGGGATCGGGCGCCTCCGGGTGCGGGGGCAACTCACCGTTCGGTGCGCTTTCCTGCCGTTGTGCCGGGGTGGAAGCAGACCGAACGGTGAGTTACCCCGCGCGGGTCGGCGTCCGACCCGCGCGGGTCGGCGTACGCCCGCCGAGCACCTGTTACACGCCCGAAACAATCGCGATACGGTCGAGAAAC
This sequence comes from Nocardioides halotolerans DSM 19273, assembly GCF_000422805.1. Lineage (GTDB taxonomy): Bacteria > Actinomycetota > Actinomycetes > Propionibacteriales > Nocardioidaceae > Nocardioides > Nocardioides halotolerans. The sequence continues at coordinate 142,962 of NZ_KE383922.1, read as the reverse complement.
TGCCCGTGCATACGTTGCGCAGGACCTCAGTGAAGCCAAGGAGACCTGCATGTTCCAGAACAGCGACGAGCTGCTCAAGTTCGTCAAGGACGAGGGTGTCGAGTTCGTCGACGTCCGGTTCGTCGACCTGCCCGGCATCGAGCAGCACTTCACCGTCCCGGTGTCGTCGTTCGGCCAGGAGGTCTTCGACGACGGCCTGGCGTTCGACGGCTCGTCGATCCGCGGCTTCCAGGCCATCAACGAGTCCGACATGGCGCTGTTCCCCGACCCGACCACGGCGTTCGTCGACCCGTTCCGCACCAACAAGACGCTCAACCTCAGCTTCTTCATCCACGACCCGATCACCGGCGAGGCCTACAGCCGCGACCCGCGCAACATCGCGCGCAAGGCGCTGACCTACCTCGGCACGACCGGCATCGCCGACACGGCGTACTTCGCCCCCGAGGCTGAGTTCTACATCTTCGACTCGGTCCGCTACTCCACCGGCGCCAACGAGGGTTACTACCACATCGACTCCGTCGAGGGCTGGTGGAACTCAGGCGCCGAGGGCGACAACCGCGGCTACAAGACCCGCTTCAAGGGCGGCTACTTCCCGGTCGCGCCGTACGACCACTACGGCGACCTGCGCGACGAGATGGTCAAGAACCTCGAGGCGAGCGGCCTGCTCGTCGAGCGCGCCCACCACGAGGTCGGCACCGCTGGCCAGGCCGAGATCAACTACCGGTTCGACACGCTGCTCAAGGCCGCCGACGACGTGATGAAGTTCAAGTACCTCATCAAGAACACGGCCTGGGAGGCCGGCAAGTCGGTCACCTTCATGCCGAAGCCGATCTTCGGCGACAACGGCTCGGGCATGCACGTGCACCAGTCGCTCTGGAAGGACGGCGAGCCGCTCTTCTACGACGAGACCGGGTACGGCGGGCTGTCCGACGTGGCGCGCTGGTACATCGGCGGCATCCTCCAGCACGCCCCGGCGCTGCTGGCGTTCACCAACCCCTCGGTGAACTCCTACCACCGGCTGGTGCCGGGCTTCGAGGCCCCGATCTCGCTCGTCTACTCCTCCCGCAACCGCTCCGCATCGGTCCGGATCCCGATCACCGGCTCGAACCCGAAGGCCAAGCGCGTCGAGTGCCGGTTCCCCGACCCGTCTGCGAACCCCTTCCTCGCGTTCTCGGCCCTGATGCTCGCCGGCGTCGACGGCATCAAGAACAAGACCGAGCCGGCCGCCCCGATCGACAAGGACATCTACGAGCTCCCGCCGGACGAGATGGCCGAGATCGACCAGGTCCCGACCTCGCTCGGCGCCGTCCTCGACGCGCTCGAGGCCGACCACGAGTTCCTGACGGTCGGCAACGTCTTCACGCCCGACCTGATCGAGACCTGGATCGACTACAAGCGCCAGAACGAGATCGCGCCCGTGCAGCTGCGCCCGCACCCGCACGAGTTCGAGCTCTACTACGACCTGTGATCATTTCTGCACGATCTAGTCAGGTTCTCTCGAACAGCTCGAACCTGTTTCGCAGTCGATGAAGCCACGGCCGAATCGCGCAGGCTCTCCGCACCTCCGAACATCCTTTTAACTCCGGGGCGCTGCCGGGTAGGAACTCGACGGCGATACCCCTTAATCCAGGTCGCGCGAGGCGTAGAGCCACAGCCACTCCGCGGTGGCCTCGTCGAGCGCATGGGGAGCGACGCCGTGGCCACCGTCCGCCACGACCGCCGCTTCCTGGTTGTCCTCGAAGTAGCGCCCTGTGACCCCGGCGACTAGTGGTGAACCCGCGAGTAGGGCAGAGGTGGAGGCGCCTTGCGCCGGCGTCTTGTAGTAGTCCGGCTCAATGAGGTTCCCCTCTTCGTCCATCGCGCCCAGCGCGCGCATGGTGTCGTCGTCAACATGCCGTTGCAGGCCAGTGTTAATGAACCCCGGATTGAGGGCGTTGGCGACGATCCCGTCAGCGGCCCAACGTTGGCCAGCCCCGACCGCAAGCAGCACGTCGGCGGTCTTGGATTGACCGTACGCGGCCCACCGGTCGTAGGCTCGGTACTCGAACTGGAGGTCTTCTCTGTCGATTGGCGCATTGCGATGTGCGCCGGAGCTGACCACCACCAGGCGTGCCTCGCCGCGAACGGCGGCTGCGTGCGCGAGATGGCTGTGTAGGCCGCGCGCGAGAGCGAAGTGGCCAAGATAGTTCGTGGCGAGTTGCAGCTCCCAGCCCTCCGGGGTCACGCGCCGGGTGGGAATGGCCATGATGCCGGCGTTGGCGACGAGCGCGTCCAGAGGACGATTCCAGTGCTCGACCAGGCGGCGGACCGACTTCAGGTCCGCCAGGTCCAACTCCACCTGTCGGATCCTCGCAGTGCGGCCAACTTGAGTTGGCGAGGCGACGGGTTTGCGTACCGCGATGGTGACGTCTGCACCAGCATCCGCGAGCGCGTGGGCGGTCTCCCGCCCCAGGCCGGAGCTGCCGCCGGTGATCAGCACCGTACGTCCGGACAGATCGGTGCCTGTGAGCACCTCTGCGGCGGTCGCGCGGGCAGTGAAGGGAGTGGTGATCATCGGGTCTCCCCCCTTTCCTGGACGACTACAGCGTCGTGCAAACTGCGGAGCCGGGCGGCGTACGACCCAAGCTCCGGCTCGTCGGACCCGACCGGGTCCGCACTCGACTTGAGCCGCTCGATTTCGGCGTCGAGCTCGTGGTGCAGCCGTTCGGTGATTTCTCCCATGGCGCTTCCCTTCGTCACGAATCACTGCGTCGGCCCGGTCACCCCTGATGACCGCAGCGCGCCGCAGCGCGTGACACGAAAGGAAGCCCACATGGCCCCGATCCAGTACGCACGAACCGACGACCTCGACATCGCTACGTCACAGAAGGGCCCGCCGATGGGCCGCCGGTCGTGCTGCTACACGGCTACCCGTACGACGTGCACAGCTACGTCGACGTAGCTCCACGACTGGCCTCGCTTGGCTACCGGGTCGTGGTGCCGCATCTGCGGTCACGGCCCGACACGGTTTCGTGACAACGCGACCTCGCGGTCGGGTCAGCAGGCCGCGCTCGGCGTCGACCTGATCGGTCTGCTCGACGCGCTCGGCCTGCCCGAGGCCGTCCTGGCCGGCTACGACTTGGGCGGCAGGGGGGCGTGCGTGGTGGCGGCCCTATGGCCGGACCGAGTCACCGGCCTTGTCAGCGTCAACGGGTACCTCATCCAGGACGTTGCCGCGTCCGCGCACCCCATCAAGCCCGAACTGGAAGCCGGATACTGGTACTTCTACTAGCGACACCTTCGTCGGGAAGGACCGTTGACTGTGCCCGGCGCCACGCTCTCCGGTCCGGTCCGTGTCGACGACTGTCGCTTCGGCCAGGGCGGCGTGGACTTGTCGTCGGGCCTCGGGCGAAGCCGCTTTGGTAGACCGATGATCGGATGAGCGGGTGTCGGAACTCGACGCGCTGACCCACGTCAAGCGCGTCGTCGTGGACGGCGGGGTCGGCGTTTTCCGGCTTGAGTCCCAGGATCGTGCTGGCGCGCCACAAGAGTCCGGGGTCTCCGGTCGGGTCTGCTGCAGCGATGAAAAGAAGGTTGCGCGTCGGCTCGGGCAGGGTCTCCAGCTGAATGAGGAGGCTCTGCTCGATGCGGCGCTCGAGAGGCATTGCCGCAGGTAGGGCGAATCCCCGACCATCTCCGAGCTTGGTCCACGAGCGCGGAAAGCGGGCCAGTTCCTGGTCGCGGCCGAGCAGCAGTGAGGGCGGGCGTCTCCTCGAGGGAGAACGGCTCCTACGGCGGCTTGTCATGAAGGGCTCGGCAACTCCACGGATTGGTTGCCTCACCCTAGAACCCGGCGGGCCCTGCCTGGAACCGTTGGCTCGAACCGTGCTTGCTCTTCGCGTTTCTCCGTTCGACGGATTGTGCGGTTCGCGGGCTAGCGGTACTCAGGGTTCTGGAAGTCGAACCGCGTACCGGCGTTCCATGCTGCCTTCTGGTTCCCGTATGCCGGGACGCCCCCGGTCTGCTTCAGCAGGCGGGCGAAGTGCATGAGGTTCCACGTCATGAAGGTGGTGTTGCGGTTCGTGAAGTCGTTGTCAGGGCCACCGCTACCGGGGTCGAGGTACGACGGTCCGGGGCCTGCCTCTCCTACCCAACCGGCGTCGGCGTTCGGCGGAATGAGGAAGCCGACGTGCTGAAGCGAGTAGAGGATGTTCTGCGCGCAGTGCTTGATGCCGTCCTCGTTGCCGGTGATCAGGCAGCCGGCGACCCTCCCGTAGAAGACGTACTGACCCTCATCATTGAGCATCCCGCTGAGCGCATAGAGCCTCTCGATGACCTTCTTCGTCTGGCTCGAGTTGTCGCCGAGCCAGATCGGACCGGCCAGCACCAGGATGTCGCTGTCAAGAACACGGGGATAGATCTCGGGCCACTCGTCCATGGGCCAACCGTGCTTCCTCATGTCGGGGTACACGCCGCTGGCGATGTCATGGTCAACGGCGCGCAGGACCTCCACCTCTACGCCGTGCCTACGCATGATCGCGGCGGACACGTCAACGAGGCCTTGGGTGTTACTGACGTCGGGGGAGCGCGTGAGCGTGCAGTTGATGAAGAGGGCTCGTAGGCCCGTGAAGTCCAGGTCGAGTGCCGTCATCGTTGTGTCACCGTCTTCCTCTCAACACAAGTGACCGCAGCGCAACAGTCGATGTGACAGGTGTGGGCATCACCCGGCTCATCGGTTCCCGGTGACTTTGGGGTGGGATCGAACTTCATCCTGACGATCACGCGAACGCCGGGTTCGTGACGGGTGGGTCAATCGAGCCGCACTCGTTCACGGCTCTGCGGCTGCGCCCGATCGTCAGGATCCTGTTACCGAGCGACGCGAGTCTTGCGACTGCCCCAGCGCCGACGTGAGGGCTTCCCGGCGCTACCGAGGAGCGCTCGCCAGTTCGAGGGCACGAGTCCTCGAGGACCGGGAGCGGGCTGGGTGAGCGGCCGCGAGGTCGGAGGGGCGAGGACGGCATCCACGTCGATTTGTTCTTCGGTCTGGTAGTCCCAGAACCAATTCTGCCCTGGCTCGAACGATTGCATCACTCGATGGTTCGTAGCGACGAAGTGGGCCGTCGCGTGCCTTTCGGGTGAGGAATCGCAGCAGCCAACATGACCGCACGCAGCGCAGCGGCGGAGTTGGAACCACCAAGTGCCCTCGAGCAGGCACTCCGCGCAACCCGTGCCTGATGGCACAGCATTCGGGTTGATCCAATCTGATCGCATGCCGTCAGGCCCCTTCCCCGGCGCCGTTCGTCCGGACGCTCGACGTACTGACCAGGCAAACACCCGAGATGTGACAGCGGAGTCGGGCGGGCATCCCGTTACGGATAGAGAGCCATCGAGACCGCACCGCAGCGTCCAAGGAACAGCCAGAGCGCCGGTGCGCGGTTAGGGCCGTCTTCGCTACTCGAACACTTCTCGACTCGATTTCACGAAAGGGAACGACCATCCTCCGTCCTCGATTGGTGACGGTCGCGCCAGTCGCACTTCCAATGCTCGGGCCTCGAGCCTGAATCCAGGCTCCCAGGTGCGCCTTCTAGACCACAGCGGCCTCCGCTCGCACGTGCAACGGGGCCCTACCCCCGGATCTTGGATACGGGGTGTGATTACGCGGCGGTCGGCAGGGTAGCGGCCTGGCGGGCCTCGTAGGTGGACGGGGACAGGTAGCCGCACCAGGTGTGACGGCGGCGAGTGTTGTAGCGGACGAGCCACTTGAAGACCTGCGGTCGGCAGGCCAGCTCGTCTCTTCAGCAGCGGTCTTCTTGCCGGTCCCGTAGACCTCGAGCCAGAGCCGCAACGTGCCGCGCACGATGCCGAGACCCTCGGCGATGCCGCGGACCGTGGCGCCCGGGGTGGACTCATACAAGTCGACGGCCTGACGACGGAACTCATCGGAGTAGTTCTTCCTGGTCACGGTTCCTGGATCATCTCGCTTCCCCAGCAGGTGATGGATTCAGCGTGTCCAAGAACCAAGGTCAGGCCCCGTTCGAGTGTCGTTCCTTCTCTAGCGCTTCTGGTACAGCGTCCTCGAGTCGATCCCAGGACTACCGCCAGCGTTGAAGCCCAAGAGGTAAGTCTTCGGACGGTCAGCTCTGCACCAGTCGCCTCGCCCCGAGTAGAGGACGGACACCACCTTCAACCCCCGGATCTGAGCCGGGATCGCATTCAGGATGTCGTCTACGCTGGCGAATCTATGGCCCGACACCGACACCTGGCGGCCCATATTCGTCCCTGGTACGCCCGAGCATGCACGGTGCTTCGGCCTACGGAACTCAACTGCTGGTTCGTCCACGTCGACACATCGCAGCGACTCCGGTAGTTCGCCCCGCTCGTCGTGATCCGCGCTCTGGAGCAGGTGCCCCACTTCGCCGGGGCATGCGAAGCGTCCGCTCATGACTTCCTTCGGGGTCAGCACGCAGCACGGAGCGACTGGTCCTCGAAGTGTTCGGGTGTGGTCTTCCGAAGAGCCTCAGTAGGGCTGTAAGCGGGCTGCCCGCGCCCGTCCCCGATCCGCTCGCGCCATGAGCCGCAGCGTCGTCGAGCAAGGTGCGATGCCGCGGCACGAGCTGCGGGCTCCTGTCACATCGAGTGAAGCAGCGTGGTCCTACAAGGGACCGAACCTCGACACGGATGAGAGACCTGACATGAAGATCGTCGTGCTGGGTGGAACCGGGATGATCGGTTCCAAGGTGATCGCCAACCTCACGGAGCGCGGTCACGAAGCAGTAGCCGCATCCCCCGACACTGGTGTCAACACCGTCACCGGGGAGGGTGTCGCGGACGCGTTGCGCGGAGCCGATGTCGTCGTGGACGTGACCAACTCCCCCTCATGGGACGAACAGGCGGTTCGCCACTTCTTTGTGACCTCGACCGGCAACCAGCTCGCAGCTGAGGAGGCCGGCGGCGTGGGCCACCACGTCGTGCTGTCCATCGTGGGGGCCGACCAAGAGCCCGAGAGCGGCTACCTGCGCGCCAAGGTCGCGCAGGAGAACGTCGTCAAGGAGTCCGGACGTCCCTACACCATCGTCCGGTCGACGCAGTTCTGCGAGTTCGTCCGCAGCATCGCCGAGGCGGGAGCGGAGGGCGACATCATCCGCCTCACGAACGCCTACTTCCAGCCGATCGCCGCCGACGACGTCGCGCGGCTGCTCACCGAGGCCATCGTCGCTCCGCCGGCAAACGCCACCATCGAGATCGGCGGGCCCGAAGCGATCCCCCTGGACGAGCTGGCACGACGAACGCTGGCGCATGACGGGGACCCCCGCACCGTGGTCACCGACCCCGAGGCGCCCTACTTCGGCGCCAAGGTCGGGGAGCGGGCCCTCACCCCCGGCGCCGACGCGCGCCTGGGCGAGGTCCGCTTCGACGACTGGCTGGCCAACAACGTCCCGCCGAAGTGAACCCGGACCGGCGTATCTACCGGGACCCCGCGGGCCTGCGCCGGTTCGCCGAGGGGCTCGGGCATGACCACCCACCGCTCTCACTCGGAGCCGCAGACCTGACCATTCACGACCCCGATCAGCTGCGGAATCGCTACGGAGACGTCTTCGGCTACCTGTCACGGGTGGAGCTCGAGGTCGAGCGGAACGTCTTGGAGCTTCGCACGCTACTGCCGGAGGCCTCCGAGACCGACCGCTTCTTCTTCGAGGAGGTTTGGTCTCCGCAGGAGCTGCAGCACGGAGTCCTGCTCGATGCGGTTCAGCACGCCATCGGAATGCCGTCGACGCAGGCTGACCTGCGCACCGTGAGTGTCAAGATCCGCGTGGCCGGTGCGTTGTCGCATCTCCCGGGCGTGGCAGAGGTCATCCGACTTCTCTACCACCTCACCGGGGCGGCCACCGAACGCGCAGCAGTAGTTGCGTACTCGCGTCTCGTCGAAGGCCTCCGAGCGATGGGCGAGCGTGCCATCGCGGACACCGTCATTGCTCCCATCCGCCGACAAGAGCCAGGGCACTTCGCCTTCTACCGACTGTCTGCGGAAGCGCTGGTGCGAGAGCAAGGGCTCAGTGACTGGCAGCTACAGCTGGCCCGCGTCCTGAGGCGCCGGTCGTTCGACCTCGTGGGCGTCAACAACGACCGCCAGCGCGCAGACTTCGGGGACGTTGCCCGCGCGCTCGCACTCGACCAGGACCGCGTCGACATCGCCCAACAGCTGAGTCTCGTGGAACGCGAGCTCCTCTGGAGCGAACAGCAAGGGATGCGGGTACCCAGCTACGTGTTGCGGGCGCTTGATGAGGCGATCTCGCTCAGCGCGGAGCGCAGGGCAGGGCACGCACGCACCGACGTCGAGCTCCGGGCATGACCGCAACGACGCCGCGCCCAGAAGAGGCCCCCAATACGCGACGCCGCATTGGTGGCCCTCGTGAAGAGGAGATTCTCCAAGCAGCGCTCGATGTGCTCATCGAACTGAGCTACGACCGCCTGACCATGGATGCCATCGCGACCAGGGCTCGGGTGTCGAAGGCGAGCTTGTACCGGCACTACGGCGGTAAGCCGGCGCTCGTGCTCCGAGCACTGCGGACGATGTCTCCTCCACTCCTCGAGCCCGACCCCGGCGGCCTGCGGGCCGAGCTTCTGCGGGCGTACAGGTCCGCTGATGAGACCGCCGATTGCGCGTCGCTGGCGATCGTCGCAAGCGTCGCCAGCGCCCTCACTCACGACCCCGAGTTCGCCGAGGCGTTCGAGAGCGTTTTCATCGAGCCCAGGGTCAGACGGATCGCCGATATCTACAGGCGCGCGCAAGCCCGAGGAGAGGTACGCGACGACGTGGACCCGGAGTTCCTCGCCCCCGTCCTGTCTGCCCTGGCCCTGCAGCGCCAACTCCGTCAGGCAACAACAGCGGACGCTGGCTACCTCGAACGGGCGATCGACGAGCTCATCCTGCCGGCAGTCTCGACCGGCTCGGGCGCAGCGAACCGGTAGAGGCCGGGCCCCCTCACGACCACACTGTCAAGAAACTGGGCGGACGTGGCCGCGGCGGTGCGCATCAGCCGCCGGGAGTGTCTGAGGTCCCAGGGCGCAGGCCACACCTCGATGCCAGTCGGCAGCACGACGGTCGGGATATCCTCCGCCACCTCCTGCAGGTCGTGCTCGATCTGATGATGCAACGCCAAGAGCCCAGCCCGCGCAGCGATCGCGCGAGGCCGCCTTGGCGGGACCGTAGGTCTGAGGGGCCAGCTCTCGGGGCCGGCGGTCACGACGACAAGACTGGCCGCGCCCGCCTGCTGAGCCGCCCGGACTGGGACATACGCGAGAGGGCCGCCGTCTATCAGCAGGCGCCCCTCGCGACTCACAGGCGGGAAGATCCCTGGGATCGCGGCACTTGCCAGCAGCGCCGATTCGAGGTCGCCGCGATCGAGCGCCGCCGGCGCACCCGTGTACAGATCAACAGCAACGGCCGTGAACGGTACTGCCAGCTGTTCGATCCGTGACGGCAAGCCAGCCTTGGCAATGATGCGGCGCAGACCACGATCTGTGCAGATGCCGCCCGCAGAACGCGGGCCAGTAAATGGAAACACCTGTCCACGGCGCACGCTCATCCACAGATGGTCCAGCGATTCAGCAGCTGCGCCAGGGTGGGCGGCCGCCATCGCCCCGTTGAGCGCCCCTACCGAGGTTCCGACGACGAGCTGGGGCACGAATCCCCGCTGCTCGAGCGCATGTCCGGCTCCCACATGTGCCGCCCCGTACACACCGCCACCTGCCAGCACCAGGCCGACCGGGCGAGGCAGATCTCGCAACATCGCTGTGCCGGCCAGCCCCCGGGACAAGCCGGCTTCTCGTCCACTACCTGCGTTCATCCTCACGTCAAAGTCACCGCCCTCGGGAAGCCAGGTCCACTCCTACGACCGGCGCAGGAAGCCGACTGTGACAACCCGTGTCACACGGGCGGGGCTCCCCCGGTCGGGCAGGCGACGGACACGCTCGCACGACAGCGAAGGAATGATCATGACCGCCCAGGAACCACCCACGTCCCAGGCCTCGGTCGCGCCGATCGCGACGATCGACAGCCTGCGCGAACACCTGCAGTGGGCGATCGAGCTCGAACACTCCACGCTGCCGCCCTATCTATGCGCTCTCTACTCCCTCGACCCTCAGCGCAATCGAGAGGCGGTGGAGGTGGTGTCGAGCGTGTTGATCGAGGAGATGCTCCACCTGACTCTTGCGGCAAACCTTCTGAACGCCGCGGGTGGACGCCCTGTTCTCGACGCTCCGCAGTTCCTGCCCGGGTTCCCCGCGACCCTTCCGCATGGTGATCAGTCGTTCGAGGTGTCGCTGGTCCCGTTCGGAGATGAGGCCTTGGAGCTGTTTCTCAAGATCGAGCGGCCATCCGCCTCCGAGGCGCCTCCCGAGAGCGAGAGGTACGAAACGATCGGGCAGTTCTACGCGGCCCTCGAGCGGGGCATCCGATACCTGTGCGAAGAGCTGGGTGAGGACGCGGTGTTCTCTGGTGACCCCGCGAGACAAATCACGAGCGGATTCATCTACGGCGGCAGCGGCTCGATCGTGGCCGTGACAGGCCTGGCCACCGCACTCGAAGCTCTTGCCGAGATCGTGGAACAGGGCGAGGGCATGGCTCATCGAGACGTCTGGGACGGCGACCACGACATGTTCCACCCGGAACGCGACGAGGTCGCACACTACTTCCGTTTCATGGAGCTGAAGGTTGGTCGGCGCTACCAGCATGGAGACACGCCGACGTCCGGCCCGACCGGCCCAGGGATCAAGATCGACTGGCGAGGCGTCCGTCCTATGCAGCGCAACCCGCGACTCTCCGACCAGCCAGTCGGTAGCCCCATCCGGGTCGCTCAGGAGTCGTTCAACCACTCGTACTGCGGCCTGCTTCACCTCCTCGACCGCGCCTTCAACGGAAACCCTCGCCTGCTCAACGTGGCGGTCGGCGCCATGTACGGACTCAAGGCACAGGCCCAGACGCTCATGCAGATGCCGGTGAGCGAGGGGCGAACGGCCGGGCCCACGTTCGAGTACGTCGAGCCGTCACTGCGACGGTTCAGCACCGGGGACGACCGTCGAGTCCTCGTCTTGCCGGACGGTCCGTACGTCGTCTTCGGCGGGGTTCCGCTCAGCCGAATGCTCAAGGTTACGGCGCCAGAGAACGACGACTCGCTTGCCTGGCACAGGACGGAGGCCCTCGAGACCGAAGAGGTCTACGCGCTCTGCCGGTGCGGGCGGTCGAGCTCAAAGCCCTTTTGCGACGGATCGCATGCCAGGACCGGTTTCGTCGGAACCGAGACCGCCAAGACCGGTTCCTACGAGAGTCGGATGTGGCGCACCGAGGGCGCCGGCATCTCCGTTCGCCGGGTCGGCAGTCTGTGCATGCACGCAGCGTTCTGCGTCGAACGGCAGAAGCAGCTGGACGACTGGTTGCCAGACACGGGCGACACCGACGCGCGTGCACACGTGATGTGGATGATCGACCGCTGCCCCTCTGGGTCCTACACCTACGGCATCAAACCAGAGGACCTTGCGATCGAGCCCGACCTTCCCGAGGGCATCGCGGTCATCGAGGAGGAGCATGGACTCGCGAGCGGGCTGTGGGTGACTGGTGGCATCCCCGTGCAACGCGCCGACGGTCAGCCCTGGGAGGTGCGCAACCGGGTGATGCTGTGTCGGTGTGGTCGCTCGGGAAACAAGCCGCTGTGCGACGGGACGCACCGTTCAGTCGGTTTTCGCGAGTAGTGCTGCCCTGTCCTAGCGGCTCTCAGAAGTCGCCGAGGCTCTCCTCGTACTTCTCCATCGCCACCACTGCCTCGCGCAGTCCCTGGAGTCTGAGGAGGTATTCCTGGAGCTCGGGGTCCAGAGGCATAGACGGGTCCTGGCTGGCTCTGGCCCGTCCTACCTCGGCGTCAACGATCTCGTGCAAGGTCGGGACGTCGGGCCCGGGCGCATGCGTCTCGCTCATCGGTTCTCTCCTCAGCGTGGCTGGAGTGGCATCGAACTGACACCAAGACGACAAGACGGTGTGTCGCGCTGTGACAGGGGTTCGGGCGGCGACCCCGTGGCCGTACCGACCGCGGGTCAGTCAGGGCCGCCGAGGTCGCTGTGCCGGATTCGGAACACGACGTAGCGATGGCCGCCCAGCTCGGTGGCCTGTTCCATGCCCATGCGCCGCGCCGTCGCGATAGCGCGCTCGTTGCCCGGCGGAAGGATCGCGAACACCTCGAGTGCGCCAACTTCGTGTACAGCCCACCTGATCAGCGCAGATCCAGCCTCCGCTGCGTACCCGTGCCCCCATGCGTGTGGTGCGAGCGCCCAGGACAGGGTGAGGTTCGCCCCACCTACGGGAACGTAGTGGAGCGCGAGGGCCCCCACGACGTCGCCGGCTCCGCGGGTCCGCACCGCCCAGTGCCCCGCAGCCTCGCCGCGTGCGTGGTCCTCGTCACGCCAGGCTTGGATCCTCGCGCGCATGCCCTCGCAGGTCGGTGCCTCTCGTAGGTCGGGACCCAGCCAGGGTGTGACGCTGGGAGATGCGTAGACGGCGAGGGCGGCCTCCGCGTCGTAGGGTTCCCACCGGCGGATCTCGAGTCGCTCAGAGACGGCGGTGTTGGGCATTCCCGACCTCCACGAACGGTGTACCAGGAACTTCGTGCTGACCTGAGGCGCCCGCATCGTCCGGGCATTCTGCGAGCCTTGCCACGGGGAGCAGGAACCAGTGGCGACGCGCGCAACACACTCGGGCGTGCTCGACTGGCCCGTCGGTGCTTTCGAGCACGGCGCGCCATTCGATCTCGGCCAGGGCTCCGCACTCGGGACAGGTCGTGAGGTCGACGCTCATCACTGGCGACCTCTCGCGACGATGGCTGCGCGCTCAGGGCGTAGCGGGATGTGTGACTCTGTGAAACCGCCCTCGGCACCTCTGAGGATGCGTCCACTCTCGACACCGTCCAGGACCTGGTCGCGCTCGGCTGCAGCGAGGGCTCGACAGAGCTGCACGGTGACTGGAAACGCGATGAGCGGACCTAGGAGCACCACAGCTCGTAGGGCGACGACCTGATGCTCGAAGGCCACCCCGAAGACATGGGTCACGATGTCGGTCGCCCCGGCAGCCCAGAGCGCGATGAAGAAGACGAGCCCGGCAACCCCGAAGGCGGTCCTGACGGGATGCTCGCGGGGGCGTTGCAGCATGTGATGCGGGTCGCGGTCACGAGTGGCCCGGGACTCCAGGAACGGCCACAGGAGGACAACTCCGAGGAAGATGCCGACAACCGCCTGGGGCACGAGAACTGCCAGCGGGATCGTGTGACCTAGGAACTCGACCTCCCAGCCCGAGGGAACCAGTCGCAGTGAGCCGTCCAGGAAGCCTGTGTACCAATCGGGTTGGGACCCTGAGGAGGAGCTCGCAGGATCCGCAGGCCCGTGGATCCAGATCGGGTTGACGGTCATCAGGCCGCCGAGCAGGACCAGGACGCCGGTGGTGACAAAGGCCAGGCCGGTCGCGCGCACGGCGATGGCGCGAAGGGGTAGCCCGACGACCGTGAGCTGGGTGCGACCCAGTCCTGGGAGCTGGGGCGGTGGCCGCTGCGCGGCCAGCCAGAGCCGCAGTGCGAGGACTGCCGCGAGGAGCACTGGGATGACGAGGACGTGCAGCCAGTACATGTGTTCGATGGCATTGCCCGGGAACTCGCCGCCGAAGAAGAGGAACGAGAGCCGTGTCCCGATGAAGGGGATGCCGATCACGATGCCCTCGGCGATCTTCAGACCGGTTCCTGCTAGTTGGTCGTCGGGTAGTCCGTAGCCGCTCCATCCGGCACCGAGAGCAAGGAAGAAGGTGACGAAGAGCAGCACCCAGCTCCAGTGACGAGGCCGTCGAAACCCGGCGGTGAAGAAGGTGCTCAGCAACTGGAGCAGCAGCGACGCCGGCAACACGAGTGCGGCCCAGTGGTGTGTCTGGCGGACGAGCAGTCCACCCGGCACGTCGAGCGAAATGTGGAGGGTGCTGGCGTATGCACGTGAGACGGGGACGCCCTGCAGCAGTGCGTAGCTGCCGTCGTAGATCACCGTGTCGGTGGAGCGGTCGTAGAAGGCCAGCAACACCACGCCAGTGATGGTGAGGACCGTGAGACATGTCAGGGAGACGACGCTGAGCAGCGAGGTCCAGTGCAGGGGTACAGCCCGTTTCGCGGCGACATCCACTAGACGTCGCGCGACGCGACGCTCCTGTGGGCGGCTGCTGTGCCTGTCGGGCAGGCTCCTGGCGAGAGTGTGCTGGGTCATGGCGTCCCCAAGCTGGGCTGGTAGAGGCGTGAGCGGGGCCGTCGTGTCAGCAGCGACGGCCCCGCCCACCTGGAGGGGAGGTGGCTGGCTCAGGCGGCGTGGGCGGCCTGGCAGACCTCGATGGCCTCGAGGATGGTCTCGGCCACCGCTTCGGGCTGTGACACGCTGACGGCGTGTGAGGCGTCCGTGAGCTCGCGGACGGTGCGGGCGCCGGCCCGCTCGGCCTCGGCACGCAGTGCGGCTGCGGGGATGTTGCGGTCCTCCGCGCCGAAGACGAACCAGGAGGGCAACGATTTCCAGGCCGGGTTCGCGGTCGGCAGTCCTTCGCTGAGCGCGGCCTCGGTGACCGGACGCTGCGTGCGCCCCATCTTGCCGGCGACCGGGATCTCGACGTCGGCAGCGAACTGCTCGTGGAACTTGTCCTGTCGGATCCGCAGCTCGTTGCCGCCGGTGCTCAGGGGGTAGCCGATGAGCGCCTCACCCAGGGTGCTGCCGGGGAACGAGCTCGAGAGCGTGAGTGCGCTCTCCCCGGTGTCTGGCGCGAACGCCGAGACGTAGACGAGCCCGAGCACGGACGGGTTGTCGGCCGCGGCCTCGGTGATGACCATTCCGCCGTAGGAGTGGCCGACCAGGATCACGGGCTTGTCGATGGCGGTGATGACGTCGCGGACGTACGCCGCGTCGCCGGACAGGCTGCGAAGGGGGTTGGCGATCGCCACGGCTTCCACGCCCTGCGCGTACAGCTTCTCGATGACGCCGTTCCAGCTCGCCGACTCCGCGAAGGCGCCGTGGACGAGAAGGACGGTGGGGTTCTGGTGGTTCATGGAGGTGGTTTCTTTCTGTTGTGGTGTGGTTGGAGGCGCTCAGGCGCGGTGGAGTGCCTTGCGCAGGATGTGGACGGCCTGCTCGATGGCCGCGGTGCTCGCGGCCGAGGGGCGGAGGGGGTTGAGCATCATGAAGTCGTGGATCGTCGCGTTGTAGCGCACGGTCGTGGTCGGGACGCCGGCTTCGAGGAGCCGCCGGGCGTACGCCTCGCCCTCGTCGCGCAGGACGTCGTTCTCGTCGACGACGACGAAGGCTTCAGGCAGGCCGGCCAGGTCCTCGAGCGTGGCGCGGAGCGGCGAGGCGGTGATCTCGGCGCGTCGCGACTCGTCGGGGAGGTAGGCGTCCCAGAACCACGCCATGGACTTCGCCAGCAGGAAGGGACCGTCGGCGAATTCGAGGTAGCTGGCCGTGTTCTGCGCGGCATCGGTGACCGGGTAGTACAGCGACTGGTGGCAGAAGGTGACGTCGCCGCGCTGCTTGGCCATGATGGCGAGGGCCGCACTCATGTTGCCGCCGACGGAGTCCCCGGCCACCGCCAGGCGGCTCGCGTCGAGACCTTCACTGTCCCCATGGGTGGTGATCCACTGCGCCGTGGCGTAGGCCTGCTCGATGGCGACGGGGTACTGAGCTTCGGGCGAGCGGTCGTACTCGACGAAGGCGACGGCGGCGTTGACGCCGGTCGCCAGCTCTCGGACCAGCCGATCGTGCGTGCCAGCGTTGCCGAGCACCCAGCCACCACCGTGCATGTAGAGGATGGTGGGGAGGGGGCCGGTGCTTCCCGCTGGCTTGACGATGCGCACCTTCACGTCGCCGACCGTGGCCGGGACGACCACCCACTTCTCGTCGATGTCCGGCATGTCGATGGGCGCAGCCTGGACGTCGTCGAGGACCTTGCGGGCCTGCTCCGGCGTCATCTCGTAGAAGAAGGGGGGTGTGGCTGTTGCGTCGGCCAGCTGCTGGGCCTCCGGCTCGAGGTAGTGGTGGGTCATCGGTGTCCCTTTCGTGTGGCCGTCGGCGCTTGGGGCCGAGGGGTGTTGAGCGCGTCATGAAGAGCGACCGTCCAGCCACCCTGTTTGTGACAAACGCGAAGGTGCATGGCTGTGGCCCCGCCCCTGGTCGGGACGGGGCCACAGCAGCGGTCGAGCCTGGTCAGCTGGTGGAGCGGACGGCCGAGGTGATGGTCCGGACCACCGCGCCAGGGTCGGTGATCAGCCCCAGGTGGCCCTCGTCGAACCGGACGATCGTCGATCCAGCCTTCTTCGCCATCCCGCGCTGAGCGCTCTTGGGAATGACGAGGTCCTTGGTGCCGATCAGGTACCAGCTCGGAATGGTGCGCCACGCTGGCCGCCCGGACGGCTCGTTCAGCGCACCGAGCGTGATCGGTCGCTGCATGGCCCAGAGTGACTTCGCACGCCGACCGCGGAGTCCGGTCGCGAAGGACTGCAGGAACGTCGACTGCTTGAGATAGACGTCGCTGTCCGGCGTGGGCGGCAGCGTCGCGGGAGCGAAGTCGAAGATCGTGGTCGGGTCGCTCACCGACAGCGCCGAGTCGGGGCCGGCCAGCTCGGCGACTGTCTCACCTCGGGCGGGCACGGAGCCGTTGACGAAGACCAGCGCCCTGACATCGGGATCTCCAGCGGCGGCGTTGGTGACGACGCTTGCGCCGTATGAGTGGCCCACGAGCACGACCGGTCCGTCGATGGTCTCCAGCAGGGTCTCGAGGTACGCGGAGTCCCCAGACAGTGACCGCAGCGGATTCGCAGGAGCAACCACGGGGTAGCCGCGAGTCTGCAGCCGGCGCACGACGGCGCTCCAGCTGGACGAATCGGCCCAGGCTCCGTGGACGAGTACGACGGTCGGCTTGGCGGATCTCACCGGTGCCGACTCGGCTTCCGCCGTGCTGGTCGCGGTCAACGACCCGATCGTGATCGCGCCCAGGAGCACTGCCGCGTGGAGGCGGCGTCGGCGGGCGTTGCGTCGCGCGGCGGCGCGGGTGGTGGGTGTCATGGCCAGTTGGTCCTGTCTCTCGGGAACGGTGAGGACGGCGAGTCGGGCGTCTCCGACGTGCGACTCGCCGTCGCGAGTAAGACCGGGCGACCGGCCCGCCTGTGACACAGGTGCGTGCCCTCAGGGCTGCCAGGGCGTCACGTTCTCGATGTCGTGGAGGACCTCGTGCCACGTCAGTAGGTCATCTCGGGTCAGCGGCGACACGGCGGGGGGCTGATCTGCGCGAGGGAGAGTGGGCTCGCTCAAGCGCAGAGGTTCGACACCCACAAACAGAAGGAGAGTGAGCAGCTCGCCCACGACGCGGCGCACGCTGGGAGCGCCGCACGAGGGGCAGCAGTAGAGGAGCTCGGCGTCGGCCCGGGGCTCGATATCCATGCGCAGGATGGCCTGATCCATCCGTACTGCGATCTCGCCGTCGCACCGTGTGCACGTCATCAAGACTTCAGTCACCGTCGTCTCCTTGGTCGCGTGAGCCTCCCGTTTCGACCAGGTCGCGCTCGGCTGCGTGACAGCCCGTGGTCACGCCTGCCGCGGCCGCTATGTCAACAACAGCGGGCCACCCTTCGTGCGGCCGGCACCGACTGACTACGGACTGACTACGGACCCACTACGGACTTCAGGGGCGCGATCAACGGCGCTCGCGAAGGAGGCTCGTCAACAGCAGGTCGAGATCCGACTGCCCTGTCCGAGAGGAAGTCAAGATGTCAACGCACACTGCCGCTGTGGCGCTCCACTCCGAGGCACTCCACTCGAGTGCGCCGGTCTCGGACGGAGAGATGGACATGGCGGTGAAGGTCTTCCTCGCCGAGCGGACTCGGCTGCTCCGCGTCGCCTACCGGGTGGTGGGTGACTTCGCCGCCGCCGAGGACGTCGTCCAGGAAGCATGGATGCGCTGGCAGCGTGTGGACCGTCGGCAGATCAACAACCCGGCCGCGTTCCTGACCACTGCGACTACCCACCTTGCCATCAACCTCGTCCAGTCGGCGCGCCACCGCCATGAGCTGCCCACCGAGGCGCCGCGCGCTTCACTGGATCTCTCCCAGGACCCCACTGATCATGCTGATCGAACCGAAACGGTCGAGCGCACCATGGGGTTCCTGATGGCCAAGCTCAGCCCCGGCGAGCTGGCAGCCTTCGTCTTGAGGAAGTGCTTCGATTTCCCGTACGACGAGATCGCAGAGCTTCTCGGTACCAGCCCCGCCAACGTTCGCCAACTTGTGCGTCGCGGCCATGTCAGCCTCGCGAGTAGCCGTGTTCGACGCGTCAACCGGGACGCTCATCGGCGGCTGGTTGAGGCGTTCATTGACGCCAACGAGACCGGCAATCTCGCCGGGCTCGTGGACCTGCTGGTCGAAGCGGCCCACGCTGCACCCCGCTGTTCAAAGTCGCGTGGGCGCCATGGCCGAGCCACCACAGGCTCCGCCCGAGTCGCATCCCAAGCGGCCTGACGGGAGGCCCCACCCAACTGTGCCAGTGGCCGCGCTCAGCGCTACGGACTACCCTGCAACGGATAGACTTCTCCCACGGATTCTCATGATCGAGCGCGCCGCCCTTGCCTCCTCCAACGCCGGCGCGTCATCGCTGCTCGGTCGCGACCGTGAGCTTGCTCGGCTTCTGACGCTCGTCAACCGGGCTCGCGACGGCCGCAGCGGTGCGCTGGTTCTCAGCGGCGAAGCGGGTGTCGGCAAGACAGCCCTGCTGGACCGGGTCGTCGAACTGGCTGGGCCCAATGTGCGGGTGGTGCGCACGGTCGCCTCCGAGAGCGAGATGGAGCTCACCTACGCCGGCCTGCAGCTCATGTGTGGGCCCTTGATGACGGCGTCGGTCCCGCTTCCGGAACCCCAGCGAGGGGCATTGGAGACAGCGTTTGGGCTCCGTGATGAGGGTGCGCCGAACCCGCTGCTCGTCGGGTTGGGAGTGCTGAATCTGCTGACGCATGTCGCTGGCGACGAAGCTCTGCTCTGCATCATCGACGATGCCCAGTGGCTCGACCGCGTCTCGGGCCGAGCGGTCGCGAGCGTGGCGCGCCGGCTGGATGCAGAAGGCGTCGCCGTGGTTGTGGCTACGCGGCAGGTGGACGATCACTTCGCGGATCTGCCACAGCTCGTTCTCGATGGTCTCGGAGACGAGGATGCTCGCGCACTCCTGCGACTGGCATTCCCGGGGGCTCTCGACGAACGGGTGCGCGACCAGCTCATGGCTGAGTCCCGAGGAAACCCCCTCGCCTTGCGCGAACTGCCTCGCACCCTGGATCCCGCAGCGACAGCCGGTGGCTTCGCCTTGGTGAGCTCCATGCCGCTACAGCGGCGTATCGAGCAGAGCCTGCTCACGCAACTGGAGTCACTGCCCGCGCCCACGCGCCTACTGCTGGTGCTTGCAGCCGCGGACCCGACCGGCGATGTCGGACTGCTCTGGAGGGCCAGCGCGAGGCTCGGTCTGGGTCCCGAGCACCTTGACGCCGCCCAGCAGGCGGAGGCTCTCGTCGTGGGTGCCCGCGTCACCTTCCGACATCCGCTCATCCGCTCCGCGGTGTACCGCGCGGCCTCGGCCGAGAACAGGCGCTCCGTCCACGCGGCTCTTGCGGAGGCGACGTACGTCGACCGTGATCCTGACCGTCGCGCCTGGCATCGGGCCAATGCGACCCAGGGTCCGGACGAGGAGGTGGCCGGTGAGCTCGAAAAGTCGGCCGAGCGTGCTCGGACCCGGGGTGGCGTCGCAGCGGCGGCCGCCTTCCTCGAGCGCGCCGCAGAGCTGTCGCCCGAGCCGGAGCTCCGCGCTGCCAGGCTGATCGCCGCTGCGGAGGCCAAGCTAGACGCGGGCGCTGCGGACGCCGCCTTGGGGCTGATAGAAAGCGCCCGCGATGAAGCATGGACCCCGCACCAGGAGGCGCTGATCGGTCGACTGCGGGCCCGCGTCGGATACGTGTTGCGGCGCGATCGTAGCGCGCCGCGGGCGCTTCTAGCAGCAGCGCAGGCTCTCGAACCGCACGATCAGGCACTAGCCCGCGACACTTACATGTTGGCCTTGTCGGCGGCTGTCTATGCCGGCCGACTGGGCGAGCCCGGCGCCGTTGGCGAGGTCGCCGCGGCGATCCTGGCGGCGACGGCGGACGACGAGTCCGAGCGCGCGAGTGACCTGATTCTGCGTGGTCAGGCGTTGCTTTCGGCTGAAGGTTTGGAAGCCGGCTTGCCCACCGTGCGCCGTGCGGTGCGCGCGTTCCTGGAGCAGCCTGCTGATTCTCGCGAGCTGCACTGGATGTGGTTCGGCGGCCGGGCGGCACAGGACGTGTGGGACGCCGAAGGTCTCCGCACTCTTGCCGAGCGACAGGTCCAGCTGGCCCGGGCGGGGGGCGTCCTCACCGTGCTGCCCATGGCGTTGAACCTGTTGATGGTTGTACGCACCTTCAACGGTGACCTGGACGCCGCTGAAGCCATCTGCGACGACATCGACGTCATCGTGTCGATCACCGGGCACCCGCTGCCGCAGCTCGCGAGGACCTTCGTCGCTGCCTACCGCGGACACGTGGAGGAGGTGGAGCTTCGAGCCGAGCAGCTGAGGGCGGATGGGCAGGCGCGCGGGGAAGGCTATGCGCTCACGGTTGCCAACATGGCGGAGGCTTTGGTCTACAACGGAGCGGGACGTTACCGGGAAGCGCTTGAGTCCGGACGCAAGGAGCTCCCGTACTCCCACGAGCTCGGCCACGCGATGCGCACCCTTCTGGAGGTGGTCGAAGCCGCGACCCGCGTGAGTGAGTACGCGATCGCTCAGGAAGCGGTGGAGCGACTGGCCGAGGTGACACGGCCGGCGGGAGACAGCAGCTGGGCGCAATCGTTGATGGCGCTTGCAGAGGCACAGCTGCGAGAGGGTGACGAGGGCGAGGACCTGTACCGAGCGGCCGTCGAAGGTTTCGACGGCCTGCGAGTGCCGATGCTCAAGGCACGCAGCCAACTGTTGTACGGCGAGATGCTGCGCCGGGTGAACCGTCGAATCGATGCCCGCCATCAACTCCGGGCGGCGTATGACGGGTTGACCGCATGTGGGATGGCCGGCTTCGCCGAGCGCGCTCGACGCGAGCTCAATGCCACCGGCGAGACCCTTCGCGCCCGCCGTTCGGACAGGCCCGAGGAGCTCACAGACCAGGAGCTGAACGTGGCCCAACTGGCTCGCGACGGTCTCACCAACCGCGAGATCGGGGCGCGGTTGTTCATCAGTGCACACACCGCCGAGTGGCACCTGCGCAAGGTGTTCGTGAAGCTCGGGATCAGGTCACGCAACGAGCTCAGGACCGCCTTGCCCGACGCCGGTTGAGTGCTGGTCTGCGAGTTCCGCCACCTCGAGAACGGCATCGACAAATGCGGCGGGGGCCTCTTGGGGCAAGTTGTGTCCGGCCAGCGCGACCTGGTGGTGCCTCCTCGGCCCCACGAAACGGTCGATGTCGCGCGTCCCATCGGTCGCCGGGAAGTTGCCGTCAGCGAGACCATCCAGGGTGACCGTGGGCACAGTGATCGGCGGCAGCAGCGCGAGCCGGCTCTCGATGTCGGCGTACTCCAGCGCACCATCTGCTCGCCCGAGTCGGTGGCGGTATGAGTGGATCACAACCTCGACGTAGTCGGGGTTCATGAAGGCTTCCGAGGCCAGGTCGAGCTGGCTTTGAAGGAAGTGCCACTCAGGAGAGTTGCGGCGCCAGATCACCTCCGCGATCTCGCGTCGATTCGCGCGTAGTCCCGCCCGGCCACGCTCAGTCAGGAAGTAGTAGAAGTACCAGAAGCCCGCCTCCAGATCCGGCCGGATCGGCCGCTCGGCGATGGCGATGTCCTGGATGAGGTATCCGTTGACGCTCACGAGCCCAACGACCCTTTCGGGCCACAGCGCCGCCGCCACGCATGCCGCACGACCTCCCCAGTCGTAGCCGCCGATGATCGCGCGAGGCACGTCGAGCGCGTCGAGGAGCGATACCGCGTCCGCGCCAAGTGCGGCCTGCTGGCCGGACCGGCTGGTCTTGTCGTCGAGGAACCGAGTCTGGCCATGGCCACGCAGGAAGGGGACGATGACCCTGAACCCCCGCTCCGCGAGCTGCGGGGCCACCTCGACATAGCTGTGGATGTCGTACGGGTACCCATGCAGAAGCAGCACGACCGGCCCGTCCGCGGGTCCGTCCTCGTAGTAGGTCACGTCGAGGACTCCGCTCCGGATCTCCTTGAGCGGTGACATCCGGTCTGGGTGGCTCATGACCTCTCCTGGGTTCGTCGACGTCGCGTCCTCGGAATGCCTCGGCCACCACCCGACCGGGAGGAGCGTCACCTTGTGACACCCACGCGCTGTCACGGTTGGGCTGGCCAGTCGGTCACCCCTGAGTCGCAGTTCGCCAGCCTCGAAGGAGGACCTGATGGCCGGACGAAGCGTGACGACGACTGACACTGGTCTGCCGGCTCAGATGCGGGCTGCGTTCATTCGTGCGACGGGCAGTGTGGAGAACATCGAGGTCGGCATGCTGCCGACTCCCGGGCCGGGGCCAACCGACGTGCTCATCCGCACGGAGGTCTGCGGCGTGAACCACGTTGACCTATTCGTGCGATCCGGTGCCTACGAGAAACACACTCCGTTTCCCTTCGTGATCGGGCGGGACCTGGTGGGGACCGTCGCCGACGTCGGCACGGGAGTGGTCGACCTCCGTATTGGCGACAGGGTGTGGTGCAACAGCCTGGGGCATGCAGGTAGGCAGGGCTCGTTCTCCGAGTACGCCGTCGCACCGGCGGAACGTGTCTACCCGCTGCCACGACCCGTCGATCCGGTCACCGCCGTGGCCGTGGTGCACACCGCCGCCACGGCCCATGTCGGCCTGGTGCGTGAGTGCGGCATCCAGCCGGACGACGTCGTCTTCGTCGAAGGTGCAAGCGGAGGTGTGGGCAGCGCAGTCGTGCAGATCGCTCGCTCTCACGGGGCGCGTGTGGTGGCGACCTGCTCCGCTGCGGACGCGGAGTCGTGTCGACGGGATGGCGCTGACCTCGTTCTGGACTACGCCTCTCCGGACTTGGGCGACCGGCTGCGCCGGGCAGCGCCCGACGGAATCGACATCTGGTGGGACACCAGTGGGCAGTATCGTTTCGAGCTGGTACTGCCGTCGTTGAAGCCTCGGGCGAGAGCCGTCGTGATGGCCGGACTCGCCGTGCGCTCGATACTCCCGGTCGGGCAGCTCTACCCGCGTGATGCGAGCTTGCGCGGCTTTAACTCGTGCGGCGTGAAACCCGTGGTTGCCACAACCGCAGCGACTATCCCGAGCTTGACCCCGAGCTGCAGGTCAATCTGATGTGGTCGCCTGGCGCAGGGGTGACTCACGAGGCCATCCCTCCGGTGCCTGAAGAGATCGCAGTATTGATGCAGGACGTGTCGACCGTAGGGAAGCTGGTCGAGTAGTGCGCCGGCCATACCCGACTGTCACATTTCGCTCGACTGCTCGGTCAATCTCGATGACGGAACGTCGGTCGAGTCGCAGGTGAGGACGAGGAGACCGGGTTTCACCGGGGCGGACGGCGACCGCCAGGCCGGAAGCAGAGAGCGACTGGACCCACTCGTCACCAACGTTTCGTCACAGCAGTGAGCCGGCCGGGGTCTGTATGGCAGACCGCAACGCCGGCCGGACCGCCATGGATGGGCGACGGTACGCGATCGTGAGGAGCCCCTGTTGCCTGCTACCAATGACTTGGAATCGGCAGCCCAGCCAGTGGGCCAACGGCGCATGGGGGCGCGCCCGGTTGACGAAGCCCACCGTGCAGTCACCCCGCTGGAGCTGTTCTTCGACCTGACCTTCGTCGCGGCCGTGGCCCAGCTGTCGGGGAACCTCGCCCATGCCACGATCGATGGTCACTCAGCCGCCGCCATCGGGCCGTTTCTCATGGTCTTCTTCGCCATCTGGTGGGCCTGGATGAGCTTCACGTGGTTCGCCTCGGCCTACGACTGCGATGACGTGACCTACCGCTTGGCCGCGTTCGTCCAGATGGGTGGCGTGCTGGTTCTCGCCGCTGGCATCGGTCCCGCCTTCGAGAGCGGCGACTACGCCGTGGTCACTCTGGGCTACCTGATCATGCGGTTGGCGCTGCTCAGCATGTGGATCCGCGCGTGGGTCCAGCACCCGTCGGGACGGGCCACGTCGCTCAGGTACGCAGGCGGGCTGACTGCCCTCGAGGTCCTGTGGGTTGCCCGGCTACCCGTGGGGAACCACTGGACCACGGTCACGTTCTTGGTGCTCGTGTTCCTGGAGCTCACGCTCCCCGCATGGGCGGAGCGTCCGGCACCCACCAGCTGGCACCCTCATCACATTGCCGAGCGCTATGCGCTGTTCGCCATCATCCTCCTCGGCGAAGGGGTATTTGCGGCTTCCTCAGCCGTTTCGACCATCGTCGAGGACGCAGGTGCCCTGTCCCTCACGGCAGTCGCCATGGCTGCGCTGAGCATCGTGGCAGCAGTGTGGTGGCGCTACTTCGTGACGCCCGCCGGAGCGCAGCTGGAGGCACGCCGAGGGTGGTCGTTCGTGTGGGGGTACGGGCACTACTTTGTGTTCGCAGCGCTGGGCGCGCTGGCCGCCGGACTCGAGGTAGTGGTGGCCGCGAGTGTGGGGCGCGCGCAGCACTTGGCTGTCACGAGTGCTGTGGCCGCGGTGGCCGTTCCTGTCGCGGGGTTCCTCGTGGTGCTCGATCTGATCACAGTGCCCGCCGAGGCAGAGAGGCCGCGCGTCAGCATCACCACCAGTGCTGTCGTGGCTGGTTTGGCAGCTGTCGTCCTAGT
Organism: Nocardioides halotolerans DSM 19273; assembly: GCF_000422805.1. GTDB lineage: Bacteria > Actinomycetota > Actinomycetes > Propionibacteriales > Nocardioidaceae > Nocardioides > Nocardioides halotolerans. The sequence continues at coordinate 118,086 of NZ_KE383922.1, read as the reverse complement.
CGCAGACCACACCGGTCTGCTCACCGCACTGGCACTAGTCGCCGCGATCACAGTCGGCGCCGCGGCCTCTGATGAAGTCGCCGCGTCACGACACCGCAACTCACGAAAGGAAGTCGCATGAGGAAGATCGTGATCGTCGGCGGAGGCTACGCCGGCTTCTACACAGCGTGGGGGCTGGAGAAGCGACTACGCCGAGGAGAAGCCGAAGTCATTGTGGTCGATCCGGCGCCGTACATGACCTACCAGCCCTTCTTGCCCGAGGTGGCGGCCGGCTCGATCGAGGCCAGGCACGCCATCGTGCCGCTCCACCGTCACCTGCGCAGGACCCGGATCGTCAGTGGGCGTGCCACGGCAATCGACCATGCCGCTCGGACCGTCCGAGTCGAGCTGCCGGATGGAAGCATGGCGGACCTTTCCTACGACGAGGTCGTGGTGACCGCTGGCGCAGTCACTCGCGTGTTCCCTGTGCCCGGCATCGCGGAAAAGGCCATCGGCTTGAAGCGCATCGAGGAGGCGGTGGCTGTGCGCGATGCGGTGCTGACTGCGTTCGACGAGGCAGTCAGCCTTCGGCGCGGGCCGGAGCGCCAACGGCGACTCACCGTGGTGTTCATCGGGGGTGGCTTCGCCGGCGTCGAAGGATTCGGAGAACTGCTCAGTCTTGCCACGGCACTCTCCAAGTACCACCCAGACCTGTCTCGCGATGAACTGGCCTTCCACCTGGTCGACGCCAGTGACCACATCCTTCCGGAGGTCACGCCTCCCGCGAGGGTGTGGGTGGAACGCCACCTGCAGTCGCGTGGCGCGATTGTGCACCTGAACACGACCGTCACGTCCGTGGTCGACGGTCGGGTCGAACTGTCGAACGGCGTGTCCATCGACGCCGGGTTGGTCGTGTGGACTGCCGGGATCGCGGCCAACCCCGTTGTCTCTCGCCATACCGACCTTCCGACCGACGAGCGGGGTCTCGTCATCGTCCGGCCTGACCTACGCGTCGGGACCGAGGATGAACCCATCGATCACGCTTGGGCTGCGGGAGACGACGCCGCCGTGCCAGACCTTGCATCTGGGGCCGGCGCCTACACAATCCCCAACGCCCAACACGCGGTGCGCCAAGGCAAGCGTTTGGCCAAGAACCTCGCGGCGGTCATTCGCGGACGTACTCCGAAGGCCTACCGGCACCGTAGTCTCGGCACCATCGCGACTCTCGGCATCGGACACGGGATCTTCCAGTCAGGTCCTATCACCATCAAAGGTCTGCCTGCGTGGATCATCCACCGCGGCTACCACGTGCTCGCGGTGCCGACCTGGGAGCGGAAGACCCGCGTCTCGCTCGGGTGGCTGGGAGCTCTTTTCCTCGGTAGGGACATCGCCTCACTGGCATCAGTCCAGCGACCACGCGACGCCTTCCGTGATGACGCGACCAGCCGTCGCGCCGCGTGACGCGGCCATGAGCGCGACAATTGGGTCGCTCTGGATGATCGGGATGGCCCTGTGGACCGCAGGCTCGATCGTCATCCTCGTGGTGATGGCAAACCGAGACACATCGAGGCCACGAAGTCGATCGCACGCCAGTCAACACGCCGTCACATCGGAACGGCCAGCGAACGTCTCGTACCGCTTCACCCTGTAGATCTCGAGCTGTAGCCGGTGGGCCCCGAAGCGGGTATTCGTCACACACGACCCAGCTGAACGGTCGAATCAGGGGAACGCCTCACAGACCTCGGCCGCAGGGCCCATGAACGGGTACGAGTAGCGGCCAAACCCAGGACGGCCCCGCAGAGCTCGTCCGGACGCGTAGCTCTGCAGGGCCGTTGCTGGGCGTCGCGAGCACGCCCTGAACCGGCGTAAGTCGTCCGGCTCCTGGTGGAACGAGCCAACGTCGGCGTCACATCTGACCCTACTGGCCGGTCGAGACAACGGGCCGCAACTGCAGGCCATTCAGTGAAAGGGGCGATCGAACATGGGAACTGGATTAGCACCCGGCGACACCTTCCCGGACTACGAGTTGACCGACCACACGCACGAGCTGCGGCGGCTCAGCGAACTCCAGGGACCGGACCCGATGATCCTCACGTTGGCCCGGGGCGGCTACTGCCCCAGAGAGCACCAGCACCATCTCGAACTTGCCGGCTTCTTCCCGAAGGTCGCGGTCGCCTACACCCGGATCGTCACCATCACACCCGACACTCCGCGCGGAGCGCGCGCGTTCCACGATGCTGTCGGCGCCCAGTGGCCGTTCCTTGCTGACCCCACCCGGATCGTCCAACGTGACCTCGACATCCCGGAGTACACCGACTCAACGCACGACCCGATGGTTCCGCACACCCTGGTACTGAAGCCGGGTCTGGTCGTGCACTCTGCGTACAACGGCTACTGGTTCTGGGGACGACCCACGACCTCCGATCTGTGGCACGACCTGCGCAATGTGATGCGCGAGGTCAGACCGGACTGGGACCTCAACGCACCCGGATTGCGTGAGCGATGGGACGCCGGAGACCGAGCCCCCTTCTACGGCTGGAACCGACCGCAACAAGTGCCAATCGCTCACAAGCCGTAAGGCAACATCGGCCGCGAGCTAGCCCTACGCAGAGACGGTAGGGCTGATATTGGTCGGGGTAGTGCTTCACGGACACCTCCGGAGGTGCTTAGAAGGGACCGACAGGTTCCATTCATCTGAAGGTCTGGCGCGTGCTGCGCCGTGGCCTTCTGGCACCCCTGGAGGTGGGTCTCGTGGTTGTTCACGCTCTTCCGGTCACTTCATCGACGGTCGTCGCGGTCGATGTTGGCAAGACCGAGTTCGCATTCTCGGTCACCAATGCGACGCGGACGTTGCTCCTCAAGCCCCGGACGGGCTGTCCGATGACCGGGCCGTCGCTGGCGCAGGTCGTGGCCGACCTCGACCAGGAATCCCGACTCTCGGCTCTCGGAATCTGGCCGACTTTCAACCGTCGACGATCCAGGGGTGGCTGCGAACACTCACTGGCCTCTCGGGCAACTACCAGAAGGTCATCTACGCCAACGTCTCCTCCGTCTTCACCGCGGCAGTCGACGACGGTCTGATCCCCCGCAACCCATGCAAGGCGCCTTCGGTCAAGCGGCCGAAGTCGGACCCCAGAAAGCTGAAACCGTGGACCCGTGAACAGGCGATGACTGTTCGGGAGCAACTGCCCGAGCGCTACCAGCTGGTCATCGACCTCGGCGTCGGCTTGGGGTTGCGCCAGGGCGAGATCTTCGGGCTCTCGCTGGCCGACATCGACCTCAACACGGGCGAGATCGAGATCAATCGTCAGGTGAAGGTCCTTGGCGGCAACCGCCTGATCTTCGGGCTCCCGAAGGGACGGAGGGTCCGGACGGTTCCTCTTCCCGATGGTGTGCTGGAGCGGATCAACCAGCACGTGACGCGCTTCCCTCCCCGCTCGGTGACCTTGGCTCGCACCGACGGAAAGCCCCGCACCGTCGACCTGCTGCTCTTCACGCGCGAGACCGGTGCCCTCAACCGGAACTACTTCAACCCTTCGGTCTGGCGTCCCGCGCTCAAACGGGCGGGGTTGGAGGTCAATCGGCAGAACGGCTGTCACGCGCTGAGGCACTTCTACGCCAGCACCCTTCTCGACTCAGGCGAGTCGACCCTGGCCCTCAGCGAGTACCTCGGCCACGCCGATCCAGGGTTCACACTCCGGACCTACACTCATCTGATGCCGTCGTCGACCGAGCGGACGAAGACCGCGATCGACGCGATGATGGCGGGCGACCCCGACGAGGACGCCGACGGCGCTGAGACCTGATGCCGATCCGCTGTGCGTACCCAGTGCACCCCAGCGGCGCCTGCTAGAGGCGTTTGCGCAGGTCAGCACGCTGAATCACTCACTACTACGACATCTGACAGCGAGCGGCCTTCTCGGCCGCACCTCCGCTGACCTGCGCAACGCGAGAGCGGGCCTCCGTGCGAGGCCCGCTTTTCTCGCGTTGCCGGCGGTGGCGTTGGCGGTGGCACCGGCGGTGGCGTCTGCGAGCGCAGTAGCCGTCGCGGATTTGGTCCAGGCACGATCGCGTCACGACAATGGGTTGAGACTATTCGCAATCCATCAAGTGCAGGAGCCATGCCAAGCAGCTTTCCCGACGGCGCCGAGAAGCCGCTGTACGAGATCAAGGCCAACCTGTTCAAGGCGCTGGCGCACCCGGCGCGGATCAGGGTGCTGGAGATCCTGGCGGCCTCGGGCGGGCAGCCCACGGCGGTCCGCGAGATCCTCGAGCAGACCGGGATCGAGGCGACCCTGCTGTCGCAGCACCTCGCGGTGCTGAAGCGGCACGACGTCGTCCGCGCGGAGCGCAGCGGGAACGCCGTGCACTACGAGCTCGCGCACCCCAAGGTCGCCGAGCTCCTCGCGATCGCGCGGATCTTCCTCACCGACACGCTGAGCGCCAGCCGCGAGCAGCTGGCCGTGCTCGAGGCCCTCCCGCCGATCGGCTCGCAGGGGTGATCGGCGCGTCCACGCGGTGGCTGTTCCGGCTGCTGCCGCAGCGAGCCGACTACGCCCCGCTCCGCGAGTCCTGGCGGCGCGACGCCCTGGCCGGGGTGACGGTCGGGGTCGTGGCACTCCCCCTCGCGCTCGCGTTCGGCGTCAGCTCGGGCGTCGGCGCGGCAGCGGGGCTCGTGACGGCCGTGGTCGCGGGGCTGGTGGCGGCCGTGCTCGGCGGATCGCACGTGCAGGTGTCAGGTCCGACCGGGGCGATGGTCGTCGTGCTCGCGCCGGTCGTGGCCGAGTACGGCGCCGGGAGCGTCGCGCTGGTCACGGTCCTGGCCGGCGTCATCGTGTGCGTCGCGGGGGCCGCGGGACTCGGCCGCGCGGTGACCTTCATCCCGTGGCCGGTCATCGAGGGCTTCACCCTCGGCATCGCCACGATCATCTTCCTGCAGCAGCTGCCCTCCGCTCTCGACGTACCGACGCCGGCGGGCGACCGGCCCTTGGTCGCCGCGTGGCGGGTGCTCGCGGACGCCGAGCCGTCGGCTGCGGCACGGAGCCTGGTGGTCGTCGCAGTGGTGGCCGCGCTGATGCTGGCGCTGCCTCGGCTGCACGCCGGGATCCCGGCGTCGCTGGCCGCGATCGTCGTCGCCACGGCGCTGGTGACCGTCCTGGGCCTGGACGTCGACACCATCGGCGCGCTGCCCGACCACCTCCCGAGCCCGGTCCTGCCCGCGCTCGACCCGGGTGCGGCCCAGACGCTGCTCAGCGCGGCGCTGGCGATCGCCGCGCTGGCCGCCATCGAGTCCCTGCTCTCCGCCCGGGTGGCGGCCACGATGTCCGCCACGGGTCCCTACGACCCCGACCGCGAGCTCGTCGGCCAGGGACTGGCCTCGGTGGCGTCCGGGCTGTTCGGCGGCATGCCGTCGACCGGCGCGATCGCCCGGACCGCGGTGAACGTCCGCTCCGGCGCCCGGACCCGTCTGGCCGCCGTCACCCACGCCCTGCTCCTGCTCGGCGTGGTCTACGTGGCCACCGGGCCGGTGTCACACATCCCGCTCGCGGCCCTCGCGGCGGTGCTGATGGTGACCTCGACGCGGATGGTCTCGAGGCGCACGGTCGGCAGCATCCTCCGGTCCACCCGGTCCGATGCCGTCACGTTCGTGGTCACGGCGGTGGTCACGGTCTGCCTGAACCTGATCGAGGCCGTCGAGGTGGGCGTCGTCGTGGCGGCGTTCTTCGCCCTCCGCCGGGTCGCCGCCCGGAGCGGCGTGGTCCGCGAGGAGCTGCCCGGACCGCGCCTCCCGGGTGACGACCAGATCGCACTGCTGCGCCTGGACGGCGCGATGTTCTTCGGCGCCTCCGACCGGATATCGAGCCTGATCACAGACGCCGACCACCCCCAGGTCTCGGTCGTGGTGATCCGGATGTCCCAGCTCGGGATGCTCGACGCCACTGGCGCGCACACCCTCGGCCTCATCGCGACCGAGCTCGAACGTCGCGGGATCACCGTGATCATCAAGGGCGTCCGCCCCGAGCACCTCCCCCTCCTGACGAACGTCGGCGCTCTCGAGGCACTGCGCCACGAGCATCACCTCGTCGACTCGCTCGACGAGGCCATCGCCCATGCCCGCAGCCACGTGGCCGGTCGTCAGGTCGTGACCGGCCGAGGTTGACTCAGGTGGCGGCGGCCACGCTCAGGCGGGTGGTGGGCGTGACCTCCGCGGTGCGCATGATCTCGAAGCGCTCCAGCAGCTGGGCGAGCCCGGCCTCGAACTCGCCGGTCGAGGTGGGGTCGTCCCACAGGCCCGCGAGCCGGCGCAGCACGGGCGAGGTCAGCCCGGGGCCGGCGACGGTCGCGCGCCCGGACAGGGAGGCGCCGTTCGTCAGCTCCAGCAGGAGGTGACCGGACATGAAGGTCGTGAACCCCTGGTACGCCGCGACGGCGTGCGCGTCGGTGAAGCCCTCGGCGGTCAGCGCGGCCAGGAACCGCTCGGCCCACGTCGCGGACGTGAGCGGCGGCAGGAGTGGGGAGCCGGCGGGCGGCATGGAGAGCAGGCCGGGGACCGCCTCGGGGCGCGCGCGCGCCGCGCGCCGCAGACCGTGGGCGAGCCGCGTGCAGAAGTCCTGCCAGCCGTCGGCGGGGGCGGCGAGGACCTCGGGGTCGCTCTCGAGGTCGTCCAGGATCCGGGTGGCGAGCACGGGTTGCAGCGCGGCATCGCGACGCCGGAGGACCCAGCCGTCCCGGCCGCGGTCGTCGCGTCGCCAGTACGCCCCGGTCGGCGAGGTGTGGTCAAGGTGCACGCAGGGTCCTCCGGTCGTCGGGTGTCTCCGATGCTTCTCCAGACCGAGCGCCGTGGCACCACCCCTGCAGGTGAAAGGTCGGCGTGGTGTCGAGGTTTCTGCCCATCAGTCGCCGAAAACCTCGACAGAAGGCTCGGTCCTGCCGCGGGATCGTGGCTACCCTGCGGGCGTGGACGACTCGCAGCCGACCGGAGAGCCGCCCGGGGAGCGGCTCGGAGCTCGAGCCACGCTCTCGATCGGCCAGCTGTCCCGAGCCACCGGGGTGCCGGTCGCGACGCTGCGCGCCTGGGAGTCCCGACACGGGTTCCCGGTCCCCCAGCGGCTCGCCAGCGGCCACCGCCGCTACTCGCGCGGCGACGTCACCGCGGTCCAGGACGTCTGCCGGCGCCGCGACGCCGGCATGCGCCTCGACGTCGCGATCGCCCACGCGCGCACCGGTCCCGTGTCGCGGGCCGAGGCCTCGGTGTTCGCCCACATCGCCGCGAGGCACCCCGCCCAGCCGCGGCAGCGCTTGCGGAAGCGCACCCTCACGAGCATCTCGCACGCGATCGAGGACGAGATGGCGGCGACCGCGCAGCGCGGCCACCTGTTCGGCGGCTTCCAGACCGGACCCCAGTACGCCGCGTCACGCTCCCGGTGGGCGGACCTCGCCAGGCTGACCGCGAGCGCGCACGTCTTCGCCGACTTCGACGACCTCGACGAGGGGATGACGCACCAGCACGGTGCTCACCGGCCGGTGCTGGTGGGCCTCGGACCGACCGCACCCATGGCGCGCGAGTGGGTCGTCGTCTGCGACGCGCCCGGCCTGTCGGCCACGCTGATCGCGTCGGAGGCCCCGGGACAGAGCGGGACGCCCGAGGAGGAGCGCGTCTTCGAGACCATGTGGACCGTCGACGCCGGCGCCGTCCGCGACGCGGCCCGCACCTGCGCCCAGGTCGCGGCGGCCGCCGGGAGCCACCGAGCGGCAGACCTGCTGTCCGGCGACCTCGCCGCGCCGGCGTACGCCGACCACGACCGGCGGCTCGTCGTGGAGCGGCTGATGCACCGCATCGTCCGCTACGGCGAGGGCTGACGCGCTGCCCACGCCTCTTGACGAGACCTTGACGCAGTGACAACTCGCGCATAGCGCGGCCCGCCGCAGGCTCTCGGCATGAGCCTGATCCGCACCTCCTTGAGCATCATCGCGACCATGGCCGCCGTGGCGGTCCCCCTCGCCACCGGAGCGCCGGCCCACGCCGAGGACCAGCGTGCGTGCGTCTCCAAGCGTGAGTTCTTCGGCGCCCGCCAGCTCGGCATCGTCATCCCGCCCGGTCGGGACTGGCTGTCGAGGGTGCCGCCGCCCTCCGCCAAGCCCGTCGGGCGACTGACGATCGAGGACAGGTGGGACGTGCGCCGCCGAGGGGTCACCGTCACGCAGACCCTCGACCGGGTCCGGGTCGGCGTCAACCCGCTCGTGAGGGTGAAGATGTACCGCTCGTGCGAGCAGCCGCTCACCGACCTGCAGGTCTACGTCGGCTTCCACAAGGACACCAACCTGGTGCTCTGGACGATGTGGTGGCCCACCCGCGCGGCGTAGTCCACGTCGCGACGCGCCCGATCCGTTACATCGCGCCCCCAGGTGACCGAGGGTCTCTAGACCGGGTGACGTGCGGACGAGGCTGTCCTGCGTGCGGCGCCCGCGTGCGGGTACCAGCCCACACCCACCATGGACACCTCACGACGCGACCGGCTCATGACCGGCACCCCGCGCTGCTCGGAGTGCGGGACACGCAGGCCGCACGGGATGTCCTGCCCCAACCCGGCGTGCCCGAGCCACCGGCGGCGCCAAGAGCGGCGCGCAGGCCGGGCGTCGTACGACGAGTGACGGAGCACACGGGGCGCCACCCCTGTGGGTGGGATTCGCGGATCCGGCCGCGGTCACCGGTGCGACATGTTCTTCCTCTACACCAGCCGGTTCGGCCTGCTCGGGTCGATCGTCCTCTCGATCGCGGTCACGGCCGTGCTGGTGCTGGTGACGTGGCGCTGAGCTGGCGGCGGCTGCAGCAGGGTCTCGTGCAGCTGCTGGTGTTCGGGACCCGCTCGTAGGGCGTGCCCGCGGCGCTCAATCCAGCAGCGCTGCGAAGAGGTCGACGTACTGCACGAGGTGCCGGTCGCCGAGGTAGCGGTCGCGGACCGTCTCGCGCGCCGCGGCCCCGAGACTCCCGCGCAGGCGGTCGTCGCGCATGAGGATGGCGATGGCCGAGCCGAAGGACTCGAGGTCCCACGGGTCGTCGAGCAGCATGCCGTTGCGGCCGTCGACCACCTGGTCCTGGATGCCGCCCACGGGTGAGGCCAGGACGGCCCTGGCCTTCCACATCGACTCGGTCACCGTGAGCCCGAACCCCTCGGCGAGGCTCTTCTGGACGACGAGGCCGGCCTGACGCTGGAGCGCGTTGACGAGGTGGGCGTGCTCGTCGGGGTCGTCGGCCGGCAGCGAGCAGAGGTGGACGCGGCGCCGGGTCGGCGCCGGCAGCTCCTGCCAGGCGGCCAGGCACTCCCGGGCCACCTGGGCACCCTCCGGGTCGGAGCCCTCCTCGGGCCGTGGCCCCGCCAGCACCAGGTGCACATCGCTCGGCATCAACGCGATCGCGTCGGCGAAGCCGGAGAGCACCCCGCCCATGTCCTTGAGCCGGTCCCAGCGACTGGCCTGGAGGACGTAGCGCTCCCCGGCCGGCAGCATCTCGCCGGTCAGGATGACGCCGGAGTGCCGCCGCACCCGGCCCTCCGTGCCGTCACCCCGGGTGAAGTCGCGGAACCGCTCCCCCACGTTGCCGGCGACGATCCCGGCCGCCCGCAGCGTCGCCTCGACCTGCTCGCGCGAGAGCTCGGCGTTCTTGGGGGCGAACGGGTCGATGGACGGCGCGATGACGAAGGCCCGCGACGGGTTGAGCCAGCGTGGTGCCCAGCCGGCCCGCGAGAGGATCACCGCGTCCGCGGCCTCGACGTACGGACGCAGGAACGCCCATGCCGTCTCGGTCGCGCGGGTGCCGGCGTCGGCGCCCATGTGGGAGCGCCAGATGACGTGCGCGCCGAGCTCGCGCAGCCCGGGCACGAGGCCGGCGGTGGGCGGGTCGTGGAGGACGACGACGTCGCCGAGACGCACCCGTCCGGAGATCCGCTCGAGGTTGTCGGCCAGGACGGTCTCGTAGTGCCTGCGCTCGGGCTCGTCGAGCCGGCCGGCGTCACCCACCGCGCCGTGCAGGAAGTTGTGCATGCGCTTGGTGATCCGGGCGAACGCCGGATCCGTCTCGAGGACCAGCCAGTGCGTCTCGAGGCCGCCGATGTGCCCGTAGCCGAGCAGTCCGGACAGCAGCTCGGCGACGCCGTCACCGGAGGACGTCGCGCTGACGTTCCAGACCTCGCGGTCGGCGAGCAGGCGGCGGGCGGTCTCGGCGTAGGTCCGGAGGCGGTCGGCGCGCTCCGGCTCCAGGAGGTCGGCGAGCCGGTCGAGGGGCAGGACGTCATCCCGCACCTCCGGGGGCGCCACCTCGGTCATGCCGCTGCCTATCTCTCGACCCCGATCTCCCTGCCGCCGCGCACTCCGTGGCGACCGGCCCCGTGGGCCGCCCTGACCGACGCCGGCACGCGGCGGGTGGTGCGGGTGGGCCGGTGGTGCCGGAAGTCAGGTCGTGGGCAGCGTGGGACCAAACGTAGTGGCCGCCGTGGGCCGTCTGCAGGGTTCCGGCAAATCCGCTCCGGCGACTACGGCAGCTCCGGATCGCCGCCCCGACGGAGCACGGCCACCCCGAGGGCCGCGACCCAGAGTCCCCAGCCGGTGCTGCCCAGCAGCCCGGCCGGGTCCCAGACCGGGAAGTCCGGAATCGCCGTGGCCATGACGTCGCCCTGGTTGAGGAAGTAGAGGACGCTCACGACCAGACCGCTGACGCCGACCCAGCCGGGAAGCACCTCGCTCCTGAGCACCACGACCGCGACGGTCACCGACCACGCGATCGCGAGGAGCTGCCCGAGGTGCTCACCCAGGAGCGCCCCGCCGTACTGGTGCTGGGCGGTCCATGCCGCGGCGACCGCTTGCCTGGTGGCACCGTCGCCGGCGACGTACTCGCTCGCCAGCGGGGGCACGACGAAGACCCACCGCAGGAAGCCGGCCACGGAGAGCACCACCGAGGCGGTGCCGATCGCGGTGGCGGCTCGCAGCGCGACGTCCTCCTTGCGCCCCAGGGCCGCCGGGAGCAGCAGCATCGGCACCCCGATGATGGCGTAGGTCCACGCGACGGCGAACCAGGTCCAGATCAGGCTGTTGCCGCCGTCCGCGAAGCCGGGCAGCACCACGTCCGCCGGCTCGCGCAGGATGTCGGGCCAGTCGAAGGTCGAGGACAAGACGGTGGCGGCAGTCCCGAACGCGAGAGCGCCGACGACGAAGAGCCATCCGGTCGTGCGTCGCAGCGCCTCGGAGGGTGCGGTGCCGGTGGAGGTCACCTCGGTGGTGAGTGTGCTCATGACATTTCCTTTCATTGGTGTGGGTCAGGCGTTCTCGAACGTCGGGGCCGGCCTCGCGGGCTCGTCACGCGACGTCGTCGGCCCCTCGATGTCCAGGGCCGGTAGGAGCCGGTCGAGGCGCCCCGGGATCCACCAGTTGCGCTCGCCGACGAGCTGCATCACGGCCGGGACGAGCAACAGCCGGATGACCACGGCGTCCACGAGCACGGCCGCGGCCATGCCGATCCCGATGATCTTCAGAAAGATCTCGTCGTCGAGGACGAAGGCGCCGAACACCGCGGCCATGATGAGCGCCGCTGCGGTGATGACCTTGCCGGTGGAGGCGAGCCCCTCGGTGACGGCCGCGGCGTTGTCGCGCCCGCGGAGGTGCTCCTCCCGGATCCGGGACAGGAGGAACACCTCGTAGTCCATGGAGAGCCCGAACAGGATCGCGAACATCATCATCGGGATGAACGCCGGGATCGGGGTCGGCGTGGTGATCCCGACCAGGTCCCCGAGCCAGCCGCCCTGAGCGGCGTACGCGACCACGCCGTACGCCGCGGCGATCGAGAGCAGGTTGGACGCGGCGGCCTGGGCGGCGACGACCACCGACCGGAAGACCGCGACCAGCAGCAGCAAAGCCAGCAGGATCACCGCGGCGATGAACAGCGGCAGCCGCCCCTGGATGCTGTTCGTCTGGTCGACATCGGCGGCTGTGATGCCGCCGACCTTCACGACGACGTCGCTGCCGGCCATCACGTCGGGGACGACCTCGGCGCGCAGCCGGGCGAGGAGCCTCTTGGTGGCACCGTCCTGCGGGCTCGTGGTGGGGGTGAGCGTGATGAGGGCGGCATCGCCACCCGGTGCGGCGACGGGCGGAGACACAGCGGCCACTCCGGGCGTGTGCCCCAGGACCTCCCCGAGCCGTCCGAGGTCGGCGAGCGCCGACGCGTCACCGCGGTCGGCGACGAGCACGAACGCACCGTTGAAGCCGGCGCCGAAGCCGTCGGTCATGAGGTCGTAGGCCCGTCGGGTGGTGAGGCTCGTCGGGTCGTTGCCGTCGTCGGGGTAGCCGAGGTGCAGGTCCTTGACCGGGACGATGAGCACCCCCAGCGCGGCGACCGCCGCCAGGGCGGCCAGCACCGGACGCCGCTGGACGACGCGGGCGTAGCGGCGCCAGAAGCCGGCACCGCTCGCGGTCGGGGCGCGGCGGGGCCACGGGATCCGCAGCCGGTCGACGCCGCGCCCGGCGAGCCCGATCAGCGCCGGCAGGAGCGTCAGCGCCGCCAGCATCACCGCGCCGACCGTGAGCACCGCGGAGAACGCGACGCCGGGCACGTAGGGCTGGTTCATCGTCAGCATGCCGAGGAGCGAGATCACGACCGTGACCCCCGCGAACACGACCGACCTGCCCGCGGTGGCCATGGCCGTGGCGGCTGCTGCTGAGGGGTCGGCGCCGGCGCCGAGCTCACCGCGGTAGCGGGTGAGGATCAGCAGGGCGTAGTCGATGCCGACGCCGAGACCGATCATGATCGCCACCGAGCTCGCCCACTCGGGGACGTCGACCACGTTGGCCATGAGCCTGCCCCCCGCCAGGCCGATGCCGACCCCGAACAGCGCCGTGGCGAGCGGGAGCCCCGTGGCGACGAGCGAGCCGAACGCCAAGAGCAGGATCAGCGCGGCGATCGCGAGCCCGGGACCCTCGGCGCCCATGCTGCTCGACTGCACGTTCTCGATCGCCTGTCCGGAGAGCTCCAGCTGGACGCCCCCGGCCCGGGCGTCTGCGGCGAGGTCGACCATCTCGGAGGCGACCTCGACGGGGAAGCGCGCACCGGTCGAGTCGAGCTGGACGACGGCGTACGCCGTGGCACCGTCCGCGGAGACCTGGGCGGCGCCGGCGGCATCCCACGGCGAGACGACGTCGACGACGTGCGGCAGGTCGCGGAACCGGTCGACCACCGGACCGACAACGGCGTGGACGTCGTCCGAGGCGACCCCGCGGTCGTCGTGGACCACGATCGCGACGGTGTCGCCGGCCCTCGCGGGGAAGCGTGCGTCGAGCAGCTCGGCGGCCGCCTTGGAGTCCGTGCCGGGCGAGAGGAACTCCTGCTTGCTCTCGCCTCCGAGCGCCGAGCCCGCGACGTTCACCGTGACCAGGACCGCGATCCACGCGACCACGACCAGCCACCGGTGCCGGTAGGACCACGAGGTGATGAATTGCAACATGGCTGCCGCCCTCCCTGACGGTGTGCACGCCGTTCGGCGCTGCGCCGATGGTGGGAGCCAGCGCTGACGCCGCGCTGACGCCGCCGGCCCGCGCCCGTCAGGACCCCGTCAGCGGCCCTCGGCAGGGTCGGACCATGGACGAGCGCACGGGTGCGGACATCAGAGGAGCCATCGGCGGCGACGCGATTGCGGTCGCCCGGATCGTCGCGGACGCCGAGCACACCGAGGACCCGCTCGTGGTGGTGATGGCCGCGCTCCTCGAGGCCGCGCCCGCGCGGCTGGTCCGTGCCCTGGGCCTCGCCGTGAGCAGCCGGGATCGCCAGGTCGTGGCGATCGCGCGCGCCCACCTGGCGGAGGACCGCGACCTCGTCGACGCCCTGGCCCGCGACCACCTCGTCAGCTACCCCGACAGCCTGGTGGTGTCCTGGATCGCTGGCCACCCGGGAGCGTCGGGGCCCAGGTCGGCCTAGGCTCCGCCTACCCGATGACAGCAATGACACCGAGCCTGCCCGTCCGGACCCTGAGCGCCCGGACCCTCGGCGCGCTCGCGGTCCTCGGCGTGGTGCTGGCGTTCTCCCTCAGCTCCACGCTGGTGAAGCGGGCCGAGGCGCCGGGTGTGCTGCTGGCCTTCTGGCGGATGGTGACGGTCAGCATCGTCTGGCACGTCTACCTTCGGATGACCGGGCGCCGCGTCACCCTGCGCGACGTGCGCCAGGCGCTCGTCCCGGGCGTCTTCCTCGGCCTCAACCTCGCGATCTTCTTTGCGGGAGCCACGCACAACAGCGTCGCCAACGCGGCGCTCATCGGGTCCCTCTCGCCGTTCCTCATCGTCCCGGCCGGTGCCTTGCTGTTCCACGAGCACTTCAACCCGCGCGCCCTGGCGTTCGCGCTCGTGGCCTTCGGCGGGCTCGTGACGGTGCTGCTCAACGCACCGCCGGACGGCGACGCGACGGTCCGCGGCAACATTTTCGGCCTCGCGGCGATGCTGCTGTGGACCGGCTACGTCGTGTCCACGCGCTACTTCCGGCGCGACATGGAGGTCGCGACGTTCATGGCGACGGTGACGCCCATCGGCGCGGTCGCCGTGCTCCCGCTCGCGCTGGCGGACGGCGACGTCCTCGGCCTGAGCAGCCGGGGGTGGAGCTACATGCTGATCCTCAGCCTGCTCACCGGCGTCTGCGCGCACGGGATGCTCGTCTACGCCCAGCGCACCATCCAGATCGGCACGATCGGCGTCGCCCAGGTGGCGCAGCCGGCGCTAGCGGTGACGTGGTCGTTCCTCCTGCTGGGCGAGCACGTCCGCGACCCGCAGGTCGTCGGCATCGCGGTCGTGATGAGCGGCCTGCTGGGCTTCCTCGTCCTCAACGAGCGTCGCGGCTCGAGCGGCGAACCCCGCGCGCGTCCACGCGGTCGTGGTCGGTGACGAAGTGGGAGACCGTCTCCATCCGGACGTCGGCGCGCTCCAGCAGGTCGTCAGCCGCGGTGAGGTCGCCCGCGTCGTGGGCGAGTCGGGCGAGCGCGTCGAGCGCGAAGACCTCCACGTGACCGGCACCCTGCTCGGTTGCGTCAGCGAGCAGACTCTCCAGCGCGGCCCCAGCGCGGGCGCCGCCGGCTGAGGCGTCCAGGGCCATGAGCAGGCACTCTCCGAGCAGCGCCTGCTCGCCACCGCCGACCCCACGGTGCCACGCGACCGCGGCCTCCAGGGCGCCCCGCGAGCCGGCGAGGTCCCCCTCGGCGCGCAGCACCCGGCCCAGGTGCACCCTGACCAGCGCTGCCAGACGGGGGTCCCCCGTCGCCTCCGCTTTGTCGATCGAGGTCCGCAAGGTCGCGGCACCGCTCGCGTAGTCGCCCGCCTGGCACTGTGCCCGGCCCAAGGCCGAGAGCTGGTAGGCCTCGGTCTGGAGGAAGCCGAGCCGGTGCGAGCCGTCGACGGCCGCTGCGAGGTGGGCGACGGCGTCCTCGAAACGTCCTTGCAGCCGCGCCAGCTCGCCCCGGGTGGCCTCGCCACGAGCGTGGAGCCACGGGTCCTCGACGACGGCCAGCCACCGCTCGACCTCGGCGACCGACTGCACGCTGCGCTCCTCGTCGCCCGCCGAGATCGCGGCGCGGGCGGCGAAGAGCGCGTTCGCCGCCTGGTCCCACGGCCGGTCAAGTCCGTCGTAGAGCGCGCGGCTCCGATCGGTCAGCGCGAGCGCCCGTTGGAAATCACCGTGGTGGGACACCACGTAGGCGAGGTAGTAGGCGCTCCGTGCTTGGAGATCCAGGTCTCCGGCGTCCTCCGCGAGCGCGGCAGCTGCGTCGACGTGTTCCCTGGCGCGTGCCAGGTCGCCGGTCGAGGCCTCGATCCAGCCCGCCAGCAGGAGCGCCTCGGCGCGCCGCGCGGCGGTGGCGAGCCCGGTAGCGGCCTCGAGAGTGGTCAGGATCCGCTCGGCGCCGCGGCTGTCGCCGAGGACCACCCAGGACCAGCCGAAGCCCGTCGCGAGGTCGAGGGCGCGCACGGCGTCGTGACCCACGCTCCAGGCCAGCGCAGCGTCGATGTTCGCCCTCTCGGTGCGCGCGAGGTGGAGGTGCGCGGCCTGGTCGACTCCGCGGACGCCGGTCGTCGACCGCGCGGCCGCCTCGGCGTACCACCGCGCGTGGGCGTCGAGCGCGACGTCGGACTCCCGCGCGTGGGCCATCGCGTCCAGCGCGAAGGCACGGATGCTGTCCAGCAGGCGGTAGCGCGGCCCACCGTCGGACGCCGGCTCGTCGTGGAGGGCGACCAGCGACCTGGTGACGAGCCGGTCGACGACGTCGATCGTCGCGCTCGACGGCACCCCGAGCGCCTCGAGCACGAACTCGACGGCGGGCAGTAGCGCGCCGTCCGCGAACGCCGCCAGCGCCCAGAGGCCGCGCTGGTCGTCGGGGAACAGGAGCTCGTAGCTCCAGCGGATGGTCGACCGCAGGGAACGTCGACGCTCGGACCGGCGGCTGCTCGGGTCGTTGAGGAGTCCGAACCGGTCGTCGAGGCGCCGGGTGATCTCCTCGACGGTGAGGGTCCTCGTCCGCGCCGCCGCGAGCTCGATCGCCAGGGGCAGCCCGTCCAGCGACCGGCACAGGTCGACGACGGCCTCGTCGTCCCGAGCCGCCCCCGCGAGGCTGGACGCGCGGCGTTCGAACAGCTCGACCGCGTCGGCGAGCTCGAGCGGCGCGAGCTCGACCAGCGTCTCGCCGTCGACCTCGAGAGGGAGCTGGGAGGTGCACAGGACGCGGAGCCCCGGCGCGTGGTCGAGCAGGCGCACGGCGAGATCCGCTGCCGCGTCGGCCACGTGCTCGCAGTTGTCGAGGATCACGAGCGCCGAGCCGGCCCGCAGCCGCTCGAGGAGGGCTGTTTCGCTGCCGGGTCCGTTGAGAGCGGCGACGAGGACGTCGACCACGTCACCGCGGGTCACCGCGTTCTCCAGCCGCGCGAGCCAGACCTCGTCGACGGACCCCGCCGCGAGCACCCGGCGCCCCACCTCGAGGGCGAGAGCGGTCTTGCCGATCCCCCCGGGACCGATGATCTCGACCAGCCGCTGGGTGCCGAGCAGCTCGGCGAGGGCCGACACGTGCGCGTGACGTCCCACGAGCTCGACCGACATCGACGGCAGGTTGCCCCGGGGCGGATCGTCCCGCTGTCGCGCCGGCGCTGCGGGAACCTCCTGCGCGAGGACCTCCTGCTCCAGCCGCTGCAACGCCGGTCCGGGGTCGAGTCCCAGCTCCTCGGAGAGATGCGTCCGGACCCGTTGGTAGGCAGCGAGCGCGTCGGCCTGCCGCCCCGCGCGGTAGAGCGCGGTGATCAGCAGCTCCCACAACGGCTCCTGGAACGGGCGGGCCGCGACCTCGGCCTCCAGCTCGCCGATCACGCCGGTGGCACCGCCGAGGTCCAGCCGGGCCCAGAACCACACCTCGAGGAGGGTGGTGCGCGCCTCCTCGACCCGGCTCCGCGCCACGACGGCCCACTCCGCGTCCCCGGCGACCTGGAGAGGTTGTCCCCGGAGCAGCTGGAGGGCCGACTCGCACAGCTCGCCGGCCCGGTCGGGCTCGCGGCGCTCGCGCAGACCCGCGGCGCGGGTCGCCACCCCCTGCACGGCGAGGGCGTCCACAGCCTCCGCCTCGACGGCGAGCGCGTAGCCGCCGTCCCGGCTGACGACGGCCGCCGGTCCGAGCGCCCGGCGCAGCATCGCGACCTTCGACTGGAGCGTGTTGCGCTGCACCTCGGCCGCCGCGCTGCCCCACAGGTCGTCCACGAGCCGCTCGGCGCTCACCAGGTCACCCGCCTCGAGCGCGAGCCGCGCGAGGAGCTCGGAGGCCTTCCCGGCCGGCACCTCGACGCGCACCCCGTCGACGCGGACCTCGAGCGGTCCCAGCAGCGCGACGTCGAGCACGCGACGAGAGTAGGCCCGGGGAGGCCCGATGGGCGGTGGTGTGGCGGATGCGTTCGCTGCGGTGATCTCGACAAGCTCGATCGGCGGTGGCCCGGTCGGGTGCCTTCCTTGCGGTGATCTCGACAGGCTCGATCAGCGGTGCACCGGTCGGTTGCCTACCTTGGGGAGGTTCCGACGCTCAGCCACCGTGGTGCGCGGCGTCGTACGGTGGCTGAGGTGCGAAGGCGT
>NZ_KE383922.1:0-99273 GCF_000422805.1 Nocardioides halotolerans DSM 19273 | reverse complement strand
CGGTCGGGTGCCTACCTTGCGGTGATCTCGACAGGCTCGATCAGCGGCGGGCCGGTCGGGTGCCTATCTTGCGGTGATCTCGACAAGCTCGATCAGCGGGGGGCAGGTCGGGCGCCTTCCTTGCGGTGATCTCGACAGGCTCGGTCAGCGGGGGCCGGTCGAGGGTATTCGGCGGGTGGCGAAAGGGTCTGCGTCCGCGGGAAATTGACGCGACTGCGTCGGTGGTGACTGGGAGACTCGGCGGCGATGTTCGCCACGATCGTGCGCCAGACGCGTCCTCCCTCCCCGCTCGCCGGCCGGCTCGCCACCCAGTCGCTGCTCTTCGCCCTGGGCGAGGGCACGTTCATGACCGGCTCGGCGGTGTTCTTCACCCAGCTCGTCGGGCTGAGCGCCGCTCAGGTGGGCCTCGGGCTTACGATCGCGGGCGTCGCGAGCTTCCTGGCCGCGTGGCCGGCCGGCAGGCTCGTCGACCGGTTCGGGCCGAAGCGGTGCTGGGCGGTCAGCGCGACCGGGCAGGCGGCGCTGTTCACGCTGTGGCCGTTCATCGACAGCTTCGCCGGCTACGTCGCCATGGCGGTGGCGATGGAGGTGGTCGGGTCGCTGGGTGGGGCGGCGCACCAGGCCTACACGATCGACGTGCTCCCGGCCGACGAGCGGGTCACCTCGCGCGCCTACATGTACTCCGCGCTCAACGTCGGCTTCACCCTCGGCTCGCTGCTCGGCGGGATCGCGCTGGCCTTCGACTCCAACACCGTGCTCCACGGGCTGCCGTGGTTCACCTCGCTGGCGTTCCTGGTCAACGGCGTGGCGATCCTGCGGCTGCCCAACGCCTCGCACGACAACCGCACCGCCGAGGACCGCAAGGTCAAGGTGCCGGGGCCGGGGCCGATGCGCAACGTCGGCTGGATGGTCAGCACGTTCTTCGTGGGCGTGCTGTGGACCAACCAGGTGCTGCTCAACATCGTGATCCCGCTGTGGCTGGTGCAGGAGACCGACGCACCGCGGGTGCTCCTGGCCTTCCTGTTCGGCACCAACACGGTGATGTGCATCTTCCTGCCGATGGCCGCGGCCCGCGGCGTCAAGGACGTCACCACCGCGCTCCGGGCGCTGCGGCTCTCCGCGGCGTTCTTCGTGGGCTCGTGCCTGATCACCGCCTACACCCACGACACCGTCGGCTGGGTCACGATCAGCCTCGTCTGGCTGGGCCACGTGACCGTGACGGGCGCCGAGCTCTACCTGTCCGCGGCCAGCTGGTCGTTCGAGGCCGAGCTGATGGACCCCAGGCGGCGCGGCGAGTACTCCGGCGCCGCCGGTCTCAGCGGCACCCTCGGCAAGGTCTGGGCGCCCGCGGTCTACACGTTCCTGGCGATGACCTGGGGCACGGCCGGCTGGCTGGTGATCGCCGGCATCATCGTGGCCGCGACCCTGGGCCTGCACCGCTCGGCCCGCTGGGCGCAGGACTTCCTGCACCGCCACGTGCCCGCGGAGGAGCTGGCCCGCGCCTCCTCCGGCACCCCGCCGGAGCCCGCCACCCCGGTGCCCGCACCGTCGGTGATCGAGGAGCCGCCCCTCCAGCCCACCACCGGCGGCACCGGTCCGACCTCCTCACCCAGCGGCACTTGATCCCTCCCCGCGCACCGATGCGTAACGATGGGGGCCTCCGGCGACACCAAGCCTCGGAGTCCGACCACCCAGGAGGTACGCCATGCCCGTGACCCGAGGCTTCATCGGGCGCCGCCGCAGCCACGAGGGAAGGCTGCCACCGGGCCAGTACGACACCGGCGCCGGCTGGCCGGTGCTCACCGCCGAGGCGACGCCCCGGCTCGACACCGACCGCTGGTCGCTCGCGGTCGACGGGCTGGTCGAGCGACCGACGTCGTGGACGTGGGACGAGATCCACGCGCTCCCCGAGTCGTCGTACCTCGGCGACATCCACTGCGTCACGACCTGGTCGAAGTTCGACGTCGCCTTCCGCGGCGTCAGCGTCGACACGCTGCTGGAGGCGGCCGGGCCGCTGCCCGACGCGGCGTTCGTCATGGCGCACTCGAGCACGGGCTACACCACCAACCTGCCCCTCTCCGACGTCGTCGACGGCAAGGCCTGGGTCGTCTGGGAGTACGGCGGCAAGCCGCTCCCCCGTGAGCACGGCGGCCCGGCGCGGTTCCTGGTGCCGCACCTCTACTTCTGGAAGTCCGCGAAGTGGGTCTCGCGCCTCGAGCTGATGGCGAGCGACCGGCCCGGGTTCTGGGAGCAGAACGGCTACCACGACCGCGGCGACCCGTGGCTCGAGCAGCGCTACCAGGGCGACTGACGGTGGGTGCGATCGACGACGTTCAGGCTGTCGAGACCGCCTGGACGACCGGACGGGTCATCGAGAAGACCCTGCCCACGCCCGACACGGTGCGGCTGCGGATGCACGTCGAGGACCGCCCGCGGCACCGGCCGGGCCAGCACTACCTGATCCGGCTCCGGGCGCCCGACGACTACGTCGCCCAGCGCTCCTACTCCGTCGCCTCCGACGACGACGACCCGCTCGTCGAGCTCCTCGTGGAGCGGCTCCCCGACGGAGAGGTGTCGGAGTTCCTGGCCGACGTCGTCGAGGTCGGCGACGAGCTCGAGATGCGCGGGCCGATCGGACGCTGGTTCACCTGGGACGTGACGACCCCGGCGCTCTGCCTGGTCGGCGGCACCGGCGTGGTCCCCGCCGTGTCGATGCTGCGCACCGCCCGGCGGCTCGGGCGCACCGACCTGCTGCGCGTGGTCGCGGTCGGTCGCGACCCGACGATGCTGCCCTACGCCGACGAGCTCGGCCGCGCCGGCGCCACCCTCGCCTACACCCGGCACGACGACGGCACGCGCCCCGCCGGCGCCCCGACCGTCGCCGAGGTCGCGCCGCTGCTCGCCGGCGTCGAGCGCGCCTACGTCTGCGGCTCGTCCCGCTTCGCGTCGTACGCCGAGGCGCTGCTGCTCGACTGCGGCGTCCCGGCCGGCGCGATCCGCGTCGAGCGGTTCGGGCCGACGGGCTGAGGTCGCACCGCCGTGTCTAGTCTCGGCCCATGAGTGACTACGACGTCGCGAAGGTCCGGGCCCACTTCCCCGCGCTCGAGAGCGGGCTGGCGTTCTTCGACGGGCCGGGCGGGTCGCAGACCCCCGACGCCGTCGCCGAGGCGGTGCGCAGCACCCTGGTCTCACCGATCAGCAACCGCGGCGACCTGACCGTCGCGCAGGACAACGCCGAGCGCGCGGTGGTCGGAGCCCGCGAGGCCCTGGCCGACCTGCTGGGAGCGGCGCCGGAGGGCGTGGTGTTCGGGCGGAGCTTCACCCAGCTCACCTTCGACCTGAGCCGGGCGATGGCGAAGGACTGGGGCTCCGGCGCCGAGGTCGTCGTCTCGAGGCTCGACCACGACGCCAACGTGCGGCCGTGGGTGATCGCCGCGGCCGCTGCGGGTGCGACCGTGCGGTGGGTCGACTTCGACCCGGAGACGGGCGAGCTGTCGACGGACTCGCTGGACGACGCCCTCAGCGACCGGACCCGGCTGGTCGCCGTCACCGGCGCGTCCAACCTGATCGGCACCCGGCCCGACCTCCCGGCCGTCGCGGAGCGGGCCCACGCGGTGGGGGCGTGGGTCTACGTCGACGCCGTGCACCTGACTCCGCACGCCAGCGTGTCGCTGGCGGAGTCGGGCGCGGACTTCGTCGGCTGCTCGACCTACAAGTTCCTCGGCCCGCACGCCGGCGTGGTGGCCGGCAGGGTCGAGCTGCTCGAGCGACTGGACCCGGACAAGCTGGTGCCCGCCACCGACCGGGTGCCGGAGCGGTTCGAGCTCGGCACGCTCCCCTACGAGCTGATGGCCGGCGCCACCGCGGCGGTGGAGTTCCTCGCCGACCTCGCCCCCGGCGCGGCCACCGACCGGCGCGCGCGGCTCGAGGCGTCGATGGCCGCGCTCGAGGCGCACGAGGACCGGCTGCGCGAGCGGGTCGAGGAGGGGCTCCGGGCCCTCGGTGGCGTCACGCTGCACTCCCGCGCGGCGACCCGCACGCCGACCGTGCTCGCGACGTTCGCGCACCACGACGCGGGCGACGTCTCGCGGCGCCTCGCCGCACAGGGGATCAACGCGCCGGCCGGCACCTTCTACGCCCACGAGCCCGCGAGGCGTCTCGAGCTCGGCGCGGGGGGCGGGCTGCGGATCGGGCTGGCGCCGTACACCGACGACAGCGACGTGGAGCGGCTCCTCGAGGCGCTCGCGGGCTGCCTCTGACGTCCTCGTCCGGGCCCGATCTCGGAGAGGTGTCTCGCGAGGGTGTCAGGCGTTGCAGTCCGCGGCCGCGCGGTTGAGGTCCCCGACCAGGTCGTTGTAGCCGGGGTCGTCGACGTCGGTGTCGGCCAGCTGCTCGGTGAGGTCGTCGACGTCGTCGCACGTCGGGTCGGAGCCGCACGCCGCGACGAGTGGCGACGCGACGAGGAGCAGGGCGGCGAGGCCGGCGCGCTTCACGGTCGAGAGCCTAGGACCCCGGCCGGCGCCGAGGGGCAGGTCGGCGCCGAGGGGCAGGTCGGCGCGTCACCGCACGGGGCGGTGACGCGCCTTCCAGATTCCGTGTCGCCACACGACGGGCACGAGCAGATGACTGCTCCTGACCGTCGCGCTCCCTCCCCAGGGGGCTCCACGTCCTCTAGTTCAAAATGTAAGCGGTTGCAGCCCCCGGCAAAAGGACCGCGCGCAGAACCACCCGGACGGACCACCCGGGCATGGCCCGGGCCGCCTCCGCAGGCTGGTGGCCGTCGCCCGGGTGGGACCCGCTGAACCGGCTGGGGGCGGCGCGCGGGCGGGAATGCGCCACCACCCCTGGGCGTTGGGCTGGTTGCATCTTGAACCACTTCTGAGGAGCGGACATGCAGTTCGGGATCTTCACCGTCGGCGACGTCACGGCCGACCCCACCACGGGTCGTACGCCGAGCGAGCACGAGCGCATCAAGGCCACCGTCGCGATCGCGAAGAAGGCCGAGGAGGTCGGTCTCGACGTGTTCGCGGTGGGCGAGCACCACAACCCGCCGTTCATCGCCTCCAACCCCACGGCGACGCTCGCCTACATCGGGGCGCAGACCGAGCGGATCATCCTCTCGACGTCGACCACGCTGATCACCACGACCGATCCCGTGCTCATCGCCGAGGACTACGCGAAGCTCCAGCACCTCGTCGACGGCCGCCTCGACCTGATGATGGGCCGCGGCAACACCGGCCCGGTCTACCCGTGGTTCGGCAAGGACATCCGCGACGGCATCCCGCTGGCGGTCGAGAACTACGCGCTGCTGCACCGGCTCTGGCGCGAGGACGTCGTCAACTGGGAGGGCAGGTTCCGCACCCCGCTGGAGGGCTACACCTCGACGCCGCGACCGCTGGACGGCGTGCCGCCGTTCGTCTGGCACGGCTCGATCCGCTCGCCCGAGATCGCCGAGCAGGCGGCCTACTACGGCGACGGGTTCTTCCACAACCACATCTTCTGGCCGCCCTTGCACAGCGCCCGGATGGTCGCGCTCTACCGCCAGCGGTTCGAGCACTACGGCCACGGCAGCGCCGACCAGGCCATCGTCGGTCTCGGCGGCCAGGTCTTCATGCGCAAGAACAGCCAGGACGCGATCGACGAGTTCCGGCCCTACTTCGACAACGCACCCGTCTACGGCCACGGCCCCTCGCTCGAGGACTTCACCGAGCAGACGCCACTCACGGTCGGGTCGCCGCAGCAGGTGATCGAGCGGACCCTCGGCTTCCGGGAGTACGTCGGCGACTACCAGCGCCAGCTGTTCCTCATGGACCACGCGGGCCTGCCGCTCAAGACCGTCCTCGAGCAGCTCGACCTGCTCGGCGAGGAGGTCGTGCCGGTGCTGCGCAAGGAGTTCGAGGCGCTGCGGCCCGCACACGTGCCGGAGGGGCCGACGCACGCCGCACGTGTCGCCGCGGCGTCGGACCCGGCCCAGCCCTCGACCTCCGAGGAGGTCTCCGCATGACCCGGCTCGTGGTCGTCACCGCGGGGCTGAGCAACCCCTCCTCGACGCGCATCCTCGCCGACCAGCTCGCGGCGGCCGCAGTGTCCTCGCTGGAGGCCGCCGGCCGGGCGGTGGACGTCGAGGTCGTCGAGCTGCGCGACCTCGCGCACGCGATCACCGACAACCTGCTGACCGGGTTCCCGGCGGGGGCGCTGGCCGACGCGGTGGCGTCGGTCGCCGCGGCCGACGCGGTGATCGCGGTGACGCCGGTGTTCAGCGCGTCGTACAGCGGGCTGTTCAAGTCGTTCTTCGACGTCCTCGACGCCGACGCCCTCGATGGCACGCCGGTGCTGATGGCGGGCACCGCGGGCACGCCGCGGCACTCGCTGGTGCTCGAGCACGCGCTGCGACCGCTGTTCTCCTACCTGCACGCCGCTCCCCTGCCCACCGCGGTCTTCGCGGCGTCGGAGGACTTCGGCTCCCGCGGGCTGTCCGACCGCGTCGAGCGCGCGGCCGGCGAGCTGACCGACGCCGTGCTCCGGCGCCGGCAGCTCCACGCGGTCGACCCCTACGAGGACGTCACGCCATTCGAGCAGCTGCTCAACGGCTGACGCCGATCGCCCCCGTCAGGAGACGACGGCGTCGATCGTCTTCTTGAGCGCGCTGGGCTGCGAGGGCCGGCGCGGCGCCTTCTTGCGCTTGGCGATCATCTCGGCACCGATCTCCTGGAGGCTCTTGCGCCCGAGGCCCTCGCGGACCTTCGGGAACCACTCCTTCTCCTCCTCCTCGATGTGGTGCCGGACGTTCTCGATGAGCACCGTCGTCTTGGCGTCGAAGCGCTCGTCGCCGGGCTTCATGGAGGAGAGCTCCATGACCAGCACGTCGGCGACGTGGTGCTCCTCGTAGGACTCGAGCACGTCGTCCTCGAGGTCGGGCAGCAGCTCGCGCACGCGCGGGTACATCACCTCGTTCTCGATGTAGGTGTGCACCGTGAGCAGCTCGATGATCTGGTCGACGAGCTTGCCCTTGGTCTTCTCGGCGCCGTCGCCGGCCTTCTCGAACTGGTCGAACAGCCGACGGATCTCCTTGTGGTCGTCCTTGAGGTGGACGATCGCGTCGGTGGACTTCGTCTTGGTGGTGGTGGCCATGCCGTGGGGGTACCCGCGGCCGCACGCCTTCAACGCGAGCCTTCGACGCGAGCCTGCAACGCGGACCTTCAGCGCGGCCGTTGCCGACTGGCACGATGCGGTGATGCGCCTGATCGACCTCAGCCACACCGTCTCGCACGGCCTGGTGACCTACCCGGGCCTCCCCGCGCCCGTGATCTCCGACCACCTCACGTTCGAGGCGTCGCACGAGGTCTACGCCGAGGGGACGGAGTTCGCGATCGCCCGGATCGAGATGATCGCCAACACCGGCACCTACCTCGACACCCCCGGGCACCGGCTCCGCGGCGGGCACGACCTCAGCGCGCTGCCGCTCGAGAAGTGCGCGCTGCTGCCCGCGCTGGTCGTCGCGGGAGAGGACACCGGCCCCACCGGCCTGGCGGCGTTCGAGGGCCTCGACGTCGCGGGGCACGCGGTGCTCGTGCACACCGGCTGGGACCTGCACTTCGGCACCGAGACGTACGGCGCGCCGGAGCACCCCTACCTCGCCACCGAGGCCGCGGAGTGGCTCGCCGACCAGGGCGCGGCGCTGGTCGGGATCGACTCGGTCAACATCGACGCCACCCCGCCGCGCGGCGAGCGGCCGGTGCACACGCTGCTGCTGGAGCGGGAGATCCCGGTCGTCGAGCACCTGACCGGGCTGTCCGCGCTGCCGCCGACCGGCGCGACGTTCAGCGCCGTGCCGGTCAAGGTGGCGGGCATGGCAACGTTCCCGGTGCGGGCCTTCGCGTCGCTGCCCGACTAGGCCATGTCCTGGGACGCGTCCCAGTTGCCGCGCAGGCGGGCGTTCTCCGCCTTCAGGCGCGCGACCGTGCGCTCGAGGTCGAGCACGCGCGCGATCCCGGCGAGGTTGAGCCCGTCGGCGAGGAGCTCGCCGATCCGGAGCAGGCGCGCGACGTCCGCCTCGCTGTAGAGGCGGGTGCCACCCGCGGTGCGATCGGGGTCGACCAGGCCACGGCGCTCGTAGACGCGGAGGTTCTGGATCTCCATGGACGCCATGCGGGCGGCCACCGAGATCGCGAAGACGGCCTCGTCGCGCGTCGCCATAGGGCCTCCAGGAATCTGACGTGGCAGGGTTGAAATCTTCGTCGTTCTGGAATACATATTACCTGTAACAAGCGTTATAGATCGTGAGCCGCTCGGCGGCCACCCGAAACCATGTCAGGAGGACACCATGTTGCTGCGCACCACCGACCCGTTCCGTGACTTCGACCGGCTGACCCAGCAGCTGCTCGGCACCACGAGCCGCCCGGCGGTGATGCCGATGGACGCCTGGCGCGAGGGCGACCGCTTCGTGATCGAGTTCGACCTGCCCGGCGTCAGCACCGAGACGATCGACCTTGACGTCGAGCGCAACGTGCTGACGGTCCGCGCCGAGCGGGTGGCCCGCAACGGCGACTGGGAGATGCTCGCCACCGAGCGCCCGCGCGGCGCGTTCAGCCGGCAGCTCGTGCTCGGCGACAACCTCGACCTCGACCGCATCGAGGCGTCGTACGACGCCGGCGTGCTGCGGCTGGTCGTGCCGGTCGCCGAGAAGGCCAAGCCGCGCAAGATCCAGATCAGCGGCGTCGGCGACCACGAGACGGTCCAGGGCTCGACCCAGCGCGAGGCGATCGAGGCCTGAGCACCTCCGGGCGACCGCCGGTCACGCACGCGGCGGCGTCCGACCTGTCGGGGCGGGATCCGATCTCTCGGATCCCGCCCCGTCGCTCGTCCTGGCTCGCGTCGGGCCTGGCAGAAGCGGACCGAATCGGCGCGATTGCGCTGGATTGGTCTTGTTTCACGCGTGAAACCAGACCAAACGAGCGCGAATGCGCTGATCTGGTCTCGAGAAGAGGGTGCGGCTCAGCCCTCCGCCGACGTCCCCGCCAGCCGCAGCCAGGTCTCGACCACCGTGTCGGGGTTGAGCGACATCGACTCGATGCCCTGGTCGAGCAGCCACTGGGCCAGGTCGGGGTGGTCGGAGGGGCCCTGGCCGCAGATGCCGACGTACTTGCCGGCCTTCTTGCAGGCCTGGATCGCCAGCTCGAGCATGTGCAGGACCGCCGGGTCGCGCTCGTCGAAGCCGGCCGACACCAGCGCCGAGTCGCGGTCGAGGCCGAGCGTCAGCTGGGTCATGTCGTTGGAGCCGATGGAGAAGCCGTCGAAGTGCTCCAGGAACTGGTCGGCGATCACGGCGTTCGACGGGATCTCGCACATCATCACGACCTTGAGGTCGTTGGTGCCCCGCTCCAGCCCGTGCTCGCCGAGCAGCCGGATCACGCCGCTCGCCTCGTCGAGGGTGCGCACGAAGGGGATCATCACCCACACGTTCGTCAGGCCCATGTCGTCGCGCACGTGGCGCAGCGCCTCGCACTCCATCGCGAAGCAGTCGGCGAACTCCTCCGACAGGTAGCGCGACGCCCCGCGGTAGCCGAGCATCGGGTTCTCCTCGTCGGGCTCGTAGGCCGGGCCGGCGAGGAGGTTGGCGTACTCGTTGGACTTGAAGTCCGACATCCGCACGATGACGGGGTACGGCGCGAACGCCGCCGCCAGCATCGAGACGCCCTCGGCGACGCGCTGCACGAAGAACTCGCGCGGCCCGGCGTACGCCGCGATCTTCTCCTCGATCTCCGCGCGCACCCCGTCGTCGAGCGAGGACGGGTCGCGCTCGAGGTCGAGCAACGCCTTGGGGTGGATGCCGATCTGGCGGTTGATCACGAACTCGAGCCGGGCCAGCCCGATGCCGCGGTGCGGGAGCTTGGCGAACGCGAAGGCCTGCTCGGGGGTGCCGACGTTCATCATGATCTTGACCGGGAGCTCGGGCATCTCGTCGAGCTCGGTGCGCTCGACGGTGAAGTCGAGCAGACCGTCGTAGACGAGCCCGGTGTCGCCCTCCGCGCACGAGACCGTCACCTCGCGGCCGTCGGTGAGCTCGCGGGTCGCCGAGCGCGTGCCGACCACGGCGGGGATGCCGAGCTCGCGGGCGATGATCGCAGCGTGGCAGGTGCGGCCACCGCGGTTGGTGACGATCGCGGCGGCGCGCTTCATGATCGGCTCCCAGTCGGGGTCGGTCATGTCGGCGACCAGCACCTCGCCCTCGACGAACTCGTGCATCTGCTCGACCGAGGTCAGCACCCGCGCGGCCCCGGCGCCGATCTTCTGCCCGATCGCCCGACCCTCCGCCAGCACCTCGGCGCCCGCGGCCGCGTCCTTCGGCATCGAGAACCGCTCGAGCGCACCGCCCCGCGACTGCACGGTCTCGGGCCGCGCCTGGAGCACGTAGAGCACCCCGTCGATGCCGTCCTTGCCCCACTCGATGTCCATCGGGCGGCCGTAGTGCTCCTCGATCACCAGCGCGTGCCGGGCCAGCTCCTCCACCTCGTCGTCGCTGAGGCTGAGCCGGCGCCGATCGGCGGGGTCGACGTCGACGAAGACCGTGGTGCGGCCCACCGTCGCGTCGTCGGTGTAGACCATCTTGGTCGCCTTGTCGCCGACGCCCCGCTTGAGCACGGCCGGCCGGCCCTCGCGCAGCGCCGGCTTGTAGACGTAGAACTCGTCGGGGTTGACCGCGCCCTGCACGACGCCCTCCCCCAGGCCGTAGGCCGAGGTGATGAAGACGGCGTCCTGGAAGCCCGACTCGGTGTCCATCGTGAACATCACGCCGGATGCGCCGACGTCGGAGCGCACCATCCGCTGCACGCCCGCCGAGAGCCCGACGTCGCCGTGCGCGAAGCCGTGGTGGACGCGGTAGGCGATCGCGCGGTCGTTGTAGAGCGAGGCGTAGACCTCGCGGATCGCCTGCAGGATCGCGTCGATCCCGCGCACGTTGAGGAAGGTCTCCTGCTGGCCGGCGAACGACGCGTCCGGCAGGTCCTCCGCCGTGGCGCTGGAGCGTACGGCGAACGACACCTCCTGCCCGCTCTCCTCCACGAGGCGGTCGTAGGCCTCGCGGATGTCGGCCTCGAGGTCGGCCGGGAACTCCTGCTCCACGACCGCGGACCGGATCTCGCGGCCGACCTCGGCGAGGCGGCGCACGTCGTCGGTGTCGAGCCCGTCGAGCAGCCCGCTGATCCGCTCGGCCAGGCCGCCCCTCCCGTCGACATCAGTGCCGATGAACCGGTGGTAGGCGTCGGAGGTGGTCGCGAAGCCGTCCGGCACCCGCACCCCGAGGTCGGCGAGCTGGGAGACCATCTCGCCCAGCGACGCGTTCTTGCCCCCGACCTGCTCGAGGTCCGCCATCCCGAGGTCGGAGAACCACCGCACGTTGACGCTCTCGCTCATCGGCCCGCTTTCTTGATCTTGTTGACGATCTGGACGATCAGGGTGGCCATCTCCTCGACCGACCTGCTGGAGGAGTCGATGACCGGGACGTGGTGCGCGGCGTACAGCTCGCCGGCGCGCCGCAGCTCCCAGCGGCACTGCTCGGCGGAGGCGTAGCGCGAGTCGGGGCGACGCTCGTTGCGGACGCGGCTGAGCCGCTCGACAGTGGTCGTGATGCCGACGCAGCGGCCGATGTGCTCGGTGAGCAGCCCGGGCAGCTCGGACGCCTCGAGGTCCTCGTCGACGAGCGGGTAGTTGGCGACGAACAGCCCGTGCTGGAGCGCGAGGTACATGCTCGTCGGCGTCTTGCCGCACCGCGACGGCGCCGTGAGGATGACGTCGGCCTTCTCGAGTCCGCGCACGCTCTGGCCGTCGTCGTGCTCGATCGTGAACTCCACCGCCGCCATCCGGGTGTTGTAGCTGCGGATGTCGCCGACGCCGTGCAGCCTGGCCGCCTCGTGGAGGCCGCGGGTCCCGAGGATCGCCTCCACCCGGCTCATGTGCATGTGGAAGAAGTCGAGCACCGGCGCGCGGGTCTTCGCGAGCTCGCTGCGCACGGTGTCGTCGGCGGCCGTGGTGAAGACCAGCGGCGTCACCGGCCCGTCCATGGCCTCGTCGAGGACCGCCACCACCCGCTGCGCCTCCTCGACCGTCGTGATGAAGGGGAACAGCGTGCGCTCGAACCGGGTGTCGGGGAACTGGATCAGCAGCGCGTTGCCCATCGTCTCGGCGCTGATGCCGGTGCTGTCGGAGAGGAAGAAGACAGGCACCACGGGCGCGTCGTCGTGCGCCGTCGCCGCCGGGTCCGCCATCCGCACCTCCTCCGGGCCGACACTATCCGCCGCGTGACCGGTGCCCATTCGGGTCACCGGTCGGCAGGCGCGACCAGGTCGGCGTACCAACCGGCGACCACGGCCGGGTCCTTGTCCAGGGCCGCGCCGTGGATGGTCACCTCGGTCATCGCGACGCCCGGCGCCTGAGCCGGGCGCCAGCCGCCGCACGGCATCACCCGCTCGCTCTCCATGAACGCCGCGACCCGCTCGGTGATCGCGTCGGGGTCGCCGTCCGCGAAGACGAGGAAGGTGTTGGTGTGGGGCGGGTCCGGCTGCACCCTGAGGCCCCGGGCGACCAGCTCGGCCGCGAGGGACCTCGCCCACGCCACGGACTCGCCGAGACGCGGCAGCTCCTCGCGCAGCCCGACCAGCGCGGAGAGGGCGTACGGCGTCATCCCGAACAGCGTCCCGCCCATCCGCTGGCGCCAGGCGCGCAGCTCGGTGGCGACGTCCTCGTCGCAGCCGACGGCCGCGCCCGCCACGGCCCGGAGCCCCTTGTAGAACGAGACGTAGACGCTGTCGAACAGGGCGCTGATGTCGGCGAGGTCGTGCCCGAGGAACGACTGCGACTCCCAGAGCCGCGCCCCGTCGACGTGCAACGGCACCCCGAGGTCGCGCGCGGCTGCGGAGAACGCCGTGAGCTCCTCCCACGTCGGCAGCAGGCACCCCGCCTCGCGCAGCGGCAGCTCGAGCTGCACGGCGCCGAGCCGGTCGTGACCGGCGATCGCACGGAGGTCGTCGGCGGTGGCCGTGTCCCAGCCGCGGGTGAGCGTCTCGAACCGGAAGCCCTGGAGCAGCCGTGGGCCGTCGGTCTCGTGACGCAGCTGGTGCGCGAGGTCCGGGACCGCCACCCGCTGCGACCCGCGCCGCTCGCACCAGACCCGAAGCGCGGCCATCTGCGCCATGCCGCCACTCACGAAGAACACCGCCGCCGGCTTCCCGAGCAGCTCTGCGACCTCCCCCTCGAGGCGGGCGACGGCCCCGCCGGCGCCGTACCGGTCCCACTCCTCGATGCCCAGGTCGTCGGCCGCCTGCGCCAGCAGGGCCATCGTCTCGGCGGGTCCGCGCCGGGCGTGCCAGACCACCGTGTCGTCGCACGCCTTGGCCGCGGCCCCGAACCGTTCCTCGAGCTCGCTCACGCCACCACGCTAGGCCGTACACCCGGACCGTGCCGTTCGGCCCTGTTCTCCGATCCGGCCCTCGGGCACCGTGGGAGCCGTGCACGTGGACCGGCGGCCGAGGGAGGACAGCTCCGTCGCGGCCAGCCGGGCACCCGTGCGTCGCGCCGCCGTGGCGGCGACGCTCGCCTACTCCACGCGCGACAGCGAGCCGTGGCGGATCGTGCTGCGGCCGGACGCGTGCGAGCTCCACGCGGACCCCGGTCGGTGGCTGGCCGCGCGCGACCCCTTCGGGCGCTCGCTGACCCTGAGCATCGGCGCCGCGCTCCTCAACGCTCGCGCCTCGCTCGCCGCCGACGGGATCACCCACGACGTCGTGCGGATCCCCGAGCCGGCGAACCCGTACCACCTGGCGACCCTCACCGTCGGCGCTCCGACGGGGCCCGGCGGACCCGCGACGGACGCGCGGCTGGCCGACTGGGGCCGACGGGGTCTCGCGCGGCACCGGCTCGACCCGGACCGGGTGCGGCCGATCGGCGACGACGAGCTCGAGCTGCTCGACCGTGCGGTGGCGACGACGGGCGCGAGCCTGCACCCGGTCGCCGCCGACGTCGTCGTGGTCTGCACGAAGGCCGACGGAGCGGTGCACTGGCTCACCGCCGGCGAGGCGGTGCAGATGTTGGTGCTCGAGGCGGCGACCCACGGGCTCGCGGTGGCGGAGGTGATCGACGACCGCGCCCTGTCGATGCCCCGGGGCCGGCTCGTGCAGCAGCTGCGCGGCGCGGGTCATCCCCAGGTCGTGCTCCGTCTCGGCGCGGGCACCGCGGGAGTCCGCGGCCGGCGCCGATCCCTCGCCGACGTCCTCGTGGCCCGTCCCCAGGATTGGTGATTCCCGGGACCCGGACGCCTCGTCCGGCGGGGGTCGAGACCTAGGTTCCCCTCGTGACCGGTCACGGGGAGCCGTCACTGCGGTTCGCCGACGGCCCGAAGACCGCGCTGGACGAGATGATCGACCAGCTGGTGGTGGGCGCCGACCGGGTTCGCAGGACGCAAGGACGACTACGAGAGCTGCTGCGCGCGTGTGCCCGCGTCTCCAGCGGGCTCGAGGTCGACACGGTGCTCCGCGACCTGGCGGCCGCCGCGGCCGAGCTGACCGGCGCCGCCACGGCCGCGGTCGTCGTGCACGGCACCGACGCGGTCCCGAGCCGGACCGTCGGCGCCGGCCTGTCCGACTGCGACCTCGACCTGGTGCTCGTGGGCTCGTCCGGACCGGACGGCGCGCTGCACCGCTCCCTCACGCTCGACGGGTCGCCGTACGGCGAGCTGCGGCTGTCCGACAGCGACCGCGGGGGGTTCTCGACCGAGGACCGTGAGTTCGTGGAGGCCCTGGTCTCCACCGCGGAGACCGCGATCAGCCACGCACGGCTCTACGACGCGTCCTGCCGGCAGGAGCGCTGGTTGCGAGCGAGCGCGCAGATCACGCAGCAGATCCTGTCCGCCGGCGGAGAGGACCCTCTGTCGGTCGTGGCCCAGGTGGCGGCCGAGGTGGCCGACGCCGACCTCGTCACGCTCTCGCTGCTCACCGACGACGGGGGCGAGCTCGTCGTGGAGGCGGGCTCCGGTGCTCACGCCGAGGACTTCGTCGGCGAGCGCTTCCCGATCGGGGGCAGCCTGTCCGAGGCGGCCCTGGCCCGCGGCACCGCACTGCAGGTGCCGGACTACCGGACCGCGCTCGGTCACGGCCGGTACGGCGACTCCGTCATCGACAGCGGTCCGGTGATGCTCGTGCCGCTCGTCGGCAGCTCGCGGACGTGGGGGATCCTGACCGTCATCCGCACCCGCGGACGCGAGGCGTTCTCGGCGGAGGACCTGACGACGGCCTCGGACTTCGCCAACCAGGCGACGATCTCGCTCGAGCTCGCCGAGGCGCGCGACGCCCAACAGCTCATCCGGGTCGCCGAGGACCGCGAACGCATCGCGATGGACCTGCACGACCACGTGATCCAGGAGCTGTTCGCCATCGGCATCGGCCTCACCAACACCGCCGAGTCGGCCGGCGTCCCCGACGTCGTGCGCCGGGGCGTGCACCGTCGCGTCGGCGAGCTCGACCGGACGATCCGCCGCATCCGCACCAGCATCTTCGCCCTGCGCGGGACCCTCGACCGCAGCAGGGACGAGCTGCGCGCGGCGTCGCTCGACGTCGCGTCCGAGCTCACACCGGTGCTCGGGTTCTCGCCGGACGTGCAGTTCTCGGGCGCTCCGGGCGCCGTCGCGGACGACCTCGTCGAGGACCTGACCGCGGTCGTGCGCGAGGCGCTGACCAACGTCGCCCGGCACGCGCACGCCGACAGCGCGTCGGTGGAGCTGGTGGCCACGACCGACCGGCTCAGGGTGGTCGTCACGGACGACGGTGTCGGGATCGACCACTGCCAGCGGCGCAGCGGCACCACGAACCTCCTCACCCGCGCCGAGCGCCGGGGCGGCACGTGCAGCGTGGTGCCGGGCGCCGTACGCGGGACCGTGCTGACCTGGGAGGTGGCGATGTGAACCCCGACGACACCGAGCAGGTCGTGCGGGTCTTCCTGGTGGACGACCACGCCGTGGTGCTCGACGGCCTGAGCGAGCTGCTGGGCTCGGTCCCGGGGTTCGAGGTGGTCGGGACGGCCACCTCGGCCAGCCAGGCGCTCGCCCGCATCCCCGCGGCCGCGCCCACCGTGGCGGTCCTCGACGTCCAGCTCGGAGACGCGAACGGCGTCGACGTCTGCCGCGAGGTGCGGTCCGTCATGCCGCAGACCTACTGCCTGATGCTCACGTCGCACGACGACCACGACGCGGTCGTGGCCTCCGTGCTCGCGGGCGCCTCCGGCTACGTGCTCAAGGAGGTGCAGACCTCGGGGCTCGTCGACGCGATCCGGCAGGTGGCGATGGGCCGCTCGCTGCTCGACCCCGCGGTGATCGCCCGGGTCATGGAGCGGGTCCGCCAGACCTCCGCGCCCAGCACCGCTCTCGGCGAGCTCACCCCGCGCGAGCGCGAGGTGCTCGACCTGGTCACCGACGGCCTGACGAACCGGCAGATCGGCGAGCGGATGTTCCTGTCCGAGCGGACCGTGAAGAACTACGTCTCCAGCATCCTGGGCAAGCTGGGCATCGAGCGGCGGGCGCAGGCGGCCGTGCTGCGGGCCGAGAGCCGGCGCCACGAGCTCGAGGCCGGTGCCTTGCGGGTGGGTCAGCGCCGCTGACCGCGGAGACCGGGTCGCGTCGGCGCCGCTACCTCGCGAGCAGCGCCAGGTAGGAGTCGCCGAGGTGACCCGCGCCCAGCAGGGCGGCCCACGCCCCGAGGAGCATGAACGGACCGAACGGGACCGCGCTGCGCCGACCGGCCCGGCGGGCGGCGATCAGCAGGAGGCCGGCGACGGCACCCAGGAGGAAGCCGAGGAACGCACCGCTCAGGAGCGTGCCCCAGGAGAGGTAGGCCGTCATGCCGCCGATCACCCCGGCCAGCTTCACGTCGCCCCAGCCCATCGCGCCCACGGCGACCAGCGCGATCACTAGGTAGATGGCGAACAGCAGGGCCGCGCCGAGTGCCGCCCGCAGCAGGGCTGAGGCGTCGCCGGGCAGCGCCAGCAGCACGCCGAGGACCGGGTAGGCCGGCAGCACGATGGAGTTGGGCAGCCTGCGCACGTCGAGGTCGATGAGCGCCAGGGCCCCCGCGATGCCCGCGAACGCAAGGTAGGCCGGCAGCTGGCGCGGCTCGTCGCCGAAGCGCAGCGCGGCGAGCACGAACAGCACCGCGACCCCGGCCTCCACCAGCGGGTAGCGGACGCTGATGGCCGAGCCGCAGTCGTAGCACCGGCCGCGGAGCACCAGCCACCCGACGACAGGCAGGTTGTGGCGCGAGCGGATCGCGGTGCCGCAGTCGGGGCAGGCCGACGGCGGGTTGACCACCGACAGACCCCTCGGCACGCGGTGCGCGACGACGTTGAGGAACGACCCGACGGCCGACCCGAGGACGCCGACGAGGATCGCCATCGCGACGACCACCGGCAGCTCGGCCTCGATCATCTCGAGTGACTCCAGCTCAGGACGGAGATCTTGCGGGCGTTGCTCGGGGTCCCGCCCTCGTCGAAGATCTTCACCCTGGCCGTGAGCGCGAGCTCGCCGGTTCCGGGCGTGCAGCCGCTCGCCAGGCCGGCGCACAGGAAGATCTCGAGCTGGACGATGGTCGTCTCGAACCCGAAGCCCGGTGAGTTGTCGGGTAGCTCGATGACCGCACCGGGATAGTCGAACGAGCCCGTCTCGAAGACGACCAGCGAGCGGGCGATGACCCCGAACCGGAAGACCGACTCGTCGATGTTGTTGAGCGAGAGGTCGATCTTCGACAACGGGGTGTAGGTCGTGCCCTGGATGTAGAGCGTCGTGGAGTTGCCCGACGCCTGGACGACGGGTGCGCCACCGGGCGTCGCGACCGTGTTGCCCGCGATCGCGCTCGTCGTCTGGCCGCGCAGGGTCGGGACGTAGTAGGTGAGCTCGAGCCGGACCGCGTCGAGCTGCGAGACCTGGGTCTTGTTGAGGTCGGCCTTGAACGC
Organism: Nocardioides halotolerans DSM 19273; assembly: GCF_000422805.1. Lineage (GTDB taxonomy): Bacteria > Actinomycetota > Actinomycetes > Propionibacteriales > Nocardioidaceae > Nocardioides > Nocardioides halotolerans. The sequence goes on along the minus strand of NZ_KE383922.1, from coordinate 81,285 downwards.
CACCGACGCGCCCGTGAACCCCTGGTCGTGCACGGCCTTCTGGAAGGCTGCCCACCCGGTGCGCAGCGACAGGTCGACGTCCTCGGTCCCGAGACTGCTCCGCGTCGGCAGCGTGTACTCGGCCATCGCCGGCCCGAGGTCCGGGCTGAAGGTGATCTTGTTCTGCGCGCCGGTCGACCGGTGGGTGACCTTGAGCCGAGCGCCGGTCAGCACGGTCCCGACGGGGAGCGCGGCCGCCGGGGCGAAGCCCGTCATCGTGACGGTCCGTGTCGCGTTGCCGGTGCCGCTGCCCGTGAAGCCGTTCGTCCAGGCGGCCAGGTTGGCGTTCGTGGCCTGGTTGCCGTCGGCGGTCTGCAGGTTCGCGATCGTGGCGCCGGTGAAGGTGCCGGTCCCGCTCGGCCCGGTGCCAGTGGGGGTGACGGTGGGCGCGACGTCGGTGGTCAGCGCGTCGGCGGGCGCGATGACGGTCTGGGTCGCGGTGCCGGTCTTCTGGCCGTAGATCGCGATCGGCGGCCGGTTCGGATGGTAGGAGCCGCAGATCTCCACCGCGGTGGCCTGGCCGCTGGCGGCGATGCTCATCCGGCTGTCGCCGCCGAAGATGAGCTGGACGCCGTGGGCGTTGACGTCCTCGATGGGGCTGATGCACCGTCCGGGCACCGTGGTGTCGCTGGTGTCGCGGGTGCCGGCGACCAACGTCTTGCGCGACCCGATCGTCCACACGTCGCCGCTGCCCGAGGCGATGTCGGCGTCGTAGAGCGGGTCCGCGGCGTTGTTGTGGAAGTCGAAGTAGTAGGTGCCGGGGTCCATGAAGATCGTGCAGGTGGTGTTGGTGCCGGTGAGCGCGTTGAGCTTGGTGGCGTCGTCGTAGTAGCCCGGTGTCAGCGTCACCGTTCCGCCGTTCGGGCAGCTGGTGGGCGGCGTCTGGAGCGCGGGGATGCCGATGCCGGCGATGTCGAGGTCGCTCTGGTAGTCGGGGTCGGCCACGGTGCTCGCGCTGCAGTTCACGACGGGAGCGTTCATCGCCGCCACCGGAGAGCAGCCGGTGTGGGCACGGATGTACTGCGTGGACTCGAGCGTCCCGTTGTTGTTGCGGACGATGTTGCTGTTCGACCAGACGCCACCGCGGACGCGGAACGCACCGCCGGACCCGTTGGTCTTGAAGGTGAACCCGTTCTCGGCTCCCGAGGTGCCCAGGGTGAGGATCGCGTTGCCGGGCTTGTTGCCGTTGCTGATCGGTACGGCGGATCCTTGCGCTCCGGTGGCGTCCTCCGGCGTGCACCGCACCGCGGCGGACATCACGCTCTGGGTGTCGCTTCCCTGCTTCGGGATCAGTCCGTCGAGCGTGAGGGTGTTCTTCGCCACCGAGGTCGCCCCTGAGCCGTCGAAGCCGAAGCAGCCGGTGCCGATCTCGTTGACGTAGTACCAGGGGTCCGGCTCCCCGAGGCCGACGTTGTAGCCGGTCCGCAGGTCGTTGATGGCGACCTGCGCCGAGGCGTCGGCGGCGTACGACGCACGGGCGACGTCGCGCAGCGCGACGGTCGCCCGCAGGCTCCCGTCGCCCCTCGTGAGGACGAAGCCGGTCACCAGGGCGACCACGGTGATGATGATGATCGCGATGATGAGCAGCGCGCCCCTGTCGTCCGTGCGGCGGACCTGAAGGATGCGCCCGCGCAGTCGGCCAGTCATGTCTGCCTCCGTTCGCCCGAGAGGGTCGCGGTGAGCGCCGCGCCGCCGTGGCCGTCGGGGTCGAGGACCGACACGTTGAGCGACACGGCGCTCGGCACGGTCGCGCTGGTGCAGCTGATGTCGCAGGTGACGGTCGGGAGTGCGTTGAGGCTGTGCATCACCTCGAGCTCGGAGTCCTTCGTCGCGCCGGTGCACCGCGTCCGGACCAGGTTGTAGCCCCCGGTGTCGGGCTCGGCGACATAGGACACCGTGACGGTGGTCGGCGGGGCCGTCGAGTCGGTCGAGGTGTAGGTGCTCCAGGCGAGAGTCACGATCGGCGTGCCGGCCGGGAGGCTGCACGCCGGCGCGACGTCCACCGACTGCTGGAGCGGGAAGCTCTTGCTGCCGGCGTCGTAGCTGCGAACGCCGATGCTGGCGACGTCGCGCTGCCAGTACGCCGCGACGAACTGCACGTCGTGGGACTCGGTGAGCCGCGCCTGGGTGTCGGTCGTCGTCTTCAGGTAGCTGATGACGACCCCGGTCAGGCCCACGGCGACGATCCCGATGATCGCAACGGTGATGATCAGCTCAGGCAGGGTGAATCCCTCGTCACGGCTCGCGAGCGCCCGCCAGCGTCGAATCAGTCGCACGACGACCCCGATCCACAGGAGCGGCGCACCACCACGGTGAGCGTCTCGACGGCACGCCCGTCGGCACTGCTCACGGTGAGGCGGAGCCGCTGCACGCCCTGGTCCCGCGTCGGGCAGGTGCCGCTCGTCGCGACGGACCCGTCGCCGCTCAGTGGCTGGGCGGCGGCCTGCTGGGCGGTGTGCCCGGCCGGGACCGGGTAGCCCACGACTGCGGGGCTGTAGGCGTTGGCCCCGGCGCACCTCACGTAGTTGGCCGTGACGTCGAGGTGCTGCTCGATCGCCTCGGCGTAGCCCCGGACCAGGGCGCCGTCCGAGGTCTGCTTGCGGTGGATGTCGGACGCCATCACGCTGAGCTGCAGCCCGCCGAGGATCGCCACCGCGGCGATGCCGAGGATCACCACCGCCACCAGCGTCTCGACCAGCGTCGCCCCGTCGTCGGAGCGGCCGGCGGAGCGCAGGCGGGCGAGCCGACGCATCAGACGTCCACCTGGTTGAAGATGTCGTACATCGCGGAGACCAGGGCGACGGCCACGAAGCCGACGATGCCGCCCATCACGACGATCACCAGCGGCTCGAAGATCGACGTGAGCTTCTTGATCTTGTAGTCGAGCTCGACCTCGTAGTACTCCGCCGTCACCTGGAGCTGGTCGTCCAGCGACCCCGTCTCCTCGCCGACCCGCAGCATCTGGGTGGCGGTGCCCGGGAAGAGCCTCGTCCGGGCCAGCGGACCCGAGATGCCCTCGCCCTCGAGCATCGCGTCGGAGACGGTGCCCAACTGCTTGATGAACACCCTGTTGCGCAGCGCCTCGGTGGTCACCGAGAGGGCCTCGGTGAGGTTGACGCCGGCGCCGACCATGGAGGCCAGGACGCGGCAGAACCGCTCGACCAGGGCGTAGCGGATCGTTTCCCCGAGCACCGGGATCCTGAGGAGGAACGCGTCGCGCGCGTACTTGCCGAACTCGAACCGGGTGACCAGGAAGCCGAGCAGCAGCACGGCGCCGAGCCCTGCGGCCAGCGCCCACCAGTAGCTGCCGATGAAGTCGGTGAACCCGAGCAGCATCCGGGTCGGCAACGGCAGCGTCGCGTCGAGGTCCTCGAAGAACAGCTCGAACTTCGGCAGCACCCAGACCGCGAGGATCACCACGGTCACCACGGACATGATCGCGACGGCGGTCGGGTAGATCAGCGCCGACTTGATCTTGCGCCGCGCCTCGAGGTCGCGCTCGATGTAGATGGCGAGGCGGGCGAGCACGGTGTCGAGCTCGCCGGTGAGCTCGGCGGAGCGGACCATGCCTCGGTAGAACCCGGGGAACACCTTGGGATACCGCTCGAGACAGTCGGAGAACCGCTCGCCCGAGCGGAGCCCGTCCTCGATCTCGTTCATCATCCGCCGCACCGAGGAGCTCTCGCTCTCGGCGCCGATGGTGTGCACCGCCTCGAGGATCGGCAGACCGGCCCGGAGGAAGGCCGCGATCTGGCGCGACAGGTGCATCACGTCGGCCTTCTTGATGCGCGGCCCGCTGATCTCGTACTGCAGGATGCTCTTCCTCTCCTTGACCCGCAGGTCGCGGAGCTCCTTGCCGTAGAGCGTGATCTCGGCGTCGCCGCGGCTGGTCGCCCGGGTCTTGCCCTTGACCTGCTGCCCGTCCGGCGTGACGGCGACGTAGGCGAACTTCGGCATCTCAGACCCCTGCCACGTAGATGGAGCGCATGACCTCGGCGGCGGTGGTGGTGCCCGCCAGCACGAGCTGGACGGCCTGCTCCTGCAGGGTCCGCATCCCCTGGTGCTGCGCCACCTTGCGCATCTGGTCCTGAGGGGCGCGGTCGACGATCAGCTCGCGCACCTCGTTGGTGACCGTGAGGAGCTCGTAGACGCCGATCCGCTCGAGGAAGCCGGTCTGCGCACAGAGCTGGCAGCCCACGCCGTGCACGAAGCCGCCCTCGGGCTCGGTGCCACCGAAGCTGCGCAGGAACCCCAGCTCCTCCGGGGTCGGCTGATAGGCCTCGAGGCAGCTGGTGCAGCTGCGCCGGACCAGCCGCTGGGCGACGACGGCGGTGATCGACGAGGCGATCAGGAAGGACTCGATGCCCATGTCGAGCAGGCGGTAGAGCGCCGAGACCGCCTCGGTCGCGTGCAGCGAGGAGAGCACGAAGTGGCCGGTGAGCGCCGACTGCACGGCGATGCGGGCCGTGTCCACGTCCCGGATCTCGCCGACCAGGATGATGTCCGGGTCCTGGCGGAGGATCGACTTCAGGCCGCCGGCGAAGGTGATGCCGGCCTGCTCGTTGATCTGGATCTGGTTGATCGAGTCGAAGGTGTACTCGACCGGGTCCTCGATCGTCATGATGTTGCGCTCGGGGCTGTCGAGCTCGCCGAGGGAGGCGTAGAGCGTGGTGGTCTTACCTCCGCCGGTCGGGCCGGCGCAGATCACCATGCCGTACGGCGAGTGGATGAGGCTGGAGTAGCGGTCGGCCACATCGGGTGCCATGCCGAGCTGCTCGAGCCTGAAGAGCGGGCGGCTCTTGTCGAGCAGCCGCATCACCACCTTCTCGCCACCGACCACCGCGGTCGTCGCGACCCGGATGTCGACCTCCCGGCCCTCGACGTCCATGCTGATCTGGCCGTCCTGCGGCCGGCGCCGCTCGACGATGTTCATGCCGCCGAGGATCTTCACCCGGCTCACGACCGCGGGGCCGATGGAACCCGGGAGGTCCAGCACGTCGGTCAGCGCACCGTCGATCCGGTAGCGGACCCGGACCCGTTCGCCCGACGGCTCGATGTGGATGTCGGAGGCCCGGTCGCGCAGCCCCTGGGTGATGATCATCTGCACGACGCGGACGACGGGGGCGTCCTCGCTGCCGGCGCCATCGAGCTGGGCGGCCTCGCGCCGGAGCTGGTCGCGGGCCTCGTAGACCTGCACGTGGCTGCCGACGTCGCGAGTGGCGGGATAAGCCGAGTCGAGCGCCCGCTCGAGGTTGCGCTGGGTCGCGACGGCCGCGACGACGGGCCGGCCGACGACGCCGCGGATCGCCTCGATGCGCTGCGGGGACGGGTCGACGACGGCGACCCTGACGCCGTCGTCGTCCGTCGTCAGCGGCAGGGCACCGAGCGTGCGTGCCTGCTCCGGCGTCAGCAGGGCGAGCGCCTCGGGCTCCGGCCGGACGGCGCGGAAGTCGAGCAGCTCGCACCCGTAGTGGTCGGCGAGGGTGCGGGCCAGCGACTCCTCCGTCACCACGCCGGCGGCGACCAGCTGCTCGGCGAGGTTCCCGGAGTCCTGAGCGGCCCGGGCGGCGTCGAGCTGGTAGGGCTCCACGACCCGGGCCGCGACCAGGACGCCGGCCAGCCGCTCGTCGTCCTCGTCGCCCGGCGCGACGACCTGCACGGACTCGGCGCGGCGCCGTCCACGCATCTTCATCTGCTTCCCCCTCGTGTCGATCGGCTATCGGGCGACGGCGGCGCTCATCCGGGGGCGGACCTCGATGTCCTTCGGGTACAGGCTCCGCGCCAGCGCGTCGTCCAGGGTGACGACGCCCTGCTGGACCAGCTGAGACAGCGAGTGCTCCAGCGTGTTCATCCCGTCGCGGGCGCCGGTCACCAGCGAGTTGCGCAGCTGGTGGGTCTTGCCCTCCTTGATCAGGTTGCGGACCGCGGGCGTCGCGACCAGCACCTCGTAGGCGGCGATCATGCCGCCGCCGATCCGGGGGATCAGCCGCTGGTAGACCACGCAGCTGAGCGCCGCGGCGAGCTGGACCCGGATCTGGGCCTGCTGCTCGGCGGGGAAGACGTCGATCATCCGCCCGAGCGACTGGGCGGTGTCGTTGGTGTGCACCGTGGCGAAGACGAGGTGCCCGGTCTCCGCCACGGTGAGCGCGAAGGCGATCGACTCGAGGTCACGCATCTCTCCCACGAGCAGCACGTCGGGGTCCTCGCGGAGCACCGACCGCAGTGCGTCGCTGAAGCTGCTCGTGTCCGTGCCGACCTCGCGCTGGTTGACCGCCGCCTGCTTGTGGTCGTGGACGTACTCGATCGGGTCCTCGATCGTGATGATGTGGCAGCCGCGGTTGCGGTTGATGAGGTCGACCAGCGAGGCGAGCGTGGTGGACTTCCCCGAGCCGGTCGGGCCGGTCATGAGGATGAGTCCCTGGTGACGAAGCGACAGCTCCTGCAGCCCGAGCGGCAGGCCGAGGTCGTCGGGGGTCGGGATGTCGCGCGGGATCATCCGCAGCGCCACCGCGGTCAGGCCGCGCTGGGTGAACGCGTTGCCGCGAATCCGGGCGTGCTCGCGCCAGGAGAACGAGAAGTCGAACTCGCGCGCGGCCCCCCACGCGTCCTGCTGGCCGGGGGTGAGCACCTCGGTCAGCAGCGCGTTCGTGTCGTCGGCCGTCAACGCGCTCTCTCCGTCGACCGGCACCAGGGTGCCGTCGACGCGGACCATCGGCGGCAGGCCCGTGGTCAGCATCAGGTCGGTGCCGCCCGCCTCCCAGAGGACGTTCAGCAGCCGGTCGACCCGGTCGCCGATGCGGTGCAGGTGCTCGTGCATGAGGTCCTCCATCGAGTGGCCGGACAGAGGGCCGCCGCCTCACGGGCGACGGCCCCCCGCACGTGAGGCGTCAGTCGCAGGCAGTGCCGGGCGTGACCACACCAGCGGCGTAGGTCACACGCTGCTGGGCGTCGACCGTTGCGGCGCTCGGGTCCGACTTGAGGAAGTCGGGAACGAGCGCGGCCAGCGTCGCCGGGTTGGCGCCGTTCTTGGCGTAGTACGCCTCCACGGCGACCTCGGCGGTCTTCTGGTTCGTCTTGCAGGCCGCGACGTCGCCGCGGTCGGTGATGCCCCGGACCGAGAACACGACGATGCCGGCGAGGACGCCGAGGATGACGATGACGATCAGGAGCTCGATGAGCGTGAAGCCGCCATCGCTCTTGCGCTCCTTGCGGAGCGCCTCCAGGTAGGTGTGCAGCATGTGGGTCCCCCCAGTTGAGGTCGGCGACCCCCTGTCGCCGGTCTGCCAGGAACCTAGGAACCACCGACGGTCGACGCAGGCGCCGTTCGGCCCGACTTGGCCGGGGTGCCGCCGGGGCCGGCCCCGGGCCCTTCGGCACGGGGCGGCACCACCCGAAGTGACCACCTCCGGGTGGCCCAGCCACGCACCCGCGCGCCGGCGTCGTCGGCTGCAAGGTCGTTGCAACCCCCGCAGGCGAGTCTCGGCGTACGGCGCACCGACCGCGCCGGACCACCACCTCGAGGAGACCTCCATGACCACCACCGCAGCGAAGACCGAGAAGGCGAACGCGGAGACCAAGTCCTTCGCCTCCCCCGACGAGACCCGCACCTTCGAGTGCGGCCAGGTCGACCTGGTCGACATCGCCGGCACCCAGATCGGGCGCCTCACCCTCCAGCCGGGCTGGCGCTGGTCGGAGCACGTGAAGCCGATCGCCGGCACCGACCTGTGCGAGGCCCCCCACTTCCAGTACCACGTGCAGGGCACGCTGCGCGTCCAGATGGCCGACGGCACCGAGCTCGACGCCCACCCCGGCGACGTCACCGCCCTCCCCCACGGCCACGACGCCTGGGTCGTCGGCGACGAGCCCGTCGTGGTCGTGGACTGGTGGGGCGCCTCGAGCTACGCCAAGGACTGACGCCGAGCGGCACAATGTCGCGGGTGAACGACCGGCTCGGCGTGCGGCTGCTCGGCGAGTTCCGCCTCGACGGCGCCGAGCTCGACGCGCTGCGCAGCCGGCAGGCCCGCACGCTGCTCAAGCGGCTGGCGCTCGAGCGCGGCGCGACGGTCAGCGCGGACAGCCTGGTCGAGGCCGTCTGGCCGGTGCGGCGCCCGGCCCAGCCCGACCGCGACCTGCACGTGCTCGTCAGCCGGGCCCGGTCCGCGATCGGCGCGGACAGGGTCGAGCGCCGCGACGGCGGCTACGCGCTGCTGGCCGACTGGTGGGACGTGGCTGAGCTCGACGTCCTCACCCGCGAGGCCGGCCGGCGGGCCGACACCGGCGACGCGGTCGGCGCCCGGACCGCCGCCGAGGCCGCCCTCGCGCTCGTGCGCGGCCCTCTCTTGGCCGACGAGCCGGACGCCGAGTGGGCGGCCGAGGCGCGGACGGTTGCGCGCGCCGCGGTGGCCGACGTACGCCGGGTCGCGGCGAGCGCGGCCCTGGCCACCGGCCAGGTCGGCGACGCTGCGGCCCACGCGGCCGAGGCGCTGCGGGCCGACCCGTACGACGAGGCGGCGCTGCGCACCCTGATGCGCGCCCACGCCGCCGCCGGCCGACCCGCGTCGGCGCTCGCCGAGTTCGCCCGGGTCAGGGAGCTGCTCGCCGAGGAGCTCGGCGTCGACCCGTCGGCCGAGACCCGCGCGCTCCACGAGGAGCTGCTGCGAGAGGACCGGTCGCTCGCCCCATCACCCACCGTCAGCGGGCCGACCGGCTCGACCGGGCTGGTGGGCCGGGTCGAGGAGCTGCACGCCCTCGACGTCGAGCTCGGGGCCGCGCGGGCGGGGGCGCGGATCGTCGTGGTCAGCGGCGAGCCCGGCGTCGGCAAGACCGCGCTCCTCGACCGCTGGGCAGCCGTGGCCGGGGCCCGCGGTGCGGTCGTGCTCCGAGGACGGGCCGAGGAGGGTGAGCTCGCCCTGCAGCCGGTGCTCGACGCGCTGGCCGACCGGCTCGCCGACGTGGCACCGGACCGGTGGTCGACCGCGAGCGCCCTGCCCGGGCCTGGCGCCACGACCGACGCCCTCAGCCTCGCGGTGTTCGCGCACCTCGACGACGCCGTGCGGTCGCTGCCCGACGGCGTCGCCACGGCCCTGGTGCTCGACGACGCCGACGGCGCGGACCCGGTGACGTGGGCCTGGCTAGCACACGTGCGCCGGCGCCGCGAGCTGTCCCTGCTCGTGGTCGTGGCGGTGCGCGACCCCGCCGCGGTGGGACTCGACGCGGACAGCTCGATCGCCGTCGGCCCGCTGGACGCCGCCGAGGCGGCGGAGCTCGTGGGCCCCGACCGGGCGGCCGACCTGCTCGCCCGCAGCGGCGGCAACCCGCTCCTGCTCACCGAGCTCGCCCGCGCCGAGGGCGGCCAGGCCGAGGTCCCGGGCTCGCTGCGCGAGGCGGTCGCCACCCGGCTTCGGCGTACCGGCCCGGCCGAGGCCACGCTGCGCGCCGCCGCCGTGCTCGGCGCCACGATCGACCTCGACCTGCTCGCCGCGGTGCTCGGCTCCGCGCCGATGGACGTGCTCGAGGCGCTCGACGTCGGCACCGGCCAGGCGTTCCTCGTCGAGCGTGAGGGGGTGCTGGCGTTCCGCCACGAGCTGGTCCGCCTCGCGGTGGCCGCGGGGGCCACGCCGGCACGCCGGGCGTGGCTGCATCGGCGGGCGGCCGAGGTGCTCCGCGCGCGCCCGGACACCCACCCCCTCGAGCTCGCGCGGCACGCCCGGGAGGGCGGCGACCGGGCGGTGGCCGCCGAGGGGCTCGCGCTCGCCGCCGACGTCGCCCTGAGCAGGCTGGACCTGGCCGGTGCCGAGCGGCTCCTCGACGAGGCGGTCGGGCTGCACGACACGGTGGGCCTGCGGCTGCGGCGGAGCCGGGTTCGGATGTCGCGCGGCGACCTCGACGGCGCCGATGCCGACGCCGTGGCCGCGATGGCGACCGACGCGACCGGGGAGGCGCTCGAGCTGCGGGCCTGGGCGGCGCGCAACCGGCACGACCTCGACGGCGCCGTCCGGCTCGGCCGGGCAGCGGCCGGTGCGTCCTCCGATCCGACCATCCGCGGGAGCAGCCTCATCGCGGTCGCCTTCGGCCACCGCGGGAACGGCGACCTGCGCGCGGCCGAGGCCGTGCTCGGCGAGGCCGAGGGCGCTCCGCCGGAGCTCGGCCTGGCGGCGTGGACGGGCGTGCTGCGGGTCCACCAGGGCCGACCCGCAGAGGGCTTGGCCGCCCTCGAGCCGATGCTCGGGGCGGAGGCGCGCCGCGGCGGGCAGGGGTTCTGGGTCGAGCACACCCTGCAGATGACCGCGCACGCCTACGGGCTGCTGGGCCGGAGCGCCGATGCGCTGCGGGTGCTCCTCCGGCTGGAGGAGGAGATCGAGCGCCGCGGCACCGGCGTGAGGTACGCCGGCGTCCAGCACACCTACCGCAGCTGGGTCCTGCGCAACCTCGGCGACCCGTCCGCCGAGGAGCTCGCGCTGACCGGGCTCGACCTGGCGGGGTCGCAGGAGATCCTCGCCCAGTGCCACCTCGACGTCGCGGACTGCCTCCTGCGCGCCGGCGACCTCGCGGGGGCGGCCGACCGGCTCGCGGTCGCGGAGGTCGAGTCCGGGGCGCGCTGGTTCCACAACAAGTGGCGCTTCGACCAGCGCCGTGGCCTGCTGCTGGCGCGCCTGGCGCTCGCCGAGCACGACGCCGGGGCGGCGCTCGACGCGGCGGACGAGGTGGTCGTCGCTGCGGAGGAGAGGGGCGACGCGCGGTACGCCGCGCTCGGCCGGCTCGTCCGTGCGGTCGCGCAGGCCCGGTCGCGCACGGCGTACGACGACGCGACACTCACCGCCGACCTCGACGCGCTTGCGGCGGTGGCCGCGCTCGAGGGCTGGTGGCTCGCGGCCGACGTCGCCGAAGCGACCGGGTCGGAGCACGCGCGCGCGACGGCCGCACGGCTGGCCGAGCACGTCGCCCGCGAGGCCGCGGAGCGCGGCCCGGCGTTCCGGGCGGTGGCGTCGGCCCGGCTCGGCTGATCAGGCGATCGCGACCGCCTCGACCACGACCGGTGCGAACGTCTCACCCGTGGCCCGCACCGCCTCGACGGCCTCGGCCTCGAGGTCCTGGGCCTCGCGCACGGGCAGCGCGCGGACGAACCGGTGCAGGTGTGGCATCGACAGGCGGTAGCGGACCACGTCCGCTGGCTCGTCCAGGCCGAGGTCGACCGGCTCCTCCACGACCGTCCAGCGCACGAAGCCGGCCTCGGCCAGCGCCGCCTCGACCACCCGGGCACCGCCCACGGCGTGCGCGCAGGCCTGCAGGTCGGCGTACCAGGCGGGCGCCACGAAGCCGTGCCGCGCGGCGACCTGGTCGACCGCGCCCTTCGCCGGCGCCCGGTGCACCGAGAACGTCGACGCCAGGACCGCGCCCCCCGACCGGGTGACCCGGCGCAGCTCGGCCAGCCCGCGCACCGGGTCGGGGAGGTGGTTGACGACGAACGCCGCGACCACGAGGTCGAAGGCACCGTCACGGAACGGCAGCGCGGTGACGTCGGCGGCGACCGCCGGGCCGGCGACCCAGCGCGCCATGTCGGGCTCGCGGTCGGCCGAGACGAGCTGGGCTCCGGCCGCCCGCAGCGCGTCACCCGCGGCGCCCGACCCGGCGCCGGCGTCGAGGGCGCGCACGCCGGCGACCTCGAACGGCGAGCGCGCCACCAGGTGCCGGGCCAGGGGCCCGTAGGCGAGCGCGGCGCCGTCGGCCCAGGCCTCGGCCTGGCCGGCGTACGGACGGGTCAGAGCCACCTCGCGCCGTCCAGCGCGGCCCGCTCCCACCAGTCGAGCTCGGCCTGGTCGCCGACGGCCTTCTCCCACGCGATGACGGCGGCCATGCCGACCAGGCTCAGGCCCAGCTGGCGCTCCCACCAGTCGCCGGTCGCGACTCCGTGCGCCTCGAGCCGGCCGCGGTAGCGCTCGATGGTCGCCTCCTTGCTCTCGGGGAGCCGGGCGCGGTTGAGCGCGAGGTACCACGCGAGGTCCCAGCACGGCGGGGCCTCGCCGGGGTAGGCCCAGTCGAGCAGGATCGTGCGCCGGTCGGGGCGGTGCCCGACGTTGCCGAGCTTCCAGTCGCCGCCGACGAAGGTGAGCGGCGTGGCGCGCAGCGCGTCGCTGAGCGGGACGGGGTCGCGGTGCACGGCGGTGACCAGGTCGTGCAGGCGCGGCGCCCGCTCGGGCAGCAGCCCCCAGCCCTGGTGTGCGACCGCGATCGGGCCCGGCACGTCGGGCGCGGCCAGCTCGGGAGCGATCGTCCCGGGCGCGAAGAACAGCCAACGGCGCGACAGGTCGTAGAGGCCGAGCTCGTCGTGCCAGCCGAGGAAGTGGGCGTGCATCGCCGCCATGGCGTCGAGGAAGTCGGCGTGGTGCGTGCCGGGGACCGGGTCGTCGCCGGGCGGCACCAGGTCGTCGCCGCAGTCCGTCATGAGGATCGACAGCCGGTCGCCGTCGAGCGCCATGCCGCGGATCGTGTGGTCGATGACGCGTGGGGTGTCGGCGTAGAGCCCGGCCTGCCAGACCCTCAGCTCCCAGTGGGAGGTGTTGCCGGTGACCCGCATGATCCAGTCGTCCGCGGCCGAGAGGGACTTGAGGAAGAGCCGCTCGCCGTCGACGACGAGCCGCTCGAAGCGGGCTCCGGATTTGGCGTCGCTCGGGCGGACCTCGACCCGCTCGGTGGCGCCGGCCACGAGCTCCTCGAGGCTCCCGGCGACCCACGGGACGACGGTCTCAGGCACGGGCGGCCTCCATCTCGGCCAGCAGTCCGGCCGGCCACCGGCCGCCGCAGAAGACAGTGTCGTGGCTGAGCCGGTCGCCGTCCACGGTGAGCAGGTGGACCTGGTGCGCGGCGTGCGGGACGCCGCCCTCCACCCAGCTCAGGTCGAGCTCGACGGCCTCGCCTCCGGGGATGGGCCGGCGCACCACGGACTCGAGGGCGGTCGGTGCGTCGTACCACCCGGAGAGCTGCGCCGCGACCGCGTGGGCGCCCGCGCACTCGAACCGCCAGTGCGGCACGGTCGCGTCGAGTGTCGCCTCGTCGCTCCAGGTGTCGGTGCTGATGCCCTGCCCGGCGGCGATCTCGGCCAAGAGGCGGTCGACGGGGTGCGCTGCGGAGGTCATGCGAGCACCGTCGCGCGCGGCGGTTGCAGCGTCCTTGCAGCGGGCCGCCGCCCGGCGGGACTCAGGCGAGGATGCGCAGGTCGGCCGGCGTACCGCCCCCGCGATGCACCTCCTCGACCAGCTCCCGCAGCGCGGTGAGCGCGACGTTGAGCGACAACGGGCCGTACGACGTGCGCGCCACCCCGTGGGCCTGCTGCCAGTCGCGGGGCGGGTTGCCGGGGATGCCGATCGTCGTGAGCCGCTGCGGCCCGAACGCATCGACCAGCGCCAGGATCTGCTCCTCGCTGAGGACCGCGGGCACGAAGACCACCGGCGCCCCCGCGTCGAGGTAGGCCCTGCCGCGCTCGATGGCGTTCGCGAGGTTCTCGGCCGGGTCTCCGTCGCGGTTGAGCGCGAACGCGTCGGTGCGCGCGTTGAGCACGAAGTCGACACCCTCCTCCTCGGCGACCTTCATGACGTCCTCGACCTGCCGGGCGGCCTCGGAGAGCGGCTTGAGCTGGTCCTCGATGTTTGCTCCCACCACGCCCAGCCCGATCGCCCGCCGGATCGTCTCGGGTGCGTTGCCGTAGCCGCCCTCCAGGTCGGCCGTGACCGGGAGGTCGGTCGAGGCCACGATCCGCCCGACCTGCTCGAGCATGAGGTCGAGCGGGATGTTCTCGCCGTCCTCGTAGCCGAAGCTCGCCGCGATCGAGTGGCTCGCCGTCGCCAGCGCCGTGGTGCCGTCGGTGCTCGCGACCACCTTCGCGGTGACGACGTCCCAGACGTTGACCACCGTCAGCAGCGTCTCGTCCCGGTGGAGGCGGAGCAGCTCGGCTCCCTTGGCCTTCGTGGCGTCGGCGGTCATGGGCCCATCCTGCCCGGTGCCTCGAAGGCTGCTTCTCAGCCCCACTGCCTCCGCATGACGGTGCTGGCCGCGAACGGGTCGGTGCCCTGCTGGCCGGCCAGGATGCCCTGGCCCTCGGGCGAGCCGGTGTAGACGGGGTCGCCGCCGCCGACCCAGTGGTCCCAGGCCTTCGCGTACGCCGCGGCGCGCTCGGCGTTGAGGCCGAGCACGGACGGCACGGCGTGCCAGACGACGCCGTCGGGCCTCAGGCGACCGAAGCCCGCCCACAGGGAGCGCCACCACGTCACCTCGCGGCGGGTCCGGACCCAACGCGGGAGGAGGTAGCGCGGCAGGTTGATCGGCGAGACCGCCTCGTCGAGCGCGGTCGCGAACACCTCGGCCTCGACCTCGTCGACGCCGTGCAGGACGCAGCGGTACTCGCCGTCGGCGTCGAGCGCCACCTCGACCGAGTCGGCGCCGCGGCGGACCAGCCCGGCGGCGAGCAGTCCGTCGGCGACGGCGGACGCGATGCGGATGACCGACGGGGCCTCCGCGGCGCCGTGCAGCAGCTCCTCGCCGTGGCGCAAGTGGCTGCGCACCCTGATGGCTCCGAACCCGAGGGCGGCCAGCACTCCCCCGGCCAGCACCAGCGGTGCGCCGGCGACACCGGCGACGAGCGCCGTGAGCACGCCGGCGCCCACGAGCAGCGAGCTGGCGCGGTCGCGGGCCGCGTGCCGGCGCAGGCCGCGCAGCTCGGCGGCGTCGGGCCGCAGCACGACGTCCGCCGGGCCGCTGCCGAGCCCGAAGCCGCCCGCCCTCAGCCCGTCGGGGGCCCGCTCCTTGATCCGGATGCCGTAGACCGCGGTGTCGACGTACGGCTGCCCGACCTGCCACTGCTCGCGGATCCTCGCGCGCTGCTCGCTGCGCACGGTCGCGCGTGCGTTGACCGCGTCGAGCTCGGCGACCAGCGGCGGCACGAACGGCGAGAACAGCGGGTCGAGGTGCGCGACACCGTCGACGACCTGGCCCTCGGGGTCGATGCCGAAGTAGCCCGTGTGCTTGCGGACCAGCCGGTCCCAGTCGTTGCCGCCCTTGGGGTGCTGGTCGGAGATGCAGACAAGCGACCAGTTCACCGCGACCTTCTCCGGCCACAGCGGGTCGGTGCGCAGCGCGCGGCCCCGGGTCTGCACGACCGAGGTGATCGTCGTGACCGCGGTGACGTCGGCGAGCCCGGTGATCCGCTTGGCGTCCCAGCCCTCGCCGAGCAGGGCCCGGGTGCCGACCATCACCTGGCAGTGGCCGTCCTGGAAGTACGACGTCAGCAGCCCGACCCACTGCCGCGGCTGCCACGGCCCGACGAGCTGCTGCAGGGTGGAGTCCTCGGAGAGCGGCTCGATCCGCAGTGACCCGGCGAGCGCGCGGTCGGGGAGCCACGCGAGGAAGGCCTGCAGCGTCGCGGCCGCCCCGGCCACGGTCCTGCCGGTGACCAGCACCGGGTGGAGACCGCTGGTCTCGGGTGCGGCGGCCAATGCCTCGAGCATGGCGTGAGCGGACCCGGCCTGCTGGTCGATGACACCGGTCAGGTCGGCCGGCAGCGTCGCCCCGGCGCGCTCGTGGTCGCAGAGCACCAGCATCCGCATCCGCTCGGCGAGGTTGAGGTGCTCGTGCGCGCAGATCTCGACCACGGCGGTGGTCTTCGACGCCGACCGCGCCAGCACCCGGTCGACCGGGCTGCGCCCGCGGCGGATGCCGCGCTTGGTCCACTGGTAGCCCACCGACGGCAGCGCGCGGCGTACGGCCTCGACGACCTGCTCGTCCTCGGGCAGCCCCGTCTTCGTGAGCCGGCCCGTCAGCCAGTCGTCGACGAGCAGCACCCAGTCGTCGGCCGTCGGCGCCGACCGGTGCTCCTCCTGCATCCGGGCGCCCGAGGGCAGGCCGATCATGCCGACGTGGTGGAGGCGCAGCACCGCGCGGCAGACGTCCGGCTGCTCCTTGACCAGCGTCAGCCACGGCGACCGGCTGGCCACGAACCGCGCGTCGAGCCACTGCAGGAACGGCATCGAGCCGAACGTCGGGTCGGTGAGCTGGGTGACCAGCTCGCGGAACCGCTCGGCCTCCTGCTTGAGCCAGTCGTCCTCACTCGGCGTGGGCGTGGTCAGCCAGGCCAGCTCGACGAACGGCGCCAGGTCGCCGGCCTTGACCACGGCCGGGATGGAGACGCGGTAGAGGGGCGTGCCGAACAGCTCGGCGACCAGGAGGGCCTGGTCGGCGGTGAGCGCCTCGGGCGGGGTCGCCGTGAGCCCGAGGACCATCGCGTGGGGCAGCTGGTCGAGCAGCTCGCCGATCAGCCGCCCCCAGACCTCGAGCAGGTGGTGGCACTCGTCGAGCACGAGCAGCAGCGGTCCGGCGCCCTTCAGCTGCTCGACGAACACCCGGCCGTTCGGGTGCAGCCGGTCGAGCAGCGAGCCGCCACCGGACGCCGAGTCGGCGCTACTGCTCATCGGTAACGCCGACTCGGCATCATCCGATAGCTCGTTCGTCGTCGACGACATGTCGTTCGACGGCGAGTCGTCGTTACTGCTCATCAGTAGCGCCGACTCGGCGCCGTCGTCGTCGACCTCGTCGTCGGGGTCGAAGACGGCCAGCGCCTGGTAGGTCAGCGCCGTGAGCGGGTGGTCGAGGGACCGGTCGGTGCTGACGTCGATGCCCAGCGCGGCTCCCTGGGCGGCCCACTGGCCCTGGATCGCGGTGTTCGGGCCGAGCACGACGGCCTTGCCGACGGCGCCGGCGGCGATCCGGTCGCGCACGGTCATCAGCCCGACCAGCGTCTTGCCGGCACCGGGCGGGAGCGCCACCCACGCGCGGGTCCGACCGGCGGCCCAGGCCGTGCCGAGCGCGGCGAGCGCCTCCTGCTGGTGGACCCGCAGCGTGGGTTCAGTCATCCCAGAAGACCCGGTCGACCACCGTGCGCGAGACCCGCATGGTCCGCAGGTGGTCGTTGACCATCTCGTCCGTGGCGCCGGCCGGGTAGCCCAGCACGTTCGCGACCGCGGCCCGCTCGCGGATGTCACGGGGCAGCTGGTCGCTGCCGCGACCGCGCACCAGCGTGATCGCGTTGCGCACCCGGCTGACCCAGCGCCAGCCGCGCACGAGCGTCTCGGCGTCGGACGCCGACAGCAGCTCGGCGTCGCGCGCCGCGACGAGCGCGTCGAGGGTCCGCGAGGTGCGCAGGCCCGGCACCGTCGCGGCGTACTGCATCTGCAGCAGCTGCACGGTCCACTCGATGTCGGCGAGACCGCCGCGGCCCAGCTTGAGGTGACTGGCGGGGTCGGCGCCGCGCGGCAGGCGCTCCTGGTCGACGCGGGCCTTGATGCGGCGCACCTCGATGACGTCGTCGTCGCTCAGCCCCGTGCCCGAGGCCCCCGGCTCGGGGTAGCGCAGCGGGTCGACGAGCTCGACGAACCGCTGCCGCAGCCCCGGGTCGCCCACGACCGCGTCGGCGCGCAGCAGTGCCTGGGCCTCCCACACCTTCGACCACTTGGCGTAGTAGGCCGCGTGCGACTCCAGGCTCCGCGAGAGCGGTCCTTGCTTGCCCTCGGGCCGCAGCCCGGCGTCGACCTCGAGCGGCGGGTCGCCGCCCGGCAGCGCGAGGAGGCGGCGCAGCTCGTTGGCCACCGCGAGGGCGTACGACGACGCCTCGTGCTGGTCGACCCCCTCGGCCGCCTCGTGCACGAACAGCACGTCGGCGTCGCTGCCGTAGGACAGCTCGAAGCCGCCGTAGCGGCCCATCGCGATCAGTGCCATCCGGGCCGGCGGCTCGTCGTGGCCCTTGGCCCGGGCGACCGAGGCGAGCACCACCTGCAGCGTGGCCTCGAGCGTCGCGTCGGTGATCCGGGACAGCGCGGCGCCCACGTCGGCCACGTCGACGAGCCCGAGGGCGTCGCCGGCCGCGACGCGGAACAGCTCGCGGCGGCGGACGGCGCGGACCGCGCGCACCGCCTCCTCGGCGTCCTCGCGCCGGCCGCCGGCCGAGCGCATCTCGTCGACGACGAGCTGGTTGTACTGCTCGGCACCGAGCGGGGTGAGGTCCTCCCCCAGCATCCGGACGCCGGCCGGCTCCTTCTCGAGCAGGTCGGACACGTAGCGGGAGGTGGCCAGCAGCTTCGCGAGCCGCTCGGCGACCTCACCCTCGTCGCGCAGCGTCTTGAGGTACCACGGCGTCCGGCCGAGGGCCTCGCTGAGGCGGCGGAAGCCCGACAGCCCGGCGTCGGGGTCGGGCGCCTCGGCGAACCAGTCGAGCATGGCCGGCAGCAGCTGCCGCTGGATGTTGGAGGTGCGGGTGACCCCTGACGTCAGCGCCTCGAGGTGGCGCAGCGCTGCGCCGGGGTCCGCGAAGCCGAGGGCCGCGAGCCGCTGCGAGGCGGCCTCGGGCGTGAGCCGCGCCTCGTCGCCGGCCAGCCGGGCGACCGCGGTGAGCAGCGGACGGTAGAAGAGCTTCTCGTGCAGCCGGCGCACCTCGCGCCGGTGGTGCTGCCACTCGCGGTCGAGGGTCTCGACCGGCTCCTTGGCGTAGCCCATGCTCCGCCCCAGCCGGCGCAGCGACCGCTCGTCCTCCGGTACGACGTGGGTGCGGCGCAGCTGGAAGAGCTGGATCCGGTGCTCGAGCGTGCGGAGGAACGCGTAGGCGTCGCGCAGCGCCTCGCCGTCCTCGCGGCCGACGTAGCCGAGGCGGGTGAGCGCGGCCAGCGCGCTGAGCGTCGTGGGCTGGCGGATCTCGGGGTCGGCCCGGCCGTGCACCAGCTGGAGCAGCTGCACGGCGAACTCGACGTCGCGCAGCCCGCCGGAGCCGAGCTTGAGCTGCCGCTCGGCGTGGTGGGCCGGGATGTGCTCGATCACCCGGCGGCGCATGGCCTGGGTGTCCTCGACGAACCCCTCGCGCTCGACCGCGCTCCACACCAGGGGCTGGACCATGTCGACGTAGGCCCGCCCGAGCGCGAGGTCGCCGGCCACCGCGCGGGCCTTGAGCAGCGCCTGGAACTCCCACGTGCTCGCCCAGCGCTCGTAGTAGCCCCGGTGGCTGGCGAGCGTGCGGGTCAGGGGGCCGGCCTTGCCCTCGGGCCGCAGCGCCGCGTCCACCGGCCAGATCGTGCCCTCGCCGGTCTGCTCCGAGCAGATCCGCATGAGGTGGCTGGCCAGCTGGGTGGCGACCTTGAGCGCGACGTCCGGGTCGGCACCGCCCTCCCCCGCCTGGCTGGGCTCGTGCACGAAGATCACGTCCACGTCGGAGACGTAGTTGAGCTCGTGGCCCCCGCACTTGCCCATCGCGACGACCGCGAGCCGGGCCTGCGCCGCGTCGGCACCCACCCGCTGCCGCGCCACGGCGAGGGCCGCGTCGAGGGTGCCGGCGGCCAGGTCGGACAGCTCGGCCGCGGCGTCGTCGACCCCGAGGTGGTGGGTCAGGTCGCGGGAGGCGAGGCGGAGCAGCTGGCGTCGGTAGTCGACCCGCAGGGCGTCCACCGCCTCGTCGTCGGGCCGGGTCGCGACCGGTTGGTCGTCGTGCGGATCGGCGCCGACGCTGCGCAGCAGGCTCTCGCGGACGGCGTACGCCGCGGGGCGGGTCGAGCCCATCGTCGGGTCGGTGAGCTCGCGCCAGTGCTCGGGGTGGCGGCAGAGGTGGTCGGCGAGCGCCTCGCTCGCCCCGAGCACCGACAGCAGCCGCATCGCGGTGCCCTCGTCGTCGACCACCGCCCGGAGCATCGGCGCGGCGTCGTCCTGCGCCTCGACGAGGTCGACCAGCCGGTGCAGCGCCAGGTCGGGCTCGGCAGTCCTGGCGATCAGGGCCACCAGGGGCTCCGCGACGTCCTCCCCGAGCTCGCGGAGGCGCGCCTCCGCGGCCTCGGTGTCCACGAACCCCAGCCGCGCCAGCCGGCCCTTGTCCGTGGTGGGGTGGCTCATCCCGCCCGGCCAGGCACCGGGCGGGCGGGGGGCGCGCCCAGCGCGATGTCCGCGAACCCCGCGGCCAGCGGCGCCCAGGCGTGGTCGAGCTCCTCCCTGGCCTCCTTGATCTCGCCGAGCAGCTCGTCGGCGTCGAGGCCGCGGCCGGCGAGCTCGCCGCGCTCGGAGTCGGTGACCCAGGTGCCGACGATGCTCTCGTCGACCTCGGGATGCAGCTGGACGCCCCAGGCGGCCGGGCCGTAGCGGGCGACCTGGATCTCGCCGCCCGCAGTCTGCGCCAGGATCACCGCGCCCGGCGGCGGCTCGACGACCACGTCGTAGTTCCACTGGACGCCGCGCCGCGGCGTCGCGAGCCCGGCGAAGAGCCGGTCGTCCTGCGCCGCGTCGGTCCAGCCGACCGGGATCAGCCCGACCTGCTGCCCCGCGGGGTTGGGCGTGACCCGGCCGCCGAGGGCGCTGCCGATCAGCTGGTGTCCCAGGCAGATCCCGAGGGTGGGCACCTCCTCGGCGACGGCGTCGCGGACCAGCTCCTTGACCGGGGCGATCCACTCGAGGACCTCGTCGTCGTTGGCGCTCATCGCGCCGCCCATCACGAGCAGGCCGGCGTAGCCGTCCAGCGTGGGCACCGCCTCGCCGGCGTACGGGTGGACGACGTCGAGCACGCACCCGGCCTCCTCCAGCCAGGCGCCGAACAGGTGCGGAGGGTCGTCGAGCTCGGGCTGCACGACCAGGATGCGCGCGTTCACGGTGCGATGCCGGCGCTCAGACGACCGGGAGCATGCGGTCGCGCTCGAAGGCGGAGACCTGGCCGCGGTACTCGTCCCACTCGGCGCGCTTGTTGCGGAGGAAGAAGTCGAAGACGTGCTCGCCGAGGGTCTCGGCCAGCAGCTCGGAGCCCTCGGCGATCTCGATCGCCTCGTAGAGGCTCTTGGGCAGCGGCTCGATGCCGAGGCTGCGGCGCTCCCTGTCGGTGAGCGACCACACGTCGTCCTCGGCCTCGCGCGGCAGGTCGAGGCCCTGGTCGATGCCCTTCATCCCGGCCGCGAGGGTGACGGCGTACGCGAGGTAGGGGTTGCAGGCGGCGTCGACGGTGCGCAGCTCGATGCGGGTCGACTGGCCCTTGAGGGGCTTGTACATCGGCACCCGGATCATCGCGCTGCGGTTGTTGTGGCCCCAGCAGACGTAGGACGGCGCCTCGCCGCCGAACATCATCCGCTTGTAGCTGTTGACCCACTGGTTGGTGATCACGCTGATCTCCTGGGCGTGCGCCAGGATGCCGGCGATGAACTGGCGGCCGACCTTCGAGAGCTGGTACTCCGAGCCCGCCTCGTAGAACGCGTTCTGGTCGCCCTCGAAGAGGCTGACGTGGGTGTGCATGCCCGAGCCGGGGTGGGTGGTGAACGGCTTGGGCATGAACGTCGCCCAGATGCCCTGGCTCAGCGCCACCTCCCGGATCACGGTGCGGAAGGTCATGATGTTGTCGGCCGTGCTGAGCGCGTCGGCGTACCTCAGGTCGATCTCCTGCTGGCCGGGCCCGCCCTCGTGGTGGCTGAACTCCACCGAGATCCCCATCGACTCGAGCATGGTGATGGCCTCGCGCCGGAAGTCCGACCCCTTGCTCTGCGCGGTGTGGTCGAAGAAGCCGCTGCGGTCGACCGGCACGGGCTCCGCGCCCGCCTCGGGCACGTTCTTGAACAGGTAGAACTCGATCTCGGGGTGGGTGTAGAACGTGAACCCCTTGTCGGCGGCGGTGGCCAGGGTGCGCTTGAGGACGAACCGCGGGTCGGCGTACGACGGCGAGCCGTCGGGCATCGCGATGTCGCAGAACATCCGGGCCGTCGTCGGACCCTCGCCGCGCCACGGCAGGATCTGGAACGTCGACGGGTCGGGCTTGAGCAGCATGTCGGACTCGTAGACGCGGGCCAAGCCCTCGATCGCGGACCCGTCGAAGCCGATGCCCTCCGCGAAGGCGCCCTCGAGCTCGGCCGGCGCCACGGCCACCGACTTGAGGAACCCGAGCACGTCGGTGAACCACAGCCTCACGAACCGGACGTCACGCTCCTCGAGCGCCCGGAGCACGAAGTCTTCCTGCTTGCCCATGGCGCCAGCCTATGGGTCCGGGCGGCTGCCGGGCGCGGGTGGAGGGTTCTGCACAGTCGTCCTCGGGCAGCTCGTTGCGCTCGATGTCGGCAACGGTCGGCTCGCCGCGGTTGCAGAACACCTCGACGTCGATCGAGCGGGCCTGCTGGGCGAAGACGGCGTCGACGTCGTCGTCCGGGCCGCGCTCGAAGCTGACAGTCCGCCAGCCGGCTGCCTCGTCCGGGCGCGCCTCCACGCCGAACGCGTAGATCCCGCGGCACTCGACCACGAAGGCGCCGAACTCCTCCTCGATCGTGCGGCGGACGACCTGGGCGTCCAGGTCGGGGGTCGCCGACCCCTCGGTGAGCTCGGCCTGCCTGATCAGCTCGTTGTCCCCGATCGGCCCACGGTCGCGGTTGCTGGCGCCGAGGCGGTCCATCACGACCACGCCGACGGCCACCGAGGCCGCAGCCGCGAGCAGCCACGCGAGGGTCCACACCAGGCCGCGGCGCAGGGACGACGGCGGGGGCACCCGGACATCGTCGCGGACGAACACCCCCGGAGGGCTATGGCAGTGCTAAGGCGCGGCTAAGGCATGGCCGGGCGGGCCTCGCGCCGGGCTGGCCCGGCTAGGTTCACCAGCGTGGTGCAGGTGCTGATCATCGAGGACGACGACCGGATCCGGCCGTTGCTGATGCGCTCCCTGGACCAGCGCGGGTACGCCGTCGACTCCGCCGTGACGGGCATGCAGGGCCTCCAGCGCGCGGTCGAGACCCGGCCCGACCTCGTGATCCTCGACCTCGGGCTGCCCGACCTCGACGGCACCCAGGTGCTGTCGATGCTGCGCGCGGTGAGCGAGGTCCCGGTCATCGTGGCCAGCGCCCGCGACGACGACCCGTCGCTGGTGGGCTGCCTGGACGCGGGAGCCGACGACTACGTCGTGAAGCCCTACACGACCACCCAGCTCGAGGCCAGGATCCGCGCGGTGCTGCGGCGCACCGCCGGCGGCCGCAGGCCCCGGCACAACCTCGTCGTGGGTGGGCTGGAGCTCGACGTGGCCGCCCGGCGCACCACCCTCGACGGCACACCGGTCGAGCTCACCCCACGCGAGTTCGACCTGCTCCGCCACCTCGCCGAGCGGGCCGGCGAGGTCGTGACGAAGAAGGAGCTGCTCGCGGAGGTCTGGCAGCAGGCCTGGGGCGGGTCGGACAAGACGGTCGACGTGCACCTGTCCTGGCTGCGCCGCAAGCTCGGTGAGACGGCCGCCGAGCCGCGCTACGTCCACACCGTGCGCGGCGTCGGCGTGCGCCTGGCCGCGCCGGAGGACTGAGCCGTGCGCCGCAGCCTGATCACCACGGTCGCCGCGGCGGTGGCGATGGTGCTGCTGGCGATGCTGGTGCCGATGGCGCTGCTGCTGCGCGGCTACGCCCTCGAGGACCGGATCTCGCGCGCCGCGCTCGAGGTGCAGGCCACCGAGACCGTGGTCTCCGGCGCCGGTGACGACCGGGGCACCGTCGAGGTGTACCTCTCGCGGATCAACCGCGGCACTGGCATCGACACGACGGTCCTCTACCCCGGCGAGGACCACGCGACCGACCTCGGGCCCGACCCGGGCGAGGACCACCGCGTGGCGGACGCGCGTACGACCGGTCGGGCTCGGCTCGACGACGCCGACGGCGGCGCGGAGATCCTGGTTCCGGTCTCCCTGGGAGGCAGCTCGGCGCGCCCCGAGAACACCCCCGTGATCCGGGTGGTCGTGCACGAGCCCGGGTGGACGGAGTCCGGGATCCTGCGCAGCTGGCTGGTGCTGCTGGCCCTGGGCCTGGCGCTGCTCGCCGGCGCACTGGTGCTCGCCGACCGGCTGGGCCGCTCGTTCGTGCAGCCGATCCGGGCGCTAGCGACCTACGCCGGTGCGCTCGGCCACCGCCCGACCCGGCCGGTCGAGCCGACCGGGCCCGCGGAGGTCCGCGAGCTGTCCGCCGCCCTCACCCGGCTGGTCGCCCGGATCGAGGTGCTGCTCGAGCGGGAGCGAGCGGGCGTGGCGGACCTCTCGCACCGGTTGCGGACGCCGATCACCACGCTGCGGCTGCGCGCAGAGGGGCTGCCCGACGCCGACGACCGAGCCCGGCTCTCCGCGGACCTCGACGAGCTCGAGGCGATGGTCGACCACGTGGTGCGCGAGGCGAGACGGTCCGAGCGCGAGGGCCTGGTGGCCGCCGTCGACGGACGAGCGGTGCTCTCGGACCGGGTGCGGTACTGGGAGCCGCTGGCCGAGGAGCAGGACCGCAGCTTCCGCTTCGGATCGACGGTGCCGGGGCCGGTGCCGGTCCGCGCGGCGGAGGAGGACCTCGTCGCCCTGGTCGACGCGCTGCTCGACAACGTCTTCACCCATACCGCGGACGGGACCGGTGTGGCCGTCTCCCTGGCGCCGCGCGACGGCGGGGGCCTGCTCCTCACCGTCGAGGACGGCGGACCCGGGTTCCCCGACGGCCTCGACGTCGTGCGCCGCGGCACGTCCGGGGCCGGCTCGACCGGGCTGGGGCTCTCCATAGTCGACAGGACCGCCACCGAGTCCGGTGGCGGCCTGTCGCTGGGTCGGTCCGCTCTCGGCGGGGCCCGGGTGGTCGTCGAGCTGGGTGCGCCCTGAAAACGTGTCCTAGCCGACCGTGATGGTGGCGGCGCACCTCGCGCCGCCGGCAGACACGGCCTTGAAGCGGAAGGTGTCCCGGCCCCGGGTGTCGGGCCGGTGCACGTCGACATCGATCTCGCCCTCCCGGTCGGCGGTCCGGGTCACCTTGCCGACCCGGGCGCCGTCGTGCTTGACCACGACGGTCCAGCGCGAGCCCGGCGCGAGCCGGTCGAGGTCGGCACTGACCTCGAAGCCGCCCCCGTCCTCGCGGTCCTCGCGGTCGACCTGGAGCTCGTAGCTCCCCTGGCCGCACGCACCGCGCTTGGTGGTGTCGGCGGACGCCGGCGTGGCGACGAGCAGGGTGGACAGCGGAGCGGCCACGAGCGTGGCGGCGCTGATCAGTGCGGTGGTGCGGTTCATGTCTTCTCCTCGGATCGGCTGGATCAGCGGGTGAGGGTGGCGGTGCAGGGCTCCCCGCCGGCGGATGGCGTGGCGGTGGCCGTGAACTCGTCGCTGCCGTCGTCGGCGGCGGGTGCGTCGAGGTCGAGCTCGCCGTCCTCGTCGGTCTGGCGCTGGCCCTCGAGGAGGGTCGTCTCGCCCTGGGCGAGCACGACGTCCCAGGTCTCACCGGCCGCGGTCGACTGCAGCTCGAAGGAGACCTCCACGCCGCCCTCGTCACGCTCGACCGACAGCTCGGTCGACCTGCCCTCGCAGGTCCCGCGCTGCGTGGTCTCGTCGTCGTTCTCGGCGCCGAACGCCGCCCAGGCGCCCACTCCGAGAGCGGTCGCCACGATCACCGCGGCGAGCGCCAGCAGTGCCTTCTTCATGAGTCCTCCGTGCGATCGACTGATCTGACACGGAGACGTTGTCGCGGGCGCCGCTAAGGCCGCACCTGCAGCGGGCTAAGGCGAGGCAAACGGCGGGATGGTCGGTGCGGGCGTCAGTTCGACGCGGCGACCGCCGTCCCGTCGTCCCAAATGTTGCCGGACCAGGCGTTGCCGCTGCGGGACTTGTCGAAGTTCGTCACCGGTCCGTAGGAGCCGCACTTGCGGTTGGCGCCGCGCTGGAAGACGTTGTTGGTGAACTTCTGGTTGGTGGCGTTGGTCGGGTCACCTGAGTAGGGCTTGTCGGGCGTGGCGCCGCCGTAGGCGCAGAATCCGCTTCGCGGGCTGGCCACGAACAGGTTGGCGTCGATCGTGTTGTTCTTGATCGCGGTGAAGTCCGGGTAGCCGGTCAGGTCCGCCGAGCAGCCGATGTCACCGTTGGTGAACGGTCCGGTGAACGAGCAGTGGATCGAGCTGTGCCGCAGCGTGAGCCCCTGCTCCATGCGCACCGAGGAGGCGTGCGCGCCGTTGCTCGGGTCCGGCCACAGGTTCGTGCCGTGGAAGTAGCTGTCCTGGATCAGGCAGTTGCGCTCGCAGTACGCCGCCCGGTTGGTGTTGATGATCTCCGTGCGCAGGATCGTGAAGTTCGACCCGTTGACGCCGCAGTCCGAGGTCGTGTTGCCGAGGTCACCGCAGGCGTACTTGCCGGCCGGGCAGCTCCCGTCGCTGCAGGCGGGGAACTGGACGCCGCTGTCGATGAACGAGTCCTGGACGGTGTACGGCGCGGCGCCCCCGGACTGGACGATCGAGCCGTTGAGGTAGGAGTTCCTCAGCACGAAGCCGCTGCCGCCGCTGGTGATGTTCAGGGTGCGGCAGTTGACCACCTTGGAGTCGATCACGACGTTGGGCGTGCTGATGGTGCACGAGCCCGAGTAGGTCGCCATGGCGGTCGCCGCCTTGGTCGGACCGGTGTTGGCCGTGCCGGGGAAGCAGCCGCCGCTGCCGTCGGGCCCGTCGGGCGAGTACGGCGTGGACGAGGCACAGCCGGCCGCTCCGCCACCACCGCCGCCGCCGGCACCGACGACCCTGAGGGTGCGGATCTTCGACTTGGCCCGGCCGAGCAGCTGGTTGCCGAGGAACCTGGCGCGCACCTTGTAGATGCCCGGCCTCAGCTTCGGGAGGCGGACCACGTCCTTGCCCTTGACGAGGGTGCCGCCGATCGTCCTCGGCTTGCCCTTCTTCCCCACGACCACGACCGCGACCTTGCCCGAGCCGAGGGCCGCCCGCTGCAGCGCACCGGGGGCGTGCGAGCGGGCGCTGCGGGTGCCCAGCGCGATCTTCACGCGCGCCCGCTGCTTCGCCGTCACCTGCTGCTTGACGAGCTTCATGTACACCGTGGGCGTCCGGCTCGATCGGTGAGAGTCGGCGCCGGGCGGCGCGTTCTGGGCGGAACCCGGCAGCGGCGCGAGGACCAGCGGCAGGAGCAGGGCGAGGACGTTGAGGGCGCGACGGCGCGAGGGGATGTTGGGGGACATTGGCATCCACCATGACGAGTCGCGGCGCGGCGGGCAACCGGCGTCCCCCAGTTTGGGTAGCCCAGAGCCGTTGCTGCGCCGGGCCTGCGCGGGCCCTACTTCTTCGGCACGTTCTCCAGCTCGGCCAGCCACGCCGTCGGGTGCGCGTCCGAGGGCATCCGCCAGTCGCCGCGCGGGCTCATCGTGCCGCCGGCGCTGACCTTGGGGCCGTTGGGCAGCGCGGACCGCTTGAACTGGCTGGCGAAGAACCGCGTGATGAACACCTCGAGCCAGCGCCGGATGTCGGCGAGGTCGTAGTCGACGCGCCGCTGCTCCGGGAAGCCGGCCGGCCACTCCCCGGCGTCCATGTCGTGCCAGGCGTGCCACGCCAGGAACGCGATCTTGCTGGGGCGGAAGCCGTAGCGAAGCACCTGGAAGAGCGTGAAGTCCTGCAGCGAGTAGGGCCCGATGGCGTCCTCGGTGCTCTGGGCGGGCTCGTCCTCGCGGGCCGGGACCAGCTCGGGC
The DNA here is from genome assembly GCF_000422805.1 of Nocardioides halotolerans DSM 19273. GTDB lineage: Bacteria > Actinomycetota > Actinomycetes > Propionibacteriales > Nocardioidaceae > Nocardioides > Nocardioides halotolerans. The sequence goes on along the minus strand of NZ_KE383922.1, from coordinate 53,764 downwards.
GAGATCTCCTGGTCGAGGATCGCCTCGAGGATGGCGTCGGTGTCCTCGTCGAACTGGCTGGTCGTGACCACCCAGCGGATGAGGTGCTGCATGAGGGTCTTGGGCACGCCGGCGTTGACGTTGTAGTGCGACATCTGGTCGCCGACGCCGTAGGTGCACCACCCCAGGGCGAGCTCGGAGAGGTCGCCCGTGCCGAGCACGATGCCGCCGCGCTGGTTGGCGGCGCGGAACAGGTAGTCGGTGCGGAGGCCGGCCTGGACGTTCTCGAACGTGACGTCGTAGACCTCCTCGCCCCTGGCGAAGGGGTGGCCGAGGTCCTCGAACATCTGCCGTGCGGCCGGCGTGATGTCGATCGTCTCGTGCGTGGTGCCGAGTGCCTCCATGAGGCGCACGGCGTTGCTCTTGGTGCCCTCGGTCGTCGCGAAGCCGGGCAGCGTGAACGCGAGGATGTCGCTGCGCGGCCGCCCGAGGCGGTCCATCGCGTTGGCGGCGACGATGAGCGCGTGGGTGGAGTCGAGGCCGCCCGAGATGCCGACGACGACCTTCGGGTCGCCTATGGCGCGCAGCCGCTGCTCGAGCCCGCTGACCTGGATGTTGTAGGCCTCGTAGCAGTCCTGGGCCAGGCGCTCCTCGTCGGCCGGCACGAACGGGAACCGCTGGACCGTCCGCCGCAGCCCGAGGTCGCCGCGCGGCGGGTCGAGCTCGAAGCCGACGCGCCGGAACGTCGTGCGCGCGGCGTGGGTGCGCCGGTTGTCGTCGAAGGTCCCCGTCCGCAGCCGCTCCTGGCGCAGCCGGTCGAGGTCGACGTCGGCCACGGCCCGGCGCGGCCCGTCGGGGAACCGGTCGGTCTCGGCGAGCAGCTCCCCGAGCTCGTAGACCATGGTCTGGCCGTCCCAGCTGAGGTCGGTCGTCGACTCGCCCTGCCCTGCGGCGGCGTACAGGTACGCCGCCAGGCATCGGGACGACGCGCTGCGCGCGAGCAACCTCCGATCCTCGGCGCGGCCGATGGTGATGGGGCTGCCGGAGATGTTCGCGAGCACGGTCGCCCCCGCCAGCGCGGCCTCGGCGCTCGGCGGCACCGGGACCCACATGTCCTCGCAGACCTCGACGTGCAGGCTCAGGCCGGGCACGTCGGAAGCCTCGAAGATCAGGTCCGGCCCGATCGGCACCTCCTGACCGGCCAGCACGATGGTGCCGCGGACGTCGTCGCCGGGCTGGAACCAGCGGCGCTCGTAGAACTCCCGGTAGGTCGGCAGGTAGGACTTCGGCGCCACCCCGAGGACCCGGCCGCGGTGGATGACCACCGCCGTGTTGAGCACCCGGTTGCCGTGGGCCAGCGGCGCTCCGACGACGAGGACCGCCAGGAGCGCCTCCGACGCCGCGACGATCTCGGCGATCGCCTCGTGGACGGCGTCGAGCAGCGTGTCCTGGAGGAACAGGTCCTCGACGGAGTAGCCGGTCAGGCACAGCTCGGGGAACGTCGCGACCGCGACGCCCTCCCCGTCGCAGGCCTGCGCCTCGGCCACGACGGCGCGGGCGTTGGCCAGCGGGTCGGCCATCGTGACGCCCAGCGTGCAGGCGGCGACGCGGGCGAAGCCGTGGGCGTAGGCCGAGTAGAAGTCCACGGTTCGAGTCTAGGGAAAGGAGCGGCGCCACCCCTGCTGGCGATGAGTCGGCGTACGCCGCGCGGTCTGACCTCGCATGACTCTCGCCGCCGGCACCGCCATCAGCCCCTGTCTCTGGTTCGACCACGAGCTCGAGGAGGCCGCGGAGTTCTACACCGCGGTCTTCCCCAACTCGCGGGTCGGCCACCTGGCCCGCTACACCGTTGCGGGCCCGGGCGAGCCGGGCACGGTCATGGCGGGCGAGTTCACGCTCGACGGGCTGACCTTCCGGGGCATCAACGGCGGGCCCGAGCACGCCGGCTTCACCGAGACGGTGTCGTTCTCGGTGACCTGCGCCGACCAGGCCGAGGTCGACCACTACTGGAGCGCCCTGACCGCCGACGGCGGCGAGGAGTCGGTGTGCGGCTGGCTCCGCGACCGGTTCGGGCTGTCGTGGCAGATCGTGCCGCGACGCCTCTACGAGCTTATGGGAGACCCCGACCCGGCCCGCGCCACCGCCGCCACCGAGGCGATGCTGCGGATGCGCAAGATCGTGGTCAGCGAGCTCGAGGCCGCGGCCGACGCCGCCGGTGCACGTCAGACTGGCTGAGTGCTCGTCGTCGCGACCGCCAACGTCCTCGGGACCCTCGGCCGGCGCGACGCCCGGGCGGCGGTCGCGGCGGTGCTCGACCACGAGCCCGACCTGGTGGCGCTCCAGGAGTGGCACCCGTGGCGGGCCGGGCTGCTGCGGGGCTTCCGCGACTACGCGTGGCACCAACCGGCGCTCGGCGGCTGTGCGACCGGGGCGCGACGCACCCGGTTCGAGCGGGTCGTGCGCGGGAGCGGGCGACTCAGCCCGCCGGGCCGGGCCGACCGCTCCGGGCGGCTGCTGGGGCTGGAGCCGCCACGGCGCGCCGGGCTCACCGTGCAGCGCGACTTCGTGGACGGCACCCTCGTCTCGCTCATCGCCTTCCACCTCGCCTCGCAGGTGCAGGGCCCCGACCACGCCTTCCGCGCCGACCGGCCCCGCCTCGTCGCACGGCACCAGCTGGAGACGGCCGCGCTGCTCCGGCTCGTCGACGAGTCGCTGGCGGCGGGGCTCGCGACGTACGCCTGCGGCGACTCGAACTTCCACGGCTTCCGGATCCCCGGGCTGGTCTCGGCCTGGGACGCGCGTCCGGACGCGGGCGGCACCCTCGGGCCCGCCCGGCGGGTCGACGACGTGCACGGGCCGACGGCGCCGAGCGACGTGGTGACGGTGCGGACCGCCAGCGACCACCTCGCGGTGGTGGCGACGTACGCGTGACGACAAACACAGCCCGCTACCGGCGCGTACGTCGCTAGCCTCTTCAGTAGTCCGTGGACTCCACTCGGGAGCCGCGAGACGACGATGGGAGCTCGACGATGAGCGAGGAGACCGCCCCCTACGGCACCGGTCCGGCCAAGGCCGACGCCCCCGCGCCGGCCCCCAGGTCGGGTCCGGCGAAGGTGCGCACGCACCACCTCCGGGAGATGAAGGAGCGCGGCGAGAAGTTCACGATGCTCACGGCCTACGAGCAGTACGCCGCACAAACGTTCGACGAGGCCGGGATCGACGTGCTGCTGGTCGGCGACAGCGCCTCCAACAACGTCTACGGCAACGAGACGTCCCTGCCGGTGACCGTCGACGAGCTGATCCCGCTCACCCGGGCGGTATCGCGGTCGGTGCGCCGCGCGCTGGTCGTCGGCGACCTGCCCTTCGGCTCCTACCAGGCCTCGCCCGAGCAGGCCTACCTCACCGCCGTGCGGTTCATGAAGGAGGGCGGCGCGCACTGCGTGAAGCTCGAGGGAGGCGTCGAGATGGCGCCCCAGATCGAGCGCCTCACCCGGGGCGGCATCCCGGTCATGGCGCACATCGGCTTCACCCCGCAGTCCGAGCACGCGCTGGGCGGCTACCGCGTGCAGGGCCGCGGCGAGACCTCGGCCCGTGTGCTCGCCGACGCCGAGGCCGTCCAGGACGCCGGTGCCTTCGCCGTCGTGATGGAGATGGTCCCCGGCGACGTCGCCGGCGAGGTCACCCGCAAGCTGCGCATCCCCACGATCGGCATCGGCGCCGGCAACGAGACCGACGGCCAGGTGCTGGTCTGGCAGGACGCCTTCGGCCTGCGCACCGGCCGGATGGCGAAGTTCGTGAAGCAGTACGCCGACGTGCACGGCGTGCTGCTCGAGGCGGCCAAGGCGTACGCCGACGACGTGCGGGCCGGGACGTTCCCGGGGCCCGAGCACACGTTCTGAGGCAGTTTCACCGGGTACCCGGTGAAACTGCCGCTGACCGTAAGGAACTCCATGCGGTCAGCGCCAGTTTCGTGCGGGCAGGCACCACTGAACCTGGGGCATGACAGATGTCACGACCAGTTCGTGACGGTGAGCGGAAGCACCGAACGGCCGACGCCACGACGCTGGAGGCATGACTCAGACCCAGCTCGTCGAGACCGGCGCACGACCGGCCGCCGTTCCCGCGGTGTCGCTCTCGGGGGTGACCAAGTCGTTCGGTGACGTCAAGGCCGTGCGCGGCATCGACCTCGAGCTCCAGCAGGGCGAGGTCGTCGCCTTCCTCGGGCCGAACGGCGCCGGCAAGACGACGACGATCGACATGGTGCTCGGGCTGTCACGGCCGACGACCGGCGACGTGCGCGTGCTGGGTCTCGAGCCGCGGCAGGCGATCGCTCGCGGCCTGGTCAGCGCCGTGATGCAGACCGGCGGCCTGATCAAGGACCTGAGCGTGCGGGAGACGGTGGAGTACACCGCCAGCCTGTTCGCCGACACCAAGCCCGTCGACGAGGTGCTCGCGAACGCCGGCATCACCGGCATCGCCGACCGCAAGGTCGCCAAGTGCTCCGGCGGTGAGCAGCAGCGGCTGCGGTTCGCGATGGCGCTGCTGCCCGACCCCGCGCTGCTGCTCCTCGACGAGCCCACGACCGGCATGGACGTCGAGGGACGGCGGACGTTCTGGTCGGCGATCCGCCGCGACGCGCAGCAGGGCCGCACGGTGCTGTTCGCGACGCACTACCTCGAGGAGGCCGACCAGTACGCCGACCGGATCGTGCTCATCAGCAACGGCCGGATCGTCGCCGACGGCAGCGGCTCCGAGATCCGCGCGCTGGCGGCGGGCAGGTCGGTCCGGGCGACGCTCGCGAACGCCGACACCGACCGGATCGCGGCCATCGGCGGCGTCGACGCGATCGAGGTCCGCGGCGAGACCGTGCTGGTCCACACCAAGGACAGCGACGCCGTCGCGCGCTACCTGCTGACCGAGACCGACGCCCGCGACCTGGAGATCACGTCGAAGGGCCTCGAGGACGCGTTCCTGAGCCTGACCCACGAGGGAGACCACCGATGAGCACCGCCACCGTCGACCCGACCACGCGCAAGGTCCCGCCGTACGGCGGCCTCAACGCGACGATCCTGCGCATCGAGATCAAGCGGATGCTGCGCAATCGCCGCACCATCATCTTCACCCTGGTCCTCCCCGCCGGGCTGTTCTTCGCCTTCGGCGGCGTCAAGGGGTGGAACGACGACGTCGGCCACGGCAACGCCGCGGCGTACATCCTGGTGTCGATGGCGCTGTACGGCGCTGCGCTGACCGCCGCGGCGGCCGGCGCCATGGTCGCCATGGAACGCGCGATGGGCTGGTCGCGGCAGCTGCGGCTGACCCCGCTCAGCCCGGTCGTCTACATCGGCATCAAGGCCATGGTCGCGCTCGTGATGGGCGCGATCGCCGTGCTGGTCGTGAACGTCGCGGGGCTCGTCCAGGGCAAGCCCGACATGCCCGCCGGGAGGTGGCTCGCGTGCGCCGTGCTCGCGATCCTCTGCACGCTCGTCTTCGCGGCGCTCGGGGTCTTCGTCGGCTACCTCGTGCCCGGCGAGAACGCCATGCAGGTCCTCGGTCCCGGCCTGGCGCTGATGTCGTTCCTCGGCGACGTGTTCATCCCGATCGACGACCACAGCAGCCTGATCTGGCACGTCGCGCAGTGGACGCCCATGTTCGGGGTCGCCGAGGTCACGCGCGCCCCGCTGACCGGGGAGCTGCCGTGGTACGCCGTGGTCAACGCCGTCGGGTGGCTCGCCGTCTTCGTCCTCGGCGCGGCGTGGCGGATGAGCAAGGACACCGCCCGCGTGTGACTACCTTGATGCCTGTGAGCAAGACCGAGCCGGTCACGCCGGTGCCGGGGGTGTCGACCCCCGGCTCGACGGGCCGGATGGGTCCGCTGTTCGCAGCCATCTGGCTGTTCTTCCTCCTCAACCCGCTGCTCGAGGGCTGGCAGCACCGCGACGAGGCACGCGGCCTCCTGGGCATCGCGAGCACGCTGGCGTTCGCCGGCGCCTACATGTCGCTGTGGGTCAGGGCCCGGGCCGACCGGCAGCGCCTGGTCGACACCCCGCCCCTGAGCTGGTCGTTGCCCTACCTCGGCGTGCTGGTGGGCCTCGCCGCCGTGACCATCGCCAGCGTGGGCGAGCCCGGGCTGGCGTGCGTGGTCTACGTCAGCGTCGCGTGCGTGATGGTCTTCCCGTTCCGGGTGGCCGCCCCCATCGCGGTGGGCCTGGTCGTGGGAACCATCGCCCTCGGCGCCCGGGAGGACTGGGGCAGCCAGGTCGGCACGGCGTTCGGCATCATGGCCGCCTCCGTGGCCGTCTTCGGCATGCGGGCCGTGATGACCCGCAACATCGACCTCGTCAACGCACAGCTCGAGAATGCCCGACTCGCCGTCGACAACGAGCGCACCCGCTTCGCCCGCGACCTCCACGACATCCTCGGTCACTCGCTGACCGTCATCACCGTGAAGGCCGAGCTCGCGCAGAAGCTCCTCGACGTCGACCTCGACCGTGCTCGCACCGAGCTCGCCGACCTCGAGCGGCTCAGCCGCGACGCGCTGCACGACGTACGCCGTGCGGTCGAGGGCTACCGCGACATCACCCTGCCCGGCGAGCTGGTGCGCGCCCGGGTCGCGCTGCGCGCCGCCGAGATCGAGGCCGAGCTGCCCAACTCGACCGACGACGTCCCGACCGAGCTGCGCGAGCTGTTCGCCTGGACCGTGCGGGAGGGCGTCACCAACGTGATCCGGCACTCCGGCGCCCGGCGCTGCGAGGTCGTGCTGACGCCGACCAGCGCTGAGGTCCGCGACGACGGGTCCGCCACGGCGTCGCCCGAGCAGGGCGGCTCCGGGCTGGCGGGGCTGCGCGAGCGGGCCGCCGAGGTGGGCGCCTCGGTCGTCACGCGCGACCTCTCCCCCGGGTTCTCCCTCTCGGTCGTCCGGCCATGACGATCCGGCTGCTGCTCGCCGACGACCAGGCACTGGTCCGCGGTGCGCTGGCCGCGCTGCTCAACCTCGAGTCCGACCTCGAGGTGGTGACCGAGGTCGGGGCCGGCGACGCCGTCGTACCGGCCGTCCTCGAGCACCACCCCGACGTGGCGCTGCTCGACGTGGAGATGCCGGGTCTCGACGGGATCGCGGCGACGGCGGAGGTGCGTCGCGTCTCGCCGTCCACGAAGGTGCTCATCGTGACGACGTTCGGCCGGCCGGGCTACCTGAGGCGGGCTCTTCAGGCCGGCGCGGCCGGGTTCGTCGTGAAGGACACACCCGCCGCCCAGCTGGCCGACGCCGTACGCCGCGTGCACGCCGGCCTCCGCGTGGTCGACCCCGCCCTGGCCACCGACTCGCTCGTCGCCGGCGAGTCACCGCTGACCCAGCGGGAGACCGAGGTGCTGCGCGCCGCGCGCGACGGCTCGTCGGTCGCGACCATCGCGCGCAAGCTGTTCCTGTCGGAGGGCACCGTGCGCAACCACCTGTCCTCGGCGATCGGCAAGACCGGTGCGGCGAACCGCACCGAGGCCGTCATCACCGCTGACGGGTACGGCTGGCTCTGAGTCGTCCCTCCGACTGCACCACAAATGGGGGCGCAGGGTGGCTCTGTTGTGGTGCAGTCCCTGAATCGCACGCGCCCCCCGCGCGACTCAATCGCTTTGTGCCACATCTGAGTCGTCAGGTGTCTCAAATGCGGTGCACATCGGCGAACACGGGAACGGTCGGCCGGTCCAACCCCGCTGGTGCAGCAGTGCGCCGACCGCCGCGGCAAGGCGACACGGGTCCAGGACCTGTCCCCATCCGATGCGCACGCTGACAATGCGATCGATGGCCCCGGCGAGATCCGCCTCGAAGTCTGACCACCTGTCGAGCGAGTCGGCGTGGCCGACGCGACCGTCGAGATGCACCAGCACGTTCTGGTCCTCGTACTCGACATCGGGATACTTCTTCTTGCCGCCCAGGACCCATGGCTGCTGTCGCTCGGCACGCGGTAGCCCGTGGGCGTGCTCGACGTACTTCTTGTAGCGGTACTCGAGGACCGAGCGCACACCTTCGTCGACGTCTCCCAAGAGCTGTCGGAGGAGAGCCCGGTGCCTGAGCTTGGGTCGATCGGCGAGGGCCGACCTCAACCGCTTCGCCGTCGTGCGGCCGTCCTGCACGGCATCCGCGACCGTCGCGACGCAGGAGTCCAGCCTCTTCTTGCGCGACGCGACGCTCAGGAGAGCATGCTCGACCGATTGGCGAGGCGGTGAGAGCACCATGTTGCACTGAGACTCAGCACGGGCCACCTGGTAGACGGTGATCCCCACACGCCTCCTGATCGTGCGAGTCCGGTCGACGCATACGCGGATGGGCGCCCCGCGCCGAGGTTCGTAACCACGCACGTTGTGGGCGTGCAGCGCCGACGCTCCCTCGAGGGCCGCGGGCCAGTAGAACAGCACGGCCGCCCAGGCCAGCTGGTTCCATGTCGGCGGCCCTGTGTGGTTGACGTAGACCCCTGGATGAACTGGTTTCCACTCGCGACGTCGCAAGCGTCGTCTGATGTCGCACGGACGGTCGCCGGCCTCGAGGACCTGCCGTCGAGAGATGACGCCGTCTTGCGCGAGCAGGATGTCCGGGATGGTCACGTCCGGAACCCTGCCCGGATGTGGGTCCGTCGTTCGGTCGCTCACGCGTCCCTGTGGATGCCGACCTCGATGTTCTCGACTGTGCAGACTTCGGGGACACATAGAGCACGGATGTGTCACTGTCTGGTCGACGGCACTTCGCAACCCGTCGGAGTACGGTCGCGGGCATGCGCTCGGTGCTGCTCGCAGTCGTCCTGGTCCTGCTCGCTCCGGCAACTCCGGTAGCCGCGGCTGGCCCGCCGGCGGCGGAGGCAGAGCCGGCACCGGTCGAGCGCGCCGAGCGCAAGCCCCTGCCCAAGCTCAAGGTCACCACCGTCGTCCGGCACCTCGACCACCCGTGGGACGTGAAGACGCTGCCGGGCGGGGCCTTGATCTTCACCCAGCGCGACCGGGCCACGCTGTCGGTCTTCAAGCGCGGCAAGGTACGCCGGGTCGCGTTCCCGCGGCGTTCGGTCTGGGTCTCGGGCGAGACCGGCCTGCTGGGGCTCGAGGTCGATCCTGACTTCAGGACCAACCACCGCATCTACGTCTGCCAGGGCGGCTTCACCGGCAACGGCGGCCACGACGTGCACGTCACCGCCTGGACGCTCGACAAGCGGCTGCGCAAGGCGAGGATGGACAAGGTGCTGGTCGGCGGCTTCCCGACCAGCAGCGGGCGGCACGGCGGGTGCCGGCTGCTCGTGACGAGCGACGGGTCGCTGCTCGTCGGCACCGGTGACGCCGCCCAGGGCACCAACCCCGAGGACCTCGACTCGCTCGGCGGCAAGACGCTGCGGCTCGACAGGTTCACCGGGGCGCCGTGGCCGGAGAACCCGTTCGCGGCGGAGAGCGGCCCTCGGCGCTACGTGCACACCTACGGCCACCGCAACGTCCAGGGCGTCGCGGAGCGCGCCGACGGCACGCTCTGGAGCATCGAGCAGGGCACGTTCCGCGACGACGAGGTCAACCTGCTCGTCAACGGCGGTGACTACGGCTACAACCCGGTGCCGGGCTACAACGAGTCCGTCCCGATGACCGACCAGTCGCTGCCCGGCAAGCAGGTCAGGGCCCGCTGGCGCTCCGGCAACCCGACGCTCGCGACCTCCGGCGGCGGGTTCGTGGACGGCGCCAAGTGGGGCGCCCTCGACGGCGCGCTCGCGGTGGCGTGCCTCAAGGCCAGCCGGGTGCTGTTCCTGACCTTCGACGACCCGGGGAAGCTGAAGCGGGTGCGCGCGCCGCGGGTGCTGCGCCACTACGGCCGGATCCGTCAGGTCACCAGCGCCGAGAACGGCGACCTGCTCGTCACCACCGACAACGGCGGACGGCGCGACGTGATCCTGCGCGTCAGCCCTCGGTGAGGCTCACGCCGTCCAGTCGAAGAGCACCTCACCGGCAGTGATCACGCCGAACCACACGACGATCGCGACCAGCGGCAGCAGCAGCGTCCGCTTCGGGTGCGGGGTCCACCAGCGGGTGGTGACCACGAACAGCACCACCCAGATCACCAGCAGCAGCACCACGCCGTACCACGGGGCGAGCAGCCCGCTGGCGGCGTAGACGAAGAAGCAGCCGGCCATGCCGATCATGGCCACGAACGGCCAGGGCGAGGCCTTGTGACCCTGCGGGATCGCCACCTCAGTCGGCGGGCTTGTCGTTCCAGCGTGGGTCGTTGTCCCACTCCTCGTTGCGCTCCTTGACCTTCTCGAGCGCGCGCGCGGCCTCGGCCTCGGTGTCGTAGGGCCCCAGGCGGTCCTTGTAGGCGCAGCCGTCCTGGCCCTCGACCGCGTGGTGGTTGAGACAGAACCAGTAGCTCATGGCAGGAACGTACTGCCCACCGGCACGACGTAGGGATCGTCGCCCGTGTCGCCCTGGTCGGCGTCGCCGCCCTGGACGATGCCGACGATCACCATGATGGCCAGGACCGCGAGGATCAGGGTCACCACGCCGAAGAACAGCAGCCTCTTGTGTTGCATGCCCTCCGGTACCCCGACCAGGGGCCCTGACTCGGTGCGGCCGGTCCCCTACGCTGTGCATGCGGATGGGCTGGCCGGGCGACCGCGTCACCACGCCTCTCGAGGTGCGGTGCCGAGGAAAGTCCGGGCTCCACAGGGCAAGGTGGTGGGCAACACCCACCCGGGGTGACCCGCGGGACAGTGCCACAGAGAACAGACCGCCACTGCGGCCTCCGGGCCGCAGCGGCAAGGGTGAAACGGTGGTGCAAGAGACCACCAGCGGCCCGGGCGACCGGGCCGGCTAGGCAAACCCCACCTGGAGCAAGGTCAAGAAGTCCGGCGCCTTCGGGCACCGGGCGCGCGTACGCGCCAGAGATGGCACAGGGCGGCCCGCCCGAGTACGCGGGTAGACCGCTGGAGGGTGCCGGCAACGGCACCCGTAGATGGATGGTCGCCGATCGGGAACCGCGAGGGACCCGGGAACAGAACCCGGCTTACAGGCCAGCCCGTCCGCACCTCTCGGCCTCCTCCCGCGCCCCCGTGGGCTCGGTCACAACCGGCCTTCCCGGTGTCACTCCTCGACGCCGCGCCCTCGTCTCGTGGGAAGCAGGTCGCCCGTCCGGGGCGACCGCTTCCGAGGAGGAGACCGATGAACGTCGCACTGTGGATCACCGCCGGGCTGCTGGCCCTGGTCGCCCTGACCGGTGGCCTGACCAAGACCTTGGTGTCGAAGGACAAGCTGGCCGTGCACGAGGGTGCCGCGTGGACGCGCGGGGTCAGTCCCGCGTTCGTGAAGACGCTGGGGGTGCTCGAGCTGCTGGCCGCGGTCGGCCTGATCCTGCCGGCCGTGACCGACGTGGCGCCCGTGCTGGTGCCGATCACGGCGGTGGTCTGGGTGGGCCTCATGGTCGGGGCGATGATCACCCACGGCCGGCTGGGTCAGGTCAAGCTCGTGCTGGTCAACGTCGTGTACGTCGCGCTCGCGGTCTTCATCGCGGTGGGCCGCTTCGGCCCCGAGTCGTTCACCGCGTGACCGGCCGAGTCTTCCTGAACTGGCTGAGCAGGGCCCAGACGTCCGCCACCGGACCGACGTGCCGGAGCTTGTCGGGGTTGCCGACGGAGCGGACGGTCTGGATCCTGCCGTCCAGCACGTCGAGCGCCCACGTGCTGACCACGTTGCCGTCGCGGTCGCGCAGGATCGCTCCGGGCTGGCCGTTGACCTCGTGCTCCTCGAACGTCACCCGCAGCGTGGCGAGCCTCGGGAAGAACGCCGCCAGCACCCGCGCGACCTTGTCGTCGCCGACGACCTGGCGGGCCAGCGCCGGGGCCTTGCCGCCGCCGTCGCCGACCAGGCGGACGTCGGCCGCGAGCAGCTCCTTGAGCCCGTCGACGTCGCCGTCGCGGACGGCGTCGAAGAACCGGGCGGCGAGCTCCGCGCGCTCGCGACGGTCGGCCTCGAAGCGGGGCCGACCGCTCTCCATGTGTCGTCGCGCCCGGGCGGCGAGCTGGCGGCAGGCCGCCTCCGAGCGCCCAACCGCCGACGCCACGTCGGCGAAGTCGAAGGCGAACACCTCGCGCAGCACGAACACCGCGCGCTCGAGCGGCGAGAGCCGCTCGAGGAGCAGCAGCGCCGCCATCGAGACGGAGTCGGCGAGCTCGGCCGCGCGGGCCGGGTCCTCGTAGGGATCGGCCAGCAGCGGCTCCGGCAGCCAGTCGCCGACGTACTGCTCGCGCCGGACCCGTGCCGAGCGGAGCACGTCGATCGAGATCCTCGTGACCACGGCGGACAGGAAGGCCTTGGGCGAGCGCGGCACCGTCGGCGTCGACTCGTAGCGCAGCCACGACTCCTGGACGGCGTCCTCGGCCTCCGCCACGCTGCCGAGCAGCCGGTAGGCGATCGAGAACAGCAGCGGCCGCAGCTCCTCGAACTCCTCGGTGCGCGTCATGACAGCGCCTCCGCGAACCCCTCGCGCCACGAGGGGTGCTCGAGCACCCAGCCCAGCTCCCGCTTGGCCTTGGCGTTGGAGAAGCCCCGGCCCTCGGTCATCATGCCCACCACCATCTCTCCGGCGATCAGCCGTGCCAACCAGGTTTGGAGCCGCCGCGGCGGCTTCGCCCCGACCGACCGCGCCAGGTGCGGCAGCCACTCGCTCACCGGGGCGGGCTCGTCGTCGACGATGTTGAACACGCCGGTGGCGTGCTGCTCCACGGCCAGCACGGTGGCGGCCGCCGCGTCGTCCACGTGCACCCACGAGGAGTAGCCGGTCCCGCCACCGACGATCGGCAGCATCCGCCTGCGCACGAGCGCGACCTGCTCGTCGTTGGCGCCGCCGCCGTAGAAGGCGCCGTAGCGGAGGACCGCGCCACCCGCCTTGACCACCACGTCCTCGAGGTGGGTGACCGCCTTCGTGCCCTCGGTGACCTCGAGCGGGTCCTCCTCGGTCTTGACCCACCCGCCCGTGCGCTCGCCGTTGAAGCTGGCGTGGCTCTGCGACACCACGTGCGAGACGCCGACCGCCTCGGCCGCGGCCAGGAGGTGGTCGATCCCGTCGGTGCGCAGCCGGTTGGTGGCCGCGAAGAAGCGTCCGACGTTCCACGGCGTCGCTCTGCCCGCGTGCCTGCTGGACAGCCCGGTCATCTGGTTGACGACGGTGTCGGGTGCGGCTGCGGCCACGACCTCGCCGACCGAGGCGGCGTCCAGCCCGTCCATGACCACGGCCTCGGCGCCGAGCCGCCGGAGGACGTCGAGGCGGCTCGCGTCGGTGGTGGTCGCCGTGACCTCGTGGTCACGCGCCACCAGCTGCCTCACCAGGGAGCGTCCGAGTACGCCGCTCCCGCCTGCCACGAACACCCGCATGATCCACGTCCCTCCAGTCGTCTGGTCCCACCCACGAGACGAGACGACTGCCGGGCACGTGACATCGGCGCCCCGGCCGGACCTACTTCGAGGGCTCCGGGGTCTTGCACTTCACCTTCGGGTTGACGCCGGCGTAGTTGAGCGGCCCGGCCACGATCGTCAGGGCCGTGTCGCTGAACTCCTTGCAGCTGACGTCGTCGTCGCCGCCGAAGTAGCCGCGTTGGGCAGCGGCGACGGCCCCGACCACCAGCCAGATGACCACCAGCAAGGCAATGAGTGTTCTCATGGATCCCCCTCCTCAGGTGACTGCGGGGTACCCGACGTGAGAAGCCGGCACACGGGTACCTCCGGGCGTGTCCACCGCCGATGCCCCTCCCAGAGTCCCGCAGCCCGGCCCCTCGCGCTCGTGACGGGAGCCTCGACCGGCATCGGACGGGCGCTCGCCCACGAGCTCGCTGCGCGTGGCCACGACCTGGTCGTCGCGGCCGACGAGACCAGGATCGAGGGCGTCCGGGGCGAGCTCGCCGAGGAGACGGAGGCGGTCGCCGTCCAGGTGGACCTCTCGACCCACGAGGGCGTCGAGGAGCTGCACCGCCGCACGCTCGCGCTCGGCCGCCCGATCGCGGTCGCCGCGCTCAACGCCGGCATCGGCACCAACGGCTCCTTCGACCAGACCTCGCTCGAGGACGACCTGCGCGTGGTGGACCTGAACGTCCGCTCCACCGTGCACCTCGCCAAGCTAGTGGTCCGCGACATCCTGGACGCCGGCGAGGGACGGCTGCTCATCACCTCGTCGATCGCCGCCGTGTCACCCGGCCCCTACCAGGCGACGTACAACGCGTCGAAGGCGTTCGTGCACTCCTTCGCCGAGGCGATCCGCCACGAGCTCAAGGACACCGGCGTCAGCGTCACGTCACTCATGCCGGGGCCGACCGACACCGACTTCTTCGCCCGGGCGGGCATGGAGGACGACACCCGGCTGGGCCGCACCGACCTGAAGGACGACCCTGCCGAGGTGGCCAAGGACGCGATCGACGGCCTCCTCGCGGGCAAGGCGAGCGTGGTGTCGGGGTCGTTCCTCAACCGGCTCCAGGCCGAGCTCGGCACGCACCTGCCGGACGCGCTGGCCGCACCCATCCTGGCCCGGATGGTGAAGCCCCAGGACTGACCCAGGGGGCCGCCGCCGCTACGGACGGAAGACGACCTTGATCGCGCCGTCCTCCTTCTTCTGGAAGGTCTCGTAGGCCTGCGGCGCCTCCTCGAGCGGGAGGTGGTGGGTCGCGAAGCTCTCCACGCCGAGCACGTCCTCGTCCTGCTCGAGCAGGGCGAGGATGTCGTCGGTCCAGGCGCGCACGTTGGCCTGGCCCATGCGGATCTGCACCTGCTTGTCGAAGAGCTGCATCATGTTGATCGGGTCGGCCGCGCCGCCGTAGACGCCGGAGATCGAGACGGTCCCGCCGCGGCGGACCGAGTCGAAGGCGCTGTAGAGCGCGGTCAGCCGGTCCATGCCGCCGTGCTTGAGCAGCGGCTCGGCGAGGGCGTCCGGGAGCAGCCCCACCATCTTGTGCATGATCTTGACGTTCGATCCGTGCGCCTCCATGCCGACGGCGTCGATGACCGCGTCGGGTCCGCGGCCACCGGTCCGGGAGCGGATCTCGTCGGCGAGGCTCTCGTCGCCGAGCGCCTCGATGTCGATGATGTCGGCGCCGCGGTTGGCGACGCGCGCCAGCCGCTCCGGGACCAGCTCGGCGACCGTGACCTGGAGCCCGCGGTGCATCGCGATGCGGCTGGCCATGTCGCCGATCGGCCCGGCACCGAGCACCAGCAGCGAACCGCCCTCGGGGACGTCGGCGTACTCAACGGCCTGCCACGCGGTGGGCAGCACGTCGCTCATGAAGAGGAAGCGGTCGTCCGGCGGGCCGTGGGGCACCTTGACGGCACCGAAGGCGCCGTGGGGCACGCGGAGGTACTCGGCCTGGCCGCCGGGCACCTGGCCGTAGAGCTTGCTGTAGCCCAGGAAGCTGGCGCCCGTGCCGTGCTCGTGGTTCTGGGTCGTCTCGCACTGGCTGAAGAGCTTGCGCTCGCACATCCAGCAGTGGCCGCAGCTCACGTTGAACGGGATCACCACCCGGTCGCCGACGTCGAGGTGGTGGACGTCACTGCCGACCTCCTCGACCACACCCATGGGCTCGTGGCCCACGATGTCGCCGGGCTCCATGAACGCCGCCAGGGTCTCGTAGAGGTGCAGGTCCGAGCCGCAGAGGCCGCTCGAGGTGACCCTGATCAGGACGTCGGTCGGCTCCTCGATCTTGGGGTCGGGGACCTGCTCGACCCGCATGTCGTGGACGCCGTGCCAGGTGACTGCTCGCATGTGTGACCGGTGTCCGCCCGCTTCGTCGCACATGCCCACCCCCAGGGGTGTTTCGCGGGTGCGGGTCACCGTCGCGGCGAGGCAGGAACGGGCGAGCGGTCAGGGAGCGACGATCAGCGCCTGCGGCGCTGCGGCCTTCATCCGGGTGTTGAGCCACGTCAGCTGGCGGTCGGTCTCCTGCTGGCTGGACTGCGCGACCTCCAGCAGATCCCGGTCGCGCAGCCCCTGGGCGCCCTGGGCGATGACGACCCACGTGCTCTTGACCAGGGACGCCAGGAGGTGGAGGTCCTGGAGGTCGCGCAGCAGGCCGATCTCCCCCTCCCTCGCCTGCAGGAGGGCGTCGGCGCGGAGCCGCTCGGGCTCGTCGAGGTCCTCCTCGCCGTAGCGCTCGACCACCGGCGCGAGCTGCTCGCGGTGCCGGTCGCACATGCCGGCCAGCGTCAGGCAGAGGTGGTGGACGTCCGCCACGTGGGCGTGCCCGTCGGCGACCGTCCGGAACGAGTCCGCGAGCACCTGCTCGCTGTGGTCGACCAGGCCGACGTATGTCGCGAGGTGCGGCATCACGCACCTCCTCCCGGGCCGGCCTTCGCGACCCGGCAGGCCGCGGTCTTGAACGTCGGCTGCTTCGAGACCGGGTCCCACACGGTCATCGTGAGCACGTTGGCCTGGCCCTCCCCCGCGTAGTGGAACGGGACGAACGCCGTGCCGGGCTCCTGCTCGCGGACCCGCAGCGGTGCCCGGATCGAGCCGCGCGGAGTGGTCACCTCGGCCTCGTCGCCGTCGGCGAGGCCGAGCGCGCCGGCGTCGGCCGCGCAGAGCTCGACCCACGGACCCGGAGCCGCGGCGTCGAGCGGCCGGGCGCGACCGGTCTTGGTGCGCGTGTGGAACTGGTAGACCGTGCGCCCCGTGGTCAGCCGCAACGGGAACTCGTCGCTGACCTGCTCGTGGGGCGGGGTCCAGTGCTCGGCCTTCAGGAACGCCCGGCCGGCCGGCGCCTTCGCGCGGTGCTGCTCCTCGGTGACGGTCCCGCCGGTGAGCAGGTCGTGCCCGTAGGTCTCGCAGTAGTCGGTGTCGCTCGGGAAGTGCGCGTCGGCGTAGAGCCGCGCGGTCCCGTCCGGCTGCTCCTCGGTCACCGGCCACTGGATGCCCTCGCTGCTGCGCAGCGTGTCGTAGGACAGCGCGCTGTAGTCGCACGGACGGCCGGCGCTCGCCTCCCGCCACGCGTCGAACCACTCCTCGGGGGTGCGCCACTTCACCAGCGGCGCGCCGTCCTTGTCCTCGAAGCCCATCGCGTCGGCGTAGGCCATCCAGATGTCGAGGTCGCTGCGCGCCTCCCCCGGCGGGTCGACGGCCTGCTCCGAGAGGTGCACGGTGCGGTCGGCGTTGGTGAACGTCCCGGTCTTCTCGCCCCACCCCGCGGCCGGCAGCACCACGTCGGCCAGCGCCGCGGTCTCGGTGAAGAACAGGTCCTGCACGACCACGAAGCACTGCTCGCCGCCGAGGATGCGCTTGATCCGCGCGGACTCCGGCATCGACACCGCCGGGTTGGTCGCCGAGACCCAGAGCAGCCCGATCGTGCCCGCCTCGGCGTAGGAGAAGATCTGCATCGCGTGCGTCGGGTCCGACCAGTGCGGGATCGTCATCGGGTCGACGTTCCAGAGCTCCGCCAGCCGCTGCACGTGCTGGGGGTTCTGCCAGTTGCGGAACCCGGTCAGGTCGCCGTCGGCCCCGGTCTCCCGGTTGTTCTGGGCGGTCGGCTGGCCGTTCATCTGCAGGATCCCGCAGCCGGGCCGGCCGAGCATCCCGCGCAGCAGGTGGAGGTTGTTCACGCCGACGGACGCGGCGGTGGCCTGGTGCGACTGGTAGAAGCCCTGCAGCACGGTGGAGAGCACCCGGTCGGTGGTGCCGAAGATCTCGGCCGCGCGGCGTACGTCGTCCGGCTCGACGCCGCAGATGTGGCCCACCCGCTCGGGGTCGTAGTCGGCCACGGTCGCCTCGAGGTCCTCGCGGCCGAGCGTGTGCGCAGCGACCCACGCGTCGTCGGTCCAGCCGCGGGTGAGCAGCTCGCGGACCAGGCCGTTGACCAGGGCGACGTTGGTGCCGACCCGGACCGGCAGGTGCACGCCGCCCGTCCTGCCGCACGCCCGCGCCACGTCGGTCTCGCGCGGGTCGACGCACACGACGGCCGGCGGGTCCGTGCCCTCGATGCGGTCGAGCATCCGCCGCCACAGCACGGTCTGCGTCTCCGCCACGTTGTGGCCGTACAGGAAGATCGCCTCGGCGTGCTCCACGTCGTCGTAGGAGCCGGGCTGGCCGTCGGCACCGAAGGACTCCTTGAGCGAGGCGGCGGCGGTCGCCGTGCACAGCCGCGTGTTGCCGTCCATGTGGGGGGTGCCGATCCCGGCCTTCCCGACGACGGCCTGGGCGTAGTACTCCTCGAGGAAGAGCTGCCCGCTGGTGTAGAACCCGTGGCTCAGCGGGCCCTTCTCGTCCAGCAACCGGCGCGACTCGGCCACGATGCGGCCCATCGCGGTGTCCCAGTCGGTCTCGACCAGGTCGCCGCCCTCGCGCACGAGCGGCCGGGTGAGCCGGTCGGGAGAGTGCGACCACGGGGTGCTGCCGTAGAGGCCCTTCGGGCCGAGCCGGCCCCGGTTGACGCGGTCGTCCGCGCGCCCGCGCACGCCGACCATCCGGCCGTCCTTCACCGCGATGTCGCAGCCGCACCCGTTGCTGCACAGGACGCAGGCCGAGCGGACCCAGTGGTCCACCTCGGCCTCTGCGAGGCCGTCCTCCAGGTGGAGGTCGACGCGCGGCTCCCACGCCGACCCGGACGGGTGCGGTCGGGCCGGTCCCGGCACGTCGACGATGCGGTCGTCCTGGTCGGCTCCGGCAGCGCGGGTCACCCTGCTGCGGTAACCGAGCCGCATCCGCGCAAGCCGGCCGTCGCCATGGTGGCAGGTGGCGTGCAGCCTGCCGGCGAGGCGACGCCGCGGCCCCCGCTGGGGGGCCGCGGCGTGCGGCGGTCGTGCCCTCAGGTCAGCCCTGCGCCTGGTCCCGCACGGCCTCGGTCGACGACTGAGCCTCCTCGGCGACGGTCTGCGCGGAGTCCTGCGCGGACTCCTTGACCTGCTGCGCCGAGTCCATGGCCGACTGCTTCACGCGGTCGACGGCCTCCTCGCCCGCGGACCGGGCCTCGTCGAGCAGCGGCTGCCCGTGCTCCTTGGCCGTCTCCACCACCCAGTGCGCGGCCTCGGCCTCGAGTCGGCTGGCGGGCATGAGCGAGGCGAGCACGACGCCCGCGCCGAACGCGACGAGGCCCGCGGCCAGCGGGGTCCCCTCGAAGCGCTCCTGCGCCGTCGACGACATGCTCGCGCCGGTCGACGACAGGCTCTCGCCGCTCGACGACACGGCTCCGGACACC
The DNA here is from genome assembly GCF_000422805.1 of Nocardioides halotolerans DSM 19273. Taxonomy (GTDB): domain Bacteria; phylum Actinomycetota; class Actinomycetes; order Propionibacteriales; family Nocardioidaceae; genus Nocardioides; species Nocardioides halotolerans. The sequence goes on along the minus strand of NZ_KE383922.1, from coordinate 34,610 downwards.
GAGGACGTGGCGCCCTGGGCGGTGCCCATCACCTGGTCCTTCATCGACGCGAACCGTCCTCGCACCGCCTGCTTGCGGCGCTCCACGATCGCCGCCGGGCTCACGCGGTCCTGCAGGGTGTCGAGGTCCGACGCCATCCGCTGCCGGGTGTCCTCGATCTGGCTGGTCAGCTCTTCTGTGCCTTGGCCCATTGCACGTCCTCCTTCAAGGTCTGTTGGGTCTGGGGTAGTTGCGGGTTCGCCGTCTTGAGCTCCTTGCGGCCGATCGAGGCGAGCACGGCGGCGGCGATCGCCCACACGCCCGCGGTGATCAGCGCGGCCACCTCGACGGGCAGCCAGTTGTCGAGCAGGAAGGTCAGGGCAAGGCTGAGGAACAGCAGCACGAACCACCCTGCGAAGCCGGCGCCACCGAGCATCCCGGCGCCCTTGCCGACCTTGGTCACCTCTTCCTTGAGCTCGACCTTGGCCAGCTGCACCTCCTGCTTCATCAGCGTGGACAGGTCGGTGCTGAGGTCGCCGACGACCTCGCCGAGGCTGCGCTCGTCGCCCTGACCCGGTGTCCGCGTCGTCTGGGTCATGGCAGCGACCCGTCCGGCTCGCCGGCCGCCGGAGCCGTGGGCAGGCCGTTGCCGACCGGCGGCGAGGAGTAGCCCATCGCCGAGGCCGGCAGGTCGGTCGTCGGCGCCGAGGTCACGGGGGTGGCCTGGGTGGCCGGGGTCGGCGGCTGGGTGGGCTGACCGTGGCCGGCGGACACCTCGGTGGTGTTCGGCGCGCCCGGTGTGGCGCGAGGCGTGTCCGCGCCCTCGGCGGCTTCGGCCGCGTCCTTGGTGCCGCGCGCCAGGCGGCCCACGACCACGCCGGCCGCGAGCGCCCCGAGGAGGAAGGTCCCCGGCCGCTGACGGGCGAAGCGGCGTACGTCGTCGAGGAGCTCGCGCGGCTCGCGGGACTCGAGGTGCCGCGAGATGGTCTGCGCTCGGTCCGCGGCCTCGTGGGCCAGCGTGGCCGCGAGGCCGGCTCCGCCCTGCGCCATCTGTCCGAGGTCGTCGGCGAACGTCGCCAGGGTGCCCGCGACCCTGTCCTTCTGCTGGCGGCCCTGGTCGTCGAGCTGTCCCTGGAGCTTGCTCATCGCGTCGGTCACGACGCCCCTGGCCTGCTGCGTCGCCTCCGCGGCGAGGTCCCTGGCCTCGCTCGCGGCGGTGCCCGCCACGTGCTTGCCCTGGTCGGCGGCCGTGGCGGCCGTCTCCTGGGCTCGTTGGGTGGTGCTGGTGTCCGTGGTCATCGAACCTCCCGATCTGGTGTGGGAGTTCCAGTGACCCGCCGGGGCCCAGCCACCCTCACCCCGGCGGGTGACGTCCGACCGACGCGGGTGGGTACCCGTCGTGCATGCGCTTCGGATACTTCCTGTCCTGCGAGGAGTACTCGCCCGCCGAGCTGGTCGAGCAGGCGGTCGCTGCCGAGAAGGCCGGCTTCGAGGCCCTCTGGATCAGCGACCACTACCACCCGTGGAACAACGAGCAGGGCCAGAGCCCGTTCGTCTGGGGCATGATCGGCGCGATCTCGCAGGCCACGTCGCTGCCGGTCACGACCGCCGTCACCTGCCCCACGACGCGCATCCATCCGGCCGTGGTCGCGCAGGCCGCCGCGACCGCCGCGGTGCAGCTCGAGGGCCGGTTCGTCCTCGGGGTCGGCACCGGCGAGGCGCTCAACGAGCACGTCCTCGGCGACCCGTGGCCCTCCGCCGACGTCCGGCTCGAGATGCTGGAGGAGGCCGTCGAGCTGATGCGCCGGCTCTGGACCGGTGAGGTCGTGACGACCCAGGGCACGCACTACGACGTCGACACCGCGCGGATCTACACGCTGCCCGACGAGCCCCCGCCGGTCTACGTCTCGGCGTTCGGGCCCAAGGCCCTCGACCTGGCCGCCCGCATCGGCGACGGCTTCATCAACACCGCCGACGACGCCGACGCCGTGGCGTCGTTCAAGGAGAAGTCGGGCGGCAAGCCCTGCCAGGGCGGCGTGAAGGTGGCCTGGGCGGACACCGACGACGAGGGCGTCGACCACGCCCACAGGCTCTGGGCGAACGCCGGGCTGCCGGGCGAGCTCGCGCAGGTGCTGCCGAGCCCGCAGCACTTCGAGCAGGCCTCGCAGCTGGTGACCCGCGAGTCGACGGCGCAGAGCATCGTCGCGGGCAGCGACACCGACCGGCACGTCCAGCAGCTGCGCGACTACGTCGACGCGGGGTACGACGAGGTGTACGTCGCCAACATGGGGCCGAACTACCTCGCGATGATCGAGGCCTACGGCCGCGACGTCCTGCCCGCGCTGAGATAGCACCGGGCGGGTACCAGCCAGCCATGAGTACGACCACGCGCGTGATGCAGGCGACCCCCGACCAGGTCTGGGCGGTGCTGTCCGACGGCTGGCTCTATCCCCTGTGGGTGGTGGGGGCCACGCGGATGCGCGACGTCGACGACCTCTGGCCGGACCCGGGCGCACGGCTGCACCACTCCGTCGGCACGTGGCCGCTGACGCTCGACGACATCACGGAGGTGGAGGAGTGCGTCCCCGGTTCGCGGCTGGTGCTGCAGGCGCACGCGTGGCCGGCCGGGCGTGCCAAGGTCACCATCACCCTGCGCCCGCAGGGTGCCGAGACCGAGGTGGTCATGGAGGAGCACGCGAGCGCCGGGCCGGGAGCCATGGTGCCGAAGGCGATGCAGGACCCGCTGCTCATGTGGCGCAACGTCGAGAGCCTGCGCCGGCTCGCCTTCCTCGTCGAACGCCGGCAACAGCAGGTCGCATGACCGCGTCGGCTGCGGCGTACGACGCCGTGGTCGTCGGCGCCGGCCCCAACGGGCTGGTGGCCGCGAACCTCCTGGCCGACCGCGGCTGGTCGGTGCTGGTCCTGGAGGCGCAGCCCACCATCGGCGGCGCCGTGGCCAGCGCCGAGGACGTGCACCCCGGGTTCGTCCACGACACCTTCAGCGCGTTCTACCCGCTCGCGGCGGCGTCTCGCACCATCCGGTCGCTGCGGCTCGAGGACCACGGCCTCGTGTGGCGCCACGCCCCCGCCGTGCTCGGGCACCCGTTCGCCGACGGGAGCTGGGCCCTCCTCCACCGCGACCGCGAGGTCACCGCCCGGCTCGCGGACGCCCAGCACGCCGGTGACGGCGACGCGTGGCTGGAGATGTGTGCCGAGTGGGACGCGGTGGGGTCGCACCTCGTCGACGCCCTGCTGACACCGTTCCCGCCCGTCCGCCCGACGCTGGGGCTGCTCACCCGGATCCGCCGGGCCGGTGGGCTGCGCTTCGTGCGCACCCTGCTCACCCCGGCTGCCGAGCTCGGACGGCACCGCTTCGGCGGCGACGGCCTCGAGATCCTGATGGCGGGCAACGCGGGCCACGCCGACATCCCGCTCGACGCGCCGGGGTCGGGCCTGATGGGGCTGCTCATGACCATGCTCGGCCAGACGGTCGGCTTCCCGGTGCCCGAGGGCGGCGCCGGGCGGCTCGCCCACGCGCTCGCGGACCGGTTCACGAGTCGGGGCGGCGAGATCAGGTGCGACGCCGAGGTCATCGGGATCGACGTGGCCGACCGCCGGGCGCGGAGCGTCCGCACCGCGACCGAGCGGTTCCGCGCCCGTCGTGCGGTGATCGCGGACGTGGCCGCGCCGCACCTCTACGGCCGGCTGGTCGATCCCGACGACGTGCCGGTCAAGGTGGCCCGCGGCATGCGCCAGTTCGAGATGGACCCCGGCACCGTGAAGGTCGACTGGGCGCTGGGCGGGCCCATCCCGTGGCTCACCGAGCCGGCGTACTCGCCCGGCACGGTGCACGTCGCCGACTCGCTGCCGCAGATGCAGGAGGCGCTCAACCAGGTGTGGGCCGGGTCGATCCCGGCGGCGCCGTTCATGCTCACCGGGCAGATGACCACCAGCGACGCCACGCGGTCGCCGGCCGGCACCGAGTCGTTCTGGGCCTACACGCACGTGCCCCAGCACGCCCGCTCCGACGCGGGCGACGACGGGCTCACGGGCCGGTGGGACCACGACGAGTGCGAGCGGTTCGCCGACCGGATGCAGGCCCGGCTGGAGCGGCTGGCGCCGGGCTTCGGCAGCCGCGTCCTGCAGCGCCGGGTGCTCGGTCCCCGGGAGCTGGAGGCCCGCAACGCCAACCTCATCGGCGGCGCGGTGGGCGGTGGCACCGCGCAGCTCCACCAGGACCTGATCTTCCGGCCGGTGCCCGGGCTCGGGCGCGCCGAGACCGGCATCAGCGGCCTCTATCTCGGGTCGGCGTCCGCGCACCCGGGCGGGGGCGTCCACGGCGCGGCCGGCAGCAACGCCGCGAGGGCCGCCGTCCTGCACGACCGGCTGCGACTGGGCCGCTGACCGCGCCTCAGGCGGGGGGCACCACGCTCGCCCCGCCGGCCCTGCTCACCCGGACCAGCGCCCCGGCATGTCCGGGCAGCCGGACGACGGCGCCGTCGACGTCCACTCCCGACTCGGTCTCGAAGAGCAGCTCGGCCCCGTCGACCTCGGCCGCCATCGGCCGGTCGCCGAAGTTGACCAGCACCAGCAGGTCGCCGCGGCTCATCGTGAAGAACCTGGCTGCCTCGTCGGCCCGGCACGATACCCGGGCGAACGACGGGTCGGTGAGCTCGGGGAGCTCCCGGCGCAGCCGCGCCAGGTCGCGGTAGACACCGAGCATCCGCGCACCGCGCTCCGACCCGAGCTCGGACCAGTCGAGCTTCGAGCGCTCGAAGGTGTCCGGGTCCTGCGGGTCCGGCACGGCGTCGGGGTCCCAGCCGTGCCGGGCGAACTCCGAGATCCGGCCCTCGGCGGTGAGCCGGCCCAGCTCCTCCTCGGGATGGGAGGTGAAGAACTGGAACGGCGTCGACGCAGCCCACTCCTCGCCCTGGAACAGCATCGGGGTGAACGGCCCGCAGAGCGTGAGCAGCGCGGCGCACGCGAGCTGGTCGTCGTCGAGAGCCTCGGTGATCCGGTCGCCCACCGCCCGGTTGCCGACCTGGTCGTGGTTCTGGCTGGCCACCACGAGCCGCCACGCCGGCATCGCCCGCGTGTCGATCGGGACGCCGTGCTCCTTCTCGCGGAACGACGAGTAGGTCCCGTCGTGGAAGAAGCCCCGCTCGCACACCTTCGCGAGCGCGCCGAGCGGCTCGAAGTCGGCGTAGTAGCCGTGCGTCTCGCCGGTGAGCGCGACGTGCAGCGCGTGGTGGAAGTCGTCGCTCCACTGCGCGTCGAGGCCGTAGCCGCCCGCCTCGCGCGGGGTCACCATCACCGGGTCGTTGAGGTCGGACTCCGCGATCAGCGTCAGGGGCCGGCCCTGGTGGGCCGACCAGGCCGCGACCTCGACCGCGAGCTCCTCCAGCAGGTGGGGGTCGGAGGTGTCCTCGAGGGCGTGCACCGCGTCGAGCCGCAGCCCGTCGACGTGGTAGTCCTCCAGCCACATCCGGGCGTTGTCGAGGATGTAGCGCCGCACCTCGTGCGACCCCTCGCCGTCGAGGTTGACCAGGTCGCCCCAGGTGTTGGCCCCCTCCTTGAGATACGGCCCGAACTCGGGCAGGTAGTTGCCCGAGGGACCGAGGTGGTTGTAGACGACGTCCTGGATGACCCCGAGCCCCGCGGCGTGACAGCCGTCGACGAAGCGCTGGTAGGCCTCCGGACCGCCGTAGGGCTCGTGCACGGCGTACCAGAGCACGCCGTCGTAGCCCCAGTTGTGGGTGCCGCTGACCGCGTTGACGGGCATCAGCTCGACGAGGTCGACGCCGATCTCGCGCAGGTGGTCGAGCCTGGTCAGCGCCGCGTCGAGGGTGCCCTCGGGGGTGAACGTCCCGACGTGCAGCTCGTAGATCACCGAGCCGGCCAGCTGGCGACCCGTCCAGCCGTCGTCGGTCCACGGGAACCGGCTCGCGTCGTAGGTCCGCGAGCGCTCGTGGACACCGTGGGGCTGCCACCGCGACCGCGGGTCGGGGCGCGGCACGTCCGCGTCGTCGACGAGATAGCCGTAGTCGACCTCCGGGCGCAGGCTGTCCGGGTCGAGCCCCACCGGCGTCCACCAGCCGTCGTCACGCCGGACCATGTCGACGGCCGCGCTGTCCACGGAGAGGCGCAGGCTCGTGGCCCGCGGCGCCCACACGTCGAACGGGCCGCGTCGTGGCGCGCTCATGCCAGGTCCCCGGGGGTCAGCAGCGCCGCCGGGGCGCCGCGGAGCAGGTCCGCGACGCGCCGCTCGGTGCCGTCGGACAGGGTCAGCGTGGTCTCTCCCCAGCCACCGCGGCGCGCCAAGCCGTAGGGCAGCCGCGTGACGACGGTGACCGCCCCTCCGCGGTCGAAGGCGAGCACGTGATCGGCGGCCTGGCCACGGGCGCGCAGCGGTGTGTACGTCGTGAACAGGTCGGGCCGGTCGCGGCGCGGCCGCAGCGCGCGGGCGGTGAGCGCCTGCTTGGCGTTGTCGCCGGTCTCCAGCAGCTTCTCGGCGGCGTCGAAGTCGACCGGCCGCCGGTTGTCGGGGTCGACGAGGCTCTGATCGCCGAGCTCGCTGCCCTGGTAGACGTCGGGCACGCCGGGCACGGTGAGCGAGAGCAGCTTGGCCGACAGGGAGTTGGCGCGACCGGCCTCGGACAGCTCCGCGTCGAGGCTCTCGAGGGCGCCGCGGACCCGCTCGTCGTCGTATGCCGCATCGACCGCCGCGTGCACCGCCCGCTCGTAGTCCTCGTCGGGGTCGGTCCAGGTCGTGCGGTCGCCGGCCTCGCGCATCGCCTTCTCGGCGTAGGCGTGCAGCCGCTCCCGCTCGATCGGCCACGCGCCGTACGCCGCCTGCCAGAGCAGGTTGGCGAAGCCGCGGTCGGGCAGCGGCGCGGCCTCGAGGGCCGTCTCGAGGGTCTGGACCCACAGGTCGGGAGCCTCGGCGAGCGCGGTGATCCGTGCCCGGACGTCCTCGCTCCGCTTGGTGTCGTGGGTCGACAGGGTGGTCATCGCGTCGGGCCAGTCCGCCTGCCGGCGCGACATGAAGTCGTGGAACTCCGCGACCGGGATCGAGAACACCGCGGGGTCGCCGCCCACCTCGTTGAGCGAGGTCAGCCGGGAGTAGCGGTAGAAGGCGCAGTCCTCGACGCCTTTTGCCATCACCATCCCGCTCGTCTGCTGGAACCGCAGCGCGGCCGGCTGGGCCGGGTCCGACAGCACCGGCTCGAGCGCGTCGAGCGCCGGCAGCAGGTCGGGGCGCCGGGCCCGGGCGGTCGAGAAGGCCAGCACGACGTGGGCGAGGCCCAGCGGCAGGTAGGACCGGTAGACCGGGAAGCAGGTGAGCAGCTCCGCCACGGCGTCGCGCAGCACCTCGTCGTCGAGGTCGAGGCCGACCGGTGCGAGCTCGCGGACGATGCGGCGCACCTCGGCCTGCAGCGAGCCGTCGGCGACCGCCCGCTTGGTCTCGTGCACCAGCTCGCCGTAGTCGACCGGAGCGACGGCGGAGAGCGGCGCCTCGCCGTCGGGGTCGGTGAGCACGCGGTCGACCAGGGCCAGGGCGTCGTAGCCGGTCGTCCCCGCGGTGTTCCAGGACGGCGGCAGCGACTCGCCGGGCTCGAGGATCTTCTCGACCACGACGTAGGACCCGTGGGTCAGCTTGGCGAGCCGGTCGAGGTAGTCGGCCGGGTCGCGCAGCCCGTCGGGGTGGTCGACGCGGAGCCCGTCGACCAGGCCGACCTCGAACCAGCGCCCGATCTCGCGGTGGGAGTCATCGAAGACCTCGTCCTCCTCCACGCGGATGCCGGCGAGCGTGGTCACGGTGAAGAAGCGACGGTAGTTGAGGTCGGTGTCGCCGCGCCGCCAGCCGACCAGCTCGTAGTGCTGCTCGTCGAGGCGGGTGGTTCCGGGCGCCATCGGGAGCCGGAGGTCGTGGTAGGTCACCGCGTGCTCGTCGGGCAGCACCTCGATCGAGCCCTCGTCGCCGTCGCCCACGACCGGCAGCAGGAGCCGCCCTCCCCCGGCGTCCCAGTCGATGTCGAAGTACGTCGCGTAGCGCGACTCCTGCCCGTGCTCCAGCACGTCCCACCACCAGGTGGCCGGCCGTGGGCTGGCCACGCCGACGTGGTTGGGGACGATGTCGACGAGGACGCCCATGTCGAGGCCGTGGGCGACCGCCGACAGGACCTCCAGGCCGGTGGCGCCACCGCGCTCGGGGTCCTCCCGGGTGTGCACCGCGACGTCGTAGCCGTGCTCGCTGCCCGCCTCGGCCGCGAGCAGCGGCGAGAGGTAGACCCAGTCGACGCCGAGGGCGTTGAGGTAGGGCAGGCGGCGGGCCGCCTCGAAGAGGTCGAAGTCGGAGGTGAGCTGGAGGCGGTAGGTGCTGCGCGGCGTACGAGGGGTCACAGCCGGGCAGGTACCCGCTCACGCCTCGCGGACGCGGCTCGACGGCGGTGGTAGAGCCATGTCACATGCAGCAGCAGCGGGCCCCAGGCCAGGGCCGGCAGGTAGCACGCCACGGCCACCGCGTGCCACGCGCCGCTGGAGATCTCGTCGAGCCCGTCGTTGAGCAGCGCGTTGCGCAGCGCGAAGGTCCACATGGCGGTGAGGGCCAGCCCGCCGGTGGTGGCGAGCGCCACGACCGGTGTCGCCGGCACCCGGCGACCGCCGACGAGCGGCAGCCACCGCGGGAAGGTCTCGCCCCAGGGCCGGACCAGGCCGAGGGTGAGCAAGGCGAGCGCCTCGGTGAGGAGCGTGAGGCCGACGACCATGACCGTGCCCCGGCCGGGGAAGCCCTCCGCCTCGAGCGTCGCGCGGTTGAACCCCATGCTCACGCCGCAGCCGAGGAGGACCCGCCAGACGCCGGACGGCAGCACCACGAGCGGGACCAGGTGGGCGGCGACCACGGCCGAGCGCGGGGCGACCCGCTCCGTCCGGCCGGTGGTGGGGCTGACGTCGTACGGCGGTGTGGTCATGGGCGTCCTCCTGGGTCGTGAACGGGCTCCCTTCGACGTTCGCGCGAAGCGAGCCGCGAATCGTCGGCCCGGAGGCTGATCGCGTCACCCTGGAGGCGTACGCACGCCGCAGAAACCCGCGTGATCACCGGTCGCGGCCGACCTACGATGACGCGGTGGGCTCAGGTCTCGGGTGGTCCGCGGTGGACCGCTGGGTGCGACACCACGGCGGTGTCGTCGATGCCTGCTTCGCCCTCGCCGTGGCCGTGCTGCTGCTGCCCGTGAGCCTGCGCACCGTGTGGAGCACCTCGTGGCCGAGGTCGCTCGCGGCAGCGGTGGTCGTCGCGCTGGTCCTCGGTCACGCCGGGCTGGCGGCCCGGCGGTCGGCGCCGCGGCTGGCCTACGGGGTCGCGGGAGCGCTCGTGCTCCTCCTCGTGCTCGTCCCCGAGCTCGACCCCGGCGGGCGCACGCCGCCGTTCTCCGCCGTCCTGCTCCCGAGCGTGCTGGTCTTCCCGATCGCCCTCTACTCCGTGGCGGCCTGGTGCTCCCACCGCACCTCGATGCTCGCCCTCGCGGCCTCGGCGGCCGGCGGTGCCGCCGTCGTCGCTCGGCTGTGGAGCGCGGACTACCTCACGGTGGCGCAGCCCGGCGTCGCCTCTGCCCAGGACCCGGTGGAGAGCTGGCCGCTGTTCCTGCTGCTCGGTGCGCTCGCGATGGTGGCGGCGCCGTGGTGCGCCGGGCGCTACCGGCGGCTGCGCGCCCTCTACGTCGCCGCGCTCGAGGAGCGCGCCCGGCACGAGCACGAGGCGCGCGTCGCGGAGGCGCGCCGCGCGGCCGAGGACGAGCGCCGCCGGATCGCCCGGGAGATGCACGACGTGGTCGCACACTCGCTGGCGGTCATGGTCAGCCAGGCCGAGGGCGGGCGGCTGATGGCCGCGCGCGACCCGGCGGCGACCGCGCCGGTGCTCGACAACATCGCGCGCGCCGGACGGGAGGCGATGCAGGACATGCGCGGCGTGCTGCGCGTGCTCGACGGGGACGACCGCGGTCCCGCCGGCGTCGAGCCCCGGCCCGCGCTGGCGGACCTCCCCGGCCTGGTCGCGACCGCGCGCCGCTCCGGGCTGCCGGTCCACCTGGACGAGCAGGGGCCGCGGCAGCCGATGAGCGCCGCCGCGGAGCTCGCGGCGTACCGCGTCACCCAGGAGGCGCTGACCAACGTGCTCAAGCACGCCGGGCTCGACGCCGCCACCCAGGTGCACCTGAGGTGGCGGCCGGACGCGCTCGAGCTCACCGTGTCCAACAGCACCGGCCCGCGTCGCCGCGCGACGCCCGGGTCGGGTCGAGGACTGCCCGGGATGGACGAGCGGCTGGCCGCCCTGGGTGGCGACCTGCGGGTGACGGACCGCGACGACCGGTTCTCGGTGGTCGCGCACCTCCCCACGACCCGCGAGGTGGCGGGGCGGCCGTGACCATCCGGGTCTTCCTCGCCGACGACCAGGACCTGGTGCGCGACGGCCTGGCCATGATCGTCTCGTCCCAGGACGACCTGGTCGTCGTGGGCCAGGCGGGCGACGGTGCGACCGCGGTGGCCGAGGTGCGGCGTACCTCCCCCGACGTCGTCCTGATGGACGTGCAGATGCCGGTGCTCGACGGGATCCAGGCCGCCGCCCGGATCCTCGCCGGGCCGGCCCCGCCGCGGGTGCTGATGCTCACCACCTTCGACGTCGACGAGCACGCCTTCGCGGCGCTGCGGGCCGGCGCGAGCGGGTTCCTGCTCAAGAGCGCCCGCGGCGAGGAGGTCGCGCAGGCCGTCCGCGCCGTTCACCGCGGCGACGCCGTCATCGCACCCGAGCTCACCCGCCGCCTCCTCGACCAGGTCGAGCTGCCCGGGCCGCGACCGGTCCCGACCGCGGTCCGCGGGCTCACGCCGCGCGAGCGCGAGATCGTCCGCGAGGTCGCGAGCGGTGCGTCCAACGCCGAGATCGCGGCCCGGCTGTTCGTCTCCGAGGCGACGGTGAAGACCCACGTCGGCCGGGTGCTGTCGAAGCTGGGGCTGCGCGACCGGGTGCAGATCGCGGTGCTCGCCTACGAGGCCGGGCTCGTGCGCCCGGGCGCCTGACCTGAGCGAACAACCGGGCCACGGACGGGCCCACTGACCGGCCACTGACCGAGCTCCGGACGATTCCACCTGTTGGGGTGAGAGTCGTGTCAAGGCTCCCGGGGCACCTGTGGTCAGGCCTCGATCCCGGAGCACGTCGAGGAGACCAGAGAACGCCCCGCCCCTTGCGCAGTGCGGCGGGGCGTTCTCCCTGTCCGGAGGCGGGTACCTCGCCTGCCAGGAGGGGACATGAACCAAGAATCATCCGCGCCGGACACCGATCGCGACACTGAGCGCAAGGACACCGAGCGCGAGGACGCCGAGCGCGACGAGACCCGGGCCGAGCGCGAGGACCGGAAGTACGCCGACCTCCTGCAGGAGCTCCGCGTCATCCAGACCAGCGCCCAGCTCACCGCGGGCTTCCTGCTCACCCTGCCGTTCCAGCAGCGCTTCTCCGACCTGACCACCGGGCAGGAGCGCTTCTACCTGGTGCTCGTGGCGCTCGCCGCGCTGGTCACCGCCGTGGTGCTCAGCCCGGTCGCCACGCACCGGCAGCTCTCCGGACGCAAGGTCAAGGGCGTCCTCGTGAAGGCGGCGCACACGTTCGTGTCCATCGCGATCGTGCTGCTGGCGCTGCTCGCCACCGGCATCGTGGTGTTCATCTTCGACGTGATCGTCGACCTGACGACCTCGCTCGTGGTCGGCGCCGGGCTGCTGGCGCTCCTGACCGTGCTGATGCTGGTGCTGCCCCGGGTGCTGCTCGCGAGGTACGACCGCGCCGACGCGGATCAGGCGGCGCGGTAGACCCGTCGCGAGAACTCGAACGTGTTCTTGTTGAGCGGCGTCCGGCTGTCGGTGCGGAACTTGTCGAAGTAGCCCTCGAACCTGGCGTCGTCGTCGAGGTCACCGGTGAAGATCACGCGCATGTAGCCACTCCAGCGGATCCAGTCCGGCGAGTGCACGCACCGCGACGGCATCACCAGCTTGATCTTGTTGCCGACGATCCTCGGCGTAGCCGCACCGCAGCTGACGGGCACGCCGTGGGGGTTGCGGATGACGACGGTCGGCGTACGGCCGGGTGAGAACTGGGCGATGACGCCGTAGTAGCGGCCGACCAGCTCGTTCTTCTTCAGGATGCTCGAGAGCGCGAACGCCGCCGAGGTGTCGACCTTGCGCAGCGTGATGGTGATCCGGATGGTGTCGTGGCGGTAGGTCACGACCTGCCGGACCATGTCGGCGCTGGCGTTGCGGGGCGCGGCCTTCCAGTGGCACGGCCCCGGCTTGCAGCTGTACGCCGCGGCGTCGCCCGCCGGGTCGACGCCGACCCACTGACCCGCCTGGGCGGGCACGGCCAGCCCCAGCACGGCCACGGTCATGCCGGCCAGTGCTGCAGCGGCCCTGGTGATGGCCCGAGCATTCATGACGTTCCCCCGATTTCGATGGCGTGCGGGGACGTGCGCGTCCGCCGCAGGACCACGCAACGGTACCCGTATCGAGCGGCCCCGGTGGACGAACCGGCACGGCTCCGGACACCGCCCCGCGACCGTGCCGTCGGCCCCGCCGTGGACCCGGCCGTCGCCGGTGGCGGTCCAGACCGGGGTGAATCGAAGGAGGACACTCCTCGTTAGGAGGGACGAGCGTCGGTGCGCGCATTCCCCCCGCGCGGCATCGGCTGGCGGCGCCCCGCCCCACAGACGGGGCGCCGTCCTCGGGCTCCGCACGACGTCGAGAAGCTATCTTCCTCCGACCTGTCGTATCGGCGCGGGTGCCTTCGTGGAGTGAGTACAGAGCGGCAACGAGCCGCTCCCCTCTCACCCAGGAGCAACGACATGAGCGCCACCGCCACCACCTTCGTCACCACCGCCGCCGCCACCTCCTCGGCCACGTCGGCTCCCGCCGCCGACCGCACCGCCGGTCGGGTCACGTGGAAGCGCGGGCTCGCCACCGGCTTCGTCGCCGCCGTGGCCGCCACGGCCGTCGCCGCCGTCTTCCAGGCCGCGGGCCACGCCCTCTCGGTCACCGACGGAGCGATCCCCGTCCTGGCCTTCGCCCAGATGGTCCTCCTGTCGACGGTCGTCGGCATCGTCATCGCCCGGCACACCAGCCGGACCACGTTCTACCGCGTCACCGTCGCGCTGACCGTCCTCTCGTGCGTCCCCGACGTCACGCTGGGCGACGGCGCGCTGAGCAAGGCGGGCCTGATGCTCACCCACGTCGTGGCGGCCGCGATCATCGTGCCCCGCCTCGCCCGCCGCTGAGGCCACCGCCCGCCCCTCACTCCCCGTGCCCCGGAGACCTGGTCTCCGGGGCACGGCCGCGCGGCGACACCCGCCTGCTCGGGCGGATCATCGGCGCGCGGCCGGCGGCGCGAGCAGACTGAACCGGATCGGTCCCTCGTCCGTACGTCGGTTGGAGGTGTGACAGAGACGCCATGGCCGAGAACCCGACCGCGCTGATGCAGCAGCTGCACGACGAGCACGCCGCTGCGCTGTGGGGGTTCTGCCTGCACCTGACCGGCGACCCGATCCGGGCCGAGGACGTCGCCCAGGAGACCCTGCTGCGCGCGTGGCAGCACTACGAGCGGCTCGACGAGGCGCGCGGCTCGGTGCGGTCGTGGCTGTTCACGGTCGCGCGCAACATCGTGATCGACGAGTGGCGCAGCAAGCGCTTCCAGAACGAGCGGCCAACCGACCAGGTGCCCGAGCCCGGCAACCCCGTCGACCAGACCGACACCCTCCTGCAGTCGTGGGTGGTCGCCGAGGCGATCACCCAGCTCTCCAGCGAGCACCGCGCCGTGCTGCTCGAGTGCTACTACCGGGGTCGCTCGGTCGCCGAGGCCGCGCGCCGGCTCGGCGTACCCGAGGGCACGGTGAAGAGCCGGACCCACTACGCGCTGCGCGCCCTGCGGCTCGCCCTGGAGGAGATGGGGGTGGGCGCGGCATGACCACGTGTGGACACGACCACGAGGACGGCGCCTACGTGCTCGGTGCCCTCTCCCCCGAGGAGCGCGTCGCCTTCGAGCGGCACCTGCCCGGCTGCGCCGAGTGCGCCCAGTCGGTGCGCGAGCTCGCCGGCCTGCCCGGACTGCTCGCGCGGGTGCCGGTGGAGATCCTCGACCCCGAGCAGCTGCCGACACCGGTGCCCGACACGCTCCTGCCCGCGCTGGTGCGCGAGGTACGCCGTTCGCACCGCCGCCGCACCTGGCTCACCGCCGGCCTGGTCGCCGCCGCGGCCGCGGTCGCGATCTGCGCCGTGGGGGTCGCCACCCTCGGCGGCGACGACGACGGCCGACGCGAGGCCGGCCCGACGATCGCTCCGACGATCGCCCAGACGGCCACCCCGACGGTGCCCACCACCGCTCCGACCACCGCCGCGCCGGTGCTGATGTCGCCCGTGGGCGACGAGCCGATCTCCGGCTGGCTCTCGCTCACCCAGGTCGGGTGGGGCACCCGCCTCGAGCTCGAGTGCAGCTACGCCGAGGAGAGCGAGGACTACCACGACCCCGCCTGGTCGACGTACACGATGGTCGTGCGGACCGGCGACGGCGCCAGCGAGCAGGTCGCCTCGTGGAAGGCCGTGCCGGGCAAGACCATGCGCCTCGCCGCGGCCACCGCCTCCGACGTCGACGACATCGCCCGCGTGGAGGTCCGCACGGCCGCCGGCGAGACGGTGCTCGAGTACGACGCGTAGCGCACGTCCTACGGTGGCTGAGGTGCTCTGGCGTGCTGCGCCTGAGCCTCGGAGCCGGGTGCCTTCGCTGCGGTGATCTCGACAAGCTCGATCAGCGGTGGTGCGGCAGGTGCCTACCGTGTGCTGCGCGACCTCCTCAACCAGCTGTGGTCACTGCGACCCGAACGCCGCCAGGAAGCGGTCGCGGAAGGTGTCCATGCGCCAGACCTCGGCGTCGGGCGAGGGGCGCAGGCCGTCCTGCCAGCCCCAGGGGGCGATGCGCTGCAGCACCGCTGGGTCCTGGGCGATGACGCTGACGGGGACGTCGTGGCCGGCGTGCTCGCCGCTGACGTAGGTGTGGGGCTGGTGGTCGCCGAGGACGACCACGACGAGGTCGGGGTCGGCGTAGGTGGTGAGGAAGGAGGTCAGCGCCTGCCACGAGTACTCGACGGACCGGCCGTAGGCTCGCTTGACCGCCTCGGGGTCGTGGAAGACCTCCGTGGAGCTCTCGCCCTGCTCGGGCATGCCGTCGTAGACCGAGCCGTCGCCGACCTCGTCCCAGCCGATCATCCGTGGGAGGGGTGTCCACGGGTGGTGGCTGGAGATGAGGTCGATCTCGGCCATCACAGGAGGCCGGTCGGTGGGGGCGAGCTCGCGGCGGTGGAGCTCGGAGAGCGTGAACTGGTCGGGCATCGGCGCGTAGCCGAACTTCGGTCCCTCGTAGCCGACGTTGCGGGAGTCGTAGTACTGCTCGAAGTCGTAGAACTCGCGGCCCTCGGGCCAGTCCTCGGTGTCGGCCGGGACGTCGAAGACCGTCCGCCAGCCGGCGTCCCGGAACAGCGACGTGAGGGTCATCCGGTCGGCGCCGAGCAGCTGGCGGTAGCGGCGCTGGCTGTCGACCCACAGCCCCGACTGGAGCGACGAGTGCGCGAGCCACGAGCCCGCTCCGAACGTCGGCGAGGTGAGGAACGCGCTCTGCGACCGGTAGCCCGCGGCCGCCAGCTCACGCGTGCTCTCGTCGAGCACGCGGGTGACCCCGACGGAGTACGACGTGTCCTGCACCGCCACCCGCCCGTAGCTCTCGACGAAGACGAGCAGCACGTCCTTGCCGGCCAGCCCGGCGAGCAGCGCCTGCGGGTCGGCGGCGGCGCGCGCGGCGTAGGGGTCCGTGCGGATCTCGCGGGAGAACGCGCGGGTGTCCGCCAGGTCGGCACGCACCAGGCGGACCTCGTCGACGGTGAGGTTCGCGGCGCTGGTGGTCACGCCGGGCAGGCCCGTCGCGAGCCCCACCATCCATGCCGTCACCAGGGCGGTGGCCGCGCCCAGCGAGGGCCGCCGATGCCGGCGAGCCGTGACGACCAGCCGCACCATCGCGAGGGGTACGCCGACCAGCAGCGCCAGCGTCGCCAGGCCGGCCAGGGCCGCGACCACCCGGGCCCAGCCGGCGCCGATCGAGTCGCCGAGCACCCCGACCCCCGGCCCGAGGTAGGACCAGTCCCCCACCGGGTCGAAGTCGCGGTCGAAGACGGTGTTGAAGGACAGGTCGAGCACCTTCACGAGCAGCAGCAGCGCCACCAGCAGGCCGGCCGCCAGCGCCAGGGCGACACGGACTCGCGACCACGGCACCAGCGCGAGCCCGACGACCACGAGCACCTCGAGGGGCTGCCGCAGCAGCGCATCGAGCGTGAGGTGGTCGCGCTCGGTCGGGGCCACCAGCGCCAGCCACACCACCACGAACGCGAGCACCGTGCCGTAGGGCACCACCAGCGGCGGACCCGGGGCACGCCAGCGGTCGACCGCCTCGTGCAGGAACGACTCCGCGAGCAGCACGGCCACCACGCCGACGGCGAGGGTCGCCACGAGGTCCGGCAGCGGCAGCACCGCCGCAACGCCCAGCACGACACCGACGAGAGCAGCGACGGTCTTGCACCACCACCGCGGCCGCGTCGGCGGGCTCCGCAGCGGACCCACCAGCGCGAACACCGCACCGAACACGTAGCGCGCCAGCCCGATCGACAGCACCCACCAGCCGAGCTCGGCGCCGACGACCGCGCTGAGCACCAGGATCAGCACGGCGTCGGCCTCCTGGTCGAGCCGGGCGCCGAGCGCCGAGGTCGTGCGCGTGGCGCGCGCCAGCCGGCCGTCGACGAGGTCGCTCAGGAGCGCACCCGTGACGAGCACGCCGAGCAGCCACCGCGGCCCGTCGGCGACCGCCACGACCGCCACCGCCGCCGCGAGGGCGAAGCGCCCGCCGGTGACGGCGTTGGCGGCGTTCGCGGCGTAGGCCCGCCGGGTCTGAACCTGAAGCACCCTGCCTCCGTGTCTGTGAGTACGAGGAGGACACGGACCGCACGGCGCCGGGGTTCAGACCGGCGCCGACGACGACCAGGAGCACGAGGGGGTGACGCGGTGCAGGAGCTGGCCTTCTGGGTGAGCCCCGGGCGCGGCGAGATCCGCCCGGTGACCGTCGCCGAGCCCGGCCCCGGCGAGGTCCGGGTGCGCACCCTGCGCTCCGGGGTGAGCCGCGGCACGGAGACGCTCGTCTTCCGCGGGGCCGTCCCCGCCGACCAGCACGAGCGGATGCGGGCGCCACACCAGGACGGCGACTTCCCCGGCCCGGTGAAGTACGGCTACCTCAACGTCGGCCTCGTCGAGGCCGGCCCGCCCGCCCTCCTGGGCCGGACGGTCTTCTGCCTGCACCCCCACCAGACGGCGTACGTCGTCCCGGCCTCCGACGTCACCGTCGTCCCCGACGACGTGCCCGCCGACCGGGCGGTGCTCGCCGGCACCGTCGAGACCGCCGTCAACGCGCTCTGGGACGCGGCCCCGATGATCGGCGACCGTGTCACGGTCGTCGGGGCCGGCATGGTCGGCTGCTGCGTGGCCCGGCTGCTGGCGGCGATCCCCGGCGTGGAGGTCACGCTGGTCGACGTCGACCCGACCCGGGCCGAGGTCGCGGAGGCGCTCGAGGTCGCGTTCGCGCACCCCGACGACGCCGCCGACGGGCGCGACCTCGTCGTGCACGCCAGCGCCACCGAGGGCGGCCTGCGCCGGTCCCTCGACCTGCTGGCGCCCGACGGGGAGGTCGTCGACCTCAGTTGGTACGGCGACACCCCGGTCCGGCTCGACCTCGGCGGCGCCTTCCACTCGGGTCGGCTGCGCCTGCGGGCGAGCCAGGTCGGTGAGGTGGCGCTCCCCCTGCGGCACCGACGCACCCGGGCCGAGCGGCTCGCCCTGGCCCTCGACCTGCTCCGTGACCCGGCGTTCGACGCGCTGTTCACCGGCGCCTCCGCGTTCGCGGACCTCCCCGAGCTGATGGCCGACCTGACCACCGGCCGCCGGGCCGCCCTCTGCCACACGATCACCTACCCCGTCCCCACCAGGGAGGCCTGATGTACGCCGTGACCGTCCGCGACCACGTGATGATCGCCCACAGCTTCGACGGCGAGGTCTTCGGACCCGCCCAGCGGCTGCACGGCGCGACGTACGTCGTCGACGCGACCTTCCGTGGCCCCGACCTCGGCCCCGACGGGATCCTGGTGGACATCGGCCGGGCCGCCGACGAGCTGAGGAGCGTGCTGGCGGACCTCAACTACCGCAACCTCGACGACGAGGACGAGTTCAAGGGCACCAACACCTCCACCGAGGCGCTCGCCCGCTGGGTCGCCGACCGGCTTGCCGAGCGCCTCGCGACCGAGGAGCAGCTCACCGCGCTGGTCGTGACGCTGCACGAGTCGCACGTCGCCTGGGCGAGCTTCGAGAGGCCGCTGTGACGCCCGAACCGGTGACCGTCCACCTCCTCGTGCCGGCGGGCTTCGCCGACCGCCCGAGCGGCGGCAACGTCTACGACCGGCGGCTGCGCACCGGGCTGATCGGCCTGGGCCGGCCGGTCGTGACCCATGAGGCGGCCTCGGCCGGCGACGTCGCCCGGCTGCTGCCGTCGCTGCCCGACGGCGCCGTGGTGCTCGTCGACAGCCTCGTCGCGTCGTGGGCCGCGGCGGAGCTGACGGCGGCCGTCACGCGGCTGCGGTGCGTGCCGCTCGTGCACATGGCGTTCGAGAAGCCCGGCGAGCGCGAGCTGCTCGTGGCATCGGCCGCGGTGGTGACCACCAGCGCGTGGACCCGCCGCTGGCTGCACGAGGCCTACGGGGTCGACGCCGCCCGCGTCCACGTCGCGGTCCCCGGCGTCGAGGTCGCCGACCCCGCGGCCGGGTCGGAGGCGGGTGGCGAGCTCCTCTGCGTCGCCTCGGTGGTGCGAGCCAAGGGTCACGACCTGCTGCTCCACGCGCTCGCCGGCCTCACCGACCTCGACTGGCGCTGCACGCTGGTCGGCCCGCTGGACCTCGACCCCGACTTCGTCGACGAGCTGCACAAGACCGCCGCGGACGCCGGCATCGCCGATCGGGTCGTGCTCGCCGGGCCGCTCGCGCACGACGCGCTGCCGTCGGCGTACGCCGCCGCGGACCTGCTGGTCCTGCCCTCGCGGGCCGAGAGCTACGGGATGGTCGTCACCGAGGCGCTGGCCCACGCCGTCCCGGTGGTCGCCAGCGCGGTCGGCGGCGTGCCGGAGGCGCTGGGGCACGGCGACGACGGGAGCACGCCCGGGCTGCTGGTGCGCCCCGGCGACCCCGCGGCGCTGGCCGGGGCGCTGCGCCGGTGGCTGGAGGACCCGCGGCGGCGGCGCCGGCTGCGGCGCTCGGCGGGGCTGCGCCGGCTGACCCTGCCGACGTGGTCGCGGACCGCGGCGCAGGTGGACGCGGCGCTGGAGGCTGCGCGATGAGCATGCAGACGCAGATGGTCACCCGGGCCCAGCGCCGCTGGTCGAGCTTGTCGAGACCACCGCAGCGAGGGGCCGACCCTGCGGGCATCTCGACAAGCTCGAAAAGCGGTGGTCGAGTCCTGCGCATCGCCGCGGGTGCCGCGGTCCTGGGCTTCCTCGCCTGGCGGCTCGGCGCCGGCCCGTTCGTCGAGGGGCTGCGGGCGACGAGCGCGTGGGCGGTGCTGGTGGCGCTGGCCGTGACCGCCGGGACGACGTGGTGCTGCGCCCTGCGATGGTCGCTGGTGTCGGGCCGGTTCGCGCGTCGCGGCGAGGCACGGGTGCCGCTCCGCGCGGCGTACGCCGCCTACTACCGCTCGCAGCTGATCAACGCGACGGTGCCGGGCGGCGTCGTTGGCGACGTCGACCGGGCCGTGCGGCACGGATGGCGCGGCGTCGTCTGGGAGCGGGTGCTCGGGCAGGTGGTGCAGGCGGCGCTCGTCGGGGCGCTGCTCCTGCCGGGCCCGTGGCGCTGGGCCGGGCTCGCGGCCGTCGCCCTCCTGGTCGTGGCCGGCGGCGCCGTGGTCCTCCTCTCCGCGGTCGCCTCGGCCGGCCACCTCGTGGTCTTCCTGGTCGCCGCCGCGTCAGTGGGCGTGGACCTGACGCCGCTCCAGCTCGTGCCGATCGGCGCGCTGGTGCTGCTCGGCGCCGCGGTCCCGCTCAACGTCGCCGGCTGGGGCCCCCGCGAGGGGGTCGCGGCCTGGGCGTTCTCGGCGTTCGGATCGACGGCGGCGGTCGGGCTCACGGTGGCGGTCACGTTCGGGGTGCTCGCCCTGGTCGCCACCCTGCCGGGGTTGCTGGTGGGTGGTCGCCGTGGCTGAGGCCGGTCGGCGTCCCTACACGCTGCTGTCGTGCGGCATGTCGCTCGACGGGTTCCTCGACGACGCCAGCGACCAGCGCCTGCTGCTCTCGAACGACGCCGACTTCGACCGCGTCGACGAGCTCCGGGCCGGCAGCGACGCGATCCTGGTCGGCGCCGCGACCGTCCGCAACGACGACCCTCGGCTGCTGGTCCGCTGCCCCGAGCGGGTCGCGCGCCGCCGGGCGGCGGGGCTGCCGGCCCAGCCGCTCAAGATCACCGTGACCAGCCGCGCCAAGCTCGACCCCGAGGCGCGGTTCTTCTCCGCCGGCACCGGCCCCAAGCTCGTCTACTGCGCCAGCGACACCGTCGACATGGCCTCCGCGCACCTGTCGCCGGTCGCCACCGTCGTCGACGGCGGCCGTCCGGTCGAGCTGCGCCGGGTCAGCGAGGACCTGCACGTGCGTGGCGTCCGCCGCCTCATGGTCGAGGGCGGCGGCGAGGTGCACACCCAGCTCCTCACCGAGGGCCTGGCCGACGAGCTGCGGCTCGTGGTGGCACCACTGTTCGTGGGGCACCCCGACGCCACCCGCTTCGTCGGCGCCGGCCGGTTCCCGTTCTCGGGCGCTCGCCGGGCGCGCCTGGTCGAGACCCGCCCGATCGGCGACGTGGTGCTGCTGCGCTACGCCCTGTCCCCGCGGTTCCGGGAGTCGGCGTGGTGAGCCACGCGACCGTGCGCACCCGGGTGACGCTGCCGATCCGGCTCGGCGAGGTCGAGACCGTCGCCGAGGTGGTGACCTTCGACGGGCTGGCAGACGGGCTCGAGCACCTCGCCATCGTGCTCGGCCGGCCGGAGGAGGCCCCGGGCGGCGTACCCCTCGTGCGCCTGCACAGCGAGTGCCTCACCGGCGACGTGCTCGGCTCGCGGCGCTGCGACTGCGGCCCGCAGCTGCACGAGGCGGTCGACCGGATCGAGGCGCGCGGCGGCTACCTGCTCTACCTGCGGCAGGAGGGCCGCGGCATCGGCCTCTACGCCAAGCTCGACGCCTACCGGCTGCAGGAGGCCGGGCTCGACACCTACGACGCCAACCTCGCCCTCGGGTACGCCGCCGACGCGCGCGACTACACCGCCGCCGCCCAGATGCTGCGGGCGCTCGGCGTGCAGCGGCTCGCGCTGCTGACCAACAACCCCGACAAGGCCGCGCAGCTGGCCGCCCACGGCCTCGACGTCGCCGAGCGGGTGCCGACCGCGGTGCACCTGACGGCGTCCAACCGGCGCTACCTCACGGCCAAGGCCGACCGCGGCTCGCACGCGCTGGAGCTCGGCGCGTAGGTCTTCGGCACAATCGGTGCCATGGCCGACGACGTCCGACCGGTGCACACCTGGCTCACCGACATGGACGGCGTGCTCGTCCACGAGGACGAGCCGATCGCGGGCGGGCCGGAGTTCATCGACGCGCTGAAGTCCAGCGGGCTGAAGTTCCTCGTCCTCACCAACAACTCCATCTACACCCCGCGTGACCTGCGCGCCCGGCTGCTGGGCAGCGGTATCGACGTGCCGGAGGACGCGATCTGGACCTCCGCGCTCGCGACCGCGCAGTTCCTCTCCGAGCAGCGGCCGCAGGGGTCGGCGTACGTCGTGGGCGAGGCGGGGCTCACCAACGCCCTGCACGACATCGGCTACGTGATGACCGAGCGCGACCCCGACTACGTCGTGCTGGGCGAGACCCGCACCTACTCCTTCGAGGCGATCACGCGCGCGATCCGGCTCATCGAGGCGGGCGCCCGTTTCATCGCCACCAACCCCGACGTCTCGGGACCGTCGCCGGCCGGCTCGCTGCCCGCCACCGGCTCGGTCGCCGCGCTGATCAGCACCGCGACCGGGCGGTCGCCGTACTTCATCGGCAAGCCGAACCCGCTCATGATGCGCTCGGCCCTCAACCGCCTCGAGGCGCACTCCGAGACCACCGTGATGGTCGGCGACCGGATGGACACCGACATCATCAGCGGCCTCGAGGCCGGGCTCCGCACGGTCCTGGTCACCACCGGCTCGACGAGGAGGGAGGACGTCGCGCGGTTCCCCTACCGCCCGACCCGGGTGGTCGACTCGATCGCGGACCTCGTCGAGCTGGTGCAGCCGGTGGCCGGATGAGCTGGGCCACGTGCGCGCACGGCCACGCGCACTGGGGCCGGCGCGGGGCGGCGGGGCTGCTGCTCGCCGACCGCGGCACGGTGCTGCTCCAGCTGCGGGCCGGCTGGGCGCACCAGGGCGGCACCTGGTCGATCCCGGGCGGTGCCCGCGAGCACGGCGAGACGGCGGTCGACGCGGCACTGCGCGAGGCGCTCGAGGAGATGTCGATCCGCGCCCGCGACGTGGCCGTGCGGTCGGCGTACGTCGCCACGTGCGGCGGCTGGGAGTACGAGACCGTGCTCGCCCATGCCACCGGACCGGTGCGGCTCCGGCACCTGTCGGAGTCCGTCGACCACGTCTGGGCCGAGCCCGACGAGGTCGGCGACCTGCCGCTGCACAGCGGGTTCCGTGCGGCGTGGGAGGCGCCGGACGGGGAGCTGCGCCGTTTCGTGGGGGCTACTCGAGTGTGAACTCGACCCTGCGCTGCCCGACGTCGGCGGTGGTGAGCCGGACCCGGACGTCGGTGCCGAGCGGGATCTCGTGCGGGGAGACCACCGGCGCCTCGACCGCGGGGTCGGCCACCGTGACGATGCCGCGGGTCGGGTCCTTCTCGTTGACCTCGACGACGACGGCCGCGAAGCTCTCCCCCACCCGGTGCTGGAGCAGGCCGGCCTCGACCAGGTCGAGGACCATGCGCTCGTAGCGGTTCGCACGCTGCGAGGACTCCTGCATCTCCTGCGCGAGGGCGGGCAGCGCCGCGAGCACCCACTCCGGCACCTCGGTGCCGGCGCAGAGGGCGACGCAGACCTCGGACGCGTAGCGGTCGCCGAGGCGACGCAGGGGCGCGGTGACGTGGGCGTACTCCGTGTTGAGCGCGCTGTGCAGCGGCTGGCCCGGGGTCTCGCCGTCGAAGGCGACGTAGCCGCTGCCGCGGAGCAGGAGGGTGCAGGCCGAGATCATCGCGGCGTGCTGCGGCTTGGCCGGGTCGAGGTCGCGGATGAAGTCGGGGAACAGCAGCTCGGCCGGCCACTCGATCCCCAGCGCATGGGCGGTGCGGTGCAGTCGCTGAACGTCGCGCGGGTCGGGGGGCGGGAGCGTGCGAAGGAAGCCCACCCGCGCGTACATCATCAGCGACGCCGCCGCGAAGCCGGTGAGCAGCGACATCTGCGCGTTCCACTCCTCGACCGGCAGCAGGTCGCGGTAGGTCAGCTCCCACTCCGAGCGGCCGGTGTCGACCTCCTGCTCGGGCAGCGGCAGCGAGACCCCGCCGCGGGCGCGCTCGCGCTTGAGCCGGAGCTCCCCGACCTCCTTGAGCAGCATCAGCGACTCGTCGGCGGTGCCGGCGTCGATCTGCTCCTGGACGCCGGCGTAGTCGAGCTGGGCGCGGCTGCGCACCCGAGCCCGCTCGACCTGCACGTCGGTGCGGGCGCCCTCGCCGTCGAGCGTGACCGTCCAGAGCAGCGAGGGGCGGACCTGGTCGGGCAGCAGCGAGCCGCCGTCCTCGGAGATCACGGTCGGGTGCAGCGGGACCCTGCTGTCCGCGCCGTAGAGCGTCTGGCCCCGGCGGTGGGCCTCGAGGTCGACCGGGTCGCCGGGGGTGATGAACGCCGCGAGGTCGGCGATCGCGTAGTGCAGCACGTAGCCACCGCGGTCGGTGCGCTCGAGGTGGAGGGCCTGGTCGAGGTCCTTCGCGCCGGGCGGGTCGATGGTGACCAGCGGCAGGTCGGTGCGGTCGAGGTCGGGCAGCCGCGGTGCGGCCACCGCGGCGGCCGCCGCCGCCTCGACCTCCTCCGGGAACTCGGGCGTGACCTCGAGCTCCTGCTGGATCTCGGCGATGCCGTCGCGCAGCGCCTGCACCGCGACCTCGCCGTCGCGGCCGTCGGTCGGCCGGACGTGGACCACGCGGCTGCTCGACATGCTCTTCAACCTATCGTTCTGGCTCGTGCTGATCCTGTTGCCGCCCAGCGAGGGGAAGACCGCTCCTCGGCGCGGCAGTCCCCTCGACCTAGCGGCGCTCTCCGCGCCGGCGCTCACCGCCGCCCGCGAGCGGGTGCTCCACGCGCTGGTGACGCTGTGCTCCGGCGACCCCGTCGCGGCGGCCGCCGTGCTGGAGGTACCCAAGACCCAGCTCGACCTCGTCGAGCTCAACGCCTCGCTGCGCAGCGCGCCGACGGCACGGGCCGACGCGGTCTACGCCGGCGTCCTCTACGACGCCCTCGAGCTCGGCACCCTCTCCGCGGCAGCGCGCCGGCGGGCCACCGGCCGGGTGCGGGTCACCTCCAGCCTGTTCGGGTTGGTCTCCCCCGCCGACCGCATCCCGGCGTACCGCCTCTCGGGTGACGCCACCCTCCCCGGTCTGGGCACGGTCGCCGGTGTGTGGCGCGAGGCGCTCGGCCCGGAGATCACCGAGCTGGTCGGCGACGGGCTGCTGGTCGACCTGCGCAGCGGCACGTACGCCGCGTTCTGGCGGCCGGCGGGGCTGCGCCGGGTCGCCACCGTGCGCGTCCTGCACGAGGTCGCCGGTCGACGCCAGGTGGTCAGCCACTTCAACAAGGCCACGAAGGGGCGCATCGTCCGCGCGCTGCTCGAGGACGGCGCCAACCCGCGCACCCCGGCGCGGCTGGCCGAGGCGCTGCGCGACCTGGGCTGGGTCGTCGAGGTGACCGAGGGTGCCCGCGGCGCCCAGCAGCTCGACGTGGTGGTCAGTGAGCTCTGAGCCGTCGCCGGTGGCCGGGGACGGTAGCCGGATCGGTGGCCGGGGTCGGTAGCCGGGGTCAGTAGTCGGGGTCAGTAGTCGGTGACCCGGACGGCCTTCGACGTCGCCGCGCCCCACTTCTTGCCGCCGCGGACCAGCAGCCGCCACTTCGAGGTCGTGTCCGCCGGGATCTCGGCCCGGAAGACGTGCTCGCCGTCCTCGGCGACGTCCTTGCCGATCTTCTTCCACCGCTTGCCGACCAGGCGCTGGAGCACGACGGGGACGCCGTCGGCGGGCTGGACGGTCGCGGTGAAGTGGTAGACGGGCCCGATGACCCGCGTCGCGGTCAGCTTGAGCAGCGGTGCGACCACGACCGGCACGGACGCCGACTGCGCGGCGACGACGCCGGCGACGGTCAGGACCGCCCAGTAGGTGGCGGTCCGGTTGACGGTGACCGACAGCCTGGCCTCCCCGCCGCCGCCGGGGGTGGCCGTGCCGACCGAGCGGGTCGCGCCGTCGGACCTCGCGAAGACGTCGAGCCGGCTGTCGGGTTGCGGGCTCGCCACGGTGGCGGTGAGCACCACGCTCCTGCCGAACGGCACCGAGGTCGCCGAGGGCACCAGGTCGACGGGGTCGGTCCGCTGCGCCGGCGCGGTGGCCGCGGTGCTCGGGGCGCCCAGCAGCTGGGCGCCGGCGAGCACGAGCGCGAGCGCCGCGAGCACGCGGGGCAGTCGGTCCACCCGCCGAGTGTCCCGCCCGGGCAGGCGGTCCACCGGCGAAATGCGCAAATGCCTCGCCCACGCGGCCCGCCCGGTCGCGGCAGACTGGGGGCATGGCGAAGCGCTCGGAGGGGCCCACCCTGGCGGGGGTCTCGCTCTCGAGCCTCGACCAGCCCGTCTTCGACGGCGCCGGCGCGACCAAGGGCGACCTGGTCGCCTACCTCGACGCCGTGCACGAGCGGATGCTGCCGGGCCTGCGCGACCGGGCGCTCTCGGTGGTCCGCGCCCGGCTGGGCCAGCAGGCCTTCATGCAGAAGAACCTCCCGGCGTACGCGCCCGACTGGATCCGCACCACCTCGGTGTGGGCGCAGGCCTCCAAGCGCGACGTGCGCTACCCGGTATGCGACGATCGGCGGACGCTGATGTGGCTGGCCAACCAGCGGGCCGTCGAGTACCACCCCGCGCTCCTGCCGGTCGACAGCGACCGGCAGACGCACCTCGTCCTCGACCTCGACCCGCCCGACGACGTGGAGCCGCTCGACGGCTTCCGGATGGCGGTGGCGGCGACGCTGCTGGTCCGGCAGGCGCTCGACGACGCCGGGCTGACGGGCGGGGTCAAGACCAGCGGCGCCAAGGGGGTGCACGTGTTCGTGCCGCTCACCGAGGACGCCACCGTCCCGGACGTCGCGGCGGCGACCCGGGCGCTCGCGGCTCGTGCGGCCCGGCTCGACCCGGCGGTCGCGACCACGGAGTTCGTCCGCGAGGAGCGGGGCGGCAAGGTGTTCGTGGACTCCACCCGCGCCGGCGGCGCGACCGTCGTGGCGGCGTACAGCCCTCGGGTGCGGCCCGGGGTGCCGGTGTCGTTCCCGCTCGCCTGGGACGAGCTCGAGGAGGCGCGGCCCGGGGACTTCACGATCCTGGACGCCGCCGAGCGGCTCGCCTCCCGCCGCGACGACCCGTGGGCGGCCGCCACCTCGTCACCGCAGCGGCTCCCGGCCGACCTGGTGGCCGAGGGCCACGAGATCCCGATCGCGCGGGTGGTCGCGATGCACGAGGGGAAGCGGAGGAAGCGTCAGGGACTTTCGGATCACCAGGCCGAAGCAGCGGGCGAGAAGCCGTCCTCGCCCGGCGGGCGCGCGTTGTAGAGCCGCATCGAGCTCTGCGCGCGGCCGTCGACCTCGGGCCAGAACGACACCACGGTGACCGACGCCGGGCTCAGCTGCATCCGGAACACCGCCTCCAGCGGCGCCCCGATGGCGCGGGCCACCAGCGTCTTGATCGGGGTCACGTGGCTGACCACGACGACAGTCCGGCCAGCGTGGGTGTCGAGCACGCGGTCGAGACCCGCCAGCACCCGCTCCTCGACGTCGCGGAACGACTCGCCACCGTGCGGCGCGGTGTCGAGCTTCCCGAACCAGCCCTCGAGGCCCGCCTGGTCGCGCTCGGTCACCTCGGCGAGGGTCAGCCCGTCCCAGCTGCCGAACTCCATCTCCGCGAAGCCGGGCTCGGTCTCGACCTCACGCCCGAGCCGGGCGGCGATGATCTCGGCGGACTCGAGCGTCCGGCGCACCGGCGACGCGATGACGGCGTCGACCCCCTCGGCGATCGGCGCCAGCCAGTCGGCGGTGGCGCGGACCTGGGCGCGGCCCTCGTCGCTGAGACCGGGGTTGGAGCTCGCGAGGCCACCGGAGAACCTCTTGGCAGCGGTGTGCGGCGTGACACCGTGCCGGACGAGCACCAGCGTGGTGGGCGAGCCCTGCGGCGCGAAGAACCCGCGGTTGGGCGCCGGCGCGGCGTCCTCCTCCTGGGCCTCCCCCGTCTCCGGCTCGTCGACCAGGGCCGCGCCCACGGCGGTCACCCCCGACCGGGTGCCGTCGAGGGCCTCGTTGGCGAGCCGGTCGGCGTGCTTGTTCTGCTCGCGCGGGACCCACGTGTAGGTCGTGCCCGCCGGCGCCAGGCGCTTCGCCTCGGTCGCGAGCGGCCGCATGTCGGGGTGCTTGATCTTCCAGCGGCCCGACATCTGCTCCACGACGAGCTGGGAGTCCATGCGGACCTCGACCGCTGCCCCGGGCGCGAACTCCTCGGCCAGCCGGAGCCCGGCGATCAGCCCGGAGTACTCCGCGACGTTGTTGGTCGCGACACCGATCGTGGTGCCGTCCTCGGCGATGACCTCACCGGTCGCTGCGTCCTTGAGCACGGCGCCGTACGCCGCGGGCCCGGGGTTGCCGCGCGAGCCCCCGTCTGCCTCGATGACGACCACGGTCGGTCCGGTGGCAGCGCCCGTCACAGCCCCGACTCGGGCGTCCGGACCAGGATGCGCTGGCACTCCTCGTGCCGGATCACCTCGTCGGGCGGCGCCGACCGGATCGCGGAGAGCTCGGCCGGGTCGAGGGAGAGGCGGCAGCCTCCGCACTCGCGCGCTCGCAGCGCGCCGACCGCCACGCCGCCCTTGGACGCGCGCAGGCGTTCGTAGAGCGCCAGGAGGTCCTCGGGGATGCCCGCCGCAGCGGGCTCGCGGTCTGCCGCGACGGTCCGCAGCTCCTCGTCGAGCTCCCGGGTGCGGGTGTCGCGCGCCTCGCTGAGCTCGGCCAGGCGCTCGTCGGCGTCGCCGACCTGCACGGTCAGCGCGTCGAGGTCCTTCTGCGCGTCCTCGAGCCGGGCCATCACCTCGAGCTCGTCGTCCTCGAGGCTGGTGATGCGGCGCTGCAGCGACTGGAGCTCGCCCTGCATGCGCTCGAGGTCCTTGGGGTTGGCGATCAGCCCCTGGTCCATGCGGTCCTGGTCGCGCTTGCGCCGGGCCTTGACCTGCTCGACGTCGGCGTCGACCTTGACCTGCTCGGCCGTGAGGTCGTCGACGGCGATCTGGGCGTCGCGGCGCCGGCCGTCGAGCTCGGACCTCGTGGCGGTGAGCTCGGCGATCTGGGCGAGCTCGGGGAGGTGCGCGCGCTGGTGGCGCAGCACGTCGGCGCGTGAGTCGAGCTCCTGGAGGTCCAGCAGTGCGAGCTGGGCGGCGGGGTCGGCTTTCAGCGCTCTTCTCCTGTGTGTAGTGCTGTCCACGGGTCGGTGCGGATGGTGCTGACCCGGGTGTCCACCGTAGCGCCCAGCGTGTCGGCCACCCGCCGGGCCACGACCGGCAGCCACGTCCACTCGGCCGCCCAGTGCGAGACGTCGACCAGTGCGGGGCCGTCGCCGCCCGCTGCGTGCTCGAGGAACTCGCTCGCCGGGTGGTGGCGCAGGTCGCTGGTGACGTAGACGTCGGCGTCGCCGCGGCGTACGTCGTCGAGCAGGAAGTCGCCCGCTCCGCCGCACACCGCCACCCGGCGCACCGGCCGGTCGGGATCGCCCGCCACGCGGACGCCCTGCGCCGTCGCCGGGAGGGTGCGCGCCACGTGCTGCGCGAACCGGCCGAGGGTGGTCTCCTCGACGGTGCCGATGCGGCCGCTGCCGGTCTGCGCCGTGCCCGGGTCGGCCAGCTCGACGACGTCGTAGGCCGGCTCCTCGTAGGGGTGGGCGTCCAGGAGGGCGGCGACGACCCGCGGCCGGGCGGCGCGCGGCAGCACGCACTCGATCCGCACCTCGTCGACCACCTCGAGCTCGCCGACCTCGCCGATGGTCGGGTTCGCCCCGGCGAGCGGCCGGAACCGCCCCTCACCCGCGCTCGAGAACGACGCGCTGTCGTAGTCGCCGATCACGCCGGCCCCGGCGCGGCCCAGCGCCTGTCGCACCGGATCGGCGTCGGCCGCGGGGACGTAGGTCGTCAGCTTGTCCAGCCGCGCGTTGCTGCGCGCGGCGATGGGCCGCAGGTCGGAGAGCCCGAGCGACGTGGCGAGCGCCTCCGACACCCCGCCGACCGCCTGGTCGGCGTTGGTGTGCGCCGCCAGGAGCGCGCAGCCGGCGTCCTGCAGCACGCCGAGGGTGCGGCCCTTCGGCGTCGTCCGCGGCACGCCGTGCACGGCCTTGAGGAACAGCGGGTGGTGCACCACGAGCAGCTCGGCGCCCCACTCCGCCGCCTCCCGGGCCACGGGCAGCACCGGGTCGACCGCGAACAGGACCTTGGTGACCTCCTGGCCCGGGTCGCCCGCGACGAGCCCGACGGCGTCCCACGAGTCGGCGGTCGCGGGCGGGTACCAGCCGTGCAGCAGGTCGACCAGCTCGCTCAGGGTGGGCACGGGGCGAGGCTAGTGGAGTGCGCTAGTTGACCTGGCGCTCGCGACCCTCCCAGTACGGCGCGCGGAGCTTGAACTTCTGGAGCTTGCCGGTGGCGGTGCGGGCGAGCTCGTCGCGGAACTCGATCGAGGTCGGCGCCTTGTAGCCCGCGGCGCGGTCCTTGCACCAGCGGATCAGCTCCTGCTCGGAGACCTCCTCACCCTCGGCGAGCACCACCAGCGCCTTGATCGTCTCGCCCCACTTCTCGTCGGGGACGCCGATCACCGCGACCTCGGCGACCGCGGGGTGGGAGAACAGCACGTCCTCGACCTCGATGCTCGAGACGTTCTCGCCGCCGGTGATGATCACGTCCTTCTTGCGGTCCTTGATCGTGAGGTAGCCGTCCGCGCCGATCTCGCCGCCGTCGCCGGTGTGGAACCACCCGTCCTTCAGCGCCCGCTCGGTCTCCTCCGGCTGCTGCCAGTAGCCCTCGAGGACGACGTTGGAGCGGGCCAGCACCTCGCCGGTCGCGTGGCCCGCCTCGTCACCGTCGTCGTCAGGGGTCTCGATCCTGAGGCTGACCCCGATCGCCGGCATCCCGGCGCGGGTGAGCCGCTCGGCCCGCTCCTGGGTGCCCAGGTCGTCCCACTCCGCGCGGGTGCGGTTGACGGTGAGCAGCGGGCTGGTCTCGGTGAGGCCGTAGATCTGGATGAACTCCCAGCCGAGCTCCTCCTCGACCCGGACCACGGTCTTCGTCGGCGGCGGGGCGCCCGCCATGATGATCCGCACCCGGTCGCGGCCGGGGATCTCGCCCTCCCACGTCTGCGCGGCGTCGAGGACGGCGGCCGCCACCGCCGGCGCGGCGCACATGACCGTGACGCCGTGCCGCTCGACCCGGCGCAGGATCTCCGCGCCGTCGACCTTGCGGAGCACGATGTTGGGGACGCCCATCCCGGTCATCGCGAACGGCATCCCCCAGCCGTTGGCGTGGAACATCGGCAGCGTGTGGAGGTAGACGTCGCGGTCGGTGACGCCCGCGTGCAGGGCGAAGGTGACCGCGTTGGTCCAGATGTTGCGGTGGGTGATCTGCACGCCCTTGGGCCTGGCGGTGGTGCCGGAGGTGTAGTTGATCGTGGCGGTGGCGTTCTCGCGCTCCAGGCCGGGCGGCGCCCACGGCTCGGGGACCGCGCCGTCCGCGGCGAACAGGTGCTCGTCGTCGCCCAGCACGAACCGGTGCTCGGCCTGCACGTCCTTCAGCGCGTCGTCGAGCTCGGGGTCGACGTAGAGCACCCTGGCCCCGGAGTGCTCGACGATGTAGCGCACCTCGTCGGGGCGGAGCCGGAAGTTCACCGGCACCAGCACCCGCCCGAAGCCCGCGACGCCGAAGAACGAGGTGAAGAGGCGCGCGCTGTTGTGGCTGACGACGGCGACCCGGTCGCCGAAGCCGACGCCGAGGCTGTCGAGGTGCGCGGCCTGCCTGCGGGCGAGGCCGGCCACCTCGTCGTAGGTGAGGTCGCCGAGCGACGCGGCCGGCTGGTCGGGCTCGTCGACCACCCCGACGCGCTCGCCGTAGACCTGCTCGGCACGGTCGATGAAGTCGGCGACGCTGAACGGGACGAGCACGGTGGCCTCCTCGATGCCCCTCGATGCGCAACTGCCTTCCACCCTAGTTTCCCGGGGTTGGGCGGACGTTGCCGCGCAGCGGCCCGACGGGATGAGAGACCTCTCATGGTGGTCTCACGGGCCGCCCACGTTGGGGGATGATGGTGGGGCCATGGGCAGCTTCTGGAAGGTCTTCGTCGCGCTCGCGCTGGTGCTCCCGCTCGGCGCGTTCGTCGCGGGCAACCTCGTCGCGGCGGCGGAGGACGACCCGGCCCCGCGCGACACGATCATCATCGACCAGCAGGGCGGCACGCCCTCCGGCGAGGCGTCCACGAGCCCCTCTGCGGACACCACGCCCGGCTCGGGCGCCACGCCGCGCGGCAACGAGCACGGCGACGACGGCCTCGTCACCGAGGTCACTCCCCCGCCCGACGAGTGGGACGACGACCACGGCGACCACGGGGGCGGCCACGGGGACGACGACAGCTCCGGTCACGACTCCGGTCACGACAGCTCCGGGCACGGCGGCTCGGGCTCCTCGGGCGGCGGCGACGACGGCCACGGTGGCGACGACTGACGCGACGGCGAATGGCGCCCGGCCCGAGCGGTCGGGCCTCTCGGTGCGGGTCCGCATCACCGCCGTCGTCGCCCTCCTGACCTTCCTGGCCCTCACGAGCGCCGGCCTGATCGTCTACGCCATCGAGTCGCAGCGCATCGACCAGGAGATCTCCGACCGGGTGGCCAACCAGCTCGACGAGTTCACCAAGTTCCAGGAGGAGGACGGCTCGGCGTACGCGACCGTCGGCCAGCTGCTCGACGCGTTCCTCCGAGGCGAGGTGCCGGCCGACGACACGGCCCTGGTGACGTGGTACGACGGCGGGCTGCGCGAGAAGTCGTTCGGCGGCTACATCGGCGAGGACGAGGACGCCTTCCAGCGGGCCGCGAACGAGATCGTGGAGAGCAACGGCACCACGCGCATCGACGACCCCAAGGACGACCTGATCCTCACTGCGCAGACGGTCGAGATGGGCGGCGAGACCGGCGCGCTGATCGTGGTGACCTACTACGGCGACGCCCGCGCGGGGCTGCGCGACACCATGCAGACCTACCTCGTCGTGGCACTGCTCTCGCTGCTGGTGATCACGGCGTTCGCCGGCGCCCAGTCCGGACGGCTGCTGGCGCCGTTGCGGACGCTGCGCGAGACCGCCGACGAGATCAACGACTCCGACCTGTCGCGGCGGCTGCCCGAGACCGGGAACGACGACATCACCGCGCTCACCCGCACCTTCAACCGGATGCTCGAGCGCCTCGAGTCGGCGTTCGTGGGCCAGCGGCAGTTCCTCGACGACGCCGGTCACGAGCTCAAGACCCCGCTGACCGTCCTGCGCGGCCACCTCGAGCTGCTCGACGTCGGCAGCCCGGCCGAGATCGCCGAGACGCGCGAGCTGCTCCTCGACGAGGTCGACCGGATGTCGCGGCTGGTCGGCGAGCTGATCCTGCTGGCCAAGAGCGACCGGCCCGACTTCGTCACCCCCCGGCCGGTCGACCTGACCGGCATCACCGTCGACACCCTCGCCAAGGCCCGCGGTCTCGGCGACCGGGTCTGGACGCTCGACGAGACCGCCAGCGTCACCGTCCCGCTCGACGAGCAGCGCGTCACCCAGGCGCTGCTGCAGCTGTGCGACAACGCGGTCAAGCACACCGGCCCCGACGACGTGGTCGCCCTCGGGTCGTCGTACGACGGCGCGACCGCGCGGCTCTGGGTCCGCGACTCCGGGCCCGGCATCGCTCCCGAGGACCGCGACACGATCTTCGAGCGGTTCGGCCGCAGCGTCGTCCCCGACGACGACGAGGGGTTCGGCCTCGGCCTCTCCATCGTCCGGGCGATCGCGCGGGCGCACGGCGGCACGCTCACGCTGGAGGACGAGCGGCCGCACGGCGCGCGCTTCGTGATCGCGCTGCCGATCGCCCCCGTTGAACCGTCCGACCCCGGCACTCGTACCCAGGACGAGCCCGAGGACGAGGAGAGCGCTCTGTGGCCCGCATCCTGATCGTCGAGGACGAGGAGCGCATCGCGTCCTTCGTCTCGAAGGGGCTCGCCGCGGACGGCCACCGCACCACCGCCGTCGCCGACGGCCGGGTGGGCCTCGACCACGCCCTCAGCGGCGACTTCGACCTCATGGTCCTCGACATCGGCCTGCCGGGCATGGACGGCTTCGAGGTGCTCGACCAGCTCCGCTCACAGGGCTCCAGGCTGCCAGTGATCGTGCTGACCGCGCGCGACTCGGTCACCGACACCGTCTCCGCCCTCGAGGGCGGCGCCGACGACTACATGCCCAAGCCGTTCCGCTTCGCCGAGCTGCTCGCCCGCATCCGGCTGCGCCTGCGCACCGCCCCCGACGGCGGCCCCGCCCGCGACGACGTCCTCGAGGCCGGCGGCGTCCGCCTCGACGTCCGCACCCGCCGCGCGAAGATCGGCGAGCGCGAGCTCGAGCTCTCCGCCCGCGAGTTCGCGCTGGCCGAGACCCTGATGGTCAACGCCGGCCAGGTCCTCTCCCGCGAGCAGCTCCTCGACAAGGTCTGGGGCTTCGACTTCGACCCCGGCTCCAACGTCGTCGACGTCTACGTCGGCTACCTCCGCAAGAAGTTCGGCCCCGACGTCATCGCCACCGTGCGCGGCATGGGCTACCGCTTCAACAACTGACGCGGCTGCTCGCCGGCCCACCGCTGGTTGAGGAGGTCGCGCTAGCGACCGTCTCGAAACCTCTGAAGCGAAGGCACCCGCTTGCGTGGGTGCGGCAACCCGATCGCCGAGGATCTGCGCTCCGCCTGGTCCGTCAAGGCAGTCTGAAGCGCTCCGCGTCCTTGACGGACCAGGTGGAGCGCAAAGGCTTGGCTGGCTATCGGGTCGCCGCCGGAGGCATGGCTGCGGTCCGGCGGCGGTACGGCGACCGCGACTGACGGTGGCTGAGGTGCGAGGAGCGCTAGCGACGAGCCTCGAAGCC